>NZ_CM136921.1:0-4409681 GCF_054461315.1 Pedobacter jaeyakensis | reverse complement strand
CAAAAACCAAAATCAACACCTCTAACCTCAAACCTCAAAACAAAATCTCAGCCGCTGCACCGGCCCCACTACATACACACCTACTTCCTGCAAACAGGAAATAAACAAAAATCTCTGGACAGGGTATACACCCTTACAATGTTGTGATGGATACTCAAGAAACAATTGGTAATAACTGCCTGGTTAACTAATTATAGTTAGTCATTAGTAGTTCTTTATGCTCCTATAGGATACTCAACCAAACACATAGGAGCCAATTAGCGTGTAGTTCGCACAGATGTTAATTAACCATTCTATGTAATAGCCAGTTTAATGCCTTATTATGCATTGACTTGTCGACATTAGCGTTGTTTGTAATGCAGAGCTTCTACTTTATTTCCTAAAGCCAAATAAAGGCTACATGTAAATTGTCAATTATAATTTTTTTGATCTCATTATGGGTGATATTTAATCTTGTTTTTATTCTTTTTACACTTTAAATCCCAGTTAAATGTAGAGGTATTTGGGATCTAATTGTTGATGATTAATAAATTTTTAGAAGATATATATCGTTTCAATCCTTGGATTGGCGGTTTGAATTTTTAATAGCTTAGTAGAACCTAATGATGAATGAACTTTATCCTAAACTTTTTCTTGTTGTTTATTAGGGTGTTAGCTGAGGATAGCAAATTAGTTGATATAAATGTTTGGTGTGGTTGAAATTTTTTCTACTTTTGCAACCCGCTACGGAGGGAAGGATAAGAAGGATTGGGGTAGTTAGGGATTAGTACATTGATAAGCTGGGGTAGGGATTGAGATTGTTGAGTTGTTTGTTTTAGGGTTTTAAAGGACTTTAAAAAAAAGATAAAAAAAAGCTTGACAAGATCAAAAAGATTCTTACCTTTGCAGTCCCAACAAAACGGGGATTTACCGGACGGAGTCTGGTAAGTATAACAAAGATTGAAAGGATGTGATTTTAAACAGATGCGGGGATGATAAAGACCTTGCAGAAACATAGGGATCATGTTTATAAGATATAGAAGGGAGAACCGCGAGGAGATTCCGACAAGTTCATTAAAGAGATGTCATTTATAGCGTAGCGAGGTAAGAGAGTGCTGATTCAAAGTACATGATACCGGTGCTATTATTTTAGAGTTAATTTCTATCAGACAATACAAATAGAATAAAGACTATTATTAATTAAGTTAAGAATGGTCAGCGTTCAAACAACACATTTTACAATGGAGAGTTTGATCCTGGCTCAGGATGAACGCTAGCGGCAGGCCTAATACATGCAAGTCGAACGATAGATTGGTGCTTGCACTAATCGAAAAGTGGCGCACGGGTGCGTAACGCGTATGCAACCTACCTTATTCAGGGGGATAGCCCGAAGAAATTCGGATTAACACCGCATAAAATCACAGCTCAGCATTGAGTAATGATCAAATATTTATAGGAATAAGATGGGCATGCGTGTCATTAGCTAGTTGGCGGGGTAACGGCCCACCAAGGCGACGATGACTAGGGGATCTGAGAGGATGACCCCCCACACTGGTACTGAGACACGGACCAGACTCCTACGGGAGGCAGCAGTAAGGAATATTGGTCAATGGAGGCAACTCTGAACCAGCCATGCCGCGTGCAGGAAGACAGCCCTCTGGGTCGTAAACTGCTTTTATTCGGGAATAAACCTTTCTACGTGTAGGAAGCTGAATGTACCGAAGGAATAAGGATCGGCTAACTCCGTGCCAGCAGCCGCGGTAATACGGAGGATCCAAGCGTTATCCGGATTTATTGGGTTTAAAGGGTGCGTAGGCGGCTTATTAAGTCAGGGGTGAAAGACGGTGGCTCAACCATCGCAGTGCCTTTGATACTGATGAGCTTGAATGAACTAGAGGTAGGCGGAATGTGACAAGTAGCGGTGAAATGCATAGATATGTCACAGAACACCGATTGCGAAGGCAGCTTACTATGGTTTTATTGACGCTGAGGCACGAAAGCGTGGGGATCAAACAGGATTAGATACCCTGGTAGTCCACGCCCTAAACGATGAATACTCGCTGTTAGCGATATACAGTTAGCGGCTAAGCGAAAGCGTTAAGTATTCCACCTGGGGAGTACGCCCGCAAGGGTGAAACTCAAAGGAATTGACGGGGGCCCGCACAAGCGGAGGAGCATGTGGTTTAATTCGATGATACGCGAGGAACCTTACCCGGGCTTGAAAGTTAGTGAATGATTTAGAGATAGATCAGTGAGCAATCACACGAAACTAGGTGCTGCATGGCTGTCGTCAGCTCGTGCCGTGAGGTGTTGGGTTAAGTCCCGCAACGAGCGCAACCCCTATGTTTAGTTGCCAGCACGTTAAGGTGGGGACTCTAAACAGACTGCCTGTGCAAACAGAGAGGAAGGAGGGGACGACGTCAAGTCATCATGGCCCTTACGTCCGGGGCTACACACGTGCTACAATGGATGGTACAGAGGGCAGCAAGCTGGTAACAGCAAGCAAATCTCAAAAAGCCATTCACAGTTCGGATAGAGGTCTGCAACTCGACCTCTTGAAGTTGGATTCGCTAGTAATCGCGTATCAGCAATGACGCGGTGAATACGTTCCCGGGCCTTGTACACACCGCCCGTCAAGCCATGGAAGTTGGGGGTACCTAAAGTATGTAACCGCAAGGAGCGTCCTAGGGTAAAACCGATAACTGGGGCTAAGTCGTAACAAGGTAGCCGTACCGGAAGGTGCGGCTGGAATACCTCCTTTCTGGAGTAGGATTGACTACTCGCTACGTAAAATGATATAAATGACACAAGATCTCAAAAAAGAAAACCCATAGGATGAAACATCACATAGTGTTCTCATACTGCAGTAAAGACAATTAGTCCCGTAGCTCAGTTTGGTTAGAGCACTACACTGATAATGTAGGGGTCAGCAGTTCAAATCTGCTCGGGACTACATATTGAATCTTAAGGGGGATTAGCTCAGCTGGCTAGAGCGCCTGCCTTGCACGCAGGAGGTCAACGGTTCGACTCCGTTATTCTCCACCATCACCGGTACTTAATATAAAAGGTACAGAAATAGGGAAACTGGCAACAGCCGACCCGGGATTGAAAAGTTCTTTGACATATTGGAAGAAGTTAAAAAAGAAGAGCAAACAACAATAGATAGGTTGTTAGCTTGGACAGAAGAAACAGTTATGTACACGTTACGATGTACTGAACAGAAGGATTTATCCGGACAGGGAAGTTAGTAGCAGTTATGTACTATGTATTTTGTTCGTAAAGAGTTAACAATGATCAAAAAAAGCATTTCCATAGGCGCAAAAGGCTATGGAGAGAAGAAAGTAAATAAGAGCACACAGGGGATGCCTTGGCTCTCAGAGGCGATGAAGGACGTGATAAGCTGCGATAAGCACTGGGGATTAGCAAATATGAATTGATCCGGTGATTTCCGAATGGGGAAACCTGGCTAGTTGAAGACTAGTCGTATATAATACGCAAACCTGCCGAACTGAAACATCTAAGTAAGCAGAGGAAGAGAAAATAATAATGATTTCCTAAGTAGTGGCGAGCGAACGGGAAAGAGCCCAAACCACTTATGTTACGGCATATGTGGGGTTGTAGGACTACGATATGATTATAATGCAATGAAGTGGAACAGGATGGGAAGCCTGGCAATATAGAGTGAGAGCCTCGTACACGTAAGTACCATTAGTCTAGTAGTATCCTGAGTACCGCGAGGTCGGAGACGCCTTGTGGGAATCTGCCGGCACCATCCGGTAAGGCTAAATACTCCTGAGAGACCGATAGTGAACCAGTACCGTGAGGGAAAGGTGAAAAGAACCCCGAACAGGGGAGTGAAATAGAACCTGAAACTGTGTGCTTACAAGCGGTCGGAGCGTCCAGGTGGCGTGACGGCGTGCCTTTTGCATAATGAGCCTACGAGTTACTCTTCTCTGGCAAGGTTAAGTGTTTAAGACACGGATCCGAAGCGAAAGCGAGTCTGAATAGGGCGTATAGTCAGGGGAGGTAGACGCGAAACCTTGTGATCTACCCATGGACAGGTTGAAGGTGCGGTAACACGTACTGGAGGACCGAACCGATAAACGTTGAAAAGTTTCCGGATGATCTGTGGGTAGGGGTGAAAGGCTAATCAAACTGGGAAATAGCTCGTACTCCCCGAAATGTTTTTAGGAACAGCGTGGTGGTTAAGTTAACTAGAGGTAGAGCTACTGATTGGGTGCGGGGGAGTCAAATCCTACCAAATCCAGACAAACTCCGAATGCTATTTAATATACACTGCAGTGAGGCGCGGGGTGCTAAGGTCACGCGCCGAGAGGGAAAGAACCCAGACCATCAGCTAAGGTCCCCAAGTTACAGTTAAGTTGAACTAACGAGGTCCGATTGCATAGACAGCTAGGATGTTGGCTTGGAAGCAGCCATTCATTTAAAGAGTGCGTAACAGCTCACTAGTCGAGCGATCGGGCATGGATAATAAACGGGCATTAAATTGTACACCGAAGCTATGGGTAATATTAATATTACGGTAGGGGAGCATTCCAGCGGCAGCGAAGCTATGACGTAAGTTGTGGTGGAGCTTCTGGAAAAGCAAATGTAGGCATAAGTAACGATAAGGCGGGCGAGAAACCCGCCCACCGAAAGGATAAGGTTTCCTGATCAACGCTAATCGGATCAGGGTTAGTCGGGGCCTAAGGAGAACCCGAGAGGGATATTCGATGGACAACGGATTAATATTTCCGTACTTTTTATAACTGCGATGTGGGGACGGAGTAGTGACACTGCCGCGATCTGACGGAATAGATCGTTAAAGGCTGTAGGTATTGGGACTGTAGGTAAATCCGCAGACCTAGCTGAACGCCGATAGTACCGCGAGCCTTCGGGTAAGTGGATAGCGCAGGTAATCAGACTTCCAAGAAAAACCGCTAAGCTTCAGGTTATAAAAACCCGTACCGCAAACCGACACAGGTATCCGGGAAGAGAATTCTAAGGTGCTCGAGTGAATCATGGCTAAGGAACTCGGCAAAATGGCCCTGTAACTTCGGGAGAAGGGGCGCTGGCAGCAATGTCAGCCGCAGTGAAAAGGCCCAGGCGACTGTTTAACAAAAACACATGGCTTTGCAAAATCGAAAGATGAAGTATAAGGCCTGACACCTGCCCGGTGCTGGAAGGTTAAGAGGGGATGTCATCCGCAAGGAGAAGCATTGAATCGAAGCCCCAGTAAACGGCGGCCGTAACTATAACGGTCCTAAGGTAGCGAAATTCCTTGTCGGGTAAGTTCCGACCTGCACGAATGGTGTAACGATCTGGGCGCTGTCTCAGCCATGAGCTCGGTGAAATTGTGGTCCCGGTGAAGACGCCGGGTACCCGCAACGGGACGGAAAGACCCCATGCACCTTCACTACAATTTAACATTGACATTGGATACAGGATGTGTAGGATAGGTGGGAGACTATGAAGCGGCGTCGCCAGGCGTCGTGGAGTCAACGTTGAAATACCACCCTTTCTGTATTCGGTGTCTAACTCCATCTAATGGAGGACATTGTTTGATGGGTAGTTTGACTGGGGTGGTCGCCTCCAAAAAGGTAACGGAGGCTTTCAAAGGTAAGCTCAATACGCTTGGTAACCGTATGAGGAGTGCAATAGCATAAGCTTGCTTGACTGTGAGACAGACAAGTCGATCAGGGTCGAAAGACGGATATAGTGATCCGGTGGTTCTGCATGGAAGGGCCATCGCTCAAAGGATAAAAGGTACGCTGGGGATAACAGGCTGATCTCCCCCAAGAGCTCATATCGACGGGGAGGTTTGGCACCTCGATGTCGGCTCGTCACATCCTGGGGCTGGAGAAGGTCCCAAGGGTTCGGCTGTTCGCCGATTAAAGTGGCACGCGAGCTGGGTTCAGAACGTCGCGAGACAGTTCGGTCCCTATCTGTTGTGGGCGTTGGAATTTTGAGTGGGGCTGACCTTAGTACGAGAGGACCGGGTTGGACTAGCCTCTAGTGAATCTGTTGTTCCGCCAGGGGCATTGCAGAGTAGCTACGCTGGGAATAGATAAGCGCTGAAAGCATCTAAGTGCGAAACTAGCCACGAGATGAGAATTCCATATAGGACCGTAGCAGACTACTACGTTGATAGGTTACAGATGTAAAGATGGCGACATCAAAGTCGAGTAATACTAATAATCCGAAGCTTTCAAGAGCATAGAACTGTTGTTTGTTCTTCCTAACTAACTTCTTTCAATAATATGTCATTGTTTACTGTTGTATTTAGTACATAGTACTTAGTATTTAGACAAATCGTCCGGATACTAGCTAACTACTAAAATCTAAATACTAACTGCTAAACATTTAAAATATTCAGGTGCCTATATCGGTGGTGTCCACCTCTTCCCATTCCGAACAGAGAAGTTAAGCCCACCAGAGCCGATGGTACTGCGGTAACACGTGGGAGAGTAGGTCGGTGCCAGATCTTAAAGATACCCTGTAGTGAAAACTACAGGGTATTCTTGTTTATAACACAAACCAAAATCAAACACCTCAAACACCCAAAACAAAATCTCAGCGAGAGACCCAAGCCTCAAAACATAAACAATCCTAACCAAGCTTTCCTGTTGACCAGCTCAGCTATTCACCAATAAACCACTAAACATACGTTTATCACCAAAACTGTTAAAAAATGTGAAATCGCTATCCATGGCTAAATATTACCGTATATTGTACATTGGATAACTTATAACGTAAGAAAAATGAAGTCTAATAGTGTATTAGTAGTCGGACTACTTTTATTTTTAAATATCTCAGTATTTTCTCAAAGTAAAGATGTTAAACTTCCGGCTAACTGGTTTAATCTGGATTTAGCTAAGGACGGTTACTTTGGGATCAGCACTGAGAAGGCATATACTGAGATCTTGAAGAACAGAAAACCTAAGGAGAAGATTATTGTTGCTGTTATTGATGGTGGAGTAGATATTAAACACGAGGATCTAAAGGATATTCTTTGGACAAATACAAAAGAAATTGCCGGTAATGGAATTGATGATGATGGGAATGGATATGTAGATGATATTCACGGATGGAATTTCATCGGCTCCAAAGGTGCCAATTTGGAGTATGACAATTTGGAACTTGTACGTATTATAAGAAAATATAAACCACTTTACCAGTCCACTCTGCCATCTACGGTTTTAGACAGTGTGCAACGAGATGAATTTAACTTATTTAATAAAGCCAGGCGAGAGTTTGGAATAAAATATAATGAGGCTGATGAGAGTTTTAGGTATTTGAGCTTAATTAATCACGTAATTGATTCTGTAGCCCGCGTCAAAAAAAAGGAAGTGCCTTCCGCAGAGGACTTTGACAATTATGTTGCAGATAACGAGGAAGAAGAACAAGTTAAGAAGGCAATCCGTTCTGGTGCAAAGGAGAGCGGAAGTATCGAAAAATATGTAAAGGATATGAGAGAAGCATATAAGCAATACGACGTTATGCTTAGATATAATCTCAATTTAGAATATGATACCAGGCAGCAATTAGTGGGTGATGACTATGCTAATGTCAATGAAAGAAAGTATGGAAACAATGATGTAACAGGTCCTAATGCTGATCATGGCTCACATGTATCAGGAATTATAGGTGCTAAACGCGACAATGGAATTGGTATAAATGGGATATCGAATTCTGTGAGCATCATGGCTGTAAGAGTTGTACCTGAGGGTGATGAGAGGGATAAAGATGTTGCTAATGGTATTCGATATGCTGTAGATAATGGTGCTCGTATCATTAATATGAGTTTTGGCAAGGGATTTAAGTGGGATAAACAAGCAGTGGATGAAGCAGTAAAATATGCAGAAAAGAAAGGTGTTTTGCTTGTACATGCAGCTGGAAATGATAGCAATGATAATGATATAGTAGAGAATTATCCTAATAAATATTATGATTCGCCAGAGGCAATTGCCTATCAGAAGTCGCAGAGAAAAAAAATGGGTGCTATGCCTATTATTAAGACGGAACAGCCTGAGGTTCCTATGAACAGACGCGGAAGGTACCCTTCTCCATCTAATTTTAAAAAAATCCAACCTGATACTACAAAGTTTGGCTTTGCACACGCAACCAACTGGATTGAGGTAGGCGCAAGTGCATATGCAAACGACGCAACTTTAAAGGCATCTTTCTCTAATTATGGTAAGCATACTGTGGATGTATTTGCGCCTGGTTTCATGATTAAGTCTACCGTACCTAATTCAAAGTATGAAGAATTTGATGGGACGAGTATGGCGTCGCCTGTTGTAGCCGGTCTCGCAGCTATGATCCTTAGTTATCATCCCGAACTCAGCCCATCTGAAATACGTGACATCATCATGAAAAGTGTTGTTAAAGTAGAACAGAAAGTTCGCTATAGAAATGAAAAAGGGGAAACCTTAAAAGTTCCAATGAGTGATCTCTGTGTTAGTGGGGGTGTTGTTAATGCCTACCAAGCCATCTTGCTTGCCGATAAGTACAAAAAATAGAAAAGCATTAATAAAAAATCCCCTAACTATTTAAGTCAGGGGATTTAATCCAGGTAGCGGGGAGCAGGATCGAACTGCCGACCTCAGGGTTATGAATCCTGCGCTCTAACCATCTGGAGGATTGATTATCAGTAAATTATGAAGTGAGATGAATATCTGCGCCATTTAATGCGCCAAAGATGTTTACAGAACCAACAATTGTTTCAACTGGTGAGCTCGATAAGAGATCCTATGTTTCTTTCTATTTTAATGGACAGAGATTCCGAAAATCTAATGGGAATCGGCTGAATCTAAAAATCCATCCTAATCATTCCAAGACGATTAGTGCTCGGGATAAACTATTAAACAAATTGCATTTCGAATTCAAAAAGGCACTTAGCGCAGGTTGGTCTCCGTTTGTAATAAATACAAAAGAGGTTAAACTTATCGATGCTTTGAGCGAGGTGTTAAACGAAAAGCTGTCTTCTTCTTATAGCCCAACTTACAAACGAGATCTTAAGAAGTTATACGACCAATTTTTAAGCTTTATTCCAAAGCATATTTTAAACGATTATGCGTATAATCTAGAAATTTCTAAAGTTGAAGGCTTTCTGTCGCAATTCAAAAGCTCTAGTCGTCATTATATGAATAAGAGAAGAACACTATCTGTGTTTTTTTCTGAAATGGTTAGAAAGGAGTATTTAAGTAATAATGTCATTTTAAAAACTGGTAGTCAAAAATGTAAGTCAACCTTGCATGACATTTATCCTCATGACCAATTGCATAGCATTTTAGAGTTTTTAAAATTGAAATATCCAAATTTACATCTTTGTTGCCTGTTAACGTATGGATGTTTTCTGCGTCCCCATGAAGAAGTACGTTTACTAACTCGATCACATTTGAACGATGATTTCACTCAAATTCAGTTATCTGGTAAAGAAAACAAAAGTGGTCGAATTCGGAATGTCTATGTTCCTCTTTATGTTCAGACAGCGTTGCATGCACGTCTTGGAAATATAGCTGCACCTTATGCGAACATTTTTACTTTAGAAAATGAGGTTGAATTCAATAGTGATTATTTTAAAACACAATCCTCAAGAGCTAAATCCGAAATGATAAAGCTCGGCATCATTAATTAGAAACAAACGTTATATTCTTTTAGACATACGGCTGCTGTGAACGTATACCGAAAGACAAAAGACATTCACATAGTTCAGCAGCTTTTACAGCACTCAAATATGATAGTCACACTCAATTATCTAAAGGGGCTGGGTGAGATTAATGATGAACGTTTAAAAGAGGTTTTACCAGAACTTTAATAAAGTGGATAATTTTAGGACAGTATTATTTAGGGTATAACCCTTTTATTTTACTGTCTTTTTAGCATTAAATGATTAATGTCAAACGTTAAGACTTAGGCAGCAATCTAATAAATAAAATTGTTAACTTGCCTTTTAAGCAGTGCAGCTGTTTACTTATAATATATCATAAATATGAAATTAACTCTTATCATTTTTACCGTCCTATCATTTTTCAGTATTTCAACTTTCGGGCAGAGCCAGAAGAACGTTGGATTGACACGTCGACAGGGGCAGAAGGTGCTAGATAATACGGTGGGCTTTGGCGATTTTATATTCGGAAGTCCTCCAAAGCTTTATAAGAAATTCAAGGCTAAGCCAGATTTAGATCATTCAAAACGTCGTTTCTCGAAAGTTCCGATAATGCACGAGGGAATAAAAATTGATTCCATTTATTTAGATTTTTCCAGCGATAAGCTCAGTTCAATCACTATGTATACCAATAAATCGAATATGCAAAAGTTGAAGGCTTATTGCGTTAAAAATTTTGGTCCCGTTAGCCATGATTACGATCCGAAAGCTTCTTTATGGTATGGAAGAAAAAAAAGACTTAGTTTTTATGAAATTGAGAATTCAGTTATAGAAATATTATTTTCAGACATTAGCATGATTAGTGAGGATGACTTAATGGATACCACCACCAGTCCATAATTATATAATAGACGATTAAGTTTATAACTTCGACTAAGAAATTTAAGCGAAGTTTTTTGTGAGTAAATTGAATATGGAATTTAATACAAGGTTAATAAGTTCAGGATCTGCGGCTTACATTAACCAGTTATCCCCTAAGCTATAGTAACCTCTTGGGCTAACAATTAAATGATCTATTACATCTAAATCTAAATACTTGCCTGCTTGAACTAGCTTAGCAGTCAACCGCAGATCTTGCTCACTTGGTTTTAAATTCCCGCTTGGATGATTGTGAACCAATATAATACTAGATGCATTAGCTTTCAATGCCGTTGTAAATACAAGCTTAGGATCAACAAAAGTTCCTGCTGTTCCACCCTGAGATATTGTTGATATACCAAGTACTCTGGTTGCTCTGTTTAACAAAACAATCTTAAACTCTTCACAAAGTTCTATCCTGTCAAGATTCCAATTACTGATAATAACCTTATAGGAATCCTTTGAACAGGTTAGCTTAGGGCGTTCCGTTAAGTTAGCTTTAACTTTGTAGATAAGCTCAACTTCTGAAACTGCAAATAATGTTTGTTTTTGTACCATATGATTTAAATTAATTATGGTACTGCGACAAGCTTTAAAAGAATTCTAAGCCAAGAAGCAACGGAATAAATAGATTGTGGTTTGGGTGGTGGGTTTATGCCGGAATTTCTTGAAGCGTGATGAATGTAAGGTTATTTTCGTAAAATAATTATTAAATCCCTGCTAACATTTATACTAACTCGTTAGGTAAATAAGGTTTTTGTAGCATTGCGAAAATACCTTTCATTCAGCGTATCAGCCAATTCTAATATCTCATAAGAATATACTACGTCAGGGTTATAATTCTCAATAAGTTTCTGTTGATATGATCTGTCTTTGTACTCAGTACTATATTCCTCTAAGTCGTTATCAAATTCTTTTTGCAATACCGACAATTGCTCCAGTAACTTTTGTATACCCAATCTAACACTTTCTTTATCACCAATAAACTTAGTTGTCCGAACTTGCATAATCCCTAAGGTATGAGGCTTGCTAATAAATAAATGACTTAGATATTCTAGAATTCTGAACAGGAAAGGGCGATTAAAACTTTCATAGATAATTATTGCTAGAGCTAGTTGCCTCAATCTACCGTTGTTCGACAGCTGCGATATTAGCGGACCAAATTTGCGGTTTATTTCGCTGAATTGCACTTCAATAAACTTAGCTTTTCTCTTCTCAATGCCAGTTGTTGGTATTTGTATGTTGTTGATGATGCTGTAAAGGAATATTATGATTATGATCCATAACTCATTTGCAATGTTGTTAAAATCTGGCAACAAATTCGATTTTGTAAGGATAATCTTCCTGTATACGACGTATGCTAAACCGACAATTGAAGCTGAGTACAATAGTTGCTTAGTCCAATTTATCAATATCATCCTATTTATAGCTATGTTAAAAATTGCTCGAAATAACACGTAATACAGTGTCACAAAATAAATATTTCGCACAAATTGATCTTTGTGAATTGCGTAAAATATAGAACTCAACAATATTGTAAATACGGTCGGAGTAAGAACTCTTATCAGAAAGTTAAAAGCTGGAGCTTCCTCTGTTCTTAGAAATGTGGTTAATTGATAATATCCTAAATTCGATGGTGTATGTTGACCAATGAAGTTCACTAAAAAAAACAATACTATTGAAGCAATTCCGTGGACAAGGTATATCATTACTAATAATTTTGATCTATGCTCTTAAGTCTAGTATTCCTGAAGGCTTATTGTGTTCACAATAAATAGCAATGCCAAATTTGATAATGAGTGCTGAAACAGTCACGATGATACCTCGAATAGCGATATTAAGGCTATGAAATGCATCGGCAACCAAAACTGTAATCATGCTAGTAACAGTTGTTAATCCGCCTTGGTACCATTCTTTATAGATTTCACTATCCTTATCACAGATTGAATTATAAACCACCCTCTTCATAGAGCTAAACAATGTTTTGCCAACCTTCTTGTTTTCTAAATTTTCAGCCCCAGACTGAATTGCAATTCTCTCTGCACTAGGTAATTGCTTTTTAGAAAATTCATCAACCCTGAGTAAAACGTTTTTAGCAGATGAAGGAACATCACTACCGATTCTGTCAAACAAATCTTGAGTATCGTAATTCGATCTTAATAATGATACAGCTGCTTCTTGAATTTCTGAGTAATTGTGTTTTGCAATAGTTGGTACATCTTCGCTTAGAGCATACAGTAATCCTTCTTCATCAAAACGCTCAATCATGTTTTTTCTAAATGCCTTTCGCTTTTCAATGGATTTGATAACATCATCATTAATTAAAACCTCTCGTATTATTGGCTCTGCTTTCCCCAACTCTTTTAACCTAAGATAACAAATTGCCAGCAATACTGATGCTTCAAGATAAGTTCTGGTATTTTTATTAACCGCAACTCTAATACTACTCAATCCGTTAGTAGCGTTAGCCAGTAACCCAGTATCCATACTTAATTCATACAAACGTATCTTGGCTTGCATAAGCTTGGCAGTATTGCCAGTAGATTGATAAATCGGTTGCAAATCTACTATAACTCTTTTTGCAGATTCAATATCTCGTTTTCTTACCGCTGTTTTCAGTTGTGTTTCTAGCCGATCAGCTCGTTCTCTTTGAATGGGATTTAGTTTTTCAATCATGAGGTTAATTTTGTAGCAAAGTACATAAAATCACCTTTAATAACAATCGAATTTCAAGGAATACATCAGTAATCAGCTCAATCATTCACAACTGACATTACCCTCTGGTCTGCTTCGAGCATGTTAATTTGTTTAATTAGTCCAATATAGCAGTATGCGATTGATAACATACGGAAAAAGTTGCATACTGGGTATTTCGCCAAAAGTGTCCACTCGTTCCGCATTTAAAGTGACACCTTATTCCGCAGTAAACTGACCCCCTTATTTCGCTGCAAAGTGGCCGTTTTTAGGTCTGTAACCGCTTTTTCTAGTTAAACCGTCTGTATTTATTTTTCTCCGAGGAGGCGATTTTAAGGTCTTTAAAAAGCACTTATCCCCCCTAAACTGGGCCTTTGGTCGATCTATGATTTTGGAGCTTTTAAATCGCCTTATTTGACGTTAAGGCTCGAATTTGGTGATGAAGGCAGTCTGGAGCGCCAATTCCTGGGAAAATGTAATCTGAAGTTGGATTGGATGAGATTTTTTGGTGAGAGATGATAATTCCGAAGTGTTGATTAATTTGGTTCAGAGAGAAGGGAACTTTTTAATTTACTTGGTTTTCTAATTTGCGGCCACTTTGCAGCGAAATGGTGGGGTCACTTTTGGTGAAATGTGCACTTAAAGGGAATATTTCACTTTGAGATTTCATCTGTCTCTTTTTAATAAATAGTAAAGTTATAAATGGATTTTTAGAATTTTATCGTTTTTCATAGTACAACGTTCATCTAAGCACTAAAAAGCCATTTGTTTGAAGAAATTCACAATAATATTGCGCCAACAGATGCGCCAAACTATATAAATAAGCTATAAAAATTGTATCTCAATTCTTAAATTGCTATATTTATAATAAGCAGATGTATATCAACTTTGTAGCTTAAATGATTAATTATCAGTTGGTTTAAATAAAAAATCCCCTAACTATTTAAGTCAGGGGATTTAATCCAGGTAGCGGGGAGCAGGATCGAACTGCCGACCTCAGGGTTATGAATCCTGCGCTCTAACCATCTGAGCTACCCCGCCGGAAATCTTATTTTTTAAGAGTTGCAAATATAGAATAAATTACTTTTCTTTAGAAACAAATAGTAAAAAATTAGTCTAATAATTCAGGTATAAGAATTAATCAATGTCGGATAAGAAGAAGTTTACTCTGGAGTATGAGCTAAGATCATCTCCTCGTATTTTATTTAGTTTTATAAGTGAACCAAATGGTTTATCTCAATGGTTCGCTGATGACGTTGTTTTTAGAGATCAAGTCTATACATTTACCTGGGATGATGAAATTCAAAAGGCAAAACTGTTAAGTATAAAGGAAAATAAGCTTGTAAAATTTAAATGGGTAGATGATGAACCACATTGCTATTTTGAAATGGAAATTGTACAAGACGAATTGACAAATGATGTAGCGCTCTCTATTACTGACTTTGCAACAGATGAAACACTTGCAGAACGAACACTGATATGGGATAATCAAATCACCTATCTGCACAGTGTAATTGGTGCATAATCTTTTCATGTCTTTTTCTAACTTTGTAGCTTGAAAAAGATCCATTTACTTCTTTTAAAAGCATTCATCAGGCCGTTTATCGTTACGTTCTTTATCGTGATGTTTATACTGCTCATGTTATTTTTATTCAAGTACGTAGACGACCTCATTGGTAAAGGTTTTGAATGGTACACCATTTTAGAATTGATGTACTATGCCTCTGCCTCTAATGTTTCCATGGCTTTGCCACTTTCGGTGCTTTTGTCTTCGATCATGACATTCGGAACGTTAGGTGAAAATTATGAACTAGTAGCGATTAAGTCTGCCGGCGTATCTTTACAGAAAGCCATGATGCCTTTGTTTGTCCTGATCATCGGCCTTGCTATCGGGTCTTTTCTTTTTTCAGACTATATGCTCCCAAAAGCAAATTTGAAATTTGGTTCGCTCTTGTGGGATATCAGAAATAAAAAATTGTCTTTTTTAATAAAGGAGGGGATCTTTAATAACAGTATACCAGGATATTCCATCCGGGTTGATAAAAAGAGTAAAGACGGAACGCTTCATAATGTGATGATCTATGATCATACCAATACCTCGGGTATTGCGAAGATCATTATCGCCAAGGAGGGAGAGATGTCTAGTAATGACCAATTCCTGTTGTTAAAATTAAAGGACGGTATCAGATATGAGGAATCTCAGGGCAGAAATACTTATAATAATCCAAGGCAGGAGCTCACTCGAATGAGATTTGGTGAAACCGACCAGAAATTTGATATTTCAAGTTTTAAGATGAGCCGTACTAATGAGCAGGATTTTAGAGGGAATACCCAAATGCTTAATTTAAAGGGGCTTGTAAAAAAGAGAGATTCTCTTTCTAATGAGCTCGACAGCATTGATAAATTTGCAGCCACCAGCATAGGAACCTATTACAAGCAGTATAACTTTGTGAAGGGTTACACAAAAATAAAGACCAAGCCTAAAAAGATTGGTAAAAATATTTTGGATTTAGTGCCATCCTCTAAACGACTTGCGGTAGTTCAAGCAGCAATGGACCTGGCCACGTCAATTAAGCAGACTACTTATGGCAGGATTACTGATCATGACGACCGAACAAAAAGCATCATCAAAGTGAAGATGGAATATCAACGGAAATTTACACTAGCTGCTTCTTGTTTACTTCTTTTCTTTATTGGTGCTCCTTTAGGGGCAATTATTCGAAAGGGAGGTTTAGGTTTGCCTGTTGTGATGGCGATTGTTTTCTTTTTACTATATCATATCATTGCAACTGTTTCGGAGAAATCTGCAACCACTGGTTCACTAAATGCATTTTTCGGCATGTGGCTATCCATATTTGTACTTTCACCCCTTGGAGCATTTTTGACCTACAAGGCAACAGTTGATTCTGCACTTTTCGATGTTAACTATTTTAAACAGATCGCTATGAATTTGTTTAAGAGAAAAGCTCAGCGCTAGACTCAAATTACATTACTTATTTGTGATAATTTTATTAAGCATTATTGATGCTTAAGATTGTAACTTTGCCATATATTAAACTAATCAACCGATTGGTGTTAATCTTTGAATAAAATAAAAATGGAAATCAAACTTAATACGATAGAAGAAGCCATTGCTGATTTAAAGGCAGGTAAAGTGATTATCGTAGTTGATGATGAAGACAGGGAAAATGAGGGTGACTTTGTAACCACTGCTGGTAATGCGACTCCTGAAGTAATAAATTTTATGGCCACATATGGAAGAGGGTTAATATGTGCCACTTTAACAGAGGAACGTTGTGATGAACTTGGACTGGAACTGATGGTGAATAAAAACACTGCCGTTCATGAAACTAATTTCACTGTTTCTGTTGACCTTATCGGTCATGGCTGTACCACTGGAATTTCTGCATCTGATAGATCGAAGACTATAAAGGCCTTAATTAACCCAAACACAAACCCAGAGGAATTAGGTAGACCTGGACATATTTTCCCATTGCGGTCTAAGGATGGAGGAGTGTTACGAAGATCCGGACATACCGAAGCTTCTATTGACTTAGCCAAGCTTGCCGGTGCTGAGCCTGGGGGTGTACTTGTGGAGATCATGAAGGATGATGGTGAAATGGCAAGGTTACCTGATTTGTTTAAAATTGCTGCTCAACATCAATTGAGTATAATTTCGATCGAAGATCTGATCGCATACAGGCTAAGTAAGGAAAGTTTAATTAGAGCGGAAGTTACCGTTAACCTTCCTACGGAATGGGGTGATTTTAAAATGACTGCGTATACTCAGCTTGATACCAATGCTACACATCTTGCAATTAGCAAGGGTGAATGGAATGAAGATGAACCCGTTCTAACCAGAGTTCACAGTTCTTGTGTAACAGGCGATATTTTCGGTTCGTGCAGATGCGATTGTGGTCCACAACTGCACAAAGCTATGGAGATGATTGATAAAGAAGGGAAAGGTGTGATTGTGTATATGAACCAGGAAGGCCGGGGGATCGGACTTGTCAATAAATTGAGATCCTATAATTTGCAAGACGCAGGATTAGACACAGTTGAGGCGAACATTAAGCTTGGATTTAAAGGTGACGAGCGTGATTATGGAGTTGGGGCCCAAATTTTACGTGCACAAGGAGTAAAGAAGATGAAGCTAATGTCTAACAATCCTACTAAAAGAGCAGGATTAATAGGTTATGGGCTGGAAATTGTAGAAAATATACCAATCGAAATAGAAAGTAACGTGCACAATGAGCAATATCTTAGAACTAAAAGAGATAAGATGGGGCACCAAATTATGAAAGGCTAGTTACTTTTTCTTTAAGTCTTTCTTTTCTGGTATTGTGGCTGAAGGGGTGGTTACAGGTAGTTTCGCAGGTACAGGTTTTTGCTCTTCATCTTTTTGTTTTTGACTCTTTTTATACTGACCAGAAATTTTCTGTAAAAATTCATGGAAAGAATCAAACTGCTGGGTGTATATCAAGCCAAGAGAAGTCACGTTATTATTCTGGCTTAGGCCAAGAAAGTTGTTCACCTGTGCAGGAGGTTTGTTTGCTATTTTACCTACCAGCGTACCATCCTTTTTAATAAGGGTTAGAATTTCAACTTCACCTCCTACATTATTTTTTGTGAAACCAATTGGTGAGAGGTCATTTGTGCTGCGTCGGTCTATGATACCTGCATTTAGGATTACCCTGTCGTTAAACAGCCTGAAAGAGGCATTAGCTTCACTGAGTGATCTTATATTGATATCAACAAAATTTAGATTTAAGGATGACAACACATTGTTGAACTGATTAAATAATAATTCTGTAGCAGTACTTGCTACCCCAGAAGTTAGTTGTTTTCCTAAATCTTCTTTACCTGTTCCTGGTGCGAAACTTCTTCTAACAATTAAACTTAATGCTTGTAAATTTCTGTTGTTTTCATCGTTGAAGTAGGATTGAAGTTCTTCTTTGATTGAAGGATTTGAAGGAAAAAATATATCCAGAGTTATTTTCGGTTTTAACAGCAGTTCAGTAAGACCCATTTCTACTTCAGTTAGAACACGTTCACTTGAGTTTCTAGCCTCACGGTTCGCTGCTGTATAAAGATCGCTTAAACTCGCCCTAAGCGAGTATATCGCCTTCAAATTTATTTGTGCGGTAGTCGGATTGCCGGTCCACCGGATTGTTCCACCTTGCCTGATCTGAAATTTCTTGTTAATAATTTCTTGTGCAGTAAAATCAAAGCTACCGCTCTCGATAATGTAGTCCCCAGACATCTCAAAATCACCTAAACTATTGATGTTTAAATCAAGATTTTTTGAGTATCCACGACCTGAAAGGTTGCCTAGACTTGTAAATATGTTTGCGGTGCTGTTTGCGTCAACGTCTAATTTAAGACTCATGGTAAGTCCATCAAAATTAGTTTCTCTTTTAACAACCCTGGATGTATCCCTGCTTACGAAAGTAATAAAATCTTTATTTGAAACAGTCTCTGAGCTATTTAGGAGTAGATTGAATACTGTTCCCCGTTCTGTTTTGGCATTTATATCTATAAATATTTTATTCGTTGGCCCTTTGAACTTAAATATACCTGTGCCATATGCACGCCCAAAATAAAGCGGATTGTCTTTCGCTGTGGTATTAAGGGCCATGAAGTTTTTTGCATTTACGGTTACGTCTATAGTTGGGTTATTGAGATCATTTAAGTCAACTGATCCGTTTGCAACGGCTTGGTTTTGCTCTACATCATTTAATTTGAAGTCGTCTATCTTAATTACGCTATTATCTACACTTACCTTATCTGAGATGGTATAAGCTGTCTTCAGATAATTGATCGTAATTGTTCCCTGGTCAAAGGAAATTTCGCCATTGATGGCAGGTTTACTAAAAGGACCCTTAACTGTGAGGTCTGCAGAGATGTGCCCCTTCAAACCTGAAACTAGCTTTTTTACGAAGGGCTCCAGTACAGCCAGTTCACTTTGATCGAGTTTGATACCCATATCAATGTCTTTCTTTTCCAAGTCAAAGGTACCGTTAGCTTTTAGCGTTTCTTTATTGTTGGAAACTATATTCGTGAAAATATTTACTGCATTTTTGGATCTGTCGTATGATGATGTGTCTGTTAATGTACCTATATAAGTATTGTTGAATCTTAAAGAGTCGATTTTCAAGTTATCAGAAATTCTGGGTGCTTTTAATACGTTGTAAAGTTTAGTTTCCCCATTGGCTTTCCCAGACAATCTGACACCTAAAGTCTTAACAAATGGATTTACTGTTTTTAGATCAAAATCTTTAAACCCAATAAGTAACAGATCTGCCGGAGAATCTGAGAGCGTGCCATCAACTGTTAAAAGTTGAGTTCCATTGCTCAGGTCAAAGTTTGAAATTTCCGTCTTACCATTATGGAAACTTATACGTACTTTTTCCTGTATTTTCCAGTCTTCACTATTAATTTTAAGAATCGAAGGCAGCACACTGATTTTTGCCGTTGTGTCACTTGAAAACTCGACGAGCCCGTTTAAATCTAGTTGGTTGACATCATCAGAGTTGGATAACTTAACGTTTAATGCCAGACTATCATTCCTTAATATATTGGAAATGTTTACATTCTTGATATACAGACTATCATTAAGATCTACTCTATCAGAAGTAACAGTTGCTTGCAATTGATTAGTGGATGTGTTCTCATCCAAAATAATGTTGTTAACGATTACTCCCTTGTATTTTAGCTTTTTCACAAACCCATTCAATGTTGCAATATTATTCGGCGAATCAAATTTCCCAATTAATATTGCCTGATCTTCAATTTCCAGTCCTGGAGCTACTAATTCTGCTATAGGCTCGAACTTTTTGATTTTTAAATCAAGATCAAAAATCTGATCGCCATATTTTAAGTTGTTGGCCTTTAATGATGGGATGTATCTTTTTGCCAGCGCTGTGTAATAGGGCACTATAGTGTTTAGGTCGTACTGGCCTTTTAAACTGGCATCCAATATATCAGAGTTAATCGTTAGTGTTCTATCTCGTCCTAAACCGCTTGCTTGCAATCTTACTGAATCAATATTATATATTCCTTTTACATTATCCAGCCTGATTTCCTGAATCATTAACCGGCCCTGTATGTTATTTAAGCTATTGCCTGAAAAATTAGTATTGAACTTAGCATCTATTTTTAGCGAATCTTTATACAGTTTGAGCGCTTTTAGTTTAGCATTTTTAATAGTTGCATTGAAATTAAAGACAGGTAGGGTAGGGTTAAGGTTTACACCACCATCGAATGCCAATTGCACATTTTTGTCATTGATTTTTACTGAGCCGTCAAAATATTTTTTAACAAATGTGCCGTCAATTTTTACATTTCTGTACCTGTAATTGTTAAAATCAATATAATCAATATCACCATTCAGTTTTTCTGACAGGCTTTTAACTTCTGTGCCTCTACCTTTAACATATAGTTTTGCTGAAATTCGGCCAAGCATTTTCTCATTTATCAGCGTTCCAAGATTGAAATCATAAGCCTTAACATTTCCAACATAAGAGGGTACCCCCTGCTTATCGATCTTCATGTTTACATCTGAGATAACACGGCCAAGTTTAGTTTTAAACTCGCCGTAGGCAATAAAATCATTTTGAAAGCCTGTAAAAGAACCATTAAAATTAATGTTACCGAACTTATTGATAATGGTTGGAACTAACTTTGACCTCTTTCCTGTTATGCCAGTTAAGATTTCATCAAGGTCGGTCTTGTTAGTGCCGGCCATTTCGATCTTCAAATCCATGAAGGTATCCTTAATGTTTGGTAAACCCTTTAAAATGAAATCGCCTTTGATGTACGTCGCCTTACCCGCTTTAACAGATAGCTTCTTCGCCTTCAGGTTATTTACCAAACCGGAAATCTGTCCATCTAGTTCTAAATTCAGGTTTATATTGTCTAGTTCTGAAGTGAAATATCTCACATCGCCCGAAGAAAGAAAGCTGTTTTTGAAATTCGCCTTCATCCTTACCTTATTGACGTAATCTCTAAAATCGCTATATTTTGTAAAACTCATTTTAAAATAATCTGATAATCTGCTTTTATTGGTTACCAGCATTAATTTTTTAAGCTCTATTTGGTTGGAATCTATTGTTGCAAATGAAGTAAGATTCTTTAAATAGAAACCACTTTTTTCTTTAAAGTTGAGGTTTTTGATATTGGCCTGCAAAATATGTTCAGATGTATTCAGTTGTTCAAATATTCCATTTAGCGCATTTAGTTCTATGTCGTCAAAATTTACTCCATTAATCAGGGTGTCTACCCGCAGGTTTTTATATTTGAATGAAATGTTGTTAAGTATGACTCTATCAAACGAAACCTCATATGGCTTCTTCTTACTTTTAACTTTTGGTGATCCTGAGCTAAAATAATTGATGATAAAATCAAGATTTGTAGACCTGTCTTTATAGGATTTTAGGAAAAATCGTCCATTATTAATTTGAACGGTACTGATACCAATGACTCTTCGTTTCAGGGAAAAATCGTTTATGTCAACCAGAAATTCGGATGTGTTTAAAATTGTATCTTTTTGTAAATCTAGGACGACCAGGTTTTCCAGTACGACGGACTTGAACGGTTTGATGTAAAGGCCGCTTAAAGATATTGTTGTATTTAATTCTTTTGAAAGATAAGCGGCAGCTTTTTTTGCTACATAAGTTTGAACCGGCTTAAATTGAATGGAAAATAAAATAATCGCAATCAATAATATAATTGATGCAACGATCCAAAGAAGTATTTTTAATAGTTTTTTAATAGTTTTGTAGCTTAATAAAATAAAACGTGTCGATAATACTTGCTATTGAATCTTCTTGTGATGAAACCTCGGTTGCTATAAGTAACAACGGCAAAATTACTGCCAATGTTATTGCAAACCAAACTATTCATCAAAATTATGGAGGCGTCATTCCTGAGCTCGCCTCTAGGGTTCATCAGCAAAATATTGTTCCGGTAATTCAGCAGGCTTTAATCGATGCTAAAGTTAACAAAAATGATCTGAATGCTGTTGCCTTTACACAGGGCCCCGGCTTGCTAGGTTCATTGCTGGTTGGGGTTTCCTTTGCAAAATCTTTTGCGATGGCATTGAACTTGCCCTTAATATCAGTTAATCATATGCATGCCCATATTCTGGCGCATTTTATTGATGACCCGAAACCCGAATTTCCTTTTCTTTGTCTTACCGTATCCGGAGGACATACACAAATTGTTTTGGTGAAAAGCTACTCGGATATGGAGATTATTGGAGAAACGCTGGATGATGCTGCTGGTGAAGCGTTTGACAAGACCGCTAAAATTTTGAATCTTCCTTATCCAGGCGGTCCTTTGATCGATAAGCATGCAAAAATGGGCAATCCAGTAGCCTTTAAGTTTGCTGAACCCCAAATAAAAGGTCTTGATTTTAGTTTTAGTGGTTTTAAGACTTCTATTTTATATTTCATCAGGGCGCAAGAAAAGCAGAATGAAAATTTTATAGTGGAGAATTTAAATGATATTTGCGCATCTGTACAATTTAGTATTGTTAGTATTCTTCTTAATAAAGTAAAAAAGGCTGCCAAAGAATATGGTATCGATCAAATTGCTATTGCGGGTGGGGTTTCTGCTAATTCGGGTTTAAGAGTTGCTTTAAATGAAATGGCGATAGAACAAAATTGGAAAGTTTACATACCAGCGTTTGAATATTGTACCGATAATGCTGCTATGATTGCTATTGCTGGTCATTATAAATATGTGGATAGAGATTTTGTGGGACAAGATGTTGCCCCTTTATCCAGAATGGAATTTTAATTAAATAGTTATGGGTGTGATGAGTTTTGTTTTCTTTGGATTGATGCTGCTTCCATTAGTAGTATTCTTGGTTTGGATAATTAAAAAGGATAAAAAGAGAAACTATTTGGGGCTACTTGTGCTGGTTGCAATGGCAGTAGTAGCGATATATGCGATCGTGAAATTCGATAGTACCTTTATGGAGAACAACTCACCGATGAATGGTAAGGCACAATCTCCAAGTTATAGATAATAAAAAAAGGGGCTTATTTTGGTAAGCCCCTTTTTTATTATCTATAAATATTATAACTTTTCTTCTAATTTTTCTCCAGTTACTTCGGCTCTAATTTTTGCTTCTATTTCTTCAGAAAGTTCTGGATTGTCGAGCAGTAATTGTTTTACTGCATCTCTACCTTGTCCAAGTTTAGTTTCTCCATATGAGAACCAAGATCCAGCTTTTTTAATAATATTGAAATCTACACCAAGGTCAATGATTTCTCCTGTTTTAGAAATCCCCTCGCCAAACATGATATCGAATTCAGCAATACGGAATGGCGGTGCAACTTTGTTTTTAACGATCTTTACCTTTACTCTATTTCCTGACACTTCATCCGAATCCTTAATCTGTGACGTTCTTCTGATATCAAGACGAACTGAAGCATAAAACTTTAACGCATTACCACCAGTAGTAGTCTCTGGATTCCCAAACATAACTCCAATTTTTTCCCTTAATTGGTTGATAAAAATACAGCAGCATCCGGTCTTAGCAATTGTTCCTGTTAGCTTTCTAAGTGCTTGTGACATCAGTCTTGCTTGAAGACCCATTTTTGAATCACCCATTTCTCCTTCAATCTCCGCCTTAGGAACCAACGCGGCAACCGAGTCAATCACAATTACATCAATTGCTCCAGACCTGATTAAGTTGTCTGCAATTTCTAAAGCCTGTTCACCATTATCTGGTTGAGAGATCAATAAATTATCTACATCTACTCCGAGTTTTTTAGCATAACCTTTATCAAATGCATGCTCTGCATCGATAATTGCTGCAATACCTCCTTTTTTCTGAGCTTCAGCTATAATGTGAGTTGCCAAAGTTGTTTTACCTGAAGACTCTGGTCCGTATATTTCAATTACTCTCCCCTTCGGCACTCCACCAATTCCTAACGCAATATCTAAGCTAATAGATCCTGTAGAAATGGATTCAATTGCTTCTACTGCATTATCGCCAAGTTTCATAACTGTTCCCTTACCATACGATTTCTCTAGTTTGTCAAGGGTGAGTTGTAATGCTTTTAATTTATCTGCGCTTGTGCTCATATTATTTATTAAATGAATTTGTTCTAGTTTACTGATCTACTAAATATATTAGCAAATATAAATATTATTTAAATCTAAATGCAAGGGATTCATAGATATTTTTTTTATAGATTCACATCCAAACTAAAAATATTAGTCAATTTGTTCGTTCGTTGAAAATATTTGCAAAAGCTTGTTATTTCACAGATACTGCATTTAGGTGATCTTGCTACGCAAACATACCTCCCATGTAGAATCAGCCAATGGTGAGCAACATGAATCGTTTCTTCTGGTAAGTATTTAACAAGTTCCTTCTCGACTGCGAGAGGCGTTTTACCGCTAGATAAACCAATACGGTTTGCTACTCTAAAAACATGGGTGTCAACCGCCATAGCAGGCGCATTATAAATCACAGATGCAATAACATTTGCAGTTTTTCTTCCTACTCCAGGCAGTCTTTGCAATTCGTTGATGTCTGAAGGAACCTCCCCGCCAAATTCCTCAACAAGCATTTTTGCCATCCCAACAAGATGTTTTGCTTTGTTATTTGGGTAACTTACGCTTCTTATGTAATCAAATACCAGATCGGGTGTAACTTCCGAAAGCGATTTAGGGTTGGGGAAACGATTAAATAACGCGGGTGTAACTAAGTTGATCCTTTTGTCTGTGCACTGTGCGGAAAGGATTACTGCTGTTAAAAGCTGAAAAGGGTTGTTGTAGTGCAATTCTGTTTCAGCATTTGGCTGTTTAACGGAAAAATGAGACACAAAAAGTTTGTAACGTTCTTTTTTGAGCATTGACAAACTTATATAAAATTAGACTTAGAATCAAAGACAGGTTCTTCAAAAAGTTGGCTAACGGCTGTCGTCCAACCCACCTTTCGAAGAACCGGATTTTTTGATTTCAATTACTTTTTACTGGCGTACGCAAGAATCTTCCTGATGGATTCATCTGAAGGATTTCTGTTTAGAGCATCAAGCTGAGGCCTAATGTTTTCGTAAAACGCCAAATCAGAAGAATCTATATTTTCAATAGCAGATTCCATGATTGATTTTTCGTAATTTAATTGATTAATTGAAGTAGAGGTTTCCATCATAAGCGATTAACGAGTTTAAATTTTCTTATACAACGTAATCAATTATAATTTATTTTACGTAAAAAAATAATTTTCGGTTAAAATTCTCAGTGTTAGGAAATTTCTTTCACTTTCATCATCTTTCTAAGGTTACTTAAGGCATACCTCATTCTACCTAGCGCTGTATTAATGCTTACGCCTGTTAGGTCAGCGATCTCTTTAAAGCTAAGATCTGCATAATGGCGCATGATCAAAACCTCTTTTTGGTCGTCTGGTAATAACCTGATCATTGTTCTAAGATCGAGATGCGTTTGTTCTCTCAGAATCTTATCCTCTGCACTTTCTTCCTGAAACTGTAAAAGGTTAAAGACATCTGTGCCATCTGCACTGGTAATTATCGGAGCTCTTTTTTCACGTCTGAAGTAATCTATTACCAAATTATGGGCAATTCTCATTACCCATGGTAAAAATTTACCTTCTTCATTGTATTTGCCAGATCTTAAAGTATTAATGACTTTAATAAAAGCGTCTTGAAAAATGTCTTCTGCTAAATATTGGTCCTTAACCAACAGATATATTGAAGTGTAGATCTTTGATTTGTGCCTGCGTAAAAGTTCTTCTAAAACAGATTCTTCTCCGCTTAGATATAATTTTATCAGATCCTGATCGTTATAATGTTGTAGTTTCATAGGAGTCCCCTTACTAAATTCCCTTGCTGTTTGCTAAAAAAATACTTAGTAGATGTTTGATTCGATATCGATTCTCCTATTAATGTTAGATGTGTGAATTGCTTAAACAGTTATTAATTCAAAAGAAGCATTTTTTTATCAGATTTCAATATAAAAAATGTTAAAAAATAAAATTCCTTTTCCGGTGGCATCATTTTAGCCTATTGTTTCAAAACTGCATGTCCAATATTTCAGGTATATTTGCAGCTTCCATCAAAACATCAATGAGCAAAGAAATAGATAAAGATCCGCATAAACATATTATCATAAAGGGTGCCAGAGTACACAATCTCAAAAACATAGATGTTGCCATTCCAAAAAATAAACTTGTTGTTATTACAGGAATGTCAGGATCAGGGAAGTCCTCTTTAGCATTTGATACGCTGTATGCGGAGGGTCAGAGGAGATATGTTGAAAGCCTTTCTTCTTACGCCAGGCAGTTTATGGGGCGGATGAATAAGCCTGATGTAGATTATATTAAAGGTATCGCTCCTGCTATAGCCATTGAACAGAAAGTTATTACTTCTAATCCAAGATCTACTGTAGGAACATCAACAGAGGTTTATGATTATTTGAAACTTCTTTTCTCTAGAATTGGCAAAACCTACTCGCCAATATCGGGTGATGTGGTCAAGAAAGATACCGTAAGTACAGTAGTAGATTTTATTATTAGTTTAGGGGATGATGCTACGGTAACTATTTTTTGTCCGTTATTTCCACATAATAACCGCTCCATTAAAGAAGAATTGGCTGTGTTGCTTCAAAAAGGATTTTTAAGAATTTCCTATCAGGATACTATTCAAAAGATAGAAAACATTCTTGAAGACGAGTCATTTGTTGATTTTGAACTGCAAGATGAACATACTGTAAAAATACTTATCGATCGTATCGTTGTTAACAATGAAGAGGAAACACTTAGTCGTATAGCTGATTCCGTGCAAACTGCTTTTTTTGAAGGTAAAGGTGATTGTTATGTGGCTTACGGTATAGAACAGAGGCATTTTTGTGACCGATTTGAGCTTGATGAGATGCGTTTTGAAGAGCCAACTCCAAATTTTTTCAGTTTCAACAATCCTTACGGAGCCTGTAAAAGGTGTGAGGGCTATGGCAATGTAATAGGGATAGACGAAGATCTTGTGATTCCAGATAAAAGCAAAAGTGTGTTTGATAATGCCGTTGCTCCATGGAGAGGCGAAAAAATGCGAGAATGGCTGAACAAGCTAATTAAAACATCTGCTAAGTTCGACTTTCCAATTCATAGACCTTTTAACGAACTAACTGAAGCACAGCAAAAATTAGTTTGGACAGGTAATAGTCATTTTCAAGGCTTGGATGCTTTTTTCAAAGAACTTGAAGAACAGACTTATAAAATTCAGTACCGGGTTATGTTATCCCGATACCGGGGGAAAACTGTATGCCCGGATTGCAAGGGTTCCAGACTTCGAAAAGATGCGTCATATGTTAAGATCAATGGCAAATCAATCGTTGATATGGTTCTGATGCCATTGGAAACCATTCTCAATTTCTTTGATGGCCTTGAACTTTCTACTACTGAAACGAAAATCGCCAAGCGGTTACTAGCTGAAATATCTAATCGTATTCTCTATTTAAATAATGTTGGTTTAGGGTATTTGACTTTAAACCGACTTTCCAATACCTTATCTGGGGGAGAATCTCAACGCATCAATCTGGCTACCTCTCTTGGAAGCAGTCTGGTTGGCTCGGTTTACGTATTGGACGAGCCTAGTATTGGTTTGCATCCACGAGATACCAATAAGTTAATTGAAGTCCTTGTTTCCTTAAGAAATGTTGGTAATACGGTATTGGTGGTAGAGCATGAAGAGGAGATGATGAGGGCGGCTGATCATATTATTGATATAGGGCCAATGGCGGGAACCCATGGTGGCAATTTGGTCTTTAGTGGCACTTACGACCAGATCATTAAAGACAAAAATAGTTTAACCGGTAAATACCTTTCCGGAAAGGAACAGATTGCTGTGCCCGGAAAAAGACGTGCGTGGAAAGACCACGTAATGATCAAGGGTGCCAGGGAGAATAACCTAAAAAACATTGATGTTAAGTTTCCATTAGGTGTTTTTACGGTGGTAAGTGGTGTATCTGGTTCTGGGAAAACCAGTTTGATCAAAAAGATACTTTATCCAGCACTTCAAAAGGCAATTGGAAATTACTCAGGAGAGCAAACTGGTGCCTATGATGGAATTTTTGGTAACTACGAATTGGTTAGTCAGGTGGAAATGGTGGATCAGAATCCAATTGGACGCTCTTCCAGATCCAATCCGGTAACTTATGTTAAAGCCTGGGACGACATTAGAGCGCTATTTTCAGCTTTGCCTGCATCAAAGGCAGCCGGATTAAAGCCTGCAGCATTTTCATTCAATGTTGAAGGCGGCCGTTGTGACGTTTGCCAGGGTGAGGGAGAAGTGAAGATAGAAATGCAGTTTATGGCAGATATTTATCTGCCTTGTGAAACCTGTGGAGGAAGAAGGTTCAAACAGCAAGTGCTAGATGTGGTTTACCAGGATAAAAATGTTGCCGACATCCTTGACATGACTATTGATGAAGCTGTTGCTTTCTTCGGGAATGAAACAAAAATCTTAAATAAACTGCAGCCTCTGGTTGATGTAGGTTTGGGTTATGTTCATTTAGGACAATCTTCAAATACCTTATCTGGTGGTGAAGCACAACGAATAAAACTAGCTTCATTTTTAATTAAAGGTAATAATGCCAATAAAACACTTTTTATTTTTGATGAGCCTACTACGGGCCTTCACTTTCATGATATAAAAAAGTTATTAATTGCCCTAAATACTTTGATAGAACAGGGCAACACGATATTGGTCATTGAACACAATATGGATATGATTAAATCCGCAGACTGGGTGATAGATATTGGTCCTGAAGGAGGAGATAGAGGTGGTAATGTGGTTTTTGAAGGTACTCCTGAGGATTTGGTGAAGATCAAAGATTCCTATACAGCGAAGTATTTGAAGGCGCATTTGAAATAATTGTATCTTCGCAAATGCTTTTTTTGACACTCTTTCTCGGAATCATTTTAAATCTTGTTGGATATATTCCACCAGGAAATATCAATCTTACTGTGGTTCAGATCACGATTACCCGTGGTATTAGGCAAGCATTATATTTCATTGCAGCTTTTGCTTCGGTGGAGGTTTTATTCACATTCGGCGTTATGCGCTTCGTTCAATGGCTGTCCAGTGAAATCAAACTGGGAGACATTATTGATGTGATTATGATTTTGATGTTCGGTATACTGGGAGTGATAACTTGGCGCTCCAGGAAAGAAATGCCTAAAAATGATTATTCAAAGAAAGACAGCATCAGGTATGGCTTATTGCTTGGGGTGATCAATCCAATGCAAATTCCGTATTGGTTATTTGTTGGCACCTACCTTATTTCTCATGAGTACATCAATACTGGTTATCTTTCTTTATCGATTTTTAGTATTGGTTCTGGTTTGGGTGCTGCAGTAGCATTGTATGGCTTTGCGAGGTTTGCACAATATGTGCAGGAAAAATTTGCACTTACCAGTTACAAAGTAAACAAGGGTATTGCTTTGCTGTTCTTCGCCTTGTCTGCTTATCACATCTGCAAAATTGTTTACATACATTTACTTAAGTAGGCTATTTCTTTAGGAACTCCAGATTCCATATCTTTTCTGCCCGTCGTCCTATAAACCAAAAAGAAACAGCCAATACACTAAAAAATAATGCCTTGTTCCAGTTGTCCCAAAAGTATTCGAAATACCTTGTGTATAGATTTAGAAATAAGAAAGTGATGCCAAATTCACGTGCGATGTCGTCACGGTATTTCAACCCTATAAAAATGCTGAGGATAGATACGGCGGCAGAGATAATTCCCCAGTAGAATAGACTTAATTGCCTAACGCCATACCACTCTTCAAGCGTGCCGAAATTTCCAAAAACGGAAAGCATCCATAGTGAAACAAAGAGATATACCATCCCCGCGATGTAGTTTACCTGGAAAAAAATCTCCATCTTTTCAATTTTTCTAATTAGAAATGATGCAGCTGTAGTTACTAGTCCAAACAGAACAAATCTTAAAGGATAATTCATACCAATGAAATACCAGTTCCACCTGGATAGATATCCCGTCTCTGTTCCAAACCAGGCGCCAAGAGAAAGTAAAACAAAAGCCCAGATTAGTCTGGATTGGAAAACATAGGCTAGAATACCATAGATAAATACAGAGGCCAGTATTAGCAACGAGAAGTGCGAGCTGCCGTTATCTAATGCTTTGCCGAGGTAGGCGATTGCATTCGCAGTTAGCATAATCCCACTAAAAACTAGGGCCTCGTTACTAAACACCTGATGAGACTTGGATTTTTTTCGTTTAAAGGCAAAATAATAAATAAGTACAGCCGCGATTGCCGAAATTACACTGATCATCAAGTCTGACGCGTCAAAGATGAAACGCAAGTAATTCAATATTTTTTCGTCTACTAATAATGCACCGAGAGAAATTACACCACAGGCCATTGCAATCCAAAAAGAATATTGTGCCAATCGTCTCCAATCGAAAGTTTTTATCTCATAGCTTTCTTTAAGCCGTTTCACATCCTCCTTTGATAGCAATTGTTGATGTTGCCAATGGTTAAGCATTTCATCTAAAAATTCGCTCTTTTCCTGATCTATTTTCATTTCTCGGGATGCTTCGCGCTATTTTAACAACTGCGGGATCTTTTTATTGTTCCCCACAATCCAGACTACATCGCCGTTTTCAAATATAAGATCTGAATCCGGATTCAAAATCCTTGCGCCAGCACGCTCAATACCTACCACAAGTCCCTGAGTGGCTTCCCGTATTCCAGAAGTACGAATGCTTTGATTGTAAACCGGAGAGTTACTATTAATAATGATCTTTTGTAAAGCCATGTCCTCTTTAGGAAAGGTGGATTCTTTGTTCTCATCATTACCAGTTTCAAACAATTCCTTAACAGCAGCTAACTGATCGTCGGTTCCGATTACCAAAACTTTATCATTAGGATATAACCGCTCGTCTCTTCCGGGAGTGGGGATCATGATTTTTCCGCGCTCAATTAAAGCGATGTTCACACCAAATTTCTCTCTTACAGAAAGCTCAACTAAAGTTTTACCCACCAGTAGCGATTCAGGTGCTACTGTCATTTCAGACAGGTGGGTATCCCATGGCAAAATTTCAGGTTGTGCATTTTGAGCTTCTCTTGCATTTAAGTTCAGTAGGAACCTTCTTTCTAACTGATCGTAGAAGGCTTGCAGCTTTCTTGAGAAGACCACCATACCAATTATGATCAACAAAAGTGCAATTGATGCTGCAATCAGGGTATCAAAGAACTCATACATCAAAAAACCAACAAAGAAAACGCCCAGGGCAATCCTCATTACCTCAATGGTAATTAACGGGCCTCTTGTGTATCGTTTATTTAGCCACAGGTGGGAATAAGCTGTGCGTTGTATCCTCCTTATCGATAAAGCCCAAAGGAATGGGGCCATCAGTACAAAAGAAACCACTACGCTGATAATCGTTCCGTTTAGACCAGATGCAATATTTAGTTGTATAAAGGGTTGTAAGAAACGGTATGCCAAAAATATTATAGCAATGATAATTACGGAGTGTATAATAGTGTTAAAAGCGTAAGCCCGGAGCAGTATCTTCCAGTCGCTCAGCTTAGTAATCCCTTCTGTACCCGTACTATATCTTCCAATCGCGTCCTGCCATTTGGCAGGCAAAATTTTCACAAGAAACTTGTAGAATGGTTCTGATAGTTTTATGAGGTATGGTGTGGTAAAAGTTGTAATTGCAGCAGCCGCAACTGCGATGGGGTATAGGAAATCACTCGTAACCTTTAAAGTAACTCCAAGCGTTGCAATAATGAAGGAGAATTCTCCAATTTGTGCAAGACTCATACCGGCCTGTACAGAGGTTTTAAGGGGCTGTCCTGCCAACAACGCACCGAGGACAGTAAAAACTACCTTTCCCAAAATAATTACTAACGTTACCAATATAATGGGCGTAGCATATTTAACAAGCATCGCAGGATCAATCAGCATACCAACAGATACAAAGAACACAGCCGAGAACAAGTCTTTAACAGATTTTGTTAAATGCTCAATGCGTTCTGCCTGGGTTGTTTCTGCAAGAATAGATCCCATAATAAAGGCTCCCAGAGCTGGCGAGAAACCAACTTTAACAGCAAGTAAAACCATAACCAGGCAAAGGGCCAGTGAAACCACTAACATGGTTTCATCATTCATTAATTTCTTTGTGGCTTTTAAAAAAGTTGGTATCAAAAATATACCGCCTAAAAACCACAGGACAAGGAAGAAGCCTAACTTAAGAATAGAAAATAACATTTCTGAGCCGGCAGACTGCTGACTGACTGCCAGTGTAGAGAATAAAACCAACAACAGAATTGCTACTAAGTCTTCCACAATCAATACACCGAATACAAGGCCTGCAAATTTTTTATGCTTTATACCCAACTCCTCAAATGCTTTAATGGTGATCATCGTAGAGGAGATGGATAGTATTCCACCGAGGAAAAGTCCGTCCATATTTGACCAGCCCATTCCCTTTCCAATACCATAACCGGCTAATATTAAAAAGCCTACTTTAACTATCGCAGTAATGGAAGCAGAGCCGCCCACTTTAACCAGTTTCTTGAAACTAAATTCAAGCCCCAGGCTAAATAAAAGGAATATTACCCCTATTTCTCCCCAAATATTAATGCTCTTACTATCGCTAACGGAAGGTAAAAAATCAAGATGCGGACCAACCAAGACACCAGCCAAAATATAGCCAAGAACTAAGGGTTGTTTTATCTTTTTAAAGATCAGTGTAGTGATCCCAGCAGCGGCAAGTATGAGTCCTAAATCGGCAATTAAATCGGGTAAGTGCATAGGCAATAATAAGGGGTTTTCGTAAATATAATGAAAAAATATGCCTTTTCCGCATATTTAAGCCCCTTTTATGTTATGCTACCTGTTTTTAAAGAAGTCTATTGTGGCTTCCTTGTCTCTATGAAGTTGCTCTTTTAAGGCTTCCAGACCCGTAAATTTAACGTCGTGCCTTAAGAATTTCAGGAAATCCATGGTGATTGATTGTCCGTAAATTTCCTGGTTAAAGTCGAAAATATTAACCTCTATATTCCTGGTCATTCCATTAATAGTTGGGCGCTGACCAATATAAGCCATGCCTTTAAAAATTTCGTTATTGAGTTCTACGGTTACTGCATAAATCCCATCAGATGGAATCAATTTATAAGTCTCTTCTACAAATATATTGGCAGTAGGAAAACCAATTGTCCTTCCAATTTTATCTCCTTTAATTACCCTGCCGGATATAGAAAAGTGGTAACCAAGAAATTCTGCCGCTAATGAAACCTCTCCGTTCAATAATGCATTCCTGATCTTTGTTGAGCTAACCGCTACCTCATTGATATCTTGCTCTGCTATTTCCTCAATCTTGAAGTCATATAAATTGGCAAATTCCTGCAGGTCTTTCATTCCGCCAAGCCTGTCCTTCCCAAAACGATGGTCATAACCCACTATAATGCTTTTAACCCCAATTGTGTCGACTAAGATGTTTTTAATGTAATCAGCAGGGCACAGGTTAGAGAAGTCGCGGGTAAATGGGGTTATAATCAAATGATCTACACCCAATCCTGCCAATATTTTAGCCTTTTCATCAATGGTGTTGATCATCTTCAGGTTCTGATTTTCTGGATCGATGATCAGTCTGGGATGAGGAAAAAAAGTAAGGATTACGGATTCACCACCGGTAGCTTTAGCAAGTTCGCAAAGTCGGTTAATAATTTTCTGATGTCCGTAATGCACCCCATCAAAGGTGCCTATAGTTACTACAGCATTGTCTAGCTTTTTAAATTCAGAGAAATGATTATATATCTTCAAGGGAATTCTATTAATGTAAAGATTGGCGCTTTACTACACCGCCTTTAATATCGGCAATTTGTTGCTGCACCACAAAAGCATCAGGATCAATCTGCCTGATCTCGTTTTGCAATTTGCTCATCTCCAACTTGGTTACAACGGTATATAAGATATCTATGTCTTTTTTGATCCCATAGCCACCTTCGCCTTTGTATATCGTAACGCCGCGTTTCATTTGATCTGTGATGATCTTCTTGATGTCGTCATTCTTATCGGAAATGATAGTTACACCCGTGTATTGTTCCAGTCCGTTTACTACAAAATCTACCATCTTAGAGGCAGATAAATATGTCAGTATCGAATACATTGCTGTTACAAGGTTCAAGAAATAGGCAACAAACCCAAATATTAAAATATTGAGTGCCAAAATAATATTACCTACCGTTAGGATGCTGTTCCTGCTAATGTACAATGCCAGTACTTCAGTCCCGTCAATAACGCATCCGCCACGCATAGCCAAACCAATCCCTGAACCTAAGAATAAGCCGCCAAATACAGCGATTAACAATTTGTCGCTAGTTACAGGTTCAAATGGTAAGACGTGTAATGATATAGCTAGAACCGAGATGGCGATAGCGGTTTTAAAAGCAAATCCTTTGCCTATTTGTTTAAATCCTAAGATAATGAATGGGATATTTATGGCGAGAATAAGGTAGGAAAGTTCTAAACCTGTTAACCGGCTTATCAATAATGAAATTCCGGTAACTCCACCATCCACAAAATTATTGGGCATTAAAAAGCTTTTCAGTCCAAAACAGGCACACACAATTCCCAGGCATACCAAAAGAAGCTCCTTAAGATGTCTGACGTTTTTTTTTGCTTGAGCTGCCATAATGGATTTTATTTATTACGAAGATAACTAACCAGATCGGCTACCTCATAAGCATCCTTTAATAAAAAGTTGCCGCTGCGGGTACGGGTAAGTTTTGATAAATATGCCCCGTTATTCAGGTGTTTCCCGAAATCAGATATCAGCGAGCGGATATAAGTACCTTTACTGCAAACTATTCTAAAATCTATTTCTGGTAATGCAATCCTGGTAATTTCGAATTCGGATACCGTTACAAAACGCAGTCGGAGTTCTGTTTCTTCTCCTCGTCTTGCTTTAACATATAGCCTTTCGCCGTTAACTTTTACAGCAGAATGTGCTGGCGGATATTGCTGTATGTCGCCGATGAATGGGGCAGTAGCTGCGTAAATGGCTTGGTTAGTAATTCCATCCAATGGAAATTCTTGTTCTATCACTGTTTCCAGATCAAAAGATGGGGTAGTAGCCCCAAGGATCATTGTGCCGGTGTATTCTTTTTCTTCTGCCTGGAATGTATCAATCTGTTTAGTCAGCTTGCCTGTGCAAAGGATTAGTAATCCTGTAGCCAACGGGTCTAATGTGCCTGCATGACCTACTTTCAGTTTAAGCGGCTTTAAAGAATTTCTTACTTTACCAACCACGTCAAAGCTGGTCCATTGGTACGGTTTGTTAATGAGCAGAAGCTCACCATCAGCAAAATTAAAAGTTCTCTCTTCTATTTCTTCGACACTCAAAATGGTAGGTTAAAGGGAATTAATACTATATAATTTGCAGGTTGTGACCAGTTTGCAGCAATATGATAATGATGATCCCTGCAATAATCCTATACCATCCAAACATCTTAAATCCGTTTTTATTCAAATAGCCGATAAAGCTTTTGATAGCAAGCAATGCTACAATAAATGCAATGATATTGCCAATAGCAAGTAATTGAATTTGTTCAGAGGAAATGGTATGTCCTTCTTTATAAAAGTCAAGTAGTTTCTTAGCGGTTGCCGCGAACATTGTTGGTACTGCTAAAAAGAAGGAGAATTCTGCAGCTACCTTTCGGCTTGCGTTTAAATACATCCCACCCACGATAGTTGCACCCGATCTTGATGTACCCGGAATCATAGCCAAACATTGAAAGAAACCGATTTTTAAAGCAGTAAGATAGGTGATATCCTTTTCTTCAAGAATGGTTGGTTTATTAAACCATTTGTCCACAAAGAGCAGAATAATACCTCCAACTACCAGGGAAATAGCTACCGTAAGCGGACTTTCAAGCATTTTGTCAATCTTGTCGCTTAACAAAAATCCAAAAACTGCTGCGGGTATGAAAGCAACGATAAGTTTTATATAAAAATTTATAGTTTGAAAAAAGCGCTTGAAGTACAGAACAATAACAGAAAGAATAGCGCCCAGCTGGATTGCAATGGTGAATAATTTCACAAAAGGATCAGAAGCAATACCCATAAAAGAAGAAGCGATAATCATGTGGCCGGTAGAAGAAACAGGCAAAAACTCCGTCAGTCCTTCTATTACAGCAAGGATAATGGCTTGTAAATAATTCATGAAACTACTTCTTTAGGATGGCGTAAACACCGAAACTAAAACCAAATAACACCACCATTGGCGCCAATAAGGTTTTTCTAAAGTCGTAGATATCTGTAGTACCCATCATTAAAATAAAGCCAACTACCACAATTGCAATGCTGATTAGTAGTAGCTGATAATTCTTTTTGGTGAAAACCAATTCTGATTTGTTTTCCTGCGTTGCAGGAGCTGCTTTCTTTTCTATCATTATCTATAAAGATCGTAAATTTTTAAACGTAAATACCGGCTAACCGCAAAGGAGGTGCTGATGGCTGTTATAAAAATACCTACACCAACTAAACCAAGGAGCACAATACCGAATTCTGTATAATTTCTCAATATCACAATTTCCGGAATTTCCCGTTGGGCGTAGTAAAGCAGTCCAAGCAATATTAATATGGCAATAAAGGCAGCAATTAAACCATGCAATGCAGCAAGCAGAATAAATGGCTTGCGGATGAAGGCGCGGGTAGCACCAACCAGCTGCATACTTTTAATCAGAAAACGCTGAGAGTAAATTGCTAACCTAATGGTGTTGTTAATTAGAGCAACGGATATGATGAGCAATATTGCAGCAAAGCCGAGTATAATTAATCCAATTGTGTTGATGTTGTTGTTCACCATATCAATTAGCGAGCTCTGATAGATCACTTCCTTAACCACCGGATTTTTTGAAATACTTGCTTTGAGTGCATCGATTCCTTTCGCATTGGCAAAATCGGCTTTCAAATACACGTCAACAGTTGACAAAAGTGGGTTATAACCTAGAAAGTTCACAAAGTCTTCGCCAAGGTCGTTGGTCAGATTCCTTGCCGCCATATCCTTGTTCACGTACTGCGTATTCTTTATCGCAGGATTTGCGTTTAATTCTTTTTGAAACTGAAGGATATCGGCTTCCTTTGCACCCTCATCAACAATGATATTGAGAACGATATTCTCTTTTACATAGTTGGAAAGGTTTTTAGCATGCACCAATATCAATCCGAGCATTCCCAGCATTAGTAAGACTAAGGCTATACTAAATATTGTAGAAATATAAATGGTCTTTGTCTTCTTAGAAGCATCACTCACTTCAAATTCTTCCATGTATTAGTAAATTATATTTGCGAAAATAAAAAATATAAGCAACTAAAGTAAATTATATCCTTTTTATCTGTAGAGCGTGGTTTCTTTTTAACATTATTTAACGCTTACCCTCATGCGCACAGAAAATTATATATTTGAAACGGCATGTCTATAAAATATCTTTTTAAGTGGTTCTTGCTGTTGATCATCGTTAGCGTTGTTGCCGGTACTCTTTCTGCATTTTTTCTTACTGCGCTAAACTTTGTAACCAGTTTTAGGGATAACCATCAGTATTTAATCTATTTTCTTCCTCTTGCGGGCTTACTCATCGGGTTTATTTATCATCATTATGGTAAAACTGTAGAGCGTGGTAATAACCTGGTTTTTGATACCATTCATTCGCCAAAGGATGTAATTCCTCTTAAAATGTCGGTTCTTGTGCTAATTGGTACACTCGTCACCCATTTATTTGGTGGATCAGCAGGGCGAGAGGGAACAGCGCTTCAAATGTCGGCCTCAGCGGCAGATCAGCTTCATACTCCGTTTAAATTGAGTACCCAAGAGAGAGTGCTAGTTATCATCGCCGCATTAAGTGCAGGTTTCGGGTCCGTATTTGGCACGCCGCTGGCTGGGGCAATTTTTGGTATTGAGGTATTGCTAATCGCCAAATTTCCTTACAAAGCGATAGTTCCAGCAGTGATCGCGGCATATAGTGCTGATTATATTACCAAGCTGTGGGGCACAACTCATACAACTTATAGCATTGGTCTCATCCCTACAATTAACCTGGTTGGATTAGGCGCAGCTGCACTTGCTGGTATCTTCTTTGGCCTATCAGCCCTTCTTTTTGTCATACTCACTCATCAAGTTTCCAGCGTTAGCAAGCTCATCAAATATCCACCGGCCAGACCGTTTGTTGGGGGTATTATAGTGGCCGTTCTGGTTATTGTTTTTGCTTTATACAAATTAATTGGTCTGGGTATCCCATCCATTTCTGAAGCCTTCAGAAGCGTTTCTGCTCCTCAAGATTTCCTGCTTAAAATAGCCTTAACCGCTTTAACATTGGGTTTTGGTTTTAAAGGGGGAGAGGTCACTCCACTGTTTTTTATAGGTGCTACTTTGGGTAGTGCTCTTGCTATATTTCTGCCGTTGCCGGTTGGCCTGCTTGCAGGTATGGGCTTTGTAGCTGTATTTGCGGGTGCTGCAAAAACACCATTGGCCTGCATTGCCATGTCTGCCGAGTTGTTCGGCCTCTCCGCTTGCATTTATATTAGCATTGCCTGTGTGGTTTCCTACTTTATTTCCGGTTCTAAAAGCATATACAATGTTCCGCAAAATAGGAGCCCAAGGCATTTTTTGTTCGGCTCTCCAGCTCTATTTTACTAATCCTTTCCAAACCAGACATAATTCCTTATTTTTGCCTCTCACAAAAAAATGCACCACGCTGAGGCAGCGTTAATCAAGACATTAGTAATGGATTACCAGTTTAAAGAAATAGAGCAGAAGTGGCAAAAACACTGGGCTCAAAATCAAACTTTCAAAGCAGAGACAGACAATTCAAAGCCTAAATATTACGTGTTAGACATGTTTCCTTATCCTTCAGGCGCGGGCTTACATGTTGGTCACCCTCTTGGTTACATTGCATCAGATATATTTGCACGCTATAAAAGACTAAAGGGGTTTAACGTGCTTCATCCTATGGGATACGACTCTTTCGGCTTACCGGCTGAGCAGTATGCCATACAGACTGGTCAGCACCCTGCACTAACTACTGAGACCAATATCAACACCTATCGCACCCAATTGGACCAGATTGGTTTCTCTTTTGATTGGAGCAGAGAAGTACGCACCAGCGATCCTGAGTATTACAAATGGACCCAATGGATCTTTATGCAGTTGTTCAATTCCTGGTATAACCTGGAAACTGATCGTGCGGAAGACATCACTACCCTTATAGAAAAATTTAATGCTTCAGGCAGTGCCGATGTAAAGGCCGTTTGCGATGAAGATGTAAGCACCTTCCTGCCTTCCGATTGGGCTATGATGTCCAGTCAGCAGAAACAGACTGAGCTATTAAAATACCGTTTAACTTACTTAAGGGAAAGTACAGTAAATTGGTGCGCAGCACTGGGAACTGTTCTTGCGAACGACGAAGTTAAGGACGGATATTCTGAACGCGGAGGTCACCCCGTTGAGCAAAAGAAAATGATGCAATGGAGCATGCGTATTTCAGCATATGCTGAACGTTTGCTGCAAGGCTTGAACACGATCGACTGGCCAGAGCCTGTTAAAGAAATGCAGCGGAACTGGATAGGTAAGAGCGTAGGTGCGAGCGTAAGGTTTGCTATTGACAATGCCCCGGCAGGCATTGCCGATTATATAGAAGTATTTACAACCCGTGTTGATACTATATTTGGTGTTTCTTATTTGGTGCTTGCGCCAGAACATGAACTTGTTGCTGTTTTAACTACACCAGCGCAGCGGGGTGATGTTGACAACTACATTGCTCAAACTAAAAAGAAATCTGAGCTTGACCGCATGGCCGATACCAAAACTGTATCTGGAGCCTTTACCGGAAGCTATGTAATCAATCCTGTAAATGGAGAGCGCGTACAACTTTGGATCGCGGATTATGTGCTTGCTGGTTACGGGACTGGAGCTGTTATGGGTGTGCCAAGCGGAGATCAGCGCGACTGGTTATTTGCCACACATTTCAACCTTCCTATTATACAAATTTTAGACGGTCAAAAAGATATTGATATTCAGGCAGATCCAACAAAAGAAGGCGCATATATCAATTCAGGATTTATAAATGGCTTGGGCTACAAAGAAGCAATTCAGACATTAAACTCCTGGATTGAAGAAAATGGAGTTGGTAAAGCAAAAATCAATTACCGCATGCGCGATGCCATATTCGGTCGCCAGCGTTACTGGGGCGAACCTATTCCTGTTTATTTCAAGGACGGGTTGCCGTATCTAATTAAAGAAGAGGAATTACCTTTAATGCTGCCAGAAATTGACAAATATCTTCCAACAGAAACCGGAGAGCCACCATTGGGCAGAGCCGAAGATTGGAGTTATGAAAATCAATATGAATATGAACTGAGCACAATGCCGGGATGGGCAGGATCAAGTTGGTACTGGTATCGCTACATGGATGCCAACAACGAAAGTGATTTTGCATCTAAAAAAGCCATTGCCTATTGGAAAGATGTAGATCTTTACATTGGGGGCGCTGAGCATGCCACCGGTCACCTGTTGTACAGCCGTTTCTGGAACAAGTTTCTAAAAGATCTTGGTTACGTTCAGGAAGAAGAGCCATTTAAAAAGCTGATTAACCAGGGGATGATCCAGGGCAGAAGCAATTTTGTATATCGCGTGGTGGATGATGCCGGAAGAGGCACCAATACACTCGTTTCACAAGGCTTAAAAAAGGATTACAAAACATCTGCTCTTCATGTTGATGTGAACATTGTTGAAAACGAGATACTTAACGTTGAGAAATTCAAGCTTTTCAGACCTGAATTTGCTAATGCTGAATTTATCCTGGAAAATGGGAAATACATCTGCGGCGTTGAGGTTGAGAAAATGTCAAAGTCAAAATTTAACGTAGTTAATCCAGATGTGCTTATTCAAAACTACGGGGCAGATACACTTCGTATGTACGAAATGTTCTTGGGTCCGCTGGAACAAAGTAAGCCATGGAACACAAACGGCATAGAAGGCGTTTTCAAATTCTTGCGTAAATTCTGGCGTTTGTTCCATAACGATCAATGGGTATTTAACGTAGAGGACTCTGTACCGTCAAAAGCAGAGCTAAAAGCCTTGCATAAGATCATCAAAAAAGTTCAGGACGATATTGAGCGTTTCTCGTTCAATACTTCGGTGTCTAGCTTTATGATCGCGGTAAATGAATTGACGGACTTAAAATGTAAAAACAGACAGGTTCTAGAAGACCTGGTTGTTGTTCTTGCAGCTTATGCCCCACACATCTGTGAAGAGCTTTGGACATTGCTGGGTAATGAGGCCGGAAGTTTGTCTTTTGCGACATACCCGCAATTTAAGCCAGAATATATGGTTGAGGACGAGTTCAGTTACCCAATCTCTGTAAATGGTAAAACGCGTTTAAATTTAAACCTCAATTTATCGCTTGAAGTTAAGGAGATTGAAGAAGCTGTTCTAGCCAATGCAGACGTGCAAAAATATTTGGATGGTAGCATTCCTAAGAAAGTTATTGTTGTAAAGGGAAGAATAGTGAATATTGTTATTTAACAATATTCACTATTCTTATTTAGAAGTTACTTCCAAATGGATTTAACATTATAAATCTCCAGATTTTTAACTTCTATATTATTTCCCCAGAAGTGTAATCCTTCTTTATTGTCCGGATTAGGCTTGCGTTCCATAGAATAAGAGTATTTTCCACCATCTATAAAAACTTCAATAGAAGTTCTGTCAACATATATATCCGCAGTAAGTTCCATACTGCCAATTTTTTCCGGTGAATAAAGCACGCCATTTATCGTATTGAAATTCATGTCATAGTCCAATACTCGCTGGGCAAATAAATTAAAACCAGCACTGGTGGCGTAAGACATCTTTATGGTGGCTTTTACTCTAAACCGGTCGGCATTATAAAATTCTTTCAGTTTTGCGTTGGCATCATCCGAAGTTAACGTAGGCCATTCATGTGCTTTCTCGAAAAGCTGTTCAGCCTCTTTTATTGGTGAGCTGAACAACCTGAGTCCATCATTTGTCGTTTTTAGTGTTAGCTCAGTGGGTAAAAGCATCATATTGTTAAATGGCATGCCTGGCTGCTGAACCCTTCCCCAACCTATTTGAATCCTCCTCGGATCACTTTCAGGCATATTGGTAAAGGTTTGTGCGGCATATATAGTTCCAGTTGTATATTGATACTTGCCGTGCTCGGGAGTAAAAGTCTTTCCGTCAAATGAACCAATCATATAGGTGTTAGAAGCGCCGTACATTACCCATTTTGTTTTGCTTTTATCACCATCTATTGGTAACTCGAATAAATCCGGGCATTCCCAGAAACCTGTAATGTGACTTTCGAACGTCCAGTCTTTTAAATTTTTGGAATTATAGATGGAATGTCCATCTCTTTCATTCAGCACCATTACCCAATGGTTACCAGGTTTATACCAAAACATACGTGGATCGCGCGTATCTTTGCTATTCCATTTTGCTTTGGAATCGATAACTGGATTGGCGGCATATTTCGTCCATGTACGCCCTTTATCTAAGCTGTAAGCAATACATTGAATTTCTTTCTCGGGATTATCTACGGTATAGGCTGCAACCATTGCTGGGGTTTTTCCATTGCCGAAGCCAGAGGTATTTTGATAATCAATTACTGTAGATCCTGAAAACATGGTGCCCAGCTTATCAGGATGGAGCGCTACGGGAAGTTCATCCCAATGTATCATGTCTTTGCTTACCGCATGGCCCCATGACATGTTTTCCCACTCTCTTTCATAAGGGTTATGCTGGTAAAAAAGGTGGTATTCGCCTTCATAAAAAATCATTCCATTTGGGTCGTTGATCCACCCTCTTCTGGTGGTAAAATGGTATTGCGGACGGTTTTTTTCATGGTAAATAGAATCCTGACCGTTAATTTTATCATCCTGATAAATTTTGCTTAACCCTGCTGCGTCACCATCGTAGCTAATCCTTATTGTTTTTCCCTTAAATGCGCTTACATCGGTAAAAGTCCAGTACTCAGGATCGGCCGAGAGCCGGATCACAAATGACTGTTCCAATTTTCCGTCAACTTCAAGGCGCATTGCAGCCCTGTTTTGTCGTTGAGAAATAGGAAAATTAAGGTACTTTTTAGTGATCTTAATGGAGATATCTGCTGCCATTGCAATTCCGCATTGCAAAACTAAGACTGCAGTGATGATTTTCTTAAAAACGGATTTCATACTTGTGTTAGGTTGGTTATATGCCGGTTTACCCAGGCCTAACGAAAGTAGGAAAATATAATTAATTGTTATCTGGAAATCAGCTTTCTTGGGCGTTTAGTGTTTGTAACTACCTCATGATCCCGATCGTTAACACGAGCCTGATTGTCAAACCTGCCTGGACGAAACACTCTTGGCTTCTTTTCTCTGTCCTCGTCGGCAATCTTAACTGTAATTTTTCTTCCTTTAAAAACAGTGCCGTGTAATCCGGCAATGGCTCGATCCGCGCCTGTTTGGTCAAGCATTTCAATAAAACCAAATCCCTTGTGCTTTAGACTTACTTTGTCCACTATCAGGTTAATACTATGCATCATTCCGTAAAAGCTGAACATTTCGATCAGTTCTTCATCCTGCACATCTGGCGGGTAACCCGCAATAAAAAGTTTAATCATGTTATAAATAGTGCCTCAAAGGTAAGGCTAATTAGAATAACAACCAACATTTGCGCTTGGGTAACTGCTAAGGAACTTATACCGATAAAAAGGATTATTTCACCGAGTTTTCCCTGAGGCTTGACTAAAATCTATTGGGTCTTAGTGTAACAAATACGACCTTGCGCAGACTAATTGAAGAAATACAAAATATATGAAAAGAATTATACTTTTAATTGCGGGATTAGGGCTGTTCACTACTGTCAAAGCGCAGTTTCCGATGGGTGGAGGGGCATCTCAAAAACCAAAAGTTGTGGGCCGGATCACTGCCATTGTGCTTGATTCTGCGACGAAAAAACCGGTTGATTATGCCAGTATCGCATTAACAAAAGCAACAACAAATAAATCAGTTAATGGTGGTGTTACAGATGAAAAAGGGAAAGTGGTGCTACAAAATATCGCACCAGACTCTTATCTAATGGCCGTTGGCTTTCTGGGTTATAAATCTAAAACTGTTAAAATAGCAACTAGCCCGGAAAAACCCGATTACAATGCCGGTACCATTTACCTGGCTGCTATTGAAAGCAACTTGAAAGAGGTGGCTATTGTGGGCCAAAAAGCGATGATCGAGAATAAGGTTGACAGGTTAGTGTATAATGCGGAAGCGGATATTACCAATGCCGGAGGAGATGCTACGGATGTGATGCGTAAGGTGCCGATGCTTTCGGTAGACATGAACGGAAATGTTCAGTTGCGCGGAAGTGCAGTTAGGGTGTTAATCAATGGAAAGCCTTCGGGCACCATGGCTAACAGTGTTGCCGACGCCTTAAAAATGATCCCAGCAGAACAAATAAAAAGTGTGGAGGTAATTACTAGCCCTTCAGCTAAATATGACGCAGAAGGCTCTGGGGGTATTATCAACATCATTACTAAGAAAAGCAATGCTGAAGGCACAAGCGGCAGCCTCAATACTTCGGTAGGTACGAGATCTAACAACGGGGCTTTTAACTTAAATGTTAAAACAGGCCGGTTGGCTTTAACTACTAGTTTGGGTTTAAACCATGCTTATCCTCAAAATTCGCATGTACAAAACTTCAATACATCAACAGTAAATGGAACTACAACTACCATTTCACAGGATGGATATTCTAAATGGTCGCGTGTTGGTTATAACGGAAGTGCAGGTTTGGATTATGATTTGAATGCTTACAACAACTTTTCAACGAATGTAAAATTCAACAGTTTTTCAAATGGTGGTCCGGGTAGCACAGATATCAATGCAAATAACGTGCTTTCGCGTAATATCAGAGATATGGATATGGGATTTAGAAACATGGACTGGACTGCCGATTACAGGAAAACGACTAAAAGGGAAGGTGAGGAATTTAGTGTATCCGGGCAACTATCTACCGGTAGAAATACCAGTGATTTCTCTAATGAGTTTATAGGAATTACCATACCGTCTTCTTTAACCATTTTAGGTAACAATACAGGTAAAAACAATGAATATACACTGCAAAGCGATTATGTTTATCCGTTTAGCAAAACCACCATATTAGAAACCGGACTTAAAGGAATTGCAAGAAAAATAACCAGCGATTACAATCAGGCAGCACAAGATTTTGATTACGACCAAAATGTGGCATCTGCATACGGGGTAATAGGATTTAAGCTTACCAAAAAGATAACGGCAAAAGCGGGTTTACGGGCAGAGTATACAAAAATAGATGGCCTTGCCGGAAATACGGTTCCTTTTGATAATCATTATTTTAATTTATTTCCAAGTGCGATCATCTCAAGGAGCCTAAGTCCGATGACTACCCTTAAGTTGAGCTACAACCGTAGAGTACAGCGCCCAAGTTTGTTCTATTTGAATCCCTTTAGAAACGAAAGCGATGTGTTTAACCCTATGGAAGGTAATCCAAAATTATCTCCGGAGCTTACTGATAATATTGAACTTGGTTATTCTACATTTATAAAGGGTTCTGTTATTAACGCTTCTATATTTTACCGAAATACCCAAGATGTTATTGAAAGTACCATCAGGCCGATTGAAGATGGAAAGAACTTAACAACCTACACCAATGTTGGTACCAGCAGGTCTTACGGGTTCAACGTTTTCGGCTCTTACAACCCTAAACCAAAGTGGACATTGATGAGTAATTTCGGTTTGAATACTTATGAGGTTAACAATAGCAGCAACAACATCAATACTGGAACGCTGGTTAATTATAACTTGTTCGCTCGTTCTGCATATGGTTTTAGCGGTGGCTGGAGCACAGAGCTTTGGGGAGTAATTAATTCGCCAAAACGTACTTTTCAGGGCAAAACTGACATGATGTACTTTTATGGTGGCGCAGTGAAAAAAGAGATATTGAACAAGAAAGCTACAGTTGGCCTTAATGTATTAAATCCTTTCGCCAGGGATCTTAATATCAAAACTGTAAATCAGACAGCAATTTCACTTCAGAGTACTAATATTCATTACCCGCTGCGCTCTTTTGGTATCAACTTTAGCTACAATTTCGGTAAGCTTAAGTTTACGCAAAAGAAAACGGTTAAGAACGATGATTTGAAAAAAGAGGAACAGCAGCAACAAGGTGGCGGTATGGGCGGAGTACAGCAGCAATAAGCTATTTCTTCTTAACGGTTTTTAGTATCATTAAATTTAGCGGGTTTATAACAAACCCGCTAATATTTTTTTGGGTCATGGTTACCGATTGGTCGTAAAATATTGGGATCACATTGGCGTATTCCATTACCATATTGTCCATCTGCTGATAAAGCTTATGCCTCGCTTTATCATCGCTAATATAGTAGCTCTGTTCAAAAAGTCTGTCGAAATCATTATTGTAATAAGCAGTGTAATTTGGGCCGTTGGGCACTTTGTTTTTCGAATAGAACATTGCCAGGTAGTTTTCCGCATCCGGATAATCTGCAATCCAGGAGCCTCTAAAGAAATTAACTTCGTTTTTAGACATCAGATCACGCAAGCTTGCGCTAGGACTTGCATCTACTTTTACATTGATACCTATTGCATGCAATTCACCCTGTATAAACTCAATCAGGTCCTTGTAGGTTGTAGAAGTATTCAACGTAACTTGAGGCATTCCTTTTCCATCAGGATACCCTGCCTCTGCCAATAGCTTAGCTGCTTTTTCTGGATTATAATGATATCCATGCACTATTGAACTATCGAAACCAGGCATGCCTTGTGGTATAAAGCCTGAGGTTGCAGGTATCCCAACGCCGTTACGAAGGTATTTGATCAGTTTTGGTTTGTCTATAGCATAACTAATGGCCTGCCTAACCTTTTTGTATTTCAGCGGAGATTTGTTTGCAATGGCAACATTGGTATCTACAAGAATACCTACATATTCTGTGCATAGGTAAGGGCTTTTGGTAAGGTTGAATTGGCCCCTATATTTACGTGTCATCTTTCCGCTTTTCGTCAAAATATCATCGCGGTAGCTTCCGTCAACCTTATCAAAAAAATCAAGTTCCTTTTTTATGAAGTTCATGAAGGCGCTTTGCTTATCAGAGATGAAGCTGACTTTCACAGCATCCAAAAAAGGCAGTTGTACTCCGTTTAGCTTTTCCCAATAATGTTCATTTTTTAACAAAACCAGTATCTCATCCTCCTTCCAGTATTTAAATTTAAATGGACCAGTGCCTATCGGGTGACTGCGAAAATCCTTTCCATAATGCTCCACAACTTCTTTTGGAACAACAGAACAATATTGGGTTGCCAATATCTTAATGAAAGCTGGAGATGGCTTAGTCAAATGTATCTGGAAAGTAGAATCGTTAAGTGCTTTAAAGCTATTGATGTCCTTAACTTTATCACTAAAAATCCAGCCCCCTGATGAAGCTACTTTTGGGTCAATGAGCCTGAAAAAGCTATAGGTAAAATCTGAGGCAATAACTTTTCTTCCTTTTCCGCCCTTGAACAAAGGGTCATCGTGAAAAAAAACGTCGTTACGCAGGTTAAAGGTATAAATCAACCCGTCGTTACTTATTTGCCAGGATTTTGCGATACATGGAACAGTATTTAAGACACTATCTATTTGCACCAGGCCATTAAAGACTTGGTTGATCATCCACATCGCGTTTTGGTTTCGGGCAAATGCAGGGTCCATTGAAGTCAATCCCTGATCTATATTCATATTAAATGTTTTCTTTTTGTTGCTGGAAACAACGCCGCCGCAGGAAATAAAAAAGGTGAGTAGCAGTCCGCAAAAAATATTGAATATAATACGATGCATCAGGTAAGGAATACTAATTTTGCACAAAGTAAGAAATAAATCATTATGTCCTTTTTAAATGCACTGATAAATGAAGTTGCTGACGAAGATCTGCGCGAACAGCTTCAGGAGCGTGTAGACATCATACAGCACAAAATCAAATTTATGGATAAGGTTTCTGTGGTATGTTTGGATACAAATAATATGCTGGTCGGTAATTTTAGAGAATTGTTGGAAGAGGCGGGCGGAGAACTACAATATGATGCAACCGCTGCCAGAGTACTGATTTACGCAGAACAAGGGCAGAGTGCTTTGCATTTGATGGGAGCAGTGCCAGCCCTGCTAAATGAAGAATGGCCCGCTGTAGAATTTAACCGGGTTTATTTGTGGGATACTGAAGCTGCATTCTCTACCAACGCAGAAGATATAGTGGAGTCTTTGGAAGACCTTGCTGAAATGCTATATCCCGGCTACTTTGTTTTCGGTAATGAGGGTGATACCTGGATCAGTTTCAAAACAAAATAAGTTTATCCATTTGCTCTCCCGTAAACCTTAAAGTGTCTTCTTTATAGAAATTTCCGTTTTCATCAATTTCAGTTTTTATTGTGGGGATATGAATTCGAAGAGGCAACACATGAAGGTGCAGGTAACTGCAAACACCACCAAAATGATCAATGCCCCGTATGTTTCCGTATTTACCAGAAGAAACACCTACAAGTGCTGCCTTTTTGTTATAGAAGCTTTCAGGAAAATCACAAGCATCAATGAAAAGTTTCAGTACACCTGGAAAGCTGCCATTATATTCAGGTATGATAAAAAGGAACTTAGTTGTTTCGGCAACGCGGTTTAGGATGGATGCGAATTCCTTACTTCTTTTTCCATATAAATCAGTGGCAAGCAGGTTATCTGGTAAATCTTCCAGATTGAGAATGCTGGAATCTAAGCCTTTTGTAGCCAAGGTTTTCTGATAATATTTAGCAACTTTTAAGGTGTTGCTTCCGGCCCTGTTTGTACCCGATATGATAGTTAACATGTCTAAATTGTTAATAAGATGTTTAAAACACTTATGGCGTAAGTAATTAAATTATCATTTACTTTGTATCTTAGCTATCCGTAAAATACGCCCGGAACATCGCAAAAATAGTATTTTTTACATATTTATATCGGGCAAAGAACAAGTCTTACACAACAATTGAAATAGGAATAGAATAGATGAGTAAAATTATTGCATTGGCAAATCAGAAAGGTGGTGTAGGTAAAACTACTTCATCAATCAATCTGGCCGCAAGTTTGGCTGTACTGGAATATCGGACCTTATTGGTTGATGCGGATCCGCAGGCAAATTCAACCTCAGGTATTGGATTTGATCCGAGAAATATAAAAAATAGCATTTACGAATGCATCATAAATGATATAGAGCCATCTGAGGCTATTCAAAAAACAGAAACTCCTAATTTAGATTTACTCCCTGCACATATTGATCTGGTTGGTGCCGAGATTGAAATGATCAACCTCAACAACAGGGAGTATAAGATGAAAGCGGTGTTGGAAAAGGTAAAGGATCAGTATGATTTTATTATTGTTGATTGTTCGCCATCGTTAGGTCTGATCACCATTAATGCCCTGACTGCAGCGGATTCTGTTATTATTCCCGTTCAATGCGAATATTTTGCATTAGAAGGACTCGGTAAATTGCTGAACACAATTAAAATTGTCCAAAACCGTTTAAATCCTGAACTGGAGATAGAAGGTATTTTGCTGACGATGTATGATGTACGTCTTCGACTTTCTAACCAGGTCGTGGAGGAAGTGAAAACACATTTTCAGGATTTGGTTTTTGAAACGATTATACAGCGTAACACCCGGTTAAGCGAGGCGCCAAGTTATGGTGTTTCGGTAATAATGCATGATGCCAATTGTAAGGGAGCGATAAATTACCTCAACCTTGCACGCGAAATCGTTCGAAAGAACGGAATGGTAAAGGAATTAGAGAGCCAAACAACAGCTATTATTTAATTTATATTTAATGACATCTTTTCAGCGAAAAACAGGTTTAGGTAAAGGGTTAAGTGCGCTTTTAGATGATTCTGACTCTGTAAACCCGCCAAAAGGTAGCAATGGGGTTGCTCCTGTTAGCGAAACCAGGCAAGAAGGGGGTAATAGCAATAATATCGGTCACGTTAAGATCAGTGATGTGGAAACCAATCCATATCAACCCCGTACTGAATTTGATCAGGTAGCACTTAATGAATTGTCTGAATCGATTCGTGTTCAGGGACTAATCCAGCCTATAACTGTTAGAAAAAAACCAAATGGAGGTTACCAGTTAATCTCAGGGGAGCGCCGTTTAAGGGCTTCCAAGTTAGCTGGCTTAACTGAAATACCTGCATACATACGCAGTGCCAACGACCAGCAAATGTTGGAAATGGCATTGATAGAAAATATCCAAAGAGAAAATCTTAACGCTATTGAAGTGGCTTTAAGTTTTCAACGGATGATGGAAGAGTGTAACTTGAAACAGGATCAACTGGGAGATAGGGTTGGCAAAAACCGCTCTACGGTTACCAACTACTTGCGTTTGCTTAAATTACCACCAGAAATACAAGTCTCTATACGCGATCAAAAAATATCAATGGGACATGCCAGGGCATTAATCAGCGTTGATTCTGTGCAAAAGCAATTGCTAATACATAATCAGATCATTGCACAAGGCTTGTCTGTTCGTAAAGTTGAGGAACTGGTTAGGAATCTTGGGAATGAAGAGCCGGTCAAACCTGCGAAAAAAGCAACACCTATGTCTTTTGAATACCAAAAGCTTCAGCGGGAACTGGCATCAAAGTTTTCAACTGGTGTAAAATTGAAAGTCTCAGAAAATGGGAAAGGCGCAATAGAAATCCCTTTCGTTTCACAAGATGACCTCAGTCGCATTCTTGAACTATTAGATTGGTAATGCATAAATCCCTGCTTTTTTGTTTTCTGCTTTTTCTGTTAGCCGGAGTGGTAAGCGCTCAGGTGAAAACGCCATCTAATGTGCGTGATACTTCCATTGCCGATACTTCAAGGACAAAAAAGACCGATACACTAAAGGCTAAGTACATCAACCCAGGTAAAATTGCTGGGAGGCGGGCGGCTTTCAGATCGGCAATTGTTCCAGGGTTGGGGCAAATTGGAAACGGAGTTACTGTATATCGCCTGGCCAAAGTAGCAGGTATCTATACTGGTGCAACTTTGTTGACACTTTCCTATATTGATAATAACAAAGCCTACCAAGCCTATAAGCAAGAATTAATAGACAGAAATGACAACAAGGGAGTAGTGAATCCTTTGAGTCCATATGCTCGAATACCGACTGAAGGTTTAACAAGTGCTAAAGATAACGCCCGAAGAAATCGTGAGGTCGTTATTTTTTCTCTGGCCGGTCTTTATCTTCTCAATATTGTAGAAGCTTATGTTGATGCGCGCCTTAAGTATTTTGATGTTGGGGATGTAGCTTTTAAAGTTACTCCCGGTATAATAAATGGAGGCAGCATGTACGGTAATAATTCCATTGCTCCCGGATTAAAGATTACGCTTTCATTGTAATATATTTGCAGCCAGCTCAACTAAAGGAGTAGATTTCAAACGCCCTTTGCAGGGTTTATTATAAATAGACAGACATACAATGAAAATAGCATTGCTTGGTTATGGAAAAATGGGGCAGATCATTGAGAGATTTGCTTTAGACAGGGGCCATGAAGTAGTATTAAAAATTACTGTTGACAACAAGGAAGACCTTACAGAAAGTAATCTTCGCAAGGCTGATGTAGCAATTGATTTTAGCACACCGGATGCCGCATTGGATAACATCTACGCATGTTTTACGGCGAACCTACCTGTAGTTGTAGGCACAACTGGATGGTACGGACAGCTTCAGGAGGTAAAAAATGAATGTCTTAATAGTAACAATACCTTGTTATATGGATCAAACTTCAGTATTGGGGTAAATATATTTTTCCATATGAATAAAGTGTTGGCTAAACTGATGAATAGCTTTCCTGCTTATGAAGTGCAGGTGGAGGAAATTCATCACACCCAAAAATTGGATTCACCAAGTGGAACCGCAATGACCATTGCAGAAGGTGTTATCGATAACCTGGATAGGAAGACAGAGTGGGTTAATGAACTGGTAGGAACGCCATTTGAAGAGGTGGTAAAAAAAGAACAGTTATTGATTGAATCTCATAGGATAGAAAATATTCCAGGTACACACACCGTTGTTTATAGCTCTGAAGTTGATGAGATAGAATTTAAGCATACTGCGCATAGTCGCTCCGGCTTCGCACTAGGTGCTATTGTGGCTGCAGAATGGCTGGAACATAGACAAGGTTTTTATAATATTACTGATATATTTAATTTTAAATAGCAATAAAGCATGAGTTGGAAATTCTGGCAAAAAGATAAGGTTGCCAAGCCAAAGAAAAAAAAGACTAAAAGTCGCGAATGGGTGGATGCCATCCTCTTCGCAGTAATAGCCGCAACCATCATCAGGGTATTCTTTATTGAAGCGTATACCATACCGACAGGATCCATGGAGCGCTCACTGCTTATTGGAGATTTCCTTTTTGTAAGTAAGGTTAATTACGGACCAAGAATACCCATGACGCCAGTAGCGTTTCCTTTTGCACACCATACCATGCCTTTAACTGGTACAAAGGCATACTGGGACGGCGTACAATGGAAATACCATCGTTTACCAGGCTTGCAAGACATTAAAAATAATGATGTGGTGGTATTTAATTACCCTCAAGGTGATACGGTGGCTTTAGAGGCGCAAGACAATGATTACTATAGAATGGTGAGGAACAGTAGCTGGCAACAGATCAATTCACAATATACCATTATCGCCCGCCCCGTTGATAAGCGGGAAAACTACATTAAAAGGTGTATTGGGATCGCTGGGGATGTGATTAGCATGACCGGCGGTTTAGTTTCCGTTAACGGAAAGCCCGAGGTTTTGAAAAATACTGGTAATTTCCAATACATTGTTACTTTCAAAACAGCTAGCGTAAACTTCGGCATCTTTAGTGAAATGGGTTTCAGTCTAAGAGACACAGATCCAGATATCACGCAGCAAGGGGAAAGGAGTTATATTTTTAATGGATCTGAGCTGATGATGGAAAAGGTAAGAGGACTTGATTTTGTGGAATCGGTTAAGCCTTATTTTAAAGCCGCTGGTGAGCGTGAATCTGATGTTTTTCCGTTTGATCCAAACAGAAACTGGAATGTAGATAATTTTGGTCCAATCAAAATTCCTAAAAAAGGATGGACCGTACAGTTAGATTCTGCAACGATGCCGCTTTATGAGCGTTGTATTAAAATTTACGAAGGAAATAAGTTAGAGAAATCCGGTAATGGTTGGCTAATCAATGGCGTTCCAGCTACTAGTTATACCTTTAAAATGGATTATTACTGGATGATGGGTGATAATAGACATAATTCATTGGATTCGAGATATTGGGGCTTTGTGCCAGAAGATCACATTGTTGGCAAGGCACTCTTTATTTGGATGAGTTACGATACCAACGGATCCTTCCTGAGCAAGATAAGGTGGAGCAGGATTCTAAAAGGAATTCACTAGCTTAATCCGCTAATACCTAATTTTTTGGCCAGTTCGTTTAAATCATTTACAACGGCATCTATCAAAGGGATGCCGTTTTTTTTGCGTTCACTTTCAAAAGCAAATTCTGGCTCACCTGGTATGATTACCTGTTTATCAGGATCAATTGTCTTAGCATTTTTGAAACGTTCGATCCAATTGTCCAGATGATTTTTGAACTCTTGCGCGGGTCGAAAGCCGTCAATACGCATTGCCCCAAAGAAATGGCCAATGCCTTCTCCAACAGGATTTGCAGATGGTTCAAGAAATGCTACAAAAGGAGGCACCCATGGACCGTAGTTGGCTCCAGATAGTACGGCAGATAATATGTCAACCGTTGCGCTTAGTCCATAGCCTTTGTGACTGCCGTGGTCTTTATCGCTACCAAGCGGTAATAATGATCCTCCTGCCTTAAGTCCATTTGCATCAGTAGTATTTTTTCCATCTTTATCCTGTGCCCATCCGTCAGGAATAGGTTTATTTGCACGTTGTGCGATTTCCAGCTTGCCATTTGCTGCGGCTGCGGTTGCCATATCTACCACAACAGGAGGAAACTTCCCCGCTGGGAATGCATAGCACATTGGGTTGGTCCCCAACAGCCTTTCATTTGCATAGGTGGGAGCAACCAGCGGACTGGCATTTGTCATACTGATTCCAATCATCTCCTGCTCAACTGCCAATAATGCATGGTAACCTGCAATCCCAAAATGATTCGAATTTTTAACCGCCACCCATCCGCTGCCGTAGAGTTTGGCCTTTTCTATTGCTATTTTCATCGCAAATGGGGCAACAACGAGACCAAGACCCGCATCTCCATCTACCGTGGCTGTGGTGTACGTTTCGTGGACAACTTTGAGGTTTGGAGTGGCATTGATCCTTTCTTTTTCCCAAAGTCTTATGTAGCCGCTTAGACGTGCAACACCATGAGAATCTATCCCTCTTAAATCAGACTTTATCAAAACATCAGCTGCAAGACAAGCGTCATGTGTTGTGCACCCCATTTTCAGGAATACAGCCTCGGTAAATTCGCGTAATTGAACTTCAGTAAAGGTTAAAAAGGTCATTTAATCAAAAAGAATAGTAAACTGGTTATCTAGGGGTTTAAAATGGGCTATTAGTGAATCAATAAACCCATCCCCATACTCAATATACATTGGAGCGATGTTCATACTCCGTTCCTGTAAGCCATCAGAGGGGAAGAGTTTGCTCTTAAGATTTTCAATCTGGGCTAATGAAGTGGTGTGCTTCCTTTTTTCAGCGCGTAGCATTTTTTTCTCCAAATTTGAGATCAGTCTCAGGGCACGGGTTTTTGCTGCATCTGCAGATTGAGCCAGTGTCTTATCAATTGTAAGTGCATTTTCCTTTATTTTTTCAAATACACCATTGATTGCTTTCTCTTCATCACTTAACGTGAGTTGTAGATTAACATGTGATTTAATCCAGTCGTTCTTCAACTGTAACGTATCATTAAAAAGATCGCGTTGCGAAATCCCAAGGATATGCATTCTCTGTTCGCTACGTTTATCAATAAACTGAGCAGAATTTCTAAGCAGTAATATGGGGAATGGAATATGATAGTGGTCGAAATTTGCTTTAAGCTGCAGCCAGTAAGTCACCTCAGCGCCACCACCGATATAAGCGAGATTAGGTAAAATAACTTCCTGGTAAAGCGGCCGCATCACAACATTTGGACTAAATCGTTCAGGGTAGGTTTTAATTTCTTTTTCAAGCTCCTCTTTGGTGAAACGAAGCTGGGTGTTTTTTATTTTATAAGAACCTTTATCATCAATAATCCTTTCCCTCAACCCTTCGGTCATATAAAAGAAGTTGATCTCTCTGGGGTTTACTTGCGGTTTGTACCCTAAATCTTCCAAAGCCTGGTTGCTCTCAGCGATTAATTTTGAGCTATGTCCTTCCGTAATGTCTGTATATACAATCTTCGCAAACTGTGCTTTTAGCGCAGGCTCATCTGCATCAATGCAAACTAATCCATAGCGCCCGAATAAACTATCAACAAGTTCCCTTGTAGCGTCACTCAACTTGGCGTGTTTGGTATAAGCGTCTTCCACCAATTGAGATAATTTCATGCCGTTTTCTGAAATACCTAGGAAGCCTTTATAGGCAATCAGCACCTCTTCAATGTCTTTCGTATTCAACTTTCCCGTTGCTCCGCTGGCCTCTTTTTCCCAAGTCAGCATTTTGTCCTCCAGTTTCACATGGTTGATTTCTTCAAAATCATGGTCTTCAGTTGCCATCCAGTAAACCGGGACAAAATTATAGTCAGGGAATTCTTGTTTCAGCTCTTTTGCCAGGTTAATTGCGGTGACAATCTTGTATATGAAATAGAGTGGGCCTGTAAAGATGTTTAGCTGATGACCGGTAGTAATTGTGAAAGTACGTTCATCAGCCAGAAGATTGATGTTTGCTTTAACAGTGTTGCTTGATTTGATTAAACCGTATTGCTTCAGCAAAATGTCTACCAGCAATGCCCTATCGCCTTTAAAGTTTCTGTTAGGTATTGCTTCAGCAAAGCCCTTTAAGTTAGGGCTGTATTTGTAAAAGGGTTTAAGCTGTTCCTTGCCGCCCATGTAATCTAGTACGGCTGCAGAAAATGCGTTGGTGTCTTTGTAAGAAATATATTTGGCCTGCATCGCAACGAATTTAGGGTAATAAACAACAACTCATCCTATCACACTTTTATTTTACAATCCGACCATACAGATCAAAATCTTCAGCACGGTCGATCTCTACATTTACGAAGCTACCCACTGCAGCATAGCCTGTTGTAGCATCAATTAAAACTTCATTATCTACTTCGGGAGAATCGTATTCTGTTCTTCCGATAAAAAAATCCCCCTCTTTCCTATCTATCAAAACCTTATAAGTGTTACCCACCTTATCCTGATTAATGTCGAAAGATATGCCTTGTTGTAGTTCCATTATAGCATCAACACGTTCTTGTTTAACTTCATCAGGAACGTCATCTATAAGGTTATGTGCATGTGTTTTCTCTTCGTGAGAGTAAGTAAAGCAACCCAATCTGTCAAAACGTGTTTCCTCTACCCAGCTCAGCATTTCTTCAAAATCGGCTTCTGTCTCACCTGGATATCCGCAAATTAAAGTAGTACGCATAGCAATGCCCGGTACTTTATCTCTAATCTGATTTACAATATCAATTGTCTTTTGTTTGGTGATACCACGGCGCATTGACTTCAACATATTGTCTGTGATGTGCTGCAAAGGCATATCCAGGTATTTACAAATATTTTCCCGCTCGTTCATGGCATCCAATATTTCCATAGGGAAACCAGAAGGATAGGCATACTGTAATCTGATCCACTCTATTCCTGGAACATCGGAAAGCCTGCGTAATAATTCGTCCAGATTACGCTTTCCATAAATGTCTAATCCGTAATAGGTTAAATCCTGGGCAATTAAAATTAATTCTTTAGTCCCATTTGCAGCGAGGATTTTTGCTTCGTTAACAAGCTCTTGCATATCACGTGAAACGTGCTTGCCTCTCATTAGTGGAATAGCACAAAATGAGCAGGGACGGTTACAACCTTCAGCAATTTTAAAATATGCAAAATGAGAAGGGGTAGTCAGTAGGCGTTCGCCGATTAGTTCATGCTTGTAATTTGCACCCAAAGAATGCAGTAAATTGTTGAGGTCATTTGTGCCAAAAAAAGCGTCTACATTTTTAATTTCTGCTTCCAATTCAGGTTTGTAACGTTCTGATAAGCATCCAGTAACGATAACTTTTCCAACCTTGCCCTCATCTTTTAACTGACTGTATTGTAAAATTGTATCAATTGATTCCTGTTTTGCATTATCTATAAAGCCACAAGTATTAATTACGATGATGTCGTCTTTTCCAACTTTATTTGCTTCATGAACAACATCCATACTGTTACCACGCAATTGCCCCATTAAAACTTCAGAATCATAGGTATTCTTGGAACAACCTAAGGTAATGACATTTATTCTTGGTTTTTTTACCGGTGTTATGGAAGGTATCGTTTTGGTATTCATGTATTGTTTTTAATATTAATTAAATAGACTATCAACGAAGGCTTTTTTGTCGAACAATTGAAGGTCGTTCATACCTTCACCTACGCCAATATATTTAACAGGTATTTTAAATTGGTCAGAAATCCCGATCACTACGCCACCCTTTGCAGTTCCATCCAATTTGGTGATAGCCAGGGCGTTTACATCAGTAGCCTCCGTAAACTGTTTGCACTGTTCAAAGGCATTTTGCCCGGTAGAGCCATCTAGCACCAATAGAATTTCATGTGGAGCACCTGGAACGACCCTGTTCATAACATTTTTAATTTTGCCCAGCTCATTCATTAGCCCCACTTTGTTGTGAAGGCGTCCTGCAGTATCAATAATAACTACATCTTCTCCATTAGCTACAGCAGATTGCAGGGTGTCAAAAGCTACGGAAGCAGGGTCAGAACCCATAGCTTGTGCAACAACTCTTACACCCACACGCTCACCCCAAAGTTTAATTTGTTCTACTGCCGCTGCCCTAAAAGTATCGGCAGCACCCAATACCACCTTCAGATTTTCAGCCTTAAGTTTGTGAGCAAGTTTGCCTATGGTGGTAGTTTTACCTACTCCGTTAACGCCAACCACCATAATCACATAAGGCTTATGATCGCCACCGTATTCAAAACTTCGGAAATCATTACTGTTGTTTTCTGCTAATAAGAGCTGGATCTCATCACGCAACAAACCGTTAAGTTCAGTAGTTGATAGGTATTTGTCCTTCGCTACTCGACCCTGGACACGGTCTATTATTTTTAAGGTTGTGCTAACACCTACGTCAGAGGTTACTAAAACTTCTTCAAGATTATCCAGAACATCATCATCAACAGTAGATTTTCCGGCTACAGCTTTGGTGATCTTGTTTAAAAAACCTGTTTTAGTTTTCTCTAACCCTTTATCCAGAGCTTCCTGAGCGTCGGGAGCAGTTTCCTTCTTTTTGAAAAAATCGAATAAACCCATAAGAATGTATAACAAAACAAAAAAAGCCCTCCCAGAATAAAGGGACGGCTTTAATATTATTAAATATTAATATTATTTTTTAGATGCGATAGCATCTGCAACGTGATCGTTATGAACAATAACTTCTTTGAAAGAATAAGCACCAGATTTCGGTGATTTGTTCATTGTAATAACTTTCGAATATTCTTTTCCTTTACCCGTTTTTAGGGTTGCAACTACTTTCTTTGCCATGATCTAAATAGATTGTATTTTAATTGAATACAAAAATGTATTACTTAATTTCTTTGTGTACCGTTACTTTTTTCATTACCGGGTTGAATTTTTTCAATTCTAAACGCTCAGTAGTGTTTTTACGGTTTTTAGTAGTAATGTATCTTGACATACCAGGCATGCCACTGGTTTTATGTTCTGTACACTCTAGAATAACTTGTACTCTGTTACCTTTTTTTGCCATTTCTTTATTATTTAGGCTGATTCACATCAGCCATTGTTTCTACAAATATCCTTTTTTCATGAAGCGGTTGATCGCTTCTGTAATACCAATTTTATTGATGGTTTTGATAGCTGAAGTAGATACTTTCAGTGTTATCCAACGATCCTCATCAGGAATATAAAATTTCTGAAGTTGTAAGTTGGGATAAAACTTACGCTTAGTTTTAACGTTTGAGTGAGAAACATTAAAACCTGTCATCGCCATTTTTCCGGTTAAATCACAAACTCTAGACATGCTTTGTTATATATTGTTAATTGTTCTTCGCTTAATTTTTTAAGAGTGTGCAAATATCAATAAAATATTTGTAATCATCAAGAAGCTATCTGAAATATTTTCAATTAGTTACTAAAAGGTTTAATGTGAGCTTCCATTTTTCTTAAATTACGAGTCAATGTGACTTAAATCGATGGTCGGAACCTTTTTTAATTCCTGGATGACAACAAAACTATTTATACTTTTAAATGGAATTGCAGCAGTCAACTTTGCATTAAATATTTCGTAAGCTGGCATGTCAGAAACTGCACAGTGGATTATATAGTCAACTCCACCGCCTATACAATAACTCTGTATGACTTCAGGAAAAGCATTAACTCTATCCTCAATTTCTTGGTGAACTTTCTCAGATTTCACTTTCAGCGTTACCATCACTAATACGGCAAAACTTTTAAGTAATTTAGTTTTATCGAGAATCAATGAGTATCCAACAATAACTTTGCTCCGCTCCATCTTTCTTATTCGTTTTGAAACAGCGCCAGGACTCAGGCAAATAATTTCGCCAATTGCCTTGGCGGACATTTTTGCATCTTTTTGGAGCCACTCAAGTATTTTTGCGTCTACGCCATCAACTTTGTTGTTCATGTTAATTTAATTAAATATAAAATATAATTACTGCTGTTATGGCGCAATATTAATTATTTTTTGTGTGTGAATCCAACCTTTAGTATGAGGAGCATAGAAAAAATTATCATTTAGGATCGCTAGTGTCGCGGTCTTTTCTTCCTTCTCAAATTGGCTAAATCGGTTTATTAAATGAGGCCTTCTGACTGAAAAAAAAAGTATAATTTCTTCAACGTTTACTCGTCGACGCATTTTATCACCATTGGTTATAGTTCGTGAAATTTTCACCATCATCATTATTCCAACAGTTAGGTATATCATGGCAAAATGATTTTCTTGATCTCTGAAAGCTGTCACGTACTTTTAAGGTTTTCCATCTGAATGTTGAAAGGAATGACCATCATCAGAGATCTTTAATGGGCTATTAACAGCATACTGTCTGCCAAACAAGCTATCCAATATCAATAGAAATAACAAGATGATTCTTTTCACGGCCGTTAATTAATAAATATAAGCAATTGGCTGCAATGGTATTCATTTGTTATATTTAACGCTCTTAACAATGCCAAATATGCAGATCAAATCTTTAGAAGAATATAACGAGACCTACAAGTTAAGTGTTGAACAGCCTGAGAACTTCTGGGCCACTATTGCAGAAAATTTTTTATGGAAAAAGAAATGGGACAAAGTTCTCTCATGGAACTTTAAAGAGCCGGACATAAAATGGTTTGAAGGTGCAAAACTAAATATTACAGAAAATTGCCTAGACAGGCATCTTGAAGAAAACGGAGATAAGCCAGCGATCATTTGGGAACCTAACGACCCAAGTCGCGATAGCATCACGTTAAGTTACAAAATCCTTCATGAACAAGTTTGCCGTTTTGGGAACGTATTAAAAAAGAACGGAGTAAAAAAAGGTGATCGCGTTTGCATTTATATGCCAATGGTTCCTGAATTAGCGGTTGCAGTGTTAGCCTGTGCACGCATCGGCGCAGTTCATTCCGTAGTCTTCGGTGGGTTTTCTGCAAAATCTATTGCTGATCGTATTAACGATGCAGCTTGTAAAATTGTAATCACAGCCGATGGAGCGTTTAGAGGTAGTAAACAGATTCAGCTTAAAGAAGTTATCGACGACGCGCTAATTGCATGCCCTACCGTAGAAAAGGTAGTGGTTTTAACACATACGCGTACACCTGTTTCTATGCTCAAAGGCAGGGACATTTGGTGGGAAGATGAAATAAAACTCGTAGATACAGATTGCCCTGCGGAGGAAATGGATGCAGAAGACCTATTATTTATTTTGTATACCTCAGGATCTACCGGGAAGCCTAAAGGCGTGGTCCATACTACTGGAGGTTACATGGTTTATGCAGGATATACATTTTCCAACGTTTTTAATTACCGACCGGATGAGGTCTACTTTTGTACTGCAGATATCGGTTGGATAACAGGTCACTCATACATTGTCTACGGGCCGCTATCTCAAGGTGCTACCACATTGATGTTTGAAGGTATACCTACCTATCCTGATGCATCCCGGATGTGGCAGATCGTTGAAAAACACAAAGTTAATATCCTATACACGGCACCGACTGCGATACGGTCTTTAATGAGCTTCGGTCTCGAGCCTTTAAATGGCATTGATATGAGTTCTATACGGGTATTGGGTTCCGTAGGCGAGCCTATTAATGAAGAAGCATGGCATTGGTTTGATGAAAATGTGGGTAAAGGTAAAGCTCCAATAGTGGATACCTGGTGGCAGACCGAAACAGGTGGAATCATGATCTCTCCGATCGCCTATGTTACGCCTACGAAACCGAGCTTTGCTACACTGCCTTTACCCGGAATACAACCAATGCTGGTTGATGAACAAGGTAAAGAGCTGACAGGTAATGGCGTGAGTGGTAATCTTTGCATTAGGTTCCCCTGGCCTGGAATGCTGAGAACGCTTTATGGCGATCACGACCGCTGTCGCCTCACTTATTTCTCTACATATGAAGAATTGTATTTTACTGGTGATGGGTGTTTGCGTGATGAAGATGGCTATTACAGAATTACCGGTAGGGTTGATGATGTCATCAATGTATCAGGACACAGAATCGGTACTGCGGAAGTGGAGAATGCCATCAACATGCATGCCGGTGTAGTAGAGAGTGCAGTTGTAGGCTTTCCGCACGAGGTAAAAGGCCAGGGCATATTTGCCTTTGTCATTTTCCCTAATTCGCATAACGATGAAGAATTAACCAGAAAGGACATTTTACAAACGGTTACCCGGGTTATTGGCGCAATCGCTAAGCCTGATAAAATTCTTTTCGTTTCAGGACTTCCTAAAACAAGGTCAGGCAAAATCATGAGAAGAATTTTAAGAAAAATTGCGGAAGGAGATACCAGTAATTTGGGCGACATTACTACCCTGCTTGATCCCGCCGTAGTTGAAGAGATTATTTCAAAAGCAAAACAGTAAAACATAACTTCCCTTTGTCTGTTGTAATTATCACAAACGATTGTTAAACCTAAAGAGAAACTATCATGGATAAGTTAGAATTAAAAGGAAAATGGAATGAAGTTAAAGGTAAAGTTAAACAGGCTTATGCTGACTTAACCGATGACGATTTAAAATATGAGGAGGGAAAAGATGATGAATTGTATGGAAAGCTTCAGCAAAAAACTGGCAAAACCAGAGATGAATTGGTAGACTGGATAAAGAGCTTGTAATCATAAAAGCAATAAAAAAAGCTCCTGACGAAAATCAGGAGCTTTTTTTTATAGATTAAATTATCTAGTAACCAAAGATCTGATCAAGACTAAGTTTAGTAACAGTTCCGAATTTTTGCATGTCCTGAAGACTTACTTTTTTCTCGGAAGCTACAATACAATAATTATAAGGCTTACCTGCTACGTTGGCTGCATGAAAAGATTTAATGTCTTCAAAAGTTAGCGGTTTTAAACCTGCAAATTCATCTATCCTCGAATCATGGTCAATACCCATTTTCTTATCAGCAAGATAACTCATAATAATTCCGTCCTGTGTTATCCTATCAGTGGCAATTCCATTTAAAGCATTGTATTTTGAAGCTTCAAAAGATTTGTCGGCCTGAGGCAAAACATTCAATAATTCATTCATGCCATTTACAGCGTCGTTCATTTTATCAGCCTGACTACCAACATAGGCAACCATTGCCGTTTGTTTATCTCGCTTATCAGGGGTTTGATAAACAGCAAAAGTGGAGTAGGCAAGGGCCTTAGATTCGCGGATAGTCTGGAATACGATTGAACCCATTCCCCCACCAAAATAGCTGTTAAACAAACTGATTTTTGGAGCCATTGCCGGATCATAATTTCCACCATTTCGTACCCATCTTATTTCAGACTGTACCATGTCGTAATCTGCAAAATAAACCTGATTAGCAGTATTGTTGGTGTAAGTAAATGATTTCGCTGCAGCAGCTGGCGTAAATTCACTTGGCAGTTTATGGATCTTGGTGATTGCAGCTGTAAACACAGCAGGCGTTTGCGGACCATAGTACGTAATGGTATGCTTGTAGTTATTGATGTTATGCAAAATGTAAAGCAATTGCTCTGATGTCATACCTTTTACTTCATCATTACTTAAAACAAAATTGTAAGGATTGCTTGCGCCGTACTGTGCATAACTCATCAAGCCACTCAGGATTGCTCCTTTATTAAGTTTATTGTTTTCTCTTGATTTAAGAATTCTGCTTTTAAGATCGCTTAGGGCTTGTTCATTAGCCTTACAGTTTGCGAAAATATGTTCTACCAGGCTTACGGCTTTATCAAAATTCTCTTGTAAACCACTGATGTTGATTGTTGCTGTCTCATTTGAAACAACGAAATTATAGTTACACGCAATGTTATAGAATTGCTTACTAATTTCCTCAGCTGTGTATTTATCTGTAGCAAGAAAGGTAAGGTATTGTGCCGCATAAGGCTCCAATTTATAGTTGAAGGCCCCCATGTCGAAACGGTAAGAAAGACGGAAAATACTATTTTCTTTATTTTGAACAGTGATTATATCTGCTATGCCTGCTTTACCAAAATTAAGATCTTTCTTATAATCTAAGAACTGTGGTGCAATTTCTTTTGATGGCGACTCTAATAATTTGGTCATGAATGCAGAAGTAGCATCTGCATTTGGATTTATAGGGGTAATCAGTGGTTTCTCAACCTTAACGGTCGTTTTATCTTCCCCCTTGTGTTTAAAGCCAACTACATAATTGTCAAGGAAAAATTTATTCGCAAAGGCAACCACTTGCTTTTTGGTGATTTTAGCCATATCATCAGGAGTGCTGAGTGACTTATTCCAATTTACGCCCCTGTTTAAGATAAAATCGTTCGCTGCTGCCTCAACACGGTATGCGTTGTTGTCAAAAGCCTGTAATAGATTTAGCTTGGTGTTTGCTACCGTAGCCTTGATCAAACTCTCATCAAAGTCCCCTTTTTTAAGCAGTTGAATTTGCGCTAGCAAAAGCTGCTGTGCTTCTTCTAAGGTTTGACCTTGTTTGGGTTGCGCAGAAAGGCTAAACACACCGTAATCCTTCATTTGTTGGTAGCCGGCATTTGCACGTAACACTTTTTGCTGCTTATTCAGGTTGATATCTAGAAGCCCCGCTTTACCGTTCGAAAGGATGCTGGAAATCAGGTCAAGCATTAAGCTTTGACTCGTGCTTTGAGCATATCCTCTGTAATACATTTCAACGCTTTCTGCACTTGGGCCGTAAACATCTACTTTTTGTATACTTGTGCGTGGCTTTTCAGGAGCAGGAGTATATAATTGTAGTGGTTTTGGTTGCATGAATGAGAAGGATTGATCTACTTTTTTGATCATCTCATCGGGATTAAAATCACCAGCAAAACCTATGGCCATATTGTTCGGAACATAGTACTTGTTGTAATATTTTCTGATCTCTACTAATGATGGGTTCTTTAAGTGCTCTATGGTTCCAATGGTAGTTTGCTGACCGTAGTTATGGGTAGGGAAAAGTAGCTCAGACATTTTTTCATCCAACTTCCAGCCATCATTGTCCAGTCCACGGTTCTTTTCTTCATAAACAGCTTCCAGTTCTGTATGGAAAATACGGAATATCGGATTACGGAAACGCTCTGCTTGTAAGGCTAAGAATTTATCAGTGGTATTTGAAGGGAAATCCTCATTATAGATAGTTTCTTCGTACCAGGTGTGCGCATTAGATGCTTGTCCACCCAACGCTTTGATCATTTTGTCATACTCATTCGCGATAGAATAGTTTGAAGCCAGACCTGATGTTTTATCGATCTCTGCATAAATTTCTTTTCTTTTAGCAGGATCGGTTGTTTTATTATAGGTCTCATAAAGTGCATCTATTTTATCGAGCAATGGTTTCTCTTTTTCAAAATCCATTGTGCCGAATTTATCGGTTCCTTTAAATAGCAAGTGTTCCAGGTAATGGGCCAATCCTGTTGCGTTTCGAGGATCAGTATTGCTACCTGCTCGAACTGCCATTCGGAATTCTATTTTAGGCTCCTTTATGTTTTTGGAGAGGATCACAGTTAAGCCATTCTTTAACGTATAAAAACGGGTTTTTGTAGGGTCGCCAGTCACATATTTGTAGGTATAGCCGGCAGACGTAGCTGTTTTCCATTGGTAGGTGGATTGAGCCATAATACTCTTTCCTGTTATAAGTAAACAGGTGAGCAGTAACAGTTTATTCTTCATGTCAAATTAAGTTATGATCAAACATATATAAAACTGCGTTATGATTTATAATTGGGGCATAAAAATTATTAAAATGTGTATAATTGATGTCGTACTTTTACAGCATTCATATTAAAAGAGTACCTATAAATGAAAAAACAGCAGATTAAACCAAACATCCTAGTGGTAAATGATGATGGTATTACCGCACCAGGCATAAAGAACTTGATAGAAGTGATGCAGGACTTAGGAAATGTAGTTGTAGTAGCTCCAGACGGTCCGCAATCTGGAATGGGACACGCAATTACCATTGGAAAGCCACTTCGTTTTGATAAAGTTGACCTTTATCCCGGCGTTGAAATGTATAAATGTTCTGGAACTCCTGTAGATTGCGTAAAGCTTGCTGTCAATAAAATATTTAAAGGGAAAAAGCCAGATCTCTGTGTTTCAGGTGTAAATCACGGCCTTAATAACTCTATAAACGTAATCTATTCTGGCACCATGTCTGCCGCCGTTGAGGGTGCAATTGAAGGCATTCCATCAATTGGTTTTTCACTGGATGATTTTAGCCAGGAAGCGGATTTTAGTCATGCGAAAAAGTTCATTAAAGCCATCTCTTTGCAAGTCTTGGAGCATGGCCTGCCACAGGCAACATTGCTGAATGTGAATTTCCCTAAAGGGGCAAATCTCAAAGGGATAAAAATATGTCGCCAGGCAAACGCTAAATGGGCTGAAGAGTTTGACGAAAGAAAGGATCCTTATCAACGCCCATATTATTGGCTCACTGGCGTTTTTCAAAACAACGACAAGGGCGAGGATACGGATGTTTGGGCTCTAGATAATGGATTTGTTTCTGTAGTGCCAGTTCAATTTGATCTCACCGCTCATCATGCGATCCCTGTACTAAATTCCTGGACGTTTGAAGTTGAAGGGCAATAATTAGCAAAGCATGCAAGAACCAGGAAAGAATATTCCAAATTCTGTTTGGGCAGGTCTGGGTGCAGGGATCGTATTGCCGGCATTTCTGCTTTCTATTGCATGGTATCTTATCCATAGATTTGCATTTTTAGCGAAGGCAGACCTTTTGCTGATTGCTGCAATTGCAGTCAATGCACTACTTATGCATTACTTTTTCAAACAAGATAAAGAGATGGCCGCGAGAGGCGTAATCAGTGCAACTTTCATGTGGGCATTTGCCTTCTTTTTCTACAAAATCAATCAGACATGAAATACTATCTAATAGCTGGCGAGGCATCAGGCGATCTCCATGGCGCTAATTTAATGAAAGCTTTAAAGATTGAAGATCCTGATGCAGAATTCCGCTATTATGGTGGCGATAAGATGAAAGCCGTTGGTGGAGAGTTGGTTAAACACTATGCCGAAATGGCCTTTATGGGTTTTACAGAAGTAGTGCTAAACATCCTAACCATACTTAAAAATATGAAAGCCTGCAAGGCTGATGTGCGCGCTTATCAACCTGATACTTTGATCCTGATAGATTTTCCCGGCTTTAATCTAAATATCGCTGAATTCGCGAAGAAGAACGGGCTGAAAGTTTGCTATTATATATCTCCAAAAGTTTGGGCCTGGAATCAGAAAAGAGTTCTTCGGATAAAACGCGTAGTAGATAAATTGTTTTGTATTCTCCCCTTTGAGGTTGAATTTTACAAAGGTTGGGGAATGGAAGTTGATTATGTTGGCAATCCACTACTGGACGAGATCGCTCAATTTATTCCGAATGAACATTTTAAAGGCATACATCAGATCACAGATAAGCCCATTATCGCCCTTTTGCCAGGAAGTAGAAAACAAGAAATTGAGCGGCTACTTCCAGATATGCTCAGTATTACTTCACGCTTTAAAGGATATCACTTTGTAGTTGCTGCGGCTCCGGGATTTTCAGAGGAGTATTATCAGCAGTTTAGTACTACTGAAGATATCACTTTGGTATTCAATGAAACCTATGACTTGCTAAATGTAGCTCATGTAGCTATTGTCGCTTCAGGGACAGCTACATTGGAGACCGCTCTTTTCCATGTGCCGCAAGTAGTTGTATATCGTGGGGGCAAAATTTCTGTAGCTATTGCCAGAGCACTTGTAAAGATCAAATTCATTTCATTAGTTAACCTGATTATGAATAAAAGGGTAGTCGCAGAACTCATTCAGGAGCAGTGCAATGAAAGCGCAATTGCCAACAGCTTGAAGATGATTACAAAGGGAACAATCAGACAAATGATGCTCGATGAATACAAACAGCTTAGTGAGCTAATGGGCACTCCGGGTGCATCAGAAAGAACAGCGAAACTCATCGTGAAATTTCTGAGATCTTAAGATTAGATTGAAATTTAACCGACTAATGTTCAGAATTTTGAATGCTAAAAGAGTTTTTTTGGCCATTAAGTGAAACATTTTCTCTGGGTAAAACGTTTTACCAAAATATATATCCCCCTATATGTTATGAAAACTAAAACTATCCTCAATTTAAAACGCCGCAAAACTAACGCTCATTTTATTATTAAAAGAAACCTCAACTTCATCATCGTAACCTACGATCACTAAGATTTCTTAATCTCAAACATCTAGATTCTCCATCTTCCGCGTTTTTAAGGCGTTAAATTACTATGGCTTTCTGCCAGAAAATTTACTCCCCTTTTAAAGGCATATCTCCTTATGTCCAATTTTAAAATCTAATCAAATAATCTTTCCATTTATACACTTTAACTAAAACATCCATGAGAATTAAATTACTTATCAGTACAGCGCTTATTCTGCTCTGTACGCTGAGTTTTAGAAGCTATGCAGGGAAAACCTCACACTTCAAACTCAGCAATTTAAGTGGTAGTTACTTCTTTCAGCAAGACACAACTAAGAAGGATACTACAAAAAAAGCCAACGTTACGCCACAACCAGTTACAGCACCTGCCCCCCAGGACAGCACTAAACAAAAGCCTATAACTGGCCTTGTTGTTGATGAAAAGTCTTTACCTCTCCCTGGTGTGGGTATTAAAACCGCTTCAGGTAAAACAACCGTAACCGACGGTACCGGTAAGTTTGCAATCGCAGTGACTGGACCAACTGAACAAATCACATTTAGTTACGTAGGATATGCTCCACTTACCCGGGCTGCCGGGGCAGGTAATGCACCTTTAAGTATAAGGCTTGCTCCATCTGAAGGAGAAACATTGAAAGATGTCCAAATTGTAGCCGTAGGTTATGGTACTTTGGACAAAAAGGAAGTGACCTCTGCAGTAGCACACCTGGATTCTGCAGATTTCAGGCAAAGTGGTTCTAGAAATCCGCTCGACTTAATTCAGGGTAAGGTAGCAGGTTTGCAAATTACCCGTACAGGTGGTTCCAATCCAAACTCTGGTGTGGGCATTCAGCTCAGGGGTGTTACCTCAGTAACTGGTAGTCAAAGTCCGCTAATTGTTATCGATGGTATACCTGGTGGGAACCTTGATCTTCTGCAACAGGACGATATCCAATCAATGGATGTCCTAAAAGATGGTTCAGGAGCAGCTATCTACGGTACCCGTGCCAATGCTGGTGTAATTTTGATCACCACAAAAAAAGGTAAAGCTGGTCCTGCAAAATTCGATTACTCCAGTTACATCAGGCATGAAACCTTATACAAACGTCCGGACTTTATGACTGCTGATGAACTTCGGGCAAGAATTGCTTCAGGCGAGCTGGACAGAACAGACTATGGGAACACTACTGATTTTTTCAACGATCTGGTAAACAAAGATAATTTAAGCCAAAACCATAACCTGGCCATTTCAGGGGGGTCTGAAACAACAAGTTACCGCGCCAGTTTAAACTACAGAAACCTGCAAGGTTTTGCCAAAGAAAATGGTCGGGAAGAATACGGTATTAGGTTAAACCTCAATCAAAAAGGTTTCGATAACAAGCTAAATGCAGCGATAAATTTAACTACCACATTTAATAAAGCAAACTTGCTCGGTGGCGGGGGCTGGGAGGATCAGTTCAGACGAAACCCAACGCTATCTAACTTTAATGCGGATGGTACTTATTATTTCGAAAATACAAGTACAAACCAGTACGCCAGATTATTTCAGGAAACAAATAAAAGACAGCAGCAAACCAGTTCAGTTGATGCAAAAGTCGACTATGATATTGCAAAAGGCCTAAAAGCTTCCGTGTTTGGTGCAGTGCAGAGGAACAGTTATATCGATGGAGAATATCGCAGTGTAAATGGCGAATACTCATTGGAAAATGATATCTACAAAGGTGGAGGTTATGCCTCAAGATCTACAGTGCTGGAGCAAAACTTCAATGTTGAGCCAACAATTGAGTACAAGCCAACTCTAGGAGATAACCATAGTCTAACTGCATTGGGCGGATATAGCTATCGTTACGAAGTATTCGAAGGATTCAACGCAAATAACCTTGGATTTTTGAACGACCTATTTGACGAAAACAACTTGAATGCAGGAAACCAATTGGCAGCCGGTAAAGCTGGACTTGGTAGTTATAAAAATGACAATACGTTGATCGCATTCTTTGGCAGGTTGAATTATACCTATAAAGGAAGGTATTATGCACAGGCAATTTATCGTCGCGAAGGTTCTTCACGCTTTGGTGTGAACAACAAATGGGGAGATTTCCCTGCATTCTCTGCAGGATGGACTATTACTCAGGAAGATTTTATGAAGGAGAATAAAATCTTTAACTACCTTAAATTGCGAGGCGGTTATGGAGTAACAGGTAACTCTGGTATTAGTAACTATGCATCATTGGTAACCCTTGGAACTGGTGGTGTTTATCTATATCCAGATGGACAATACCGCGAAACCTATGGGCCAAACAGTAATCCAAACCCAGATTTAAAATGGGAGAAAAAGCGTGAGCTTAATATTGGTTTAGAGTTTGGCTTGCTTAATAATAAGTTAACAGGATCTTTTGACGTGTTCAATAGAGTTACAAAAGATTTGTTGGATAGCTACGATTCGCCTCAGCCACCTTATATCAGGGGTAATATTTATACTAACGTAGGGTCAATCTCTGCAAAAGGAGTCGAGCTTGCGCTGAGTTATGCTGCTATAAAGAATGATAATTTCAGTTGGAATATCGACTTTACAGGTAGTACAACTTCAAATAAGCTTGATAGTTATTCTAACGACACCTACAAGAGAGAGTACCTGTCGCTGGGCGATATCGGAGGTTACGGTGCACTTGGTAATGCCATTCGTACTTATGAAGGTGGCAAGCTTGGTGAATTCTGGGGTAAACGTTTTGCTGGATTCACAGACGATGGAAAATGGTTGTTCTACAACAGGGCCGGAGAAAAGGTGCGTAACGATCAGATCAACAACTCATTCGATAGAAACACAACTGACTACGTGGTAATTGGTAACGGTATTCCTAAATACTACATGTCGCTAGCCAATAACTTTAGTTATAAGAACTTTGACCTAAGGGTATTCTTCAGAGGAAAATTCGATTATGATATCCTAAATACAACTGCTATTTCTTATGGTAATAAAGTTTCTGGTGATAATCTTTTGAACTCAACCTTTACCAAATATGCTGAAATCAATGATACTTATATGTATTCTGATTACTACGTAGAGAGTGGAAGTCACCTTAAACTGGATGAAATTACATTAGGATACCGATTCAAACTCAAATCAAAACAGATTAGAAACCTGCGCATATATGCAACCGGACAAAACTTAGCCACGTTTACCAAATACACAGGTAACGATCCTGATTTTATCAGTGATACAGGCCTTGCTCCAGGTATCGATGGAAGAGGTCCATATCCTAGTACGCGTTCTTTCTTATTTGGTTTAAACCTCGGCTTCTAAAAATATACACATGAAAACACTACATAAAACATTATTTATAGCAGGACTTGCAGCGTCAACTGCATTGTTTGATTCTTGTACTAAGCTGGATGAAAACTTATATGATACTGCTCAAAGCGACAACTTTTATAACAACAAAAACGAAATTATATCAGCGGTTCTAAGGCCGTACACTCATGCAAACGCCTGGGCGACACCTTCCGGACAAGATGGTTGGTGGAGACCAAGTGAACTTTCTGCAGACCAGCTCGCCTGGCCAACCAAAGGCAGACACGGAGAAGATGGCGGTAAATGGAAACGTCTGCATTATCATACCTGGACCAACGATGAGGGTGGACTTAATAATGCCTGGATTTTGATGTGGTGGGGCGTTGGGTTATGTAACGACCCAATCACCAAGATTGAAGGAAAAGATCCAGCAGCTATCGGCTTAACTCAAACAGAGAAGGATGAGTACGTCGCCGAACTAAAACTATTCAGGGCATTCCACTATTTAAAGATAATGGATCTCTGGGGCAATGTTCCTATAGTAACACAAGTGCCAGTAGGAACTGTTCCAACTGATCAGTTGCCGGCTTCATCTACACGCGCTGAGGTATTTGCTTTCATTGAAAAAGAGATCTTAGAAAATGTAGAAAAGGCACCTGTGCTGTCTAAATCAATGTTAGGTAGAATGTCCAAAGCAGGAGGTTACGCCATGCTGGTTGAATTGTATCTAAATGCTGAAGCTTGGATTGGTACTCCTAAATGGGACGAATGTATTGCAGCTGCTGATAAGCTAATTAATAACCAGGCAGGTGGATTAAACGGTGCAATGGCATTGGATGCAAACATCACTGACGCCTTTAAACCTAATAATGATTTGTCTAAAGAAGCCATCTTCTCCATAGCTTATGAATTCCAGAAGGCGAATTTCCAACCGTCTTGGACAGGAGAGTTCTATCATTTTCAGCAACAATTCATCTACGGCGGTAGTCGCAATGGCAACGATGGTGTAGTTGTAGTTCCAGGCAATTTTACCACCTTTCAAAACGGAGATTTAAGAAAAACCCAATGGTTATTAGAAGGACCAATGAAGAGGTTTGATAACGGACAGCCAGTAATTGCTTCAGGCGGTAACGAATACGATGGTCAACCATTGGTATTTGTTGACAACATTCAAAGGAATAAATCTGGTTCAACTGTTTCCAACATGAGTGAAGGTGAAGAGAATAGTGGAGTGCGTTTCAATAAATACAAACTAGGCAACCAGGTTAACGGAGCGAATGGGGAACAGCCCGATGCAAACTATAACAATACAGACTGGCATATCTATCGCTTAACCTGGATTTATTTTGCCAAGGCAGAAGCCATAATGCGTAAAAATGGCGGAAATGCCACAGCAGAAGCAGTGCAGTTAATCAACGACTCTAAAAAGAGGGTATATGCTACGCCAGCTGAACAGGCCGCTAATGCCTACACTACGGCTACGCTAACATTGCCAGAATTATTAGCGGAACGCGGGCGTGAATTTATCTTCGAAGGTTTTAGAAGAGACGATCTAATCAGGTTTGGTAAGTTTACAACAGGTACTTGGTGGGATCATCAAGCAAGTGCAGATTACAAAAAGCTATTTCCAATACCTCAGCAGCAAAGAGCGCTAAATCCAAAACTTACCCAAAACACAGGGTATCCTCAATAACATTCAATATCCCAATTGTTCGAACAGGTGGTTGTGTCAAAACAATCACCTGTTCTTTTTTTAAAGTAATTGAAAATTCATATGTTTACTAAAACGATTTAACCAAACTAAAAGCCTTATAGTAGGTAATAAGGTACAATACACAAACATGAAATTAAAACCATTATTCATCGCTCTGCTTCTAGCCGCAAATGCTTCATTTGCCCAGCAGACAGACCTGGTCAGCTACGTCAACACGCTGCAGGGAACCAACTCTAAACACGAACTCACAAGGGGTAATACTTACCCTACTACTGCATTGCCGTTTGGGATGCATACCTGGACTCCGCAAACAGGTAAAAATGGCGACGGGTGGAAATACCAGTATTTTATTGATAAGATCAGGGGCTTCCAGCAAGCACACCAATGCAGTTCATGGACGAGAGATTACGCAGTATTCTCTTTAATGCCTATGACAGAACTGATTGTAGATCAAAACAAACGCGAAGCGAAGTTTAGTCACGCCAATGAAATCGCCAAGCCCAACTATTACAAAGTCCAATTTGATAACAAGATCACCACAGAAATATCTCCATCAGAACGGGGGGCACATCTGCGCTTTACCTATCCAAAAGGAGAAAGAAGCATTCTAGTCTTAGATGGCTACATCCGCACCAGCGGTGTAAAAATCTATCCCAAAGAGAACAAGATCACTGGTTGGGTTAGTAACGGAGAAGGCTTTAGGAACAACTGGAAAAGCTTTTTTGTGATTCAGTTTGATCAGCCCATTAAAGGTTACGGAACCTGGGACAACAGGAGCAATATGATCAATGCCGATTCTCTTTCTGCAGAGGGCAAGGGTAAAGGAGCCTACATAGAATTCGCTAAAGGCACAAAAGTGCAGGTTAAAACAGCTTCTTCTTACATCAGTCTGGAGCAGGCAGAACTTAACCTTAAAAGAGAACTGGGTGCAGATAAAACATTAGAGCAAACCAAAAAGAATGCTGCTGCGGTCTGGAATAAATCATTAGGTCGCGTTCAGGTTGAAGGCGGTGCTGAAGCAGATAAAGCTACTTTTTATTCTTGCTTTTTTAGGGCTAGCCTATTCTCCCGTAAATTCTATGAGATTGATGCAGCCGGGAAACCTTACTATTTTAGTCCGTACGATGGTCAGGTCCACCCAGGTTACATGTTTACCGATACTGGCTTCTGGGATACCTTCCGCGCACAATTTCCTTTAAATACCTTAATGCATCCTGAAATGCATGGCCAGTACATGCAGGCAATGATAGATGCCTATAAGCAGTGCGGCTGGTTGCCATCATGGTCGTTCCCAAGTGAGGGCGGCAGTATGATCGGTAACCATGCCATTTCTTTATTGGCTGATGCATGGGCAAAAGGCATCAGAACCTTTGATCCGAAAGAAGCCCTTGATGCATACTATCACGAAGCAATGAACAAAGGCCCATGGGGACCAGCTAACGGTCGTGATGGCTGGAAGGAATATTATCAGTTGGGTTACGTTCCGTATCCAAACTACAGGGAATCTACCGCTAAAACATTGGAATACGCATATGATGATTACTGTGGTTACGAACTGGCAAAAATGACAGGCAACAAATACTACATGGATATCTTTGAACGAAACATGTATAATTATAGGAACGTCTACGATCCTTCTACAAGATTCATGCGTGGTAAAGGAGCAGATGGCAGCTGGACTAAGAACTTTGACCCAATCGAATGGGGCGGACCATTTACTGAAGGTAACTCCTGGCATTATACCTGGTCTGTTTTCCAGGATACCAAAGGGCTCATCAACCTCATGGGCGGTAACCAAAACTTCACAGCCAAACTGGATTCAGTATTTAGTGAACCTAACAAAGTCAAAGTAGGTACCTATGGAGGGATGATCCACGAGATGACGGAAATGGTAATGGCAAATCTGGGGCAATACGCCCATGGCAATCAGCCAATCCAACACATGGTATATTTGTATAACTATGCCAATCAACCTTGGAAATCCCAGGCAAGGGCCAGAGAAGTGATGACAAAACTCTATGATGCTACAGAAAATGGTTATCCGGGCGATGAAGATCAAGGACAAACCTCTTCCTGGTATGTGTTGAGTGCATTAGGTTTTTACAGCGTTACACCTGGAACTGGAGAATATGTACTGGGTAGTCCGATGTTTAAGAAAATAACTATTAATTTAGAGAATGGTAAAAAATTCGTGATCGATGCGCCGGCAAATGATAAAGATCATGTGTATATTCAGTCGGCCACTTTAAACGGTGTCAACTATACTAAGAACTTCATTACACATGCCGATTTATTGAAAGGTGGTGTGCTGAAATTAGAAATGAGTAACAAACCAAATGAGCAAAGAGGTTTGCTAGCAGAAGACAAGCCTTTTTCTCTAACCAAATAGAAATATGAAAAGAAGAATTTTTTTACAAAACACAGGATTATTAGCGGCCGGGGTCATGGCCAGCAAAGTATCATTTGCTGCTGCACCAGATTTTCCTGTAGTGAGGGTAGCTGCTTCGAAAAGACACTTCCAGAGTAAAGCTGTAGACAGCGCTATTGCAGAGTTCCACAAAAATGTGAAGAATAAGGAATTGGCCTGGTTGTTTGAAAACTGCTTTCCAAATACATTGGATACCACAGTAACCTACACAGAGAAGGACGGCAAACACGATACCTACGTAATCACCGGAGATATTGATGCCATGTGGCTGCGCGACAGTACCGCACAAGTTACCCCATATCTGCAATTGATAAAAGGTGATAAACAATTACAAGATCTTATTGCAGGTGTGGTAAACCATCAGGTAAAAAGCATCATCAAAGATCCTTATGCCAATGCCTTCTACGGCGATCCTAATAAAGTAGGAGAGTGGAAAACAGATCATACCGACATGAAGCCCGGCGTACACGAACGCAAATGGGAAATTGATTCATTATGTTACCCAATCCGCCTAAGCTACCAGTATTGGAAACTTACTGGTGATACTACACCATTTGATGCCACCTGGAGAGAAGCAATCGCGTTAATTGTAAAAACCTTTAAAGTTCAGCAACGTAAAGATGGACAAGGCCCATATCATTTCCAACGCGAAACGATGTTCGCTACAGATACTACTCCATTGAGTGGTTACGGTTATCCTGTTAAACCAGTTGGATTGATCTGCTCTGCATTTCGTCCAAGTGATGATGCCACCATCTATAATTTCTTAGTACCTTCTAACTTCTTCGCAGTAGTAAGTTTGAGACAAGCGGCCGAGATTTTATCTGCAGTGCATAAAGACACGGCCTTAGTGGCAGAATGCAAGGCTTTAGCAACAGAAGTAGAAACCGCATTGCAAAAACATGCCATTGTTAGTCACCCAACCTTTGGTAAGGTATATGCGTTTGAAGTGAATGGTTACGGCAGTTTTAACATCATGGACGATGCCAATGTGCCAAGCCTGTTGGCATTGCCTTATTTAGGAGCAGTAAAACCAAATGATCCGGTTTATATCAATACCCGTAAACTGATCCTTTCCGCAGAAAACCCTTTTTACTTCCAGGGAACAGCGGCAAAAGGAATTGGTAGTCCGCATACCGGGATCAATAAGATTTGGCCTATCGCTGTAACCATGCAGGGTTTAACCAGCAGCAGCGAAGCAGAAATTAAGTCTTGCTTACAGATATTGCAGAAATGCCATGCTGGAACTGGCTTCATGCACGAGTCCTTTAACATGGATAAACCGGCTGATTTTACCAGGTCATGGTTTGCATGGGCAAATACCATTTTCGGAGAATTTCTGTGGAAGGTTTACAAAGAAAAACCACATTTGCTAGCATAATAATAAAAGCATTAAGGCTGTTCAATTGAGCAGCCTCTATGCTTTCTTAAAATAAATATATCTTGGTAAATCTTTAAACACAGTTTTAGTAACCCCACAAAGCCAGAGCTCATGGTTTAGCTGATTGCTCTTGTAACATTCTAATATGTAAATCCCGCCGCCACCAAATTGTTCCAGTTTAGGTCGGTCTAAAGTCAATACCTCAGCATCGTCAAATTTCTCGTCAGACATTCTGATATGGCATTCCTCTTCATAACCGCTTACAATGTCCAGCATTTCATCAGCACCTTCTACCATTTCTAAATCGTCAATGTTGCCGCCCCAATCGGGCAGGTCAACAAACCATTTGTGTGCTGCAGTTTTATAAAATCTAAATACCTGTTCCAAGATCTATTCTATTGATTTGACCATTTCCCTAAACAACTTGAATACCCCATCCTGTGCCTTCTCAGTAGCTGCGTTAGCCATAATGATGTAGGCAATGTTCTTGTCCTTATTTAGCATTGTATACGTATAAAATGTACCTGCGGAACCTGCATGCTCAGAAGAATGCTTGTCGGTTTTATTAACGTTTAACCAGCCAATGGCGTATTCCGGTAAGCCGTAGTGCAAATAATTATAAGTCTGAGCCTTTAAAAAGTTGTTATTTCCTTCTAGTCCGTCCAGATGCATTTGAATAAGCCTGGCATAGTCGGCAATTGGCATACTGATGTCCCCGGCAGGTTCAATCAGGTTAAGGTTATAAGCTGTAGCAGAATCAAGTGGAGTGAGTACATTATTTTCCAGCCAATGGCCAGATGGTTGGTTTTTGTCAGTTCTGTTTGGCCAACCGAACTTGTATTTCAAGTGCAGCTTTTTGTTCAGTACTTCATCAACCAATTCTTCCCAGGTTTTACCAGATGCGGTCTCCAGCATTACTGCAGCAATACTATAGCCTGCATTTGAGTAAGTATAGGTATCGTTGTTCTTAGCAATAGGTTCATTGGTAAGCAGGTAATACGCAAATAACTTCCGCTGATCCGATTTAGTACCCGCAAATTTAGGTAGAGCCTGAAATTCTGTTCCGCTGATATAAGGTTTTATCCTAGCCCTATGTGAGAGCAATTGAGCTAAGGTAACTTCGTAATAAGCCGGGTTTGCACTAGCCTTCCAGCCAGGTAGTAGCGCAAATAGTTTAGCCGTCCAGCTAATCTTATTCTGCTCAACAAGGTAGGCTGCAATCAGTCCCGTTATCGCCTTAGTGTTCGATCCCAGGTGAAAGTAATCGCCAGGCAATGCCTTAGTATCATCATTTTTAAGTGTGTTCCGATGAAATCCAAGCGTATTTGTAACGAGGATTGAATCACTCTTTAAAATAGCATAAGCCAGTTCTGGTATTTCACTGGCAATGCGCAAACTGTCAGCGGTTTTGCTGAGATTCTGCGCATTTGCTGAATTGGAAAGAAAAATGCAAATTATAACGACTAGCGCCTGTTTCATTAAATTTTACTTACGCCGCCAGATCCAAGAACCCTTTGTTCAACATTAGGATTGCCACTATAATAAACGTGACCAGAGCCGCTAATTAATGCATTAATATTGTCCTCAACTTTCACATTAACAGCGCCAGAACCGCTAATCCTGGTGTCCAAATCAGAAAGGGCAATTGTCTTCGCATTAAATTTACCAGATCCGCTCACAGTTACATTTGCCTTGCCTGCCTTACCACTAAGTTCAAGTACGCCAGAACCGCTAATTACGCTGGTTAATTTATCTGCATCAATTTTAGCAGTAATGCTTCCAGATCCGCTTAAACTAGTAGTTAAGGCTTCTGCGGTTACAGTGCCGTTCACTTTAATACTTCCATTACCACTCATGGTCAAGCTGGTAATAGTTTTTGCAGATACGCGAGCAATAATTTTCTTGTTCTCGTATTTATGAGACCAACTGGTCCAGCTAGTTTTAGGTCTGATGATCAATATATTGCCTTTAACTTCAGATACAAGGGTAGCAATGGCTTCGGCATCACCTTCAAAGGTCAAGCCTTCATTATTGCCAATTGTAATGATCACCTCAATTGGCCCACCTGCCCCAACGCCATTGAAGTTTTTAACATCTCGTTGATCTTGAACAAGGGCAGAAGTACTAATATTAATTGGTGTTCCTGCTAATGCGTTTACTGTCGGACTAGCTAAGGCAACTGCAAATAAGATAGAAAGTAGTTTTTTCATAATAACGAACTTAGGGTTTAAAGATAAGAATTGAACATTATAATTCCTGATTTGTTATAAGACGCAAAAAACCAAAAGAGGTTGCATGCGTTATCTATTTAAATATTTTATTTGCAGCCTTTCTAAATTTAGTTACTTTTGCCCCAATGGGGGATTAGCTCATTTGGCTAGAGCGCTTCGCTGGCAGTGAAGAGGTGATCGGTTCGAATCCGATATTCTCCACCCATAGTTTAAAGACAATGCCCTTGGTTTACTATCAAGGGCACTTTTGTTTTCATCCCGTTATATTCCTATATTTGAAAAAAAATAGTCATGTTATTCTATAAACATATCCGCCAAAACCTAAATAGCCAGTCTTATTGGTTAATGGGCCCGGGTATGAAATAGTGCGTCACGCACATTTCCTCCGGGTTCGCCCAAAATAAATTCAAATTTTACTAATTAATTCGTAGGGCAAGCCCCTCGAAAAAATATATTGATCCCCATGGATATTTTATACACGGTAGAAGAAAAATACCTGCAGGCCGTAGAAGAACTAAATTACGGTGAATTGCCAAAAGCACTTCGTTTATTTAACGAAATTATACATTCAGAACCAAACTACGCAAGAGCATATTACCAATTGGGCAGTTTGTACTATAGTCATTTTAAGGATTACCAAACAGCGGGTTACCATTTTAAAAAATGTATTGAAATGGATGAAATGTTTCCAGAAGTTTATGAACACTACCTAAGGTTATTGATCACATTAAAAATGCACAAATCGGTTAAACAGATTGCAGATAAAGCTCTATCTATTCCTGGTGTGTGCAAGGCGGATATTTACCAAAGCCTGGGTTTGTATGCCGAAGAACTTCAAGATTTTAGTTCGGCGAAAGAGAACTATAGGTTAGCATTATTTGCAGCTACCTGTCAAACAGATCATACTGCATACGAAGAGCATATTAAGCGCGTCATTAACAAACAGCAGACCATGGATCGTGTACGTTATACCTTTCAAGAATAATAATCGATGAGTTCAGAAATCTTAGGCATTAGAAAATCAAGTCAATAACCAGTTGCGAAAAATAAACTAATTTTGCTTAGATACTGTTAAGAAGATATGGAATACAGACAATTGGGCAACTCCGGACTAAGGGTGCCGGTTTTAAGTTTTGGTACAGCTACTTTTGGTGGCGGTGATGAATTTTTTAAAGCATGGGCTAGCACACAAGTTGACGAGGCTACCCGCATGGTAAACCTTTGCCTGGATGCCGGAGTAAATCTATTCGATACATCAAATGTCTATTCTGCCGGAGCATCTGAAGAAATATTAGGAAAAGCTATTTCAGGTAATCGCGATAAAATTTTAATTTCAACCAAAGCTACATTTCCAATGGGCGATGGTATAAATGACTTTGGGTCCTCACGTTTAAATCTGATTAAAGCCTGTGAAGATAGCTTAGCACGTTTAGGTACGGATCATATTGATATTTACCACATGCACGGGTTTGACGCTAATACGCCTGTTTACGAAACGTTAAAAGCACTTGAAACCCTGGTTGAAAGTGGTAAAGTCCGTTACATCGCCTGTTCCAATTTTTCAGGCTGGCACTTAATGAAATCTCTGTCCGTATCAGAACGCTACGGCTGGTCTAAATATGTTGCGCATCAAGCCTATTATTCTTTGTTGAATCGCGATTACGAATGGGAATTGATGCCGCTGGCAATCGAAGAAAACATTGGCACGATAGTGTGGAGCCCACTTTCAAGTGGAAAGTTGACGGGGAAATATCGTCGGGATCAACCGATGCCACAAGATTCCAGAATTGCGCAAGGCGGAAATCCTGTAAAAAATAAGGAAGCGGACGATGACAGGTTATATAATATAGTTGACGTGCTGGACGAACTGGCGGAGGAGACCGGTAAGTCTGTTACTCAAATCTCACTCAACTGGTTATTGCAGCGGCCGACTGTTGCTAACATCATCATCGGTGCAAGAAATGAAGATCAGTTAAAACATAACCTTGGTGCCGTAGGCTGGAACCTAACCCTGGAACAGGTTAAAAGATTAGATCAGGTAAGTGACGAATTGCCTTCCTATCCATACTGGCATCAGCGACAATTTCCGATGCTAAAAACCGACCCGGATCTTTACGGGCAGCGCCGTTAAATGGCAGAGGCTTCACTGCTTTGGCTTGAAGTTTTGTCAAGTACGGAAGTATTCCCTTTTACTGCGCAACTTGTGGCAGACAAAACAACCTCATTGTAATTTCTGTAATCTTGTATACTAAAGCTTTCAACGATAATATTATTGTATTCCAATAAAAGCGTTGTCGTGTTTTTTAGCAAATCTTCCATAGCCTATTGCATAGGTGTTGTTTTGTTTATAGAGGAGTTATTCACATTATTGGTAAAAAAGGTGATTTCAGATCTGTAAACAGTGTTTTAAGGCTGCACCATAAAACCGCCTTCAAGTACCCTGTGAAGCTATTTTCAGTTATTTTCAACCCTAAAATAAATGTGTTCTAAATAGGTTATAAGTCCGATATTTACTGATTTATGACAGATTTTTATGGGGGTGCATGCACCATGCTGCACTACCGTAGCATTATAGAATACTTTTCCTTTGCATTGTTAAACATCAGGAAGATGCCGGATGAGAAAAGCTTAAAAAGGTTAATGTTGGAGTTATAAAAACAAGGGGTTTGTAACGGGTATGCAACGGGTCTGTAACGGGTTGGTAACGGCCTAAGCCATTGAAAACCCATTTAAAGCCCGATTTTAACCCAAAATCATGCTTTTGAGCTCATAAAGGCTTATCGAACGATCGTGCAACAAAAACTAATTGTTTATTTATTCACCCATTTAACAACAACAAAAATGGCCAAATTAAAAAAAGGGATTTTAGGTCCCGTATCAGGAAAAATTGGTGCTGTGGTAGGCAGCACATGGAAAGGAATTTCTTACATTAAAGACAAACCAAAGCTCAAACCCAAGCACAAACGAACGGTAAGTCAGGGGCGTATTGATGCCCAACACAAGCTTGTTTACATCACCAGGTTTCAAACTCCGTTTATCCCCTATGTAACGGTTGGGTATGCGCAGCTTGCGGTCTTCAAGACGGAGATGAATGCCCATTGCAAGAACAATTATCGAACAGCGTTTACTGGTGTTTATCCAGAGCTCGCGGTTGATTATGAACAGCTGAAGATCAGTGAAGGGACGCTGCACATGGTAAAAAATATTCAGGTGAGCATCTTGACGCTCGGTAGCTTGCAAGTCACCTGGGATAAGAATGCAGTTAGAGGGACCTCTTACGACGACCAGTTGATGATGGTATTGTATAGTCCGGAACTTCACGAAACCGAAGGGTGTATTGGAGGTGCTCGAAGGGCTGCAGAGAAGCTTAACTTTTCAGTCGACGAAGATTTTGTTGGGCAGCTGGTCCATGTGTATTTCAGCATGACTTCAGTAAATAGAAAGAAGGTTGCTGAAAGTGTGTACTGGGGCACACTGCAGTTGTAATGTGATCGAATCGTTGTAGGTGCAGCAGGGGTTGGTAGGTTAGCCCAGCCCCTACATAGTTTTTAACTATGCCCTTATCAAATTTAATGATTTCCAGCTACTGCCTTTTTCCAGTATATTTATGTAAACCAAGATGGTAAATTAAATCTTATAAATATAAACATGGAAAACGACGCAAATGATATCAGTAAATGTCCGTTCCATAACGGCAGTATGAAACACAGTGTTGCCGGAACGGGCACAAGAAATAAAGATTGGTGGCCAAACCAGTTAAAACTAAATATGCTGCGGCAAAATTCTCCAGTGTCTAATCCGCTGGGAGAAGAATTTAATTATGCTGAAGCTTTTAAAAGTCTTGATCTGGAAGCGGTGAAAGCCGATCTTACGGCACTCATGACTGACTCACAGGACTGGTGGCCGGCAGACTTTGGCCATTACGGTGGCTTGTTTATACGCATGGCATGGCACAGTGCCGGAACTTATCGTGTAGGTGATGGTCGCGGTGGTGCAGGGGCAGGATTGCAACGTTTTGCACCCTTAAACAGTTGGCCAGATAATGTAAGTCTTGACAAGGCCCGCCGACTACTCTGGCCTATCAAACAAAAATATGGAAGTAAGATTTCATGGGCGGATTTGATGATCCTAACAGGAAACGTAGCATTGGAATCCATGGGCTTTAAAACCTTCGGCTTTGCCGGCGGGCGTGAGGATGCATGGGAAGCGGACGAATCCGTATACTGGGGTGCTGAGACTACCTGGCTGGGTAATGACAAGCGTTATGCAGATGGTGCACCCGGCGTAAAAGGTGATGGTGTATTGGTTTCCGATGAGGATGCAGATGGCGACAAACACCAATCGCGCAAGCTGGAAAAACCACTTGCAGCGGCACACATGGGGTTGATCTACGTGAACCCTGAAGGACCGGATGGTAATCCTGATCCCCTGGGTTCTGCCAGAGATATTCGCGAAACATTTGGCCGCATGGCGATGAATGATGAAGAAACCGTTGCACTAATTGCAGGTGGACATACCTTCGGTAAAACACATGGTGCCGCGCCTTCAGACCATGTAGGCAAAGAGCCGGAGGCTGCAGATGTTGAGCAACAGGGTTTTGGATGGAGCAATAGTTATGGCTCTGGTAAAGGGCCTGATACAATTACCAGCGGACTGGAAGTTACCTGGACAACTACGCCTACACAATGGAGTAATAACTATTTTGAAAACCTTTTGGGCTTTGAGTGGGAACTTTCGAAAAGTCCGGGCGGTGCTCATCAGTGGGTAGCGAAAAATGCAGAAGCAATTATTCCTGATGCGTATGATAGTGCAAAAAAGCATTTGCCTACTATGCTTACCAGTGACATTGCTTTGAGGGTAGATCTTGCTTACGAAAAGATATCCAGACATTTTCTGGAAAACCCGGATCAATTTGCTGATGCATTTTCCCGAGCCTGGTTTAAGCTCACACATCGCGACATGGGGCCAGTATCTCGTTATCTTGGTACAGATGTTCCACAGGAAGAACTGTTATGGCAAGATCCTATTCCTGCAGTAAACCATACCCTGGTTGATGGGACTGACATCGAATTATTGAAAGCAAAAATATGGGAAGCCGGTTTAAGTGTGTCTGAGTTAGTTTCTACCGCGTGGGCATCGGCTTCTTCATTCCGTAGTTCAGATAAACGTGGCGGAGCAAACGGTGCGCGCATCAGGCTTGCCCCACAAAAAGACTGGGCAGTTAACAATCCTCCTCAGCTGCAAAAGGTATTGAAAGCGCTGGAAAACATACAGCAGGATTTTAACGGTTCACAAAGCGATGGCAAGAAAATATCTTTAGCTGATTTAATTGTTCTTGCAGGTTCGGCGGCAGTAGAAAAGGCAGCTAGAGATGCTGGGCAACATCTCTCGGTGCCATTTACTGCGGGTCGTATGGATGCTTCACAAGAGCAAACTGACGTGGAATCTTTTGGTTATCTGGAACCAGCAGCGGATGGATTTAGAAACTATCGCAAAACCAAATTTACAGTTTCAACTGAAGAGTTACTAATCGATAAGGCCAATCTGCTTAGCTTAGCCGCTCCAGAATTGACCGTGTTAATTGGTGGTTTAAGGGTGCTTGATGTGAATTACGATGGGTCAAAAAAAGGCGTCTTTACGCAGAAGCCCGGACAGCTAAGCAATGATTTCTTTGTGAACTTACTGGACATGAATACCGCCTGGAAAGCCACTTCATCGGAAAACGAAGTTTATCTTGGAAGCGACCGTAAGACTGGTCAGCCAAAGTGGACCGCTACCCGTGCAGATCTTGTATTCGGCTCTAATGCAGAACTAAGGGCAATTGCAGAAGTTTACGCCAGCAGCGATGCTGCTGAAAAGTTTACAAGCGATTTTATAAAAGTCTGGACTAAAGTGATGAATCTAGATAGGTTTGATTTGAATTAAATATTTGCCCCCTCCATTGTTTAAGCCAATTGAGGGGGCAATATTATTTATTCTGCAAGCTTTACAGGTGTTGAGTTTTTAAGCTCATCTTCATTCACTTATGTCATTAGTTACATTGAAGCCGACCTCAACGAGAAAACAACATTAAACAACACAGCACCAAATCTTGCATGAGTAAGGCTTCTATTTTAATCAGATCGTTGGGATGGCATCCGGGTTTCACCAGTCGAAATACCTTGATTAGCGATTTGCCATAGCTACTTGCATTATCATGTGAAATTTAAAACAATATATATTTATTGATTTACAATATATGTATATTGATTATTTGTATGTTTGCTTTTGTAAATTCAAATTATATGAAAGCAAATTTAACAACCTCACGTATTATCAACATTGTCATTGGTACAGGCATTTTATTATTTATCGGTTTTATTGTAATGATATTCTGGTCTAGTTCTGTAACAAACAGCGATACGACCACGACTATCGATACGGTATATGCCAGTAAGCCCCCTTCTTACGAGGAAAAAGAGTTGCCCCCAATAGATCCGGAAATTCCAGCTACTATGCCTCATGATAAATACATGCATCTAAAAGACAGCATAAAACTTTCTCGCCTATTAAAAAATGGAAATCTGGGAAGTAGCGTAGGAATGGGTTTTGTAAACTTCTATACGATGGTGAGATGTGAGCGTTGTAATTTTTTCACGATGGACGTTCGTGATGCTAAAAATAAAGAATATCTCTTAGGCTTTAGCAGTTGGAAACTTGATACTGCAATTGGAAAGCTTCCTGGTCGTGTTACTTATTATGTGAAAGATGGCCAGTCTTACTTAAGAAAACAGATTTGCAAACCAGATCGTATAAATTCTAACGGCGAAGGATCTTTTACATGTCATGATGTAGATCAAGCTGTGCCTTTTCGAATTGGTGTGAATAACAGGGGGCTTATGGTTCCTGTAGGGGAAACCACTTTTATGATTACCAGGGGTATCGGTATAGGGTTGGGCGTATCATTCTTTATCTACTTTGTTTATTTTGTGATTGGTAGTTTTATAAAATTTCTGGCAGAAATTGCTCAGGGTACACCATTTTCTGAAAGGAATGTGATGCGTTTAAGATTCATTACACTTAACCTGTTGATTATACCGCTAGGTTTATTTTTAATTGATTTGCTTGTACTACCTTTAATTTTCCATTCCTATTTTACATCTGACATTAAACTGGATGCTGAATCCTGGAAGAGTTTAGGCAAACCCGCAATTTTATGTCTTATTTTTGCAACCCTTTATAGAGCTTTTAAAAAAGGAAAAGCGCTAAAAGAAGAAAACGACTTAACGGTATAACCACATGGCGATAATTATAAATATTGATGTAATGCTGGCCAAACGCAAAATGTCGCTTACGGAACTTTGCGAAAAAGTAGGGATTACGATGTCTAACCTTTCTATTTTGAAAACAGGCAAGGCAAAAGCCGTTAGAATTGAAACGCTGAATGCAGTTTGCAGAGCCTTAAACTGTCAACCCGGAGACGTATTGGAATACAGGGAAGAATAATGCAGTTGTACTCTGGTTGTGCTGCAGTCTAAAAGTCATTCAAATTGTATTAAAAATGGATATGCAACGTACTTGCGGAGTACTAGAACAGTTAAATACTACGGCACAGACCAAGTGTTCACCATACAATTAATTATGCTAACTTGATGTTATTATGCGCATCAAAAAATACCTTACATCGGCAATGATAATCATATTGCTTACAAGCTTTAAGCCTATCCAACATGCAAACCTTCAACCTGCAATTGCTAATGCCTATCCTCATGATATCGGAATAGAAAAAGATAAAGATGTGTTGTACGCTGAAAATTTTAGTGATGGAATGGCTAGCATTCTTAAGCGTTATAATGATGTTAAAAATGGCGAGGGGATGGTGTTGGACCATAAAGACCTGCCTAAGGGAAGCAAGTCTGGTAATGCGATAAAGATGACAAGCATAGGTACTGAAAACGATGGCGGTCATTTGTACAAGCAATTCCACACGGGTTTTGATGGCACCATATATCTTCGCTATTATGTAAAGTACCCGTCTGTATCCAAAGGCTATATTCACCACGAATCGGTCTGGCTTGGTGGGTATAATCCTGCAACTTTTTATCCAAACCCAAGAGCAGGTGTATGCGGACTGGGCGATCAGCGTATTTCAATTGCTTATGAACCAGTGAATGAGCCTAACATGGACACCTACCTCTATTGGGGTGAGGGCAAAAGTACAAAAGGAGATAAATGCTATGGCAATGATATGGTTAACGGAAGCCCAACGGCAAAACAATTAACCTGGGACAAATGGATGTGTGTAGAACTGATGATTAGATTGAATAATCCGGTAACTGCTTCCAACGGCGAGTTAAGAGTGTGGCAAGACGGTGTAGAGGTTGGATATTGGGGGCCTGGTTTTCCTAATGGGTATTGGGACGTGGACTCATGGATCAACGACTCAAAACATCGCGCCTTTGGCGGGTTTAAATGGCGCACAACCGAAAAGCTGAACATCAATTACCTTTGGATTGAATTTTATGATGATAAAAGTCCGCGCGGCGAAAACCATTATATTAAATATGCCAATTTAGTAATGGCAAAAGGGTATATCGGGCCAATTAAGAATTGATCAATATCATGTAGCTATTAGCTAAAATGTACACAAAGAAACACAGGGATTCTTTCTAGTCTTACAATTATGAAAATATATAGCGTATTCTTGCGTATCGTGCTGTTCTTAGCTGTTTTTGGACAGAGTCTTAGCGGCGTCCGGGCACAAAGTGGTGATCAGATATTGGATGGAATTGGTGAAACTGGGATGATTGCTCGTTATTTATTTAACGGGGATGCGAAAGACTGGTCCCGTAATAATTTGCACGGAAATCTACGGGGTGCAGGATCAAAGTTTGTTACCGACAATAAGTTTGGAAAAGTCTTGTCGCTCTCTGGAGAAAGCAACTCTTTTATAATGCTCCCAGGGGGCACATTAACAGATTTAGAATCGATCAGCATCTCAGGATGGGTTTACCTGCTTTCAGCCCAACAAGGTCAGCATATTTTTGATTTTGGAAAGGACGCTAAACAGCATCTTTTTGCTGCGGTTACACCGGCGATAGCCCTTAACAAATGGGTACATCTTGCCCTGGTAGTTGATGTTCCTTCAAAATCTATAATTACTTATATTGATAGCAAGCCTGTAGAAACAAAAGATATACCTGCGGAAGTTACCCAAATGCTTAGCCTGCAATCGGGAGGCAGTAAAACACTCTATATCGGTAAATCCCTATCAGCCGGAGATGCCAACCTCAATGCCATGTTACATGATTTTCGTATTTACAGGGTTGCATTGAGCAGGAGGCAGGTTGCAGGTATTTATTACAATGCCCTGAAAGGCACGCAGGAAAGTACGGTCAATGTGGGAAAGTCGGTAGACGAGCTTCCAAAATTTCCTGATACCCAACCTCAACTTTACAATGGCTATTTAACTCAGGTTGCCGATGTGAAATTAGAAACAGAGGTTGGGAACTTGCCAAGGTTACCTAGCTATGTGGATGGCACTTATAAAGATGAGATGAAAGGCCCGAAAGTACGCGTGCTATGGCCTGTCGATACAGACAATTCGTCGGTACTTAAGACTGGAGAATATACAGTTACAGGACGTGTGCCGGGAACAGATTTAAGGCCTAAGGCACTTATAATTGTAAAGGATTCAAAGAGCAAAGCCACGCCAGCTATTAAGTTGCAGACTTTTGATTTAGATCATGTTGCTTTAACGGCTGATGCTCATGGTCATGAAACTAAGTTTATTGAGAACCGTGATAAGTTTATTGAGACCTTAGCTAAAACCGACCCGAACTCATTTCTATATATGTTTAGAAGTGCCTTTGGTCAGAAACAACCCGAGGGTGCAAAGCCTCTGGGTGTATGGGACAGTCAGGATACCAAATTGAGGGGGCATGCCACCGGTCATTATCTTTCAGCGATTGCTCAGGCCTATGCGGGTACAGGGTATGATAAGGCACTGCAGGCCAACTTTGCAAAAAAAATGGAGTATATGGTAAATAGCCTCTATGAACTGTCGCAATTATCCGGAAAGCCAAAAACCGCAGGAGGTAGCTTCGTGTCTGATCCTAAGGCTGTACCTTATGGTCCGGGTAAAACAGCCTACGATTCCGATCTTACTGATGCTGGCATCCGTAATGATTACTGGAATTGGGGCAAAGGTTTCATTAGCGCTTATCCTCCGGATCAGTTTATCATGTTAGAGAACGGAGCTAAGTACGGTGGACAAAAAACACAGATTTGGGCTCCATATTATACCCTGCATAAAATCTTAGCAGGATTAATTGATGTGTATGAAGTGAGTGGTAATAAAAAGGCGCTTGAAGTCGCCACAAACATGAGCGATTGGGTATATGCGCGTTTAAGTGTAATGCCTCAGGAAACACTAATAAAGATGTGGAATACCTATATAGCCGGAGAATTTGGTGGGATGAATGAAGTTATGGCGCATCTATACCGCATCACCAACAAACCTCAGTACTTGAAAACTGCTCAATTGTTTGATAACATCAAGGTGTTTTTTGGTGATCCTGCACATTCCAATGGGCTGGCAAAAAATGTAGACAATTTCCGTGGCTTGCATGCCAACCAGCACATCCCTCAAATTGTGGGGAGTATAGAAATGTACCGCGCCTCTCTTAAGCCAGAATATTATAAGATAGCTGATAACTTTTGGTATAAGATTGTGAACGATTATATGTACAGTATTGGAGGAGTGGCAGGGGCGCGGAATCCTGCAAATGCGGAGTGCTTTATTGCACAGCCAGGAACACTGTATGAAAACGGCTTTTCTGCAGGCGGGCAGAATGAGACATGCGCGACTTATAATATGTTGAAATTGACCAGCGACTTGTTTCTGTTTGATCAGCGTACAGAATTAATGGACTATTACGAGCGTGGGTTGTATAACGATATTCTAGCTTCAGTAGCAGAAAACAGTCCTGCCAATACCTATCATGTGCCGCTGGGACCAGGATCATTGAAGCAGTTTGGTAATGCAGACATGACCGGTTTTACTTGCTGCAATGGTACAGCAATAGAAAGTAGTACCAAGTTGCAGAATTCCATCTATTTCAAAAGTAATGACAACAAAGCACTCTATGTAAACTTATTTATCGCTTCTACTCTTGATTGGACAGAACGAAAAGTGAAGGTTGAGCAAACTACTGATTTTCCGAAGGAAGACCATACCAAGTTGACCATCAGAGGAGGTGGAAAGTTTGCGCTTAATGTTCGCGTGCCCGGGTGGGCAACCAACGGGTATTTTGTAACCATTAATGGAGTGGCGCAAAATCTACAGGCCAATCCAGGAAGCTACCTGGAAATAAGCCGTAATTGGAAAGATGGTGATGTGGTAGAATTGAGGATGCCTTTTCAGTTTCACCTGGATCCGATTATGGATCAGCAGAACATTGCCAGTTTATTCTATGGACCTATCTTGCTGGCAGCTCAGGAGCCAGAGGCGAGAAAGGAATGGCGTAAAGTAAGCTTAGATGCTTCAGACATCAGCAAGTCGATAAAAGGTGATCCTAAGCAATTGGAATTTACCATAGATGACGTAGTCTTTAAGCCCTTCTACGACACTTATGGCAGGCACTCGGTTTATCTTGATGTGACGTTGAAGTAGCGGCTAGATTCTGCCGATAAAACTTCTTGTTAATATCGGTGGAACGTTGGTTAATTCAGGGGTGGTTTCTGGTTGTTTAACTTTTATTTTTGAATTAAACAAAAACTCCCAGATGACTGAAACTTCTAAATCATTCAAACCCTCTCTGTCTTTAATGGACGCAACGATGCTGGTAGCCGGCAGTATGATTGGCTCCGGAATCTTTATAGTAAGTGCTGATATTGTTAGAAATGTAGGCAGCTCTGGCTGGTTAATTTTGGTTTGGGTCATTACCGGGTTTATGACCTTAGCTGCGGCACTTTGTTATGGGGAACTGAGTGCCATGTTTCCAAAGGCAGGTGGGCAATATGTGTATCTAAAAGAGGCATACAACCCATTGATTAGCTTCCTTTATGGCTGGAGTTTCTTTGCCGTAATTCAGACGGCAACCATTGCTGCGGTAGGCGTTGCCTTTGCGAAATTTACTGCTTATGTATTCCCAATGTTCAGTGAAGATCTGGTCTTTGCCGATTTGGGATTTGTAGTCATATCGCCTGCCCAAATACTGGCTGTTGTTATCGTGATTTGCTTAACTTTCTTAAACACAAGAGGGGTGAAGAGCGGTAAAAATATCCAAACCAGTTTCACCTTAGTAAAGCTGTTAAGTCTTGGTGGATTACTTCTTTTTGGCTTCTTTGCTGCAAAAGCAGCCATATTGAAAAGTAACTGGCAAAACGTGTGGGATATGCACAAGTTACTTCCTTCCGGACTTAAAGAAGGCTACACTTTTGTGCCGGCATTGGGTGCTGTTGCCGCCGCCATGGTAGGCTCTATTTTTAGCAGTGACTCCTGGCATAACGTAACCTTTATTGCCGGTGAGGTAAAGAACCCCAAAAGGAATATTGGCTTGAGTCTTTTTCTTGGAACCTTGATTGTGACCATTATATACGTGGCTACCAACTTTATGTACACAGGCGTACTTTCTTTGCAGGATATCGCCGCTGCGGAAAAAGACAGGGTGGCCATTACGGCTTCTAGTGTTATTTTTGGTAACTCTGGTACCATGATCATCGCATTGACCATCATGATCTCTACTTTTGGTTGTAACAATGGTTTGATTATGGCCGGTGCGCGAGTGTATTATACCATGGCAAAAGATGGCTTATTCTTTAAAAAGGCAGGTACCTTGAATACGAATTCGGTTCCTGGCTTTGCACTATGGATTCAGTGTATTTTTGCTTGCTTGTGGTGCTTTAGCGGAAAGTATGGTGATTTATTAGATATGATCTCCTTTGTGGTAGTCGGATTTTACATGCTAACCATAGCCGGCATATTTATTCTTAGAAAGAAGAGGCCAGATGCCGATAGGCCTTATAAGGCAGTAGGATATCCTGTTTTGCCCATCCTCTATATATTAATGGGCTTGGCCTTCTGTATTTTGCTGATCATCTTTAAGCCTAAGTTTACCTGGCCAGGATTAATTATAACCCTGGCCGGTATCCCAATATATTATTTAATTCGAACTAAAATTATAAAAGAAGACACGATTTAATATTATACCCTTATTTTTTGAGGTCGTAGAACCTCCAGCTGGTTTTAAAGTCTTTCGTTAAGTTCTGTTTCGTAAGGATGGCCCTAAGCATTTCTATTGTCATGTTGTTTTCTTGCATGATGGCGTCATGGAATTGCTTAAAGGTCATCTTTTTAGAATCTACCAATTCTTTCTTTAGTGCCCAGATCTGTAGTCCGCCGGTTAAATAGCCAACCTGGTATAATGGATCTGTCCATGGTGCGATAGAACGTCTTACTTCTCCTTCTGCGTTAGCACGTTCATGGCCTACACGGTCTACCAGGAAGTCGATGCATTGCTTTGGCGACCAGTTGCCCAGTTGGTAATTTAAGGAGAAGATAATTCTTGCACAGCGATGCTTTCTCCAGAAAAGCATACCGATGCGCTCTTCAGGGGTTTTTGCAAAGCCCATGTCATAAAGCAATAATTCCCAGTATAATGCCCATCCTTCCATCCAAAATGGCGTGTCGAAGTTGCGATGGGTATTGTACCTGCGCATCATGAAATACTCCAGGTTATGACCCGGAATTAACTCATGCTGAACCGTACCTCTGGAGAAGTATGGATTGTTCCCGCGCATGCTCATCATCTTGTCGTCGTATTCCATACCCGCAGTCGGGTAGGAAATGCTGATCTCGCTTCCACCTGTAAAAAATGGGTTTACCAGTTGTCTTTGTGGTGTCATCATGATCATGCCCCAGGTTTCTTCTGCAAGAGGAGGGATGGTGATCAGGTCTTTTGGTTTAATAAAGTCGAGGGCATCATTGTATAGTTTTACAATGAGCTCCGGCTGTTTGCCTGGTGCAACGTAGGTGTTTTTTACCTTTTCCATTGCTGCCCGCCAATCAGTACCCAAACCCATTTCTTTTGTGGCAGCCAGCATTTCTTTATCGCACCATGCCAACTCTCTATTGGCCATTTCAATGAGTTCCTCAGGAGTGTAGGCGATCATTTCCTGGTTTAGCTTTCTCACTATTTCTGCGCGACCAACAGGATTTCCAACCAGCGTGGGGTCTTCGTTTTTAGCGGTTTCTGGTGTCTTAACGTTTTTAGCTATGTTTCTCGAATAGACGTGTAATAAGCTGTCCGTTACCTTATAGGTAGCAGGTACCCACCAACTGTACATCGGATCATATTGATTGTAGAAATCGAATGAAGTCTTGTTCGCTTTTCTTAGATCACGACCAATAGTTGCTGCATACATTGCAGTTGCCGGCTCTAGTTTTGGACTCACTGCTCCTGTGGCAGTTAAGGTTTTCAGTTGCTTATTTATGGTGTTGAGTTGTTCGGCTATCTTCTGACCTTCAACGGTTGTTCCCCTCCGGCTTAATTTTTCCAGGGAATAGAGTTGATCAGCGAATGGAAACAGGCCTTTTACTTTCTCGTATTCCGTTTCGCTTTTGCTTAACTGCAATAAGGATTCTTGTAAATCTCTTTTGAACAGTAGGTAATCAACCTTATCACCTACGGTAAAGCTATTGAAATCTTCTGCTTCAAGCTGTTTGAGGTAGTCGTTGGCTAGTGTTTTAAATCTTGTTCTGGTTTCTGGGGCTGTTTGTATGGTGTAAAAGTCACGGAGCAGGTACGTGTCTGCCTGATAGTGCTCCATGATGACAGCAATCTTCTTGGTTTGTCCCTCACTCTGTAAGATTACAGTGAGCACAAGTGCTGTAGTTAAAAGGGATTTGATTTTCAGCATATTGATTGTAATTGATGGTTTTCATATTGGGCTAAAAATCCAAACGGCCTTTCCTCTCCAGGAAAAGCCGTAGGACTAACATATTTACTAACCTAAGTCTATATGTGCGTTTATTTGTGCGTTACGTCAGTGAATTTTACCTGGATCACATAGGTGCCTTCCAGTTTCAATTGCCATGACCATCTTGGGTTTACAGAGAATGTTCCTTTATCGGGAGTAAATTGAGGACCGTCTATCGTTACGAACTGACTTGGAATTCTGTAATACATCAAGAAGCCCCAGTCAGTACAGCAATCAACGTATTTAACCAAAGGAAATGGAGCAATCTCGAAATCACAGATTAATGCGGTATCGGTTTGAATCACCTTATTAAATTTAGCGTAGTTTTCAAACACAGGTCTATCACCTCTTTTAATAATTTCACCTGCTTTCGGGTTAAACGTTCTGCCATTTTTATCTACCATTTTCAGGATAGCTCTCGCTCCTGTATTTGCAATTTTTGTACAGGTGATTATTGGATTCTTATGCGCAGTTGCAGCTCCAGTCTGATCGCTAAAACCATTCGCTACAGCGTCTGTAATTACAAATAGATCTTCCGGTTTTGGGTCTTGAACGTCAACTGTTGCTATCGACTTAAAAAGATTTACCCGCGTTTGGTTAGTCATTTCAATATCAAACGTATATTTCCCTAACGGAATATTCGCTGATGCTTTGTTGAAAGAAAGCTGACCACTTTTCTCATTAAACGTCATAGGAAGTGTTTTTATGGTCTCCCTTTTTTTATTTAACAGTGCAACAGAGGTATCTGTTTCCGCATTAAAAGACTGACCAGGTTTAAATACAGTGATTTCATACTCAGTTGTAAACTCCTTTGGTGCAGGACTTCCATCCAGATTTCTCAAATTCAATAATTTGAAGGAATATGGCGGTGTTGAGCCATCTGCGTTGAGTTGATCTGACTGGTACAATGTTAATCCGCGTTTTGCGATCAGATCGCCGTTCTTGTAGCGGACATTAGTACTCTGAAAACCTTTATCAATTTTTGAACAGGCAACAATGCTAGCCAGCATCATAAAGCCAATTGTGTATTTGAATTTCATATTGTATAGATTTAATTAGTCTAGGGACATTGCGTTAAAGAATAGGCGGTGATTTCCGCTCAGTACGTGAATGATCCCGGTCTTCGTGACAATTCCAGAAGTTTGAACCTCAACCACTCTGTCAATTTGGTCGTCAGGTATGCTGTTAGGGTCCAATTCATTCGCGTCAACTGTGCCAATCACTTTTACATAATTCACATAATCAACATAGTTTAGGTAATTCGAGTATTCAAAGGATCTTCTCATTCTAATCATGTATTGAATATTGGGTTGAGCTCCCAATAAACTATTATATAATTTACCTGAAACAGTAATTTGGTCTCTGTTGATTTGTCCGGCAAACAGGTAAGTTTTTAATGAATCGCTTAGCTCTTTAACGGGAATGTCTTTGATGCCAAAATCAAAGTTTTCATTGCCAATCTGTTGAGCTCTTTCGCCTTTTTTAGCCTTTACATAATCGACAATTCCGTAGTTAGTGGTCACAAAGAAGGTCACATTTCCGTTAACCGCGTCTTTCAGTCCAGCCCTGTCAATTACCTTTACCAGGGAGTCAAATTTTGGGTTTGATTTTAAGTAATCATATGTGGTCATGTCCACATATGCTTTACTTACGCCCCCGTCATTTTTGTAATCGTCTTTCTTGCATGAGGCAAGTATGACCACACAAAATATAATACAAATGCCTATATATTTTTTCATAATTTTTATGTTTTTGAATACCATCAACTTAGTTTACACTTTGCCTAACCAGTAACTAGTCTGTTTTAGATTCGGGTTTTGCCTGAATAATGCAGGGTCTAACGGGAAGTAAAAACCTTCTCTATTGAACCTGTCCAGAGTAAGCCAGTCGACCGTCGTTCCATATTTTCTAGTCCTTAATAAATCATAGAAAAGATGTCCTTCAAGAAATAATTCTTTACTACGCTCCTTGATGTATTCATTCATGACAATGTCTACACTTTGTCCGGCAGGGATCAATGTCGGATTTGGGCTATTTCTCGTTCTAAAACCGTTGATAATGGTTCTGGCTGTAGGCGCATCACCTTTGTATAATGCAATTTCTGCCTTTAAAAGTTGCATGTCGCTCAATCTGAAAACAACCATGTTATTGCTCAGGTAAGCATCCAGTTTTTGACCTGGATTGCGATAGATCACATTAGAATACTTAACAGTGATTGGCTTAGCGGCACCTCTCAAAGCAAAGCCTTCTTGAAAACGCACGTCTAATGTGTCTGCACCAAAGTTATCGCTGAAGTATCTCGGAACTACAAAGAATCTTCCCTCACTGCCGTAGTTATTGATGTACGTGCTGTTCAGAAATCTCGTTCCAATATTTGAAGAAGAGCCTTCCAGCGTGTTTTCGCTCATATTAAATTCAAAGATGCCTTCGCTGGATCTGCCCACAAATATGTCTCTGTATTTTGCTGCATCAGCAGGCTTAGTAATGGTGTTCGCATATCCGCCTTTAGAAATTAGTGCATTAATGGTCGTGTCCGCGCTATTTACATCTGTCATGATCGGTGTGCTTGTAACCGTGGTCATGGTTGCTCTCCAAAGGTAAAGGTGAGCTAATAATGCATAAACTGAACCACGATTAGCAGTAACCTTCGCATCGCTGGAGTTTGAATACGACCAGGTTAACAACTCATAAGCTTTATGACAATCGTCTTCAACTTGTTTCATTACCTCCACTTTAGGACTCCTTGGCAATTGTGGTGCCGTCAATGGATCTTCATAAGCTTCAGTTACAATTGGTACATCTCCCCAAACTCTAACTAGCGAAAAGTAGGCAAGGGCACGCAGAAAATATGCCTGGCCCAACATGTCTCTTTTAAATTGAGCTGGACTCTCCGCATCTTTTAATTGCTCTTCCGTCATTTTACCGATGTTTAATAGCGCGATGTTAGACATAGCTATCGATTTATAATAAACGGTGTAGTTACCAAGGGTATTTAAGTTATACTGGAACGTAAAGTCCCCATTTTGTATTCCTTCTAAACCATCACCATTGTATTGGATGGTAAAATAATTCTTAGCAATTGCATCACCATACATGTAGTATCTATTCTCCTTATCTGTGAATGCATTTCTTAGCAAGGCATAGTTGCCTGCAATGGCGCTTTTTGCATCCGATGAAGTTTTCCAGAATACTTGTTGGTAGGTTGAGTTTTTTGGTTCTTGTGTAAGTAATTTTTTGCATGAACTGGTGGCTGCAACAACCAGCAACAAGCTTGCTATACCTATATTTTTAATTATGTTTTTCATTATTATTCGTGTTAAAATTGAATATCAAGACCTAGAACGAATTTTTTTGGAATAGGATATCCAGTTCCCTTATACTCTCCATACGGATTTACCGCTTCTGCATCTGGCAATTTTTTTGATTGCTGGAACATCGCTAAATTATCCACAAGTGCATAGACATAGAATTTGCCAAAGCCCATTTTTTTAAGTGTGTTTGATGGAAGGTTGTATCCTATATTAACACTTTTGATCCTTAGATAGCCCCCCTTCTCTAAGAAGAAAGTTTGCGCAGATGTGTAATAGTATCTGTAAGTTCCAATGTCATATTTCGCATAATCTGCAACATCACCAGGCTGTCTCCAGATATTGATTTTGCTAAAATCAGGAGTTGAATAGCTCGCGAAGTTACTTATCGCATTTCCATCTTGAGAATTGGCGAAGCGATCTGAATCAAATAGGTTCAAAACATCGCGGTCAAGAGTAAAAGTTGCAAAAACACCGAGGGTAAAGTTTTTATAAGTGAAGTTGTTGCTAAAACCGCCTGTCCATTTTGGATTTGGATCGCCTACTGGCAATTTATCAGGATTGATGCCGTCGTTGAAAACATCTACCATAAAGTTTCCATCTAGATCTTCAAGGTAGAAATCTCCTGCGCCGTACTCACCCTGACTGCTGTATTTTGCACCAGTTAAAGGATTTACAGGAACATCACTTAGTCTCGAATAGACCCCTTTAGTTCTGTATAAATAGAACGCGTTAAGAGGGCTACCTACAGAAAGGATGTGCGATTTGTCGAAACGATCACCACTGAAAACGATATCTCTGTTTCCGTTAGGGAGGTTCATGATGGTATTCTTGTTGTAGGAGATATTGAAATTGGTATTCCATTTGAATCCTTTTTCAATTGGGGTAGCTCTTAAGGAAAGCTCGTAACCATTGTTACGTACGCCTAAAGCATTTGTTTTGGCTTGATCGTAACCAGTTGTTACCGGTAACAATACGTCAAATAGCAAATCTGTTGATTCTTTGTTATACGCATCAAGACTTATTCCGTATCTGCCATTTTTAAATTCGATGTCAGTACCGATATTCCATTGTAAGGATTTCTCCCAACTGAGGCTATTTTGTGCCGCACCGTTAACAAAGTTCGGAGTGATGGCTGTTACTCCATTATAAGAAGTCGCCCCAAGGTTGCCATTATAGCTTCCGTTATTAACATTGTATATGTTGTATTGAAGGTAATTTTGTCCTAATCCTTTAGGTAAATTCCCGGATCTGCCGATACTGGCTCTGATCATCATTTTAGTTAATGGGCTATTCTCCATGTCCTTCATGAATTTCTCTTCCGTAACAAGCCATCCTAAAGTAGCTGATGGGAAGTAAGCCCATTTATTGTTCTTTCCAAATTTAGAAGACCCATCAGTCCTTGCAGTGAATGTCACAAAATACCTGCTGTCGAAGTCATAGTTTCCTCTCGCATAATAAGATACCTGGCCGAATGCCTGATAATCGGAATTTGCTAATATTCTTGATTGTTGATACCCTGAAACTGTTTGAATGTTATCGGAAGCCCCACCAAAGCCAGCTGCGGTAGTGGACTGGTTTTGAGTATAATCTAAATCCTGGCCCAAAACAAAGCTCACACTGTGTTTGCTAAACTGGTTATTGTAGGTAAAGTAATTTGACGTTCTTGGGCTCAAAGTTACATCGGTAAAGCTATACGATGAATTTCCCAGCCCGTTGTTCAATAGACTCGTTAAACTCCTGTCTCTTCTGGTGTTATTATACAACATCGAATTTTGCGAATTAAAGACCAAGTGTTTCCCGAACTCATAAGTTAAATTCAAGTTAATGGTCAACTGGTTGCCGATATTCTTATCCAGGTTGCCGCTTGTCGGATCCAAGTAAAATGCTGCTTTTTCTGGTGATAAGTTAATTAAAGAAGATGGCATGTTTCCAGCACCCAGTCTTATTGGATTTGCCGGGTCATTCGGATCACCGTTTCCTCTCGCTCTATCAGTTCTTGAAAAGTAAAACATTGGGCTGATCAATAGTTTTTGATTTGCCGCGCGAGTAGACATAGTTAATCTTGTGGAGTAACGTTTGAATCCTGTGCCTTTAACTACACCCTCTTCATTATAATAGCCGCCGCTAAAACGGTAAGTTATTCCATTGTCACTACCACCGCTAATACCTAAATCGGCATTCTGTGTATATGCTCTCTTGTAGAACAAATCCTGCCAGTCAGTATTTGCATTGTATGCAGGGTTAAGACTGTCAGTAAGAATTGCAGGCAGATTTCTTAACTGGTCATAAGTCAATTGTCTCTGTAAAATGTCCAATTTCTGTCTCCTTTCGGTGGTACCCAATGTGGCATCTCTTAGATTTGGACGTTCAACAAAGCCTGCAAATGAATTCAATGTAATTCTAGGCTCGCCGCTAACTCCTTTTTTTGTAGTGATCATGATTACCCCATTGGCGCCTCTTGACCCATAAATAGCTGCTGCTGCTGCATCTTTAAGTACGTCAATACTTTCAATGTCAGCCGGATTTATGCCCGCTAAATAATTGGTACCTGTACCGGCGCCTGGTGCAGTGAATTCCTCTGCTGGTTGTGGAATTCCATCAACTACGTACAATGGAGTGTTAATCACGTTATATTCATTGTAGCTGCTGTTAATCTGCGAGTTACCCCTTACCGATACTGTTGGTGCCGCGCCAGGTTGCCCAGTGAAATTCTGTACGTTTACCCCAGCGAGACGACCTTGTAGTAACTGGTCGAAACTTGCAGTTGGCAAATTGGCTAACTCTTTACCAGAAATACTAGAGATCGCTGAAGTTGATTTCTTTCTGCTGATGGTCTGGTATCCAACCATCACCACTTCACTCAATGTCTGGTTGTCTTCAGCAATGTTAAAAACTAGGGTTGTTTTTCCTGCTGCGGAAAGTTCTTTGGTGACGTAACCGATCATCTTTGCTTCAACGATGGCATCTGGTTTTGTCAATTTTAACGCGAACTTTCCATCAGCGTTGGTCATTGTTCCATTTTTTGTTCCCTTTTCCATAACGGTAACACCGGGAACTGGTTTTTTCGTTTCATCAAGAACGGTACCCGTAAGACTGCCCTGGGCAAAGGCATGCCAAGGTATAAGCAGGTAGAAGAAAATTCCAAATAAAACTTTGGTCGTAATTTTGGTAAAATTTTGGTTCATAAAATTAGTAGTTAGCTTAGTTAACAGATGTCTAAAAGTATATCCATTATTTTACAAACAATTAGCATATTTTAACATTTGTCAGTCGTATTTTACTGTATTTTATGTTAAATTATGGCTACTTAGTGTTATAATTACACTTAGCCTATTTTATTTGCCGGTATTTTTGCGATAATATAATTTTTAAGCGATTTATTATTAACTGGAAGTGTTATTTCTAGTTTATTTTTTCTTTTATCTTATTTATTGAGGCTATTTGATCATTTTTTGATGTCATTTTGTTAATTCATCTAAATTTCTGTTAGGTCCGTCCACTCCAAGGAGCGTTTTAACAAAAAAATCTCGCTTTTTATTCTTTCCAAATATTCCACCATCACTATGGCCAAGTCCTGGAACCACTATTAGTTCAAAAGTTTTTCCTGCTTTAATGAGTGCATCTGCAAATCGGTATGTTGACTCAGGTGGTACGTTAGTATCTGCTTCGCCAACTAATAACATTAGGTTGCCCTTCAATTTTCCTGCATTGGTGATATTAGATTGTGCTTCATAATGCGGACCCACTGGATAACCCATCCATTGTTCATTCCACCATTGTTTGTCAACCCTATTGTCATGACAACCGCAGGCTGCAACTGCAGAGGTATAAAACTCCGGATGAAATAAGACAGCACCACCCGCATTTTGTCCGCCGGCCGAGGTGCCGTAAATACCAACACGTGTCGCGTCAATATAATTGTGTTTTTGTGCAAGCGCTTTGATCCATAAGATCCGATCTTCAAAACCTGCATCTGCCAGGTTTTTCCAGCATACATCATGGAATGCTTTGGATCTATTGGATGTTCCCATACCATCACATTGTATCACAATGAATCCTAATTCTGCAATACTTTGCATTTCACTGTAGGGTAAAAAGTTTTTAGGAACAAAGGAGTCCTGTGGACCCGCATATATATACTCTATGACAGGGTAGGTCTTTGTGCTGTCCATATTTGATGGAACACTCATAATTCCCCAGATGTCGGTTTTACCATCTCTTCCTTTCGCCACGAATACCTCTGGTAGTTTAATGCCTATTTTTTGGAATTCATCAAGGGAAGCTCTTTCTATATCCATAATCTTTTTACCATCACTCGTTCTATTCAGTGTAGATACAGGAGGAACGTTGACTTGTGAGTAGGTATCAACAAAATGAGATTTATCTGGCGAGAAACTGAGGGTGTGGTTACCAATTTCAGGGCTTAGCTTAATTAAGTTTTTGCCATTGAATCCGATTCTATAGTAATGAACATTATAAGGGTCTTCTTTTGGGTTCATGCCACTGGCACTAAACCATACTTCCCGTTTTTTGACGTCTACACTATCTATGGTCCTTACAACCCATTCTCCGCTAGTGATTCTGTTTTTTTCCTTTCCTGTTAGCTCATCAATCAAATAAAGATGCCTGTATCCGTCTTTCTCAGTTGCCCAGACAATTTCATGGGTTTCCGGAAGATATTCTGTGAATATCTTTTGTTCATATATAAAGGTATTGGTCTTTTCGTCTATAATATTCTTTGAAGATCCGGTTCTTACATCTATTTCAATAACGCGGAAGCGCTGATGGCCTCTGTCTCTTCTTTCGAAAGTAAAGATATTATTGTCGCCTTTTCTCCAATGGAGTTGCGCCGGACCGAAAAAGTCTATCTTATCTACCGCCGCCTTTTTCGCCGTCTTATCCTGAATGTTGAAAATGTACATTTCAAAGCTGGTAAAGTCGTCACCCGGCTGCATGTAGTCCTGAGATTTCAACTCACCTCTAAATGTTCCAGGTTGCGAGCTTAGAATGTAATATACTTTTTTAGTCTCTTTGAAATCTATTTTATACCCAATTAAGTTTTTGCTGTCTGGTGACCAGCTCATTCTGCCGTATTCCTCGCCTGTTTTGCCATCCTTTGTTAATTGTATTTCTTCTTTTATACCTTCTGTTTTGACAAAGATGTTTCCCTCTTTAATGTAAGCAGTGTGTTTTTTATCTGGAGAGACAAATTCCCGCTGACCAAAGTTTCTTTGTCTCCTGTATCGCTCTGCAGGATCTATTGTCGTTTTTGGGGGCGTACTCATTACAGTAACCAAATCGCTATTCAATGGCCATTGATACCATACCTTATTAGACATAAACATGATGCTCGGCTGTCCGGGTTTAGCAATCATGTCTTCTATGGGAAGTGTGCCTGCTGTTATACTTTTACCAGTTGCCTTGTTAAAAGCAACTGCCAGTTTTTCATGATCAAATGCTTTGCTTTTAGTGTTTTTAATCAAGTCTACCAGCATAAACTCTGTTGTATTGAAAGCAGTGGCAACCCTGTACCAAAAGGATTTGCCGTCTGGGTTCCAATTTGGACGTACTGATGCCCGGAATACTTTCTTGGATGCTGTAGTATCCAGCATTGCTGATCTTTTATAGGCAGCGATCAGTTCCTGGTGGTTTGGTTTGTAGGCTTGTTGTGCATTTGAAATTAAGAAGGTGCTGCAAATAATAAGTAAAAGTAAAAATCTCATCGTGTTTTAAGCTTAAAAGGGTTGAATGGTAAAAATAGAAACATTAAAGCGAGGGATTTTTCTAAGAATTAGCCTATTGTAGCAAGAGATTATCCTAAATGAACCATTACTTATCACATTTTTGCAGAATCTACCTATGTTGCTTCGAACAGTAATTAATAATAATACATTTGAAATTAGTGCAAGAATGTGCTATAAAACTTGGTCTATGCAGTTAAAAAAAAGTGTTCTATTGTTATCCTTTCTTTTTCCGGTTGTGTTAATGGCACAAAATCCCTGGGAGAATCTTGCTAAGCGCCCATCAACGCTCGGAGTTGATCAAGGTTTCTTGAATGTGAAATGTACGTCCTTTGATATTCAGTTGCTAAAGTCATCACAGACTCTAGTTTCATTACGTCCCAGCTCAGACACGGCTTTTAACTTTAGTCCAGAGAAATTTCTAAAGCTAAGGAGCAGCGACGGGATGTATCAGCTTGGAGATCTTAACTTGAGAATTAAAGTTGGAACAGCGGAGTGGAAAAAATATAGTACTGCCACAAAGCGTGCTGTTGTATCTGCATTGCCAACAACAGGAAATGTTTTGGCGGCTGCAGACCTGAGTAACACCTTACCTGCAGATATTCCATTGCTTATAGAAAGGTACTGGGAGCAGGAGAATGGGGCATTGGTTTTAAGGTTCAAAATTAAAAATAAGAGCAACGCCACTATTGAGATAGGTTCATTGGGAATACCTCTGATTTTTAATAACATTATGCATGAAACTTCTCTAGATGAGGCCCATGCTAAAAATGTGTTTTATGATCCTTACATCGGTGCTGATGCCGGATATCTTCAAGCAACTCGATTGAGTGGAAAAGGTCCGGCTTTGCTGGTTCTGCCGCTAGGCAAAACGCCTTTTGAGGCTTACAGTCCTTTGTTAGATGATCCTACGCCAAGAGGAACCACCTTTGAAGGGTTTTATGAATGGATGCCCCTGACAAAAGCAACTGCAGAAATAGATTGGAAAAGTACTGAGCCATGGAATACACCAAGTTCATTGCTATTAAAACCAGGAGAGGTGCATGAGTATGGCCTGAAATTTATGTTGTCGCCCGAGATTAGAGCAATTGAAAAAACTTTAACTGCTGCCAACCGGCCTGTTGCGGTGGGAATCCCTGGCTACGTAGTTCCGCAGGACGTTGATGCCAAGCTCTTTTTGAATTATAAGTCGCCGATCGAATCGATTGGTGTTTATCCCGAAGGAGCATTGGAGCTTAAAAAACTCCCCTCACTTAAAACAGGTATTAAAGCCTTTCAGGTGAACGGTAAGATTTGGGGAAGAGCCAGGCTCACTATTGTTTATAAAGATGGGTTGATGCAAACGGTGCATTATAAAGTCATCAAGCCAGAGGCTCAGCTCGTAAGTGATTATGGAAATTTTCTGACAACCAAACAGTGGTATACCAATCCAAATGATCCATTTAAAAGAGCACCATCAGTAATTACTTACGATTACGATACGAAAACTCAAGTAACTGAAGATAGCAGGGCCTGGATTGCAGGTTTAAGTGATGAAGGCGGTGCCGGAAGCTGGTTGGGTGCGATGATGAAACAACTCGTCTCGCCGGACAGCGCGGAGCTGGTAAAGTTGCAGCAGTTTGTGAACCAGACCATTTGGGGTAAGATTCAGGTAAGTGCAGACTCTGGTAAGTATGGAGTAAAGAAAAGTCTTTTCTATTATGAGCCTGGCACAATGCCTGAGGGTACTTATAGTAAGGACATCAACTACAAAAGCTGGGCTGCATGGCCACTGAAAGAAGCCAATAATTTGGGGCGATCCTATAATTATCCTCACGTAGCGGCAGCACATTGGGTATTGTACCGTGAAGCACGTTATCATCAGGGTCTGGTAACAGAAAAAGATTGGAAATGGTACCTGGAAAATGCCTACTACACCAGTATGGCCATGGTAAACCTTGCCCCTTATTATGCGCAGTTCGGTCAGATGGAAGGCTCTGTGTTTTTATATATTCTTAAAGACTTGAAACATGAGGGTTATGTGGAAATGGCAGCATCGCTCGAGGCCGCTATGAAAAAAAGGGCAGATCATTGGCGTACCTTGAATTATCCATTTGGTAGTGAAATGCCATGGGATTCCACCGGACAAGAGGAGGTGTATATGTGGTCAGACTATTTCAACTACCATGATAAAGCAGAGGTAACATTAAATGCTATTCTGGGCTATATGCCTACTGTGCCACACTGGGGATATAACGGTAGTGCGCGCAGGTATTGGGATTTCTTATATGGAGGTAAATTATCAAGGGTGGAACGGCAACTTCATCACTATGGATCTGGTCTGAACGCGATTCCGGTATTGAATGAATTTAGAAATAAACCAGATGACCTTTATTTATTGCGGGTTGGCTATGGCGGTTTGCTGGGTGCAGTTTCCAATATTACCGAGGACGGATTCGGTCCGGCAGCCTTTCATGCATTTCCATCTACTTTAAAAATTGATGCCTTATCTGGCGATTATGGTTCCAATTTCTATGGCTATGCCGTTAATACCTCTACTTATATTGCCAATGACAAGACTTATGGATGGTTATCTTTTGGTGGTAACTTGACTAAAAAAGGTGATGTTGTTTCTGTAAAAATCACCACTGCCGCAAAATCAGCAGTCTTTATCGCACCTGTTGCTTTATGGATCACTTTAGATGCGGGGACAATTAGCGAAGTATCTTTCAATTCTTCAACTGGTGCGGTTGAGCTTTCGCTTAACCCCGCTGATTTGCACACCACAAAAGCTTATCTTAGATTGGAGCAGAGCTCAAAATACAAGTTGGAAGGGAATTACAACAGTTCAAAAGGAGCATATGAGATTCCACTGGGCCGTACTTTAGTGAAACTCAAATTAACTAAGTTAAAATGATGGTAGCTAATGGGAGTATTGGCAATTTATTAATCGCAGAATATGTTCAATAAAGAAGAATATATCAAAAGAAGGCAACAACTAGCCGACCAATTTAAATCTGGAATCGTATTGTTTTTAGGTAATGGAGAAAGTCCAATGAATTATTTGGATAATACCTATCACTTTCGGCAGGATAGTACCTTCTTATACTATTTCGGTATCAGCAGCCCCAATCTGGCTGCGGTGTTGGATATTGCTGAAGGTAAAACGATACTCTTTGGTGACGAGATGAGTATGGATGATATTGTTTGGATGGGCAGACAGAAGACATTGAACGAAAAGGCTCTGGAAGTTGGTGTTGAGTTGTTAGCACCCTCATCAAAGTTATCTGTTGTGTTGGCCAATGCTGCCCAGAAAGGAATAGAAATACATTTTCTTCCTCCATATCGGGCGGAAAATAAAATAAAGTTATCACAGTTACTTTCTTTAAATATTCAGTCAGTCAGTTCTTCAGCGTCACTCTCGTTTATAAAGGCTGTAATTGCTCAACGTTCAATTAAATCTGCTGTTGAAATAGAGGAGATCCATAAAGCGGTTTCTACATCTGTTGACATGCAGCTTTTAGCAATGCAGATGGCCAGACCAGGGATGAGTGAGCGGGAGATCGCTGCAGCGTTACAAGCAGTGGCCAGTACTGCCGGTGGTAACATCGCCTATCCAATTATTTTGACTATTAACGGTCACATCCTCCATAACCATTACCATGGTAACCTATTACAAGAAGGTGATCTCGTATTAAATGATTCTGGTGCGGAATCTGCACTAGGTTATGCTGGTGATCTTACCCGTACATTCCCTGCCGGGAAAACGTTTACTTCCGTACAAAAAGAGCTGTATTCCATTGTGCTAAATTCTTACCGTAGCGCGGTAAACTTATTAAAGCCGGGTGTGCGTTATCTAGATGTGCATTTGGAAGCTTGTCTTCAGTTGGCAGAAGGTTTGAAGACTTTGGGACTAATGAAGGGGAATATGAAAGATGCGGTACAGCAAGGTGCACATGCCCTTTTCTTTCAATGTGGAACCGGCCATATGATGGGATTGGATGTGCATGATATGGAAGACCTGGGAGAACAATATGTGGGTTATTCAGATGAACTCCTTAAAAATACCAGCCAGTTTGGTTTGAAATCCCTACGTCTAGGTAAGGCTTTAGAGGAAGGGTATGTATTGACTGTAGAACCTGGCCTCTACTTTATACCGGAACTGATAGAACAGTGGGAATCTGAAAAATTCCTGTCGGAGTTTATCAACTACGAACAGGTAAATAAGTTTAAGTCGTTTGGTGGAATCCGTGTAGAAGATGATTTTTTGATCACAGCAAACGGTTCTCAAATTTTAGGTAAACCACTTGCCTTAAACATTGAAGAAATAGAACAAATTAGATATAATGCATTTTAATAGGCCCATTATGTTTCCAATAAAAATAGGATTAATCGTTATTCTGAGCTGTCTTTTGTTATTTAACTCCAATGCTCAGACTGAATCAGTTAAAGTCAACAAATATTCACATGCGGATTCCTTACGTGGCGGTTTGAACAAAGAAAGGACATGGTGGGATGTGCAGCGCTATGAGCTTTCTTTTAAACCAGACTTTAATGCGAAGACGATTTCGGGTGACAATATCATCAGTTATAAGGTGGTTAAAAATAACGCTGGCTCGATAAAGATGCAGATTGACCTGCAGGAGCCGCTGATTATAGACAGTGTTTTGTACAACGGCAAAACGCCTATTTCTTTCCAGAAGTCTCAATCAGTTTGGTATCTAAATGTTCCCGCTCAGAAATTGTCTGCAATAAATAATGTCAGGATTTTCTACCATGGGAAAGTACACCAGGCCATCAGAGCTCCATGGGATGGTGGTTTTATATTCGGTCTTGATTCTCTCAAACGCCCATGGATGACCGTAGCTTGTCAGGGCTTAGGTGCCTCGGTCTGGTATCCGAATAAGGATCACCAAAGTGATGAGCCTGATAAAGGTGCCTCGTTAACCATGACCATTCCCGATACACTTACTGCAATAGGGAACGGCAGGATGGTTTTTAAACACACCAATGGCGATGGTACGGATACTTATAAATATAATGTGGTAAACCCGATAAGCAACTATTGCCTTATCCCATACATTGGCAAATACGTTAATTTTAAGGAGCAATATAAAGGAGAGAAAGGCCCGCTTAGCGTTAATTATTGGGTTTTGGATTACAACATGCAAAAAGCCAAATCCTATATGCCAGACCAGGTACATAAAATGTTCAAAGCCCTGGAATACTGGTTTGGTCCGTATCCGTTTTATGAAGACGGCTATCAGTTAATTGACGCTTCACATACAGGGATGGAGCACCAGTCGGCCGTTTCTTATGGCAATGGCTATAAATTTGGATACCGCGGTCGCGATGCTTCCGGATACGGCTGGGGGATGAAATGGGATTTCATCATCATCCACGAAAGCGGCCATGAATGGTTTGGGAACAACATCACTACAAATGATCTTGCGGATATGTGGGTGCATGAAGGTTTTACCAATTATAGCGAGACTCTTTTTACAGAATATCATTTTGGCAAGCAAGCAGGCAACGAGTATAATTACGGGATCAGGAAGGGCATCAGAAACGATAAGCCGATCATCCCGGAATATAATGTAAATGCACAAGGTAGTGGAGATATGTACCCGAAGGGTGGTAACATGCTGCATAGCATTAGACACAGCATAGATAATGATGTGTTATTTAGGAATATATTGCGAGGCTTGAATAAGGATTTTTATCATCAGACTGTTAATACCGGTCAGATAGAATCTTATATCTCAAAGAAAGCAGGTTATGATTATAGTAAAGTCTTTGATCAATATTTGCGTACTGTACAAACACCAACGTTAAATTACTATATAACAGAGGGTAAGATTTATTATAGGTGGACAAACTGTGTGGCTGGTTTTAATTTACCGATTGTGATGAATAACGGAGTTGTTAAAGTCAGGATTATTCCTTCTGAAATATGGCAACACCAGGAACTAAAACCGGCCCAAATAAAGCTTTTCGAAAAGGCTGAGGTGGAAAAGATGTATGATGTTAAGATATTGGTAACACCTGTTAATATCCATATTTAAACCGCGCGGCCTTAAGGCTATTTTTGATAAAAATTATAGATTATGAGTATTATATGGTCAGGTGTATTCCCTGCAGTGACGACAAAGTTTACAGACAATGATGAATTGGACTTTGATGCTTTCGATAAAAATATAGAGGCGCAGTTAGAGGCTGGTGCTGAAGGCATCATTCTTGGTGGATCTTTAGGTGAGGCGAGTGTTCTTACTGATGATGAGAAGTTTGGATTGCTTTCACATACAATTGCGTTTGTCGAAGGCAAAGTTCCAGTTTTATTGAACATTGCAGAATCAACAACTAAAAAAGCAATTGAGGCAGCCCGAAAGGCTTATAGTTTAGGTGCTAGCGGCCTAATGTTATTACCTCCAATGCGCTATTATGCAGATATTGAAGAGACGTTAACTTTCTTCAAAGCAGTAGCAGAGGCTACTCCACTGCCAATAATGATTTACAATAATCCAGTAGATTACAAAATAGAGGTTACATTGGATATGTTTGAAGAGCTGGCAAAGCTTCCAAACATTCAGGCAGTAAAAGAATCTACAAGGGATATTTCTAATATCACCAGGATGATCAATCGTTTTGGCGATCGTTTTAAAATCTTTACCGGTGTAGATCCTTTAGCGATGGAAAGCTTGGTAATGGGTGCTGATGGCTGGGTTGCCGGTTTAGTAGATGCGTTTCCGAAGGAAACTGTAGCCATCTACAGGTTGGTTAAAGAAAACAGAATTGCAGAAGCACTAACTATTTACAGATGGTTCCTGCCAGTATTAGAATTGGATATTCATCCAAAATTGGTACAATACATTAAATTGGCTGAGGTTGCAACCGGAATAGGTACAGAAAACGTTAGGGCCCCGAGGTTACCGATTAAAGGCGAGGAACGTGAGCGCGTGCTAAAGATCATCAACGATGCATTGGCGGTTCGTCCGGAATTGCCTGAAAACAGTTGGGGTGTGTTAGCAGCTCAAACAGTATGATTAGAAGAACATTTAATGCAATAAATGCGGCTACGGGTGCAGTGTTGGATGGTGAATACCAATGCGCAACTGATTCAGATATTCGGCAGGCATTAGAAGCTGCTGAAGCAGCACATCTGGAATATAAGAATATTAGCAGAGATAAAAAGGTCGAGTTCTTAAATGCGATTGCTGATGAGATTGAGTCTATACGAGAAAGTCTGGTAAAACGGGCAGGTGAAGAAAGTGGATTACCAGCTGGTAGATTAGAAGGTGAAGTAGGACGTACTACTGGTCAGTTGCGCATGTTTGCAAATCAGGCTGCAGAAGGATCATGGGTAAATGCAGTAATTGATCATGCACAACCTGACAGGAAACCATTTCCCAGGTCTGATATTAGAAGAATGCTGGTGCCTATCGGGCCTGTAGTGGTTTTTGGAGCCAGTAATTTTCCGCTCGCATTCTCCGTGGCGGGGGGTGATACTGCATCGGCGTTGGCAGCAGGTTGCCCTGTTGTAGTAAAGGCACATCCTGCACATCCAGGAACGAGCGCGCTTGTTGGATCCGCAATTTCTGCTGCAGTTAGAAAAGTTGGGTTGCCGCAGGGCGTATTCACACTCTTGTTTGATGACGGCCATCAGGTAGGAGCTGCATTGGTAATGCATCCTAAGGTTAAAGCTGTAACTTTTACTGGTTCATTCAAAGGAGGAATGGCTTTGCTAAATATTGCACAGCAACGTGCTACTCCAATACCGGTATTTGCCGAGATGGGAAGTGTTAACCCGGTGGTACTTTTACCAGGAGTCTTAAAGTCGAAACCAGAGCAAACCGCGGTTGCTTATGCAGGTTCGATCACGCTGGGTGCCGGACAATTCTGTACGAATCCAGGTTTGATTTTCGCAGTTAAATCACCAGGATTAGATGCATTTATTAGTAAGCTCGGAGAATTGATTGCCTCAACCCCGTCCGCCACTATGCTCACTTCAGGTATACATTATAACTACCAAAAACTATCTCAGGAGATATTAGCTGAAGACGGTGTTTCTTTGATTACGACTTCAGACGTACTAAATACTGATTTGGAAAACCAGTCGCTGGCCACTGTTGCTAGTGTTCCTGCTTCCGTGTTTATCGCAAACCCCAAGCTTCAGGAAGAAATATTTGGTCCATATTCCTTACTGGTTATCGCAAACGATATGAATGAGCTGGAAGTAGCAATTGATGCTTTGGGAGGTCAGTTAACAGCCACTATTATGGCGGAAAAGGATGAGTTAGGCAATTACAAAAGTTTTATAAACAAACTCACCGATAAAACGGGACGACTGATTTTGAATGGTGTACCTACAGGTGTTGAAGTTTGTGCAGCCATGCAACATGGAGGACCATTTCCTGCAACAAATGATAACAGGTTTACATCTGTAGGAGCAACCGCTATCTACAGATTTGTAAGGCCGGTAGCCTGGCAAGATTGGGAACAGCAATTGCTCCCTGATGAACTTAAAGAAGAGAACCCATTAGGAATATTCAGATTAACAGACAACAAATGGACAAAATAAATGGGGAGTAAAACATTTTTTTGTGTTGATGCACATACCTGCGGAAATCCGGTACGGTTGGTGGCGGGCGGTGGCCCAGTGCTCAGAGGAGCAAATATGAGTGAAAAAAGGCAGCATTTTCTTAAAGAATATGACTGGATCAGAACAGGGTTAATGTTTGAGCCAAGAGGACATGATATGATGTCTGGCAGCATACTTTATCCACCGCATGATCCTGAAAATGATGTGGCGGTGTTATTTATTGAGACTAGTGGATGTTTACCCATGTGCGGTCACGGTACTATTGGTACCATTACTATCGCAATCGAGGAAGGGTTGATACAGCCTAAAGTGCCGGGAATTGTGAGAATGGAAGCTCCTGCCGGCTTGGTGTTAATCGAATATAAACAAGTGGAAGGTAAGGTCCATTCTGTAAAATTAAGGAATGTGCCAGCCTATCTAGCCGCGGAGAGCCTTGAGGTAGAATGTCCTGATTTAGGTGTGCTGATCTTTGACGTAGCCTATGGAGGAAACTTTTATGCGATCGTTGATCCCCAGGAAAATTTCCCTGGGATAGAACACTATACTGCAGCTCAACTCATCACCTGGAGTCAGGCAGTTAGAAAGAGAATCAACGAAAAATATTCCTTTGTACATCCTATGGATGCCACTATAAATGGCTGCAGTCATGTGCTATGGGCCGGTAAGCCACTTGATGCAACTTCTTCAGCACGAAACGCTGTTTTTTACGGGGATAAAGCAATAGACCGCTCCCCATGTGGCACAGGAACTTCAGCCAGAATGGCTCAATTACACGCGAAAGGAAAGTTGGTACAGGGAGAGGATTTTATACACGAAAGTATTATTGGCAGTAAGTTTATTGGCAGGGTTGAAGCGGTAACAAAAGTAGCGCAGTTCGATGCGATCATTCCAAGTGTGGAAGGGTGGGCTAAAGTATTCGGTTACAATACAATTAAAATTGATGATGACGATCCTTATGCCCACGGGTTTCAGGTGATCTAGAAGAAAATAAATGGCAGATATACTAATAATTGGTGCTGGAATAGTTGGACTTAGCTCTGCTTACTATTTGCGGAAGCAGGGACATCAGGTAGTGATCCTGGACAAGAGTGATATACAAGATAACTGTTCTTTCGGAAATGCGGGGATGATTGTTCCAAGTCATTTCGTTCCTCTTGCTGCTCCTGGCATGATACAACAGGGTATTAGATGGATGTTTAATAGTAAAAGCCCCTTTTACGTTAAGCCTTCTTTGAACAAAGACCTCATCAGCTGGGGTTTAAAATTCATGAAGTATGCGAATGATGACCATGTGGCCCATTCAGCAGAACCTTTAAGGGATCTGGCATTATTAAGTAAAAAGCTATATCAGGATCTGGCTAAGGAGCCTGGGTTTGACTTTGGCCTTAAAAACAACGGAATCCTGGCATTTTACAAAACGGAGAAAGCGGGTGAAGAAGAAGCACATCTTGCAGAAAAGGGCAGGGCGCTTGGCTTGGATATGGTGGTATTAAGTCCACAAGAGTGCAAAGCATTACAGCCGGAGATAGAATTGGACGTCCTTGGAGCTGTACATTATAAGTGCGATTCCCACCTGTATCCAACAAAACTGATGCAGGCATTGATCCGTTTTCTGGAAAATGATGGGGTAGAAATTGTTAGAAATCATGAAGTTACCGAGATTGACCACGTTAATGGGGCAATTAATTCCGTTAGAGCTGGTGGGAAAGTTTGGAAGGCGGACCAATATGTATTGGCCACAGGTTCCTATTCTCCGGCTTTAGCTCAACTTGCAGGTATTAAGCTTTCTATAATGCCAGGTAAGGGGTATTCTTTTATGGAAGACAATGTAGAAGACAAGTTGCAAATTCCAGCGCTTTTATGTGAGGCAAGAGTTGCCATAACTCCTATGAATGATCAAATCCGCTATGGTGGTACCATGGAACTTGCGAAGATCAATGATCAGGTAAACATGAAAAGGGTGCAAGGAATTGTAGAGTCGGTACCAAAATATATGACCAATTTACGGCCTGCATTACCTCAGCTAAGTAAAATCTGGTATGGCTTCAGACCAGCCTCGCCGGATGGGTTACCCTACATTGGGCGCAGCAAAGATTTTGGTAATTTATTGATTGCAACGGGACATGGAATGATGGGCCTGGGTTTGGGACCTGCTACCGGATTGTTGATAAGCCAATTGATAGATGAGGATAAAACAGATGTAGATGTTAAGGCATTTTTACCATCAAGATTTGGTTAAAAGCTGGTAAAATTGAGCAAGTTTAGGTTAATATTGATCACATGTAACCATATTTTAACCTTATTTGATGTTTTTCTTTGGAGTGATTGTTAAAAATCGTACATTTTGTTATCCAAACCAATTACATCATGAAAGTTTTACCATTCACACTGCTAGTACCAGATGATAAAAGTGTTATTACTGAGCATGTAGAGCTTCCTCATTTCTATCCTTACCTGCACAGACACGATGAGTGTCAAATTACATGGGTTCAGGAAGGTGAAGGGACTCTAATTGCCGGAAATAGTATGCACGATTTTCAAGCTGGTGATGTTTTTCTAATTGGCGCAAATCTCCCACACCTATTCAAAAGTAACCCTGAGTACTTCGTTTCCGACAACGGTAAATTGATTAAGGCATGTTCTATCTACTTCAATCCGGAAGGAATGATGGGCCCCCTTTTTAACTTACCTGAAATGAAGAATTCAAAGTCATTCCTGCAGCACAACAGACACGGGTTTAAAATAGCTGCAAAGGATACCAATCCTATTTCCGACAAGATGCTGTCCATACACAATTCCTCTGGAACTGACTTGATCTTTAAGTTTATTGAGTTGTTAAATGATTTTAAAGAGATGAAAGAGATAGACCAACTTTGCCCTTCTGTTTATTCATCAGATATATCCGAAAATGAAGGCATGCGGTTGAGTAAAATTCTTAATTTCATTATGCAAAACTTTAATAACCAAATTACGTTAGAGGATGTTTCAGAAATTGCATATATGACTCCACAAGCTTTCTGCAGGTACTTTAAAAAACATACAGGCCGCAAATTCATCTCTTTTTTGAACGAAGTAAGAATCAACGAGGCTTGTAAAAATCTTGTGGCAGGTAAAAAAGCGGAATGTATTTCCGGAGTTGCCTACAGTTCAGGTTTCAATAGCATTACGAATTTCAATCGTGTGTTTAAGAGTGTGATTGGTAGTTCTCCAAAAGATTATATCAGCTCCTATAACAAATTAAACAATGTGTCTTATATAGGCATGTAACCATATTTAATCTTAGGACTGGCCCAGGCCAGTTCCTAAGATTAATGAGGTAGCTTGTCCCTGATCACCCCATATAGATAGGTTCCGGCTACGGCCCCAACAGCCACTATTACCATCCCGGGATATCCATATCCAATGTTTACGAAAATTGGGCCCGGACATGCTCCTGTTAACGCCCATCCTAAACCGAATATAATGCCTCCAATTAGGTATCTGCGCCAGCTTGCTTCTTTGGGTAAGAAAACTATTGCTTCGCTTTTTACATCTTTTATCTGGAATTTTTTAATCAAGTAAACGGCGGCTGCGCCAATGATCACTGCGGTTCCAATTATCCCGTACATATGAAAAGATTGAAAGCGGAACATTTCCTGAATGCGGTACCAGGAGATTGCCTCCGATTTCGTCATCACAACCCCGAAGAAAATACCGGTTAATATATATTTAATGAATTTCATTACGAAAAGATTAATGGAAATAAGAAATGGGTCATGATTAATCCCCCTACAAAGAAACCGAGAACAGCGATCAATGAGGGGATTTGTAAATTCGAAAGGCCACTGATGGCATGTCCGGAAGTGCAACCGCCGGCATATCTTGTACCAAAACCCACCATGATGCCGCCTGCTAAAAGGATTAAAATAACTTTTACCGATGACAGAGATTTAAAATCAAACAGTGTTGAAGGGTTTAACCCACCATCAAACCTGATACTCAACAAAGCCAGATCGTGAATAGTGGATTGTGATAATTTAAGAGGTGCATTACTTGCTAATACCGTTGATGACAGGAAGCCGCCAATAATGGCACCAACTAAAAATAGCAGGTTCCATTTTTGTGCCTTCCAGTTAAAGTCAAAAAACTTTACTTTCTTTCCCGCACCCAACATACTGCACATGGTGCTTAGATTTGATGAAAAACCAAAGGATTTTCCAAAATAGAGTAGCATGATCATAATCAGTGCAATTGCCGCACCGGATGTATACCAAGGCCAGGGTTGTTTAATTAGTTCTATCATACGCGTCCAATAGTTGCATTACTATGTTTTTTATGGCTTTATAAAGATACAAACGATTGGGATGTCGACGATAAATTATAAACTTTTCCCAAAATTATATAATAGGCTTTTCGCATGTTGTACCGATCTTTACAAGACATAAAAACTATTACATCATGAAAAAGATTATGCTAATCGTTGCGTTTGTTGCAACAATTTTTGTACAGGCCGGATTTACACAGGAGAATAAAGGAATAGCAATTTTGCCTTCTTATTATAGTCTAAAAGATGCTTTAGTGGTTGGTAATGCTGCAATTGCATCAACTAAAGCTGAAGAGTTAACGAAAGCCATTAACGGTGCAGACGAGAAGCTAATCGATAAAAGCATTAAGGCAGTGCTATCAAAACAGACAGCTGTTATTGCCAAGAGCAAAGATATAAAAGCGCAGCGGGAACAGTTCTCCGCTCTTTCAACTGGTATCATAGCGCTTGCTAAAACTGCCAAACTTTCTGCAGAGCCGGCATACGTGATGTATTGCCCGATGAAAAAAAGCAGTTGGCTAAGTAGCGAGAAAGCAGTTAAAAATCCATATTACGGTAGCGCAATGCTAACATGCGGGTCGGTACAGGAGACGATTAGCAAATAATTTATGCGCTGTAGAATTTTGGTGCTCATCATTCTGTTGGGTTGGCTTTCACGTGCTCCAGCCCAGCACAAAATGTCGATGCCTACTCCTAAGACAGACAGAGCGTCATCCTCGGCCGGAAAGAATACCGTTCGCTACGATTTGTATATTAGTGACACTACCGTAAATTATTCCGGTAAGCCAGCTCATGCAATAGCTGTCAACGGTGCTATACCTGGTCCCACATTAACTTTCACCGAAGGAGATACTGCAGAAGTTCATGTGCATAACTTGATGCATATGGAGACTTCAATACATTGGCATGGTGTATTTTTACCCAACTACATGGATGGTGTACCTTATCTTACGCAAATGCCAATTATGCCAGGAAAGACCTATGTTTATAAATTTAAGGTGATCCAGAACGGAACTTACTGGTACCACAGCCATACCATGCTACAAGAACAGAGTGGTATGTATGGAGCCTTAATTTTTAAGAAAAAAAATGAGCCGGATATGCCCGCCATTCCAGTTGTGTTGAGTGATTGGACGGACATGAAGCCGGAAGAGGTGGACCGGTCATTGCACAATGCTAACGACTGGTTTGCTATAAAAAAGCGTATCACTCAAAGTTATGCGGAAGCGATTAACCAGGGCTATTTTAAAACTAAAGTTGCTAACGAGTGGAAGCGTATGAATGCCATGGACGTGAGTGATGTGTATTATGAGCGGTTTTTAACGAATGGTAAGCACGTTACAGAGTCTCACAGCTTTAAAGCCGGAACAAAAGTGAAGTTGCGGGTAGTTAATGGTGGAAGCTCCAGTTATTTCTGGCTTACCTATGCCGGGAGTAAGATCACTGTTGTCGGTAACGATGGAAACGATGTGCAACCGGTCGAGGTAGACCGTTTAATTATCGCGCCTTCAGAAACTTATGATTTGATTGTTGACATTCCTGATGACCTGGCTTACGAATTTCGTTCCACCGCAGAAGACCGTACCGGTTTTACATCGATGTGGATAGGTAAGGGGTCCCGTGTTGCTGTAAGGCCTCTTGGTAAATTAAAATACTTTGAAGGCATGGCAATGATGAACGGTATGATGAAGATGAATGGTGACATGGCTCCCATGGGTATGCAAATGAGTAACCAGCAAATGGATATGAATAATGTGATGTATCCGGAAGTTGCAACCCCAGACAGTTCCGCTGCAATGCCCGTTACCCTTAATTATAGCATGCTGCGAGCTACAGAAAAAACAACATTAAGCCAAGGGCCAGAGAAGTTGCTTCGATTTGAGTTGACAGGTAACATGAACAGGTATGTGTGGACTATAGATAATAAAACGGTATCTGAGGCCGATAATATCCTGATCAAAAAGGGTGAAAACGTAAAAATAATTTTATACAACAATTCGATGATGAGGCATCCAATGCACCTTCATGGGCATGATTTCCGGGTGTTGAATGGACAGGGAGAATATGCACCCCTAAAGAATGTCCTTGATATTATGCCAATGGAAACAGATACCCTCGAGTTCGCCGCAACAGAAAGTGGGGATTGGTTTTTTCACTGCCACATTTTGTACCACATGATGAGTGGTATGGGAAGAATATTCAGTTATGAAGGATCAATGCCCAATCCGGAGATTAAAAATTTGGCCTACGCACGAAGGAAATTGTATAGTGATGACCGTAAATTCCACCCCATGGTAAATCTTGGTTTGGAAAGCAATGGAACTGACGGAGAAGCAGCCCTTTCCAATACCAGGTATCGTTTTTCAACGGAATGGCGCATTGGCTTAAAATCAGCCCATGGCTTAGAAAGTGAAACCTATTTGGGTCGGTATTTAGGAAAAATGCAGTGGCTGTTTCCGTTCATTGGCTTTGATTACCATCGCGATATCCTTAATAACGAAATTGAACATAACCTATTTGGTCAGTTAAGTAACCAAAAGAACAGGAAAGCCTTTATGGCTGGTGTGCAATATACTTTGCCTATGTTATTTGTTGCAGAAGCGAGGTTAGACAGCAAGGGCAAATTTAGAGTGCAACTAAAACGGGAAGATATTCCGTTGACCAGCAGATTACGTCTAAACTTAACAGGAAACACCGACAAAGAGTATATGGCAGGACTGCGTTATGTGGTTACCAAATACATGTCTTTAAGTACCCATTACGATAGCGATATGGGTTATGGAGGTGGTCTGACGGTTACTTATTAGCCTTTAACCCTGTTCTTCTCTGCATCTGCTCCATTATTCTCATGTTTTGCAGGACTGGTAAAGGTCTTCCCGAAGCGGTAATTAAATGATAAAATCGCTGTTCTGGTATCCGATTTGTTAATCCAATTGGCTTCTGTTTGTGCTAGATTATTGATTACACCTGTACGTACCTGGCTGTAAAACAAGTCGTTCAGGCTCAATTTTAATGTTGCTTTTGCGGATAGTTTTTTCTGCAGAGCAACATTTGCTACCCAAATTTCACCCAATACAAACTGCGCAGAAATCATTCTGTTTCGGTAATTGCCGCTCAATTCCCCATCCCAGCCTTTGCCGAATGTTATCCTTGCATTGGCATTGCTGTAAATATAAGTCCCACTTGTATTTAACGTACCTGTGTAAAATGCGCTTTTACTTGCAATATTAGTCAACTCACTATAAATATTGATATTTAGCCATTTAAATGGATTAAAATCACCGTTAAATGAAATGCTTTTTACTGTTTGCCTACCAAGGTTCGCAGGTCTACTATAATAGGTTCCATTTGTGATTTCTATTGTTTCGTTCACATCGTCCTTAGCGTTTGAATAACTGGAAGTTAGGGTGTACTTGTTTTTAAGTGTATAAGAGAGCTCCAGTGATTGGATATACGAAGGCTTTAGAAATGGATTGCCAACATAGTACGTAAATTTATCTAATGGCGATAGAAAGGGGTTCAAATCCTGGTAATATGGTCGCTCTATTCTTCGTCCATAGTTTAGGCCTATCTGGTGATTGCTCGCCGAATCTAACTTGTACAGTAAATAGGCAGTTGGAAAGATGCTGGTGTAAGATTTTGTAAAAGTGGAATCGCGCTTCATGATGTTTCCCAACTGGTGACCGTTAGACCGGGTATTCTCCGCTCTTAAACCCAACTGCAATGAAAGGCGCTTCATTTCCTTGCTTAAGTTTATATAAGCCGCACTAATACGTTCCTGGAAAAGGAAATGATTACTTTTATCATAGTCTGGTTTGGTAGTCTGGTTAACTGTAGTCGCGTATCCGGCTTGATTGTCTGTGGTGGTGTAACTTGTCTTCAAGCCGGATTCAAATTTCCAACCCTTACGCATCGGTAATGTGTAATCTGTTTTTATCGAGTAAATATTGATGGTAGAAGGGAGGTCGCCACTTAAAATGTCTTCTGACTTTAATCCTCCGCCTGCAAAATAACTGTGGTTGTAATAAGTTTGATCAGTCTGGTTTTGATAGGTCAAGTAATCAGCATCAGCTGTAATACCGTGGCCTGTGCTGTCAAACTGATGTCTGTAATTAAAGTTTAATCCACCATTATTGAAATTAATCTTGTCAACATTGTTCGCAGTTATGATCGAGTCCAATAGGTTGTTTGCGTTAAAAAGGTTACTCGTATTGTTGTTGATCTGAGTGGATTTTCTCTTCATGCCAGTAACAACTAAGCCCCATGTTGTAGTATGAGACTGATAGTAGTCTGCTCCAAATTTTCCATTAAGGGTATTGCCGTTGCGGTCGAAAAAGCTATTCTGATTAAAAAATGAACGCGGACTATTATCTGAATTTTTATAAGTTCTGTTGATGTCCAGATCAGTAAAGCTATTGTTGTAGGTATCACTTATGATCCCATAATAGTTCATTTTTCTGTCGCGTATGTTAAAGTTTAAACTATTTGGTAGCCTTGTCCTCTTTCCCTGATTAATGGCTAAGTTAAGTGCACCGTTAAAGCCTTTGGCAGTTCCTTTTTTCGTTCTGATATTAATGACGCCTGCTCCACCAGCGGCATCGTATCTCGCCGGTGGGTTACTCATAATTTCTATTTGTTCAAGGGAGGAAGAGGGTAGTGATTTCAGGTAATTTTGAAGATCGTCTGCAGCCAGATAGGTGGGCTTGTCGTCTATAAATATGAGTACACCTTGCTTTCCCTTTAAACTAACTACGCCGTTTTGATCTACCTGCACGCCTGGCGACTTTTCAAGGACATCTAATGCAGAGGTTCCAGCATTGGAAATGAGTGCATCAACGTTAACAACCACACGGTCCATTTTCTTGACGCTGAATGCTTTTTTAGAGTTAACACTTACTTCTTTGAGGGTTTTGACAGTGTCGGTCTGTTGCTTTTTAGTATTATCTGACTGCTGAGCATTGGTTGTTTCAGGGGATATTACTGCACCAGCAGTCAGCACCACAATCGTTAAGAGGGTAATAAGTTTGGAACTCATGATGAGGAGAATGCTATGTGACCGGACTTGCTAGTTGCTACTGACCGTAGTTGTTATGGTACCTTTTTTATTTTTTAGGTATTTCTTCAAATATTTTTGGTGAATCTCATCTGTTTGTTTAATCCCATTAATGATCAATGCTTCACTATTTAATTGATATTTAAAGTTTTTGGTGTCCTTTAGTAGACCTTCATTACGCAGGTCTGTGGTCATATCTTGTTTCAAAGGAGCGATATCAACTTTCAAGTTACTTAGATTTACATTACCCGTAGTGGTTACGTTTACAGGTGGCGCAGGAGGGGTAGGAGCTGTCGGCGGAACAGACGCCGATGTCGGCCTGGCTGGTACGGAAGGGACAGAAGGAACCACTGGCAACGCTGGTTCCGGATATTTATCAGGATCCGCAGCATGCCTTGCTGCTTCTGCTGCATATTTATCTACATTTGCAGCGTAGTTCTTTACTTTAGCTTGGTATTTTGCTATGTCAGCCTGATACTTTTTAACATCAGCCTGGTATTTTTTCGTGTCTATCCGGCGCGCTTCATCATCATATTTCTTTGCTTCGTCATCGTATGCCTTCGCTTTCGCGGAATATCTGGCTGCATCAATTTCTGCTTTAACTGCATCAGAAATCTTCCCGTCTATTACTTTTTGCGTGGTCTTTGGGTCATTCCTAGTTGTACGCTCTTTTTTGAGAGTTGACTTAGTAGTAATTGCTTTTTTGACAACAGGCTTTTTAGTGGTGTCTTGTGTGTTGACATTTTTATAGGCTCCTAATTTTACCGAAGCTGGTTTTAAAGTAAGGTCTGCCCTTGTTTCGCTGCTCTTTATACTGCTAAATGCCGCTGTTAAAACTAACGATGAAACTAAGACTATCGCCAGTATTACTTTCTCAACTCTGTTAAGAGAGGAATTGCTATTAAAAACCAACCGGCCCACACGCTCTTTTAAGGAGTTTTTTCTTCCGGTTATGGCCATTGCATGCACTGGTTGATTTGCTTTAAATTCTTGACAGGAAATAAGAGCCTTGATGTATTGATGTTTACTCTCTGTGCAGGAGAGCGCAAGATCATCACAGCAGTTTTCACGTTCTTCCTTGATTAATTTCGACAACCACAGCACTCCAGGGTTGAAGAAAAATACAATTTCTACCAGACTTTGTAAGAGGTTCACCAAGTAATCGTTTCGTTTAAGATGTGCCAGTTCATGGCTCAATATGGCTTCTACCTCCTGAAGTGTCAAGCCGTTCAGCATACCAAGGGGAACCAGTATCACTGGTTTAAAGTGCCCGACTATCATAGGTACTTTTGCCAGACCTGAATGAAGTATCTGAATATGTTTTGTTATTTCTAATTTAAAAGCCAGTTCAGCTACTTTATTTTCCCAGTAAGACCCTGCTCTGATGACACTCGTTTTCTTTAAATAATAAATCGTATGCAATCCTGCCATTAGCTGAACACACTTTGCGCAGATAATTAGAAACCATATCAGGACAATTTGATTGGAATAATGGCCCCAAAATCCAATCATGGCTTTAAGAGTTATTAAATAGCCACTATCTGTATTTCCTTTTGTTGCGGCTGGTGATAAATTCCTATTCACTTCAGCAATTGCTGTATGCTGATTTATCCCAGAAGTTTCAACTGTTTTGTTGCTTAGCTCGTAACAGAACACAATAGCAATGCTGATCATAAATAACGTAAGCGCCATTGTAAGCAGGTTATACCTAAGTGTTGCAGTACTTTTCTTTGTGGCAACAATGATCACGCTGGTTAGCAAGGCCAGGGTCAATCCCATCCATAGAGAATGAAGAAGAGTGCGGTAAATGGCAGTTTGAAATTCCATAATTGTTATTGATTAATTATTCGAATTATTGATCTAGTTTCTTTAACATTTCTTTAATTGCGTCCAGGTCTTCCTTAGAAGTCTCCGTATTCCCTAGAACTTGCATGACCAGGTTAGATGCTGATCCTTTATATAAGGTATTTACAAATCGGTTTAGTAACTGATCCTTTGTTTTTTCTTCCGCCTCTACCGGGATATAAATATGTTTCATTTGACTCTCATCGCGTTTAAGGATACCCTTATCTGCCATAATCTGCATTTGTTTCAGTGTAGAAGTATAATTTACATCACGTTGCTCATTCAGTTTATCGTTTACAAAGCGTACTGTAGAGGGACCAAATTCCCATAAAACTTGGAGTATCTCCAACTCGGCCGGGGTAGGAGCAGGTATTATGATGATATCTTTTTGTTTCATATTCCAAAGGTAGGATAACTTTCGTACGAAACAAATATTATTTGATATTTTTTTTAAATAGAAAACCCGGACTATCCAATCCGGGTTTTTCAGAACCAAACATATAGATCTAACCAAACATCTATTTTCTTATTAAGGAATTGAAATATTGCCTGCCGGCTTCCAATTTTCCTGTACGTACCATCCAGGTAATTATCATAGCGATCAGCATACCCAACTATTTTACTAAACCAGCAAAGCGTTGGTAAAAAGCAGTCGGACTGTTCTCATTTTTAGGCTCGTATTTGCCTGCGATAATGGGAATATAAATTACCCTTCTGCGGCTTTCCTCGCCAATAATTCTTGATTGAGCCACCCTATGCCATAACCTTCCGTCGTGTATGGTAAGGTCACCAGCCTCTGGAGTAATGGCCATTTCCTCTTTATCTGCATTGTTGTCAAGAAAGTATCTTTTACGAAACAACATATTGTAAATTCCTTGTTTATGTGTGCCGGGAAGTATTCTTAGTCCGCCATTTTCCGGTTTTAAAGTACTTAAGTGTATTCCAACATTGAGCATTGGATTGAGCTTTTGTCCTTGAAAGATGTCCCTTAGCCCATCTGTGTGCCATCCCATTTGGGTAAACTTACTTTCCGGTCCATTTACATAATGATTTAGCACCATACCGTCTTTTTCCTCAGTACCAAGTCTAGCTCCATTGCCAATAAGACTGAGCAATACATCAAAGCGGGGATCTTTTGCCAATTCGGCGAAAAGATTGTGATGCTGATTGATAAAAGCAAAGCGCTGTACAATTTCGGTACCGTCCAGATCTTTTCCGTATTTAACTGGTATACCATTGACTTTTACCCGTTGATTTTCTATCCAATCTTTTTGTACGGATTTTGAAGCCTGAATGATGTCTGTAACAGTTTCTGACTTGATAAAATTCTTAAAATGTATGAATCCATTCTTGTTAAAGAAATCGTATTGTTCCTGAGTTATAGTGTCGGCTAATATGAATTTTGGATATGACTTTTCCATTGTTGATGTTGTTAATAGTAAAAAGATGTTGATTAACGCTCCGTGCTGATCAGATAATAATAGCCAGGGGAGGTAGAAATTGGATCAGTATTATTTACAGATCAACAACAACAACAGCAACAAGCCGCCCCTTTGGGGTTGGGCATTCGCATTCGGAATGCGTAGAATATGTGTTGCGATTTAGTCATTTAAATAAAATCTACTATTTTAGTAGACATTACAAATGTATGGAAATATTTATAATATCAAATTATTTTAAAATATTTTTTATTTCTTATAAATACTGGCACTAATACGTTCTACAAGGCGTTTTGGTAGAAATGTCGCGCCCGCAGCGGAAAGTTTATTGATGAAGCCTGGTATGATTTCAGCTTTCTTTTGGAACATTCCATGAAGGCCAATTCTTGCAACGGTGCCTGGGCTCATATTGAAATTATCCGCAAGTTCAGCCAACATGTCTAATCCGGCGCGACTAGCAAACCCGGTATCAGTTGGACCTGGTGATAGGCAGGTTACGGATACATTACTATCTTTTAGCTCATACCTCAGCGCCCTGGTAAAAGATAAAATAAATGATTTGGTGGCTGCATATATAGCCATAGCTGGCATTGCCTGATAAGCCGCGGTACTGCAGATGTTCAAAATATAAGCCTGGTTTTGCTCATGTAATCTAGGTAATAAAATATGGGTTAGTTCCACAACTGCATTTACATTAAGTCTGATCATCTCCATCTGTTCATCCAGCTTGAGCGTATCAAATTGCCCAAAAATTCCAAAACCGGCATTGTTAACCAATATAGAAAAGTTTGAAGTATGTTCGGTGCACCATTCCGCTACACGATATGATGAACCTGGCATTGATAAGTCATTCGATAAATAGTGAACTTTTACCTGGTACTTTTCTTGAATTAAGCTGGCGAGAGACGAAAGCTCAGTTTCTGAACGTGCAACTAGTAATAAGTGATATCCAAGTTCAGCCAGTTGAATAGCTATTTCCTTTCCGATTCCTTTACTCGCACCTGTAACTAAAGCATATTTATCCATGATGTTTCAAATGTAATTAATGTTTAACAAACTGAGTCTTTATATGCGGTAAGCACCTGGTGCAAAACTGGTGTGTTTTTTAAAGAAATTGCTGAAATGCGACGGCGCTTCAAATCCCAGGCTATAACTAATTTCTGATATATTCCAATCTGTATGTTTTAACAAGGCTATCGCTTCTGTGGTTAACCGCTCTGAAATGTGAGCGGTTGTAGTTTTCCCCGTGGCAATTTTTACTGCACGATTTAAGTGATTGGTATGTACATTTAGTTTGTCTGCAAAATCCCTCGCTGATCGCAACGAGAATTGTTGATCGCGGGATTCAATAGGGAATTGTCGTTCTAGCAACTCTCTAAATACAGATGCAATCCTTCCATTGGCGTCGGCATGCTTATATAAAGTTTCAGAAGGTTGTAACTTTAAAGCACCATGGATCAGTTCCATGATGTAATTACGTATTAAGTCGTATTTGAATACATATTCTGAATCAAGTTCATTAAGCATCTTTTTAAAGATCAATTCAAATGCCTCGTCCTGCTGCTCGTTGAGTATGTAGGCAGGTTTTCCTTGAGGCGAATACATAGGGAGGTCTATTAAACTGCCGCGGATATGTTCCGAGAAAAAGGCATCCTTAAAGATACAGAAGTAGCCGCCCTCATCTTCAGTTAATCGTTCAAAAGTGTAAGGCACTTCTGGATTAAAAAAGATGAGGGTACTTCCGTTTACTTCCAGTGTTTTATCACCATAGTGGTACAGATGTCGGCCCCGCATCAGTGTTATTTTATAAAAGTCACGGCGACTGTACTGTATAGGAGGTCTGCCGGGCAGATAACATTCTTCCATTCTAAATACATTGAAATGTCCCAGATCGCGGTTTACTCCATCATATTTGAGGTTAAATTTATTCTGGTAGAAATCCTCCAGCGTCTCTGTCCCTTCCATATTGTAAATTTAAAGCATTAATTCTCAAATCCTGTTGCAGTAGCTAACGCTTTGTAAGTTTGCATGTCTTTTTGTATCAATGCAATTTTATTTTCCGCAATTTGGTAGGCGTCAGCGCCCAGGAACAAATGTAATGCAGGATTTTCCTCTTTAGCAACTGCAATCAACAAGTCTGCAGCTTTTTCCGGATCTCCCGGCTGATTGGAATTAATATTCTGCTGATGCACAGCCTGCATTTCTCTTACGTTTTCATAGGCCGAAATTTCATGTTTTGGCGTTACTATTGAACCCTCGTCCAGAAAGTTAGTGCGGAAATATCCTGGCATTACCAGGGAAACATTGATTCCAAATGGTTTCACTTCATGTGATAAGGATTCAGTAAACCCATGTACTGCAAATTTAGTAGCGCAATAAATTCCAAAAGCAGGGAAGCCACCTGTAAAACCACCAATCGAAGAGATGTTAAAGATATGACCGTTCCTTTGTAACCTTAACTGAGGCAGTGCCTGACGTATCACATTCAATGATCCAAATACATTAACGTCGAAATTTGTTCTAGCTTCTTCGTCAGACAATTCTTCAAGCCCACCCATTAATCCGTACCCGGCGTTGTTCACCACCACATCAATGCTGCCGAAATGTGCGATGGCTTGCCATAATGCTTTTTTTACATTTTCTTCATCTACAATGTTCATTGCCAATGGTAAAAAGTTAGCGGTTTCAGTAGCTACAGCACTCTTAAGTACGTCAACGGTTCTTGAAGTCGCGGCTACATTATAGCCTTGTTCCAGCAATTTTTTTGTTAAAGTAAGGCCTAAGCCTTTAGAGGCTCCCGTAATAAACCATGTTTTTCTTGTGTTCATAATTGATAATTTTTATAACACAAAGTTGGAGGTAATTGGAGCTGCCCAGTTAGCTGTGTTCAAACATATAGTTGCAAAATTCAAACAATTTTATGGTAGATTACTTATTGTAGTCTCGGTATAAAGATGAAAAAGCTGGAACCAATTCCAGGTTTGCTCTCAAAATCAATGCGCCCTCCTTGGCGTTCTATAAATTCTTTACAAAGTACCAAACCCAATCCAACACCTCTTTCATTATTCGTACCATACGTATGTTCCGCTTTTATAGAAAATATTTTTTCCTGCTCCTTCAAGTCAATACCCTTGCCGTTGTCGCGGATAGATATTTTACATTCATCGCCAACTATTTTAGCATCAACATTAATGAGTCCACCTTGTGGCGTAAACTTTACAGAATTGCTAATTAAGTTGCGCACCACAAGTTGTAGCATATCCGGGTCGGCAAGAACCATCAGGTAAGGTGGGATGTCGTAGTAAAGTCCGATGTCTTTTTTTGCAGCATGCGTTCTTTCCATTTCTAATGTAGCCAGTAATGCAGGAAGCAAATCGAGCTCAGTTAGGTGTACAGATGATCCCTCCATTTGAGATTTCGACCAGTTTAAAAGATTCGAGAGCATGTCGGCCGCGCCATTCGTTGCCTTAAGTAGCGAATTCTCCAGCATAAGCCTGTCTTCCTTATCAACCCCGTTGTCTGCAAGCAACTCTAAATAATTTTGTATGTGCATCAATGGGGTACGCAGATCATGTGAAATAATCGACATGAGTTTGCTTTTTTCCATATTGCTTTTTTCCAATTGCGCCTTCTGCAATGAAATTTGCTCATTATTTTTTTCGATTGCGATCGTCTTTTCTTCGGCGGCTCTTTTTTCTATGTCATAACTCCGCCTGATGAATTTGATAATGATAAAAATAGCAATAACAGGAATAGGAAAAGCCGTAATACGATCTATGAACTGTCCTCTGCCGGCTGTGAATGGATATCTTACTAAAAAGGGATATTGATATTCAACTACATGTATCGCCAAAAAGGCTGTCATGTATATAAGAAGCCATTTCAGGTGCTGGCGATATGGCGATATTGCAAAAACCAATAATAAGTAAACTGGCCATATCAGATCAGTTGATCCATTAATACCTGAGTTGGTAAAGTAGTTAACTCCGAATATGATTAAGCCAACTAACCCAAATAAAGTATTGCTATGTTTTCTGCCTTCAAATCTGGAGTAATAGTACTGATGCGTAAAGAACAAGGCTATGATCAACGCTGATATGGAGCCAACATACAATCCCGCACAGAAATTATAGGGTACATAAAAGCAGTTTAATGCAATTAAGCAAATACTGATGGAATGGAAGATGCGGCTTTCCAAGGAAAATTTTGAAGAGTCTCCAATTAATTGGCGCCAAGACAGGTTCTGTCTTTTTAAATTTCGATAGTTAAGCGTGCTGAAGTTATATTTAGGCATGAATAGATAAGTCGCTCGAACTATCAAATTTAAAAGATTATTTCAATCTGCCAATTAAGATTTCTTATTGATATATCTTGTATTGAACGGTTTGTGCTATATTAGTACATGAAACAATCTTTGAAACTGCCACTTTTGGCAATGCTGGCTATTTTTAGCGCCTGTAATAGTAGCGAGAAGCAATCGGCTGCAACTACTGATACACTTTCATCTGCCAATCCATTTCTCGCTGAAAGCAAACTGCCTTATCAGGCACCTGATTTCACGAAGATTAATAATGGTGATTTTAAACCGGCCTTTGAAGAAGGCATGAAAATCCATTTGCAGGAGATCGAAAAGATCGCCGCAAATCCTGAAGCTGCAACGTTCGAGAACACACTGGTGTCTATGGAGCGTTCTGGAGCGCTACTAAACCGTGTTAACAATGTTTTTAATTTATTAACTGGAGCAAATACAAACGATACTTTACAAAAACTCCAGGAAGAAATTGCACCAAAGCTTGCCGCTCATCAGGATGCAATCTTTTTAAATGCGGATCTTTTTAAACGTATTGAAAGCATATACAACAATAGGGCAGGGCTAAAATTGGATCCGGAATCTGCACGACTTTTAGAATATCAATACCAAACATTTGTACTTGCTGGCGCCAAGTTATCTGAGGAGAATAAAAATAGCCTTAAAAAGTTCAATGAACAAGAAGCTTCACTAAGCGCAAAATTCTCTAATCAATTGCTGGCAGCTGCTAAAGCCGGCGCATTAGTGCTAAGCGATAAGTCTAAGTTGTCAGGTTTGTCAGAAGGGGACCTAAGTGCAGCAGCGCAACGTGCGAAAGATAATAAAATGGAGGGTAAATGGCTGCTTCCTTTGCAAAACACCACCACACAGCCGGCATTGCAATCGCTGGCAGATCGCAGCATACGCAAGGAACTTTTTGATGCCTCCTGGAATCGTACTGAAAAAAGCGACGCCAACGATACACGAAAAATCATTGTTGAAATAGCGAGGATTAGAGCCCAGAAAGCAAAATTAATGGGCTTCAGGGATTATGCAACTTGGAAACTGCAAGATCAAATGGCTAAAACACCAGAAGCTGTTGAGACTTTCTTCGCGAAACTAGTACCTTCTGCAACTGCTAAGGCCAATCAGGAGGCCGCGGATATTCAAGCAGTAATCGACCGCGAAAAAGGCGGATTTAAAGTGGAGGCTTACGACTGGGACTATTACGCTGAAAAGGTACGCAAAGAGAAGTATGATCTGGACGAGAGTCAGGTTAAGCCTTATTTTGAATTGAACAGCGTACTCCAAAATGGAGTTTTTTATGCTGCAACACAACTATATGGTATTACATTTAAACAGCGCACTGATTTGCCAGTTTATCACAAAGATGTGAAAGTCTACGAGCTCTTCGAAAAAGATGGCACTTCGATCGGTATTTTCTATTGCGATTACTTTAAACGCGACAATAAAAACGGTGGCGCCTGGATGAGTAATATTGTTGGGCAATCCAAACTTCTTGGCACTAAGCCAGTAATTTATAATATTTGCAACTTCACCAAACCGGCTGAAGGCCAACCGGCACTCATTAGTTTTGACGACGTAACCACCATGTTCCATGAGTTTGGACATGCACTCCATGGATTCTTTGCAAATCAGCAATATCCAACCTTATCAGGTACTAACGTGGCTCGGGATTTCGTGGAGTTTCCATCTCAATTCAACGAACACTGGTCAGTAGATCCTTTAGTCTTCAAAAACTATGCGAAGCATTATCAGACAGGTGAATTGATGCCGCAGATTTTGGTGGATAAAATTAAAAAAGCAGCAACATTTAATCAGGGCTATGGACTTACTGAAGTATTGGCAGCTGCCGCATTGGACATGCAATGGCACAAGTTGACCAGCAATGATCCTGTACAAGATGCAGATCAATTTGAAACTGCGGCATTGGAAAAGACTAAGCTAAATCTATCGTACGTTCCGCCTCGTTATCGCTCCAGTTATTTTCTGCACATCTGGGCTAATGGTTACGCTGCCGGATATTATGCGTATTTATGGACTGAGATGCTTGATAACGACGCTTTTGCCTGGTTTCAAGAAAATGGTGGGTTAAGCAGCGCAAATGGTCAGCGCTTTCGTGACATGATACTTTCAAAAGGTAATACTGAAGATTATAATAAAATGTTCAAAGCGTTTAGGGGGCACGATCCAAGCATTGCGCCAATGCAACGAAATAGGGGATTACCCGTTAAATAGAAAAAAAAGCCCTGGTTTAATTCACCAGGGCTTTTTTAAATCTGTTCTGGCTTAAACCAAGTTGTACCATCGGCTTTAATTTGCCAGGCCGTTACCGGGTTCATGTGGTACCCGCCTCCGGCACCCCGTGCTTCTGTCAGTTGCTTTAGGCTAGGCTGGATATACCCTGTTTCGTCTATTGCGCGACTTAATATTTCTGTGGGAACCCCATCCCAGCTCCACAAGTATCTGAAATAGGTATGCGCTTTACTCAGCACAGGACCCTGCAAATTGGCGTCTGCCCAGGTTTTTCCAGAGTCGGTACTAATCTCTACCCGTGTAATCACTCCCCGTCCACTCCAGGCAATTCCCCTGATTTCTATCCATCCCCTTTGTACTTTTTGCGGGTAGGATGGATAGGTGATAATTGATCTTGCGTCCATTTCCCAACTGAACATCCTGATTTTGTCTTTAACAGGATAAGTATATTTAGAGGTTTCCTCACGCGTCATGTACGGCGCATCTGATACCTCTAGTCTTCTTAACCACTTGATATTCATATTGCCTTCCCAGCCGGGAAGTAGCAACCTGGCAGGATATCCCTGTTCTGGACGCATGGCTTCCCCATTTTGCGCATAAACAATCATGGCGTCATCCCAGGCTTTTTCCATTGGGATACTTCTTGTCATTATTGCAGCATCAGATCCTTCTGCCAAGAACCAGGTAGCCTTAGGATCTACTCCAACCTCTTTAAACAGGGTAGAAAGCATTACGCCAGTCCATTCGCTTTGACTGGTTAAGCCAAGTACATCTTGCGGGGTTAGTTCTTCCTTTCCTGTGCGGAAATTACCGGCACATTCTAAAAAGCAAACACGCGTAACTGAAGGGAAGCGTTTCAGATCTGCCAAAGTAAACTTCATAGGAGTATCTACCATTCCATGGATCAGCAGCTCATATTTGTTTGGGTCTATTTTTGGAACACCTGCATGATGCCGCTCGTAATGAAGATCTGAAGGAGTGATGGTTCCATAAAAATCCTGCAACGGAGTTCGTGAAGACGTTTCTGAGAACTTGCGGACAGGCGCTTCAAACGTGGAGCGTTTTCCCACAGCACTTGGACCGGGCCCAATTACTTTTGTCGGATCATCGGGAATCACTTCTTCAATTGGTAAACCTTTTTGAATCTGTTTCGCAAATGTTTCCTTCATTGGTATAACGGCTGCAGCAACTACACCGCCCAATAAGGTACGTCTACTCATTTTGTTTTCTTCCATGATACATTATTTAACTTCAGGTCCGCCTTTTCTATCATCCATAATAAAAAGCTTTTTTGCAGGCATCACTACCTTGGGCAATGTTTTAGCATTGAGAATATCGGATTGCTTAATGATTTTATTGGCATGGAGAAGGTATGCAGTGATGCTATATACCTCATCGTTTGTGAGCGTACCTGGCGCATTATATGGCATGGCTCTCCTTAAGTAGTCAAATATTGTAGTTGCATAAGGCCAATAATTTCCAATCGCCTTCGGACGGCTTCTTGCAGAGGTATCACTAACCAGCAGTGGCGCTGGCAATTTTAATTTAGCAAGATCAGTGTCATTGTTACCGTGGCACATCGCACATTTAGATAGGTATAAAGACTTTCCCTTTAGGGCATCACCCTGGCCTGCCGGCAACCCTTTGCCATCTGGCCTTACGTCGATATCCCATACCGAAATCTCCTTTAGCGTAGCTAAACGTCCAAAGCTATATTTTGACGGTGTCTTAATTTCTTTTTTCTCGACATTGCGAGGCTGTTGTGCTGAGACTTTTGCCATCGCTGTCAGTATTATTAAGCAGGTTACCAGGAAGTCCTTAAATTTCATTTTAGGCTGCAATACTATTTGTGCAGACAATAATAAGAATAATCTACTAAATCAGTAGATTTAATTTGTTTTTATTGAAAATGCTTTTAGATTTGCAGGATCACAGGTTATTTAACTAAAATTCTAGCAATGGTTACAAAATTACTTAACGAACAAAAGCATTCAATTTTCCGCAGTACGATGGAGTTCTCCATTCGTTGTTGTTGCTGATCCGGGCAATAGCCAATCCTTAAAGTATTAAAAAAATAAAGACAGGATAAATCCTGCCTTTATTGTGCACTCAGTATGCAACGCCAATCACTTACTGAATTGCCAGTTTCAATCAACGATTTATTAATTAAAACTTTTTAAAGTTATGCAAAATTTTAAAAAGGACAGGCATGTTTTTGCTGCCTGCTCCTTTGTGAAAGCACTGCTGTTAAGCAGCGTTTTCCTCGCGTCATTTCTGATGCCCGAAATCTCAAAGTCCCAAGACAAACCCTTGATCAATTCCATATTAAATGGCCAGATAGTCGACGCCAAAACTAATATTTCTGTGCCTGGGGCTACGGTGCAAATAAAAGGTACAACTCATTCTGTGCAAACAAACGCAAACGGTGCTTTCAGCTTCAAAACCGGTCAGCCTTTTCCTTATACACTCATTGTATCTTATACTGGGTACAAGACGAAAGAATATGTTGCCGATGGAAGTCCGGTCACCATTATTCTCGAAGAAGATCTGAATGAGTTAAATGAAGTCCAGGTTGTGGGCTACACGCAAACCAAGAAAGGTTCAAAAACATCGGCAATTACAACGTTGTCTGCTGAAGATATTGGTAAGGCATCTTATACCAGTGTAACTGAGAAATTGCAGGGCCAGGTGCCTGGATTACTCGTTTCAAGCAATAGTGGCGTACCCGGAACTTCCGTATTGGTAAGGCTAAGGGGCGCCATATCTATTACTGGAGGTAATGATCCGTTATATGTGGTGGACGGTGTTTTTGTCAACAATGAAAACTTGCAGGGACTTTCACGCGGTCTCGGTGGACAAACACCTAACCCGTTGTCGGACTTAAATCCGGATGATATAGAAAGTGTTTCGGTGTTAAAAGATGCAAATGCTACAGCTGTATATGGGGCCAGAGGTGCTAATGGGGTAATTTTGATCAGCACAAAAAGAGGTGCTAAAAATTCCAGAACAAAGTTCAATTTCGCCGCTGATTATGGTTTGGGCAAGGCATATAACCTTTGGGAACTCGTTAACGGGCCTGAGCATGCTGCGCTCGTAAATCTGGTTCATATTAATGATGGCCTTCCTTACGAGCGACGCCCCTTTAGGCCAGTTACAGAAGTAATCGCAGGCTTCCCCGCATACGGTAATCCAGAAGATCAGCAGACTTACGACCGTTTAAGTGATATTTTCAGGGTTGCACAATCACAGCGCTACAACCTCTCTATATCCGGAGGTGATGCCAAGACTAATTTTTATATCGGGGCTGAGTATCAAGATCAGGAATCTACACTAAAGCTACAGGACTTTAACCGTTATTCTTTTCGGATAAATCTGGATCATTCCGTAAACCAGAAATTTAAAATAGGGACCAGCAATAACCTCAGTAGTGTACCCAGAAGATTGGTAAGGGTGGGTGATGGACCTGCCGGTTTATTCCAGGCTGCATTACACACGCCTACGTTCTATCCTTTCTACAATCCCGACGGCACATTTACGAAACCTACCGTCTTTGATAATCATATTGCTATTTTGGAGAATTCAGATACCCATTCCAACAGTTTGAGAAGCATCAATAACTTGTATGGAACTTATAATTTCCTGCCAAACCTGTCTTTCAAATCTTCGTTGAGCAATGATTATAACTTGTATAAAGAAAATGCCTATTACAATACCAATCTTGTATATGGTCAGCCGGCTGGAGAAGCAAATGATGTACTCACCTCCAAACAATCCCTTATTGCAGAGCAACTGATCAATTATTCTTTGTTTAAGGAGAAAAATGATTTCTCGTTTTTTCTTGGAAACTCCATACAATATACCAGTCAGGAGCGTCAAACGCTTACAGGGACCGGATTTCCTAGTAATCAGTTTAAGCGAATCACTTCGGCTGCGGTGCAAACAGCATCCTCAACCGGAACCGATTATGGATTGATCTCCTTTTTTACAGGGGCTAATTTTACGCACGATAACCGTTACATTCTGGATGTAAATGCAAGATACGATGCTTCCTCAAGGTTCGGTTCTAACAACAGGTGGGGCTTTTTCCCTTCTATAGGTTTGGGCTGGAACATCAGCAATGAGTCCTTTTTTCCAAAAACAGACGTCGTTAAAAATATTAAGATCAAAACCAGTTACGGATATACGGGTAATCAGGATATAGGAGATTTTGCAGCAAGAGGTCTTTGGGCAGGTGGCAGGAACTACCTTGAGCAACCGGGCATTGCGCCAAGTCAGCTTGGAAATAAAGACCTTAAATGGGAAACTACCAGTCAGTTCAATGCGGGTCTGTCAGGCGGTTTACTGGATAACAGGCTCTCATTCGAATTTGACTACTACCGCAAATATACTACCGATCTATTAATGGATGTCCCCGTTGCGGCCAAAACGGGCTTCTCTACTGTTTATCAGAATGTAGGAGAGATTAGCAATACCGGTGTAGAACTATTGCTGAGCTCCCAAAATGTGAAAACAACTGATTTTAAATGGAATACCACCTTGACAATTTCTCACAATAGAAATATCGTTGAAAAGATTAACAATCCCATAACCGGTAGTTACGGAATGTATCGTACCGAGCAAGGTTTTCCGCTTTATTCCATTTGGGTATACAATTATCTTGGGGTAGATCCGCAAACCGGTAATGCCCGTTTTGAAGATGTTACTGGCGACGGCAAGATAACGGCCGACGATAGGAAAATTGTAGGTGATGCCTGGCCAAACTTTGAGGGAGCCTTTAAAAATACATTCAACTATAAAGCATTTGATTTGAATGTTAACTTCGTTTATAAGTCCGGTAACCACCTGTTTAATTATACCGCGCTTTTCCTGGAAGCGGGAGGCACGCGTGGTGTAACCCGGTCCATTCAAAAAAGCTCGCTGAATTATTGGAAGAATCCCGGCGATGTAGATGTATTACCAAGACCTACCTCGGTTCGTAATGCTGACGGAAGCCTTAATTACGAGGGAAATACCAGTAGATTTTTTGAAGATGCTTCTTTTATCCGTTTGCGTGATATTACGATTGGATACAGTCTTCCTAAAGGAATTGTATCCAGGTTAAAAATCAATAATGCAAGATTTTATCTTACTGGAAGCAACCTGTTTACCATTACTAAATATTCAGGTCCAGATCCTGAAACCAATTCTGCAGGAGATAGCGCAAATGGTCTGGTTCAGGGGCTCGACTTCAACGGAGTGCCACAGACAAAGAGTTTAAATCTCGGAATCAATTTCACATTTTAATTAAAAGGGAAATGAAAAAGATAAATATATTATTGTTGATCGCAGGTTTATTTACAATCTCCTGCGAAAAAGTTTTGGAAACTGAACCTCAGGCAAATATTTCAGATGAAGCTGTGATTGTAGACAAGAAATCTGCTAATGCTGCACTAATTGGAGCATATGATGCTTTACAAGGACAGGTGGGATCGAATATAGTTTCCTTAGACCTGGCGGGGGATAATGTAGTAAATTTCAACGCGCAAAATCGTGTTGTTGCAGATAAAACGGCCGCTGGAGGCGGTGGTGGTTTTTCAACCTATTATGTAATCATAAACAGGGCGAATTTTATATTGAATAAAGTATCCCAGCTTTCTGATGGCTTAGTGCCGGTGGCAGACAAAAATCAGATTCTTGGCGAAGCTTATTTCTTGCGTGGGTTATCTTATTTCGATTTGGGGAAGACTTATGGAGGAGTACAAATTGTCCTGGAACCCGCAACATCGGCCAATGCCCATAAAGGTATAAGAAGAAGTACATTGGAACAGACCTATGCACAGGCGCTTGCCGATCTTAACAAGGCAGAAGAATTGTTGTCTACTACAGTAAATCGCAACCGCGCCAATAAATTTACCGCCTATGCGCTCAAAGCCCGTTTGTATTTATACACTAAGCAATGGAACCTGGCAGAAGAATTTGCGAGTAAATCCATCGCAAGTACAAATTTCGAACTGGTAAAACCCTATTCTACTTTCTTTACTTCGAAAAACACCAAAGAGTCTATTTTCGAAATCGCTTTTAGTACGGCTGATAAAAGTTCTTTTTACACCAACTGGCGTTCGCCGGAGCAGGGCGGTCGCCATGATTATATTCCTGAACGCGGTTTTGTTGGGTTATTGCTAAACGCAAACTTAGGAGGATCTCGGAAAAGTTTGTTGTTTCAAACCCCGCAAGGAGTGTATGACCTTATCCAGTATGGAAATCAAGATGGCACCAGCTCTATATTTGTTTTGCGGATTGCGGAGCAGTACCTGATCAGGGCTGAGGCCAGGGCTAATAAAGCTACGCCAGATTTGCAAGGTGCGGTGGATGACTTAAATAAGATCAAAGGTCGCGCAGATGTCCCTTTACTAACTTATACTTCACAATTGACGGTCAACGATATCTTATCGGCTATAGAAAACGAACGCAGATTTGAGTTGCCTTTTGAAGGGCACCGCTTTCTGGATATTGTGCGTACCGGCCGTGCTGCCCAAGTGTTTGGCGCTGTGAATGCCAACCTTAAAAACCCAGATTTCTGGATATTTCCAATCCCGCAGTCAGAAATCATAACTGATCCGGACCTGGCAGGTGACCAGAACAAAGGATACTAGATTCATTAACTCATTTAAAATAAATAATCATGAACAAGATTTTATTATTGGCAGCCTCTGTTGTGTTTACTGCTGCAGGAACATTCGCTCAAAGTTCAGTATCAAAAGTAGGTGGGGCGAACAGCCCTGTTACCATCAATCAAAAATCTACTACGAGGCATGGCCCTGAAAAAGGGTCACTCATCATTATCGGAGGAGGAGGTTCTACCCCACAAATATGGACTAAGTTCCTTGAGCTTGCCGGCGGAAAGGATAAGGCCAATATCGTAGTCATTACTGCTGCGACTGGCGATTCAGCTGCGTTCAGCCTGAGTAGTGCAAACAAAATCAAAAAGGAATTGGGGATTAAGAATGTAACAGTTCTGCATACCAATGATCTGGCAGAAGCCAACAGCGAAAAGTTTATTGCCCCAATAAAAAAGGCAACTGGAGTTTGGTTTGACGGCGGACGCCAGTGGCGCATTGCCGATGCGTATTTAAATACCCTTACTCATCAGGCATTTTTTGACGTGCTGAATAGAGGCGGCGTAATTATTGGCAGTTCGGCTGGTGCAAGTATCCAGGGTTCATTCTTATGGCGCGGTGATACAAAAGGACCTCAGATTCTTGTAGGCGATCATACCCAGGGCCTCGGATTTCTTAAAAACTCAGCCATAGATCAGCACCTATTAAAAAGGAACAGGCAATTTGATTTGGTTGATTTCATTAAGAAGTCGCCAGAGTTAATCGGCATAGGATTAGATGAAGCTACCTCAATCTTGGTACAACGTGATACCCTTGAAGTAATCGGTAAATCATACGCCATAATTTACGATTACAATACCATTATCGGCAAAGGCCCGGACCATGTTAAAGATGGGAAAGAAGATTATTCGGCATCATCGGGTCCATTTATATTTTTAAGTGAAGGCCAGAAATACGATTTGCGGAACAGGATAGTGCTGGCACCGCCGCGTAAGACAACACCAACCGCTGCAGCTGTCAACTCTGGTAATAAATAATACAAACATGAAAAAGATATTTTTATATATTTTGTTGGTTTTGGCTGGCCTCAGTGCCGCCGGGCAGACTCCCGTTACCATCAATCAAAAATCTACAACTAAACATGGCCCGGAAAAAGGATCATTGATCATCATAGGAGGAAACGTTGGAAGCACGGCTTCTATCTGGAATAAATTTACAGAACTTGCAGGGGGTAAAGTCAAAGCCCACATCGTTGTGGTTACGGCAGCAGGAGGGGATTCCGCGTTATACGATAATAAATCAGTTGATGAAGTGAAAAAACAAACGGGTGCAAAGGATGTGGTATTGCTGCATCCAAGAGATCTGGCAGAAGCAAATAGTGAAAAGTTCATTGCCCCATTAAAAAAAGCAACAGGGGTTTATTTTATCGGTGGCAGGCAATGGCGCATTGCTGATGCTTATTTAAATACACTTGCGCATCAGGCATTTTTCGATGTACTAAACAGGGGCGGAGTCATCGCAGGTAGTTCTGCGGGAGCCAGTATCCAAGGGTCATTGCTATGGCGGGGCGACACCAAAGGTTCTGGTATTTTCCTGGGCGACCATACGCAAGGATTGGGTTTTCTTAAAAATTCGGTAATTGATCAGCATGTATTAAAGCGTAATCGTCAATTTGATCTGATTGAAGTGGTAAGACAAACTCCCGAACTTATTGGGTTTGGACCTGATGAAGCAACAGCCATTCTTGTTCAGCGAGACACAGCTGAAGTAATCGGAAAATCTTACGTAGCAGTGTACGATTACAAAACGATAACAGCTCCAAAGAAATCTCAGGTGGCCGGAGAATCTGAAGATTCAGGAACTATCGGAGGACCGTTCTTCTTTTTGGGTGAAGGACAAAAATATGACCTCCGCAACCGAAAAATAATACCTCCGCCAAAAAGAATAAGAATAGAAAGTATTAGATAAGTTACAATTATATGCCCTTATGCCCTATAGACGCATATAATTGCTGTTTTAAATAATAATCTACTAAATTGATAGATTTAATTGTTTATTATTGAAAATGCATTTACATTTGCCAAGCAAAGTATAAATATTTAAAAAATTGAAATGGAAACAACTTTACGAAAACAAATGAAAAATGCGCTTACTTCCTTCAGAATTCCGACTACAACTTATTGTTGTTGTTGTCCAATGAAATAGAGTGCTTCTATTATAAACAAAAAGACAGGGTATTAAACCCTGCCTTTATAGATGCGATCAGTACGCAACGCCAATCACTTACTGAAAGCAATTAGTCTCAATCAATTAGAATTAATTAAAACTTTTTAAAAATATGCAAAATTTTAAAAAGGCTGGGCATGTATCTCATGTTTCTCGCCTATTTGAAAGGATACGATTGCTGGGTGCAGTCTTAGGGCTCCTTTTAAGTCTTCCATTTGTCTCCTCTTCTCAACAGACAAAACCTATTGTTAACTCAACGCTTAAGGGCAGAGTAGTGGATGCAGTTAATAAACTAGGCATTCCAGGTGTAAACGTCGCTATTGTAGGTACCACACACGCTGTTCAAACCGATAAAGAAGGTAAGTTCAATTTCGTAACAGGACAAAAATTCCCTTATACCTTAACCGTAAGTTATATCGGATATCAAACCAGACAAGTAGTTGCCAATGGCGAAACCATAGAAATTGAACTAAAGGAAAGTACAAACCAGCTTAACGACGTAGTTGTCGTTGCTTACGGATCTCAGGAGCGTAGAAACGTAATCGGTTCCGTTGCCAAAGTCTCGATCGAAGATGTAAAGAACATTCCTGGGGGAAGCTTTGAATCTCAGCTTCAGGGAAAAGTTGCAGGGGTGCAGATTACGAACAACACCGGTGTGCCGGGTGAAACGGTAAATATACGGTTGCGCGGTGCCAATAGTATTAATGGAAACAATAATCCGCTGTATGTTATTGACGGCGTATTTATTAGCAATTCCAGTTTGCAGACTTTTGATACTGGCGGACATTCTACCTCTCCAATTGCAGACATTAATCCAAATGATATCGAAAGTATTTCTGTATTGAAAGATGCAGAGGCAACTGTTCTTTATGGGGTTAGGGGCGCAAATGGAGTAGTGATCATTACTACTAAGCGCGGTAAATTCGGACAAAAAGCCAAAGTAGATTTCAATGTGTCAAATGGCTTCGCCAAAGCAGTAAAACTTTGGGATCTCGCTACCGGTCCGCAACACGCGGAATTGATCAATGAAAACTGGATCAACACAGGCGGTTCATTTGCCAGCCGTCCTTTCAGACCAGTTTCTGAAGTTGTTAACGGAGTAGCTGGCAGGGGCCTTCCGGAAGAGCAGCAAACCTATGACCGCTTAAGCCAGGTTTTTCGCACAGCTAAACTCCAAAACTACGACGTCTCTATAGCTGGTGGTAACGCAGGTAACAAGTATTATATATCGGCAGGTTATAATGATCAGGAATCTATACTGGCGCCAATCTCTTTTAACCGTGCGAGTTTTAAAGCAAACTTCGACCAAAAAATAACTGATAAAATCAATATTGGAATTAGTAATACCCTGGGACGTACCTTCCGTAACGAGGGTAGGGCTGGCGACGGTCCTGCAGGTGGATTGCTTCAGGCAGCCTTACATACCCCAACCTACCTGTCGCCTTATAACGACCAAGGCGTTTTAGTCGGCCGCGCAGGTTTTGACAATGTCGAGTTGCTGTTAGAGAATTATGATATCCATTCTACCAGTCTTCGTTACATCGGTAACTTATATGGTGAGGCTGAGTTGTTTCATGGGTTAAAATTCCGCAGCAGTTTTGGGTTGGATTACACCAATTACCCGGAATCTGAATACTGGAATACCTTCCTGATCTCAGGAAGTCCGGCAGGTTTGGCAACCTCATCTATCGGTCAGCGTACTTCATTACTCAATGAACAAACACTTTCTTACAGCTTCAAAGTTAACACAAAACATACCATCGGTTTCTTGCTAGGAAATACCCTGCAAAGCGATATCAGTAGTACTACATCTGCAAGAGGGACAGGATTTGCCAACAACTCTTATAAACTGGTATCATCAGCTGCGGTAACTACAGGTTCTGAAAGCTGGTCAAGGAGAAACCTGGCTTCTTTCTTTGCTAAGGTAGACTATAATTTTAACGGGAAGTATTTACTTGATTTTAGTCTGCGTGCAGATGCAACTTCTGCATTTGGTAAAGACAAACAATGGGGCTATTTCCCCGGTGTAGGTGCAGCATGGCAAGTTAAAGAAGAAAATTTCCTTACAAATGTAGATGCCATTACCGACTTAAAAATTAGGGCCAGTTATGGTATAACTGGTAGTCAAAATGGCGCAGGCGATTTTGCATCCTTAGGCCTGTGGTCTGGCGGTTCATCTTATCAGGGAACACCGGGAACAGCACCACAGCAAATTGCTAATCCTGATTTGGGATGGGAACAAACCACCCAATTCAACACCGGCTTTGATTTGTCAATATTAAAAGGCAGGCTGTCTTTATCGTTTGATTATTACCGGAAATATACCAGTGATGGTATCATATCTAGTCCGCTTGCTGCAACTACAGGGTTCAGTAGCTTTACGAAGAACGATATTGAAATTAGCAACAGAGGTTATGATCTAAACATAAATTCTACCAATATTAAAACCAATTCTTTCTCGTGGACGACCAACTTCAATGTATCAGGTAACAAGAATACCATTGAAAAGTTGGCCTCACCGGTTAAGTTTGGGAGTCGTGATCTGATCTGGAATGTTCAAGGCTCATCGCTGTACTCTTTTTATTTGTATAAGGATTTGGGAGTAGATCCGCAAACAGGTAATACCCGCTATGATGATCATAATGGAGATGGAGTGATCACGGCGGCCGACAGGCAGATTTATGGTAGCGTTTGGCCTAAATTCTTTGGCGGCTTTGGTAATACATTCGATTACAAAGGGATTGATCTTGGCGTATTTTTATCTTACTCTTATGGAAATAAGGTTTATAACCACAACAGGTTCTTTGGTGAAGCGGGTGGTGCCAGGGATGCTGCACGTATTATTTTTGCAAGTAATGTTGACAGATGGCAGAAACCTGGCGACATAACCGATACGCCAAGACCTGATGGGATTAATAACAACAATTACAAAGATGATGGTAGTCGCTGGTTAGAAGATGGTTCCTTTATCCGCCTTCGTGCCCTAACGCTTGGATACACACTTCCAAAACTCTTAACCCAAAAGATTAAGCTGGATAAAGTAAGGTTAACAGTTACTGGGAGTAACCTTTTCCTGATCACAAAATACACGGGTCTTGATCCTGAGTCTTCATCAAGCAGTTCTCAAAATGCGCAGGGTATCGACTTAGGTACACCACCTTCGCCACGCAGTTTTCAATTTGGTATAAACGTTTCACTCTAGCCATATGAAGAATCTAGCTATTAAATCAGAGAACAATTTATCAAGAAGAGCAACCATGAAAAAAGTATTATATACACTTTCGGTGCTAACAGCACTTTCTTTTTCATCCTGTGAAAAGTATCTGGATGTGGAGCCACGGGCCTCAATTTCAGACAAGAGTACCATTTTCGACAACGCTTCGGCACAAACTGCATTAACGGGTGTTTATGCAGCATTGGCAAGTGGGGGTTATTATGGCACTACCTTTCAATCAATCGGTTACCTCAACGGAGATAATATAGCCTGGACCGGCTCACAATCTCAGGTACAAGAGTTTATCAATCATAATGTAAGTGCAGATAACAGCACCATTAGCGGTGCCTGGAGCGCGATATATATTGCTGTTAGTCGTGCTAATCAGGTGATCACAAAAGTACCGTTGGTTACAGACCCCTTGTTAACACAAGCCAATAAAGATCTAATTGTTGGTCAGGCCTATTTCATTCGCGGACTCGCATATTTCGATTTGGCCCGTACATGGGGCGGGGTACCCATCATCACCAAACCTACCGAGTCTGCCACAGACAATAGCGGTATTCCACGAAGCACCCAAGCCGAGGTTTATGCTCAAGCATTGAGCGATCTTGAAAAAGCAGAACCCTTGCTTACAGAAACCACAAACAGGTATCGGGCAACCAAAAAAACTGTTTGGGCATTGAAATCACGCTATTACCTGTATCGCGGTGACTGGGCTAATGCAGAACTCTATGCCACCAAACTTATTGCAGATAATACCAACTATAAACTCCTGAAACCGTTTGGGTCATTTTTCCAGAATGATGTTAGGGGCACACAGGAGTCGGTATTCGAAATCTTTTATAGTGCAGCAGAGTTGAATGGGCACCGCGGTCAATGGCAGCCTCAAACCAATGGGGGAACCAGGCAATGGGCTCCAAATGATGCTTTTGTGGCATTGGTAAACAACCCACTCATTGGAGGGACACGTAGTGTGTTGGTAGCGAAAGACAACCAAAACCGCTGGTACGGGAACCTTTATTATAGAAGTCCGGCAACAGATCCGTCATATGTCATCAGGATTGCGGAGTTATACCTGATCCGTGCCGAGGCGCGCGCAAACCAGGCGCCCGACGGCGCAACTGTTACCAATGAAAAGATCATTGGAGCCCTGGCTGATCTGAATGCAGTGAGGGACAGGGCAGGATTAGCTACGTCCATTGCGGCAACCAAAGCAGACGTCTTGCTTGCTATCGAAAACGAAAGAAGAATTGAATTTGCGTTGGAGCCACACCGCTGGTTTGACCTGGTGAGAACAGGGAGAGCTGCGGCTGTATTGAACATTACCGACACCAGGAAATATTTGATGCCAATTCCTAATGATCAATTGTTGATTGATCCTGCATTACGGCCAAATAATCCTGGATACTAAATTTATAGTCATATCATGAGCACAGTTAAACTAGAACAACCTTCTGCTGAGTGGAAGAGCTACGAAAAAGTAGCACTGCGTTTCTTATTTATTTATTTTATTCTTCAAACCATTCCGCTCGATTGGAAATACTATCGTGGAATCTTTTCGATCAATTGGCTTAATTTAAAGTATGGTGACATCTTTTACATTACTCGCTACTTTCCAAGGTTCATTACCCCACAGGATAGCTTTGTTAATTGGATCATTATTGCGGTAGTTGCGGTAATCGGCACGGCCATTTGGGCCAGCAAGGAAAAACCAGGTACTGATTATAACAAACTTTACTATTGGTTGAGGGTGATCTTAAGGTATAGACTGGCCATCGGTATCATCGGGTATGGATTCATCAAATTCTTTCCCTTACAAGCTCCTTTTCCTTCAATCAGCAACTTGAACACCAACTATGGCGATTTTACGGATTGGAAGATCTTTTCATTAAGTCTCGGAGTAGTTCCTCACTACGAATCTTTCCTAGGCTGTGTTGAGCTGCTTGCGGGGTTTCTGTTGTTCTTTAGACGAACTGCTTCTATAGGCGCATTGATCGTGTTGGTGTTTACCGGAAATGTTTTTATTTCAAATCTGGCTTATGAGGGGGGAGAATACGTCTACAGCTTTTACCTGATCTTCCTTGCACTATTTATTTTTGCTTATGATGCAGCAAGAATCTATAACCTGGTGTCGCTTGGTAAACCTACTGTACCTAATTTGTTTAAACCACAGTTTCCGGGCTGGCAGGAAAATGCACGCATAGTCTTAAAGATTTCTGTCATCTTCTTTTTTGTCTTTGTTTATGCTTTCAAAACTTACAAAGGCTACAAAAACGATCCCTACCAGTTCCCCCACACAGCGGGTATCACCAACACAAGTGGGATCTACAATGTAACAGAGTTCAAACTCAATGGTAAGTTATTTCCCTATAATGCAACTGATCCGATCAGATGGAAAGATGTGGTATTTGAGAAATGGGCAACAATAAGTATTCGATCTAACCGGCCAGTTCAATTGGATTCTACCAATTATGAACAGGTAGCTTACAAAGATGAAGATAGGAATTATGAATTGGCAGGCTCCGGTGGCAGGCATTACTACAGTTATATTGCAGATACCGTAAGCCATGTTCTGACATTGCAAAATAAGAACAAGAACTACAAAAACGACAAGTTGATATTGCATTATAGTAAACCTGATAGCGCTACCATCATACTTCAGGGTGTAAGCAATACTAAGGATTCTGTGTATGTACTACTAAACAAGATCGATAAAAAATATCCAATCCTGCTTGGTCGCCGCGGTCGACTAAAGCTCTGATAATACAAAGATGAAAAGTAATTATAAAAATATTTAAGATGGCTAACATAGAAAACAGCACTGGAAGTTCTCCCGTTCAATGGTCCATTTATAAGAAAATCGCATTTCGTATTGCATTTGCTTTTTTCATCCTGGTGTCTATTCCGTTAAGCGGAGGCTGGTACAAAAGTCTGGCTGGCATCGACTGGACTCGTCCGCATTACCGCGACATCTACGATATTGCGCGTTACGGAACTAATGTACCATCCCTATTTTCGAAATCTGGAAATCAAGGCAGTGAAGAGGGGGAATTTGGTGCAGCAGCTCAGCAGCAGAAAGAAAAGTCGGGTGGTAAGCAAAAGATTAAACGAAACAATCCTGAAACAGTCAACGCCCAGGCGCAAGCAGGAAGGAATAGGAGCTGGATAGCTGACTATAGTTCCTGGGGCAACGCCCTGGTAATCGCGGTAATCATCGGGTTAATCTGGACGCTAATCGATCGTAAAAGGCCTTCATACAACGTACTTTATTACTGGCTCACGGTAGTAGTCAGGTATCGGGCTGCAATCGGGATTATTGGCTTCGGATTCACCAAGCTTTTTCCAACGCAAATGCCGTATCCCTCACTTGGGCTGTTAAATACTGATTTTGGAGACTTCACAGCACAAAAGATTTATTGGCTGTCCGTAGGTATCGTGCCCTGGTATCAGGTTTTTGGAGGCATTGTTGAACTGGCTGCTGGGGCATTACTTATGTTCCGAAAGACCGCCACCTTCGGTGCTATTTTATTAATTGGCGCATTGGGCGATATCACTTTTGTAAACTACGCCTACGATGGGGGAGTACATGTTTACGCTTTTTATTTTGTGTTGCTTGGTTCATTTGTAATCGCTGCGGATGTGCCACGCTTGTATAACCTGTTAATTTTAGAGCGCTATACCGTTCCGCATTTCTATTACCCAAATTACAATTTGCCCGCATACAAATATACCAGGATTGCATTAAAGGGGCTGGCTATTCTAATTTTCTTCGTTATCCTTACCTATACAGAAGTGATCAACTTCAAGTATGATCCGTATAAGCAGCCTTCTACCGCTGGTGTAAAATCCCTTAGAGGCAATTATGCGGTAACGGAATTCAAAATTAACGGACAGGTAATCCCATATTCTCCCTTAGATTCTGTCAGGTGGAAAGAAGCTACATTTGAAAAATGGACTACGCTTACCTTTAGGGTGAACAAGCCAGTTGTGGTAGATCCTTCAAATGGGGGTGGCAGTCCGATGCGAGATGTGCAGCGAACCTTTGAAATTGCTGGAACAGCAGGCGGACAACGTGCTTTTCATTATTATGCAGATACTATAGACCATGTTTTATATTTGCAAGATAAGAATGCAGTCGCCTCTCGTGGTGAAAGAGCCGGATTGCAATCAAGGCAAAGTTTTGCTGGTCAGCAAAAGCATGAAAAAGCCGATAATTGGATCAGCGACGCAGCCTGGAAACATATTGGAGATGAGAATAAAATGATCGATCCTAAAGCATGGTCAACAAGAAGAGACCGTGAATTTGCGCGACCTGAACCAAAAATTAAAAGAAATAGAATGGTTTTAAAATATGCTACTCAAGACGGATCGCGGGTTATTCTGAGCGGCATTAACGAGTCAAAGGATTCGATCTATGTCGTACTTGATAAAATTAACAGGAAATATGTGCTTCCTGAAAGTACGTTAAGCGCAGGTAAGTATTAAAATAAAGACTTTTCTTTTAAAATAGAATGATGATATTGTTGGTGTCAACAGAAAAAATTAATGAGCAAAACTGAATTTGATGCGATTATAGTGGGCTCTGGTCCAAACGGACTTGCTGCTGCCATTACTTTGCAGCAGCAAGGACTTTCTGTTTTGTTAATAGAGGGCAAAGAGGTTATTGGCGGTGGGCTCACTTCCGCAGAATTTACATTGCCAGGCTTCGTACATGATGTCTGCTCCGCCATTCACCCGCTGGCCATTGGCTCTCCGTTTTTTAATACCCTCCCGCTAGAACAGCATGGGCTAACATATCTTTTCCCTGACCGGGCAGCCGCACACCCATTTGATGATGGTACTGCAGCAATCCTAACTAAGTCCATTCAGGAAACAGCCAGTTCGCTGGGCAAAGACGAGAAGACATATCTGGAGATCTTTGAAAAGCTAGCTGCCGACTGGCCAGAAATTGCTTCAGATGTGCTGGGACCACTTACTTTTCCTCAGCATCCCATCGCAATGGCTAGTTTTGGACTTAAAGCTTTAACTTCTGCATCCCATTTTGCTAAGAGATTTAAAACAAAGCAAGCCAAAGGCCTTTGGGCCGGAATGGCTGCACACGCTATACAACCGTTAAGTAATTTGAGCACCTCGGCAATCGGACTCGTATTAATAACTGCGGCGCACCTCAAAGGGTGGCCAATTCCGCAAGGTGGATCAAAGGAAATTGCCAATGCGCTTGCCTCTTATTTTCTTTCCTTAGGTGGAAAGATTGAAACAGGGCATTATGTAAAGTCGCTGGAGGAATTGCCCTCGGCAAAGACGGTGTTATTCGATGTGACACCAAAACAACTGCTTAAAATAGCAGGGCATAAATTTTCTTCGATATATAAATGGCAGTTGGAAAAATACCGCTATGGGATGGGGGTGTTCAAAGTCGACTGGGCACTTGACGGGCAAATCCCGTTTACAGCAAAAGAAGCGCAACGAGCCGGAACAGTTCACTTGGGGAATACTTTTGAGGAGATCGCTGAATCGGAAAAGCAAATCTGGAACAATCAACATTCAGAAAAACCATTTGTATTGCTAGCTCAGCAAAGCATTTTCGACAGCAGCAGGGCACCCGAAGGTAAACATACTGCGTGGGCTTACTGCCACGTACCCAATGGTTCGGTAAAAGACATGACCGACATTATAGAAAGTCAGGTAGAAAGGTTTGCACCAGGTTTCAGAGATCTGATATTGGCTAAGCATACTATGAATACGGCAGAGGTTGAGCAATACAATCCAAACTACATTGGGGGCGATATTAATGGCGGGGTAATTGATCTTGGTCAGCTTTTTACCCGACCGGCATTGCGTAGCTCTCCTTACCGTACTTCTGTCAAAGGATTGTATATATGTTCCTCATCAACACCTCCGGGTGGCGGGGTCCACGGTATGTGTGGTTATCACGCGGCCAAAAGAGCACTCAAAGACATCTTTTCAATAAATATTTAAACTAAAACACACAAATAAATCATGTCAGATCAAAAAAAGCTGGTTGTTCACGAAGACTGGGTAGTCGTAATTCTTGGAGGCCTCATTATTCTTTTAGCCCTAGCAGGTATATCGTTAACCGTTCCAGCGTTTAGTTGGAAAACAGCCGATGAATTAACATCTGCTGTATTATCTGGAAGCAACCTTCAGATCATTCTCATACAGTTCGTTTTCGTGCTTATTATTTCTGCTTTTGGCGCCATATTAACAGGCAAATCAATAGTCGGCAATTTGAAAACCTTTCCAATTGTATATCTGCTCACCATCATTGCATTAATTCTTGCAGGTAACGCACAAGTGAAAGCATTGAACCTGGAAGCTGTAATCTTTAGTTTAGCAATAGGATTGGCGATCGGAAATTTCCTGAAATTGCCTGAATGGCTTAAATCTTCCCTTTCTACAGAACTTTACGTAAAGATTGGTTTGGTGTTGTTAGGAACCTCTGTTATCTTTTCAGACATCTTAAAAGCAGGTTCATTAGGTTTAATCCAAGCCTTGGTTGTGGTGTTGTCTGTTTGGTATTTTGCTTTCTGGCTATGTAAAAAACTCAAAGTTGATGACGAATTGACCATGATGATATCCAGTGCGGTATCTATTTGTGGAGTATCCGCCGCGATAGCAACTTCCGGTGCAATTAAAGGGGATTCGAAAAAGCTTTCTTACGTGATATCTATGGTGCTGATCACTGCCATACCGATGATGATCTTTATGCCATATATTGCTGCATACTTTCATTTTCCGCAAGCCGTTACCGGCGCATGGCTGGGTGGAAGTATTGATACTACTGGTGCTGTAGTCGCATCTGGAACATTGGTTGGGGAAGAAGCACTGAAGATCAGTACCATCGTTAAATTCTCTCAGAACGTATTGCTTGGAATTGCGGCATTTGCCATCTCCGTATACTGGACGTATACCAAACACCCGGCAGGTCAGGATAAAGCAAGCAAATCAACGCTTAAAGTAATATGGGAGCGATTTCCGAAGTTTGTAATTGGCTTTATTGGCGCTTCACTACTTTTCTCTTTTTTCGTTTCTCCTGAAACAAATACAGCAGTTAAAGGCAGTCTCAAGAACCTTCAGGGATTATGGTTCGCATTAGCTTTCACCAGCATAGGTTTAGAAACAAATTTCAAAGACCTATTTGGTAAGAACAGCAAGAAGCCGTTTTATGCATTTTTAATTGCCCAAGGATTCAATGTCATCATTACATTGATTATTGCCTTCCTGCTGTTCGGGCAGGTTAAATAGCGTGCGGTACGATACATTTAGACCCATTATTGGCTTAAATCCGTCGTTGCGAGGTACGAAGCAATCTCATTAGGGGATTGCTTCGTACCTCGCAACGACAAATCTAAAAAGGCCGGATGCAATTAATTATACGCTCTTGCAAACTCCGTTGCAAAATCTGCTAGCTTAATCTTACCCAACGTAGCTGGTCTGTGCGCAAAATAATCTTCATACAATTTCTGGCTTCTAGTAGCATCTCCCATTTCTACATAACTCTTGGCCATTGGCTCTGGCAAACCTGCACCAGTCATGCCCGCTAAAGCCTCAGCATCACTGAATTCTATCCAAGGTAACTCAGGTTTACCTATGGCTGAACCCAAGGCTTTAGCAACCTCACCTGCGGTACTTTCATCACTGGCAACGTAGCGGATACTTTGTCCGGTAAAACCTTTTTCAAATTCTTCGGCTGCGGCAGTTGCAATGTCAACAGGATGTACAAGTACCAATAGAGTTTCAGCACTATAATTTGATCCCAAGATACCCGCATGCTTGATCATGTCGATATTTGCCAGGAAGTTGATATAAAAATATGCTGCGCGTAAATGCTTTACAGCTACGTCTGATAGTTCAGCATATGCATTTTCTGTATCATGCAAGCCGGCGATAGGGCCAGTGCCGCTGTCTAAATGCGCGCCGATACTGCTTAGGTTTACTACTTGCTTAACGCCCGAAGATTTGATGGCCTCCGCATATTTTTTGCCTACGCCAGAAATAAATCCCCTCACATCTGTTGCGCCATAATTAGGGGGAACCATTGTATAAATGGCATCTTTTCCTGAAAATGCTTCAGTTAAAAAAGCGACATCTTCCACAGAGCCGATTGCTGCTGTAGCGCCCAATTCTTCTATAGCAGATCTCTTATCCTCATCACTGCTGATGATGGTTATTTCATGTCCTGCATTAATTAATTTTTCTGCTAGTGGTTTACTGATATTTCCCAGTGATCCTGTGATTGTGATATTCATGATTTTTTATTTTTGATTAATGATACACAAAGGTATATTTGTACTTACTTTTATACAAGTACTTACCCCAAAGTATGTAACATGACAGCAGTTAAAGAGAGCTCCACAAGGAATTTTAATAAAACAATAGTAAGTGCCTGCCCGGTAACTTACGTTATGAACAAGATTGGCTCGCACTGGAAACCCATCATTATCTTTCATTTAATGAGTGGCCCTAAGCGCTACAGTGAGTTGCGCAGAGCGATACCTGAGATCACAGAGAAGATGCTGATCCAGCACTTAAAACAACTACAAACGGACGGTCTGATCAACAGAAAAGCCGAACCAGTGGTGCCGCCTGTTGTTACTTACAGTTTAACGAAATCTGGAGAATTGTTAACTCCAATTTTAGATGCCATGGTAGCATGGGCAAGACAAGACTCAATTTAGATAGTTAACAGAAAGGCAGAGCCTATGGCCCCGCCTGTTGTGACGTACAGTAAAGTAAATCTGGAGAGCTGTTAACGCCAATATTATTCTGATGTAGTGAGATAATCTGCAAGTATATCCTCCACCAATTTTCCTGCTTCTTTTTTCGTTTCATCAGAAATAGTATTCATATACTATAAGTTAACTGATCTGACAAATAGAAACTTCGGCGTCTTCTCTGACTTTGAAATATTTGCCAACCTTAGATAAAAGACGTGTAACGAGGCGATATGAATAATTAGTAACTACAATTAAATAACCATATAACTACTACATAATTATTATTTATCGATATGTTATCTTTATGGTTGCGATATCCTTGACTTATCTTATATGATATTTTAAAGATAAGGTAAATATATTTCAATGATATGTCAAGGATAATGCAACCCATTAGTTATATACTAAATTATTAATAATTACTAAGAAGTTGCTAACTGTTTTTACACTCACTGATCTAATCTCAAACACTCACTTTCGTTCGTAAATTCAATTTTTTGATTATTTTGATATCAAAGAAATAGACTTCCTATTTTACAAACATTTTAAAATGGTGACGCAGTTTTCGTTCATCCCCTATTGGAGTGTGACGATTAATCGGAAAATATAGATGTGAAACGGCAGGGCAAAAATACCTTTTTGGAGACGATTATAGTAGCTAGGGCCTATTGTTGTTTAAGTAATTGGTTGTTTTTGTTAAACATAGTACCCTCATAAAATAAAAAATGTTAAATTTTCTTGGTTTAGTTATTTCGTTTTAATCATAAAAAACTATATTCGAATTACTTATAAAAAATAAAAATGGAAAAATTCACAAAATTAAAAGAACTGGTAGCTACAATCGAAGCAGATGCAGCTAAATTTTACAATTCAGGTAACGGTGCAGCGGGTACTAGAGTTAGAAAAGGAATGCAAGAATTAAAAAATTTAGCTCAAGAAATCCGTACGGAAATTACAGAAACTAAAAACAGTAAATAAGCACTTTTACGTTTAATGGAGCGGGGTTATTCGAAAGCGTAACCCCGTTTTGTTTTTAACGTTTTTTAACCATTTTGCGGATTGATATTGCGGTAATAAACCTATTAAATTGTTAGCTTTGTTAGTCTAGTTTTTGAAACCACCACGCTAAAATATTCATGAAAAAACTTTTTGTCTTGTTTATCGCACTATTGTGCACAACATCTGCATTTTCTCAAGGTATGCTAAATCTATTTGGTAAAGCCGACGATTTTTTTACCCTGCTGGGTACTGAAAAATATGAGGAGGCTTATGCTTTTATCGATCCATCCTTCCAGGCGCAGGCACCACTTGATAAGTTTCAGGGAATGTGGGGTACAATTACAGGCAAACTGGGGAAGTTAAAGTCAATAAGCGTATTGAGCAGTAAAGCTGTTGAGGGTGATCTTTATGTACTCACTGTAGAAGGAAGGTTCGATAATGACGTTCAGAATTTTAGCCTCGCTTTTAATAAGGCTGAGAAAATTGTAGGTTTGAGGGTACAGCCCAGGGCTGCTTCTGCAGAGTACATTAAGCCAGCTTACGCAGATACAAGCTTATATACTGAAAAAGAGATTTATGTGAAGGCTGAAAAGCACAGCTTGGTGGGAATTTTAACCGTTCCTAAAAAAGTAGTAAATTTTCCGCTTGTGGTGCTCGTGCATGGTTCTGGCCCGAGCGATATGGATGGTTCAGTTGGTCCTAATAGACCATTGAGAGATTTGGCTTCAGGTTTGGCTTCCAAAGGCATTGCTACGATCAGGTATGTTAAACGTACCATTATCTATCAAAACGAATTTGTAGGTGCTTTCACCGTAAAGGAAGAAGTTTTAGATGATGCGTTGGCCGCCGTGGCATTAGCCAGGACAATACCTGGTGCAGATAAGAAAAAGCTGTTTGTATTGGGACATAGTCTGGGTGGAATGCTCGCTCCGAGAATTGCCAGTCTGGCTCCGGATCTTAACGGTATTATTTTGCTTGCTGCCCCTGCAAGAAAACTTACAGACTTAATTGTGGAACAAAATAATTACGTTTTTGCGCTTTCTAAAGATACAACCGCTGAAGGACGAAAAATGATGGAAGAGGCCGGTTTAGAATTTGCAAAATCAAGAATAACGAGTTTAGGTACAACAATCAAAGCAGATTCAGTTTTACTGGGTTTACCAGCGTCCTACTGGATAGATTTAAATAATTACAACCAAGTAGAGCTGGCAAAGAAACTAATTAAACAACGCATTTTTATCGCACAAGGTGGCATGGATTTCCAGGTTTCTATGAACGATTTTAACCTTTGGACTGCCGCTTTAAGCAAAAGGAAAAATGTTGCATTAAAATCTTATGTTGATTTGAACCATTTGTTGAGTACACAGACTGAAAAGGGAACGGCAATGCAGTACCAAAAACCTGCAAATGTCTCTTCTTTGTTGATCGATGATATCGCTGCCTGGATAAATATGAAATAATGGCAAAGTTGTTGCTAGGAATAAGAACAAATCCACATAAAAACCAGATCAATTATGATTAAAAGAATACATGTACTTGAAGATGACGAAGATATAAGATACATCATTGGAGTACTCCTTAAGGATGAAGGGTATGAATTGCAGCTTTCATCTACCTTTGCTGAACTAAAAAGCAAACTTAAGGATTCAGTTCCAGATTTATTTATATTGGATGTAATGCTTCCTGACGGTGACGGAGCCAGTATTTGTAAAGATTTAAAAGGAGACGTTTTTACCAAACATATTCCTATTATCGTGATGTCGGCAAATGACCAGAACAAACAAATCAGCCTGGATGCTGGCGCCAACGATTACATCAGTAAGCCATTTGATATAGACTATATTGTGAAACGCATTAATGCACAGTTGAATAAATAGTAGCAACTGTAAGCTTATAGATAAGTCCTGATTTTTTATCAGGGCTTTTTTTTTGGAGTTTAATGGAGTTGTACATCTTATATTTATTTGTTATATTACTGCTAGGTGATTAACATTCATCTATACAGAGATCCGGTAACTAAATTTAATGCCTTGGAAGATTCAATTATAGGTTCTGTACCGCATACGCTAGGGTTCATTATTAATGAGCTTTCAAAGAATGCTTTTTTGCTTGCATTTGAAAATGATCTTTCTGATTTGAAAGGGCTGGTTGAAGCCGATACCATAGATCCGGATGATTTTGAACTTTTGGAAGCTGTGGATGATCCTATTGTCCAGATGCTACTAGTTTCTGTAGAACGTGTAATTAAGTGCATGAAAACCTATTACCTGATCAATAACCTGGATGAACTGGAGGTTATGGAGAATGATGAGTTTAATCAGCTGGCCTCCGATAATTATTATGTTTATATCATCAATTGGGAAAATAGCACTTACGAAGACCTGGTTATCAATCTCAATACAGTATACTTCTGCATTGCGCAGCTTTTGTTCCATGTAACCTGTCAGCTGGATTTAAAAGTAATTGACGTTCCAGATGAAATTTACGATGAATTTATAGAACGCTATTCTGAATTTTGCTTGGAGGAAGTTCCGTCTGATGATAAAAATATTTCCTTGCTATACGATCTGATTCATCACCTTAACTTAGATCTGTTGGAGATTGATAAGCTCTCCAGAAATGTTTGATGGTAAGAGCCAAATTGTCATCAGGGCCAGATTTATATTCTAAATAGCGCTTTGAGTCCGGTTATTCCTATTTGCAGGCCAACGCAAAAGATTAAAAATGCTGAAATACGATTAACAATATTTTCACCATTAGAGCCGAGGTATTGTATGGCAGTTTTCGTATTGAGATAGAAGAAATAGATCATGATACACATGATCATAATTGAAGTTAATATAGCTCCGGTATTTAGAAAATATAACTTGCTTCCAAACACAGCGCCGTGAGCACTCAAGGTAAAAAGAACCGAAATTGTGCCTGCACCCGTAGTTGCAGGAAAGGTAATAGGATAAAAAAGCTTTTTGACGATGTGGGAATAGGCAGATACATTTACATCTTCAGTGATATCGTCAATGCTGTTTTTTTTCTGATCAGTTGATAAAAATTCCCAGCCCATTTTACAAATCATGATACCACCAGCAAGTTGTACCACCGGGATTGAAATGCCAAACAAACGCAATATCCATTGACCAGCAAATAAAGAAATGGTGCAGATTAAAAATGCATAAAAGGTAATTTTGGTAACTGCGGTTCTTTTTTCTGCTTTGTTGAGGTGCTCAAAAAATGGGCTCACCATAAAAGCAGACCCAATCGGGTTAACTACCGGAAAAAGGGCAATAATGCCAATAAAAACCAGATGAATAAAAGATTCGTAAAATCCTGACATATGGCTTAAAGATAATAAAAATCGATGTTTAGTTCATCACATTTCAAAAGCCCTGCACTCAATTCCCGACAAATATATAGTTTGCATTAAAGTTTTTTTAGGTTGTTTACAAAAGCTAAATCAGTTTTGCCTAAGTTTGGGAATTAAATAATACCCTTATAAAATGTCAGATCAGAAAAAAGAAATATTTGATGGCGTAGCACAACGCCTGAAGATTGAAGGTTTTAATGTAGTTAATCGTGATGAAACTCGTCCTTGGGGTGGTTTTTTTGTTATAGATGAAGACCAGGCTCAGCAGTTTGCTAACGTTTATTTTGAAGGTTTAAATGTTGAAGACTTGAGGATTTCCGGTAAATTAAGTCCTAAAATTTTAATAGTTGCTCCAAAAACAAGACTTTCATGGCAATATCATCATCGCCGTGCGGAAATCTGGAGAGTAGTAAATGGTACAGTAGGTGTTGTTACTAGTGATACAGATGAAGAAGGGCCATTACAAAAGCTAGCTCCTGGTCAGTCGATCAAGTTAAAGCAAGGCGAAAGACACCGTTTAATAGGATTAGAAGACTGGGGTATTGTTTCAGAGATTTGGCAACACACTGATTTGGATAACCCATCAGATGAAAGCGATATTGTAAGGGTTCAGGATGATTTCGGAAGATAGACACATCTAATCACCTATATTCTTCGTTAATATCATATATGATCATTTTATTATTTTTTCTATTACACTGGTTTCTTTCTCTTTTTTCACAGACATTTTTCCTGCATCGTTATGCTTCGCATAAAATGTTTAAGATGAATGCTTTTTGGGAGAAATTCTTTTATACCATTACCTTCTTATCGCAGGGTTCGTCATTTTTGAACCCCCGGGCATACGCTATTCTACACCGTATGCACCATGCCTATAGCGACACCGAGAAGGATCCGCATTCGCCTCATTTTGTTAAAGATGTTTGGGGCATGATGATCCAGACCAAGAATATTTACCTCAACTACTCTAAGTATAACCATGAGCCTGAGGAGCAGTTCAGAGATAAGTACCCGTCCTGGCCAATCATTGATAAGATTGGAGATTCCTGGCTTACCAGGGTTGTTTTTATTAGTTTTTACATTTGGTTCTATGTAACTTTTGCTACAGCATGGTGGATGTTCCTATTATTGCCTATCCACTTTTTAATGGGGCCGTTACACGGTGCTATTGTAAATTGGTGCGGTCATAAGTACGGTTATTCCAATCATGACAATGATGACCATAGCAAAAACTCGTTGCCATTGGATTTTCTAATGATGGGAGAGTTGTTTCAAAACAACCACCACAAAAAGCCTAACAGTCCGAATTTTGCTTCTAAATGGTTTGAGTTTGATCCTACCTACCCAATCATGAAGGTGATGCATTGGATGCACATCATCAGGATAAGAAAAACTTAGTTATGAATATCATCACCTTTTTAAAGATTATCTTTTCTATTATCCTGGTTTGGGTTACCTACCAGGTAATCACGACCAGTATGGAGAGCAATCTTTTTAAGGAATGGGATTTTCTGGGCAGCATTCCCTGGATGCGTGCAACATTATGGGACTTTTATGCTAATCTTTTCGTGATTTACTTATGGGTACTTTATAAAGAAAAGAACATTGCTATTAAAATACTTTGGCTGTTGTTGTTATTTTGCCTGGGAAGCATCGCAACCTGTGTGTATATGCTTATTCAATTGTTCAAACTTAAACCTGGAGAAGGTGTTAAAGAATTGATCAATAACAAAAACTAACAATGAGTCCTTTAATAACCATATTGGTATGTCTGGCTACTTGTTGCGTAATTATGTTTGCTGTGTGGCTTTGGGCAAAGCAGATTACCAATGCAGGGGTAGTAGATGTTTTTTGGGCACTCAATTTTCCGGTCGTTGCGGTAATTCTTTATTTTCTTGCGGATGGGTTAGAATTGCGTAAATTACTGATTAGTGGGATGGTGATCATTGCCGGAGCAAGACTGGGCATACATCTTGGAAGGCGGGTTATTGGTCACCTGGAAGAAGAGGAAGGTCGCTATAAACAATTGAGAAAGGAATGGGCGCCTCGTGAAGATTTTAAGTTCTTTACTTTCTTCCAATTTCAAGGCATTTCCAATGTGTTGCTTTCGGCTCCTTTTTTCCTGATTGCTTTTAATCAGGCTCCCCAACTTAACCTCTTAGAGTATATTGCCATAGGTATTTGGCTGATTGCTGTGATTGGTGAGGGAGTTTCCGACTGGCAATTAGACCAGTTTAAAAAGGATCCTGTGAATAAAGGTGAGGTATGCGATGTTGGCTTATGGCATTTCTCCAGACATCCCAACTATTTTTTCCAATCCCTGATGTGGATTGCATATTCTATTTTCGCTCTAACTGCACCATTTGGTTGGATTGCATTCATAAGCCCGGCGATTATACTCTATCTTCTTTTCAACGTTACGGGAATCCCGGCAACGGAGGAGCAATCGCTAAGATCAAAAGGAGATAAATACCGTAAGTACCAGAAAACCACGAGTGTTTTCGTGCCATGGTTTAAAAAGAGTTCAACTTAAAATCTTTTTCTTTAGCAATAACGTATAGTTTATTATGCGTACATTATTTTGATCGTATGCAAACTTAATAACCTAGACTTACGATTTAAAACTTGCAGCTAAATGTGGTACGATTCTTTAATTGAACAAGATAAACTTCCTGACTTTATATTAAGACAAGGCATTAGAAAGCTCTTGAAGCAGCGTTTAACAGACGAAACTTTGCCTGATGTAGAGATGCAGCAGAATGCTTTTAATGCGTTACTGGATGAACTACGGAATTCGCCCATTGCCATAAATACCGCTGATGCCAATCAACAGCACTATGAAGTGCCCACTGTATTTTACCAATATTGTCTAGGAAAGCACCTGAAATATTCAAGCGGGTATTGGAAGGAGGGTGTTTCTGATATTGATACTTCCGAATCTGATATGTTGGAGTTGACTTGTAAACGTGCAGAGTTGGAAGACGGACAGGATGTTTTGGAATTGGGATGTGGCTGGGGTTCTTTGTCACTTTATATGTCGGCCAAATACCCTGGCAGTCGCTTTACTGTGGTCTCCAATTCTACAACGCAAAAAGCCTATATAGACAATGCAGCCAAGGAGCGCGGCATTACAAATTTGACGGTGATCACTGCAGATATGAACACCTTTCAGATTCTTCAGCAATTTGACAGGGTAGTATCCGTAGAGATGTTTGAACATATGCGCAACTACAAGCTGTTACTTAGTAAAGTTGCTTCCTTTTTAAAAGAGGATGGCAAATTGTTCGTTCATATTTTTACCCATAAAACCTTGGCTTATAAGTTCGAGGTGAAGGATGAGAGCGATTGGATGAGTAAATACTTTTTTACCGGTGGTATCATGCCTTCTAACCACCTGTTGTTTTACTTTAATGACGATTTGAAGGTAGATCAAATGTGGGTAGTCAATGGTATGCACTATTCAAAAACGTCGGAAGCCTGGCTGGCAAATATGGATTTGCATAAGAAAGACATCATGCCTGTTTTTGAGGAAACGTACGGTAAGGATCAGGCAGTTAAGTGGTGGGTTTACTGGCGCTTGTTTTACCTCGCCTGTGCAGAATTGTTTGGATACGATGAAGGAAATGAGTGGATGGTGTGCCATTACTTGTTCAAAAAGAACCAACTATAATGGAAAAAGTTGCTGTTATAGGAACCGGCGTAGCCGGTATGGGTTGCGGCCATTTTTTGCATAAAAAATATGACCTCACTTTTTTTGAGGAATTGGATTATGTGGGGGGGCATACCAATACCGTTACGGTAAATGAAGATGGTAAACCCGTTTACATTGATACTGGTTTTATGGTGTTTAATTACCAGACTTACCCTAATTTAACGAAGCTTTTTGATGAAATAAAAGCTCCGGTTAAGAAGACGGATATGTCGTTCAGTGTGCAGTACCTGCCAGATAATTTGGAATACAGCGGATCTAGTATGAACCATCTGTTTGCACAGCGCCGGAATATATTCAAACCTTCTTTTATTAAGATGCTCATGCAGATTAACCGTTTTAATAAAGAAAGCGTAGATATCTTGGATAAGCCTGAATATGCAGATTATTCAATTGGCAGGTACATAAAAGAGTTTGGTTATAGTGAAGACATGCTTTGGAAATATCTAATTCCCATGAGCTCGGCCGTGTGGTCTACCCCTATGGAGCAGATACTGGATTTTCCAGCAGTGTCGTTGATCAGGTTTTTTAAGAATCACGGGTTTTTAGGCCTAGATACCCAACACCAATGGTTTACCCTGGACAAAGGAAGCCAGGCTTATCGCGAACTTTTAATTAAACCTTTCAAAGACAGGATACAGATCAACAAGAAAGCCGTTAAAGTTAGTCGCATGGCAGACGGTATGGTAACCGTTACCCTTGCCGATGGTACAGCTCATGTTTACGATAAAGTGATTATGGCTTGTCACGCCGATCAGTCTTACAGAATTGTAAGCGGAAAAACGACCGATGAAGAGCGTTTGCTTTCTAAATTTAAGTATCAACCTAACAAGGCTGTTTTACATACAGATGAGACACTGATGCCGAAAAAGAAACTGGCCTGGAGCAGTTGGAATTACCGGGTGGAAAAAAAAGGTAACGAGTTGGTGCCGAGTACAATATACTGGATGAACCAGTTGCAGCAAGTGTCTGAAAAGAAGAATTACTTTGTTTCCATTAATCCATCAGATCAATTGGATCCCAAAAGGATTATTAAATCCATTGATTACGAGCACCCATTGTTTGATGTACCAGCTATGCAGGCACAAGATGAGCTGCATTTACTAAATGAAGATGGGCCGATCTATTATTGTGGTAGTTATTTTAAGTATGGCTTCCATGAGGATGCCTATGCGAGCGCAGTAGCGTTATGTAAACTTTTGTAGTTGAACGATGAATTCCTCACTGTATATATGCAAGGTAATGCACAACAGGTTGACACCAAAGCAACATAGTTTTTGGTACAATGTGTACCTGTTTTACCTGGATTTGGATGAGGTAGAGGCATTGTCGGCCAAGCTGAAGTGGTTAAGCTTTAATCGATTCAATTTATTTAATTTCAGAAATAAAGACCATTTGCAGTTGCCAAAGGACAACCCGGATACGACTAAGAGTGTAAGAGAGCAACTTAGCACCTATTTGGCAGAACATGAAGTAATATTGGGCGATGGGAGGGTGATGTTGCTGACCAATCTTTCTGTACTTGGCTATAACTTTAATCCTGTATCATTCTATTTCTGTTTTGATAGAGATGGAGCGCCACTTTGCGCTGTGGTGGAAATAAGTAACACTTTTCATGAAATGAAGATGTTTTTTATCGGGAAAGATGAGTTGATATCCGATACATTCAGGCAACGAGCTGAGAAGTACTTTTATGTATCACCTTTTATAGATTTGGATACCTCGTTCGACTTTAACCTTAAGATACCGAGAGAAAAACTTGACATCCGTATAGACGATTACGACAAGGAGGGCAAAAGATTTTTTTTGAGTACGCTAACAGGACAAAGGAAAGTTTTAAATGACCGGAATTTATTACGATATTTCTTCTCAATACCTCTTATACCATTAAGGGTGATGTGGTTAATTCATTGGCAGGCATTTTTGTTATGGCGTAAGAAATTTTCTTTTCACAAAAAATCTGCAAACCAGATAATGCAAAAGGACGTATATAAACCATATCAGACGTATAAACCGCAAACGAAGTAATTATGCAAGCGCTAACTATCGCCAAAAACAGATCAGGATTTTACGAAAACACCGTGATCAATGCTCTTAGTAAAATGACTAAAGGCTGTCTTGAAGTTACGCTGCCTAATGGAGAGTTTATCCAGATTGGTGATGAGCATGCAAAACTTAAGGCGGATATTCACATTAAGTATGATGAATTTTTTAAAGCTTTGGTATTGTATGGTGATATAGGTTTCGGTGAAGCTTATGTGGATGGTTTGTGGGAAACAAATGATGTGACCAAGTTAATCAAGTGGGTTCTTTTGAATGTTGACAATGCACCGTCTGTTTCTGGTAGTAAGGCAAAAGCCCTTTCTCTAAATTTGTTTAAATGGTTAAACCGGATCTATCATAATGGCAGATCCAACAGTATATCTGGCTCTCAGAAAAACATTTCTGAGCATTATGATTTGAGCAACGAGTTTTTTGCGACTTTTTTGGATACGACCATGACCTACTCCAGTGGGTACTTTTTTAAAGAGGGCATATCTTTATTGGAATCTCAATATGCAAAATACCAACGCCTTTGTGATCAGCTTCATTTGAAAAAAACGGATCATGTATTGGAAATTGGGAGTGGCTGGGGAGCTAACGCAATTTACATGGCCAAGAATTATGGTTGTAAGGTAACCTCTGTTACCATCTCCATAGAACAGCAAAAGATGGCTGCAGAGCGTGTAGCGGCTGAAGGTTTGTCTGATCGTGTGAGCGTTATCATAAAGGACTACCGTGACTTAACCGGCGAGTTTGATAAGATTGTGTCTATTGAGATGTTAGAGGCTGTAGGACACAATTATTACGAAGAATATTTTTCTAAAGTAAATAGCTTGCTTAAGCCAGATGGTATCTTTGCCTTCCAGGTAATTACTAGTCCTGATTCTCGTTATGATAGTTTGCGCAAGGGTGTAGATTGGATTCAGAAGCATATTTTTCCCGGATCATTGTTGCCATCTGTAGCAAAGATCAATCAGTCTATCAATAAGACCAGCGAACTGACAATGGTTGATCTGAAGGATTTGGGATTGGATTATGCCAGAACCTTAAGGTTATGGTATGACCAATTTAATCAGAACATTGCTGAGATTAAGAAACTGGGTTATGATGACAGGTTTATTAGAAAATGGCGCTACTATTTCAATTATTGCGAAGCGGCATTTGAAATGAGGAATATCAATGTGATGCAGATGGTTTATGTAAGACCCAATAATATTGAGCGTTAGTTTGCTTAGAAAAATTATGCATTCCTCTTCGACGGCTGCATAATTGCGCTGAAAAAGCGCAATGACGCTAGGCCTTCTCTGAGCAAGCATAATTTTTGATGTCGCAAAGCTAAGTGGGAGAGGTTGAAGTTATTCTTCAGCCACCAATTTCCTACTTAAGTAAACTACTGGTCTGCTGGTTTTTCCTCGCCGAGACTTAAAGTATAAGATGGCTCTGATGCATCTGAAGCTTGTTCCAAACGTTCAATATCACCTGATTGATCGTTATCCTCTGATGGCACGGAAGTTTCCTCAAATCCATTTGAATGAATATCTTTTTGACTTTGTTGGTCTTCGCTTTCTGAATTGTTAGAATCATCTAACGGGATTTGGTTTTCTGGAGTAATCATATCGTTGTTGTTTAATTTATTGATAGAACACCAGATTGGGATACTTGTTTTAATCTGCAAGTCTATTAATGCTAAACCAACAAGTAGTTAATTTTAATTTACATGCCTATTAATGAAAAAGGGAAGCAATAAATTGCTTCCCTTTCGTAAATATTTCCCTACTCCAGGAAAACACTATTTTCTCTTTTGGACTCTTTGTACGATGCTAATCGGTAAGAAAATATACCTTCTGTGAAAAGGCCTAGCGTCATTGCGCTTTTTCAGCGCAATTATGCAGCCTTGGAACAGAACGGTTTATTTTTTACAAGTTAGCTCGATGTTTTTTTGCCGCTCCAACGTCTGCTACCACTACTTGGCGTCCTTTTAGTTCCGCTTAAGTTTGGTTGCCTTTCTGTTCTTTCCGGGCGGGCGCCACTCGGCTTTCCACTTGCGTATGTGCCACCTGGCCTAGAACCGGTAGCGGTTGCGCCGTTTGGCTTTGCTCCGTTGCGGTCTGGTCTGGCACCTCTTGAAGGTTTGGCTTTGCCTTTAGCTTTTGCTGCTGCAGCACCGCTAAGCAGGCTTTGCCAGCTCATTGCGAAAGGATGATCTTCAGTAACCGGTATTTTTAAACCGATTAACTTTTCAATATCATCAAGAAATTCCTTTTCCTCCGGATCGCAGAAAGAGAAAGCGGTACCGCTTAAACCCGCGCGACCAGTACGGCCTATTCTATGTACGTAAGTTTCCGGGACATTTGGCAGCTCGTAATTGATCACATGTGCCAGCTCATCAACATCGATACCACGGGCAGCGATGTCAGTAGCGACTAAGATGCGGGTGATTTTAGCTTTGAAATTAGATAGTGCTCTTTGTCGCGCATTTTGCGACTTATTGCCGTGAATTGCTTCTGCTTTTATACCCACTTTAATCAGATCCTTGACGATACGGTCTGAACCATGTTTAGTACGTGCAAATACAAGGGCAGTTTCAATGGTCTTATCCTTTAAAAGGTGAAGTAATAAATCTTTCTTATCGTTTTTCTCGACAAAGAAAATCTGTTGTTGTATTTTTTCTGCGGTGGAAGATACTGGTGTAACCTCAACTTTTACCGGATTTCTTAGAATGGTATCAGCAAGTGATTGGATTTCTTTAGGCATGGTAGCCGAGAAAAACAAAGTTTGTCTGATTGCAGGGAGCTTCAAGATTACTTTTTTAACGTCGTGGATAAAACCCATGTCAAGCATCCTGTCAGCTTCATCCAGCACAAAAATCTCTACATCCTTCAAATTAATGAACCCTTGGTTCATCAGGTCTAAAAGGCGACCAGGGGTTGCTACAAGTATGTCTACACCCCTGTGCAAGGCATCAGTTTGGGCTTTCTGACCAACGCCACCAAAGATCACTAAGTGTTTGATTGGTAGGTTTTTGCCATAAGCTTTAAAACTTTCTTCAATTTGTATAGCCAGTTCCCGTGTTGGGGTTAATACCAGGGCCTTTATTGATTTATGTATCTTGGTATTGGTATGGGGCTTGCTTAATAACTGCAACATAGGTATTGCAAATGCTGCAGTTTTGCCGGTACCGGTTTGGGCACAGCCTAAAAGATCTTTCTTTTGTAATATGCTCGGGATGGATTGTTCTTGTATTGGGGTTGGTTGTGTATAACCTTCTGTTTGCAGCGCTTTTAAAATAGGCTCAATCAGGTTTAATTCTTCGAATAACAATGTACGTGTATTTAATGTATAATAAGAGCCTTAGTTTTCGCTCTGGCCACAAAGATACGCATTACTTTTGGCTTTTGCTTTTCTAGTTTATTTATAGTTATGTGCTTATCTAACAGGGAGTTTTGGCTCTTTGAATCGGCTAAAGAACAGCAATGCCAGTACGCACAATGCAAAGCCGACCACACCATTTAAACGCAAGCCATAGTCATCACCCGGATCTTTACCATAAACCGTTAACATGGCGAAGATGGCAATCCCCAATGTTTGGCCCAGCTTAACAAAGAGGTATTTTACAGCAAAGAACATTCCTTCGTGGTTTTCACCTGTCTCTGCGGTGTCCTGCTGTGCTATATCTGCAAGTATTGCGTTGGGTAAAATACCCAATGCAGCAAGCGGAAAAGAGGCCAGGGTTACCAGCATGAGCATTTGCATCGCTGGTGGGAAAGGGAGTTTGCCAAGGAAATAGATGGTAACAAAGATTAGGCATAACACTACAAAAGCCCATAATACCAGGCTTTTCTTTCCAAATTTCTTAGCGCCATAATTGATAAATGGATAGAAAAGCAGGGAGAGTATAACCATAACCCCCATGAATTTTCCCCCGTCAGAATCTGGCAGCTTTAGCAATACCGTCACGAAGAACAACAGGCCACTTGAAATAATGCTTAATGCAATGTAATAAGCGAAGTCTGAGATCAGATAATATTTGAAGTTCTTGTTTCTGAAGGTATTTTTTATAGCTGGAATAAGGTCAATGTGTGTTGGTTTAGCTTCTGTATATTCCTTTTCATTAATAAATATAACGGGAAGTATCATAACCAGACCCGCAAATATGCTCAATATCCAGATGGTGTATTGAAGGGCTAAAGACCTGTCGGCTACCCCGAAATAGTTTTGAATCAGATCGGCATAGTTATTTACAAGCGCAGCTACAATCATGCCCAGCACAAAACCCACCTGCTGGTATGTCGACAGCTTAACCTTCTGGTCAGGTGTATGCGTCAGTTCTGCTAAAAGCGCATTATAGGGGATAATGTAGGTGGTTACCGAAATGAAGAAACCGGCCAATACGAAGGTTAGCCACCAGCCGTTGATCACACTTTCACCCTTTACGATGGGATAGAAAACCAGGGAGCAAAAAATGACTGCTGGTAAAATGGCATAACGCATTATTGGGATTCTTCTGCCCTGAGGGTTTTTGCTTCCATCGCTTACTGATGCGATAAAAGGATCGTATAAGGCATCAAACAACCTGCCCGAAGCTGCGATAAGCGATAAAATATTAAATGCACCAAAAACAAGGAGTTGGGGAACAAGTGGCGTTAATCCTGAGTTGTTTGGCGGCAAATAAAAGTACGGTAACATCACGATGATGATGTTGCTCATCATGCTCCATCCCATCATGCCTGATGCATAGGCAATTTGTTTTCTTAATGGGAGCTGTTTTATTGGCATGTGTTAACTACAGGTAGGTCTACTAAGGTAATCAAATTGAATGCTTTGATTTGGATTTGTTGAAAAAACGATTGAGAAAATAGATAATGATAAATGAGGCAAAGATCAGCAATCCGTTTATTGCTGCTTCAGGGTCATCGCTATAAATGCTAATCGCCACAAAAAGATATGCCGCGATAAAGATAAGCGGCAATAATGGATATAATTTTATGGTAAAAATAGTGTTTCTATCGAGATGCGCCGTACGCTTTCTCAGCATGAAAATGGTAGCTACAGAGGTGGCCATTCCAATACAATCCAGGAAGATGGTATAGTTTAGAATCTTGTCGAACGTCTGAGCATAGAATAAGGTAAGGATAGCTATGACGGCGAATACAGTAAGGCTCACATACATAACATCTGTTTTCTTACTTTTTTTAGTGAATATGGTTGGTAAAGCATTTTCTTCGCCCATGGCATACATTGCCCTGGGATTACTGAGTAAGTTTACGTTTACATACCCAAGTACAGAAAGATAGATCAATCCGGATAAAAGCGTGAAGCCGATTGGCCCGAATATTTTTCCTGCCAGGATTGCTGCGATGCTTTCTGAGGATTTAAGTTGTTCAAAACCAATTACATTTACGTAAGCATAATTGATGGCCAGGTAAAGGGTAATGATGATGGCTAGTCCGATGATAATGCCGCGTGGCAATATCTTTTTAGCATCCTTGATTTCGCCACCAAAATTGATAGTTTGCTGATAGCCGCCAAAAGTAAACGAGATGGCAATTAGGCATACTCCAAGTGCCTTTCCATAGTCGAACCAATTGGGCATTAATCCAGTAGCAGTTTTAAAAACAGGCGCGGCAGTTTCCTTAACGGAGCCCTCAAAAATTGCTGCTATCAAAGTAATGACCATTCCCATCTTTATAATAGAAAGTATATTTTGTGCTTTAGAACTTACCCGGAGACCAAGGAGATTTAGGAAATAAAACAATACAATGGTTACTGTTGCAATAGTGATCCGCCAGGTTTCTGTTTGCATTTCCATTGGTAAAATTACTTTGCTGAAATACTCTGCCCCAATAATAGATACACCTGCCACCGAACCAGCATTGGATACAACGATGATGCAATTAATGGCAAAGGCAATAGAAGGGTGGTAAAACTCAGAAAAGATTTTGTAATAGCCACCCGTTACCGGAAACCTGGAACCGATCTCCGCATAAGTTAATGCCCCACAAAGAGCGATGAACCCACCAACAATCCAGGCCAGGAAAAACAACTCCGGAATTTGTGCGGCTTTTGCAACGTTTACTGGTGTTCTAAAAATTCCCATACCTATCACAAGGCTTACAACGATCATGGACAGGTCGAAGAGAGATAGCTGTTTTTTTTGTTCCATGGATCGGGGGGATTGATGACCTAAAATAGAAAATATCCCGGTCAAATGTGTATTTGTTGAAACTTTGTAGTTGATTGGAAAACTTATTAGGTTATTTTTGTAAAACACTCATCAACATCATGGCAGAACCTATTTATAACGACGATAGTATCAGATCTCTCGACTGGAAGGAACACATCAGGCTGCGTCCGGGTATGTATATCGGAAAGCTGGGTGATGGTTCTGCACAGGATGATGGTATTTATGTGCTGCTCAAGGAAATTGTGGATAATTCTATTGATGAGTTTGTGATGGGCTCTGGCAGAACAATAGATATTACCGTTTCTGATTCTAAAGTAAATGTCAGGGATTACGGTAGGGGTATACCTTTGGGCAAGGTGATAGATTGTGTTTCTAAAATCAATACTGGTGGTAAGTACGATAGTAATGCTTTCCAGAAATCTGTTGGTTTAAACGGGGTAGGTACTAAAGCCGTGAATGCACTTTCTACTAACTTTGTTGTCCAATCTTATCGGGATGGTAAAACTAAAAAGGTGGAATTTTCTAAAGGTGAGATCATCGTTGAGCATGACGTAATTGATACCACCCAGCGTAACGGGACTGCCATTACTTTTTATCCGGATGAAAGTATTTTCAGGAACTACCATTACATTTCAGATTTCGTGGAAAGCATGATCTGGAACTATGTTTTCCTAAACACAGGCTTAACTGTTAATTTTAACAATCAAAAATATTTCTCAGAAAGAGGCTTGTATGATCTTCTTTCCAAATTCAATAAACCTGAAGAGCTCCGCTATCCAATAATCCACTTAATTGGAAATGATATTGAAGTGGCAATGACCCACGGACAGCAATATGGTGAAGATTACCACTCTTTCGTAAACGGTCAGCACACCACCCAGGGTGGTACACACCAGGCTGCATTCCGCGAAGCAGTAGTAAGGACCATTCGGGAGTTCTACAAAAAGGAATTTGATGCATCTGATGTCAGGGCTTCCATTATCGCTGCCGTTTCTGTGCGCGTACAGGAGCCTGTGTTTGAGTCGCAAACGAAAACTAAGCTGGGCTCGCAAAATATGGGTCCGGAAGGGCCATCTGTGCGTACGTTTATCAATGACTTTGTAAAAAAGGAATTGGATGATTACCTGCACAAGCATGCTGATGTTGCGGATGCACTGTTAAAGCGAATTATGCAATCGGAAAGGGAGCGTAAGGACATTGCCGGTATCAAAAAGCTAGCTAACGACAGGGCCAAGAAAGCTTCTTTGCACAATAAGAAATTGAGGGACTGCAAAGTACATTTTAACAGTACTCACGATAAGCGTTACGAAACTACGCTGTTCATCACCGAAGGAGATTCTGCATCAGGATCCATCACCAAATCAAGAGATGTTGACTGCCAGGCGGTCTTTAGTTTAAAAGGTAAACCTCTGAATTGTTATGAGCTTACCAAAAAGGTGGTTTACGAGAATGAGGAATTTAATTTGCTTCAGCATGCCCTAAATATTGAGGATGGACTGGAGGGTCTGCACTACAACAACATTGTAATTGCTACCGATGCCGATGTGGATGGTATGCACATCAGGTTGTTAATGATGACCTTTTTCCTGCAATTTTTCCCTGAGTTGGTACGTGCAGGCCACGTGTATATTTTGCAAACGCCTTTGTTTAGGGTACGTAATAAAAAGGAAACGATTTATTGCTACAGCGATGATGAACGCAAAAAGGCAATTGAGAAGCTGGGCAGCAGACCTGAGATTACGCGATTTAAAGGGCTTGGAGAGATTTCTCCGGATGAGTTTGGGTTGTTCATCGGTAAAGACATCAGGCTGGATCCAGTGATCTTAAAAGATCAGACTATTAAGAATTTGCTGGAATATTATATGGGCAAGAACACGCCCGACAGGCAGCAGCACATTATCAGGAACCTTCGGGTAGAGAAAGATACTGTGGAAGAACTGATATCTGCTACTGAAGATGCTGGCACCTCGGCTGTAATGCACGATGTGGTCGACGAAGATTTGGCAGAATCTGCCTAGCTTTCTTCTTTAATTTTCGTTTCTTCCGGGTGCTGAGGTGGAAGTACATCTACTTTCTTTTCCACTACTATGATTTTGGTGTGTACGGCATATTTGCTAGGCGAAATACCTTTGTCGTACTTCTCTGCATAGGCTTGAGTGAATTCCGCACCGAAGTAAAGAATAATCGAGGTGTAATAAATCCAAACCAAAATGACGATAATGGAGCTGGCCGCACCAAAGGCCGACCCCGGATTCCCCTTTTCTATGTAAACACCAATTACATACTTACCCAAGCTGAACATCACGGCGGTGAATAAAGCGCCGATAATGGCAGGCTTCCATTTTAAGTCAACATCTGGTAACACTTTGAAGATGATGGTGAAAATGATTGTTACTACGGTTAAGGTGAGGGCATTGGTAACAATGAGCATCAATACCTCAGAGACCCGTTCAATGCCTATTTTACTGGAGTAGCTGGCAAGTTTGTCGCCAATTCCAACCACAATACTATTGAGTACAAGAGATACCAGCAATAAGAAGCCCAGTGACGCAATTAAGGAGAATGAAAGTAGCCTGTTGGTGATTAATTTTTTCCAACCTCTTTTTGGGACTGCTTTAACTTTCCAGATCAGGTTAATGCTATCCTGAATCTCGATAAAGATCGCTGTGGCACCAATAATTAAGGTTCCGATACCAATGATCAAACCAAAAGTACCTTTTCCGTTTAAATTTGACTGGTCTACAAAAGACTTAAGCTGCGCTGCAGCATCTGAACCGACCATTTGGCTGATTTCTGAGAAAAGTTCAGAACCGGGGTTAAGGCGATCTCCTAAAAATAATGTTGCTCCGGATATCACGATAACAATAAGGGGAGTTAGGGAGAAAATAGTATAATAAGCAAGGGCAGCACTTAATTTCATCACCCTATCTTCGATAAAACCTTTTCCCGCAGCTACGAACAGATGATAAGTAGCCATAAAAAAGGACCTCATTTTATTTAGTAATGCCATAATTAGAATGGGTAACCGATACCAATGTTGTAGATTAAATTCTCTCTTCTCCAGCTCTTGCTGCCAAAGTTAACCTGATCAAGAACCCAGCGCTGGCCCTCTGGTAGGTAAGGTTTCCTGACAGGGAAAGCCACATCCAGTCTTATCACAAAAATGGTAGCATCAACTCTTAATCCTGCTCCAGTACCAACTGCCAGTTCATTCAAAACATTTTTGAGTTTAAATTGTGATCCTGGTCTGCCGTCAATTGCTGGGGTGGTTGCTGTGGCGGGCGAACCTAGATCTTCTTTTCTTAACCAAACGTTACCGGCATCTGCAAATACAGCTCCATAAAGCACACTTACTATTTTAAACCGGAGTTCACTATTCAGCATGAGCTTGATGTCACCCCCCTGATCTGCGAATGGTATCGAGTCTGGCACTTTATAGGTCCCAGGGCCTAAAGACCGAGCTTTAAAAGCTCTAATGTCGTTACTACCTCCGGCAAAAAATTGCCTTACAAATGGGAGGGATGTACTGCTGCCATAGGCATATCCATATCCAATATTTAACCGGTTAGCCCAGGTAACTCCCCGGTTTACTTTGTAGTAATCTCTAAAATCCGTTTCCAGCCGCACAAACTGATTTAAAGGAACGTCAAACAGGGAGCGCTGTCCATTTTTATCTTTGGGCGTAAATAGCCCCCAAACATTACCACCGGTTTCTATTGCACCATTAAAATACATGTTGTTACGTCGCGATTCTTCCATCTGGTTGGTATAGGTAAAGCTGTAATTACTACCAATAATCAACTGTTTTTGAAGTGTATAGTTTAATCCCGGAATAGAGTCGAAAAGATCCTTCTGATTCACATTTTTATCAATAATAGGCTGAACGTAATTTACAGAGATTGGATTAAATATGTGCTCCTTGTATTGATTCTCTTTAAAGCTATAACCAAACTCTCCTTTAAAACTATTTAAAGTATAAAGCGATCCCCTGTTTAACAATTGATACGAAACTGAGGTAATGGTTTTTGGAATAAATGCGTTGGTGGTACCTGGTTTGTAGAAGGGCACTATAAACCTTGGAAAGGTTAGTTTTGCCTCGCCGGTAAGCGAATAAGAGTTTAAGTTTTGAGTCGATTTACCGCTTACCTGCGTTTCAAAACCTCCACTCGCACTCACTTCTAATATCTCAGCGCCTCTAAAAACATTTCTCGTTGTTTGTGTTAGCTTCACCTCAGATCCTACAAAATTGTTGGACTTACTGGTGCCGGTTACACCGAATGACAGCGAGTTCTTCTTAAGCGGTGTCAGGTAAATGTTAAGGTCCAACTGGTTGTTTTTAAAGCTATCAATAGGCAAAAATTCCGCCTTAACGTTTTGGAATGCACCAATGTTAACCATTCTGTTTAATGATTGGTTATGGTCCTTTCTATTGTACAGCTCATCCTTTTTAAAGAATACCAATCTATCGAATACCCTCGGTTTAAACGTATTCCTGTTGTCGTAAATGTTGAAGTCGTTGTATTTTAATGGTTCCAGTTTCCTTAAAACACTGTCTCTCCGTAGGCTATAACTTGGATAAATATTGATGTTTTTGATCGTATATGGTTTTAAACCAGCATCCGGTGCGATGTCTTTAACCCTCACCCGAATGTCTACCAGATTTTTACCTATAGTGCTATCAACCTGTAGGATAAGGTAATCCGGGCTAAAATAAAAATATCCAGTTTCTTTAAGATCATTGTCAATCCTGATCCGTTCGTTTTTATAGGTATCCAAATCATAAAAATTTCCAACTTTCAATAAAGTCTCTCCTTTATGCTGATTGATAATGTTGGCCAGGTTACCGCTGTCCTTAGGGAAGCTGATGCTGTTGATCTTGTAACGTTGACCGGTGAGCGCAGTATAAACAGCCTTACCTTTTTTGCCTTTAACCAGCGTGTCGCCGGTAACCACAGATTGTAAATAACCCTGACTAATCAAGTAGCTGGTCAATACATCATTGTTGTATTTAATTTTTACCTCGCTCAACAGTACAGGTGGTTCACCAAACTTAGTCCTCAACCAATGTTTAAATCCTTTAGGTTTTGTAGGCTCGCCAGCCAGGTTGTAAAAGAACAATTTGTATTTAAAGCCCAGGAAAGACTTGTTGGGCTTTGGTCTTGTTTTACCTTCCAGTGTGGCCCTTACATACTTTTGATCGTCAATTTTTGCAGAAGTATCTGGATTAATCTTTACATCTGCTCCTGTATATAATATTTGCCCTGGCTTTAAACCACGGGTACTACTGCAGGCCGCAATAACCATACATAACAATAGTAATGGTAAAAGTCTATATAGGTTCTTCATTTTTTAATTTCTGTTCTTCTGCTTCCTTGTTTCTGTTTTCCTGCTCGCGCTGTTCGTTCTTTGCTTTCCTGGCTTTTCTCTGTTCTTTGGTTTCCTTTTTCTGGAAAATCTCCTTGAACTTATTGTAGTCCACCACCAGCGCAAAGCCTAATCCGGTTTCAATAATCTGGCCTTCCACAACGCCTTCATTTTGATTGCGCCTGTATGCCCTTAGTCGATACCTTCCGTCTGCAGAAAGCGCATATTCTACATTGACATTGCCAGCTATGTTGGTCGATTTCTGGTTTTGAGTAGGGGGGCCTTCCAATCCGAAGGAACTTCCCACAGTTACAGTTAGCCTATCGTTCAATAGCTTCTTAGATAAACCAACTTCTAAATCAGTTTTCTGTTCCAATGAACCTGTAGAATAATCTTCTGATGAATTTACCCCAAAGTTGATGTCTACGCCCTGTATTAAATCAGAAGCCAGATTATTTAGCTGCTCAGTAAGCAACTTACTTACACTAGAACGCGCAAGTGTTGACACACCTCCACCGCCGCCTGCCAGACTTTGGAATGGATTTTCCGCAATAAAGCGATTAAGGGCCAGCAAAGCAAATACCTGTTTGTTCAATTCGTTTTCGTCTTGATTTACCCGTTGCAGCCTGGTGTAAACCTCACCTCCCAAAGCTCCACGCTCATTTTCCGGTAAATCCAGGCGGAAAGAAATTGTTGGTTTCAACAGCTCATCCTTCATCATCAGGTAAACCTGGAATGGTAGTTTGGTTTTTGCCGGGATATTTGTAGGATCGTTTAATAAGTCGATCGGCGCTGCATTTACCTCGTATAATGCGGTTAGATTTACATTGGCCGACATGGGATCGCCTGTCCACACAATCGTGCTTCCCTTTACCAATTTGAATGCTTTCTTACCCAATGGACCTACAGACAAGTTATAAGAGCCGTCTGTAATCTCATACCTGCCGGTTAAGCTGGTCTTTCCGCTCGGATCCATGGTGGCAACCAAATTTGCGTCGCCTCTCACTTTCAGGGCGTCACCATTTGACGGATCTACTACCACGTTCAGTTCTGCCTCAGGATCTACAGTCAGGTTTGCACTTAAATTAATTCCCTTAATGGGCGATTTACTGACGCTATCTCCATTTAATGCTTTTTGTCCGTTAAAAGGCGCAGCATCAGCGTCTATGAACTGTACAATTCCTTCCTGATCAATTACGGAAGGGTCGCTAACAGGTAAGGCAAAGTAGAACTTTGTGCCCTTTTCTACCTTTACCGCCATGTCTACATTAGGCTGGTTTAAATCGCCACGAACTTTAATGTTGCTAGTCAGGTAAACTGTACCATAGATCATGTCGTTGTCGGCCGCAGTTGAGTTCATCACTCTAAAGTTATCCGAGACGATGTCCATATTAAACCTAAAGTTGGTATAATCGGATGTAAGCACGCCACCATTAACAGTGAACTTCTGGCCCAGAGAATCCAGTATCTTAAAATTGTTAAAGTTTACGCCCGAATTGGTAAAGCTGATCGTTTCATTAGGCATCCTGAAATAGGAGTTTACATAGGTTGCTGTAAATGCTGCCTGGTTAAACTTAACGTCTCCCAAAACTTTAGGAGATGAGACAGCTCCTTTTACATTTAACTGCCCGGTGATTGTGCCTGATCCGTTTTTAATTTGTCCCATGGATAGGCTCTGCAGCGACTTCAAGTCGATTTTATCAATATTTAGGGATAGGTCCAGCGCGTTTTCTGTATTGGTGTAGTAGAAGCCATTTAATCTAATTTCATGAACTCCTGTTAATGCAACATTGGTTTCGAAAGCATTGGCTGTATTGTTATTTACTGCGATCCTTAAAGTTCCTAATTGGTCTTTTTGATAACGTAGCTGATCTACGGTAAGGTTAGCTTCGAATTTAGGGTTGCTTACCAAATCTTTCACGTTTACTGTGCCGTTAATGGACCCACCTGCAAGTGCCGTATCCTGCTTTGCGAATTTGGTTAAGGTCTCAATCCGGAAATCTTTAAACTCGACAGTAAGGGGAGAATTTGGCGTATTGTCTGTGCTGTTTATGCGTAACATCTGTGTACCCTGACTCAAATTAAAGTTATGCGCCAGAATGCCTGATTGTCCGAATTGTAAGTAGTTGTCCGGAGATACAGCCCATTTTTGGTAATCTAACAGCAGTTTGTTGGGGTCAAAACTAAACTGGTAATCTTTATTTAGAGATTTGAAATTTCCGCCCAACACATACTTGTCTTTCAACTTACTGTCGCGTAAAAATATATTCAGCCCTAATAAATTATTTGCTGCGCTGCCGCTGATTTCTGAATTGTATAAAGCGATGGACGTACTTTGAACACCTTTTATGGTCAGCTTATAATTAAGCTTTTGGTTATTATTATCAATATTCAACCTGGTGCTGTCTACCTTATAATCACCGTACACTACTTGTGGGAAAAAGGCGCGCATCAGCAGACTGTCTTTTTGTGTATCTATCAAACCACTCATACTTGAGGGCGAGAATGTAGTAAGAGAAGGAATAAGATTCTTCAAAAATTTAGGGTTGTAAAAGTTCATGGAGAACCTAAAGCGCTGATCAGGAATTTTAGTTACCTCACCAAACTGGTAGTATTTGTTAATCTGGTTGATAACTGCACTTCCTAACTTTGTGAGTTGGTATTTTCCATCAACGCGTGCACTTAATACTTCAGATTTTAGGGTCAGCAGGTTGTGGTCTGCAGAAGCTTCTGAATGCACATCGATGGTATCCATGTTAAATTTCTGCCCTTCTTTTACCAGTTGCAAACTCCTAACGCTTACATCACCGTTGAGGTAATCAGGGTCAGCAGTTCTGATGTCGGCCGTAACCAAACCTGCCAATTTAAATTCGGTCGTGCTGAAATTGAGCTTTTGAAGATCTACCTGTTTCAGGTTTAAATCTGCTTTTACAGCTGGATATTTACCAGCCATGTTTACTGCAGCCGTCAGGTTAAAGTTGGCATTCGTATCCGCCATACTACTTTTCAGATTCAGCTTTTCATTGCTATAGGTTCCGCTTAACAACAAGTCTCTAAAAGTATATTTGTTATAGTAGGCGCTTACTACCTGGGCATTGACCTTGGCAGAGGCCTTTTTCATATCCAGTCCGGTTCCACTAACTGTTGCCTTCGCTGTAATTTTTCCCAATTTAGGCTGCATCTTTAACAACTTACCTACGTTGAAGTTGTTGAGGCTAATATTGGCTGCATATTGCTCCCTGCCTTTCAAACCTTTCATCGTTGCCGCCAGTTTGGCAGCACCCATATCGGTACTGATATTGAAGCCGGTAGTAAAATTAGTCATAGACCCTTTAAACTTTCCGTTCGCGGCAATCACATTAGGCAATTCAATAGATGGTGGCAAAGATTTTTTAGGAATAACGATCAACAGATCGCGCTTCGTTAAAGAAAATTTTTTAATGTTTAAGTCTAAGTAAGTCTTGTTAATATCTGGCAACCCCTTAACTGTTCCGCTCACATCAATGTAAGTGCTCTTCAGACCAGTAACCTGTAATCTAGGGATGGATAGGTTGCTCATATAGCCGTTAACGCTTGCGTTAACCTTAATCGTTTCGTTGCGGTAATTTGCAGGTATTGCGTTACTAAAATAAGTCGCATCTTGTAGCCCGATAATCGTATTGCTCAGGTTCATCGCAATCTTTACACGCTCAGGATGTTTAGTCAGATCTTCCAGCGAAGTATATTGAAGCTTAGTGTTGTTTTCTATAGTTGTGTTCGGAGTTTTGGCTTTAAAGTTCTCTACAAGGATTTGTTTTTCGGAGTACACCACATTACCCTGTAGTTCATCGAGTTGAAAACCACTCTTTTCTCTAAAAGTACCTGATTTAACATATACCCTGATGCCTGAATTACTATATCCTAATGCCTCTGCAGCGAGGCTCAAATTGTTAATGTTTAAATGATTAAAGTCCATTCCTTTAACAGGATTTGCCGCTGTATTATCAAATTGAATATTATTTTCTGCAAGATTCAACTTATTGACAGTTAGCGATAAAGGGGCGCTTTTAGTGGTCGTATCTGATGTTGGATTCGCTTTAGCCGGTTTAGCTGGCGTCATAGCGAAAACCACAGTCGACTTATTTAAAGCGGTTTCGTTTAAGCTATACTTTCCATTTTTTACATCAGCAACAAGATCACCCAGTGAGAATTCGTTTAGGTTGATATCGGCCTTGCTTCCCGGCATTTTGAAATTAACCAGCGTGTTGTTGATCTTACCAGTACTTACTTTATAGATATTAGTTGTCAGATCAACAAAAAGCTTTTCCAATTGCAGACTATTGAGGTTAACAGCAGCGTTCATACCTGAGGTCTGGTCGTCAAAATCAATCTTAATATTGTTGAAAGCAAAATCTCCTACTTCTATTAGCGGAAGCTTTCCTGAATCTGTTTTTGCAGTGTCTATACTGTTTTCGATATGAGCGGCAAGTGTGGTTAAGGGTTTTTGCTGCAGGTATTTTACAGAGGTATTATTTAGTGAAAGTGTTTTGATCACATAATGCTGATTGGCCAGATCAAAGTCTTTCAACTTGGCTTTAAACGCTCCAAGATTTAGCTTGAGGTCGTTACCGGCGACATCGTCGCGGTAATTGATACCTATGTCTTCGAAGTTAACTTTATCAATAGAAAATTTTAGTGTTGAAGTGGTGTCTTTACTTACCTGTTCATCGGGTTTTTTCTGCTCAGAGACAAATGCGTCCACTAAAAAAGAAAAGTTGAAGCTGGTGTCCGGATTGATGCGGGTAACATTCGCCCTTATTTTTTGAAGGGAAATGTTATTGATTTCTACTTTATTGCTTAAAAGTTTCAAGAGGCTAATGTCTACTGAAAGCTTTTGTGCGTAGAGGAGTGTATCGCCTTTTTTATCTTCTATGTAAAATTTATTTAAAACAACGTCCTTAGGAAGCGCTATCTTAATGCTTTCCAATCTTACTTCTGTTTTCGTTTTGTTTTTTAGATAGGTAATGGCTTTGTCTTTAACAAAGTTTTGGACTGCGGGAATGTTTAAAGAAAGCGCTAGTAACACCACCAGTATGATAATACTTGCGATGACCCATAAGATTACTTTTAAACTTTTTCGTATATATTTATTCAACCTGAAAAATTTGAGGATTAGCTAACTGCACAATAACCAAAACTATGCCATCAGGTATATAACAACCAATTTTTACGTATGTTTAGATATGTATCAAAAAATTTTTACTGTTAGTTATCAAACTTTCCAAAGTCTGGATGAGTTAAATCAGGAGGATCAATTTTTATGTAACCAGGCAAAAAATGCGTTGGTTTCTTCCCATTCACCGTACTCTAAATTTAAGGTTGGAACAGCACTTCAGCTGGAGAACGGCTCGGTAGTATTGGGCAGTAATCAAGAAAATGTAGCCTATCCATCAGGACTTTGCGCAGAACGTGTAGCCTTGTTTACGGCAGGTGCAATACATCCAAATGTAGTCATCGAAAAGATGGCGATTACTGCGCGTAGCAATGACTTTATAATTGAGAAACCGGTAACATCATGCGGAGCCTGCCTGCAGGTAATGGCAGAATACGAGCAGAAGCAGAAAAAAGAAATAGAGGTGCTTTTTTACTGCCTGGACGGTGAGGTTATTAAAACAACAGGGATTAAAAATCTATTGCCCTTTGCTTTTGTGGAAGAGCGATTGGGGAAATAAATATTCCACAGTGAACTGTTGGAAACTTCTGTTCTTGAAATCTATATCCAACCCTTATATTTACGGAATCCAATCCTTTTTTGATGAGTGACGAAATAGAAAACAACGTAAACGAAGAAAATACGCATACCGTAATTCCCATCAACGGGCTTTACGAAAACTGGTTCCTCGATTACGCGTCCTATGTAATTCTTGATCGTGCTGTACCTCACATCAATGATGGATTGAAGCCGGTGCAGCGCCGCATTATGCATTCTCTTAAGGAAATGGATGATGGTCGTTTTAATAAAGCGGCCAACGTGATTGGTAACACCATGAAGTATCACCCACATGGTGATGCCTCCATTGGAGATGCCATGGTGCAGATCGGTCAGAAAGATCTCTTGATTGATTGTCAGGGTAACTGGGGAGATCCCATAACTGGCGACAGCGCTGCCGCACCGAGGTATATTGAAGCCAGACTTTCTAAGTTTGCGAATGATGTGGTTTTTAATCCTGATACTACCGTATGGCAGTTGAGCTATGACGGTAGGAATAATGAACCCATCACCCTACCTGTTAAGTTCCCCTTATTGCTTGCACAAGGTGCCGAAGGCATTGCGGTAGGCCTGGCCACCAAAGTAATGCCCCATAATTTTATTGAATTGCTTGATGCATCAATAGAAGCCTTGAAAGGTACCAGACCTAATATTTTACCTGATTTCTTTACCGGTGGTATGGCCGATTTTTCTGCGTACAACGAGGGGATGAGGGGTGGCAGGATCAGGGTACGGGCCAAGATTACTGAAAAGGATAAGCGTACGTTAGTGATCACTGAAGTGCCTTACAGCACCACGACCGGCTCCGTGATCGATAGCGTACTGTCGGCTAATGATAAAGGAAAGATCAAAATCAAGAAGATAGAAGACAATACCGCACAGCATGTGGAAATTGTGATTCATCTGGCGCCGGGTATTTCGCCCGATGTGACCATAGATGCCTTATATGCATTTACTTCTTGTGAGGTATCACTTTCGCCAAATACTTGCGTGATTCAGGATGATAAGCCCAATTTCCTGAGCGTTAATGATATTTTAATTCAGAATACGCAACATACCAAAGGTTTGCTGAAACAGGAGCTGGAAATTAAGCTTCATGAACTTCAGGAAAAGATATTCTTTAGTTCCCTACTGAAGATCTTCATACAAGAGGGGATGTACAAGCATGCCGACTACGAAAATGCCGTGAACTTTGAGATGGTTGTCGAGGTCTTAAACAGGTTATTTGAGCCTTTCAAAGAAAAGCTTTACCGTGAAATACAACCTGAAGATTTAAAAAAGCTGATCGATAAACCGATGAGCAGTATTACCCGCTTTGATGTGAAGAAAGCGGACGATCAAATGAAAGCGCTCGCTGACGAGATCAAAGTAGTTAAGAATCACTTAAAACACCTCACTGATTATGCCATTGCCTGGTTTCAAAAATTAAAAGATAAGTACGGAAAAGGCAGGGAACGTAAAACTGAAATTAGGCTTTTCGATCGGGTAGAAGCTTCTAAAGTAGCTCTGGCCAATGTAAAGTTATATATGAACCGTGAGGACGGTTTTATCGGAACCGGACTCCGTAAGGATGAGTTTGTTGCCGATTGTTCTGATATTGATGAAATCATTGTATTTAGAGAGGATGGCAAGTGCATCATCACCAAAGTGGCCGATAAAACATTTGTAGGAAAAGGTATACTCCACGCGCAGGTGTTCAAAAAGAATGATGAGCGCACCATATATAATTTGATCTATAAAGATGGTGGAACAGGTGTGTCTTACGTTAAACGTTTTGCTGTAGTGGGTGTAACTCGCGATAAAGAGTATGATCTCACTAAAGGAAGTAAGGGCTCCAAAATTCTGTATTTTACGGCCAATCCAAACGGGGAGGCAGAAGTAGTTACAATACAACTTAAACCTCATACCAAGTTAAAGAAACTTCAGTTTGATCTGGATTACGCAGAAATAGCCATTAAAGGGAGAGGCTCACAGGGTAATATTGTTTCCAAGTATCCCGTTAAAAAGATTTTGTTTAAGAGCAAAGGTGTATCAACCTTGTCTGGCTTAAAGATTTGGTATGATTCTTTGCTAAGAAGACTTAACGTTGATGGTAGAGGTAAGTACCTTGGAGAATTTGATGGTGATGACAAGATCCTTCAAGTGCATAAAGACGGATGGTATGAACTAAGTACATTCGAATTGAGCAATCACTTTGATGCTGATTTGATATTGATCCAGAAGTTTGATCCAGAGAAGCCATTTGCCCTGGTTCAATATGAAGGCAAGGCAAAGAACTACTTTGTAAAGCGTTTCTTATTCGAACCTATAGCGGTGGGTAGAAAAGGTGGAATGATCAGTGAAGAAGCCGGATCTAAATTTATGTATCTGACCAGTAACCCTGCCGCGGTGCTTACCGTTGATGTATTGAAAGGTAAAACGCAGATTCCGGAAACGATAGAAGTGGTATTGGCTGACTTTATTGATGTGAAAGGTATAAAGGCGAATGGTAACCGCCTTTCTCAGCATGATGTTAAGAACATCAGCATTGCTAATCATGATGAAATAGAACCAGAATTGGAGCAAAAGCCTTCGCCGGTTATCGCTTCCGCTGAAGAGGAAGAAGAAGTCTCTGAGAATGAAAACACTACTCCAGAAGATAATCTTTCTAAAGAAGATGTTATTAAGGAAGTGGCTCCGGCAAGCAATACAGATGAGCATCCGGTCGTTCAAGGAGTAAAAGAAGTCCCTACAGCAAAATCTGTCGATTTTGAAATCACCAATCCTGATGATATTGATATTGACGATAAGGGGCAAACGAAGTTGTTTTAATTACCAGATATGCTGAACAAGACTGCTGCTGTTTTATTGTTATTATTATTCATTTCTATGAAATGCACAGTGCTTTTCGTGAGCAATAGTCATCAACCCATTGTTGCCTGGCAAAGTGATCATGATGATGAATCTGGTGATCAGCAGGAAGACAACAAAGAACCTAAACAGTTTGAAAAGTTATTTGATGAATTTTTGCAGTCCGAACACTTAACCACCTTTAATATACCTTCAATAAAATTGCGTCCTGAAGCTTCGCTGGGGACAATTACTGAATTTTTGTCTTCGCCGGATCTGCCTCCTGAAGTAAGGTTGTAATTCCAATACAACCAATATTCATTAATTCAAGCAAAAATAAACATGAGCAATACTTTATTACTAAAGGGCGCTTTCGCAGGCGTTCTGATGAGCATATTTACATTTTCTGCCAGCGCGCAAAAATTAGAAGAGCAGCAACTTAAAACAAATGTGGCTGAGATTTCAAACTCAATGGATTTCTTAAAAAGCCTTAAACCTGTTACTTACAAGTTTGACGGAGAGAAGTATAAACATCTTAAATTCCCAGGCGGAACGCAATATGGTTTCCTGTCCGCAGAAACTAAAGATGATTTTCCTGAGTTGATATTTGAAGCTGCAAAAACGTATAGTGCTGGTAAAAATAGCACCAGTGTAATCAAATATGACGAGGTTAAAAAAGACCATTTGATTCCAATATTGGTTGCAGCTGTAAAAGAACAGCAAGAACAAATTGAGCAACTAAAAGCGGAATTAGCAGAGCTTAAAACAAATGCTAAATGATAGGTAAACAAAACGGCCATCCTGAGATGGCCGTTTTGTTTAGTTCTGTTTTCTTGATTGCTGCATAGGATTGCCTCCGCTCGATGCACCTCTTGGCACTGTTTGCTGTTTGAACAGATCAAACTTGGAAGGCTTTAATGTTCTAGGCCAGCTGTTGTTGTTCTCGTCAATATCTGCAGTTTCGCGGTACGGATCAAGCTGCACGGAAACCACCTCTTTATCCTTTGCAAAAACCTTGGTCACCCTATTCTCATTCATTCTCCAGATGTACGCAGGAAGCCTGTCTATTTCCTTAGTGCCGTCTTTATAAGTCCACTCCACAATGATTGGCATGACCAAGCCACCAACATTACTAAAACTTAGCTCATAGAAATTCTTTTTGCTTTCATACAAGCTTTTCTCTTTTTCATTCAGTGTATTGTAATAGGTTTGGAAGTCCTGGTCGGCCGTCTTGCCAACTTCAAACCTGTTGAATTTATTATAAAAGTCTAATAAGCTGGTATCTTGTTCTACCGCGAATTTTATTCCTGCTACTTTGTTGCGTTCTCTGCCGATGTATTTATTGTCGCGCTCATAAACGGCTTTTTTATCTACATTTTCAACAGCTTGTTTCATGCTGTTCATCCTGTAAAAGCGAACACTGTCCAAAGATATATCTACTGGATCCGTTCCGTAAAACCAACCCCTCCAGAACCAATCCAGGTCCACTGCAGAAGCATCTTCCATTGTTCTGAATAAGTCGGCTGGTGTAGGATGTTTAAAAGCCCAGCGTTTCGCATATTCTTTAAAGGCGCAGTCAAAAAGCTCCCTGCCCATTACGGTTTCTCTCAAAATGTTCAGGGCAGTTGCAGGTTTAGCATAGGCATTTGGCCCGAAATTAACGATCTGCTCAGAGTTGGTCATGATCGGCTCCAACTGGTTTTTAGGCATTTTCATGTAGTCGACTATCTTATGGGCCGGGCCTCTGCCTGAAGGGTAATTGTTATCCCATTCCTGTTCCGCCAGAAACTGGCAAAATGTGTTTAGCCCTTCGTCCATCCATGTCCATTGCCGCTCGTCTGAATTCACGATCATTGGAAAGAAATTATGTCCAACCTCATGGATAATTACCCCAATCATGCCCAGTTTAATGGCTTCTGTATAAGTTCCGTCTTTTTCAGCCCGGCCGTAGTTAAAGCAGATCATTGGATATTCCATCCCATTCGAGGCTTCAACTGATATGGCTACTGGATATGGATATGGTATGGTATGTTTTGAGTAAACCTTTAAAGTATGCGCTACTACTTTTGTAGAGTACTTGTTATACAGCGGGTAGGCCTCCGGACCATAATAAGACATGGCCATTATCTTTTTGCCATCCACATAAGTAGCCATTGCATCCCAAACTATTCTTCTTGACGATACCCAGGCAAAGTCGCGAACATTCTCTGCAGCGTACGTCCAGGTTTTCTTTGCAGTGGCGTGTTTAGCCATTGCTGATTTTACTTCAGCCAGGTTTACGATTTCCACGGGTGCCTTAGCATTTTGCGCTTCGTTCCATCTTTTTAAGCTGGCAGCATTCAGTACCTGACCATAGTTTTGACACTCCCCGGTAGCACCAACTACGTGATCTGCCGGAACCGTCATGTTTACTTTATAGTTTCCAAAAGCAAGTGCAAATTCGCCGCGTCCTTCAAATTGTTTGTTTTGCCAGCCCTGGAAATCTGAATAAACTGCCATACGCGGAAACCACTGGGTCATGGTAAATAAATAGTTGTCGTCTTCTGGAAAATACTCATAACCGCCTCTTCCACCTACAGTGGTGCGGTCCGATATTTTGTAATTCCAGGAAATCTCGAGTACGTATTTCTGACCGGGCTTAAGGACATAAGGGAGATCAATGCGCATCATGGTATTATTGATCACGTAAGGAATTGATTTTCCGGCTTCGTCTGTTAGTTTAACAATTTTTACCCCAAGATCATTATCCTCCCTAATGATATTGGAAAGTGCGGCATAGGTCATCTTATCCGTCATCTTACTTTGCTCAGTCAGCTTGTTATCGCTGGTTGCCTTATGTTGGTTTTCGTCCAGTTGTACCCAAAGGTAACTTAGCGGATCAGGAGAATTGTTGGAATAGGTAATGGTTTCAGAACCGGTAAGCAATAGCTTTTTCTCATCCAGCTCCGCATTGATCACATAATCTGCACGTTGCTGCCAATAGGCAGAACCCGGGGCACCGGAAGCAGTTCTGTAAGAATTTGGGGTGGACAAGGTGGTACCCAATTGTTCAAACTTATTGCCATGATTAGAGCCTGGGTTGTTTAACATTTGTGCATTAGCACAGGTGCCCAAAGCAATTGCAGTAAGGAAAAGTATAAATTTCTTCATAAGTGTTATAAAATTGCAGCAAGTCGCTCTGCCGCCATAATAAAAGAGATACCAAATATAGCTGAAGAAAGGAAAAATGTCCAGTCCCATAGCTTAATTTTTACAATCGAGACTAAAATAAAAGCTAAAATCAATGTTGCTGTTACAATGAATACTTGGCCGACTTCTAAACCGACGTTAAATGCCAACAATTCTACCACTATATTGGTGCTTTTGCCCAAAAGACTTTTTAAATAGTTAGAAAATCCCATTCCGTGGATTAAACCAAATGCTAAAGCTAGAAAATACTTCAGTTTAATACTTTTAGGTTTGGCCTTTTTACTAATGATGTTGGTGAATGCAGTAATCAAAATCGTTACAGGGATTAAAAACTCTATCAGTGAAGTATTAATATGTACCACATTAAAAATGCTCAGCGCAAGCGTTAAGCTATGCCCAATGGTGAAAGCAGTAACCAATACGAGTACTTTTTTCCAGTCCTTGAGTGTGTAAATGCCACAAAGTGCCATGACAAATAAGATATGGTCATAGCCATTCCAATCTAATATATGCTGCCAGCCTAAATCAAAATAAAGGGAGAAATCCTGCATAGTACTTAAATTCGTAAATTTGGCTAAAGATTGCAAGCAATCCTGATATTTCCAATAAGATTCAATGATGTTACAACAACTTTTATTCGTATGGTTTGCTTTGTTCCACCCACTTTATGTGAGTGTTACTGAAATTGAGCAGAATCAGAAAACGAAGACAGTGCAAGTAAGTACGCGTATTTTTTTTGACGACCTGGAAAAGGCTATAGATAGGCGGTACAAAACCAGCGTGGATATACTGAAGCCAAAAAATAAGCAGCAAGTAGACCAGCTAATTAGCGCCTATGTTAAGGATCATTTGAAGATCAAAGCCAATGGTGTTGAACTGAACCTTAAATATGTGGGCTACGAAATAGAAGAGGAGGCTGCCTGGTGTTATTTTGAAACGCCGGCCATTCCATCGGTAAAGAAGTTTAGTATAACTAACAATATCCTGTTTGAGCAGCATGAATCGCAGATCAATATGATCCATGCCATTGTAAATGGTAAGCGTCAGAGTACAAAACTCGACAACCCAGATGGCGCTGTCGAGTTTAATTACTAAGAGTAATATCGTTTTTACTGATACTGAATATAAATAGGAGCAGGTTTCAATTTCAATAACTCTTCTGGAGTCATCAAGCGGTTAGGTGCTTTCTTCAAATCATTTTTGTAGAACAATTTGAAACCTGTAAACTGTACCGGTTCAGAGAAAATGAAGTGGCGGTAAGTACCAATTTTAAGGTCAGGCTCGCCCCATCCATCCATGTGCATTACAATCTGTACTTCCGGACGAAGTTTAATGTTTTTGTAATTGGTGACCATCTTTTTAGTAAAACGGTGAACAGTAAATACCTTTGGAGGCAAGTTGTACTTTTTAACCAGGTTAGCCAGGTATTCAGAACAATAGTTGATATCGGCGGCATCATAAGTGCCTATCTTTTTTCCAGGCAGACTGCCGTCTTTCATAGAAAATTCCGGGTCGATACCTAAATGCACATGTGGCATTTGCAAGTATTTCTCAATTCTTGGCAACTCCGCCCTTATGGTGCTTAAAGCCACTTGTAAATCAAGGAACACGATAGCATTCTGCATCTTGGCAATCTTTAATACCGAATCAATCTGCTTGTCGCCCATGCGGTTAATGTATTTACCATCTTTTCCTGCAGTACCACTTGCTACTGCTGCAATGTAGTGCACACCTGCCTGAACCGGAGTTGAAGGATCTGCTTTTTCCCAATGTTTAACCTCTTTGTTCAATCGGCTCCACATCTCTTTGGGCGCGTATTCGCCAAGGGCACCCATTTTTTTAGAATGCAGATTCCCATAATAAACAACAATGCGTTTAAAAGGTAAGATTGCACCAGCAAGCGGGTAAGGCTGATTTTTAACCGGCCATCTCCCAGTGGTATCACCGTTGGCTAATTTTTTAATCTTCGCATTATATTTTGCTGTGTCAACAGGTTCACGAACAGTTCCAACTTCAGCTGTTACAGTTGAGTCTCCTGATTTTGCGCTGGAATCTTTGCTTCCGGTTTTTTTAGTTTCAGAAGTACAACTGGTAGATAAGCCGATTGAGAACAATCCGACCATGAGCATCCCTGCTAACTGAGGTAATTTCATTTTTTATGTTTTTATAAGGGTTAGATTATGCCTTCAAGCAGGTTGAGGGCAATCAATAATATCTTGCAAGTATAACACTCCTTCCAATAATATAAAAGCCGCCCCGCGCATATCTATAAAATTATTTCTTCTCTTTCTTTTTAAACTTCAAAAAACTGGTTTTGATGTATTCAAATAGCTGGAAATCTGACCATGTTCTAAGTTCTTCAACCTTAGGTGGGTAGTTGTCTCTATAGGCATCCATATCCAAATCACTGATATCAACCACCCTTTTAATAGTAAGCTGATTGAACCTCCTGGCAATTTCCTCATCTATCGCAGCCTTTGCTGCAAGCTGGTTTAATCGCCGTACCCGTTTTCCATCTTTACTGAACAATTCGTAAAAGAAGGTAACCGGACTTCCGCCAAAAGGAGAAAGTAAAGCTATAGGTGGTTTCCCTTCGTAGAATATCCCTTTTTCTTTACTATACGCCCTGCTTTCCTCTTTAAAGTTTTCAGAGGCTTTTTTTTGTCCGGTAATCTTGACTTCCAGCAATTCGTTTGAAAGCTTGATGAAGATCCTCTCATCGTTATATCCGGTAACTTTGTAGTACCTATCCTGGTATCCTATCTTTCGGATTAACAAAGAATCACCAATAGCAGCAAATATAGAAAACACGCCGAAGTTGTCGCTTTTTTTGGTTTGTCTGTTGTTGAGATTTTTTACAAGCGCATCTTGAACAGTTTCTGCAGTCGCGTACTGTATTATAGCAGCTCTAAACATTTTTCCAGTTTGCGCTTGCAAGTTAACTGCAAATCCCATCAGTAATCCAAGTGTTATGATGACCTTGGTTGATCTTATTTTCATTTCATTTAGAGGCTAACGCCTTAAAGGAAAGGAAAATAAATTAGCACGCCTAAGTTAGCGGTGACAATTAACAAATTTTAACGCATACAGAACGGAGCTATCTGGATCCGGCAGACAAGGGCATGCTCGCCTCAGTTTTAACTACAGCTGGGCTTTGTGCTTTAGCGCCATTGTTGTTGCATTTCCCGAGCAAGGTCCATATTAAAACAAAAATGATGATGGTTGAAAGGCAGCCTCCGCCAAGTTTTTTAGCCCCCCAGGCCGCAATTAATCCTCTAAAAAAGTTATTCATATTTCGTTTTTAAAGAGTTAAACACAGACAATTCGAATAAGTTTTAGGTAATACCAGCTTTAAGTTCATTCATTGCAGCAATTGTATCTGCATTAGGTCGTTTCTCAAAACATGCCGCTAATTGAATCGACAAACTTTCCAACAAGGCAATTCCCTCCAGTAACAATTCAGATGGATAAGGAACATTGACCGACTGCACACGATGCGTTTGCAAGACATTTAGTTCTGCGGTTTCACAACTCTTAAGTCTGGATTTTATTTCGGACAAGCCATCTGATGCCGTAATCAATTCTCCAGTTAAGAACATCGAAGTAATCAAACCATTTATCCGGTAGCAAATAATCTGAACTTCAGTTAAAATAGGCAATTGCTGTTTGCCCCTTGGTTCCAGTTTAATGTGCTGTAGCGCTTCAGATAGTTTGGCCAGTTTAAGATGGGCGGTTTTTCGGGCCAGCCTGCCCTGATGGTTTCTGGAAACTGAGGAAAGCGATGGGTCAGTTATGGCATTTAGGAATTCCAGGTTGGCCGACAACGTTTCTGCTATTAATCCCTTTAATTGTTTTGAATCCCAAATGGGCAAAAGGTAAACGCTTGCGAAAGCAATTAAGCATCCTGCTATGGTATATATTGCCCTGTTTTGAAAAATAGCTTGCGTATCGCCGCGGTAGATGCTGAGGGACATCACCACCGCAATGGTAATACAGGCTACACTGATGCTGTAATTGGTGCGGTTGAAAGCGAAGAAACCTGTCAGCGCTGTTGCGGCAATGATCAGCTGAATGTTTGTGGGAGGTAGGATAACCAATATCATCAACGTCATCACCAAACCAGCAAAAGTTCCACCTATTCGCTGCAAGTTTCTTTTCCAGGTCACAGAGAACCGCGGTCTGGCCACAATTACTATGGTAAGCAATAGCCAGTAACTATATTTTTCCTGTCCCAGATATTGAATGAGCAAATAGCCCACTAAAAACGACAAAGACAATCGAAGCGCAAACCTCAAAACCGGCGATCGAAAGCTCAGGTGACTTTTAAGCTGGGCCATTGGAAACAGACCAGATCCTAAAAATTCAGCGTATAGAGGCTTGGAGTCAGGCTCGGCAATAGTCTCCTTAGGGTTTTGAATAAGATCCAGTTGGGCCGCTATCCCAGTAAAGTTCTCATAAAGATCAGTCAGTATTTTTGCCTGTCGGGGTTCACTAACTAAGACACCCAAAGCCAGTTCTTTAAGCTTATCTTTACTCGAATCGAACTGATCCCGGTTTTTCCATGTGGTAGATTTCTTGTTCAAAAAATGCTGACTTAATTCACCAGTGCGGTTGGCCAGCAATTCAATCATTTCCGTAATCAGCGGAAGGGCTCCAACCCTTTGAAGTTGCTCCCTTATTTGTGTGTAATCATATTGGATCGCAGTAACTTCCTCATACAAATTAATCACTGCCGTAGCTACGCTGAGCAATCGTTCTCCTCTTGGATTTCCGGCCCGCATGGCCTTCTTATCGCTCAACAACAACACCCGTATCATTTGTTGCTTTTCACTAACCTTAAGGTGGCCCGTTACCGTATTTTTGTAGCAGCTATCCAGGGGGATTTCCGGTTGATAAAAACATGCCTTGGTTTTTAAATAACTTGCAGTGGCATTAAGGCACTCGTAAATAACATGGTGTAACGAGCGGTAGGGAAATAGCACTACTTGCAACAAACTAACCGCGTAGAACCAACAACCTCCTAAAAATATATATAGGCTAAATTGAACAGGATGCTGCGGTTGTAAGCCCATAATAAAAGTACTGAGGATGATGGCCATGGTACCTGTTAAACCTGCACGCTGACCAAAAGCAGACAGCATGCACCAGGCAAAAGTGATCCCGGTAAATGCCAGTCCGGTAAATAACTTATTGTGTTCAGTGAGAGAAAATATCAGAGCCGTAGCAGAGAAGATCAAAATGCTGGAAAGGGCTGTGCGGAATTTGTCGCCCCGGTTTCCCGGTAAATCCGTTAGCGAGATCAATAAAGCACCTACACCCAGTGCAATGGCCATTTGCTCATCTTTGCTAAAAAACAGCAATACAGGCAGTAAGATCACCAATGTATTGCGCAGTGCATCAGAAAAATACTCTCCAAGAAAAAATAGCCGGATTTGATTTAAAATGCGCATGCTCTCATATGTGCTGCAAAGGTAATCCAATTCTTACTGATGTTAAATCGGCCGCCTGCCATAAATCAAATAAAACAATAAGTTTAAGTTTTAAAACAAGAAATCGCACCTTTAGTTTTCTTAAAGCAGGATAGTACAGGTTGGTTATTTTGAAAAATAATCAGACATTTAATAATAGGCAACACACAACAGGAGCCTAGTATTATTAACCAGATATTAACTACGTATGCTATTAGCCCAGGTATTTTGGATTTGGAACTTTTTGGGGCATCTGCATCCACTTGCCGTCCATTTTCCGGTTGCCTTACTGGTATTCGCAGCTTTTCTAGAGCTTTTTACTTTAAAAAACTACCATTCCAAGTTTCGCGCAGGTATTGATGTTTTAGTCATTACCGGTGCAGTTTCGGCATTGGTATCTGTTATATTCGGTCTGCTCCTTTACCTATATGGCGATTATGCAGGGCCTGTACTTAAGATCCATTTGTGGACGGGTATTGCTACCGCGATACTCAGTTTGATTACCGTAGGCGTATTGCGACAAATAGGCAAAAATAACAGCCTAACCACTATAAAGGCCTTTCGTACTTTACTATTCTCAACAGCTATTGGCGTTTCCATAACCGGGCATTTTGGTGCCGGTTTAACACATGGTGATGATTTTATTTCGTCTACATTGCCTTGGGACAGTGGTGATCAGGATGGAATCAATAACAATTTTAGCCTCGCATCTTTTCAAACAGATACCGGCAAATTGAGCAAGCAACAGGAAATTGAACTCAATACCGAAGTGAGGGCAATACTGGCACACAATTGCTATAAATGCCATGGCGCAGATAAAGTGAAGGGCGATTTACGGTTGGACAGTAAACACCTGGTGTTTAAAGGGGGTGAGAATGGTTTGGTTGTCATACCCGGCAGCGCATCGGAGAGCGAATTATTCAAAAGGATAAACCTTCCTGCAGATCATAAAGACGTAATGCCGGCTAAAGGCAAGAAGCTTCAGGATAAAGACATCGCCACCATTAAATTTTGGATTGATAAAGGCGCGCCCTGGCCTGAAGATGGCAGCAAGCAAAATGTTTACCGGGTAGCCAAACTGGAACCCCGCAACCCGGTTTTGCCTGCGGTCACGAACGGACTTTCTAATCCGGTAGACCTGTGGACAAACCAATACTTTAAAAAGCACAACATAGCCTGGGCTAAACCGGTGGCCGACCGCATTTACCTGCGGCGCATCTACCTGGATATTATTGGCTTGTTGCCGAGCCCGCAGGATCAGGAAGCGTTTGCTAAAGATACCCGGCCAGATAAGAGAGCGCTCTGGGTGCGACAACTGTTAAACCTGGAGGATGATTATGCGTTGCATTGGCTCAGCTTCTGGAATGATGCACTGAGGAACGATTATACTGGAACCGGTTATATTACCGGAGGCAGGTTTGACATCACCGACTGGCTTTACAAATCGCTCAAAGACAATAAACCTTATGACCTCTTTGTAAAAGAATTGATTAGTCCTACAGAGGCGTCAAAAGGTTTTATCGAGGGCATCAAATGGCGCGGGGTTATCAACTCCAGTCAGCGTACAGAAATGCAGGCTGCGCAAAACGTATCGCAGGTATTTTTGGGTCTTAACTTAAAATGTGCCTCTTGCCACAACAGCTTTATTAGTGATTTAAAACTGGTAGATGCCTATGCCTTTGCCAACATCTTTGCCGATACCACATTAGAAATAAACCGTTGCGATAAGCCAACCGGGAAGTACGTAGACGCCGCTATGCTCTGGAAAGAACTCGGCACCATAGATCCAAAAGCACCTGTGGTCGACAAGCGCAGGCAGCTCGCAGAAAACCTGGTTAAACCAGAGGACGGCAGGCTATACCGTACGCTGGTAAATAGAATATGGGCCCAAATGATGGGTCGCGGTTTGGTTGAGCCGGTAGATGTGATGGACAATGAGCCCTGGAACCAGGATTTGCTGGACTGGATGGCTTTTAATTTTGTTGCTAAAAAAGCAGATGTAAAAGAGCTCATCTATCAAATAGCCACTTCAAATACCTACCAGTTGCCCTCCGTTGGCTTTAAAGAAGCCAGCCAGGTGCGCAATCCAAAATATGAATTTAAAGGAATGGTAAGAAAAAGGATGTCGGCCGAGCAGTTTACCGATGCCATCAGTAACATCATTGCTCCAGTATTTGCTGATTCCAACTTGCGCTATAATCCATTTATGAATGCGGCATACAACAAGATGCCGGTAAAACCTGCATTTGTACGCTCCTCATTGGTGGCCAACAATTCTTTCCTAACCGCTTTAGGCAGGCCAAACCGGGAAACTGTGGCTACCAGCAGAGATTCACAGGCCAACCTGTTGCAAGCCTTAGAGCTGACAAACGGCGGCAAGTTCAATTCGGTACTACTACAAGGAGCCCAAAACTGGAAATCCAAGTTTAAAAATACCGATGAGCTGATTAGCGACATCTACCAAAAAACATTAGGACGAAAGCCTGCAGATAAGGAATTTAAACTGGCCAGGCAAACACTGGGAGCCGCGCCAAAAGCTGAAGCCATACAGGACTTTTTCTGGGCGATGGTTTTACTGCCGGAATTTCAAATTATCTACTAAAGAATCATGTGTAAATCAAACCCAATTATAACAAGATGAGCTGGAATAGAAGGGAGTTTTTAAAAAACACAAGCGCCGCCACGCTGGCTGCAATGGCGGCTGGTATTCCGTTAACCAACCTACTTTCGTCCTGCAACGGAAGGAGCAGCACCGCTACTGCTGATACTGTTATCCTGCTTTGGATGGCAGGCGGTATGGCCCATACAGACACATTCGACCCAAAGAAATATACACCTTTTACTAAAGGCATGGAGGCCAATAGCGTATTAAGTACCTTTAAATCTGTACCTACCATACTAGATGGGGTTCATTTTTCTGAAGGCCTGCAGTCTATAGGCAAGGTGATGGACAAAGGAACCGTTATCCGTTCCTATGTGGCTGCAGATATGGGACATATCCTGCATTCCAGGCATCAGTACCACTGGCATACCTGTTATAAACCACCACAATCAGTAGCTGCCCCGCATATTGGTTCCTGGATCTCCAAAGAACTAGGGCCTTTAAATTCGGTGATCCCGGCATTTATAGGTATTGGTCAGCGCTTTACCCTTGGCGAAGGGGAGGAATTGAAAGCATTCCATACCGCGGGTTTTCTAGGCAATGAGCATGGCCCTTTTCTTATACCAGATCCATCTGCAGGTCTGGAAAGCGTTAGACCGCCCGTAGGCATGTCGGCCAAAAGATTTGAAAAGCGGAACCAGCTTTACCATAATTTGATTAGTCAGGGCCCCTTGGGCGAATATGGGAGCGACTACCAGAAGGAATCTTTAAAAAGATCCATGGAACAAGCCTACATCCTGCTGAACTCGCCGGAGGCGAAAGCCTTCGATTTAAGCCTGGAGCCCAGAGAAAGCTATGACATTTACAATACCGGTAAATTTGGCCTGGGCTGCTTAATGGCGAAACGCCTAACAGAACAAGGTGCAAGGTTTATCAGTGTGACCACAGAATATGAACCGTTTAAAGGCTGGGATACGCACGATAACGGTAACACCAGGCTGGTAGATATGAAAAAGCAAATCGACGGCCCGGTAGCACAGCTGATTAAGGACTTAGAAAAAAGCGGCAGGCTAGACCGTACACTGGTGATACTGGCCAGCGAATTTAGCAGGGATATGATGGTAGAAGGCAGGCCAGACCTAAAAGTTCAGGAACAGGTAGAGCAGCCAAACATCATTACCGATATTAAGAACTACGGCATGCACCGTCACTTTACAGATGGCTGCTCCATGCTGATGTTTGGAGGCGGCATTAAAAAAGGAAGTGTTTATGGTAAAACTGCCGATGAACGCCCTTGCAAAACGGTAGAAAATCCGATAGTGATAGACCAGGTTCACCAAAGCATTTACCATGCACTGGGGATTGCACCAGATGCCAATTATGTAATAGAGAAACGGCCGTTTTACACCACTCCAGACGGACTGGGTAAACATGTTCCTGAGCTATTCGGATAAGGATATTTCTTGCTATCTTGCCCCCGCTACGCAATTCCAGGTAGATGGTTAGATATGATTCGATTAAAACTGATTTTTTCAATTGGGCTGTTATTGCTTTGCGCCCCCAGCTTTGCACAGAAATTACAAAATACCAAGGAGCTTCAGGTACAAATTAAAAAGGGAGTAGCCAATGCCTATGCCTCCAGCGTGAGGATCTATGGATTTGACACCATCAGGAAAGCACAAAACAGCTCGCAATTTACAGGAGTAGTGGTCGGTAAAGACGGAACCATCCTCACCGTAGCGCATGCCACCATACCCAATAGAACCTATAGAGTCAGGTTTCCCGATGGGAGAGAAGCCATCGCCAAAGCATTGGGAAGGATAGGGTTTGCTGAATTGGAAAACAGGCCCGATCTGGGTATGTTAAAAATCATAGACAAAGGAAACTGGCCAGTTGCAGAAATGAGCTGGTCGCACAGTTTAAAGATAAACCAGCCCTGCATCAGCATTGCCTATCCGGAAACACTAAATCAATTACTCCCTACTGTGAGGTTTGGCCGGATCAAATCCCTGATCAATGAATGGGGTTTCCTGGAGTCCACCTGTAAAATGGAACCCGGAGATTCTGGCGGTCCGCTGTTTGACGACATGGGCAGGGTAATAGGCATGCACAGCAGATGCGGCGTAAACGAGAACGACAACCTGGAAGTGCCCGTTGATTTTTACAGGAAATACTGGACTGCTTTACAAACTCCACAAAACTACGTGAAACTACCTGCTGATACCAGTATAACCGGGGAAGATCCGATGAGCAGTAAAAATACCACCCTGCCGTTTTTGGAAAACATGGGGACGAGCTTTACATCGCTGGCATCTTCATTTAAGGAAAGTGTTGCGTCCATCAGCAGTACAGCTGCAGATAAAGCACATAAAGAATTGGCTACTGTTTTCAATATTGAAGGGAAGTGCTATCTGGTATCTAAAAGCTCTATAGTCTTTGAGAAGCCTGAGGTTATTATTTCTGGCAAGAACATTCCCGCAAAGGTTATTGCAAGAGATGAGCAAAACGACCTGGTATTATTGCAGGTTCCGGTAAAAAGTAACACCAGTTTAAAATCTGTGGCACTAAAAGACACTGCTGCTTTGGCTAAAGGCGACTTGGGTACGTTTTTGATTTCCCCTGTTTCTTCTCTCGTTGATGATCATACCTCTATATTAAATGATCAGCGCATCAGTGTGCTGAGCAGTATGTACATTGAAATTCCGAAGAAGATCAATTTAGGATATATGGGAGCATATTCTATGTATAATGAAGGCAAAATTAAGATCACCAGGATTTTAAAAGATAGTCCGGCAGAATTAGCCGGACTGAAAAGCGGCGATGAGGTGCGGAAGTTAAATAATGTAGCCGTTAAAAATGCCGACCAGTACAACCAAACTATGATGAAGTTTGTAGCAGGCGATAGTTTATATGTGGCGGGACTAAGGGATGGTCACTCGTTTACTGCCGGTCTTCTACTGACTAAAATGCCAGCTTCAACACATGCTGCGGAGCAATTTGAGGGTGGCAAGAGTGCAAGGCTGGATGGTTTTAAGAAAGTCTTCGCCCACGATGCAATCATTAAACCAGAAGAATGCGGCGGACCGGTGTTTGACAGCAATGGCAGATTTTACGGAATTAACATTGCGCGGTTTAGCAGAACGAGTGTTTTGGTTATTCCAGCGCTCACTGTATTTAAGTTCTTAAAAGCGAACATCAGCTAATACCGTTAACAAGAGCATTAAGATTACTTTAGTACTTATTGAATTTACCGAAAACACCTAGCGGCAATTTGATTCCTGAAGTGGCTTGTAAATAAAGTTCTCCTGTTTCCAGGTTTTGAACCTGAGGGAAGGAGGTTTTGATCAGGTTTTCTACAATAACTGATGAAAAACCAAGCGAGTAGGTGTTTAAGATGAGAAAATGTTCTTCTTCATCCAATAACTGCACCACCTCTTGCATCATTTCCTGAATATGATCTTCCAGTTTCCACTTCTCGCCATTTGGGCCGTGACCAAATGCTGGCGGGTCTAAGATGATACCATTGTATTTTTTACCGCGTTTCAGTTCTCGCTTTACAAATTTCAATGCATCTTCAACTACCCATCTTACATCTTTAAGTTTAGATAATTCCTGGTTCTCATTGGCCCAGTTTACTACCTGTTTAATAGAATCCACGTGTGTGGTATCGGCACCTGCTGCTTTGGCAATTAGTGATGCTGCACCAGTATAAGCAAAGAGGTTCAATACCTTAGGACTTTGCGATTTGAATTTCCTGATAGAGGAGGAGATGTAATCCCAGTTTACGGCCTGCTCTGGAAACACACCTACATGTTTAAACGAGGTCAATCCCAATCTAAGGTTAATGGTTACATCGTCATTCTTATATTCCACATTCCAGCGGTCTGGCAAATGTGCTGAGCTCTTGATCCACTCGCCTGAAGTTGCGGAGCGGCCTTTAAATCTAATGTGTGTTTGCTTCCTCCAGTCATTATCTGAAAGTGTTTTCTTCCAAACAGCCTGAGGCTCTGGTCTGGATAGCACCAGGTTTCCAAAACGTTCTAACTTTTCAAAATCCCCACAATCAATCAGTTCATAATCTTTCCAATGCGTGGGTGTTAAAAGGCTTATCATAAAGTGTGGTGTATTAAAATTTTCCTTTTGCTGCCTTCATAAAACGGCTGGCAAAAACAAAGTCGTTCAGTTCTTCAATATCGGTATGGGCAATTTCTTTGTTAGATCCTTCCCAGAATTTCTTGCCTTCGTGCAGGAACATAATGTAATCTCCAATTCCCATTACCGAGTTCATATCATGTGTTACTACAATTGTGGTGGTATTGTATTCTTCTGTAATTTCTTTAATCAGCTCGTCAATAACGATGGAGGTTTTAGGGTCCAATCCGGAGTTTGGCTCATCCACAAACAGGTATTTCGGGTTCATGGCTATCGCACGTGCAATACCCACACGCTTCTTCATACCACCCGATAGCTCTGCAGGATATAGCTTGTTCTTACCTTCCAGATTTACCCTGTCTAAACAGAAGTTAACCCGTTCTAGTTTCTCTGACCTGGTTTGTTCTGTAAACATATTTAAAGGGAACATGATGTTCTCTTCCACAGTCATAGAATCAAATAGTGCTGATCCCTGGAAAAGCATGCCTATCTCTTTTCTGATCTCGATCTTCTCTTCGAAGTTCATCCTGGTAAATTCACGGTCATCATACTCAACTACCCCTTCTTCAGGATGGTGAAGACCGACCATGCATTTTAATAAGGTTGATTTACCGGAGCCGGAACCACCAATGATCAGGTTTGTAACACCAGCTTCAAATTTACCAGATATGCCCTGTAGTACATCATTGTCGCCAAATGATTTGTGTATGTCTTTAATTTCAATCATGATCAATCAGGTTACAGCAATAACTGGGTTACAATGTAATCACAAGCAAGAATGGATATACAGCTGACTACAACTGCCCTTGTACTTGCTTGAGCCACTTCCAATGCACCGCCTTTTACGTAAAAACCTTCGTATGCAGGAACAGACGTGATGATGAAACCAAATACGAATGCTTTAACCAATGCTACGGTTATGGTGTAAGGGTTGAAATCTGTAGTAATACCTTCCATGTATTCTGCAGGTGTAACTGCTCCTGAAAGGGTACCACCCAGGTAACCGCCCGTGATGCTTAAGAACATGGACATGATCACCAACATAGGTACCATGGTAATTCCTGCAAGTATTTTAGGGAGGATTAAATAACCCGGAGAGTTAATGCCCATAATTTCAAGCGCATCTATCTGTTCACTTACCCGCATGGTTCCTATCTCTGAGGAGATGGCAGAGCCAATTTTACCCGCCAATACAATTGCTGTAATGGTTGGACTAAGCTCCAGGATGCTGGAGTCGCGGTTTACTGATCCAATAATTGTTTTAGGGATAAAATCACTCACCAGCTGGAAAGCAATTTGCAGTGTCATAACCGCTCCAATAAACGTAGAAATTATGGCAATCAATCCAATGGATCCTACGCCAATAAAATCCATTTGTTTGAAGATTGCTTTTAAGTAGATCTTAAACTTCTCAGGTTTCCTGAATACTGCCTTTAGTAAAAGTAAATATTTGCCAAAATTGGTGAAATTCATTCTTTAAAAATTAGCTGTAGGTATATAAGCAATAGTATTACAAAGAAACAATAAAAATTGGAAATGACCTTACAGACTTTTCTAACAAATCTTTAGCTTCAAAGTTTTGGCTTGCAGCCCTTTTTTATAATATTGCCATATATTTAAAATGGAGCATGAATGCGATAGTAACAGGTGCTACCAAAGGTATTGGTAGGGCAGTAGCCATAAAATTAGCAGAAGCAGGATACAATTTGGCCATTTGTTCCAGAAATGGAACTGAACTGGAAGAGCTGACCCAATCTTTGAGGTATACAGAAGTGAAGGTTCTGGCGGTAAAAGCTGATCTTTCTGTAAAACAAGAATGCGTCAATTTTTGTAATGCAGTGAGGAATGAAATGCCGGATGCCGACGTACTGGTTAACAATGCGGGGCTGTTTTTAACAGGAAGTGTTCTGGATGAAGCTGATGATCAGTTTGAGCGTATGCTGGATTTAAATTTAAAATCTGCCTATTATTGCAGTAAGTTTTTTGGCAAAATAATGCGTGAAAGGCGGTTTGGGCATATTTTTAACATCTGCTCTGTGGCCAGTAAGAAAATTGCGGAAAATGCAGGCAGTTATAGTGTAACTAAAGCAGCGATGTTTAGTCTTAACAGTGTATTTAGGGAAGAGTTATCAAAATACAACGTAAAGGTAACAGCTGTTTTGCCAGGTGCAACATTAACATCCTCATGGGAAGGAACAAATATCCCGAGTGATCATTTTGTACAAGCCGAAGATATAGCAAAAAGTATTACGAGTATACTGTGTTTATCCGCAGGTGCTAACGTAGAGGAGATAACGATTAACCCGGTACATTTTTAATACAGGAGGATAATATTATGGAAAAGAGATTATTTAGGAATGAGTACGAAAAAGTAGTAGCTGGTGTATCATCAGGCATTGCGGAGTACATGGAGGTTGATGTAACAATAATCAGGTTGTTGTTTGTACTATCGACCATCTTTTTAGTTGGCACTGGAATTTTGGTTTACCTGGTGATGTGGATTGTAGTGCCGGTAAATAATGATCCTGCTAAAAGGTTTGCAAAGTTTAATGAATACAACAAAGGGTTTGCCAACCCGTTTGAAAGCAAGCCGAATCCGCAAGGCTGGACATCTTCTACCATAAATGATGACAGCTATAAAAACGCTTCTTTTGAAAGTGGTTTTAAGGCACCTAAAAAGAACAATGATACCGCTAAAACGGTAGGCGGATTGATCTTACTGGTGATTGGTATTTACTTTTTAATGAATGAATTCGATATCATCCCTTTCTGGTTTGATATTGGTAAAATGTGGCCGCTAATCTTTATAGCGATAGGTGTAAGCTTTATCATGAAATCCAAGAACAAGAATGCATGGGAGGAATGGAAGAGGCAAAATGAGCAAAATGCTGCAGCGCCGGCACCGGAAGCTTCGGTTACTCCGGATCCGGTTACACCCGTAACGCCTGTAACTCCTGTTACCCAAGTAACAGATACACCAGTGGCAGAAGTGCCGGCTGATGATGCAACTACAAATAAGATAGACTTCACCAAAAAAGATATTTAATATGAAACTTGATAGAATAATGTGGGGGATAATTCTGCTTTTTATAGGTGGGGTACTCCTTTTAGAGAATTTTAATATAATTGATTTTCATTGGGGAAGCATCTGGCGGTTTTGGCCAATTTTTCTGATCATTGCTGGTGTGAATATCTTATTCTCCAGGAATAAATCGCAATTGGGCGGCTATATTTCCATAGGCGTACTGGTAGTGATGCTCACCGTGCTCTTTTTTAAAGGTCAGCATCCCCCGGTTACCGAAAAAAGCAGTCATTTTAATTTCGATATAGACGATGATGATTCCAGTACGCAAACGCAATTGTTTGTCGAGCCTTTTGAAGATGCTGACTCCGCTAAAAAAACCATATTGAGCATTAGCGGCGGCGGGACTTCATATGAGCTGAAAGACAGCACTGATAGTTTGTTCCTGGCTAAAGTTCAAAAAAGGGGTGGTACGTTTTCATTAATGAATGAGGTGTTAGACAGTGTGCGCACAATTTCTTTTAAAATGAAAAATAAAAAGAACTGGAACATGGGTGATGGCGGCAACGATGTAAAGCTGAAGCTAAATGTTAACCCAGTTTATGAAATGCACATGAACATGGGTGCCGGAGAGGTAGATTTTGATCTTGCTCCCTATAAGATCAGAGAATTTAGTTTTGATGGTGGTGCAGCTGCGCTTGACATTAAATTTGGTGAGTTGTTGCCGGTAAGTGATGTTCACGTAAAAACAGGTGTTGCTACGGTAAAAATTCGAATTCCGAAAACATTAGGCTGCAGGTTAACCTCTAAAACAGGTTTGTCCTCAAAGGATTTTGAAGGCTTTGAAAAGATGAATAATGGTACTTATGAAACCTCCAACTACAGTACATCGACCAAAAAGATATTTATCAGTTTAGATGGAGGATTAAGTAACTTTGAGGTATCAAGGTATTAGATTAATTCGTATTTAGTTGTTTGTAATTAGGATTTAGATAGGATGATGCGCGGGGAATATACAGTGGTAATAGATGGTAAACCACAAGGGCCATACTTACTTGAAGAACTGAAGGAATTACAAATCCGTTCAGGCACGTTTGTTAGAAAGCCTGAAATGGACGATTATAAAGAAGCTCACGAGTTCCCTGAACTGCGTGAGCTTCTTGGTTTTACTTACCAGAAAACCGCGCCACAATATTTTGCTTCTTTTGATCAGCGCTTACTTGCCTTTGCTATAGATTATTTCTTATTGACCATTGGCTATTTGCTCCTTGTTTTACTGGTCTACGTTTTTGTAGAAGAAAAAGCGCAAAGGATCGTCATCTCCTTAGGTGGAATACCGCTTATTCCAATCGCTAAATTTGTTTACAGCAGTTTGGCAGAGGCGTCTGAAAAGCAGGCAACCTGGGGTAAAAGTTTGCTGAACATCAAAGTAACCGATATGGGTGGCAATCGCATTGCGCAAGATGTTGCCTTTGGACGGAACGCAGCGAAAGCGATCTCCACAGTGCCATTTTTCTTTGGATACCTTTATAGTTTTCTCAATAAAAAGCAACAATGTTTCCATGACATGATTGCAAATACGCTGGTTATAAAAGATAGATTGATTTAATATTTATCTTTGCAGCACATTAGCAGGCAATGGAAGGATATAGTAACAGCTTAACACAGTATTCAAGATTTTTAACAAGGGAAGTTCAGATAGGTGATGTGCCGATGGGTGGCTTAAATCCGATAAGGATTCAATCAATGACCACCACTGATACCATGGATACGATGGGCACGGTAGAACAGACCATCCGAATGGTAGAATCTGGCTGTGAGTATGTGCGTATTACTGCGCCAAGTGTTAAGGAGGCCGAAAACCTGGCTAACATAAAAAAGGAATTGCGCTATAGAGGCTATAATGTGCCTCTGGTTGCTGATATACACTTTACTCCGAATGCTGCGGAGTCTGCCGCGAGAATCGTCGAAAAGGTTAGGGTGAACCCTGGTAACTACGCAGATAAAAAGCGCTTTGAAAATATTGAATACACGCATTTGGCCTATCAGGCTGAGCTGGAACGTATATATAAGAAATTTACACCGCTTGTAAAAATTTGTAAGGAGTACGGTACGGCAATGCGGATTGGTACAAATCATGGCTCCTTGTCTGACCGAATCATGAGTCAATATGGAGACACGCCCCGAGGGATGGTAGAATCTGCCATGGAGTTTATCCGCATGTGCGAAGACCTAAACTATTACAACCTGGTTATTTCAATGAAGGCCAGCAATACTCAGGTAATGGTACAAGCCTATCGCTTACTGGTAGAGACCATGGTTAATGAGGGTATGAATTATCCCCTGCACCTGGGGGTTACTGAGGCTGGTGATGGAGAAGATGGCAGGATTAAATCTGCTGTTGGTATTGGTACTTTGTTGGAGGATGGATTGGGTGATACGATACGGGTTTCTTTAACTGAAGATCCTGAATTTGAAGCGCCTGTTGCCAAAGCCATGGCACTAAGGTATGAAAAAAGAGCTATGCAGCTTGAGCATGAGACCACTCTGACAGTTGCGGAACACATTGTGGTAAAAGAGCTCCCATACAATCCTTACGAATATTTGCGCAGACAAACACAGCCTGTACAATTAATTGGCGGTCACCACCATCCGGTAGTCATGATTAACGTATCGGCAGAAAATCTGAAAGATCCATTCTTTTTAAGCGCTATTGGATATAAGTACAGTGCCGGATTGGACAAATATAATATGACCGACCAGGCTTGTGATTTGGCCTTTCTCGGGGATGCCTTACCTTCGTTTTCTTTTCCTGGAAATTTAAAGCAGATCTATAACGCAACAACCTGGAATGACTTAAAGGATAAATACAATTGTCACCCATTATTTACTTACCGGGAATTTGTGAGTACAGAACATAAAGACGCCCATTTAAATTTGGTGAATATAGACACTACAGAATTAGCGGGGATAGACTTCAGTATTTTGGACCATACCGTAGTTATTGTGTTAGAAACTAAAGCAGTACATGGTATGGCTGCGCAGCGATCTTTTTTTGTTGAACTGATGAAAAAGGGGATAAAAATTCCAGTTATCATTAGGAGGGATTATGCTAGTGTAAGTGCCGACGATTTGATGCTTTATTCTGCAACAGATTTAGGCGCTTTGTTTACAGACGGGTTGGGTGATGGAGTTTGGATTAATACAGATCAGTCCATTAGCCTTGCCTTGATTAACTCTACTAGCTTTGGTATTTTGCAGGCTACACGTACCCGAATCTCAAAAACAGAATATATTTCTTGCCCTAGTTGTGGTCGCACATTGTTCGATTTACAGGAAACTACGCAATTGATCCGTTCGCGTACTGATCATTTAAAAGGAATAAAGATTGGCATTATGGGCTGTATCGTAAATGGCCCTGGTGAGATGGCCGATGCAGATTACGGTTATGTTGGCACAGGACCAGATAAAATTACATTGTACCGTGGCAGGGAAGTGGTAAAAAAGAATGTGAGTGCATCACGTGCGTTGGACGACCTGATTGAATTGATTAAGGAAGATGGCAACTGGAATGAGGTTAGTCACGCTTAACTCAAGCCATTCTTTATTGCATATTTGACTAAGCCTACGGTACTCCTGCAATTGCACTTTTCCAGTAAATGCTGCCGGTGGTTGTCGACTGTCTTCTTGCTGATAAAAAGCTTATCTGCAATTTCCTCACTGGTGTTTTCACTAACAATTAAGGTCAATACTTCTTTCTCCCTTACGGTCAGCTGGCTCAGTTGCTCGTCTTGCGCTTTTTGCTTTTGATATACATTATAGATAATGGGCACAATATCCTGCGAAAAATAGGTGCCATCGTTGGTAATTCGGTACAGAGCCTGTAACAGTTCTTCACGACCCGAATTTTTGAGTATGTAACCATCTGCCTCGGCCATGATGGCTTCTTTAATGGCTTGGGCGTTGTTGTACATGGATAAGACCAGGACTTTGATCTGGGGAAATTGGCTTTTCACCATTTTGCATAGTTCTGTGCCCGTTAATAGGGGCATGCTGATATCGGTTAACAGCAAATGATACTTCTCTGGTTTAGACATGATCATATCAAGGGCATCTTGGCCATTGTTGGCATATCCTTCAATAAGGTATTTGGTTTCGTGCTGCAGCATGCTGCTGATGCCATCTATCACCATCTGATGATCGTCTGCAACAAGTATGGATATCGGCTGACTATTTTCTATCATCCTGGTATAGTTATATCTATTTGTGTTCCTGATAATTTTTCTGATTGTACCCGCATCTCACCGTCTAATAGGTTAACCCTTGCCGAAATGTTTTTCCAGCCTAGTCCTTTCGAATCTTTAATCTTATTGGGGTCGAAGCCTTTACCGTTGTCCTTTATAGCAATAGATAATCCAGTACTACTGATCACAACATCCAGTGTGATTTTAGTTGCTTCGGCATGTTTTATCATATTGCCAAGTACCTCCTGTACAATGCGGTAAATGGACAATTCATTCTGTTTCGTAAACTTATGCTCCCTGGCTTCTTCTGGTACATTCAGCTCCACTGTTGTGCCCCCACTTTCGTTAATTTTATCAGTCATGTCCTCCAATGCTGAAAATAAGCCAAAGTTTAGTGCCTCCGGCAGCAGGTTGTGGGAGATGTTCCTAACCTCGCCTATGGTTTTATCGACCAGGTCTAGCGTCCCGGTTGTCGTCTTGTTGTCGGGAAACTGATGATGAAGGGTGCTCATATTCATTTTTACTACAGAAAGCATTTGTCCGATGCTATCATGAAGGTCTCTTGCCAGTCTGATCCTTTCTTTTTGTTCTCCTTCAAACAGCGATTTGGTGGCAATCTCCTGCTGTCTGTTGATCTCTTCTTTGAGTAAAGCTTCTTGGTTTGCCCTATAGCGCTTGTAGTAAAAATAGGCGGCAAGTCCGATGGCCAGCGCAATGATCAGGAAACCCGCCATTAACAGGTTTCGTTGCTTCAATTGCAGCGCTCTGTTATTCAATTCCAGCCTCTGGATCTTGCTTTGCTTTTGCAGGTTTTTAATGTTTTCTGCCTTTTGCTTGTTTTCCAGTTGCTGATTAGCTATTCGCTGACTTTGGTTTTTTAGTCTCAATGTATTAATAGTAAGCGACTGATTTTGTTGGGTAATTTGCGATTGTTTGTCGGCAATTTCCAGTTTCTGATTTTTAAGCTCCAGCAGGTTAATGCTGTTTTCTTTGCTCAGTAAACTGATTTGAGCCTCTTTTTTCTCTGTATCATATTTGGTTTGCAGCTCGTTAATCTGTTTGCTAATTTTTTCGTTTAACTGCTGGTTTGATATCTTGTAGTACTTGCTCTTGGTTTTAAGAGCTTCACTAAAGTTACCCCGTAACGAATCCAGTATCGACTTATGGTTATACAATTCACCGAGTACGTATGGGGTAACCATACCGGAACCGGTCTCGTTTTCTGCCATTTTAAACCACTTGTCTGCTTCGTCAAAGTCGTTCATCATGGTGTAGGCGTAGGCGATGTTCTGTTGAGTAAGAACTGTAGCTGGTTTATCATTTTTCTGATCGATGTATTCCAGCGCTTTTTTTAGATAGGGGATAGATTCTTTGTAGTTGCCTTGTCTGATGCTGATAGCTCCCAGATTGTTGTTACAAGAAACGATACCAGCTTTAAAAGCTATCTTTTCAAAAATATTGGATGCCTCATTGATTAGTTTTGTGGCTTCAGCATAGTTTTTCTCTTCAATATAAATATTGCCCAGGTTTAAAGTAGCCTTGCCTAAGTTGAGGTTGTCTTTTGTATCCTGCGCCCGTGTTATGGCTTCAAGAAGATGTTTTTTAGCTTCTTTTAACTGACCAATTTCCCAGAATAGCCTGCCCAGGTTAATTTGAATAGGGATATACCCGGTCTGGTCTTTAATGGTTGCGATAACCTTTGAGGATTTGATAAAGTTATCAATCGCGATGTCCTTTTTACCCAAGAAGTTATTGATGATGCCCAATTGATTATAACAGGAGATTAATCCGCCATTTAAGTTTAGTTTCAGGTAGATGTCTTTTGCTTCTGTGATGTAGGGCAGTGCTTCCTGGTATTTGGTGTTTACAATTAAGCTTTTCCCTAAGCCACTTAAGGCGTCGGCCATGCCTTCCTGGTTCTTAATGCTCGTTTGTATTTGCAAAGATTTTTGAAAATAAGGGATTGCTTTGCTTCCCAGAGCCTTGAAATAAAAGTATTGCCCCTGTGTGTAATAAGCATGTCCGATAGCTTTGATATCTTTAGTCTGATCTGCAAGTGCAATAGCCTGATTGGTATAGGAGAAAGTATTTGCCGAATCAGATTTTGAATAGATGGTTGCAATCTTGTCCAGAAGATCAAGCTTTGAACTTGGTTTTTGTGCCGCAGCCAATTCTAACTGTAGTTTGTCCAGTTCAGATTTATTTTGTGCTTTACCGGGAAAATAGGACAGGATGATCAGCAAAAAAATCAGTCCCCACATAATTGTTGATATGCTCTTTATGTTGATCATCCTGTTAAAATTGGCTTTAGTTTGTTGGTGTTTTGAAAATAGTTAAAATATCTGCAAATCAATTGTTAACCTTAATCTTTTCTACTTTTTTTCCCTTAAAGGCAAAGATGAATTCTCCATCTGCTGTAATGTCCAGCCCATCTCCATATACAGGGTTGCCACCTTTCCCTTTAGAGGTAACTGAGCCTTTAATATTGCCGTTGGTCATGTCTACTCCGTAAATCACGTTCTTTGAATTCTTCTGATTGCGGAGAAAATAGTTGCCGCCTACCTCATAATAGAAATCAACTTCAGGCAATTTCTCAGTAGCATAATTCCGTTTCCCATCGGCTTTTTTATAGCTTGCCAGCCCCTTTTCAGAAATGATCACTACATCGTCTCCAAAGTCTACCACGTCACTGGCTTTACCCACTTTTGCATCGTTATGCTTTACATCAAAGAGCTGTTTGCCGCTTTGAATATCATAACTATAGAACTCATCGCCATCGCCAACAAATACGGTCTTATCATGATCAATGATCATGTCAGTGATCCGTTTATCGAATTTTTCAGACCGCCATATTGTTTTTCCATTGGCATCGTCTAGCGCCATAATGCCATTCTTTTGGTTGATGTAATCGTTGTAAACTTTGTATTCCATGGTTACTCCATCTGCAGTACGGTGACGTTCGATCTCCTGAATTTGGACTTTTCCGCCTGCCTGCACCATAATCCGATTCCCGGCTTTGTAGATGTTGGGCATAGAAAGCGCGCCGGTGATCTTTTCTGAGGTCCAGATTAGTGCTCCTGTTTTTAGATTGTGTTTTTCAACAAACTTTGTGCGGTCGCTGCTTCCAAATATAACAATGTAAACTGCGTCGTCGGTAAATATAGGATCGGCTAGCGTTCTGTAAATACCTTTGGTGCTTTTGTTTCCCAGCAGCGAGCTGCCGCCAGATTTTTGCATGTCGTTCTCATAAGCAACTTCCCAGATCTTTTTCCCGTTTTCCAAATCGTATACCTGCAAGCCATCCAGCCAAAAGTAAATTCTTCCTCCAGATATGCTGAGGTCCGCAATGGCTTTCCGGGTTACTAGTTCTTTTTCTACGGTTCCTCTGAAAGTGGTTTCCCATGCAACTTCGCCATTGGCCGCATTGATTTTTACCAGCTGATTTTTAAAGCCTGAAAATAATGCTGCTAGCAAAGTGGGTTTGTAGTTGAACATCACGATCTGATTGCTGGCTTTGTCGTAAATATATCTGGCAACACTCCCGCTAAATTTCTTGGTTTCCCAAATCTTTTTGCCCGTCTGTGCATCCACCATGTGCAATGCTTCTTTTTGTGTGATCAAGAAGGTGTTCAGTTCAGCAATGTATTTTACAGTTTCTATTTCAGCATCTTCCTGAGCTTCTTTTGGTAACAGGTTTTGGTACTCCTCTGAATTCCACAATTCCTTTCCCGATGCGGCATCCAGCACGGCTATCTTGTCTTTGCCCAGCGAGCGCCTGTCGAACAAGAATAGATACCCTCCATCTTTGCTGCGTATAAAATACTGGAACTCTGAAGAGTTGGTTTTATTGGTGGTTATTTTCTTGTAATCTCCACTCCATAATTCCTTGCCCTGATCGTTCAATACGGTAGCCGAGTTATCGTCTGTTCCTAGTATAAAAGTTCCTTCTGCATTGCTCATGGCCAGGCGACTGGCCTTATTTGAAAATTCAGACTCCCATACGGTTTGAAAGCTGCCACTTTTTTTGCCTGCTTTGCCACCACCGGTTATGCCACTTAGTTTTTCTTTCAGTTTGCCAAATTGTGCATTGACAGTGAAACTGCATGTAACCAGCATGGCCAGAATTAGTACGCTTTTTTTCATGATCAATTCTATTTAATGGTTCCGGAGAATGATCCTTGCTCTACGTAGGATTCTTTTTCTGCGTTGTTGAAACAGATTCCGGTAAATGTGCCTTCAACTTTATCGCCATCCAATTTAGTAATGTTGATTTCTCCACCGCCCGTCATCAGTTTGCTATTCCTGTCGCTAGAGTAGTTCAGTGAAAGATCAGCTGGTTTGGTGTAATCCTTACTGATGATCATGCCGCCGTTTGACAGTGCAGACCCAAAACTGATCTTGCCTGTTGAGGTGATCTTCTTAAGGATGATGATGGTAATGGATTCAGTACCGCCATCTTTTATAGCGGTAACGGAAAATGTGGTTACCCCGGCTGCGGTAACTTGCGTTATGCCGGCTTTTGTAGAACTGAATTTTCCGATAGTAGCACCATCAAAACCGAAGCGTTCTGCAGTAACTGTTGCGCTGCCGCTTGCGGTGAGGGCTGCTGTGGTTTCGTCTTTCTTGCACGATGCAAATGCGATGAGCATTACTAAGCTCCCTGTAATTAATTTTTTCATGCTTTAAATTCTTTTACGTTAATGATGATCCAAATTTGGTCATCTTCATTGTGTCGTGAAATAGAGCTTGTTACTAATAATTGTAGGTATAAATACCTATACAGGAGTTCCAAGAAAATGTTAATTTAGGGACTTAACCAAATGAAAAACCACTGAATGAAAATTGTTAAAATTGCTTCACTATTTGCGCTCGTACTAATTACAGCTGATGCATTAGCACAAAAAAGGCTGACTGTAAAATCACCAGATAGCCAAATAGCCTTTGTTTTTAAGCTTGATAAGAGCAAGCCATCCTATCAGGTAAGCTACAAGGGGAAAATGTTGGTAGAAGAATCTGAGCTTTCCTTAGATTTTAAAGAGACGGGAAGATTTGCCAGTAATCTTGTGATAACTAAGTCGGATTTGAAGAATGTTGAGGAAAATTATGAGTTGCCGGTTGGTAAGGCAAAATACGTTCATAGCCAGTCCAAACAACTCACCATCTCGCTAACTGAAAGCCTGGTCCCTAAAAGACAAATCAATATTGTGGTAAGGGTTTTTAATGACGGTGTTGCTTTTCGTTATGAGTTTCCTAAACAACAAGGCTGGTCGGAATATACTTTAACAGAGGAGCGAAGCGCATTTAATTTGGCTGGTGACCCAATGGTTCGAACATTACTGTTTGGTCAAAATTATAATAATAGTCACGAAGGTCTTTACCAAAAGATGAAGCTCAGTGCTTTGGCTGAAAACAATTTGATGGATGTACCGGCACTATTTGAATTTTCTGGCAAGACATATATGGCCATAACTGAGGCTAGTTTGCGCGATTATGCAGGTATGTACCTGGTTAAAGATAAAGGAATACTAAGGACCCAGCTAACACCAATGATTGGTCAGCCGGAGATAAAAATGAAAGCCATTTTGCCACATCAAACCCCATGGAGAGTGATGATGATCAGCGATAAACCAGGCACTTTCCTGGAATCAAATATTCTGACTAATTTGAACGAGCCCAGCAAGATTAAAGACGTATCCTGGTTAAAGCCGGGCAAGACCTCCTTCCACTGGTGGAACGGAGATGTACTTCCAGATTCGACGTTTGCACCCGGCGTTAACTTTGAAACTAATAAATATTACATCGACTTCTGCGCCAGGAACCATATTGAATACCACTCTGTGATTGGCTATGGCGGCTTTGCCTGGTATAGCAATAATTGGCCAAGCTATGCCGAAAAAGGAACCTACTCGGATGTGACCAAGCCAGTTCCTATGCTGGATATGCAAAGGGTATGTGATTATGCGAAGGAGAAAGGAGTAGCGATACACGTTTGGATAAACTGGATGGCGCTTTATCCGCAACTGGAAGCTGCTTTTACACAATTTGAAAAGTGGGGAATAAAAGGGATGATGGTTGACTTTTTGGATAGGAGTGATCAGGAAATGGTAAAGATCCAGGAAGAGATTTTAGAACGTGCTGCAGCACATCATTTATTTATCCAGTTTCACGGTGCTTACAAACCAACGGGGATGAACCGTACCTATCCTAACGAATTTACCAGGGAAGGGACGTTCAATTATGAGCAGAATAAGTGGTTGCAAAATCCACTTACGCCAGAACACGATCTGGACATCGCATTTACAAGGATGATAGCCGGAGCGAGCGATTATCATTTAGGTGGATTTAGGGCCGTAAGGCCAAACCAGTGGAAGCCAAAATATATAAGGCCTTTAATGATTGGTACGCGGACCCATATGTTGGCTATGTATGTAGTATTAGAAAGTTATCTAAATATGGTGGCAGACTATCCAGAAGCTTACGAGGGACAACCCGGCTTTGATTTTCTGCAAAAAGTGCCCACAACCTGGGATGAGACAAAAGTAATCCATGCAGAACTGGATGGCTTTCTTACCATAGCGCGCAGGCATGGAAGCGACTGGTATGTTGGTACAATTAACAATAGTAAACGCCGTTCTTTGAAGATACCGCTTAGCTTTTTATCATCGGGAACATACAACGCAGAAATATATAGTGATGTAGCAGAATCAGAAGAATACCCGAATCGCATTGCTAAAACCACCCAGGTCTTGAAAAAAGAAGACACCATTGCTATCGATCTTGCGGCCGGGGGCGGGCATGTGATCAGGCTTGTTAAGAATGCTGCTGGGAAGTAAGTTTACTGGTGTCGTATCCCTTGGCTTTGCAGCGCTGAATGATTTCGTCGTAAGTTTTCTTAGGCAATTTATTGGTCCTACTCATGATGAAAAGAAATTTATGATCAGGGTGACCTACAACAACATACGAGTAATCATCAGGTATGTCGATAATCCAATAGGCAATTTTTATCGGCCAGATGAATTGTGCTTTTAAGGAAGAACCATGACCATCCTCATCAGGAAACATTTTAGATTTATAAGAATGTACCTCTTCACTACCCGGTTTCTTGTAAGTAGTGTACACATTGAAATACCCTTCATCATTTAGCGTATAACGAGTAGTAGTTTCCCTGCTGCCCTTATCAAATGGGGTGGGTATGGAATATAGAGAATACCAGGTGCCTGCATACTTTTTGAGGTCAACACTACTTACCGGAGCATTTTTTGAAGGCGGTGCAACCGTCAGCGCCAACAGCATCAATACAGCTATTACTTTCATACCGGTACTTACGGTGTTTTGTAAGACGGGGATTTATAGCTGCATGGTAAAGTTCGGAATGTTACTTCTCTACTTTTTTGAGCGACACGGCATTCATGCAATAGCGCAATCCACTAGGAGCAGGACCATCAGGAAATACATGGCCGAGGTGGGCCTGACAAGTGTTGCAAAGGGCTTCAATCCTTCTCATCCCATAAGAGCTATCAGAATGGTATGCTACAGCGTTATCCTTAACCGGCTGGGTAAAAGATGGCCATCCCGTTCCGGATTCAAACTTTTCTTGTCCATCGAATAATAAGGTGCCGCAGCAAACGCAGTCATACAAGCCCGGTTCAAAAAGACTGCACATCTCAGAGCTATGCGCCCGCTCTGTTCCCTTTAAGCGGGTAATTCGGTATTCCTCGTCAGATAGAATTGATTTCCATTCCTGTTCTGTCTTCACTATAGTTTGATCAGGAACAGGATTACCCTGATCTGCGAATTTGATCACATCATTCCATTTAAGCATTGTTTTCTTATTTAATTACTGTTACAACATGTCTATCGTGCTGGTTGTTTTTCAAACTACTACCGATATGGATTGTTGTAAGAGATATTCTTAAAATTATGGAAGCTAATAAAAAAAAGGATCCTTTCCAACCCCAGGGGCCAAGGGATGGTTTAGATAACACAGGTACACAGGGTTACGATTCTCTAAAAGATGATGGTTATGTTGGTTCGACCAAAAAAGAGTTGGATAATGAGCATCAAGACGGTACGGGAAGTTCTTCAGAAGATTTTAACGGCAGCCCTGAAAGCGAGGATTAATGGTTTTTAATTTTTTTTGCTAAAATAATTTGGCAGTGTGAGATTAACATTATACTTTAGTGTATTATTTAACTAATACAGTATAGTATGATAAAAATTAACGACCTAAACTTTGGTTACAACAAGAAGCACTTGCTCTTCAAAAACCTGAGCATGCAATTGCAGGCAGGCCATATTTATGGTTTGCTGGGTAAAAATGGCGCGGGAAAATCAAGTTTATTGAAAAACCTTGCCGGATTGGTATACGCACATAGCGGCAGTATTGAGGTAATGGGCTATGATCCCGCCAAGCGTCAGCCTTCATTGTTGATGCAGATCTGTTTTATTCCAGAAGAATTTCACCTGCCATCCGTAAAGATCGATGCTTATGTGAAAGCCAATGCACCTTTCTATCCTAACTTTGATCATCAGTACTTCAAAGACCTTCTTGAGGAGTTTGATATTCCAGTTGCCCAGAAGCTGGTGAACATGAGCTACGGACAAAAGAAGAAGCTGATCATTGCATTCGGATTGGCTACTCAGGCTAAACTGATCATCATGGATGAGCCAACCAATGGTTTGGACATTCCGTCCAAGGCGCAATTCCGTAAAATCATGGCCGCAGCCCTAACAGAAGACCGCTGTATCATCATTTCTACTCATCAGGTTAGAGATTTGGATAATCTTATTGATACCGTAATTATGCTGGACGAAAATGCTGTGGCACTAAAAGCATCTATAGAAGAGATTACAAACAAACTTTGCTTTAAACGATTGAAAGAAATCGACGATACCGTAATCTATGCAGAGCCCTCATTGTCCGGCTATAATGCGTTAGTAGCAAATTATCACCATGAAGATAGTAAACTGGATATGGAGTTGCTGTTCAATGCGATGCTGACGGAGAAAATTAAACTTAAAACTGTATTCAACTAAAGACCCGGAAACATGAACAACACATTTAACATAAACCGCTTTGGTCTGTTGCTTAAAAGACAATGGCTGGAATTTGGTAAAATTTATTTGGTCACCTTAGGCGTCGCCTTTGGGGTGATTGCCACGTTTTATATGGTGGCTATATGGCCGTCTTTCCAAGAAATGCCCTCAAATGACATTAAGCTGCACTTTCGGGAGCCCCTGTTTTTAATCTTTGGGTTTTTATTTATCAGTGTAATCGCAAGTAATTACTTCGCACATTTTGGTCAGAAAGCTAAAACAGTAATAGACCTGCTGATACCTGCATCTACATTTGAGAAGTTTCTTGCAGCTGTGTTTTTTACGGCAATACTAACTGTTGTCAGTTATGTAGCGATATTTTACTTAACCGATCTTGGATTTATCACCAAATTGAGGGCTACCTATAGCAGTATCGCAACATCAGCCTCCTATGCTGATGCCAGGGGTAAGTTTACTGTAGTGAGAGATAATTACGACTATTTCTTTAGCGTCAATAAGAAGAATATGTATCCGCAATTGTTGGCGTTGCCTTTCTTTGTGACGTCACTATTCCTACTGGGATCCATCTATTTTAATAAGTTCCACTACATTAAGACTGCAATATCTGTCATGGTGTTTTGCGCGATATGGGCATACATCGTTATCAACTCAATTGAGCTTTTAACAAAGAACAGGCATATGCAACAAGACAGTTATATCTTGCAGAATTTCGATAGAAATCAGGATTTTGTCTTCTGGACAATGGCAACATTCATCATGGCACTCACCTGCGTTTTTTGGTCGATCACTTATGTGCGACTTAGAGAAAAAGAGGTTTAAACTTATAAAGGTAGAGAAATGGAATTTAGAGATAATAAGGCGATATACCTTCAAATAGCAGATTACGTTTGCGAGCGCATTTTACTATCCAAATGGAAATCAGAAGAGAAAATCCCTTCAGTAAGGGAGATGGCCGTTGAATTGGAAGTAAACCCAAATACAGTAATGCGCACCTATGAAATGCTGCAAACTAAACATATCATCAGCAATAAAAGAGGCATTGGTTTTTTTGTAAACGAAGATGCGATTGCGAATGTAAAAGCCTACCGTAAAGTTCAGTTCATGGATGATGAGCTACCGGTGGTTTTTAGAAATATTTATTTATTGAACATCGGCTTCGACGAATTACAAAATCGTTACGATGCTTTTGTTAAGGAAACTTTTAATACTTAGAACATGAAAACAAGTAATAAATTATTAATAGCTTTTGGGCTGACGCTAGTATTGCTGCCGATTTTAACGATGGCAATTATTTCTAGAGTGTACATGGCTGAGGGGGCGGCGACAGATTTAAGTTCAAGTACAAGACACATGACAACATTGCCAATGTCTGCACCTTTTAGCAACATCCACATTGAAGGTGATAACCGGATGGCAGTTGTTGTAGAGATTGTTAAAGACGATAAATATGGAGTGAAGATTCCTGATGATGCGGGCGGCCATCTTAACGCGCAAATTGGTGAAGATGGACAATTAAATATTGTAATTAAAAATCCTGTGAAAGCAGAAACCTACTCCCGAAGAATCATTATCTATGCGCCAAATGTAAAGGCATTAACCATAGATAACGTTAAGATTTTAAATCTAAGCGCTAGTTTGGATTCACTAAAATTAACTATGAACAATGCGCAATCATTATGGATTGAGGGCGATGGGTTGATTCAAAACCTTGTTGCTACCACAAACAATGTTGGAGGCTTTGGAATAAACAATGGAACAGTGGCATCTGCTACACTTGATCTCACTAATACAAGTTTCACCAGTAGGACCAGTAAGATGGAGCAATTGAGTATCACTACAAAAGGAAACTCAGAAATAAATATTGAAGGTGAAAATGGAGATGCGCAACCTGTAAATGTGATCAAAGATCTTACTTTAAACACCCTAGGGAAAACCAGTGTGAAGATTTCAGACGTTCAGATAAACAACTGTTCTGGAAGCTTTTCTGACTCAACAGCTGTTGAGATGCCTGCTGTGAATATCAACCAAATGTTTAAAATAAAAAAGTAGTTATATTTAGGGTTCAGAAATGAATATGAAGCCCTTAAGATTTTTCACTTTATTTATACCAGGCCTGTTATTTTCTGTTGTCGTGCTGGCACAGAGTAGCAAGCCTTATCAATTTAATCTGGCCCCATTGAAGCAAGATGTATATGTACAATTGCCCTTGGGCAGTATCAAAGCAAAAGGCTGGCTGTTAAAACAGTTGGAACTACAAAGAGACGGCTTTACCGGTAATGCCGAAGCGCTTTATCCTGAGCCGGAAAATCTGGGTAGCAATTCAGACTGGCTGGGCGGTACGGGTAACAGCTGGGAAAAGGTTCCTTACTATGTCAAGGGCTTGGTTGCGCTGGCCTACACGCTTGACGATCCGGGTTTGAAAAACAAAGCGCAGAAATGGATTGATTATACGCTTGACCATCAACAGGAGACTGGCCTGTTTGGTCCGCCTAAAATGAAGGACTGGTGGCCTAGAATGCCGTTCATGTACGCAATACAGAGTTATTATGAGGCTACCAATGATAAACGGGTAGTTCCTTTTCTGGCTAAATATTTCAAATATCAACTAGCTAACCTGGACAAGGATCCCCTAAATAGCTGGGGCAAATCTAGGGCGGGCGACAATATGGAGTTGGCTTTATGGGTTTATAACAAGACGGGCGAAAAATACCTGTTGGAGCTGGTTGCGAAATTAAAAGAACAAGCTTATCCCTGGATAGATATTTATAATAAGAATCAATTCTTTTACTATGGGGATGATTACCAGCCAAAGCACATGGTTAATGTTGCACAGGCACTAAAGTTTCCTGCCGTATATTCTCAAGTAAATGCCTCTGCCGCGGCTTCGATGCAAGCCGGCATTAACCACTTGATGCATGATCATGGTCAGCCGGAAGGCTTATCTGCCGGCACGGAATTCCTTTCTGGTAATAGTTCTATTCAAGGGGTAGAAACTTGCACTGTGGTAGAGTGGATGCAGAGTTTAGAAACTGCTTCCAGGATTATCCATAACGCGAGCCTGGGAGATCAGCTGGAAAAAGTAGCATTCAATGCCCTGCCTGCCCAGTTCAGCCGTGACCTAAAAAGTCACTCCTATTACACACTTCCAAACCAGGTACAGAGTTTACCGGGTGGACATGGCTTTAATCAGGACTATTCGTCAGGCATTGTACTCAGTCCATATTCTGGATTTCCCTGCTGTAGATACAATATGCATATGGGTTGGCCTTATTTTGTCAAAAATAGTTGCCTGGCCACTCCAACAGGAGGTTTGGCCATAAATACCTATGGCCCAATGGAAATTAGCGCAGTTGTTGGCTTAGGCATAAAAATAAAAATAATTGAAGATACCAATTACCCTTTTGAAGAGCAGATCAGAATTAAGGTTTCACTTGCTCAGCAAGCCAATTTTCCACTTCAATTTAGAATACCGGGTTGGTGCGCAAAGCCAGAAGTTTTGGTCAACGGAAAACTGATGTCGGCCGTTAAATCTGCAGAACTTTATACCATCACCAGAAACTGGAATGATAACGATAGGGTGGTGCTCAATTTCCCGATGCAAATCTCGACATCTAAGCAAGTAAACAATGGTGTAAGCATAGAACGCGGACCGTTGGTTTATGCTTTAAAAATAAAGCCGGCAATCAAAAATGTAAAGGAGTTTGCGGTAAAAGGTTTCTATGAAACAGAAATTACCCCTGCGTCCCCATGGAATTATGCTTTATTATTAGGTGGCGGACGGCTTAATGAACAATTTACCGTAGTTAAAAAGCAAATGCCTCAAAACCCATTTGTGCAAGAAGAAACGCCTGTCCAGTTAAGAGTTAAAGCAAAACAACTTCCGGGCTGGACAATGGATTACAACAACATTTCCGCTTTTGATGTGCCTTATAGTCCGTTGGTTAGTACCGAAGCAAGCGAAGAAGTATTGTTAGTGCCATATGGATCTGAGAACTTAAGGTTGAGCATTTTCCCAACTATTGGCAAACCGAGTTTAATCACTAAAGCGTTTACGGAGCGATTCGATAACAATACTTCAAACGGATGGGTAATTTATGGTGGTGCTTGGTTTTATAAAAACAATGAAGTTCACTGCGCTTCCAATGATAACAATAGTTCTGGTCACACAGGTTCCAAGTTTGTTGCATCGGCAACTCATTTTTCAAATTTTACGTATAGCGCTGACGTTACCGTAAATACCAATGGCGATGCTGGGTTGCTGTTCAGGGTTAGCAAACCAGCTATTGGATCAGAAGCATACCAAGGTTATTATGTTGGGTTAAATCCAACCAACGGAATGTTACAATTGGGCAAGGCCAACAATGGAAAATGGATCGTGATCAAGGAAATAAAATATCCCGCAAAGTTGAACCAAAAATATGCAGTTAAAGTAAGAGCAAGTGGAAGCGATATCTCTGTGTTTATAAACGGCGGCGAAAAGCCATTGCTCGTGGCCAGTGATGGGGAATACAAAACAGGGAATATCGGAATTAGAAGTTATAATGCCTTAGCCACAATGGACAACATTGAGGTAAAAGCAATACAGTAGATTAGGCTTTAAAGAAGTTCATGGTTTTGTCCGCAACCAGCTGTAAATGTTCCGGCATCTCGGGAGCTGTGTAAGGATGAGATGCACCGTAAACGTGGTTCGCTCCTTTAATCATCTGGATCTCCGCTTTAACCTGTTGCTGAGCTAATTGCTGGGCAACGGTAAAGTCGACATTAACATCACTATCGCCATGCAGAATCAGCCAGGGGATATCAATTTTTCTCGCCGCATGCAGGATGTTGAATTTCTTGGCATGTTCTCTTACATCGGTTAATAATGTACTGTTGAGTGGCATCTTTTCTTTAGTCCGCGCATTCTCTACATAGATTTTTCCGGTTTCTATCCATTCCTCTTCCTGTTCTTTTTTCCAGAGACTGCTGAAGTCGGCAATGGACGACCAGGTTACCAACTTCCTAATACGCTTATCATGTGCCGCCTTAACAATCACTAATCCGCCACCTCTGCTGTGTCCGATTAGAAATATCGGAGAAGAAGGAAAAGTATTTTCTGTGTAGTCAATTACCGCGTTTAAGTCGAACAGTTCCTTGCTTACTGTATTTGCAGCAAAGGTGTCCATATCCGTTACATCATTCGGCTTCTCTGGAGTAACGCCACTATGCGACAAATTGAATTTTAGATAACGAAATCCGTTTTCAGCAAAAAAATCAGCCATTAAGTGATGCGCGCCCCAGTCTTTGAAGCCCTTAAAGCCATGAACGAACACAACTGTCGGCATGGTAGACTCTGTGTTAGAAAACGAATAGTCGCCATAAATTACCTTCCCGTCTGCCCCAGGTAATGAAAATTCCTCTTTTTGTATCATACTTTTTAATGATGTTGGTTACCAAGTTAACAAATAAATTGGCGATGTTGTTTAAATTGACAAGGTTGAAGAAACGGCATAATGCCATTATTTAAACTCTTTCTAAATAGTTCTTAATTACAGCCTAATGACAGTGGAACAAGGGCGGGTTGTTACTTTTGTTACGCTAAAATAAACAGAGCAACAAATTTGGAATATTTAAAGATCATTGCTTTCACACATAAACATATCGACCTAAAGTCTTTAGGGAAGCTTGTTATTTGTGAGCAGACACTCGACGACAGGCTGCGTAATATCCAGGCTGAACTTGGTGTTAAAGAAATATTCTATGTAGGAACCTGCAACAGGGTAGAATTTGTTTTCACATGTAGCAGCGAGATCAACAAAGATTTCATCAGGCATTTCCTTACCGTATTGAACATGGGTTTACCAGAACAATACATGGATCAGTTTATTGAAAATGTTTCCGTTTATGAGCAGGTAGAAGCCTTTAACCACTTGCTGCGTACTTCCTGTTCGCTGGAAAGTTTGGTGGTTGGCGAGAAGGAAATCCTTGCGCAGCTGCGCAGGGCTTATGAAGCTTGCAGGGTTGCGGGATTTACCGGAGACTACATGCGTATGATTATGAACCGCGTTGTTAAGACGGCTAAAGAGGTTTATACCCATACCAATATTTCAAAAAACCCGGTATCAATTGTATCCCTTGCTTATCGCAAGCTCCGCGATCTTAAAATGTGCGCAAACTCAAGGCTCCTGATTATCGGCGCCGGTGAAACCAACAGGAACATCGCACAATACCTTAAAAAGCATAAATACTCCAACTTCTCTATATTCAACAGAACGCTGGAAAGCGCTGAGCATCTTGCCAAAGAATTAAACGGTACTGCTTATCCGCTTACAGCACTGGAAAATTATAGCGAAGGCTTCGATGTAATCATTACCTGTACAGGCGCTACGGAGCCTATCATTACAGAAGAAATATATACCAAACTGTTAAAAGGTGATACTGGTAAAAAAGTGATAGTGGATTTGGCGATACCAAATGATACCGCTCCTTCTATATTGACCAAGTTCCCTGTACATTACATAGAGGTAGAATCTTTAAAAGAAATTGCCCGTAAAAATATCCAGGAACGTTACGATGAGCTGGTGAATGCGGAGCACATTATCGAGGAAAACATCAAAGATTTTGAACTGGTTCTTCGCCAGCGCAAAATCGAGATCGCCATGAGCGGCGTACCTCAAAAGATCAAGGAAATTAAGCATACTGCTATCAATGCTATTTTTGCCGATGAGATCAATGGAATGGATGAAAATTCAAGACTAATACTGGAACGTGTAATGAATTACATGGAGAAAAAATGTATTAGTGTTCCAATGGTTATGGCAAAGGAGATATTGGTAAAGAATAGCTAAATTTGCGGAAAAATTAGCATTAGCGTGAAAAGACTTACTATTGGTACAAGAGGCAGCGACCTGGCTTTATGGCAAGCCAATTTCATTAAAGATAAACTTGCAGAAATAGGCGTAGAAGCCGATTTGAAAATTATCAAAACCCAGGGGGATAAGATTTTAAACCTTAGGCTTGATAAACTGGAAGGCAAGGGCTTTTTTACCAAAGAACTGGAAGAAGAGCTATTAGGTGCCACTATTGACATCGCCGTCCATTCCCATAAAGATTTACCTACTGTACACCCGGCCGGCTTAACAATTGCTGCGGTTACAGAAAGAGAAGATCCATCAGAATTATTATTAATCCTGAAAGACTGCGTAGACGTCACCAAAAGACTTTCGTTAAAAAATGGCGCTATGGTTGGAACTTCCTCCAACAGACGTAAAGCACAATTGCTTGCCTTGCGTCCTGATCTGAACATCGAGGATTTGAGAGGGAATGTACCCACAAGGATTGGCAAACTCAGGGATGAGAATTATGATGCCATTATGATTGCCAGGGCAGGTGTGAATCGCTTAAATATTGATCTTTCTGAATTTCATGTGGAGGTAGTGGATACCACTGAGCTTGTTCCTGCGCCAGCACAGGGAGCTTTGGCTATCCAAATAAGAGAAAACGACACAGAGCTATTTAATCTCCTTCAAAAAATACATGATCCCAATACTGCTGAGCAGATTGCTGTAGAACGTAAGGTGCTCAATCTTTTTGAAGGCGGTTGTCACATGCCGCTGGGCTGTTATTGCAAAAAAGAGAATGGCCAGTATGAAATCTGGACTTCAAAAGCAGAAACTGATGAAGACTTTCCTGACCGACTGTTCTTGAGGGTAGATTCCCTGGAAGGCGTAGCTGAAAAGATAGTAGCTAAGTTCGCTGCTGATAGAAAAAAGCCGGCCAAAGTGTTTATCTCAAGGGAGATTGGCGAGCATAGCTATTTCAGAAAAGCGTTAGAAAAACACAATATAGAGATAGAAGGTCGTTCTTTGATCCGCACTTTTCCTATTGTTAACATACTTGATCCTTTTTACCTGAAAAATATAGACTGGGTGTTTTTCAGCAGCAGAAATGCGGTAGAATATTTCTTCAAGCTCAAGCCATCTCTTTCCAAAAAGATTAAATACGGTGTAGTTGGTCGCGGTAGCGAAGATGCCTTAAGAAAATACGGTGAGCTTGCAGATTACGTAGGTGAAAGCGGCGACATCAAAGAAGTTGCGGATGATTTTGCAGCTTTAGTTGGCGGTCAGACCGTATTATTCCCTCGTGCCCAGGATTCTTTATTAAGTATTCAGAAATCTTTGAAAGAAGATACAAAGATTGTCGATTTACCGATCTATGAAACTGTTGTTGAGGATGATATTGATCAAACCCATGCTGATGTCCTGATCTTTACTTCTCCGAGTAATGTAGATGCCTATTTTGCCAACAATCTGTTAGACCCAGGTCAGCAGGTGATTGCCATTGGCAATTCTACCGGGAAGAAGTTTGACGAGATGGGGGTTAAGTATGCACTTCCATATTCACCAGATGAGATCGGATTATCCGAAGCAGTTTTCGGAATAGAATTAAAATAGTATTCAGGTATTAGTATTTAGATTTAGAGATATGGTGAATCGTCCGCGTAGATTAAGAAAGAATCCTTTAGTGAGGGAAATGGTGGCAGAAACGAGGCTTTCTAAGGATATGTTTATCTATCCCTATTTTGTGGTACCAGGTAAAAATGTAACCCACCCTATAGCAGCAATGCCGGGGATTAGTCACTTCTCTGAAGACACACTTTTAAGCGATGTAGAAAAAGGGCTAAAACTGGGCGTGAACAAGATCATGCTGTTTGGCGTTGGCGATGAAAAAAGTGAGGATGCAGCATCGGCATATCACGACCATTCACTTGTTCCTTCAGCAGTTCGCTTATTGAAAAAAAACTTTGGTGATGACCTCTATGTGGTTACTGATGTTTGTGTATGTTCTTATACCACACACGGACATTGCGGCATCCTGGAGAACGACTACGTTCAAAATGACCCAACTGTTGAGGTGATTGCTAAAATGGGATTGGCGCATGCTCAGGCAGGTGCAGATATGCTTGCCCCATCAGATATGATGGACGGGAGGGTTGCTGCGATGCGGAGTGTGCTCGACGGTGCAGGTTATACCAATACCGCGATCATTTCTCATGCCACCAAATTTGCCTCTGCCTATTATGGTCCTTTTAGGGAAGCTGCAGATTGTGCCCCGAGTAAGGGCGATAGAAAGGCCTATCAAATGGACTTTAGAAACCCAAATGAGGCGGTAAGGGAAGCCATGCTGGATGAAGCCGAAGGTGCAGATGTACTGATGGTTAAACCGGGTTTGGCATATTTAGATATTATACAAAGATTAAAACAACAAACGGATTTACCTATTGCTTGTTATAATGTATCAGGAGAGTACTCCATGGTAAAGGCAGCTGCTGAAAAAGGCTGGATAGATGAACAAAAAGTTGTGATGGAAACCATGCATGCATTTGCAAGGGCCGGAGCGAGTATTATAACTACTTACCACATCAGGGATATTGTAGAAAAGAATTGGATGTAATATGTTAGAGTCGTTAAAAAAGATGTTTTCAGGAAATGAGGGTGATGTGCCGGTAAACACGGGCAGTAAACCAGATATTTCACGCGAGAAATCTGCCGAATTGTATGCAAAGGCAAAAAACTATTTTCCGGGAGGGGTAAACTCTCCGGTACGGGCATTCAAATCAGTATATGGTACGCCGCTTTTTATTCAAAAGGGCGATGGGTGTTATGTATGGGATGCGGATGGTAACCAGTTCATTGATTTTTGCGGAAGCTGGGGACCACTAATCCTCGGCCACAATAACGCTAAAGTGCGCGAGAAAGTTACGGAAGTAATGCAAAATGGAATGAGCTTTGGCGCTCCGACTGCATTGGAAAACGAGCTTGCGGAACTGATCATCAACAACAATAAGTTTGTAGAAAAAATCCGCTTTACCAGTTCCGGTACAGAGGCAGTGATGTCGGCCATCAGGTTAGCAAGAGGTTATACCGGTCGCGATAAGATCATCAAGTTTGAAGGCTGTTACCATGGACATACCGATTCATTATTGGTAAAGGCAGGCTCAGGCCTGGTTACCTTTGGAGAAACTTCATCGGCTGGTGTTCCAAAATCATTTGCGGAAGAAACTATCGTTATTCCTTTGAACGATACTGTTGCTATCGAACAGGCATTCGCCCAGTTTAAAGACCAGGTTGCTGCAGTAATCATAGAAGGAATTCCAGCAAATAATGGCTTACTCATGCAGGACCTTGCCTATGTGCAGTTCCTGGAAAAAATCTGTAGGGAAAATGGTGCATTGCTTATTTTTGATGAAGTGATCACCGGTTTCAGGTTAGGATTTGAAGGTGCAGCAGGACATTATGGCATTAAGCCTGACATAGTTACCTATGGTAAAATAATAGGTGGTGGTTTGCCGGTGGGGATGTATGGGGCATCCTCAGAAATCATGGCGCATATCTCTCCAGATGGTGGTGTTTATCAGGCTGGTACACTTTCAGGTAACCCTGTGGCGATGGCTGCGGGCATTGCACAATTAACAGAATTATTAAAATCAGGCTTTTACAAAGACCTGAATGCAAAAGCATCAGAGTTTGCAGAAAGCATACAGCGCTTTGCCACCGCCAGGAACTATAAAGTAAAGGTATTTCATGTAGGATCCATATTCTGGATGGCATTTACCAATAAGGAAAAGATTCAGACTGCAGAAGACATCGATCCCACAAGCATGGAGAAATTCAAGGTGATGCACCGCGAATTGCTTAACAGAGGTATTTACCTTGGTCCTTCGGGTTACGAGGTAGGTTTTGTTTCTGCAGCGCATACCAAAATAGAGCTGGAAAAGGCTAAAAGAGCGATATTTGAAAGTCTGGATGTAGTGTTCAGGGCTAATAAATAATAGTTATATTTATCTGAGTTTATAGTGTAAATACGAGACCTTGAAGAAATCAATTGTTATATTCTACTTTTTGCTGTTGTACTCCGTAGTGCAATTGTTCTCCTGGGGCACACTTGTAGTAAAATTGCAGCCGTCCAGAATGGCCATGGTAATGGGAGAGGGTTCTGTTTTTCTATTCCTGTTGTGTACCGGGGCCTATTTTCTGCATAAATCCATTAAGAAAGAAGATAAGCTCAGAGAGCAGCAGCAGAACTTTCTACTTTCGGTAACTCACGAACTTAAATCGCCTTTGGCGGCTATAAAGCTTTCCCTGCAAACCATTATTAAACGTGATCTGGACAAAGCCAGGCAAACCTCCTTGCTTAACAACTCGTTGAAAGATATTGAGCGACTGGACGATCTGGTAGAGAACATGTTGCTGGCCACCAAGATTGAAAACCGCTCTTATTCCTTCCCCAAAGAGGAATTCGACTTTTCAGAGATGGTGGTAAAAATCACCGATAGGCTCCAAATCCATTCCTGTGGTTGTGAACAAGTCATTAATCCTAAAATACAACCGGGGGTAAAGATAATTGGCGATCCGTTTACACTGTCGTCTGTTGTGACCAACCTGGTAGAAAATGCTGTAAAATATTCCGGCCCCTGTGCAGAAGTAAGCGTGGAATTGAATAACAAAGATGGCCATCCTTTTTTAACCGTATCAGATAAAGGTCCGGGAATTCCTGATGATGAGAAGATGCTTATTTTCGATAAATTTTATCGGGTAGGTGACGAAAATGTCAGGAAATCTAAGGGAACAGGTTTAGGCCTGTTTATTGTTAAAGAAGTATTACAAAAACACGACGCTGATATCAGCGTTAGAGACAACGTACCGCAAGGTGCCATTTTTGAAATTACATTTAGTTAATTATGCCACAGAAATTAAGAATATTACTGGTTGAAGATGAAGACCACTTATTGGATGCCATAAAATTAAACCTTGAACTAGAAGGTTACAAAGTACATGCTGTTAAAGACGGTAAAACTGCTTTAAAAGTTTTTAAGGAAGAGCGTTTTAACCTGATCATCCTGGATGTGATGCTTCCGGAAATGGACGGATTTCAGGTGTGTGAAACCATTCGTTTAGAGAATACTGAAGTTCCAATCCTTTTCTTAACTGCTAAAAATACCAGTGAAGATAGAGTGATGGGCTTAAAGAAAGGTGCTGATGATTATTTAGTAAAACCTTTTAACCTGGAAGAACTGATCCTAAGGGTAGGTATTTTAGTGAAACGCAGCATGAAGGCAGACGATCTAAAAGAATTGAACTCTTATAAGATTGGGGATAAAACCATTTATTTCAACTCTTTTGAGTTAAAGCAAGATGATGGGGTGATTGTACCTTTAACCAAAAAGGAAACCATGCTGTTAAAATTATTGATCGAGCGCAAGAACGAGGCCGTATCACGCGAGCAAATTTTGGAGACTGTTTGGAACTACGATGTTTATCCATCTACAAGAACGATAGATAATTTTATCCTTACTTTCCGCAAGTACTTTGAACCAGATCAAAAAAACCCGGTTTACTTTCATTCCATCAGAGGCGTAGGTTATAAATTTACAGATATTCATTAATGTATAATGCCAAAGGCAGGTATGCCCTGATGGCGATATTTGTTATCGCTGCCCTGGTATGCCTTTACTACGATCAGACGCAATTAGCTGCCTTTGGAGGCCTGCTGGCTGCGTTTGTTTTATGGAGCCATTTTAAGCACAGCTCTATCGTGCTGGCATCGAAATATTACCAACAGGGAGATTACGAGAAAACCGAACGCATTTTGGAAGAGGTTCCTAATCCCGACAGGCTGGCAAAGAAACGCCGCGGATACTACGAGTTTATGCGTGCAAATATTGCGCTTAAAAAAAATGAGTTTGATGTGGCCGAACACCATTTCCAGATAGCGAGTCGCTTTCCTTTAGGAGGAACTAATGACAAAGCCTTTGTCATTATACATCTGGCCAATCTCGCCTTGCGTAAAAAAGACAAAGAACGTAGCCTGGCTTACATTAAACGCGCTAAGGAACTTGCCGTTACCCCAAAAGCAAAAGACATAATTAGTAAAATAGAGAAAGAAGCGAACAGCTTATAAAACAATAGATTTAGATGAACACGTTATTTTTAGATGCAGCATTTTCAAAACCTACAGAACGTCCGCCGGTATGGATGATGAGACAAGCCGGGCGTTTTATGCCACAGTACTGGGAAATAAAGAACAAGTATTCTTTCCTGGAAATGTGCAAAACACCAGAAATTGCTGCAGATGTAACCATGTTGCCTGTAGATCTGTTGGGCATTGACGCTGCAATACTTTTTTGCGATATCCTGGTAACGGGAGAAGCCATGGGCGGACAACTGAGCTTTACCCAGGGCGTTGGTCCGAAATTCGCAAACCCCGTGCGCAGTTTAGCTGATGTAGAAGCCTTAGAAGTAGACGTGCTCGATAGGTTGCAATACGTTGCAGACGCAATTAAAGTGATTCAGCAACGTTTAAACGGCAGTATTCCCCTTATCGGCTTCGCTGGAGCACCTTTTACCGTGATGAGCTATTTGGTAGAAGGCGGATCCTCAAAAGATTTTAAAACTACCAAGTTATTGATCCACAACCATCCTGAAATTGCACACAAGCTATTGGCTAAAATTGCCAGGGTTACAGCAGATTATTTGAACCTGCAAATTGCCGCCGGTGTGAATGCTGTACAAATATTTGATAGCTGGGCACTTGCGCTTTCCTGGAACGATTATAACGAATTTTCTCACCGCTACATCCAGGAAATCATTGCCAATCTGAACAGAAAAGATATTCCAGTAATTTCATTCTGTAAAGGAAGCTCGGTATTTGCGCCAATGATGGCAGAGGCTAGGCCAGATGTCATTTCGGTAGACTGGAATGCCGATCTATTAAACATTAAGAATGCATTGCCTAAAGGTATTGCCGTGCAAGGCAATTTGGACCCACACATCCTATATGCAGATAAGCCAGTGATTAAAAAAGAAATTTACCGGTTGTTTGAGCGGATGCGCGGCACAGAAGGTTTCATATTTAACCTTGGTCATGGGATTATGCCAGATATCCCATTTGATCACGTAAAGTACGCAATAGAAGTAATTAAAGAATTTAAGTATTAATATGGGCCAATACTATTATTACATCCTTTCTGTTCATATCATTTTTGTGGTAAGCTGGATGGCGGGATTGTTTTATAGTGTGCGGCTTTTCATTTACCATACAGAGGCCAACGACCGCCCGGAACTGGAGCGTAACATTCTGCAGAGAGAATACGAGAAGATTGAAGCCAAGCTTTGGAACATCATTACCACGCCTGCTATGGTTCTAACGGTATTGGCAGGCGCAACCATGGTGTACATTAGGCAGGACCTGCTAAGCACGCCCTGGTTCCATGTCAAACTGGGCTTTGTGATCTTATTACTGGTTTACCATTTCAGTTGTCAGCACATCATGAAACAATTAAAGCTGGGCAAATTTAAGCACAGCTCATTCAAGCTGAGGCTATGGAATGAAGTAGCTACCATACTGCTGGTTGCCATTGTATTTACGGTGGTGCTCAAAAGTGCGGTAGACTGGGTATATGGCCTCATTGGCCTTGTTATTTTTTCTATGGTAATTATGTTTGCCGTTAAATGGTACAAACATTATCGTAAAAAGCACGATCAGTAAAATATTTTTTATTTTCCATGCAACCTTTCCTGTAGTTACTTCATCTACACTATACCAAACACACAATGAAGTTGATTAAGCAAAACATAGACGATTTACTGGAGGGCTGTAAAGCTGGCAACCGGAAGATGCAGGAGGCGCTGTATGCGCATACTTCATCCAAGATGATGGCCGTTTGCATGCGCTACGCTAAAGATAGGATGGAGGCCGAAGATGTACTGCAAATGGGGTATGTTAAGGTATTCCAAAAAGTTAAAGAGTACCGTGGGGACGGTGCCTTTGAAGGATGGATCAGGCGGATCATGGTAAACACAGCCATAGAAAGCTACCGTAAAAACCTGCGGAGTATGAATGTAGTTCCGGTAGAGGATGCTTATGAGCAACCAAGCACTGGTTTTGACTTCAGCAGGCTTGGTATGCAGGATTTGATGAAGCTGATCCAAAACCTGGCAGATGGGTACAGAATGGTTTTTAATATGTATGCCATTGAAGGTTATTCGCATAAGGAAATTGCCGATACATTAGGTATTTCTGAAGGAGCAAGTAAATCGCAATTGTCGCGCGCAAGAGCAATATTAAAAGAACAAGTTACAAAAATGGAGAGCATTAGCTATGGCACATATGGAGGATAAGGATTTTGACCAGTTATTTAAAGATAACTTTGAAGATGCGGAAATTACACCACCTGCAAACCTATGGGGGAAGATTAAGCAGGAACTGGAGCCGAAGAAGAAAACAATTTTACCAGCTTACTGGATGGCTGCAGCTGTTGCGGTTATCGCGGTAACGGTTGGATTGCTCATCCCGAAGACGGAGAAGATACAGCTCCGTGGATCAGCAGATTATATGGCCAGCACTATGGTACCAACAGACACGGCCCCACAAGCTGTGGCGGCCGACCAAATCACTGTAACTGAAGCATCAGCTACTGGAGAGAAGAGCACACCATTGGTAATTGCACCGCGCCTTACAGAGGCAGATGTAAAAAAAGATTTTGCTTTGATGCAACCAATTGCTGCCGATCCTCATCCTGATCATGTAAAGGTTGTGGAAGCAAGCACAACCTTAGCCAAGGTTACTGAGCCCGTTACCCCAGTTGATGAAAACATGATCGCAAGTGCAAATGTAACCGAGACTAATAATACAATAACAGAAGTAGAGCAACCGGAACACAGAGGGATAAGAAACGTTGGCGACATTGTAAATATCGTGGTCAGCAAAGTAGATAAAAGAGAAAAGAAATTTATACAATTTAATACAGACGATGATGACAACTCATCTCTGGTTGGAATAAACATTGGGTTTTTGAAATTCAATAGAAAAGATAAATAATAAGACATAAACAATATACAAACCACACCACAATGAGACATCTAATACTTTCAGCACTTTTGGTAAGCGGACTTGCCGGTGCTTCAGTTCAAAACGCTTTCGCTCAACAAGATACCGTTACCACTGTAACGACCACCACGGTGACCACCAAGAAGAAGAAAAACTTTAAAATCAACCTTAATATCGGTGGTGACGAGGAGAAAGCAAAAAAGGACAGTACCAAGCTGGCTAATGCCAACAAGGGGCGTTTCGTTGGAGGAATTACCTTTACCAGGTTTGACCTTGGATTTTCTAAATTAATTGATAATGGCAGTTTCACCCTTTCACCAACAAATGATTTTCTGGAATACAGAGAAAGCAAAACCAGCACTGTATCTTATGATTTATTGCAGATGGGCTACAGGTTTAACAACCATTTTAAAATATATGTTGCAGGTGGGTTAGACTGGACCTTAATCCGTCTTAAAAAGGACATTACCATTAAACCAAACACACCTGAGCTCGCTTATGATACAGAGACCATACATTTTTCTAAGAACAGGTTCTCCAGCAGCTATATTCATATCCCGTTAAACTTTGAGTTGCGGACTAAAGAAGGCGACAATGGCAAACGTTTCTACTTTGTAGTTGGTCCGGAAGTAGGATTTCTTTTAAATGGAATGGTTAAGCAAATAAGTGAGGAGCGTGGTAAAGAGAAATTTAAAGACGACTATACTTTTGCGCCTTTCCGTTATGGCGGTACCGTTAGAATCGGTTACGGCGGTCTCGGAATATTCACAAAATACTATGCAAATGATATGTTTGCCGGTAATGCCCAAAAAGGCTTAAAGAACCTTTCTTTTGGTATCACTTTAGGACTTTAATTAATAGACGAATAAAAACAGAACACACACACCACACACAAATAAAATCAGATTGGAAAGGCCGTTTCAGCAATGAAGCGGTTTTTTTTATGAAAATAATGTAGGATTGGTAAAGGATAGGAAATACTGAAAGTGTTCCGAGGTAGTTTATAGATAGGTTTCAAGCAATTGTTGCCATTCTTGTGCTAACGTAGCAGATGGTCTGGCTTTTCCAGCCCTTTTATACCAATAATCGGCATTCCAAATGTCACCTTCTTTCCGGTGCAGATAGGCATGTACATGCGCTGAAGCAGTATCATTTAGATGATCAATGATAGCATGAGCAGATTGCCAGTCGCCCAAACCATCGTACCATAAGGCTTGCAAGTGTGGTGACAAATTTGCGGGTAAAGCCTTTTCTTCTATTGACTTCAAAAATACTTCAATGTTCATATATGCGCTTTACTTGGCGTTTCCCTTAATCATAATGGCCTTAGATGCAGCTATATTTTCTTTTGAACGCGTCAAAATATTAATGACTGTTAGTTTCTGGTCACCCATATTTAAGTGAACATCATTAGCATCAATAACGTTGATGGATAAAATGTAATTCTCTTCGACTTGCACGTTAACATCATGTACTATTTTGCCATCGATGGAATATAAAGCCGATTTTGTAGCATTTCTAACGTATTTGTTTTTAATCTGCTCAGGCGTTAAAAAAGTAAAGTTTTGTTCCTTCGTGGTAATGTATATCTCTCCACTAGGGGTATCTTTTTTAACGATAATTGAGCTGATTTCTGACTGATCTACAATTGGAAACGTCCTGCCTAACAAAGCGCCATTCAAGTAAATGGCAGGCGCAGAAGCAGAGCTATTTTCCTGATTCGAATAAGTCACTTTAATGCTGTCTGTTTTAGATTGCGCTAAGGTTGTTAAAGAAAAAAATGGAACTATGGCAAGGCAGGCAAGAAGCGCTTTAGTTTTCATATTGATCGATTAAAAATACTTATACCAATATAGCGTAAATATTTTTTATCTTGATATACCAATTCGAACAATGAGCCAAGAAACGAAGGGTAGAGAATTCAGAGGTAATTTTCCCAAATCTGGTCAACAAGATTACCATCTTGGGACTTTGGTCATATCATCAGTGATGTTCCTTGTTAGCTTAAGCTTATGTGCTTATTCAAGCAATAAATTTATTGGGATGTCTTTGGCTTTAATATGCCTGTATAGGATAACCGATTCAATTTATAAGTTGTGCATTCGAAGATAAATTATGGCTAAGACTTATGCTCCTAGACAAACAACCATTCGTGGACGTTCCATTGTATTGGGTGATATAGAGCTATACTATGAGGAATACGGCGAAGGAAAGCCATTAGTGCTTTTGCACGGCTTTGGTGGTTGCGTTCAAAATTGGTACCCTTTCGTAGAAGATCTTTTGGAACGATACAGACTGATCATAGTAGATTTGCGAGGCCACGGTTATTCTACAAATCCCGAAGATAAGTTTACACATCGGGGAGCAGCAAATGACGTGTTCCTTCTGCTTGACCAATTAGAAATAGATCATTTCTCGGCGATGGGGATGAGCACTGGGGGAATGGTTTTGTTGCATATGGCTACCAGTCAACCAAGCCGTGTAGAATCAATGGTTTTAATAAGTGCAACTTCTCATTTCCCCGAACAGGCGAGGTCAATTATGCGCAGAGCTTCTTTTGATACCATGCCGCAAGAAGTGAAAGAAATGTACAGAGAATGTGCAAAATGTGGTGATGAACAAATTCGTAAGCTGCTAGTGCAATTCAACGCGTTTCATCAGGATTACGATGATATGGATTTCCAAGAGGAACTTTTGTCAACCATTACGGCGCGTACGCTTGTTGTGCATGGCGACCGCGATCATTTCTTTCCCATCGAGATCCCTCTTGATATCAGTCGTTCAATCCCTGATGCAGAATTATGGATTATATCCGGCGGAGATCATGTTCCAATTTTCGATAGTAAAGTTCCATTTACGTCAAGAGCATTGCAGTTTCTAAATCATGATTAAACTTATCACGTATACTCACCTAACTGTGTAGTGTAATCTGTTCCGAAACAGGATTTTGAGTGGTGGAAAATTTAGTTATGTTAACGGAATAATATTCTGTGGTTTTACTTTCATTCTTTGAAATTTTCCATCTCTTACATTAACAAGCTTTTCGATCACCTTGCAACGTAGATTTGTAAAATCTTCGCCAGCCATACTGGTTTTATACTGGCAGAGGGTTTCATTGGTTATGAAACGAAGGGCTGTTCGGATGGACAGCCCTTTATTTTTGAACTACTTTAGAAAACATACTTGCAATAATTGAATTTTGATAAATTTATATCCATAGACCGATTATACAGGCTAACAGACTTATCTCAACTCATAAATTCGTTTAAGCTTGAAGATGCTATTAAAAAAGATTCTTCGGTGGCTTAGTCGAATTTATCTCTAGACAAAACTAAGTTCTGTTCAAATTGCATTTTTCTTTAAAATTTTCCGAATTCAACCACTGTTCTCAATTGATTTGAACGGCTGATTAACTTTGTACCACTACAAATCAGAAGCATTTTGAAACTAGAAGAAATCGGGTTTCTTGTTTTACCGATTGAATTTAGTGTCGATTTAGTTGAGGATAGTAAGTGTGTAAAATTTTGGCCTCTATAAGAGGTTTAATTATTTGGTTTATTAAAATGGGGTGGGTTTGGATGAAACACCCCATTTTTATTTCAACACACTATGGTCGTTTGTTTTGATGATAGGAAGTCTTGAATTGCCTAAAAGTTTTATAGGAACACCGTTCATTTCCGGATGCAATTTGTAAATTAGACCGGAATAAAAATAACAATATGTTCTATATACTGATTTTAGCTGCGCTTATCTTTTTCGTAACACATGTTGGTTTGTTACTTACCTCTTTTCCGCAAGCTAAACTTGCCCGCAAACGTTATTTCTATTCTCACCTTACTTTGTGGCTAACCGGAGGTTTCGTGTTTATGCTTGTAGTGTTGTATAGCGGATCCGGCCAGTCTGGGTTTCTGGATTATTTTGATAGCACAAATAAAAAAATAATGATCCTGGTTTTCACCTTTGGGCTTTCACTTTTAGCGCATGCAGTTGTAAAGCTGGTTGTGCTGCCACTCATGAGTAAAAATTAATTGTCATACTGACGTTTAATATAATATTTTTATCTTAGCTGTGTTTGAAGGGGAATACCATTTCTAATATTCAAATGCTAACCAGATGATGATAAAAGTGGCCAATTTACAATCAATAAGTTTTCGTTCTAAGCTTCTAAAACTGTTGGTCGTCAATTTCTCGCTTGTCCTAGTTTCATTTTCGGCTTCAGGGCAGCAAAAATATCCTTACCAATTGTTCAAATCTACTGAAGTAACCTTGCTCGACGGTATTTTCAAGCAGGCTGAGTTGACAGATTTGAATTATATGCTGGCATTAAATACTGATCGCTTGCTTGCCCCTTACCTCAGGGAAGCTGGTCTCAAAGCGAAAGCGGAAAGTTACACCAACTGGGAGAATACTGGATTGGATGGTCATATAGGTGGTCATTATCTCACAGCTTTATCACTGATGTACGCCGCAACAGGTAATCTCAGAATTGCTGATAAGCTTAACTATATGATCGCTGAACTTAAAAGATGTCAAGACGCTAAAGGCACAGGATACATTGGTGGCGTTCCTGGGAGCGATCAATTGTGGAATGAGATCGCTAAAGGAAATATTGAATCAGAAACTTTCAGCCTAAACAAAAAATGGGTTCCACTTTATAACATACATAAAATATTTGCAGGTCTAAGGGATGCGTATTTGTACACCCATAATCTTCAGGCCAGGGATATGCTGATAAAATATAGCAACTGGTTTCTTTGGCTTACTGCTAAACTGACTGACGAGCAAATTCAGACCATGTTGAAGTCGGAACACGGAGGAATTAATGAGGTCCTTGCAGATGTTTATGAAATAACAGGGGATAAGAAGTACCTCAAGCTTGCTTACCAATTCTCTGATCACCAAATACTAGAACCGCTTGCAAAAAGTGAGGACAGACTGAACGGCATTCACGCCAATACTCAAATCCCAAAGATTATTGGTTTCAAGAGAATTGCTGATTTAAATGGGGATTCTACGTACGGAAATGCAGCATCATACTTTTGGAATGAGGTGGTAAACCGCAGAAGTGTAGCCAATGGCGGAAACAGTGTAAGAGAACACTTCAATCCACTAAACGATTTTTCTGGAATGATTAGCAGTGTGGAAGGACCGGAAACATGCAACAGCTACAATATGTTGAAGTTGACAAAGCTTTTTTACGAATCAAACGGAACCACAGGTTATATCGATTATTACGAGCGGACACTGTATAACCATATCCTTTCATCACAACATCCAGGTCAGGGTGGCTTTGTATATTTTACACCAATGAGGCCCGGACATTACAGGGTATATTCAAAACCTGAGACTAGTTTTTGGTGCTGCGTGGGTTCGGGTTTAGAAAACCATGCTAAATATAACGAACTGATTTACGCACATAAAGACGATCATCTTTATCTCAATCTGTTCATTCCATCCAAACTCAACTGGAAAGAAAAAGGCTTAACTTTTGAGCAGCATACAGATTTTCCAGAAAAAGATAGAACCACTTTTAAAGTGACTTCTGGTAAGACTGCTTCATTTGTACTTAATGTTCGGTATCCATCCTGGGTTTCAGCTGGAAGATTAAAGATAAAAGTGAACGGTAAGGATGTCCCTGTTAGCGCTAAGCCGGGATCATATGCTTCGGTTAAGCGAACCTGGAAAAAAGGGGATCAAGTAGAGATAACATTACCGATGGAAACGCGCACTGAGAAAATGCCAGATGGCTCTAACTATGTAGCCGTGTTACATGGACCTATTTTGCTTGCCGCTAAAACTGATACAGCGGGAATGACAGGTTTATTCGCAGATGATAGTAGAATGGGCCACATCGCTTCAGGGAAGCAAATGCCACTTCAAGATATGCCGTTGTTTATAGATAATGGAACCCCAACGGCAAGTCAAGTAACCGCTGTTCCTGGTAAAGTCATGACGTTTAGTGCTGCAAAATTAATTTATCCCAATAATTTCAAAAGTCTGGAACTCATTCCATTTTATAAAATACATGATTCAAGATATATCATTTATTGGCAACAACAAACGAAGGCTGGGCTGGCTGCCTTAATAACCAGACTAACCGACGAACAGCGAATTGCAGATGCACTTACAAAAATTACCATTGATAAAGTATTTCCAGGTGAACAGCAGCCTGAATCAGATCATTTTTTCAAAGGTGAACATACCGATGCCGGTATCTACAAAGATCGCCATTGGCGAACAGCAAGCGGATGGTTTAGCTATGAACTTAACGATCCCAAAACAGAAGGTCGGTACTTGAGAGTCAGCTATTATGGTCGCGATCGGGATCGTAAGTTTAAAATCTTTGTCAATGAACAACTAGTGGCAGGTGTGAGTCTGGACGGAACTGTGGGAGACCAATTTTATACAGTAGATTATCCCTTACCGGTACAAAAAGTTGCAACTACTTCATCAAAATTAATTGTGAAGTTCGTTGCTGAAGAAGGGTTTCAAACGGCGGGGATTTACGAATTGAGGTTAGTCAAAAAATAGGCATTGCTACCAATTTAACTTTGCCAGCGCCACTGCCTGGCGTTCAAGCTGCAAATTTATAGTTGTTCTGCCCTTACGGATACTGATTTTTTTAGTCGCAATGCATTTCAACTGGCCGGCAGTCTCCAGCAAAGCAATTTGTTGGGTGCTTGGGTTTTGCGGTGATCCCATTTTCTTCCATACTTCATAGGAATTGCTGTTATTGGCATCTATTAGGTAAATTTTTAAGGTTGCTTTTTTAGCCGGGATGTTATCAATGTTCACTGAAACTGATTCTGCAGGGCCAGGTTTGTCCTCGTCATGGTAGTTCCAAACCATCACTGCGGCAGATTTTGAATCCTTACTGGCTAGTGCACCTATGTCAGTCTGCGCACCTCTGATGCTCGTCTTAAGGACATCTTCCAGCGGGTACATGCGGTTACTTTGCGTGGCAATGCGCTGCCCCTTCATCATCCCGAACATTCTAAAAACATTCAGTACAGGTTTGTCTACCCCATTGGTGGCTAAATCCCGAAAGCCATAAAACCAGGGTTGGTTCTCAAATTCGAACGACCACGATACGGCACCTAGAAAGTTAGCCTGAGTTTGGTCTGCCAGTAAATATTTCCTTGCAAATGTTGCTGCGGTATAACTGGAGTACATGGTGCCATTTCTGTATGCATTTTCCGGATTGGTTTTCATACCACAGGCAGCACAACCCTCAGGGTCAGATTCACCAATGATGATGGGCAAATCTTTGGTCTCTGGATAGGACCTGGTAATTCTAAATCCCGTTTCAATATCGTTTAATTGTGGTGACATATCCATCCTCACCACACCGCCAATTAACCTTGGAGATCCTTTAGCATGAAATAGTACGGCATCAAGTGGTGATCCTTTTTTGCCTGTTGCATAATTGGTACCCGATATACAATGTTTAATGAAATTGTTTAACCAGGCCTGGGCACTTTTAGAACGCGTACCTGCAATATCCAATCCGCCGATTTTTGCAGTAGGCAAGGCACTCCTAACGCCATCTGCTGCGTAATCATACAGTTTAAAAAATTCTTCCTGGGTGCCTTTCCAATAACCATTGGGTTCATTCCAAACTTCCCAGTACCAGCTTTCTACTTCTTTTTGGCCGTAACGCGTTACGCAATGTTTTACCCATTGAAAGACCAGCTCCCGCCATTTGTTATAATCTTTGGGAGGATACGCCCATCCTGTCATGATATCCGAATAAGGGTCGCCAGGTTTCCAGTAATGCCGATAAGGCGTTGGGTGGGTTGATAAAGCTTCAGGCATAAATCCGATTTGTGCCAGGGGTTTCATCCCTCTTTTGATATAAGTATCAAAAATACTATCGGTAATTTTCCAGTTGTAAATGGGATTCCCGGCTGCATCCTCAGTATAGGCATTGGTAGAGCCCCATTTTAAAGCTGCAATACCATCGCCACTAACCAACAAACTGTGCGCGCGGACATACACCGGAACGGGACTCAAATTGGCAATTTCTGTTAAGAGCTTTTTACCATCCTTCATGTAGGTATAATTGGGTTCATCATAACCAAACCATGCCCATACAGGTTTCATAGGTGCTATTTCTTTGCTGAGGTCTACTGTAATAGCAGCGGTTTTGTTATCCTGACTGTAAACAGTAGCTGCACAAAGGAGGCATAGGATCATCAACGAAAAGAGAAATTGTCTGCGCATACAGGATTGGTAATTTGGAAGTTGCTACAAAATCGCTAAAAATAATGACAATCGCCTTTGCTTAAGTAAAATATTCAAAAAAGGCTTTTTGTCCAAAATCGATTATCTTTACCAACGTGGAAGATCATATCATCAGCGTTAAAAACCTAAGTAAGCAATACCAGAGTAGCCAGTCGTCGGGCGTAAAGAACATTAGTTTTGATATTAAGCGCGGCCATATCGTTGCCATCATTGGCGAAAGTGGAAGTGGTAAATCTACCCTGCTGAAAAGCATTTATGGTTTGATCAAAGCTGATGGAGGTGAGCTGCTGTTCAATGGCAAAAGAATTCTCGGACCAGATGAACAACTGATACCCGGGCACAAGGAAATGAAAATGGTTACCCAGGATTTCTCGCTAAACATCTATGCTAAAGTTTACGACAATATTGCATCCATGCTATCCAACACCAACGTAAAATCTAAACAGGATAAAACAATGGAAATTATGGAGCGCCTGCATATTGATCATCTAAAGGATAAAAAAATAACAGAATTGAGTGGGGGTGAGCAGCAGCGTGTGGCCATCGCCAAGGCGCTAGTTAGTGATACGGCTGTGTTGTTATTGGACGAACCTTTCAGTCAGGTAGATGCACTGCTTAAAAATCAGTTGAGAGCGGATATTAAAAGAATAGCTGCGGAAACTGGCATTACGGTAATCCTGGTATCTCATGATCCTGCTGACGGACTGTTTCTGGCCGATGAATTATTAATTTTAAGGAAAGGGGAGTTGTTGCAGCGTGGCGCTCCGGCTGATATTTATAACCATCCGAGTCATATGTACACGGCCCAAATATTGGGTAATGCAGTGGTAATAACGGCTGATGAAGCTTTGAAACTGGGATTGACCACGACTCGAAAATATGCCTTGTTTTATCCAGAGTGGGTAGAACTTAAGAACGGCTGGAACAGCAGGAGGTTTGAGGTTTTAGATGTATACTTTAAAGGCTTCTACGAAGAATTATTGCTAGAACGAAACGGCGTTAAGATAAGGGCAATTCAATTGAACCGGGGAGAACATAAAAAAAACGACCACGTTCAAGCGAACATCGGTCGTTTTCTAGAATATGAATAATTTTAATTAGGTTACATCATCAGACGGGATTAGCACCACTTTTACACGGATCGGCACTGTTGGTGCGCTTGGATTTTGGGTGGAAAATTCTGACCGTTGAATATCAATCGCTATACCACCTTTAAATTGCTCATAGCTATATGCAGAACCTGAATATACATACGGCAACTGAATGTAACTATTTACGTTTACTGGATGATCCAGATAGACAAGGATACCTTCAATGTCCACATTTAGCTGATCAATTTCCGGAATGTTTAAATCTACTGTGTAGCCTCTTCCATTATCAACTCGCACCCATTGGTTAGGTTGAATGTTAAGGATGATCGTTCTATTAGACGTTTCGCGAATAATAGTGTCTTTTTTGCACGACACCAGGCCCAGCGTGGTGGTGCAAAGGAGTAAAAATAGGAGCTTTTTCATTGTGTGTGTGTTTTATTTGTGTGTTACACCACATAATGCAAATCTTTTGCCACAAAATGGAATTTCACTTATACCAAGTATTCAAATAAGGTTTGGTCGTTATTAAGCTCGATGATTTCAAATTTAAAAGCTTTCATTCGCTCTACCAACGCTTCGTAATCGGTACTGTTGGTCAACTCTATTCCTACCAATGCAGGGCCGTTCTCCCGGTTGGTTTTTTTAATGAATTCGAATCGGGTGATGTCGTCATGCGGACCCAATACATTGTTTACAAATAACTTCAAAGCTCCCGGTCGCTGCGGGAAACGAACGATAAAATAGTGCTTAAGCCCTTCGTATAACAAGGATTTCTCCTTGATCTCCTGCATGCGTTCTATATCATTATTGCCACCGCTAATCACACAAACCACCTTTTTACCCACAATGGAATCCGCAATCTGGTCCAATGCAGTTACCGCTAAAGCACCGGCAGGTTCAACAACGATGGCATCTTCATTATACAGCTTCAAAATTGTGGTACAGATTTTTCCTTCGGCAACCAGCAGCATCTCATCTAAAACTTCTTTACACAGCTGGTAGGTTAGGTTTCCTACTCGTTTTACAGAGGCACCGTCTACAAAGCGGTTAATCTCCGGAAGGGTTACCGGTCCGCCATGTTCAAATGCTTTTAGCATAGATGGCGCACCTTCTGGTTCAATTCCGATTAATTTTATATCTGGGTTTATTCCTTTCAGGTAACTGCCAACACCAGCTGCAAGTCCGCCACCGCCAATTGGCATTACCACTACATCAACATTTGGTAAATCTTCCAGTATTTCTACGCCTACTGTACCTTGCCCTTCGATTATGCTATAATTATCGAAAGGAGGGATGAAGGTCATATTGTGGGCCTTGGTATATGCTAAAGCCTCTAAAAGGCAATCATCAAACGTATCGCCTACCAATACCAGTTCTACATTGCCATTGCCAAACATTTCCGTCTGCATTACCTTTTGGCGAGGCGTAATTTCAGGCATAAAAATTACACCCTTGGTACCCAACTTATCGCAAGAAAAAGCAACACCCTGCGCATGGTTACCGGCACTTGCACAAACAATACCCCTGCTTAGTTCTTCTTCAGTTAGCTGACTGATCATATTATAAGCACCCCTTAATTTATAAGAACGTACCACCTGCATGTCTTCCCGCTTTAGGTAAACCTCGCAGTTATACTTGTCAGATAGCTTGGCATTATAAATTAAGGGTGTGTGTTTTACAACATCAGCTAATCGCAATGATGCAGCTTTAGAATCTAAATTCAAATTATTACCGGTTATATATTCGCAGCCAGCCAATCGCCAACTTCACTTGTTTTATAGGCTTTGCTGGTACCAGAAAGATCTTCAGTTACAATTCCTTCAGCGAGGGATTTGTTGACAACAGATCTGATCAGTTCAGCTTCTTCTTTCAATCCGAACGCATCTTCAAACATCATTGCTGCAGAAAGCACAGTAGCCAATGGGTTAGCAATGTCTTTACCAGCTGCTTGTGGGTAAGAACCGTGTATTGGCTCAAATAAAGAAGTATGAATGCCGATAGAAGCAGATGGCATCAAGCCCATAGAGCCCGAAATTACCGAAGCCTCATCTGTCAAAATATCACCAAAAAGGTTCTCTGTGATCAATACATCATAAGAATTTGGCCACTGCACCAAACGCATGGCTACTGCATCAACGAATTCATAACTTACAGTTACCTCTGGGTAATCTTTCTCCATATCTTGTACAGTCTCTCTCCAAAGTCTTGAAGTCTCTAAAACGTTAGCTTTATCTACACAACATAGTTTTTTGCTACGTGTTAAAGCCATTTCAAATCCTAGTTTGGCCAGGCGCTGAACTTCTGCCCTGGTATAAGTACAGGTATCAAAAGCAGTGTTGCCATCATCTAACCGACCTCTTTCTCCGAAATAGATACCACCTGTTAACTCTCTTAAAATAATCAGGTCAGTTCCTTCGATGCGCTCTCTTTTTAAAGGTGAGTTATCGATCAAAGAAGGGAAGGTAAAAGTAGGGCGAACGTTAGCAAAAAGACCAAGCTTTTTACGCATTTTTAAAAGGCCTTGTTCTGGTCTAACCGTCGCTTTTGGATCGTTATCGTATTTTGGGTGACCAATTGCACCAAATAGCACCGCATCAGCAGCCATACAAATATCATGTGTTGAATCCGGATAAGGTTCTCCAACGGCATCAATGGCACAGGCGCCTGTTAGCGCTGCTGTCCAGGTAATTTCATGGTTGAATTTCTTAGCGATGGCATCAGATACTTTTACGGCCTGATCGATTACTTCAGGTCCTATTCCATCACCTGCCAAAAGGGCTATATTTAATTTCATATGTTTATGTTTATACTTGTTTATTATGTCAATCTATTTAAATCAGGCTATCATTTCGAACGATAGGGTGCCAATCTCAGGACGTTGTTCGGTCGAAATGAGGTTCTTGTCATATAATGTTTAGCATTTTCTGTGTGGCCTTAATAGCAGATACTGTCTGGTCAGAATCCAATCCTCTGGTAATGAATATTTTAAGATCAATTTCCCAGGTGATAATGGTTTCGCAAAGGGCATCAGAATTACTCCCTGGTGCAATACGAACCGCATAATCGATAAGTTTAGGAAGTGCTCTGCCTTTTTTAAGATATACGTGTGTAAGTGCATTCATAAAGGCGTCAAATTGCCCATCGCCCTGCGCATGTTCTTCAAACTGTTCTCCTTCTATCAATACCAAAATAGTGGCAGAAGGGCGCAAGCCCATGGCATTCATCAACGCATAAGACTTTACTACTACCTTTTCTTCATAAAGATTACTGTCTAATACATCAGAAATGATGTAAGGCAAATCTTCCTTGGTAACGGTTTCTTTTTTATCTCCAAGTTCAATAACCCGCTGTGTCACTTTTTTAAGGTCAGCGTCGTTTAGCTTTAAGCCAAGCTCCTGTAAATTCTTTTCAATATTGGCTTTGCCGGATGTTTTTCCAAGTGCATAACTGCGCTTTCTACCGAAACGTTCCGGTAACAAATCGTTAAAGTACAGGTTGTTTTTGTTATCGCCATCAGCATGTATGCCTGCCGTTTGGGTAAATACATGATCGCCCACAATTGGTTTGTTAGAGGGGATCCTTACACCGGAAAAGGTTTCAACCAGTTTGCTTACTTTATAAATTGCAGTCTCGTTAATCTGTACCTCTACCTCTGGTGCAAAATCGTGCATTACGGCTACCGCACTGGCTAAGGCTGCATTACCAGCACGTTCGCCCATACCGTTTACCGTTAAATGCAAACCAGATATTCCGGCTTTTACCGCTTCCAGTACATTTGCAGTTCCAAGATCATAATCATTATGGGCATGGAAATCAAAATGTACATCCGGATATTTTAAGGTCAGTTCCTTAACAAACTTATAGCTTTCATGCGGGGTTAAAATACCTAGCGTATCCGGCAGTAAAATCCTTTTTACAGGTTGTGTGGTCAGAAAATCCAGAAACTGCAAAACATACTGCGGAGAATTGCGCATACCGTTGCTCCAGTCTTCCAGGTAAACATTGGTAGCTATGCCATGCCCTGCAGCCAGTTCAATCACCTGCTGTATTTCTGAGAAATGTTGCTCAGGAGTTTTCTTAAGCTGATGGGTAAGGTGGTTTAATGACCCTTTGGTTAACAGATTTTGTACTTTAACCCCGGCACTAACCATCCAGTCTATGGAGACACCATTGTCTACAAAAGAAAGCACCTCGATGCGGTCCGCATATCCATTATTTTCGGCCCAGTTCAAAATAGACTTTACGGCTTTAAACTCCCCATCAGATACCCTTGCAGACGCGATCTCTACGCGGTCCACATGTAATTCTTCCAGCAGCAACTGGGTAATGGTTAATTTTTCTGAAATTGAAAAAGACACTCCTGAGGTTTGTTCGCCATCGCGGAGTGTAGTGTCCATAATCTCTATTTTCCTTCTTTCCATCTAAGGCGCTGGTTAGATCGGTAATTGAGCTGCAAATTCCTCAATCTCAGGTTTAATGCTTTGCAGATAATCAATATCATCAAATCCGTTCAGCATGTTGTGCTTTTTATACGGACTGATCTCGAAGTTTTCTTTCTCTCCGGATGCCAATAGCGTAATCGTTTGATCTGGTAGATTTACTTCCAGCTCTGTATTTGGATCAGCAAAGATGGCTTCAAAGATTTTTTCAGCAAATTCCGGACTCACCTGTACGGGCAATACGCCGATGTTTAGGCAATTATTCCTGAAGATATCTGCAAAAAAGCTAGATACCACACACCTGAATCCATAGTCGTACACTGCCCATGCAGCATGTTCGCGTGATGATCCTGAACCAAAGTTTTTACCGCCAACCAGGATTTTTCCTTTATAAATCGGGTTATTTAATACGAAATCCTGTTTAGGAGTATTGTCGCCATTGTACCTCCAGTCGCGGAACAAATTGTCGCCAAATCCCACACGTTCCGTTGCTTTTAAGAAACGGGCAGGGATCAGCTGATCCGTATCCACATTTTCAATTGGCAATGGGACTGCGGTACTTGTTAATATATCAAATTTATCGTAAGCCATTTTAATGTTGTTTTGTATTCTACAAAGTTCTTTAGATTGTGTTAAACGGTAGCCGTTTCCAAATTCTGCATCAACGATCTTGGATCAGTAACTACGCCTGTAATTGCAGCAGCAGCAGCAACCAGCGGACTAGCCAGCATGGTTCTCGAACCCGGACCTTGCCTTCCTTCAAAGTTCCTGTTGGAAGTACTAACTGCATACTTACCTGCAGGGATCTTATCGTCATTCATCGCTAAGCAAGCAGAACATCCTGGCTGGCGTAATGCAAAACCTGCATCCGTTAAAATATCTAGCAAACCCTCTTCTTTGATTTGGCTCTCCACAATGTGAGAACCAGGAACCAGCCATACTGTAACATCATCAGCCTTATGCTTGCCCTTTACTAAAGAAGTAAATGCCCTGAAATCTTCAATCCTGCCATTTGTGCAACTACCTACAAACACAAAATCAACCTTTTTGCCAATCATAGAGTCCCCTTCAGAGAAGCCCATGTAACCTAAAGATTTTGCATAAGTAGTAGCACCACCCTCAGCATGTTCGGCATCAGGAATTTCTTTAGAAATGCCCATACCCATACCCGGGTTAGTACCATAGGTAATCATTGGTTCAATAGAAGAACCATCAAAAGTTAATTCTTTATCAAATACAGCATCAGGATCAGTCTTTAATGTCCTGTAATAGGCCAGCGCTCTGTCCCACGCTTCACCCTTAGGGCTAAATTCTCTTCCTTTAACATAGTTAATGGTAGTTTCATCAGGAGCGATCATACCGCCGCGGGCACCCATTTCAATGCTTAAGTTACACACAGTCATGCGACCTTCCATGGTCATGTTTTCAAAAACATCACCGGCGTATTCCACAAAGTAACCTGTGGCACCCGAGGTAGACAATTGAGAAATAATAAATAAAGCCACATCCTTTGGAGTAACGCCAAGGCCCAGTTTACCATTTACATTAATGCGCATTTTTTTAGGCTTTGGCTGCATAATGCACTGCGTTGAAAGTACCATCTCTACTTCAGAGGTACCTATACCAAAAGCAATAGCACCAAAGGCACCATGGGTAGAGGTGTGTGAATCTCCGCAAACAATGGTTGCACCAGGTTGGGTGATACCATATTCCGGACCAACAACATGCACAATCCCATTTTTCTGGTGACCTAAGCCCCAGTGACTGATCCCATACTCGTTTGAGTTTGATTCTAGTGCCTTCAGCTGGTTGGCAGAAAGTGGATCTGCAACCGGCAAGTGCTGGTTAATGGTTGGCGTGTTGTGATCTGCCGTAGCAAAAGTACGCTCCGGGAAAAGCACTTTAATTCCCCTGCTTTTCAATCCTAAAAAGGCTACTGGGCTGGTTACTTCGTGAATAAGATGGCGGTCAATAAAAAGCACATCAGGGCCACCTTCTATCTTACGTACTACGTGAGTGTCCCACACCTTATCAAATAATGTCTTGCTCATTTTTTGTTTAATTATATGTTGTTATTTGCAAAAATCGGTTAGGCCAATTGTTGCTTACCCATCATTTCTAACAGGTCGTTATCATTAATGTCTATTTTTTTATCAGCTAAAGTCAGGAAGCGGTAATACGCTTCGCCTAATTCCTCTTTGCTCAGGTTAAAGCCTAAACGTTCCAAATGGAACTTCAAAGCATGCCTGCCGCTGCGTGCAGTAAGCACAATACTCGCATCCGGAAAACCTACATCTTCTGGTCTAATGATCTCGTAATTCTCGCGGTTTTTAAGGAAACCATCCTGGTGTATCCCAGAGCTGTGCGCAAATGCATTACTGCCCACAATAGCCTTGTTAGGTTGCACTGGCATGCGCATTTGAGAGCTTACCATGCGGCTCAGCTCATAAAAGTTCTTAGAGTTGATGTTGGTGTGCAAACCCAGGACCTGGTGGGTTTTTAAGATCATGACGACTTCTTCAATAGAAGTATTTCCTGCACGCTCGCCAATGCCATTAATGGTACCTTCAATTTGTCGGGCCCCATTTTGCAAACCTGCAATAGAGTTGGCAGTAGCCAATCCAAGGTCATTATGGCAATGCACAGAAATAATGGCTTGATCTATGTTCTTAACATTTTCTTTTAAGAATTTGATCTTGCTGCCATATTGGTCAGGCAAACAATAACCATTGGTATCAGGTATGTTAACTACAGTAGCACCTGCAGCTATTACGGCCTCAACCATTTGGGCCAGGTAACGTACATCAGCTCTTCCCGCATCTTCTGCATAAAACTCAATATCTTCTACAGATTTCTTGGCGTATTTAACGGCCTCAACCGCACGTTCCAGTATCTCTTCTCTTGTGCTATTGAACTTATGTTTGATGTGCATATCAGACGATCCGATACCGGTGTGGATACGTGGTCTTTTTGCATATTGTAATGCGGCTACTGCCGAATCGATGTCGCCCTTGTTTGCACGCGTTAGCGCACAAATAATGGGTTCAGAAACAGCTTTCGAAAGCTCAACTACGCTTTGGAAATCACCCGGACTAGATATCGGGAATCCTGCTTCAATAACATCAACACCAAGTGCCTCCAGTTCCTTTGCTATCTCAACTTTTTCTGGTGTAGACAACTGGCATCCAGGTACCTGTTCTCCATCACGAAGTGTGGTGTCAAACACATAAACTCTATTTGGATCGTGTAGCATAATTCTTAGTGTTTAGTTTTTATATGATTTTGTGCAATAAATATATTCTTCTTCATGGTATTATTATACGCGTTCCAGTAAAATTTCTTCTGCTTTTACTGCGCCGTTTTCTAATAAAATTCTTTTTTCTATACATTCCGGTAGTTGCGATTCAAAATGGCCCACATATATTAACGTGGTTCCGTTCTTACAAAGACCATCAACCAGTCTGTTAAAATGCTGTGTCTGTTGCTGGTCTAAACCCTGGCAGGGCTCATCCAGTATCAAAAGTTCCGGGTTTTTAATAATCGTTCTGGCCAATAATGCCAGTCGCTGTTTACCCAAAGGCAATTCATTCATCAGTACTTTACTGTGTTCCAGCAAGGCAAAGTAATCCAGTAACTCGTTAACCTGTGCATGTTTGGTTGAACCTGGCTCGCAAAATAAACCTGAGCTATCGTAAAATCCTGAGGCCACACTTTGCCATACCGTTGCTGATGGGTCAAAATACCAGTGCAATTCTGGAGATATCAGGCCAATCCGTTTTTTGATGTCCCAAATGCTTTCTCCGGTTCCTCGTTGGTGACCGAATAAACTAAAATCATTGGAATAAGCCTGAGGATGGTCGCCACATACCAAACTTAATAAAGTTGATTTTCCAGAACCATTTGGTCCTTGTAGCAACCACTTTTCACCCGGTTCCACGGTCCAGTTCACGTTCTTCAACACTTGTTTGTCGCCATAACTAATGCTCACATCAGTCATTTTAATCACGCTGCCTGAAAAGGTAGGAGCGGGGCTTTCCCTTAAAAAGGCGGGGACAGGCTTTGTTGTCAATTCAAAAGCAGTATCTGCAATGCGCTCCTCAGCGGAGATCTCGATCAATTTTCCATTCCTGATTTCTGCAAAGCGAGAAATACAGGCCGGAATTTCCAAGTCGTTACTGATCAGGATCAATTGGGTGCCTTTAGCGGAAATGTCGTCCAGCAAATGATTCAGGTTTTGCCGGGATTGTTTATCCAAACCGTTGTAAGGTTGGTCGAGGATCAGCAATTGTGGCGCAAGCCAAATTGCTTTTACCAGTTGTAATTTCTTATGTTCTCCGCTTGATAATTGGATCAGGGTAGCATCTAAAAGATCAGAAAAGCCAAGTTGGGCTACAATGCTCAAGGCATTCTTAAACTCAAGACTGTTCTGATTACCGTAGGCAGTCAATTCTGCACATACGGTTGCCGTAACTTCGGCCGACTGCTTATTGTACCGTTGCTGGTAATAGAAATTAGATTGGCCTTCTAAGTCCTTAAATTGGTACCAATTGGCAACATAATGTATTACCGGAGGCATGGCTGCCTCCGGATTAAAGTTGATCTGGATATCGCCATTTGCGTTGATCAATCCGGCAATGGCTTTTGCAAGTGATGTCTTCCCGCTTCCGCTTGCTCCGCATACCAACCAGTTTTCCGACGGATAGATGATCCAGTTCAGATCCTGCAATACCGCTTTTTGACGGTACCATAGGTTTAGGTTGGTGATATGGACGACGGGGTTGGACATATTTTTTTTATGCTGTTTTTATAGCTTTCATGGCAGTCATTGCTTTTCTCAAAGTAGCACCGATCACTTCCACTTCATGGGAGCGGATGGCTTCGTTTACTTCAATAAGCGCCCTGTTATCAACTGCACCATCTTTACCTTCATTAAAGTTTTTACCAACAAGGTCGGTATCTATCTTTTTCATAAAGTCGGCCAATAATGGTTTACAAGCCTGGTCAAACAGATAACACCCGTACTCTGCAGTATCAGAAATTACGCGGTTCATTTCAAATAATTTCTTACGCGCAATGGTATTTGCAATAAGCGGAGTTTCGTGCAGCGACTCGTAGTACGCTGATTCTGGTTTAATACCTGCTTGTACCATAGTTTCAAAAGCCAACTCAACACCAGCTCTTACAAAAGCAACCATTAAAGTGTAGTTGTCGAAATATTCTTGCTCGCCAATCTTTACATCACCGGCAGGAGTTTTTTCAAAAGCAGTTTCACCGGTTTCAGCACGCCAAGCCAAAAGGTTTTTGTCGCCATTTGCCCAGTCTTCCATCATAATACGGCTAAATTCACCGCTCATGATATCGTCCTGATGTTTTTGGAACAACGGGCGCATGATGTCTTTCAACTCTTCAGAAATTTCAAAAGCTTTGATTTTAGCAACATTGCTTAATCTGTCCATCATGGCAGTAATACCACCTTGCTTTAAGGCTTCTGTAATTACTTCAACACCATATTGTACCAATTTAGAAGCATAGCCTGCATCAATCCCTTTCTCTACCATTTTATCAAATGATAAGATCGAACCCGTTTGCAACAATCCACATAGGATGGTTTGCTCACCCATTAGATCTGATTTTACTTCAGCAACAAAAGACGATTTTAACACACCGGCTTTGTGACCTCCAGTTCCAACGCAATATGCTTTAGCTTGTAATAATCCCTTTCCTTCCGGATCATTTTCAGGGTGTACTGCAATTAATGTAGGTACACCGAAGCCACGTACATATTCTGCGCGTACTTCACTGCCCGGGCATTTTGGTGCAACCATAATTACGGTAAGGTCTTTACGGATTTGCATACCTTCTTCAACGATGTTGAAACCATGTGAATACAGTAATGTTGCACCTTGTTTCATCAAAGGCATGATGGCATTAACAACTGCAGTATGTTGTTTATCGGGAGTTAAGTTGATGACTACATCAGCAGTAGGGATTAATTCTTCATAGGTACCTACATTGAAGCTGTTTTCCGTAGCATTTTTCCATGAATCTCTTTTGCCTTCAATAGCCTCTTTACGTAAAGTATAAGAAACGTCTAATCCACTATCCCTTAAATTTAAACCTTGGTTAAGGCCTTGTGCGCCACAACCTACAATTACCAGTTTCTTTCCTTTTAGGGCATTTACGCCATCTACGAATTCAGAACTGTCCATGAAATCACAGACACCCAGTTGATTTAGTTTTTCTCTAAGAGGTAGCGTGTTAAAATAATTTGACATCGTTTTTATTGTTTTTTGATTATTAGGTTCGTTTTATATTTTGTTTTATTTCGTCATTGCGAGGAATGAAGGAATCTGCTATGCAGGGGATTGCTTTGTTCCTCGAATGACACCCCACTCGCAATGACTGGAGTAAAATCATGGTGAGGAGAAGGTGCTTACATAGTAAACACATTCTTCTCCTTATCGAGAAACTCATTCTCGATGACATCCTGTCCCGGTTCTTCGCGCTCAAACTCTCTCAGTTTGGCATTAAATCCTTCACTATCTTTGATAATGGCTACCCTTGCACTCCGAACAAATTCAATTAGTCCGTAAGGCTGCAATACCTCTATCAGTTTGTCAGTTTCTTCCCTATGTCCTGTGGTTTCAAAAACTGTGTAATCTTTTCTGATCACTACCGCTCTCGCACCATTTTCACGGAGTAGGCGTTCTACAATAACTTTCTCTACAATGGTGTCAGTTGGCACTTTATAAAGCGCCAGCTCTTGCCATATGATGTCTTCGTTTGTATTGTAGTATACTTTCAATACCTCTACCTGTTTTTCTATCTGGCGGGCAAGCTTGCGTACCACATCTTCTGATTCGGTAATCAGGATATTAAAACGGTGGATATGTTCAATTTCGGAAGGAGAAACGTTTAAACTTTCAATGTTGATCTTTCTTCTTGAAAATATGATGGCTATACGGTTTAGCAAACCAATTTGGTTCTCCGTGTAAACAGTAATGGTAAACTCCTGCTGTTCGTTGGTTTCTATATTAGAATTGCTCATGATCTTTAATTATTTAAGTCTGATTTCACTTACACTACATCCTTGCGGTACCATAGGGAACACGTTATGTTCTTTGGTTACCATCACTTCCAATAGGTAAGAGCCTTTGTGGTTAAGCATCTCTTCTAATGAACCAACCAAATCATCACGCTCGGTTACTCTTTTTCCTTTGATGTAATAGGAATCTGCAAGCTTCACGAAATCAGGACTTTTTATATCTACGAAGGAATAACGTTTTTCATTAAACAACTGTTGCCATTGGCGAACCATGCCCAAGAACTGGTTGTTCAGGATCATGATCTTCACATCAACACCAGATTGCATGATGGTACCCAATTCTTGTAAGGTCATCTGGAAACCGCCATCACCTATAACCGCAACTACGGTACGTTCAGGTGTACCAAATTTAGCGCCGATAGCTGCCGGTAAGCCAAAGCCCATCGTACCCAAACCACCACTGGTAATGTTACTCCTGGTCTTATTAAATTGTGCATAGCGACAAGCCACCATTTGATGCTGACCAACATCGGTTACAATTACAGCTTCACCTTTTGTCAATACATTTAACTGGTTGATGACTTCGCCCATTGTCAACTCTTCGGTAACCGGGTGTAGCTCTTTTTGAATCAATGTTTCCTGCTCAATCTTGTCAAATGCACGAAACTCGTTCAGCCATTCTGTATGTTGTTTTGCATCTATTAATTCAGTAAGCAGCGGTAAGGTCTCTTTACAATCGCCCCAAACAGGTACATCTGCTTTCACATTTTTATCAATCTCTGCTGGATCGATATCCAGGTGGACTACCTTCGCTTGTTTGGCATATTTATCCAGACGACCAGTTACCCTATCGTCAAAACGCATTCCTATTGCGATCAAAACATCACAAGAGTTCGTTTGCACATTCGGGCCATAATTACCATGCATACCCAACATACCCACATTTAATGGATGATCTGTTGGAATAGCGCCAGCACCTAAAATTGTCCAGGCAGCAGGGATTCCACTTTTTTCTACAAAAGCTTTAAACTCTTGTTCAGCACTACCCAGTAACACACCCTGTCCAAATAATATGAATGGCTTTTTAGCAGAATTAATTAAAGCAGCTGCCTCCTCGATGTATTCTTTTCTCACATGAGGTTTCGGTCTGTAGCTACGGATATGGTTACACGGTGTGTATCCCGCGTAATCAAATAATTGCATCTGTGCATTCTTGGTGATGTCGATAAGCACAGGGCCTGGTCTGCCACTTTTGGCAATGTAAAACGCCTTAGCCAAAGCTGCAGGGATTTCAGTAGCATCAGTAACCTGATAGTTCCATTTGGTAACGGGAGTGGTGATGTTGATCACATCAGTTTCCTGGAAAGCATCTGTACCCAGTAAATGCGCAAACACTTGTCCGGTAATGCAAACCATTGGTGTACTGTCAATTTGCGCATCAGCTAAACCAGTAACCAGGTTAGTGGCACCAGGACCACTTGTAGCGAATACAACACCTACCTTGCCCGATGTCCTGGCATAACCCTGAGCTGCATGTGTAGCACCTTGCTCATGACGAACCAAAATATGTTGTAGTTTATCGTTGTAATCATATAAGGCATCATAAATTGGCATGATGGCGCCTCCTGGATAACCGAAAACAACATCTGTCCCTTCGGCGATTAATCCTTCCAATACAGCTACAGAACCCGTTACTGAAACAGTCTTTTTAGTTTCAGGTTGGGTGGTTAATTCTGCTTGTGCTAATTCCATATTCTTATTTTTTAGTATAAGTTCTTAATAATTATCCTGTGTAGGCATCAGTTACGCAGCCTTCACTTGCGTTGCTCACTTGTTTAAGGTATTTGTATAAAACACCTTTTGTGACGGGTGGTGGTAGCTGTGTCCAAACAGAACGGCGTGTAGCCAATTGCTCATCGGTTAAGTCGACATTGATTGAATTGGTTTTAGCATCTATGGTAATGATGTCGTCATCATGTACCAATGCGATGTTTCCGCCATCCCATGCTTCCGGAGTGATGTGGCCGACTACAAATCCATGTGTACCGCCAGAGAAACGGCCATCCGTAATCAATGCAACAGATTTTCCTAATCCGGCTCCGATAATTACAGAAGTTGGCTTCAGCATTTCAGGCATACCGGGTGCGCCCTTAGGCCCAACTTGTCTGATTACTACCACATCTCCGCTTTTTACTTTGCCGCTTTGAATACCTGCAATCAGGTTTTGTTCGCCGTCAAATACACGTGCCGGACCAACAAATTTCTCTCCTTCTTTACCGCTGATTTTAGCAACAGCACCTAAGGTAGCCAGGTTGCCATACAACATCTGCAAGTGACCGGTTTCTTTAATAGGCTCAGTTACCGGGAAGATGATCTTTTGTGTATCGAAATCAAGGTCAACCGCATCAGCAACATTCTCTGCTATCGTTTTACCAGTAACTGTGATGCAATCTCCATGGATCAAGCCCACTTTTAAAAGGTATTTTAATACTGCCGGCACACCACCGATAGCGTGCAGATCTTCCATCAAGTAAGCACCGCTTGGCTTTAGGTCACCTAAAACAGGAGTGCTATCACTGATGCGCTGGAAGTCTTCCAAAGTTAAATTCAAACCAACCGACTTGGCAATGGCTATTAAGTGCAGCACTGCGTTTGTAGATCCACCCAACACCATTACCGTTACTATGGCATTGTGAAATGCTTTCTCGGTCATGATTTGTGATGGCAAAATATTTCTTTCCAACAGTACCCGGATATATTTACCGGCCTCTATACATTCATTTTTCTTTTCTTCACTTAGTGCAGGATAAGAAGAACTGTATGGCAAACTCATACCCATTGCTTCAATTGCCGAAGCCATGGTATTTGCAGTGTACATACCGCCACATGCACCAGCACCCGGACAAGCATTTTTAATTACACCCTGGAAATCTTCTTCTGCAAGATTACCTGCCAGCTTTTGCCCCAATGCTTCAAACGCTGAGACAATGTTTAATGCTTTCCCCTGGTAGTTTCCTGAATGGATACTTCCACCGTAAACCATAATCGCGGGACGGTCTAATCGGCCCATTGCCATTAAGGAACCCGGCATGTTTTTATCGCATCCAGGAACGGTGATCAAACCATCGTAATATTGACCGCCGCAAATGGTCTCAATTGAATCTGCTATAACATCTCTGGAAACCAAAGAATAGCGCATACCTTCTGTACCGTTAGACATCCCGTCGCTCACACCAATTGTTCCAAAGGTTAAGCCTACCATATCATTCTTCCAGACACTTTCTTTAACAATTTGCGCCAAGCCGTTAAGGTGCATGTTACAAGTGTTACCATCGTATCCCATACTCGCAATGCCGACCTGCGCTTTATCCATATCTGCCTTGGTTAAACCAATTCCATATAGCATAGCCTGTGCAGCAGGTTGTGTAGGATCTTGTGTAAATGTTTTACTATATCTATTTAATTCTGGTGTTTCTGACATATTAAGCGTGATTCTTATTTTTTGGTTGTTCTATCTTTATTGGTTATTCTATCTAAATACTAAATACTAAATAATGACTTCATAGTTTTGTTTTTCCAGGACAAGACATTTATAAGTACGTTGCAATGTTGCACCTATACTTTCTGTCCACGTTAACGGGAACTGATAATCATCAATTGAGGCTAAACCGGCAATTTCTGTTGCAGTACCGCATAAAAATGCACTGTCAGCATTCTTCAAGTCTTTCACTGTTAACTGTTTTTCAGTTAGTTCAATATCCAGAACCCGGCAAAGCTGGATTACGGTAGCCCTTGTTATTCCTGGTAAGATGTTTCCTAAAGAGGGGGTGTATAGGCGGCCGTTTTTTTCAATGAAAATATTGGCGCCAGGTGCTTCCGCGATGAAACCGTGCATATCTAACAGTAAAGCCTCGTTAAAGCCTTTGCTTTTAGCTTCGGTAGTGGCCAGAATCGAATTTACATAGTTACCACTGGCCTTAGCCTCCATAGGAGTAGACTTAGGGTTCGGCCTTTCATAGCTGGATAAGCCCAGTTTAAGTAAGTCGCTGCCCGAATAAGCGCCCCATTCCCAGGCACAGATCATGATTGACGAATCCAGAGCGGCTACTAAAGTCATACTTGGCGGGCAGTAAATTAACGGTCTGATATAAGCATCCTTTAAGTTGTTCAAATCCAAAAGCTTATAAGTCTGCTTAATTAGATCTTCCACTTCCCACTTGAATGGTATATGCAACAATTCAGCAGAGCGTTTTAATCGCTCAAAGTGTTCCCTTGCTTTAAATATGCGTGTACCGTTATGCGTATTGTAAGCCCTAATGCCTTCAAAAACCGCATATCCATAATGCAGAGACTGTCCGTACAGATCGGTAGTTGTATCAACTGCCCGTTCGAACTGTCCGTTTAGGAATAAGGTTGTTTCTGAATTATAGTATTGCATTTCGCAGGGTATTTAATTTAATTTGGCTTGTTCATTAAAAAAGCGCCATTTTGGGTGGCGCTTCTTATATTTTGTTTTATATGTTACAGCAGCGCCTGGTCCTTCTGGTTTAGGAGAAGAATTACGTTAATAATGACAATTAGTAAACCGCTTGCTATAATGTTCATGTTGTTAATACTCTTGTTATTTTATAAAAACCAATTTAGGTGTTGCTGTTTAAACTATCAATAGGATATGGAAAATAAATTAAAAAAAATATTATTCCGTAATATTTGTTAAATTCAATATAATATATCTGTTATTTCATCAATAACCTATCTTAAAGTGGAGGCTACTATACCAAATATGAAATCGGTATTCGGTATAGGTGTTATGCTGGCATTGTAATTAACTGTGTTTTCTGCGTAAAATGACTAAAGTGTCTGTAAAAGTTGATTAAACTATGCTTTATAAATCAGATATCTTGTCGTCATTGCGAGGCACGAAGCCTGGGAATGCCAGCGTTCAAAAAAAAAGCCCTTTGAAATTTTCAAAGGGCTTTTAATATTGTGATTATAAATACTAAGCAACCCCTTCGGCCAGCACAATAATTTTATTTTTTAAAACTTCTACGACACCACCTTTAATAATAAAGGTATCCTCAGTAGCTTTAGTTTTAACAATTACCGGTCCGTCTTCCAAAGTCGAAATAATAGGAGCATGGTCTTTCAAAATCTGGAAAGATCCCATAGTACCAGGTACGGTAACCGAAGTTACTTCGCCTTCAAAAACTTTCTTATCTGGTGTTAATATTTCTAATGTCATTGTTGTAGTAATTAGTTGTTAGTATTTAGCAGTTAGACCGTCATTTTTTGACCGAGTACCTAGCCGATAGCGTGTAATCTAACTGCTAAGTACTGAATTCTAAATACTAATTTGCTTCAGCTAATAGTTTTTTACCTTTTTCAATAGCTTCTTCGATGCTTCCAACCAAGTTAAATGCAGCTTCAGGATATTCATCAACTTCACCATCCATGATCATATTAAATCCTTTGATGGTATCTTTAATGTCAACCAATACACCTTTCAAGCCGGTGAACTGCTCAGCTACGTGGAAAGGCTGAGATAAGAAACGCTGAACACGACGAGCGCGGGAAACGATTAGCTTATCTTCTTCAGATAACTCATCCATACCTAAGATGGCGATGATATCCTGCAATTCTTTATAACGTTGTAAAGTTTCTTTAACTCTTTGAGCTGTATTGTAGTGCTCATCACCTAAAACTGTTGGAGAAAGGATACGTGAAGTAGAATCCAATGGATCCACTGCAGGATAGATACCTAGCTCAGCAATTTTACGGGACAATACTGTAGTCGCATCCAAGTGGGCAAATGTAGTAGCCGGAGCAGGGTCAGTTAAATCATCCGCAGGAACGTAAACGGCCTGTACCGAAGTAATTGAACCACGTTTGGTTGAAGTAATACGCTCTTGCATCAAACCCATCTCAGTAGCTAATGTTGGTTGGTAACCTACTGCTGAAGGCATACGGCCTAATAGTGCAGATACCTCAGAACCAGCCTGGGTGAAACGGAAGATGTTATCAACGAAGAAAAGGATGTCTTTTCCAGCGCCTTCGCCATCACCATCACGGAAATATTCAGCAACTGTTAATCCTGATAATGCCACACGTGCACGTGCACCAGGAGGCTCGTTCATCTGACCGAATACCAATGTTGCTTTAGATTCTTTTAATTTTTCTACATCAACTGTCTTTAGATCCCAGCCGCCTTTTTCCATAGAGTGAAGAAATTCTTCACCGTAGTTAATAACGCCAGATTCGATAAATTCACGTAGTAAATCGTTACCCTCACGAGTACGCTCTCCAACACCAGCAAACACAGATAAACCTGCATAAGCTTTAGCGATGTTGTTTACCAATTCCATGATCAATACAGTTTTACCTACACCGGCTCCACCGAACAAACCGATTTTACCACCTTTTGCATAAGGTTCTAATAAATCGATTACTTTGATACCTGTAAAAAGCACTTCAGTTTCAGTAGATAGCTCATCAAATCTTGGAGGAGCATTATGAATTGGACGACCACCTGTTTTGTCAACAGTGTTAATACCATCGATAGCCTCACCAACAACATTGAAAAGACGACCTTTAATTTGGTCACCTATAGGCATTTGGATAGGAGCGCCAGTATCTACTGCTTGCATTCCGCGAACCAAACCATCAGTTGAGTCCATCGCAATTGCACGTACGCGGTCTTCACCAAGGTGTTGTTGAACTTCTAAAACGACTTTCTGTCCGTTTTCTTTTGTAATCTCTAATGCAGAGAAAATCTGAGGTAAATGAGCATCGTCAGCAAAACTCACGTCAACTACCGGTCCTATAATCTGCGCTATTTTTCCAATGTTAGGCATATATTGTTTTGGGTAAATTTATAAATATCAAATTGTTAAAGGCCGTTTTGTAAGCCCGCAATTCGGTTTGCAAAGTTAAAATTTTTAAACAAGAATTGCACATATAAATAAAAAGTTTTTCCACAGTCGGTTTAAACCAATTTATCCTATCTTAACACATCAAAAATAACTACGCTTTAAGTCATGAAAACCATCTTAGTAACAGGAAGTAACGGGCTACTTGGTCAGAAAATTACAGAGCAACTTCTTCAAACCAAACAGTTCGGATTAATTGCAACCTCCAAAGGAGCAAACCGCTACCCGGTTAAGGAAGGTTATACCTATGCCGAAATGGATATTTTAAATGCTGAACAGGTGCGTACAGTAATTGAACGTTTTAAACCAGATGCAATTATCCATACCGCGGCCATGACCAATGTGGATACCAGCGAGGCACAGCCTGAACTTGCGCGGAAACTTAATGTTGAAGCCGTAAAGACATTTGCCAGTATTGCTGAAGAACACAACATTCAATTGATACATTTATCCACAGATTTTATATTTGATGGGGCTGACGGGCCGTACGACGAACTAGCACCCGGGTGTCCTTTAAGCCATTATGGTAAAACCAAACTGGAAGGCGAGGAAGTGATTAAGAACACACCATGCAGGTGGGCCATCATCCGCACTATACTTGTTTATGGTATTGTGAGCGACATGAGTAGGAGCAATATTGTACTTTGGGCAAAAGGTGCCTTAGAGAAAGGAGAACCCATTAAGGTGGTGAACGATCAATGGCGCATGCCCACCCTGGCAGAAGACCTGGCTACTGGTTGTCTGCTTGCCGTAGAAAAAAACGCTTACGGTGTATTTAACATCTCTGGTAAGGACATGATGACGGTATCTGAATTGGTTGGCCATGTGGCTGATTATTGGAAACTGGATAAAAGCATCATTACAGAGGTAAGCTCTGAGAGTTTAAATCAAACCGCAAAAAGACCAGTTAAAACAGGCTTTATTTTAGATAAAGCGATCAATGAGCTTGGCTACCAGCCCCGTTCCTTCAAAGAGGGTCTGAAACTGGTAGATCAGCAGTTAAACGAGCAGAAATAGGGAGGCTACTCCAGGAAAACAGGGAGCTATGCCTGTTCAAGATCCGCAATAATCAATTTCTTCATTTTCATCAATGCTTGCATAGCACGTGGCCCTTTTTCAGGATTGCTCATTAAAGTCCCCAGATTTTTAGGAATAATTTGCCAGCTAACGCCGTATTTGTCCACAAGCCAGCCGCATTGAATCTCTTTGCCGCCGTTTGTTGATAGTGTATCCCAGTATTTATCAATTTCTGCCTGATCCTCACATTCAACAACGAGGGATAACGCATCTACAAACTGAAACCCATGATCGGCCGAACTGTCCATCGCCATTGCGATAAAATTCTTGATCTTAAATTGTCCGTGTTTTACCAACCCTGGCAGATCAGCATCTCCTTCTGCGTACTCCATAATGCCCTGGATGTTTGAATCAGAAAACAGCCCTGTGTAAAAATGTACGGCTTCTTTAGCTTTACCTGCATTTAAGCCAGTAAACATTAGTGTAGGACTAAATTTTTGAGGAGTATCAGCCTTGCTGCCGGTATACAATTGCCAGTTGATCCCAAATTTATCTTGCACCCATGCATATTTCGGACTCCAGTCGTAGCTTCCTAAAGGCATTAGCACTTTACCTTCGGCAACCAGTTTGGCATAATAACCTTCGGTTTCGGCTGCTGTTTCTCCAATTACCATAAAGGAGATAGAAGGATTAGGTACTGTAGAAGGACCATCATTAAGGAGCATAAATTTTTGTCCGCTTAGCTGGATTTGTATCACATAAGGTGAGGTTTGAACGATGCTGCCATCTCCAAATGTGTCTATGTAAAAATCTGCAGCTTCGGCAACTTTGCCTTTAAGAGTAAAGCAAGGATAGATTTGATTCGTTATTGTTCCCATTTTAATAATATTGAGTTTAAAGATTGGTTAACTAAAGTTAGAAGCTTTATTGAGTTAATTATAACAAAGTTACGTTCAGGTTTTGAAATATTGGAGGTTGAGCGCGACAATAAAAAGGGTGATATGCGACAATCAAGAACTAAAATAGTTAACCTGATTGATGATGGTCAAATTGAAAAATGGGAAAAATTGGGTTTTGTTGTAGACGGTTTCGATACTGAGAACACTGTTTTTGGACTAAAATCGGTCTTTAAGGGCTATGTTCTGGGTGAATACACCGAGCCGACACCGACCAAAGAGCCAGCAAACAGCCAGAAATGACAGGCTTTTCTTAAAGCCATCTGCAAGCACTCTGCTTGAGCTGTGCAGTATTTAAAAACTAAACTAACTGTTATTAAAAATGGATTTTCAATGGCTTTTGTACGGGTTTAGCCGTACCAAACCCGTACAAAAGCCGTATATGTTCCGTATTAATGTCGTTTCTAACTACTGTACATCACGAACAATGCTCCAGTACGCTATGAGTAAATATTGAATAGCTAGAAATTTATAAGAGGTGCATTTGAGCTTTTTCCTAATAGCACAAGGAAACAAATTGCAAAGTCAGCGTCAATATTTATGCAAGGTATTACCAGCATACTATTTAAAAGATATATTTGGGCAAAAATTACAATTATGGCTTTACAGGTAGGAGATCAAGCTCCAGATTTTAAATTATTCAGTTCAGAACTTAAGGAAGTTTCACTAGGAGATTACAGAGGTAAAAAATTGGTGGTACAGTTTTTCCCTATGGCATTTACAGGAATTTGTACTGCACAACTTTGCACAATGAGAGATAGCTTTGGTTACTACACTGGAATGAATGCAGAAGTTGTTGGTATTTCTGTTGATTCGCCATTTACATTGGCAAAGTTTAAGGAAGAGCAATCATATCAATTTCCATTGCTTTCAGATTTTAATAAGGAAATCTCTAAGGCTTATGGCGCTTTTTACGAAGATTTCGTGTTCAATTTAAAAGGTGTTTCTAAACGTGCTGCCTTCGTAATTGATGAGCAGGGTACGATTATTCATGCAGAGGTATTGGAAGATGCAGGTAATATGCCTGATTTCGCTGCTATAAAAACTGCAATAGAGGGTTAGTTTTCAAGTAGTTATTCTTTGTGCTGGAGTAATTTGCTAAAAAAATTGTTAAATTGATTTTCAAGCATTACTTTTGCAGTCCGTTAACGAAACGGAAAAGGCATTTGTAGCTCAATTGGATAGAGCATCTCACTACGGATGAGAAGGTTTGGGGTTCGAATCCCTACAAGTGCACAAACAAAGTTTCCCACATGGGAAAGATTCTTTAAAAACGTCGTAGGGCCATTAGAGATAACCTAGAGGCTATTTTTGTTTATACATGTGGCTCATCTTTGCTTTGTTGCCGTTTTTGAATGACAAGCCTATAATAGTACAAGACAGTCGCGTTAGGGTGAAAAAAATGTATTATTCAAGGAGGAATTAAAAGTCTTTTGTTATTCAAATCCTTTTATTTTATTCTACCATCAAAAGTGGGGAAGAGGCAATTTTCCGGAAATATACAGCATAATGCTTAAAATGCAATCTAGAGCTTGACCACAATTGTTCAATAACCAAGTTGAATTATTGAATTACCGTGTCGATCTCGTAACTTTACAATATGGGGGGTACATCATGAGTGGGTTGTCTTCGAGAAGTGACGATGAATTGCTGAGCGCTTTTGTCTCGGGCGACCTGCGCGCTTATGAGAATATTTACGATCGTTACTGGCCGCTTCTCTTCCGGCACGCTCGAAAAATGCTCCAAGATAATTCTTTGGCGAAAGATGTCGTGCAGGAAGTTTTCACCACCCTTTGGCAAAAGAGGGCAGAACAGGTGATACGGTCACCACTTGCAGCATACCTATACAGCGCCACCAGAAACAAGGTGCTCGATTTGGTAAAGCATTCAAAGGTAGAGGAAAAATATCTTCATTCACTTAAACAGGTTATGGACTCGGGCATTGTTCCCCCGGACCAATTGTACATAGAACGAGAACTATATGAACAGATTGAAACTGAAATATTGAATCTCCCACCAAAAATGAGAGAAATATTTCTATTGAGCCGCAAGGATCACAAAAGTCATAAAGAAATAGCTGACCAATTGGGAATATCAGACAAAACCGTTAAAAAGCAGGTCAGCAATTCTTTGCGGATTCTTAAAGGAAAGTTGGGAGACTCATTGAGAGTGTTTTTAATTTTATTTTAAAATCATCTACTACCTACATACCCACTTTGTCGTTATACCTTTGAAATCACGATTATTGGGATAAATGAAATCAAACCACCACACTCAACAGGAACTTATCGATAAGTATCTGCATGGCAATTGCACTTCCGAAGAACGATTGTTAGTCGAAAATTGGTATAACCAAGAGTCTAATCGTGCGACAGACGAGCTTTCAGAACCGGACTATGATCAGTTACGTTCCGAAATCTGGAATAGTTTGGATATCGAAAGCCAAGATTTCACTCCCGTAGGTAAAAAGGTTAGCCTATGGCCAAAAGTTGCGGCAGTAGCGGCTATCGCCGTGGCCGTATTTGGCGCTGGTCTGTATTTCCAGAAGACAAATAAAGTTCCGGGAAAAGATATCGTGGCAAAGGTAAATGACTTAGCGCCAGGAAAACAGGGTGCAACGCTGACACTTTCTAACGGGACAAAGATTAAACTTACTAATTCTCTAAACGGACAAATCGCTTCGGAGGCAGGCGTTACTGTTACCAAATCCAACGGAGGCGAATTGATATACGAAGTGCACGACCAGGGGAAGGTCAACACATTCAATACGTTGTCAACTGCTAAAGGGGAAACGTATCAGGTGAGGCTGTCTGACGGCACTATGGTCTGGCTCAACGCCGCATCAAGTTTGACATACGCTTCAAACCTTTCTAAAAATGGGAAAAGAGCGGTCATGTTGCGGGGAGAAGGATATTTTGAGGTTGCGAAGGACAAAGAGCATCCTTTCGTTGTAACTAGTAACGGTCAGCAAATCACCGTTCTCGGAACTCACTTCAATGTGAATGCATATGATAATGAACCCTATACTAAGAGCACACTTCTCGAAGGAAGTGTAACGGTTGCCGCCTTGGGCTTCGGGGATAACGAAACAATCACGCTGACTCCCGGCCATCAAGCGGTGCTGGATAATCACCGCCTTACCGTTAAAAAAGTAGAAGCTACGGATGCAATAGATTGGAAAAACGGAGAGTTTGTCTTCGATAACGAACCCTTAGAAAGCATTCTCAAAAAAATTGCAAGATGGTATGACGTCGACATTGTATTTCAAGGCAAAAATTCTCAATTGGCCTTTTGGGGCAGTATCTCGCGTTATAAGTCCATAAAGGAGGTCATGGACAAGCTCGAGTTAACAGGCGACGTCCATTTTACACTAGAAGGCAGGCGAGTTATCGTCAGCCAATAAACAGAACCATAGAACACCAACGAGCATAAATTAAATTGTACAAACCTAAACCAACAAGCTATGCCAAGAATTCTACGTGAGTAACCCATCAAACACCGGGGGCTCTTTACAAACAAAAACCGGACAGTGCTACCAACACCATCCGGCAAAGTCTGAGTCAACCGTTCCCATATGGGATAAAACAATGTAACGAACCGTTTTATATCAACTCAAACCACTCAAAAGTATGAAATATAATTATGCTTTTAACTACGCGGCCCGTACGTCAGTGCTCCGGCTGCGACAAACTTTATTAGTGATGAAAATTACGACACTAATACTCCTAACAACATTGCTTCAAGTAAGCGCCGCAAGTATTGCGCAAAAGGTGACTCTTTCAAAAAAGAACGTGCCCCTAACAGAAGTATTCAAAGAAATTAAGAAACAGACTGGGTTTACAGTGCTTATCAGTTCAAAAGCATTAAACAAATCTAAGGCAGTGAGTATCGACCTTAAGGATGTGCAACTTGACTATGCGCTCGCACAGGTATTGAAAGGACAGAACCTTAATTTTGTTATCAAAGACAAGGCCGTGGTAATTAAAGAAAACCTCCTTCAGGCCACGACCTTTCCAATTGCTTCATTCACGGATATATTAGGCGTTGTGCTTGATGAAAAAGGAAACCCTCTGCCAGGCGCATCCGTGAAAGTAAAAGGCACAAACAGTAGCGTAACCACGAATGAAAACGGTCAGTTTCGATTAACAGGGGTCAATGTCGGAGACATCCTTTTGATATCGTATGTGGGGTACGGCAATAGAGAGTCAGTCGTAAGTCAGTCTAACAACGTAGTTGTTAGGCTTGAACTTGCCGAGGCGGAACTAGACGGGGTGACAGTAGTCAGCACGGGATACCAGAACTTACCTAAAGAACGCGCAACGGGTTCATTCAAGACAATTAGCAAAGAGCAGTTGGACAAGCCTGCAACAACACTAGCGCAGCGACTTGTAGGTACAACAGCAGGCATGGCATCAATTGTGGATGCTGACGGAAACACTACGTTTCGCGTTAGGGGCCTTACGAGCTTAAGCGCCAATGCTAACCCGCTAATTGTAGTTGATGGATTTCCAATTCAGGGTAATTTTGACAACATCAACCCAAACAATATCGAGAGCGTGACCATTTTGAAGGATGCCGCAGCGGCATCAATTTGGGGAGCAAGATCGGCCAACGGGGTAATTGTTATCACAACGAAATCAGGAAAAGGTGGCGTACCATTCGCTGCAGATGTGACAGCCTTTACACGTGTTGGAAATATGATGGATATCGATTATGCCAGGCCACTGGCAAGTTCATCAGAAACTGTGGATTATGAAGTATATGCTTTCGGAAAATGGGCACCATCGAGCGTTAATGGAGGTGCACTAACGGAAGTAACTAGAGGAACATGGTCTCAGGCAATGGCGCTGATGAATGAACAAAAGCTGGGTAGAATTACAGCAGCCCAGAGAGATGCAGCATTAGAGCGTTTGCGGGGACTTGACAACCGCGACCAAATAAGAGACCTGATACTGGCAAATCCGATCAGTAATCAGGTAAACGTAAACATGAGTGGTTCAACAAAAAGGATGAACAATGCAGCTTCGATTCTTTACGAAGCCAACCAATCGGACTTTCAGGGTAATGATAACAAACGCTCATTAATCAATTACAAGTCCGATGCTAAGGTGCTGAACTGGCTTGATTTTGACATGGCGCTTATGCTGCAATATCAAAAATCAAATCGTAATGGATTTAGTTTGGGTGATATACAAGGTTGGTCACCATATGACATGATTTTAAATGATGATGGGTCACAAACTCATTTGCCATTTGGTTATTACATGCCGACAGTTGATCTTTTAATACCAACTGATAAATTTCCATATGATTTTTACTACAACCCAGTGCGCGAGAGAAATGCAAGGGACTTTACCACTGAAAACATTAATGCCAGGATTCAGGGCGGCCTTACAGTTAAGCCTTTCAAGGGATTATCTATTTCAAGTCGAATCCAGTATGAGAATTTCAACACATTTAATCGTGATCTGAGCGCTGAAGATGCGTTTACAGTAAGGAGTTCGATTAATAACTCACTTACATGGAATAGGCTTGCTACAGGAGCTGTTACATTAAATCTACCCAAAGGAGCTCAATTAAACCAGAGTAGAACTAAAATGCGAGGGTACACTTGGAGAAATCAGATAAACTTTAACCGAGATATAGCTCAGGATCACTCCATTAATTTTATTGCGGGTGCTGAAATAAGAAGCTCAGTAACTGAAGGGTTCACTAATCCAACAGCATACGGATATAATGATGAGACCCTTGCAACTACGCAATTTCCGAATGGCCCAGGTGGATCAGGAACCAGGGCAATTACTAATTGGCTGGGTAATAACGTTACTTTTCCCTATACTAATTCGTTCAGTTATTTCACTGACCGTTATTTTTCGTCTTTTGCTAACTTAGGATACACGTTTAAAAATAAATACACTATCTCGGGTAGTTTTAGAACCGATGCCTCAAACCTTATTGCTGAAGATCCAGCCTATCGTTATTCGCCATTTTGGTCTGTTGGCGGTTCTTGGCAAGCGTCAAGGGAATCGTTTCTCCAGGATGTTAGTTGGCTAGATAAATTAACAACTAGAGTTACGTATGGTTACAACGGAAACGAAGACCGATCTACATCACCACTACCATTGATTAGCCTTTCAGCGAATCCTAACGGTAATACAGGTACAACCACAGCTACGATTTCAAGCTATGGCAATCCGGGTCTACGGTGGGAAAAAACGGGAACTATAAACCTAGGAATTGACTTTTCAATATTTAAAGGAAAATTGTACGGAACAATAGAGGGCTATAATAAAAAAGGTAAAGACCTTCTCGCCAATATTGCCATTCCAGTTGTCAACGGTACAACAACCCAAAAGCTCAATAACGTAAAAATGTATAATAGGGGAATCGAATTAGAACTGGGTTCCAACATGAAAATAAATGATTTTATTGCATGGAGAGGTAATGTAAACTTCGCTTATAACGAGAATCAAATCACAAAACTTTTCATGACCCAATATACAGCAAGTAATCTTACCGAAAGCGGTGTAAGTGCTGCTTATTTACAGGGTCAAAATGCCAACACTGTTTGGAGTTATGACTATCTAGGTTTCATTAATGGACGTCCAATGTATTCTGGTCCAGGGGGGGCGCAGATTGATCTTTCAGTGACTAGTCCAAGTAACGATGCAAACCTGTGGCTTCGTAATAGCGGTGTAACTGTTGCCCCATATACATTAGGCCTAGTAAATGCATTTGACGTTAAAGACTTCACGCTGTCATTCATTATGACTGGTAAATTTGGTCACGTATTTCGCAGGTCTAGTTTCAACTACCCATACCAAAATGGTTTTAAAACATTACCGAATGCGAGGCTAAGTGAAGTATTAAACGGAGATCCAGCACAGATACTTACGTTGCCTACTGATCCGAATGACGCTTCATACAAAACATGGTCGCGCTATAGGTTTTTGGACTATTTGGTTACTAATGCCAACCATATACGTTTTCAGGAAATTAGTTTGAGCTATAACGTAAATCCTGCATTCATGAGAAAGCTTAAACTTTCGGGACTACGACTTTACGCACAAGGCAACGACTTACTGACTATTACTAACAATCACTATGATGAGGATCCTGAATATCTCTTGGGGTCCATAAACCCGACTCCTCGTTACACTTTTGGTCTTAGACTTCAACTTTAATTATCAAACAGATGAAAACAAAATATATGAAGATGATTTGTTGCGTTGGCCTATTGGCATGCGCAGGTTTCATTAGCTCGTGCAAAAAATATTTGGACGAACCGCCTTCGAAAAGTAGTGCGATTGAGGTTACTAGCACCCAGAACCTCGACGCGCTACTGGAAAATTACACAGTTATGAATAACGAGAACCAAGCATGGTGGCGGCTATTCGGAACGGACGATACGCGAATAGACCCTGAATATATGACTACTGCCTCATTCCTATACGGATTAAACACTTCGTATGCATTTACTTGGGACAGGACGTTCCAGGAAACTGTGGAAAATCGAGATTGGACGTTCAATTGGGGAAGGGTGTTCACTGCAAATTTAGTTCTCAGTGCGCTCTCCAAAGTGAAGGGCACCGAAGAGGACAAGGCTCGGCTAAAAGCTGAGGCACATTTTGTGAGAGCTGTTAATTACTGGATCCTGGCAAATACATATTGCCTACCGTTTACCGATGCAAACAAAAATGAACCTGGCCTGCCTTTAAAATTGAGCAGTAGTTTTGAAGAAGATCTGACGAGAGTTCCACTTTTTAAAATTTACGAACAGATTGAGTCGGATTTACAGGAAGCACTGAAAATAACCACGCCACTGGTGATCGGTACGACTCCAAGAAGTTGGAGGGCCAACACTGCCGGGGTCAATGCCTTCGCGGCGAGATATTACCTGCATCGCAACAATTATCAGGAGGCAGAGAAATACGCTACGATTTCCCTCAACCTATATAGTGCTTTGGTAGATTACAACACTGAGATGGGTTTTTCTACCTCTCAAACGAATTTCCCGGTGACATACGGAACGGTAGAAATAGCCTGGAAAGAAACCACTTGGCACAGACAAGCGACACACAATGGGATGATAACACCATCAACCGATCTACTGGATCTGTTCGACAAGTCTAATGACTGGAGATATATCTATCATGTAGTTGAAAACGGGGGAGCACTGTATGGAATTACCAATCCAAACCTAAGCTATAACCAATTTGGGCTATCAAACTTAACGAGCGGAACGACTGTCGCGGAAACGATTTTGACTAAAGCAGAAGCGTTGGCAAGGCTTGATCGTGTGACTGAGGCGATGACGACAGTCAATCTTTTGAGAGTCAAAAGGCTGAAGCCTCAAAACGCAAGCGTCACCCCGGCAATTCCTTCGCCATTGTTAACGGCCTCGACTAAGCCTGAAGCTATCACTAAGATCCTTCAAGAGCGTAGACGAGAACTTCCCTTTAGTATGCGTTGGTTTGACTTAAGAAGACTGAACCATAATGAAGATCCAACTGACAACAAAACTATCACCAGACAGTTCTACCAACTTAATGGTGTGTCGGTGCAGCAGACCTTGCCGTTAGTTACCTACACACTGACACCGGGTTCGCGAAAATATGCCTTGATGATTCCAAGAACAGAAATTATCGCAAGTGGAAATAAATTGGTACAAAACACTTATTAAAATAGAAGTCATGAACAGAATTTTAACAATAGTATTTCTTATTGCGATGGGGATGACAGCCGTCGCTCAGACACCAGTTAAATTGAAAATGGGTGATATTGCCCCCAAGCTGTCGTATGCAAAATGGATAAAGGGAGAACCGATTACCAAATATAAAGATGGACACCTATATATCTTTGAATTTTGGGCGACTTGGTGCGGCCCTTGTATCGCTGCGATGCCTCACCTATCAGAACTATCTGAAAAATACAAGGGCAAGGCTACGTTCGTCGGGGTAAATGTGTGGGAAAAGGTTGGTGCCAAACCCTATGAAACCAGCTTGCCCAACGTGATGCGGTTTGTTGCAAGTAGTGAGAATAGGATGAAGTATGACATCATCGCGGATAACAATGCGATGGATATGGTAAATACATGGCTTAGGCCAGCAGGAATCATTGGAATCCCCACTACCTTTGTCGTTCAGAATGGAAAGATCATATGGATCGGACATCCGGTAAAGCTTGATAAACACATCGATCCGATGCTCAACGGGACATACGATCCAATTGCATATCAAAAGGATTTAGACGCGGAAAACAAGATTCTTGACGACCAAACTAAGGCAATGAATACCGCAAATAATGAAGTGCAGGCTGCCATCAATGCCCAGGATTATGTCAAAGCATTTGAACTTATTGAATCCCACATAAAAAAAACACCGTGGCTTGCGACAATGCTTCGAACAAAAAGGTTTAATGTTATGCTGAATAAATTTCCTGAAGCCGAAGCATTAGCGTATGCCGAAGAGATCGGAAAATTGAATCCCAACCTTGCGATCATGGCGGCTACCACGATCATGGAGCGAGAGGGAATGTCTCCTACGGCTTACCAGTTTGCTGTTGACCACATCCAGGGGCTAAAGTCACCTACCTCAGACTTGCTGACAAAACTTGCTACTGCGCAAGTAAAAGTGGGAAAAGTCCCTGACGCTATCGCAACGCAAGAAAAAGCTGTAGAGCTAGCAAAGGTCGAAGCAAAGGATCCGAAATTTGCCGGACGTGTTTTCGACTATACCGTAACTGATTATCAAAAGAAACTGGAAGCATACAAAGCGTTGCTAAAATAGGTGATAATGAAAAGAATGTTAATAATTCCATTGGTACTCGCAGTTGCGAGTACCTTTGCACAGCAGCAAAGAGATCCGGCTTTGACAGCATTGATGAATGAAAAAGATGCTTCAGCGCTAAGCCAACAACTCGCTGTTCTTGGAAGCGGAACTGAAAAGGACCTATCGCTGGTAATTGAATATTACCGGGCAATCCGGCAGGTAGAAAAATTAGATAGCGCGCAAAACGTTGCCCTAAAAAGGTATCCAAAAGGACGTGTGGCGGAAGATAAACTTATAAATGATCTCTATAAGGAAAAGGATCTCGCAAAGAAAGAAACCATGCTCGCGACTTACAAGAAGGATTTCCCCTTGGGAAATATCGACCGTGTCTACAACGGCATATTGTATACCCTTGCAAAGGAAAAAGAACACGTACCCACAGCGATAAAATACATGCGGCTCATACAAGATCCTAATCAGAGATTAACAGCGGCGTATCATGTTGGCGTCAATGTCGCTGGAAGATCGCCAGAACTGGGCGGTGGGTTTTTGAAAGAAGAATTAGAACGCTTCAAGGCTATCGAAACTACTCCAGCTGACGGAAGTGCAAAGGCATCCCAAGATAAACTGTTATACAGCGAGATGAAGGACGCGTACGGTACGATACTGATATATGAAAAAAACGATCAACTTGCGCTCCCGTATATCAAAAGTGCTTACGAATTCAGTGGAGGAAAAAATACAGACAAAGCAAAGGTGTACGCATTGCTTTTGTATAGGTTGCGAAATTATCAGGAAGCGTTTCCGATCCTAGACAAGCTTGTGAAAGCAGGGCAAGGGAATGCTGAGCTGAAGAAGACGTTGGCAGATACGTATGCGAAGCTCAATCCTGGAAAAGATGGAGCGGCATACGTGGCGCAAGTCGAAATAGGTATTAGCGAAAAAATTGCGAGCGATTACCTTAAAAAGGTGATGAACAAACCCTCTCCGGCATTTACGGTCAAAGATGTCAAAGGCAAGAACGTTTCCCTGGCAGATTTCAAGGGCAAGACGATTGTGATTGATTTTTGGGCAACCTGGTGCGGGCCCTGTAAGAAATCATTTCCTGCGATGCAACTTGCTGTTAATAAATACAAGAACGATCCAAACGTAAAGTTTCTGTTTATTCACACATGGGAAGAAACAAATACGCCTCTTGAGGACGCGAAATCATATTTGGCGGCTAATCATTATTCGTTCGACTTATACATCGATCCAAAGGACACGACAAAAAAGACAACTAGCAACATTGCCGTTGATGCGTTTGGGGTGAAGGGGATACCCCAGAAGTTCATTATCGATGCAAAAGGAAATATTCGCTTTAACGTGACTGGATTCCATGGCGGAGACGATGCCGCAGTCGTCGAACTTTCAAACATGATCGAGTACGCAAAAAACAATTAGCAAGACATATTACGCCCACTGGGTGCGCTTATCGAGGCGCCAGTAAACTCCAAAATATGTGGTAAAAGGCCATAGATTTTTTGCGAGACGGCCATTCTCGTGAAAATTATTTACTAATCAAACCTGAACACTTTTAGTCAACATAAAATGAAAAGAATTATATTCGTCCTTGTGGCGTTATTACCCCTAATTACTTTTGCTCAAAAGCAATTCACAATACAAGGTTCCGTCAAAAATCTAAAAAAGGGAGACAAAATCTTCCTTTCATATCGTCTACAAGGCGAGGCCATTGTCGACTCGGCCAACGTCGCTGAGGGATCATTCAAATTTGTCGGGACGCTTGTCTCACCAGTGAAAGCTGACCTTTCACTTAATGGTCAACCTGCGGCAGGCACGAGAACCAGAGGCGCAAAACTGGACCGCTTGAGCTTTTACCTAGAGCCATCAACTATACAAATAATTGGTAACGATTCTCTAAAAACCTCGACGGTCGTCGGCTCCATCACAAATACTGAAGATATTAAATTGCAGGCTTCTAGTAAGGCATTATTAGATGAGATGACAGTTATCCGGACGCAGTTTGCCAAGCTTACAGCAGAGGAAAAAAAGGGACAAGAAAAAGCTATCTCGGAACAATACAGTGGCGTTTTGGGCAAATGGAAGGCTGTGCAGTTGAATTTTGCCAAAAGCAATCCACGATCATTTATAACAATTGGCGTATTAAAACAGCTTGTTTCAGATGACAAATATATTCTTGAATCTGAAAAGGTATTTAAATCTATGCCAGCACAGCTGACGGGATTGCCTGAGGGTGTAGATCTTGCTCGGGTTATTGCATCGGCAAAAGCCACCGCTATCGGTGCTTATGCGCTAGATTTCACCCAAAATGACGTAAATGACAAGCCAGTTAAGCTGTCGGACTTTAAGGGGAAATACGTGCTACTTGATTTCTGGGCATCATGGTGCGGCCCGTGTCGTGCCGAAAATCCTAACGTAGTGAAGGCCTACAACACGTTCAAGGATAAAAACTTTACAGTACTTGGCGTATCGCTGGATCAGCCTGGAAAAAAAGACCTATGGCTGGCAGCGATTGAAAAAGATGGACTAACCTGGACACACGTATCGGATCTTAAATACTGGGCAAATGAAATTGCAAAAAAGTACGGAATCAACGCCATTCCGGCCAACTTCCTTATAGATCCTACAGGTAAAATTGTAGCAAAGAACATTCGTGGAGAAGAATTACAGAGGCAATTAGCGGAGCGTATCAAATAGATAAGGGTGCTCCCAGTACACATTCTCACATAAATTTAATATGAAAAAAATACATACCGCCATCGCGATACTCTTTTTATTGATCGCGAGTTTTGAATCATTCGGGCAGGGAAAAAAAGAGCTTTTGAGATTAGAATCTTACATGCATGCATCTGTATCAAAAGGTCATCCAGCAACGGTGCTTATCAATGGTTACGATATCAAGACAAAGACCAAAACAGGAAGTCGCTTCAGCGGAGTCGTAATTGATAAAGAAGGTAGAATACTGACTGCAGCGCATGCTTGTACACCAAACCAAACTTATCTGGTCACTTTTCAAAATGGCAAAGAATTTACTGCTACCGGACTTGGTGGTATACGGAGGATTGATGTTGCCATCATGAAAATTAATGAACTAGGAACCTGGGCATATGCGGAAATGGGCTGGTCATCGTCACTCGCGGTTAACGAACCTGTTATAAGTATTGCTTATCCAGGAAGCTTCATGGATCCTTATGAAGTCATTAGAGCAGGATACGTAGCAGAGCTGAACGCACAACGCGGTCGTAGGTTTAGAAGTACCTGTTTGATGGAACCGGGAGATTCCGGAGGACCAGTATTCGATTTGTTTGGGAGGGTTGTTGGGATTCACAGTAGTATTGATCTTGCCCTTGAAAACAATTACGAAGTACCTGTAGACTTATTTAGAAAATACTGGTCTGCATTACAAAAACCCGAAGCATACGTCGAATTGCCTTCAGCAGATTCAGTTACAATAGACCCCATGCTTGCCAGAAAGCCAATATTTTCTGAAAAAGGCATTTCTGGCTTTGCATTCCCTGACTTGGAATCAAAATTTGAAAAGCTAGCTTTAAAAGTAAGTAGCCAGGTTGACGATTCAGTACGGACAATACTTGGTACGGTGATATCGGCTGGAAACATTAATGTTTCAGTCGCGAAAAAGGGTAAGGGATATTTGGTGAGCAAGAGCTCGATGGTGGGGAGCAATCCTTTGATAGAATTGGCAAGTGGCAAGACGCATCCTGCAAAAGTCATTAAGAGAAGTATGCGCAAGGATTTAGTGCTTTTGGAAGTCGACCTGGATCTGGGCAAAGGCATCAGTTTTGGAACAACCGCTGATTCAATCTCTTTTAATGACCTGGGAAGCTTGATTGTTTCTCCTCAACCCGGAAAGCAAGATGTCTGGAGTGTGATCGGAACTACTAGAATTAACCTGCGCGGCGTTAATAACGCCGGATATCTTGGAGCTGTTGTGGAACGCCAAAATGACAAGTTGGTTTTGGTAACTATTCAACCAAACAGTCCTGCGCAAAGAGCTAACCTTACTGTTGGACAGGAAATAGTTAGCCTAAATGGAATGCCATTTTTGGAGCCCCAGTTGTTCGTCAAAGAAGTGCAGAGCAACTTCCCTAATGATACACTTAATCTTGTTACAAATGTTGGCAATGGGATCAACAGGCTGAAGATTCCTTTGGCCAAGCGACCAGCAATCATGGGAACCCACATAGCAGAAAAGTTCCTAGACGGGAAAAGCGAGCGAAGAGACGGGTTTCTAAATGCATTTGTTCACGACGGCAAATTGAAGCCGTCGGAATGCGGTGGACCCATATTTGATTTGGAAGGAAAATTCCTAGGAATTAATATGGCCCGCTTCAGCAGGACAAGTTCTATAGCTGTAAATGAAACTGAGATTATTAGTTTCCTGAAAGATTTATAATACTAGTTATCTAAGGCTAATCTATAAACAACTCAGATTTTGGTAAACCTGAGTTGTTTGTGTATATTTTGGTAAAATTACACCATCATATACTTTAACAGTGTATTTCAGCGGCGCGTATACCTGATCGCTTAATCACCTTAATTTCAATACTCTCTTTCTGGTATAGGCTCAGCAACCATACAATGCCCATTAACATCGTAGTATGTACAAACCATTGTCAGTGCATTGACTATCCATTTTTCTACTCCCGCATCGGCTACCAGGTTGCAAAAAGTCATAAAATCACTTTTACCCTGTTGATGGTCAGCAATAGTTTGTCGCACTAATAACGGACTTGCCAGATTGGAAATTACCTTTTCTTGGTAGATCGGTTCGCCTTTTACTAGAAAACCATCTGCACCGTAGTAGGTAGTCTGTCCGTTTTTAACCATAAATTCATAGTGAACTAATCCTAATGATTTGATCTCTCTTACATAGGCAGGAAAATCGGCCCCACTTTTAACTTTAGCATGAGCCGCTTTAATTTGATTTACTGTAAACATCTTTTAATGAATTTGATGTTCAAAAGTACTTTTGTAGCGGAGGCGGTGATTGTAAAAATCCGTTTATCTCAAATTTTTCAGGTATTGTTCTGGAGTAACAGAAGCAAACTTTTTAAAGTCTTTTATGAAATGTGCCTGGTCATAAAATGAGGATAGGTATTCGGCATATCCTTGCTTGCCATTGTCCATTGCGTCCAGTACATTTTTAGCACGCACAATCGTTGCAAATTTTTTGGGTGAGGCACCCACAACTCGTCTAAACTGCTTTTCTAGAGGGCTTGCACTGGTATTCAGTAGTTTTGCCAGCTCGTTAATCCGGATAGTTCCATTTGATTGATGTATGTATTTTAATGCCTGGCTAACCATAAGATCCAATGGATGGTCCGTTAAATGATGGATTAGGAATTGCTCCACAGAGCTGATTCTGCATTGGTCGGTATTACAACCCATTAATTTTTCCTGCAGTTCGGTTAAGTCAGACTGACAAAAAAAATGTTCCAGAGAAACACTTTTACCAAATAATTCGTTCAAAGGCATTTTGAGGAAGGGAGCAACACCGTTTTCGCGAAATACCACTAAAATGGAACCAATTCCAGCAGTATTTTGAAACACACGACAGGAATCTCTTAGGCCTGTAATACCGGCAGGGGAGAGCGGATTCTCAAGACTTTGCTCAATGTAAGACAACCGGCCACTGTATTGGAAGCCAATTACCAGGGCAGTATCAGGAAGTACGGTATAAGTCGCTGCGTTTTCATTTTCAGAAACGATCAGGTGTTTGATGTAAGGAAGTAACTGACTACAGGGTAAATGAACTTCAAACCTCATAGTTAAAGTTAAGTATAAAAAAGTTTGATAATCTACATTAATAGTAGATCACAAAGTGTCTTACACTGCTATTGCTTTACACTAAATCTGACTTAGGTTTCCCTTTCACTCGATTAGTAAGGGTTTACTCAAAGTGTAGTTTTGCCTGATAATTTTTAGCAACTTCTAAAAGTTTAACAGCAATCCCATATGGGAAAATCCTTCTGTGCAGATTTCCCACATGGGATACCAGATTTGATGTTGAACTCGGAGTATTGAGAAAGCAAAAATCAGCGTTGTGGGAACTTCAAGCGCGTATTTCTCATATCATCGATATATCTTTTTATCTCCGAAACTATCTTCAAATCTTGAAGAAATTGGTTCGTTCGGAGTATATCCTGGGGCACTAGCAAGAAAAGCCTTAGAGAAATCTAAGGCTTTTCTTGTTCAAATCTACTTACTAAGTTGTAGAATTTGCATCTTAAAATGTCTTGTGTTAGAGGGCAATTTGAATATTAAATATTCTATATGGTAAACGACTGGAAAGGGTCAAATATCAATATTCATGAAGTTATAAAGCTAATTAGCGAAAATCTATATAGTAAATCGAAGAGTGATTATTCTATTAGTAACTTGTCAATGCCGGAAACGATTGAGAATTACAAGATATTTGACTTTGAAATTTACGAAGATGATTATGAATTTGATGAAATTTTTACAGATTACTTAGTGTTGAATATTGTGTTTCAAATAATTTTTAAAACAGAACTCAACTATTCTGAAGGAAATAGTAACAAGAGGGTAATCAAGCATTATATTGGGGAAAGTCACTTTCGATATTTACTTCATAAAGAGGAGATTGTTGCTATTAAGGTAATAGAAATAAATCTCTCGCCTGATTCTCCCTGGTAAAGGTAATAAAATTCACAATTCATGATTCATGAATTGTGAATTTTATTACCTTTACGTTATGGTACACAATGGAATGCGGCCTCAAGACTTAGCTGTGCTGCTTAAAATAAGTATTTTGGAAAATAATTGGCTCAATAAAGATATTGCGAAAGCCTTAAATATTAGCCAGGCAGAAGTGAGCTATTCATTACAACGATCAGCTATTGCAGGACTAATAGATCCAAGTAAAAGGAAAGTTATGAAATCAGCTTTGCTGGAGTTTATACAGTATGGATTTCCATATGTGTTTCCGGCAATTAAAGGACCGATGGCGGTAGGTATTCCAACTGCATGGTCATCGCCTTTTATGGCAAAAAGAATTGTCTCTAGTGAACATTTGGTTTGGCCTTATGCTAAAGGAAATACACGGGGCGGTAGTATTATTCCACTGTATCCTGGTGCTATAGATGCCGTACAGTCCGATGAAAACCTCTATCATCTATTAGCTCTTTTAGACGTGATGCGAATTGGAAAAGTAAGGGAAAAAGATGTGGCTATAAAAGAATTAGAAAGGATGATTAAAAATGCATGAACATATCATCAGGATTAGAGATATTGCAAAATTATTGAAAGGGCTCAATCGTCCTTTTGTATTTGTTGGAGGGGCGACTGTCGCACTTTATGCTACTTTCCCGGATCGTACTGACGATGTAAGGCCGACAGAAGATGTAGATGTTGTTGTAGAACTACTTACTTATGCAGGATATGCAGAGATAAGTGAGAAAATGATAGCGTTGGGTTTTATTAATGACATGGAGTCAGGAGTAATTTGCCGGTTTAAGATTCATGGCCTAGCGGTAGATATCATGCCTACGGATCCAAATGTAATTGGTTTTAGCAACCGTTGGTATCCGGATGGATTTAAATTTGCTGAAGCAATAGAAATTGATGGTGAAATGTCAGTTAAAATTTTTAGTGTCCCTTACTTTCTCGCATCGAAATGGGAGGCCTTTAAATCCCGAGGCAAAAGAAACTTTAGAGCAAGTCATGATTTTGAAGACATGGTTTTTGTTTTTGAGCAATGCCATGATCTGGAATCAAAGCTGAGCAATGCACCTGAGGATGTACGTCAATACCTTCGGAATGAAGTTGGGAGTATGCTAGATAATGACGATTTCATTGAGGGCGTTGGATGCCATATGCAAAATTCGTACTATGGCTCGGAAGTTGCTGAAATTGTTAATAAGTTGCGTTCCGCATTGCTACGTTAATTCTGTCACTATCTGATCTTTTAATGAAATCCCATATGGGGAATTCCACATTGCCGATTTCCCACATGGGATGCCATTTTTTATGTTAAGCTCAGAGCATTGATGAAGTAAAAATCAATGTTTCGGAAACTTTAAACGCGTATTTCTTATACCATCGATATATCTTTTTATCTCCGCAACTACCTTCAAATCTTCAGGAAATTGGTTCGTTCGGGATATATCGTGGGGCACAAACAAAGTTTCCCAAGTGGGAAAGATTCTTGCAAATTTTTACAAAGCCTTTAGATGATTTCTAAAGGCTTTTTTAGTTCATGGATATATATCGTCTTTGCTTGTTGTAAAGCGAAACTTATACCGGGCCTTATGACAAGCTATAGCAGGACGAGACACAATGTAATTGGCAATAATAGTTTGCGTTAGCCCAATTCAGCCAAAATCCTTTTGGTGATGGCTACGTGTTCCTTAAATACCGCTAAAGATAAGGTAGCTAAGTGTCTGCCCTGACTTTCAGCAGGTCCGGCTAACTTTCCTTTGCTTAAATAACTAGTAGCAAGATCACGCAAAAACTCATGATTTTCCAATTGAGCTGTAATGTAAGCTTTATCAAACGCCAATCCAGCCGGAGTGTTTTTGATCTTTGCCAAAGTTGCTTTTGCTTTAGCATTCATAGGAGGCACAGGAGTTCCTAAATCTTTCAAAACACCGGTAACAGCAATTGCTTCAGTAAGTTCAAAACCTGCAAATTCCTTTGTGTTTTTGTTGGTAGCTTTTGTAGAAGCTATTTGGCTTGTTATGAGCGAAAGTTCAGCAGGTCCGATTACACCCATTCTAAATTCCTTTTCATTAGCAGCTGCAGCTGCATTAATTCCAGTTAAGCCAGCTTCTGCCGCATTAGCTTCTGAAAAATCAAGTAATGAGGCTGCGAGTGACAAGCCAGCACTCATAGCAATCGTACCGGTAATCGATTTTTTAACAAAATCTCTACGTCCCGAATTTTCGTTGTTGTTCATAATTTAATTTTTAATTAGTTTATTTGACAACCACTTTAAAAGTACTTTGTTTTGCCAATCGTTTAAATAGACAATCCCAAGAGGAGTAAGATTCAATGCTTTTAAGTACGCATCGACCGTGACGGGAGGTTAAACAATGTTAAAATTCCTTTCTAAAAGTTCAGCAGCAATCCCATATTGGAAAATCTGTTGTGCCAATATTCTACATGAGATGCCATTGCTGAATTTGGTGCACTTGAAGGGGAAATCGAAAGGTTTCCCCTTTTATTAAGCTGACCATTCTACTGGCAAAATACGCCATAACATCGCATGTTTAAGCGGTTACTGCTCATCCTGATTAGGCATTTTAGTGAGGTCCATAAAAAATATTTCCCAGGTGTGGCCATCAAAGTCTTCGATTTTTCGCAATTGCATGAAGCCATAGTCCATCGCAGGCATTGGTTCTATGCCTCCGGCGCCTAGTCCTTTTTCTATGGTATCATTTACCTGTTCCACACTATCAACGGATAGAGCAAACAATCCGGCGATGTTGTTTTTTGTGTCGGCAATTGGCTTACTGGTAAATGAACCAAACTTTTCATGGCTCATGAGCATTAGGAAAATTCCTTCACTCCAGACCATACATTTTGTCTGATCGTCAGAAAATTGAGGATTGATCGTAAACCCGAGCTGGGTATAAAAGTGCATTGATCTTACAACGTCTTTTACGGCTAAATTGATAAATACTTGTTTCATTTCTTTGTATTTTAAGTGATTAATGATACAAAGATGTAGCGGCTGAAAAGAAAAACCCTTTACAAATGTTGAGAAAGCAAAATTTATTTACTGTAACCGAAAATTCGGCTTAACTGTGTTGGTGTAATACCCAAATATGATGCGATGTGGTGTTTTTTTAAGCGTTTGACAAGTTCAGGGTATTTCCTCAGGAAATCGGCATAACGGATTTTAGCCACGTCGCCGCGCAGCGAAATTTCATAAGGTTCCTTGTCAACAATCCAGTGCCGCTCCAAATAACGAATGTAAAATTCTGCGACATCACGATAAGTTGCAACCAATTTTTTGAATTCGATAAAATTGTATTCCAAAACAGTGGTCTCTTCGAGCGCTACGATGTCAAATAAGCTTTCTGACTGTGCCAATGTCGCAGGTATTGAACCGGCAATTCTGCTTTCGGGGAAAAAGTATTTGATGATGGTTTCGCCAGCCTCGTTAAGGTATTGCTGGGCAAATAGTCCCTTTACCACAAACGCAACTTTTTTAGGGATATTTCCCATTGTTATAAAGTTATCGCCTTTTTGATAGGTCTTTTCTTTGAGCAGTTTCAACCAGGCATTTTCAGCTTCTGTTGTCAGCTGGGCGTAAGTTCTGATTTTTTGAAAGAATGGGTCAGTTGTCATTGTTTTTTCTAACATCTCTCGCTATTTTATACTTTTTCTTGCTACAATAAAGTATCCAAATATGAAGAATACAGCTGCATAGATTAAGCTACTGTATATTTCCTGTGAAAAATAGATTGAATCTTTCCCTTTCGAGGCAGATAGCGTCATGATCGGATGGCTATATGGTATCATATAGGCATATTCCCAGTGTTTTGTTGCTACAATGATGCCCATAATAATTCCAATAAACCCTAAACCCATAGGTTTTAAAAAATCACTCCATATTAAACTGGCAATGAATTGCAGGGAGAGGATGCCAAGTGAGGCTAAGAACAACTTCAAATATATTTTTGAAAGTGATTCTAAAGGATTAAACTCATTAAATTTGAAACCTTTTACCAGATAATGTAAAAGATTTCCCGACATGTAGGTCAGCAAAACAAATAGTGCAAGGCAAATAAATATGAGTAGCAAGGCATACAGGTATTTCGCACCGTATATAGAGAATTTGTTTAGCGGTTGTGCAAACAACGTTTTCCAGGTATCATTCTTATGTTCGATATTATTTACGGAGAAAGCCATAAAAAGTACGTAGAATGGTAATATCAACATACCCATTACGCCTAGGGCAGAGCCGCTATAGGTCATCCATAAAACTTCGGCAGGATAGCCGAGTTTTAAAATTTTCGCGGACTGACTATAGAAGCCGAAAGCGATTGACGAGCAAATTAATAAAGGCAGGAGAATGGCTGCCCAAAATGCCAAAGTTTTCCTGGATTTATAAAATTCAGATTTCAGGGATATAAATAATGAGCGCATATTAATTGTTTTTTGTAATGTCCAAAAATAGATGTTCCAGGTCTTTTCTAACCTGATATATACTTGAGACAGTAAAACCATGCTGAACCAGCAGCGTATTTATTTTTCCACTTTCCTCGGCCGATTTAAATAGCAAACTTAACTTCTTTTTTTCAATCGTATTGATCTCAAAGCCATTTGAAATCAGGAACTCAGAGGCTTGGGCCGTATCTGAGATCTCAATTTCTAAAATTGGTTTGTTGAGGTTCTGAAGTTCACTAATTGTGCCCTGAAAGAGCAACTTGCCCTTATTAATGATGCCTACATGGGTGGCAATTCTTTCAATTTCACTAAGCAGGTGACTGGAAACGAGGATAGTTTTGCCATGTTTGCTGGCCAATTCGATCATCATGTTGCGGATTTCTATAATTCCATTTGGATCAAGGCCGTTAGTGGGCTCGTCGAGCAGTAGCAACTCCGGGTCAGATAGTAAAGCCAAACCGATACCCAGACGCTGTTTCATCCCGAGAGAATACTTGCCAGCTTTTTTATCTGCTGCCTCTGTAAGTCCAACCAAAGCCAGTATTTCATCAGCTTTCGTTTTACTAATGCTCAATAGAATGCACCTGTTAATCAAGTTTTCTTTTCCCGTCAAGTGCGAATAGATAGCAGGTTGTTCTACCAATGCTCCAAGTCTTTTCAGGCATTTTATTCTGTTGCTGTTAATCTCTTCTCCAAAAAGATAAACAGTGCCTTCAGCCGATTTTAGCAAGTTTAAAAGAATTTTAATGGTGGTTGTTTTTCCTGCACCATTAGGTCCGAGAAACCCATAAATACTTCCTTTTTCAATCTTTAAACTGAGATTGTCTACAACCTTTTGCTGACCAAAATAGTGCGTTAGTCCGCGCGTTTCAATTACGAGTTCGCTCATCTAGTTTTTCTTGCTATGTTCTGTTTGCTTTAACAAATAGAATCATTAATAAATAGCTACTAGGATGTTTTAGACCAAGTTCGGTTATTTCTAGATAAACGCCTTTAATGTGCAGATTTAACAGAGTTAACCAACACTTATCATTGCGTATTTATTTCTATATTTAACATAGTAACCAAATTGAACCCCAGGGATATGTTAACTGTAGTAAAATACAGCAAGATCGTCTGCTTATTGATGTTCTTTGCCGCCTTCTCAGCTTGTAAAAAAGATAAACAAGCTGAAATTATAATTGAAAAGCCAGTTTTAAAGGCCGATAAATTAATCAAATCCTTATTTTTCAAAGCAAGTAAAAACCCTATTTTAGTTAACGATGTAATCGCTGAGATCAAGGGCGATACGATTTATGCAAGCGCATTTGCAGGAACGGATATTAGCTCGCTCATACCTGAATTTACTTACGATGGCGTGAAAATAGCAGTTGGCACTACTGATCAAGTAAGTAATGTAACAGCAAATGATTTTACTAAACTGGTTACATATGAGGTCACGGCAGAAGATCAGAGTAAGAAGAGTTATGTCGTCAAATTTAGCGATAATGGCATATCAGCTCTCTATATTAATACGAGCGGTACGCCGATCGACAGTAAAGATATTTACGTAACTGGTTCCATTAAGATCGTAAGCAATTTTAAAGATATTGTTTTTGAAGGTAAAACAGAGATTAAAGGCAGAGGTAATTCAACCTGGGGAATGCCTAAAAAACCCTATCGAATCAAGTTAGATAAAAAATATGCCATTTTGGGAATGCCTGAAAATAAGAACTGGGTATTGTTAGCCAATTATGCCGACAAAAGCTTAATGCGAAACGAGCTTGCTTTTGTGGCTTCCAGAAATTCAGGATTAACATTCACGGTAAATTCACGATTCGTAGAAGTATATCTTAACGGTACGTACAATGGTAGTTACCTGCTTACAGAACAGGTTAAAGAAGGTAAGAGCCAGGTGGACGTGGAAGACGGTGGATACCTTTTGGAAGAAGATGGTTTTGCTGAAGGAGAGCCGGTACATTTTAGTACACAACATGGTATGCCTATCACCATTAAATACCCTGATGAAAAGATTACGCAAGCACAAAGAGACTACATTGTAAACCATGTGCAGAAATTTGAAAACGCGCTATTCGCCGATAATTTTACTGATCCGGCAGCCGGATACAGAAAATACTTTGACGTAGATTCTTACGTCAATTATTATATTGTGAATGAGGTGATGGGTAACCCGGATGCTTTCTGGAGCACTTATCTTTATAAGAAAGCAAATGATGATAAAATTTATACAGGGCCTGTTTGGGATTTTGATATCGCAATAAATAACGACGATCGCTTAGGCGACAATACAAACAAGTTGATGTTCAATGCTGGTTTTGATCCTAAAATGTGGATTAAGCGACTGATGGAAGATCCAGCCTTCAGACAAAAAATTAGATCTCGTTGGAATGAACTAAAGCCAAAAATGCAAACCCTGCCGGCTACTGCATCACTGCTGGAAAAAAAGCTGGCAGTTTCACAGGTTAGAAACTTCTCACGGTGGAATATTTTAAATACTAAAGTGTACCGGGAAGTTCAGTTGGCAGGATCTTATGCAGGGGAAGTGACCTATCTGAAAAATGTCTTGACAAATCACATCAATTGGTTAGATACAAAGTTTAATAGCGCTGAATATTAAATGCGTTTCAGGATTATTTCAGGTTTCTCGCTCTTAAAATCTCCTCAACGGCTTTTTGATGTTTAGAATTGTTCAATAATTTGTAGGCGATAAACAGCGGTATTAGCGTCAAAAAACTTAAATTATGTTTGACAGCGCTGTACACTACAATCCCAATCATAAAGCCTATCAACACAGCGTTAATTGTAGAATTTGATTTCATTTTCTTTGCTTCATCTAGCAGTTCCTGATCTGTAAATTCTGAGAGTTCTTTTCGGTCCATTTGTCTTGATCTTATTGTTGAATCGTTTTGTGGTTACAGTAAGCAAATATTCAAATGTAAGAAATCGAATAACTATTTAAATAGCCGTCACTAGATAAAAAGCACCTGTTGCAGCCACGAGCAAAAACATTCCTGAAATGGAGGTGTTATACCCGGCACAACCATCAGCTATGTCTAAGATTAAAGCTCAGCTCACCGCCTTCAATGCAGGCCGCTTACCTGAAATGGTAAAACTTAAATATGAAGCCATGTCGGAGAATGCCTTTCGGTTTTTCCGGGGTACTTGTCATCTTTTCTATGAGCAGCTAAGTAAGCTTAAAATTCCTGCATCACCACTGGCCTGGATTTGTGGAGATCTTCACTTGGAGAATTTTGGTAGTTATAAGGCTCAGAATAAGCTGGTTTATTTCGACCTGAACGATTTTGACGAGGCCGCACTTGCGCCAGCCCTTTGGGAGGTACTGCGTCTTTTGGCAAGCATTTTTATAGCTTTTGATACCCTTTCTATAGGTGATGATCAAGCTATGAATATGGCATTGTTATTTGTAAAAAGCTATTCTAGTACTTTGAAAGATGGTAAGGCGGTCAGTATTGACCCCCGTACAGCCAAAGGCATTGTGAAGGATTTTCTTAATAATGCAGCGGAGAGCAGTTATTCAGGCATACTTCAAAAGCGGACGGAAACTAGCGGTAATAAAATGGTGCTTTCGCTAAAGCATGAAAGACATTTTAAACTAAATAAAGAACTAAAAAAGGAACTCAAAGCACATATTGCTGAGTGGGTTAGCGGAAGCAGCGACAGCCCTTATAATTATAAAGTTAAAGATGTAGTTTTTCGTCTTGCGGGCACAGGTAGTATCGGAGTGAAGCGATATTTATTTTTGTTAAAAAGCACCAATACCAAGGGCAAATATCTACTTGTAGAGATGAAGCAGTGTTTTCCATCATCGCTAGCTCCATTTAACAAAGCCCGGCAGCCTAGCTGGGAAAATGAAGCCGAACGTGTTATTGCTATACAAAAGCGCATGCAAAATATGTCGGCATCCCTGTTGAGTGCCACGATGTTTCAGAACGAGCCTTTTCTTATTCAGGAACTGCAACCAGTGAAGGATACGCTGGAATTCAAAATGATTCGGGACAAATACCGGGATATTTACCAGGTTGTTGATGATATGGCTATATTAACAGCATCTGCGCAGCTACGCTGCGGGGGGATGGGCGGCTCTGCCACAATTGATGAGCTCATGGCTTTCGGTAATCAGCAGGTTGAATGGCAGGCAGAGGTAATAGAAGTGGCAAAATCTCTCGCCATTCAATCTAAAATCGATTATGAAAATTTCCTCTTAGAAAGGGAAGCGGAACATTCAGGCGTTTTTTCAACAACGCAATCCGCATAATTATACCAACGGCTAGTTTTTAAACCCGATAGCCCCGATATGGTAAAGACCCTTTCATTTTGGAAGGGTTTTTATGTTGTAAATGTTCGGTAATGTTACTATCGATGACATAAATCGCTGATAGTAAGTTAAGTATGATTTAATTAAATCTTATGGCATATTCATTGGCATAGGCTGGATACAAAAGAAAAAATCATGCTAACACTCGTATTATTCCTGGCCCTGCTGATCCTTTGCTGGGTAGTTTACAAATCTATCGACTGGTTCGAAAAAATCTAACAATTATGATCGCATTATTCCTAATCGCAGTTGCCGTATTCATTTATATGATCTACGTGCTTATTAAACCCGAAAAATTTTAATTACAAGACATGAACACAGAATTATTTGGAATCTTAGCCACCTACGCCATAACGCTGGTGATTGCCATTCCGCTGGGCAAATACCTGGCAAAGGTATTTGCCGGAGAAAAAGTCTGGACAGACTTTTTAAAACCTATTGAATCCGGAATCTTTAAACTTTCTGGAATTAACACCAAAGAAGAAATGAACTGGAAGCAACATATGAAAGCGCTGCTAACCATCAACTTGGTTTGGTTAGTATACGGCTTTTTTGTCCTGATCTTTCAGGATAAACTTCCACTCAATCCCGATGGAAATCCGGGAATGACTCCTGATCTTTCTTTTAATACCATTATGAGTTTTGTAGTGAACTGTGATTTGCAGCACTATTCTGGCGAGAGCGGGGTTACTTATTTAACCCAGCACGTGGTCATGATGTTTTTGATGTTTGTTAGCTGTGCAACAGGAATGGCCGCTGCGGTGGTGTTTTTTAAAGCCTTTCGGGACAAGACAAGTGAAAAATTGGGAAACTTCTGGGAGTTTTTTGTTAAATCAATAACCAGATTATTACTGCCTTTATCATTAATGGTGGCCTTGATCCTTGCTTTTAATGGCACACCTACCAGCTATGAAGCTAAAGATCAATTTATATCATTACAAGGTGATACCGTAAATGTTTCCAGGGGTCCTGCCGCAGGTATGATTGCCATTAAGCATTTGGGTACTAATGGTGGCGGTTGGTTTGGTGCCAATTCCGCGCATCCGTTAGAAAATCCAAATTACCTAACCAATATGGTAGAACTGATTGCCCAGGTAATTATTCCAATTGCCATGGTAATTGCTTTCGGTATTTTTATTAGAAGACGCAAATTGGGATGGATCATTTTTGGTGTAATGACCATAGGGATGTTCCTGTTGCTCATTCCAACGGTCAGTTCAGAACTTGGTGGCAATCCCGCACTTACAAAAATAGGAATAGCCCAAAGTACTGGAGCCATGGAAGGTAAAGAAGTTCGCTTTGGTCCGGCTATTTCTGGATACTGGAGTACGGTTACCACCATTATTTCTACAGGTTCCGTAAACAACATGCATGATAGTACAATGCCGCTAAGTGGTATGTGGCAGCTGCTAGGTATGATGGTCAATTCCTTTTACGGCGGTTGCGGCGTTGGGGTTTTAAACTACTTCATTTACCTCATCATTGCCGTGTTTATATCAGGCCTGATGGTTGGTCGTACTCCGGAATTCTTAGGTCATAAAGTGGAGGCGAGGGAGGTAAAGATTGCCGCTATTATTACTTTATTGAGTCCGTTTTTAATACTGGCAGGAACAGCAATCGCCAGCTATATATTTACTACACACGGAGAGGCTGCATGGGCAGTGCAACCAAAAAATTGGTTGAACAACCCTGGTTTTCATGGGTTTTCAGAAATGTTGTATGAGGTGACTTCCTCTAATGCGAACAACGGATCTGGATTTGAAGGTTTAGGCGACAATAATGTATTGTGGAATACACTCACCGGATTTGTGTTGCTGATAGGTCGTTTCATCCCTATCATAGGACCAGTTGCGATAGCGGGGTTATTGGGTGCGAAAAAATACATCCCTGAATCTGCAGGTACGCTAAAAACAGATACGCTTACTTTTGGCCTGATGACCTTCGCGGTAATCGTTGTGCTGAATGCACTTTCCTACTTCCCTGCTTTGGCGCTTGGCCCATTGGCAGAATACTTTTCCATGCTTAAATAGATTTTTCTAGATTATGAAAACCTCATCAAATAAATTATTTGAACCTGCTTTAGTGCAAACTGCATTAAGACAGTCTTTGATCAAACTTGATCCCAGGGTGATGATTAAGAACCCCGTTATGTTCACCGTGGAGGTAGGCACTTTAATTATGGCCTACGTTACCGTTTACTCCATTAGTCATGCCGGTCAGGGATCACCTTTATACAATTTCTTTATATTCCTTATCCTTCTACTAACTGTACTGTTCGCCAATTTTGCCGAAGCAATTGCCGAAGCCAGGGGTAAAGCGCAAGCCGACTCATTAAGAAAAACCCGCGAGGAAACACCTGCAAAAGTGGTTTTGGAGAACGGAAATATTGAAACACGTTCCTCTGCACTGTTAAAAAAGGGTGATGTATTTATCTGCGAAGCAGGAAATACCATACCAACCGATGGAGAAATTATTGAAGGTATAGCCACCATCGACGAGTCGGCCATAACCGGAGAATCGGCTCCGGTAATCCGTGAATCAGGGGGAGACAAATCATCTGTAACTGGCGGTACCAAGGTACTTTCAGATCAGATCAAAGTACAGGTAAACACCCAGCCTGGCGAGAGTTTTCTAGACAAAATGATTGCATTGGTAGAAGGAGCCTCGAGGCAGAAGACCCCGAATGAAATTGCTTTAACGATCTTGCTGGCCAGTTTTACCCTGGTGTTTATCATCGTTTGCGTAACCTTAAAACCATTCGCAGATTATGCCAATACCCCGATCACTATTGCCGCATTAATTTCACTCTTTGTGTGTTTAATCCCAACAACTATTGGCGGACTGTTATCTGCTATTGGTATTGCCGGTATGGACAGGGCGCTACGGGCCAATGTGATTACCAAATCTGGTAAGGCTGTAGAAACAGCGGGAGATATTGATGTGCTGCTTTTAGATAAAACAGGTACCATCACCATTGGTAACCGTAAGGCGACTAATTTTTATCCTGCGCCGGGTGTAGATAGCAAAGCTTTCATAGAAGCTTGTGTCATGAGCTCATTGGCTGACGAAACGCCGGAAGGGAAATCGATACTTGAATTAGCCGTCAGCCAGGATTTCAAAGTGATGAAAGCACCTGCTGGATCAACATTCATCAAATTCACTGCAGAAACACGTTCCAGTGGCTTGGATACTACGGATGGTAAAAGAACCCGTAAAGGAGCGTTTGATTCCATCCGCAATATGGTGCTAATGGCTGGAAATCCTTTTCCAATGGAAACCGAAGACCAGGTTAAAGCTATTTCGAAAAATGGCGGAACGCCGTTGGTAGTTGCGGTTAACGAGAAGACGATGGGTGTGATAGAATTGCAGGATATTATCAAACCTGGTATTAGCGAACGTTTTGAGCGCTTAAGAAAAATGGGCGTAAAAACAGTGATGGTTACCGGAGATAACCCGTTGACAGCCAAATTTATTGCTGAGAAAGCTGGTGTAGACGATTTTATTGCTGAGGCAAAGCCTGAAGATAAAATGAACTACATTAAAGATGAGCAGGCTTTAGGAAAACTGGTGGCCATGATGGGCGATGGAACCAATGATGCTCCAGCCCTTGCTCAGGCAGATGTTGGTGTGGCCATGAATAGCGGTACCCAGGCTGCTAAAGAAGCTGGTAATATGGTGGACTTGGATAATGACCCTACAAAATTGATTGAGATTGTTGAAATTGGGAAGCAATTGCTAATTACCAGAGGTACACTGACTACGTTTTCTATTGCTAATGACGTGGCTAAATACTTTGCAATCGTACCTGCATTATTTATAGCGTCAATCCCGGCTTTACAGAGCCTGAATATCATGGGGTTGCATAGTCCGGAAAGTGCAATCATGTCTGCCGTGATCTTCAATGCCATCATCATTCCCATCCTTATCCCTTTGGCATTAAGAGGGGTAGCTTATAAGCCCATTGGAGCTAGTGCGCTCTTGCGCAGGAACCTTTTGATATACGGTTTAGGAGGCGTAATTGCTCCATTTATTGGGATTAAAATAATCGATTTGCTGGTAGGCTTATTTGTATAAGCTTTTTTAAAGAATAAAAGATCATGAAAAAATACATCTTACAATCTATATGCTTAACTGCAGTTTTAATGGTATTGCTTTGCGTCATATATCCAATAATAGTGGCATTTGCTGGGAGCTTTTCTAAAGGAAATGGCGGTGGGGAAAAAATAACCAGAAATGGTAAAGTAGTAGGCTATGCGCTATTGGGTCAATCATTTACCAAGCCCGAATATTTTTGGGGCAGGCCATCTGCAGTTGGTTATAATGCGGCAGGTTCCGGAGGTTCAAATAAAGGTCCTTCCAATGCAGATTATTTGCAACAAGTGAAAGATAGGATCGATACGCTATTAAAATACAATCCTACGATTAAGAAAGCAGACATTCCTGCAGATATGGTTACGGCATCGGGCAGCGGACTTGATCCAAATATTTCTGAACAGGGCGCCATTATCCAAATCAAAAGGGTTGCTGCATTGCGCAAGCTCGACGAAAGAATAGTCGCTGAATTGGTGGTGAAAAATACGCAAGGACCGCTGTTGGGTCTGTTTGGACCAACTTCAGTAAATGTACTGAAGCTGAACCTAGCATTAAACGATCTAAAAAAATAAGGAGCACATCAACATAAAAGAGTATAAATGAAAAAACTATTAGTACTAGCTGCTGCATTAACAGCTGGATCAATTGCATACGGACAAGAAGCGCCAAAAGTAAAAGTTACCGGATACCTGGAAACATATTTTGGTTATGATTTCAATAAACCTGCAGATAACAATAGGCCAGGCTTTATCTACTCTCACAACCGCCATAATGAAGTGAACCTTAATCTCGGTTTTATAAAAGGAAGTTATGACAATGGTATGCTGCGCGCAAACCTCGCGGTAATGGCCGGGACTTATGCAAATGCCAACTTAGCCGCAGAGCCTGGGGTATTGAAAAATATATTTGAGGCAAATGCCGGTTTAAAGCTATCCAAATCTGCAAGTCTTTGGCTGGATGCCGGAGTTTTCTCTTCACATATAGGTTTTGAAAGTGCCATCTCTAAAGACTGCTGGGTATTAACCAGGGGTATCGCTTCGGAAAATACCCCTTTTTATGAATCTGGAGCAAAACTTACTTATGGTAGTGACGATGGAAAGTTTACCGCGGCTGTGCTCTATTTGAACGGCTGGCAGAGAATGGCGCGCCAGAATGGGAATAGTCAGCCCGCCGGTGGTTTGCAATTAACCTGGAAACCCACCAGTACCATAACTGTAAATTATAGCAATTATTTGGGTACCGAAGGTCCTGATTCTGTTCGTGTCCAAAGATTCTATCATAACCTATACGGGATATTTCAGTTGACTGACAAATTTGGACTTACCCTTGGCTTTGATTATGGTACTCAGAAAAAACAAAAAGGAAATAGCGATAAGAATGAGGTATTGTCGCCAGTAGCCATCGCCCAATACAAAATTAACCCAAAATGGGCCGTGGCAGGCCGAGTGGAGTACTATGAGGACAAAAACGGGGTATTTATTTCAACGGGCACTCCAAATGGTTTTAAAACTACTGGCTATTCTTTAAATCTGGATTATTCGCCGATCAGTAACGCCGTAGTGAGATTGGAAGGAAAAGTATATGATAGTAAGGATAAAATATTTGTTAGAGATTTAAGTGCCGTTAATTATAATGCTGCGCTAACTGCGAGTATTGCAGTTTCATTTTAAACACACTACAATGGCACCGGACCTTTTTAAAAATCCGCTTGCAAAATTAATCCTGTGGTTAGCCGTAGGATTAATTGTTGTCTTAATATGGTATCTTAATAGCGAAGGATACATCCAGCTAAAATGGTAATAACTGCATGGAAGACGACAATAAATCTGGTTCAGTAAAGAAGTTCCTTGATCTGGTTAAAAAATCGAGGCGGGGAAAGTTTAAGGTATACATCGGCATGAGTGCCGGAGTAGGGAAAACTTACCGCATGCTGCAGGAAGCCCATGCGCTGAAAAAGGACGGGATTGATGTGAAAATTGGGTACATAGAAACACATAACCGTGCGGAAACTCATGCCTTGTTGGACGGCGTTAGCGTGATCCCAAGAAGAAAGATTTTCTATAAGGGAAAAGAACTGGAAGAGATGGATGTTAATGCCATTATTAACATTCATCCAGAGGTTGTGATTGTAGATGAACTGGCCCATACTAATGTAGAAGGAAGCAAAAATTCCAAGCGTTGGCAGGATGTTTCCGATATTTTGGAGGCTGGAATAAGCGTAATATCCGCTGTGAATATACAGCATCTGGAAAGCATGAATGAAGAGATTGAAACCATCACCGGGATTCCAATTACAGAACGCATTCCAGATAAAATCCTGGAGTCTGCCGATGAAATTGTGAATATAGATTTAACTGCAGATGAACTCATTGACCGTTTAAAAGCTGGCAAGATCTACGACCAAAGTAAAATTGAGCGGGCGTTGAATAATTTCTTTCAACCGGAGCGGATCTTGCAGCTCCGGGAACTGGCCCTAAAGGAAGTTGCCCATCACCTGGAAAGAAAGATTAATATAGAGGTACCCAAGCAGATCAAACTGCGACAGGAGAAATTTTTAGCATGTATTTCTACCAATCATGAAACGGCAAAAGTCATCATCCGCAAAACTGCCCGGTTGGCTTCTTATTACCGCTCACCATGGATTGTGTTGTATGTGCAAAGAAGTGCTGAAAATGGAGACAGAATCAAGTTAGACTTACAGCGGCATTTGATCAACAATTTCAAGCTGGCAACAGAGTTAGGTGCCGAGGTGATCAAAATCAAAAGCGATGACATTACCCAAACCATCACCCGGATTGCTGCAGAAAAAGAGGTGACCACTATTTGTATTGGTAAGCCACATTTAAGCTTGTTACAGGTTATTATGCGGACCGCGATTTTTAACAAGTTATTGAAAAGTATCGCAGATACGGAAACGGATTTGGTAATTTTATCTTAGGAAAAGCCGATAGCCCATCTTCAATAAAAAAGACAATAGAAAGAGTACTCACATGAAAATAAAAACAAAACTACGACTTGGATTTGGCTTCCTATTTTTGGTCATCCTCATTTTTGGAGGAATGTCCATGTATTTTATGGACCGGATCTCAGACAGTGCCAAGGTGGTGCTGAAGGATAACTATAAAAGCTTAAAATTCAGTGGTAAAATGAGGGCTATTCTGGAAGAAAATAGTCTTCCATTATCTCCAGTCGCCAACAAAGAATTTGCCGCACAATTGGCGTTGGAAAATAAAAACATTACCGAACCCGGTGAGGGAAAAGCAGTGGATATGCTAAACAGTGCCTACCAGCAATTTTCGAATACTTCCAATAATCCCGCCACAATTCAACAGGCTCTGACTAATGCCAGACGATTACTGAGGTCTATCGACGAATTGAACATGAATGCGATTGTTAGAAAAAATGATGCCGCCCAACATGGCGTAGAGAAGGCGGCAACGTACTTGATTTTTGCTGCCTCCATGTGTTTTCTCATCCTGTTCTCCTTTATAGTTAACTTTCCAGGTTTTGTAGCGAACCCGCTTCGGGAGTTTTCAGCTGCATTGAAGGAAATCAGTCGTAAGAATTACAAACAACGCCTGGAATTTCATGGTAGTGATGAGTTTTCTGAGCTGGCAGAAGAATTTAACATGATGAGTGCACAGCTTAACAAATGGGAAAACAGTAACCTGGCGAAACTTCAATCTGAAAAGTTAAGGATAGAAGCCATTATTGAACAGATGCAAGATGCCATCATTGGGCTCAATGAAAAAAACGAACTGTTGTTTATGAATACCGTTGCCGCACAGCTACTAAACCTCAATGTAAAAGAGGTGATAGGAACTGATGTCATGCAACTTAAAAAGAAGAATGACCTACTCAATAAAATTCTTCAAATCGACAATAGCGATAAGCCGATGAAAATATATGCTGATAGTAAGGAGTCTTATTTTCAGTTAGAGCGCAGGCAAATTACGGTACCTGTATGGGAGGACCAGCAAGAACAGGTAATCACACCGAGCAAAAAAACAGCTGGAGAGGTGTACATCCTGAAAAACATAACCCGATATAAGGAGCTGGACGAGGCTAAAACCAACTTTATCGCTACCGTTTCTCATGAACTAAAAACTCCCATTTCTTCAATTAAAATGAGTCTGAAGTTAATGGATGATGATCGGGTGGGTAGCATGAACCCGGAACAGAAGGAATTGGTACAGCATATGAAAGAAGATTGCGGCAGATTGTTGAAAATAACCAGCGAACTTTTGGATCTGGCGCAAGTGGAGACTGGTAACCTGCAATTAAACTTTGTTAAATCTGATCCCCGTAAAATTGCCATTTATGCAATGGATACCGTTAGGTTTCAGGCAGAACAAAAAGGAGTAGAACTGGAACTAATTTCAAGGAACGATTTGCCCAACGTAAATGTAGATACAGAAAAAACAGCTTGGGTGCTTGTTAATTTTCTATCCAATGCGCTTCGCTATAGCACACAAAAATCAAGGGTAATTATCCAGATCATAGAATCAGGAAGTAATATTGAGTTTTCCGTACGCGATTTTGGGAAGGGAATAGATCAGCAGTACCAAAAGCGATTGTTTGACCGCTATTTTCAGGTTCCTACTGATGGCAATAATAAATCTGGCTCCGGACTTGGTTTGGCGATCTCTAAAGATTTTATTGAAGCTGAAGGGGGAAAGATTTGGGTAGAAAGTGCAATTGGGGAAGGAAGCAGATTTTGCTTTCTGCTTCCTATAGTGCGTTAATTTTTGTTTTTATAATTGATGTGCACGGCAGGATTTTTGAGTGCTGATCGAAAACAAAAATATGGCATCAGGTTTCTTTGCAGTTTTAGACGATATAGCGGTTTTGATGGACGATGTTGCCGTTGCTGCGAAAGTGGCTACCAAAAAAACAGCCGGCATTTTGGGTGATGACCTTGCTGTCAATGCAGAGAAAGCTACCGTATTTCTCTCCACACGTGAAATACCTGTCCTATGGGCCATTACAAAAGGCTCTTTGTTAAACAAGGTAATTATCGTTCCAATCGCCATTCTGCTTAACCTGTTCTTCCCGATAGCCATCAAGGTGATATTAATATTAGGTGGATTTTACCTAGCCTACGAAGGTGTGGAGAAAATAATAGAATACTTTTTTCATCGGAACAAAGCAACTCATCATAAAGCTAAAGAGGCTATCCGGGAAGACCCGGATGCAGAAAAAACCAAAATAAAATCGGCTATAGTTACTGATTTCATCCTCTCTGTAGAAATTGTCATTATTGCGTTAGGTACAGTTCTGGAAGCCACCCTGGTCATGCAGATAATTACTGTTTCAGTAGTTGCACTTTTGGCAACAATTGGAGTTTATGGTATTGTAGCACTCATTGTGAGAATGGACGACCTGGGTTACAAGCTAATCAAACAAAGCAAAGAAAGAGGATTCTTCAACAGTTTAGGCCAGTTCCTTGTTAAATCCCTTCCAATAATTATTAAAGCGTTGAGTGTCATCGGAACTATCGCTCTTATATTGGTTTCAGGAGGGATTTTCTCACACAACATTTCCTTCCTGCACGATTTGCTGCCGGGCATTTCAACAATAATCAAAGAATTTGCACTGGGCACTGTCGCGGGCTTGCTGGTAGTTGCTATTGTTCCTGTTGCTGCTCTATTTCGTAAGTAGGGCCGTAAATGCTTGGAACTTTGTTTCCGGTCGCACGCAGGTAAACAATCAATTCGCCACGATGATGATAAATATGGTTAAAAAGGAACCCGCGTGCAACTGTACCTCGGGGCATCGGTCCTAATACTACCTGATTCCCAACCTTCATTGTCCAATCGTCCAGCAGGTTTTCTTCTTTTATGGATTTCAGTGCTGCCCTTGCTTTCTCTACATTACTTTCAAAAAGTTCAAGGGTTGCTTTCAGGTCGCTGGGATCTTTCCGCTCCAAACTATCTGCAGCCATATCGTAAACATCCTTCGTGAGCGTTCCCACATACCAATAATAAATTGTGGCGATGTGCTGCGCCAATTGGCCCATGTTCCAGGAGATGTCAGCAGGCTTGAATGCAAGGTCTTTCTCCGGTACTGCCTGAAGTAATTTGCGGGTGCTGGTTACTTCATGCTCAAATTCTTGAATTAAAGATTGGAGTATCATATTGTTAGACTTTAAGTTTAGAAATAACAAAGCAGGTTAAATTAAGTTTGTTTTTAACTTGCCAGGTACTTTTCTGAAACCTGGAGCAACAGTACATCGTCAGCTCTTGCATCATCAAAATTTTCCTGCAATAATTGTTCTACATCCTGATCGCCTAGTTTCTCTGACGCTAGTTTGAGCATTTTAGAACAAGTAAGTTCAATGCTTTGTATGTTTTGCAGATAAAAAAGAATCGCAAAATCTCTCAAGCCTGGACAGGCTGCTTGCTCTTCTATTGAACAATAAGCATCGTCTACGAGGGTTCTCTGACCGCGACAATTATCAGCCGAAGCTTCTGTACCTATTAAGTCGTAGATCATGTTTAGGCGCTGTATTTGTCGTTTTACTATAGCAAGTGTTTCATTTATGGCATCTTTCAGATCCGAAAATGCTTCAGATGCCGCCAGACGTGGAAGCTGTAAAACGAGATGTAATTTTGCATAATAGATCTTATCCAGATGCGTTGTGAAAAAGCGTGTGACATTTTTCGCTTTGAAGGTTATTTGTTGTGCTTGCATATATTGAGGGTTATATTGCTTACAAAAACAGTACTGTATAACCAACAAAGCATGTCTGGGTTTGTTTACCTGTATCTTGAAAGTGCTGCGTTTCGTTTTTAAAGAGATTTCCTAACGTTAAGCTTCCATGGGTTATCCACTGTTTTTAAAGTTTTGCTTTTCAGCAGGGCAGACATTGTTTTACCCATTAGTTTGAAATCTGTAGAAAGTGTAGTAATGCCCCCTGCAAGCAGCTCCTTTAATGGAGTGTCGTTATAGGAAATGATCCCAAAGTCTGTACCCGGTACGAGGTTTTGTGAGGTAGCTTGCTTTAAGATATCTACAAGATCTTTGTCCTTAACCACAATAAAAAGATCACCCTTAGTTATTTTTCTTTCAGTGATTATAGATACGTATTCATGCTTAAACTGGTGTTGATTACAGAAAGTGATAAGACCATCGTAGCGTTCTAGAGGTTCTTTTTCTTCTTTTTGCACCATAATGATGCGCTGATATTTTTTTATCAGTTCAGTTGCTGAGTTAAGCGCAAGGTAGGTGTCTTCGGCAAAATTTTGCGAGACTGAAGTATATTTTCCTTTTAGTTCAGGATGAAAATGATCCAGTAGCAATACCCTGCCGGAGATGGTTTCTAAAATAGGACCGATGCCTTCAAACTTTCCAGACATGATAATGTAATCTGTGTACTTGTTATTGGCATCTGTTAACAAGGTTTCAAATACCTTCCTGTTGTAGTTGTGAAAATAAAGATCAACCGTAACGGTGTTTCCCACAGCCTCAATAAATGAATTGAATAGGTCCTCCTTAAATTCGTTAAATTCATTGAATAATAAAAACACATGATGACCCGCAGTAACAGCAGTGCTTTTAATGAAATATCCCACTCCCTGATTTGCGGCAATGATCCCTCTGGATGTTAGCTCGCGGAGACCTGCAAAAACAGTATCGCGAGAAAGGCCGTATTCATTTCTAAATTCGTTAATTGAGGGAATTCTATCACCAGTTTTATATTGCCCGTTACTAATCTTATTAATGACATGGTTAATGACCAGCTGATATTTGGATTTGTTTTCTTTCACTATTTGTTGATTGCAGGCAAATATAATGACACCATTATAAAAACAAATATAAATAAATGTCGTACCAGTTCGTACCAGTTATATTTTTTATATATTTGAAATATTAAACACACTATATGAAACCACATTGTCTCTTTTATTCCCTTGCTTTTGTAACGGTTATTTATTCAGAATCATTTGGACAAAGTTCTTTGGCCACAACCCGTACGCAGCTTTCTAAAACTTACAGGGCAAATATCCATGATGGATTTTGGAGTCCGAAGTTTGACACCTGGAGGAAAACTACTGCGAATGATGTACTCAATAAGTTTGAAGGCAAGAACCTTCCTGCAGCGGATCAGGATAAAAACAATGTATTTAACAATTTTGATAAAGTTGCTAAGGGTGAGCTTAACGGTGGACATGCAGGTTTGCCCTGGTTTGATGGGTTAATTTATGAAAGCATAAGAGGAATTGGTGATTTGATAGGTGAGTATCCGGATGCAGCACTTCAAGCACGCCTGGATGGTTATATCGACCGCATCTATGCGGCTCAGCAGGCAGATCCTCAAGGATATTTAAATACATATACACAATTAATGGAGCCCAACCATCGCTGGGGAGATAATGGTGGTATGTTACGATACCAGCATGATGTTTACAACTCAGGCATGCTGATAGAAGCCGGCGTTCACTATTATAACGCAACCGGTAAAACAAAGTTATTAAAGGTTGCCACCAGGTATGCCAATTACATGAGCAGTTTGATGGGCCCCTTGCCTAAAAGAAATATCGTACCAGCCCACTCAGGCCCAGAGGAAGCTGTTATGAAATTGTATTGGTTATACAAGCAACACCCCGAACTTAAGGCCGAAATAGGCCTGCCTGTAAACGAAAAAGCTTACTACGATCTTGCCAGATTTTGGATTGAAAACAGAGGGAATAATGTTGGGTTTCCGCTTTGGCAAACTTGGGGCGCGGAGAAGTCTGAAAGCTGGATCAAAAATCAACGATACAAGGAAATAAATCCGGGTAATGGGAACCGGCCAGCCTGGGGTGATTATGCACAAGACTCGATACCTCTTTTTAAACAGAAAACTATAGAAGGACATGCGGTACGTGCTACGCTATTGGCAACTGGAATTGCTGCGGTAGCTTTGGAAAATAGTTCCCCTCAATATATTCAAACGGCTGATCAGCTTTGGGACAATATGGTTGGCAGAAGAATGTTTGTAACGGGCGGCGTAGGAGCCATAGCTGATGATGAGAAGTTCGGACCCGATTACTTCCTTCCAACTAATGCCTATTTAGAGACTTGCGCGGCAGTAGGCGCAGGATTTTTTAGTCAGCGCATGAATGAACTTACCGGTGATGGAAAATATATGGATGAGTTTGAAAGGGTACTTTACAATAATGTACTTACAGGCGTTTCACTTTCTGGCGACAACTATACGTATCAAAATCCACTCAATGCACACAACCATTCCAGGTGGGACTGGCATTCCTGCCCCTGCTGCCCACCTATGTTCTTGAAAATGGTGGCCGAACTGCCAAATTATATATACGCATCAGCTGGTAACCAACTCTTCGTGAACATGTTTATTGGAAGCGACTCAAAAATCAGGCTCGCTAATAAAACAGCGGTAGCCATTTCCCAAAAAACAGAGTATCCCTGGAAAGGTAAAGTCAGCGTAGAAGTAAACCCTGAAAAGACGGTTGCTTTTAATCTGAACATCAGAATCCCGGGTTGGGCAAGAGGTAAAGAAAATCCTTATGGATTATACCAATCTGATCTGGTTTCTTCTTACAAGTTATTTTTGAATGGTAAGCTACTAAAAGCAACCTTGAAAAATGGCTATGCCGTAATTAACAGAAGTTGGAAAAAGGGCGATCGTGTTGAGCTTGAGCTTCCAATGCAACCTCGTTTTGTGACTGCCAACCAAAAGGTAAATGACTTAAGAAACATGGTGACCATTGCTTCAGGACCAATTGTTTACAGCGTAGAAGCGGCCGACAATACTGATCTTGACAGAATCCAGATTGATACCACGGTAGTAATGCAGGTGAACCATCAGAATAAGCTACTGAACGGGGTTAATGTGGTAACCGGTAAAACTGTTGCTGGTCAAAACTTCAAAGCTATTCCTTATTATGCTGTTGGTAATCGCACTGAGAAAGGCTATAAAGTTTGGCTTCCTACTTCAAAGAGCGGCAGCATAAAAGTAAACGGTAATAAAGTGGAAAATAAGATAAGTCCGCTGATTTATGGATCTAACATAGAAGATGTAAATCATGAAATATATGGCGGATTCTATGACCAGCGTGTTTTTGGAGAAAGCTTTGAAGAACCGGCTACAGGTGTAAATCTTAAGGACTGGCAACGGTATACGGGTTATTGGACTGCAAAAGATGGCGCAGTTACCATTATTCCCGGGCGCTATACAAATAGTGATGTAAAAATGAACGGGATACATGCCATAGGTGTGGAGCCCGATCAAAGCGCTAAACTTATTTATCAAAATGCAGTATTTTTAAATGGGAGTGTAGAAGCAGAAATCAGATTTTCCGGAAAAGGAGAAAGTGGAGGCTTGTTGGTGCGGGTTGCAAATGCTGGTGTCGGGAACGACAATTTTGATGGGTACGAAATCAGTTTAAGTAGCGATGGAAAAAGATTGTTACTGGGGAAACACAAACAAAATTTCACATTCCTTAAAGAAACCGCCGTAAACGTTGATCCACTGGCCTGGAATAAAATTAGCGTGGAATTTGAAGGTGCCCAATTGAAGATTTCCCTCAATGGCAAACTGGAGTTATTGTTCAATGATGAGGGCGAAACATTGCCTGCGGGAAAGGTGGGATTGCGCACCTGGAGATCGCCAATTGAGTTTAAAAATGTTGTAGTAAAAGCTTCCGGAAATGCGGATCAGTTAAAGCTAGTCAACCATGCGGACGAGCAAGTGAGTTACAATTGGGATGCTATTCGTTCTGAAACCGCGAAAGTGACTTTTATGTTGGATAGTACTTCAGCTTATAATGGGAAAAATTCTCAGGTTATCAATTACCTGTCGGGAAGCGGAAAGGTAGGAATAGCGAACCGGGGTTTAAACAGGTGGGGAATTTCTGTTCTTCAGAACCAAAGGTTTCAGGGCAGGTTGTATTTAAAAGGAGAGAAGTTGAAGGGGCCGGTAACAGTAGCAATAGAAAGTGCGGATGGGAGTAAAATTTATGCTTTGAAAAAGTTATCAGGTATTTCAGCGTCCTGGAAGAAATTCTCCTTTGAGCTGACAACAAACACCAATGATCCAAATGCCAGGCTAACAGTCTATATAGAATCGAAAGGAAAGCTCTGGGTTGATCAGGTCGTTTTGATGGGCACTGGAACGGAGCAATTTAAAGGGCTTCCTATCCGTGCAGACATTGGTAATATGCTGGTAAATCAAGATGTGACTTTTTTACGTTATGCGGGTACGATGGTCAACTCGCCAGAATACAAGTTTAAAAATATGATTGGCGATCCGGACTTGCGGCCGCCTTACCGTGGCCATTGGAACCACTATACTACAAATGGTTTCGGGATTGAAGAGTTTCTTCAGTTTTGTGAAGCGACCAATATCACACCTTGTTTCGCTGTTAATATTTATGAAACACCTCAAGATATGGCAGATATGGTGGAGTATCTTAACGGTGATGTATCAACGGTATGGGGAGCAAAGCGTGCGAAGAATGGGCATGCCAAACCGTATGGTGTAAAGTATATTGAGATTGGGAACGAAGAGGTTATTTTTAATGGCGATAGCAAGAAAGCTTATGAAGAATATGTTTCAAATTTTGAATCACTTCATAAGGCGATGATAGCAAAAGATTCATCTTTGAAGTTTATACAAGCGGCTTGGTGGCGACCAGAATCACCAAATATGGAATATGTTTTCAAAGCGCTCAACGGAAAGGCAGATTACTGGGACTTGCACGTTGGCGGAGATGATCCCCTTTCTGGAATAGAAACGGATAAGCAACTCTCCCTTATGCTGCAAAAATTTAAAAGTTGGGATCCGCAAACACGGATGAAAATTGCTGTGTTTGAAGAGAATGGCAGCAAACATGGTATACAACGGGCGCTGGGACACGCCACTAATCTTAACGCAATAAGAAAACATAGCGAATCTGTGTTGACTTCAAGTCCGGCAAACGCATTGCAGCCTTATTTGCAGAATGATAATGATTGGGACCAAGGACAGATTTTTTTTACTGCTGACAAGGTTTGGGGGATGCCACCATTTTACTCGCAGAAAATGCAGTCAGAAAATCATCTTCCGCTGCGAGTGGAGGCGCTTACGGATGGCTCTTTAAATGTTACTGCAACGCGCTCCGAAGATGGGAGAGTACTGGCTTTACATGTTGTAAATACATCTGAAGAGTTAAAAACCAGTATAGACATTAGCGGGTTTGACCGGCAGACAGAGCGAGCAGATGTTTATGTTTTATCGGGAGATTTGAATGCCAAAAATTCACCCACAGATCCGGAGAAATATCAAACGGTACATACTGTGGTCAACTTGCCTATAAAAGACCCGGTTTATGTTTTTCCGGCAAATTCTTACACGATTATTAAATTTACAAGATAGGCGCAAAGTTTGGGACAATCTTTTTTACCTTCGTCCCATTATGGGTTATGCAAAGGAAAGAGCCAAGCTGGAAAAGCTGATAAATAAGTTGGACGTTATACATACTTATGACCAAAAGAACATGGCCATATTGGAAGACGTACAGGAAAATTACTCACACACAGTTAGGATCTTAAAAAATAAAGCGCCTGAATTGTTTCTATCTCTTTATAAAAACGAGTTGCAAGCAGTAAAAGACGGCAAAATAGCAGTCAAAGAAAGTGTAGAAGAAGAACCAAGACAATCCAATTTCATCCGTTATAAGGAGGCCTTATTTAGTGCATTGACAGAGACTATCATAGTGACGAACCAAACTGTTTAACAACGGGGAATAATAGCTTGTAAGAAACCTTATAAGGTTTCAAATCGGTATATCCCTGATTTAAACTCCAATTCATACTTGTTGTTTATTTTATTTGCAGAGGTGATTTTTCCTGACACATCTTTTATTTTCGTTTGATTTTCTGGTAAAATAAAGCTGGCGGTGGTATTTGCAGGAATTTCAATCAGGATCTCCAGGGTTCCGTTTTCATTCCTTTTCCATTCTGAGCGAATTTGTCCAAATAAACTGTTGTAGGATGATTTGCAATAAGTTAAACTTGAAATGGTTTTGGGTGCTAAAGTGAAGTGTTTCATACCCGGATCGCTGGGATTTACTTTAATCCCGCCGAGAGCAGAGTAGAACCACTCAACCACGCTTCCAAACATTGGATGACTCTTAGATCCATCGCCATTCCAGGACTCCCAGAGTGTACTATTTTTTTTATCTAATAGATATCCAAAACCGGGGAAATCTTTTTGGGTCATTATTTTATAAGCAAGATCATCCCGGTCATTTTGAGAAAGAACTTTTAGAAGAAGCGGAGTTCCCAGGATACCCGTGTCAAAATGATAGTTGATTTTATCAAGGTGGGTTAGTAAGGAATTGAACACCAAGGGGTAATTGTCCTCTGACACCAGGCCAAAGGCTAAAGCAAAAACATCGGCTCCTTGCCTGCCTTCCCAGTATGTTTTTGTGGAACTGTTGTAGTAAGCCTTGTTAAAGTTTGTTTTGATTTCTTTGGCCAATTTTGTTAACCTTAGGTAATCATCATTTTTGCCAAGTGTTTTCGCAACTTTTGACATAATATCAGTTACATGATAGTAGTATGCCGTATTGACGAGAGGTTCAGGAACCTGAATAGGGGTCGGGGTGCACCAATCGCCAAGACACCATCCATTTGGCTCTTCTCTTGAAATTAATCCTTTATCGTCTGCTCTTGTTTCCAGGTAATCAATCCATTGTTTCATTCCTGAATAATGTTGTTCGAGTATTTTAGCATCACCATAATAGGCATAATATAGCCAGGGCATGATGACATATGCAGAGCCCCAGGCAGGGCCGCCGCCACCTCCGCTAAATGGTGCGGTATGGGTAACAAAGCCAGTTTTTTTGTTTCGGGCATCATCAATATCATCGAACCACTTGCGGTAAAATTGAAATAGGTCAAAGGAATAGAGTGCACTTTCCATAGCCACTTGTCCATCGCCTGTGTATCCAAGTCGTTCTCTGTGTGGGCAATCACTACTGATGCTGCCATGAAAGTTGGCATTTTGGGTTTTTAAGTAGGAATTGTTGATGGTGTTAAGAAAGGGGTCAGAACATTCAAAGGTTCCGTTTGATTTTACATCAGTATGAACGTCTCTAATCTTTAAGCTGTTCTGATCAAGAACGACATCGGGAGCAGTGACTTCAATTTTTCTGAATGCGTGCCAGGTAAATTTTGGTTCCCAGCTTTCCATTGAGCCACCTTTTAAAGTATAGGAGTCAGATTGTCCATAGTCATCACCCTCCTCGCTGATGTACCTTAACTTAATGCGATCACCAGCTTTTCCTTTAATATTTATTGATGCCCAGCCTGCAACGGTTTCATCTAAATGATAGACATAAACCGAGTCATTTTTTTTACCATCAAAACTTGGGTTTAAAGTACGGATGATTTTATCATACGGAGCATTTTGTGGATGCAGACTACCCGATGGTGGCCTAATCAAAATTGCTTTTTTCCAGTTTGCATCTTTAAAACCTGCTGTATTCCATGAACCTAGGTCTCTTCTGGCATCATATTTTTCGCCGGTAAAAATGCCATCTTTTAGCAAAGGCCCGGTTGTAGTTTTCCAGGTATTGTCTGACAATACCTGACTGGTAGTTCCATCAAAATATTCTATTTCGAGTTGAAAGATAAATTTGGGAAGGTCATACCACATGTCGCCCTCTACTCTTCGGTCGCGCTGATTGTACCAACCGTTGCCCAACAGCATACCAACTGCATTTTGTTGACCGATGCTTGCGGTGACGTCAAAAGTGTTGTACAAAACACGTTGGGTAGATTGATCATCGTAAGGGTATAAAAGCTTTTTTAATGATCTTTTATCATAGTTAGTGACTGCCGGAGCTAAAACCTGATCGCCGACTTTTTTGCAGTTAAGAAAAAGCTCATAGAAGCCTAGCCCGCTCACATAAATTGTGGCGCGCTTTATTTTTTTCTGAACTGAAAACTCTTTTCTGAAGAAAGGGGCCGGATAGGTGATGGCAGAGTCTGGGTAAGGATTTTCAAATTGCCCTATCCATTTAGCTTTCCAATCAGTTGGCTGTAATAAGCCCATAGACCAGGAGGCATTTTTACTCCATGTGGTTGGCTGGTTTTTTTCATCCCAGATCATTACTTTCCAAAACAGTTTCTTTCTGGATGTTAGTTGTTTACCCTTATAATACACTTCGATTGAATTCGATGAGATAACTTTACCCGTGTTCCAATAATCGCCTTTATCCTGTTCGAGAAGCGCTATGCTGCTGGCCACCAGGATTTGATAAGCACTCTGGGTTTTCGAAAGAAGTTTAGCGCTTAGTTGCCAGCTCAGAGTGGGGTGTTCACTCTCGATGGCTATAGGGTTTGCCAAACTGTTGGTTTTAAGATTTACAACTTGCAGTACGCCCGGTTTAGCTAATAAAATATAGGGTAGCAAGAGCAATCCTAGCAGGGGAACAGATTTTAATTTCATTTGATGTTGTGTCCAAATTCTGCTGAATATAGACAAAATTATTTACTCTGCGCTACCGCGTTCCTTGACCAATATTTCCGTTTTTAGCATGTTGGAGTATCCTCTGGCAATAATTCGATTTTTAGCGATATGCCAGATTTCGCATTGCACGTTGATGATTTGCCTGCCTGCTTTTATAATTTTTGTTTTGGCCTGAATGACCTCACCAAGTTTTGCGGTTGCGAAATAATCAATTGCATTATTTACCGTGGTGTAAAAAAATGCCCTGCCCATGCAGATTACCGTGGCTCCGATTGCATCATCTATTATTGCTGCGGTGATGCCACCGTGAAGGGTTTTCATTGGATTGGTCATTTCTTCACGGATGATGTATTCAAAGGTCAGTGAATCATGCTCTACCGCCCTTACAACCGGAGAGAGCCACTTCATGAAAGCAGAAGGGGAATATTGCAGTGGCTGATCGATTTGGTCAATCAGCATCTGTTTTGATTTATTGTTATTTGTATCCATGCTATTTTATGAGTGTTGGAGAGCATTCAAACTTCGGAATTAAATGGTATACTCTTAATAGGAAATACCACTTTACTGAAATAATCATATATTTGCAGGCCTTCTGGTATTTTCAGAAGCGCTTTTCACTTTAAAGACACCACAAATGCTAAATCTTGTTCTCTTCGGCCCACCAGGTGCAGGCAAAGGCACTCAATCAGAGAAGCTGATCAGTAAATACCAGTTGATACATATCTCAACAGGGGATCTTTTCAGAGCACATATTAAAAACCAAACAGCTTTAGGTCAGAAAGTAAGTGCATTAATTGCAGAGGGACAGCTTGTACCCGATGAAATTACAATAGCGATGCTGGAAGAGGAGGCAGATAAGAATCCTCAAGCTAATGGATTCATCTTTGACGGTTTTCCACGCACTGTACCTCAAGCTAAAGCTCTTGATGATTTTTTGGAAAGTAAAGGAAGTGCTATCGCGGGAGTAATTGCACTTGATGTTGATCAGGACGAGTTGACCAAACGGATTGCACAAAGACAGCTGGAAACAGGGCGTGTAGATGATCAGGCAGATAAGCTTAAGAAGAGGATTGAGGAATATTTTGATAAAACTATTCATGTTTTACCATATTATGAAGCGCAGGGGAAATTGAGTAAAGTGAATGGCATTGGCAAAATAGAAGATATTTTTGCTGCGCTGTGTGCACAGGTTGATCAGTACTAAAATTTAATAATGTCTCAAGGTTCCAATTTCGTTGATTACGTAAAGATTTGTTGCCGTTCAGGTAAAGGCGGAGCAGGTTCTGCGCATCTGCATAGAGATATACGTACATCTACTGGCGGTCCGGATGGTGGTGATGGTGGCCGTGGTGGCCATATCATTTTAAGAGGTAACACACAATTTTGGACGTTACTGCATTTGAAATACCGTAAACATATCATCGCTCCAGATGGCTTGCCTGGATCAAGTGGAACATCTACAGGGAAATCTGGTAAAGATGAAATCCTTGACGTTCCCCTGGGAACCATCGCAAAAGATGCGGAAACCGGAGAGGTTTTGTTTGAGATTACTCAAGACGGTGAAACAAAGATATTGACTGCCGGAGGACGCGGAGGACTGGGAAACTGGCATTTCAAAACGCCTACATTGCAGACGCCACGTTTTGCCCAACCCGGTGAGGCCGGCAAGGAGGAGTGGATGGTACTTGAATTAAAAGTACTTGCCGATGTTGGGTTAGTTGGCTTTCCAAACGCAGGAAAATCAACACTATTGTCTGTAGTTTCAGCAGCTAAACCTGAAATAGCAGATTACCCCTTTACGACATTGGTCCCAAACTTAGGGATCGTGTCCTATCGCGATAGCAAATCCTTTGTCATGGCAGATATTCCAGGAATTATAGAAGGTGCCTCTAAAGGTAAAGGTTTGGGTTATCGTTTCCTTCGCCACATTGAACGCAATTCTGTTTTACTGTTCATGGTGCCGGCAGATACTGCTCGCAGCATTACTGAAGAATACGCTATATTAAAAACAGAATTGGAAGATTATAATCCGGAATTGATGCAGAAACCACATGTTTTAGCGATTACAAAATCTGATATGCTGGATGAGGAATTGATGGCAGAAATGAAGAAGGAACTTCCGAAAAATATACCTTCTATATTCATTTCTTCTGTAGCACAAAAGGGATTGGTTGAGTTGAAGGATATGCTTTGGCTTGCAATAAATGCCGAAGTAGAATAACCGTTGTACTAGTTGGTCTCTGATTGATCGGCTCTGTTTATAAAACTATCTTTTTTCATCGACCAGGCAGCAATCCACGCACTCAGCAGCATCAATACAGCTCCTGCAAGAAAAGGGGCACCGGCGAATTTTACAGACCCTTCGGGTCTGGTAAACCAGGAGAACAGGTAAGTCATTAACAATGGGCCAATAATAGAAGTAGCGCTCATCAAGCTGGTTAATGCACCTTGTAATTCACCTTGTTCATTTTGAGGAACATTACTAGACATGATTGCTTGTAGCGCCGGACCAGCAATACCACCCAGGCAATACGGTACCAAAAACGCAAACATCATCCAGCTTTGTGTTGCGAAAGCAAATAGGAGAAGACCTAATGCGTACATCCCCAGGCCAATATAGATGCTTTTCTCGTTACCCAGCTTTGGGTTGATAAACCTGATTAACCCACCTTGGACAATTGCTATTAGGAAGCCAACTGTTGTTAGGGAAATGCCTATGGTAAAAGGACTCCATTTAAACTTTTCGATATTTACGAAGGTCCAGGTACTCTGTACTGCATGACTGGCAATATATACAAATACAAGCGAGACCACCAAACCACCTAAACCCTTATATTTTTTGAGTTGTAGCAAAGAACCGAGAGGGTTTGCTCTTTTCCATTCAAATTTGCGTCTATGTTCTTTATCGAGAGATTCAGGCAATACGAAATAACCATAAATTACATTGACTAATGTAAGAATAGCGGCGGCTACAAAAGGCACTCTTGGTCCCATTTCTCCCAGCAGGCCTCCAATTGCTGGGCCAATTACAAAGCCCAATCCAAAGGCAGCACCTATCATTCCAAAGTTTTGCGCCCGGTTTTCATTCGTGCTGATATCTGCAATATATGCAGTTGCCGTGGTAAAGCTGGCGCCAAATATGCCTGCTATGATACGCCCCAAGAATAACCACCAAATGGTAGGTGACAACGCAAGGAAAATATAATCAATACCAAAGCCGAACAGAGATAGCAACAGCACTGGTCTCCGGCCATATTTGTCGCTTAGATTTCCGATTATTGGTGCACAAACAAACTGCATGATTGCATAGGCAAAAGTTAGCCATCCACTCCATTTAGAAGCCTGGCTAATGTTTCCGCCGATTAACTGTTCAATTAACTGGGGAAAAACAGGAATAATAATACCTATACCAATTACATCAAGTAGTAGTGTGACAAAAATAAAACTGAGGGCTGCTTTGCCGGATTTAGCCATATTAGGAGATCAATGTTGAGACTGCAAGATAATATTTTATTTTTCCTTTTCTTTCTCCCGTTCGCGCTCACGCTCTCTTTCTCTCTCTTTAGAGGAGTTGAATTTTTTTGTTTCGATTTTACGGTCTTTTACCTTAATCTGAAAATCTACTTTAGCTGCTTTATCTGGATCTAAATGGATGCGGACAAAGTTTTTAGGGACCGATAGCTCCATCAGCAGTTCTTTGGTGTCTATTGCAATCGTATAGTCCCCTGCAGGCAAGTAAAAATTATATAGTCCATTGTCATTAGTTTTGGTGTGGAATACGTCGCCCTGCTCGTTGGCAGCCAGTAATGAGATTCCGGATTTATCTTTGAATATCTCGTAACTCATTTCATTGAACAAAAAGCTGATTTCTCCTCTTACTACACCGGTTTTGCTTAGTGGTAAGGCTATGGTCATGTATTTTCTGTTTAATAGAACAGATTTTTCTGGCATATACCACTTGCTACCACCCGGGATTGTTACCGTGTGATTTCCTTCAATGAGGTTTTTATAAGAAACTTTTCCCTTACTGTCCGTAATGAACGCGATACCGTCTACGTAAACAATTTGGTTTCTTGCGATGGAATCCTTCGTGTCGTAGATTCCGTTAGGATTAATGTCTCTATAGAAAAACAGCGTCAGCGTATTGTGCTTTATTCCAATTCTCTTAGCAGGTAATTTTTGATTTATCCCGATTTGAAGGTTATTGTAGTTGTATTGGAATTGGTTAAAATTGTATTGTGTTCTGGCCAGGGAGGTAAATAGTTGGGTTTGAGGGGTCATTTGATACTCGGCACGACCAGTGATTAACCAGCTTTTCCCTGCTGTTGATACCTTATTGTATGATATTCCTGCCTCTACTCTTGTGCTGTTTCTAAAGAAGCTTTTTTGTATCGTAGGAGTGATGTTCAGGCTGGTATACTGTCCGTAATTGTGTAAGAAATTGTTTAATGTTTCACTAACGAAAAAAGTTCCGAGCTGATAATTGGCCATCAGGCTAAACATTCCCCATCTGTAGTTTCCATTCAACTTCATTTGGAATCGGCGCCCTTCCGTAAATGAATTTTTTGACAGTCCGCCTTCAAAATTGAAATACATCGACTGTCTGGATTTTGTATCGAGGAAATTGATTTGCGACGACAATCTCCAGGCCTCAATTTTTGCGCTAATTGACTCATTTTGGGATAAGGAAAATATGCCGGTTTCAGTAACGAAAATAGGTGATAATGAAATGCTGAGTTTATTAAACGTTTTAGAAACTCCAATTTCTGACCTCGAAGATCCATACATTGTGGTGTAGTTCAAATAGCTTGATAGATATCTCGGCTGGAAGTTAAAGTAACTATATCCAACCCAAACACTGAATTTTGGGAAAGAGTAAGTTAGACGTTCATTGAAAATTGAAGAGCCTTTCCTCAAGCCGGGATAGTAAGCCGAACTCATCGTGTTAGAACTATTGATAAACAATTTGCCAATTTTTCCATCAAAGCCAAATGCGCCTAAATATCCATTTTTCCTGTTCTGTGGGTTATTCATCTCATTGGTTGTTCCTCCGTTTATGGTAGCGGACAAACGAAAGTTTTGTTTGGTTATCCATGAAATTTCATTTCCAGATAACATATTGTCAGACAGGAGAAATGGGTCCTTATTGTAAACGACAGTATTTTTTATAGCAAGATTTTTCCCGTTGTGTTCAAATTTCCCCCATCCTGACATTCCTGTATCATAAATGTAGTGCCCAGGGCCGATTAGATTAGAGGCATTGTCTACATAACCAGCTTCATAACTGTTTGTTCTTGCTGTATCAATCAGGAATGCGGTTGCTCCCCGGCCATTCAAATTAAGATCGAAATTTCGCGTAATATTTCCTGCGGATATACCCGCATTGTGGCTTTCGAAACTGATATAAGTGTTGCGCAAATAGGGCTGACTGGGACTTGCGTTGAAAAAGGTAGCCTCTACATTGTATCCGATTCTGCCATAAGGGAGATCAAATGCGCTCCCTCCAGAAAGTTGATAAGCAGCGAAGTTGCTGCCGATGTTTTGAGAACTCAGGCTTATTGCATCACTGTAGAATCCCTGGTAGCGTTCGGTTAATAATTCAGCATTGTTGAATCTCGTATTTTTTAAAGTTTGCACATCGATATTGGTCTGTGCAAAAGCATCGCCATTTAAGTAAATGCCCATTAGCGTTATCGAAAAGGATTCAAACTGGAGCAAATCTTTAGTAACCCTTTTATTCACATAAATCAGCGTGTCCTTAAATGCTGATAGCGTAAGTGTTTTGGTATTGTGAAATCCTCCATTTTGCAATGAAGAAGGAAAGCGGGCGATAATGTTAACCTTTTGGCTGGTATTTCCTTCATTGACTACTCTTACGGGTATTCTAATTGAATCGCCGGCATTTGTAAGTATTATCGACGAAATTTGAGATACTAAGGAAACCTTTCTGCGGGATGCTACCTGTAAGGTACATGTCTGTTTTTCTACTGTTCCTTTTCCGTCTGTTAAGGAGAATACTATTTTATAATCAGTTCCCGAATTGAGTTTATCCGGGATAAACAATTTGATCGGCACAAATAAACTGTCGCCTACCTGGAGTTTAAAAGAAGTTGAATCTTTTGATAATAAGTTTAATCTTTTGTCGGAGGTAATTTTTAGGTGTCCCTCGGAATAGGTATTGGATTTATTATAAATTTTTACGTACATACTGGCCAACTCCTTGCCCGTTATTTTGATTTCAGATTGTGAAAGTGTGAAACCAAGGGTTGAGTTTGCTTGCTGGGCCTTGCCGTAACTTGACTGCAAAACGATTACTGAGATCAAAATGAGGATTTTAATCGACAGCCATTTTGCCATATATTCAAGTTTTTCGGTCACAATGGAAGTACTACATATATAACTTGGGTTGCGTAACTTCCGCTGGGAGCAGAATTGATCAAACTATTATTGCCGGCAATCGTATATTTCAGGGTATAATCCGTTGTTTGGTAAGTATAATCAAGCATCGAGTTCGTGATGATCGTTTGATCGGATGTGGAAAGGCTCCTCGTGGTTGTGATAATTCCAGGCTTGCCTGTCGGTGGCGTTGTCTGTAAAGAGACTACAGAAACAGGAATGGTGTTTGATCCATTTATCAAATTTGCATCAGATGCTTTAATAATTACCTGGTAGGCGGTATATCCTACCACACGTAAGCCATTAGTTTTGGTAACTGATACCCCAGTGGTGTATGTTGCCGGGGTTGAATATTGTAGCGACACGTCAGGATTTGTCAGCGTGACCGTATAATTCAAACTACTTGCATAGGTGATCTGAAAGCTCAAATTTGCATTTGCGGTTGAAACCAGCTGATTATTTTGATTATATAAACTCAATGTAACAGGGCAGGTATATGTTCCAGCTGTTGTTGCAAGCATAAGTGGAATGCCCCCTTGTATAACCATATCAAACTTTTGTTCAGTATAATTATAGGCTTGGAAAGCGGCGTTAGATTGGGTGATCAGGTTAACGTCAGACATACTTAGCGGCACGGCAGAATTGCTGATCCCGATTGCCGCCGCTGATGGGTTCCCTTGAGTAACCCGATTGAATTTTAAAGAGACATACTGCGGCGCAACAGAACTGAGTCCATTTACAAAATTTCCATTAGCCCTGATTTTTAAACTCCATCCTATGCAGTTTGCCGCATTTGGATTGTATTGTAAAGTAAGGGCATCCACAGCCGTTCCGCCGCTTTGCACTTTCGCATAGGTATCAAAGTTATAAGATGTCCCACCTGCAGCACTAAGTGCGGCTCCTGAACAGGAATTGCTAAAGTTGACGTTGAATGAAACTGGGATTGCACTGTTTGTGGCTATCAACGCGCCAAGATTATTGTACAGGGAAAGGGTTAGGGTGGTGCTGAAAGTGCCCGTAGTGGAAACCAGAAGATGGCTCCCGCCTTGAATGATCAGATCGAATTTTTGAGCGACATAGTAGTCATTAGGTGCCGTTAATGCATTTGCTGTTGCAATAAGGTTAGTTGGTGTAGCAGTAAGGGGCACTGAACTTCCTGATACCCCACCTGGACCAGCATCTACACTGCGGAATTTAAGAGAAACGTACTGTGAGGCGATAGAATTGGAACCATTGGTAAAAGGTCCATTTGCTTTAATTTTTAGTGTCCAGCCTGCAGGAAGGTTGGTTCCGTATGGTATGTTACTGATTGTTAATGTAGTCTGACTATTCGTTGTACTACCAGATTGAGTTTCGGTATATGTATTGATATTTGGATCACCAGAATTATAGGATCCAAGAGTTATTTGTGCTTCAGTATTGAAAATAAAGCAAAATACCGGAACCATAATTAGCAGTATCCTTCTCATTTTCAGTACTCAAAATCAAGTTCCAAAACTTTCAACTCATCCTTATTTCCATAGTTGATCACAGCAGTGACAGCGTAATTCCCCTTTTTTAGATCCTTTGGTAACTCTTTTAATAAAACTCTTTTGTCGCCGGGTAATGCTAAATAGGATGTATCGTCCATTTTAACTTTTTCTCCATTTTTAGAATTGATCATCTCCCATTTTACTTCACCATCAATCCATATTTTTCCGGTGTTCTCCACGTCAATTTCTAAAAAGCCCGGGGAGCCTGGGTTCTTGGCATCTTTTATATCTCTGAAATCTTTTACATCAATTTCCCGCTCGTCTGCTGTTGTAAAGCTGTGGTAGATCTTAATGCCCATTCTAACACTTATTTTTATTGAAGCACCATTTGCACCCTTCGAGCTCTCGGGGTTTGTCTGGGTAAAATAAAGCATCGCGGTACGAACCGGTATCGTTTTGTCTGCATTTTCTGGTACTGCCAGTTCAATGGAGAGCTCTTTACGTTCGTCTGGAATAACTGTGAAGAATGATCCGGGCAAAATCCTTACCCAGTCTGCACAGGACGTTTTTAAAGTTCCCGGTTCATGAAGCTGATTCGTTCCCGTGGAGTCATAATCCCAGTCGCCCAGGGAAACTGCAACTTCTAAATCGCGGCTAATGGGGTTGGTTACAATTACCTTTTGCATGCCTATTGCTCCTGAAGCCACCCGGTAGTATAGTTTTGGGGGACTGGCCGATATACCTGCCTGTCCACGGCTTTTTATACTAAAAAAGAGCAACAAGAAAGCTAGTATGAATTTGATTAGGGACAATTTCATGGCTGGAATAATTCGGCTTAACCAAGCATTTTCGCGTAACGAAACAGCCAGAATGATTGGTTTATGAAAGGTTAGTAATTATTTGATACAGGTATTAAAAAACTCCTGCCTTTTGAGCAAGAGTTTTTGTCTGACCAGAGTTAGGTCTGATATGTAATTAGTTTGGTGTAATGGTATAAGTAATGGTGGTAGCGTAAGTTCCAGCGGGCCTGTTGATTAAGTTTGCACTCGCAGTACCTGGTTTAATCATGTAATCAACCGCATATTTGGCACTTGTAGTACCGTTCGTAGCTTTGATGAAAGCTTGATCTGAGGTAGTTAATGTACCATCCATAGTATTTAATACTGGACCTGTTAACGTGGTGGTTGAACTGCCGAAAGTTGGAGTCAGTTTCACTGCGTTCAATGGAATGTCGTTTGCCGGAGTTCCTGACGTTAAAGCGCCACTGGCTTTAACTGAAATTGTAAACAGGCCAGTGCTTGAAATAGTTAGGTGATCAGTTATCGCTCCAGAACTTTTTCCATTTAGGTAATCCGGAGCAGTACTCAAGTTAATACTTACTGAGGCTGCACTTGCAGTAATCGTTTGAACGCCTGCTAAAACAACGTTTAAGGTAACAGGTGCATTTTGCGCTTTTGCTTTGTTCGCAGAGAACCCTATGATGAGCACAGCGGCCAGGGTAAGGAATTTTTTCATAAAAGTTTAGATTTGGTTGTTTAGTATTTCTCCATAAATCCAAATCCCAAGCCAGAATTAAAAACGCTTTTGTCGTATTCTTAAGCTTGTTTAGGGATAAGTGCAATAAGAATCAATTTCCTCAAATTGAGTATTTTGGGAAATATAATGCTCACCTGTTTTTTATTTTCAAGAACGATTTTACTGCTAAATTATTAATGCTCAGTAATGAATTAAAGGTTTTAAACAAATGACTGTAAACTAAAGCCTGGATTAATTTATTGCCTGCTTTAGATAAAGAAGGTTAATTTAGTAGCTGAAACACGCAACTGATTTAAATGAGAAAATTCTATTTGGTTACACTAATTGTTGCCTTTATTCATCTTGCCGGCATAACTCAGCTGTCTGCACAAAATGTCTATTTTATTGATGGCTACCATGGTGGGGTCTGGGGTCATTATCCTACAGGTTATACAACTTTTATAACAGATCAGATGGATAAGAATCCTTTTTGGCGACTCAACCTGGAAATTGAACCCGTTACGTGGGATGCCGCGAAAGTAAATGATGAAAGTGGGTATAAAAGGCTTCAAAAATATGTAAATGATCAATCTGTAAGCGGGCGAGTAGAATTCGTTAACCCTTCTTACGGACAAAGTTATTTGTTCAATATCCAGGGCGAATCTGTGATCCGGCAATTTGAAATTGGAATACAAAAAATCAGAGAACATTTCCCAAGCGCTACTTTCAATACTTATTCTTCCGAAGAACCTTGTTTCACAAGCGCATTGCCGCAAATACTGAAATCATTTGGATATCAATACGCCTCACTTAAAAATCCGAATACTTGCTGGGGTGGATATACTACTGCTTTTGGAGGGGAGTTAGTTAGGTGGATGGGTTCAGATGGATCTTCTTTGCTCGCCGTACCCAGATATGCGTCAGAAAGTTTCAAGAGCAATTCAACCTGGCAAACCATTGCCTGGAATAATGCACCTGAATACATAAGCGGTGCAAGGGCTCAGGGGATTTCTAATCCAATTGGCATGTGTATTCAGGATGCCGGTTGGAAAAATGGTCCCTGGCTGGGAAATTCTAAAAATTTCGAATACAAGACCTGGAGAGATTATATCGGAAAAGTCGCTGATAAAACTAAAGCGGAAACATGGAATTTCAATCAGGAAAACGTGCAGGTTAGCTTAGTTTGGGGAGCTCAAATTTTACAAAGACTTGCCAGAAATACGCGGATAGCAGAAAATAAGCTGATTATGGCAGAGAAGATTTACGCCATTAATGGGGCAAGCAAAGGTGCAAAGGGAAGGGCCGGTTTGTTCAAGACTGCTTGGGAGAATCTTTTGTTGGCACAGCATCATGATTCCTGGATTGTACCTTATAATATTGTTGATAAGCAAAATAAGCTTAATTGGGCGGATCAGGTGAAGATTTGGACCGACAATTCAAACAGACTAGCGGACACTATCTTAAGTTCTGAAGGTCTAAACAGCCTAAATTCGGCCGATCTTAAATCTACGATAACTGTTTACAACACCCTTGGTCACCCAAGAAAAGCATTTGTAAATGTTCCTTTAGCCAACGCTGATCAATCAAAGAAATATGCAATTAAGGGTGCCAATGGAAAGACCTACGCAACGCAATTGGTCGTCGACGAAAATGGAGCAGTTGACTTACTTTTTATGGCTGAAGTGCCGGCAATGGGTTTTTCCAGCTATCAGATCACGTATGCTACTGTTTCGGGAAAATCAGCTTCTTCAGTAATGGTCAAAAATGAGAATGATAACTATTTTATTCAGACTGACCTTTATCAGATTAAGCTAAACGCTGCTAAAGGCGGTGTGATCGAGAGTTTGATTGCAAAAAAAATGAATAATAAGGAATTGGTCGACAAATCTTCAAAATACAGTTTCAATGAAATGCGGGGATACTTCTATCAGGACAGCGCATTTTATTCTAGTTCCGATAAGCCGGCGAAGATAACTGTAGTAGAGAATGGACCTTTCAGGGCTAAAATCAAAATTGATGGATTTATAGCCAATCACCCATTTACGCAATATCTAATATTTACGCAGGGTGAACAAAGAATCGACGTTCAGACAAAAATAGACTGGCAGGGAAATCCGGGAATCGGAGAAAACTATTTTCAAGGTAAGGGATGGAAACAAGAGCAGTTGAAAAAGGCATTTTATAATGATAGTTTTAAGTTGTCGGCATTATTTCCTTTAAATATTACCGAACAGCAGGTCTATAAAAATTCTGCATTTGATGTCATGAAAAGCAATTTGAAAAACACTTACTTCAGTTCTTGGGACAGTATAAAAAATAACCTTATTGTGAATTGGGTTGATGTTGCCAATGCGAAAGGAGATGCCGGGATGGCATTGTTCACGGATCATACTACCAGTTATCAACATAACGAGCAAGGATTATTGGCGCTTACCTTACAGTATTCTGGCATGGGTCTCTGGGGAAGGAACTATACTATCAATGGACCTTCATCGTTCAATTATTCATTACTACCTCATTCAGCCTCCTGGGATAAAAGTAATGTATGGGGAGCAAGTCTGGCTTTCAACGAACCCTTACGAGTAGTTATTAAAAAGAAATATGAAATTAAACCCAGTTCTCAATCGCTCTTAAGCGTAACAAACCCTAACATTGAGGTTTCTTCGGTACAATTAATTGATGGTGTGCTATTGGTTCGGTTTTTCAATGCTTCTGAAAAAAAATCTCTAGTCAACGTTACATTAAACGCGAAAGCTAAACGAGTCAGTTTAGTTGAACTGAACGGTAAAATCAGGCAGGAAATCTTGAGATATGCTTTGGAAAATGGTGTGACAAAATTCGATATGAATATTCCTGCTTTCGGTATAAGAACTGTTAAATTAACGCTATAGGTGAAGGACTATTCGTCGTCGAGAACAGTTAGTAGTGTTTGCAGGTCTTTTTCAGTATTATAAAGATGAAAAGCAACACGTATACCCGGACCTCTCGGTAAGCAAATGATCTTGGATTCTGCTAATTGCATATATTTTGCGGCGGGTATATTTAAGTTAAATATAGAAGAATGACTATTCCTTGATTCCACAACTGGCGAAAGCAGGTTCCGTTCTTCAAAGCAGCGTTTGGCCTTCATCGCCAACGAACGAGCAGCTTTAGTGGTTTCCACAAAGTCTATTTCCTTAAAAAAAAGCAAAGCCTGGTTTAATGTGCCAAAAGATAAAGTATCCAGATGACCCGGCTCAAAGAAGTTCCCTAAAATTCCCCTGCTCTGCAAAAATGGTTCTTTTGGTTGAGGTCTTTTTCGTGAAGCAACATAAATCGATTCTACGGCCTGATCCTTTAACAACACAAAGCCGTTGCCGTACCCGGAGAGCATCCATTTATAGCCGCTTGACATCAGTGCATCTAATCCTGAAGCTTCAAAATCGAAGGATCGGCTTCCGCAAAATTGGGTGCCATCTGCAACCAGAAGCACCTTTGGAAATGTTTCTTTAATTGTTTTCAAAAAATCGAGCCCTAGCTCAATACCGCTAATGTATTGAATCAAGCTAAAGGCAAATACACTAGGCTTAAATTCTTTGATTTTTTTAATAATATTTTCTTCGATATTTTCAGAAAGTGAAACGTAATCACATACATAACCTCTTGATTCGATGGCATAGTTTACTGAAGGATAATCTTCTTGCAGCAGCAAAATCCGTTGGTCAGAACCTAAACCGCTTAAAAAAGTATTGAAACCAAAAGAGAAGTTAGGAACAAGAAATGTATTTTCAATTTTGGAGTTGAAGAAACCAGATAGGTTAACTTTGACTTCCTGAAGGAATTCTGCTTGCGTTATACGAAAACCACTGCCTTGATTAAGGAAGTTTTCATCGTGGGATCTTCGCCACTCGATCTGGTTTCGGGAAATAAGTCCTGAACTTGCAGTATTTAGATAGGTACACGTATTGAGTACAGGAAACTGATCAGGGAAATTCATGTGTAAAACAGATTTTGAATGTGGCTAAATTAGTGATTTGAACCCTGTTTAACAAGCACCTTCCTTTTTCAGGTATATCAGTATTAAATGTTCGTGATGACAGTAATTAATGCTATTGATCAATATAGTTAAGAAGTTTTTTTATGCTTTCTTCACTTTCCTTTAAGCATAACAAGTAATTTGTTAAGTGCCACGGACTGTTAAAACCATTCAATTCTAGTGAGGTAGTCGCTGTTTTTAAATTTCCAGACTTTAATTTGCAGTCAAATTGTAGTTCTTCCAATTCTGTTTTAAATGACATGAGAGTTTATATTTATGTCTGCGAAAATATCGATTTTTAGTAAATTAATTTCTTCATTTCTCTTTTTTTATCGCAGTTAGTTATATGCGTGCTGAATACTATATTTTAACTTTGCAATATGAATGAACCCGCAAAACTTAGTTCTGCCCAGAAGTGGATAATCTTTATTCTGGCGGTAACGCAATTCACGGTAATCCTGGATTTCATGATCATGTCACCATTAGGAGACTTTATGATGAAATCATTGTCTATGAAGCCCGCAGCATTTGGAGTAGCCGTTTCAGCCTATGCTTTCAGTGCAGGCCTGTCTGGATTGCTCACCGCAGGTTTTGCGGATAGATTTGATCGGAAAAAGCTTTTACTGTTCTTCTATATTGGATTTATTGCTGGTACGATTTTCTGCGGGCTCTCGCATAGTTATGTAGAGCTTGTTGCGGCAAGAATATTTACAGGTTTATTTGGGGGTGTGATTGGCTCCATATCTCTGGCGATTATTTCTGATATCTTCACGCTTGAACAGCGTGGCAGAGTAATGGGATACATACAAATGGGATTTGGTGCCAGTCAGGTTTTAGGGGTACCCATCGGTTTGTATGTGGCAAACCTTTGGGCCTGGGAGGCGGCATTTTTACTGGTGGCTGCGGTAGCAATTGTTATCGCCGTACTACTATTTTTCAAGCTCCCTCCGGTCAAAGATCACTTAAAATTACAGCAAGATAAATCTGCGTTTAAGCATCTCTGGCATACTGTTGGGAAACGGAATTACCGAATTGGATTTTCTGCAATGGCCATGCTATCCATCGGCGGTTTTATGATGTTCCCTTTTGGAAGCGCGTTTGCTGTTAATAATATTGGAATAACTGCAGGCCAGTTACCTGTGCTGTTCTTTATTTCCGGAATAAGTTCTTTGCTAATCCTGCCTATTATTGGTAAACTAAGCGACAAGATCAGCAAGCTTAAAATCTTTACCGTTGCCTGCGTGTGGATGATGGTGATGGTTATTGTATATACAAACATGGGCACAACTCCTTTTTGGTTGGTTGTGATACTTAATATATTAATGATGATGGGTATCATGAGCCGGATGATTCCCGCTACTGCGTTAGTCAGCGCTGTGCCGGACATGGCAGATAGGGGCGCTTTTATGAGTATAAATTCATCAATGCAACAGATTGCAGGGGGTGTTGCTGCAGCAATTGCCGGTTTAATCGTTGTTCAGGATCATAAGTCTGCCCCCCTTCAACATTATAACATTGTTGGCTATTTGGTTGTGGCCATTTCTTTAATAAGCATTTATCTCCTTTACAGAGTTACGATGTTGATTAAGGCGAAAACAACGTCTTAGTAAGATTAATTCTAAATAAATTTTGAAACCTAAAGAAAACACAGTTTCTTTGCGTTCAATTGAGAATTAATCTAAATAAAGGAATGTATAATTTTACTAAAGTTTTAATACTATTATTTTTCGTTATGCTCGCGTCTACGGCCAATGCACAACGTACCAGTAGTATTAGAGGAAAAATAACCACGGCTGATGGTTATCCAGCAATTTCTGTTACCGTAAGCCTTAAAGGTACGGGTATCGTCACTTCAAGTAATTATGATGGTGAATACAATTTTACAAAAATAAAAGCGGGCGATTATACCCTGGTACTTTCTGCTATAGGTTTAAAATCTGAGTCGAAATCAGTAAATGTTAAAGGCGGCGATTCACAAATCATCAACTTTACACTGTCAGAGAATTCAGATCAGTTACAGGAGGTAGAAATCTCCGGTGGCAAAAAAGGTTATAAAGTAGATGTTCCCTCATCATCCTTGCGACTCAACGCGCCATTATTGGAGATACCACAGAACATCCAGGTTGTTTCCTCTGAAGCATTAAAAGATCAACAAATCATTAGCATGAGTGATGCACTGATCAGAAACGTAAGCGGCGCAGTCCGTTTGGAACACTGGGGTGATATGTATACCAACATTACCATGCGCGGGTCACAAATTCAAGCCATGCGTAATGGATTCAACTTCGTTACTTCTTACTGGGGTCCACTTACTGAAGACATGAGTTTTGTTGATCACGTAGAATTTGTTAAAGGACCTGCCGGATTTCTTTTAGGAAATGGTGATCCAAGTGGTATGTATAATGTGGTTACTAAAAAACCTACGGGAAGTAATCGCGGTGAGGCTTCAGTTACTATTGGTAGCTTTGACCTGTACCGCACTGCGATTGATTTCGACAGGAAGTTAACAGAGGATGGTAAATTACTTTTCAGGCTAAACGCTGCGGCTCAAAATAAAGGGTCATTCCGACCATTTGAAAAGAACGACCGTTATACCTTCGCGCCTAGCGTAAGTTACCAAATTGCCAATAGCACTAAAATTACTGCTGAATATGCCTTGCAAAATGCAAAGATGACTGAGGTTGGGTCGTTTTACATTTTTTCACCAAATGGTTACGCTACGCTGCCAAGAGATTTTACGCTAACGCAACCAGGAGTGGAGCCAGCAAGGATGAATGATCACAGCGTGTTCATTAACCTACAGCACAATTTCAGTGACACCTGGAAAGCAACTGCGCAGGTAGCTTACTCTAAATACTTACAAGTAGGTTCAAGCTCCTGGCCATCATCAGTTTTTGCGAACAATACAGTGATCAGAAATGTGGGCATATGGGATGCAGAAAGTACCATGAAACTTGCACAGTTGTTCATTAATGGTAAAATCACTACTGGAGCGATTACCCATAATCTTCTCGCGGGTTTTGATGGTGGAAAAAAAGCTTATATGGCCGACTGGGGACAATCGCACGACTTAGACCTGGCCTCATCACCCTTTAATTTGAATAGCCCTAATTATGGTTTTCCTGCGAATGGATATCCTGATTTTGACAGGGAAACACCTTTAAAAGACAGGGCGAAAGCAGCTGGGGGATTAATGGACCAAAAATATCTAAGTGCTTATTTTCAGGATGAAATTGGCTTCTTTGAAAACCGCGCACGTTTAACACTCGCAGGCAGGTATAGCTATGTAGCTCAGTCTGCCTGGGGAGGAAGTCCTGATAAAGGCGAGCGCTTTACGCCACGTGTTGGCTTGAGCGTTTCCATTGACAAAGCTACCTCGGTTTATGCTTTATATGATCAGGCATTTATTCCACAAACTGGTTTTTTACGCAGTGGCGAAAAGATTGATCCAATTACCGGAACTAATTACGAGGTTGGTTTGAAAAAAGACTGGTTCAATGGAAAATGGAATACAACTTTATCTGCATACCGGATTCGTAAGAGAAATGAGCTGGCAGCAGATCCAACAAACAAGGCGAACGAAAATTACAGCATCGTAGTTGGCGAGAAAAGGGCGCAGGGTATTGAATTCGATCTTAAGGGAGAGCTTGCAAAGGGATTAAGCCTCATTGCCAATTACGCTTATACTGATGGGAAAGTTACTGAAGTTGCACCTGGTGTAACGTCTATGTCAGTAGGAGATGTGGTTCCTGGATTTGCGAAGCATACATCAAATGCCTGGCTAAGCTACGCCATACAAAGTGGTGCACTCAAAGGTGCTGGAATTTCTTCCGGGTTTACCTATTATGCGGATAGAGCTACAAACAATTATAATCCGGTACAACCAGAACAAAATTTACCTGATTACTTTAAATTGGACGCAGGCCTGTTCTGGGAAAATCACACTTTAAAGATCACCGGAAACGTATTTAATGTCTTGGATAAATATCTATATACGGGTGCTTACTACACAGGTTATTGGAAAGTAGGTACAGCAGACCAGCCTGCTTATTCCTGGCAGGCAGAAGCGCCAAGAAGTTATAGGCTAAGCATCGCATATAAGTTTTAATGAATAATAAGAAAAGAACTCCAAAATATTGGATAGGACAGATACACTTATGGCTCGGATTAACTTCCGGGCTATTTGTATGTTTTCTAGGCATCACTGGTTGTATACTGGCTTTTGAGCGGGAAATTGAAAATGCCACACAAACGTATAGGTTTGTGAAACCTGAAGATAAACCTTATTTACCGCCTTCGGTACTAAAATCCATTGCAGATAAAAAATTACCAGGCAAACATGTGCATAGCGTAAGCTATCAGAAAGGTAGTGCCAGTATGGTGACTTACTATGCCTTTGGTGAAGAAGAATATTTCTGGATTACCTATTTAAACCCTTATTCTGGTGAGGTGCTGAAGGTTAAGAATATGGATGATGACTTTTTCAGAATTGTCATAAACGGTCATTATTACTTATGGCTTCCTCCAAATATAGGGCAACCTGTATTGGCAAGCGCCACTTTGATGTTTCTTTTTTTATTGATTTCGGGCCTCTTCCTCTGGTGGCCGAAGAATAAAGCTGCAAGTAAGAAACGTTTTACGATCAAATGGAATGCAAAGTGGAAAAGGGTAAACTATGACCTTCATAATGTTTTTGGTTTTTATATGACCTGGATTCTTATTTTTATCGCGTTCTCGGGATTGGTGATGGGATTTCAATGGTTTTCGCAATCTGCTTACTGGGTTACATCTGGCGGAAAGAAATTGAATTTATTTGAGGAAAGTTTATCTGATACTACATTTGTGAATGCTAAGGTTGGTAAGCAACCGGCAATTGATATTTTATGGGCCAGAACCATGGCCTTCGTTGCAAGACGTAAGACATTTATCGGGAGTGTTGAAATTCATACACCAGACAGCCCTAAATCTTCAATAGAGGTCGCCATCAATCCTGATACGGAAACGTATTGGAAAGCCGACTATCTATATTATGATCAGTATTCGCTGAAAGAAATTGACGTTAAACATGTATTTGGAAAATTTGCAAATGCAGGTGTCGCCGACAAACTAATGCGCGCAAATTATGATATTCATATTGGTGCTATAGCAGGGTTACCCGGTAAGATTATGGCATTTCTAGCCAGTCTGGTAGCAACAAGTCTACCCGTTACCGGATTTATTATTTGGTGGGGAAGGAAAAAGAAGATCAAAAAATGATGGTATCTTTGCGTTATGACTAAAGAATTTGCAGTAATTTTTGATATGGATGGCGTGATATGCCACACTAATCCTTACCATTCTCTTGCGTTCAGAGAATTTTTTTCAACTCGAAATCTGTCTCCAACTGATGAAGAGTTTTCGCAGCATATGTTTGGCAAAAGTAACAGTTATATTTTGACTCACTTTTTGCAAAGGCCAATAATGGGCGAGGAGCTTTTGCAACTTGAAGATGAGAAAGAGAGCCTGTTTAGGAAAATCTATGAGCCACATATTGATCCAGTGCCAGGGTTTTTAAAATTTTTCATGGACCTGAAAGAAAATGGAGCAAAGTTGGGCGTTGCAACATCCGCTCCGTTTGCAAATCTTGAACTAATTTTAAGCAAAGTACATATTCAAACTTTTCTGGGTTCAGTACTGGCGAGTGCAGATGTTAAAAAGCATAAACCAGATCCTGAAGTTTACCTAAAGTCGGCTGCAAATCTTGGTGTAACTCCAGAGCAGTGTATTGTATTCGAGGATTCTTTTTCGGGCATTTCGGCCGCGTTAAATGCGGGGATGAAAGTCGTTGGAGTACTCACCTCACATACTAAAGATGAGCTTCCTCCATGCGACATTTATATTAACGACTACCAAAATCTTTCCGTTGATCAGGTGATACAGTTGTTGGGCTAAAGATTTTCTTCAGTGTACTTTTTGAAGTTGTTAAGGATGGCTTGCCAGCCTCCTTGTTGCATCTCTATGGAATGCGTGTCTTCTGCATCGAATGATTCCGTAATTTCTGTTCTGCCATCCAGTGCATTGAATTTAATCTCAACTTGTCTTCCGTCGCCTATAGTGTACTTTATAAGTTCGTTGACTATAACTTCGTCATAAATACCCTCAAAATCAAAGCTGAAAGATCCGTCTTTCGCTGCCATTGTTGTTTTAAATTTTCCTCCGATCCTCAAATCATTTTCAGCAAACGGTGCGTGCCAGTCATCAGAAGCTTGTGTCCACTTAGTAATGTGTTGTGGTAGGGTCCATGATTCCCAAACTTTCTCTACAGGCTTGTTTACAGATGCGTTGACAGTTATAACTGTTTTATTTTTTGATTCCATAGTTTATAAGTGATTAATTCATGTAAAGATAGCAGGGCCAATCTAGAACCGCTATGGTTATAAACGACAATTTAAGGGTGTAATTATGACCTTTATTGTAAATCAAAATGTTATTGCTAACTTAACAAACACAATTAAATTTAAAATGAAAAATATCTTTTTTCTTTTGCTTTTTTGGGTAGCGGCAACATCTTTTGCATTTGCTCAAAAAGTTAATGTACTGACAAAATCAGAACGCAACAAGGGTTGGATACTTCTCTTTGATGGTGAAACCACCAGGGGTTGGACCACCACCTCTGGTACAGAAGTGCCTGCTGGGTGGCAAATCGTAGATAAAACACTTAAATCAGTGGCAGATGGAAAAGGTGGCGACATTGTAACAACTGCTGAGTTCAGCAATTTTGAACTTAAACTGGATTATAAAGTGGAGCTAACGGCCAATAGTGGAGTAAAATACTTTTACAATAGCTACTCAACCGGTGGTAATTTGGGTATGGAGTACCAGATCCTCGACGATATGTTGGCTGAGGATAATCAGAAAGCAAATCATCTTACTGGATCACTGTATGATATTTTGGAGCCCTCAAAGCGATTAAAAAAATTATACCCTGCGGGTCAATGGAATTCTATCAGGATTGTGGCGAATGGCAAGCATGTTGAACACTGGTTAAATGACTACAAAATTCTGGAATTTACGAGAGATAGTAAAGCATTTACTGATGCGGTTGCTGCAAGTAAATTTATGAAAACCGTTCCTGCTTTCGGTAGTCTGGATAAAGGGAAGATCCTGTTACAAGAACATGGTGGAGTTGTGTCTTACAGAAACATAAAAATAAAAAAGCTATAAGCCTTATGGAAAATAGAAGGGATTTTATAAAAAAAGCAGGTATCGCAACCGCGGCACTTACAGTGGGCACGAAGATATTTGGTGGCAGCGCCTTCGGTTTTAATGCGAGCAGTTATAAAAGGATTATCGGTGCCAATGATACGATCAGGGTGGGGGTAATAGGGGTAAACGGTCGCGGAAATGGTATGGCCGGTGTATTTGCAGGACAAAAAAATACGGATGTATCCTACATATGTGATGTTGATTCACGTACTATCCCTAAAGCCATAAAAACGGTGATGGATGCGAAACAGGAAACCGCTCCCTTATCCGAACAGGATTTTAGAAAGGTCCTGGCAGATAAGAATACAGATGCAATCTATATTGCTACTCCAGACCACTGGCACTCCCCGTTAACTATTTTAGGCTGTGCTGCAGGCAAACATGTATACGTTGAAAAGCCATTAAGTCATAACCCCAATGAGGGGGAGTTAGCAATTGCAGCTGCCAGAAAACATAAAGTCGTTGTGCAGATGGGCGCCCAACGCCGTTCGGCTCCTGTGCTCACTCAAGGTATCAAACAGCTTCACGAAGGAATTATTGGGAAAGTTTATATGGCTAAAACCTGGTATACCAATGCTAGAAAACCCAATTTTCTAAAACCGGCAGCCGTTCCGTCCTGGCTCGACTATGAACTTTGGCAAGGACCTGCACCGAGGATGCCTTACAAAGACGGATTAATCCACTATAATTGGCATTGGTTCTGGCATTGGGGCACTGGTGAAGCACTCAACAATGGCACCCATGAAGTGGATGTCGCCCGCTGGGGTTTAGGCGTAGATTATCCAACCAGGGTAAGCTCAATGGGCGGACGGTATAACTATAAAGATGATTGGGAAACACCCGATACGCAGTTAACAACTATTGAATACCCCGGAGGAGCAACTTTAGTTTGGGAAGGACGCAGTGCCAATGCAAGAAAGGTGGAAGAGCTGGATAGAGGAATTATTTTCTATGGTGATAAAGGCAGTCTTGATACTGGAGGCGATAGTTATAAAATCTTTGATCTAAACGGCAAGTTGATCAATGAAGTAAAGTCCCTCATGAAGGAGGATGCGATCGACGGTCGCAACACTTCCAGTCCCAGCGTAGGCTTGGATAACTATCATGTTGCAGATTTCCTTGATGCAATCAGAAATAACAGAAAGCCGAATTGTGATGTAGAGATTGGCCACAAGAGTGTTGTTGCCATGCAGCTTGGTAACATCTCTTTAAGAATAGGGCGCGACTTAAAAATCGACTCCACCAACGGTCATATCATCAACGATAAAGACGCGCAGAAGTTATGGAGCAGATCCTATGAAAAAGGATGGGAACCTAAAGTTTAGGCCTCATAGAAAAATAGCCTCATCTTTTTGAAGTTTATGATTGCGTGTTGTTGGATCATGATATCGCTACCGATGATCCCGCATATGGTGGGATGCCCCATGCTCTCATAAGCTTGGTTTACACCGTACAGATCGAGCGCTACGGCGTTGTAGTTTCTTATTTTTGTTTTTCCAATTTTTAGCTCTGGAATTACAGCCTGCAAGGTACTCGTTGTAGAAAACAATGTTGTTGCGTGGCTTTCCTCTGTATCAGTAAGTGACACATGTTTCATGATGAAAGATTTATCAAAAACAGAGCGGGAAGCCCCTGTGTCTACAACAGCAAATAACTTTTCCCCAAAAACAACAATTTCCACCAAAAGGTGGAAACCGTCGTCTTGTAAATTTATGAGTATTAAGGGAACTGAATTTGTTCTCATGACTAAGTCCTGTGTTAAATCAGGCTCATCTCCTTCAATACATTATTCATGGTGCGTACCGCATCAGCACTTTTATTAAATTCAGCTTGTTCCTCGGCACTCAATTTAAAATCCAGGATTTTCTCAACACCATTTTTGCCAAGTATTACAGGTACAACCAGAGAGATATCTTCTTGCCCATATTCTCCTTCCAGGTAAACGCCTGACGAGATTAATTTCTTTTCGTCCCTTACAATACTTTCTACCATAGCCGCAGTTCCCGCTCCAGGTGCATACCATGCAGATGTGCCTATCAATTTAGTCAACGTTGCACCGCCAACCATTGTATCTGCAACTATTTTATCTTGTTGTTCCTTACTCAATAACTGTGTTACTGGTATGCTGTTCCAGGTAGCATGTTGTATAAGTGGAATCATTGTAGTGTCTCCATGACCACCAATTACCACGGCGTTTAAGTCGGCCGGAGAACATCCCAATTCCTGACTCAAGTAATATTTAAACCTTGCCGAATCCAGCGCACCACCCATCCCGATAATACGGTTCTTAGGCAATCCTGCCGATTTAAAGGTGAGGTAATTCATGGTATCCATTGGGTTTGAAACAACAATTATGATGGTGTTTGGTGAATGCTTAAGGATGTTTTCGGTTACACCTTTAACAATACCTGCGTTTATGCCAATCAATTCCTCTCTTGTCATTCCCGGCTTTCTTGGTAAGCCCGAGGTAATCACCACAACTTCAGAATCTGCCGTACTTGCGTAGTCATTGGTCACACCTTTTATTTTGGTGTCAAATCCTAGTAATGCAGAAGTTTGCATCATGTCAATTGCCTTACCTTCGGCAAAACCTTCTTTGATGTCTAATAAAATAAGTTCTTCAGCTAATTCTTTTCTGGCGATATTATCTGCACAGGTTGCTCCAACAGCTCCTGCGCCTACTACCGTTATCTTCATATATGTTTAATTTAAAGGTCTTTAGGTCGCCCGCAGAAGCCTGCAAACAAATCCTTGTTTCCGAAGTTAGAAATTATGCTTAGTTATTGAAATGGTTTTAAAAACTTTATTTTACATTGTTGGTTTTATGATAAAGAATTTACATTTGTTGCAAATCAGCTAAGGGGGGGAATATGATTAATAAACCAGTACAGAAAGTAGATATCGTTTCTTATGCAGGAAAATGGTACTCCCTATATTCCATTCCAACCATGATGGATAAGCATTGGAGACAAACGATTGAAACTTATGTTATTCACCCCGACGGTTATTATGCTGTTTTTACAACCTATAAATTGATTGCAGACGATGAACAAAAGTACATCAGGTCAAAATTATTCGTTGTTCGTGGAACTGGAAATGCAGAAATGAAAGCTCAGTTTGTATGGCCGTTTAAAGCTGATTATTGGATTATCGAACTCGCAGATGATTACTCTTACGCAGTAATAGGTCATCCCAAACATAAGTTTCTGTTTATTATGTCGCGCAAGCCAACCTTGCCGGAAGAACTACTTTCTCAAATTATTAACAGGTGTCACAAGAAAGGCTATGATACCGCTAAGCTTGTTTCCCAAGAGCATAGGCCGATTGCAACTTCAGATATAGCTATTGCCTAATTTTTAGGTAAAAATCAAAGATCATTCTCTAAGCACTTAGTTAAATTCCGTATTTTTGGTTAATCATTTGATCTCCCAAGCGGTCAATTTAATTTATTCCTATGTATTTGATTTTTGATACTGAAACCACAGGTTTGCCGCGTAATTGGAATGCGCCAATAACCGATACAGAGAATTGGCCCCGCTGTATTCAAATAGCATGGCAGCTTCACGATGATTTCGGAAATCTTATTGAGAATCAGGATTATCTGGTAAAGCCAGATGGATTCAATATTCCCTACGATGCAGAGCGGATCCACGGAATTTCAACTGAACTGGCCGCCGAACAAGGTATTTCTCTTTCTGAAGTGCTGGAAAGATTTGTTGTTGCCTTATCGAAATCTAAATTTGTGGTAGGTCAGAATGTTGGTTTTGACGTCAACATTATGGGATGTGAGTTCCACAGACTAGGTATTGAGAACATTTTGGCACAGATGCCTGTGCTGGATACTTGTACAGAGGTTACTGCAGACTTGCTCCGCTTGCCGGGAGGAAGAAACGGGCGTTATAAGTTGCCTAACCTAACAGAACTTCATCAATATCTTTTTGGAGAACCCTTCGCCGAAGCTCACAATGCTACCGCCGATGTAGAGGCAACAACCAGATGTTTCCTGCAATTACTTAAGATTGATGTTTTCAAGGCAGAGCAGTTACAATGTACGCCAGATTATCTAACGCTGTATAAGCAAAGAAATCCAGGGGTAATAGGTAAAGTCGGCCTTAAACACGTTAATTTAAAGTCTGCATCAGAAGATATTCGCAAAAGACTTCAGCGTACAGACGGAGCCGGCTTTGGTAAGAAAGACCTTGCCAGTAGTATTGAAAGTTTAAAAGATGCCGCATTTGTACATTTGCATAACCACACACAGTTCTCTGTGCTCCAGTCTACCATAAGTATTGCTGATTTAGTGAAAACTGCAGCTGCACAGAAAATGCCTGCAGTGGCGATGACTGATCATGCCAATATGATGGGTGCCTTTCACTTTGTTACGCAGATACTCAATTACAATAAAGGCATTGAAGCCAAAAATGCCGCTGCAATAGAAAATGGAGAGGCGCCAACAGAAGTTATTCTGAAGCCAATTGTAGGGTGTGAGTTCTTCGTGTGCGAGAACCATGAAGACAAAAAGAGGAAAGACGATGGGTACCAGGTAGTACTGCTAGCAAAGAACAAAAATGGCTACCATAACCTGGCCAAAATGTCGTCCATTGCTTACACCAAGGGCTTTTATTATGTGCCACGGATAGACAGAGCCGTGATAGAACAGTATAAGGAAGATATTATTGTGCTTTCAGGGAACTTATACGGTGAAATCTCCAGTAAGATCTTGAATATTGGCGAGCGCCAGGCTGAAGAAGCACTGTTGTGGTGGAAAGAACAATTTGCAGATGACTTCTATATTGAAGTGATGCGCCATAGTCAGGATGATGAAAACATCGTAAATGTAACCTTGATTTCTCTTGCGAGGAAGCATGACGTTAAGATCGTTGCCACAAACAACACCTATTATATCAATAAGAAGGATGCGAATGCGCATGATATTCTATTGTGTGTAAAAGATGGTGAAAAGCAGGCCACCCAAATAGGTAGAGGAAGGGGATACCGTTACGGTTTGCCAAACCAGGAATACTATTTTAAGTCGGCAGACGAGATGAAAGCACTTTTTGCAGATCTGCCCGAAGCCATTACCAACATCCAGTCTATTGTAGACAAGATTGAAATATTCAAACTGGCCAGGGAGGTACTGTTACCTAAATTTGATATTCCTCAGGAATTCCTCGTACCTCAAGATGAGGAGGACGGAGGAAAGCGAGGCGAAAATAAATACCTGAGACACTTAACGTACGTAGGTGCCAAAAAAAGATATGGTGAGTTAACCCCGGAAATTACAGAACGTCTGGATTTTGAACTCCAAACCATTGAAAAAACCGGATATCCCGGATACTTCCTGATTGTACAGGACTTTATCGCCATGGCCAGGCAGCTTGATGTTTCTGTAGGGCCGGGTCGTGGTTCCGCTGCGGGTTCTGTGGTAGCCTACTGCCTTTGGATCACCAACATTGATCCTATAAAATATGATCTCCTTTTTGAGCGTTTCCTTAATCCGGATCGTGTTTCCATGCCAGATATTGATATCGATTTTGACGATGAAGGCCGTGGCCGTGTAATGGACTATGTCATTAAAAAGTATGGCTCCAACCAGGTTGCGCAGATCATCACTTATGGCACTATGGCCGCCAAATCTTCCATTAGAGATACCGCCCGTGTGTTGGATTTGCCGTTATTCGAAGCGGATAAGATTGCCAAGCTTATTCCAAATATGAAGTTGGCCAAGATCTTTACGCTGGATGAAAAGACACTAAAAGGTGCGTTAAGGGCAGATGAATACGAACGGGTACTGGAACTCAAAGCTATGGCCGCTACCAGTAACCTAAGTGCAGAAACCATTATGCAAGCGCAAATATTAGAGGGATCGCTAAGAAATACTGGTATTCACGCTTGCGGGGTGATCATTACACCTAGCGACATCACCAATTTTGTTCCTGTTGCGACAGCAAAAGACTCTGACTTGTATGTAACTCAGTTCGACAACTCTGTTGTAGAAAGTGCTGGCTTGCTTAAAATGGACTTTTTAGGACTAAAAACCCTAACGCTTATAAAGGATACCGTTAAACTGGTCAAACAGGTTCACAACCTGGAGCTAGATCCTGATAATTTTCCTATTGATGATGTAAAGACCTACGAACTTTTCCAACGAGGGGAAACAATCGGTATTTTCCAGTACGAAAGTAACGGAATGCAAAAATACATGAAGGAATTAAAGCCTACCGTTTTTGGCGACTTAATTGCCATGAATGCGCTTTACCGTCCTGGCCCTTTGGAGTATATCCCAAGCTTTGTCAAAAGAAAGAATGGTGAAGAGGAAATCAAATATGACCTCGACGCATGCGAAGAGTACCTGAAAGAAACTTATGGTATTACTGTTTACCAGGAACAGGTAATGCTCCTTTCTCAAAAATTGGCTGGCTTTACTAAAGGTGAGGCCGATGTTCTCCGTAAGGCTATGGGTAAGAAACAAAAGGACGTGCTGGATAAAATGAAACCTAAGTTCATTGACAAAGCTGCCGAAAAAGGTCATGATCCCATTATACTAGAAAAGATATGGAAGGATTGGGAGGCTTTTGCTTCCTATGCATTTAATAAATCGCACTCCACTTGTTATGCCTGGATTGCCTACCAGACCGCATACTTGAAAGCGCATTACCCAGCAGAATATATGGCTGCAGTGCTTTCTAACAACATGAGCGATATTAAACAGGTTGCATTCTTTATGGAAGAATGCAAGCAAATGGGCGTTCAGGTATTGGGCCCTGATGTGAATGAATCTGATATCAAATTCTCAATAAACGTAAAGAATCAAGTCAGGTTTGGATTATCTGGAATCAAGGGAGTTGGCGATAAGGCGGTGGAAAGTATCATAGCTGATCGGTTGGAAAATGGACTTTATAAAAGTGTACACGATTTTGCCAAAAGGTCAAACACACGTACAGTAAATAAAAAGGCGTACGAAAGTTTTGTTTACAGCGGCGCTTTTGATGGTTTTGGCAACCATAGAGCACAATTCTTTTTTATCGGACAAAATGATAAAATGAATGGGATAGAGAAGCTGATCAAATACGCAAACGATTTTCAAAATAATGAGTCATCCTCACAATCTTCACTGTTTGGTGGTTCTGTAGGTGATCTAATATCAGAGCCAACTTTACCTGTAGCACCTGAATGGAGCTTGCTTGATCGACTTAAATATGAAAAGGATGCCATAGGAATCTTTTTGAGCGGTCACCCACTAGATAATTATAAGCTTGAACTCGATAGGTTCTGTATACACAAAGTCAAGCACCTCTCCCTTGTTAATAAAATCAGGACGGGCGACACCAATGAAGATATCCTGGCTGAATTTGAGTCTATCAAGAACCGGGAACTTGTAATAGGTGGTCTGGTGGTGATGGCATCGCAAAGGATGACAAAAACGGGGAAGCCCTTCGGGACTATTGTTTTTGAAGATTATGAAGACACCTGCGAACTTGCATTGTTTGGCGATGATTTTATAAAATTCAAACAGTTCTTAACCGATGGCTATTTCTTACGCATAAATGGCAGGGTTGGAGAACGATTTAGGAAAGAGGGCGATTGGGAGTTTAAAATCAATTCCATAGACCTCTTATCGGAAGTGAGGGATAAGCTGGCCAAGTCAATTACTTTACAAATTCCTCTGGAAAAAGTTACCGAGGATCTGATGGGGCAAATCCATGCCTTATTGGAGCATAACAAGGAAAATTCCGAACACCAACGTTGCCAGTTGCTTTTTGAGGTCTCAGACCGGGAGCAGAACGTGCGGATTAAAATGCCGTCAAAAAGCATCAAAATCAACCCTAATAACTATTTATTGGAACAATTGAAGGCCTTAGATGTTAACCCTACGTTGAACTAATGTCATATTGGCATACCCCAATTTGAATGGCATTACAATTGATTATATATTTGTATAAATAAAAATAAGAATTATGGCTTTGGAAATAACAGATGCAAACTTCGAGGAAGTTGTATTAAAATCAGATAAACCCGTTTTGGTTGATTTTTGGGCAGAATGGTGTGGACCATGTCGCATGGTAGGACCTTCAGTAGATGAAATCTCGAAAGAATATGAAGGAAAGGCAATTGTAGGTAAAGTTAATGTTGACAATAATCCTCAGATTTCTACTCAATTCGGTATCCGTAACATCCCTGCATTATTGTACTTTAAAAATGGTGAAGTTGTAGATAAGCAAGTTGGTGCAGTTCCAAAATCTGTATTAGCTGGAAAATTAGACAAACAGTTGTAATAATATCCTCCGATCCTGGAATAAATTCAGGATGACTTAATATAAGAGAAAGCGTTCATTAATAATGGACGCTTTTTTTATATTTACCATATGCAGTCAACCATCAATCAGCACCATGCTCCCTTTGGCTCCAATTTGGAGTTCCTGGCCCGGCAAGTTGTGGAAGGTTTTATCACCGGCCTTCATAAAAGCCCCTTCCATGGTTTTTCTGTAGAATTCGCTGAGCACAGATTGTATAATGCCGGAGATAATATCAAAAATATTGACTGGAAGCTTTTCGCAAGAACAGATAAAATGTTTAGTAAGCGTTATGAAGAAGAAACCAATTTACGTTGCCAATTCATCATCGACGTCTCGTCTTCCATGTATTTCCCACAGAAGTCGTACAATAAATTAAAATTCTCTGTAGAGGCCACTGCTGCGCTTGTTTTTTTATTGAAGAGGCAACGCGATGCTTTCGGGCTTAGCCTATTCTCAGACCACCTGTTGCTAAATACACCCGCAAAATCAACTACAACTCACCAGAAGTATTTGTTTACTCATTTAGAAACTCAGCTAGATGCAGAGAAGCTAAATGTCAAAACAAATTTACAACAGGCACTCCATCAAATTGCCGAGTTGATACACAAAAGGTCGATGGTGGTTATTTTTAGCGATCTTCTCAACACTATTCAGGATGAGAAAAGCACAGAGGCACTCTTTTCTGCTATGCAGCATTTAAAGTTCAACAAACACGAGGTGGTCATTTTTAACGTAACGGATAAAGCTAAGGAGATCGATTTTAATTTTGAAAACAGGCCATATGAATTTATCGATATGGAAACCGGAAATGTAGTTAAAGCTCATGCCGCTAAAGTAAAAGAGTCCTATCTTTCCAAGATTCAGGAATACAGGCAAAACATCCAATTAAAATGCACGCAATATAAAATTGATATGATCGATGCTGATATTTCCGCCGGATTTTATCCAATATTGCAAGCCTACCTGATTAAGCGACAGAAAATGAGCTAACGTTTTTTAGAATTATCATACAAGCGTGTTTAATCTGTTCTTCAGTTATGATTAAGGGCGGCGCTATTCGCATCGAGTTGCTGCAATGCAAAAACCAGTCGCTGATGACACCATCTTCTATACAACCATCAATAATCTTTTTATTCAGTTCGAAACTCTCAAATTCCACTGCAATCATTAACCCAATTCCCCTTACAGATTTTATTGCAGGATGGACCAACAGTTCTTTAAATAATTCTCCTTTTTTCGATACTCCCTCAACCATATTCTCATTTACAATAGTTTCCAAAGTAGCAAGCCCCGCGGCACAGCTTACCGGATGCCCTCCAAAAGTCGTAATGTGTCCCAGTATAGGATTCGTGGCGAGGGAAAGCATAATCTCTTTTGAACTGATAAATGCGCCTATGGGCATTCCTCCACCAATACCTTTGGCAAGTAACAGGATATCAGGAACAATGTCAAAATGTTCAAATCCGAACATTTTACCGGTCCGTCCAAATCCGCACTGAATCTCGTCCAGCACAAGCAGGGTTCCTGTTTCATAACACTTTTGTCTTAAGGCTTTGAAATAATTGATGTCCGCTATTCTTATTCCTGCCTCGCCCTGTATAGTTTCGATAAAGACAGCAGCAGTTTTTGAGCTGATCTTATCCAGATCGGCAACATCATTATAATCAATAAATTTTACGTTAGGAAGTAAGGGACGATAGGCTTGTTTGAACTCTTCGTTTCCCATCAGGCTCAAAGCACCTTGTGTACTGCCATGATAGGAACTATTGCAAGCGATGAACTCTGTGCGGCCATTATATCTTTTGGCAAGTTTCATTGCACCTTCAACTGCCTCAGTACCAGAATTTACAAAGTAGGTGCAATTTAATGGCATGGGTAATATATCGGCAAGTGCCTTAGCAAAGTTGACCTGCGGACTTTGTACAAACTCTCCATATACCATAATGTGCATATAGCTTTCTGCCTGCTCTTTCACAGCTTGTACAACGGCTGGGTGGCAATGACCCACATTACTCACACCTATACCAGCTATCAGGTCCAGATAAGCCCTGCCCGCAGTATCATACAGATAAATGCCTTTAGCTTTTGAGAATTCCAAAAGTAGAGGTGCTAAGGTTGTTTGTGCGTTGTGCTGAAGAAATAGCTGGCGTTGTGTAAGCATAGCCAAAACTACGAAATATTCAACTATTGGCGTCCCTGAGGACGGTATTTAGACAGAATCTCCTTCTTGAAAGCTTCCTGAGCCCTGTAAAATTTACCAACAATCTTAATCGGAAGGTTTGATTTAAGTTGATTATAGTATTTTTTTTCCAGGTTAAGTTCTCTTTGTTTGATGTTGAAGTCGTTGACAATTAAAGCTTGTACTTCGCTATCAGAAAGTTGTTCTATCTCATCTATCTTTCGAAAACTAATCATCTTTTGAATCCGCTCCTTGCGAAGGTCAGATTGTTCCTTCTGCCAGGAATTATAGATAGGCCAAAAAATCTTAGCTTCATCTGCTGATAAGTCTAGTTTCTGCGTCAAATAGCCAATTTTGTATGCTTCTATTTCTTGAAATCTGTCACCTCCCCGTTGTGCAGACGACAGGAAAGGAAATGTAAAGAACAGTGCTATAACAATTAGATATTTCATTTAGATATGATTAGTAGTCAGTAGTTAAATCGGAAGAAGAAAAGTTCGTCAAGATATAATTTTCTAATGCAACCTGATCGTTAGAAACCTTGTTCGTTTCCGGCGAAGTAAGATGTTCAATTATTACGTCTTCATCAATATCAAACAACATTTGTTCGTTGGCTATATCAGTACTGTTGACATTTTTTACAGTTGTTTCCTGATTAAAATAGACGCCCAATCCCGCAACAATAACAAAACAGGCAGCAGAAGCATATTTCAACAGATTAGAATGCCACAATCGAACAATTTTAGACTTCTCAACTGTATCGGCTGTTTTAGATAAAATAGCAGCTCTAGATTGCTCAAAGTAATCGGCAGGGACTCTAAAAATCTCTTCTTCTTGTTTTAAACTTTCCAACAGTGCATTGGCTTCGATCCTTTCAGTAAGCGTTTCAAAATAACCCTTAGGCACTCCAAAACTATGGTCGGCAGATTCTGTTTTCAATCCTTCCAAATAAACGCTGGTACGTATTCGATTATCTAAAGTACTAAAGTAGCCATCTGGAACAGAAAAACCCTCGCTCACAGGAACACCGGCCAATGTTGGTGCTTCCTCTCTCCAGTCCTTATTTTCTAAATTTTCTCCCATTACAGATGTATTGATGGTTTAAATAGCAAAAGGTTTAAAAGGTAACATCATCATTTAGCAAAAAAGCTTCAATTTTTTTTGCAGCAATATGAAATGATGCTTTTAAAGCTCCTACACTCGTTCCTGTTATTTCAGAAATCTCCTCATACTTAAGGTCGTCGTAGTATTTCATATTAAAAATCAGCCGCTGCTTATCAGGCAAGGTAAGTATGGCCTGCTGTAACTTCATTTGGATCTTGTCGCCGCTAAAATAGGAAGATGCTACAAGTGTTTCATTCAATTCTGATGAAACTTCGTCTAACGGGATGTTGTTTTTTTGCTTTTTCTTATTCAGAAAAGTGATGGATTCATTTGATGCGATCCTGTAAATCCAGGTATACAGTTGAGAATCGCTGCGGAATTTTTCCAGGTTCTTCCAAACTTTAATAAAAACATCCTGTACCAAATCGTCTGCATCATCATGGTCAATCACCAGGCGGCGGATATGCCAGTAGATTTTTTGCTGGTATTTAGTTAAAAGCAAGTTGAAGGCTTCATTACGAGTTTTTTCATGCGAAAATTTCTCGAGTATCTCTGAGTCTTCAACTTGCTTCATCTGCGGCTTAATTGCTTATTTTTTGATTCTTTTGATGACCTTTTGAACGGCTTCAACAATGTTTACGCTGTCAAGTCCATATTTTGTCATTAATTGATCTGGCGTTCCACTTTCTCCAAAGCTGTCATTTACCGCTACAAATTCCTGAGGTGTAGGTAGCTCGGTAGAAAGTAGTCTTGCAACGCTTTCGCCAAGTCCGCCAAATTTATTGTGTTCTTCACAAGTTACCACGCAACCCGTTTTCTTCACTGATTTTAGAATCGCTTCTTCATCTAATGGCTTAATGGTGTGTATGTTGATAATTTCAGCGTCAATACCCAGTTCAGCCAATTTTTCTCCAGCCTCTATCGCTTTCCAAACCATGTGTCCGGTTGCAATAATGGTCACATCCTTACCTTCATTTACCATCCATGCTTTGCCTATTTCAAATTTTTGATCCGGATCTGTAAATACAGGGATTACAGGGCGTCCAAAACGCAGGTAAACTGGTCCGTGGTGTTCTGCTATCGCAATAGTTGCTGCTTTAGTCTGATTGTAATCACAGGTATTGATCACCGTCATACCAGGCAGCATTTTCATCAAACCTATATCTTCTAATATCTGGTGTGTTGCGCCGTCCTCACCTAGTGTTAAACCGGCGTGTGATGCACAAATCTTAACATTTTTATCAGAATAGGCTACCGACTGGCGGATTTGGTCATAAACTCTACCAGTAGAGAAATTTGCAAATGTTCCGGTAAAAGGTATTTTTCCCCCAATGGTCAAACCAGCTGCTATTCCAATCATGTTTGCTTCTGCAATACCAATCTGGAAAAATCTTTCTGGAAACTCTTTAATAAATGCTTCCATTTTTAAAGAACCAACAAGATCCGCACAAAGTGCTACAACTTCCGGGTTTTTTTGTCCGGCTTCCAATAACCCGGCACCAAAGCCGGAACGTGTATCTTTTTTTTCTGTGTATGTATATTTTTTCATTAGTTTCTATTGATTTTGGTGGTCAAGTTTGCTTTGCAGGTTTTTAGTGCTCCCGCTTAGTAGTCTTTTAAAGAACTTGTTAACTGATTTAATGATGATGCCAATTGCTCATCATTAGGCGCAACGCCATGCCATTTATGCGATCCTACCATGAAGTCCACACCATATCCCATTTGAGTGCTCATTAAATTTAAAATCGGCTTACCCTTACCAGTAAGTGATTTTGCATAATGTAGCGCCTTAACAATAGCCTCCATGTCATTACCATCGGAGTTGATGACATGCCATCCAAATGCTTCAAACTTTTCCTGAAGATTTTCCAGAGACAATACTTTCTCTGTTGGGCCATCAATCTGTTGACCGTTGTAATCTATACTTGCAATTAAATTGTCAACTTTGTTAAAAGGAGCATACATAATTGCTTCCCAGTTTTGGCCTTCCTGTAACTCACCATCTCCATGTAAAGAGAAAACAATAGACTTGTCTTTATTTAGTTTTTTAGCCAATGCCGCTCCAATAGCTACAGACATACCTTGTCCCAAAGATCCTGATGCTACTCTGATTCCAGGAAGTCCTTCATGTGTAGTTGGGTGACCCTGAAGCCTTGAATTCAGTTTCCTAAACGTAGCTAGCTCACTCACACCAAAATAACCAGATCTGGCTAAAACACTATAAAATACCGGAGAGATATGCCCGTTTGAAAGGAAGAACATATCTTCGTCCTTGCCCAGCATCGTAAAATCTGAGGAGTGGTTCATCACTTCAAAATAAAGCGCGGTCATGAAATCTGCACAACCTAACGATCCACCTGGATGGCCCGACTGGCATCCATGAACCATTCTAACAATATCCCGCCTTACTTGGGATGCGATATCTTCTAATTCTTTAATTGTATGTTTCATTAACTTGGTTATTGATTAATAAACAAACTTAGATAAAATTGTTTTGATATTTATGCCTTCTATTACCCATATTAAAAGAACTTTTAACCTATTTGACTGTTGGATTATTATTCTCTAATTTGGAACCTGTTGCCCTGAAACCCTGAACCTCACATTTTTATGAAATTTAAAGCCTCATTTCTTGTCTTTGCTTGCTTTATTTGTATCGCATCTTCTTTCGTTTTTAAAAAGGCCGACTTTACTACATTACAGTCTCAAGGGTTTGAGATTGATACTTTGGCAGATAATCTGAGGGTGCCATGGCAAATCGCTTTTTTGCCAGATAAATCTATGATATTTACGGAACGGGAGGGTAGGGTAAGGCTATATCGCAATGGAAAGCTTGTTCCTAAACCTGCATTTACTGCTAACGATGTGGTCTTGCGAAATAAAACGGGTGTATTAGGGCTTGCCGTTCATCCAAATTTTTCAATTAACAGGTACGTTTACCTTGCATCTAACTATCAGCTCGGAGACAGGATGAAGTTGCGTGTGGTAAGATTTGCGCTTAAAAACGACACTTTGGTTGAACCACTGGTCATCCTTAAAGACATTCCCGCCAATCAAAATCATACTGGCTGCAGGTTGGTTTTTGCACCCGATGGAAAACTTTACATCACCACCGGCGATGCAGATCAGCCCATGCTGGCGCAGGACCTGAAAACTTACAACGGGAAAATCCTCAGGTTCAATGATGATGGTAGTATTCCGTCCGATAACCCTTTTTTTAAAAACGATTCTGCAAGAAAAGAGATCTGGTCTTATGGACACCGCAATCCCCAAGGCTTAGTATTTCAGAAAAATACAGGTTTGCTGTTTGAAACAGAACACGGGCCAACCGGTGGAGATGAAGTGAATATCATTACAAAAGGTAAAAATTATGGATGGCCCGTTATTCATCATGACGATGCAAAGAGTGGAATGGAAGGCCCCCTTGCACAGTATACACCTTCAATTGGTCCTGGCGAGGCCATGTTCTATGAGGGCGATAAAATACCTCAGCTTAAAGGGAAACTGCTGGTTGCATGTTTAAGAGGGGAGTCTATATTGGCGATTACCCTGCAGGGAACGAAAATTACAGATCAACAGGTATTGATGAAACAACAATATGGTAGGATAAGATCGCTCGTAACCGGACCAGATGGTTACATTTATTTTTCTACCTCGATGCATGATCCGGGCGAGGGACATCCCCGTGATGAACACGACGATATGATTCTCAGATTGAGGCCTTCAGGATCTGTTCCGATGGTTGCCAAACAACTTCAAAAAACGCAAACAATTGCCGGCAAAAAGCAAACTCCGGCACTTTTGTTTCAGCAGCTTTGTGCAAGTTGTCACGGTGATAAGCTGCAGGGCACAGATAGGGGGAAATCCCTGTTGCGTGGAACATTTAAATACGGTGCAAGCAAACAAGCCATAGTAAAGAACATCACCAATGGTATTGTAGAAAAAGGTATGCCGGCATGGACTGGTGCTATTAGTAATGCTGATATTAACAAATTGGCGGACTATATTTTCTCCTATTCCAAGTAGTTGTGCTAAATACTTCCAGAATCACTTTGCTGGAAAACAATAAGTTTAGAAGGTATGTATATAGATAAACCTATAAAATATCTATCTATGAAAACAAGAAAATTAGCAAGTGCGGCTTATGCAGCAACGTTTATGCTGGCATTGGCATCATGCAGCAGTAGTTCAACCAGTTCTAATTCTGCGGATACTTCCGCAATGAAAACAGATACTTCGATAACTGATACCATGGCGTCCACACCGGCAGATGTGAAGCCAATGGGGCCTGCTCCTGAATGGGGGCCGTCCATTAAACCACAAATGCAGGCTGTAATTGAAAAACTGGCCAGTTACAAAGACACGCCAATCCCAGAGTTAACCGCTGTGAAGGCACGTAAAAATCATACACCAACAGATGCGGTTATGGATTTGATGAAAGAAAATAATATTCCAATGCCTGTTTTAAATGTTGATACTATGGGTAAAGATATACCTGTAACAGGCGGTAATATTCATTTAAGGATTTATACGCCAAAAGCAGGTAAAGATCCAATGCCAGTAATCGTTTATTACCATGGTGGAGGTTTCGTGATTGCCAACCTGGATGTGTATGATGCTTCTGCAAAAGTGCTGGCTGATAAAGTTGGAGCTGTTGTGGTTTCAGTTGCCTATAGACTGGCTCCGGAACATAAATTCCCAACTGCTCATAATGATGCTTTCGCTGCTTATCAGTGGGTGGTTAAAAATACCAGCTCCATCAAAGGAGATCCAAAAATGATCTCAGTTGCCGGCGAAAGTGCGGGTGGGAATCTGGCAGTCAATACCGCGATCATGGCCCGGGATAAAGGCATCATGCTACCAACACATATTTTAGCAGTTTACCCGGTAGCTGGTTCTGATATGAATACGGAATCTTATAAAAAGAACGCAGCTGCAAAGCCATTGGATAAGCCAATGATGATGTGGTTTGTTAAAAATTATTTAAACAGCATGACCGAAGGAAAAGACCCAAGAATTAATTTGGTGGCAGCAAATTTAAAGGGATTACCATCAACAACCATAGTTACTGCAGAATACGATCCATTGCAAAGCGATGGTATGCTTTTGGCAAATAAGCTAAAAGCGGCTGGGGTAACAGTAGATTCTAAAAATTATGACGGCGTTACGCATGAATTTTTTGGAATGGGCGCGCTTGTGCCAGAGGCGATGGACGCGGAGACCTATGCGGCAGATCAAATTAAAAAAGCATTTGGTAAATAATCGGGATTAAATTTTTTAAATTACTAATTAAGGGCTGTTGTCTCATTTTTATGAGCGATGGCCCTTTTAGTTTTAGCGGTTTTTGCTATTTTAGTAGGAATTCTTCTAATTACCTCACAAATTCGCTATGACTGCTAAAAAATCTTTAAACCCTATTGTGATTATTGGGGCATTGTTCTTTGTTTTTGGCTTTGTGACCTGGCTAAACTCTGTTCTTATACCATATTTAAAGATAGCATGCGAATTGAGCAATTTCGAATCCTATCTTGTAGCATTCGCCTTCTATATCGCTTATTTTGTAATGGCTTTGCCTTCGGCCTGGATTCTAAAACGTACTGGTTTCAAAAAGGGAATGGCGCTGGGACTGGTGATCATGGCTATTGGTGCGCTGCTATTCATACCAGCTGCTTTAAGCAGGACCTACTTTTTATTTCTCGCGGGTCTTTTTATACAGGGAACAGGCCTGGCAGTGCTACAAACAGCATCTAATCCTTACATTACCATTTTAGGGCCCGCAGAAAGTGCAGCAAAACGAATTAGCATTATGGGGATCTGCAATAAAGTAGCCGGTGCGATTGCTCCAATCTTATTGGGGGCTGTAACACTAAGTGACGCGGATGGTGTCAAAACCAGAATCCTGAGCATGAATATTGCTGAAAAGTCGGCTGAGCTTGACTTGTTAGCGCATCGGGTCATCTGGCCATACGTTGCCATTATCGTAGTGCTGGTCATTTTAGCAATCTTAACTTCCCGATCCGGACTCCCGGAAATTGATACTGATAATGAGGACGAAGCGATTGCTATAGCAAATACCAATAAGAGTAGCATTATGCAGTTCCCGCATCTTTTACTTGGTGCATTAACTTTATTCCTATACGTTGGGGTAGAAGTTATGGCTGGTGATACGGTAATTAGTTATGCGTCATCTCAGGGAATTGCCTTATCAACTGCAAAGTATTTCACTACTTTCACTTTGATCAGTATGATTGCAGGTTACATCATTGGAATTATATGCATTCCAAAATACTTCTCCCAGCAAACAGCGCTAAAGTTTTCGGCCATCTTGGGGGTAATACTTGCCCTTTGTGCCATTTTTACCCAAGGATACATTTCGGTTTTATTGATATCGCTATTGGGACTGGCAAATTCATTGATGTGGCCGGCAATATGGCCACTGGCAATTAGTGGCTTAGGAAGATTTACTAAAACTGGTGCATCCCTGCTTATAATGGGTATTTCAGGTGGTGCACTACTGCCTCTGCTTTATGGTTATCTTAATGATGCAATTAATGCCCAGCAGGCTTACTGGATAATGGTACCTTGCTATATTTTCATTTGGTATTATGCAGCTCACGGGAATAAGATCAGAAGCACAAATTAATTGAACAAAATGAACGGCAGCAATCTCATTCTTTAAGCATATTTTTATGAAACAGAAGGGAAGCAATTTGCGCTATCCGGGTGAGGGTTCGGTTTTCATGCATTAAGCTCCCCTTCTTGTATATTATTTTAGAGCTACTAGGCTAACAGTTCCAATACTTGGCTTGTCGCATTCTTTGTATCTACTTTGCTGATGATGTGAAGAATCGTCCCTTCTTCGTCGATGATAAATGTTTTACGGTTGGTACCCATATAGGTTTTCCCATACATACTCTTTTCACCCCAAACGCCATACGCTTCAACGATCTTTTTATCAGTGTCTGCAAGCAGCGGAAACGGGAGCTGGTGTTTCGTAATGAATTTTTTGTGCGATTTTTCGTCGTCAGTACTCACGCCAAGAACAACAATACCTTTAGCTAAAAGCCCCTGATAATTATCCCTGAAATCGCATGCCTCAGCAGTACATCCCGGGGTATCGTCTTTAGGATAAAAATAGAGAACAACCTTTTTCCCGGCAAACTGTGCCAGCGAAATCTGGTTTCCATCCTGATCCTGTACGTTAAACTCTGGTGCCTTTTGGCCTTCCTTTAATTCGCTCATGATATTTACTTATAAAATGTAATTGAATATTTTTTAATGTTGTCTTTCATATCCACCACTACCAACTCCAGGTTGTGCTTTCCGCGAGCAGTCATCTCATCAAAAGTATGCCACAAAGATGCGGTTTTCGTATCAAACTCCATCAGTACCCACCTGCCATCAATATAGCCGTTGAAAGTTTTAATCCCGGAGAGGTTATCACGGATCTTAAACATCATCTTACCAATGCCTGCCATGCTTTTGCCATTCGCAATATTTTGCGGCAAAATCACTGGTGCTACCGTATCAATTCCTATGTAAAAATTCCCGAAACTGCGGGGCTTCGCTTTCACATAACCGTTCTCATAATAGCCACCTTGCGAAGAACCTCCGCTACTTACAATCAATGCCTTGTCTTTATATTTCTCCAAATTACTGTCGGCCTTAATCCATAATTCAAATCCGATGTGAAGTGGGGTCACGTTGTTGTGGATCTGATGCATGGCAGAAAATGTGCCTGCAACTGCTCTGGGTTGGGTTTTATAAACAAAGTTAAGATCGTTATACAGCGTTCCTTTGGGCAAGACAACCTTCACCTGGTCAGTATTAAACTCATTGTCCTTAGCATATGAGAAGGTATTTCCCAGCACAGGCGCAACCAGTGCTGGCGCTGTTTCTGCTTTAACCTGGAAACTCAAAGTACTTTTATTCCCTTTGCCATCCGTTACCACATATTTAAGCTGATGTACTGCCCCATCATTAAAATCAATCCGGCCTCGATTAACCAGGTTCGTATAAATTGAAAGGGGATTACCAGGGTCTACAAAACTCTTTTGAACGCTCCTTTTTGTGCTTAAAAAAAGCGGATAGTCGATGTGTGAATTGATAGCTTTACTGTCCTCAAATTCAAAACTCTCCACCGCAGAAGTAAAAACAGGCTTTTCATCAAGGTATAATTCAATAGAGTAAACACCGTTTAAGCCAGAAGCGCCATTATGACGGTCTGTGGCCACAATGCCAAAACCAATCTCTCCACCCAAATTAAGGGTAGATGGCCCCACCAACTTATAGCTTCCGTAACTACCCGCCACTGCTAAGGCTTGCTTAGGCGTAAATTCATTAAAGGGTTTTTTATTCAGCCGGTAAACATACATGGAATAGATAACTGGAGGGATGTTATCGGGTATTTCCAGCCCAAATAGCAACGGGTTTATGGTTGATTCTGTCTTGGTATCTCTAATCTCAAAATGTAGATGCGGTCCACCTGAACTGCCTGTATTCCCACTATAAGCAATGACATCACCTTTGTGTACTGGTATCAGCATCTGATCAGGGAACTCATCTATCTCATAGCTTTTCTTTTCATATTGCAAGGATTTAACTTGTTGCGCAATTTTCGGACTGAACCTGGAAAGATGCCCATATACTGACGTATATCCATTGGGATGATTGATATAAAGCGCTAATCCGAAACCGCTGTTCTGTACTCTTAATCTTGAGATATAGCCATCCGCAATGGCATATACAGGATAACCTTGTCGCTGATTGGTGCGGTAGTCCATACCAGAATGAAAATGATTGGGTCGCAGTTCGCCAAACGAGCCGGCCAGGGCAGGAGGAACGATGTCTAAAGGTGATCTGAAATCTGTTAGCGGATATTTATTGGTGCTAAATACTTGTTGAGCTTTAGCTTGCATGGCGAAAAAAGCCAGGCATAGCAGTAGGAAGGAAGATTTCACCATAGCTATTTGATCTCGAAATTAAGCAGTTCATGACTTCCAAGCCGGCCAACAAGTTGATCGCCCTGGTATACCTGGCCAACTCCTTCCGGGGTTCCGGTAAATATCAGATCACCTTTTTTAAGGGTGATGTATTGTGATACAAACGCGATGATCTTTTCATAAGAGAAAAGCATGTTACTGGTATTTCCTTTTTGTTTCAATTCCCCATTTATAGCCAACTCAAAATCCAGGTTAGCAAGATCACCCAAATTATCCTTGGATAAAAAACTACTGATTGCAGCAGAATTGTCAAAAGCCTTTGCAAGTTCCCAGGGCAGGCCTTTAGTTTTATGATCGGCCTGGATGTCCCTCGCAGTAAAATCTATCCCAAGTCCAATTTCGTCAAAATACTTCGCCGCAAATTTTTCCGCAATGTGCTTTCCTTCTTTACACACTTTCAAGACCACCTCAACTTCGTAGTGGATATCGTTTGAAAAATCAGGGATATAAAAAGGTTTATTGTCCTTCAATACAGCAGTGTCTGGTTTAAGGAAAATAACAGGTTTACCCGGTACAGGGTTGTTTAACTCTTTCGCATGCGCACCATAGTTGCGCCCAATAGCAATAACTTTCATTAAGTAGTGTGTTTTATACGAAAATAGGAAAGAATACTGAAACGGAGGTCATCCCGAATTTATTTTGCTTCGCTGCTTCTTCGAGATCAGTATGAAGTAGCTATGTTATTTATAAAACCGAAATACGTTTTACAACGGTTTCAGCCCCGGCAACAATTTTCAGGAAATAGATACCGGTATTTAAGCGATCAGGAATGTTATAGGTCTTGGTTTGTTCCCCTGCACCGATGCGCTCATTTGCCAAAGTAACTACTTCATTTCCCAACAGGTCCATGATCTTAACAGAGAAACTCGCTTCACGATCAATGCGCACCATTACATTTACTTCATCATCTACGGGATTAGGGTAAACCTTTAATACTGATAATAATTTATCGTTCTTAGCTGCTATTCCAGTGGATGTAGTTTTGCTTGCAGAAATAATCTCAGTATATGGGATAAAACCGAAATTATACTTGGGTTTGTAAGTAGGTACACTTCCTTTAATTAAAGGGGTATTGACCATCTTTTTGGAGCGAATGCTATTGATAGAGCTATCAGGTTTCTGAGCGAAAACAACCACACTGCTTAAGATGCAGATGCCTGCGAGGCAAATGATTTTTAGCAGAAGCGTTATAATTGGTTTTATGCTCATATAGATGGAGTCAAAAATATAAATAATAAAACAAAAAAATCAAGGTTTTTGTTCCTAAATTATTCTTTTAACAATATTTAACAAGTTATTACGTTTATGACTCCTTTTACTGCGCAGTTATTCAATTTTAAGCTAGTTTTGCGCAACTATTAAAACTATCGTGACGAGCCAAAAAAAATTGAATGCCTTAACGGCAGGCGGACTTCTTGTAAGCCTCGGTATTGTTTATGGAGACATTGGCACCTCCCCGCTATATACGCTTAAAGCTATTTTCAATGCTGCGGTGCATGGAGGCCAAAGTGTAGACAATTACCTGGTATTGGGTGCTTTGTCCTGCATCATCTGGACATTAACATTGCAAACCACTGTAAAGTATGTGATCATTACCCTTAGGGCAGACAATAAGGGTGAGGGTGGTATTTTCTCCCTTTATTCACTGGTTAGAAAAAAGGCCAGGTGGCTTGTAATACCAGCCGTAATAGGTGGTTGTGCATTGCTGGCTGATGGTATCATCACACCAAGTATCACCGTTACTTCTGCTATAGAGGGCTTGCAGTTAAAGTTTCCAACGGTGAGTGTGATACCCATTGTATTGGCGATTATTACCGCACTGTTCATCATACAGCAGTTCGGTACAGATCTGGTGGGTAAATTATTTGGTCCCGTGATGTTTCTTTGGTTTGGCACACTTGGGGTGCTCGGCTTTCTATATGTTTTGCAAGACCTCAGCATTTTAAAAGCTTTAAACCCATACTATGCTTATCACCTCCTGATCAGTAATCCCCTGGCCCTGCTTATTTTGGGTGGTGTTTTTCTTTGTACTACAGGAGCTGAAGCCCTTTACTCTGATATGGGTCACTGCGGCCGGAAAAACATCAGGGTAAGCTGGATCTTCGTAAAGATCATGTTGATTTTTAATTACCTCGGACAGGGTGTTTGGGCTTTGAAGCACCACAATTACAATACAGAACTTAATCCTTTTTTTGAAATTGTGCCACCGCAATACTTGCTATTCATGGTAGCTTTAGCTACTTGTGCAGCCGTAATAGCAAGTCAGGCGATGATTACCGGCTCATTCACCTTAATTTCTGAAGCGGTGCGTTTAAACCTCTGGCCTAAAGTAAGGATCAATTACCCCAGCAATCAAAAAGGACAAATCTATGTACCCTCTATCAACTGGATACTCTGGGCCGGCTGTCTCGGCGTGGTGCTGATATTTAAGAATTCCGGAGCAATGGAAGGTGCGTATGGATTAGCCATAAACCTTACTTTCCTCGCTACTTCTATTTTAGTAGCCTTTTATATGAAGCGCAAAAAAGTGCCCCTTTATGCCATAGTTGCCTTTTTGGGCGTTTATGGTTTACTGGAACTTACCTTTTTAGTGGGTAATATGGCCAAATTCTTCCACGGTGGCTGGCTAACGGTAACCATTGGTATCCTTATATTTACGGTCATGTGGAGCTGGTATATTGCCAGAAAGATCAAAAATCGTTTCGTGAAGTATGTGGAGATTGAAGACTATTTCCAAATCATCAGCGAGCTTAGCAATGATGAGTCCGTTCCAAAATATTCATCACAACTGGTATACCTAACCAGCGCCAATTTTAAAACAGAGATCGAGTCAAAGATTATTTACTCTATTATACAAAAGGAACCAAAACGAGCAGATGTGTACTGGTTGGTACATGTTGATGTGGTAGACGAACCTTATACTCGCGACTATAAAGTAGAATTCCTGATTCCAGGGAAACTAATCAGGATAGATTTTAAACTCGGTTTCAGGGTAGAGCAAAGCGTAAATCTGCTGTATCGTAAAGTAATTGAAGAATTGGTTAAAAATGGCGAGGTCGACATCACCAGCCAGTACAAATCTTTAAATAAGCACAAAATAGCTGGCGATTTCAGGTTTGTATTGTTGGAGAAGCATCTCTCCAAATTCAACAAGTTGAGCTTTTACGAACGCAGCATCATGGCATACTATTTTGTTTTAAAGAAGCTCAGTCTTTCAGAAGTCCGCAGTTTTGGATTGGATTCCAGTTATGTTGACGTAGAAAAGGTGCCGCTTATCTTTGTCACACCAGATGATATTGAATTGAATCGTTTGCCTGTTTAGCGCAGTTATGAACCAAAATACATTAGTAAATACTTTTTTCATTTTTGCAACAATACTGTTTAATTACTTTGCAGCCAGTGGGCAAGACAAACAGGTTAACTTAACTGTTGATCTCAATAAAACCTTTCAAATCATTAATAATTTTGGTGCCTCGGACGCCTGGGCCTGTCAATTTGTAGGCCACTGGCCAGATGAAAAGAAAAACAAAATTGCCGATCTTTTATTCAGCAATGACAACCTCGCTGATGGATCTCCAAAGGGGATCGGCTTGTCGATGTGGCGTTTCAATATTGGTGCCGGCAGCGCTGAACAAGAAAAAGCAAGTGGAATCAGGGACGAATGGCGACGAGCCGAATCATTCTTGAATGGCGACGGGACTTATAACTGGGATAAGCAGTCCGGACAAATATGGTTTCTTAAAGCCGCAAAAGCACGTAAAGTAAGCCAGTTTTTAGCCTTTACCAACAGTCCACCTGTTCAATTCACCACCAATGGAAAGGCATTTGCCAATAATGGAAGGGTCAACATTGCGGCCAACCGGTATAATGATTTCGCCGTATTTCTTTCAAATGTCATATCTGGCGTAGAAAAAATCACCAATATTAAATTCAATTACCTATCTCCAATCAACGAACCACAATGGGAATGGAGTGATGGCGGTCAGGAAGGCGCACCGTTTTCAAATGCTGAGATTGCAGGTGTTACAAAGGCCATCAATCAGGTGTTAGTTAGCAAAAAGTCAGATACTAAAATCATTATCGGCGAAGCCGGCAGTGTAGAATATTTATTTAGAGATGGTGATAAACCGGGCAAGGGATCCCAAATCAACGATTTCTTCAAACCAGGCGCCCCAAATTATTTGGGCAACCTTCCAGCTGTAGCACATACCATCACCGCACACAGCTATTTCACCACATCGCCAGCTTCGCTTTCAATAAGAGCACGCAAAGCGATAGCCGGAGAAATTTCAAAAATACCGGGCTTGAATTATTGGCAGTCGGAATATTGTATTCTTGGCGATAATGCCGGCGAAATAAAAGGCAGCGGTCGCGATTTAGGAATTGACGCGGCGCTTTACCTGGCTTCTGTTATCCATACCGACCTAACGGTGGCTAATGCATCGGCATGGCAATGGTGGACGGCCCTTTCGCCGTACAATTACAAAGACGGTTTGATATATCTGGATAAAAACAAAACAGACGGTAATTTTTACCCAAGTAAAATGTTTTGGGCGCTTGGCAACTATAGCCGCTTTATTAAACCTGGCGCAATTCGCGTAGATGTGAAATCGGCCGAAGCATCACCTCTGAAGACTCCGATCCATACATCCGCGTTTAGAAATGGTAAAACGATCAGCCTGGTGCTGGTTAACTCCAATTTTGAAGACATTACAGTGAATATTAATTCGGCTGACGGGAAAATCAAGTTTCTGTCTTCAAATACTACATCAGCAACTGAAGATTTAAAAATGGCGAAAATAACAAGTGGAAAAATTCTTCTGCCTCAACGCTCCATCGTCACCCTAACAGGGAAGATTTTGTAGTGAAGTTTCTTTGTCATAACACTATTTCCTTATAACAGGTAGAGCGAAACTAAAAGTTGATCCCTGGCCAAACTCACTTTGTGCCCATATTTTACCGTTATGCCTGTGAATGATCTCTGCACAAAGGTATAACCCTATTCCGAAGCCCGAAATAGAGAACATATGCTGCGCTTCAACACGATAATAGCGGTCAAATATTTTTGAAATGTCATCCGGTTTGATTCCCATACCCCGGTCGGTGACACTAAATTGTGCATTTCCATTTAAAGTTTCGCAAGCTACATTAATGGTGCTTCCGGCTGGAGAATATTTCACCGCATTGCTGATGAGGTTATGCATAACCTGGCCTATTTTATCGTGGTCGGCGTTTACAATTGTAGTTTCAACAGGCGCAAATATTATCTTATGAGAGGATATCGTAGCATCTGTTTCCTCTTGAGTTTCTCGAACAAGCAATGCGAGGTCAAATTCTGCCAGATCCATGTGTATTTTTCCGGATTCCAGTCTAGAAACATTTAAAAACCCGTTGATCATACCAGTCATTTTTGTAATCTGCGCATTTGCTTTCTCCAGAGAACTGTTTGTAAACTCATCGTCAAGCTTCCTAAGTTTGATCATGAGCATCTGTATATAACCCTTCATTGACGTGAGTGGCGTTTTCAGCTCGTGACTTACCATTCCAATGAAGTCATTTTTGCGAATTTCGTCCTGTTTTTTTTCTGTGATCTCATGTAACACGCCAGTAAAGTATTCTTTTCCATTGTTGCGTATGATCTCACCAATGCCCCTCACCCAACGGACTTTACCATCGTTATGCGCTATAATAGGGTACTCCATATCAAATCTGCTTCCATTACTAAAGGCCGATTCTACCATAGCGGCAGCTTGTTGACGATAATCTGGGTGTATTTGATCAATGGCCGCCTCATATGGAACATCTTCATCCGGTGCGAATCCAAAAAATTCCTTAAGCTTTGCCGAAGTCACAAAAATTCGGTCAGTCGCATTCATGTAAAAGGTGCCGAGTCCAGCGGCATTAACGGCTATCCGGAGTGCTGCTTCACCTTCCTCAATTTTATTTTGGGCATCTAGAAGTTGGTAATTAACCCGTTCCAATTCTTTATAACTAGCTGTTAATTCTTCATTGGATGCAGCTTGTTCTTCGTTTGTAGCTTCCATCTCCTCATTGATTGCCTGAAGCTCATCCGCACTTATTGAAATCCTTTCTTCCCATTGTTTTCGTTCCGTAATATCTCTGGTAGTGCCAGCTATTGCTTCCACTTCGCCCAGCTCATTAAATACGGGGGTAAAAATATAATCATAGTAGCGGGTACCTAATACGGCATGCGGGAATGACACTTCTCCTCGTATTGGTTTTCTTGTTGCTATGACCTGATCAATCTCACGCTCATGCATTTCAGCATGCCATGGCTCATATCCATTTTCCAGTAAACTTTTGCCTACTGCGTTATCCCAGTCCTTTCCCCACATGGTTAGCAAGGCTTTATTGGCATAGGTAAAACGGTAATTGAGGTCAAATACATACATTAAGTCGGGCGTGGTGGCGGTAACAGTTTCGTACAACCTTTTTTGCTGCTCTGATAGGTCTCTGGTTTTTTGTAGTGCTTCTTCAGCTAATTTCCGGTCGGTAATGTCACTTGCTGTGCCAAACCATTCCAGTATATGGCCTTCGTCATCTAAAACCGGGACTGCACGAGAAAAGGTCCAGCCAGTACTTCCGTCAAGTCGATTAACACGATGTTCCAGTTGAAACATTTTCTTTTCTCTAATGGCTTCCTGAATAGCCATCTCGACTTTTTCCATGTCCTCCGCATGCACATTTTTATGCTGCCAGTCTCCCGTTGGTTCATAGGCATCTGCTAAAAAACCTCTTCCGTCTAATTCACGCATGATCTTCCAATCTGCACTAATACTATAAATCACATCAGATGTGGCAGCCACCAATGCCCTCAATCGATGTTCATTTGCAACGATCAATTGTTCAGTTAAAATACGTTTGTCGGTTGGGTCGGTCATACCAGCAAATTAGCGTTTTTTAAGAAACAGGAAAGTTACGCGTTTGTTTTTTTTAAGCCATTTTCAATTATCAGGATATTTTTTGAAAAGACCTAGTAGGTTTCTTAGCACCATAAATCTCAGTAAGGGGATGTGTTTTAGCATTAGCCCCAGTTGCGCTGTGTTGTATATGTGCAATAGTATTCTACGGTTTTTATACGATATATGTACGGCTTTAGTACGGCTTTGGTTCGGCTAAACCCATATTAATGCCATTGAATAGACATTGTAATATCAAGCTAAATAAATTGAATACTACTGCACAATCCGAACACATTTAGTATCTTTGTGCTATTCATTTACAAATCATGTTATGGCAAGAATGAAGCATGGCCCATATGGACCAATTGAAGGAAGATTAGGTAATACTGTAGTATACATCAGGTTAGGGCAACCGGTGGTTAGGTCTTTACCACGTACTAAGAAAAGAAAGAAAAAGGGTACTGTAGCACAAGTTGCCGCCAGAGCCAGATTTGCAATCGTCACTGAATTTATTGGTAATATCAATTCATTTACTAATGCAGGATTTAAATTAAAAGCGCAATCACTAATTGGTAAAACTGCTCAGAATATGGCAATGTCTGCCAATTTAAAAGATGTAATTATAGGGGAGTATCCTGACTATCAGATTGACTATAGCAAAGTACTTGTAGCAGAAGGTGATTTGAGCTTGCCATCTACTCCGCAGGTGGAACTTATTGATCAAACTTTAAAGTTTACCTGGGACTTGGACCCTAACTCAAATTATGATGAAAGGACTAGTCAGCTAATGGCATTGGCCTATCTGCCTGCGCGCAAACAAGCATTTTATTTGCTAGGTAATGCTAGCCGTTATATCGGGGAGGGAAGTATGGAGATTGATATTTCGAGGGCTAATTCTCAAGGAGCAGTTAATGGGAACAGCATTGAAATCTATATGGCTTTTGTTTCTCAGGATAGAGAAAGGATATCCAATAGTATCTACCTTGGCAGCTTAGCGTTTTAAGTACTATTCTTATTTAAAGTTTGAGGATCAAGTCAAAATAGTAGATATGTTATGACTAATCTGTTCTTCAGATCTTCTATGTCTCTTGTGTCCTGCCATTATTTGTCCGACCAAACTGCCAGTTCATTTCCTGAGGGATCAATAAAATGGAATCTCCGTCCTCCCGGAAAAGAGAAAATCTCTTTTGAAATTTGACCGCCGGCTGTTGATATCTGCTCTTAAATTGCGGTAAGATCGTTGTGATAAAGGATAACCAATGCGCCATTTAAGATTGGATCTTCACTTTTAAAGAAACCTCCATCTATTCCGGCGTTAGAAAAAGCAATGTAATCCGGTCCGTAGTCTTCAAACTTCCAGTTGAAAGCCTTTTGATAAAATTGCTTTGTTAATGAAATATCTTTAGCAGGGAATTCAATGTAGTTGATATGATTGTTTTTCATATGCTCAATTTAGGAAATTTCTAATCATGTGTCGTTCATTTTTATCATATTTATAAGTTACTTAAGTAAAGCGGTTGCAGGATGACACCATCATTAAACATTAGAATTGCCCAGAAAGAAGATTGTCCGGCAATAGGCTTACTATTGGACCAGTTGGGATATCCAACGGAACCAGCATTCCTAACTCAAAAGATTATGCAATTAGTTGATGACCCAAACCATTCGTTGATAGTGTATGATGATGGTGGAGTAAAAGGCGTAATTTCCATTCATTTTGTACCTCAAATTGCATTCGCTAACGATTATGCAATCATTAGTTACCTGACCGTAGATGAGTGGGTGAGAAGCAAAGGGATTGGACGGCAACTTGAAGAACATTGCGTTACTTTAGCTAAAGCCAGAAATTGCAACAAGATAGAATTGCATAGCAACATCCGCAGAGCTGATGCGCACCGGTTTTACGAGCGCCAGGGCTATGAGGAATCAAGAAAATGTTTTAGAAAGAAGTTGAACTAAGTACTTCACATTTGTATTTTCTATTTTTATTTTTAAGCCCATACAACTCCAATATGATAAAGTTATTTAAGATAGTATTAATCCTGATGTTGAACTGTTGCCTTGTTATTCAACTATCTGCACAGCAGAAAGGCGGTGATTTCAAGGTAGGCAATAAGGAATTTTTGTTAAATGGAAAGCCCTATGTAATACGTGCTGCTGAGATGCATTATGCGCGTATCCCAAAGGAATATTGGGAACAGCGAATTCAGCTGTGTAAAGCAATGGGCATGAACACCATTTGTATCTATCTGTTTTGGAATTTCCATGAGCAGGAGCAGGATAATTTTGATTTTAAAGGAGAAAAGGATGTCGCTGCATTTGTGAAGCTGGTGCAAAAAAATGGCATGTACTGTATTGTGAGGCCTGGCCCATATGCTTGCGCAGAGTGGGATATGGGTGGTTTACCCTGGTGGTTGTTGAAGAAAAAGGACATCATGCTGCGGACTAAAGACGATGCTTTTTACATATCGCGTGCGCAAAAATTTCTTAATGCCGCAGGAAAAGAATTGGCGCCACTGCAAATACAAAATGGCGGTAATATCATCATGGTGCAGGTGGAAAATGAATATGCCACTTATGGTTCCGACCAAAAATACATGGAAATTATACGCAACAGTGTTCGGTCCGCTGGCTTTGATAAGGTACAACTGTTCCGCTGCGACTGGTCTTCAAATTTTAACAACTATAAATTGGATGGGGTTGCCACAACATTGAATTTTGGAGCAGGTTCTAATATCGATAATCAATTTAAAGAGTTCAGTAAAATTTATCCCACTAGTCCGCTGATGTGCAGCGAATACTGGACCGGTTGGTTTGACCATTGGGGCAGGCCGCACGAAACTCGTTCAATTGACAGCTTCATCGGCAGCTTGAAAGATATGATGGACCGTAAAATTTCCTTCAGTTTATATATGGCTCATGGGGGTACTTCTTTTGGACAGTGGGGCGGAGCCAATGCGGGGCCATACTCAGCCATGGTAACGTCATACGATTACAACGCGCCTATAGGAGAACAAGGAAATACTACGGACAAGTTTTTCGCAGTTCGTAATTTGCTTAAAAATTACCTTCAGGATGGCGAAACACTGGCTGAGATTCCTGCTGCAAAACCTGTCATTGCTATTCCTGCTTTTGAACTTAAGGAAGCTGCATCGCTGTTTGACAATCTGCCCGCAGCAAAACAAACTGAGAAAATACAGTCTATGGAGTTCTTTAATCAGGGTTGGGGAAGAATTTTATACCGACTGAAACTTCCTGAAGTAACCGATAAAACTAAATTGGTGATTACTGAAGTTCACGATTGGGCAACTGTTTTCATTAATGGAAAACCTATAGGTAAACTTGATCGCCGGCGTGGCGACAATACGATTGAGTTGCCCTCTGGTTCTTCAAATGCCAGACTTGACATCTTAGTTGAAGCCACCGGTAGGGTCAATTATGGTGAAGCAATTAATGACCGTAAAGGGATTACTGAGAAGGTAGAATTGGTTAATGGGGATGTTAAGCAAGAATTGAAAAATTGGCAGGTCTACAATTTTCCAGTTGATTATGCATTTCAAAAGAAAGCTAAATTTAAGTTGGGAACAACCACTGGTCCGGCTTGGTACCGGTCAACATTTAATTTGGTAAATACCGGCGATACCTATCTTGATGTGAGTACATGGGGCAAAGGGATGGTATGGATAAATGGAAATAACCTCGGTCGTTTCTGGAAAATCGGGCCTCAACAGACTTTGTTTGTACCCGGATCTTTTTTAAGAAAAGGTGCTAATGAAGTGATTATCTTGGATGTCGACCAGCCTTCTAAGAGGATAGTTGCAGGTTTAAGTACGCCAATAATAGATAAGATTAACCAAGACGAATCGCTGTTGCATCGAGCGAATGGCCAAACTCTACAATTGAAAGATGAGCAACCGGTGGGTAAAGGCTTTTTCGCTTCCGGTGCTGGCTGGAAAGCTTTCACTTTTAATAATGCAGAGAAAGGAAGATATTTCTGTTTTGAAGCTTTGGGTGGTCAATCTGATCAGGACCTGGTTGCTTCAATTGCTGAGCTTGAATTAACTGGCGCGGACGGCAAGCCGATATCAACATTGAAATGGAAGATCGTTTATGCCGACAGTGAAGAGATAACCAGTGCCAATCATGCAGCAGACAAGTTGTTTGACCTGCAGGAATCTACATTTTGGCAAAGTCAGACAATTGGCGGTAAGCCAGGATACCCACATCAGGTAGTGATTGATCTGGGTGAATCTACGGTATTAAAGGGCTTCCGTTATTTGCCGAGGTCAGATGGTAAAACAGAAGGTAATATTAAGAATTTCCAGGTTTTTGTGAAGCAACAGCCGTTTAAGTATTAGAAATCATGTAGTGAATACTGGTAGGATGTAAGTAAAAAATAAAAAGGCTCCGGGGAGGAGCCTTTATTGTAGGGTTTCCAACCAAACAATTTTAGGGATAAGTAGGAAGGGAAAATATTCAGTCTTTTCAATGAATATTCTTTATTAACGTCTAATGTAGAGAATTATTCTCATAATGTAGAATTTAAAGAAAAATTTTTCGGTTTTATTTAGTTAGGTTGAGTTTGCTGTGTTTAAATCCATATAAAAAGTACACTACCAGGCCAATTACTAGCCATATTCCAAATCCGATCCAGTTAGAGATTCCCAGTTCACACATCATGTAGAGACAACTGATTAATCCAAGAACAGGAATTAGGGAAAGGTTTTTTGTAACGCAGTAATAAGTGATGACTACACAGATGAGTAGAAAAATCCACATTGGTATCTTATGCTTGAAAAGGCTCAAGCCACTTTCATATTTTTTATCTGCAGAAACAGCCGAGCTAGCCATAAACTCTTCATATTGAGCAGTGGTCAGGCTATTTAAGTAGGCTTCCGCATCTGCACCCTTGACGTCTTTTTTAACTATCGAAAGTTCAGCATCGTCTAAGGAAGTTAAAAATGGTACAGGTTCGTAAACTTTAGGCGTATTCAAAAGAAAGGAGGTAGACTCTTTTTTATACACTGTAAACGCGATTGCTACCGCCCCTGCAAGTAAAACAGGGATGATGTATTTGGAGTTTGCATAGGGGATTTTAAATTTGCCCCTCTGGATATCAGGCTTATTTTGCAGAACAAGGACACCCGCACATACCAATACAAAGGCAAACAAAGTTCCGATAGAGCACAAATCAGTTACGATAGTTAGGTTCATGAAAAGGGAAGGTACTGCTACAACAAAACCCACCACTATCGTTGCAAAAGATGGGGTCTGATATTTTGGATGTATTCTTGAAAATGCTTTCGGCAACAAGCCGTCTCTGCTCATGCTCATCCAGATACGTGGCTGCCCCATTTGAAATACCAACAATACACTAGCCATTGCAAAGACTGCACTCACGGCAATAATGCCACTCATCAATTTAAGATCGATCTGGTCAAATACAAATGCCAAAGGATCTCCAACGGCCAGTAATTTATAATTTACAATTCCGGTTAAAACTAACGCGATGGCTACATAGAGTATGGTGCAAATGATAATTGCCCACATCATTCCCCTTGGAAGGTCTCGCTGTGGATTTTTGCATTCCTCCGCCGTGGTTGAAATTGCGTCAAAACCAATATAAGCGAAGAAAACGGCAGAAACCCCCTTTAAAACTCCAGACACACCATTTGGTGCAAAAGGATTCCAATTAGAAGTGTCCACATAAAAAACCCCTACTGAAAGGACTAGCAATATTACTGCGAGTTTTACGATGACCATGGCGTTACTGGCATTTCTGGATTCTTTCATTCCCCGGTAAACCAACCAGGTAATGAAAATAATAATGCCAAGGGCTGGAAGGTCTGCCACAAGATGGAAACTGCCAATTTTTGGCGCAGTATTCCATGCGTTGTCTGCTATTCTGATCCCATCTTCCAGGTCGCTAAAGCTTTTACCAGCGTTTAATAACGCTTCTGCGTGTTTGTGGCCATTGAACGCGGAAAGGTAATCCATCGTCATCCAATCTGGAAGATTTATTCCATCGATTCCAAACGCGGGTATTTTAATGGAGGAGAGGAGTCCGGTAAAATAATCTGACCAGGATATGGCCACAGTGATGTTACCGATGGCGTATTCCATGATGAGCGACCAGCCTATGATCCAGGCAACCAGTTCTCCAAATGCTACATAAGAATAGGTGTAGGCACTGCCGGATACCGGTACCATTGAGGCAAACTCTGCATATGCAAATGCTGCGAAGCTACAAGCTACTGCAGTGAAAATGAAAAGGAAAATAACAGCCGGGCCACCATCTGCACTGGCTTTACCAATCGTGCTAAAAATACCAGCACCAATAATTGCTGCAATTCCAAAAGCGGTAAGATCTCTTACCCCAAGTGTTTTATGCAGAGATGTTCCATGTTCACCGTATCCTTTTTCCGCATCTGCCAGGATTTTGGTTATGGATTTCTTTCTAAATAGTTTTTCAAACATAGAAAATCAATTAAGTTTGGTTGGATAATCCAAACTTATGGAAATAGTATTGAATTTAGCCTAGTTTCTGCAATTCATCTTTGACAAAAGCCGCCAATTCTTCAATATAACCTACGCTGAAGTCGAATTTAATGCCTGCAGTTTTGTAAATCTCATTAATTGGTTTGCTATAGCCCAATGAAAGTGCCTCAAGGTATTGTTCTAAAGCCTTTTCAGGATTTTCTTTGTAATTTTTCCAGATAGCGATTGCACCAAGCTGAGCTATTGCATATTCGATATAATAGAAAGGAACTTCAAAAAGGTGCAATTGTTTTTGCCAAACGTTTCCAAATTCTTGTTCTAATCCATCCCAGTTTGCAAACCCATGGCCAAAGCGCGTGTAGATTTGTTTGAACGCATCTTCTCTGTCGGCCGCATTATGACCAGGATTGGTATAGATCCAATGCTGGAACTGATCAATCACCGCAACCCAGGGTAATGTTTTTAGAACATCAGCCAACTGTTCTTTTTTGGCACGCAACAGGTCCTCTTCATTTTCAAAATAGATATCCCAGTAGTCCATAGAGATGAGTTCCATACTCATAGAAGCGAGTTCAGCTACTTCTGCGGGACAGTGCTTGAAGTCATTAAGCTCGAGGTTAGCGGTAAGGAAAGTATGTACTGCATGTCCACCTTCGTGAACCATAGTAGTCAGATCTCTTAAAGAATTTGCCGAGTTCATAAAAATAAATGGTGCGCCGGTCTCCGCCAACGGATAGTTGTAGCCACCGGGTGCTTTGCCTTTTCTGCTTTCCACATCAAACAGGTTGTTGTGCTTCATAATGGCCAGAAGCTGACCAAGTTTTGGATTTATGGCATTGAAACAGGAAATGCTTTTGTCAATTAACTCAACTCCATTTTTAAATGGTTTGAGTGCAGGTTTACCTGAAGTGCTGACTTCCAGATCCCAGGGTTTCAGTTCCTCAAGTCCAAGCAGTTCTGCACGTTTTTCAGCCTGCTCCCTAAGTACTGGTACGATTTCTTTCTCAATAGCTTCGTGAAAATGATAGCAATCTTTAGGTGTATAATCGAATCTTCCCAGTGCCTGGAACATGTAGTCACGATAGTTTTCAAAGCCTGCATTTAGCGCAACCTGATGCCGCATTGTAATGAGTTCATCAAAAAGGATGTTCAATTCATCTTTGTCTACCAGTCTGCGTTGTTGGATGGTTTCCCATGCATGATGACGAACCGCTCTGCTGGTATCTTTTACGAAATTTGCGGCTTGCTCTAAGGTGTACTCCTGCTCATTGATGACCACACTCATTGAACCTGTAATTGACTGGTACCGTTGTTGGGTAACCTGAAGTTTGGTGAGTAGCTCGACATTTTCTTCTCGGTAAAGTTCTATGGCTTTTCGTACAGCTCTGATGAATACAAAATATTTATCATGATCAAGCTCGTCAATAAAAGGACTGTCGTTAAATTTCTGATTCAACTTGTTGGACAGTGGCGATAATTTTGGATCAATCTCTGTAGCGAAGTATTGGAAATCTTGAACGAGCGCTTCGTTTGTAGTGTCGCAGCTCATTTTGATATACCTCCAGGCAAAATCTTCTTCTAAAGCAGCTTCCAACTCACTTTTGTCTCTTAGCCATTGTTCTAACTCATGAACATTTGCAATGGATCTGTCCATTAATTCCTCCAGAATTGGTTCCAGTTTTTCCCATTTGATTTCCAGTTCCTGTGGAATATAGTTTCTTTTCTTTTTAGGTATTGTAAGGTCGATCATGATCTAGAAGTTAAAGTTGTTCCTCATTAGTGCATCTAATAAAAAACAGATGGCGAATACAACGGAGGCATAGCCATTTGTGGTAGCAAAAGCTTTATTGACTTTGCTGATGTCATTTGGTTTTACCAGTAAATGCTGGTATATAAGCATGACGCAGAAAAAAGTAACGCCTATATAGTAGATAAAACTGAAACTGGTAAATAAGATGGGCAGGATGACACATAGGGCTGCCCCGACATGTAATACTACAGATAGCATTAAGGCGTTTCTTCTTCCCAAGGCAACTGGGATGGAATGAAGCTGTTCCTGTTTGTCGAAATCTTCATCTTGCAGGGCATAAATAATATCAAAGCCACTTACCCAAAAGAGTACGGCGAATGAATAGAGCACAGGAACAACATTAAACGCGCCTGTAACTGCGATGTATGCGCCAATAGGTGCTAATGATAGACCTAGGCCCAGCACCAGATGGCATAAAGCTGTGAACCTTTTTGTATAGCTGTAAAATAATACCACAAAAAGTGCAACAGGAGAAAGATAGAAACAAAGAGCATTGATGAAGAAGGTTGTTCCTACGAACAGTACACAATTGATGATTACAAAGAGCAGCGCCGACTTTGCTGTTACTTTTCCAGCCGGAATATCTCTCATCTGTGTGCGCGGATTCTTTGCGTCGATATTTCTATCAAGATAGCGGTTAAATGCCATTGCGGAGTTTCTGGCGAAAACCATACAAAGTATGACCAGCAGGAGCAGCATCCAGTTAAATGGATTATCTGTAGTGGTGACGCCCAGAAAAAAGCCGATCATTGCAAATGGCAGGGCAAAAACAGAATGTGCAAACAGTACAAGTGAAAAGTACTTTTTCATATGTTGAGTTTAATAGTCTTCTTTAGGAGTTAGAATCGGCATTGCGAAATCAAGATTCACTTTAGTGATGAATTCCAATACTTCATCTTTACCCGTGCTTTTTTCTGCTGATGTGATAAAATAGGGTGGGATTTCTTCAAACCAACCACCAAGCGCCTTTTTGAAAGCAGCTACGCTTTGGTTTGTCTTAACTGTAGATTGCTTATCGGCTTTTGTAAATACGAGGGCAAAAGGAATCTGGATTTCTCCCATCCAGCAGCAAAATTCCAGATCTATCTTTTGAGGTTCTAAGCGACTGTCTATCAAAACAAATACACATTGAAGACTTTCCCTTTTTGTAATGTAGTTCCGGATGAATTTTTCCCACTTTTCACGACTGTTTTTGGATACTTTAGCATAACCGTATCCAGGAAGATCGACAATATACCATTTTTCGTTGATCAAAAAATGGTTAATCAGTTGAGTCTTACCAGGTCGCTGAGACGTTTTGGCAAGCCCGTGCTGATTAACCAGCATGTTGATTAGTGACGACTTACCTACGTTTGACCGGCCAATAAATGCATATTCGGGCATGTTGGCAACGGGCAGCGCAGAAACCTTTGTATTGCTACAAATAAATGTTGCTGATTTTATAATCATTTGACAAAGGTAGAAAATTAAGTTTCAACAATACTTATCTTTGAGGCACACTATGAACGAAAACATTACTCCATACCATTCTCCAACCGCGACAAAAAAAGAGCAGGTAGCCGACATGTTCAATAACATCTCTGGAACATATGATTTTTTAAATCATTTCATGTCAATGGGAATAGACATCATATGGCGTAAAAAGGCGATAGGAGAGCTGAAGGCAATTAAGCCAAAGATTATTCTGGATGTGGCAACCGGAACGGGCGACTTTGCATTCGAAGCCATAAAGATTTTAAACCCTGAGCAAATAATAGGGGTAGACATTTCTGAAGGTATGCTTGGCATCGCCAGCAAAAAAATTATAGAAAGAAATCTGTCGCAGGTATTCTCGGTTCAGAAAGGTGATTCTGAAGGTTTGCAATTTGGTAATGATCATTTTGACGCAATCACTGTTGCATTTGGGGTCAGGAATTATGAGAATCTGGAGAAAGGGTTGTCTGATATGTACCGGGTGCTAAAACCAGGGGGTAAAATGGTAATCCTGGAATTCTCGAAGCCGAGAAATTTTCCGGTTAAGCAAGGGTATAATTTTTATTTCAAATATATTACGCCAATGCTCGGTAAACTGTTCTCCAAGGATGGTAGAGCTTACGAATACCTTCCGGAATCTGTCGCGGCTTTTCCTGACGGTAAAGATTTCATAGCCATTATGGAGAAAGTTGGTTTTAAGAATGCCAGGGACAGGCGGCTAACTTTTGGAATTAGCGCCATTTATACCGGAATTAAGTAAGATATACATGAGATTAAAGCTGCTAGGAGTCTGTTTATTGTTTAGTATTACTGCCAGTGCCCAAAACTGGGGCGGCGGTGTTGACGATGAGCCGCTGCACTATGGTTTTACATTTCAATACATTTCTTCAGAATTTAAAATCCTAAAAAAGGTGAACTGGCAGGATCCCTATGTTGATCCGGATGGACAAGTGCCAAATACTTCGGCATTGACATCCATCTCCTCAAAACCATCAGCCGGTTTTGGGATTGGCTTCGTTGTGAATAAGCGCTTAGCTGAAAATGCTGATGTAAGGTTTACTCCGGTGTTGGTATTTAACGATCGGTCTATTGATTATCAATATGCTAACGCATCGGACAATAACCTGAAAAAGATTCAAACTACCCTGGTAGAGTTTCCGCTAGGAATTAAGCTAAAATCTAACAGGAGAAATAATTTCCGGGCCTATGTTTTAGGTGGAGCAAAATATTCGGCAGATATTTCATCAAAAAAGAAAACCAATAATAGTTTAGTTACGGACCCGACAGAGAAGTTTGTGAATAATGCACGGAGCTTTATTTCTTATGAAGCAGGGTTTGGATTAGATCTTTATTTTGAATATTTTAAGATGTCTCCGGAGATTAAGTTATCCTATTCTGCGAATAACGTGCTGATTGATGAGCCCCATCGCTATGCAGTCCCGATTGACAAGTTAATGCTGCGTCACGTTACTTTCAGTTTATTTTTCGAGTAGCAGCTACGTTCAAAAAAATTATAGCTTTGTCTAACTATTCATAATTGACTATGGCAAAAATTGCTTTAATAACAGGTGCTACCTCAGGAATCGGCGCCGCTTGTGCACATACATTCGCTGCACAGGGTTATCATCTGGTACTAGTAGGAAGAAGAGAAGGTTTGCTTACAGAAATATCAAAACACCTGGAGGATAAATACGGCATCGAAGTCAAACATCTGGTTGCAGATCTGAGAGATCAGGAAGACCTTTCTTATAAATTAGAGACCTTAGCTGCGCAGTGGAAAAAAGTAGCCGTTTTAATCAATAACGCAGGCCTTAGTCAGGGTTTGGATCCTATTGATAAGGGCAGCATCCAGGATTGGGATACCATGATAGATACCAATGTGAAGGGCTTGTTGTATACCACAAAGATTGTATCTAACTGGATGATTAAAGAGAAAACAGGTCACATTATCAATATAGGGTCTATTGCCGGTCAGGAAGTGTATCCAAACGGTAACGTATATTGTGCGACCAAACATGCCGTAGATGCGTTGAACAAGGGGATGCGCATTGATTTGTTGCCCCATGGTATTAAGGTTACGGCAATTAATCCGGGCATGGTAGAAACCGAGTTTTCCAAGGTGCGGTTTAAAGGAGATGAGGGTAGGGCAAAAAAGGTGTATGATGGATTTGAACCCCTTGTAGCCAACGACATTGCAGAAGCGATCTGGTTTGTAGTGAGCAGACCGGCACATGTAAATATTAACGATATGCTGATTATGCCTACAGCACAGGCAGCAGCGACCATCATAAACAGAAACTAAATTATACGATTGACATGGTATCATCAACAATAGATCAGGAAATTAAACAAGCCATGCTGGCTAAAAACCAGTCCAGGTTAAGAGGTTTGCGGGCTATAAAAGCCGCATTATTACTAGCGAAAACTGAAAAGGGCACTTCGGAAGAGCTTACGGAAGAAGGAGAGTTAAAAATTTTACAGCGATTGGTGAAGCAGCGTAAGGAGTCTTCAGACATTTACAAGCAACAAGGCCGTGAAGATTTAAGCCTGATAGAAGAGGAAGAAATAGCCGTGATTGCAGGCTTTATGCCTAAACAGATGGACAGAGACGAGCTAACGCTGATTATTGCAGATTTGATTAAGCAATCTGGCGCAACATCTGCCAAAGAGATGGGAAAAGTGATGGGTTTGGCCAATAAAGAATTAGCTGGAAAGGCTGATGGAAAACTAATTGCCGAGTTGGTTAAAGCACAATTGGCATAAATTGTGTTTGCATACTGTATACACAAATATTGCTTTTTTTACATTAAATTAAATATAGTCTACTAACTTAGTAGCTGAACATACCAAAATCACATGAAATACGAAGTAATAGACGATAATGGGTTTAAATATATTGAAGCCGGAAAAGGTGAGACCCTGGTATTACTTCATGGATTAATGGGTGAACTGAGCAACTGGGAGGCTACAATCGATCATTTTAAAGATCGTTACCATATTCTTGTTCCGATACTGCCACTTTATGAGCTGCCCATCTTAACACTTGGTGTTAAAAGTTTATCAAAATATGTACACAAGTTTATTAAGTACAAAAAGCTTGGACAGGTGGTTTTGATTGGAAATTCATTAGGCGGACATGTTGGGTTGGTATTCACTGTTTCACATCAGGAGCATGTGAAAGCCTTGGTTTTGACAGGAAGTTCTGGCTTGTATGAGAATGCATTTGGTGGTTCTTTCCCGAGGAGAGAAAGTTACGATTATGTGCGCGAAAAGGTCGCGTTTACCTTTTATGATCCCGCCACAGCTACGAAAGAGCTGGTGGATGAGGTTTTTAAAACAATAAATGAGCGATCCAAAGTAATAAGGATTTTAGCCCTGGCTAAATCGGCCATCCGACACAATATGTCGAAGGAATTATCGAGGATTACGATACCGGTTTCTTTAATTTGGGGTAAACAGGATAAAGTGACCCCGCCAGAGGTTGCTGATGAGTTTCATCAGTTACTTCCCAATTCTGAATTGAACTGGGTTGATCTTTGCGGCCACGCACCGATGATGGAAAGACCTGAAGTTTTTAACGATTATCTTGACAAATTTTTAAATAGAATTTTATTGAAATAAATGTTTGCATCTGAACTCATATCCAATTCAATACCCCCGCTAAAGACATCTGATTCTGTTCAGAAGTCGTTGGAAAGGATGACTGAGTTCAAACTCTACCATTTGCCGATTGTAAACGAGACGCAGTTTTTGGGTTTGCTTGCAGAAGAAGACCTGATTGAGGTGAGAGATACCCAACAAGCCATCGGCGCTATTTCTTTGCCATTACACAATCCGTTTGTGTATGAGGATGCCCATGTGTATGATATTATCAGATTGTTTAACCAGTTAAACTTATCAGTGGTTCCAGTGCTTGACTACAAGAAGAACTACCTTGGACTGGTATCAATCAACAATATTCTGGAATATACGTCAGAAATCTACGCCGTTAAGGAACAAGGGGGAATCATTGTTTTAGAGATCGGTAACAGGAACAATTCACTGGCGCATATGGCACAGATCGTGGAAGCAGACAATGCCCAAATTCTATCATCATACGTACAATCTTTTCCGGATTCTACAAAACTTGAGGTTACACTTAAAATCAATAAAACAGAGCTTTCAAGTATTATTGCTTCCTTTGAACGTTATAATTACCAGGTAAAAGCAGTCTTCAACACAACGCTTTCTGACGATGGTACGGAGGACAGGTATAATTCATTTATGAATTATTTAAACGTATAATTAATGATTGCGATTTACGGCAGAGAATTTAACAATAGCGTACTACCTTTTGTACAGGAGGTTTTTACTGTACTTGAACAATACGACACTCCAATATTTGTTTATAAAAAATACCTGGACTTTATCATCGACAAGATTAAGCTCCCAGACCGAATCATTACTTTTCAGGACCACAAAGAATTACCAGGCAAGACAGCGGTGTTGATTAGTCTTGGGGGAGATGGTACGTTATTGGATACATTGGCGCTGGTTAGGGACTCGGGAATCCCGGTAATCGGGATCAACTTTGGCCGACTGGGTTTTCTTGCCAGTATCAATAAAGATGAAATAAAAACGGCGATTGAAGCAATCCATAATAAAGAATACAGTTTAGACAAACGTACTTTGCTGATTCTCAGCTCAAAGCAAGGGTTATTTGGCGATGAGAATTTTGCATTGAATGATGTAACCATACATAGAAGAGATAATTCTGCTATGATGATTATCCATGCTTATATGAATAATGAGTTTGTCAATTCCTATTGGGCTGATGGTTTGATTATTGCAACCCCTACGGGTTCTACAGCATATTCCTTAAGTTGTGGCGGTCCTATTATTTTCCCTAGTTCGCAAAACTTTGTGGTTACGCCCATAGCACCTCATAACCTGAATGTAAGGCCACTTATTATTCCAGACGATGTTTCCCTAACATTTGAAATTGAAGCCCGGAGTGCAAAATTTTTGGTTTCCTGCGATTCCAGAACAGAGACTGTTGACAGGTCAGTTAAAATAACTTTAAATAAAGCGTCCTTTCATGTAAATTTGATTCGTTTAAACGATGAAAGTTATCTGACTACCCTGAGGAACAAATTACTTTGGGGAATAGATACCCGAAATTACTGATATGCGATGTATGCTATTTTTTGCAGGAGTTTTTACGATGCTTACTTTTAAGTATACGAGTTCCGATGCGCAAAATTTGGAAATAGGTGTAGGCGCAGGAGGTGCTTCATATATCGGAGACTTAAACCAAACAAATTATTTTAAAGTTAGCGGACCATCAGCAGGTGCTTATCTTAAACTTAATTTAGATCCTTATTGGGCGCTCGGCCTGCATTATAACTACGGCAAGGTAAAAGCAGATGACCTGAAGAGTAGTAATGCCTATCAGCAAAACAGAGGACTCAACTTTAGCACATCTTTAAATGAACTGAGCCTGCAGGCTGATTTTAATTTCCTGGAGTATTTTGCTGGTGGGGGTACCAAGAATTTTACACCATATGTTTTTACAGGTATTGGGCTGGTTTTTTTTAGTCCTAAAGGAAATTATCAGATTGGAAGTTCTACAGAAATACAGGAATATAGGCTACGTTTTTATCAAACTGAGGGCCAGTCGAGTGCATATAGGAACTTTGCTTTGTCGGTACCCTATGGAATTGGCGCAAAGCTGAGGCTCAAAGAAAATTGGGGGTTATTTACACAGATAGGCTACAGGACTGCTTTTACGGACTATTTGGACGATGTTAGCGGCGTGTATGCAGATCCAAACGTTTGGCCTGCCGACGACAACAGGGCCATTAGAGAAAAACTTTCTAACCCTTCTTTAAATCCTGAATATGGACTTCCTGGAACCCAAAGGGGGGATTTTAGGAAAAGAGATTCATATATGTTTGTAGGTATTGGCATATCTTTTACCTTTGTGTCCCAAAAATGTTATACATTTTAGGCATATTTGCACATTATAATGGGATTCAAAGAACAAATTGACGTTACACGCCTTCCTGAACATATAGCGATTATCATGGATGGTAATGGGCGATGGGCGAAAAATCAAGGCAAATTCAGGCATTTTGGCCATGAGACTGGTGTTCTTTCTGTGAAGGATATCGTGGAAGGTTGTGCGGATATAGGAATTAAGTACTTAACGGTATACGCTTTCTCAACTGAAAATTGGAACCGGCCTATCGAAGAAGTGAATGCATTAATGGAACTATTGATTTCGACCATTAACCAGGAAACACCAACTTTGACCAAAAATAACATCCGGCTTAATGCCATAGGTGATATTGCTTCCTTACCACAGAAATGCATTGACGATTTAAAAAGTGCTATGGATAAAACAGCAAACAATACACGCTGTACCTTAACACTTGCCTTGAGTTATAGTGCAAAATGGGAAATTTTGAATGCCGCAAAGAAATTAGCACAACAGATTGAAGACAAGAAACTAGCCATAGCCGATATAAATGAAGAGAATTTTTCAAGAGAACTGACTACGGTTAATATGCCTGATCCTGAACTGATGATCCGTACCAGCGGAGAACATCGGGTGAGTAATTTTCTATTGTGGCAGATGGCTTATACCGAGCTTTATTTTACCGATACCTTATGGCCTGACTTCAGACAGGAGAACCTTTTTGAAGCTATTGTAGACTACCAAAAGCGTGAAAGACGCTTCGGTAAAATTAGTGAACAATTGAACTAATTTTAACTTTAACACTTTTTAACATGTGTTTAAATTAACTTAGCGTCGATTTTTAGATTGTAAATGAAAAGAATATATCAACTCATATTTATGCTTTTGATTGGTTTACCAACGATGGCACAAATTTCCCGTCCACAAACTCCTCCTGCCCAGCCAACCTTAAAGGTTAATGGTCTTGACCTAGATTATTTCAATCCAAAAGAGTATATTATTGGTGGAACTACGATTAGCGGTACCCAATTTATAGATAAAGATGTTATTGTTACGCTTTCTAAATTGATCAAGGGAGAGCGCATTACTTTGCCAGGCGAGGCCACTGCAAATGCGATTAAAGTATTATGGGGACAGGGCTTGTTTGACGACATCAAACTAGACATCAGTAAGATTGACGAAGACACTGTCTATTTTGATATTGCTGTAGTTGAACGTCCGCGTTTGAGTACGTTTGAGCTGAATGGTTTAAGTAAATCTCAGAAGACGGATATTCTTGAAAAGATAAACGAGAAAAAAGGTAAGGCAATCATCAACGACAACTTATACAATTCTACCACTGCAACAATCAAGAAATACTTACTGGGCAAAGGATTTTTCTTTACCTCAGTTGAATATAAAACTGTCCCAGATCCCAATCTTGAAAACGGTATGGTACTACAGGTATTTGTTGACAAGGGAGACAAGGTAAAGGTGCATGAAATCAACTTTACCGGGAATAAGGAATTCTCTTCAGCAAAATTGAGGAAGTTCCTTAAGAAGACTAAGCAACAGGCTTTTTATAAAGTTTTTGGTTCTGGTAAATTCAATAAGGAGAAGTATGATGAGGATAAAGTAAAACTTGTAGCAAAAATGCAAGAGAAAGGTTATCGTGATGCAACAATTCTCAAAGACAGTATTTACAAGTACAACGATAAGTCGATAGGGATTAAAATAGATCTGTATGAAGGGCCTAAATATTACTTTGGTAATATTACCTGGGCTGGCAATGCGAAGTATACCGATAAGGCTTTAGCTAGCATCTTAGGTATAGAGAAGGGTGAAGTTTTTAGCGAAGAGAAACTGGAAAAGAAACTTCGGGGAAGTCCATCAGGTGAGGATGTTTCAAGTTTATACTTGAACGACGGTTACCTGACTTTCAATGTTGAGCCTGTACAAACGAAAATTTACGGAGATACTGTTGAATTGGAAATGCGTATTGCCGAGGGTCCACAGTATACCAACAACCGTGTAACGATTAAAGGTAATACCATTACACATGACCGTGTTGCGATGCGTCAGGTTCGTACAAAGCCAGGAGAGAAGTTTTCTAAAGAGCTTTTGGTACGTACCATACGTGAGCTAGGTCAGCTAGGTTATTTTGATGAATCTAAAACTGTACCTGTTCCAAAACCGAATCCTGCTGATGGCACAGTTGATATTGAATATACAGTTGAAGAAAAGCCGTCTGACCAGATTGAACTTTCAGGTGGTTTTGGTGGTGGTAACATCATCGGAACTTTGGGTTTAACTTTCAATAACTTCTCTTTGAGAAATATTTTTAATGGTTCTGCATACAAGCCATTGCCAAAAGGAGACGGCCAGAAGTTAAGTTTAAGGGGTCAGACCAATGGTAAGTATTACCAATCGTATAGTTTCTCATTCTCTGAGCCTTGGCTAGGTGGGAAGAAGCCGATTAGTTTTGGGGTAAGTGCATTCACTTCTTCTCAATCTAACGGTGCCAATTCAGCAAGTACCAATTTTCAAAAGATTCGTTTGAATGGTGTTACGATTAGCCTGGGAAGGGTATTGAAATTTCCTGATAACTATTTCCAGCTTACGCACTCTATCAATGCTCAGCAATACATTTTGAATAACTACCCTGGATACTTGTTTAGTACAGGAACGTCATACAACTTTAACTTAACCCAGGAACTAAGCAGGGATTCGAGAAACAGTACGATTTTCCCTACAGATGGATCAATCTTCAGGTTTACTATTCAGGCTACGCCACCATATTCACTGATTAATAACTTGAACTATGCAACCGCTTCTGATAAGCAGCGTTATAAGTTCACGGAATACCATAAATGGAAATTTGAGTCTCAATGGTACCAAAGATTAGCTGGGAAGTTTGTGGTAAAAGCACAAGCACAATTCGGTTTCCTGGGATTATATAACCGTGCGGTAGGACAATCAGCATTTGAGCGTTTCAAACTTGGTGGTGATGGTATGCAAGGGTTTGACTTCTTACAAGGTTCTGAGTTGATTGCTATGCGTGGATATGCGAATAATACAGTTATCCCAGTAGGATCAGATCCAAATATCGCCCGTAACTCAGGTAGCCCGATCTTTAATAAATATGTAATGGAGTTGAGGTATCCTGTTATTGCAAGCCAGTCTGCTACAGCATTTGTGGTTGCATTTGCTGAAGGTGGTAATACATGGAATAAGTTTAGCGACTTTAATCCGTTTAATATCAGAAGATCTGTAGGTGTTGGTGCTAAGATTTACCTGCCAATATTTGGATTACTGGGTGTGGATTACGGATATGGATTTGACAAAATACCAGGGTTACCTGATGCAAACAAAGGCCAGTTCCACTTCAGTATAGCCCAACAGTTGGGAGGATTTTAATTGAGCATTTGTCACCTATCGAAAAAAATATAAATATGAAAAAGTACTTTTTAATTTGCTTCTTTCTACTTACCGGGTTTGCATCTTTTGCACAGAAGTTTGCGTATGTGGACACAGAATACATTTTGAAACATTTACCTGAGTATAAATCATCGTTAAGTCAGTTGAACGTACTTTCTGAGCAATGGCAAAAGCAGGTAGATAACAATTTTACGGAGATTGATAAAATGTATAAGGCTTACCAGGCAGATCAGGTATTGCTAACTGCAGACATGCGTAAAAGAAGGGAGAATGAGATCATTGAAAAAGAGAAAGATGCGAAGGATTTTCAACGCAGAATTTTCGGTCCGGATGGTGAGTTGTTTCAAAACAGAACCAAGCTTTTGAGTCCGATCCAGGAAAAGGTAAGTAAAGCCATCGCTGAAATTGCAAAGGCAAAGTTTTTTGATTTTATTTTTGATAAAAGCAGTGAATCAACTATGATGATTTACGCGAGTAGTAATTACGACGTGAGTAACGACGTAATTACCAGATTAGGTTACAAACCAGGAACTATTTTGAAATAACACATAAATAAGTAAATTATAACAATTTTTAAGAACAATAGAGATGAGAAAGTTAATGAACGCATTTTTTGTAGCAGCAGGATTACTGTTTACTGCCAACATTGCAAATGCACAACAAAAATTGGCACACCTGAATTCTGCGATGATTATTGAAGCGATGCCGGAATTTAAAGCTGGTCAAACTACATTAGAAGCACTTACTAAGACAAAGTCTGCCGAGATCGATAAAATGATCGGTGAGTACCAAACAAAGTACCAGGCTGCACAGGCAAAAGAGAAAACACTTAGCGAAGCGAACAAAGAGGTAGTTGGTAAGGAACTACAAACTGCGGGAGCTGAATTGCAAGATCTTCAAAAACGTATTGAAGATGCTAAAACCAAAGCACAGCAAGAGCTTGAAACTAAGAATGCAGAAGTTTTCAACCCAATTAGAGTTAAAGCTGATGCAGCGATCAAAGCGGTTTCAAAAGAAAAAGGTTATGCTTATGTATTTGATACAGCTAACCCTGCATTAGTTTATTTTGATGGTGGTGAAGACATCACAGCTTTAATTAAAACTAAACTGGGAATTTCTGCTACTGCAACTACACCTGCAGCTGCACCAAAAAAATAATATGAGACACCTTTCGGTGCCGAGGCGCGGTATTTGCTGTTAAATAATTAAATTGCGGGATTGAGTAATAAAACTCAATCCCGTTTTTTTATGATGAACAATCAGTCTATAGGTGTATTTGATTCGGGGTATGGTGGTTTAACTGTGTTCAAATCTATATCTGAAAAATTACCAGGTTACAATTATATCTATATGGGCGATAATGCCCGTTCGCCTTACGGCGACCATTCATTTGAAACCGTATATGAGTATACTTTAGAATGTGTGGAGTGGCTGTTTTCTCAAGGATGCCCATTGGTGATTTTGGCTTGTAATACCGCCTCTGCTAAAGCGCTACGTTCTATACAACAAAAGATTCTTCCTAATAAGTATCCCGACAACAGGGTGCTAGGCGTGATCAGGCCAACTGCTGAGGTGATTGGTAATTACAGCAAATCAAACGTGATAGGAGTGATGGGTACCCGCGGTACAGTGAATTCAGAATCCTACCTGATGGAAATTCGTAAATTTTTTCCAAATGTTGCTGTTCATCAGCAAAGTTGTCCAATGTGGGTTCCATTGGTTGAGAACAACGAGCATTTAAGCCCTGGCGCAGATTATTTTGTTAAAAAATATATTGATGAACTGCTTCAAAAAGATCAGGACATAGACACGATTTTATTGGCTTGCACCCACTATCCGTTGCTGGCATCTAAAATTGCACAGATTCTGCCAGAAAATGTGCAGCTGGTAGGGCAGGGGGAGATTGTAGCAGAGAGCCTTATGCTTTACCTGGATAACCATCCTGAAATGAAGGAAAGGCTTGGTGTAGAAGGTAAAAGACGGTTTTATACCTCTGGTGATCCGAAAATGTTTGATGAGCATGCCTCAGTTTTTTTCAATTCGGTAATTGAATCTGAGCAGATTGGTGTTTAAGATGTTTATGACTGAAATCTGAATTTAGATTGCATTTCTTTCTAGGTTCTCAAAGTTATTAACTCTAAATTTGCGGCTCAAATAACACACGAATGAGTGATTCGATAAAACATGAATGCGGGATAGCTTTTATCAGGCTTCTGAAACCCCTTTCGTATTACCAGGAAAAGTACGGTACTGCACTTTACGGACTCAATAAGCTTTATCTTTTAATGGAAAAACAGCATAATCGCGGCCAGGACGGTGCGGGTATTGCTACTATTAAATTGGATATGAAACCGGGGCACCGCTATATCAGCAGGTACAGGTCTATGGCTCAGAATGCCGTTGCAGACATCTTTGGATATGTACAAAATAAATTTGTAGGTATTCAGAACGAAACCCCGGAGCTGATGCAGGATGCCGAATGGCTTAAAGCGAATGTGAGTTTCATTGGAGAGGTCTTGTTGGGACACCTTAGGTATGGAACACATGGACAGAACAGCATTGAAAACTGTCACCCGTTTCTTCGTCAGAATAACTGGATGACCAGGAATTTGGTAATTGCGGGTAATTTTAACATGACCAATGTTGATGAGTTATTGGAACAATTGTACGAATTGGGTCAGCATCCGAAGGAACAAGCCGATACGGTAACAGTGTTAGAGAAAATAGGCCATTTTCTTGATGATGAAAACCAGACCTTATTTGATGAATACAAAAAAGAAGGCTTGGATAACGTAGAAATTACCCACAAGATATCTGATAATCTGGATATTGCAAAAATACTTAAACGATCTGCGAAGAATTGGGACGGTGGTTACGCCATTTCGGGGATAGTTGGAAATGGAGATGCGTTTGTATTGAGAGATCCTTCAGGGATCAGACCAGCTTTCTACTATCAGGATGATGAGATTGTGGTGGCGGCTTCAGAACGCCCGGCAATTCAAACTGCATTTAACATCCCATTCAGGGATGTTAAAGAAATACAGCCTGGTCATGCCTTGATTGTGAAAAAAGATGGAACAGTTAGCCAGGAAATATTTAGGGAGCCTGAGGAAAAAAGGGCTTGTTCATTTGAGCGCATCTATTTCTCCAGAGGTAGTGATGCAGAGATCTATCGTGAGCGTAAACATTTAGGTGCACTGCTATGTGATCAAATCTTGGACGCAGTAGATTCTGATTTGAAGAATACTGTATTTTCATTTATTCCTAATACTGCAGAAGTATCATTTTATGGAATGGTGGAAGGTATTCATAGTTACATTAGGAATGTTCAAAAAGATACCTTACTTCACCGTAAAGAAACCTTATCTGATGAGGAGCTTGATGAGTTGCTATCTATGAATCCAAGAGTAGAGAAGTTGGCAATTAAAGATGTTAAGCTGCGAACTTTCATTACCCAGGATGCTGACAGACAGGATATGGTAGCGCATGTTTATGACACCACCTATGGTGTAATAAAAAACCATACTGATACATTGGTGGCTGTTGATGATTCTATTGTACGTGGTACGACGCTTAAGCAAAGTATCATAAAGATAATTGACAGGCTGCATCCTAAGAAGATTATTATTGTTTCTTCTGCCCCTCAAATACGCTACCCGGATTGTTATGGTATTGACATGTCTAAAATGGGACAGTTTGTAGCATTTGAGGCAGCTATACAGCTTTTGAAAGCGAGAGGAATGGAGCATGTGATTGAAGAAGTTTATCAAAAATGTAAAGCTTCTTTGCTGTTGCCAAAAGAAGAGATTGTAAACCATGTTAAAGATATTTACAGACCGTTTAAACAACAGGAAATTTCAGACCAAATCACTAAGATCATCACTCCAGATAATATTAAAGCTGAAGTCAAGGTGATCTACCAGACTCTGGATAACTTACATGTCGCTTGCCCTAATCACAGTGGTGATTGGTATTTCTCAGGAAATTACCCTACACCAGGTGGTAATAAAGTGGTTAATAAAGCTTTTGTAAACTGGAAAGAAGGAAATAACCAAAGAGCTTATTAAGAAATACTAGCTGTAATATTTTAATATTACTTGTACAAATAGCCGGATAGCAAAGATCAAGATCACTGCGCCGGCTATTTTATTTAATGCCTGTATGTTTTTCTCTTTGATCCGGTATCTCAATTTTGCTGCGTAATAGGTTTTAACACAATCTACAGATAACTGAGTGGTCATGGCCACTGCGAAGAACACCACCTTTTCTGCCATATCGTAATGAAGTTGAACAGAAATGATTCCGCCCACCATAATCCAAAACATAAGTGTGGAAGGAGAAAGCAGGCACATGAGAAATCCCTTTAATATATACCCACGTTTGCGGATTTTAATGGTGTGCGCTATTTCGTAATTGACTTTAACCTTATGGAATAAGTAGTAACTGCCAATACCAAATAGAAAAAGGCCACCTATTATGCCTATGTATTGATTGTACTCAGCATTATAATCGACAAACTGTGAACTGAAGATGGTTAAGGAGATAAATATTATGTCGCTGAATATTACTCCTATAGCTAGAGAAAATCCGGCTTTGAAGCCTGATTCAATACTGGTTTTGATCATAGAAAAGAAAACAGGGCCCGTTAGAAACGAAAATAAAACCCCTGCACCTATCCCTTGTAATATTGCTTCAAACATTCAGTTCAATAGATATAATATGCTAATATGCAATTTTAAACATAAAATACGCCCATTTATTATGCTTTTGCTTACTTGCTTACAGTTTTTTTATTTATGTTTAACACACTAAAAACTAAATTAAAATATGAGTTCAGAACAGACACAAACCAAGTGGGGGCAGTTCATTCCATTAGTCACGGTATTCTTTTTTTGGGGCTTTGTTGCTGCCAGTAATGATATCTTAATACCTGTATTTAAGCAAGCTTTTAACCTTTCTCAAAGTCAGAGTCAGTGGGTTTCCCTGGCTTTTTATATTGCTTATACAGTTGGTTCAATTATATATACAGGTATTTCATTTCTCATTAAGCAAGATTTGGTTAATAAAATTGGTTATAAGAATGGGCTTGCGCTTGGATTAGTAATATCAGCGGTTGGCACCCTCTTGTTTTATCCTGCGGCTAACTTGGGCTCGTTCCCATTGATGTTGTCCGGGTTGTTTATTGTTGCTTTGGGATTTTCATTGCAGCAAACTGTTGCCAATCCATTGGCTATCGCACTTGGACCGATAAATACCGGTTCTCAGCGATTAACTTTGGCCGGCGGTGTTAACAATTTTGGAACAACGATAGGGCCGCTTATCGTGAGTTTTGCAATTTTCGGTTCAAGTACAAATGCTACGAGTACTATCAGTATTGAAAGTGTTAAAATACCATATTTGATTCTTGGAGCTGCATTTATTGCTGTTGCTATATTTCTAAAACTTTCCTCCTTGCCAGACAGACCTGCATTGGTAGAAGGAAAAGTGGAAGACACATCAATGAAAAGCTCAGCTTTGCGTTACCCTCAGTTGGTTATGGGTATGATCGCTATTTTCGTGTATGTAGGAGTTGAGGTGTCAACCGCAAGTAATTTACCCGCTTATATGGAGAAGGATCTGGGTTTTGCAATTAAGGATATTGCGCCCTATATTTCTTTATACTGGGCGAGTATGATGATTGGTCGTTGGACAGGTGCGGTTGAAGCGTTTACCGATAAAATCAGTGTGCAAAAGGTGTTGCGGTTTGTTGCACCATATCTTGCATTTGGAATATTCCTTGCTGTTAATGCGATAGCCAAACACGATCTTGCTCCATTTTATGTGTATGCAATAATTATTCTGTTATTGATTATCGCCGATGCGGCAAGTAAGGGTAACCCAGCAAGGATGTTGCTAATTTTCTCCTTTGTGGGTATCGCTGCGTTATTGATTGGAATGTTGACAACAGGAATGATCAGTGTTTATGCATTTACTAGTGTTGGTTTGTTCTGTAGCACATTATGGCCTTGTATATTCACATTGGCCGTAAGTGGGTTAGGTAAGAATACCAGTCAGGGAAGTAGTTTCCTGATCATGATGATTATGGGTGGAGGTATTATCAGTTGGATACAGGGATATGTTTCGGAATTCACTGGAATACAATACAGTTATGTGGTAGGAATTATCTGTTTTGCATACCTGGCCTTTTATGCGTGGAAAGTTAGTGGAATTCTAAGAAATCAAGGAATTTCTTTTGACAAAAAGCTTTCAGGAGGACATTAAATTTTTTAAACTATTTTTGAGTCCACAGGATTTCCTGTGGCTTTTTTATGATATATGACAAATAAACCAAGCTTTAATCACATATTCATGAACCTGGCTTCTGATCTGGCGGCTCGCTCACACTGTGTTCGCGCACACGTCGGCGCTGTTCTGGCGAAGGATACAAGGATCATCTCCATAGGTTATAACGGGCCTCCGGCTGGCACACACAATTGTGATGAAGAATGGCCCGAAACTGGTTGTGATCGTGACTCGAAGGGTAGCTGTTCACTGGCTTTGCATGCGGAGGAGAACGCAATTTTATATGCGGTAAAAAATGGATCTAAAATTTCTGGGGCAACCTTGTATACCACCCTTTCGCCTTGTATAGCCTGTGCGAGACTAATCTTATCGTCGGGCATTAAAGTTGTCCTCTACCGGGATTCTTATGCTGCCTATAAAGGCCTGCCAAGCGATGAAGGAGTTGATTTTTTGCGTCGGTTCGGTGTGGAGGTAATTAAATTTTCTTAACTTTGGCCATGCTAGAAAAAATCATTATTCTCGATTTTGGTTCTCAATACACACAATTAATTGCCCGCAGGGTACGCGAATTAAACGTTTATTGCGAAATACACCCTTTCAATAACATTCCTGAGCTTACAGCAGACGTAAAAGGAATTATTTTTTCCGGAAGCCCTTTTTCTGTTCGTCAGGAAGATGCTCCACAAATTGATCTTGCGAAGTTCCATAATCATTATCCCGTATTGGCTGTATGTTATGGTGCCCAATATATCGCCCAACACTCTGGTGGCGAGGTACAACAATCCTCGACGAGAGAATATGGTCGCTCTAATCTGAATTTCGTTTCTTCAGAAAATAAGCTGTTTAAAAATATTGAAAAGGGATCACAGGTTTGGATGTCGCATGGCGATACCATTACTGTAGTTCCTGAAAACTTCGAACTGATCGCCAGCACAGACAGCGTTAAAGTTGCTGCTTTTCAAGTTAAGGATTCACAAACTTATGCTATTCAGTTTCACCCAGAAGTAACACATAGCGCTGATGGAAAACAGCTGCTGGAAAATTTCCTTGTTGACATTTGTGGATGTAAGCAAGAATGGACTGCAGATGCATTTGTTGAAACGACAATTGCAGCCTTACAGGAAAAGCTGGGTAATGACAAAGTCGTTCTTGCGCTTTCTGGTGGTGTTGATTCTTCTGTAGCCGCCATTTTACTACATAAGGCTATTGGTAAGAATTTACATTGCATATTTGTTGATAACGGATTACTTCGCAAGAATGAATATGAAGCTGTATTGGAGCAGTATAAGCACTTAGGTTTGAACATTAAAGGTGTTGATGCTAAAGATCGCTTTTTAAGCCAGCTTGCGGGATTAAAGGATCCTGAATTGAAGCGTAAAGCAATTGGTAGAGTCTTTATCGAGGTATTTGATGACGAGGCGCATGAAGTGAAGGATGTGGTATGGCTCGCTCAGGGGACTATTTATCCTGACGTAATTGAGTCGGTTTCCGTTAAGGGCCCATCTGCCACCATCAAATCTCACCACAACGTTGGCGGATTACCAGATTTTATGAAGCTGAAGGTGGTGGAGCCCTTAAATACATTGTTTAAAGATGAGGTTAGAAGAGTTGGAACATCGCTGGGACTTGAACATTTTATTATCGGTAGGCATCCTTTCCCTGGACCAGGTTTGGCAATCAGGATTCTTGGCGAAGTAACTGCGGAAAAGGTGGCCATACTTCAGGAAGCTGATGCGATATATATTGATAATTTAAGAGAAGCAGGTTTATACGATAAAGTTTGGCAGGCAGGTGCAATATTTTTACCAGTTCAGTCTGTAGGTGTGATGGGTGATGAGCGGACCTATGAGAACGTAATTTGCCTTAGAGCCGTAGAGTCAGTAGATGGTATGACGGCTGATTGGTGCCATCTTCCATACCCTGTGCTGGCAAAAATTTCGAATGAGATCATTAACAAAGTAAAAGGAATAAATCGCGTTGTATATGATATCAGCTCAAAACCACCGGCAACTATTGAGTGGGAGTAATTACCGCCTCGTTGTTCTTCTTGGATTAGTCTTAGCATCATGTTCTCCGAAGGTTAAAACTGCGGTAACTAAACCGCGTGATATTCCTAAGGTAGTGGAAAAGAAGCCGGAAAAACCCGTGGCTAAATTTACGGAAGCGACAGTATCTTTGCTATTGCCCTTTAAACTGAACAGCGTAAATTTAAAAACCGCGACAAAAGCTGAGGTGGAGAAATCTGCAATGGCGATCGATTTTTATCAGGGCTTTAAATTAGGTATGGATTCGGTAGCAGGATCTGGTTTAAATTTTAAGCTTAAAGTTTATGATACCCGCGACAATAATTCTCAGATAGAAGGACTAATGCAAAACGGAGGATTGCTTTCAAGTAATCTTGTGGTTGGCCCCATATTTCCAGAGGGTTTAAAGCACATCCGGACATATGCCATCGAGAAGAATTTGGCCATTGTTAATCCACTGGCAGCTACTCATCCTAAGGAGTTCAATAATCCCAATATGATCTCTGTAAGCAGCAATGCGGACCTGCATGCGGAAAGGATTGGAGAATACGTAGCCAGCCATTACAATCCTTCGCAAACTGTAGTAGTGCTCATCAATCCTGCGAGGGCCGAAGAGGCATTGATGGCAACGCCACTAAGAAAGTTTTTTGAAGACCCTAAGAAGCCATTTTTTTTCCAGGAATTTGCCTCTGTTTTTACGATGGAGCTTAAACTGATCAAAAATAAAAAGTATGTGATCCTGCTCAGTACTTCTGACAGAAAGTTTGTGGTGTCGACTATCGACAAAATGATTAAACTAAAAAATTCAGGTGTTTCGATTGATCTGTTTGGGCATCCAGACTGGATAAAGCAAGGATATAGCACAGATAAATTGCAGGCGTTGAATACCGTTATCAGTTCTTCTTATAAAGTAGACTACAGCCGAAAGGAAGTGAGTCAGTTTATTAGAAAATATCGGTCGACATTTCATTTTGAACCAAGTGAGTATGCATATAAGGGGTTTGATTCCGGATATTATTTTGCGAAATTAATAGCGGAACACGGGAAGAATTATCAGCAATATTTAACCAAAGAAAAATATAAGGGATTGCAAAATAATTTCGATTTTCGGTACGATCCTAAACAAGGCTATATTAATACTAGTGTGATGCTTTTGAAATATCAGAATTTTGCTTTAATTACAATTGAATGAGGGTAGAACATCAGGTAAGATCATTTGAGCAGATATTTAAAAGTTATGATGGTGTTTTACCACTGCATCGTTTTTTGTTTGCTTATTTCAAACAGAATAAGCAGATGGGCTCATCAGACAGACGATGGGCAACCCGTTATATTTATAGTTTTTTTAGACTGGGAAAAGCATTAATGGGGGAAGGTCAGTTGCAAAGACTAGCGATTGCAGATTTCCTTTGTAACCAGACTTCAAGTCTCATTGTTGATAGCTATTTGACTGAACTCAAGGATCATATTACCGAAAGTGTGGAATATAAGATTGGCTTGATTCAAAAGACTTATCCAAAATTTAAGGTGGCGGATCTTTTTCAATTCAAAGCCAAACTGAGCAGTTCAATTGATCAAGTTGAATTCTATACCTCTTACCTTACCCAACCTGATCTTTTTTTAAGGGTGAAACCTTCATATTCTAAAGTGATAACTGAAAGCTTTAACGAAGCCGAAGTGCCCTATAAACAACTAACAGAATCTACTTTTGCGTTGCCCAATGGCACCAGGCTGGAGCAGTTATTAGATCAGAAGTATTATCAGGTGCAAGATCTTTCCTCTCAGAAGACCGGAGATTTATTCAGGCCAGAAAAATGGGACTACTGGTGGGATTGCTGTGCCGCATCTGGTGGGAAATCTTTGCTATTACATGACCTGGAACCACAAATTCAGCTGTTGGTAAGCGATGTACGGGAAAATAGTCTGAACAATCTTGAGGAGCGGTTTCAAGAAGCAGGGCTGAAAAAGTACCAAAAGAAAGTACTTGATCTTTTACAAAATAACGATCAGGACTTGCACCATTATGAGTTTGATGGAATTATTCTTGATGCGCCTTGTAGCGGATCAGGGACTTGGGGACGGACGCCTGAGATGCTTTATTATTTTGATGAACATAAGGTTGCATACTTTTCAAAATTACAAAAGTCCATCGCCGAAAATGTGGTAAAATATTTAAAAGAGGGTAAGCCGTTGATTTACATTACCTGTTCTGTTTTCGCTGAAGAGAATGAAGACGTAGTCAATTGGTTAACTGATAACCTGCCTTTAAAAATTGAAGATACTCGTGTGATAAAAGGATATAATGATAAGGCTGACACCATGTTCGCAGCAAGGCTGATCAAACAAAAATGTTAATGGTGGTTGGTTTTTAACCAATCTTTAAGTTTTTCTTTCAGGTGCCTGACGGCCTCAAATAGTACCGCTAGTCCGCCAATTATCAAAGTCAATTGTTCGAAGCTGTTCATATTCGGTTTTTAGTTAGGACTAATTTACCAAAAGATTGTTACAGTCCCGTATTATTTCGGAATAACTTAATAGCTATGGCCAGGAGAATGATCCCAAATGCTTTTCTAAGAACGTTGAGTCCGGATTTCCCTAGTAGTTTCTCCAGCCGTTCTGTATTCTTTAGCACTACGTAAACAAATACCATATTAAGCAGAATGCCTATAATGATGTTCTGGGTGGCGTACTCTGTTTTTAAGGACAGCAAGGTTGTCATTGTTCCTGCTCCAGCGATTAATGGGAAGGCAAGTGGAACGATCGAGACAGTTTCCGGAGCTTCTCCTTCTTTAAAGATGGTAAGTCCGAGTACCATTTCCATAGCGATGAAAAAGATGACCATGGAACCCGCAATCGCGAAGGATTCCACATCAAGACCAATTACTTTTAGCAAAGTCTCCCCGGCGAATAAGAAAATGATCATCAATGTTGTGGCAACTATTGCGGCCTTTTCTGATTGAATATGACCAGCCTTCCTTCTTAATTCAATTACAACAGGTATGGAACCCAATATGTCGATAATTGCAAATAAGACCATGGTTGTGGAGAGTATCTGACTGAAGTTAAATTCCATAGCTGTGACGAGTTGCTTCAGCAAAGGTATGCGTTTTACAAACGTAAACCATCACTAAATAAAAAAGCCCCTCTTGCATTACAAGAGGGGCTTAAAATCGCTTAGCTACGGCTTGGGAGCTGGAGGATCAACAGGATTTACTGTGATTCCTTCAGTGCCTAGTTTAGAATTCTTTTTGCTGTAAGTGAAATAGATAACAAAACCTATAGCTAGCCATACAAATAACCTTAGCCAGTTTTCCCAGCCCAAACCAAAAATCATCGCACCACAAGCTATGACTCCCAAAATAGGAATAACAGGCACCCATGGAGTTTTAAACTCACGTGGAAGATCGGGATTTGTTTTTCTGAGGATGATTACAGCTACACATACCAGCATAAATGCAAATAAAGTACCTATACTCGTCATGTGCCCCACAACATCTCCCGGAACGAACGCTGCAAAAATTCCAACCAATATTAAAATCACTAGATTTCCTTTATATGGCGTTTTAAATTTAGGGTGCAGCTTAGAAAATACAGCTGGTAATAAACCATCTTTACTCATTGAGTAGAAAACACGGCTTTGGCCTAAAAGCATAACTAAAATAACAGACGAGAATCCCGCCAAAATTGCCACAGTAACTGATTTGCTCAACCAGCTATATGTTGCAGGCATACCTTCCTTGATTGCCGCAACAACAGAGGCTTCACCACCCTTTGTTGGGTCCCTAAAGAATTCTAATGGTGCCAAACCTGTTAGGACGTGTGCGAACAAAATGTAAAGAACAGTACAAATGGCTAAAGAACCTAGAATACCAATTGGCATTGCTGTTTTAGGATTCTTAGTTTCCTGAGCAGCTGTACTGACAGCATCAAAACCAATAAATGCAAAAAATACCGTACCTGCAGCGCCGAGAATACCCATAACACCACCAAAATTATAAGTTATTCCCTGATGATCTGTATAAGTTGTTGCTTCAGGTATATAAGGTGTGTGATAAGCAGGGTTAATATAGCTCCATCCTAAAATGATGATCATCACTACAATCGCTACTTTAACAATAACAATTACGTTATTTACCAGTGCTGACTCCTGTGTTCCTTTGATCAATAGCAAGCTTAATAAGGAAACAATAAACAGCGCGGGTAAGTTCATGATACCAGTTACCCCGTCAACTGAAGATTGAAATGGTGAGTGACACCACTGATATGGGATTGGACTTGCCCCGAGGACCTCAACGAGGAAATTATTCAGGTATTCACTCCAGGCAATTCCAACAGTAGCAGCTCCAACAGCATATTCAAGAATTAAATCCCAACCAATGATCCAAGCTACCAACTCGCCCATTGTGGCATAAGTATAAGTGTAGGCGCTACCGGAGATTGGAATAGAAGAAGACAATTCTGCATAGCATAATCCGGCCAGGGCACAGCCTATTGCTGCAACAATAAACCCGATGGTTACGGAAGGACCTGCATTTTGTGCTGCTGCTGAAGCAGTACGCACAAACAAACCTGCACCAATGATTGCACCGATACCGAGAGCGATCAGCGACCCTGCGGTAAGCGTTCGCTTTAAAGTCTTTTCAGACTCTGACGCATCAGCCAGTAATTGTGTAATTGATTTCTTTGTAAAAAGACCCATAAGTTTAGTTTAGTTTTTTTAAATGAATTACGAAAGTCAAACGTAAAGAAAATATATCTAAAAATAAAAGGGATTTTGCCTCAAAACCCCTTTTATTCGTAACAATTATAATTAATTCTGTTGATGTGTTTCCAGTAATAGATTCTCTGACTGCTTATCGATGACGCTTTGAAGCGAATCCATCTGTTTCTGCATCTTCATTTGCATAGAAATCTTGCTTTCAATGGATTTCTTTACAACTGAATCCATATTTACAGTCATTTCAACTGAATTTGAACTAGATTTAGCATGTATGGTCATGCCATTAACGGAAATGCCATTTGCTGAAGCGATTCCTTCAGAAGAAATTGCGATGTAAGGTGCAATAACCAAAGAAACAATAGACATTAATTTGATCAAAATATTCATTGAAGGACCTGAAGTGTCTTTAAATGGATCACCCACTGTATCCCCTGTAACTGATGCCTTATGAGGCTCAGATTTTTTGTAGTACATTTCGCCATTGATTTCAACTCCTTTTTCAAAGGATTTCTTGGCATTATCCCAGGCACCTCCCGCATTGCTCTGAAATATCCCCATGAGAACACCGGCAACGGTAACACCAGCAAGCAGGCCCCCAAGTACTTCAGGTCCGAAGACAAAGCCTACCACCACTGGCGTAATCAGTGCAATTGCTCCAGGCAACATCATCTCACGGATTGAAGCTTCAGTTGAAATGGCTACACATTTTTCGTATTCAGGTTTAGCTTTATATTCCATAATTCCTGGAATCTCGCGAAACTGCCTCCGCACTTCCTGTACCATATCCATTGCTGCCTTTCCAACAGCCTGTATACAAAGTGCAGAAAACACGAATGGGATCATTCCACCCACAAACAGACCTGCTAATACAGGCGCCTTGTAAATATCGATTGCTGAAATACCGGCAATACCCACAAATGCAGCGAACAATGCCAGCGATGTTAACGCTGCGGATGCAATTGCAAATCCTTTTCCTGTAGCTGCAGTCGTATTCCCTACAGCGTCCAAGTTATCTGTACGCTCGCGAACTTCGGGCGGCAGTTGACTCATTTCGGCTATCCCACCTGCATTATCTGCAATCGGTCCGAATGCATCTATAGCCAATTGCATTGCTGTAGTAGCCATCATACCAGCGGCAGCGATTGCAACCCCGTATAATCCTGCAAAATAGTAAGATGACATGATACCACCTGCTAATACTAATATAGGAATAACAGTAGATTTCATTCCTACCGACAAACCAGCAATAATATTTGTTGCATGACCGGTAGAAGATTGTTGTATTATTGAATTTACCGGGCCTTTACCCATTGCGGTGTAGTATTCGGTAACGACGCTCATTATTGTTCCTACTACCAAGCCAACCATAATTGCATAAAAAACATTGATGCTCGAAAACTCATAACCCCGTAGGTTTAATGTATCAGGCAACATCCATTTTACAATAAAGTAGGAAGCAATAGCTGTTATCACAATTGACGACCAGTTACCTAAATTCAAGGCATTTTGTACGCTTGAGTTTTCATCTTTAATCGTTACAAACCAAGTTCCTATGATAGAAAACAAGATTCCCAGACCGCAAATTACCATTGGCAACAATATGGGAGACATCCCACCAAATTTGTCCACAACGGTAATTTCTTGCCCCAACACCATGGTTGCTAAGATGGTAGCGACATATGAACCGAATAGATCTGCACCCATACCGGCAACATCACCAACGTTGTCACCCACATTGTCTGCAATAGTGGCGGGGTTACGTACATCATCTTCTGGTATTCCAGCTTCAACTTTACCAACAAGATCGGCACCAACATCTGCCGCTTTGGTATAGATGCCACCACCTACACGCGCAAATAGCGCAATAGATTCTGCTCCTAGTGAAAAACCTGTTAGTACCTCAATCGCCGTTTTCATGTGAATGGGATTTACACCATCGGCGCCTATCACATTAAAATAGTTAAGAAAAACTATGAATAAACTTCCAAGACCAAGTATTGCAAGTCCGGCAACGCCAAGTCCCATTACTGTACCCCCTGTAAAAGAAACTTTTAACGCTTGTTTCAGACTTGTTCTTGCCGCCTGGGTAGTACGTACATTTGCTTTAGTTGCAGACTTCATACCTATATATCCCGCAGTTGCAGAAAACACAGCACCTATGACGAAAGATATCGCAATGATCCAGCTAGAGTGAATAGGTTTACCATTTATTTCGTTCACTGTTCCGGAATATGCAAGAAGTGCTCCTGCAAAAAGCACGAAGATGCTTAACACTTTCCATTCAGCCTTTAAAAATGCCATAGCACCATCGGCAATATAACCGGCCAGCTCCTGCATGTTTTTGTCGCCAGCGTCTTGCTTGTTTACCCAGGCGCTTTTAACCGCCATCACCAGCAGGCCGATTAATCCCAGTAGGGGAATAAAATAAATTAAATTGTCTTGTAAAAAATCCATAGGATGTCGTTTAGTTTTTAGGTTCTAATATTTGGTTAATTCCACCGGCTATATTTTGTCTGTTCTAGGACGGTGATCATCAGATAAAATATAGCGGGGGATACAAAAATAATGGTGTTTCTGAAATAACCAAATATTTTATTAAGTTATTCATTATATGCCCAATATAATGTAGTATTTCATATTAGTTGTAAATTTTAAATATATTAGCGAACCAAGCAAACTAACTTAGTAATAATGGAAAAAGAAATTCAAGACGGTTCATTTAAGCGGGAACTCGGTCTTTTGGACGGTACAATGCTAGTGGTTGGATCGATGATCGGTTCAGGAATATTTATTGTAAGTGCGGATATTGCTAGGCAGGTCGGATCGGCAGGATGGCTTATTGCGATATGGGTAGTTACTGCACTGATTACTATGATAGCGGCCGTAAGTTACGGAGAACTAAGCGCCATGTTCCCGAAAGCCGGCGGTCAATATGTTTACTTGAAAGAAGCATACAATAAGCTCGTCGCATTTTTATATGGCTGGAGTCTTTTCGCGGTTATTCAAACAGGGACAATAGCGGCTGTAGGAGTCGCATTTTCAAAGTTCGCTGCTTATCTGTATGAACCGTTGAGTAATGAAAATATCCTATATGAATTAGGGAGCTTTAAACTGAATGCCGCTCAAATCGTATCTATTATTACTATTATATTCCTCACCTACATCAACAGCAAAGGAGTAAAGGACAGTAAAATTTTGCAGACCATACTTACGATTATTAAGATACTATCGCTTTTTGGTTTAATCATATTTGGATTTACACTTGCTGCAAAATCAGAAATATGGAATGCCAACTGGGCAAACGTGTGGACGCCGAGAGCATTTAATACCACTACAATGAGTTGGACCGGCATCAACGGCTCATTGTTACTTTCGGGCATATCAGCAGCTATGGTTGGGTCTCTATTTTCCAGTGACGCTTGGAATGGCGTTACTTTTATCGCAGGTGAAATTAAAAATCCACAACGGAATGTTGGCTTAAGTTTGTTTCTTGGCACATTCATCGTATCTGTAATTTACATACTGGCAAATTTGATGTACATTGCTGTTTTGCCTTTAGATGCTATTGCTACCGCGAAATCTGATAGGGTTGCGGTAGTTGCTGCACAATATATTTTTGGAGAAGCAGGTACGATTATCATTGCAGTAATGATTATGATCTCAACATTTGCGTGCAACAATGGATTGATCATGGCAGGAGCTCGGGTTTATTATACGATGGCAAAAGACGGTTTGTTTTTTAAAAAGGCCGCGACGTTAAATAAGTCTGATGTTCCAGAGTGGGCATTGTGGATACAAGGAATATGGGCATCCGCGTTATGTTTAACCGGCAGATATGGAGATCTTCTTGACTTTGTTGTCATTATAGTGATGATCTTTTACATTCTCACCATTTATGGAATCTTTATTCTTAGAAGAACAATGCCGAATGCGGAACGTCCGTACAAAGCCTTCGGATATCCCGTTTTACCCGCTGTGTATATTTTGTTGGCTTCAGCCCTGTGTATAGGTTTGCTTAGGTATAAATTTGCAACATGTGGCTGGGGTGTGCTAATTATGTTAATTGGAATACCAATCTATTACCTGACTAAAGAAAAGGAGAGTTAAACTAGCTGTAAAAAGAAACAGGGATAAGCTATGAACTGCTATCCCTGTTTTAATAGATGTTGACCCACCACAGATCAACTAAACCAAACAAACTATATACATAACGCTTGAAGTTTTGAAAAGGTTTTATTTTTTTTCAAATTTTATTGATATTTCTTAAAATAGCCCTCACGATTACTTTAAATAGGTTTTAATCCTTAAAAATTATTTTTTAATTATTGAATTTCCCTTAGATCATTCTTATTTAGCCAACCCTTTGTTACCTCTCCATCGTTGTTAGTGTGCGTGACCAATATAAATCCATTCTGCTCATCCAATACACTGAACTTGGTATTTACCCAAAGTCCGAGTACACCATGTTTTACAGACTCTGCACTGGGTTCATCATAAAAAAAAGCTGCGCCTTTCGGCATTCTGTATCGCTTTCCATTGCTAACCAAAATGGGTTCTACGCCGCTTTCAGTAGGAACAGCAGCTGTAGGAGGTTTCACACTTTTATCGCCCGTTTGCTCGATATACGCCTTTTGTAAACTATCAACTTCAGCCTTCCTTTTTGCAGTATCAATTGCTACAGGTTGATTTATTTTAGTAGTATCTGGCTGAATAGGATAGGGATTGTCCAATGCCGTGGTATCGGGTGCGTTTTTTGCAACTGAATCTTCATAAACGATCTGTTTACGCTCAGTATTTGCGATGAATAAAGAATATGCGGAGTAACCACCTAATGCCACCAGCAGGAGAATCAGCGAGATAAATAAAGGCTTGGAAACCTCCATAGTATCCGGAGATCTTAAACTTCCCGGATTGGCCGGCTCTAAAGCGGGATTAACAGGCACTGGACTGCTAATGGCCACTTTCACCGATTTAACAGCGGTAATCGCTCCTTGTTCAGCAGTTTCATGGAGGATTGCTTCCTGAAGTTCGGTTCCGTTAGCATATCGTTTTTCCGGGTTTTTTTCAAGACACTTTTTAATTACCTGCATTAACCAAAAAGGAATGTTCATTTCCCGTGCTTTCGTTTCTGCAGACCAATTTTCTGGTATTTTGCTTTTACGCAATGCTAATATGTCCGGGACAGGTTTCTCCATATGAGATACCATAACCGCATTTCTTGTGGCCTCACCTTTGTTGGTTAAGGGGAAAGGAACCTGACCAGCTAGTAGCTCGTACAACACTATGCCAAAGCTATAAATGTCAGTCTGGAAAAACATTTCACCATCATGCTGTTCTGGTGCCATAAATTCTACTGCACCTGCATGTTGTATGCTGCTGCGGCGCTGTTCGTCAGACATGATCGCCAATCCGAAATCAAGCAAAATGTAATTGCCTGTATCTGTATTAAATTTAACGTTGTTACTTTTGATATCGCCATGTTTAACACCGACCCTGTGGCAATGTGCAAGTGCATTAGCTAGTTGGTGAGCCAATTTTTTAGTTTCCCTTATTGTGAAAATAGGGGTGTGCGGTGGCTGAAGCAGTTCTTCCAAGTCAGGCCCCTCAATATACTGCATCTCAATGAAAGGAAATGATCCACTTTCAGTAAGGCCAGAGTTGACGATCTTCACAACATTTGGATTAGGAATTTCGTTTACTTTTTTAAGCTTTTCGACTTCATTCCTAAAATTCCTATAATTTTTATCATCGATATTTTCTGTATGTATAGGGGTAGGCAAGATTTTTACAGCTGTTATGATCTCACCAATTCGTTTTCCTTTATAAACTGAACCCTGACCTCCCGTACGCAGGGCCCCCATATTTTCTAGTCCTTCTGTTATGGTAAATACTTTACTCATGTTTAGCGCTGTTAAAATTCAGGTACATCATTTATTAAACCATCTTTAGTTTTTGCCGGAGCATTTTTCTTCTTTACTGGTTCGTTGATTTTTTTAATATTATTGGTTTTAGTCTTTATTTTTTTGAGACTATCTGCTTTAGCGATTACTACACTGTCGTTCAAAACTGTTTCTGTATTTTTGTCACTGCCGAACAATGTACTCATTGCTAAAGTTACCAAACAAAGCGATACCATTGCAATACCTAGATAGATAGATTTCTTTTTAAAATCCGTTCTGTATTTACTTAACTCCGCAGTTAGCTGTTTGTTTTCTTCAATTAATTTTAGACGATCCGTATCTACTTCCATTATTGGTGGAACAGCGTTTACGGCGATCGTATTTTCTACTTGATTGCATACGGCATCATGTAAAACGACACCATTCGAGTAGCGATCAGATGGTGCTTTCTTTAGGCAAGTTTCAACTATTCCGAGTAGCCATTCAGGTATGTTCATTTCTGCAAGCTTCTTTTCTTCACTCCATTCCTGAGGTAGTTTATCCTCTCGAAGTGACATCAAGCTTGGTACATCTCTCTCAATATGCGCCAACATCACTTGATTACGATTTGATTCACCCTTGCTGATTAATGGAAATGGAACAACTCCAGCCAGCAATTCATATAAAATAATGCCAAAGCTGTAGACATCAGATTGAAAAAGAATTTCACCCTCATGTTGTTCAGGAGCCATAAATTCAACTGCACCAGCATGTCTAAGGCTGGACCTGCGCTGCTCATCTGACATTACAGCTAGTCCAAAATCCAACAATATATAATTACCTGTATCGGTATTAAATTTTACGTTGTTACTTTTGATATCTCCATGCTTTACCCCGGCCCTGTGACAATGAGATAATGCGTTGGAAAGGTGGGTTGCTAATTTAATAGTCTCTCTAATTGTGAATATGGGTGGATGCGGTGCTTTTAGCAGTTGTTCTAAGTCAGGGCCTTCTATGTACTCCATTTCTATGAAAGGAAAGGATCCGCTTTCAGTGAGCCCTGAGTTAATAATTTTTACCACATTAGGATTAGGAATTTCATTAACCTTTTTAAGCTTTTCAACCTCATTTTGAAAGTCTCTGAAGTTTTTATCTTCAGTGTTTTCCGTATATATAGGCGTAGGCAACAATTTCACAGCAGAGATGATCGCACCCATACGTTTGCCCTTATACACGGAGCCCTGGCCACCTGTGCTAAGCGCGCCCATATTTTCTAATCCTTCTGTTATTGTAAATACTTTTGCCATTTCCTATTTATTTACTGTAACTGAACTCCAGAACGGCAGACTCTCCTAATATAATTTGATCTCCTTCGTGAAGAATAAATCCAAGCGCTGTGAAAGTCAGCTTAACAGGATTATGATCAGACTTGGAGCGGATTTTTACTTTATTTCTTGGAGGTACTCCCCCGTCATCGGCAAAAAGCATAAATGCGCTTGATTCATTATCCCATTCGATATGTGCATGTTGGCGACTAATATACTTATTACACTCATTAGCACTTTCATCTGGAAATGCGATTTCGTTGTTTCTGAAAAAGCCATCGGTATCCTGTGCCTGCTTGCCTCTACCAATATTTATTCTTCCATCACCAGATTTGATGGCGTAAACTAACTGTTCTGCTTCGCCTGCAAGTATTTTTACATATGCGGTTTCAGATTTCTGAACGCTTGTGTGCTCAGGTATTTTTATGAGAAGTGCAGCATCCAGGTTATCCATTTTTATGGCTCCCTCGGGTAAGGTGTCAACAAAAAGTGTTTCCAATGTCCAGTTTTGAGGCAGATCTATTGCGAAATCATCCGCAATTCGTTGTATTTCGTTCTTAAAACGATCTTGCTCTGCGGAAAATAAAGCAGAATCATACATAAATTGCTCTGCGGGTAAACAGCAGATGAAAAGCTGGAAGCCTTTTATATTTTTACCTTCTCCACCTTCCATTTTTTGCAACTCCTGCTTGATAAAAACGAGCATCGCTTCTCTGATAGCTTTTACATCTTGAGGTTTTTCAGGTGTGTTTTTATTAAATAAATTAAACATCTTGTTAGTATTCGTTTAAATGAACGGTCAATTAATAATGTTCTCTACGGCTGGTTTCTTTGTTTCAGCAACGTAACCAAGCGCTTTCAATACTGGCACCACGTGTTGGCCGGCTAATAGTACAGCCTTGCTTGAGCCCCTGGTAGATTCTATTCTAATACAAACTACGACATGACCTTTTCCATTTTTCTTTGGCGCAAAGAATACATACCAACCATCATTGATGCGCTCCTTTTTCCATACCCGCTCCGGCGTTCCGGTTTTCCCTGCAACAGTAAGGCCTAGTGTAAAAGATTTATTTGCACTTTGCTTTAGCATAAAATCCGTTAGAAGTGCGGCATATTTAGGGTCATTAGCTAGTTTGATGCCCTGCTTTACCGCCACAGTAGAATCACTGATTTTGAGTGCATATCTGTTTGGAACCAATATTCCTTTATTGGCCACAGCAGAAGCTAACCTGGCAACCGCTGCTGGTGTGGCGATAAGCTCGCCTTGTCCCCATGCCATACCCGAAATCCCTTTTGCTCTGGTTTTTCTAATATTTCCCGGGTCGTATGGAGGCTTGGTTTTAAACTCTGTTCTCCTCCAAAGATCCATCCATTTTTCTTCCTGTTTTTCGTTGTTCGTGGCTTTATTAAAATAGTAACCCCCAACCCCATGCAAAAACATCCCGGTTTTAAGATAAAGTGCCGCCATATCTTCCTGTAGATGTTCTTCGTTGGCTAACTTGATGAAATAAACATTGTTCGAATTTACGATGGCACGTTGTAAGTTGATCTTACCTACTTCGTCGGGTTCAATTCCTTTAGTTCTTATTCTTTCGTTAAGGCTAACGTTGAAAGTTTTCTCGGTAGCCGCAAGGCCTAACTTATTAAATGACGCCATAGCGGTTAGTACCTTCGCCGTTGATCCTGGTTGTGTAGCGTACGTAAATCCTAAATCTACGTTTGTGTACCAACCTGCCAGTTTATTTTGTTCAGCATTGGTCATGGTCAGCAACTCCCAATCCTTAACCTGTGGTAAAGGATAAACTGCCGAAGCTAAAACATCACCCGTGATGTCTTCCAAAATAACCACAGACACCCTATTGTTTTTTAAAGAATCGTCTCTACTAATGGAGTGTTGTATTGCAGTTTGTAACCGGGCATCCAGAGTAAGTTTAACGTCTCTGTTCCTTTTTTTAAACTCAGTAACTTCGTTACTATTTAGTCCTGCTAACAGCAATGGTGCTAGTTCAGAGTAATCTCTTTTACTAACAGTCATCTCTTTTATCCCCCTGGGAAGAAAACGGTCCTCCCTATACTTGTTTGCTTTCGTTGTTAATGATACACCAGGGGTATGAAAGCCTCGAAGCTCCGCCGCATGTTCATACTCCGCGAAATACCCATTGGTGCTTCCATTGAATACACCAGTATTTACATCGCCAGTCCAAAAAAATGCTTGTTCTTCAAACGGATAATAGCGATCAACTCTTTTATGAACCGCAGAATCCAGATTGTAATTTAAACCAGCCTGATGTAGAAGATTGCGCTGCTTCTTTACTTTGTCTGGATTGCTGGTTGCTAATATTCTGCCATTTCTGTCATATAACTCTCCGGCTTCTAATTTGTTCATTAAAATTGCAATACGTGGATTGTAGCTAAACATCCTTGCACCACTTTTATCTGCAACTAAAGCCGGCTGAACTACCCATTTTTTGTTGTTTACTACATATTTGGATACGGTTACCGTTAAAAGAAGTACGGCGATACTTGCTGAGAGCAATGCAGGAACAAGATTCTTGTCCTGCTGTTTGGTGATAAAGTCCATTTGCAAGGCAGTACCTCTAACTTTAGACACTGAAAGCAGAAAACCTGCTGCCAACATGTTTGCTACAAGTGATGATCCACCGTAACTTATGAACGGTAAGGCGACCCCAGAAAGAGGCAATGCCCCGGTTGAGCCACCTGCTATTAAAAGGAATTGTACAAATAGACTTATCCCTATGCCCGCAGAAAGGTAAAACAGGAACGGGGTTCCAGTTTGTCGACCAATAATTATAGAGCGGTTAAGTAAAACTAGAAATAATATAAAAATCCCAGTTATTGCTGCCCAGCCAAATTCTTCTCCAATTGCCGGTAATATCATATCTGTATGGGCTTCAGGAATAGTTTTAGCAAAACCTTCACCGACGCCTTGTCCGCTAACGCCACCGCCTGCCATTGCCCAGATGCCATTTGCCACCTGATCGCCCCCGTACACTTCATTATTCCATGGGTCCTGCCAAATTGATTTCCTTTCAGATAGTCGGTTTACAGGGCCGGGTATAAGTTTATCTAAATATGGAATTTGATCTATCAATAAAAAACCTGCCATTACCATGATGACCATAATGGCCGATTCGCTGGTTTGTTTCTTGTTAAAAAACATGGTGAGGGCAATGACGACTACAGTTGCGAGGGTGGCAATCCAGATATTTAAGAACCAAACTGATAATGTATAAACGATAATGGCAAATAGCATCATCATAAAATCTCCTCTGGAAAAAGAAAATAGAATAATGAACGTGAAACAAACTACCATTGCGGGGCCAAGGTCGCCAAGTACCAGATACATCAAAATTGCAACCAGCATCGCGGCTAATGCAAATGAAAAAAAGTACCATCTTTTTTTCCAGCTTCGATATTCTGTTATAAATTTTTCCTTACTGGCAAAGAAACCTGCTAGAAACAGGATAATGCCGTATTTTACAAGTTCACTCGGCTGTACGCCAAATAGATTTACTTTCACACCGCTACCTTCTGGTCCACTGCCAAATACAATCGTTAATGCAAGAAGACCTAACGCTACCAATGCCCATTGCCATCCGTTTGCTTTATTTGATTTGTTACTTAGCACAAACATCCTGTAAAAGCGAGAATCTACTGTGAATTTTCTGAAGTTAACCAGCAAGATTAATAATATCCCAAAAATTCCTATTCCAAAAAACAGGAGGGAGTCCTTTGCCAAAAAGCGATCTCTGAGGGGATCTTGCAGGCTTAATAAGGTAATAAAAGAAATGCCGGTCATCAGCATAACTAACGGGAGTACCAATTGATCAGCCTGAGGGAATCTTAAACTGATCACCATATGTAAAATCCAGAAGCCGAGAAAAAAGCTGCCCGCAATAATCCAATACCATTGGTTGTACTCTTCGATACTTCTTACAATAAGTGATTTTTCTTTTTTGAGGATTTTAAAGTCGCGCGCAGAAAACAGCCTTATCGTATGCGGCGATTGCCTAAAAGTAAAACTGGCATCGCTGCTCAATTCTTGGACACCCTGAGATCTGCCAAACTGGTAACCTGGTTTTAATGGTAAAATTTCGAAGCCTTTACCTGATGGCAGGTGCTGAAAGGAAAATCGGCCGTCTGCATCTGTTCGTGCATATAAAACGAGTTCAGGTTTTACAGGGATAGAATCGTTTTCTACGTAGCCACTATCTTGAGGCAGAACCATCGACAATTTGATCAATACCCCAGCTACTACTCCATCTTCCTGGTTTAAGATGTTCCCATCAATATCATATGGTCCCAAAGCCAGATCTTTTGATGAGGGTAGTTCCGGCGGATTTCGCAATTCCTCATAAAAGCGCTTTTCATCTTCACCTGTATAGCCTAATAGCCCCCGGGAATCAGCAGCACGTTTTTTAAAGACTTCCCCGCCTGCTGAAGAAGCTAAATCCGCGTTAACAAAAAACTTATTTTTGTTGAGCTCACCAATATTGTCGATCGGTTCGGTAAATGTCTTTATGCCATTTGAAACAGTGTTCTCAATAATCGCAATGTCGCGCTTGTCTTCAAAATAATATCCTTTTTGTAACAGGGCAGCCATAACAGAACCAGCATTTCTGCTGTTTAAATTGATCATTGTCCCGTTGTCAAGTCGTTTGCCTACATCAGCAAAACCCCTTTGCAGCACACTAAAGAGCGTAAAAAATAATGCACCAAGAACTATGGTGATCAGAAAAATAAAAATGCGTTCAGTTCTTCTTTGCATATTAATCGGTTTCCTTGAAGGATAGGGAGTCTGCAGTAAATGAGCTAAACGGGATTTTACCGTTTATATATTTTTTTTGAGCCAGGTTATAAGTGCTTTGTATGGTGTTAGGGCAGTTGGTGAACCGAATATTTTTTAGAACCAGTGCATTATTGGCTGTTATGATCGCTGTATTAAAATTCTCGAAAGCAATATTTCGTAATTGTAGCAACTTGCTGGCCGGCCTAATGTTTATAGCGACACCTTTATAAAGAGAGTCACTAATGAAGACCAGTTCCTTTTCAGATTTCAAATAAATCGTATCCTTGTTAACTTCCAATGGCTGGTGCAAAATTATTGGAGAAGAAAAAAGTGAATCCGTTAGCACCAGGGTTTGTCCTTTCATTTTATTCAGGGTGTCCTGAAGCATAATTTCTTTTGTATTTCTTTTTTCAGTGACCTCAGTCAATGGTTGCTGCTTTACCTCATTTGCAGGGTGGTTGTTGTAGAGCCAATAAAGGTAAGCTGTACTGGCAATAAAGATCAGACACACCACGACAAGCAGGCTGATAAGACCTTTATTAGATTTGTATATAATTGGCTGTGCAAGAGGAGGATTCGGAAGTTCCTCAACCTCTTTTGTATTGTTTTTCGATTGGAGTTCAGGCTCATCGAAAAGTAATGGCTGAGAATAAATTGAAGACTTGACTGGTTGCCCTGGTTTAGTTGCTTCATGCTTTATTGGGGCATTTGTATTTTCTACCAAAACAACCGTTATGTTGTCTGTACCACCATTTTTATTAGCGGCAACAATGAGGTTTGTTCCTTTTCCTGTTAAATCTTTCCCTCTGTGCAAGGCATTTACAATCTCATTTTTATTGACCATGTCCGACAACCCATCACTGCAGATCAACAAAAGATCTCCAGGTAAAAATGGAGATTGACCCATTTCAATATAATCATCCTGATGCACAAGGTTAACTCCAAAACCTAAAGCCTTGTTAATTTCATTGCGTTTAGGGTGCTTCATTGCTTCTTCTTCAGTTAAGCGCCCGGTGTCTTCCATGAAACCGACGAAGGACTGATCGCTTGTAATTTTAACTAAAGAATTATCACGGCACAAGTACATCCTGGTATCGCCAACATGAACGTAGAATAGCATATTTTTGCTTAAGTCGACCATGGCCAACGTTAACACGCAAGCCATATTTTCCAACTCTTTTGCTTGCTGTTTTTCTGCGAGAATTTTTGAATCTGCCTCGGAGATGGCTTGTTTCATCAGAGATAGGATGTCTCCTTGAGGTTTACTTAAATGCTCTAATATAGATAGCTTGGCTATCTCTGCAGCAATCTCTCCGCCTGAATATCCACCTACGCCATCTATTACACAGGCAATTATATAATCACCAGCAGCGGTATCCTTTGCAATAAATGTGTCTTCGTTATTGCTTCGAACCTTACCAATGTCTGTTATTCCAAAATGATTTTTACCCATTTTATTTAGGTGAATTTTTAACGTTTCTAAAGTGAATAACAAGTATTGCTAAACACAGGACCAGGAATGCTATAGAAAGAACATGCGACATAGCAATTAAGATTTAAAGATGTTCATACCTATAATCCCATTTAAAATAATTCTTGAGTTAAGCGGTAATTCTGTCCATTTTGGACCATTGATATCGCTGCGTTCAATCAAATTTTCATTAACAATTGTTTTCTCCCCAAAGGAAGCCAGGTAAAATTTATCATCTGCATTGCTATACCGGATTTTCAGGTGGGGGGTATTTACCCATTCTGAAGGTATCTTAAATATAAAATCTTCAATCCTCGAATCTTCCTCGCCCGTTACTATAATCTCTTCTTTTTTCATTAAAAACTCGACCTTTTTGCCAGAGAATGCACGATCTGGTAATGTAGTCTCAAACCTTGCAAGTAGTTCATTTTCATTTTTTAGCGGAGTTTTTGGATCGAATACCAAGGTACTTACATATGGGATTTCATAATAACCTTCACTATAAAATATAAAATCTTTTAAGACGTCATTATTGATATCAAATGTCTGCGCCATACCCGTTTGTCTGGGAATAAACGTCACTCTTAGGTTTTCGTCCTTTTTGTTATTGTCTGGCAGTAGTTTACCTATAAACCCTTTATCGCCTGGTTTATAATCTGGATGAGATACGAATCGAAAAACCCACTTATTGCTGGATGGCTCTGCTTTCTTCCCTTCACTTATTTTTTGATTTAATATTTCGTAGAAATTCTTGACGGACTCTTGTGCTATTAAACCAAGGATCCCTTTCTTGTTGTCCATAAATTCCCGATAATCGTCTGAATTAAGGCAAATGATGTACTCATGATAAAAAACAATCCTTTCAGAAAAGGAAAGTTGAGCTATAGATTCTTCGAACTTTTCAATAATGTATTTAAAAACAATATTCGGAGTGAGGGCTTGTGCTTTCGTAGCGGCAGTGCCTCCGTTATTGGTCAGAAACCAATCCTGAACGCCAATTCGTTGCCAAAAAGAAGGTTTTTCAGTCATTTAATGAATCAAAATTATTTGCCATTAATATAGCAATAATGTTGCCCGTTTTAGTAATAAATCAGTTGTAGCTTGAAATCAGGGTAAATGTAGTTGCAGATTTAGACGCTCTGCGTAGGGTTAACGTTCCATCTTCTGACGCATGAATGGTCTTTTGACTTTTATTTACAAAGAGTTCATATTTAGCTCCAGGAACAAGACCACTAATTGTTGTGGTATAATTTCCGGGCGAATTGTTGATCCAGGAGTATCGTTCTCGACCCCAGTTTCCGATTGTTAAATCAATATTTGAATTGTTATTTGCTGTTATTGAAAGCTTCATGACCTCCGTGTTGTGAGGATAAACTATAAGCTTGTTTTCAGTCTTATCAGCGCCAAAACTTTCTCTGCTCCTAACTGAAAACCCCTTTGTTTTCATCAGGTAATTATTCGTGCTGAGTTCCAGATGGTAAGTTTTTCCTCTTAGTTTATATGAAAACTTGGTGCCATTTAATTTTTCGCTCATATTAGGCTCCAGACCCATTCGGTTCCATTTCGGTCTGATTCCATAGATGTCCCTGTAGAGGCCAGTGATGCTGGTACAAATGCCGGCTAAAATATCTTCACCCAAACCAAGCTGAGTACTTCTACTGTAACGCTGAGAGGAGAGCCCATCTTTTTTATACTGCGCCAACAGTTTGCTGATATACTTTAAGGCTATGGATTTATCATAATGAGCGTAGGCTCTAATTCCTAGATATCCCCAGCTGGGGAAAATGTCGCCGTTTTCGTATTTAGGGAAAGGCCAATTGCCATCACTTACTTCATCTCTTGTGAAAGAATCAAAACAAAGTGGCCAATGAAATAGATTTTCTGCCTTTGATCTATTTTCAATCTGATCAAGGATTGCTGCCATACGTACCGGGTCATCACATAGACCAAAGGCGATAGCCGCAAAATTAACTGGCGTAACCAAGTTATCTCCATGGGTTGAACCATCTTTATCGCGCCAGTAAACGTATTGTTTTTTTTCTGTGGACCAAAATCCGCCTTCTTCAATTGGTTTGTTAAAAGCTATTTTCAATTTAGTTGCAACAGCATGATAGTAGTTGGCCATTTCTACATTTCCCAATACATTCTCGCAATTTGCCCAAAGCCTCAAGGCTTCATACATTTGGGCATTTACAAAAGCATTTTCGTAACTTGCCCATACAATGTCGAGCCAATCACTGGCTTTTTTATCAGCAACACCATCATTCATCATCTCAAATATGCCATTGTGATTAGCATCACGCTTGATCAGCCAATTAAGCGCTCTTTCGCAACTTGCCTGATGCGATTTGAGCCATTTTAGATCTCCATTTAGCTCAAACTGCTCACTCGTATTAATAATGTATCCTGTTTGTGAATCAATAGTATATCCCCACATCGCCTCATAATAACCTGTCTTGTCATTATATGTGCCTGGAATTTCGTCTCCAGCGGCGTTGTGCCAACGGGAGAGAACCCTCCCATCGGCAAGCATAGCCAGATCACGCTCCTGGTTTAGAGTAGCTGACATGTTCCTGGTGTAGTTTTCGTCACCTAAAGCCATTCCAATTTGAGCGAAAAATGGTTCGTGCAAACATTTCCAATTGGTGAGCCAGCCATTAGCTCCAATAATGTTATTGTCGACAACCCCGTACCTCCCAGTTGTGTTCATTAGTTCCCTAACCGCGGTGGCGTCTATACCCGGAAGAGTACCTCGAGAATACTCTTTCTCGAAGTTGATATACTCCAGAGCCAGGTAAATGCTAATCTTTCCCTTTTTAACCTCAATAGGTCCAAAAACATTACTTTTTCCAGCAACAAACCTGCTTAACTCATAACGCTGCGTTAACGGTGTATCACTTATCATTTGTGTGCAGGTGAATTCATTTTTGTCACTCTGCGAATATTTAGCAGCTATGTTTTTACCGGAATAGGACTTTGCAGTAATTTTGAGGGCATTTCCAGATTCTTCGTTCCAAAATGTGACACCGCCGGTATGAACCCCATAGGTATCGTCAACATGCTTTAAGTATTTGCACCAAACCATTCCGCCATTGTCCAATATCCCACCTTTCCATACGGAACGATCAGAAAAATTCCACTTTGGCATTGCTATTTCTTCAAGCTGTGCATTGTTGTTGTAATTTCTTTCAATTTTCCATAATATTTTATCTCCAGTAACTTTAAAACTCCAGTCTTCATCAACAGTAAGTACGCTGTCGCCATAACTTATGCCGGTAATTGTAATTTCGTTTAAGTGTTCCTTTACTTTTATTTGGCCAATTTGTGTGGAAGAATTGAAGCTGTCGGTTTTACTTTTAAATCCAGTGTATATTCCAGAAGAAGAAGGTAGTTGTTTACCTTTCAGCATTAATTGTTTTATTGAGCAGCCGTGTGCATAATCAATTATAATTTCCAACTTCTTGCCAGGAACACTTATAGCTATCGTTTTTGTTTTTGCGTCTCTTTTGATACCGTTGGCGGGCAAATGTGTAACGTTAATTAGCAGTGACAAAAAGCAAAAAAGTACTGAAGCGGATCGGATCATTATCAATAATATTTTTTTTCTATTTAAATGTATAAAAAATCCACCCTTTTGCCAGGATGTAATGTAGTTGATGTAAATTAGCCAAGACAGACAGGGGGCCAAGGCAAAATAAAAATGGATAGACGAAAACTCATAAAATCAGTAGCGACAACGGCAATGTTATCGGCAATGTCCAAAAGCAGATTGTTCGCTATGCCAACATTTGCCCAAAATGCGTCAATAGTTTTTTTATTTCAAGGAGATTCAATTACTGATGGAAACAGAGGAAGGACCGATTGGGATTTAAACCATATCATGGGTCATGGTTATGCTTTCAGTATTGCCAGCAGAGTAGGCGCAGATTTCCCAGAACGAAACTTAACTTTCATTAACAAAGGAATTAGTGGCCAGAATGTTAGGGATCTTGCTGATCGTTGGCAGAAAGATACGTTAGATTTGAAACCTGATGTATTGAGCATTTTAGTTGGAATAAATGATAGTGACTCTTACCGTGCAGATCATAAAATGGGAGTTTCTCCAGATCAGTATGACAAAACTTACCGTCAAATCTTGAATCAGGTCAAAGCCCAAAACCCAAATATTATTTTTGTATTGGGAGAGCCCTTTACTTTGCCTTTTTATGGTGCAGAGGGTGAGGCAAACCCTCGCTTAGAAGATGTGAAATTGAGGCAGAAGATCGTCAAACAAATTGCAGCTGATTACAGTGCCGTTTTTGTTCCTTATCAAGAAGTTTTTAACAGGGCACTTAAGCATGCTCCTGAAAAGTATTGGATATGGGATCATGTACACCCAACTGTGGCAGGACATGAATTGATGACCCGGGAATGGCTAAGAATGACGAGTAAAAAGATTTCATTTTTAAAAAAGTACAGCTAAGGTAACAAATTCGTTCTAAAGCCTTTTTTATCCTTGTTTTTTTGATCTTTATGACCAAATCATCAAACTAAATTTCATGAAAGGCACATTTATATTGCTATTATTAGCTTATTGCTCTGTTGTATCTGCCCAATCTTCCAAAAAATCGCCTGCTTCAAGGGTAAGTAAGGAAATTACTTTAACTAAGGACGCGGTTGTTTCCCCAGATAATACAAACTTAGCGCTAAGTAGAAATATAGTTGCCGAAAGTTCGGTTGTAACTAATCATACTTTAAATATTAAGGGCAAGGCGGTGCCATACAAGGCCACTGCTGGTACACTGCCGGTTTGGGATGAAGAAGGTAAAGCAATTGCAGGGCTGTTTTACACTTATTATGAACGTTCAGATATTCATGATAAGTCAGCAAGACCGTTGGTTATTTCATTTAACGGAGGGCCGGGTTCCGCCTCTGTGTGGATGCATATTGCTTACACTGGTCCTGTAGTATTAAACATAGACGACGAGGGTTACCCTGTACAGCCATACGGATATAAGGAAAATAGTGCGTCCATTTTAGACGTAGCTGATATTGTTTACGTTGATCCCGTCAATACTGGCTACTCACGTGCCATCAGCAAAGATGTTCCAACGAATAAATTTTTTGGTGTGCGCGCAGATATACGCTATCTGGCCGAATGGATAAACACCTTCGTAACTCGTAACAACCGTTGGGCATCTCCTAAATATCTTATTGGCGAAAGTTACGGAACGACAAGGGTTTCTGGATTGGCGCTGGAGTTGCAGAGTAGTCAGTGGATGTACCTTAATGGCGTAATTCTGGTTTCTCCAACTGACCTTGGGATTGAGCGAGGTAGTGTGATGGACGCTTCTTTGCGGCTGCCGTATTTTGCGGCAACTGCCTGGTATCATAAGATGCTTCCTGCGGATCTTCAATCTAAGAGATTGACAGAGATGCTCCCAGAAGTGGAGAATTTTACCGTTAACGAATTGCTTCCGGCAGTAGCTAAGGGTGGCTTCTTGTCTATGGATGAAAAGATTAAGATAGCGGCAAAAATGGCAAGATACTCAGGAATCTCAGAAAAAATATTTTTACAGAATAATCTTGATGTCTCTACTGGTCTATTTTGGAAAGAGTTACTTCGGGACAAAGGTTTCACAGTTGGCCGTTTAGATTCGAGATATAAAGGAATTGATCGGGCAGATGCGGGATCTGAACCAGATTTTAATGCTGAATTAACCTCTTGGCTACATTCTTTTACACCTGCAATTAATATGTACTTGCGTAATGAGTTAAATTATAAAACCGATCTTAAATACAACATGTTCGGATCGGTTTATCCATGGGACAATACAGGTAATCGCACAGGTGAAGATCTACGTTCTGCGATGGCTCAAAACCCTTATTTGCATTTGCTAGTACAATCAGGTTATTATGACGGTGCGTGTGATTATTTTAACGCTAAATATAATATGTGGCAGTTGGATCCAAGTGGAAAACTGAAAGAAAGGATGACTTGGCAAGGTTATGAAAGCGGCCATATGATGTATTTGCGTAAGCCAGATTTAGCTGCAGCAAATGAAAGCATAAGAGATTTTATTTTGAAGTCGTTACCAAAACAAGGAGTTCCGGCAAAATATTGATCATGTAGGTTTTAATTGTCGTTGATCCAGGCAATTGCATCCTGGTAATCTTGAAAAAGACGGACGTTAAGTTCGCCCTTTGACGGACCTGTGCTCTTATTTACTGATAGTATGCTAAATGAGTTTGTAGCATGAACCCACGCAAAATATCTTAACCCTTCTTTTTCCAATGATGGAAGCCAGATCTCTCTTAGCCAGTCTGTAGCTTCAGACCAGCTTCCGGGTACATGAGCGTTGTCGGAGATTAACTTTATAGTTTTGAAATGCCTGATCATTTCAAGGATTTTCAGACAGCCGGCTCGAACAGAATCTGCATTTTGGAATCCAGTCCAATCCGCCTCGATACAATTTGATAACTCATTAAATTTAATCGTTATGTATTCGTCAACATAATACTCAGGGTTGTTTCTTGAGGGTAATGCAACTATCAGTTTTGGTAGTGGTAATCTAAAGAAGAACTTAGAACCAATTCCTACGGTGCTTTCAATCCAAAAACTTCCATTGTGTCTTTTCAAAATTTCCGAAGAAATAAACAGTCCCAATCCTAGTCCTTCAAACTGCATATTACTATTATCTGCCCGGTAATAGCGTTCAAAGAGATGATCCATGTCGTGTTGATTGATGCCTATGCCAAAGTCCTGAATTGAGACTATAATGTTCTGTAGGAGTATTTTACACGTAACATTTACACGATCACCGTTTGGCGAATATTTAATTGCATTATTAAGAAAATTACTTAACACCTGTTCGATACGAATCCTATCGCCTGTGTACAAAATATCAACATCACTTTCTAAATTGATCTTGTGTGAGCTAGAGGTGTGTTGAACATTGTCTATCACATCATTAATCATTTCGCTGAAACTAAATTCCTGCATATTATATTGCATTTTACCAGCATTGATTTTTGTTACATCCAGGAGGTCTGATATTAACCTGTCCAAACGAGTGATGTTTTCTGCTGATTTTTGAGCAAAAACGTGTAGCTTCTCAACATCTGTTGATCTTTTTATTAACTGGTTATAAGCTTTTATGCTTGTTAGTGGCGTTTTTAATTCGTGGCTGGCAATAGAAAGAAATTCGTCTTTCATGTGCTCGCTTTTCCTGGCATTAACCAATTCAGTGATGTCATAAGCAAAACTGAGTATTCCGTTCACATTACCATGCTCGTCAAGACGCGCTTGGTACATGATGTTAAAGTAGTAGTCGGTATAGCTTTGTTCCTGTTTGTTAAATAGATTGATTAGAATTTCTTTACCCTCGTAGGTTACTCCTGTTTTGTAAACTTTTTTTAATTCCTGGTAAATAGGATGACTTGCCATTTCAGGCAGGGCTTCAATAAAGGGTTTTCCAAGAAGATCCCGGTATCCGATATGGTGATGGTACAAAGGATTTATAAATTCATATGTAAGTTCTGGCCCCGAAAGTACCGCAATTCTGGCGGGTAAATCTGCAAATAATTTTTCGATGCGCTTGCTGAGTTGTGCAGATTTTGAAGCAGCTGAAGTTTGCTTTTCCAGACTAATTTTTAAATTTCTTTCTGCTAATACCTCTGAAGTAACGTCGTTGGTAGCATGGATAATATAAGATATTTCTCCATCATCATCGAGCACGGGCGTATTGGTGCTGTCCCAATAACGGTGCACAAAATAAGCTACAGGAAGCCGGTGTGATTTCTTGGTTTGGAGCACATTTTCCAAAGAATCTCTTAAGGAGTAGGAATTGGTGTCCGTCTCGTCTATCGGAAAAACTTCGAAAATGTTTTTTCCTTTAATTTCATTCCTGACTTTTAGAGTAAGGCTTAGGTAAAGATTGCTTGCAGTTAGAATAATCAAATCAGGAGACAATATAAGATACATTGCAGGTATGGTTTCAAATACCTTTAGTACCTCAGGTTGGGGTTCCTTTTGCTGCTCCATGTATGATGTTAAAGTAGATGTGCTTCTTCAAACTTACATAATTATACTGTAAAATAAATAGGCATATCTTTTGTTGTGGAAGCCTTCAATGATGTTGACTGAACTGATAAAATCTAAAGACTGGTCTGACACTGCATTAGGCAGACGCGAGGATTGGCCAGAGAGCTTAAATTTGGCCGTAAGCATTAGCCTTAACTCCGGATTCCCAATTGCGATATATTGGGGGAAAGATTTTACTCTAATTTATAATGATGCCTGGAGTAGCATTCCAGGAGATAAGCATCCCCATGCGCTGGGAATGCCGGGAGCAGAAGTGTGGCCAGAGATTTGGGATGGCTTGGCGCCAGAATTCAATAGCGTACTAAACTTTGGTGAGTCAATAAGAAGACCAGATTCTTTGTTGCTAATGAATAGATATGGTTATGTAGAGGAATGTTATTTTGATTATACCCTTTCTCCGATAGTAGATTCGAAGAATCAAATTGGGGGTGTGTTTAATGCTGTGATTGAGACGACATACCGTGTAATCAATGAAAGGCGAAAGCAATTGTTGCACCAGTTGCTCCTTGCTAATCTTTCTAGAAGTACTGCTGACAGTTTGCAGAATATTGAATCACTTTTGGCCGCTGCTACTGAGGATATCCCTTTCAGTCTTTTATTCACTTTTTCGGAAAATTATAAAATAAGAGGAGAAGTAGTTCTTTATACAGGAACAGCAACTAAAGAAATTGTAAAAGCAAGATGGCCTAAGCCCGATCCTAAAGATGGAAACAAATCTATTTACATTAATGACCTTGGTCAATTTATAGAGGAACTCCCTGTTAATATTAGGTCAGAGGTTTGTTCGGAGGTCTTGGTTGTACCTGTAAATGCAGCTGATTCTAAGGTAAATGGGTATATGGTCTTTGGGATATCACCAAGGAAACGTTTAGATGATAACTATCAGAATTTTCTGGAATCGGTTGGTTTACATATAGGAAATATACTCAATAACTCGTTTGCCTTTGAGCAGGAGGGATTGTTTGAGCGTGAGCAAGCGCTGAACGAAGAACTTGCCGCTGCAAATGAGGAATTGAGTTCTACAAACGAAGAATTGCAGCAAGCCCAGGACAGTTTGTCTAGCTTAAATGAAGAGCTTGAAAGAAGAGTTGCATACAGAACCAAAGCTTTGGTAGAAAGTGAAGATAGGCTGCAGAGTATGATTATGACTTCTCCAGTTGGTTTGGGTGTGTTTAGAGGTCGCAATTTGAAGATAGAGATGGCAAACCAGCCGATGCTAGATATATGGAGCCGAACACGGGAGCAGGTAATTGGTAAAGAACTGGTGGAAGTATTTCCTGAACTTGTTGGGCAGCCATTCTTAGGACTCTTTGAGCAGGTCTTTAATACGGGAAAACCGATATCCATTTCAGAAATTGAAGCCATTATAGGTACTGCCGAGGGAGAAAAGCGAATCTATGTAGATTTTCAATATTCTCCTTTATATGATGCCGAACGAAATATTGATGCCATTATGGCTTCCGTTATCAATATAACCCCGATGGTTGAATCTCGTAAACTATTGGAGAAAAGTGAGCAGGAACAACAGGCGCTAAACGAAGAATTGACTGCAACAAATGAGGAGCTGGCCATTTCTATGGAGGAGCTTGCAATAAGTGAGCGTAAAAAAGACGAATTTATATCTATAGCTAGTCATGAATTAAAAACACCCCTTACCAGTATCAAAGCTTTTAATCAGTTAATGCAACGTACAGGGGATACTGAACGCATGCGCGGCTTTATCTCAAAATCGGCAGAGCAAGTCCATCGTTTGGAAATGTTAATCAGAGATCTTTTAGATGTAACGAAGATCAATGCTGGCAAAATGAATTATAGCATGGAGCCTTTTAATTTTGCAGAGATGGTTGAGGCAAGTATAGAAAGCGTGCAGCACACTACGCTTACCCACCATATTGTTCTAGAAACTAACGAGGATATTATTTTTACAGGAGACCAATTAAGGCTGGAACAGGTATTACACAATTTCCTGTCTAACGCCATAAAATATTCTCCAGAAGGCAAAAAGGTGATAGTTAAAAGTAAAGTCGAGTTGGGCAATATTGTGGTGTCTGTACAAGATTTCGGGATTGGTATTGCAGAAAAGAACTTAGATCATTTATTTGACAGGTATTATCGGGTAGACAATACAGCCATGCGTTTTGAGGGGTTAGGCTTAGGATTGTACATTTCATCGGAAATACTGAAGCGACATGATGGAAGCTTTTGGATTGAAAGTGAACCAGGGAATGGCGCTATTTTCTTTTTTAGATTACCTCTGCATTCAGATCAACCGATCAGTCCGAGGCTAAAAACGGGAACATATTACCAGGATGAGCACATTACAATTAACTACAATCGTACTGCGTTGGCGCTTGAAGTTGACTGGACGGGCTATCAGGACATAGAAACTGTGAAGAATGGAGGGCTGGTTATGCTGGAGATGCTGAAAGAAAATAATTGTACAAAAGTCTTAAATGACAATACAAATGTATTAGGCTCATGGTCTGAAGCTGCGGACTGGGCAGGTAAGGAGTGGTTTCCAATGATGGAGCGAGCTGGACTTAAGTATTTTGCCTGGGTTTACTCGCCCAGTATGTTTAGCAGATTAGCAGCGAATAGAAGTGTTGATATAGCTATGGGTAATGTGGTGACTCAGTTTTTTACGGATACAACAGTAGCCAGACAATGGCTAGACAACCAGTAACATGAATTAATTTTTTGTAGTTTTGTAAAAATTGCAAACGAATTGGGAACATTACTGGATCAGGGAATTAAAGGCTACAACAATTACGGTACACACCTTAAAGAGAAGTATAAAGGGCAACGTGTTTTTAAGGTGATTGTAGATGGCGGTTTTACCTGTCCCAATCGTGATGGCAGTAAAGGTTATGGAGGTTGTACCTACTGTAATGTAGATTCTTTTACTCCAGAGCTTTCCCGTAAGCTTCCCTCCATCCGCGAACAGCTTGAGCAGGGCATGGAAAGAGGGAAAGGTTTTTACAAAGCTGATAAATTTATCGTTTATTTTCAGCCAAATACCAATACTTATGCCCCGGTACATTATTTAAAGATGATGTATGATGAAGCATTGTCAATAAATCCAGAAGATGTAGTTGGGTTTTCCGTAGGAACACGCCCAGATTGTATAGATGCTGAAAAAGTGGCGCTTTTGGAAAGCTATTCAGACCGTTACGATGTAGATCTTGAAATGGGGATGGAGTCTATTTATGATGAAACTTTAAGTCAAATTAACAGAGGATGCAGTCACGGTGAGTTTGTAGAAGCTGTTAAGCTATTGGAAAACAGTAAATTGGATTTGTGTGTACACACGATATTTGGCTTTCCTTGGGAAACAGAAGAAATGATGCTAGGCTACATACACGAGATAAATAGGTTTCCGCAAATCAAATTTGTGAAGTTCCATCACCTTCATATCGTTGAAGGTTCTATCATGGGTGCCAAATACAAGAAGTCTCCGTTTAAACTTTTCTCTCTGGAAGAGTACACGGATTTGCTTTGCAAGCTAATCCCATTGCTTCGGCCTGATGTGGTTATACAAAGATTATTTGGCATATCGGATTGGGACTTGCTTATTGCCCCAAACTGGGGATTGAACAAATCTGCAATTCAAACCTATATCGATAAAGAAATAGAACGAAGAGGAGTAGTGCAAGGCTCTGCCTATGTATCAGTTGCCGTAGTGTAGTCGCCAAATAACTCGACCACCTTTTTTCTCCTGAATTCGAAAATGTCCTTTACTTTCTTCTCTACGAATAAACTATTGGCCAGGTTACCTATAATGCCGAATGGCAGGCCATAAGTCAGAATGTCTTCCATTGCCGTACCTCCTTCTATTTCTCTGAAGTGGTGTTGATGATGCCAAAATTGATAAGGTCCGAAACGCTGTTCGTCGATAAAATATTTTCTGTCTTCCACATGAGTGATCTCTGTCATCCAGTTTAACTTGATGTTTAGCATAGGTGACACTTCATAGGTAATCAACATACCCGCATACATACTTTTAAGGTGCTCCTTTTTGGAAGTAACTGTAAAAGCCATTTCAGGCGGTGTGATTTTAGCCAAATTCATTGGTGATGAAAAGAAATTCCAGCACTCTGCCAATGGAATAGGAAGCTGTTGTGAAAATGTGAATTGGTAAGATTTCATAAGTAGCTAAAGATACAAACTTATTGCTTTTAGTGATTTTTATTCATTTCTTAAAAATAAAGGTATTTGATTGGTCAATTATTGTAAATACGCAAAAAATTAGAGTATAAATTGTTATTTTCCTATGTTTTAGTCTCAAAAAATGGAATTATATACACTGATTTCCTAAAATTGTTTGGAATCAAATGTTTTTTTATCAAAATAATTATTAGTTTTATCAAAAAATCAAATAAACTTTAATTACAAACAGTTAAAAAACACATTTATGGCAAAAGTTTTATTCAAACAATGGGGCCCACTTGCAGTTTTATTAATAATTGCAGTTCTTGCCCTTTTTATTCCCTTACTTCCAAATTTTGATGAGGGCAAATACAGCGGACCAGATATCGCGTTTGTATTAATAGCTACAGCTTTGGTATTCATAATGACACCAGGTCTTGCATTTTTTTATGGTGGTATGGTTCACCGTAAAAACATTCTTTCAACTATGATTAAGAGTGTTGTAGCTGCAGGTGTAATTACTGTACTTTGGGTAGTAGTTGGATTTAGTCTTGCATTTGGAGAAACGATCGGCGGATTTATTGGAAACCCTAAAACGTTCTTTTTCTTTCAAGGCGTAAACTCAAGTCCTTCATGGAGCCTTGCTGCAACTATTCCACTTTCTTTATTTGCTGTTTTCCAATTGATGTTTGCTATCATCACTCCAGGACTAGTTGTTGGAGCCGTAGCTGAACGTATCCGTTTTACATCTTATATCTTGTTTATTGTATTGTTCGCAATATTTGTATACTCTCCTCTAGCGCACTGGACATGGCATCCTGAGGGCATCCTTTTCAAAATGGGTGTTCTGGATTTCGCCGGAGGTACTGTGGTGCACATTTCTGCTGGTATGGCTGCATTAGCTGGTGCATTGGTGCTAAAACGTAGAAAATCTCACATTGAGCATATTGAAGTTCCACCTGCTAACATTCCATATGTTTTGATCGGAACTGGTTTACTTTGGTTTGGTTGGTTTGGTTTTAATGCAGGATCTGCACTTGGAGCGAATAGTCTTGCTGTGTCTGCATTCTTAACCACCAATACCGCTGCAGGTGCTGCAGGTTTAGCCTGGATGTTCTTTGATGTATCAAGAGGTAAAAAACCATCAGTGCTTGGTTTTTGTATTGGTGCAGTTGTTGGTCTAGTTGCGATTACTCCAGGAGCAGGCTTTGTAAGTATACCTTCTAGTATCTTTATTGGTGCAATCGCTGCTATTATTTCTAACCTTGCTGTTTCATGGAAACAAAAAACAAGTTTAGATGATACATTGGATGTATTTCCTTGCCATGGTGTAGGAGGTATTGTTGGTATGTTATTAACAGGTGTATTTGCAACTAAAACTGTAAACAGCGCTGGCGTTGATGGCTTATTCTACGGTAATGCTGAATTCTTCATCACTCAACTAAAAGGAGTTGTTATCGTTGTGGCATTCAGCTTTATCATGTCATTTGTTATCTTCAAATTCATCAACCTGATCCAACCAATCCGCGTAACTTCAGAAGAAGAAGAAGAAGGATTGGATGCAAGTCAACACAATGAGAAATATTCTCAAGGTACTTTGATCGTTGCAGGACAAGAAGTAGAAAACAAAATCTAATTAGCCCACATCTAAATTTCACTCAAAAACAAACATTATGAAATTAAAATCATTACTGACAATAGCTTCCCTTGCTTTCACTTCTGCAGCTTTCGCTCAGGAAGCAGCTGAGGCTCCACTACAGATTTCTGGTTCTGTTGATACTTATTATAAATATGATTTTGGAAAGGTATCTAATCTTCCAACCAGTTTTGCTTCAGATCATAATTCTGTATCAATAGGTATGATAGATTTGGCTTTAAAGAAAACAACTGGCAAAGCATCTTTTGTTGGAGAGTTATCTTTTGGTCCGCGTGGACAAGGTCAGTCGTTAGTCCCAGCTGGTACTGAATCTTTTCATATTCAGAACCTATATGTAAACTATGCTTTTACAGATAAGTTTACAATGACTGCTGGTTTCATGGGTACTTTTATCGGTTATGAAGTGATATCTCCGGCCGCTAATTTTAACTATTCAACTTCTTATTTGTTTACTAACGGACCATTCCAAAATGCTGGTATAAAAGCCACTTATGCATTTTCTCCTAAAGTTAGCTTAATGGTAGGCGCTTTTAATGATGCATGGAACACTTATACTGCTAATCCTGGATTTGGAGTTTCTACTTTTGGTGCTCAGTTAATGGTGTCGCCTGTTGAAGGATGGACTGCTTATTTGAATCTTGCTACAGGTTATGTTTCAGGAACTGAAGTTGACCTAACTACTGCTTATCAAGTTACTGAAAAATTCAAGTTGGGCTTAAACGTTGCTGATTGGTCTGCAGGCTTAAACGCTGATAAAACTGGATTTACAGGTGCTGCGATTTATCCTCAATATGCATTTAGTCCGGCATTTGCTTTAGGTTTGAGAGGTGAGTATTTTAAGACAAAAGATAACGGTGGTGTACTTTACGGTCCACTTGCCGGAGAAAGTGTTTTTGCCGCGACAATATCTGCTAACGTTAAAGCAGGCGGTTTAACTTTTATTCCTGAAGTAAGATTTGATAATGGATCTGCAACAGGTATTTTTAATGGCGGAACAACTCCAACTACTTTTGTTAAAAGTAGCGGAGCGGCAACTAAAGGTGCTGGTCAGTTCTCTTTAGCAGCAGTATACGCATTCTAAAAAGCTAAACTTTATTTTTTAAATTTGAGGCTGTCAGGAGCATTTTCTGACAGCCTTTGTTATAAAACAAGTTATGAGAATTATCTTTTTTGCTTTCTTAGTGATGTTCAGTTTTAATTCCTATTGCCAGGAGAAAACGCTTCCCATAGATGAGGACGGAAAGTATGCATTTGTAGAAATTAAAGAACTCAAGTTGGTAACTCAAGCTATAATGGCTGCTAATGTAAAACGTTTTTTTAAAGAGAATTCTAAATCTCTGCAATTGAAAAATAGTGAAAGTGATACAGTTTTTTCTGGTAAGGGAAAAATGTTTATCCAGAAAGAGGTAGTAGGCATCGGTCATCCTTCTGGTGATGCTACCTATCAGATTTCGATTTCATTGAGAGCGGGTAAATACCGTCTAGTTATTACAGATATCGTTCTAACTCCCTATGTACGTGACCGGTTTAGCAATTTTGTTCCAGGAACAGTGAGTACTCCTTTAGAACAAACGCCTAGTAAACTAAATCGGTCTGAATGGGAATCTAATATGGCGGCTGTAATGCTTGGCTGTAAAAAGGTTGCAGACAAACTTGGTGCAATGATTGGGAATGCGCCAACTGAACCAAAGAAAGCGACAACAAAACCCAGTGCTGTTTCAACTAAAAACTGGTAACACTTATTAGTGGACCATTTTGTCTGCACAAGTTGAACTGGCAAAGGCCTCTGGTTTAGCTTTAAATATAAAACCCATACTTAAAATGTAGCCCATTGCTTCATTTAATGCTTTGTTAGATTTAAATACCGGATTGGTATTAATATCAGCGTGTACTTCCAAATCCACATCGTATAGATCTAGTAAGTCGCATATGGAGTAGGCTGTTTCAATTGATTTTTGTACTTCAACAAGCATACGTTCTTTTATGCTCATTTTTTGAGGTGTCTTTTCCTGGTGGATATACATAAAACCCCCATGATGCTCCCTCAACAAAACAATTACGGTAGCAAAATCAGTTAGGTCTCCCTTAACTTGAGAATCCGTGCCAATACATACTTTAAGTTTATAACCGCTAGTGGTTTCCCTGATGATGGCGTTTTCCACTTCTTCAAGAATTGATGAGCTAATCAGCTCACCGCTAAATTTTTTCCATGTCATTCGGTTGTCGGTTTACGGTATCATGTTTCTTAAAATTAAGCCTATTAAATTAAAATGAGGTTAAAAATAGGTTGTTTAATTGCTAACAATTATCTTGTTGTCAACACTTTATGTCTCCCTTTATTGTTGTATCACTACATTGTTCGCTTTGTAACCTATCTTTGACGACTTATGCTTGAAAAGATACTTGAGAAATTAAAAATTAATGCGCTAAATGATATGCAGTCTGCATCAATAAGTGCTGCTAAAAAAGGCAATGACATAGTTTTACTCGCACCTACAGGTTCCGGTAAAACATTGGCCTTTCTGCTTCCGTTGCTTAATAATCTGGAACGCCTTGAAAAGGGACGTGTACAGGCTCTGGTACTGGTTCCATCTAGAGAACTTGCATTACAAATTGAGCAGGTATTTAAATTGATGTCTACTGGGTTTAAGGTCAATTGCTGTTATGGCGGACATCCAATTAAAACAGAGCGTAATAACTTTGAACAGCCCCCTGCTGTATTAGTAGGGACACCGGGACGGATCGCTTATCATCTTAGGCACGAAAATTTTGATGAATCAGGAATTACAACATTAGTATTGGATGAGTTTGACAAAGCGCTTGAGTTTGGATTCCAGGAAGACATGTCTTACATCATCAAGAAGTTGTTGTCTCTCAAACAGAGAATACTGACTTCGGCAACAGCAATGGAAGAAATACCTGATTTTACAGGAATTAATAACTCAGTAGAAATTGATTTTTTAAAGGATGTGAAAGTTGTGCCGGATCTAAAGCTTAAAAAAGTGCTGACTACAGCGGCAGATAAATTGGATACACTTTTTCAGTTGATCTGTAAAATCGGCGATAAGCGCACCCTAATATTTTGTAACCACAGAGAGACGGTTGACAGGATTAGCGACTTGTTGATTGATAAAGATTTGGCACATGATATTTTTCACGGAGGAATGGAACAAGACGAGCGTGAACGTGCGCTGTTGAAATTCCGCAATGGAAGTATAAAAATATTGATTACTACAGATCTTGCATCCAGAGGATTGGATATTCCAGAAGTGGAGTGTATTATACATTACCAATTGCCATATACGGAAGATGCATTTTTACATCGAAATGGACGGACGGCACGGATGAATGCAAAGGGAACTGCATATTTAGTTATCGCAGATGACGAGAAATACCCCTTTTTGAAGGGAGATGTTGAAACAGAAAATTTAAAAGGTAACTTTAAGATACCGGCTGACAGTGAATGGCAGACCTTATACATTGCTGCGGGGAAGAAGGATAAAGTAAACAAGATAGACATAGTTGGGCTTCTATTAAAAAAAGGTGGCTTACAGAAGGAAGATGTAGGTTTGATCGAAGTAAAAGACCAGAATTCCTATGTAGCAATAAAACGCAAAATGGTCGGCAAGGTGCTATCAGCGTTGGCTGATGAACGCATTAAGAACAAAAAGGTAAAAATTGAAATAGCGATGTAATATGAGTAACAATGATATTTTTAAGAAATTACGCGTAGCGCTAGCGCTAACTAATGATGATATAATTAAGATAATGGAACTGGTGGGCTTTAAAGTTACCAGGAGTGAGCTTGGGGACATTTTTAGGAAAGATGATCATCCTAATTTTAAAAAGTGCGGAGATCAAATTTTACGCAATTTTCTGAATGGATTGGTAATTTACAAGCGTGGGCCACGCCCTCCAAAGGAAGATGCTGCCACCCTTTAAAAGGTAGGCTTATGACCGGAGGGCGGTTAAATTATTTATTTGTAAAGGTTTGCTAAAACGGTTTAAATAACCTTATTTTAGAAATTGAATCTTTTGGATTCACCTAAACCAAGAATAAAACGATACCATGAACTCTAATCCATCTAAGCTGCCATTTATTGGTGTAGATATCGGGGGCTCCCACATCACAGCGGCGCATGTAGATTGCAACACTTATAAAATCATCGACCACACCATGAAGCGGGAACGCGTTTCTTCTATGGACGAAGCAGAAACCATATTCACATCATGGGTTGAAGCGCTTTCTTCATTGATTCTCAAATCTGGGGTTGAATCGACAAAAATTGGAATTGCTATGCCCGGACCTTTCGATTATAAGGAGGGGATATCTTTAATGCAGGGCATGCAGAAATATGATGCCCTGCATGGAATGAACATCCGTACCATACTATCTGAACGACTTGGGGTTCCAGCTGAAGACATTATTTTTATAAACGATGCTGAGGCTTTTCTTCGCGGGGAATTGGCTTCTGGGGCAGCCTCAGACTTTGATAGAGCTATAGGCATAACATTGGGTACAGGATTAGGTTCTACCAGTAATTGTAGCGGTGAAGTAAAGGATATGAACAAAGCTTTTGCTCCCTTTCTGGATAGCATCGCAGAAGAGTATATTTCAACAAGATGGTTCTTAAAGCGGTATAAAGAACTTACAGGTAATGATATTAAAAACGTTGAACTATTTCTGAACACCGATTGCGCTGATACAAAAGCAAAAATATTTGATGAGTTTGCCACTAATCTAGCTGCCTTTTTAAATGATTTTATAGCTGAAGAAAAACCGCAGGTTTTAGTTATCGGAGGAAATATCGCCAGGACTTGGGATCATTTCATTGTAAGACTCAAGGAACAACTTATAGATAAGTCAGTAGTAGTTAGAAGAACAGAAATGTGGGAAGATGCGGCCCTTGTTGGGGCGGCGTGTAGCTGGGTATAACATATGAAAAGGTATTTTTTATTCCTTGCCACAGTAGGACTTTTGTTAACAGGCAATGTATTCGCGGCACAAGTAGACACTGTAGACACCTACAGTGCAGCAATGAAAAAAAACATAAAAGCAGTTGTTGTTTTGCCTGAAGGCTATAACTCAGGTAAAGCATATCCAACGGTTTATTTATTACATGGAGCTGGAGATAAGTACTCTGGTTGGGTTGAGAAAGTTCCGCTTATAAAAAAGTATGCAGATGACTTTAAGCTTATTATCGTTTGTCCGGATGGAAATGTGACAAGTTGGTATTTTGATAGTCCGGAGGATCCTGCTTGGAGATATGAAACCTATGTAGGTACCGAACTCGTTAATTTTATCGATAAGAAATATAAAACCATTAAAGACAGAAGAGGCAGAGCAATTACAGGATTGAGTATGGGTGGACATGGTGCACTTTACCTCGCTTTTAAGCACCAAGATGTATTTGGGGCAGCTGGAAGTATGAGTGGTGGTGTAGACATCAGACCTTTCCCTTTAAATTGGGATATAGCCAAACGACTTGGTGCAGAGGATAAATATCCTGAAAGGTGGGAGCAAAATTCAGTGATCAACCTGATATATTTACTTACGCCCAATCGCCTTGCAATTAATATAGATTGCGGGAGAGACGATTTTTTCTATGATGTTAATTTAAAGCTTCACGAAAAATTAGTCTACAATAATATTCCTCATGATTTTACAATCAGACCGGGTGCTCATAATTGGGAATACTGGACCAATGCAATTGGCTTCCAATTGATGTTTTTTAATAATAACTTTAATAAGAAATAGTTATGGCTATTAATACAAAAAACCGTAGAAGTTTTATCCGTGACCTTGGTATTCTCGGTGCGGCCGCGGGTATAGGTTCTGTGCTTCCTCTGGATGCGCTGGCTGGTTCCAAAAAAGAATTCTTTAGAATATCTCTTGCAGAGTGGTCATTTCATAAAGCACTATTCGGTGGGAAAATGACCAATTTGGATTTCCCAATGCGTGCAAAGAAGGAGTTTGGCATTAACATCGTTGAGTACGTCAGTCCCTTTTTCAATAAAAAGGAGACCGATCAAGCTTATTTAAAGGAGTTGCTTGCCATTACCAAGGGTGAAGGAATTCAAAATCACTTGATCATGGTTGATGGAGAAGGGGATTTGGGTAATCCAGATGAGAAGGCACGAACAAAAGCTATTGAAAACCATTACAAGTGGGTTGATGCAGCAAAAACATTAGGCTGTCTTACCGTACGCGTAAATGCGGCCGGTAATGGATCTGAGCAAGATGTTAAAACTGCAGTTATAGATGGATTGGGAAGGCTTACAGAATATGCCAGGAAAAGTAAAATCAATATCATTGTTGAGAACCATGGTGGTTACTCATCAGACGGTAAATGGTTGGCTGATGTGATGAAGCAGGTAAATAGTCCTTTTTGTGGCACATTACCGGATTTTGGTAATTTCAAAATTAGCGCCGACAGACAATATGATATTTATCAGGGTGTGAAAGATCTTGCCCCTTTTGCAAAAGGAATTAGTGCTAAAACTTTTAAGTTTGATGAGAGGGGCGAAGAACCTGATATTGATTATACCAGGATGTTCAAGATTATCCATGACGCTAAATTTAGTGGTATTGTGGGCATTGAATGGGAAGGAGATGGATTTTCTGAAGAAGAAGGTATTAAGAAAACCAAATTGCTGCTCGAGAAGATACTAAAGCAGTATGCATAACACAAAAAAAGAGGGGTGTCTGAAAAGTCACCCCTCTTTTTTTACACTAGTTTTTTATATTTTATCCGGTGAGGAGTAGCATCACCCAGACGTTTTTTACGGTTTTCTTCATAATCGCTATAATTTCCCTCGAAGAAATACACTTGTGAATTTCCCTCAAAGGCAAGGATGTGTGTGCAGATTCTATCAAGGAACCACCTATCGTGACTAATTACTACTGCGCAGCCTCCAAAATTCTCCAGAGCTTCTTCCAATGCCCTTAAGGTATTAACGTCGATGTCGTTTGTGGGCTCATCCAGAAGCAAAACATTAGCGCCTTTCTTTAAGGTAATAGCAAGATGTACACGATTACGCTCACCACCAGAAAGGATATTTACTTTTTTCTGCTGATCACCTCCATTAAAGTTGAATTTCGAAACATATGCGCGCCCATTCACCGCTTTATTACCCAGTTGGATGTTATCCAGGCCATCAGTAATATTTTCGTAAACAGTTTTGTCACCTTCCAAATCGTTATGCATTTGGTCTACATAACCCAATGCCACAGTCTCTCCAACGCGGAAGGTTCCTTCATCAGGTGTTTCCTGTTCAGTAATCAAGCGGAATAATGTTGTTTTACCTGCACCATTGGGGCCAATAATTCCAACGATGCCAGCTGGAGGTAATGAGAAACTTAGGTTTTCAAACAAAATTTTATCTCCGTAAGATTTCGTGACGTTGTTGGCTTCAATAACTACATTTCCTAATCGTGGACCTGCAGGGATGAATAGTTCCAGTTTGTCTTCTCTTTCTTTTGAATCCTCAGAGGCTAGCTTATCATAGTTGGATAACCTTGCTTTAGATTTTGCATGCCTTGCTTTAGGAGCCATCCGTACCCATTCTAATTCACGTTCCAGTGTTTTCTGGCGTTTACTCTCTGTTTTTTCTTCTTGTGAGAGGCGTTTCGCTTTCTGATCTAGCCATGATGAATAATTACCTTTCCATGGAATACCTTCTCCGCGGTCAAGTTCAAGAATCCACCCGGCCACGTTATCTAAGAAATACCTATCGTGAGTAACCGCAATTACAGTCCCTTTGTAGTCTTTCAAAAACTGCTCCAGCCAGTCAATACTCTCCGCATCCAGGTGATTGGTTGGTTCATCCAGCAATAGTACATCAGGTTCCTGAAGAAGTAGGCGACACATGGCCACCCTGCGGCGCTCTCCTCCTGATAATACCCCAATTTTGGTATCAGGATCTGGGCAACGCAAAGCGTCCATTGCACGCTCGAGTTTTATGTCCAGTTCCCAGGCATTAGTAGCATCAATCTTGTCTTGCAGCTCACCTTGTTTTACCATTAGTTTATCCATGGCATCTGCATCTTCATAAATCTCAGGCAAACCAAACTGTTCGTTAATTGCTTCGTATTCCTTTAAAATGGCGGTAATTTCTGAAACACCTTCCTCTACAACTTCTCTTACTGTCTTATTATTGTCCAGTTCAGGTTCCTGTGCCAGGTAACCAACTGTATAGCCCGGAGAGAAAACCACTTCTCCCTGAAATGCCTTATCAATACCTGCAATGATTTTTAGTACTGATGATTTTCCTGAACCGTTTAATCCGATAACACCAATTTTTGCACCGTAGAAAAAAGAAAGGTATATGTTTTTTAAAACTTGTTTCTGAGGAGGGTAAATCTTATTTACCCCAGCCATGGAGAAGATTATTTTTTCGTCTGACATCTTTATATGATTAAAATTTTAGCGTAGAATTTTTCTTTACAGCCTCTACTTTTGTAGCAAAGATAGGAAAGCTTACTGAGTTAAAAAGTAGTCTGTCGCAAGCCGTTCTAAATTTTTGAGTCTTTCCAATTAATCACGTAATTAAATATTGTATGCCATCATCATCGCTGCAATTAAACTAGGCTCTGGTTGCTCTACGGCCATTTAGATTACGCAAAAGGTTCCTGACATTTTGAACGTTTAAATAATTATTTAACCAGTTTTGACAGCGTTCTATTTGCAATAGAAACCTTACATTTTAATGGCATATGGTGTTTTTGTTTAGGTTTTGTTGAAATAATATGCCCTTCAGAGCTTGGAAAGGTAGATTTTGGTTTTCGGAATGTTATAGGTTGATTAATGTACATCAGTCAAAAAACAACAACATTCATGTAATTACGTCATATGTTGAATCTATTTCTTGCTGGATGGCGTAATTGTTGATAAAATAAACATGTCAGGGGTGCATTTATAAAACAAATTTTATAGTTTAGAGCATTCCGGATTTAGAAAGGTATATATGGAAGCGAAATTTTCTCCACAAGTAAAAGACGTGATATCTTTTAGCAGGGAAGAAGCCCTGAGATTAGGTCACGATTATATAGGCGCAGAGCATCTGTTATTGGGCCTGATTCGCGAAGGCGACGGTATGGCAATCAAGATATTGAAATCATTAGGAGTTGATACTTCAAAGCTTCGCAGGTCAATTGAAGATTCAGTTAGAGGAACTTCAAGTGTTACTGTAAATCTTGGAAATATCCCCTTGACCAAGCAGGCTGAAAAAGTATTAAAGATCACCTATTTAGAAGCTAAAATATTCAAGAGTGATTTGATTGGAACAGAACATTTATTGTTATCTATTTTACGTGATGACGATAATATTGCTTCTCAGATCCTGTTGCAGTATAGTGTCAATTATGAAATATTTAAACAAGAGGTAGAGGTGAATAAGAACGGTTTCAGGGATGATCCGCAAAATAGCGCTTCCACAGGTGATGATGATTACCGTGAAGATGAATCTTTCAGCACTCCGAAAAAGGTTTCTGATATTAAGTCTAAGACTCCTGTGTTGGATAACTTTGGAAGGGATTTGACGAAAGCTGCTGAAGAAGGTAGATTGGATCCTATTGTTGGCCGCGAAAAAGAAATAGAGCGTGTATCACAGATTTTATCCCGTCGTAAGAAAAATAATCCGATACTAATTGGTGAGCCAGGTGTCGGTAAATCTGCAATTGCAGAGGGATTGGCCTTAAGGATCGTACAACGAAAGGTATCAAGGGTATTGTTCAATAAACGAGTGGTTACTTTAGATCTTGCATCTCTTGTAGCAGGAACTAAATATCGTGGACAGTTTGAAGAGCGCATGAAAGCCGTGATGAACGAGCTAGAAAAATCTACAGATGTGATCCTTTTCATAGATGAGATACATACTATTGTAGGCGCTGGTGGTGCTTCTGGGTCCTTGGATGCTTCAAACATGTTTAAACCAGCTTTAGCTAGGGGTGAGATTCAATGCATTGGTGCTACTACCCTTGACGAGTACCGTCAATATATTGAAAAAGATGGCGCGCTTGACCGTCGTTTTCAAAAAGTAATGATCGAACCAGCTACGCCGGATGAGACTATTGAAATACTTAATCGTATTAAGGAGAAATATGAAGATCACCATGGGGTAACTTATACAGATGAGGCTATTAATGCATGTGTGGCGTTGACGTCTAGATACATCACGGATAGGTTCTTGCCTGATAAAGCTATTGATGCGCTAGATGAAGCAGGTTCAAGGGTGCATTTAACTAATATTCATGTTCCTGAAAACATTATTGAAATTGAAAGCAAGATCGAAGAGATCAAATTGGAAAAGAACAAAGTAGTTAAAAGTCAGAAATATGAGGAAGCTGCTAAGTTAAGAGATACAGAGAAAAATTTACTGGAAGAACTCGACCGCGCAAAAGCTGCCTGGGAAAATGAAACTAAAGCTAAAAGATATACTGTATCTGAAGACAATGTAGCAGAGGTAGTATCGATGATGACTGGCATTCCGTTGCAACGTGTTGGACAAACAGATAGCATCAAATTGCTGAATATGTATGAAACGGTTGCTGAAAAAATTATTGGTCAGGATGACGCCATCAAGAAACTGACAAAAGCAATTCAACGTACAAGAGCTGGGTTAAAGGATCCTAAAAAGCCAATTGGTTCATTCATATTCCTAGGTCCAACAGGTGTTGGTAAAACAGAGTTAGCAAAAGAACTTGCCAGATTCATGTTTGACAGTGATGATTCACTGATACAGATAGATATGAGTGAGTACATGGAGAAATTTGCGGTTTCTCGTTTAGTAGGTGCGCCTCCGGGATATGTTGGTTATGAGGAAGGTGGCCAGCTCACTGAGAAAGTACGTCGTAAACCTTATGCAGTTATCCTTCTTGATGAAATTGAGAAAGCCCATCCAGATGTATTCAATATTTTGTTGCAGGTATTAGATGAGGGTCAACTTACTGACAGTTTGGGAAGAAAAGTTGATTTTAGAAATACAATCATCATTATGACTTCAAATATAGGTGCACGCCAATTGAAGGACTTCGGTCAAGGTGTTGGTTTTTCGACTACTGCTAAAGTTAACCAGGTTGATGCACACTCCAGGGGCGTTATTGAAAGTGCGTTAAAACGGGCGTTTGCTCCAGAGTTTTTAAATCGCGTGGATGATGTAGTAGTATTCAATACTTTAGGTAGGGATGAGATCTTTAAAATTATTGATATTGAATTAAAATCTCTATTTGGTCGTGTACACAACTTAGGTTATGAAGTGAAGCTAACTGATAAGGCAAAGGATTTTATAGCCGACAAGGGCTTTGACAGTAACTTCGGAGCCAGACCATTGAAAAGAGCTATTCAAAAATACCTGGAAGACCCTATTGCGGAAGAAATCCTTAAGGGCGAAATCCATGACGGAGATACTTTGGAAATAGACTATGATAAAGAGAATGATCTAATCGTAGTAGAGAACAGAAGTCCGGGTAAGAAAAAGAAAAAAGAAGAAGGTAACGTAGAGTAATGTTATCTACTTAATGCAAGCCCTCTGGAGATTAAAATTTTCAGAGGGCTTTTTTATTATCATTATTTTAAACTCATCGCTACATAGTGTTAGTTTTACACATTTTGACACAATTTATCCTCCTAAATTTTGGTTTATGAAAATTTGCTTCTATTTTAGAGTCTGTTAGGTTAGGTTAAATAATATCAAATTGTATAATGAGCATAAAATTGTCTTTACTATTTCCATGCCTATTGGCAGGGTTATGTGCGTCTGCGCAGGATAAGCCCAAGTCTTATAAGCAGGAAATTACAGGTACTAAACTGACTTTCGACATGGTAGGAATACCTGGTGGAGAGTTCCAAATGGGGAGTAAAAAAGGAAACCCTGACGAATTGCCGATTCATAAAGTTAAGATTGATCCTTTCTACATGGGTGCTGTTGAAGTAACCTGGGATATTTATGAACCATTTTTGTATAAGAATTATGAGGTTTCTCAAAGTGTAACGCCTATTCCCGCTAACGTGGATGCTGTAACGCGTCCAACAAAGCCATATTTGGATATGACTTTTAAAATGGGTAAAGAGGGGCAACCTGCGCTTGCGATGACACATTATAATGCAATTCAATATTGTAAGTGGTTGTATGCCAGAACTGGTATCTTTTACCGACTACCCACTGAAGCTGAGTGGGAATACGCTTGTCGCGCAGGAACAACTACAGAATATTCTTTTGGCGACGATGCCTCAAAATTAACTGACTATGCTTGGTACGCCGCAAATAGTGGAGACAAAACACATTTAGTGGGGAAGAAAAAGCCAAATCAATGGGGATTATATGATATGTATGGAAACGTTGCAGAGTGGACTTTCGATCAATACAATGAAGATTTCTATGCAACCGTCAAAGATGCTAAAGCAAATAATCCAATTTCAGTACCAACAAAGCTGTATCCAAATTCAGTTAGGGGAGGGGCATATAACGATGAGCCAAAGGATACCAGGTCTGCATCTAGATTACCTTCAGATAAAAGTTGGAAACAATTAGATCCCCAAATCCCGAAAAGTAATTGGTGGTTTCCGGAAGCACCCTTTGTTGGGATGAGGCTTGTAAGACCAGTCGTTCCACCTTCAAAAGCAGAAATTGACGCGTACTACGACAAAGCGCCAATAAAAGATAACTAAATAATTCACACAAACTTTAACCAATCTATAAACCTAAACTACATGAATAACGAAGAAATGCGTGATACACGCCGGGATTTCCTGAAAACGTCGGCACTGGTTGCCGGCGGTGTAATGATAAATGGTGTTGCATTTGCGAGTGGCGGTGCTCATTCATCCGTTGATGATACCATTAAAATTGCCCTGATTGGTTGCGGTGGCCGCGGAACTGGTGCCGCTGTACAAGCACTTATGACCAAGCAGAATCTAAAACTGGTTGCAATGGCCGATGCATTTGGGGACCGCCTGGAAAGTGCATATAAAGAACTTTATGAAAAGTATCCGGAAAAGATCGACGTTCCGAAAGAGCGTAGATTTGTGGGTTTGGATGCTTATAAAAAAGCAATAGCCCTTGCAGATGTTGTTTTACTTGCAACTCCTCCTGGTTTTAGGCCAAGTCATTTTGAAGAAGCAATTAGCCAGAATAAGCATGTCTTTATGGAGAAGCCGGTAGCGGTTGATTCTCCTGGCGTTCGTAAAGTTCTGGAGGTAGCAAAGATTGCACAACAGAAAAAACTCAATGTCGTTGTGGGATTGCAACGCAGATATCAAACCAACTATCGTGAAGCCTTAAAACGTATTGAAGATGGCATGATGGGAGACATTACCGGAGGTCAGGTATACTGGAATAGTGGTGGTGTTTGGGTAAAACCCCGCGAAGCAAATCAGACAGAAATGGAGTATCAAATGAGAAACTGGTATTACTTTAATTGGCTTTGTGGAGATCATATCGTAGAACAACATGTCCATAACATAGATATCGCAAATTGGGTAAAGAATGCTTATCCAGTTTCGGTTCAGGGTACAGGAAGCCGTGCATGGAGAACTGGTAAAGACTATGGTGAAATTTATGACAACCATTCTGTAGAACTTACTTATGCCGACGGCGCGGTAATTCATAGTCAATGTCGTCACTTCGAGGGTATTGATAACCGGGTTGATGAGAGCTTCCAGGGAACGAAAGGACGTATTTATTTGTCTGCAGGGAATGAGGCAAAAATATGGGATACGAAAGGTAATTCCTTGTATAACTATAGCTCAAAAACAAATAGAAACCCTTACGAAGTGGAGCATGAAGAACTCTTTGCAGCCATCGCTAAAGGTGAATATAAATTCTGGGATGCGGAACGCGTGGCAAAAAGCTGCTTAACAGCCATTATGGGTCGTTATGCTACTTATTCTGGAAAAACCATCACTTGGAAAGAGGCAATGGAAGCCAATAATAGTCTGTTTCCAGAGCGCCTTGCATGGGACGCAAAACCGAAACTACTGCCTGATGCGAATGGATTGTATCCGATCCCTACCCCGGGCGTAACTAAAGTGATCTAATTCAGTTGATCTGAATGTATCTTTTTTTTAAGCACTTGATTTTTCTTACGGTACTGTTGTTTTTTCTTCCCCAGAGGAAGGAGAAACAACAGTACATTATACAAGGATTTGCTCAGGGAACTGATTATACAATTAAATATTTTGCGACAGATAGCTTGGTTACAAAAGCCGCAATTGATAGTATCTTATTAAAAATCGATTCGTCAATGTCGCTCTACAAGCCGTATTCCGAGATTTGTAGATTTAACTCATCGGTTCACGGCCTAAAAATCGATAAGCATTTTGCTGCAGTGATACGCAAATCCTTTGAAATCTATAAGGCAACTGCAGGTAAGTTTGATGTAACTGTAAAACCATTAGTGCAAGCCTGGGGTTTCGGTCCACAACCTATATCCGATTTTCCCGATAGCACAACTATTCTGAGCTTGCTACAGTGCACTGGAATGCGTCATCTAAAATTAAGTGGTCAATTCCTGCACAAAAACAAATCCTGCACTCAAGTTGATCTCAATGGAATTGCACAGGGTTATTCTGTTGATGTTGTTGCCAACCACCTTTTAAAGAATAGTATTAATTCGTTTATTGTTGAAATAGGTGGTGAGTTGAGAATTGAAGGCTTTCGGCCTGATGGGAAATTGTTTAAGATCGGTATTGAAGGTCCGGCAGATACAGATCATACAGAACCCTCTGTAAAGCATGTGATCAGTCTAAGCTCAGGAGCTATAACAACATCCGGGAATTACAGGAAATTCCTGCAACAAGGCAGTCGAAAGATTTCGCATCTTATTGACGCTAAAACAGGTTACCCATTACAAAATGAGATGATCAGCGTAACCCTTTATGCGAAGGATGCAATTACTGCAGACGGGTATGACAACGCAGTGATGGCTATGCATGTTGATGAAGCTTTGAATTTTGCAAGATCAAAAAAACTGGAGGCTTATATCATATACCATGATCGGGAAGGGAAAGTTAAAGATATCATGACAGCCGGATTTAGAAAGATGATTGTGGATGAATAATATTTTTTAAATTAGTGATAACCAAAACTTAAACCATACATATGAACAGAATTGATTTTTTGAGAAATAGTCTAGTAGCAACTGGAGCCGTTATAACCGGATCTGCCACAAATGCTCTTGCAAATCCAGACTTGCGTCCTGATATAGCAAAATTAGCAGGAAAGACTTTTAATTTAGACTATGCCCCTCATGAAGGCATGTTCAGAAATAATGCAGGCAACAGTTTTCTTGATCAGATCCAATATATGTACGATCAGGGGTTCCGTTCTATTGAAGACAATGGTTTTTTAGGAAGGTCTGTGGAGGATCAAACAAAAATCGGGAATCTTCTTGCCAAATTGGGAATGCGGATGGGGGTATTTGTGGTTGATGGTGGCGACAATTGGAAAATATCACTCACTACGGGAAAAAAAGAGTTTAAAGATAAATTTATTGATACCTGCAAGCGTTCTGTGGAAGCGGCAAAAAGATGTAATGCCAAATGGCTTACTGTAGTACCAGGATTTTATGAGCGTCATCTCCCATACGGAAATCAGTTTGCTAATGTCATTGATGCCATGCGTGCCGGAGCGGAAATCTTCGAACCTCATGGCTTGGTGATGGTGTTGGAAACACTTAGCGATACACCCGAACTGTTTTTGCAACAAACGCATGAAACTTATGCGGTTTGCAAAGCTGTAAAAAGTCCATCTTGCAAGATCTTATTCGATATTTATCATATGCAGAAAACCGAAGGACAGTTAATGGTAAATATGGACAGGTGCTGGGATGAAATCGCCTACATACAGATTGGTGATAACCCTGGCAGAAATGAACCAACAACCGGCGAAATAAATTATAAAAACCTTTTTAAACATTTATATGAGAAGGGTTATAAGGGTGTAATGGGTATGGAGCATGGTAACTCAAAACAGGGAAAAGAAGGAGAATTGAGGGTAATCCAGGCTTATAGGGAATGTGATAATTTTTTAGTTTAATTGATATTTTAAAAAAGACTAAGCTGGTCTTTTGGCACACTAAAAATGCTATGATCCAGCTCAGTTCTTTTCTGGTTGAGGTGGTTCAACCTGCAATGCAGTTTGAAGTTGTCACTAATCAGCTGTGCAATGTTTCCGTCTCCACGCATTCTATCGCCAAACCTGCTATCGTTTACATTACCACGATGGCAGGATTGAATCATGTGCCAGACTTTTTCGAACCTGTCAGGATAATTTTTCCTTAACCAATCTTCGAATATTGTACCGATAGCCCCGTTCAGTCTTACAATAGTGTACCCTGCAGCAATTGCACCAGCATTTGCTACTGCTTTTAAAACGGCAGGAATTTCATGATCACTTAAGCCCGGCACCAGTGGCGCTACCATAACTCCTACAGGAATTCCAGCCTTACTCAATTCTTCCACTACTTTTAAGCGTTGCTTAGCAGTTGTAGTCCGGGGTTCCATTTTAGACCTTAATTTTTCATTTAAGCTATTGATCGATACGTAAACCATACATAAATTAAGACTGGCCATTTCTTTTAAAATATCCATATCTCTTAAAATCAATGAGTTTTTAGTGATCATCCCTATGGGCTGTTTGTATTCCAGGGCGATTTCAAGTAACCTTCTGGTAATTTTGAACTTTCGTTCTGCCGGTTGGTAGCAATCGGTATTCCCCGACAGCGAAATTGTACTGGCATCCCAACCCTTACGTTCCAGGAACTTTTTAAATAACACCGGGGCTTCGGTTTTAACAATGATCTTGCGCTCAAAATCAAGTCCGGCACTAAAGCCCCAATATTCGTGTGCATTCCTGGCATAACAATATGTACATCCATGTTCACAGCCCTGGTAGGGATTTAGTGAATATGCCATTCCAACATCCGGACTGTCAACTTTATTTACAATTGATTTTGATCGACCAAGTATAAATGATGTTTTCTGCGCTTCCTCTTCCCAATCGTCTATACCTTCATCATGTTCCCGGACATAATCATTTTTTGCAAACCTATTATGGGGATTAACTTGTGCCCCGCGCCCTCTATGGTAGTTTTCGGGAAGATCGTTACTGGAATCCATTTTATAAAAATACTAATATTATTAGTATTTTTACCAGAAAAGTTTTACTTTTTTGGCTCTGGGATATAATCCATTGGAACCATATCAGCTACCTTTTCATATGCCCAATAGCCTTCGTATAAAAGAGATCTTGGATCGAAAATACTGCCATTCTCATAAAAGCTAGCAGGTCTCAATAATTGATAAACAACAGAGATTTGGAAATTTGGAATGTCTTTTGGCCTGGTTACACTGTGCCCGGAAAATTGCGTGTAGTCTTTCGACTCTTTTTCTTTAGTGTAGATTACATAAAGCGCATCCGTATAGTTGATGGATTTCACATCACTAAACATATCTTTCACAAGGGTATCTACTTTCACTTCAGATCGGTTTAAAATAGATAGCATCAAAGGCTCATTCTTTTTTTCTCTCCAGTACTTGAGTGAATCAGTAGGCGCATCAGACAGTTTGGTGCCACGGGCATAAGTCCTTACAAAGCGTTTCAAATTGGCATTTATTATGCTATCAGCTGGTCGGTCTTTGTTAGGTATTTTAGCTACTTTATGTATAACAAAGCCATCTTCCTTGGTTCGATGATGGTATAACGAATTAAAGAAGTGCTGCGAGGAACCTAAGTAAGCAGCTTCTCTCACTTTCGAATAACGCTTTCTTTTGGATTCAGCTTTCTCCATTTCCTCAAAGTGCGGGTGACCTGCGTAAAATAGCACATTTTCTTTAGCATCATTTTCAAAATAAGTAAGTAGGTATTTAATTCTGTAACCCAATGCTTTGTTCTCTATGATCAAAAAGTCGGAGGCCGTAACAGTTAGTACCTTCGTATCCTTATTATAGTCTGTCTGGATAACTTCAGGATTGGTAATCACACACTGCTCTGCATTGGGTGTATTACCAATAAATGATTTCTTAAATATGCTGAGGTAGTTTCCACGATTGGGGTCGGGTTTAATTTCAACCTCACTCAGCTGGGTTACATTTTCCACAAGTATGATTTCTATACTAACAGATTTGTCGAACAGGAGAACGTTTTTTGTTTGAGGTAAGAAGCCAATTACTTGTACTAAAACATCATAATTACCCGGTTTTAGATTTCCCAAGGAAAACTTACCTTCATTATTAGCTACTGTAGCAATTTTATATCCACTTAAGTAAATTGCGGCTCCAGGCAAGGTTTCTCCTTTTTTATCCTTTATGATGCCAGTTATAGCATATGAGTCCTGCCCATAACAAATGCAAGACCATCCGAAAAGAAATGTAAGCGTTAATATGCAGCGGACCATCACACTAATGTAACCAATAAAGTGTTGCCCACAAAAGAAAAAATCCCGGCCTGTCGAGGGCCGGGATCTCTATTAAAGTTCTTTAGACATGTAAATTTACACTTCTGTACTTACACCTAATCTTTGCATCACGTCATCGCTAACGCCAGTAGAGGAGTAACCGCCATCATGAAACAGATTTTGCATAGTTACCATGCGGGTAAGATCAGAGAATAGCGTAATACAGTAGTCTGCACAAGACTCTGCGTCAGCATTTCCAAGTGGAGCAACAGAATTTGCGAAATCGTAAAAATCACCAAATCCCTTTATACCAGTTCCAGCTGTCGTTTTTGTAGGAGACTGAGAAACAGTGTTGATACGAACTTTTTTGTCCACTCCATAATGATAGCCAAAGCTTCTTGCGATTGATTCAAGCATTGCCTTTATATCAGCCATATCAGTATAGAATGGGTAAGTTCTTTGAGCAGCCATATAAGTTAACGCTACAACTGAACCACCTTCATTGATCGCGTCTAATTTTTTAGCCACAGCCAGCATTTTATGAAGTGACATCGCAGATACGTCTATTCCTTTCATAAAGTAATCGTAATTGGATTCAGTATATGGAATCTTCTTACGTATGTTAACGCTCATACCGATTGAGTGCAAAACAAAATCTATCTTTCCGCCTAATATCTCTTGAGATTGGGTAAACAAATTTGTTAATTCTTCAACATTGGTAGCATCTGCAGGGATAATCTGCGAACCTGTTTTTTCAGCAAGTGCGTTGATCTCACCCATTCTCATCGCAATTGGGGCATTGGTTAATACAAATGTAGCTCCTTCTTCATGCGCTTTCTCTGCAACTTTCCAGGCAATGGAATTCTGATCCAATGCGCCGGTAATGATACCACGTTTACCTTTTAATAAATTATACATATATCTTGGTTTTGTTATGCTATATTAATTTATCGAAAGTAAGAAAAATATGAAAGATATAAGGAAACGATATGTAAAGAATTAGTTTGCAGTGAGTAGTTCCTTCGCATTCTGCAAGGCAGATTCTCCAGGGTTTTTACCGCTCAGCATTTCGGCAATAACTGCTACTCGTTCATTTGCTTTCAGTTTTTTTATGCCTGTCGTGGTACGTTCATTACCTTCTTGTTTATAAACAAAATAATGTGATTGCCCTTTTGCTGCAATTTGGGGTAAATGAGTAATACAAATTACCTGCATATTTAGCGCTAGATCACCAATCACATTTCCCACACGCACAGCTGTTTCACCAGATATACCTGTATCTATCTCATCAAAAATTAGCGTTGGCAGTGATGTATGTTTCGCAAGTATAGATTTAATAGAAAGCATTAGCCGGGATAGTTCTCCTCCGGATGCTACTTTTGCCACCGGTGCAGGTGGCTGACCGCTATTTGCTGAGAATAGCAGGTTTATGGCGTCTTTACCATCTTTATTAAATTCTAAAAGTGGTTGTTGCTCTAATTTAATCCTGGCGTTTGGCATACCAGCATTGGTCAATATAGCTATAACTTGTTCTTCTGTTTTTTTAATAGATTGCTTTCGGTTGGCAGAAAGTGTGGACGACATCTTTTCAAGCTTTGAACTCATCTCTATTAATTCCCTCTCCAATTTTACAATGGTCTCATCACTATTTAAAAGTGCGTTCAAGCTATCAGACAGCTTTTCCTTTACCTCAATCAGTTCCCTGTTGGTATTCACTTTGTGCTTTTGCTGTAAGGCATTAATTGTATCCAGTCTGCTATTGAGTTCTGATATGCGGGTTGGATTAAATACGATTTCTTCTTCCAGGGCATTTATCTCCGCAGCAATGTCTTTAACCTCAATTAAAACCGAACGGAGCCTTTCATTTAACGTTTGGTAGTCGGCACTAAACCCTCCAATGGCCTGTAATTGATTAGCACCTTCTTTTAGTAAGGTAGTGGCAGCGGATTCCTGATCGTCAATCAGCTGTGCGGCATTCAACAAGTTACGTTTGATATTCTCTGAATTATCAAGCAATTCCAATTCGGCTTCTAGCTTCTCCTGTTCATCTTCCTTCAAGGCTGCGGCTTCCAGTTCATTAAAAAGAAACTGTTCATAGTCCTGCTTTTTTCGAGCCTCATCCGCATCTGTTTTTATTAGAGTGAGTTGTTGCTGAGCTTTCTTAAACGATTTGAAAAGATTGCGGTAATCCGTAAGTAACAAACCGTGATTAGCAACGGTGTCGATTACGGATAGCTGGAATGCAGGATCGTTAATTTCTAACGTTGCATGCTGGGAATGTATATCAATTAGTCGTTCTCCAGTCGCCTTCATAACGGTTAAGGTAACAGGGGTATCATTTATAAATGCTCTAGATTTACCATCAGTAGAAATTTCCCTTCTTAAAGTGGTTTCCTGATAGAAATCAATATCATTTTCCTCAAAAAAGACCTTTAGTGAATTATCTGACAAGGTGAATTGACCTTCAATTATGCATTTTTTATCCTGATTGTAAAAGTACCTGGTTTCTGCACGCTGACCTAAAATCAGAGATAATGCACCCAGCATAATAGATTTACCCGCACCAGTTTCGCCAGTAATAATATTCAAACCTTTGTCAAGTTCAAGGTCAACACTGTCGATCAATGCGTAATTACGGATAGTGAGTTTTTGTAGCATAATACACTGCTAAATTATGAAAACTAAATCAATCAGTGTTTACCCAAAGACATAAAAAAGGCAGAAGAATAATCTCCTGCCCTTGGTTTTAATGTGTGGTGAGGCTAAAATGTGCTTGCTGTAGCGGGATCTGCGATATAAACAGAATTATTACGAACTGTTAGGTCTGATTTAATGCCTTTTTTTTCTTTAAGTTTCTTTAAGTCTTTGTCAAACTTTTCTTTCAACTTTTTGTACTCTGGAGTTTTCTGTAATTCTTTCAATTCTTCCAGTTGTTTTTTATTTTCTGGCGATGTGAACATTAGCCTAAATGCTTCTCCATTTTTGTGGAATTCCTGAACTTGTGCCTTAAATTCTGCACTGTTTGCCTTTTTGGCAAGTTCTAAAGCATTTTTACTTAAGGCCAAAGTTTGGGCTTTAAATTCAGGAGATCGAAAAAACTTGAGTTGCTCCTGCATTTGTGCTTTAAATTCTGGCGATTTCAAAAACTTTGTTTGGGTCTCTATTTGCGCTTTGAATTCTGGCGATTTTAAAAAGATGGTATTTAATCTCAATAATGAATCAAGACCTTTGAAATTATCAAACTTGAAACTAAAATTAGACGAAGAGTCTAAAATCAAATTAAGCTTTAAACTATCAGGAACTTCTTTTAAAGAACGATACTCCTTCTCATTTCCCTTTTCATCAATGGTTACAATTTTAACAGTCCTCTTTTTCTTAGTAGTGTCCGCTAACACTGCAGTTTTTTTAATAGGAGTAGTATCGTTCACGCTAAAAATTTTTGATGCGGTACCATTCTGTTTATTTATTGCTTTTACGAGCTCCTCTTTTTTAGTATTTACAACAGTTTTTAATCCTTTACTAATTTTAGTTGGGCTTACCCAAGCCAGGGATATAACAGTTGCTAATGTTAAGGTAATGGCAAACAGCTGCTGTTTTGCATTCATGTAATTTGTTTTCATATCCGTGATTCGTTTTATACGTTGATACAAGTGTTGATTTTTTCCTGTTGAGGCCATGGCAAATGCCGGGCTTGATTTATCTTTTAGGATTTCCAGTTTCAATAATGCATGGGCATAGTTTAAGGGGCTTCCCGTAAACCTTACCACCAGATCGTCACATGCATGCTCTCTCTCAATATTGATAAGCTTGCTACTTAACCATACAAAAGGATTAAAGAACAGTACTGTTTCAATTACGGTTTTGATTAGATTTAGTAAGTAATCGTTCCTCCTAATATGAGACAGTTCATGAATAAGGATGGCTTCTACCTGACTGGTGTCCAATTGAGTTGCTAAGGCAACCGGAAAAAGCACAATGGGCTTTAGGTAGCCAATTACCAGCGGCACATTCACATGTTCAGTTAGATAAAAGCTTATCTTTTGATGAAGGTTCAAGTGAATAACAAGATTATTAAAAATATCTTGCCAGTGTTCAGGTACCCCAATGTGCAATTCTTTTTTAAGTTTATTCAATTTTAAGTAACCCTTGCATAGTACAACTGTCTGTAAAATTAAGCCTAACAGATACACGCCAACAAGATATGGGAATGTATGTTCGGTTCTGTTGTTAATTTCCTGGGGTAGACTTAGAATTTGTTCAAAATGCCTGGTGCCGGTATTTTCTAGATAGCCAAGGCTTACTTGTGTATTTTGAATAGGCAGCTTAAAGATTGAAAAGAAGGCAATACAGAAACCAACAAACATAAGACACAATGCGCCATAGGCCATGTTGTGTTTCGTTCTTGCCTTTATCCCGGGTAAGGTATTTATGAGGAGTAATAACACTCCATACACTATTGCACCTTGCCATAAGGAATGAAAAATACTCCATCCAATTGCTTTAATGAGGTTGTTTACAATTGCTTCCATAAAAATTATTTCTTGCTAAGTTGATCTAAATATTCCTTGATCGAATCTATCTCATCTTTACTTGCGCTATGGTTACCCAGCGCCTGCATCACCAATCTTGCTGCTGATCCGTTAAAAACGTTATCTATCATTTTATTAACCAGTTGCTGTTGCGTTTTTTGCTGATTTATCAATGATTTATATAAGTGGGTTTTTGAAGAAGTATCACGTGAAAGCAATCCTTTTTCATGCATTATTTGCATCAACTTTAAAGTAGTGGTATAACCTGCAGCTTTGCTTTTTTCAAGAATTTCGTGTACATCGCGCACCGTGCATTCGCCCTTTTCCCAAATGATCTGTAGTATTTCCAGTTCGCTTTCTGTAGGCTTAAGATTGTTGGATACTGTCATATATTCGTTATACGAATTGTTTCGTATTCAAATGTACGAATGTATTCGTATAATCAAAATAATTTTAACAGTTTTAGCTAATTATTTTTATTGTCTTGATTTAGAGTGGTAGAAGCTCTTTTCAATGCTTCATATTTGTTGATGTTTGCGGGGTCAACTTCAATCAAAAGATTATAGGCCTTCAACTTATCAGAAGGATCGCCGGTAGGTGTTGAGAAAATATTGACTACTTCATCAGCTTTACTGGCAAAATAAAAATTAGGGAAGATGGAACCTAATTTCTGCTTGTCCATTTGTTTAAGACCACCAAGAAGGCTAATCATTTTTTTTACACCTCTGCCGGTGTTGTCTTGTAGTTTGTCCAGCCCATTAAAATGATAATCATATATAAATACCCTTAGGTCTTCGAACCCTTTATTCAGTAAGTTTTCGTTCAACCAGTACCGATTTCTTAACCCATCAAATGCTTTCCATCCTTTATTTGAAGATACCTGGGCATTATTTAGCAGTGTTAATGCTTTTTTATAATAGAAAGTTCCCCCAAGAGGACTAAAACTATCTTTGTCCAATCCAATTATAGTGTAAGCATAAAAGCCGAGCAAGGAACTTAGATTTGATATGAAATTCTGATCTGAAAAATCCAACGACTGCCCTTCAGTATAATTAAAATCGAAGTCTTTATCACTCAAATTTAATAGTGTACTGTTGTAAGCAGTGCCATAGACCGGTCGGCTAGACTGGAGTTGTGCTTCAGCCTTGTAAGCAGAATTTCCATCCCATTCCGTGATCGTAATTACGAAATTACACTCAATTCTTTCCTGCGGAGCGTAGTTCTCATTACTCCATTTGTTGTTATTTAAGAATTCTCTAATGTTTTTTTGTAAGACATCAAGATTTCTCTTGTCAATATTAGGTACAGTAGGGGCCAAGATCTGGACCCGCGCATTCAATTCCTGAGCTTTTAGTATAGGAGTGCTAAATAATACCAATAAGAAAACAAGAGAATAATAATATTTCATTTTGAAATCATCTTTAACACTTCAGCGCAGATATCTTTTGCAACCTCGATTTTTGACTTTACTTCAAAGACCTTTTTTTCAAACGCCTTATTAAAGATAGTTATTTTATTGGTTTCAGACTTAAACCCGGCGCCTTTATCGTTTAAGGAATTTAGTACAATAAAGTCCAGGTTTTTTTTCTTTAGTTTAGCCAATGCGTGTTCTTCTTCGTTATTGGTTTCAAGTGCAAAGCCAACCAATAGTTGCCCGGCAGTTTTTAAATTACCTAGAGTTGTCAGTATGTCTTCGGTTTTCTTCAGACTCAGGCTAAACTCATCTGTAGTTTTTTTAATCTTCTGTTGTTCCTGAACCTGGGGCGTATAATCAGCTACCGCTGCTGTCATTACTGTGATGTTCGCATTTTTAAACTCAACTTTGCATGCCTCCAGCATCTGTGCCGCACTAACAATATCAATGCGTTTTATTCCTGGGTCATTCTTTTCAGCACTCGGACCGCTTATTAGCGTAACTTCAGCACCCAGCCTTTGAAATTCATGGGCAACAGCAAAGCCCATTTTTCCTGAAGAGTGATTTCCAATAAAGCGAACAGGGTCAATGGCTTCATATGTAGGACCAGCGGTAACTAGAACCTTTTTTCCAAGAAGAGGCAAACCCTGAGTTATTGCCGATAATAAATTTGATAGGATCTCTTCAGGCTCGGCCATTCTTCCTTCTCCATATAAACCACTGGCAAGTTCACCTGTGCCCGGCGAGATCAGTATATTTCCGTAAGAAAGTAATGTCTTTACATTGTGATGGGTACTTTCATGCTTCCACATGTCCAGATCCATTGCTGGTGCGAAGTAAACAGGGCATTTTGCGGAAAGATAAACAGCGGTCAAAAGATTGTCGCACAATCCATTTGCCATTTTGGCAATAGTGTTCGCGCTTGCTGGAGCAATGATCATGTAATCAGCCCAGAGACCCAACTCAACATGGTTACTCCAGACACCAGTTTCGGCTTCAAAGTATTGCGTATATACTGGATTTTTTGAGAGGGTAGCAAGGGTTAGCGGCGTGATGAAATTCGCAGCATCCGAGGTAAGAATTATTTTAACGTTTGCGCCAGCTTTTACAAGCAGCCTTACTAAAGTTGCCGATTTATAAGCTGCGATGCTGCCGCAAACGCCCAATAATATTTTTTTATTTTTTAGCATGGTTATTAATGCATTTATGCAATCTAAGCCAATGCCAGGTACTATTGCTGCTCTTTAGCAGGATTTCTGTGATAAATTTTGTCGTTAAGGAATTCATCAACGGCAATAAGGCTAGGCTTAGGCATACGCTCATAGTGCTTGCTGATTTCAATTTGCTCCCTATTTTCAAAAATCTCCTCCAAATTATCGTTAGAAGAAGCAAATTCAGCTAATTTGCCATGTAATTCTTCTTTCATATTGTTAGAAATCTGGTTAGCCCTTTTAGAAATAATTACTAAAGACTCATAGATGTTTCCTGTTTTCTGATCAAGATCATTAACATTTCTTGTAACCGTAGTATTCGGAACTGCAGATTTATTCGTATTCATTATTTTATTGGGGTTTTAATGGTAGTATCTCTTTTACTTTTTGATTCTTTAGAAAGCTGAGCCTTATATTTTTCGTTCAGCGCAGTTTGTGTAGCGAAATAATTTTTTGCAGAAACGATTCCTGCTTCACTGTCTTTTTTAAGGTCTTTTGCTTCAGCTAAAAGCGCACTCTGTGGATGAGATTCTATAAACTCATTTGCATAAGTAATCGCTTCATTAAACCGGTCTTCCTGACGTTCTTCAGTACTGTTCTTGGCGTATGCATACTGGGATTTTACAATCAGAAGATCCATCTCCTCAGCATACTTAATATCAGGGAACTCGATCTGCGCATTTTTCAAAGCAATAACGGCAGATTTATAATTTGTGATGTCATATCCACCTAATTCAAAATACATCTTTGCATTTGCAAAAGCTTTATCTTCCAACTTTGAACGTAAGATGGCAATATACTTCGTTGCCTCAACGGCGCGCTCAGTTTTAGGATAAAAGTTAATAAAAAGCTGAAGTGCATCTATCGCTTTATAAGTGTTTTCTTGATCAAGACTTGGTTCTGGCGATTCCAGATAATAGCAATAAGCGCTCATATAGCGGCATTCCTCTGCATATTCACTGGTCGGGTAAGTATCAGCAAATACCTTAAACTGATATCTTGCAGTCGTGTAATCCTTTAATTTATAAAGCGTCATCGCATAATAGTAATTCAACTGCTGCGCCCCGTCTCTCCCTCTGTATTTTTGTGATAGGTCTTCAAATAAGATTAACGCTTTACTGTAGCTCTTCTTATTATAAAGCCGCATCGCCTCCTGATTTTTTTTAGCAACATCATTACTTAACCTAATTTTTTCGAACTGACTTTTACAGCCCGCAATGGTAAGCGCAATGATGGTAAAACTTAATAGTGTTATGTGTTTAATTTTAAACATTCTGCAAAGATAAGTAATATTACGACAACGTCAATTAAAATAATAGGACGCTAAGCTATGTAAAAGGTACATAATCAAGTCGGCAGTTAACATTATTTAACAAATCAAACTCAAGTTTTCCTGATCTGTCATTGGAAAGTAAATGCTAAAACATCCCACATCTGTTAATAGAATTCTATCGTTTGTTAAACAGAAGCGGGTGAGACGACGATTGGTTTTGAAAAGAGAGGTGAGGGTGATTACACACGTGAGACGGAAAAGAGGGGAACGGGAAAAGACCCGGAGGATTTATCTTCCGGGTTTTTATTTACCCGGATAATCGCGAACTAAAGATTTTTGTACCTTTAATAAAAAAGCCACTAATGCAGAACTATAAAAATCATATTCGCTTCTACATCCCTCATCATTTTGTTTTCTACCCCATTTTAGGTTTTTTAATTGCATTTGCTGCTTATCAGGCATTTTCTGGCGAAAATCATTTGATCTGGATTTTTATGGTAGTGTTGCTGCTCATGCTCGGCTGGCTGTCTTACATGCTTAGACAGCATTATGCATTGGTTCTTCAAAACCGTATTGTCGTGTTGGAGATGAGATTTAGGTATTATGTGCTTACTAAAGAAAGATTCGAACTGATTGAAGATAGGTTAACATTCGGACAAATAGCAGCGCTCCGCTTTGCTCCGGATGAAGAATTACCCGAACTGGTGAATAAAGCCATTAGCGAAGGGCTTTCTGCTGATCAAATCAAGAAATCAATAATAAACTGGTCGCCAGATTTGAAAAGAGTATAGCACTGACCATGGCAACAAAGGAGATTTTTACTGCCGTATTGTTATTGGTTTCTGTTATAGCCTGTGTTAAAACAAAGAAACTTACTCCAGCTGCATCCGCACTTGCTGCGGTTATCGGAATGATAGTTTACCTTGCTGCTGATCTAACGGGTATATTTTCATTGTTACTTTTTTTTATTTTGAGCGTTATCGCAACGAGTCACAAAAAGCAATTTAAGGCCAAATATGAGACAGATCCTGGCAATCCAGATGGTAGAACAATTGGACAGGTTTTTGCAAATGGCGGGATGGCAGGGATTATGGCAATCAGCGCTTTAATTTTTCCTTTACATGCCCAATTATTTCTTGCAATGATGAGCGCTAGTTTGGCCGCGGCTCTTAGTGATACCCTATCTTCTGAGCTCGGTACGGTGTACGGCAGCCGTTTTTTCAATGTGCTTACCTTTAAAAAAGATCTGCGCGGTTTAGACGGAGTGGTGAGCCTGGAAGGAACACTGATTGGTTTTATAGGTGCTTTACTAGTTGGCTTTGCATTTTCAGGTTTCAGTAAAATGGCGATCCTAATAACTTTATCCGGATTTTTAGGTAATATAACCGACTCATTTTTAGGCGCCTGGTTGGAAAGAAAAGGTAACGCAGGTAATAATTTGGTCAACTTTTTAAGCACGTTTTTCGCAGCTATTACAATGGCTGGGTTAATAATATTATTTAAGCTATGAGAATGGTCTTACGTGTAATGGTATTGGTTTTCCTGTCTGTCGCCACTCAAGCACAAACATCTTTTAATATTTCTGGAACGGTGAAAACTACGGATGGCAAGCCAATTGAATCCGCAACCGTTTTCATAAATGGCTCCAAACAGATAACTAAGACTGATGCTCAGGGTAATTTTATTTTTCCAAAAGTCAACCCCGGGACGTACGAAGTAGTTGTCAATATGATTGGATTTGCATCAGTTAAACAAAATGTAATCATTCAGGATAAATCTGTAGCCATAAGCATTGCCTTATCTGAAAAGCAAATAGTGCTTGCCGAAGTTATGATTGGAGATGGTTCAGGACGGGCCGCTCAAGTTAAAACCTTTATTAAGAATTTTCTTGGTGAATCTGAGAATGCCCGCAATTGCAAGATACTAAACACCGAGTTACTGGACTTTAGCACAAAAAAGACTTTGCTGGAAGCCACTACCAGCGACTTCCTGTTGATAGAGAATCGAAATCTTGGTTACAACATTAAGTACTTGTTACGGAATTTCCGTTTTAACAGTGGTACAGGTATCACCAGCTATGATGGTGAATCGATTTTTGAGAATATGCAAGGCGACGAAAGGCAGCAGGCGCAATGGAAGGTAAATCGAAAAAAAGCTTATGAAGGATCATTAATGCATTACTTAAGGTCACTTTATTTAAATACAACCAGAGAAGAAGGTTTTTTAACCTATAACATTACCAATAGAGTGGAACCTTTAACGCTGGATCCAAATCCAGTCAACATGGAGCAATTTCTCTTTACCGTTGACAGCAATTTTGTGGAGATGAAATTTAAACAGCGACTCTACATAATTCACGATGTTAAAGCCGCTTCAGTTGAGGACGAAACCTCAAAGCAAGAATCAATTACCAAAGAAATGGGGAAAAATGGCTCCATCATGCAGCTCTATCTGACAAACGCCGTTATTGATAAAAAGGGGAGCTATGTAGATTATAGGAGTTTTTATATACAAGGCTTTTGGGGTAGGAAGAGAATCGGCGACCAGCTACCATTTGAATACCAACCCGGAGATTAGTTTTCAAAACCTAAGTATGCCGAGATTAATGCGGATCATCATTAAGGGAAGAATTCTTACGTGTATCTTTCATAAACACATACACCATTAGCGATAGGAAAATGCATCCAGTAATATACCAATAGTAATACGGCTCATGCCCAATTCCTTTGAGCCATAGGGCGATGTATTCTGCAGTTCCTCCAAAAATAGCTACAGTTAATGCGTAAGGAAGACCAACCCCAAGGGCCCGTACCTCTGCTGGAAACAATTCAGCTTTAACTATTGCATTGATACTGGTATAACCGCTAACAATTACTAAACCCGCAATTAGCAGAAAAAAGGCCATCCATTGGGAGTCTGTATTACTTAGGGCGGTTAGTAGTGGCACGGTGAATAATGTTCCCAGAATCCCGAACCCAATTAACAAAGGCCTACGACCGATTCTATCAGATAGTGCCCCAAACAATGGCTGTAAAGAAGCAAAAATAAGCAAGGTAACAAATGACATTAAAGTAGATTGCTCCTTGGTTAAGTGAACGGTATTAACCAGGAACTTTTGCATGTATGTAGTATAAGTATAGAACGCCAACGTGCCACCCAGCGTAAGCCCTATAACTGTAATTATGGCTTTTGGATGTTTGCCTAGTTCTCCAAGCGTGCCTTTTTTATTTTCGCCCTTTGCCTTTTGATTGGAGAATGCGGCTGTTTCTTCTAGATTATTCCGGAGATATAAAGCTACAATAGATAAGATAGCTCCAATCACGAAAGGCAATCTCCAACCCCAGACTATTAGCTGCTGATCAGTTAGAAAAACTTTTTGTAACACCAACTGTACGGCAAGTGCCAGCAATTGTCCGCCAATTAAAGTTACATATTGAAAACTAGAATAAAAGCCACGCCTGTTCTTTGTAGCCATTTCGCTTAGATATGTTGCGGATACACCATACTCTCCACCAACACTAAGTCCTTGTAATAATCGGGCGGTAAGTAATAATATAGGTGCAAATATTCCGATGGTGTGGTAATTGGGGGTAAGGGCTATCATTAAAGAGCCAAAAGACATCAGTAAAACCGACATTGTCATGGCCTGTTTGCGACCAAGTCTGTCGGCAAGCCGCCCAAATAGGTAGCCGCCTAGCGGCCTCATTAAAAATCCAAGTGCAAATATCCCTGCTGTGTTTAATAGTTGCGCTGTTGCATCTCCCTTGGGAAAAAAGGAAGCCGAAAAATAAATGGCAAAAGCTGAATAAGCATACCAATCGTACCATTCGACCAGATTTCCTGCTGATCCGCCAATTATAGCCTTTAGGTGCTTTACTGATATTTTGTCTTCCATCTATTCAAAAGTAACTTATTTAGTTAAATTTTATAGTTGAGTAACTATTGCGCTTGTATGTACTAAAACAATTTTGGTGTTACAGTAGTATATATAGGTACAAACCCGATTACAATGGAAAACTCAAAAGATCTACATTTGAATATAGAAACAGTTACCCCTGACACAGAAAAGGACGGACAGCCTAATGATCGGAAAGCTGAAGTAATGCCCAATCAGCAAGGTTCAACTAATGAAAAGGCTGTTGAAAGTGAGGAGATTCATGGTCAACCAGAAAGCGACAAACAGGAGGACGAGCCTGCGGAACAAGATAAACCAGACGAAGGTTCAGAAATAGAGACCGTTAGTCCGTAGCCGCTGGATTTATTTAGCTGTTAATTGCGCTATAGACTTGTCTTGGATCTTTGCGAATAATAAAATTGAAACGGTAGCCCCTATGAGCGCAGTTAACATATCAGATTGGGTGTCCCAGATGTAGCCCTGTGTTCCCAAAAACGCATCACCGGATTCTCCCGTATTTACGGAAACGAACCATTCAATTAGTTCATAAAAAGCACTTATTGCCAAGGCTATGCTTACAATAATGAAACCTAACCACTTTTTGCCGTTCACCACATTTTTTCTCATGAATATTTCCCTGATGATGAGTGCAGGGACAAAGCCTTGTGCGAAATGCCCAACCTTATCATAGTTGTTCCTTGATTGATGGAAGATTTCTTTGATCCAATCAAATAAGTGGACTTTTGCATAGGTATAATGTCCACCAACGATGAGTATGATACAATGAATTAGGATGATGATGTAAGTAAAGTTGCTGAATCTGAATTTTTTATAGGTTAGTATCAATACAAGTACGCCCAGAAAGGCAGGTATACACTCAAGAAACCAAGTAAATATTTCATAGCATCCTATGAATGATAATATGGTAGCGAATATAAATATGCCGAGTAACGTTAACAGAAGTTTCATATGATATATATTATGCCTATGAAGGTAGGGAAAATTAAATTTACTTGGTTAAAGGTGCGTACCCCGAGCATTAGGTAATCTATTAACTCCTCTAAACATTCTCCAAAATCACTAAAATGCTATCTGGCATTGTTGTTCCTTCGCTATGGGTTATGTATTAGTCTTTTAATCCTATGATATTGATAAGTCATTGCTTAGCTATTGGCTCGTCTTCAGTCGAGTGAAAGATTAATCAAGGACCTACCAAGGACCTACCAACGACTAACCAACCTATACTGCAACTCGTGTCTTGTCCGTCTGTCCTGTACTGACATAAGTTTACATTATGTCCGATACTGGAAACGCTTTGCAGTTTTTGAGGTTGGTAAAAACTTAACATGTCTTGTCCTGAAATAAATATACAGTTTAGTGATTTAATTTTATATTGAACATCGTGATGAATTTCACTGCTTCTATATTTCTGAAAAATTGTCAAATACAGATCCTTTGCAGTTAGAAAGGTCACGGTTTACCTGCCTTTAAATACACGTAGTCATGATTTTGGATAAAAAAGGGCTTTTAAATGGGTTTGGGACGGCTTGAGCCGTTGCAGACCCGTTACTAACCCGTTACTGACCCGTTGCAAATCCCTTGTTTTTATTACGCCTTTTGCTGCCGGTGGTATAGGCACACCACTGGGTTCAACTTTTTCTTGTTGTTTATTAGGGTGTTAGCTGAGGTTAACAAATTAGTTGATATAAATGTTTGGTGTGGTTGAAATTTTTTCTACTTTTGCAACCCGCTACGGAGGGAAGGATAAGAATGATTGGGGTAGTTAGGGATTAGTACATTGATAAGCTGGGGTAAGGGATTGAGATTGTTGAGTTATTTGTTTTAGGGTTTTAAAGGACTTTAAAAAAAAGATTAAAAAAAGCTTGACAAGATCAAAAAGATTCTTACCTTTGCAGTCCCAACAAAACGGGGATTTACCGGACGGAGTCTGGTAAGTATAACAAAGATTGAAAGGATGTGATTTTAAACAGATGCGGGGATGATAAAGACCTTGCAGAAACACAGGGATCATGTTTATAAGATATAGAAGGGAGAACCGCGAGGAGATTCCGACAAGTTCATTAAAGAGATGTCATTTATAGCGTAGCGAGGTAAGAGAGTGCTGATTCAAAGTACATGATACCAGTGCTATTATTTTAGAGTTAATTTCTATCAGACAATACAAATAGAATAAAGACTATTATTAATTAAGTTAAGAATGGTCAGCGTTCAAACAACACATTTTACAATGGAGAGTTTGATCCTGGCTCAGGATGAACGCTAGCGGCAGGCCTAATACATGCAAGTCGAACGATAGATTGGTGCTTGCACTAATCGAAAAGTGGCGCACGGGTGCGTAACGCGTATGCAACCTACCTTATTCAGGGGGATAGCCCGAAGAAATTCGGATTAACACCGCATAAAATCACAGCTCAGCATTGAGTAATGATCAAATATTTATAGGAATAAGATGGGCATGCGTGTCATTAGCTAGTTGGCGGGGTAACGGCCCACCAAGGCGACGATGACTAGGGGATCTGAGAGGATGACCCCCCACACTGGTACTGAGACACGGACCAGACTCCTACGGGAGGCAGCAGTAAGGAATATTGGTCAATGGAGGCAACTCTGAACCAGCCATGCCGCGTGCAGGAAGACAGCCCTCTGGGTCGTAAACTGCTTTTATTCGGGAATAAACCTTTCTACGTGTAGGAAGCTGAATGTACCGAAGGAATAAGGATCGGCTAACTCCGTGCCAGCAGCCGCGGTAATACGGAGGATCCAAGCGTTATCCGGATTTATTGGGTTTAAAGGGTGCGTAGGCGGCTTATTAAGTCAGGGGTGAAAGACGGTGGCTCAACCATCGCAGTGCCTTTGATACTGATGAGCTTGAATGAACTAGAGGTAGGCGGAATGTGACAAGTAGCGGTGAAATGCATAGATATGTCACAGAACACCGATTGCGAAGGCAGCTTACTATGGTTTTATTGACGCTGAGGCACGAAAGCGTGGGGATCAAACAGGATTAGATACCCTGGTAGTCCACGCCCTAAACGATGAATACTCGCTGTTAGCGATATACAGTTAGCGGCTAAGCGAAAGCGTTAAGTATTCCACCTGGGGAGTACGCCCGCAAGGGTGAAACTCAAAGGAATTGACGGGGGCCCGCACAAGCGGAGGAGCATGTGGTTTAATTCGATGATACGCGAGGAACCTTACCCGGGCTTGAAAGTTAGTGAATGATTTAGAGATAGATCAGTGAGCAATCACACGAAACTAGGTGCTGCATGGCTGTCGTCAGCTCGTGCCGTGAGGTGTTGGGTTAAGTCCCGCAACGAGCGCAACCCCTATGTTTAGTTGCCAGCACGTTAAGGTGGGGACTCTAAACAGACTGCCTGTGCAAACAGAGAGGAAGGAGGGGACGACGTCAAGTCATCATGGCCCTTACGTCCGGGGCTACACACGTGCTACAATGGATGGTACAGAGGGCAGCAAGCTGGTAACAGCAAGCAAATCTCAAAAAGCCATTCACAGTTCGGATAGAGGTCTGCAACTCGACCTCTTGAAGTTGGATTCGCTAGTAATCGCGTATCAGCAATGACGCGGTGAATACGTTCCCGGGCCTTGTACACACCGCCCGTCAAGCCATGGAAGTTGGGGGTACCTAAAGTATGTAACCGCAAGGAGCGTCCTAGGGTAAAACCGATAACTGGGGCTAAGTCGTAACAAGGTAGCCGTACCGGAAGGTGCGGCTGGAATACCTCCTTTCTGGAGTAGGATTGACTACTCGCTACGTAAAATGATATAAATGACACAAGATCTCAAAAAAGAAAACCCATAGGATGAAACATCACATAGTGTTCTCATACTGCAGTAAAGACAATTAGTCCCGTAGCTCAGTTTGGTTAGAGCACTACACTGATAATGTAGGGGTCAGCAGTTCAAATCTGCTCGGGACTACATATTGAATCTTAAGGGGGATTAGCTCAGCTGGCTAGAGCGCCTGCCTTGCACGCAGGAGGTCAACGGTTCGACTCCGTTATTCTCCACCATCACCGGTACTTAATATAAAAGGTACAGAAATAGGGAAACTGGCAACAGCCGACCCGGGATTGAAAAGTTCTTTGACATATTGGAAGAAGTTAAAAAAGAAGAGCAAACAACAATAGATAGGTTGTTAGCTTGGACAGAAGAAACAGTTATGTACACGTTACGATGTACTGAACAGAAGGATTTATCCGGACAGGGAAGTTAGTGGCAGTTATGTACTATGTATTTTGTTCGTAAAGAGTTAACAATGATCAAAAAAAGCATTTCCATAGGCGCAAAAGGCTATGGAGAGAAGAAAGTAAATAAGAGCACACAGGGGATGCCTTGGCTCTCAGAGGCGATGAAGGACGTGATAAGCTGCGATAAGCACTGGGGATTAGCAAATATGAATTGATCCGGTGATTTCCGAATGGGGAAACCTGGCTAGTTGAAGACTAGTCGTATATAATACGCAAACCTGCCGAACTGAAACATCTAAGTAAGCAGAGGAAGAGAAAATAATAATGATTTCCTAAGTAGTGGCGAGCGAACGGGAAAGAGCCCAAACCACTTATGTTACGGCATATGTGGGGTTGTAGGACTACGATATGATTATAATGCAATGAAGTGGAACAGGATGGGAAGCCTGGCAATATAGAGTGAGAGCCTCGTACACGTAAGTACCATTAGTCTAGTAGTATCCTGAGTACCGCGAGGTCGGAGACGCCTTGTGGGAATCTGCCGGCACCATCCGGTAAGGCTAAATACTCCTGAGAGACCGATAGTGAACCAGTACCGTGAGGGAAAGGTGAAAAGAACCCCGAACAGGGGAGTGAAATAGAACCTGAAACTGTGTGCTTACAAGCGGTCGGAGCGTCCAGGTGGCGTGACGGCGTGCCTTTTGCATAATGAGCCTACGAGTTACTCTTCTCTGGCAAGGTTAAGTGTTTAAGACACGGATCCGAAGCGAAAGCGAGTCTGAATAGGGCGTATAGTCAGGGGAGGTAGACGCGAAACCTTGTGATCTACCCATGGACAGGTTGAAGGTGCGGTAACACGTACTGGAGGACCGAACCGATAAACGTTGAAAAGTTTCCGGATGATCTGTGGGTAGGGGTGAAAGGCTAATCAAACTGGGAAATAGCTCGTACTCCCCGAAATGTTTTTAGGAACAGCGTGGTGGTTAAGTTAACTAGAGGTAGAGCTACTGATTGGGTGCGGGGGAGTCAAATCCTACCAAATCCAGACAAACTCCGAATGCTATTTAATATACACTGCAGTGAGGCGCGGGGTGCTAAGGTCACGCGCCGAGAGGGAAAGAACCCAGACCATCAGCTAAGGTCCCCAAGTTACAGTTAAGTTGAACTAACGAGGTCCGATTGCATAGACAGCTAGGATGTTGGCTTGGAAGCAGCCATTCATTTAAAGAGTGCGTAACAGCTCACTAGTCGAGCGATCGGGCATGGATAATAAACGGGCATTAAATTGTACACCGAAGCTATGGGTAATATTAATATTACGGTAGGGGAGCATTCCAGCGGCAGCGAAGCTATGACGTAAGTTGTGGTGGAGCTTCTGGAAAAGCAAATGTAGGCATAAGTAACGATAAGGCGGGCGAGAAACCCGCCCACCGAAAGGATAAGGTTTCCTGATCAACGCTAATCGGATCAGGGTTAGTCGGGGCCTAAGGAGAACCCGAGAGGGATATTCGATGGACAACGGATTAATATTTCCGTACTTTTTATAACTGCGATGTGGGGACGGAGTAGTGACACTGCCGCGATCTGACGGAATAGATCGTTAAAGGCTGTAGGTATTGGGACTGTAGGTAAATCCGCAGACCTAGCTGAACGCCGATAGTACCGCGAGCCTTCGGGTAAGTGGATAGCGCAGGTAATCAGACTTCCAAGAAAAACCGCTAAGCTTCAGGTTATAAAAACCCGTACCGCAAACCGACACAGGTATCCGGGAAGAGAATTCTAAGGTGCTCGAGTGAATCATGGCTAAGGAACTCGGCAAAATGGCCCTGTAACTTCGGGAGAAGGGGCGCTGGCAGCAATGTCAGCCGCAGTGAAAAGGCCCAGGCGACTGTTTAACAAAAACACATGGCTTTGCAAAATCGAAAGATGAAGTATAAGGCCTGACACCTGCCCGGTGCTGGAAGGTTAAGAGGGGATGTCATCCGCAAGGAGAAGCATTGAATCGAAGCCCCAGTAAACGGCGGCCGTAACTATAACGGTCCTAAGGTAGCGAAATTCCTTGTCGGGTAAGTTCCGACCTGCACGAATGGTGTAACGATCTGGGCGCTGTCTCAGCCATGAGCTCGGTGAAATTGTGGTCCCGGTGAAGACGCCGGGTACCCGCAACGGGACGGAAAGACCCCATGCACCTTCACTACAATTTAACATTGACATTGGATACAGGATGTGTAGGATAGGTGGGAGACTATGAAGCGGCGTCGCCAGGCGTCGTGGAGTCAACGTTGAAATACCACCCTTTCTGTATTCGGTGTCTAACTCCATCTAATGGAGGACATTGTTTGATGGGTAGTTTGACTGGGGTGGTCGCCTCCAAAAAGGTAACGGAGGCTTTCAAAGGTAAGCTCAATACGCTTGGTAACCGTATGAGGAGTGCAATAGCATAAGCTTGCTTGACTGTGAGACAGACAAGTCGATCAGGGTCGAAAGACGGATATAGTGATCCGGTGGTTCTGCATGGAAGGGCCATCGCTCAAAGGATAAAAGGTACGCTGGGGATAACAGGCTGATCTCCCCCAAGAGCTCATATCGACGGGGAGGTTTGGCACCTCGATGTCGGCTCGTCACATCCTGGGGCTGGAGAAGGTCCCAAGGGTTCGGCTGTTCGCCGATTAAAGTGGCACGCGAGCTGGGTTCAGAACGTCGCGAGACAGTTCGGTCCCTATCTGTTGTGGGCGTTGGAATTTTGAGTGGGGCTGACCTTAGTACGAGAGGACCGGGTTGGACTAGCCTCTAGTGAATCTGTTGTTCCGCCAGGGGCATTGCAGAGTAGCTACGCTGGGAATAGATAAGCGCTGAAAGCATCTAAGTGCGAAACTAGCCACGAGATGAGAATTCCATATAGGACCGTAGCAGACTACTACGTTGATAGGTTACAGATGTAAAGATGGCGACATCAAAGTCGAGTAATACTAATAATCCGAAGCTTTCAAGAGCATAGAACTGTTGTTTGTTCTTCCTAACTAACTTCTTTCAATAATATGTCATTGTTTACTGTTGTATTTAGTACATAGTACTTAGTATTTAGACAAATCGTCCGGATACTAGCTAACTAGTAAAATCTAAATACTAACTGCTAAACATTTAAAATATTCAGGTGCCTATATCGGTGGTGTCCACCTCTTCCCATTCCGAACAGAGAAGTTAAGCCCACCAGAGCCGATGGTACTGCGGTAACACGTGGGAGAGTAGGTCGGTGCCAGATCTTAAAGATACCCTGTAGTGAAAACTACAGGGTATTCTTGTTTATAACATAAACCAAAATCAAACACCTCTAACCTCAAAACAAAATCTCTGCCGCTGCACCGGCCCCAATACATGCACACCCACTTCCTGCAAACAGGATGTAAACAAAAATCTGGACAGTTTTGATCCAATTTGGTCAATGTAAATGTTAAATCAAGCCGTTTAAAAGCATAATACCTAATTAACATTCAGTTAAGCATCTGCTTTCTGCGAAAGTTTTGATATATTTGATACAAATTTAAAACGGGATAACAATGAGCTTTTTCGCAGAGAAAAGAAGGGAAGTGATGCTACACATAGAGAATTATATGCTTGATATGATGGGCACATACTTGAAGCCAATTGACACAAATTGGCAGCCATCTGATTTTTTGCCAGATTCTACCAGTGATACTTTTTTCCAGGATATAAAGCTTTTACGTGAAAATGCCAGAGATCTATCTTATGATCTTGTAGCGGTGTTGATTGGTGATACCATTACAGAAGAGGCTTTACCGACTTACGAGTCTTGGTTAAGCATGGTTGATGGAATTACCAGGAATGAAGAAGGCGGCTGGATGAAGTGGGTTCGTCATTGGACTGCTGAAGAAAACAGGCACGGTGATTTATTAAATAGATATCTTTATTTATCTGGCAGGGTTGATATGAGGCAGATGGAAATATCTACCCAATATCTAATTGCTGATGGTTTTGATATAGGTACCGGACATGATCCCTACAGAAACTTTATATATACCAGCTTTCAAGAGTTAGCTACGAATATTTCTCACAGAAGGGTGGCATCACTTGCCAAGAAAGATGGAGATGTGCTGCTTTCAAAGATGTGTGGGTTAATTGCTTCTGATGAGGCTCGTCATGCTAAAGCTTATAAAGATTTTATGAGTAAGATTTTCGAGGTTGATCCTAATGAAGCTATGATCGCTTTCGAAGATATGATGAGAAAGAAGATTGTGATGCCAGCACACTTTTTAAGAGAAATGGGTATGAAGATCGGTCAAACATTTGGTCATTTTACTGATGCTGCTCAACGTCTCGGTGTTTACACTGCGGTTGATTATGTAGAGATCATGCAACAATTAATAGAGGAATGGAAGCTGGAAAGCATGCGTGATCTTAATGAAGCTGGAGAGAAAGCAAGAGACTACATTATGGCGTTACCGAACAGGTTATTACGTGTTGCGGAGCGAATGAATAATCCTACCATGGAGTATAAATTTAGCTGGATACACAGTTAATTAGAATAATTTATTGATACTAATAAAGCCGTTTTGATATGCTCAAAACGGCTTTATTATTTTTACCATTTATAAGTTTACTGTTGATTTGTCAATTCGGTGATTGGCTCTCCAACACAACCGCTAGGCATTTGAATTTGAAGCATAGCCGCTAAAGTTGCGGAAATATCTGTCATGTAATGAGTCTTGTTGGTTTTACCTGGTTTAACGTGCCAACCCATAAATACACATGGGATATGGGAGTCATATGGATTCCAGGAGCCATGTGTGGTTCCTGTTTTACCTCCACCAAAATAGTTGGATTTTAGTACATAATAAACATCTCCACTCCTTTTGGCGTTGTAACCGTTGGTAACTGCTTTTTTAATTTGCTCCTGGATAGTTTCTGTTGCTAATTTTTCCAGATCAAATGCATCCATTACTGCATCTTCTCTTCTAAGCATTTCAATTGATAATGCTTTTATTGCAGTAAAGTCTGCTTTTGCATCTTTAATCGCTTCGTGATCAAAGTAAAGCTGACTGTTGGTGGATGTGATGATAGCTTTCTTCACTTTAAATTTATCTTCAATCAGCGTGTTCAATGATTTAATTACCTGAGAATCACTATAAAGCCCGCCAGGTAATTTATTTTCTTCCATGAAGCCAGGAACATGCGCTGCACCGTGATCTGCGGATAAAAAGAATAGGTAGTTCCCTTTTCCAATAGTTTTATCCAGGTAATTGAAAAACTCCTCTAGATCTCTATCTAATCTTAAATAAGTGTCTTCGGCCTCAATAGAGTTCGGACCGTATTGGTGACCAACATAATCTGTTGAAGAGCAGCTCACGGCGAGAAAGTCGGTCGCTTCACCTTTACCAAGATTTTCGGATAGTATGGCAAGCTTTGCCAAATCTAAAGTCATGGTATTTCCATAGGGTGTGCTTCTAATGATGTCGTAATTTTTACCAATGTATAGCTTCAGGGGGTGTGGAAAAGTAGGTGTTTCTTCACCTCTGGCCTTACCTTCATAAACTTTATTGTCGGCTGTACTTTGAGCATAGGTATTCAACGGGTAAAGTGTATTCCAGTTTTTATCGTAGAACTTATTGGCCAATTTTATTTTATTGTAGTCTGCAAGCCATGAAGGAAGTTCCGTCATGTAATGGGTGCTCGTAATCCAATCGCCTGTTTGACCATCGTACCAGTATGCAGCATTTGCAGAATGACCGGCAGGCATAATTGAACCTCTGTCTTTAAGGGAAATTCCGATCACCTTACTTTTAAAGTTAGTGGCCAGGCGGAGTTCATCTGTAATAGTGGTTACCAATAAGTTTTTAGGAGACATCTTTCCGGCAGTCGTATTGCTTCCTACGCTGGTAACTGAAGTGTCCTCAGCGCAATAAATGTTTCTCTTTAATTGCCTGTCATACCAATCATTACCTATTATTCCATTTAATGCGGGTACCGAGCCGGTATATATGCTTGCATGACCGCAGGCGGTATATGTTGGTGTATAGGGAATGAAAGTATTCTCTGCAGAAAATCCTTCATTTATTAGTCGTTTAAAGCCACCGTTTGAATATCTATTGTAATACCTGTACAAATAGTCCCAACGCATTTGGTCTATCACCATGCCAATAACCAGTTTTGGACGGGCAACATTGGCTGGAAATGTTTTAGTGGTTGTAATGGTCTTTTTCGATTGCGCAACACCTGCAGTGCTGATCATGCATGAAAGTATAAAAAAAAATGCTAATCTTTTTCTCATCTATTAGGTCTTATAATGGATTTAAAGGTAGTTACTTACCTTAACTCCATGTTTAATTTTGTGTAAAGATATTATAGTATTTCCGCTACTACAAATGTGCTTCCTCCAACAAATATCAGGTCTTTTTCACCAGCATTCGCTTTTGCAGCTTCTAAAGCTTTGGAAACAGATTGGTATGAATCACCATTCAGATTAAACATCTTTGCACTTTCCATAAGTTCGATTGCAGGGAGTGCGCGCTCCAAATGTGGCTGACAAAAGTAGTAGGTTGCTTCTATTGGCAATTGTTGGAGTACACCACTGATGTCTTTGTCCTTAACCATTCCAATTACCATATGAAGTTTATCGTATGGCGTGGCCTTAATATTTTTTACTACTTCTTGAATACCTGCTTGGTTATGCCCAGTGTCGCATATGATAAGTGGATGACTTCCCAGTATTTGCCATCTTCCCTGGAGTCCAGTTAAAGACTTTACGTTTCTAAGTGCATTTCTGATTGCAGACTCATCAACAGGAAATCCTTTTGAATTAAGAAGTTCTATTGCTTTTAAAACTGTAAGTAGATTTTTTTGTTGGTAGGAACCAGTTAGATCAAGTAATAGGTCTTTATATAAGATACCATCATCATTAGCGACTGACAGTTGCAATAGCTCTGCATTAGGTTTTATATCAATCACTTTTAGATCTCCCGATGCGAAATTAATTGCACTTTGTGTCTCTGCTGCTTTATTTATGAATACTGGATCTGCTTCAGTGTCGTGCTCGCCAATAACGATCGACACACTGGATTTGATGATTCCAGCCTTCTCTGAAGCAATCTCTGTTATAGTATTTCCCAGGATATTGGTGTGGTCAAGGCTGATATTAGTGATCACAGAAAGTTCTGGATTTATAATGTTGGTGGAGTCCAATCGTCCACCCAGGCCAACTTCAATTATTGCGATATCTACCTGTTCTTTTTCAAAATAGGAGAAAGCCATGGCTACTGTGACTTCAAAAAAAGAAGGATTTAGTTCTTCAATTAGTGCCTTTTGGTGTGTAACAAATTCTACGACAAAATTTTCCGTAACCATCACACCGTTAATTTTGATGCGTTCTCTGAAGTCCTTTAAATGGGGGGAGGTGTAAAGTCCAGTCTTGTATCCTGCCTGTTGAAAAATAGCAGCCAGCATATGGGAGGTTGAGCCTTTTCCATTGGTACCGGCGATGTGTACAGACTTGAATTTATTTTCAGGGTTTCCTAATGCGTTACATAACGCTATTGTGTTGTGAAGATCTTTTTTGAAAGCTACTGCACCAATTCTGGTGAACATAGGTAGTCTTTCATACAAGTATTCGATTGTAGTTTTATAATCCATTACTCAGCCTGTAAAAACGGTAGGTTATTTTACCTTGAAATAGAATATGACTACTTTCAGTTGAACATCCGGCCCACCTTCTGATTGGGTAACACGCGCCTTCATGACAGCATCTTTGCATTTTTGCCATAGTTCCCTGTCGTTCAAGGTAGTGCCTTTAACACCGGGAGTAGCATCCAAAACCTGGCCACTTCTATTAACTTTGATGCGAACAGCAACCTTACCAGTTTTTTGTCCATCATCTTGTGGTAATACGAGGTCAGTAAACTTTCTGAGGTCGATAGGGGTTTCTCCAAAACCTGATCCACCTTCACCATAATTGGATGCATTAGGATCTCCATCTGGATCACCTTGATTTCCTGGCGTGCTACCAGTTCCGTCGCCTCGGCCCTGACCGGTATTCTTTTTGCCCTTGTAAAGCGCATTTTGATTAATTACCGGTTTGGAAGGTTTGTCTTCCGTAACAGGAGTAGGAGTGGTATTGTTTGCTTTGGTTGGCTTCGTATTTACCGCAATTGCGTCATCTGTATTTTGAGTTTGAATTGCTTTATCACTATTTTCACTGGAAGTAGTGGGGGTCACTTTGTCTTCCGGCGTAACTTTATCCGGTGCTTTCCCATTGGCATTAGGATCTGAAGAGGGTTCTTCAATACTGGTGTAGTCATCCCCCATACCTTCTTTTGAGGTTCCATAATTTACAACCATACCACCCATACCTGCTTCTTCCACTGGTTGGAATGATCCAATGACGATAAAAAAGCTAATTAATAAAAGAAAGGCCATTATCCCGCTGGCAATAGCAATTGCTTTGGGATAATTGTTTTCTTCAGGTACATTTTGAGCTCTATAGTTCATTATTTTTTAGGTTCTACGGCTACAACAAGTTTCAATTTTAATTTGTTAGCAATATCATTTACAACGAAACCCTCTTGATAGGTCACATTCCTTGAAACATATAAAAGAATGGTCAGATCTGGGGCTACTTTTTGATAAGCTGCTAATGCTGGCTCAAGTTCTTCTATGGTTACTGGTTTTTTATCTATCGTGTACTTCAGATTTTCATCTATTGTTACTGTAACGGCTTTTTTAGCAGTGGATTGTTGGCCACTGGAAGATTGTGGAAGCAGCAATTTAACTACGGTTGGATTCACTACAGCGGAAGCCAAAAGGAAGAACAGCATCAGGAAGAACATGATGTCATTCAGCGCAGAGGTATGCACCTCTACTGTTGCTTTATTTCTTTTGCGTAAATTCATTATTTTCCTGGCTCCTCTAATAAATCAATAAATTCAATCGCGTCAGTTTCCATTCTTAAAATGATGCGTTCAACCATCATATTTAGGATATGGTACAATACGTATGAAATGATACCGATTATTAAACCTGTTGCCGATGTAATCATTTTAGTATAAAGTCCACCAGAAATAGTTCCGATTTCAATTGCACCTTTTATGGACACATCATGGAATATAGTAATCACTCCAATAATAGTACCCACGAAACCTAACATGGGAGCTATACCGGCAACGATACCCAATATGCCAATATTCTTTTCTAATTTGGATACTTCAAGCTTCCCATTGTTCTCTATTGCTGCCTCGATATCTTTGATTGGACGACCAATTCTTTTCAGACCTTTCTCCAACATTCTGGCCAGTGGGGAGTTATTGTTCTTGCACAATGCGATGGCGTTATCTAGTCTGCCATCATGTATGTACTGTTTGATCTGAAGCATCAGATTAGACTCATTTTTCGATGCTTTTCTAATGGTGATGTAGCGCTCAACGAAAATGACCAAGCCCATAAAAGCAAGAAGTGCCAGCGGGATCATTACCCAACCCCCTTTAAATAGCAGGTCTATAAAATGAAGTTCCGGTGGTGCCGTTGCGATTGGCTGAGTAAGGTTATTTGCTGAATCAAGAAGTTTGGTAGCCGTATCCGTAGCACCTTGTAATAATAAAATCATGTTATAATGGTTTGTATGTGTGTTTATTTTCCTGTACGTAGAGCTCGTCGTCTCTTAATTTTTTGACTAATACTTTTCGAGCCTCCCTTGCACTTTTTTCATCATTGAAGGTTGCAATGCTCATATGTATTCTGCGTCCGGGTAATCCGGGTATGGGCTTTGCAACAATACCTTTTGCCTTCATCTCAGCGATATATTGTTTTACTTCTTTTTTTGTTAACGAAGCGCCAATTATTTCCCATGTTGTAGCAGAGTCGACAGGAACCGTAGTTTTCAAAGTGTCTATAGCTGGTGTAGAAACTTTTATGGTATCCACTTTAGATATGGTATCTACTACAATTGGTTTTGAGACCGGTGGAGAAGTTTTGACCGTTGCAGTCTTAACTACTTTTGCCGGACCAGATTGAAAAATTGAAGGTTTTAATAGATACAGTGCTACAACGGCAACAACCAATATCAAAAATCCAATCAGAATTTTCAGCCAAGTTGCAATACCTTGACCATCCGATCCTGAAACAGGGTCATTTTTAACGGTTTTTGGTGATGAATTTGCACGGTCGAAATGCCAAATATTAGCTGCGTCAGCTTTAATAACTTTTTGCTTCTCTTCTAAAGAATCTATAGCTTGATTTGTTTCAACTGTTTTAGTTGGAACTAATGGGATTTCATCACTCTCTGTTTCTGTATTTGCACTTTCGGGAATTTCAGTTTCCTCTAATGTTTCAGCTGTTTCAATAATAGCTGGTTGTCCAGAAAAGTGATTTTCTGAGTCGACTTGTGTTTCATCGCTAATTGGACGGTATTCAACTGGGGGTTGTTCTGAAATTTCTTCATAAACTTCCTGATCATCACTTTCCAGTGTGGTTAAATCTTCGGTCGTCGTTTCGTGTGATGAAGTTTTTTGGCCTGTTGTATCTTCAATGGACGTTTCGGGTGTGAATGTTTCGCTTTCAAAAATTTTCTGAGGTTCCTCTTCGATTAATTGATCTTCTAATTCTGATGTATCTTGTGTTTGTGATGGGTAGTCAATCTCATCATTAACCTCAGTGTTCGCCTCAGCAACACTTTCAGAAATTGGTGGCAGGCCATAAAAACCGAAATCTGCTGATTCATTTTCTGTTTTTTCGATTATCCATTCACCGTTATTTTTGGTGATTGTACCCAGTTCAGCCAGGATTGCTTTCTCATGTTGATCAATTTGACCATTGATATCTTGCGCGAAGCCATTTATGAAATAATCTGCCGATTCTGCCGAAATATTTCTTTTCTTACAGATATAATCTCTTAATAATGTGTCTTCTGAAACATCTGTGGTAAAGCTTAATAGGTAATTGGGTGGGATAAATGAATGAGATTCGCTATCATACCTACCCGCTATTTTCTTTTTAAAAAATGTGCCCAAGCCCGCAACTCCAACTTCTTTTTGGGTTTTTAATAATACTTTAAGGTATGATGAGATATCCATTTTTGTAAAAATAAATTATAATTCCATACCAACCAACTAATAATTCAAACCTGTTAGAAGGAATAACTGATTCCGCCAAATATGTTCAGACCAATAACTTCATAATATAAATATCTACTGTAAGTTGAATTTAACAGGTTGTTGGCTCTTGCAAATGCAGAGAATTTGTTATTTATCTTATAATTAGCACCTACACCTAGGTCTACAAATCCCTTCACGGTGGTTACTGTTTCTTGTGCCGGGATAGGAACAAGATAAGGATTTGCCGGAGCGGTAGTATATAACTTCGCTTTGCTGTCATCTTGTATAGCTACAGAAGCATTGAGTGTTAGTTCTTTGGTAATGTTGTACATTAAATCAGAACTAACGCGCAGGAGCGGCTTAAACCAGCTTTGTGTCTCTGCAGCTGGAGCGTAATCATCAAAGTTTACTTTTCCTGTCCATTTCAAAGCATCACTAACCTGAACTGACAGCTCGCCTTCTAATCCGTTGAGTTTCATAGTTCCATAATCGTAAATAACATCGAATTTATTTGGCTTATAGAAGTTGTTAACGAAGAGCGGCATATCTTCGATAGACTTATGGTAAAATCTTGCTTTATACCCAAAGCCTGGCCCACCCGTTCCTTTGATCCCACCGCTTATGCTAAGCTTTTCAAAAGAATTTCTGATGGTGATGTTGCTATTTAGAAATGGATTTTCATCTGTAAATTGTTTCAAGGAGTTACGGTTCACATCACCTTTAACCTCTCCGAATATTTGGAGGTAGTCTGGTATAAGGGTGAAATCTGCCGTAACTGCTGGGAATATCCTGGTTGATGAAAATGCTCCAAATTCCTGAACGAAATTTATACCTGCATTTATTCTAACACCTTTGGCCTGCAGGCGAATGTATGGATTCAATTTTAAGAGGTTGTTTCCAACGCTTGCAATTGAATCTTTAGTGCTACCAAATTCTGTTGATGCGGCTAAACCAAGGTTGAAACTACTGATGCGTTTGTTCAAATAACCATTTAGCACAATTGAATTTTCATTGGCGTTGAATTTATCACTCCATAGGTAGCCATTTACTTTAGCTGCGTAGCTTAATGCATCAGGATCGTCCGTAAATTTATTTACAATCTCACCTTCGGCCTCAAAGTAATTTAGGACTTGCTTTTCAGGGTTAAGGTTTTGAGCTGCGTTAGCGGGATCTATTCCATAGAAATACATTCCGTTTCTCTGAAAAGTTATTTTTCCATTTAGGGTATACGCATCACCGATACTTCTTCCAAAAGCACTCAGCTTTTGCTGATCAGATTGTTGTTTATTTATTTTGCCAGATTGGCTGAAATGTTGAAAAAATGCACCAGCCTGCAGCGCCGGATCATCTCCAATATTTACATAAGCTTCTCCAAATATGGTCTTTGCACTTCCAAACCCACCTTTAACATAATTATTGATTAGCTCGGCTTTTTTCTCATCTGCAACTTGTTGAGCCTGTAGCTTATTGATGTCTGAGTTTAAATCTAATTTACGATCGGTTAAACTGTAATTAAATTTGGCCTTATATGTCTTTACGTCGTTCAGATCTGGGCTTCTCCTGAGCTTCACTGCTTCTGCCAGTACAGGTTTATAAGGCCTTACTACCTCGATTTCTTCTGTTACGACCTTTTCCTCAACTTTTTTTGTGTCCTGCGCCCTGGCCGTAAAAGTTAGCGTGGTTAGGCTTATAATGGTTATATATGTTAGATTGGTTAATCTCATCTTATTTAATTTTTTGTAATTTCTCTTTAGCGATAGGAATAATATCATCTTTACCATCATAGTTGTCTATGATACTTAATAATGTGCTTTTTGCTTGAAGGTTGTCTTTTAAAGCCACATAATTATCTGAAAGTAGTATAAATGATTTGGCCACCCAATAATCGTAAGATGGCATATTATTGATCAGGTCAAAACATGTTTTTGTTGAGGTTTTAAAATCGCCTTTGGCATATTGAAGGGCAGCCAGGTTATATTTTGCCTCTGCAGCTGCTATCGTTTTCGTTTTCGCAACTACATTGTTGAACGACTTAATAGCCATCGCAGTATCTGCTTTCAACAGATAGGCTTTCCCGGCATATAGATCTGCGCTATTTTTTTCTTCCTGCGAACCTTTTTCAGATTCTTTAATAAGCTGCACATACTTGACCATGTCATCCGGCATATTAAGCGCGTCATACGCTTTTAATAGATTGTTGATGGCATAGCTGTAGTGTGATTTATAGTCTGCAGTGGTCTCCAGCCTTTTAAGGTATACGATTGCTTCGTTGTATTTTTTCTGATCCAGGAACAACTTTGAGATGCTAACCAACGATCTTTCAGTGTAGTCACTTGTCCAGTCATTTAAGATAAATTCATAATCTGGTACTGCTTCCAGTGGGCGGTCAAGTTTTACCAGCGACTCGGCCCTAACAAATTTCGCTTCCTTATCATGTATAGCTTTTGGAAATTTATCGAAATAAGCATTAACTGCTTCGAAAGCCCCTTTGAAATCGCCTTTCAAATACCTGTTATTTGCGGCCTGAAAAACGATATTATCTTGCTCAGCCATAGAATAATTTCCGAGTGGAGTTGAGTTAGCATAGGCAATAAATCCTTCTGAATCTCCTCTGTCAACATAAATGTTTTTGATAGACTCTAGTGCTTGCTTTGCTTCCTCAGAACTTGCATATTCTCTAATTACTTTTTTAAAGGATTCCAGTGCCTCGTCGTCTTTATCTTGATTGTATTGAACTAAGCCGATGGTTACCAGCGCTCTAGGAACATAGCTGCTGTTTGGGTACTTACTTACCAGGCTGATTAAGTCAGACTTCGACTTTTCAAAGTCTCCCTTGTTAAAATAGGTATACGCAGTTTCAAAGCCAGCATCGTCAGCATAGTTAGAGTTTGAAAATTGTTTAAGCAGGTCTTGCATGGTCGCAATTTTTGCATCGTTCTGATTGTCCAAACCTTGAATCATACCTCGCTGAAACAATGCATAATCTTCGCCTGTAGCTTTGCTGGCAATAATCTTATTGTAATTTACAAGGGCATTTCCGTAGCTCTTGCTCACAAAATAGGAGTCTGCAAGTCTAATGATCGCATCATTTACAGTTTTTTGATCTTTGTCGTTCCCGTTTAGGAATTTCTCGAAATAGTTAGCTGCCTTGCTGTATTTCTCATCTTCAAAGGCAGAATAGGCTAGCGCATAATTCGCGAAATTATATACCCCTGTTTTCTGAGCACCCGGCATGTCCAGAAACGTTTCAAAATGAGTTACCGCTTCGCCAAATTTCCTGAGTTCATAAGAAGCTTCTGCTTTCCAATAGGTACTCAAAGCCAGTATTTCCTCATCCTGTGGAAATTTCTCTGATCGCAAAAACATAGATAAGGCATTGGGAAACGCACGTTCGTTATAAAATTCCAAACCTCTGAAGTAGGTTACTTTTTGGTAAGCTTCCTTGGCTTCTGCAGATTTGTTTTGGATTGGTTCCAATATGTCTATGGCAGCCTGGTAATTTTTACTAGTCAGCAAAATTTCGCCCAGTAGGGTTTTTGCTTCATTAACTTTTCTTGAGGTAGGAAATTGCTTTAAAAAATTTTGAGTGGCTTCTAATGCCTGCTGGTTAAAATCCAGTTCGTAACTTAGTCTTGCGTAATTAATCCATGATTCTTCTTGAATAAATTTATCAAAATCTAACCTTGAAGCTCTGAAGAAAGCGCTTCTTGCTTTTTCTTTACTTTTTAGTTCGATAAAGGAACGCCCCAACGTATACATACCGCTTTGAAGATAGATATCGTCGGCACTCAGTTTTTCTAAAACAGATACTGACTGTGAATATTTCTTCAATTGAAATAGCGCGTAACCGTATTGATAGGTAAAAAGATTGTTCTTAATGTTCGATTTGTCTTTTGAATAGAATTCAGCAAAGTACTTTTCTGCGTTTATGTAATCTGATTTCGCGAAGTAAGAGGCCGCAATCAGACTTAACATGTCTGCTTCATATTGTTGTTTGGAAGTTCTCAGAATAGGCACTGCATAACTAATCACGTCATCATAACGCTCATCCAGGTAATACATTGAAGTTATGTAATAAGGATAACTTGCTTCATACGTTGGAGATCCTTTTAATTTTTCGAAATTGCTTAAAGCTGTTTTATACTCTTTGTTTAAGTAGTTGATATAAGCAAAATAATAAGTTGCACTTTCCTGAAAAGGTGATTCATCTTTTTTAACAATTTCAAAAAGCGGTTCTGCTTTTTCAATATTGTTTAATTCAAAATAAGAATACCCTTGTTTAAATTGATATTCGATTCTTTGCTTTGCGGAAAGGGTAGAAGGGTCTGTTTTTTCAAACCACTCTAATGCCTTAGTATAGTTCTTTTGGGCGAAATATGATTTACCTACATGAAAGTAAGCCAGCTTTGTGTTAGCATTTAATGGATATTCTTTTATGAAGTTTTGGAAAAGACTTTCTGCATCAGAGTTTCCAAGTTCCAACGCACACACTGCGGCATAAAATTTTGCATTTTCTTTAAGAATTGATAGTTCTGCATTGCTTTCCTGCTGGGTGCTAGGTTTATCCCTGGCTTGCTCTACTAACCTAAATTGTTGTGCAGCTGCTACATATTTTTCGTTATTTAAAAGTTCGAGTCCGGTCTGATAATTCTTATTAAGCGTTACTAATTTGCTTGTCTGCCCATAGCCCGCTGTTAAGCCGCCAGCTAATAATAGCGGAATAAAAAAGTATTTTTTCTGCATTTGATTTCAAATATGGTTGCTACTAATATAAAAATAGTATTGCGTCTTGTTAACAATAGAAATTAACATCTGTTGATAACAATGGTTTAAACGAAAAGAAATTATAATTGTTATGAAGAATTTAATCTCTTTGTGCTGCCAAAAGATAAAGTACAGCCATTCTTACCGCAACACCATTTTCTACTTGCTCTAAAATAATAGACTGTTTGCTGTCGGCAACGTCAGTGGTGATTTCCACACCCCGGTTAATTGGACCTGGGTGCATCACAATGATTTCTTTGTTTAAACTGTCAAGTATTTGTTTATTTAAACCATACATCATTGCGTATTCCCTCAAAGAAGGAAAATATTTGATGTCCTGACGTTCCAGTTGGATGCGTAGCATATTGGCCACGTCACACCAATTTAAGGCTTTTCTTAGGTCATGTTCTATCTTCACGCCCAAAGATTCGATGTATTTAGGTATCAACGTCGTAGGGCCGCATACCATAACCTCAGCGCCAAGTTTCTTAAGGCAAAGAATATTTGAAATTGCCACTCTTGAATGTAATATATCTCCAACTATGACAACTTTTTTTCCTGAAACACTCCCCAATTTCTGGCGGATTGAGTAGGCATCCAATAGCGCCTGTGTGGGATGCTCATGAGCACCATCTCCAGCGTTTATAATTTGCGCATCTATATGTTTGCTGAGAAATACGCCAGCGCCAGCATAAGGGTGCCTCATGACAACCATGTCGACTTTCATCGCAAGGATATTATTTACTGTATCAATCAAAGTTTCTCCTTTGCTCACGGACGAAGAAGACGCAGCAAAATTAACTACATCCGCTGATAGCCTCTTCTCCGCTAACTCAAATGAAAGTTTAGTGCGGGTGGAGTTCTCAAAAAATATGTTGGCTATAGTAATGTCTCTTAATGAGGGGACGCGCTTTATGGGGCGATTGATTACATCTTTAAAATTATCAGCCGTCTCAAAAATCAATTCTATATCGTTTTGGCTTATATCCTTAATACCTAAAAGATGTCGTGTTGATAATCGATCTGATGCCATATTTATTTATTAGTTTCTGATATTAATGTCACTTTGTCCTCGCCTTCAGTCTCCGCCCAGCTTACCTTTACGTGCTGTGAGTTCAAACTGTCTACTTGCAAACCAATGTAATCAGGATCAATAGGTAATTGTCTTGAGAACCTTCTGTCGATTAATACCAGCAATTCGACTTTCGCGGGTCTGCCGTATGCTAATAGTGCATCCATTGCGGCCCTTATGGTACGACCTGTCCACAAAACATCATCTATAAGAATCACATTTTTACCCTCAATAATAAAATTAATGGTGTTGCTGCTCGCAGATACCAGTCCATCTTTTCGTCTAAAATCGTCGCGAAAGAAGGTGATGTCGAGATTACCTTTTTTGATGGCGGTTGTTTTTGTGATTGTAGATAGTTCGCTGTGAATCCTATTGGCGAAAAAACTACCCCTCGGTTGGATACCAATTAAAACAGTATTAGAAAAATCGTCGTGATTCTCAATTAATTGATGACAAAGTCTCTTAATTGTGATTTGGAATTTTTGCCCGTCTAGCAGTGTTCTTTTTTGCATTGACTAATGATTAGGCAAATATATATAAAAATAAAAAAAGGTGCACATAATTATGTGCACCTTTTCGATATTATTTGATAGGAAAACTAACTATTTTTTAGCCTTGTTTTCTTCGCCTTCCATTTGTTGTTTTAGTTGTGCTAACACACCCAAATCACCTAATGTAGATTTTTCTACCGATTCTTTAACTTTCTTCACTGCATTGTTAGATGCTTTCGCTTCTTTTTTCTTAGTAGCGCGCTCTTCAGCAACAGCTTCAGCTTTAGCCTCTTCCCAGATACGGGCATGAGAAACAACTATACGTTTAGCATCTTTATTGAACTCAATGATTTTGAAGTCATTGGTTTCTTCAGCTTTAATTGTAGAACCGTCCTCTTTAGCCATGTGTTTAGTTGGTACAAAACCTTCTACACCATATGGTAAAGCAATTACAGCACCTTTATCTGTTACTTTTACAACTGTACCTTGATGTATTGAATCTACTGTGAAGATAGTTTCAAAAGTATCCCAAGGATTTTCTTCAAGTTGTTTATGGCCAAGGCTTAATTTACGGCTTTCTACATCTAATTCAAGTACAACAACATCTAATGTATCACCAACTTTAGTAAATTCATTAGGGTGGTTTACTTTCTTAGACCAAGATAGGTCAGAAATGTGGATCAATCCATCAATTCCTTCTTCAATTTCTACAAAAACACCGAAATTAGTCATGTTTTTAACTACAGCAGTATGTTTGCTTCCGATAGGATATCTTTCAGCAACATTTTGCCAAGGATCTTGAGTAAGTTGTTTGATACCAAGGCTCATCTTGCGATCATCTCTATCTAGCGTCAATACTTCAGCTTCGATTTCATCACCAACTTTCAAGAATTCTTGAGGGCTGCGAAGATTTTGAGACCATGACATTTCAGATACGTGAATTAGTCCTTCAACACCTGGGATGATTTCCAAGAATGCACCGTAATCAGCAACTGTAACAATTTTTCCTTTTACTTTAGAACCAACAGCTAAATTAGCATCCAAAGATTCCCAAGGATGTGGAGTTAATTGTTTTAAGCCTAAAGCGATACGTTTTTTCTCGTCATCAAAATCAAGAACAACTACGTTGATCTTTTCATCTAAACTTAATACTTCTTTCGGATGCTCTATGCGGCCCCAAGAAATATCGGTAATGTGAAGTAGTCCATCAACACCGCCCAAATCGATGAATACACCGAAGTCAGTAATGTTTTTAACAGTTCCTTCCAATACCTGACCTTTTTCAAGTTTAGATACGATTTCAACTTTTTGACTTTCTAAGTCGTCTTCAATAAGTATTTTATGTGATACAACTACGTTTTTAAACTCGTGATTGATCTTAACAACTTTGAATTCCATTGTTTTACCCACGTATACATCGTAATCGCGGATAGGTTTGATGTCAATTTGAGAACCTGGCAAGAACGCCTCAACTCCCATAATGTCAACAATAAGACCACCTTTAGTACGGCTCTTAACAAATCCATTGATAATTCTATCATTATCAAGTGCTTCATTAATGGTTTCCCATGATCTTTGAGTTTTAGCTCTTTTACGAGATAAAATCAATTGGCCATTTGCATCTTCTGGAGCTTCCACGAAAACGTCAACTTTATCGCCAACTTTCAAATCAGGTGTATCACGGAATTCTGATGTAGATACTAAACCATCAGATTTAAATCCAACGTTCAATACAACATCTTTGTTGTTTATTGAAACAACAGTACCGCTAATAATTTCACCTTGAGTGATTTGATTGAAAGTATCGGTATACATGTCTTCAAACTTTTTACGGTCTTCATCACTGTAATTTCCGAATGCTTTGTCATCTGCATCCCAATCAAAATCTTGATCTGGTGTTGCTAATGATGATTTGATCTGTTCGATCGATACTGAATCAGCTTCTGATTCAATAGTTTCTTTTTCAGCCAGACGAGCGTCTGCGCCTTGTAGTTCAGCTGTTTTAGCCTCTAGTTCTTTTTCTGCTACTTGTTTCTTAGCCATTAAAATTAAATCTCCTTTTCCCCGTTAGGGACGGCAAAGATAGATATTTAAATTTTTAAAGAAAAGATTTTTTTTATAAATGTTGTTGATATTGAAGCCATTGTATGCGAATTGAGGCTTGCCCTCACTATTCTAGTAACCACATTTACTTTTAGTTTTATACAGGCGATAATTCGAAATTTTGAACATTTTTTCCAAAATGCGACGTGAATTCAAAATTATATTCTGCGTTTTGTTGTTTTAGTAAGTCTATTGGTATTTATCTATTTACTTTTGGTTATTTTATTTTGTCCTGAGAGATTTGCGGCTTAAACTGAACTAAATGAAGAAATTTAAATTAATTCCAAAGATCACTAGCCGAGGCACAGATAATTATTTCCGGTATATTAATGAAACTAAAAAATTTCAAATACTTTCTCCTGAACATGAAGTTGTTCTAGCAAGGCTCATGGCAAAAGGGGATGCATCTGCTAGAAACCTTTTTATATCCTCGAATACCCGCTTTGTCATCAGTGTTGCGAAATCATTTGTTTGCAATGACGTCACCCTTGAGGATTTAATATCCGAAGGTAACATTGGTTTAATCGTCGCCGTGGAAAGGTTTGATGATTCCAAAGGCTTCAAGTTTATATCTTTGGCAGTCTGGTATATCCGACAAAATATATATAAATACCTAGCGGAGCATAGATCTTTAATTAAAGTTCCCACTAATCAAATTGTTAAAATAAGCAGGATAAACAGGACCACCCAAGTGCTGGAGCAAGAACTTTCCAGATCCCCTACTAATGAGGAAGTTGCCGATCGTTGTAATTTAGAGCTCTATCAAGTAGATGATTGCTCGACCCACCCGGGACCAGTTTATTCCCTTGACAGTTATGTCGAAAACAGTGAAAGCCTAAAGCTAATTGATGTTATTCCAGATTCCAATTCCCCTCTGCCAGATGAAAAATACACTGACGTGCAAGAGCAGCTATTGTTTAAAGCTAATCTATTTATAGCGACCCTAAAAAAAGATAGAGACAGAAATATTATCAGGCATTATTTTGGGGTGTCGAATTACGAGAAGCTTACCCTGGACCAGATTGCAATCAAATTCGGTATTTCAAAAGAAACAGTGAGAAATTTGAAACGAAAAGCGATTACCTACATGCAATCGATAGCCAGAAAGCGCGGTTTATCTATGTATTAGGTGTAAAAAAAAACCGTCTGCTAGCACAGACGGTTTAGGCAAAACTATCAAACCAGAATTATTTGCCTGATTTCTTTTTCACAGGTGTTTTGGTAACGACTTCCTTAGTGGCTTTTGCATGTTTTTTTTCAGATTTAACCACTGGTTTAGTAGTTTGAGCAGGAGTTTGAGCAAATGCGCCAAATGTAGTTGCAACTAGTGCTAACATTAAGATTGTTCTTTTCATAACTTTAAAATTATTAACGGTTATTTGTTGAGTCAAAGTTGCTAACCAAACATGAAGATTTGATGAAGAACGATTTACTTAATTATAAAAGGTGAAATTAACTTTTGTTCCCTTGTTCTTCACGGATTCAATTTGTATATCGATTCCGTGAAATACAGTAATACTGTGAACAATTGCTAAGCCAAGTCCGTAGCTATCCTTTTCTGAAGAGTCCAATCTTTCAAATCTTTTAAATACATTTTTAGATTTTTCCTGATCCATTCCGATCCCAGTGTCAATTATTTCTAATTGGAATGATTTTTCTAAAACAATGCCTCTTATTTCAATTATACCATGGTCCACATTGTATTTGATCGCGTTATTGATAACATTCATAAATAAGGTATGAATTAAGGACTGGTTTCCTTTGATGTTGTGATCATCCATAAGATGAATCTTAAATTTCAAGTTCTTCATTAGTAACCGATGCTCTAATTCTTCGTACACATCATTAATTGTCTTTTTAATGGAGATGGAATCCTGCTTTGTAAATTGATTGTTTTCTACTTTTGATATTAATAATAAGCTGTTAATGATTGCTTTTAATCTGCTCAGGGTTTTTAAACTTGAGAAAATCTTATTCTGAGCTGCTTCAGTTAGATTTTCTCCGTCCAACAAATTTTCAAATCTTGAACTTAAGGTGGCAATGGGAGTCAATAACTCATGAGATACATTGGCTATAAATTCTTTTTCAGTAATAAGAAGGTTTGCCATTTTGCTCATCAAAGTACTGATGCTTCGATCTAAAACCAAAAAATCTTCTGTCGAAGTTTTAACTGCATCATAATTAAAGTTCATAGGATCGTTTACCTTATTGAGTTTTTGCTCAATAATTTTGTAGAATGGAGCGAGTAGGAATTTGGTGAATGCGAGGTCTGCAACTATCGAAAGTATTATTGCAACCAACATGATCAAAAAAGTGAAAACTGAAATGGTACGTTCCAGTTGGATAACAGATGCCATGTTTTCACCGAGTTCAAGCTTGTAGGTTTTGCCTTTAAACTCGAAATTGGTCAGCAAAATTTGATAGTTAGCTTCATCATTTTCTATAATTCTTGGCTCCTCGAGAAAGCGACTTTTGCCTAAAGGAATTAGATGGGCCGACTCTGTCAATATAATGTACTCTTCTCTAACCAAATTGTAGTCAGTGTAAGTACGTTGTTTGGTCAGGAGATCATTTATCTCGACAGTCGAAAGATTTGATATCAGCTTATCTTTCTTTTGCAAAAGACGTTGCTGTATGTGTCTTGTTGAAATCCTGTTAATTGAAATCAGAATAACTACCCCTAGTAAACTTACTATACCTATCTTAGTTATGGTATTGTAAAAGGCTAGTTTAAACTGGAGTTTCAATTGCTACAAGTTTACGCGATAACCAATGCTTCGCACGGTTTCCAGCCAGTCAATAGGAGCGAAGGCAGCCAATTTTTTACGTAAGTTTTTTACATGGACATCAACAAAATTCGAATCAGAATTTACTTCTAAGATATCGCTCCATACATGTTCTGTTAAGTTAATTCTAGATATCACCCTATTTTTATTTAGAACAAGATAGTTGAAAATCTCAAACTCTTTATTGGTTAAAGATATTTTTTTTGAATCGAAACTTACCGTGTGATTCTTAATATCCAATGTAAATTCATGAACTTTTATTGTATTAGTAGTTAACCTATGCTTCCGACGGATTATAGCATGCATTCTAGCCAGCAGTTCAGATAATGAAAATGGTTTGGCAAGATAATCATCCGCTCCGGCTTCCAGACCTTTAACTTTGTCATCAACTTCACCCCTTGCAGTCAAAATAATTATCGCATCCTCTCTGTTGGTTAACTTCTTAAACTGTTTTAGTATATCAAAGCCATTTCCGCCTGGCAATCCAAGATCCAGTAAAATGAAATCATAAGTATTAACAAAGATTTTTTCTTCTGCTGTTGATGCCTTCCAGGCATGCTCAACGGTATAACCTTCCTTTCCCAGAAATTCAGCAATCTCAAGGGCAAGGGATCTTTCGTCTTCAACAATAAGAATTTTCATACGATATTATTTCCAACCTCCGCCCAGGGCTCTGTAAAGGTTAACTACAGCTTGTAATTTCTGAAGTCTATCATTGATACTGCTTAGCTGTGCGTTTAACAAACTTTGTTCAGATGTAAGTACGTCTGTGTAATTAGTTGCAGAACTATATCTTAATAATTCTTTGGTGAAATCCACTGCCTTCGTTAACGAAGCGATTTGCTTTGCTCTTACTGTTTCTTTCTCTGAAGCGGTCTGATAAGCGAAGAGTGCATTTGAAACTTCTTGTCCGCCAGTTAGCAATGTTTGCTGAAAACTGTAAAAGGCTTGCTGCTGTTGCGCTTCTGCAGTTTTGAGCCTGGCCTTGTTCTGTCCTTTGTTAAAAATAGGCTGGGTAAGACCACCTATAAGATTATAAAAAACTGAGTTGTCAAAGAAGTTCTTCATATCAAGTGTGGAAAGTCCCCCACTAGCAGTGAGCGTCAAAGCAGGATAAAAGTAGGACTTGGCAACGTTTGTATTTTCAAACGCAGCCCTGAATGCAAATTCTGCAGCTTGTACATCTGGTCTGTTCTGTAATAGTTGCGATGAAACCCCAGTTTGTAGCTCACTATATGGCTGTTGCGTATCTAGGTTAGATCTCTCAACTGATGCGGGCCCTTTGCCTAATAATATATTTAAAGAATTTTCAGTCTCTTTTATGCTTCTTTTAAGGTCAGGAATGGTAACCTGTGCAGCATACAAATTCGCTTCGCTTTGTACTACCGCTGCACCGTTAACAATCGCACCCTGTTTAAGTGCCTTCATGGTCTCGACATCACTTTCTCTAATTTTTACCGTCTGCTCAGTAATAGCAAGTTGTTTGTCTAAAGCCAAAAGATTGTAATATATGTTAGCAATGTTTGCGATTAATTGCGTTTGAATAGCTCGTTTAGCTGCATCTGTTTGCAATAAACTCGCATAAGCAGATCTTTTTGCACTACCTAATTTGCCCCAAATATCTGCTTCCCAACTTGTACTTAGTTGAGCACGGTAGGTTTGTGTCTCTGTGTTGATGTTAACTCCAGCCGGAAAATTTAGTGCGGCCTTTGATTGCTTAGCATCTGTAACTGAAAGATCAGCAGAAAGGCTGGGTAACAATGCGGCTTTACTTTGATACAGCGTTGCCTCGGCAATTTTAATGCGTTCCACAGCTTGTTTAAGATCCAAATTCTCATTAAGTCCTTGTTGTATCAACGTCTGAAGAGTAGGATCAGCAAACAGTGTTTTCCAGGGTAAATTAGCTATTGTAGTCGTATCAGTAGTTGTCTGATCCCTGTACAAGCCATTGCTATTTAATTTAGGTCGTTCATACTTTTTACTTACGCAAGATGCAAGGCTTACTATAACAAGGGAAACAATGATGTATATTTTGTTAAAACTAAATTTCATGTGTTTAAGATTAGTGGTTGCGGTTTTCTGCCGCAGGAAGTTCCGTGGATACTTGATCGGGTTCCACACCCTCGTCAAATGGAGATTTGTTACTTACTTTTTCCTGAAGAGTTTGAAAAATTATGAATAGCGCAGGAATTACGAAAACTCCGAAAATGGTACCGATCAACATACCGCCCACAGCACCTGTACCAATTGATTTATTACCTGCAGCTCCAACTCCTGTTGAAAGCATTAATGGCAATAATCCAAGTATAAAAGCAAAAGAGGTCATTAGGATCGGGCGTAATCGTGCGGTTGCTCCGTCGATTGCAGCATTGACTATGCTCATTCCTTTTCTTCTTCGGTCCACAGCATATTCTACAATCAAAATGGCATTTTTTGCAAGTAAACCAACTAACATAATCAGAGTGATTTGTGTGTAAATATTGTTGTCCACTTTAAATATCTTATCGAAAATAAATACCCCTGCAAGACCAATAGGAAGGGAAATTAACACTGCAAGTGGCAAGATATAACTTTCGTATTGTGCACAAAGCAGGAAATATACAAAGATTACACAAAGCAAAAAGATAAATACAGTCTGACTTCCGCCAGCCATCTCTTCCCTGGACAGACCTGAAAATTCATACCCATAACCAGCAGGCAAATGGATAGCGGCTTCTTCTTGCACCGCTTTTAATGCATCGCCAGAGCTAAATCCTGCGTTTGGTGCACCTGTAACTGCAATTGAAGTAAACAAATTAAAACGTGAAATAGCCTGAGGACCATACACTTTAGTTAGCGTAATGAAACTACCTACTGGTGCCATAGTTCCATTTGCAGTTCGCGCATAAATACTATTTAGGGTTTGTTCATTAGCGCGATATGCTGCGTCTGCCTGATACATTACACGATACTGTTTCCCATATTTATTGAAGTTCGAAGCGTATACTCCACCATAATAGCCTTGCAATACCCCCAAAACATCTGTTACCGTCAAACCCGCCTGTTTAATCTTGGCTACATTAACATCTATCTGGTACTGTGGGAAGTTAGGATTGAACGATGTAGACGCATATTGAACTTCGGGTCTTTTACTTAATGCAGCCAGGAATTCGTTGCCAACAGTATTAAATTTGTTGATATCGCCACCGGTTTTGTCTTGTAACTGAAATTCAAACCCACCACTCGTACCAAATCCCTGTATAGTAGGTGGGGCGAAAAATATGATCTTTGCACCTTTAATGCTTGCAGTCTTCGCAAATAATTCGCCAATTATAGCTTTAACATCTCTATCGCGATCTTTCCAAGGTTTCAATCTGGAGATAACCATACCGTATGAGCTTCCTGAACCACTGATCATACTACGGCCCACTATTTTTAAAGAAGATTTCACCTCTGGAATGGTGTGTACGATTTTGTCAATCTGTGTGATAACCTCATTAGTCCTTTCCTGAGATGTAGATGCCGGCAAGGAAATATCAGACATAATCGTCCCCAAATCCTCGTTGGGTACAAATCCCTTTGGAGTTGTATTCATTGTCCAGATGAGCACAATCGTAAAAAAGACAATTCCCACTATAGCCACCCATTTCTGACGGGACAGGAAAGTTACCGATCTTTTATATCGACTGGTCATGAGGTCAAATGAAGTATTGAATCCGACATAGAACCGCTGCATAAAGTTTTTCTTTTTGCCGTGATCGTCCGTATGCGGTTTTAGAAACAATGCGCAGAGTGCCGGACTTAATGTAAGTGCATTTATTGCGGATAAGATGATGGCAATTGCCAGTGTTAGACCAAATTGTTTATAGAATACGCCTGATGAACCCTTAATAAAACTAACTGGGATAAAAACAGCGGCCATTACCAATGTTATGGAGATAATTGCGCCCGTAATATCTTCCATTGCATCAATTGTAGCCTTCTTAGCTGAAGTATATCCACTATCTAGTTTGGCGTGAACGGCCTCTACAACCACAATAGCATCATCTACAACAATACCAATAGCCAATACGAGTGCAAACAGCGTAAGCAGGTTTATTGTGAAACCAAATAAGCTAAGAAAGAAGAAAGTTCCAATAATGGCTACCGGAACACTAATAGCCGGAATAAGCGTAGACCGAAAATCCTGAAGAAAGATAAATACAACAAGGAACACAAGGATGAATGCCTCAATTAGCGTATGAATAACTTTTTCAATGGAAGCATCAAGGAAATCGTTGATGTTGATCAAAGCAGTGTAGTGTATACCTTTTGGAAAATTAACCGCTGCTGCATCCAGTGCAGCAAGGGAACCTTCAATAACTTCTTTTGCATTGGATCCTGCAGTTTGATTAATTGCAATCCCTAATGCGGGCTTGCCATCAAAACGTACTGAGCTTGCGTAACTTTGTGCACCAAGTTCAATTCGCGCAATATCCTTCAAACGCAAAACCTGACCGTTATCCGCAGTTCTGATGATGATGTTGCTAAATTCTGTCTCGTTTTTTAACCTGCCTGAATACTTCAGTGTGTATTGAAACGATTGGTTTCCCTGTTCTCCAAGCTGTCCCGGCGCAGCCTCGATATTTTGTTCAGCTAATGCAACACTAACATCATTAGGTACCAGACCGTATGTGGCCATAATATCCGGTTTAAGCCAAATCCTCATGGTGTAGTCCATTAAGCCGAAAGCACTGGCATCTCCAACTCCGTTGATTCTTTTAATCTGGGGGATCAGATTTATATTTGCATAATTCTGCAGAAACTTCTGGTCATAGGATGCAATATCGCTATAAATTCCAAAAATCAATACATTACTAGCTTGTCTTTTTGCGGTTACAACACCAGCGCGGGTTACCTCTGCAGGCAAAAGGCTAGATGCCCTTGATACCCTGTTTTGAACATTTACTGCAGCAAGATCCGGGTTTGTGCCCAATTTAAAGTTAATTGTAATTGTTGCAGTACCATCATTACTTGCAGAGGAAGTCATGTAAGTCATGTCTTCAACCCCATTAATCTGCTCTTCAAGTGGTACAACAACACTATTCATTACCACATCGGCATTTGCACCTTGATAAGATGCAGATACTTGAACAGTAGGAGGGGCAATTTCAGGATATTGGGATACGGGAAGGGTAATTAAACCCAAAATGCCCAAAATCACAATTATGATGGATATTACGGTCGATAAAACCGGTTTCTCTATAAATTTTTTGAACATAACTATTTTTTAAGATCTGTGTAAACAGAGTCGGTTTTTTTTACATCTGCTTTTATCTTGGCGCCATCTTTAAGAGATTGAAATCCCTCAAGCACAATTTTATCGCCGGCTTTAAGACCTTTTGTTACCACATAGTAATTTCCTTTAGGAATTTCCATGATCTCTATCTCTGTATTTTTTACTGTGCTGTCACTTTCTGCCAGGTAAACAAACTTTTTACCCTGAATATCTACTGTAGACTTTTGTGGGATCAAAATTGCATCATTAACTTGTTGTGGAATGCGTACTGACGCACTGGCACCGCTCCTGAGAATCATAGTAGGATTAGAAAATGTAGCCCTCAAACTTGCCGATCCTGTACTGGTATTGATCAGTCCGTTAATAGATTCGATTTTGCCGTTCTGAGCGTACGTCGTTCCATCGGCAAGTACCAATGAAACAGCAGGAATGTTTTTCATTTGAGCCGCCAAATCTGCACCCTTATAGGTTTTGGAAAATTCTAGCAACTGCTTTTCATTTAATGAAAAATAAGCATAGACTTTAGAGATATTGGATACAGTAGTTAATGGTTGTGCACCTGTCGGACTAACCAAGCTTCCTGTTTTAAAAGGAATACTTCCAATTACACCGTCAACAGGGCTTGTGATTTTAGTGTAACTGAGGTTTACTTTGGCATTTACAAGTTCTGCTTTTGCTTGGGCTAAGGCAGCTTTTCTGCTCTGCAATGTTAGTTGTGCAGCATCAAGATCGTATTTACTAATGATGTCCTTATCAACTAGAGGTTTTGTTTTATTTACTTGTAATTGCGCTGCATTCACATCAGCTTCTGCACTGCTAATTGCGGCGTTTGCTGTTCTAACCAATTGCTCGTACTGTGGAGCGTTAATAGAAAAAAGAAGCTGACCTTTTTTAACTTTTGCACCTTCGTCTACATAGATTTGAGCAATAAAGCCATCCACTTTTGGTCTGATGTCGATGTTTTGAATACCTTCCAGCGTCGCTGGATAGTCGGTCTCCAAAGTGGTAGATTGTGTTTCAAGTGCTACAATTGGATAGGTTTGAACCTGGTCACCTGGCGCAGGTTTTTTGTTCTCTCCTCCACAGGATACTAAAATCGTAATTAAGGAAATAAAAAAATAGGTTAGGGGGGTGTTTGCTTTCATTTTTAACATTATCGTGAATAGAAAAGAAGTCAATGGTCGAAATTATCTATACTTACATTGAGTTAAAACATCGAAATGTAATGTTTAAGTAGTGTCTTCCTTTGTAACTAAAGATTTGCAAAAATTAAGCCTTGTTTCTCACAAATTCACGAAAAGTGTAATTAGTGTGTCAAATGTACACTAACCTGTTCTAGTGCAAAAGTCAGCTGCTCTTCCTGTGTCAGTTCTGTATTGTCTAATATGATAGCATCATCAGCCCTAATTAAGGGGCTCTCCGTTCTTGTGGTATCTGCGTAATCCCTATGTGCTAAGTTTTCGAAAACCTCCTCTAATGTGGTTGCCGAATCACCCTTTGACTGTAATTCTTTAAACCGCCGTTCAGCACGTATTTTTGGATCTGCAGTCATGAAAAACTTAACTTGCGCATCCGGGAATACAGTTGTTCCAATATCTCTACCATCCATAACGATATTTTTCGACCTCCCCATCCGTTGTTGCTGCTTGACCATTTCTCTTCTAACAAACTTGTTGGCAGAGACGTAACTTACCGATTCTGAAACCGGCATTTGTCTAATTTCTTCTGATACCTCTTCTCCATTGAGTGTGATGTGTGATTCATAATCTCTAGAGTGAAAGTTCAATTCAATATGCTGAATCGCATCCTTCACCAGATCCTCTTGTTTGACATCAATATTATTCCGAAGAAAGTAAAGTGTTACTGCGCGGTACATCGCACCGCTATCAATATATATGAAATTGAGTTTTTTGGCTAAAGCTTTGGCTAAGGTACTTTTACCACACGATGAATAGCCGTCTATTGCAACAACAACATTTTTTCTCATACTTAACAAAGATAGTAATTAAGACATTTTAATTCTCGCATTCGCGATTAACAAATCAAGTACTTATTGTTTAATTTTGAAGCATGATACCAAACAAAGACGACATCATTAAATATGCTTCTGTTAAAACTTCAAGGAGTGGGGGTAAGGGCGGACAGAACGTTAATAAGGTTTCGAGTAAGGTGGAGCTTATTTTGAATATCCCTTCTGCGGCATTTCTGACCGAGGACGAAAAGAGCAGGATTATCAAAAAGTTGTCAAACAGATTAGATGGTGAATTCAATCTCCATGTTGTGTCTCAGGAAGATAGGAGTCAATTGATGAATAAAGAGCGGGCAATTCTTAAGTTAATTTCACTCATTAGATCAACATTAGTTGTTCAAAAGAAAAGGGTACCTACAAAAATACCTAAAGCAGTTATCAGGAAGAGAATTGCCCACAAGCAATCCATTTCTGCAAAAAAAGAATTTCGGAGAAAACCGGTTATAGACTAAATTGTCTAATCGAATCTGTAAAACATACTGATTGAGCCATATTGATGTGCTCTTGCGCTACTTTTAATTTCTTTTGTTTTAAAAATCATTCCAAAGTCAAAGGTAAACCGCTGAGAACTGTAATTAAAACCGATCTGTTGTGCAAACACAATCGGTTTTACGTCAAAAGTAACTGGACTATTGTTCTTAAAAAGGCTACCCTGAACTGTGGCATCGTAGGCTACAAAATTAAGTTGGGGTTTAGCATAAAAGAAGACTTCTTTGGAAACCAGGCCTTTCGTTTTAGAATTATTCCCTACAGCGGCATTAGTGTAAGCAGAATTAAATAATTGGTTGATTCCACCTGCTCTAATTAAGACTCCAGCACCCGCTCCGCTATAAGTAGTTCCTGCATTCGCATATCCTTCAAATGAAATGTCGGCAGAATTGCTGGCCAGGCGATGGATCAATTTTGTATACTGGGCGCTAATATTTATCGCCATTTCGTCCCTAATTTGATATTCCCAGCCCGCCAGTTCATAAAAGCCAACTGTTTTATGTAACAGTTCTTGCCCGTCTTCAGCGAGAGAGCTCGGTCCAACGGTTCCGAGTTCAGCATTAACCTTCAATATGCTTTCATCGGTTTTCAACCAGCTTAATCCGCCTGATGCAAAGAGATAACCTGCAAATGGCCTGTCATGCGTTGCCGGGTTTGGAGCATAACCTGAGATAGGATTATACATCTTTTGTCCCACAGAGATTTCATATATTTTTTTCTCTAGACCCTGCTTCAGCTTGGTTTGGTCAATAGCCCTTCTGAAATTAATAAAAAGGCCGTTAGTGTAGTATCTATCCGATCCCTGAGCAAGATAAGAGTCATTATCACTCTTAAAACCAAACTCATTTTTATATTTTTGAGCTGATAAGTTCAAACTTATAAGCATAGTAAATATTAAGGATATTTGTGTTCTTTTATTCATTTTAGAATGTATAACCAAGGCTTAAGCCTCCATAATATGGAATGAAAAAATCTTTACTAAATACCGGACTCAGGCCAGCCCTGAAAGAAAAACCACTATCTACGGGCTGTAACCTGTAGAAGAAACTCATGGTACCAATTACGTTACTTTCATTTTCACTAAATAGCACACTGCTACTTCCTGTAGTACTTAAATAGGTAGCACCTAAACCGATTTCGAAAAATTTATTTCCTTTGCCGAGCAAATAGTTTAACGACAATGGTATAGTTGTGATCTTGTCTCCAGAATCACTAATATAACCAATCCCAATACGGCCACCTAAACCATCTCTCGAGTCTGTGAAGCGACTGTCATAATTGGCCGTGAAAGTTAGGCCTTGTCCGCCAAGCTCAATAAAAATGTTTTGAGCCCTCTTAGTAACATCCTGTGCATTCGCATAAGCGGACGCCAACAGCATTGCTGCAACAAGAATTGATCTTAGTTTGTTCATTAGTTGGTCTGTTTGTTGAGCTCAATAATAGACAAAAAAACACTAGTTTGCAATTGCGTCACGCTTAGGCGTTAAATTCTGTGGGTTCTTTACTTTGTCCTTCGTAAGCGCCAGGTCAATCACTTCTTTCATTTCAGAAACGTAATGGAAAGTAAGATCTTTAATATAACTTTCTTTAATTTCAAGGATATCCTTACGGTTAGATTTAGACAAAATGATGTCTTTAATGTCTGCTCTTTTTGCGGCCAGTATTTTCTCTTTGATTCCGCCCACAGGTAAAACTTTACCCCTTAAGGTAATCTCTCCGGTCATAGCCAGGTTTGATTTAACTTTTCTTTGCGTAAATGCAGAAGTAAGGGCAGTTAACATGGTAATGCCCGCAGAAGGCCCATCTTTAGGTGTAGCTCCAGCAGGAACATGCACATGTATATCCCATTGTTCAAACAAGAGGTTGTCAATTTCAAAAAGATCAGCATGTGCGCGTAGATAAGCAAGGGCTATAATGGCAGATTCCTTCATAACATCACCAAGATTTCCAGTAAGTGTCAATTTTCCTTTGCCCGGGCTTAAACTTGCTTCTATAAATAAAATATCACCGCCTACCTGAGTCCACGCTAAACCAGTTACTACTCCGGCCACTTCGTTGCCCTCGTACAAATCTTTATCATATACTGGTGCGCCCAGAATACGTTCCACATCTGCGTAATTCAAATTAGGCTCGTATTCTTCCTCCATAGCTATTTTTGTAGCCACCCCACGTACAAGAGATCCAATTTTTTTCTCCAGACCACGCACTCCAGATTCCCTCGTGTAATCTTCAATTACTTTTTCTATGAGACTACTTTTCAAGTTAATGTCTTTGGTCTTGATACCGTGTTGTTCTTTTTGTTTTGGCAACAGGTATTTTTTTGCAATCTCAATCTTCTCCTCAATCGTGTAGCCGTTCACTTCAATAATCTCCATCCTGTCTAACAACGCAGGTTGTATGGAGCTCAGCGAATTGGCTGTTGCTATGAAAAGTACATTAGAAAGATCGTAATCAGCTTCAACATAATGATCGTTAAAGGCACTATTCTGTTCCGGATCCAAAACTTCAAGCAATGCTGATGAAGGATCTCCGCGTTGATCGGATCCAACCTTATCAATTTCATCAAGCACGAAAACAGGATTAGCAGCTCCTGCTTTTTTTATAGATTGGATAATCCTTCCAGGCATTGCGCCAATGTAAGTTTTTCGATGCCCACGAATCTCAGCCTCGTCACGTATGCCGCCCAAGGCCATTCTTACGTATTTCCTATTCAATGCTTTTGCAATTGACTTTCCTAATGAAGTTTTACCAACACCCGGAGGGCCAACCAAACATATAATTGGTGCTTTCATGTCTTTTTTTAGCTTCAGCACCGCCAAATATTCTATAATACGTTTTTTAACCTTTTCCAGCCCGAAGTGATCTTTATCAAGCGTTTTTTGCGCACGTCTCAGATCAAAATTATCTTTAGTAAAATCGTTCCAAGGTAAATCAAGCAAAAGCTCCAGGTAATTGATCTGTACAGAATAATCTGGAGCAGCAGGATTCATCCTTCCCAATTTTTCCAGCTCTTTATTGAAGTGATCTTTAACATGAACTGCCCACTTCTTCTTTTTTGCACCGGTTTGTAAAGCCTCGTATTCCAAATCAGAGGAGTTTCCACCAAGTTCCTCTTGTATGGTCTTTAATTGTTGATTTAGAAAATAATCTCTTTGCTGCTTATCAAGGTCTGTTCTAACTTTAGACTGTATTTGATTTTTCAACTCCAACATCTGCAATTCGAGGGTAAGCAATTCCATAACCATCATCGCCCTATCACGCAGGTTGATCATTTCAAGCATCTTTTGCTTATCGGAAACATCTGCATTCATGTTAGACGAGATGAAGTTGATCAGGAACGAAGTGCTTTCAATGTTCTTAAGTGCAATTCCAGCCTCGCTTGGGATATTTGGAGACAATTGGATGATCTGTGAAGACATCTCTTTTATTGATGCTACCAGGGCCTTGAATTCTTTATCAGGTTTAGTCTTGGTTTCACTAAACTTAGATACGCTCACCTTTATATAGGGCTCGGATTGAACCTCCTCTATTAATGTGAAACGCTGTTTACCCTGGATAATAACAGTTGTATTTCCGTCAGGCATCTGCAGCATTTTAATAATGTGTGCAACAGTCCCGACACTGTTGAGTTGTTCAAAAGTTGGATCCTCAATAGAAACATCCCGTTGCGAAACAACCCCAATTATTTTATCTCCTTTGTAGGCTTCTTTTATAAGCTTAATCGATTTATCTCTGCCAACAGTGATGGGTATAACAACTCCGGGGAACAAAACTGTATTCCTTAGCGGAAGTATTGGCAGGATTTCTGGTGTCTCTTCATTGTTCATTTCATCCTCATCCTGCTGAGACATTAGCGGGAAGAATTCAGTGTCTTCGTTTATGATAGGTAATGCATTACTAAAGTCAAAATGATCTTGTTTACTCATTAAATCGTTTCTTTATATTAATAACGACAATCTGACAGCCGTCGTTCTCTAATTTTATTATTTATACAGATTATCTATATTTTCAACTCCTGTGCCAAAACGTTGTTAAAAGATTTTACATGTTAAAAAGTCAGGAGTAAAATTAAAATCTTTACCCTTATCATATTTCCAGTTTATTTACGTTGTTTAGGAACGAGTTTAATGGTACGATAGTTGTCTGTTAACAACTTTTCCTGTTACCTTAAATTAGTTTCAATGATTATTGGGGTATTAGGTCAAAACTAAATATATTTATATTCTATTAAGTAAACTTAAATGAACTATTTCAAACAGACTTTTTTATTGTTTCTCGTTTTTTTAACATCGCAAAGTATTGCACAAAGCAATAGCTATGATAAGCTCGGTTTTCAGGCTCTAATGATGAAAGGTGATTTTAAGGCGGCAGTTTCCCAGTTGGAAAAGGCAGATACAAAAGATCCTAACAATGCCAATGTCTTAAAAATGCTTGGGTACTCTTATTATCAATGCGGTAATTTTGAGAACGCCGTTTCTACTTACAGTCGTTATATAACGCTTAAACCGGCAGATTATTCGGCCTATTACTATAGAGGTAAAGCTCGCTTGCAAGTTGCCAATGATCCTCGGGAGTCTTTAAACCAGATGAGAGAGAGTTTTTACCTGTCTGCAGTTAAAGATTTTTCAAAAGCTATAGAGCTCAATGGGGAAGAAGATGCTCAATTACTTCAAAACAGGGGTTTGGCTTATAAAGATTACGCGATTTACAAATCGTACAAGATTAAAAAAGCGGTTGATAAAGCAGCTTGTATTACTTTGTTCAACAATTCCGTATCAGATTTCCAAAAGATTCTTGTGGTGCAACCTCAACGGGCAGACATCACTAACTTAATCACTTACGTAAAGGCTCAGATTACCAGCTTAAAATAATACTCAACGAGTAAATTTACCAGATATCAGATAGGTCTTCTTGGCCAAAAATCTAATATCTTGTTGCTTTTTAACCTGATATGCACTGTCCGCAAAATAACTTAAGCTATCGATCGAGGTGTAAAGTAAATTGCTATTTTTAACAACTGCCGTAATTCCTTTTATGTGATTGCCATTTAAGAATACGCATAGTTCTTTAACCGGTACTTTGTCATTATCAGATCTATAAATAACTAAGTTTTTATTACTTTCTACTTTAAAAAGACCTTTCCAGGAAGCGCGGTTAATCTCAGTATTTGAAAATATACTTAATTCAGATTTCCAATCGACTATTTTCAGTTTCTTGGTCTCCGCTAAGCCATTTACAGCTACCGTTTTGTCAACGCTCAGATTGGCTTTGCTTAACCGGTCTGCTTCAGTATTAATGTAAGTTTTAAGATCAAAGTAAGGATCTACCTTCGTAATAACGGGACCATCCTTACTTTGACATCCATAAAATGCTATTATAATAAAAGATATTAATACTCTTTTCCTCATTTATACCAATACATCCCCAGTCATGATATCAGGAATAGCAATTCCCATGATTGTTAAAATGGTTGGAGCAACATCACCTAGTTTGCCATCTTTTATTGACTTGAAGTCATTGTCAATCAGAATACATGGAACGAGATTGGTAGTGTGCGCGGTGTTTGCAGATCCATCATTATTAATCATATATTCTGAGTTTCCATGATCAGCAAGGATAATGAAGGAATACCCGTTCTCTATTCCAGTCTTTACAACCGCTTCAGCGCAACTATCTGCAGTCTCCACAGCTTTTACTACCGCATCGAAAACCCCGGTATGGCCAACCATATCAGGATTTGCAAAGTTAAGGCAAACAAAATCAGGCCACCCGGCTTTTAACTCTTTGGTTATCGCTTCTGTAATCCCCGCTGCACTCATCTCTGGTTGAAGGTCGTATGTTGCCACCTTTGGAGATGGGATCAATATTCGCTTCTCATCTTTAAATTCTAACTCTCTTCCTCCTGAGAAAAAGAAAGTAACATGTGGATATTTTTCTGTTTCCGCAATGCGAATCTGTTTTTTATGATTTGCTTCCAACACTTCACCAAGTGTTTGCGTAAGATCATCTTTTGTAAATACAACTCTTACCCCTTTAAAACTTTCGTCGTAAGTGGTCATTGTTACATAGTAGAGCGGTAACTTGTACATGCCAAAATCGGGATAATCAGCCTGGCTAAGTACCGATGTAATTTCTCTTCCTCTATCTGTACGATAATTGAAACAGATCACCACATCATCAGCTTTGATCACTGATACAGGGCTGCCATCTTCATTTGCTACCACAATCGGTTTAATGAATTCGTCGGTGATACCTTCCTTATAAGATTGTGATATTGCGTCAATCGGATCATGCACTTTCTGTCCTTCTCCTTTAGTTAACAGGTCATAGGCCAACTTAACGCGTTCCCATCTTGTATCCCTGTCCATTGCGTAATATCTCCCAATCAAACTGGCAATCTTGCCTGTTGAGGTTGCTAAATGATGTTCAAGGTCTTTGATAAAATTCAAGCCAGAATTAGGGTCAGTATCCCTGCCATCCAGGAAGCCATGGATAAAAACATCGCTCAAACCTTGTTCTCCAGCAGCATCACAAAGTGCTTTCAGGTGATTAATGTGTGCATGAACTCCTCCGTCAGACACCAGTCCGATAAAATGTACTGCTTTATTATTTTCTTTTGCATAGCTGAAAGCATCCAGCAACGCCTTATTGCTGTGTAAAGTTTTGTCGCTAATTGCTTTATTGATCCTGCCAAGTTCCTGGTACACGACTCTTCCGGCCCCGAGGTTCATATGGCCGACTTCAGAGTTGCCCATTTGTCCTTCAGGTAGTCCTACTGCTTCTCCTGAGGCTTCCAGCTTTGAGTTTGGATAGGCATCTAATAAGTTATCAAAAAAAGGTGTGTTGGCCATATGTGCGGCATCAGAACTGTCCTTTTTGCCATATCCCCAACCGTCAAGAATAAGCAGAACTACTTTTTTATTATTCATTAGAGTTACAATGTTTGCTATTTAATAATGCAAAGATAAACCTATTCTCCTCTTTTTATGTTAAGAAATCCACTTTAAGATAAGATAAATGGCATAATTTGTGTGCAAGTAGGTTGTTAGTTGTGCAGTGTTTATGAAATCTTTAATAACATTTATTGTTTTGTTTTTTCATTTTCCCGCGTATAACGTCACTCAAGGCGATATTATAGACGATCTATGTGCCAATTTTAAGTCGGCAAGTTCAAAAGAGATCGCATCTAGTTTCTCGCCTACTGTAGACTTAATCATCATTGATGAAGAAGATGTCTACTCTAAAGCACAGGCCGAGCAAATTTTACGTAGTTTTTTTAACAAATATCAGCCAGTAAAGTCCACTGTCATCCATCGCCTTAATACCAATCCAAACTTTCGTTACGGTGCATTATCTCTGGTAACTAAGAACGGCACCTTCCGGGTTTCCATCACTTTAAAAAAATCTGCTAACGTTTTTTTTATTACAGAATTGAAAATAGAGGCCGAGAAATAGCAGCAAAATGCTATTTTTGGATTTAAATTTAAGTTTTGGATAAGCAAATCATAGATCTATTCATAAAAAATGCAGTAGCTGAAGACCTTGGCGATGGCGACCATACTTCACTCTCAACCATTCCTGCAGGCGCAACAGGAAAAGCAAAACTCATTGTAAAAGAAGACGGAATTATTGCAGGTGTTGAGCTTGCACTCCTCATTTTTAATTTTATAGACAGCAAACTTCAGGTGGAAGAATTGATTCACGACGGGCAATCTGTTGTCTATGGGGATATTGCACTAACGGTTTCTGGTAGCGTACACAGCATACTTTTAGCTGAAAGGTTAGTATTAAACTGTATGCAACGAATGAGTGGTATAGCAACCAAAACCAACCAAATTGTTAGGTCACTTTCAGGATACAACACGAAACTTCTGGATACTCGTAAAACAACTCCCGGACTAAGGTTATTGGAAAAGTGGGCGGTCCGGATCGGCGGTGGGGTTAACCACAGAATTGGACTTTACGACATGATATTGATTAAGGACAATCATGTTGATTATGCTGGAGGTATCAGCAATGCGATCCAGGCGGCAAATCTTTATCTAAAGGAAAAGAACAAAAATTTACAAATCGAAATAGAGGTAAGAAACATTTCTGAATTACAAACTGTACTAGAGACTGGAAATGTAAATCGTATCATGCTTGATAATTTTGAACCTTCTGAACTTAAAGCGGCTATTGAATTAATAGACGGCCGGTATATCACTGAAGCATCTGGTGGTATTACTGAGGCCAATATTGTGGAATACGCAGCTTGTGGAGTTGATTTTATATCTATGGGTGCCTTAACCCACTCCGTTAAGAGTTTAGACATGAGCTTAAAAGCCTTCTAGAGTATGATATCAATCTATTCTATTTCAGCCGTTCTTCTAGCCTACTTGTTTGGATCCATTCCAACGGCAGTGTGGCTTGGACAAGCTTTTTATGGAGTAGATGTCAGGGAATACGGTAGCGGTAACGCCGGAGCGACCAACACTTTTCGTGTGTTAGGTAAGAAGGCTGGAATTGCGGTTATGACCATAGATATCGCAAAAGGATACACTGCTACTAAACTTGCCTATTTTATAGGTCTATCGGTAACTGGTCCTCAGCATTCTTCACAATTTATCAATTACGAACTAGCGTTAGGTGTTACCGCGGTCATGGGCCATTTATTCCCGGTATTTGCCGGGTTCAGGGGAGGGAAAGGAGTAGCCACCCTTTTTGGAATGATTTTGGCAGTTAACTTTCCGGCAGCTATGTTTTGCGTTCTTGTTTTTGTTGTAGTGTTGTTGGCCACTAAATATGTTTCATTAAGCTCAATCTGCGCAGGTTTTACCTTTCCGCTCAGCATAATATTCGTATTACAGTCCTCAATTAAGTCAGAAGTACTTTACGGAATGTGTGTTTGTATTTTAATACTCATCACACACCAGAAGAACCTCGAACGATTACTCAAAGGCAAAGAATCAAAAGTTTATCTGTTCAAGAAAAAACTTAGTTAACTAAATCTATGAAAAAGATAATGATTCTCAGCTTGGCTTCTATCAGCTTAGCCATTTCCTCATGTACAACCGTGCCACTAACAGGCCGTAGCCGACTAAATTTGGTCGATGATTCTCAAGTTTTGCCAATGGCTTTTCAGGCATATGGCGAATTTCTTACTGAGAATAGAGCTACAGTATTATCAGCTTCGAGTGCACAAGCCATTCAGGTTAAACGTGTTGGTAACAGCTTAATTAATGCCGTAAAAACTTACATGAATGCCAATAACTATGGTGATCTTATTAAAGATTACCAATGGGAAGTTAACGTGGTCCAGAATAAGGAACTAAATGCATGGTGTATGCCGGGTGGTAAGATTGTAGTCTACACTGGTATCTTACCGGTAACAAAGGATGATGCTGGTCTTGCTACCGTGTTGGGCCATGAAATCGCACATGCTATTGCTGGTCACTCAGCCGAAAGGATGTCGCAACAAATGGTTAGTCAGGGTTTAGGAACATTGGGGAACGTAGCAACCGCTAACAATCCGAAAAGGCAATCTGTTTTTAATACCCTTTATGGTGTAGGAGCCCCTCTAGCGATGTTGAGCTACGGTAGGAACCAGGAACTTGAAGCAGATAGGTTAGGACTTATTTTTATGGCGATGGCTGGTTACAATCCTCAAAATGCAGTTGCCTTCTGGCAAAGAATGTCTTCAGCTTCAGGATCAGGTCAAAAACCACCAGAATTCTTAAGTACACACCCTAGTGATGCAACCCGTATCGGAAGGATACAAAATGCTTTACCTGAAGCACAGAAATATTATAAATCAAGCACCGGGAAACCGATCAAGTAAAATGTAATCCATGTAGTTCGGCCGTCACTTATAATAATTCGGTCGTCCATGCGAGCAGCCGTTCGCGGCGTCATTGCGAGGTATGAAGCAATCTCATCAGGCCCAGGTGATTGCTTCCTACCTCGCAATGACGTTTGTACCTCTTTATTGTTCTAGTGTTCTTATCATTGCGGATGCTTTTAGCAGGCATTCTTCATATTCAGCTTCCGCGTTAGCAGCATAAGTAATTGCGCCACCAACCTGAAATGATAAATAATGCGCTTCAGTATCATACAATAAAGACCTGATAATCACATTAAAATCGAAGTCTCTGGCAGGGTCTATATACCCCATGGCACCAGAATACATCCCTCGTTTACTAAATTCAGCGTCTTCAATTAACTGCATTGCCCTCAACTTAGGCGCACCTGTCATTGATCCCATAGGGAATGCGTTTTTGATCGCATCTATAAAATGAATGCCCTGATCCAGCTCACAGCTTATTGTCGATATCATTTGGTAAACTTGAGGGAATGCATAGATTCCAAAAAGTTCATTAACCACCACACTTCCTTTAACTGCGCTTTTAGTCAGGTCGTTCCTCACCAGGTCTACAATCATTACATTCTCTGATTGCTCTTTAATGTCATGTTTAAGCGCCAGCCTGTTTTGATTATCCTCCACTTCATCAGTACTCCGCTTCGCAGTTCCCTTTATTGGTTGAGAGATCAGTCGATTTCCCCTTTTGCAGAGGAAGCGTTCCGGACTTGCAGATAGAATATATTTTTTATACCATTTAAAATAGCCCGAAAATGGGGTAGGGGAAAGCTCGCTTAGTCTGAGATATACTTCTACTGGCTCTATTTGGGCATGTTCTGCAAAAAACTCCTGACAAAAATTGGTCTCATACACATCACCTCGTAAGATATGTTGTTGTAGTTCCTTTACGGAAGAAAGGTAGGTCTGTTTAGTAATCTTAGGTCTTATTTCAATTGATCCGTTCGGGCTTTGTCCTTCAGAAACCCCTTCCCTTAGCTCTATTTCATTGATAGAAGTTAATAACGCTGTTTCACCAATTATTACGCTCATTTCATCGCCTCTACCGCCAATTAAGTATTCCGGTACAAAGAAGTATAGGTCAGGGAATCCAAGTCGGTCTGGTTTTCCAGAGTGGAGCTGCTCAATTTCATTTTTTAGGTCATAGCTAAGCATTCCAAACATCCATGTTGCATTTTCATCAACAAAGGCTTTCCATGCATCAAAAGCACCACCAATACTAGCCTTAAGTTCTCTTTTTATGCCTGCAGCGATTAAAAAGTCATACTTTCCATAGGGATCACTGTATTGATTGGAGTCCAGATAACAGCAAACATCAAAGCGGTCTGCCCATTTCAGTGCCTTTCTTTTAAACAGATCCAGATCCGGTATTTTCATTGCTTTAGCAAATGTATATAATATGCAGCTATGAGCGGCTACAAAAAAGGCGGCAAATTGCCGCCTCTCTATTGTGCTCGTTGGGAAATTCTAGTTTAAAATTAAAGTCTGTGTCCTATCTGGTCCAACAGATAAATATTTAACAGGAACATCTAATTCTTTTTCAAGGAAAGCAATGTAGTCAGACAGTTGTGAAGGTATTTCATCCACTTTGGTAATCTTGGTTACATCAGTTTTCCAGCCTGCAATCTCTTTCAATACAGGTGTAGGCTGTACAGTTATGATATCGTAAGGCATATAATCAATCGTCTCCCCATTGTGCTCATAATGTGTGCATGCATAGATGGTATCAAAGCCATCCAATACATCTGCCTTCATCATGATCAGTTCAGTTACACCGTTCAGCATAATCGCGTATTTCAAAGCCGGCAAATCAATCCAGCCGCATCTGCGTGCGCGACCAGTTGTTGCACCAAATTCATGACCGACTGAACGTAAAGTCTCACCCACCTCGTTGTCCAGTTCAGTAGGGAAAGGTCCGCCGCCAACACGAGTACAATAAGCTTTAAAGATGCCATATACTGCGCCAACTTTGTTTGGGGCAATCCCTAAACCCGTACATGCACCTGCTGTGGTCGTATTTGATGAAGTTACAAATGGATAGGAGCCGAAATCAACATCAAGCAATGTACCTTGTGCACCCTCTGCCAATACCGTTTTACCGTCTTTAAGGAAACCGTTCACATAGTGCTCACTATCTACATGCGGGATGCTTTTAATAAACTCAATTGCTTCAAAAAATGCAGCTTCTTTTTCAGCAAGTTCGTACTCAAACTTGTAATGAGACAGAAGCTCTTTATGCTTTTCAACAAGCTTGTCGTAACGCTCCCTAAAATCAGGAAGGGTAGTATCACCCACTCTTAATCCATTACGTCCGGTCTTATCCATATATGTAGGCCCTATACCTTTCAATGTAGAACCAATTTTGTTCTTGCCCATTTTCTGCTCATTGGCAGCATCCAGTAACTGGTGGGTAGGAAGGATTAAATGCGCCTTACGGGCAATAACCAATTTACCTTTGGCAATAGGATCATGTCCTGCAGCTTTAAGGTTATCCAGTTCCCTTTTTAAAATGATGGGGTCTATCACCACACCATTACCAATAAGGTTCATGGTTTTTTCATTAAATATTCCTGAAGGAATGGTATTTAGTACAAACTTTTTGCCATCAAACTCTAACGTATGCCCGGCATTCGGACCGCCTTGAAAACGAGCTATCAAATCATATTGCGGACTCAATACGTCAACAATTTTACCCTTGCCTTCATCGCCCCATTGCAGGCCCAGAAGCACGTCTACTTGCGTCATTCTTAAAATTTAATAATAGAAATTTATAATTGGATTTTTAACTCGCATTTTTAATCGCGGTGTTTTGATTGTTCATTGATGCCTTTGCAGCGCAATCAAAGCAAACACCATAAAGGTTTAAGGAATGGTGCTTAATCTCAAACTTAAGCAAGTCACCCACCATACTTTGTATCTGATGCACACGCGGATCGCAGAATTCTACCACTTTACCGCAATCAATACAAATGATATGATCATGCTGATGGTAGCCATAAGATTTTTCAAACTGAGCCATGTTCTTACCAAACTGATGCTTCGTTACCAAATCACAGGAAACCAGCAGCTCCAATGTATTATAAACAGTTGCCCTGCTTACACGGTACTTTTGGTTCTTCATATGGATATAAAGCGTTTCCACATCAAAGTGGTCGTCTCTTGAGTAAATCTCTTCCAGTATGGCAAAACGCTCAGGTGTTTTCCTCAGGCTTTTGTTTTCGAGGTACGCTTCGAATATTTTTCTAACGAGCTCGCTGTTGTGGTTTGTTGACATAGTATTTAAACTCCTTTCAAAGGTATCAATTTTTATATAAAACGCTAATCATTTGTTGGTATTTTAAGCGTCGAACCGGGTTACCGCGGTAACACCTTTTACCAGCAACAAGTTCTCGATCAGCATGTCCAGATGTTCCTTGTCATTTACAAAGATCATTATAGAACCGTCAAAAATCCCATTGTCTGTGTCTACCGTAATAGAACGCATATTTACCTTAAAATCATTTGATATAACTTTTGTAATGTTGTTGATCAGGCCTACATCATCAATTCCTATGATGTGCAAACCTGTTAGAAAAGTTAATTCCTGCTGCTTGTTCCACTTCGCCTTAATGACGCGGTAACCATAATTGGCCATTAGTTGTGCTGCATTAGGGCAACTGGTACGATGTATTTTAATGCCTTCATTTACGGTTACAAAACCAAAAACATCGTCTCCCGGTATCGGATTACAACATGCAGCTAAGGTGTAATCTATTTTTTGCAGGTCCTCACCAATTAGCAGGGTATCATACTCCGGACCCTTTACCTTATTCAGGATGGTCTCAATTTTTTGCTGATCGGTGCTGCCAGATCCCCTGTTCTCTATTTCCTTTTCACTAGCCAGGTAATCTTTTAGGTCTTTCAGCTCAATTTTGCCTTGCGCAACCGAAATAAACAGCTCCTGGGTAGAAGGCAACTTAAAGAAATAGCTGATCTTGTTTAGGTTATCTGTATTGTAGGTGATCTTTAACGATTTTAGTTTTCGTTCTAAAGATTCCTTTCCCATCTCGGCAATCTTACGCTTTTCTTCTTTTAGTGAAGATTTGATCTTTGATTTGGCTTTTGCGGTTACCACGATGTTTAACCAGTCCTCCTTTGGAGTTTGCTTGCCAGAGGTGATGATCTCTACCTGGTCTCCATTCTGAAGTTTATAGGAAAGCGGAACAAGTTTGTGGTTTACCTTTGCGCCAATACACTTGGCTCCAACATCTGTATGGATTTCAAAAGCAAAATCCAATGCAGTAGCACCCAACGGCAATTGTAGCAATGCACCTTTTGGCGTAAAAATGAAGATCTCATCAGAGAATAAGTTCATCTTAAAATCATCCAAAAAGTCAAGCGCGTTGGCTTCAGGGTTGCTTAGCATCTCCCTAACCTTCATGATCCACTGGTCCAGACCATTATCATTACTAGATTCCTTGTATTTCCAATGTGCCGCAAAACCTTTTTCTGCAATTTCGTTCATGCGCTGGGTGCGGATCTGAACTTCCACCCACTGCCCTTTAGGGCCCATTACAGTGGTGTGTAACGATTCGTATCCATTCCCTTTTGGAGATGAAACCCAGTCCCTCAATCTATCGGGATTAGGCCTGTATAAATCGGTAACAATAGAATATGCTTTCCAGCAATCTGCTTTTTCATGCTCAGGCAGGCTGTCCAGGATAATGCGGATGGCAAAAAGATCATAAACCTCCTCAAAAGGAATGTTCTTGCTTTTCATCTTGTTCCATATGGAATGGATCGATTTAGGCCTTCCATAAATATCTGCTACCAAACCTTGTTCTGCAAGAATACCACTAATTGGTTCTACAAAACGTTTAATAAATAAAGTGCGTTCTGCTTTTTTCTCATTAAGCTGCGTAGCAATGTATTTATACGTGTCTGGCTCAAGGTATTTCATGGAAAGATCTTCCAGTTCGGATTTAATCGCGTAGAGACCCAGCCGGTGAGCTAATGGCGCATATAGATATATGGTTTCAGAAGCAATCTTCAGCTGTTTCTGTCTAGGCATAAAATCCATGGTGCGCATGTTGTGCAGGCGGTCGGCCAGCTTAATCAAAATCACCCGTACATCATCAGCAAGCGTCAGCAGCATCTTTCTAAAGTTCTCTGCCTGCAGGGAACTGTTATAGTCGAATACCCCCGATATCTTGGTTAGCCCGTCAATAATTTTGGCTGTTTTTTTTCCAAACTCGCGTTCAATATCTTCCAGGGTAATGTCCGTATCTTCAACTACATCATGGAGCAATGCGCAAACGATAGAGGTGGTGCCCAGGCCAATTTCCTCAGCAGCAATCTGTGCTACCGCTATAGGATGGTAGATGTAAGGCTCACCAGACTTACGGCGCATATTTTTGTGGCTTTCAAGAGCCATATCGAAAGCTTTCCTGATCTCCTTTTTATCCCCACGTTGCATCGTTGGCTTACAGGCACGCAAAAGCGCCCTGTACCTTTTCAGGATCTCTTGCTTTTCTGCTTCTAAATCAATTACCAATGCGTTTTTCATTCAGGCTGTGTTTGTTTTTTCAATATAATGTATTTTATCTTTAACCGAATAGAATCCACACAATAAAACTTAAATAATGCTGTTTTCTAGTATGGTTCTTGTGGTAATTTATTTACGCAAAAAATAAAGCTATTTATTTGTAAAATAATTACATTAGATAGTTAATCAAATCTAAAATGTAAAAATAGCCGTACCTTTACGGGGGTATAAATTTATGAAATTTTATAGGTTTTTTATTCTGCCAATTGTCATTATTGCCAGCACTTCACTGAAGGCGCAGGTAAGTAGTGTGCCTGTAAAAATGCCTGTGCTTGGTAAAAATGATACCATCAGGGTGGCGGGTACTAACGACAATGGCGAAATGATTGCATGGATACCACTTAACGAAGTAGTTATTTTTGGTTACCGGATATTTAAAACTCCCGCAGATCAAGCGGCATTCAATCGCTTAAAATACAATGTGATGAAGGTGATGCCTTATGCGCTCTATGCCAAAAGAAGGTATGAGCAGCTTGAGCAGGAAGTGGCCTCAACTACCGACAAAAAAGAACAAAAGAAATTTGTTAAGCAGTGCGATAAGGAAATCAAAGACATGTTTAACCGCGAGATAAAGGAACTGACCATTACCCAGGGACAAATCCTAACCAAGCTGATAGACAGAGAACTCGGTCGCACTACTTACGATATCGTTAAAGAGACTAAGGGCGGTATTACCGCATTTTTATATCAATCTGTTGCCCGAGTAGTTGGGCACAACCTGAAGAGTACCTACGATCCGAAAACGGATCGGGACATTGAATCCATCATTGTTTCTTCTGGGTTTTATCAATAACAATTATGCCCAATCCCTCAAAAAGTATTCACCAGTTCAAGGTAAAATTGATCAATGGTGTCGAAAAAAATCTTTCCGATTATAAAAATAAAGTACTTCTTGTAGTTAACATTGCCTCTGGATGTGGCTTTGCCCCACAATTGGCTGAATTACAGGAGTTATATAGCGAGTTTAATCCAGATCATTTTGAAGTACTTGGTTTCCCATCTAATGATTTCGGCCGACAAGAGCCTTTAGAAGGATTAGCTATTGCGGATTACTGTACCACTAACCATGGTGTAAAATTTCCATTATTTGAAAAGATCATGATAAGAGGAGCAGCTGCGCATCCGCTTTATCAATTTCTTACCAAAGTCTCCACGCCAAGATGGAATTTTCATAAATACCTTATTAACCGGGATGGAGAAGTGGTAGATTACTTTTTCCCTTTCACCAAGCCTAAATCTTCAAAACTAAAGAAGAAGATTCAAAAATTGCTTTAGCGCCACTATGAAACTAGACATACTTGTACTTGCCGTACACCCGGATGATGCAGAATTGGGTTGTTCCGGAACAATTTTAAAATACGTTGCTGAAGGAAAGAAAGTCGGCATAGTTGATTTTACCAGAGGTGAACTTGGTACCCGAGGCACTGCTGAAACCAGGGACCAAGAAGCAGCTGATTCCGCCAAAATATTGGGAATACATGCCCGCGAAAACCTAAGATTTAAAGACGGTTTTTTTAAAAATGATGAGCAGCACCAGCTCGAAGTGATCAAAATGATCCGTAAGTACCAACCTGAAATCGTGCTCAGTAATGCGCTTGACGATAGGCATCCGGATCATGGAAGGGCAGGAGACCTTGCAAATGATGCTTGTTTTTATTCAGGACTCTCCAAAGTAGAAACATCAATTGACGGGGTAGTTCAAGAAGCCTGGAGACCTTCATTAGTGCTTCAATATATTCAGGATCGTTATATCAAGCCAGACATCATCATAGACATCACACCATTTATTGATGATAAGATAAAATGCATTCAGGCATTCAAAACACAGTTTTATAATCCCGATCAGGAAGAAGGACCCGGCACATACATCTCTTCACCAGAATTTTTTGATAGTGTAATAGCTAGATCGAGAGAGATGGGGAAATCAATAGGAACAACCTACGCCGAAGGTTTTACTTCAAGAAAACTTTTAGGGGTAAACAGCTTATTCAATTTGAAATAAGCGTTTAATTATTAAAGGGAGGGCAAGATTTTTTCCATCACGGCTATGCCTTCATCAATGTGTTTGCTGTCCATGCATAATGCAGGTCTAAAACGTATAGTTTGATTTCCGCAGCCTAAAAACATCACGTTCGTTTCCATGCCTTTTTTGATAAAGGCGTCACGTGTAGTCTTATCAGGGAAATCAAATGCACAAAGCAAACCTTTTCCACGCACATTGCTCATTTGCCCAAACCGTTCACTCAACTTAGTTAGGCTATCCAGAAGATGAGCGCCAACTTTTGCGGCATTGTCGCACAACTGATCTTCCTCAATAATTTGCAAAATCTGAGTAGAACGTACCATATCCACAAGGTTACCGCCCCAGGTAGAATTTATTCTGGACGAAACATTAAAAACATTGCGTTCCACCTCGTCAACCTTATTGCCAACCAAAATTCCGCACACCTGCATCTTTTTGCCAAAAGCAATAATGTCTGGCTGTGCCTGCTCACTGTAGTGCTGGTGACACCAGAATTTACCAGTAAGTCCCACACCGGTCTGCACTTCATCATAAATTAAGAAAGCATCATTGTCGTCAGCTATAGACTTTAACTGTACCAAAAACTCCTCCCTCAAATGGTTGTCGCCTCCCTCAGACTGTATGGGCTCTATGATGATGGCGCAGATGTCATCCTTAAAATCAACAAAGGCTTGCTTAACTTGGGCGATAGATAATTTTTCAGTTTCTGCAGCAAGCTTTAAATTTTGTTCATTTAAAGGGAATTTTACCGCTGGCACGGGAATTCTGGGCCAGTCGAACTTGGCAAACCATTTGGTTTTTTCGGGCGAAGTGTTGGTAAGGCTTAGGGTATAGCCTGTCCTTCCATGAAAAGCACGTTCAAAATGCAGCACTTTAAAACCTTTTTCCTGTTGGTAGCCTTTGCTAAAGTTCATTTGTACCTTCCAGTCCATAGCCACTTTAATTGCATTCTCTACGGCTAATCCGCCGCCCGCAACAAAGAAAGCGTGAGGCAAATAAGAAGGGATTCCTATTTTACCGAAAGTCTCCACAAACTGCGCATACTGTTGGGTGTACACATCAGAATTGGAAGGATTGGCAAGTGCAGCCTGCAAAAGGTTTTTCTTGAAAGCCTCGTCGCCAATCATTTTAGGATGGTTATAACCTAGTGGAACAGAAGCAAAGCAGGTAAAGAAATCAAGTAGCTTGCGCTGGTATTTGGAATCGTAAATATACACACCATCACTTTTTTCCATATCATAAGTGAGGTCAAAACCATCTGCTAAAACATGTTTACTAAGCGTTTCATTAACAAGTTCCGGACTTATATTCAGCTGATACATACTGCTCTAATTTGGTGTCTAGTAAAAGTAATTAAAAAAGAACGGAGACGGTAATTAATCCCGGTACAGTTTGTCTTTCATTCCCATTATACCTAGTAGCCCCCCGGTATGTACTACTACAATCTTTTCATCTTTGCCAAATGTTCCTTTTAGCATCAAATCATCAATGGCAAAAAACATTTTTGCTGTATAAACCGGATCAATTAGCATGCCTTCCTGTGCGACAAAGCCTTTAATATAGGCAATTAACTCGGGCGTAGTCTTAGCGTAGCCGCCAAAATGATAGTCGGTATGCAGAACAAGTTGGTCCAAAGAGCCAGTATATTTTAAAATTTCTTCGGCTATAAAAGCACCACCTTTCAAAACCGGAATTACATGAAGCTGTGTTTTTAAGCCTGCATCCTGTATACCTTTGAGCAATCCGGCTGCGGTAGTTCCGGTGCCTGCGGCACAAAATAAATGATCAATATCTGAGGGCAATTCTGCAATGATCTCTGCACAGCCTTTCACGGCTTCTTTAGAAGCACCGCCTTCATCAACAAAATAGGTTTCTGGGTTTTGGTGAAAATACTTGTCGTACAACAGGTGTTTATTACGGTAGGATTCCCTATCAGTAAAAATCAGCTCCATACCAAACAATTTGCATAGCAAAAGCATCTCATTATCAACAGCTTCACCTCTAACGAAGGCTGTGCTCTTGATGCCTGATCTGGCGCAAGCGGAAGCAGTGGCAACCAAATGGTTGGAATAAGCACCACCGAAAGTAACGATGTGGCCTTTATTTTGATCCTGAACCTGAAGTAAAATGTGTTTGAGTTTGCGCCATTTATTACCCGATATATACGGATCGATTAAATCATCTCTTTTTACCAGTATTTGATGTCTGGAAGGGTGTTTCAATCTTTGTAAGGGGCTAAATACATCAGTTAACATGGTAACAAATATAGCAGCCTTTTTAAGGGAGAAAGAGCGCTTACGGTTTGAAATATATTTTCCTGATCAGATAAGGAAAGAAATTCAACACTATTTTCACGTTTTCAGTAAAGTTTTTCATGTTTAAAATATTTTGGTACAGTAAACGTTGCACATCAAAAAACAGGCCAATTTCTTTTTTTAAATATGTTCTCTGTAAAGATTAGTTTTGCACAATGAAACCGGAGCCCACTATTTAGTTAGAATCAAGCTTTCTAATTGTGGATAACGTTTTCTTAACATTGAGAAAGCAGAAATTTAATGGAAAACATAAAAGGTTACGCAGATCTGGACGATCAGGAACTGTATGAACATTTGAACATTGTTGTAGATAAAGGACAGTCGCTGCTCCGCATTGATAAATTCCTGATGCACCGTGTAGAGAATGCCTCCCGTAACCGCATACAGAATGCAATAGAAGCCGGTAATGTACTGGTTAACAAGAGTACCGTAAAGGCCAGTTATAAAGTAAAACCTGCAGATGAAATTTCAGTGGTATTTCCGCATCCACCACGTGATACTGAAGTTTATCCGGAAGATATCCCACTGGATATCATTTACGAAGACAAGGATTTGCTTGTGGTTAATAAACCTGCAGGTATGGTGGTACACCCGGGCTTTAACAATTACACCGGTACTTTAGTGAACGCGCTTGCCTTTCATTTTGAACAGTTACCGGAGTTGCCGGGTAATGAGGGCAGACCTGGTTTAGTACACCGTATAGATAAAGATACCTCTGGTTTGTTGCTCATTAGCAAAAACGAGATTACCATGACCAAGCTTGCCAAACAATTTTTTGACCACTCCATAACTCGTAAATATGTAGCACTTGCCTGGGGCGATGTCCTTGAAAATGGAACGGTTAGCGGGTATATTGGTCGCAGTTTAAAGAACCGCATCATTATGGATGTTTACGATGATGAAGAAAAAGGTAAGTGGTCGGTAACACATTATACCGTGCTCGAACGTTTAGGCTATGTAACATTAATTAGCTGCCAGCTGGAAACTGGTCGCACACACCAAATCAGGGCACATATGCAGCACATCGGTCACCCATTGTTTAACGATGCCAATTACGGCGGCGATAAGATTGTTAAAGGCACCACCTTTAACAAGTACAAGCAATTTGTGCAGAACACGTTTACGCTAATGCCGCGGCAGGCCCTGCATGCGCAAACTTTGGGCTTTATACATCCAACTACGCAACAGTATATGGAGTTTGAAGCGCCACTTCCGGCAGATTTTGATGCTGCCCTAAATAAATGGAGAAATTACATCGTACAACCCCAGTAAATGCAACAACAATACCTGCTACATAACGGCGAATTTATTTTAACAGATCAGGCTGTACTTACCGCTCAAAACAGGGGCTTTAGGTATGGAGATGGCCTATTTGAAACCATGCGGATATGCAATGGTAAGCTCCAGTTTCCGGAGCAACATGCCGATCGGTTGAGCAATGGCATGAAAGCACTTAAATTGGAAGGTACGGTGTTAATGGACGAGTATTTTTTGAAGCAAAAGGCCACAGATCTGGCACGTAAGAATAAGCTGAAAGACGATGCGCGTTTGCGTCTTTCCGTTTACCGTGCGGGTGGAGGCTTGTATACCCCGGAGCACAATAAGACCGGATATTTATTGGAAGCGACTTCTTTGAGTGATACCGGTTATGAATTGAACAAAAAGGGGCTTATTGTTGATGTTTATGATGAGATTACCAAATCGGCCGATAAGCTTTCCAACTTTAAGACCACCAATTCTTTGCTTTACATCATGGCGGGCCTTTTCAAAAAACAAAATGGACTGGATGATGCATTTATCCTCAACAATGCAGGCTTTCTGTGCGAAAGCATTAGCTCTAACGTATTTGTAGTTTATAATAAGGAGATTTATACTCCCGCGCTTTCAGAAGGTTGCGTGGCAGGAGTAATGCGCAGTGTGGTTACAGGCATTGCCAAACAGAACAATATCCCAATGATTGAAGCGCAGATAAATCCGGAAGTGCTAAAAGAAGCAGATGAAGTTTTCATCACCAATGCGGTTAAAGGCATCCAGTGGGTGATGGGTTATGGACGTAAGCGGTATTTTAATGAAGTATCCAAGTTGATGAGCGCCAAGTTGAATGCTATTGTTTGATATTTGATATTTTTCTAATTTGGCTTGACTCTCTTTCTTTCCGTTTGACTTCTTATGATTTATGAAAGCAAAATTAATTACCTATTTAGGAGTATTGTTATTGCCATAACACTCTGTTGTTCAAGAAACAATTATAAAAGCACCGGGTTCCTTTATCGTAAAAGCTACTGCCTCTTCCAAAGAAATGATTACTGGAAACCTGATGGTCGATGCTTCGGAAACTGCTGACTTAAGGGTATTAAAGATACAGGAAGTAGATAAACTATTCGGAAAGTTGAAAGAAACATCGTTAGTAGCGGAGTCACTCTTAAGCCATGCATTAAAATTTCCACAACAGGAGATTTCTATAAAAATCATCACATCACTGGGAATATGCGTAACCTACCTTTGTTGATTAACGTGAAGCAATAGCAGATATAACACATTTAATAATTTCAGGAAATTCTTTAAAAGTACTTAAAGTCAGAACTGATTCCATTGAAATTATAACTAATGCACATTTACGCCGCCTGAAGAATTTGAAACAATGTAAAGATCATTGATTTCTTTTCTAGCTCAATTACCTTCTTCTCCGATTCATCCGGAGCATCATTAGCAATAGTGGTAATGTAACTGGTATAATACCATTTAATTACCTCTTCGCGAGTTTGAGTGGACTGGCCCTTCGCAAGCCCAATGCATTAAGACTGATAACCCTCCATAATCCTCAGAGAGTCCTCGCTATGGCTATAATACTCGGGGGAGGAAGCTGTAATGCCTTCATCCTCAATATTAAATCATATTGAAAATCCCGGGAATGTATCGAAAAGGAAACTGACTTTGGAGATTTCATTTATAATATTAACAACATAAGCAGTTTTGTAGTGTTTATTGACAAGCGATGGATAATTAACCTATTTATAATGCAGCATCCAATCAACATTGTTATAAAAGGAATGGTGATATCCGATTTGTCAGGGTTTCGGTATGGGCAGCAGCTTCACGACCAGCAGTTTTTTGAGTTAAAGTTTCGGCAACCGTTACTGGGTTCCCCTTTTTCTTTCGCCACTGATGACCCGGCAAATTACGAACATCAACCTATAACGCTCCAATTTGAAAGTGCTTTTGGTAAAATCAGGTCGGTTAGCGGGACAATTGTAAAGCTAGAGTTTAGTAATACGGCCCGACAGAATGCGGAGGTAATCGTAACCGGTACCATGTATAAGCCGGAAGGTAACCTCTCTAAATTTACGATAGCCTTATTTGCCTTATTGGTCTTGCCAATTTTATTCACAGGGGTTCTGTTTTGGAAAGTTTCCCAATTAAGTAGCGCGCTTACAAAAAGAACGGGGACAGTTGCTTCTTTCCAGGATCATACGGGCAAAGGAACGCATCATTACTACTTTAAAATTTCACCTTTCCATGCCTCTTTTAACAGGTCTTACCATGCGCCGGTGTTGAATACCGCACGGGACAATATAAATGCTTTAGAAGGTGGTACTGGGCAAAAGGTGGATTTTTATGTTTTTAAAAATGAATTAAGCAAGTTGAATGATCCACGCGAAAAGCTCAATTTCTTTTATCTTAAATCAGCAACACAAACAGCTGATAAATTTGATTATTACTATGATATTTTGGGGTATACAACTGATAAAGTTGGATATTACCTCGCTTGGATCGCATACCTTTTGATCGAAATTTTTTGCTATGCTTCTGCTTTATACTGTTATAAGATGTATGCCCTTTATCAACAAATGAAAAACAAGATCTGTTGGTATACCTGCCTTGGGTTGGCTGTCCTGTTTAATATTTTTATCCTTGCATTAATGCTTTAATCATCTATAAAACACTATACAAATGAAAAAAAAGATTTATTTGTTTTTTTGTCTGACAATCGCAGCTTGTCATTCCAACACAAAAGAGAACACAAAAATGGATACCACAAAGAACAGTGACACAACCTCTGTAAACTCAGGGCCGTTTGATTTGGCAAAGCTAACATTGAACGAAAATCTGGAGGTCCTGACAAACAACTTGGGTATTAAACCGGAAGCAAAAGAGGAAAATGACGTAACCATGCTGGGTTTTGAAGTTTTCAAAAGCAGTAGTTCAAAAGTGCTTCGATTTGAAAATTTTGATCTGTCGGGTCAGAGGGGAAAAAGCAAAAACAGTGTCTTATTTCATCAAAACGATAAAAAAGTCTTAGCAGGTTATGAATTAACGCTTTATAACCAACAGCAAACAGATACATTGATCAGTCTTACATCTAAAGTTGCAACCTTAGTTTTCAAACAAACCCACATGCCCAAAGGTGCAATTGAACTTGATGAAAACGGTAACGAAGTAAAAAATAACGACAGTGTAAGAAAGACCTATCGCGTATGGGAAAACAAGAAATCAGGTTTGTCTTACTTTCTTACCGAAAACGGTTTGGGAAAAAATTTGGTTTCAAAGCTGATCGTTTTGAACAGGTCAACCCCATTTGGGAAGGATTGGATTTCAACCCTTCAATTAGATTGGTATAAAAATGAAAAAAGTGAATCATTTTAAGGGGTTGAAATCGACTATTTAATCTTGAAGAGTGCTTGGTCTGTACAGTAGTATTCACTTGCTATAATACGGTATAAGTACGGCTTTTGTACGGGTTTGGTTCGGCTAAATCCGTACAAAAGCCATAGTATAGCCATTGTTAATATATGGTCAATAACTTTTTGACTGCTGCACAGTCTGATGACAAATCAAGTTAAAGTAGATTAGTGTCACAAGACGCCTAATCCTACACCATGTATTCTGCACCAAAATCGCCCTTCGCTGGATGCATTTTGTAAATAAAGAAGGCAATAAAGTAAATACAACTACTTAGAGAAATGATGGCATCATGGTGCAGGATGGTTAGTAAATTTAATCCCTTAAATTTGCCAGCTACGCTAACCAATATATAACCAAATCATTGCACCTTATGAAAATAAGTTCCCTTATAATCGCCTATTTATTTGCGGCTACAACCATATCTCCAGCTTTGAAGGCAGCAGAAAAGCCTAAGCCTAAGATCATCAATATTGTTAATTTCATCAGGCTATTAGAGCCCAGAGATCCCAAAATTACGCAAGACGTGCTATTTCAAACTGTAGTAAAGCAGGTTGAAATCATGAAAAAATATAAGTTGGGAGGTTCTTTTTTATTGCAGTATGATGCATTAATGGATAGTCGGTATCAAAAATTATTAAAGTCGCTACCGAAAGAAGATTTCGAGATCGGTGCCTGGTGGGAAATTCCTCAGCCTCTAGTCGAGAAAGCTGGTTTGAAGTGGAGGGGAAGATATCCATGGGACTGGCATGCAGATATTGGATTTTCTACCGGTTATACGCCTGCAGAGCGGGAGAAACTGGCAGATGTATACATGGAAGATTTCAAAAGTATTTATGGATACTATCCAAAATCTGTGGCTTCCTGGTTTATTGATTCTCATACTTTAAATTATTTATACGATAAATACCACATTGTAGCCTCGGCAAATTGCAAAGACCAGTATGGCACAGATGGTTATACGTTATGGGGCGGTTACTGGAACCAAGCCTATTATCCAAGCAGGATCAACTCTTACATGCCGGCGCAAAATGCTGCTAAACAGTTGCCTGTACCGATATTCAGGATGTTGGGCAGTGATCCTGTAAGACAATATGATACAGGTGTGAGCTCTAGCAGGCAAGGTGTTATCACATTGGAGCCCGTATATCCGGAAGCTGGGGGAGATGCGGCTTGGGTGAATTGGTTCTTTAAAGAATTTGTGGAAGGCGAAGCGATGGAATTTGCCTATACGCAGGCCGGTCAGGAAAATTCCTTTACATGGGACGCCATGTCTAAAGGATTCCAGATCCAAATGCCGCTAATTGCTAAGCTGCGGGATGAGAAAAAGGTTAAGGTGGAAACGCTTGCGGCCTCCGGACAATGGTTTAAAGATCATTATAAAGTAACGCCGGCCACTTCGGTTACGGTTAATAAGGACATCGAAGGTAGTAACCGTAAAACAGTATGGTTCAACAGTCGATTTTACCGCGTAAATGTTTTGTGGGAAGATGGCGGATTAACCTTCAGAGATATTCATTTGTTTAACGAAAATTTCCCATCGGTTTATGCCGACAATAAGGCGACTTCTAACGAATGTTCTTTCTTTACCCTACCTTTTGTGGATGGTTATATTTGGAGTAAGCCAGGTAACTTGGCCGGATTGCGATTAAAAGCTTTGGTAGATGGGAAAGAAGTGTTGCTTAAAGGGGGAAATCCGGATATAACAAGCCCTTCTAGTGGAAAATTGCACATTTCATGGCCGTTAGAGGGGAACAACGGTTCGCTCGTGATGGATCTGAATGAGCGTCAAATGAAGGTTAGTCTTGTGGGCGGTAAAGCTGTTAACTGGTTTCTGGATTTAACAACTGCCGGCAATAGTGCTTTACCTTTTATAGCTGTAAACGCCAATAATATTCAATGCGAGTTTGAGGGAATGAAGTATGGGGTAAACGCATTGAGTGGCACGTTCAGTAAACCTAACGATAAAACTGTTTTTAGGGTTAGTCCTGCGAAGAACACGATTCAGTTAGATTTTTCTAAATAATCAATTGCCGGTTAGCGCTAAATAATTTTTTCTATATTAGTGTTTCTAACCAATTAACTCCTCATGTTGGATTTCAGCAACTACAGTGACCAGGAATTAATCCGGCTATTCGCGTCGGGTAATGACGCTGCTTTTAAGGAAATTTACATGAGGTACGATAAGTTACTTTATTTATATGCCTATCATAAGTTAGGTAATAAAGAGGAATCAAGAGATATGGTGCAGGATGTTTTCGCATGGTTGCTTAACAATCGCGAAAACCTAAATTTAACCACTACTTTGTCTGGCTATCTGTACAAGTCTGTTTTAAACAAAATTTATAACCTGTATAAACATAAAGAAGTGTTACGAAAGTACGCAACAGAAGGTAATGGTTATTTGGATATTGAGGAGACAGGAACCGATTTTCTGATAAGGGAAAAGGACATTAACGCAGTTATAGAGCGGGAGATTGCGGCAATGCCAAAGGGTATGCGCGAGGTGTTTGAATTGAGAAGAAAAGCGTACATGAGTACAAAAGAAACTGCTGAACATCTTGGCGTTGCAGAATCTACCGTAATTACCCAAATGAAACGTGCAAAGAAGCATTTGCGCTTAAAGTTGGGCTTAATGGTATACTTGTTAATGATTAGCCAGTTGTAATATAAATGAATTATATTTTATGCGCTTGTCCCCATTTTTTATTTTTAAGTTGCCTTTAGTGGTAAGGTGTAAACCCGTTGTTATTAATTGATGGAAAATAGAGACTTCAAAAACGAAAAAGCGGCAAAATATTGGCTGCATTATTTCAGGAGAGATGATATACCTGCTTTATCCGAAAAGGAGCTGCAGGAGGAAAGCGACCTGATTTTTGAGTCGTTAATGAATGGACCAACTGTCAGGCCGGAAAAGGTAACTCGTCTTTGGAACCCTTCAATGGCAGCTTCTGCTGCAGCAATTGTGATAATTGGGCTTGCGATTTTATTTTATTTCAATAGGAAGGCGGAAGTAAGGCAAGATCATTTGGTTTCGAATAAAACGAGCAACAAGAATACCGAAATAGTGCCCGGGATTAATACTGCAACTTTAATTCTTGCAGACGGAAGTGATGTGGTTCTTTCAAATGCTGCAAACGGAAAAATTGCTGAGCAACAGGGCGTAAATATTTTTAAGACAACTGATAATACACTGGTTTATCAAACCAAAGAATACAAAGGAAAGCAACCAGAGTTTAATACCGTGTTGACGGCTAAAGGACAGCAATACCAGGTAGTTTTGCCTGATGGAACAAAGGTATGGCTAAATGCGGCTTCCTCGGTAAAATTCCCGGCAACTTTTGCCGATTTGAAGAATCGCATCATTACGCTAACGGGAGAAGCGTATTTCGAGGTTGCGAAAGATAAACTACATCCGTTCATTGTTAAAACAGCGCAGCAGGAGATTAAAGTACTGGGTACGCATTTTAATGTAAACAGTTATGCAGATGAAAAAGCTACCAAAACCACCTTACTGGAAGGTTCAGTGCTTATCCATGGTCCGAAACAAGACGTAGTGCTAAAGCCAGGTCAACAAGCTGAAATTAATGCATCACATCAAAAAGTGGCGAATGCGGATGTCAATGAAAGCGTAGCCTGGAAAAATGGAGACTTTATTTTTAATGCGGAAGATTTTAGCAGTGTCCTCAGACAGGTATCTCGCTGGTATAATGTTGAGATCGTCGATGAGGTTGGTCACGACGGATTAAGACTCACAGGTGCTATACCAAGAAACAACAACTTATCGGCTGTACTATTGTCGCTGGAAACAGCTGGAAAAGTAAAATTTCAATTAACAGGCAGAAAAGTGGTTGTTGTCCGTTAAATGAGGTTGAGAAGCTTTCTTACGCTCTTTATCTTGTTAACTTGCTTAGTCTTTTCCCGGCAACAAGCCCATGCCCAACGCATCAATTTGAAACAGGATAATATCAGCCTTCAAAATGTTTTTAAAGAAATCAGGAAACAGGTGAACTACGGCTTCCTGTATAATGATGATTTGCTTAAAAATACCAAGCCTATTCAGGTAAATCTTAGCAATGCTACTCTTAATGAAGCAATGGATTCTGTGCTGCTCAATCTCCCTTTAAATTATACCATACAGGATAAAATGGTAGTGATTACAGCCAAAGAGGAAGTTATCAAGTTAAAAGGAATCACTTTTACCATAAAGGGGATAGTAAGGAACAGAACCTGGGAAGTATTGCCTGGTGCTGCAATACTTTTGGGAGGTTATAAGATAGGTACAGCTGCCGGTGACGATGGTAAATTTGAACTAAAAGATCTGAGTCCGGGTAGTTATAACATCCTGATACAGATGGTTGGTTTTTTGCCGACGACAAAGAATGTGGTCATTTCTAATAAATCTCAGGAACTTGATATTTTTTTGGACGAAAATGTCAATCAACTCACTGAGGTAGTGATCAAACCAGATCCTTATCGACCAGAATACCTGAAATCTTTTTTGGAGAATTTTATTGGTACATCGCCTAATGCGAAGAAATGCGAGGTGATTAATCCGGAAGTGATTCGTTTTGATTACGACCGGCAAAACAGGATACTTAGGGCCTCAGCTGATGAATTTCTAATTATCGACAACAGAGCTCTGGGCTATAGGTTGAAATACTTTTTAAAATATTTCGAGATGGACTATGAGACTCGTGTAGTGCACTTTTCTGGTTATCCCTATTTTGAAGAATCAGATCCGGACGAAAGCAAAAGGAAGCGTTTTGCAGAAAAAAGGGAAATGGCTTACCTGGGTTCACCACAACATTTTTTTAAGTCGCTTTACAATAATACCTACCAGGAACAAGGCTTTATCATTAATAAAATGATTAAAATGCCTAATAAAGAAAAAATGCCTGATTATGTGATCGATGAGAAAATCAAGTTGCTGTCCGAGAAACTACGTAAACGGAGTGACGATAGGAAACGCAAAGATCTACTTAATAATTGGCTGAAAATGAAACTGATGACGGATACGGTGGAAGTTTTGATCAGGGAAGAAGTTCCAAGGTTTTCGATAGTTCAACAAAAGGTGCCGTCAATGAAAACGCTCGATTTTAAAGATGCACTCTACATCGTTTTTAGGGGAGAGAAAGAGCCAAAAGACTATACCAAATACTCAGGCTTTAAAATTAAGCGGCCAGATGATTTTGTCAACTACCAGATATCATTAGTTTATCAGTTAAGGTCATCGCCGGGTTTTTATGAAAATGGTGCCGTCAATGATCCCGAATCATTGCTATATGAGGGTTTATGGGCTTACGAGATGGTTGCAGACATGATGCCAATGGATTATGTGCCTTAGTTAGTAGATAGATAATTAAAAATATTTTATTTGTTTGTCCCCAGTTTATATTTCTGAGTTGCCTTTGTTTATGAATGCGGAAAATTAAAGTTTTCTGCATTAAAGAAATGAAATGTTAACCAAATATATACACTGATGAAATCGAAGCGCTCTCTTCTTACCATCCTGTTTATTTCAGTTTTGGGGTTTCTAGCTTTCGTTCCAAAGGACAACGGTCCTTTGGACAAGCTGGTGACTTCCCTTCAGAAATGGACAGAAACCAATCCAATTGAAAAAGTATACCTGCATACCGATAAGCCATATTACGCAGTTGGAGATACCATTTGGTTTAAAGCTTATGTAACTACCGGCAGCCGGCACCAGCTATCTGCCATGAGCGGCGCACTTTACGTGGAGCTGATCAATGAAAAGGACTCCATCATCAAATCTTTAAAACTACCACTTGCCGCGGGGATGAGCATGGGAGATATTACTCTGGAAGATCAGATTGTAGAGGGGAGCTACCGGCTTAGGGCTTATACGCAGTGGATGAGAAATGCTGGTGCAGAATATTTCTATGATCACACCTTTACGGTAGGTACGCCAGTTAGTCAGGAGGTAACCGCCATTTCAAACTATCAATACAAAATCATTGATAATAAGACTACACTCACGGCAACGCTTAATTATACGGATGACGAGGGTAAACCCATAACTGGTCAAAATGTAGAATATGAGATCATGCTGGGCCGAACCAGGATTTACACCAAATCCATAAAAACAGATGATCAAGGCAGCATCAGTATAGGTATTCCCAATGAAAAGCAGTTGGACCTTCGAGGTGGATATATCCGTACAACATTTAACGTAAAAGGTAATAAAATAATTAAGGACTTTCCAATCAAAGCGGGTCTTTCGCAAACAGACATTCAATTCTTTCCGGAAAGTGGAAACCTGGTAAATGGTGTAGCATCTAAAGTAGGGTTTAAAATTACCGGAATAGATGGTAAGGGGTTGTCGGTAAAAGGGAAAATATTGGATAGTGAAAACAACGAGATAACGGAAATTGCTACGCTTAATGCAGGAATGGGAAGTTTCTCCATGATGCCACAGGCGGGTAAAACCTACATTGCACAAATTTCACTTCCTGATGGCACGAATAAAACAATCCCTTTGCCTGTGGCGTTGAACGACGGCTATGTATTGAGTGTTTTTCAACCAAATGCAGACAGCGTTTTAGTCAGAGTAAGTGTTTCGCCAAGCAAAGCAGAATCACTTAAAAGTACGCCTGTTAACTTAGGTTTTATTGCGCAGATTGGTGGTGAAACGATAATGGCTTCTCCGATTACAATAACAAGAGCTACAACCTCATTTTGGCTGGAGAAAAGCGCATTTCCATCTGGTATTGCACAGTTTACATTGTTCTCAGATTCAGGGGAACCTTTAAATGAGCGGATTGCTTTTATTAAAAGTAAAGATCAAATGCAATTACGGTTGTCTACAGCCAGGAAAGTTTACAAGAGCAAAGAACGTGTTGAACTGAACCTGGAGGCAAGAGATCGGTCTGATAAATTGACCGCCGGTAATTTTTCCGTAACTGTCATAGACGAGAGCAAGGTACCTGTTGATGAAAGTGAAGAAAGTACCATTTTTTCAAATCTGTTACTGACTTCGGATTTGAAGGGCTACGTCGAAAAACCCAATTATTATTTTACAAAGGATAATGCGGAAGTTAATAAGGCATTGGATAACCTGATGCTTACGCAAGGCTATCGTAGGTTTACATGGAAAGAAGTTGCTGCAGCATCTTCGACCAATCAGGATCCTAAGTCGGCCTATATGACCAACTCCATGTTTAAGGTTGAGGGATTGGGTGTAGACATTTCCGGCGTGGTAAAAACCCTGGGAGGTAAGATGGTGCCAAATGCTAAGGTAATGTTAATGGCCACAAAAGCAGGAATTCTTCAAAACACTACAGCAGATGCTGGCGGGCGGTTTAAGTTTGAAGGACTGGTACTTACCGACAGCATCAAATTTGCTGTACAGGCCCGAACGGAGAAAAATGGAACGAAGGTAGAGGTGATTTTGGATTCTGTACCCAAGGTTTTCGCCTCTAAAAACAAGAATATCGCCGAGGTAAATACCAATATCTTTCAGACGCTTAAGACTTATATAGACTATGGTAAAAAGCAGGATTCAATAGCTGCAAAAATGGGCAAGCTGAGCATGGTGCAGCGCTTGAGAGAGGTCAACATTTCTGCGAAGAGAAATGCAGCAGCACTTGAAGCTCCCCAGGGGATGTTTAAAATACCATCGGTTTCTGCAGATCAGACCTTCGTTTTCGAGGATGCGGAGAAATGTGCCACACTGCTGACCTGTCTGCAAGGGCGACTTCATGGCGTGGTGTTTGAAAATGTTATGGGTGTTACGGTAATAAAAGATGTTAGAGGTTCAGTGATGAATCTGATACTTGACGGCAGGAAAGTTGACGATCCTTACGAATTAACAAATCTCCTTGATCTTACTTTGTCGCCTGAAGATATTTTGAGGATAGAGGTAGTCCGCACTAATGGGGCTATGATAAGTTATTTGAGTGGCCCGGCAATTCTGATCATCAGAAAAAACGGTGTGCTACTGCGGAAACCTTTTAATCCTAATGTTGCAAACATCCAACCCAAAGGCTTTAACAAAGCAAAAGAATTTTACTCCCCTAGGTACGATCGTCCGGGCAGCGATATTGAGCTGCCCGACCTTCGGTCGACGATATTTTGGGACGCAAGTGTAAAAACATATAGTACTGGCAAATCCACAATCAATTTTTTTAATGGGGATGGGCCTGGTAATTATAAAGTTATTGTAGAAGGTATTAACGCTGAAGGGGAGCTGGGCAGACAAGTTTACCGCTATGCAGTTGAAGGGGATCGCTATGCCAGTAATGGGATAATCGGTATATCGAAACTCGGCCCTCCGGAAGGACTTGCCAAAACCATTTCTGCTGGGTTGGATAGCTTAAAGAATAGACTACCTATCGAGAAAGTTTACTTGCATACCGATAAGCCATATTACAATATAGGTGATACCCTGTGGTTTAAGAGTTATGTGATGGATGCTAACCTATCGGCCTCTAAACAAAGTAAATTACTTTATATCGAATTGGATGATGATAGTTCTGAAGTGGTAAGAAGAATTAGCATTCCTGTAAACAAAGGTTTGGGTTGGGGACAAATTCCATTGCCAGCAAAAATATTTCATGAAGGGGGGTATACTTTAAGAGCCTATACCAATTGGATGCAGAACTTTGGCGAAGATTATGTATTTACCAAAAGGTTTTATCTGGGAATCCCTAAGCTAAGTAACTGGCTGGTCAACTCAAAGGCCGAGATCAACAATTTTGAAGAGAAAGACAGGCTTGACGTGAATATCAATTTACAGCAGACAGACAAATCTCCTGTAGGCTTAAAAGATGTCGAAGTGAAAATCTATGAGGGCGATCATTGGATCTTCAATGAGAAAATGCGAACTACTCAAGAGGGTAATTTGGAATTCAGTAAAATACTTAAAGAAAAGACAGACGGAAGAAATTTGCGGGTAGAGATTAGGACAGATAAAAAAGATAGAGAGACCCAGATTTTACAGGTGCCGCTGACCATCAACAGAAAAGGAAAAATAGACTTGCAGTTCCTCCCTGAGGGTGGACATCTGGTGGCTGGCTTACGGTCGGTAGTAGGATTTAAAGCAATTGCTGAAAATGGAAAAGGTACTCCTGTTAATGGAAGTATATTGGATAGTAAAGGAGTTGAGGTCGCTAAATTTGAAGCAATACACAATGGTATGGGTTCGTTTGAATTCACGCCAAAGCCTGCTGAGGTATACACCGCCAGATTAAATTTGCCTGGCATTGATAATAACAGTTATGTATTCCCAAGAGTTGAGACGTCAGGTACCATCATACATGTGGATAATTTAGAAGATAATGCTTCCTTAAAAATAACCTTAAAAGCAACCTCTGGTGCATTGAAAGCCGATAGCAGCTATTACTTGGTTGGTACTTCAAAAGGAGTCATGAACTTCTGGCAAAAAGTTGATTCTAATACGGAGGAGATCAGCATAGCTAAATCAAAGTTTCCGACTGGAGTTTCCAGATTCACTTTGTTCCAGGAGAAAAGGCCTATAAACGAACGCGCTGTGTTTATTGATCACGATGACCGGTTAATTGTTCAGGTTGATCCAAGTAAACCGGCATATTTAAAGCGAGACAGTGCAGAGCTGGTTATACACGTTAAAGACAAGAATGGACTACCAGTAAAAGGTAATTTCTCCATCACGGTTACAGATGACAGTCAGGTTAAGGCCGACAGCACTGGAAATGAGGCCATTGGGGCAAGTTTATTGTTGTCGTCAAATCTAAAAGGTGCAGTGGAATCACCTGGTTACTATCTCAATAGATCAGATAAAAATTCCTGGCTGGCACTAGACAATTTAATGCTTACACAAGGATGGACTGGTTATGCCTGGGAAGATGTTTTTAGTGAGGCGAAACTCAGATACCAGGCAGAGAAAGAGTTTCAAATAAGTGGTGTAGTCACCAGTCTGTTTAAAAAGCCGGTGGCGAATATGCCTGTTCTAATTTCCTCGAAAAAGCCATCATTTATCACTACTTCAGTAACAGATCTAAATGGACGTTATGTATTCAAAAATCTACCACCGATAGATAGTGGTTCATTTTTTATCCAGGCGATGACTGCGAAAGGTAAGCAACGGGCTTTCGGTGGCATTACTGTTGAGCGTTTTCGTGCGCCAGAAGTGCCATCAATGATAAGAAGCGCTGTCTTGCCATGGTATGTTAATACAGATAGTACACAAGTGAATTATGTGAAACGGGCTGCTGAGAAAGCAGACGATTATTTTATGAAGGGCGATGGAATACGTTTGAACGAAGTGAATATAGCCAGAAAGAAAGTTATACCTGGATCCAGAAGACCCTTTACTGGTAAGGAGCCAGATCTAGTATTTGATAAGCAAGACATTAGAGAATCCGGTACAATGAATCTGTATCAATTGTTAAAACAAAAAATTCCCGGCTTTAAAATATTTAGAAATTGGGAAATTCCTGGTGGTCCCGTGATGTTTGCTTTTGGTAAATACCGGGGTAAAAAGGGCGACATCTCGATTGACGGCAAGCCATTAGATTTTGAGATCATGATTGATGACACAACTTCTGTAAATCAAGTTGTAGATGCTTTAAGTTATTATCAAGTGGAGACGTTTAGCGGTTTAGAAGTAAATTACAAATCGTTAGCACAGATAAGAGCTTATTATTTTGCTGTAATAGATATTACTACCCCATCTCGTACTGGTTACCATGTAAATAACAACCCTGGTGCAGTAACCTATAGGCCACTTCCGATAATGTACCCACAGGAGTTCTACAGTCCGAAATATGCTGTCAAGACTTTTGATGCTGGAGCGCCGGACTTCCGCTCCACCTTATTTTGGGAACCTAACATTGTTACAGATGTTAGTGGACGAGCTAAGGTGTCATTTTATACCTCGGATATTACAGGTAGCTATAGCGTCAATGTAGAAGGTGGAAATATGAATGGAAGTATTGGGAGTGGGGCAAAGAAATTGAAAATTAATTAATGCTTGAAAATATGATATCTATGCGGGCAATTATTATAGTATTTTCAATTCTAGTTTTGGGATTTATGGCTTTTGTTCAAAAGGGAAATGACCCCTTAGACAGCCTAGCTAATTCATTAGACCAATGGTCGGAAAAATTTCCTCAGGAAAAAGTTTACCTCCACATGGATAAACCTTATTATGCAATTGGTGATACCATTTGGTTTAAATCGTACGTAACTACGGGTTCCCGCCATCAGTTATCGGCAATTAGCGGGGCACTATATGTAGACCTTATTAATGAAAAAGACTCTATAGTAAGCTTACTAAAGCTACCTCTAAATGCTGGCATGAGTATGGGTAATTTTACGTTAAAAGATGATTTAAAAGAAGGAAACTACCGTATTAGGGCATACACGCAGTGGATGCGTAATGCAGGAAAAGATTATTTTTTTGACCATACATTTACGGTGGTCAATCCATTTGAGAACAGTGTAATCGCGAAAGCAGATTACAGCTATATAAAAACAGATGGTAAACAATTTCTTAATGCCACCTTGAATTATACCGATGATACCGGTGCAGCCCTTGTTAACAGAAAGATCACTTATGAGATAATTGCGGGCAATGATACCTTGTTCACTAAAACCAGGGAAACTGATGGAAAAGGAAATATTATGGTTAATATTCCAGCTGATAAAATAAAGGATTGGAGCGGGGCCATTATTAAGACAAATGGTGAATTGGCGGATCGGACAAAATTTGAAAAGCAATTCCCAATCAAAGCCAACTTATCGCAAAGCGACATCCAATTCTTTCCTGAAAGTGGAAGCCTGGTATATGGAGTAACCTCAAGATTAGCATTTAAGACTGTCGGTATAGATGGTAACGGGCTTTTTGTTAAGGGTGAAGTTGTTGATCAGGAACAAGATCCTATTGTAGACTTTACAAGCGGCTATGCAGGAATGGGTAGTTTTCTGTTTAGACCAGAGACAGGTAAGGTTTATACGGCAAAAATAACGTTTGCCGATGGATCCCAAAAGTCAGTCGCCTTACCAACCCCAATAACCAACGGTTACGTATTGAGTGTAATTCAGCCTAATGCAGACAGCATTTTGGTGAGAATTAAAGTGCCGGAGCAAATGTTTAACGATCAGACAGCCCTTAACGTAAATTGCCTTGTGCATTCTGGTGGAGAAATAATTGCTTCCACCCCCCTTAGGATAAAGAAAGCGATCACATCCTTCTGGTTAGAAAAGAAAGCATTTCCTTCTGGGATCGCCCAATTTACCTTATTTTCTGCTACGGGTGAGCCTTTAAATGAAAGAATTGCTTTTATTAAAACAAAAGACCAGCTAACATTGAAACTGAATACAACTAAGCAGATTTATAAGAGTAAAGAAAGGGTTGAGCTGCAACTGGAAGCAATGGATTCGGACGATTTGCCAACTGAAGGCAATTTTTCCCTTGCTGTCATAGATGAAAGTAAAGTGCCATTCGATGATTCCCGTGCAAGTACTATCTTTTCTAATCTGCTTCTAACTTCTGATATTAAAGGTTATGTAGAGAACCCTAACTACTATTTTACTGCAGATAATGGTGAGGTAAACAGATCTTTAGACAACTTGATGCTTACTCAAGGGTATAGGAGGTTTTTATGGTCGGATTTAAAATCGGGTAACATTTTAACACCTGCGTTTAAAGCAGAAGGCTTTGGGACCTACATCTCTGGAAAGGTGGTTACACTTGGCAATAAGCCTGCGGCTAATGCGACAGTAACACTCATGTCTGTTAGGGCCAACCTGGTAAAAGGAACAAAAGCTGATGCAGATGGAAGGTTCAAGTTTGATGGCATGTTTTTGACAGATAGCTTAAAGTTTTCAATACAGGCACGTGCTAAGAAAAAGAGTAATAAAGTTGAGGTAATTCTGGATACTGTACCTAAATTAGCTACTACGAAAAATAGAAATATTGGTGCACTGAATACAGATTTATACCGAAGTACTAAGTCCTATGCCGATAATGGCAAACAACAGGATGAAATACTGGAAAAGCTTGGTGGTATGAGTAGGACCAGGCGCTTAAAAGAGGTCAATATCGTGGCCAGGAAATATCAGGAAAATCTTCCTAAACAAAGAAATTTTAATCAGAATGGCCCGGGTAAGTATGATCAGATTATTAAGAATGAGGAATTGCAATCCTGTCCTCACCTGCACTCTTGTCTGAGTGGTAGGATTACCGGTGTCACTTTTAGATCAGTTCTATTGTCCCCCAATTTACCTGCCGTAACCTTACCTTTTACGACTAGAGCCCCATCTGGCGATATGCCAATTGATGATAAGCCCTATCCAGGGGCGATGATGGTGGTATTGGATGGCATACCATATGCCCCCACCGAGCGAAATGCCAATATATATGGATCTATTTTTGACTTTAATGACCCTATGCCGGAGCAGATTGCTACTATTGAAGTTTTAAGGTCGGTTGGCTATACCAACATCTATGGGCCGGATGCGCAGAATGGAGTAATCCTGATAACCACAAAGAATGGGGGTAACCATGCCCCAGCTTACAATCCCAGTATCGTTAATTTTTCGCCAAAGAGCTTTGATAAAACTAAAGAATTTTATACCCCCCGATATGATCGTCCGGGCAGTAACCTAGATTTGCCCGACCTCCGTTCAACCATTTACTGGGATGCAGGACTAAAAATTCTTGCTACAGGTAAGACAAGATTGAATTTTTTCAATCCAGATGGTCCAGGTACTTACAAAGTCATTCTTGAAGGGATAAATGCGGATGGACAATTAGGTAGACAAGTCTACAAATATACTGTTAGTGATAACGTTCCTTAAAAAAAAGGCGCGTTCATCTATTACAACCTAATGCCTCTCAAGAACTCTTCAACCGTCATACGCTTCTTGCCTTCGTATTGGATATCAAGCAGCTTGATAAAACCATCTTTAGTGGCAAATTTTAGGAATGTTTTCCCGTCGGTGAGAAAGCCACCGGCAGTAATAGCCGGCTCTTTATCTTCCATTTCTGCTTTAAACACTTTAAGCGTTTTGTCGTTCAGCTTGGTAAAAGCAGTTGGATAAGGGCTAAGACCTCTAATCATGTTGTGGACGATTTGGGAGGACTGGTTCCAGTCGATAAAGCAATTTTCCTTAAAAATCTTGGGGGCATGTTTTAATACATCAGTTTCCGGCTGCGGTTGTTCCTGGTAATTGCCCCCTTCTATTGCCTTAACTGTTTTAACGATGAGTCGTGCACCCAATTCCATCAATTTATCGTGCAGTTCTCCAGCAGTTTCATCATCAGCAATATCAACTTTATCTGATAGGATGATGTCTCCTGTGTCTATTTCATGTTTTAAAAAGAAGGTAGTTACCCCGCTTTCTTTTTCTCCATTGATGATGGCATGGTTAATAGGAGCTGCACCGCGGTACTGCGGCAATAAACTTCCATGTAAATTAATAGTGCCTTTATGGGGCATGTTCCACACGATTTCAGGTAGCATTCTAAACGCAACCACTACTTGTAAGTCCGCACCAATAGCTTTAAGGTTTTCGATGAATTCAGGGTCTTTTAGTTTTAAAGGTTGCAGCACCTTAATCCCTTTTGCAACAGCATACTGCTTTACCGCACTTTCTTGTAATTTTTGTCCGCGACCGGCAGGTTTATCAGCTGCGGTAACAACGGCGGCCACTTCAAATCCTGCTTCTACCAAAGCATTTAAAGAAGCAACTGCAAAATCGGGGGTACCCATAAAAACTATTTTCATCATCTTATGTTTATGTGTAACAGCAATCAAATTTAACGCATATTTCTGCATTTTTATGGTACAAACCCTGGAAGAAATTAAAGAAAGCGGACTGACTTACGCAACCGATAGTCAGCCAGGCATATACCGTAAAGGTAAACCTGGTAAGTTCCACTATGAAGATAAGGATGGCAAGCGCATCACCGATGAAGCGCAGCTTGCCCGGATTAAGTCGTTGGTGATACCTCCCGCATGGACAAACGTGTGGATTGCCAATAGGAAAAGTGCTTATTTGCAGGTAACCGGTTTGGATGCAGCAGGGAGGAAGCAATATAAGTATCATGCCGACTGGACCTCTCGACGCTCAGAGAGTAAATATTTCAGGTTACTGGAATTTGGGAAAGTATTGCCTGTTGCACGTAAACGAGTTGCTAAAGATTTAAGACGTAAAGAGTTCGACGAAAGAAAAGTTCTGGCCATATGTTTACAGGTGATGATGAAAACGCTGATCAGGGTAGGCAATGAATCTTATGCACAAATGTATGGAAGCTATGGGTTAACCACTTTGAGAAACAAACATGTAAAAATTGCGGGTAATCATTTAAAGCTCAATTTTATAGGTAAAAAAGGCGTAAAGCAAAATGTAGACCTGAACGATAAAACATTGGCAAAGCTGGTTAAGCAATGCATGGAGATTCCCGGACAAGATTTATTTCAATATTATACCGAAGGAAACGAGCACAAACCAATTGATTCAGGTAGGATCAATAACTATATTAAAGAAGTTACTGATTGTGACTTTACGGCTAAGGATTTCCGCACATGGGGCGGCACGTTGGAAGCTTTGAGGCAATTGGCTAAATGCTGTGTAGATGTTAGTGACCGCCCTAAAAAGAAAGTTATTGTAGAAGTATTGGATTGTGTGGCCAGCAAATTAGGTAACACGAGAGCGGTTTGCAAAAGCTCTTACGTCTATCCGCTATTGTTGGAAGCCTTTGAAAACGATGAATTAAATAAGTATTTGAAGAAAGTAAATACGAAACCGGCAGTAAGTGCTACGGCGATGGAAAACGACGAGAAAGTGCTTATGGCATTTCTTAAGGCTATGCAGAAAAAGCCCATAAAAAACAAATTGAAAACGAAGAAGGCGGCTTAGTCGGTAGGTGCGTTTTTAATCGGGTGCACGGGCTGTTCGTCTTGCTCACGCCTTTTTGCCGGATCTTTAAATCCTGCTTCCTCTTTATTGTAGTCTTTATCTTCTGGTTGTTTTACGGCCTTATCTCCCTCTGGAACTCCTCCTTTTGGCGTTTCTTCACGGAAATTGCTGCTTGGTTTTTCGTTTTTCTTTTTTGGCGCGCTGTTCATTTTTGCTGAGTTATGTATCTGTATTTAATTAATAAAGGTTCGAATATTATCATCATTACAATGACCACTGCTTTACAATGACGGGCAGATGATAGCGATAGGCTATTGACGCCTTATTCTTTCTTTTACGGATACAACAGATATTTCTTGCGCATTGTTTTGTATTGAGATAACCCAGGTTCCCAGCTGGCCCTTATTTCTTTTTCTGATTTGCCGGCAATAACCTGCAACCTAAAATCCGCAACTCCAATTAGCCTTTCAATTGTACCCATTTGGTTACTTAACTTTGTGTTAAAGAAGTCGGCTTTATTGGGCGAAGCATTGTACAATTCAATCAGCCAGCTTAGGTTTAGTTTTTTCTCTTTTCTAATTTTTTCAGTATCGTAACTTCTGAGGTCTAAACCAAAGCACTCCTGGTTCATAAATAAGGGAGTTTCTGCCATTCCTTTAATACTTTTTGGGGTGTAGGAGAAACTGTATTTTCCTTTTAGAAATGGAGAGCCGACAATGGTAAAAGGAAACATAGTTCCTCTTCCATGGTTTAGATAGGTTCCTTCGAACAGACAGGTTGAAGGATATAAGAGAATCGACTGCGCCGTATTCAGGTTTGGTGATGGCTTTACCGGTAATTCGTAGGGGGTATCGTGCGTATAGTTCGCTACTTTAATAATTTTTAATTTACAAGTCAGCTTATTGTCCAGCCAGTTCTCTCCATTTAGCATTTGTGCATACTCTGCAACCGTTAATCCGTGTACAATGGGAATTGGTTTTAGACCAATGCCCGACTTGAATTGTGGATTTAAAATGGGGCCGTCTATATAAAAGCCATTTGGATTAGGCCGATCCAGAATCATGAGCTCCTTATTATTCGCAGCGCAGGCTTCCATCACATGTTGTAGCGTATTGATATAAGTATAGAACCGAACACCTACATCCTGGATGTCAAATATCATGATGTCTACATCTGCCAGATCTTCTTTTGTTGGTATAGCGTGCTTACCATATAAAGATATCGCTTTGATCCCGGTTTTGGTATCCACATCATCATCCACACTTACACCTGCGCTGGCATTGCCCCTGAAGCCATGTTCGGGTCCGAAGATCTTGACAATTTGGACACCCAGTTTCAGCAGGCTGTCTACTGACGTTTGAGTTCCTATAATAGAGGTAGGGTTAACCACCATGCCAATCCTTTTACCTTTTAAATAAGGCACATACAGTCCGGTCTGTTCTGCTCCCGTGATCAGTTTCGCCTTTGGCGGATCTATTGCTTCCGGATCTACTTTGTATGGATTTGGAACGGCACTGTTTATGATAATCTTTGGAGTTGAACCACAAGCCTGAAAAGAAATGATCAGAAAGGTGGAAACGACAAAATGCAGGAGGTATGATTTCATGGTAAACAAAGATAAAATTTTCCACAGAAGTTTATTATATTGTTGGCTCGTAACCAAATGATAACCATGAAGACCAAACTTATCGCCATTGCTGCTGTTTTAACGGTGGTATCAGGATATACCCTGATCAAAAACGATACACTTACACTTGAAGACAAATACAAATCAGATGCAACAAAGCTCTTTTTGCCAGATGATCTGGAAGCAACATTATGGGCAGAGTCTCCTAAATTTTATAACCCAACAAATATTGATGTTGATATAAAAGGGCGTATTTGGGTTACCGAAGCTGTCAACTATCGCAAATACAACAATAAAGCTCCTCAGTTTAAGGATAGGGTAGAGGGTGACCGTGTCGTTATTCTTGAAGACAAAGATGGGGATGGCGTTGCTGAAACTTCCAAAGTATTTGTGCAGGATAAAGACCTTGTTGCTCCACTTGGAATTGCCGTTATTGGTAACAAGACCATTGTTTCTTGCGCTCCCTCTATCATCGTGTATACTGATGAAAACGGCGATGATAAGCCAGATAAAAAAGAAGTTTTCTTAACGGGTTTCGGTGGTAAAGACCATGATCATAGTTTACACGCCATGATCTCTGGGCCAGATGGCAAGTATTATTTCAATGCTGGTAACGCTGGTCCGCATATGGTTACTGATAAAGCTGGCTGGAATTTAAGATCAGGTAGTAACTATAATGGAGGGTCTCCATATAACAATAGCAACAAAGGCGGTTTGGTGAGTGATGACGGTAAGATATGGGTAGGTGGAATCGCCATGCGCGTTAATCCTGATGGAACTGGATTGAAGGTACTTGGACATAATTTCCGTAACTCCTATGAGTTTACCGTGGATTCTTACGGGAATATGTGGCAAAATGACAATGATGACGATGGCAACAGAGGGGTGCGTGTTTCCTGGTTAATGGAGGGTGCAAACATGGGTTATGCAAGTGCAGACGGGACCCGCCGCTGGGAAGCAGATCGCAGGCCTGGTCAGCAAACTGCCGCTGCCCACTGGCACCAGGAAGATCCTGGAGTACTTCCATACGGAGACAATACAGGTGCTGGTTCACCAACAGGAGTAGCATTTAATGAAAGTGATGCACTTGGTGAGAAATATAGGGGCATGCTATTGGCTTGTGATGCTGGTAGAAATGTGGTTTTTGCCTATAAACCAGCAGTGTTGGGTGCGGGTTACGACTTAAAGCGTCAGAATCTAATTACCTCTCTATCTGATGACGAAGTAGCGGTAGCACAGAGTTCAGTAGGTCAAGATGAGAAAACCAAATGGTTTAGGCCGAGTGATGTGGCTATTGGTACCGACGGTGCAATTTATGTGGCCGACTGGTATGACAGTATGGTTGGTGGACACAGAATGACGGATACTACAGGTGCTGGCCGCATCTACCGCATTGCGCCAAAAGGGAAAAAGCTGGTAAATCCTAAGATAAATCTTAAAAATACTAAAGGTCAAATTGATGCTTTACTAAGCCCGGCCGTTAATGTGCGTAATGCCGGTTTTGTTTTGCTTGCTGCACAGGGCGCGAAGGCTGTTAAAGATGTAAAGAAGATCCTTGATTCTACAAATCCGTATTACAGGGCCAGAGCCATCTGGTTGCTTTCCAATATGGGCACTCCTGGAATCTCTGCAGTGGAAGCATCCTTGAAAGATAATGATCCAAATTTGAGAATCGCAGCATTCCGTGCCTTGCGTGAAGTGAAGCCTGGAATAGGTACATATGCCATGCAGTTGAGCAAAGACCCATCGGCTGCAGTACGCAGAGAAGTCGCTGTTGCCATGCGTAACCTGCCTTTTAATGCAGTTAATGAATTGTTTATGCCTCTTGCGACTGCATATGAAGGTAACGACAGATATTATCTGGAAGCACTCGGACTGGCTGCAGAAGGTAAGGAAGAAGAATTGTACCCTTTACTGCAGGCAAAGCTTGGTGGCGAGCCATTAAAATGGACTCAGCCTTTTGCTGATCTGGTTTGGCGCTTGCATCCCAAAGCTGCAGTTACGGCTTTGAAACAGAGGGCAGGGTCTGATCAGCTTTCGGCAGATCAGCAAAAACAAGCGATTGTTACACTAGGTTTTATCAAGGACCAGCAAGCTGTTGATGCGATGCAGGATCTGATGAGCAATAAGGATGCAAAGGTGAAGGAGCAAGCATTGTGGTGGCTGCGCTACCGTCAAGGTAATGATTGGAGCAACTTTAAAATGGAGCTGCCATCAACCGGTCCGGATAAAGATGCCGAGGCTCAGAAAAAGATGCTGGTGCAAAAACTGAAAATAGAAAATGGCACCACTTCAACAGCTAATAAAATAGAGGCTATTAAAGCAATGGCTAAAGACAAAGTTGGTGGTGAAATGCTGATCGGCCTTGCAGTAGACAAGAAGCTATCTAAACCGCTGATTGATGAGGTGAGTAAAGTTATTTTTAGTAATCCTGATCAAACTGTACGTGTGCTGGCGAGTGATTACTTTAAAAAACCTGGTGTTACGTCAGCCCTTTCTATTCCGAAGATTGCAAAATTACAGGGAGATGCAAAGCTTGGCCGATTGCTCTTTAAAGATAAATGTATGACTTGTCATAAAGTTGGGAACGAAGGTGCCAGTATTGGTCCGGAACTGACTTTGATTAACAAGAAGTTTGAAAAGAATGGATTGCTGGATGCTATTGTTAATCCAAGCGCCGGGATGGCTTTTGGATATGAATCCTGGTTAATTACCAAAAAGGACGGTACTACAGTATCTGGCTTTTTACAGGGTGACGGTGAAACCGTTGTTTTGAAAGGTATGACCGGTGAGAAATACAACGTGAAAGCAGCTGATATTGCGACCAGAAAGCAGTTCTCTACGTCAATTATGCCGGAGCCCTCAGCACTTCAATTAAGTGAAAAGGACCTGGCAAATATTGCAGAATATCTGCTTACGCTTAAACAATAGTTATTAATTATTTGCATTTTTGCGGGCATACCTATAGATAGCAAATATTGAATACAGAATATTTTATTGCAGGGCGCATCGCCATTAAATCGGAAAGAACATTCTCTAAACTGATTGTTCGAATCGCGATAGCCGGGGTAATGCTTAGCCTTGCAGTAATGATGTTGTCTATAGCTATCATTAAAGGCTTCAAGACAGAGATTCAGGATAAGGTTAGGGGTTATATAGGTGATGTCAGGGTCTTTAAATACGACCTGAACAACTCCTTTGAGTTGTCGCCTTTTGTGCCTGCTGCAGCAACGATAAAGAGTTTAAAGGCAAATCCTGAGGTAGTTTATTTTCACCCCTATGCCACTAAGCCGGCTATTATATCTGCTAATGATGAAGTAGAGGGTGTTAATTTTAAAGGAGTAGACCACACCTTTCATTGGGATTACATCAATAAGCACCTGGTTAGTGGTAGAGTACTCAACTTTACCGATAGTGTCAAGGCAATGAAGGAAATCATGATTTCCCAATTTACTGCTAACCGACTAAAATTGAAGGTTGGCGATGATTTTATCATGCACTTTGTGCAAAACCCACCGCGTAAGCGGCCTTTTAAAATTGTAGGTATTTATAATATTGGTGTTGAAGAAATAGATAAGGGTTTTGTGATCGGAGATCTTAACCTGATCAGGCGCCTAAACAACTGGAAACCTAATGAAATTGGTGGATTAGAAGTACGGGTTAAGGATTTTAACAAGCTGAAAGAGACTTCAAGGGGTATTTATGAAGGACTGGAAATAAAACTTAAATCGGAATCTGTCCAGGAATATTTTCCAGCTATATTTACCTGGTTGTCTTTATTAGATGTAAATACTAGGGTACTGCTCATACTGATGATGGTAGTGGGGGTGATCAATATGATAACGGCACTGTTGATCATGATACTGGAGCGTACAAATATGATTGGCATGCTCAAGGCATTCGGCATGACGGATTTTAGCGTGATGAAAATATTTCTGTATAATGCACTTTACCTGGTTGGACTTGGCTTGCTGCTCGGTAATATATTAGGTTTGGGATTGGGTATTTTACAAGCTTATACCCATATCTTTAAGTTAGACCAGACATCCTATTATCTGGCTTACGTGCCTATAGAAATTCATTTTATAGACGTATTACTATTGAATGTTTGTACCGCCTTTGTATGCCTGATCGTGCTTATTTTGCCATCATTACTCGTGAGTAAGATTAGTCCGCTGAAAGCGATCAGGTTTAAATAGAGCGCTATGTATAAGATTTTACTGAGCCTATTCTTAATTGTGCATTGTTTTTCCGCATGGTCTCAGGAAACGCTGCATAACTATACAGCTGGTTTACCTGCAACAGATGCGCTGGGGAGAAAACTACCTACTTATAAAGAAGTTGGTGAGTTAAAGAAAGACCGCTTTGTGGTTTTGTTTTACTGGACCTGGCACTACGCGCAAGCGGCAAATAAGCCAAACAATACTACAGCTTTTCTACAAAAGTACCTAGATGCACTTTATGATTATAAGAATTCTGCCTGGCCACAAAATATTATGAACTTTTGGGGAGAACCATTATTTGGGTTTTATACCAATATGGATAAATGGGTATTGTATAGACATGCAGAAATGCTTGCAGATGCGGATGTTGACATGATTATGTTTGATTGTACCAATGGTGATTTTGTATGGAAACCGGCATACACGGCGCTCTGCGAAGTATTCACTGAAGCAAGAAAAAATGGTATCAAAACACCCCAAATTGCTTTTATGATGGGTTTTGGGGCAAACGATGCTACCAAAAGCGCAATCAATCAGGTTTATAACGATTTGTATAAGCGGGGTTTGTACAAAGATTTATGGTTTCAGTGGAAAGGTAAACCGCTAATTATGGCCTATCCTGACAACGTTGATCCTGAGATTAGGGAATTTTTTACTTTTCGTCCGGGCCAACCTGTATATGATAAAGGACCTAAACGAAAAGACCATTGGGGTTGGCTGGAAATATATCCTCAACATGGCTTTGGGAAGAACGCTGACGGGAGTTTTGAAGAAATGACAGTCGGCACCTCGCAAAACTGGACCAAAGCAAACGGCCTAAGTGCCATGAATTCAAAGGGTGCATTTGGAAGAAGTTATACGGATAAGAATGGGCAGGATCCTCGACCGGATGCACATCAGTACGGACTTAATTTCCAGGAGCAATGGGACTATGCCTTAAAGCAAAATGTAGAGCTTGTCTTTGTTACCGGATGGAATGAATGGATAGCAGGTAGATATGAGAAATGGCAAGGCCAGCAAAATGCTTTTCCTGATCAGTTTGATACCGAGCACAGCAGAGATATAGAACCGATGAAGGGCGGGCACAACGATAATTACTATTACCAACTGATTGCAAATATTAGGAGGTTTAAAGGGATGCCAACACCTCCTAAGGCATCAGGGCACAGTACTATTAAAATTGACGGGAAGTTTGATGAATGGAAAAACGTATTGCCAGAATTTAAAAGTCATAAGGGTAACACACTGCATCGTGATGCAGATGGGTTTTCTGGAACTCACTATGTCAATACAACCGGTAGAAATGACATCTTAGTTGCGAAAGTGGCTCAAGATAAAGGCAATTTTTACTTCTACGTGGAAACAGTTGCTGGCTTAACTCCAAAAACAGACCCAGGCTGGATGCGTCTTTTTATCGACATAGATAACAATAAGCAAACAGGATGGGAGGGTTACGATTATTTGATAAATAGGACTTCGCCCGGCAAGACGGCCATTCTGGAAAAGGCAGGCAAAGGATGGAACTGGAAGTCGTACGCGCAAGTGCAGTACAGCTTTGCTGATCATAAGCTGGAAATTAAAGTGCCAAAAATCCTGTTAAACTTAAGGGATAATAGCTTTCAGTTTAAATGGTCTGACAACATGCAAAAGGACGGCGACATAATGGACTTTTTGGTGAATGGCGACGTTGCTCCACTAGGTAGATTCAATTTCGAATACACCTTTAAAGCTCATTAATCACAAGGCACTAACAGCTGATCGATTTGCTTGGCCAGGCTACGGTCTTTGTCGGTTACAATGTCGCCAGCATCATGTGTACACAACCAAATCTCCAGTTTATTATAAGTATTTGTCCATTTTGGATGATGGTTATTTTTATCTGCCAGGAAAGCAACACGCACCATAAACGCAAATGCCTCCTGAAAATCTTTAAACAACATTACTTTATATAACTTCCTGTCTATCTCTTCCCATTGTTTCTGAACAAAGCTTTCCATCGGGTTCTCCTCCAAATTGTTAGTGATCATCTTAAAGACAACAATGGAGATTCAAATAGGTTTCCCTAAATTTGTAGTATGAGTAATGAGGGTTCTGCTGATTTGATTTTTGATAAGATTCTTTCTTTTATAGAGTATACCGGTCAGAACATTTTTCTTACCGGTAAAGCGGGTACAGGGAAAACAACCTTGCTTAAAAAAATTAAGGAGCAAACCACTAAAAAGCTGGCGGTTGTGGCGCCAACAGGTGTGGCGGCAATGAATGCAAAAGGCACTACCATCAATTCATTTTTCCAACTACCCCAAGGTTCATTTTTTCCCGGCGATATCAGTTTGATCAACCTGCAATCGGGTATCCTATCTATACAGTCGATGGTATCAGACCTGAGTTACAGCAGGGAAAAAACAGCCCTTTTTACTGAACTGGAATTATTGGTTATCGACGAGATCTCCATGGTGCGATCTGATCTGCTAGATGTGATCGATACGATACTTCGAGCGGTAAGAAGAAACAATTACCCCTTTGGTGGTGTGCAACTCCTCCTAATTGGAGATCTGTTTCAGTTGCCACCAGTAACTAAACGTGAGGAGTGGGCGTTTATGAGAACGGCTTACGCCTCTCCCTACTTTTTTGATGCGCATGTGATCCATCGAAATCCGCTCTTACAAATTGAGCTGACAAAGATGTTTCGGCAAACTGAGCCCGAGTTTATAAAAATTCTAAACGACATCAGGAATAACCAGATTGATCAGGCCGGGCTAACCTTGTTAAACCAGCGGTATAATCCGATGTTCCGGGCAACTGAAGATCTGAATCCAATCATCATCACCTCTCATAATGCGGAAGCGAACACCATTAATAAATCAAAGTTGGACGAGTTAAATGGCGAGGAATATACATTTGAAGCGGAGGTAAGCGGAGAGTTTCGCGACCTAAATCTACAGGCCGAGCAAAGTTTAAAATTAAAGGTTGGTGCACAGGTCATGTTCATTAAGAATGATACTGGTGATGACCGTAAGTTTTACAATGGTAAGATAGGAAGAGTTAAAGCCGTTGAGAATGGTACCATCAACATTTCTTTTCCCAACGAAGACGATCTGGCACTGGAAAAATCTGCATGGCAATCATTTGAATATAGAGCAGACGAAGACGCTATAGTACAGCAACAAGTAGGAGAATTCTCTCAATACCCAATTAAATTGGCTTGGGCTGTAACCATTCATAAAAGTCAGGGTTTGACTTTCGATAGTGCCATTATTGATGCTGGGAAATCTTTTGTAGCCGGGCAGGTTTATGTGGCTTTAAGTCGCGTAAGAACTCTTCATGGCCTTATTTTAAAGTCAAAAATCAATACCGAGAGTCTCCGGTCAAATACAGAGGTTATCAATTACTTGAACCCTGCGCGAGAGCGGGATCTTGATGATTTACTTTTGCATGAACAGGAACGCTTTATTCTTAAGCTGGTGCTTACTGAGTTTTCTCTTTCGTCGCTGATTACTGGCCTTAACGAAATCAGTAATAATCCAGAAATAGCCAAAGCACATCTACCTGAACTTAAGGTCATCATTGCACAATTGATAAGCTCAATAAAGGAGCTAATTGTTGTTTCAGATCGCTTTCAGTCTCAATTGTTGCAGCTTCATAAACAACATGGATTTAAAAATCAGCAGGTGTTGCAAAGCAGGATCGAATCTGCACAACTCTATTTTGCAAAGGAGATGACTACACAGCTGCTAAATCCGCTTAATAAAAATATCAGGATCAAACCTAAGAACAAACTACAACAGCAAGTGCAACATCTGTTGCTCAAATACCGCCAAATTGTTGATGACCGGAACACTAAGATACTGAACGCTTCAGGTTTGTTAAAGGAACCTGTTTTGAAGCGAGACTATTTGAACTGGATTATAAATCATCGTAAAAAAAGCAAAGTAAAGCCTGGCCCGTCCAAAGGCGGACAGGCGGCTGTTACTCTTGAACTATTTTAAGCGATTAGCTTCTATCGTAAAATGCAGGTGGCTCAATTCCTAATGCACGCAGATAAACGGTGCCTTGCGCCCGGTGATGGATTTCATTGTCTTTAAAATAAAGAATAGACGAGTATACATTGTCTTCATACTGACCAAAGGCCGCTACTTTCTCCTGGAAACGCGCTTCATCAATTTGCGCCCAATAACTTTTGATCACTTCGGTACTATCGTCATAAAGTTTTAATAATGCTGCTTTTGTCTGATGCTCTGGAGCAACGGTATGGTCCCAGTTTCCTGTGTTTTCCCAATTATTGGTAGCGATACCTCTTATACCCGGACCAGATACATCCACTATTTCTTTTACCATACTGGCGAAAGTTCTCATCCCTCCAATACTGAAGGTAAATAGTTGGTCTTCCGGAAATGCTTCAATTACCCTTCTAGTTACCCTGCGATGCCCTAACCATTGATTTAAAAAGTTCTCTGCTGAGATAAATACTGCTGTTTCGGTACTAATTTCTGTTGTGTTCATAATCAATTGTTTAATTTCTTAAACAAAGAAAAGGCACACCACTGACAACCCTATGTCAGTCTATTTTTGATTATTTATTTTTTATTTGCTCAAATAGAAACACACCTTTTTTATTGGCTACAACAATGTCAGGCAGTTTGTCTTTGTTCATGTCTACTACATTGGTTTGTAACCCATTACCAGAATCACTGTCTATTAAATGTGGTGTCCATGACGGTACTTTTCCGGGCTTATATTCCAACCAATAGAGTACAGCCGGCTCTCTTTCTCCCGGGTCATGGCCCATGTGTGCCCAAAATCTTTTGCCCGTTACCAGGTCTGGATTACCATCCTTGTTTATGTCTACTAATCCTAGTCCGTGTGTTTGAGAAAAAGTCTTTAGGATCTCATGATGCTTCCAGCTTACTAGCCCTTGCGCATCAACTACTTGCTCATGCCACCAAATTCCATAGGCGTGTGCGGAGGCACTAATTACATCCATATCACCATCCTGATCCAAATCCATCACATACATCTGGGATGCATCTTCACCTAGATCGGCCTGATGCCAGGTCCAGTTGCTTTGTTTAGGATCTTTTGGAGATTCCCACCAACCTGTTCTCAGCACTACGTCTTTTTTTCCGTCCTTATTGATGTCGCCAAATCCTAGTCCGTGGGTAAACTGATGTGTGCCACGATCTTTAACATCGCTGATTACATGTACAGTCCATGCTGTATCTCCTTTTTTCTTTGGCGATTCCAACCAAACCATTTTGCCGCCTTTAGAATCGTTGCACAGTAGGTCTAATCTCCCATCGCTATCAACATCTGTAAACAATGGAGATTCATTACCAACTGAAGAATAAAGTGGAAAAGCTTTCCAGTGTTCACCTGAGTTTTTCGGGTTTTGGTACCACACAGCAGCTTCACCCGGAAAATCTACCCTGACATAATCTAACCATCCATCCTGATCAACATCCATTGCCTGATTGATGAACGAATTACTATAACCGGTATTGAAATCAAACTTGCCAGGTGTATACACTTCGTGTTTTACCCAGTTTGGCGCTTCATACCAATAAGCTCCCGCAACGATGTCCATCTTACCGTCTTTATTAAAATCACCATAAGCAGATCCTTCAGAAAAGAATTCTGTGCTGAGCACATGTTTTTTAAACTTCAGTTCTTTTGATTGTTGCGCCGAGACGTTTCCACAGTACATACTGATTGTGGTAAACAATGCTGCGAGACATATTTTATAGGTTACATTCATCGTGTTTATTTCATTTGGTGTTACTAATTTACACTTTCACAATCAATTACTACTCTTTGGTGGCCAGTAAAAATTTAAGTAGTGCATCAAAATCTTTTTTTGTTATCGTATTCCTAAATTCATCCGGCATAAGGGTATACTTTGCAGGTGCCCGCTCTTTGATATCTGCTTTCGCTACCGTAAACTCTGAGCCACCTGGATTTGCAAATACAAAAACCGCCCCTTCTTCCCTTCGAAATAAACCAGAAAGCACTTTTCCGTTCTTCAAAGTGATGTTATAGGTGCGGAATGCCTGAGATATATTCCTGTTCGGATCTAATATCTTTTCTGTCAATGCTTTCTGCCCCCAATTGCCAATCCCATCCAGCTGCGGACCAATCATTCCTCCAGTTCCTTTTATTTGATGGCACATGCTGCAATTTTGAATAAACATAGCCCTGCCATTCTCTACGCTCACCGAAGAGGGATCAAAATTGGCCAGTCGTGAGTTAATCAGCGCCTGTCTGGCTTCGCTTTCTGAAGCTTGTCCGGCCGATAACTTCTTAAATTCCTCTCGCTGTGCACTGTTCATGTTGTTAGTGAGCCGCTCCTTAATTAAAACCTCTGTTAACAGGTCGTATTTAATATCTCCTTGTTTTAATGCCATTAGCAATTTTGAAATGCCCGGTTCAGTGTTCACTAGAATAGAGGCGATGGTGATTTGTAAGCTGCGCCGGCTGCCTGCCAGGCCTTTTTGCAATGTGCTAAATCGAGAAGGGGAGGAACTCTGCGATAGTACCTGGGCCATTTTTTCTTTGATCAGTTGTGTTTCATCCAAATCAGAAAATATTACCTCAATTAAGGCACTGTTCTTCGAAGCATCAATGGCCATTAATGAATTCGCTGCAGCGGTCCTGGTTCTGTAATTTCCACGTTTGTTCAACAGCAAGCTTTTCAATGCAGGTGCAAGTGAGGCCACTTGATAGTTTCCTGCCAACTCGGCTGCACGAGTATACCTCTCAGCAGTTTCTGCGAGGCCTGCGTCTGGTATGGTTAAAACCTCCGACTCAAAACCTCCTATACCTACTGATCCCGTTTTTGTACTGTCGACCACTTCAATGTACCCCTGCTGACCAGCGTACTTACTCAGGTCAAAGGGCACCTGCTTCATCAAATCGGCCATGCCCATAGGAGTGGAGAATGCAGATCTGTAGCTGCCAATAACCTGCCTTGTTTTAGCCAGCCTGATGCGGACAGAATTCTTTGAGACACCAGTCTTTGCTTCTGTATTGTGTACATCATTATCAAAAACACTCAACTCCAATTTTGCAGGCAATTTAAATTCTGGTGAAACCAACATACCTGTTGGAGCATACCAGTTAAATTCACTCCACATCAGCCTAACCCGTGGCAATTCGCCAACAATGGCACGGTCAATCATCGACCAGGGGTTTTCCGGATCACCTGTTTCTTCCAAGGGGATATTACTCCAGGCCGATGAACTTGTGGCAGGCAGGTTACTCAGCACACTTTCGGCAAGTCGAATTCCCCAGTCTTTCATGGCGGTGATTTCCTGGGTGCCGCTTTGCCTTAGTCCTTGCTGCATGGTTGCATAGAGCACATACTGGGCATTCAAATCGTTTGAAAAGCGTTTCTGGATTAGTTCGATAGCTCTGCCAAGCTCGGAGGGCTTAATGTATCGCCCAATAAATTCTAAGTTGCTTACCAGTTCTGCAGGTGGCAGGTCATGATTCTCCAGATACAACATAGTAAATAGTGCAGCATTCGCAGAAGGTACATCCCTAATCACCTTAAGTAATACCTGTAACTGCTCCTTTGTCCAGACCATACCAGATACCTCATCGATCACGGCCCTGTTCCGCAAGTTATCGCGTATCGACAGCAGTAAAGTGTATTTAAGGTGACTGTCTTTGTCGTCGGTTTTTTGGTAGGCACTAAGCAACACAGATATGTTATTGATATTGGTTGCTTTTGCCAGAACTTCTGCTGCAGCGCGCTGCACATGAACATTGCCGGTTTCCAAAAGTTGCAGTACTTTTTTTTGATGAGCAGGGTTTACTACTTTTTGCTCGGCCAGTATCCGCAGTGTGTGCACCTGCACTAAAATATCTTTATATATTAGTGCTTTATCAATCACTGCATCTGGCAAGGCATTTAATCGAAATAGTGCCCAAAGTATTTGAACTAGTGATTTTGAATTTATTTTATCAGACGCCGCCATTTTCAATAATGGGTTAACTGCAGTTGGGCCAAAGCGCTGCACAACCTGGTTGGCTATGGACATCCTTAAGTTCAATTGCGGATAGTCCAGGTTTTTCAAAAGCTCCTCAAGGTTTGCCTTTGTCCAATCGCTCAGCTTATGATTTTTATGAGGCTTGTCGCCTACATATTTGATTTTCCAAATCCTGCCGCTTTGCCTGTCGCGCAGCGGATGGTTGAGTGGTACTTCGTAATGCCCGATGATGCGGTTGTAAAAATCTGCAATATACAATGCGCCATCCGGTCCTTCTTTAATAGCCACTGGCCTAAACCAGGGATCTGAGCTGATCAGAAAATCTTCTTCCCGTTTGGCCTCAGGTGATGAGCCGCTGAACGACATCGTATTACGGTTGATTCGACAAGTCACCACATCGCCATTGTAAAAGCTATTCCTGTATTCTTCAGGAAACTGTTCGCCTAGATAATAGTCTAACCCTGATAACGCAGTTGAGCCCAGTTCAAAGCTCATCATTTCAGGAGCAAAGCCCATTGCCGGAGTTTTCTTTCCAAAATGAGGATATTCACCACCTCTTATCAGTTGGTAAATCGGTTTGCTGTGGCAGTCTACAGAGTACAAATAGCCCAGCTCATCAAATGTATATCCAAAAGGGTTAACACGGCCGTAGGAGGTTTGTTCAACACGGCTTCCGTCTTCCTTAAATCTAAAGGTATTCCCAGATACCATAGTTATCGAATCGCGATCCGTACCTGCAAGAGTAGAAGTATTGGTGAAACCGTGACAAGCATAAATCCATCCGTCAAAGCCCCTTGCAAAATTGTTGACCATACCGTGCGTATCCTGATAACCAAACTCACCGAATAGCTTGTGCCTGCTTTCGGAAATCCCATCGCCATCTTCATCATTGAACTTATAAATATTTGGGATGCTGAAGGCGATAGCTCCTTTTTGTGCAGGAATGATCCCGATAGGGATGTTGAGGTCTGTCGCAAATGGTGTAAACTTGTCGGCTTTCCCATCTCCATTGGTATCTTCCAGGATCGTAATTTTATCATGCCCTTTTAGAGAGGCTGCTGCCATTGGGTATTCTGATGATTGTGTTACCCATAGCCGCCCTTTTTCATCAAACTCCATATTTATCGGCTTGCCAATATCTGGTTCTGAAGCATACAGGGAAATCTCAAAGCCTGGTGGCAACTTAAACCCTGCTTTTTCCTTTTCAGGAGTCTGAAATTCTGTACTGCGTATGTGATCAGCGAACTTTTCAGGTCCGGGATATGGTATCTGACTTTGGTTGCTAACACCCGCGTTTGCCTTCTTATTCTTCTGTGAAACGTGGCAGCCAAGGGCTAGCACAGACAGCAAACCTGCGGCAGTAACTACTACGTTAAAGTCTTTTAGTTTCATAAAATCAGCCCATTAGGATTTGGAGATCTCTACGAGATCACTAGTATTGATGAAAAGAATCTGATACAAACTCCAAAACCTTAGGTAGTGCACTTCGCCAATAGGTCCAGGTATGACCACCATCTCGAACCCTAAACTCATGAGGAACTTCTTTTTTCCGCATTGCGATGTGTACCAATGCATTTCCTTCGTACAGGAAATCATCATCACCACAGTCTACGTACCACCTTACTGCTTTCTTTTGACTATCGGGCATGTTATTTACCAATGCAATTGCGCTGTGTCTGTTTGCATAGTTGGTTATGGTAGAGTCTGCTAAATTCGCATTGTTCTTTTTAATAGAAGCTTTGGCATCATCTAAATTAATTGCGCCAACAGAAGCGCTTAATGGACAAGCCGATGAAAACAGTTCAGGATGGTGCATGGCATACATAAAGGTTCCACCGCCACCCATAGAAAGGCCGGAAATTGCCCTTGCACGTTTGTCAGTTTTAGCCCTGTACTTTTTCTCTATAAAAGGGATCAGTTCCGTAAAAAAGAAGTCTTCATAGTTCCAGTCGCCCTTTATGTCGTTAAAGTATCCGCGCCTTCCGGTATTGGCATCAGGCATCACAATAATCATCGGTGTAGCAGTACCATCAGCTATGGCCTTATCCGTGATGTTCAGTACCTCTCCAAATTGCACCCAGCCTGTCTGGTCATCACCAGAGCCGTGCAACAGGTAAAGTACTGGATAACTGCGACCAGAGCTTTCATAATCTGGCGGAAGGTATATCGCATATTTACGTTCGCTCTTTAAGATTTTGCTGGGTAAGCTCAGGTTGTCGTAAACCTTTCCGCTTTGCGCAAAAATAGCGATTGGACTAAGCAGCAGAGCTAGGAGTGCCAGGTTAAATAATTTGTTCATGGTGTTCAATTTGGTTATCAGTATTAAAATGTTAAGCCTTATGGTAGGGGTTAAGCAGTCCGTAAAGCTCACTATCCAGAAACTTTCCATTAAAATAGTAATTTTCTTTGTGATAGGCCTCTTTTTCAAACCCATGCTTAAGTAACAATTGTCGTGATGCAACATTATCGGGATTGATGTTTGCCGATATGGAGTGCAGTCCAATCGTTGTAAAGGCAAACTCAATAACAGCGGTTAAAGCCTCAGTAAGTATTCCTTTTCTCCAGTAATCAGAATGAAGAATATAGCCCAGCTCTGCACGGTGGTTTTCCAGTTCAGTACGCCAAAAGCCAAGGTTGCCAATCATTTTACCTGGACTATCTTTCAATTCTATTGCCCAAAGAAGGTTTGTTCTTTTATAAAATCCATCGATCAGGCTTTGCAGAACAGTTTTTGATTCGTCCAGGTCTTTGTAACGTGGGCGGTCAATGTATTTCATAATCAGTTCATCACTCCGCATTTCCAGGTAAGGTGCAGCGTCTGCTAAGGAATGCTCACGCAGCACAAGCCTGCTTGTTTCCAGAACGGGTAAAGAGGCTAGATTTATTGTTAACATTGGCGATCGTATTATTCGTTTTTATTGTTGGGTTCAAAGTGCTGTCTTAGCTTTTCTTCTTCCAGATCCAGCAGTTCAAGCTGTTGCTTTACCAGATCGTCACTTACGTTCTCCTTTTTATTCAAGGTCTGTAGCAGGTTTCGCTGTTCCCTAAGTAAGTGCGCCATAATTTGCCGGTAACCTTTGTAAAATTCATTGGCACGTGCTTCATTATCCGCTTTGTCCCAATCTTTTAAAAGTTCAATATCAGCATTGTATTTCAACCTTAATGCCTTAACCATGTCGTTGTTTTCGATATGTTCTGCATACTCCTCATCAAGAATTTTCAGTGATAAGTGAGAGAGCTTTTTGCGTACCAATTGTCTTTGCTGCTCGAAGGTAATGGTGAAATCGGGGTCTGGCATATTTACCCATCTTACAACAGCAGGTAGAGTAAGCCCTTGAACTACAAGCGTAACTAAGATTACGGTGAAGGTAATAAAGAGGATGAGGTCCCGATTAGGAAAAGCTGTCCCACCGTTCATGGTAAGCGGGATGCTCAGTGCTGCGGCCAGAGAGACCACACCTCTCATGCCCGTCCAGCCGAATAGAATAGGGGCCTTCCAACCTGGATTGGGGTCGGCCACGGTTATAAATTTTCCCATGATCATCGTCACTACAATGGCCCCATAAGTGCTGGCAAACCTGGTGATGATGAGTACGCCGGTAATAATCAGACTATAAGTAAGTGCCGGCTTTAGTCCTTCGGGGCCCAGGTTTTTCATTACCACAGGAAACTCCAAACCAATTAAAATAAAGACAAATCCGTTAAGTACAAAAGCTACGGCTTCCCAAACATTAACACCATGAAGCCTGCTGCGGTGCGATAGGAATTCATGTCTCCTGGAAGAAAGGAACAATCCACCGCTAACTACGGCAAGCACGCCCGAAAAATGAAATTGCTCTGCCAGCATGTACATCGCGTAGGGTGTAACCAGGGTAAGCACCACATCACTATTGGTTGATGTTGGGAGCCAACGATGTACTGCATAAAAGAATAAAGCTACTGCAATTCCAATTACCACACCCATTACAATAACGAGTACAAAATCTGTAGCAGCTTCGGTAAATGCAAAACTGCCGGTAATTACTGCAGCCAGGGCAAAACGAAAGATCACCAAACTGGATGCATCGTTTAAAAGGCTTTCACCTTCAACTATGGTTACAAAGCGCTTGGGTACAGTCAGGTTCTTCAATATCGTAGTTGCAGATACCGCATCTGGCGGAGAAACGATGCCACCCAGTAAGAACCCTGCGGCTAAAGTAAAGCCCGGGATAATGCTCGACGATACATAAGCTACTACACAGGAGGTCAGTATAACCACAGGAAAAGCAAAACTGCTGATGACCCGGCGCCACTTCCAAAAGTCTTTCCACGAGGTGTTCCATGCAGCTTCATACAGCAATGGCGGCAGGAAGATCACGAAGATAAGTTCGGGTTCTATCTCTATTCCCCGAAGGAAAGGCACAAAACCGAGAGGCAAGCCCACCAGCACTAACAAGATCGGGTAGGCCACCTTGATTTTTTGTGCCAGCATGACTACAAAGAGAATAACAAATAATAGACTAACGTATTGGATCACCAAATGATGCATAGCCTAAAATACATATTTGGGCGATATATCTTTAATTCTTTTTAACTGAAAATGCGTAGATGGTCTGAGATTTGAAGACCTGACCTGGTTTTAATACCGTACTGGGGAAAGCAGGCTGGTTAGCCGCATCAGGATAGTGCTGCGTTTCCAGGCAAAAAGCGGCGTTTTTTATAGAAGCCTTTTGTCCGCGTCCAACTAACCCCGGATTTAAATGGTTACCCACATAAAATACCAGGCCGGGTTCAGTGGTATAAGCTTTTAAAACCCGACCGCTTAAAGGTTCATAGGCAGTTGCAGCAAGAGCCAGTTTGCCTGATTGATTTCTCAATACATAGGTGAGGTCGTAATCGTGCTCAATCTTTCTTGGCGATGAAAAATCCATCTCTGTTCCTTTTACATTAATTACCTTTCCGGTGGGAATATTGTCTTTATTGGCTTCCAGGTATTGGTCGGAAAGAATAGTCAATTCTGTGTTCAAAGCAGTAGCATCCCGGCCTCCCGACAAATTAAAATAACTGTGGTTGGTAAAATTGACGTGGGTAGCTTTATTAGTACTAGCCTGGTAATCAATCTTAAGTTCATTATGGTTAGTCAGCGTGTAGGTGATACTTACAGAAAGATTTCCCGGGAATCCTTCCTCACCATCCTTGCTAAAATAGGTCATTTTTATAGCAGGTTCTTTGCCAGGTATTTCCTCAGCATTCCAAATCCTTCTGTCAAAGCCATTTTTACCCCCATGGATGTTGGCAGTTAAGGTGTATTCCTTTCCCTCCAATGTAAATTTGCCATTGGCGATGCGGTTCGCCACACGACCAACAGCAGCACCCATTAAAGCATTTTGCCGACCGGTATATCCGCTTAGTGAGTCAAAACCAAATACCACACTTTCCATGCGGCCATCTCTATCCGGCGTAATGATATCGGTAATGCTGGCGCCATAATTAATCAGTTTTACCTGCATACCCTTGATGTTTGTTAAAGTGTATTGAAAAATCTGAACACCATTGATTTCGCCATAAAGGTTTTTTGCGATGCCGGGTTTGTCCAGCGCTAAAGCAATTTGTCCAGTTAAGATGACCAAACAGCACATTAAAAAAATACCTGTCCTTTTCATACTCCCGGGTTAATTAAGAAAATGAAATCGTCTTTTCCAACCAGGCATAGCGAGCCAATATTTCTAGCATACCGCCCTGCTCAACCAGGTTTTGTACACCATCCTTTCCAATAAAGAGACCTTGACCGTTTTTTTCATTCTTAAGCGCATGGTCTAAACATTTTTTAAAACCAATTAGGTATTTGGTGTCCTTGTTGTGCTTTAGCAAATGCTGATAACCCCTTAAAAGTACTGCGTTAAACCAGTAACCATCTCTAAATTTACCATCGCCATAAAAATATGCGAGAGATGCATCTGCCATTTTATTAGCGGCATCCAAGTATTTTTTGTCGCCAGTAATCTCGTACAAATACACATTGGATTCTAGCATGGTGCCTGTGTTATAAGAAAATTTGGTCTTATCTAAACTCCCATCCTTTGTATGGATGTTGTCATAATACAAGCCATCAGGTGTTTTCAGCTTGTCGTTAGTCCAGTTGAATATCTTTATTGCCGTATCCAGGTACTTTTTATCCTTAGTTGCCTGGTACATTTGTAGGGCAACCAATACACCCGGACCATTTGAGCAGGTATTTTTTGAACTGGTAGAACCTTCTTTCCAGTAAATTCCGCCACCTAAAACCTGGTTATAACCTGTCATCATAAAATCGTACATCTCCTTACCCTTCTCAAAATCAGCTTTCTTCTTTTTACGGGCATAGGCATCCAAAGAAGTAATGCCGATCCATTGGTTATCGTCATAGTAACGTTCACCTGGTTTTAACTTCATGATGTAATCGGTATAACCACCTTTTGGAGGGGCAGGGTTGTAGTAGGCTTCCATATTTTTCAACAAAGGCGCCATCAGGTTGGCTTTAGGATCCAGCTTCTCCATTTCGTTGGCTGCCTGGTATAACGCGCAAAGCGACCACAAGTAGGTATATTCTCTCAAATAACCATTCTTATTTTCCCGTTGCGCGGGATCAAGGACTACCAGGTAGTATCCAGACTCTTTGTCATAAAAGTTTTTCTGAAGGACAGCATCAAAAGATTTCAATTCATTACTATAAAAATTGCTGTTCTTTTTCTGTGCAAATAGAAAGGTTGAAAGGACTGTAGAAAAAAGGATGAAAAAGATAGACTTCTTGGTGATGTTCATGTTGTGTGTATTGGTTAGCGATATTTTAATAAGCGATATTAACAGTTTTGAAAGATACCAATTAGAAAGCACTCAGAAAAATTCGTTAGATAAGATTATATTCGTGGGTCTTAACACCACACACAAATGAGATCTATTTATTTAACAACCACAGTGATGCTGATCGGCTTTTTACGTCCGGAGGCGGGCGTGTCACAAACCGCGGGTATCAAGTCGCGAGCCATTTACACGCTGCAATCAAAAGCAAATGGAAAGTTGCTTGATGTTCACAACTCATCAGTAGAAAACAGGGCGCAGGTCAATTGCTGGACCGATACAAAATCCGACGCACAGCGGTGGACAATCACGCACCTTGGTCAGGGAATCTATACCTTAACCAATTTAGGCAGCGGAAAATTATTGCATGCAGTAGCAGGTGTGGCGGATTCCGTAAATGTAGACCAGTATGACAACACTGGCTCAGACGATGTGAAATGGAAAATCGTTAAGAAAGACGACGGTTCTTACCAGCTAAAATCCTTATCTGAGGTCAACTCTTTGCTTGGCGTATATGCCAATGCTACGGCAGACGGGGCTAAAGTTAACCTTAGTCGATTACCTGTTGGCGAAGCGCAAAGCTGGGTCTTCAAGCAAGAGCAAGTCCAGGATAAGGCGCTTAGCCCAAAAGCAGCTGCAAAGGTATTTGATGCCTGGTACACCCATTATAAAATAGAAACAGGAAGAGGATTTTGGGATAAGGCAGAGATGATGGAAATAGTATTGGATGCCTATGAAGTAACCAAGGATAAGAAATACCTGGATAAATTCAATTCGATGTACACCAATTTCATCACCCGTAATAAAGAAGATTGGATGTACAATAACTTTAATGACGACATCGCCTGGGCTGTTCTTTTTAGCGTTAGAGGATACCTGTTTACTGGCAACAAGGCCTATTTGGATAAAGGGAAAGATCAGTTTGATAAAATGTATGCAAGAGCGCTAACCGATAAATACGATGGTGGATTAAACTGGTTTGAAACCAAGACTTCTAAGAATGCTTGTATACAAGGTCCTGCAATGGTGGCGGCTTGCTACTTAGCACAGGCAACAGGCGATAGGAACTATTATGATAAGGCAATAGGACTTTACAAATGGTCTAAAACTTATCTTTTTAACCCTGCCACAGGGAAAGTGAATGATAATATTGATCTGGACAAGCAGACCGGTGAGGTAAAAACTGGTACCTGGAGTTCCACCTATAATCAGGGCACTTACCTAGGCGCTGCAGTAATGCTCTATAAATACACTAAAGATGAGCAATACCTGGCAGATGCTAAGAAGATTGCTTTGTACGCAAGAGACGAGATGTTTAACGGAAAGACCATGAACAACGAAGATGGTGGCAACGACCTTCCTGGTTTCAAAGGGATCTTTGTACGCTATGCCCGTAAGTATACGCTGGAAACTAAAAACAAGGATTTAGTGCCATGGTTACAATTGAATGCTAAAGTAGCTTATAACAATAGAAATTCGCAGGACTTAATTCAGACCAAATGGGCAACTAAAACGCCAGAGCTTAAACCAAAATCTGCATTTGGAGGTTCAACAGCTGTTTCACTATTGATAAATACGTTGCCGTTATAAAAATTAAGGATAAGAATTAACCCGGTTATTTCTGTATCGTTCTAAACGTAAGGTTAACACGCGGTTTAAATGGCAGTTTGGTAGGTGGGAGGCGGTGCAACCAATGGTCTTGCGTGGCGCCTTTCATCACCAATAAGCTTCCATGCTCCAATACCAAAGAGATGATATCTTTAGTCTCCTTGTGTTTAAAGCAGAATTTCCGTTGCGCGCCAAAACTTAACGATCCAATGGCGCCATGCTTTTTCAAGTCCTTTTCTCCATCGCTATGCCATGCCATGCCTTCATCACCATTGTGGTAAAGATTGAGCAGGCAAGAGTTGAAGGTCTCCCCGGTTTCCTTTTCAGTAATGGCTTTAAGTTTCAGCAGTTCTTTAGTCCAGGGAAGCGCTTCTTTAGTAATGCCAGAATAGGTGTAGCTGAATTTACTATCTGCGTACCAGGCTACTTTCCGTTTGGTAAGGATGTGTTTTCCAAAGATCATTGCCTCATCCGCTTTCCATTCTATATTGCTTAACAAGGCATCGTAGAAGCCATTTGCTTCATTTAAAGACATAATTGGCCCGTAGTAATTTACTATTCCATCTTTAGGTAATAGGTTTATGTCGCTATTGATGGTATTAAAAAGATCCATGGAATAATTATAAGTATAAACAAATACTCTGTTATTGATTAATAAGCGAGGCCGGTTGGCTGAGGATTACCTTATTATTTTTATAAATCGTCAGTGCCGCCTCAGGGCTTTTTTCTTCTCCAAGAACCTGGACAGCACATTCATAACGGTAATCGCCGCTAGTAAATTGAAAGCTGTGGTTGCCACCACTGCCCTCTGGTTTAAATTTTCCATTTTGTAATATTAAGTCCGGTTTGCTGCTCGTTTCTCCTTTTACCGGCCAGGATACATACCTATAACTTCCGTTATCCATTTCGTCAATCCTAATCTTAAACTTGCTCGTGTGCATTTCAAGGATAGGATTCTTAAAGTTTTTTAGTGATGCATGAAGCAAGAGTTTATCTGCGTTGATCAATTTGGTTCTCCTTAACTTCTCTGCGTCAGATTGATAGTTTATTCCAATTAATTTCCCATCATAATCCAGCCAAACACTACCATTTCGTAGCATAATCCCGCGCCAACCCACTGCCGACCAATCATTCTTCAAATCAGATTTTGTAATCATTTTAATTAGCTGATCATCAAACAACTCTTTATATCTTTTAATGAAGTCAACCTTGTTTTTAACTGCTGGCAATGGGTATTCCCGCTTTAATGGGAATCTAACGGATGTAACTAACTTCTGAAGCTGATTGCTTTTTACTAATGCGATAAAATCACCGACTGATTTTTGGTATTTAACATCAAGCTGCTGTCCAAAGGTTAAACCAGTAGTGAAAAAAAATAGGAATATTGATAAAAGCCTTTTCATTAAAATGTGATCAATTAATTGGTTAAATTTCCTAGTGTTAAGAATACACCGTCAATTACTTTCGCCATCTTGGTTAAGTCCAGCGTTTCAAGAACATCAGTTTTCTCGTGATAGTTTTTGTTTCTATAAAACGACGTATCTGTGATCATTAGTGCACTGTAACCAAATTTCCAGTAATTCAGGTGGTCAGAAAAGTCAATTCCAGGTAGTGCACGTGGGCCGGTGAATGTCTTAGTTTCAACTACTTTTGCGTTTCTGAAGTTTCTGTTGAATGCTCTTGCAAACTTTCCTGCACCAAACTTTTTAACTACTGTAATGTAATTGCCTTTGTTTCCGTAAAACAATGACAATAAGCCAAGAGGGTAGGATTGTGTCTTCTTTTCGTCTTTAAAATAGCCGATCATCTCCAAAGAGATCATGCCGAAAACATCGGCCTTTTGATCAATGAGAGATTTAGCATGCACATAACTGCCCATAAATTCTGTCCTGAAGTACGGAGGTTCTTCCAAAGTATAGGCAACCAGATCAATCCTGTAATTCAGTTTTTTACCTTTTAGCAATCTTGCCAGTTCAAGGAGTCCAACCACTCCGCTAGCATTATCATCCGCCCCTTCCTGTTCGTTGCATACATCATAATGAGCGCCTACTATAATGCGTTTTGCATTTAATGGCCCGAAAGAGCAGATTACATTTTTATAAACCCGATTATCTACCAAATAATCCTGAGTAAAAACGGTATCAGCGTATGTGTTAAAATATTCCTCAATATATTTTGCAGTCTTATTGAGCTGATCAATATTTTGATAATTTCTAAAAGCAACTGGTTTGGTAATTTCTATCAGATGGTTCTTAATGATATTGGTGTCGGCCTCGTTAGCGAAAGATGATGCAAACGTTGAAAGTAGCAGAAAGAAAATAAGGTTCACATATTTGCCCATGTACGGCAATTTACCAAAAAATTAATGTTCTTGTATTTTAGAGCCAGTTTGCTTAGTGAGTTTCATCGCTAATATTGGCTTTTTAAAGCGATAAGGTTAATTATTTAACTGATATAAATATCTCAATTTCTGCATCATCAAAGTTTTGAGCTTTTGCTCCGTAAATCTCAAAGTCCGCATGATAACTTCTTGGGATGTCAGTTTTCCAAATCTTTTCCCATTCTTTAAATACAATATTATCGCTCATTTTTCCCTTAGCCAAAAAGGGCAAATAGTTGTCGGCCGGTATAGTAATTCCTGTAAAACCTTCAGGAACATTAGATAATGAAGAAACTTGACAACCCAATATAGTAGTATATGGTTTGGTGTAATCCAGTTCATAATCGGTGTAAATGCAATACAGATCATCAGCCATTTTATTAGGAATCTGGGCAGCCATGTTGTTGGTCATAAATGTATTCCAGAGCGCTGGGATGTCGGTGGCCGACTGTCCATTTTCATTTGTAGTTCTTACTGATATACCGACAATGTAGCGTGTTTCTATTTGTATGGTTTTCATCATGTTTTATTTCCTGCAATATTAATATGTTATACTGACAACCCTATGGCAGTGCGATGTTTTATTTGAATTTTGTTTTCTGATTTTGGGTGGTAATAACGCAGCTTCTGCATGTTTTCTGTGACAAAAAGGTATCCTGAACTCAGCGCAACTGCACAGAAGCCTCAGAGAATGGCAGCTCTTAAGATAGCGGGTCATTAAGTTCTTTGAAATGCGTAAATTTGCATCATTATTTATCAAATACAGGAATTGTGTCGTTAGAGAAGTTAAAATTAAGCAAGCAGTTGGTTTCGGCCATGACGGATGCCGGGTATCTTAGTGCTAAAGAGATTCAGGCTAAAAGTATGTCCAGAATATTAGGTGGGCAGGACATCATCGCTGTTGGCCCTGAAGGTTCCGGAAAAACCACTACCTATGTGCTTGGTGTTTTAATGAAGCTGAAATACAGCACCGACGAGGCGCCAAAAGTATTGATCCTGGTTCCTGATCAGGAGCGGGTATTGGCAGTTGTTGATCAATTTACTTCTCTTAGTGGTAACCGGAATCTTCGCATTATAGGGATGTACGGCACAGGAGGTATGGAAGAGCAAGTGCTGGATTTGCTTGAAGGAGTGGACATCGTAGTTTCTACGCCTACGCGTGCCCGAGCGGTATATTTAAAGCTTGGCCTCAACCTGAACCGCCTGCAAATGTTTATTGTTGATGATGCGGAACAAATAGTAAAGCAGGGTATGCAATTGCCGGTTTGTGAGTTGGCCAGAAGTGCAGGCAAATGTCAGCACCTGATATTTACTACTGTGGTACACGAAAAGCTAAACCAGATGGTCGACCAGTTTTTGAGCTTGCCAACTACGTTAGAAGTAGAAGATTTAGGAGAAAAAACCGCTGAAACGCATGATCTTTTGCTTTACCAAGTTCCAAACTACAAGACTAAAATTAACTTGCTTGACCTCCTGCTTCGCGATGATGAGGTCTTTAATAAGGTTGTTGTATTTGTAAATACACGTTTAACTGCTCAAAAACTCGGACAAGCATTGCCTTCTCGTAAGCCTGGTGCCATAGCTGTATTGAATCCTTTGTTTTTTGATGAGGCAGGGTTTGATCATATTGAGGATTTTAAAGAAACTCCAGAAGCAAGGGTATTGATAGTTGCCAATGAGGGTTTTTCGGCTTCACTTGATCTATCTGGTATCCCCTTTATTTTTCATTTCGAAGTTCCTGAGAAAAAGGAAACTTTTTTAAGCAGGATAGTCAAAATAGGTGAGGAAGAAGTGGTGGCCATCACTTTTGCTACTGATATGGAACTGATCGATGTAAAAAAGATTGAGCAGTCCATAGGTGCTAAGATCCAGGTAATGGATCTACCGGAAGAGTTGTTAATTGAAAAGGCTGTTAAAGTACCAAAAGTTAAAACCACAAAGGAAGACTTAAGTGCTCCAAAAGGTGGGGGTGCTTTTCATGATAAGAAAGAAAGCAATACCAAGGATTACAATTATGGCATTGGCCAGAAAGCCAAAATGACCATGAAAAAGAAGCACGGTTAAAGTTTCTTGGCTTCGTTCCAGTAGATGTCCATTTCTGCTAATGTCATGTCCTGGAGCGCTTTGCCGTTTTCTTTAGCTTTTTCTTCCAGATACTGAAAGCGTTTGATGAATTTCTTATTGGTTTTCTCTAGTGCATTCTCCGGGTTGATGTTGATGAATCGTGCATAATTGACTAAAGAGAACAGGAGGTCGCCAAATTCTCCTTCGGCTTTTTCTGCATCTATTTCTTTTCCATCCTCAATATTGAACTCGTCTTTAAACTCCTGTAATTCTTCCTCAACCTTTTCCCAAACCTGTTCTTTATTGTCCCAATCGAACCCCACGCCTCGCGCTTTTTCCTGGATCCTGCTGGCTTTTACCAGTGAAGGTAAGCCCTTTGGTACCCCTCCCAAAACAGACTTGTTTCCTTCTTTTAATTTAAGTTTCTCCCAGTTACGCTTTACATCCTGTTCATCGAGAACTTCAACATCGCCATAAATGTGTGGATGTCTGCTGATCAGTTTCTCACATACGCTGTTTAAAACATCAACGATATCAAAATCTCCGGTTTCTGAGGCAATCCTTGCGTAGAATACCAGGTGCATCATCACATCACCTAATTCCTTTTTGACTTCTTGCAAGTCGCCTTCTATAATCGCATCAGAAAGCTCGTAGGTCTCTTCAATGGTGAGGTGCCTGAGCGTCTCCATGGTTTGCTTTTTATCCCATGGGCATTCCGTCCTCAAGGTATTAAGTACTGTAAGCAGTCTTTCAAAAGCAGTTGCGGGACTTTTGGCGGTAACAGGGGGTATGTTGTTGGGCATAAAATTCTGGTGTATGCGCCAAAGTTAATTATTCCTGCTCTTCAAGTTTAATGTTCTTTGTAATTCTGTATATCTTACGTTTTTTATTTGGCTTTTCTTCTCCGCCAAGTAAGATTCCCCAGGGTTTAAGCTGATCTATGCGGTCGAATATAATTTTAAGCATGGCCAAATACGGGATGCAAAGGAACATCCCAGAAATTCCCCAGATCATTTCTCCCACTACAATTCCAATAAATGCAAACAAAGCGTTGATCTTAACTTTTGATCCCACTACCAGCGGCATTAAAACATTGCCATCTACTGCATGTACTGCCGCAAAGGCGGCTATGACTAATAACATTTTTGCAGCTCCGGCAGTGGCAAAAGTAATGAGCACACTAATAAGTAAAGCACTAAAAATACCGATGTAAGGGATGACGTTAAATATGCCCGCAATTAAACCTAAGAGCACAGCGTATTTTACGCCAAGTATCCACAATACGAACATCATCAGGCTGGTCACAATTAACATTTGCAGGAACAACCCGGTGATGTATTTCTTAATGATGTATTGAATTCGTTCTACAATATCGCTAACCTTTTCTGCGTGCTCTTCAGCAAACACAGAAGTAAGGAATCTAAAAAGGATCCTGCGGTAGTTTAAGATGAAGAAGGTGAACAATAGTAAAAATGAAAGAAATAGCAGGGTAGAGGAAACGGTCAACAACGTTGCACCCAATACCGTAGCGCTGGTGGCCAGAGCGCTTGTGGTACTGTCTTGCAAATATTTGATCTGTTTGGTAGTGTTCACGTGGAATGTTCTGGAGATCCACAACTGCACGTCGTGAAATGAAGTTTCTGCCTGCTTTTTGAGCAAAGGCCAGTCTTGCCACAAATCGGTAAGCTGATTAACCAGAAAATACATAATTCCTGAAATTACTGCGATCATTAAAATAACCGAGAAAATAGAAGCCATACTTCTTTTAAAACGGCACTTCCGTTCCAGAAAATTGGCCAGCGGGAGCAAGAGCAGTGCAAGCAAAAATGAGGTTAACATAGGTGCAAGCAGGGTTTGTCCTAATATGGCCAGGTAGCCTAAACACACGATAGCAAAAAGTACCAGCGCTAGCTTGGCATAAAATGGAATGGATAGTTGTTTCATATGCTTAGTTTCAATGGTAGCTAATCCTGTTTTATCGCGCGCAGCATCTCTCTTTTACCTGCGGCGCCGGGAAGTTTTTCAATCGTAAAGCCTTCGCTTTTCAAGGCACGTTTTAAGTTGCCGGTTATCGCGTAAGTTACGAATATACCGCCTGGCTGTAAAAATTGACATACTTGAGCGATGATTTCATCAGTCCACATTTCTGGTTGGTGTTGTACAGAAAAGGCATCAAAGTAAATCAACTTAAAACGTTCTGGTGTGTCAAATCTATGCAGGTATGTATGAAATATCCTCAATTGCTGTTTAGGCAAAATATGTGCCGACTGTTGCATAGCTTTTCCATAATTGTCTATCAGTCCGCTCCAAACATCTGCTGACACGTACTGATCATATCCTGTAGCTACCAATTTCTCAGATCGTAAAGGAAATGCTTCTAATCCCACATACTTCATATTAACATTTTGCTCTTTGCAAAAAGCAGCGGACATGAGAAAATTGAGGCCGGTTCCAAAACCGACCTCTAATATGCTGATCTCTTGTTCAGGAAAAAGATTGATGGCATGCCTTAGTCCGGCATCAATAAATACATGTTTGCTTTCCTGCAAAGCTCCATGCTTGGAATGATAGTGTTCACCAATACTTTCATTGTACAGCGTATTTGAGCCATCTGCAGTTACCGTTATTTTGTTCATAAGAAACAAAAATAGGGAAACTGAATCAGGTTTTACTTAGTATACAACATTGACTGATTTCTGTAGCCCTTTGATAAATTCTCATACCAGTCTACAAATTCCTTTCCACCAGATCTTGCCCATTCTGCGAAATGAAGATAACCCAGGGTGATGTCTTTACCCTCACTGGGATATGCAAATTGTGCCAAAGGAATATCGATGGCATATGGCAGACCTTTTTTAGTTAAGTAATAAGTCCCACTTCCGGGTTCAGTGGCATCATCTGCGGTTCCGAAAAGCTTGGTGTCTGCCAAATCAGTTGGTAATTTACCGGAAAGATGAACTTCATGCCTGGATTGGCCGACTTTGTAAAATATAAATGGATTAAAGTCTGTTCCAAAACTTTCAAATTCAGGGCCTTTCTCTACGTCAAATGTAACGGTATAAGATTTAGGTTCAGTGGCAGGCTGACCGGGAACTGTGTTGTAGGTAGCGAGTTCTTTGTGCATATCCGTAAACAACACAATTACCGCCTTTTTTTGGCCCTCTTCGAGTTTAGCCCCTTTGAGGTTAGCCACCTGTCCAGCCACTAATGGAAATTCAACGCCGAAGCCATTTGAAATATCACCGCCAGTTGCCCTTAATTTGTATTCACCAATCACTTGTACCACGATATTTTTGGCATTGGTGACTACGGTATAATTGTGAGATATCACCAAATCGTTTAAATCGAAGTCGCCGCTAATTGGCCATTGATCTTCAAAAGCTAAAGTAGAGCCTTCACCGGTTGAAGCCAGATTTTTGAATGCCTTATTAAAATCATCAGGATAATCATCCATTAAATCAGGAATTCCATCGCCATCGGAGTCACCTTCTTCAGTTACGACCGAAGCAATGGTGTTCGAGCTGAGCACGATTTCTCCATTTAAGGAGAACAATTTTCCGGTCGTAGTTGCACCCAAACCCATTTCGATACTTCCATCAGCGATAATATGACCGACAAACGTACTGTTGTCTGCTATTTTAACATTTCCGTTTACTTGCCAAAATACGTTAGGGCCAGAACCCCCGCTGCTCATTAATACCTTAGTGTAGCTATCAGCCGTAAAACCCCCATCAACTTTGAAAATGAAAATTGCTTCCGGATCCCCGCCATCTTCCAGCGTTAAAGTTTCACCAAGCTTACCTGTATTAATTCTGTATATACCTGGTTTTAGGGTTGCTGTTTCTTTTGACTTACCGAGTGCAGCATCTTTAAGGTCACCGTCCTTATCAGGTTCCTGTTTTCTTAGGAATTCATTAAGTTCCTTTACGGAAGCCATGGCTTCAGGCGCTGAAGATTTTTCTCCTAACTGTGTACTGCCTCTGATAATCACGCCAGGAGGAAATCCTTTGATTTCAGTACCAGGTGTGATGCCTACACTGCCGCTGATCACGGTGCGGCCAATAGAAGTAACTGCCTTTGCGGCGACTACCCCAAATTCTTTAGCTGCCCCAAAGGAAGGTACGGTTTGGGCATGAGCAGAATTGAGAGACAACGTGTAAAATAGTATGCTGATTATGGAAAATCCTATAACTTTCATAAATGTTTTTTGAAGTATTTGAAATTAGTTGCCGAATGAGATGTTGAGTTCAGTAGCATTAGCCTGTATCTTTTTTGAAGTGATGGACTTATCAGGTGCCATACAAATCAAATAAAGTTCAGTGATCTGGTTAGAAAGGTACATTTTGCTTTTAAACTTCTTTATAGTGTTTAGAGCACCTTTACTTAATAATTTGCTTCCGCGGGAAGGATCTGTTGCGTAAATTGCGACGATATAGGTTTTTCCGGGGAACTTTGTTTCGGCAATTGAAACATTCAGGTTAACATTTCTGGAATTTTCCCAGGAGAAGCCTTTTGGCACAGTAAGAGCTGCAGTTGGTTTTTCTGCAACGACTTCTGGATTAGTGGTAATGACTTCTTTGCTACAAGAAGCAAACAATAATGTGCAAACTGCTGAAAGGGTTAGTAGTGGTTTATTCATAGCAACGAGTTAGGCGTATTGATAATTTTGTAAATAATTAAGCAAATTTATATCCAATTCAAATATGATCATTTTAAAGTCATTTACGTTATAGGGCCAGCATAATATAGGGATTTTTGGGAAAAAATCGCTCATATGACGCCCCGTAATGTTGAAAATACTTATTTTACTTGTAAATAATAATTAACTGAAAAATCAAATAGTTGATTTTATATCATGGACATAGAAACGTTTAGAGATTTTTGCCTTGGTTTAAAAGGTACTACTGAGGGAATGAAGTGGGATCACCTTTGCTTTATGATTGAAAGCAAAATCTTTGTGCTCGTATCGCTGGACGATAATGGGCTGTGCTTTAAGTGTAACCCGGAAGAATTTGATGCCTTAGTGGCAAGAAATGGAGTTAAGCAGGCACCACACTTTGCAAGGCGACAATGGATAGCTATAGATAATTTAGAAGTAATGCCAGAAAATGAACTTAAAAAGCGGGTAGTGCAATCGAGAGCGTTGGTGTTACAAAAACTGAGCAGGAAGGTTCAGGATAGATACGCCTAGTCTTTTGGTATATTTGGATCTAGCTATTCAACTAACCAAGTACACATGACTACAAGGCATTTCAGTTTAGCCGCTCTCTTTATTTTATTACCTGTGTTTAAGGCCATTTCCCAGAGCCCTTCCACTACCATCACCAATTTTAACAGTAAAGGCGGCCAGGTCATGAAATTCAATTCCATGGGAGAAGCGATTGATGCACATGATGGCGAGATCGCTTATTTCAACGGAACCTATTATTTATATGGAACAAGTTATGGCTGCGGATTTTCCTGGGGAATAAAAGATGCACCATTTTGTGGGTTTAAAGTTTACTCTTCCAAGGATATGGTGAATTGGACAGATATGGGACAACTGTTTGACGCAAGTACGCCGATATGGCAATCGCGCTGTAATGGGAATACTTACGGTTGTTTCAGGCCTCATGTTATCTACAATAAACAAACAAACAAGTATGTATTGTGGATTAATGTTTACGACAACCGTGTTGGTTTCAGAGTGTTTACCAGCAAATCACCGATTGGTCCTTTTCTTGAAGTTAATGAACCAAAATTAGCGGTAAATAGTGATTCGCCTGTGGCTGGATTAAACAACGGCGATCATGATACTTTTGTGGACGATGATGGCAAAGGTTATATCGCCTATACGGATTGGCGAACTCAAGGGACTATCGTTATTGAAGCGCTCAGTAATGATTATTTGAGCGGCACTGGCAAGCATGTTAAAGCGGTAACGGCTGGGAGTACAGAAGCACCTTCCTTATTTAAGCGTAAGGGTATTTACTACGTCACATATTCCGATCCCAATTGTGGCTATTGTTCCGGCACCGGTACTTCCTACCGCACTGCAAAATCTCCTTTAGGACCCTGGTCTGAAGGCATCAGAATCAGCAATAATTCCTGTGGCGGACAGCCTTCATTCGTTTCAACCATAAAACTGGCTTCCGGTACTATTTTCTTGTATGGAAGTGATCTTTGGAATAATGCTGCCAAAAACGAATCACTTGCTAACTTCTATTGGGCACCATTATCATTTGCAGAAGATGGGTCAATAAACCCGATGGTTTGCCAAAATGAAGTAGTTGTTCCTTTGGATAAAGTTGCTAAAAATAAAATCGTTAAGGTTAAGGATTTAGATAACACCACTGGACATGATGGATTTAATCAATATTGCGACATCAACAAGGACATACAGCGTTCGCAATCTTTCACGGCTTCTAGAAGTGGTAGTTTGAGTAAGTTGTCTATCGCCTCGTTTAAAAGTGGCTTTCCGGATGCCGATCTGCAAATTGTATTATTTGCAGCTGCGGCTGACTTTACACCAACAGGCTTACCCCTTTGGGAAGCAACTATTGCGCAAAAAGATTTGAAATGGTCGGCCAATTTTACAACTGTATATCCATCTGTAAACGTCGTTTCCGGAAAGAATTATGCAATTGTATTGAGATCGAAAGCCAGAAAGGGATGCTATGGAGTAGCCTATAGTGATGTTGCTGCCTACAAGGGCGGTGGAGCTGCATATAGTTCGGATGCAGGAGCATCATTCAAAAAAGAAGAAAACAGATCATTAATGTTCCAAACCATCATACAAAAAAATTAAGCGTAATGAATAAGAAAATAGCGGGTATTCTACTGTTGTTTGGATTCTATTTCCTGGCAGGTTGCAACAGAAAAATTACTAAGGAGGCAACATCTTCAACTTTGGTGAAAGGATTTTTAAACCCGCCTCCGTCTGCAAAGCCAGGAGTATATTGGTATTTTATGGATGGAAATATGAGCAAAGCATCCATGACTGCCGATCTGGAATCTATGAAAAAAGTAGGTATTGGAAATTTGGTTTTTTTGGAGGTGAATGTAGGTATACCAAGGGGAAAGGTTGATTTTTTGAGTGAAGAATGGCAAGACATGTTTGCCTATGCGGTTAAGGAGTGTGAGCGGTTGGATATCGCCATGACACTGGGTATAGGTCCGGGCTGGACGGGGAGTGGTGGCCCCTGGGTGAAGCCCTCCGAATCTATGCTACATTTGGTTTCTTCTACGACTGTAGTGGACGGCGTTGTTCGCGAAAAAATTATTTTGCCTGTTCCTAAACCAATGGCGCCATTCTTTGGAGAAGGCGCCTTTACAGAGGAGTTGAAGAAAGAATGGACTGATTATTATGAAGATGTAGCGGTGCTGGCCTATCCTATGGTAGGTGTGGCAGATCAAGCTAAGCTTCCGCGCATTGAGGATATTGGTGAAAAGGCATTATTCTACCGTGCGCCATACTCATCCGCCCCTGGTGTAAAACCATATTTACCTTACATAACGGATTATAGAAATGTTGCGCCAAACTTAGTGATTCATAAAAACGACATCATAGATTTAACGGATAAACTTAAACCCAATGGAGACCTGGATTGGAAAGCGCCTGCAGGTAAATGGAACGTGGTTAGGTTTGTTAAGCGGAATAATGGTGCTATTACCCGCCCGGCACCTTATCCTGGTTTAGGTTTCGAAGCAGATAAGTTCGATACCCTGGCCATGAGAAATCACCTGGATCATTACACTGGTGCCCTGATGAAAAGATTGAATAAGAACTACAAGAACAGCATTGGTGGTTTAAAGATGCTGCATATGGACAGCTGGGAAATGGGTGCCCAAAACTGGACCGGCCGTTTTAGAGAAGAATTTACACGCAGGCGAGGGTATGATCCTTTGCCTTTTTACCCGGTTTATAATGGCAACATTGTGGAAAGTACGGAAATTAGTGAACGGTTTTTATGGGATTTAAGGCAAACCTCCCAGGAGCTGATCCTGGAAAACCACGCTGGTTATGTAAAGCGATATGCACATCAAAATGGATTGGGCTTATCTATAGAGCCGTACGATATGAACCCAAATTCCGATTTGGAACTGGGCGCCGTAGCTGATGTGGTGATGGCAGAATTTTGGAGTGCTGGATTCGGATTTAACGCTGCATTTAGCTGTATTGAGGCAACCTCGGTGGCGCATGTTAATGGTATAGCAGCAGTGCCTGCAGAGGCATTTACTGCGCAGGACAATGAGGGTTGGAAGCAACATCCAGCATCCATGAAGAATCAAGGCGACTGGGCTTTTGCCGCCGGGATCAATCGCTTTGTGTTTCATACCTTTCAAAATCAGTTATTGCCGGATTCGCTAAAGCCGGGGATGACAATGGGACCGTATGGTGTACAATGGAACAGGAACCAGACCTGGTGGCCAATGGCCGGGGCATACCATGAGTATTTATCGCGTTCACAATATATTTTGCAGCAAGGCAACCCGGTAGCAGACGTATTGTATTTAACACCTGAAGGATCTCCACATGTTTTTAAACCACCGCTTTCTGCATTGACGGCGGATAATGTACTTATGCCAGACAGGAAAGGTTATAATTTTGATGGCTGTGCCCCATCTCAACTTTATAAGGCTGCTGTAAAAAATGGCCGGATTGTTTTTCCGGGAGGTGCGTCTTACAAGATCATGGTGCTGCCGGCGGTAAAAACCATGACGCAAAGACTATTGGAGAAGATTAGCAGTTTGATAGCAGATGGGGCTGTAGTAGTTGGGGGGCCGCCTACCCAGTCGCCCGGCCTGGCTGGCTACCCGGAAGTTGACCAAACTATAAAAGATATGACTGCTAAAATCTGGGGTGGAACGAATATTCCTATTGCGCAAACTACCAGGACTTACGGCAAAGGAAAAGTAATTTGGGGTACAGATATAGAAACGAAGTTGGATTTTCTGTATCCGCAATATGATCTAACCTCTAAAATATTAAAGGAATTGAGCATTGAACCCGATTTTGAATCGGACGGCCCAATTAGATATACCCATAGGTCATCTGCGAAATGGGACATTTATTTCGTATCCAATCGTACAGATAATTCCGTTGCGGTAAAAGCTAAATTTAGAGATTATGCAAAGGGCAAACCTGTGCTATTTGATGCCGTGAACGGAAAAGTTAGCAATTTGACATTGTTAGAAGGCGGTGCTGGTTCAGCTGTCATTAACTTAAGCTTCGAACCCTTCCAGAGTTTCTTTATAGTTTTTTCTGAAGATAAAATAGAAGAAGTAGTTCCGGCCGCCAATTTTGAGAGGGAAAACTACTTTGCATCGCCTAAGTCAAAAGAAGTATTGAAGGGGTCATGGAAGTTAAGCTTTGATCCAAAATGGGGCGGACCAAAAGAGACCACTTTTAATGAGTTAACAGATTGGTCAGTTAATGAAAACAAAGGAATCAAATATTACTCGGGTATTGCGGTGTATAAAAAGCAATTTGATTTATCGGGCGACAGGAAGACGGGCAGCAAGCTTTTCCTTGATTTAGGGGAAGTAAAAAACATGGCGAGGGTAAAATTAAATGGAAAAGACTTAGGTGTAATCTGGACTGCTCCCTGGCAGGTTGATATCAGCAATGCTGTGAAACCTGCTGGGAATGTGCTGGAAATTGAAGTTGCAAACCTTTGGCCGAACAGACTGATAGGAGATGAGGCAGTACCTGATGACGGAATAATCAATGGACAATGGCCTGACTGGTTGATCAAAGGACTTCCCAGACCAAGTAAGCGATTTACCTTCACTACTTTTAAACATTACTCAAAAGATTCTCCTCTGTTTAAATCAGGGCTGCTTGGGCCAGTATCTATAATCACAAAGTAAACTTATCTGTGTTTGTCGGAAATCGATAGGCAAGGTTAAACATTTACTGTGGTTTAGTGGTAGTTCATCAAGGCAATAGCCCATTATATTTAAATATAGAACAAATGGAAAATACAGTATCAAAGACATTCCAATTAGGCGATAAACAAATTAACCGCCTCGGATACGGAGCAATGCAGTTAACAGGTACCGGAGTCTTCGGTGAGGTGGCCGACCGTGTTAATGCCATCAAAGTTTTGCAGGCAGCTGTTGCCGGTGGTGTTAATTTTATTGACACGGCGGAAGCTTATGGCCCGAAATTGAATGAGTCACTTATTGCAGATGCACTTCATCCCTATGCTAAGGGATTGCATATTGCAACTAAAGGAGGCTTTGACAGACCGGGGCCTGCCAACTGGGTTCCTAATGGTAATCCTGATTATATCCGCCAGAACATAGAAGGAAGTTTGGAGCGATTAAAAGTCGATTCGATCGACCTGTGGCAGTTGCATAGAATTGATCCAAAGGTAAAAGTTAGCGAAACGTTAGCTCCAGTAGTTGAAGCAGTAAAAGCCGGTAAGATTAAGCATGTAGGCCTCTCTGAAGTGAATGTAGATCAGATTAAAGAAGTACAAGATATTCTTCCTATAATTTCAGTACAAAACCTTTATAACCTTGGCGCCAGACAATGGGAGGCTGTATTAGATTATACTGCAGAACAAGGTCTTGCTTTTATTCCCTGGTTCCCCTTGGCATCAGGTCCAGCCAAACTAGAAGATAAAATTAAGGCGATTGCCGAAAAACATAACGCAACAACCGCCCAGATCGCCCTTGCATGGTTACTAAAAAGATCAAACAATATTTTACTGATCCCAGGAACCAAGTCTATCGCACATCTACAAGAAAACCTCAAAGCTGCGGAAATCGAACTTTCAGAACAAGAGTTCGAAGAATTAGCTGGTTAATTAGCTAAAAAAGGCTCGGTTTTAAACCGAGCCTTTTTATATCTATTTCTTATCCAAAAATTCAGTGTCTGGAAGAGGGCCTAGCGTTCTTTTGCGCTTCTTCAGCGCAAATTAATGCAGCCCGATAGCAGATCACTTAATTTTCCTACCACATTCTAATTCTATCCTCTGGTTTCTTATACAATTTATCACCAGGTTTCACATCAAATGCTTTGTACCAGGCATCCATATTTACCGGCGCACCTATGGTTCTGTACGGACCAGGAGAATGCGAATCCGTTTTGATCAGCTGGGCAGCTGATTCAGGAAGGATGTTCCCCCTCCAAACCTGTGCCCAGGAAAGAAAGAATCGCTGATCTGGAGTAAAGCCATCAATCTTTTCTTCAGACTGGCCTTGCTTAGTCATTTTGAATGCAGTGTAAGCAGCATTTAAGCCACCTAAATCACCAATATTTTCGCCCATGGTTAATTTTCCTATCACGTGAATCGTATCTAATACGGTATAACCGTCGAATTGCTCTCCAAGTGCTTTAGTCTTAGCATCAAATTTACTTCTGTCTTCTGCAGTCCACCAATTACGTAAATTACCATCTTTGTCGTACTGACTGCCTTGATCGTCAAAACCGTGCGACATCTCATGGCCAATCACTGCACCGATGCCGCCATAATTCACAGCATCATCTGCATTAGGATCAAAGAAAGGGAACTGAAGGATTCCTGCGGGGAAGACGATCTCATTTAATACAGGGTTGTAATAAGCATTAACGGTAGGTGCGGTCATCCCAAATCCTTTTCTATCCAACGGTTTGCCCAACTTGCTGATCATTTCATTATATCTCCATGCGCCTGAATTACGTAGGTTTTGAAAATGAGTCGACCTGTTTATTACCAAGCCGTCATAGTTCTTCCATTTTTCAGGGTAACCAATTTTGGCCACAAAAGCATTCAATTTTGCAAGCGCTTTTTCCTTGGTTTCGGCACTCATCCATTCCAAACCTTTAATGCGTATTTCAAAAGCTTTTCTAAGATTGCTGATCAATTCCGTCATTCTTGCTTTCGCTTCCGGTTTGAAATATTTAGCCACATACAATTGTCCTAATAACTCGCCGATGGCACCATCCGTTAGCTGTGACATCCTTTGCCATCTCGGGGTTTGAACTTTTTGTCCGCTTTGTGCTTGTCCAAAAGCAAAGCTTGCATTCACAAAAGGAGAACTAAGATTGCCTGCAGCCCCTTTCAATACATTCCATTTCAGGTAAGTTTTCCAATCTGCAACACTCACAGTTTTCAGCATACCGTCCAGCGATGCAAAGAATTTAGGAGAAGAAACGATAATGGTGTCTTGTCCGGTAACTTTGAATTTAGTAAGCATACTTGCCCAATTGATATTTGGCGTTGTCTTGCTAAAATCTGCAACTGTAAATTTATTATAGGTCTTGTAAGGGTCACGCATTTCTAGTCGGGATAACTGCGCAGCAGCCAATTGCTTTTCAATGGCCATGATGATGACTGCCCTTTTTTCTGCTTCAGCAGGAGTGCTGCCTGTCAAAGTAAACAAGGTGGTCATGTAAGTGTGATACGCTTCACGAATTTTTAAGCTTCTGCTGTCGTCTTTCAGATAGTAGTCGCGATCTGGAAGCGTAGTGCCCCCCTGACCCAATTGTACGATATATTTAGTGACATTTTTCTCATCCTGATCGACATCAAAATTGAACATTGGCGAAGCAATGCCTGAAATACGCATATAAGCAATTTGATCCAGAATTGCTGGAAGGGTTTTCAGCTGCTTAATTTTTTCCAGGTCAGCCTTTATTGGAGTATAGCCCAGCTTTTCAATAGTAGCACTGTCCATTGCAGCGGCGTAGAAATCGCCAACACGCTTTTTAACAGATCCGGGTGATGCAGTTTTATCCGCCGCGGCATCTTCAACCAATCCTTTTACAGCGGTTATGTTAAAATCTCTTAATAAGTTAAAACTTCCCCATCTTGTTTCCTTAGCCGGGACAGGATTATTTTTAATCCAGGCACCACTGGCATAAGTATAGAAATCGTCTCCAGGTTTAACAGACAGATCCATGTTTGCCGGATCAATTAATTTGGCAGGAACCTGTGCATTAGCAGAATAGCTGGCAGCTAAAATGCCCAAAGCCGCAAAGCAGCCTTTAATTTTAATCATATTCATAAGTTAGTTATTGATATTAAATCAACGTTAATGTGAAGTAAAAATAGGGAATACACTTAGGTATGTACCTGTCTATTCAAAATATTACTTATTGAACCAATAGTAGATTTTGGCCAATCCAACTTTTCTGAAGATCGTTGCAGTTAAAGAGAATACATTTACCGTTTTCATCGCTCTGATTTTAATATCTATTTAACATATTTTAACATTTATTATTGTGTGAAGGGGATAAAAAATGTTGCAATATTTTGTAACGCTAGTTGCTCGCGATTGATTTGAACTTTCTGCGCTGACCGAGATACAAGCCAAAAAGCGCAAGAAATGTTCCGGCAATGGTATAAGTTGTTATGGGTTCATCCATCAACCACCATGCATATAAAAATCCAAAGAGCGGGCAAAGAAATAGGTACAACGAAGCCTTGACCGTGTCAATTTTTAATAGATAAAACCAGCAAATTAACCCGATTACAGAGACTGCAATGCTAAGCCAGAGAATGGAGAATAGTAGTGTGCTATTAAAATTTACGGAAGAGAAATTTCCGAAGGCTAGCGTAAATGGCAGTAGCAAGATTCCGCCTATAGCAACTTGCCAGCCGTTGATGAGCAGATTCGGTAATTCCCATTTCACACGTGCGTAATACACGCTGGCAAAAGAAACGGAAATCATGCTCAGGGCAAGTAAAATTAGTCCAGCGGGTGTAGTTGTACTATTCATTAATAAGGGATATGTCGCCAGGCCGATACCCGCCATACCGAATACAATGCTCCAGATTTCTTCCGATTTTGGCTGCCTGCCCATGATCCAGGAAGAAAACAGTACTATAAGCAATGGATTTGTGGAGGTGGATAAACTCCCAATTCCGGCGGCTGCATATTTCATGGAATAAACGTAGAGTCCTAAATATATCGTGGTGTTTAATGCGCCAAAGATGGCTAACTGCTGCCATTCTTTACCTTTTGGCATTCGATAACTCTTATTTCTTCTATTAAAAAAGTAACCGTAAGCCAGTAAAAGTACGCTGGCAACAAAAAACCTGATGTTGGCAAGAATAAGGGGAGGTGCAAAGTGAATACCGAACTTGGTAGCTACTGAAGCTGAAGCCCACAGCATGGCAAATACAACACCTATGAGGAAATTTTTCACAGTGCAAAGTTAAGATTCCTAAGAGGGCTAGCAGACTATTTTCTATAGAACCTAAAGTAAAGCCATTTTATTCTTAATTTTGCACCTTAAAATCTGATACTTTTTTAAATAATGAGCATCTCTACACAATACGATCCGGCAGCAACTGAAGATAAATGGTACAGCTACTGGATGGAAAAAAACTTTTTCCATTCTGAACCAGACGAGCGCGAGCCCTACACCATCGTAATTCCTCCACCAAACGTTACTGGTGTTTTACACATGGGCCATATGCTGAACAATACCATTCAGGATGTACTGATACGAAGGGCGAGAATGCAGGGTAAAAATGCATGCTGGGTGCCGGGGACCGATCATGCTTCTATTGCCACAGAAGCAAAAGTTGTGGCAATGCTTAAAGAGCGTGGCATCAGCAAAAAAGACCTGAGCAGGGAAGAGTTTTTGAAATATGCATGGGAATGGAAAGAAAAATACGGCGGTATTATTTTAGACCAGTTAAAAAAGCTTGGGGCTAGTTGCGACTGGGAAAGGACCCGTTTTACGATGGAAGAAGACCTTTCTGAAGCCGTTATTGACAGTTTCATCCACCTTTATAAAAAAGGAAGAATCTACCGTGGTGTGAGGATGGTAAACTGGGATCCGGCCGGAAAAACAGCCGTATCCGATGAAGAAGTTATCAGGAAAGAAGTTAACCAGAAACTATATTATATAAAATACCTGGTGTCAGGCAGCAATGATTTTCTAACTATTGCCACAACCAGACCAGAAACCATTATGGCTGATGCGGCCATTTGTGTGAATCCGAACGACGAGCGTTACCTCCATCTTAAAGGTAAAACTGTTTTTGTTCCGTTGATTAACAGGGAAATTCCTGTTATTGAAGATGAATATGTAACCATGGACTTTGGAACAGGGTGTTTAAAAGTAACTCCGGCACATGATCTAAACGATTATGAACTTGGTGTTAAACATAGGCTACCTGTAATCGATATACTGAATGATGATGGTACGCTAAATGAGCTTGCGGTAATCTTAGTGGGTGAAGATCGATTTGCGGCGAGAAAGAAGATTGCTGTTCTATTGGACGAATCTGGTCATTTGGATAAAGTAGAAGATTATAAATCTCAGGTAGGTTTTTCTGAACGTACAAACGCTGCCATCGAACCGAAACTTTCGATGCAGTGGTTTTGCAAAATGGACGAGATGGCTAAGCCTGCCCTTGAAGATGTGTTGAATGGTGAAGTAAAGCTGATTCCTGAGAAGTTTGTGAACACATACCGTCATTGGATGGAGAATGTACGCGACTGGAATATCAGCAGGCAACTGTGGTGGGGGCAACAAATTCCGGCCTGGTTTGATGATAAAGGGAATTGGGTGGTTGCTAAAACAAAAGACGAGGCGTTAAACGAATTCTTAAAATTAAAAGATATTGACGGTGTATTTACAGATGAGGAGGCAGTTGGTTTTAAACACCAGTTGGCACCTTTCCTGGTACAGGATCCCGACGTAATGGACACCTGGTTCTCCTCTTGGCTATGGCCAATTTCTGTATTTGACGGGTTTAAGAATCCAGATAACAAGGACATCAATTATTATTACCCAACCAATGATCTTGTAACCGCGCCGGAAATCTTATTCTTCTGGGTTGCCAGGATGATCATGGCAGGACATGAGTTTAGGGGTCAAAAGCCTTTTACCAACGTGTACCTAACTGGAATTGTTAGGGATAAGTTAGGTCGTAAAATGTCCAAGTCTCTTGGGAACTCGCCAGACCCAATTGGATTAATAGAAAAGTATGGGGCTGATGGCGTGCGTGTTGGGATGTTACTTTGTTCGCCAGCAGGTAACGACCTAATGTTTGATGAGAGTTATTGTGAACAGGGGCGGAATTTTGCCAACAAGATTTGGAATGCATTTAGGCTGATCAAAAACTGGGAAGTTGATGAAAATCTGGAAAATCCAAATCTACAGTCCATTTTATGGTTTGAGAATAGGTTTAATGAGGCATTGGCCGAAATTGAAGATAACTTTAAACAATACCGACTGTCTGAAGCTTTAATGGCATGTTACAAGCTGGTTTGGGATGATTTCTGTGCCTGGTACCTGGAAATGGTTAAACCCGCCTATCAGCACCCGGTCGATGCAGAAACTTTAAAAATTACCATTGGTTTTTTTGAAAAGGTTTTGACTTTATTGCACCCTTTCATGCCTTTCATAACAGAAGAACTTTGGCATGATGAATTGTTTGGGCATACTGAAGAGATGGACTGCTGCATCGTGGCCAGTTATCCTGTTTCTGGAGCGGCAGATAGTCAGCTGCTTAAAGAAGTAGAAGTGATAAAAGGATTAGTTGCGGAGATCAGGAATGTAAGAAATACCAAACAGATTTCTCCAAAAGAGTCTTTACCGCTTGCGATCAAATTGAACTCTGCACTCGAATACGAAAAGTGGTTGAACATTGTTTTTAAATTAGCGAATATTAGTCAGGTGGAATTTGTAAATGAAAAAATCCCTGGTGCCGTAGCTTTTCTAGTTGGTAACGATGAGTTTTTTATTCATCTTAATGAAGCAATAGATGTTGATGCAGAGCGAGTACGTTTAAATGCTGATCTGGTATATTTGCAAGGCTTTTTAAAATCTGTTGATGCAAAGTTGAGTAATGAAAGGTTTGTGCAGAATGCAAAGCCGGAGATTATTCAAAACGAGCGGAATAAAAAGGCTGATGCGGAAAGCAAGATTAAGATTATAGAAGAAAGTTTGGAGGTTTTGGGCTAATTGAGCTTAATTTTAGTTTGCTCTTCGAAGACTGGACCTTGCGCGCTGAAGAAGCGCACAAATCCTAGGTCTTCTCTGAGAAAATAAATTTGCTGCAATAGCCCAAACTTTGTGCAGTTTAAGTTATGGAAAACAGCCTTAATGACTATGTATAAGTTCTGGGCAAGGTTAAGATATTTATAGCCATGCCAATGACGTCCATAGTGTTGGTCGCCTCGATTCACTTATGACAAATATCGCCAGCATTGTATTATTGTCGGCAATTTCTTATGACGTCAAAATTTCTACACCGTCAAATCGCATCTTAGAAATCTGCATCCTGGCATTTTGCGATTAGAAGAAATATGCCTTCTGTGAGGAGGCATAGGCGCTGTTGTCCTTTTTCAGGACAGCAGATGCCAGCCTACGAACAGAATGGCTGTTTTTTCCAGCAAAATATTTAAAAATCAACTTTATAAAAGTCTGTATTCTGGTAAGTCTTGCACAAATTGAAAGCTTTCCAACGCGTGGTCAATTGTCGCGTAGCAATGCATCAAGCCGTTGGTAACCACAAGCCATTTGGTTTTGTGGACTGAATTATAGCGTGCTGCCTGATCAAAAGTGCGCTGACTGATCTTAACAGAGGGCGCCTTGCATTCTATTACCATAATCCTTTCACCAGCTGTATTAAACACCACTATGTCAGTGCGTTTTTGTAACTTATTCAGGCTAAGCCCACCTTCAATCTGGATCAGTGATTTTGGAAAATTCTTCACCATGACTAAATATTGGATAAAATGCTGCCTTACCCATTCTTCCGGTGTAAGCACCAAATGCTTTTTTCTAATCTCATCAAAAATGTAGTGCCTCTCATCTTTTAAGGTGAGTTTAAAAGGATATTCAGGTAAATTAAGAGGGGTCGGGTTAAATGACATTTGTGTAAAAATAGGGAAAAATTTTATCTAAGTTTGAAGAATCATATGAGTGCCGCAGAGATCATCAGAGACATAAAAGCCCGTAAGTTTAAACCCGTGTACTTGTTACATGGAGAAGAACCCTACTACATCGATCAGATTATCCATTTCATGGAAGAGCACATATTGAATGACATGGAAAAGGGTTTCAACCAAACTGTACTTTATGGGAAAGATACAGATATGGCTACCATCATGAATGCCGCAAAGCGTTATCCAATGATGTCTGATTTCCAGTTGATTGTAGTGAAGGAAGCGCAAGATTTAAAATGGGCAAAAGAAACGGAAGGCAGCAGTAAGGAAGCTGAATTTGTATTGAATTACTTTGAAAAGCCAATGCCTACAACCATATTGGTGTTGGGTTATAAATATGCAAACTTTGACAAACGAAAAAAGATCTATAAAGCAATAGATAAAAATGGGGTGGTCTTTCAATCGGAATTAGTCAGAGATTACAAACTAGCAGGTTGGATAGAAGATCTAGTTAAAGAGAAAGGCTATAAAATAGCGCCGCCAGCCTCCGCATTGATGGCAGAATATTTGGGTACAGACCTTTCAAAGATCTCTAACGAACTTGAAAAGCTGATGCTCAATATTAACAAGCAAACTACAATTGACACAGATCTGGTTCAAAAAAATATTGGGATTAGCAAGGAATACAATGTTTTTGAGCTGCAAAAAGCACTAGCGGTCAGAAATGTTTTGAAGTGCAATCAAATCGTAAATTACTTCGCTGATAATCCAAAAGCCAACCCTATGGTAATGGTAATGGCCAACCTTAATGCCTATTTTTCAAAAATCCTGAAATATCATTATTTACCTAACAAGGCAGATGCGCCCAAGGAACTAGGGGTTAACCCATACTTTGTAAAGGATTTTGAAACTGCATCTAGAAGCTATAACTTGAACAAAACATTCGACATCATTAGCCTTTTGCGAGAGTACGATCTTAAAAGCAAGGGAGTGGATAGTTCTGGCAATACCACGGACGGAGAATTACTCAAAGAATTAATGTTTAAGATGTTACATTAATGTAACTGTAAAGTTATAAGAGAAGGTAAGCTAATCAATTTACAGTTTTTATCTTTACCCCACTTACACAAACTAATTCATGAAAAAATTACTATTGTTAACCTTATTCGGGGTTGCGGCAATTTCTGTGGCTAATTCCCAGACTAGGCCGACTAACCCAACAACTACTCCTGCAACTGCGGATACCACCAAGAAATCAGGCGGACCAGGTTTTCCAGGCGCCGCTAAGGCGTTGCCTAAGCCTTATGCACAGGTCATCACTGATAAAGCGATAACCCGTAAAGGAATGATCACCACTCATAAACTGGATGATAAGTTCTTCTTTGAAATTGCAGATTCTACACTAGGAAGAGACATCCTGGTAGTTAGTCGCATCTCTAAAGCAGGTGCTGAAGTACGCTCTGCATCAGGTTATGCCGGCGATCAGATTGGAAGCACCGTGATCCGTTTTGAAAAAGGGCCATCTAACCGCATCTTCATGCGCAAGATCTCTTACAGAACTTACGGACCCGATAGTACTACTGCAATGTACCAAAATCTACAACGTTCAAACATCCAGGCAATTGCTGCAGCCTTTAACATCGCGGCTTATTCTCCGGATAAAAAAGGAAGCGTTATTGATATGACTGATTTTATCAATAGTGATAACGAAATCTTCTATTTTGGTTCGCCAGCTGTGAAAACGAACTTCAGGTTAGGTACCCAGATTGCAGACAGAAGTTATGTCTTGGGTGTTAGAAGTTTTCCAACCAATGTAGAGATCAACGTGGTTAAGACCTATACGCTAACAGCCGCCCCTTCTCCATTTGGAGCCGCTGCACCAGCAGGTTTTGGAGGCGGTGCGCCGTCAGGATCATCTACTGTAGAATTGAATGCTTCCCTGGTTATCCTTCCAAAAGTGCCTATGAAACCAAGGTTTTTTGATCCGAGGGTAGGTTATTTCACTGTTGGTTATACCGATTTTGATTCCAACCCGCAAGGAGTTAAAGAAGTGGAAATGGTGAAGCGTTGGAGGCTGGAGCCTAAAACTGCTGATCTTGCCAAATTTAAAAGAGGCGAGTTGGTAGAACCGGCTAAACCAATCATTTTTTATATTGATCCTGCTACACCAAAAGAGTGGGTTCCTTATTTAATGGCAGGCGTCAATGATTGGCAAAAAGCATTCGAAAAAGCAGGTTTTAAAAATGCTATCATGGCTAAAATGGCACCTACTGCAAAAGAAGATTCTACATGGAGTTTAGATGATGCGCGCCACTCGGCAATCGTTTATAAACCCTCAGAAATTGCCAATGCCAGCGGGCCAAGTATCTCAGATCCACGCAGTGGAGAGATCATGGAAAGCCATATCAACTGGTATCACAATGTGATGAAACTGGTTCACGACTGGTACATGATTCAAGCAGCAGCTATTGATCCAAGGGCACAAAAGATGAACTTTAGTCCGGAGTTAATGGGTGATTTGATCCGTTTTGTATCCTCACACGAAGTGGGACATACTTTGGGTCTTCGCCATAATTATGGTTCAAGCTCAACAGTTCCTTCAGAGAAGTTGCGTGATAAAGCATTTGTTGAAGCGAACGGACATACGCCATCCATTATGGATTATGCACGTTTCAACTATGTTGCCCAACCAGAAGATAACATTAAACCGAAAGGAATTTATCCACGGATTGGCGACTACGACATGTGGGCTATTGAATGGGGATATAAAGTGTTGGATGGTAAATCTGCGACTTCAGAGGTGCCTGTGTTGAATAAGCTCACCATGGAGAAATTAAAGAATAACCGTTTATGGTTTGGAACTGAAACCAATCCAGATGATCCACGTTCACAAAACGAAGATCTTGGTGATAATGCCATGATCTCAAGTGAATACGGAATCAAAAACTTAAAAAGGATTTTAGTTAAACTCCCGGATTGGACTAAGGCCGACAATGAAGGCTATGAAAATCTGGAAGTAATGTATGGTCAGTTAACTACTCAATTGGGTCGTTATATGGGCCATGTGGCGAAGAACATCGCAGGTGTGTTAGAAACTCCGAAAACTGTTGAGCAGGCGGGTACAATTTATCAACGTAACCCAGCCGCTAAACAAAAAGAAGCAATGGTATTTTTAGACAAGCAATTATTTACGACCCCGACGTGGTTGCTAGATAAGACGATACTTGATGATATAGGTCAAGATCCAACAACTGTAATATCAAGACTTCAGGCGCCAACAATTGGTAGGTTAGTTAGTAATACAACTTTGAATAAACTAATTACAGCCGAAGCGGCCGATGGCGCTTCTGCATACAAGATCACGGATTTCTTTACAGATATGAATGCTTCTATTTTCTCAGAATTGAAGTCGAACTCAGCAATTGATGTATATCGTCGTAACCTGCAAAAGACTTATATTGACAGGCTAATTGCAATTGTTACCCCAAGTGCTGGAGGTAATACTACTATCTTGTCCACCCAAGGTGGAAGAGGTATGGCGGCTGCAGCTGCGCCATCACAAAGTGACGTGATCTCCGTAGTTAAAGGTCAGTTAAAAGAATTATCTGCCGCTATCAAAACATCAGCTACAAGTGCTACTGGATTAAGTAAGTACCATTTAGATGATTTATCAGACCGCATTGATGCAGCGCTTAAAGCTAAAGATTAATGTTTTACTAATTTCGAGATAAGTTGAGGGATTAAAACAAGCCCCGGTGATAGTTATCGCCGGGGCTTGTTTATTTAATTTACTTTTTAAACTTGTGCTATTAGCAAAATAAATATCACCATCTAATGAAACTGTCACAATCCGAGAGTAAGGAAATAAATTTAAAATAGTTTCTGAGGATGAACTACGCGGATATAGTTGCAAAACGCTTTATAACAAGGCAGTGCCTTGAGACGAGTGTAACGACAGAGGTTTTAGCCATGTTGTGTAGATAGCATTTGTTTTTTGTCGGGTTTATTTTAAAAGTGGTATCTTACCACTAAGAATTTATAATTATGGAACAGAACGTGGAGCAAATGTTTTTACCTGTCTTTACAGGCGAAACATGGCAGGCAAAGATGATACAGAATGTATTAGAAGCCAACAATATTTTCGTCCAGTTGAAAAACGGACTGATGTCTTCCATTGAACCCTGGGCAGTTACACCAGGTGGATTTGGTGCGGCAGAGGTATTGGTGCCAAATGCCGATTATGATAAGGCAATGGAATTATTGGAGGAATTTAATAGTTCGCAAGCTGAATAGGGCGGGGTATTAAATTATGGAAAACCTACATGAAAATAATCCAGTGTCTATACGTCCCTTTATTGGAGCGAAAGATTTTGAGCTGTCCAGAAGCTTTTACAATTACATCGGCTTTCAGGAAATCGTATTGAACCCATCATTATCCTTATTTAAGTGGGGGCAACTGGGATTTTATTTGCAGAAGGCCTATGTAAAGGATTGGATTGATAATACTATGATATTTTTTGAAGTTGAAAATGTGGAAGATATTTGGGAAACATTGAATGCATTGGAGCTGTCAAGGAACTACGAAGGGGTTAGACTGTTGCCCATAAGACAAGAAAGTTGGGGTAGAGAATGTTTTCTACATGATCCTTCAGGGATACTTTGGCATTTCGGTGCATTTTTTTAGATCCTTTTTGATGAGATCAACAATACTTTTCTTTTTGTTAGGTTGCTTTTCAATATGTAGTGGTCAAAAGCTACCGGATATGCAAACATCGGCATTGAGGACACCCGATAAGATTGTAATTGATGGAGTTGACCGTGAATGGAAAAATACATTTCCAGCCTACAATACCAGGCTCCGTATGTATTATGCTTTTTCAAACAATGATTCAATACTTTATTTAACCATTAAAGTACATGACAGGCAGGCAATCAGGAAAATATTATTAGGCGGCGTAGAAGTTCGCATATCGAAATTTAAAGCTCAAAATAAACAAAATCCCGCTTCGGTTATCTTTCCGATATATACTAAAAATTATCCGCTGTGGAACAGCGAGCTGATGGAATTCAAAGACACCTTGAATAACAAGCACGCAGTTGTTTCAGTTTTTAAAGCCAGAAATAGAATGGTAGATAGTAAAATGAAACTCGTTAGAGTTAAAGGACTTAAGTCATTTACGGATAGTGTTCTTTCTGTATATAATCACAGTTCAATAAAAGTGAAATCAAAATTTGATGCGCAACTAAATTACATTTTCGAAGTTTTAGTTCCATTATCGGAATTCGTTTTAGATATTGAAAAGGATAGTGCCTTCTATTATGAACTGGTATTAAACGGCATTAGTGCAAATCAATCTGACGTTGTAGTAGATGAGAACCGGAGATTATTGATGGTCACAGGTAAAAATATATCGAATATTGTTTTTCCATTAAATCCTGAATATTTGGATTTGGCTTTTCCGACCAGTTTTAGCGGGAAATGTACATTGAATCGCCATTAGTGAACTGAGGAAGTGGGAATGCATTTTCTGTATTCATTTCATCTCATAATTAGTAGATTTGCCCCATCAAATGAGAAAAACTATGAAACACTGGTTAGTCAAATCGGAACCTTTTAAATATAGCTGGGATAAATTTAATGTAGATGGGCGTACCTTTTGGGACGGTGTTCGTAACTATCAGGCCCGCAATAACCTGAGGGACATGCAGGAGGGTGATTTGGTTCTTTTCTATCATAGCAATGAAGGAAAGCACGTTGTAGGGATAGCAAAAGTAGTGAAGGAAGCTTATCAGGACCCAACTACGGATGACACCAATTGGGTAGTAGTAGATCTGGTTCCGGTTGAAGCCTTGAAGAACCCCGTAACCCTGGAGCAGATCAAGGCGGAGGAAAGCTTGAAGGACATTTCCCTGGTCAGGCAAGGAAGATTATCTGTAATGCCTTTAAGGGCCGCAGAGTTTGATAAAATACTGGAAATGGGTAGCTAATTTATCCGGGCTTTACTCTGGGTAAAACAACGCTTTTAACTCCAGAGCATCGTGTCCTTTCATTTTACCGCTAAGTACTAATCGCAATTGCCTTCTGCGCAGGGCTCCCGCAAATAACTCTTTTTCTTCTTCAGTTTCAGGGCTCAGTTCCGGCACAGGTATCGTTTGGCCGTCTTTACCTACCGCTACAAAGGTATAGTAGGCTTCGTTTGATTTTACACGTGCTCCTGAAGGGATATTTTCTGCCCACACGTCTAACCGCACTTCTACTGAAGTATTGAATGCACGGGTAACTTTTGCCTCAATAGTGATGACATCACCTAATTTAATAGGTTGTTTAAAAGATACATTATCAACAGAAGCAGTAACCACTATATTATTGCAGTGCTTTTGTGCAGATATTGCCGCGGCAATGTCCATCCAGTGCAGCAAGCGCCCGCCCATCAAATTATTTAGTGTATTTGTATCATTTGGCAACACCAATTCATTCATTATAGTAAAAGAATGGCTTGGGTTTTTTACTTTTAGTGTCATATCACACAAAAATAAACAATTTGCAGCACTTCATGTTATTGCATTATGACCAAGCAACTAATTATCCAGTATTTTCACTGGTATTATAACGAAGATCAAAAACTGTGGGCTAAAGTTAGAGACGAAGCAAGTCACCTTGCAGATTTGGGCGTGACTGGCGTATGGCTGCCCCCTGCTTATAAGGCAACTTCCGGTAACGTTTCAGTAGGCTATGATTGTTACGATTTGTACGATTTAGGTGAATTTGAGCAGAAGGACACCGTAGAAGTAAGGTACGGTAGTAAAGACGATTATCTTGCTGCAATTAGTGCTCTGAAAGAAAAGGGAATATCGACCATTGCAGATATTGTGTTCAATCATAAGGCGGGAGCGGATGAGTTAGAAAGAATAACTGTTAGAAAAGTTGATCCCGAGAACCGTCACGAGTTTATTTCTGATGAAATGGAAATTGATGCCTGGACTAAGTTTACGTTCCCAGGCAGGAACGGAAAATATTCGGAATTTATTTGGGACCATCAATGCTTTAGTGGAATAGATTATGCCGACGATTTAAAAGAAGAAGGAATATTTTCTATTCAAAATGAGTACGGTGATGCTTGGGAGGACGTTCCCTCACATGAGCTGGGTAATTATGATTACTTAATGTTTAATGATATCGACTCCAGAAATCCTGCTGTAAGGGAAGAGCTGAAGAAATGGGGAGAATGGTATTATAAAACCTGCGGTATGGACGGTTTTAGGCTGGACGCAGTGAAACACATCTCCGCCGATTTCCTGAACGAATGGCTGGATCATATGAAAAATACTTTTAAAAGAGATTTTTTTGTGGTTGCGGAAAATTGGGTAGTTAATGATGTTGATCAGTTGCTGAACTATATTCAAATTACTGAAGGCAGAATGCAGCTTTTTGATACCATGTTGCATCATAATATGTATCAGGCAGCTCAAAACCATGAGGATTTTGACCTGAGTCAGATTTTCGAGAATACGCTTGTTCAGTCGCATCCAACTTTGGCGGTCACTTTTGTGGACAATCATGATTCTCAACCCCTGCAGTCGCTGGAGTCTTATGTAGATTTTTGGTTTCGCCCATTGGCATACACCTTGATCCTTTTGAGGGAACAGGGCATACCCTGTTTGTTTTACCCTGATCTATACGGTTGTAAATACAAGGATAAAGATCATACCGGAGAGGAACAGGAGATAGAAATTATTGGTGTTCCAGAACTTCATGAGTTGTGTAGGTTGAGAAAGGAATGTTCATCTGGTTTGCAAAGGGATTACTTAAACCATCCGAATTGTATAGGTTGGACACGAGAAGGTACTGAGGAGGTTTCTTGTTCTGGATTTGCGGTAATCATGTGCAACGGGGGAGATGGCTATAAGGATATGGAGATTGGTATCAGGCATGCCGGCAAAACTTTTGTTGACGCGCTCGGGCATTGCCAGGAAGAGATTAAGGTTAATGATGAGGGTTGGGCTCAATTTAAATGTGAACACAAAAGTGTTTCTGTATGGATTGCCAAAACTGAAGCAGAGCATTAACGCCTAACATTGTTTACGCTGGTGAAGCCAATCAGCTCTTCCCAGCGTGAACCTGGTTTACGGTAATATACATATACCTGATAGGTATTTTCGGTTTCAAAAAAAGAACCCTCAAACACGGTTGGATCTGTTTTTCCCGTGTCTTTATCCAACCATACATATTTGTAATCATATAACCCTTGTTTCAAAAAGCTGTTGCCGTAAAACTTTTTTCTGGATGGCTCGTAAGTTAGTCGGCTGTTTTCGTTTAACAGGTAATTATTAAATCGCCCCACTACATAAGCTTCTCCATTTTTATTTGGGGGAGTTGCATTTAGCGTAAATCCCACACCCGCGTAGTCACTGTCGGTATCTGGCTCCCTGCCTTCGTTGTTACGAATAAAAAAATCTCCATTCTCGTCTACCAGGTTGCTATACTTGGATTTGCTCGGTACAGGGTCGCCGAAGAGGACAACGTTAATAATAGAGTCTTTAATAATGTCCTGCACGTTTTCTGCCTTATAACGCAAACTTCTGATATCGAATTTCCTGAATTCATTACCACCAGGGAAATCATTGGTGTTTAGGTCATTGTATACCAAAGATCCCGGTTTTATAAAAGATGGTCTTGTATTTACAACGGATGTCCCTGGATTTCCATTTTGCATCACTACCGCCTTTAAATCTGTATAAGGATTTTGTATAGCTATTTTATGGAAAATGGTAAAGTTTATCTTTTGATTGGAAAACCTGAGGGCTACTTGCTGGCTAGGTACAACATCTACCGCAACGTTCACGATATTTTCTACTACATAAAACCGTTGGGAAATTACCGGTTTGTTCAAGTTACCGTCTTCATAAACCTTGAGCAGGTAATTGCCTGATATTTTAGGTTTGATTTGACTGTTTGGAAGGGTAAGTTGGTAATGCGTGTATTTTTGAAGGGTACCGAAAGAGTATTTGTAATCCTGTATTCTATCTTCCGATAAACTTTCCAGGAAATCCATAGTAGACAAACGCGATGATTTCCAATCGGACGTACAATGTTCTATGGCATACCAATAGATTTTGCTCCCGCCTTTAAGATCGTCGAACGAAAACACCAGCTGTTCATTTGATTTAAGTGCAATTACGGGAAGTGACTGTTCTTTCTGTGCGTTAAAACATTGTATAGTCCTGATATTTGGCTGGTAAATCTTGTTCTCATACACAAATTGCTGCTGTGCGGCAGCAATTTGTACTGTTAATAACAATGCGATGAACAAGATTAATCGCCTGATCATTTTCCTTCTATTTCCATGATGTCTGATGCCAGATCTTCCCAAGTATTTTGAGCGGTATCCAGTAATGTTTTAGCTGCCTGATAGCGTTTGTTGGCTTCAGCTAATTTTCCTGAGTCAGTGTAGGTCTTCTCATCAGCTATTTCGTCTTCAATCACTTTTACCTGGCTTTCAAACTCTGAAATGTCTGTCTCAATTTTCTTCAGTTGCTCATTTAGCTTTTTAAGCTGTTGTTGTAAATTAGGCGTCGCTGGTTGTTTATCTTCAACTACCTTCTTTACTTCTTTATCCGGTCTTACTGGTACAGGCGTTGGTTTTGCAGGAGGTCTTTTACTGTTCCATTCCTCATACTCAGCATAAGTTCCAGGATATTCCTTAATATCCATATCTTCAATGAACCAAATCTTGTTGGCTACATTGTCCAGAAAATACCTATCGTGAGAAACCGCAATAAAAGTTCCCTCATACTGCGTTAAGGCTTGTATAAGTATATTTACAGATTGTATGTCAAGGTGATTTGTAGGCTCATCCAGGATGAGGAAATTTGAGTCAGTAGTTAGAGACTTCGCCAAAGCAACTCTCGATTTTTCTCCTCCGGAAAGTACACGAATCTTTTTAAATACATCATCACCTGTAAATAGGAAACAACCTAAAATTCCACGTAATTCCGTGTCTGTATGTTTTGGAGCAAAAGCTTGTAATTCTTCTAGTATTGTATTTTCCAAATGTAAAGACTCCAACTGGTGCTGTGCGAAGAAGGTTGTAGTTACATTGTGTCCGGTTTCACATTTGCCATCAAAACCTTCGGTACCTGCAATTATCCTCAACAGGGTTGATTTACCTTTACCGTTGGCACCGATCAACGCAATCTTATCCCCTTTTTCAATTAGACCTTCTGCATTAGCAAGAATGTCAATATTCGGGTAGCTTTTGTATGCATTCTCCACTCTGATGACGTGCCGACCAGATGGCTTTGAAAACTTAAATTGGAAGTTTACTGTAGGATTGTCATCATCTACGTCCTCTACACGCTCCATCTTGTCGAGCGCCTTCATACGCGACTGGGCCATTTTGGCTTTGGAAGCTTTAGCCCTAAAACGTTCGATCAGTCGTTCTTCCTGTTTAATCTTGGCCTGTTGGTTTTTAAACTCGCCCTTTTGGATCTCACCTCTTAATGCTTTTTCTTCCAGGTAGAAGGTATAGTTACCAGCATAAGGAGTTAATTTTCCTTTTCGTGATTCTACGATCTTATTTACAACCTTATCTAAGAAATACCTATCGTGTGATACAATTACAATTGCACCTTCAAAGCTACCTAAATAGGTTTCCAGCCACTTAATTGATGGTAAATCCATGTGATTGGTAGGCTCATCCAGTAAGAGGATATCTGGTGTCTGCAATAGGATTTTGGCCAGCATAACCCGCATCCTCCATCCACCTGAAAAAGTATTTAATGGACGGTGCTGATCTTCTGTACTAAAACCAAGACCGGCAAGTATCTCATTTGCACGATATTCAATATTATAACCGTCTAAGGCTTCAAACTCCTGCTGTTTATCGCTGAGTTTATAAAGAACTTCTTCAGAATAATCTGTTTCAATTTTTTTTAAGAGCTCTTCAATCTCGTCATGCAGTTGGTTTTGGCGTTCAAAAGCCTCCATTGCTACATGCAGAATGGTATGGTGAGAATCGTAAGAAAGTAAGTCTTGGTTTAGGTATCCAATCTTAATGTCTTTCGACATAGAAATGGACCCTGATGATGGACCATATTCGCCAACAATTATTTTTAATAGTGTAGATTTTCCTGTTCCGTTGGCACCAATAAGTCCAACCCTGTCGCCCGGTTTAATGTGCCAGTTTGCCTCGTCGTATAAAGCTCTGGAGCCTATAAGGAATGTTAAGTCGTTTATCGAAATCATGTGATTGCAAAAATACAAACAAATGTGCATTTTTGGCATTAATTAATATCTTCGTTGCATGTACCGTCTAATTAAGCCTATTTTTTTTCAGTTTGACCCGGAGAAAGTCCATCATTTCGTGGTGAAACGATTAAAATGGTTTCATGAATACTTTCCGCTAGGACAGACCATTCTGAGAAGCAGCTTCGATGTGAAGATTAAAGGACTGGAACGTGAGGTATTTGGTATAAAATTCAAGAACCCGGTTGGCCTCGCCGCTGGATTTGATAAAAATGGCGAATATATTGAAGCTTTAAGTGATATCGGCTTCGGTTTTATTGAAGTCGGAACAGTAACACCGCTGCCGCAGCCGGGCAACGACAAGCCCCGAATGTTTAGACTGGAGGAAGACAAAGCCCTGATAAATAGAATGGGCTTTAATAATAAGGGCGTAGATACACTTGCTGAGCGATTGAGACAGCTTAAAAGTAAAAATTCAGAAATTGTTATTGGTGGGAATATTGGCAAAAATAAAAATACACCCAATGAAGATGCAGTTAACGATTATATCAAATGTTTCGACAGGCTTCATGAAGTGGTAGATTATTTTGTGGTAAACGTGAGTTCGCCAAATACACCAGGGTTGCGGGCTTTGCAGGAGAAGGAACCCTTGATGGATTTGCTGAATACCCTGCAAAAGCGCAATCAGAAAAATCCGGTGAGGAGACCTATTTTATTGAAGATTGCACCAGATTTAACCAATGAGCAATTGGACGATATTGTTGAAATTGTTTTAGAAACCGGAATTGCAGGTGTAATTGCTACCAACACCACTATTGATAGAGAAGGGCTGTATAGCGAATCTAAAAATGAAACAGGTGGTTTAAGCGGTTTGCCCTTAACTAAGCGTTCTACAGAGGTGATCCGTTATCTTTCCCAAAAGTCAAATAAAGCATTTCCAATCATCGGTGTAGGGGGTATTCACTCTCCGCAGGATGCGAAGGATAAAATTGAAGCTGGGGCTACATTAATTCAACTCTATACTGGCTTCATTTATGAAGGACCAGCATTAATTAAACAGATATGTAAGGAATTGGTTAAATAAAAAAAGGGATACTTGATTCAAGTATCCCTTTTTAAGATTTTAAGACTGAACTTATGCTTTAGCAGTAAGCTGATCTAAGATCGCATTGTTTTTAGCCAACTGATCTTTAGTAGATTGTCTTGAACGGCTTCCTAACTCGATGTTAGTAGCAAGTTTCAAGTTTTTCACATCTAATTTTGCGAAAGTTTTATTTCTTCTGTCTTTTCTTTTTAATCTTGTAACTGCCATGTCAATGTTTTTTATTTAAATATAAATCTGGAGGTCGAGAGCGGATTCGAACCGCTGTAGGAGGTTTTGCAGACCTCTGCCTAGCCACTCGGCCACTCGACCCTGTTAAAATTCAGGCTGCAAAAATAGTAATTATATGTTAGTATGCAATTTATTTCTGTAAATTTCTATAGATATCTGCACATATGATGGCAGCGGAAATGGCTACGTTCAGTGATTCTGTATTTCCAGCCCCGGGTATGTGAACTGGATCGCTAATGAAAGGCAGTACGTTTGCACTTATTCCTTTGCCTTCATTGCCCAGGAGGATCAGCCCTTCATTAGCCCATTCCGTATTATACAAACTTTGTCCCTCCAGCAATGCGCCATACACTGGTAACTCATTATTTTTTAGAAATGCGGGTAAATCTTCATAATAAATAACAACTCTTGCCAATGATCCCATTGTAGCCTGAACTGTTTTTGGATTGTAGGCTTCCACGGTGTCTAAAGAGCAAATAATGCGGGTAAAGCCAAACCAGTCGGCTGTTCTAATAATCGTTCCCAGATTTCCAGGATCCTGTACCCCGTCGAGAAGCAGCGTAAACTTACCTTTCAACTGAGTCGTTTGTAGTGTAGTATTTTTGGGAATGGCAACAAGCGCAAGCACACCCTGTGGAGTTTGTAAAGTACTAATCTTGTCCAGTTCGGCGTTGTTTACTTCAAATAACTTTATATTTGCGGGCAAATCAGTCAGTAAATGACCGTACTGAGGCAGGAAATAAATACTTTTAATACTGTAAGGCGAATTAATGAATTCTGTGATAGATTTTATACCTTCAATAATGAACAGCTCATTTTCTTTACGGTACTTTTTTTGATGTAACGATTTAATAAAACCTAACTGAGACTTTGAAAGCATACCTACCTTATAAAAATAACCTCTTTTTTCCTGCAATATTACTATTAATTATTCTTTTTGTTACGGGCTGCTCTTCAACAAAGTACATTGCCGACTACCAATCTATCGTTAAGAAAGTTAACATAGACAGCGTGGATAAAGCTTTTGAAGAAGAAGCACTGAATTATATACAGAAAGACATCAGGCCTACGTCTACCATCGGGATCAATGTGATGATCTACAATATTTTTAATACAAAAGACGGGCGCTACAAAACATCAGGGATTAAGCCCTTAGGTACTCCTCCGCCCATCCTGGACAGTGCTCTTGTAGAAATATCGAGGGATCAAATTGAGAAGTTTCTGAAAAGTAAAGGATATTTTAAGGCCAAAGTGAAATCAAGCATTACTATAAAGAATCAAAAAGCAAAGGTACGCTTTACGGCAGATCAGGGCCCATCATTTAAGATCAATAAGATAGCCTACAAAATTCCTGATGCTGCTACAAAGGAAGTATATCTTCAGAATAGAGCGCTCTTTACCCATTTTAAAGAGGGTATGCGGTATGACGATGATTCGTTGTCATATGAGCGCGACCAAATTTACCAGGTGATGAAAGAAAATGGGTATTTTGATTTTGTGAGGCCGTATGTTAAGTTTGAACTGGATACCAATTTGAATTCCAGTAAGGTGAATGTAGCTTTGTTGGTTGACAATCCAAGAGATAAAGACCACCATGTAAAATACAGTGTGGGTGAGGCAAATATGGTGATAGCACCAAATGCTGACGGCTTTCCAACAGGAAAAGACACTGTTATTTTAGACAATAAAGTTTTTAGGGGACTGAGATATACTGATTTTTCGGGAAAGTTTAGAAGGGGGCCAATTGCCAGATATAATTTCTTAAGAGATTCATCTGTTTATGATATTAGAAATGAAACGCTAACCTACGATAGGCTTTATGAGCTTAACGTGTTTAAAAACGTCAAGATTGACTATAACAAAGCTCAAGATAGCTCCAATAAAGTACTTCCTGTAATCGAGCTGATTCCTCAGAAGATTATGAGTAACCGTATAGAAGGTGAGATTCCTTTTAACGGTGGTACGGTAGGGTTCACGCTTAGCAATACTTACACCAACAATAATCTTTTTAGAGGTGCAGAGCGCTTTGAATTCCAGGTTAAAGGTGGATTGCAGTCAAGAATTGGTAATGGTAGTAAATTTTTGAATGATATTTATCAGCGTGATTTCTCTATGAGCGCGAACCTAAGCGTTCCCAGACTCCTGCTCCCATTTATTTCAGCCCGGCCTGGCAGAAGGGGAGGTATGCCCCATACCATATTTTCCAGTAGCTATGCTTATGCGTTACAGACGGGCTTTTTTCAAAGGCACGTATTGCTGAATTCTGTGACCTACGAGTTCGTAGAGTCTAAGTCTAAAATTCACTCTGTTACCCCTCTAAACTTTGAATATCGTTTCGGTAACCTAAGCAGCGACCTCGCGGATAGCATCATACAGAACAACCAATATTATGTAAGACTGCTTAGTCGCAAAGACATCACCCTGGGTATTAAATACAGTTATTCCCTTAACGCTGAGAAACTGCTTACCAATAGTGATTTTGTCTATTTTAGAGGTAATATTGATATCGCAGGCAACATGTTGCAACTGGCATCAAAACTACTTGGCAACAGGCACAATCCACAGGCAAATGATTTTGCAACTATTTTTGGATTGCCTTTTAATCAGTATGTTAGGCCAGAAGTTGATTTTAGGTGGTATAAAGGTCTTGGTGGCGAAAAGCAATTGGTATCCAGAGTAAATGCCGGGGTTGGTTTTGCCTATGGCAATTCCATCGCTATGCCATTTGAAAAGTTGTTTTTTGCAGGCGGATCCAGTGGAATACGTGCATGGCAAGCAAGAACGTTGGGTCCTGGTAGCTATAACCGGGGCGAAAGCATTCCTGATTCTGCTACAAGGCGTTCCTTGTTTGGGATTGATCAGTTAGGTGATATGCATATTGAAGCCAATCTGGAATACAGGTTCCTACTGTTAAACAGGTTTTTTGGTGCAAAACTGAAAGGTGCGGTATTTTTAGATGGAGGAAATGTATGGAATATTTCCAAGTCCAATTCTGATCCGGAAAGCATGTTTGATTTCTCAAAACTTGGTAAACAGATAGCGCTGGGTACCGGCATGGGTTTTAGGTATGATGTTCAGTACTTTGTATTTAGGTTCGATGTGGGCTTAAAGCTCAAAGATCCTCAGTTTGATGGATCAGACCAATGGGTAATTGGCAAATTCCTTGGTGGAGGTAAAGAGTTTAAGCGTATATACAATGCTGCAAACACTCCTTTTCAATATCGTTTTGTGCAATATAATTTTGGTATTGGAATGCCATTCTAACTAGAAAACGCTTTTCAATCCGTCGAATATCGTTTCAAAGAATGTAGAAAGGCTCAAGCCATTGCTGTGATTAAAGTAAATGAAAATTAACATTAGTATCACCGCCACGATAATAAACTTTCGGAAGGCAAAGGCAAGAACAATTAAGATAACAGGGAATAGTACCAGCCAAAAACTGTTGAATGCATAAGGAGATAAATTACCATCTTTTTTATAAACATACACCAGCTTACTATGCGTACCCTTATCATTCTGGTGTTTAATGTATACAAACGCCGAATTTTCCAATTGCATAGGAAGGACTGCAATACCGTCATGAAAAGTGACTTCCTGTGTAAATCCACTTATGGTAAAAGTATAAAGACCATTTATGGTTTCGATAGGGTTTTCTAATGAGTCAGCCGCTATGATCGCCAGCTTACTATTCTTAAGTAAGCTTTCTTTTACCAGAAAGTTATTGATTTCAGAATTTTGAGCATAGCTGATGCAAAACGTAAACAATAGCAGGATTAACAAGTATACTTTTCTCATTCTATAGATCGTTTGTTATAAATCAGATATCCCAAATGTAGTAAAACGCCGTTTCTTTTTATGGGGTCATCGTACATATTGTAACTAATACTAACAGGACCAACCGGAGTGTGATACACCAAGCCAGCTGTAGCTGCATATTGCCATTTTTTAAATGGTTGATTATGTTCTACTCCTTGAAAGCCTATTTTTTCAAATTTCTCATACGGAAGAAATACATAGCCTTCAGCTCTGATGTCCAAATGCCTTCTTATAGCGTATACGTTTTTTAATCCTCCAGCTGCATAACTTGTTGCTCTGAAGTTTTGCAGAAACAAAGACCGGCTGTCTTGCAATGGGTAATAAGCAGGTGCTGCCAGTAGTGTTGAATAATAGTTGCTGAACAATGGCTGATTGGATAATACCGCTTCAGCAGCATAACCCAACACATATTTCCCATTCCTAAAAAAATAATTCTCATCAGCAACTTTCAGGTTAAACCATTGTCTATATTGGCTAAGAACAATCATTTTGGTGTCTGGTAATGCACTCAACACGTTAGGGTTTACCTTAATGTTCCCGGATCTAAAGCTTTCTCGTCCCGCGAAGTAGTTTATACTGAACAGGAAATTACGCCCTCTATTTGCATACTGCTTCCTGTTTAATGTGTTTTGTTCAAACGCAAGTGTAGATCTTGATGCATTAAAAATAGTTTTATCCAATTCATCGCCCACATTGTATTGCTTATCAGGGCTATATTCATCGCTATTGTTGATGAAAGAAGTACCAAGGGTGATGCGGGTATTCCGATTAAGCGGTATTCCCATTTTTATTCCAATTTTTCTATCTGCCTGCTCAATGAAAGTTGGATTCGGGTTTTCAATAAATATTGAACTGGAATTGTAATAATCAAAGTGATTATAGGTGAGTTCTGCAGCTAGAAAAAGTGGTAATCTGGATGGATAATCAACTCGACCGCTCAATTGCACAGATTCGTAGAATCTTCCGGAATACAGGTTTGTGCCAAAGGTGTAGGATTTCTTATTAAGGTAGTTGTATTGAACCCCTAAAAACACATTGCTTATTGGTCTGGTAGAAATATTTCCGCCAAAATCTACCGTAAAGCTTTTTTGTGGTTTTGCTACTATTTCAAAATTATAGCTATCAGTAACCGCATTATATGACGTTTTCGGATATACCGTTTCAAAAGTTTCATCCGCTACAAGTTTGTAATAGCCTTGTTTGATGTCATTCAGATTAAATGTTTTTTGATCCCGTTTGAACAACCTTTCAATGTATTTCTTCTGCTGTGCATTTACACCAGATACGGTGATGCTACTAAAAACCAAGTTGGGTTTTCTATTGTTAAAGCTATTTCTTTTGGCAACAAGCGCTTCCTGATCCACCCGTCTTTTAATTTTTTCTTTTATTTGGGGCATTTCAGCTATGGTCGCATCATAGCCTTTTTTAATCAGCGCTGCTACCGGGTTAAAATTGGAAACAGAATAACCGGTCAGGTCTGGTTGGATGTACACCCCGTTTTTACCGATTAATGTAGAATCTGATTTTGACAGAAACATAAACACCATAAGACGGTTCATTAAACGTTCATCTCCAGTTTTAGGATATTCGTTAAAAATTTTAGAAGATACATTTGAACCGATCATAATATCCGGATTGAAATCTTTCTTCATTACATCTGCGGGGAAGTTATTATATAAACCGCCATCGAAGACATATTTGTCGTCCAGTTTAATAGGTCTGTAAATTAAGGGTACCGTCATAGTTGCCCTAACGGCTTCCGCCAAACTGCCTTTGTTAACTGTTATGCTGGTTTGCGACAACACATCTGAAACCATACAACGGTATGGAACAAAAAGATTGTTGAAGTTGTCTTTTGAAATAGCAGATGCCTGCGAGAAAAGTTCCAATAACGCAAAATTCAAAGGGATATCATTAACCAGATTAGAACGGAAGTTAAACCGGAGATTGGTGTCTACCGAAAGCTTGGCAGTTATGATGGAAGGATTGATGCTTTTTTTCTGAAAGAAGAAATTATAGTCACTTGTATACCTGCCGCCTACCCAGTCCTGAAAATCACTGCTCAGTGCTATCTTTTCAATCTGTGCTGGAGAATAGCCCGCTGCATACATTGCACCAACAATACCGCCCATGGATGTTCCCGTAATGTAATCAATGGGAATATGGTTTTCTTCTAATGCCTTCAAGATGCCGATGTGCGCAATACCTTTAGCCCCCCCACCGCTCAAAACCAAACCTACCTTTTGCCCGTAAGCCGTAAATGTACAGGATACCAGCATTGAGAAAAGATATGTTTTCCAGCCTATCACATGTTAAAATTAAGCTTTTTTACTTTTCTTTTGCCAACTAGTTTAGTTTAAAAATAGTATAGGTGAGGACTGTTGCAAAACTAACCCAGGCAATATAAGGTATAAACAACAGGCCCGCAGTACTGTCCACTTTATAGAATACCCTTGCGGTTATAATTATGGCAATAAGCAGCGCGATGATTTCATAAAATGCAGCACCTATTTCATGAGCATAGAAAAAAAGGAAAGACCATAAAAGGTTTAGTACAAGCTGGATCAGATAGATGGCAATGAGGCGCGGCAGGTGTGTAATTTGTTTTCTCTTCTGCCAGACTAAATAGGCCGATATTCCCATCAAGATATAAAGTGTTGTCCACACCGGTCCGAAAATCCAGTTTGGCGGATTAAAGGAAGGTTTGTTAATGGTTAAATACCAAGTTTTTACAGACACCTGAGTAAGCAATGCCCCGATTACACCGAAGCTTAAAGGAATAATCAAATTAATAATTAATGTTGGTATATTTAATTTTTTAGAATCTATAGACGCTGTTTTCATAGCTGATGGAGTTTGTTGCAATATAGGAAACCCAATATTATTTCTAGATTTATAAGATGAAGAATACATACGACCACTTGAAAATTGGATTGTTTGGCATCGGACTGGAAGCATACTGGTCGCAATTTGAAGGACTTGAAACCAGGCTTTCCGGATATGTGGGGCAATTGGCTCAAAAACTCTCAAGTTTAGATGCTGAAGTCGTTAACTTGGGGTTGATAGATACTCCGGAAAAAGGTCTAAAAGCAGGTCATGATTTCAGGATAGCAGATGTGGATATCCTTTTTCTTTATGTAACAACTTATGCTTTGTCATCAACCGTTTTGCCTGTAGTTAAAAAAGCGGGTGTTCCAGTGATAATTTTGAATCTGTCTCCAGAAGCTAGCATAGATTACGAGAATTTTAATAAGATAGGTGATCGTACACGAATGACAGGCGAATGGTTGGCTAATTGTGCAGCTTGCAGCGTTCCGGAAATTGCCAATGTTTTTAGAAGAGCAGGTATTCCCTTTCATCAGGTAACTGGAATGTTAAATAATGATCCTTTTGTTATAAATGAAATCGAAGATTGGGTAGCGGCTGCTAAAGTAGCTCACATTATGGCTCACAATCGAATGGGTGCGATGGGAAATTATTACGGTGGTATGCTGGATATCTATAGCAATTTGACGCTACAGTGCATCACCTTTGGCGGACATATCGAGATTATTGAAGTTGATGAATTGTCAGCCCTTAAGGAGCAAGTATCACTTGATGAAATTGAACAGAAACTAATAGAGTTTAGCGCGCAGTTTGATATACAGGATGATTGTTCTGGAATTGAGTTGGAGCGGGCTGCAAAAACAGCGGTGGCACTGGATCAACTTGTTTTAAAATACAAATTAGGTTCCATTGCCTATTATCATAAAGGAAGTGGAAACTATCAGAATGAAGATACCATGAGTTCTGTTATTTTGGGTAATTCATTATTAACAGCGAGGGGAATTCCTGTGGCCGGAGAATATGAGATAAAGAATGCCCAGGCCATGAAGATTATGGATAGCTTTGGCGCAGGTGGTTCCTTTACAGAATATTATGCCATGGATTTCAATGATGATGTGGTATTGATGGGCCATGACGGGCCATGTCATGCCGGTATCGCACAAGGAAAGATCAAAGTAAAGCCCCTTCAGGTTTATCATGGCAAAGTTGGTTCGGGACTGTCTGTAGAGATGTCTGTTAAGCATGGATCGGTCACACTACTTTCCGTAGTGGAAACGGGAGATGGAAAAGTTGTATTCCTTGTAGCCGAAGCAGAGTCAGTAGCGGGCCCGATATTAGAAATAGGCAATACGAATAGCCGCTATAAATTTAGCATTGGCGCACGTGCATTTGTTGAAAGCTGGAATTCTTATGGCCCTGCTCATCACTGTGCAATTGGCATTGGTCACATCTCATCAAAAATACTAAAACTAGGTGCTCTGCTTGGGATCGAAACCATAACTATTTGTTAAAATCAAAACCTTATTAGATTGCCATTGTTATCGCTAAGTAACTAAAATTTAATTGCTATGGAAACCAACGATTTGAATAGCTTGAACAAGAAAGCTGATGATGCAGTATTTGAAAATGCTGATGTAGACACAGGTTTTTTAGGTCATCAGGATGACAGTAAGGGGCTAAGTGGCAGAGAAGACAAACGTGAGCACAATATTGACTCCAACTTAAGCATTAAAGAAATGAGGGAAGGTAAACAAGACGGAGATAATAGTGAGGAAGCTGATGCGCTAAACTATAAGAATGACAGAGAACACGGGTCTTTCAATCCAAAAAATATTTAACCTGTGAGAAGGACAAACAGAGCGGGCATGTGAAAGCATCCCGCTTTTTTTTAGCAAATATCTGCTAAATCTCTATTACCGGACTATACTTTTCTTTTACAGATTCTGCAACCCTTTTAATAAAAAGGTAATTTATTGTGCCACCAATTACTGCACCAACTACCGGAATTAAACGTTGGGCGGTTTTTGAACCCAGGCTCATCAGTATTTTCTCAGCTACTTCTTCCATAACATTTTTTGAAATGGCAATTCCGGTATCTGCCTTTAACGAAGATGCAACTATTTTGAAAAAATCATCAAATGGGAATTGATAGCTACCAGTATTGTGATAAGCTATCGCCATAGTTACCCTAAATTGCTGGGTAATCAGGTTTATGATGTCCAATGGTATTCCAATCAATACCGTACTCAAGCCACCAACCCCGGTAACTATTCCGGATCCTGCAGCCATATAGGCGCATTGATTTATGAATTTCTCAATGCCTAATTTGTCAACACCCTTTTTAATATTTACCTGATCGATGTGACTGAAAATCTGCTGAAAACCTCCTTCTGAAAGTTCAGTAAAGCCTGCTTTTAAATCCTGCTTAATCTTTTGTGTATTTAACCTCGGTATCCTCATGTCGTCCTATGGGTTGATGTTATAGCATTGTGCTACTTTCATGCCACATATTATTTCTTATCTTTGAATATGACTCCAGACGAATACGAAGCATCATTTCACGGCATTGATTTGCCTCAGTCAATTCACTTATTTCCGGGCTCTTTCATACCAGATGTACCTGGTTATATTAAACAGCAGATAGAAATTTTAAGGGTCAATACGGCTCCCCGTATTCAGGCACCTATCGAATACCGTTTAGGTGTTTTACTTCAATTAATACAGGAAAAAAATAATGGATAAATAAAAAGGGACGTCCTATCCAGGTACCTCCCTTTTCTAACCAAATATAAACCTGTATGAACCAGGATATCTTAAATTTCCTTGCGGGGTAAAACACACACACACAATTTACCCCTCCAGGAAATACACAAATCTTGTAACGTTAATTCAGCAATGTGCTGTATTCCTGATATGAGTACAGCAACTTTCGTACCATAGTGTATTTTATACACTATTTGCATAAAATAGCCCTTTATTGTTTGTGTAGGCGATCAATTTAATTCTGTTTTTCAGGACACCTGCAGCATGCGCGTTAAAAAAGTATGCAGGACAGTGCATGACAGCTTTCTGGAAAATATTGCTGATACTAGTAGCGTTATCTTTTATCATTTATTTTAAGACTAACCATCTATGAACCAGCAATTACGCAGGCTATCCGTAGCACTGCTACTTACATTATTACTTCCTTTTGCAAATAATGCAGATGCACAGAAGTTGAGTGTTTACGATTTAAAAGTAGAACACCAAATTAATCCGATGAGCATTGACAGTCCGAACCCCAGGTTTAGCTGGAAACTGAAGGCTTCAATAAAGAATACAACGCAAACCAGTTACGAGATTAGACTAGGAAAGACAGCAAAGGCAACGGGAAGCGGCTCATGGTCGAGTAATAAATCCACAGACCAATCAGTTTTAATCGCTTATGACGGGGCTGCGCTTTCCAGTAAAACCAAATATTACTGGCAAGTACGCGTAAAGGACAACCACGGAAATACATCGCCTTGGTCTGCAGTGCAGTTCTTTCAAACTGGCTTAAAGCCGGCCGACTGGTCTGCAAAATGGATTGCAGCACCTGGTAAAGACGAATCACCGGTTAGTCCGCTTTTCAGAAAATCATTTTCCTTGGGCAAAGCCGTGCGTTCTGCTACAATATTTGTTACCGCAAAGGGACTTTACGAAGCCAATATCAATGGTAAAAGGGTAGGCGATTATTATTTTGCACCAGGATGGACAAGTTATCGCAAGCACCTTCAATACCAGGTTTATGATGTGACCAGTTCCATCAAAAAAGGAGACAATGCAATAGGTGTTACCATTGGAAATGGTTGGTATAAAGGAAGAATCGGATTTGGTTATCAGCATAATTTCTACGGTGATACCAGAGCCTTATTATTACAATTGGAAGTGGAATATACAGATGGTACAAAGGAGACTATTAACAGTGATGACACTTGGAAAACCAGTACAGGACCCATAATGGCGTCTGATGTATATGATGGAGAAACTTACGACGCAAGACAAGAAAAAATAGGTTGGGTAACCAGTTCTTATCAGGAAGATGCCTCTTGGAAAGCAGTTCGCATTTTAGAGAAAGGGACTGAACAACTAGTTGGTATGAGTGGTCCACTTGTTAAAAAGCATGAAACCTTTAAAGCCCTTAAAATATTTAAAACACCAAAAGGAGAGACAGTAGTAGATTTCGGACAGAATATGGTAGGATGGGTGATGCTAAAAGCCAAAGGTCCTGCAGGTACAGAAATAACTTTAAGTCACACAGAAGTTTTAGACAAAGCAGGTAATTTCTATACAGATAATCTTCGCACTGCCAAAGCCCAAAATCACTATATCCTAAAAGGCGAACAAGAGCAGGTTTTTGAACCACATTTTACTTTTCAGGGCCTTAGGTACGTGAGAATTGAAGGTTATCCTGGAGAGTTGAAGTTAGAAGATTTAACCGGCGTAGCACTTTATTCAGATATGCAGGCTACTGGTCAGTTCTCTACCTCAAATGCATTGCTTAACCAATTGCAGCACAATATCCAATGGGGACAGAAAGGAAACTTCGTAGATGTGCCAACTGATTGTCCACAACGCGATGAGCGTCTGGGCTGGACTGGAGATGCCCAGGCTTTTGCAGCTACTGCAGCTTACAACATGGATGTGTCTGGGTTCTTTACCAAATGGTTAAAGGATGTAAAGGCAGATCAAACTCCAACCGGAGCTATCCCATTCGTTGTGCCAAATGTACTTGACGATGGCCAAAGCGGCTCTGCTGGTTGGGCTGATGTGGCTACTGTTATTCCGTGGGACATGTATGTGGCGTATGGCGATAAGAGAATTTTAGATGTGCAATACGAAAGCATGCAAAAATGGGTTGGCTTTATGACCTCGAGATCAAAAGATAACCTTTGGAACACAGGATTCCATTTTGGGGATTGGTTATTCTATCGCCCTAACGATGACAATGATGGCCGCGCAGCGGTAACCGATAAATATATGATCGCCCAAACATTTTATGCCCACTCTACACAGTTGCTGATCAACGCAGCAAATGTATTGGGTAAAACTGCAGACGTTGACAAATACACAAAATTATTGAAAGATATAAAAGCGGCATATGTAAGAGAATATATGACTCCTAACGGGAAACTCGTGTCCAATACGCAAACGGCATATGTACTTGCACTACAATTTGATATGCTCCCTGAGGAGTTGAGACAACAGGCTTCAGATCGCTTGGTAGCAAATGTTAGAGATTATGGAAACCATTTAACTACCGGCTTTTTGGGTACTCCATATTTATGTCATGTACTGAGCAGATTTGGGCACGAAGACGTAGCTTACGATTTGTTGATGCAGGAGAGTTACCCATCCTGGCTATATCCTGTAAAAATGGGTGCGACCACCATTTGGGAAAGATGGGATGGTATTAAACCTGATGGTAGTTTTCAAACTCCTGATATGAATTCATTCAATCACTATGCTTATGGTGCAATTGGCGATTGGATGTATAAAAATGTAGCGGGTATTAACCCTGTATCTGCAGCACCAGGCTATAAAGAAATTCTGATCAAACCAATACCTGGCGGTAAACTAACCAGCGCTTCCGGAGAGATAAATACTTCGTACGGAACTCTGAAATCAGCCTGGACGTTAACAGATGGAACTTTTAAATTGGATGTAACCATACCGGCCAATACAAAGGCTACTGTGGTTTTACCTAAGAGTGGTAAAACCGAGCAGATTGGTTCCGGTAACTATCATTTTGAATATAAATACTAAATACCTTACCTTGTAACTGCACACCATAAACATACATGAGATCTTTCTTTCAAAAAAACTTCAAAACGTATACGGCATTTTCATTCCTGCTGGCTATTTTTTTTAATTCTGCCGAAGCTTTTGCTGCAGTTACCCAACCTGTTAATCTGCAGGTTGAGCATTTGGTTGCACCAATTGGAGTTGATGTCACTAACCCACGTTTGTCCTGGATGATGCAAGATACCCGTCAGGGAGCAAAGCAATTAGCCTACAGGATTTACGTAAGTAAGGATTCCATGGAAGTTGTTGGTAAAAAAGGAAATTCATGGGACTCTGGGAAGATATTATCTTCTGCCAGTCTGGTAAATTACAAAGGCAAGACTTTAGAGCCTTACACTAAATATTATTGGCTTGTAGAGATCTGGGGAAAAGATGGACTAACGGTTTCCAGCAATGCGGTTTCCACTTTTGAAACAGGATTGATGACCATGGCCAATTGGAAGGGCGCCTGGATTAGTGACGGTAATGACATGAACGAAAAAGCTGCGCCGTACTTTAGAAAAGTATTTAGCGCAGAAAAGAAGATAAAATCTGCAAGGGCATATATCGCCTGCGGCGGATTATACGAGTTGTACCTCAATGGCAGAAAAGTAGGTAACCATAGGATGGATCCGATGTTTACACGTTACGACAGGCGTACACTTTATGTATCTTACGATGTGACCTCGCAACTGCAAAATGGTAAAAATGCTGTAGGTGTGCTTTTAGGTAACGGCTGGTATAATCACCAATCTACTGCCGTATGGGATTTCCATAAAGCCCCATGGAGAAACAGGCCTACCTTTTGTTTAGATCTTAGAATTACTTACAGTGATGGAAGCGTGCAAACGGTATCTACCGACCGGGACTGGAAAACTTCCTTAAGCCCAATCGTATTTAACAGCATTTACACTGCTGAGCATTACGATGCGCGTTTAGAGCAGTTCGGTTGGAACATCGTAAACTTTGACGATACTAAATGGAAAAATGCAGGCCTAAGAACGGCACCTTCAGGTAATGTGGTGTCGCAGGTCATGCACCCAATCAGAAACGTCGAGAAAATTCCGGCCGTCAGCGTAAATAAAATTAATGATACTGCATATGTATTTGATTTGGGTAGAAACATTGCAGGCGTAAGTCAGATTAGTTTAAATGGCGAAGCAGGTACGGAAGTAAGGCTTAAACATGTGGAGAGGCTGTATAAAAATGGTCGCGCAGATATGTCTAACATCGATCAGCATTACCGCCCTACCGATGACAAGGATCCCTTTCAGGTAGATATTTTTACCCTGAGCGGCAGGGGAGAAGAATCTTTCATGCCACACTTTAACTATAAAGGCTTTCAATATGTTGAAGTGACCAGCAGCAAGCCTATCAACTTGACAAAAGGTAGCTTAACCGGTTATTTTATGCACAGTGACGTGCCTGTAGTGGGCGAGATCAAATCATCTAACCCAACTTTAGAAAAGATTTGGTTTGCAGCCAATAACTCCTATCTGTCAAACCTTTTTGGCTATCCAACCGATTGCCCTACAAGGGAAAAGAATGGCTGGACCGGAGATGCGCAAATTGCGGTAGAAACCGGACTTTATAGCTTTGATGGCATCACCGTTTACGAGAAGTGGCTGTCAGATCACAGAGATGAACAACAACCTAATGGCGTGCTTCCTTCAATTATCCCTACTGATGGCTGGGGTTATGATTGGGGTAACGGACCAGACTGGACCAGCACAATTGCGGTTATTCCATGGAACATTTATCTGTATTATGGAGATGATAAGATTCTCTCCGCAAATTTCCCTAATATGAAGCGTTACGTGGATCACATTACAGATATTAGTCCGAGTGGCTTAACCACCTGGGGTTTGGGAGATTGGGTACCGGTGAGCGACAAACCCCCTGTGGAATTCACCTCCTCAGTTTACTATTATGCGGATGCGGTTATTCTATCTAAAACAGCCAAGTTACTTGGTAAGATGGATGATTATCAGAAGTATGCTACCCTTGCCCTAAAAATAAAGAATGCCTTTAACGCTAAATTTTTAAACACAGCAACAGGAATCTATGGTGGCGGTATGCAAACAGAATTATGTATGCCGCTATATTGGAATGTAGTACCAGATAACATGCGCGCCAAAGTAGCCGCTAATCTTGCTAAAAAAGTAGAAGCCAGCAATAACCATCTGGATGTTGGTCTACTAGGTACAAAAGCTATTCTGAATGCACTAAGCGAGAATGGATATTCAGATTTAGCTTATAAAGTAGCCGCACAGGAAACCTACCCATCATGGGGCTGGTGGATTGTAAATGGCGCTACTACTTTATATGAAAACTGGAGAATTGATGCTAAGAGTGATATCTCTTTAAACCACATTATGTTTGGAGAGGTCGGTGCATGGTTATATAAAGGTTTAGGCGGTATCAAAGCAGATGAAATGGCACCCGGTTTTAAGAATGTGGTATTGAAACCTAACTTTGCTACCGGATTGGATCAGTTTGAAGCAAAACACACAGGTCCATATGGAGAAATTATCTCCTCATGGAAGCGCGATGGCGACGCTGTCGTTTACAAGGTAACTGTTCCTGCTAACTCAACCGCAACCATATACTTCCCGCTTACCGCAGGTAAAAAAGCCTATAGCGCAGGCAAACCAGTAACAGATGTGTTAAATGTTGCGGCAGGTCAGTATCAATTTCAGATTAAATAATATGAAGCCTGCATCCTTCTTTGATTTCATTAGCATTGACGAATACTCTGCAACTCCCAAATATCTGCAACTGGGAAGTGCAATTATTGATGCAATTGAACAGGGAAAGCTGGATCAGGAAAACTTATTGCCATCCATAAATGAGTTGAGCATCAAGTTGGAAATATCCAGGGATACTGCAGAAAAGGGCTATAAATACCTTAAAAATATTGGGGTCATCAAATCTGTACCCGGTAAAGGGTATTACATTTCCAATGTAGAGTTTAAGCAGAAACTTAAGGTGTTTCTGCTGTTTAACAAACTAAGTGCGCACAAGAAGATTGTTTACGATGCCTTCGTTGCCGCGCTAGGCGATGAAGTTTCAGTAGACTTCTATATTTACAACAACGATTTTAGACTGTTTAAACGCTTTCTTACCAATAAAAAGGAAAATTATTCCCACTACGTGGTAATCCCACATTTTATAGAAGGAGAAGAGTACGCCCGCGACATCATCAATCAAATTCCAAAAGAAAAGTTGATACTGCTGGATAAAAAAATAGCAGGAGTTGAGGGAGAATATGCAGCAGCCTACGAGAATTTTGAAAAGAATATCTATGAAGCGCTGGAGCAGGCAAGAGAAGAGCTCAGCAAATACCATACACTGAAAATCATCTTTCCCAAAAAAAGCTATTTTCCAAAAGAGATTTTGGACGGCTTTCATCGCTTTTGTCAGCAATACGCCTTTTCACATCACGTGGTCAGCAATATCAGTACTGAGCCAATTAATGAAGGAGAGGTTTTTATCAACTTGATGGAAGCTGATTTAGTGATCTTATTGGAGCGATTGATTAGCCTTAATTTTAAGATTGGTAAAGACATTGGGGTGATCTCCTACAATGAAACGCCTTTGAAGAAAATTTTATTAAATGGCATCACTACCATATCCACTGATTTTAAGTTTATGGGAACCGTGGCGGCCAATCTGATATTGGACAATAGTAAACGCCATGTGGAAGTTCCGTTCTATTACACCAAAAGAGCTTCTCTATAACAATACACTAAACTAAAGGCCTTTTCATGATAGTACAGGACGGTTTAGCAGAACAATAAGTATAAATTAGTAACATATATTTCTAACCAAATTATAAAGCAAACGTATGCAGGTCATCTTCGGAGTAATTTTTCATTTTATTGGGGGTTTCGCCTCTGGTAGTTTTTACGTTCCCTACAAAAAAGTTAAAGGCTGGGCCTGGGAAAGCTATTGGATTGTTGGTGGCCTTTTCTCATGGCTGGTCGTTCCTCCAATTGCTGCATACTTAACCATACCAAATTTTAGTGATATCATAGCCAGTACCAGTGGTAGTATTTTATTACTTACCTATTTTTTCGGTGTGCTATGGGGTATTGGCGGTCTTACTTATGGTCTCGGTGTACGCTATCTGGGTGTTTCCCTGGGTAGTAGTATTATCCTAGGGCTATGCATGGTTATTGGTTCAATCTTACCGTCCATCTATTTCGAATTCTTTCCACAGGCAGGCAAAGATCCTTTTAGCGTGTTCTTAACTACCGACTGGGGCCGAATGGTTATGCTAGGGCTTATAGTTTGCGTTCTGGGTATTATCATCTGCGGTAAAGCTGGTACGATGAAAGAGAAGGAAATTAAAGCAGACATTACGGATCCTCACGGGATGGAAGTAAAAACTGAATATAAATTTGCATTAGGACTAACTGTCGGCATTATCTCAGGAATATTAAGTGCATGCTTTAACTTCGGTATTGAGGCGGGTAAGCCAATGGCTGATGCTGCAAATGCGATATGGAAAGCTGCAAATCCATCAGAAGCCGGCAATTTCCTGTTCCAAAATAACGTTACCTACATCGTTGTACTATGGGGTGGCCTGACCACTAATTTTATCTGGTGTATGATCTTAAACGCAAGAAACAAGACGTTTGGAGATTACACTAAAAAAAGCACACCACTTTTAAAGAACTATATCTTTTCAGCATTAGCCGGAACAACATGGTTTTTGCAATTCTTTTTCTACGGAATGGGAGAAAGCAAAATGGGTAATGGAGCCAGTTCATGGATATTGCACATGGCCTTTATCATCTTAGTTGCCAACGCATGGGGTTTGGCATTAAAAGAGTGGAGCGGTGTAAAAAAGAAGACATTAATTACTGTAATAGTCGGCATTTGTACCATCATCCTATCGGTACTGATCGTTGGCTACGGTAACTCAATAAAATAATATATATAATCTATTTATGACTGTTAGAACGACTGATTTTAAACACGTAAGCTATTTATGGGACGATGCAAAAGCTGCTGAATTGGCGGGTGACGAAGTTGCATTATTAATTTACCGCTCCAATTTACTGGGGGCAGATTTGCGCTTAACCAATTATGGTGGCGGAAACACTTCCTGTAAAGCCACAACAAAGCATCCCCTTACAGGAGAAGATACCCGGGTTATGTGGGTTAAAGGATCTGGTGGTGATATTGGTACGTTGACGAAAAGCGGACTGGCAGCTTTATACGTAGATCGTTTAGAGAGCTTAAAAAATATCTATCGTGGTCTTGCTTATGAAGACGAAATGGTAGAGCTGTTTAATCATTGTATCTATGATCTTGCCTCAAAAGCACCATCTATTGACACGGCGTTACACGGTTTTTTACCATTCAATCATATCGATCATTTGCATCCAGATGCTGCAATCGCAATTGCGGCTGCAAAAGATGGTAAGGAAATTACTGCCCAATTATTTAATGGCGAGATAGGATGGGTGGAATGGCAAAAGCCAGGATTTGATCTCGGACTGCAATTAAGAGCCTGTCTTGATGAAAACCCCGGTATTAAAGGGATTATGCTAGGTTCTCATGGATTATTTACCTGGGGAAATACTGCGTACGAAAGTTATATCAATACTTTAGAAGTTGTTGAGCGCTGCGCGCAATACCTGGAAGAGAATTATGGCAAAAAAGGCCCGGTGTTTGGCGGACAAAAGATCGCCAGTTTGGAAGGAGCTGACAGGAAAAAGCAAGCTGCAATACTGGCCCCTGTTTTAAGAGGCTTATGCTCCAGCAAAAACCATATGATTGGTCATTTTACAGATGATACCCGTGTACTCGAATTCATTAACTCAAACGATCTTGATACGCTGGCGCCACTTGGAACAAGCTGTCCTGACCACTTTTTGAGAACTAAAATCAGTCCGCTTGTTTTAAAACTTGAACCTTCTGAAGACCTTAGTGATGTAAAAGCACTCAAGGAAAAACTACTCCCGGAATTTGAGGCTTATAGAGCGATGTATACCGAGTATTATGAAACTTGTAAACATGCAAACAGTCCGGCTATTCGTGATACCAATCCGGTAATAATCCTATACCCTGGAGTAGGTATGTTTTCGTTCTCAAAGGATAAACAAACCGCAAGGGTAGCTGCTGAATTTTATATCAATGCCATTAATGTGATGAAAGGTGCAGAAGCCATTTCATCTTACACTTCTTTACCGAGACAAGAAGCGTTTAATATAGAATACTGGTTGTTGGAAGAGGCTAAGCTACAGCGCATGCCTAAGCCTAAAGCCTTATCTGGTAAAATAGCTTTGGTAACTGGAAGTGCAGGCGGTATTGGTAAAGCAATTGCCAAGAAATTTATTGATGAAGGAGCGGTTGTTGTGGTGAACGACAATGATGCGGGTCGCCTTGCCGAAGCAGATGCCTGGTTCGGAGGTGCTTACAGCAAAGACAGTTATACCACGGCTTTGCTTGATGTGACCAGCGCAGATCAAATTAAAGAAGCCTACAGTACTGCTGCATTAGCTTTCGGCGGAGTCGACATTGTGGTGAACTGCGCAGGGCTATCCATCTCTAAACCTATAGAAGAACACACGGAAAAAGATTGGGATATCTTGTACGATGTTTTGGTAAAAGGGCAATTCTTTGTTACCCAACAGGGTGTAGAAGTCATGCGCAAACAAGACATTGGTGGCGATGTCATCAACATAGTAAGTAAAAACGCATTAGTATCCGGACCAAATAACGCAGGTTACGGATCGGCCAAGGCAGCACAGCTACATTTGAGCAGATTGAATGCAGCTGAGCTCGGTGCCGATAAAATCAAAGTAAACGTAGTAAACCCGGATGCTGTAATATCAGACAGCAAAATTTGGGCAGGTGCATGGGCAGAAGGCAGGGCAAAAGCATACGGTATTACCGTAGCAGAGCTTCCTGGCTTTTATGCCAAACGCACTTTATTGAATGAAGTAATCTTGCCAGAAGATATCGCAAATGCTTGCTTTGCAGTTACTGGTGGACTACTCAACAAGTCAACAGGAAATGTTTTAAATGTAGACGGTGGTGTTGCCACTGCCTTTGTACGTTAATTTATTGCATCATGAAATTAGAAAACTATCACATAGAATCGCATAACGAAGCTTTATTGGCGGGACATCAGCGTAAGCTGGAATTTATTACTGGCGAGATTGAAGGATCTGCAGCTATTATAGACAAATTGGTTGCCTTTCAAATTGCCATTCCAAGTTGGGCGCTTGGGACAGGCGGCACTCGCTTCGGACGTTTTTCGTCTGGAGGTGAGCCTAGAAATATTGAAGAGAAAATCGAAGATATAGGTTTGTTGCACAAGCTAAATGCGGCCAGTGGCGCTATTTCCTTGCACATTCCTTGGGATACTGCAACAAACCCATCGGCAATCAAAGCCCTTGCCGCACAACATGGATTGCGCTTTGATGCGATGAATTCCAATACATTCCAGGATCAGCCAGATCAGGAAAAAAGCTATAAGTTCGGTTCCCTGCAGCATGTAGATAAATCAGTTAGACAGCAGGCTATTGATCATAATATTGAAGTAATCCGTCAAGGTATAGAGCTTGGTTCTAAAGCCTTAACCGTATGGCTTGCCGATGGCTCATGCTTTCCTGGTCAGCTTAACTTTAGAAGAGCGTTCCAAAATACTTTGGACAGCTTAAAAGTGATTTATGCTGCATTGCCGGATGATTGGAAAGTTTTTGTTGAATACAAAGCATTTGAGCCTAATTTCTATTCCACTACCGTGGGAGATTGGGGCCAGTCGCTATTGTATGCAAACAAGCTTGGACCCAAAGCATATACCTTAGTAGATCTAGGTCACCATTTGCCAAACGCAAATATTGAGCAAATCGTCTCCCTGCTTTTAATGGAGCAAAAGTTAGGTGGTTTCCATTTCAACGACTCCAAATATGGAGATGATGATCTAACAGCAGGTAGCATGAAACCATACCAGTTGTTCCTGATCTTTAACGAACTGGTTGAAGGAATGGATGCAAGAGGAATGAACCACAGAGAAGATCTGGGTTGGATGATTGATGCCTCTCACAATGTGAAAGACCCGCTGGAAGATTTATTGCAATCTGTAGAAGCCATTATGATTGCCTATGCACAAGCTTTGTCGGTTGACCGAAAAGGCTTGCAGGAAGCACAAGCGATAAATGATGTAGTCCGTTGCCAGGAAATCTTGCAACAGGCATTTAGAACAGATGTTCGTCCGCTGGTAGCAGAAGCGCGTTTACGTGCTGGCGCGGCATTGAACCCACTTGAAGTGTACAGAACGCAAAAAGTTAGGGAAGAACTGATCAAAAACCGCGGTGCAAAAACCGTTGCAACAGGATTGTAAGAATGAGTGTAAAAGTTAAGGCAACGCCGGTAGTGGCAGTTTTTGATGTGGGTAAAACCAATAAGAAGCTGTTCCTGTTTGACGAGAACTATCAAATTGTTTTCGAAAGAACAGCCCGATTTACGGAAACGGTAGACGAGGATGGCGACCCATGCGAAAACCTGGAGAGTTTAAGGCTCTCCGTGTTTGATTCACTTCGTGAGGTCTTTAAGCTTCCGCAGTTTGAGGTGAAATCCATCAACTTTGCTACCTACGGTGCCAGTTTTGTGTACATCGACGAACAAGGCAAACCATTGGCACCTTTGTACAATTACCTGAAGGAGTACCCTGAAGCATTAAAGGCAAAGTTTTATAATGATTATGGGGGAGAAGAAGCGTTCAGTAACAGTACCGCTTCTCCAGTATTGGGCAGCCTAAATTCAGGTATGCAGTTATATCGCCTTAAATACGAAAAGCCTGAGCTATTTGCTCAGATTAAATACGCATTGCATTTGCCTCAATATTTAAGTTACCTGATCTCAGGTGAAGCCTATTCAGACTTAACCAGTATCGGCTGCCATACCAACCTTTGGGATTTTTCTAAAAACGAATACCATGAATGGGTTAAAAAAGAAGGCATATTAGAAAAGCTAGCGCCCATAGTACCGGCTGATAGTGTGATGCCTGCTGCTTTCCCTGGTAACAACTATGCTGTTGGTCCGGGGTTTCATGACAGCTCAGCAGCACTGATTCCGTATCTTGTTAGTTTCACAGAACCATTTATCTTGCTAAGCACAGGAACCTGGTGCATCAGTTTAAACCCTTTTAATTCCTCGCCATTAACAGCAGAAGAGTTGAAGCAGGATTGTCTATGTTACCTTCAATACCAGGGCAAGCCCGTAAAAGCATCAAGGCTTTTTGCCGGTTACGAACATGAACAACAAGTAAAACGTATTGCTGCACATTATGGTACGGACGTAATTGCGTATAGAAATGTCAGTTATAACCCGAAATTAATAGATCCAACTATACCGGAGGATTCATTCGTCAACCGGGACCTTTCGCAGTTCAAGTCAGATATTGCTGCATATCATCAACTTATTGTAGATCTGGTAAGGGCACAATACGACTCTACACAGCTGGTGTTAAGTGGAACCAAAGTAAAAAGGATTTTTGTTGATGGTGGTTTCAGCAAGAACTTGATCTTTATGAATTTGCTGGCAAAAGCATTTCCAGAAATAGAAGTATTTGCCGCTCATATGGCACAAGCTACCGCAATTGGTGCTGCACTTGCTATCCACAAATCATGGAATACCAAGCCGCTTCCAAATGATATTATTGGCCTAAAATACTACTCGGTCCTTCAGCCACAGGTACTTTAAATTGCCTTGCCGCTATATTTAAGTTTAACAGCAGGAGCTTTGGAATAGTCACTCCAGAGCTCATCTATCGTCTTGCCGGTAAGATTAGCCCATGATTTCTCCGTGTAGGTGTGGTCGCGAAGCTCCTTGTCAAGCTTCATGATCAAACCCTTTTTTACATGCTGCTCCAGCCACTCAAAAAATCGGGCAGTAATACGATAGCTGTTTTGATAGCTTTGCTTATCGTTAAATTCAGGTAGCGCCCATTTAGAGCCAATGTTGTCCACGCCATACTTGTAGCGAATATAATCAGCAATTCCCTCTGTAAGCCACACCGGTCCGGCGCTATAGCCATAACCCTGTACAAGGTGCATTCCTTCATGCGTAACAATATCTATGTCAGTTGGATGTGCTTTCATGTATGTCGCGCTGAAAAGGATTCTATTTCCACTAGCTTCAGCTACGCCTTTATAAGCAGTATCCACCACAAACAATACTTCCTTCGTAGTCTTCTTATTAAACTTTTTAACCAATTTTGGGTAGACCTTGAAATAGGTGTTTATCAAATTTTGTTTGGTAGTGAGATCAAATTCAGGTGCTTTACTAATAAACACCAATTGATAGCCATTCTTTTTAATCGTATCAGCAGATACCCAGTTGCGGGAAAACTGATACATCAACGCTTTTTCAAAGCTGCTCCGGTGATCTTTTAACCATTTGCTGTTTACCACAATTTCACCAGCTTTAGCGCTTAACGTTCCCTCAAATTTATCTGAAATCTCCATGCTCACCTCTCGCTTTGTGCGGTAGCCATCAGCCTGAGCGAAAGCTGGATATACTTTATCAAACACTGTTTTAAACTCTGCCTTGGCAACAGTATCCAATAAAAAATCAGAGTGATTAACAAAGGTTAAAGTATACGGCCTTGGCCCGCGTCTTTGTTGCCTTTGAGCATCAACGGCAGATTTAGCTGGTGTCTCTTGCGCAAATAAGGAAAAAGAAGTAACCAGAAGAGCCGCTGAAAGAATTGCTTTTTGAAACATGCTAAAAAATATTTCCGTAAAGATATCTCTTCCAACAATTTGTTGCTGTAAAAATGAGGATACAGTCGATGTCTCTTGTTATACTTAACGGTACACCACTTTCGCGTAAATTTTACCATCTCCAACACTTAAGGATGGTTCGGCATTGCCACTTGCTCTGTTATAGGTAAGCTTAAAATCTGCAATGGCACCTTGTCCAATAGTGCCCGAAATAGAATTATATCTGCCCTTAATGTGGATTGTAGGAGATACAGCATTTGGATCATCTATGGTAAAGCTCATCGTAGCTCTTCCCTGAGCCGTCATCAGTCTATTTGTGCTAAATGTGCTGTAAAATACGACTTCGTTAGCAGAAATAAATTCCAGCCGCTCATTCAATACCACTACATCACCATTCGGAAATGAGGAGCTCTCCCAGGTAGTGCCGCTTAGCGAAATTTGGGCATTTTGATTTTCTTTTTTACAGCCAAAGGCCGATACTATTAATAATAGGGATATTAATATCTTTTTCATTTGATTAGCGAGTCATGCAGGTTTTAGAGGGGGCCTGACACTGACTAAATTTAGGTAAACATAGTTGTGTTTAAAAAGAAGCAGTTAAACTGAACAAACTGAATAGCGGGCTGCGTTACCTAATTTTTTTACTTTCGTTGATCACTGCCTGATTCACTTCTTTGACTCTTTGCGGATCCATCTTTTCAAAGGCACGATCGTAGGTGAGCAAACCATTAATCTCATGTTCTACATCTGTGGTTTGGGTATAAACTGCAACACTTAATCCCTGGTATTTCATCAGCTGCTCAACCTGGTCCATCAGTAGTACATACTTATCCGTTAGTGCAGATTTGGTAGGTTCATATCCGTAAGCGTTGTTCTCAACAGGCCACATGTGTCCCCTTACGAAAAGTCCAACTCCACCATATTCTCCTAATGAAGCGGCTCGTTTATCGTCAGGTTTAGAGGCATCATTTGGTCCTATATAGATATGGGTATCAACAAAATCACCATTGCCCGGATCTCCTGAAGCTTTCTGATAACCAGGATTATTATTGAACCCGGAATTGCCATTTACTAGTCTTGAAGGATCATATTTTTTTACCCAGTCGGTCATTTCTTTCACATCAAATGCACCCCAATTCTCGTTAAATGGTACCCAGGTAATGATTGATGGGGAATTATAGTGATCGTCCATTATTGCTTTCAGTTCTTTTCTGAACGTACTCCGTACACGAGCGGTATCTTCATTTTGATACCACATGGCAGGCATATCTTGCCATACCAGTATCCCGAGCTTATCAGCCCAATAGTAAAAGCGTTTTGGCTCGGTCTTCATGTGTTTTCTGATCAAATTAAAACCTGCTTTTTTGGTAAACTCTACATCAGATTTAAGCGCCTCATCTGTTGGTGCTGTCAATATTCCGTCTGGCCAGTATCCTTGGTCAAGCAAGCCTATCTGCATCACAAACTGATTATTCAGTAATGGTCTTACCACACCATTAACTTTTCCCAATTTTACGTCCCGCATTCCAAAATAACTAGTGACTTCGTCGGTAACATTTCCGTTCTTGTCTTTCAAGCTGAGTTTTAGATCGTAAAGAAATGGATCCTCTGGCGACCATAATTTAGCGTTCTCTATTGGAATATAGAACTCTGTACCCACTGTACCACTGACTTGTGCGACAACCTTCTTTCCTTCTAATGCACTAGCTGAGACCTGCAAGCCGTTGGCTTCTACTTTTACCTTCAATCGGTTATTGGACAGATCTGGCGTAAGTCGGATGTTCTTGATATAGCTTTGTCCAACTGGTTCCAGCCATACACTTTGCCATATCCCTGAAGTATAAGTGTAATCGCCACGAGGTCCGTTTTTGCCAGAAGGTGTTCTGCCGTCATTAGGGTCGTGTGCAGCAACGATTAACTCGTTGTTGGCCGACTTTAAAAATGCTGTGATATCTAAACTAAAGGAATCATAACCACCCGCGTGAGTTCCTGCTTTTTTACCATTGATAAAAATGGTTGCATCATGATCTACAGCATCAAAATGAATGATTACTTTTTTGTTTTTCCAGGAAGTCGGGATTTGAAAATCTCTTTTATACCACATATTGATTTCCTGTTTGCGTTCGATTCCAGAAAGTACTGATTCAGGGCAATAGGGAACCAATATTTGTTCTTTTTGGCCAGCAAAACCAATTGGTTTTTCAGGGTGGAGCGCTGAAGCAACCTGTTTACCCCCAATATAATCCCATTTGCCGTTTAAATTTAACCAGTCCTTACGCTGTAACTGCGGACGGGGATATTCTGGAAATGGTGCTTCTGCCACCGCTGCTGCTTTTGTCCACATGGTTGGGAGCTTAGCGGTTTGAGCAATGGTATTTTTAGTGAGAAGAACTGTAAGTATAATTATACCTGTGAAAAAAAATTGTTTGAGGGTGTTCATTAGATTTGTGATGGTTATTGTGTCCTAAAAGTAAATAATTAAAATGGAACTGCATTAATCTCCATGTGATTAATCACATTATGCCACTGCCTCCCGGTTAGGGCATTAACCTATTTGAATTGGGGTATAATTCTGGGTAAGCCAGTATAGGTGCCGTACAAAAACGCAGTAACTGCCGTGTTTGCTTCAGGTTATGTTCAGGTCTTCTTCAGGTTATGTTCAGGTTATGTTCAGGTTTTAGTGAATCTAACCTGTAGAGAACCTGTAGTTAATGTGTCGAAGACCTGAAGATGATACAGGCTTTATACGTAAGATTAACAGTTGTTGTCCAGGGGTTCCCTTAACCCTTACCGAAGGCAAATGAGGCCCAAACCAGCTTGAAATGTTGTGCTAAGTGATAGTTTCTCATTACTTCCAAATTTATCTATCACTTAAACAGTAAGTTGCATGAAAAAAAGAGAGTCAGAACTAAAATTAGATCTGACTCTCACTGAGTGTCCTCGAAGGGATTCGAACCCCCATCATCAGAACCGGAATCTGACATTCTATCCATTGAACTACGAAGACCGGTAATTGAGAGTGCAAAAATAGGAAACTATTCTGTATAACGAAATGAACTTAACTTATCATTTTGTCAATTCAACATTTAGCGGGCTGTATTGCCTGGTTCCATTGGTAGTAATTTTTAAGGCTTTGCTGTGCGAAGTAACTGGGAAATGAGATTTGGTATCAATCTCCAAGGTTATTGCCTTTTGTGATTGTAATCATGTGCAGAAAGAGATGCACTAAAGAATCAACAGCTAGGCCCTTTAATTTCATAACATGAAATATAGGTGTTTTTAAAAATAAAAAGGCATTTTTGCAGTTGGTGGCCTAAAAGTAGATAGGTTCAGTTTATTGCTTATGGAAGAAATCGTTGTAGAAGAAATCGAAACCCTGTTAGCCCTGGAAGATGACTTTAAACTAAAAAGTTATTTAGATGATCTGAATATTTCAGATGTGGAGCACCTGATCGACGAACTTCCACAACATGCCGTAAAGTTTATTGATACTTTGTCGGCCAAAAGAGCGGTAAACGTATTCCGTATTCTTGATTTTCCTACTCAGGAGAAACTCATCAAGAAGCTTCCAGGAAAAAAGCTGGCAGAACTCATTAATCTATTACCCCCTGATGATCGGACATCGCTATTTAGTGAGTTGAAAGGCGATGCTGTTGCTAAGCTGATTATCCTCCTTCCTGCCAAAGACCGGGTAGAGGCACTATCTCTGCTGGGTTATGAGGAGGACAGTGTAGGTCGCTTGATGACGCCTGACTATGTTGCTGTAAAGAAGGACTGGTCTGTAAGTCGCGTGTTGACCCACATCAGACGTTATGGAAAGAATTCTGAGACCATTGACGTGATCTATGTGATTGACAAAGACGGAATATTGCTTGACGATATGCGAATCAGGGAGGTTTTATTGGCAGATCCGGAAGCTAAAATCGGAGAGCTGACAGACCACCGCCTAATTTCACTTAAAGTTACAGATCACCAGGAAGAGGCCATTAATGTGTTCAGAATGAACAATCGCGTGGCCTTGCCGGTTGTGGATGATAACAATGTATTGCTGGGTATTGTGACCGTGGATGATATTTTGTGGATTGCCAATGAAGAATATACCGAAGATATTCATAAAATAGGGGGTACCCAGGCCCTGGACGAGCCATATTTGGATGTTCCCGTATTTGAGCTCTACAAAAAACGTGTGGTTTGGCTAATTGTACTATTCTTTGGAGAACTGCTTACCATTTTTGCCATGTCTAATTTTGAAGATCAAATCAAAAAGGTGGTAATGCTGGCTACTTTTGTGCCTTTGATCATTTCAAGCGGCGGTAATAGCGGATCTCAGGCTGCAACCTTGATTATTCAGGCGATGGCTTTAGGAGAAATTACGATCAAAGACTGGTGGCGTGTAATGAGGAGGGAAATTTTTTCAGGAATATTTCTTGGCAGCACACTTTGCGCCTTGAGCTTTTCAGTAATATTAACCTGGCAGTTAATGACAGGCAACTTGCAGGAGCCGGTACGTATCGGTTTAGTTGTTGGGTGCTCCTTGATTGGTGTGGTACTTTGGGGTACACTAATGGGATCTATGTTGCCATTGCTGTTAAAAAAATTAGGCGCGGATCCGGCGGTTTCTTCAACACCCTTTGTAGCAACACTTGTAGATGTTACCGGGCTGATCATTTATTTCACCATGGCGGTGTTGTTTTTAAAAGGTGTATTGCTTTAATTTATGCTCGTTGATTAGTGCAACATTTGATATTCTCTTCGAAGGCTGCATCTTTTAGGCTCCCTGAAGGGGGAGCAAAAAGCGCTTAGGCCTTCTCTGAAAATATCAAATGTTGCCGGGTAAGGCGCAGAAATTAAAAAGATTACACTTTTATTGTGATGGAAGGGAAAGACTTAGGATTTAGCACTTTTGCTTTTTGAACTCAATGCGCTTTATCTCATCGACAAGATATTTCAACTCAACCCTTTTAAGATGAGCGCCCTGGTTTAATCAAGAAAAAAATGCGTTCTCAGAGAAGACCTCAGCACTTTTGCTTTTTCAGCAAAAGATGCAGTCTTCGAAGAGTAATGCTTTATTTTCAACCTTAAACATTAAAGCGGAAGTGCATAATGTCACCATCTTCAACAACATACGTCTTACCTTCAACCCCTAACTTACCCGCATCTTTACAAGCAACTTCAGATCCCAATGTTACAAAATCGTTGTATTTTATAACCTCAGCACGGATAAAGCCTTTTTCAAAATCGGTGTGAATCACTCCAGCAGCTTGAGGAGCGGTAAAACCTTTTGTAATGGTCCAGGCCCTTACTTCCTGCACACCAGCTGTAAAATAAGTGTAAAGGTCAAGTAAGCGATAAGCGGCACGGATCAGTTTATTAACACCTGACTCAGTTAAGCCTAAATCTGCAAGAAACTCCTGACGGTCTTCATACCTATCCATTTCAGCAATTTCAGATTCGATCTTTGCAGAAATCACCAAAACTTCAGCACCTTCATCTTTAACCGCTTCTTTAACACGATCTACATATGCGTTACCAGTAACTACGGAAGCTTCATCCACGTTACAAACATACATTACCGGCTTTTGGGTGAGTAAACCAAGGTCTTGAATAAACTCAAAATCTTCAGCAGAAACAGCAGCAGAACGTACAGATTTACCGCTTTCCAAATGTGTTTTGATTACGCTCAGAATATCAAATGTTCTTTTGGCATCTTTATCAGTTTTTGCCATCTTCTCCACTTTTTGGATACGTTTAGCAACAGTATCAAGATCCTTCAACTGCAATTCAGTATCAATGATCTCTTTATCTCTGATTGGATCAACAGAACCATCCACATGGATTACATTTCCATCATCAAAGCATCTCAATACATGAATAACTGCATTAGTAGCCCTGATATTTCCTAAAAACTGGTTGCCCAAACCTTCACCTTTTGAAGCACCTTTAACCAGCCCTGCAATGTCTACAATTTCAATTGTATTTGGGACAACGCGATTCGGTTTTACCAGTTCTTCAAGCTTAGTAAGCCTGTCGTCAGGTACAGTGATTACGCCTATATTTGGTTCTATAGTACAGAAAGGGAAGTTTGCGGCCTGAGCTTTTGCGTTAGATAAACAGTTAAATAAGGTAGATTTTCCAACATTTGGTAAACCTACTATACCACATTGTAATGCCATGTATGATTATTATTTTTCGTGATTTGCCCGCAAAGGTATCAAATTTTTAAAAATAATCTTTATGTTTATCCAGGCTTAGCCGTTAAGATTTGCTTAATTATGGAAGAATACGAACAATCATTACCTGATCACGACGCTGTTAAACTTGTTGTATCTGAAGACATCAGAAGCTACATCTACGAAGCTTCAAAGTGGACCAAATTCTTGTCTATTATAGGATTCATATTTTCTGCGCTGATGGTATTGATCTCATTTAGTGTTGGTGCCATGATGACCGCTATGGATTCGGCTATGGGGGCGAAAAACAATCCATATAACGCATTAGGCTCTGGAGCACTTACCATCGTGATCCTGATCTCTGCCGCCATCTATTTTTACCCAAGTTTTGTACTGTTTAAATTTAGCAATGCTGCAAAACAAGGCGTGTTGTATGGAGATCAAGAAAGTCTTAATAATGCCATGAGCAGTTTGAAGTCGTTCTTTAAATTTTGGGGCGTGGTATTTATTATCGTGCTTGGACTTTATGCCCTGGCTATTGTGTTTGCAGTAGTTGCCGGCGTAGCAGCAAATATAGGCTAGCGCTTAAATCTAAACGTACTCATTTCTTTCTCCAGCAAATCTTCAAGATAGGGATTTACGAGCTTGGCTATAGCCATACCAACACCTCCCGCAGGCGGATGGTAGGAGAAAACAACTTTCATAATTGTGCCGCTTCCATCTGCTTTTTCTTCAAACGTAACGCGACCAACATGCTGAAGAAAGGAACCTGGAGTTGAACTCCATCCAATTAATCTGCCGGGCTCATCTTTCACAATCTCCGCCTCCCAATGTAGGTTAAATAGGTTTCCAGGTAAATTTGATTTCCATTGCGATACCTGTCCGTCTATCACTTTTACTTCTGCCAAATGCTTTAAACTTCCTGGTAAGTTTTCCAGGTTTCGCCAATATGCATAGAGTTCTGCGACAGGTTTATCCACTTCAAATTCACCTCGAATGTTAATCGCTTTTGTACTGCTGGCATCAATTCCCATACGTTCATAAAACAAGCATCTTCCAGTAGCGCCCCGGTATGTCAAATAGGCTCCATATAAAAAGGGTGCCTTAAATGGTTTTGTAATATATCTTCCAAGCATTAATCCACCCAGGAAAACAGATAACAACCGCTCAGAACGCCCAATATTTTGAAATGGATGTCTATCAATAGTTGCCTCACCGGCCCTGCTGTGTAAATGAAGATGTTGTAGTTTCATAATCGCTCGCTTATTTTGTGATTACATCAAGTGTATTTTTAACAGTTTTACTCCTTATTAGTTTTAGGATTCTGTTTAATTGTAACGATTTACTAAATTGGAGTTTAAAATAAATCTGATGTTCAAAAGAACCCGCTTAACAACCCTGTTCATCATGCTTTATAGCATGAGTTTTGCACAAAAAGCCCCAGCTCCCTACGGCGCTCTTCCGACTAAATATCAGTTGGATTGGCAGGAGATGGAGACTTATATGTTCATCCACTTCGGGCCAAATACATTTACTGATAAAGAATGGGGCCATGGTGATGAAGATCCAAAGGTTTTTAATCCCACTAAGTTAGATGCCAGGCAATGGGTGCGCATAGCAAAAGCTGCCGGCATGAAAGGGATCATCATTACTGCAAAGCATCATGATGGGTTTTGCTTGTACCCAAGTAAATACAGTACACATACTGTGCGTGAAAGCGCCTGGAAAAATGGCAAAGGGGATGTGTTAAAAGAACTCTCCGCAGCTTGCAAAGCATATGGAGTAAAGTTTGGTGTTTACCTTTCTCCATGGGATCGGAATCACCCAAAATACGGTACTCCAGAATATAACCAGGTTTTTGCAAATATGCTTACTGAAGTTCATACCAACTACGGACCTATATTCGAACAATGGTTTGACGGTGCCAAGGGCGAAGGTGAGAAAAAACAGGACTATGATTTTAAGTTGTTTAACAGTATCGTTTACAAATACAATCCACAAGCGATCATCTTTAGTGATATTGGCCCCGGAACCAGATGGATGGGGAATGAAAATGGCATTGTTGGAGCAACCAATTGGTCTACTTTAAATACCGAGGGTTTTGGCGTTGGTGCAGAGGCACCACCTACTAAATCCTTAAATGAGGGTAATGAGAATGGTACGCACTGGCTACCTGCCGAGGTTGATGTTTCCATCAGACCGGGATGGTTTTGGAGTGCGGCTACGAATGATAAAGTAAAAACATTGAAGCAATTGGTGTCTATTTACGAAACCTCTGTCGGCCGCAATGGCAATTTGCTTTTAAACGTACCGGTAGATCGGGAGGGCTTAATTCATCCTGCGGATTCGACACGATTAATGGAATTTAGGAGATATTTGGACGCAGCATATAAGACTGATTTAGCTCAAGGCAAAAAGGTCATAGCCACGAATAGCCGCGGACGAAATTACAATGCAGGCAACCTCACAGATGGTAGATCAAGTACGTATTGGGCAACAGCTGATGGTATTAACACGGCAAGTATAACAATCAATCTGGGCGCCAGAAATACAATAAATCGCGTTGTGCTGCAAGAATATATTGCATTGGGACAACGTATAAAATCATTCTCAGTGGAATACTGGAATGGAAAGGCATTTGTACTACTCGATAAACAAACTACAATTGGGCACAAAAGAATAATTGCTTTTCCGGATGTAAATACTTCGCAAATCAGGATTAACATATTGGCTTCAAATGCAAGTCCATTGCTATCTGCGGTGCAGGTATACCATACCCCAGACATCTAGTTTACAGCTCGTTTAGCTAATTAATTGAAAATTAATGTGATCCAATTAAAATTTGGCTTATCTTTGCGCAAATTTTATGAAGAAGATAATAGATTACAGGAAGTTGCTAGGTGTACAAAAGGATGCCGAGTTAAAAGAATTGAAAACCATTTACAGGAATTTGATGAAGGATTGGCATCCTGATAAGTTTCAGGATAGTGAAGAGGCAAAGATTGAGGCAGAAATAAAAAGTAAAGAAATCATTGAAGCCTATCATTTCCTGGTAAGCATTGCACCGGAAACGCTGGCTTTGTCTAAGGAAGAATACGATCAAACTACTGCCACTTGCGGAATAGCAGATTACAACTGGGCTGGACTAGTACTTACGGTACATTTTCTTGATGGCAGTGCTTACGAATATTTTGGAGTTCCAAAACAAATCTATGTAAAGCTGGTAAATGCAGATTCACCAGGAAGATTTGCACGCAGGCATATTTTCACTTCTTTTCCATATAGAAACATAGCTAAATTAGCTACAGCATAAGCCTGTAAGTTCAAAAAAAACTTATAGGTTTTTAAAGTGTTGTCTGGATGATTTGCTTCATGCTATGAATAATCCAGACAACATTACTTTCTATTCCGGTACAAGCGGATTACTGCTTCCCGTTCCCAATAAACTACATTATCCGGAGGATTTTAAAGATAAGAGTAGGCTGGCTTATTATAGCTCTCTGATGAATTCTATTGAGATCAACAGCTCTTTTTATAAAATTCCACTTGCCTCAACTGTGTACAAATGGAGCAATGAGGTGCCCGATCAGTTTCGATTTACTTTTAAGTTATACAAAGACATCACCCACAATAAGGGACTTGCCTTTGATCCTGAAACGCTGCGTAAATATATGCAGGTAATCGCTGGCGCGGGTCGGAAAAAAGGCTGCTTATTAGTGCAATTTCCTCCAAGTATACGCATCACAGATCTTCCTAAACTTGAAATGCTCTTCCAGCAAATCCGGATGAATGATGAGCAAATGGAGTGGAATACTGCAATCGAATTTAGGCATCCTTCTCTTTACCATGAGGATAGCTATGAACTTTTAGAAAAGTATGCAATGGGCATGGTTGTACACGATAAATCGCCCGCCAGTACCCCATTTACCGACATCAATATGCCCTTTGTATATTTAAGATTTCATGGCCCCGATGGAAATTACCGGGGCCATTATTCTGATGAGGTTTTACAAGAATACGCAGGTTATATAAAAGGCTGGCTGTTAGACCGTAAAACCGTCTATGTGTATTTTAATAATACCATGGGTGATGCGCTTCAAAACAGAAGTGATTTGGAACACTACATGAATAGCAATTATTCCCGGTAGTCAGTCAAGCCAGCATATGCCCTAAAGTCAGCTGCTTCTGCATACGCTTTAAAGCTGATGATATCCTCACGTATCATTTTCTCAAACACACCGTTAAATAGGGAAACTATGCCTCTGCCTACGCTTCCCGCAGGTGGAAAATAGTCTATCTCGATATGAATTTCTGTACCAGTGCCATTAAGTGTATCTTTAAATTCCACCTTACCGGCATTTTCTATCATGGAGTCTTCAATTGACTGCCAACCTAAATAACTGCCTTCATCTTCTCTGGTAATCTCAGCATTCCAGTCAAGTTCAATTAAATTCCCAGGGGTGTTGGCAACCCAATGGGATTCTGTTCCACTAATTTCATAAACACTTTTTAAGTGTTTCATAAATTTGGGAAGGTTGGAAAGTTCTCTCCAAAATGCATAAACTTTATCTCTAGGTGCAGCTACTACAAAGTCTTCCGTAATATTGATGGCCTGCGGGTCTGTCGTGTCCTTACCGAGTTTTTGGTAAATTGGGCAAACGCCTGTAGCACCACGATAGATCAGATAGCCTCCTGCAGCTGCTCCTTGTAAGCCAAGAAATGGGTGGCTTATCATATTTTTTAATCCTTTGTACAATAAATAGGAGCCGGCAACTACTGAAAGTGCACGTTCGCCCTGGTCTATGTTCTCTTTTCCTGTAGGGCTAAAGCTTAAATCATTTAGTCCGTCTACAATCCTTGTTTTTAATACGTTGCTCATGTTTTTCTGGGTATGTGTCTAATGAACAATGCCAAAAACTTAATGTTTTAAACTTTATTCAAAAACATCCTGAAAGCATGCATTCTCATTGATTTCAGGTAGGAAAACGTTAACTTTAAAGCTTTAAATATGTTCGATGGCCAATTCAGCACAACTGCTTAATGCAGGGCAACTATTAGAAGTTTTTAACCTTACCAAAACCGCTACAGCAATTCATATTTCCGAAGTTGCAATCATTCAAACAGCAAATGATGCTATGCTGGCGATTTGGGGTAAAGACAGAAATGATGTAATTGGCAAATCGCTTGAAGACGCGCTGCCTGAGTTGAAAGGTCAGCCATTCATTGAAATGTTTAAGCGGGTTTGGAACGAAGGCCTCACCATATCCGGAAGTGATACTCCCGCTGATCTTGTTGTCGATGGTGTTTTGCAAACTTTTTATTTTGATTTTGAGTATCGGGCAATTAAAGCCCAGGACGGCAACACCATTTGCATTTTGCATACTGCAACCGATGTTACTGAAAGGGTTTTGAACCGCGAGGCACTAACGCAAGCGTTTGAAAAACAGGAAGCGTTGAGGAGAGAGCAGGTATTAAACGAAGAACTTGCCGCTGCAAATGAAGAGCTGGTTGCGACCAACGAGGAACTTCAGCATACGCAGGAGACTCTTTCTCAGCTTAATAGTGTTTTGGAGGAGCGCGTTGTTGAGCGTGTTAAGGCGCTCCAGGAAAGCAATGAAAGATATCAAGCCTTAAACGAAGAATTTAGTGCACTTAATGAGGAGCAAGCCGCTACACTAGAGGAATTATCGGCATCAAATGAAGACCTGGCAGCGAGTGAGGAGCGCTTTAGAAGCCTTATCAAACAAGCGCCGGTAGGAATATGCGTTATTCGTGCATCTGATCTGATGATCCAGGAGGTGAACGATGGTTATCTAGAGCTGGTAGGGCGTAAGAGAGCTGATCTAGAAAATAGAACTATCTGGGATGCGGTAGCTGAAGCGGCTGAAAGTTATGCACCTGTAATGCAGAAAGTCATTGAAACGGGTATCGCTTTTGTGGCTAAAGAGCATCAATTAGTGCTTTATAGGAATGGCACGCCAGAAAATGTATATGTAGATTTTGTTTACGAACCGGTTACCGACGCAAAAGGTCTGGTTACCGCGGTGATGGTAGTTGCCATAGATGTGTCGGATAAAGTTAATGCCAGACAAAGCATAGCAGATGTGGAAGAGCGTATCAGATTAGCTGTTGAAGCTGCCGAGATCGGAACTTTTGATCATGATTACTCCAATAACGAAATGGTTACTTCCGATCGTTTCAATGCCATATTTGGTACGGACCGTCCTGTGAGCAGGGAGGAGTTTCTGAATATTATACATCCGGACGACCGTCATTTGAGTGCAGAAGCACACATAGCTGCGCGTAAAACCGGTAAGATGTTTTACGAAGCCCGCCTTCTGCACAAAGATGGTACAATACATTGGATGCGGGTCCAGGCAAATGTATATTTTGACGATATGGGCAACCCCGTGCGGTTATTAGGTACTTTATTGGATATCACAGAATTTAAACGTTTACAACAGCAAAAAGATGATTTTATATCCATTGCTTCGCATGAATTGAAAACCCCTATCACGAGTCTCAAAGCATCTTTGCAACTTTTGGAAAGAATGAAAGAAAGGCCTTCCTCTACTATGTTGCCAAGGTTAATTGAGCAATCTACAAGGAGTATGGAGAAGATCAGTACGTTAATAGAAGACCTCTTAAATGTTAGCCGCCTGAATGAAGGACAGATCAAGCTTACCAAAACTACCTTTACCTTATCTGAGGTATTAAACGATTGTTGTAATCATGTTAGGGTTGGGGGCAATCATGAATTGATATTTGAGGGTGACGAAGCGCTTCAAGTTTTCGCGGATGAGCACCGGGTTGATCAGGTAATTGTAAACCTGGTAAACAATGCAGTGAAATATGCGCCAAATTCCAGAAATATCTATCTCATCGTAGAGCGGGTAAGCAATATGGCCAAAGTTTCTGTAAAAGACAGCGGACCTGGTATTGCCCCTCAAAAAATTTCTCATCTATTTGACAGGTATTATCGTGTTGATGATGAAGGTAATCAGGTATCAGGTTTGGGGTTAGGATTGTACATTAGTGCAGATATCGTGGCCCGCCATGGTGGAGAAATTGGAGTAACTACTGAAGTGGGTAAGGGAAGCACTTTCTGGTTTACGCTTCCGATTGATTAGTATACATTTCATCATAGAATAACTATCTCGTTAAGGTTACCATGTCAAGGCTTATTAATTGAGATTCTTCCACTTCCAGTACATCTGCAATCTGAAAAAACCTCTCTAGAGAAATTTTACTGTAGCCCAATTCTATCTTGCTGTATGCGTTTTGAGAAATGTTCAATTTAGCTGCAATATAATCTTGTGAGTAGTTTTTAAAATGCCTGATCTTCCTAATATTACTTATCACTTTTGTTGCAGTGTGGTTAATGGTATTGTTCATACAGTGCTGGTTAAATTTATAATAATATGTTTTAACAATCTGGCTTCAATTTTGTTCAGTGATAAATGATGTCAGAATACAAAGAATCATTTAGGGTATTTGGTAATTTGGTTATTTTTGATATTTTTAGAAATTAATAGGAAACACTAAAAATTATTATGAAAAACGGTACAGTAAAATTTTTTAACTCTGAAAAAGGATTTGGGTTTATTAAAGAAGACAATGGCAACGAGATTTTTGTTCACGTGTCAGGTCTTATCGATGAAATTCGTGAAAATGATCAAGTAGTTTACGAAGTTCAAGAAGGCAAAAAAGGATTGAACGCAGTAAAAGTTAAGCTAGCTTAACCTGTTATATATATTATACAGCAGCACCATTACTTTTAAAACGCTTTAGATCCTGAACGATACTTTAACTGTATTGTTCAGGATCTTTTTTTCTTGGCCGTTTTCACTGCTAGCTATTTTTTTCTTTAGCATCTCGGCAGATTTTGTGTATCCACCTTCGGCACCATCAACAAAATGGATATGATCATCTGCCAGGTCTCGCACATAGCAAGACATTACAGCATCAGTGCTAACGTAGAGCCCATACCAAATCAATCCTTCCTTCTCCAACTGGTCTAAAAAGTGCTGAAGCTTTAACCGTTGCGAATCTGTCCCGGAAATCACGGTATTTATACGGCCGTCTATAACTAGCGTATCAGACATCTCTACTAGCTTATTCAAATAATTGATCCCACTCTTGGTTCTGAAATAGATGTAGCCATACAAATTAATCAACCAGGTACGCAAAAAGTCGAGTAAACTAAAATGACCTTCCCGCGCTTTCATTTCAACGCTTAGCTTGCCAAAAGACGTATTAAACTTCAACTTGGAAACAGAAATAGGTTGTCTGCGTTGCGGAGGGCCATAAATGCTGTCCATTTTTAGAAAAATTTTTCTGAATGTTGAAGGTTGGCTAATTCCTTTCCTTGTCACAATCAGCATAGTTACTATTTCGTTGCTGTTATCCGGCGGACTAATCTTGTCCCATCTGCACTGCATTCCGGTAAGGTCAGGGTCAGTCGTACTATCCGTTGATGGTGGCGCGAAAAGATAATCCTTCCCTTTGATTATCTTTTCCGCATAACCAAGGCCATCACCAAGTAAAACCGGAATGGAAAGGACATCAGTTACTTTAGCCTTGTTCAGTAAGATTTGGTAACCCAGGTTATAAATATTAGTTACAGGGACAGTTCCAGAGCGTAAATCCAGATTAAAGTTCTCTAATGTATTTATCTTGTATTGTTGGAGGGCTAACATGGCCGGATCCAAAATGGACGGGGGAACCAGAAAAGTAGCGCCATCACCACCAAAGAAAAAAGGTACGATCACATTGGCCTTATAGGCAAGATTAAGGACTGCAACAATACTTCCGGTAGCAATGAGGTTTACTGTCTCATGCAACCCGTTCTTTACTGCATTTGTAGAACCCTTAATGTCGGTAATGATCACATGCCAGTCTGCCGGAACATCTCTAAAATCCTTTGGATTTAGAAACATTTCGGCTAATGAAATTTCGCTGGCTGGTAAAGAATTGTAAAAATGTTCGCTTTTTTGCTGCATTGGTTCAGCAAAATACGGATTTTAATCAATTGGAGATTCTCAGTTTCTGAAACTGATAAAATATTAGGCGTAAGCTACGGTTTTTACAAACTCTGAGGCATACATTTTTAAGCTGCTTTTTAATATTTGGCGGGCCAGGTGTATTCTCGTTTTAACTGTTCCAATGGGAATGTTCAATTCTTCAGCTATTTCATGGTATTTATAACCTTCAAAATATTTGAGAAAAGGAACGGAATATTCGGGCTGAAGTTTAGTAATGGCTTTATTGATATCCTCTAAAGTGAATTTACTTTCACTTAGATTATTAGATGCGCTGGATTTTAGCTGCGCATAGGACAACTCTTCTGACGTGTCCATAATGCTATTCTTTTTAGAAATTCTTCTATAACTGTTTATAAAGGTGTTCTTCATAATCGTATAGAGCCAGGCTTTCATATTGGTGCCTTCCTTATACATTTCTGCATAGCGTAAAGCTTTGATCATGGTTTCCTGAACAAGGTCGTTGGCATCTTCAATGTCAAGCGTAAACTTTCTGGCGAACACTTCTAGTGTGGACTGGTGGTCGCAAATCTGAATGTCTAATGTGGCGTTTTTCATAAGTACTATAGGGGGATTTTGTACGATTTGAAGAACACAATTAACGTACCAAATATAAATTCCTGTAAACGCGATTCCATAACCAAGATGTAACAAATAGTTAACAAGTCGCGTTTAGCTTTGCAACGTAAATATTTGGTTAGTATTTATACTCGGTTTAGTTGATAATTTAAAAGCCATGATGGATGTCAGGGCTTTTTTCTTTTAAAATAAAGTAGGTTACCTTTTTACTTTTAGGGTATTAACTTGTGAACAAAACTTAAAACCTAACTAAATTCTAATGAAAAATGCATTTAAATTCGGCTTTTTAGCCATGGCGATTTCTTTATCAGTTGCTGCTTGTAGTTCCGAGAAAAAAGCTGAAGGAACAGATTCAACAATGACAGATTCTACAATGATGTCAACCGACTCTATGTCTACCGATTCAATGGCTATGGATAGTTCTAAGATGGACACCATGAAAACTGATTCAACAAAAATGTAAGACTACGTTGATTCCAATGAAAAGGAGTGTGTTCAAATACAGAACACACTCCTTTTTTGTTATTTACAGTTTTTGGCTGATTATAAATGAGGGATTTGGGCTTGATAGGGTGTCCTACCAACAATTAATCCATTATTAATACCTTCGCATTATGTTAAAATTGCTGAAGCCTTACTGGCCCATCATTAGTTTATTGTTGTTACTTGCACTTGGTGGGAATGCTTTAAGTTTACTGTTGCCAAAAATTATTGGAGGGATAATAGACGGCATCGCACATCAACATTATTCAATCGAGAACGCCATTTGGCATTTCTCGATCATAACAGCCTCTGTCTTTGTATTGGGCTATTTTCAAAGTTTGATTCAAATTCATGCCTCAGAGAAAGTGGCTTTAAACCTGCGCACTGAACTCGCCTCGAAAATATCACGGCAAAATACTGCATTTATCGAGCGTGAGAGTCCGGCAAAGCTGCTTACTAACCTTACTTCAGATATCGATGCCATAAAAGCCTTTATCTCTCAAGCCATAGTATCAATGGTTTCTTCCCTGGTCATCATTATTGGCGCCGCAATTTTGTTGTTTAGTATCGATTGGGAGCTGGGTCTAATTGTGATTTGCATTACCTCAACCATAGGTGTAAGTTTTTACCTGGTACTTAGAAAGGTAAGGGTTCATTACAAAAAAAGCAGGGAGGTTATCGATAAGTTAAATAAGGTAATTAATGAAAATATTGTAGGAGCTTTCCTGGTTCGGGTGGTCAATTCCCAGGCATTGGAGTACGATAAATTTATGGAAGCTAGCATTAAGGGAAGAGACTTAGGGCTTGCCATCTTAAGGTTATTTGCCTGGTTGATACCGATTATAACCTTTACTGCCAGTATTGCGGCTTTGGTGATTTTGGCTTATGGCGGACATTTGGTGATTTCCGATAGAATGTCTATTGGTGACCTTGCAGCCTTTAATAGTTATTTGGCGATGCTGATCTTCCCGATCATCATCATTGGATTTATGAGTAATGTGATTGTTCAGGCAAGTGTTTCTTTTGGGCGGGTTAGCAAAGTACTTGAAGCAGAAGACAGTTTGGATTTGGGAACTGGGGAACAGAAACTAAGCGGAGCGATTGAAGTGGATCAAATTAACCTGAGCTATTCTGGTAAGCAGGTGTTAAAGGACATTAGTTTCAAGGTTACGGCAGGTGCCAAGGTAGCTATAGTAGGCCCTACGGTTGCGGGAAAAACTCAGTTAATGCAGCTTTTGGCGGGAATGACCAATGCGGATAGTGGTGAGATCAGGTATGATGGTGAGCTAATTGCCGATTTCAAAAGTGAAGCTTTCTATCGACAACTAGCGTTTGTTTTTCAAGATAGTGTGCTGTTTAATATGAGTATAAGGGAAAATATTGCCTTTAGTGAGCAGGTAACTTCTGAGCAGTTAAATAGAGCTATTGAAACTGCAGCGCTTAAAGAGTTGATTGCATCATTTCCGGAAGGTTTGGAAACGATTGTTTCTGAAAGAGGACTAAGCCTTTCGGGCGGACAAAAACAAAGGATAATGCTTGCCCGTGCGCTTGCCATAAACCCTAAGGTGTTGTTGCTGGATGATTTTACAGCCAGGGTAGATCAGCAGACGGAGCGTAAGATACTGGATAACATTTCACATAACTACCCGCTAATCACGTTGATCTCTGTTACCCAAAAAATTGCTGCGGTGGAAGATTATGATCAGATTATTTTAATGATGCAGGGGGAGGTGCTGGATAAGGGAACTCATCAGGAATTAATGAAGCGCAGCCAGGAGTACGTACAAATTTATAATTCTCAACAAAGTACCAGTAATTATGAACTATAACCTGAACATAGAAAAAGACGGACAGGTTAAAAAGCCGGTGTTTGGGGAAATCCGTAACCTGCTAAATGTAGCCACCGCAGAAAAAAGAAACCTGGCTATTGCCTTGGCTATTATGCTGGTGAATACCGCATTAAACCTCTCTGGTCCACTTTTAATTGGTTATACGATAGATCATTATATACAAACTAAGCAGTATCATGGCGTATTATTGTTTTCTGCCATTTTGCTTTGCATTTACGGATTAGTTTTTGGCGGGAGTTATTTCCAGACCAGCCTTGTTGGGGGTGCTGCGCAGCGGATTGTGTTTGGATTGAGGAACGCTGTCTTTCACAAAATCCAGCAGTTACCGGTTGCATTTTTTAATCAAAATAAGGCAGGTGATTTAATTTCTAGGGTAAATACAGATACGGACCGGCTAAACCAGTTTTTTTCGCAAGCATTGCTACAGTTTCTGAGTAGCTTTTTTATGTTGGTTGCCGCAGGGGCTTTCATGCTAATCATCAATTTTCAACTTGGACTAGTGGCAATTTTGCCTGCGGCCTGCATTTGGTTGTTTGTAAATAGGCTTTCTCCATGGGTAAGGAAAAAGAATGCCGCCAACTTGAAAAGCGTAGGTATGCTGAGCGCAGAGATCCAGGAGAGTTTGGATAATTTTAAAGTGGTAGTTGCTTTTAACAGAAGAGATTACTTTAGAAAGCGGTTCGATACTGCAAATCAACAAAACTATAAGACCGCCACTGGCGCCGGAGTTGCTAACACTGTTTTTATGCCAGTCTTTAGTCTATTCTCTAATATTGCACAACTCCTGGTTTTGATTTATGGAGTTTATCTGATACGAAATAGCGGGCTAAGCATTGGCTTGTTAATTAGTTACATTGCATACGTCACGAACTTTTACAACCCAATAAGGCAATTGGCAACGCTGTGGACAAGCTTTCAGACTGCGCTTGCCTCTTGGGACAGGATTTCCCATCTACTGGGTTTGGATAATGACCTTGAAGTGGTAGAAACAGGAGCGGTTGAAGTTTTAGACTCCGCACCTGTTTTGGAATTTAAGGAGGTATATTTTGGTTACCCGGGTGGTAAGGAGGTATTGTCTAATGTCAATTTAAAGCTGGAATCCGGTAAAATGTACGCCTTTGTGGGGCCAACCGGTGGGGGCAAAACCACTACAGCTTCGCTTATGGCAAGGCTGTATGATCCCATTAAAGGCAACGTACTTTTAAATGGCAAGGACATTCGCTCTTTTAATCATGCAGAGCGCACTGCTAAAATTGGTTTTATTCTACAGGAGCCTTTGTTGTTTACCGGTACCGTCAAGGATAATATTTTGTATGGAAATTCGGAGTATCAAAATATGGATACTGATGGACTTTTGAAGGTGTTTTTGGATGCGGGGTTAACTGAACTTCTTAACGTATTTGATAAAGGGCTGGAAACTGAGGTGACCACTGGTGGCAGCAGTATGAGTTTGGGTCAAAAGCAACTAATTGCTTTTATGCGTGCTTTTTTAAGGAAACCTGAATTGCTGATCCTGGATGAAGCCACCGCAAACATTGACACCATTACTGAACAGTTATTGGGCCGCATATTAGAAAAATTAGGACAAAGTACCACTCTGGTGATCATCGCTCACCGTTTAAATACCATCCAGAATGCAGATGAGATTTTTTTTGTGAATTCTGGTGAAGTAATCAGGGCGGGGTCTTTTGATGATGCCATGCAGAAACTGATTCATGGCAAAAGGCTGAGCTAGAGCCTCCCTTTTTCGTCATCAGAAGCGCCATTATAGTGCTTGTTTTTTCTGGAAAATAACTCATTACCGAAACGGTAACTGAAGGAAATACCGATGCGTTGCGTGTCTGATCCGCTGGTTTGAAAATATTTTGCTTGTTTTAGTGAAAGCGATTCGTAGTGGTATACCCAAGTGTGGAAAATGTCATCTGCCGACAGCCTGATGCTTGCTTTATCTTTCATTAATTTTTTCTGGATACCCGCATTCACCCTATACATGGCCCCTGTATACAATTGCCCATTTAAGTCGCTGCTGGCATAATACCCATTCAACTCCGAGCTCCACTTATTGCCAAAGGTAAAGCTGTTGTTTAGCTCCAAGCGTAAAACATTCGTACTGAAGTCGATGGTTTCCGTATACACCTTTCCGTTTAATTTCATGTGTGAGACTCTTCCGGTATAATTTACAGCCCACCAATTGGTAGGAGCGGCAGAAACCCCAAGATTGAGTAAGATCATTTGCCCTAATGCAATATTTTTAGGCATCATGGTAAAGATATCGCCAACCGCTTCTGTAGTCTGAAAGATGACATTGCTGAACCTGTTGTAGCTCAAGCCAATATTTAGTAATTGCTTATGCTGATATTTCAGTTCAATTCTGTTTTGAAATTGCGGTCCTAGTTCCGGATTTCCAGAGGTGTAAGTATATTGATCTTTATAAAATAGGAATGGGTTAAGCGATTGGTAATTTGGTCGGTTCAGTCGCCTTACCAACATTAAACCAACGGTGTTCTTGTTTTCTTTGTCCAGTTTGTAGTTCAGCATCAGATTGGGGAACAGATTGGTATAACTTCTGCTAAAGCTACTTCCTTGTGCTGGCGTATTTCCCAGCTGTGTGCCGGTAAATGCAGTATGTTCTGCCCTTAGGCCGAATTGAAAGCCAAATTGTGACCAAGATTTTTGATAAGTCATATATGCTGCATTGATGTTTTCGCGGTATTTAAAGTGGTTTGATCGACTATTGTCTAAGTCCTGGCTCATTCCGCTGATCTGGTAATACCGGTTGTCGTTATCATTACTTACAAAACTTGTTTTCAATCCTGCCTCTAGTCTTGCTTGATTCTTTAATGGATGGGTATAATCTGCCTTAGCGGAATAAATGGCAATGCTGGAAGGGTTTTGGTAAAGGAAGGAGGCAAGATCCTGTCTGCCATCGATTTGGTAATTGAGATAATTAAGGTCTGCGGATAATTCCCTACCAGCGGAATTTAGTTTGTGAACTGCACTTAAACCGGCGCTTAGGTTGGTTCTGTCTTCGCGGCTGATGGTATTGCCAGTCCCAACTTCCTGCAGCACTCCGGCCAGATCGTAACTTTTGCTTTGGTAGTTGAAGTCACCATCGCGTTTGGTGTTGCTCAGGTTAAGGGATAGGTTATAGGTTGATTTTTTGGTTGCAGCGTAGTCCAGCCCGAAGTTGGCGTTTAGTCCCCCGTTGTTGTTAGATTGATCGTTGGTTAGATTTACTGTGCCATTCGGCTGCGCCGAACTGTTAAAAAACCTACGGTCGAAATCGTCACGTGAGAAGTTCTTTTCGTCGCTATAACCCAAGTTCGTAAACAGATTAATTTTTTTGTAGTTGTAGTTCAAGTTGAGGGAATTGTTAGTGCGCGCATATTCGCCTTGCGAATACCCGGAAGAAATACTGCCAGTAGTTCCACTTTCCCTGTTGCGCTTTAAGCGGATATTGATGACTGCATTTCCTGTCGCATCATATTTAGCTGGTGGATTATCCATTAACTCAATTTTATCTAGTGAAGAGCCCGGGAGTGATTTAAGGTAATTGGCCAGGTCGGCGGCCGACAAATAGTTTGGCCTTCCATCTATAAGTACCATAACCCCGCTTCTTCCATTGAGACTGATTTCGCCCGAAGGGCTAACTGTAATTCCAGGAGTCTTCTCAAGAACCTCCAAGGTATTGCTGCTGGCGGCACTAATCATTGACGATACGTTAACAATGGTTTTATCAATGTCCATTTGTAGGAGCGGTCGCCTTGTTTTAATGTTTACCTCTTTTAGGTTAATGTCTTTTGGAGGCTGCTTAGTCGTGTCTGCCAGATTAGTTGCTGGTTTGGGTGGAGTCTGTGCGCTGGCCAGACTACTTAAGAATAGGGATGCAAGTATCAGATATTTCATAATACAAATATTGAATTGAGCGATCTCCCAAGCGAAAAATTATGTTGTAACTTAGTTGTTGGCTGACAGACAATAAATTTCTGGTGATGAAAATCAAAAATGTGTTGGTTAGGTTTTCATCATTGAATTGGTACTGTTCGTCACCGCTATTTCGGCAACTGATTTTGTGCATGCATTTTTGTAGCAGTTAACAAATGTTTAAAACAACATGAAATACTTTTCAGAAACCTCAACAGATACATTTTTCGGGCGAAGGCTTTATATCGCAATTGCGTTATTGTCTTCTATAGCCATATATCCAGCATTTAATTCCTATGTAAATTCCATTCGTATCCATGAAGACGAATCGGTAGCCGCTGCGGCAACGGCATTCTTTGTTTTCGGCATATTTGGAGGAAGGTTCGCTGTGCTGAGCTGGACAAAAGAGCTGTTGGTGCTGCCCAGAAACGTAGTGGTGGTCTTGTCGGTAATTTTAGTTTTTTGCACGATTTGCTTGTTCCTGCATGTGGATTTTCCGCTAAATGGGCGGGCCTATATTAATTTATTGCTCTTCTGGTTGCCGGTGATGTTCATTAGCGTTACTATGGGAATACTCATGAAAATTATTCATACCGTAAATAAAAACCAATTGAAGGCCGCGGAAAACGCTGCCACTCATAGTAAAAGTGAGTTAAGTTTGCTACAATCGCAACTAAGTCCGCATTTCCTATTTAATACCCTCAATAATCTTTACGGGTTGTCCATTACACAGCATGAGCGGATTCCTCCATTGCTCTTAAAGCTTTCAGCGTTACTCCGTTACTCGGTTTATGATGCAGGCGACACCTATGTGCCGTTGAAAGATGAGCTTGCATATATCAACAACTATATGGAATTTGAAAGGATAAGGATTGGGGAACGACTGGTGCTCTCTACCAATATTGAAGTGATTACAAATCCTGACTTGAGGATTGCTCCAATGTTACTGATCGTGTTTTTAGAGAATGCCTTCAAACATGGAAAGAACACTGCTGACGATAAGATATTTATAGAAGTAACTATGAAATTGTGGGCTAAGTCTATTTTATTTTCCATAAAAAATTCTACGGGAAGTGAGGGCGCTGGACAACACACCATGAATAAAAGCAGTGGATTTGGTTTGCCAAACGTAACGAAACGTCTGGAATTACTTTATCCGAATGAGCATGAGCTAACCATCACGAAAGATAATAATTCTTATCTTGTTATGTTACAGCTTAAATTGAAGTGATATGAAGTTGATCAATTGCCTTATAGTTGATGATGAGCCCATAGCCAGAGACATCATTAAAAGTTACTGCGATCACTTTCCATACCTACAGATCGTTGCATCTTGTGGCAATGCGCTCGAAGCAAAATTGGTGTTGCAGCGGCAACAGGTAGATATTTTGTTTTTAGATATCAATATGCCCGTGATGGACGGTATTGAGTTTTTAAAGACATTGAAGCATGCTCCTCAGGTTATATTTACCACAGCTTACCGGGAATATGCATTGGATGCATTTGAACTTGCTGCTTGTGATTATTTGCTAAAACCTTTCTCTTTACAAAGGTTTGTTATGGCATTGGACAGAGCAATGGAGCGATTGGATAAGCCTCTCATTCCCGATGCTGCTGAAGAGCAGAAAAGGGAAGACGATTACTTATTTATCAAGACGGAAGGAAAGATATTTAAGGTTAGTTACGATGAACTTCTATATGGAGAGGCGAACGGGAACTACACGAAAATTAATACAAGAGATGCGGTATTGCTGCCGAAAATGGTCTTTTCGACCTTTGAAGAACTGTTGCCACGACCGCTCTTTCTGCGCGTGCACCGTTCATTTATTATTAACAAATCAAAGATTAGCCATATCGAGGGAAACCGGGTTTTTATAGGTAAAACAGAAATTCCAATTGGCAGCAATTACCGTGAAGAATTTCTAAAGGTTTTGGGTCTTTAGAAGAGTTGCACTACTGCCTGTTGCATTAGCTTTTGTGGTCAGTTCGTCAGAAATTCTATTCTGGATTGATATTAAGTCTCAAACTGTTACATTTGCTAACAGTGTTAACTTATTAGGAATGATATGGGAATTGCAGAGAGAAAGATCAGACAAAAAGAAGAATTTAGGGCAAGTATACTAGAGGCCGCCTGGCTGCAAGTACTTACAGATGGCTGGCAGTCGCTGTCGATTAGGAAAATTGCTGATGCGATTGAATACAGTGTGCCCGTAATATATAGTCATTTCGAAAATAAGGAGGCTATTTTACTGGAGTTTGCCAAAGAAGGCTTTCAAAAATTGGCAGAACAATTGCAAACAGCAAAAGATCAGCACAGTGATCCGGCGTTGCAATTAGAAGCTATTGCAAGTAGTTATTGGGATTTTGCGTTTGAAAATAAGGAATATTATCAGCTGATGTTTGGTTTGGGAATCCCTGCCTGCGAACAGATTAATTCCATCATTGAGATGAAAAACATGACAATGGTGATGATGTGCGCTATAAAAGAAGCCATCGCCGCAAGTGAAAATAAGAAAGTTGATTTTTTCCTAAAATATCATACTTATTTATCTATTCTACATGGCCTGGTGTCGATCGAAATGATACAGAAAGAAGGTAAGCCTGCAGAACACAAGAAAATGATACTTCAAGATGCCATTTCTGGCTTCATAAAAGGCCTTATTATAAAATAAATTAATAATTTATTATGTTTACTAAATCTGACTATACTTATTAACTAGGAATCTCTTTATGAAGCAAATTTTTAACACCAATTTTAATCACGGCAGTTTAAACTTTGGATTGCTGATATTTCGTGTAGCAATAGGTGCATTTATGATGGTACATGGGTACGGTAAACTACAAGGTGTGCTAGCTGGTGGTGAAATTCAGTTTATGGATCCCTTTGGTATCGGACAAACTGCATCAATGTATCTGGCCATATTTGCAGAATTTTTCTGTTCTATCTTTTTGATATTAGGCCTGGCAACGCGTTTGGCCGTAGTTCCATTGATTGTTACCATGCTGGTAGCTGTATTGGTTGCACATGGTAATGATCCTTTTGAGAAAAAAGAACTGGCTTTGCATTACCTCCTGGCTTATTTCTTGATTTTACTTATTGGAGCAGGAAAATACAGTCTTGATTTCTTTATCAGTCGTAATAACAGCAAGCGCAGAAGGTAATTTATATCTTTAGCACACTTATTGCGTTATAGCTTTTATGAAAAGATTAATTTTGTTTTCCCTATTGGTTATTGCCTTTTCCGGCTGTGGTATAAACAGACAAGCACAGCAGATCAAAGCACTGGAAAAATGTACATATAGAATAACTTCTGCCGAAGAGATCTTCATTGGCGGAACCAACGTTAAAAAGTTATTGGAAAACCAGGAGATCAATTTGGCCAGTTTACCCGGATTGGCATTTGGACTACTCAGAAAGGATGTGCCTTTGAAAACCAAGCTCAATCTGGAAATAAAGAACCCTACTGGAGATGATGCTTCTATCAACGAATTTGAATATAAGATATTAATCAACAATGCGCAGCTTGCAGAGGGTGTAGTTAACCAGGCAGTAAATGTTCTGGCAGGGCAGTCTGTAGTCGTTCCTGTTAATATGGATGTGAATCTCTATCCTTTTGTATCCAACAGCAAAGTAATGGGAGAGATCAGCGAATTTATTAAGGGAGGTAAGAACGGTGGTGCTGAAAAAAAAGGAATATTGACACTTAAAATCAGACCAAGTATTAAAGTAGGCAGTACGCTGGTGAAGTATCCAGGTTTTATAACTATCGATAAAGAGGTTAGCAGTAAAATTCTCCTATAAAAAGGGTAGTATATTTGCACGATTGTTACTGAAATTGCTTTTTAAATAAATAGCAGATTGCCGTTTTTTGGTTATTTTCGAAAATTAACAATCGCCTATGACCACCAAATTATATAGTCTTCTTTTTCTCTTGTTTTTGGCACCTATATTAAAGGCGCAAAATATGCAGCAATTAAATGCTGCCGAAATAAAGCAGGGGTTGGAAGCTCTAAACGTTACAGGAAGTGTGCTTTTTGTAGCAGCCCATCCTGACGATGAAAATACACGCTTGTTGGCGTATCTGGCTAAGGAAATGAAGGTGCGAACCGGCTATTTATCTATGACCAGAGGCGATGGTGGACAGAACCTTATTGGCAACGAACAAGCTGAATTACTTGGTTTAATAAGGACACAGGAACTACTTGCTGCCAGAAGGACTGATGGCGCGGAACAATTTTTTACCAGGGCTAACGATTTCGGCTTTTCAAAAAATCCAGAGGAAGCATTTAAAATATGGGATAAGTCAAAGATATTGGCTGATGTAGTTTGGGTGATCCGAAAGTTTCGCCCTGATGTGATCATCACTCGTTTCCCGGAAGATTCAAGAGCAGGACATGGACACCATTCTGGTTCCGCTATATTGGCCAGAGAAGCTTTTACTGCCGCTGCCGATCCAAAGCAATATCCCGAACAGCTGGCTTTTGTAAAGCCATGGCAGGCCAAAAGGATTGTATGGAATACTTTTAATTTCGGAGGCAATAATACAACGGCAGATGATCAGCTAAAGATTGATGTGGGACTGTTCAATCCGCTTTTAGGCAAGAGCTATGGGGAAATTGCTGCGGAGAGCAGAAGTAATCACAGGAGTCAGGGGTTTGGATCCGCCAGACAACGTGGGTCCGGGATAGAATTTTTTACACCTGTTGCTGGTGAGAAAGCAAACAAAGATTTATTTGAAGGCGTTGATTTTACATTAGCTAGAAATCCCAAAAGTGCGGATGCGCAGCAATTGTTGAATGAGATAAATGCCGAATACCAAGCTTCAGATCCCTCAAAATCTGTTATTAAGTTGTTGAAGTTAAAGCAACTTGTAGCAGGTAAGCCTTTTAAACAGGAGCTTTTGGATAATTTGATCCTTTCTTGTGCCGGTATTTGGCTGGAGGCTGCTGCGATTAACCCATTTTACGCTTTAAATGAACAAGTTGGTGTTCGAATGCAGGCCATATCCAGGGTAAAATCCGATTTTCTCTTGCCTGTTTCATTGGAGGAAGAAACTTCTGGCACTTCTGTTTCTTTAGCTCCGAATCAATTTTTATCAAAGGAAATAAAACTCAAGGGTACAAAAACACTAACACAACCTTATTGGCTGGAAAAAGCGCATCCAATTGGGAACTATGTTGTGGATTCTTTAAGTAAGATTGGACTCGCCGAAAATCCAATGGGACTCTCGGTACTTTTCAAAATAAAGATAGGCGATCAGGTAATTGAAAAGAGAATGCCTGTAGTGTATAAGTATACAGATCAGGTAAAAGGAGAAGTTTATCAACCACTTGTGATTGCGCCACCCGTTACTGCAACGTTGTCTGAAAAGGCTTTCATTTTTACTGGTGAAGAACCAAAGTCAATCACAATTTATCTTAAGAGTTTTAAAGATAATGCAAAAGGCAAGCTTTCTGCAACATTACCAATGGGTTGGAAGCTGTCGCCCACAAGCACAGAATTTAATCTTCTTAAGAAAGGCGATGAGCAAATCTTGAACTTTATGGTTACTCCTGCGGGCAACAGCGCGGGCGGCAAATTGGTGGTGAATGCTACAATTGATGGTCAAACTTATAGCCATGGATTGAAAGTTATAAATTATGAACACATTCCGGTTCAAACATTATTTCCTTCAGCTGAAGCAAGGTTGGCTAAGATAGACTTAAAGATAGCCGGGCGCAAGATTGGTTATATCGCTGGGGCTGGTGATTTAATCCCTGAATCTCTGAAGCAAATTGGCTATGAGGTAACGGGGTTGACGGAAAATCAGGTGATCAATACTGATCTTTCCGGTTTCGATGCTATCGTTACCGGTGTTAGGCTATATAATGTGAACGATCAGATCAGGAGCATGCAGCCGAAACTCATGAAATATGTTGAAAATGGTGGGGTATTATTGGTGCAATATAATGTGAATTCACCACTGCGAATAGATGATTTAGGTCCGTATCCATTCCATGTAGGTCGCGACCGCGTTACAGAAGAAGATGCAAAAGTGACTCTGCTTGTGCCGAACAGTGTGGTATTGAATTATCCCAATAAAATAACGGATAAAGATTTTGAGGACTGGATACAGGAACGTGGGTTGTATTTCGTAACGGATATTGATCAGCATTATAGCCCCATAATCAGTATCAATGATACTGGTGAGGCGGCGAATAACGGATCATTGTTGGTTGCAAACTACGGCAAAGGGAGGTATGTTTACACGGGCCTGTCATTCTTTAGGCAATTGCCTGCGGGAGTACCCGGAGCTTACCGCTTATTTGTTAATTTGCTTTCAATAAAGAAATAGCCCCCGATGGAGGAGCCAAATTATAAGAATTTTTACTGCTGGCTTGCAGCTTGGCTGGTGTTCCTGATTGTGATCTTCTATGCTTTTACCAGGTATTTCGGATGAGTAATTTAGACTGGACTGTTCTGATTCTAACTTTAGTTGTTATTGTTGTATACGGCATTTACAAAAGTAGAGGTGCGCATAATATACAAGGGTATTTGTTAGGCAACCAATCTTTACCCTGGTATCATGTATGCCTTTCGGTGATGGCTACGCAAGCGAGCGCTATTACTTTTTTATCTGCCCCTGGTTTGGCTTATTCATCGGGCATGAGCTTTGTACAATTTTACCTGGGATTGCCATTGGCAATGATAGTATTGTGTATCACTTTCGTTCCCATATTTCACCGTTTGAAGGTTTATACTGCCTATGAGTATCTGGAGCAACGTTTTGACCTTAAGACAAGGGCATTAACCGCTTTCCTTTTTTTGATTCAAAGAGGCTTGTCGACAGGTATTACCATCTATGCGCCTTCTATTATTTTATCAACTATTTTAGATATTAACACTACGTATACAACGCTTTTTATAGGTGGTTTAGTCGTTTTTTATACGGTTTATGGTGGTACAAAGGCAGTTTCTTATACCCAGATGTTGCAAATGAGCATTATCTTTTGCGGACTGTTCGCCGCGGGAATTATGGTGGTACATCTATTGCCTAAAGATGTTGGCTTTGTCAAAGCAATCAGTATTGCAGGTAAGATGGGCCGAACGAATGCTATAGATTTTAAATTTGATTTAAATAACCAGTATTCTGTGTGGAGTGGCCTATTGGGTGGATTCTTTTTGCAGCTATCTTATTTTGGTACAGATCAAAGCCAGGTTGGCAGGTATTTATCAGGCGCTTCAGTTAGCGAAAGCAGGATGGGTTTACTGATGAATGGATTGGTTAAAATCCCTATGCAATTTCTAATTTTGCTCATTGGTGTATTGGTGTTTACTTTTTATCAATATAACAAGCCACCTATTTTCTTTAATAGCTTTGAATTGAACAAACTGGAGAAAAGCCGTTACGCAGGCGAGCTAAATGTGATTAAGGCAGAATATGATCAGGCTTTCGTTTCCAAACAGGCTGCTATAGAAGTAATGAACAAAGCACTGGAAGCACGTGACCAAGTCACTGTTGACGCTCAGCGGAAGGTTTTACAAGTGGCGGATACTTTAGATAAATCTATCAAAAAAAAGGTTATTCAATTGATGGTGAAAAATGATGCACAGGCCAACACGAAAGACAACAACTACATATTTTTAAGCTTTGTAACTAAGTATCTCCCTCGCGGGTTAGTAGGATTGTTAATTGCTATTATATTTCTGGCTTCTATGGGCTCTACAGCGAGCGCGCTAAATTCTCTGGCATCTACAACCGTCATAGATATTTATAAGCGCTTGATTAAAAAGGATGGAAGTGATGATCAATATTTACAGGCATCAAGATTAGCCACCGTTTTTTGGGGGATAGTTTGTATTGTAATGGCACTCTATGCCAGCAGAATTGGTAACTTGCTGGAAGCAGTCAATATACTGGGGTCTTATATATACGGCACCATTTTAGGCGTATTCCTGGTGGCATTCTACGTTAAGCAAGTAAACGGCAGAGCCGTTTTTATTGCAGCATTACTGGCGGAAGCCACTGTAATTGCCATAGGACAGTCTGATCAAATTGCTTACTTGTGGTTAAACCTGATTGGATGTTTGCTGGTGGTGTTATTCTCGCTTTTGATTCAAAGTTTTATGAAAAAGAAATATATTGGTAGTACAGTTGTCCTCTTAATGGGAATGTGCCTGTTATCCTGTGCCGGTTCAAAGAAATTAGGGAACCCACAGTTGGAGACAGGCGTCTCCAGAAAGTTAGCGATATATCGCAAATCAGTGCTTAGCCATATCAGTTATAACCTTTTTTTTCATATTCCTCGAAATAAAGCAGAAGCAATCAATGCTTCTGAAATACTTACTTTTCAATTGAATAGTGTAAAATATCCACTTCAGCTGGATTTTAAAGAACTGGGCAAGAAATTGCAACGCGTAGAGGTAAACGCGAAAGTGATCCCCATACAGCATACCGATGAACATCTAATTATACCTGCAGAAGCATTGACTAAGGGTAGTAACAGCATCAAGCTTGACTTTATTGCAGGAGATGGGGCTTTGAACAGAAATGCAGACTACCTCTATACTTTGTTTGTTCCCGATAGGGCAAGAACAGTGTTTCCTTGCTTTGACCAGCCAGATCTTAAAGCTACTTATACGTTAAATCTGGATATACCGTCAGACTGGAAAGCCATCGCCAACGCAAAGCTTAAAAATAAAACTACAGATGGCGACCGCAATACATACCGCTACCTGGAGTCGGACACGATAAGTACTTATCTTTTCGCTTTTGCCGCCGGAAAGTTTGATCTGGCACAAGGCAAGACCGGTAGTTATAAGTCTGACTTTCTTTACCGGGAAACAGATACCGCAAAAATAAACAGTAGTTTACAGGAGATTTTTAGGTTGCATGACAATGCACTTAAATACCTGGAAAACTGGACAGGTATTCCTTACCCATTTCAAAAGTTTGGTTTTGTGGCTATACCGGATTTTCAGTTTGGAGGAATGGAGCACGTAGGCAATATTCAATATAAGGCTTCGGCTTTGTTTTTAGATGGAGGAGCCACTAAAGATCAAGTGAATGCTCGAAACAACGTAATTGCGCACGAAACGGCGCACATGTGGTTTGGCGATATGGTAACCATGAACTGGTTTACAGATGTGTGGATGAAGGAAGTTTTTGCCAACTTTATGGCAGATAAGAGCACCGAGTTCATAACTGGTAAAGACGTGTTTGACCTTAAATTTTTAGTGGATCATTTTCCGCTGGCCTACGGTGTGGACCGGACGACAGGCTCAAACCCGATAAGGCAACAACTGGATAATTTAAAGGATGCCGGCACTATGTACGGCAACATTATTTATCATAAGGCGCCAATTATGATGCGCCAGTTGGAAAGGTTAATGGGCAAAGATAAATTCCAGGAAGGTGTGCAGGCTTACCTCACTAAATTCAGAAATGGAAACGCTTCATGGCCTGACCTTATTGGAATCCTTGATGAATATACCCCTCAGGATCTTCAGAAATGGAACAAAGTGTGGGTTAACGAACCTGGAAGACCTTTGATTGACTACTCCCTTGAAAGTAAGAATGGAAAGATTAGCAAATTGACAATTCACCAGAAAACCGAATATGGCAAATCCCGGATTTGGCCGCAATTGTTCGAGCTTACGCTTTATTATCCAGGATCAAGCAAGGAACTAAGCGTCAATTTGAATGCTCCTAAAATTGATCTGACTGCAGCTCAAGGTTTAGATGTTCCTTCATTTGTTGTTTTCAATTCATCCGGACAAGGTTACGGAGTGTGGCCATTAGATACCGCCATGTTCAAAGGAATCTATCAGGTGGACAAACCGGTAAGTCGAGCAGCTGCCTATATTTCTATATATGAAAACATGCTTGCCGGTAGATCAATAGAACCTGCCCAAGCATTGAAACTATTTGTTGAAGGCCTTTCTAAAGAGAAGGAAGAACTAAACCTGAAGTTAATTACCGGATATATTAGTAATATTTATTGGATATTTACAAAAGAGCAAGACCGTATTGCCTTTGCACCGATACTGGAATCTGCTTTGTGGAGCAGTATTGGAATAGCCGAACAAAGTAACAACAGAAAAATATTGTTTAAAACCTATCAAGATGTTTATATGTCGGCTTCCGCCAGGGAACGGCTATATAAGATATGGAACGAACAACAGGCACCAACAGGAATAAAGCTTACCGAAGATGATTACACCTCAATTGCATTCTCTCTTGCGCTTAGGGATGACCGTGATACTGAAGTTCTCGATAAGCAATTGCGCCGAATTACTAATGACGACAGAATAAAGCGCTTTGAATTTATCATGCCATCGCTGTCCCCCGATGTAAAAGTAAGAGATGAGTTCTTTGAAAGCTTATCGAGGAAGTCAAATAGAGAGAAGGAAGCTAATGTTGGGGCAGCACTTAGTTATTTACACCATCCCTTGAGGCAAAGCAGCTCCATAAAATACCTTTCCAGGAGTTTGGAAATGCTAAACGAGATCCAGACAACAGGAGACATATTCTTTCCTCAAAATTGGCTGCAATCTACTTTAGGAAGCTATCAGAGCAAGGAAGCCGCGGATATTGTGAGAAGCTTCCTCAGCAGAAACCCTCATTATAATCCTAAGCTCAAAGCAAAAATAATTCAGACTGCAGACAATTTGTTTAAGGCAGAGCAGTTATTGCACAATTGAAGCTACTTGATTTCCATATAGGTGATTTTGAAAGTTTGGGTGCCACTTTCAGTTTTCAGGATCAATTCTGATGGATAACTATCTTTGTTGTAAGTATAGGTATATTCGCGATTTTCTGCTTTTGTCCCACCGCTCATTTTCGTGAGATTGTGTGGTCCGAAAGTTAGAAAATAGTATGGAAGTTCCATTTCCAAAAGCTGTGCTGATTTGACCGCGCCAAAGATTCCTGGATTTGAATCGTAGTTGCAAGTGAAACTGGTTTTGTCGGGTATCTCTACGCTATAGCTAATCAAATTACCTTCTGCACCGTACAGGAGATTTGTCGTCTTGGCCAATGCATTGGTTACTGCGTAGGTTTTAATTACACTAATCTTTCCATCTGTGTTATATTCCAACTGATACTTATCCAAAGGTTGGTAACGTGACGTAAGAACATCAAACTGATTAACCCTTGTAACGGTGCCATTTGTGACCAAATAATCAACAGCATAATTTCTTACACCATTTAAAAATCTTTCCATTCGTTTCGGTAGGTCATTGGCATAAGCCACAGTATATTTTATACCTGATGAGATACTTATTTCGCTGATAAACGTTGTGTTCTCCTGATATTTAATATCTAGGGTTAGTGTTGCGGATTCAAACTTAACTGGAACAAATGTTTTCTTTGTAGGTTCGTTGGGTTTATTTTCCGGTTCGACTGTGACCATTGGTTCAGGTTCGCTTACCTGGGTTTTGATTTTTTTGCAGGCAAGGGACGATAATAAGAAAATTGATATTACGTAAGCCATTTTTTTTATTGATTTCATATTTTATCCTATTTGATGATGCAATACTCTGTGGATTGAAAATAAAAAGCCAAATGTTTTTATTAATTTTTGACATTATTCTACAGTGCTGTTCGCGTTTTAATGGAGACCATGACGTATTTTTGGGGAGTCTTTTAGTACAAAATATTTTAAGATGACAGCATGGACGATTTCTTAGCCGCGCGCCTTCAAATGGCTTTTTCTCTTGGCTTCCACATTATATTTGCCTGCATAGGAATGGTGATGCCTTTTTTTATGTCGGTTGCCCATTTTTACTGGCTCCGAACAAAGAAAGCAGTCTATAAGGATGTTACAAAAGCTTGGAGCCGGGGAGTAGCTATCTTTTTTGCCACGGGAGCGGTTTCTGGAACTGTACTTTCATTTGAACTTGGATTGCTATGGCCAAAGTTTATGGAACATGCTGGGCCAATATTTGGGATGCCATTTTCACTTGAAGGGACCGCTTTTTTTATAGAGGCCATTGCATTGGGATTTTACCTATATGGGTGGGATAAGCTTAACAGGTGGTTTCACTGGGTAACGGGAGTTATTGTTGGCATAAGCGGTTTGCTCTCGGGTATCTTGGTAGTAGCAGCAAATTCGTGGATGAATAGTCCCGCAGGATTCGATTTTGTTGATGGTAATTACATCAATATAGACCCTATCAAAGCGATGTTCAATGACGCCTGGTTTTCACAGGCCCTACACATGTCGATAGCTGCTTTCGTCTCTACTGGCTTCGCTGTGGCGGGTGTTCACGCGCTGATGATCTTAAGGGGGAAAAATATTATATTTCACAAAAAGGCCTTTAAAATAGCAGCAATATTTGGTACAGTTGCCGCCTGTTTGCAGCCATTGAGCGGAGATATCTCTGCAAAGGATGTTGCACACAGACAACCAGCTAAACTGGCAGCTATGGAAGCACACTTTCATACAGAAAAGAATGCTTCCTTGATAATCGGAGGAATTCCAGATACCTTAAATAAAAAGGTAGACTATGCGATTAAGTTGCCAGGAGTATTGAGTTTTATGGCCAAGGGTGATTTCAATAAGGAAGTTGTAGGTTTAGACCGTATCCCTAAGAAAGACCAACCTCCGGTTGCTGTTACACACTATGCATTTCAAATCATGGTTGCTATCGGTATGGCCATGGTGGGGCTTTCTGTTCTTTACTTTCTGGCTTTATTTAAGAAAAGCGGCTGGCTGGAATCGAAATGGTTAATGAAGTTTTTTGTGATCGCCACGCCACTTGGTTTTATAGCACTGGAAGCCGGGTGGACAGTTACAGAAGTTGGACGACAACCCTGGATTATACATGGCGTACTTCGCACTGCAGACGCTGTAACTCCAATGCCAGGGATTGCCTATTCCTTTTATCTTTTTACAGCCGTCTATTTCTCGCTTGCCATAATCGTTACCATATTGTTATATCGTCAAATTAAATACCTGCGCTCATGATCTATGTTGTAATTGTGTTCTTATGGACCTCAATTTTGCTATATATCTTACTCGGCGGTGCGGATTTTGGTGCTGGTATTATAGAACTTTTCACTTCAAAAGTAAACAGACCTAAAACCAAAAAGACGATGTACAACGCAATTGGGCCTATTTGGGAGGCTAACCATATGTGGTTGATCATTGCTATTGTAATTCTTTTTGTTGGATTCCCTAAAATCTACACGACTATTTCCATTTACCTGCACATCCCTCTGGTTTGTATGTTACTTGGTATTATTGCAAGGGGTACGGCTTTTGTATTCAGAAATTATGATGCAGTAAAGGATGAAATGCAAAAGGTATACACACCGATATTCATCTATTCCAGTCTGATTACTCCATTTTTTCTCGGGATCATTGCTGCAAGTTCAGTATCTGGGAGAATAGATTTACAATCGGCCGATTTCCTGTCCGCATATGTTTACAGCTGGTTAAACTGGTTTTCTGTTTCCGTAGGTGTATTTACAGTAAGTATTTGCGGCTACCTGGCTACGATTTTTATTATTGGACAAACGTCACCTGGTGGTGATCGTCTACATTTTATTCGCAAAGCCAAGCGTACTATTTTCGCAGTGATGTGTAGTGGTGCACTTGTTTTTTGGGCAGCTCATGTTGATCATGTTCCCTTATTGTACTGGATATTTGGCGACCTTCCTGGGGTATTAGCCATTGTGGCCGCAAGTATTTCTTTAGTGATCATGTTCTATATGCTAAATAAAAACAAACCGATTTTGTTGAGGTTGCTAGCAGGTTTTCAAGTAACGATGATTTTATTCGCAGCAACTTATATCCATTTCCCAGACATTGTGCTTCTTAATAATGGAGAAAATTTATCACTTCTAACCCATCAGGGACAGGCAAAAACGATCTCTACTTTGGCATATGCCTTACTTATTGGGAGTGTTTTTATCCTGCCAGCGCTGTTTTATTTGATCTACATATTTCAGCATAAGCCAAAGGTTAAGGATAGTCACGGTTAATATTTCAGATATATCAAACAATCTGGATACTTATTCCTTATATACAGCAAAACAATTTGGTTATTATGGATAGGTTAATAATTGAAGCTGCATTATCAGACGTAAGCGAAATATTTTTAGAAACTGGTGACGAGTCTAACGGTGACAAGTTTGAGATTGTCTTCGGTTTTAAGGCAACCCACACAGATCAAGTTTTACATGCATTTGCTGGTCTTAAAGAGATTGCTAAAAACCATGAAGTTCAATTAATCATCTGCAAAACAAGAATATCTGGGTTGTATGACCTGGAGATTAAAGCAGAGTCGCTTGATGAACCCATACGGATTATGAATAAAACCATTGATCACGAAACCCTGGGCGCAATTGAGGACAGGATCAACAGGGATCAACACATGGTACTAACTACAAATGTTTCTGAAGAGATCAATTCCATTGTTGTGCGAAGTGCACACATTAAAACCTGCGAGACTGACCATTAATTATTGTAACATTTTCGAGTCAAGAACCAGCAATGTCCGCTGGTTAATAGAAAGTATAAACACTTTTTTTCTCCGCTAAGGCAAGTATTTGGATCTGCAAATCTCAAAAAACGCCCATTTCTGGCGATTAGGTGCCATATCTTAGCGTCAAGCTTATGGTTTTACTGTAACAAATTAAATTGATAAGATCTAAAAGATTAAAATTTGTATTTACTTCGCATTCTTTTAATTGTTAAACCTGTTTTTAACAATTAAACCTAAGGCTCGTTATAGAGTCATAACCACAACAAAACGAAATTGGGATTTATTAATATTATGAAAACAAGACTCCTCAACAACATCTTAGGGCTGGTAGCTTTGTCAGGTTTTACTTTACAAGCTCAGGCGCAGAAAGTTACAGAATTGCAAGAAGTAAGTATCTATGCACCCCAGTTAACTAAAGCTGATGGTAAAAATAATGAATGGGCTGAATCAGCATTCTCTGTTAACAAGCGCACCAGTATTTCTTATCTGATCAGTAACGATGACAAGAATCTATACCTGGTTGTAAAATCTACAGATGTTGCCAACAATACCAAGATTATGGCTGGTGGCATTACATTTTCTGTAAATCCGGATGGTAAAAAGAAGGAGAAAGAAAGTATGTCGCTAACCTATCCATTAATTAACCGTGCTCAGTTTAGAGGCGGTGCAGGTGGACAAGGTGGGCAGAGGAGAATTATGATGGGTGGACCTGACGGTTTTGGCGGAGGCGGTACTCCGCCAACTCAAAAGCAAAGGGACTCGATGATGGTTGCAAGGCAAAAAACTCAGCTGGCACAGGTAAAAGAGATTAAGATAAAAGGGTTCAAAAAAACAACGGATACTTTGGTGTCGATATACAACGATCAAGGAATTAAGGCTGCGGCCAGTATTGATAAAGACAACGTTTTCTTTTACGAGGCTTCCATTCCACTAGAGCAGTTGGGCTTAAGTGTAGAAGGTGCTAAAGAATTTGCTTATAATGTTAAGTTGAATGGTTTACAAATTCCAGGAATGGACTTTAACCGCGGTGGTGATGGCGGTGGTGGTGGTAATTTTGGCGGAGGCGGTAATCGTGGCGGTGGCGGAGGCGGTGGTTTCGGCGGTGGTGGTGGCGGACCAAGAGGGGGTATGGATTTCCAGGCGCTAATTAGCCCAACTGACTTTTGGGGTAAATACACATTGACAAAAAAATAATTGACGCATTCTCATATAAATAAGCAAAACACACAAATGCATAATTTCTACCGGACACTAAGATCAGTTGCTATTCTGATGTTATTAGTAAGCTGCTCTTCTGGTCTTTTTGCCCAAAATCCAGCCAATAATCAAAATCCCCCCCCACCATTGCCTACACGCGAGATCAGTGGTATTGTTAAAGACAGTACCGATCTTGGCGTTATAGGCGCAACGGTAAGTCTTACATCCGATAAGGATACCTTAAAAACAAGCACGAACAATGACGGTATTTTTGTTTTTAAGAACGTTAAATCCGCAGTTTACACCATTGTAGTCCAAAGTATCGGATACAGAAGCACTCCGCCAATGCGCTTTAAGCAAAATGATACAACGCCCAGAATCGTAATGGATCCTATTGTGTTGAAAGATGAAAGCAATACTTTAAATACTGTAGTAATCAATGGAACACCTTCCATAACTTATAAGACAGACACTGTAGAGTATAAAGCCAGCGATTATGTAGTTAGGAAGAATGCGACTGTTGATGAGCTCCTAAAGAAAATGGAGGGCATGGAAGTGGGTACGGATGGCTCTTTGACGCACCAGGGCCAAACTGTTACCAAAGCAAAGGTGAATGGCAAAGATTTTATTGGAGGAGACATAGCAAATGCGATAAAAAATCTGCCTGCAGAAATTGTAGACAAGATACAGATTGTTGACGATTATGGAGATCAGGCAGCGAGAACCGGTATTAAAGACGGAGACCCTTCAAAGGTGCTCAACATCACGACACGTACTGATAAATCGGTTGGAAATATGGCCAACATTAATGCGGCAGCAGGAAGTAATGACCGCTATGATGCCGGGATATTTGCTACAAGGATTAACGGAAACCAGACCATAGGTTTAAATGGTAATTTTAAGAATACGGTTAATGGAGTAAATGGTGGAGATGGAGGAGGTGGTGCCTCCGGTGGAACAACCAAATCTGGAAATGGCTCTGTAAGTGTAAGAGATAAGCTTGGCGAAAAAATCGAGTATAACTTTAATTATGGCATTACCGGGAACGATGTCAATTCCATAAGTGATATCACATCTTTATCATTTGCAGTTGACAGTTTGGGAAATAGAGTACCCATTAATAGAGCGATCACCAGAAATGGTAATAATGACAATAGGACTCACAATTTTAAATTGGAAGTTGAAGCCAATATAGATTCATTAAACTTCTTGAGAGTGATTCCCACATTTCGTTATAATTCAACTGCAAACATTAACCAATCGTTAACACTTCAAAGAAGTGGAATAGGAAATCAAGATCAAACTACAAATAACAAAAGCAAAAATAAGACACCAGAATTTGGCGGATCTATTTTTTATCAGCACATATTCCCGGTTAACAAAAGACGAAATCTATCTTTCCAGGTTGATTTAAATTCAAATGACTATGAAGCTGAGCAGGATCAGCTGCAGAGAATTTTATACTTGAATAATGCAGCTGATGATGTGCTGAAAGACTCCTTAGTAAATCGAATTGTTGCTCGAAATAATTTGAGAAGCAATTATCGGAGCAGTTTCACTTATGTCGAGCCACTGTCGGTAAATACGCAGTTGGAATTTAATGCGCAGCTTAATTATAATGGTTACGACAATAGTGCGACGACGAGAAATGTGACAAGTGGCGGCATTTCATCTATTATTGATTCGCTAAGTAACATCTTTAAATATTCCTTCACACAAGGCCGCGTTGCCTTAAATTTTAGATATGGCTTAAGCGGCAATTCTAAAGTTCGCTTTTCAACTGGTGTTACTGGAGTGCCAGCCCTGCTATCAGGTACTAAAGTTAGTCTTGGTACAAAAATTAACAGAGAAAGTTTCAATCTTATTCCAATCGCAAGATTTGAATACCTGTGGTCAAGGCAACACCGTGTTTCATTGAATTATTCGGGCAATGCTAACGAACCTACATTTGATCAGATTCAGCCGGTTAGGGATGTTTCTAATCCTCAAAATCCAATCATTGGTAACCCTAACTTACGTGCTACATTTGTCCATACGATTAGGACTGACTACAACAATTACATTGCGAATGCTAAGCTGAACTACAGCGTGAATATTAATACCAGCTTTACTCAGAATGCAGTAGTAAGGAACACTACACTTATTAGAGATCCTAGTTATACCGGACCCGGAGTACAACAAATTACGGAAACACGTTTTGAAAATGCTGATGGAGTTTACCGGGTAAATGGAAACTATTCCATAAGTAAACAGCTGGCCAACAGGAAATATAATTTAACATTTGCGGGTAGGGCTACCATTGATAATGGGGTGTCAATTTATAATGGGGTAAAGAATCTTTCTAGAAACCTTACTCTTTTTGAACGAATAGGTCCAAGAATAAATCCTACAGAATGGTTTGAGATTAATCCAAATGTATCCTATAACCATACCAAACAAATGAACACAGTTTTTTCAGACAACGAAGTGAATACATTAGCCCTTAACGTGGACGGACGCATTTATCTGTGGCAAACTCACCTCATTGGCTATAATGCTAGTAAAAATTTCATCTCTGGTATTAGCGCTAACGTGAACAATAATCCTTTTGTACTGAATATGTATTATGAAAAGGAACTGTTTGAAAGACGAGGAAAAATTGGATTACAAGTTTTTGACGTATTTAATCAAAATAACTACATCAACCGAGATCAGAGTACTGATGGTGGATACACAGATACAAAGTCGAATGCTTTGAGCAGATATTTCATGTTGCGCTTGAGCATGAGGTTACAAAGATGGTCTGGTAAGCAGCCGGGCAACGGAAGAGAGATTAGAAGAAGGGGCGACGGAAGTTTCTTCTAAGCCTGTTTTTTCTATATTCGGACTACCGAATAAAGAAACCAATGACTGATGAAAGGAAGTAAGCGCCTGTTGCTGATATTTACCGCTATAGCGGGACTTGTAATTCTATTCTCACAGTGCATGGATACGGGTAAGAAGACTGGTGGAGTAGCTTTAGCATCCGATAGTACCATTGCTGGCACTAAAACTTGCGTGCAATGCCATAAGAATATTTACGATGACTATTTATCTAACGTTCATTACAATACTTCAAGGGTAGTTTCAGGTCATTCGCTTTTTCAGGGGGATAGTGCTTTGTCTACTGACTATAATTTTGATGAGCATCTTAAAATCAAAGTGGAGCAGCGAGACACCGGCCTTTTCCAGGCAGTGTATGCTGATGGAGAAAAATTATTTGACCGTAAGTTTGACGTTGCTATTGGGTCTGGCAAGAATGCTATAACTTACGGGTCATGGAAAAAGGACAACTTGCAGCAAATGCAATTAACTTATTTTAGTGGAATAAAAAGTTGGGCGAATAGTCCTGGGTATGCCGATAAGCGTATTTATTTTTCCCGTAACATCAGTTCCAGGTGCCTTCAATGCCATGCTTCTTATGTAGATGAAAAGGTGGAGAAGACAGGAGAACTGATCATGTCACAACATTTGGTTAAAACCTCTTTAGTATATGGCATCAATTGTGAACGCTGTCATGGTCCGGCTGGCAAACATGTTGAGTTTCACATCAGTAATCCAAATGAAAAGGCAGCCAAATTTATCACGCTGTACCAATCTATAACCAGGAAGCAGAAAGTCGATGCCTGTTCAGTTTGCCATTCGGGTAGTAACAGACCGGTGCTTAAATCTACTTTTGGATTTAAGCCTGGAGATGATCTTGATCAGTATCTGGACAAAAATTCAATGTCTGAATCTGACCCTGACGTACATGGGCAACAAAATCAGATGTTATCTGCCAGCCAGTGTTACGTCAAAAGTAATTCCCTTAGTTGCAACAGTTGCCACAGTGTTCATGATGCCAAAGCTAATGGACTGACTGCTTATTCTAAAAAGTGCATGAGCTGTCATGCAACCCCTAAACACAGTGAAAAGACGCTTGCGAGTGCAATGGTAAAAACAAATTGTATTGATTGCCATATGCCTTTCCAAAAATCAAAAGTAATCAGCTTTAAGTTAGCAGGAAAACAAGGAGTGGATCCTTATCTGCTACGTACTCATAAAATAGCGGTTTATTAGGCACAAAAGCCTTTTATACTAAAAAGCCCCATTATCAAATGAGGCTTTTTTATGCAATGTCAGTCTAGTGACAAATTTTTTAAAATGAAAAGTCGTCGTTTTGTGCTCTCGAAGACACTACCTCATGGTTTTCTGAATATTCGTAGCGTTTTTCAACAACCTCTTGGTGGTTTTTAATGTATTCTACGGTTTCGTTTAGGCCTTCTGCAAACTTTTCAAAGTCTTCTTTGTACAAAAAGATCTTATGTTTTACAAAAACGCCATCTTCGAGTCTCTTTTTACTTTCCGTTAACGTTAAGTAATAATCTCCTGATCTTGTAGCTTTTACATCGAAAAAATAAGTTCTTTTGCCTGCCCTTACTTTCTTTGAAAAAACCTCTTCTCTCTCTTTGTTATCAAATTCTCCCATGGTTGCTTTAGCTCTTGGTTTTTGGTTCTGGTAAATATAAAGTAATAATTATCAAAGTTCAAAATAGAATTACACAGAATGGCTTTCTTCTTCCAGTAATTGATTTTGATACATTTCCGCGTATGCACCATTCATCTTTAGCAAATCAGAATGGGTTCCCTGTTCGATAACCCGCCCCTCATCAAGTACCAGAATTTTGTCTGCATTCTTAATTGTAGAGATTCGATGCGCAATTAGTATGCTGGTCTTACCTTGCATCAGCGTGCTAAGATTATTGAGTATTTCTTCTTCGGTTCGGGTGTCTACTGCGGAGAGGCAGTCGTCGAAGATCAACAGACCTGGCGATTTAATCAACGCACGTGCTATAGAGACCCGCTGTTTTTGTCCGCCAGATAAAGTTATACCACGTTCACCGAGCATGGTTTCAAATTTGAGGTCAAAATCTATAATATTTGAGTATACCGCTGCATTTTTAGCTGCATTTTCAATGGCTTCGTCTGTTACCGTATCCAAACCAAATGCGATGTTGTTTCTGATGGTGTCTGAAAATAGGAATACTTCCTGAGGCACAAAGCCAATTTGGCTACGATAGCTCTCCAGATTTACGTCTAATATAGACTTGCCGTCAATAACAATTCGCCCACTATCTATATCATACATACGCATAAGAAGGTTAGCCAAGGTGGATTTACCGGATCCCGTTCTGCCAATAATTGCGACAAACTGACCTTTCTCAATTGTAAAACTCACACCCTGAAGGGCTTTTATACCTGTATCTGGATAGGTAAAGCTGACGTCTTCAAATGTGATATCACCCTTAAGTACAGTTTTTTCATCATTTTTTGACACGATATCTGAGGGTAATCCCAAAAATTCGTTAATCCTTTTTTGGGATGCTGATGCTCTTTGGATAAGTGTGGTAACCCATCCGAGCATTGAAACAGGAAAGGTAAGCTGATTTACATACACAATAAACTCTGCAATATTGCCAGGAGTTATTGAGCCGCTGATTACCTGTTTGCCACCAACATAAATGGTCAGGATAGTACTCAGTCCAACCAATAATAGCATAGTAGGATAGAACATAGCCTGAACTTTAACAAGACCCATTGCATTTCTTTTATAGCTATCGCTTTCCTCTGCGAAAATCGCTTTTGTATGGTCTTCACGTACGTATGATTTAATGACCCTAATCCCAGAAAAGCGTTCCTGTACGAAGCTGGACAATCTGGAAAGCTGTTCCTGAATTTGCTCGCTTTTGCGATTGATCATGGTATTTACATAGTAGATGATCACAACAAGAACAGGAAGTGGTAGTAAGCAAAATATGGCCAGAGTAACATTGACTGAAAACATGGCATAGATAACAAGCAGGAAAAGCACCGCTGTGTTAATGGTATACATGATTGCAGGTCCTACATACATACGCACACGGTTAACATCTTCCGTAGCTCTGTTCATGAGGTCTCCTGTGTTGTTTCTCCGGTAAAAACCTAAACTTAATTTTTGGTAATGCGCATAGATTTCATTTTTCATGTCGAATTCAATATGTCTCGACATCAGAATGATGGTTTGCCGCATAAAAAAAAGGAATAGTCCCCGCAACAAATAGAGCACAAGGACCATGGTCCCAAAATAAAGTAAGCTATAGCTGAATATATCGTAAATGATTTCCCTGCGCTCAAAACCGCTAAACAGCGCATATATGCTTATGTTTTCTGTGATGAGATTAAATGCATGGCCAATCACCTGTGCAGGTATTACACCAAATATGTTAGAGATGATAACAAAGAAAACACCTGGGATTACCCACCACTTATATTTGTAAAAGTATTTGTTTAAAAAACGGAGGTGTTTCATGACAAGGTAAAGTTAGCCAAATCAAACAGAAATTTTTTAAAGACTTTGGTTATTGCAATGTAAATAATGTTTTTTTGAGTAGTTTTGCCCCATATCCGATAACAAACAATCTTATGTCTGATAATAGTTCTATTTCGAATTCAGTTTTAGATCAAATTGGTGCCTCAGGGCATAAAAAGGTGGTTTACTGTAACGACCCGGACACCGGTTTAAGAGCAATTATCGCTATTCACGACACTACATTAGGACCTGCATTAGGTGGTACAAGGATGTGGACCTATGCTACTGAGGCCGAAGCATTAGAAGATGTGCTTAGATTATCAAGGGCAATGACCTACAAGGCAGCGATTACAGGCTTAAACCTTGGTGGTGGAAATGCAGTTATTATTGGCGATTCCAGAAAGGGGAAATCTGAAGCCATGATGAGGAGTTATGGCCGCTTTATAAAAAACCTTAACGGAGAATTTATTACAGCTGAAGACGTGGGTACGAACACCAGGGATATGGAGTATATTCGCATGGAAACTACTCATGTAACAGGTGTTCCAGAGTCCTTAGGAGGAGCTGGCAACCCAGCGCCAACTACAGCAAAGGGTGTGTTTCTCGGTATAAAAGCTTGCGTTAAAGAGGTATTTGGTACTGATATGCTGGCTGGAAGATCAGTTGTAGTTCAAGGGATCGGTAATGTGGGAGAGCATCTTGTAGAATTGCTGAGAGCAGAAAACGTAGAAGTTTACATCAGCGATATTAATGAGGAACGACTCCAGCATGTTGCCCGTACCTACAAAGCAAAACCAATTACGGCTGATAAGATTTTTGCTTTGAATGCAGATATTTATGCACCATGCGCTTTAGGTGCTACATTAAATGACAAAACAATTAATAAAATGAATTTCGCGATCATCGCGGGTTCAGCGAACAATCAGCTTGCAGACGAGCAGGTGCATGGACAGTTACTTTTGGATAAAGGAATATTGTTTGCGCCTGATTACCTGATCAATGCTGGAGGTTTGATCAGCTGTTACTCTGAGCTAACTGGCTATGGAAAAAAACGTACCATTCAGCTAACAGAGAATATCTACAATGCAACACGAGACGTGATCAAGATGTCCAAAAAGGAGAATATCCCAACGGTACTTGCAGCCAACAGAATTGCAGAACAAAGAATAATAGACATTAAAAAAATCAAATCATCATTTTAAATAATCAGGTAATTTACCACTCGTTCTTACATTCATGTTAAATAGAAGGCACTTAAGAATTAAAGCTCTGCAAAATATTTTTGCTTGGCATATGACCGACAAAAGAGATCTTACATCCGCAAAAAAGGCGTTGATGGTGAGTATTGACAACGTATACGAAATGTATATATGGATGCTCTCTCTTTTAGTTGAAGTTACAGAATACACAGGGGTTGACGCAGAAGAACGCGCAAACAAGCATCTTCCAACTGCGGAGGATCTTAATCCAAATTTGAAACTCTTGCACAACAAGTTTGCTGTTGTACTTAAAGCAAACCCCGAGTTTGTTTCCGCAATACATAAGTACAAGATGAACTGGATGGCGGATCCTGAATTTGTAAGGACTATTTTTAATACCCTAAAGGTAACCCCAGAATACCTGGCATATCTTGCAGACGAAAACAATAGCCTGGAGGAATCTAAAACAATCATAAAGTTCATATTCAGAAAGATCATCCTTAAAAGCCACAGTATAATACAGGCGTTTGAAGATAAGTTTATCAATTGGTCTGTTGATAAAGAAGTAATGCAAGGTATGGTGGCTAAGACCATCAAAAACTTTATATCTGAGGACCCAGCTGCTAATAAGCTAACACCTATCAGTCAGGACTGGACTGAGGACAGTAAGTTTGTGGAAGACTTGTTTCTTTATACATTGAAGAATGACAAAGAGTACCATACATACATTGCAGAACGTACAAAAAATTGGGAGTCGGAACGTATAGCACTTATGGACACCATACTGATGAAAATGGCGATCTGCGAGTTGCTTAATTTTCCTTCAATTCCGGTGAAGGTAACTATCAATGAGTATCTTGATCTATCAAAAGATTACAGTACACCGAAAAGTAATTCCTTTATTAACGGTATCTTAGATAAAATAATGGGAGACCTCAAAAGAAATAATAACATTAAAAAAATTGGTCGCGGACTTATAGAAGAATAAATATGAAAAAAACCTTTTTACTGGCATTTGCTGTATTAGCGTTTGCATCTTGCCAAAACAAAAAAAAGCCTGCTGAGGCAACAACTGCTATTGTAGACAAAACCACTGCTGTTGGTACATTTACACCTGTACAAAATCCAAATGGTTCTACACTGACTTTTACAGAAGACGTACATAATTTTGGGGCTATTAAAAAGGGTGAGATTGTTACTTATGCGTTTAAATTTACGAATACTGGCAAGGAGCCTTTGATCATCAAGGATGCGCTTTCTACTTGTGGATGTACCGTTCCGGAAATCCCTAAAAAGCCAATTAAACCAGGAGAATCGGGTGAGATTAAAGTTGTATTTAATAGTGCGGGTAAGCCAGTAGGGCCAATAACCAAGCCTATTACTGTTTCCTCAAATGCTGTGAATAGCCCGGTGCAGATTTCCATGGTAGGAGAGATTAAAGAATAATTAAACTATAAATATAAAATATGTTATCAACAATAATTTTGCAAGCTGCAGGTGGCGGAAATATGCTCAGTACGCTTGTGCCAATGGTCTTGATCATGATCGTGTTCTACTTTTTTATGATCAGACCACAGATGAAAAAAGCAAAAGACCATAAGAAGTTAGTAGAGGAACTAAAAAAGGGCGATAAAATCGTAACAACTGCAGGAATCCACGGTAGAATTGTTGATATGAACGATGCTACTTTTCTAATTGAGGTAGAAGGTGGAACAAAAATTCGCTTTGATAAATCTGCTATTTCGCTTGATGCGACCAAGGCAGCTGCACCAAAAATAGACATCGCAAAGTCCTAATTTTTCAATAAAAGTCTTGAGCCGCTTCATTATTTGGAGCGGCTTTTTTGTTTTAGTATTTTTGAGTACTTTACAGCCATGCCCCTGATCAAGCTCACCAAAATAGAGAGAAAGCGTTTTCTTGTACTGATAACTTGTTTGTTATTGGCTATGAGTGCTTGGTTGTTTATGGCATTGAATAAAAAGTATGTTTATACCTCTAAAACAGTACTTTTCTACAAGAATTTTCCTCAGAAGCGAGCGTTTCACCCACTTCAGTCAGATACAGTAGATCTACAGGTTGAAGGTACCGGCTGGCAATTGCTATTTGCCCGGTTAAGAGTTAAGCCACAATCGATTGCTATTAATCTTGAAAAATTAAATACCCGCAACTATATTTTGTTTGCCGAACAGCTTCGCCAGGTGAACAGTCAACTCGAAACGTCTCAGAATATCATATCGGTTAAACCGGATACACTGTATTTTGATTTTACACAGCGCACAGTTAAAAGGGTTCCAGTTAAACTTGTATCAAGCGTTACTTTCGAAAAGCAATATGGTATAGCTGATGATATAGAAATCATTCCGGAATATATTACGTTATCGGGTCCAGAAGATAAACTCAGAACTATTAAGGAATGGCCAACCGATACATTGGTACTGACTAATATACACAACACCAGCGTTTCAAGGATAGGAATTGCAAGAAATAGAATGAAGAACGTCAGTATTTTCCCTACAAGTGCAGAGGTTAAGATTCCTGTAGATGAATTTACGGAAAAAACAATGGAGGTGCCGATCAAGATCGTCAACAATAAGGAGTATTACGATGTCAAGCTATATCCAAAGAAAGTACATGTAACTTTTCTCGTAGCATTATCGAAGTACCAGCAGATCAATGAGACGTTTATTGATGCAACAGTCGATCTTAATGAATGGAAGATCAATAATCACAATCAACTGAGGATAAATGTTCTGCGCTTTCCCGATTTCTGTAAAATAATCAGTGTTGTACCTTCGAAAGTTGATTTTATAATCGAAAAATAAATGTTAAAGATTGGAATTACAGGTGGAATCGGTAGTGGAAAAACAACGATTTGTAGAATCTTTGAGACACTTGGTGTTCCTGTATTTTATGCTGATCTGGTAGCCAAGGATATTATGGTCAGTGATGAAATTCTAATAAGCGAATTGAAAAGTACTTTTGGAGAAGAAAGTTATTTCGAAAACGGGATGCTTAATAGCAAGCACATAGCAAGTATCGTATTTAGTGATGCAAAGCAATTAGAAAAGCTAAATGCTATAGTACACCCGGCAGTATTCAGAGCATTTGATGCCTGGTCTGGTAACTTACCCGCCGATGTACCTTACACTTTAAAAGAAGCAGCACTGTTGTTTGAAAGCGGTTCCTACAAAATGTGCGATAAGAATATTGTCGTCATTGCTCCGCATCAAGCAAAGCTACAGAGGGTTATGGAACGTGATCAAGTTAGCTCCGAACAGGTCCAGGCACGTATGAATAAGCAGTTCTCAGACGATCAGAAAGTTGCTATGGCAGATTATATTGTTAATAATGAGGAGACACATTCTCTCATTACACAAGTGATGGACCTCCATCAGCAATTTCTTAAAAACAACTAATGATTTTAGAAGATTTTATAGTCATTAACAAAACTGGGCTGTTTTGTAGCTATGGCAATTTTTACCTCGATCCAAAAGAACCTACATCCAATGCAGTTATTTCTCATGCCCACGGAGATCATGCCATTGGCGGCCATCAAAATGTAGTTTGTACAGAAGCGACGGCAATGTTCATGCGACACAGATACCGAAAAAATGCAGGGAATCAGTTTAATGTTCTAACCTACCACCAGGAATTTGACCTGAATGGTGTAAAAATTAGTTTTATTCCAGCCGGACATATTCTGGGGTCTGCAATGGTGCTTATGGAATATCGGGGAACGAAATATTTGTATACAGGCGATTATAAGCTACAAGCAGATCCTACTTGTGAGCCTATTGAATTTACCTATGCAGATGTACTCATCACGGAAACTACTTTTGCAGATCCTGAAACTAATCATCCAACTGCTGAAGAAGAAATACTTAAACTAAATTCTACAGAAAGTAACATCATGCTGGGAGCATATGCCTTAGGCAAATGCCAGCGTCTCCTATATTTGATAACTAAGTATTGTCCGCAAAAAAGGATACTTGTACACTTTAGCATGATACCTTTTGTGAAAATATATGAACAACAAGGGATAGATGTGGGGAAGTATGAGATTTATGATAGGAAGATTATGAAAAATAATACCACTAATCTTATCTATATGGTTCCTCCAATGGTATTTAACAGTTATTTCAAAGCTATTAATGTAGTCAGGGTCTTCGCAACAGGCTGGAAACATCGTCAAAGTGGAAATGGAATACAATTATACATATCAGACCATGCTGATTGGAATGATATTCTTTACACCATAGAGCAAGTTAAACCGATACAAGTATGGACCAATCATGGAAATGGATTCGCACTTAAATCGCACTATGATAAAAGTTTGGTAGTTAAATTGCTTAACTGATGATAGAAGGGGTAGACTATTACTTTAACGAAAATGGATTTATGGTTTTTACAGAGGTTTATCATCTGAAAAGGGGGTATTGCTGTAAAAACAAATGCAAGCACTGTCCATGGGGTTACGGTAAAGTTAAAGCACCTAAAGAGAGAAGCAAATAAAGATCAAGAACCTAAATATGGATGTACACCAAAAAGCTATTGTAAATATATTCTTTACTTATAACTGGTGTAGCGATAAGGTTAAACAGGCCGTAGTTCCTTTTGATATCACCACTCAACAATACAATATGTTAAGGATATTGCGAAATGAGTTTCCTAAACCTGCCACAGTAAGCTTCTTAAAATCTCAAATGTTGGATAAGATGTGTGACGCTTCTAGAATTGTTGACCGGCTGGTACAGAAAGAGCTGATTATAAAAGCCGGAAACGCGTTAGATAAGCGTGCCGTAGATGTCGTTATAAGCGAAAAGGGTATGACTTTGCTTGATGACATGGATAAGGAAGTGAACTTCTCAGATATTATTGCCTCTGCACTTACACTCACAGAAGCTGCTCAGCTAAATAGATTGTTAGACAAATTACGTGGCTAGGGTGCTTAGTGACTGTGTCCAGAGCTAAAGTAACCCAATAGCGCGACAGCAATACCACATAATACAGCCATCATTTTCTTCCGACTTACTTTGTGCTCCACGCTTGATTCAAATAAGATAGTAGTGGAGATGTGTAGGAATATACCAATCACTATACCCATGATGCGGTTAAAGTAATTTTCTATTCCTCCAATTGTGCCATTACTTAATCCATCGCTTACGTAAAAGCCAAGCGGAGCCATTAGGGCGAAAACACCTACAAAAATTACGATCTTTGTTCGACTGAAATGATTCTGCATCAAGATACTGGCAAGGGCAAATGCTGCAGGTATATGATGGAGTGCAATCCCATAAATTAATGCATTATGTTGATCTTTAGCGAGTGGCATCCCTTCAAGAAATGCGTGCAGGCATAAACTGATCATTATTCCCCATGGAAATGCACTAGTATCATGATGTTTATGTATATGCCCATGTTCAACCCCTTCAGAAAACTGTTCAAGGAAAACTTGGAGCAGAAAACCTATTAAGATAAAAATCCCAATTTCTTCGTGCTCACCACCATGATAGGCATCTGGTATCAGATGCAATACAGTTATTGCGAATAAATAGGCGCCACTAAAGGAGAGAATTAGTTTCAGCAATTGTGATTTGTCGCTCTTTACCAGAAATATAGTTAATCCGCCTAAAAAGGCGCATAGAAAAAGAATAAGTAATTTCCAGATCTCCATTATAATTTTGATACTAATGTTTTATAAAGCCTTGAGGTACAAAATCCGATTAGTGTACCCAATATCGTTCCTGCAATCACATCTATAGGGTAGTGTACACCTACATAGATCTGCGAAAACGAGATAATAAAAGCCCATCCCAAAGCTAAAGGTAAAATTGCTTTCCATTTGTCATAGAAAACAAAGATTAAGAAAACAGCGATGGCAAAATGATTGGTAGCATGTGCAGAAGGAAAACTGTAGCCACTGCCACATTCAACGCGATGTATAATATCATTGGTCAATGTAATTTCATTACAGGGTCTAATACGCATTACCGTATTTTTAATGAGCCTTGATGCTAGCAGATCGCCCATGGCAAAAGTGAACAGAAGCATGCCAATGATGTACCAGCCCTTTTTTTTATACGCTTTAACACAGAAAATAACAATAAAAAGATAAAGTGGTGCCCAGAAATACCTGTTGCGCATCAAAGGTAATAGCCAATCAAAAAAAGGATTGGACAAGCCTCGATGAATACTCAGAAAGAGATCCACATCAAATTGATGCAAGCTTTCTATCATGCTTTATGACATACTAAAATTAATCTGTCAGATTTACCTTCGTCAAATGCTTCCAGTCCGTAGCTCCCAAATATAGTACTGATTTTTAGTCCGGCTTTTTCAAACATCCGCTCAAAATCACTTAAATTGAAAGCTTGTACCCGTTCTTCGAAAGCATAGGTTTTGCCCTTATGCTCAAAGTTAATGTGCTTAATGATCTTGCCTTCAGACACAAATTTGTGCAAGTGAAACTCAATGCCTTCCATGATTTTTGTTTCCTGGTTGGTTAAGTTTTTTAGAATTTTTTGTGTGTTAAAATAATCTATTACAAGTGTGCCATCGGCTTTCAAACCTTTCCTGAAAGATTTAAGTGCATTAACATGATCTTTTTCCGTGTCAAAATAGCCAAAACTAGTGAACATATTTAAGGCGATGTCAAAATAATTGATGAAAGCCAGTTTGCGCATATCGTGAACAAAAAAATGAAGATTCCTTTGCTCAAACTGTTGTGCGTATTTAATACTTTGTTCAGAAAGATCTATTCCAGTTACATCGTAGCCTTTTTTGTTCAGATAAATGGCGTGCCGACCTCTTCCACATGCGATGTCAAGAATACGTGCATCAGCTTCAGGTTTAAGATAGGCGGACAGATTATCTATAAGGTATTCAGCCTCCTCGTCGTTACGCTGGCTGTAAAGTATATGGTAAAAAGGAGAGTTAAACCAGTATTGAAACCATTTACGCTGCATAGAGGCCTATTGTGATAATTTTAAAAACAGACAAATATAGCATTTGTAATGCAATAGACATGATTTAGTACCTGCTTATGTTATAATCACTGCAATTGTTGTTTTTTTCCTAATTTTGAAAAAAACTGAAGAAATTGACTCTAATAAAATCCATCTCCGGTATAAGGGGAACAATTGGTGGTATTGCCGGCAATGGTTTAACACCAATCGACATTGTAAAATTTACAGCAGCCTACGGTTTCTGGGTGATCAGCAAAACCAATAACAGAAAAATAGTTTTAGGCAGAGACGCCAGGATATCAGGTGATATGGTTAATAATCTCGTTACCGGTACGCTCCAGGGTCTAGGCATAGAGGTAATTGATTTGGGACTATCCACAACACCAACCGTGGAGATTGCTGTGCCAATGGAACAAGCGGGCGGAGGTATTATATTGACTGCAAGTCACAATCCAAAACAATGGAATGCCCTCAAATTACTCAATGCGGAAGGCGAATTTATTAGTGATGCAGATGGCAAGGCCGTTTTGGATATTGCTGAGAAAGCAGAGTTTGACTTTGCAGAGGTGGATTATCTAGGAAAAGTTACCCACAACGATACCTACCTGCAAAAGCATATTGATGTGATACTCGCCCTTCCGCTTGTCGACGTAGAAGCCATTAAAAAGGCCAATTTTAAGATTGCTATAGATTGTGTCAATTCAAGTGGTGGTATATTTGTACCCGCACTTTTAAAGGCACTTGGTGTAGAAACCGTTCATGAATTGTATTGTGAACCTAACGGCCAATTCCCGCATAACCCGGAGCCGCTTCCTGAGAATTTAACGGAAATAGCTAAAGTGGTGCAAAGTAAGAATGCCGACTTAGGGATCGTTGTTGATCCGGATGTTGACAGGTTGTGTTTTGTTTGTGAAGATGGTTCCATGTTTGGTGAAGAGTACACGCTGGTTGCCGTTGCCGACTACATATTAAAAAATACCCCAGGCAATTCTGTTTCCAACCTGTCTTCAACAAGAGCTTTGAGAGATGTAACGGAAAAATCCGGCGGTATTTACAATGCGGCTGCAGTGGGCGAAGTCAACGTTGTCAATAAAATGAAAGAGACCAGTGCCATTATCGGTGGAGAAGGCAACGGTGGTGTTATTTATCCTGAATTACACTACGGTCGGGATGCCCTGGTTGGCATCGCCTTGTTCTTAACCCATTTAGCAAAATTTGGAAAACAGATCTCACTATTACGTAAGAGTTACCCTGAATACTATATTTCCAAGAATAAAATCACGCTAACACCAGAGATGGATATTGATGCCTTACTGGTGAAAGTTCAAGAAAAATATAAAAATCAACCTACCAGTACAATTGACGGTTTAAAGATAGAGTTTGATAAAGAATGGGTTCATCTGCGAAAGTCCAACACAGAGCCCATTATCCGCATCTATAGCGAAGCCGAAAGTGAAACTGTTGCTGAAGGACTGGCTAAGAAGATCATATCAGACATCAAGGAAATATTAAAGCTGAGTTAATATGAAAAGGATCTATTTAGATAATGCAGCAACTACACCTTTAGATGCTGCAGTTATCGCCGAAATGGTTGATGTAATGACCACCTATTATGGCAATCCTTCTTCAATACACGCGCAAGGCAGAGAAGTTAGAACACTAATTGAAAAGGCAAGGAAGACAGTTTCAGGTTTGCTTAATGCAACACCGGCCGAAGTTTTTTTTACTTCAGGTGGCACAGAAGCTGATAATACTGCCATACGGTGCGGTATTGCCGCCTTCAATATCAAACATGCAATTACCTCAAAAATAGAACACCACGCTGTAGAGCACACATTAAATACGCTACTTAAAGACGGGGTAATTGATAAATTGAGCTTTGTTAATGTCGATGAAAAGGGGAATGTAGATCTGGCACACTTGGAAACGCTATTACAGTGCAATGAACGTTCTTTTGTATCCTTAATGCAGGCCAATAATGAACTCGGTACGCTCACAGATATGGAGCGTGTGGGAGATATTTGCGAAAAATACAATGCTATCTATCATTGTGATACCGTCCAAACCATGGGGCATTATAGGCATGATGTGCGTAAACTTAAGGCACATTTTATGGTGTGTGCTGCGCATAAGTTGCATGGACCTAAAGGTGTGGGTTTTCTATTTGTAAATCACACTGTCAAAATAAACCCATTAATTTTAGGAGGCGCACAGGAACGGAACATGCGCGGGGGTACCGAGAATGTTTATGGAATAGTAGGCTTGGCTAAAGCGCTGGAGATTGCCTACTCAGAAATGGAAGAACATCAAAATTCCATACAATCGCTAAAGGATTATATGAAAGACAGGCTATCTAATGAAGTGCCCGACTTGTTTTTTAATGGAGAAACAGACGCTGATAAAAGTTTATATACTATTTTAAACGTATCGTTCCCGGCAATGGACATGGCCGATATGCTGTTGTTTAATCTTGATATTAACGGCATTTCTGCTTCAGGTGGCAGTGCCTGCTCTTCTGGTTCTAACATCGGCTCTCATGTTTTAACTGCTATAGGCGCAGATCCAAATCGGCCCTCAGTAAGGTTTTCCTTCAGTAAATACAATACCAGGGAAGAAATTGATTTCGTTGTAGAACAAGTAAAACAAATCGTTGAACAAAACGTAACTGCCTAAACTGCTAAACAAAAATTAGATCCAAGTGTTATTTAGAAGATCATTCATATTATTAAATTACCTATTATGGAAACTTCAAATAACGACGAGAAAAAGAAAGTAGTGTTACCGGAAACGGATCACCAAAAAGAAAATGAAACCAGCGGAGAAAGTTCATCAGTAACCGACTTCAGCAGGTCTTCATTAACTAACAAACCAGACCGAAAAAATAAGCCCCTGGGCGCCAGTCATGAGCCAGGTGTTATGCCAGGAAGCGAGCTATAGCTGATCTTAACAGATCAAAGTAAACACAGTCATGAAATAGGGCTGTGTTTTTTTGTTTTTCTATAATTAAAGCTATATTGTTTCCGTATTTTATTTTTTAATGTTTTTATTTGTAGTGTGCTAAAACGTTTTACAGATTTAACCAAACCTAACCAAACCTGCAGAAGTCCTTTCGGCTCTCTGTCCGCTGATAAATAAAATGAACTCTAATAACATGATTAAAAAATTATTAACTGTTGCAGCTGTAGTTGCATCCTTTAGTGCATCCGCGCAACTGGTGGGTAAAATCACAGACCCTGTTGAGTGGATTAATCCTTTGATGGGAACAGCCAGCAAGCCGTCCCTTTCTAACGGTAATACTTATCCTTCAATTGCCGTACCATGGGGTATGAACTTCTGGACTCCTCAAACCGGCAAAATGGGCGATGGATGGGCATATACTTACGATGCCGACAAGATTAGGGGTTTTAAACAAACCCACCAGCCGTCGCCATGGATGAACGACTACGGACAGTTTTCAATCATGCCGGTAACTGGCAAGAAAAGATGGATGCAGGACGATAGGGCAAGTTGGTTTTCTCACAAGGCTGAAATTGTTAAACCTTATTATTATAGTGTTTATTTAGCTGATGCGGATTTGACAACTGAAATCACACCAACAGAACGAGCAGCCCAATTCCGCTTTACATTCCCTAAGGCAGAAGAGTCTTTCGTGGTGATCGATGCTTTCGATAAAGGATCTTACATCAAGATCATTCCTTCAGAGCGTAAAATTGTTGGCTATAGCACCAGACATGCTCATAAGACACCAGAAAACTTCAAGAACTACTTTGTAATTTATTTTGATAAACCGTTTACTTCAGCAGAAGGATGGAAAGGTGCCGACCTTGCCAAGGGCGAATTGGAATTTACCTCTGATCACTCCGGGGCCATTGTTGGGTTTAAAACAGAAAAAGGAGAGCAGATTACCATGAAGGTTGCTTCTTCTTTTATCAGTATTGAGCAAGCAGAAATCTCTTTAAAAAGAGAAGTGGGTTCTGATAGCTTCAATGATACCAAGAACAAAGCAAAGGCCGTATGGAACAAAACCTTAAGCAGAGTTAGTGTAGAAGGTGGTACTATAGATCAGATGCGTACTTTCTACTCCAGCTTATACCGTACCTTATTCTTCCCGAACAAACTTTATGAAATTGATGCCAATAACAAGATCATGCACTGGAGTCCATACAATGGTAAAGTACTGCCAGGCTATATGTTCGCTGGTACTGGATTTTGGGATACCTTCAGGGCACTTTATCCATTCTTAAACTTGATGTATCCATCCATTAATAAGGAGATGCAGGAAGGTTTGGCTAACGATTTCAAAGAAGGTGGTTTTCTACCTGAATGGTCAAGTCCTGGTTACTCTAACATTATGGTAGGTAATAACTCTGCTTCTGTTGTGTCTGATGCCTATATCAAAGGTATGAGAGATTACGATATCAATACCTTATGGGCTGCGCTTAAGAACGGTGCTGACAATGAAGGGCCAGAAGGAACAGGTCGTACTGGTGTTAAATATTACAATAAATTAGGCTATGTACCTTACGATGTAAAGATTAATGAAAATGCGGCCAGAACGTTAGAATATTCTTATGATGACTTTGCCATTTATCAATTGGGTAAAGCTTTAGGAAAACCTGCTTCTGAGATCGATATTTTCAAGAAACGTGCTATGAACTATAAAAATCTTTTTGATCCTGCCAGCGGCTTAATGCGCGGTAAGAACGAAGATGGTAAGTTCCAATCACCTTTCAATCCATTTAAATGGGGTGATGCCTTTACTGAAGGTAATAGCTGGCATTACTCATGGTCGGTGTTTCAGGACATCGCCGGTTTGTCCAAGCTAATGGGCGGTAAAGATAAATTCGTCCAGAAACTCGACTCTGTATTTTCTTTGCCACCAATCTTTGATGACAGCTACTATGGTGGTGTTATTCATGAGATCCGTGAAATGCAAATTGCAAACATGGGTCAGTATGCCCATGGTAACCAACCTATTCAGCACATGATCTACTTGTACAATTACGGTGGTGCTCCATGGAAAACGCAATATTGGGTACGTGAAACGATGAACAGAATGTATAAAGCAACACCTGACGGCTATTGCGGTGATGAGGATAATGGCCAAACTTCTGCCTGGTATGTTTTCTCTGCATTAGGATTTTATCCGGTAACTCCTGCAACTGATCAGTATGTGTTGGGTGCACCATTATTCAAAAAGGTTACGCTAACTCTTGAAAACGGTAAAGTAGTAGAGATCAACGCTCCTGATAATAGTGATACCAACCGCTACGTAGACATATTGAAGTTCAATGGCAAAATCCGCACTCAAAACTGGTTAAGTCATTCAGAATTATTAAAAGGTGCCAAGCTTGATTATAACATGATCGCTTCACCAAATAAAGGCAGAGGCACTAATGAAGCTGATTTCCCTTATTCTTTATCTACAGAAAAATAAGGTTGTAGCTTTTTAGCCGGTCGGCCAATCTCGTGAAGCCCCTTTCCATCAAATAAAGGGGCTTTTTTTTGTCCTAACATTTATCTTACAATTAGGTTGCGATTTAAAAGTCTTTATCCTAAATTTATAAAAGACAGGGTAACTTGTCTACACAAGAAACCAAATAATTACTGTATGAACCGGAGGCTTATTTATTTAATGCTGGCGTTGCTAGTTATTGTATATGTCATACAATCCTGCAGTACCTCGCCATCCCCGCAAAGTGCAGATGAAGAACTGCCCGATAGCATCAGCTATAATTTCCACGTCAGACCAATACTTTCCGATAAATGTTTTACCTGCCACGGGCCTGATGCCAATAAACGAGAAGCAGGTTTACGATTGGATCTTCCTGATGAAGCCTTTAAAGCTTTAAAGGATAACCCCTCGGCTCATGCGCTAGTACCCTTCAAGCCCAACGCATCTGAAGTTTTTCTTAGAATCTCTTCTAAAGATTCTGCAGTCATGATGCCCCCTAAATCTTCAAACCTCAAATTGACCGCTTACGAGATTGCACTCCTGGAAAAGTGGATTAAACAAGGGGCTAAATATGAGAAGCACTGGGCCTTTGTACCTCCTAAATCACCAGCAATTCCAAAAGTGCAAAACCCGGCTTGGGCGAAGAACGAAATCGATTATTTTATTCTTAAACGGCTGGAAGAGAAACACCTGGAACCCAATAAAGAAGCAGATAAAGAACGGTTGCTAAAGCGCTTAAGTTTCGACCTGACCGGACTGCCACCAACTATTTCCATGATGGATCAGTTTCTTGCTGATAATAGCAACAAAGCTTACGCTAACATGGTCGATCAATTACTGAAAAGTCCTGCCTACGGAGAAAAGATGGCGCTCCACTGGCTGGATATTGCTCGCTTTGCAGATTCACATGGCTATCAGGATGACAATTATCGTTCACAATGGCCTTGGCGAGATTGGGTGATCCATGCCTTCAACGAGAATATGCATTACGATCAGTTTATCAGTTGGCAGCTAGCCGGCGATTTGATGCCGAATTCCACGAAAGAGCAATTATTGGCTACCGGTTTTAACAGAAATCACAAGATCACAGAGGAGGGGGGAGTTGTTGATGAGGAATATCGCGTGGAATACGTTACCGATCGTACCAATACATTCGGTAAAGCGATTATTGGAGTTACTTTAGAGTGTGCTCATTGTCACGATCATAAATATGACCCTTTTTCTCAAAAGGAATATTATCAGGTTTTTGCCTTTTTTAATAATGTCAAAGAAGTAGGGATTGAAAGCACGGTTGGCGGACCGGAAACCTATGCAAAAAAGCCGTTAATGGTCATCAGCAATGACGATGTTAAAAATATCCTAAGTTTCGTCAATAAGCAGGATACCAATAAACTGATTGTATCCGTAATGGGCGATCAGGATACGTTAAGGAAGACTTACATTCTGAAAAGGGGTGGTTACGATGCCCATGGGGATGAGGTTACGGCAGGCACCCCCAAATCGCTTCTAAGTTTCAGCGATAAATATCCCAAAAATAGGCTTGGTTTAAGTAAATGGTTGTTTGACAAACAAAATCCACTTACAGCAAGGGTTTTTGTCAACCAGGTCTGGCAAGAGATCTTTGGCCGGGGCATCGTAAAAACCTCCGGCGATTTTGGAATGCAGGGCGAATTGCCAAGCCACCCAGAATTGCTGGACTGGCTTGCGGTCGACTTCATGAACCACAATTGGGATATCAAACGTCTTGTCAAACAGATTGTAACCTCTGCCACCTATAGGCAGTCGGCCATTGTTACGCCCGAAAAACTCAAAGCCGACCCAGAAAACATTTTCATGGCCAGGTCTACCCGTTACCGTATGCCTGCAGAGATAGTGAAAGACATCGTGTTGGCTAGTAGTGGCCTGCTTGATAAAACCATCGGAGGTCCTAGTGTTAAAGCTTACCAACCACCGGGTTTATGGGAGAGCGCAACATCCGGTCGTGGTCAGCTCGCTACTTACATCCAGGATCATGGTTCTAGCCTTTATCGCAGAGGGATGTATAACTTTATCAAGCGTACAGTGCCGCCACCTAACATGGGGATATTTGATGCAAGTAATAGAGATCAATGCGAGGTGAGAAGGAATAAAACCAACACGCCCCTGCAGGCGCTGGTAATGCTGAACGATCCTACCGTTTTAGAAGCTGCTCGCGTACTCGCAGGAAATTTATTGGAAGAAAAGAACTCAACTGACGCCATGCTTACCAAGGCTTTCCGGCTAATTGTTTGTCGCAAACCCAGCACCCAAGAAAAGCAAGTACTAAGCGCATATTATGCAGATCAGCTAAAAGTATATGCAAAGAATCAAGCTAGTGCCTCAAAAGTAATTGCCGTTGGTGAATATCCGGTAAATGACAAAGTGAGCAAGAGTAATTTGGCTGCCATGATGGAAGTGGTAACAGCCATATACAATTTGGAAGAAACCATTACAAGATCATAACTATGGAAAAGGATTTTTTAGAACATGGTTTAAACTTTAACCGACGTCGCTTTTTGTCTAAGCTAAGCTTAGGTCTCGGTAGCATTGCGCTAGGATCTTTGCTCATTCCCGACTTATTTACGGGGGCTATGGATGAGGCGGGTTTACCTCCGGGAATACCCGACTTTGCACCGAAGGCCAAACGTGTGATCTATCTTTTTCAGAATGGTGCACCATCACAACTGGAGAGCTTCGATTATAAGCCAAAGCTTCGCGAAATGATGGGGCAGGAGCTCCCTGCATCTATAAGGGCAGGACAGCGACTGACCGGAATGACTGCCAACCAAGCCTCATTCCCCTTAGTAGGATCATTTTACGATTTTAAACAATATGGAGAATCCAGAGCATGGATAAGTGATCTGTTTCCGCATACTGCAAAGGTAGTGGACGATATCTGTATCATCCGCTCCATGCATACCGAAGCAATAAATCATGACCCGGCATTAACCTTTTTTCAAACCGGAGCACAACAAGGCAACCGGCCAAGCATGGGCGCTTGGCTCAGTTATGGCCTCGGTAGCGAGAATAAAAACTTACCTGCATTTACCGTCTTGCTATCACGCGGCAAAGGGAACGGTCAGGGTGTCTACTCAAAACTGTGGACTAACGGTTTCCTTGATTCCACACATCAGGGTGTACAGTTCAGCGCCGGAGAAGATCCTGTATTATACCTAAAAGATCCTGATGGACTAAATCGCTTTGAGCGAAGGAAGATGTTGGATAAACTGGCAGAAATGAATTCTATGTCCTACAAAGAATTCGGTGATCCCGAGATCAATGCCAAAGTGCAGCAATATGAAATGGCATACCGAATGCAAACTGCCGTTCCGGAAATTACAGATGTTTCTAAAGAGCCAGATGACATCATCAAAATGTACGGGGCAGACTGCCTGGTACCCGGAACTTTTGCCGCCAATTGTTTGCTGGCACGTAAGCTAAGTGAAAACGGAGTTCGCTTTGTACAACTTTACCATCAAGGTTGGGATCAGCATGGCAATTTACCTAACGAGATGGCGGGTCAAGCCAAAGATGTTGATCAGGCTTCCGCTGCGCTCATCACTGATTTAAAGCAACGTGGCTTGCTCGACGAAACCCTAGTCATTTGGGGTGGCGAGTTTGGGCGCACCAATTACAGTCAGGGAACAATGACTAGAGAAAACTACGGGCGCGACCACCATCCTCGCTGTTTCAGTATCTGGATGGCTGGAGGTGGTATTAAACCTGGGGTTTATGGTGAAACCGATGAATTTGGTTATAATGTGATCAAAGACCCGGTACATGTGCATGATTTTCAGGCTACGGTATTGCACCAGCTAGGGTTGAACCATGAGAAATTAATTTTTAAACACCTGGGACGCAGGTACAGATTAACTGATGTATCTGGTAAAGTAATAAACGATATTATTGCATAAAATGGAAAGAAGAACTTTTATCAAACACGCTACTGTAGTTTCGGCAAGCTTTTTTATCGCTAAGGATATGCTGGCCAAACCAAAAGGCCCAGTGTATGGCCATAATAAAATGCAATACAGTATGGATGCCAAGTGGGGTCAACTCAACCCGGCCATTAATCCTGTAAATGATTGCCATGAAATGGTACAGGATAGCAAAGGCCGAATTATATTATTGACTAATGAAAAAAAGAACAATGTTCTCATCTACAACAAATCTGGTAAGCTACTCGAATCCTGGGGTCATGACTTCCCGGGCGCACATGGCTTGACCTTGGCTAAAGAGAATGGTAAAGAATATCTTTTTATTACTGATACCAACCGCCATCAGGTCTACAAAACTACCTTAGATGGTAAGGTGATCATGACTATAGATTGCCCGATGGAAACCGGTCTTTACAAAAAGATAGACGAGTTTGTCCCTACGGAAACTGCTGTTGCAGAAGATGGCAGCTTTTTTATTGCCGATGGCTACGGTCAACAGCATGTGTTTCATTACGGTGCAGATGGTAAATTGATTAGTCATTTTGGTGGTAGGGGCAACGAAACTAAGAATCTTGATAATGCTCACGGCGTTTGTATTGATAAGCGAAAGGGAAAACCAACTTTGCTGGTTACCGACCGTACCCGCAATTGCTTCAAACGATTTGATATGCAAGGTAACTTGCTGGAAGTAATTGCCTTACCGGGCGCATGCGTTTGCAGACCTGTTATTCACAAGGATCACCTGTATGCTGCTGTACTGCGCTCTCCTGATCTTAATCATGAGAATACAGGCTTTGTTACCATCCTGGATAAAAACAATAAAGTGGTGTCTAATATTGGAGGCACAGCACCTGTATATAAAGACGGCGTTTTGCAACCGATGATACAAGCCGATAAGATCTTCGCCAATCCACATGATGTTTGCGTAGATGACGATGAGAATCTATACGTAGCGCAGTGGGCTTCTGGTAAGGTCTATCCTTATAAATTTACACGCGTATAGCGATCTATGAAATTGACCCTTAAAGGTTTTGCGGAGAATCTGCTGCTGGTTGCAAATGTTTTCATTGTATTCTTACTAGTAGCAGGGCACAAAGTCATTATTCCACAATGGTTAATGCCTATTGGTAGAATGCATCCCATGTTACTGCATTTTCCAATAGTACTTCTCATGCTGGCTATGGTGCTGGAGTTCTTCAGATTCAAAGCCGTGTATGCTAAAGAAAATCTCTATCAAAGCTTTACCTCGGGTCTGTTACTAACTGCCACACTGTTTGCTGCCATAACTGTAGTTATGGGCTTGTTCTTGTCAAAAGAACCGGCGTATGGTGGTTCTTTGTTAAATTGGCACAAGTGGTCGGGGGTCAGTGTTGTTTTTCTTGGCTCATTGATTTACTGGTACAGGAATGCCACCTGGTATAAGACTGCTGCGGCAAGAGGCGGAGCTGTATTACTGACGTTAGTTTTAATTGCAACGGGACACTATGGGGCAACATTAACTCATGGCAACAACTTTGTTCTCGAACCGGTAAGCAAGCCTACTATCGTCCCCAAAGTCCCGATAGCGCAAGCCAGGGTATTTGAGGATGTCATCCTGCCTATTTTTTCTCAAAAATGCCTCAACTGTCACAATCTTGAAAAAGCAAAGGGTGGATTGATCCTGGCAGATGCACAATCTATAATTAAAGGAGGCAAAACGGGACCGCTCTATGTTCCTGGAAATGCACAAATTAGCCTTTTGCTACAACGCATTCATCTTCCTATGGATGAAAAGAAGCATATGCCACCTAAAGATGAAGCACAGCTTACGGATGAGGAAACGGCGATTCTTAAACTATGGGTGCAGCAAAATGCAGAGATGAAGAAAAAGGTATTGGATCTTGCTGATACCGATTCATTAAGAATTTTGTCGGCCGCATACCTTACCCCAGTAAGAAGACCAATAGATGAAGAGGAAGAATTCGACTTCAGTGCCGCCAGTGAGGACGATATCAAAACGTTGAGCAACAATTACCGGGTAATATGGCCTTTAGCTAAAAATTCTCCTGCTTTAACCGTAACCATATTTAATAAAAGCAGTTTTAAGTCGAGAGTACTAAAAGAATTAGACCCAATCCGCAAGCAGGTTACTGCCATGAATTTGAGTGGTATGCCTGTAGTTGATAATGACCTTAAGCAAATCAGCGAGTTTAAAAATTTGCGCAAGCTGATTCTCAACTTTACCAAAATAAACGGCAGCGGATTAAAATACCTCAACGATCTGGAACATCTCCGTGCCTTATCCCTTTCTGGTACCAAGGTAACCTACAAACTAGTTAACGAGTTGCTGGCAAAGAGCGATATTACACACCTTAGTCTATGGGAAACCAAATTAAGTGCGAAAGAAATTAAACAGCTCCAAAAGCAATACAACGAAATAGAAATTGTCGCAGGATTTAATGGCACAGGACAGTTTTCGGCGAAACTCAACCCAGCTAAGCTTAATGTAGAATCCAGTTTATTCAAACAACCTTTTAACTTGGAATTGAAACATGCCATAAAAGGAGTGGAGATCAGGTATACATTAGATGGCTCGGAACCTGATAGTTTAAAAGCGATGCTTTACAAAAATCCAATTCCCATCAGCAGCAATACCGTACTCAAAACACGTAGTTTTAAAAAAGGCTGGATCAGTAGCGACCTTATTGAGTTTCCACTCTATAAAAGTGCTTTTAAGCCAGATAGCATAACCAATATATTGCTGCCGGAGGAAAACCTCAATGGAGGAAGGGCTCCAGCATTGATAGACGGGCAGTTTGGTACGGTTGATATTTTTCAGGGCCGTTGGGCGGGCTATATCAAAAACAATATGGAAACCCTGATGCTTTTCAAACAGCCAGTGCTGGTACAATCTGTAGGGCTCAATGCCATACGCCATTTGGCAAATAATACCTTATTGCCGCAGGTGGTTGAAGTATGGGGCGGTAAAGATCCAAAGCACCTGAAACTGCTCGGAACCAATCGTCCTTTACCTGCGAAGTTGGGCGATCAGCCCCTTATTGTTACTATTGAAGTTCAATTTAAACCGCAAACGCTTTCTTGCATCAAGCTGGTGGCAAAAACCACTAAAAAGCTCCCTGAATGGCACCCGGGAAAAGGAAGTCCTGCGGTAATGTTTGTAGACGAGATTTTTATAAACTAAGACCATTCTTAGGTAGCTAATGTGTATGTTTACGAGAGTGAAAACAAACAAACTGCTCCTAAACATTATTCTGTTTACCCTTATTTACTGCTCGGCATTAGCACAGCAGGTAGATAAGGTGATCAAGATGACGGCCTATAAATCCTATTATTCTTACCAGGTTAAAAACCCACTTTATGTTACGTACACGCTATCCAAAGGCGGGGGAGACTGTGATCGGGCAGGTTTTAGCTTTAAGAAATGTGACGAGAAGACTGCAGGTGATTCAGATTATTCTGGTACTGGGTATGACAAAGGCCATTTGGCCAATGCAGAGGATTTTGCCTATGATTGTGAGTTAGATCAGGAAACCTTTTGTTATTACAACTGTGTACCTCAAACCATCAAGCTTAACCGTGGTATTTGGAAACAGTGGGAAACAAAAGTTAGAGAACTGTCGCAACAGCAACCCATTTTTGTTATTGCAGGAGCGATATATAGTGATAAGCTTTTGAAACCCGGTCACAAAGTAATCAAGCCAGATTACTGTTACAAGATCGTGGTAGACCCACCAACCCATAATATCTTATATTGCCTGTTATTCCCTAATGATGATAGTGGAGAAGTAAAGGAACTCACACTCATTGAACTAAAGGCCAAGTTGCCTTACCCTTTAGTACCTTAAATTGACTAGTTATGCACCATTTTGAGGAAAGAAGCCAGCTTGTGTTTCATCTCCCTGCGGTCAACGATAAAGTCCAGGAAACCGTGTTCCAGTACAAATTCTGCAGTTTGGAAACCTTTAGGTAAATCTTTTTTTATCGTTTCTTTAATAACCCGCGGACCGGCAAAACCGATTAAAGCGCCTGGCTCAGCAATGTTTATATCGCCCAGCATCGCATAAGATGCAGTTACTCCACCGGTAGTAGGATCTGTTAATAAAGAAATGTATGGGATTTTAGCCTGACTCAATAACGCAAGTTTGGCCGATGTTTTAGCCATCTGCATTAATGAAAATGCTGCCTCCATCATCCTTGCACCACCAGATTTGGAGATCATCAGAAATGGTATCTTATGTTTTATAGAATAATCAATGGAACGTGCAATCTTTTCGCCAACTACTGAGCCCATAGAGCCACCAATAAAATTGAAGTCCATACAAGCGATAACCAGGTCCTGACCTTCAATCTTACCCACGCCAGCTCTAATCGCATCCTTTAAGCCTGTTTTGTTCATGCTCTCTACCAAACGGTCGGCATAAGGCTTAGTATCTGTAAACTGAAGCGGGTCTCCCGAAGTTAGGTTGCCGAATAGTTCTGTAAACTCATTGTTGTCAAAAAGTACCTGAAAGTATTCTTTGCTTCCAACCCTTAAATGATAATTGCAATACTGACAAACATATTTATTCTCCAGCAGATCTGTAGTATGGAGTGCTTTCTTACAATTTGGGCACTTGTTCCATAAACCGTCCGGAGCCTCCTTCTTTTCTTCGGTAGTTGTACTGATACCTTTTTTTCTCTCTTAAACCAAGCCATGTTATTTCCTGAAAAATGCGAGTACAAAGAAACGAAAAAAATCAATACTATGCGTTTCCAGTTGCGCAGTTTCTATCGGCATTGTTCAATATGTAAAATAGTGCTGGGCAGACTTGTGCAAAGCGATTATTTTCAATAACTTCGGCGCACATTAAAATATTAAAGATGAGTTTAAAAGGCTATAAAGGCGTAATTTACGGAGATGCCGTTCAGGAATTATTTGAACAGGCTAAAAAACACCAGTTTGCACTACCTGCGGTAAACGTAACAGGAACAAATACCATTAATGCGGTAATGGAAACTGCTAAAGCAGTAAATTCACCTGTAATTATTCAGTTATCAAACGGCGGTGCACAATTTTACGCCGGTAAAACCCTAAACAACGACAACCTTAAGGCATGTGTTCTAGGTGCGGTTTCTGCAGCTAAGCATGTACATTTATTGGCTGAGCACTATGGCGTTGCAGTTATCCTGCACACAGATCACGCAGCGAAGAAATTATTACCTTGGATAGATGGTTTATTAGACCACGGTGAGCAATTCTTTGCTGAAACAGGCAAACCTTTGTTCTCTTCGCATATGTTAGACCTTTCTGAAGAGTCTATCGAAGAAAACATGGAAATCTGCACTAAGTATTTTGAGCGCATGGCGAAGTTGGGTATGACTATCGAAATCGAGCTTGGTGTTACAGGCGGTGAGGAAGATGGTGTAGACAACAGCGATGTGGACAGTTCTAAATTGTACACTCAACCATCTGAAGTTGCTTACGCTTACGAAGAACTAAGTAAAATCAGTGATAAATTTACTGTTGCTGCGGCATTTGGTAATGTTCACGGTGTTTACAAACCAGGTAACGTTAAGTTGCAACCAGTAATCCTTAAAAATTCTCAAGACTACATCAAAGAGAAATTGGGCTTAACTGCTGAGAAACCTATTAACTTTGTATTCCATGGTGGTTCAGGTTCTTCACAAGAAGAAATCAGAGAGGCGATCTCTTACGGAGCTATTAAAATGAACATCGATACCGATATGCAATGGGCATTCTGGGAAGGTATCTTAGACTACTATAAAGCAAATGAAGGTTACCTTCAGGCACAAATTGGTAACCCTGATGGTGACGATAAACCAAACAAAAAATATTACGATCCACGCGTATGGTTGCGTAAAGGCGAAGAGCAATTTGTTGCCCGCTTAAAGCAAGCATTTGAAGATCTTAACTGTAAAGACGCCAGCGATAAAATATAAGCGCAGCCCTTTTAAATAATATAGGCGTTACAGGAATTTATCTTGTAACGCCTATTTTTTGTTGCACCCGTCATCCTGGCGGGCAACTAACTTATTGTGGCGCTTTTTTTGTTGCTTTAAAACTATGGAACCATTACAAGTCATAAAGATTACTACTAAGGAAGAGTTGGAACAAGCATTTTCCATAAGGAAGATCGTTTTCGTTGAGGAGCAAAACTGTCCGCCCGAACTGGAATGGGAAAATGAAGAAGAATCCACACACTTTCTCGCGACTTTAGACCACCAACCTGTGGGTGCATGCAGATGGCGCAAAACAGACAAGGGGTATAAATTGGAACGTTTTGCTGTCTTGTCAGGGCATAGAGGGAAAAGAGTTGGACAGGCACTAGTTGCCGCCGCGCTGGCAGATTTGCCAGAAGATGCACACTACATCTATTTAAATGCGCAATTAGACGCCATGGGCTTGTACGCAAAGTTTGGGTTTGCAGCTGAAGGTGATCAATTTGAGGAAGCCGGAATCCAACATTTCAAAATGGTCAAGAAGGCCTAGTCGGCCAACTTCATGTCTCAGCTTAGGAGAATATCGAGTTGGATAACTGTACCGCCTCCTGCCATTTTTCCATATTCAAATTCAGGACCTCTCCCTTGCCTTCCAGAAATGCAATCAGATCCTCGGTTGCCATGTTACCAGTAAGTTCATCGGCTGCCATTGGACAGCCCCCAAAACCTTTTAACGCACTATCGAATCGCCTGCAGCCCACTTCGTAGGCGGCCTCAATCTTTTCCAATCGCGCGTTAGGTGTGCTATGAAGATGGACGCCAATCTCAGTTGTCGGGAAATCCTCAATCAATGAGGGCAAAATCTGTTTGATCTTTTCTGGTGTAGAAACGCCAGTGGTATCAGAAAGCGCAAGAATGCCAGCACCCGCATTAACCAATTCCTTCGCCCAATGAGAGATAATATCTTCATTCCATGGATCACCATATGGATTTCCAAACCCCATAGACAAGTAAATCACAGCATGCTTCCCAGTGATGTCACAAAGCTCCAGCATTCTTTTTACGGTTTCCATAGATTCTTCAATGCTTGAATTGGTATTGCGCTGCTGGAAGGTCTCAGATATAGAAAAAGGAAAACCCAGGTAAGTAATCTCTTCATGCAATATAGCAGCTTCAGCACCTCTTATATTCGCCACAATAGCCAGTAGCTTTGAGTTGCTGCCGTCTAAATCTAGTTTATTTAAGACCTCTTTGGTATCCCGTAATTGGGGGATGGCTTTTTCAGAAACAAAGCTACCGAAGTCTATGGTGTCAAAACCAACCTTTAGCAAAAGGTTGATGTACTTTGCCTTTAAGTCTGTATCAATAAAATGATGAATACCCTGCATGGCATCACGCGGGCATTCAATTAGTTTGATCGGATCCATGGTGCACAAAATAACAAAAAAAAGGCACCCGGTTTGGGTGCCTTTTAAAAATCTATATTTCTTTTGTTACTTACTTTGTTTCTTTACCACCTAAATCGATAACGATAGGGGTAGAGATACAAAGTGATGAGTAAGTACCGATGATACGACCAATTAGCAATGCGAAGATAAATCCGCGGATGCTGTCTCCACCAAAGATGAAGATCACCAATAGTACGAAGAATACGGTTAATGAAGTCAAGATGGTACGACTTAAAGTACTGTTCAGCGCGAAGTTGATCAATGTGTTACGCTCCTCGCCATGCAAATCTTCTTTACCAGCTTCTTTTAAACGCTCACGAATCCTGTCGAACACAACAACTGTTTCAGTCATGGTATAACCCATTACCGTTAAAATCGCTGCGATAAAATCTTGACCAATTTCTAATGAGAATGGCATCACACCATCAAGTATGGTATAGAATGACAACACCATTAAAACATCATGGAACAATGCGATAACCGCACCCAGACCATATTGCCATTTCTTAAACCTAACTACGATGTAGATAAACATGAATAAGCACGAGATCAATACCGCATAGAATGCACCGTTAACGATATCACTTGCGATGATAGGCGTTACTTTTTGTGAGCTTACAATTTCATATTTATTACCCGTTGGATCCAAGCCTTTTCTCAACGCATCTTCAACCAATTTATCAGTTGTCGTGTTTTGATCTTCAATGTGGAACGTAGTCGTGATCTTAACCTGGCTATCCTCACCTGCAGTTTTAACCTCAGGAGTTTCATTACCGAACACAGGGTTTAACTGTGATTTAAGATCCTCTGTATTTACACCTTTATCAAAGTGAACAAGGTAAGTTCTACCACCTTTGAAGTCAACCCCAAGATTTAATCCGCCATTTTTGAAATAGAAGACCACACCAAGAACGATGATTACAGTAGAGATGATGTAGTATATTTTACGGCGACCAACAAAGTTGAAGGCAACGTTTTTAAATGCATTACGGGTTACGCTGTTATCAAAAGTGATTTCAGATTTACGTTCCAGCATCGAATCAAATATTACCCTTGAAATTGCCACAGCAGCAAAAAGAGAAGAAAGGATACCAATACATAAGGTAGTTGCGAAACCTTGAACCGGGCCGCTACCAAAAACGTAAAGAATTGCACCTAAGATGAATAAGGTAACGTTACTATCAATGATAGAAGGCATTGCATGTTTAAAGCCTTCTTTAACAGCTACCGCAGTATTTTTTCCTTGGGCAAGTTCCTCACGGATACGCTCAAAGATCAGGATGTTCGCATCCACCGATAAGCCGATGGTCAAGACAATACCCGCAATACCAGGAAGTGTCAATACCGCACCCAGTGAGATTAAGGTACCTATGATAAAGAACAAGTTTAATAATAAGGCAAAGTTGGCAACCCAACCTGCTTTATGGTAATATAAAGCCATAAAGATCAGGATCACAACAAAGGCAATTACGAAAGAGATCAGACCATCATGGATAGCTTGTGCACCTAAAGTCGGACCAACTACATAGCTACCGGCAATACGTGCAGGAGCAGGTAGTTTACCAGCCTTTAAGATGTTGGCTAAATCTTGTGTATCGTTAACTGTGAAATTACCAGTAATTGAAGAGTTACCTCCAGAGATTTCATCCTGAACAGTAGGAGCTGAGTATACGGTGTTATCCAATACAATTGCAATGGCTTTTTTATTATTAGCATCAGCAGCAGCCTCCGCAGTAATCTTTTTCCATTTCGCAGCACCTTCGCCAGTCATCCTCATCGTAACCTCAGGCTTGTTACCTTGCTGAAAATCAGCACGGGCATCAGCGATTGCATCACCACCTAAATCAGGCTTACCGTCAGTAGACGTTACTTTAATAGCATATAATTCAAATATTTTAGCAGCACCACCAGTTGCAGGTACACCAAGATCTGCTGGTTTAACACTCCACATGAATTTCATACTCTGTGGAATGATACCGGCAATCTCAGGTCTTTTAAAGAATGCATTTACTTTAGCAGTATCTTTTTGAGCTACCCAACCTACAACAGCACCCGGACGCAATTGCTGCTGACCGTTCTCTCCTTGGTAAGTAGGGATATTTAGTACTGCAAACAATGGATTTTTTGCCAGTGCATCGCTTCTTAATGCAGCAGTATCTTTAGTATTCTTATTTTTAGATAAGCCAGCTAATTTACTTCCTGTAGCAGCAGAGGTATCAGCTACAGCCTTAGTAGTATCAGTAGCTTTTAAAGTAGCAGCAAGGGTTTTATTGATGTTTTCGAAAATTGGATATACTTCCTGACTCTCGTAAACTTTCCAGAACTGAAGTTCTGCAGAACCTTGAAGTAATTTGTAAACACGCTCTTTATCTTGTACACCCGGCATCTCAATAAGGATACGGTTGGTACCTTCTTGTTTTTGCATGTTCGGACTTACTACACCGAAACCATCAATACGGCTTCTGATGATGATAAATGAACGATCAATTGCGCTGGTAGCTTCTTTAGACAAATAGCTTTTTACTTCAGCATTAGTAGCATCAGGCTTCAAAACACTCGCATTATCTTGATTAGAAAAGAAATCTGCCAGTTTCACATTTGGAGAAAGCTTTTCAAAAGCATTTACAAATAAATTGATATAGTCTTTACCACCTGCGTTTAGCTGAGTTTGTGCGGTTGATAACGCCTGATTAAAGTTTACATCATCAGTGTTGTTGGCTAAAGATTTAACCAATTCTGATAACGATATCTCCATCGTTACGTTCATACCACCTTTAAGGTCTAGCCCAAGGTTAATTTCTTTTTCTTTGCAGAACTGATAGTCAAACCCGAAAACAGGATAAACTTTAACAGTTGCCATTGAATCCAAATAAGCTTTCTCTTTAAGAGGATCACCTTTGGCGTACGCTTTTGCGTCATTTTCAACCTTTGAAGTAACAAAGTTGAATGAGAGAGAATACACACAGACAATACCTAATAGTATTGCCATAAATTTAATAAAACCTTTACCCTGCATTTTTTGTTTGTAATTATTAGTCTATTTCAGCTATATCTTTTTTTAACAAGTCGGCAAATCTAATTATTTTTTTAATTAATAGACCACCTATTCAATTTTTTATTATAGGTGCTAAGTTATTTACGCTCAAGCGTAGAAAACGTAAAGCTGATGTTGTGCTTTTCGTCCGGCAGGTGGGTTTCTGAAGCGGTTTCCTTCCATAAATTTCCATCAATTTCAGGAAAGTAAGCATCGGCATCTTCAAAGCGCTTGTGCACTGTAGTCAGGTAAATTTTATCGGTCACCGGCATCGCCATTTTGTAGATTTCAGCACCTCCAACTATGAATACCTCTCCATCACCTTCTGCTAATTTTAGTGCTCCTTCAACAGAATTAACTACCTCTGCACCTGCAATCTTCAGATCAGGATCTCTGGTGATTACGATATTGCGCCTGTGTGGCAAAGGTTTTTTGATAGAATCAAAAGTTTTACGGCCCATTATAATGGTATGCCCTTTTGTTATTTCTTTGAAGTGTTTCAGGTCATTGGGTAGGTACCAAAGCAACTCATTGTCTTTTCCTATGGCATTGTTTTCCGCAATGGCCACAACTGCAGTTACGATCATACAGCAACTACTCCTTTAATGTGTGGATGCGGTTCATAGTCGCTCAATGTAAAATCTTCAAATTTGAAATCAAAGATATCTTTAACGTCAGGGTTGATGTGCATAACAGGTAATTTCTTTGGCTCGCGACTCAATTGCAGCTTCGCTTGTTCAATATGGTTATTATAAAGGTGTGCATCGCCAAGCGTATGTACAAAATCTCCGTACTGTAAACCACATACCTGTGCAACCATCATGGTTAGCAAAGCATAAGATGCAATATTGAAAGGTACGCCCAGAAAAATGTCTGCACTGCGTTGGTATAACTGGCAGCTAAGCTTTCCATCAGCCACATAGAACTGAAAAAAAGCATGGCATGGTGGAAGGGCCATGTTTTCAATTTCTGCCACATTCCATGCCGAAACAATTATCCTCCTGGAATCCGGGTTGTTCTTTATAGTATTTATGATGTTAGTGATCTGATCAATATGGCCACCATCAGGTTTAGGCCATGACCGCCACTGTGAGCCATAAACCGGCCCCAGGTTTCCGTCTTCATCTGCCCACTCGTCCCAAATCCTTACACCATTATCCTTAAGATATTTAATGTTGGTGTCGCCACTCAAAAACCAGATCAACTCATGAATGATAGACTTAAGGTGCAGCTTTTTAGTGGTTACCATAGGAAAACCATCTTGCAGGTTAAAACGCATTTGATAGCCAAAAACACTGATTGTTCCAGTCCCGGTTCGGTCGTGCTTTTGCGCACCCTCATCCAGCACATGCTGCATTAAATCTAAATATTGTTTCATCTATAACAGGGTTTTTACGGAAAACAAAAGTAAGGAATTATAAATTGAGTTTATCTATTTTGCTCCATTCCTTGCCGTAAAACCTGCCGTTTTCTACACGTGCCGGCGGATCTATAAAAGTACCTGGTGTAAGCGTCTGACCAATTATGGCCGCTGGACTAAAGTCTTTTGTGTTGTAAATTGTTTGAATGTTGTTGTACCGACGGGCAAACCTCAAACCCATAGCAACTACACATAGACATCCGTCAGGTGCTGAAAAATTGAATTCCTGTGCTTCTACAGTTTGCTGTTCGTCAGTTACAGAAAAGCTATGAACTTCATTCTGTTTGGTTAATCCTTGTTCAAGAACCACATAGCAAATAGTGATGAAAATTTCGCAGTAGTTCGTGCGCAAAGGAAATTTCAGTTGTTCAGGAACATCAAAGTGGGGGATGCTAACCTTTAATATGGTATCCTCATGCGTAATAACTGGAGTTACCCAGAAGTTATTGGAAAGTAGGGAATTGATGTTAAACTCAAAACCCTTGATGTTATTGAAACTACTGTCATCAAAAGAATATGTTTTATTAGCCTTATTATGACAATGCTCAAGGATAGCTCGGTTGGCAGTAGTTAACCTATTGACCATCCCGCCATCGTTCAGGTCAAAATTTACATCGTTTAATTCTAACCGCCACGATTTGCTCAATGCACTGGCATTACCAAATACGCTTGCAGCCTGTTTAGACCCTTCCGTTTGTTTAACATACTCAGGTACGCTTTGTACAATTGTTTTGCCATTTTTTCCTTTTCTACTGATTACATTACCCGTTAATCCTTTAAGGTGTTTTCCGTCGAATATTGCCATTTTTTATTTAATAATTAGTTTAGTCTTCTTCTGGCACTGCTCGGGCCTGGTTTTGCTTGATCCTACAGTTACCCGGCTATAAAACCATAGTGAGTCCACGCTTTTATAAGAAAAACGTGGACTCATGGTGGGGTCACCGTGGGCTCATGGTGGGGTCATTCCGAATCTGTTCAAATTCAATACCCAACCAATGTGACAGCTAAAGCCCTGTAATAGCCTACTGCTAAGTTAATTATTTTACGTTTAATGAAATTAATAATTCAGTAAGAAATATGATTTTTAATTGAATTATATTGAAACAAACAGAAAATTGAGGTGTTGTCAGTGCGATAAAACAGACTAAACACAAGAACATGAGCAAAAAAAATTCGCCTCCCAAAACTGGTACGGAAGCAGTCATCGATAAAAAACTGGTACCACAACCTGAAAACGGTAAAACAGAAAAGCTGATGCCGCACACGGCTGATGCCACTGATGAATTAATGACTACAAATCACGGTTTAAAAATCAATGATGATCAGAATTCGTTAAAAGCTGGAGAGCGTGGCGCAACTTTACTGGAAGATTTTATACTTCGGGAAAAGATCACACATTTTGACCATGAGCGAATCCCAGAACGTATCGTACATGCACGTGGATCAGGTGCTCATGGAGTTTTTAAACTATATAAATCCCAATCGGCAGTAACTAAAGCTCAGTTCCTGAACGATACCGAAATTGAAACGCCAGTGTTCGTCAGGTTTTCCACCGTCGCAGGATCACGAGGATCTTCTGATCTGGCAAGAGATGTAAGGGGCTTCGCTGTTAAGTTTTATACACAAGAGGGAAATTTCGATCTGGTAGGCAATAATATGCCTGTGTTTTTTATCCAAGACGCGCTTAAATTTCCAGATTTGATCCATGCCGTTAAGCCAGAGCCAGATAATGAGATTCCGCAGGCAGCATCTGCTCATGATACCTTCTGGGATTTTATTTCACTAATGCCAGAATCTGCACACATGGTGATGTGGGCGATGAGCGATAGGGCTTTGCCCCGTAGTTTAAGAATGATGGAAGGCTTTGGAGTTCATACCTTCAGGTTGGTCAATGCAGCCGGTGAAGCGTGTTTTGTCAAGTTTCATTGGAAACCACTTTTGGGCGTTCACTCAGTAGCCTGGGATGAAGCGCAAAATATTTCTGGCAAGGACCCTGATTTTCACAGAAGGGACCTTTGGGATGCTATCGAATCTGGTGCATTTCCTGAATGGGAGTTGGGTGTGCAAATCGTTCCTGAAGCCGATGAATTTAAATTTGAATTTGACCTTCTGGATCCAACTAAACTGATTCCAGAGGAATTGGTGCCTGTACAGCGTATTGGGAAAATGACCTTGAATAGAAACCCAGATAATTTTTTCGCCGAAACGGAACAAGTGGCTTTTCATGTAGGCCATATTGTGCCGGGAATTGATTTCACCAATGATCCACTGATGCAGGGTAGGTTGTTTTCATATACAGATACGCAATTGCTAAGACTTGGAGGGTCAAATTTCCATGAGATCCCTATTAATCGCCCGGTTGTGCCAGTACACAATAACCAGCGCGATGGGCACATGAGGCAAACGATCAATAGAGGAAAAACCAGTTATAATCCTAATTCGTTAGGTAATAATGATCCTGCTCAGGTTAAAGAGGCAGACGGTGGGTTTACCAGTTATTCAGAACGTATCGATGCTAGGAAAGTAAGGGCAAGGAGCAAAAGTTTCTTTGACCATTTTAGCCAGGCAACCTTGTTTTTCAATAGCCAATCTGAGCCAGAAAAAAACCACATTATCGACGCATTAACCTTTGAGTTAGGCAAGGTTAAAACTATAGCCATACGTGAACGGACGCTCGGAATTTTGAGCCAGATAGATGCAACACTTGCTTCAAAAGTTGCATTTGGATTGGGTATCGAACTGCCTAAAAGCCCTGCCTTTCCTGTAAATGGCAGTGTTCCCGCAGATGGGAAGCAAGAGGATTACCAGTCTACTGTAGTTGAAAGCACCTTAAAAAGTTCAGCTGCGTTGAGCATGGCCAATACGATAAAAGATACAATCAAAAGCAGGAAGGTTGCTATTTTAGCAGCCGACGGTGTGAATGATGATTCGTTAAACGCAGTGAAAGCGGCATTAGAAGCAGATGGGGCAGTTACAGAAATCATTGCGCCGCGACTTGGTAGCATCACCACTGCGGGGAAAGTTAAGGTTCCTGTAGATCAAAGTTTCTTGACAGCGGCCTCGGTATTGTTTGATGCGGTATACGTTCCGGGTGGAAAAGCAAGTGTTACCGCCATACAGGCTGAAGCTAATGCTATTCACTTTTTAAATGAAGCATACAAGCATTGCAAAGCGATAGCTGCGGATGATGATGCTTCGCTGGTTATTAGCGCAACTTATATTGAAGAGACAGAAGCGGGTGTGGTCATACACAAAGATGCCAAAAAGCTTGCATCAGAATTTATTAAAGCGATCGCAGGCCACAGGTTCTGGGATCGTGAAAAGCCAAGAAAAGTACCAGCCTAAAAAGTTCTTTACTTTATATAAATTAAGAAAGCCTGTAAATTTTTAATCTACAGGCTTTTTCTATACTTGTTATATCTTGTTTTAAGCCTCTAGCAGCTCCAGTGCTTCTAAATTTCCCTGCTGTGCAGCTAGGTCATATACGGAGAGTCCTCTTTTATCTAGAATGGCTTTGTCGGCACCCTTTTCCAACAGCAATTTCAATACATCCTGTCTGCCAAACATCGCAGCAAACATTAAAGCCGTACCTCCATTGCCATGCTGCAAGTTTAAATCGGCACCGTTGCTAATCAACAATTGTGCAATGTCTGCATAGCCTTTAAAAGCAACGCCCATTAATGCGGTGTTACCACCCAGGTCCATAGCGTTTACTTCGGCGCCATTTGCCAATAGTAACTCTGCAGCTTTATACTTATTGTTATAACAGGCTATGATTAAGGGAGTGTAACCCTTTTCATCACGTACATTAATGTCGGCTTTTTGGTTGATCAGTTCCTGTAGCACTTCTGTCTCACCGAGGCGAGCAGCGTGAATGGTTACTTCTGTTGTATTGGTCATGGTAAGCATTGTTAAATTCAGTTACTTAACACGGCATATTCCATTTAGTTTTGGGTTATTCTGCTTTAGCGGCTTGTGGATATAGGATGTTTTGTTCTATTTGGCAAAGGTATGCCGCTGTGTTTTTGTTATCGTTTAGGGATTGTTCCAATAACATTGCTGCAGCTTCCATTTTACGGGTGCTGGCCATAAAGTGCAGCGACTCGTAGGCACTGATTTTCACATGGATAATCATCTTTGCGCATTGCAACAGTTGTATGTCTTTAATTATGGAATGCTGTTTTTTAAAGCCCGATACTTCCTTTGCCATTTTTAGCAGTTCTTCATCAATTTCGGAACTGATGCGTGAAGGCTTCAATTTGAGCAGGTCGAGGATATGACTTAGGCGGGTAATGTGATTCTCTATTTCTGTGCCCGCAGGCGAGAGGGCAGCACGAAGCTCGTCGGTGTGTGCTGCATCAGCCAATTGCTCATAAGCTTTCAGGTACTTCTTTTCTGTTGCGTAAAGTTCAGATACGATACTGCTGATGACTTCCTGAAGATTGAGCGGCGGTGTTTTCATACCAGCAAAGTTACGGCAATTGTAGGAAAAAGTGAGGTTGCTTGCGATAAAACGAATCGATTACTTAGCTAGTCTAACTAGCTACTTTTATCATCAAGCTTCAGCAGCCTGCTTCAGTGCTGCTAAAAATGTTTCTGGAGGTTGAGCACCAGATACGGCCAGTTTTTGGTTAAAGACAAAAAAAGGCACGCCTTTAACGCCGATGGAGTGTGCAGTTTGCTCATCATAACGAACCTCATCTGTAAAGTCTTTACTCTTCAACATAGTTTCTACGGTGAATTTGTCCAAGCCAGCAGCAGTGGCAATTTCTACCAAGGTATTGTGATCACTGATATCTGCACCATTGGTAAAATAGGCTTTAAAAAGTTGCTCTTCAATTTCATCTCCGCGCCCCTCAGTTTTTGCGAGTTGGATTAGACGGTGGGCATCAAAGGAATTGGCAACTACAGATTTTTCGAGGTTAAATTGCAAGCCTACTTCGGCAGCTGTATCAGTTACATTTTGATGCATTTCTTCTGCCCATTCGCGCGGACGGCCATACCTGTTTGCCAGATAATCAACTGCGTTTAGGTCTGGCAGGGTTTCAGCATTGGGGTCAAGCTCAAAGCTATGCCATTCAATTTCAACATTGTCCTTGTGTTCGTATTGCGCAAGGGCAGCTTCAAATTTACGTTTTCCAATATAACAGAATGGACAGCGTACGTCAGACCAGATATCAACTTTCATATAGAACAAAAGTATGGGGAATGAATGGCAAGAATGAAGGGTGATGTCAATTATTACTTTGGGATTATGAATAGGCAACGTTCAACATCGGAATTCCATGTTCTGCTTTTAGCCATACATAATTAGAATATTGCGTGCTTTATGTGCGTTTTTTTTTACATTTATTCGCGGAAACTAAACCATCGGGAATGTTAATGGAGAAAGAGACGAACTGGGTCAACGAATTGTCTGCCGGCAATGAGGACGCGCTGGCTCATTTTTTTAAGCTCCATCACCATTCACTATGTTATTTTGCTGGTAAATTAGTTCAGGACATTCCCCAGGCGGAGGATATCGTTGCAGAATGCTTTGTTAAACTTTGGGAACGCAGAGAGAATTTTGACCATCCAGAAAAACTAAAGGCTTTCTTGTATATCAGCTGCAGAAATAATTGTTTAAAGTACTTAAGGGATTTAAAACGTAAGACCGCTGCCCAGGATCTTTACTACAAGCAATTGGATGAGAACAGTGAAGAAATCTTATACGAAATAATTGATACTGAAATTGTTGATATTCTTGCAGGAGAAATTGAGGGTCTTCCGGAAAAATGCAGAGATGTATTTAAACTCCTATACTTTGAAGGGAAAAAGACCGATGAAATTGCGCTTTTACTCAATTTAAGTGTACAGACCGTACGGAATCATAAAACCAGAGCAATTGAAATGCTCAGGGCCCAGTTTTTGAAAAAAGGTTTATCAGGCACGTTACAGCTGGCTTTCCTTTTTTTTATTGACAGGCATCTATAAGTTCCAAATGATTGCTGAGGATTTGGATCTATTTTTGATTTTCGGCTGCTCTCGATTACCGTTATTATCTTATCTATAAAAAAAAGTTTAGTTTTTGTTGGTTGTTTTCCTTGATATGGGATTTCTATATAAATAACTACCGTAGAGGAAGAAGATAATGTGCTTTATTTTTCAAATGATATTAAAAAAATGCTCGAAAAGGAATTTTATGTAGCCCGTTTGATTGCCGCTAAGATTAATGGGGCAATTAGCGATAAAGAACAGGCGGAACTGGATGGTTGGTTGAATTCAAGCGCTAGTAATCAAGAACGTTACGAAACGTATTTGAACGAGCAAGAACTAGATAAAAAATTGAGGAGCTACCATCAGGTGGATAGCGCAGCTTTGTTCGAAAAAGTAGAAAGCGGGATTCGATCGAAGCCAGTTAGAAATAAGCGTATTAATTTGTGGACTAAGATAGGAGTAGCGGCTGCAATTAGTACCCTCATCATTTCGGCAGGCCTATGGTTTAATGGCCGAAAAGCAGGCGGAGAAAACATTAATGAGATCCAATATTCAAGTGATGTGAACCCAGGAGTTAAGGGTGCTACTTTAACGTTAGCTAATGGCAAAAAAATTAACCTGACTACCGGTGCAAATGGAGAGCTAGCAAAAGAAGCGGGTGTTAGCATCAGTAAAACAGCAAACGGTAAGCTGATTTATAAGATCATTGGAACAGCTGATGACGAGGGGATGAACACGCTTAGCACAGCAAATGGTGAAACTTATGAAGTGATCCTTCCCGACGGCTCTAATGTTTGGCTTAATTCGGCATCCAGCTTAACCTATAAAGCATCATTGCTTGAAAAAGGGAAGCGAAAAGTTGCGCTAACAGGAGAGGGATATTTTGAAATAGCTAAAGATAAAGTCCATCCATTTATAGTGAGTTCGGGTAACCAGCAGGTGGAGGTATTAGGTACGCATTTTAATGTGAATGCTTATCACGATGAAAAGGTATTCAGGACGACGCTGCTGGAGGGTAGTGTAAAGTTGACTGATAATGGAATGGAAAGTATTCTGGTGCCTGGTATTCAAGCGGTAAATTCCAATGGCCAGATTAACCAGATCAAGGTGGATACGGAGCTGGCGATAGCATGGAAGAATAATAAGTTTATTTTCGATAGAGTGCCTATTGAAGAAATCATGCGTATGATAGCACGCTGGTATAATCTAAAAGTAGTTTACGAAGGAGAAATTCCTTCTGGTACTTTTTGGGGTTCCGTATCTCGTTTTGAAAACGTATCAAAAGCATTGATCCCTCTTGAAGCAACTGGAAACGTTCATTTTAAAATTGAGGGGAGAACCATTTTTGTAGCTAAGTGAAGTAACAAGTAAAGTAATATGATCAACACAACTAACCGATTCTTTAACCTAATTCAACAAATGGAAAAAACACTACGACAGAAAAGCTAAGGCTTAATTGAAACTGGAGTCAGGTGAAAAAACACCAAATCCCGATTGGAGTCGGGACATGGTATATTCTGGCTTCGATAATGAATTATCAACTTAAACCGCAGATGCCCTAGTTTTCGAGGCAAAAGGCATGCTGTAACAAACCAGACAAACAAACTTAGACAATATTGCTCAGTAAAGCAATGTTGACGGTCTCTCATTTGGCCGCTAAGATTTTGTCGCAAACAAAATGAAATGTTTAGAAAACAAGATATTAAACAGGGTATGCCAGAGGGTATTATCCATAAAATTTGGCTGATAATGCGATTAACCACCGTTATTTTAATTGCTACCATTATGCAGGTCAGTGCATCTGGCTATGCTCAGAAAATCAGTTTGACTAAAACCAACGCTCGCTTGGAAGGTGTTATTAAGGAACTCAAGAAACAAAGCGGTTATGATTTTGTAGTGGCCGGTGAATTATTAGACAAAGCAAAATTTGTAAATATTAATGTCGAGAATGTAGAATTGGCGAAGGTGTTAGACCAGATTTTTGAGAATCAGCCGATTACCTACGAAATTAACAACAGTACGGTGACATTAAAAGCAAAGCCTAAAACTCTGTTTGAAAAATTTGTTGATCGTCTGCTTGCAATTGATGTGTCTGGTAAAGTAGTAGATTCTTTAACCGGTGCACCGCTGGTTGGTGCTAATGTAATGGTTAAAGGTCAGAAAACTTTTACCAGGACGGGTGCGGAGGGTACATTCTCTTTGCAGAATGTTGAGGAAGGCGCCACATTGGTTATTAGTTATGTAGGTTATAATGAAATTGAGGTTAAATCTGTCAAAGATTTGGGTGTAATCCGCATGTCTATAGGCGTAGGGAAATTGCAAGAAGTTGCTGTAACCGTAAATACAGGTTATCAGCGTATTAAACCAGAGCAAAGCACAGGTGCGGTTTCACAAATTGGTACTAAGGCATATGAGTCGCGCATCAGCACTAATTTCCTGGATGGATTAATTAATAGGTTACCTGGGTTGATGATTAACAACAGCGTTCCATTTACCAGTACCACTCCTGGCCTTGGTGAAACTACCAGACCTTTGTTCAATATTCGTGGTATTTCTACCATGTCGGCCAATCAAAGTCCGTTAATTGTAGTGGATGGTTATCCAACAGAATTAACACTTGACATGATTGATCCAAATGAGATTGCTTCTGTTACTATTCTGAAAGATGCAGCCGCCGCTACCGTTTATGGGGTCAGGGCGTCTAACGGTGTAATTGTTATCGAAAGAAAACAGGCTAAGCCGGGTGCTGCACAGTTCAATTTCCGTACCACTCTGGGTCTAACGCCAGAGGAAAATTATAGCCGTTATCGCTGGGATCCAAATGCGTCGGGCATCAATGCCAGTTACATTCGTGAAAGGCAGGCGCTAATTGTTACTCCGTCCAGTTGGACTGCTTTATACGCGCCAGGATCTTTGGGGGGTAACATTAGGCGCAGCATCCCATATTATATACAGGCCCAACTTGCTGCTGGAATTATTACACAGGCACAGGCTGAAACCTCTTTTGCAGAACTGGCTAGCTATGACAATCTTGACGATTACAGTCGCTTATTCCAAAGGACGGCAATTACACAAACAAACACCCTAAATGTCTCGGGTGGGGTACCGAGCGCGCTGTATTATATTACCGCAAATTATACCGGAAACCGTAATAATTCTATCCTGAATGACAATAATAAGTTTCAGTTGACTGGTCGCACTACGCTTAAACTTGCAAAAAAGCTAAGCTTGGAGCTAACCACAGAGTTCCAGGGCAACAGAGTTAATGGTGCGCCTATACCTGGCCCTGCTTCTTACGCAGGTTATGAACGCTATGAGGATGTGAATGGTAAACCTGCCGCCGTGATTTCACAAAGTTATGCACCGGTTTATAACAATGTACTGCTATCACAAGGCCTGTTAGACCAAAACTATTATCCGCTTATAGAAGCGAATAAAGTAAGCAATACAACACGTACTTTAAACAACAAGACTATAGCCAATTTTAACTACGAGATTGGAAAAGGGTTTAATCTATTGTTTGGCGGTGTGTATGAAACATCCCGTTCAGAGTTAAGGCACCTAGCTGGTCAAGGTTCTAATGAAGTAAACTCATGGGTTAATAATTACACGGTAACGCCAACGCCAGCTAATCCTGCATTGGTGTTTAAGAGGAATATTCCCGACGGGGATTTCTTGCGTCAGCAGAATACAACTTCAACCGGTTATACTACAAGGGCACAATTAAATTATAATAAGAGAATCGGTAATCATTCTCTCAACGGTATAGCAGGAACTGAATTACGCCGCGTTGTGAATAAGAGTAATTTAGCATCTTATTTTGGTTATAACGATCAGAGTTTGCTGCAGCAGCCAGTTGATTATGCTTCTATAATTAACGGTTTGGCGTCGGTTAGAGGTACGTTAGTTACATCTAATACTCTTGGGGCATTGACCAATTTTTTTAACCAGACCTATAATGACGACCGGTTTTTATCGGCTTTTTCTAATGTTGTTTATTCCTTTAAGGATACCTATTCCTTATCGGGAAGTATTCGTATAGACCAGTCGAACCTATTTGGTAGTGATCCAAAATACAAGTACAAGCCGCTATGGTCCCTGGGGGCTGCCTGGAATATTCAAAATGAGGGTTTCATTAGCGATTTGAACTGGATTCACCAATTAAAATTGCGTGCCGCCTATGGATTTAACGGAAATGTTGCAAAACTTTCACTTCCACAAGTAATCGCTCAGGCCCAGAATAATGTTTCCAATACACCTACACTTCCCTCACTTGTATTATTCTCCAATGCCAATACTGGTCTTCGTTGGGAACAGACTCAAAACTTAAACTTGGGAATGGACTATAGTATTTTCAAGAGTATCAGAGGTAGTTTTGAATATTACAATAAAAAAACCACCGATGTGATGGGTAATTCAGCGATTGACCCAACCCTTGGCGCCAGCTCTGCCTTAATCAATTATGCCACCATCAAGAATAACGGTCTGGAGTTTAGTTTGAACGCGGATTGGTGGTCTACCAGCAAATTCAACTGGAATACAGGTATTGTGATAGCAAGAAATACTAGCAAAGTACTTGATGTAAATAGGACAGGACGTTATGATCCACAGATTCTTGATGTACTGGGATATGTAAGTGGTTATCCAGTGGGCGCGATGTTCTCTTATGATACACGTGGACTGAATAACGAGGGTCATCCAATTATATATGATCAAAATGGAACACCATTCGTGGTTAACACCAGTTCTACCGGAACGCCTTTAGTTACTGCAATGTCAGATAAGAATTCAGGATTGGTTCAGTATTCGGGAACAACGATTCCAACAATTAATGGTGGACTTAGTAACCGGGTTGACGTTGGCAACTTTTATTTCTTCGCCATGATTAATTATTATGGTGGTTTTAAAGTTAGAGTTCCACGACCTACGCCAGCAGACAACAGACCTTTACTGGGGTCAAATAACTTTTGGAGGGTCCCAGGTGATGAAGCGAACACAGATATTCCAAACTTAACCGATCTGAATAGCTTCGCGCCAGGATTGGCTTACCGTTATAACAGTAACTATGTAGTTCATGGTGATTACATGACGCTAGGTGACCTAACGGTTTCGTACCGATTGAATGACATCGGTATCATTAAAAAAGCGGGTTTCAAGAACTTTGAGATCAAAGCTCAGGCTTCAAACTTGTATTCTGTTGGGTTTAACCGCTATAATTTTAGTATGGCATCTGGGAGCTATGCAAAATCATATTTAACACCTACATATACGCTAGGTTTATTCACTAACTTTTAGAATTTACACGAATGAAAAAATTTAAATATATAGCCGCCCAATTAATTTTTTGCACTATGCTTTTTAGCAGTTGCGATAAATATCTGGATGTTGAACCAAAGGGCAAGCAGTTGCTGAAAACAACAAATGACTTTGATCTTTGGTTAAACGCAGTTGTATTCACAACAGAATTGACAACTCCTTATTTGGATTACATGACGGACAATATGGATTACTTAAGCGTAAATACTCCGCCAATTACTGTTCCTGACTTCGCTTACACATGGCAACCACAATTGACCAGTGATGTAACGGCACCTGCTTACCTATGGGCCGACCATTTTCAACGAATCAGTTTATACAATACTGTGCTATTAGGTATTGACGATGCCCAGGGAGGTACTGTGTCGCAAAAGAACAGTCTAAAAGCCGAAGCATTACTTGGCCGTGCATTCTCTTATTTTTATTTAGTGAATGAATATGCCAAGCCGTACAACTCTGCATCTGCAGAAACCGATTTGGCTGTACCTTTTGTTACGTCAGATAACGTAAGCCAAAAAGCTCCACCTAGAGCTACATCTGCTGAAATTTATCTACATATTATCGAGGATATCAATGCCGCCATCCCGAACCTTCCTGATGACAATAGCGGCGCAAGGTTTCGTGGCTCTAAGGCTGCTGCTTACAGCGTATTGGCACGGGTTTACTTGTACAGAAGGGAATATAGTGATGCGCTGCGCTATGCTGAACTGGCTCTGGCGAATACCCGTGCAACAATGATCGATTACACCACTCCTGCTTCATTTCCCGCTACTTTGAATGTAGTTTCTCACCCAGACGCGATTTATGGAAAAGGATATGCTGCTGCCGGTATTCCGATAGCATTAGATTTAAAAAGTTCATTTGCCAGCAACGACGCAAGAAGGACACTTTTATATTCAAGCTGGACCAGTACAGCAAGAGGCGTGACTGCCTTTTACGCAGCTGCAGTTACACCAACCTTCCAACTAACTAACTCTGGGACAACAGTGCAGGAAATGCACTTAATTGCAGCCGAGTGTGCTGCGCGCGGCACAAGTCCAACAGGCCTCACTAATGCACTCAGCCACCTGAATCAGGTGCGAAGGAACAGGTATACGGGAACTCCGCTTGCAAGCAGGGATTTTACTTCAACGAGTCAAGAAGCGGTATTTAATGAAGTACTAGCAGAAAGAAGGCGTGAATTGCCTTTTCATACTTTGCGCTGGTTTGATATGCGAAGATTTGACATGGAGAACAGGATGCCGATTGTAAGCCGCACCAATGCGCAGGGAACACAAATTGCTACGCTTGAGCCACACAGTTCTAGATACACGCTTCAAATACCCATACAAGTAACTGCCTTTAACCCAGATATGCCCCAAAATCCATAACAATTAAGAGATGAAGACATACAAATTAAATTTATTGACAATATGCACGGTAGTGCTATTGTTTATGGCTTGCAAAAAAGATGAAACCAGCCGAGAATCCTTGCCAGAAGGTAGTGTAACTTTTGATGTGCCAGCTTCATCAGACGTAGTGGTGAGGGATTTTGACATCAGAAACGTATCGGTAGTTAGCGTGGAAATGAAAGCGACACTTCAAGGCAATACCTCGCCGGATGTTCATTACGTAACCTTTGCGACCGACACAACTAAAATAGCCGATTACAAGTTGAAGTATGGTAGTGCAGCCCTTTTGCTTCCTACAAAAAGTTATCTTTATTATAAGCCAACGGTAGCCATAGCTGCTGGGTCTAGCGTTTCAGAGACGGCTGTATTAAATCTTAGTTTTCAGACCACACTGCAGCCGTTCACCACTTATGTACTTCCGTTAACGATTGCATCTGTTGACGGCGTATCACAGGATCCCAAGACACGTAAAGTAATCTATTATGTTTTTAATACGAAAGAACCACGTTATGTGAGTCATACAGGGTTTACTGTTACAGCTACTGCCTCTTCCACATTTGGAACTAACGTAGCAAGTAGGGCTGTGGATGCAACTACAGGTACAACTTTTTGGGCAAGTTCAAATACTATACCGCTGCCACAGTTTTTAACTATTGATTATGGCAGAAGTCTAACCTTTACTGGCTTGGATTACTTCTTTCCAACAGGTATAACTGCTGCTATGGGAGGCTTAACCACTTCCGCTAAAGTAGAAACCAGTTCGGATAATGTAACCTGGACAGACAAGGGAACTCATACAATTAATGTGAGTAATGCTGCAAGGATGCACACTATAAATTTTCCTTCAGCAACTACAGCCAGATACTTACGTTTCACCATTTTGGCTGCAAATCCGTACATAGCATCAGCAACAATCACCTATAACATTGGTTTTGTAGGCGGTATTCTATTATTGAACTAATTTAACAACCATCATGGATTTTGTAATCCATGATGGTTTAAAACGAAAATATGAAAAACTTATTTTTATGCATGCTGCTACTGCCGTTTATGGCAGCAGCGCAAAAAAGCTTTACCATATCCGGAAAGCTACCGGGTTTAAAAATGCCTGCTAAAGCCTTTCTTGTAACCATACAAGAAGGTGCCTGGAAAGAAACTGACTCCACCGAAATTAAGAACGGTCAGTTCAAGTTTACTGGGAGTGTGCCCGAACCACAGCAGGTCATGGTAGTCGTTAAACGTGCCGGAACCCCTCAGGGTGGTAACTCAAGAGATAGCCAGGGTTTTTTCCTAGAGAACTCGAAAATCTCCATTGTAGGCAAAGATTCTGTTCAAAATTCCGTAATCACCGGATCAGTTGCCCATCGGGAATACGAGGAGGAGCAGGCAGCAGTTAGTCCGCTGATCACAAACATCATGAAACTGCAAAACGTTACCGGCGCAAAATCTAAAGATGGTGCTTATATCAACTCTCTGGAAGATAGAAAAAAAGCTTCTGATAGTATCGGTAAACTCGTTGTGGCTATTAAAGACCTGCATGTGAAGTTTGTTGAGAAGCATGTCAATACTTATATGGGTTTATATACCTACAACATGTATGTGCTTGATAGCAAGTTTGAATCTGCAAAAGTAGAGCCTTTGTTCAATCGCTTTTCCGCCAGCTTGAAAGCTTCACCACTAGGTAAACGCACTATTGAGAAATTAGAAGTGGGCAAACGCCGTCAGGCTGGATCAAAGGTGACTGATTTTACGCAAAATGACCTGGATGGCAAACCATTCACACTCTCAACTTTAAGAGGCAAATATGTATTGATCGATTTTTGGGCAAGCTGGTGTATTCCTTGTCGCGCAGAAAATCCGAATGTTGTGAAAGCCTATACCGCGCTGAAAGACAAAAATTTTGAAATCGTGAGTGTATCACTTGATTATCCCGGAGGAAAAGCTATGTGGGAAGGTGCCGTAAAAAAGGATGGTATGCCATGGATCCACATTAGTGACTTGAAGGGATGGAAAAACGAAGTGGCGTTAATGTACGGCATTAACTCTGTGCCGCAAAACATATTAATCGATCCTAAAGGTATGATCATCGCTAAAAACCTAAGAGGCGAAAACCTATTGGAACAATTGAAAACTTACATCAAATAATCTTGAAAAATGAAATTCAATATAAAAGCAAGTCTGGTCATACTGTTGTGCGCTGCAAACAGTATTTGCATGGCCCAGGACAAATTCACAATAACCGGTACACTTCCTCAAGCAGGGCCGGGAAAGATGGTGTTGCTATCGTATACTAATGTAGAAGGTAAGTCGGCAAAAGACAGTGCCCTGGTAATAAACGGTAAATTCAAAATCACCGGTACTACAGCTTTTGGAAACAGGTCTTACCTGGAACTTAAACCAGTCGCCAGAGACACGACTAAAAAGAGAAGAGCGGCCGACTTTAAAGAATTCTATTTAGAGAAAGGCAATACTATGGTTTCCGGAAAAGACAGCATTTCTACATCGGCTGTTACAGGAACCAATGTTCAAAAGGAAAACCTGGAGTATCATGTCCAGATGGATCCTGTGCAGGAACAATATCAGAAAATAGTTGCCCGCTATTATAAAGCAAAAGCAGCAAAAGATTCTGTTGAGCTTAAACAAATCGCTGTAGATGCAAAACCGGTTATGGCGAAGATGGAGTCGACATTGGATAATTTTATCGCTAGTCACCCTGATTCTTATGTCACTGCCGATTTGGTGTTGGGTAATAGGATGATGGTAATCGACGTAGTTAAATTTGATCCGATTTATACAGCCCTTACGCCAAGACTGCTTACCAGTTTTACCGGTAAAAAAATAACTGATAAGTACAATAAGGCAAAACAGTTTGCAATTGGAAAAACCATCGATTTTACCCTTCCAGATAAAAATGGAATTGAATTTAAACTTTCCTCATTAAAAGGCAAATATGTATTGGTAGATTTTTGGGCAAGCTGGTGTGTACCTTGCCGTGCAGAAAACCCTTTCATGCTGAAGGCTTACAAGGAATTGAAGGATAAAAACTTTGAAATCGTTGGTGTTTCACTGGATGAAACAAAAGCGGCCTGGATGAGGGCGGTTGACCAGGATAAACTTCCCTGGATCCAGGTGAGCGATGTAAAAGGTTTCAAAACCGAAATTGCGGTGCGCTTTGGGATCACAGCCATCCCCCAAAACGTGTTGATTGATCCAGATGGAAAGGTAATTGCAAAAGACCTTAGAGGTCCGGATGTAAACAAAATGATCGCAAGCCACATCAAATAGTCACGCTCTTTTTCATGAAAAAATTTTTAATGCTAGCCCTATTGGGTATAGCTAGCGCTGATATTGCCAGCGCTCAAAGTAAACCGACCACCCCGGCTGTAACTCCAGCTGATACGACAAAAAAAACTGCCGGTATTGTACTTCCGGGAGCTGCCAAAGCACAACCTAAGCCCTACAATCAGGTAATTACGGATAAAGCGATTACCCGTAAGGGGATGATCACCACGCACAAGCTGGACGATAAATACTTCTTTGAGATTGCGGATTCTATTTTAGGCCGTGATATTTTGATTGTAAGCCGTATTTCGAGAGCCGGTGCTGAAGTTCGTTCTGCATCAGGCTATGCCGGCGACCAGATTGGAAGTACTGTAATTCGTTTTGAAAAAGGCCCATCAAACAGGATTTTCATGCGTAAGATCTCTTATAGAACTTATGGTCCTGATAGCACAACGGCCATGTACCAAAACCTGCAACGCTCAAACATTCAGGCCATTGCTGCTGCATTCAATATCGCTGCTTTTTCTGCAGATAAAAAAGGCAGTGTGATCGATATGACCGATTACATCAATAGCGACAATGACATTTTTTACTTTGGTTCTCCTGCTGCAAAAACCGGACTTCGTTTAGGTGCGCAACAGGCAGACAGGAGCTATATATTGGGTGTTAAGAGTTTTCCTACAAATGTGGAGATCAATGTGGTAAAAACATATCTCCTTACTGCCGCACCACCATCGCCCTTTGCTCCAGCAGGATTAGGCGGCGGAGCACCGTCAGGATTTGCTACGGTTGAACTGAATGCTTCATTGGTGATTTTACCTAAAGTACCTATGAAACCAAGGTATTTTGATCCAAGAGTAGGTTATTTCACTACCGGTTTTACAGATTTCGATTCCAACCCGCAGGGTGTTAAAGAAGTAGAGATGGTTAAGCGCTGGAGACTGGAGCCAAAAAATGCAGACATCGCTAAATACAAAAGAGGAGAATTAGTTGAACCCGTTAATCCGATCATATTCTATATCGATCCGGCTACGCCTAAAGAGTGGGTTCCATATTTGATGGCGGGCGTTAACGACTGGCAGAAAGCTTTTGAAAAAGCAGGTTTTAAAAATGCCATTATGGCTAAAATGGCGCCTACGTCTAAAGAAGATTCTACTTGGAGCTTAGATGATTCCAGGCACTCTGCCATTGTTTACAAACCTTCGGAGATTTCAAATGCCAGCGGTCCGAGTATCGCTGATCCGCGCAGTGGTGAGATTATGGAAAGCCACATCAACTGGTATCATAACGTAATGAAACTAGTGCACGATTGGTATATGATACAAGCAGCAGCAATTGATCCAAGGGCACAAAAGATGAAGTTTAGTCCGGAGTTAATGGGCGATCTGATCCGTTTTGTATCCTCACATGAAGTAGGTCACACTTTGGGTTTGCGCCATAATTTCGGTTCAAGTTCTACCGTGCCTTCAGAAAAGTTAAGAGACAAGGCGTTTGTAGAAGCCAATGGTCATACCCCATCAATCATGGATTATGCACGTTTTAACTATGTGGCACAACCAGAAGATAATATCAAACCAAAAGGCATTTACCCAAGAATAGGTGATTATGACCTTTGGGCAATAGAGTGGGGATATAAAATTCTGGATGGAAAAACGGCAAATTCCGAAGTTCCCGTACTGAACAAGTTAACGGTGGAAAAGTTAAAAAACAACCGTCTTTGGTTTGGAACTGAAACCAATCCTGATGATCCGAGGTCGCAAAGCGAAGATCTTGGAGATAATGCCATGATCTCCAGCGAATATGGCATCAAGAATCTGAAGCGCATATTGGCTAAACTTCCGGAATGGACTAAAGAAGAAAATGAGGGTTATGACAACCTGAAAACTATATACGGACAAATGGTTGGCCAGATGGGCAGGTATATGGGGCACGTAGCCAAAAACATCGGAGGGGTTTTAGAAACACCGAAGACTGTAGAACAAGTGGGTACAATCTACCAGCGAAACTCATCGGCAAAGCAAAAAGAAGCAATGGCATTTTTCGATAAGCAGCTTTTTACCACCCCGACCTGGTTATTTGATAAAACCATTCTTGATGATATAGGTCAGGACCCAACCTATATCGCTACGCTACTACAAGTTCCTGTATTGGGCAAAATCCTTAGTACTGCTACGCTCAATAAACTAATTACTGCTGAAGCAGTAGATGGGCCATCAGCTTATAAAATCACCGATCTGATTGCTGACTTAAATGCCTCGATCTTTTCAGAGCTAAAAGCCAACACAGAGATTGATGTATACCGTCGTAATCTGCAGAAAAATTATGTGGCCAGGTTAATTGCAATTGTCAGTGTACCAGTGGCGACTGCGGGAACTAATGACGTTACGTCTGTTGTTAAAGGAGAACTAAAAGCCTTAAATGCTATCATCAAAACTTCTGCTACAAGCGCGAATGGACATACTAAATATCATTTAGAAGACCTTTCAGACCGTATTGATGCAGCATTGAAAGCAAAAGAATAACTCGAGCAAGCTTTAGCGGTTACAATAGTAACTAGTCGCAACACTCTTTAAATAATTAAATTCCTGTTGCTTTAACCCCGCAGCCTTTTACTGCGGGTTTTTTTTTTGAAAGGAGACTTACTTTTTGATAAATACCAATTGGGTATTTTCATTGTAATCAACTGGAACTGCAGGATTGAAATTAGGAATGCCCACAGTTAACCTGGGTAGGCCCTTGCCCATGATCAGTTTGTTTCCTTTTTTTAAGAGTCTGATGGGATCACGGTACCATGTTGGTTGCCCATAATGTTTATAGCTGAAATCCCCTATTAAGGTGTCGCCTTTAATAAATCCACGAACATCACCGGAATCTTTGTAGGTGCTCTGGTAATTGATCATCAAGACACCTTTAAATACTGATTTGGAATGATGAAGGACAAGAAAAGCGGTGTCGCCTTTGCGGTAAGCTGAGTATTTCTCCTCTAGTAAACCATCATGGTTTTGTTTGGTATTTTGTATGCAACTTGCAGATAACAATATGGCAAAAAATAAGGCAATCCCGTATCTACTAAAGAATTTCATCTTTGGCCAATGCCCTAATTTCTGCTGATAGGAGGAGTGTAGTACCATATCATTTTTGTTTGACAGCGCATTTAAAAGCCAATAGTTTGACCCTAATATCAGAAAAGATTTGTCGATATAAAATTCATATTGTTTAAGCCCTCAGAAACATTAACTTTATTTAAACGCTTTGCTTTTTAAATGCAATTCAAACTAACGCCCTAAATATGAAAAATAACGTTTCTCAACTCAGCATTGGTTTAGTCTTTTTGCTGTTGCTGACCTCCTGTGGCAATAAGACCACGCTGAATACTACCACTAAGGGGTATGATTACAATACTGTTATCAGTGTTTTTCCAACCCCGAACTCAACTAAACCCCTTGTGGTGAAGAGTCTTAAAAAGGACCCTGTGCTGGAAGTTAAATTTGATAACAAAGGATATGGGAAACTCGTGTTGAGTGCTGACGGCGATAAATCATTTTGGATTTACTTAGACAATAGTACTCAGGACCTTTACTTTGACAGTAGACAGAGCGAGCAATATCCTGTTATCAGCTCAAGTTCAAAGGAGAGCGAGGAAATTATAGAATACTATAAGCTGGCACAACACATGACCAGGGACCTGATTGACAGTGTTGATAAAGCGATGGAAGATTTTAATAACTCTACTTCAGAAACTGTAACCAAGCAAACCGCAAGGCTAGATCTTTGGCGTGAGAAAAGGGAAAATGGTTATGTTGACATCACTGCAGCGTTTGCCAAAAGGCATCCCAAATCATATTTTACCCTGCTGCTGATCGAAGAGCGCGGGTTGGAAGGACATAAAAGCAAGGATTATCTTAATATAGTTGAGGGACTTGATCCTGAGTTAAAGAAAAATGACAAGTATAAGGAAGTGAGTAAAGAACTCAACCGGGTCTTGCATCTTGAAAAGGGTGCTAAAATGGCTCCTATTGCAGGGAAAGATCTTCTGGGAAAGCCATTTGATCCCAAGATATTGAAAAAAGTAAATGTGTTTATTTGCTGGTTATCTTATGAGCCGGATTCCAGGAAAAACAATATCAAACTAATTGAGCTCTATCAAAAGTATAAAGACACCAACGTAGAATTTATTGGGGTATCTTTTGATGAGAAAGAAAAGTGGTGGAGAACGGTGGTTAAAGATGATAAATTGATCTGGCCTCAGTATTCGGATCTTGTAGGTACTAAATCTCCAAACGCTGCTAACCTGAGTAATTACATTGCGCCGTATATGTTCATTACAGACAAATCAGGCGTCATATTACAACAGGATGTTTCCATCGATGGATTAGACTTGGATATTGAGACATGTTGGACAAAGAGATAGAAATGGGTTGACAGATGAGCAGAATAGGGTTAAGGGTTTGTAAAACAAAAATAATGACACTGCAAAACTTGCATTATATAATTGCTAATAGATTAAATTCTATTTTTGTTGAAAGAGATATAACTTAAAATGAAGAAGAATAGCAGTTGCGATCTGAAGACTTGCTTTATGTGCCAGCTAACGCTTCCAGAGTGGCACACTGCTATTGATTCCCGCAAGAAAAATTTCATTGCAAAGAAAGGGGAGGTTATCATTAATGAAGGAGACCCAGTTACGGGTGTCTACTTTGTAACTCAGGGCAATGTAAAGGTTCATAAGAAATGGGGAGATAAGGAGCTGATTTTAAGATTTGCCAATAATGGGGCTATTTTTGGGCATAGAGGACTGAGTAGTAAGGATGCAATTTATCCTATTTCGGCAACAGCCTTGGAGAATACTTCTTTATGCTTTGTTGATATGGAGTTTTTTCTATCTACCATTAAGGTGAATCATGATTTTGCTTACGGTTTGCTAATGTTTTACGCTGATGAGCTCAATTCCTCAGAGAAAAAAATGAGAAATTTAGCATTAATGTCAGTTAAAGCCAGATTTGCGGTTGCCTTGCTAGGTTTAAAAGATCAGTTCGGTGTAAATGAGGAGGGTTGCATTGATGTGGACTTAAGCAGGCAGGATCTGGCAGCTTTTACCGGTGCGACTTACGAAACAGTGTTCAGGACCATGAATGAAGTTATCGCAGAGAATTTGATAGCTATCAAAGGAAAAATGATCTCTATTATTGATGAACAAGGTTTAATCTTGCTTAGTAACAAATGATTGGGCTGGTTCTTAGCGGTGGCAGAAGTCTAAGAATGGGTGCCGACAAGGGTCTCTTGCTTAAAGGTGATCAAACATGGGTAGAAATTGCCAGGAAGAAACTGAGTTTAGCATTGGATCAGGTCATCATTTCAGTTAATTCTGATCAGTATATTAAATATTCCAATCTTTTTGCTGAGGATATCCTATTGAAAGACCGTGATCAGTTAACCGTGAAAGGTCCGTTGTTGGGTATACTGACATGCCACATGAAAAATCCAGAAAAGGATTTGTTGGTGATAGCTTGTGATCTGGTGCTAATGAACTTAGGATTGATCGGCGAGCTACTCAATTCTTACGCGCAGCAGCCAGGTTATGAGGCCTATGTTTTTACACATCATGATAATTTGGAGCCGCTTTGCGGCATCTATTCTAATAGTGGCTTATCGCGAATAAATGGGCTATACCTACAAAACCCAAATTTAAAGAATAGCATGAAGTATGTGTTAAGTCAATTAAACGTACTTCAAATCCCATTGTCAGAAGAAAAGCAAAAATACTTTACCAATTTCAACGAACCGGACGAAATGAATGGTTTATGAGGTAAGTATTGGTTCACTATCTAATTGGATGAAACAGACTTTCTCCGTTTCACAAATAAAGCAGGAATCATTTTCTGGCAAGTCCTGATAATGGTTTTCTTGATAAATACTCAGGCAGTCTGGACATTGATATAAATGCTGAGTAGTTTCATGCAAAGTCTTGTCCAAATCTGCGCTCGTGATTGCCCTAGGTTTATTCGCTCCTGCTTTGTAGTGGTAATGTTTTAATACTGCTCGCCGCAATTGCTCTGGTAACATAAACTTTGGATTACCGGTGCTAAAAACTTCTCCAGTTCGCTCATTTGGATTGAAATCTTTCGCGCAAAGGATATCATAAACGGCAAATAACCTCATATTAAATAAGTTGATCAGATATCGGCGCCGAATTAGAATACTGCTGTAAACTTCACTCTTTCTCCGGGTTTTAATGCCAAAGCAGATCCCGAATGTACGTGTGTCATCGTTACCCAAATGCTTAACTAAATAGTTTTTCAGGGCAAGTCCTTCCGCACAATGGTCCTCCACCTGGAAGTTGAGTTCGTTAGCGGCGTGGCGCATATTTACCTGGAATTCTTCCAGTAAATTGTTCCATAGCCCTTTATCAGTCTCGATAATCCCTTTAATAATAATTGTTTTCCAGGATGTGCAGCAGAGTTGACCCAATTTTGTTTCTAAACAGAGCAAGCAAATCTTTTTTAAAAAAGCCACGTTAAATAACTCGTCTCTCCGGTAAATACCTAGCCAATATTTGTTGTCATACCGGTTTAAGCCCTCATAATAAGGTAAATTAAAGGAGGGTAGGGTGATTGGTTTCTCTGCCGACTTGAATATCAAATCATCCATATTTATTAAAGAAAAAAGGGTAATTCCGCTGGCTGTTCTATTGTCAATAAATGCGTTTGGGTTTCCTTTTATGATGCTTTCAATTTGTGCGGTTACGTGTGGTATAGAATTGGTGTAGCATAGCTGATCCCACTCGTAAGTTATGTTGGTTTTTGGGAAACGTATAATTAAATGCCAGTAATGTTCCGATTCGGGAGATGCAATCCAATTGATATTACCGGTAAGGATTGGGGTAAAACTTTGGTTGGCATTGCAGATATTCACTTTAACAGAAGGTCTGAAATCAATTGCATCCAATATGTCTTTGTAAACACCTTCAGTTAACCAGGTATTGGAAGGGAATATTTCTTCTGCAGGGTAGGAGCTGATGATGTTTGGGAATTCGTTTTTGTCTATTTCATAATGAACACCAATGGCATCCAGCTCAGCTATCAAAACGGCTGTACGATATAAAGGTCCATCCACCAGCAATTGTTGCCGAAGTCCGAAGCGTACATAGTTTATCCCGGCTTTACTTGTTGCAATGAGGATATTGTGCAGGGCTCCCGGAGAAATGATCCCGCCCGAAAAGTTGATGGAAATAGTTTGGTCCATGCTAATTTTGTATCAAGCCAAACTCCAATAGTGCTTTAGGAAAGTTTTTATTTTCGTGCCCGGGCCTGCATAGTTTTAATAGGGCAAAGCGTTGCAAATTGGTTAATCGCTTCCATTGATGGATAGTGATTTCCATGTTATATTCTTCAGAAAGCTGACAAAGTAATTGTGGGATTTCCTGTAAATTACCCCATGCAGGATTCCCCTCAACCGCCATTGGCGTAGCTTTTCCTTTTGTTGCGCTTTCGATGAGATGGATTAGAAAACTATAGTAATCTTTAACCTCTGAAGGAGTTGCCGCAGGTTTTAAGGCAAGGGCAATACGGTCTGCTGAACTAAACTTGCTCCATTCATTCAATTTCAATTTTATTCCTGCAGCATCCAGTTTAAAACGTACGATCATCGGGATACAACGTACATTTTCTTCAATAAAATCTTCCTCAAAATCAAAATATTCAATTCCTTTAATTGTTCTGAATTCCGATGGTGTCAGGTTTCTTCTCATGTGTTAAAATCTAATGGTTATGATGTTTCAAGTACTTCTTGTTTCGGCGCTAATACGAGTGTGTCCAGGATGGCTTTAACTTCAGAGCGGCAACTGCCACAGCCCATACCTGCTCCGGTAAGCTGGCACAATTGCAGATGATCTTTGCAACCATCCTTTATCTTATTGATCAGGTTTCCTTCTCCAATATTGTTGCAACTACAAACAATTTTACCAATTGGAGGTTCCGCAACCTTACCACTCCTCAACAATTGAAGCCTTTTTTCGCTCAACTCCATCTTGTTTTCAATTAGGTTGCGAAACTCTAAGAAATCACTTTTATCGCCGATCAAAATTGCGCCTACCAACTTATCGTTGTGGACAATACATTTTTTATAATACCGTTTTGCTTTATCTATAAATACGATCTCTTCATAAGTTGGATCATTCTTGGGAACCTCCGCCATTCCTAAGGAACACAGATCCAATCCTTCCATTTTCAAAATATTCATGAGTAAGCTTCCGTTATAATATCCTGAAATGTCGCCGCATAAATATCGGGATACCACTGCAGCCTGCTGCTCGGCAGCAGCAGTGATGCCATATAAAGCTTCTTTAAACTCTGCAATTTCGCCAATGGCGTATATGTCAGACTCACTAGTTCTAAGGTATTCATTTACAACCACACCTCTTTTGCAATCAATCCCTGCTTCTTTAGCTAGTTCAATGTTTGGTACTGTTCCAATGGCAATTACCAGGGATTCACATTCAATAACCAGCCCGCTTTTTAAGCAAATGCCGGTAATGTGCTTTTCGCCTAGTACCCTGTCTACTTCATCATTGTAAAATATTTCTATCGCTTTTTCCGACAACTCTTCATGAAGTAACTGACTTCCTATTGTATCTAGCTGGCGGCCCATTAGCCTGGAAATTCGCTGTATAATCGCAACTTTAACTCCAGTGTCTGCCAGGGCGGCGGCTAGCTCAATGCCCAGTAATCCACCACCTATTATCACCACTTTTCCACTTTTACCACTACGATAAAGCTTGAAGTTGTCTGCATCCGTTTTGCTCCTCATAGTAAATATACCATTGAGCTTAGGCATATCCTTAAGGACAAATGCCCTGCTTCCCGTTGCAATTATTAATATATCATATTGATGAGTTAGCCCATTACTATCCGTTACACGCTTATTGCCTTTGTCTATTTTGTCAATGCTCGTTCCACGGTGTAATCTCACGCGATAATCAGATTCTTCATCATCGCTCATTTTGATCAATTGCTGCCAAGGCAAAGTGCCTATGATATAATCTGGTAACAATACCCTGTTATAAAACGGTAAGTTCTCTTTGCTAAATATCTCAATCTCATCGTCAATATTCAGCGCCCTATGGCTTTTTACAAAGCCACATGCACCGGCACCAGCACCGATAATGATAATCTTTTGTTTTGGCTTCTTAAATAACGCAACCTGCACGGCTGTGAACTTGAAGTCGGGCTCCTTACTTAACGGGTCAACCAGATTGTTGGTCAAGTTATTTACCCTGATTAGGTCAGAGTTTAGTATTTTACCCCAGTGCATAGGCATAAAAATCACTCCTTGTTTAATGTCTATAGAAAGTTTTGCTTTTACGCGCACCTTTCCCCGTATATTAAAGACCTCAACAAGTTCATTGTCTTTGATATTCCTGATTAAGGCGTCGACGGGATTGATTTCTACAAACGATTCACAAATGTGCTGATTGAGTTTATTTACCTTACCTGTTTTACTTCTCGTGTGCCACTGGTCTCTAATGCGTCCGGTCGTTAAAATTAATGGATGTGCCGAACTCAGTTTTTCAGATTGATTTTGATCATCGAAGCTATGGATGATTGCTTTTTTATTTGTGGTAAAAAATTGCTTATCTTCAAACAATCTTGCCGTGCCTGCTCCTATACTATTTTTAGGGTATGGCCATTGGATTGCACGTTGCTCTTTTAAAATGGAATAATTTAGTCCGCTAATGTCAATATTTGTTCCGGCAGTCAGTGCCGCGTGCTCGTCATAAATCTCAGTCGGACCAGCAAAATCGAAGCCTTGGTATCCCATCTTTCTAGCAAAGCGGCAAATGATCTCTGCGTCTGGAAGTGCTTCGCCTGGCGCCTCGGTAATCTTATTTAAATAGGAGATGTACCTGCCGGCATTGGTCATTGTTCCCTCTTTTTCTGCCCAGGCAGCTGCTGGTAATACCACATCTGCGTATTTTAAAGTCTCAACCGTATTACTAATATCTTGTACCACAACGAATTTCGCGTTTTTTAAACCTGCCTCTGCTTTACGCACGTCTGGCAAACTAATCAGCGGATTTGTACAAAGTATCCAAATGGCTTTTAGCTTTCCCGTTTGCAGCTCATCAAACATTTCCGTGGCGGTTAGCCCTGGTTGCGGTTGTATAGTTCCTAAGGGTACCCTCCAAAATTGTTCTACTTCATTTCTATGGTTTTCGTTGGCCAGGTTTCGGTGTGCGGGCAATAGGTTGCTCAATCCGCCAACCTCTCTTCCACCCATGGCATTGGGTTGACCAGTTAGTGAGAATGGGCCACTACCTGCTTTACCAATATGGCCGGTTATCAGGTTAAGGTTAATAAGTGACAAGTTTTTATTGGTGCCAATTACACTCTGGTTAAGTCCCATCGTCCACATGGTGATGAAGCCTTTAGCTTTTCCTATAAATGATGCAGCCAAACGGATTGTGGCTGATTCAGTGCCACAAATTAATGCAGCTTGCTCAATGGAAGTTTGAAATACAGTCTCACGATATGCCTCGTATCCATTAGTGTGGTTTTCGATAAATTTGTTGTCGATACTGCCGCCTTCAATCAAACACCTGCCTATTGCATGATGAAGCGTAATGTCAGTACCAGGATTGATTTGTAAGTGAACATCTGCAATGGCGCAGGACTGGGTTTTCCTTGGATCACTTACAATGATCTTAAGATCTGGATTACTTTGCTTAGCGGCCTCAATTCTTCTCCATAGAATAGGGTGGCACCAAGCCGGATTGGCACCTGCTACAAAAATGCAATCGGCAAGTTCCAGGTCGTCATAACTAACTGGAACACAGTCTTCACCCAAACTCATTTTGTAACCCATCACAGCACTGCTCATACAAAGGCGACTATTGGTATCTATATTATTACTGCCTATAAAGCCCTTTATCAATTTGTTTACTACGTAATATTCTTCCGTTAAACATTGTCCGCTGGCATAAAAAGCAACACTGTCCGGGCCATACTTTTTAATAAATGTCTTAAAAACCGCTGCAATCCTGTCCAGTGCAGTATCCCAACTTACTCTCTGCAAGGGCATGCTTTTGTTAAAGCGCATTTCCGGATACAGTAAGCGGTCACTTTTGTCATTAACGGTGTAGTGTAGGTTTAGTCCTTTGCTGCATAACATCCCTTTGTTAACAGGATGACTTTTGTCGCCTTCTACCATTACACGACCGTGTACATCTTTGGTTACTACAATACCACAACCCACGCCGCAATAGCAGCAGGTTGTGGTATTAGTTGGCGATATGTTATTTTGTATATGCAAAATTAGCTTAACTAGGTAAGTTTGAAAGCAACTTTGGATTGTTGTTGGGCAGTTACCGTTCTAAAAATGAATACGGCTACCGCGATGCCAAGGATAATATAACCGAGCAATGCGAAAGCACCGGTATAGTCTATTAAATCTTTATGAATGGTGCTGCCGTTTTCAACTAGCGCTTTGCTGATTGGCATGGCCTTGACTTTAAACATAAATGCAATAAGCATAGCGCCGATATTACCGCCCGCTCCAACAATGCCTGCAACGCTGCCTACAGCTGCAGGGTTAATAAATGGCACCAAACTATAAGTAGCGCCGTTGGCCATTTTAAGGCTTAAACCAAAAACAAACATCATCAAGATGGCCATGCCCACATTGCCAGAATTGGCAAACCAAATGAGGCCAATACCTTCAATTAGCAGTAGGACCGATAATAGGAGTGTCTTGCCATCAAAGCCCCAAGTTTTTCCAATCTTATCGGCAACAATCCCTCCCAATGGCCTTGCGAAAACGTTGATCCAGCCAAATATCCCTGCAACCATTCCCGCTACAGCTATAGTCGCTCCAAATGAATCTGTAAAGAATATTGGAGCAAAGTTATCTACTGTTATTTCTACGCCAAAGCAGGCCGCATAAGCAATTGTCAGAATCCAGGTTCGATAATCTTTTGCCGCGATTAGAAAGGTATTTGCCTTTGAGATTGCTGCCACTGGCCTGTTTTTAAAGTCTCCTTCCGGACTGTCCTGAGTATATCTGTGGTATAAATAAGCGCAAATGAGCAGCATTAACCCTGGAAATATCATGGCATATCGCCAGCTATCAGCTGCAGTACAAAGTCCCAAAGCAGTGAAGGCAGATGCAATCATCGGCATAAAGAAATTTGCAGCGCCACCACCTGCATTTCCGAAACCTCCGGCAGTTGCGTTTGCAGTGCCTTTAATTGTGGGTGCAAACATGATTGAAGTATGGAATTGGGTGATCACAAATGATGCGCCTATTACTCCAATTGCCAATCTAAACAACAGAAATGAAGTGTATGACTGACTGGTTCCTATAAGGAGCACAGGAATTGCGCAAAGCACCAATAACCAGGTGTAAATTATCTTCGGGCCGAAGCGGTCAATCAATCTTCCAATCAGCAAACGGGCCACAATAGTTGCCGATACAGAAGCGATCTGAATGTTGCCTACCTGGTCTTTAGTAAGGTGTAACTGCTCGCGGGCTATCTTCATCAAAGGAGCCATACCAAACCAAGCAAAAAAGCAGAAAAAGAAAGTGAGCCATGTAATATGGAAGGTCTTCATTTGTACCCCTTTTAGTGAAAAGAGATTTAACTTTTCTAGAGGTTTTGTTATTACTGTCAGTGCCATAGTTAAAATTTATATCCTAAACCAATACCCATTTTCCATTTGCCATCCTTAGCCGCTGTTTTGTTGGTGTAATACGCTGGCAACTGGACTGCCAGGTGATGAAATGCAGCTGTAAAGCCGAAACCTAGAAAAGGTGTTAGGATGGAATTCCTTGTTGCCCCGGCAGCAACTTGATCTTCTTTAATTTTTAAGCTGGGCAATAACCCTAGAAATAAGGTATACGGCTTTTTGATCATCTTTATACTTGGTCCTGTACAATTGAGATAGCCGCCATGATCTACATAACCGGTAACGATAGTGCCTTCAAATAGGACGGCTTTTGTTTGTGATTCCGCTGTACTAAAGTGCATGGTTAGTGCAAGGCAGGTGATTAAGACTACATACTTTCTTTTCATGATGTTGTGATTTGGTTTAGGTGGTTTTTACTATTTGGGCTGGGTACCGATGTATACAGTTCCATTTTCAATTTTCACAGGATAAGTTTTGATGGCACACTCATCACCGCTTAAACATTCCCCGGTACTTAAGGAAAATGTTTTCTTGTGGAATGGACAAGCTACCTTAGGTTCTTCTGTAGTGGAACCAATAATCCCTCTGCTTAAAGCCATTTGCTTACGGTGCGGGCACTCATTTTGAGTGGCAAACCATTCATCTCGCCTGGTAAAGTAAAATAGGGCAATTTGATCATCCCCGTGCTTAACGCAAACCCCTCCGTTTTCTACTGCATCCTCTATGCGACATGCGGCTAACCAGTTATTTGTTGTTTCTTTCATCATATATGGAGTTAGATTGTTTTCCATTCGGCCGTACGTTTTTGCCCGCGCATCTCTACAAATTCAATGGATGGATCCTTCTCTTCAGGTGCATTAACGAAGTGGGAGAATCTCTTCCTTATAGCAGGGTTTTCCACAGCTTCTTTCCATTCACATTTATAAGAACTGATCAGGTTATTGATCTCGATTTCCCATTGCCCAGCCATACCTAAGCTATCGTTGATCACTACGTTACGCAGGTAGTCAATTCCTCCCTCCATTTTGTTTAGCCAGGTGGCGGTCCTGGTTAGGGGATCCGCGGTTCGGATATAGAACATCAGGAACCGGTCTATATATTTTATGCAGGTATCGCTATCCAGATCGGTAGCCAATAATAGTGCATGTTGTGGTTTGCTACCTCCATTACCACATACATATAAGTTCCAGCCTTTTTCTGTAGCGATAATTCCAAAGTCTTTGCTTTGTGCCTCGGCACATTCTCGAATGCAACCGCTTACTGCCGACTTAAATTTATGTGGAGACCGGATTCCCCTGTAACGCTCCTCTATTCTAATGGCGAAACTTACGCTGTCGTGCAGGCCAAATCGACACCAGGTACTGCCTACACAACTTTTAACAGTCCGCAAGCCTTTACTATAGGCATGACCGCTTTCAAAGCCGGCCGCGATCAGTTCTTCCCAAATAACTGGCAGGTCATTTAAGTGGGCGCCGAACATATCGATTCGCTGTCCGCCCGTTATTTTTGTATAAAGGTTGTATTTTTTAGCAACTGAGCCGATTACAATCAACTTGTCAGGTGTGATTTCTCCTCCCGGTACTCTTGGCACTACAGAATAGGAACCACCTTTTTGAATATTTGCTAAAAAGCGATCGTTGCTATCCTGAGCCACATCATTCCCTTTTTTAAGGATCATCTCATTCCATAAACTTGCTAATAATGATGAAACCAGGGGTTTACAAACTTCGCAACCATCGCCATGGCCAAGCTCAGTTAATACCGCATCATAGCTTTTGATTTCATGAATGTGGATGAGGTCAAACAGCTCCTGTCTGCTGTAATTAAAGTGCTCGCAGATCACATTTTTGATGTACTTGCCCTGAGATTTTAAAGTATAGGTTATTAAATCTTTCACCATTGGGACACAACCACCGCATCCTGTTCCCGCTTTAGTACACTTTTTAACATCATCAAGATTCTCACAATTTCCCTCGGATACCGCATTGCAGATATCACCTTTGCTAATGCCTTCACAACTACAAATTAATGCAGAATCAGGTAGGCCAGCTATCCCGGCCGAGCTTGAGCCATCATTGCCGCCGCGACTGCCCATGATCAGGTCTTCAGGGTTTTCAGGTAATGTTATGCGGTTACTGGAGGTTTGCAACAGCAGGTTGTAGGCTGTTGCATCTCCAATTAAAATACCTCCTAAAAGGTACTGCCCGTCGTTACTAATGTTTATTCTTTTATATATTCCTTTATGCTTATCCTCAAAAATTATTGTTCTGCAGTCGGGTTCATTGATAAAATGATCACCAAAGCTGGCCACATCTATTCCTATCAGCTTGAGCTTTGTACTCATATCGAAGCCGTTAAATATTTTGCTGCCGCCGCATAAGTTTGCTGCAACTATCTCAGCCATCTCATAGCCAGGGGCAACAAGTCCGTATATCATGCCGTCATACAAAGCACACTCTCCAATGGCAAAGACATTTGGGTCGCTGGTTTGCATGTTTTTATCTACTACAATGCCACCCCTCGGACCCACTTCAATACCACTAGCTCTGGCCAACTCGTCTCTTGGTTTTATGCCTGCAGAGATAACCAACATATCAATTGCCACTTGAGAACCGTCATCAAAATTTACAGAGGTAATGGAACGCTCGCCGTTAATGGCAGTTGTATTTTTATTAACTAGAATATCGAGACCAAGATCAGCCAGTTTGTTTTTTAAAAGGGCACTTGCTGCAGCATCGATTTGTCTTGGCATTAGTCGCGGAGCGAATTCAATAATGCTGGTTTTGGCAATGCCCAGATCTATTAAGGCCTTCGCTGCCTCTAGGCCTAAAAGTCCGCCACCAATAACTGCCGCGCTTTTAGCTTTCTTTGAATAATCGCTAATCAAATCCAGGTCTTCTATAGTGCGATAAACAAACACACCTTCTTTATCGATTCCTTCAATAGTGGGCACGAAGGCTGCGGATCCTGTTGCAAAAATTAGGAAATCGTAATGGTAACTGTTTCCGTTACTATCAAATACGCATTTTGCAATTCTGTCTATTTTTACAATGGATTTGTTAAGATGTAGGGTAATGCCATTTTCCTGGTACCAAGTTGAAGTTGAGAGTGAAAGGTCTTCTGCAGTTTTACCATTAAAGTATTCGCTAAGGTGAACCCTGTCGTACGCCCGCCTGGCTTCTTCTCCAAAAACCGTTAAATTGAAGGATGAAGACTTAGTTGTCAGCTTTTCGCAAAACTTATAACCAACCATGCCATTTCCAATAACAATTATGTGTGGTGTTTTCATAATTTTTGATGTAATCACGATTTATTTAACTAAAAGTCTATTTAAAATTGATGTTTTGTGATTTAACACCAATAATTTTCTTCATAATCTTATTATTTCAATGTTATTTAATTAAAATATGATTATTGATAGTCAAATATAGATTAATATTTGATTAATTGTATCTAAATATGATTTAAATCATATTAATTTATTTTTTAACATAAAAATTATGCACTTTTACAGTGAAATAATAGATTAAATAAATTATTTACCAGTAAAAAAGGAGAGTTATGCTATATTTAATAGGTGCTGGGCCAGGAGACCCAGAATTGATAACGTTAAAAGCTTACAATGTGTTAAAAAAAGCTAATGTTATACTATATGACAACCTAAGTAATCAGCAATTGCTGGATTTTGCACCAATAAACTGTAAAATGGTCTATGTGGGTAAGCAACCTTATGCTTGTTGCACGCCTCAAGAGCAAATCAATGAGCAAATTGTCGAATATGCAATGCAATATGAATTTGTAGTTCGTCTAAAAGGTGGAGATCCCTTTATTTTTGGAAGAGGATTTGAAGAATTGTTGTATGCAGAGTCTCAAGGTATAACTTCACAGTACATTCCTGGAATTAGTAGTATGCAAGGTGCAGGTTTTGCTGATATTCCATTAACACATAGAGGTATTAGCGAAAGTGTATGGATCATTACTGGTACTAAACGAGATGGCAGCTTGTCTGAAGATTTAAAACATGCAATGAAAAGCGCCGCAACAGTAGTTATCTATATGGGTATGAAGAAGATGAATGAGATTTCTAATGCCTATATCGCTGAAGGTCTTGGTCACATCCCTGCGGCAATTATTCAACATGCAACCTTGCCCCATCAAAAGCAAGCAGTATGCGATGTGAAAGATTTGCAGTACACCGCCTTCAGAGAGGGGCTAAGTAACCCGGCTATTATTATCATAGGCGATGTTGTTAAAGCAAGAGAATTCGTGTGTCGGCAGCAGTTGAAAGAAGCCATTTAATCACCTCGTAATCTATTTTTTACTCTTGTTCACAATTTTGTAGATATCTGTTCTCCTGTCTTTCAGATTTCTTACTGCCCCGAAGCTATGTAGTTCCTTAAGCAAATCTACATCTACATCTGCGATCAAAGTAGTCTCTGTATTTGGTGTAGCCTCTGCTTTAATACCGTTGCTTGGAAAAGAGAAATCAGAAGGCGTGAAAACTGCCGACTGTGCATATTGAATATCCATATTGTGCACTTTTGGTAAATTACCTACACTGCCGGCTATGGCTACGTAACATTCATTTTCTATGGCCCTTGCCTGTGCACAGCTCCTAACACGAGTATATCCATTTTGAGTATCAGTCATGAACGGTACAAAGAGAATCTGCATACCTTGGTCTGCTAAAAGTCTTGGCAGTTCAGGGAATTCTACGTCATAGCAAATCAATATTCCAATTTTGCCACAGTCGGTATCATAGGTAGTAATTTCATCGCCGCCAACCATTCCCCATGCACTTTTCTCTGCTGGTGTCAAATGAATTTTACGAAACATTTCATAAGATCCATCCCTGCGGCATAAATAACCTACGTTTTGCAATATGCCGTTTTCAAGGTAGGGCATGCTGCCAGTAATGATATTAATGTTATAACTAATGGCGTATTCAATGAATTTATCTCTCAACGGTATTGTGCTTTCAGCAATTTTCCGCATCGCTTCTGCTCCACTAAGGTGGTTGTAGGCAGTCATAAGCGGGGCGTTGAATAGCTCAGGAAATAAAATAAAGTCACTCTGATAGTCACTCACCACATCCACAAAAAACTCAATCTGCTCACAAAGAGACTCCATATTTGGGAAAGGACGCATTTGCCATTGCACAAGCCCTAATCTTATAATCGATTTCTTTGAATTAATATGTGCAGCCTCTTCATTATAATAGATATTATTCCATTCTAATAAGGAAGCAAATTCCAGCGACTGCGTATCACCTGGCAAATAGCCCTTAAGTATTTTCCTAACGTGGAAGTCATTTGCTAGCTGAAATGACAAAGTTGGGTCGTGAATTTCCTTGCCTTTTACCTTTTCAAGGTAGGCCTTTGGTGTAAGCTGATCAGAATAATCTTTATATTTTGGAATCCGCCCTCCGGCAATAATCGCCCTTAAGTTATGGCGCTCACATATTTCCTTACGGGCGTCGTAAAGTCTCCGGCCAATTCTCATTCCCCTGTAATCCGGGTGCACGAAGAAATCGATACCGTATAACACGTCACCATCATCATCATGGGTGGAGAAACTATAGTTGCCTGTTATTTGTGCGTAGGTATGATTGTCGCCGAATTTATCATAGTCTACAATAAGAGAGAGTGCACAACCTGCTATAGCGCCGTTGACTAAAATACAAATCTGGCCTTCCGGGAAAATTTCTACAAGTTGGGTGATGTGGGCTTCACCCCATGACGAGGCACCTTCCCATTCAGAATAGGCTTCAATCATAGAAGTTTTCAATCCCAGGTAGTCGTCTTTTGTAAGTTTCCTTAATTCAATCTTAAGGTCGTCATTTTTTATTTCCTTTTCCATAGCTGATTGGCGCAATTTAGATAAATTTTGCCCCTAAAGCACCAATGTAGCAGAAAACTAACAAGCGATCTTCATTTTGGCTACACATTCCCTCAATTAGACTACGAGCTATATGGCCTCTATCATCACTTTTGTACCATAAATTTAAACATAGAAATTATGGTACATAAGAAAAATGATCATCCAAAAGTTTGGTTCATTACCGGCGCTTCGCGCGGATTTGGAAAAGTGTGGACTGAAGCCGCACTGGAACGGGGCGATAAAGTTGCTGCTACTGCACGTAAATTAGAAAGTATTGCTACCCTCAAAGAAAAATATGGCGAAAATGTTCTAACACTAGAACTGGATGTTACAAACGCAGATCAAGTGAAATCAGCAGTAACAGCGGCCCACGAACATTTTGGTAAGCTGGATATCGTGCTTAATAATGCTGGATATTCCCTAGTGGGTACTATTGAAGAATCTAGCGCGGATGAAATTCGTGCGCTTTATGAAACCAATGTACTCGGGCCCGTTGCCATTATTCAGGCCGTTTTGCCAATTTTAAGAGCACAAGGCTATGGGCATATTCTGGGGACATCCAGTAACCTGGGGCATGTAACGCTACCAGTAATAGGCTATTATTCATCATCTAAATGGGCATTTGAGGCAATTCATGAAAGTCTTGCTGAAGAAGTTAAAGCTTTCGGAATTAAAGTAACCATTATTGAACCAGGTGCGTACGCAACAGAATTTGGTAGTCAGGAATCGCTAAAGTTCTCTCACGGACTGGAGGTCTACACTGCTTTTAAAGAAACATTTTTTGAAAGCTTGAGATCAATGGAGAGGGGAGACCCGAATGCTACAGCAGAAGCCATCTTTAAAATTGTGGATACTGAAAATCCACCATTGAGATTCTTTTTGGGAAGTCAATGCTTGCCTTGGGTAAAAGATGCCTACAGTAAGCGTTTGGCAACGTGGGAAGAATGGGCTGAGGTCTCTAACGCTGCGCAGGGATAAATATAAATAGACACTGCGCTAACAAACAAATTTCATTTACCAGTGATGATAACCGATATTTAACCTGTCGGTTATCATTTTTATCAAGCTATGAAGAAGGAAGAAAAAAGTCTCTTGAAAATCGCCTCACTAACAGATGCACACAAAGCATTTGGTTTACCTACACCTAAACATCCTTTGATCAGTATCATAAATGGACCGCATTCGCAAATCGAATCTTTTCCCGAAGAGAATCATGTATTGGGCTTTTATAAAATCTCCTACAAACCACAACTTGGGGGTAGGTTGAAGTATGGACAGGGGTATTATGATTTTGATGAGGGTGGATTATTATTTGCTGCTCCCGGACAAGTAATCGGGCGTAATGATAATGATGAAAGTGTGTGTTCTGCCTATACTTTGCTCATCCATCCTGATTTCTTTTTGGGATATACTCTTGCTAAAAACATCAAGCATTATGGATTCTTCTCTTATTCTACGCATGAAACCCTTCATCTTTCAGAGGAAGAAAAGTCAACAATGCTTGATATTTTTCGAATGATTGAAAGGGAATTGGCCAGCCGAATTGATGATTTTAGTCAGGATGTGGTGATTTCTCAAATAGAACTGTTCCTTAATTACGCTAACCGTTTTTACAAAAGGCAATTCATAACACGAAAGGCTATAAACAACGATTTACTTCAAAAACTAGAGGAGGAGTTGGATGCATATTTTACAGGTGCATCAGCGCTTACAAATGGAATTCCGACCGTACAGCATCTATCAGAACGGCTAAACATGTCACCAAGTTACCTTAGTGATATGCTTCGGTCGCTTACCGGCCAGAACGCACAACAGCATATTCATCAGAAGTTGATTGAAAAAGCAAAAGAAAGGTTGTCTACTACTAATTTGTCCGTGGCTGAAGTTGCTTACGAATTAGGCTTTGAACATCCGCAATCCTTTAGCAAGCTTTTCAAAACCAAAACCAAGTTGTCTCCTCTCGAGTTTAGAAGATCGTTTAACTAGTCGAACTTAATGAGGTAATTATCCCTGTAAGTTTGCTAATTCTTTTGGTCCAGGTCAGATAAAGCATTACCAGGAAAAAAACAAACATTGCGACGATGCAGCCTAAGGAGATCATCCTTTTAATAGTCATGTCCAGGTTGTAGCAAAAAAACATTAATATTCCTCCCATCAAAACTATTCTTGAGCAGATCGCTGTCCATTGCAATTTCTTCAGTTTCTTTATGTAATCTTTCATAGAAGAAGTCAAGTTTTTTCCATGTACAAGATTTCTGGTCGCAAAATAACTGCTTAGGTTGTAGGCGATGGCTTGCATAAACCCGATAACAAAAGCGAGGTTTATAAAAGCAGGGCGCTTGTTTCCATCAAAAGCGCTATGGTACAGTACGATAACTACCGTCCAGGCCAGCATCTCGAATACCAATTGTCTTTTAATCTTCTGTAGAACTGGATGACTTTTCTCATTGATCATTTTTACAATTTCATCAATTTGCGTGCTTTCAATGGGCACGGCTTTCCATAAGCTTTTCATTTCAGATAGTTCCATCATTATAAGTTTAAAAGGGTTCTTAATTTATTTTTTATGCGGCTAATCTTTACCGCTACATTATTTTCGGTTGCACCAATGATATCGCCGATTTCCCGGTAGCTCAAGTCTTCCAGTAGGAGTGCCATGATTGCTCGATCTGCTTCTTCTAACTTTTTAATAGCTTTCAAAAGACTGTCCATTCTGGCAACCAAATTAACATCCTGCGGAACTTCGGGAGTTTCTGGTAATTGATCTGTAAAGGCCACCATTTCTCGGGTTCTATCTCTGGTAAAAGAAGAAATTGCTGTATTCAGTGCAGCTCTATAAATAAAGGTGCTGGGCTTCGCTTCATTTCTAAAATTATCAATGGCCCGCCATAGCTGGAATACAATTTCCTGAAAAAGATCCTGCTGGTCTTCCAGTGTATCCTTATAAAGCCTGCAAATCTTGTGAATAATTCCCTGATTTTGTGAAATGAGTTGTAGAAATGCACTTTCTTCCATACGATTTCTAGCTATTGAGTTCTGTTATCATGGCTAATAGGTAACAGAATTACGGATAACCTTACATATAATCTCATAATTAACACATAGGTGTCGCTCGAATAACATGGTATTAATATAAGTATACGTATTTGCGACGAATATTACTACCAAACAAATCCCGAACAATATGAGTAAAATCTACATTTATTATTTTAGAAACTGTTTAAAACTATTTTCCGTAGCCTTAGTGCTCTGCTGTTGTGCCTTCAGCCCAATGCAAACCTTTGCAGTAAGTTCTACAACGAAAGTTGTTAAGCAAAAAACGATTACCGGAGCCATTTTGGATGCCGAAGACGGAAAGCCACTGCCCGGCGCAGGTGTTACGGTAAAAGGCGGCTCCCAGTCGGCGATCACGGATGGAAACGGAACTTTTACCATCAGTGTACCTAATGACAACGCAATTCTCCTGGTCAAATATGTAGGGTACGAGACTCAGGAAATTTTAGTTGGCAATAAAACCCGAATCGAGGTAAGATTAGTAGCCAGCGCCTCTAATTTATCTCAGGTTGTAGTAGTTGGATACGGATCCCAAAAAAAGAGGGATGTAACCGGATCTGTAAAGTCTTTAAAAAGTGACGACTTTAATCAGGGTATCATCAATACACCACAACAGCTGTTGCAGGGGAAAGTATCTGGAGTTAATGTTACCTCTGCAAGCGGTGAGCCGGGAGGTATTACCGGTATCAACGTGAGAGGACCCGGGGGAGTAAGATCTGGCAGTTCGCCGTTATTTGTAGTAGATGGTTTGCCGTTGGACAATTCAAGTACAGGTGGAGGTGATCCATTGAACTTTATCAACCCGCAAGACATCGAATCAATTGATGTGCTAAAGGATGCATCTGCAACTGCCATTTATGGTTCAAGAGGAGCAAATGGAGTTATCCTTGTGACAACAAAAAAAGGTAAAGCAGGAGTGTCTACTCTTGGTGTAGTGGCAAGCTATGGTGTTTCTTCACTAGCGAGAGCAATACCGGTTTTAACGGCAGATCAGTTCCGTACCGAAGTGCCGAAGGCAGGGGGAGTTCTTGATGATAAAGGCGGTGCTACCGACTGGCAGAAGGAAATCACCCGAACTGCTAAAACTCAAGATTATAACTTAAACATGAGTGGCGGATCAGATAAGCTGGCCTATTTCTCATCACTGGGTGTTCAAAAGCAACAAGGAATCATTAAGAAAAATGATTTGGACAGGTATTCAGGAAGATTCAATGCGACCCAGAAATATTTAGAGGATAGACTAGTGATAGACCTTAATCTAAGTGCTAACAATACGAAACAACAGCGTCCACCAATCACCAGTATAATCGGCGATGCACTCGTTAATAACCCTACTTATCCGGCAAAGGACGATAAAGGAAATACTGCTGTCTATCAGAATATCAACAATCCATACTTGTATTTTGATCTGGATAAAGAAATTACCACTACCAACCGCGTATTGGGTAATATTTCTCCTTCTTTTAGAATAATTGAAGGACTTATTTTTAAGATGAATGTTGGTGTCGACAATTCTACAGCCACAAGAGATGTGGTAAACTTGCCTAATGCAGTTCCTTTTCGGGATGGAAGATTAGAGACGTTCTACAATACAAATAGAAATACGCTGATTGAAAACTATCTTACCTACAACTGGAGCAATTCGGTGCACAACATATCTGCATTGGCGGGGCATTCCTATCAGAAAATCTTTGTGCAGCAAAGAAACAACAGTATCAACAGATTTCTGGTTGGTGGAATAGACCCAATCTATAACCCTGGTGTTGGACAGGATTTGACATTAGCTAACAACCGCCCCGGAGGATTTGCCTTTATCAACGAGTTGCAATCATTCTTCGGAAGGGTAACTTATCAATACAATAACAAGTATTTGTTTACTGCTAATTTCAGGGCAGATGGTTCCTCTAAATTTGGCGCCAACAACAGATACGGCTATTTCCCTTCATTCTCTCTAGGTTGGAACATTGCCGAAGAAGACTTCATGAAGAATTCTATATTCAGTACTTTAAAACTTAGAGGAGGCTATGGAATTACGGGTAACCAGGAAATTCCACCTAAAATTACCCAAGCATTATTTACCTCTATTGCTTCAGCCAGTTATCCGCTGTACCCAACCGGAACCTATCCAGCTGGAACAACTTACTCCCGATTGGCTAACCCTGACATTCAATGGGAAACCTCAAAACAAACAGACATTGGTTTAGATTTTGGCTTGTTTAAAGGAGCGCTGACAGGAACGGTAGATGTGTTTAATAAAGTTTCGGATAATATCCTATTGCAGGTAATTCCGGCAGATCCGGTTCAGCCGGCAGCAGAAGTTTGGTCGAACGTAAAAGACATGACCATCTCCAATAAAGGAATAGAATTCGAATTAGATTATAAACATACGGTAGATAACGGCATCACTTATAACATTGGCGGTAATTTAACTTATTTGAAAAATAAGGTTAAACACTCACCCTATTCGGTTATACCGGCTGGATCGGTTTCGGGCGCTGGTATTACTTCATCAACCATCAACGGATATATCAATGACCAGCCGGTGGGTACATTTTTCTTAAAGGAATTTACCGGTTTAGATGCAGCAGGTATGAGTGTGTACCGTGATTTAGATGGCGATGGACTTATTACTGATAAAGACAGAATATCTGCCGGCACAGCAATACCAAACACCATTTATGGTTTTTACGGAAGTGTTGCTTTGAAAGGCTTCGATTTGAGTGTGAATTTTAACGGGGTAGCGGGCAACAAAATCTATGATTACACGCAGAACGTCAGCTTCTCTAAGTTAAGATTGGCTAAAAATACGAATACCACATTTGAAGCGATTTCAGATCCTAGTGAGTCATTAAATAACGCTACGCCGGTAACTACCAGATATCTAAAAAGCGGAGCTTTTTTAAGGCTTAATAACGCTTCGTTGGGCTATACTTTCAATACCAAGGATTTAGGAATCAATAAATGGTTCTCAAACATCCGTTTATCGGTAACAGGTCAGAATCTCTTTGTTGTTACTGATTATACAGGTTATGATCCTGAGGTAAATGCCGACAGAGCTATAAACGGTGTGTCGTCTTACGGTATTGATTTCTTAAGCTATCCGAAAGCGAGAACTGTAATTTTTGGTCTAAACTTCTCATTGTAATACGTTTTAAGTCATAATTATGAAAAACAAAATATTGATGCTGCTACTCACTTTTGTAGCCTTAACAGCAACCTACAGTTGTTCTAAACTGGAAGAAAAAGTACTGGACGAATCTTCTGTTGCAGGGCTAACTGATAAACAACAGGCTGAAGGAATCATCGCGCCTGTATATGCTAAATTGGAAGACATCTTTATCCATACTAACTATTTTGCCCTGCAAGAGATTTCTACAGACGAGGCGATCCTCCCTTTCCGCGGCGGAACTGATTGGGGAGACAATGGTATTTATCTACAATTGCATCAGCATGAGAATATCAGTACAGACGTGAATGTAAGGAACACCTGGAATAACATACTTATTGGAATATCGAGAAGTGTGACAGCAATTAACGCACTTCCGACCAATCCTGATCCTAGTGCTAAACTCTTTGCTGCTGAGGCAAAAGGTATGAGAGCTTACTATAATATGCTACTGTTAGACCTTTATGGGCTGGTATTTGTGAAAGATGATGCTAGCGAAACTTCCAAGATCCTAAGGGGTGATGCGGCTGTAGAATACATCAAATCTGAATTACTGGCTATAGAGCCCATTGTAGAGACAACTACTGGGCCGGGTAGAATTACTAAAGGGGCGGTTTGGGGCTTGCTTGCCAGATTATACATGAATGCAGCCGTTTACAGAAATATATATAGTCCGACTGTTACATTTGCCAACAATGATTTAGATAAAGCGATTGAGTATTGTAATAAAATAATTGGTTCTGGTCAGTATAATCTATCGCCAGATTATTTCTCATTGTTTAACGACAATAACCATACAAATAAGGAACTGATTTTTGTGGTAGACCAGCGCGCTGATTTAAATGGGCATAACCGTTTAGGTTACTTCTCCATCTCTGGCGATCAATTTCCTTTGCCTGCATATACGGGAGCAAACGGAACAGATGGACCGGCTATCACTTCAGATTTCTACAGAACCTGGGTTGAAGCGAATGGCTCGATAGATCCGGCCATTGCAGACCCGCGTTTCTTCAAGCAAAATCTGCCATCTGCCACAGCTTGCGTGGATGCTGCCAGCTTTAACATTAACCGTGGGATTTTACGTGGACAACAGTATGGCTTGATCAGACGTAATGGGGTGTTTTTAAAATGTCCGGATGGAAAGATGCAGGTAGATAAGCTTTTTTACGATACCCGTAGTAAGCCTACTTTGCCGGTTGATTTCACGGAAAATGTTGATTACACCGTTGCCGGAAGCAATTACAATACAGGTTATCGGGTTTCGAAATATGAATTCAGTAAGACTTCAGTGAGCGGTAGAAATTTTGGAGAGCATGATATCATTATCCTGCGCCTGGCTGATATTTACTTAATGCGTGCTGAAGCCAAACTTAGAAAAGGCGATGCATCTGCTTTAGCTGACGTAAACACCGTTAGAGCAGCCAGAACATCAACAACACCTGCGGCTCCACTTGCAAACATTACGCTCGATCTTTTATTTAGAGAAAGAGGGTTTGAGTTTTATTGGGAAATGGTTAGACGTACAGATATGATCCGTTTCGGAAAGTATGAAGGATTATGGACAGAGAAAAAGAATACGGATGTACGAAAAAGACTCTTCCCTATTCCTCAAACTGCGATAGACGGGGCTTCAAACTTGCCAGGTTATTTAGTGCAGAACCCGGGATATTAGGCCGTACGGAATCAAACATTATGAATAGAAGATCTTTATTAAAAGGTGGGGTAATGGCAGGTTTGTCATTACCCTTTATTAATACCGGAAACGTAATAGCGAGGCCAACAGGTGTAGGGAAGCGTGCCAAAAACATCATTATGCTCGTAAGCGATGGGATGAGCACCGGCACCCTAAACATCGCAGATGTTTACAGCAACAGGGCCTTAGGGCACAGCAGTAATTGGATCTCGTTATACCGGGATGGGCTGGTAAACCGGGCACTGATGGATACTGCGTCTGCAAATTCGTTGGTAACAGATTCAGCAGCTGCCAGTTCTGCATGGGGTGGAGGCATACGTGTTGGAAACGGATCACTCAATGTAGGTATGAACGGAGAAATGCCCAGGCCGATTTTACAGAAGTTTAAGGACCATGGGAAAAAAGTAGGTTGTGTAACCACTGTTCCTATAACCCACGCAACTCCGGCAGGTTTTTGTGTTAACCTGAACAGTCGCGATGGCCAAGCTACAATTGCCGATATGTACCTCTCCTTAAAATTCGATGTGATGATGGGAGGCGGGAGCAAATATTTTAATTCAAAACGGAAAGATGGAACAATTATCCCTAAATACCTGACGCAAGGTTATTCCGTAGCAGAAAACCGGACGGAGATGATGGCATTAAACGGCGCTAAACCCGTACTTGGACTTTTCGCCGATGATGGTCTTCCATATGAATTAGACCGTCAGCACGATCCAGAATTATTAAAATCTGTGCCATCATTAGCAGAAATGACAGAAAAAGCAATTAGCCTATTAAAAGATAGTCCGAAAGGCTTTGTGTTGCAGGTAGAGGGAGGAAAGGTAGATTGGGCTGCACATTCCAATGACCTGCCGGGACTTGTCTTTGATCAACTGGCCTTTGATGACGCGGTTGGTAAGGCAATTGAATTTGCGAAAAAAGATGGAGAAACTTTGGTGATCATTACCACCGACCATGGTAATTCCAACCCGGGTATATTTAACGGCGACCAAGGAAAGTTCGATAGTCTGCAACGCTTTCGGCAGAGCAATACCTGGCTACTTTCAAAAATAGACCAATCATTCGCGCCGCAAAAAGTTAGGTCCTTTATTAATGAGCATCAGGGAATAGAACTGTCAAATGAAGATGTTAGTAGTTTGATGACCCATTTTAAGGAAATTGTACCTGGCCAACTCTACAATGAATCAAATCTTCCATTTTATGAATACGGTAAAATATTGGGCAAGTATACTGATGTACAATGGGCTGGAATGAACCATACGGGTGATTATGTAGAACTTGCGGCATTTGGTCCGGGCTCAGAGTTGATTAAGCCTTTCATAAAAAACTATGAGCTTCACAATTTGATGCTTACAGCGGCTGAAATGCCGGCAAGTTTTATGACGGTAAGTAAGGGATAGTTGAACTTAAAAATTAAACCCTTCCTTGTTTCTTCTTTGGATTTCTTCTTCAGTTCTAGGAAGCAGGTGTTCTAACATATTTACAGCTTGAGATTGAACTTCGTCTATAAATGGGCGAAGTTCATTGTTATAATCTCTAAAAGCGAGTTCAAAATCGCCGTTGTGTTTTTCAAGGGCATCTGTTAATGCAGTTGCGCCAATAATTGCCAATGAGCCACCCATACCTGCGCCTGGTGAAGCACAATATCCAGCATCACCCACTAATGCAACTCTAGCTTTAGTCCATGAAGGCATTTTTATCTGGCAGAATTTATCAAAATAAAAGTTTGTTGAACGCTGCACTTCTCCCAGCAATTCTGGAATTCGCCAACTTTGTCCCGCAAACTGTTCTAATATAATTTGCAGCTGCTGCGCTTTATCACGATAGTCGTACGAAATTTCCTCTTCAGACCGGAAAGTGAGCACAATGTCAGTTTTATTCTTGTACGCATTAAGCATTACGCCCTTGTTGGGCACACCGTAAAGCTGCAATGTATTTTGATTGATCAATAACTTATCTACTATGGTGATGAAAAAGTATTGTCCAAGGTAATGACTGTAGTCAGATTCATGACCAAACCAAAGTTTTCTTATTGCGGAGTGTATGCCATCACACCCAAATACCAGATCGTAGTTTAATTGCACTCCATTTTTAAAAGTAACTTCAATAGCGCCTGCCATTTCCTTTAAGCCGGTGACTGTATTACCAAACATAAAATCGACATTGCTTTTAATACTATCAAATAACAGATTTAGTAAGGTATCCCTTTCAATTTCAAATTCATCGTCAGGTAAGTCTTCTCCCGGCTGCCTTAATAACATTGAACTTTCTGTAACATCGTCGGCATTTTTAAACTCCCAAAGTTCCACATTCAATCGGTTTGCTTTAATCTGTTCAAAAAGCCCCATCCGCTTTACGATGTCAACGGTTGTGTCTTTTATATCAACAGCAGAACCACCCATCTTAAGATGATTTGCAATTTCTACAACAGTAACTTTATAACCTGCTTTGCTTAGCCAATATGCGGTTGTCAGTCCCGCAAAACTCGCTCCTGATATTAGTACACTTTTATTTTGTTCCATTTGAATAGTCTTAATTGATTGTTCAAAGGTGCGGAGCAGTACCAATCCACACAATGGCAAAAGACTGTAAATATTGGACTATTCGTGGTTTTTTCTAAACGCCATGGCAGGTATACCTACAATGCGAGAAAATAAGCGTGAGAAATAGGGGTAGTCATCAAACCCCAATTGATTCGCAATTTCTTTTACGGATTTATCAGAATGGTATAAAAGACGTTTCGCTTCTAAAATAACCCGCTGTTGAATGTGATGCGAGACAGAATAACCAGTTACAGTTTTAATGCACTCATTGAGGTATGCGGTAGATATATTTAGTTTTTCAGCGTATGCCGAAGGACGCTTTTCTATGGCGTAGTTCTTTTCCAATAGCCGATTAAAATCTTTAGTAATCTTATCAAACCGAGAGGGCTTATCGACAGCGTTGGATTGCTCAAGTAATTGCGAGATCGTTAAGGCTATAAATGCGTTAGCACTGTCTTTTAACATTGCGTGATATAGCCTGTCCTGTCGCCGTTCTGCAAACTTTAAGACCATTGCCACGGATTCAGACAAAATGGGAAATATTTCATCATTTAATGCAATTGGTGGTGCAGGCGTTAGTTCTTCCAGTAAAAGCAGATATTCAGGATTCAAGTTTTCATTATTGATTGCGCAGCTGCTAACCGTAACGTTCTCAAATGCCACAATACGGTGAACCTGGTTTGGGTGCATGTAGATGATCGAAGGAGAATTGATCTCGTGTTGCTGAAAATCAATTTCCATGGTAATCGTGCCTGCTTGCAAGAAATGAAAGGAGTGGCGGTCGTGTCTTTCCGCTTGTTCCTCACCGGTAAAATCCGGCAAATCCCTGAGATTCATTTTTTCAACTGAAATACCACTATGGAATTCACCTTCAAAATTGTTAACAGGAATGGAGTGGGGCTTCTTTGTCATAGGCATTTGCGGTTGCAATTTAGCTTGGCGGCACTTGGTAACCAAGGATATGAAAGAAAGCCAGCATATCTCTTAAGCCAGATTTAAAAAGCATTTTCTTTCTCAGTTTCTTTAAAATAGATCTGAGTGACTGCCGGCCCTAACTAAGATAATTTCATTCTCCAAAGTTACTTCGAGCCATATTATCAATAAATCGCCTTTTATGTGGCATTCCCAATTGTCTTTGTAATTTCCCGATAATTTATGTGCCCGAAATTTTGAGGGGAGACCTTCCGCACCTTTTATAATTAATTCTTTCCTTAAAAAATCATGGATTAGATTAAGGTCTTGTAAGGACCGTTTCTTGATTAACTTTAAGTCCTTTTCAAATCTATTGGTAAAGCTTAAAGTGTACACTAAAGCGCTTTGAAGAAAGAATCAAGATTGTCAATTTTTTTAGCCTTCCCTGCTCTGGCATCAGATATTGCCTTTTTTGTAGTCGCATTGGGTTGGATTTTTTCCTCAATTACTTTAAGAATCTTAACGTTCAGTCTTTTCGCAAGCCTTTCGAATAAGTCTCTGTCCTTATCAGATATTTGAATAGTTAAAGTTGTCATGATCTTTAATGAATGTTACCAATACATTTCAATGCAAAAATATAGAAATTTTGAGATAAAGCTACTAAGCAGTTGGTAAATATATATCAGTGACTAGGTCATCAATTTGAGCGAAAAGAAGAGGAAAAAGCTGGAAGTGCTTAGGTTGAGGTCATAAATTTAACGGGTTCTTAACGGGTCTGTAACGGGTTGGTAACGGGTCTACAACGGGCTAGTCCGTTTGAAACCCATTTAAAGGCTGTTTTTAACCCAAAATCTTGCTTATTTGCTTGTAAAGGCTTGTTGAAAGAAGAGCGCATGGTTTTTATTATCTTGCCGACATGTTGCCATTCCATTTATACTTTTATTATCTAGAGGGATCTGCATTGTATCTTCAAAATAAAATATGGGGTAGATATTACAATGAGAGCACAGGTAGAAAATTTCCCTTGTTTAAGTACTTGTAATCTAGTTTAATAGGGTTTCATTCACTAAATAGCAAAATAACATCATAAAAACTACTCCGAGGTATTCGAAGGAATACTTCCACTATTGATCTTCACGTTCATATTTAGCGCATTAAAGCCATTATAAATATAAAGGAATTTCAATCATAATTTATAAACAGCTAATTTGCATTAAACAAATCATTAAGATGAGAATTTAACAATGCCCCTTGCGATACTAAGAAGAAACAAGCAAAATATTCTGTACGGACTATCCCTCGCATTGCTACTATTTTTACTAAAATGGCTGGAATGGCGCTTCGCTATCATGAACCATTCACTGGAAATATATGCCGGGGGTATTGCCCTAATCTTTACAGGACTAGGGGTATGGCTTGCTTTAAAGTTGGTAAAGCCAAAAGTAAATACGATCGTAATCGAGAAAACGATTACTTCAGATCCAATATTTCGGCTAAACGAAGCAGAACTGAGCAAGTTGCGGATTAGCAGTCGCGAATTAGAAGTTCTACAACTGATGGCCCAGGGCAGGAGTAATAAGGAAATCGCGGATAGCTTGTTTGTATCTCTGAATACCATAAAAACCCATTCCAATAATCTGTTCTTGAAACTAGAAGTAGAACGCCGCACACAGGCGGTAGAAAAAGCGAAGCGACTCCATTTAATTCCTTAGTAAGCGCACCATTGGTGCTTTATTTATAAAATCACCCGAAAGGGTGAACGCGGATGACCATGAATTTTACAGTTTTGAGGCATATTTAAAACTAGAAACAAATGAAAAAGACAATTTTTGTATGCGGCTTAATTGCAGGAGTAATCAGCTGCTTATGGTGGGCAGTAGGAGAGCCAACAATTGGTGAAAGCGTATCCTATAACATGCGAGTGGTTTATGGCTATGCTGCCATGTTCCTGGCCTTCTCGCTTATTTTTGTAGGTGTAAAAAGCTATCGGGATGAGTATAATGGTGGGACAATCAGTTTTGGAAAGTCGCTGAAAATTGCGTTGCTGATTGCTTTGATCGCCTCAACTGTTTACACGGCAGCGTGGTTAATTAATTACTATTTCTTTATTCCAGATTTCGGAGACAAGCTTATGGCCTCCTCTAAAGCTGAAATGCTTGCAAAGGGAACTAGTGCCGCCGAAGTAGAGCAACAAATGGCTGGTATGAAGGAATTCCTTGACCAATACAAAAACCCATTTTACAATGCAATGATGACTTATGCCGAAATAGTGCCTGTCGGTATTTTAGTGTCAATAATTGCTTCGCTTATTCTTAGAAAGGATGTTAAACCAGCGTCAGTGAACGATTGATGTTGATCTGTTCTAAAAAGTAAGTGTCGTGCGATACGACAACCAATGTGCCCTGGTATTCGTTTACAGCGGATGTTAAAATAGCGATATTTTGAAGGTCTAAATTGTTAGTAGGCTCGTCCAATATAATGATATTGGGCGATTGCCTACTCATTGTTAAGCAGCAAAGCAATAGTCGCATTCTCTCTCCGCCGCTTAACATCCCGCAATATTTATCCCAATCATCTTTGGTAAACAAGAATCGATTGAGCTTGATTTTTACTTCATGTTCCTTTAATGCATCAATATTAAATTGTTGAGCCATTTCATATACCTTAAGTTCATTGTTGATTAAAGAATAATCCTGATCAATGTATACAGCTTTGCTTTTGGCTGTGTATATTGTACCAATAGTTGGTGTTAAATTACCTAATATGATGTTGATTAATGTTGTTTTTCCTGAGCCATTTGCGCCTTTTAGGGCAAGTCTATCGCCACTGGCAATTTGAAAAGACAGCTTATCTATCCAAAGCGGATGACCATCGTAAGTGAAATCAATCTCTGTGGCTTTGAATAATATTTTGCCTTTGTGTGCTGCCGAATTATTGAAGCCAAATTTCATTTGATCAATATCTGGCAAGGCCGAACGCAGTTCACGTAAATCATTGGCAATACCATCAATTTTCTCCGCATGCATCCCCTTCATTTTTGAGGTACTGTTCTCAGCCTTGTTGCGCAATGTGTTCATCATGATGCGGGAAACACCTGCTTCTAGCTGTTTGCCTTTTCCGCGACTATCTAATTTTTGTTGTCGCTCCAACGTTTCTTTTTCCTTTTCTTTGGCCTTTCGAAGGGCTTTTTCTTTGCTGATTACATCTTGATTGAGGGAGTTATGTTCAATTTCCTTCTGCTCGGTGTAAAAATCATAATTGCCGCCATAAACGCTTATTCCGGTGTTGCCAAGCTCGCAAATCTTATCTAATAGGTTCAATAATTCCCTATCGTGACTCACAATAATCAGCGTACTTTTAGTAGACTGGATAAAACTACATAATAATTGCCTGCCAGCCTCATCCAAATGATTACTTGGCTCATCAAGTAAAACCAATTCGGGACGATGAATATAAATTCCTGCGAGTAGAACCCTCGCTTTTTGTCCACCACTTAGGGTTTCCATCTTCTGCGAAAGGTTAAGTTCTTTTAGATGCCAGTGATTTAGGGCATGGGTGCAGCGTTCCTCAATAGTCCAGTCGTCGTTCAGTATCGCGTAATTCTCTTCCGTTACATTCCCATTGAGGATTTGCGTTAAAGCCTCGATTTTATTTTCAACCTTTAAGGCTTGTGCGACAGTAAGGTGATTAAATTGACCAAAAATTTGCGGTACATAATAGGGTTCAGCAGCTAGGCTCAATTCTCCATCAAGAGGGGATAGATATCTTGCAATGATCTTAAGCAAAGTAGATTTGCCGGAACCATTGTTGCCGATTAGTGCAATTTTTTCTTGATTGTTAACTGTTAGGTTGATATGCTCAAACAACAGGCCTTTATTGGGATGGGTGTACGATATATTTTGTAAATAAAGCATTTATCATTCTTTAAAGATGAGTTAATTGAATAACTGTGTTGTAGTTATCCATCTTACTTAGTCTGAAAGAAAATGCTATTTTACATTGATCGTATTGAGATTGTGGTTGCAAATTTACGAATGATTACCAAAATAGCTAGTTTAGTATTATGAAATACTTCTTGATTTTCGTTCTCTCATTTGCGGTGTTGTCTATATTGCCGTTTCTATGGAATCATTTTTCATTTGTTGAAGTAGGCTTCCCTTTCCCTTATTTGCAGAAAAGGACTTTTGAAGGGTTAACTGGGTCTGGCATGGGCATCTCTTTACTTGTTGTGGATTTGTTTTACGATTTAGTAGTTGTTGCTATTGTTGCCTGGATTATCACATACTTAGCTCCTAACAAATTTTCTCGACGCTAGCACTATTGTAGCACTGAAAGCCACTTTACAGCCACTTTGGTGCGGAAAAGGGTACCTTAACCGCACCAAGTTACCTAGTAACCCGCACCAAGCTCCCTTTAAGCTTCGTAAGAGCTATGAATTTGTTTTTATCTGCCCGTTGTGACGACGGCTAAAAGAAGTTTTTTGATGTATTTTTTTTATTTGCGCTTAAGCAAGCTTGCAAATAATAGTCTATGATTTTTGTTGGATAAACCATTCGACATAGACTGGTAGGCAAGTGCCGCGAAGGAAATGTTGGGCATACCTAACTGCGGAGCTTTGTAACAAAACAAACCCAGTTTTGGCTGAATTTTGTAACAGAACAAACCCAGTTTTGGTTAAATTTTGTAATAGAACAAACCCAGTTGGGGCGTCAATTATCCTTTTGTTCGCGGAGGTATTTGTGATCAAGTATACCTTATGGAATCTATACGGGGAAGAGCGCCTGATCATTAATTTGCAATCTATTAGTCACCAGCACTATTATGGTTTCTTTACTACACCTTATCAAACCGTATCTTTCAATAGAAAGTTCACGCTACATGCTAATGAGGAGATTGTGGAAGGAGGCCAAACCTATGTTAGGTACTGCTTCCGATCTTTTGACGATAAGGATTTCCCCAGAATAGTTTATCAATCTACACTTTCCATCAACAAGATTGATTACCAGAAATTGATCTATAAGCTTAATCAGCTTTTTGTGGATAATCTTCATTATGCTTTTCCTGATATCAATTTGAATTGAGATAATGGGTATTTTGGCGTCGTAATGAAATGTGAAATGTAGTAGTGTAAATTTATTTTAAAATATTTTCTCTAAAACTTGGCTTCTTAAATAAAATCAAATGAGTTTTGCATTGGGGTTAGTTGGTAGATTGATTTAATCTTCCTTTCAGCGCTTAGCAATAACAGATAAATTTTAAAAATATATATGTAAAGAGTTAATATTATAATTTTGCGAGATCTTCAAAAATATTGAAGCATTTAGCACCAAGAGCTTTGTTCGGCGAAAACTGGTAATTTAAAACGACACAAAGGGATAGGTGAATTAGTGCCCCGTGTAAAAACGTGGGCCTATCTATTCGTTGTCGTTGGTATACCAGTACCTCGCCGGAGCGTTTAGGTAGGTACCCACGTTTTTGCATTATGCTGGTTTTCTCTTCGCATTGCAATCATATCAGTTCTTCCTTCTAAAGCTTAATTGTAATATCAATTCTGATAATTGATTGATAATATGGAGCAAACAATACAAGCGCGTGTTCAAGTGAGGGATATCAATTATCTCCTACAAAAGTTGGTTGAAAAATATGATCCCTTGCAGATCTATTGTTTCCATAAGGATGAAACATCAAGGAAGGTGGAAGGATGTTTCGGTGATCGGCATGACAACAGGTATTGCGATTATTGGCTATTGTTGGTCATGGACAGCAAATCTAGAATCGAAAATGCTATTCAGGATTTTGTTAACGCACATTATGAATTCGGAAAGATCACGATCATTGCCCATAGTAAGGAGGGTATAGAAAAGTCTATTAATGATGGTTATAAATTCTTTGTTAATGTTTGCAGTACTGGTAAGTTGCTGTATAATAAACAGTTTATAGTTATCATACCACTGGAAGTTTCTTTTGAGCGTATTTCTAAGCCAGGTAAATCTCATTCACTATTTCAGGAAGGTATTTCTAGAGCTGAAGGTTTTTTACACGGCGCTACTGAATGTTTTGAGAATAAGAAATACAATGTTAGTGCTTTTATGCTGCATCAAACTGTAGAGCAATGTTGTATAGCGCTAATAAAATTACATATGGATTATAGGTGTGATATTCATAATCTTCACAGGTTGTTGATGATGTGCAGATGTTTTGCTGAGGTGCCTTACAGATTGTTTGTTTCGGGAGAAACAGCTGATCTGGTTGCTTTTGATAAATTAGTTAAGAGTTATTCTAATGCTAGATATCGAACAGATTTTATGATTGAAGAGTGGGAGGTTGAGTTGCTTATTGGTAAGGTTATCGGGTTGTTAGAGTTTAGTAAGGAGATGATGGTTAGCTAAGTTATGTTACAATTTTGTATATTTAGTAATGGACAGTTAATTGATGGAACAACTGACGCTAATTCGACTTTAATTCATCATCAATATTCAAAAAATGCGCTCTATTAAAATTATCTTTTTCATTTTTAGTTTTCTCTTGCAGATAGCGGCTTATGGTCAATACAGGACTGGTAGTACATCTCAGGATTCATTACAGTCTGAGATTCGCCAATACGTCTCCGGTAATGATAGTATCTTGAAACTGACTCCTGCGCTACCGGAGGCTGGATCACTGGTGAAATTTATTTATACCGGTCAATTTGCTGGAAAGCTAATGCCTAAGTTTACCGTATATTTTGACAAGGGACCATGGCAGACCTTAAAAACATGGAAGACCACAAAGGGATTTGAGGGAAGTTTTACGATTCCGGATTCTACTCTTTCCTTTAGTATAAAGCCGGGAAATGATTTGAGGGATGTTAATGAATCTCTAATTTATCTGGTCTATAAAGAGGGAAAGCCTTTGCCTGGGGCCTTGGCCGCTGCTGCGGTAAATTACAAAGGACTCGACTACAACAGTAATTTTCAGATGGCTAAGGCTAGGGTGCTCTACCGAAGGGAATTTAATCTCCATCCGGAACTGCGGGGCAAATACCTGATTGCTTATTATGGAAGTGGTTCTTGGGAGCCCGACAGCCTAGTCGTAAGAGAAATTTATAAGACTTGGGCTGACTCTATTCAAATTGCAAAGAATGACCGATTTCTAACTCCGCTATATGATCTGATCCAACGTTTTTCCTGGCTGAGTGACAAAGAGGCATTCAAGGCTCAGTTGTTGGCTAAATTCCCACAGGGCGACGTGGCTTTCGCCGATGCAAGGAATGATCTGGAGAAGTCAGGAGCGTTATACGAAAAAAAACTAGCCGAGATAGAGCTGAAATTCCGCTCTGCTTTTGCCTTGAATGGACTGGATCAAATTTATAGCCAGCGGAGCAGGGTGGAGCTGAACAAAGGTGAATTGGAAAAAGCTGCTGCATATATAGGAAAAATAAGGTCTAAATATGCGTTAAAACAGGCTTACATGGATGCCGCCAATCGGTTGTTATCTAAAAAAACAAGTTTGGATACTGCTGTTTCGTTTGTTAGCAAAGCATTGACTTTATATGGTTTTCAAATGCAATTGTATACAGATACACCCTATCCGCCAAACGATAAGAATCTCAAATATGTAAAGTCTTCGGTATTAGATTTGTATGCGCAGGTACTTTATGCAAAGGGCGACCTGACGGCAGCGCTTCAAAAAGCTGAAGAGGCGAGGTTTATTGAATCATCCGGTGTTCTGATTAATGAAAGTTACCTGAAGTACCTATTGGAGACTGAAGATTACAGACGTGCTTTTTCGGTATCAGACAGTTGCCTCAAAGCAGATATCATATCGGATCAAATTAAAGCTGTGCACCATTTGGCTTTCTCCAAATTGGAGCCGGATCAGGCAAAATATGAGCAGCATTTTCGGCATCTTACTGACAGCGTCAATCTTGCTTATAAATTGCCCGATTATAGTAAATTGAATTTGAAAAGTATAGATTTTGAACTGGATGGCTTAGATGGGAAGCGTTTTAAGCTGTCGGAACATAAGGGAAAAACAATTGTACTGTATTTCTTTAGTTCGAAATACAACTGGCCAATCAATCTGATGTGGAATAAGGAGTTAAATAAGGTTTACAATGAATTGAAAAACCGGAAAGACATTGTAATGGTCGGAATTGATCGGACACCTGCATACGACGCCGATGAGGTGGCACGAACCCAAACCCGAATTCAGGCGATAACTGAGTTTGTAAATAAGGAGGGTTATCAGTTTCCAGTCTTAGTGGACAAATATCACTATGATCCGCGTAATTCCGGCCATTGCTACTTTATTACGTCAGACACCTACAGTGCTGGTTCAATTGGACAGTTTTATATCTTGGATAGAAAAGGTTTAGTGAGGTACAGATCATACCCCGTATCGAACAAGACTACGGCAACCAGCTTTACCCGTGAACTAAAAGCTGCATTAAAATATGCAGGGTTGAATTTCTAGTATTTCCAAGTAGGTGTTTAGTTGTAACCTATTTAATTTTTGTCATTATTGGTTGACCTGTCAATTCGTTAATTGTGTAATAAATTTTTCGTTGACCATAAAGATCTGTTTGCGTCTCACTTGTTCGAAACTTATAATTTACCACAATTTGCCCATCACTTATTTTTTCTACAAATGTTTCTGAACAGCACCAGTTTAAAAGAGATCGGGTTTTTGAATTTCGCCATAGACTGTTCTTTTCGATACTTTCTGGCGTAAATTCATACTCCTGCCATCGCTTTGTTTTAATGTTTCCTAGTATAACTTTCTCTGTACCTATCCAACCGCCCGTTTTCAAAATTAGCCATTTTTTGTATTTTGTTAATTGTTCATCCTTGTTCCATTCTCTACCATAATAAGCTCCACTTCCAATATTAACAAGGCTATCGTTACCTATTTTATATTGGTATGATACATGATACCGCCAAGAATGATGATCTGCATTATAAACAGAATTACATATCAGTAATCCACCAATATTTTGTTTTATTTCTGCCTTGTCGTATTCCGGTTCAAACGCAATGGATAGTCCATAAATGAATAAAGCAGCAAGTAGAGCGATAACCGACACTGTTATTAAGCAACCTTTTTTCTTCATTTCAAATAGTGGAATTGTTGGTTATTTGTGCGCATAATTTTAGGTCTGAATATAATGTTATATTTAGTTAGATCATTATAGCATTAAAAGTTTTAATGGCCCAGTTAGAGTGAGCCCCAAAAGGTATCTGTAGCATAAAATTCAAGGATCATGGGAGAAATAGTTACGAGTGTTAGAGGGAGAAATCCAGAGGATGTTTTTCATTCTAGATTTCATCGTCCGTTAGTTTCGGCTTAATTACAGGTGGCGTAATTTATCTTTGATCTGAAACTTTGATTATTTCATCACCGATATTCAAATCTTGATTAAACCATGAGAGATGCTAATCATTGTACTAAATCAGGGCATTGTTACAATTTCAGTATATTAGTGAATTAACCCAATATAAACTCTCGCTCATGAAGACTCTCTTTAAGCAATACCTACTAATTTTTTTATCTGCGTGCGGGTTTTGCTCGCAAACGAATGCTGCCATTGGCAGTACTGTTAAAATTTCAGGTACTTCAGTGGATATGAAGGATAATAGCATAAGCGTGAGATCATTAAATACTTTTTTAAATGATAGATCAATTACCTATTTGGCTTCGCAAAGGAATGAAACTGGGGAGTTTTCTTTAGCCTTCGAACTCAAAAGGCCAGAATTGGTTATTTTCGGCGCATTTTTTAAGAATTGGTATATCAACATGCGACCTGGGGATTCGGTTACTTTTAAAATTGTTGGCAAAGACGCGAAGCAGCAACTTGAGTTTTACGGTAAAGAAGCTGCCAGGTATAATTTTGATGTGTTGGTATCAGTGGAGATTGATAAGGCATCGCGCATGCGTTATAAAAATTTAGCGGAATTTAAGACACAGTTGGATCAATGGAAAAAAAACAGTGATGATTCGATTAAAATGTACTTGGCTAAACATATGGTAGATAAACACGTTGCACTAGGAGGGTTAGGTAGACTGAATTACCAATATGTTAGATCTTTATATTATACCGCTAGCATAAAAAGCTCGGAGATAATTCCGCCAGGCTATTATCTACAGGCCGATAAAAATCATTTTAATAAAGACATTTTTCTCCGATTACCTGAATATCGTGATGCTATTTATTTTAAATACATCGCAAATGTTCAAACCAATCATGAAAAGCCAATCGAATTTGTTTATCAGCAGATTCAGTCTAGTTTACGTGGAAAGGCAAGGGTATTTGCCTTAGCCTCATTGACTGGAGCGTATGCTCGTAAAGGGGCTGTGAGGGATAGTGCTATGCTTCGGAAAATATTTCGTGAGCTGTATGCTGAGAGATTGGATTCTAGTTACCTGGCATATCTGAAGGACAGCGAGATGAGGTATTTTGTTATCGGAAAGCCTCTTCCTCGAAATGTACTTGAAACGACTGTAACCATTTATAATAGAGTAAGTTCGCTCAATCTTCTTCAATTACTAAATGCATACAAGGGAAAGGCGGTGTATTTTGATCTTTGGGCTAGCTGGTGCGGGCCATGTCGTAGCGATATTGAAACTTCCTCAGATATCAAAAAATTTCTTGCCGATAATAACATTCCTATTGTTTACCTTTCCACCGATGTTGACGAATTGGCCTGGAAAAAAGCGAGTGAGCAAGATAAGGTAACTGAAAATCAATTCCGTTTTAGCACAGGAAATAAAAATCCCTTAACTGCATTTATTGGACTTGAAGGAATACCAAGATATATCTTTTTAGATAAGGACCACAATGTAAAAACCTTATATGCCCCAAGGCCTTACAGCAGTGATAAGAGGCTGTTTGAAAAGCTTGTGGAGGAAATGAATGCTGCGAAGTAGGAACAATTTGAAATGCGCTCATCAATGTTACAAAACAAAATCAACATGACTAAAATAATACAGTTGCCACTTATTTGCATATTCAGCCTTTTGTTTTTATGCAAATCTTTTGCAGGGAATGTAATAGATCTACCCAGTATAAAAGCGGGTTCGGCCAAGATAACAGGAAACATTTCCGGTCCGAAAAGCTTAGGTAATGAGGGGATTAGCGTAAATGTTTTTGTTCCCCATCCGATCACTGGCGAGGTTGTTCAATATAAGGCGCTTACGGATCAATCTGGGAAATTTTCTGTTGATGTTGATGTGGAAACGGATATCTCTTTGATCGGCTTATACACAAGTGTAAAGCCGTATAAATCTCTTTATATTAAATTAAGAACAGGAGGTGTTACGAATGTAGACATCTCTTATACTTCGAATTTGGATTTCGGAAACATTAAGGTGACGCCTACTGGCTTGCGTAGAGATGATATGACTCGGGGATTTGATGTTATTGGGGAAATGATTGAGCTAAAGCCAAGTAGTGCCCCTAAGCCTCTTTATAACAAAGACCCAAATGATTTTCTGAATCAGGCAAAAGCTAATGTATCCTGGAGATTAGAAATTTTAAATAAGGATACTTTAATATCAAAAGAATTTAAGGAGATCTTGTCTAAAGATTTCCGCCTGTGGATATATAATGTGCATGTATTTGATTACGAGCAATCTATGATCATGAATTATAGAAATACCACCAGGGACATAACGAATAAGCCTGATGTGCAAAAGATTGACAGATCCTATTATAGTTTTTTGAAAGATTTTAATTTGAATGATCCGCAATATCTGATTTGTTCCTCATTCTGGGAGTTCCAAAAAACGATTCTTCAAAATGAAATACTGGCCATTCCTGAGATAAAAGAAAGCAACATTCCTTCTTGGTTAGCCAAAGCGAAAGCTATTTTATCCGATCTGGTGGGTTTCAAAGATGGCCAATACTACGATATTTTGGCGGCTAATGCCTATGGCAGACAGCTAAATGAAGAGCAAAGACCATTGAGCGAAAAACAAAAAGAGAATATAGCACAGTACTGGAAAAAAGGAGAAGTAGCTAAGATACTTCTGCGAAAAAATCAACAGGTTGCCGCTTCAGACAAGTTCAAATCACCTGCCGTTATCAATGACATTTCCGCAATTTCGGATGATAAAGTTATTGAAACGATTCTCGATAAAAATAAGGGAAAAGTTATTCTTATTGATCTTTGGGCAACATGGTGCAGTCCCTGCCTGGATGCAATTAAGGAGTTCAGAAGTACAAAAGATGAGTTCCATGCCAAGGGTGTTGCTTTTGCGTATTTGACAAATAGATCTTCGCCGAGAAAGCTATGGGAAGAGAAAATTAAAGGAATAGGAAGTGAACATTATTATTTAACAGATAAACAGTGGGAATATGTGATGAGCCAGTTTGGCTTCGAAGCTATTCCATCCTATCTATTGTACAACAAAGACGGTTTACTGATCAATAAGTTTACGGCCTTTCCTGGAACTGATAAAGTTAAAGGGATGATCAACGGCCTGTTATAATTTGGCTATTGTTGTCTGTCCAAGAGTATTCTAACTTCAATTAAGAATATTTATATTGCAGTATGGAACAAGTTTACGACGAACGGGTAGACGCATACATCGCGAAGAGTGCTGATTTTGCGAAACCGATTATGAATCATTTGCGTGATTTGATACATCGCGCTTTTCCGGAAATGAAAGAGACAATGAAATGGAGCTGTCCATTTTTTGATTATCAAGGTCCTGTTTGTCAAATGGCGGCTTTTAAAAATCACTTAGGTTTTGGCTTTTGGAAAGCTGGTTTAATGTCTGATCCATATAAAGTATTAAAGCTAAAGGATGAAACAGCAGGTAGTTTTGGTCAGATTACCCAATTGTCAGATTTACCTTCAGACGAGATTTTAATTGAATACATTCAGGAAGCGATTTTATTGAACAAGGAAGGTGTTAAAGTAGAGAAGGTAAAAGCCAAAGTGGATCCTTCTGCTTTGATAATACCAAATTATCTTACTGATCAATTAGAACAGGAACCTAATGCAAAGGCTTATTTTGAAAAATTTAGTGCTTCGCAAAAGAAAGAATACGTGGTTTGGTTAGAGGAGGCTAAAACAGAAGCTACTAAGTTGAAACGTTTGGAAACGGCAATAGAGTGGATTGCTGAAGGGAAGACTCGGCATTGGAAATATAAGTAGGTACCTGAACTATTTCTCCAACTTATAAATAAACTCTTCAACTTCTACTTGCCGCTCATTTGCGAATCCTTTGTCTGTTGCTATTCTAATAAAACCACATTTCTCCAGTACTCTTTGTGAGCCATAATTATCAAACGCAACGCGTCCATAAATAGGTCTGGTATTTTCTATTTCTAAAAAGTCTTTTAGCGCTGCGGTTCCAATTCCCTGTCCCCATGACTGTCTGTCAATCCAATAGGTTAATTCTGCTTCGTCTCCAATCATAAATTTTGAGATGCTGCCCACAATTGTGTTGTCAACTTTAATAGTCCGCATGTGTATTGATGGTTCACTTAAGTATTTGGAATACCTTTCGATGTATGCAGTTTTATCGTTCGAATCTTTATTGGTGAAGGCTGCTAAGTGGCGTGCCTCTTTATTCAATTGGAATTTAAAAAAGGCGTCTAAATCCTCTTTTTCTGTTACAGTCAAGTCAATGCTCGTTGTCATAGTGTTGATATTAGTCTCTCAATTTAAAAGGTATAGGCTTATATAAGGGATTGGCTTATATAAAGTTAATATTTATTCAAGTCATGCTAATTTCAAATGAGCCATACAGACAAAATATTTGAGCTTTAGAAGCAACTCGTACGACTGACTTAACTTGATATTTGTACTATGAAGAACAGCACAAAAATTCAATTGGGTCAAAATGGTCCCCTTGTATCAAAACTTGGTTTAGGTTGTATGAGGATGTCGTCCATCTGGGGCGGTTCTACACCCGACGAGACAGAAAGTATCGCCACAATACACCAAGCTTTAGATGGTGGGATTAATTTTTTAAATACCGGCGATTTTTATGGCGCTGGACATAACGAAATGCTCATCGGCAAAGCCATTAAAGACAGGCGAGACGATGCCTTTATTAGTGTTAAGTTTGGTGCCATATTTCATAACGGTCATTGGTTGGGATTGGACCTTAGACCCATTGCAATTAAAAATTTTATAAATTATTCGCTTACTCGTTTGGGTATTGAGACCATCGACCTTTACCAGCCTAGCCGAATGGATAACAGTGTGCCAGTAGAAGACATCATAGGAACGGTGGCCGAGCTTGTTCAGGAAGGTAAGGTGCGTCACATTGGGGTGTCGGAAATTACTGCTGAGCAGCTTCGTAAGGCTAATGAAACTTACCCAATCAGTGCATTGGAGATCGGCTATTCTCTGGCTGATCGTCAAATAGAAAGCGATTTATTGCCAACTGCAAAGGATTTAGGCATTGCTGTAGTAGCTTTCGCTAACACTGCAGAAGGCTTACTCACCGGTGAGATGAAAGCACCGCTTTCGGAAAACGACTACCGTACTCATTTCTCTCGTTTTCAAGGCGAAAACTTAGTTAATAATCTGGAAAAAGTAGAAGTCCTAAAGAAACTGGCCAGCAGTAAGGGCTATTCGCCAACACAGATTGCCATCGCCTGGGTGAAAGAACAAGGAGATCAAATTATGCCACTTGTAAGCATGAGCCGTAGATCACGTTTACCGGAAAATATTACAGCAATGGATATTGTGTTTACGCCAGAAGAAATGAATATCTTAAACACTACTTTTGCAATAGGCGCTATAAAAGGCGGTACTTATTTACAACGCTAATGACCAGTCCAGCAGAGATCCTTCCAGGTGTAATTTTCTATTCCTATCTGTCAACGGAACGGAAGGAGAAAGTTTGTTTCTGGAATCACCATACCTTAGTATTGCAGGTTGCAGGACAATTTACTTTGGAAACCTCAGTGCAGAGTATTTCGATGACAGGAGGAGAAATGCTGCTGATTGGTAAAGACCAGTTGGGAACCCTTAATAAAACACCAGTGCCTGGTGGTAACTATGAAACAATTGTAATCTCCCTGCAGGAAGACTTGTTACGCAAGATCGCTTTGGAAGAAAAGCTGGAAGCGGATGGTAAATATATTGGCCCGCCGAATATCTTAATTCCTACCAATGAATTCTTGCAGGGATATTTTCAATCCATTGTACCTTATGCCCGAAGTTCTGGAGCGACGATGACTGATGCTCTGGGCATATTGAAGGTGAAAGAAGGCGTGAAACTGTTATTGCTTGCCATGCCTTCGCTGCGTAACTTTATATTCGATTTTTCAGAACCTCATAAGATAGATCTGGAAAAATTCATGCTCAGTAACTATCATTTCAATGTACCTTTAGAGAAGTTTGCGCAGCTAACCGGCAGGAGTTTGGCAAGTTTTAAGCGTGATTTTCAAAAAGCTTTTGGTATGGCACCCCGACACTGGTTGCAGGAAAGGCGTCTTACTGAAGCAAGCCATTTGATAGGGCATAAGCATCAAAAGCCATCGGCCATTTATCTTGATTTAGGATTTGAGAGCCTTTCTCATTTTTCGCATTCTTTTAAAAAAAGGTTTGGCAAATCGCCGAACGAGTGGGTGGTGTAGGTTATAAGTTAACTTCCACTTTTTTAAGTTTATTGTAGTAAGCTCTCTTTTGCCCGTTTATCCAAACCATAAACCCTTTTCCTTTCTTATACTTAGTTCCAAACTTGTCGTACAAAATAGTGATCTCTTTTCCGTGGTACAATACTTTATCCAGACAAAAATAATCCCATTTACCTGCGGGTAAGAGTGGATTGATCTCCAATTGGTTTCCTGTTGACGGGCGTAATCCAATTAGCCCTGAAATGATGAGGTTGCAAAAAGTGGAGTGGTTATAGTCTTTTCCACGCTCTACACCTCCTTTATCTTTTGCCCAGGTTCCGTTGGACCAACTCTTTAATCGTGTGCGTGAAATCCAGTCGCCATTAAGTGGGTTCAGGTTTTCATCAATCCAGGGTATTAGTTTCCCGTTGTTGTCTTTAAGCTGCTGACTAACTGCATATGTTTTGAGTAAGTTATAGTAGTCGGTATTTGTAACCACCTGCTGAGTGTAGTTATTGAGCAAATTGGCCATAGCTGTTAGCGTGATGGAGGTAGAATACGGCCAACTTGGTCCGTTCCATTGGCACTCATGACCTTCATAAGCGAGTTTAAAGCCTGCATGACTTCGTTCTACGCTAGTGGGGCCATATGGAGCTTTAAAATGGGCAGTGTCTGTAAGGAATTGCCATGCGCCGGAATACCCCGCATCGGGCAAGTTAAAATACCAGGGCGTATATCCAAGTATTTCCCTGGCATCGCAAAGTGAAGCGTTGGATTCTTTGGGTAATACCTTAAAAAAGTTAGCCTGATTGTCCCAAAGTTGCTTCTGTAAATTACTTTTGATGTCTATGGCTTTTTGCTGGTATGTCTTTGACAGACTCGCATTTCCTGATAGACTTGCAATTTTGCTAATTGCTACCGCGTCGCCGTACATATAGGAGTTGATGGTTGGTCGGTATCCGCTACCGCATACAGAAACTTCCATTCCATCCCTGTCATCTACTTGCCAGAATAAACCATTTGCATCCAGTTTATCTTTTTCCCAGCCTGCATAGTTGGAGATCAGCTCAGGCAGCAATAGGTTAATAGTTTTAGGGTTGCCACTTACCAGGAATTGATTGTAGATGGCATCTGCAGCCCAAAAGCTGTAAAGCCGTGGATTACCGCCCCCCTTAAACCAGAACTTTGCATAATCGTTTAGGTAGGTTGGATTACGTAACCAGCGGCCTTCGTAGAAATGTAAAGCGGCTGGGCAACTGATGGTATTGTACTTTCCTGACCAGGGTACATCAGGCAGAAATTCCGTAATGACATATCCTTCAGGTGTTTTTTTGATGTGTTTTCTATAAGTCCACCACCTGAAGTAATAAGTTCTTTCCAGGTCTTTATCTGGGCAATCTAGTAAAGGGATATTCTGTGATAAGAACTCCCAGCTGTCTTGATTACTAATAAAATTCTTGTAAAGCTCGTCATCTCCCTGATTGAAGGCGTCTACATAGTGTTTATAGTTATTTGCCTTTAATACCTGTTGCGCTTGTAGAGCACGGTGGGAAAAGAGAAGTATCGTAAATAATAAAAGATATTTGGACATGTGTTTTATTCGATCTTATTTATTGAATCCAAGGTCTTTGCCTTTATGTAACACCACCCCAATTTGTTCCTTGCCGTCTTTTCTTCCATTGTACCATAGCAGCCATTGTTTACCATCATAAATAGCGTAAGGCTTGTAAACTGCACTGGAATCCCATCCATTGCCTGGTCTGATGATTGGATTTTGAGGATGTCTTTCCCAATGGTGTATCCCATCAGCCGATCTGGCAATACCGATTTGCGCATAATCAACATCTCGGAAGCCAATATAAAACATCAAGTAATGGTTATTTTCCTTTATCACCTGGCAAGCGGTCACTTTTGCCTGCTCCCATTTATTGTATGGATCGTTTCGAAAGACCGGATTTGTGGAATCTTTTTTCCAGTTGACGCCATCTGTGCTAGTTGCGTAGCCGATGGCGTCTGGTTCATATTGCTCTCCGCCTGAATACCACATTTTATAGATGCCAGCTTTTTGATCCCAGATTACACTAGGGCACATCACTGAAGTTTTCTCCCAGTCTGATTCTGAAGAGAGCACGGGTGTTTTGCTCATCCGTTTCCAGGTCTTTCCGTCAGAACTTGTTGCATAACCAATCCAGGATTTTCCATCGGCCTGACCGGTATACCACATGTGGTAAATATTGCCTTTTTTGATAACACATGGGCGGTTTAGGTCTGACTCCCATTTGTTTTCTGGATTAGGACTGAGAACGGGTACTGGATCTGTCCATGTAAATCCATCTGCGCTTGTGGATAGTGCAACGCTTTTTTTAGGACGCCAAGAACTCCACATATTATATCCCTTGCTTTCACGGAGCACGGTGATATCGAATATAGTCCCAAAATCGCCACCCAATACTGGGTTTTTATCATACTTGACCCAACCGGCAACAGTTTCCTGTGCATTAACATTATTTCCGCAGCATAAAGTAAAGGCTATCGCCACGGTGACCGTACTAATTAATTTTTTTATTATTCTTTGCAAGTTTGACATATATTTAATTATGCAGCATCTTTTTTATGCTGGTTTACTAATTAAATATAACAAAAAATGATAGTGGAATGCGATGTATTTTATCCAGAGACGGTTAGCGCATGGGATAAATGGTTGGAAAAAAACCATAGCTCAAAGACATCGGTATGGCTTGTTCTTTATAGAAAAGCTTCTGGTAGGCCTACCATTTCCTGGAGTGAAGCAGTGGATGCTGCACTTTGTTATGGCTGGATTGACAGTAAGAAAATAAAGATTGACGAAGAAACCGTTCATCAGTTTTTCAGTAAACGGAAGGCTACTGGCACTTGGTCTAAGATTAATAAAGCTAAAGTAGAGCAATTGATTGAAAGTGGACTGATGAAAGAAGCTGGGTTTGCGACTATTGAAACAGCTAAAGGAAATGGTTCCTGGACTATATTGGATGAGGTTGAAGAACTGTTGGTGCCATCGGATTTAGAAATGGCACTTATGGAAGCAGCAGGAGCAAAGACATATTTTACAGGTTTGAGTAAATCTATTAGAAAAGGAATGTTACAATGGATTGTGTTGGCTAAAAGACCTGAGACCAGACAAAATCGAATAAATGAGATTGCTGAATTGGCTGCGATAGGCAAGAAGCCAAAGCAGTTCTAGTTACTTTGTTTTCTTACGTATTTAGTAAGGATTACTATGGTTTGCCCTTCAATTTTTCCTTCTATTTGATCGGTATTGTCCTCAACCAAACGGATGTTTTTTACTACAGTACCTAGTCTAGCGCTTAGAGAAGATCCTTTAACATCCAGCGTTTTTGTGAGTACAACGCTATCACCGGCTTCCAATAGATTGCCATTGGCATCCTTGTGAAATTCAGCAATGGTTTCGGTTTCATCTTCTAAACCAGATTTGGCCCATGCAAGAGTTTCATCATCAAGGTACAACATATCAAGGCTGTCCATTGCCCAATCTTCGGTACTTAATCTGTTCAACATTCTCCAGGATACTACTTGTACAGCAGGAACTTCGCTCCACATGCTCGACGTTAGACAACGCCAGAAGTTTTTGTCAAGCTCTTCTCTTTTTTCGATCTGAGCAAGACAGGTATTGCTAATTATAATGCAGTTATCTGTGTTAGCAGTTGTTTGAGGTTGGACTTCATAGACAGTAAGAAGTTCTTCTGATCCGCTTAACTCGCATTTATTGCCACTTCTTTCTCTTAATCGCGCTTCTAAATTCATATCGTTTTTTGTTCTGGCGAAGGTAAGCAATCAATCGGGAATCATTGCTTCATCCTTAGTTCATCGCCAATATGCACTGTTCCAAGCTCTCGATGTATTAAGTTTTGTCCGAATAAGACTTTTTTATTGAATGTGCGATAACCGGCTAAAGTTTTTAATGGTTCTGGTCCCTTAGCACCAGTTTGCTGATTTATGGTAGTTAATACGCATCTGGCACACGGCTTTACTGCAGAAAATGGGATATTGCCTATAGTAAAATCCTTAAAGCTGTCTTCAATGTGCGGGGAACCTCCTTTAAAGACAAAGTTAGGTCGAAAACGATCCATAAGAATTGGAACTTCCAGTTTCTCATTTAGGGAGTCAAGAGAAGATTGACCGACAATAAGATGAGGATAGCCGTCGGCAAAGCTAACTATTTCATGGTTTGAAGCATATCTTGGGTCGACCAGTCGTTTTTCTTCTCCCGTCATCTTAATCAATCGTACGTTGATTTGGAGAAAATTAGAGAACCATTCACTTACCTCACTGTTCACCTCAGTGCCACTAGCAGTATCATCCCATATGTGAACATTGGTTGGAGGTCCGGTAATTTCATCTACAGAAAAAGATATGGTTTGAGAAGAGTTGTTTTTGTGAGTTATGGTGAGGATGGAATCAGCAATTTCTACTTTTAATAATGCGAGGCTAAAGTGTTTTCTTTGGGTTATAAACGTGTTGTTTTCATCAATAAGCATCCATCGCCTGTCGTACTGCAGGCCTCGATCTTCAATGTGGGCTTCTGTAAGACTTATACCACCCAAAGATTTGATGGGGTAGATGTGTATTTCTGATAATTGAAGTGGAGCCATGGTTGGCGTTAACATTTTCTCTATTAACCAATTCTAAACGGCTTACTGCTTAAGGTAGCCCTTTTCTTGAAGTCTTTTAATCACTGTCTCGCCCATATTTTTCCCCCATTGCTGACCAGCTTGCATGGATTCGACAGTGAGAATTGGCGTAACCAATGCAAACTTCTTGCCTACCGGGGTCTCATAAAATGCAGCCATGGTATTTAATTCTGTCTCTGTTAGGTGCTTTTGATACACTGGTACTAGTAAAGTGAGAATGTCGTCAAAAGAGTTTTTTTCAGCCTCTGCTTGAAATTCATTCCAGAATACTTCAGGTACTTCAGTTTGTTGCTGTTTAAACATGGTGATCATCTGGCCAACCACGCTTTTGTAAGTGTTTTCTGCACCTGAGGCTTTTAACATTTTTTGTAATGCGATGCGGTAGGTGCCGTTATCTTGTGCGTAAGATACTATACTAAAACAAGTGATAACAAGTGATAAAATGAGCGTCTTTTTCATAAGAGTCTAATTAGATTTTTTATAAATGTAGTACTTTTTATTAATACCAAATGCCGTTATACTGGTTAGATATAATTTTGAAGTATAGAAAGATTACACTCTCAATGCGGTACGGAAAGCTCTTCCGGCATAATAAGATTCAGCACCATTGTGGTAAACGAAAATGGTACCGTAGCGGTAGTCGGCAAAGATAGCACCACCCAGTTTTCTAATCTCTTCGGGTGTTTTTATCCAACTTGAGGTCTTGGTATCAAACTTACCGAACTGCTGTAGATATCGATATTGGGTTTCGTCTAATAATTCAGCGCCGATACTGGCGGCCATATCTATTACGCTGTCTTTGGGTTTGTGCTCTTTTCTGGAATCCAAGGCCTTGCGATCGTAACAGAGGCTGCGACGACCTTTTGGGCTCTCGGCGGCGCAATCGAAAAAAATGTACTCGTCAGTTTTACTGTCATAATCCACTACATCAGGTTCACCACCTGAGATTTCCATTTCATCAAGTGAGCGTAGCTTTGCTGGGTTTCTTTCTAGTTTCGTCTGTATTTTCGTCCATTCCATCCCTTTATGCCTGTTCATGTTTGCTTCAAAGCGGCTCTTTAATGCATCAATCAAATCTTTATACATCGTGTTTATTTTGTAATTAATTAATGGAAGTTAACTTTCTATCCACAGGTCGGTAATACCAAGATACTAAAGTTAAGGTTAATAGTAGGAGCGAAGGTGCAATCTCCGTTATTGGATTGTGCACGGTGATATGAGAAAATGCAGCGCCTGTCATCGTGAAAAAGAAACCTGCATAAGCCCATTCTTTTATAAGAGGAAACTTTGGTATTAGTATTGCAATTACGCCCAAAATCTTCCACACACCAATTAAACTAAGGAAGTATAGCGGATAGCCAAGATGTATTATTTTTTCTGCTTCTTCTTTCAGGTGCATAATTTGCACAATTCCGGTTGATGTCATACCTAGTGCTAGCCAAAGCGTTGCAATCCAATAAATAATTTTTTTAGCCTTTGTCATATTCGGTTATTTAATATTTCCTGAAGTCTGTTATGTGCCCAGTTGATACCCTGAGCGAAAGGTAGTTTTAGGATTTGATCTCTTATAGTAGCAGACTTATGAACTACATGCATGGTGAGTTTGCTGGTTTGATCAGTCAGCTTTTCAAATTCTAAATACTCTATCCAAACAGGGAAATCAGTATTTTCCATCTCGAAGGTGCGTGTGATTTTTCGATTCTCTGTAAACTCGTGTATTACACCATTGAAGCCGTGTTTGTTGCCCATTGGATCAGTTGTCTCGAATTGGTAACCTCCATGTTTTTTACTTTCCAACTTTAGAACCTTGGTATTCATCCACTGCGCTACAATTTCAGGTTCTACATATGCCTTAAATAGAAGCTCCAATGGTAAGTCAAATTCTCTGGTTATGGTTAGATCTTGTTTACCATTCTCAGCTGCAATCTTGGTCTTTTGTTCCATGCTATTTGCTTTTATAGTCTTTCATAATGGATTCCAGTGTATTGAATCGATCTTCCCACATATTGCGGAAAGGCTCAATAAAGTCGGCAACATCTTTCATTTTTGTTGCATTAAGGCGATAGCTAACCTCCCTTCCGGATTGCTCTTGATTCAATAGTTCACACTCAGTTAGGATTTGCAAATGTTTTGAAACTGTTGGTCTTGCAGTATCAAAATTTGCCGCGATAGCGCCAGCTGTCATCGCCTGCGAAGCAACCAAAAGTAATATGGCTCTCCTTGTGGGATCGGCGATAGCTTGAAAAACATCTCTTCTTAAATTCATTACGTAGTTACTTGACTACAAATATATGTGTAGTTATTTGGCTACGCAAATAATTTTAATAATTAAATATAGAGAGGTGCCATTTGTCGCCAGAAATAGGGGCGGTGGGCATCGCTTTGCCAGGTGTGAAACTCATTGCTGATGCCTTTGGTCCACAACAGTTCGCTGATGTATTGGTTATTATTAAGAAAAGGATCTGTTTCGCCTACGGCGAGAATTATTTTCATTTGTTTTACCGCCTCCAGAACCCTATTGTCTGATAGATTTGCGAGGTATTGCGTGGGCATATTGAAGTATACATTTTCGTTATGAAAGCCGCTTAAAAGGTCTTGAAATGTTCCGGGAGTATCAGTGAGGTCATATCTTCCGCTAATTCCAACAGCCTTTTTGAATATCCATGGATATTTCATTGCCAGGTTTATCGCGTGATAGGCACCCATGCTGCAGCCAGAAGTTTGAATGAAATTGTAGTGATTCTTTTGCTTTATCAAGGGAATAACCTCCTGAAGTAGATACTGTTCGTATTGCAGATGCCTTTCTATACGCACGGATGGAAAAACATCATGGTTGTAGAAGCTCTCCCGGTCTATACTGTCTACACAAAACAATTGCAACTCTCCGTTATCGATTTTGGATTTAAGAGAATTGATTATTCCCCAGTTCTCGTAATCGTAAAATCTAGCCATCCTGGTAGGGAAGAACAGTACGGCGCGACCGCCGTGGCCGAATATTAACAATTCCATGTCTCGCTGAAGATTATTGCTGAACCACTTGTGGTATTCCCTGTTCATCTGATTAATATTTGCCGAAATATAGTCTTGGGATATTACTTAGGGATTAATTAATGGTAATGATTTAGCAATTTTTTCCTTTATGATCTCTGTCCATAACCGATATCCATGTTCACTTAAATGAAGTCCATCATGATCATAAAATATTGGATCTGGATTTCCATTTCTATCCAGCATCCTTTTGAACACATCGATAAACGTCCAGTTATCATTGATTTTAATGATCTCGCTGTTTATGAGGTTATTGGTATACCTGAATTGATCGGCCATGTGCCATCTGGACTGACTCGGTTTTAAGGATATGAAATAACAGGGCAGATTTCCGAATTTCTTTTCAACAAGCGTTATCAGCTGTTGGAAAAAGATAAAGATCTCTTCTGGGTTTCTGCCATCTCCCAGATCGTTATCCCCAGCGTAAATCACTATTGCCTGGGGGTGGTAATCGGCCATGATGCGGTTAAAGAACCATACACAAGCAGCCAGTGTTGACCCGCCAAAACCCAGGTTGGTTACTTTTCGCTCTGCAAAATCACCTTTTAGATTATTCCATAATCTTATAGAAGAGCTGCCATAAAAAATGATACCAGGATCAGTCTTATCGATCAAATGTGCTTTTTCTAATTGTTGTACCTCTTCTTCGTACCAATACATATGGTTTTAAAGATAATAACATTTAGAAATGAAAGCAGTTATCTGATGTTAAGTTTTTGATACAGATGTTCACTTTTAGTTAATATTAAGGAATGTGCTTGTATACGTTGATGTGAAATTATTCCAGTATAGAAAGTGTCATATTGATGATGTCGGTAAATACAGCCTTATCGGTCGTAGATTTAGCGGTTACGCGAATTCCTTTTACAGTATTGAAAGTGAAACGGGCCAATGCACGTGCATCCTGGGTATTTTTGATTTCACCATTATCCTGGCCTTTTTTAATGATTAAATAAAAGGCATCTTCAAGTTGCTGGTCATTCTCGCAAATAAGTTGGCTGACTTTCTGGTCGTGGGGAGCCACTTCTACTTCGGCATTGACCATGAAGCAACCTTTATGCGAATCATCACTTAATAATTCGCCAGTTATCATTTCAAGCAGTCTTTGAATTACAACCTTAACAGGCTTGTCCGCATTGATGATACTGCAAATGCGGCCAGAATTTGTGCTTTGATAACTCTCCAGTGCTTTGATGAAAAGCGTATGCTTATCACCATAAGTATCGTACAGGCTAGATCGGCTGATTCCCAGACCATCAACCAAATCTTGCATAGACGTGGCATTGTATCCTTTTAACCAAAAGAGATCCACTGCTTTTTTTAGCACTTCATCTTCATCAAAATCCTTCGTTCTTGCCATAACACAAATAGCTTTGCTAGTTAAAGCAAAGCTATTCAATTTATTTAAGTTATTTTAATTAGCGCACTCCGCCACCTGCCAGCAAAGTTTCGCCAGTTAACCAGCGTGAATCTTCTGAAGCAAGGAATAAGGCAACCAAGGCAATATCTTCTGGCTGACCAATACGTCCTAGTGGAGTAGTTCGCACCGCTTCTGCCGCGAAATCACTGCCAATAAACCCAGCGGTGTGAGTGCCTTCAGTTTCCACCATACCTGGATTGATGGAATTTACCCTTATATTTTTAGGGCCGAGCTCTTTAGACAATACATGAGTGATCGAGTCGACAGCGCCTTTAGTTGCTGTGTAAATTGAACTGCCGACAGGTGAGATGCTGCTCACTACAGATCCAATATTAATAATGCTTCCACCTTCGGGATTAAAGTTTTTTAAGGCTCCCTGAGTACTTAGCAACAAGCCCAAAACATTAGTGTTAAACTGGCTGTGAAAATCTTCTTCATTGATTTCTTCAATACCGCCAAATTTATAGACACCCGCATTGTTAACCAAGATATCTACTGCGCCGAAAGCATTAGAGGTTTCTTGAAAAAGGCGAGTGACATCATCCTTTTGAGACACATTGCCTTGTATAGCGATTGCTTTACCGCCATTGTCGATAATTTCTTGTACCACTTTATCTGCATCAGTTTTAGATGAAGAATAGTTAACTACTACAGAAGCTCCCGAAGAAGCCATTTTTTTTGCTATACCTGCACCTATTCCTTTAGATGCTCCTGTTACTACTGCTACTTTATTTTCTAACTTTTTCATTGTTATTGTATTATTTTTGTTTATTGGAATAATCGTTCCACAAATGTATAATGATAATGGAACAATCATTCCAATTATAAATTATTATTATGTTCTTGTGACAATGACCCTACATCAAACAATCATTGCAAATACGCGTTAATAAGGGTACTTTTAAATGCTAAAAAATTAATCTATTATGAAACTTAAGCTTGCACTTATTTTACTGTTCTCTACCGGAATATTGACTAGCGATGCACAGAGAATTGCCCCTGATCTTGAGAAAGTAAAAGGTGGTGAACTGTCAATTCATCCAATTACGCACGCTACACTGGTTTTAACTTATCAAAAGAAAACTATGTATGTAGATCCTACTGGCGGCGCGGAAGCATTCAAAGGACTCGCTTCGCCTGATTTGATTTTAATTACTGATATCCATGGCGATCATTTTGATCCTGCTACACTGGAAGCCGTTAATACTACCAAAACAACACTGATTGTTCCTCAGGCTGTGTTAGATAAGCTGCCTGTTTCAATCGATAAAAAGAATGTTGTAGTCCTAGCTAACGGAGGTGTTACTAAATTTGCTTCAGTAACGATCACTGCTATTCCAATGTATAACCTTCCTGGCGCTGAAAATGCGAGTTATCATACTAAGGGGAGAGGAAACGGCTATATTTTAACCATCGGTGGAAAAAGAGTTTACATTTCCGGAGATACTGCAGATACGCCGGAAATGCGTGGTTTGAAAAATATTGACTTTGCCTTTGTTTGTATGAATTTGCCCTACACCATGGACGTTAATGGAGCTGCGGCAGGTGTACTTGCATTCAAGCCTAAAGTTGTTTATCCTTATCATTACCGTGGACAGGATGTTAAAATTTTTAAAACACTAGTTAATACTGGCAATAAGAATATTGAAGTGAGACTGCGTGAGTGGTATCCTGCAGGCAATTAAATTTAAATCCTATTGATATATGCATATTGTAGTGCTTTCTGCCAGCGTTCGTCAGGGCAGAAACAGCCACAGAGTGGCTTTATATTTTAAAAATTACGTTACCGAGAATAATCTAGCCACAATAGATGTGGTAGATTTAGCTGCGTATGATTTTCCGCTATTTGAAGAACGACTACAGTTTATGCCTGATCCTTCGGCAGCTATTTTGGATTTTCAAAAGCGAATAAGCAGTGCTGATGGGATTATAGTGGTTACGCCAGAATACAATGGAGGCTATCCAGCTAGTTTGAAAAATGTTATAGACCTGCTTTATAAAGATTGGCAGAAGAAACCGATAGCGCTTGCGACGGTTTCTGCCGGACCTTTTGGTGGAACTCAGGTCATGACTTCTCTGGTGTTTTCTTTATGGAAAATTGGTGCATGGGTAGTACCGGCGATGTTTCCTGTTCCTGTAGTACAAAACAATTACGATGAGCATGGTAATGCGGTGGATAAGGAAGGAACCGATAAGCGTGCACGGAAGTTTGTTGATGAACTGATCTGGTGCATCACAGCTAAGCAAAGAATGCAATAATTTAGCAGCGTGCTTTATCCAAAAGCACGCTGTTTGCTAATGCACCATAAATGGAATATTGGCTGTTGCAACATGGTTGTTTCCATCGCTCACATAAACAAACAATCTATATGGACCTAATTTAGTGGGCACATTTAGCAGGGCGTTTGTTAGCGATGTTGCATTTACCATGTTTGGTATTTCTGCAGGCCGACTTTCGCGATCTCCACCCTGACCTAAATCTGTTGCTTCGGGCAATAATTCCCATCTAACAGTCAATTTATCATTGTCGGGATCCGAGACAGCAATGGCCACTAAATATTTTTCTTCCGGATTCAGGTAAATGGAATTTTTAGCCTTTTTACCATCAATTGTAAGTGAGGTGATATTTGGAGCTCTATTCTCCGGCCACTTTCCGCTCCATTCATAGTGCATTACGTCCACAACTGCTGATGTTTCACCTTTCTCGGTAAAAAGCCCATACCAGGTTGGTGTTCGCTCTTGTTTTTGTCCCCATAGGAAAACATAACAGCCAAGGCAATTTTTGTCTTTCAAAATAGAAGCCTCATATCGGCTTTTATAAACCATTGCTTTTTCAGTGCTGGTTTCTTCGATTGGCGCACCCCATGAAGTTTTTGGGCATTCCCAGTGACCAGTTGGTCCCCATTCAGTTACCAAATAAGGGCCGTTCCAACCTTTGGCTTTAAGTTGGCCAGGAACTTCAGCCAATCCACCATAAACCTGTACAGAAATAAAGTCAAGATCAGGACATCTCTGTTTAAGATGATCAATTTCACTCTGGTTGATGCCGGCCAGCATCGTTGTTGCAGGATGATTAGGATCTACCTCGTGAATCATTTTCGCGATGTCATTAACCGCATTCCAAACCTTTGGATTTTTGTAATCCAGGTTTAGTTCATTTCCAATCCCCCAGGCCAATAGTGCCGGATAATTTTTGAATTGTGCAACCTGCTTGCGTAATTGGTCCAATTGTTTTTTTACCGCAACCTCGTCGTCATAGTTAAATCCATGACGTTCGCGGGCAACATTTAATCCCATTGTCACTGTTAATCCCAATTGGGCTGCTTTAGTTAACACCAAATCAGCATTGTCGGCACTCCATGTTCTGATTGAGTTGCCACCGGCAGCCTTTAATTCTTCTAGATTTGAAGTTCCACCCGCACCCTTGACAAAGTATTGACTGCCATTGATGAGGAAAGAATAGCCTGTAGCCGTTTTTTTAATCTCCACCTTTTGGATTTCATTGCCATAAACAGTGCAAGCAGTTATCAAACTAAAACTAAACGTTAGCGCGGCAAGAGATTTAACAAATAGGTTCATTGCTCAGTATAATTTAGATACTAAAATAGGTTTTAAATTATATATTGTGATCAAATTAATTGCCATGCGTTTATTAAATGGCTTTTGGTTGTTTTACCAAAAGCTGGTTATTCCTTCTTTAATTGTATCTACGATGCTTTCTGTACTTGTATTTGGCTACACTGAAGCGTTTAAAGGCTGCGGAATTTCTTTTATTTTTTTAACACCAGCGTTTCATTATTTTACTTACGATTTGAAGAACCCAAACGAGTATTACTTTTATTATAATTTGGGGCTTGGGAAACTATTGCTTTGGTCAGGAACAGTTTTATTTAGCTTTCTTGGCGGTCTGATCCTTTGTCTACTATGAAGGGGTTACATGTTGATAGTGTTAGGAAACACTTTAATGGGCGACAGATTTTAAACGATGTTTATTTACAATGCCTTCCAGGTGAGATTGTTGGTTTGCTGGGCAGAAATGGTTCGGGCAAATCTACACTGTTGAAGATTATTTTCGGTTCAGTGCCAGCAGATTATAAATATGTAACCATAGAAGGACAACCTGCTGATACGTTATATAAAAATAAGGGATTAATTGGATACTTACCTCAGGATCACTTTTTACCAAATTATTTAAAAGCCAAGACGCTGATATCCTGCTTTTGCGATAAGAAAGGAACTGCCAGGATGGTCGAAGATGATTTCCTTCAGCCTTTATTGAACAAGAAAAGCAGTCAGCTTTCTGGAGGGGAGTTACGGATATTGGAAATTATGATGCTGCTAAACTCTGGATCTAAGTATTTGCTCTTTGACGAACCATTTAATGGCATAGCACCGATATATATTGACGTAATAAAAGACACTATTAAAAGATACTCTGCTAATAAAGGAATTATTATTACAGATCACGATTACCGAAATGTGCTAGATATATCAACCAGGTCTATATTAATCGATGCTGGTAATACCAAGCCAGTTAAAGAATTTGATGACTTAATTACATTTGGCTATCTGCCATCAGCAGTACGACTGTAAGAAGTCTTCAATGAAATGTATCGTTTTTTGTAAGTTTGTCTTTCAATAATTGCCATTACATGCTTGCGTTTGCAAATGCTAAAATAAATCTCGGATTATTTGTTACAGAAAAGAGAGCTGATGGCTTTCACAATTTGGAAACTGTATTTTATCCGATTAAAATCAACGATGTAGTTGAGATCACAGATGCAGTTTATACTCACTGCGCAATTATGGGTATTGAGGTGCCAGGCAATGCAGCTGATAATTTATGCCTAAAGGCCTATAACGCCGTTGCTAAAGACTTTGAAATTCCACCGCAGAAGATCACGCTACTTAAAAACATCCCTGTTGGCGCCGGACTCGGTGGTGGATCTGCTGATGCTGCTTTTTTGGTAAAACTGCTAAATGATAAGTATAAGCTGGGACTAACAGCTGGGCGGATGGAAGATTATGTAAGGCCTTTAGGTGCAGATTGTGCTTTTTTTATCAATAATAAGCCTGTTTTTGCCTATGGCAAAGGCGATCAGTTTAATAAATTGGAGTTGAACCTTTCAGATTATTACTTTGTTCTTGTCAAACCAAATATTCATGTTTCTACAGCTGACGCCTATGCTGGAATTAAACCAATAGTTCCTTCAACTTCACTTGAAGAATTAATACATTTGCCCCTGCAAGACTGGAAGAATCATATTTTTAACGATTTCGAACCCTCGGTGTTTCGTAAATACCCAAAAATTGCAACTGTAAAGGAGGCACTTTATCATGCCGGGGCAATTTTTGCATTGATGAGTGGTAGTGGTTCTTCAGTTTTTGCCATATTTGAAAACCCGGTAAAATTGCCTTCACTAGAAAATGGCAATTTGGTATTTTATAATGTTTAAGGCCTTAACGCATTAGCATTTGGACATTAATGATCATTTAAACATGGAAATAAATTTAGTACGAAAAAGCGGTAAATTCAATTTCGAAGCAGAAAACTCAGGTGGCTTTAAAGTGGAGCTAGATGCGAAAGAAGCGATTGGAGGCGAAGGTAAGGGTTTCAGACCAATGGAGATGTTGCTTATAGGGCTGGGAGGATGCAGTGGGATAGATATGGTAAATGTACTGACAAAGCAAAAAGAACCGCTGAATGATATCCGAATTGCGATAAAAGCGACCAGAAAAGATGAGGAAATGCCGCCCATTTTTGATGTTATAGATATTCACTTTAATTTATACGGCGATTTAAATTTGCAAAAAGTAGAGCGGGCACTTGCGCTTACTTTTGATAAGTACTGTTCTGTGTCCAATATTTTGGGCCGTTCTGCTACTTTGAACTTCACTTACGAAATACATCAGGAACAACCTGCATAGGTTTCCACAACGATAACGACTATCCAAATATCAGTAGATAAACATGCAAGAAGATAATTTTGAAACTCTGGCCATTCGCCTTCAAACTGAAAGAACCCAATTTAAGGAACATTCCGTTCCGCTTTATCTAACCTCGAGCTACAAGTTTGACGATGCAGAAGAAATGCGGGCTTTATTTGCTAACGAAAAGGAAGGTAATGTATATAGTCGCTATGCAAATCCAAATACGGACGAGCTAATTAACAAAATGGCAATTTTAGAGGGTGCTGAGAATGGATGGGCAACCGCTAGCGGGATGGCTGCCATATTTACTACTTTCGCAGCTTTTTTGCAATCTGGCGATCATGTACTTTCTTCACGTTCTGTATTTGGTTCTACACATCAGCTTCTAAACAATATTTTTCCTAAGTGGGGTATTAGTTATACTTATGCTGATTTAGATAAACCAGGTCAATGGGAAGATGGAATTCAGCCTAATACAAAAATTATCTTTGTGGAAACACCTTCCAATCCCGGAATAGATATTATTGACTTGGAGTGGTTGTGTAGCCTTGCTAAAAAGCATGGAATAATGGTGGTGGTAGACAACTGTTTTGCAACACCATACCTTCAACAGCCGATTAAATTAGGCGCAGATATTTCCATACATTCTGCTACCAAATTCATTGACGGGCAGGGCCGTACTCTTGGAGGGATCATTCTTGGTTCTAATAAGTTGATCAAAGAAATTGAAGGTTTCGCCAGACACAGCGGGCCCGCAATGTCGCCATTCAATGCCTGGTTACTTTCCAAAAGCCTAGAAACACTGGCTGTAAGAATGGACAGACATTGTGAAAATGCTTTGAAAGTAGCGACGTTTTTAGAAGCTCAACAAAGCGTGAAACGTGTTATGTATCCTTTTTTACAATCACATCCTCAATATGAAATTGCTAAAAAGCAAATGAAACAGGGTGGAGGTATTGTAACAATGGTTATCCATGGTGGTGTTGAAGCTGCAGGCAAGTTCATGGATAAATTAAAGATGTTCTCCATATCTGCGAACTTGGGCGATACAAGATCTATAGCAACCCATCCAGCAACTAGTACCCACTCAAAGTTAACTGAAGAACAGCGTTTGGAAGTTGGGATTGAGCAAGGAACAATAAGGCTGTCTATAGGATTGGAGCATATCGACGATATTCTTGCCGATATTAACCAAGCACTTAGCTAATGTAATCGCGATCTTCATCGCTAAGTTCCTCATTACGACTTTTATTTTGGCGGTCTGCAGGGTAATCTTGCGGACCGTTGTTGTCATAACTACTAACGGTAGTTTTAGGTTTCGCTGCCCAATAGCCAATGATGAAGCCTAAAAAGCTGCATACACCCACAATCACCAATTTAGAAACCTCTGCTTTAACAAAAATAAAGTTAAATTCTACGGCGTCGGTGTTGAGCATTAAAAATATAATGATGATTGCTGTTATTGCAATAATAGAAATGGTTTTTGCTGACATTTGTTTATCGTTTAAAACGTGTAATTAAGTATTAATTCAAATATTGGGTTTTGGTTATATGCTTTATTTACGAAAACACACCTGCCTCCTAACTCAACGTCAGGCTGATAACGCAACAGGTTCATATTACTACGCAATTCGAAGCCATATGTTTTAGGTTCTGCTAAATTTGTTTCTGTGCCTATGTTTTCATAGTGACAAAACAGGCTTGCCCTTAGATTCTTGATATAGGCTATAGGACCCAATTCTGCATCAGGGAAGGCAATTGGAAAGCGATAGTTGAAAAGAAGGGTGTTTTTTAATTTGCTCTTAGCTAAAATATTGTTGTATCCATATACTGTGTTGATCTCCTGATCAAACCTTCGAACGCCCCAGGAATTCTGCCAGTTAAAATTGGCCAGAAAGGAGTGGTTCTTAGCAAGACCTGGGAAATATAAATAACCCTCTGCTGCAAAAAGACCGCCAATAAGTTTATTGTCGAAAGGTTGATGAAGGTAAGTTAGCCGAACCACCTGCGCCCATTTTGGAGCAATATCACGATCAGCCTGTCTTTTGGTATGGCTAAACGCCATACTATACTGCATAGGGAAATTTAATGTTTTGATAAATGTGGATGGAAGATTTTCTGCCATATAGCGCTGTGTATAGCTTGTAACCGCATTCACTGAGAAATTATAGTAATCATTTAGAGAATTAAAACTTAAAGGAACCGAGGCTTGTAACTGCACGTTGTTTTCTCTCCAGTCACCCTGTTTTGTCACCTTATTCTGCGTGTAGAAAGTTCTTCGGGGGCGATTTCTAAATGTGGTGGTCAAAATTGGATAGAGGGCTTTAAAAGTAAAGCCAGTATTGTATTCTACTCTGTTTAGGTCGCGTAGGTAATCTACTCCCGCAAAATAGTCGAACGTATTTAACAGGTTATTTGATACTAATTGTAGTCCGCCTCGATATTCGTTTTCGATGGTAGGGATGATACTATGAACGTTGAAAAGATTCCCGAGTGAATGGTAAGGTTTAGAATTGTAGCTGATATTAGGGACATTGGTAAATACATCTGGACTATTTTCCTGGCTACGCGTTGTGTCATTAAAATTGACAAAATGGTTGCTCGCTATCTCCTTCGAATAGGTAGCAGCTTGAGCGATTTTATAACCGTCCACCTGATAATTGTTAAACAGCATGGTGCTATCCAAAATGGAGGGATTAAATGCGCCGTATTTTGCGGCGCTCAGAGCGCTCATTTTATTTGAAGCAGTGTCGAGCTCATAGATGTTGTCTATCCCGCTGTAATGCGCGTTAAAAGCGATGCCTCGCGATGTAAATGTTGGTCTGCCAAGCTGCTGCTGCGACTCACCAAGCAATTTCTCGTTTCTTGAACCCCCATCGGTTATCCAAAGTGCTTTACCTTGCTCACTAACACCCAGGTAAGTGATTAGCTTTCCTGTCTTGTCGAACGAAGGACTTTGCAGTATCAAATTTTGAGGATTATTTATAGATTGCAATAGTTTGCCGGTTTTTGCATCCAGGACTACCAGGTTTGATTTATTGCTAAGATCAATCATAACAGCTACGATCTTTTTTCCATCCGGGGATAGGGAAGGGGAGAAGATCCTGCTTTTATGGGTGATGGTGTTAACTTTTTTCTTGTCAAAATCGTAAGTACAAATTACGCTGTAGCTTCTTTGCCGATATCGCGGGTCATATCTTATCTCATCCCAGGCAATCTTGTTGCTCGAAAAGCTGAACCATGGCTGTTCCTGGTATGCGATTCCAAATAGCCTGGATTCATTCTTCTGGTTGTCGATTGTAACGAAGTAAGCTGTTTCTGCTTTGCTTTGTTTTAACGCAAGAATCCTCCCGTCCGGAAGTCTGACAGGCATAAAATAATTTGTTGCATACTTGGAAGTTTTGTTGAGCGAGGTGTAGTCCTCAGATTTGGTTTCCTCATTCTGGCTGCCCCAAGAATCGGTAAGCAATTTGGTTGTTTTGTTAAACCATTTTTTTGTCCCGATTCCTGTAAATTTTTTGACGCTGTTGGAAAAGGGATAAAGTCGAACCGGTCGTTTTCTAATGTCGCCAAGGATGCTATCTATTATGCCTTTTCCAAATTCTGTTTTCATATTTGAAGTCATGAGATACCCAAGCTGATAATAACCTGGTGTGATGTCTTTTTGAGAACCAAAGTTGACTTTGCTGTAGGAGAATTTTTCCCCTTCCAGAAGGTTTGTTCGGTAGGGCATAATCCATGATGGTTGCTTGCCTCTGCCTGCTTTTGTTAGCGCCGTTTCAATGGTAACCGCATCACCTTCAAAAGCCCAAAGTGGGATACTCACACCGAACCAGGCGAAGTATACATCTTCAGGAAAAGGGTGAGCCTTGCCTCCTGTCAGTTTATCGAATTGTGCCACGTGCCTCAGCTCATGAACAGCAAGATTATTTAGCCAATCCTGACTGTCAAATTGCTGTGGGGGAGTGGTAAAAAATTCTGACTTTTTTGGGGCAAGTTGAACAAAACCATTTGCAATAACTCCACGATTTTGAAGCACTATCGGGATCTGGGTTTTTGTTCTGCCTAAACTGGCGCCAACATGAGGGTAAATATAAATCAAAGTGTTTGCCATACGTTGGGCTTCTTTCTCTAACTCTTGCGGATAGATGATCTTGAAACCAGAGGCGTTAATTTGTCGCCACTTTACACTAAGTGGGTTCTGTTCACTGTTAAAAATTTGGGCAGAAGCATTAGGTGATATATAGCTTAATATTAATATGTTTAATATTCTGATAATTAGTAATTTATTTGATATTTTCATGCGCTATATATCTGTTTGCTAAATTTATTAGTTTTTTGTTGAATTTAATTTGTCTTTTTAATTAATCTATGCTTTATTTAATAACTTGTAATAATCTGAATATCTTGATTATAAGGTAATCAATAAAGGTTGAATTATTGTGGTATATAGGGTGTTAATTAACGCCAAAAATCCGTAATGTTCGCCAAGTGTTAATGTAAATTTACTCGGCTCGAATACAGGTTTAATGTACACTAATTCCTCTAATATAACAAAAGAAATTATCCTTGTATGATTCAATTAACACACCGAAATGTATACGGATTTGCGGGAAAATTAGATCTAATAACCTGTCCGATTTGCTAGGTATTTAGCTCCCCTACCTAGGTAGGAGGATATGATAATTACTGCAAATTTTTGTGCTTTTTGTAGATTGGGTATAGAAAGACTGAGCCGATAATTAGTGCCGCGCCACTGTAAAAGCCAAGCGACATAGTCTCCCTTGTTCCAAAGAAAAGGAAGGCTAAAAGGATGCCATAAACTGGTTCTAAATTGGTGATCAGCGCTACCCTAAAAGCAGATAAACTCCGCATCACAGTTACCCCTGCAACGTAAGCAAGTGCGGTACAAATGGTGCCCAGAATAATCAGATAAGCCCAGTCCGAGCTACTCAAATTAAACCCTTCTTTTAAGAGATCTCCGGTGACCAAACGGTAAATGCTTACCCAGAAAAATGCCCCGGTGAGTTCATAAAATCCGATGATTTTTGGATCGCTTTTTTGTACAAAAGTGGAATTGATAGTCGAAAAAAGACTTGAAGCTACGGCAGACGAAAGACCCAATATTATGCCTTCAGTATATTGAGACTCGAATTTAAATATCAAATAAATCCCAAGGATAATGACTAATCCTATCACTACATCAGGAACTAAAATAGCCTGTTTTTTTATTAAAGGTTCAAGTAACGCAGTGAACAAAGTGAAAGAGGAAAGGCAAACCAGCGTAACTGAAACGGTAGAAACCTTGATGGCATGAAAGAATAAAATCCAATGTATGGCCACGATACTTCCGGTAAAAAAGAACTGAAAAAACTGTTTTCTGGTTACCTTAAGGCTCGTGCGTGAGGCGATGAAGTATATGAACAAGGATACGCTGGCAATCATAACCCGATACCAAACCAGTTGTACTGCAGTGATGGATATCAGGTTGCCAAGAATCCCCGTAAAACCCCATATAAATACCGTAAAATGCAATATGAGCAAATCTTTCGTTAATGTAGACTTCCCCATTACTTTGGAGCCTTTCTAAGCAGGTAATAGCCCAGTAGTCCGAAGATGATAGTTGGTGCTAATACAGAGAATAGCGGAGATATACCGCCTTTTAAGGAAAACATTTTTGCAAATTGGCCTAAAACAATATATCCGAAGCTAAGCAGGATGCCAATACCTAGTGGTAGGCCCACTCCTCCGCGTACTTTTCTAGATGATAGTGCAACACCTATTAAGGTGAGTACAAATGCTGAAAGCGGGCTTAACCATCGCTTATACCGTTCAAATAGCAAGTCGTTTTCAACGCCCGTGCCTCTGATTTTCTCTTTTCGTATTTTTTCTGATAATTCTTTGTTACTGAGGTTCTCAAAAATATTATCGTAGGCCGAAAAATCATCCGGTCTCATATCCAATACTGTATCTTTGACAGATCCATAGGGTCCTGATACCAGTTTCTCCTTTAATCCATTAATGTATCTGGTGGAGTAATTATCCAGCTTCCAAACCCGTTTAACAGAGTCGTAAGAGATCTTTTCTGCAACAACTTTCTTTGTCATCACATCTCCCTTAAAGTTATCCAGGTTGAATTTAGTACCTATCTTGGTCTTGTTGTCGTAATTATCCATGTAGATATAGGTATTTTCGTCTAACCTCATGTGGATATTGATCTTGGTAGATGGATCATTTTTCTTTACATAGGTGTTCTCAAAGCTGTTTTTTAAGCGGTTTGTATACGGAAGTATGTAAAGATTTGAGGCGAGATTAAATGCGAAAATGATAAAGGCTGATATAAAATAGGGCTGAAGAAATCTGTTAAAACTAACACCCCCACTTAAAATAGGTACGATTTCCGTCTGGTCTGCCATCTTCGCTGTGAAAAAAATAACAGCAATAAAATTGATGAGGGGCGACAACATGTTAACGTAGAAGGGGATGGAACCAGCGTAATAAAGACTAAGTACCTGCCAGAAAGTTAGGTTTGCGGTCAAGAAATCATCAAGCTTTTCGGAAAGGTCAAAGATGATAATGATAATAATGAACAGGGTTAGGGTGTACAAAAATGTACCCAGATACTTACTGATGATATACCAGTCGATGATTTTTACCCTGTCTTTTAAAAAGCTCATTTACAATTTATTGCCTAATATAGTTACCATCTTGTTTTTCCAGGCATAGAATTCTCCGCTGATGATCTTTTTTCTTGCCTCTTTAACCAGCCAGAGGTAAAAGTGTAAATTGTGAAGCGTTGCAATTTGTGCTCCAAGCATCTCTTTTGAGTGCATCAGGTGCCTTAAATAAGCTTTTGAATACACTTTATCTGCGTATAAGTCGCTATCTTCATCAATCGGGCTAAAATCATTCTCCCATTTTTTGTTCCCGATATTGATGATGCCATTTTTAGTAAAAAGCATGCCATTTCTTGCATTTCTGGTTGGCATTACACAATCAAACATGTCTACACCCAGGGCGATGTTTTCCAGAATATTAATAGGAGTGCCAACACCCATAAGATAACGCGGCTTCTCCTCAGGAAGTATGTTGCATACAATTTCTGTCATACCGTACATCTCTTCTGCAGGCTCACCCACGGATAGCCCGCCAATCGCATTGCCTTCGCGACCCATTGATGCGATAAATTCGGCCGACTTAACCCGAAGGTCTTTATATACGGATCCTTGTACAATTGGAAAAAGCGTTTGGTTAAAGCCGTATTTAGGTACTGTAGAATCAAATCTGGAACAGCAACGTTTTAACCACCTGTGCGTCATGTTAATAGACGCGGCGGCGTAATTATAGTCGCATGGATAGGGAGTGCATTCATCAAAGGCCATAATGATGTCGGCGCCTATAGTGCGCTGAATATCCATTGCGTATTCAGGAGTGAAAAGGTGTTTAGAACCATCAATATGAGATCTAAAAGTAACCCCTTCTTCTTTTATTTTTCTAACCTTACTTAGTGAATATACTTGATAACCACCGCTATCCGTAAGAATTGGCCGATCCCAACCTATAAATTTATGCAAACCACCTGCCTGTTCTATAATTGGCAGTCCTGGTCTGAGGTAAAGATGATAGGTATTCCCAAGTATGATCTTTGCGTCGATATCCTCTTTAAGCTCGCGCTGATGAACGGCTTTCACTGTTCCTGCTGTGCCAACTGGCATAAAGATAGGAGTTTGTATCTCTCCATGGTCTGTTGTTACAGTACCGGCTCTGGCTTTCGAATGTATATCTTTTGCCTCTAAACTAAAATTCATATATCGGGTTCCACTAAAATCTGCCAAAAGTAGCAAAAAACCAGCTATTTAAGCTCTAAATTTTTTATCAACAAAGAGACCCGATTGCAGATTAAAAATCGGAAATTTGGCGGCTAGTTTAAAAATCATCGTGGAGTTAACGTTAATTGAAATAAGCCTGTTGGCTGGATTGGGTTTTTGCTTCCTGATGCAGGTGTATTATAGTCTTTTTATTCATCTTAAGCTTGCAAACTTAGCTGTGTTGCCAGTTTCAAGCGAAGCCCGAAAACCGCTGAGTGTAATCATCTGCGCCAGAAACGAAGCCGCAAATCTAACAGAATACCTTCCCCTGATCTTAACTCAGAATTATCCTGATTATGAAGTTATTGTAGTTAATGACAGATCTTGGGATGGAACGGATGAACTATTAGAAGCTTTTGCCAGGGAATATAAACAGCTAAAAATCGTAAACATTGCTGACGGACAGAAGTTTATTGCGGGTAAGAAGTTTGCTGTTACCATGGGCATAAAGGCTGCCACTCATGACTGGCTGGTTTTTACTGATGCAGATTGTGCACCAAATTCATCACAATGGTTGCTTGGCATGCAACAGCCCGAGGATGAAAATACAGAGATTCTTTTAGGATATTCTCCATATTTAAAAAGAAAAGGAATTCTAAATGCCTTAATCAGATATGAAACTTTCTTTACGGCAGTCAATTATCTTTCATTTGCGCTTAAAGGAATGCCATACATGGGAGTAGGCAGAAATATGGCCTATAAAAAATCCCTCTTTTTTAAAAATAAGGGATTTGCAGCGCATATGCACATCCCTTCTGGCGATGATGATCTTTTTGTCAATGCCCATGCCCACAAGCAGAACACGGAGATACAAGTACACCCTGATACCCATGTGTGGACTAACCCAAATACCTCTTTTGGAGCCTATTTAAAACAAAAGAAACGTCATTTCGGCGCAGGTAAGCTATATAAACGTAAACACAAAGTGATCTTGTCTTTTCAAATCGCTGTTCAATTCTTATTTTACCTGTTTTTTATCGCATTGCTGTTTTTTGATCCGGCCAGATACCTGGCGTTTGGTGTCTTGTTGATAAGTATCATAATCAGGGCATTTATATATCCTAAGCTTCTAAAAAAGTTAAGTTACAGTGGTTTACGCTGGTGGTTTCCTTTGCTAGATATTCTCTTATTCATTTTTTTAGTGTTTAATGCACTAGTGTCTATATTTGTTAAAAAAGTACAGTGGAAATAAAGTCGACAATAATTCAGGAATATTTTAAAGATTTATCTGATCTCCAAATTAGTCAGTTTGACCAATTATATGAATTGTATAGCTTCTGGAATGCTCAAATCAATGTAATTTCCAGAAAAGATATTGATGAATTGTATGAGCGCCACATTTTACATTCTCTTGGAATAGCCAAGTTTTGCACATTCAAACCCGGTGAAAGCATCCTTGACGTAGGCACAGGTGGCGGATTTCCTGGTATTCCGCTAGCAATTTTATTCCCCCAAACCAATTTTCATTTGGTGGATTCCATTGGGAAAAAGATTAAAGTGGTGAAGGAAGTTGCTGAAGCATTGGAGTTAAAGAATGTAAAAGCAAGTCACCTTAGGGCAGAACAAGTTGCTGAGAAATACGATTTTATTGTTTCAAGAGCAGTTACAAGGCTGATTGACTTTTATCCTTGGATTAAGGGCAAGTTTAACAAGGATTCGAAAAATGCAATACCAAACGGGATCCTATATTTAAAAGGGGGAGACTTGGCGGAAGAGATTGCTGAATCACGACTGAAAGCGGAACTATATCCGCTGTCAGCTTACTTTAAAGAAGAGTTTTTTGAGACTAAATATGTCGTCTACATTCCGCAGTAGTAATATAATTAATTCTGTTTTCTTGGATCTGGCTCTATTGTTGGTGGTGGAGGTAGTTTTTTAGTGGTGGCGTCTTTAGTGAAAAATTCACCGCCCTCAAGTTCAAAAACACCATCTCTTGCAGAATCCCCGTACTTCGCAATTGCAGCTGTATTATTTTTTGGGGTTACTTTAACCGATTTTGCTTTGAAAGTTACTGATTTACCTTCCCCAGGATTTACTACGGTAATTTGTCCATTGTTGATGTAGAGTGGATGTGGGCCAATATCAGTGATCGACTGGAAGTCATTACCTTTAACGTCGGGATGGTCTTCTATTTTCTCTATTGGTTTAACTATTGGCGGAGGAAATTTAACGGTTTCCAACTTAGGAGCTAATGGTGGCTTACCTGGGGTTGGCAACTTGCGCGCATTCTTGGGAGGGATAGGGGGCGGAAATTTAACCACTTTCACAATAGGCGGCGGAAATTTAATGGAAATCTTCGCGTTTTTTCCAGTAAATTCTAAAGCTCCCTTTGATGCGCGCTTTCCATATTTTGCTGTGCCCTCAGCGCTGCTAAGCTCTTTTACCTCATCATAGTCTTGAACAGAAACGAAATTTCTCGCGGTTGAAACTTTTCCATTAATAACTACCAGTTTAACCGGCCGTGTACCATTTACTGAGCCGTCATTCATACTTTCGATTGGATAGACCTTTTTCTTATCCTGTTTTATCTCCTGTGTTGGCACTTGTTTACGCTCCTGATTTACAGCTGTTGTCTCCATTTCTGCCTTCTTTGAATAAAGGTCGATAACGGCATAGTCTTTTGTAAACGCCAGGGTTGAAGTGCAAAGCATTCCACCCATAATTGGGAAAACGTACAGGAGCCGGAGCCTGGCCCGTCCTGCCGATTTGGTTTTGTTTAACATATTGATTCTTTTTTTTAATATGGATTTATTGAACATTTGACTTGCAAGAGGATTGGGGAATGACCCAAATGAATTGTGAATAAGGAACATGGCATAGTCGTGTTTTGCTAAACCCCGGTTGATGGTCGACTCATCGGCGATATATTCATGGATAATCTTAATGTCCTTCTTCATGAACCAACATATTGGATTAAACCAGTTTAAAATGAGCAGCATTTCAAAAAAGAGGATATCAATGCTATGCTTTTGCTGGATATGGACCAGTTCGTGTTGAACAATAATATGTTGCTTTTCTGTTTCAGGGTTGATAAACAGGAAATTAAAAAAAGAGAAAGCAACATCTGAATCCTTAAAATGTATATAAACCACATTATCTTTTCGGATTTTGTTTGCTTTAGCAGCCATCCTAATAATTCGGTAAAAACTGCCGAGCAGCCGGATCAGTAAAAATCCTGCAATAAGCAGGTAGGAAAAGAAAAGGATGTCTCCGGTCGTTAGCGTGGGTACAGGCACAGTAACCGGCAGCATTTCACCGGTGTATATAATACTAACCTGATCCTGATGTACAACAGGATTAACTAAGCTGTGCAGATACCCTATTTGTAACAAAGGTAATAAAAAAGCCAGTACTGATGTAATCACCAGGTAATACCTGTTCAATTGATAGAAGGTCTCCCGCTGTAGCAGCAGCAAGTAAAAGCCATAGAAGACTGCCAAATACAAATTGGCTTCCAATAAATAATACAACCAGTTCATCACTTCTTGTTTTTAAGTTTTTCAGCCAGTTTTATTAGCTCGTCCAGCTCCTCCATGTCCATGTTTTTCTCCTGTACCAGGAAAGAAACCAAGCTCTGATAGGAGTTTTCAAAATAATTGTTCATCACTTTATCAAATGCAAAGTGTTTATACTGCTCTTCCGTAATCAGCGGGAAATAGACGTGGGTATTGCCAATGGCCTTATGATCAATAAATCCTTTTCCCTCTAAGACACGTATAACTGTCGAAACTGTGTTGTAAGCGGGCTTTGGCGGCAACATCTTGTCAATCACCTCTTTAACTAAACCTTCTTTCATTTCCCATAAAATGAGCATTACCTGCTCCTCCGCTTTTGTAAGTTCTCTCATACCTGATTTAATAACGTTAATTAAAGTTACTACTATTTTTATAGTTTGCTAACTATTTTAATAGTTTTATTTTATTGTATTGAATGTCAGGGTAATAAAATTAATTTCTTGGCTTTTTAAATTCAGGAAACAGAGGTTTGTACCATGAGTATAATCCACAAAGTAGCTTTAACACTTATTAATTCCGTAGGTCACGTTACGGCTAAAAATCTATTGGGACATTTTGGTTCGGCAGAAGAAGTTTTTAAAGCAAACCGAAAGCAATTACTAGAAGTCCCGGGAATAGGAGAGGTCACCGCCACAGAAATCTTAAATAGCGATGCGCTCCGACTAGCCGAGGAGCAGTTGAACTTCTCCAGCAAGCATGATATAGCCGTACTCTTTTTTGGAGAGAATAATTATCCAAGAAGGTTGATGGAATGTGCAGATGCTCCAATTTTACTTTATTACAAGGGTAATGCTGATTTAAACCACCATAGGATCGTCAGTGTAGTGGGTACAAGAAAGGCAACCAGCTATGGCAGGTATTTATGTCAGCAGCTCGCTGAGGTGCTCTCAGCGCATGATGTTTTGATTATTAGCGGACTAGCCTATGGCATTGACATCGCTGCTCATAAAGAGAGCTTAAATTTCAACATTCCCACTGCAGGGGTTTTGGCGCACGGTCTGGATCGAATTTATCCGCAATTGCACCAAAACGTTGCTAAAAAAATGGTGTTGAACGGAGGATTAATTACCGAGTTTCCGTTATCTACCAATCCAGACAGAGAGAATTTTCCGAAAAGAAACCGGATTATTGCAGGTCTCGCAGATGCCACAATTGTAGTCGAAGCTACGCTAAAAGGCGGCGCACTGATTACTGCAGACATCGCAAATTCTTACAATCGCGATGTATATGCATTTCCGGGTAGAACGACCGACGAATTCTCTGAGGGTTGTAATTTCCTGATTAAAACCAACAGGGCGGCGCTAATCAATCACGCTAAGGACCTTGTTTATTACCTGGGATGGGATACTACAGATCATAAAGGCAATACAAGTACTGCTCAAATTCAATTGCCAATCGGACTTAGCGAAGAAGAACACCATATTATAGATTTATTGAAGCTTTCATCCGCCCGCATAGATGAGCTTGCTATTAAAACTGCCATGCCCCAAAGTAAACTCGCTATGCACCTCCTCAATCTGGAAATGCAAGGCATTCTCGTATCGTTGCCAGGCAAAGTCTACAAGCTCAATTAATATAGTTCTAACCTTACCGTTATATATATCTGTTTTATAGTCTATAAATCCAGTAGAATAAAATAATATTTGTCAAAAGGAGGTGATTTAATATTATATTTTGATTATGTTATTGAAAATAAAATAGTGATTCGTATTACCTATTTTTGCATCATGTGGTACAATAATATTTTAGAAACAATCGGCAATACGCCCTTGGTAAGACTTAATACCATTACCAAGGAAATATCAGCAACAGTGCTGGCGAAGATTGAAACTACAAATCCGGGCAATTCGATAAAAGACCGGATGGCAATAAAAATGATTGAAGATGCAGAACGGTCCGGGAAGTTAAAACCAGGGGGAACTATCATAGAGGGAACATCTGGAAATACAGGAATGGGATTGGCAATGGCGGCAATTGTAAAGGGCTACAAATGTATTTTCACGACTACCGATAAGCAATCCAAAGAGAAAGTTGACGCGCTTCGTGCCTTTGGTGCAGAAGTGATTGTTTGCCCCACTAATGTGGAGCCTGAGGATCCGCGTTCTTACTATTCCGTATCATCAAGATTAGAACGGGAAGTACCAAACTCCTGGAAACCTAATCAATATGATAATTTAGCCAATTCTCAGGCACACTACGAGCAAACAGGTCCCGAAATCTGGGCGCAAACTGAAGGAAAAATAACCCATTTGGTAGTAGGAGTAGGTACTGGTGGTACTATTTCCGGTACTGGAAAATACCTGAAAGAGCAAAATCCAAATATTAAAGTTTGGGGGATTGATACCTACGGCTCAGTTTTCAAGAAATACAAAGAAACCGGCATACTCGATAAGAACGAAATCTATCCTTACATCACAGAGGGCATTGGCGAAGACTTCCTTCCAAAAAACGTCGACTTCGATATTATAGACCTGTTTGAGAAAGTTACCGATAAGGATGCGGCCCTGATGACCAGGGATATTGCCCGTAAAGAAGGAATTTTTGTGGGCAACTCAGCCGGCTCCGCAATCGCGGGGTTACTGCAGCTAAAAGACAAGTTGAAACCAGAGGACGTGGTTGTCGTCATATTTCATGACCATGGCAGCCGTTACATGGGCAAGATGTACAACGAAGATTGGCTAAGGGAGCGCGGTTTCCTAAAGGATGAGAAACTTACTGCTAAAACCATTATCGCGAAGAAAGACAAAACTGAAATTGTAACCATAGATTGCGAAAAGACGCTTTTAGAAGCCATTAATACCATGCATATGCTTAACATTTCACAAATACCTGTTACTCAAAAAGAAATGGTTGTAGGTAAACTTGCGGAAAGTGATATCCTTAAAGCACTAATGGAAAATCCTTCCTTGAAGTCCGCAAAAGTTCAGGAAATTATGTCGGCCACTTTCCCATTTGTAGATTTGAATACATCGATAGACAGGATTTCGAGCTTAATAAATAAAGAAAACAGCGCGGTACTTGTGGAGGATGAGCATGGAAAAATAGCGATCATCACACAATATGACATCATCAATGCCATATCAGCATAAAATATGGGCTAACTAAAAAATCCCGGCAAGTGCCGGGATTTTTTTATTGATAATAACTGGATTAATGGCTGGGAGCAGAGGCTTCAACCCGTTTAATCTGGGCTCCTAATGCCCTAAGTCTGATGTCTATATCCTGATAACCCCTCTCAATCTGCTCTATATTAAATATAGTAGATTTACCTTCGGCAGATAAAGCCGCAATCAAAAGAGATACCCCGGCACGAATATCAGGAGAGGTCATGCTAATTCCCCTAAGTTTGTACTGCTTATCAATTCCATTTACCGTAGCCCTATGCGGATCACAAAGGATAATCTGAGCACCCATGTCAATTAGCTTGTCTACAAAAAATAACCTGCTCTCAAACATTTTTTGGTGAATCAATACATTACCCTTCGCCTGTGTGGCTACAACTAAAACAATACTTAACAAATCCGGAGTAAAGCCTGGCCATGGAGAATCTGCAATGGTTAACATAGAGCCATCTATAAATGATTCAATTACATAATGCTTTTGCGAAGGGATATAAATGTCGTCACCTTTCAGCTCAAATTTAATACCTAGCTTTCTGAATACATCGGGAATCACTCCAAGTTCAGAATAGCAAACATTTTTGATGGTGATTTCAGATTCTGTCATTGCGGCAAGGCCGATGAAAGAACCAATTTCAATCATATCAGGCAGCATGCGGTGTTCGGTGCCACCTAATTTTTCCACCCCTTCAATATGTAATAAATTAGAACCTACTCCGGTAATTTTAGCACCCATTCTGTTCAGCATTTTACACAATTGCTGTAAGTAAGGCTCGCAAGCTGCATTGTAAATGGTAGTAGTCCCTTTGGCAAGAACGGCTGCCATAACTATATTAGCTGTACCCGTTACCGAGGCTTCATCCATTAAGATATATGCACCTTTTAAGTTGGTGGCATCTACATTAAAAAACTCTTTTTTATTGTCGTACACAAACTTGGCACCCAGCTTTTCAAAGCCGATAAAATGTGTGTCTAATCTTCTCCTTCCAATCTTATCCCCACCCGGTTTAGGGATCGCGGCAGTACCAAAACGACCCAATAACGGGCCGACAATCATAATTGAACCCCTTAGTCCGCCCCCTTTGGCTTTAAAAGCATCAGATAAGAAGAATTTAAGATCTATGTTTTTAGCTTCGAAGGTATAAGTGTCTTTTGAAAGGCGTTCTATATGCACACCCATATCGCCCAATAGCTCAATCAGTTTGTTAACATCCTTAATGTCAGGAATGTTACTGATGGTGATTTTCTGGTCTGTTAATAAAACAGCGGCTATAATCTGCAAGGCCTCATTCTTTGCCCCCTGGGGATGAATTTCTCCTTTTAGCTTCTTTCCACCAATTATTTCAAATGCATTCATATGATAAATAAGTATCTGGTTATTAAATTGGTAAAATTAGTGCCTTTGCTTTGGGTTATTGTTGCGCTGCTGTGGGCGATTATTACTGTTGTTCTGGCGACCTTTTCCGCCGTTGTTCCTTCCGCGGTTGCTTTTTTCCGGTCTAATTGCCGCTGGTTTAAACTCAACCTTGGCTAAATTGACATTCTCATCCAATACCAGCTCTCCATTGGAAAGCTCACGCAAATTTTTAATGATGGTTTCATCAGCTACAGTGTCTTTATTCCAGGTAACATAAGCCATTTTCATGAAATTGGCTATACCCTGTACCATTGCAGCCCTGCGCTCAGGCTCGTCTACCGCTTTGGCTTTCTCAATCATTACTTCTACAGTTTTGCCGTAATGCTTGTACTTGATGCGTTGTTGCGGGTAACCAATATGTTGCGGCCTAATAGCGGCAGCTTCAGGAGTAGGTTTTGGATAGGGAGAGTCCACTTCAATTTTATACCCGGAAATGATGTGAAGGTGATCCCAAAGTTTATGTTTAAAATCTGCAACGTCCCTTAAATGAGGGTTTAAGAAACCCATTAGGTCAATTACAGCTTGTGCATATTTATTACGTTCTTCAAGATCCGGTAATTCAATAATGTACTTCACCATGTTCTGTACATTACGTCCGTATTCGGCAAGAATCAGGTCGTTTCTTGTGGTATTATATTCAAAATTCATCTACAATTATTTCTATGAATGTACTCGTTTATCTTTTATCTAACAATTCGCAATTTAGCAAATTTTAATAACAACTGCTTGTTGCCTAAACCCTGGAAAAATACAGTTGCTTTCACATCAGGAAGCGCACCTTCCAGGTTTACAATTTTACCGAAGCCAAACTTTTCATGTTCAACATCCATACCATTTTGAAAGGCATTGGCCGCATCGGCAGTAAAACCAGGCGTAGGCACGTGGGCCTTAGGTAAAATAGACGTTGTTTTAGGTCGCTGTACCGGTGTGCGTGCTGCTGCAGGCGCAGGCGTTTCACGCTGTTGGGTCCAGCTCCTTCGTTCCGTGTCAAAACTATTGTCGCCCAGTACACTCTTGGCAGGTTTTACTATTTCCAGCTCCAGGTAGCGGGCATTAATTTCGTTAATAAATCTGCTGGGTTCGCAGTTGGTTAGGGTACCCCAGCGGTATCTGGATGTTGCATAGGTGATGGTCAACTTTTTTTCTGCCCGTGTTATTGCTACATAAAATAGCCTCCTTTCCTCTTCCAGATCAGTTCTTGAGTTTAAACTCATCTGCGAAGGGAAGAGATTTTCTTCCAAACCTACTATAAATACATTTTTAAATTCCAGTCCCTTGGCCGAATGTATGGTCATCAATGAGACAGTATCCCTGTCCTTATCATCCTGCCTGTCATCGTTGGTCAACAAGGCAATATCCTGCATAAAAATAGCCAAACTACGGTCTTCAATATCCTCGCGTTCCGCAAATTCTTTAATACCATTTAACAGTTCCTGTATGTTTTCATACCTGCTACGGCCTTCAATACTGTCGTCAGTATGCAGTTCCTTTAATATTCCAGAATGTTGTGCAATATAAAGGGCGGTTTCGTAGGCGTCCAGTTTTTTAGATTCAGCAGCAAAGCTTCTGATCAACATAGAAAAATCATTCAGCTGATTGGCAATTCTGCCTTCAATGTATTGCTGAGGGGCACAAATTACTTCCCACATGGTGATGTTGTGCTTATCGGCAGCAACAATGATCTTTTCAACAGTAGTATCACCGAGGCCCCTGCGCGGATAGTTGATCACCCTTTTTATGGCCTCTTCATCTGCCGGGTTAAAAGTTAACCGGAAATAGGCGATCAAGTCTTTAATCTCTTTACGCTGATAGAAAGACAAGCCACCATATATTTTATAAGGCACATTCAGCTTCCGTAAAGCTTCCTCCATAGCTCTGGACTGCGCGTTGGTACGGTACAAAATTGCGAAGTCGTTGTAGTTATATCCTTTAGAAGTGCGCTCCTGTACGATCGCTTCAGCTACTAGTTTACCTTCTTCATTATCCGTAAAAGCACGTTGGACTTTTATCCTGTCGCCCACCTCATTGTCAGAAAATACGTTTTTCTCCAATTGGTTTTTGTTATTGGCGATAATGCTATTGGCAACCTCAACTATATTTTGAGTAGAACGATAATTTTGCTCCAGCTTATATACTTGCAAATCAGGGTAATCGCGTTCAAAATTTAAGATATTCTGAATGTTTGCTCCTCTAAAAGCATAGATACTTTGTGCATCATCACCTACCACGCAAATGTTTTGGTAGGCTGCGGCCAGCTTCTTAACAATGGTATATTGCGAAAAGTTAGTATCCTGATATTCATCCACCATCAGGTATTTAAACTTTTGCTGGTATTTATTAAGTACATCCGGATGCGTTTTAAGCAGCACATTGGTTTTGAAGAGTAAATCGTCAAAGTCCATTGCCCCGGCTTTAAAGCACCTTTTGGTATATGTTTCGTAGATGGAACCAAGCAATGGCCGCTTGTTGCTGATGTCCTCAGATTGTATTTCGGCACTTTCCAGATATTCAGAGTAGGAGATCAGGTTGTTTTTGGCCGACGAAATCCTGTTGTAGACGAAATTGGCATTATATAACTTATCGTCCAGTTGCATTTCTCTTAAAATAGACCGCAGCAAACTTTTGCTGTCATCTGTATCGTATATCGTAAAATTAGACGGGTAACCAATCTTCTCAGCTTCAACACGTAGTATTTTGGCGAAAACCGAGTGGAAGGTGCCCATCCAGATGTTTTTTGCTTCTGCCCCAACCACCTTCATGATACGCTCGCGCATGTCTTTTGAGGCCTTATTGGTAAAAGTAAGTACCAGTATATTAAAAGGATCTATCCCTTTTTCAATTAAATGAGCAACCCTATAAGTAATTACACGAGTTTTACCAGAACCGGCACCAGCAACTATCATTGATGGTCCCTGTGTGTTTTCTACTGCTGCGCGTTGTTGGGGGTTTAAACCTGCTAAATAATCCAAAATCCGTCCTTGTTGTTCTGTTAGAGATCTGTTGTCGTCTAGAATATAAAATTTCTAAGGTCACAAAACTACAGATTTTTCAGGTTAGTAGCACCTTGGAGCGGCAAATATGTGAGTTACTTCAGGCTGACTGTACTGAAAAAGGCAAGGGAACTTAGATAAAAAATCAGATTAACTATGGCCAGGAAAATCTTCAAGCTGATCGTCGGATGCCTTTTCGTGTCTTGATCTTCTGACCAGTTCGTGTATCACCTCCCGCTGTTCAGTTCTTTGTGCAGGATCAATGCCAGCAGTATGATTTGGACCACCACGTTGATAGAATCGACCCCTGTCAAAGTGATGATGGTCATAAAATTTCTGTTCATCTAGCTCTTCAATGGTATCCTCTAGTCGCAATGCGGCTGGACTCCCGATAATAGATCGAATGCGGATTTCCAATTCCTGACTTAGTTCCTCATCGCCATATTCCGGCAGTAACTGGTACTGATCCACATGCAAACCTGGCAGTGTAACCTCGTCGTCACTGTCGTGTAAGTGCGCTATACCAAGCGGAATCATCACTTTTTTATCATCCAGGTTCATACCGTTGTCGGTCAGGTCTACAATTAAGTAGCGCACCGCATTCGTTTCCGGATCGAAAAGCAATTCTGCTACTTCACCTATAAATGTACCTTGTTCGTTTTTAACTTCCCAGCCAATCAGGTTGGGTTGGCCCTCCGCTATTTGAAAGTCGCTTTCAGATAGTGGCTGCAAGCGTGTATATTTATCTTTTCCCATCATGATTTATTGTGAATTTACCACAGAATCTGCCGGTGCCCGGTCAGTACTTGGGGTTGTGTCGTTAAATACGCATTGTTTTAATACCGTTCCTGCAAGCAGTACAAGCAACACTACTATTAATATCCATAGCCAACTGGGCCTTTTTGGTTTACGTTCTACTTCTAAATGTGCCAAGGGTAATGTTATTAAGTTTCTTTTACAACAGCACAAAGACAGAAATGTTTAAACTGCCTATCATGTTTTCCAGGTAAGAAATACCCGGCTAATCTGCATTTATACTTGTTATTGTTTTAATGCAAACATAATTACGATGAGCTGCTTATAAGTTTAGCAACTACTATTATTAATTTATTAATTAGAAATTATGAACATGGAAAATCAAGAGAACCAAATGGAAGAGCCAGAAATTATCAACCCGGAACAGTTTCAGGTTGGCCGCGCACCTATAGATGAGAAGGTCGAAGGTCAGGAAGATGCTGAATTTGCGGAAGAGGAAGGAAGTTTTGCTGACGAAGAAGTTTCTTTGCTCGAAGAAGACGTTGAGGTGCCAGACCAAGAAGATGTGGAGGAAGACCTGGACGCTGAAGTAGACGAGGAGGATCAAGCCTAAACAATGCCTGATTCTAAAGCACACATCTAAATAACCCATTTTATCAAATATTTTTAATGATAAATTGGGTTAAGTAGAATCTTTACAATTAGCAATTAGTATTTGGATTCGATTATCAATATTATCTACATTTGTCCCGAGAGCGTTAATTTAGACGGGGGAGTTTGGGTCTTTTCAAAGACTTTTTCCCCCGTTTTTCTTTTACCGCCAACCCGGCTTAAACCGCTTTCAACTATTGAATTCCCCAATGTAACGTTTGTTCGTTAATCAAAAAAAGTCACTAAGCCGGTTTCCACATCATAGTTTCCACCTATTATTTTTATGCTTCCCTGTTGTTCCAATTCGGCCACTATAGGGCTTTCCCGTCTAATCCTGTCTATTGTTAAATTAACATGGATGTCGGTAACCTTATTCACAAACTCCTCATTTGTACCAGTCCTGTTCTCTGTAACGCTTTTTTCATGTACAATTGCAGGCTGTATCTTATTCAGCAGCGTAGTCAGGTTTCCCAATTCTACATGATTACAAGCGCCAACAATGGCTCCGCATTTGGTGTGCCCAAGTACCACAATAATTTTGGTTCCAACTACCTTTGTCGCAAATTCCATGCTGCCCAAAATATCCTCATTCAAAACATTTCCGGCAATACGTATACTAAATACATCGCCAAGCCCTTGATCAAAAATGAGTTCTGCCGAAGTTCGGCTGTCAATACAACTTAAAATTGTAGCGAAAGGAAATTGACCGGCCGAAGTTTCATTAACCTGTTGTAGAAGGTTTCTATTGGCTTTTAAGTTATTCACAAATCTTTCGTTGCCCTCTTTCAGTATCTGCAGAGCCGTTTCGGGATTTAAACTACTTTGAGTTTCTTTAGAATGTGTACGCATAGCTTTAATTAAATTGGTAGAATGAATATAAAACAACAAATATATAAAACTCTTAAAATTTTGGAAGCCTTCGATTCTGGAGTTCGGTTTAAAACTGGTGCGAAATAGCGTCATTTGTATTACATTTACGTTCAGGCAGCAAACAATGGCTGCTAAGGCTAACTATCATTTACAACTACAAATGCGTGTTTTCTCAGCAAGATTATTCTTCATTACAGGTCTTTTGATCTGCTTTAGTTTGTTCAGCTATGCCCAATTCGAGGTTAAGGAATTAAAGACGGATTACCAGAGCACTCCGTTGGGAATGGATGTAACCAAGCCGGTCTTTAGCTGGCAAATGAGCGCTGCCCCTCATCTAAGATCTCAAATCCAAACAGGCTACCAGATTAGCGTAACAGATGAAGGCGGTCGCCTTGTCTGGGATTCTAAAAAAATCAGTAGTAATGCCTCAATAGGTATCCGTTACAATGGGCTGGCACTCAACCCAGCAACTCGTTACACATGGAAATTAAAGGTCTGGAACCAGAACGGCAAACTTGCCATGGCAAACTCGTGGTTTGAGACCGGACTGATGAATGCTGATCCAAAATTATCCGCCTGGAGTGGTGCAAACTGGATTGGCGGGGGAGATGAGGATCTGGTTTTCTATGCACACTATTTCACAGTATTTAAATTCAATTACGGAATACAATTGGACCAAAGTTCGGGTGCTGTTAAAGCCGCATTTGTCTTTGGCGCAAACGATAGTCGGCTTATGGATCCAAATATGAATGCTAATGGCCTTTCTAGTGCGAAAAATGCATTATACGTTAAGCTGGAACTGGATATAAGTAACCTGAACGGGAGTGAGAGTGGGAAGGCAAAATTGAACATCTATCGTGTTGGCTACAGTAAAGACGATCGGCAAGATAAGCCTTTTAGAATCATTGATATCCCGTTGAGCTTGATTAACCAGGACAACAAGTATAATAAACACCAGATTTTCGCAAGTTCTATTTTTGGGGTATTTGATTTTTGGTTGGACGCAGTGGATTCCAAACATAGAATTCCCGTTGATGGTAATGGTAATGCTTCAAGCATCAATATAAATCCAATAGGCTGGGGTGGAGATTACACCGCATATCCAATTGTTGGCGATATTGGTTTTGCTTTGGACAAGGGACAAAAGGCTTATTTTTCAAATGTTACGGTCAGCAACAACAGGTTTCCATCTAATGTCTTGTTCAGTGAAAACTTGAATGATAACCCATATCACGGAATTTTTGCAAAAGCTCTTGGCCAGCAATTCCAAATTAGCAATGGATCATACGCGATTGACGCCCTGCAAAGATCTGTACAGGTGCTTGCAGACCCAACACGTAACTCCAGTCCGATGCTCAGGACCGAATTTTCTACCTCAACTAAAACCATTACAAAAGCCAGGATCTATGCTACAGCGCGGGGAATTTATGAGCTGTACTTAAATGGAAAGCGTGTAGGCGAGGATTATTTTAATCCGGGTCTCACGCAGTACAACAAAACACATCTGTATCAAACCTACGATGTAACCAAATCCATTATTCAAGGTGGTGCAAATGCCCTGGGCGCCTTGCTAAGCGAAGGCTGGTGGAGTGGAAATATCACCTATTCAGGAAACCACTGGAATTTCTTTGGAGACCGTCAGTCACTTTTGGCTAAACTCGTAATTACCTATCAGGATGGGACAGAACAGCTGGTAATTACAGATCCCGGTAAATGGAAATACTATAACGATGGACCTATTTCTTACGGAAGTTTTTTTCAGGGTGAGGTGTATGATGCAACAAAAGAAGCAAGTATTGAAGGTTGGAACAAAGCTGGGTTTAGGGATACAAATTGGGAAAAAGCAAAAGTTGTTGAATTGCAGGGAACGGCGTTTGCAGCAGCCAATTCAGGCACCCAACAGGAGCAGGTTGGGCTCGACTTCTCCAACTTGCAGCTGGTTGGTATGCCTGGAGTGACTGCTAAAGTAGTTAAGGAAATAAAACCCATTGCTGTACAAGAGGTAAGACCAGGTGTATTTGTTTATGATATGGGTCAAAACATGGTTGGGTTCCCAGAGGTCAAACTTAATGATGTAGCTAAGGGCGACCAGATTACGTTTCGGTACGCGGAGATTAAATATCCTGATCTGCCACAGTACAGCTCAAATAAGGGAATGGTCATGCTGGAAAATATGCGCGCAGCAATGGTGAGGGACATCTATTATTGCAAAGGGGCTGGTGATGTGATGCAGCCTCGTTTTACATTTCACGGTTTTAGGTATATCGAAATCACGGGTCTGAAAAAGGTCTTGCCCTTAACGCAAATCACGGTGAAGGTGCTTAGTTCCATAGATCACATCACCGCGGGCTATGAAACATCAAATCCATTGGTGAATAGGTTGTGGCAGAATATCATATGGTCTATGATGGGAAACTTTCTGTTGATTCCTACAGATACGCCAGCCCGTAATGAGCGGATGGGCTGGAGTGGAGACATCAGTGTGTTTTCTAAAACTGCCACGTATTTATCTGATGTGAATGTTTTTTTGAAAAGACATATGCTTGCGATGCGAGATTTACAATACCTTAATGGTCGTTTTACAGATACGGCTCCGGTAACGGATGCATTCGGTGGAGTGCTTTGGGGCAGTGCAGGAATTGTTGTCGCATGGGAAGCCTATCAGCAGTACGGAGATGAAGCATTACTTCTGGAACATTACGGAGCTATGAAGCGATACTTAGCGTTTCTTAAAACCAGAATAGACCCCAAAACAGGAATGATAGATGAGGGACCTTTGGGTGATTGGCTGAGCCCGGAGAATTATAAGAGTGACGATACCATCTTATGGGATGCTTACTATGCTTATGATCTGGAGATCATGGCTCAAGTCGCGCATATCCTGCATATGAATGATGATTCGGCTGATTTCAGGAAACAGTACCTGGTCCGTAAAAAGCATTTTAACGATACCCATATTGACGCTGAAACAGGTAAAACCCTCCATAGCGGACACCGGTTTTCCTGGGGTTACCGCATCGCCAGTGAGAAACTTCCGCAGCCGGGAGGGTTCAGTGATACCCAGGCCTCTTATGCAGTTCCCTTAGCTTTTGGAATCATCGATCAAAAATATATAGCCAAAGCATCCAGGAACCTGGCAGATGCTGTTGCCCGGGAGAATATGGATGAAGACAGCAAAGTAAGACCGGCTTATTCTCTAATGACCGGCTTTATAGGAACAGCAGCCGTTAGTAAAGCCTTATCCAATAATGGCTACCCCGCAGAAGCTTATCGTTTGCTGCAGCAAACTTCATATCCCTCATGGCTTTATTCCGTGAAAAACGGAGCCACAACAATATGGGAGCGACTAAATTCCTACACCAAGGAAGATGGTTTTGGAACCAATAACAGCATGAATTCTTTCAATCACTATTCTTTTGGAGCCGTAGGTGCATGGATGATCAATCAGTCGCTCGGTATAGAGCGCGGTGCTGCCGGGTTTAAAAACATTGTTCTGGAGCCGATTATTGATCCTACAGGAGAAATGACCTATGCTAAAGGATCTTATGATTCTATGTATGGTAAAGTGGTGAGTGAATGGAAAGTCGCCTCCAACTTCACTACTTATCGTTTTCAAATTCCAGCCAATGCTTCTGCAACTTTGTTGTTGCCGGCAAGCTCCCTGAATAAGGTTACAGAGGGTGGACTAAAGATCGGCAACCATAAAGGTTTGAGTTATAAGGGTAGCAGAAATGGAAAATTAGTATTCGAACTGGGCTCCGGAACTTACAATTTTTTGGTTCGCAAATAAGCTCTAAATAATAAACGTTTGTTTGACGATTAATATTTGTTTGCTACATTAGTGCGGACAAAAAATAACCAATATGAATCCTGATAGCAAGTGGGTGAGGAGTTTCTTCGTGCCTACCATCCTATTACTAGTTGCTGTAATAGCTCTTCCTCAATTCGTTAAGGCTCAAAAGGCGCATAACCCAATTGTTTATGCAGACGTTCCCGATATTTCCATAATCCGGGTAGGGCAAACCTATTATATGAGCAGCACCACCATGCATTTAAGCCCCGGCCTTCCAATCATGAAATCCAGGGATTTGGTTAATTGGGAGCTGGTGAGTTATGCTTACGATCGTTTAGGCGAGGAGGATGCGCTCAATCTTAAAGCGGGAAAAAATGCTTATGGAAGTGGCTCTTGGGCCAGCAGCCTGCGCTACCATAAGGGTACGTTCTACGTATCTACATTTTCCTCCACAACAGGCAAAACTTACATTTTTAGCACCAAAAGCATAGAGAAAGGCCCATGGAAAACCAATTCGTTCAGTCCGGCACTGCACGACCATTCGCTCTTCTTCGATGATGACGGTAAAGTATATATGATTTATGGTGGTGGTCGTTTGATGATGGTGGAACTCAAGTCGGACCTATCTGGGATACAAGCTGATGCAAAGCCTCATGTCCTAATAGAAAATGCAAGTCTTGTATCTGGATCTAATGGTGGTCTGCCCGCCGAGGGCTCACAGCTCTTTAAAGTCAATGGTAAATATTACCTGTTCAATATTTCCTGGCCACGCGGTGGTATGCGTACCGTGCTTGTTCACCGTGCCGATCAGCTTACAGGTCCATACGAAGGTCAAATCGCTTTGCAAGATAAAGGCGTGGCACAGGGTGGTCTCATTCAAACAACTCAGGGTTCCTGGTATGCTTATCTTTTCCGCGATTTTGGCGCTGTTGGTCGCATCCCATATCTGGTGCCGGTGAACTGGAAAGACAACTGGCCGGTAATCGGTGTCGACCATAAGGTGCCCGATGAGTTGGATCTCCCCGCGTCCAGGGGGCCGATTCCGGGAATTGTCGCTTCAGATGAATTTTCCAGAAAGCCCGGTGCGGCAAAGCTTCCGTTAGTTTGGCAGTGGAACCATAACCCGGATAACCAGTTGTGGTCGGTCAGCAAGCGTGCAGGATTTTTGAGGCTCAGTACCGGTCAGCTCTCCGGCAATCTGCTTGAGGCCCGCAATACGCTAAGTCAGCGCACGTTTGGCCCCCAATCTTCAGCAATCACTATGCTTGATGTGAAGGGAATGAAAGATGGGGATATAGCTGGCCTGGGTTTATTACAGAAAAAATATGGTTGGGTTGGCGTAAAGATGATCAATGGCGCTAAGTTTATTTGCACAGAAATTATTGGCTCTGGGGGAGAATCAACTATGATACCGGTCTCTCAGAATCAGGTATATCTACGCGCAGACGCTGATTTTCAAGACAGAACAGATGAAGCGAAATTCTACTACAGCTTAGATGGAAGCAACTGGATGGCCATTGGCCCAACCCTGCATATGGAATATACCCTACCGCATTTTATGGGCTATCGCTTTGCATTGTTCAACTATGCCACGCAACAGGCAGGTGGTTATACTGATTTTGATTTCTTCAGGCTTTCTCCAAAAATTGACAACCCTAGTAAACAACCATAACCTATGACTCGCTTTATTTTCCGAATTTCAGCACTCGCCTTCTTATTCCTGTTTAGTTCCAGGCAAAGTGATGGACAATCAAAAACTGCAGATTCCGCTGATTTTTACAATAGCGTTCGAACTTATGTAAACCCTGTTTTGCCGGGTGATCATCCTGATCCCACATTACTTAAGGTGGGTGATGATTTTTACCACTGTGGTTCCACTTTTCACTTTAATCCTTATATGCCCATTTATCATTCCAAAGATTTAGTCCACTGGGAGTTGATTTCCAGAGTACTAACCAAGGAAAATGCCGGGTGGGTAAGCGATAAGCCTTCAGCAGGTATATGGCAAGGGGCGATCACTTATTTTTATGGATCATATTGGATCTATTTTTCTGCCGGAGGGCAATGGTTCAGTAAAGCAGATTCGCCTAAAGGTCCGTGGTCCAAACCTGTTCAGGTGAAGTCCAATCCCCAAACCGGTAATTTGGGTTACGACAATTCCATCTTTGTTGATGATGATGGTAAGCCCTATATGGTTATAAAAAACGGACAAAAAGTTAACCGCTTGCAGGAACTTGGAAAGGACGGACAACTCACCGGGCAGGTCATTAACCTCGACTGGATAAATGCTAAGCTTCAGTACAGCTGGGCTGAGGGCCCGGTTATGTGCAAGCGTAACGGTTATTACTATTATTTTCCGGCAGGGGATGTTTCAGGGGGACAATATGTGCTTCGTGCTACAGCCCTAACTAGCGATTCTACGAAATGGGAACGCTTAGGAAATTTCTTCAAACCCATCACTGATGCTAAAGTCGGATTTCGTAGCCCAAATCACATTGCGGCGCCAATCATGTTATCAGACGGGACCTGGTGGACGATAGGGCAGAGTTACGAAAAATACGATAACAACGACTGGTCGGGAATGGGCAGGCAGACCGCCTTATACCCGGTTATTTGGGAAGGAGACCGGCCATGGGGAATGGCACCTACTACTGCGCCCATAATTAAACCTAATTTGCCGAAGTCCGGAATCTCCTGGCGTAGCGTAAAAACAGATTATTTTGACACGGATCAACTTGACTTGTGCTGGCATTTTTTAAACAAGGCTGCAGCAGGCCAATATACACTGAGCCAACGAAAAGGCTGGGTGAGATTATCGCCAGACACTGGCCTTACGCATCTGGTACAAAAAGAAACGGATCATTTTTACACGGCGGTCACCAAAGTAGATTTTGATGCCAATAGTAAGGATGCCGGTGCAGGTATCTATTTAACGAGCGGCAACCGACAAGTAGTTGCCAAACTTTATTCAGGCTTTAACGATGGCAGAAAGATCAACTTTAAAGTTGGAAATGGAATGCGAATCGTGGAAAACACTTCTGGAGGGGTGGTTTGGTTGAAACTCGTTAGGGAAGAACACCTGCTCAGCGGATTTTTCAGCAATGATGGGAAGACCTGGAAGTCCCTTGGTGCTCCACTCAGTTCCGATGAATTGGATAAAGCGCAACCCAATTTTAACTCATGGGTAGGTACGAGTGTTGGTCTTTTTGCCGAAGGAAAACCTGCAGATTTTGATTTCTTTATCTGTAAGGATGGAAGTTCGGCCTTGACATTGGCTGGATATAGCAACTATTTTGGTGTTACTTCGATGAATGGCGATAAAGGTAAAGTTGTTACCAATACCAGCTCAAAAGGAGGCTGGTTAATGTTATCAGGAGTGGAGTTTGGCCAGCAATCGCCATTAACCGTGCAGCTATTGGCTTCTTCCAAATTTTCTGGTATGCTGGAGCTTTGGGTGGATGATCTACAGACTGGTAAGCTGATTGCCAAAATTCCTTTCCAATCTACTGTAGGTAAATGGCAAAGCATTCGTGCTAAGTTAAAAAAAGTAAGCGGTCAGCATGACCTATTTATTAAGTTTCCGGCGGGACAAGCCGGTCAGATCAGTCTGAGTACTATTCAATTCATCCCATAAAAGAAATTATGAAAACGATATTAGCCTTTAAAATTTTTGCAACTGGCATCCTGCTGTTTTTGAGTGCCGCAACAGGATATGGTCAGGAAAGTGGTGCGCTTCCGGCCAGCTTTGATATGCCAAAAGATGGTATTGCCCATGGCAGGGTTGATACCATCACTTATGCCTCTAAAATTACAGGAGTTAACCGTCGCGCACTTGTTTATACGCCCCCAGGATATTCAAGTCAAAAAAAATATCCGGTGTTATACCTGCTGCATGGTATTGGCGGAGATGAACTGGAATGGCTTCGCGGCGGCAGTCCGCAAGTGATATTGGATAACCTATATGCATTAAAGAAAGTACAGCCCATGATTGTTGTTATGCCAAATGGCCGTGCTATGAAAGACGACCGGCCGATTGGAAATGTCATGGCGGCAGACAAGGTAGCTGCTTTTGCTGCCTTTGAGCAAGATTTGCTGGGCGACCTCATCCCATATGTGGAAAGCAAATATCCGGTACTTAAGGACAGAAAGAACCGGGCTATTGCGGGGCTATCCATGGGTGGTGGACAATCATTAAACTTTGGGTTAGGGAATCTGAACACGTTTGCCTGGGTTGGTGCGTTCTCTGCGGCACCTAACACTAAAAAGCCGGAGCTTTTAATTCCCGATGCTGATCAGCTAAAAAAGGATTTAAAACTACTTTGGATCTCTTGTGGAGCTAGTGACGGGCTTTTAAACATCAGTAAGGCAACTCATGATTACCTGGAGCAGAAAGGGGTTCCTCATGTTTACTTTATAGAACCAGGACAGCACGATTTCAAAATATGGAAAAGTAGCTTGTACCGATTCTCTCAGCTTTTATTTAAATAATCACTTTTGACTATAGGTTTTCATACCCTTTTGTAAGTGGATCGGTTCTGCAAATGATAGGACTAAAAACTAACTAATTTAGTTTTTAGTCCTGAAACGTTTATGTTTATACTAATTTAATTAGTAAATAATTTGGATTTTAGCATTGCTTTCAACTAGCTTTGTAGCTGTAACCTAAATTATCATCATGCCAGCAGAGAAACAGATCATCCATATGGATCAGGATGCCTTCTTTGTTTCTGTAGAAGTAAAGAAAGACCCAAGTTTGGTCGGAAAGCCCGTTATTATTGGTGGAACATCAGATCGGGGCGTAGTAACTTCCTGCAGTTATGAGGCGCGTAAGTTTGGTGTGCATGCTGCGATGTCCTCCCGTATGGCGAAACAACTTTGTCCGCATGCGGTATTTATTCGCGGCAGCATGGATGAATATTCCAAAGCCTCCCATGAAATCACAGCAATCCTCAAAGACCGTGTACCGCTCATCGAAAAGGCAAGTATTGACGAGCATTATATCGATATGACAGGGATGGACCGTTTCCATTCTACACATAAATTCGCACACGAGCTCCGGGCGCTGGTGACCAGAGAAACTGGCTTGCCAATTTCTTTCGGATTGTCGGTCAACAAGACCGTTTCTAAAATGGCTACCAATGAATGCAAGCCCAACGGAGAACTGAATGTTGCCCAGCCAGAAGTGCAGCCTTTTTTAAACCCCTTGTCCATCCGCAAAATACCAGGCCTGGGCGAGAAGACGTTCATCAAACTGAGCGATATGGGTATCAAAAAAATCTTCACCCTATCGCAAATCCATCCCGAACAGATGAGTTTTCTGCTGGGTAAATCCGGGATTTCCTTGCTTCAAAAAGCCAGGGGAATCGATAACAGTCCCGTTATCCCATATTCAGAGCAGAAGTCCATTGGCACCCAATGCACCTTTCATGCAGATTCCATAGATATCGAAATGATCAATAACCTATTGGTGGCCCAGGTGATGGATATTGCATTTCAGCTTAGGGAAAAACAGAAACTATGTGCCTGTGTAACGGTGACCATCCGTTATGCCAATTTTGAAACGGAGAGCAAGCAGATGGCTATTCCCTACACTTCGCTGGATACCGTGTTGATTGCTACTGCGAAGGAACTTTTTAAAAAGATGTACAACCGCAGGATGTTGCTCAGGCTCGTTGGCGTGCGCCTGAGCAACCTGGTGAGTGGATTCGAACAGATCGACATGTACAGCGAATCCCAGGAACAATACAGTTTGGTGCAGGCATTGGATAGGATCCGTAAACGATTTGGTCAGGAAGCTGTAACCCGTGCTGCGGTGATGGATATAAAATTTTAGCCATATGTATCTAAACGTCCATTCTCAATATAGCCTTCGATACGGCACCATGTCGGTCAAAACGCTGGTCGAGGAGGCTAAAGCTCGTGGCATCACCCAGATGGCGATTACTGACATTAACAATTCCACTGGTGTCATGGAGTTTATGCGCGAATGTCGTAAGCAGGGGATCAAACCCATCGGCGGTATGGAATACAGAAGGGATAAAAAGCTCCTGTATATCGGCGTTGCCAGAAATAAGGAGGGGATGAAAGAGCTGAATGATTTTTTGACGCTGCATCACCTTTCAGAAAAGGCATTACCTGAAGAACCACCTGAATTTTTAAACGCTGTTATTATATTTCCTTTTGGCCATAAAGCGCCATTGAAATCCAATGAATACATTGGGATTCGGTTCGATGAGTTGCATCAGCTCTATAATCGAACGGTTTCTCAGCCCGAAAAGATGCTGGCATTACAGCCTGTATTCGTATCCGGTAAGATCGGCTACCGCCTGCATGAATATTTAAGAGGGATTGACCTGAATACCCTAATCACTATGGTTGAGAAGGATGATAAGTGCAAAGAAACCGACCTTTTTCTGAAACCTGGGGAGTTGGAGATGAAGTTTGCCAAATATGCCTATGTGCTGGATAACACATGCCGGTTAATGGATAGTTGTCAGATGGACTATCCGGATGGAAAAATCAAATTGAATAGGAAGAGTTTTACGGGCAATAAAAAGGATGATAAGGCTTTGCTGGATAAATTGGCTATGGAAGGACTTCTATACCGTTATGGTGTAAAGAACAGAGAGGCATTAAAGCGACTGAAAAAGGAGCTGAAGGTGATATTCGAGCTGGATTTTTGCGCCTATTTCCTGATTACGAACGACATCGTTCAGTATTCCATGCGCCGGGGTTATTACCATGTCGGCAGGGGGTCCGGGGCAAACAGCATCGTGGCCTATTGCTTGGGGATCACCGATGTGGACCCTATAGAGCTTGATCTTTACTTTGAACGGTTTTTAAACGCAGAGCGGACCAGTCCGCCCGATTTTGACCTCGATTACAGCTGGGATGAAAGGGAGGATGTACAGGATTACATTTTTAAACGTTATGGCCGGGAACATACGGCTTTGCTGGGCACCATGTCGACCTTTAAAGACCGGTCCATTATCCGGGAGATAGGTAAAGTGATGGGTTTACCCAAATCGGAGATCGATGGGTTTACTGATGCCAGTCGCACAGTTTTGAACCGTGATAACGAGACCTTTAAAAAAATCATGATGATCTATGAATTGATGTCGGATATGCCCAACCAGCGCAGTATTCATGCTGGGGGTGTGCTGATTTCAGAGGAGCCGATCACATATTATACAGCTTTGGATCTGCCTCCAAAAGGGATGCCTACAGTGCAGTGGGATATGTATGAGGCTGAAGAAATAGGTTATGACAAATATGACATCCTTTCCCAGCGTGGGATCGGCCACATTAAAGAGGCGGTCAAACTAGTAGAGCAAAATCAGCAGAAGCGGATCGACATCAACCAGGTTAAGGAGTTCATGAAAGACCCAAACTTGAATGCCAGATTAAGGATAGGGGACACCATTGGCTGTTTTTACATTGAATCGCCGGCGATGCGGCAATTGCTGATCAAGCTGACCTGTGATAACTACCTGACTTTGGTCGCCGCGAGCTCCATCATCCGTCCGGGCGTTGCCCAATCAGGGATGATGAAAACCTATATCCGGAACTACCATCAACCTGAGCAGGTCGTCTACTTGCATCCGGTTATGGAAGAACAAATGAAGGAAACATTTGGGGTGATGGTTTACCAGGAGGATGTGATCAAGGTTTGTATCCACTATGGAGGCATGGACGGAACAGATGCAGATATACTGAGAAGAGGCATGAGTGGTAAGTACCGCTCGCGGGTGGAGTTTGACCGACTGGTAGAGAAATTTCATGAAGGTGCAAAAGTGTTGGGCAGGCCCGAAGCCATTACCCAAGAAATATGGCGGCAAGTATCCAGCTTTGCAGGTTACAGTTTTTCCAAGGCTCATTCGGCTAGTTTTGCTGTAGAGAGTTACCAAAGCTTGTACCTGAAGACTTATTATCCCAAAGAGTTCATGGTCGGCGTGTTAAACAATTATGGTGGGTTCTATACCCGCTGGCTGTATGTGCATGAATTGAAACGCGCAGGGGCGGCAGTTCATTTGCCTTGCGTTAACAAGAGCACTTCAGTGGTTTCTATTTTTGGAGATGAAGTCTACCTGGGTTTTGTGGGGATCCAGGGCCTGGAGGGGCGGCTTATGGAAGCTATACCCGCCGAGCGTAAACAAAACGGGGAGTATCGGGATCTGGAAGATTTTGTAAAGCGGCTGGAGATCGGCCTGGAGCAGGTGGTAATTCTGATCCGATGCGGGGCATTGCGTTTTACCGGCAAGAGCAAAAAAGTGCTGCTTTGGGAAGTCCACTCGCTACTCGGACAGAAAGGTAAACCCAATAACAATGCTGAACTTTTCCATGTGGAGCCTAAAAAGTTTGTACTTCCGGAGCTGGTCAATACAAAACTGGAAGATGCGTATCATGAACTCGAATTGCTGGGATATCCGCTAAGCCTGTCGATGTTTGAACTGCTCAAAACCAGTTATAGGGGTGATGCGGCTACGAAGGATTTACCAAGCCAAATTGGAAGGACGGTGCGGATGGTAGGGCTCTATGTCTGCGAAAAGACAGTTAGAACCAAGAACAATAAAAAAATGTGGTTTGGAACCTTTCTGGACTGCAATGGTGATTTTTTTGACACTACGCATTTTTCCGCCACCACGCCGGTCTATCCATTTAGGGGAACAGGTTGCTACCTGATCCAGGGAAAAGTAGTTGCCGATTTTGGCTTCCCCAGTATAGAAGTACAACAATTTGCCAAGTTGGAGATCCAACCAAATCCGGTAATGGCTTAATAGTTAGGTATTGCTTTTCCACATCATCATATTTACTAACAAAAATAGTTTTATATTTGTTATACAATAAAAATACTAATAATAATAGTATAATAATTGTGCGACCTATGACTACCAAAAGCGAATTAGTAACTCAATTACAGCAAGATATTTTGCAGTGGCAGGGCTTTAGCCCTAAGTCTTCCTCAAAATCTTCACGCATGGGCTTGGGTGGTATTGAAGACGCTTTTCCCAACGGAGTCTTTCCCAGAAATGCCATTCATGAATTTATCACCATACTTCCTGAACAATCGGCAGCTAGTGATGGCTTTATTGCCGGGCTTTTGGCAATCTTGATGGAAGATGGTGCTGCTTGCGTCTGGGTCAGTACTTCCCGAAGGGTATTTCCTGCTTCGCTAAAGAATTTTAATGTAGAAACAGAGCGCATCATCTTTATGGATGTGAAAACTGAAAAAGATGCGCTGTGGATTACGGAAGAGGCATTGAAATGCGATGGCCTTGCAGCGGTAGTAGCAGAATTAAATACGCTCAGTTTAGTTGAGTCCCGCAGACTACAACTGGCGGTTGAAGAAAGCGGGGTTACCGGATTTATTTTAAGAAAGGATGCCCGGAAAATGGCCAGCACTGTGGCTACTGCGCGCTGGCAAATTAAGCCGGTGGCTAGTGAAACAGAAGATGGTTTGCCAGGTTTGGGTTTCCCAAGATGGAATATAGAACTGCTTAAAGTGCGCAATGGAAATCCGGGCAGTTGGGTGATGGAATGGGCAGGGGATGGATTTAAAGAAGTTCAAGTATCACAAAATTGGAATGTGGAAGAGTTTCGCCAGATCGGATAAGTATCATGCAAAAGCGTTATGTTTCCATGTGGTTCCGGCAGTTATTGGCCGACTGGCAGCTGATCCGCCGACCAGAATTAACAGCCGTGCCTTTTGTTTTTGCCGCACCTGATCATGGTCGGATGATCGTTACAGCAGTGAGTCCTCTGGCAGCTGCCGTTCCAGTAGAAGTAGGGATGAAAGCTGCGGATGCAAAAGCGATTTGCATCGGATTGGAAGTGCTGGATGATAAAGCAGGTAGATCGGCAAAACTGCTAAAAGGCCTGGGGGAATGGTGCGTACGCTATTCGCCCATTGTTTCCATTGATGAATTTGCGATGGATGGACTCATGCTGGATGTAAGCGGATGCACCCATCTTTGGGGTGGAGAAAAAGGATACTTGAAAGAGATCGTTTCCCGACTAAAAAGCAAAGGCTATACGGTACGGGTCGCTATTGCGGATACTCCGGGCGCAGCATGGGCAATAGCCAGGTTTGGAACAATTACGCCACTTATTGCACCTGGAAAACAGATAGACGCTTTGTTACCGCTGGTTCCGGAAGCCTTGCGCCTGGAGCCATTGGTACTTGCCAAATTACAGAAACTGGGCTTTTACCAGATTAGGAGTTTTATCAATATGCCGCGTTCGGTACTCAGACGCAGGTTCGGCGAAGATTTTTTACTCAGATTAGCACAAGCCATAGGCACAGAAGAGGAGGTTTTGAAGCCTTTGCAAGTTCCAGTGCCATTCCAACAGCGGCTCACTTGTTTAGAGTCTGTAAGGACCCGAACAGCCATTGAAATTGCCATTACCAATATGCTGGAAGCATTGTGTAAGCAGATGATGGAAGAAGGCAAAGGATTGCGTTCTGGCGTCCTAACCGGTTACCGAGTAGATGGAAAGATCGTGCAGGTTACCGTTGGTACCAGTGCTGCAACTTACAGCGTAAGTCACCTGTTCAAACTCTTCCAGTTAAAAATAGATCAGATTCGGCCGGGCCTGGGCATTGAGCTTTTTGTACTGGATGCCACCAAGGTAGATGATGTCGAAGTACCGCAAGAAGAAATGTGGGCTGCTAAGCGCGGACTGGATAATGAAAGTGTAATCCGCTTGCTGGACCGTGTTGCCGGGAAGATCGGCACAGCGGTAATACGTCGCTATCTGCCTGCCAAACATTATTGGCCGGAGCGTTCACAGGAGCGTGCGGTTTCTGTTACCCAAAAAGCAATTACCAATTGGCGTGTAGACAAGCCCCGGCCAACAGAACTCTTAAACAGGCCAGATCCAATAGAGGTAATGGCATTGATTCCGGATCATCCGCCTAAGTTCTTTATCTATAATGGCATCCAGCATAGAGTTGTTAAGGCTGATGGTCCGGAGCGGATTGAAAGGGAATGGTGGCTGGACCAGGGGGAGCATCGCGACTATTACCAGGTTGAGGATGATGAGGGCAGGCGCTACTGGTTGTTCCGCTCCGGTCATTACACCGGCGAGCAAAAGTATCAGTGGTTTTTACATGGCTTTTTTGCCTAAAGAGAAAGATGGGTATGGAATACAGCGAGTTACAAGTCACCTCCAATTTCAGTTTCCTGCGCGGAGCTTCGCATGCCATGGAGCTGGTCAACCAGGCTGCAGCATTTGGGTATAAAAAATTAGCAGTTACCGACCGCAATACTTTGGCCGGCATTGTCCGTGCGCATGCCGCGGCAAGAGAAAAAGACATACAACTGATCCCGGCATGCCGACTGGATTTACTAGATGGGCCAAGTTTATTGGCCTATCCAACCGATAGGGAAGCTTATGGCAGGCTATCTGCATTGCTGACTAAAGGAAATTTAAGGGCAGAGAAAGGGAGTTGCCACATTTCAAGGTCTGATGTCTACGAACATGCAAAAGGAATCATTTTTAATATTGTTTGTCCCAATGCGCTCGACCGCAAGTTTCAGTTTGATGCTGACTTTATATCAGCAGTTGCCCAATACAAAGAAGCGCTCGGTTCAAATTTGTACCTGGCAGCGAGCAGAACTTATATGGGTAATGATGATAAAAGGATATTTAGGATCTCTCAGCTGTCTGATAAGTTTAATATACCTGTTGTGGCTACCAATGATGTACATTACCATGATCCTTCAAGGCGGGAACTTCAGGATATATTGACTTGCGTGCGGGAGAAATGCACAATACATAATGCTGGTTTTCTTTTACACCAAAATTCGGAGAGGTACCTCAAACCTGTAGAAGAGATGCATCGCTTGTTTCGCAAATACCCTGAGGCTATCGCTAACACCTTAAAGATTTCTGAAGCCTGCACTTTTTCGTTAGACGAGTTGAAATATGTCTATCCTGAAGAAATCAATCAAAGTGGTCGGCCGCCTTTGGAAGAACTCGAATACCTGACCTGGAAAGGGGCGCATGATTTTTACGGCGAAGTAATCCCCGAAAAGGTAGTGAACATGGTATTGTATGAGCTGGAGTTTGTGAAGAAGATGGACTATGCCAATTACTTTCTCTTTGTGGAAGATTTTGTCCGGGAGGCGAGGAGCAGGAATATCCTGTGCCAGGGCAGGGGATCAGCAGCTAATTCTGTGATATGCTTTTGTCTGGGCATTACCTCGGTAAACCCCATGAAGTTTGATATGCTTTTCGAACGCTTCATTTCGCCAGCCAGGAACGAACCACCCGATATTGATGTGGATTTTGAGCATGAACGTAGAGAGGAAATAATGCAGTATATCTATAACAAATATGGTCGTGACCGGGCGGCTATAGTTGCCACCGTAACTCAGCAGCACCAAAAAGGAGCGATCAGGGATGTAGGGAAGGCGATGGGGCTATCGGTAGATACCATTAACCGTTTATCGGGATCATTATGGCAATATACCGATGAATGGTTTGAAGGCAACAGGCTAACCGAGTCGGGCTTAAACCCTAACGACCCACATTTGAAAAAGACGCTGGAACTGACTGGACAAATGATGGGTTTTCCGAGGCAATTGGGTCAACATACGGGAGGATTTGTGGTAACACAAGGAAAGCTAACCGATTTATGCCCGATCATTAATGCGAGAATGGAAGACCGCACCAATATAGAATGGAACAAAGACGATATCGATGCGCTGGGATTTTTAAAGGTAGATGTGCTGGCATTGGGCATGCTCACTTGCATCAGAAAGGCTTTTGATTTGTGCCGGGATCATTACGGTATGCATTTTACTTTGGCCAATATTCCTGAAGATGATCCCGATGTATATGATATGATCTGTTTGGCAGATACACTAGGTGTGTTCCAGATCGAAAGCCGGGCACAAATGTCCATGCTGCCCAGACTAAAACCCCGTAAATTTTATGACCTGGTTATTGAAGTGGCGATTGTGCGACCTGGCCCTATACAAGGAGACATGGTGCATCCGTATTTAAGGAGGAGAAATGGAGAAGAGCCTATTGAATATCCCTCAAAAGAGCTGAAAGAGATTTTAGAGCGGACGTTAGGTGTACCTTTGTTCCAGGAACAGGCGATGAAGATTGCAATAGTTGCTGCGGGCTTTACCCCAGCAGAGGCAGATGGGTTGAGAAGAAGCATGGCTACCTTTAAATTTAAAGGAATGGTAAACCAGTGGGAAGAGAAGCTGATTAATGGAATGCTGGCGAAAGGTTATAAGCTGGAGTTTGCTAAAAAGATCTTTAAACAATTGGAAGGATTTGGAAGCTATGGTTTTCCGGAAAGTCACGCCGCCAGTTTTGCCTTGCTCGTCTACGTATCCTGCTGGCTAAAGCATTACTATCCGGAAGTATTTGCCACCGCATTATTGAACAGTATGCCCATGGGATTTTATCAACCCGCACAAATTGTCATAGATGCACAGAAGCATACCGTGCAAGTGCGTGAAGTGGATGTCAATTACTCCAATTGGGATAACCGATTGGAAGAAAAATCTGGCAAGTACTTTTCCATTCGTTTAGGATTTAGGCAAATTAAGGGACTAAGGGAAGAAGAGATGCAAATCTTAATGGATTGCAGGGGAGATGGCTTTAAAAGCATCACGGCACTGAGAGATGCAGGAATTTCTGTAGCAACGCTGGAGCGAATGGCTGATGCAGATGCCTTTCGGTCTATGGGGCTGGACAGACGTAAGGCCTTATGGGAGATATCTGCCTTGCAGGATATGCCTGAGGAATTGTTTAAAGGTCAGCCTTCAGAAAGCGTTTTGGAAACACAGGTAGAATTGCCATTGATGACTAAGGGAGAACATGTGGTGCAGGATTATGCAACGCTGGGTTTATCGCTAAAAGCTCATCCGGTAAGTTTTATCAGAGAACAACTACAACTACTGCATATTCGCTCTTGTCATCATATTAACAACGATTCTACGAATGGCCAGCTGGTAAAAGTAGCAGGACTGGTGTTGGTTCGGCAGCGACCGGGCACAGCGGGTGGGGTATGTTTTATTACTATTGAAGATGAAACAGGCTATAGCAATTTAGTGGTATTTGAGAAACTATTTGAAACTTATAGGAAGGAGATCTTGCATTCCAGGTTATTAATGGTGGAGGGGAGGCTGCAGAGAGAAGGGCAAGTGGTGCATGTGGTAGTGAGTAAATGTTTTGACCTAACCAAAATGTTGGGTAAACTGGTGCAAAGAGAAACAGAAGATCTGCCATTGCTTACCTTATCCAGGGCAGATGAAAAAACTGCACCTTATCCGGCACAGGATAAAAGGTCTCAGGTAAGGGAAGACGTATCAAAAGAGGCCTTCCATGGGGGCAGGAATTTTAGGTAGATCAATAATCTTCCTGCACGGCACTTCTGGCAGACTTATTGCCATTCACAATTCATAATCGATTGCTATGCAAATTAAATTTATTCTGAAAATGTGCATGGTCAACGTGCTCCTCTTTTCTTCTTTCTCCTCTTTCGGCCAAAATGCAGGGGATGCCATCATTCAGACGAAGAAGAGTCAGGATACGGCCAGGCAAACCGACCTCATTGATATCGGTAAAATGCTATTTCGCATAAGCCCCGGAAAGATCCGTGAGGAAAAGGACAAGAAAGTTTATTTTTCCATCCTGCCCATTGGAGGTACAGCCCCGGGAGGAACCGGAAATGCACTGATCACCAGTACTTCAGCTTCGATGTATCTTGGTCCTAAAAAGACTACAAACCTGTCTACGGCGACCTTTACGCCCTACTGGAACCTTGGAAAACGTTTTGGGTTACCGATCCGGACAAACATCTGGCTCGCAGACAATTCCTGGCTAATCCAGGGTGATACACGTTTTCTCGTCTATCCCCAATATACCTGGGGTTTGGGAGATTCCAAATCGGAAGAGGAGAGAACCTTGCTGAGTTACAAATACATCCGGCTCTATCAAAGTGCGTTGAAACGGATCAAACCCTATTTATATGCTGGTCTTGGGTACAATATGGATTACCGCTTTAACATGGGTATAGATGATCAGATGCAAAACCTGGAGCAATATTCAGGATATCAATACGGAACCGGAAAAAACTCCTTCTCATCAGGTATTAGTTTGAACATGGTTTACGATAGCCGGAGCAGTGCGATCAACCCTTTACCCGGAATGTATGGAAATTTTGTGTACCGGGTCAATCCTACTTTTTTAGGCAGCAACAACAATTGGAGTTCCGTATACCTGGATGTGCGTAAATACATCCGGATGAACCCGGCAAAAAGAAGGCAGCAGAATACACTAGCCCTCTGGTCTTATTTCTGGACAGTGTTGAACAATAAAACCCCATATCTCGACCTCCCAAGTACCGGATGGGATCCCTATAATAGGTCTGCCAGAGGAATTGACCAGAACAGGTACCGGGGAAAAAGCTTGTTTTACGCTGAAAGTGAGTACAGGCGAGATATTACCGACAACGGACTTCTTGGCTTTGTGGTGTTTGCCAATGTGAATACCGTCAGCGGAACGGGCTCCCTTTTTACTTCCTGGAAACCTGCAGTAGGTACAGGGTTGCGCGTCAAATTCAATAAGCTCACCAATACCAATATTGGGATTGACTACGGCGTGAGCAAGGGATATAGTGCCATATTGCTCAATCTTGGAGAAGCATTTTAAATTTTAAACTTTTCTTAGTTCTATCCAGACAGGGGCATGATCGCTTGACTTTTCCCAGCCGCGAACATGTTTGTCTACTTCGGCTTTTTTAAGCTTCAGGGCGAGTTCCGGGCTCAACAGAAAATGATCCAGCCTCAAGCCGGCATTTCTATCGTATGCTTTGCGCATGTAATCCCAAAAGGTATAGATCTCTTCCCCGGGATGGAGTTCTCTAACGGCATCAGTCCAGCCCTGATCCACTAGTTTCTTATATGCTGCCCTGATCTCTTTACGGAACAGTGCATTGTTGACATACTTTTCAGGTTTGTAGGTATCAAGTTCTGTGGGCATGACGTTGTAATCGCCAACGAGCATTACTGGGAGCTCGGTTTTAAGCAGGGTCTTTCCATGATCCATCAACCGGTCAAACCAGCGCAGTTTATAATCAAATTTCGGTCCTGGATAAGGATTGCCATTGGGCAGGTAGATGCATCCTATCACCATTCCAAATGTAAATCCTTCAATATACCTGCTATGGGTAAAGCTTTCATCCGTTCCGGGCAGGTCAGTTCTGAGCGGTTTGATTTCCTCTTTCGAAAGTATCGCTACGCCGTTCCAGCTTTTTTCTCCTTTCCAGATCGCTTGGTACCCTGCATCATTGATTGCAGCTTCCGGGAAACGGCTGGTTTCGCACTTGAGTTCTTGTATACAAACAACATCTGGCTGCGCTTCATCCAGCCAGCGGATTAGGTTTTGCAGTCGTCCATTGACTCCATTGATATTGTAGGTTGCTATTTTCATACGTTTGATACTAACAATAATCCCGCGTTAAAGTTCCGCTTATTCGAATCAAACCTATGGCCCTAAAATCTGTTATCCAATTATTATACAATGGCAAACAGTAAAAAACCTTCCTATCTTGATTTTGATCAGACAGCCTATGGCTGGAAGGCAGATATAGATTACAGGAAACATCCGGAGTTGTACCGTGTAGGCAAAGGTGAGCAAGGCGTGCTCATCTGTGAGCCCTATAAATCCGAGATTGGTCCACATTGGAGGTTCAAGACCCCAGAAATTGCCGAAGAAAGCAGTTCAGCAATTTACAATCTGTTTAAAACTTACCTAAAAGACAGAGAATTTGTTGGGGCGGATTTGGCGAGAAAATACCTGCAGATGGGTTATACCCGGGCCAGGCGTTATGCGAATTATAGGGGGGAAGAAAGTACGATAAGGAAAATGACTATCATGAACTGGAACGTGGCACAGGAGATTCGCAAAAAGCTGAAGCGGCAAGTGTATTTTATAAGGTATGGAAGAAAGCCGAAGCTGAGCCAGATTATGCGGCAGAAAAGAAACGATGGAAAAATAAATACGGATGATTAACACAATATCGAAATGAAGAGACGGGGTCTGGTTTGGTTTAAGAATGATTTGAGACTGCACGACAATGAGGCTTTGATCAGGGCTCACGAAGAATGTGATGAATTAGTGTTTTGCTATTGTATTGAACAAACCGATTATGAAAAATCAGCGCTTGGCTTTCGAAAAAAAGATGCTGTTCGATTTAAATTCCTGCATCAATCTGTACTCAATTTGAGAGAAAATCTGGAATTTTTGGGGGGACATTTAGTAGTCGGCGACAAATCAGCGAGGGTTACTTTACCCGAGCTGGTTGACGAATATGGGATTACAGACGTTTACGCAGAAGAAGAATATGCGCCTTACGAATTGAATTTGATTGAAACTGTAATGCATGCCCTGCCGTCCGTAGCGTTCCATTTTTTCTGGGGCAAAACGCTCTATCATAAAGATGATATCCCTTTTGAGATTGCCAAAATCCCGCTAACCAGCAAAGCTTACAGAATTCCCGCCGGGCGTGAAGCCAAGCCGCGGAAAACATTCAACCCGCCATCCAAATTGAATGCTGTTGGGAATGTAAAAACCAAAAGGTTTCCTTCTTACAAACTTTATGGATTTAGCGAAGAAGAATATAAAAAATCAAAACCATTGGTTGCGGGTGGCGAAACTGCGGCATTGGAAAGGCTGCAATATTATACGTTTAAATCCGAGTTGCTTACCGGTTACAGGTGGAGCAGAAATAAATCAGATGGACTGGACTACAGTTCAAAATTTTCGCCCTACCTGGCATTGGGTTGTATCTCCGCCCGGGAAATTTATGAGACGGTAGTAGACTATGAATCAAAAGTCAAGAAAAACCAGAGTACCTGGTGGCTGGTTTTCGAACTGGTTTGGCGGGATTATTTTACATTTAAGGGGATGCGGTTGGGGACTTCGATATTCAAGACCAAAGGGTATAAGAACAAACAAATAACTTGGGAAAACGATCCCCTTAAGTTTGAGAAATGGTGCTCGGGCTGCACTGGAATTCCTTTCATAGACGCTCACATGCGGCAATTGAATCAAACAGGATACATGAGTAACCGGGGTAGGGTCAATTGTGCAAGCTATTTTACACATGATTTAAAGATAGACTGGACATGGGGAGCGGCTTATTTTGAAGCTAAATTGATCGACTATGATGTGAGCTCAAACTGGATGAACTGGCATATGCAGACATTTGAAATATGGTACACTAACCCGGTCCATCAATCTAATAAATACAAAGCCCAGGAGTACATTCGAAAGTGGATACCTGAACTTTCAAAGAGAAATGACATTGAAGTATTGATTCCCTGGGAATTTGACATTCCGGACTATCCAAAACCTATTGATATATATCAAAAGTGGAACAGGGCTATTAATTTGATCCTAAAAAAGGAATAACATCATTTGCTAAACACCACGTTAATTTGCAGATACATATCAACTGGTTTTTGTATATTAGGTGTTAAATCTATTTATTGAGATGATCAAAACGCTATTTAGTTTCCTGCTGGTTTTCCTGTTCAGCTATTTTAACTTGCACGCCCAGGAAAATCCATTTGTTGGGGCGTGGGAACTTACCGGTATACCGGCAGATGCAGGATATAGTTTTCAAAAGTATTTTAATGATAAAGGGGAGTTTTATAATACCCAAACCGTTGGCGATAAGGTTTTGAGAACCCATCATGGTGAGTATGTGATTAAAAGTAAGTCGGAATACTGGGAGATGATCGCAAAAGACACCGAAGGTTTCATGACGCCAGCAAGTGGCAAGACAGCTCATATCTATTATTCATTTAGCAAAGATAAAAAGCTGTTAATGCTGAAGGCCGATCCAGTGCCGGGTAATAGCGGATGGCAGGAAACCTGGAAAAAAATAGAAGTGGAAAGGGTTGCGGTTGTGCCTTCTCCTGTTTCGGATAAGGGAGATGAAAGGCGTTAAGAAAGAAAATTTGCCTGTTAAGGTATGTCCGGTTTGCCAGCGCCCATTCAGCTGGCGCAAAAAATGGGAAAAGAACTGGGAGTCCGTAAAATATTGCAGTAAAAAGTGCAGTGGCACCGCATCAAATTCAAAATGAATTATGACTTTTGTCCATTAAAAGATAGCCTGTTACCAAACGGGTCAATCACTTCCATAGACCAAACTTCGGGATTCCAGGGCACGTTTTCAAGGCCCGGGCGGTTAAACTTATAGGCTTTTTCGAGTAAGACGGAGTGATATGCTTTTAGGTTCTCGAAGTTGTCAATGAACGCCCGTGCGCCTGGAGTACAATCACCATGGTGCTCGGTCAAATGTAATATGATGTTGTCCAGTGATATTTGCAGGTATATTGGTGAATCATGAGGTCTGTGTTCCCAATCAATTTCAAATCCAAGCCAGGTAATATAGAATTCAATGGCTTTGTCGTAATCAAAAATTCTGAATATAGGATTAATGGTTGCCATAATGGGAGATTGTTTGAAGTATTAATATAACGAATTTAAAATTAGTAAACTTAAAGCGGATATATTTGTGATGGTCAAGATGTAAAAATAGCTGTAATTATCGCATCTTTGCCATAAACCTCTACTGATTTGAATAATCTTCCTTCAAATATTGCCAACGATATCCGCGCCATCCAGTCTATTGATGCCATATCAACCATTCTTGATGTTATCTGCCGAACAACAGAAATGGGTTTTGCTGCGGTTGCGAGGGTTACAGAAGACAGGTGGGTTACCTGTGCAGTGTTGGATCATATTGAATTTGGTTTACTTCCCGGAAGTGAACTGGAGCTGACTACAACAATATGTAATGAGATCAGCCATTCTAAACGCGCCGTCGTTATCGATCATGTTAAGGAAGATCCAGAGTTTAGGGAGCATCACACGCCCCTGATGTATGGTTTTCAAAGTTATATCTCCATGCCGATCATCAAACGGGACGGCAGCTTTTTTGGGACGCTTTGTGCAATCGATCCTAAGCCGGCCAAACTTAAGAATCCAGCAGTAATTGGCATGTTTGAACTTTATGCAGATCTCATTTCCCTGCATTTGGACCAGTTGGAAGAACTTGGCGTAACGCAAAAAAGCCTGGCAGAGGAAAAGCAAATAGCGGAACTCAGGGAACAGTTTATTGCGATCCTGGGACATGATCTTCGTAATCCAGTGGGTGCGGTAAGGAATGTTGGCCAGCTGCTGAAGCGCGGTAAACAGGATGAAGCGAATATTCAACGTTTTGCCGAAATCTTGCTGAACTCCTCGCACCGGATGACGGGGCTTATTGAAAATATGATGGATTTCGCCAGGGGCCGTCTTGGTTCTGGAATTGTGCTGAACGAACAGGAGGTGGACATTAAAGGGGTGCTCGAACACGTTATTGATGAACTTAGGATGATTTGGCCGAATAGGGATATTGTAACAAAATTTCAGCTACCTGAGACGCTTTATTGCGATGGGAAGCGCATCGCCCAGCTCTTTTCCAATCTGCTGAGTAACGCGCTAAGCCATGGAAACAAAGCAGATCCCGTAGTTGTAAACGCAAGTTCAACTGATGGTTTTGAGCTCAGTATTGAGAACACCGGCACGCCTATCCCTCAATCGATGATACCAACTCTTTTTGAGCCATTTTCCCGTGCCAACTCGGATCAAAAAAGTGAAGGTTTGGGTCTCGGTCTTTACATCTCTTCAGAAATTGCCCGCGCCAGTGGAGGACATATTTCCGTACATTCAGATCAAACTGCAACCAAATTTATATTTAAGATGCCGGTAGGGACGAAGCATTGAGTTGATAGTCCGGTAACTTTCTTGAATATGCCTCGAAATGCTTTCATGTCATTCGGCAGACTTCTATTAATCAGCTGAATCCGCGTCGGTGTCTTTTAGTTGCTCTTTCGTTTCTTCTGCGCCAGGTTGAGCGTCAAATCCTACACTGCGGTCAACATCTGCATCGCTGCCCTTTAGCTCCTCAGCTGTTTCCTCTGCACTTGGCAGGCCATCGTTGGGTAAAGCGGATTTAGGATTTTTATTTTCGATCATGATAATTGTTTACGTAGCTAACACCGATGAACTATAAAGGTTCTGGATACTTCTTGAAACTTTGCTATTGCCTGACCTTCCGGGGGTAATTCAAAAATCATGAAGCAAGAAAAAAGCCGGCAAACTCGTTTTTGTTAAAACAAAGTTTTCTACAAAGGGGTTAACAACTAGCAAGAGGCCAATTAATTATGGGAAAAGAGATTTACGTACTGGAAGACGATAAGGATATCGGATTTATTTTAAACTATGTGTTGTTCGACCGCGGTTACCGTGTTAAAGTTTACGAAACTGTTTCCTCCTTTAAAGAAGCGCTCCAAGTTGCCATGCCGGATATGCTATTGATGGACGTAAGGCTCCCTGATGGCAATGGCATAGATTTATGTGCGGAACTTAAGGCAACCTCTGAATTTAAACTTCCGATTTTAATGATGTCGGCAGACTGGCACATGCACGACAGGTCGCTATGCCTCGCAAACGAATTCATAGCCAAGCCCTTTGACATAGATCAGGTATTGGGTAAAATCGGTTCTTATCTTGGGCCTACCGGCTAGTACTCAACTGATTCCGGTATAACATATTGATGAACGAACAATTTTCATTTAGCTGTATCCGATAACGCGATGAGTACCGCTCCTGCAATCATCACGGCTCCTCCCACTACGATTTGCCAGGTGAGCTTTTCCTTCAGGAATATGATAGAGAGTACGATCGCGATCACCAGAGAAGTTCTTTCAATGGTGGCTACATAGGAAGCGGGTCCAAGGGATAATGCTTTATAGGAAAATAAAGTGGAAAGTGATGTGCAGACTCCGGCCGACAGCAAAAAGATCCATGCATTTTTCTCTATTCCTTTCCATTCGCTAAAATTACCCTGAAATGCGACTACAGACCAGGCGATGATGAAAATCAGAACGGCCTGTATCGCAAAGGCCAGGCTGGAATCCACATTTTTTAAACCTGCTTTAGTTAAAACAATTACTAACGCGGCTGATATTGCAGCCAATACTGCCCATAAAACCCACATACTATTTCGTTTTGTCAACCGTACAGATGAACGCTTTTTCCAATTTCAATGTCTCTCTAAGCGCTTGCGGCAAAAACATGGTCAGGCAGTCGGTTGATCTTTTCAGCATATAAATGTGTTTTACAACATTAACACCTTCGCTGTGCTAAGGTTTTGCTGATCAGCAAATACCACATAAAAAGTTTAGGTTCCTACCTGTAGGTCGCGGTATAATTAAATCAGAAAACATTTTTTGTAAAGCGCTGTTGGTCTAATGAGTTGCTGCTGAACTATGGAATATGTTACCGTAATTATTGAAACACCAAAGGGAAATGGACAAAAGTTTGATTTTGACCCTGCGCTGGGCTGTTTCAAGCTGAATAAAGTTATGCCCGTTGGGATGATATTCCCTTTCGACTTTGGTTATATTCCTGGTACCGTCGGGGAAGATGGCGACCCTCTGGATGTTGTCGTTATTTCTGAGCTGGACACGTTTACCGGCTGTGCCGCAGACTGCCGGGTGATTGGCGCACTGAAGGCGAGCCAGAAAGAGCGTAACGGGAAGCAGATGCGCAATGACCGTTTCCTGTTGGTGCCTCTTGTATCTGTTCAGTATGCCGGGGTCAACCATTTGGAAGACCTTCCGGAAGGAATGTTGAACCAGATCGAAAGTTTCTTCGAAAATTACAATGAGCAGGCTGGGAAAACATTTAAAGTTTTGGCTCGACTGGGTGCTGACGAGGCATTCAAGTTGATCGGGCAGGGTGCAGTAAAAGAATCACAGGAAACACTTATCCAATTACAGGTCCCAGTTTACGATGTTGAGGGCAAGCGTTTTCCAAAACGCCATTTTACCCAGCTCCACCAGCAGCTTACTGATAAGTTCGGCGGACTGACCGTATACAGTCGCAGCATAGCTAATGGTTTTGGGAACCAGGATGAAGGGCCGACCGTCAAAGAAAAGATCCTGGTGTATGAAGTCATGGCTGAAAATGTTGAGCTGGATTTTTGGAAAAAACTGAAAGCTTCGCTCATGAAGAAATTTGAACAGGATGATCTGATGATGTCGAGCGTTAAGGTCAGCAGGATCTAATTTACTTTGATCATGATCGGCATTACATTTGATATGGAATGCTTTAGACATGAAATTGCACAAAAAACTCACTCAAATTTCAGTAGTATTTTCACTACTGATTGTCATGTATAGTTGTCGCCAACAAATCGACCTGGCTATTGAGCCTATTAATGAGGAGTTCAACCATAAGTATCTAAATGGTGGGCTGGATACGAATTTTTTCAATACTATCGATGTCACGCAGTACTACCAGGTTGCTAATTATGGGGATTTGACAGATAAACAAATACTTACCGAATTGGACAGTTTCGCCATGGCCAGCTTCCCGGCAGGCAAGTTCCCTGACATTCAAGAGTTGACCTTGCTGTTCTATAAAAAGAAAATGTTTGTTGATTATAACGACCACTTGTACGAATCAGCACGAGAGAACGAAAACCGGCGCCTGGAAGGACATTCGGATAATTTACTGGCTGCGATAACCTTTAAACGTGTAAAAGAAAATCCTAAAAAGATGTCGTTCCATAGCATTGTTTACAATGATAAAGATCACATCACAGAAAACGATACCATCTTAGTGCAGTCGGGAAATAAGCCATTGAATACTAAAAGGTTGGATACACTAAAAACTTACAAGGCAGCCCCCGGTGAGCTGCTTTACCAGAAACCGGGTGTGTTTGCGACTTTCACAGAAAGCAAAAAAAGAGGGGCAGGCGTGATCTCCTTCCAATTGGATATTAACGATGCACTTAGAATTTATAATGAAGACGGAACGCTATTTGGCCAGATTGTGCTCAATGAAGATCTATCCTATTACACGCTGGACATGCCGGAGAAAACCGTGGCCAGAAAGCTAATCCCTGAATATGATGTTGCGGCTTTTGATTTTGATGCGGAGCCTGTTGGCAACAACGATCAGTATTTAAGAATTTATGTGAATGGAGCGCTGAGAAAAGTGAAAAAGGATGGAATAAAGTATGTCTTTCGGAACTGGGATGAATATTTAAGCAACGAAAAAGATGATCCTGAAGCTTTGGAAAATCAATAAGTAAACGTCACCAGGTATTGGGAGTTTATTTAGAAAAACTGTTCTGTATAACGACTATTTTTGGAAGGATTTCGAAACTCTAAATTTGTTTTTTTCGTATAAAATAGGGTAATATAGCAAAATGGAAGTTAAAGTTCAGGAAGCTACACCCGAGCAAAAAGCAACGATTAAAAAGTTGCACAATGAGGGCATTAAAAATTCCAAGATCGGAATGTACATTATCGGTGCGGTGACTTGTATCGTATTAACTTTCGTTGTGCAATTAAAGATATTTGATTTTACAGGCACTTATCGCGAATTATTTGAACACCTGCTCTTCGCCGGCGCCTGCAGTTTTGCTATTCTAATTGTTTCCAGATTTATTCAAACTCAGATTTCCAGGGCCCCTCTTGATAAGGGCTTACTTTACAACTTAATTCAAGTTACTCGCTTAATTTCCTATGTCGTTATCATCTTTATATTTATCTCTTTCTTAAATGCGAATTGGTATACGGCCGCAGTTTCCCTGGGGCTGATCTCCTTATTACTTGGTTTTGCCCTACAAACGCCAATTGCTTCATTAATAGGGTGGTTTTATATCATCATGCGTGGTCCTTTTAAAGTTGGCGACCGTATTCAGGTAGGAAGCTTTAACGGCGATGTAGTGGAAATCAATTTTTTAGATACCACCCTGTGGGAATTCGCTGGAAATCTGATGAGTAGCGATTTGCCTAGCGGCAGGTTAATCAGGTTCCCTAACAGTTTAATATTTCAAAATCAAGTCTACAATTATTCCTGGCAAAAGCTACCATTAGTTTGGAACGAAGTCTCTTTTTACATCACCTTCAATAGCGACCTCGAATGGGTAGAACAAACAGTACGTAAAGCCTGTTTGGGTCAATTAGATGCCAAAACCAAGGAAAATATACCCGCTATGAGAGACCAAATTTCTGAAGTCCTGGTAGAGGACTTTGAGATCGGGGAGTTTCCTTTTGTAAATTTCAGGATTCACGAAAACAACTGGGTAGAAGTTCTATTGATCTATATCGTAAATCCCAAGCAATCGTCGCAAACGAGAAGTAAAATTGTTAAAGCCGTTATATCACAATTGCTTAAAGAACCATCAAAGGTTGCCTTCGCGACTGAAGGAGGATAGGTTTTGGAGGAAATGGATTAGGACAAAAGACATTTGATGAGATGTTAACCGACGAAGAAAAAGTACTGATTTTAACGGTGCGGATGGATGAAGCTTCACAAGCCTATTTTGATGCGCTTCGTCTGGAACATTTTCCGGCTGAGCGCAATTTCCTGAACGCACATTTGACCTTATTTCACAAGCTGCCTGATACCGCACAAACTGTCGAACTCCTTTTAGGTCTGTCTGTTGCTCCATTTGGCATTAAGGTTAGCGGACTATTTAATCTTGGCTCAGGCGTGGCTTTTCGGCTGGAGGGAGCAGAACTCCTTTCGCTTCGCTCAGCGTTAAGTAGACAATTCTTGGAACAGCTTAGCGCACAAGACAAGCAGGGTTTTAGGGGGCATGTTACTGTTCAAAATAAAACGAGCCCGGAGATAGCGCGGGAATTACTCAATAGGCTATCGGCTGATTTTTCCTCTTTTGAGGTTCAGGCTTTAGGCCTGGATCTCTGGTATTACCTGGGCGGCCCCTGGGCACATAAGCAGTACTTCCCTTTTGTTTATGTCCCTGATTTATAAACCATAATAAACGAATTTTCCAGTCGGCCGTTTCATTTTATAATTTCTCTATTTCTGCTCTGGAAAGCTCAGTGTACCTTATTATTTTATCAATTGGCTCACCATCGTTTTTCATCTTGCGGGCCGCTTTAAGCATAATATTATGTTCACCCTGTTTGATTCCCTGTTTGATTCCTTGTTTGATGCCTTTTTCAAGGCCCTCTTTAACAGCTGCTTGCCTTACACTGTAATTGTCCCGCTGTACTTTTAAACTTTGTTGATACGCATTCATTTCCTGTGGGTTTAAATTGCCTAAAGCGGCAACATCAAAAAATTTTATGTATTTCCTTTTGTTACTCAAAGATAAAGGAATTTTTCAAAAAGATGGAACTGTTAAAGCAATGGCTTCCCTGATCTAAAGGCATTTTCCAGACGCCAAAATTATAGTTTTCATTTCAGTCGAAAATTATACTACTTCAATAAATAGAACAGAATTATCACCAGAAGAACTATGGTGAACACAATGACTCCAACCCAAATCACTGTTTTACTCGGCCTGCTCTCTTTTAACGTCACTTCCTTTTTAGCAGTAATGGCGCTTTCCAATTTAGCACTACCAAAACCAGCCTGATCGACCTGCTCTTTAATATTCTTGTGGCCGTACAAGGTGCCGTCAGTTCTGTAGTAGTATTCATTTGTTTCTTTAGTGGCTTTGGTCAAATCTAGCTGAGTGATATCAGCAGTAGCTGTAACAGTTTGCGTCTCCTTGCCTAGCTCTTTAGTCGTTTTTTTCATAAAACCACAGCCGTTAATTAATAGCAGATAATAGACAAGGCCCAAACAGAACCATATAAAAGCCCTGTTCATGATCTGCCTCCTTTCTTTTTGCTGCGGGCAAATTGGTTGGTGGAAGTTTGTTTCCAATCCGCATAGGCTTTAATTGCCCTTTTGTGGCGCAACCTACGGTAAACACCATCGCCTTCTCGACCGCCAGACCCATCTGTATTTCCCTCGATGGTTTTTACCCAGTCGCCCTGAACGCCGGTCACCAAACCACAATGTGCAATCCGCTTTAGGGCAGGGAAATAGATCCCAAATACATTCCCTGGTTCAGCGGCTTTAACCAATTTGGATGTTGGAAATAGGTTTGGCGACCAGCCCGTTCTTGGCGCAGCATATCCCGCTTGCTGGAAAACCCAGGAAATAAAAGCTGCGCAGTAGGGTTGGCCTTTCTTTAAATCTACAGCGGCTAAATAGTCTTCAACCCGCTGTCCGTCATTGTGGCCTGTGGCCTCCCTTACCCAAAGCTCGGCCTCGGCAATGGGGATCAGTTTTTTATAAACCACCCTGCGGTTAAACTCACGACTTTTCCCATAAAAATGATCTCCCATTAAGATGCGGTTCATTTGCCTGCTTTCCGGGTACTCGTACATGGCTGGAGTCGTTAACATATCGCGATGAGGCATCCTATTCCTGCTAGTAGCAGCAAGGCATAGGAAGCAAACAAGAATTTCAATTTTTGCCATGATGGTAATGCATTAAATTGTGAAACGATATTTGTTGGTGCAGGTAGGCCAATCAATTTCCAGAGCTGCGTAAGCAGCAGTGCTGAAATTCCAACTAAGATTGGAACGCACAAAAGCGAAATTAAAATGAGCATCCAAATGGTTGGATCGATGTAACCTGCAGTTGGATCGATACTAAAATTGGCCCACGGGATGTTATGCAACAGCAGCCAAAGGCTTATGGTAAACGAGGAGAATTTGATGAATGCCCAATACCTGGACTGAGCTATTGTATTATATAGTGTTTTCATTGTCTAGGTTTTGGTGGTAAAAAAGAGGGGCCGCGAACGCGGCACCCTCAGTTAATTGATTACATGACGGTGATCAAGCCTAAGTATTTGGTTTTTGAAACCAGTTCAGGCGTAATTGTAGAATTAAATGCTACGTAAACATGAACAGGATCCCCGCTAAATTCTACCGGCAAACTCAAGGTATAGGCCTCTGCAGAACGAGCTGCAATGTTTTTCACAATCACGAACTCGTATGAAGCCGGGTGAAATACCAGGATCGATATTCGATCGGAATCGTCCTGGAACTTACCTTCATTACCATAGTTCAACCAGGAGAAATCCAGTTCCGCTGCACTCGTGCTCACTGCGGCCAGGTTTCGTGGCAAGTTCAATTTACCCTGACTAAACGCTACTTTGGTATAGTCGAGCGTAAAGTTGGGTGACACGCCCAGCACCGCTTCTTTCAGGTGATAGGATACGGCCAAATTCATCGGCGTTTCAATCTCACTCAGGCCTTTATAGCCCGCATCAATCAAATCGCCCATCCAGCTGCAGAAACCGGTAACCAATCCGAATTTGATCCTTTGATCAATTTGCTTTTGAGTAGGCGCTTTGCCGCTAATCCGTGGCAAACCTTTGATGATGTCTAATCGGCGCCAGTAAGAACCGATTACTGAACCTGCTTTGTTTCGGAATCCGCCCAGGATTCCACCTCTAATAATTCCCATTTTTTCTAAGGATTAAAAATTTATAAATCTGTTAATTCGTAATGTTGAGCTTCAACATATCGGCTTACCTTCCCGGGTGTAAACCATCAATGCCCGTCAAACATTACGATACAAAGAGAAGAATTATTAGCACCCTGTGGCAGAGCAGAGGGGAGCATGCTCCCTAACGAAAAAACCTCGAAATCGAGGTTTAATTGGGTATAAAGGAGGAAATAGAAAATTGAAAAAAGTTCGAACGAGCGTATAGCTGCCTAACGGAAATCAGCTTTAGTATGAGTTGCGCCCAGTACGCAGTTTAGAAAACCATGTTTCCTGCCGGCATTGATAATATTAACAAGATCATTTACGCTTGCAAGTTACTTCCATATCCCCATTTTTAAATGAAAGCGCATTGACTTTATACAATTAGTGAAAACGGCATAGCAATTCCGGCTAAACAGCACATTTCTATTTATGACCTGATTTCAAGGGCAACAACCAGCACCAAGTTTGAGCGTATAGTCGTAGGATTATCAGTAGCTGTAAAACAATTTGTTACTTATGAAGTTAGCTAAATGCCACAGGTATAATTCCATCCCGCGTGGACATTTTCAGCATGCAAAATTTCGACTGGCACACCATTTTTATCAGTGATTTTAGTTGGCAATACGCCCTTGAAATCCTTGTGCGCACCTTGCTGATGTTTAGCTTTATCCTACTGATCTTGCGCATGTCCGGAAAAAAAGGTGCAAGGCAACTGAGTATTTTCGAGGTTGCCATAATTATTGCTCTTGGGTCAGCCGCCGGCGACCCAATGTTTAACCAAGACATAGCCATTCTACCTGCGCTAACGGTATTTGCAGTAATTTTAAGCTTCTACCGTGTACTCACTTATTTCGCCTCGAAAAATGAGAAAATCGAAGGTATACTCGAAGGCGACCCAATATACATTATTGAAGAGGGTGAATTTGTGATGCAGGAAAGGACAGATCACAATTTTGCAAGAGATGAGTTTTTCGCAGAAATGCGCCTCCAAAACATCGAACACCTGGGCCAGGTTAAGACTGCGATTCTGGAAACCAACGGACAGGTGAGCTTTTTTTATTTCGACGACCAGGATGTCAAACATGGTTTGCCCGTATTGCCCAAAGAATATAACAAAAAGACCCAAAATATCTCAAAGAAAAATCACTATGCCTGCACCTATTGCGGCAAGGTGGATGAGATCAGTTTTCCGTCAAAATGCTCCCGATGTGAGCATCAGGAATGGGTGCCCGCTATTAGAACTCGTAGATTAACTTAGCCGGTCGACGTGATATTGGTAATTTTTTACAAGGGGTACGGAAACGTCTACTAAACGGACATACAATTTTAAATGACCCGCGTTGAAACAAGTTTACCTGAAACGTGTTCCACAGGAACATAGAAAATAAAATGATTGTCAATTATACAGAATCGGGATGGCAGATAATTTCCCAACGCTCACATGGCCTGCTTGCGGCCCAGATTTGCGCACATTGGAGAAATGACCGGCAGCCCGGGAGATGGGTAGAAACGCTGATTGCTGCAGCCGAGCATGATGATGTTTATAACGAATGGGAGAACCAGGATTTATTAAATGAGGCCGGCGGGCCGGCGAATTTTAAGCAAACTGATTTTAAGCTGGATTATGGGGAACGCCTGATCGGCATGGCAGAGACCAAAAGCGCTTATATCGCTTTACTGATTTCCCGGCACATCCAGTTTGTACATGGCCAGGATCCAAGGGCAAAGACCTTTATTAGTGGTCTGAAAAAAAGGGAGGGCAATTGGCTCAAGGCAGCAGGCATTCGCAAGCAAGAGGTAGATCAGGCCTACGAATTGGTTGAGTTTTGTGATGCGTTTTCGCTGCTCATCTGTCAGGGACTGGTACAGCCCGAAGGGAGAAAAATTGAGATCAGTAATGGGCCGGATGGCGGGGCATATGAAATGCATGCTTCCGGTAACGGTCTGATTGTTTCACCATGGCCGTTTGAGGTTGATTCATTTGTGATCAGCTGGGAGTCCAGGACGATCTCACAATTGAGCTTTGCCAGTACAGCTGAATTTCGTGAGCAGTTTTGTAAAGCAAGTGTGGTAACACACCAGCTTGAAATCTTTCGGGCGACTTAATTCGTCGCTACACGCTGCTGCTATTCGCTGTGCCTTGAATAAGACCGTATCTTTCGCATGGCGATCTCAATTTACCTGTAAATAAAAGAGTTCTTTCCTGCTTTCAATTAATTCATAAAGGTTCGCATTCTCCAATTCCAACTCCTCAAAAAATGCACACAAGGCTATCCGTTTGGAAGTGTTGATGATCAGGTTAACTGAATAACCATTAATTACCCCGGCTATTTTGCGTTTCAATTGCTCTTTATCCTGTTTAAAGCGCGCTGTGGTTAGCTGATAGGTAAACTCCTTAACCAAGAATGCTTTTGCCTGGTCCACAAAGTCCCATTTGTCTTTGGCAGAATAAGGGATCAACTTCAACTCATCCAGGAAATTGTAAACCACCAATGCAACGATGGAAATGTCTTGACCGCTCTTTTTGTCGTAGTAAGCCTTTAGCGCATTGTATTTTGCGGTATTGAATTTGGTATCCATGTCCGGTTCTTTAGTATCTGGCAGCATCAAAACTTCTTTAGCAAATTGCTCACGGGTTTCTGATGTCAAATGCGCTTCAATGAAGTTTTCAAAGGTCACAACACCCAAACCCATAAACGGACCGTATTTACCACGGATGCCTGTTGCGAAAGCTTGCGGTATTTCGTGAAGCCTGATCGATGGAAACTTAGCCGGTATGCTGTCGGCCAGTTTATTGGCTACATAATGCCGGTCTTTTTCTGCTGGTTGTTTCCATCCCAGATCTGTATAAGAGGTGGCCAGCGCCATTAAGATCACCGCAAAGATCTCATCGTCAGCATGGTTTCTGATTGAAGGCACTTTAAGGGGATTGTCGGCTGATGTCAGCACTGGAAACACCAATTGCTGCTGCCCAACTTGCTGCGCCTGTTGCTCAGCTTCGGAATAAGCCATAATCGTTGCATTAACCTCCTTATGCATATTTCCTCCGCTCTACTTTTGCCCATTCCAACGCCGCATCCACACCTTTTTCTGCTATTGGTTCCCTCGACAAAGGCGCTTCTTTTTTGAGCGAATCTTTTGCTAGCTGGATTTTGATCCACCTAAAGCAATGGGAAGTGGTGTCAGTTAAATTCCGTTTATCCTGGCCTTGCGCTTCCATTTCGTCAAAGAATTTTTCAATCCAATTTTTCATTTCGAGGTACTGGGTGATGCCAAACCGTTTCATCATGCTTTCCTGCCACTGGGTGCTTTGGTTCAAACAAATGAATTTGACGTCGGCCATTGAAGAATAAAGAGGCGAACTATGTTCCTCTTCTCTCTCTAGTAAACTATCCCTTTCCTCTATATCTTTAGATATGTAGTGGGTCTGTGTGACCACCTTTTTTTGCTCTTTTTTGGTTGAAAGGTAATCTGTGTGACCATCTTTCTGACCATCTTTATTAGGAGAAAGGTAGTCTGTGTGACCACCTTTCTGACTACCTTTTGCTGGAAATAACACGATATATGTGGTGTTTTTTCTTCTACCATCACCAGCACTAAAGCTGATCAGTTTAACACATTGCAATACCCTTTTTGCGCGTTGAACAGTGCTTACAGAAACCCCGGCAATGGCCGCCAGGGTCTGGGTACCTATATTAAAATGAGGCTTTCTATGCAGGTCATTCCATTTACTGAGCAGTGCAAAATACACGGCAATTTCATTTGCGGTAAATGGATGCTCCATATTCAGCTTCCAGAAATGGTTGATCAGGTCGATGTAATTCAAGTTTACTTGTAAGCTATTTGCTGTTTTCATTTGTTAAAATTGGGAGTCTATAATTTTGATCATTCTGTTTAATGCGGCCTTTGTCATCATTGCATTGGTATAAATGGGGTCGCGCCATTTTCGGTAGAAATTATCAGGAGATATGCCATTGGCAGCTGTACCCGGGGTCACGAAAATATTTGCTAGAAAGCGGGTCAACTCTGTTTTTACACCAGCCTCAATTATTTTTCCCTCAACCATCAACCTGAACAGGTAAGCCAAACAATCCACATTCAACAGGCTTTGTATTTTATATCCTGTTGGTATGACTCCAGCTTGCTCTGCCTGCCTTTCCCGCTGGCAAATTTCCCCTTCTACAAATGCGTACATCAGTTGGGCTGTTGATCTTCTGTTGGGATCAAACTGGATTTTCTTTTTGCGGTATGGTGCTTTTTTAAACTGGGATAGATAGAGATGCAGCCTGCAAATTTGTTCTTGTCCCTCGCTAAGGGCATTCATTTCCTGCTTTATTTTTTCCTGATAATAGGCGATGAAGTCTACAGAATTGTAGTTCATGGAATAAAGCAAATTGATGAGCGATTCGAAAATTCCGGGTTCCTGTGATTTGAAGAGCTCCATAACGTTATTCATCAGATGAGCTATGTAATTGAACTTATGGTAACTACAGCGCTTCATTTTGCACAAATCATCAAGAGTTTTGGATATAAATTCCGCTAAAGCTATGGGAGCATCGGCATTCGAAAGCACCTTCATGATCATAACTTTTTGCATTCTTAACTTTTCGATGAGCTTGTTCAACGCTGGCAAGGTCACACTATTTTCAATTGTACTGAAGTCTGCATACTGTTCATCATCATTAGTTAATACACCGTCGAGAGCTACGGATAACGCATTGTGTTTCATGATTGTTAGGGGTTAAGTCGGCCTAAATACTGGCTGTTGGAAATTGCTGATCTGTTAAAGGAGGCGATACCGATGTATATGTCCAGGGGTTTACCAATCAGGTAGTCGTTAAATTTGTAGCTGCATGCTTCTGCGCTTCGGTTTACACCACCCACAAAACCATCAGCAATTTGCTGATCCCTGTCGTACAGCACCACCATAATCTGGTCATTGTATTTGGTTCCTTTTCTCGTGTTTTTCTTCCAGGTAACAGAGATGATGTCGGGCGTAACAAAAGTTACTGCGGGTTCCAAAACCATTGGTAACTTACCTAAGGAGATCATCATTTTTGAATGGTCGATAACCAGGTTCGGAAAAGTGCCGCTAAACACCGTATTGTAGACCTGGGAAAATGCTGCGGATACGGTGGTTTGGCTTGCGGCCATGTTGAGGTAGCCTACGGAAATAAAGGGGTGGAAGGGAACCAGCCAGTTGTTCACGAACCTGAATTTTTCTTCATTTGCCAAGCGGGCCGGCGATCGCTCTCTTTTGTTTTCCCTGGGTTTATTTTCTTTAATGTAGGGGATGCCTTTCCAAACACCTCCAACAAGGTTTCCTAATTTTCCTGAAATGGGACCGAAGATCCCTGATCTTAATTTTGCCATGCTATTTGTCTTTTAATTGATTAATAATTTGTTTTAAAACTTTAAATGTTCTTGCTTCCTATTTTTATGTACCTCTTATATGGCTATTTAACATATAAGGCTTTCGTTAGAGTTACATTCGGGTTCCATAGGTGTCCGACACCTTCTCGAGTCCTATCAAACTCCTTTGAAAGTGGCATCATACTCGTATTTTTTTGCCTGCCATACAGGAGCTTTTTAAGTCGCACCCGAACGGATTTTACCTGAATTTTGCTAGTGTTCATTTCGTTTGCTATAAGTTGCTGTGTCATATTGACGACGCAAACTTATGCGGGTAAATCGCGTTCTGGAAGCATTTAGGCGGTAAAATCTGGAAAGTCTGCACTTTTTTGAAAAGAAATTGACATCTTTTGAAAAAAGTGTAATCTTTCTGCAGAGCACTAACATTTGGATTTAACTTTTTTCGTCCCTTTATAGGAAGTTTACACTTTCAGAGAAAAAGTGCACACTTTTTTTGGGCATTTAAATCCTGCTCAAAATGTGTAAAATGGCATGATTCAATTGACCTACATGAAAAATATTGTTTTTATTTACTAAAAGTGTCGTGTCGGCATCATAGGTTTTGTTTATTCTAATTAATTTTAATCCCCATTTTAAAATATTTATAATTAAACAGAAAAACATGAAAGTAGATGAGCGCTCAACACCTCTTGAACAAGTAAAATATTCAGACATAAAAGTGCGGTTCGTATTCTCTCTAATTGGGGGATATGTCGTTGCGGGAATCGGCAGATGGGGTTCCATCAAGAAGCTAACAGACAATCCTCAATTTTGGAAAGTTGGGTGGACGACGGCAATTTTTGCATTTGTCCTGATCTCGTTAATCCGTCAGTCTTACCTTTGGTTAGATAAGAAAATCACGTGGGAAAAAAATGCGCTGGTGCGACTGACCTTACAATTTCTAATTAGCTGGTTACTTCCTTTTTTGTCGGCATTTCTATATGCTTCTAAATTTCAATATCCAGCAGGTACATCGATGTGGGAGAACGGATGGTTTGAGCGATATGGCCTAACAGATGGAATGCTACTGGCCGGGGTAAATGTGTACTATATATTCTGGTATATCGCGGTTAGAATGGGGTCTTTTAAAAAGAAGGAATTACCGATTGAACAAGCAATTGCGGAGGAAGTGATAGCTGAGGAAACTGTTCCGGAATTACAAACTCCCGAATCAGGCATTCTTGAGCCAACTGTCACGGATGATGATACCATCCTTTTCATCACCAATAAAGATGAAATAAAGGTTTGTCAGCGCAAAAGTGGATTGGAAGTAATCTGCGATGGAAGATCGATGAGAAGGATTTTTGAGTCGCTAACTCCATCGGAATACCAAATCTTCGGAACGAGTTCCATCATCAGGCTTGATAATATACTCAGGGCTGAAGATTCACCGGATGGTGCCGCCTATGCCATCATGAAAGAGCCGGCTGGAAAAAAGATCTATGTGAGCAAACGCCAGAAAAATAAACTGCACGGTTTTTTTGAAAAGAAGGGGTAAGGTTTTTAATTGGTCGAAGTTTAGTTGGTCCTATTTTTTACCCGATTATAGAAATATTAACCCCAATTTTACACGATAATCAAAATAAATTTGGATTTTCAAATACTTTAACTAACTTGTGGTTAACCAATTATTAAACGCTCAACTATGGTGCATCCTTATCTTTAATGCGACGATCTTCCAGACACGACTGGTTTTTTGCATTCTCCATAAAAACAAATAACCAAATATAAATAGCCTCTTCTCTCATGAACAATTTCACTAGAAGTCCATAATTGTGGACCATTCCCCCCTAACAAAATTTATAAATTCCTCAATTTAAAAAAATGAAAACTAATTTAATTAAAGGCTTTGGCGTATTCGCCATTGCAGTGATGGCTATTGCCTGTAAAAAAGAAACGCAGTCCAACTTTTCTAAAATTGAAAGGTCAGATAAATCATCTACTTCATCAATTTTAACAACCGTTGATGTTTACACTGGTGGTTATTACAATTATAACGGCGTTAATAAAACAGTAGTTCAATATTGGGCAAACACCAACAGCCCTACAGTATTAACATCAAACACTCAAGAGCACTCTTTTAGAGACATTGAAACTTCGGGCACTGATCTTTACGTTCTTGCAACTGAATATATATCTCCCTCATCTACTACCTTTATCACTAAGTATTGGAAAAATGGTGTAATGACCACATTAACTAAACCATCGGGCGCAATGTACGCTGTTGGGCAAGCCATTGCGATCTCAGGATCAAACGTCTATGTAGCCGGCACAGCTACTTACACGCACTCCTCTGGATACTACCAGTCAAGAATGGTGTTATGGGTAAATGGTTTGGTTTCTGAGATAGGTAATTCAACTTACAATACCTCAGCCACTGACTTGGTGATCGCAGGTACTGATGTTTACGTAGCTGGAACAAGGTCCAATATTGTTGGCCAAACCTCGCCTGCTAGCATTTACCTCAAAAATGGCGTAGAATACACCTTGGGTTCCAGTACTGGAAGTGGCGTCTCTGCGGCTGCTGCCGGTTCGGATGTTTACATGACATGCATCAATGGTAGTTATGCCACAGCAACACTTGCAGTCTATAAAAATGGAGCATTTTATACCAGCTTTACAGGAGGACCAGATAGCTATCCGAGCGCTCCTAGCATTGCAACTCAGGGTTCTGATGTATATCTTTCAGTTAACGGTAGAACCACTTCTTCAGGTTATGACAATAATGTGTTTGTATGGAAAAACAGCGGTGCACCAATTACACATTTAATATCAGCTCCATATTCTGGCACTTCTTCAACACCGTCCTATAGCGCTTATTCAAAAGGTTTAAGAGTTTCTACTAATGGCGATGTTTACTTGCTTGGTAATACCACCATCAGTAATCATGGCTATTGGAAAAATGCTACGTTTTATGCTTTAGCTAAACCTGTGACTACCTGGGGTCAAGGATTAGCGCTAATGGAATACTAGAGTCATTTTAGTTTGGTTTATTTGTCAGCCTCCCGGGATAACTGGGGGGCTGTTTTATTACCAAAATACTGTCGCGTTCATTTCAATCCTTTGCTATCCTACTTTATAGAAAACGGTTTTCCAGGAACGGCGATCGCCATCAACTTTTGCATCGGCAAGGACAATAATGGATTTGCCATCATTGCTCAAATTCCAGACCTCAGTTACATTTACGATTAATGGTTTTAGCTCGTTTACTTTATAGGGCGTGGCAACCATTAGGCGTACAACTGATTTAATGGTAATCGTTTTGCCATCGGGTGACAATTTTCCGGTAAACGTTTTTCCTCTACCTTTACCATGATTAATTTTGCTTACTTTCCCGTCAAACGTTAGCTTCTCCAAATTCGTAGTCAGGACTGAATCTGCAGAAGAGTTGGGCACTTCTATAGTAACAGAATTATCTTGCTCTGTTATCTTCATTGTGTTAGACAGCATACGGTCACCTTCGTTATATGTGCAGACAATATTTCCGCCCATACTTATCGATTCTTTTGATTTCCATTCGCCAGCGAAGCTAGCCTGATGAGGTACATTAATTTGCCTGGCCAGCACTGTTACACCAATTGCCACCAGGAGGATTGCTAAACTGTAGAAAACACTTTTCTTTTTCATATCTATTAAAATTAGTTAAGCGAATCTACTTTGACACCTTTCAACTTGACGAATCTGTATTGTAAATAAAAATGTAAACTTTGTAAATTCTATCTATATCGTCCCTGCGTTCGGTTTTTAGGTATATGTTTTTTCCAAGTATACGGCAAGTTGGTTGCTGTATAGTACCTTTTCTTCATTGGTCATTTTCTGGCTGTTTATCTGTTACCCCAAGTTCTTTTCCAAACATGTTCAGCACGATGTTCACTTTGTCTAGCCGTACGGTTGTTTTGCCTCTTTCCAGTTCGCGCAGGAAGCGAAGTCCAACACCAGCCTTGAATGCGAGTTCTTCTTGGGTTAGCCCATGCTTTTTCCTGGAATTTTTAATGAATGTGGCGATTGATTTCATATTAATACCCTAAAGGGTACAAGATCTATACTAATTTACATATTTGCACCCTATCGGGTATAAATTTATTAGTATTCGATTAATTATATCCGAAAGGGTATGTTTACCTGGAATGTAATTAATTTCATCTCTTTCGGTATAATATTCCTATAGATATGGCATCCGGTTGGGAATTTCAGCAAAAAAATGTGGCTGTTTCGCAATTAATCTGACGTCACTTTTCGGTTTAAACTGGTCAGGTAATTTCGCTAGAAAGTGGCGTTTCTGAGCGCTGAAGGCCTATTTTTTACATCTATGAATAATCATTCGATTTTCATTTGGCTACATTTTAGCTGCTGTGGCAGCCGTTCTCCCCTTGAACTGAACAACAATACTGCTCTGAATTTTTGGTGCTTTAAAACGGCTTATTTTTGATGATCGAAAAAGCCACATGCTTTAAGCTTTAGTTTGGCCGAAAGGGAGATCTGGCAGAAGAAAAATAGCTAAGTCTGGAATTGTTTATATTTATGCTGCAATCTGCCCCAGGAATGAATCTCTTTTGCCAATGCTCAGGCGGCCATTTTGGACCGAAACGAAGCGGCCATCTTTACTGAAATACACACGATATGCGAGAAATCGGTGCAGCTAAGAATGTTTTCACTTCCAATCTGGATGGAATACTTGGGTATTACAGTCTACAGGCCTAGATATCTTTTTGCCTTTGGCAGATTAAAAGCCCAAATAATTTTCCAGTATCTCTGTCGCTTCGAGCAATGCCTCGGGTGTGCTTACCGCCTGAAGGCATTTTACTTGCCTTATCCTGGTAGTTATGTAGCCGTTTTTATCTGCGATTTTCTGAAGGTATCCAGCTGAAATTCCGTAATAACGCGCAGCTATAAGTTGGGAATTGCTTTGGGTGCTGAGCTGTTTTTCAGTCGTAACTTGAGCAAGTACTTGGTAGGAGGTGGCGAGTGCGGCCATATCCGACTTTTCAAGTTGCTGCTCTGGTTTGTCCTGCAGTTGGGAGATTACTTTCTTGGCTTCCGTAAGTGCTATGCGGAACTGTAGGCTTTCTGCATAGGTAAGGGCTAGCGAAGACCGGATGGCTGTGTTGTTGGGTGATTTGATCAGTAGGTATTCATACAGGTCCTGACTGATTCTGGCTAGTACATCAGGTTGGTCATTCTTGTAAAAAGTTACTAGTGCAGTGGCCAATTCGTTGGGATGTTGGCGAAGTACGTTTCCCAGCTCTAAATAAGGTAAGATGGTGGCGAATGATTGGGGCCTTTCTTTCCTTAGAAGCTTGATTAAATAATCTATACGTCCTTTGGTTTCTATATCTACTGTCAGTTTTAGTTGCGACCAGCCCAAGTGTGGATTTTTTCCAGCCTCTTTGATGAATGCGGATATTGCGAACTCCTTTTTTGTTTCCAATGATTCGTCTGTCCCAGCGTTCAACTGACTATCATCGAAAGTAAATGTACGCTCGAGTCCGTAGTCACTTGTAAGTTTGGTCCCCGGAATCGAAACTACAGTTGTAAATTTATCCGCCTCAAGTTCATTGTTGTGCCTTTCTTTATATCTTTTGGCTCCTATGCCAAGGAAGCCACCTTTTTTCTTTTCTACTTCGTAGGGTCTAAGGTTTACTGTTCCGGATAGTTTGATGATTACAACGTCGCCCAGTGTGATACTGGGTTTGAGAGATCCGGTAAGCAATACAGGGGTGGGGCTTGCTGCCAGATAGTTCACTATGCCTTCCTGAGTCTGACAGAAGGAGAACCTTGGTAGCAATAAGATGGTCAGGATAAGAAGTCTAATTGATGAGCACATCTGTTGTTTTGTTAGGGTTAACGATTAGTTCAATTTTTCCTTTTGTTATTTTTTTAGTCTCAAGTGCTTTTTGAAAACTTTCCATCATAGAGTGATATTTTTCTAGGCTGAGGTCCATTCGGAAATCCTGTTTTAGGCCATTGTTATGTTCAATATGTATGCGATACGAGGAGAATGAACTTGTCTTATCCTTTGCATCACGGTCGCGGTACTGATAAGATAGCTGCAGTATTATGTTTTCAATATTTACTGCGGCGGGATTGGGTTTTACCCTAATCTTCCATTTGCTGTTGAGATCATAACCTTCGAATGTTTTCGGCTTATAGTTGTTTGGTTCCCACCTTTCGTGCAGACTTTTTGGAACTTCAGATATGCTTAAGGTCTGGTCGGTCCTAAGTTCGAGTTTGGATGCAATGACATCGCTTTTGCGCTCTTCTAAAACAACGATACTACCATCTTTTTTTATGGTAATTCCTGGATGGAATACTTCCAAGTTGGATGCAGGTGAGTTGATGAGTCCGTTTTTGTTGTTTATCGCTGCAATAGCTACATCGATGACTTTCGGTTCCATATCTGCTTTATCGTAATTAGCAACATTTTCCCTCATATAACTTTCCATATCCAAATTGAATTCGAAATCTTTCGTTTCGTTTTTGTCTTTTACGCGATGCCGCCATTTGATAAACTTATCCCAGTTTTCCGCTATTGGTGTGCTGTTTTTATCTATGGTAAAACTATGGGAGAGGATATCAAAACTTCCAAACTTTATCTTTTCCTCGGTCTCGGGTTCAGTGATCAGGGTGTACTGGGTATTCCAGTAACTCTCGAGTTTATCTACATCTTGCCTCATACTGGAAATATCTGGTTGTCTAATCCATTTATATAGGTTGATGGATTGGTCAAGGGCCAGTCGGATGTTTGACTGATCGGCTTCTATGATATCTGCCAGAGTGTTTTTTTCTCCATACCAGAATGTGCTTGCGCGGAATAGCCTGTTGTAATAATAACGCAGTCGTTCAGCATAATAATAAAATATGGGCAGTTGATAGCCCAGTTTGTTTCGTTTTTCGATTTGGTTGTCGGCAATCATCTCAAACTGCATTTTAGAGAATTCGTCTTTTTGTTTTTTTGCCAATTCTAGGTTCAGCTCGGCTATATCTTTTTCAAAGTAAGCGAGCTTTTGGTTAAAGCTGTTAGCCTTTAGTTTTTCCAGCTGTTCAACGAGTTCTTTCTGGAGTGCTTTCTGTTCGTTGTAGAGGTCTTTGAGCTGATCGATCAAATCGTAGCTGTCAAGGATATTGCCGGCGATTTCTAATGCTTTGTTTGCTACTGTTCCGTATCCCGGGAAGGCCATGTCGATGGCGCTTGCGGCTGCGGCCCTGGCTGCTGCGCCACTTGCATCGCTGCTGTTTTCTTTGCTGTAGAACTCTTCTGGGTCAAGTGGTGGTATTTCTTTGGGTATTGCTTTATCTTCTTGGTAGGATTGGAATACATTGGCGCCTACGTAAGCCTGAAAACCATCGGATTTTATAGCGTTGATGACGTTCTGTGCGCCTTTATCTTTGAGGTTTTTAAAGACCCGGTCATAGATAAGTTCTGGGTCGGAGATATTTTTGGGTCCAAGGAAGCTGTACCATTCTGCTGCGCCCATGCTTTCAAAGATGCCCTCTCTTAAAGATTGTTCGCTAAATAGGTTGTTTAGTATAGTTAAGTGGTCAAAGCTGCGTGACTGTAGCCCATTAAAAACGAATACAAACGTTTTATCTCCAACTAGGATGGAATCTCTTCGGATACTGAAAAGTTCGATTGTCCCAGATTTGATGCTCATAAACTTTTGCTCTGCGTCTATCGTGATAGTTGCTTTTTTAAGTTGGGTAATAAGTGCATTGTCATCTTGGATTTCGTGAAGCAGCTTGATATCATCTTTGGCTTTTGGGGGAATGAAGTTGAGACAGATATCGGGAGTTTTTTTTAGCAGTGCATCCATCAGTTTTCTTCTGGTTTCCATATTCTGGGAAACGGCAAGGCAGTTGCTGATTGCTGTCATTAAAAAACGTTGGATCTTAAAGTCTTTGATCTCTGGCCAGAAGTTTTTATTAAGTAATACCTCTGCGAGGGAGGCGGTAATTGCCTTTACGGAATCCTTCTCTATTCGCTCGATTATCGAAACAATAGGCTTCATCTGGTAATATTTTGTTCTTAAAGTGGTGATGTTCTCCTTAAGTTCAGATGCAGCCTCGGATTTTAGCAAGAGGTTTCCGCCAAGCTCAAAAAAAGAATCATATTTTTTCCTCCTTAAGTTTTCGCTAACCTGTGTATACAATCCACTATACTTCTTGCCTTCGGGAAAATAGTCTGTGTTGGATGCCCATTCCATAAACTGCGAGATGTTGTCCAGGTTTGGGTTATTTGCAAAATTTGCCAGCTGAATTAATTTCTTGGCATCGTTTTCCAGATTTTTGACTTGGGCGATATTGCCTCTTACCTGCTGGTACTTATCTTGCAGGTTTTTCCAGTCGCTCTGGGGGATGATTTCCAGATCAGCCATTGTGTTACCAATAGAAAGCAGGTTCTCTGTAGAGAGGTCTCCGTTCGCCACATCTTCTACTGCCTTTAGTGCCTGTTTAGACTTGTTGTAGTAGTCCAGGGATACATTGGCTAAGTTTACAAGGTCGTTCTGACTTCCCAAAAGTGAATTCCTCAGCTCTGGGTTTGTGCTGATCAATGTCGTTCCCAGGGCTTTTAAGTTACTGCCAACACTCTTGCCGGGGTCTAAGGGAACTCCAATTACAGATTGGGTAATCATAGAAGTGACTGCGCTGGTCATTTTGGCTTCATTAGCATCAAGTTGTTTATTTTTGCTTTTTACTTCATTTTCTATCTGTTTGTTTCTAAAGCTGATTGCGGAGAGCCTGCCTGTTATAGAGTTTTCCTGATCCTGATAAAAATCTATTTTATAGTTTTTTTCTAACGTCTGTGTGGCGGCTATATCGGCCTCATATGTTTTTGTTAGCTTGGAGATGTTTTCTTTCATCTGCTGTTCGTTCAGTAGGTCTATCTTATCGAGGGATTTTTCGATATTGCTGTATACTGCCTGAAAATTCTCATAGGTTTTTTTAAAGTTTTTGAGTTCATTGACGGGGAATAATGGTTTGTTGGAGAAATCTTGTCCCCAGAAGGAGTATCCTTGCTGGATAAGGGACTGCCGGTACTGGATATCTTTTTCTAAGAGCTTAAAGTATGTTTCATACATGGGGTTTATTTCCTTAAGATTTTCCAGTATGATCTTTTTCGATGGGTTGCCTTCGAACATTTCCCAAGCTTTTGTATATCTGTGCTTGGCCAGTTCAGGCTTATTGGCGATGAAATATTCATCGGCCAATTTTTTGTTTGTATAGGCCAGTTCATATTTGGCTATCTCTAAATAATTGTCTGTGGTGAAGGTAGAAAGACGCCAGTAGTCAAGTTCTTCTAGAATGCGGTCATAGAATCTGAGGTCGTTAATACAGATAGAAGAGCCCTTGGCTGAGCTTAAGTTTAAAAAAATCTGGGGAATGGCCGGTAGAGCTTTAAGTGAGGTGGCAAAAATATCCAAGTTTTTAAGGCGATCTTCTGAAAAGGTTGTGCCTTTTGCAGAAAATAGCTTGATCTGATAGTTCTTATCATCATAGCTGAGTGGCACAGAAAGCATATACCATTTGCCAATTTCCATTGTGGACAGACTTGTTTTTTCTACCTTGGTAGAATCAATGCGTTTTTCCAGTATCAGGGAGGGTTTTCCATTGCTTTCTGCGGTATGGATGGATAGGGATTTATCTGACGAGAAATAGCATTCCAGATTTCTGAATTTTTCATTTACCTGTGTAGAGTCTGGATTGGTTTCGTCTATCTTGAACCAGAATACCAGAGTACGTTTCTCCTTGTCTTCTGCAAAATCGAGCAGGCTGAGAAATGACTGTGCTGTGCTGCCGACGATAAGTCCTTTGTCTTCCGGATAATTTAAATTACCGGTTAAGAATATCGGTGGCTTTTTTTCGTCCAGTGAAAGGGATATTCTTTTTAGCGTTACCGTTGGCGAGTTGCTATCGTCCATTGGCGAGTAAAAGATCAGTCCGTTTTCCAGTCTTCCTGTCTTGGCGATTTGCGCCATCAGTTGAGAGGATAGTGTTAAAAATGCGATGAGCAGGTTTAAGTTCTTTTTCATTGTCTTCAGGGTGCTTTAAAAAAGCAATCAGGTTTTTGCCCAATAGGGGCATGTCGGAAGGTTATGGGAGTTTGACTTTATCCAGGATAACTATAGTTGTCTTGCATTGCTGTTCAAAATAGCCAATTGCGATCTTTAGATCAGGATTGTCCGAAAGTGCCTTGAGTGATTTAAATAAAAGGCTACAGTTACTATTCACTATGGCGCCAATCTGTCCTAGGGAAAATGCAGCAATAAGGTTATTGTATTCTTTTTCTGAAATGTACTGCTTCGTCTTCATGTCTAGCAGGTATCCTTTCATGAGTTCAAGTCCGAGTTTTTTGAGATTGGATACTGATAGCGATTTGCATATTGCAAAGACCGCAGGTTGCCCGGAGATGGTGGTGATACAGAAGCTGGTGTTGAGGATGAGTCCAACCGCATTCTCTGTCCCGAATTTTTTGACTGAACGTTGACTTACATCTAAAAGGTTGTTTTTTTCGATACGGAAGTAATCGAACATTTTCATAACTGTATTTCCCTGAACCGATTCGACGGGACTGCTAACTTCCAGTACATAGGAGTCTGTTGATGGAGTTGCAGGCGGGAGTATGCCAAGAAGATAGCTTCTGGTAATATCGTTCTTGAATTTGAAGTCTAACCGGCTAAATCCGGGGGTTTGGGCGCTGCCAAGATCAAGGTTTCCAGCGCTCGCTGAATAGGAGCTTTTTTTGATGTCGCTTTCTATTCCCAAAAGCTCGCCTGTTACTACCGCTTTGATGTTTTCACCTGTTGCATATGCACTTTTGTTGAAAGTCACTGTTTGGCCCAATGTAAATTGGCCACATAGCACGATGAGTGCAATGGAGAGGAAAAATTTCATAAGAGTCTATTTAGATGAACTAATATAGCTATTAATTGTAAAACACTGACAGTTAAAGTATAAAAATATTTTTTTACCTCTTTCTCCGGGTTTTTTAAGTTTTAAAAGAACTTGAGATGATGTTTATCAACATGGGTTCCACTTTCTTTATCGCATAAGAAATCTTTTAAAGGACCTTCCTATGGTGACTTATTCAATTAAATTTTGGATTAACTTTTACGAAACCTAATGAACCATATTGCGCATTAGCTATCGTTTTGTTAATTTAGAAGAATTAACTACTCGGACCTCTTTTTACAACTACCTGAACATTTTTACAGAACTGGTGATATGACTACTCCCCTATGAAAGGTGTTTGGAATATTATCTTAAAGATTTTGCTTGCCGCGACGGGCGTGATCCTCTATCGATTGAACCACCACAAGCCAAGAGAGTTGCGATTGGCTGAAATTGCCCAGAAAAGCACAAATGGAGCGACATCAACACTTATGATCATAATATCGCAACATAGATGAAATCCGTGAAGCTAGAAATGCTTTCACCTCTCATCTCAATGGAACTATCGGCTAGTTCAGTCAAACTCAGCTGAAGGTATGGAAGAATTCCCATAGCAGGCTCGCCATGGAAATCAGTGATAAACCTTTTCAAGGTATTGGCCTTTCCAAAATATATGAAAGGATGGTCTGTCTTGTCCTGCTGTCGCTTGTCATTGAAGCAAATTATAAATGAAAGCAAAAGCAATTAAAAAGACAAATCTTCAGATTCTATTATAACCGAGATGATAGTTAATGTCCTTTTTGATCGGAAGAGTACCCTGATCGAGAATGCCCTAGCTTCTTTGATGGACATGTCAGACACATAAATTCCATTCTTTTTTAATGTTGCTGATCAAATATAAAAATTACCAGTAACAGGATAGGGTAAGGTATTGGGATACGTCCAAATTAGACTCAGAATCACTCAAGCTTCGTGATATTCATGTCAATTTTAAAACTAATTAGCTTTGGTATATTGTAAGTTGTTAACTGTTCAAACAACTCGTACTGTTTAGAGCCTATTAATTGCGTCCTTTAAACAGCGGTTCCACACCATGATCAAACATATACTTTTCAACCTTTTCTATCTCACATGATGGAACTAGGTCCAATATTTTAGACTCTTTTACAGCTTTCCATAGCTTATGGTTTTCCTTCAGTTCCTTAGATGGTTCGTCACCAATAAAAAAGAAGTGGCCGTTCTTGCCGTCCTTAGTCTCTCTAATTTTGTCGATAAGAAACATATGGGCATTGATTTGCTGCTGGATAAAATGCGCGACTCCATTGAAGTCCTTTGACTCCCCGGTCACCTGTACTTCGTTCTTTCCAATAAACCAAATTTTCGCTGGCACCAAAAGGCCTGGGACTACATCCTTTTTCAACTCGATATCAAAATTAACAAATTCGGCTATCGATTTTGAAAGAGTTTTCCTAGCCTGATCAATCGGCTTAATCGTATGTTCTACTGATTGTGGAAAGCTGAAAATAAATTTTTCGAACAATTTTTTAAAGATTGGTTCGGTTAAATCCAGATCAATCCTCGATGGTTCAGAATAGACAATTAAATTCTGTGCGTATTTGGAGAGATAGTTGAAATATTCTTCTCTTAAAAGTCTATGACCCATATACGCGTGCATTTCATCATTCTGGCATTCCTGTGAAAGTTTGGTGAGCGAGCGAAGATGAAGCTTAATGCTGCTGTAGGCACTTTCGGAAAAAAGTTCTTTTATTACCGCGAGTTTTTCTGCAGAATATTCGAATCTGCAATTTTGCTCATTTCCCATAAAAAAACCAATACTCACCTTTTCGTCCAAGTTAGGGCGGATAGCGCAGTAAAGTATTGAGTAAAATGTTTTCATTCTATGGTTAACGATTAAAGTTATGAATAAGTTGCGAGAAAGTCGAGATTGTTCCATGCTACCAAGGACCGTTAAGGATTACGCTCGTAAGTATATTCTGTGTAAGTTTTGCGTTGTTATTGCACTACTCATTAGGAATGCCTTCAATGGCTTTAAGTTAACTATTTTTTAAGAAACGCAAAGCTTTGTGTTGGATTTTGAAATTTAAACCTAAAATCTCCTATCTTTTTAAGTTATTCTTAAGTAAATTCGTAAACTCGCATTCACTAATTAAATCATATGGGGTCAAGCCAGCCTGCGCCGGAATCGTCAACGAATAAATCACTTTGGAAATCCTTCACGACAAAAGATGTTGCAGCCTTAACGGTATCTTTCTTGGCCCTAATGCTCTCGGTTTGTAATTTCTACTATAATGCAGTCCGAGTGTCGGATAGCTTGCAAGGACGAATAATGGACTGTGATATTATTGCTGCCAACAATCCTAGCGGAAGTGACTCATTATTAATAACCATTGCTTACATCAATTCAGGTAACAGGCAGGCGATTTCTTTAGTTCCCAGTTATCAATGCGTTAATAATATTAAAGATGAAAATAAGACATGGGGTGGATTATTCAAAATTAAAGATCCTTTCCCTCTTGTATTGGAGCCTCTTCAAATGAAACTTATTCGGCTCACATTGTCATTAAATGATATTCAAAAAAATGTTGCAGACAATATAAAGCAAAACGATAGTTTAGTTGCCTCATTTATTCGACTTAAGTTTTTTGCGTTAGACTCCCATGCACGTTTGCGGACAGGGAAAACAGGATTTCAGATTAAAGTCATAACAAATGCAAATAAAATATTGAGTGCGATTCCTGCTAATGGTCATAAAATTTATCCTGAGAGTCCCTCAGTAGTTATTTTTTAATATCCAGGACAATTTAAAGTTTAAATTTTGGTGAAATAACAAGGTGTGAATCTCAAGGCCGTAAATTATCAGTTTCGCAAGAGACCCTTGCGCTCATCTACCATTATTGCATGCCTGTGCAAAAAACACTTTAATAATTTCGCTGTTAACTATTAAACTTATTTTACTATTATGACAGACAATAAAATCAAGCAAGACGGTAGAGATGACAGCAAGATTGATGCTAACGACAGTAGTGAAGTGTCTTATGCTGCAAAAGAGTTTGGTGTAAGTGCTGCAGAAATCAAAGCTGCAATAAAAGCTGTTGGCAGCTCGAGAGCGGCAGTTAAAAACCATCTTTCTGGCATATAACCATTGGAATCCGATTTTTACAATCAGGTTTATGACATCGTTAGGCTAGTGCCCAAAGGCCGTGTTACGACATATGGTGCAATAGCCAGGGCACTTGGAATGGCACGTTCTTCTCGCCTTGTTGGCACCGCTATGCTGCATGCGCATGATCCCAGGTTAAAAGTGCCGGCACATCGGGTAATCAACAGGAATGGATTGCTTACCGGTAAACACCATTACGAGACCCCTAATCAAATGCAAGAGTTGTTGGAAGCGGAGGGAATCGTTATTATTGATGACCAGGTACAAAATTTTAAAGCCATACTCTGGAACCCCTTATTTGAACTTTAATTCACATTTGCGGGATAAGAAGAACAAAATTCTTGAGATTCCGTTATCTTTATGTGCTAGGCTAACTCCCTACAATACCTAAATAGCTATGGAACCATTTAAAATTCATGTCAGCATCGACGGAATGCCTGATCAATTGAACGTTGAGCCTCAAATCACTGAGCAGGAAGATCATAAGTATAAAATATATAATGATGGTGCATACCTGGCAACAGTTTGGCCGGATTGCGTAGAAAAAGGAGTTTGCTGGTATTCCAGCGACGAGCTTCCTGAAGAAACCGTCATTAAAATTGGCGAAGCCATTGAACGTTACGAAAGATAACTATGGATTTTGGAAAAGTTGCTGATCACGAGATCAAGAATGTAGATTTCACACTGCCCCCAGATGGATCGCAGACTGCCATCACCTTGGCGAATAGAGAAAAGGTTGCTAACCCCGAAATTCGCGTTGGTTGTGCTAGGTGGGGAAGTAAGGAATGGTTGGGCAAACTTTATCCGATTAGAACGAAAGAATCGAATTTTATAACTGAATATGCCCGGCATTTCAATTCAATAGAATTAAATGCCGCGTTCTATTCGATTCCTACGAAGCATTACGTTCAAAAATGGCGTCGGAAGTTCGAGGAATCTGGCAATACCAATTTTTTAGTTTTACCTAAGGTATCAAGGGTAATTTCACACATCACCAGATTAACAAATGGTGATGTAATGCCCATATTTTTGGAGTCGATCAGGGAGTTCGGACCTATGCTAGGACCAATTTTCCTTCAGCTGGGTGACAACTTTGGGCCCAAGGGTTTCGATGATCTTGAAAATTTTATTACGCTACTTCCAAATGGTTATACATTTTATACTGAGTTGCGAAGTAAGGAATGGTTTTGTGATCAAGTGTTGCGAGCAAGGATGTTAAAAATACTGTCGGAGAATGGTGTTGGATTAGTGATAACGGATTCAAGTGGCCGCAGAGACGTTGTTCATATGGAGCTCACCACACCTGAACTTTTTGTTCGTTTCGTGGGTAATGGCAGAGTAGCGAGGGCATCTGATTTCGCTAGGGTGGATGCCTGGATAGACCGCATCAAGGTTTGGCTTAATTTGGGACTCGAGAAGGTGTATTTTATGGTACATCAACATGAAGAAAACGACACTCCTGTACTGGCGAATTATGTGATAAAGGAAATGAACGCTAGGATAGGTACCAATATTCCTGAAATTATATGGCGAGACAGTGAATTCGAACTCAATGATTCCATGGGATAAGGGCATGCTTAGTCCGCTTATAATAACTGGGCAGGAAGATCATAAATATAAATTATATAATAAAGATGCATACCTTGCAACAGTTTGGCCGGATTGCGCCATTGAGCGTTAAAAGAGATAAATATGGATTTTGGAAAAGTTGCTGATCACGAGATCAAGAATGTAGATTTCACACTGCCCCCAGATGGATCGCAAACTGCCATCACCTTGGCGAATAGAGAAAAGGTTGTTAACCCCGAAATTCGTGTTGGGTGTGGCAGGTTTGGAAGAAAGGAATGGGTGGGCAAACTATTTCCGACTGGAACACAACAAACGGACTTTCTCACTGAATACGCCCGGCATTTTGACTCATTAGAATTTAATTCGGCATTCTATTCCATGCCTTCAAAGTACTTCATTCAAAAATGGCGTCGGAATTTGGAGGAATCTGGCAATACCAATTTTTTAGTTTTACCGAAGGTATCAAGAGACATTTCGCACATCTCCAGATTAAGTGACGATAAGCTAATGCCCATATTTTTGGAATCGATCAGGGAGTTCGGAACCATGCTAGGACCGATTTTCTTTCAGCTGGGTGACAACTTTGGGTCCGAGGGTTTCGATGATCTTGAAAATTTTGTTACGCTACTGCCAAATGGCTACACATTTTATACTGAGTTGCGAAATAAGGAGTGGTTTTGTGATCAAGAGTTGCGAGCACGAGTGTTAAAAATGTTAACGGATCATAGTGTTGGATTAGTGATCACGGATTCAAGTGGCCGCAGAGACCTTGTTCATATGGAGCTCACCACACCTGAACTTTTTGTTCGTTTCGTGGGTAACGGCAGAGTAGCGAGGGCATCTGATTTCGCAAGGGTGGATGCCTGGATAGACCGTATCAAGGTTTGGCTTAATTTGGGACTCGAGAAGGTGTATTTTATGGTACATCAACATGATGAATACGACACTCCTGTACTGGCGAATTATGTGATAAAGGAAATGAACGCTAGGATAGGTACCAATATTCCTGAAATTATATGGCGAGACAGTGAATTCGAACTCAATGATTCCATAGAATTAGGGCATGCTTAGTCCGCTTATAAAGAGTTAAACATGTCCAAATTACCACCACCATTTTCTTTTTTGGGTAGTTTTGGTTTAGCCGTGTTCTTAAACTTTCTTTCTTTTGGTTTTGCCGGGATTTCTTCTGCACCAAAAAGGTTCGTTTGACGCGGCTCGTCAGGCACTTCGTCTATTAAATCTTTTCCCTTATTCGGTTTTGCTTTAGTAGAAACCGCTAGCGCTTTTTTGCTGACGCGATAGCGGTTCATCTTACTGTCCGGGTAGGGTACACAAAGCGCTAACAACTGCTCGATAGTTGGCTTTTTATGCAATACAAAATCTTCATCGGCTTTCGACAATATCACAGGCATCCGGTCGTACGGGTGTATCTGACCAACAACTTTGTTTGCTTTACAAGTGAAGATGCCGTAAGTCCTATGAATCTCGCCGCTTATTGGATCGATCCGTTCCGACCATAAGCCTAAAAATGCGAATATCTTACGCTCTGTAATAAATCGCCATGGCCTTTTGTCGTCTTCCGCAACCTCTTCTGCCTCATAAAATCCATCGGCAAAAATGATACAGACTTTTCCCTCCTTCAGCAACTTTGCAAAGTTGTAGGTTGATAGCACGTCTTCACTTCGAATGTTGAAGGAAGCGAAGGTTGGCACATTGGATTCCGCATCTGCGGGAACAATACCCCAAAACATGCGTTGCACTACATCGGGTTCTTCTGTTGTCACCACAAAACCCACATCAGTAATGGCGATATTTGAATCTGGCGAATACGGTCCCCGCAGGGTATAATTACCCTGCTTAATCAGTTCCTTTTCTTCAGCGGTAAGGGTATAACGTGCGCACATCAGCTATGGTAATTTAAAAAGTTCCTGTTCTTCTGTGTAATAAGTTTTTCGACCGCCTAAAACATCAGTTTTAGGTAATTCAGGCATAGGCTATTTTTGTAAATAAGCGGTAATATCGTCAATTGATTTTCCCGCTGCAAGTACCGTTTTCTTTAGGTCGTTCTCGCTTAGCTCAAATTGATCTGCCCAAAAAGATATTTCCTCCGGATCATCCATATTGATTTCCATTACCTCAGTTTTGCTATTGATGTCTTCTAAGACCTTTTCCAGAATTTCATTTAGGTAGGGCTTTAGTTCTGCAGGTTCAGCAGTCCATATTGTTGGGTTGCTGAAGTCCGGGTAGATATTATCGGAATATAAGTGCCTATCATCATCATCCTGCCCTTGTGGAGCATCAGGTTCAGCAAGCGGTAAATGATTAGTGGGAACAACAACGGCAATACTTCCAATTCTTTCAAAATCCTCATTAAAAACAGTGTATTGTCCTTCCATGCCCAAAACATCCTGTACTCTTAACTGCTGCGTTTTACCGAAAAGATCCATAGTGATGTAATGTGCTGGGTCTTCATTATTGAAATACAGGATATCAAGAAGTTCGCGATCTCTGTAGAAAGTAAATTCATACTCAGCTTTTGGATCGCCGTGTTCTGCTATGAAATCTTTTATTATTGCATTTATCGCTTTCAAATGAGCTGGGATATCAGTCACATTTTGTTCGAAGTAAATCACGAAAATTGTATTTGCGTAACTTACTTCTATTCTTTCAATCGGGAACTCCGATTTAATTTGCTGGGCTAGATTCTCCATAATTTCCATAATGCTGGTTTTGGTATAGGTTAACAGTTAGTTCGTTGATGTTGTTTGTGTTGTTATAAGTTAGTTCCGTACGGAGCTTTGCGCTTTGAAATATCCTGAAGGAGTAGGAGAGTTCTTCTTCCCCAAATTCAGAGACCAGGTGTGTTAAATAGTTGTCTAATTGAACAGTGAAGCTTTCGGTATCTGTTCTGCCTTTTAATGTAAGTTCAAAGGCGGTTTCCGTGATCAGTTTAACCCTGACAATTTCTTGAAATCGCATTTCCAGTACCCTGAGTACAATTGCCGAGAAAACCGGCGTTTTCCTTTTCTTATTCATTACTTTTCTCTTTTTTGCTGATAATAGTCCACCACCTTTTCCAAAAATGCCTCTCCCTTTTGGCGCAGTTCATTCATTTCTTTATGGAACAATTCAATCCTTTTTTCTACAGCTTTGTGGTATGCGGCATTGCCGGTACGCGGATCACGGATTATCATATTTTGCAGCAAGGCCTTAACTTCGTAATTGCTCATCTGCTTGTTTTTAAATTGGATTAAAAACTCTTCAGGAGTAAACCATTGCTGATTTTCCTTATGATATAACCATACTTTTTTGTCAAATGCTTCTCTAACAACCGGCCATAACAATTTGAAATCACCTCTCATTTTGTCGTACTGACTTAGTTCTACGGGTTCTTTGTACACTTTCATATCTAGATCGCTTTAACTACAATGATGTCTTCAATTCTTGTGGTGAATTTGCGTGAGAGGAATTCCTGCCGCATGGCCCATTTCTTTTCAAAACCCATTGCGCCATGTATAATGGTGTTGCGGCCATGTGAATCGTTAATGCGGTCGATGACCGCCATAGCTTTCTGCAGCTTGCCTTGTTTGCTTTCAGTTGCAGCACCAAACATGTCCGACTGCACTTGCGATTCCGGACGGAGGTCGCGCAGTTCCACACCTACCTTTTGGTAGCGATAGCCTTTGATATAAATCCTGCGTAAAGCTTTGATGGCTTCCTTGATGAGCGTGCCAGTATCGCTGGTTGGTCGTGCGAGCCTTATGACGATGTCTTTGGTATAGCGGTCGTGCTCTATCACAAACTGGCTGGTTTGGGCATAGACCATGAACTTGCCGCATACCGATTTCTGTTCCCGTAGCTTTCTTGCCGCATTGGCGACATAACAGGATAGTGCCTCTTCCATAGGCGGAAGCTCCGTGATCATGCAGTTGAAAGAACGGGCAGTGGAAATGCCTTCCTTTAGCGGTCGTTCGAATTCCATAGGAATGCAGCGTTCACCTTTCAGTTCGCGGTAGGTACGGCGACCCTGGATGGTCATGAGTTTAAGCACATAATCCTCAGGCAGGTTCACAAAATCGAAGGCGGTATGTACGCCAGCTTTGATGAGCTTGATGCCGTAGCGCGGACCTATTCCCCAAACATCATCCACTTCCGTTTGCTTCAGTGCATACTCAATCTGTGCAAGCGTAGCCATGTAAAAAACGCCGGTCTCTTTGTGTTCTTTTTTGGCGAGCTTATTGGCTATTTTGGCCAGGGTTTTAGTGGCACCGATGCCGATACAAACCGGCACACCGGTGTATTGCAGGATTTTCCGGCGCAGATCGATGGCCACTTGTTCCAAATTGTGATGCGTAAACGTACTGAGGTCGCAAAAGCACTCGTCGATGGAATAGATCTCCTGTTCAGGGAAGGTATCCCGTACGATTTGGGTGATGCGCCGCATCATGTCCTGGTAGAGCGTGTAGTTCGAAGACCGCCACCATAGCGAACCCTTCTGGTGGTGATCGCGTATCATGAAGAAGGGCGTACCCATCCTGATACCCAGCTCTTCCTTCGCTTCATTACTTCTGGATATGGCGCAGCCATCATTGTTAGACAGTACGCAACCCGCCTTTTCGCGAAGCTCTGGCTGGAATACCCGCTCTGCGCTTACATAAAAGTTATTGGAATCGATTAAGGCTAACATAACGCATCACTCCCTTAGCCTTTGTGCGAACCTGTTCATTCTAGCATTATTGCGACGGCGCTGGTCGAGCACACTATGCGGTACCACACCCCAAATTTCGAACTGGGTGCTTTCGTTTCGCTCGATGGGCTTGAAATAACGGTTGTCCGGCATTAAGTACTCCTTGCCGTTATCGGTGTAATAGGAGCGGAGGATAAATTCATTGTCGATCACACCAACCACGATATCACCCGAGTTGGGGGTTAGGGAGCGGTCGACCACCAATAAGTCATCCGGAAAAATTCCTGAGCCAATCATGCACTCGCCAGTTACGCGGGCAAAAAATGTAGCTGCGGGATATTTGGAAACGTAGGCATTGAGGTCAATTTTCTCTTCTTCATAATCAGCTGCAGGGCTTTCAAAGCCTGCGTGTATGGCTTCCCCATATAAGGGGATAAGGGTAGTAGCGGTACCCCTCTCAAATAGCATGAGTTCTTTCATAAGTAAAAAATCTAGGTACTACAAAGCTATGCTAAAAATATTGGTGTTTTAGCAAATAATTACTAATATTTTTAGTTTAATGATTTTTGAAGGAAAATCTGCTGCTACTTGAAATATGACTAATCCTGTAGTTATCTAAAGAAACTGGATGCGTTTGCAAAGAAACACGCAGATTCAGCTAAAAGCTTAAGCGTTTGGAAAATAGTTGCGAAAAAGGCAGACTGGAAACAGAGTACAGACGTTCTGAAAGATTTCCCGAAGGCCAAGATCATTAAAAATGACAGGGCAAGATTTAAGATCGTCGGGAACAAATACCGCCTAATCGTCGAGGTGGATTATGACGACGGGATTATTGAGATTAGGTTTGTAGGAACCCACTCTGAATACGATGACATAGATGCGGAAACAATATAAATTTGTCCGTAACAAAGTCAATACTATAGATTACTATGCAAAACCTAAACTGGTTTTTGATTGAGACTGAGCAGGAGTATGATCAAGCAACTGCAAGATACGAGGAAATAAAAAGTTCATTAAAAGGATCGCCTGAACACAAAGAGAAGATGCTCCTGGCGCACCTTATTTCTGAGTACGAGAATAAAAATTCTGAACTTCCAGATGTTGATCCGGTAGAGATGATCAAGATCAGGATGGAAGATTTCGGGTACAAAGCTGCTGACCTGGCTAAAGCCTATGGCGACAAAGGAACGGTCAGCAAAGTACTGAGCTATAAGCAATCGCTTTCGCTGACCATGATCCGCAAGTTCAGCGAATTGCTGCACATTCCGGCGGAGGCGTTGGTCAAAGAATACGAATTAAAAGCAGGCGTTCGAAGTCCAAAGCATTAAGAAGGGCAAACAGACACCTGTTTGCCCTTCTCTGGCTGATACCTAAAGTGGTATTGTTGCGATCCCTGCAACTTCTGGTGCATTGAAACAATATTGGGCAAACTTCACCCGCACAATATTGGTTTTAGTCACCTTTCTTGTGCTTATGTGGTTTGAGTGAGGGAACATTTTTAGGTGTTTCCTTGTTGTCGTGCTGCCGTTTGTCCGGTTTTCCGGTAGAATCGGCAATCTTTTTAGGTCCTGTCTTAATACCCATAATTTGGCGTTTAGGTGAATAAATGTACTTTGGCCTTCAATTTCGATAAATAGATAAAGCCTTAACTAACAACAATGTCTGGCAAAAAAGGTTTTCGTAATGACGCACAATGCAGCCTTTTAATGGGTGTGAGAAAGCGGCTGGCAGTGGTATCGTCAAACACAAACTTCTTTGCAAAGGTTTGCGCTTAAATCCATATCTACTAACTCTAAATCTGACCCATATAAATAACCATTTTCATGATTGTCATAAGGCCCAAAACCGAATGCCCTGGAACTGATGTGTAAGTCTTTGTGCTTGTAAAATGCCTGGTCATCTACACCAGTGAAGGCGAAACTTACAGCACTGTTATCAGCAAAGATTGCCCCGTATTTTTTCAAGCATCGCATGAGCACCTGTATTGGTTCAGGGTAGCCAGGATGTATTTCCACACTATCTTTCAAGCGAAGTCTTGCGCCTAAAGGCAATTTCTTCTCTCCCCAATTTTCAGTAACATGATTGGCAGGATATCTTGAAGTGCCATCACTTCCATTTAATGTCATTCGCAGAGCGTGGTTAATTTCCTTTTTAATGAACAGCTCATCGTATCGCACCAATCCAGGTAAAATTGGTAAGCCCCCAGCATCAGCAGAAGTTGCACCGCACCTGCGGAGTTTGTTGGATTTTAGATTGAAGATTGCGGCACCAGAATGTGAATAAGTTCCATCTGCTTTTTTTATGGGATTATAAAGCTCGTAAAGCATGTTCGTGCCTTTATCGACGATGATGAGGTGATGATCTTCTTCGCCTAGTATCCCTTCATTTTGGATAGCCATGCCATTTAAGATTGGGAACTTTGCCGGGCTTTCGGGAATTGGATAACCTGGATCTGTAACGGCAACCACAGTTGGCTTCAAATTTTCTACTACGTTGTAGGGAATGGTTAGCTCGACTTTCATTTTAGCTACGTTTCCTAATTCATCGGAATACCCTTCGGTGAAAGTTGCGCTACGCTTATCAAGAGGTAATTCATTTACAGGCATATTCCACCAATTGCTTTTCGGCAATAGCTGGAGTTGAGAAATGTCACCATTTTTAGTAAAGCCTGGTTTGTGTGCTGCCAAAACCATTTGACTACCGGGAATAAAAACTCCTGCTGCAAGGAAGCCGATAATCGTGGCTCCCGACTTAATAAAATCTCTGCGATCCATATTATTTATTTAGCTGCCAACGATAAATTTCATCGGAGCGTCAGTTATTGCTAAATGAATAAGGATGCTTGTTGACAAGATAATAAAAAAGCCCCTACTGGAGTCTTAATTATTTTACTTCTTTTTTGTCTCCCACAATTTAATAGCAGTCCTTCCTACCTACGGCAGCTTTCAGAAAAAGAGAATTATGAAAAGAAGGAACTAAATGACCACCATAGAATATCGTATTGAGATCAAATATTCTAGACAATCAAAACAATATTTTGTAGAGAAACACACTATTGATAAAATTTTCAGATTGCCAGCGATGTCTTTTAACAAATACAGTCAATACTCAACTTTGCTAACGAAAATCGCAAATCAATCAATAGATATCGATACAGCGGAATGACTTGAACTTTAAACATTATTATTTAAGAAACTAACAACAGAATTACATGAAACAACAGAACGAATCCATGACTGATAACTTATTGACAGAACTAAAAAAGATGGCCTATTTATACCATAACCCACATCAGGTGATCGTCAATTGGGCAGATGTAATCACCGTAAGTTCATGGGTATGGGAAAAGCAGGGAACGATGTGTTTAGCTGTTGAATTTGAACCCGAAGAATTCTTACAAGCATTTGATATCAAATCGGCTTTTGATGTCAATACGATTACTGTAGACCAGCTGTGGAGTCATTTTCGGGCCGGAAAAGGCTTTTTAACCTTGAGCCTGGATTTTAGTCCCGATGGTGGATTCTTAAAGTTTAGAGTTGAAAATGGAAACACCGTGATCAAGGGCGAAGGTTTAGCCTATCTTGATAACGTTCCGGAAATATTGGATAATGTAACTGCTATAAGGGATTATATGAGGAAGAATATACAGAAGCTATACATTGCGATGGAGGATGCTTTAGATCCTATTGAGTTGGATTAAGACAGATAAATTCCTGAATAAATTTAAGTGAGATCTCGAATTAACCAAATCATATTTGGCCAAACCTCAATTTTATTACAATCTTTTTCATTTTCAAAAAATATTTGTGTTAGGTGATTAGGAATGCATAATATTGTGATGAGAGCGTTAATTTAGGCGGGGGAGTTTGGGTCTTGCAAAAGATTTTTTCCCCCGTTTTTTCTTGGCTCAAATTCAATTATGGTAAAACTAAAAGTTAGGATATAGATAGATAGCTAAAATTATACATTTGCAAAATCTCTAAAATATTAGAGCATTTAGCACTAAGAATCTTGAGCCAGGAACCTGAGAATTTCAACAGCAACAAGAGGATAAGTGAAAAGTGCCCCGTGCCAAGCGCGTGGGCTCTGCTTATCGTTGCACGGTCTCTCAGGACCTCTGGCTCGGTAATGTAGGGTTCCGCGCTTTTCGCGTTTAATCCCTTCTTAGTTCTGATTCTGGAACACAAACACTAACCAATACCCACTAAATAATTCATAAAAAACTGAAATGAAGAAAACGAAATTAACCTTCGTGCTGGCCACGCTTTGCTTAAATTTTGCCTACAGCCAGGAGAAACAAAAATGCAAAATCGACAATACCTTTAGTGTGTTTAAGTTTGGTTTCTGCGGATACAAAACCGGCTATAAGCCGGGCATCAAGATCTCGCCTGATGCTTTTGGCAAAGGGAAGACCATTACCGTTAGGAACTTGCCGGTAAGCCAGCTTTATGCCATTGCCTTAAACTGCGGCAAGCAAATTTCTGAGGACAACATCATCCTGGATGTGCGCGAGCCTAAGAAGCTGCAGGAGCTGCGCTGTTACCAACTCATTATACCTTATCATCAACTTGATAATTTCTATGTGATCATGCACCAGAACTTGGATTTAGAGTTCCCTGAATATGCAGCAAAGATGGAGATGCGCAACAACGTCAATTACCTGGTCATTACTGAAAAAGAAGATAAACTTTAATACAACACCTACTATGAAAAAGAGATACATCTACTTAATCGCAGAACAAAGAGATAATCCACTAGAATACGTTGATGCCGCATTTGATACACAGGAGGGGGCAAAAGCCTATTTGAACAGGTATAAAGATAATGAAGCAGAGATATTCGTTTGCGAGGTGAACCCGGAATACCATAGCGACAAGACCAGTAATTGCTATTACATTGAGTTGAAAAGAGAAAAGGATCTTCCGGTGGAGGTGATGATCAGCAATAAAATAGCCAGCGCGAAAATGGCCATAGCAGAAACATTAGAGTTTAATACCAGTTCAGTGCATGGCGAGACGATTGGGATCTACCTATTTGCCACATCTGAGGAAGAGGCGGTTGAACTGGCATTGGTTAGGAGAAATAAAGCTATAGAGATAGGGGAGTGGGGTTGAATTATATCATGGTATTAAAACTCACGATTCCATGTGATTTGGCTTTCCACCTCTTCGCAAATTAAAATACCCCCCCATACCATAATCGTAAATTAAACTATAGATTAGATGCTTATCCTTCATAAAGTCTTTAACTGCAGATGATGCTTCTACCATGGAGGTGAACTGACTTTTTATAACCTCCAGCTCGGAAATGCAGAAACTCTTTGTAAGGGTTTTAAGTTCGTTCTTTACTGTCGGTGCACTAACTCGAACTTTCAAAGTATTACTGACTGTTAAAAGAATTCCTCAAACGTTATATGAATAACCAGCAGCAAGTAGTTTTACCCTGCATTTTCAAGTGCTTTAGGTGTCTGCATGTCCAAAAAGTTGTCTAAAAGAGTTACAATACACAGCTAAGTTACCCACTCTTTAAAGAAATTGGCTATAGTTGCGTCAATGTTTGATCTGTCAACACCATTGATATACCACTGATCCTCACTGTCTAATAAATCTACCTTTGCGTAGAAAAGCAGGTAGAAATCCTGCAAAGGCTTACAATGATCCAACTCAAGGTAAATATTCTTTAATTCACTGAGGACTATCATGGGAGCTAAATCATTATTTAAAGATTCGCTTGCGAGGTAGGATGCATACTTCGTTAGCACGCGATCTGTATCCGAATAATCTAAGTCGAGTTCACTAAACACTTTGCTGGTTAGCTTCTGCATTTCAAAGTGCTCTAAAGGCATACTCATCCCTGCCAAAATTAAAAGATGCTCTGTATCGTATCCAGCAATTAACATTTCATAAGCCCAATCAATCCATACCTTATCAGTAACTCTGTTCAGTATTTTGTAGGCTAAGACCTGAGCGGTAGATGGGATGGGTTGCATTTGAATGAGCTTATTTACGAATGTATTAAAAATACCAGTGTATGGTATTTCTTAAGTAATCAATGCCAATCGTAGCCGCAGTGTCGACATTGTTTTGCCAAAGGGGTTCTCGCAAGCGAATGGCATTTCTCACAGGAATTAAGATATATTTTATCTTCATGCTCATATAACATTCTCTCGGCAACTTTGTAGTTAAAGGCATCAATGCTTAGTCCAACGAGTTCAAGAACGTCGTCATCATCTGACAAATGGCCCTCTGGGTAAAGCCTTTTATAATTCTCAATGTCTTCAGGTGTTTGGAGTGACATCATAACAATTTCATGTTCAATAGCAAGCTTTTCGCTCTCATTATAAAGGAAAGCATAATAGGTAACAATGTAATTTGCAGTTTCCTGATTCATTTTTGTGACATCGATATTTTGAAAACAATGGGCTTCCATCAACTTAAAAAGACCGACAGTTGATAGATAATGATTGGTTTATTTCGGTTCCCACTCGTAGGTTAAATTTGTAACATGATGGAAAATCGAATCAATACATTGTAGCTTCCCATCCTTAAAAATGGCCAGGTTATAACCTTTTGAATTCATTGCGCTTTTGTACTCAACACCATCAAACCCCAAAGATTTAATAAATTCACAAAGGTATTGTGTCGGCAGATAATCTAAATTGACATCCATCTTCCTAACAGGACGTGAAAGCTCTTGCTCCAGACGCATCAGGTATGGTCTTACTAAAATGAACTCTTCTAGATCAAATCCACGATCCAATATCTCAAATGGTCCGTGATCTGCAATATTTTTCAAGGATACCACATTTATTGTTTCAGTGGTAACGAATTTGCCAACTGTTATTCCCTCATGAAGCGCGACCCGAGTCTCATAAAGCGTCGTCTCCTTGCTATCTGAAATGTAGAGATAAGGTATTCCGATTGGGTTAGCTCTTCCGGGTGAAGTATGGTTTTTTGGAGGTTTGCCCAATTCATTTGCTGGAAGTTGTTGATCAGATATACGCGCTCGGAAAAAAAATGTATCCGAAGGATAGTAGACTACCAAACGTTCAAATACGCTTTCCAGACGCTCGGTATCTATTTTGTCACCAATAAAAAACCGATTGCGGGTTTTGATTTCGTCGGAAAACATATCCCATTGTAATTGAAGGTCTTCCCCGCCTCCTGAAAGCGAATCAAGTAGCGTTCCAAATTCTTTCGGTGTTTCGAAGAATTCGTCACTATAGTTAGCCCAACCACGTCCGATTTGATTGACCAGTTGCATGATGTTGTTTGCAGAAAGTTTGGAGGTGTTAAATAATTTAGGCCAGTATTCGATCAGGTGTTCATGCACCAGCACAGGCCTGTCGTGGCCGAGAGATTTTGCAGCATCCGGGTTAGGCGAGTACATATCAAAAAGTTGCTCAAATGCAGTACTCAGATCAGTACAGTTAATCACCGTAACATCTTTGGATTCACAAAAATTACAGTTTCCTTGTTTCGTGGATATCGACTCAATCCGCTTTTGCAATCCTGGATCGGAAAAGCAGTTCTTACAACAAAACATGATAAGCTAAATTAAACCTTGAATAAGTTCGATATGATGCATGATGGAAAGCTTTTTCACCACACCTAAGCCTGGGAATGCACCCCTGGAATGGTAGTCACGGAATTGCTCGCAAGCAATTGTATGTAAACCTTCCGCGTCGATAAATGTGATGAGCTTATCTAAAGCTTCACCGAATTTTCCTGGCGTATCACTATAATCATCGTTTGTAACGGAAGTGAAATGCTTAATCCAGATCTCGCCGGAATTTTTGTCTTTATAGGTGAGATGGATTGCTACCGCATAAGGAAGCATTCCTCCTTCTGCATAGTCTGCGCCAATTGTCAGGTAATCCGAAAAAGCGTGAAAGCCTTCACCAGCAAAATACATATAATCGTTTGAAAAAAACTCACTTTGCACCTGTAAGTAATCCGAGTTTTTCTTCTGTTTATTAAAGGGGTCACTTAGTAAAGTCAATCCACCACTGGTGAAGCCGCGCTTTAATGACATCTGGTGGTTAACATGAATTACGTTAAACCTGATGGCAGTAGCATTAACCAATGTCTTAAGTGCAGCCACACTACTTATCTGATTCAGATGAACCAGCGAGTAACCCGAAGTTAAATAGCCGCGTGCTGTCGCAGTAGATTGAAAGAATAAAAAGTCCCGCTCACTGGCAATCAGATAGGTAGCAACTACGTTATGTAGTCCCATTGCGTGTGCCTTATCAATGAAATCAATGACCTTTTCGCCATTTCCTTTTAATTCCCCATGTTCCGGATTTACGATCAATTGCATCACAATGCCGATACGATTGAGCGCAATAAGCGCCGTTTCTACACTTTTTAAGTCCTTTTTTATAGGCTCAATGATAGGGGAAATCCTGGAATTGTCTAATGGCAACGTACAAAGCTCACGTAATGCAAGCAATTCATACTGTTTACCTCTGAGATACGGTAAATACATGATGTTAATTTATATCTGGTATGCGAGTTTGTCAACTATGCTAAGATAATCATTCTGGTTCAGATTATAGTAATAGCAAGAAAGGCGAAGCGCTGCAGGAAGATCAGGTTTCATCGCCAACTCATTGGTGCTCAAATTGATTCTGTCTTTAATGATCTTCAGAAATTTAGCCTGCACGTCTAGAACCGAATATCTAGAAAGTACATGAACACATGCTTTAAACAACTGTATTGGAGTGGTCTTAGGGATTTCACCAGTTATACTGTACACTAAATGTAAATATTCGTCCTTACGCAGGGCTTTCATCATGGCCACAATATCCAATTGATCATTGTAAACCTGTGCGGCTTTAAATGGCTCGATGGTATTATCTCTGGACAACACCATAATTCCAACATGATGATCAATACATGGAATGTACTTGCCAACTTCTGAATGATGTATCACCAGGTAAACTTCTGAGAATGCCTTATAATAATCATTGATCTGGGTGCAAAGTCGTTCAGGGCTATCCAATTCAGTCTTGATTTCGAATACCTTGTTTGTTCCATTCACCAGAATGGTGTCTGCCTTTGAGTTACCTATTTTAAATTCGTTTAAAAGTATGGTGTCGGACAGACAATGATTGTTCATTACGTAGCTGTTCAATAGCGCTACTTTATATAGATATTCATGACGATAGTGAATCAATAAATGTTCGTAAGAAATGTCTATCAATTCTGAAACTTGAGTCTTTTTTTCTACCTCAATACCATTTTTACGGAGCAATTGCTTGAGGTGCTTAATCTGAATTTTAAAATCGTCAGAAAACATCATGCGCTGTAAACCGGCATTAGAAACCATTTTTGCTAATGCACTGAGATTCAATTGAGATTTCGCGCGAGCTAATGACATAATGTAAAGGTACTAAAAGTATAAAGAAATTTAAATAAGTGGTTAATTCAGCCTATCAATTGGATTGGTTCTAATGCTGGCTCTGGTATAAAATGTTCATGTATATTTGTTGTTCATGTTACATGAGCGTTTCATAATTATGAACTATTGCAAGCCCGGAGCGATTTAATCACCATTAAAGATGAAAAGTTTTGTAAGAATTGTAGTTTCTGAACCGACTGACTGGAAAGGAGGTAACCTCTTTGGTGAAATAGTTTCCGAACGTGACGATAGCAAACTTAAGGTCAGGCTCTCCCAAACCCTTAAAGGTTGCAAATTTTCCAGCAATACATTAATCTTAACTCCACGTTTCGAAAAGGAAACATTTAAGTCATTGCAGCAGCACTATGCTGTGAAGATTAACGGAAGTATTATTAACGAGCAGACTAACGAACAAGAACATTTAATTTCGGGGATTGTCACTTACGATTAAGACCTCCGGTCTAGCTAAGCCTGCCTCCGCCACATACTAACGAAGTACTTGTCTCCGCGAATCTTTGCCATATATTCCAAGGAGGTGGCGGATTGTACTTAGGGCAAAATTGAATTCCGTTCTCTGATGCTGCGTGGCATTAACGCTGTTTTGGTGCTGTTTCTCTGACAACAGGTACCCAATACTCACAGCAACCTCAGAGAAGCTGTAAATGGGTTTTAAAACCACATTTTTCTATGCTACACTGAATTAATGCATCACTTGTAAGCTGATTTCCACCTCATTTATTTAATAACTAAAGTTGTCAGCATTTTATCTAATGCTTGTTTTGCAATTATTTTTGCGAAATTAGAGCTGGAAAAAATCTAAATCCGCCCTCTCAAAATGAACGCAAAAACACCTATTCACGCCAACCACATCGATGCAGAATTTTATGATAAGATTTCCGGAAATTTTGCGGAATTTTCCGACCTCATCTTGCTACCTGAAATAAAAATAAATGCGTCAAATTTTAAATGTAACGGCCTTATTTTCAGGAACTGCGAATTCCCCTCAAATGTGTTTTTTGATGATGCGGATGTAAAACTGGGAGTTAGGTTCATTGAATGCAGTTTTAGCAAAAAAATCGGATTTAACAATATAAAATCTTCAGGAATTGACAATGGATTCAACGAAGATAACAACAATGTGGTTTTTAAAGACTGTCCGGAAATCAAGGATGTTTTCTTTAATGGATGCAGCACAGAGCGTTCGGTTAAATTTGACGGATGTCCGGCGATCAACAAAATCGAAATACACCAATGCAATATGCATGGTTTCCATTTAGAGAAATCAGAAATCGGCAGCATGGATTTGGGCTACTTCCGATCAACTTTGGGATTTAGGATTGAAAAATCCAAGGTTACAGGGCAAGGTAGGTACTTTGATTGTCGGGGTGGTGGGTTTACATTTATGCAGTCAGAGGTTTCCCGTGATCAACAGTTCTGGGCCTGTAATGTGGAAAGCATCGTTACAAACGATGGCAGCTTCGAGGATGAACTAAAAATCAAGGCCTGTACATCAAAACATGGTTACACATTTGCAGGCACGAGTTTCCAGAAATCCGTCACGGTAACTACCAGGGATGACGCAAATGAAATAGACGCTGTAATCGAAGCGATTTACATCGATAACTGTGACTTTCAGGGTGGATTTGAAATTCTGGGAAATGAGCCTGCGAACAATCAGGCAAATCTAAAAAAGCTTAAGATCAAGTGCTCCGCCCTAATGAAAGGGAACATTACTATCAATGGTTGCAATATCAATTCAATGGAATTGCAGGGAACAAACGTTACTGGAAATATCAGCTTTCGGAATTGCAGAATAACCTGTGCGGTACTCAACCACTTCACAAATCTTGGAAAGCTGTACTTTTCAGATCTTCGGCCACTTTCGCCAACTGGGTCAAAATTCTCCATCAATAAGACAATACTTGGAGCGACTTTCCTTTTAAATGTCGATTTCAAAACCTACAGGGCATTTAATATTTGGCATAGCCAATTGACAGAAATGACGTTTAGTGATGTCAAGTGGTTTGATCCGGAAAGCTTAAATCAGGATCAAAATGATGCTGGAATCGTACTGTCAGATTCCTCTATCAAATTGGTCAAAGGGGTTGATCTGCAGTCCTTAGCAACCGCTAGGGCAAATAAGGAAGTTTTTAGACAACTGAAATACGCGGCGACAAAGCAAGGAGATTCCGTCCAGGCGCTAATTTTCCAGGGGCTGGAAATGAAAATATTCAATAAAGAGCTACAACAATATGAACTTGATAGAAAAACGCTAGGTAATAAATTGATGATGTACCTTAATCAATCAAATGATTACGGAAATAATTGGGTGAAGCCGGTTATTATACTTTTATTGCTGAACATACTCTTTTTTATCACAATAACACTAGCACAGTCTGGGCAGTTTTGCATGTGCCCGGCAAGTAGCTTTGAAGAACTAAAGAAAAATATAGAGGTTCTTTGGTTAAATAATGGTGCGTATTGGTCATTATTGAACCCGGTAAGAAGACTAAGTGATGTTTACCTGGCAAGGAGCTTTAGCGGACTGACGATTTTCCTGGACTACTTGGATAGGATTGTGATTTCCTATTTTATATTTCAGACTATTAGCGCATTCAGGAAGTTTAATAAGTAATAATTATTTTCTTTTTGGCCGGAAGAACTTGGAAAGCTGTTGTTTTTCAGGATCGGGTTTGCTTCTTTTCTTTAGCACCCTTAGGAATTCTTTGAATCCCTGGATTTTTGTTTTCCTGATAAGGTGTTCAATATCACCTGAGGAATAATCAAGCATGGTTATCGATTCGGCTGCACTGGTTAACAAACCAATTTCTACCCCTTTATTGACAAGTAGTAGATACGCAGACTCCCAGTCGACAAGGTCTCTGCGAGTAAAAAAGCTGACGATGTAATTAAATCTCTCATGTCCAAAAAAGATCTTCCTCTTGTATACGGATTTGAACTCCTCTTTAAGTAAATGTCTTGTCTCATTTAAGCTCTTGAGACTTATTATTGAAGACAAATGATCTATGTCCTTTATCAATTGGACATAATCAATCAACACGCGGGGATATTCATCTTCGTAGGAAATTCCCGATGTGCTAAGGAGCTTTGACAGGCTGAGATCGTCAGCAGCGAGGGCAAATTCATAAAGAAATATGATCTTATCGGACAAAGCTATGGACTGGTCCTCCATGAGCATGGATAGAGCATCAAGGAAATACGCCCTTAAAGGTTTTGTATGATATGTGAATATCAACAGCGCGAAAACAGACTCATCTCTTTTCAAACAAAAATCGATTGCTGTTTTAAGAAGCTCGATCAATGATCTTGCATCGACATTTTTGAAGAACTTGATAACTGGCAAGAAAAACACTACCGCGTCCTTCGTTTCTTTTTCTAGTAGTTCGTTGATGATTTCCCAAACTGGAACAAGACGTTGCTCTATATCTATTTTGCAGATAAGTACTTCTAGAACGACAGTCCAATAGGAGGACGATAGTCTCTTCGCAAAAAAATCGGTGTATTTCTTTTTGATGTTATCATAATCGGTTGAATAATTTTGTGTTGAGTTTTCTGAAATATTTCCACAACACAATTTATATGCCATCGAGGCAGTAAAATATTCCAAAAATGTCTTGTGGCTGAATCTGTTTTCGATATAGATAGATCTTAAATTTGCAAAATAAGTAAATAACGTGGTTGCTTTGTCCAGCTTATCAACAGGTACACTCTTATTACGGGAAAGTATAGATCTGATTTGATATTGGACATCCTGGTGGTCAAAAATTGTTTGTCGCCTTTCGTTTTCAAATTGCCAATAGGCTAATTCTGAGAATACAGCCATAACATCGGCTTCATTTACTCTGGGAAAAAGCTTTTTTAGGACTTTATCTCTGGTAAAGACCATAGTGCTCGTGCATCCGGCAAATATCTCGTAACGGGTAGTCGGTATTCTATTTTTATTATTTCTGTAAATGATAAGAATAAGTGCTAACAATAAGGGATTAAATCTCAGTTCCGGCTCGACAGATGCAACCTCCTTCATAAAGGAATCGATCTGTGAGGTTCTCATTGATATGTCCCTTTCATTTATGCCGTACCATTTCCTGACATAATCTTTTAGCTGTATATCTTCAAAATCCAAAACTTCAGCTAGTCGATATCGCTTATCCATACCAACTTCCCTGTAAGATTCGTACCTGCTTGTTACTATGGATCGGCCTCTACGATAATGTCCCAAAAATATCTCGATATCGTTGCGGACTTGGGTTCGTTCCTGAATATTTAATATCTCATCGAGGCCGTCAAAAAAGCATATCGTCGGAAAGTTAGAGAAGATGGTGTTTAGGTTATTTTTCGTTATACTGGTCTGATACTGTAGTTCGAGCAAATGAACGAGATATTCCCGTAAGCCTAGCTCCTTGGACTTTCTGAACTCATTGTATTTATGCAGCTCAATAACAAAGGGCAAATGTCCGTAGATGGATTGTGCTTCGAACTCACTTTCCCATTTGTTCACGATACTAGAAATTGCATATTTTATTAACAAAGATTTCCCGGCACCTGGCTTACCTAAGAGCACCAAATGTTTATCAATTGAAAAAAGTTGTGAAAATGCTTTGCGAGTACCTGAAACTGGAATATCCATGAGCGATTGATGGTTGTTGATAGTAGTCTTACTAACCGTTTGCTCAAGAACCCAAAACTTGGGCTTGACGTAAATTTTATTCAATTCAATTTCTTCTGTCTGAACCCTACTTACCGAAAGGCCAAAAAAGTTAATGTTTCCAAAATTTCTAGAACATGCTGAAAAATAAGACCTTTGAAATTGCTTATAGTCCTCCTCACTAAAATCAGGTGTGTAACGGATAGTTGCAAATCCTTTACGCAGTATACCTATTGCCCTTCCTATTGCCGATGATTGCCTTCCCTTCAGAAGCCTATAGATATCCGTGGTATCAATGATGTGCTGTTTTTCCTCAAACTTCACTTTGCTACCTTTAAGCCTATTGAAAACAACTTGGGAATAGCCGGATGGGTCTTTCTTTGTGAGAACGAAGGTAAATACCTGTTCGATCGATCTTTCGAAACGGCTACCGACGAGCTCTACAAAAGTTTCCTTCACTTCGGCAATATTTGGCCCCCAGACGATACACAACCCAAATCTTTTACGCTTATCAATTAGGCTCACTCCTAACTTGTTTCGAAGAGTCGAAGTAGCAGGCACGAACTCTGCAGAGAGGGTAATGTTCAACAGGTTCATCAAAAAAGGTTCTGCAAGTTCTATAAATCCGTCGTCTTTATTTTCATGCGCAATTCGCGATTGTACGGAGAAATTATTCAATAGATTATTCAGGTCTGCGAGAGGGTTTTGAGAATGCATATCAGATGTAGTCGTTTGATTTCCAAAATATAAAATAAAAACTTTGCAATAAAATTTCTCAGCAATATTATTATCAATTTGGAATATTTAATATAATCCTGGATGTTGAAATCATATTAAGTTGGCCGGTTGCTTTTTTTTATCTGTATTGGTATTTCCAGTTTACTTAAATTTTATAGTTCAACACTTTCTCAAAATTGATTATAGCTTAGGTAAAAATATCCCTCAACTTTACTCTTAAACTTAACCACTGTTTTACAATGCTCATCAATGTCAGCCAACTTGATGGCCCACCTCAACCCCTTTTTGATTTTTGATCTGCAACCCGCCTTAGCAGATGTATTTAATCTTAATTTTAAATCACCGCAGATTGTTAAAACAGTATTGTGCTTATGTTTGACGCCCAGGTGATTTTTATCCAAATTATAGTGGATAGAAGGCTAAAAAGCGGAAGGCACCACTGACCGCGGCATTGATCCGAGAATATTATTGAGTTATTCGTAATGATGTTCATTAGACCGGTGAGATCACATCGGAACGTTGATTGGACAGAGCAATAAAATCAAATAGTCTATGCGTTATTCTTTTGATGTCGTCCTGCTGTCTAAGTTCCCGCCAGGTCAATGATCCTTTCTGAACCTGCATTAAAACATATTCAGCCAGGCTACTTTTATAGTCATTTTTTAAGGTTCCACTGGGTGTAGAAATTTTTCGCTGGATACCCAGTTTGTCAAAACGCCCCTGTAAATATTTGCCAAGACCAATGTATTCCTTCTTATTTTTCATCACCTCCAAACTAAGAGCATGGGGGATACCGAGTTTGTCAGTCAAATACGACGATAGCACAGCATTCGGTACGATATTTTCGATCTCCGTCAACCTGGTTTGCTCATATACAAACCTCTGAGTTTGTCTAGCCTCTCTCTCTTCATGTAGCTTTTCCTTACCTTTATCGGTGTCAGCAAGTAGAAAGATCCTGGAGTTGATGAACCAGGCATTAATCGGGTCAGTTCCCAATCCCGGTTGCATCGTATCTTCAAATAAGTAATGAACGATATTTTTGCCACCGTATTCAATGAAAGAATAGTTGAGCCCTTCGATGGGAAGGAAGTCTGTGCGGTCTTTTAAAAATGCGGTCAGGTAAGCCCTGAGGTAAATCCGGTCGGTGATACCTTCTACCCAAATAGAGCAATTACTGATTAGTGTAGAAGTATTCAGTACACCCAACAAATCAAGTGTCGCATTCTCAAAACCCTCAAAAGATCGGACTGTACTGCTGTACTCGTCCCTGCGATGGAAAACAAATATCTCAGACTGCGATTTATTGCCCAGCAACATCTCTGAGAGGATATGGTTGGAGTGCGAATTGATGAAATAACGCAGATTCTTTTGCTTCAGGAAACTGTTTTCAGCAAGTGTCCGGATCATCAGGTTCTGAAATCCTGGATGCATATTCAGTTCGGGTTCATCAATAAAAATCCAGGAACATTCGGCCGCTGTAAAAATCGGGAAAAAGATGTTGATGATCGCCTGGACACCATCACCGAGATCATGTATGGCAACATCCGGTCGCTCACCAGGCAAGTTCACAATGATGTCCCTTTCGCCGTCATCATTATAAGCAATGATTTCGATGTCTTTTGACTGGAAGAAGGAGCGACCAATAAAAGCCTCAAATTCATCGAAATCTCTCCGTTTGTGCGTCTTACCCCGTTTAGCTTTATCAATCAGTTCATAGTGATCCTGTCCGGTATGTACGGTTATGTGCCCGGGAGCCTTATGAGCGCCGAAATACTGGTAGTTGACGGTACTCCGAAAGAGGTTTTCCTCGTTAATGGTTCTGTTTGCATTTAACAAATTCCGGGAAGAACGAAGGACTGGGATATAAATGCATTTGGGTTTAAGAATTTGTGTTTTAAGGGTCAGGTACCTGCCGAGCAATTCCTTCAGGTCAGCGATGATTTTAGATTTGAACTGCAGGTTTGCAATCTTGTTGAATTCGTCCCTGTCAGGAATAGAGAAACTGATCGAATTCGCATTCCCTTCCTCCAAGCGGCCATTATTGGTGATAGCCGTAATGTCGACCCCTCCAGCCGCCAGTTCGTAAACGTAGTCCAGTAAGTCCACGATGTCGTAAAATCGGAGAGTCCGGTCTTGAAGCGAAATCGCCATTTCCTGATTGATATAGGCCTGATATTCCTTGAAGATTTGCTCCAGCAAATTTTTCAGTTGATTAAAGTTTACGTCAGGTGAACTGGTGGCATCAAAATACATCCGCAGATAGGAGAAACGTTTATCCGGAACAACATTGTCCCTGGAGCTACGATAGCGGATAAGCGAAACTTTCGGAAACTGGTCAAATGCATCCTCCAAGGATTTTAGGATCTTGTAGGTATCTTGCTTTAGCTGTTCGAGATTGACTTGGGATGATAAAATCTGTTTTTGGTCAAGCCTGGCAATAGAACGCAACAAACGGCTTTTCCTCGTATTGTTGGCGCCAATGAAAAGGTTTAGTGTCTTGATATTTCCCAAGAAAAGTATTTTTTCCTCGCCGCTGTAAAATTCCTCATTGTCAACTCCGATCAACAGATTATCCATACCGTAAACTTAATCATTCGTCAGTTAAATTCAATGGAGCAAGTACCATCTGGCCCACTAAGATAATTGAAACAAATTTGCTCTACAAAGCTATCCGCTCCGGACCAATCTGGTTCGGGCACAAAAAGGGAATAAGCGGAACTCTTAACCCTCCACCTTTTATTTAATCAATCACTATAGCATAACTGCAGATGCACAGCAGCTACTCCTATCCGTATTCAGTAAAAACGGACTGCCCAGATGGTGGACGATTAGAATGGATTATCACTATTCCAAAAAAACCATGCTAACGAGAAATGCGAGATTGAGAAAATAATATCAATTCACTAGCTTTTCAAATCTTTGAATGAATTTTCTATAATAGGATGAGTTTTCGATTAATTTATAATGGTTTATTTTGGAAAATATTTCAGCATTGTCTACTTCCACATATTCTTTATTTAAAACCTTTAAATATTCTTTAGGGTTTTCGACAGTATGAGGGTCTACTGAATTTACGCAAGAGCATTCGTAGTGGGTATTAAAGGCTGACAAATCGCACAAAATTAACGCTTCTATCTCATAAATATTAAGCATGAAAATTGACTTTCTATCTACCACAGTTTTAAATTCATTATAATAATTTTTCCTTAATTCAATTTTTGACTGATCATTTGATAATCCGTCAAGATCGCGAATAAATATTACAAGATCTGGCTTCTGAACTTGGTATTCAAGACGAAGTAATCGCTTTGTAGGTTGCAGTTGATCTAACTGAGAACCTCGAATATTATTTATCAAATTTACAAATTGTAAATTTTCATATACTTTACTAAAAAGATTTATAATGCTCGCAGTATCATGCGGAGATTCTCCCACCAATCCTATTTTCATGTTTTACTCCTCTAAATCAGAATAAACCCAGTAGTCACTGAGATACATATCTTCCATGTATATTTTTGCCTTCGAGATTTGGTCACTAGTTAACTTTTTGAATGTTGATCCCTCTTCTTGATTATACGAGGAGATTATTATTGTCTGCAAGTCATTTTCGGTTACTATATTTAGAGATTGTGGCGAATGTGTTGTTATAATTACCTGATTCTCTAAAGAAACCTCTTTTAAGAAGCTCATAATTTCATGAAATTGATGCGGATGTATGCCAAGTTCAGGTTCTTCTACAAGCAAAATTCTGTTAGATGGGATACTCGTAGACCTAATGGATGAATAGGTTGGCGCAATCATGATTTCAGCGAAAAGATAGAATAGTCTTTTTGTTCCATCGGATAAACTTGAAAAAGGTAGCCAATCTCCTCCGAATTTAAAGTCGAAAATTAGTCCTTGAAATTTAATAAGTTTTTTTTCATCGTCAGTGTAGACCTTGAAAGCAGGATTTAATCGTACTGATTCTATTGGTAAGTATTTATTTATGTACCGATTCAAAGTATTGCAAATTAGTTCAAAAACTGTGCAGACTTTTTCAGTGAAATGCTTTTGTAAATCTTTATCCTGTAAATCTTTCTCTAGTATCACTGAGATCAGAAGATTTAAAAAAAGTGCTGAAGTGAAGGAAGACGATCCTCTGGTTTTAGAGTAATTTAAAAAAAGTTCTGCGCTGTTGAGTGAAGTTAAATTGCTAATATCGATGTCAAAAGCTAGTGGTGATGATATTGTAACATTAAAATTATTGGCATCGATGCCGTGCCGTATAAAATTAGCGATTTCAAATGTGCCAATTGGTTTCAAAAATTCATTGATTTGAGACTGATCTTCCACCTTAGTTTCGAACGTATCATGAACTTTTCTTACTGAAATATCAACCTTATCATCAAGATTTTTTTTGATTAGATCCTCTGGTTTTAAATTTTCTAAGCTCCTAGTCGCTGTCAAAGAATATTGAGATTTGCCGTTAAATTCTAATATACTTCTAAAACCAGTTAAGCCAGAATATTCTAAATTAAGGCTATTATACAAAAATGACATAAAATTTGTCTTCCCGCTTCCATTCTTACCAATTATGATGTTCAATGCGGGAGCAAACTCAACTTCGACGTTTCGAATTGTTCGATAACCTTGAAGTGATGCTTTTTTTAGATATGTATTCAACGATATTCTATTATTAGATGCATACAAAACTAATTATTTATTTAATAATAGCAATTAATACTTATTGCATAATTCAAGATTAAAGGTATTAACGAGTTCTGTCGATTTAATTTTTATTCGGCTCTATTGACTATACTTTTGAAAGGCTGCCTGTTCCAATTTGGCTCTCTTATTTACTTCCTCTTCTTTGGATATAATACGTTTATGAAACACGTTTACTAAGAAGATTAGCGCACCTGCAGGCAAAATGTAAACAGAATATGCTACAGATTTCTCTGTAGATTCTGCAGGAAGCAAATTGATCCAGTTTGCAACCTGTGAAGAAAAATTCCAGGAGTCAGATTTACAACAAAATAAAAGAAGGTAAAAAAGTAATATAAACAGAATAGCAATTCCTGCCAGAGCTCCTTTTATTTTCCAATCAAGTATTTGCGCTGAGACAAATTCCTTTACAAGCGTCTTTTTTAGGTGGAGATTTTGTGTTTCTAAATCTTTTGCCTTCAGTCTTTCTCTCTCTTGTTTCTCGTGTTGTTCATGAATTGCCGCTTTCGCACCAGAAATATGTGTCTGCAAGCTTAATTCTAGATTTTGTTTATCAATAATCGCCAAATCGAGATGCATGTCGAGCTCTGTTTTTGCGAAGCTTTTCGCGTGTTCAATAATTTCTTCTTCAGTATACGCTTGATCAATTATTCCTTTAAATTTGTTTTGGATCATTGTTTCCACTATCGCTGACTGCCTTTCTACATCTTGAGTTATCTCTCCAATCCCAATTAAAATGAGCTGTAAATTTTCGCTACTGATATGTGCTTCATTTTGTGATAAGTTTAGGAAGCTGACAAAGCTTTTAAAATCGTCGCTTGACCGGTTTACATATCTAAGTAGAATACTCATCCATTGTGACGGCAATAATACTGCTGGAGTAGAGTCTTTTCTTTGGAAATCCCATCTTCTTAAGCCTTGGTCGGAAGATATGAAGTAAAATTTTGTTTCAAAAATGTTACGAAATTTTCCATTTCTTTTTTCCTTAATTAATAGAATATTTTTTGCGTCAGTTTCCGCGGTTTCAAATCGGTTGAAATAACTATTTTCTTTGTTTTTAAAGGAAAATATATCTGTTGCAAGCTCGTTTATTCGTTTTATTATGTCCTCATCTTTTTCATTAAATCCCACATTATATTCTTCTTCTATTTTAAACCTTGCTTTCAAACCTTCATATTCAGCAAGAAGATGTGCTTCAAAAAGTTTTATACTATCATTTGTCCTATTCACACGCCACTTGTGATAAAAATGAAAAAAGTCAGAATTCTTTTGAAACCGAGAATATACTCTCGGATCTACTTTTGAATATGATTTTCTAGAAATCTGTTCGCAATAATATTTTAATGTCGATTTATATTCCTGTTCGGTAAACTTTGATATATAAAGTTTTTCACCTGCCTCGTTGAACTTATCTAAAAAGGTTTTGGTTCTTGCTTGTCTATTTTCTCCATTTATACCTATTGCTCGGAATAAGACATTAGTATCTAAGTAAAAATCTTTGTTTTTCAGGCTTTTGAGATGAAATGTTTGGTTAGATTCTTTGTTTGTAATCATGCAATATTCCAAAGCATAGCTAGAAATATCAAAAATAGCCTTATTTTTTCCATTGTTATCCCATTGAAGAAAGGCGTTAATAATTGTTTTTTCCACGACATTAAATGATTCATCCACATTTATTGCGCCGTCGAGATCTTTTTTATAGTCAATTAGTTTCGAAAAACTGGATATGTTATTATTAAAGATCTCATACAGAAATTTGTAGATGATCGACTTGCCATCTAGTGAACCATTAAGCTCTTTATGTACCTCTAAAAACTCTTGGATAAAATAATCAATATTGTTGGTGGTTAACTTGGAATTGATTGCTTGTATTCTTTTTGGCGTAAGACTCACTAACAAATCAGTGGCGTAACGCGGACCTATGAGAAAATGAGTTGTTTCATTTTTACTGACAATTTCAAGAACCTCTTCAAAGTCGAATATGAAGTTATAATCCTTTTCGATCAACTCAATAATCTGATGAACTGTAATTTCGGCGTTACTATTGTCTAAGAAAACTGACTCGATGATTTTTCTTTGAATTGTTGAAGGGTTTACCTCGTAGTTGTTTTCCGCATACAATACTGCTGCTAGTCTGAAGATTTCTCTTTGATGGTGGTTGGGCATAATTTAGTTTGTTGGTAAATCAAATATATTGAACTTCTTGTAATTAACAGAATATGAACCATTTCTATCTATATCTGCATTGTGTTGAAGTAGAGTGATTTTAAGAACGTTTCCTAATTTTACCTTTGTGGCTAAGATATGGTGTCATCTGACCGAGTTGATATCTTTCTTGGTGTAGCCGGGGGATGCTCGAGATGCTGCAATCAATTCAGCAAGATGGGCAGGGAAAGAGCGAGTCAATTGAAGAGTTGTTCAATTTGGAAATCCTGCGAAGCAAAATAAATATGGGCGTACCTTATCTTTCTACCATATTCTATTGTAAGACAGTTAGCACGTGATGTTGTGATAATCCACCTTAAAACAGCATTTATATCGCTTTCTCAGCTAATATTAATATTCATCGACTTACTCAAGAACCAAAATTTATATATTCAACGATATTGAACTTTTAAGCAATTTAGGTTAATCCCGTACAATATCCGTAACCCCAATTTCTTTGATCACTGTCAGCAATTTATCCGTATCACCCTTGTAAAATTTTTCCTTAATGATCTCCGTCAAATTCCAAACCTCATACCAGTAACTATCCCCGCCATTAAAATCTCTGACGAGTTCTCTAGCTACTTGATCCTCGTTCTCAAAACCTCGCCAGAGCTCCGAATTCTTCAGTTGAGTGTATTTCATGGTGATTTTTCTTACTCCGAGGTCAACGCTCTGTCGGTCTCCAATATAGTGGTTGGTTCTTATCTGCATAATTCCCAGTGTGTGTGATCTGCCTGTTACAAAAAACACTAAATATTCGATCCAACGAACGATCAGAGGTCTGTTGAAATCTTCATATATTAGGATCGCGTAAGTTAAGACCTCCAACGCCTTGTTTTCAGTGAGCGGGCCGATCAAACCTCCGTATTTCTTTTTTAATGTCAGGTACTTTTTGTGGATATAATTTCCCTTTCTTTTGGCTGCATTAGGTGTACTAAAATCAAGTTTGTTGACAAGCTGATAGAAAAACACCATAATAATGATCCAGAGCTCATTTGAAACTGAACTAAAATCTGGTAATATGGACTTCTTATTTTTAATCAGGTTTTCGTACAACAAGTATGAAATACTGATTATCGCAACCCAATAAAGAAGCTGTTTAGGCCAGTTCAATAGCAGAAGTCTGCCCATAACTAGCCCGGCTAGAAACCGGAAGATCACATAATAGATGCTTACCAGATAAATATTGATCACAAGCTGATCCAGCTTTAATCCGTAAAATATACTCGAAACCACTATAAGATAAACCTGCGGGCTTAATACACGGATCAAAAAATTAAAAGCAGGGTTGTCTTCATGCTGGCTGAAGATCGTGATTTCGACATAGCCGATCGATACCGAATGTTTTCCCACCCAGTTAATAGCGAAAAATAGCAGTATCGCCAAAATTACTTGCACAACAACGGTTGATAAGAGCATTTATATTTGATATTAAAAATGTTAACGATTATTGTGTACATGAAAATTACTAAAACTTATTGGAATTCTGCACAATAACATATTTTTCTACTTAGGCGGATGGGTAAGTTAATTGTGTTGAAATTAGCTCAAGGAGTTCGATTGTGTAGAATCTGCACATTTACGAACGCTTCGACTGCATACTTACTTAGCCCTTATCCCTTTATTAAGCTTTTGTATCGCGTGATTGTAACGACAATAATAAAAACGTACCTATTGTTAAATGCCGATCAATTCCGTTTTAATCATCAACGGTGTTAAAAGACGCTTTACCACTATAAAGTTATCTTGGTTACAGCATAAAAGATTTCCAGCTTTCTGACAATTCTTTTTTGAATGTTAACATGAGATTCCTCGATACCTCGGAATGACAACGTTCATATTGCTAAGTACGTGGTAAGTCTAACCGTTTGAGCATCCAGATCCAAGATGCGGAAATAAATCCAGCACGAAGTGCTCAAAAATTTTACGCAATTTTCAATTGCTTAAAATTTATTTTTTCAAGAGTTGGGCTTTTACAAATAAGTAATTCATATTTGCTTTCAGGGATTTCATAATAATTAGCAGTAGAATTTAAGCTGATGTTAGATTACGAAAAATTTAGTGATACTGAGCTTGCCGAGTTATTCCGGGAGGGGGATGATGCTGCGTTTAAGGAAATCTATATCCGTTATGATAAGCTGCTGTTTTTGTTTGCGGTTAAGAAACTGGAAGATGAGGGGGAGGCGATGGATGTGGTTCAGGATGTTTTTGTCTGGATATTGAACAACCGGGAGAAGCTTGCCCTGCATACCTCACTTTCCAGCTATTTATACAAATCAGTGATCAATAAGATCCTGGATATTTTTAGGCACCAGAAGATCATAAGAAAATACATTTCCCAGGGAGATTTCCATATCGATGTCGACTCTGCAGAAAGCGATTACCTGATTCGCGAGAAAGAAATTGCTGCCATGATCCAGAAAGAGATTGAGGCCATGCCACCAAGGATGCGTGAAGTCTACGAGCTAAAGCATATACAACAGCTCAATGCCAAAGAGATTGCTGCGGAACTGCGCATTTCAGAACATACCGTGAATGTGCACCTGCAAAGAAGTTTGAAACATTTGAGGAATAAACTGGGCATTGTGATCTATATCCTGTATGTTTTGCATTCTTAGTAAGTAATTATTCTGATTGATAATCAGTATCTTAATAAACCAATTAACATTATTTTAACTTTTTTTTGATTTGGAGTAATTATTCTGCGGGGTTTGCACGCCTTGTATTTAATGAAGGCAAAAACAGAGCTTTGGTGAAATGAAGAGGAACATTAAAGAAGTTTTAGAACGCGTAGAAGCAGGAACAGCAACAGAGCAGGAGCTGGAAATGGCCAGACTGTGGATTTTGCAGTTAAAGCAAGGCAACGCACATCATTTTACCGACGAGCAATTGGTGGATGTGAGCGACCAAATGTGGGCCGCAATTTCTAAACACCAAATAGATAATCCAGCAACACAGACAAGAACAACAACAATTAAACTTTGGCCAAGAGTAGCAGCAATCGCTGCGGCGGTTACCGCCTTAGCATTTGGCGTTTACTTTTTTAAATACAACGATAGCGACAAGCTAAACCAGAATCAGGACGCCGTAGCGTATCAAAATGACATTGCTCCGGGCAGGCAAGGGGCGACCCTGACTTTAGCCAATGGCAAGACTATAAAATTAACTGATGCTACCAATGGCAAGCTTGCTGAGCAGTCTGGAGTAAGCATTACTAAGACAGCAGAAGGAAAGCTGATCTACGAGATTAAAGACAAAGGTGTAGAGAACAATAACATGAACACCCTAACGACTGCCAAAGGAGAAACATACGATGTGCGTTTGCCGGATGGGACACTGGTTAGTTTAAATGCCGCGTCTAGCTTAGCATACCCTGCCAATTTTACGGGATTAAAAGAACGCAGGGTAGAGCTGACCGGTGAAGGATATTTCCAGGTTGCAAAAGACAAAGCGCATCCTTTCATCGTGGCGACAGCCACCCAGGAAGTAGAAGTATTGGGTACACATTTTAATATAAGTGCCTACCCCAACGAAACTGTTAAAACTACACTTGCCGAAGGCAGTGTGGAACTCAAATCTTCACAACAATCCTCCCTCAAACAATTATTGAAGCCGGATCAACAAGCGCTGTTATTAGCAAACGGAAGCTTTAAAGTAAGTCAAGTGAATACTTCCGCTGCGATATCCTGGAAGGACGGGTATTTCTATTTTGATAATACACCCGCCTCTGACGTATTGCATCAGCTATCCCGTTGGTACAATGTAGACGCAGATTTTAGCAACATTTCTGATCTGAAGATATCTGGGGAGTATCCGAAAAAACTTACCCTAGCCAAATTTGCAGATGCGGTGCTATTTAGTAACGGCATTAAAATCACGCTAACAGATGAAAGGAGGCTTAAAATTTCGGGAAAATAGAATCAATACACCATTAACCAAAAGGTATATAGACTAGCAATCTTCTAAAAAACCGGATTCTGACTGCAACTCAGAACCCGGCTAAGCCAGTTCTAATTACCAAATCTTGCCAGAAGTAGTAAATATTTAAGAACCAACCAAACACAAAATTATGAATTTAATTCATTACGGGGGTAAGCTATGCTATTTTCCGAAGGATAGCTATGCTACAAAGACCAAAATCTATAAGTGGATTGTTATGAAGTTTATTATTGCATTCCTTACCATCATCAGCGTTCAAATGGCTTCAGCCGCCAAAGGCCAGCAGGTGTCGCTCTCTTTTAAAAATGCACGATTGTCGGATGTGCTGCATTCTATTCGTCAGCAAACCGGCTATGGTTATTCCCTGCCATCGGAAAATATTCAAAAACCTAATCCAGTATCAATAAACATAAATTCTGCGCCTCTTGAAACAGCTTTACAGTCGATTTTTTTTAATCAACCTTTTTATTATAAGATAGCAGATAATATCATTCTAATTGGGGTAAAGACTGCGGAGAAACAAAGCGAAACTCAGCGATTGCAAGATATAGAAGGCTCAGTCCTAGATCAAGACAGTAAACCTCTTGAACTAGCCACTATTCTATTAAAAGGTACTAACAGAGGGACAATGTCAAATGCCGCTGGCAATTTTGTTTTAAAAAATGTCCCATCCGATGGTACACTGATAATAACTCTGGTCGGATACGAGAGTACTGAAATTAAATATCATGATGGAATCGTTCCAATGATTGTATTAAAGCAAATAAATAGAGAACTTAAAGAAATTGTAGTAGTCAATAAAGGATATTATACTCAAAAAGAAGAGCTCAATACTGGAAGTGTAGGCAGAGTAACTTCCGATATTATTAGTAAACAACCCATCAGCAACCCGCTGGTAGCACTTCAAGGCAGATTGCCAGGTATCTACATTACTCAAACATCGGGAGTAACGGGTTCCCCGCTTAATATTAATATTAGAGGGCGTAACAGCCTTCGAGATGGCGCAAGTGAACCCTTGTATATTGTTGATGGAATCCCATTTAACTCAGCCTCCTTATCACAGACTGAAAATGCAACCTATCTTAGCCAGCTAAGCCCTTTCAACAGCATCAGGCCGGAGGACATAGAAAGTATTGACGTACTCCGCGATGCTGATGCAACCGCAATCTATGGATCACGAGGAGCAAACGGTGTCGTATTAATAACTACTAAGCGCGGGTCAGTTGGTAAAACAAACCTCAATGTTAGCGTATATTCGGGAGCAAGCAAAGTGACAAAATTCCTTGATTTAATGAATAGTCAGGAGTATTTGGAAATGAGATTGGAAGGTCTCAAAAATGACAAACGAAATCCAGCTGCCTTTGAAAATGATGTTAATGGCGGATGGGCAGCTGATAATAACATAAATAAATACACGGATTGGCAGAAACTACTAATAAGTGGCACAGCCAGGATTACAAACGCTTCGGCATCAATAACGGGAGGTAATAATTCACTTCAATATTTGGTTGGCCTATCTTACCGGAAGGAAACAACTGTTTTTCCTGGAGAATTTGAGAATAAAATAGGCTCAGCAAATGCGAGCATCACTCACAACTCAGAGAACAAAAAACTACAAGTCACTACTGCCATAAATTATTCAAATAATAATAATGCTGCTCCAACAGCAGATTTGACCAGGTATATATTTCAGGCACCTAATGCACCAGATCTTTACGATGCGAATGGAAATTTAAACTGGCAAAATAATAGATTTAACAATCCGCTAGGTATATTGAAACGCAGAGCGAATTCGATTGCAGAAAATATTATTGGAAATATTACTGCTAGATACACAATTCTTGATGGATTAGATTTTAAAGCAAATATTGGATACAATTCTCTTCGATTAAATGAGAATAACTACAGACCATTTACATCATACATACCGTCATCATCACCAGCATCTGAATACAGGAGGTTAACTCTAGCAGTTAATGACGTACGATCTTGGATAACTGAGCCACAGCTAAACTACAAGAAGACCTTTGGCAAACATCATATCGATGCACTTCTAGGAACAACATTCCAATCCAGTCAGCAGAAAGGATTTCTACACTCGGCATATGGATTTTCAAGTGACATACTCATAGAAAATGTCGCGGCTGCGACATTTTCTTCAGGATTAAACAATAACTCTGATTATAGATATACCGCCTTTCTAGCACGCATAGGTTATAATTATGATGAGAAGTATGTATTAAACTTAACTGGACGTAGGGATGGTAGTTCACGGTTTGGACCAGGCGAACAATTTGGGAATTTTGGAGCAATTGGTGTTGCCTGGATTTTCAGCAAAGAGAAGTGGCTATTGAATAATTTGCCATTCCTAAGTTTTGGTAAAGTCCGTGGGAGCATTGGAAAGACAGGAAATGATCAGATTTCAGACTATAGCTATCTAAGTGCTTATACTTCCCCAAATGGGTACTACGGAACTTCCGGGATATATCCTGCAACAATAGGTAATCCCTACTATCACTGGGAGACGATTAACAAAATAGAAGCGGCTCTGGAACTTGGATTTTTGCAAAACAATATTAGATTAAATTCCAGCATTTACCGCAACAGAACGGACAATCAATTGGTGGGTTTTGGTTTGCCTTCGTTCACCGGCTTTAATTCCATCATTGCCAACCTTCCCGCTGTAATACAAAACAGTGGCGCAGAGTTTACTATTTCAACAAATAATATTTCGAAGAAAAATTTTTCTTGGTCAACCTCGGCAAATCTAACTATACCAAAAAACAAATTGATAAAGTATGATAATCTGGAAAACTCTTACTATGCAAATTACTACCGGATCGGATACCCATTAAGCGTTTCATTACTTTATAAGTATAAAGGAATAGATGAAACTACAGGTCTTTATACGTTTGAGGATCTCGACAAGAACGGAACTGCGACCTCGGAACTAGACAAATATCCGGTTTTTGTAGGTCAAAAATTCTATGGTGGAATGAATAATACTTTTACTCTTCACGGTCTAACCCTTGACGTATTCTTCCAATTTGTAAAACAAACAGGAAGAGATTTTGTGGGAGGAATTGCTGTAGGAAGATATGCGCTTGATGGATCGAATATGCCCGCAGAGTTTTTAGACAGATGGCAAAAGGCTGGTGATATGGCCAAGTATCAAAAATATGCAGGTGGTTCAGGAGCTACTGCGACTGCATTCAACAATTTTACAGGAAGTGATGGCACAATTCGGGATGCCTCTTTTGTCCGTCTTAAAAATGTATCGTTATCATGGCAGTTACCTGAGACCTGGATACGTCAAATTAAACTGAAGAATGTAAGAATTTATGCCCAAGGACAAAATTTGCTAACTTTTACAAAATTTGATGGTCTTGATCCTGAAACTACTTCGTTAGGAAATTATATCAGTTTACCCACGCTAAGGTCAATTACAGCTGGCCTTCAAATCTCTTTGTAGCATTAAATCTATTATCACATGAAAATTATTTCAATCATATCAATATGTTCTTGCTTACTTTTCACAGGATGCAAGGATTTTTTAAAAGTAGATCCGCCTAAAAATGTTGAAGTCCCTGAAACTATTTTCAGCACGAATGAAACTGCAAATTCAGCAGTATTAACAATCTACGGACAGATGTCTTCTTCTACTGTGACTACGCCTTACTCGCTGTCTTATCTTACAGGGATTTCCGCAGATGAACTGAAAAACAATTCAAGTATAACAGATGATATATACATCAACGCTATAGATCCACGAAGTAGTAAAACTAACGAATTTTGGTCAGGGACATATAGTGTTATATATGCAGCAAATGCTGTTTATGAAGGCGTAACGAAATCTGCTCAACTTTCTGCTAATCTAAAAAAACAACTTTTAGGTGAGGCTTCATTTATTAGAGCATATTGGTATTTCAATCTTGTTAACCTGTATGGAGATGTACCCATTGTACTTAGTACAGATTACTCAAACAATGCATCCATGGCACGCAAACCTGTGCAAGATGTTTACCAACAAATCATAAATGACCTAAAATTTGCCCAGGATAATTTAAATGAAATTAATGTTGGTCAAGACGGATTAAGTCCAGCAAATGACCGAATACGACCAAACAAAGATGTAGCGACTGCGTTATTGGCGAAAGTGTATTTGTACACTGGAGATAACAAAAGTGCAGAGGAGCTTGCAACAACATTAATTTCTAACGGTAAATATCTTCTTGAACCCTTAGACAAGGTTTTTCTCAAAGACAGCAAGGAGGCTATATGGCAAATTATGCCAGTAGACAGAAGCGATTTCAATACAGAAGAAGGCTTAAATTATATTCCAACAACTGTTCCAACGTTAGAAGGGAAATACACAATTAGTGACCAGCTGTTTAACGCATTTGAAACAGCCGATAAAAGAAAGACAAGTTGGATAGGAACTTATACCGATACTGAACCTACGCCAAATGTAGATTACCATTATCCTTATAAATACAAGGTGCAATTTGGTTCCAACTTTACAGAATATTCGGTTATTTTTAGACTTGCAGAACAATACTTAATCCGTGCGGAAGCTCGGATTATCCTTGGAAACCTCACGGGCGCTGCGCAGGATATAAATGTGATCAGAAATCGCGCTGGGCTGGATAAATCCTCCGCAAGTACGCCTAATGAATTGATGGCAGCTGTAATGCATGAACGAAACGCAGAATTCTTTACTGAACAAGGACATCGTTGGTTTGACCTAAAACGCACTAAGAATGTTAATGTTGTCATGCCTCCAATAACTACGTTAAAAGGGGGGGGTTGGAACAAAGACAAACAGCTTTGGCCAATACCGTATTCAGAGATACTGAAAGCCCCAAATCTCAGACAAAATACTGGATATTAGTAATTTTAAGATAGGTCGGCTGTAGAAAAGTTTTATACTCAACTATAGCCGTTCTTCCTATTTCGTTCGTCTAAAAAGGAATTTAAATATGTTATTATGAAACTAAAAATTTTCATGCTAATCTTCATTAGCATATTGGAGATTAAATCAATGGCCCAACAGGGTGGAATACTTTATCCACAAATTGGCGAAAAACTTGAAGATCATACATTTACAGATTTGGTAAATTATCCAGAAAGAACTCTCAAAATTAGTGATTTCAGAGGGAAATGGTTAGTAATTGACTTTTGGAGTAGGTCTTGTAGTGGCTGCATAGCCAGTTTTCCAAAAATAAATCAGCTCGATCAATCTTTCAAAGGGAAAGCAAAAATTTTAATGGTCGGTATGTATGAAAATAATAATAGAGGACTAATTAAAGAAGAAGTTTATATCAAGAAACTTTTCTCAGACCGAGCCAAAAGACAAAATCTGAAATTCACAAATGCATATGACACGGTTGCATTAACCAAATATGATATTTGGGGACTTCCAGCAATATTTGTTATCAACCCGGAAGGCACATTAGTAGCCAAGGCAGGCCAGATAGACTCTACCACCCTGGCAGAAATAATAGCTGGCCATTCGCCGGATTACCTCCCACGTTATTCTCGACATGAAATCCCACCTAAAAAATACGATTATGCTCTTCCTTTACTAACTAATGGAAGAAAAAGTAATGGAGGAATCGATACAGCTTTTATTGGACGTTCATTATTAACACGATGGACAGAAAATATGCCACAATATCATTTGTCTGGCTTAGTCGAGCCTAGCGATAAAAATGGTTTTGAAGCCATCGGCTTTAATCTAGCTGAGCTTTATAGGATTGCGTTCACAGGAGAGCCAATTTGGTTCTTTAACGATTCTTTATATGGAAAAATCAGTTCAAAGGTCATTGTAGAAACAGTGCAAGCAAAAGCCGTAAATTTTGTTAATTCGGATCTTCTGGCTTATCAAAGCACGCTATTGAAAAACCGGGCATCTCCTACACAAATCAAAAACCAATTAAAAGATGACTTGGATCGTTATTTAGGATTTAAATCTCGTATAGAGAGTCGGGATGTTGATGTTATTAATCTCGTGGTCTCAGATCAAAAAAAAGCAGAAAGACTTAAGACAAAGGGAGGAAAAAGATTAACGCAACTTTTGCCTGACCGACCTGGCACAATTATTAAAAATTTACCTTTTAATGAATTTTTAAAATTTAGCAGGATTACAGGAGCATATAAACATTTAGGAATATCATATGATGAAATTCCAGTTGTAAGAGACAAAACAGGAATAGTTTATAACATTGATATGGTTTTCGATGGTGATCCATCTGATTTGTCCCAAGTAATGGAGGTTCTGCACAAACACGGTCTCGACCTTGTTAATGGAAAAGAGAAAATGAGTTGTATCATTGTCTCTGAGGAATAAAAAAGGGGGGACGCCACTATTAACTAATTATGGAAAAGGTTTCAGAAGATGGTAATTGTGTATCGAAATAGGCACCTAACTATACTAAACTTCAGGACGTTTCTTTGAGTGGCGTTGAATTGGAAATGGAGTTTGGATTGAAAAATACAAATTAAAGTACAAAATGAATACCAACAACAAAAAAGAAAATCTACAAGGTTACTATGACTTCATGAATGAAATCAATAACACATTCCCAAATCGAAATAACGTCACTGTTTTTTGGGGAGATGATGTTTCTCTTCATGGATATTTAACAGATATAGAAGAATCGAGTACACAAATTGTGATGTATCTAAAAAGAGAAGAGTTACTCAAAACCTTTACGCTCAAAACTGTAAAAGATTTAGATCAGATCACGATTGACTATTTGTGGCAAAACTACCGTAATGGTAAAGCTTACCTAAGTTTCGATTTGGATTTTCTAGTGAATGGGACGATGCTGGAGTTTATGGTGGTCAATGGCATTACAAAAGTAAATGGTGCTTTTATTACCCATAGTAATGAAGTACCAGAAGTATTCGATCATTTGGATGGGTTCATGAACTATGTTAATCAACATGCAGAAGAATTATTAGCTGCTGCGGATGGGGATGATAGGCAACGATCGTGGTGAGATTAGTTGGTGATGTATTTGGAAGAGATGAGAAGGAGCAGGGTGCGGTCGGCCTTTGCTTCTTCATAGTTCTCCTTGAGCAATTGGTTGATGTGTTTGTTTTTTAACCGTACTGCTGCCATTTGCAGGATCTGGAAGGAGGCCATCTCTACACTTTCAATATTTTGCAGGTAGAAAATGATGGAAAGGTCTCGTAGTTCCGGTTCGCCATGTTGTTCGGCAATGGCTTCATAGGCGTCTTGTATCAGCCCCGTAAGGCCATGGATACTGCCTCTCGAAACTTCTGCATCCAGCAAGGAATAGATCAGTTCCATCCTGGCAATTTGCTTTTCTACATCTGCTACGGTTTCTTCTATCGCATTCTTTAAATCAGTGAATTCCACCTCGTTTGCCAGATTTGGCAATTTGGAAACGAGATGGAGTTTTGCTCCATAGATCCGATCCAAATGTTTGATAAAGAATAATTTTAATTTTTCTGATCCCAGGTTAATTTTTTTCCAGGACCGGTGGTTTTGAGAACTTTCTTTGGCCATAAATATATTAAGCGTATTAAGACATGTAGCTCTTGACTCTTGCCAACAGGTTATTGATGTCAAACGGTTTGCTAATATAGCCATTCGCTCCGCAATCATCCGCACGTAAATTCACATCTATTTCTGCTGACACTAAAAGCACAGGAATTTCTGCCAGTTCTGTTGCGGCTTTTATTTCTGCGCAGATCTCATCGCCGCTCTTTGCGTATCCCGAAATGCGGACATCGAGCAAAATCAGGTCGGGATGCAAGATCTTGATCTCATCTATTGTGGTTCCGGTGCGGTACAATATGGTTTCATAACCTTCCTCACCAAATATCAAGTCAAAAATCGTCAGTATATCTTCGTCATCATCAATAATCAATATCCGTTTGGGCATTTATAATCGTTTTTTAGGTTGGTTAAATTTTAGGGTTCGGTTTTGTTTAAATTTTTGTTTTCAAAGGAGCTCTGTAACGTTGATTCCGTAAACTTCTGTAAAGAGTTTGCTAAAGTGTGTGCGAGAACTGTAACCGGCAATGTTGGATATTTCTTTTATAGTACGGTATTTACCTGAGGCAATGGCCTCCCAGGCCAGTTGCAACCTGATGATCCGTACCAGCTTGTTTGGTGTAATGCCTAAGATTCCTTCTACCTGCCTGAACAGCTGACGCTGACTGACCGCCAGCTCATTGCTGATGAATGCCAGGTTGAGATTAGGCTGACCGGCATGTTTACGCACAATGCCCTCAAAACTGTTTAGCCACAATTGATTGGCATTGGATGGTGAATCATCGTTCTTAATGGTATACTTGATTGCAGAAGCTGAGTATGGCTTTGGAGATGGCTTAAATCTTTTAACGTGGTCATCATTGATCATTTCGAGTATTGATGAAACCCGCTCGTATTCTTCCAGTTGTTTTTTATAGCTGATGTCTTTTGCAATGGCAAACACCACCTCGTCATGCATCACCGGAACTGAAGTCCAGCAGAGCCATACCGTATTTCCATCTTTAGTTAAGTACCGGTTTTCGAAATTTAGCAAGGCTTCTCCATTGATTAAGGCTGTTCTTTTGGAGGCGGTAGTTGCATGGTCGTCTGGGTGAATAAAACTGGCAATAGGTACAGCAAACAATTCCGCGTCTGAATACCCCAGTGTTTTTGACACCGCTGGATTGATTTTTTTGAAATAGCCATCGAACCCGGCAATGCATACCAGGTCGGGCGTTATTTGGAAAAAATATTCAAGATCAAATACTGTACTGGAATCTAACTTATTCATACCAGTTATTACTTTGCATAGTCATTCCCGTTATGTGATTGTTAACTCTACTTACGATATGGTGAATACAAATTTTGCCTAAATTGTTTTTAATTAAGACATAGTTAGCCTATTATGTCAAGTTTGGGGCTATTTTAGGCAGTTTTGTGCACATCGGGTTGGGGTTGTTTTGTTGTTGGCCGTTGTTTAGGGGGGGTTAGAAAGGGTGCAGAATCAGAAATGAGATTAGCTTCGCTGAGCTCGCGAAGGGCTCGGTTGCCGCGTCGTGCCTCCTCGCAATGACAAAGAGGGGGAGCAATGACAAAGAGAGAAGCAATGACGAAGAGGAGGAGCAATGACAAAGAGGAGAAGGAGATTAGCTTCGCTGAGCTCGCGAAGGGCTCGGTTGCCGCGTCGTGCCTCCTCGCAATGACAAAGAGGAGAGCAATGACAAAGAGGAGAAGCGATGACAAAGGACGGGAAGGAGATTAATATTTGATGTTGAAAATGCCGGTGCTGAGTTCCTGAGTGGTTGTTTTTGTGCCGGTCTTTGATCTTAAGGTTCCTGAAAATGTACCACTGATGGTTTTGGCAGCAGGGTCGAACGCTGTTATGATGACTTTAGCTGATTCTTTATCACTGCCCACATCAATGGAGTAGGTTAATCCAGCGGTTGCCTTGTCGGTATACAGGATTTCGGAACTTTCCGTTCCCTGGCATATATAGGTGCCCGGACCAGTAACGCCATCAAGCTTGATGGTTAGCCTTTTAGTGCGGATGCCAGTGATGGATTGATAGCTTCCAGAGGAGGAACTGCCAGTTATTTGCAGTTTTGAGCCAACATAGGATACGCTGATGCCGGTATTTTTATAGAAGTTGTTGAGGTAGGTGTCGAATGCGAGATCGGTGTTGGAAAGCTTGAACGACAATTGAGACACACGCTGGTTAGGTGCAAAAGTAAGAATACCTAAATCTGTGTTTACATTTTTTGCAATGCTGATGCTCCGTTTTACCGGTGCAACGTAACCTGCAGTGGCTATGTAGCTGAGTTCATACTCGCCCTCAGGAACGTTCTTAAAGTTGTACAAGCCGGTGGTGCGGTCGGGTTCTGCATAGTAATGCCCAAGTTTCCCATCCAGGTAAGCCACTATAGCGGCATCAGCGGGGTAAAATTTCCCGGTAATGTTTACCTTACCTTCATCCACAGGATTGGGTTTAACGGGTTCAACTACAGTAACAGTGGGTTGTAATTTAAGGTTACCTAAATCTATGTTTCCGCTTTTTGGCATTAGAAAAGTAGTATCACGTGGTTTTATATAGCCAGTTGTTTGGGTGATGGAAATGATATAATGACCTTCGGTAACTTCAGGAAAGATGAAATAGCCTTTATCGTCTGGCTTTACCGTGTAAGCATCCGCCTGTACGTTTTGCGAATTGATCAGCGTAAGCTGCGCCGCCGAATTTACCGGGCTTATGATTCCAAAAACCTTTCCTTTAGTTGGCTGAATTTCCGGCTGTTTGGTCACTGGATTCTTTTTGCAGGCAATGATGACCATGGTTAAGAGCAAGAATCCGATGAAGACTTTTCTCATGTTCGTATTTTAACACAAAAATAAGTCGTGAACGGATGTTTGACAATCCCGCAGATTGGGGGATTTTTGTTCTTATTGGGCGGTTTTCATTTTCGCACAACCCGGGCGAATAACTTAGCGCTACCCGTTGTTAACTTGCTGTATTTTGGCCCTTTTTTGGCATTATCTCTGTACCTATTATAGCAACTAAGCAATTCAGTTTAGTTAACAGGGCACGCCGAAAACCTTTTAGAGTAGGCAAACACTAAAGAAGAAAATGTTATGAAACTTCAAGAATTAAATCAAGAAGAATTAAACGCTATTAACGGAGGTGGTTTATTTGACAACAGCGATTCATCGTCTAACGGTGGGTTACTGGGAAATGTTGGAATCGGAAACCTATTGTCAACTCAATCTTATTCGAAAGATGGTGATGAGGAAAGCTCTTCATCAACCTCAATCGGAAACGGGATTAATTTAGACTTGGGCGGAGTGTTCAACAGCTTGCGAAGCTAATTCGCAGCAAATTTCTAAAAATAAGAGGGGCTGGTCATTGAAAAATGATCAGCCCTTTTTTCTTGTTCCTACTGCTCATTCCTTTATTAATATCGCCGTCTTACACCTCGTTTTTTACTGTCCTTTATTTGGTATTTATCTTTGGTAAATTTTATGGTATATGATTGTTATAGAACGTTTTATACAACCAATGGGATTAAATTGAAGTAATGAAAAACCACTCGGAATAAAGTATTCTGCTTGGTTGTTTTTGGCATTTCTTGGCCTTGGGTTTGTAACTGTTTATATGAATCACAAATAGGGAAAGCTGAAAACCTTAAACAGAGTAGGCATTATTAAATACATACTACCATGAATACCGAAAAACAAAACAATGAACTGACAGAGAAAGAATTAAGAGAAACTAACGGCGGTGGCCTTTTAGGAGGGAACGATTCATCAAGTGATAGCGGCCTGGCCGGATCAGTAGGAATCGGAAACTTGTTGTCGACTTCTTCAAGCAGCCAGGATGGTGATGAGTCTAGCTCTTCATCTACTTCAGTAGGTAACGGCATCAATGCAGATCTTGGTGCAATTTCTAAGAAGTTAACTTCTTAATTCTATTTAGTTTATAAAAAGAGGGCAGCTATCAGTTGCCCTTTTTTTATACTTCAAAATTTGCCCGGTCCTTTAAAACTTATGGGGCATTTGTCTGTTTTTAAAATTCGTTTGGTTGTTAATCTAAATACTGATATGAAAAAAGTATCTACGCTGTTGTTAAAGAAATTTTTGCTCCCTTCTACTTTCCTCATCTTTTTTGGCCAAGCCCATGCACAGGAAACCATTAGCCTGAGCCAGGCCATAGACAGTATGTTAAAGAATAACCTGCAGATTAAGCAGGCAGAATACAGTGAGCAATTGAGTTATCAAAATGTGCGACTGGCCAAGGCTACTTTATTGCCAACTTTAAATGCTAACGCCACCGGATATTCTTTAAATGGGCGCAGTCTGGACCCAACTACTTACCAGTTTGTAGACAGGGCCGTGATTTCTGCACAAGGTAGCTTGCTGGCAGATGTGACTTTGTTCCAGGGATTTCAAAAGTTAAACCTCATCAAACAGAACAAATTTATTTTGGAGGCGGATAAGAACAATACCAAAAAGGTGAGAAATGACCTGACCCTTTCTGTGCTCTCTACCTATTTACAGGTATTGATTAACCGTGATTTGCTTACCGCCTCTCAACAACAACTTGAGCTGGCGAAGGAACAGCTGACAAAGGAAGAAAGCTTCTTTAAAATAAAGCAGAAAACGCTGGCAGATTTGTCGCAAGCAAAATCTCAGGTGGCGGGTGCAGAGCTCAATGTGACCAATGCGCAAATTGAAATGGACAGGTCGTACCTGTTTTTATCGCAGCTGATGCAGCGTAACCCCTCGTTGCCTTTTGCGGTAATGGAACCCGGACAATCGGAACTAACTAATCTGAATACCAATTATACGGAATCGGAGGTTTATGATAAATCCCTAAAATCATTTCCGGATGTGTTATTGGCCATCAACAACAGGAAAGCTTATGAGAAAGGGGTGGATGTGGCCAGGGGCCGGCTGTCGCCAACGCTGTCTTTACTGGGTAACCTTAATACCAGTTATTCCAATAACCAAAGAAACTTTTTGCCAGATATTGCAGGATACCAACCCATTGGCGTGGTGGACGGGACTAACCAATTGGTAGTAGCACCAACTTACAATACGCAGCGCATCTCCTTTGGCAACCAGATCAACAGAAATTTTAGTCAGGCGATAGGTCTGACCTTAAACGTACCTATCTTAAATGGTATGGTTTCACGCATTAACCTGACCAAGGCAAAGATTGAATACCAAAATGCGATGACGACAGAGTTGTTGGCAAAAGATAACATCAAGAAGGTTGTTGCCGAAGCGGTTTGGAACATGCAGGCAGCGATTAAGAAATACAATTCTGCCCAGGTAACCTATACCTCAGCGGTGAATGCCTTCAAAGTAATGCAACAGCGGTATACGGTAGGTTTGGTGAATAGCCTGGACGTAAACATTGCGCTGACCGATAGGAATGTAGCTGAGTTTAGCGTAATCCAATCGAAATACGACCTGATCTTTAAAAGTAAATTGATAGACTACTATTTAGGAAACAAGATTTCCTTTGCCAACTAATTCACTACTTCCTCGGAAATCCGGGTAAAAGCGGATTGATGATGGGTAACAAGGGCTTAACTACCGGATTTGTAATGGGTGCCAATGGCGTAACAATAGGTGTAATGACCGGGGTTAGCGGATTGGTTACCGGGGTAATGATGGGCACAATAGGGTTTACTATTGGCGTGATGACCGGCACAATTGGATTGACGATCGGCGTTACAATAGGCGAAACTATCGGTGTTACCACTGGCAGGTTAACCGGAGCTACCGTTGGTGTTGGCCCTACAATTGAAGGTAAACTAAATGCATTTGGAGTAACAGGCGCTGCACCGGCAGGAGTGATCTGGCCCTGGTAACTGCCCTGGTTGTAGGTGCCTGATGCATAATTGAAGTTGCGGTTCATTTGTACCACAGGCCTGTTTACAGAAGGGTTGACAGCGTTTGTGTTTAGAGAGCTGCTGACCACAGGTTTGGTATAATCGCGATTTGCAGGCAAGCCCGGACTTTTTAATACCGCAGCCCTGGCGACTACCGTTTCCCGGATTGTTCCCCTGCGCTGTGTGCGGTTGAGGGAATCTGCATCCTGTGCCATGGCGTATGCACTACTTAACAACACTACCGACAATAAACCTGCTGACTTTTTCATGATCACAACAATTTGATGATACCTTATTTACTTAACGTCTTTATTTACAATTTGTTTTGCTTTGAGCGGGCTACTTGCTGCTCTTACAAATTTAGTTTTCTTTTTAGCGGTTGCCGCATTTTTTTCCAGCTTTTCTGCGGAGGGAAATTGTTTGTTCCACATATTGGCATACTGCCCGCCTTTTTCCAGCAATTCACTGTGTTTTCCTTCCTCAATGAGCTTTCCGGTTTGTAACACTGCAATTTTATCGGCATTCATGATGGTACTTAAACGGTGGGCGATGATGATGATGGTTTTTTGCTGGTCGCGCAGTAAATTAATTGCATTTTGTACATGTGCCTCTGATTCTGAATCGAGCGAGGAGGTCGCCTCGTCCAATATTAAAATCTCAGGATCCCGGTAAAGCGCGCGTGCGATGGCAATGCGTTGCCGCTGACCACCAGACAAATTGGTGCCGTTTTCTCCGAGGAAGGTATTGAAACCTGCCGGGAGCCGCTCAATGAAATCAATAATTTCCAGCTCGGTACAGATTTGCACCACACGTTTCATATCTGGTTCAAAATCGCCGATAGCAATATTTTCGATCACATTACCGGCAAACAAGTGGACATCCTGGGGAACAACACCAACGATTTTCCGGAGACTTTGGTTGGTGATGTACTGGATGTCGTAACTGCCGATGTAAACAGAACCCGATTCCAATGTATACAGGTTTTGCATGAGGGAGAGCAGCGTGGTTTTCCCGGAGCCGCTTTCGCCAACGATGGCGGTAATTTCTCCTTTTTTGATTTCCAGGTTCAACCCTTCAAAAACAGACACCCTGGTGCCGTACCGGAAATGAACATCTCTAAACTGTATGTTGCCTAACATGTCTGGCGTGAGGTCGCTCTTGTTCTCCACCGCTTCCTGGTCCAGATCCATAATTTCAAACAGACGATCTGCTGCAATCCGCGCATCCTGCAGGGTTTTGTTCATGCCAATGAGGCTAGCTACGGGAGACATAAAGTAACCGATAATGGAATAGAAGGAAAGTAACTCACCCGCGGTAATGATCTTATCCAGCACGAAGACAGAACCTGCCCATAACAGGATAATGGTGAACGTGCTGCTGACGAAAGTGCTGGCATTGCCAATCCACAAGGAGTTGTTTGCAGATTGAAACACCGTTTGCAGCATGTTAATGAACCTGGTTTCTGTTTTAAAGTTGGCAAAATCTTCCAGTCCGAACCTTTTAATGGTTGGGATGGAATTGACAGATTCTACCAGCTGTGTTTGCAGATCGGCTGCATTTTCCATCAGCTTGCGCTGCGTTTTCTTGTTCACTTTATTGGAGAAGTAGTAGATGACTGCGAACAAAGGAACGATGAGGAGCATGATCAGTGCCAGTTTCCAGTAATAGGTAAACATTAGGGCAAAAGAGAAGATGAGGATAAAGATGTTTACTGCAAAAGTAACCAGCACCTCGTTAATGAAAGACCTGATTTTTACCGCATCGTTGATCCTGGAAATGATCTCACCCACACGCATGCTGTCGAAGAATTTTTGTGGAAGTCTTAACAAATGCTTGTAATATCCCAGGATAAGGCGGGTATCAATTTGCTGACCGGTCTTAATGGTGATTAGCGTTCGCGAATGGTTGATGAAAATCTGTATGACAATAATTGCCACCATAATTGTTCCCATCAGGTTGAGCAGGTTGCGGTTGGCATCCGGCAAGACATGGTCTATGATTTTCTGCAGGAATATGGAAGTGGAAAGGCCGAGGATGGTGTAGACAATGGCGCCCAACAGCACTTGCAGCAGCATGGCGCGGTGCGGTCGGAGTAGGAACAGAAAGCGGCTTTCTACAGTGAATTTTTTATCTCCCTCTACGAAGTTTTCTGCAGGGGCGACGAGGACCAATACCCCGGTCCATATTTTCTTAAATTCCTCGTGGGGCATTTCGTGGAGCTCCCCATCACCCGGATCCATAATTTTGATGAATTCATCTGTATAACCATAGATCACTACATAATGCTGCAGCTGTTCCCTGACGATCACATGCGCGATGGTGGGTACGGGAATGTCCTTCAGGTTGTCGAAATCACCCTTCACCCCTTTAGCGGAAAGTCCTAATTTTTCAGAAGCTTCGATTAAGCCAAGCACGTTGGTGCCCTTGGTATCGGTTGAGGCATATTGCCTGATGACGGCAATGGGCATGTCCAGCTTGAAATAGGCACAGATAGAGGCCAAACAGGCCGCCCCGCAGTCCATGATGTCATGCTGCCGGATCTTGATCCGCTTCAGTTGCTGCTTCTGGGCGATAGCTTTGTTCCACCTATCGCCCAGATGGCCTATCCAGTCTAGTATTTTGTCTATTTTCGCCATCTGATCATTCGCTTTCTTTAGCTGGGATTCTACCCGGGTTTAACCAATCATCAGCCTTATCATACAAGAGTTGAAACAAGGTTCTGCGGGTGACGTAGAAATTGGCCTGCAAACCCATTCCTTTCTTCAGGTAGCCCACATAGCCATTTTTTAATTTTAGTCCGGCGGCATTCAGTTTACAGCGTACTTTGAAGTAAGGCTGCTGACCCTCGACCACAAAAATATCATTGGATACGGAGAGCACTTTACCTTCCAGCATACCCCATTGGTTGTAATTGTAGGCATCTACCTGAAAGTTGGCATGCGTGCCTACATGTACCAAACCGATATCTTTAGGCAACACATAGGCTTCAGCAATCAGGCCGCCATCAGGAGAAATCTCTGCGATATTTTCGTTAGCGGCCAGTAAGCTTCCCGGCTGAATACCCTTAAGGCTTTGGATGGTACCGCTAATGGGCGCCCGAATGGTATAGAAGTCTTTCTCTTCCTTAACCGATTCTCCTTCCGACTGCAGGCCACGTACCTGGCTTTTTAAGGCGACCAGTTCAGACTGCCATTTGCTGCCCTGTTCATCATAAACAAGTTGCAGCGCGCTTTGCGCATTGCGATAGCCGAGTAGGGCGACATCGAACTCGGCAGCCGAAACCGCTTTATTGTCGTACAAATACTTATAGCGATTGTAATTTCTTGAGGTCGCTTCGGCAGAAGAAGAGAGGTCGCGAATGCGTTGCAGGAACACTACATACTGCTGACCATATAGGGCAGACTTCAACTCTGGCCGGTTTTTCCAGTTCTTGTTCCTGGCAATGGCTACAAGAATTTCCAGATCTTCCAGCTGGAGTTTAAACTCGCTTTGCTGGGTTCTGGCCACCGCATCCTGCTGGTTGATGGCATCAGCTTTTAATTTTACCAATACCTGCCCTTTTTTAACCTGCATGTTTTCTTTAACAAAAACAGAATCTACGCGGGCTGAGACCAGCGACTTGATCTCGTTGTGTTCTGATTGCGATTTGATCACACCGGCACTTTTAACATTGATATTGACCTTAATGAAGAACATGGCAAAAAGGCTTACCAACACGATGCCCAGTACACACCTGTAAATAACCAGTGTATATGGATTGTATTTATGAAAATGGTATTCCGTAGTTTGTGATATAAAAGCTGCCGGAAAAATTTTCTCGTAGTTACTCATGTTTCCGGCAGTTAATGCTGAGTTGACACCATTTATTGAGCGTCGTTATTAAGATTTGCACCAAGGTTGATGTCGATATCTTTCCCTGCTTCCAGGGTGTAGGTGCCTTCTTTATCGCCCGATTTATAGGAGTAGGTTAATGATACCAAACTATCGGTTCCGATATTGACTGCGGTACTGGTGATGAAATTTGCACTCCCACCATTAATGAGCGCTTGCTCCTTTTTGCTTAATTCTCTCTGTTCCATAATAGGTTTGTTATTAAACACTTTTAGAGAAAAACATTTTAAGGGATCGAATGTTTTTTAGATTACTTGAGCAAGAAAAAAAACGTATAGCCCCCAGGAATATCAACCAAATTACCCTATGAAGTCATTGTTAGATTCAAAAACCAAGACCGTTGCAGGCAACATTAGAAAAGTAAGAATTTTTAAAAACTACACACAGGATTACCTGGCCATGAAACTAAATATATCTCAAAACGCTTACAGTAAGCTGGAACTTGGATATGGAAACATTACCGTGATCCGATTAATGGAGATTGCGGATGTACTGGAAGTGGATATGCAAATTTTGATGTGCCTGGATGGTTTCCAACTGGTTGGCGCTGCCGGGGGAAGCCGGTTTTAAGTCGATAAAACCAGCTTCCGGAGCATATCTCAAAGGAATTACTTTTTGCTGGTTTGGTAGCTGCCGTATAATTTCACCAGCTTATCCGGACTGTTGGTGATGATGCCATCAACACCCATATTTACGAGTGCAATCATGTCTTTCTCTTCATCTACTGTCCAAGGCAGGATCTGCATTTTAGCTAGATGTACCTTATTGACCATAGCTGAATCTACCGAAAGGTAATACGGGCTGTAGATGTCTGGTACGAAACCGAGTTTCTCCAGGTCGTAATCCAAACCGCCTTTCATATTGGTTCTTTCATCGGCCTTTCCGAATGCCAGGAGCGCCAGTTTAATTTTAGGCTCGGACTTGTGCAAGATCTGAAGTGTTCTGACATCAAAGGATTGTATGGTTAACCTGTTTTTAATGGATTTGCTGTTGATGACCTCCATCACTGCTTTTACGAAAACATCAGGGGTAGGGTTATAGATGCCATCACCGGCAGGAGCAATTTTGGTTTCAATATTATAATAGACTGGCTTCAATTTATTGGCTTTGACATAGGCCTCTACACTGTCGATCAATTCGCTTAACAACGGCTTGCGGGTTTTCATTTTGGCCTGTGCAGGGAAGCGCGGATGTGGTTTGCTGCCGGCATCGTAGCGACTAATGCTATCGTAGGTCATTTTATAAAGGTATAATCCGCGTTCCTCTTCTTTGCTGATGTCTGTACCATCCGGCTTGCGCATGAAATCTGAAGACATATAGGCATCGTGGGAAACGACAACTTTACCATCGCCCGAGATCACAACATCGAGTTCAAGTGTTTTAACACCTAGCTTTACGCCGTTGATCATGGAAGCGATGGTATTCTCCGGCATGAGCGCCATGCCGCCGCGGTGGCCCTGGATATCGATTTGTTTTTGTGCGTAAACGTTATTTAATGCGATTACGCCAGTAATTAGGCTGAGTAAGACTTTCTTTTTCATGGTACAAAGTACTTAACCCGGTTTGTGCTGAAAGTTAAAGCAGTATTAAATTTAAGGCAAATACCCCCAGCAGATCCTACATATTTTCTTAACATATGGTCAAGAAATTTCAGTTTAAACAATAGTTTCTTAACGCATAAATGGATTTCAGTTAATACGAGAACGACACCTTCGCAGTATAAATTCAATCCACAACTATGTTAAAAAATCTACTATTCGCAATCGTGCTGTTGTGCTGCTTTGTAAACAATCCTTTGCAGGCACAGACTACGCAGGCATCTATTGTCGGCATTGTTTCCGACGCCACTAAGAAGCCCATTCCGGGAGCCTCTGTGGAGGTAAAGAACACTTCTACAGGTTTCACGACCAGAACTTCTACCGACTCTAAAGGGGGGTATTTATTTAAGGAACTTCCATTGGGCGGACCATACACCGTAAAGGTGGGCTTTATGGGTTACGGCGACCAAACCAGGAGCGGCTTTATGCTGAATTTTGGTGATTTGGTTAAAGTAAACGTTGAAATGCAGGAAGCCTCTCAAAATTTAGAGGGTGTTGAAGTGAATGCTTCAGGCCTGAAGAATAAAGTTAAAAACTTTGGTGCTTCTACAGAGATCAGTGCCAAGACCATGAACCAGCTTCCGGTAAACGGTCGTAACTTTACCAACTTGATGGACCTATCGCCATTGAGTCGCGGTAGCGGTATTGCTGGTCAGCTGGCCTCTTCTACCAATTATACCATCGACGGTATGAATGCAAAGAACCCAACTTCATCTGGTAGTACCACCAGCAGGAGCGGTGCACCTTATTCCATCTCTATTGAGGCGGTACGGGAATTTAAGGTAGTGACCAACCAATATGATGTGACCTTTGGCAGATCTGGTGGTGGTTCTGTAACTGCAGTAACCAAATCTGGTACCAACACAGTTACCGGTAGCGCTTTTATGTATGGAAGAGCAAACTGGCTGGCCAGTCCGTACGACATCAGGGGTATTAAACGTGATAATGATTTCTCTACCTATCAGTACGGTTTCACATTGGGCGGTCCGATCATTAAAGACAAATTGCACTATTTTGTTGGTTTGGATCACCAAAAAGACTCACGCCCGCTGATCATTGCAGACATCAAAGGTTTGGCAGATGAGTTGAGGTTTAGGTTGAGTCCAGATACGCTGAACAAGTTCGTGAGCATCGCCAGGGCAAAATATGGAGTATCCAGCGCCGACCAGTACGGAAGCTTCCCGAAAAAGCGTGGAAGTGATGCTGCTTTTGCCCGTTTAGACTGGCAGATTGATAGTAAGAACCTATTGACCGTTCGTGATAACTATACCAATGACAGAAATCCACTAGGTTTGGCCGACAATACTGCGGTGAACTTGTATGAGAGTTATGGAACAGATAAAAACGTGGACAATAGCTTATTGGCTACCTTACGTTCTACAGTGAGCAGTAAATTGACCAATGAGTTGAAGGTGCAGCATTTGTATACCTTCCAGGCGAGTACGCAAAACGATCAGCTTGGGTTTGCCATACCAAGAGCGGTTGTTGGTAACGTACAATCTGTACTGTCAGACGGTTCTGCCGCTGCTACTGCCATTCAGATTGGCGGTCACCGTTTTGGACAAGAAGGTTTCACCAACAATGTTTTCCAATTGGTTGATAACTTGTATTACAATACGGATAAGATCAATTTCACCTTCGGTGCAGACATCATGTACACGAGGGCCAAATCTTTATACGGTAGTGAGGTAAACGGCAGGTTTGAGTACACCAACTCTACAACAGCCAATTCTCTAACGAACTTTAACAATTTGGTGCCCAACAGGTATTACCGCGAAGTACCGCTTGTAGCTGATTTGAACGTTTATTCGAACATCTGGAATGCGGCGGTATATGGACAAATGCAAACCAAACTGGCCAGGGGCTTAGACTTTGTTGGCGGTTTGCGTTTGGATTACAGTGCTTATCCAAAATCACCATTGAACCAGCAATTGCTGACCGAACTGAATGTAAGGACAGATTATAGTTTGAAGCAGTTCCTGGTGCAACCAAGAATACAGTTTGACTGGGACATTAATGAGAACAGGACAGATTTTTTACGTTTTGGAGCAGGTATATTTGGATCTGATGTAAACAATTATGTTACCATAAACAACTTAACTTTTGACGGTAAACATTTGGCTACGGTTGACGTGTTTGGTGCTGCAGTACCAACACCGAATTTCCCGGGTTACAGGAATGGTACGGTAGAAGCGCCAACGGTAACCGCTGCTCAATTGCCTACCATCAATACTTATGCTAAAGATGCAAAGATACCGGTAGTGTATAAAGCGAATATCTCTTACAGTAAGTTCCTGACCGACAGACTAAAGGTTGGTATTACAGGATATGCGTCGCTTGGTCGCAATAACTATATGTATGTAGACCGCAATATGGCTGCAACACCATATTTTACGCTGCCGAACGAAGACAACCGTGGTGTGTTTGTTCCTGTGATGCCAAGTAACGGTAGTCCGGATTGGAAAACAGGCCGCATCAGCAACAACTTCGGCAGGGTACTGGAACTGAACAGTAAAGGAAAAGTGAACCAGTTTGCGGTAGTATTGGATGCAACCTGGAACTATTTCAAAGACGGGCAGATTTTTGCAAGTTATACCTTGAATGATGCAAGAGATAACACTTCCTTTAACGGTAACGTAGCTAACTCTGCAACCTTATCATTACCCGTAAAAGACGACCCAAGAAATTTGAGTAACATGACCTATTCTGATAACCAGTTCAGAAATAAAGTGGTTATCTATGGTACTTTACCTTCATTCTATGGCGTGACCATTGGTGTGCGTTATTCTGGAATTGGTGGTACCCGTTACAGCTTGCTATCAGGAACCAATAACAATGGCGACTTTGTAGCGACTAACGACCTGGCTTATATCTTTGACAGGAACAATACCAACGTACCACAAAATGTACGTACCGGATTGCAGACCATCCTTGATAATCCTGCAGCTAGTCAGAGTTTAAAAGATTACATCATTAAATACTCCGGACAGATTGCAGAGCGTAATGGCGGTATCAACAAATTTTTCGGGATTGTTGACCTTAGAGTAGCTAAGAAAGTGAAGCTTTATAAAACGCATACTCTTGAGTTTTCTGGAGATATTTTCAACTTTGCCAACTTGCTTAACAAGAAGTGGGGTGTGAATGAAAGTTTAGGATCGCAGGCGCTATATGCCCTGAATGGTAAAGCAGAAGTAAAGGCAACAGCTACTACTCCGCTCATCCCGGCAGTTCCAAACTACGATTCAGCCACTAAGAGCTTTAACTATCGGGTGAATAACGCAGGTATTGTGGTTCCATCTGGAAACCCTTACCAATTTCAATTCGGTTTGAGATACGGATTTTAGGATTACTCATTGACATCAAAAGCCCGGGGGATAGTAAATATCTCCCGGGCTTTTTGATTTAAAAAGTTATCAAATTCTTGAATAATATTTTATTTCTCTAGTTTAATTATCAATATATTAATTTTAAGATAATTTATAATCTTTATGGTTGTTTTTTACTAAGTTTGAGCCACTAAAGATTTAACTTATCGGAGTCTGTATCGATGCGTTACTTGTGGAAAATTCAGGTAAACAGTGAGAACTTCCGCACCCCAATTGGTGGGTACTTTATTTTATTAGCTTGATTAATGCCAGACCGATACAACAACAAAAAACAAACTAACCAATATGACAAGATCATAAAGGAAAACCTAGAGCAAACACTGCCAGTTATCATAAAAGAACTGCTCTGTCTTGACGTTATCGAAAGTGAGGAAATACCCGATGACATCCAGCATACTAAAGAACGAGAACCAGATGCCTTAAAAAAGATAACGGATAGCAAGGGAAACATTTACATCCTTCACGTTGAATTTCAGGTACAAAATGAAAATGACATGGTTTATCGAATGGCTGAGTATAGTATCATGCTAATGCGTAGGTACAAAATTCCCGTGAAGCAGTTTGTTATATTTCTAAAAGAAATCAAACCGACAATGACCTCGAAGATTGAGACTCCTAACCTGAAATATAATTACGAGCTGATCCGAATTTCGAAAGTCAGCCACAAGCTCTTCCTCAAAACAAAAAATCCTGAAGTAAGGATGTTGGGAATACTAGCTGATATGGGGGATGATCCCCCGTCTGTCGTGATCCAGAGTATAATAGACGAAATTAATGCTACTGAAAGTAATCTAACAAGAAATAAATATTTTAAGCAATTGCGTATATTTGTGCAATTGCGAACCAACGTTGAACATCAATTTGAAAAAGCTATGCAATCTGTAACTACATTTTTTAAAGAAGAAAACGACATTTTTTATCGCAAAGGAGAAGCCAAGAAAAGTCAGGCAGTGGTAGAAAACTTAATTCTAGAACTTGGTTTTTCTGATGAACAAGCTGCCCGAATTGCAGAAGTCTCGGTAGCGTACGTTGCTAAAGTTCGACAAGAATTAAATAATAAGTAGGAAACCTAAAATGTATATCTAGGTAATTTCTTGAAGAATCTCCTTCAAACCGTAAATCCTGTAAAACTAGTTGGAATTCTTGTTGTTATGCGTACAGAAAGTGATCTGTATGAGAAAGATGAACCAAGCTGAGAAAACACTAATAACCGGTATAGGTGGTACCACTTTTATGACTGCGGGTAGCGCTTTGATGACCCTAATCGGTACTGAAAACTACAGGGAGCCGGAACATTTGGCCACGATGATTGGGCGACTGGCGCCGTTTCTTTCCAAGCGGTCGAAGGTAATTGCCGGTTGGGGTGCGCATTACGCCATGGGTTTTGTATTTGCTGCCGTATTTGTAGAACTGTGGGAGACGGGAAAAATAAAACACAACCTGCGAAACGGTCTGCTGCTGGGATTGGCCAGCGGAATTGTTGGCTTACTGATCTGGAAAGCCACTTTTAAAATTCATCCCTTGCCACCTTCCCTTGATTACACCAATTTTTACCTGCAGCGCATTCCGGCACATGTGGTGTTTGCTGTTTTTGCTACGTTAACTTACCGGTTAATTGAGGCAGGGGAAAGTAGTGAATCCAAAATTTCAGCAATTGAAAACGTTGCCCCGCAAACAAACTCATCGGCTGCGCCATAATAAATGGTCAACTGATCGCCATCAACCAGGTGCCCATTTGTGAATACAACGAAACCAAAAAAACCACTGAGTTCGTAATTCTCTGTTGGTACCATAATTGGATCTATGCTTCTGGCTAATACTATAGAAGGGTCATTCAAATCCATCAGGAATGCTCCTAAACAATACCGGTGTTCTGCTGTTGCCCCGTGGTAGATTTCCAGCCAACCATGTGGAGTCTTGATAGGAGCGGCACCACCGCCAACGCGTGCGCTGTCCCACATTCCCGCCCTGGATTTTAGGATACATTGATGATTTCCCCAGTGTAACCCATCTGGCGATTCTGCAAGCCAGATGTAATTGCCACCTATATCTTTACTGCTTGGCCGGTGCAGGGCGTAATACTTGTTATTGATTTTTTCTGTAAAAATTGCCACGTCTTTGTTGTGGGGCGGCAAGATCATACCCATACGTTCAAAATGCTGCCAGTCGGCCGTGGTCTGTAAACCAACGCCTACTCCACTATCAGATACCGCAGTGTAGGTGAGGTGATACAGTCCTTCCAAAAAGCTAACCCGGCAGTCCTCAATTCCGTAGCGCTCCAGTTTTCCTTTTCCAAAAATTCCAGGATAGCCTTCTTCCTCTTTAAAATTAATTCCATCTGTGCTGCTCAATAAACGCAGATGAGAGACGGTGGTGAGGTAATCCAGTCCCTGGTAATTGAATACCCTGGCATCAGTTGCGATTAAATCAGGGTCGTTCAAGGGCACCTCAATGATCTCCAGTTTACCCTCATCATTTAAAGCCGGTATGAATGCCCAGCCTTCTACTTGTTTTACGCTTTCGGCCACGCGAACCAACAACCAGATTTTATCCTTAAAGGTAAAAACACCGGGGTTGAGCAAGCAGATGACTTGCAGACCTTCAGCACTGGCTTTAATATCCTTAGGGAGGAGCAATGGATTTTGTGGGAAACGTTTGGCAAGATCTTTCATAGTAACGATGGATTTTATCTGTTAACAAAAACAAATTAGGAATGTTCTTGTTAGCGGAGCAGTTGAAAGCGATATACACTTACTAAATACACTTGTATGAATGCATTGTCCCCATGGGCTGTTTTGGCAAGTAGTGATCTTGTTGCAGCCGATAAACCTTTAAAGCGCCTAACTTCTGGCAAGTTTCAATTCTACATCATTGCTGCAAACGATGGCATCTGGGTGAAGGTAGACCTACCAAATGGTGGAACTTCCTGTTTTCGCTGTGCGTATAGTCCGCTGCAACCGAAGGTCGCCAACGCTAGGGAAACCGCTTATGGAATGGAACTGGAATTGGAGACCGCTTATGGTACGCAAACAGTGAAAATTGCTGTAGACGAAGCCCAGGAAATGCCGGTACTGCGGTATACGACAATACTGTTACCCCTTCGCGATTTGATGATTCCTTATTGGCCTAAGGATATTTTATTTGTATCAAAAACAGGTGAGGAAGAGGATACGGCAGGGAAAATCCATGCGAGTCAGTTTGGAACGCGGACAGGATTTATCTATTTAACGCAAACCAGGCCACGATCGGCATCGATATTTTATTTGCAAAACCTGACCGCTATTTCTGAGTACTGTGATGAAACGGAAGCATCCCTGGGAGATTCAGTCGGCGGAGAATGGCCGGAACTTGGTTTTTCATTACCCATCACCAAAAAGCCATTGCTGGCAGGAAAAGAGGTGACCATTAGCGATGCCCTGGTGTGCTTTACTGAGGAGATACCAGAGGCGGAGGCCGATGTGGCCAGGCAGTATTTGAACATGCTGGCGAGGCTTTACTTGTTGTTACCGAAACCAGCTACCAGTTACCAGCCCTGGCCGGAGATACTGGATAAGGGCTTGAAGGACCTGATAGAAAGCCCCGGATGCTGGTCGCAAGTAGCCGGCCACAAATACTTCAACGCTTACGTGAGTGATTATGAGACACCACCGGAGATTATGGTGCAGCTGGCGGTATTACTACCCTTACTGGACTATGTAGAGTGGAGTAAAAAAGAACTGAAGGTGATGAAGACCATTAAAGAAGGCTTGCCTGCTTTTTACGATAATAAACTGGGCACCATTATGCGCTGGCTGCCTGCTGCGGAGGGGAAATTGAAAGGGGAGGAAGAGCAAAAAGTACCTAAGGTAATGGATTCCTGGTATCTCCATCACCCCCTGTTAAATCTATCCCGACTGGCTTTAAAAGGCGATAAAGTTGCTAAAGAACTCTTTATGAACTCTCTGGAGTTTGCGATAAAAGTAGCCCATCACTTTAAGTACCAATGGCCTGTATTTTACAAAATGGACACGCTTGAAGTAGTAAAAGCGGAAACTGCGGAAGGCAAAGGCGGTGAGAAGGATGTGGCCGGCATTTATGCCCATGTGATGTTGCAGGCATGGGAGCTGACTAAAGACAAACGTTATCTGAACGAGGCTGAAAAAGCAGCTAAGGCATTAGTTGGATATGGGTTTGAGCTATTTTACCAAGCCAACAACACTGCTTTTGCTGCGGGCGCCTTACTTAGGCTATATAAGCTGACCAAAAATGAGTTGTATCTGGATTTGAGTTATGGCTGTTTGGCCGGAATATTTAGAAACACACAGTTGTGGGATTGTAATTATGGCTATGGTAAAAATTTCCCTAAATTCTTTTCTCTTTACCCATTGAACGACGCTCCTTATACTGCGGCTTATGAAGAGCAGGAGGTGTTTTGCGCGTTACACGACTATTTGAAGCATGCCGAAGGAGTAGACCTTTTGCCATCCGTTAAGCTCTTGCTCGCCGAATTTATCAGGTACGTGGTAAACCGGGCAGTGTACTATTATCCTACCATGTTGCCCGATGAGATGTTGGAGGTAACGCCGAAGATAGGTGAGGTAGACCCTAAATTATGGATTGCATTGGAGGATCTGCAAGATGGCTGGTTGAAATCCGGGACTGTTGGTCAGGAAGTATACGGCGCGGGAAATGCCTTTGGGATCTTGCCACGACATTACCTGGAAGTGCCGGGTGAGGATTTCATGATTTATGTGGATTACCCGACTTCTGGATTCGAAATACAAAGCGGGAAACAAATTAAATTTAAGGTATTGGGTGATGGGCGATTGGAATGCAGAATGCTGCTGGTGAAAACCGGAAGGAAGAAGATCCCGGCAGTTGAGGTTACTGTAAAAGGGCAGCGGAAGCCATTAAAAGCTAGACCGGCAGCTGGTGGCCATCTTGAGTATGTTATTCCCGGAGATTGTACCGTGCTTTTTACGAAATAACTATATTTGCCTAAATTCATTTGCCATGCAAGAGATCAAAAAATATGTAGAAGAAAATAAACAGCGTTTTTTAGAGGAGCTGTTTGAGTTGTTGCGTTTCCCATCGGTAAGCGCGGATCCTAAATACAAAGATGACGTTCTTAAAACCGCGGATTATGTGGCCAGTAAGTTAAAGGAAGCAGGTGCCGATAAGGTAGAGATCTGTGAAACTGCCGGTTACCCGATTGTTTATGGTGAAAAGATAGTTGACCCTAGTTTACCAACTGTTTTGATCTATGGGCACTATGATGTGCAACCTGCTGATCCATTGGAACTGTGGAAAACACCGCCGTTTGAGCCAACCGTGAGGGACGGTAAAATCTATGCCCGCGGTGCATGTGATGATAAAGGTCAGTTTTATATGCATGTTAAGGCATTTGAATTGATGATGAAAACCAATACCCTGGCTTGTAACGTGAAGTTTATGATAGAGGGTGAGGAGGAAGTTGGATCTGCAAACCTGGGGATTTTTGTGAACGCCAATGTTGACCGTTTAAAGGCTGATGTGGTATTAATTTCTGATACTTCAATGATCAGTATGGAAAACCCTTCTATTGAGACCGGTTTGAGAGGTTTGGCTTATATGGAAGTAGAAGTTGTTGGCCCTAACCGCGATTTGCACTCTGGTGTATATGGCGGTGCTGTTGCTAACCCGGCTACCATTCTTTGTAAGATGATTGCTTCATTACATGATGAGCACAACCACATTACGATCCCGGCATTTTACGATAAGGTGATTGAATTGACAGATGAGGAGAAGAAGGCATTGAATTCTGCCCCGTTTGATTTGGATGAGTATAAAACTGATTTGGATATCGCCTCAGAATGGGGAGAGAAAGGTTATTCTACGCTTGAACGCACGGGTACCAGGCCTACACTTGAAGTGAACGGCATCTGGAGCGGTTACATTGGTGAAGGTGCGAAGACCGTACTTCCTTCCAAAGCGAATGCAAAAATCTCTATGCGTTTGGTACCCAACCAAAGCTCTGAAGAGATTGCTGATATATTTACCAAGCATTTTGAAAGCATCGCGCCAGCTACCGTTAAAGTTAAGGTTACGGCACATCATGGTGGTGAACCGGTGGTTACGCCTACGGACAGCACTGCTTACCGTGCTGCGGAAAAGGCTATTGTTGATTCTTTTGGTAAAGCACCAATCCCAACCAGGGGCGGGGGCAGTATTCCTATTGTAGCGTTGTTTGAAAGTGCATTGGGCATCAAATCTGTATTGTTCGGTTTTGGATTGGATAGTGATGCGTTGCACTCGCCAAATGAGAAATACGACATTTATAATTATTACAAAGGGATTGAAACGCTTCCTTTATTTCATAAGTATTTTGCGGAATTGAGTAAAGGATAGTTTTATCCTTAGTTTATAAAAACACCAATATTCCTTCTCTCCTCGCAGCTATGATAAATTGCTGCGGATGCGATCAGGAACATTGGTGTTTTTATTTTAAACGTGTTATTGTACTTTTGCAGCTAACATGCCAGCCCCTAAACGTAAGTCGACCATCCCCAAACCTGCTGCTTTTCCAAAGAAAAAACCGGTTCCCCGTAAGCGGGTGACAAAAAAAGGTAAAGGCTTATCCAGGGAATGGAAGTTCGTTATCGTAGGTCTGTTGTTGGTTCTTTTTTCGCCCTTTTATTACGGTTATATCATTAAAGGATTCAGTTCTACCTGGCGCTGGGTGAAAGACTGGGGAGAGGATCCAAATTATCGCAGCTACAGGAGTTTTAACATCCGGATACCTAAGGGAAACCAGATCCATGGTATTGATGTGTCCTATTATCAAGGTAAAATAGATTGGAAGCAGGTTAAGTTGATGGAGGAGGACGATGTGAAGATCCAGTTTGCTTTTATCAAGGCAACCGAGGGGCTTTTCAATGTTGATCCCTATTTTCAGCGCAATTGGAGGGAGGCGCCCAAGGCCGGGATTATTTGCGGGGCCTATCATTACCTGTTGCCAAAGAAGTCTGGCGAATGGCAGGCGAAGTTTTTTCTGCAGACTGTAAAATTTGAGGCTGGGGACTTACCGCCGGTATGTGATATTGAGGAATTGAATGGGATACCGGCATCTAAGATGCGTGTGCAGCTTTCTGCATTTTTAACCTTTGTGGAGAAGAAAACTGGCGTGAAGCCAATTATTTATACTGGATTATCGTTCTACAAGGACTACCTGCAGGGCCACTTTGACGAGTACCCGCTTTGGATTGCACATTACAATCAGCCCAAGTTAAAGGTAGCATCGAGCGTGAACTGGCATTTCTGGCAGCATTCTGATCAGGCGAAGGTGAGCGGCATCAATCATGTAGTTGATTTTAATTCTTTTAATGGCGATAGTCTGGCCTTTAGCAGGATGCTGATCAAATAGCCCGACTGACTAATTAATTATCCATTTTTCGCAACCTTCCAGGAATGCCGGATCTGCATCGGCCCCTATGCCCGGTGTATCCGGAACTTCAATCGTGTAATTATGATAGGTAATGCCACCAATAACCGGATCGATAAGGTGGCCTAATAGGGGCGAATCCATGTCGAAGAATACGATATTGGGACTGGCCAGCGCGAAATGCATGCTGGCGCTGATGGCGATCCTGGTTTCCAGCATGCCGCCCATCATACATTTGATGCCTGCCTGGAGGGCAGTTTCATGAATTTTCTGGGCTTCCAATATCCCGCCGGATTTAGAGAACTTGATGTTGATATAGGAGCATGACTGGCTATTGATTAATTTCCGGGCATCATGGTGGTTGTAACAACTTTCATCGGCCATGATCTTTATTGGAGAGTTGGCATGAAGCTCAGGCAATTTGTCGTCGTACCAGGTGCGCATGGGTTGTTCGCAAAACTCAATATCATAGGGAGCAATGGCGCCAAGGGCATATAATGCCTCGTCGAACGACCAGCCCTGGTTGGCATCCAGTCGCAATTTGATCTTCTCACCAACAGCTGCCCTAATCTGTTTGACGCGTTCTATATCCTCATGTACCTCTTTACCCAATTTTATCTTGATAATGCTGCAGCCTTTGGCTTTCAATGCAATTGCCGCCTCCGCCATCTTTTCTGGGGTGTTGATGCCAATGGTGATGTCGGTTATGATACTTCTTTTAGTCCCACCGAGGAATGCGTAGAGTGGCAAGTTCTCGTTCCTGGCCGCAATATCAAACAGCGCCATGTCGAACGCGCTTTTTATCGTTCCATTGTGCGCGGCATAACCAAGGAGGTCGTCCATCCTGGACGGGATGTCCAAAGGATCTTTACCAATTAAGATACGCGCAAATTCTTTTGCCATAACTATGCAAGTTTCCTGGTTTTCGCCAACAATCATAGGAAAGGCAGAACATTCGCCTACGCCATGGATGCCCTGATCAGTATAGATCCTAACTAAAACATTTTGAGCAAAATACATTGTTCCGGTAGCGATAACAAAGGGCTCTGTTGGAATACTGAAGCGGTAAATTTCGATGTGGGAGATTTTCATGGCATAAGGCTTGTTCCGTAAAAATACAAGTTATCTTTCTACCTTTAAAATATGAATTCAGAACCTAATCGCCTGATCAAGGCATCATCCCCATATTTATTACAGCACGCCCATAACCCGGTAAATTGGTTTGAATGGGGAGAAGAGGCATTGGAATTGGCGAAACGGGAAAACAAGCTGATTTTGGTGAGTATCGGCTATTCAGCTTGTCACTGGTGCCATGTGATGGAACGTGAAAGCTTTGAACGCCATGAAGTTGCGGAGGTGATGAACCAACATTTCATCTGCATAAAAGTGGACAGGGAGGAGCGACCAGATATAGACCAGATCTATATGATGGCCATCCAGTTGATGACAGGCAGTGGCGGCTGGCCATTGAACTGTATATGTTTGCCAGACCAGCGGCCAATTTACGGAGGTACCTATTTTAGAAAGGACGATTGGATCAATGTCCTGTTGAGCGTATCAAACCTTTGGGCTACAGAACCGGAAAAAGCATTCCAATATGCAGACCGACTAACCGATGGCATCAACAACTCTGAAAAGGTATTGGTGGCTTTGGAGCCCCAGGCTTACAGCGGAGCAGATTTGACAGCGATAACAGAGCCCTGGAAAAGGTTGTTTGATATGGCGGAAGGTGGGTATAACAGGGCGCCAAAATTTCCTTTGCCCAACAACTGGAAGTTTATGCTGCGGTACAGCAGGCTTATGGAAGATGATGCCACGCATGTATCAACGCTGCTTACCTTAGAAAAGATGGCAATGGGCGGCATATATGACCATGTTGGCGGCGGATTTGCCAGGTATTCTGTGGACGGCAACTGGCATGTGCCTCACTTTGAAAAGATGCTTTATGATAACGGGCAGTTAATTGGTCTTTATGCAGAGGCCTATCAATATTCAAGGTCGCCGCGATTTAAAGAAGTTGTGGAAGAGACGGTAGCCTGGCTGGAACGGGAAATGTTATCAGAACAAGGATTGTTCTACGCTGCGCTTGATGCAGATAGTGAGGGTGTTGAAGGTAAATTCTATGTGTGGGACCAATTGGAATTTGATGCTGTGCTTGGAGAAGACGCTGAAGTGCTGCACGATTATTTCCATGTTACCGAAGCAGGCAACTGGGAAGAGGAACAGACGAACATTCTGTTGACCAAATTTTCTGAGGAGGAGTATGCCGAGGTTAAAGGGCTGACGATACTGGAGCTTCAGGATAAAATAAGAAAGGCCAAGGCCGCCTTGCTTAAAGTTAGAAGTAAGAGAGTAAGGCCAGGTTTGGATGATAAGTGTTTGACGGCATGGAATGGCATTGCCATTAAAGGTCTGGCGGATGCGGCGCAGGTGTTTAACAATGATCACTACTATTTGCTGGCCCAAAAGGCGGCTGATTTTATCCTGGCCGAATTGCAGACCGAGGATGGTGGATTGTATAGAAATTATAAGAGTGGCAAAGTGAGCATCAATGGGTTTTTGGACGATTATGCCCTGTTTATTGAGGCATTGCTTGCCTTGTATGAGACGGATTTTAAGGAGCGCTGGTTGAGTGCTGCAAGGAGACTAACAGATTATGTGCTGGAGAATTTTATGGATAGCCATAGTCCGATGTTGTTCTACACCTCTATAAAAAGTGAAGCGCTTATTGCCAGAAAGCACGAGATTATGGACAATGTGATTCCAGCTGCCAATTCTGTGATGGCCCAAAACCTGCACAAACTGGGTTTATTGTTTGACGATCAATTGTTTTTAGATAAAGCTGCTGCGATGCTGGCGGCCGTTTTCCCTCAAATTAAAACCTATGGCTCCGCCTATTCCAATTGGGGTATACAGTTGTTAAACGAGGTATTTGGCATGAATGAGATCGCGATAACAGGGGAGGGGTTGTTGGAAATTAAGAAGGCCTTCAATCACCATTACATTCCGAACAAAGTTTTTTTAGCAGGAACAAATTCTGAGCTTCCATTGTTAAAAGATAAGCAAAGCTTTGAAACAAAAATCTATATTTGCCGAAATAAAGCGTGCCAGTTGCCCGTAAGTACGGTTGATGAAGCATTACAGTTGATAACTAAATAACATCACAATGAGTATTAAACCCAATACAGTAGTGTCATTAACGTACGAATTGCATACGACTAATGAAGAAGGACAACAAGTTTTTGTAGAGAAAGCTGATCAGGAAAATGCATTGACATTTTTATATGGCACAGGAATGATGTTGCCAAAGTTTGAAGAGCATTTGGCTGGTTTGCAGGTTGGCGATCCATATAGCTTCGAATTAACTGCAGCAGATGGTTATGGAGAATTAGATCCAGGTGCTTATGCTGATTTACCAAAAGACATGTTTAAAGATGTGGATCTGCCTGCGGTAGGTGATGTGATTCCTTTGCAAGACAATCAGGGAAACCATTTCAGAGCAGGTGTTACTGCTATACATGAGGACACCGTTTCTGTAGATTTGAACCATCCAATGGCCGGTAAAAACCTAATCTTTGCTGGTGAGATACTTGCGGTACGTGAGGCTACACCAGAAGAGTTAAGCCATGGTCATGCTCATGGAGCTGACGGGCATTCTGGTCACTAGTTGGCGTTTGACTTTTAAAAAACCCAATCTTATTTTTCGAAATGCGGATTTATTTCTAAATCGAGCAGAAAAATAAGATTGGGTTTTTAGTATTTAGTTTAGTACGGCAGCAGCCAATGAAATGGGCGGATTGTCCATCGCATTCCCAGCATTCAATTTAAGCGTGCCCTTTACTTTAACTGTTTGATAGGTGAATTTGATGGGCTCAGTCATCTCGACCATCACCATAATCGGTACGCCATTTTTTCCGCAATAGAAACACTGGTTGATGGGTAGGGTAGATAACATGAATTTGGTTTGTTTCATCCCATCTTTTATCGGTACGATATAGCCCTCCAGCTCGAAAGGCTTATTGGCAAACTTTTTAATGTTGTTGTTATAAACCGCATACATTTCTGTATCCTTAACAATTTTGAAATCTACACTTCCGATCACATCCCAGTTATCTGAAATGATCTGATCATCTGGATTGTGCTGCGCTTTAGCGGCGAAGCCGGCTAACAACAGTAATGCAAAAAGTAGTTTCTTCATCTTAAATTATTTATGGCTTCTTAACCTGGCGAAATCTTCAGTTTTAATGTACTCATCGTACGTCATCATTTTATCGATAGCACCGTTTGCTGTCAGCTCGATCACACGTGTAGCTACTGATTCCGTAAGTGCGTGATCTCGTGAAGTAAACAAAGCCGTTCCTTTAAAATCTTTCAATCCGTTGTTGAGCGCGGTAATTGACTCCAGATCCAGGTGATTCGTTGGCTCGTCTAGCAGCAATAAGTTCGCATGTCTAAGCATCATTTGCGAGAACATGCACCTCATTTTCTCTCCACCGGAAAGTACTTTTACATTTTTTAGCACCTCTTCACCAGAGAATAGCATCCTACCTAAGAAACTTCTTACAAATTGCTCATCCTGGTCGGTACCTGAATATTCCCTTAGCCAGTCGACCAAGTTCTCATCTTTTCCTTCAAAATATTGAGAGTTGTCATTCGGGATATCCGCGATGTTAATGGTAACACCAAATTTGAATTCGCCGGTGTAGTTCTTTTCCCTGCCTGTCAAGATGTTGTAAAAGGCTGTGGTGGCCAGGCTGTTTGGAGAAAGTACCGTGATTTTATCGCCTTTGTTGACCATGAAGCTGACATTTTTGAACATGACTTCACCATTTAAGGTGTAAGATAAGTTCTCTACTTGCAGGATTTGATCACCAGCTTCCCTGCCCAGGTTATTGAATAAGATGGCAGGATACTTTCTGCTTGACGCCTTAATCTCTGAGATGTCAATTTTATCGAGCGCTTTTTTACGTGACGTTGCCTGTTTAGATTTAGAAGCATTGGCGCTGAAACGTTGGATAAATTCCTGAAGCTCTTTTACCTTTTCTTCTAATTTCTTGTTCTGGTCGCTCCGTTGTTTCAATGCCAATTGGCTGGATTCGTACCAGAAGGTATAGTTACCAGAGTAGATGTTCATTTTAGCGAAATCGATATCTACAATGTGGGTGCAAACTGCATCCAGGAAGTGCCTATCGTGAGATACCACCAAAACGATGCTTTGGTAATCTGCCAGGAAGTTTTCCAGCCAGGCAATGGTATCGATGTCCAAATCATTGGTAGGCTCATCCAGCAGCAAGATATCGGGGTTACCGAAAAGCGCTTGTGCCAAAAGGACACGAACTTTTTGATTACCATCCAGTTCTTTAAGTTGTTTATAATGGTGCTCTTCTTTAATGCCCAGGTTGCTCAACATGGTTGCCGCGTTGCTTTCCATGTTCCAACCGTCCATTTCTGCAAACCTGTTCTCAAGTTCACCTGCACGCTCTCCGTCTTTATCAGAAAAATCTTCCTTAAGATAGATGGCGTCCTTTTCCTTCATGATGTCGTACAGCTCTTTGTGGCCCATCATTACGGTTTCAATTACAGAAAATTCATCAAATTCATAGTGATTTTGTTTTAAAACCGCCATGCGCTCACCAGGGGTAAAGGCTACACTTCCGGTGGTCTGGTTAACTTCACCAGATAAGATTTTTAAAAAGGTAGACTTGCCGGCACCATTTGCGCCAATTACACCATAGCAATTGCCCTGGGTAAACTTTAAGTTTACATCTTCAAATAAGGTGCGTTTTCCGTAACGGAGGGATAGATTGGATACTGAAATCATATTGTTGAATAAGCCGCAAAGGTAGGCATTATTTACAAATTGATTAAGCTGGCATTTTTTAGTTTTATATTTTTTATTTTAGTAATTGTGGATAAAGAAGAACTTCTAATTGCACTGTCGCTGCCCATGCATTTTCAGATGGTAGCAAATTTAACCCGTATACTGGATAGCCGTGAAGTGGATATCCGTAATCTCTTTGAGTTGACCTTTCATAAAAAGAAAGAAGTTGCATTTAGAGCCGCATGGATGCTGGAATATTTAATGGTAAACGAACCCTCTGCGTTTGCTGATCATATTGGTTTGCTATTCGAGCTCCTGCCAAGACAGAAAAATCAATCGTCAATGCGCCATTACAGTAAGATGATTTCTATCCTTACAGATAAGCGCGTAAATAGCTGTTATAAAGAGCCTTTAAGCAAGATAAATTTAGAGCCAGTTATTGAGGTTTTGTTTACCTGGCTAATTGATAACAATGTGCTTGTGGCAACCAAAGTGCATTGTATGCAAAGTCTGGCTAACCTCAGCTTCCGCTTCTCGTGGATTAAAGAAGAATTGCTGCAAACGATACACCATTTGGAGGCGACGGAAAGCATAGCTTTTTTTGCTCGTGCAAGGGTTGTAAAAAAGACTTTGAGCAAACATTGCGCATCACGTTAAATTATATTTTTGTTGGTATACAGATAAAATGAACATGAAAACAGAGATTGAAATCATCAGTTCTATTATAAAGCGCAGAAGAAGTATCTTTCCAATTAGCTATACCGGCGAGCAGATTCCTGTGGAGGTAATTAAGCAAATTCTGGAAAGCGCCAATTACGCGCCTACGCACAAATTGACACAGCCCTGGAGGTTTATTGTTTTTAGGAATGAGGGAAAGGAAAACCTGGGAAAGGAATTGGCGAGGTTGTATAAGGAGACGACTCCAGAGCATCAGTTTCTGGCCAAAAAATACGACAGCATTACGGAGAAGGCGGCACAGGCCAGTTGTATCATTACACTGAACGCGAAATTGAGTCCGGAAAAATTGCCGGAGTGGGAAGAAATAGCGGCGTTGGCATGTGCTGTGCAAAATATGGCCCTTACTGCTGAGGCATTAAGCGTAGGAGCTTATTGGAGTTCGCCGGGAATGATTGCAGATTTGAAGGATTATCTTAACTTAGAGGAGCAAGAGAAATGCTTTGGCCTCTTTTATATGGGATACCATAACGAAAAGCCACGTGAAGCTGCACGCACTTCTATTGAAAGTAAAACCAAATGGATAGAATTTTAGAATATGCAAAATATTAAGGAAACGCTTTACCAATTGTGCCGGAGCTTTATGGAGCAGCGCATTCAAACTGCAGAAACCGCCCTGGCACAAGCCCGCGAGGCGAGTAACGACGATACGAAAAGTAGTGCCGGCGATAAGTATGAAACGAGCAGGGAGATGATGCAGCAGGATATTGACAGGAATAAGCGTTTATTAATTGATGCCCAGGATAATTTGAGGGTGCTGCAATCTGTTGATGTGTCGTTACAATCGGCAAAGGTTACGCATGGCAGTTTGGTGCTGACCAACCAGGGTTCTTTCTACATCAGCGTTAGCGCGGGACAACTGCATGTGGATGATAAAACCATCTTTGCGATCTCGCCTGCATCCCCGATAGGGAAATTGCTGCTGGAGAAAGCAAAGGGAGATGGTTTCGACTTTAACGGTAAGACCTATTTGATACAAGAAGTAGTTTAAGAACAGCCGTTAAAAGCTGTTCTTAATGCTGTTGCTTAGGGTTTTTGGACTCCAATAACCGCTTGCAATGATTCTTCTGATGGTAAACAGAGGCTCCCTTTCATCACGTTTTGTAGAAAGGGCAAAAGCCATTTTGAAGCCTCTTTTCTTTAATTGAGGGATACCTTCGGCATTCCACAATCCGAATGGATAAGCAAATTCTGTCATCTTTTTACCAGTGATTTCTTCTAATTTCTTAGTTGGTTTGTCCAGTTGCTCTTCCCAGTCTTTACCTGCGTATTTTTTAAAGTTCTTATGATCGTAAGTGTGACTACCGATAACGTTTCCTGCATCAGATAGCGCCTTGATCTGCTCTTTACTCATATAGTCTACAAATTTGCCTTTTCTGCCGATGGACACGGTCATGATGAAATACACAGCTTTGAAGCCATATTTCTTTAAGGTAGGTGCAGCGATGGTAAACTGATCCATGTCTGTATCATCAAATGTAAACATAATGGGCTTGCTTGGAAGTGGCGCTCCTGTATTCAAATAGGCATACAATTGATCTGGCAAGATGGAGTGGTAACCACTATCGGCCAGCATTTTAACCTGATCTTTAAAATTTTGAACTTCTACAATGTAATCTTTACCTACTTTACCATCAGTGGGTTTCCAGTTCCTGATTTGGTGATAGCAAAGAATAGGCACCTGTTTTCTGGCCAGGATGGTCTTGGCATCCGCCACTTTTATTTTATTGATGTCGATCTTGCCTGAGGGTGGAACTTGATTGCTTCCATCAGTTGCTTCAGCAGTGGTTGCTGTAGAGTCGTTAGGATTTGCAGAAGTATTGTTGGCTTCTGACTTAGACTGGCATCCGGTTGTTAAAATAACCGCTGCAGTAAATAAGGATAACAGGTGTCGCTTCATTTATAGAATGTTTGATGCAAAACTATAAAATCAACTGATTAATTACTGCTGGAACTATCACTTTTATTACAATTAAATACAAGTGAGGCTTATTTTTAATCAATATTTTAGCGTTTCAATTAGCTAAACGATATGAAGAAACTGTACTTTTTATTTTTAATGAATTTTTGCCTCGCTTATAGCGCCATTTCTCAGGTTAAAACCTTTACACTTACAGAAGCGGTTAGTGCGGCACCTAAAGCAAACTACCAATTGGCGTCCAGGTTTTCTCCTGCAAAGGTGCGAAAAATGGTTTACTCTACTGCAGTTGATCCACATTGGCTGAAATTAAGCAATCGCTTTTGGTATGAGTATGAAACGCCGAATGGTAAAGAATGGTATTTGGTTGATCCGGTGACTAAAAGCAAAAAGAAGATTTTTGACAATGCGAAACTGGCCGCGGAGATTACCACCATTATCCGTGATCCTTTTGATGCACAGCACCTGCCATTGCTTAATTTGAAGTTTGCGGCAGATGAGAAAAGCCTGACCTTTGAAGTAAACAGTACCGTAGATGAGTTGAAGAAGGACCGTAAAGACAAGAAGGCTGCTGATTCTATGCAAAAGAAAGTATATAATTTTACGTATACCATCGCTACACAAAAACTAACGGAAGTACCCAATTTTACCAAACCTAAAGCTAAGCCTTCCTGGGGATCTGTAGCGCCGGATTCTTCTGCCATCATCTTCAGCAGAAATTACAACCTCTACTGGATGGACAAAGAGAACTACAGAAAAGCCGTTAAGAATGAAGATGACAGTACTATTGTAGAACATCAGCTTACTAAAGATGGCGTTAAATTCTATGCTTATGGAAGTGATGGAGACGGGGAATCCAATGAGGATGAGCTAAAGAATAACAAAAAGCGACGCAGGGCTTTCGTGATGTGGTCGCCAAATTCAAAATATTTCGTGCTGGACCGTACAGACTCCAGAAAAGTAAAAGACCTTTGGGTGATCAACAATACGGCAGCGGGCAGACCAACCCTGGAAACCTATAAGTATCAAATGCCCGGTGAAAAGGAATCGCCAATTGATGAACTTTTATTGTTCAACTTTGCAGCGAAAACATTCAAAAAACTAAACGTATCTGCCTTTAAGGATCAATCTGTTTCTGTTTGGTCGGCACCTTCTTTAAATAAGGACCGTGACAATGAATTTAGGCCTTCATTATGGTTGGGTAATAATAACAGGTTTTACTTTTCGCGCACCAGCAGAGATTTAAAAAGAATAGATTTCTGTTCCATAGACATCAGCACGGAGAAAGTTACCCCGCTGATTGATGAGCGCTTTAATACCTATGTAGAAATTAACAGGCCGGGCCTAATTAATGATGGTAAAGAAATTATCCACTGGTCGGAAAGAGATGGCTGGGGCCATTTTTACTTGTATGATGGTAACGGAAAGTTGAAAAACCAGATTACCAAAGGTCCGTTCCACACCGAAAACATTGTAAACATTGATGAGAAAAACAGGGTGTTGTACTTTACGGCAAACGGCAGGGAAGGAAAAGAAGATCCTTATTATTACCATCTGTACAGCATCAAATTTGACGGAACAGGCTTAAAGCTATTGGATGCCGGTGATTTCGATCATGCAGTAAATATGAATGATGAAGCCAAATTCTTTGTAGACAATTATTCAAGGGTGAATACAGCACCAAAATCTGTTCTAATGGACAATAATGGCCGGGTGGTGATGAACCTGGAAACTACTGATTTGAGTTTGTTAATGGCTAGTGGTTATAAATTTCCAGAACCGTTTAAGGTAAAGGCGGATGACGGTATCACCGATATTTATGGCGTAATGTATAAGCCGTTTGATTTCGACCCGAATAAAAAATATCCTATTATAGAATATGTTTACCCTGGTCCGCAGACGGAGGCGGTAAATAAGTCGTTTACCAAAAGCATGGACAACACAGATCGCCTTGCGCAATTGGGTTACATCGTGATCTCTGTAGGTAACAGAGGAGGAAATCCCGCCAGGTCTAAATGGTACCATACCTTTGGATATGGTAATTTGAGAGATTACGGACTTGCAGATAAAAAAGCAGCAATAGAACAATTGGCAGATAGATATAAATATATAGATGCCAGCAAAGTAGGAATAACCGGTCACTCCGGAGGCGGGTTTATGTCGACCGCCGCCATGCTGGTCTATCCGGATTTTTTCAAAGTAGCAGTTTCCAAAGCCGGAAATCACGACAATAGTATTTACAACAGGTGGTGGAGCGAGAAGCACCATGGCGTTAAAGAGATTGTTTCTGCCAAGGGCGATACAACATTTACCTACGATATTGATAAAAACCCGCAAATTGCTAAGAACCTGAAAGGACATTTGATGATCATGACGGGCGATATTGACAACAATGTGCATCCGGCGAATACAATTAGGTTGGCAAATGCATTAATGAAAGAGGGTAAAAGATTCGAATTTGTTATATTGCCGGGACAGCGACACGGATTTGGCGACCTAACCGAATATGCCTTCTGGAAGCTGGCAGATCATTTTAATAAGTATTTGATTGGAGATTTTGAAACACCAGACCAGGTAGACATGCTGGAAATGGACAGAGAACTGGAGCGGAAAAAATAATCACCAAAAAAGAATAAATTAATAAATCTTTCTACTCCAATTAAACGTTATAAAGCCATGAGATTATTGATAGAACGAAAACCAGTTAAAGTATATCCTGATCCGAAGAGGGTAATAGCACGATTTTTTTTTAATGGAGCAGAGCGCGCATTAGATGTGATTAAGCATGTGATGAGCCTTACGGACATTGAAGTATTTGGCATTATATCACCACTGCTGCAGGAGTATTCCAAGAGACACCGAAACATTACTAAAATTCTTACCCGTCATTGTAAGAAAATTAAGGCAAGCATAGAAGAGGCTGGTTTTGATTATGAAGATCTTGAAAAATACCACAGGTTATTGATCGGTTCTTATTTTACACATGAATATTCCATAGAATCAGCCGCATTCTTTAATCCATCGATTGTGGAAGACCCCGATCAGTCTGACCTGGTAGAAGGGGAGAAACGTGTGATCATCAGTTTTAGGGCAGTAGGAGAAGGGCATATTTCATCCGTTGTATTTAGAAGAGCACTGATCGACAGAAATAATGACATCACCGTTATTCCGGCCGGTAACTATATAGATGAAGCGGAAGTAATTAAAAATGCCGTTTATAACAAGAAGCTATTCCTTAAAAAAGGTGCTGATTCCAAGATTGAATTAGAGGTGCTAGACGAAGTAGGCCTGAAATTAGAAGACAAGTTTGATTATTCTACTTTAAGAAAAATCATTCTAGATTCTAAAAACCTTCAGATGGATGACATGAGGAAGCTGGAGTACGATAAAATACTCTGGTTGTCTGATACCTACCATGAAATTAGTTTTTCGAGGGATACAGATATTTCAGACCGTGTTATTTTCCCGATATCAGAATTTGAGCGTAAGGGAATAGAAGACGCCCGCTTTGTAAAGTTTGTTAAAGACGATGGTTCGATTGTCTACTATGCTACTTACACCGCTTTTGATGGCGCGATGATTATGCCTAAATTGCTGCAAACAACAGACTTTTATGATTTTAAGATTAGTCCACTACACGGTGTAGGCGCACAAAATAAGAACCTTGCATTATTCCCTAGAAAGATCAATGGAAAGTATGCCATGATGTCTCGTATAGATGGCTGTAACAATTACCTGATGTATTCAGATAAACTAACTGTTTGGGATAACCCGGTAAAACTACAAACACCGAAATTCCCGTGGGAATTTATACAGATTGGTAACTGCGGTTCACCTATCGAAACAAAAGACGGTTGGTTGGTGATTACACACGGTGTGGGTCCGATGAGGCGTTATTGCCTTGGTGCCAGTTTATTTGATCTAAATGACCCCTCTATAGAGATTGGAAGGTTACAAGAACCATTGGTGATTCCAAACAATGATGAGCGTGAAGGATATGTGCCTAATGTACTTTATTCGTGCGGATCCATCATCCACAATGGGGAGCTGATTATCCCTTACGGACTATCAGATTATTGTTCATCCTTTGCAGGTGTTAGTATCGATGTCCTTTTGGAGAAACTGAAAACCTCGGATAGCATCCTGTAATCGCGCCGCGATTACAAAATATGATGGTAGAGGCTCAAGTAGTCCTCTACCATTTTTTGTTGGGAGAAGTTGGCCATAGCCCATTCTCTGCAGTTTAATCTATCGATCTCAGCTAATTTATTAACCGCTGCAACTGCGCCATCAACATCGTTTACGAGGAAGCCGGTTTGTCCGTCTTTGATCAACTCTGGCATGGAGCCCAGGTTGAAAGCAATAACAGGTGTGCCGCAAAGCATGGCCTCGGCTACGCTCAATCCAAAAGGCTCTTCAAAGCTGATTGGGTGCAGGAGGGCAGTAGCGTTACGAAGCAGGTCGTTTCTTTTCTCCGGACCGGCAGCACCAATAAATACGATATCATCATTCAAATAGGGCTCTACTTTATCCCTAAAGTACTCTGAGTGTTGCACGATACCTGCAATGATTAACTTTCGATTTGTTTTCTTCGCGATTTGAACAGCTTCGGCAGTACCCTTATCAGGATGAATTCTGCCAAAAAAGAGCAGGTAATCATCAGGATCGGTGTTATAGCTGAACTCTTCAGTTTTTAGTCCGTTGTAAACCGTTGCTAAGTAGTTAAGTGAGGGATGGCGGTTGGCATTGCTAATGGAAACAAAGTGACCAACAGCATTATACTTTTGGTAAACCCGTAATATCTTCTCTGATGAGAAGCCATGAATAGTAGTAATTAAAGGCGTGTTAATGAGCTTTGAATAGCTCAGAGGGAGGAAATCATAATGATTGTGGATGAGATCAAATTCTCCGGCTTTCTCCATCAAGTTGCTGATGTGGAGGCATTCTACCACTTTGGCGTCCGCAGTTTTATCTTCTTCATAACCTCGGGCAATTACTGCATCAAGTTTGCCAGCCGTTACGGAATCGCCAGTAGCAAAGAGTGTCACGTCGACACCTTTTGCTACCAGTCCTTCAGTTAAATTTGATGCCATTTGCTCCCATGGACCATAATGCCTGGGCGGCGTTCTCCAGGCTACAGGAGCAAGGACAGCTATTTTCATTAAGATTAAACAGTTTGTTTTTGAACAGCGATTAAATCACTGCTTTGTATAAATTCATATTCAAACTCCATTGCTTTCAATACAGCCACATGCGATATCCAATAAGCCAATGTACTTTCTGCACCCTGGTTCCTGTTTAGGCCATGAGTTTGCAAGCCATCTGCGCAACCTTTAGTTTCATGATCAAACAACGGTATGCGTAGTATATTTTCACCTAAGAACCATTGATAAGATGTATACATCTGTTTGATGTACAGTTTATCGTGTGTGATCTGGTAGGCTTTGAAATACATCAATACCATGGCCATGGTTTCAATCGCTTGTTGATCATAGATCGCCATTTCTGGGCCATCTCTGAATAGCCAGCCGTCGTTTCCAACGGGGTTTAAGTAACCGTTGATCAGCGTTTTCTGAGTAAGGTATTCCATACTTTCAAAAGCGATATCATAAGATTCCTGATCCTTACTGATCTCGTAATAGCTCATTAATGCAAGCGGAAGAATGGCATTGTCATAAGTCATTTTCTCTTCAAACCAGTGCCAGTGCCCGATTTTATTTTTGCGGTAAGCCGCTTTTAAAGGCTCTGCCAATTTATCCAACTGGTCTTTGATGTGCTCATCACTAGGATGCGCTTTGATAAAATGAGTTAAACCAATTATAGTATTCCCCAATCCCCTAAGGTGTTTAAGGTCTTTAAAGTGAGGAACTGATTTTAGAAATAATTCCTTTGCAAACTCTCGGTAAGAATTGTTCGGTGCGTTGTTGATAAGGTAACCCAGAGACCAAATGGTACGACCGAAAGAATCTTCTGTACCTACTTCATCTAAATACTCTCTTCTAAAGCTTAAGAAGTTACGGAAATTACCATCATCGCATTGCATGTATTGAATGTAACTCAAGTAGATAGGCAGTAACTCAAGTGCTACCTTGCTCTTATTCTGTTGGTAGGCCATGATGGTTAAGAACAATGCGCGTGCATTGTCATCCACACAGTAACCCTCTTTTAAGTTAGGGATGCCGTATTTGGCATGTTGTACGATACCCGTATCATCAGTAAGCCTTTTAATGTGTGCCAAATTGAAGGCAGGCATGATATCAGGATCGATAATCGGTTTACCTCCGGTTTCCTTTTCAGAAAGGTATTTGTCTACCGCCTCATTCAGTACATCAACGAATACTTCCCCGGTACTTGGCCAGCGTAAGTGCAAACCATATTCAAAAGCATTTTCTTTAAGCTCTCTTAGTTTTTCTTCATCGTCAAAAAGTTCATTAACGATATCTGCCAAACCGTTGGCATCCTTAAAATCAAATAACCGACCTCTATGGTCTGATAATAACTCCTGAGCATGCCAGTATGGTGTGGAGATTACTGCTGCGCCAGCGCCAACAGCATAAGAAAGTGTTCCACTGGTAATTTGAGCCTCATTTAAGTAAGGCGTAATGTACATATCGCAGGCGGTAAGGTAATCGTGCAGCTCTTCTTCAGATACGAACTTGTTAATAAAGGTGAGGTTGTTTTCTACATTCAGGGTTTTGGCCAGGCGTTTTAAGCTATCTCTATATTCCTCTCCGGAATTACGAATCACGCCAGGGTGAGTAGTACCTAATATCACATACATCACGTCGGGATTATTCTCCACTATTTTTGGTAATGCTTCGATGACAGTTTCCAGCCCTTTGTTCCTGCTGATCAATCCAAAAGTGAACAATACTTTCTTACCTTTGAAGGCAAGTGAGTTTTTTACAGGATTATCGGCTTTGGGTTCTAAATGAGGTACGCCGTGCTCTATAAGTTGTATTTTATGATAGGGGATGCCATAGATGCTGGTTAAAAAGCCAACAGCACGGTGACTCATCACTACAATTCTTGAAGAATATTTAGCAATTTCCCTCAATACGGTTAACTGCATGTGATTTGGATCTTTCAAAATAGTATGAAAGATGGTAATTAAAGGCTTTTGTAACCTGGCAATTAAAGGAAGGATATAAACACCACTTTCGCCGCCATAAATCCCGTATTCATGTTCCAGAATACAAGCATCTGCTAAACTGGTGTTGATGTAGTCGGCCGCTCTAATATAATCCTTTTGGTTTTCCTGACGGATGATGTATTTTACCTCTTTTGGATATTCATACTCGTTCAGGTTCTCAGCATCGTTCATGGCAACTACAAAGCTGTCTTCGGAAACTGCGTTTTTGTCAAAGCCAATGGCTCTTAGTAAGTTATGATTAAATGTTGCAATACCACATTCGCGTGGCGGATAAGAAGATATGTAAGCGATTTTCATAAAAAATTAGTGTCTTGCAGGTTATAACAATTTATTCATATAAATGTTCTGCAGTGGCTTTGCAATTTAGTGCAAATTTACCGTCCGGTTAAACAGAATTAACCGAACAGATCAAATCTGTTTAAATAATTATAAGATCGTAATACTATTTTTAGAGATTTCCGTAAAACGACGAAGCAACCTCACTAATAATTAGGAGATTGCTTCGTTACACTATTGCAGAATGAAATTTACTGCGTTATTTTACTTCAGCTTCTTTTTTGTTTAGAAACACGAACTGATGATCGAACATATCTAGTTTGATTTTACTGTCTTTGTCTACGGTTCCGGCAAGAATCTGTTTAGATAATTCGTTAAGGATCTTTTTCTGGATCACCCGTTTTAAAGGTCTTGCGCCAAATTGCGGATCATAACCGAGTTCTGCGAGCCAGTCCAGCGCTTCCACAGAAGCTTCAATTTCCACACTCATTTCTGCCAGGGCATCCTGTACATTTTTAAACTGCAGGTCTACAATGTTTCTGATTTCACTGCGATTAAGCGGGGTAAACATGATCAGTTCATCAATCCTGTTCAAGAACTCTGGTCTTATCGTTTGTTTGAGCAACTCAAACAATTCCGTCTTCGTCTTTGCAACAACTTCATCGCGGTTTTCATCACTTAGAGCCTTAAAGTTATCCTGAATCAAATGAGAACCAATATTTGAGGTCATGATAATGATGGTATTTTTGAAATTAACCACCCGGCCTTTATTATCAGTTAAACGGCCGTCGTCCAATACCTGCAATAAAATGTTAAACACATCAGGATGGGCTTTCTCAATCTCATCGAGGAGGACCACAGAATAAGGTTTACGCCTAACTGCTTCTGTAAGTTGCCCGCCTTCATCATAGCCAACGTAGCCCGGAGGCGCACCAATTAGTCTGGATACGGCATGCCTTTCCTGGTATTCGCTCATGTCAATCCTGGTCATAGCATTTTCATCATTGAACAGGAACTCTGCTAATGCTTTTGCCAATTCTGTTTTACCAACACCTGTAGTACCCAAAAAAATGAATGAACCAATTGGCTTACGTTTGTCCTGCAATCCAGCTCTTGAACGCCTGATGGCGTCTGATATGGCTTCAATTGCCTCATGCTGACCAGCCACACGTTTGTGAAGTTCATTTTCCAGGTTCAGCAACTTTTCGCGCTCACTGGAGATCAGTTTAGTAACAGGAATACCTGTCCAGCGGCCAACAACCCCTGCGATATCATCCGCAGTGACTTCTTCTTTCAGCATTCTGCTTTCACTTTGCTGGTTAGCCAATTCTGCTTTTAGCTTTTCTGCTTTATCCTGGGCTTCTTTGATCTTTCCGTAACGGATCTCTGCTACCTTACCATAATCACCTGCACGCTCGGCCTGATCGGCTTCAAGTTTGTAGTTTTCAATCTGCTCCAGTTCATTGTTGATGTTGTCCACCAGATCCTTTTCGCCTTGCCATTTGGCTTTGATCTCATCACGTTCTGCAGAGATATTGGCGATTTCCTCACCAAGGGACTTTACTTTCTTGGTATCGTTTTCACGTTTAATGGCTTCGCGCTCAATTTCCAGCTGCATGATTTTGCGATTCAGCTCATCTACCTTTTCAGGCACGGAATCCATCTCCAGCCTCAACTTAGAGGCCGCCTCATCCATTAGATCAATAGCCTTATCTGGAAGGAAACGATCGGCAATATAGCGTTGAGAAAGTTCCACAGCAGCAATGATGGCTTCATCTTTAATCCTCACTTTATGGTGGGTTTCATACCTTTCTTTCAGTCCGCGCAAAATTGAAATTGCATCTTGTGTATCAGGCTCATCCACCATCACTTTTTGGAAACGACGCTCCAATGCTTTGTCTTTTTCCAGGTATTTCTGGTATTCATCAAGTGTAGTTGCACCAATAGCACGAAGTTCTCCTCTGGCTAAGGCAGGCTTTAAAATGTTTGCCGCGTCCATAGCTCCGTCGCCTCCACCGGCACCAACAAGGGTATGTATTTCGTCTATGAATAGAATGATATCTCCATCGCTCTGGGTTACTTCTTTAACCACTGCCTTTAGGCGTTCTTCAAATTCGCCTTTATATTTTGCACCAGCAATCAGCGCTCCCATATCTAATGAGTAAACCGTCTTAGTTTTCAGGTTAGTAGGTACGTCACCTTTGATGATCCTGAAAGCAATCCCTTCGGCGATAGCAGTTTTACCTACACCAGGTTCACCGATCAGTATCGGGTTATTTTTAGTTCTCCTGGAAAGGATCTGGATAACCCGCCTAATCTCGTCATCACGACCGATCACCGGATCTAGTTTACCAGATTCTGCGTACTCGTTTAAATTGCGGGCGTATTTATTCAATGCGTTGTAGGTCGCTTCTGCATTTTGATCCGTCACCCTGCTGTCTCCCCTAAGCGACAGAATGGCGGTTTTTAAGTCTTTTTCATTTACACCCTGATCTTTTAATAAGTTAGCGGTATTGTCGTTAACAGATAAGATTCCTAGTAGCAAGTGCTCGACAGACACGAACTCATCTTTGAATTCTTTGAGATAGGTCTGTGCTTTTTGCAGCGCAGAATTGCTCCCAGAAGTTAAATATGGGCTACTGCCAGACACTTTAGGGAATTTCTCTATCTGCGTATCCAGATTATTGTTCAGCGCACTCAGATTTACATTGAGTTTCTTAAGCACGTAAGAAACAACATTTTCATCAACAGTCAGCAATCCTTTAAGCAGATGTGCCGTTTCAATAGCCTGTTGCTGGTTGCCTTGGGCTATTGCGGAAGCCTGCTGAATTGCTTCCTGGGCTTTGATGGTAAAATTGTTAAAATTCATACCAGGGGAATAACAAAGCGAGTGCCATAGGTGGGCAATTCACCAGATCGGAAATTATGTCTCACTCAGTTTCTAATTACTGATTAAATGTCTGATGAGTAGTGATTTAATCTGAAAAATTGTCGGTAATTCAACACTCCCCCGCATTGTGATGTTATTTGGGAATGCACCGATGAAGTTAATGCATTAAAAAAGAGGTATTATGACAATACCTCTTTAAGTTTTTCAGTTTGATGGTCAGCTAAGCCTTGCAAAGGCTTTACTGCGAGCATCTTCATCATCATATTTAAATCTGCCGAGATGGTGAGTTTAGCTGTAGTTGATTGATCACCATTGGCATCTACGTTCCATTTCAATTCAATATCGAAAGGTGGCTTTTCAGTAGGGATAGCAATCAGTTCTTTGTTCTCTATGCGTTCAGAAATTTTGATGGCTAATTTGGCCATGTTCTGAATGGTAAAGCTTGCTTCATCTGTAGTAGACGACCAGTTATAAATATTTTCCGGCATTAATTGCTGGTGGTTGTTCAGGTCTGCCAAAAATGCATAAACTTCTGCTACAGGTTTGTTAATTACTGTAGTGCTTTCTATAACTGTCATTAGGTTTTTAGGTTAATTGTTCTAATTCTTTTCCCCATTCAGATGGGTTTCTGCGCCATTTTGTGAGCAAGTCTACATCATTTTGCGCTATAAAACTATGTTCAGCGGCGTATTCGATTAATGTATTGTAGTTGGAAAGTGTTGCATATCTGCATTTCGCTGCTTTAAAATTCTCATCCGCCTGGTCAAATCCATAGGTGAAAATGGCAACAAGACCTGCAACAGATAATCCCGCATTTCTTAAAGCATCAACGGCTTGTAGGCTACTTTTTCCAGTCGAAATTAAATCTTCAATGACAACAACGCGTTGCCCTTCAAATATTTCACCTTCAATTAGACTTCCGGTACCATGTTCTTTAGCTTTTGCCCTTACGTAAGCAAACGGTAATCCCAACTCCTGGGCAACCAATGCGCCCTGAGGAATCCCTGCAGTTGCTACGCCCGCAATAAGATCTACAGAACCAAACTCTTCCTGGATCAATTGCGTTAACTTTTGTCTAATGTATGTTCTTACTGAGGGGTGAGAAAGTGTGACTCTATTGTCACAATAAATAGGGGATTTCCAACCCGACGCCCATGTAAATGGATTGTTGGGTTGTAATTTTACGGCCTTAATTTGTAATAAAAATTCAGCTACCTTTAATTCAATATCACTTTTATTATACATGTTCCAAAAATACAGAATTTATGTTAACGACGATGCGATGTTGATAACTGAATTGTTTGCAGTCCCTATGATCTTAGTGCAAGCTGTTGGCTTCCAGTACCTTTAGTTTGTGTCTTTAACCAAATAAAAGCCAATTGAACGGTTGTGTAAGCCTAAACAATCCAACAACTACAACAGGAAGCTTCACTTTTTAGGTGTCAATTGAGTAGCGGTAAAAATACCGGGATGTTTTTTTTGATCTGGTTGTCCACCGTAATGGAAAATAGATATATTTGAGTGTCAATATTATGAAAAACTACAGGATCTACATTAACGAGAACACCCTATTTATATCCGATAGCATTCCCAAGCAGCTTAAGAAGATACAGCAGCTGGATAAAGCAAACTTTAACCTGCCTTCGTTTTACAAGAACCTGGTTAAAGGAACACCAATGGATTACATCCTGGTAGATCCAGAACCGGAACGCCTTTTTAGAAAAATTAAGAAAAGCTGCGAACTGATAAAGGCGGCGGGCGGACTTGTAGAAAATGCCAAAGGCAATTACCTGTTTATTTATCGGAACAAAAAATGGGATTTACCAAAGGGTAAGGTAGAAAAGGGAGAGAAGATGAAAGATGCAGGTTTGCGCGAAGTAGAAGAAGAATGTGGGGTGAAAATCATCACAAATGGTAAAAAACTTTGCAAGACTTACCATGTTTACGTGCTTGGAAGTAAGCTGGTATTAAAGAAAACAAATTGGTACAAGATGACGGTTAAGGGTGAGCCTAAGCTGATTCCCCAAAAAGAAGAAGGGATTACTAAAGCAGTCTGGCTATCTGATCAAGAGTTAAAGCCTGTATTAAAAAATACATTCCCTTCAATCGTTCAAGTACTGGAAGCCGGAAAGTTGTTATAGAAAAGGTAAAGCCTGAACGGGTAAGAATGCACTGACATCACCACCGTATCTCAATATATCTCTAACTATTGTAGAACTAATTGCTGAATATTCCGGCTTGCTGAGCAGAATAATTGTTTCCATTTCTGGCATCAAGGTCTGGTTAATCTGAGCAATCGCTTTTTCGTACTCGAAATCTCCAACCGAGCGAACACCTCGAACCATAAATTGCGCACCTATTTTCCTGCAAAAATCCACTGTTAAGCCCTCATACAGCTGAACTTCAACTTGTTCATATTCGGCAAATACAGCACTAACAACGTTTTTGCGTTGATCAGCACTTAGAAATCCCTGTTTTGCACTATTTAAGCCGATGCCTATAATAATGCGGTCGAATAATGGCAAAGCACGTTTTAAAATATCTACATGCGCAATGGTGATCGGATCAAATGAGCCAGGGAAAAGTGCTGTTTTCATGCCTTATAGTTTAATAGGTTCAAAAAAGCTAAATGAGGAATTTCCATACCTCCTGGTTTCTGTAAAACCTGGTAGGGCATTTAATTTTAGCAGAGATGGATGTTCTACAATCAACACACCATTATCAGCCAGGAAGTTGTTATTCATCACCAATTGCGGAATGAGTGGAATGGTAGGTAGGTTATAAGGAGGATCAGCAAATATAATCTGATACTGTTGGGCCGGCTTTTCCAGAAACTTAAAAACATCTGCCTTTTCCACATCAATTTCGTTCAGCTGGTATTTTTCTATCACTGATTTTACCCAAAAGATACATCCGGAGTGCTTGTCTACAGCAGTAACTTCCTTTATTCCCCTTGAGGCAAATTCAAAGCTGATATTCCCCGTACCGCAGAATAAATCGAGTACAGAGCAACTGTCGAAATCGTAGGTATTAAAGAGAATGTTAAACAAAGCTTCTTTCGCCATGTCTGTTGTTGGCCTAACTGGAAGGCTTTCCGGGGCATTGAAACGTATGCCTTTTAACCTGCCTCCGATTATCCGCATAGGTCTACCGCCAGGAGCGTGCTATAGTAGTGATTGGGCATATCTTCCAATAAGTCTATGTTTAAATCTCCAGGGTGGGGAATATTAAATTCAACTTGATTGAAGTATTTACTTAAAATCTCAAAGCGCTTGTCGTGGTCGTGAATAATGCCACTAACCATTACATTGGTTGATTTGCTATCTATGCTCAACTGCTTAATCATCAGTAATAAATAGTAATTAAATTCATCATCGTTGCTGATTTCAAAGCTATGTTGGAATTGGAGTTTTTCCTCAACAGTGTAGGTGGCATTAAAGAAACCGACTGTAAAGTCCAGTAACAAGATGCGTACCTGCTGATTTTTTACCAAAGAAAGTAAAGGTGCAGAATGATCAAAAATCTTGCATCCTTGAAAAGATTCAGCCAGTATATTTTCAGCCTTGTTTTCCAGGTTGAAAATGGAGGTGAAGCCAAAGCTGTCCAATTTCTGCGAGTGCAGTTTTTCAGATTGTGTGGTGGTGAAGAACTTGGCATATTGATCCAGATTTTGTTCCTCAAAGAGCTCCTCAGGAATAGCAACAGTGTTTTGTGTATAAACAGAGGCCTTTACATCTTGAAATGCAATGGATAAATAGTTGTCACTTTTTAGTCGCTGCGCCAGGTCGTCAATTGGATTTTTACTTTCCTGCTGATCATATAATGCTTTTAGTTTTGAATCCGATTTGTCTAAAATCGCGTAGGAGTAATTGTCTGCAGTAACCTTTATTAAAAGCGAACAGCCGCTAGCTGTAGCCGGGTCAAATTCAGGATCTACTAATAATATGCTATTTTTGCTGTTCATATTCACAAAAATAATCCTTTTTTCTATAACCACACCATCGCATATTTGATAAATGGACAAAGCTTTGCTGATTGCACAATCCTATCAATTCAACCCTACATCAGAGCAGTTGCTGTTTTGCAGGGAAATGGCTGTGTTCCTATCCCGCCCTTTAGACCGGCAATGTTTCATTTTGCGGGGTTATGCAGGAACGGGGAAAACAACTTCAGTTGGTGCATTGGTTAAAGCACTTCCAAAATTTGGTTATCGCAGTATTTTATTGGCGCCAACTGGCAGGGCTGCCAAGGTGATGAGTAACTATACAGGCAGAAAAGCATTGACCATTCATAAAAAGATTTATAGGAAAAAGACGGCAGTATCTACAGAAATGTCTTTTTTGCTGGCGCCTAATCTTGCCGAATACACACTATTTATTGTAGATGAAGCATCGATGATTGCTGATGAATGGAATACCAAATCAGGTTCTTCGTTTTTAAAAGACTTGATGGAATTTGCTTACAACGGTAAGAACTGCGGGATTATTTTTGTTGGCGACACCGCACAGCTGCCACCTGTTGGTAGTGTAGACAGTCCGGCCCTAAATGCTTCGCTGCTTGGCGATAAATTTGGATTGCAGGTTACAGAGGTAGAACTGACTCAAGTGGTGAGGCAGGAAAAAAAATCTGGCATCCTTGCCAATGCCACCATGTTGCGAGAGATCATCAATAGCCAACAACAGGAGGAAGATGAAGTTCCCCTTCCTAAATTCTTAACGAAATCCTATAAGGATATTTTTAGGATGACCGGGCTGAAGTTGGTTGAAGGATTGGAGTATGCCTATCGTAAATTTGATATTGAAAATACACTGGTGGTATGCAGATCAAACAAATCGGCCAATGTTTACAACCAGCAAATCCGCGCAAGGTTGCTTTACAGAGATGAAGAACTTACTGGCGGCGACCAGGTGATGGTTGTAAAGAATAATTATTTTTGGTTACCAGAAAATGAGTCTGCAGCATTTATCGCCAATGGAGATATGGCTAAAGTTACGAGGGTAAGGCGCGTAGAGGAGCGTTTTGGGTTTCGGTTTTGTGAAGTGAATATGGAATTTATTGATTTCCCCGAAGCCGGAAACATCACCTGCAAAGTGATGTTGGACACGCTGACCGGCGAGACACCTAGTCTTTCATTTGAAGACAGTAATAAACTTTTTGAGCAGCTCAATATAGATTATGAGCACATTAGCAATAAGAAGGAGCGGTTTGCTGCTATAAAAGAGGATCCATACTACAATGCCCTGCAAATTAAGTTTGCATATGCCGTAACCTGCCATAAGGCGCAAGGCGGTCAGTGGGATGCGGTATTTGTAGACCAGGGTTATCTGACCGAAGAGATGATTGATCTTGATTTTCTGCGTTGGTTATACACCGGTGTTACCCGAGCTAAGAAAGAACTGTTCCTTGTTAATTTCGCCCCAAATTTGTTTGCCACAGCAGCCGTTGAAGAGTACTAGCTGGCCAGTGGCATGGAAATGATAAATGTAGATCCTTTATTTTCTTCAGTTTCTATGGTTAAAGTGCCGCCATGCTGTTCCACGATGTCTTTAGAAATGTGTAAGCCCAGCCCAATAGACTTTTCGCCTTTCAAGCCAGACCTACCGGCTTTAGAGAACTGATCGAACAACATGTTTTTGAGGTGTTCAGGAATCCCAATTCCGTAATCTTTCACCTTTATTTGGCACCAAGAATCTTTTTTAGAGAGCTCAACATCTATAGGTGTATCATTATCAGAGAATTTGAGTCCGTTTCCAATCAGGTTATCAATAACGCGGCTGAACTTAGAAGGATTTAAAGGAGATAACAATTTCGCCTCATGGGTAATAAAATTGATCTTTCTATTCTCTGCAGCGTTGGCCTGCCAGATCAGGCAGATGTTGTTGATGTAATTAACCAGGTCCACAGGTTGCAGCTCAACGGGTGCCTTTTCTACCTGGATAACCTCAATTAGGTCGTTGATGATATCTTTAGCCTGTTTTGCGGAGCTTAGGATGAGCTTTACCTCTGTTTTATCATTGCTGTCTTCCTCTTCTAGCAGAATTCGGCTTAATGCCTCAATATTATTCAATGGATTGCGCAAATCGTGCGCCACGAAGCCTAATATTTCGCCCTTTTGGCGATTGAGCTCTTGTACTTCTTCGTTCTTTTCTTCAAGTTGTCGCAGCTGTACAAAATGCTGAGATTTAAAGAAGTAGCTATATCGTGCAGAAACATACAATGAAAAAGACAGCACTACGGAAGCGATAAAATTAAAAAGTTTCTGCGCCGGGGTTAGTGCAGGTATCATTGTCCCTAAAAAGAACAGTATCATGATATATACCGTCAGCGCTAAGATGTACTTCAATTCAAGTGCAAAAAAAGTGCTCACAATAAAGATTCCTATTAAAAATACAGCTAAGGTATTTTTAGCATTGTGCATGGAATAGACATAGCTGACAAAGAATGTGCTGCTTAAAACAAAAAGCGTGAAGCAAAGTGTAATCAGATTTCTGGTTATCGGTCCAGTTTTTTTACGCTCTAAAATCACCGAACTTAATATAATGAAAACAGAAGATCCAATAAGCTGGAACATGTTGCTCAAATTATATTCCATGATATTGGGAATTTTTATGATCTCCTCATGGTTGAAGTGAGCTAGTATGCGGATAGATGCAGAAAGAATAAAGAATCCTGTACTTAAAATCTTTATTTGCCTAATGTTAACATGACTGTAAGTCTCCCTGAAATCAGCGAGGTATTTTGAGGGAGTCTTGTAGCGTAAAAGATTGAGCAATTTGGTCCGTTTACCAGCAAAAATAGCGAAAGGAAACGAAGTTGTGTTATTAATGTGTTATTTTTGCTAAAAAGTAATTCTATGCTTCCATTGGCCACTATTGAGTATAATAAAGCGTTCTTTCTTAAGTTCTTAAAGTTCGGGCTGGTGGGTTTTTCAGGTTTGATCGTCGATTTTGGTATTACTTATTTCTTTAAGGAGAAGTTGAAAATTCACAAGTATGTTTCCAGTTCTCTGGGATTTGTGGTGGCTACTGCAACAAATTATACATTGAACAGGCTGTGGACTTTTAATAATCATGATCCAAATGCGGTGGTACAGTTTGGAAAATTCTTTGTTGTCTCTTTATTTGGGTTGGCGCTGAGTAATGGATTGATCTATTTCTTAAATGATAAACTAAAATGGAATTTCTATTTGGCAAAGGCTTGCGCAATAGTGCTGGTTTCAATATGGAACTTTTTCGCCAATTATCTCTATACATTTACAGGGTAGATGGTGCAGCAAAGTAAACAAGACTCAGATAGGATACTGATCATTTTCCTGGCTATTTGGGTACTGATGAACTTGGTACAGGCTGGGTTTATGGACCTCCATCCCGATGAAGCGTATTATTGGATGTATTCTCGGTTTTTAGACTGGGGATATTTTGATCATCCACCAATGGTAGCTGTCTTCATTAAAATTGGGGACAGCTTTGCTCATAATGCGCTAAGTTTGCGGTTCATGACAGTAGTTTCCACTGCCACATCCATTTTTGTGCTGTGGAAGCTCCTCAGTGCAGAAGTCAGGGACATCAGGATGTTCATCATGGTTATTTCTTCTGTAGTTGTATTCCATATGTATGGATTTATCACTACGCCAGATTCACCTTTATTGCTGTTTACAGTACTCTTTTTTTATGCTTACCGAAAATATACAGAGAGGGATAATTATAAGTGGGCAGCTATTCTGGCTGTTATTATTGCTTGCATGCTGTACAGTAAGTACCACGCCATACTCATCCTTTTCTTTACGGTTATATCCAACCTCAAATTATTTAAAAGACCTTCATTCTGGGTAATTATTGCCATTGCGCTTATTGCATTTTTGCCGCATATCTGGTGGCAGGTGCAAAATCACTATCCATCTTTTTATTATCATATTATTGATCGCTCTGCGGATGCGTATCAATTTGAATTCACTTATCAGTATGTCCTCGCACAACTGGCGCTGGCTGGTCCACTTGTTGGATGGTATCTTTACCGGTCTGCGGCTATTCATAAATCGTCTGATCTATTTACCAGGGCGCTGGTTTTCAATTTTTTTGGAATCTTCATCTTCTTTTTTATCAGCACGTTCAAAGGCAGGGTGGAAGCACATTGGCCATTACCTGGGTTGATTTGCATGGCTTCATTGGCGTATTTAAATTTAGCAGGAAGGCCATTGCCAAAGTGGTTGGACAGGCTGTTTATTGGCAATATTGTGCTAATTATAGTAGTTAGACTCGCTTTAATCGTACCTATTCCGTTTTTGGAGCGAATCAACTTTATCGGCGATTACTTTGGTACAGAACGCTGGGCAAAATCAGTTCACGCGAAGGCAGGAAATTCCCCAGTCATTTTCCTGGATTCTTTCCAGTTGCCATCTAAGTATAATTATTATAACAATACCACATCAGGATTTGCATATGATTCTCGAAACTACCGTAAAAATCAGTACGATATCTGGCCGTTGGAAGACAGCCTGAGAAATAAAAGGGTTTATTATGTATTGCAGCACAGTGAAGGAAACAAGCGTCAGGATACAATTGAAACTGATAAAGGCATCTTCTATGGTCGCCGGTTAAAGGGTGTCAGGTTATATCAAAAAGTAGATATCAGTCCCGTTAGTATGGAGCCAGAATGGGTTGCCGGAAGTGAAAGGACTGTGAAGGTGAAGATAAGTAACCCCTATAATAAAATGATTTCGTTCGACAACGAGGGTCAGCAATACAAATGTTATATAGAATACGGATATAAGCAACTAGGAAAGCTGGTTGCAGCTCTCAAACCGGTGCACTACATTGCCAAAAAAATTCAAATACCCGCAAAAGAAGCAGTTTATCTGGATTTTCGCATTCGTGCACCTGAGATTCCAGGTGATTATAAGTTAATATTCTCCATACGTACTGAACCGTTCTATGGCAGTAGAAACAGCAGCCATATTGGTGTTGTTGTAGTACCTTAAAGAACTTAATCGGCGTCGTATATCACTACTTTATCAAAAAGCACCCTGAATTGGTCAAGGAAAGCAAGGTGCAAAGGGTGAACCTGGTAACTGTCGTGACCAGCCATATTTTCGAAAAATACAGTCAGAGAATAAGTATAAGTGGTATCTACTACTGCACGATCGATAGCAGCCGGCGTTCCGATGTGGAGCGTCTGAATTGACTCGATGCCTTGTAAAGATTCCAGACCTCCTTTGAATTCTATTTTCTGTTGATCTGTGGTATCGGTTTTAAGCCAGAATAAAACGTGATGAGCAAGCATAATTGGTGTTTTGGGCAAATATAGTAATTGCCTTTTAGTATCAAACTTAAAAAAATAGGGCGACAGGTAATTACTTGCCGCCCTAAACCAATCCTCATCCCTAAATCGTTTGGCCTAAGCTTTATTCACCGAGTCGGCTTTCTTGTGTTTGCCACCATGGTTTTTCATTCCCTCTTTCCTTTTTTCTTTAAGCTCCTTGAAAGTTATACGTTGTTTGTCGTTCAAAATGTTGTTGATTTTGTTGTCCCTTTCATCCATAGCCGCTTTCATTTTAGCTGGATCTCTTTTCTCTCCTTTTACATGAGCATCCTTTAACTTCTTCATCCCATCCAGGTTGATTGCGTAGATCTTTGATTTCTGATCAGCAGATAAAGACAGTTTCTTGTCCATCTTATCTGTTGCAATCTGTGCCCTTTCTTCAGGAGTTTTGTGTTGTTTTTTATCTTGTGTTGTTTGTGCGAATGCCATAGTACCCATTGCAATGAATAATGTGGCTGTTAAGATTAATTTTCTCATGGTCGTTTTTGTATGTTTTTATTGAATAGAGTGAAAACGGGCGCTAAGGTTTAATGCCCAATTGTTAAGATATGTTAAATGCGCCTCACTAATTTTTGTGCGTTAGGATAGATATGTCAAGCCTGTTTCTGCCAATGGATTTAACAATTTTTAACAGAAAACAAATCAGTTAATACTTGCATGAAGGCTAAGGTTTGTCTAATTTTCGCAGCGAAAAAATTCGGTCTAAATGGAAGAATCAAATACAATTACAGGGAGTTCCACTTACGGAACTGATATCCGTGCTTTGAACGAGATGATACAGAAGGAGAGTGCGTTTATTGATCTCCTTTTTAGTGAGATGGACAAAGTTATAGTTGGGCAGCGCTATATGGTAGAGCGCCTGATGATTGGCCTGTTGGCCGATGGGCACATTTTACTGGAAGGGGTACCAGGTTTAGCAAAGACGTTGGCAATTAATACGTTATCAAAGTGTATTGATGCCGGGTTTAGCCGCATACAATTTACTCCTGATCTTTTACCAGCAGATTTGCTGGGTACAATGATCTACAATCAAAAGAAAGAAGAGTTTGTAGTAAGAAAAGGCCCACTCTTCTCTAACTTTATACTTGCTGATGAGATAAACCGTGCCCCCGCTAAGGTGCAGAGTGCTTTATTGGAAGCGATGCAGGAACGTCAGGTTACTATCGGAGACAACACTTTTCCATTGCCTACGCCTTTTTTAGTATTGGCCACTCAAAACCCAATTGAGCAGGAGGGAACTTATCCTTTACCTGAAGCACAAGTAGATCGGTTTATGCTAAAGGTAGTTATCGGTTATCCTCAAAAAGAGGATGAGAAAAGGATTATGAGGGCAAATATTGCGCCTCAGGGTATGCCTAAGCCCAATAAGGTATTACATCCCGATGATATCGTTAAGGCAAGAAAGGTGGTGCGGGAAGTTTACATGGACGAGAAGATCGAACAATATATTATCGATATCGTATTTGCGACCCGTTTTCCTGAACAGTATAAGCTGGCAGATTATAAGAACCTGATCAGTTTCGGTGCATCACCCCGCGCAAGTATTAACCTGGCTTTAGCCGCTAAAGCCTATGCATTTATAAAAAGACGAGGATACGTCATTCCAGAAGATGTTCGTGCGGTTTGTCACGACGTACTAAGGCACCGTGTTGGTCTTACTTATGAGGCTGAAGCTGAAAATGTAACTTCTGAAAATATCATCACCGGGATATTAAACGCTGTTGAAGTACCATAAACTATGGATACAAAGGATCTCTTAAAGAAGGTTAGAAAGATCGAGATTAAAAGTCGCGGTTTGAGTAACCAGATCTTTTCTGGCGAGTACCAATCAGCCTTTAAAGGTAGGGGTATGGCTTTTAGCGAGGTGCGTGAATATCAGGTTGGCGATGAGATCAGGACAATAGACTGGAATGTTACTGCACGATTTAATCACCCATACGTGAAGGTGTTTGATGAGGAGCGGGAAATGACAGTGATGCTGCTTGTTGACGTGAGCGGGTCAAAGAATTTCGGAACCCAGACGCAGCAGAAGCAGGAATTGGCGACAGAGATCTGTGCTGTTCTTGCGTTTTCAGCGATACAGAATAACGATAAAGTCGGTGTGCTGTTTTTTAGCGACCAGGTAGAGAAATTTATCCCTCCGAAAAAGGGTAGAAGTCACATTTTAATGATCATCAGGGAGCTAATAGATTTTAAGCCCCAACATAAGGGTACAAATGTTGCTGAAGCCTTGCGCTACTTTACGGGTGCAATTAAAAAGAGATGCACTTCTTTCCTGATCTCTGATTTTATGAGCAGCTCTTTTGAAAATGAACTGAAGATTGCAAATAGAAAACATGATCTGGTTGCCTTAAGGTTGTTCGACCTTCATGAAGAGGAATTTCCTGACCTGGGACTAATTCCAGTTAAGGATGAAGAAACCGGGCAAGTGGAATGGATCAATACCAGTAATAAAGAGGTGCGGTTTCAATTTAAAAAAGCTGCCCTGGAACGTAATGGAAGATTGGAAGACCTGTTTAAAAGATCAGGGGTTGATTTTACAAAAATTGGAACTCATCAATCTTATATTAAGCCATTAATGACGTTGTTTAAAAAAAGGGGAGCAAAGCGATAGTAGATATGAGACAATTTAAAAGCTGGTGTTTGCTATTAACACTGGTTGCATTGAGTATAAAGGGATTTTCACAGAGCACTACAGTAGGTGCACGGTTGGATAAATCAGACATTTTATTGGGTGGACAAACCACATTACGTTTAAGTGCAAGCTTGCCTGCAAATGGAAAAATTACTTTTCCTGCACTTTCTGATACCATCTCCTCAAAAATACAGATTGTAGAGATTGGCAAGCTGGACACCCTTAAAGAGGAATCTGGAAGGTGGAAGATCAGTCGCACCTACACCATCACCGCATTCGATGCTGGCGTCTTAACCGTTCCTGCTTTTAAATTTATAGGGCCGGACGGAGAATTGTTAACTGACCCATTACCCTTGCAGGTAGAGGAAGTTAAGGTCGACACCACAAAAGGTGTATACGACATCAAGCAACCTATGACCGTTAAATACGGTTTTATAGATTGGTTGAAGGATAACGGCGCATTGATTTTACTGGGCTTCTTTCTGGCTATTTTGTTGATCGGTCTGTGGTTCTATTATCATAAGCGAAGAAAGAAACAGCCCGTTATACAGGAAGTTAAGCCTTTAGTGCCCCCTCATGTAACTGCTATAAAAAAGCTGGAAGAGTTAAGAGATAAGAGGTTATGGCAGCAAGAAGAAGTGAAATTATACTATAGTGAACTGACCGACATTGTTAGGGAATATCTGGAGAAAAGATATGGCATACCCGCTATGGAACAAACATCAGATGAAATTTTTACCAGTTTGATGAAACTAGATGTTACTGAAGAAAATAAAGTAAAACTAAGAGAGGTGCTCTTGCTGGCAGACCTGGTGAAATTTGCGAAACAGAAGCCAGTTGCTGCAGACAATGAAGCTTCTATGGAAAGCGCTATGCTTTTTGTTAAAAAATCTATAATTGTTAATCAACCTGAAAATCAAGTGCAACACAACGATGGGCTTAATTAAAGGAATAGAATTTGCGAATCCAGGTTTTTTCTGGTTGTTGTTGCTGTTACCGGTAACCATTGGCTGGTACGTTTGGAAAAATAGGGTATTGCAGGGTACCCTAAGGATGTCGACCATTACCGGCTTTACTAAAGTTAAATCGGCTTATGGCACATTCCGTCACTACGGGATCTTTTTACGTTCTCTGGCTCTGCTGTTTATCATTGTCGCTTTTGCAAGACCACAATCGGCATTAAGTTGGGAAAACTCAACAACAGAGGGAATTGATATTGTAATCGCCACAGATATATCTGGAAGTATGCTTTCCGAAGATTTAAAACCCAACAGGCTGGAAGCAGGGAAAAACATCGCCATGGACTTTATTAAAGACCGGCCTGATGACAGGATAGGTTTGGTGGTTTTTAGCGGCGAGAGTTTTACCCAATGCCCTTTAACAATTGACCATGATGTACTCATCAACCTGTTTAAAGATGTAAATAATGGGATGATAGATGACGGTACGGCAATTGGAATGGGACTGGCAACAGCTGTAAACCGGTTGAAGGACAGTGAAGCCAAAAGCAAAGTGGTAATTTTATTGACCGACGGATCAAATACCACTGGCTCCATACCACCAATTACTGCGGCAGATATTGCTAAGAAAATGAATGTTAGAGTGTACACGGTGGGCGTAGGAACAAAGGGATATGCGCCATATCCGGTAAAAACGCCGCAAGGAATCCAGTACCAGCAAGTTCCTGTCACTATTGATGAGCCGACGCTTGCTAATATTGCAAAAATAACCGGTGGAAAATACTTTAGGGCAACAAATAACGAGAAGCTGAAAGAGATTTACCAGCAAATTGATAAACTCGAGAAGGCAAAGATTGCTGTTACCCAGTACCATAAAAAGACAGAGCGTTTTTTACCATTTGCCTTGATTGCGCTGGTTTTGCTTTTACTGGAGTTTGCATTGAGAAATACACTATTTAAAGGAGCCTTAACTTAATACGATGTTGCGTTTTGAAAACATACAATTCCTTTGGGCATTGGCTTTAGTTCCGTTGATGATTATTGTCTTTCTGATCATTAGAAGGTGGAAAAGAAGAGCTTTAAAAGCATTAGGAGACCAGAAGACGGTGAGGATGATGATACCTGAAGTGTCCTTGCGCAGGCCTGGAATAAAGTTCTTACTCTATCTCATTGCTTTTACAGCCATGATATTAGCAGTAGCCAATCCCCAGATTGGTACTAAAATCGAAGAGGGGAAAAAGAGTGGTTCCGATTTGATGATTCTGCTGGATGTATCCAATAGTATGTTGGCAGGAGACTTGGCGCCAAGCCGCCTGGAAAATGCCAAGAGAGCCATCTCGCAAATGATAGATAACCTGCATAACGACAGGGTGGGAATCATCATTTTTGCAGGAGAGGCGTATGTGCAATTGCCGATCACTACCGATTATTCTGCCGCAAAACTATTTTTGAACAACATCAATACAGACATCGTTCCAACGCAGGGTACCGCAATAGGGGCTGCAATTGAAATGGGAATGAAATCATTTAGCCTGGTTAACGGAACAACTAAAGCTATGGTACTGATGACTGATGGTGAGAATCATGAAGATGATGCCGTGGCGGCTGCTAAAGATGCTAATTCAAAAGATGTTGCCATACATGTGATTGGGCTGGGAACACCAGAAGGAGCGCCAATGCCAATCTACAGAAACGGTAACCCGGTCGGTTTCCGTAAAGATGAAAGCGGACAAACCGTAGTTAGTAAGTTGAATGAGGAAATGTGTAAGGAAGTTGCCGCCGCGGGTGGTGGTGTGTATGTGAGGGCATCCAACGCAAACAGCGGCTTAGGTATTGTTATGGATCAGGTGAATAAGATGCAGAAGAAGACTTATGACAGCAAAGTATTCAAAAATTATGAGGATAGATTCCAGTTCTTTTTAGGCATTGCGTTGATTTTGCTGGTTGTAGAATTCTTCATATCCAACAGAAAGAACGTAAAATTGAGTTCATTAAATTTATTTGAAGTTAGGGATATATGAGGCGGATAGTTATAGTCATTTTAATGTTGTTACCCGGAAGTTTGCTGTTTGCACAAAAGGAGAAGCGTGATATTCATAAGGGCAATCAACTGTATCAGCAAAAGAAGTATGCGGAGGCTGAAGAAAGCTACCGAAAATCGGTAGATAAATCGCAGCAATCTGTTCAGGGTAATTTTAATCTTGGAGATGCTTTGTACAAACAGAAAAAGTTTGACAATGCTGCTCAGAAATTTACAGACCTTGCCACCACTTCTAATAATAAAGCTGTTAAAGCACAAGCCTATCATAACCTGGGCAATACCTTGTTAGAATCAAAAAAGCTGGAAGAAAGTATAGAGGCTTATAAAAAGGCGTTGATGAATAATCCTAAGGATGACGAGACCCGGTATAACCTGGCTTACGCGCAGGAGATGCTAAAAAAACAGCAACAGCAAAAGAAGAACGATAAGAATAAAAACGACAAAAATAAAGAGAATAAGGATAAAAATAAAGACCAACAGAATAAAGATAACAAAGACAATAAGGATCCAAATAAGGACAAGGATAAGCAGAATCAGGATAAAAATAAGCAGGACAAGGATACAAATAAGCAAGATCAGCCGCAGCCAGATCAGCTTTCTAAAGAAGATGCTGAGCGGATGCTCGATGCGCTGAACCAGCAAGAGAAAAATACCCAGGATAAATTAAAAAATAAAAAGGCCAAGGGCGCTAAAGGACGAATCGTTAAAGATTGGTAGGTTTGATCTAGAATGAAAATGAAGAAATTAGTATTGTTGCTGTTGTTGTTATGCTCCCGATCGGTAATGGCGGCAGATGTACAATTTACGGCATCAGCAAGTAAAACACAAGTTGCAGTAGGTGAGCTTTTTGAAGTGAGTTTTACGGTTAATGGGCAGATGCAGCGGTTTACTCCGCCATCATTTAGTGGTTTACAAGTAGCGGGTGGACCAAATCAATCATCCAGCATGACGTCAATTAACGGGAATAGCTCAGTTAGTATGGCTTTGAGCTATGACCTTGTGGCGGCACAGGAGGGCGAATATACTATTGGTGCTGCAACAGTTATGGTTGATGGTAAGCAATACAAGTCGAACCCAATTAGAATTAAAGTCGTTAAAGGTAGTGCAGCAGCCCGTGGAAACGGCGGGAATAGTGGGTCTGGCAGCAACGCTAACCCAACAGGTAATTCTACAGATATCTCAAAAAGGCTTTTTATCCGTGCAGCCACAGACAAAACAAATGTTTTCCAGGGTGAGCAATTGGCCGTAACCTATAAGTTGTACACCAATATTGACATTGTAGACAATGGATTGGATAAGCTTCCGGACTTCAATGGATTTTGGAGCCAGGAGATCAAAGTGAATACCCAAAATATAGAATGGACTACTGAAATATACAATGGAGCCAGGTATAATGTGGCGGTTCTCAAAAAGATCCTTTTATATCCCGAGCGATTTGGACGATTAGCATTGGATCCACTTGCCATGACATTTGTAGTCAGGCAAACTGTTCCATCAAACGATCCAATCGATCAGTTTTTTGGTGGTTCAGTACAGGATGTAAAATACAAAGTGAAAAGTTCGCCGATAACCATCAATGTGAAGCCCTTGCCGGAGACTGGTAAACCTGCCGACTTCCAGGGCGCAGTAGGAAACTTTTCAATTAATGCAACAGTAGATAAATCTTCAGTACGCGCTGATGAGGCGATCAATTATAATATTAAAGTATCTGGAACAGGAAACCTCAAATTGCTTAAAGCACCTCAGATTACTGTTGCTGCCAACATAGAAAAGTACGATCCAAAGATAACAGACAACATTACTGAAAGCTTGAGTGGCGCGTCAGGAAGCAGGGAATATAATTTCTTGTTGATACCAAGGCATGAAGGTAATTATACAATTCCACCATTGAAATTCTCTTATTTTAACCCTGCCACTGGAAAATATGTGAGTTTGACTACAGCTGATTTTGCCCTTAAAGTTGCAAAAGGAGTTGGTGGGTCTAATGTAACCGCATTTACGGGCGCGCAGGAGGAAGTAAAAGAATTGGATAAAGACATACGCTTTATTAAAACGTCTGAGGCAGCTCTACATACAGAAGAGGGTGGGTTTTATGGATCTGGCCTCTTTTACTTACTGTTATTTCTGGGTCCTTTGTCCTTTACCGGCGCTATGTTCTACCGCAATTGGTACAGAGAAAGCAATAAGGATGTTGTAAAGTTGAGAAACAGGAATGCCGGTAAAGTAGCATCAAAACATATGGCCAATGCGCAACGCGAGTTACTATCTGGTGATAAAAAGAATTTTTACGAAGCAGTATATAAAGGTATGTATGGCTATTTAAGCGATAAATTTAATATTGAAGCGGCGGATCTCAATCGGGATAACATTACCGCTCAGCTTCAGCAAAGAAATATTGAACAATCCATCATTGATCAGCTTCATGAAACACTGGAGTGGTGTGAAATGGCCAGGTATGCGCCGGTAACTAACCTATCAGAGCAAGAAGTATTTGAAAAATCTAAGCGTATTATTAATGACATTGAAAATGCGTAAATTATTTATCCTGCTATTATTGCTGCCATTTGTTTGTGCAGCCAGCGAAAATTCCGCTGCTATTTTTAATGATGCAAATACTGCTTATACGAAAGGGCAGTATGAGCTTGCCTTAAAGCGCTATCAGCAATTGTTAGATTCTGGCTTCAATTCAAAAGAGGTTTATTATAATTTGGGAAATGCCAATTACAAATTGAACAATTTCGCCCCTGCGATTCTGAACTACGAAAAGGCGTATAAATTAGCGCCTGGCGATGAAGACATTCAAATGAACCTGCGTTTGGCCAATCTTAAAATAACAGATAAGATAGAAGCAGTACCAGAATTTTTTCTCAAGAAATGGTGGATTGGTTTTATCACATCGTTTAGTTTACAGTTGTGGTCTGCATTGGGAGTGATGTTTTTTCTTCTAGGATTTGCGCTGATGATCGTCTATCTTTTTTCACTGCAATTGGCTGTTAAACGGACATCATTTTATTCTGGCCTAACACTGATCCTAGTTGGATTAATTTGTCTTGGTATTGCAAGTGCACAGGACAACTATTTTGAACAGCACAAAGAAGCGATTGTATTCAATGGCGTGGTCAATGTAAAAAGCGCACCCAACGAAAAGCAAAAAACGTTGTTTATTGTTCACGAGGGAACTAAAGTGAGGATTACGGATAGCCGTAGCGAATGGGTAAAGATAGAATTGCCTAATGGCAATGTTGGCTGGATGGAAGAGCTTGCTTTGAAAAAAATTTAAAACCTCATAAAAAAGGCCTCTAAATAATTAGAGGCCTTGTGTGGAGCCGAAGGGGTTCGAACCCTTGTCCAGTTGCGTGGCAAATTATGCCTTCTACATGCTTATTTTCCAATTGATTTTCGGGTTATGGCGGGCTGGAAACCGACCTTACCTTTCACCTTAGGTACTTTATCTCGCAACTGTACCGTACCTTACAATTGCCAGCGTCATTATTTCGATGCCCCAGATTCTGGCCTAAAAACGCGGCAACCAGAGGGACAAAAGCTATTTAATTCTAAATTAAGCAGCTAAGGCGTAGTTATTTTCGCCAATCAAAGTGTGAACGTTCACTTTTAAGTGCTCTCCGTACAACGCACTGCATGCTAACATACGTACCTCCGCCCTGTCAAATCCAAAACGGCCCCGGTAACGTGTCAATGGTGTGTGGCTAACTAATCCTTTCCAACCATTAACACTGCAAAACTACTAAAATTATGCCACAGTTCTACCAGGATATTGCTGCAATGCAACGTCAAGGCAGTCCATTGCCTTGTTAAGATCCTCAGTATTTAACACATACGCCATTCGAACTTCATTTTTTCCTGATCCAGGAGAAGAATAAAATCCTGTAGCGGGTGCCATCATGACCGTTTCTCCATCTTTACTGAAGCTTTCCAGCATCCACTGACAGAATTTATCTGCATCATCGATAGGGAATTTAGCCACTACATAGAATGCTCCACCTGGATTGGGACAAAATACGCCTTCAATAGCATTCAGGCGTTTTACAAGCGTATCTCTGCGTAGGGTATACTCTTTGTTTACCGCTTCAAAATAACTGTCAGGTGTGTCAACTGCCGCAGTTCCGGCTATTTGCTCTACCATACCCGGACTCAATCTTGCTTGCGCAAACTTCAGTCCTGATTGTATAACTTCTTTATTTTTAGTGATTAAGCAACCCAGGCGTGCTCCACAGGCGCTATAGCGCTTAGAAACCGTATCCATGATCACTACATTTTCTTCCAGACCATCTAGGTGCATGGGCGATATAAATTCCCTGCCATCGTAGCAGAACTCCCTGTAAGCTTCATCAGAAAAAAGGAATAAATCGTATTTAAGGCATAATGCTTTCAACGCTTCCAATTCTTCTTTTGAATACAAATAGCCAGTGGGGTTGTTGGGATTACAGATAATGATCGCTTTCGTCTTCTCCGTAATTAACTTTTCAAATTCTGCAATAGGAGGCAAAGCAAATCCTGTCTCAATATAGGATAAGATTGGTTTCACTACTACGTTGCTCATGCAGGCGAAGCCATTATAATTGGCATAAAACGGTTCCGGAATAATAATTTCGTCTCCTTCGTTAACACAGGTTTGCATGGCGATGGTGATGGCTTCAGAACCACCAACAGTTACTAATATATCAGCAGGAGTGATGCCATAACCCAGTTTGTTATAGTACTCAGCTAGCTTAGTGCGATAACTTAACGTACCTTCTGATGGTGTATAAGCCCAAACATCAAAGTCAATGTCTTTGATTGCATTTAGCATACCTTCTGGTGTAGCAATGTCTGGCTGACCAATATTTAGGTGATAAACTTTCTTTCCTTCCTGCTTTGCTTTGTCAGCAAATGGGGTAAGTTTCCTAATAGGAGATGCGGGCATTTGAACCCCTTTGTCTGAAATCTTCGGCATGCCGCAAAAATAAAAAACCTCGTTGACTAACGAGGTTTTTTATTAAAATATCTTTAAAAATATTACTTAGTCGCCGTAGGCAGTGTTGCAACAGATTTTCCCTTAATATAAAGAACTTTAGGATTGATTGCAGCATTTGAAGTAATTGTAACGTTTTTGCTAAACGGTAATGGCTGTGTTGGGTTTGGAGTATAAGTAACAGTAATTACGCCGGTTTCACCTTTTTTTACAGGTGTTTTAGTCCACTGTGGAACTGTACATCCGCATGGCGCAGTTACATTTGTAATGATTAAAGGAGCATCACCGATGTTCTTAAACTTAAATTCAACAGTAGCTGGTTTAGTCATAAGGATATCTCCGAAGTCATATGACTCCTTGTCGAACTTAAAATCCGCAGCTGTTTGTGCATTTACAGCAACACCAAAGCCTAAAATAAGTGTAAATAATAGAATGATCTTTTTCATGTGAGCAAGTTTTAAAACAAATTTAATGTTTTATGTGACAAATCAAAAAGTATTCCAACATATAAATTCCACCCCACATTTAAGTCATACTTTAGATTTTGTGTATCTTTGCTACATAACCGATTTGCTTATGACGCCAAATAGTAAATTTACAACTAACCCAATAGATGCTTCTGAGTTAAGTTTTGATGATTTCAAAACAATTGTGATCAACGACTATAAAATTGCCTTTGAAAGCAGGCAGGCTAGTATATTAGGTCGCAAAGAGGTATTAACGGGAAAGGCGAAGTTTGGTATTTTTGGTGATGGTAAGGAAATTCCTCAGATCGCAATGGCGAAGGCATTTAAGAAGGGAGATTGGCGTTCAGGTTATTACCGGGATCAGACATTTGCTTTTGCTACCGGTATCTGTACGTTAAAGGAATTCTTTGCTCAACTTTACGCAAATCCTAGTTTGGAAGCAGATCCTTCTTCGGGTGGCAGACAGATGAACTGTCATTTTGCTACCCGATCTATTAATGAGGACGGAAGTTTCAAAGACCTTACACAAATCAAAAACTGTTCGTCAGATATTTCACCAACAGGTGGACAAATGGCACGCCTGGTTGGCTTGGCGTACGCATCCAAATTGTACAGGCAAAATAGAGAACTGGATTACCTGACCAATTTTTCTGTTTCAGGCAATGAAGTTGCATTTGGTACCATCGGCAACGCATCAACAGCCGAAGGTGTTTTTTTTGAAGCAATAAATGCTGCGGGAGTATTACAAATCCCGATGGCGATTTCTATATGGGACGATGCTTACGGAATATCCGTTCCAGCAAAATACCAAACGACTAAAGAAGATATCTCTGAAATTCTGAAAGGCTTTCAGAGAGATGAGCATGCTGCAGGCTATGAGATATTTAAGGTGAGAGGATGGGATTACCCAGCCCTTTGCGAGATGTATCAATACGCAATAGAAGTTTGCCGTACGGAACATGTTCCGGTAATGATTCACGTAACAGAAGTTACTCAGCCCCTTGGTCACTCCACGTCTGGTTCTCATGAAAGGTACAAAGATAGTGAGCGCTTAGCGTGGGAAAAAGAATACGATTGTATCGTGCAAATGCGCAAATGGATCTTAGAATCTGCAATTGCAACTGAAGAAGAACTTACTGAACTGGAAGAAACCGCTAAAACATTTGTCAGGGAAACACAACGTGAAGCCTGGAACGAATTTTTAGAAAGTATACAGGAAGAAAAGGAGCAGGCCATCAATATGATTAATGGTATCGCCAACGGCGATGCAGAAGTTTCCAAGATTGCTGCTAAATTGGCTGCTACGCCTGATGCATTGAGAAGAGAGGTAACTTCCTCTGTGAGAAAAGCGTTGCGTTTAACTGCTAGCCAGGAAACACCTGAAAGGAACGAGCTTTTAAAATGGTACAAAGCGCAAAATGAATTGAATGAGGAGCGTTACAACTCCAAATTATTTACAGACGGCGTAGAAAGTCCGCTTTTACTGGAGCCTCTTGCTCCGGAATATAATGATCAAAGTAAAATGGTTGATGGCAGGGAAATCTTAAATGCCTGTTTTGAAGCCAATTTTAAGAGAGACTTGAGGTTAGTTGCATTCGGTGAAGATCTTGGTGCCATTGGTGATGTTAATCAAGGTTTTGCTGGGTTGCAGGCCAAGTTTGGCGACCTCAGGATCAGCGATACCGGAATTAGAGAAATGACAATCATCGGCCAGGGTATTGGTTTAGCATTACGTGGACTAAAACCTATTGCTGAAATTCAATATGTGGATTATTTGCTATATACACTCAACGTGTTAAGTGACGATCTGGCAAGCTTGTCTTACCGGACCAAAGCCGGACAAAAAGCCCCATTGATCATCAGGACCCGCGGTCACCGCTTAGAAGGCGTATGGCACTCCGGTTCTCCTATTTCCATGATACTGGGTTCTTTAAGGGGTCTTCATATTTGCGTGCCACGTAACATGACTCAAGCGGCTGGTATATACAACACTTTATTCAGATCAGATGAGCCGGCATTATTAATAGAATGCTTAAATGGCTATCGCTTAAAGGAAAAGCTTCCGGAAAACGTTGGCGAATACATCGTCCCATTAGGACAAGCCGAAGTAATCAGAGCAGGAACAGACATCACAGTGGTATCTTACGGATCAACTTTAAGGATTGTAGAAGAGGCTGCAGAAGAGTTGGCTAATTTCGGCATTTCAGTAGAGATTATTGATCCTCAAACCTTACTGCCGTTTGATAACGGCCAAATCTGTGCTACTTCACTAAAGAAAACAAATAAATTATTAGTAGTTGATGAGGATGTGCCTGGGGGCGGTGCGGCATTTATTATGCAGCACATACTGGAAAATCAGAATGGTTATTACCATTTGGATGGTCAGCCAAGAACCTTAACTGCAAAAGCGCACAGGCCACCTTACGGTTCTGATGGTGATTATTTCAGTAAGCCTTCTGTTGATGATGTTGTAGAAGCAGTTTATAAAATGATGCATGACCACAATGCAGCTAAATACCCTTCAATATTTTAAGAAACAAAACGAGCAAGCAATTAAAGCTTGCTCGTTTTGTTTCTTAATAAATGATCTGCCAATACCAGCGCGGCCATTGCCTCCACAATAACAACCGCTCTTGGCACTACGCATGGATCATGCCTGCCTTTACCTTTTATCTCCGCTGCTTCACCAGCTGAATTAATAGTTTGCTGATTGTGCATAATCGTGGCAACTGGTTTAAATGCAACTGTGAAATTGATTTCCATGCCATTAGATATGCCTCCCTGAATGCCGCCAGAAAAATTGGTAAGGGTTTTCGGCTGACCGTCGCCTGTTAAAAAGATGTCGTTATGTTCCGAGCCTCTCATTTCGCTGCCGTCAAAGCCAGACCCATATTCAAAACCATGTACCGCATTAATGCTCAACATGGCTTTGCCCAGATCAGCATGAAGCTTATCAAAAACAGGTTCTCCTAATCCTACAGGGCAATTTCTAATGATACAATTGATTTTTCCACCAACCGTATCGCCGTCTTTTCTAACACCGTCGATGAAATCGATCATTTGGTTAGCAGTCGCAGGATCAGCACAACGAACGATGTTTTCTTCGCGTATCGTTAGTAAGTTGTCTATCGTATCATTGGCTAAGTTAGGCGCTTGTATTTTCCCAACAGAAGATACATGCGCAAAAACTTCGATACCATGATGTTTCAACAACAGTTTTGCAATTGCTCCAGCCGCAACGCGTGCAGCTGTTTCCCGCGCAGAAGAGCGACCGCCACCTCTGTGATCCCTGATGCCATACTTAGCATCGTAAGTGTAATCGGCATGAGACGGACGATAAACATCGGTATTGTGACTATAGTCTTTACTTCGCTGGTCTTCATTAGGGATCAGCATGGCAATGGGAGTACCGGTAGCCTTACCCTCAAAAACGCCCGACAAGATTTGCACGGTATCGCTTTCCTTACGTTGAGTAGTAATTTTAGACTGTCCGGGTTTACGTTTGTCTAATTCCGACTGGATAAATACCAGATCTATAGGTAATTGGGCCGGGCAGCCATCTAAAATAACCCCAATGGCCAAACCATGAGATTCTCCAAACGTGCTGATGCGGAACAATTGTCCAAATGAGTTACCTGCCATAATAATATTTTAATGTTCTGTAACTGTAAATCCCGCTTTTTGCAAGTCTTTCCAGAAATCAGGGTAAGATTTTTCCACCACATCCATATCTTCCAACTCTACTTCGTTAATCAACAGTGCAAGCGGGGCAAAAGCCATCGCCATCCTATGATCATCATATGTTTTGAAAGAAACATGATCTGGAAATTGAAGTGAGCTGCAGTTTAGTGTATAAACCTGGTTCTTCTCTATTAACAAGACACCAATCTTAGACAGCTCATTTTGCAGAGCCATTATGCGATCAGTTTCTTTAATTTTCAAAGTCTCCAGGCCTGTAAAGCTTAAGTTTTTGCCCAGTGCTGCAGCGCAAACAACAATCGTTTGTGCTAAATCCGGGCAATCCTTCAGATTCATTACTCCATCAATAAAGTTTTTTTCAATATTTTGTAGAGCAATTCCCTTATCGGTTTTCAAAGTTTGCACACCAAAAGAAACCATGATCTCTCTAATTCTGCTATCACCCTGCAGGCTTTTCTCCTTTAAATAAGGCAAAGCTATCTTGGCCGAATTTGCTAAAGCAGCGATGCTGTACCAATAAGAAGCGGCACTCCAATCTGGTTCCACAGCCAATACAGCATTATTGAAATCTTGTGCCGCAATGGTTATGCTGTTTCCATTCCATTCATGTTTGATACCAGCTTCAGCAAGCATGTCCAAAGTCATGGTCACATAGGGAATGGAGGTTAGGTCGCCAACAATTTCAAGAGTAAGTCCTTGCTCCAAGGTTGGGGCAATCATTAACAAAGCAGAGATATACTGACTGCTTACATCGCCCTTAATTCTAACCGTGTTTGACTGCTGTCTTAAAGGTCCGTTAATCAATAAAGGAGGAAAGCCTTCGTTTTCTGCATAGGATAGGTCTGCACCAATCGCTTTAAGCGCTTCTGCTAAAATACCGATAGGACGCTGTTTCATCCTTTCAGATCCTGTCAGTAAAAACGTACCTGGCTGCGCAGAAAGATATGCCGTTAAAAAACGCATAGCTGTTCCCGCTGGTCCCACATCAACGGTTTGCTGATGTGGGCTGTTCGGCGAGATCTCAGTCAATATCCGGTTTAAAGTCACGGTATCAGCAGCGTCCGACAAGTTGTCGAGTTTCACTGAATTTTTACTTAAAGCACTGATAATTAGCGCCCGGTTGCATTCACTTTTTGAACCTGTAAGGACAATCTCTGCATTAATTTCTTTGCTGCCCTTAAAGGAAACAAGTGCATTCTTCATAATTATTGTAAGCTTTCAGATTTATGGTTTAACTGCATCTGCATGCGCTTCAGCAGCAATTCCTTGTTCTGCCTTACCAGCATTCATAATTTCAGTTTGCTTACGGATAGATTCACCGTGCACTAATTCTAAAAACTTCTCAGTAAAGTTTAAATCAAGCTTTAATGCTTTAGCGAAGGCAGAACCTTTTTGTATGATGGCATCCCAACGATTAACCTGAAGGATAGTTACCTGGTTATCACGTTTAAACTCACCAATTTTACCAACGATAGCCATACGCTCACCTAATTTTTGAAGCAAAACATCATCAATTTTGTCGATTTGCTTACGTAAGTCGGCCAGTTGATCAGTAATTGCAGGGTTAGAAGTTTCAGGCTCACGTACAGTTAAACGATCAGCTAAATCAGAAAGCGCTGCAGGAGTTACTTGTTGTTTTGCATCAGTCCAGGCTACAGAAGGATCAACATGAGATTCGATCATTAGACCTTGCATGTCCAAATCAAGCGCTTTTTGAGCGATGTAAGGAATCAATTCACGATTTCCGCAAATATGACTTGGATCGTTAATGATTGGCAATTCAGGGCATAAAGTTTTCAATTGAATAGCAAGTTCCCACATTGGTTCGTTACGGAAAGAGCTTTTCTCAAATGAAGAGAAGCCACGGTGTATAGCACCTAACTTTGTAATACCTGCACCATTGATACGCTCTAAAGCACCAATCCACAATTGCAAATCAGGGTTTACCGGGTTTTTAACCAATACAGGTATGTCAACACCTTTCAAAGCATCAGCAATTTCCTGAACAGTAAAAGGGTTTACTGTAGAACGTGCACCGATCCAAAGGATATCAACACCAGCAGCTAGAGCTTCTTCAACATGTTTTGCATTGGCAACCTCAACAGCAGTTGGCAATCCGGTTTCCGCTTTCGCTCTTTTCAACCATTCAAGGCCAATACTTCCAATACCTTCAAACTCTCCCGGACGGGTACGTGGTTTCCAGATACCAGCTCTCAATACAGATACTTTACCTGTAGCTGCTAATAGATGAGCAGTAGTTAACAATTGCTCTTCAGTTTCTGCACTGCATGGTCCTGAGATGATTAAAGGTTCATTGTTGATGTTTAGCCAAGTGTTTAATGGCTGAATGTTTAATTGTAATTTCATTGTTTTGGGGTTTGTCTTGTTAATATTTTTTTAAAGGGCCAATTGGTTTAAACGGTATCGTTTTTTTGATATTCGCCCATGATGTTAAAATTCACTGTATATTTTAGCGCTTGTCGCACTGCTTTATCATAACCTTCGGTATTGCTCCAATCTAAGTCTACATAAAAGTAGTATTCATTCCTTTTACCCAGCACAGGCATACTTTGTATTTTTGTTAAGTTTACTTGCTGTTCAGCAAAGATGTTGAGGACTTTAGAAAGCGCCCCTACATGATTGCCCACCTGGAATACGATTGACGATTTATTGATCATGGTTAATTCCTCTGTTTTTTCACGTTTAAGAATCAAGAAACGCGTGTAGTTCTTTTTATTGGACTCAATGCGTCTTTCAATGATGTTTAGGCCATACAATTCTGCAGCAAGCGTATTGGCGATGGCTACAGTATCCGTCAACTGTTCATCCCTGATTTTTTTCGCGCAAGCAGCTGTATCACTACCTTCGATTACCTGGATCTGCGGAAAGGCATCAAAAAAATCAATGCACTGGCGCAAAGCGATAGGATGTGAGGTTGCAAAGCGAATGTCTTCAAACTTTACGCCTGGCAGGGCCATCAAATGCAGCTGTATAGGCAGGTAAACCTCGCCAACCACTGCAAAATTGTATTCACGGATCAACGTGTAATTTGGAAGTAAACTACCAGCTATAGAATTTTCTATTGCCATTACCACAAAATCTGCTTCCTGATTTTGTAGCTTCTCGCAAGTTTGCTTGAAGGAGTTGCATTCCACAGTATGAATTTCATTGCCGAAAAACTTAAAAGCCGCTTCTTCATGAAATGATGCTTTGATACCCTGGATCGCTACTCGTAATTCTTTTTTCATTTTATTAATGCTTTAAACGAAAAAAGTCCCGGCTTTAGGCCGGGACTTTCGTATACATTTATCTTAGTTGATGATGTTACATACTAGCCCCGGCTCTTACTAAAGTAGTAAAAGTAACCAGTCCAATATGTTGTAACGTTCTTCAAAGTTTTCTTTTTTCGTTTTTCCAAATGTACTAACAAAATTTAATTTGTCAATAGCTAATTTAAAAAAATATTTAATTGATATTTGGGTTATGCTTCTGGCGTTCCAACACAGCTCCGGCATCTCTTTCAACACAAAACTTTAAGTAAGGGCATTAGCCCATAAGGAGTAGGGCATCACTGCGAGTAGGCCAGTGTAAATGCTGTACAAACCTTGGGGAACTTCCGGGTTTGGTTCAGGTTATGTTCAGGTCTTCTTCAGGTTATGTTCAGGTTATGTTCAGATTTACCTGACGCTAACCTGAACATAACCTGTAGCTAAGGTGTAGGTAACCTGAAGCAAGTACAGGGTTTCCCCGGAAGTTTGACAGGGATTGAAGAGGGGTTTAACGAAGCCTGTCCGGATGCTGTTAGAACTTTGCCGCCTGGGTGTTGTAATAATCTAAACTTGCCAGTATATCCTTTTCACTAACCCTGCAATTGTAGGCGCATGATCCGATATTGTTCAATAAGGAGAACATAATTTGCCCGTCTTCATTCTTTTTATCGCTTTGCATAAATTCCAGTAATTGCGGAAAGCTTGTTTCTTTAATTCTGTAAGCTGGATATAAACTTAAAAAATATTGGGTGATGTCTTGTAATTCGGTCTCCAACAGACTATTGTTGGTTTGAGATAAATATGCTTCGCAAACCATACCTATGGCTATGGCTTCTCCATGATTTAACGGTTTCTCATCGTTTATTAATGAATAAGTTTCTACGGCATGACCTATAGTGTGCCCATAGTTTAATATTTTTCTTAGACCTCTTTCATGAGGATCCTCAGTAACTACTTCGTTTTTGATCTCAACGGAGCGATAAATAGACTGTGCGTCAATTTGTTTATAATCTACCGATTTTAAGTTTTCGTAATAGGACTTATCAGCAATTAGTCCATGCTTTATCATTTCGGCAAAGCCAGAAAGCAATTCCCTTTCAGATAATGATTTTAAAAAAGCTGTTTCAATAAATACCGATTTAGGCAGGGTAAACGTTCCCACCATGTTTTTAACATTATCGATATCAATTCCTGTTTTACCGCCAACAGAAGCGTCTACTTGCGATAACAGGGTAGTAGGGATGTTGATGAAATCTATACCCCTCTTATAAGTTGAAGCCACAAAACCACCCATATCTGTAATTACGCCACCTCCCAGATTTATCATCAAACACTTTCTGTCAGCCTCAAAATCTAATAAGGTCTTCCAGATTCCTATGCAGAAATCAATGTTTTTGTTTTCTTCTCCCGGATCGGTTTCAATTAAATCGAAAGTTGTATAATCATCCAGCATTTGCTGGAACAGTGGAAGGCAAAGCTCTGCAGTGTTTCTGTCTACAAAGACGAATACCTTGCTATATTTATTGGAATTGATCACTTCAGCGAGGGCTGCTAGGCCAGATTCAAAATAAATGATGTGTCCCGCACTATCCAGGTTTTTCATTAGATAACAGTTATTTTTTGCCCCATAAAATCAATCACATCGCCAACACGAACTTTTAGTCTTTTACGATAATCTACAGTTCCATTATATTTAACGAGCCCGTCTTCCACAACAGTTTGCGCTTCCCCGCCGCTTTGTACGGTTCCAGTGGCCTTGAGCAGCTGAATAAGAGGTATAAATTCACCTTCTAGTTTAAATTCTATCATCTTAAGGCAAACTTACAATTAATTATAAAGTGTTGTACCATGGATAACAGGGGGATTGTATATTTTTGCAAAAAAAACTGGCATTAATGAAGGTATCTCCTAACAAAGAACTCAATTTTGATAATACTGAAATCGCTTTCAAAAGTAAAACTAACGGAGAATTGAATGCAGCCTACTGGTTGTTTAAAATGATTGGCAGCAACTTTCTGGTAAAGGTTGGTCCCCCAGTAACAAATTTCTTCCTAAACATAGGCTTGCCAATTAAAGGGATTATTAAGGCTACCATTTTTAAACATTTTTGCGGAGGGGAAACGATAGGTGAGTGCGAGCATACGATTGCACAGTTGGACGCGGGAAAAGTGGGGACGATATTAGATTATTCAGTAGAGGGTGAAGAAGAGGAGGACGTTTTTGATTATACGGCGGCTGAGATCATCCGGACGGTTGAACGTGCGGCTGGCGATAAAAGGATTCCTATTACGGTATTTAAGATAACCGGGATAGGTAGATTTGGTTTATTTGAAAAGCTGGATGCAAAAAAGGAATTGACCGCTGCAGAGCAAGAAGAATTTGAGAAGGTTAAGAGACGTTGTGAAGCGATTTGCAGAAGGGCTTATGAGCAAAAAGTACCCATCATGATTGATGCAGAAGAAACCTGGATTCAAGACACCATAGATCAGCTTGCCCTGGATATGATGCGAAAGTTTAATAAAGAAGGCATCATCGTTTACAACACCTATCAGCTATATAGACACGACAAGTTGGCCGATATGAAGTCTGACCACCTGATTGCTAAAGCTGAAGGTTTCATTTTAGGGGTGAAGATGGTAAGGGGCGCGTATATGGAAAAAGAGCGTAAACGTGCAGAGGAGATGGGTTATCCTTCGCCGATACAACCTACAAAACAGGCTTCTGATGATGACTACGACGCTTCTTTAAGGTATTGCTTGAAAAACATTGGTGAAGTAGCAATAGTATGTGGTACGCACAATGAGAAAAGTAGCAAGTTGTTGGCAGAGCTGCTTGACGAAAATGGTATTCCACATGATCACCCTCATGTATATTTTGCCCAATTGTTGGGCATGAGCGATAACTTGAGTTTCAACTTATCTGACGCTGGATATAATGTGGCCAAATACGTGCCTTATGGACCAATCAAAGCTGTAATGCCATATTTATTTAGACGTGCACAAGAGAATACGTCGATTTCTGGACAAACGAATAGGGAGCTTGGCCTGATCATTAAAGAGAAGCAACGCAGGCGCGTTTAGAAAATCCAGTGCGTTGGCGCTGGATTTTCTAGCCATCTCGAAACGTCTTCATTATAGCAGTCCATTCTCGACCAGAACGTTTCTTAATTCTTTAGGATTTCTGTCCATTAACAAAGTATGCAGACCTACTTTGGCAGCGCCGACTAAGTGCTGCGGACTGTCATCTATAAACAATGTCTCCTCCGGGTTTAGGTTATTTTCGTCGATTACCTTTTGGAAAATTTCCACGTTTGGCTTTCTCATCAGCATCTGTTGAGAGTAGTAAACCTTTTCAAATAAGTCTTCATTACCTTTTAACTGATATTCTTTTAGCAGATAGTCTGTAAAGAAGTTGTAGTGAATTTCATTGGTATTACTTAACAAAAATGTACGGTACTTCGCTTTAGCTTCTAATAAAGTGTCATGTGCGCTTGGCGGCACGCCTACAAAAATACTGTTCCAGGCTGCATCAATTTGCTCATCACTTAATGATTCGTTGCTTGCTGCTTTCCTGATACCCGTTCTGAATTCGGCTGGGCTGATGGATCCGATCTCCAATTTTGAAAATAATTCATCGTGACCTTTGTGGCCAAAAAAGGATTCAATATTAGGGATACCTAATTGTGCAAGTGCGGTTTGCGCCTTCTTAAAGTCTATTTCGAAGATAACATTGCCATAATCGAAAATAATGTTTTTTATTTTTTGTGCTGAAACTGTTTCCATAATTGAATACAAATATGTAACATTGCACTCGCAAAATCTAATTGATTTTTCAGGGCCATTAGCTCAGCTGGTTAGAGTAGAAGACTCATAATCTTTTGGTCGATGGTTCGAGCCCATCATGGCCCACTGCTTAAAAAGCCGTCTTTCTTTTTAGAAAGACGGCTTTTTCTGTTATTTGTTGCTATAGAATAGGCTTAAATCAGTTGATCTTTTTAATGAACAGCCTTAGCCAATTCACTTAAATCTTAATCCCTGCGGGTTCAGTCTTTCCATTATGGCAGCTGATGCAGGAGATCGCGATTAATTTGCCATCTTCAGATTTCATGTTGTGAAAATATTTTTTGTTGATTTTTGCAGTCATGCGCATCATTTCCCTTGCGGTCACTTTCTCTTTCTTTTCATCACTTGCGAAATCCATTCTCTTCGGATTGTCTTTCATTGGAGCATGGCAAAAATTACACTTTACACCCAAACCAGCTTTAAATCCATCCATTACCTTATCCAAATCATCTTTGCTGATGTTTTTTGGTAACACTTTTAAGTTAGTGAATTTGTGTTCTTGCTGCTTTTGTGGCATCGTAGGAGCTTGCTGTTGGGGCATGAACGCACTTAACAACACTACTGTTGTACCTAATATCGATAGCGTAATGGTTTTTTTATAGTTCATCTACTGAGTTGTTTGTATAAATATAAATATTGTTGGGGTTTATTGTATATTCTAAGTAATAACTAATTGATATTTAGAAGAATTCAAAATAGCCGCTGTTCTTGCCCTTAATCCCGCAAATTTTTAGGTACTTTAAAGAATCAAATGAAATTATGAAACGTATTTATTTATTGTACTTGTCTTTCTTAGCACTTATTGTATCTAGCGCTGGTATTGAGAAGCAGGTTGCACAAGAACCCAATGTTAAGACTTTTAATAATCCGCTTTTGCCTTCAGGCGCAGATCCCTGGAACATTTATAAGGATGGGTATTATTATTATACCCAAAGTACGGGTAACAGGCTGGAGATCTGGAAAACGAAAAACCTGATAGACCTTAAAACAGCAGAGCGAAAAGTAGTATGGAGACCACCCGCAAATACGACGTATTCCAGAGAAATATGGGCGCCAGAGCTCCATTTTCTCAATAAAAAGTGGTATATGTATTTTGCGGCCGACAATGGTAGCAACAACAACCACCGTATGTATGTGGTAGAAAACGCTTCTGCCGATCCGATGAAAGGAAATTGGGAATTTAAAGGTAAGGTTTGCGATAAAACAGATAAATGGGCGATCGATGGCACCGTTTTCGAGTACAAGAAGCAGCTTTACATGCTTTGGTCGGGCTGGGAAGGCGACGCTAACGGCCAGCAAAACATTTATATAGCCCGAATGTCTAACCCTTGGACAATATCCAGTGAGCGGCATTTGTTGTCGTCACCTGCTTATGCCTGGGAGAAAGATGGTTCTTATAACGATCCGCATGTGAGCGTAAACGAAGGGCCTCAAATATTGATGCACAAATCAAAGTTATTTCTTATTTATTCTGCCAGCGGTTGCTGGACAGATTCTTATACGTTAGGAATGCTAACATTTAATGGAACTGGTGATGTGCTTGATCCAAAAGCATGGATTAAAAGCAAGAAGCCGGCATTTGCTAAATCGGTTGAAAACGGCGTTTACGCACCGGGTCACAATTCATTTTTTAAATCTGCAGATGGAAAGGAAGATTGGATCTTATATCACGCTAATGACAGACCGGGACTAGGTTGTGGAAATTACAGGTCTCCAAGGGCACAACGGTTCACCTGGAATAAGGATGGTTCACCTAATTTCGGAACGCCGCTAAGCACAAAAGAAGTTTTGATAACGCCCAATTAATTAAATGCAGCGTATTGGTTAAAACACAAATCTAACAGCATAGATAGTACTATCTGGATCAGAAAGGAAGAGTTATTTGCAATCAGGGTTTAAAGCACAAAATACTTTTTTAGAAGCTCTTCCAGTTCTTTAGGGAACAAGGGCTTCTTTAAAAGCTTAATTACATATGGGTTGGCTTCTGCTTTTTTAATATCTCCAAAATCCAATGTAGAAGAAAGCATTGCAACCAGACATTTTTCAGTTACTGTTTTTGATAATTTCCTAAACAATTCCAGGAACTCAAAGCCATCCATTTCAGGCATTTGAATATCCAAAAGAATAAAATCAGGGAGTTGCTCGGGATCGTCCAAATACTTGGTTAGGTAGGCTAGTCCTTCTTCTCCGGATTGGCAGAGTACGATCTCATCAAACAGTTTAGATATAGTAATGATTTTAGAGTTGATTTTTAAATCAACTTCATTGTCGTCAATTAACAACACTTTTCTCTGCTTATTTAACATTTGGAATCGCTATTTTAAATGTTGTTCCTTCCGAACTATTTGAACTTACAGATATTTTGCCGTCAATTTTTGTCAATGCTTCTTTAACAATGAACAGCCCTAATCCACTACCATGATTGGTTTTTATTTTAAAGAACTGGGTAAATATTTTTTCCAGATGCTCATTTAAAATACCCATACCATTGTCGCTAATGGTTATTTCGGCCTCATTGGGCATCACGTTAACTTGTATTTCTACCTTTTTATTTTGTTCGTCTTCTTTTTGATATTTTATAGCATTGGAGATCAGGTTCCCTAGAATTACTTCAATCCTAAACGCATCCCCGTAAAATGGTATGTCCTGATTAATGTCGGTATGAAAACAGGTTTCTTTATCAGTGTAGGAGTAAACATCAATAAGTTCAGGTATTAGGGCTTTAAAATCAATTTGTGTATGCTCAGATTGCGTTTTATTATTTTTGTAATATTGAAGGGTTTTTTGAACATAGTAGTCCAGTTTATTGGAACATGTTTCTATGAGTGGCCAATATTCTCCACTGGATTCATATAACCCTTCCATCTTTACCAGGTTAACTATTCCCATTGCAGAGACTAGTGGTGCCCGTAATTCATGGGATATGCTATATATAAAGCGGTTGAGCTCATCATTTGTTTTTTCCAGTTCAGCGATCTTGTTTTTGAGATCTATTTTAGATTTGTAAGCATCGTAAGCGTTTTTTATAGAGTTGTGCAATTCCAGGTCGTTCCATGGTTTAGTGATGTATCGGTAAATATCTCCATGGTTAATTGCATCAGCGAGCGCTTCTATATCTGTATAACCAGTTAGTAAGATACGGACCGGGTCCGGAAATGTAGTGGCAATACTTTTAAAAAACTCAACACCAGTTATCTGTGGCATTTTTTGATCGGCAATGATCACATGTACAGAAACGTTTTCTAAAATTTTCAATCCCTCAACTGCAGAATTGGCTGTATAAATCTCATACTGTCGCCTAAATCCGGCTTTAAAGGAATGGAGATTGTTCTCTTCATCGTCAATATACAGAACCCTTACCGTTGTTGCATCCATATTAAAGGTGTTTATTTGGAGTTTATAGGCAATGTAATAATAAATTCTGTACCATGATTTATTTTTGTTACAACATCTATATTTCCGTGATGGTTCTCGATTATTCTAAACACTATCGACAATCCGAGGCCGGTTCCTTCTCCAACATCTTTGGTGGTATAAAATGGCTCAAAAATGCGCTGTTTTACTTCATCAGGCATTCCAGTTCCTGAATCCTTGATGCTGACTTTAACATTTTCACCATCCTGCCAGGTTCTGATAGTCAATAAACCTTCCTCATCCTTTGGATCTTTAGATTTAATTGCATGCACCGCATTCGTAATTAAGTTCATGAACACCTGGTTTATCTTGCCTGGCAAACATTCTACGTTTGGTATTTCGCCAAAGTCTTTTACGACCGTTAAATGGTCTGGGAAAGTGTTTTTGACCAGTACAAGGGTAGAAGCAAGGCCTTCGTTCAAATCAACCGGTTTAGTATCATTCTCATCAAGACGACTGAAGTTTTTTAGACTTCTAATAATTTCTGCAGTTCTTCTTGCACCTTCTCCAATACCCGATAAAAGCGATTTAATTTCCTCTCTTACAAAGACAATATCAATCTGGCGTTTAAATGATTCAATCTTAGCAATCTGAGGCTCAATTTCCTGATTCATATCCAGCTTCTCATACATATTGATCACAGTATCCAGATCAAGTATGTCCAGCTCGAGCGGTTTAATGTTTGAAGTTACAAAGTTGATAGGGTTGTTAATTTCATGGGCAATACCTGCGGTGAGCTGACCTAATCCGGCCATTTTCTCTGAGTCTACCAGCTGACTTTGCGCTTCTTTCAAATCGCTCAGAGTAGTATTCAAAGTGTCGTTAGCTAATTCTAACTCTTCGGTGCGCTCTTTAACTTTAATTTCCAAAACAACGTTTTGTTCACGTACTAAGCGCTCATTTTCTGTAATTGCTTTTAGCGCTTCAGCCTGAGATTGTTCCTTTTCCTTTTTAAATACATTGATCTTGTCGGCAAGAGCGAAAGATAGCAATGTCACTTCCAGTGCAGATCCAAAAGGCATAGTGTAGTAAGTTAAATCATTATATGGAAGTACGCCAAAGTCTTTCAGCGTATAGATAATGATACCTACCAGGAAAACCGACCAGGCCACTAAAAAGAATGTTGCCGGACGATAACCTTTCTTACTAATCATCACAGCCATTGAGAACATATACATGGAAGTAACGGAGGCTGCAACTTCTATGAGTCTGAAAGAAAGCGCAAACTCGCCAAAAAGTGCAAGTACAAATCCAGATAGATAGAATAAGATGAAGAAAATAGAAAACCGATCAACTTTGGGCAGGAATTCTTTTGTTCTTAGAAATACACGTTCAAACTGCAGGCCCGTTATACCCACCAATATAGTGAGCGTAAAGGGACTGTAGAGGGCAAGCGTGCTGTTATTTGGCCAGAGAAATTGGAATGTAAACCCCTGAATGCTGATCTGGATGAGAATTACTGCTATAATATATGCTACGTAGTATAGATAGCTTTTATCTCTAACTGTAAAGTAAATAAATATGTTATATAGCAGCATGGAAAGCATGATGCCGATGTAAAGCCCAGATACGAGGAATTTATTTTGAGAGGCTTCCAGTATAACCTTTTCATTCCCTATAAACATAGGAAGCTGAATGTTGTCTGTGCTTACAACCTTCACATAATAAGTGGCTTTGCTTCCTACAGGTATGTTGAGCTTAAAAATAAACGATGGGTCCTTGTTATAAATTCTCTCATGAAAAGGGAAAGCCTCACCCAGATTAGTAACATGATAGGTGTTGTTTTCAAGTTTGGAATACAAGGATATTCTATCCAGTACCGGCTGGTCTATCTGCAGATTGAGATGACTATCGTCGCTATTATTCACCACAGTGAACCGCAGCCAAACAGCATCTTTAACGACACCGAAGTTTGGTACCTGACTATTGCTTTTAATAAAGCCGGTCTCTTTCACAATGTCATCTATGGTAAGATCCTTTGTCTTATCAATAAAATAAGATAGATCGCCTCCGATGCTAATTCGCGGGCCATTGGTGTTTACAATGATTTCATTTGCAAAAGCATGTGATAGGCAGCTTATAAAAAGCAATCCAAATAACACCCATTTTTTTATTGTCATGATGTTGTCGCTTGTGGTGGAATCACTAAATTATAATTAATATCGACAGTACCATCTTTTGAGGGTTCAGTAAATAATTGTATGGGATTACTTCTGAGACTGATCATACGTTCACGATCATAATCATGAGCCGTTTCAAGAGCTTTCGCATTCAAAATACCCAATACCCAGGCAATATAATTTTCATTAGGATATACAAATTCCCCGCCTTTGCCCAGGGTATTGTCAACAACGAAACCTACCTGGTTGAACATTTTCAGTGTATAACCTGCACATATTCCCAGAAGGGTTTTACAGGTAAGCTGGTTGGTTATGGAAATTCCTGCCCGAGTTAACAAAATGCTTATTCCCATTCCCGCTACACTCTTGGCATTCCACAGGCCGCATAACTCGCCAACCCCTTCAGGGATGTAATGTTTTACAATCTCGTACAATGAAGGATCCATGTAACCTACAGCTTTTTCCACAGGCAACTGATTAACCCCATCAGCAATCTGCACCCTGATGCCCCCTACCAGTTCACCATTCTCATCTTCCGCGACTACTCCATAAACACAATCCATAAACATCCACAGATTATTGTTAGATGTAATGTTTGTAATGCCATAATCCTGAAGCACACTGACGTGGCCTTTGATGTATTTTTCGCAGGTTTCAGGATCGTGAGTGGCTTTGAAAGCCCTGAATGTTATCATATGTTAGTTAAACTTTAGGACATCTTCAAGTGGTTTCCTAAAGGATCTTACAGATGCTTCATCAGCGTAAGATAAACGGAAAATAAAGATACCCTGTCTGTCTTTCAATATCGGAAATACTTCTAATAATTCGTTCTGTAAACTGTTTAATTCTTCTAACATCTGATCCGTTAAGCCCTCGCCGTTGCTGTGGTTTAGCCTGGCGAACAAAAATAGCGGTGCAGAGATAGGGTGAAAGGCAATTCCTTTTAAATTTGCATCAAGCCATACGTTTTGTACGGCTTGCCCGCCATTAACAAAGTTATCGGCATCATACTCTGGCATAGTAATCAATCCGATACCCGCAGAAGTCACAATTGCACCTTTAGATAATTTTTCGAAAGCTGCGCCGCCGCCCCATTCGTTAAGTAGGTTAATCACTTCCTTATTTTTGGCGACAATCAAACCAGCCCTGTCTGATTCAGAAAGCTCCATGCTTCGCACGTCGAGACCGGTTTTGGTTTCAAGGACATCCTTTTCGGTCCACCGCAACTCTTTGGTATAAAAGTCGTGATGTCCTTGAGGGTACAAAAAGCGGATCCGCTCGACAGCAGAAACAATGTCTGCGACCTTTTTAACTTGATCTATGTCGTCGATAATCTCCAGGCTGGCTGATCCTACCGACCGTACGCTCTCCTGTAGTTCTCTATAGACGCTTTGCTGTATCTTTTGCCCGTTTCCTTTTTTTCTGTTAGTCAACCTGAGTGACATGCCTCCCGCAAGATCAGGGCGGTAGGGGTTTTCAGTTTTAGAAAATGAAAAAGCAGCTACTAAACGCTTGTTGTTTTGGTTCGGAAATAGAACAGGAGCTACGCTTAACCCTAACTTTCCTGATGCTATTTTGAGGTTCTCAATTGCCGCACCAAAAGAAATATTTGATGTTATTTGGTCAAAATCTCCCCAAGAAATGGATTCTTGTTCATCATGGAACAAATAGAGTTTGCCATTATCAGAATACCAGATCCATGGCTGGTTATTACCCGCAGAGGGTGCTAAAACTGCTGCAGAGACCAATTGTTCAATTTGCGCATTCTCAAGTGATAAGGTCTCTGTGTTAAGTTGCTGTATCGCTTCCTGCATTTCTTTTTGAGTAAGCGTTTCGGCTTTCAAATCTACTGCGTCATATTGATTAGCCGTAGCTTTAGGGGCTTTATCTCCAATCAACTCTTCCATATCCACCCAGTAACGCCCGGATTCGTGGTATTGATCAAGGAAAATCCTCCTGGTAACGTCTGCACATAATGCACCCCCGAGCGCAACCCCTGAAGCGAGCTGAGGCCAGGTAGTTATGGTTTGTCCAACTTCGCACATCGATGCTTGCAAACGGTTTGACAGTGTTTCGACACCAATAATAGCCAACATGTAAGGGATTTTCTCTTCATTAGTGGTCATGTTCTTAGCCTTAGAATGGTCAAGGTGATCAATCATGCCATGTAAAATCGGACGGTCGGGTTCAAGATCAAAGCGTTCTATATCCATTGTGCCCCGGTCATTCATATCCATAACCACAGGAATATGAAGTGATTTTGCTTTATGCCTTAATAGTATCTTAATATCAATTCCGTCACATTCATCGATTACCACATCCAGGTTGCCACCTCCAGAGAAAAAACGATCCATGTTTTCTTCTGTCAAGCCATCTGTAAAGCAAACTACTTTCAGATAAGGATCAATTTCTTTGATTTCCCTTGCAACGATGATAACTTTGGATAAACCCAGGTTTTGAACACCTGTTCGAATACGGTTAATATTTGTAAGTTCAAGCAAGTCGAAATCTGCAAGTCTGATTTCACCGAAGCCTCTTTCCATTGCCATGGTAACGGCCACCGATTGGCCCACAGATAGGCCAACGACGCCAATCTTTTTCTTACCTAAAAGGTTCCGTTCTTCCCTGGTAATTTTATAAACATTTCTATTGGTTCTAACCTCAATATATTCCTCTTCATCAAGGATGTGTACTAACCTGTCAGACCATGGAAAATAAGCCCATACGCCATACTCTTGCATAGACAAGTTTCCAATGTGTTCTGCTTTAAGTTTTTCAAGCTCTTGAGGTTCAGGTTTTCTCTTTGGATGCTTGGATTTTATTAAGTCGTCCAGCTGGGTAGACAACTGGTCATGAATCTTAATATGAGGTTTTTCTTTTAATAATTCTTCAAGTCTCTTTTTATCATCTTCCAGGTAAATTCTAAAGAATGAGGGTTCGGTAGAAAGGTGATCTTCTGGTGTCTGATTATCAAGTATCAACATGTGTTTGCTAGTTAATTATCAATAAGGTTTGATTACATTTATTACAAAAATAGCTATATTTACCAAATAAATTAGTGTAATCGTAGGGATTTAGCCAATTTCGCATAATATGATTTTTCTATGGATAAGCAATTGATAAACATCTTGTATGTGGATGATGAGGTACATAACCTTGTCGCTTTTAAAGCTTCTTTTAGAAGAATATTTAATGTGTTTACCGCCGAATCTGCAAAAGAAGCGATCGAATTATTAAAGACAGAAACATTTCATATTATTGTTTCAGATCAGCGTATGCCGGGCATGACTGGTGTTGAGTTTTTTCAGTCAATCATTCCGGATTATCCTGACCCCATCCGCATCTTGCTCACAGGTTACGCAGATATAAATGCGGTAATTGATGCAATAAATAAAGGTCAGGTTTACCTCTACATTACCAAGCCATGGGAGGATGAAGATTTACGACAAAGCCTTGAAAAAGCTTTTGAAATTTTTTCATTACGTAGAGAGAACAAACGTTTGCTGCAACAGCTTGCCCTGGTAAATGAACAGTTGGAATTCATGTTCAGACAAAAATTAATTTCCTAAAACAATCCTTTTGTCAAATTTATTCATGAAATTACTTATAATTAGCTTTCGAGGTTAAAAAAATTCTTTTGATCTAAGAAAAGCAATATATTTATAAAATACACTAAACACATATGAGTTCTGAAGCATCGATAAATGTTTTATACGTAGATGATGAAGTTCACAACCTGAATTCTTTCAAGGCTGGGTTTAGAAGAATATTTAATGTTTTCGTAGCTGAATCTGCTATTGAAGGTAGAAAAATTCTGGAGACAGAAGACATACAAGTCATCATAACCGATCAGAGAATGCCGGTGACCACTGGCATAGAATTTCTGGAATCCATCATCCCCGATTTTCCGGAGCCGATTCGAATACTATTGACTGGGTATGCGGATATCAAGGCAGTTATCGATGCCATTAATAAAGGGCAGGTTTACAAATACATACAGAAGCCCTGGATGGATGAGGATCTCAGGATTAATATCCAGAAGGCGTATGAAATTTATGCCTTGAGAAAAGAAAACCGGGAACTTACTGAACGACTCCTTTTAGCTAATAAACAACTAGAATATCTCTTGAGGCAAGATCCTCCTAACTAACATTTTTCGTATATTAATTACAAATATGAAGAAATGTGGGCTGGCTTTCTTATTGGTTTTTATTTGTGCGTTTGTAAATCAATCAAAGGCACAGAGCATTTCTAATGAGGGGAGAGATTTTTGGGCGGTTTTTCCCACGCATGACCCTGCAGGAGCTGCTGCAGATTCCGTTAGAAATTTAGCGAAAATTAGGATATACATTACTTCGAAATTTGGAACGGAGGTTTATGTGACCTGTAGAGGTACACCTGTTGAGCGGACCGATGGAAAAAAAACTCCAGTTATACCAGCCAATACGCCAGTTTCTTTCGATGTACCTCGTAGAGACGCTTACATCTCTGAAATGGGAGGTAATCGGCTACTCAGGGGATTAGGTATTCATATAACTGTTCCCGCCGGTAAGCCAAAAATAGCGGTATATGCGCACATCTTTGCAGGGCAACGCTCAGCAGCTTCATTGATTCTACCTATTGAATCATTAGGTCAAGAGTACTATTCTATGAATTTTACTCAAACCATTAATCAAACTGGAACCAATAAAAATTTCCTGGCCTTGGTGGCGGTCGAGCCGAATACTAAATTGAAGCTTCATGTGGCCAATAGTAGCGAGGTTATTGATATTGCCCTTCCAAATGCCGGTGACGTATACGAATACTTACCTGGCGGCACTCAGGACATTACTGGTACTTTTGTTGAGGTAGATCCTACTTCTCCAGATGCTTGTACCAAGAAATTTGCTGCGTTTTCTGGTTCAACTGCTGTAGCTATTGGGTGCCAGGGCGCAGCTAATAATCAGCTGTCAAGAGACCCTCTTTATCAGCAACTTTACCCACCTTCAAGTTGGGGTAAAACCTATGGGATTGTTCCATTCAAGGATCGGAACTATTTATTCAGAGTTGTAGCAGGAGAGGACAACACTGAGGTTAGGGTAAACGGAAATGCAGTTGCAACGCTTCGCAAAGGTGACTATTACCCTAAAACCGAAAATCAGTTCATTCTTAATGGGCCGTCATTTATTTCTTCCAACAAAAACATTAGCGTCGCTGAATACTCTTTAACACAAGTTTGCAGCAGTGCAACAGGGAGTAGTTTGGAAGGAGACCCAGAGATGGTTCTGCTTAATCCCATTGAATTCAATATTAAATCAGTCACTTTATTTTCTTCTAGAGCCCAAAATATAAACAGCAGATTTATCAATGTTTTTATGAAAACATCTGCCCGTAATAGTTTTAGGATCAACGGTCAACAACCGTCAGATGGGAGTAGTTGGGCTGTAATGCCTTTAAACGAAGAGTATTCCTACCGACAAATTCAAATAACAGATACCAGCTCAACTTTAACGGCCAGTGATGGCTTTAATGCAATCGCCTACGGCTTCGGGAGTTTCGAGTCTTACGCGTATTCTGCGGGCACAAATCTGGCTGCGAACAACTATCTGCTTGTGAGCAATACCGTAACCAACATAGACGCACCAAATGCCTGTATAGGCCAAAAGTCTAATTTTAAGATTGTGCTCACGTATAGAGCTACATCCATTAAATGGAATCTGGACGATACCGGAGATATTGAATACACACCGGAGCCTACTGTAATCCAGACTGCTGATGGGCCGAATTATGTTTATATCTACGATGTGCAAAAGACCTTTCCAGAGCTCGGTCAGCATACTATGGTGGTTACTGCGAAGAAACCTAATGACGTTAATTGTCTTGGAAGCGACGTGCCTTATAACTTCACTTTTGAAGTGACACCAATACCCACAGCAAAAATGCTAGTGGATCCTACACCATGTCCAGATACAGAGATTACTTTTACGGATAATAGTAGTGATTCGCATATCACCAATAAACCAGTAGATAAGTGGTTTTGGGATTTTGGCGACGATAGTACGTCAACGGAACAAAACCCCATACACATTTACAGCAAGTCGGGAAAATTCGTGGTTAAATTCTCCGCCGGACTGGAAGATGGTTGTATGTCAGATATCATCACCCAAGAAATTACCGTTAAGCCTAAAATGACAACTCAATTTCAGGTGAGCGCCACTGGATGTGTCAATACCGATCTTTTATTTGCTGATCAAAGCACTATCGAAGCGGGCAGCATTGTCAAGTGGAATTGGGATTTCGGAGATGGAACTACTTCAATATTACAAAATCCCAATCACAAGTTTAAAGCTGACGGCACATACAAGGTTAAACTAATTGTTGAATCATCAGCAGGATGTAAAAGCTTGCCCGTCACCAAGGAGGTCATCATCAATAAACTCCCTGTCGTAGATTTTGAGTTGCCTGACGCCTGTATAAAAGATCCTTTCGCAGTTTTCAGAAACTTAACCGTCGATGCTGATGGCGGAACCAGCGGGCTTACCTACGTTTGGAATTTTAACGATCCAAGTTCAACTCTGGCGAATAATACTTCTACAATTAAGGATGGTTCCCATAAATATACTGCTGCAGGTAATTACAATGTTTCACTTACCGCAACAAATGCAAATGGATGTAGTGTAACCATTAGTAAGGAATTTACCTTAAACGGATCTGACGTTGCTGCATCGTTTACCGTAGCTGATCAAACCAACCTTTGCAGTAACAAAGATATTGTGCTTACAAATACCTCTGTGGTAAATATCGGTAAGGTTACTAAAGTCGTTTTTTACATGGATGCAGTAAATAATCCAACAGTACAATCTATAGTCGACGATAACCCAACTGTTGGCAAGAATTACAACTATAGATACCCTGCTTTTAGCAGCCCTGTAAATAAAACTTTTACCGTAAGGATGATTGCATTTTCCGGAACAGAATGCTTCCAGGAAATCAGCCATACCATCACCGTTAAACCATCTGCCACACTTGTTTTTGATCCAATGCCCCCAGCTTGCTTAACTGCCGGTAGTGTGCAGATTACCCAGGCACGAGAAACTTTGGGCGTCGCCGGTTCTGGTAGTTTTTCTGGCACGGGGGTAAGCCCGTCAGGGTTGTTTGATCCTTTGGTTGCTGGAATAGGTATTCATAACATTACCTATACCTACGCTGCGGCAAATGCCTGTGATGCCAGCATTACCCAGACCATTACCGTCTATCCTTCACCTACGTTAACCACAGCTAACGAGATATTTATCCTTATAGGTGGCCAAAAGCAGGTCACTGCAACGGCGACTGGTAATGGATTAACCTATAAATGGTCTCCCGCAACCGGGCTGAGCAATCCTAATATTCTTAATCCAATTATGCAAGGCGATGATGACAGGGAGTACACCTTAACTGTAACCACTAACCAAGGTTGCTTTGTATCGCAAAAGATACGATTAAAAATTCTGAGGGTAGTGGAGCCTGCTAGTGCTTTTAGTCCTAACGGAGATGGGGTTAATGATACCTGGGGGATCAAATACATAGATTCTTACCCAAATGTATCGGTGGACATCTTTAATAGGTATGGTGCTAAAGTTTACTCGAGTACAGGATACACTAAGCCTTTTGACGGAAATTTCAATAATGAAGCTTTACCTGTCGGAACTTATTACTATATTATCAATCCAAATATAGGAACGAAAAATGTTACCGGTTCGCTAACCATTATCAGATAAATTGAGAGTACGAGCATATATATTTTCATTTTTTCTACTGATTTCAGTAGATCTGTGTGCGCAACAGCGACCTCAGTATACGCAGTATATATTCAATAACTATCTGCTTAACCCAGCATTAAGTGGAATGGAAAACTATACAGACCTTAAATTTGGTTATCGTAAGCAATGGGCAGGCATACAAAATGCTCCTCAGACGACGTTTTTTTCTGCAAATATGGTTCTGGGTGATCAATATCTATGGCGAAATGCCCTCTCTTTACCAGACAAAGGGGATGATCCGATGAGCAGGAACTACATGCAAAACTATACTTCCTCTCCCTCGCATCATGGAGTTGGTGTAGTGGCGGTACTTGATGATGTGGGTCCGCTTTCCAGACTTGATGCAAGTCTTACTTATGCCTATCATCTACAAGTTAACAATTCCTTAAATTTCTCTGTAGGAGTGGCGGCCGGCATTTCAAGGATTGGCTTGGATGTAAATGCCTTAGAATTCGAAAATCAGAATGATCCCGCGATACAAAATACAATAGTAAGTCAAATTAAGCCTGATTTAGGTCTGGGCGTATGGCTATACGGTGCTAACTTCTTTGCAGGAGCATCAGTTCAGCAAATCCTGCCACAAAAACTGAGTTTCACCAGCGATCCAAATTATACTGCAGGTAAGGAAGTACCGCATCTGTTTGTTACTACTGGCTATCGTTTTTTTGTAGCAGAAGACATTGCACTAACACCTTCAATAATGGTTAAAAAGGTTAGTCCGACACCTTTATCCATTGATGCCAATTTAAAAGCGGCTTTTAAAGACCGGTTCTGGGTGGGTGGCAGTTATCGAAGAAATGATTCCTTTTCTGCGTTTGCCGGGGTTAACATCAACAAGACTTTTAACATTACGTACTCCTATGATTTTATTACCTCGCAATTAAATACAGTGAGCAATGGCAGCCATGAAATTGTTCTTGGCATACAGCTTAACAACGTATATCAGGTAATGAGCAACATGAGGATGTGGTAATTGGAATTCCCTGTAACTAAAGCTCTTTACGCAAACGGGCGACCGGGATATTCATCTGCTCCCTGTACTTTGCAACGGTACGTCTCGCAATATTATAGCCTCTGTCTTTCAAGATTTCCGTAAGCTTCTCATCAGCTAAAGGCTTGCGTTTGTCTTCATTGCCAATGCAATCTTCTAATATTTTCTTGACTTCTTTGTTAGAAACCTCTTCGCCACTTTCAGTTTGAATTGCCTCAGAGAAGAAAGATTTGAGAAGGAAAGTTCCAAATTCCGTTTGGACATATTTGGAGTTTGCTACTCTGGATACTGTAGAGATATCCATATCAATCTTATCGGCTATATCCTTTAAAATCATGGGTCTCATTTTCCGTTCATCGCCAGTTAGCAGGTACTCATACTGATACTGCATAATGGCGTTCATGGTTTTTAGCAATGTTTGCTGACGTTGTTTGATGGCATCAATAAACCATTTTGCCGAATCCAGTTTTTGCTTAACAAACTGAACGGCTTCTTTCATTTTTTTGTCTTTTTGAGCAGCCTTATCATAATGATCAAACATATCGATATAGGAGCGGCTTACCCTTAACTCCGGTGCATTCTTAGAATTAAGAGTTAATATTAAAATTCCGTCATTGTTAGAAACGTGGAAATCAGGAATAATCTGTAACTGTTTTGTAGTAACTTGGTTAGAATCGCCTGGCTTAGGATTTAACCTCAATATTTCAGCAATGATTTCTTTCAGATCTTCACTGTTCAAGCCTAAAGCTTTCTCCAGCTTATCGTAATGCTTGCGTGTAAATTCATCAAGGTGATGCTCAACAATCTCTATCGCCTTTAATATGATCAGGTTATTCGGATCTTTGCGCTTTAATTGCAATGTGAGGCACTCCTGAAGATCCCTGGCGGCTATTCCCGGAGGATCAAAACTTTGAATGACTTTAAGCATTTCCAAAACATCCTCTTCCTCTACCATTACGTTCTGAGAAAACGCAAGATCATCGATCATGGAGGTTATTGGCCTGCGCAAGTAACCATCATCGTCTAAACTCCCAATTATTTGTTTGCCAATAATGAAATCGTGGTCTGATAATGGCACCAGGTCCAATTGCTCCTGTAAACTTTCAAAAAATGTACTCTCAATAGCTATCGGAGTTTCCTTTTTTTCTTCATCATCGTCGCTATTATTATAGGAAGTACTATAATCATTTGCGCTATCATCCTGCAAATAATCATCAACATTGAACTCATCCGTATTCTCTTCTTTAGAGCTTGAATCGAAATCGTCCGGACTATCATTTAAATCATCATACTCACTCTTAGGCTCTTCGGCGATCATCAAGCTTGGGTCTTCCAGAGCAGGATTTTCCTCTAATTCTTCTTTGATACGTGTATCTAATGCAACAGTGGGCACTTGCAGCAGCTTTATAAACTGTATTTGCTGAGGAGAAAGCTTTTGAAGTAGTTTTTGTTGTAAGTTTTGTCTAAGCATAGAATGATAAGCGGGTAAAGTAACGACCCGTTTCAAAAATAGGTATTTTCAGTAACATTAATGTAAAAAGCTAATAATTGTCCGTCAAATCACATTTGTGAATAAAATTCAGTAATATTTGTACTACCAAACCTATATACTTTATATATTTGCTTTATGGAACCAATTATCCACAGTATCAGAAGCAAACATACCTGTTGTATGTATTTCTAATATTGAATTGGTTCAAAAACAAAACTAAGGGTTATTTTAGTCGCCAGGCTACTATAACTTAAATAAACAAGACCGAACTTAGATGCAGAGCTTTAGAACAGAGTTAGAGAATCCTATTGTCGAAAAAGATATCATAGATCTTGAGAAAAAGATCAGAGAGTTTCGTGAAGGAAAAATCCATGAAGAGAAATTTAGAAGTCTTAGGCTAGCCCGAGGGGTATATGGTCAAAGACAACCTGGTGTACAAATGGTACGTATCAAGCTTCCTTTTGGTAAAGTTACCTTTAAACAACTATTGCGTATTGCTGATGTTTCCGATGAATATGGAAGCGGCAACCTGCACCTAACTACGAGGCAAGATATCCAGATTCACTATGTGAGTTTAGACCGGACTCCACAACTTTGGGAAGAATTGGAGCGTGACGATATTACCTTAAGAGAAGCTTGTGGTAATACGGTAAGAAACGTGACCTCATCTCCTGATTCCGGGATCAATCCAAATGAAGTATTTGATGTTTCTCCTTATGCCCATGCCTTTTTCACCTATTTCCTAAGAAATCCGATTTGTCAGGAAATGGGCAGAAAGATCAAGTTCTCGTTTTCTTCTGACGAACGTGACACTGCTTATAGCTATATCCATGATCTTGGTTTCATTCCAAAAATCAATGAGCATGGCGAACGTGGTTTTAAGGTAATGATGGCAGGAGGGTTAGGTGCACAACCGTTTTTGGCATCGCCAATATTTGATTTTCTGCACGAAGATCAGATTATTCCTTACGCTGAATCTTTATTAAGGGTTTTCGACCGCTACGGCGAAAGAACCAACAGAAATAAAGCGCGCTTAAAGTATTTAGTTCAAAAATTGGGATTGGATGAAGTATTGCGTTTGGTAGAAGAAGAGCGCATTGCTAATAAATCAAAGTCTTTTAAAATTGACAGGGATACTGTTCCTCAGCCTAAATTACCAGAGCCTGCAAATTATGCGATTTCTGAAGAGTTGATCAACTCCTCAGATTATAAACATTGGAGGGCAACTAATGCGGTCGCGCAAAAGCAGGAAGGTTTCTTTGGTGTTTACATCAAGGTATCTAAAGGCGATATCAAGACAGACCTGGCAAGGGAGTTTGTTGCTGCAATTAGTCCATACGTCGCAGATGAGATCAGGATTACCCAAAACCAGGGCTTGTTGTTGAAGTTTGTTAGAGAGGATGCTTTACCTTCATTATATTCCGCGCTTAAGCCGCTTGGCTTTGCTGTACCGGGTTTTGATAGTATTGCAGATGTAACCACATGTCCGGGTACGGATACTTGTAACCTGGGTATATCCAACAGCATGTCGCTTTCAGTTGCTTTAGAAGATGTGATTTACGAAGAATATCCTGAATTGATCTACGATAAAGATTTGAAGATCAAGATTAGCGGATGTATGAATTCATGCGGACAACACGGATTGGCTCATATTGGTTTCCATGGTAGTTCTGTAAAAGCAAATGGTAAAGTAGTTCCGGCTGTGCAAGTTATGCTTGGTGGCGGTACTGTTGGTAATGGAGAAGGTCGTGTAGCAGAGCGGGTAATCAAAGCGCCTTCTAAACGTGCTACCGATGTGCTAAGAACTTTGTTGAACGACTATGCGGGCATAGCCGAAGAAAAAGAAAGCTTCCATGCGTATTACGACAGACAGGGTAAGGATTATTTCTACCAGTTGTTGAAACCTTTGGCTGATTTAACCAATTTGAAGGATGAAGAATATGTGGATTGGGGGCATGAAGAAACTTTTGTTACTGCAATTGGCGTAGGTGAATGTGCTGGTGTAGTAATTGATTTAGTAGCCACGTTACTTTTAGAAGGTTTTGAGAAACTGGAATGGGCAGAAGCTTCGTATGCAGCCGGAGCCTGGTCTGACGCCATCTACCATACCTATGCTGTTTTTGTAAGTAGTGCTAAAGCGATGTTATTAGACAAAGGCGTAAGCAGCAGCACTCAAATTGGTGTAATCAGGGAATTTGATACCCATTACATTGAAACAGGAGAAATCAATATACCTGGAACTTTTAATGAGCTTGTACTTCAAATTAACAAAAACGAGCCAACTGAAGCCTTTGCAACCAGTTATTTAGCGCAAGTGAAGGATTTTATAGCACAGATTAAAACAAAGAAATCATTATAGTGCCAATTACATTATAGTAGATAAGAGGAGAATAAATAATGATTACTCAACATATCAATAAAAAAGAACCAAGAATTACATTGGTAGGTGCCGGTCCTGGTGATCCTGATTTGATTACCATGAAAGGTGCTAATGCGCTTAAGACAGCCGATGTGGTTTTATATGATGCCCTTGTAAATGAAGGTGTGCTGGATTATGCCAATCCTGATGCCATTAAGGTTTATGTAGGCAAAAGATCTGGAGAGCACTCTTTCGGTCAGGATGCCATCAATAAATTGATGGTTGATTATGCCCTTAACTTTGGTCATGTAGTTAGGTTAAAAGGCGGCGACCCATTTGTTTTCGGCAGGGGATACGAAGAACTTGATTTTGCAGCAGGTTACAGTATTCCTGTTTCCGTTGTGCCAGGTTTATCCAGCTCTATTTCAGTGCCCGGTTTACAACAAATACCAGTAACACACCGCGGCTTAAGTGAAAGCTTCTGGGTAGTAACTGGGACTACATCTTCTGGTAAGATTTCTAACGATCTTTACGAAGCAGCGCAGTCTAAAGCCACTGTAGTGGTGTTAATGGGATTGGGTAAGCTTAAGGAAATTGTGAAGTTGTTCCAGAACGAGGGTAAAGGTTTGCTACCTGTTGCAGCCATCCAAAGTGGCTCTACAGAAAACGAAAAGCTAGCTATTGGCGTAGTGGATACCATAGTAGAGTTGGTAGCCGAAAAAGGTATACAGGCCCCTGCGATATTGATATTCGGACAAGTAGTTTCCTTGCACCCATCTTACCAACCTATCCGTGATTTTTACGCGGCATTAAAAGAAGAGTTGTAGTATTTATGGAGGGCAACCAATTATTTCCTGTCTTCATAAAGCTAAATACCATTAATACTGTGCTTGTTGGTGCAGGTCCTGTAGGATTAGAGAAGTTATCGGCAATGCTAGCTAACAGTCCGCAGGCCAAAATAACGGTTATCGGGATAGCCATCTTGCCAGAACTTCAGATATTGGCAGATGATTATGAAGGCGTTACAGTAGTAAAGAAGGCGTTTGAATCAACAGATTTAGATGGTGCAGATCTGATTGTTGCGGCTACTAATAATGCAGAGCTAAATGATCAGATCAGGGCAATAGCTACTGAACGCAACCTGCTGGCTAACTTTGCAGACAAGCCAGATTTGTGCGACTTCTATTTGGGGTCTGTTGTTAAAAAAGGTGATCTGAAGATCGCAATTTCAACAAATGGGAAATCACCAACTATTGCCAAAAGATTAAAAGAGGTACTGAACGACAGTTTGCCGGCTGAGCTGAACGACACATTACAGCACATGCAAGCCTTAAGAAATACGCTGGATGGAGATTTTGCAGCCAAAGTAAAGCGTTTGAACGAAGTGACTTCATCACTTGTTGAGGTTAAAGAAGAGAAAAAAGTTTCCAGACCTAATATCAAATGGTTGATCTGGCTGGCAATTGTCTTTTCATTTATCATCGTAGTAACCGTATTCTGGCATAAAGAGCCAGAGTTTCAAGTGTACGTTAGCAATATTAATCCTCTGTTTTACTGGTTCTTGCTGGGTGGTTTTGTTTTCTCTATGATTGATGGTGCAATCGGCATGTCGTACGGTGTAACCTCAACATCTTTTTCTCTAGCCATGGGAGTGCCGCCGGCTTCGGCCAGTATGGGAGTTCACCTTTCAGAGATATTGAGCAATGGAATAGCCGGATGGATGCATTACCGATTTGGTAACGTGAATTGGAAGCTATTCAAGCTCCTATTGATACCCGGAATATTGGGTGCTGTAACTGGTGCTTACTTGCTTTCATCATTAGAACATTATAGTAATTATACCAAGCCTTTTGTTTCGTTATACACGCTTATTTTGGGCGGTGTAATTCTATCAAAAGCTTTAAAAATAAAAGCCAAGGGCGCCAGAAAGTCAAAAATCAAAAAGATCTCACTACTTGGCGCATTTGGTGGGTTTATAGACGCCGTAGGCGGAGGTGGCTGGGGCTCAATTGTATTATCCAGCCTTATCGCCGGAGGCCGGAGCCCACGCTTCTCATTAGGTACCGTAAAAATCACCAGGTTCTTTATTGCCTTAATGAGTTCATTAACATTTATCACGATGCTGAACGGTAAACACTGGGAAGCTGTAGGCGGTCTAGTTATTGGCAGTGCTTTGGCATCACCAATAGCAGCAAGGGTTTCCAACAAAATCTCTGCAAAAGCCATCATGCTCTCTGTAGGTGTGATTGTTATTTTGGTAAGTCTGCGCAGCATCATTAACTTTATCCTCAAATTGGTATAACATGAAGGAGCAAATTGCAGCAATAGCAGCGCGGATTAGAGATTTGGATCCTGTAGATGCTTTAAGGTATTTCGCCAATGAGCATGCCGGTAAGATTGTTTTTTCTACCAGCTTTGGCTGGGAAGATCAGGTTATCACGCACATGATTTTTGCGAATGACATCCCCATTAAGGTTTTCACTTTAGAAACCGGCAGGTTGTTTCCAGAAACCTATTATGTATGGAACCGTACGCTGGAAATCTATAAAAAGCCAATCGTTGCTTATCATCCAAAAGCAGATTTGCTGGAAGACATGGTAACTGCCAAAGGTCCTAACAGTTTTTACGAATCGGTAGATAACCGCAAACAGTGTTGTTATATTCGTAAGCTGGAACCATTAAAGCGCGCCATTACTGGCAACCAGTTATGGGTAACTGGCATCAGGTCTGAGCAATCGGTAAACAGGCATGATATGAGCAATTTGGAATGGGATGAAGCCAACCAAATCTTAAAGTATCACCCCATATTTTACTGGTCGCTGGATGATGTTAAGGCCTACATAAAAGCAAATAACATAGTATACAATACATTACATGATAAAGGTTTCCCAAGTATTGGCTGTGCGCCATGTACAAGGGCAGTTAGAGAAGGAGAAGACTTTAGAGCAGGCAGATGGTGGTGGGAAGATCAGTCTAAAAAAGAATGCGGCTTACATGCCACAACGTAATTGCAACAAAACAAATGAGTAAGTATAATTTAGATTATTTAGACGAGTTAGAGGCTGAGGCCATTCACATTTTGCGTGAAGTGGCAGGGCAGTTTGAAAAGCCGGCATTGCTGTTTTCTGGCGGTAAAGATTCCATTACCTTGGTCAGACTGGCCGAAAAGGCATTTAGACCGGGCAAATTCCCTTTTCCACTGGTACATATTGATACTGGTCACAATTTCGAAGAAACCATTACCTACCGGGATGAGATGGTAGCACGCATCGGCGAGAAACTGATTGTTGGCAGCGTACAGGATTCTATCGACCAGGGTAAAGTAGTGGAGCAAAAGGGCAAAAGTGCAAGCAGAAATGCCTTGCAGACAGTTACTTTATTGGATACCATCGCCCTGCATGGCTTTGATGCCTGTATTGGTGGTGCCCGTAGAGACGAAGAGAAGGCAAGGGCTAAGGAGCGTATCTTTTCTGTAAGAGATGAATTCGGGCAGTGGGATCCTAAACGCCAACGGCCTGAGCTTTGGAATATTTACAACGGGAAGATCCATAAAGGAGAAAACGTTAGGGTATTCCCAATCAGCAATTGGACTGAGCTGGATGTTTGGAACTATATTAAAAGAGAGAACATCGCATTGCCATCTATCTATTTTGCGCACAACAGGGACGTGATTACCAGAAACGGTCAGTTAATGGCTGCTTCTCCATTCTTAAATATGGATGAGGACGATATTGTTGAGCACAAAAAAGTAAGGTTCCGTACGGTAGGCGATATGAGCTGCACTGCTGCGGTAGAGTCGGATGCTGATTTGCTGGATGACATCATCGAAGAGATTAGTGCTTCAAAAATTAGTGAACGTGGTGCCCGCATGGACGATAAAGTATCTGAAGCTGCAATGGAAGACCGCAAAAAGGGAGGATATTTCTAATGAATATATTAAAGTTTTTTACAGCCGGTAGCGTTGATGATGGCAAGAGCACATTAATTGGCAGGTTGTTATATGATACAGATTCTATTTTAGCAGATCAGCTGGAAGCCTTACAGCAATCCAATAGGAAAAATGACGATGGCTCTATTGACCTTGCCATTTTAACGGATGGTTTGCGTGCCGAGCGCGAGCAGGGGATTACCATTGATGTAGCTTACAAGTACTTTCAAACTGAGAAACGTAAGTTTATTATTGCTGATACCCCGGGGCATATCCAATACACCAGGAACATGGTTACCGGTGCTTCCACGGCAAAATTGGCTATCATTTTAATCGATTCCCGTAATGGTGTGGTTGAACAAACCATCAGGCATTCTTACCTGGTTTCCTTGTTGGGTATTGAATATGTCGTGGTGTGTTTAAACAAAATGGATATGGTTGGATATAGTGAAACTGTTTACGACTCCATTGTTAGTCAGTATAAAACGCTGGCCGCTGATTTAGGCTTAAAGGAGGTTACTTTTATCCCGGTTAGTGCGCTAAAAGGTGATAACGTAGTTAACGAATCCGAAAATATGCAATGGTACCAGGGAACAAGTTTACTGCACTTCCTGGAAACAGTGGATGTAGAAGTCGGACCTTCGTACAACCTTGCCCGTATGCCGGTGCAATGGGTAGTAAGACCACAAACTGATGAGCTTCATGATTACCGTGGTTATGCTGGTCGAGTTTTAAGTGGTGCATTTAATGTTAATGATAAAGTAACTGTACTCCCTTCAGGCAATAGTTCAGTGATAGAGCGAATAGAAATCTTCGATCAACAACCTGAGATTGCTTACGCTGGTCAGTCGGTAACCCTGCATTTAAAAGATAATATAGACATTAGCAGGGGTGATGTGCTGGTTAATTCTGATCATTTGCCTCAAAGTTCGCAGCTTATTGAAGCAGATCTTTGCTGGATGGACGCAAGACCGCTCGACGAAAGCATAACTTATTTACTGCAGCACAATAGTAAGATTACAAAATGTAAAATTCGCGAGATTGTTTATAAGGTTGACATCAATACCCTGGAGAAGCAAGATGCTTATGATTTTAAGCTAAATGACATTGGTAGGGTGATAGTAAAAACTGCTGACCAGCTTGCATTTGATTTTTATACAGAAAATAAGGCCAATGGCGCTGCCATATTGATTGACGGCAGAACCAATTTAACAGTGGCTGCGTTGATGTTCAGAGCGGTTGCAGATTAAAGTATTTTAATTCTTTCCTTTTTATTTGCATTGTATGCAGTTATACTTAATTTGAGAGAAATTTCGCTGGGTTTATAAGCGGGGATCTCAAATATGGAAATAATACATCTGAGTGCAGAATGTTACCCTATCGCCAAAGTTGGCGGACTGGGGGACGTTGTTGGTGCTTTACCAAAATATCAGAATAAGTTAGGACATGTGGCTAAAGTGGTTATGCCTGCCTACGAGACAAAATTTTTTAGAGAGAATGAGTTTGAAGTTGTTTATGATGGCTGGGGTAAATTAGGTTTTCAGCATTTTTCTGTAAGGATATTTCGAGAGAAAACGAATAAGTTAGGTTACGATTTGTTCCTTGTCCACATTGCGGGATATACAGACAGACCAAATGTTTATGGTTATGCTGATGATACGGAACGTTTTTTAGCTTATCAAATAGGCGTACTGGATTGGATAGCACAATGGGAACATAAGCCGGATGTAATACACTGTCACGATCATCATACTGGTTTGGTTCCGTTTATGACTGCGCATTGTAATAAATACATGCACTTAAATCAGGTTCCTACCATTTTAACTATACATAATGCACAATACCAGGGACAATTTGGATGGGATAAGTTGAATTATCTGCCGCCTTTTGATCTTTGGAAATCAGGGCAGCTGGATTGGAAGGGTGCCATTAATCCATTGGCATCAGCAATAAAATGTGCATGGAGGGTTACAACCGTATCCCCAAGTTATTTAGAAGAGATTAGCTATAATGCTGCTGGTTTAGAATCTTTGTTTGCTCAGGAGCGCGGCAAATCAGTTGGTATACTCAATGGGATAGACAACGAAGTTTGGAATCCGGCAGCAGATCCGATGCTGGAAAAGCAATTTTCCGCAAGAACAGTTGATAATGGAAAAAAAGCAAACAAAGAGGCGCTATGCAATGTTTTTAACCTGGATGCAAACAAGCCCTTGTTTACGTTTATTGGTAGACTGGTGGGCGAAAAGGGAGCAGACCTTTTGCCTGAGATTTTTAACAATGCTTTGTGGCAGCACAAAGGGGAAATAAATATACTGGTTTTGGGTTCCGGAGATCCGCATGTTGAAGCGAGGCTTTCTCACTTAAAGGACGCCTTTCCGGGAAATTACAATGCTTACATTGGCTACAACGAGCAGTTATCACACCAGATTTATGCAGGTGCAGACTTCTTGTTAATGCCAAGTAGAGTTGAGCCTTGCGGGCTTAATCAAATGTATGCATTGCGATATGGTACGATACCAATTGTGAGAAGGATAGGGGGGTTAAAAGATACTGTAGTGGATATTGGCGATGGGGGATTTGGTGTATGTCATGATCAAACAAGTGCATGGGATGTTGGACATGCGATTGGACGTGCGATGGAATTGTATAATGATAAAAGAAAAATAAAAGAAATCCGTAAGTTTATGATGCACATCGATCATTCCTGGGATAGAGCGGCACAAGAATATATTAATCTGTACCAAATATAAACGAGAAATAAAGTATGACTGAAAAAGTATTAGGTGTAATCCTTGGCGGGGGCCAGGGCTCCAGGTTAGCCCCGCTTACACAAACAAGATCAAAGCCAGCGGTTCCTATTGCGGGAAAATATCGCCTTGTGGACATTCCAATTTCCAACTGTCTTAATTCAGGCATACATCGTATGTTCGTATTGACCCAGTTCAACTCGGCATCACTCAACAAGCACATTAAGAATACTTATCATTTTAGTCATTTTAGTTCAGCTTTTGTAGATATTTTAGCTGCTGAGCAAACCCCTGATAACCCGACATGGTTCCAGGGAACTGCAGATGCCGTTAGGCAAACTATGCACCATTTACTGAACCATGAATTTGAATATGTACTGATCTTATCTGGAGATCAATTATACCAAATGGACTTCAATGAAATGGTTAATGCACATATAGAAAGTGGAGTTCAGATTACTCTGGCTACTATTCCTGTAAATGCTAAAGATGCTCCTGAATTTGGAATTTTGAAAGCGAATGAACAGAACATCATTACCTCGTTTATTGAAAAACCGAAAACTGGTTTAGAAGACTGGGCATCAGATACCGGCCCTGAAATGCATGCTGAGGGCCGCGATTACCTGGCGTCAATGGGTATTTATATTTTCAACAGGGATTTATTGATCAAAATCTTTGCTGAGAATGCAGATGAAAAGGATTTTGGGAAGGAGATTATTCCAAGAATGCTCAGAACTTATGATGTATTGAGTTTCCAATATGAGGGTTACTGGACAGATATCGGTAATATTTCCTCGTTCTTTGAGGCCAATTTAGGCTTAACTGACGATATTCCTAAGTTCAATTTGTTTGATCATAACCATAGCATCTTTACACGTGCGAGGATGTTGCCTCCTTCCAAGATATTGGGAACTACTTTAGATAAAACGATTATTGCTGAAGGTTGTATTCTGCAGGCGGAAAGTATCAAACATGCGGTAATTGGTATTAGATCTCGCATTGGTGTGGGTACCCATATCCAGAGTTGCTACATTATGGGAAGCGACAAATACCAGACTTTAGAAGAGATTAAAGAGGATATTGAGGGAGGAAAGCCTATGATCGGCATAGGTGACAGGTGCAAGATATCTAACGCTATTGTTGATAAGAATAGTCGCATCGGTAATGATGTGACGATTATTGGCGGTAATCATTTGGAAGATGGTGATTTTGGACTGTATACGGTTAAGGATGGAATTGTAGTGGTAAAGAAAGGTGCCATTATACCGGACGGCACAGTTGTTTAAAACATAACTGTAGCACCTTAAGTGGGTGTGTTTTTTAGAGGCCCCGGATGATAGTTGAACTATTGTTCGGGGCTTTTCTTTTGATCAATAGCTTATCAGGAAACGGCTAATTGTATTTAAAAACCAATGCAAATGTGGTACGTTCAAATGGTATGGAAGTAACCTCTAAATTGCCATGGTGCATTTTCATGATGTTTCTGGTGATGGTTAGTCCGATACCTGAGCCGTTTTTCCGGGTGGTAAAGAAAGGTACAAATATCTTTTCTAATAATTCGGGCTCAATGCCCTTTCCATTGTCTGTTACTTCAATATGTAGTTTATTGGTGTCTAGCCGGTAGCTAATCTCTATGGCGGGATTTTCTACATCTTCCAAGGCATAAATACTATTGGTCACCAGGTTAATGAGCGCCTGTTCAACTAATTTTAAATCTATTGGAATGCTAATTTTAGAAGAGGTTTGATCTACCCGCATCATGATGTTTCTGCCTTGCGCAAATGGTTGCATCAGGGTTTTGATATGTACCAGCAATTCGCCAATAGTATGGTATTCTAAAACCGGCGTTGGCAACTCAGCAATTAATCTATAGTCTTTAACAAAATCCAGTAATCCTTCTGATCTTCTTTTAATGGTTTGAATGGCGGGCTTAAGGTCGTCCAAATCTTCAGCAGTCAATGTGGTTTTATTGCTGATCATGCTGTTCACCGTGTCTGATAGAGAGCTGATGGGGGTAATAGAGTTTAGAATTTCGTGAGAAATAACGCCGATAAGGCGGTTCCAGGCTTCTGATTCTTTTTGCTCTATCTCGTCTTTAATGTTCTGAAAGGAAATGATGGTATAATTCGTTTGATACAGGTTTAGGGGGATGACCTCTGTAGAAAGCTGTATTAGCTTGTCCTGTATTTTGATTTCAATAAATTTTTTACCGCCCTGGCGTATAGCTGCTATTTCATGTGCAAATTGAGGTAGGTGGTCTACCAATCTGTGCCAGTATTTATATGCTGGTACATTTAAGACGCCTACTGCCGCCTGGTTAATCAACACAATTTCTTTTGCGTCATCTTCTGCTGCACCTCCTTCTTTAATGACAACTACGCCAACGGGAACCTGCTCCAGTATGGTTTTGATGAGCAGGAACATGGAGTCCTTCTCTAGCTGTATGTCTTTGTGAACCTGTATAATATCGTTGAAGGATTCATACAATTCAGGAAAGCTCCCGCTGGTTACTTTATTCCGAAAGTTTAGTGTGCTGTCTCTTGTTTTAACAGCCAGAATAAAACGTTTAATATCTTCCCTAATCTCATTGATGTAATTGTAAAGACTTACTAACGCGCTTAAAAATACCACGGCAACTCCCGATATGGTGAAAGGCAAGTTGGTATGCACTATCAGGTAATAGAGCAAGATGGCCAATAGATTAATGACCAGTAGTCTAAATAGCAAGCGATATGTGAAGCGGTTATAGAACATTACAGGTCAAATTTTTCAATGCGCCTGTAAAGTGCAGCGCGTGTTAGTCCTAGTTCTGCCGCGGCTCTGGAGATATTGCCTTTGTGCTTGTCAATGGCCTTTTGTACCATCATCTTCTCCATTTCTTCCAAGCCCATGTTGTCCTGGAGCGCAGGGGAAGCATTGCTGAATTTTTGCGGACTCAATTGCAAATCGCCAGGTGTAATTTCTGTACCGTCCGACATGATAACTGCCCTTTCTATGACATGCTGCAATTCCCTGATATTACCAGGCCAGTAATAATTGAGCAGCATTTCTTTGGCTTTACTATTAATTGCCAAAAAGTTTTTGTGGTATTTATTGCTGAAGGTATTTAAGAAATGATCTGCCAATTGGATAATGTCTTCGCCACGCTGTGTTAAATTAGGCAACAGCAATTCAACTGTGTTGATGCGGAAAAGTAAGTCCTGCCTAAAGGTTCCTTTGGCAACCATTTCATTTAAAGGCATATTGGTTGCAGTGATCAAACGTACATTGATTTTTCTTTCTTTACTTTCGCCCAATCTGGTTATAGTCCTGTTTTGTATAACGCTGAGTAATTTCGATTGTAAACCCATTGAGAGGTTACCGATCTCATCGAGGAAAATAGTGCCACCTTCGGCGATCTCAAACCGGCCTGGCTTATCTTCTTTTGCGTCGGTAAAAGCACCCTTTGCATATCCAAATAACTCACTTTCAAATAGATTTTCATTTAAAGAGCCCAAATCCACATGCATAAAGATTTGGTTGCGGCGGGGCGACAGTTTGTGAAGTTCGTAAGCGAATACTTGTTTTCCTGTGCCATTCTCGCCGAGAATCAGCACGTTTGCATCCGTTGGACCAACTTTTACAATTACGTTTTGCAGGTGTTTTATAGGCTCAGAAGTACCAATGATGTTTTCAAATTGCCTATTGATGTCCTTTTGTAACGAAGAATGGATCTTTTCCAGCTTCTTAACCTTTTTGTTGGATTGCCTTAACCGCGATGCAGAAGATAGCGTTGCAAACAATTTTTCATTTTCCCAGGGTTTGAGGATAAAATCCGTTGCACCTTTTTTAATGGCCTGTACGGCAAGTTCTACATTACCATAAGCAGTCATCAGAATCACTACATAGTCTTTGTCGATAGATAAGATATGGTTAAGCCAGTAGAGGCCTTCACGCCCATCGCTGACCCCTTTTTGGTAATTCATGTCAAGGAGAATGATATCAATCTCATTATGACTTAATAATACATTAATCTCCTTAGGCGATGTGCAGGTTAGCACCTGTTCAAAATGCTGTTTCAAAAACAGTTTGGCGCTTAGCAAAATGTCCTCATCATCGTCAATAACCAATACAGTTGCATCTATCATAACCAAAAATAATAAAAGTGTTCGGTGATGTACAGGAACTGTCCGATTATGAACATGTTAAATTTATTATTCAATTTATATCATTGACTAACAGCGCTTTAAAATTATTATTTGCGTTGGCACAACGTTGGCATAAGCGAAAATGTAATTGATACACTTAATGGATAAGAAAATTGAACGTAAGAGATTTAATAAAAGAACAATACTGATCATTGTTGGCAGTGTGATATTTATTGCACTTGTAGCCTACGGGTACAAATTGTCTCTAAATAAAGTTTATAAAGCAGATCCTGATAAAATTACAGTGAGTAAAGTAGCCTATGGAGATTTTGAAGATGTGGTATTGTTAAACGCAAGCGTGGTACCGCTAACTTCGGTCATCATCAGTTCACCGGAAGGGGGTACCGTTGCAGAGATCTTTACTGAAAATGGAGCCAGTGTGGTAAAAGGTACTCCGCTGTTGCGGGTTGCCAATCCGAATGCCCTCTCCAGTTATACTTCCAGTGAGACCAGTATTACAGAGCAAATTAACCAGTTGCGTAAATTGCGTTTGGACCTCGAGCAAAATCAACGAGTGATGAGCCAGGATATGATGGAAATTGAGAACAGCTTGAGAACTGCAACAAGGAAGTTTAAAGTGGACAGCACCCTATATTCAAAAAAAGTAATTACGCTGCAAGAGTTTAGTGCTTCAAGTCAGGATTATGAATATTATCAGGACAGAAAAAAGATTTTGAAGCAAGCGGTAAAGCAGGAAAACCAGAGTAGGATTATGCAATTGCAGCAGATCGACTTTTCTATTGGCCGGATGAATGAAAGTTTAGAAACCATAAGGCAGAATATTGAAAACATGACCATAAAGGCACCAGTTGCTGGGAGACTTTCTTCTTATGATCCGATCATCGGTAAATCTTATAATGCCAATGAAATGCTGGGTAAGATTGATGTCTTGCAAGGTTATAAGCTACAAGCAGGCGTAGACGAATACTACATTAACAGGGTAAAAGAAGGACAGACCGCTAATTGTGAGTTTAACGGGAAAACCTACAAGCTTACCGTTAAGAAAGTGATACCGGAAGTTACAGCGGGACAATTTCAAATTGAGTTGACGTTTGAGGGTAAGTCTCCGGATGAATTGCGAAGAGGACTGTCGATGCAAGTGAAGTTGACGCTTTCTGACAACAGCAAATCACTTCTGATTAGTCAGGGTCAGTTTTTTCAAAGCACTGGCGGCTCATGGGTTTTTGTGCTTAAGAATGGCAAGGCTACAAAACGAAATGTAAAAATTGGGCGCAAAAACTATTTATACTATGAAATTTTAGATGGGTTACAAAAAGGTGAAGAGGTAATTACTTCATCATATGATCAGTTTACCCAATATGATATAATTGAAGTTAACAACTAGGCTAAAAAAATAACAATGATAAGAATTGAGAATCTGCAGAAAGTCTACAAAACAGAGGAAATAGAGACTACCGCATTAAATGGTATTAATATGCATGTAAAACAAGGAGAATTTGTGTCCATCATGGGTCCTTCGGGCTGCGGGAAATCTACTTTGTTGAATGTGATGGGACTTTTGGATAAACCCGAAAGTGGAACTTACAAGTTTTTAGAAACAGAATTACTTGGGCTCAACGACAGGCAACGCGCAAATTTCAGGAAGCAGAATATGGGTTTTGTATTCCAAAATTTCAATTTGATTGATGAATTAACGGTGTTCGAGAATATTGAACTTCCATTGATTTATAATAAAGTGCCTTCTGTGGAGCGTAAGCGTTTGGTTAACGAAATCATCGAAAGAATGAACATCGTTAACAGGAGCGGACATTTTCCACAGCAGCTATCTGGGGGTCAGCAGCAACGCGTAGCCGTTGCCAGAGCTTTGGTAACTAAGCCAAAGTTGGTTTTGGCAGATGAGCCTACAGGTAATCTGGACAGTTCTCATGGTAACGAAGTTATGGAATTGCTTTGCGAATTGAATGAGACTGGCACTACCATAGTGATGGTTACCCACTCTTCCCATGATGCGAGTTTTTCTAACAGGATCATCAACCTGAAAGACGGCCATGTCATCTCAGAAAAAGTGAATAAAGGAAGAACTGAAGAACTGATTTAAAAAGATCACTAATGTTTAAATTGAACCTCAAAATCGCTTTGCGAAATCTCTGGAAGCATAAAACCTCATCAATAATTAATGTTGTAGGTTTAGCAATTGGGCTTACTTCGTGTCTTTTATTATTGCTTTATATCTCCTACGAATGGAGTTTTGATAAGCAATTTAAACGGTCAGAAAATGTTTATCAGGTAATGACTAATTTTATAGATGCAAAAGGTAACGTTCAAGCAACTGGAGACGCAACGAGCAATGCAATTGCACAGGTTATTAAACAAGAGATACCAGATGTTAAATTCATAAGCCGCATTAGCAATAATGGGCAACAATTAATTGCAAATGGACAAAACAGTTTTAAAAAAGAGTCAAAATTTGCCGATCCTGATCTCCTTAACATATTTGAGTATGAATTTATAACAGGCAACCCACAAACTGCTCTAAATGCACCAAATTCAGTAGTCTTGACCCAAACCATGGCAAAGCTATTATTTAAAGACGGCGATGCGCTTAATAAATCAATTCGCTATAACAATGAAACAGATCTAAGGGTTACAGGTATTATTAAGGACTTGCCGGCAAATACCTCAAACACTTTTGATTTTTTGATGCCCTGGTCGTTATTTGAAACATTGTCAGACTGGGTTAAAAAGCCCGACTGGGGCAATTACAATTGGCAAACTGTAGTCCGCCTAAATGAGGGAGCAAACATCCCCCTCATCAATTCCAAGGTCAAAGGAATTATAAAACTGAACTCCGCCAATTCAACTGAGGAAACATTTATATACAAACTGTCAGACAGACACCTGTTTGGGAAATTTGAAAATGGAAAGAGCGTTGGAGGTGATATTGAGCGCATCTATTTATTTATTGCCCTTGCCATAGGTATACTTTTCATTGCTTGCATTAACTTCATGAACATGGCTACGGCCAAATCTGAGCGGCGAGCTAAAGAGGTAGGGATTAAAAAAACTATAGGTGCAAGCAGGGCTTCCTTAATTGCCCAATTTCTTATAGAATCGATTTTACTGACTGTAATCAGTGTATTAGCTGCAGTTATATCGGTTGAAATCTTGCTCCCTACATTCAACAATCTGCTGGGTATAAAACTTAACGTAGACCATTACAGTACTAATTATTTGCTTGGCATTACAAGTGTGATTCTGTTAACGGGATTACTAGCAGGAAGCTACCCTGCATTATATCTTTCCTCATTTAACCCTATACAGACCCTTAAAAAAAGAACAATACGGACAAAAGCGATTCCTGTTAGCTTAAGGCAAATATTGGTTGTGGGACAATTTAGCTTTGCAATTGTTTTGATCATTGCTACCCTCGTGATTTACAGACAGGTTAAGTTTATTAGAGATAAGCCTGTTGGGTACGACTTAAACCTATTGGCAGAAATGCCCCAGGATGGAGAGTTGGGGCGAAAGTTTGATACTTTTAAATCAGAACTATTAAAGTCGGGCGCGGTTACAGCCTTGTGCCAGTCATCTGGAAGTCTCTCAAATGCCGGCTCAAGTTTTTGGAATTTTGAATGGCCAGGAATGAGCGAGGCAGATAAACAGGTAATTTTTAATCAAATTGCCACTACCTATGATTTCACCAAAACAAATGGAATTCAAATGGTATCCGGTCGTGACTTCTCAAGGTCCTTCGCTTCAGACTCTGCATCGCTTATGCTGAGCAGCAAGGCCGTGAAAGTAATGGGACTTAAAAATCCTGTCGGCACAAAAGTTAAATATCATGGAAATGACTTCAACGTAGTAGGGGTATTTAAAGATTTTGTTTGGGGTTCTCCATACTTTACTGATAAACCTATGGTAGTTGCTTTTAATAAAGGTTGGGGTGGTCAGATTACGATGCGAATGAATCCGGATAACAGTTTAGCAAAAAACGTTGAATTGATTACACAAGTAACCAAACAATTAAATCCCAACTATCCAGTTGATTTGAAGTTTGTTAACGATTTGTATGCTAAGAAGCTGCAAGGAGAAAAGGTTCTTGGAATATTATCAAACCTTTTTGGCGGACTAGCCATATTCATATCCTGTTTAGGGCTGTTCGGGTTGGCCGCATATAGTGCAGAGCAGCGTACTAAAGAATTTGGGGTACGTAAAGTTCTTGGAGCATCGGTGGCAAGTATTATGCAATTACTATCTGTGTCGTTTATGAAGATGATTTTAGTGGCAATAATAATTGGCGTTCCTATCGCCTGCTATGTGATGAACAAATGGTTGGGGAATTTCGAATTCCGAACTACAATTTCTTGGTGGATTATAGTTACAGCAATATCTGGTACAACTGCTATCGCATTTTTGACGGTGAGTTTTCAGGCTTACAAAGCCGCCATTTCCAATCCTGTTGATGCCTTAAAGTATGAATAACAATATTATAATATACTAATACATGTTTAAACTAAACCTCAAAATCGCTTTGCGAAACCTTTGGAGAAATAAAGGATTTACCTTGATCAATGTTGGCGGACTGGCTATTGGCTTGGCCAGTTGCATGATGTTGTTGTTGTATGTAGCCTACGAATGGAGTTATGATAAGCAGTTTACGGATAGTGATAAAACTTATGTTGTTTATCAAAACTCCGTTGCTAATGGTAAGACGTTTAGCTGGGCCTGGACACCAAATGCAATGGCAGAAGAGGTAGCAGCAAAAGAGCCAGGTGTTAAATATGCATCACACTCTACTTATCCTAATTCGAAGCTAATTACTAATGGTGATAAAAGAATTACTGGAAGAGCTGTTTTTGCAGATAGGTTTTTTGCAAAGATATTGGACTATAAATTCCTAAGTGGTAATCCAGATCAAGTTATGAAAGGCGTTAATACCATCATTCTTACCAGGTCTTTTGCCAAGCGACTATTTGGAAATGAAGATCCGATAAATAAACTTGTAAAGCTTGATAATCAGGATATATTGAAGGTTGAGGCAGTGATTGAGGACGTACCTGCTAACAGCAGTATACAGTTTGAATATTTAATACCCTGGGCACTGTTTGAACAGAGAGAATCTTGGGTACGTGGTGTTAACTGGGGTAATAACATGTGCCTTACTATTGTTCAGTTAAAAGACAATAGTTTCTTTAGCGAGGCAAATGCTTCCATGAAAGGAATCTATAAAAGAAATGATAAGGGAAACACTGCGGAAGCTTTGTTACATCCACTGACCAAATGGCATTTGTTTAACGATTTTGAAAATGGAAAATCTGTTGGAGGTAAAATAGAACAGCTCAAGATATTTTTATTGCTTGCCTTCTGTATCCTGCTGATTGCGTGCGTAAACTTCATGAACCTATCAACCGCCCGCTCTGAGCGTAGGGCAAAAGAGGTAGGAATACGTAAGGCAATTGGCTCTACACGTAAATCGTTAATAGGTCAGTTTTTTATTGAGTCAATATTTATCACATTCGTTTCTACCGTTTTAGCCTTTATTCTGGTAGAGGTTAGTTTGCCGTACTTTAATCATCTGTTAAATATTGATTTGCAATTTGAATATGCCAGTTTAAAATTCTGGGGCATGCTTATTGGATTGATGATTTTTACTGGTCTGATTGCCGGAAGTTACCCGGCACTTTACTTATCTTCTTTCGAGCCTATTGCTGTATTGAAGGGTTTAAAAATCAAATCAGATTCGTCGATATCTGTTCGAAAAGTTTTGGTGGTTGTACAATTTGTTTTTGCTGCATGTTTGATTGTTTGCACTTCAGTTATCTATCAGCAGCTTCAATATGTGCAGAACAAACCTATCGGATATGATAAATCGAATCTGGTTCAAATCGAGATTCAGGGCAAAATGCGTAATGAAAGCAAGCAGGATTTGCTTAAAACCCAGATACTGAAATCAGGAGCAGCGACAGGCGTAACTTTTTTCAGTAAAGACATTACGGAAGATGGAAATAACACCACAAATGTGTCTTGGGAGGGTAAAAACCGAGGTGAATCTATATTGTTTAATAATAGGGGTATAGGAAGCGATTTTATTAAGACAATAGGAACTGAGTTAATCAGCGGAAGAGAGTTCTCTACTAAATTCCACAACGATAGTAATGCTGTAATGCTTAATGAAGCTGCTGTGAAAATGATGCGGCTAAAAAATCCAATTGGTGCTATAATCACCTGGGGCGATACAAAGCTTACCAATGTTGCGGTAGTTAAAGACTTTGTTGTGGAAAGTGCTTATCAACATGTTGCGCCAATGATATTCTATCCTAGTTACAAAGATGGCCCATCTGTGATGATTGTTCGCTTAAACCCAAATCAAAACATCAGTTCCTCTCTGGGAAAAATAGATTTGCTGGTAAAAGAATTGGAACCAGATTATCCGGTGAGCAGAAAATTTGTTGATGAATCTTTCGAGTTAAAATTCCAAAATGAGAAACTATTGGGCACGTTGTCAAATTGGTTTGGTGGTTTTGCCATCTTTATTTCCTGTTTAGGTTTGCTTGGCTTAGCACTTTTTATGGCAGAGCAACGAAAAAAGGAGATCAGCATCAGGAAAGTTTTGGGTGCGAGCACGGCGAATATTCTTACGCTGTTAAACAAGGATTTTATCAAGCTGGTAGCCATTGCCAACCTAATTGCGTTTCCGATGGCTTATATCGCCATCAATAAATGGCTCTCAGCTTATGAATACAGAATATCTATTTCTGCATTTCCATTTATTATTGCCATTAGCCTTTCATTACTGATCGCGATTTTAACGGTGAGCATACAATCGATAAAAGTTGCCAAAGCGAATCCTGTTGATGCCTTGAAATACGAGTAGATTATGTTTAAACTTAACCTTAAAATCGCGTTGCGAAACCTTTGGAAGAATAAGGGTTTTACATTAATTAATGTTGGCGGTCTGGCCATTGGTTTGGCATGTTGTTTAATGCTGATGCTTTACGTAAACTACGAATGGAGTTATGATAAGCAGTATAAAAACCTGGAGAAGATTTATTTTGCGAAATTAAATCTAAAATTCAATGGAGAATTGGCTACAACAGGAGCGGTACCTTATAAGCTTGCAGATGCCGTGCTTCGTGAAATACCTGGGGTAAAAAATGCGACACGCATATCAATGTACCATGGTGCTAAGCTGTTCAGTCACAATGAAAGCAAGTTTAAATTGACATCTGCTTATGTAGACAAGTCTTTTATACAGATATTGAATTATAACTTTTTATACGGCAATCCTGTAACTGCACTGGATGAACCGGGATCAATGATTTTGACGGTTTCTACCGCAAAGAAATTATTTGGAACAGAAAATGTAGTTGGGCAAACACTCAGATGGGATAATCTTAAAGAGTTAAAGATTTCAGGTGTAATAGCAGATTTACCTAAAAACCAAAGTATCCAGTTTGAAGTCTTACAGCCATGGAGCTTTTTTGAGCAAATAAATCCGGGTATGGATAATGCAGGATGGGGAAGTATAGATTGCCAGACCATCTTTGAATTGAATGATCACGTTGCACTTAGCGACATCAATGCAAAGCTGAAGAATTTTATCGTTGCAAAAGATCCTACTGTAAAATCTTACGTGTATGAGCCGTTTTTGTTTCCTATTTCTAAAACCCATTTGTACAATGAGTTTAAAAACGGGAAACTTGTTGGAGGCAGAATAGATCAAGTAAAATTGTTTGGGTTTCTGGCGCTGTGTGTATTGCTTATTGCTTGTATCAACTACATGAACCTATCTACTGCCAGATCTGAAAAGCGTGCCAGGGAAGTTGGTGTGAGGAAGGCTTTGGGTTCTGGCAGAAGTTCCTTAATGAGGCAGTTTATTTTAGAATCAGTCCTGCTTTCTATTTTAGCGATGTTGGTCGCTTTTGCTTTATTGGAGGTGTCTCTTCCGTATTTTAATAATCTTCTCGGTATAAATATTCTGATTGATTATAGATCTTATTTATTCTGGGGCTTGTTGGTGGGACTTGCTTTAACGACAGGATTATTGGCAGGCAGTTATCCTGCGTTCTATTTATCTTCCTTTATTCCAATAAAAGTGCTGAAAGGTTTTAAAGGCAGCTCTGGTTCGCTTAGTATTAGAAGATTACTTGTTATAGTTCAATTTAGTCTCTCCGTTTGTATGATCATCTCAGCTATAGTGGTGTATCGGCAAATCCAATTCCTTAAGGATAAGCCAATGGGATTCGATCAGAACAATATGGTTCAGCTAGATTTGGAGGGCGAACTGAAAAATTCTTCCAAGCTGGAACTTTTTAAAAGCAATTTGATTAAGGATGGTGTGGTTACTTCTGCCTCAGAATTTGCAGGAAATTTCACCGATGGAGGTTCGATTACCGGAGATATCAGCTGGCCCGGCAAGGCAGCAGATGATCATTCAATTATTAACTATCGGAGCACAGGATTTGACTACACGAAAACAATTGGCGCTAAAATATTGGCAGGTAGGGACTTCTCTTCAAAATTTCCCGCTGATACAAATAATTCTGTTTTATTGAATGCAACCGCTGTGAAGCTGATGAGCCTGAAGAATCCCGTAGGCACAATTATACACTGGGGCGATAACCAGCCTTTAAAAATTGTGGGCGTAATTGGCGATTACTTTAATGAGCAGCCTGGCAAAGCTGTTGAACCAATGATTTTTTATTACAGCATAAAGTCGAGCGCTATACTTCTACTTCGATTAAATCCAAATCGGTCGTTAAGCTCGTCAGTGCAGGCGATAACCAAGATCTCCCAGCAAATTAATCCAGCTTATCCTGCAAAGATCAGTTTTATAACTGCGGGAATGCAGGAAAAATTAAAAAATGAGAGATTGCTAAGCGTGCTGTCTAATGTTTTTGGTGGCTTCGCCATTTTTATCTCCTGTCTTGGGTTACTGGGGCTGGCATTGTATATGGCAGAACAGAGAAGCAAAGAAATTAGTATACGCAAAGTTCTGGGAGCTGACCTTAAAAGTATCCTGATTTTATTGAATAGAGATTTTATAAAATTAGTGATCGTCTCCAATATCATCGCTATCCCAATTGCGTTTATCATCGTGACCAAATGGCTTGGGAAGTACGACTTTAAGATAAATTTAACCGCCTGGCCGTTCATAATTGCCTTAATTGTATCGGTAGTGATTGCCATCCTCACCGTGAGTTTTCAGACGCTTAAAGTTGCCAAAGCGAATCCTGTTGATGCCTTAAAATACGAATAGAACATGTTTAAACTAAATCTCAAAATCGCGCTGCGAAACCTTTGGAAAAATCTGGGCATTACTGCTATCAACGTTGGTGGATTAGCTATTGCCTTGGGTTCTTTTATTTTGGTAATGATGTATGTGACGTATGAGACCGGTTTTGATAAAGATAATCCGAACTACGATAATATTTATTTGGTAGGCAGGAGCATGCCAGAGAGAAATTCCGATTACACTTCTCCTCCTTTGGCTAAAGCAATAAAGGATAACTTTCCAGAAGTAGAATCTGTAGGCAAGATACTTAAAGGAAGCTTTGAGTTTCCGGTGAGCAGCAAGAATGCGACAATATTTCTTTCCAACTATTTGGGAATGGATAGTGCGGCGGCAAAAATGTTTAATATTGAACCTGAAGGGGGACTTGTTGAGCCACGAAGCGAACTTACTGGGCTTTTTTACCTAAAAAAGGAACTATACAAAACATTGTTTCTTAATAAGAAAGATAAATCTCCTGAACAAGTCGCTTTTGGAAGTAAGGCCGGCGGTCAAACTGCCGAGTTACGTGGAATAGTGGAGGGGGAGAGACATTCTAATGTCACCTTTGATGGATTATTTGTCCGTAAGAATCTTGGTGATGATCAGGGTTACGGATACAACAATTATAACACATATATTCAGGTGGTTCCCGGTGCAGACATTTCCGTTTTGGAAAAGAAAATTGATGCCCTGTATCGAAAGGAATTACTTAAAAGCGGAGCTGACGCTAATGCTGCTTATTTTAAGCAAACAAAAATCTTCTTGGATCCGCTCAAGAATTTGCATTTGCGGCCAAAAGGCGGCAGCGATGCGAACTTCAAGATTTTAATTGCTTTGTCTGTTTTAGCGATGCTCATATTGGTCATAGCGTGTATCAATTTTACCAATTTAAGTATTGCACAAGCTACCAAGAGAGCCAAGGAGGTAGGAATTAAGAAAGTGCTGGGCGTATTTCGGTATCAATTGGCGATACAGTTTTTAATAGAGATATTGATACAATGCATTATAGCTACTCTCCTAGGCTTAACAATAGCTGAGGTAGCGCTACCATATTTTAATAACTTGTTTGATGTTCCGTTAAGTATTGGAAGTAGTTCACAAGCGCTCATCTATCAGCTTCCTTTAATACTTCTGGCGATTACAATAATAGCTGGCGTCTACCCTTCAATAGTTCTTTCCGGCTTTAAACCAGCCCTGGTACTGAAAGGGAATTTTCAAACGAGTAGAAATACTTACTGGCTTCGGAATGCACTTTTAGTGGTACAATTTAGCGTAGCTGTTATCTTTATTATTGGTCTGCTTGTCATCAGTGCCCAGCTTAAGTACATGCGTACGCAGGATACGGGCTTTAATACAAATCAGGTAGTTTATATTAAAAATATAACATTATTTACTGATCCAAAGATTTTTGCTCCTGTGCGAGAAAAAATTATGAAAATACCTGGCGTACGGTCGGTAACTGTTGCAAATAATATTCCTGATGGTTCAAAAAATGGTTCAAATGGATATACTGCAAATGGCAAAGAGGCATCCATTGAGTTTCTCGATGTGGATTTTGATTATTTTGAAACACTTGATATCAAGCCAGTTCAAGGTCGTCTTTTCTCTGAAAACTTTAAAGCAGATACTGCCAACTCGGTTATACTGAATGAAGCCGCTGTAGCTAAATACGGGTTAACCAATCCAATTGGAAAGATGATCAGGGGTTGTGATACGGAATATCAAATTGTTGGCGTGGTAAAAGATTTTAAGGTGCAAGGCTTTGAGGTACCTGTAGCTCCCACTTTATATGCTTTGAAAAATAAATGCGGGAATATGAAGACTCAGATTATGGTTAAAATTGACCAGGCAAAGATGACTTCGGCCCTGGCGGCTCTAAAAGATCAATGGTATGAGATCAACAAGCTTGATGGCGAAAACTTCAGGTATTATTTTTTAAACGAACTATACGGGAAGCTTTTCTACAAGCAGGAGCAACTGCAATCAGTCTTTTTCTTTGCTGCAGGGCTTACCATTTTTATTGCTCTTTTAGGGTTATTTGCCTTCGCTAAGTTCATAACCAATAATAGAAAAAAGGAAATCGCAGTACGGAAAATTTTGGGGGCAAGCGACTTACAGATTATGAAATTACTAAACATTTCATTTTTCAGGGTAGTGATCATCGCCAATTTGATCTCCTGGCCGATAGCATATATAATTACTAAAAGTTGGCTGTCAACTTTTGCCTATCGTGTAGAGATGCCAGTGCTTCCATTTTTGATTAGTGGCGTATTTACTGCAATTGTTACAATTATTACGGTAAGTATGCAGGCATCCGATGCAGTAAAGGCAAGCCCGGTATCAGCTTTAAAATATGAGTAGCTTAAAATATAAACAACATGTTTAAACTTAACCTTAAAATCGCTTTGCGAAACCTTTGGAATTACAAGGGCTACACATTGATCAACGTTTTGGGCCTTTCCATAGGTATGGCTAGTTGCATCCTCATCTTTATTTTCGTAAGGTACCAGTTGAGTTTTGACGAGGGCTACAAGAATGAGGACAGGATATTTAGGGTGGTTACAAACTGGAAGTACAATGCATTCGATGATTATTCTTCCGGTGTTCCAGCTCCTTTTCCGGCAGCTGCAAGAGCAGAATTTGCAGGACTGGAAAAAGTGGGTGCTGTAGTAAAAAGGGGTGCTATTGTTCATGTAAATGACGAGGCAGGCAGGGAGGTTTTTAAAAACAAGGAGGCTGTCTACTATGCAGAACCCGACTTTTTCGACATTATCAGTGTTGACTGGCGATATGGCAAAAAAGGAATCGCATTAAGAGAGCCAAATACTGTTGCCTTGTCTGAAGCTAAGGCTGTTCAGTTTTTTGGAAATGCTCAAAAGGCGATCGGAAGAAGCATCGCATCTGGTAGTAATAAGTCTTTAAAGATAACGGGAATATTTAAAAATATGCCTCAAAACAGCAGTTTTCCACTTCAAATTGTAATCAGTTATGAGAATTATAGAAATAAAAATCAAGTAAATTGGGACGCTGTGAATTCCAGTGCTTCTTGCTATATATTGTTAAAAGCAGGGCTGAAAGTCGCAGATCTTGACAAGTCACTTGCTGCTTTTAACCAAAGACATTATCGGGAAAACCACGTGTCCGGAAATCAGGTTAATGCTTTTCAATCATTAAGGGATATTCATTTTAGCGAGCGGTACGATAATTTTTCGGAAAACACCATCGGCAAGAGGGAAATATATGGCTTGGGAATTATCGGCCTGTTTTTAATACTAACAGCTTGTATTAACTTTATTAACCTGAGCACAGCACAAGCAGTAAACCGTTCAAAGGAGGTTGGAGTTAGAAAGGTAATCGGTGGAGAGCGCAGCCAATTAATTTTTCAGTTCCTAACGGAAACTTTTGCGTTGAGCATCATGGCATTGGTAATTGCCTGCGTGCTGACCGAGCTGGCTTTACCTTTTTTGACTAATCTATTAGATGGCAAGATAAGCTTAAGCTTATTCAGTCATCCTATCGTATTTGTTTTTATGGGGCTTCTCGTTTTGCTGGTCTCTTTCCTTGCTGGTTTTTATCCCGCATTAATTATCTCTGGCTTTAATCCTGTATTGGCTATTAAAAATAAGGTGAGTTTGGATAACAATGGTTTGAGTTTAAGAAAGGTACTGGTGGTAGTTCAATTTTCAATAACCATTATTCTCATTATCGGCACATTGGTAATTATGCGTCAAATGGAATATATGCGCAAAAAGCCTTTGGGTTTCAATACCAATGCCCTGGCTATGATTGATATTCCTGGCGATAGTTTAGCCAAAACTAAATTGTCAATTTTTAAAGAAAGAGCATTACAAATACCTGGTGTACTGGGATTAAGTTATTGTCAAACTTCTCCTCTTTCAGAAGATGTAAACTCTACAGATTTTACCTTCAATAACGTTAAGAATCATGATTTTGAAGTAAGAACTTCAAGGGCCGATGCAGATTTTTTTAAGGTATTTAATTTAAAGCTTATTGCAGGTAAGATTTTTCAGAAAAGTGACACTGCTAATGGTTGTATCGTCAATGAAACCTTTTTAAAGAAAATGCACATTTCTAATCCGGAGCAAGCATTAGGTAAGGTGCTGGATGCTTCAGGAAATTTATTACCTGTAGTTGGAGTGGTTAAAGATTATAACGATAAATCACTAAAAGAAGAGATTTCTGGGATTGCTATTTTTCAAGGAAAACAGGAATATTATTCGGCAGCATTGAAAATTGATCCCAAACAACTTGCCACAAGCATGAAGGAAGTTCAGAGACTGTGGAATGCAACGTTTCCCAATGGTGTATACGAAATGACCTTTGTTGATGAGGAGATCAATAGTTATTACCAGGGGGAGCATATAATGGGTACACTTTTCAGGGTTTTTGCAGGGATCATAATCTTCATATCTTTTATTGGTCTTTTTGGTTTGATATCTTTTGTTGCCGCACAAAAAACACGGGAAGTGGCCATTCGTAAAATCCTTGGTGCTACTACCTTCCAATTGGTAAACATGTTAAATAACTCCTTTCTACAAATGGTATTTATTGCCAATCTTCTAGCCTGGCCCCTTGCTTATTTATTTGTTTCCAAATGGCTTGCAGGTTTTGCTTACCGCATAGAAATTACAGTTTGGCCTTTTGTATTGGCCATGTGCATATCTATGGTCATCACACTTTTAACAGTGAGCCTAAGGTCTTACAAAGCGGCGACCAGCAATGCTGTTAACGCATTAAAATATGAATGATTTATAACTATAAAATAACTGATTATGTTTAGGTTAAATATAAAAATAGCACTTAGAAACCTTTGGAAATACAAGGGGTACACGCTGATCAATATATTGGGCTTGTCGGTAGGTTTGGCAGGATGCCTGCTAATTTTTATCTTTTTGAATTATCAGTTTGGTTACGATAAAGGGTATGAGAACAGCGACCGTATTTACAGGGTAGTGTCTTCCTGGAAATATGTTGATGGCGAGTTTTACTCCCAGGGTGTACCCAGACCATTGGTGCCCGCTATGAGGCAAGATTTCGCACAATTTGAGAAGGTTGCGGGCGTACGCAAAACCGGGGGTATTGTAAGATACCTGGGTGATGGGACAAAAGCTGAGGTAAAGAAAAGTGAGGCATTATTTTATGCAGAGCCAGAATTATTCGAGATATTAAAACTGAAATGGCTTGCAGGAACACCTGATAAGGCCTTAAAAGAACCATACACAATTACTTTGTCCAGAAAAACGGCAGAGATCTATTTTGGTAATTGGCAGGATGCTGTCGGCAAAAGTCTGCGTTTTAATAACAAAGATGACTTTAGGGTAACTGGTGTTTTTGAGGACCAACCGGAAAATACAAGTTTTGCGTTTAAACTAGTGGCTTCTTATAAAAGTGATCGCGAAGATCCTATAGGTTCCTGGGGCAGCGTATCATCGCGACAAGAGTGCTATGTGCTGTTAAAAAAGGGAATTTCCATTTCAAGTCTGGACGGTCCCCTTGCTGCATTCATTAAGAAGTATTATGTAGAAAAAGGACCAGGCAAAGAAAGTCACATCTTCCAGCCTCTGAAAGAAATACATTACGACGAACGGTTTGGGAATTTTGCAGGAAAAGTGATGCCACGATCAGAGATTATTGGATTGTTTGTGATTGGTATCTTCTTATTACTAACAGCCTGCATTAATTTTATTAACCTGGCAACTGCACAAGCCATTAGCAGGTCTAAAGAAGTGGGCGTCCGTAAGGTAATGGGTAGTATGAGGAAACAACTAATTTGGCAGTTTCTGAGCGAAACAGCTTTAATTACTGTCGTCGCACTGATGTTTGCATGTGTCATTACCGAACTCTCTCTACCGGGTATGGAATCTCTCTTTGGCGAAGGGATAAGTTTTAGTCTTTTTGGACATGCAGAGATCTACGTTTTTATGGCGGGGCTGATTCTTGTAGTGAGCTTTTTAGCCGGACTATATCCGGCTTTGGTGATGTCTGGTTTTAGTCCGGCTTTGGCGATCAAAAACAAAATCAGTTCTGCAAATGCAGGCGGTGTTGGACTTAGAAAATCATTAGTAGTCGTACAATTTTCAATCACCGCCATCTTAATTATCGGCACGTTCGTGGTCATGAACCAGATGAACTACGTACGAGGTAAATCCCTTGGTTTCGACAGCACCAGTATCGCAATGGTAAACATGCCATCCGACAGCATTAGTTTGCTTAAGTTCAATACTTTTAAGGATATACTTTTAAAAAATAACAACATTAAAAGTGCCAGCTACTGCTTTACACCTCCATCTTCCTTAAATAATAACGAAACAAGTTTTAGTTACGATAACAGTAAGGATGCAGATTTTCAAGTAAATATTAAGGCGGCTGATGAGGACTATTTTAAAACATTCGGATTATCGATTATTGCTGGTAAACAGTTGTCTAAAAGCGATACCGTCAAAGAATATGTTGTAAACGAAACGCTATTAAAGAAGTTAAATGTATTAAAGCCACAGGATGCTATCGGAAAGATAATGAGTTTAAACGGACAACCTGGGTCAGTTGTAGGTGTAATAAAAGATTTTAACAATTCATCTCTGCGCGATAAAATATCACCCATTGCAGTATTCTCTTCCAAATCCAAGTATAGACAGTTGGCCGTGAAAATGGAATCTTCGCAAATGATCGGCACGATGAAGATGATTGAACATGAGTGGAATAAGTTATATCCTGATTATGTCTACCAATCAGAGTTTATGGAAGAGAATATCAAAAATTATTACGAAACGGAAATGGTAATGGGCGTTTTATTTAAGGTGTTTTCAGGTGTAGTTATCTTTATTTCCTTTATCGGACTATTCGGACTGATTTCCTTTGTAGCCACACAAAGAACACGGGAAATTGCAATTAGAAAAGTGTTAGGGGCAACAACAGCAGAGTTGGTTGGCATGCTCAATAAATCATTTCTCTGGATGGTATTAATTGCCAATTTAGTTGCCTGGCCAATCACTTACATCTTTGTTTCTAAATGGCTTGCAAGCTTTGAATATCGTGCTCCGCTAAATATCTGGCCATTTGTATTAGCAATGACCTTATCTGTAATTATTACTTTAATTACGGTAAGTCTTCGCTCTTACAGAGCAGCTAAAACCAATCCTATAGATGCTTTAAAATACGAGTAAAACTTTCAAACGACAACATAATGATAGCGCTAAAAGAAATTGAGAAATATTACTCCAATAAAGGAGTAAAAAGTTACGTGCTCAGGCATGTTAGTACCACCATTAACCAGGGAGAATTTGTATCTATAATGGGGCCTTCAGGTGCCGGCAAATCAACTTTGCTAAATATTATTGGCATGTTGGAAGAACCTACCTACGGAAAGTATGAGTTTTTAGGTGAGGACGTAACTTCATTAAACGAACGCAAACGTATTGAACTATATAGAAATCATATCGGGTTTGTGTTCCAGGCATACCATCTGATTGATGAGATGACAGTTGCCGAGAATATTGAGGCACCCTTGATGTATAAGAAAATAGGAGGGTCTGAGCGTAAAAGTCGCGTTGCAGATATGCTGGATCGTTTCAATATGGTAGGTAAAAAGGATCTTTTCCCCAATCAATTATCCGGCGGTCAGCAGCAGTTGGTTGGCATTGCAAGGGCTCTGGCTGCACAACCGTCTATAATCCTGGCTGATGAGCCAACCGGCAATTTGCAATCGGCACAAGCGCTGCAAATTATGGAGCTGTTTAAAAAGCTCAACGAAGAAGAAGGGATCACCATTATCCAGGTTACGCACTCTGAAGTCAACGCTGGCTATGGCAGCCGAATTTTGCATTTACTGGATGGGGTAATAAAAGAAGATATTTCTGTGAAACAGTAAGATATGTTTAGACTCAACTTAAAAATCGCATTTAGAAACCTCCTCAAAAATAAGGTCTATGCCGTTATTAATATTGGCGGGCTAGCCATTGGTTTAACTGCATTCGTACTCTTACTTCTTTTCGTAAATCATGAGCTAAACTTCGATAAGTGGAGTCCTGCGCTGAAAAATGTTTACCAGATTAGAGAACGGCATGACTTCTCTTCACCTGATAATAAACAGCACTGGCAGGAAATAAACGATACAAGGACGGCTAGTCTGGTAAGAAGCAAGATTCCGCAATTTACTGCGGTAACAAAGGTTGACCAGAGCTGGGGTGATGGCTTTTCTGTCAAAATAGAGAATGCGGATCCGGTGATGGTAAAGAACATCAAAAACGCAGATTCCCTGTTCTTTAAGGTTTTCCCTTATGAATTTACACAAGGCGATAGGCTTAGTTCTCTAAATGCTCCTAAGTCAATTGTATTAAAGCATAGTTTGGCCGTAAAGCTTTTTGGTACTGATAAAGTACTTGGTAAACAGGTTAAAGTGCTAATGTGGCGCACTGACAAAGGTACACTCCTTACCGTTACTGGTGTGGTCGCAGATCCTAAATCTCCGGAAAGTGTTGAGTTTAATGCCATCATCAGAACCGGTGACTTGGATAAGGACAGTGAAAACATAGAAGAATCACATTTTTCGCACGTATACGCGCTCGCCAGCGGACCAATTGACAGTTTGGCTACCAATAAGTTGCTGCAGAAAGTATACGTAGATTTTAAAAAGGCGTCATTCAAGGCAAGGAAAATTACTTATGATGAATTTTATAAAAACGATAAAAAGCCCGGTCTTAAAGCAATAGCTTTACAAGACGTACATTCCAATCCACCGTTTACTTCCAGCTGGTTTGATCAGATTAGGCCGGTTATAGCCATTTCTATTTTCTTGTTGCTGATATCTATTATCAATTTTGTAAACCTGGCCACTGCACAGTCTGTACAAAGGGCTAAGGAAGTAGGTGTAAAGAAGGTACTGGGCGTTTATAAAAAGGAACTCATTGTGCAGTTCTTGTTAGAGTCCGGGATACAAAGTCTTATTGCGCTATTTGTCAGTGTTGTCCTTGTAGAAGTGCTGCTTCCTTCCTTTTGTACTTACTTTGATGTGCAATTGAGCTTTTGGCGCAGTGAGCAGCTGGTTGGTATTTTACTGCAATTGCTTGGATTATTCATTCTGATCACTCTTTTGGCAGGCTTTTATCCTGCATGGGTTTTATCCAGCTATGATCCGGTAAAGGTTTTAAAAGGAAATTATGAAAGTGGCTTTAAAGGAATTGCTTTGAGAAACGGGCTGGTAATTGCACAATTTATTATAGCGGTAACATTCATTATTGGTATTGGGGTAATGCATTTACAAACCAGTTATGTGGCTAATAAAGATCTGGGTTTTAGAAGAGACAAACTCATTAATATTTCAACAAACTATAACCGCGAAGATCCTTTTGGGAAAAGCGTAAAGCGTATACCTGGAGTTAAGTATGTTGCCACTACAACCCAGATTTTGGGCAATACGTTCAACATGCCCCAAGAGATTATTTACAACAATGAAAAGTTTGATATTAACTCGGTCACTGTAAGTATGGAAGCGTTGAACGCACTGGGAGTACAGGTCGTAAGTGGCAGGATATTTTCTAAAGAATACAAACAGGACACTATAAATTCAGTTGTGTTAAACCAGGCAGCGGCAGATTTGATGGGTAAGAATCTGGTGGGTAAACACTACGAAGTAAAATCAGATGATGATAAATATAAATTTCAAATAGTTGGGGTAATCAAAGATTATCATAATGAGGGATTTGATAAGGCTGTTTTGCCAACTGTTTATAAAATTACAAATTTAGGTGGCGTGGGTTTCACCAATAATATGCTGGTCCGGTTCGACAGTGATAACTATAAAGATATAGTAAAATCAATTGAAAGGGAATGGAAAAAGTTGTATCCGGAATTTCCGATGAAGTATTCTGCTGTTGAGGATACCTTTCAAGAGTCGTTAAAGTCTACAAAACGCATCATGCAACTTGGTGTGGTATTTAGCACCATATCCGTTTTGCTTTCATTATTGGGATTGTTTGCTTTATCTACTTTTGTCGCTAAACGTAGAACAAAAGAGATAGCAATCCGCAAAATCCTCGGTGCTTCAAACATACAGATTGTCAATATGCTTAATCGGTCTTTCCTTTATCTGGTAATAGCTGCAAATTTAATTAGCTGGCCTATTGCTTTCATTTTGACCAAGAAGTGGCTGGATGGATTTGCTTATAGAATTGATTTGCCTGCTGCGCCATTCTTTGTAGCCACGATGCTTTCATTGGTCGTTGCTATCCTTACTGTAAGCATACAGGCCAGAAAAGCGGCAGTAAATAACCCTGTTGATGCATTAAAATATGAATAGCCACATATAAAGCACACCGCGTATCTTTGTACTATGCAACGCAGTTTTACAGATCAGTTAGGAAATAGCATTAGTATCAGTTACCCGCCAAAGAGAATAATTTCCTTAGTTCCTTCGCAAACTGAACTGCTGTTTGAGTTGGGGATGGACAAGGAAATTGTTGGGTTAACAAAGTTTTGCATACATCCAATAGAAAAGTTTGCACGTTGTGTAAAAGTTGGAGGAACTAAGAAACTCAATATCGAATTGATTAGGAGTTTACAGCCTGACTTAATCATTGGTAATAAGGAAGAGAACCAGCAAAATGATATAGAAGAGTTGATGCGGGAATTCCCGGTATGGATAAGTGATGTGAATGATCTGGACGGCGCTATGGCCATGATTGCTAAAGTAGGTGCTCTAGTAGATCGGGAGCCTGAAGCCTCCTATTTGAATCATTTAATCAATGCGGGCTTTACAGATTTGCAAACACTCGCAGCGCAGTACGGAATCAATAAAACAGTTGCATACTTAATTTGGAAAGATCCCTACTTATTTGTCGGAAAAGATACTTTTATAGATCACCTGTTAACCGTTAATGGTTTAAACAACGTATTTAAGCAAAGCAGGTATCCGGAATCTAAGTTAGAGGATCTGGTGTTGCTTGAGCCAGATTTGATATTCTTGTCTTCAGAGCCTTATCCTTTTAAAAAACAGCATCTGGAAGAAATACAAAAGTTCCTTCCTGAGAGTAAGGTTGTTTTGGTTGATGGAGAGATGTTTTCCTGGTATGGCAGCCGATTGGTAAAGGCAGTGCAATACTTCTTCGAATTCCAGAAAAAAATATCGGTGATTTAAGCGGAAAAAAATTGGCCGACAAATATTTGCCGTTTACCGATAGGAACGCGTGCTATGCCATATAAGCGTTGATGTGCGTGTGTTTAGACCATAGTTTTGAAGAAAAAAAGTCATGGAAACTCTAAACAAAAAATCAAACCGCAATTTTAACATAGGTGTATTGTTCATAGCTATTGGTGTTATATTCATCGCCAGAAACCTCGGACTCTTCGTTCCATTTTGGTTATTGAGCTGGAAAACATTTTTGATAGCAATGGGTCTGTTGATTGGTTATAACAGAAATTTTAAACCAGGTGGCTGGATAGCGATGGTGATTGTTGGTTCAGTGTTTCTGATGAAGAGCATTATTCCATTTTCATTTGGTCATGTTGGCTTACCATTGTTGTTTATTGGTTTGGGCCTTTATGTCATCTTAAAACCTAAACATACATTTGGAGATTGCGACTACCGCGGTAGAAAGCATAAGTTCAATTTTGATGGCATGCACAACGAAGGAAAATAACTAACTCCATCATATATATGAAGGCAATCAGAAATGATTGCCTTTTTTGTTATTTTAGCATCCTATGGAAAACAAAGCCATCGCACGTACCCTTAGGTTATTGTCGCAGTTAATGGAGCTGCATAACCATAATCCATTCAAAATTAAGTCGGTAGCTAATGCTGCATTCAAAGTTGATAAGCTTCCTTTTCCAATACGAGATAAAAATCTTGAAGAAATTGCACAAATAGACGGCTTGGGCAAAAGTATATCTGCAAAAGTGTGGGAACTGTTGCAGACAGGCACAATGGAGGAGCTGGAACAAATCTTGAATGATACGCCAGCGGGTATTGTTGAAATGCTCGGTATTAAAGGTATTGGCCCGAAAAAAATCTACGTGATCTGGAAGGATCTGAATATTGAAAGCGTTGGCGAGCTTTATTATGCCTGCAACGAAAACCGGCTAATAGAGGCAAAGGGTTTTGGTTTGAAAACACAGGATGAAATCAGAAAGGTAATAGAATTTAAAATGGCCGCCCATGGCAAATTTCTTTACGCCCAAGCCGAACCCTTGGTTAATAAACTATTTGAAGATCTGTCAATATGGTTAAATCAATTTTCGGGAGAACCCTTGCTAGGCATTGCTGGCGATTACAGACGTTGTCTGGAAATAATTGAAGAGATTGATTTGGTTTTAGGTGTTGAAAATATTGATTTGATCGTATCTGCAATAAGCAATTTCGAACCATTGGTTTTCGAAACCTTTAATGAGCATACTTTGGTTGCCCTAACACCTTTTGGCTTAAAAGTGAAGCTCTATCTGGTTACTCGTAATGAATTTTACATCAATTGGTTTAAATTGACAGGTAACCCTGATCATGTAAATAAGGTACTTACACTCGCTGGAGAAGGAACTTATGAAAGTGAAGAAGCAATTTATGATAAGGCTGGGCTAACTTTTGTATTGCCTGAGCTGCGGGAAGGTCTTGGAGAGGTTGAATTGGCAAAAAGTGGAAAACTTCCAATCCTTATAGAATATGGCGATTTAAAAGGCAGTTTACACAACCACTCTACCTGGAGCGATGGCGTAAATACCCTGGAGGAAATGGCCTTATATTGCAGGGACCATTTGCAGCTGAGTTATTTGGGAATGTGTGACCATTCTAAGTCGGCCTTTTATGCAAACGGGCTTAATGAACAACGCATCTACGCGCAACATAAAGAAATTGACGCGCTAAACCTCAAAATGGCACCCTTTAAAATCTTCAAAGGAATCGAGAGTGACATTTTATATGATGGAGCACTGGATTATCCCGATGAAATCCTTAAAACCTTCGATTTTGTGGTAGCATCGGTTCACAGCATTTTAAAAATGACTGAAGAGAAAGCCACAAGTCGATTGATCACAGCAATTGAAAACCCATATACCACTATATTAGGACATCCAACAGGCAGGTTATTGCTAAGTAGAAAAGGCTACCCAGTTGATTTTAAGAAAGTAATAGATGCTTGCGCCGCAAATGGAGTGGTGATCGAAATTAACGCAAATCCTTTGCGACTCGATCTCGATTGGAGATGGCACCGCTATGCTTTAGAAAAAGGAGTATTATTTTCAATAAACCCGGATGCGCACCGGACGGAAGGTTTTCATGACATGAGATATGGAATACTAACCGCCAGGAAAGGTGGGCTGCAAGCCAGCCAGTGTTTAAACGCTTTTTCTTTAGATCAGATTGCCAGTTTCTTTAAGGATAGATTAGCTAAATTGTAATATATAAAAGTCATTATACCTACATTTGGTGTTTAATACCTGAATATGCTATCCGAAAAACTTTATGATCATGTGCACAATAATCCTGCTCCAAATGTTTTGGTAATTGGAGACATTATGCTGGATCATTATATTTTTGGCTCGGCCGACAGGCTTTCTCCTGAAGCACCGGTGCCAGTTGTAAATGTTAAAAAGGAATCTAAAATAATTGGTGGCGCGGCAAATGTTGCCAGCAACCTCATATCACTTGGTGCGAAAGTTACTTTAGCAGGTGTAATAGGTACGGATCCATTCGGATCTGACATTATTACTGCCTTAGCAGAAAAAGACATTAACACATCTTTAATCATTAAAGATGACAGTAGGGTAACTACTGTTAAAACCCGAATTATTGCAGGTACGCACCAGATAGTTAGGATCGATAAAGAGCATATCCATGATATTTCTGCAGAACTAGAGGAAATATTCTTTAGCATGCTTAAAGAAGAGATTGGCAATTGTGACATCGTGATACTTTCAGACTATAATAAAGGATTGCTAACGAATAACTTAACCCTAAAAATTATCGATCTGGGCAAGAAGCTGAACAAGCGAATTATCGTTGACCCCAAAGGCCTGGATTACGCTAAATATAGTGGTGCCTATCTCATTAAACCAAATAGGAAAGAACTCTTAGAGGCATCTAAAACAGCGCGTATAAGTGATGAAGCTGACTTGGTAAAGGCAGCTCACATCATACTGGAGGCAACAAATGCGAATTACCTGATCGTTACCCTTTCTGAAGCGGGTATCGCCATCATTACCAAAGCAGATTGTCGTGTTTTCCCTGTTGTAGCAACTGAAGTTTTTGATGTTACCGGAGCAGGGGATACCGTTATTGCTACTATCGCCTACTGCTTATCTTTGGGTTTTTCCATGGAAGAGGCCGCGGTTATTTCCAATTATGCTGCTGCAATAGTGATCAAGCATTTAGGAAGCGCCACTACGACTACTGCGGAAATTATTTCATCCTTAAAAAATAATTAATGCCTTATGGTATTAGAAGAACTAAAATATCACCAGCAAACATTGGATAAAGTTATTGCAACCCTTGTTCCGCAGATTGAGCAGGGTTGCGAAATTCTGACAGCGGTAGTAGCATCAGGTGCAAAAGTGCTGCTGGCTGGAAATGGTGGAAGTGCAGCCGATGCCCAGCACATTGCTGCCGAACTTACAGGAAGGTTTGTCAAAGAGCGAAAAGCATTACCGGCAATTGCACTGACAGTAGATACGTCGGCTTTAACTGCAATTAGTAACGATTATGGTTACGACAGGGTATTTGCCAGGCAACTGGAGGCATTTGCGCAACAGCAAGATCTTTTTATTGCCATATCAACCAGTGGAAGCAGTCCGAACATCATCAATGCACTGCATTCGGCAAAAGCCATAGGTTGTAAAACAATTGGCCTGTCTGGAAGAGACGGTGGATTAATGAATGAACTGTGCGATTTGAACATTGTCGTTCCGGAAACCAACACCGCAAGTATTCAGGAAATGCACATTTTAATTGGTCATATATTTTGTAAAGCAGTAGATCAATTATTCTAGTCATGAAAAAGAATCCAGGAGCGGATTTAGCTCATAAAATACTTTCAAATCAGGATTTGGAACTGGTAAAGAAAAGATGGGAAGATGAAGGCAAAAAAGTGGTTTTTACCAATGGCTGTTTTGATATCATCCATCCTGGTCATCTGTCTTATCTTAGTGAAGCTGCAAGTTACGGAGATGTACTGATAGTAGGGTTAAATACAGATCGCTCAGTGAAGGAGCTGAAAGGAGAGAATAGACCTATCAATGATGAATTTAGCAGAGCACAGTTATTGGCATCCATGTTTTTCATTGATGCAGTAGTATTATTTGATGAGGGAACACCTGCAGAGCTCATTAGGATTGTAGAGCCCGACGTACTGGTAAAAGGAGGTGATTACACCATCGAAACAATTGTTGGTGCAAAGCAGGTTTTAGAAAAAGGTGGAGAAGTTAAAGTGCTTGGCTTTTTGCCTGGCTACTCATCCACCTCCATCATTGAAAAGATAAGAAAAAGCTAAGGGGACAATATTGAAAACACCTTCAAAAATTCTGGTAATTAGGTTCAGTTCAATGGGTGATATCATCTATACTACACCAGTGGTGAGGTGTCTGAAGCAAAAGTTTCCGAATGCAGAAATTCATTTCTTAACTAAAAAAGAATTTAAGTACATCTACGATCACAATCCTTACTTAGCAAAACTTCATCTCCTACAGCCTAAACTGAAAGATACCATTCAGGAAATCAAATTGGAGCAATTTGATTTGGTTATTGACCTGCACAACAACCTGCGCACATTTATCATCAAATCAATGTTGCGCTTGCCATCATCCACCTATAAAAAAGACAGAATCAATAAGTGGCTGGCGCTTAGGTTTAAATCTAAAAAATTCGTATCTCCAAAGCATCTAGTAGACCGGTACCTGGATACGGTAACCTTCCTGGGAGTAGAAAATGACTATAAACCCATTGACTATTTTATTTCAAAGCCGTATCAGCTGAGTGAATTGTTGCCTGTTTCACACCAGAAAGATTATGTTGCTTTTATTATTGGTGCAACTCATTTTACCAAACGCCTGCCTAATGAACAGATTATAGAGATTTGCAGCGGAATCAATGCACCTGTAATCTTACTTGGGGGTAAGGATGTGATGGAAAATGCCGCAATCATCCGGGAGGCCATAGGAGAGCGGGTGCACAACGCATGCGGACAAATTAACTTGGATCAATCGGTATTCCTTGTATCAAAAGCCAGTAAAGTAATAGGGTTTGATACCGGACTAACACACATTTCAGAAGCGTTTAACCGGCCGCTTGTTTCCATATGGGGAGGAACCACTGCCGATTTGCTCGGAGTTTATCCTTACCAGATAACCAATTCGTTAATGGCAGAAATTGACCTGGAATGCAGACCTTGCTCCAAATTTGGATTAGAAAATTGTCCGCTTGGCCATTTTAAATGCATGAAAAACATTCCGTCGGGCCCAATTGTTAATTTCGTAAATTCTTAATTTTGTATCCCAATGAAGCATCTTCTTTTAGTCAGGCATGGTAAATCTGAATGGGGTAATGCCCATCTTCAGGATTTCGATAGACCACTTAATCCACGTGGACATAGGGATGCGCCAGAAATGGCGAAAAGAATTTTACAGAAAGGACTGGTGCCCCAGCTAATGGTAAGCAGTCCGGCTTTACGAGCGATCACAACCGCACGTCATTTTGAGCAAATTTGGTATAGAACTACACATCCAATTACCCAAAATGAAAACATCTATGAGGCGGATATACCTAGTCTGCTAGAGGTGGTAAATAATTTAGATAACGCCTATCAAAGTGTAGTGATATTTGGGCACAACCCAGGGTTTACAGATTTCGCTAATTACCTGAGTAATGCGAATATCTATAATATACCCACTTGCGGCGTTGTTTTACTGGAATTTCCTACAGATGACTGGCAGGAAATTGGTAGTGATTCAGGAACTTTAATAGATTTTGACTATCCAAAAAGTCCTGACGAGGACTAAAACTGTAAGTGCTTCACCGTTAATCCATTGTTTATTAATTGTTTCAAAGAGTCAATTCCGATACGCAAATGTGTTTCCACATAGGTGTTTGTTACTGTACTATCACTTTCTGCTGTTTTCACACCTTCTGGAATCATCGGCTGATCTGAGACAAGCAATAATGCACCTGTCGGTATCTTATTGGCAAATCCGGTAGTAAATACCGTAGCAGTTTCCATATCAACAGCCATCGCCCTTAAGCTCTTTAAGTACTTCTTGAAATTCTTGTCATGCTCCCAAACCCTGCGGTTTGTCGTATAACAGGTTCCAGTCCAATAGTCACGGGAATGGTCGCGTATTGTAGTAGAAATCGCTTTCTGTAAGGCAAAGGATGGTAGGGCGGGGACTTCGGCAGGAAGATAGTCGTTCGACGTTCCTTCGCCCCTTATCGCCGCAATAGGTAAAATCAAATCTCCCAATTGGTTTTTCTTTTTCAAACCTCCGCATTTGCCTAAAAACAACACAGCTTTCGGCGTGATGGCAGTTAAAAGATCCATCATTGTGGCTGCTAGCGGACTTCCCATACCAAAGTTGATAATGGTAATCCCATTTGCGGATACGCTTTGCATCGGCTTATCTAAACCCATTATAGGCGCGTTGTCGTTCCATTCTGAGAACATTTGTAAATACTTACTAAAGTTGGTTAGTAAAATATATTCGCCAAACTGGTCTAACGGTCTGCCTGTATATCTCGGTAACCAATTTTTAACAATGTCTGCTTTAGATTTTAACCCAGGCTTAATAGCCGAATTCACTTCCTTTACCTTTTTTGCTTTAGCTACAATCTGTTCATCTTTCTTTACGTCTTTTTCTTCATTCATATATTTATAATTTAATTAATATTCTGTTTTTATAAGCTGTTATCTGTACTAGCTTGGAAATAAGAAAATGACCTTCTCAGAAAAGACCTCAGCACCACTGTTGCGAAGCTTAAGTGGATGCAGTCTTCGAAGAGAACGGTTAATTTCTTAATGTAAAGCGGTTCTCCGAAAATGCAAACAGAGATCTTTCACATTCGTTCGAGATGACGGTTTGCACAAACTGAACCGTAATTACAAGTTAAAAAAAATCCCCGGTGAACAACCGGGGATCAAATCTTTTAAGCAGCCTTTAGTTTTTTAAAATCTGCTTTCTCAAATTTCTCCACCGCATAATCCAGTGAGATGTGAAGTTCCTTTATACTAGGGTCTGATGGTATATCAAACATAGCGTCCAGCATAATCGCTTCGCAAATCGATCTTAATCCTCTTGCTCCAAGCTTGTATTCCATTGCTTTATCCACAATGAAGTCTAATACTTCATCATCAAATACCAGTTCTACATTTTCATATTCAAAAAGCTTTACATATTGTCTAAACAGAGAATTTTTAGGTTCCGTCAGGATATTTCTCAGTGCAGCTTTGTCTAATGGATTAAGGTGAGTCAAAACAGGTACCCTGCCAATTAGCTCCGGTATCAATCCAAAAGATTTGAGATCTTGTGGTGTAATGTATTTATATAAGTTTTTAAGGTCAAGGTCCACATCATCCTTTTTCACTTTGTAGCCCACTGCCTGTGTGCGCAACCTATTCGCAATTTTACGTTCAATACCGTCAAAGGCGCCTCCGCAAATGAACAAGATATTGTTTGTATTTACCGGAATCATTTTCTGATCCGGATGTTTACGCCCACCCTGAGGAGGAACATTTACCACAGTACCTTCAAGTATTTTCAATAAAGCCTGTTGAACACCTTCACCTGAAACATCCCTTGTAATGGATGGATTGTCACTTTTTCGTGCAACTTTATCCACTTCGTCAATATAAACAATGCCACGCTCAGCCGAAGCCACATCATAATCAGCCGCCTGAAGCAAGCGCGTTAGAATACTTTCCACATCTTCACCAACATATCCGGCTTCAGTCAGCACTGTAGCATCGCATATGCAGAAAGGAACATGAAGTATTTTGGCAATCGTCTTTGCAAGCAAAGTTTTGCCGGTACCAGTTTCCCCAACCAACATGATGTTAGATTTTTCTATCTCAACTTCGTCCGCTTTATCCACCTTTTGGCTTAGCCTTTTGTAATGGTTGTACACTGCCACTGATAAAACTTTTTTAGCATCATCCTGACCAATTACATATTGATCAATATGCGCTTTGATCTCATGTGGTTTTAGCAGGGTTACAGATGTGTCCAGACCCTTTGATTTTTTGCTACCAAGCTCCTGCACTAGCAGCTGATTGGCCTGCGTTACACATTTATCACAAATGTACGCATCTAAGCCCTCAATAAGCATAAGAGTATCTTGCTTACCTGAGCCGCAAAAAGAGCAACGGGATTCTTTGTTTTGTTTAGCCATTATTAATCTTTCTTACCAGCACTCAATACTTCGTCAATCATCCCAAATTCCTTTGCCTCATCAGCCTTCATCCAGTAGTCACGATCAGATGCTTTCTCCACCCACTCATAGCTTTGTCCTGAATGATTGGAAATAATATCATAAAGTTCTTTCTTTAGTTTTAGCATTTCTCTCAAGTTGATTTCCATGTCCGAAGCAACACCTTGAGCGCCTCCAGAAGGTTGGTGTATCATCACTCTAGAATGTGGCAATGCTGCACGTTTCCCTTTAGCGCCCGCAACCAGTAATACCGCACCCATTGAGGCGGCCATCCCTGTACAAATTGTAGCCACATCCGGGCCAATGTATTGCATAGTATCATAAATACCTAATCCTGCATATACAGACCCACCAGGAGAGTTGATATAAATCTGAATGTCTCTATTGTTATCAGTTGATTGCAGGAATAGTAGTTGGGCCTGAATTATATTTGCGTTACCATCATAAATAGCATCTCCAAGGAAAATGATTCTATCCATCATTAGCCTTGAGAAAACGTCCATCTGTGCAACGTTTAATTGACGTTCTTCAATAATGTATGGAGTCATGCTTTTTGGTGAATTATTGGTCGCACCGATGTAGCGATCAACATTCAAACCATTAATGCGGTGATGTTTAACTGCGTATTTTCTAAATTCGTCTTTATCTATATTCATAATAATAAATTATCTAGTTATTCTGTTTTCGTTAATCACCAAAATAGTTAAACTAAGTTGGCAATTTATTGTGGTATTGTAAAATTTGTTTATTTTATATAAGTAAGGCGGCCTTTTTAAAAGCCGCCTCACCGTTATTTTATAAAATTATGCTGTTTTCTCAGCGCTTATTTCAACTCAATAAACTTGTTATAAGGTATGTCTTTTTGGTCTAAAGTTGCTACTGATTTGATGTATTCGAAAACCTTAATCGCCTTCACTTCATCAAATATACGGTTGGCATTGTCTTTTTCTTTTAAAAAAGTTGTAGTGTACTGAGCCAGTTGATCCTCAGGCATAGGAGCAGGGCTGTACATTCTGAACTGAGCATCTAAACGTTGCTTTGCTGTCTGGAAAACATCTTCGTACTTAATTTCGATGTTATTTTCCTTGATAAGTTTGTTCTCAATTAAAGTCCACTTCAAGTTTTTAGCAAAGTCATCATATCCTTCAGCTAGCTCAGCGTCAGTGAGTTTCTCATTAGTTGCTTTTAGCCATTTACGTAAAAATGCATCAGGAAGCTCAATTTTGACACCTTCAATCAGCTGTGTGTAGATGTCGTTTTGTAGTTTACGATCTGCATCTTGCTGGAACATGCTTTCAACCTCTTCAGTGATTTTTTCTGTAAAACCAGCTTCATCAGTAACTGTACCTTCACCAAATAATTTATCAAAGAACTCTTGGTTTAAATCCGACTCTTCCAAACGGTTAACATTTTTAATAGTTACCTGGAACTTTGATTGCAAGTCTTTCGCATCTTCTTCACCGATGTTTAAAAGCTTTGCAATGACAACTTCGTTTTTATCGAAAGCTTTTTGAACATCCAATTCAACAACGTCATCCTTTTTCAAACCAACTAAAGATTTTAAAATCTTTTTGTCCGTCACCTGATCTAAACGAATAGAACCGGTTGCAGTGATACCTCCTTCAAAAACTGAACCATCAGGAGAAAGTTGTGCTAAATCGGCATAAAGGACATCATCTTCTGCCGAAACTTCAGGGTTTGTCATTTTGCCATAGCTTCTGCGGATGTTTTTGATCCTTGAGGCCAGCGTTTCTTCGTCAGCTTTAACTTTATATTCAGTGAATTTGTCTTTGGATGTGATGTTAACGTCTATTGCTGGAGCCAGACCAACTTCGTAGTCAAACTCAAACTCATCAGTATTATCCCATTTAAACTCTTTTGAATCATCCATAACAGGCAATGGCTGACCAAGAATGTCAATTTTACTGTCGGTTAAGTGTTTATTTAATGTTTCACTCAGTAAATTATTGATCTCTTCAACCAGGATGCTTCTGCCGTACATTTTTTTGATATGCGCTGCAGGTACCATTCCTTTACGAAAACCAGGCAGGTTAGCTTTCTTTGCTTGTTCTTTTATAGATTTCTCAACTTTTTCAGTATAGTCTTCAGGGGCTATTTTAATTTTTACAACTGCGTTTAAATCGTTAATTTTTTCCTGTGTAATGTTCATTGTTCTGAATCAATATTTTTATAATCGTCTTTATATAAAAATTCCCCCGTTTTGCGGGGGAATTTTTGTGTGCGGAAGAAGGGACTCGAACCCCCACGCCGTGAAGCGCCAGATCCTAAGTCTGGTGCGGCTACCAATTACGCCACTTCCGCAGTTAGGAGTTGTTTAGGACTGCAAAGATAGCTAATGTTTTCAAATGTCAAAACGCAACGCAAATTATTTTTAAGCGAAGTAGTTAACCTGCTGTATTACAGTCAATCTTTTTTAATGTTGCATTTACAAGCAACTACATCGTTATTGAACTTTGATCTCAAATGGCATTCTTGTCTGCACGCCCGACTTAGCAATGGCCGATTTTATCTGTTCATATAGGTGAAAATGTGCACCCAATTCTTGTTTCGCGTAACGCATTTTAATCTTATCTGTTGTGTTTTCAATAAATGATTTCAACGGATTCATCTTTTCTGGAAACTCCAGTACTTTATAATCTGTTAACTTTGCTTTCCTTGCCGCGGCAACTATGGCATCATCAAAATTTCCTATTCTGTCCGCAAGTCCAATCCTGACCGCATCAGTACCTACCCAAACACGACCGCCTGCTATGCTATCAATGTAAGCTTTTGAGCGTTTGCGTCCATCTGCAACTCGTGTTATAAAACCATCATAAACTCTGTTTACGTCATTTTGTATGATTAGCCTTTCACCGGCAGTCAGCGCCCTGTCTGTGCTCATTATGTCTGCATATTTTCCTGTTTTAACGCCATCGAATGTGATGCCCAGCTTCTCATTATATAATTTCTGGAAATTTGGAATCACGCCGAAAACACCGATAGAACCGGTAATGGTATTTGGTTGCACGAATATAGAATCCGCGGCACAGCCGATATAGTAACCACCAGAGGCGGCAACATCACCGAAGGATGCTATAACAGGTTTGATTTTTTTAGAAAGCACGATTTCCCTCCAAATCACGTCAGATGCTAATGCACTACCGCCAGGAGAATTTACCCTCAGCACTATTGCTTTAACAGTAGAGTCAGTGCGAGCTTTTCTGATTGCTCTGGAGATGCGCTCAGAACCAATTTGATCGTCAGAACCTTCGCCACCCATTATATCCCCATTTGCGAAGACTATTGCAATTTTATCTTCCGAACTTTTATCCTTTTCATTTGCAACATTTTTTGCATACTCATTTATAGTAATAGTAGTCAAGTTGTTTTTCTTTTTCTTATTGCTCAGTACCTTTAACTCATCTAAAATTTCATCCTTGTATTTTAAGCCATCTACCAACTTGTATTGCAATGCATCTTTTGGTTGTTGTATTTTATAATCATCAGCTAACTCATGTAATGCAGTGGTGCTAATGCTCCTGCTTTTTGAGATTCCCTGTAAAAATGTTTGATACAATCCGCTAAGATAAGCCGTTACCTGTTCACGGTTTGCGTCGCTCATCTTGTCAGTAAAAAAAGGTTCAACTGCGCTTTTATAGTTTCCTACCCTAATGATCTGTGCCTCGATACCTAATTTGTCCAGGGCACCTTTAAAAAACATTACTTTTGAACTAAGACCTTTAAATTCCAGCGCCCCTTCTGGATTAAGGTAGATCTTGTCGGCCGCTGATGCCAGATAATAAGCGCCTTGGGTATAAACCTCACTGTAAGCGATTACTTTTTTACCACTTGTTTTAAAATCTAAAAGCGCATCCCTAACCTCCTTCATAGTGGCAAAGCCAGTATTTGGCGAACTAACGTTGATATAAACGCATTTGATGTGGTCGTCGGTCTTCGCAAATTTAAGTGCTTTGATTAGATCGTTAAAACCGATATTCTTCTCACCATTGCCACCAAGTATGGCCAAGTTAGAGAACGTGTCGTCAGCCGTGCGTTCTACAATAGCCTGATCTAGATTAAGGAAAAGGACAGTGTTGTCGCTTACAGGAACACTTTGGTCATTTTCAACAGAAGATATCAAAATGGCGATAATGCCACAAAAGAGAAGAAACAGCAAAAATGTTGAAATAACGAAGCCTATAACTGTGGCGAAAACGTACTTAAAAAATTCTCTCATTGGTAGGTTAAATATTTATTTTTGTAAAGGTAAAGAAATAGCCATAGGCTTTTATATGATATTGGATAAAGGAAATGTTTATTTGTTACTAGGGAGCAATTTGGGAAACAGAAAGAAATTGCTAACTGAAGCTGTCCGGCAGATTGAACTCCGTATCGGCAAGGTGTTTTCCCGCTCTTCCTATTATGAAACTGCTGCATGGGGAAATACAGATCAGCCCGCATTCCTCAACATCGCATTGGGGATCAATACATCGCTAACTCCATTATCAGTTCTGCGGCAAGCAATGGCAATTGAAGAGCATTTGGGGCGGATTAGATTAGATAAATGGGGTGCCAGGCTAATTGATATAGATATTATATTTTATGATGATCTATTTATTAATAGTAGTGAGCTTATAATACCTCATCCTGAAATGGCGAAAAGACGGTTTGTACTTGAACCATTGAATGAAATCGCGCCCGAATTTGTACATCCCATTGCGCAAAAATCAGTGTCAACGCTATTGGCAGAACTAACGGATCAACTGGAGGTATCAAAAATTTAAATAACTGCTCTGGATTGCATATAAAAACAATTTTATCTAAGTTTGTTTTAATGATTAACGTAAGCAAAAATGATGAACCACTTGATCTTTCTTATTTGAAAGAGATGTCTGGCGATAGCCCCGAGTTCATTATTGAGATGATCGACCTTTTTAAATCTCAAACGCCATTGTATATGGCAGAACTCGAAAGTGCTATTGTAAATGAAGAATGGGATAAAGCAGCCGCAAGCGCGCACAAAATTAAACCAACCTTCACCTATGTTGGGAGAGAAGATGCAAAAGAGCACATGCAGGAAATGGAGCAGAGTGCCCGTGAAAAAATGAATGTGAATCAATTGTTGGCAGATTTTAATGAAGTCAATCAGTTCACAACAATTTTGTATCAGCAGTTGGACAAGGCAAAAGCCGACTTGCAAAAGCTACTTTAAGCCTTTATTTTCCTGAAATGCACAATTGAGGAAGAAATATAAAGTACAAGTATAAAAGGTACAGCAACGAATTTTAGAAAGATGGCCAGCAATACTGAGGCAATGAGGAAAAGGTATTTGAATTTATTCTTCTGCCATCCAAGGTCACTCAATTTTAGTGAGAAAATTCTGATTTCACTTACCAACAGCCAACTCAGCAACGCAATTAATCCTACAAGGAAAATAGTCGAGCCAATAACTTCCGGATAATCCTTATGGATAAAAGGAAGGGATACAATAAGCAATGTATTCATTGGCGTATTTAAACCAATAAAATCTTCAGTTTGTCGGGTATCTACATTGAACTTAGCTAGCCTAAGTGCAGAGAATACGGTGATGATAAAACCTAAATATGGGAGGTATTCACTTGAATAGTCACTATTGCCAAGCAATTTGAACAGCACTACCCCTGGTAGAAAACCAAAGCTTACCATATCGGCCAACGAATCCAACTCTTTACCGATGGTAGATTTAACTTGAAGTGCCCTCGCAGCTAAACCGTCAAAGAAATCGAATAAAGCAGATAGCAGCACAAAATATGCTGCTATCTCCAATGACCCTCTAAATGCAAAAACTATTCCTATGCAACCTGAAAACAGATTTGCACAGGTAATTGCATTAGGAATATGCTTTTTTATCATGTATTAACTATTCATTGATATCAAGAACTCCTCATTAGATTTGGTTCCTTTGATCTGCGATTGAACAAATTCCATCGCTTCTTGTGAGTTCATATCCGCTAGATGGTTACGTAAGATCCAGACACGTTGTAACGTATCTCTGTCATGTAACAAATCATCTCTCCTAGTACTTGATGCAGTAATGTCAATCGCAGGGAAGATACGTTTGTTAGATAATTTGCGATCCAGCTGAAGTTCCATATTACCAGTACCCTTAAATTCTTCAAAGATTACTTCATCCATTTTAGAACCGGTATCAGTTAATGCCGTAGCCAAAATCGTCAGTGAACCTCCTTTTTCAATGTTACGGGCGGCACCAAAGAAACGTTTAGGTTTATGTAGGGCATTTGCATCCACACCACCAGATAAGATTTTTCCTGATGCAGGAGCTGTAGTATTGTAAGCTCTTGCTAGTCTGGTGATGGAATCTAATAAGATTACCACATCATGTCCACATTCCACAAGGCGTTTTGCCTTCTCTAAAACAATATTGGCAATTTTAACATGTCGGTCTGCTGGCTCGTCAAATGTAGAAGCAATAACTTCTGCTCTAACACTTCTCGCCATATCTGTCACCTCTTCAGGGCGCTCGTCAATTAGTAAAATGATCAGGTAAACCTCAGGATGGTTTTTAGCAATCGCATTTGCAACCTCTTTCAGTAAATTAGTTTTACCTGTTTTAGGCTGTGCAACAATCAATCCACGCTGTCCTTTACCAATTGGTGTAAACAAATCAATTATACGAGTAGAATAATTGTTGGTCTCCGTAAATAAATTTAGTCGCTCTGTTGGAAAAAGAGGGGTAAGGTAATCAAACGGAACGCGGTCACGCACTTCAGCAGGTAACCTGCCGTTAATGGTTTCAACCCTTACCAATGGAAAATATTTCTCGCCTTCTTTAGGTGGCCGGATACTGCCTTTTACGGTATCACCGGTTTTTAATCCAAATAACTTAATTTGAGATTGGGATACATAAATATCATCAGGGGAAGACAAATAATTGTAATCCGCAGATCTTAAAAACCCATATCCATCAGGCATAATCTCCAAAACACCTTCATTGGTAATGGTATTGTCGAAATCAAGATTGGAATAACTGTTCTCATTTTGCTTCTGAGGAACATTACTTACATTCCCTTTCTGCGGGCGATTATCCTCTCTTGGAAGTCTGTTCTTTTTATTGTCGAATGCTACTGGTGTGCCTGCAGGAGCAGCAACAACAGTTTCAGTTTCCGGAGCTTCCGTTAATTCTGTGGTGGCTGGGGCAACTATAGCAGTTTCAGGTTTTGCTTCAATATATGCAGGGGCCGTGTTCCGGTCTTCAAAGGCAGGAGCTGCATCGAACAAAGAAGCGCGGTTAAAAGGCTTAATGGTGCCTGGAGTAGGTGCCACTTCTTCCTCTTTTGGAATTCTTATCCTTTTTCTGGTAGACTTTTCCGCAGTACTATCTTTAACGGCCTTTAGTTTGGATGGTTTTTCAATTTCAGCCGCTTCAACAGGTTCCGCAACAGCTTCTTGTTCTGTAATCTGCGCTATAATTTCAACCAATTCGGCCTTTCTTAATTCGTCTGCGTTTAAAATACCCTGTGATTTTGCGATCTCACGCAGTTCTGCTGTGAGCTTTTCATTTAATTCTGTTTTGTTAAACATTATATAATATTCGGTGTTGAGAATTTTTTAAAAAATATTTATCATTCAAAGCAAGAAAAATCGGCTATAAAAATAGTTGGATAACAAGATTTTACGAATATTTTCTGGAATGATCAGATAAACTTTTAAGGAATTATGTTGCAATTGTATGTATTTGTAAACTAATCTCCAAGAAAAAAGTAAAATTGTTTAAAAGATTCCTGATTAAAAGTTAACAATCACTGGCAATTTTTATACCAAAATTGGCATCTTTGCGAAAATTATTAGTGTTTGCAATGAATAAAAGTGCGTTAATTGATCAGATAAAAGAAAAGCGATCTTTCCTGTGTATAGGTTTGGATCCGGTCCTGGAAAACATTCCAAAGCACTTATTAAAGTATGAAAACCCTGTTTTGGAATTCAATAAGCAGATTATTGATGCTACAAAGGACCTATGCGTAGCTTATAAGCCCAACACTGCTTTTTTTGAGGCCATGGGCCTTAAAGGTTGGGAAACTTTAATTGAAACATGGAAATATATACCTACAAATATCTTTACGATTGCCGATGCAAAAAGGGGCGACATAGGAAATACTTCGGCGATGTATGCGCGTGCATTCTTTGATGAAGCACAGTCGGGAATGGGTTTCGATGCCATTACAGTAGCCCCGTACATGGGTGAAGACTCTGTAGGTCCATTTTTAAATCATAAAGACAAATGGGTGATATTACTTGCGCTAACCTCTAATATCGGTCACCGCGATTTCCAGCTTGCAGAAAGCAAAACCGGAAAGCTTTATGAAGAGGTCATTCGGGTGTCATCTCAATGGGCGGATAGCGAACAATTGATGTACGTAGTTGGAGCTACGATTGCCTCCGAGTTTCAAAATATTCGTAAACTGGTGCCGAACCACTTCTTACTTGTTCCTGGTGTAGGTGCGCAGGGGGGTAGCTTAACTGATGTATGCCAATTCGGCTTAAATAATGACTGCGGTTTGCTCATCAATTCTTCAAGAGGTATTATCTATGCGTCCAAAGGAGAAGACTTTGCAGTACGCGCTAGAGAAGAGGCGCTAAAATTACAGCAGGAGATGGAGCAGATTCTCAAAGTCAATCAAATTATATGAAGAAAAAGCCAGACGTAAGGCTTATCCTTTCGCTGTTTGGTGTGGCCGTCGTATGGGGGACTACCTATCTTGGTATCAGGATAGCAGTAGAGACTATACCACCCTGGTTTGTTACTGCCATCAGGCAAGCAATTGCCTCCTTGATCTTACTCATCGTTTTGCTCTATAAAAAGGAGTTGAAATGGAATGGTTGGGCTCATCTGCGCAGGCAAATCTTTGTTTCTGTTTTAATGATTGTGATTGCTAACGGGATGACAACAGTTGCAGAACAAAGTATCCCCAGCGGATTGACTTCTCTGCTAAACGCGCTCAACCCCATCATCGTATTTATAGTAAGTGTACTCATTGGGTTGCAACGGCCATCAATTAAAGGCTTTGTAGGGGTGATATTGGGGTTTTCCGGTGTGGCCTTCATCTTTAAGGATGGCTTGGCCGATCTCATGAATCCGCATTACCGCAACGGAATCATATGTTTGTGTTTTGCAATTAGCGGCTGGGCAGCTGGTACCATTTACACTAAAAAGTACTCTTACAAGTCCAGTAATATTTTCCTGGATCTTTTTTACCAGTTTCTCTTTTCAACCTTCGCGCAGCTTGTGCTAGCCTTTATTTTTTCCGGTGATACTAGGGTAGCTACATGGAGTACGCCAAGCTTGCTTGCTGTGGTTTATCTTGCTGTGTTCGGCTCTGTAGTTGGATATTTTTGCTATCACTATGCGCTAAAAAAGGTAACAGCTACAGAGGTTTCTATACTTTCTTACTTTAATACCGTAATTGCGCTGTTTCTGGGCTGGCTCATTTTGCATGAGACCATCACTGCTGATATCCTCATAGCTACTGTACTGATTATATTAGGTGTTTTTATTACGAACTACAAAAAGCAAGATGTCGCCTAAGGTCAATGTGTTTATGTATCTTCGGTATTATTTAAACAACATATAGGAATAAACAGTTGTCCTTTGAAAAGATTGTTATTTTTATACGCTAATTTTAAAATGTTTTCCAATTTATGACTAATACCGATTTAACCAATTGTGATGTAGAGCCGATCCGTATTCCTGGTAAAATACAGTCTTACGGATTTATGGTTGCGGTTGATAAAGCTCACAAAATTATCTATTGCAGCGAAAACATTTCTTTATTTTTGGGTTCTACTGCTACTGAGTTGCTGGCCAAGCCAATTAGTAAACTAGACGATATTCTTTCAGATAAAAGTAGCAGCGTTTATTTGTCTACGTTATTATCGCTTTACATTTCGCAATCTAATGCTGACGCGGAAAGTCAATACAATATACTTGTTAACGATCAACCTTTTACGTTATTGATTTCAAAAACGGCTGACCTGTTCGTGCTGGAATTTGAACCTGAAATGGATGAATCAAACGCCAATACATCCGCTATTCTTGGTGTTGCACTTTCAGAAATGCTGGCAGAGGATAACCTCTCTAAATTGCTGTTGAGATCTGCTATACAAATCAAAAAGGTCATCGCCTACGATAGGGTAATGATTTATAAATTTCATCAGGATGGACATGGTGAAGTAGTTGCGGAGGCAAAAGAAGAGGATTTGGAATCTTGGATGGGATTACATTATCCTGCATCAGATATACCGAAACAGGCAAGGGAGCTTTACAAAATCAACCTAACCAGGCAAATAGCAGATGTTTATAGTGAACCTTCTTCCATCGCCGGACTAAAGGAAAATGAAGCTTCCAGTTTTGACATGACCCACATTTCAATGCGTGCGGTTTCGCCGATCCACATTCAGTACTTAAAAAATATGGGCGTGGCATCTAGCTTTAGTATCTCTTTGCTTTATCATGGAGAGCTTTGGGGATTAATTGCCTGTCACAGTTACAGTACCCGTTTTATCAGCTATAAAGCAAGAAATTCTGCAAAACTAATTGGTCAGGTGTTTTCATCGGCATTAAGCTATAGACAACTGCAAGAAGATCAGAAGAAAACGAATAAGTATAAATCCCTAATAGACATTATTGGAGTCAACCTGCTCAACGCTACTGACATTCCAGATGCGTTGTTTGATGAGCAGGTTTTCTTGCTGGAAGCAGTTGAAGCATCCGGAGCTATACTTTATTATGATCAGAGATTATACAGTTTAGGAAGCGTTCCCGATGAGCCGTTTTGCATGCAGCTTATTGACTGGATAACTTCTCATACACGAGATGGTTATTACGAAACCAATTGCTTAACTCGTGATTTTCCGGCGGCTGAACCACATAAGAAATTGGTTAGTGGAATCCTGGCCTGCATCTTTTCTCATGAGCTCAAAGAAGTACTGATTTGGTTCAGACCTGAAGTGTTGAGCACCATGACCTGGGCAGGAGATCCAACCAAAGTCGCTACAATAGGTGCAGATGGATTAAGTACCATTCATCCCAGAACTTCATTTGCCAACTGGACGCAAGACATCAGTAACTGCAGTATTCAATGGAAAAATGAAGAAGTCCAGGCAGCAAAACTTGTGGGCGAAAAAGTAGTATCCGCAATTAGTCGAAAAGCGAATGAATTGCGATTGCTGAACAATAGGCTTAAAGAGGCATATGACGAATTGGATGCATTTAGCCTTACCTTATCTCACGACCTTAAAAATCCGCTTACCTCTATAAAAAGCTACGCGCAACTGTTAGAAAGAAATAATGCCATTAATGATTCAGGCAAGCTAATGGTTTCGAGGATCATGTCTAGCGCTGAGAAAATGCATTTTATGATTGGTGATATACTCAGTTACTCCCGTGCAGGTCAGCAACGAGCTGTATATGAACAGGTCAACATGAAAGAGCTTATTCAGGAAATTAACCAGGAACTTTTGGGATCAAACCAGGGAATTATACAGGTAAAAAGCTGTCATGATATCTACGGAGATAAGACGATGATTATGCAGGTATTTTCCAATTTGATAGGCAATGCTGTGAAATATTCTAAAAAAGCGGATCAGCCACATGTGGAGATTAGCAGCATAGAAACTGCTGACGCTGTTCAATACACAATTACCGATAACGGAATTGGCGTGCATCCGGATGAGCATGGAAAAATCTTTGAGCTCTTTAGCAGGTCCAGCAATGTACATGATTTTGAAGGTACAGGCGTTGGACTCAGCATTGTCAAAAAAATCGTTGAACGCCATCGGGGCAAAATCTGGTTAGAGAGCGATGGTATCTCTGGCTCATCATTCTATGTTTCCTTTTTAAAGCCAGGTTTGCTTAAAGAGGCTAAGATCAATCCTAATACAAATATTTAAGGCCATAAACTGACCCCTTCATAATTTCTTCAGGATTTAGGTGGATATTGTAACAGAATAGAAAAAGCTCCCGGAAATACGGCTGCTTGTTTAACATTTATTTACTTTACATACGATGAAATATCCAAAATTCTTGCGCCTCTGGCATTGGTTAAATGTAATGATCATAACAGGATCACTGTTAACCGTTCTACTCAATTCAACTTTATTGGACGTTCGGGACAATACAGCTTACGTGCAGCAAGAATTGCAAGATGCCGGTGCTAGTGTTACTAACGAACAGGCAAGAGGTGTGGCTCATGGGTTAGAAGATAAGGTTTGGGGTATCCATATTTATTTTGGATATGCGCTGGCAGGGCTCTTTTTCATCAGGATCTTAATGGGATTTTTTCAGCCAAAAAATGATCAGTTTTTCAGTAAGCTTAAATTAGCCTGGGCTAATTACCGGAGTAGTAGTCGTGTCGTTGAATCTGCTCTTCATGATTTCATTGTGAAAGGATTGTATCTTGCGTTTTATGTTTTGTTTGCCTTGATGGTTGTAACTGGCCTTAGCCTTACATTTGAAGATGAATTGGGGCTTTCCAGAAACTTTGCACATACCATTAAAGAAGTTCATGGGTTCATTATGTATCCAATATTGGCGTTTATCGTCATTCATATTGTTGGCGTAATTCTGGCAGAACGCAGCTTAAATAAAGGGATAGTCTCTGACATGATAAATGGGGGTGAGGATACCCAACAAATGCGGTAGTTATTGCCGAACGCTTTTGCTACTTACTATTTTTTTGGTAAGATGGTCTGAAACTGCCTCGCAACCGAATTTATGGTTAATTAGTTTGTTGTATTCCATATAATTTACGGATATATTAGATTTGGTTGTTATTTTTTTTATTTCTACAGACTTTTGATGGAAATATTACCATCAAATGGAACAACCAGTTTACTTAGATAACGCAGCCACTACTGCTCTCGACAGCGAAGTTTTGAATACCATGTTGCCATATATGCAGCAGCATTTTGGTAACCCCTCTTCTACATATTCGGTCGGCCGCCATGTTCGTACGGCTATAGAAGCTTCCCGAAGAAGCATAGGCAAAATTCTTGGCGTTAAACCTGGTACTTTGTTTTTCACAAGCGGAGGCACTGAAAGCAACAATACTGCAATCGCAGCGGCAGTAAACCATTTAGGTTGTACGCATATCATCACCTCGGCCATAGAACATCATGCCGTACTTCATACAGTGGAACACTACAGTAAGGTATCTGGTATTTCATTCTCATATGTAAAGCTAACCGAAACCGGTGAGGTAGATTATGAGGATTTGGAACAACAATTAGTTCTTTTTAGTAATGGTGGTAAAAAGTGCCTCGTTACGCTAATGCACGCCAACAATGAAATTGGCAGTTTGCTGGATATCTCCAGAGTTGGAAAGCTTTGCCGTGTTTATAAAGCTTTATTCCATTCAGACTGCGTTCAAACCATTGGTCACTACCCAATTAATTTAATCGAGGCGGGGGTGCATTTTGTTTCGGCTGCAGGGCACAAATTCCACGGGCCTAAAGGAACAGGTTTGCTATACATTAGCGAAGAGATAAAAGCATATCCATTGATTTTTGGTGGCGGACAAGAACGTAATGTTCGTGCAGGTACAGAGAATGTCTACGGAATTGTAGGCTTCGGTAAAGCATTGGAGATCGCTACTGAGGGGTTTGAAAGAGATAGTGCGTATATTAAAGAGCTAAATAATTACATGAGGGAGCAATTAACAGCAGCCATCCCCGGTATCTCCTTCAATAATCCCGAAAATTCTTTATACACTGTTTTAAGCGTCTGTTTTCCTGAAAGTGATCAAAATGATTTTCTGGTTACCTTTTTCGATATGAAGGGAATATGTGTCTCAGGAGGAAGTGCTTGCAGTAGCGGAGATGATGCTGGTTCACATGTGATGAAAGCCTTGAACAAGAACGGTGTTTGTGCTACAATACGTTTTTCATTTAGTAAGCACAATACAAAGGCTGATATAGAAAGGGCTGTTGATGTTGCAGCCTCAATTTTCCTCAAAAAAGGTGTTTCAGCATTATAAAAGCATTCAACAATGGTTATCGTTGGATTTGTAGCTTGTGCCTTAATCGGTATTTCTCTTGGCCTTATCGGTGCTGGCGGAAGTATTTTGATGGTGCCCGTTCTGGTATTTCTTTTTCATATGCCGCCCCTAATCGCAAGTTCGTATTCTTTATTTGTCGTCGGTGCAACCAGTATGTTTTCTGCTGCAGGTAAATTTCATAAAGGAGATGTATTGCTTGGTTCGGCTCTGGCATTCGGAATAACCTCTATGGCTGCGGTGTTGACTGTTCGTCATTTTATCATTCCGCTTATTCCAAGGCATCTGGGGATGATCGGACATGCAGATGTAAGTTATGACCTATTGTCAATGCTGCTATTCGGATTGTTAATGATTGTTGCAGCAGTTTGCATGGTTAACAAAACTTCAGATTCACAAATAGTTGCCGAGGGTCAATCTGGGAAAATGATTAAGATGGTATCTTACGCGCTTTTAGTGGGTTGTGTAACTGGATTTCTGGGCGCTGGCGGAGGATTTCTCATCATTCCGGTAATGACCCTGCTTTTAGGGATTGACATGAAAAAGGCTGTAGGAACCTCGCTTGCGGTGGTTGCATTAAACTCCTTGTCGGGTTTCGCTAACGACCTAAGCCGAATCGATATCAATTGGAGTTTCCTGAGTATGATTACCCTTATTGCCCTGGGAGGAAGTATATCAGGAGGACTAATTTCCAGCAGGATTAATGTAGCGAGATTGAAAGCCTGCTTTGCCTGGTTTGTATTGTCGCTGGGTATCACCATCATCACCGCTGAATGCTATGGGTTTCTAAGAGCGGTTTATAAAATTTAGATTGTTATGCAGATGAGATGACACTAACTATAAAAATATCAGTTAAAGCTAATTTTATTGATAATTTTAAGAAAAACACTTAATATATTAATCATTATCCGAAAAATAAATGGATTTATAGGGGTATCATTGATATGAATATTCAGGAACTATAACTTTACTAAAATTACTAAACGATTAACAACCAAAACAAATGAAAAACTTAACAGTAGTACTATTTATGCTTTTTGCTGCTACTTCGGCAAAAAGTCAAATATTGAAACCAGTGACTTGGGCATATGCTTTCAAAAAAACAAGCGCAACTGAGGCAACTGTATATATTAAGGCTACGATAGACAACGGCTGGCACGTCTACTCTCAAACCGTAAAGGAAGGTGGCCCGATTAAGACCACCATCAAGTTTGATAAATCCAGTGCATATACTTTGGTTGGAACAACGGTTGAGCCAAAACCGATTACAAAATTTGAAAAGACATTTGATATGGATGTGGCCTATTTTGAGAAAACCGTAGTTTTTAGCCAGAAGATAAAATTAACTGGTAAAACTGCAGTAGTTAAAGGCACACTCGAGTTTATGACTTGTGATGACCACCAGTGTTTGCCACCTGAAGAAGTTGCTTTTAGTGTTGCTGTTAAGTAGTTGTCAAATGTCTTTTAAGCAATTCAAACTTATTATAATTAGTTTTTGCATGGCACTTGGGATGCTCATCAGCATTCAAACAGATGCCTTTGCTCAAACAGAAGATTCTGTCTCGACCGCTGATTTGGTCTTTACTGATCTTGTTGACAGTACTGCAATACCTAGCGATAGTAATGCAGTAAGCCCTGCGGTGACTGTTGATACAGTAAAGACCACTCAGCAAACTGATGCCGTTAGTTCGGCAGACCCAAAATCTGCTGGTCAGGAAAAAGATAAAACTCTTTGGGAAACATTTATAGCCGGACTGGTAGGTGGTTTTTTGGCTTTCCTGATGCCATGTATTTTTCCAATGGTTCCCTTAACCATCAGCTATTTTACCAAAAGGGGAGGTAGCAAGGGCAAAGGAATTGGTCAGGCATTATTTTACGGACTGGCAATTATCGTGATCTATGTGGCTTTCGGATTGCTGATCACTGTGCTTTTTGGATCTGCCGGTTTAAATGCCCTCAGCTCCAGCGGCCTGTTTAATTTGTTCTTTTTTATTGTGCTGGTAGTTTTTGCGGTTTCATTTTTTGGTGCCTTTGAAATTACTTTGCCAAGTTCATTCGTTAATAAAATTGATACTAAGGCAGACAACAGTAAAGGTATAGGCGGTATCTTTTTTATGGCTGCCTCACTCGCACTGGTTTCATTTTCATGTACCGGACCTATTATTGGGACCTTGCTGGTACAAGCAAGTTCAAAAGGGGAATTACTCGCTCCTGCAATTGGTATGTTTGGCTTCGCATTGGCTTTAGCATTGCCTTTTACCCTTTCGGCAGTGTTTCCGGGATTTTTAAACAGCATGCCTAAGTCGGGTGGATGGTTAAATAGCGTAAAGGTATGTCTGGGTTTTCTGGAACTGGCTTTTGCCTTGAAATTCCTTTCTGCGGCCGACTTAGTATGGCACTGGGAGTGGTTTGACAGGGAAGTATTCCTGGTATTGTGGATTATCATTTTCCTGCTTATGGGATTCTACCTGCTCGGCAAGCTCAAGTTCTCTCATGACAGTGATTTGCCTTACATATCGGTGCCACGCTTGTTTCTAGCCATCCTTTCGTTATCGTTTGCTGTTTACATGATTCCAGGTTTATGGGGTGCACCGGTTAGCGTGTTGAGCGGTCTTGCCCCACCCATGAATACACAGGATTTTATTTTGACGGCTGGCGGTTCTTCAACCTCAGCAACAGACAGCAGCTTTCCAACGAAAGTGAAATACGATGACGTATTTAAAAAGCCTGTTGGGCTAACACCTTTCTTTGATTTAGAAGAAGGCTTAGCCTATGCAAAAAAAGTCAATAAACCGATTATGATCGATTTTACCGGTTGGGCCTGTGTTAATTGTCGGAAAATGGAAGACAATATATGGATCAAACCAGAGGTACATCAGCTTATTAAAGACTATGTATTGATTCAATTATATGTTGATGAGCGCAAAATTAAAATGCCAAAAGAGAAAGTTCATTATTCAGCAATATTGAGACATAGTACAGATGATTTGGGTTGGTGGAATGGCGACTTCCAGGCCACAAATTACAATACCAATTCTCAACCATTCAATGTACTGGCTGGACATGATCTAAAACCACTGGTTAAACCACAGGGAGCAATATTCGATGCTGCAGCCTATGCTGCATATCTAAAAAGTGGGCTAGATGCCTACCATAAGTAAGACTTTTTATCTAGAGGGTGGATGTCCTCAGGTGAAATTTAGGTAAGTAATAATTAATTAGGCCGGAGCTTGCTCTGGCCTTTTTACTGTTATTTAGCCTTGTGCTAGTTATTCCAGATCTTTTTAATCGTTTGTTCTAAATTTAATCCATCCGGGCATTCTTTGGAGCGTTTATTAGCTCTGAACCGATTCCTGGAACTACCATCACCCAGTGTGATAATTCTTGAGACCGGCATTTGAAGCCATCCTGTCAGATCGTGTGCCGCAACCCATTCACGTGCATAGGCAACCCAGTCATTTCTCTTTTTCTCGGGAAGCAGGTATAGCCAACTGATTTCATCATAGCCCCAAATGAAATGAGAAGCCATATTCGCTACGCCTGGTTTTTCACTGATTCCAAAATTATCAAATTCAACCAAATATGGAAGTTGTTCGCATTTCCAGCCACTTGGTGTCGTACAGCCCATGCTCCTCCTGAAAATTGCATCCAGGTAACCTACTTCTAGAATACCATCCATCGGTTGCTCAGGAACCTCTTTTATCCTTAGCGGAAATGAGTTGAAATCCAGGAGGCTTTTGCCATCCACTACCATACCACCCTTTGGCGTGTGTGCGTCTAGCAAGACCCAATGATGTGCGGTGTGCGTACTGGCATATTTTCTCACTTTTTGGATAAATGCATCCCAAACTCTAAGTTCCGGATCTTCCATTCCCATTAGTGAAACCTGTCCAAGGTGTAAGGCTTCACAGCCGAGGTTCATGTAAGTTCCACATAGATACATCAGCCAAAGTTGGGCTTCGGGCCGGGTGATGTCAGGAACAGAGCTATTGTTTCCCCAGTGCCGAACCATCTTTCCTTTTGCGTTCAGCATATCGTCATAGCGGAAATTACGTTTTTCTACCGGTAGGTCAAGTGCCAGGAAAGCCCAGTCTGGTACTGCCAATCGATTTACCTCTGTAGTAATGCATTCAAATACTGCAGCCTGAAAAACAACTTCAGGATCATCTTTATGTACTTCCTCAATTAAGTTCGCTGCATGATTTATAAAATCCGGGTTGCCCAAGTCTGATTCTTTGCCCCACCGATAAATTGCACGGCCAATAAATTTAGCCCCGATATTGTGTATAAGACGCATATCATCCTTTTTGTACGGGTATGGCCCGTCATTGGCATAGGGATCTACCGACAGAAATTCGGCCATCGTCACAGCCCGTTTTAAATATTTACCAAGTCTTTCTCTGGAAATACCATTTCTGTCAAATTCTTGAGCCTGCATTTTCAGGGAGCAAAGGCCCATCAAAACCACAAGCCTAGAGATAAGTTTCATACAAAAGATCAATTTGGTTATTGTAATTAAACAATACTAATGTATGAAAATCTTCCCTCAGGTTTGTTAAGATTTATCTACAGATAAACTGATGCTTTTATAGCAACCGCAGTAAATAGTTAGGTCTGGATATTTTTTTCGTTACTGTAGTGCGAAGTTGATTGGTAGTGCGAAGTTGATTGTTTGGCTCAACCTCATTTATTGTAGAAGTTGGAATGGTAATGTTCTGATCTCTGAGTTGATCTGTTACTGAAGGAATGATTTGAGTTTTTGGGATTTCCGTGTTTATGTTTTTCATTTTCATCGGTCATATAACAGTGTAGACCGGGTCTTGTTTTGACATTATGAATATTTGCTAAGCTTCATGTTTGATTAACCTAGATTTAACAATGCCATTTTACTTTTGCGCTATAAATATTTGGTTAGTATTTATAGATTTCGGTTTAGTTGATAATAAGAGCTCTGACAAATGTTGGAGCTTTTTTTAATTATTTTTACATGTTATGGCAAACAGACGATCATTTATAAGAGGCAGTGTTGCAGGCCTGGTGCTTAGTAGCTTACCGGCGGTTTCATTATTGGCCGCAGAAAAGCTGCAAATTTCAAATGCCAAAGTAAAAAGCCGTTTGCGTTTTGCCATCATATCAGATGGTCATTATGGTCAACCCGGAACAGAATTTAAAAAGGATCATGATAATATCGTGATGTGGCTAAATGAAGCTCATGATCGTAATCCACTGGATTTCGTTATTGTAAACGGCGACTTGGTGCACGACCGCCCAGAACTGCTGGAGGTGGTTAAAAAAGAGCATTACGATAAGTTGAAAGTACCATTCTTCGCACTCCCTGGAAATCATGATTTGGCTGATACAGCAATCTGGAAACGTGTATTTGGTTATGAAGATAACTTTTCGTTCATTAAAAATGAGGTAGGTTTTGTATTGGCCAATACCTCCAATACAAAGGGAAAGTACATATGTCCCGACAAGGTTTTTCTGAAAAGGGAGTTGGATAAGTTGACTGGCCTCAAAACAGTATTTGTCGTGCTGCATATTCCGCCACATTTTTGGGTACCTGAAAGTCCTTTTGTCGACTGTCCTGAAACTGTGAACCTTTTACACAGTTATCCAAATGTGAAAGCTGTTTTTCACGGTCATGATCACAGTCTTGATTCTGTATTTTACACAGGTAAACTCCCACATTTTTTTGATGCCCATATAGGTGGAAATTGGGGTACGTCCTATAAGGGTTACAGAATAGTGGAAGTTGACCAGGATGATAAGATTGTAACTTACCAGGTAAATGCTAGTGCCAGCCCTTTACTAAACGAAACCAAGTTGTAGGATGACTACTTAAATAGGATTATATATACTGGTTAATACGGCCGGCCAACTCTGATGGATTTAAAATAGCAGTAGGGTGGTCAAAGTCGATAATAGAACTTGGCATTCCAGTTACGGTTGCTGTTTGCAGGTCCTGAACGAATACAAGCCCCCCGGTTTCTCTAATTCTAAGTGCACCCTTCAGGCCGTCTTTCCCTCCTCCAGACAAAATAATTCCAATTGCTTTTTCTTTGAAATCGTTGGCCATTGATTCGAAAAAAATGTCCACCGATTTATTTTCAATTTGCTGATCTCGGGTATGTACCTTGAGCCAACCATCTTCAACGATCATAGTGGTGTTTTCCGGTAAAATATATATACAACCCGGCTCTAGTTGCATGTCATTGTCTACACGTTTAATTGGAACTGTCGTATGTTTAGCCAGTATTTTATCAAGTATACTACGTCTTTCACGCATCAGGTGTGTCACCACTACAATTGCAATTTTGATATCAGGAGCTAAATGATCAAAAAATTCTGACAAAGCCAGCTGGCCACCGGCAGAAGCACCAATTCCTAATGTGTAAAATGTCTTATCCATAACAGCGTGGGAGAATTTTATCTGGTAAACAACTGCCAGGACCTGTTGTTTAAATTTGTAGTACTTTTGGAAAGCCTCCAACATCTCTGAACTGGTATGAGCCTTATACTGACCAAAATTACGGTTGAAAATACATACCCTTAAAGCCTTATTGTACAGGCATTTATTGGTCACAAAAATATCGCAGCAAAGCCAACAGTGTACCTTCAATTGTAGATGTGGATGCTGCGTTTCCAGCAGATAGATTATCAAATTGTATTCCTGGTCAAATTAACAGAGTTAGCGATATTATAATTAAGTTTGCATTAGTAAAAAAACATCAACTAACTTATTTGAATACGAATGACTAAGACTTCAATGAAATCGTTTTGGCTTGCTTCGGGGTTGCTGCTGGGAACTACCGTTGCATTTGCTCAAGACAACCTTGTAAACTCATTAAAAAACAACCAAAGTGAGAATAGCGCCAACAGCTTTATTTTCACACCCATTCTCAATACCGAAGCTACTTCAGTAAAAAACCAGCAATCAGCAGGTACATGCTGGAGCTACAGCACCAACTCTTTCCTGGAATCGGAAATGATCCGTATGGGCAAGAAGCCGGTTGACTTGGCCGACCTGTTTACAGCCCGTAATGCCTACATTGAAAAAGGTATTAATTATGTACGCATGCACGGCGCATTGACTTTAGGCGATGGTGGCGCATGTCATGACGTAACCAACATGTTTGCAAAATATGGGGCACTGCCACAAGAGGCTTATAGCGGCAACGATTATGGTAGTCCGGGTTCTTCTGAACGCATGAACCAGCTAACTGAAAAGATCTTAAAAAATGCAATTTCAGGTAACTTTGATCCAAACTGGAAAGCCAAATACATTGCAACAATTGATTCTTGTATGGGTAAGGTTCCAGAAAAATTCAGTTATAATGGTAAAGAGTACACCCCTAAAACGTTTGCTAAAGAGGTTGTGGGTATCAATCCTGCAGATTATGTTGAGCTTTCCTCATTCAACACCTCTCCATATTACCAAAAGGCAGTTTTAATGGTGCCAGATAACTGGTCATTTGATCAGGTTTACAATGTACCTATGGATGACATCACTAAAATTATTGACAATGCATTAAAAGGTGGGTATAGCGTAGCATGGGCTACTGATGTAAGTGAAAAAGGTTTTAGCTGGAAAAATGGGGTGGCTTACGTACCGTCAAAAGATTTTGATAGCATGTCTGCAGAAGAGAAGAAAACCATGTTTAATGGACCGAAACCAGAAAAAGTGATTACTGCTGAACTCCGCCAGGCAGCATTTGATGATTATGAAACTACCGATGATCATGGTATGCAAATTACTGGTCTAGCCAAAGATCAAACCGGTAAAGAATTCTACATCGTAAAAAACTCCTGGGGTGCTAGCAACGATTATAAAGGGTATTTGTACGTGACCAAGAGTTTTGTAAAATATAAAACAACTGCATTTCTGTTGCACAAAAAAGCAATACCTGCTGATATCAGAAAGAAATTGAGTATTTAATCAATATTGATTTTCATTCATATGGAGGTTTAGCCCTTCATATGAATGAATATTGATCCAAAAGGATGTTTAGCTTTTCGCCACCTTCATCGTCCCTAAATAAATGCTATCTCCCTGCAACTTTCCATCTGCAGAGGAAAAGCTGAGGTAACAATGCCCTGTTTTACCGGCAACATGCTTCATATCTAAACTGACCGATAAATCGCCACGTTCGCAAATGCCCTGCAAGCAAGTGGCATCACCTTTTTTTAGATCCCTGTAAAACAGGAAGTGTATTTTATCGGTATACTGACATAAACGTGATTGCGGTTGCGCAAGCCAGCTCATGTTGATGTGCCCATTTTCTGATACCATTTCTAAGCCTTCCAATTCTTCCACATTTCCGCGACTGATCAACAGTTTGGAAAAATCCAGCTTCACCACTTCATCTGCTACTGCAAAAGCATGCTCGTAATTAAAGCTATACGCGGTATTTACCGGTGTGCCATGTTTAGATTTTTTAAATCCAATGTTCACCAGCGAAGCCGCACTGTTCAAAAAGACATTGAGCTGGGCAAACTTATTGCGGGCAACTAGCCGCTTTGGCGTACCTTTCTTTACCTTTCCGGTTATGCGGTATAACCCGGTAATTAAATCCTGACCCATGTGCTTACGTCCATTTACAGACCCTGCCTTTTTACTGAAGCCCCCTAATATCCCTGTTTCTAAAATTCCCATAACTAAATCCTAAAATTCAATAACTAAGTTCCGGTATCTGCTCCTGGTGCCTGATTCGTTCCTGCTACCTGCTGGCCATCAATTGGTGGTGCTTTTTGTTGATCATCTTTTGGTGGTGCTTTCTGGATGTCACCATGAGGCGTCTGTCGGCTATATACTGGCTTTCTTTTACCTTTGATGTGCTGATATGACGGTGATTGCTGATTAGTTTCGGCTGCTGTGGCTGCTGCCGCTGCTTTTTGTTTGCTGCTCATTGCCTGAATTGCAGGTTCATCATTCCCAGCTACCTCTGTTTGCAAATGATCATCAGCGGCTGGTGTTTTCTGGGCCTCTTCAACAACCGGCTGGTTCACACTTCCTGTATAGATACTATCGGAAATCTGCTTCCTGTCGGCCGATATGAAACAAACATAAGTTTCTGCGTATTTGCCTAACAAACTGGGCTTCAATGCCAAACTATCATTACCTACAATACGGCTGTTTCCGAAAAGCTTATAAACTACTTTGTCCTGCTCAGGGAAATAGGCAAGCAACATCACCTGATCAGTAGATTCTGCCCATGGCATCTTCGGATCCGTTTTCCAGTTGAATGAAATACCTTCAGCAGATGCGGATGAACTCAATTCTTCACCAGGTTTTAAAAAGCCACTGCTGACCACCAACCTGGAGTAATCTATTTCCAAATTGGGATATTCACCTTTGAACATTTGAGGTCTATTTTCCTTAACGGCAAGATTGAATGCGTTTTTATCGGTTCCCAGGGCCGTTATACCAAAACCAACGTTGATAAAATCCAGCATGCGGCTAAAGAATTCTGAGGAGAGCTTGGTGATTTCCCTTGCACGAAGTTGTGGCAGGGTAGGCTCCTTATAACTCTTCCCGATCTTTCTAACTACGTTTTTACCATTGAGTACGTAGTACACTAAATTATCTACCCTGCCGGTTATTGCACCATGAGGGCCATTTGTTAAAATACCCATAATAAATTAATTGAGAAACAAAGCTAAAGGAAAGAAATGAATTTGTCAAGAGTAACAGACTAATATACCAACTAAGTAACTATTAAAAAATTATTATATAAATAGTAGGTTGCATTATCCTTGACATATCATTGAAATATAGTTAACATATCCTTGCATTATCTAATTAGATAATGCAAGGATACGTCAATCATAATGATAACATATCAATAAATAATACTTATATAGTAGTTATATGGTAATTTATATGTTAATATTGATAACTCTAACGTGGCTTACCTGCTTCTATTGAACTTCAGGTATTAATTATCAAGTAGTACAGTCACAGCTATGCATTGTTAATTTAAATTTTTAAATTGTGAATCGATTTGACCTGCTGCTGAAACAAACGATATGCAACCTTCTGAAACTATTGCCTGGCCGCTTTGGAGAAAAATACTATTTCGCTTCTGCTTTATTTATCTAACCTTACAAATTGCTCCATTAACCTGGTTAGACAGTCTGCCTTTGATAACCACGGTAACGCAATACTACGGTCAATTAACAGACTGGTTAGTAACGTGGGCCAATACTGTATTTTTTCATGTACGTCCGGTACTCGTGCCGGAAAATGGAAGTGGAGACACCTCAATGGGTTGGGCAAGGCTGTGGACCTACTTGTCGGTGGGTATTTTGGGTGCAATTATCTGGTCTATCCTGGACAGGAAAAGGCCAAATTATACCCATCTAAATTATTGGCTGGTTTTGTTTGCGCGTTATTTTGTCATCATGATTTCATTGTCATATGGCATTATTAAGGTTTTTGGCCTGCAAATGGTGTTTCCAAATCTCCACCAGCTTGCGACACCGCTTGGCGATTTGCTGCCCATGCGTTTTTCCTGGCTTTTTATCGGGTATTCGGCCCCGTACCAGTTCTTTTCCGGTGCCATGGAAATATTTGCCGCATTGTTACTTCTCTACCGGCGTACCGTCTCTTTGGGCGCTTTGGTAGCTACTGGTGTGTTCATCAATGTGATGATGCTTAACCTGTGTTATGATATCCCTGTAAAAATTTTTTCTATGCAAATGGCGTTTACCTGCCTGTTTTTACTTGCTAACGAAAGCGGCCGGTTGATAGACTTTTTTATTTTGAACAGGGCAGCACCTGCCAGCGCTCTTTATCATTTCAAATACGCTAAAAAATGGATGCGTATAGCCAGAATAGTTTCAAAATGCGTATTCATCATTATCGTGTTGGCAATCCCATTTTACAATTCGTACAGTAGGTTTGGCTCCAATGATACAAAACAGCAGCAGCCTGTCAAAAATGGGATATATGCTGTTACCAGCTATCGTATAAACGGCAAGGAAGAACCATCGGCTGTTACAGATACTTTGCGCTGGCGGAACGTGATTTTTGAAGATGGTCTGGGAAGCGTAGCATCGGCCGATACAATTTTCAGACAAAGGTATAAGCGCGGATATTTTAGGTACAGTTTAGACAGTACAAAGCACGTTTTGGGTTTCAAAAAGTTCTATGACGATCCAACGTATATCATGGAATTTAGTTTTTCAAGACCTGATACCAACACGATTATACTGGCAGGCCTTAAAGGCAAAGACAGCCTGCACGTGGAATTGAAACTACTAAAACACCATTTTCAACTGGCCGACAGGCAGTTTCATTGGCTAAGTGAGCAAAATAGGTAGTTAGATAAAGGTGGGTCATTCGCAATCGTTGTTGTCTTAAACAAGAAGTTCCAATAAGTCTAGGGGCTATGATTTATGTCCTAATTACAACCTGAATTTGTCGCATTTACCACCACATCATCCTGATGTTAACGGTTAACTTTATGGTATAAAATCAAATGCCATGAATGAGAAACTCACATCAGATTTAAAACAGTATTTCAGTTCTTTAATCAGCTTATTGTCTGGGCTTGATGAGCAGCAGATTAACCAGGTTCCATTTGATGACAGCTGGACGCCGGGGCAATTGGGTGATCACTTATTGAAATCTTACTCGGCCATTGAAACTTTAAAAGGCAATGTAGCAGAGACCAGCAGACCTATTGATCAGCATGTAAAGATGCTTACGGAAGTAATGCTTGATTTCTCTACTAAAATGAACTCTCCGGACTTTATTCTTCCACGTACTGACCATATTGATAAAGCCGACTTAATTAGATCACTTCAGGAAATAACCGATGAGCTGGTTGCTTTTTCTGCCAATAATGACCTCTCTAAAACTTGCCTCGATTTCGAAATGCCAAGGATCGGGCTATTGACGCGACTGGAGTTGCTCAGTTTTATTGATGTGCATACACAAAGGCATATTCATCAGTTAAAAGAAATGCTGCCTTTTTATCATTAGGAGAAATAGTGATAATTGGAACCGCTCTATCTGAAAATTCCAGTTTAGTTGCTCAAACCACCTTTTATTTATTAGCTGCTCCTTTGTTTGTAATTCTAACCCCTTTCAAGGTCGGTACTACTGGCTGGATATTTCCATCTTTATCAAAAGTTAATTTGTCAATGCAAACTTCTCGATTAAACCCAGCAGATTCTCCCATTTTAATGCCATTTGGACGGTTAAACCTGTGGTATACGATGTACCATTCGTCTTTACCGGGAACCTGTATAACAGAATTGTGCCCCGTTGCGTAAATCTCCAGTTTCTCATTTTTGGTGAGCACCTGGTTGTTTTCCGGGACAGTGATTTTTCCGGTAGGGGAGTCTGAGGTTCCGTAACGGACACCGTAGTTGGCGTCGCGGGTATCATTCTCCGACCATAGGAAATAATATTTTCCCTTGCGGTAAAATACTTCTGTTCCCTCTCTGTAACTGCGGTCTGGGGTAATGATTTTTATCGCAGTGGTGTCTATGGAGACCATATCGTCGTTGAGCGGCGCTACTGCCATATAGCCATTTCCCCAATACAAATAACTTTTGTTGGTTTTAGGGTCGGTAAATACATCCGGGTCAATTTCCTGACCGTCTTTAATTTGTTTCGGATGCCCTGCAATGAGAGGCTTACCGCTATCTTTGAAAGGGCCTGAGGGATCGTTAGCTACCGCAACACCAATTTTTTGGGCAGCAGTGAAATAGTAATAGTATTTATAAACTCCATTCACTTTTTTCTCAGCAATGGTAGGTGCCCACGCATTTCTGTTGGCCCATTTTACATCTTTTGGCAAGTCAATAATAACACCTTCATCTTTCCAGTTTGCCAGATCCGGCGAAGAAAAGGTCTTGAAATAAGTACCAGACCAGCCATTAAATCCATCGCTTGTAGGATAAATGTGGTACTTTTTAGTTTTATTGGAATAGATAATTTCCGGGTCTGCGTAGTAGCCATCCAGCACCGGGTTCAGGTCTGTGCTAGGCCATTTCTTTTCTAGAGTTGCCGCTTCTTTGCTGGTGATTGGCATTACAGTGCCATGTCTCGGGTGGAAATTCATCCTGATCGCATTGTCCACCACTTTGAAATTTTTAAGGTCTTTACTGAAAGTGAACTGATATTTTCCTTTCGTATACAAATCGTACATCAGGACGTAACCTGTGCCATCATTCAATTTAAAAACTCCTGAACCTTCTACCGGATCGGTGGTTTGCTGTACGCTGCCTGGTTGCAGCACATAGCCCTCGTTTACCTGGTCTGAAACGGCTACCCTAATGCCCAGATTTTTACCCTCTGTTTTGAAAAATAAGTGGTATTTTCCGTTGTCGTAAATGATATCGCCATCAATGCAGGCATGACCTTCCGGATGTACGAAGAGCTGTTTGGGTTCCGTTTCCAGGTCGGTAAAGTCTTTGTTGGCATAAGCCCAGTAAATAATATCCGGACCGTTTCCATGCTGCATCGACCAGTAAACCATGTATTTACCAGCTTTTTGATCGTAAATCGTTTGCGGTGCCCATACCCGGTTTAAGTCTTCATTTCCGCCATAACGTTTTTGTATATTGACAATACTTGATTTCCAATTCAGCAGGTCGGTCGATTTCAACAATACCATAGCCCTATTGGAGTTCCAGCCATTTGCTGAAACCATGTCGGTAACCACCATATAAAAGCTTTTGCCATCTGCTCCCCTTAAAATATGCGGATCGCGGACACCGCCTGTTGAGCTGATTGCTGCAGAACTGATGATTGGCTCGTTATTATTTAGGGCTTTGTAGGAGAAGCCGTCTTTGCTGATTGCGAAACGGATCGACTCTTCTGCTTTATCGTTGCCAGTAAAATAGGCAAACAAATAGGCCGAATATTTTTGTGCCTGTGCGCTGACAGTAATTGACTGAAGTGCAAGTGCAGCACACAAGATGGTTGCTTTTAATTGATAATTTCTCATTTCGAGTAGGTTACGGTGAGCATGGTGAAGGAATGCGGCGCAAGATCGATTTTCAGCTTTTTGGATTTTAGTTTGGTTGTACTTTCTGCAGGTTTAACCAAGCCGGGATCAGTAAAGCTATTTTGGTCTGTTAAGCTACCTTTAATCGTAGTCACCTTTAGTTGACTGCTCAGTTTTCTTGATCCGTCGTAGGTGATGTTTTTGGTAATGGCAGCATCGCCAGTGTTAACCAGTTTAATGATGATCGTTTTTGCATTGGCATCTTTAACTGCAGACACGTAAAGGTGCTCTTCACCTGCAATAACTTTTTGATCGCTCAATGCCGAAAGTACCTGCGTACCTTTATTCAATGAGAAAAGCTTTTGTACATAGTAATTGGGTGTGCCAAATGTTTTTAAATTATCTACCCAAATCAAATCTGGAGACCATTGCCAGGCATCTGCATTTGCAAATAAGGGTGCATAAGAAGCCATGTTGACTACGGCTGCATTACGTTCTAAACCAGTCATAAACGCGGCTTCAGCCAAAGCTGCTTCCCATACATTTTTACTGCCCCAAGTGGTATTTCCTTTCACATGAGCAGCATATTCCCCAGCAAACACTTTTGATCCGTTACGGTCATAATTGTCATAACGGTTGGCGTTGGTTAAAAACCATGATGGGTCACGGTAGTAATGTTCATCGATGATATCTGCCTTGTTAGCTCTTAACGATTTGTCGAGGTAGCGGAATCCTTCACTATCGGGATCTGTTCCTGAACTGAAGATCAATTTGATTTCCGGATGTTTCGCTTTAAGCGCTTGTTGGAATAGCTTCGCTCTCTCTATATATTGTGGTCCCCAATTTTCGTTTCCAACACCCAGATGTTTTAAATTAAATGGTTTGGGATGGCCCATTTCCGCTCTTTTTTTACCCCAGACACTGGATTCATCGCCATTGGCAAATTCAATCAGGTCTAGCGCATCTTGTATGTACGGATCCAGTTGATCCAGGGGCACCACTTCTGCGGTATTGAACTGACAGGCCATTCCGCAATTCAGGATAGGTAGGGCCGCGGCACCGATATCTTCACACAATTGGAAGTATTCAAAAAATCCCAATCCAAAGGTTTGGAAATAATCTGGTGCATTCCTGAAAGGGAATTCTGTGTTCCAGCGGTTCATGATCAATTGCCTGTCTTCCACTGGTCCTATGGTGTTTTTCCATTGGTAGCGGTTTGCAAGATCAATACCTTCTACAATACAACCACCAGGAAACCGGATAAAACCGGGCTTCATGTCGGCCAGCATTTGGATCATGTCTGCCCGCATGCCTCCTGGCCTGCCTTTCCAGGTGTCTTCTGGAAAAAGGGAGATCATATCCATATCAATGCGACCTTTTCCTTCAAACCAAATGGTGAATTTTCCTTTTTGAGCATCGCCGGTTGCTTTGAACTTTACGGCTTGTTTAGACCATTTCTCCCCGTTTTCTTTGGGTACTAATGTAGTTGATCCAATTACTTGATCTTTTTCGTCCCACAGCTCTAGGTGCATGGTTAAACCAGGGCTAGCCTGGTTGTACAACATAGAAAAATCGTAAGAAAGTCCTTTTTTGATCCCCATGCCGCGGAAACCTTCATTTGTGATACCGGCTTCTCCCTTTACAGTATTGTTAACATTTACCCTCAAAAATCTTGGGTTTGATGGATTGTTTTGCTGTCTGTTAATCACCAGCAAATCGCCTCCAGACATTTTCTTCCCTTTGGTTGCCCAGCCGGTTAATGGTTTAGGGAATTCGAAAGACCTGTTTTTTATCATTTCAGCATAGATGCCCCCATCGGCGCCGAAATTAATATCCTCAAAGAAAACACCCCACATTGTAGGTTGAATATCTGCAACATCCACATCTGTTTTTACAATGATGTCTTTGTTTGATTGTGCATGGATGGTTAATGCTAAACAGCATAACAATATGGCGGTGGCTATTTTATTAATTTTCATCTTTATTTTTTTAAACCTTCAGTAGTCATAATTATTCTTTTGATGCTGCCATCTCCATTGTAATACAAACGGTCGATACACACGGATCTTCTGAAACTCCCTCCGCCAACATCTTTACCTCCGTTGTGATAGATGAAATAATCTTTTCCCTTAAATGAGATGATCGATTGATGGTTGGTATTTGAGTTACCTGCCAGTTCATTTAGGATACCCTTATAGACCCAGGGGCCGTTTATACTTCTACTCATAGAATAGGCGATTTTTTCAGGAAATTCTACCGCATAGGATAAATAATACCAGCCTTTACGTTTGTGTATCCATGGAGCTTCAGTAAAGTTAGGTAATCCTTTAACTACTTTGATTTCTCCATCAAATTCTGTCATTGATTTAGATAGTTTCGCGTAATAGCAGGCACTGTTACCCCAAAAAAGGTAAGCCTGACCATCGTCATCTATAATCACAGTAGGATCAATGTCATCCCAGCTGATTTTTACTTCCGTGGTCATGTCGTTAGTTATCAATGCCTTGCCTATCGCATCTTTAAACGGTCCGAGTGGAGAGTCTGATACCGCTACTCCGATGGCTTTACCGCCCTTTTGATGTTCTACTGCAACATACCAGTAAAATTTGCCGTTTCTCTCTATCACTTGAGACGCCCATGCATCACCCTTAGACCAGGAGAATGCTTTTGGATTTAAAGGAGACGGATGTGCAGTCCAGTCGACCATATTTGCCGAAGAATACACCAACCACTCGTCCATGGCATAAAATGTTGCATTTGCTGCAGCCTGATCATGACCGACATATAAATAGACACTGTCCCCAATTACAACAGCAGCTGGATCTGCAGTATATTTATCTGTGATTACCGGATTGCCCTTAATGGCTTTCGTTTGAGCAATCGCCGGCGAAAGAGACATAAGTACTAGTGATAGGAGATAGGTTATCTTCAATTTCATGAGTGCTAAAGTAGTAAATAAATATTAATTGTCAAGTTGACGTTTATTATTTTTAAGTTCTTTTCCTATTTGAAATAAATCAAAGCTATATTTGGCGATCAACGAACAGAATCTATTTTAATAAGGATGGCTAAATATTCTCAGCAGTCGCACGTATTGCTCGCAGTAGACTGTATAATTTTCGGCTTTGACGGAAATGACCTAAAAATTCTGCTGATCAAAAGAAGTTTTGAACCGGCTACTGATCAATGGAGTTTGATGGGCGGGTTTGTTGGTGCAAGCGAAGATGTTGACGGAGCAGCATCGCGTATACTATTGGAGCTGACCGGATTAAGTGAGGTTTATCTGGAGCAATTTAAAACCTATGGGCTTCCGGATAGAGATCCAATGGAACGAACAGTTTCTGTAGCCTACTTTGCTTTAATAGATATACACCAGTACGAAACGCAGATCAACGACAGGTATCATGCAGAATGGTTTTTGCTAAGTGAAGCTCCCCATTTGATTTTTGATCATGACCAGATGGTGGAAGACGCTAAAAGCAAATTGAGGTATAAGGCCGCGCTTCATCCTGTTTTATTCGAACTGTTACCGGCAAAGTTCACCATACCACAACTGCAAAGTTTGTATGAGCAAGTCTATCATACAGAAATAGACAACAGGAACTTTATCAGGAAGTTGAGTTCGACCGGATTATTGGTCAAATTGGACGAAAAAGATAAGTCTGGTTCTAAAAGAGGCGCTTTTTACTTCCAGCTGGATCACGTTAAATATAAGGAAAAATTCCACTCTTTCCTGAATTTCATGCCGAATCCCGAGAACATGAGTAGTTAATTTTAAAAATATTTTCAAAGAAATTCTTAAATCATAAATATTAAACGTTAATTAGACGTTTATTAAAGTTATGAATACAACCAAATATGTAATTGGCATCGATTATGGATCGGATTCTGTTAGATCAGTGATCGTTGATGCCAGCACCGGACAAGAGGTTTCTTCTTCAGTGCATTATTATTCAAGATGGCAAAAGGGGCAATATTGCAACCCATCTGCTAATCAGTTCAGGCAACATCCTCTTGATTATATCGAGGGTCTGGAAATTACGATCAAAGACTGTATTGAAAAAGCGGGCGGTAAAGAAATCGCTGGTTTGATCAAAGGGATTTCTGTTGATACCACTGGATCAACCCCAGTGGCTGTGAATGAACAGGGTATACCTTTGGCACTTCTTCCAGATTTTGAAGAGAATCCGAATGCCATGTTTGTGCTATGGAAAGACCATACAGGAATTAAAGAAGCAGCGCAAATTAACGAACATGCCCTAAAGTTTGAGACCAATTACCTGAAGTATGTTGGTAGTATTTATTCATCTGAATGGTTTTGGGCGAAACTTCTACGTACACTTAGGGTTGATGAGCAAGTAAGGGCTGCATGTTATTCATGGGTGGAGCATTGTGACTGGATTCCTTTCTTACTAACTGGTGGTACGTCGGCCAAGGAAATGAAAAGGAGTCGCTGCGCTGCCGGGCACAAAGCCCTGTGGGCAGAGGAATTTGGCGGCTTACCTCCAAATGATTTTTTCGCTTCGCTTGATCCGCTTCTGGATGGATTTAGAGAAAGGTTATTTGACGATAGTTACACATCAGACCAAGCGGCTGGACATTTAAGTGCAGAATGGGCGGAAAGACTTGGACTTGATCAAACTGTAGTTGTGGGTGTAGGTGCTTTTGATGCGCACATGGGTGCCGTTGGCGGACAAATAGAACCATATCACCTCAGTAAAGTGATGGGCACTTCAACCTGCGATATTTTAGTTGCACCTACTGAAGACATAGATGGCAAACTCATCAAAGGTATATGCGGGCAAGTAAACGGTTCTGTGATTCCTGGAATGGCTGGTTTAGAAGCTGGGCAATCAGCCTTCGGAGATGTATATGCTTGGTTTAAAAGTATTTTGGCATGGCCTATTAAAAATTTACTAGCTGATTCAGCTTTAATAGATCCTTCATTAGTGGCGGCATTGGAAGACGAGATGTTGGAAAAGATAATCCCAGTGTTGAGCGAACAAGCAGCCATGTTACCAAATATTGATGAGGATGAGATGGCCATCGACTGGTTGAACGGGAGAAGGACACCCGATGCCAACCAAGGTTTAAAAGGCGCAATTTATAACCTGGATTTAGGTACCGATGCACCTAAAATGTTCAAAGCGCTTGCTGAAGCTACCTGTTTTGGGGCTAAAAATATTGTAGACCGTTTCAATAGTGAAGGCATACCAGTTAAAGGAATTATTGGTATTGGAGGAGTAGCAAAGAAGTCGCCTTTTGTGATGCAAATGATGTCGGACGTATTAAATATGCCTATTAGAATTCATCAGTTTAAACACACCTGTGCACTTGGTGCGGCTATGTTTGCTGCTGTAGTAGCAGAAATATACCCGACTATAGAAGATGCGATGGTGGGTATGGGAAGTGGATTCGATACGGAATACTATCCAAATCCGGCGAATACAGAATACTACAGGAAGCGATTTGCACAATACAAAGCAATGGGAGATTATTTAGAGACGAATGTGAACCATGGATAAGTTTCAGAAAATAAGAGAAGAGGCCTATGTGGCCAATATGCAACTTCCTAAATTGGGATTGGTGCTGTTCACTTTTGGGAATGTGAGCTCGGCAGACAGAGATCAGCGTGTATTTGCGATAAAACCAAGCGGGGTTCCATATGAGGACTTAAGTCCGGATAATATGGTAATCGTTGATTTTGATGGAAATACTATTGATGGAGATTTAAGACCTTCATCTGATACCAAAACACACGCAGTGCTCTATAAACATTGGGAAGACATTTCCGGGATTGTACACACCCATTCTACCTACGCCACTGCATGGGCACAGGCACAAACTGATATACCTATTTTCGGAACAACGCACGCAGACCACCTCACGGTGGATATTCCGTGCGCGCCGCCAATGGCTGATGAAATGATTGCCGGAAACTACGAGTACGAGACGGGTTTCCAAATTATTAATCACTTTAATCAATTGGGCTTAAGTTATCAGGAGGTGGAAATGATTCTGGTGGGTAACCATGCACCCTTTACCTGGGGAAAAACGGCGCATAAGGCGGTTTACAACAGTGCTGTATTAGAAGCAGTAGCTCAAATGGCTTTGCTAACGAGGCAAATTAACCCTGAGGCACCAAAGCTCAAAGATGCATTGATTAAAAAGCATTTCGAACGTAAACACGGACCAGATAGTTATTACGGTCAATAATATTTATAAATTTAAGGATACAATAACATGATAGATTTAAAAGAATTAGAAGTTTGGTTCATTACAGGTAGTCAGGATCTGTATGGTGAAGAAACGTTGAAGAAAGTTGCAGAACATGCACAAGAGGTCGCACAATCGTTAAGTGAGGCAAGGCAAATACCGGTAAAGGTTATTTACAAGCCGATTGTTAAAAGCTCAGAAGAGATATTTGAAACTTTACAGGCTTCAAACGTGGCTGCTAAATGTATCGGTATAATTACCTGGATGCATACTTTCTCGCCTGCAAAAATGTGGATCAGGGGCTTAAATATTTTACAAAAGCCATTACTGCACTTGCATACCCAATTTAACAGGGATATTCCGTGGAACACGATTGACATGGACTTTATGAATTTGAACCAAAGTGCACATGGCGACCGTGAATTCGGTTTTATGGTGTCGCGAATGAGAAAAGACCGTAAAGTTGTAGTTGGACACTGGCAGGATGAAGAAGTTCTTGAGCAAATCGATACCTGGACAAGAGCCGCGGCCGGATGGTACGACTGGCAAGGTGCTAAATTTGCCAGATTTGGTGATAACATGCGCTATGTTGCCGTAACTGAGGGTGATAAAGTAGAAGCAGAACTTAAGTTTGGGTTCTCTGTAAACACCTATGGTATAGGAGATTTAGTTAAAGTTATTGATGGCATTTCAGAAGAAGCTATTAACGACTTGCTTAAGGAATATGAAGAGTGCTACACCATGTCTGCAGATTTATTGGAAGGTGGTTCAAAGCGTTCCTCAGTTTATGAAGCGGCCAAGATTGAATTGGGTTTGAGGAAGTTTTTAGAGGACGGAAATTTTAAAGGATTTACGGACACTTTTGAAGACTTACATGGCATGATTCAACTTCCGGGCATTGCTGCTCAGCGATTAATGGAGTCGGGTTATGGATTTGCCGGAGAGGGTGACTGGAAAACCACCGCGCTAGTTAGGGCATGTAAAGTGATGGGAGCGGGATTGGCTGGTGGAAATGCGTTCATGGAAGATTATACTTATCACTTCAATCCGGAAAACCCTATGGTATTAGGATCGCATATGCTGGAAGTAGATTCATCGTTAGCAAAAGGCAAACCAAGTTTAGAGGTTCATCCTTTGGGTATTGGCGGTAAATCAGATCCTGCCAGGCTGGTATTCAATGTAGCTGGTGGGGCCGCTCTAAATGCTTCATTGATAGATATGGGAAATAGGTTCCGTTTATTGGTAAATGAAGTAGAAGCTGTGGAAGTTCAAGAGGAATTGCCTAACTTGCCAGTTGCCAGAGTTTTATGGAAAACCCTCCCTGATATGAAAACAGCATGTGCAGCATGGATTTATGCAGGTGGAGCTCACCATACGGCTTACAGTCAGAATTTGACGACTGCCCATCTTCTCGATTTCGCAAATATTGCGGGATTAGAATATGTAAACATTGGACCAGAAACAAATTTGAACCAATTTAGGAATGAACTTCACTGGAATGAGGTGTTCTATAAATAGCTAACCAAATATATAAACGCAGTATGAACAACAGCTTAGTTACTACGGATTACGTAGTTTTTATTATCTATTTTTTAGTCGTTTCCGGGTACGGATATTATGTCTACCGAAAAAGGGAAAAGGGCGAGCACGATGCCAAGGCTTTTTTCCTTGCCGAAGGAACATTGACCTGGTGGGCAATTGGAGCATCACTTATTGCTTCTAATATTTCTGCAGAGCAGTTTATTGGAATGAGTGGTGAAGGTTTCTTTTTGGGAATAGCGGTTGCCGCATATGAATGGATTGCCGCAATTGCGCTGATCATCGTAGCAGTATGGTTTATACCGGTTTACCTTAAGAATAAGATTTATACCATGCCCCAGTTTTTAAAAACCAGGTATAATGAATCCGTAGCGCTAATTATGGCGATATTCTGGCTGTTTTTATATGTGTTCGTCAACCTAACTTCCATATTATACCTGGGTGCAGTTGCCATTAACGGGTTAACAGGTGGCGGTTACTTACACATAATCATGATTGGATTGGCAGTTTTTGCACTTTTCATCTCATTGGGTGGAATGAAAGTTGTGGCTTATACGGATGTAATCCAGGTTGCGGTGTTGATATTCGGAGGATTGGTTACCACCTACATTGCACTAACGGTGGTGGGTCAGAAATTTGGAGTAGGCAGCAATGCGATTGCCGGTTTTAACGTGTTGATGGAGCAGGCTCCGGAACATTTTAAAATGATCATTCCAAAACCGACGGCGAATTCTACACAGAACGAAATCAGTAAGTATCTTACCTTTCCCGGATTGGCATCCTATGTTGCCGGTATCTGGATCATCAATCTAAACTACTGGGGCTGTAACCAATACATTACCCAGCGTGCTTTGGGAGCGGATTTGCAAACTGCGAGAACAGGTATTTTGTTCGCCGGTTTCCTAAAGCTGCTGATGCCATTAATTGTCATGCTTCCGGGTATTGCCGCATTTGTATTGTACAAAAGCGGACATTTGCCTCAATTGATAGGAGGAAAAGACGGTGCGTATTCTGCGGTGTTGACCTTTTTGCCAGTTGGATTAAAGGGACTCTCTGTTGCAGCGCTAACGGCAGCAATTGTTGCTTCGCTTGCTGGTAAAGTAAACAGTATCTCAACGATTTTTACACTTGATGTATATTCTAAGTACTTTAAGAAGGGCACAGATCAAAAAGACCTGGTTTTTGTAGGAAGGGCCACTGTATTTGTAGGGATGATCTTAGCGGTCCTCTTTACATGGAATGACTTGCTTGGAATAGGTGGGGCTGGTGGATTCACGTTTATCCAAAAATATACCGGGTTTATCAGTCCGGGTGTGTTTGCCATGTTTATACTAGGTATGTTCTGGAAAAGGACTACAGGAAGCGCTGCTATTGCGGGTGTGCTAGCTGGTTTCCTATTTTCAGTGTTTTTCAATGAGCTTGCACCGGGCATTCTGGGTAATGATACTTTCCTTTATACAGCATATCCAAATGGAGCTGGTGGATTTGAAATTCCTTTTCACATCTGTATGGGCTTGTCGTTCGGATTCACGATGATCATCATGATTTTGATGAGTTTAGCTGGTCCTAAAATTAATCCTAAAGCATTCGAGCTGGATAAGGGAATGTTTAAGGTGAGTAACTCTACATTGGTTTTGATTGTAGTTACCCTATTGATCATTGCTGCGCTATACGTGAAGTTCTGGTAAAAAAAATACAGCAGTCGCCGGTCCTAATAAATTAGGCCGGCGACTGCTATTTCTCTTAAAGCGTTATTCTTCCTCCTCACCGCCAGTGCTTTTTGATTGCAGGTAAAATGCACCTTTAGTAACCACCTTTGTGGTTTTAGCCAGCTCGTTTAAAGGAGTTACCTGTATAAAACCTTGTTCAGAAATTCCGGTTCTTACTTCTACTTTTGTAAAATGGAATTCGTTATCAGCTCCATTTTTGTTTTCTCCTGACACAGCAAAAATATACTGTTTGCCCTCAGCACTTACAATAGCCTCAACTGGCAGAGAAGGCATCATCTTGCTTCCGGTACTGATTAATGCCGTTACGTACATTCCTGGTATCAAGTTTTTACTCGCTGCGTTATCAATTACAGCGTGTACAATGACGCCTTTTGTTTCATTTTGAAAAGACTTATTGATGCCATTTATTCGTCCACTAATCACTTGGTTTCCTTGATTAGTTAATTGAAAACTTACCTTCTGCCCAATTTTTACAGCCATTAGGTCTTTTTCAAAAACAGTAAGGTCACAATGAATTTTAGAATTGTCTACCACTTCCATAATAGATGTTCCAGGCTGGACAAATGCACCTAGATTGGCGCTGATCTGCCCCACCGTACCGTTAATAGGGGAAATGACAGGAAATTTTGAAATGATTTTTCCTTTTGCAATACTACCTGGCGAAACGCCCAGCTGCTTAAGTTGACTTTCATATGCAACTAATTTAGATTGGTCTGAGTAATAGGTAGCCTGGGCAGATTGAAAGAATTTTCCCGTTCCTGCGCCTGCCTCTTGCAACTGTTTTTGTCGCTCGTATTCGGCTTGTACGTAGGTAAATGCATTTTTGGCCGATAAGTATTCCTGCTGTATTTTGATCAGGTCCTGATTATTGATAATTGCCAAAATTTGCCCCTTTCTAACCTGTTGTCCTTCCAGTACGTCAATCTGCGTGATGATACCCCCGGATAAAATACTTACATCAGCTTTGTTTTGAGGGGGTACCTCCAACTGGCCATTTGCTTTGACAACTTCATCCAGGTTGCGGCTTTCTATACTACCGATTTCTATGCCGACGGTATTCATTTGTGCGGACGTTAATTTGATGCTGCCCTCAATTTCTGATTCCTTAGCTTCGTCGGTTTTTGCTTTAGTAGGCTTATCGTCTGAACATGATGTTAGCATACTCAGTGGGATAAGAAATAATAATGTTAAAGATTTTATATTAAATGTGTTCATGATTAATTTCCTTTGAGGTATTGTAATTGAATAGCCGATTGATTGAGTTGACTCAGGGTTTCAAGATAAGCCAGTTTAGTCTCAACCGCTCCTGAAATATGCTGGATATATTCGATGTATCCTATTTCACCGAGATTGAAAGAAACTTGCGCAATCCTGGATTGCTCCTCGGCAAGCTTAAGTCCGGAATTTAGATAATAGTCGGCCAGTGTTTTATATGTGGAATAATGTTGCAGCTCTTGTTGATAAGCAAGTTCAATTTGAGATTGTACACTTTCCAGGTTCGATTTTGCAATGGCCACCGATAGCTCTTCTGCCTTTATTCTTGCCCTGCCTGCTCCATTAAATAACGGAAAAGCAATGCCCAATTGGAAACCTGCAACGCGGGTTCCGGGAGCGTAAGTCCGGGAGATATTTGCTGGGTTAAATCCTGAAATGAGCAATTGCTGACTATAGCCCAGAGAAAATTCGGGTAGTGATTTGGATTTTTCGACGGAGACTCTTGCACCTGCAACTTTTACATTCTGTAGTTCGATAATAGCCTGTGTATTGCCAGATAGGTTGTTGTTGTCATTTTGGACATCTAAATTCAAGGAAAGACTGCTTTCTCCAACAACTAGCGGGCCTTTAAAATTTAACAATTGTTTTAAAGCAGCCTCACTATTGTTAAGTTCAGCCAGTGCTTTGATTTTTAATGCCTGAACTTCCTGGAATTTTGCCGAAGCACTAATCACCTCCAACTTCGAGGTTTCTCCTGTCTTAAAGCGCAGCTCAGCTTTCTTTAAGAAAGTGCCGTAAATACTATCCTGATTACGAAGAACCCTCATGGTTTCCCTATTGAGAAGATAAATAAACCACGCATTTCTGACATTTCGAATTACATCTGCCTGCGTTGATAAATTTGTTTTTTCTGCCAGAACTGTTTGCTGAACTAACAATTTATTATTGTTTTTGTACAGGCCTGGCCAAGCGATATTTTGTGTAATTCCAAGAGAGTTGTCCATATTACCACCACTTGTTGGATCTTGTGTAAGTAAAAGTTCGGTCTTTGGAATTGCTGTTCCAGATTTTTGAAGGACTCTGGCTTGTTCAATAGCCAACTTTGAAGATCGAATCTGAAGGTTGTTTTTCAAGGCCATATCTACTGCAGTAGCTAAAGTAATTGGCGTTTGCTCCTGTGCATGAACGCTTCCGGAATTGGCAAAGCACAAAAATCCCAGAACCAGAATTGTGATTGCTGATTTTGAGGAGATTATTTTAACTTTTTCTTTTGCATTAAACAATAGATACAGACAAGGAAGCACGAATAGAGTAAGTAGGGTTGCACTCAACAAACCTCCAATTACAACCGTGGCAAGCGGCCTTTGTACTTCAGCACCGGCGCTGGCTGACAAAGCCATTGGCAAAAAGCCAAGCGAGGCCACAGCTGCCGTCATCAATACTGGCCTTAATCTATTTTTTGTGCCTTTGATGACACGCTCATATATATCGTCCAATCCTTCCTCTCTAAGCTGGTTAAAATATCCAATTAGTACAATTCCATTAAGGACAGCAACACCAAACAGTGCAATAAAGCCAACCCCGGCAGAGATACTAAATGGCATTCCTCTTAGGACTAGTGCGGCAATCCCACCTATCGATGCCAGGGGAACAGCAGTAAAAATCAACAGGCTATCCTTTACTGATCTAAAGGTGACATAAAGTAATATCAGGATTAAAATAAGTGCAGCCGGAACGGCTACAGATAGACGTTCTTTTGCAGCTTGCAGGTTTTGAAACTGACCCCCATAAGTCATATAGTAACCACTTGGTAGTTTAAATTCTTTATCTAGTTTTGCCTGAATTTCTTTTACAGTCCTTTCTACATCCCTTCCCCGAACGTTAAAACCCACGTAGATCCTCCTGTTGCCGTCCTCTCTGGAGATCTGCGCCGGAGCGTCTTTAAACTCGACGGTTGCTACTTGATTGAGCGGTACTTTATTGCCAGAGGAAAGCGGCAACAGCAAGTTTTCCACACCGGAAATGTTTTCTCTCAAATCTCTGTTTAACCTTACCACCATATCAAACCGTTTTTCTCCCTCGAAAACGACCCCTGCTACCTGACCAGCGAACGCAGTTTTTAGAATCAGGTTTGCATCCTGAATATTTAAGCCATATTGCGCCATTCTATCCCTATTGTAAGCTACCTGTATTTGAGACAGTCCGTTTACTTTTTCAATGTATGGTTCATTGACGCCTTCAATAGGAGCAATGAGTTTCGCTACTTTTTTAGCCTGTACTGCCAGTATATCAAGATCACTTCCATATATTTTGATGGCAACATCCTGTCTGATTCCAGTCATGAGTTCATTAAAGCGCATTTGCATGGGTTGAGATAATTCCACACTGATTCCAGGGATAATTGCCAGTTCTTCCTCCATCATTTCCATCAGTTCTTCTCTCGTTTTTGCTGAAGTCCACTCAGACTTGGGTTTCATAGAGAGCATCATGTCGCCTTTTTCCATCGGCATGGGGTCAGTTGGGATTTCAGAACTTCCGATACGCGTTACCGCTTGTTTTATTTCGGGAAATTTATCTTTAAGCAGCTTTTCGGCTTTGCCGAATATTTTAACAACTTCTGTTAGCGAGGTACCCTGCATCATTGATATTTCGACAGTAAGGTCGCCCTCTTCCAGTGTTGGAATAAATTCCCCACCCAAATTTGTTGCGACCCAAATGGAGAGTGCAAACATTGCTACAACGATGAGTACAACGAGTTTCTTTACCTTGAGTACCGCAACTAATGCACGGTGATAAATTTTTTGGCAAAACCCAATTATACTGTCTGATACCGTCCTTTTGTGAAGCGTGCTTTTTGAAAGGAATAATGCACTAGCCATTGGAACGTAGGTTAATGAAAGGATGAAAGCACCGATGATAGCAAATACTACGGTTTGGGCCATAGGTTTGAACATTTTTCCTTCAATCCCTACAAGCGCCAAGAGTGGGAGGTATACAATTAATATGATGATTTCTCCAAAAGCAGCACTACTCCTGATTTTTGAAGATGCTTCATATACCGCATCGTCCATCTGTTGTTTACTTAATTGTTTGACACCTGGGAAGAGATTATTTTCTGTAAGCCTAAAAATGATGGCTTCAACTATAATTACTGCACCGTCTACAATAAGTCCGAAATCAATTGCGCCGAGACTCATCAGGTTGCCGGAAACATCGAACAGTTTCATCATGGAGAATGCGAAAAGCATGGAAAGCGGTATAACAGAAGCTACAACCAGCCCGGCACGCCAGTTTCCAAGCAACAGCACCAATACCAGTACTACAATGAGTGCACCTTCCATCAGGTTTTTCCGGACGGTACCGATTGCCCTGCCGACCAATTCTGTTCGATCTATGAAGGGTTCTATGACCACTCCTTCGGGCAAGGACTTTTGAATCTGCACCATTCGTGCTTTAACATTTTTGATCACTTCACTAAAGTTTTCACCCTTTAGCATCAGTGTTACTCCGGCTACGACTTCACCTTCGCCATTACGGGTTACTGCGCCATATCTTGTGGCACTGCCGTACTGAACAGTGGCTACATCGCGAATTAGGATAGGAGAGCCATTGTAATTTTTAACCACAATTTTCCTAATGTCTTCCAAATTCCGGACCTGGCCTAAACCCCTAATGAAGTAGGCATTTTGTTGCTGCTCAATATAGGATCCCCCGGTATTTTCATTGTTCTTTTCCAGTGCCTGGAAAATTTCAGGGATGGTAAGTCCCAAAGAATTTAGCTTGTCGTTGTCAAGCGCAATTTCGTATTGTTTGACAAAGCCACCCCAGCCACTTACTTCTGCTACACCGATAGTGCCGGCAAGTTGCGTTCTTACCAGCCAGTCTTGTAAAGTTCGTAAGTCGGTTGCTGTATATTTGTTTTCATAGCCCTTTTTGGCGTGGAGAACGTATTGATAGATTTCGCCAAGTCCGGTTGTAATTGGAGCCAGCATCGGCTCGCCCAAATCTTTAGGAATTGAGTTTTCAGCTTCTTTTAATTGCGCATTTACCTGCGTACGGGCCCAATAAATATCGACATTGTCATGGAACACGATAGTAATTACAGAGATGCCCGATCTGGAAATGGATCTTTTCTCTGTAATTCCTGAGATATTGGCCATGGCAAGTTCTATCGGTGCGGTTATGAACTGTTCAATCTCCTGTGCACCCAGGCTAGGCGCCTGTGTAATAATTTGAACCTGGTTATTGGTGATGTCTGGCTGCGCATCAATGGGCAAATGGTAAGCAGAATAGATTCCGACCAGAACCAGCGCTAAAGTTGCCAGTCCAATAGTGATTTTGTTCTTAATGGAGAACGATATGATTTTATCAAACATTGATTATAGAATTAATACGTACAAGATTGCCGACTGAAAAATTGCCGGTAAAATTTGAATAGGGTTACGTATTAAACTAGCCGAGGGGGTTGATAGATCTCCATGAACGTATCAGAAATGGCTGGGACTCTGTATTTAGAGAAAGTGCTTTCCATATAGCTGATCACGATGCATTGTTCAGCATGAGCAATAAAATCTCTAGAGACAGAACAACATGCACAACTACAAAATGGAGGACACAGTTCCTGGCCATGTTGCTGATTACCTTTCAAAGGCTTGGTGATAGAAGAGATTTGTGCTGATTTTCTCGAAATATACAACTCATCCTGACATGGCAATACAGTGAGCATGGCAAGATAAACGCTAAATATGAGGATCAGATACTTCATTCCAAGCCAAATGTAAGCAAATTTGGTTTATCTATGATAATAATCAGGAGATCAAAAGCTGATCGGTAAATGGATCAGTTTAGCATCGTACATTGCTTCCCAGAATTTGTGAGGCACAGATTGATTAACCATGTTGATGTTAGTTTTTACTTTTTCAGGTCTTGTCGTATTTAAAGCCACTGCGGCTACCCCTGGTATGTTAAATCCAAAGTCAAAACATGCCTGAGCAGGGTCAATATTAAACTTTTTGCAGATGGCATAAAAACGGTAACGCCAAATATAAAGATTGCTTCCCCAAGTACTGTTCTTATTTACCTTCTTATAGTTATAATGATCACTGCCTATCAGAAATCCGCCGTTAAAAACTGCTGAATTGATTACTAATATACCCTTATTGTGCAATTCGCCAATAAAGTCGATCAAATTCTGAGGATGATCATGAACGGTTAGGCAATTGGCAATCATGACCCAATCCAGCTTTACGTCAGAACAAATCCTTTGAATTACTTTCCAGTCTTTTGAGCCAATTCCTACTGATTTTACTTTTCCTTGATCTTTTAGTTCGAGTAAAGCTTTGTACGCATCTAGGATGTCATTGTATCGCTTTTCTCTTTCTGCAGGATCTTCCGCAGCCAGAAGGTACTCATCAGGATCGTGTACGGAAACCATCTGTGCATGATATTTACCTAAGAGCTGATTTCCCTGCTCAAAGCAGGCTAAAATCCCTTCATAGCTTATTTTTTGTACGGCATCATTTTTTAGGTTTACCCATACGCCTGGCTCAAATGTTGGTTGCTCTGTAAGCAGCTCAGTTTGGAACCAGCCAAGTTTATTACAAATAATAACTTGATCTGGATCTATGTTCAAGGCCTCAAGGCAATAACCAAGTGTTTCCATTGCTAAGCCAGCACCGTATTTTCCTGCAGTATCAAATACGGCTTTTCCCGAAGTATTGAGAATACATTCACGGATAATCTCTTTCTTATTCTCTATTCCAGTGTCTTTATATAGGTTTCCGAGACTGCTCGTGCCGAAGATTACGGAAGGAATTTCTACACCTGTCATTACGTTATTATTTTCTTCCAACATTCAAAATCAAGTTTATAATTAGCTTTGTAAAGAAATGGAGATTTTGAATATCAGTAGACAATTATTTAACATCGTTGTAAGCTATCTTAACTGTAGAAATAAGCAAGCAAATTGATTCTTACAAGCCGGAATAGTAATCATAACCTTGCTCTGCCCAATAGTCTTTTGGTCTGGTGTTGCTGAAAGATATGGTTCCAATTCTTTTTAAATTTTTGATGCCATATTTTACCGGGATAATGAGCCTTAAAGGGGCGCCATGTTCTAGCAACAAAGGTTTGCCATTCATTTCATAGGCTAATATGGTTTGGGGGTGGACAGCGCTTTCCATTTCCAGGCCTACATAATACTCGCCATTTGGGGTTTCTAAACCCATATATTTCTTTTTGACGTTCTCTTCCATATGGTAATGGTCTAGAAAGTCAATCAGTTTTACGCCTGCCCAGTGCTGAATTTGATCCCAACCCTCAACGCATTTAAAATCAAACACCAGTTCTGTTTTGGGCATGGACTTGATTTCGTCGATGCTAATCTTTAATGTGCTTCCATCAGCGTTTTTAACTTTCAGTTGCCATTTATCTGGGTTGAAACCGTCGTCGTCGATTCCAATGGTGCTGTTTACGCGAACATCGGTTGCTGCTTCGGATATTGGATAGGTCTTGACTAAGTGCTTGTTGCTGAAAAAATTCCTGAAAAACAACTCGCTTTTATTGAGTGCTCTTCTAAGAGGGCCCCGTGTGCCTCCAGTAATGTCAGCAATTTCTTCTGGCGAATTGTACAACCATTTCCAACCAACAAACGCACCTGTCCCCAAGGCGAAAAATGCGCCGAAGGAGATAAATGTCCTCCTTTTTATTTGCTGATCAACAGTTAGGGGTTTTCTAACCTTTTTAAGAATGGGATTCTTCATCTTGCTTTGTTTTATTTACAAATGAGGCTTCATCATTTGTAACCTCAAATCCTGAAACCACAGACCTGAAATTATTCCATCCTGCAAGGATTACCTGTACCACATGGATCATAAAAAATAACACATAGCCGATTGTTAAGGCAAAATGGATGATGCGTGCTACATGGTATCCACCAGAAAGCCAGCAAATCCAGTAAAACTGGACGGGTTTATATATTGCCAGACCGGTAAGTACTGAGCCGAAGCCCATTATGATTATGGCAGTATAGGCAATTCGCTGTGCGGCATTGTATTTTTTTTGAGGTGGGATTGTTTTTCGAATGTGAAGATCGTGTAGGAGTACCTGCCAGGCTTCTTTAAAGGAGTTTGTTTTGGGCAGCAATTCTTTCCATGCCCCTGAAAACATAGTATAGGCTACATAGAGGAATCCGTTAATGAAAAAGAACCACATAAAGAAGAAATGGAAAGCCATACCCTCTGCCAGGCGCTTCTTAAGATGAAAATAGTTGTAAAACCATTCTGGGAAAAACTGGAAGATTGTTTTTCCGAAAATTGTTATTCCGTAGGCATCGTTTGCCCAATAAATGAATAAACCGCTCCATATCATTATAGCCAATACCGGGAAGTTTACCCAGTGTGTCCATCGCATTGCTAAAGAATGTTTTTCTTTGATTGCCTTCATAAAATTGATGTTCTTGATGCGGCCCTTATTTTGCCGGTTTTCGTCTCCTGTAAAAAGGCAATAAGTTCTCCCGGGTTTGTTTTGTTGTTGGCCATATTCGTCTCTGCCGTTCCTGTAGTTTTTCCATTTAAAGGAAATAACTGGAAGATATTTACAATTTGGACATGTGTTAGGGTATGCCCTGCATTCTCGCCTCTGGAAACCTCGCTTGACGCCTTCGGCTGAATGTTCGCCAGGACCAATTCCAGACCTTTTGTATCACCGGTTATTTGATATGCTACGGCAACCTTACTGTTTGCTAATTTTGGATTTCCTAATGTAATGGTATTAATAACATCCTGATGAAGACCAAGGTTAATCGCACTGCGTAACTCGCGCTCACTTGATCCTACAAATTCTGTAGTCCCATTAACTACAATTTGGGGCGTGTATATTGTTTTTAGATTCAACCAATCTGCATAATGATTTTGTCTTTTTGAATTTTCCGGACTACTGAACTGGTCTTTCCAACCTAGCCTGTTCCAATAATCAACATGGTAGGCGAGTATATAAACTTGTTGGCCTTTCATTTCTTGGCCAACTTTTGCAATAAGCGCGTCGGCAGGAGGGCAACTGGAACAACCCTCCGAAGTGAATAGCTCGACTACGGCGAAACCATTTTCAATAGCAGATTTCATAGAAGGCGACTTTTCCTCTAATGTGAAAGCTACTAGTATGATCCAGGCAGCTAGTATAGTTAACGAGGTTTTCTTAATCATGAGAAATATTTACCTGCTTAGTCGTATACGTACGTAAAGCCTTACATAAAAATACTTTATTTTTTTTGTAAGGTATGTTGATTTGGTTCGACAAAGGGTTAAACTTTAAAAACAAAAACATGAAAAACCAAAATTTAAGATCACTAGTGGTTAAAGCGTTATTTTCAGCGTTAATCGTTTCTTGCCTATCATTATCTGTACAGGCCACTCCTTTTCAAGACAAAGGGAAAATGGATAAGATGGATAAAATGAAAATGGATTCTGCTAAGCACAGTAAGATGGCGAAGGACAAAATGGCGAAAGGGAAAATGGCTGACAGCAAGATGTCTAAAAGTAAAATGACCAAAAAGAAAATGTAAATTTAAAGTGGCAATGCTAAGGCATTGCCCTTTTTAAAACTCCAAATCATGAAAAAAACACTACTAACAGTGCTTACGCTTGTAATCTTTCAACTTTGCGTAAATGCCCAAACAGGATTAAAAGCGGGACAGCAAGCTCCGCTGTTTAGCGGCACAGATCAGAATGGTAAAACCGTTGATTTGAAGAAAGTCCTCAATTCTAAAAAATCAGTAGTGCTTTTCTTTTACCGTGGGCAATGGTGCCCATATTGTAACAAGCACATTAAAGAACTTCAGGATTCCTTACACCTGCTGACTGGCAAAAATGCTTATGTGATTGGTATCACACCTGAAACAAAAGAAAACATTGGCACTACAATCAAGAAGACAAATGCTTCTTTTTCTATGCTACAGGATACAGACGACAAGATCATGAAGGCTTATGGTGTGGATTTTAGAATGGATGATGATACTTTTGCCAAATACAAAACCTATGGTATTGACCTGGAGGCAAACAATGGCAATAGTCGACATACCCTGCCTGTTCCGGCTACCTATATTATTAGCCCCTCTGGTAAAATAAAATTTGTTCACTTCGATAAGAATTACCAGAAGCGCGCCTCTGTAAAGGATTTATTGGCAGAGCTTTAGCAGCCGTATAATCTAATTTTTCTGCAGCCGGTCGTCGATCTTTTGCTGTAATTGATCTTTAAAAGCCGTGTCTAAATTAATATCCTTATGCTGATCCGCAAAATGTTTACCTACCATTTTGTTGATCAGCATACTTTGTTGCTGGAATATCTTGCAAATAGAACACCCAGCCAAATGTATTTTCAACTCGATCTGTTCTTTTAAAGTGATATTGCTGATCTGCTTTTTTTCAATAAGAAAGGTTGCTTTCCTGCAATTGTATGCTATTTTTTTTATTGGTCCCATTAAAGCCAGTTTTTTTGAAGGCAAGACCTAAGACTCACTTTCGTACGGTGAATGATTACCCAGAAATTAGCTGGAGTTACTTTGAGCTCGGTACAAATAAACTCGGTTGCTTCTTCGTCAATATGTTTCATGCTAAATACTGCCAACCATAGTGAAGGTAGTTTTTGCATACATTTTTGTAGGATTTGCTGGAACTCTTTACTAACAAGATGGTCTTCCTCTACAATGCCAAATTCTTTCGGTCTGTGCTCAGTATTCCAGTGCCCATCTGCAGGATCAAAAAATGCTTCCTGGTCATATGCTGTGTTTTCTGTTCCTGCGTTTTTTGTGAGTCCCGACGATTTTTTACGGTAAATATCTATGATCTTATTTTTTAGTATAGCTGTTAACCAAGTTTTTTCGGAGCTCGCACCTCTGAACTGATCTAGTTTTTCCAGTGCTGCGAGAAAGGTTTCCTGGACCAGGTCGCGGGCTTGTTCCTCATCATTCAACCTGGTGATTGCATAACGGAAAAGATAGTCGGAATAGTTGGCCACCCAATTTAATGGCGAGGCTGTGTATTTGTTTAGATGGATTTGGCTGAGGTTATCTTTCATTGAAATACTTCATAATCGCTAATGTTTTTCATAAAGCGTTTGTCGGATAAAGCGGGGAAACCTTACAAAGTTTTTTTTATCTTAGCAAGATAAGCAGATTTGGAAAGTTTAAATATGAAAAAAGTAACTGGCATTGGAGGTGTATTCTTTAAAAGCGACAATCCGAAAGAGATGAATGAGTGGTACGCCAAAAACCTTGGCTTGCCAACCAGCGATTATGGTGCAACTTTTGAATGGAAGGAAGCTGATGACGCTACCAAAACGGGTTCAACTTCCTGGTGTACTTTTCCGCAGGATACGAAATATTTTAATCCTTCTATCAAGCCTTTTATGATCAATTACCGTGTGGAGAATCTTGTGGGGTTGCTTGAAGAATTAAAAAAGGAAAATGTGACCATCATTGATGAGATTTCTGAATACGACTATGGAAAGTTTCTTCATATCCTCGATCCGGAAGGCAACGTGATCGAGCTCTGGGAACCTAAAGATTAGCGGCTTTTTTCGATTTCGTTAAAAACACCGTTCCACAGATTGATTCGTTGTTTTAACGACTCTTTACTTGATGATTCTGCGTCTAGCCAGTCGCTTTCATTCTTACATAGTTCAGCGGTCATTGCTAACGCTAAATAGCTATGGTGATCACCATCGACTTCAATATGCCTGTCCAGATAATATTTGAACAGCGAGATTTGATCAGGGAATTTTTGATTAAGATCGGTTACAATACTATGAAACATATTTGGGATCAAATCTTCTCTTCCAAATGTGAAGATTGCGGCTTGATTATGTGATTTGCCACTGTGTATCACATCAAAAGTAAAGTTTACAAAATCCCTTGCTTCTTGTGGCGTGCCTGCATCTAAATAGGCTTCGTTGAGAGATTTGCCAGATTTTAATGCTGAAATAAAGTTTGTGATCTCGCTGGTATCTGCCCCGCATTGCTGCATTGCGTCAAGATACATTTCAAAATGACTTTTCTTATCTCCAGAGTAATCGACATCTGACTCTTCGCCTGCTACAATTTCATTGATCAAAGCTCTTGTTGAACCAGAACCAACAGGGAACCAAGGTAATGATGTGCAGGTGAGATTGATTTGCAGCGATTTTAACAATGACATGAAATCCCAGACCGCGTAGACATGGTATCGCATAAAAATCCGAAGATCATCAATAGAATTAATGACCTTGTAGACCTTATGGTTAACGATTTTTTGTTTTATGGGCGTTAAACTTAGCTGTATCTTTTCTATTTCTGCTGACATGCTTTAGTTAAAGCCGCAAAAATAGAAATAAATTCTTAAGCTGGGTCGTCATTAGGATTTTCATAATCGGCATCACCTTCCGATGTACCGGATTTGTTTTCTTCCTCCTGATTATTCGCTCCGTTAGGAACTTTCGTTTCCGTATTGAGATTGGTATCTTTTCCGTCTGCAAATTTGGATTCTCCCGGAGTGTAACCAGTTTCTTTATGTGCTTTAGATTCGTTTTGACCGTTGCTTTCCATAACTTTAATTTTACTCTTATAACAACAAATTGTATAATAAGTTCTTTACAATATAAAGGAGATACTTTGGAACGTTATTTGATTTTCAAACGAACCTGATTATATTTAGACCATCGACCCTATAGAATGCTTGACAAGAAAAAGTACGATTCGGAATTTTGTGGAAGTTTACCCATAAATTTTATTAACTCAATACAGGATTATGGCTATCTACTGGTGCTGGATACTAGCACCTTAAATATAATTCAGGCCAGTGAAAATACAGAAGACTTTACGCAAGTTAAGGTTCAGGATTTGATTGGAATTGACTTTAGTACGCTAATTAGTACAGAGAGCTCAAAGCAGTTAACTCAGCTTACCAGAAAAAAATTATCTGAAAAAGTTCCTTTAAATATTACCCTAAAAGATGGTGCAGCCATTTTCTACGGTTTGTTGCATGTTCAACCTGAATACCTGATTCTGGAGCTCGAAGAGTTGGATGAGCAAAAAGCAAGGAGTTTTATCGAAGTATTTCAGGAAGTAAAGCAAGTCTCCGCTGCCATCGCACATGCGGAGACAATATCAGAAGTTTGCGAACTCACTGTAAACGAGCTTAGAAAGATATCTGGGTTTGATGGTGTGCTGATGTACAAGTTTGATGAAAATTGGAACGGCGCTGTCATCGCTGAAGATAAAGATGAACGTTTAGAAGCTTATCTTGGTCAGACTTTTCCAGCCTCCGACGTACCGAAACAGGCCAGGAATTTGTATTTAAAAAATCCTTACCGACTTATTCCAAACAGGAATTATAAGGCCTCACCATTGTATCCGATCATTAACCCAGTTACCAATAGCTTTACAGATTTGTCTGCCTGTAACCTAAGGGGAGTTGTAGGGGTGCACCTGGAGTACATGAAGAATATGAATATTCTGGCCTCTATGTCCATTCGGGTGATTAGGAATGAACAGTTGTGGGGATTAATATCTTGTCACCACCTCACTGAGAAATACCTTGATTACGAAATATGTTCGGTTTTTGAGTGGCTTTCCGAAGTGATATCCAGTCGCATTTCCCTGATTTTGAACAAAGCAGATTATGAGTTTTCTTCCAGGTTGCAGCATCAGCGCACACAACTGGTGGATCAAATTTATGCTAAAGAAGACATTACCAAAGGATTATTGGAAAGTGAAGACACAGACCTCTTACACTTATTTGGTGCCACTGGTGCTGCAATTGTGTTAAGAGGAAAAACAGAAGTGAAAGGAAATGTTCCAGATAAGAACCAATTGGAAAATTTAATGTTGTGGCTGGAAGGAAGAAACATCAGCGGGATTTATGCCACCAACAATTTAGCTGAGGAATATGATGATGCCCTTGTTTATGCTGAGATTGGTAGTGGGATACTGGTACTACCGATAGACAATTACAAAGGCGATTATATTATTTGTTTCAGGCCGGAAATAGCAGAAACCATCAACTGGGGTGGTAATCCGAATCAAGCCATCAATTTTGAAAAAGATGGCAAATCTTATCATCCTAGAAATTCATTTGCGTTATGGAAAGAAGAGGTAGATCACCATTCGGAGCCCTGGAAGGAAATGGAGATTGAACTTGCTGAATCTTTGAGGGCTTTTTTATTTGAATTTAGAACCAGGCAATTGTATAGTTAATGGCAAACTCCAGGAGATTTGATAAATATATTGTTGCAATTGGCGCTTCTGCCGGCGGTTTGGAGGCAATACATGAGTTTTTTGACCATATGCCTACTAGTTCAAGCTTCTCTTTTGTGGTGATACAACATTTGTCGTCCGATTATAAAAGTCTTTTGGTAGAGCTTGTTGCGAAGCATACACATATGAAAGTTTTTGAGGCTGCAAACGACATGAGTATACAGCAGGATTGTGTATATATTATTCCCAATAATAAATTGATGACTGTAAGCAGAGGTAAGTTGAAGCTTGCAGATAAATCACTCATAAAAGCCCCGAATACGGCGATTGATACTTTTTTACATACGCTGGCAAGTGATAAAAAGGAGAAGGCCATTGCAGTTATACTTTCGGGCACAGGTACGGACGGAACCAAGGGAATCCAGTCTATCAAAGAGTATGGCGGGATGGTCATAGTGCAGGATCCACAAACGGCGAAATTTGATGGTATGCCCAATAGCGCGATTGCATCAGGTAATGCTGATTTTATTGTGGCGCCGGAAAAAATGCACAAGGAGCTTTTTAATTATGTTAATGAAGAGCCCGTTAAAGTGCTTAATAACGGAAAGATAGATGAAGCCATGTTGGACGAAATATTTAAGTTGGTCCACAATCAAAGCGGTAATGACTTCAACCTCTACAAAACACCTACGATCATAAGAAGGATTGGTAGGCGAATGAATGAAAATAACTTAAAAAAATTAGAAGACTATGTGGCGTTTTTACAAGGCAATGAAGCTGAAGTAAAGATATTGGCACAAGATTTTTTAATAGGTGTAACCAAATTTTTTAGGGACAGTGCCGCCTATGACATCCTGGCTGCAAAGATTCTCCCTGATCTTATTGATCAAAAGAAAGATGGAGAAGTTCTGAAGATCTGGGTATGTGCTTGCAGTACCGGACAGGAAGCTTATACCATTGCTATTTTGGTGAATGAGTGTCTAAGGTTGGCACAGCGAAAATTAGATGTTAAAATATTTGCCACGGATATTGATGAAAAAAGCATTGAGATAGCCGGCCGAAACCAATATCCTGATTCAATTGAAGTAGACGTTCCGAAAGCGCTTTTTAAAAGATATTTTGTTAAGGAAGGTAAGTATTACAGCCTGATCCCCACGATTAGGAAGCAAGTGGTTTTCGCTAAACATGACGTGATAAAATCTCCTCCTTTCATTAAAAACGATTTAGTGACCTGCAGAAATATGTTGATCTACATGAACAGCGTATTGCAGGAGAAGGTGCTTTCTACATTTCATTTCTCATTAAATAAGGGCGGGTATCTTTTCCTGGGATCTTCTGAAACGGTTTCTTCTTTAAAGGAGGGATTAACGGAGATTAGTAGTAAATGGAAAATATATCAGAAAACAGGCGTAATTAATTATTCGAATTACCATACCTACAATACAGGAAGCAGGAAGGTTTCGGAGAAAAGTGCGAAAAGAAGCCTGATTGCCGAATCAACTTTGAGTGGAATTGAAAAAAGTTTCAATAAGTTTATTATTGAGGAACTTGGATTTGTAGGTGTATTTATAGACAAAAGCTACATTATACAAGAGGCAATAGGTAACTATCGACAATTTCTTTCTCTGCCTGAATTGAAGATAGAACTCAATTTGTTAAAAATGGTTCCAAGGGATATTTCCATAATATTGAATACGGCAATTAGGAAAGCCTGGAAAGAGCATAAAAAGACTCAGTTAAAAAAAGTCAGGATAAAACATGATTTAGAAGACGTTTTTGTAAATATCTCTGTGCAACCTCCGGATACAGAAACTGGTTATACCATGATCCTGTTTGGAGAACGTGTTACAGAACTTTTGCATGATAAGGACGATATGGTGATGTCATCCTTAACTGATGACCAGCAAAATGAGTATGTGTTTGAATTGGAAGCAGAGCTGAATGAAACCCGCAGTAATTTGCAGTTAGCGGTTGAAGAGATGGAAACCACCAATGAAGAACTCCAATCCAGTAATGAGGAATTGTTATCTGCAAATGAGGAACTTCAATCCAGTAATGAAGAACTTCAGTCGCTGAATGAAGAATTACACACATTAAACACAGAACACCAAGTTAAGATCAAGGAGTTAGGGGAGACGAACGACGATTTGGATAACTATTTTAGAAGTACTGATATTGGTCAGGTATTTCTTGATTCCAACTTGTTCATTAGAAAATTTAATCCTGCTGCAGTAAGTATGGTAAATTTGATTGGTGCCGATGTGGGCAGATCTATAGCCCATATTTCCAATAATATTAAAGCTGATCACTTAACTCAAGATATTAAATCTGTATTGCTCAGCGGCCATGTTGTTGAAAAGGAAGTTCAGCTGAAGAATGGTAAACGAAGTTTGATGCGCATCATGCCTTACGTCAGAAAGGATAAGAAGACAGACGGTGTAGTGATCACTTTTGTGGATATATCCTTAATCACAGAACTTAACAATATAATAAGTGGTGTTTTTAATGCCAGCATGAATGCTGTAATGGCCTTTGTTGCCGTCAGAAACCAGGATCATTTTATTGTGGACTTCAAATGCATCGCTTTTAATGACAAGACCAGGGAATTTCTGAGGAAATCGGAGGAAGAATTGAGCAACTCGCTTATGGTGAAACAGCTGCCTGAACTGGCGAACGGGAATCTATTTTCTAAATACATCAATGTTGTGGAAAAGGGTTCCGTGCTGGAGACAGAGTTTCAGTTGACTGGTGAACAGTGGTATCAAATTGTGGCAGTAAAGATGTCTGACGGCTTTGCTGCAACTTTAACAAATATTACCGAACAAAAAGCATCAGAACGAAAGCTTAAGAAGAATTACAACGAACTGATTTCTGCGAGGGAGACCTTGAAACAGCTCAATCAGGAACTTGAGAAAAAGGTTGTTGAGCGTACTCAGCGACTTTCTGAAAGTGAAGAAAGATTCAAATTGGTATCTGAAGCAACGAATGATACAATTTGGGATTGGAGCCTGGTTAACAACACGATGTGGCGTAGCGACAACTTCAAAAAAATGTTTGGGTACGATCAGCACGAGCGCGATACTAATATCAATTTTTGGTTTGATAAAGTGCATCCTGATGATAAGCTACGGGTTAGGGATGGCGTATATGGCGCCATAAATGGAAAGAAGGATCATTGGACCGACGAGTACCGGTTGATGAAAGCAAATGGAAACTACGCTGTTATTCTGGATAGGGGAAGCATTTTGAGAGATGATTTAGACACGCCCTACAGGATGGTAGGATCGATGATTGATATTACTGAACAGAAAAATGTTGAAGAGAAGCGGAATGCGCTACAGCAAATGGTAACCAAACAGCAGGATGAGTTTTACAGTATTTTTAAAAACGCCCCTGCAATTATCTCAATTAGAAGGGGTCCGGAGCTGAGGTATGAATTTGTAAATAACAGCTTCCTGGAGTTCAATGGTGAAGGAGCGTATATCGGCAAAACCAGTCTGGAGATTAACCCGCAATTGGCAGGTTCTAAGATGCTGGAGATTGAAGCTGATGTGATGAGAACGGGGGAGACTTTCGTTGCTAAAGAGTTTTTAGTTCAGCGTTTGGATGAAGCCTCTCATGTGATTAAAGATTATTGGTTCGATTTTATTTTTACGCCTGTTTACACAGATGAGGGTGAAGTAGACGGAATTGCATTCTTTGGATTTGACGTGAGTGATTTGGTAAGCGCACAGAAGGCTACCCGGGAATTGATGCAGAAGAAGGACGAGTTCATGAGTATCGCCAGTCATGAGTTGAAGACTCCAATTACCAGTATTAAGGGATTCCTTCAGATCGCACTGCGGCTGGCAAATAAGCACGCGGATCTTAATATGCGGGGATATCTGGATAAGGCAAATAGACAGATTGGAAAGCTAACCACTCTTGTTGATGATCTTTTGGACGTAACTAAGATACAAGCTGGTAAAATGCGCTTTAACATCAGCTCGTTTAATATCCATGAGTTGGTATTGGAATGCATTGATGACATTAGAGGAGACGACAATAGTTATAATTTTGTGATCGATGCTGTGGAAAATGAAGTAATCGAAGCCGACAGGCATCGCATTGAACAGGTGATCTGTAACTTCTTATCTAACGCTATAAAATATGCACCTGATGCCAATGAGGTGATCATAAAGGCAGAAATGTTGGAGGGCAAGAATATCAGGGTTTCTGTGCGTGATTTTGGAATTGGTATCCCTGCGGATAAAGCGGAATATGTTTTTGACCGGTTTTTCAGAGTGGAGGAGTCTTCGTTAATGTTCTCCGGGCTCGGTTTGGGATTATATATCTCCTCAGAGATCATAAAGCGACATGGTGGAACGATAGGGGTAGACAGTAAAGAAGATGAAGGATCTGAGTTTTGGTTTCAGATCCCAGTTCGACATCAGCTAGTTATCTGATCCATCCTTCAGGATTTTGAGCTTTTTCCCCTTTCCAGATCTGGAACTGTAAGTGTGGTTTCCCTTCAGAATTGGCGACCACGCCGATCACCTGATTTGTACTTACTTTATCTCCAACTGATACGCTTACTGATTTTAGGTTATGATAAACGGTGTAATAAGCTCCGTGATTTATCAAGATGTAGTATTTCCCGTAAGGACTTCTTACTGATCTGACTACACCATCAAATACAGCATGAACAGAAGCGTTCTCTTCAGGTTCAATATTGATTCCATCATTGTAGTAAATAGCCTGTCCTTCATTGTGCTTTCCAAAACCCTCTGTGATGCGACCACTAACTGGTCTGGGAAGAGCACCTCTGTTGCGTTCAAAATCGGAGGACAGTTTAGTTAGTACTGGTGTAGAGTTGAGGTAGGTAGCACTGGACTTAGGTTTCTCTGGCTCCGGACTTGCTTCAGGGGCAGGAACCGGTGGCGGGACAGGTTTGTTGGCTGCTTTGGCTTTGGCGATCTCTGCAGCCCGTATTTTTGCTTGGGCCAACCTTGCTTTTTCTTCTGCAGCTTTCTTACGAGCAAGTTCTGCCCGTGCAGCTTCTTCAGCTTTCTTTTTTGCGATGGCAATGTCACGCAAAATCGCCGCACGGATCTCACGATCTAATGCAGTTTGTTTTTTTCTTCGCTCTGCAATCCCTGCCTGGTACTGTTTTTCCTGGGCGGTAAATTTATTCAGTGCTTTTGCTTGCTCTTCTTTACTTTGTCCCAGTTTGCTTTTTTCAGACTGTTGTTCCTGCATCAAACTGCTTTTTTCTTTCAGGTTTTTATCCAGGACAACAATTTTATACTTCAGGTCTTTTTCTTTTCCTTCAATAAAGCCAGCCTGCTTTTTCCTATATGTACCAAATTGCTGCAGGTATTTCATTCGCATGTAGGCTTGGTGGAAATCTCTTGCTGCAAATACGAACATCATTTTGGTGTAGGCATTTTGGTTCTTTTGAGCAAAGCGGATCATACTGGCGTACTCCTTTTTGAGCTCGCCCAACTGCCCCTGCAGCGTGCTGACCGTATTCTTATTTTGATGGATCTGACTATCGAGATTCCTTACTTCGGCATTGATCACTTCGATCTTTTCCTGCATAAGGCCTATTTTAGCATTTAGATCATTGATCTGCTTTTGAGTAAGCTTTTTATTGCTTGCTGCTTTATTCGCATTTTTCTGCAGTTGCTGGATCTCTCGCTCAAGCTGTTGCTTTTTCTTCTTTAATTCAACGCTGCTGCTTTGTGCAAAGGCGGCTGTGGCAAACGTCAAAGTAAGCAGCAGGGAGAATAGCAGTTTTTTTAACATCATTGCCGCAAAAGTATCAAAAATATCAGAAAAAATCCTGTAAGAAGTACTCCTGGGTGTTACAATATATAGATGAATAGATATTGAGGTCTTTAATATTGGTTTGCAATCTGCGCTTCATGTGGATTATTGGAGCGGTTACTTTAATATTAAGCAGCTTACTGATATTTTTATCGCCGTTAATTGCCCATATTTTTTGTTCACCGTTTACGATGTCGATTTGGTAATGGTCTTTTATGGTTTTAAACAGTGAAACATTTTCCAGTTTTTTGGAGGTAAACCTGGGCAGATTGATGTCGGTCATGTAAGTTTCTTCGTATAGAACGGGTATGCGCTCAATTTGCCTTAGTCTGCTGAAAAAGATGCAGCCTTTGTCCAACTCAACCGGATTCAACTCGTAAAAAAAATCTAATGGCCAGTTCTGTTTAACCTGTGGCTGGAGAATAAGGGTGTTTAGGTTATAATCTCCAACCCCCGCGGTAACCCCGGCAAAGGACAAAATACCCAGCCCCTTTTTTGGCTCGCTAACGATGCTTCCTTTCCCGTGTTTTCTGATGATATAGCCCATATTGATGAGACCAGATAAGGCCTGCCTGATGGTTACACGGGTGGTGCTATAAGTTTTACACAAATCATTCTCAGAGGGAAGGAGCGCTCCTTTTTTATAAGTTCCGTTATCAATGGCTGTTTTTAGGTCGTCTATTACTTTCTTATAAATGGGAATGGTTTCTTTTCTGAGCATGAGGGTTTATTTATACAGGCAAACAAATATAAAATATTTCTGGAGTTTTAGACTTGTGTATACAAGTGTGATCTTCTATATTTGATCATGAAATCTTATAAGTTAAACAGGCTCTTTAATAGTCGCTCTGGTAATTGTTTTGACGTTGCGATCGACCATGGTTTTTTTAATGAATACCCATTTCTTAGTGGGATAGAAAATATAGAACATGCGGTTAAAACTTTAGTAGATGCCGCTCCAGATGCCATTCAACTTACTGTTGGTCAAGCCCAATATTTGCAATCGATTCCTGGACGGGAAAAACCATCATTAGTTTTACGCACAGATGTTGCAAACGTATATGGTAAGGAGCTGCCTGTAAAATTATTTAGCAGGATGATTGAGCAGCCAGTAGAACAGGCCGTGCGACTGGACGCTACCTGCGTGGTTGTTAATTTGTTTAGCATACCCGATGAGCCGGAAGTGATGGATCAGTGTATTCAGAATATTTTAAAAATAAAGCCTTTGTGCGACAGATACAGCATGCCATTAATGATTGAACCATTGGTTTTTCAGTTAAACAGCACTGCGGGTGGATATATGGTTGATGGCAACCCAAATAAGATCATTCCACTGGTAAGGCAAGGTGTAGAACTTGGTGCAGACATTATAAAGGCCGATCCAACCAACGATGTGAACGATTACCATCGTATTGTTGAAATTGCCGGTAATGTTCCAGTATTAGTTAGGGGCGGTGGGAAAGCGGAAGACCGGGAGATACTGGAGAGAACTTTCGGATTGATGCAGCAAGGTGTGAAAGGTATTGTTTATGGAAGAAATGTTATCCAGCACCATAATCCTGCGGGCATGACGAAGGCATTGATGGCAATTGTGCACGAAGGCGCAGGTGTTGACGATGCGCTGAAGTTTATCTAGTTTAGTAGAAAAGTTATACCAAATATAAATCATGAATACATTGAATGTGGGCATCATAGGTGGTGGACTTATGGGCAAAGAAGCTGCGAGTGCTTTTGGTCGCTGGTTTGCCTTGAACGATTTCCCTGTGACTGTTGAATTAAGGGCGGTATGTGATCTAAATGAGCGGGTACTGGATTGGTATAGAAATGTACCTACTGTTACTTTGTTGACGACTGATTATAAAGAACTTTTAGCTGATCCTGCTATTGATGTGGTGTATGTTGCTCTGCCGCATAATTTGCATAAAGATTACTATATTGAAGTGTTGGAGGCAGGTAAAGATTTATTGGCAGAAAAGCCATTTGGTATTGATTTTGAAGCTGCGGAAGAGATTAGGGTGGCTGCGCTGAAATTAGGAAGATTTGTGAGGTGTAGTTCGGAAATGCCATTTTTACCTGGTCCGCAAAGGCTAATGGCTGAAGTAAATTCAGGAAAACTGGGAGAGGTTATTGAGGTAAAGGCTGGTTTTTTGCATTCCAGTGATTTGGACCGTTCAAAGCCCATAAACTGGAAAAGACAAAATAGATTTTGCGGGGAAATTGGCGTTATGGGGGATTTGGGAATGCATGTATTGCATATTCCACTAAGGATGGGCTGGAAGCCCCATTCGGTCTATGCACAGTTGCAAAAAATCATTACCGAACGTCCGGATGGAAAAGGAGGCATCGCGCTTTGCGATACCTGGAATAATGCCACATTGAGTACGCTCACGCGAATTGAAGGCAAGGAAGTACCGATGACGTTGGAGATGAAAAGAATTGCCCCAGGAGAGACCAATACCTGGTTTATCGAAATCATGGGAACTGAGGGTGGCGTTAAGTACAGTACAAAGGATACTAAGACATTGTGGACTTTCAGAATTAATGAAGGGGAGCAGCTATGGCAAAGAACGGATCTTGGATTCAAGGGAGTCGTGTTTCCAACAGTTACGGGAGGGATATTTGAACCAGGGTTTGCCGACTGTTTTATGCAAATGCTTGCTGCATATTTTGCTGAGCGTGAGGGTAAGTTAGCTGGTAAATTTGGATGTGTGACCCCTCAGGAGGCCGTTGATAGTCACGCGGTATTTGCTGCCGCCTTAATGTCTCAGACACACAATACCGTTGAAGAAATACATTATAACCAAATTGAAAGCGTATGAAAAGGTCTGAAATTAACAAAGCGATAGGGGATGCGAGCAGCTTCTTCAAAAAGAACAGCTGGACACTGCCACCCAACCCAAGATGGGACGTAACAGATTTTGGACTGGGAAGGTTTACCAGCTGCGGTTTGGTTTTGGTAAATCTGGCAGAGGAGGACGAATATTGTGAAAAAGTGATGTATGCTACAAAGAACCAGGTTACCCCGATTCACACCCATCAGAAAAAAAAGGAAGATATCATATGCCGCACTGGCGTGCTGATTGTACAACTATGGGCATTTGACCCGGAAGTGAAAAAGACGAAGGGAAGGTTTAATGTGAAAATTAACGGTCAAAATTGCCTGATCACCTCTGGTGAGAAGATTACATTACAGGCAGGGAACAGGGTGACGATTGAGCCAGGGATCTGGCATGAATTCTATTCACAATCTCCAGAGTGTATTATTGGTGAAGTATCAACCGCAAACGACGACGTAAACGATAATTTTTTCTCCAATAAGCAAGTTGGGCGTTATACTGAAATTATTGAAGATGAGCTCCTTATTGTGAAATTACTTAGCGAGGATTAAGTGATGAGAGATGGGATACTGGTGGGTGGAAATTGGATCATTGATCAGGTAAAGATTATTGATGCGTTTCCAGAAGAAGAAAAATTGGTGAGTATTTATTCTGAATGTATCAGTAATGGCGGCTCAGCCTATAATATTTTAAAGGGACTGGTAAAACTGAAGGCAGAATTTCCGCTTAGCGGATTGGGATTGGTAGGAGACGACGAACGTGGTGATTATATCATTAATGAGTGTACAGAATTAGGGATCGATACTACGCAAATTAGGAAGATACTATCTGCATATACTTCATATACAGATGTGATGACTGTTAAATCAACCGGTAAGCGAACTTTTTTTCATCAAAGAGGAGCAAATGCATTACTTGATATTGATCACTTTGACTTCTCCATTTCCAACGCGAAAGTTTTTCATTTGGGATATTTGTTGTTGCTTGATAAATTAGACACTCTGGAACCCAATGGCTTGACACGTGCCGGCAGGGTACTCAAACGCGCAAGGGAAGCGGGGTTCATTACCTCAGTTGATGTAGTAAGTGAACATTCGGACCGGTTTAGTTTGTTGATTCCTCCTGCATTGCCATACATTGATTATCTATTTGTAAATGAATTTGAGGCAGGGATGATTGCAGGAATTCATACTTGTGTAAATGGTATTGTCATAATGGAAAAGTGCAGGGAGGCTGCAGAGTTGATTTTAGAAAAAGGCGTTAATCAATGGGTGATTGTACACTTTCCAACTGGTGTGATTGCAGTGAGTAAAGCAGGAAAATTCGCTTACCAGCCGAGCGTAAACGTGCCGAATGAAATGGTGATGGGCGCCGTTGGAGCAGGTGATGCATTCGCTGCAGGTGTACTATTGGGAGTACATGACGAGCAGCCTATTGAAAAATGCCTTAGTTTGGGCGTATGTGCTGCAGCATCCAGCTTGTTTGCCTCTACTTCTTCAGATGGAATCCTTTCTTCTACAGAATGCCTTTTTCTTTCAAAAAAGTACGGCTATCGAGAAGATATTGTCTCTTAATTGCTGAATACACCGTTTTTGGCCATGTCGCTCAATAAGGTCTTGGTAAAAGTGCTGGCCAATTGATAAGGACTATCTGGGTTGATCGTTTTGGTTTGTGCAGAATAAAGCAACTTGTCTGAACCTAAATTATACACTGTTCCCTCTAAGACAAACTGGTTTTTATCAGTATAATATCCTGGCCTGTAAATCATCGAATACATGTTGTGATAATATCCCCAAAAGCGATAAGGGTTTGGTCCATAACTTATATATCCGGGACGGTAATCCGACTCTTTTGTTTTTTTGAGTAAGGCAATGGTGAAGGTTCCATCGAAATTCTGTTCTTTTAATTTCTGAAGTGTCGTTTTCTCGTCCATGTTTTTAAATGCGTCGACACCATATTGCGCAATTGAAGATCCCGCATCTATCCCTTGAGCTCGAAGGGTTTGCACCATAATGTTTTCCATATTCTCCCGTAACTTTTTGTCTTTATCGCTCATCATCGCAATCACCAATATTTTGTTGTTTTTTTTGATTTTGCCCTCTGGTGCAGCGTAAGAAGTTAATAATTTGGTGTTGCTACAGGAGGCTACACTGAACAGAGTGATAACGAAGAACAGTTTTATGAGGTTGGCTTTCATGACGAATTCATTTATGTTTACACAATTTACGAAATATTAGATCAGTTATTATCAGGGCTGGATTTATTTGATAAAAAGCCTACAATTGGCTGTTAACAAAAGAAGCCCGGGTTTAGCCGGGCTTCTTTCAAGTTGAGGTTTTTTATTATTGCGCCACCTGATCTCTCAGTGACTTGATTTGATCATGTGAAGTTCTTAGATCAGCCTTCTGGTCTGTAATTAGTGACCTCAAGTCAGCAGACAATCCTTCGGTCTCTAATGCCATTTTATAAGCTTTCTGTGCGGCATCTTCTCCAAATTCACAGTTATTTAATATTGTTTCTCTATCGTGACCAGTGAATACAGCTTTTACGTCCATCCAGGCTCTGTAGATCTTTCCTGATGTAGTCGTGCTTGTTTCAGCATCTGCTCCTAATACTTGAACTTCTTGAGCCAATGCAGCTTTGTGCGTATGGCTCTGGCCAATCATTTCTACAAATAGTGATTTTAGATCACTGTCTTCTGCCTGTAGTTCTTCAATTGCTTTTTGATAACCAACAACTCTGTCATTGTTGATTTGAATTAAGTCGTTTAAGATTTCTTTGTTTACGCTTGTATTTTCCATAATAATTAGCTTTGATGTATATCAAGAACAAGTCCTTTTTGGAAAAGTTTTAGTTAATTCTTTATTTAACAATCACACCACAGCCTACCCTCGGTCCGGAGTTACCTGTTGGCTGAGTCGTATAATCATCGATGCCACCGTGCACAATAATCCCTCTGCCAATGATATTTTTTACATCTCCGTCGGCAATACTCCATCTATCAGTTGTTACAGAAATGCTTCCGTGACCTTTACTATCAAGCTGAATGTTTCCGATATCGCCAGAATGGTAGGCTGCAGATCCCCATTTTCCGTGTGCTTCTTTGGTAGGGTTCCAGTGGCCATGTGCATTTTCGCCCATATTGCCACAGTCGCCATGCTCGTGGAAATGTACCGCAACACTGCTATCGGCCTTTGCAGGAAAATTAATTTCCAAATCCATTTTAATCATTCCGTTTTCCAGTGCAAAAAATTTAGCTTCGCCAATTTCCTTGCTATCAGCAGTTGAGGACAGTTTAGCGCTGGCAACTTGTGTTTCACCGGTGTTTTTGCAGGCTCCAATGACTGTAGCCATAATTAATAGTGTAAATACCCAATACTTTTTCATGTTATTTTTTGTTATTAGTGATTATGTTTGTAAAACAAAACCATATCCATTAAGTTTTATATGGTTGAATTCAAGACACTATGAGAATGGGACTTCGCACTAAATTAACTTGCTTTTTAATAATTATTACAGGTATTTCTGTTTACGCACAAGAGGGTTACTGGCAACAGAAACTGAGTTACGATATTGCGGTGAAGCTGGACGACAAGAATAAGACACTGGAAGGAAACGAACAGATCGTTTATAAAAATAACTCGCCTTCCACTTTAAATTTCATTTGGTTTCACATTTGGCCCAATGCCTATAAGCAAAAGTCGACCGCTCTTTTTCAACAGATATTAAATGATACCTCCAGGAGAGAAAAGCTAGGTAAAGTCGAGTACGGGAATATTAGCGGACTAAACTTTAAAGTTGGTGGCAAGGTTACGACGACTGAGGCGCATCCAAATCCTCAATATATCGATATCATTAAGGTTAATCTTCCGGAGGCATTAAAGCCTGGCGATTCGGTAACCATTAGCACAGATTTCAAAGTTAAGTTGCCCTCTTACTTTTCGAGATCTGGTTTTGCAGACGGAGAGTTTATGGCTTGCCAATGGTATCCAAAACCGGCGGTATTTGACAAAGATGGCTGGCATGAGTTTCCTTATCTGGATATGGGAGAATTTTATAGTGAATATGCTTCCTATAAAGTTGACATCACTGTGCCAAGCGCCTACGTGGTTGGTGCAACAGGAACGCTACAAACCGCTTCAGAACTAGCGCAATACAAAACCATTGGCGCTAAAAATGTAGCCAATAGAAATGCTGTACCCAGTATGTATGTTCCAAAAGATAAGAATGGTACCAAAACGCTGACTTATAAAATTGATAACGTTCCTGATTTTGCATGGTTTGCGGATAAAGGATTTGTGATACAATATGATACACTTAAGCTGGCATCTGGAAAAGTTATTGATGCCTTTAATTATTATCACTATAAAAAAGGTACGCTTTGGAATAACAGCATCGATTATACAAAGGACGCGGTAAGAAAATACAGCGGCTGGATTGGTGAATATGAATACCCGGTAGTGCAAGTTGTAGAAGGACCGAAGAATAATGATAGTGGAGGTATGGAGTATCCAACGATCACATTAATTACCAGTCCGGATGCAAAAATCCAGACACTTGATGAAGTGATTACCCATGAAGTAGGTCACAATTGGTTTATGAGTATGCTTGGCAGTAATGAAAGAGAACATACCTGGCAGGATGAAGGTCTTAATTCTTATTTTGAATTTCGTTATATGGCGGAGAAATATCGGTATAATTCTGCCTTTGGAGACCATATTCCTGTAGAAGTACAGGCACTGCCGGCGAACGAGTTTCTTGCTCGCATTTATGGTTCAATTATAGAAATTCCCATGGAGGCTGCTATAGAAACGCCGTCTGATAAATTTGCTACTTCAGAAGAATATGGCTTAGTTTCTTACATTAAAACAGCTCTTTGGCTTTATTTGCTGGAAAGTCAGGTGGGAACGGAGAAAATGGACAAGGCCTTTAAATTATATTTTGATACCTGGAAAAACAAACATCCACAGCCGGCCGACTTGAAAGCTTCCTTTGAAAAATCTATGGGACTAAACCTGACGAAGTACTTTAATCTGCTTCAGGTAAAAGGAAAGTTCAAGTAGTTTACGCTGTCAGCGTGTACTTAAACAAGTCGCTTCAAGGCCATGATGTACCCGAGGTGCATACCTTCATGAAACGGAAGAAAATTGAGTGCATCATTAATGTTGTTCATCTCAACTCCATATCTTGTGGCCCAGGATGTATAACTTTCGAATTTATTGTCCAGCAAATCAGCTTCTAGTCTCACTAATGAGCTCAATAACAAATTTTTAATTTCTAGGATCTGTATTTCATCAAGGTGGCCTTCGGGCTTACTACCAGGTTTAAAAGCTGCATAGAAGTGTTCTGGAATAACCGTTGGCAATCCAGCACGGAGATAACAAACTCCCTGTTCGGCGGCCACCATGTGTGCGACATTCCAAATGATGTTATTGTTATAGCATTCAGGAATTTTATTGAATTGCTCTGGACTTAACCCATCAATCGTATTTAGGGTAAAAGTTCTGATCTTTTTTAAGGATTCAATTTGCGGAAATCTAGAATTGTCCATTGATTTTTGGATTTAATATGGAATTTGCAATAAATGTGTTAAAAAACCCGAATATAAAGAAATTAGACTTGGTTGTTAGCTGAAAAATTTAGACTGTTTTCGTACTTTTGCACAAAATTTCAGAAATGACCGGGAAGTATAGTAAGTCAGATAAAAATGTTGATGTAGTATTGATAGGGGCAGGTATTATGAGCGCAACCTTGGGTGTGCTACTAAAGGAACTGCAACCAGATTTGACCATTGAAATCTTTGAACGACTAGATGTAGCAGCTGCTGAAAGTTCTGATGCCTGGAATAATGCGGGCACTGGTCACTCGGCTTTTTGTGAATTGAATTATACGCCAGAAGGTCCTAATGGAACGGTAGATGCTAAGAAAGCGATTTCGATAGCAGAATCATTTGAAGTATCAAAGCAGTTCTGGTCATTTTTGGTAAAGAAAGGACTGGTTGATCAACCCGAAACATTCATCAAGAGCATTCCGCATATGAGTTTTGTTTGGGGTAAGGATAACGTTAAGTTTTTAAATACCCGGTTTAAAAGTTTAACGAAGTGTGTCTTGTTTAAGGAAATGGCCTACTCTGAGGATCCAAAACAATTGGAAGAGTGGATGCCTTTAGTGATGGCTGATCGTGATCCTAAAGAAAAGGTTGCTGCAACAAGAATGGCATTAGGAACTGATGTGAACTTCGGTTCATTAACCAGGATGATGTTCAATCAATTAAAAAAATCTTCGACTGTGAATCTTCACTTTGATCACGAAGTAAGGAAACTTAAACAGAAAGACGGTTTATGGGAGGTAAAAGTAAAGAATGAGTCCACTGGAGATAAGCGCGTAGTGAAAGCTAAGTTTGTCTTTATTGGTGCAGGTGGTGGATCACTTCCCTTGCTGGAAAAATCAAACATTCCAGAAGGTAAGGGCTTTGGTGGATTTCCAGTTAGCGGACAATGGCTGAAGTGCGTTAACCCCGAAGTGATTGAAAAACACAACGCTAAAGTATATGGGAAAGCCTCAGTTGGCGCTCCACCAATGTCGGTTCCTCATTTGGATACCAGAATGATTGATGGAAAAAGGGCATTGCTGTTTGGACCGTACGCTGGGTTTTCAACCAGGTTCCTAAAGCATGGTTCTTTGCTGGATTTGCCACTGTCTATTAAGGTGAACAACATCAGGCCTATGATCGCTGCCGGCCTGGACAACTTACAGCTAACCAAATATTTAATTGACCAGGTGCGCCAGTCGCCAGAAGACCGTTTGCAGGCCTTGCGCGAATATCTTCCTTCTGCTAAAATGGAAGATTGGGAGTTGGAAACTGCCGGACAAAGAGTTCAGGTAATCAAGAAGGACGAGAAGCAAGGGGGAATATTAGAGTTTGGTACAGAGGTCGTAACAGCTGCTGATGGAAGTATCGCTGCATTATTAGGAGCTTCGCCTGGAGCTTCAACAGCCGTTTCTATCATGATCACACTGATGGAACGTTGCTTTGCAAACCGGATTAATACTCAGGAATGGCAGGAAAAACTTAAAGAAATGATCCCATCGTACGGGCAATGTTTAAGTAAAGACGATTCGTTGACACAACAAATTAGAAACGAGACGAGCGCTACTTTAAAACTTCAGACCGTTTAAGGTTAAGATTTATCTGATATGTTGGCTGTAAGTTAGTTAGATTGCTTTATTGGCATACCTATTGAAGGATATGCACGATAAGTTTTCAACATAAACCATAACAATGCCACGCTGGTCTAAAATAACACTCAAAATATTTGGAATCCTTACAGGGTTAATCCTTCTCATTTTTGTTGCCGCTGCTATTTATGTCAACGCGAATAAGAAGAAGCTTTTGGTTTCGGTAACTTCAGAACTCAATAAAAATCTTAAGGGGAAGTTGACTATAGGTAGCATGGATCCTACTTTCCTGAAAGGTTTTCCTGGTGTTTCTTTGAAATTAAATGATGTGATTTTGCGGGATAGTTTATGGAGTGTGCACCATCATTCTCTACTGGACGCAAAGGACCTTGATGTATCTGTGAATACGCTGGCCTTGCTTACAGGTACGGTTGAAATCCAAAAAATTGGAATCAATAATGCGGTGATTTATATATATACTGATAGCAATGGCTATAGTAATACCGCTATTTTAAAAAGCAAAAAAAAGGAATCCAAAGAGCAGGATAAAGATTCAGAGTCCCCAGCTGAAATCAGAAAATTCTCATTGAATAACGTTGCATTTGTATTGGATAATAAAAAGGGTAATAAGCTTTTTGAGTTTGTAATCAATGACCTTAAAGGAGATATAGATTATTCCTGGTCGGACTGGAAAGCAGATGTTAAACTTAATATGTTAGTTAAAAGTCTCGCTTTTAATTCAAAAAGAGGAAGCTTTATCAAGGACAAAATACTGAATGGTCCATTCAAAATTAGTTATAGTGACAAGTCTGGTATTATAGCGGTTAGCCCAAACAAATTAAATATTGGTACTGATCCTTTTGTGATAGGCGCTAAGTTTGACCTTTCTAAAGAAAACACTGACTTTTCTATACAAATTCAGGCAAATCAGATTAAGTGGCGCAACGCCTCTGCCTTGCTTGCGCCAAACATTAGGTCGAGATTGGATATGTTTAATCTGGATGCGCCAATAGATGTTACCTGCACCATTGCCGGGAACATGGGCCCTGGGGGAGATCCGGAAATTAACGTTAAGGCTTTGGTGAAGGACAACGTGCTGACCACACCGGGTGGCGTAGTAAAGGATTGCAACTTTACTGGTATTTTTACCAACAATTATGAAAAGGGTAAAGGGCATACTGACCAAAATTCTGCAGTTAAATTATTCGGATTTAAAGGAGCCTACGAGAAAATTCCCTTTTCTATAGATACGGCCTCTATCAATAATCTCGACAAGCCCATCGCTACAGGTGTATTTAGGTCTAACTTCGATATCGCCAATTTAAACAATGTATTGGGGGACGACTTGCTTCGGTTTACTAATGGTAAGGCAAATGTAAAATTGGCTTACCGTGCTGATATTGTTGACTTTAAGTTAGCAAGGCCATTTGTGACCGGGATTATAGATATTAAGGATGCAGATGTAAATTATGTGCCAAGAAAATTAAAATTCACGAAAACCAATATTTCGCTAAACTTTACAGATAATGATCTTTTCATCAAGAATATCCGTTTGCAAAGCGGTAAAAGCATTGTATACATGGACGGTGTGGTACTCAATTTTCTAAATCTGTATTATACAGCTCCGGAGAAAATTTTACTAACATGGACAATTAGAAGTCCGCAGTTACATTTGGGTGAATTCTTTGGTTTTTTAGGGTCGAGGCAAATCAGCAGAAAGGCAAAGCCTAAAAGTGTTAATTTTTCTGACGATCTCAATATGGTATTTGAAAAAAGTCAGGTTGATATGCACCTTGCGGTAGACAAGGTTTACTACAATAAATTTTTGGCAACTGATGCGAAGGCGGATTTATTGCTCACAGAAAGGGGAATCGCGATCAGGAACGTGAGTGTTAAACATGGTGGAGGCTCACTCAAATTAAATGGAACTGTTAGTCAGCAAGGTTCGGTGAATAAATTTGCAGTGAATACCGCGATAGCGAATGTTGACATCAAACATTTTTTTTATGCTTTTGATGATTTCGGACTTACTTCCCTGACTTCCAAAAACCTGAAAGGCTATTTATTTGCCAAGGCTAATTTAAGTGGTAACATTAGCAATCAGGGGAAATTGGTTTCAAATTCCCTTTTTGGAGGTATTGCGTTTGACTTAAAGCAAGGCGCATTGTTAAACTTCGATCCGGTTAAAAGTGTTGGAAAGTTCGCGTTCCCATTTCGTGATCTTGACAATATTACCTTTAATAACTTGAACGGTAAATTTGACATCAGGGGACCTAAGATCACGATCAACCCCATGCAAATTAATACCAGTGTATTAAACATGGATGTTGCAGGCGTTTATTCCATGACTACCGGAACGAATATCGCAGTGGATGTACCCTTAAGAAATCCGAAAAAGGATGAAGAAATAACGGATAAACAGGAGATTAAAGAACGGAGAATGAAGGGAATAGTTCTTCATCTATTGGCTACAGATGGTGAAGATGGTAAGATCAAAATTAAACTTAACCGAAATAGGGATAAAACAAAATAGGGTGCGGGATTTATTTTTTGCGTAATTTTGGTGATACAATAGTGAATACCAAAGTTAATGACCAAACCAATATTAATCCTAAAACTAGGGTCTGCTTCTATAACAACAAATGGTGAAATTGATGAAGTAATTATCGCGGATATTACCAAGCAGGTTTCCCAACTTGCCCCAGCTTATCATATTATACTTGTGTCTTCCGGCGCGGTAGCAGCGGGTAAAAAATATATTAAGAATTATAAAGGTAAGATAAGTGAGCGAAAGGCTGCAGCTTCAATTGGTAACCCTTTGTTGCTTGGAACCTATTCCAGGCATTTCTCTCCCTATAATATAGCCATTGCTCAAAGCTTATGCGAGCGGCAGCATTTCTCTAACAGGAAGCAGTTTTTACAACTAAAAGAAACCTACGAAGAACTTTGGAAAAATGGGATTATCCCCATCGCCAACGAAAATGATGTAGTAAGTGATTTGGAACTGAAGTTTTCCGATAATGATGAGCTCGCAACTTTGCTTGGAGTTGGTTTTGGTGCCTCGTTGATTCTGCTGGGCACTTCCGTTCCCGGTGTTCTGGATAAAAATGGCGCGGTTATCCCACAAATTGATCTGATTAATAATGATGTTTTCTCTTTAGCTACAAGGAATACCTCTGATGTAGGCTTAGGTGGGATGACTTCTAAGCTTACCTTTGCTAATCTAGCAGCAACAATGGGCATTAAAGTAGTCATTTTTGGCGCCAGGGTGGTTGATGGAATTTTAAATGCTGTAGCAGGAAAAGCGGGCACTGTTTGTATGCCAAAGGACTGTTCTATATCAGCCCGGAACAAATGGTTGGGCAGTGGTAGCTTGGTAACCGGCAGACTGATGATTGACCAGGGCGCTTGCGAAGCGATACGCAAAAGAAAAAGCCTGCTGGCAGTGGGTGTCAAGTCGGTTGAAGCCTCATTCAATGCTTCGGAGATATTTGAGCTGATTGATGAAGAAGGGAACATAGTTGCAGTTGCGAAATCCAAAATACCATCTTCTGAAGTGAGCAAAGATGCTAAACAGCATAACCTGGAAATTGCCAATGCCAATGATATAGTCGTTTTATAATACTTGCAGATGGACGAAATTTTACAACAACTGATTAATGCGAAAAAGGCCCAGCAGTCCATTTCGAGTTTAAATGACCTGGGTAAGAAGAACCTTATTAATGATTTGGCTAACGCAATTGCTGAACATACCGATAGAATACTAGCTGAAAATCATAAGGATTTACTTAAAATGGATGCTCAGGATCCAAAGCGTGATAGACTGATGCTTAATCCGGAACGCGTAGATAATCTATGCAAAAGTCTTCATGCGGTTGCCGAACTCGCCGACCCGACTAACCTTGTTTTATCAGAAACTACGATTCCCAACGGATTGCATATTAAAAAGATAACAGTACCAATTGGGGTAGTGGCGGTCATCTATGAATCAAGACCAAATGTAACATTAGATGTCACTTCATTGTGCTTAAGATCCGGCAATGTTGCCCTACTTAGAGGCGGACAGGATGCTTTGAATACTAATGTAATTATGGTGTCTGTAATCCAGGATGTATTAGAGGGGCATGGGTTGGACAGGAATATTGTACAACAATTGCCTGCCGATAGAAAACATATTATTGATATCCTCACTGCGGAGAAATACATAGATGTCATTATCCCGAGGGGCTCAAATCAGCTGATAGAATATGTCCGTAAAAATGCCACAGTACCGGTTATTGAAACAGGAGCAGGAGTATGCCATAGTTATGTGGAAAAAAGCTCAGACCTGGAAGCAGCAGCTAAGATTGTTTTAAATGCAAAAGTATCTCGTCCATCCGTTTGCAACGCTCTGGATACTGTTTTGGTGGATAGCGAAGTGGCTTCGGCGTTTTTACGGATTTTATCGCCTTTACTTCAAGAATATAAAGTGGAAATCTTTGCAGATGCTACTGCATTTAAATTTTTATCTGGTCAAGAATACCCTTGGTTAAATAAAGCGGCAGCTGAAGATTATGGAAGAGAATTTCTTGACTTTAAGTGTTCAATCAAAATAGTTAACGGAATTGATGAAGCATTGGAACATATCGCTCAATTCTCATCAAAACACTCTGAAGCGATTTTAACGATGGACATGGATAAAGCAGATTTATTCTTGAATCAAGTTGATGCTGCTGCTGTTTATTTAAACGCTTCTACACGGTTTACTGATGGAGAGGTGTTTGGTCTGGGTGCTGAAATAGGAATTTCCACTCAAAAACTTCACGCTAGAGGACCCTTTGCATTGGAGAAGCTGGTTACTGAGAAATGGATAGTTAAGGGAGAGGGACAAATTAGATGAAGCCTGCATCCATAAAAGACATTGCTGAAAAAGCAAAGGTTTCGATTACCACGGTATCATTTATCCTCAATGGCAAAGCACCTCAAATGCGAATTAGTGCTGCCGTTATTGAACGGGTTGAAGCGATTATTAAAGAGCTGGGTTTTAAGCCCAATCAAATTGCCCGAAGTTTACGAACTGGCGATACAAAAACAATAGGGTTAATTGTAGAAGACATATCCAATCCATTCTTTGCAGGCATTGCCCGGAAAATTGAGGATAAAGCTTATAAGAAGGGATACAAGATTAGTTATTCCAGTACTGAAAATGATGTAAAGAAAGCTAAGGAGCTGATTGAGATGTTTAGGTCAAGGCAGGTAGATGCTTACATTATTGCTCCTGTACCAGGTATTGAAGATGACATTGCACGTTTGCAAGCTGAGGGAATCCCAGTCGTGTTATTCGACAGAAACCTGCGACTTAAAGATGTTAATTACGTGGTAGTAGACAGTTTTAACGGGACATTCCTGGCTACCAAATACCTGATTGATCATGGAAAGAAGAACATTGCATTTGTAACTGTTGGACTTCATGTTGATGAAATGGACAATCGGTTTTTGGGTTATGAAAAAGCGCTGACCGACCATCATATTCCATTTAACAAAGCTATCTATGAAGAGATCAAGTACGGGAACACTTCGGACGTAACTGTAGAGAAGTTAAAGAACCTTTTTATCAGCAATCCTGAAATAGATTCAGTTATTTTTTCGACAAACTATTTGGCAATCAATGGACTTACTGCCCTAAAAGAATTAGGTAAGAACTTGGATGATAATTTTACGCTGATTTCTTATGATGACCATGATGTATTCAAATTTCATACACCGCCGATAAGTGTCGTTGATCAGCCGGTAGAAGAAATCGCGGAGCGAATAATTGAAATCGTGTTGCAGGAACTTGCAAAGAATAAGGTAAAAACCACCGAGATGCTGAGATCAAGAGTGGTTTTACAACCTAATTTTATAGAGAGATGATCTGGGGATTAAACCTCCAGATCACTCATAATGCTTTTAATTTTTTCTGTTAGTTTGGCATTTGTTTCTGTGAACGCTGCTTTAGATGCTAAAGGTGTATTCACACTGCAATAGAACTTTATCTTTGGCTCAGTGCCAGATGGTCTTGCGGAAACAATACTTCCATCTTCAGTAATAAACTGAAGTACATCAGAAACAGGAAGTTCCAGTTTCTTTTTTTCTCCGGAGATCAAATCTGTTTCAAATCCTAATTCGTAATCTTTAAGCGTTGCCACTTTAGAACCGCCCAAGGTTGCAGGTGGGTTGTTACGGAATTTTTCCATCATCGCCTTGATTTCTTCAGCACCGGTTTTACCTTTTTTGGTGATAGAAACTAGTTCCTCTTTATAGAAACCATAGTCCACATACATATCTAATAATGCATCGTAAAGGCTACTTCCTTTATCTTTATAAAATGCAGTCATCTCTGCAATGAAAGCACAGGAAACAATTGCGTCCTTATCCCTAACCAATTCGCCGATGAGATAACCATAGCTTTCTTCACCACCACCAATGAATGTCTTTTTACCTTCCAGGCTCGTCATCAATTGACCGATCCATTTAAAACCAGTTAAGGTATTGTAGTATGTTACATTTTTAGCTTTTGCGATCGTTTCTATGAGGTTTGTCGTTACAATGGTTTTAACGATGTATTGGTTGCCATCTAGCTTTCCTTTCTCTTCCCAAGCAGTTAAGAGGTAATTTATGAGTAAACTTCCCGTCTGATTTCCATTAAGGAGTACAAATTCTCCATCTGTATTTTTAACAGCAATACCTACCCGGTCAGCATCAGGATCTGTGGCCAATACAAGGTCTGCGTCAATATCCTGAGCTTTTTTCAATGCAAGTGTTAATGCTTCTTTCTCTTCAGGATTTGGATAAACTACAGTCGGAAAGTTGCCGTCTGGCGTACTTTGTTCTTCAACTAAAGTTAAATTACTAAAACCGAACTGTGCTAATGCTTTAGGCACAAGTGTGATTCCAGTTCCATGGATAGGAGAGTAAACAATTTTAAGATCGGTTTGTCGCGCTATTGCCTCAGGTGAAACGGATAATGCCGTTATTTTATCTAAATAAAGCTGATCAATGGTTTCCGCGATTAATTCAACATTTGCTTCGACCCTGTCAAATTTTACCTCATCTATACTTTTGATATTGGCAACCTCGTCCATCACCATGGTGTCGTCTGGAGAAGTGAACTGTCCGCCATCAGCTCCGTAGGCTTTATACCCATTGTATTCTTTAGGGTTGTGAGAAGCTGTAAGCATTACACCGCTCTTGCAGCCCAATTCGCGGATAGCAAAAGAAAGTTCAGGAGTTGGTCTAAGTGCGCTGAAGAAATAAACATATATGCCATTTGCAGAAAAAACATCTGCAGTGATGCCAGCGAAAAGATCAGAGTTATTCCTGCTATCGTGTGCAATCGCTACTTTAATCTTTTCACCAGGATATTTTTTTAGCAGGTAATTGGAAAGTCCCTGGGTTGCTGTACCAATTGTGTATTTGTTGATACGGTTAGATCCGGCACCCATGATACCTCTTAAGCCGCCGGTTCCAAATTCAAGACTCCTGTAGAATGAATCTGTAAGTTCAGTATAAGATTCACTATCCAAAAGAGACTGGATTTCTGATTTGGTTTTCTGGTCATAATTTCCATTAAGCCATTCGTTAATGGTGGTTAAGGTAGCTGGTTCTAATTGCATATAATCCTGTGTATTTTAATTTATACTTATGAAACAAATTTTAGTTAATTTCACGGCCTAATATAAGTATATTAACAATTAGAGACTAAAAAGATCACTAAAAACTAAAGATTAAACGATGAAAATATTAAAGTTTGGAGGCACTTCTGTAGGAAGCCCTGAGCGGATGAAAAAATTGCTGGATATTATAGATCCATCAGAAGAACAGATTGTGGTGTTATCAGCAGTGTCTGGTACTACCAATAGTTTAGTAGAAATTTCAGCCAAACTTTTAAAGGAAGATAAGCAGACTGCGTTAACGCTTATTAACGCATTACATGATAATTACAATGAATTTGTAATAGAATTACTGACAGATGGCGAATTTCGTTCCCAGGGAAAAGATGTAGTCGACTACCATTTTAATTTTCTCACTTCGCTGACTAACGATTTATTCACTCCTGTGGAAGAGAAGGTTGTTCTTGCTCAGGGAGAATTGCTTTCCACAACGTTATACCATATATACTTAAAATCAATAGGTGTGCTATCAGTTCTGCTACCGGCACTTGATTTTATGAAGATAGATGAGGACAATGAGCCTGATGTTCCTTTCACCACTGAAAAGCTGACTCCTATTTTAGCACAACATAAAGGAAATAATCTTTTCATTACACAAGGCTTTATTTGCAGGAACAGTTTCGGAGAAGTAGACAATTTAAGGCGCGGAGGAAGTGATTATACCGCTTCTTTATTAGGCGCGGCTATACTTGCTGAAGAAGTGCAGATCTGGACAGATATTGATGGTATGCACAACAATGACCCAAGGATTGTGAAAAATACCCGGCCAATTGCGCAACTTTCATTTGATGAAGCAGCAGAACTCGCATATTTTGGTGCAAAAATATTGCACCCACAGTCTGTTTTCCCGGCACAAAAGTATAAGATACCAGTTCGACTGCTCAATACAATGGAACCACAGGCTGCAGGAACGCTGATTTCTGCAGAAAGCGAACGCGGAAAGATTAAGTCTATTGCAGCTAAAGATGGAATCACAGCCATTAAAATTCATTCCAGCAGAATGCTTCTTGCTTATGGGTTTCTTAGGAAAGTCTTCGAAATATTTGAGCGGTATAAGACCCCAATCGATATGATTACTACCTCAGAGGTGGCGGTATCTGTTACAATCGATTATTTAGATAATTTAGATAAGATCATCGAAGAGTTACATGCTTTTGGTAGTGTAGAAGTAGATAAAGATCAGTCGATCGTTTGCGTGGTAGGTGATTTTAGTGCGGAAAAGCATGGTTATGCCGCTAGAGTTCTTGATGCTATAAAACATATCCCGGTTAGGATGATTTCTTACGGTGGTAGTAGCTATAATATTTCATTGCTGATCAATACCGAAGATAAAACTGAAGCACTGAAGAGCCTGCACAACAGGTTATTTGAGTAGTGTTACTTTTTTCTTAGCCAAAAAACAATAAAGATTACCATTATAACCAATATGATAAACAGCTTAACTCGTTTATCATATTCATTTTTGCTGATCCTATTGTTCCTGTAATCAACAAAATTGCCAAAATAAATGGCGCTTAACACGATAATACAAATTATTACAAGATACCTTAACATGATGTTTTCCAATAAAAATATAGACCAGCTTGCTCAATCTGAAACTCCATTTTATTATTATGATCTGGCGTTGCTTCAGGAAACCTTAACCAATTGTGCTGAAGCTGCAAATGTATATAATTTTCATGTTCACTATGCCATGAAGGCCAATTTCAATGCTGGTGTGCTTCGAAAAATAAAGGATGCTGGTTTTGGTGCCGATTGTGTAAGCGGGGGAGAGGTGAGTAAGGCGATCGAATTGGGTTTCGACAAAGGAAAGATTGTATTTGCCGGCGTCGGGAAATCTGATAAGGAAATAAACGGAGCGTTGGATCTTGATATTTTCTGCTTTAATGTTGAGTCTATACAAGAATTGGAGGTGATTAATGAACTGGCTGGCATTAAAGGAAAAAGAACAAAGGTAGCCATACGTATCAACCCTAATGTAGATGCCCACACACATCACAATATTACCACCGGCCTTGATGAAAATAAATTTGGTATCAATTCCTGGGATTTACCATTGTGTGCTGAGACATTAAAAAAGTGTGAAAATCTTGAGTTTATTGGAATTCATTTTCATATCGGATCACAAATTACCAATCTGGACGTGTACAAGAACCTTTGTGTAAGGGTGAATGAATTTGCAGCTTGGTTTGAAGATAAGGGGTTTATGGTGAAGGTATTGAATGTTGGTGGCGGACTTGGAATCGACTATCACAATCCTGATCACCAAATTCCTGATTTTGAGTCGTACTTTAAAATCTTTAATGATTTTTTAGAAAAACGCCCAAATCAGGAAGTGCATTTTGAATTAGGAAGGGCGTTAGTTGGCCAGTGTTCTTCACTGATCAGTAAAGTTCTGTATGTGAAAAACGGCAAGAAAAAGAATTTCATTATCCTCGATGCTGGTATGACTGAGTTGATGAGGCCGGCGTTGTACCAGGCCTATCATAAGATTCAAAACCTTTCAAAATTAGAAACCACAGCTAGTGTAAAATATGACGTAGTTGGGCCGATATGCGAAAGTACGGACTGTTTTGGAAAAGAGATTGAGCTACCAGAAACCTTGCGTGGAGATCTTATTGCACTGCGCAGCACTGGTGCCTACGGTGAAGTGATGGCATCGCATTATAACCTCAGGAATGAAATACGTTCGGTTTATTCTGAATAACTTCCTTTAATCTTCAAAAAAATCGGCCAATCCGCCTAAATAATATTCATTCAGTCCTGAGGTAAATTCTTCATAATCGGCCTCAGGAATGTTTGTTTGTACAAATTCAAGTGAGGTGCCTTTTTTATCTTCATGAAGTTTTATCGTAACGATTGAAGGCTCGTTTTCTTCACCAAAATACCATTGTTGCACGATTTTTTTACCGAATTCCAATTCCAGGTTTTTCCCCGTAATGTCACCATCCCAAAATGAAAATTCCGATCCTTCTATTTCTTCGAATTCTACATCCGCACCGGTCCATAGCTGGATGCTTTGAGCTTTTGTAAGTGCCAAATAAACCTCTTCAGTAGAAGCTGGTAAGTAATAATATTTTTTAAATGTTTTCATGTTTCTTATTTAAATGCATTGAGCCCAGTGATGTCCATTCCAGTAATGAGGAGATGTATATCATGAGTGCCTTCATAGGTAACTACTGATTCTAAGTTCATCATGTGCCGCATTATAGAATATTCTCCAGTGATTCCCATACCACCGAGCATTTGTCGGGCATTTCTGGCAATGTCAAGAGCGATTTCAACACTGTTCCTCTTCGCCATTGAGATCTGTTCGGCAGATGCTCGGTTTTCAGATTTTAACATACCCAATCGCCACACCAGTAACTGACCCTTGGTGATTTCAGTAATCATCTCTGCTAATTTCTTTTGTTGTAACTGGAAACCTGCTATCGGTTTACCAAATTGAATTCGTTCTTTGGCGTACCTTAAAGCGGTGTCATAGCAATCCATTGCAGCTCCCAGTGCACCCCAGGCGATCCCATAACGTGCCTGATTCAGACAACCTAAAGGCCCTTTTAATCCACTAATCTCCGGAAAAACATTCTCTTTAGGTATTTCCACGTTGTCAAAAACCAGTTCCCCTGTTGCAGAAGCCCTTAGGCTCCACTTACCGTGAGTTTCGGGAGTCGTAAATCCTTTCATGCCTCTTTCTACTATGAGGCCTCTAATTTTTCCACTTTCATCCTTTGCCCAAACTACAGCGATATCAGCAAATGGAGCATTGGAAATCCACATTTTATTACCATTCAACAGGTAATGAGTTCCAGCATCTTTGATGTTAGTCACCATGCCGCCGGGATTGGACCCATGATCAGGCTCTGTTAAGCCAAAGCAACCCATGAGTTCACCTGTAGCCAATTTCGGCAGGTACTTTTTTCTTTGCGTTTCAGAACCGTAAGTATAAATTGGATACATCACTAAAGAGCCTTGTACAGAAGCTGTAGACCTAATGCCAGAATCGCCACGTTCGATTTCTTGCATGATGATACCATAGGAGGTATAATCTAGTCCAGCACCACCATATTCTACTGGAATTGTAGGTCCAAATGCGCCGATCTCTCCAAGCCCTTTGATCAAGTGTTTTGGAAACTCTGCCCGTTGTGCATACTCTTCTATGATCGGACTAACCTCTTGTTTTACCCAATCCCTTGTTGTGCTCCTAATTAGCTTATGCTCGTCAGTCAGCAATTCATCCATTTGATAATAATCGGGCGCCTCATAAAGGTCTTTCCTCATCGATTTATTCATACGTTATGCTATATTTGATCTGGAAATATCTGCAGTTTTCAAAGGTAATGATTTAAGAGATTTAAATGAGTAATACCCCACAGTACTTACAAACGGTTGCATTAAGAGATGTAAAATGTTACGCTTTTCATGGCTTTTATCCGGAAGAACAGCTCACTGGAATTTATTTTTTAGTTGATGTTCAAGTTTCGTTCCCTTCTCATGCTGATACCGAAAACATTGCTTCCACAGTAAATTATGAAGTTATAAATCAGATTATTTTAGAAGAAATGGCCATCACACGGAAAATGTTGGAAACCGTAGTGAGTGGTATTTTAAAAAGGGTGGTGTCCAGCTATCATTTTATTACCAATGCACAAGTGAGCATTAAAAAGCTGAATCCGCCTATGCCAGGAGAAATCGGACATTCTTTCGTTCAGCTAACCTATACAAAATAAAGTAAGGACATTTTACAATACTCAATGAAATTCAACATAATAGATACAAATATATTAGATGAAATAAAGGCTGCTGTAGGCGAAGGTAACGTTTTTACCGATGAAGAATCGCTGATTAACTATGGGCATGACGAGACGGAAGATTTGAAATTTCCTCCGGAAGTTGTCGTTAAGCCTTCGAATACAGCCGAAGTTTCTGCTTTGCTAAAGGTTTGTAATGCCCACAACGTTCCAGTGACACCTAGAGGTGGTGGAACGGGTTTAAGCGGGGCAGCATTGCCTATTTATGGTGGTGTTTTACTATCGATGGAGAAATTCAAATCGATCATTAACATCGATATTGAGAATTTACAGGCTGCAGTCGAACCTGGGGTTATCACTGAAGAATTCATCAATGCTGTTGCCACACATGGACTACTCTATCCGGTAGATCCCTCGAGTAAAGGTTCTTGTTTTATAGGCGGAAATGTAGCTCATGGATCGGGCGGACCAAGGGTAGTCAAATATGGGACAATCCGGGAGTATATTTTGAACCTGGAGCTTGTGCTTCCGACTGGTGAGGTGATCTGGACTGGTGCCAACACTTTAAAATATGCGTCTGGTTATAATATAACCCAATTGATGATTGGTTCTGAAGGAACACTGGGTGTAGTTACCAAGATTGTGACCAAGCTTATTCCTAAACCACAACATACGGTATTGATGTTGGGCTCATTTCTAGAAAATGAGGCTGCTTGTGCTGCAGTTTCGGCTATCTTCAGGGCTGGTGTAACTCCTTCGGCACTAGAATTTATGGAGAGAAAAGGATTGGAGTGGGTCATCAAATTTGATGACATTAAGTTCGATCTGAAAGACAATATTAATGCCTTCCTGATGATAGAGTTTGATGGGGATGACATGAATACCATTTTTGCTGATTGCGAAAAAGTTAATGCCGTTCTAGAGCAGTATGGATGTGTTGATGTCTTGTTTGCAGATACGGCTACGCAAAAAGAAGAATTATGGAGAATGCGTAGAACCATGGCGGAATCTGTAAAATCCAATTCTGTTTATAAGGAAGAGGATACCGTAGTGCCGAGGGCTACATTACCGAAGCTGATTAATGGTATTAAAGAGATTGGTTCCAGGTATGGCTTCGAAAGTGTTTGTTACGGGCATGCGGGTGATGGGAATCTGCATATCAATATCATCAAAGCAGGGATGAGTGATGAGGATTGGAAAAATAAGCTGAAGGATGGAATTGTGGAAATATTTGAGCTCACCACTTCACTTGGCGGAACCATATCTGGTGAGCACGGAATAGGATTGGTTCAGAAGGAATTTATGCCTATAAAATACACTGAGGTCAGCTTAAATTTGATGCGTGGTATAAAAAAAGTGTTCGATCCTAATGGTATTCTAAATCCGGGAAAGATCTTTTAGTTTCGGGAGAGTTGCTCAAAAACCAGCATTTTATTTTTTTCGCTGTCAGGGATAGGGGTTGAACTTTTAGTTTGGTAGTCGAACGCAACACAAACTGTTTTTCCCTTACTGCAAATTACCTCTTTTCCGTCTTTCATTTTTACTAACAGATATTCCAAATCAAAACTACTGGTGCCAATTCTGGATGTTCTTACATACATATGAATTTTGTCTTCCAGTAATACAGGTTGAATATAGTCCAAAGAGGCCTTCGCGATGATTACACCAGTTCGTTTCCAATCCCATTTTATAGCTGAAGTCCAATATTTTGTACGAGCAATTTCCATGTAAGTAAAGTAAACTGCATTATTCACATGACCCATCATATCGAAATCAGCAAACCTCGTCTCTATTGTGGTTTTGAACTGAAAACTGTCGAATTGGTTAATAATATCTGCCTTTCTGTCTGATGATTTAGATTTGTTGCGCCAAAATGTCTTAAATATCATAAATATATGCGTTGGTACAAGAGTTGAATAAGTGGTTAGTATAAAACTTAAAAATAAAAATAGGAGATTATAACGATGACATTAGTAAAATTTAACAACAGGACCAGGAACACAGCACCTTACTTTAACAACGTATTTGACTCATTGTTTAGTGAGGCGTTAAATAAAAATTTAACCATTAATAAAGTTCCGGGAGTGAACATTTTAGAAACTGGAGCAGATTACAAGATTGAATTGGCTGCGCCAGGCTTGAATAAAGAAGACTTTCAGATCAATTTGAAGAAAGATACATTATCAGTTTGGGCGGAGAAAAAAGTAAATGATACTGACGAAAAAAAGGACTACACCAGGAAAGAGTTTGATTATTTCTCATTCGCGAGGTCGTTTGTATTACCAGAAAGTGTTGATGCTGAAAAAATTAGTGCAGAATATGTGAATGGTATTTTAAATATCACCATTGGTAAGGATGTTGCTAAAGCGCAAGAAAAAGAAATTAAAGTTTCATAGTAAGTTAGAGTTTTGGTTTTAAGGTTGAGGGTACGCCGCAAGGCGTGCCCTTTTTTTATGCTAATTTCTTAAATTGCCCTTCAAACCGGGTTTACATGAATAAATATTTTTTTCTGTTATTATGCCTGTTGAACATCAACAGTGAAGCTTCAGCACAAAAACTGAGTAAAGCTGATGCAGTTAGAAAAGCAAAGGCTGCGTTATTGATGCAAGTTGGTTTACAGCGATCCAAAACAAAGGCAGCCTGGGAACAAAAGGCTATTAAATATGGGGAGTATCAAATGAAATTTGAATACCGCATTATCGGCGATGCTCCCAAAGAAGGCAGGAGCTTGTATATATCTCTTCACGGTGGTGGAAATACGTCGCCAGCAGCCAACGATCAGCAATGGAAAAATCAAATTGGCTTGTACACCCCTAAAGAGGGAGTTTACATTGTTCCAAGGGCTCCTACAAACACCTGGAATCTTTGGCACGAAAACCACATAGACGAAATGTTTGCATACTTGATCAAAGCAGCAATACTGAATGTAGAAGTAAATCCCAACAGAATTTATTTACTTGGCTATTCTGCAGGGGGCGATGGCCTATTTCAATTAGCGCCACGTATGGCTGATTATTGGGCTGCAGCAGCAATGATGGCAGGTCACCCAGGAGATGCCTCAGCATTGAGCCTGAGGAATGTTCCATTTGCTATTTATATGGGTGGTGCAGATGCTGCTTATCAAAGAAATGAATTGGCTGCGGTTTGGAAAAGTAAATTGGACAGTTTACAGCAGCGATACCCTGAAAATTATGTGCACGATGTACATATTTATGCCGGCATGCCGCATTGGATGAGCAGAAAAGATACTGTAGCCATTCCATGGCTGGCATCTTTTAAAAGAAATCCATTGCCTGCTACAGTGGCATGGCATCAGGATGATAGAATCCACCCGATGTTTTATTGGTTAGGCGTACCTGAGCAAACAGCTGTGCCCTATCTGGAGTCCGTTGTAAATATGAACAACAACGTGATCAATATTGAAAAAAATCAAAATAAGGTGCTTTACATTTACTTAAATGATCAATTGGCCAATTTAGATAAAAAGATAAAAGTAATACAGGGAGGCAAAATCATCTTTTATGCAAAAGTTCAAAGAACTGCTGCCGTCATAGAAGAAACAGCAAAACGTTTAGACCCCGACTTAATTTTTTCAGTAAAACTCAAGCTGGAAAATGGTAAGATATCGGCGAACTAACAGCCTAGGTGTAGCCTAGGATTTTTAATACCTGCTTGCTATTTTGTTCTTCACCAAACACTTCAAAGTTGAAAGTTTCATCGCGGTTACGTCGAATGATCACATGTTTTGGACTAGGTAGCAAGCAATGGTGTATGCCCCCATACCCACTCAATACTTCCTGATAAGCTCCGGTATTGAAAAAGCCAAGATACTGCACTTTTCTGGTCTTAGGCATAAATACACTGTTCATGTGCGCTTCCTGGTTATAGTAATCCTGACCATCGCAAGTGATACCTCCAAGATTCACTCTTTCATACTCGGCATCCCAGTTGTTTACCGGAAGCAGGATATATTTTTGGTTCAACGCCCAAACATCTGGCAGGTTGGTGATGAAAGATCCATCAAGCATTAACCACTTTTCACGGTCATTTTGTTGTTTACGACCCAATACCTTATACAATATGCCAGAGGCTTCAGCTACTGTGTATTTTCCAAATTCGGTAATGATATCTGGCTCAACCACATCGTGTTCTGCGCAGATTTCCTTTATACGTTTAACAATTTCGTTAACCATATATTCGTAATCAAAATCGAACACCAGTGAGTCTTTGAATGGCATTCCACCGCCAATATCGAGTGTGTCTAATTCTGGATTGATCTTTTTGAACTTGCAATAAAGGGTTACATATTTTTCCAGCTCATTCCAGTAGTAAGGAGAATCAGTAATACCTGAGTTAATGAAAAAATGTAACAACTTAACCCTGAAGTTAGGGTTGGTAGATATTTTATTGTTGTAAAAATCTATGACATCTTCCATTCTAACACCAAGTCTGGATGTGTAAAACTGAGAATCAGGTTGCTCTTCAGCAGCGATGCGGATGCCCAGGTTACAAGGCGTATCCATTTCTACTTCATCATCAAATAAATTGAACTCTTCTTTATTGTCGAGAACCGGGATGATGTTTTTGTATCCATCATGCAGCATATCAATAATATACTGTTTGTATTGATAGGTTTTAAAACCGTTACAAATTACGGTGATGTCTTTTGTTAGGGCACCTTTTTTCTCCAGGGCTTCAATCATCGGCATATCGAAGGCAGATGAAGTCTCCAGGTGGATGCCGTTTTTAAGTGCTTCTTCTACAATGTGCTTAAAGTGAGAGCTTTTGGTACAGTAGCAATACTTATAATCACCTCTATAATTGTTTTTAATGATAGCAGTTTGGAAAAGCAGTTTTGCCTGCTGAATCTTCTTACTGATCATTGGGAGATAAGTGAAACGTAACGGAGTTCCGTAGGTTTCGATCATTTCCATCAAGTTGAGATCCTGAAAGTATAATTCGTCGTCTATAACGCTGTAACCTTCTTGAGGGAAACCAACACTAAGATCAAGAAATTCGGAGTAGCTTTGCATTTACAGTAAAAATAATTTTTGCAAAAATGTAATTTTAAATTGAGAATTGATCTTTAATGAATAACTTTTATTGTTAAAGAAATGTCCAAAGTTACCGCTTCGGCAAGTGTATTTCAGCAAGCATGCATCTGGCACTCCCACCACCGTTTTCTTCAATGGTATAAAGTGGAGCATATACCAGGGGATTGTAGCCCTCCAGCTTGTCGATTTGTTCTTTTGAAAGCGAAAGGTAAGCTTGTTCAGAAAGGATTAACAATGAATCTCCTGCTTTGTTTTTTACCTGTAGCATGTTGCCGGCGAAATGGTTCATCTGGTCGATGCTGATGTCTATGATTTCCTTTCCTGTATCTTGAAGTGTTTTTTCCAAAAAAGTGCGTTCCATCTCATCTGGTATCGCATTTAAACAAACCACCGCATAATCTTTTGCAACGCACATCATCACGTTGGTGTGGTAGATGGGATAGCCTGAATTATCCACTGCATAGAAAGAAACGATTTTGTAGCCAGTTTGATTGCTGTAATCATTCATGACCGTTTCATGGGTTCTTGAAGATATGCAGGCATAAGCAATTTTATGAACCCTGTCCAACACCATACTTCCTGTTCCTTCCAAAAATTCGTCCTGTTGTTCATAGTGAGATAAATCGATCAATTGCTTCACCTCAAACTTTTCTTTTACAGTTTTTAAGATTGCTGGTTTTCTTTCTTGTCGCCTGTTTTCTGAAAACATTGGGTAAAGTATCACTTTTCCAGACTCATGAAATGAAATCCAATTGTTTGGAAAAATAGAATCCGGCGTTTCTGGCGTATTGGTATCCTCAATTACCATCACCTCGATATCATTTTTACGGAGTACAGCGACGAAATTATCAAACTCCTTTAATGCTTCTTGCTGTGTATCAATTCTGTTAGATGGCTTTTGAAATTTGTTGTTTTCAGCGGTTTGCTCATTAAATTTGAAGTTAACGGGCCGAATCATCAATAATATATTGGTGGCTTGCATCAGGATATATCGTCTCTTAATATAGGTAAACTCATGCAATGAAAACCTCCGCGTGCCCTTGATAGTTCTGCTGAAGGCATTAAGACAAGTGTATCTATGAGTTCATCTGCACTTACTTTTCCTGCCTCTAAATCTGCAAGCAAATCCTTTACGTTAAGCACATTAAACCCGTGACTTTTAAATGCCTCAATAGTTTTATCATTACGGTCATAACCCAACACAACCCCCTCCTTTAGCGCAAGCAAATTGCAAGAGTCGGTCCACTGTTCACGTGCATCATATGGGAAGGAGCCATTGCCGCTGTAAATAAACTTGGTTGGTACAGTGCTCTTGAGATCCGTGCGACTAATATCATCTAGCAAAGCCTCAATGCTTTCAAAATTTCTTGGGCTTTCAGGAGAAATTTTATTGAACTGAATAATCTCAGTAATTTCTTTTTTGTCTGGTTCCACCAAAAAATTAATTGGTTCGACCAGATTGACTGGCTGATACTTTGAAATAGAACTCAGGAGCGTCCAAACATTTCTCTTCACCTGCGTAAAAACAGTGTCAATGTGCATGAAATCCCTTTTATTGGGAACTTTAACTACCGTAACTTTCTCTACGACATTATTTTCAAACAGCAGCTTAATTGCTTCATTGGCGCCATAGGCGGACGTACGCTCGCTGCAGCCAATCAAAACGTGATTAGGGCTCACCATCATTACGTCGCCGCCTTCAAGTGTTGTTCTTCGATCGTCTTCCTCTCCCGGGCGAAGAAAGTGTTGCACAGGATCAGGAATCTCTAAAATGTTCTGACGGTAATTTTCAAAGATCGGGTGATTGAAGAATATATACCGCATGAGTAGGGTTTCTCTGCTTCTTGCTTTTTTAGCCGGTTTATTTAATAGAATATATTCATTAATTGTGATGCCTACGTCCCTTGTAAAAATGAGGTTGGGGATCGGGGGAAATATCATCGCATCATTTTCCAAACTTCCCGAAATAAAGATCCTGGCTAATGCTACAGGATCTGTATCAACCAGTTCCAACTGTAGCTTATAGGTGCATCCCTCAATTGCACAAACGGCTGCAACTAGTTTTTTTCGGGTAGATGAATCTGCCAGTATATCTGCCAGAAGGTTTTGAATTTCAATAACAGCTGCTGAGTTGTGAAAGTCTGGATGATTCGGTTTAAAGAAGGCGCGGTTTGCCGTTTCAGCGTCTATCGCTGCTAGCTTTCCTTTAATCTTTTCTGGATCCAGAAAGTACATCAGCAGTTTGATGTAATAATCATACTCATCTTTACGGATCGTGTCCAGATGAACAATATCTTCAAAAAGCCAGTCCTGGGCTTTAGAGGGGACTACCTTTCCCAAGCCGCTATCCGGACTGTGGATCAGGAGCTTTCTAAGTCTGCCTATTTCGGTGTTAACGTTTACTTTAAAGTTCTGCGTATGCTCCTTCATATTGATTCTTCAGATGCAAAGCTATCCATTTTTTAGAACATAATATTCGCTCCTTATGGCTAATTTGGTTATTTTTGGCCATGAATTTTTTGATTACAGCAGCCCTTAACGGGATTAAACAGCTTTATAATGAGGATGTAGCCGAGGGTGTTATCAATATACAAGATACCAGGAAAGAGTTTGAAGGTCAATTAACTATAGTTGTATTTCCAATTGTTAAATATTCCAAGAAATCTCCGGAAGCGACGGCTACCGATCTTGGAGACTACCTGGTTGAGCATGTAGAAGAAGTTAACACCTACAATGTTGTAAAAGGATTTTTAAATCTAAGCATTGCTGATTCCTTTTGGATCAATTTGTTTAACAATGAATTGCTGGACAAAGCATTTGGGACATTTAAGCCTAACGGTAAGAAGGTGATGGTAGAATATTCATCACCAAATACCAATAAGCCGCTTCATCTTGGTCACGTTAGGAACAACTTGCTTGGATACTCTGTCGCCGAACTTCTTAAGGCCAACGGTTATGAAGTCTACAAAGTAAACTTAGTGAATGATCGTGGCATACATATTTGTAAATCTATGCTAGCCTGGCAAAAATGGGGCAATAACGAAACCCCAGAAAGTGCTTGCCTAAAAGGCGATCATTTGGTAGGTAAATACTATGTTATATTCGATAAAGAATATAAAAAGGAGATCGATGCATTAAAACAAGAAGGTCAAACTGAAGAAGATGCAAAAAAGAATGCTCCTTTAATTAGAGAAGCGCAAAGTATGCTGCAGGCCTGGGAGGCGGGAGATGCTCAAGTGATTGCTCTATGGGAGAAGATGAATGGCTGGGTTTACCAGGGTTTTGATGTAACTTACAGAAACCTTGGAGTTGATTTCGACAAATACTACTACGAGAGCAATACCTATTTACTAGGAAAGGGTACCGTTGATGAAGGTTTGGAAAAGGGCGTTTTCTTTACGAAAGAGGATGGTTCTGTATGGATTGATTTGACTACAGATGGATTAGACCAAAAGCTGGTGCTGCGTGCTGACGGAACTTCGGTATATATTACCCAGGATTTGGGCACTGCCCAAATGAAGTACGATGATTTTCATATGGACGAATCGCTTTATGTAGTAGGTAATGAACAGGATTACCACTTCAAAGTACTCTTTCTTATATTGGAGAAATTAGGTAAAACATGGGCTAAGGGATTACATCACCTTTCTTATGGTATGGTTGATTTGCCGAGTGGAAAAATGAAGTCAAGAGAAGGTACCGTTGTCGATGCCGATGATCTTATAGCGGAAATGGTGGCTACGGCTAGACAAAAAACAGAAGCCCTTGGTAAGGTGAACAATTTCTCTGAAGAGGAAAAGGAGGCGCTTTATTATCAGATTGGAATGGGGGCGTTAAAATACTTTTTATTGAAAGTGGAACCAAAAAAGCGTCTGCTGTTTGATCCTTCAGAATCTATCGATTTTCAAGGCAACACAGGGCCTTTTATCCAATACACACACGCACGTATCAAATCCCTTTTAAATAAAGCAGCATACCAGCCGGCTAATGCGAATAATATTTCTGCATTAACAGGTACAGAATCTGAGCTTATTATTTTACTGTCTAAATACCCGGTAGAAATAGAAGCGGCAGCCCAGGGTTATAGCCCGGCTACGCTAGCTAATTATCTATATGAGGTGGCCAAATTGTTTAATAAGTTTTACCACGAAGTTCCGCCTATTGTGAAGGAGGAGGATCAGGAAATCAAACAATTACGATTAAACTTGAGCCAGGTTACTGCCAATGTGATTAAATCAGGAATGAAGATACTGGGTATAACAGTGCCTGAAAGGATGTAATTAGTCCTTTTCTTTTGTTTTTTCTACACCAGGTTTTGTGGCTATAAGTTTCTTCTTTCTGAATACAGGGAAACTCATTGGGCTTCTTGTTGGGCGCTCGTCTCCCAGCAATACGCCCCACTGTTTGAAGGTGTCTGTTCGGTCGAAAATTACTTTAAGAACAGCAATGATTGGCATGGATAAAAACATGCCTGAAACACCAGCAATACTTCCTCCAATAATTACACCAAGGATGGCAAATAGTGCATTGATCTTAACTTTAGAGCCTACTATTCTTGGCATCAAGATGTTATTGTCTAAAAATTGAACAACTGCGATGACAATTAATACGGTCAATACCGGCCAAAGCTCTGTAGAAGAAGTAAGCGTAAGTAGTACACCAATGATATTTCCTATAAGCGCTCCCACATACGGTATTAAGTTAAGCACTGCAAAAATAACCCCAATTAAGAGCGCATGCTTAATGTCCAGGAAAAATAGTAATCCTCCCAATAAAATGGTCATATAAGTAACCTGGATTAATAATCCCAGAAGGTAATTTTTAATGATGGCTTCAGTTTCATAAATGGCCTCTTTGACACGTGGGTGATGATCGGTATGAAACCACATAAATATAAAGCGCAGCAATATATCTTTGTAAAATAACATCAGGTAGATGTAAATCGGCAGGAGACCTACGAATACGAAAATAGAACTTAACGTGACAGCCGCACCGCCAGCTGCTTTCCCAGCCATGCCTAGAAGATCATTGCTTTTATCGTTGATAAATTTAACCTGTTCTTTGGTAGAGAAATTACTGATTTCTCCAATCCAGTTGCTTAAAGCATTCAGATGGATTCCTACATTCTTTTTTATTTGAGGGAAATCATCTACAAGTAATCCGATCTGCGCTGAAAAAAACCACACAATCAGCCCCAAAAAAATTGCTAACACCAGGATAGGAATTACTATAGCTGCAACTTCAGGAAACTTAATCCTGATAAAGAACCTAAAAATGGGTAGCAATAAGATGCTGATAAAGAATGCCATGATAACTGGCATTATAATGTCGTTACCAATTACCAGTATAGCTGTTACCAGCACCAATCCAAGTAATTCGATAGACCGTTTTACGGTTAGCGGCATGTCTTTCATTAGTAATTTGTTTGCTTTTCGAAGTTTAAACACTACAAGGTATCAAATGTTTGTCTAGTTTTGCGTTTTAACCAGTCAACGGCTTACTTATGATTTCTAACGACACGATTGTTGCGCTTTCTACACCTCCAGGAATTGGGGCAATTGGGGTGATCAGATTATCAGGGAAAGAAGCCATATCAATCACCAATTCTGTATTCATCGGGAAGAATTTGCTAGATCAAGACTCGCATACGATTCACTTTGGATTGATTAAGGATGAGGGGCAGGTTATTGACGAAGTTCTGGTTAGTTTATTTGTTTCACCGAAATCTTACACTAAAGAGAATGTGGTTGAAATATCTTGTCACGGATCAAACTATATCATCCAAAAGATTATCACTTTGCTGATAAAAAAAGGAGCTACTGCTGCTAAGCCGGGCGAATTTACCTTAAGAGCATTTTTGAACGGGTCCTTAGATTTATCACAGGCGGAAGCAGTTTCAGATCTCATCTCTTCAGATTCTGCTGCGGCTCATCAAGTGGCTATGAACCAGTTAAGAGGTGGGTTCAGCACAGAGCTTAATGTACTGAGAGAACAACTGATTCATTTTGCTTCGATGATTGAGCTGGAACTGGATTTTGCTGAAGAGGATGTGGAGTTTGCCAATCGGGATCAGCTGCAGGACCTTATCAATAAGATTAATCTGGTTATAAACAAATTGATCCGTTCTTTTGAATTGGGAAATGTAATTAAGGTTGGAATAAATACCGTTATTGCAGGACGACCAAACGCTGGAAAATCCACCTTGTTAAATGCATTGCTAAATGACGACCGCGCTATTGTTAGTGAAATAGCAGGTACCACACGTGATACTATTGAAGAGGTATTAAATATTAACGGTATCAATTTTAGATTAATAGATACTGCGGGTATTAGAGAAGCAACAGATACTATCGAGGCGATAGGGGTGGAGAAGACGATGCAAAAGATCGACCAGTCGGCAGTGTTGCTATACATGTTTGACGTCATCAACCTATCCATTACAGAAATAAGAGAGGATATTGCTAAACTTTACAGACCCGGCGTTCCTTTTTTAGCTATTGCCAATAAAATAGATTTGTCTTACAACGATAAATTTAAAGAACTTAAATTATCTGATGATATTAAATTTATAGCCATCTCTGCAAAAGCAAATCAGCAAATAGAAGAGTTAAAACAACTACTTTATGAAACTGCGGTAGGCGATAGGTTATCAGATAATCACACCATGGTAACGAATATCAGGCATGTCGAAGCGCTTCAAAAAACAAGGGGAGCATTGGATAATGTTGTCAATGGATTGAACAATCCGGTCACATCTGATTTTTTAGCAATGGATATTAAACAAGCACTACATTATTTAGGTCTGATCACGGGACAAGTAACAACGGACGATTTGTTAGAGAATATATTTAGTAAGTTCTGCATTGGCAAATAAAAGTACAAAATAGAACCAATTCCTCTTAGCATTTCTAGTTGCCGCATGATTGTATTTTACATAACGATCCGTAATTATCATCTCAAGTTTTGGCTCTTTCGATCACCATATACATAGACGCTATTCTTTACCGTTTACGCTTTTGCTCCTTACCGTGTATTCAAATGATGAACAAATTATTTGATTAAATGTTCCTATTCGATTTTTAATAAATAAATGTCATCTATTTGCTAGAATGGGCATCTAGGCCATTTATCACTCTATTTCCATAAATGATGCAATCCCATAGTCTGAGATGATAACCAGAATCAGGATTTGTAACTTCCAGTTTGACACGATGCTTCCCTTCAGGTAGCTGGTATTTCCAAGTTAATTCAGGTCTGCGTGTTTTGAAGGAAGAGGATAAGATAGCAGTTTCATGAAGTTTTCCGTCTACGTATACCTTTGTAATAAAACTGTAATCTGGTGCCATTGGATCATGTTTATCATTGCTTCCACGCAAGACGAATCCTGTGCCTTCGAATTCAAAATCATAAGTTACACCCATGTTTTTATTCAAAACTGTTTTGAGAATTGGATGCACATTATTAAATCCTTGCTCAAACCTTACAGTTGCGGGAGTTTGGAGCGCTATTTCAATCTGATCAGGTAGAACTTTCCCTCCATTGGCACGAATCATTTCCAGAGCGTGTTGATAGCCAATATCGTATACTTTATTTAATGACATAGAGGTATACTTAAAGTTCAGGTCCTCACAATTTTTTAAACCCTTCTTCCAATAGTCTGGTATTTTTTCATATCCTAGCATCGTTCCCAGAACACCTGCTGCTGAAGATGGATTACAGTCTGAATCCTGCCCGGTTCTTGTTGCTATTTCAAGAGTTTTTGTAAAATCCCCATTGCCATATAAAAGCCCCATAACAACATAAGTGGCATTTACTTTTGCATCAATGTTTAGGGGGGTAAATATACCCTCTGGACAACCATTTTCTGCGGCATATTTCTTCTGTATTTCAAACCATGTTTGTTTCCAATCTGATGGAAATTGCTTATGCCATCCAATCACATCTGCTATGCACTTATAAAAAAGCGAGTTTCTAGGAATTGTTTTTAGTGCCTGTTCTACAACTAAATTGACATCGTTGCTAGTAAAAGCTATGCTATACATTGCTCCAATGAATACTCCTCCATACCATCCGTCACCGTAATTCATAATATGGCCGACCTTATCACTAATTTTACTGGCTGTGTTTGGCATACCAGGACTCATTAAACCTGCAAAATCTGCCTCAATCTGATAATCTATGTCATCGGAATGGGGGTTTTTCAACCAGTGTCCACTTTCAGGAGCGTTGATGCCGTTCAGGATATTGTATCTTGCGGCCTGATTGGCATGCCATAAACTGTATGATGCCTTTGCAAATGCATTTGCAAAGGTATCGACAGGAGCATTTAAGCCCTGTTTTTCTATGACATCAACAAATGTGAGGTCCATATAAATATCGTCGAACAAATCTGGCCATTCTTCCATCAATTTTCTAACATATCCTTCTTCATAAGGTATGGTTTGATTGTCCTGAATATAAGTTCCATTGTACTTAAACTCTGTGTAACTACCAAAGCTTACACCAATGGTTTGCCCCGCCCAACCACCTTTTATCTTGTCCTTGAGTACGGCCTTGCTAAGCTTTAAAGTTTTGCTTTCTATGGTAATATTGGTTGCGCCTATGATCGGGACCAGAATTGTAATGGATATGATTAGGCTAAGTTTACTGATATATTTTCTCATTATTTGATAGTATCTATTAGCTTTTTCCCGCTATTATTATCGTCCCTATGCCCAAAATAAAGCATATAAACATCGCAAAAATCAGCGAATTAACTTTTGAATTGCTCCCTCTAAACTCTCTCCAAATAGCAATACCCCAAAGGGCCGCCACAAGTGTTGCACCTTGTCCCAATCCATACGACACTGCGGGGCCAGCTTTCCCAGCAGCAATCAGGTTAAGGAGATTTCCAATACCCCATATAACCCCTCCGAGTATGCCAGTAAAATGAAAGTAAGATTTTCCAGCGAAATAATCGCCATATTTTAGAGGAGAACCCGCTATTGGTTTTTTGATCAATATGGTATTAAATATCAGGTTGCTTCCAAATATTCCAAAAGCAAAAATGACAAAAGCTGTATAAGGCGTCATTTTGCCCAATGCAGGGTTTTGAAAATTTTGGAGATCCATGCTCACAGCGATGAACGGATAGAATGAAGACATCAAGATTCCTGAGATGATTGCAACCACAATCCACTTTTTTACCGAGGCATTCGGTTTCTTATTTTTATGCGCGTTGTATGCCAAACCATTTAAAATAATTGCAGTTGCGATCAACAATACGCCCAAAAATAATAAATTGACATCCCCTTTGTTTGCTAACAGATAATTTAAAATAACTCCAATAATCAGTGCAAGTCCAATACCAATTGGAAAGGCAACCGCCATGCCAGCTCCTGCGATAGCCGCTGTAAGTAATATGTTCGCCAGGTTGAATACGATCCCTCCACAAAAGGCACTTGCCAAATTGTTGAATTCAGCTTGCTGAAGATCTTGCAGGAATGGCCGACCTTCTGTTCCGTGGCTTCCCAGGGTAAATGCAGATAGGAGCGAAAGAATTACTATGCCAATTACATAGTCCCAGTAGAACAACTCAAATCTCCATTTGCCTTCCACAAGTTTCTGTGTATTTGCCCAGGAGCCCCAACATAGCATGGTAATAAAACAAAATACCACTGCAAGGGTGTAACTTTCTATGATAAACATTTGCTATAAATTATTTAGTAATAACTCGTTTCTATACGGTATGGAACTTTGGGCGCCTAATCTGGTAACAGAAATGGATGCAGCCCGGCATGCAAATTCTACTGCAGCAGGCATTTCCTTCCCCTCGGTTATGGCAACAGCCAGGGCACCATTGAACACATCTCCGGCAGCTGTAGTATCTAGGGCATTTGTTTTTGGAGTGTGTATGTGGTGAAATTTTTCGTCTTGATAAAGTAGCGCACCCCTTTGTCCCAGAGTAATGATAACTGTGGTTATTCCTTTTCTGCCCAGAGACCGGGCTGCCTCTTTCGCACTATCCATATCTACAACTTTCACTCCTGTAAGTAATTCTGCCTCGGTTTCATTCGGTGTGATGATGTCAATGTTGCCTAGAAACTCATCACTTAAGGTTTGAGCCGGTGCTGGATTGAGTATAATCTTTAAACCTCTGGCTTTTGATACACTGATTGCGTGGGCCACTGTTGTTAATGGTATCTCCAGTTGGACAAGCATTACCTGCGCTTCGGGCGTATCATTGATTTGTTCCTCTACTTCGGTAATCTCTAGACTCGAATTGGCCCCCGGAGCTACAACGATGCTATTCTCCCCATGCTTATCAACTGTTATTAAAGCAATTCCAGACGGTAAACTAGGGTCTGAATGCAGTCCAGTGGTATCAACTCCCTCTTCCCGAAATAGCTGAGCAGCTTGCCTTCCGAAAAGATCGTTTCCAATTTTTCCAATAAATTTGGCTTTGCCTGACAAACGTGCCACTGCTACTGCCTGGTTAGCTCCTTTTCCCCCAGGATTCATGAGGAAATCGGTACCCATTATCGTTTCGCCTGGCTTTGGGATATGGTTTGTCCTAACCACCATGTCCATATTCATACTACCGACTATAATTATATTAGGTTTCATAGGCTATATTTGGTACAGATCAAAAATAAGTTTAAACTATTTGACTATTTCACATTTTTGATGGAAAACCATGAATAGGCTCAACAATAATTTATTTACATTTAACATTTTATAGCTGATAATTAGTGTGTTATAGTGTGTTAATATTTATAAATTCCGGAAAATGATTAAAGATGATTTGGTGAAATTAATTAGTACGCTTTCTATTTCAGAAAAGATGGCCTTTAAGAAGCAACTTATGACTCGAAGGGTTGGCAAACAATATGGGAAGCTGTTTGAAATGATTGAGACCTTCAGTACCCTGTCGTTTTCTGAACTTAAAAAGAAGCTGATTTCAAGTTTTCCTGGTTCTTCTTTGGATAACGCAGCAGCATACCTAACCAAACTGTTAACAGATATGCTCGTGTTGCAACGTATTGATCAAGATCCGGGATACGCCAGATACTTCAGTTTGCTAAAAGCAAATTTATATACCGAGCGTTCTATGCACTATTCAGCCAAAAAAGAGTTAAAAAATCTGCAAAAGCAAGCTCTGGAACAGCAAGACTTCATGATCTATTTTCAAGCGATACGAACAGAGTTAAACCAGCATAATTTCAAAGCCTATCCAGAAATGAATGAGCAAAAATTAGTAGAGAAGCAATTTCAGGCACAGTCGAGTCTAAGAAATCTATCCCTGCTAAATGAACATTTTTCCTTATATGAGTTACTGAGCCATAGGCTGGCTATGCAGGGTCAGACTGATGCGACGAAATTAAAGGTATTTAATTTTGATGATTTAGCCCTGACTGAACTTGGAATTGTCACTAGGGGTACCCAACACCTCTTCAATTCTAGAAAATTACACCTCCTTTTTCAGGCTTATTTTTTTATGGAAAAAGGTAAATTCTCGTCTGCATTACAAACATTTAGGGAATTACATGAACTCATGGAAGGAAATGCTTTGAGATGGGATTTTCCGCCTTATGATTATCTTTCCACCCTAACAGGCATTCTAGATGCATTTGCCAAGGCCAGTCAATATGATGAGATGAATTATTTCATAGATAAGCTGGCAGTTCTGTCAAAATCATCATATCCTGATCATTTTATTAAGTTGTGCTCCCAGACAAATTTGTTCTACAGTTTGGAGATTTCCATTAGCAGACTACAATTTGAACAAGCTTTAGCCGAGTTGAAAGGTTTCGAGCCAGATATCTACAAGTCTAAATTTTCACTTGGTAACATAGCGCATTTGAAAGTGTTATTTTATGGTGGACTATCAGCCTTTAGAATGAATAGGTACAAGCAATCATTGAAATATATAGCATTTGCTGTAAGCAGGTATAACAAATCTAGTGACACACAAACTTATCGTCTTTGTCGGCTTTTATATATAATGATACATGCAGAACTGGGTAATTTTGATCTTTTGAAATACGATATGCGGTCATTTAAAAAAGTAGTTTATAAAGATGATGATCTAAATGGAGTAGAAGAGTATATATATATGGTAAGTATGTTTGATTTTAAAAAAGCAAGCAGGGCTCAAATTAGAAGACTGTGGGATAAGCTGCAAATCGGTGATTTTAAGTTAGTAGATACAAATCAATTCTTTATATTACTAGATATACGGAGATGGCTACAAGATAAATTTAAAATATAACAAAGAAATCCCAGGCGGAATACATGCTACACATTATGGGATCGTTTCTGGAGGCTAAGCACGGAGTCGAATTCAACTCGCGTTGTGGATTTTCAAAATAGCCTATATTCTGCATCGGCAAATAAACTTATCAAATCCTTTTTTAATTTCATTTGTTGTATCTGACATGAGAAGGCTAATTTTAATTATCACAGGAAATTTGATCATGTTTAGCAGCTTTCCGCAGAGAGCGGTAAGCCAAAATATCACTCAGAAAGTAGTAGCTGCCCAATCTTCGCATACAGCAGTTCCAGCAACTTGGTTGGGTAAGTATTCAACATATTTTAGTTATGGGGATATTGCAGGGCAAAACGCCGGTTGGGCTTTGGAGATCAACATCACCAACAATAAGATCACGGCCAAAGGTGAAGGGTTTCAAATGGCATTTGAGGATGAATTATCTGCAAAAGTAAATGGCTCGAGACTTTTATTAAGTCATGTTAAGAACTTATCAGGCTATACCAGAGGTAAAGCCATGAAACCAGAATTTACCTTGATTAAAGATCATGGTAAGTTCTACATACAGTCTCAATGGATAGATGATGGGGATGTGAATACTAAGCGCGCAAGTTTAGGTTATATAATTGAAAGAGTGAAGTAGTATTGGGGGTAAACGAGTTTTTAATTAATAACCAGCGCGCTATTTTTAAAAACTTTGCTCCATTTTTCCACAAACAAGACACCCAATGCGGGTTTCCTCAAAGCCACGAAATTGGAATATAACGCACTTTTGCCTCTAATGATATAGTAAAGCTGAGATTCCGGAATAACACTGTTCTTAAAGTTTGGCGACTCTACTCGAAACAATATCCATGGAAATCCCGATTTAATACCCTTCTCAATCACTGTGAGTTTGGCTCTCGGCGCATTCTTGAGCGTTTGATTATAGGTCATATCCATAGCTTTCTCTACAGAAATGGCGGTAGAACCCATCATGGAAACCATAGTGCCAATGATTGACCAATTGTTCATGTTTTCATTTCCCGGCACTAGTTCAACCATGCGCGTGTTTCCGCTTTTTTGGTTGGAGGCTATTTTCCATTTGTATTCAGCCGGCCAAGCTATTTTCAAGTTTTCCTGTGCATAGGTCCAGTCAGTTATACTGGTCAACATTAAAAAGATGAGAATGAATTGCTTATTCATATTTATTGATGTTTTATCGAACAACAATTATGTAACCATTTAGTGTTAATTAATTAATATATTGGACGATAAGAAGTGATTTTCAGATTAATCTGTGTTCCTAACTCCAACTTCCGGGAAAATCTATGCCGGTCAGGCAAAATCCTTGCTCGGTGTAACAACTCAGAACATCGGTGGCGGTCTCACGATTTATAACAATAGCTTACCAGGAATGGCGCTGACCTGTAACTATTGTACAACTGAACAGGCGATGAAGGATCATATTGCGCGGGCTTCCATTGGCTGGAATAAAATATCACCACGGTTCTTGATCATACAGGCGCAACCATGGAAAGGAGTAACGCCAACAAGTTTTAAAAATGTGGCTGGGTCATTGAATGAAGATTACATTGTCGTCCGTCCTGATCACCTTTTTTAGCTCATTCGTGAGAAAAATGGACTGGTAATTAATCCTAAATAATGTGACTTTGTAAAAAGAATGTGGTAATCAAACATAAAGTCTGTATTGTTGTATTTTGTTTGATATAAACCCACAATTGATATGTATTATAAAATTTGCAAACCATTATTATTAAGTCTAACCTTTTTGTCTGTGAGTACAGCAACTATTGCACAGTCAGGACCACCGGTAGAAAAAAATAAAGCCAACAGCGATTATAAGCCTGCATTTGCTGGTCAAACCCGCATCGGTAGTGTAAAATCAGCCACTTCTTACGTGGCATCTGTTATTAATACAGAACTAAAGGGCCCATGGGGTATGCATGCTTTACCAGATGGTCGTTTGCTGATCAGTGGAAAGCCAGGGACGATGCAAATTCTTACTACCGATGGTAAGATTGTAAAAACCATTACCGGGTTCCCTGAGGTGCAGTTTGAAGGACAAGGTGGTTTACTGGATGTTAACATTGATCCTGATTTTACCAAGAACCGAATGGTTTACTGGACCTACGCCCAACCAGGTAATGGTGGTGCTGCACTTGCTGTTGCGAAAGGAAAGCTTTCTGCAGATGAAACAAAACTTGAAAATATAACAGTCATTTTTGAAGCCGCACCAAGATTTAAAGGAGCGGGGCAGTTTGGCTCTCGATTGGTATTCGATAAGCAAGGAAATATTTTTGTAAGTTCTGGCGACCGCTCAGCGAAGGAAATCCGTGAGAAAGCACAAGACCTTAATGCTACAACGGGTAAAATTATTCACATTACCAAAGACGGTAAACCTGTTTCCAATAATCCTTTTCTTGGCAAAGCAGATGTTAAACCAGAAATCTATGCATATGGATTCCGTAATCCCGATGGTTTGACAATTGACCCGGCTACTGGTAACCTTTGGGAGGCTGAGTTCGGTCCTCGTGGTGGTGATGAGTTGAACCTGATTAAATCAGGTGCCAATTATGGCTGGCCTTATGTTACCTATGGCATTGAGTACAGCGGTGAAAAAGTCTATGACGGTATTCAACAAAAGGAGGGAACCGTACAGCCTGTGTACTATTGGGATCCGGTAATCTCTCCAGGTTGTTTATTGTTTTATACTGGTAATATTGCCGAATGGAAAAATAACATTTTTGTAGGCGCATTGAGTGGTCAACACATTATTCGTTTGGTGATAAAAAACAATAAGGTTGTTGGCGAAGAGCGTTTGCTTGCTGATAAAAACGAGCGTTGGCGTTGTATGGCGATTGGTAAGGATGGTGCAATCTATGCCGGAACCGACAACGGCAAACTTTACAAAATCTCAAAAAAATAATTCAGATATTGAAAATAAAAATCCCGGCTAAACAGGGATTTTTATTTTAATCCATCCTGAATTGTATATGTTCCCTTTTTTACATTCAGTGCCCAAGGTTTCGGTTTTGGTAGCCAGAGTTTACCATCTCCAATTTCTAAAGGCATCCAAAGATACCTGGAATCCCATTGGCTTGCAGGACGCCATTGATCAGCCATGAAAATTATTGTGGTTGATTTGGTTCCGGTCACCTTTAGCATCATGGTAGATTGTGATTGATATGTTTTGGTTTCTGGTGGCGCAATATCCTTAAACTCGGTCCACGGACCTTCTAGTGACTTTGATGTCGCATATTTATTTGGATTTGGTCCCCAACCCGTCAAGGCAGAGCCGATTGCATAATAAAGTCCATTATAATGAACAACGGCACCCCCTTCCAAAGGTGCGTTTATTAAACACATTTCCTTTTCCACACTCATCAAATCATCTGAGAGTTTTACAATGTGGAATCCAAGTTCGCGATCCTCAAAGATGAGATAAGGAGTGCCATCATCATCTATGAACTGTCCAATATCGCGACTGGGGCGTCCAAGTGGACGAAAACTCTTCACATACTTGAAATTTCCATTTGCGCTATCGCTCACTGCTATTCCAACCCGGGCGTAAGCATAAGCTTTGTTGTCCAAATGAAAATACATCACATATTTCTTTTGTTTAGGTAGTAAACTTTTGGCCTTTCCAAGACCCAGCTCTTTCCAAGGTTTTCTGGATCAGCCATTTGTACTACGTCTTTTTGAAATTTCCAGTTCATCAAGTCTTTTGAAGCGTAGCAACTTACATAGCGTAAGTTAGGGTCTAGTCCTTTCCGGCGTTCTTCACCATACCAATAATATGTAGATTTAATTTTTATAATACCACCACCATGTGCCTGGATATGGTTTCCATTCTGGTCCGGCCAAATTTCTCCCGGATCAATTGTTTTACGTTGTGCATAAACGATATTGGAAATACTGAATAGGAATAACAGCGTAAGGAGGGGTGTTGAATGTAATCTTTGCATAGCTAAATTTAGGGAAAATTAATGCTATGGATTTGTGAATTCCTATATTCTGATAAAATTTAGTGCTCTATTTAAGGGTTTTTATTAAATTGACCATTTTTAACAACCCAATTTAAATATCGATAAATGAAATATTCAAGGCTAGCCATCGTTTTCTTTTTAATGCTAATGTGCAGAATTTCTTATGCTCAGGAATTAGTACTACCAGGCGATCATCCAGATCCATCTGTTGTTAAAATTGGTGAGGATTACTGGGCAGCTGCAACTACGTCGAATTGGATGCCTGCTTTTCCTATTTATCATTCTAAAGATTTGAAGAATTGGACTAAAAAGAGTGTTGTGTTTAAGACATTGCCGCAATGGGCAGACTTTTATATGTGGGCACCTGAGATTACGTACGACAATGGTAAGGTCTATATCTACTACACTGCACATAAAAAAGATGGTAACCTATGTATAGGTGCTGCGGTTGCAGATAAACCAGATGGTACGTATACAGATCTTGGCCCTTTGATGTGCCAGTCGGCGGGTTCCATAGATGCATTTCCAATGCGAGATAAAGACGGTAAACTTTACATGATCTGGAAGGAAGATGGAAACAGTGTTCAAAAACCAACGCCAATTTGGGCGATGGAAATGAAGGAAGACAGGACTGCCTTAATCGGAGAAAAAAAGGAGCTTTTTAGAGGTGATCAACCTTGGGAGAACGGATTGGTTGAAGGTGTATCCATGATAAAAAATGGCGAGTATTATTATGCGATATATGCTGCTGCCGGTTGCTGTGGAATTAAATGTAATTATGGAACAGGAATAGCCAGAAGTAAGAACCTTCTTGGACCCTGGGAAAAATATAATAACAATCCTGTGCTGGCCAGTACAGGCAATTGGACTTGTCCAGGACACGGTACTGCTGTTAAAAAGGATGGTAAAAATTATTTTCTGTACCATGGATACAGTACTGAAGAAAGTGTGTATGCAGGAAGACAAGGATTGCTTATAGAGTTTGAATTTACAAAAGACGGCTGGATCAATTTCAAACAGAATGATAGCAAAAACGTTGCGAAAAGAATTACAAAATCAGATGATTTCTCCGGCAAATATCTTAAACTTGATTGGCAGTGGAGCATATTTAAAAATTTTAAGAAGCAACTTACAGGAAATTCACTCCAGATATCTGCGTTACCTGATCCTTCCGGAGCTTATATCGGTCAGCCGGTGTACAATGCAAATTATACTGCGGAAACTGTGATTTCTAAAACTAGTGCGGAAGCCGGTATCGCGATCATAGGAGATGATAAAAGTATTATTTTCGCTGCGGTAAAGGATGGGAAAATCAATTTAAAGCAGGTGAAAAATGGCGAGACTACCATCCTAAAAAGTATTGCTTTGCCAGATAAAAGTACTTCTGGACATTTTCCATTGAAACTAAAATTGAGGACAGAGAGAAACAGTTTATTTAGTTTCTACTATGCGGTTGGAAACAATGCATTTAGCCTAATCAATTCGGAGCCTGTCGACGGAAGTTTCCTGCCCCCATGGGATAGGGCACTACGAGTGGGTGTAACCGTGTTAGGCACATCCCAGCAGTCTGCTACGTTTACCAGTTTCAGCCTTAGATAAATAAGTTTTAGTTTATTGTACTAGCCCTAATGCTACTAGCCGTGCCTTGGTATCTTCGTAGCTCGTATGAACGATACCTGTAAGGCCTAGGCTTTCGGCAATTTGTACAAAGAGCATCCGGTCGTCTATATAAACGCTGGTGGAAATATCACTCTGTGAGATATCGATCGCTACTTTAAAGATATCTGCATCGGGTTTTCTAAAGTGTACAAAGCTGGACGAGATAAAGAAATCAATAAATTCATTTAACTTAAATGTATTGATTCTGTATTCATTCAGTTCTCTGCCCTCATTGCTGATTACTGCAACTTTCAATTTGTATTTATGTTTTAGGTCGGATATTAGTTTAATCATTTCCGGGTAAGCCAGAGATTTACTAACCATAAAATTTTTAAAATCATCCTTTGAGAAATGGCGCTCTTCGTAAAACACAAGTCTGTCCAGATATTCATCCAGAGTGATCTTACCTACTTCGTAAGTATCAAATGTCAAGTGATGCCGTTCTTCCACTTCTCTCAAGTCAAGGCCAAATAGTTGTGCTGCTTCGGCTCTTGCAGTACGATCCCAGCCGTTGGTTAACAATACGCCGCCGATATCGGTAAATAGTGTGGTGATTTTTTTTTCTTGCATAACTGAAATTTATATTTCTTCTCCAGACTTTTTAGACAAGTTGTTCTTTCTTTTAGTCTTAATATGGGTTGCAAGACGAGATCTTGGGAATAATGGATTGCTCCTAAGTTCGCTGATGTTTATTCTTAGGTTCTGTCCTTTTCGCCACAGAAATCCGCCGGCAGTAATGGTAGTTTCTCCTTTGATGGCAAGAGATATACTGTCATGTCCAATTCCTGTTACTTTTTGAGCCTGCAAACCAGTCTTATAGGACTGTATCCATCTCCCATTTAAATCGTATTGGGAAATGCCCGACTTTATAAGTTTAATACGAGGATCTACGGATATCTTTTTTTTTACCGTTTTGCTCCAGATGAACCCGCCATAGGTTAATCCGCGGCCGTTTGTTACTTTTCGAATACCCTGGTAATGTACACCCACGGCCTTACCTGCTTCCTTAGTATTTAAATATGAAGCAACCAGGTTTCCATCAAGATCGTACTGTCCAACAGTTTTCCTGTCTTTAGCAAGGGGACAGCGCAGGTGCCATTTTGTTTTTTCAAATGGCACCATATCAAGCTGTGGTTGGTTTCCTCTTCGCCAAATGTAACCTTTAGCTGTGTGTGGGTTTTTATCCGGGTTTGCGGCGGCAGTAAGGTACTGCTGACTGGTATTTAACGCCTCAGCGGCCACGCGTGCATTCGGATAAGTTTCCAATAATGCGCCGCTCAAACTGTAGCGGCTTATTTTAAGAGTGTATTTCTTTTCCAATGGATTTACTGTTGCACAATAAAACTACCATTTTTATTTTACTCGCTCAACGTACTCACCAGTCCGGGTATCGACTTTTATTTTATCACCCTGGTTTACGAAAAGCGGAACTTTTAGTTCAATGCCATTCTCTGTGCTTACGGTTTTCAGCGCACCTGATGAAGTATCACCTTTTACCGCTGGCTCTGCATAGGTGATTTCCAGTTCTACAAAGTTAGGTGCCTGAGCCATAATTGGTTCATCACTTTCAACAGAAACAATGACATCCATACCTTCTTTAAGGAACTTTGCAGAAGGGCCAAATAAAGCCTTAGGAACATTAAATTGCTCAAACGATACATTATCCATCACCACAAAATAATCACCTTCTTCATATAGATACTGGTAGTCATTGGTCTCTACGCGGCAAATTTCTACCTGCTCGTCGGTTCCCAGCCTTGCCTCAACAATTTTTCCAGTTTTGATATTGCGGAATTTACCAAGGTAAAACGCGCCACCTTTACCAGGAGTGCGGTGTAATATCTCGGTAACATTTACCAGTTCATTATTGAATCGTAATATATTGCCTACTTTGATTTCGGATGCTTTTGCCATAAAAATAAAATTCTAAAAATTTGAGCCTAAAGGTATCATCTTTCTGCTAAAAGTCGATAAAGCTCATTGGAGAATATTTGAATTATTCTGATTTGGTGCCTATTCATTCCATAACCAGTAATTAACTGAGTCGTTACGTTCGTAAACAACCTAAGAAGATAAATATCTAAAAAGCATAATCCTTATTTTGAATGAAAATAATAATTCGTCCTTTATAAAGATCAGTTAAATTTTAGTTGGTTATTCATTGTGATTATTGACAAGCACTCAATTGAAGCTAGCTGGTGTCAAATAATTAATAATCACGATAATTAATTATTGTATAGGCTCAACCCTATAAAGTAATTAATTATTGTTACGTTATTGATAGTAATTTTCAAATTATGATAAATGAGATGAAAATTATCGGCATTTGCTTTGACTACCTTGAATTACTTAAAGCCGGAATATCTCTGGAAAAGGGGAAGACACTCTTCTCACACATAAAATAAACCATTTAAAATGAAAAAAGAAATTACCAGGCTGCTGGCCTCATTACTTTGTTTTACCGTACTGTTGTCTGTATTGCTCGGTGCGTGTAAGAAGGATGACTATGAGGGTGAATTGACAGGTGTTTGTCCTGTTGTGGTTTCAACTGACCCAATGGACAAAGCTGTGGATGTGGCCCTTGACAAGGTCATCTCCGTAACCTTTAATACTGAGATGGATTCCAACAGTATTAATGCCCAAACATTTTCCCTTAAACAGGGGACTACTGTTATCTCCGGTAAATGGGCAACAACAGTGGATCCCAAAGTATTTACATTTAAGCCGGCTGTCGCTTTAACTCCTTTTGCAGTCTATTCAGGTACAATAACCACAGGCGCGAAAGACAGATTCCAATCTGCCATGGTTGCGGACTATAGCTGGTCTTTTACCGCCATACCGCAAGTAACCATAACAAGCCTTCCAATTGCAGGCGGTACTACCACCGGTGCCGGGACATCAGCACAAGGTTCATCCGTTGCAGTATCGGCTGTTCCTAATGCGGGCTTTACATTCACTTCCTGGACTGAAAGTGGTAAGGTGGTGTCTACAAGTCCAAATTACTTATTTATTATGGCAGGTAACAGGGCATTAGTCGCCAATTTTACCGCTATTCCTGTCGGTAGTTTTGCTGTTAATTTATCTTCTGCACCAGTAGCAGGTGGTATTACCACTGGTTCTGGTTCATATGTAACTGGTACAACAATAGCTATTACAGCAGTTGCCAACCCAGGTTTTACGTTTGTTAATTGGACTGAAAATGGGACAGTTGCTTCTACCAGTTCAAGTTTTCAAATCGTTGTTGCCAGTAACAGAACGTTGGTTGCCAATTTTAGAGCTGTTCCAGCCACTCAGTTTTCGGTAATTCTTTCATCCAGTCCTGCTGCAGGCGGTACTACCGATGGAGAAGGGGCATATGCATCAGGTACTTCAGTAACCATCACGTCCGCAAGAAGCACAGGCTATACTTTTGTGAACTGGACGGATAAAGTGACTGGCCTAGTTGTGTCAACAAGTCCTGCTTACACATTCGTACTAAGCGCTAACAGGACGTTTGTGGCTAATTTTATATTGAATACCTACACATTAGCTACGTTAGCTGTAAATGGGTCTGTATTAAGGACGCCCGATCAGGCTACTTACAATCATGGTACTTCTGTCACACTGACTGCTGTTCCAAGTGCAGGTTATGTGTTTACCGGCTGGACAGGCGATGCCTCAGGTTCCACCAGTCCACTGACGGTTGTTATGAATTCAAACAAAGTCATAACCGCTAATTTTATCTTGATCAGTTCTGTTGGTATTGGCCCCGGCCCAATTAACCTTGGTACTGCCGGCACTTTTGCGATATTGAGTAAAGCTAGTATAACTACAATTGGCGTTACTTCTATAACAGGCGATATTGGGGTGAGTCCTGCTGCAGCAACTGCAATGACAGGTTTTGGACTGATCATGGATGCCAATCTCCAGTCTTCACATACCCCAATTGTTGTGGGTAAGGTTTATGCCGCTGACTATGCAGCGCCAACGCCAACTAAAATGTCAACAGCCGTAAGCGATATGGAAACTGCCTTTACTACGGCAAATAACCTGATAACCCCAGCGCCAATAGTTGGCTTATACAATGGTGACATCAGTGGAAGAGTATTGCCGGCAGGTTTGTATAAATGGGCTACTGGTGTATTGATTACTAACGCTGGTGTAACCTTAACAGGAGGGCCAAATGATACATGGGTTTTCCAAATTGCCCAGGATTTGACCATTAACGATGATGCAATTATTCACCTACAGGGCGGCGCCCAGGCTAAGAATGTCTTCTTCGTAGTGACCGGTCAAGCAACTTTAGGCACAAATACGGATTTTAGCGGGATCATCTTAAGCAAGACATTGATCTCATTAAAGGCTGGAAGTAAGGTTAACGGCAGATTACTTGCCCAAACAGCTGTTACTATGAATGCCACCACTGTGGTTGTCCCTAATTAATTATTTAGCTTATTTAAAATTTAAGAAATGTTAGCAATATTTAAAAATATAAAAGTCCTGATTATCTTCAGTTTGCTCATACTTGGGGCTCATGTAACCTTAATAGCCCAAACCAGCCAGCCAACCTGGTGGTTTGGTATATCAGGAGCAGCAAATATTAGTCGTTACACTGGTACAACCCAAAGACTTAATGATGGTCTAATTGTTCCAACAGCGTTTCACAAAGGAAAAGGTGTGCGTCCCTACGGTTCTTTTTTGATAGAATACAGGCCGGGTAACATTTGGGGTGGTACACTAAATCTCGGTTATGATGGTAAGGGTGGTAAATTTAATGACGTAATTGCGCCATGTAATTGCCCGGCAACTTTGTCTACCAAATTGAGTTATCTAACCATTGAACCTGCGCTTAGGTTTAGTTCCGTGGCGGAGGATTCTACTTGTTTGCTGGTCCTCGTATTGCGATGAATTTACAGAAGGATTTTTCGTATACCCAATTAAAACAAACTGACAAGGAGGGTGATCTTTCTCAGCTGCGAAAGACACTTATTTCAGGTCAGGTTGGTATGGGATATGATATCCCGGTATCTGGTCCCTCAAGTACAACTAAATTTGTGATTTCTCCATTTGCATCCTATCATCCCTATTTTGGACAAGATGTAAGGTCAATTGAAAGCTGGTCAGTCTCTACCCTTAGGGTAGGAATAGCGCTGAAACTGGGAAAAGGAAAAAAAGCTATTGTTGTTGAAGCACCCGCAATACCACCAATTCCTGTTGTTGATGTGACCTTCACAGTAAGAGCACCCAAAGCTAAATTGGTGAGTCACCACGTGAGTGAGACACTTCCATTGCTAAATTATGTCTTTTTTGATCAGGGCAGTGCGTTGATACCCTCACGTTATATGATGTTGTCTAAAGAACAGGCGAGAGATTTTAGTGAAACGCAGTTACAAAATTTGGCAACGTCAGATATGACAGGCCGTTCTGTAAGGCAGATGAATGTATATTACAATATCCTTAATATTGTAGGCGACAGGATGAGAAAGGATGCCGACATAAAAATAGTGCTGAGCGGTGCATCAAGGAATAACCCGGAAGAAGGTAAAACTTTCGCCAATGCGATAAAAAATTACATTACCGGAATGTATGGGATTGATGGGGCTCGAATTGCAACCAATGGACGTTCTAAACCAATTAACCCGTCTGAACAGCCAGGGGGAAAGAAAGAGTTGGAACTTTTAAGAGAGGGAGATAGAAGGGTTGATATACAGAGTGGTTCCAAAGCTTTGATGCTGGAAGTTGGAGGTGGTATGATGAATCCGGTTCAAATCAACACGGTGCAATCAGACCCTATGGACAGCCGTATCTTATTTAATGTGCCTGAAGCGACACAGCTTTTGACTTCATATACTATAGATTTATCAGATCAGAATGGAGCTGTAAAGCATTTAGGGCCGTTTCATGCCAATCAGGAAAGCGTAACTGGAGCAAGTGTGCTTGGTAATAACCAATTCGCCGATTATAAGGTTGTGATGACAGGTACTACTAAAGCGGGTGGAATGATAAAGAAGGAAAGCACATTGCATTTGCAGGCACAACCAGAGATAGTTGAAACCGGTAGTCGCTATAGTATTTTGTTTAACTTTAACAAAGCAACTACGGTTGCCACATATGAAAAATTTCTGACAGATGTTGTAGTACCACTCATAGCAGAGGGATCAACAGTGTTAATTCATGGACATACCGATGTGATTGGAGCTGAGCCATACAATGCGAAACTGTCTGTTGAACGTGCTAAGGAAGCGCAGCAGATTATAGAATCTGCATTGGCAAAGGCCGGTAAAACAAATGTTAAAATCCAAACAATTGGGTTTGGTGAGTCTCTTGATCATGCTCCATTTAACAATGGACTGCCAGAAGAACGCTTTTATAATCGTACAGTGATTATAGATATTTCAAATCAATAATTACTAAATGTATAAATTTAAGTCTCCGTAGCAATACGGGGACTTTTTTTACATCAGAATTTCGAATTGCTGCCGTTGAAACAGGCCGCTTTCGATTACCCCGGTAATAGACTTAATTTGAATCTCCAGATCGGGTCCGATATTTTCAAACCAGGCATCAAAGATCAGATTCCCATTTTCTGAAATGACGGGTCCATCTTTTCCCTTTGCCGGCCTGAGACTTAAGTTTTTTACACCAAGTTTCTGCAATTGCTTTTCCACGTAGGTAATAGACTGTGGGAAAACTTCGATTGGTACAGGGAACTTTGAACCGAGTTTTTTCACCACTTTAGTAGGATCAACGATGATGTAATTCTCATCACAAGAATTCATCAAAAGCTTTTCCTTGAACATCGCACCCCCTCTACCTTTAATAAGATAATTTTCCGGACTTACCTCATCTGCCCCGTCGAACAGCCAATCTGGTTTATTTTCCATTAGCGTGGTGAGCTGCAAACCGAGTGAGGTGCAAGTCATAGCTATTTCTATAGACGTCGGAATAAATTTCACATCAAGGTGCTCTTTTTTTATCCTGGCTGCAATGGCCAGTAAGGCTAGATAAGATGTAGACCCCGAGCCGGCACTTATCACCTGCCCATGTTTTGCTTTTGTTGCTATTTTATCTGCTACCAATTGCTTTTGTTCGCGGTTACTGATTTCTCCAGACCACTCTAGTTGTGCTATGATATTACTGTTCCAGACCATTATTTTTCCGTAAGCCGGAGATCTCCAGCTAAATTGGTTAATCCAAAAATGCAGAAAAACAATGACATGCAAATGCAGATTGGAAATTATTTTACCAGCCGAGCATCAATATGGAGTCGTTCAACGGATACTACTTTTACCAAATCATGATAACCTGGAAACAGTGGATTAAGCAGGATGTTGTGTTCTGCGGTATTTACTGCAGATTTTACTTTTATTCCCAAATATTGTGATTTGTTCATTAGTGCATCTCCAATATTTTTATTCTCCAAATTCCCTATTTCCTGCCAATCTGGTGGATATGCAGACTTAGGCAATTGATATATCAACTTATTATTGTCTGCAATCTCAATCGTCATGATGTAAAGATGCGGTGGGGTATTTTCGGCCTCAAAATGAACTAAGTTTTCAAGGTAGGCAAGTGAGCTGTTTTCGCTGGTATATAGCATATAAGTCCCAGGGTTGTTCCAGCGACCTCCCTCTTTAAAAGCACCGTTTCCAGATAAATCTGATGTTCGTTTCTTGCTTTTTGCAATACGGTAAACAAACACTAGGAATAAATCCCTTCCTCAATTCTTCCAAGTACTTGATTTACTAATGCGAGACCGGTAGGCATATTAAAAAGTTGCAAGGGTTTCATTTGATTTAATGCCCTGTTAGATGTGTTCAGCCATTTTTGTACACGTTCTTCCGTTTCAAAAACTTCGTAAGCATGTTCAACAACTTTTGCTACTTCAATGACATGACTGGAGGTGTATTTGTCTAGCAGATCATCGTCTTTTTTGCGTTCCAAAGTTTTTACTGACAAATGCAAAATATCTTCTGCAAAGCTTTTTTTTGTCATACCCATGTGACCGATCAGCGCTTCCAGAGAAGCTTTTTTTATTCCTTTATTGCTAAGGGTTATCAGGTCAAAGGCAGAACGTATTTTTTCCTGAACCAAATCAGTACCTCCGAGGAGATAGACCAGGCTGGCAATTGGGCTTAATTTTTTATTTAAAACAGTCATGTCCGACATTTTTACCAAATATAAGGATCATTTGTCGTATTAGCAAAAAAGATAAACATACCATACATTAGACGCTGTCCTCATACCGATTCAATATCGCCTTTGTACCATCTTAGTAAATGCTAGTTATATGCCAGGCGTTATTTCAATAGTATATCAACTTCTTCATTAAATTCTTTCACAAATTTAGTGTAGTAAGCCCCGGTAGCGGGACCGGTGAAACCTGTATATATTTTTGCCACGTTCCCGTTTTTATCGATAAATAAGATAGTTGGGAAAGACACAAAAGTATTTAGAGCTGGAAATGTTTCAGCTACAGAATTTTTAGCGACATCCCCGCCGATCACTTCATCATATGCTACTCCGTAACGTTTCTTGTAATTGCCAATTGCATTTTTAAGATAGGTGGGATCCAGCTTGCGCTCAAAATGTACAGCAATTGCTTCGACACCTCTGGTTTTGTTCTTTTGGTACCAGGGTGCCAGGAATTTCGTTTCGTCCATGCAATTTGGGCACCAGGTACCGGTGATGGTTACAATTACGACTTTATTTTTGTATTTGGGATCATTTAGTGATACCTTCTTGCCTTCAAGATTAGGTAAAGAAAAATCGAATGTGTGGTATCCTTCTTTTAAATACGTAAGCTTATATGGATCCGGCAGTGCAGCTGCATCATTTTTTAATGCTGTAAAAGATTGACTGCCCGCCGTACCCCTGAGCGCCCCGGTTTTATCAAAGCTACCCGTATAGTAAGCAATACCACTTCCTATAAATGACGACAAATAAAAATTATTCCCTTGCACCACACCCTCAAGATAACGGGAGTCGCCAGTCGTGCTCATAAATGTTGCGTAAAGTTTGCTCCCTTTTTGTTTGAAAAGACCAATTTGCCGATCTTCAGTTCCAGTTTTTGCTTTGACAACCACGTCATATTTTCCAGATATATCTGCGGCTGGGCTGATGCCATTATCAACAAAGCGATAGCTTTGTCCAAAAAATGCCTCAACTGGAGTGGGTTTCCCGCTTCCGTCTTTTTTTCTTAAGAAACCTGATAATCGTCTATCACCTATTTTCAATGCCAATTCGTTATCAAACTGATCAAATGGAATAAATAGTGAATCAGCTTTTTGTACCAATTTGCCTACTTCGAATTTTTCTTCTCCATTAAGTAGGAATAAGGTAGAACTGGCGGCAGTTTTACCCTTCAGTTCAAAATTAAATGGGATGTCAACACCCGATGTATTATGGAATATGCCACGCCAGACTCCCTCGGGTGCAAACGTTTGGGCATATAATTGAGCTGGGAGGAGGAGTGATAAAAGGATTATTGAGAAGTTTAAACGATTAAAAATGTAGTTGCTTTTCATATTAGAAGGATTAGTTTTTTAACTCAATCTCTTTGCACTGCAAAGTTAAATTAAATCTACTAAACTAGTATGCATTAATGTTCCCTAAAGATATTTGTTCAGTCTTAATGGTATAATAATTGCATTTAAGTGATAATCTCCCTAATCAACGCTCATGGCGAAAGAAATTAAAGCAATCAAATGTCCGCAATGCGGAAGTACAGCAAAAACAGAAATTAAGCCAGATATATACCGCTGCAGTAACTGTCAAACGGAGTACTATCTTGACAATGATGATGTTACTGTCAATTACAATCATAATTACAATTACAAAAGTGACGCCGTCGTGGCGCCAATTACACCGCAGAAACTTAAGGTTATTGTCGTACTGTTCGCAGTTGTTTTCGTGATGGTATTTGTGTTCATTTTGTGGAATGTTGTGTTTAGAAAAGACGCTGTAACCAGTAGATACAATGTGACGGAAACGAAGAAGCCTGAACAAGCATTTGATTTCATCGTGACCAGAACTTACTTAGTGGCACAGCCCACACTGGATAAACCTATAGCACTGAAGGTGGAAAACAGAAGGTATGATGCAGAAAAAGACAAGAGTAAAGAAGGGTATTATTTGGGCTTTTATGATGTGGTTTCCAACAAGAGATTTGCAGAGCAAAGTCTTATAGAGACTGATTATTCTGGGTTTCAACTGAATACGAAGCAGTTTTCAGATGGAAACACTTATCTAATTATTGATAACGAAATTTATCTTGCTGAGCTTACTAAGGGCAAGGTAACCGCTGTAAGTAAAACTTTTTTTGCCGGTTATAAAGAACTGCAGGTAGGTGTGGCAACCGCAGCCTTTGTATATGAAGACTACGGTGATGGCATCATTATCATGACCAATGATGGTAAGAAATTTTATTTATACCCACTGGTTAAGAAATTATATACGGAAGATGAATTCTATGAAGCACAATCCGGATTTAATACCTTACTTCCTGGAGCCAAAGAAAAGACGATTTATATATTTACCGGGAAAAGCAATGATTACCCTCAGGAGAAGCAACAGCTGCTGAAAGTGCTATACAAAGACAATGGGGCTGGCCCAAAAGACTTGCTGGACAATGTTTCCTGGGGGAAGGATTATGGCGGGTCGGGCATTTTTACAGAGCGTGATCCATATACAAAAGTTTTGATTGGTCGGTATTTAAAGCAAAGGAGTAGAGTGCTGGAATGGAAAGACATAACCCCCGGACGGTATTACTTTTCGCCTGAAATACTTTATGGAAATGGACCAAATCTGATCATTCAGTTCAAGGCGGATGCAAACCCAAAAAGCGGTTATAGAATACAACAAGTAAATACGCAAACAGGTGAACCTGTTTGGACGAAATCGCTAGGTAATGAAATTTTGAGGGAACTCATTCCATATAAATCTGGTTATGTATCACTTACCCGTTCCGATAGTTTAGTAATGATGGATTTTAAAGGTAATATTCGCCCACAATGACACGTGTTATAGTAAGTCTTTTGATTGTTATCATGGGCTTGACGCTGTTCTTAGTTGTTATTTATAAACACCTACATAGAAGCGATCAAACCGTAACTGCTGTCGCTGATACCATATCGGTTAAAGATAAAAAAGAGGAATATTCTAGTAATCATCTCAGTACTCATTATGTGATACAGCCTGTTACCCAAAAGCCGATAATTATAAATATGGAATCCAGAATCTATTATAACGAAAAAAATGGACCCAGCACGGCGACCAATTTTTTAGTTATTTATGATCCGTTTGAAAAGAAGTTGCTTAAAGAAATAAAACTCGATCCAACTAAAAGTCTTATTCAAAGAAGTGACCTGCGCACTTTTTCAAATAATCGTACTTATTTAATTATTTCTCCAGAAATTTACGAATTTGATGCAGAAGGCTTGGAGTTACAACTGGTAAATAAACAGCTCTTTTCAGGTATCGCTAAAGCTCAGGATGGGCTTTCTTCAGTTCAATTTACTGAGGATGGCGATGGGCTTAGGTTAGTAACCAACGAAGATGAGGTCATCTACTATTTTCCCCTGATTAATAAAACCTATACTGCTGATGCATATGAACGCGCATCGACAGGTTTTTCTTCTCTTTTACCAGGGGCTAAGGAATTGACTTATCACCATTTCACTCAAAGTAAAAATGAGTACTCCAATTACAAACTTCAATTGCTGAAAATAAAATATATGGATAATGGTGGTGGTCCTAAAACGTTCCAAAGCTTTTTTATCTGGACAAAAAGTTACGTCATGGGTGAAGGTTACCGGGTATGTCTGGTTATTCCTGACTTAAAAGAAGTAAGACGAATCGTTAGTTACAAGGATTTAACTCCGGGAAGAAAATACTATGAGCCAAGAGTCGTTTACGAGGACCAGGCTACCTTGATTATAAGCATGCGTGTCAATGCTAGTAATTCGGCTCCTTACAAGCTGCAGCGGTTAGATAGGAAAACCGGAGAAGTGATTTGGACGACGCCATTGAAGCATGGTGATGAAGTGAGAAAATTATATCGCTATAAGAATGGTTATTATGGATTTATTGGTCAGGATCTTGACTTGTTTGACCTAGATGGCACTGCTATAAACAGTTTTAAAAATTAATAATATATGGGACTAGGAGATTTTTTTAGAAAGCAATTAAAAACCGTTATTGAGTGGGAAGATCAGCAACCGGAGGTGTTGCTGTATAAATTTCCAGTACCTACATCGGAGATCAAGGATGATAGTAAGCTAACTGTTTCACCGGGTCAAGGTTGTATTTTAGTATACGAGGGTAAGGTTACTGGAATATTGAGTGAAGAGGGGATATATGGCATTGAAACAGATAATATTCCGTTCCTAACTACGCTTTCGAAATACATGCAATCTTTTGAGAGCGAACACAAAGCACATATCTATTTTTATAGAAAAGCAGCAATTGTAAACCAGGCCTGGGGTACAGCTTCGCCCGTAAAATATATGGATGCAACCTATAATTTACCTGTAGAATTGGGAATGTATGGCAATTACACTATGTGCATTGCTGATCCATTATCGTTTTTTAGAGATGTCGTTGGTTCTCGTGATGTATATACGGTTGGAGATTCAAAAGACCTGCTGATGTCACGCTTACCGCAGGCGCTCACTTCTCTCTTAGCGCAGTTAAAGTTGTCGTACATTGAAATAGATGCCCAGCTGGATGCTATTTCTTCCAGCCTAAGAGAGAAATTGAATGCTGAATTTATGATCTTAGGATTGGAATTGAAGGACTTTAAAATACAAGGAACGAATTTTGACAAGCAAACACAGGAGCGGATTGGGAAGATAGCAGACATTACTGCAGAAAGCCGTGCTGCGGCTGAAGGCGGGTTGAGCTATTTGGAATTAGAAAAGCTTAGGGCGCTGAGAGATGCTGCCCGCAATGAGGGTGGATTAGCGGGGGCTGGTTTACAACTGGGGTTCGGAATGGAAATGGCTAGGGAATTGGAAAACAAAAAAGACGAACTGGTTTCCTTTAGCACATCAACAGATCCTATTGTTTATCTGCAAAAATTAAAACTCCTTCTGGATGAAAAGATATTGACACAGGAAGAGTTTGACAATAAGAAAAAGGAAGTACTGGGAAGAATGTAAGCTATTGCATCTGGCTAAATTTTAGCGTTTTGCACGTTTGTGAAACATGCCGTCGGAAATCTTACAAAGGTTTCTGAACTGCCTTGTAGCATTCATCTGGGTGATTTTTAATTCGGAAAGCAACATTTCCTTCGCAAGCTTTTGATAAAGTTGTTTTGTGTCGCTGTCGGCCTCAGCCATACCAGGTACGTTATGCACTGCAATGGCGAGTGCGTAGTCCACCAAATGGGGCAATTTTTCGGATATTAGCTTTGTTTTCATAGATAATTCAATGTGTCCAAAATCCGTGCCTTTTTAGCTTATTAGCTAAGATTTTACAATTATTATAAAAACAGGCTGCCTTTCGAGCAGCCTGCATGGAAAAATTGACTTATCAAATTATATAATCCCCTATATGTTTCGATAATAAAAAATTAACAAGGAACTCTCCTAATTGTTTTTGGCGAGGATTTTAGAAATGTCTGTGCGGTAGGCTTGTAAGGCAGGAATCAGTGAAGCAATGATGCCAATGATCATTCCAGATGCGATCAGCCAGCATTCACTGTTTAGAAAAATAATCCCGGTTAGCCGCGCCTGAGTACTTTCTTGAAATGCACCAATCGTTTCCATTACAAGATGGCCTAGAAAGAGACCAATGATCGTTCCAATTACGGTTAATAAGACACCTTCGATGATGACTATTCTGAAAAGTTTAAATTTTGATGCACCAAGTATTCTCATGATGGCCAAATCATAGCTTCTTTCTTTTAGCGAGTTGTAGAGATTTACGAATACACTTATGGTGGCAATGATCATTATAAGAATAGCAAACCACTGCAGTGTGTCTATGCCCACTCCAATTAGTGAAAAAAGTCTTGTGCTTTCTTGAGCAGGTGCTGCGGCTTGCATATTGGTAGAGCCGTTGACCAGTCTTGGAAACATGACAACAGACATAGGGGAGCGGTATTGGATTAATAGGGAGGTAAGTTCTTTTTCATCAGCATCTCCATGGTCATCACCGTGCATTTTCCATACACTTGCCACATTTGTAAGAATTAGGTTGTCCGTAACGTTATCTTGAGAAGTGAGTATTCCGGTAACGACATATTGATGGTCTCTATGTACATCCGTACTCCCAGATAAACCATGGGCGCCGTAAAACTTATCACCAACTTTAAGATTTTGGATTTTTGCGACATTACTACCTATAGTTGTCTGGAAATCTTGATTCCAAAATTTTCCAGACCCAACGGTCAGTTTGTAAACGCTAACGAAGTTACTATCTGTCCCTACAATGCGAGTTCCGTTATAGTTGTCGCCAAGGGCTAGTGGGACTGCTCTTTTAACAAAGGGACTATGTGCCAGTTCCATTGCTTCTTTCAACGGAATGTTACCGGTCGGGAAATCGATATAATAAATACTACTTAAAATGAGTTGGAGTGGACTTCCTTTAGCTCCTACAACTAAATCTATATCCTTCGAGTTGTTCTCTAATTTGTTGCTGATCTGCGTAGAGGCCAGCAACAAAATAGTTAGTATGGCGGTTCCAAAACTTATAAGGAGGATATTTAATGCGGACGAAAGGGGTTTAGACCAAACACTTTTCCAGCTAATCTTGAATGGACTCATAACAATTCGTAAGTATTTGAAAATGCATCCTTTACTCTTTTATCGTGCGTAGCGATAATTAGCGTTGCTTTGTTTGATTCAGATTGTTCAAGTAAAAGGTTCAACACTGCCCTTGCATTGTTGTCATCTAAGCTAGAGGTTGGCTCATCGGCGATTAATAGTGACGGCTTATTGATAACAGCCCTCGCGATGGACACACGTTGTAACTGGCCCTGACTTAACTCTTTAGGGTATGAGTCGGATTTGCCTCCAAGTCCGAGCGATTTCAGAACTGTGATTGCACGTGTGGTATCTCGATTAAGTCCTGCGAAGCTTTGCGCCATTAACAGGTTATCGAGTATAGTCAGGCTTTTGATGAGGTGCGGGCGTTGAAAAACGATGCCAATATGACGCCCTCTGAATTGATCCAAATGTTTAGGCGACAAGGTATGAATAGCAGTTCCAGCTATGTTTACTTCGCCTTGCGTAGGTTTTAAAATACCAGTTAAAATATGTAGAAGCGTTGTTTTTCCGCTACCTGATGCACCAAGAAGCAACCATTTAGAGCCTTCTTCAATTTGCCAATCAGCAAAATTGAGCTTATGGCTACCTGAGTAATGGTGGCTGAGAGATTTTAATGAAACCATAACAGATTTAATATTTACTTTCTGTGGTTTTCAAGCTTAAGCTCATTCAATTCCTGTTTGATCTGTCTATTTTCCAGGAAATAATAAATTGCAAAAGCAAGGAAGATTTTTCCCAGTACAAATACAGCTGCCAAAACCCATCTCCATGATTTATGAATGCGCATATGACTGGATGCGCCTTCAACTTCTATAAAATTATTTTGAGAAGGTGAAGAATAGCTTTTCTCCTTTGTTCTAGCATGTACCTGAATGGTAGGGTTTGACGCATTGTTCCGTTTAATTAAGTCATTAACAATATGATCTTCAATTTTTAGCCAGGCAGTAGGAGGAGGGGTGATAGCCATTTGCTGAGCAAGATTTTCCATTTCCATTTCCAGTTTGTGGAGTTCATTTTGTATTTCGGGATATTTAAATTTTAGCCGCTCCAATTCCCTGGCTTCGTCTTTGGTGGCACTTCCTAAAAGATAGGTCTCCAAGATGCCACTCTCTATATATTCCCTGATTTCCACTGGTATCGATTAAATTGCTAAGTTTTAAAATTTTGCTCCCAGTCGATCTCCCTTAAGACGGAATTACCAGGTTTTCCTGGCGAATTCCGGGAAACGATGATGTCGTTCTTAATAGGGGAAAACGATAGGACTAAGATAGCAATTGTAATTTTAAAATAGATATTTAGTTTTAGCAAGTTGCAAATTGAAAATCATCTCCCTCATATTCAGCATATACTGTCTTTATTACAATAATATGTCTTGTAAAACTTGGTGCAACAAAGCATTTTGCTAATATTTGTAGTATAATGGCAACTAGGCTAACAATTACCGTACTGGCAATAAACGAACCGCAACCAGGTGTTGCCTTACCTCTGAAAAAGGTTATGGATGATAGGCTGAATCGCTTAGCTCGGGAAATGGCTGCGGTTCTCAAAGACCGCTTGGAGTATGAGCAAGACTGTGAAGATCTGGTCGTTTGGCTAAGTTACAGTTCAAGCTATGCAGTACGCTGGAAAATTGTGAATGATGTTCCTTCGATAATTGAAGAAGTAGTATATAAATTATGTGCTGAATCAGGATATATTCTTTGGAAGGGGAGTATTCTAAATCTTAAATCTAAACTTTAAGCACTTAAAACAGCTTCTTCATTTCAATCAGTCCAAACCTAACCCTGCTTTTTACTGTTCCAAGTGGGAGACTTAAGGCTTCTGCCACTTCCGTATGGGTATAGCCTTCAAAATATACCATATTTAAAACAACTCTATGTAAAGGATTAAGCATTCTCATTAAGCCGCGAATACCAATAGTATCAGTATTGTAAGAACTCGCTCGGAGTACATCCACCTCATCATATGTCTCCCCAATATCTACATTCTTATTGTTATTGATATGACTTTTGCGTCTTAGCTGATCCAATGCGACATTCCGAGCCACGGTAGACAACCAGGTAAATAAACGCCCCTTAGCGTCCTTGTACTGATGGAACGAGTTCCAGATTTTCACGAAAGTCTCCTGTAACAAATCTTCTGTTAGCTCTTCATTTGACACGATTCGGTTAATTACACCCTTTAATGCCGGAGCATAAAGTTTATATAATTTAGAAAGTGCTTTTTGGTCTCTAATCCGTAATTGTTCAATAAGCTCTTTTTCCACATCAGAAGGAACATTTCCTGGTGAAGAAATGATCGATCTTTTGCTATTTGGTTGTGAGCTCATTATAATTCGGTTAGATTAAATACATGGCAAATCTTAGGCCTTAAATAGTTATTATTCCGGTTAAGAGTAAACCCCTTGTTTCTCCACATTGTTTTATAAATCGTTTACGTAGAAGCAGTTAAAAAGGTTGCTATTCTGCTGAACTAATACGCTAATTTTATTAGCAATATTTTGTTTGGATTTTAAAATTTACTTTAATTTTGTTAAAGAAATTAATCTTTTTTAAGAAAATGGAGCCTAAAATTGCGCGTTTTATTGGAGAAACGGCCTGGCACAAGGATTGGAAGCTGGCATTTCCAAAAGATTTTCGGGAGGTCTGCACCACCAATTCTCTCACTGGGGAATTGCATAGAGCAGATGTTTATACCCATTGCGGGACCACCATAGAATTTCAAAATTCGCCAATTACTGCTGCTGAGCTTTTGAGTAGAGAAGCTTATTATTCCAACTTAATTTGGGTACTTAATGGTAAAAAGTTTGGGGGCTTCCGTATCCTTAAGCATCTGCCTGATGTAGATGATCCAAACCTGGCTGATTATGAGTTTAGGCACACTGATCACCTCTCGATGATCAGGAAAATAGAAGTGATGGCTGGTATCATAAAGCCGCAAGTATTGAATTTTCATCATCCAGAAATAAGGCATGTAGCATTTTCGAGTTCGTATTATTCATTTTGCTGGAAAAAGCCCCATAGGGTATGGCTAAAATCAAAAGCTCCGATTTTTGTAGATCTGGGCGGGCATTTTCTTTATCAGATTAAATTACGCAGACAGCTGTCTGGTGATTATCCATACTTGCACATGATATCTAAAAAATCATTTATACAACAGTTTTTGCCTGCTTAAACTTAATTTTGGTTACATTTAGCCAGTAATATCTATCGTATTTATTAACATAAAATTAAACTAAACACATGAAAACATCAATTAAATTTCTTTCTTTTTTGTTATTCGGGGCAGCTACCATTACTGCATGCAACAGTGAGAAGAAGGTGGATGCATCAGTAGCGGATTCTAGTACTGTAAAAGTTGTAGATTCCTCTATTGTTGTACCGGAAGCCGCCAAAGAAACTGTACTAACGCTGGAGGCAAACGATCAGATGAAGTACAATTTATCTGAGCTTAAAGCAGTTGCAGGACAACCTATTAAATTGACCTTAAAGCATACCGGTAAATTTCCAATAACAGCGATGGGGCATAATGTTGTGGTTTTAAAACCGGGTACCGATGTTGATGCTTTTGCATCAAAGGCACTTCAGGCAAAGGATACTCAATACATTCCTAAATCAGAAGAAGGCTCAATCATTGCACACACTAAATTAGTAGGTGGAGGAGAGGAAGATACCATTACTTTTACCATTACTGAAAAGGGAACTTATACTTATATCTGTTCTTTCCCTGGTCATTACACGATGATGAAGGGTATTCTTGTAGTTGAGTAACCTTATCAATTCGAATTTTTGAGAACAGCCTTCTTTTAGAGGGCTGTTTTTGGTTTTTTGATATATTAATTCGGTCTTATTTTCTTTATAAAACTATTGGAATGCAGGTGAAATATACTGTATATTAGTTTGTTAAATCGCTCTATTCAAAACACATCGTGAACCTAAGAGAATATATTGAAAGTGGCATTCTGGAACTCTATGCGCTCAACTTGTTAACTGAACAAGAGAAGCGAGAGGTAGACGAGATGCTGGCTGTCCATATGGAGCTTGGTGAGGAACTTGAGCTTATCTATATGGCCCTTGAAGCCTATGCGTCTTCGCAGGTAAAAACTCCCGGGAAAGGTGTGAAAAGTAGAATTATGGGGGCACTCCATAACCTGCAGAAAGAAAAGAACATGAGATTAACCGATCTTCCCTTGATTGATAAATTTTCTGATTATACCAATTGGCTGTCGGTAATTAGTAAATATAGCGATATGGAGCCAGATGATAGCGGTAGTGCAATCAAGGTTCTGCGTAAAGACCACCGTGTGACGCAACTGCTAGTGATTACATCAAAAGATATTTTGGAAGAAACTCATGATGATGAATACGAAAGTTTATTATTGTTGGAAGGAGAGTGTATTTGCGCTATCGAGGGAGAGGCACGTATCATGATTCCCGGAGATTTTATGGAAATCCCTCTAAATTCTGTTCATCACTTTAACCTAGTCACTCCTAAAGTGATGGCAATTGTACAGTATGTGAAAAGCTAATGCCCGCCATAAAATAATCTATAAAATTTTATGCCTGCGGATATACTGGAAATGGCTTGAATATTGTAATCTTGTCCTCGATTTTATTGATAAGATATGACTGCTGAATTTGAATGTCTTTGTTTTCTGGATAATTCCTCACTTTGCATTTTGGAAATTAAACATCAAGAGAAATTTGTTTGGCTTCTTCTGAACAAATTAACGTTGACTGTTAAGCAAATGAATTTTGGGTCGATTGATCATCATGGCGACATTGTAGAAAGGTATTTTGATTTGGGTTATCTAAAATATGACCCCTCTAGCGGTGTGTTTATAGAAAAATACAATTCTGGACAGCATCCCCTCGAAAACAAGAATTGTAGTGAAGTGCCTGAAATCTATTTAAATTCTATTGCAGAATTTTTGAACAAACATTTTACTTTATATTAGCGTTGCAAACGATATCACCTTACAAATTCTAATTTTTTAGCTCAAGCTCGATATTTTAAATGAAAGTACTATTGGTAGAGGATGAGCCTGGTCTGGTGTCGGTAATAATTAGGGGACTAGCGGAATCTGGTATAGAGGTAAGCGCGGCTGTTGATGGGGTTACTGGTTTGCAAATGGCTGTTCAACATGAATTTGATTTGATCATTCTGGATCTAATGCTGCCTGGGTTAAGTGGTATTCAAATTTGTAAGGAGATTAGAAAGACAGATCAAATTATTCCAATATTGATGCTTACTGCATTATCGAGTACGGAAAACGTAGTAACAGGTTTAGATAGTGGTGCAGATGATTATCTTGCGAAACCCTTCAAATTTGCTGAACTGGAAGCTAGAATCAGAACTTTGATTAGGAGGAGTAAAGGTAATGCCATTCCAAAAAACTTAGTTGTAGTTGGTGCATTGGAGGTTGATTTAGTTTCAAAAACAGTTCGTTTAAATCAAAGGCCTGTCCAACTGACTGCTACAGAATACCGACTTTTAGCTTATTTCGTAAGCAATCAAAACCGGGTTTTGTCGCGAATTCAGATACTGGAACACGTTTGGGACATTGATTTTAATATGGGGACTAACGTGGTAGATGTTTACGTCAATTACCTTAGGAAAAAGATTGACCTTCCTGGTTTACCGAGACTCATCCATACCGTTTTTGGTATGGGATACCTATTTAAGGCAACTGGTAATGAAGATACAGACTAAGATTACCTTACTTTTCTTTATGATTGCAACTGTGGGATTGATCCTGCTTAATGCGTCTATATTTTATTTTATATCTGACTTTACTTTCGAAGATTTTTTTAAAAGGCTTGAGGCAAGGGTCAATTTGGCTGCCGAAATCCAAGTGCATCCTGACGAAAGATCAAAAGCGTATGAGGAAGTTAGGATTCAATATTTGGAAAAACTGGCAAACGAACGGGAATATGTAATTAAAGTTAATCAGGGAAACAGGTTTATCAAACCTCTGCAGCTTAATGATTCATTCTACAACGAAATTATTAATAAGGGTAAAGCCAGGTACAATGAAGATAACCAGTTTTATGCTGGATCTTTTTTTAAAGTTAAGCAAGGTAATTATATGGTAATAGTTAGTGCAGAAGATCCTTATGGTTTCAAGGAACTGGAGCAGTTAAAACGTTTCCTGTTGGTTATATTCTTAATTTCTATGCTGATGACCTATGTGACAGCAAAAATTTTTTCGTCTTATCTGATAAGACCTGTGCAGTCCATCATTAAAAGTGTTAAGAATATATCGGCCAATAATCTTCATTCACGTCTGGCTGAACTGGATAGTAAAGACGAGCTTGCTGAATTGGTGCTTACCTTTAACAACATGTTAACACGTTTAGAGACCGCCTTTGAAACGCAAAATAATTTTATTAGCAACGCCTCTCATGAATTAAGAACACCGTTAACGATTATAACGAGCGAGTCTGAATTACTGGCAAATAATAAGGGATTGAGCGTTGAAGCAGCAAGTTCTGTAAAAACAATTCTTTCAGAAGCAGAAAAGTTGATAAATATTCTGAGTAGCCTTCTTGGATTGGCTCAGAGTGGATTCGATGGGCAAAAGCAGAGTTGGGAAGTGATCAGAATAGATGAACTAGTTATCAATGTGGCAGATGCTGTAAAGAAAATCGAACCGGAGAGCATATTAGATATTAATTTTTCCTCAATGCCCGCAGATGAAAAGCTTTTATATACCAGCGGAAATATTAACCTTTTGCAGCTTGCCGTAAGCAACATTATTCTTAATGCCTGTAAATATTCCAATAATAGCGCCGTTACTATTAGCATAAGTGTTGAAAACGGCCGAATATTGATTTCAGTAAAAGATATTGGTATTGGAATACCTGCTGAAGAACAACAACATATATTTGAACCTTTTTTCAGAGCATCCAATACTGGAGATTTTAAGGGCTATGGAATTGGTTTGCCATTAACACTAAACATTATCCGGCTACACAAGGGCAGTATCGGAATCCGATCTGAGGAGAATTTAGGAACTGAGATTCAAATCATACTTCCAATAAATTCTAATTAAATTCTAATAAGTTCCTTATGCCATTCTAATACTCCAAAGGTAGTATTGCATTAGTCAATTGAATAATTAACTAATCACTATCACCATGAAAAACATTTTAATACCCACAGATTTTAAACCAGCCAGTCTAACTTGTATTCCGGCAGTTTGTGAACAACTTAAAAATGAAGAACTCAGCTTCTATTTTGTACACGTTTTTAAATTATCAGATTCTATTTCAGACTTGCTCATGCTGGCAAGAAGAAGCAGAGAATTTGAGATAGTAAGTGATGAATTTTACAATGGATGTACTGAAATCAAAAGGACATTTCCAAATGTAAAGATCAAGATTGATTTCTTATACGGTAGCACCCTAAGTATGTTCAGAAATTTCCTGGAAGAGTACGAGATCAATTCTGTACTTGAACAACCAAACTATGCTCCTGGGAAGATTAACAAATCAAGTCTTGATACAGCGCTTCTTATTGAGCGAAGTGGTTTACCCGTTATAAGGGTGCAGAAGTCAGTTTCGAAAGTTTTAGAAGGCTCAGAAAACAAAAAGATTAATGAACAAGAATTAGTAGCTGTTTAAACTTATAATTATGCTTTTACGAAATAATATACCTGTTTCCTATATTTTTGGAAAGATCTGGAAGGAAATCGCTTTTGTTACTACCTATGCAGTGCTCATAGCCATCATGTATAACAGTTTTCATTTTACCAGAATATCAATACCAATTGCAGTACCTACAATCTTGGGTACTGTCATATCTCTCTTACTCGCCTTTAAATCTAATCAGGCTTATGACCGATGGTGGGAAGCGCGAACATTATGGGGTGCAATAGTAAACGATTCAAGAACGTTAACGAGGCAACTTCTTACCTTCGTAACCACGCCCTATGAGGACGAAAATGCTTATAAATTATGCCAACGGATGGCAAAGCGACAAATTGCATGGTGTTACAGTCTGGGTAGACATTTACGCGGACAGGATCCTCTTTACGGCTTGGAACGCTTCTTGTCTTCTGAAGACCTGGTAACGATTAGCGCTTACACCAACGTACCGATGGCGATTTTAGAACTACAGGGAGAAGATATCAGGACTGCCTATAAACTTGGTTGGATCAATGAATATCAGCAAGTAGAGCTGGATAGGACTTTGACTCGGTTTTCCAACGAAATGGGGGGCTGCGAACGGATTAAGAATACCATTTTTCCTGCTACATATTCAATCTACATTCATCTCTCTCTTGTTCTGTTTATCCTGCTACTGCCATTTGGATTAATTGAGTTTTTTGGTATTGTCGAAGTTCCATTGGTAATTGCGATTGCATCTTCATTTCTGCTAATCGAGAAAATGGCCATTCACCTGCAGGACCCTTTTGAAAATAAGCCTACAGATACGCCGACGAGCACTATCGCCCAAACTATTGAGCGCGACATCAGGCAGATGTTGAAAGAAAATTTCAAACAAGAAGAAAAGCTTGGCGCTACTCAAAAGGCATCATCAGTATTTTATATCTTATAAAAATCCTTTTTTAACCAAATGTTGCGTGTGGGCAGTCTTTATCAGTAAAGACTGCCTTTTTTAAAACATCATTTCTGCATCTACAAATCAGGATTTGTTTTATCATAAAATATCTTATGTTTAAGGTTACCAAAAGAATACCTTAATAATATGAAATCAATTCTCCTTAAATCTGCAGTTAACTTAAGTTTCTTGTTTTTTGGTTTTGTCGGACTAGCGCAAACTGCTATTACACCAGCAACGGCCTTAAAACGCTATATAGATAATGGTGATAGAACCTATAAATGGTCAGTTAAGGATTCATTTACCGTAGAAGATGTGAGCATTTATACACTATTGTTGACTTCCCAAAAATGGAGAGAAAGTACCTGGACACACCAACTTACAATTCTGGTACCAAAGGGGTTTAAGTACGATGGGGCTTTATTGTTTATTACTGGTGGTAGCGTTGGAAAAGAAGGAGTACCAAATTGGACAGACCGTAATAATCGGGAAATATTTGGAATGGGATTGTTAGCAAGGCAGAATAAGGCTGTGGTTGCCGTTCTGAGACAGACGCCAAATCAACCTTTATATAGTGGTTTAACAGAAGATGCATTAATTTCTTACACGCTGCATAACTTTAAGAATGATGGAGATTATAGCTGGCCATTGTTGTTTCCGATGGTAAAATCTGCCACAAGCGCAATGTCTGCCGTTCAGGAATTTAGTAGACAAAAATTGAGTAAGACAATTAGAAGATTCGTAGTTTCTGGTGCATCGAAAAGAGGCTGGACAACTTGGTTAACCGGCGCGGTAGACAAGAGGGTAACAGCAATTGCGCCAATGGTGATAGATATGTTAAACATGCCAGTAAGCATGAAATACCAAATTAAGGTTTGGAAGGATTATAGTATTCAAATTGAAGATTATGTTAAACTCGGATTGGTTCAGGAAATGGGTACCGAGACTAGCAATGCGCTTACGACAATGATTGATCCATATTCTTATAAAAAGATGCTAACGATGCCTAAAATGATAATAATGGGTACCAACGATGAATACTGGCCAATAGATAATATTAAGAATTATTACGACAGCATACCTGGTCAAAATCTAATCAAATATATACCTAATGTTGGGCATAGTCTTGGTGATGGGACAGAGGCTTTAACAACGCTCAGCGCGTTTTTTGGTTATACATTGAAAAAAAGTCCCTATCCGGTTTGTAACTGGACATCAACAGTTAGCAGCAAAGGCGTTAAGCTCACAATACAGGCTACCGCAGATAAATTGGTTGATGTGGTTGTGTGGCATTCAGATTCTCCAGACATGGACTTCAGGAATGACAAATGGACATCAGAAAGTCTGGGCATTAGTCATCAGGCAAAAGTTGAAGCACTGGAAGGGTTCCCTGAATCTGGATACCGTGCATTTTATGTTAATCTGAAATATAAAGATGCCAATGGTGGCGAATACACCGAAAGCACCAGGGTTTTCATGACTGATAATAAGGTTTTATACTAGCTGTAAAGCTTTTGGCATTTCGGGCACACAAATGATGATCGCTTATTTTTGCCTTCGTTGATTTTATCAACTTCATGGCCAAGGGGACAAATCTTTTTAGAGTAAATTTTCCAATGCTTGCTTAACGTATTTTCTTTTTTCCATTTTAAAAAATCAAAACTGTACGTCCGAGTATCTTCAATCAAGCTTTTAAGTTTTCTAGGAGGAATTGAAGCAATTTCTGACAATGGATGAATTCCAGTTCTGTATAAGGCCTCATTCTTTATAATATTTCCAACACCAGAGAAAATCTCCTGATCCAGCAAGATATCACAAACTAAACTTTTTGGCTTCATACGGATTTTTTTCAGGGCGGCAACAGTATTCCATTTTTCCGACATGATGTCGGCACTCCAGTCGTATACCTTATTTAAATCTCCCTCGATTAGTTTAACGATGCATGTATAGAAATTCAATTCCACATCATCAAAAGTAAGTCGAAGCTTTAGCGGCGTACTTTTACGTTCATTAATTAGGTAAGTACCGAACATCATCAAATGAATTCGAATTGTGATACCATCACAACAAATTAGAAAGTGTTTTCCCCAGGTTTTAAATCTCAGAATCTTTTTGTGGATAATTTTATCCATTTCAATATCAGCATTACCGCTAGCAGATTCGATTGTATCTCCTTCTAAATGATGAGATTGAAGTTTTTCTTTCAAAATTAGTATTGATGGTCCTTCAGGCATACGGTAACAATTTTAGGAATAATAGGAAAACATCATAATCTTTAATATGTTTGTCTAGATATAATTCATATTATTTAGACAATAATGACCTATTCTATTTCAGATCTTGAGCAGTTAACTGGTGTAAGTTCGCATACCATCAGAATCTGGGAAAGAAGATATAATGCACTTGAACCAATGAGGTCCGCTGGGAACACCAGGTTGTATGGTGACGATCAGCTTCGAAAATTATTAAACATTGTAAGCCTGAGTCAGTCGGGTTTGAAAATATCTCAAGTGTGTGCTTTATCAGAAGGTGATATGAATTCTTTACTGCAACAAGAGATTGAACAGACGGCATCTAATGATGCGGACTATGAATATTATATTTCTCGGCTTTTGAGTTACGGTTTGAATTATGACGGTCAACAGTTTGAAGAATTGCTTAGTCATTGCATTATCAGGCATAATCTAAAAACTTCTTATTTGAATGTAATTTATCCAATGCTCGTTAGACTGGGCCTGATGTGGCGCAAGGACAATATTTGTCCTGCGCGTGAACATTTTTTATCAAGCTTGATCAGGCAGCGCCTTTATCGGTCAATCAGCGAAATTGACACGGTATCCAAACCGGAATCTACATGGCTGCTATTTCTTCCTGAAGATGAAGATCATGAAATAGGATTGTTATTTGCCAATTACTTGTTAAAGGCATCAGGTCAGAAAGTTATTTATCTTGGCGCGAAGGTTCCTTTGGAGTCTGCTTACGACGTAATTAGATGCAATCACATCGATCATGTATTGGTATTTATGGTAAGAAGTCGACCCTCAGCACAAGCGGAATCATATTTGGGTGAGCTGGGAAGGATTTTTGAAAAACAAAAAGTGCATGTAGCTGGAAATCTTAAAGCAATTGATGAGAATGCGCTTTTATCAAATGTAGACTGCTACACGGGAATATCCGATTTAGAAAACGAAATCAAAAGAATATCACATGGTAGCTAAATCTAATAAAAACGTAGCAGTTATAGGTGCGGGATTTGCCGGTCTGAGCAGTGCTTGTTACTTAGCTAAGCAGGGCTTTGTGGTGGATGTTTATGAAAAGAATACAGAAGTTGGAGGAAGAGCAAGACAACATATCACTGATAATGGCTATGTCTTTGATATGGGACCTAGCTGGTATTGGATGCCTGATGTTTTTGAAAAGTTTTTTAGCGATTTTGGTTATCAAGTCTCAGATTTTTATGAGTTGGAATTATTGGATCCAGGGTTCTCAGTCGTATTCGGAAGCGATGATGTACTGGATGTTCCAGCAGATTTTGAATCGCTCTGCAAACTGTTTGAATCCATTGAAGAAGGAAGTTCCGCACGATTGAAAGATTTTATGATGGAAGCTGAATTTAAATATCAGGTGGGGATCGAAAAATTGGTTTACAAGCCAGGATTGAGTCTAAAAGAGTTTCTGGATATGGATCTCGTAAAGGGTGTATTTAAATTACAGGTATTCACATCGTTCAGTAAGCATGTACGTAAGTTTTTTAAAAACCCTAAACTAATCGCGCTTATGGAATTCCCTGTTTTATTTCTCGGTGCTATGCCAAAAGATACGCCTGCATTATATAGTTTGATGAATTATGCAGGGTTAAAATTGGGAACATGGTATCCAAAAGGTGGCTTTGGTAAAGTTGTGGATGCTATGAAGTTAATAGCTGAGCAGCAAGGCGTAAATTTTTATACTGGCACTTCAGTTGAAGGGATTAAAGAAATTGACAATAAGCTAATAGAAGTAATCTCGACCAAGCATAAGAAAGTTTATAGCGGTTTGATTGCTGCTGCCGACTACCAACATGTAGAACAAAAGCTGTTAGATAAGCCGTTCCGCAACTATTCTCAGAAATACTGGGACTCCCGAGTCCTGGCGCCCTCCTGTTTAATTTTTTATTTGGGTGTTAAAACAAGAGTGAGCAGACTTAAGCACCACAGTTTATTTTTTGACGCTGACTTAGATCAGCATGCTTTAGAAATCTATGAATCGCCAAAATGGCCCTCTAACCCATTGTTCTATGTTTGCTGTCCTTCTAAAACAGAAGGTGGTATGGCACCTGAGGGACATGAAAACCTTTTTATCCTAATGCCGATTGCAACTGACCTTACTGATTCCGAAGCACTTCGACTTCAGTACTTTGATGTTATTATGGATAGATTGGAAGCCTTTACAGGAAATGACATACGAAAAGAAATCAACTATAACAGGAGCTATTGTGTTAAGGACTTCATAACCGATTACAATTCATTTAAAGGCAATGCATATGGCTTGGCCAATACGCTGATGCAAACTGCAAATCTTAAACCGTCGATAAAGAATAAAAAAATCCATGGGATGTTTTACGCAGGTCAGCTAACCGTTCCCGGTCCGGGAGTTCCTCCATCGATAATCTCCGGAAATGTTTCTGCATTACAAATGATAAACTATTTAAACGATTAATTTATGAAAGAGCTATTTGACAAGCTATCTGCGGATTGCAGTAAGTTGACTACAAAAAGTTACAGTACCAGTTTCTCGTTAGGTATATATTTCCTAAATAAAAAATTACGTGATCCAATTTATGCCATTTATGGTTTTGTGAGGCTGGCGGATGAAATTGTAGACAGTTTTCATGACTATGATAAGGAATATTTGCTTAAAAAGTTTAGAGCAGATTGCCTGGAAGCGATCGATCACGGGATTAGCTTGAACCCTGTGTTAAATTCTTTCCAACAGGTAGTTAATGATTACGGAATCGATCTTGAATTGATTGAGTTATTTTTGCAGAGCATGAAAATGGATCTGAGGGAAACCATTTATACGCCGGAAAAATTTAATGAGTATATACTCGGATCTGCGCAAGTTGTTGGATTAATGTGCTTAAGGGTATTTACCGACGGAAATAATGATGATTATGAACGGTTAAAGTATTCGGCCATGAAACTCGGCTCTGCATTTCAGAAGATAAACTTTTTGAGGGATGTAAAAGCTGATTATCAAGTTCTGAGTCGTAATTATTTTCCTAATTTAGACCTTTCTAAATTCACTAATGCAGAAAAAGTGTTAATAGAGCAAGACATAGAACAGGATTTCAAAGATGGTTTTGAGGGGATTAAAAGATTGCCGTCGACTTCCGGAAATGGTGTCTATCTTGCATATATCTATTACAAAGAGTTATTTAATAAGATTAAGAAATGTACGGCTGAAAAGGTAATGAATGAGCGCATCAGAATTTCCAATCGCCACAAGTTTAGCTTAATGTTCGACTCAGTACTGCGTTATAAAATGAATGCCATATGAAACTGCTGGTCTTGATATCGATGTTTGCGATGACGTCATTTAACTTTGACGAACCACAAGCGGAGGAATTGAGAATCCTTTTTTATAAGTCGGCAGACGACAAAAACGCTGCAAAAAAGTTTTCAAGAGTTCTTAAGGACATTGATATTAGTTCTAGTCCACTTCTAGTTTGCTATAAAGGTGTTGCAGAAATGATGCAGGCTAAACATACATTTAATCCGTTTAATAAGCTGGCTAGGTTTTATAAAGGCAGGTCGCTTATCGAACAATCTATTAAACTTGATCCAGGTAATCTGGAACAGCGGTTTTTACGATTTTCTATTCAGAGTAATCTTCCTGGATTTCTGGGATACAACAACGAGATAGAAACAGATAAAATGATATTGCTGAATGGTTTAAACGATTTAAAAGATCAAAAATTAAAAGAGAGAATTGTTACCTATATGATTGGGTCGGCAAAACTCACAACTACAGAATTGAAAAAATTAAAATGACAATTGAAAAAGTAATACTCGTTGATGTTGAAGATAATATTCTTGGAACGATGGATAAAATTGAGGCACATGTTTTGGGTAAGCTTCACCGGGCGTTCTCTGTATTTATCTTTAACAATAAAGGTGAGCTTTTATTACAACAGCGTGCTTTTGATAAATATCATTCAGGAGGGAAGTGGACGAATACCTGCTGCAGTCATCCACGCTTGGGGGAGGATAACCTCGCAGCGGCCAATAGAAGGTTAAGAGAAGAAATGGGTATGAGTTGTAAACTGGAATACGTCTTTAACTTTACCTATAAAGCTGATTTAAATGATGGAATTGCGGAGCATGAACTGGATCATGTATTTTTTGGTATCTGCGATGATCTGCCAAAAATTAATGAGGAAGAGGTTGCTGGCTATAGATACATTACTTTGGCTGATCTTTCAAAAGAAATTGCGGTCCACCCTGAATTGTATACGGATTGGTTGAAGATTTGTTTCAACCAAGTTGAACAAGCTTATTCAAAACTATTTTAGCTATGACCTTTTTAATGAATTTTTTAATAGTCACAGGCACCTTCATCGGTATGGAGGGAGTAGCCTGGTTAACACATAAATATTTAATGCACGGTCTTTTGTGGGTTTTACATAAGGACCATCATAAAAAGGATACTGAAGGCTTCTTAGAATTCAATGATTCGTTTTTTCTGATATTTGCGATACCAGGTATAGTTTGTCTAGCCCTCGGATCATTCTATAACAATTACGTAGCCCTATGCATTGGAATAGGAATTACCTTATATGGTGCTGCTTACTTTTTTGTGCACGACATTTTCATCCACCAAAGATTTAAAGTTTTTAGGAATTCTGATCACTGGTATTTTAAAGCGATAAGACGGGCACATAAAATGCACCATAAGCACCTTACCAAAGATCACGGAGAATGTTTTGGGATGTTATGGGTTCCCTTTAAATACTTTTTGGAGATTAAGGGTAAGCGATAACTATGAAGTACACTTACCTCTTAATTGATTTCTTTACAATCATAGTTCCTTTTGTATTTTCCTTCCACCCGAAGCTTAATTTCTATAAAACCTGGAAGGCTTTTTTTCCAGCTGTTGTGATTACAGGTTTACTGTTTATTGCTTGGGACATCTACTTTACCAGCATATCAGTATGGGGTTTCAATCCTGATTACCTTATTGGAGTTAACATTTCAAATTTACCGGTTGAAGAGGTGTTATTTTTTCTTTGCATCCCTTATTCATGTGTATTTACTTACCATTGTTTGGATTTGCTTTTTACTGAAGGTTTACGCCCTCCAAAAGAAAATTTATTGACCATTTCACTGATATTGATATTTACAGCGCTCGGTGCAATAAATCACCGTCACATATACCCGATGGTTACCTTTATTACTTTAGCAAGCTTGTTAGTCTTAGCAAAATATGTAATAAAGGTGGTTTGGCTGGGCAAGTTTTATTTGATCTATCTCGTGCTGCTCCTGCCATTTTTTATCGTCAACGGTTTATTAACGGGAACCGGCCTTGAAGCTCCGGTAGTGTGGTACAATAGTGAGGAGATTATAGGTATTAGATTGCTGACTATACCAGTCGAAGACATATTTTATGGGATGGCACTCATTTTAATGAATCTGATCATCTACAAAAGGCTCTTAAAAACACAAGTGTAGATTTAGCTTTGTTCTATTAATTTGCAGTCATATTTTTTATTCATTACCTGTTTATCATTTTTTTGGTCTAATTTCAGGCCATGAAGCAAGTCCCGGCTAGTTTAAGATCTGTTCATGTTATCAGATATGTATCCCCACTTAGGGAGGGTGGATCAATGCCCGCAATAGCAGAGGCTGATGACGAATTTCTGTATGTGGTTAAGTTTAAAGGCGCAGGGCAGGGGACAAAAGCACTTATTGCAGAAATAATAGGAGGGGAACTGGCACGTATATTAGGTTTTAGGGTACCTGAAATTGTCTATGTCAACCTTGATGAGGCGTTTGGCAGAACTGAGCCTGACGAGGAAATCCAGGATTTATTGAAGGCAAGTGTGGGACTCAACTTAGGTCTTCATTACTTATCAGGTTCTATTACTCATGATCCGGCGGTTGTGAAAATAGATCCAAAGCTGGCTTCCCAGATCGTTTGGTTGGATTGCTTGCTGACAAACATGGATCGTACTCCTCGTAATACCAATATGTTAATATGGCATAAAGAATTATGGTTAATAGACCATGGTGCATGTTTGTATTTTCATCACAATTTGGGTAATTGGGAAGAACAGGCTGTTAAGCCATTTACACTGATAAAAGATCACGTTTTACTACCTCAGGCATCGTTATTAGCGGACGTTGATGAGGAATTCAAATCGCTGCTTTCCAAAGAAGTGATCAGTTCAATTGTAGCATTGGTACCAGATGACTTCCTTGTAAATGATTCTTCCACTGAGACCGCAGAAGAAATGCGTGCCATTTATGTAAATTTTCTATTGCTTCGTATCGCAAATTCTCACACTTTTATTAATGAGGCCAATAATGCAAGGACAGCAATTGTATGAGTATGCGGTAATCCGCTGGGTGCCTCAGGTAGAGCGTGATGAATTTGTAAATATTGGTGTAATACTATATTGTTCGAAACAAAAGTTTTTGAAGATTTTTTATCAATTGGATCAAAGGAGGCTTTCTTCTTTTAACGGGTTATTTGATGAGTTAGAGCTAAAACCACACCTCGAGGCTATCGAATTCATTTGTACCGGAGATAAACGAGGAGGTCCCATCGCTTTACTTGATGTGCCATCCAGATTTAGATGGTTAACGGCGGTAAGAAGTACAACAATACAAACCTCAAGGGTTCATCCCGGGTATTGTTTTAATCCCGATGAAACGCTCGTTAAGCTTTATAAACAGATGGTTTTGCTGCCCTAATTGTATAACACTAACCCATTGATTTTAATACTACTAATCATATGAATGAGGATTTTTACTATCATTTACACCATAAACAGAGTCTGATAGAAGCCGTTCCTTCTAATTTTGAAATCTCGGAATGGGCCATGAACCTGCTAAATCTGCTTTATCCTGAGCGGTTAACCACCCCAGACTACTCTGTAAATGAAATTAAACGCTTGTTTCAAAAACAGCAAAAAGAATTAGTGCGCATACTAAATGCCACCAAAGTATGTGAAGATTGTGACAATGATGCCATTGCTGAGGCTTTTTTTGCTAAGTTGCCTGAACTGTATCGAAAAATGAATACGGACATTAGTGCTATATTGAATGGCGATCCGGCCGCGAAAAGTGAATTTGAGGTGATCAGGAGCTATCCTGGTTTCCTGGCAATTGCTTTGTATCGCATAGCACATGCTTTATTGAATGCAGACATACCAATAATTCCAAGGATACTTACAGAGCATGGACATTCTGTGACGGGGATAGATATTCATCCGGCGGCAAAAATTGGGGAACATTTGTTTATAGATCATGGAACCGGAATTGTCATAGGTGAAACCGCTGTTATCGGAAATCATGTAAAATTGTACCAGGGAGTTACACTGGGAGCATTAAGCGTTGACAAGAACAAAGCAAATACGAAACGGCATCCTACAATTGAGAATCACGTGATCATTTATTCAGGTGCTACAATACTTGGCGGTGATACCACTATTGGCGAGTCTTGTGTAATAGGGGGTAATGTTTGGTTAACTAAAAGCGTTCCTGCCAATTCAACAGTTTATCATCAGTCAACAGTTAAAGTAGTAGAAACAAAAAATACAATTTAGTATGGGTAGCATCATTGACTTTGTAGGCAACACGCCCCTGGTAGAGGTAACGCGTATGCATCATAATCCGGCTGTTAAAATTTATGCAAAACTGGAAGGCAATAATCCAGGTGGTAGCGTGAAAGATCGGGCAGCCCTTAATATGATTAGAAGTGCTATTGAGCGTGGTGATATTAAACAAGGAACTAAACTGATTGAAGCCACTAGTGGGAACACTGGTATTGCACTTGCCATGATTGCCAGTATGTATGATCTGGAGATAGAGTTGGTGATGCCATCAAATTCCACAAGAGAACGCACGCTTACCATGGAAGCTTACGGCGCTAAAGTAACTTTGTTAGACAACATCGAGGCTTGTAGGGATTATGCAGAAGAGAAAGGAGTTTCTGATGGTTATTACTTATTAAATCAGTTTGCAAATGCTGATAATTATTTGGCGCATTACAAAACAACAGGGCCTGAGATATGGAGGGATACTGAGGGTAAGATCACTCATTTTGTAAGTGCTATGGGAACTACCGGAAGCATTATGGGAAATTCGATGTTTTTAAAAGAACAAAATCAGGATGTACAAATTGTTGGTTGTCAGCCTACAGAAGAATCATCAATTCCAGGAATCAGGAGGTGGCCGGTTGCTTACTTACCTAAAATATTTGATGCGAGCCGTGTGGATAGGGTAATGGATGTTTCGCAACAGGATGCGACGGCTATGGCCAGAAAGCTAGCAAAAAAAGAAGGTATATTTGCTGGCATGAGCACAGGCGGGGCACTATGCTGTGCTTTGAAATTGGCGGAGGAATTGGAGTCCGGTTTAATTGTTTTTATTGCTTGCGACCGTGGTGACCGGTATTTGAGCAGTGACCTATTCGGTTGACCTGCACGATAACGATTGCGTAAATAAAATCAATACAATGCATTTAATCTATATATTATTTATGTAGACTTGTTTAAGCACTGTATGAATTTATTAAATGATTTTATCAAAACAAACACTCAGTAGCGTTAATACTGCCGTTAACGAACTTACTTCTCCCGCTATTTCTGATCTTCCTGAAAAAGTACTGCAATTTGGTACTGGCGTTCTTTTGAGGGGACTTCCCGACTACTTCATAGACAAAGCCAATAAACTTGGAATATTTAACGGCCGGATTGTGGTAGTAAAATCTACCAGCAAGGGCGATTTGGCTGATTTTGAAAAACAAGATGGGCTTTTTACCATATGTGTAAGAGGACTGAGCGATGGTAAAGAGGTAAGCGAAAACATTATTAATTCTTCTATTAGCCGGGTTTTATCTACCAATAACCAATGGAATGAGGTATTGAATTTGGCAAAACTAGCCTCACTGCAGATTATCGTTTCTAACACTACTGAAGTGGGTATTGTTCTACTTCATGAATCAATACACGGAGGTCCGCCGGTTTCTTATCCTGCAAAATTATTGGCAGTCTTATACAGCAGGTATCAGGCCCTAAAAGACGAAAGTGCTGCTATTGTCATCATCGCAACAGAACTTATTCCAAATAATGGTAAGAAACTAAAGTCAATTGTAGAGGAATTGATTGCTTACAATAGTCTAGAAGCTGAGTTCTCCGAATGGCTCACGAATTACGCGATCTTTTGCGATTCGCTGGTAGACAGAATCATTCCAGGTAAACCAGATGAGCGGACCAGATCGGAACTCTCGCATGATTTAGGCTATCAGGATGAGTTGCTAATTATGGCCGAGCCTTATCGCTTGTGGGCGATCGAGGGGGATGAACGTGCGGCGAGTATTGTCAATCTGGAAAGCGCAGACGATGGAGTTGTCATAAAGCCTGACATAGAAATATACCGGGAACTTAAAGTGAGGCTGTTAAACGGAACACACACCTTGGCATGTGGTATAGCCTTTCTTTCAGGAATACCTACTGTTTCTGAAGCAATGAACAATATGCAGATTAGAAATTATATTGATCAAGTGATGCATTCGGAAATCGTTCCGGCAATTCCTTATGATGTTGCTTTAGAAGAGTCTTATAAGTTCTCGAAAGCAGTTTTAGATAGATTTGCCAATCCCTTTATTGAGCATCAGTGGCTGAGCATTACTTTTCAGTACAGCATGAAACTAAAGATCAGAATTTTACCGGTACTGATCCAGTATTTTAAGCTTTTTGATGCTGTGCCTGAACGAATTGCTTTTGGTTTTTCCGCCTATTTGACTTTTATGAAGGTATCTAAAAAACAAGGCGAATTATATTTCGGAAGCTATAATGGGCATGATTATGCCATAACTGATGATCAGGCCGAATATTTTTATAGAAAATCCGATGTTTCTGAATATCCTGGAAACGTATTAAATGACAATGTATTTTGGAGTTATAATTTAGCCTTGCATCCAGAGTTTTTAGCACAAGTTGAAAAAAATTATCACTATATTAATGAGCATGGAATTGTTGCTGCGATGAGCAACCTAAAATAATAATAACACACCAAACCAAATATAATGAACGGGAAAAAAGTTACCAGATACAGGTGGACTATCTGTGCACTGCTGTTTTTTGCTACTACTGTTAATTATTTAGACAGACAGGTTTTAAGTCTTCTTAAGCCTCATTTGGAGGATATTTTTGGCTGGAGTAATAGTGACTACGCAAACATCGCTTCTGTTTTTCAATTTACTTATGCAATATCCATGCTTTTTGCAGGTCGTATAGTAGACAAGCTCGGCACTAATAAAGGATATGCCTGGGCAATTATTATATGGTCCATTGGAGCCATTGTACATGCTTTAGCTATCCCAATAGGACAGGGGATTGCAACAGCGTTAGGATTTGCCGGTATTGCTTCAATATCGATCTCAATTGCAGGATTTATGTTTTCAAGAGCAATACTTGGATTTGGCGAGGCAGGCAATTTTCCAGCAGCAATTAAAGCAACGGCCGAGTATTTTCCAAAAAAAGAAAGGTCATTCGCTACCGGTATTTTCAACTCAGGAACAAACGTTGGTGCGGTACTAGCACCACTTACGGTGCCTTTTATCGCAAAGCAGTGGGGTTGGGAAGCTGCTTTTTTGCTAATTGGAGGCATAGGATTTCTATGGTTGATATTTTGGTTTAAATATTATGATAAGCCAGAAGAGCAAAAGAGAATGTCGGCAGAAGAGCTGGAGTACATTAATGACGAGCAAATTGAGGGCTTTGTAGCAATTAAGGAGCCGGTATCTGCTGATGCAAAGATATCTTGGTTTGCGTTATTGGGTTACAGACAAACCTGGGCATTTGTGGTCGGCAAATTTATGACAGACGGAGTATGGTGGTTTTTCTTGTTTTGGCTACCCGCCTATTTAAAAGATCAGTATGGAATGGTGGATACCCAAGTAATGTTACCACTTGCAGTATTGTACAGTATGACGATGTTTGGCAGCGTTGGGGGTGGATGGTTTCCCATGTATTTCATTAACAAAGGATATGCGCCCTACGATGGGCGCATGAAAGCAATGTTGATGATCGCATTTTTTCCACTTGTGGTTCTCGCCGCACAGCCTTTAGGACACATAACATTTTGGATTCCTGTTGTTTTGATTGGAATTGGTGCGTCCGCACATCAGGCTTGGTCTGCCAATCTTTTTACTACCGTATCAGATATGTTCCCAAAAAAAGCTATAGGTTCCGTAGTTGGTATAGGAGGAATGGTAGGAGGTTTGGGGGGTGTTTTCATCACTAAATTAGGTGGTGCATTATTTGATAAATACAAAGCACTTGGAACTATTGAAACTGGTTATACCATTATGTTTACCATCTGTGCCCTGGCCTATCTTGTAGCCTGGCTAGTGATGAAAATACTGGTGCCAAAATACAAGCTGATTACGGATCTATAAGAAACTGTTAATATTACATAATGTAATGGCAGTAACACAGAATTATACGCTTAAATTTACCTCTACTTTTGGAGTTAGTTAAAGTGAAATATATGTATAAGATTCGAGTTGTAGCCTGGAATGTAATCCTGATCACCTGCTTTGTTTTAGCACAGCAAGCCTGTGCCAATGCGACAATCAAAAGGTTAAATTCGTATGTTATTCCTTTTGGGAAATCCTCTTCCATAATTTACTACACTTCTTTAGGGACTTACGATGTTAAAATTGGATCTCAGACCATAATTTCTTCTGCTTTAAGCAAGGTTCTAAATGGTGGCGAGTTTTTGAAGAGTACAAATTATACATCGCTAAAGATTAATAAAATAGCTATTAATGACCAATTCGGGCAAGGTAAAAAGTATACCGTGGTACTTACTAAAGCAGGTATGCCCACCATGGAACAGGTGTTTTATACATATGGAGATAGAGATTATTTCTTTTCAGAGGTCATATTAAAAGGTGCTAACCTCTCTAGTAATAAGATGAGTCCGGTTTATTCCAAAAAAGTAAATCTTTACGCCAAAGGCGATAACCGGGTGTTGTTTGTGCCATTTGATAATGACACTTTCATTCGCTATGATGCAAAATCTACAGCTAACGAAACTGATAATACCAGTTCGGAGGTTGGTGCGATCTATGATAATGATAGTCGCAAAGGTTTGATTGTCGGTTCCCTCGAACACACGGTTTGGAAAACAGGTGTCAAAACTCATGGTAAAATGGATCAGCTAGAAGAATTGGATGTGTTTGGAGGATACGTGGATCAGGATGTTACCAGAGACAAGATTGGTCACGGGTCCGTCTCCGGTAATATGGTTAAATCCCCTAAAGTATTTGTGGGGTATTTCGCCGATTGGAGAAAAGGATTATCGGAATATGGTAAGGCAAACAGGTTACAAGAACCACCATATGTATTCAATTGGACTAAACCAGTTCCATTCGGTTGGAACAGCTGGGGTGTGATACAAGAGAAGCTGAGTTACGAAAAAGCCATTAAGGTCGTAGATTATTTTGCCACAGCGCTTCCCAAGTTTAGAAGTGGTCAAACCGCCTACATTGATCTGGATTCATTTTGGGATAATTTTACCGGAGGGATGCGCGGCGATTTCAGCAAGCTGAAGGAGTTTGCAGATCATTGCAAAAGTAAAGGACTGCAGCCAGGTGTATATTGGGCCCCTTTTACAGATTGGGGTTTTAAATCGAAAAATGATAGGGAAGCAGAGGGGAGCAACTATAAGTTCTCTGAAATGTGGACTAAAGTAAAAGATGGCTATCATGATTTTGACGGAGCCAGGGCTCTCGATCCTACTCACCCCGGTACTTTAAGACGCATAGATTATATCATCGATAAATTAAATGCTTGCGGTTTTAAAATGATTAAAATCGACTTTTTAGGACATGCAACAGCAGAATCAAGCAGTTTCTTCGATCCATCTGTTAAAACTGGTATGCAAGCATATCGGGTTGGAATGGAGTATTTAGTTAAAAGACTAGATAATAAAATGCTGATATACGCAGCCATTTCACCGAGTTTAGCTACAGGGAGATATGCACATGTAAGAAGAATAGCCTGCGATGCCTGGAAAACTGTTAAGGATACAGAATACACTTTAAATAGTGTTAACTATGGCTGGTGGCAAACCAATGTATATAACTTTATTGACGCTGATCATGTTGTATTTGATAACGAAAGCGAAGGTTCAAATAACGCTAGACTTGCTTCAGCTTTAATCACCGGAACATTGATTACAGGTGATGATTTTTCTACTAATGGACCGTGGACAGAAAGGTCTAAGAGTCTTTTACAGAATATGGATTTATTGGAAATTGCTCGTGATGGAAAAGCGTTTATACCTCTTGACGGCAATACGGGCACAAGGTCAGGTTCAATTTTCTTAAAGCGAGCTGGGAAATATTTATACCTGGCATTATTTAATTTCTCAAAAGATGGGATGGATTACGAAATTCCTTTAGGTAGACTAGGACTTACCGATAAACAGTATACTGCTACATCGCTTTTTACTGGAAGTAAAGTTGTAATAGATCAAAGTTTTCACTATCGCATCGATGGGAATAATGCAGATATTTTGAAACTGCAACTTTAAACTTTCTTGAATTCTTAGCCTATGGATGACTTAACATTAACTTAACATTTAAAGTGCATCTTTGCATATGTTTTTATATACCATAGCGGCAGTATTTTTCGTATTTGCGATAATAGCGGCCTTCAAAATGGAATCTCCCCTAAAAGGAATTTTGTTTATTCTTGCGCTCATCTTGGTTTGTGGTGTTCTGTATATCTTCATTCTATTTCCTGGGTTATCGGGCCTGTCAGTGGCCTTAATGCTCCTGGTGTTTATCCTGAGACAAAATAAAAAATAATCTTAAGGAACATTTGGGTTGTTTCTAGTTATTTAGTTTAATAATCGTTAATTTTGTTTTCATTGTTTGGTAACTTAATTAGTGTTTATGAAAACTTTAGGAGAGAAATTTAAAATTTTGAGACAAAGAAAGGGCGTAACTCAGAAAGCGATGGCTGATTTATTGGAAATTTCTATCCCCGCTTATTCGAAGCTTGAAACCAATATTACCGACCCAAACTTTAGCAGGATTAATCAAATTGCTGGTATACATGGATTGTCCTTCAGGCAGTTATTTGAGGTTGGGGAAGACGAGTTAGGGGGACATACAGATATCATAAGCGGTCTTACAAATAAAATAAGCGAGCTGGAGGCCACGGTGATTAGGCTTCAAAGTAAGATTATAGAATTGTACGATAAGGAAAATGGCAGGAATTAATATTCGAAACTTTTAACCAACTCCAACATTTTACTGCACCTGCTTGAAAGCCAATCATATCCAACAGCATTAACAGGTTTATCGAAGAGCTTCGAACCTAACCCCAGGGCGGATACGCCAGCACTAAGCCAATTTCTCACATTTTCTTCCTCCAGACTCACACCACCCGTTGGCATAAACTTAAGTGTTGGGAACAATGGTTTAATTGCCTTTAAAAAGTTTGCACCTAATAAATCCCCCGGGAATAGCTTTATCAATTTTGCATTAAGTTCTTCTGCTGCACTTATCTCCGTTGGAGTCATACAGCCTGGTATCCAGAAAATGTCATGCGCTGCTGCAATTGCGGCAAGTTCTTTTTTTACAACAGGACTAACAAGAAAGTCGGCTTTAAGATTTATATATTGTTCTGCTTTTTCAACTGTTTTTATGGTTCCAATACCCAAAATAAGTTCTGGTAAATTTTTGTCCCTGTAACTGAGCATCACCTTAAAATTTGCCATTGCATTCGCACCGCGATCTGTAAACTCAAAAACACGAATTCCTCCATTATAGCAGCTCTTCAAAACCTCTAAGCATACCTCTACATCGTCGTTATAATAGACGGGAATTACTGGATATTGCGTGATGTACTGTAACGTATTTTTTTTCATTTTTATCCGCTAAAATTGCCATCTCCAAAGTCTCCTTTGATGAAAAGCTTGTTATAACCTGCATTGGTTGCCATTTCAACAATTTGTTGTCCGTCTAAATCTGTTAAAATGCCATTGAGTAGTCCAGCCATAAAGGCATCGCCACTTCCAATTCTATCCACTACTTTGTTGGTCTCTAAAATAGCTGAACAGTAGTCGTTATCTCTTGTATGATAAGTGCCGTAGAATAAATTGTGTGAACTGTTGTCCATGAACCTGAACGTGTTGGCGACATGCTTACAAACTGGAAAATTTGCAAAAATATCCTTTGAACTTTTAATAGATTCCTTAAAATAAATCTCCGGACTAGTATCACGATTTAGATTTTCATTTACCGGGGTACCAAGCATTTTATTGGCTGCCCAGATGTTTCCCATAATAACGTGACAGTGCTTTACGAGTTTGGGCATGAGTTCAATTGGAGCGTGGCCATAATCCCAAAGCCTGCTTCTATAATTCAGATCTACAGATATTTTCAATCCGTGCCGGGTTGCAGCATCCAATGCTTCAGCAATTACCAGGTAGGTATTAAAATTTAAAGAAGGGGTTAACGCAGACCAGTGAAACCAGGAGTGTCCCTTCATTTTTTCGTCCCAGTTAATTTGACCAGGTGCTAACATACTAAACGATGAGTATTTTCTATCGTATACGACCTCTCCATTAGTAAGGCCGTTCGGAGATAAAAGAAAATATAAACCCAAACGGGTGCCTGAAATGATAGATCTGGAAGTATTCACCCCTAAAGAATTTAGGCGTTCCAATGCGGCACCTGCTAATGCGTTTTCTGGATGAGCAGTCAAATAAGTAACAGGTAACTTATTTTGCACAAGAGAGGCCGCAACGTTCGCTTCAGATCCACCCGGGAAAATGGAAATGCGATCTTCTTCACCTTTTAGAAACTCACCAGACGAACTAAGCCTGACCAGCAACTCGCCAAATACCAATACATCAAGATTCTTTTGCATAGTTGGTTAGAAACAATGTTGCAATTATACAGGTATTATCTTTAACCTAAGAAATTTCTCTCTAATTAACCACGCAAACGATTTCGGGTAGAATCTCTAACCATTAAAACTGTGTCTAATACTATAGTCTCAAATTCTGTCACTTTATATCTGCTTTCAATTAATGAAATAAGTTTCTGCGCGGCTTGCACACCAATTTCAAATGCGGGTTGATGCACAGTACTGAGTGATGGATTTAAAGCCTCGGCGAGGTCTGTATTTGTGAAACCGATGATAGCAACTTGTTCTGGGATTTTGTAGTTAAATTTATTTAAAATAGCTAAACATCTTGTTGTTATTTGATCAGTAGCAGTAAATATGGCATCCGGTCTTTCTTCCAGGTTCATGAATATGTTATGGAATCTTCAAGGTCATTTGTCAGTGTAGTGGTATCTGCATAGTCGCAAAACTTCACTAGTTCAGATCTAAATTCAATTCCATTGTCTAAGAGTGCTTTTTTGTAGCCGTTTAAGCGCTCTGTAGTAATGCTCAAAGTTGTATTTGTATTTAAATGCGCTATTTTTTTATAACCCGCTTCTATTAAATGGGTTGTTGCTTCATAAGCTCCTTTAAAGTTGTCGGCACCTACCTTATGTGTTTCAATCTGATCGCTCAACCTGTCAAACAAAACCACCGGCAAACCACTCTCTTGAAGTGAATTCAGATAACTTAAATCAACGCCTTGGTACGCGGGTGAGATAAGAATGCCATCTACACCTCCAGCGTAAAGGAGGGATAAGCAGGCAATTTCCTGTTCATGAGATTCCTTGCTTTGCATGATAATGATTTGGTAAGCTTTTTCAGTGCTGTATTTGTCAATCCCATCAAGCATTTGTGAAACGAAGTTATTATCTAATGAGCAAACAACAACGCCAATTGACCTGCTTTTACCTTCTTTCAGACCTTTAGCCATTCGATTTGGAGAATAGCGCTGGGATTTTGCATAAGCCAAAACTATATTTTTAGTATCCGAGCTAATCTCATAGCTATCGTTTAGTGCTTTTGAGATAGTGGAAATAGATAAGTCCAATGCCTTTGCAATATCTTTAAGAGTTACGTTTTTGCTCATGCCCGATTATTCTACTTGCATTTTTATTCCATTTGTCTCGTAAAACTAAGCTTTTCCATCAGTTTTTAGTATTTGACAAATATATGATAGATTTTATGTAAGGTGTTTCTACATTTGCTTAACGGTGTTAAATTATTTACGCCTATCATAATTATTATGGGAAGTAAGGAACGCATTGCGAGATTGAAGGATGAGACCAGGATTAATATCTTGGATGCTGCCCTTGATATTGTAAAAGATGAAGGTTGGCAATCCCTAAGTATGCGCAAAATTGCGGACAAGATTGAATACACCGCTCCTATAATATATGAGTACTTTGCCAACAAGGAAGGTATTTTGTTAGAATTAACGAGGAAAGGCTATGTGATTTTAGGCCGCGATGTGCGCGAAGCCATGAATACGGAGACGGTACCTGAAAAACAACTGGAAGCAATGTGGATTGCTTATTGGAATTTCGCATTTGAAAACAAAGAACTTTACCGTTTAATGTATGGTGTAGACATGAACTGTTGTGAACTAAAAAAGTCCATGCCGGAGGCAGAGATAGCAGATGACCAGTTTTGGGATGTTATTGAAAAACTGGTTACACCCGAAAATTCAAATGAAGAATTTATATGTAGAAAGTATTACACTTTCTGGTCGATCATCCACGGATTGATCTCGATCAATTTGGTTAATAAAGGTAGGGGACAGGAGATGAATCAACATATTTTACAAGACGCAATAAAGGGAATAATTAAAAATATCAATGATTAACTAATGGGTTAGAGAGAACCCTTTTTTTTACAAATTCTACTTAACGCTGTTAAATGACTTACAGCATGTTAGCAATACAATTTTTCTTAGTCACTATTCACTCACAATTAATCACAAACAAATTTTAAAATACAATTATCATGAAATATAACCTTCCTTACTCACATTTACTTAACGTTGTTAAACGATCTATTAACGTTAAGATATTTTTTATTTTATTTATTTCGCTTTCCCTCCACGGTTGCACTGGCGGCGAGAAAATGCAGGTAGCAGCACCTGTTATACAATCACTTCCGGTTATTTCCATTGCTAAAAGTTCGGAAACCACATTTATTGAGTATCCCGCATCAATAGAAGGAGCAGTAGATTTAGAGATTCGTCCTCAGGTTTCGGGAGCGCTAGAAAAGATCTTTGTAAATGAAGGTGCCTTGGTTCAAAAAGGACAGCCGCTTTTCAAAATCAACGAACTTCCTTTTAGGGAAGCGTTAAACAATGCTAAAGCTTCCTTGCAATCTGCAAAAGCAGCCGTAACCAATGCCCAATTGGAGGTGGAGAAGCTGACGCCGCTTGTGGCCAATAAGGTGGTGTCTGAATTTCAGCTTAAAAGTGCAAAAGCTGCCGCTGAGGTTGCACAGGCAAATGTTGAACAAGCTAAGGCTGGGGTAGCCACCGCAAATATTAACCTCGGATACACATTAATTAAGGCACCGGTAAATGGGTATGTTGGTAGGTTACCGAAAAAGCAAGGAAGTTTGGTAAGTGCCGCAGATGCCGCCCCGCTTACTTTACTTTCCGATGCACACGAAGTGCATGTCTATTTTTCGTTAGGAGAGGATGACTTCATCAGTTTCAATGAAAGGTATACTGGTAAATCAATTTCAGATCGGATGAAAAATATACCTGATGTATCGCTAGTACTTGCTGATCAAACAGTTTATGCGCAACAAGGAAAAATAGACATGGTAGACGGGCAGTTTGATAAACAAACAGGTTCTATCTCTCTGAGAGCAACTTTTCCTAACAGACAAGGTTTATTGCGCTCTGGAAATACTGGAAAGATCCGTATGGGCGTGGAGCATACAAATGCCCTCTCAGTGCCACAATCAGCTACTATTGAAATGCAAGATAAAATCTTTGTATTTACTTTGGCAGACAGCAACAAAGTTAAAAAAGTGCCAATCACCATACTTGCCAAAAGCGGGACAAATTACCTGGTTAAGGATGGTATTAAAATAGGTGACCAGATCGTACTCAGTGGTATAGATCGCCTTCAGGAAGGCCAAGTCATCAAACCTGAAAAACCAGCTGAAAAGGTTGCTCAATTAATTTCAAAAAAATAACTACTATAATGTTCAAAATATTTATACAAAGGCCCGTACTGGCCACCGTTATTTCCATTTTACTCGTCATACTCGGTGCTCTGGGCCTCAACAAGTTGCCACTACAGCAATTTCCGGATATCGCTCCCCCTGCAGTACTGGTAGCAGCTGTTTATCCAGGCGCAAATGCGGAAACAGTATTGCGTTCTGTAGCTCCTTCACTTGAGGAGTCCATCAATGGCGTGGAAAACATGAGCTACATGAGCTCAACTGCTAGTAATGATGGTACTTTAGCCATCACCGTGTATTTCAAACAGGGAACCGATCCTAATCAAGCAGCGGTAAACGTCCAAAACCGTGTTGCCCAAGCCACCAGTCAATTGCCCGCCGAAGTGGTACAACAAGGCATTACTACAACAAAGCAACAAAACAGTTTAATCGGAGCCATCGGCATTTATACAGAGGATCCTGAAAAATATGACCAGACATTTGTTGCAAATTATGCACAGATCAACATCATCCCAGAAATCAAGCGGATTCCGGGTATAGGCTCTGCTGTTATATTTGGTGGGGTAAAAGACTATTCCATGCGTGTTTGGCTTAATCCAACACAAATGGCAGATTATAAAATTACGCCTGCCGAAGTGATGGCTGCCATACAGGACAAAAACCTGGAGGCTGCACCGGGAAAATTGGGCGAAACAAGCAAGGAAGTATTTGAATACGTTATTAAATACAAAGGCAAGCTCACTAAACCGGAAGAATACGAAAACATTGCCATTCGTGCCAATGCAGATGGTTCAGTATTGCATTTAAAAGATGTTGCCCGTGTTGAGCTGGGTGCATATTCCTATACAAGTGCAACCCACTTAAATGGTAAAGATGGAATTGGTATCGGATTAATTCAATTGGCGGGTTCAAATGCCAACGAAATACAAATTGCAGTAGACAAACTGATGGATAAAGCAGCAAAGGATTTTCCTGCCGGTATTAAATATAATCAGTTTTACCGGACAAAAACTGCGCTTGATGAGTCCATTAGCCAAGTAGAACATACACTCATTGAGGCGTTTATCTTAGTCTTTATTGTGGTGTTCATCTTCCTTCAAGATTTCCGTTCTACTTTAATTCCTGCCATTGCGGTTCCGGTCGCACTTATGGGCACCTTTTTCTTTATGAGCCTTTTTGGTTTTTCTATTAACTTGCTAACCCTATTTGCGCTGGTATTGGCTATCGGTATTGTGGTCGATGATGCCATTGTAGTGGTCGAGGCGGTGCACGCTAAACTGGAGCACCATCCGGGAATGAGTCCCAAAACTGCCACAAAGAAAGCCATGCATGAAATTACAGGGGCGATTATATCGATCACCTTAGTGATGGCGGCGGTATTTTTACCAGTCGGTTTCATGACCGGTTCAACAGGTATTTTCTATAGACAATTTGCTTTTACTATGTCTATAGCAATTGTAATATCAGCAGTTAACGCGCTAACTTTAAGTCCTGCGCTAGCTGCGCTTTTTTTAAAGAGTTCCCATGTCGATGAACATGGAGCTGTTGTTAAAACCGGGTTTGTACAAAAGTTCTATACTGGCTTTAACAGCGCATTTGGTGTAGTCACTGGACGATATATTGATGGTGTAAAATTCCTTATTAAGAAAAAGTGGGTGGCCATTTCGGGATTAGTTGTCATTGTTGTTGCCACTATCTTTATGGTGATCAATACCAAATCTGGTTTCATACCCACAGAAGATCAGGGATTTATTGCGGTATCCATGTCAACACCCTCAGGAACCTCATTAGACGGAACAACCAAAATTCTAAGAGAAGCTGAAGAATCAGTTAGGGAATTGCCTGCGGCAAGATTTGTTACCGCTATTTCTGGGTTTAACTTGTTAACCAATTCCAATAGTCCCTCTTCTGCGGTCTTCTTCGTATTGCTTAAACCTAACAAGGACCGAGGCGATGTTAAGGATATCAATGAAATCCAAAACATCATGCGTGGTAAACTGGCGGCTATCACTGGCGGTACCTTCTTTGTATTTAGTTTTCCAACTGTTCCCGGATTCAGTAACGTTGAGGCGCTTGATTTGGTGCTTCAGGACAAAACAGGTGGCAAACTTGAAAAATTCAGTGGTGTAGCGAACGAGTTTATTGGCAAGTTAATGCAGAAAAAAGAAATTGCCTTTGCTTTTACAACTTTTAAAGCCGACTACCCACAACTACAGTTAGAAGTAAACGATGACAAAGCAAACCAACTGGGTGTGAATGTTAAGGACATCCTGCAAACCATGCAGGCCTATTTTGGTAGCGCTCAGGCTTCAGACTTTAACCGTTTCGGCAAGTATTACAGAGTGATTGTACAGGCAGATGTTGCCGACAGGACTGATCCCTCATCTATCGACAGGGTATTTGTAAAGAATAAAGCTGGTGAAATGGTTCCTATTAACACCTTAGTGAAACTGACCAGAATCTACGGATCAGAAACCGTATCACGTTACAACTTGTTCAATTCTATACAGATCAATGCGATTCCTAAGCCTGGTTATAGCTCCGGCGATGCCATCAGGGCCATACAGGAAACTGCCGCAGAGCAACTGCCATCAGGCTTTGCCTATGAGTTTTCTGGCCAAACACGCGAAGAACTTTCGTCTGGTGGTCAATCAACAGTAGTATTTCTCCTGTGCTTGGTGTTTGTATACTTTTTACTATCAGCACAGTATGAGAGTTATATATTGCCGCTAGCAGTAATACTTTCTATTCCAACAGGTATTTTTGGTGTATTTGTGGTGTTAGGTTTAACCGGTATAGAAAACAATATTTACGTACAGGTCGCCCTCATCATGCTTATAGGATTGCTTGCTAAAAATGCGATCCTTATCGTGGAATTCGCTGTACAGAAACGAAAGGCTGGAATGGGACTAGTAGAAGCGGGTATTGAAGCCGCTAGATTAAGAATTCGTCCCATTATCATGACCTCATTGGCCTTTGTATTTGGATTGTTTCCTATGAGTATTGCAACTGGCCCTTCTGCGCAGGGTAACCACTCCATCAGTATCGGTGCAGCGGGTGGAATGGTATCAGGAGTACTACTGGGATTGTTTGTTATTCCCGTACTCTTCATCATTTTCCAACACCTCCAGGAAAAACTTAGCGGCACCCCTCGTGCTGTTGGTCAAAATTTTAATCACGTTAAAGAACTTGAATATGAAAACGCCTAATTATAGCTATATCTTCCTATTCCTTGCGCTTATTGCGCAAGGATGTAAAATCTCAAAAGACATTCCAATCCCTGCTAATGCTACACCTGTGGCGTACAGGAATGCTGTAACTAGTGATTCAACAAGCATAGCTTCCCTGCCCATTAAAGAGTTTATTTTGGAGCCGGAAATACAGAAACTGATCGATACTGCTTTGGTCAGAAATTACGATCTGCAACTGGCGCTAAAGAATATTGAAGCCTCGGAGGTATTGTTCAGCCAATCCCGTTTGGGCAACCTGCCGGTTCTTAATTTACAGGTAACTGCAAGTTCGAACAGACCGTCTGATAATGGACTAAATGGTCTAAGCGCCAGCCAGTTTGGTATCACTCATATCGAAGACTATAATGCCAGTCTGGGATTAAGTTGGGAAGCCGATATTTGGGGCAAAATCAGGAGTCGTAAACAAGCTGCCCTAGCAACTTATTTACAAACTACTGAGGCCCGCAAAGCTTTACAAACAAGAATCGTAGCCGATGTAGCTCAAGGTTTTTACCAATTGCTTATGATGGATGCGCAAATGGCAGTGGCCAAAAAGAACCTGGCATTGAACGATAGTACCTTAAGGATCATTCGTATGCAGTTTGATGCCGGACAGGTAACTTCATTGGCTATACAACAGGCAGAGGCCCAACAACTGGTTGCTGCCCAATTAATCCCTCAATTGGAACAGGCCGTTACAGTTCAGGAAAATGCACTGCGCATCTTGACTGGTCAACTTCCTTCTGCAATTGCCAGAACGGCTAGTTTGGAAAGGTCGACCATCCCATCCAATCTGCCTTCAGGTTTCCCCACTGCTTTGCTGAGCAGCCGACCTGATGTGAAAGCTGCTGAGCTATCTCTTAACATTGCCAATGCAAAGGTGGGAATTGCAAAAGCGAGTTTGTATCCTACTTTAAGTATTACTGCAAGTGGTGGTTTAAACTCTCTAAAAGCGAGCAACTGGTTTAACCTCCCGGCTTCATTGTTTGGTGTTGTTGGAGGTGGAATTACACAACCTATATTTCAGCGTAAGCAATTGAAAACAGATTATGAACTGGCTAAAATAGACCGCGAGAAAGTGGTTTTGGAATTCAGGCAGTCGGTATTAAATGCCGTAGGCGAAGTATCTGACGAACTGGTGAAAATTGAAAAATTGAAACAGCAATACGACATTTCTCAAAAACGGGTAGCCACTCTACAGCAAGCGGTGAAAAATTCCAATCTTTTATTTAGAAATGGAATGGCAACCTATTTGGAAGTAATCACCGCACAAAGCAATTATCTGCAAAGCGAATTAGAGTTGGCCACGCTCAAAACAGCACGTTTGTCGGCAACTGTTCGTCTTTACCGGTCATTAGGAGGGGGTGCGTAATCCCTAATTATAAACTGTAAGTAATTTTAAAGGCGTCTGTGTCAAATTGTGGAGGTAAAAGAAACTATATTCACCTGAATATCGTTAGTTTTGGTAACACATAAAAAGGACGAAATATGAAAAACTTGTTTTTAATGGCTTTTGCAGTGCTATTTAGCCTTTCGGTGAGCGGGCAGATTCTCAAGCCTGTTAAATGGGGTTACGTAGCAAAAAGAACTTCTAAAACAGAGGCAACCCTTTTAATTAGGGCGACGATTGAGCAGGGATGGCACATCTATTCTCAAAACGTTGGTGAAGGTGGACCTATCAAAACTACGTTTACTTTTGCACCTGCAAAGGCTTACACGCTGGTAGGCAAGACTATAGAGCCAAAGCCAATTGTTAAGTTTGAGAAAACTTTTGATATGAACGTAAGCTATTTTGAAAAAACAGTTACGTTCCAACAAAAAGTTAAACTTGGACCATCCAAAACAGTGGTTAAAGGAAGCGTTGAATTCATGGTTTGCGACGATCATCAATGTCTGCCGCCAGAAACTATCGAATTTTCTATTCCTGTTAGCTAATTGTAAATGAATTCTAATTATTATAAAATTACTTTAAGAGTGCTCCTGGTAGGAGTACTCTTTTTTTTTAGTTTAGTCTCGATACATGCTCAGACCACAGATACTGCGGTTTCTGATCTTGAATTTACAGAGATAGTTCCAGATACCACTGTCGCTGATACCGCTGTTAAAGCTACTGTTGCTGCCAAATCCATTACCGATTCTGTGGGTGCTGCAAAGGTGGCTTCAAAGGCCATAAGTCCTACTAAAGAGGCTCAGAAAACATTATGGCAAACATTCATCGCCGGACTGATAGGAGGGTTTCTTGCATTTGTAATGCCGTGTATCTTCCCAATGGTTCCGTTAACCATTAGCTATTTCACAAAAAGAGCGGGTAGTAAACAAAAGGGCATTGGGCAGGCGTTGATTTACGGATTATCCATTATTGTGATCTATGTTGCCTTTGGATTATTAATTACTATTCTATTCGGCTCTGCCGGACTCAATGCATTCAGCTCAAGCGGCATCTTTAATTTCTTCTTTTTCCTTGTGCTGGTTACTTTCGCAATATCATTTTTTGGAGCATTTGAAATAACCCTTCCAAGTTCATTTGTAAACAAGATTGACCAAAAGGCTGACACTAGCAAAGGCTTGGGCGGGATATTTTTTATGGCTGCATCTCTTGCATTGGTCTCTTTTTCATGTACCGGACCAATTATAGGTACTTTATTGGTAGAGGCCAGTTCCAAAGGCACATACCTAGGCCCTGCAGTGGGTATGTTTGGCTTTGCATTGGCATTGGCACTACCTTTCACATTATCGGCAATATTTCCAGGCTTCCTCAGTTCTATGCCAAAATCCGGCGGTTGGTTAAATAGTGTAAAAGTTTGCCTGGGATTCCTTGAGCTTGCATTTGCACTAAAATTTTTATCGGCTGCAGATCTTGTTTGGCATTGGGAATGGTTTGACCGTGAGGTTTTTTTAGTCTTATGGATTGTGATCTTTTGCCTCATGGGCCTATACCTTTTGGGTAAGTTGAAGTTTTCTCACGACAGCGACTTACCTTATATTTCTGTTCCAAGGCTTTTTCTGGCAATTTTTTCTTTTGCATTTTCAGTTTACATGATCCCGGGATTGTGGGGCGCGCCTGTTAGTGTTTTGAGCGGTCTGGCACCTCCTATGAATACCCAGGATTTCATTCTTTCAGGGAGTAGTTCTGAAGTATCATTAAAGGATCAAAGTTTCCCTGATTCGGTTAAGTACGGTTCTCATTTCAAAAACCCTATCGGTTTTACGCCATTCTTTGAACTGGAAGAAGGTCTTGCCTACGCCAAAAAAGTAAATAAACCCGTAATGTTGGACTTCACAGGCTGGGCTTGCGTCAACTGCCGAAGGATGGAAGATAATGTATGGATAAAACCTGAGGTGGCAAATTTGATCAAAAAATACGTGCTAATCCAATTGTATGTAGACGAGCGGAGTATCAAGATGCCAGAAAGCAAAATCCACAATTCAAAGATCCTTAGACATAAAACCGATGATTTAGGGTGGTGGAATGGCGACTTCCAGGCAAGTAGATACAATACCAATTCTCAGCCATTTTATGTGTTGACTAGCCAGGATTTGGAGCCTTTGGTTAAACCCGTAGGTGCAACATTTGATGTGGCGGAATATGTGCAATATCTTCAAAGCGGTCTTGACGCATTTGCTAAAAAATAATTTAAGTATGAAATGATCTCATTCAGTCATTTAGCCAAAATGACTGAATGATTTAACAATATTCTTCATTAAACGCTTTCATGGTCGGCTATCTTTGAGATAACAATCAAGTAAAACCCGTTATGAATATCAATAGATCGTCACTTAAGGCTCTTACACTTGGGCTAATGAGCGTTGTAGTCACTGGTTCGCTACATGCCAATCATCTAAAAGACACCGCCGGATTCAAATCTCCAATTCCTGCAATAGTAGAAACTTCCAGAACTGCATGGTGGGAGAAAGCCCGTTTTGGTATGTTTATCCACTGGGGTGTATACACAATTCCGGCTGGGAAATACAATGGTAAAGATATGCCGGGTTTGGGCGAATGGATCATGCACGATGCAAGCATTCCAGTAGCAACCTATAAAGAATATGCAAAGCAGTTTAATCCAACACAATATGACCCCGAAGCTTGGGTAAAAATGGCTAAAGATGCTGGAATGAAATACATCGTGATCACCACTAAGCATCATGATGGATTTGCACTTTTCGATACGAAAGCCTCTGATTGGAGCGTGGTAAAAGCCACCCCCTACGGCAAGGACTTAATTAAACCTTTAGCTGAAGCTTGCAGAAAATTAGGTATGAAATTAGGCTTTTACTATTCACAGGCCAACGATTGGGGAAATAAAGGAGGCGCAGCTGCAAGGGGACACTGGGATAAGGATCAGGAAGGAAGCATGGACGAATATATTGATAAAGTTGCCGTTCCGCAAGTGCGTGAAATATTAACCAATTATGGAGACGTAGCTGAATTATGGTGGGATGTTCCTACTGGCATGACAAAGGAACGGGCAGCCAAATTTTTACCGCTCTTAAAATTACAGCCACAGATTATAACGAACGACAGGTTGGGTGGCGATATCAAAGGAGACTTATTTACGCCAGAACAATACATTCCTGCAACTGGCATAAAAGGCCTTTGGGAAACCTGTATGACCATGAATGATACCTGGGGCTATAAAACCGATGATCACAATTGGAAATCAAGCAAACAATTGATCCGTAACCTAATAGAAGCTTCGTCAAAAGGCGGTAACTATTTGCTAAATGTGGGTCCGGAACCAACTGGAAAATTTCCTGCTCCAATTGTTCAGCGCCTTGCAGACATCGGAAAATGGATGAAAGTAAATAGTGAATCTATTTACGGAACAGTACCTGGGCCGTTCAAAGTAATACCTTGGGGGAAAGTAACGGAAAAGCCAACCACAAATGGAAACTCAATATTATACCTGCATGTGTTTAATTGGCCAAAAGACGGTAAATTATTGCTTCCTGGACTTAGCAATTCGCTAACCTCGGCACAGTTACTGGCAGATAGAAAGTCCTTAGTATTTAAAAAAGAGGATGGAAATGTAATAATCAACGTGCCTCAAAATGCACCTGATGAAACTGCTACCGTTATTAAAATCATTGTCAAAGGGAAGCCAGTGGTAACTCCATTTATACAAGGTCCAGAGGCTGATGGCAGCATTGTACTTTACCCTGGTTTGGCAGAATTTTCCGCACCAGGCGGCGCCGAAATCATGCGTCCAGAAGGGGGAGAAGAGCAAAATATTGGTTTTTGGACAGATGCAAGATCTTCGGCCATTTGGCAGTTTAATGTTAAAGTTCCCGGAACTTATACATTGGAAACCTATGTAGGAACATCATCAGCCACTTCAGTGGTAAAATTAAGTTCAGGAGATCAGGTGATCACAAAAGCAATTCCAAAAACAGCCGGCTACAACGATTATGTAAAGGTCACGCTGGGTAAGTTTACTTTTAGTAAGGCAGGATTATATACGATTAAGTTATCTGCCGAAACTAATAACTGGGCCCCGGTAAATATGAAGAAAATTGTATTGATTCCTTAGCAAAAAAAAGCAGAAGTCGTAGGTAGACGGCTTCTGCTAGTTTTTCATAAAGAGCGTAACAAATAATTTAAGAGCGTTAGGTAATTATTTAGAATAGATAATCTTAACAAGTATTAAAAACTTATTACAAACATAACCAGATGGAGAGTTCTAGTCAACTGCGAAAACACACAGTTGTTTTAATCTTCAAATAGTGTAAGCTGATAGGGATTATCCGGACTTCTCGGGATCATTTGTTCACCAAAGTTTGACATTGAAATGCCAAGTAGCCGAACTGTTTTTCCTTCCAAATCAATATGTTCTAACAGAAGTTTAGCAGTTTCGAAAATAGTGGTGTAATCAGCTATAGAATTTGGAGAAGATGAATTTCTGGTGACCTGCTTGAAGTCACTAAATTTTAGCTTTAGCGTAATTGTTCTTCCTTTCAGTTGATGTTTCTCAAGTCTTACGGAAACTTTGTCTGCCAACCTTCCTAACTCTGTATGCATTTCCTCAATATTTACGAGATCATGGGTAAATGTATCTTCTGCAGCTAGTGATTTGGCCTCCCTGGAAGACCTGACAGGCCGCTCGTCGATACCCCTAACAATTCTAAAATAAAAACTGCCTGATTTGCCAAAACAATTGATTAATTCCTGTTCGCTCAGTTTCTTTAGATCTGCACCAGTGTGTAAATGCATGCTCTTCATTTTTTTTGCCGTGACTTTTCCTACGCCAAAAAAGCGCTCTACAGGTAAATTCTCCATAAAGGCCTGTATTTTAGAGGGACCAACAAAGGTAAGGCCATCAGGTTTATTCATATCTGAGGCAATTTTGGCAACAAACTTATTAGAGGATACACCCGCAGAAGCGGTTAAGTTTAACTCATCTTTAATCGCTTGTTTTATTTGTTTAGCTATTTCCAATGCAGAGCCGATGTTCATTTTATCTTCGGTAACATCCAGAAAAGCTTCGTCTAGCGATAGTGGTTCGATTAAATCTGTATAACGACTAAATATTTCTCTGATCTGTATAGAAACAGCTTTGTATGCATCGAAGCGTGGTCTTACAAAAATTGCATAGGGACAAAGCTGATAGGCCTGACGGGAAGACATCGCAGATTTAATTCCAAATTTTCGTGCTTCGTAACTTGCTGTAGCAACCACACCCCGGCCCTCTGGTGAACCACCAACTACTATAGGTTTATTGCGGTATTCCGGAAAATCACGCTGTTCAACTGATGCATAGAATGCATCCATATCAATGTGGATAATTTTTCTCACTCAAACAATAACTATAAACCCTTTGTTTGTAAAGTACAAGGAGCAAAAAATATGGATAATACGCAAGAAAAAGACCTAAATCCCTACGAATTTACGGTCGAAATTGATGGTGAACCAAATGCCATAAGGGTAGAGGTGCCTAAAACAGGTGATTACATCATTTATATTAATGGGGAACGGTCAGGTCATATTTATTCAGAAACAACAGGTGCAGAACGACATTGGAAAACCAAAGACGATCTTAGTCAGCAGCTTGTTAATGAATTAGGTGCCCAGATTGAAATACTGGAAATTAATAACCCAGATTAATGTCCTGAGTTTTTACTCTTTCTAATAAACGAAAGATAAAATGCAGTGCAAATAACAACAGCTACAACGCACAATAAAATAATTAACGTTTGGAGTCCTTGGGCAGATTGGTGATGTTCCATATTCTAAATTTTTGTTGAAGGTAAAAAAAAATGTTTGGATGAAAAACAAATATAATTTTAATGGATTAAAGGATTTGAAGGAGAAGCAGTTAGCGCTAAAGTCAGAAGCACAACTTCATGGTCATCATATCCTGTCTGATGCCAGGGCAATAGCAACTGGTTTTTCATTCAGTAACATATTGGGTCCCAAGCCGCGAAAGAAATTGCCAATTGCCATTAAAAAGCCCAACAGCAATGATATGCTGTCAGGTAAAATTGTTTCTTTCGCACTTCCATTGCTGCTTAATAAGACTGTCTTTAAAGGCTCTGGCCTAATCACCAAAACTCTCGTAGGCTTGATTTCCAGTAAAACAGGTGCTAAAATAGGGGGGCATCTTATCAAGCTCTTAATGCCCAAATCTAAATCCTAGTTTGAAACCCGGCCTTGTTCTTCCGCAGTGCCGGTTTTTCTGGTCCTTGCGGTTTTGATTTTCAGGTTTCCAAATTTGTAACTTAGACTTAGGGAGATTTTTCTGCTTTCCCATTCATTTTGCCAATAGGTGTTTACGTTATTGTATTTTAAAACACTTCTAAATTTACCAGTGTCAAAAATGTCGTTCAATTTTAAAGAAACTGTCGCCATTTTTTTCATAAAAGTTTTACGGGCAGATATGTCTACCTGGTAATAGGCTAACGTTCTGAATAATCCACTTACCGCTGGAGAGCTGTATGTGCCGGTCAAGGACATTTGGTAATTATTCGGCAGGGTAAATGTATTATCTGAACTTAAAGACCAGCTCAACTTATCAATATTATATAGGCTCCCCTGTACTGGAGTTTTTACAATGTCGTATACAACTGCAAGCTCATTGTTGGTGTTCCACCATTTGAAAATATCGAAAGGGCTTCCTGTTGCTATGTACAGGTTAGTTGACTGGTTCAGGTTTTTTGGCGTACTGATGCTTTCTTTGGTCACGTCATTCTGTGTGATCACTTCAAATATCTGATTATTGGTGCGGGAGTAATTGAAACTCAAAATCCTGAAATCTTTATAAGAATAGGTCAATTCTATGTTGTTAGAAAACGAAGGCATCAATAACGGATTACCCTGTAGTGCAGTATAAGGATCAGTGTAGAAAGCAAAGGGATTTAAACTGGTGTAGGATGGTCTGTTGATTCTTCTGGAATATTTTGCATTGATCAAATTGACCGTGTCAATTTTCCATGCCGCAAACAAACTAGGGAAAAGTTGAACGTAACTACGGTCGATAATCACATTAGTTGCAGAAGACGTTCCGTTGCCAATGGTTTGTTCAGCCCTTAAACCTGCTTTAAGGTCAAGATTTGTAAAGTTTTTACTCAAAGAGATGTACCCTGCGTTAATGTGTTCAGTATATAAAAACCTATTGGTTCGATTGGCTGCATTTACCCATCCTTCATTTTTTAAGGAATCAAATCTTACGTCGTTTTCAGTTCTTACCCAACTGGTTTTTAAACCTGCCTCCGCTTTAAAGGTTTTACTGATCGGGTGTACATAATCAAGTTTAAGCGCATAGATGTTGACATCTCCGCTACCATTATTGCGCAGTAAAACTGGTTGGCCAATTGGCGTTCCATTAGCATTCGCATAAGTATTGGTGTAGGTCTCATTTCTCGAATTCTGATACGTGACATAATCTGCATCAAAGCCAAGTTCCCTTTCATTAGTGTCAATTTTAAAACGATAATTTAAGTTGTATGCATAATTACCGGCTCCATTAGTTTGTGGATTGGTCACATTTACTTTTCCTGTCACATCACTAAAGTTGTTATAACTAATGGAATTACTCACCGTATTGGTGGTATAAGGAGAGTCGTCACCTTTTATCATCACCCCAATAGTGTGTTTATCGTTCATAAAATAATCTGCACCGGTAGTAAACCATTTACTTTCAGTAATTGGTCTCCATAAATTAACTTGGTTATATTGCGTATTTCCGATAGTCCTGTTAAGTACAAGTCTGTTGTAAGAGTTGAAATGCCCTACGTTTAAACGGGCATAAGTACTTAACTTGCCCACATTGTAATTCAGATTTAAGCCTGCAGTTCCTTTTTCGTACCTGCCATAAGTGCCCGTAGCAGTTGCATTTCCGTTCACTCCCTGCATTTTATTTCTTTTTAGTTTTATGTTAATGATTCCTGCGGTACCCGCCGCATCAAAAGAAGAAGGTGGGTTAGACATCAGCTCAATTTTACTTATTGCCGATGCAGGGGTAGATTTTAAATAGTTAGTCAACTGGGTACCTGTAATATAACTCATTTTACCATCTATCATCACCGTTACGCCAACTTTCCCCTTAAGTACGATATTCTCGTCTTTATCAAGATGAACTCCTGGAGCACGTTTCAATACATCAAGCGCGTTATCGCCAGCGGTATTCATCCGTTCAACGTCAACTATAGTACGGTCTGCTTTTTCTTTAATTTCAGGGACTTTATTGAAAATTTCCACTTCTTTCAATTGAGTAGTTTTAGTGGTATCTACCTGTCCTGCAGCAGATATAGTGATTAGTATTGAGGCCGTCAGGAAGATTAATGCTTTTTTAAATGAGTTCATAACAATTTGCTTAGTTTGATGATTCAAATTTGCAAATAGCTGACGCCCGGTAAAATAATATGATCCCAAACCCCGTGGATATTATCCCAATGGTAAATTCATATTAAAGTTAGGTTCGTCATCCATAATGCAAGGTTGGGATGATAATTTGAAGCGTTGGGATAAGAAATTCTAAGGGTCAGCATCATTTTCTTAGTTTTATGGAATGAATAATAAAAAGCTAATTGTGATCCATATTATTTGTTGGATTTTATTTCTCGGCTATTTTTTCCTGGGAACGATAATAGAAGGTCACTACGACGAGAATGCCTATTTTGGATATTCCATTAGCTTCGTTCAGATTGTAGAGTTCTATGTGTGTTTTCTTTGGGTATATCCACGGTTTCTTAACAGATATAAGTTTCCGCAATTGATTGCAGGAATTTTGGTTGCAATGGCAGTATTTATTGGGTTAAGGTATTTTATTGAAGAAGTGTTGTTTCCTCACTTCCTGGGCATGAGAAATTATGATCCCGAGACGACTATTTCACATTATATTAAGGACAATATATATTACGGAACAAAATATATTGTAGTTTCTGCGGCCATCTGGAGTACTCAGCATGCCTTTAAAACTGAGCGCGACAATAAGCAATTGAAAGCAGAAGCCATGAAGGCGGAGTTATCGTTTCTAAAATCGCAGATTAATCCTCACTTCTTATACAATACCCTAAATTATATCTACGCGCTTGCCATTCCCGTGTCAGACCAGTTATCATCTGCAGTGATGCGCCTATCAGATTTAATGAGGTATACACTTACCGATAATCCTGATGGCAAAGTTAGTTTGGTAAAAGAAATTGAATACCTGGAGAGCTATGTTGAGCTTTTCAGAATGCGTTTTACGCCAAACTTCTTTGTCGAGTTTAAAACTGAAGGTGTAAATGAACAACATCGCATCGCGTCGTTATTGCTTATACCTTTTATTGAGAATGCGTTCAAACATGGAGTTGTTAACAATTCGCAGTACCCTGTTCAAATTGTCGTTGCTGTTCACAATAAAGAACTGTATTTCGAGGTATCCAATCAGATCAATAACCATCAAAAGGACCGGTCAAGTGGAATAGGTCTTGTCAATATTCATAGGAGACTGGACCTAATTTATCCGAGTAAACATGTGTTGGATATCACGAAAAATGAAGATGCCTATAAAACGGTTCTAACTATAAAATTGTAAATTCGCAATCATTAAAACGATATAAATGATCCGTTGTATAGCTGTTGATGATGAGGCTTACGCCTCAGAAATTATTGCAACCTACATCCGTCGTATTCCTTTTCTGGAACTCGTGGGTACCACTACAAATGCATTTGAAGCCCTTGGCTGGGTGCAGGAAGGTAAAGTGGATTTGGTATTTCTGGATATACAAATGCCAGAACTAACAGGTATACAGTTTCTAAAAATATGTGGCTCAAAATGTAAAGTTATCCTTACTACAGCTTATCCGGAATACGCCCTGGAAGGTTTTGAGCATGATGTAATTGACTACCTGTTAAAACCTGTTTCTTTTGAGCGGTTTTACAAATCCATTCAAAAAGCGCAGTTGCTTATTGATCCACCGCAAACTCCCCAGCCTGTTCCAGAACCTGTAAAAACAGAAGTTTCTGCAACAACGGCATCCAGTAATTTTATGTTTATAAAAGGAGAGAGTAAGAATAAATTCTTAAAGGTAAATTTCGACGATATTCTGTATGTTGAGGGCCTAAAAAATTATATATCAATATATACACCAGGTAAAAGGATCATTACTTATCAGTCTTTGAGAGAGTTGGAAACCCAACTTCCTCAACCACCTTTTTATCGAGTACACAAATCCTACATTATTGCGGTAGACAAGATAAAAATGGTTGATGGAAATACAATCTATATCGAAGATCAAACCATTCCGGTAGGAGAGACCTACAAAGAAGATTTCTTTAAAATGATCCGAAGTCGCGAAGGTGCTTAATTGTAATTTTTACAAGTCTTAGCTATAATATTTGTGTATATTGTTTTTCAAAGCGATAAACCAAATAAATGATTCTGAGGCTTCTTACTATTCTGTCAATCAGCTTGTTGATCAGCCTCAATAGCTATGCCGATGAGCTTGAAGCGATAGATCCCATTGCGGCTACGCAAACATTGACGCTTGCCTGCGGTGAAACCTCAAAAAATGTTCATGCTGATAACTTTTCTGAGGTACAGATTGTTAACTACCTTTGGGAGAACGAAGCAGGCAATGTAATACCAGGAACCGATTATGCAGTTCTGAAGGTGGGAAAATATTACCTAACACTTACTGACGCCGATGGCAGAAAGTCAAATAGAGCCCCAATTACCATTCTTGCCTCACCACAACGCCCAAATATTGATGAAGGAAATAAAGTCGTAAGCAATTCCTCCTGTACTGTAAATGACGGATCAATAACAGGTTTTGCGGTAGGACTTTCAGAGCCGGGTCCGGTTAATTACCGTTGGACAAACGATAAAGGTGAGCTTGTTGGTACTACCTTAGATATCTACAACCTAGGTCCTGGAAAATATCGACTGTCCGCCAGGCAGTCTGCGGAGGCATGCGAGTCTATATCTTCAGAGGTCACCATTTTGCTTAAAAACCCAATTACATCAAGTACGGTTTCTGCTGTAAGTAAAACTGCAGATTGTGCGCAACCCAACGGGAGTATTACTGGTGTAATTACCAATGCAACCAGTTACCAGTGGCTGGATGTGACTGGTAAAGTCGTCGCCACTACACTAGATCTTATAAACGTGAAGGAAGGCTTTTATGATTTGGTACTTTTTAACGATTTTGGATGCAGCAGTACAATCGGGCCTTTTCACATTAAGGCTGGTAATCCGCCGATTCAACTGTTAACGCAAGCAGTAATTAAACCAGACAATTGTGGCTTAAATATTGGAAGTATTACCGGTATTACGGTTCCTGGATCTGGAATTCGGTATCGGTGGACTAATGACTCCGGTCAGCAGGTTTCTACAGATGTAGATCTTCGTAACGCACCCTCAGGAAATTATCATCTGCAGGTTAGGAACTCGACATGCGACGAAATCTTTGACTATTACATACCTGAAGTTGATCTTTCCCTACCTACGCCGTCAATCGGCAATAAGTTCATTTGTTCTCCAACGGAGATATCGATAAATTTTGATGTAGATGCACCTTTGTACAAACTTTATGATGCAAGCGGCAACCTCATTAAAGAAAGCAAAAGCAAAAACTTCATGCTTAATATTAAGGAAAATACAACATTCTATGCTGCAACTGCCAATGGCAATTGCGAAAGCAGTCAAACAGAATTTAAAGTTAGCGTAGGTGAGGCTGCGCTAAAAATTCCATCTTCGTTTACGCCTAATGGAGATGGAACAAATGACAATTGGGTTGTAAAGGGCTTGGAGTTGTACAAATCTGCGGTTGTTAAAGTATTTAACCGTTATGGTTCCACCGTATATGAGAATTCCGATAATACAAGTACATTTGACGGCAGAAGCAAGGGTGCTGAATTGCCAGCAGGTGTCTATTACTATATTATAAAGTTGACAAATAGTTGTAGTCCATTTAGCGGCAGCGTTACCATAATTAGATAGCATATGGTATAGATTCAGCGTCTTGCGATAAACATTTATAATTTTATGAAGAAGATCAACAGTTTAATAGCGCTCTTATTATTCTTAGTTCTAAACGCTTCGGCGCAGCAACCTGGCTGGTTGCATAAAGACCTTAAAACGGACAGTATTTTTGGAATCAGTACTGAAAAGGCATACGCTGAACTCCTGAAAGGAAAGAAATCAAAACCAGTGATTGTCGGTGTTATAGATGCCGGTATGGATTTCAAGCATGAAGACCTCAAAAAGATAGCTTGGATTAATAAAAAAGAAAAAGCAGGTAATGGAATCGACGATGATAAAAACGGCTATGCCGACGATGTTAATGGCTGGAATTTTCTGGGTTCAGCAAAAGGCAGTGTAACTTATGATAATCTGGAACTGACCAGGCTTGTAAAAGAGAATCCAAACTCTCCATTAAAAGATACGCTTGATCAAAAAATTGCAAGGTCTACCCAGCTTCGTGATAACATGTTGGGCTTCAAGCAAGTGCTTGACGGAATGCTAAAGTCTATAGGTACAACTGCGCCTGATAGTGCAACATTTGCTAATTATAAGCCTGCAACTATGCCTGAACAGCAGGTGCAGAAAATTGTGCTCCAGATTCTTGCTGAATTGCCTAGCGTGGCCGAAGTTGTAAAAGGTATCAATGGTGATTTAAAGCACGTCGAAGATGAATTAAAGTACAATTACAACAAAGACTATAATTCAAGAGATACAGTAGGAGATGATCCTAAAAACATCGATCAAAGGAACTATGGAAATGCAACAGTGGATGCTTTTGATTGTGATCATGGTACGCACGTAGCTGGTATTATTGCTGCCGACAGGACTAATACTATTGGTATAATGGGTATTGCAGACAATACCTTGATCATGCCTGTTAGGGCAGTGCCAACAGGCGATGAACGTGATAAGGATATTGCTAATGCCATCTACTACGCCGTGAATAATGGAGCTAAAGTACTGAATATGAGCTTTGGTAAAGGCTATTCACCCAATAAAGATGCGGTAGACAAAGCTGTTAAATATGCAATCAGCAAAGATGTTTTGATTGTACATGCCGCAGGTAACGAAGGTGCTAATAATGACTTAGGTCATAATTTCCCAACAGCACTTTATCTAAATGGGGGTGATGCCAAAAGCAACTGGATTGAAGTTGGTGCATCCAGCTTTAAGGATACTGAAGCATTGCCAGCAAGTTTCAGCAATTACGGTGCTAAAATGGTGGATCTTTTCGCACCAGGTGTAGCTATTAACTCTACAACTCCAGGTTCTAAATACGAGAACCATGATGGTACCAGTATGGCTTCTCCGGTAGTAGCAGGTGTAGCATCATTGGTTAGGGAATATTACCCAAAACTAACCGCCGCACAAGTAAAAGAGATTTTAATGAAGTCGGTAACAAAGGTTACACACAACGTGATACTTCCAGGTAGTACTGATGGTAAACTAGTTCCATTTACTGATCTATGTGTATCTGGTGGCGTCGTAAATGCTTACAATGCTTTAAAATTAGCAGCTACTTATAAGTAGTTGCTAATTTCTTGAGTACCTGTATTTGAACCGTGCATTGGGTGCCGCATCACCCTGGACCATCCATTGCATAGGATCATTTCTAGCTAATCCTGCATTGTCAGTCCATTTAAATTGCAATTCAAAATGTTGGGGATTCGTTATACCAAGCTGCTTTAAAGGGATACGCAATTCCATTTCATTACCCACAGCTTTATAGCTGATCAATCCTTTTTGTTTTACAAATGAACCTTTAATAAAAGTGCTTAGCGTGGTTGTACCAGTGCCAAGGACTTTCTGGTTTATCAGGTACTGGAAATCCTGCCAACTCTCTTTTTTTGAACCGAAAATTCCGAGGTATAGCTGCATCCAATCAATGTCTTTGAGGTCACTCAGCTTATCCTTTGTTTTAACATAGAAATAGACATTACGCTGATCAGATGCAACCCTGCATTCAATGATGTCGTTTCTGCCGCTATTATTTACATATTCTTTTATTCTTCCCCAACCAGAATGCATTCTATGAAATGTGTCTCCTTCATCGTCTTGATATACCCCTTTAACAACGTTCCAGTCGGCAAATTTCCCATCTATAGAAATAGTATGCATATCCAAGTCTGCTGATGCAGGTTTTCTGACGCCTTTGAATTTTCTAATGTTATCTACCAGCTGATAATAATAATTATCTTTCGTCTGTCCGTTTTCGGGTTCTGCATCACGACTAAACTCAGCATTATAAAGATCTACAAAATAGGTTTCACCCTTCTTTATCTTTTTACCTAAGAAGTTGCGGGACGCCCCATCATCGAAGCGCATCGCCACCCATTCATTCCATCCGGTAACAAACACAAATTCGGGGTCAACTTCCAATGCCTGCTTCCATTGCTCTTCAAAATACAGACCTTTCTCGGTAGATGGCACTAATGGCTCTTTGCCGTTATGAAAACTGCGACCGATGTTTGACATCGGATGCTGTGCAATCGAACCAGTGACCTGTTCGGGTTTGTCTTTACTTTCATGCCAGCCATAAGCCTGAGGATAATGATCTAGCCATGGCCATTTGTCATGTCCATCCTCAAACCATTTCTGTCCTTTGCTCCAGGCCCAAGATTGTCTCGAAGAAAAGAAAGGGGCGGTTTCCGTATCTAAGGCTTCTGGTGGACAAAGCAATAACGGCTTTCCTTTCCAGGTAAACCACAAATCCTTAAATAAACCTTTACTATAAATTTCCTTATACAAGTTATCTACAGTTTGCTTTGGTATGCTGTTCACAATAAATGCAATAGATGGAGTACTTATCCCCGCTGCCCTTAATTTGCTGTAAACACTGGCAATCTTGGTTACCTGGGGTAAATAAATAGCGGCATTTGTTGCATCCAATATAATTACATCAACGCCAGCATCTGATAACATCTGAGCGTGTTTCCTGATGACCCATTCGTCATCAGCCAGGTAATATCCAAAATAGGGTTCTCCCCAATGATGGAAAGCATTTACAGGGCCATAGTTGGGCGCCAGCGGATTCGCTTTTAACAGTTTGGTAATATCGTACGGACTAACCGTATCTTGCGGTGTTTTAGCCATGATCCCGCCATCCGGGGCTCCGCCTCTATGTTGATCATAGCCATGTGCGCCTTGCCACACAAAGTAGAAAATGCCTACAAATTTGTCGGGCCGGAGAGCAGGATAAAGATCCGGGTTTATTTTTCTGCCCAATGCATCCGTGGCCAGCCAGGAATCTGCTCCGGATGAGGAAAGAAGGCTTTTAGCTGCAGATTGCTGTGTCTGTGCAACAACAGATAAGCTCAAAAGTATAGCTATAATGGTTAAAGATGTCTTAATCATTTGGATCTAAATATACATCAATAAAATATTATTATCTTGCAGCTAAATGAAACATGTATATACAAGACTTATAGTTGTAACGCTGGTTCTCGCAAGTTATACATCCTTTTCTCAAAATGTTAAGCAAATACGCCTCTTTGATTTAAGCTATACGCTAACATCAGATTTTAATGATCAGCAAAACCTTAAAACCTCTTGGGAAGACGTGCATCTGGTTTCTTCATTGCAAGGAATTGTCAATCGCGACTCGCCGAGGCTATATACTTTTTTTGTAGCAAATGGAGATATTAATATTGACAGATACTGGTGGAATATGTACCGAAGGCCGGGAAAATGGCTGCATGGAGCAGATACAATTGTATACACTGACATTGTTAGCCTTGTTAGTGCTTTTAAATCTGAAATTAATGGTGCCGTTGTTTATGATCCGAATGTAGCAGCTACCAGTAACGTGGCATCTTCTGTCTCAGGAGTAGAAAACCTGGTGGCGATTCGCTACGATACTGCAGCGAATAGTCTCTATTCCAGGTTGATACTTGGCGGACCAAAACTCCCAGTTAAATCATGGCTGGTTAATAAAGACGGCTCTGTACTTTTTAAGGGAAACGGATTAATACCGGGAACCAAACGGACTTCTTCCGGTTCCGCAAAAAATGATGCTTACCTATGGTTTCTTGAAAAGTATATCAAAACGAATAAAGTAAATACCGGATACGGCGCATATTATATAGATCAGGACTGGCTAAAAAAGCCATTTGCGGCCGGCCGTAACCACCATACGTTGACTAACCATGATTTTTTCATCAGTAAAAAGGGCTTCTTTTTTGACCTAAGTCCCTGGGCTGATGAAGCTGCGACAGATGATCTATCCCAAAAGATAGGTACTGACAACAATACCTTAAAGGAAATACTACTAGAGGCTTACAAAAAGAGAAAATGCCTGGGCTTTGCTTATTTAGGCGGGTTTCCTCCCTGGGCATTTAAATATACGCAACACGCAGGGGGCAAGCATGATGATGTGCCAACGGAATGGGAGTATTCCCGTATTATTAGTGCATATAATGCGTTTAAAGATGCAGATGCGATCGGTTACGGTGCGCTTGCCAATGCATCTTTCTGGCAGCATTTTCCTTTAAAAGAAAAGTACCCTCAAACACGGGTCACCACAACGGATCTTAAAGCACGTGGATATTTAACTGATGATGGCAAGGTGGATTTTAAAGGCAGGCAGTTTATGATCTTTTATGTAGGAGATTACGATGCTTCCTCATGGGTGTCGCAAATGACACCTTTCCTATGGGACAGTAAGGATCGTGGTAAACTTCCTTTAATGTGGAGCATCAGTCCGGTTTTGGAAGAGCGTGTACCCATGGCTCTAGATTATATTCGCAGCAGTGCTTCCAGCAATGATTATTTCGCATCTGCAGATAATGGAGCAGGTTACCTGATGCCAGGTATGTTGCAATCGCCACGACCTATTTCAGGACTTCCGGATGCAGTAGATGATTGGGCCACCCATAACATGCCTTATTATAAACGCTGGGATATTACCATTACGGGATTTGTAATAGATGGGCTAGCTCCTGGCTTAAATCAGAATGGGCTTGATGCCTATGCGAAATTTAGTCCAAATGGGATTATTCCTCAAAAAACCCCGCTAACACTCCTGCATGGAAATATGCCTGTATTGCGGGCTGATGCAGACATCAACCAAGGTGATCCTAAAGAAGCGGCAGACGCAATTATAGATAGAGTGAGCAAAAGAAATCTCCAGTTTCATTGGTTTCGTAATATTCTTAAAAGCCCAAGCTGGTATGTGGAAGTCATGGCGCAGCTCAAACAAAAAAATCCAAACATAGAATTACTGGATGCGCCAACATTTTTTGAGCTATACAGGATTTGGCTTAAACAAAACCCGGCAGCGGCTAACGGCAAGATTAATTAATTTCTTACTTTTGCTGGGTAAATGACAGATACCGCCCCAAAAGATCCCATATTAAACCTTTCTTTTGCTCTTTTGTGTTTAAGTTCCTTGCTGTTCTCTGCCAGCTTTAACATGCTTATTCCAGATTTGCCAACCTATCTGAGTAAATTGGGGGGTGCAGAATATAAAGGGTTAATTATTGCTTTGTTTACTTTAACGGCCGGGATATCCAGACCGTTCAGTGGAAAATTAACCGATACCATTGGCCGGGTACCTATCATGGCAATAGGTTCCATAGTTTGTTTCGTTTGCGGATTTCTGTATCCAATATTGACCAGTGTTTCAGGTTTCTTATTCTTAAGACTTTTGCATGGATTTTCAACGGGTTTCAAGCCAACTGCAACCTCTGCCTATGTTGCCGATATTGTACCGAGAGAACGCTGGGGAGAAGCCTTAGGTATCCATGGGTTATGCTTTAGTACGGGTATGGCTATCGGTCCTGCAATTGGGAGTTATATAAGTAGTAGCTATTCAATTAATGTTTTGTTCTATTGCTCTTCGGTTTTCGCTTTGATGTCCATCATGATTTTGATGAATATGAAGGAGACATTGAAAAACAAGCAAAAATTTTCTTTGTCTGCCTTAAAGATATCTAGAACAGATATCATTGCGGTTAGGGTTTTGCCAGCAGCAATTGTTACGTTATTGTCTTACGTTGGGTACGGGGCAATTTTGACACTAATACCCGATTGGGGAGACCATCTGGGCATCACCAATAAGGGAATTTTCTTTATGATATTTACAATTGCATCCTTGCTAATACGGTTTATAGCCGGTAAGATATCTGATAGGCATGGTCGCTTAAACGTTGCTATCGCCGGGCTTATCATACTTTGTATTTCCCTGCTAATGATAGGTAACAGCGGTAGTCAGATCGGTCTTTTCAGTGGTGCTGTCGTTTATGGGATTGCCACTGGCATATTGTCTCCAGCCCTAAATGCATGGACAATAGATTTGAGCGACCCTGAGCACCGTGGAAAAGCGGTAGCTACGATGTATATTGCACTAGAAGCTGGAATAGGGATGGGGGCTTTGTTTGCAGGATGGGCCTATCAGGACGTCATTGCCATGATACCCGCCGTTCTGTACGGCACAGCAGCAGTAGCTTTTTTGGCGCTGCAGTACTTGATTTATTGGAAACGTAAAAACGCCCGTCAAATCGCTTAAGCTAACTTATAGGTTTTAAGGTAGCCTACGATGCTTTCTATGGCATTGCTTCTCGACGCTCTTACAGCAGTTTTGATAACCTCTGGTCTTACACCCAATTTCTCTGACCAATATTTCAATTCGTGTTGTTCAGATACATCAACTAAACGGTTATTTTCTAAATTGTGGGGGGCACTTTTCATAATAATAGGGATTGATTACATGTAAAACGATTTTCAACAATTATTTGTTTAGAAAAAAAAGAAACTTTTTGAAACAATTTTAGACTTGGGGTTCTTTGAATAAGTACATTTATATTCAAACTTCTTAAATATGAAACAGATAGCTTTGCTTTTCTTACTAACCGTTGGGTTGGTATTTGATAACGCTGTTACAATTGCCCAGGAAATCAAAGGCACATATGCAATTAAAAATGTAAAAACTGGGATGCTTTTAAGAATAAAAGATGCTAATGGGAAAAACGGAACTCCATTAGTAGCTTACGGTCCTCAGAATTGGAAATGCATGACCTGGGATTTCCAGTCTGCAGGCGGTAATGCTTACCAGCTTGAAAATCTATTCACCAAAAAGACTTTTCAACCTGCTGCTAAAGCAGAGGTTAGCGTCACTCTGGAAGAACAGCCATTGGTCGCTGCTGATCCAAATCAGCAATATGAATTCATCAATGTAAAAAAAGACACTTATCTCATACGTCTAAAAGGTACCGAGTTATTTATCACGCCATTGGACGAAGAGGGTAGCACAAACTCTGCTATCATCCTTGCAAAGAAGATGGATAAGCCTTTACAACAATGGATTATTTACAAGCAAAACCCAACGATGTAAAACTACATTTCTTTACTCAACACCCTTAACGGTCATGGGTATGGTGTAAATTGAGTTTCTGGCAGTAACAAAAAGTGTTTTTTTATCTTTTCCACCAAAACAGACATTGGAAGTGCCTGGGATCTTAATCTCACCAATTTCCTTACCCTCTGAATTATAGATTGTAATTCCGTTACCAGTTAAGTAAAGATTTCCTTGCTCATCGAGGGTCATTCCGTCAGAGCCTCTGTTGATAAAAAGCATTTTACCAGTTAAAGCTCCATTTTTATCGATGTTATAACGATATATCTTACCTGCCCCAGCGTCAGCAACATACAGTAGCTTTCCATCTGGAGATCCGCAGATACCGTTGGGCTGGTTTAATCCCTCTGCTGCTGCCAGGACAACCTTGGAACTTCCCCTCTTAACTTTATATACGCTTTGTGTTCCTAAGTCGGGCTTTTTACGGGTCCAATAGTCACGCTGGTAATAGGGGTCAGTGAAAAATAAATTACCTGCAGGATCTATCCATACATCGTTCGGACCATTCAGTTGTTTTCCCTCAAAGTCTTTCGCTATCACTTTGGCTTTGCCGGTCTTATCTAGCGACCATAATTCTCCTTTTTCATCTGCGCACAAAATCAAGTTGCCTTTTTTGTCGAAGAAAGTCCCATTAGCGCGGCCTGTTTTATCCAATACTAAACTTAATTTACCATCTGTACCATATTTCCAGAGCTTGTCGTTGGGCTGGTCGGTAAAGAATACATTGCCTACCTTGTCGGCAGAGCAGCCCTCGGTAAAGCTAAATTCAGCCGATACCAATTTAAGTTGATCTTGAACAAAAAGTTCAGATTTTCCTGTGCCTGTGTCTTGTGCAAGTAGCGCTGTGGCAGACATGACTATTACGCAAAAAACGCTGGTAAAACATTTCATTTTCATAAACAAACCTCCTAAATTGAAGCAAGATAGGTTTTTAAGCTTAAAAATGCTAATTCAATAAGGAAAGTCTGAATGTGGTTCCAAGATTAACTTTGCTTTCCACAGCAATAGTCCCGCCCAAAGACTCTACTTGATTTTTGGTAATAAACAACCCAATGCCTCTGGAATCAGCGTGTTCATGAAAAGTCTTATACATACCAAATAGCTTTTTGCCATGCTGCTTCAAATCTATGCCCAATCCGTTATCCGTAATCTCTAATATAATTTTGTCACTTTCTAAAAAACCCTTGATCAAAATCTCCGGTCGCCTTTCAGGATGCTTATATTTAATTGCATTGGTAAAGAAATTCAGCAGTATGCTTTCAAGGTATGCCGGATTAAAATTGATATTCAATCCTTTATCAACTAAGATATTAAATGTAGCTTTTTCTTTTTCTACAAGGGCTTGTATTCCAGTTAGGGTTTTGTTGATCTGTTTGTAAATATTAATGGACTTGGTCTGCTTTTTATCGTTTAATTGGAAGCTTACCACTTCGTTAAGGTTCGCAATGGTTTCAGATAAATTATCGGCGTTGCGGGTAAGCAGTCCGAGCATGTGTGCTTTTTCTTTTTCATCTTGCTCTTGATGCAGTAACTCCAATAACATTTGGAAATTTCCAGCGTGGGAACGAAGATTGTGAGATACGATGTGAGCAAAATTGATTAGGCGCTTATTTTGATCACTAATGATATTCATCGTTTTCTGCTGTACTTCCTCAATCTGCTTTCGCCTGGAAATATCTTCTCGCGTCCCTAACATCACTAGAGGTTTCTTGTCGATTGACCACTTAATCACCTTCCCATGGCTTTCAATCCATACCCAACTTCCGTCTTTATGGCGCATTCTGTATTCACATTGGTAATAGTCTGCGCGTTGCGATAAACACTCCTCAAGCCTTTCATTAACGTGGGCTACATCATCCGGGTGTACTTGAGCATAGACTACGTCTACCTTTGTCATTTCTAATTCGTTGTTCGCGTAACCCAACATAGCGAAACACCGGTCATCGTTGGTAACCTTATTCAACGTAAAATTCCATTCCCAAGTTCCAATTCGCGTGGTTTCAATTACATTTTTAAGTCGCTGCCTTTCCTTTTTGAGTCGCTCAGTATGCTTTACCGTATCAGTTATATCCTGTATCTGTGAGATAAAATAGAGTGGCGTGTCATCCGCATTCCATACAATGGCAACGGTCAGTGAACTCCAAACTACCTGTCCATTTTTATGAAAATAGCGTTTTTGCATAGCGTATGTAGAGGCCTTTCTATTGAGTAGGCTCTGAACATGCTCAAGATCAGTTTGCAAATCTTCAGGATGGGTAAGTTCCTGAAAAGTAAGTGCCATAAGTTCATTCCTCTCATAGCCAAGCATCCTACATATGCTGTTGTTCACTTTCATCCATTTCCCTTCGAGCGATACCAGTGCCATCCCAATTGGCGCATGATCAAAAGCCGTGAGGAATTTGTAGTGATTAAGCTCCATATCCTCCATCAGTTTCTTTTTCGCGGTGATGTCTTGAATTGTGCCAACCAACCGTAGGCATTCTTCATTTTCATAAACAGCTTCAGAGTTAATTTCAACCCACCTTACGTTTCCTTTGAAAGTTTTGATCTGAAACTGACTTGATAAAGTCTTACCTGTCAAGATGGTTTTTTGAATTTCATCTCCAATATGACCGGTTTCCGTAGATTCTATATAAAGTGAAAGCACTTCATGCAACAATGGCTCGTAATTATCAGGAGTTTCGAATATTTTTTTTGTGATAAAATCCCAGAAGAGCTCATTATTTTTAATATTAAGCTTCCAAATTCCAATATTCGCCAGTTCAGCTGCTTTCTTATATAATTCGAGTTGTTGGTCCATTCGGGAGGAGCGATTCAGGATGAATGCCGCCCAAATATAGCATTCTAGCAGCTATTAATTAAACAATCTGAAGCTTGGGTTGTTATTTTTCTATGGTTGCATTAAATTTAAATTTTCAGGATTTTAAAAAGGATGTAATTGCTTGGATTGTTAAAACAGGACCTAGTGTATTATTAGGGGCTATTGTACTGATTATCGGCATGTGGCTGATTAAGCTACTCTCCAAGGCGCTTAATAATGGCATGCATAAAAAAGGTATAGATCCATCCTTAAAGCCATTTTTACTGAGCTTGGTAATTACGGCATTAAGGATATTGCTTATTCTCGCCGTATTTTCTATTATGGATATCCAAATGACTATTTTTGGGGCCATTGTTGGAGGTATTACTGTTGCTGCTGGTTTGGCACTATCTGGAACCCTTCAAAATTTTGCAAGCGGTGTAATCATTCTTTTTTTAAAGCCTTTCTCTGTTGGAGATAATATAATTGCCCAAGGGCAGGAGGGCACGGTAACTTCAATAGAACTTTTTTACACCATCGTCACCACCTTTGACAATAGAACCGTAGTGATACCAAATGGTAAGCTCTCCAACGAGGTGATCATCAATATTAGCACCATAGGAAGCAGGCGGTTGGATCTCGAACTTAAATTCGGTAACGCTATCGATTACAACGCAGTAAAAAAACAAGTTGAACTCACTATAGCTGAAAGTAAAGAAATACTTAAGAGTCCGGAACACCGTATTGGAATTCTAAGCATAGAGCCAGATGGCTACAAAGTTGCAGTCAATGTTTGGTTAAACTCGCATGGTTTTGTGGATAGCAAGATGGACTTTCAGGAGAAATTAATTGAAAACTTAAAAGGCTCTGGGTTAAAACTCCCTGGCATGGCTTAGGCGCTACAACTTTAGCCTTGCTCTCAAGTCACTAGATTCTTTCTTAGAAAGTATAACGGGCTGGAAAGAAATTGGGTTCAATGGAACATCATCCTTATTTGTTGCCACCTTATTGATCTCATCCGCAACATCAAGTCCTTCCACAATTTCGCCAAAAATAGTGTAATTCATGTCCAGGTGCGGAGTGCCGCCAAAAGTCTTATATACCGCACGGTGTGCAGCAGATATTTTTATGCCGGCACGTTTTTCCGCTGCATCCAGCATGGCATCGGTTTGCACTTTTCCGGCAACCAGGTAAATCTGGTTGAAGTAGGAGCCCTTATCGGGGTTATCGTCTCTACCGGCACCCAACGCACCTTTCTTATGAATAAAATTGGTATCTAATTCCGCACTCAAACGTTTTGGCGTTACTTCGGGATGAAGTTTTTCGCGGGCAAGGATTGGCTCATCCAACTCACCGGCCTGACTTACAAAATTTTTAATCACCCTGTTAAAAAGTGCATTTTTATAAGTACCCTTTTTAACCGCTTTTAAAAACATAGCCTTATGTTTCGGTGTCGCATCGTAAAGCATGAGGGTAATATTGCCCTTACTGGTCACTAAACGTACAAAACTGCTTTGTGCCCTTATAGATAATGCCAATAGCAAAAACAAGAAGGTTAAGTTTAATTGCTTCATTTGCATTTTTTTAGGTCGATAACAATCATAACCGGGAAATGATCTGAAGGTAGTCTTGCCTCATACTCTTCCAGCTTCAACTCTTTAGGAAAATTTCCATTGGTTTTTACATTAGCTTTCTTAGCAGCCGGGCTCCTGTAGCTATCTGTTAAGACTCCGTAACGCTTTACTTCAACACACGGTGACAGAAAAATATGGTCAATTCTGCTGTCGGTCTTCGCATTGGCGTCAAAATGGTTAAATGTTCCATTTACGGCATATCTGAAAGCAGTAGAAACATAAGCATCCTTCAATACTGATCCGTTTAAAATTCCGAATATCTCATTATTCTGATCCACATTAAAATCACCAGTTAGGATAGTTGGCTCATCCCCGGCCAGGTCTTTGATCTTTTGTAAAATCAACTTAGAACTTTCTCTTCTGGCAACAACCCCAACGTGGTCAAAGTGCGTATTAAAGAAGAAAAACTTTACCCCGCTGCTTATTTCTTCAAACTGACCCCAGCTACAAATACGTGGTAACGCTGCATCCCAGCCTCTATTGGGTTTTTCCGTTTTTTCAGACAACCAGAAATTTCCGGTTTTTAATAACTTAAACTTTTCTTTCTTATAAAATATCGGAGCATATTCTCCTGCCTCTTTACCATCGTTTCTTCCAACACCAATGTAAGCATAATCGGACAAGCTGTCGAGTAGATCTACCAGTTGCTCATGCAGCACTTCCTGACTGCCAAAAATATCAAAATCATGAAACTTAACCATTGCGGCAATAACAGGTTCTCTCAAATCCCAACCATTACCATCGCGCTTGTCGCCTCCATTTTTATACCTGATGTTATAGGTAGCTACATTAATTTGTTGCGAAAAGGCTTCGCTCACAAAAGTCAGTAATAGGAAAGAAAGCAATGTTGATTTTAATAAAATAGATAATTTCATGATGTACTCGCTCTTTAATTTCAATATGGTGGGCAATATACCCAACCTTTGTTAATTACGTATATTGATGTTGTTAACCTAAAGCTACCTTTTAATGATCAGTAAACCCATTATTGTCACAATTTTTACATTAACAAGTTTTTGTGCATTGGCGCAAAGCGATACGATACAAACATCCTCAAGCTACTTAACTCTATACAAGGCGAACAAAGATTTTTCATACACCTCACCAAAAGGAGAACTCGGTAGTCCTAATAAATTTATACTCAATGGACGTTTAACAACCAGTTACTTTTTATTGGCTAGTCCCAGATTGCCAGTTTTTTTTGCGCTTGTTCCAGATTTTACGGTGAAGGTTTTAGATCAGCGGTCGGCAGGCGTTAGAACACCCAGCTTAAAAATTGGTGGAATTTTTTATGTAAAGCTCAATCAAAATATCGATAATTATAAATACAGTACGTTGAGTTTTACCCATCATTCCAACGGACAAGATGGTGATGCTATAAATCCAGACGGAAGTATCAATACTGCTACAGGTAATTTCAGTACTAATTATTTAGTAGCATCTTATCATTTCGGTAAGGCCATAAAAGTCAGACAGACAGAGAAATATACTCTAAATCATCAAGCAGGGCTAGAGTGGCACAGGTGGTTTAATTATGAAAAGGCATTAGAAAATGATTATGGATTTACGCGGCTCATTTATAATATTTCCTTTCGAAAATACCAACAAGAAAGAGAGAACTGGCGATTAAATGGAGAACTTAATTATGCCATAAATAAGATGGAAGAATATAAGATTGCTGCTATTAAGAAACGCCTTAATACTGAAATATCTTACCACTACAGCTTTCCCTTTATGCATAGAGCATTTTTGATGGCAGCTGCCGGATATTATGGAGAAGATCCATACAACATATACTATCGGGATAAATATTCGTACTTAAGGTTTGGTGTATCAACGAATCTCTAGTCATAGATCCTTCGGAACTGCTCTCAGGATTCTTTTATATGGCTTTAAGAAAAACCGGTGTTTTCTGGCTGTTTGCTGGCTCTTTACTGGCTCTTGGCTCGGTGTATTCACCGAGAACACACCCCTTAAAGACCGATTTTACCCAGAAACCGCACTTTTTTCTATACCAGGCATATGCCAAAACTATCGAAGCCTATCAAAACGAAGGCAATTGTACTAACTATGCCGGTCTTTTAAATGTGGCGCCAGTTCAAAACCTTTTCGTTCGTCGAAGTTACCTTTCTTGTCCAGGAAGAGTAATACCACCAAGGAAATAATCGGCATCAGGAAGGAAATAAAAAACCAGAACCAGAAACTTTTGCCCATACTCTTGGCTAAAACCCCAGCAACGATCTGAGGGATCATAAGCACGCACATCAATATCAATTCTGGCATCTCTGTAAAATTTATGCTGTAACCAAGTTATTCATTACAAAATTAATGCATTAGTTATTTATTAAGCTTTATTTAATATTTATTGTTTCATTTGAATAAAAATACGGACACACACACCTATTCCCGTAAAAAAATGAAACTATACCAAAAATTGATTTTTACCTTATTTGCGCTTACGTGCATTTGTAGCTTGAGTGCCTTGGCACAAATTAGACACAGCACAACATCGAAGTTTAAATCCTATAAGGGATTAATTATGGCCGGATACCAGGGCTGGCATAACGCGCCGGATGATGGTGCAGGGCGTGGATGGTACCACTACACTTCAAAAGGTAAATTTGAGCCGGGTAGTACCAATGTTGATTTGTGGGCAGAAACCAAAGAATATCCAGTGGTTTATAAAACACCATTTATGCTAGCAGATGGAAGTCCGGCCTATCTGCAGAGCGCGCATGATGCCTCTACCGTGGATATTCATTTCCGTTGGATGAAAGAATACGGAGTTGATGGTGTTTTCATGCAGCGTTTCGTGTCAGAAATCAGGGGCAGATCTGGTCGCAATCATTTCAATAAAGTGCTTAGCAATGCCATGATCTCAGCTCAAAAGTATGGGCGGGCAATATCAGTGATGTATGATCTTTCGGGCTGCAGAGATAGTGTGGATGTCCCGGAACTAATTGACGACTGGAAAAACCTGGTAGATAGCCTTAAAATTACTAGTGGCGGTAACAACCAACCTTATCTATACCACAATGGCAAACCTTTAGTGGTACTTTGGGGTGTTGGCTTTAATGACAACCGTAAATATACCCTTAAAGATGTGGCTAAGATGGTGGATTTTCTCCAGAATGATCCGGTTTACGGAAGATGTTCGGTCATGCTTGGTGTACCGACCTATTGGAGGGAATTTGGTAACGATACGATGAAAGATCCGGCATTGCACGAGCTGATTAAGAAAGTCGATATTGTACATCCCTGGACTGTAGGTAGATATGCCAATGAAATTGCATATAACCGCTACGCGGAAGTCCAGCGTGGCGATATCGCCTGGTGCAAAGAAAATAAAGTAGACTATGTGGGCGTAGTCTTTCCAGGTTTCAGTTGGCATAACATGAATCCGAAATCTCCTACGAACCAAATTCCACGCAACAGCGGTGCTTTCTTTTGGAAACAGCTCGCTACGGGAATCAAAAATGGCGTAGAAATGCTCTATGTGGCGATGTTTGATGAGGTAGATGAGGGTACAGCCATTTTTAAGATCTCTAAAAATCCGCCCGTTGGTGCCAGCACATTTGTAAAATTTGAAGAAGATATTCCATCAGATTATTACCTCTACCTCACAGGGTATGCGGGTAAAATGCTCCGTAAACAAGTTCCGTTTAGTTTTGATAAGCCAGGACCCAAGAAATAAAAGTCGTGAGAGAGCAAACAACTAACTCATTATCTGTGTTTGAACTAAATCCATCTGCTATGTAAACCAAAGAACTTGACTACGCAACAAAGAAAAACACCTGATAAAAAAGTAATTTTACCAAAACTCCTCCTAATATTGGGCCTTGCCTTTCTATTAGTAGCTGAAGGATATTTTGGGTATCAGCTTTATAAACTTTCTGATCAACAGGAAGAGATTAAGCACGACTATTCTAACATCAACAACATCACATTCGGACTTTTCTCCGTAGAGCAGTGGCGAGATAAAGTTTCTGGTATTGTGAAACACCAGGTACGCGATTTTGAGATGACGCCAAAGCAAAAAAAGCAATTGAGGGCTGAAGTGGAGGAGGTGATAATGGCCCTTATCGACAAAGCAGAGGCTATACTCAATAAACCTAAAAAAACAATTAGCGGAAAAATACAGAAGTTTGCGATTAAAACTTTTGTAAATAAAGATAAGATAAAAGCACAGGTGCCTGGATTTGCCACTACGATAATGGCCAAAGTGGATAACGATGCCAATAAAAAGCAAATGAGTAAAATGGCAATGTCAAAATTTGATGCCCTTGAGCATACCAAATATGTTGACAGCACTCTGGCCGTAACGCTTGCTGCAACAAATAAGGTTTACAAAAAATACCGTGTGTCTTCCCTTGATCAGCTCAATCAGAAAATGTTGTCCTCCCTTGCAAATATTAAAACAGATACCTACAACTACTCTTTTGCGATGCTGGGTTGTGTTGTCGTCGTTTTAGTGCTTTGGTGGGTTTTAAGAAAGCGGGTAGAGCTGCATGCTACGCTTTTTATTATGTCGCTTGCTTTTGCTTTTATCCTCCTTGCGGTTGGTTTAACGGCTTCAATGATAGAGGTGGATGCACGTATCAAATCTCTGGATTTTGTATTATTGGGAGAGCATGTGATCTTTGAAAACCAGGTGCTGTTTTTTCAAAGCAAAAGCATACTGGATGTAGTTACTGTTTTAATATCGCAATCTGCAATTGATTCCGTTCTTGTCGGTGTACTGATCTTGATCTTTAGTATTTTGTTCCCAATCATGAAACTCAGTTCCACAGGTATTCACCTGCTTAGTAAAAAGAAAATTGCTGAAAATAAAGTGATCAAATATTTTGCATTTCAATCTGGCAAATGGAGCATGGCTGATGTTATTGTGATTGCCATATTGATGGTCTACATCGGCCTGAATGGCTTGCTGGAAAGTCAGTTAAGGGGACTAAATATCAAGACTGATTTTCTCACGGTGATTACCACAAACAATACGGCACTGCAACCGGGATATATTATATTCATCAGTTTTGTATTATACGGACTTATTCTATCTACCATTTTAAAATTTATTACGCCGCATGATGCTCACTAGAAAATTAATACCCGCCATTTTGCTCATTGTCGGGCTGACGATATTACTCTGTGCAGAAGGGTATTTTGGTTATCAGGTGTATGTACTTTCTGCAAAGCAAGAGCAGATTAAGGAAGATTACAGCGTAGCGAACAGCATTACCTTTGGTGTATTTTCTGTTGATCAATGGCGTGAGAAAATTTCAAGCGTATTAGACGGCAAAGTGAATGATTTCAAGGTTACCGCTGAACAAAAGAACGCACTTCAGGCGAAAGTAGAAAAGCAATTAAATGGTCTTGTTGATAAAGCAGTAGCAGAAATTAATAAACCTCAAAAGGGTATTGGTGGCAAACTTAAGAAGTTAGCATTTAAAACTTTTGTGGATACGGACGAGATTCATGCACAGGTTCCTTCATTTGCCCGTACAATAGTCACAAAGTTAAGTAGTCAGAAGAGTATTAAGCGGTTGAAAAGCATTGCAAACAGTAAAATGGACCAACTGGAAAATGAGACTTATGACAATACTGAACTGGCGAGTGCCACTGTAACTGAGCATATTTATAAGAAATATAAGGTATCAAGTGTTGACGCGTTCGAGAAGACTGTCAATTCCCAGCTTAAAGAGATTGGCAAACTTACCTACCAGTGTACCTATGCGATGTTAGGTTGCGTGATGCTTGCATTGTGCCTTTGGTTATTGATGAAAAAATTGGTTAAGCTGCATACGCCAATTTTTATCTTTTCACTGCTGTTTGCGTTTGTTTTATTGGCAGTGGGTGTTAGCGCAACTATTATAGAGGTTGATGCACGTCTGCAATCGCTTAATTTTATCCTGCTCGGGGAGAAGCTTGCCTTTAATAATCAAGTACTATTTTTTCAAAGCAAAAGTATTTTGGGTATCATAGCATCACTGCTGGAGCAGTCTAAGCCAGATTCCGTTTTGGTAGGTGTATTGATTATGCTTTTCGTAATTGTTTTGCCTATTTTAAGGATGATTGGTAAGGGTATACATATTTGGGGCAAGGATAAATTTGCTGAGAATAAAGTGATCAGATACCTGGCATTTGATTTAGGAAAATGGGATATGGCTGATGTGATGGTTGTTGGCATAGGAATGACCTATATCGGTTTAAATGGCATACTAAAAAGCCAACTATCTAACTTGAATATTAAAGAAGAATTGCTTTCAACGGTTACACAAAACAATACCTCATTGCAACCAGGTTACTTCATTTTTGTTGCCTATGTAGTTTACGCAGCTATATTGTCGCTTATTTTAAAACGCATTACGCCTTTAGCGATAAAATAAGGCCGGATAAAATTACCCGGCCTATTTAAAGAAGCGCTATTGTGAATTATTGGACTATTCTGATGATGTCTTTGCTATTCGCTTTAAAGAAGAGGTTACCCCTGGAATCGCTCACAAATTCCAATGCCGTGCTATAGTCGTTTAGATCAATTGCAGGGAACTTGATCACAAAGCTACCTAAAGCTGTGGATGAAGCACTTCCATTCTTTGTTTTCCTAATCATCCACGTTTTACCAATCGAACCTGAGACATAAGACTTCTCCATGATAGAATAGAAGTTCTCGTCAGCATCCAGGCAATATTTTAGGAAAGGGATGTTTCTATTTTCTTTAAATACTTCAGGATCATCTGTACCGTATAGAGATTTCAAAGTGAAGTCGGTAGGCACAAACGTATCATCACTTAAATTGTATTTGATAAACCTGCATGTACTGGCATTTTGACCATTGTCTGGGTCTTGGCTGAAGTATGCGAAGTTGCCGGCAAAGTATGCTCCATTATCTTTTTGCAGTCCGTTAATATTAATTGGTCCGGATGTGATTTTTGTTCCATCCATTTTAAATTTTAAGAAAGGCCTAAGGTGGATTTGATTATTGGCATCTATAAAGAAATGAGTTCTGCCTGCAAACAATTCAAAGTTTTTAGCAATTTCAGTAATTGTTGCACCATCAGGGGTGATCTTGTATATGGAATAATTAAGCCCGGATTCGTATTTCAGTACGAAAATGTTGCCAGAAGCATCTGATGTAATGTGTGTTACCATACTAATTCTTGGATCGTCTGTTAGCAATACCGGTGCTACGCCTCCAGCAGGATCAACTTTGAAAACGCGACTGGTGTTATTGTATTTTAATAAGGTATAATCTGAAAAGTAAATCCAGTTCTTTGCCTTATCCAGGTGCATTGCACCAATATCTGATGTTGCGGAAGTTATCTTACTAAATTTTAGGGCTCCAGATTTGGCATCAATGTAATCTACAGTGCTGGTACCGGTGCCATTGCTGTTGGAAATCACGGTGAAAGTTGTATTAAAGCCAGTTGCCGCTACAGCATTTACACTGTTTACGCTGATTGTTACGCCGCCTGTGATGGCGCTTGCAGGAACTTCAACTGTCATCGTGGTGGCGGTAGCCGTTTTAATAGTAGCTAAAACAACGGTACCCCCTGTTGTGGTTGCAAAGAATACTTTGTTATCGCTAATTCTGGTGCTAAAATTTGTACCCGTTAAGGTAATTACATCGCCACTTTTTCCACTTGCGGGCGACATGGCTGTAAATGTGGGTATAGTTGAAGTCACCGGTTTCGGGGTGATGGTTGCTCCCTGTGGATCTTTAATAGCTGCGGCCACATCTTTGATTAATACAGAAAGATCGCCTGCGGTGATCGTAGTAGGCACTGTAAACTTAATCTCAGTTGCGGTTACAGAGCTTACCGTAATGGCGGTTGAGCCAATTGTTACTTTAACGTCCGCTAATGCGGTGCCAAACCCTGTACCAGTAATAGTAACCACATCGCCAGGGGCCGGATTTTTTGGTTGGATACTACTGATCTGCGGGATCTCAGGTTTAATTTCTTCGCTGCTGTTTTTTTTACAGGATTGAAAGGAGGCGCTAACGACCAGGAGCATCATCAGCGGTTTGAAAATTTTTGATAGTTGTAATTTCATGGTCTGAATTTTTTTATCAAAAATCCGATGAAACCCAATCCTGTACAATAAGGATTGTTGCTAATAATAGTAGGTATAATTACCTATTGGAGCAACTACTAAAACTTTATGCGCAAGCCTATACCCAATTTGAAGATATCTGTTAAAGACAGGGCAGTGGTATTTTGAAAATAATTAACAAGATAGAAATCGTTTGTATTGAACTCTGAATAGATACTTACTTGCTTTAGTCCGGTCTTTTGAAGCAATTTTCCCCGGTTCAATTCAAATTCATTGCTGAAAGATAGGTGAGGCCTTGCTGCTTCCGACCAATAATAATAGCCTTTAGGATAATTATCGGTTGGGAAATTAAAACTCAGATTTTTGTTGAAAGTATAGGTAATGAACACTCCGGGATTAAATGGATATATTTTTGCCCAGTCCTTAATTCGAATAACAAATGGCTTATATGCAAATTTAGCGGTTAGCATATGAAGAGACCCACCTTTTGATCGAGGAACAAAGCCATAATTTAAATTAATGTTTCCTTGTTTATTTCCAAAAATATCGTATCCGGCACCCACGCTTAAATAGCCAATGCTACCCGCGTATTGTACAATGGCTTCATCAGGAATAAGAAATTTTTGAGCCGAACTTTTAAGTCCCAAACTTAACAGCAGCAATACCATTAACGGTTTAAAGACGAATTCGTTCATAATTTAATTTGTTGTTGATGATTTTAACCAGTAGAAATTCACTGTTGGCAGGCGTTGCGGTGACAATAAAAGGAACGGCGGAGCCATCATATCCAAACGTTGAATACGTATGGGTGTGTGCATGGAAAGAAGCTAGAAATCCAGGGGTTTTTGCAAAAAGAGTTTGGTAGGGTGTTTCCAGTTTTTTATCGAAGTCCAATGAATTTGGAGGGACATGAGAAATGCCAATAAAACCGGTAACACCTGCTTGTGGCTGCAGTTCTTTCGTAAGCCATCCAATATCTGGCACAGTGCCATTAAAGCTGTATTCCCTGCCGTTTGTATCATGAGCAATAAACTTGATTCCCCTGTAAACAAATGTATAGTTCAGGTCTCCATACATTCTTTTAAATACTTCGCTTCCTTTAGCAACTAGATCATGGTTGCCAATTACGGCGAGGTAAGGTGCATTTAGCTTTTTAAATTCCTTAGCAACCCATTCCATTTCTTGTAATACCCCAAACTCAGACAAATCGCCTGCAATGATCACGAAATCAGTATTTGTGATGGTGTTTATTTTTCTGACCATGATTTCTACTTCATCATGAGACCGCTGGGTATCGCCAGTTACCACAAATCTTATCGTATCATCTTTTGGAACGTTGCTGTGCATTTTAGCGAGGCCAGCAGCATTAAGGTTTTTAGGAGAATTATTATCGAAGGTCTGTTCAGGGCTAAATTCAAACGAATTACACGAAAAGAGTAAGGAGAGAACAAATGTTAAAGGCAAAAGTTGTTTCATTAAAAAGGATCGGCTTATTGTAATGTTTGATAAACCATATATACGACCTCTTGTTTTGATTTATTTAATATATGACTTGGATTAATTAATTGGTTTTCTCAATCAGATTAAACTACTTCGCTATTGGAGCATTGCCCGATACCAAACAAAATGTTCGATATCGGGCATTTATTAATTTTTATAATTTCTTAATAATCTGTTTTACAGATACTTGCTGTTGGCATCACCATTGCAAATCACTAGGCAAATTCAGATCAATGGACAAGCAAATTGCAGTAGAAGTAAATGAAAAGCGAAAAAGGAAGACAATGTTAATCATATTGATTTCTGTGATAATTCTTTCAATCGCTATCTATATGTTGCGGGCTTATATCAAACCTTCTTTGAATAAAAGCCAAATTACAACTGCCTTGGCAGAAAGAGGAAGTATCGAGAACACCGTAAATGCAACTGGAGAAGTATTGCCTGAATTTGAAGAAATACTAACCAGCCCGATTAGTGCAGCCGTACGCGAGGTATTACTGGATGCCGGCACTAAAGTAAAGGCCGGGCAATCCATATTAACGTTGGACAAATCTTCTTCACAAACTGATTTTGAGAAGCTGGGGTTTCAAATTGAATCAAAAGAAAACGAAATACGAAAATTAAAACTGGACCTGGAGAAGAGTTTTTACGACATCAAATCAAATAACAGCATTAAACAACTGCGTATTGGAAATTTTAAAGATGCTGTTGCAAGTGCGCAAAGGCTTTACAAAGCAGGAGGTGGTACCAGAGAAGACATTGAGCAGGCAGAATTGAATTTAAAGGTAGCTGACCTGGAGAAGCAGCAGTTGGAAAATGAGATAAAAAGCAAACAGCAAACCATGAAAATTGAAATAAGGGAAGCTGAAATTGCATTGGCCATACAAAAGAACGACCAACTTGCCCTCAGGAGAAAGTTGGATTTGGCAAATGTGAAAGCTACCAGAGATGGAGTGGTGACCTGGGTAAATAAAAATATAGGAGCCAGCATTAAGGAGGGAGAATCGCTGGCACGCATTGCAAATTTAAGTAGCTATAAGGTTGCAGGCAGCATAGCCGATAACCAGTCGGAAAAATTGCGTAACGGAATGCCGGTAATTATCCGGATTAATGAAACCCAGCTCCGAGGCGCGATAGTCAATATTTCACCCACTGTAAACAATTCGATTGTTTCCTTTGACGTACAGCTGGACGAAAAGAACAATAAGCTACTGCGCCCAAATATGAAAGTCGACGTCTTCCTTATTACCGCCAGCAGGAGCAAAATGATTCGAATTCCAAATGGACCTGCTTTTAACGGCTCTGAAAGCCAGGATTTATTTGTGTTAAAGGACGGTAAAGCGGTAAAGCGAAATGTGAAAGTTGGCCTCAATAGTTTTGATTTCATTGAGATATTAAGCGGCGTGGAACCGGGCGAGGAAGTCATCACCTCGGATATGAGCAAGTTTGAGTATGCAAAGGAAATAACGATTAATAAATAAGGCAATGAGAATGAAATGCAGTTTTTTAATCGGATTAATTTTCCTGGCCTACAGAGGATATGCAACGACTAGCTTAGTTGCTGATACTATAAAACTCAGCTTAAAGGAAGTGGTGGAACAAGCAAAAGCCAATTCGATTGCAGCGAAACAGGCTGTTACAATAAGGGAAACCAAATATTGGGAATGGCGAACTTTCAAATCAAATTACCAGCCTCAGTTGGCGCTGAGCGGCATTTTGCCAGGATACAATAAAACTTATGCGCAAGTGCTTCAACCAAACGGTACCGTACTTTTTCAGCCTGTGAGGAATGACAATTCGTCGCTTACGCTCGACTTCAAACAAAGCATTGCTGCTACCGGGGGCACAATATATGGAACAACAGAGTTACAGCGTTTTAGCGACTTCGACAGGAATACTGTACTCTACAACGGAACTCCTTACGGCATTGGTTATACCCAACCACTATTGCAATACAACGCACTAAAGTGGGACAAAAAAATTGAACCTCTAAAATTTAAAGAAAGCAAGCAAGCCTACATAGAATCGCAGGAACAGATCGCTATCAATGTGAGCAATTACTTTTTTGATTTACTGCTCGCCCAAGTGAACTTAAATCTGGCAGAAACGAATTTCGCAAATACGGACAAAATCTTAAATATTGCCAATACCAAGTTCGAATTGGGTAAGATTGCCAAAAATGAAATTTTGCAATTGCAGTTGGAACGTCTAAATGCACAAAAGTCAGTTGGCACAGCTAAAAGAGACGTTGAGATAGCGGGATTGAACTTAAAAAGCTATGCAGGTATTGTGGGTGATGATAAGATTATTCTACTTGTACCAGAAGCTGTAGGAGACATCAAGATATCGACTGATAAGGTGTTGGCCCAGGCTTTTGAAAATAGATCTGATGCCATCAGTTTTGCTCGCCGACTCGCTCAGGCAAAGCGCGATGTAGTTAAGGCAAAGGGCGAAAATGGTTTGGTGGCGACATTACGTGCTAACCTTGGTTTTTCAAATTTCGCAAACCGGATATTTGATGTTTATCGCTCACCGAAAAGTCAGCAATCCGTTGAAGTCCAACTTTCCATTCCTGTTCTGGATTGGGGACGTTCCAAATCGCGCAGTAAAACAGCAGAAGCTAATCAGCAACTAACCATTTACGAAGTGGAGCAGGATAAAAAAACCTTTGAACAGGAAATAGTTACACAGGTTACGTTGTTTGAGATGATGCAGGAGCAGATGGATTTAACTGTGCAGGCAGATAAGATAGCTTCTGAAAAATATCAAATTGCCAGCGAGCGGTACGTACTTGGAAATTTAGGGATTACAGACCTCAGTATCGCATTCCAGGAAAATGACCGGGCGAAGCGAGATTTTATAACTGCGCTCAGGGATTTTTGGGGTGCGTATTACCAACTCCGATATTTATCACTCTATGATTTTGAAAAGAACGAAAAAATAAATTATAAATAAACAAAGACACTTATGATACGTTTAGAGAATATTGAAAAGGTGTACCGAACAGACACCGTAGAGACACTAGCCATCAATGGCGTAAGTATTGATATTGCAAGGGGAGAATTTCTTTCTATTATGGGACCGTCCGGCTGCGGAAAAAGTACCCTGCTGAATATTATGGGCTTACTGGATGAACCTTCTAAAGGGAGTATTACAATTGATAATCAAGATACTTCGAGGTTTAGCGACCGGCAGATGGCAAATTTCAGGAATCAAAAATTGGGGTTTATCTTCCAAAGTTATCATCTCATCAATGACCTTCAGGTATTGGATAACGTAGAGTTGCCGTTGCTTTACCGGAATTCGACGGCTAGGGAGCGTAGAGAACTCGCTACTGAAGCCCTCGAGAAAGTAGGACTGAGCAATCGGTTAAAACATTTCCCAACGCAGCTCAGTGGCGGTCAGCGTCAACGTGTGGCCATTGCAAGAGCCATCGTTGGCAGACCGCAAATTATTTTGGCAGACGAGCCCACTGGTAATTTAGACAGCGCCATGGGTAATGAAATCATGGATATCCTCATCAATCTCAATAAGAATGATGGCACCACAATAATTATGGTTACGCATGATGAAAATATGGCCCATAAAACACACCGGTTAGTACGCATGTTCGATGGGTCACAAGTGCAATAATTGCTTTAAAATATCACCTAACAGATCAAACTATGCTTAAAAATTATTTTAAAATAGCGATTGCAGTATTGAGGCGGAGAAAGTTCTTCACTTTTATCAGCCTTTTTGGGATCAGTTTCACTTTAACAATTGTGATGACGGCTACCGCACTGGTTGAAAATGTAATGAGTCCTACATACCCCGATTATAATCGTGAAAGATCACTCTATGTGCAGCGGGTCACTTTGAAAAATACCAAGGCCGGCTGGATTAATAGCAATTCCGCATCCTACAATTTTATCAACCGATATGTAAGTACACTTAAGAAACCTGAGAAGATTGCTTTTTTTACGTATGGGACCAATACCAATGCTTACGTGAACAATAAGAAAATCGGATTGGAAGTGAAGTATACCAATGATCTTTATTGGTCTATTACGTCTTACGACTTCTTGTCGGGAAAGCCATATACCAAGCAACAAATCGATGCGGCAGAAAGGGTTGCGGTCATTTCAGAAAGAACCAGGAAAGCATTTTTTGGTGATCAAACTAACGTCATAGGTAAATATATTGAAGTTGATAATGTAAATTATCGCGTTAACGGAGTTGTAAAATCTGTGCCACGAACCAACCGCAATTTCTTCGGGGATCTTTACCTGCCCTATACCGTATCTAAAACGGGTTACCAGGATACTGGCCTGATGGGCAATTTTGGTTTCGTTTTATTGGCCAAAACGCAGGAGGATATGCCTGCGATGCGAGCTGAATATCAAAAAATGATCAACAAAATTCCTACTGAAAAGGATTATGACAAGTTATACGCCCATGCAGATACGTTGTGGGAGGACCTGGCACGGAGATTTTTTGGGAATGACGATGCAGTTGGATTTGGTAAAATGACAGTTATTTTGAGCTTTCTGATGTTTTTGTTTCTTTTATTGCCAACCATCAACCTGGTCAATATCAACATCACACGGATTATGGAGAGGTCTTCAGAAATAGGAGTACGTAAAGCGTTTGGAGCGTCATCAAAAACACTCGTGTATCAGTTTCTTGTCGAAAATATTATTCTCACCCTGCTTGGAGGAATAATTGGAGTTATTTTATCCCTGATTGTAATTTATCTTTTCAATCAGTCAGAATTTACCCCGGATTTTCATCTATCACTTAATTTTACTGTACTTGGCCTCGGTTTGCTGGTGTGTATCCTGTTTGGTCTCTTGTCTGGAGTTTACCCCGCCTGGAGGATGTCAAGGCTAAATGTTGTTGCCGCATTAAAGGTGAGATAGTTCAATTTATACCATATATAACAAGACATGATCATGTTTAGACACTTATTTAAATTAATATGGAACAAAAGGAGATATAATATCCTGTTCCTATCGGAAATACTCATCTCCTTTCTTGTGATTTTCGCAGTATTCTCCATGCTTGTATTTTATTATATGAACTATATCAAACCATCCGGATTTGAGCATGAACAGGTTTGGTCCATTTCCTATAATAATCCCCTTAAAACTAAAAACAAAGACACGTTGACCACATACTACAGCCAGGTGAAAACAACATTGCTGGCATTGCCTGAAATTGAGGAACTTACTTTTTCAAGTGCTAACTTTCCGTATTCCAATAGTAATTCTACATCAGGGTTTGACTACAAGGGGAAAAAGTACAACCAGATTAACTTTTACCAAACAGATGAAGATTACAGCAAAGTGTTATCGGCCAATTTGGTTGAAGGGCGCTGGTTCGAAAAGGAAGATGGCATATTGAAGAAGAATGTAATGGTAATCAACAGATCGTTGAAAGAAGCTATTTTTGGTAGTGAATCTGCACTGGGAAAAGCGGTGGGCGGTGATGAAGATAAAAACAAGGCAACGGTTATAGGCGTGGTGGAGGACATTAAAACAAGTGGAGACTTCTGGCCGTCAGGTTTGGGCATGTACAAAAAGCTTGATTCGGCATCTTTTGAGTGGAATGGAATTATGTTGGTTAGGGTATCAAAAGCAGCAAATGCAGCTTTTGAAAGTAAACTATCCAAATTATTATCCCGGGCTATTCCCAACTCAAATATAGAGATTACCCATCTTAGCGAGATGAGGAAATCAAAAAACAGCGATACGATTATACCTGTTATCATTTGCAGCATTATTGCGGGCTTTTTGATCATTAATGTCGCTTTGGGCTTATTTGGCGTACTGTGGTATAATATTAGTCAACGACGCGGCGAAATTGGTCTTAGACGTGCCATTGGGGCAAGTGGTGGCTCTATTTCTGGTCAGCTAATCACAGAATCCGTACTTTTAGCCACGCTATCTCTGGGAGTGGGCTCATTTTTTGCCATTCAATTTCCACTGCTCAATGTATTTGATATTTCGGCAACTGTATACATGATCGCGCTTTTGCTTTCTATTTCCTTTATTTATATTCTGGTGATACTGTGCTCCCTTTATCCAGGCAAACAAGCGGCAGCTATACATCCCGCAATTGCATTACATGAAGACTAATAACTATATTAACTTTGTATATGATCCTTATTGTAGATGACGACATAGCAGTTAGAACTTCCTTATCCTTGTTGCTAGAAAATGCGGGGAATAAAGTGCTAATGGCGGATAATGCGGATGATGCATTGAGCATCATTGAACAGCAGCTTCCGCAATTGATCTTGCTCGACCTTAACTTCTCCATAGATACCTCTGGATTGGAAGGAATGGAACTGCTGAAAAAAGTCCGTAGTCTGAATTCCAGGTTACCCGTCATATTGATCACAGGTTGGGCTAGTCTGGAGCTTGCAATTCAAGGTATGAAATTAGGCGCCAATGATTTCATCAATAAGCCCTGGAATAATGAGCATGTGTTACAATCTGTAAATACCTTACTGGAGTTGCATACGCCTAAAACAAGGCAGACTACGCGTAAACAGTTGGATAGGCAATATAATTTTAAAAATATTATTGCTGAAGATCCGGTCATGCTTCAAATTCTTGAAACCATTGGACAGGTGGCTGCCACAGACGCATCAGTTTTAATTTTAGGAGAAAGTGGTACCGGGAAAGAGTTAATTGCAGAAGCCATCCATGAAAACAGTTTACGGCGCAATAAGCCTTTTGTGAAAGTAAATCTCGGCGGTATTTCCTCATCTTTATTTGAAAGTGAACTTTTTGGTCATGTTAGGGGGGCATTTACAGATGCCAGGTTTGACCGGACAGGCCGTTTTGAAATGGCAACCAAAGGAACCATCTTTCTTGACGAAATCGGTGAACTGGAAGCCGGCAGTCAGGTTAAATTGTTGCGTGTACTGCAAGACCGTACCTATGAAGTTTTAGGTAGTAGTAAAAGTAAAGTAATAGATGTCCGCGTAGTTTGTGCAACCAATAAAAATCTTTTAGAAATGGTTGGAGCGAATACATTTAGGGAGGATTTACTTTATCGTATTAATCTGATCACCGTTCACTTACCCGCGCTGCGGGACCGACCGGATGATATCCCTTTGCTGGTTGATTTTTTTATTGGCAATCTAAAGGAAATTTATAACCGGCCTTATTTGACGGTATCTTCTGCAGCCATGAAATGGCTGAAACAATTGGAGCTGCCCGGAAATATCAGACAGTTGAAAAATTTGGTTGAACGATCAATCTTAGTGAGTAAGAACAATGAACTCGGAATTGACGACTTCAAAGCACAATTGGAAATATCTGCTCCGGGCAGACATGGTAATAAATTTCCCGGAGTTGGCAGTTTAACTTTAGAACAAATGGAAATAGAAATGGTGAAACGTGCCATGAGTTTTCATCAAAATAAAATATCGAAAGCGGCAGCATCACTCGGTATAACAAGAAATTCATTGTATCGCCGTTTAGAGAAGTACCAAATTCCGTTTCATGATGCTGACGATCAAGTACCATGAAGCTAAAAACAAAGTATATTCTTTTCATTACATTGCTTCATCTTGCATTTTTAGGCCTTAGCTACTTGATCCTAAAACAAAATAAGATCTATTTTATCATTTCTGAAATACTGATCATCGCTTCGGTAGTCGTCTCCATTAGCCTGTACCGCCAGTTGATCCAACCATTAAATTACCTTAAAGAAGGAATAAATTCCATAAAGGACCGTGATTTTAATGTTAAATTTTTGCCTACTGGTAAAAGCGAAATGGATGAATTGATTCTGGTCTACAATCAAATGATGGACGCACTGCGTGAGGAACGAACCAAACAGGAGGCGCAGCACTTTTTCCTGGAAAAGTTAATACAGACTTCTCCAACCGGAATTATCATCCTCGATTATGACAACGAGGTCCGGCAGATTAATCCGAAGGCTGAAGAAATGCTGGGTGGAAGCCCTACTGTTTTTTTAAAAGAACTTAGTCAGTTAAAGATAGGGGAATCTAAAACAATAAAGCTTGGGGCAATTAATACTTTCAAGGTGCAGAAGTCTAACTTCATAGACCGTGGGTTTGCCAGGGTTTTTGTAATGATTGAAGAAGTAACTGATGAATTATTTGAGGCAGAGAAGAATGCCTATGGTAAAGTAATCAGAATGATGGCTCATGAAGTGAACAATACGGTTGGACCAGTAAATTCTATTTTGAATCTCGCACTTTCCACGAACGAGTTATGGCAATCTCCAACTAGAGACTCTTTACGAAATGCGATACAGGTAGCTGTTGACCGAAATCAAAACCTGAACCTCTTTATGAGGAATTTTGCCGATTTGGTTAAGCTCTCGCCTGTCAATAAAAATCAGGTCAATCTGGTTTCGTTAGTACATTCCGTGGCTGCTTTAATGGATTTACAGGCCCGGCAACACCGTGTTGAATTTCGTTTTGAACTGCCAGCGGATTTTTTTATTATGGCGGACCTATTGCAAATTGAACAAGTACTGATCAATCTTGTCAAGAATGCAATAGAGGCAATTGAATCTGAAGGTATTGTTGTATTTAAAATAAACCCAGCTTTGCATACCCTCATTATAGAAGACAATGGGAAAGGTATCAATGCAGAGCTGAGCGAAAAACTGTTCAGCCCATTTTTTAGTACCAAGAAAGACGGACAGGGAATTGGGCTTACACTAGTAAGGGAAATTTTGCTCAACCATGGATTTGCGTTTTCACTTAGAACAAACGATGAGAAGAAAACAGAATTCCTGATCAGGCTTTGACAGCTTCAGGCTGGATGATGATAAAACTTACCAGTGGAAAGGCAGCTTTGATACTTCTCCTGATTCTAATGATAGCTTTATTAATATCTTCCGTATCGAGATCGTCTTTAAAAGCGATGATCAGCATGAGGACAACTTCCTCGGGCGACTGGTACGTGGACAAGATGTGTCTTGCCTGAATTACGGTTTCGTCATGTTGTGCCAGGGAAATAATTTTCTGCTGTGTTTCCGTTGCTATCCCTTCGCCCATCAATAGACTTCGGCTTTCCCTGGCTAGGATCATCGAGATGGCAACCAACAGTAAACCAACCAGCAAAGAGGCAAGTCCATCCATATATGGCAGGTTGAAATGATGCCCAATGAATAAGCAAATTGCGACAATAATTAAACCAAGAACCGCCCCGCCATCTTCAAATAGCACTAAAAAACTGGCAGGGTTTTTACTTTGAATGATCGACCTCCACCAGCTATCTCCCTGTCTTGTTTCATTAAACTCTTTCCAGGCAATATAAAGTGAGGAACCTTCAAAAATAACTGATAGACCGAGTACAACATAATTCCACGTGGGATCCCTAAGTTCATCCGGATGAATTATATGTGTTATTCCTTGATATATCGAGAGTCCGCCCCCTAACCCGAAGATGAGTATAGAAACTATAAAGGACCAGAAATACAATTCTTTACCATAACCAAATGGTCTAGCCGCGTCTGCCGGTTTTTTACTTTGGTGAATTCCAAACAACAATAGCAATTGATTCACGGTATCGACAAGAGAATGTATCCCCTCAGATATCATAGCCGCGCTGCTGCTAAGTGCACCAGCAATGAATTTTGTAATTGCAATTAATAAGTTGGCGATCAGTGCGCTATAAATAGATTTCTTGGAGGCAGATTTGGATTTCATCAGTAGTTATATAACAAAAACGAGACATAAAAGATTTGCATAACTGCGAGAAATGATTTTCTTTTTTAATTATATTTATACCACACACAATGAAACTAAATATAAACTTAAATGAAAAAATTAATCATGATGGCTGCAATCGTGCTGCCATGCCTGTTCGTGCAGGCACAAGAAAAACAGATCCGGTTAGGGGTTAAAATTGGCGCAAACTTCTCTGTTTTTACGAATGATGTTTATCCCTTCAAGGGAACTACCGATCCCAAATTCATGTATTTTAAGCCTTCTGGCAGGGCATCGGGCATGGGAGGAGTCACTGCAGATTTCTCTGTCAGGAGGTCCTTTTCGCTCGGAGCAGAGCTACTATTCAATTCACGCGGTATGGCGTATTCTGAAGAAAATAACTATGCTTACGAAACAGATGAGAACGGCTACGAAAAACAGTCGTACAATTTCTTTAATTATAATATAGATTACCTGGAAGTTCCGGTTACAGCTAATTATCATTTCTATCCCCGTGGTCATGTGAAGTTGACTGCATATGCGGGTCTTGCTCCCTCGATTGCTATACATGGTAAATCAAAATTGAAGTATGCAAAAGGATTAGATGGAGATGGCTATAGAGCCAGCAATGAAAATACATCGCTAACAAATGTAAGATCTTCAAATAATAGTGTTTTGGCAGGCTTCCAGGTTAGCGGTCTGGGGCTTGGGGCAACAAAGGTTATTCCTTTTTTGGATTTGAGGCTAAGCTACCTGTTGCGTTCTGTATTCAGCGGTACACAGCATGGAAGTGATCTGGATACGAAGATGTTCACGGGTACTTTTGCGTTCGGGGTAAAGTTTTAACATATATTCTTAAATTAGGCCCATAAACCAAGTATAAGCATGGACAAGGAACTACTACGAAGTCAGGGATGGTTTGGTAAGAAAGGAAAAGACGGTTTCATTTACCGTGCCTGGATGAAAAATCAAGGTATTCCTGCGCATCAGTTACAAGGCAAGCCTGTTATAGGTATTTGTAATACCTGGTCTGAACTAACACCTTGTAATGCTCATTTCCGGGAAATTGCCGAGTCGGTGAAACATGGTATCTACGAGGCAGGTGGTTTTCCTGTAGAATTTCCCGTGATGTCTTTAGGTGAGACACTCATGAAACCCACTGCCATGCTTTACCGCAATTTGGTTAGTATGGATGTGGAGGAGTCCATCAGAGCAAATCCTTTAGATGGTGTGGTGCTGCTCTGTGGATGTGATAAAACAACTCCAGCGTTACTGATGGGTGCCTGTAGTGTGAATATTCCCACGATTGTGGTATCTGGTGGCCCAATGTTAACCGGGAAGTACCGAGGCAAGGATATTGGGACATCAGATATCTGGAATTTCTTCGAAGACAATCGTTCAGGCTTAATGAGCGATGAAGAACTATACGTAGCAGAATCTTGTCTGGCAAGAAGCCGCGGGCATTGTGCAGTTATGGGAACGGCCTCCACAATGGCCTGCATGGTAGAAGCATTGGGCATGTCACTACCTGAAAATGCAGCCATTCCGGCATCAGACTCCAGGAGAAAAGCCCTCGCCCATTTTTCCGGAAATCGAATCGTTGATATGGTTAAGGAGGGTTTAAAGCCGTCAGATATACTCACAAGAGCTGCATTTGACAATGCCATAACAGTAAATGCGGCTATAGGTGGGTCTACTAATTTTATCATCCATCTGTTGGCCATTGCCGCTAGAATTGGTGTTGAATTAACTATTGATGATTTTAATACTTCAGGCAGAGGGGTACCACTCATGGCAAACCTGCAGCCATCAGGAAAATACTTTATGGAGGATTTCTATTATGCAGGAGGCCTTCCCGCTTTAATGAAAGCGCTTCAAAAGCATTTGCATCATGATACAATTACAGTGACAGGTAAGTCAATTGCAAATAATTATCAGTATTGTGATTGTTATAATCCTGAGGTAATCAGTTCTTTAGATAAGCCGTTCAATGAAACTGCAGGCATTGCAGTGGTAAAAGGAAATCTTTGTGAGAATGGTGCGGTCATTAAGCCTTCGGCTGCTACTAAATCTTTATTAAAACACACAGGAAAAGCAGTTGTGTTTGAAAATATTGAGGATTATAAACTTAAAATCGACGATCCAGATCTTGAAGTTGAAGAAGGGGATATCCTGGTGCTAAAGAATGTTGGACCGAGAGGTTATCCTGGTATGCCCGAAGTTGGCAATATGTCCATACCTAAGAAATTACTTGATCAAGGTATTAGAGATATGGTGCGTATTTCGGACGGTAGGATGAGTGGTACTGGTTACGGAACTGTGGTTTTACATGTATCTCCAGAGGCGGCTGTTGGCGGTACACTCGCGATAGTACAAAATGGGGACATGATTTCATTGGATGTAAATAAAGGTACGATCCACCTGGAACTTTCCAACGAAGAAATAGCTGAAAGAAAATTAAGGTGGTCGGCAAAGGAAGAAATTGTGCATAGAGGCTACACGCACCTTTACCAAATGCATGTAGAACAAGCGCATTTAGGTGCTGATTTTGGGTTTTTAAGAGGCAGTTCCGGGAGTGAAGTAGTAAAGGATTCACACTGATGCAATAAAATATATGGAGCAAAATAATTTTCAGAACAAAGTTGCCATTGTTACTGGGGCGGGAAAAGGAATAGGCTATCAAATTGCCTTACAACTTGCTAAAAATGGGGCACAGGTAGTTATTAATGATAGCGATGAAAACCTAATAAATGAGGCTGCCGGAAATATTAATTTGAGCTATCCTGAAAAGGTTAGGGCGGTGGCAGGCGATGCGGGAAGTATAGCCGTAATAGAAAGTTTGATTGATGAAGCGGTCTCTGCTTTTGGAAAGCTAGATATCGTTGTTGCGAATGCCGGCATTACCCTTTTTGGAGATTTCCTGACTTACGAAACCGAGGCTTTTCAAACTGTTATGAATGTTAATTTGCAGGGCAGCTTTTTCCTGGCGCAGCGCGGGGCAAGACAGATGATTAAACAATCTTCTGGCGGAAGCATTTTGTTCATGTCGTCGGTAACCGGTCAGCAAGCCCATAAAGACCTTGCGGCTTACGCCATGACTAAGGCTGGTTTGCAGATGTTGGCTAAAAACCTGGTTATCGAACTTTCGGAGTACGGTATAACAGTAAATACAGTTGCACCCGGCGCCACGCTTACAGAACGTACCCTTGAAGATGAAGATTATAAGAGCACCTGGGCAAGGATAACCCCAATGGGCAGGGCCGGCACTGTTGATGATGTTGCCAATGCAGTTTTATTTTTAGTATCGCCACAAGCAAATCAAATAACCGGACAAACCTTAGTAGTTGATGGTGGTTGGAGCTCAGTTAGTCTTTCCCCATTTTGATGAATCCTACTGTAACAACATTGGTCAGCTCGCAGAACATCCTTGGTGAGTCTCCTTTTTGGCATCAGGGAAGGGAAAGTATATTTTGGGTGGACATCGAAGCCGGTTTACTTCAAGAGGTCGTTTTAAGTACTAATAAAGTTAACGTTTGGAATTTGGGCATGCGCGTTTCTCTAATTGTTGAGGGAAATACTGAGGAATTAATACTGGGGACTCAGGGTGGCATCGTGAGTTTTAACCTGGAGAGCCACCTGACAACTGTTATCGTGCCACTCGAAAAGGATTTGGCCGATCGAAGGTGCAATGATGGGCACTGTGATGCTTATGGGCGGCTTTGGGTTGGCGTTATGGACACCCATTGTGCTGAAGGCTGCGGTAGTCTGTATAAAATAGAGGAGAACCTAAAAGTTAAAAAAATGTTAACTGGATTGACGATTCCTAACGGATTGGTTTGGTCTGAAGATAACACCAAAATGTATTTTATCGACACACTTGCCGGTGTGGTAAAATGCTTTGACTACAACCTAACAAATGGAACACTCGGAAGCGCAAATGTTGCCATCGTGATACCAGAAGAAATGGGAATTCCTGATGGTATGGCTATCGATGAGGAAGGTATGTTATGGGTAGCTTTGCATGGCGGCGGGGCTGTTAGTCGCTGGAATCCAGAAACCGGCAGGCTTATCAGCACGATTGCTATTCCCGCACTTCAGGTTACCAATTGCTGCTTTGTCGGAGAACATTTAGATCAACTGGTCGTAACCACCGCATCAGAAAACTTAAATGCTCTTCAATTGGCACAATATCCTCAGTCTGGCAATTTGTTTCACATTAAAAACCCGGGTACAAGAGGTGTAAAACCATTGGCCTTTAAAAGACAAGCTGTCTAGAATTTCAACTCATACACTTTTGACCACATTTTGCCGGTGAAATATACTTCTTTAGTAGCGCCATCATAAGCAATTCCGTTCATTTCCATGGCTCTTGGGTTGTCTGCTCTTTCTACATTCACAATTGGAGTCAGGTCCATGTTACCTACAATATCACCGGTCGACGGGTCAATCTTCACCACATAGTTGGTTAACCAAATGTTCGCAAAAATATAACCGTCGATGTACTCCAGTTCATTGATCATGTTGATGGGCTCGCCATACTTTTTAACAGTAAGAGTTTTTGTAGGCTTTAGCGTTTCAGGATCCAAATAGGTAAGGCTGCTGCTACCGTCACTCATAATAATACTGGTGCCGTCTGTTGTTAAGCCCCATCCTTCCGGGTTTGAATACCTGAAGTCGCCCAGTTTTTTAAAGGTCTTGGCATCATATATAAAACCCTGCTGATTTTTATAGGTTAACTGGTATAATTTATCTTTTACAATTACAATACCCTCTCCGAAGTAGATAGATTTATCCAGTTCTGCTTTTACATCTAATTTGCCGGTTTTAGTATTAAGAACACCTATCTGTGACTTAGCCTTTGGTCTGTCGCTCGGTGAACCTGTGCTTTCCAAAAACTGCCCATTATGCACAAAAAATCCCTCAGTAAAGGATAAGGTGTCATGAGGGAAAGTGCCTTGAAGCTTAAATTCAATGTTTTGTATTTCTGCTGGTGCAGGAGTTGTATTTGCCTGTTCCGTACCCTTGTCCTCATTTTGGCAGCCTTGGCACGCAGCCATTAGCATTAAAAAAGCAGTAATCACCCTAAATTTCATGCACTAAAGCTAGAAATTTTATTTAATAATATTTACAGCGCCCGAAATTACCCTGCCTCCCTTTTTTAAATCAATTGCGAAATAATATACGCCGACCGGAAGATGCTTACCTTCAAATTGTCCGTTCCATGGACTTAAGTAACCTACAGATTGGAATACATTTGTCCCAAAACGATTATAAATATTTACCATGCAGTTTGGGTATCCACTAAGCATAGGAATGTTCCAGTAATCATTAATTCCATCTCCATTTGGGGAGAAAGATCCGGGTATTACAGCCTGGCAAATGGCATCATCAAGAATCAGTGCAGTTTGTTTGTTGGAAGTTGCGGTTAGGCTCCTATAGCATGCGCCATCACTAACCGTACAAAAAATCTCGTCGCCATTCTTAAAGCTCGAACTTGTAAATTTATTGCTGTTCGTTCCGTTGGCCATGCCGTTCACAAACCATTGGTAAATTGCATTTGATTGGACATTTGCAGACACACTTGCTGTTAATGTTATTGGTATGCCTGAACAAACAGCGGCACTTTGAGAAGTTGAAATGTTAACTGTTATCATACTTGGTGGTGCGACAATCAGGGACTGAGTCAGCGTATTAATCCCGTTCGTTGCCGTAATTAGGGATGTTCCGGGGCCAACGATGTGTATCTTACCATTTACAATAGTCGCCACTTCCAAATTGCTACTGGTGTAGGTTATGGGTATAAATGCAGTAGCCATTGGGTCAAAGTCGATATCGCAGGTTGTCTTTTCAGGAATTGGAGGAAAGGTCATCGCCGGATCTGTGACACTTATGGTGATGATCGTGCTGCTTTCGCCAAAATCATTATAAGCGGTTACTACGTAATCCGTTTCTGGAGAATAGATGGTTGGTATCCCATTTATCGTGCCTGTCCTGGGATCAAAGTTGAGGCCCGCTGGAAGTCTCTTGTCTATTGAAAAGCCACCACCTAGTGTAATTTTTCTGATCCTGTTGTTGTGCTGATCTACCACATAAAGGTTGAACTCGCCATCGAACGCCAGTCCGATTGGATGAAAGAAACTGGCATCCCAACGCAGTCCATCCTGGGATCCTTGCTCACCTGAACCTGCAACTGTAGACACCAGACCTGTTACTGCTGAGATTCTTCTGATCATATCCTTATCATCAGATACGTACACATTTCCTAAAATGTCAATTGTTAAACCGGTTGGGTGATCAAAGCTAGCAGATAGACGTGGTCCATTTTCGCTGGCACGTTCTCCCGTACCAGCATAAGTGCTCACTACGCCCGCAGGTGTGATCATCCGGACCAGATTATTCAGGTAATCCGCTACATAAAAATTTCCATTTCTTATGTCCCTGGCAATGGCAACAGGTTTATCGAAACGTGCGGCATTACCTGTACCATTAACTTTACCCAGTACACCACTTACTCCTGCAAAAGTAGACACAACTTGAGCAGGACTAATTTTTCTGACTGAAAAGTTTTCTGCATCAGCAACATATAGATTTCCTTCGGGATCAAATACAAGACCTTCTGGGAAATTAAAGCGTTCAAATCCACCGCTACCGTCACTTATGTTCTTGACGCCAGTTGAACTCCCGGAATATAAATTGACTACGCCATTGCTGATTTTTCTTATTTGATGGTTTTCAGAATCGGCGACAAAGATGTCCCCATTATCATTCACCAGTAAACCAAATGGCTTGTTAAAACTCGCTATTGCCGCCGGTCCGTTAAGCATGCCTAAAACACCCGTCCCTGCAACGGTGGTTACTATTCCATTTGGAGTGATTTTCCTGATGTTGTGGTTAAAGCTATCTGCTATGTACACATTACCCGCGGCATCGCAAGCCACACCTGTAGGTTCATTAAATTTTGCTGTGTTTTTTATACCATCCTTATACCCCAGTGTTGAGCCAGCAAGCGTTGTTACATCTCCATAGGGTATTAACGGTACAGCGGTGCCGATGTTAACGGGCGTAAGCGAAGCGATCGTTCCGTTAATGAGATAAGCATTGCGTGGAATGGGGTACGTTATACTTGGCCCTTGGGCTCGTGTAACCAGGGGTAATAAAAATACTAACCATATAGAGCGCAGGCTAATCATGTTTCAAGTTAATTATTTTTCTTCAACTAACGAATCTTTTAGTTGCTTAATATTGGAGCTTTTACGGTTTTTACTTTGAATTTCATAGCTTAGATTAACCAATCATAAACCGATAATATGACACCAAGTTTCCGTCCATGCAAATTTCTGTACCTATTGATATTGCTGTTTTCTTTCATTTTTGCGCGCACAGGTGCTCAGACAGCTAGCTTAAGTCCCGAATTCTTGCGATGTGAGTACATGGAAAATCCGTTAGGACTGGATGAATTGCACCCAAGATTTAGCTGGACACTTAAAGCCAGGGATGAAAAAAAATACGGGCAGGCCCAGAAGGCCTATCAAGTTATTGTGAGTAGCAGCGCTTTAGATCTAATGGCGCACAAGGGTGATGTTTGGAACTCGGGATGGATAAATTCCGATCAGATGCAATTAATTTCTTATAAGGGCAAAGCGTTGGAGTCTGACCGAACGTATCACTGGAAAGTAAGGGTAAAAGATGAAAAAGGCGTTATCTCCAAATGGAGTGAGCCGGCATTTTGGAGCAGCGGATTACTGAAGTCGACCGATTGGCAGGCCAAATGGATTGGTACAGCTCAGATTTATGACCCTAAGCAGTCTGATTGCAATATATGGGACCCATGGCTGCGCAAAACATTTACACTCCATGCAAAACCAGCAAATGCAACTATGTTTGTTGCCTCCGTTGGTTATCATGAACTCTTTGTAAACGGGGTAAAAGTAAACGATGATGTGTTGTCTCCAGCAGTATCTGATCATTCCAAGCGGGCACGTTACATTGCCTATCCCATTGCAAAACTCCTGAGACCAGGAAAGAATGTTATCGCAATTTGGCTAGGCACATCCTGGTCCATTTTTGGTCCATATATTGAAAAAAGCAGGCCGAATACACCAATAGTTATTGCTCAGGCAAAAATCGGGAAAAAATTGATCAAAACAGATCAATCATGGCTTACTCATGAGAGTCCAAACAAGCTGTTGGGCTCCTGGGATTTCGGCAGAATGGGTGGAGAGCTTTATGATGGAAACAAAGCTTACGAGGATTGGAATTCAATTAATTGCGATGAGTTGGATTGGAAACAGGCCGTTGTTTATAATCCAAAATTAGTATTATCTGCCCAGCAAGTAGAGTCCAATAAGTTATTTGATGAATTGAAACCAATCGAAATTGTTGCCAGAGGCGACGGCAGTTTCCGTGTAGATATGGGTGTGAACTTCGCTGGTTGGACAAGTGTGGAACTTGCAGGAAATCCTGGCGACAGAATTGATTTTCAATATTCAGAACGCGCGCAGGATGATATGACCTTCAATCTACATAGTGCCTATATTATAGGCAAAACTGGGAAGGGTACATTTAAAAACCATTTCAATTACAGCTCTGGTCGCTGGATTACCATAAGAGGTTTAAAGAAAAAGCCACTGCTTTCTGATATTAAGGGATGGATGGTTAGGACGAATTACAATGACGCAACTACATTTGAATGTTCAGATTCCTTACAGAACTGGATGTATAACACTATTAAATGGACCTTTCAGAATCTTTCTATTGGAGGATATATTGTGGATTGTCCGCAGCGCGAACGCTTAGGTTATGGGGGTGATGCACACGCTACCTGCGAAACAGGGATGCAGAACTATAAAATGGGCGCCTTTTATACCAAATGGATGGAAGATTGGCGCGACGTTAAAGGGTCAGAGTCGATAGTGGGTAACATGTATGACACTGCTTGGGCACATAAAGGAATTCAAAGTGGTCGGCCATTACACCAAGGTATTCTGCCACATACTGCCCCAACATATATGGGTGGGGGTGGCCCGGCATGGGGTGGAATTGTTGTTTCGCTGCCGTGGTTTGTGTACCAGCAGGAGGGTGACCAAAGAATATTAAAAAAGAATTTTGAACTAATAAGCGATTGGTTATTGTTTTTGAAAAGCCAGTCTAAAGACAATATGTTGATGCGTTTTGGTGGCGATTGGGATTTTCTGGGTGATTGGTTGTGGCCAGGTGCAACGGCGGAAGGTATGAACAATAACAAGCCGCAAACTGTATTTCTTAACAATTGCTATATGGTTTTTAATTATCGGACGGCTGCAAAAATCGCCCGGGTACTGGGTAAAACTAAAGAAGCCTTAGCATGGGAAAATCAAGCTGTAGCAACTAGTGCTGCAATCCATGCAAAGTTTTATAATGCAGATGACCGCAGTTATTCTGATAAATCTATGGGAAGCCTTGCTGCTGCTTTACTAGGTGATGTGATGCCAGGCAGTTTAAGGCCATTGGTTATGGAGCGACTGGAAACAGAAATTTTGGTGAATAGAAAAGGCCATATCAACGTGGGGATTACAGGAGGAGCGATGCTGTTCAAAGTATTAAGAGATGCTGGTCGCGATGACCTCATCTACTCCATGACGTCACAAACTACGTATCCAGGCTGGGGCTATATGAAGGAAAACGGTGCAACTACAATTTGGGAAATGTGGGAGAAAGATTTGCCGGGACACTCCCTGTTGCACAGCTCCTATTTATATCCTGGTGCATGGTATTTAGACGGTCTGGCCGGAATCAAAAAAGATAGCGCTAAAGCGGGAATGCAGCACTTCATACTACGGCCGCCGATGCTTAAACCCGATCAAATGACTTGGGCTAGAGCAACTAGTCATGCGCCTGCTGGACTCATTAAATCTTATTGGAAAAGAGAGAATGGAACATTATATTATGAAATTACGGTTCCAGCAAATACCAATGCAACGTTACAGATACCTTTAACAGAAGCAGGTAAAGTGGAGGGAATGACTGCAGGTGTAAAAAGTGTTGCCAATCAGGGTAATTTCAAGCAGTATCAGCTTACAGCAGGTGTTTACAAATTAAAGTTTAGCAGATAGGTACAAGCTTGAAACTTAGTTAACCTTGTTCCAAACTTCATGAATTTTGTCGCCCTTGCTACTCAGTCCGCTATGGTGCCAGCTGCCGTTTTCCAGCTTACCGTCAAATGTCAGATTAGCGCCTACGCGACTGTTATCCCTGGAGAAAAATTCAATACTTTCCACATATTTACCGTCTTTAAAGGTATATGAGCCACCTCCGGTTCCGAAAAATTGTTTCTTGTCAGGATCTATGGCTACCCACTGGAATTTGGTTCCGGTAAGCATTTTATAGGTTTGTCTACTACCTGTCAAATGAAGGTCGGCCAATTTTCCATCCGCTCCCATTCTGCCGGTTATCCGCCAGACACCTGCCAGAGGTGATTTGCCATTATCCACTCGGTAGAAGGTTGCATGGTCATTTTCTACTTGCAGCGATAACTGATTCCCTGATAAGCTGAAAGGAAGGACCATCATTTCGCCAACTTTGGTCGAGTCGGAACTGTTGAAAAGGATTTTTACCTTAATGTTTCCGCCAGACACTTCGTATAATCCACCCTGGCTCATGGAAAAGTTTTGGCCATGTTGAAGCGTATAGAAGCAAAATCCATCCTGAAAAAATAAGTGGTGCGTGTCTTCACCCGCATCAAGCTTCCAGGCGCCTGAAACAACTGTAGACTGTGCGCTTATATTAAACACCGACATACCTAGCAAAAGAAAAAATGCAATAATATTCTTCATTTTAGTTTATAATTTGTTGTTAATTTAACTGGTTAGTTAATTTAATGTACGACTAAATAATTGAAGATGAAAATATATCAGCAAAGTATCACCTTAAGAGAACGGAGAAGGGGATTTCACCTCATTACCGAGGAGGTAGAGCAGGCGATGCCGGAAATCAGAACGATTAAAATAGGTATATGTCAGGTTTTTATTCAACATACTTCTGCTTCCCTGACCATAAACGAAAATGCGGATCCCACTGTGCGCCGTGATTTTGAGACCTATTTCAATAAAATTGCCCCAGAGGACGACCCTGACTATACACATGATTATGAAGGATCTGACGATATGCCAGCACATCTGAAAGCATCCTTATTGAGCACTTCAGTTACAATTCCAATTAGGAACGGCCGCTTAGCTTTTGGAACATGGCAGGGTATCTACTTTTGCGAACACCGCAATAGAGGTGGACAAAGGCAAGTAATTATCACCGCCTGGGGAGATTAACAATCGGTTTTAATAAACACCAGAATCTACTTTCCATATAAATAATTGTATCTTCATTCCATACTAGATAACCAAATGAAACTCAACTCTCCTTTAATGCTTAAGTGTGCCTTATTGTTTCTGGCTCTTACTTATTTTAGTACTTTATCAAGGGCACAAGGGAAACTACCCAAGTTTAATGTGATCGCTTTTTACACTGGTAAGAATGATCAGGCGCATGTTAGCTATGTACATGAAGCAAATAAGTGGTTTCCAAAAATGGGTCTTAAATATAATTTCGCTTACGACTCTACGAGTAATTGGGATAACTTAAACACTGCATTTTTGGAGAAGTACCAAGTGGTATTGTTTTTAGATACCAGGCCGGAGAAGCCGGAACAGCGACAAGCTTTTGAAGATTATATGAAAAAAGGAGGGGCTTGGATGGGTTTCCATTTCGCCGCGTTTGCTTTAACACCATCGGCGTATCCGCAAAATTGGGACTGGTACCACCAGGAGTTTCTTGGCTCTGGCGGGTATGGCAGTAATACCTGGCGTCCTACTTCAGCTGTGCTTAGGGTGGAAGATAAAGCGCACCCCGCTACTAAGAACAATCCAGTTACGTTTAAGTCGGCACCGAACGAATGGTACCGTTGGGAGAACGACTTGCGCAAAAACCCCAACATTAAGATTTTATTATCTCTTGATACCACAAGTTTTCCTTTAGGCACGGGCCCTAAAGCATATGAAATTTGGCATAGCGGATACTACCCTGTAGCATGGACCAATAAAAAATACAAGATGATTTATGTAAACATGGGACATAATGATATGGACTATGAACATGCACCCTATAATAAGGAGTTGTCGCACACCTTCGATAACAATCAACAAAACAAGTTTATAATTTCAAGCCTTTTGTGGCTTGCTAAAAAAGGTTAAATCGTTACTTTTACTTTATATGAATATACTATCAAAATCTTACAAGGCCATTTTGGTATTGCTAATGGCTTGCTTGCCCTCTGCATTTGTTTTCGGACAGCTGCAATTTCCAGGAGAAGGTAATTTGAAATATGTAGATCCGCGCATCGGAAATGTTGGTGCCATACTGGAACCCACAAGGCCAACTATTCAATTACCAAACCAGGTCATCAGAATGACGCCTCAACGTGCTGATTATATTGATGATCAGATCAGCAGCTTTCCATTAACAGTGGTTTCTCACCGTAACGGACAGGTATTTTCCATAAAGCCTGCGCTAAGTGCAACTGACCAGAAACGCATGACCTACGATCATGATCTTGAGGTTAACCGTCCTTGGTATTACTCCACTTATCTGGTTGATAATGATATTAAGGTAGAATTTACTCCGGGTAAAAAGGCAGGGATCTTTAAGTTTGATTATCCTGCGGGAAGTACAAAGGCGCTGATATTGGACCGCTATAATGGTGGTTTTAGCGAATATAAATTTGCTTCTGATAAAGAAATAACTGGTGTAGAGACCTGGGATGGTGTTAAGGTGTTTATGTATGGTACCTTTAATGAAAGCGCTACTTCCCAAAAAGACGGTGATAAGTTATTGGTTAGCTTTGATAGTAAAGCGCCGAATACTATAGAATTTAGGTATGCTTTATCATTTGTTAGTGTAGAACAGGCTAAAAAGAACTATAACAATGAATTGAAGTCGGTCACTTTTGATCAGCAAATCAAAATTGGAGAAGCAGCATGGGCTAAAGTGATCAATCAAATTGGGGCTGTTGGAGGCACAGAGGCGCAAAAAAGATCATTTTATACTGCCCTTTACCGTTGCTACGAGCGTATGGTAGACATTACAGAAGATGGTCAATATTACAGCGGCTATGATAAAAAGATCCATACGACCAACAGGCCGTTCTTTGTGGATGATTGGGTATGGGATACTTATTTGGCACATCACCCCCTAAGAACCATTTTAAATCCTGCTATGGAAGGCGATATGCTGAATTCCTATGTGGAGATGTACAAGCAGAGCGGATGGGTCCCAACCTTCCCATTGTTGTATGGCGATAATCCTTGTATGAATGGTTTCCATTCTACCATTACCTTCCTGGATGGCTACCGCAAGGGAATCCGTAATTACGACGTGAAAGCTGCCTATGAAGGAATGTATAAAAATGCAACTCAAGCTACAATGTTACCGTGGAAAAATGGACCTAAGACTGAACTGGAGGATTTCTATTATGAAAAAGGTTATTTCCCTGCTTTGAAAATAGGAGAGAAGGAAACGAATACTACGGTGCATGGTTTTGAAAAACGCCAGGCTGTAGCCATCACTTTGGGCCATAGTTATGACGATTGGGCGCTTGGTCAGTTTGCTAAAGAGCTGAACAATAACGGCGATTTCGCTAAGTTCTCTGCGCGTGCAAATAACTACAAGAACCTTTGGGAGCCCAAAACGCAAATGTTTTTGCCTAAAGACAAAGATGGAAACTGGATTAACATAGATCCTAAGTTTGATGGTGGTATGGGCGGCAGAGATTTTTATGATGAAAACAATGGGTGGACTTACCTATGGCAGGTTCAGCACGATGTTAAGGGTTTGATCAATTTGTTTGGTGGTGTACCTAGCTTTGAGGCTAAATTGGATCAGCTGTTCCGAGAGGGACTTGGCAGGAGCAAATACGAGCTTTGGGCTAAGTTTCCTGATTTTACAGGTATAAACGGACAATTTTCAATGGGTAATGAGCCTAGCTTCCACATTCCTTACTTGTTTAACTTTACTTCGTCACCATGGAAAACACAAAAGAAAATCCGGTTCTTATTGGATACCTGGTATAAAGACAATGTTTTTGGAATTCCAGGAGATGAAGACGGTGGCGGTATGTCGGCCTTTGTGGTGTTCTCTTCAATGGGCTTTTATCCTGTTACACCTGGAACTCCGGTATACACCATTGGTAGTCCGGTTTTTGAAAAGGTAACGATCGACCTTCCAAACGGTAAGCAATTCTCCATGATTGCCAACAAATGTTCGGTGATTAACAAATACATACAAAGTGCTAAATTTAATGGTCAGCCATTAGATACCCCCTGGTTTACACATGATCAGCTTGTAGCTGGTGGTAAGCTGGAGCTGGAAATGGGGCCGCTTCCTAACAAGAAGTGGGGGCTAAAATAGCTGAATAAAATGCTAGTATAGTTGAGTATACATATATCTGATTAGCCGGATATATGTATACCTTCATGTCAACTAAATGTAACCTGTACACCAATTGATTTATGAAGGGTAAACTAATCATCTGCTTAGTAGGAATGTCCTTGCTGGCTATTACCTGCAAGGTTACACAAACAGCATTGAAGCGCGATGCTGATGGAAAGATCATTGTCAACCTTAATCCTTCTCCCGCTTACCTAAGTCCGCAGGAAAGCATGAAAACTATACATCTGCAAAAAGGCTATCACCTGGAGCTTGTAGCAAGTGAACCCATGATCCATGAGCCGGTAGCAATAGCGTGGGACGGAAATGGGCGACTTTTTGTAGCCGAAATGAACACTTACATGCAGGATGCAAATGGTACCGGAGAAGGCAAACGGGTGTGCACGATTAAGCGATTGGAAGATACCAATGGCGATGGCAAAATGGACAAATCAGTTGTATTTATCGACAGCCTGCTTTTGCCTAGAATGATCATGACGCTGGATGATCGACTGTTGGTTGCCGAAACTTACGACAACAGTATTTATAGTTATAGAGACGCAAACGGCGACGGCAAGGCCGATGAGAAGAAGAAAGTTTTTAGTAATGAGAGCGAAAACCACAACAACCTGGAACACCAAAGGAGCGGGCTGGTTTGGAACCTGGATAACAAAATATATGTGACCGTGGAAAACATGCGTTATAAGTACGACAACGGCATGCTTAAAGCAGAATATTTGCATGAAGGTCCGGGCGGACAATGGGGGTTGGCTAATGATAATTATGGAAGGCTGTATTTTTCTTCCGCCGGAGGCGAGTCACCAGCCTTCAATTTTCAGCAAAACCCTTACTATGGCAGTTTAGATTTTGGTGATCAATATGACAATGATTTCCAGGCAGTATGGCCATTAATTTCTACACCAGATGTACAAGGAGGTGTGGGCAGGCTTCGTCAAGATAGTACGTTGAATCACTTTACAGCCTGTACAGGACAATCTATATTTAGAGGAAATTCCTTACCCGCAGACATGAGTGGCGACTTGTTCATTTGCGAGCCGGTTGGCCGGTTAATCAGACGTGCCAAAGTGACCAATACCAACGGAAAGGTCACGCTTAAAAATGCATATGATAAGGAGGAATTTATTGCTTCTACTGACATGAATTTCCGTCCTGTTAATAGTACTACTGGTCCTGATGGGTGTTTATACATTGTAGATATGTACAGAGGGATCATACAGGAAAGTGAATGGACAAAGCCAGGAAGCTTTCTTCGCCCAAAAATTACCAGTAGAGGCTTAGATAAAAACACCAGTCGCGGACGTATATACCGTGTGGTCTATGATGGGATTAAACCCGATAAGACCTTACCAAGGATGCTGAGCCTACCGAGTGCGCAGCTGGTACAATACCTGGCACATCCAAACGGATGGTGGCGGGATAATGCCCAAAAGGTTTTGGTAATAAGGGGTGATAAGAGCATCGCACCTGCGTTAACAAAAGTGGCTACAACTTCAGCATCTCAGCTGGCCAGGATCCATGCCTTATGGACTTTAAATGGCCTGGAAGCGCTGGATAGGCAAACGCTACTTGGTGCTTTGAAAGACAAAGATGCTGAAGTCAGAAAAACTGCGGTTTGGATTTGTGAAGAAGCTGTTAGAAAAGGTGATGCTCAATTGGTTGATGCACTCGAATTTCTTAAGAATGATGAAAATGCTGATGTGCGTTACCAGCTGGCGCTCACATTGCGGTTTAATGAGTCTGATAAGTCTAACAAGATAAAAGATGCCCTAGTAGCCGCACATCCAGGAGATTTGGCCATGGTAGCCTCCCAAAAGAAATATCAGCATCAAATTAGTGAACGCATAGCAAGAGAATTACAGAATAAGAAACTGGCAGAGGCCGACCAGAAATTGGTGATGGATGGCGCTGTTATCTTTAGGCAGCTTTGCGCTACCTGCCATGGTGCAGAAGGAAAAGGGGTAATTAGTGGTGGTAAAGGTATGCCGGCCCCAATTCTTTCAGGCGCGAAGGATGTGAATGGCGACCCGGAGAAATTGATTAGAATATTACTGCATGGTCTTTCTGGTCCGGTTGATGGTAAAGACTATCCGGATGTAATGCCAGCTATGGGCTTTAATACGGATGATTATATTGCTTCTGTACTAAGCTATATCAGAAGCGACATAGGCAATAAAGGATCGCTAATTAAACCGGCGGATGTAAAGAAAGTTAGAGCTTTGATTGGCGAGCGAAGCAAGCCCTGGACAATAAAGGAGCTTGACGCTTTGAAAAAATAATTACATATTTAAAAACCGTTACATCGTAACCAACATAACCAAATATATGTCAAACATTCAAACATCAAAATTATTCTGGGCCAGTTGCCTGGCACTATTAGTAACCTCCCTGTCCTTCGGTATCCGTGCCGGTATGATGGGTCAGCTTGGGATCGACTTTCAACTGAATGCCTCTCAATTAGGAACCATTACCGCGACAGCATTTTGGGGATTTCCATTAGCAGTTATTGTAGGGGGCTTTATTGTAGACATTATTGGCATGAAGCGCCTTTTAGTAATGGCTTTTGTATTTCATCTTGCAGGTATTGCCTTAACCATATTTGCACAAGGATACTGGACTTTGTTTTTCTCCACTTTGTTGATCGGTATTGCAAATGGTACCGTAGAAGCAGCGTGTAACCCCCTTGTTGCAACATTGTATCCAGAAGATAAAACTACACGGTTGAATTATTTTCACCTTTGGTTTCCTGGCGGAATCGTTATAGGAACATTGCTGGTAACCCTTTTAGTGCACCTTGGGATAGGTTGGCAGATACAAGTTGCCACCATGCTGATCCCAACACTTATTTATGGATTTCTATTTTCTAAATTGGAATTTCCAGTTACTGAAAGGGTATCATCAGGTTATACAAGCACAGATATGTATAAAGCAGCGCTTTCACCTTTGTTTCTTTTTATGGTGCTGTGTATGTTCATGACTGGTATTACAGAATTATTTACCGGTCAGTGGATTAGCTTGCTGCTTAAAAATGTAACAGAAAATGCCATATTATTGGTTACCCTTACGGCGGGTATGCAGGTATTGGGACGTGCTTTTGCCAAGCCTATCGTTAAGAAACTGGCTCCCGCAGGAGTGTTGCTTTTTTCTGCGATATTCTCTGCAGCCGGGTTGTACATGTTGAGTACGTTTACCGGTAACTCTATCTTTTTTGCAGCTGTAGTATTTGGTATTGGGGTATGTTATTTCTGGCCTACAATGATTGGATTTGTTGCAGAGAACATTCCACAGTCTGGAGCCCTTGGTTTAAACTTATTGGGCGGTGCGGGTATGTTTGCAGTATCGGTATTTACCATTTTTATGGGGAGCTATTACGATGGGTTAATTGTGAAACATTTGCCGTCTGGAGCTGATTTAGGTGCTTATACTGCCGCCGCCGGTAGAAGCCCGGAAGCTTCTGCGCTAGACGCCGCTAAAAATCTTGCCGGTCCGGAAGTACTTCAAGTTACCTTAATATTGCCGATTATACTGATATTTGCTTTCGGCGGACTGGTAGTTTACATGAGATCAAGAAAAAGTAAACTGGCAACTGCGTAACAACTAACTAAATATAAATGCTGCTACTAGGAATTGATGTAGGTACATCGTCTATTAAAGTTTCTGTTGTGGATGCTGCAAACAGCAGTATCCTGGCAACAGCCCAATATCCCGATACAGAATCTGAAATTCTGAGCCCTCAACATGGTTGGGCCGAACAAGATCCCAATATGTGGTGGGAGCACGTACAAAAAGCCATTATTGGTTGTAATCAGAAAATTAAATACAATCCGGCAGATATAGCTGCCATTGGTATTGCATACCAGATGCACGGATTGGTATGTATTGATGAGCAAGGCGAAAGTCTGAGGAATAGCATCATCTGGTGCGATAGTCGCGCTGTAGAAATTGGAGATAAAGCTATGGCTGCAATAGGTTCAGATCGCGCTTTAGCGCACCTGCTTAATTCACCTGGAAACTTTACCGCCTCAAAATTGGCATGGGTAAAGGCCAATCAGCCTGAACTGTATGCAAAGATCAAAAAGATCATGCTGCCGGGCGATTATATCGCTTTTAAGCTGACCGGGGAAGTGACCACCAGTATTTCAGCCTTGTCTGAAGGTATTTTTTGGGATTTCAAGGAAAATGAAATATCAAAAGATGTGATGAATCATTATGGCTTTGACGATTCTTTAATCCCGCAAGTTAACCCTGTTTTTGCTGCACATGGCTATTTAAGTAAAGCTGTTGCCGAGCAGATTGGCTTGAAGGAAGGGATACCGGTTTCCTATAAAGCAGGAGACCAGCCCAATAATGCACTTTCATTAAATGTAACAGAGCCCGGAGAAGTGGCTGCAACAGCAGGAACATCTGGGGTGATCTATGGCGTAACAGATCAATTGCTGTGCGATAAGCAATCGCGGGTAAATACTTTTGCACACGTAAACCACAGCATTGAAAAACAACGCCTGGGTGTATTACTGTGTATCAATGGAACAGGCAGTATGAACAGGTGGACAAAAAACCTGGCTGGTACCGATCTGAGTTATCCTGAGATGAATAACGCAGCTGCCGGAGTTGAACCTGGTAGTAATGGGCTGCGGGTATTGCCTTTCGGAAATGGTGCGGAGCGGATGCTTAACAATAAGATAGCGGGAGCGCATTTGCGTAATATCGACCTCAATTTGCATTCCAGCGCACATATTTTCCGTGCTGTACAAGAAGGCATAGCCTTCTCGTTCCGTTACGGATTAGATATTTTGAGAGAGAATGGAATGGTACCTGCTGTCATCAGGGCAGGACAATCAAACCTGTTCTTGAGCGAAGTTTTTACCCAATCATTTGTAAACATAACAGGGGTACCTGTAGAACTTTATGAAAATGACGGCAGCTTTGGAGCAGCCATTGGCGCAGGTATTGGGGCAGGGATATATCAATCTGCCGGTGAAGCATTTAGCCTCAAAAAGCCGCTTAGGGTAGTTGAACCATCAGGTACCAGTTTAGAAGCACCATATCAGGACTGGAAGCAGCTCCTTATTCAACAATTAACAATAGTAAACTAGTTAGAAACACAAATAAATTATTTTAATATGTCAGCACTTAATTTTGAGAACGAATTTTTTAAAGGAATTGAACAAGTAAAATATGAAGGACCGGGCAGCGATAATCCGCTAGCGTTTAGGTACTACGATCCGGAGAGGGTTATAGCAGGCAAAACGTTAAAAGACCACCTTCGCTTTGCCGGAGCTTACTGGCATTCGTTCTGCGGTAATGGTGCAGATCCATTTGGCGCGCCAACGCACAACTTCCCATGGGATGTTAAGACAGAGCCTGTTGCACGTGCAAAGGACAAGATGGATGCCGCATTTGAGTTTTTAACAAAAATGAACCTTCCATATTATTGCTTCCATGATCTGGATGTAGTCGATTATGGCCTTGATATTAAAGAAAACGACCGCAGGTTACAAGCTTTGGTGGATTATGCTAAAGAGAAACAAGCGCAAACAGGGGTTAAGTTACTTTGGGGAACGGCAAACTTGTTCTCTAATCCAAGATACATGAATGGTGCAGCTACCAACCCTGATTTCCATGTATTGGCTCATGGTGCTGCGCAAGTTAAAGCTGCTTTGGATGCTACAATTGCATTGGGCGGAGAAAATTACGTGTTCTGGGGTGGAAGAGAAGGCTATATGTCGCTTTTAAATACCAATATGAAACGCGAGCAAGACAACTTTGCTAAGTTCTTACACGCTTCCAAAGACTATGCCCGTAGAAATGGATTTAAAGGAACTTTCTTTATTGAACCTAAACCATGCGAGCCAACTAAGCATCAATACGATTATGATGCGGCTACGGTGTTGGGCTTCCTACAAAAATATGACTTAACAGACGATTTTAAATTGAACCTGGAAGTAAACCATGCTACTTTAGCCGGACACACCTTCCAGCACGAATTGCAAGTTGCCGCAGATGCCGGTTTGCTTGGTTCAATTGATGCCAACCGTGGCGATTACCAGAATGGATGGGATACAGATCAGTTCCCAAATAACATCAACGAACTGGTGGAGTCTATGTTAATCATTTTAGAAGCCGGTGGTTTACAAGGAGGTGGTATAAACTTCGATGCGAAGATCCGTAGAAACTCTACAGACCCTGCTGATTTGTTTTATGCGCACGTTGGTGGTATGGATTTGTTTGCCAGGGCATTGATTATTGCAAGCGAGATATTAGAGAAATCTGAATATAAAAAGATCCGAACCGATCGCTATGCGTCGTTTGACACAGATAAAGGAGCGGAGTTCAGTGCAGGAAAACTTTCATTAGAAGATCTTCGTGACTATGCGATTGAAAAGGGTGAGCCAGCCGTAATTAGCGGAAGACAAGAGTACCTGGAGAATTTGATCAACAGATATATCTAGAAAATGAAAAAATCCCTCGCTGTATTTGTTCTCTCACTTTGTTTTTTAACAGGCTTTGCGCAGTATACCGATTTAAAACTCTGGTACAATAAGCCTGCAGAAAAGGTTTGGGAAGCTGCTCTCCCGATTGGTAACGGCAGAATTGCCGCAATGGTTTATGGCAATCCCGCTAGTGAGTTAATTAAACTGAACGAGGCGACGATATGGTCGGGCGGACCAAACCGCAACGACAACCCTAAGGCTTTGGCCGCGCTTCCAGAGATTAGGAAATTGATCTTTGAAAACAACTATGACGAAGCCAGTAAGTTGGCTGCTGCTGGGATGGAATCAAGAATTAATGGCATGAATTACCAGCTTTTGGGTAACCTTAAGCTGGTATTTCCTGGTCACGATCGATTTTCCACATATTACCGTGAGTTGGATATAGAACGTGCGGTAACCAAAACTAGCTATGAGGTGGATGGGGTGACTTACACCAGGGAACTCTTTGCATCTTTAGCAGATCAGGTGATAGCTATCAAGCTTACGGCCAGCAAACCTGGTATGCTGACTTTTAGTGCAGGTATGGAAAGCTCTCAAAAATCTACTGTAACTACCAGGAATGGCAATGAGCTGTTGCTAAATGGCATCTCTGGTGATAAGGACGGGGTAAAAGGAACTGTTAAATTCAATTCCATTGTAAAAGTACAAGCAGAGGGAGGTAAGGTCGTTGCGCTTAAGGATTCGATTCAGGTGTTCAGGGCTAATTCTGTAACCTTGCTAGTTTCTATTGCCACAAATTTTAACAGCTACAAAGATATCAGTGGTGATGAAAATAAAAGGGCTGCTGACTATTTAACTAATGTGGCCTATAAATCCTATGAAATGCTTAGGAAGAGCCATATCACGGCTTACCAAAAGTATTTTAAACGGGTTAAACTGGACTTGGGTGTAACAGATGCGATAAAAGAACCAACGGACGTACGATTGGCAAACTTTGCCAAAGGGGGAGACCCACAGTTAGCTGCTTTGTATTTTCAATTTGGCAGATATTTGCTCATTTCGTCTTCACAGCCAGGTGGCCAGCCGGCTAACTTACAAGGTATCTGGAATGATAAGATGAGTCCGCCATGGGGCAGCAAGTACACCATTAATATCAATACCGAGATGAACTACTGGCCGGCGGAAACTACCAATTTAACGGAGCTGCATGAGCCATTGGTAAAAATGGTTAAAGAACTTTCCTTAACAGGACAGGAAACTGCCAGGGTGATGTATGGTTCAAAAGGCTGGGTAGCTCATCATAACACTGATTTGTGGCGGATAACCGGTGAAGTAGATGGAGTTTATTCTGGTATGTGGCCAATGGGAGGAGCTTGGTTGAGCAGGCATCTATGGGACAAATATTTGTACAGTGGCGACAAAGCTTATTTAGCATCGGTTTATGATGCGATAAAAGGATCAGCTCAATTTTACAGTGATTTCCTGGTGGAAGAACCTACACACAAATGGTTGGTAGTGTCACCATCCAATTCGCCAGAGAATGCTCCGGCAGCAGCGCAGGGGAAATCGATCCAGGCTGGTACAACGATGGACAACCAGATTCTTTTTGAGTTGTTCTCTAACGTAATCCGTGCCTCAGAAATATTAGGTAAAGACAAAGATTTCGCGGAGCATTTAAAGGCTTTGAGAAAACGATTACCACCAATGCAGATTGGTCAGTATAGTCAGCTACAGGAGTGGCTCCAAGATTTAGACAATCCTGGCGATAAGCATAGGCATGTATCTCATTTATTTGGTGTATTTCCGGCAGGAGAGATTTCTCCTTATCGTACTCCAGAGTTGTTTGATGCAGCACGTACTTCATTATTGTATAGAGGTGATGTATCAACAGGCTGGTCAATGGGCTGGAAGGTAAACCTTTGGGCGAGGTTCCTGGATGGAAACCATGCTTATAAACTACTTACGGATCAATTGAGCCCAGCGAGCAACCGTTCAGAATCTGGCGGTACCTATCCAAATTTGTTTGATGCACATCCGCCGTTTCAGATTGACGGTAACTTTGGATGTACCGCAGGAATTGCGGAGATGCTGATGCAAAGCTATGATGGAAATATCCATTTGTTGCCGGCTTTGCCCGATGTTTGGGGGAAAGGAAGTGTAACCGGACTTAGAGCCAGGGGCGGTTTTGAAATTGTAAACTTAAGCTGGGAAAATGGGAAAGTAGCTAAGGTGGTGATCAAATCCTTACTAGGCGGTAAGTGCAGAATAAGAGTAGCAAGCCCGTTAAAAGGTAAGTTAACTGAAGCTAAAGGTGAGAATGCTAATTCGTTTTACTCAGTAAATGAGACCCCAAAACCATTGATTTCTGACAAAGCAAAACTGAAACCTACCGGTGTAAAAGAAACATTACTTTATGATTTTGATACAAAGCCGGGACAAACTTATATATTTAGCTTATAAAACTAAATATAACCGAATAACATGACTGATTTAACGAGCAAGCCTGCCTTTACTGACAAGAAATTCCTTGTCACCATTATTTTTGTAACCTCCCTTTTTATGTTCTGGGGAATTGCCATTACGATGGCAGATGTGCTAAATAAGCACTTTCAGCAAACTATGAGTCTTTCAAAGTTTCAGTCTGGGTTTGTACAATTTGCCACATTTGGCGCATACGGTATAATGGGAATACCTGCAGGATTGTTTATGAAAAGATTTGGTTACAAAAAGGGGGTACTACTTGGCCTTTCATTATTTGCAGCTGGCGCCTTTCTGTTTATACCTGCCGCAAATGCTTCTTCATTTCCATTCTTTGGCGGAGCGCTGTTCATCGTAGGATGTGGCTTATCTACTCTAGAAACTGTTGCACATCCTTTTGTTGCTTCGTTGGGGGATCAGCGGACAAGTGATTTGAGAATCAATTTTGCCCAGACATTTAATGCAGTTGGAACTATGCTTGGGCCTATTATAGGGGGGTATTTTCTATTAAGCAATAATGTTGAGGGCAGTACTGATTTAACTTCCGTAAAGGTGCTTTATGCAGTAATTGGAACGATCATTTTAGTAGTGGCAATATCTTTCTCATTTGTGAAAGTACCTGAAACTACAGATCCTCATGCTGTGAACGCTGCAGATGCAGCTGCAGTTAATATAGATGTCGCTCCAGAAAGAGGTTTGTTCAGTCATAAACATTTTAGGTGGGCGGTATTAGCTCAGTTTTTTAATGTAGCCGCTCAAGCTGGTACCTGGGCTTTCTTTATCAACTATTCACACGAAATTATCGGATTAGAATCTTCGAAAGCGTCTTATTACATGGGCTTTTTCTTTATGGGCATGATGTTGGCTGGTAGGATCATAGGGACGTTTATAATGCGTTACATTGCTCCAAATAAATTACTGGCTACATTTGCTTTTGGAAATATCATTATGTGTATTATCGTAGCTCAGGGCTTCGGAATGGTTTCATTCATTGCGTTATTAATGATTAATTTCTTCTTTAGCATTATGTTTCCAACAATTTTCAGTCTTGGACTTAAAAATTTAGGTAAACATACTCAACAAGCTGCCTCATTTATTTCAATGGGCGTTGTTGGTGGTGCGTTCTTCCCGTTTATCATGGGGCTTGTTGCCGATCACTACAGTGTTGCACAGGCTTATTACCTTCCAATTATCTGTTATTTCATTATCTTCCTTTTCGGATACAAATACTACAAAGTAAAACATCACTAGGTAATCATCATATGAAACTTATTTCTAATAAATGGCTGTTAGGAGCCACACTATTATTTTCTGCTCAATTTGTAAATGCTCAGGACTGGGCTAACTTAAAACGCTATCAAAAGGAAAATGCTGAATTGGCTGCCCCAGCGCCGAATGAGACCAGAGTTGTATTTATGGGAAACTCAATCACGGAGGGGTGGAGAAATTCATCACCAGAGTTCTTTACCTCAAACCACTATGTAGGCAGAGGCATTAGCGGACAAACAACTCCACAAATGCTGATTCGCTTTCATCAGGATGTAGTTGCGCTTAAACCTAAAGTTGTCGTGATGCTTTGCGGTATTAATGACATTGCCGGCAATACTGGTCCTTCAACGCTTGAAATGATAGAAGATAACATTGCTGCTATGGCGGAGATAGCTGTAGCCAACAAGATTAGAGTTGTATTGTCGTCAGTACTTCCTGCATTCGATTTCCCATGGAAGCCTGGAATGGAACCTGCAAATAAGGTAATTGCTTTAAATAAATGGATAAAGGAATATGCTGATGCACATAAGCTAACATACCTCGATTACCATACCGCCATGAAAGATGAAAGAAATGGTTTGCCAAAGAATTTGGCGAACGATGGTATCCATCCAACTAAAGAAGGTTATGCCATTATGGAGCCTTTGGTTAAAGAAGCGATAGCTAAAGCTCTGAAACAAAAGATTAAATAATTTTGGTGAAATACCAGTCACCTTATATATTTTTTGCATCCAGGAAATTCGATATCTAGATAAGGGCCTTAGCGCTTTTGGAGCTTTTTCAGCGACAAAAGATGCAGCCCGAAACAGATATTGAATTTCCCTAGCAAACAAATTTAACTATAAACGAACTCGCCAAACTCGCTGTTGATCGTAACCTGTTTCTTATCGGAGCTTTCAACCCTGCCAATAACCTGTGCATCAATATTAAAGCTCTTTGATATTTCAATTATAGAATCTGCAATTTCAGCAGGAACATACAATTCCATACGGTGACCCATATTGAAAACCTTATACATTTCTTTCCAATCTGTACCAGACTGTTCCTGGATCAGTTTGAATAGTGGAGGGATAGGGAACAGGTTATCCTTAATGACATGTACATCGTCATTAATAAAATGAAGTACTTTGGTTTGTGCACCACCACTGCAATGGACAATGCCGTGTATTTGGCTTCTAAAACCTGCTAATATTTTCTTAATAACTGGTGCGTAAGTACGCGTTGGAGACAAAACTAATTTACCTGCAGTTACAGTATTGCCTTTATCATCAATCTCAATAGGATCTGTTAGCCCCTTACCTCCAGAGAACACCAGATCAAATGGTACTGCCGGATCGAAACTTTCTGGGAAAGCTTTGGCTACCGACTTGTTAAACACATCGTGCCTGGCAGAGGTTAGTCCATTAGAACCCATACCGCCATTGTATTCTGTTTCATAAGTCGCCTGTCCGCTTGATGACAAACCGACTATCACATCGCCTGACTGAATGGTATGATTGCTAATTACCTCGTCGCGTTTCATCCTGCATGTGACAGTTGAATCAACAATGATGGTACGTACCAAATCGCCCACGTCAGCAGTTTCACCACCGGTTGAGTAGATAGAAATACCTTGAGAACGCAATTCTTCAAGAATTTCTTCCGTACCATTAATAATAGCAGCAATCACTTCACCCGGAATGAGATTTTTGTTACGCCCAATCGTAGAAGACAACAAGATGTTCTCAGTTGCACCAACACAGATCAAATCATCTATGTTCATGATGATGGCATCCTGAGCTATCCCTTTCCATACCGAAATATCGCCCGTTTCCTTCCAGTAGACGTAGGCTAATGAAGATTTAGTTCCTGCGCCATCTGCATGCATGATGTTGCAAAATGCATCATCGCCACCCAGCATATCCGGGATGATCTTACAGAAAGCTTGTGGAAATATACCTTTGTCGATGTTCTTAATAGCCTGGTGTACATCTTCCTTAGATGCAGAAACCCCACGCTGGTTATACCTGTTATCACTCATGTGCTGCAAATATAAAAAAATAACCCCTGCCATTACAGCAGAGGTTATAAAACTAAAAAATAGTTACTATTTAGGTGGTCGGTTTATTTTAAGAATAACAATTCTCTGAACTTAGGCAGAGGCCAAACACTGTCGTCAACGATTTGCTCCAGTTTATCAGTGTGATAACGGATAGTATCGAAGTAAGATTTAACTTGCTCATCATAGCTGATTGCTTTTTCGCGAGTATCTTCGATGTTGTTAGTCACCTTACGTGCTTCCAGCATAGTGTCGATGCTGTTTTTAACGATCTTCAAGTGCTCAGAGATTTTACCGATGATCGCAAGAGGGGTTTCCAAAGCATCACCACCTAAACCAAGATCCTTAAGTCCCTTTGCATTTTCGATTAAAGAATTTTGGTAAGCGATAACCGCAGGAATGATCATACTGTTAGTCATTTCTCCCATTACCCTTGCTTCAATTTGAAGTTTTTTGTAATAGTTCTCTAATAAAATTTCATGACGGGCATGGGCTTCGCGTTTGCTGAACAAGTTAGTTTTAGCAAATAGCTCAGTAGATTTTTCGCTAACATAAGCATCCAAAGCAATTGGAGTAGTTTTGATGTTGTTTAAGCCGCGTTTTTCAGCTTCATCAGCCCATTCCTGGCTATAACCATTTCCTTCAAAACGGATGTCTTTAGATTCTTTGATGTATTTTTTGATCACTGTTAATAAGGCAACATCTTTTTTCTCACCTTTTTTAATCAGTTTATCAACGTCAACTTTAAACTTAACCAATTGATCAGCAACGATAGCGTTTAGCACTGTCATTGGAGCAGAAGAGTTAGCAGAAGAACCCACAGCTCTTAGCTCAAACTTGTTACCTGTAAAAGCAAACGGAGAAGTACGGTTACGATCTGTATTGTCTAATAAGATTTGTGGGATCTTAGGGATACCTAACCACAAAGCATTGTCTTCTTTAACTTTTTTGCTGATGCGTGAGTGCTCAATCTCGTCAAGTACCTCATTCAATTGCTGACCAAGGAAGATAGAGATGATTGCAGGTGGCGCTTCGTTAGCACCTAGACGGTGATCGTTGCTCACAGAAGCGATTGACGCTCTCAATAGATCTGCATGCTCATGAACAGCTTTAACTGTGTTCACGAAGAATGCAAGGAACATCAAGTTGTTTTTAGGCGTTTTGCCTGGAGCCAAAAGGTTTTTACCAGTATCAGTAATTAATGACCAGTTGTTGTGTTTACCAGAACCGTTGATGCCTGCATAAGGTTTTTCGTGCAATAGCACTTTAAATTTATGCCTTAAAGCAACTTTCTCCATCAAATCCATTAACAATTGGTTATGATCGATAGCTAAGTTGATTTCTTCATAGATAGGAGCACACTCAAATTGCATTGGAGCAACCTCATTGTGTCTGGTTTTCAAAGGAATGCCCAATTTCAAAGCTTCGTTTTCGAAATCGACCATGAAAGTGAAAACACGCTCAGGAATAGAACCGAAATAGTGATCTTCTAATTGCTGACCTTTAGCAGACATGTGTCCAAATAAAGTACGGCCGGTTAAAACTAAATCTGGGCGAGCATTGTACAAAGCAAGATCTACTAAGAAATATTCTTGCTCAATACCTAGAGAAGCATTTACTTTAGTGATGCTTTTATCAAAATATTGACAAACATCAACAGCTGCTTTATCCATTGCATTTAACGCTTTCAATAAAGGAGCTTTGTAATCTAATGCCTCACCAGTGTAAGAAACAAATACAGTAGGAATACATAAAGTTTTTCCAGCTGCGCTTTCCATAATGAAAGCTGGAGAAGAAGGATCCCATGCAGTGTAACCACGTGCCTCGAAAGTATTACGGATACCACCGTTAGGGAAACTTGATGCATCAGGTTCTTGTTGTACTAAAGCGCTTCCTGCAAATATCTCAATCGGACCATCGCTGCTTGGCTCAAAAAATGAATCATGTTTTTCAGCGGTTGTACCAGTAAGTGGTTGAAACCAGTGCGTGTAGTGCGTTGCACCTTTGCCCATTGCCCAGCTTTTAATAGCTGTAGCGATGTGGTTAGCATCCTCCTGGTTAATCAATTCACCGTTATCGATCGCTGAAATGAGTTTATTATAAACCTCCTTTGATAAGAAATCTTTCATTTTTTTCTTATCAAAAACATTAACGCCAAAAAATTCCGAAATTTTAGCCGCCGGGGCTTTAACCTCTGGATTAATTCTTGATTGCGCCTCTTTTAATGCAATTGTCCTTAAGCTTTTCATTTATTTGTTTGATATTGTTTTGAAAATAAAGTTTTTATTTCAGTTTTTCTAGTGAATTGACCGTAAAAATACGAATGTGAATATATATTCAAAGGTTTTTTTATTATTTGTTAGTAATTTTTTGAGATTTAAACATTATTTAGACAATCACGGGTTAACAAATTATCAGGCGAAAAAAAACTGAGATTGTATCTTGTGTATACAAGTAGTTTTTTATACGTTTATAAAACCAAATATTGACCTAACTAATCTGCTGTGAAAAAAAAGCTGTTAAGCTCATTTTTTATCGTTTTAATTGCCTTAACAGACGTTTTTTCTCAAACTGAAAAATCAAACTTGCGTTTTGTTGATCCGTCTATAGGTGGTGTAGGGCTTATATTAGAACCCACTCGTCCAACTGTACAGCTTCCCAATCAGTTAATTCGTGTTTTTCCTGTTCGAAAAGATGCAATTGATGATCAAATCAGTTTTTTCCCTTTAACGGTAGCTTCTCATCGCATTGTTTCTCTTTTTCAGTTTATGCCGGTAAGCGGAAAAGCAGATAATTCCATCTGGACACGCAAATCAGTTTATAATCATGAAGTTTTAACACCATATTATTATAAATCTGAATTGGGAGAAGAAAATACCATCATAGAATTTAGCCCTTCTGAAAAAAGCGGATATTTTAAGATCAAATTTCAGGATAATCAGTCTCATTATTTGAGGATGGGCATTTTTAATGAAGGGGGTGATATTGCCTTAACCGGTAAGCGGATACTAACTGGCACTGAAATCTTTAGAGGAATGAAAGCCTATTTTTATGCAGAAGCGAATACCGATCTCTTCGACCCAACTTATCAAAATGCCGCAGATAAAAAACAACTGTTGGTCAAAACGGGTAAAGAGCTAGGATTTAAGTACGGAATTTCTTACATCAGCATTGAGCAGGCTAAGCAAAACTTACTTAACGAAATTCCCGCATGGGATTTTAACGGCCTGAAAGCAAAGGCATATGCAGAATGGACTAAAGTGATGTCGCAAATTAATGTAGAGGGTGGTACCACAGCACAAAAGCGTGTGTTTTATACTTCGCTATACCGGAGCTATGAGCGTATGGTCGACATTAATGAATACGGACAATACTACAGCGCTTATGATCACCATATTCATAAAAGCGATAAACCTTTCTTTGTAGACAATTGGATTTGGGATACCTATATCGCTCTGGAACCCCTACATATGATCTTGAATCCGATGAAGGAGGGAGAAAAGATCAATTCCTATATAGAAATGTATAAGCAGGGAGGATGGGTACCGTCGTTCGCTACTATTTTTGGCGACTGGCCGGCGATGACCGGTAACCATGCAGCTTCCTGGATCTTGGATGCGTATTGGAAGGGGATAAATGTTCCAGAACTAAAAATAGCTTATGAAGGACTGAAAAAGAATTCTCTGGAAGGAACTTTATTGCCATGGAACAACGGTCCCGCCACTGTACTCGACTCTTTCTACAACAAAAACGGCTATATGCCAGGCCTACCTTACGGCGAAGTAGAAACTGTACCTCAGGTAGAGAACGTTTGGGAAAAACGGCAATCTGTTTCAGTTACGCTTGAAAATAGCTTCAGCGACTGGAGTTTGGCTCATTTAGCGCAAGTTACCGGGAATTATGGAGACCAGAATTTATTTTTAAAAAGGGCACAAAACTATAAGAACGTTTACAGGGCAGATAAGGGTTTTATGTGGGCAAAGGACAAGAATGGCAATTGGATAGAAGATATGGATCCGAAGGCTGCCGGTCGGGAATTTTTCACAGAGAATAACGCTTATACCTATAATTGGACTGTAAAACATGATCTTAAAGGATTAATCCATTTGATGGGGGGAGAAAAAAAAGCAGAAGAAAAATTAGACCAGTTATTTCGCGAAGATCTAGGTGCCGCTAAATTTAACTTTTGGAAAACACAGCCTGATGCTTCTGGACTGGTTGGACAGTTTGTGATGGGTAACGAACCTAGTTTTCACATTCCCTACCTATACAACTATACGGGTTCTCCATGGAAAACTCAGAAGCGCATCAGGATGTTATTAGATACCTGGTATACAGATAACTTATTTGGCATTCCCGGAGATGAAGATGGAGGCGGGATGTCCGCATTTGTAGTGTTTTCGATGATGGGCTTTTTTCCGGTTACACCGGGTATACCAGTATATAATATTGGAAGTCCGGTATTTAATAAAATGAGTATTCATCTTCCCAATGGAAAAACCTTTTTAATTAACGCAATAAACAATTCTAAGGAGAATGTTTATATCCAAAGTGCGACTTTGAATGGAAAACCACTATCGAAACCATGGTTTACGCATAAGGAATTGCTGGCTGGAGGAGTAATAGAATTTAAAATGGGTGATCGACCAAATAAAGCATGGGGTGCGGCTTTAGTAAATTCTCCGCCGTCTGCAATTGATATACAGCCGGAAATATATCGTTAAAATGCTTATGGAATTGGAGTGTTAGTTTCATCATATCATCAAACTAACACTTATAAACCATGCTAAACACTTCATCAAATCTGTACAGGGCTGAGTGGCTTAACCTTGTATTCAAGAACAGGAACCAATCCTATGGTGCATATGCGCTGAGAACAGAATCTGCAGGCAATACCAACCGTGCTTTATTCATCGGTGCATCTTTATTTATTTTGCTGTTTGCTGCTCCTAAAATTTACTCCCTTTTCACAAAGAGCGTTGTTGTTACAGCGAATTCGCTGCCGGATGAACGGAGGATTGTTGATATTAGCGACATTAGACCCCCTGAAGCACCTAAGCCCCTAAAAGAAGAAATAAAGCCTTCGGCTGCACAACAGATTAAGCAAAAGGTAAAGATGATTAAAATGCCAAATCACCCAGTGCCAGTAGAAGATGCACCCCAGGTAGATATACCATTTATTAAAGAAGTAGAAAAAGCAGTGGTTGGTCCGATTGTTCAAGACGGCATGGCAAGTGAATTCGCTTTGGCTACTACTGGAGGTCATGGCAGTGGATCTGCGGTTGGTTCTGGTACAACTGATGGGAACGGTACAGGCGATGAAATCTACGATGCAGTTGGAATAGATGCTTTCCCGGAATTTGAAGGTGGTATGAAAGCCTGGTACAAGTATGTTTCAAAAAACTTACGTTATCCGGAAATGGCTGTTGACCAGGCTAAAGGTGGTAAAGTGTTCGTGAGCTTTGTGGTAGAACGTGATGGTTCCATTTCAAATGTTCAAGTAATAAGAGGCGTTGGCTTTGGTATGGATGAGGAAGCCACTCGCGTAATTAAAAAATCACCAAGGTGGAACCCTGGTAAACAAAATGGTAAGCCGGTGAGGGTCAGATTCAATATGCCAATTACATTTAGCTTTAGTTTGTAAAACGCCAATCGTATCGTAATCGCTGGTTTGCATAAAAAAAGATTTTTCCTATTTTAGGATAAATCTTTTTTTATGCAGGCAAACGCTCTCAAAGTCTCTGAAAATTTCAGAAGAATGGCGGTAAAATCCGTCTTGTCTATCGTTCTATTTCTGGCAACATATGTGGTGATGATCATTCTAGGGTTAGGTGTCATCGCACTTTGTGGCCTAATCGCTTACACGATTGTCATGTTAAAAGCGATGTCTATTACGGTCATGGTCGCTATCGGCTTTCTTGGAATGGGATTTCTAATTTTCTATTTTTTGATCAAGTTCGTTTTCAGCAGTGCAAAAAAAATGGATAGGAGTCATTTGCTGGAAATTAAAGAACAACAGCAGCCGGAGCTATTCAAATTAATTCGCGAGCTTGTTGCCGAAGTCCAGACCCAATTTCCCAAAAAAGTTTACTTAAGTTCTGAAGTTAATGCAGCAGTATTCTACGATTCTAATTTTTGGAGTATGTTTTTTCCCGTGCGCAAAAATTTACAAATTGGAATAGGACTGATGAATACCGTTTCAGTTATTGAGCTCAAAGCCATTCTGGCGCATGAGTTCGGTCACTTCTCCCAACGCAGCATGAAAGTTGGCAGTTATGTCTACAATGTAAATAAAGTGATTTATAATATGTTGTACGACAATGATGGATATAGCAGTATGTTGAACCGCTGGTCTAGCGCCAGTTCATATTTTATCATTTTTTCTAAAGGCGCGTTGCTTGTTGTACAGGGGATTCAGTATGTGCTAATGAAGGTTTACCGGGTTTTAAACCTGAATTATATGGCCCTATCCCGTGAGATGGAATTTCATGCGGATGCTGTTGCTGCCAGTGTAACCGGTTCGGCTCCGCTGGCCAACTCGCTCCTGCGTATGGGTTTAGCAAGCCAGTCACTATCTACCGTATTGGATTATTATGGTGGAAAAATCACGGATCTTCAGAAAACCAATAATTTTTATCCACAGCAGTATTTCATCCTTAATCATTTGGCAAAAGCCGAGGGCTTACCGGTTGAGGGCGGACTGCCGAACATAACTACAGAAGTGTATAAAAAGTTCAATAAGACAAAGCTGGTGTTAGATGATCAATGGTCTTCACATCCAAGTACTGATGAACGTGTGAGACGCCTTCTGGCATTAAATTTACCTTTAAAAGGCGAACAGGAGGGCATAGCTATAGATTTGCTCTCTGACAAAGATCAAATTCAAGAGTTAATAACCAGTCAGATGTTTGAGGCAGTTAGCTATGAGGCAGAGCCGATTGTCGCAGGAACAAAAGATTTCATCGATGATTATTTAACTATCGAAACATCAAATTCTTATCCAACAATATTTAAGGGTTATTTTGCAGAAAGAAACCCATATGTCAAATTCGCTGTAGCAAACTTGGCTGATTCAAAGGCAGGGGAGGTGCATACATTCGATGCCTTGTTTGGTGAAGAGAGCCTGGCTGTTATAAGCACACTCCAAACAGCCCAGTCAGACAAGGTTACCTTAGAACAAATAAAAGAAGGTTTAATAGAAATTAAGACGTTTGATTATGATGGTGTTAAGTATACACCAGGAGATACAGATCAGCTAATTAATTTTTTGGAAGGAGAAATTGCAAAGTGTAGTGAGTCGCTCGACAAAAAAGACGAAGAGATATTTCAATTTTTCTTAGCTGCTGCTATAAGGACAGGAAAACAGGAGGAGTTTAAATTGAAATCAATTCACTACAAAGAATTTTCTGAAAGGATGACTGCCCAGCAAGATGCCTATGTAAACTTGGTGAACGCTACCTATTTTATGCAGACCTCTACTCCTTTCGCCCAGATTAAGGACAAGCTGGTTGGGGTAAAAAAATTAGAGGAACCATTTAAAGACCAACTAAAGCAAATGCTGGCGGAAAGCATTTATTCTGAATTGATCGATTCAGAAATGCGTGCCCGGTTTGACGAGTATTTATCTAATGACTGGAAGTATTTTGGCTATGATATGTATTTCGATAAAGAGGTTGATTTGCTATTTCACGCCATAAACGACTTTTACTATGTGGTCTATAAAAGTCACTTTAAATTAAAAAAGGAATTGCTGGAGTTTTATGCAGTCATGGTGAAGGTTTAATGTACGTGATTGCAATCGGCAAGGCACCAAAATAACTAACACGGCCGGCTGATTTTTTGTTTTCATTTGTGACTTTTCCTTAATACCTTATACTAATAAGGAAACAGTAGCAGATAGAATCTTGGCAAACAAAGATATTTTCATAAAAACGGTTAAAGAGAACGAAGCACTGGTTTATAAGGTGGCTTCCTTTTACACCGATTCCAAGGATGACAGGGATGATCTGGTGCAGGAAATCATCTATCAACTTTGGAAATCCTTTGATTCCTTTAATAATAAGTCTGCATTAACTACCTGGATGTATCGCGTTGCGCTAAACACGGCCATTGTTTTTCTTAAAAAAAGTAAACGACGTGTGCCTATAGAGCCGGTTAGGGAGGAATGTCTGGAATTTCCGGATATAGAAGATACAGAAACAGAAGAACGCTTCAAATTGATGCAAGATCATATTAAAGCACTCAACTTAATGGAGAAAGGTATCATTATGCTTTACCTGGAAGGAAAGAGTTATGAAGAAATTGCTGTTGTTATTGGGATTTCTGCAAGTAACGTAGGAACCAGGATATCCAGAATTAAGGACAAGCTAAAACAACAGATTGCCAAAAGACTATAGTTATGGAATTGGAAGAACTTAAAGCCAACTGGGAACTGCTTGGTAAAAAATTAGAGAAACAGGAATTGTTAACCACTAAATTGATTCAACAAATGACAACTAGAAATTACAAAAACAAAGTCAACAGGATTGTTTATCCTGAATTTATTGGAGGTAGTATTTGCCTGATAGGAGCGGTGGTTGTACTGGTGTTTTTCGCTCGACTTGATACCTTGTGTCTGCAAATAATGGGTGTCCTATCATTCTTATTATTGCTGCTGATGCCATTTATATCTTACTTAAGTCTAAGGGGTATTCAAACAATAGATATTGGAGTATCCAGTTACAGTAAAACTTTGGAGAACTTTGCAGTAAAACGCATTCGTTTCCAGCAACTTCAGAAGCTCGCCGCTGTAGTTAGTGCTATTTTCATGTTTGTTTTTTTGCCGACTTGCTTTAAGTTATTCGCGAATAAAGATTTAACCCTTTATACTACCTTTTGGCTGTTTGCATTGCCAGGCTGTGCATTTGTAATTTTTATCATCGCAAAAAAGGTATTGGGGCATTACAATCATGCGCTTAGGCAAGCGCAGGATTTGCTTAGGGAGGTTAGGGAGTAGGAGATATAAGTTTTAGTAGCTGTCTCTATGATCTCCAAAAATACTGATCACCTTAAGTTGTTTAATATCCTTGCGGTTGCTCACATCGAAAGGGAGATGCCAATCAGTTACACCTGTAGCCGGATTGGTATCTACATAATAAGGTTTCCACCTTGCTTTGTCACTCTCAATAGTAGGGTTGATAATTGAGCTTAAAAATATCAGTAAATTGAGGAGCGTCAGTTTCATCTTAGTGTTTTTCTACCCATTCTCTGGCATTAACGAATGCCTCCATCCAAGGCGATACTTCGTCTTTGCGACCTGCCGGATAATTAGCCCAATGCCATTGGAACAAGGATCGCTCAATGTGTGGCATCATGACTAAATGGCGGCCGCTTGAATCACAAAGCATTGCAGTATTATAGTCTGAACCATTCGGACTGGCGGGATAACTCTCATAGGCATATTTAGCAACGATGCTGTATTGATCTTCTGTATAAGGCAATTGGAAGCGTCCCTCACCATGCGATACCCAAACACCCAGCGTGCTTCCTGCTAGTGTAGAAAGCATGATAGAATTATTTTCTTTAATGGTTAACGAAGTGAATATACTTTCGTGTTTGTGACTTTCATTGTGCAGCATTTTTGGTTTCTCAACATGATCTTTATTGATCAAGCCAAGCTCTACAAATAACTGGCAGCCATTACATACACCTACGGAAAGCGTATCCGGGCGCGCAAAGAAATTCTCCAAAGCTACCCGTGCTTTTTCATTGTATAAGAATGCACCGGCCCATCCCTTTGCAGATCCTAAGACATCTGAGTTAGAGAAACCACCAACAGCACCAATGAATTTAATATCTTCCAAAGTTTCACGACCAGAGATGAGGTCGGTCATGTGCACATCTTTTACATCAAAACCTGCAAGGTACATGGCATTTGCCAACTCTCTTTCAGAGTTGCTGCCTTTTTCACGGATGATCGCAGCTTTCGGTCGCGGTTTACTATTATCTATCACAGGCTTCTTTCCATCAAACTGCGATGGGAAGTTGTATTTTAACGGGGTGTTTTTATAGTTTTCGTAACGTTCCTTAGCTTTAACTGGACCACTTTGTTTGGTGTCGAGTAGGTAAGAAGTTTTAAACCACACATCGCGTAGATGATCAACGTCAAATACATAAGCCGTATCCGCATGTACCGCAGTTAACTTTGCATCTGCAGTAACCGTACCTAATTTATATATAGAAATGTTATTGTCTTTAAACGTTTGTTCTACAGCTTCATCCGCCTGAAAAACGACACCAATGTTTTCTGAGAACAATAGTTTAATCAGATCGGCCTCTTTTAAAATGTCGAGGTTTAGGTTTGCACCCAGATCGCGATCGGCAAAACACATTTCCAAAAGCGTGGTGATTAATCCACCACTGCCAATATCATGTCCAGCTTGTATTTTGTCTTCTTTAATCAATTGCTGCAATACATTAAATGCAGTTTTTAATTGATCCGCGTCTTTCACATCAGGAGTTTCATTACCCACTTTGTTTAGGATTTGAGCGAAAGATGATCCGCCTAATTTGTAGCTGTCGTTAGACAGGTTAACGTAATAGATTGCCCCACCATCTTTTTGCAAAACAGGCTCCACAACCTTGGTAATATCATCACAATTACCTGCTGCAGAGATGATCACCGTACCGGGAGCAATTACCTCACCATCCTTATATTTCTGCTTCATAGAAAGAGAATCCTTTCCGGTAGGGATGTTTATACCTAAATCGATTGCAAAATCAGAGCAGGCTTTTACGGCATCGTATAACCTGGCATCTTCGCCTTCATTCTTACAAGCCCACATCCAGTTTGCAGATAATGAAACACTTTTTAAACCATCTTTAAGTGGTGCCCATACAATATTCGATAGAGATTCCGCAATCGCAATTCTGCTTCCCGCTGCAGGATCAATCAATGCTGATACTGGGGCATGGCCAATAGAGGTGGCAATTCCTTCTTTACCCTGGAAATCCAATGCCATTACGCCGCAATTGTTTAAAGGCAATTGTAATGGGCCAACACATTGCTGTTTGGCTACACGGCCACCCACACAACGGTCTACCTTATTGGTTAACCAGTCTTTAGAAGCTACTGCCTCTAATTGCAATACCTGTTCTAAGTACTCGTTTAATCTTGCTGCATCATAGTTCACTGGTCGGTATTTCCTATCCAATGCTTTATCTTCCATGACCACTTTTGGAGAACTGCCGAACATATCTTTCAATTCCAGGTCCATGGGTTTAACTCCAGTGGAAGCAGATTCAAATGTAAAACGGTGATCGCCGCTCACTGTACCCACTGTGTACATTGGCGAACGCTCACGGTCAGCAATCTTTTGCAAGGTTTCAATATCATTTTGTCCAATCACCAATCCCATGCGCTCCTGAGATTCGTTGCCAATGATTTCTTTAGATGATAGGGTAGGGTCTCCGACAGGGAGTTTGTCTAAATCAATCTTTCCACCGGTATCTTCAACCAGTTCAGAGAGGCAATTCAGGTGACCACCCGCACCATGGTCATGAATAGAGATGATACTATTGTGTTCGCTCTCCACCATTCCTCGAACTGCGTTAGCAGCTCTTTTCTGCATTTCTGGGTTTGAACGCTGTACGGCATTTAGTTCAATACCGCTGCTCATCTCACCAGTATCGGCAGATGACACTGCCGCACCGCCCATACCTATTCTATAGTTTTCGCCACCGAGGATAACGATTTTGTCCCCCTCTGCAGGTTTTTTCTTTTGCGCCTGGCTGGCCTTTCCGTAACCTACGCCACCTGCAAGCATAATTACCTTATCAAAACCCAATCTTCTTGAATCTTCCTCATGTTCAAAAGTCAGCACTGAACCTGTAATCAGAGGCTGACCGAACTTATTGCCGAAATCGGTAGCTCCGTTGGATGCCTTAATCAGGATGTCCATTGGAGTCTGATATAACCATTGTCTTTCTTCAACGCCTTTTTCCCAGGGGCGATTTTCCTCCAATCTGGATAAAGCAGTCATATAAACTGCTGTTCCTGCTAATGGCAAAGAACCTTGTCCGCCGGCAAGCCTATCTCTAATCTCACCGCCTGAACCCGTTGCAGCACCATTAAATGGCTCAACAGTAGTAGGGAAATTATGGGTTTCGGCTTTTATGGAAATAACGGATTCGAAATCACTTAATGTGTAATAATCTGGCACATCGGCGCGTTTTGGTGCAAACTGCTGTACAGTTGGCCCTTTAATAAAGGCCACATTATCTTTGTAGGCAGAAACGATATCGTTAGGGTGCGTTTCAGAAGTTTTCCTGATCAACTTAAACAATGAGCTTGGTTGCTCAACACCGTCAATCACAAATTTACCGTTAAAAATTTTGTGACGACAATGCTCAGAATTAACTTGAGAAAAGCCGAATACTTCAGAGTCTGTAAGTGGTCTGCCAATTCTTTCAGCCAAATCGTTCAGGTATTGAACCTCTTCATCACTCAATGATAAACCTTCCTGTTTGTTGTAAGCAGCAACGTCTGTGATTTGAAGTATAGGCTCCGGCTGTATATTGATGGTATAAATGCTTTGGTTTAGTTCCGCATATTTTTGCGAAAGCATGGGATCATAATCTGAATTATCTTCTTGTACCTCATGGAATTCTTCAATGCGAACTACGCCCTGTATATCCATATTTTGGGTAATTTCCACTGCGTTGGTACTCCATGGAGTGATCATTGCTGCACGCGGTCCTACAAAAAAAGCGCTAAGGGTTGCTTCCTGCTGAAGTTTTGCGCCGCCAAACAGCCATTCTAGTTTAGTAATATCTGTAGAACTTAGTTCTCGTTCTATTTGTAAAGCGAAAACTGTTTTGGATGGGCTTGAAAAGAAATAAATCATGCTTATTTTTTGAAGATGCAAATTTAGCTTTAAAAATTTAAAACGCCGAGGATACCTTACATTATCTCTGTGGTTTTTTAACTTTGCCCTAATCCGATACTATATGGGCAATGTTTTTAAATTTAAGCAGTTTGATGTAGACCAAAGTGGCTGTGCCATGAAGATCAATACGGATGGAGTGCTTTTAGGAGCTTTTGCCAGCCATCATCATGCTAAACATATTTTAGATATTGGAACAGGCACGGGTGTTATTGCGATGATGTTGGCACAGCGCTTCCCAGGTGCCTTGATCGATGCTGTGGAAATTGATGAACAGGCTTCGGTAACGGCCAACAAGAATTTTTATGCCTCAACATTTTCAGATCGATTAACTGCCCACTATACCGCGCTTGAAGATTTTACTACAGAACATAAATACGATCTTATTATTTCTAACCCGCCTTTTTTTGTTAACGATCTGAAAAATACGGAAGACAGAAAGAGTAGGGCACGCCATACCGAGCTGTCTTTTTTTGAAACTATCTTGTTAAAAAGCGCAAATCTGCTAACAACTGGCGGATTATTGTGGTTGATCTTGCCAGTTAAACAGGCCGATTTTACAATCGATAGGTCAGGTCACTATAATTTATTCCTACAGCGGGAAATTAGTATTTGTTCCGATATCCACAAGCCTGTGATTAGAAAGATTATTTGTTTTGGCAGGAGTAAAGAAGGGCTAACCCAGGAACAGTTTTACATCTACCAAGATCAGGGTATTCACACAAAGAAATATAAAGCTCTGCTTAGCAATTTCTTCTTAGCTTTTTAGCATATTCTTTTTACAGAATCAAAATTAAGCAATGTACATATCTCGACCATAGTGGGGTTAGTCCTTTAGGTCTTAGATTTACACTGGATACAGGCCTTTAATTTCCTAAGTTTGTACTATGGTTAAAATAGGTTTGATCTCAGACACTCATGGTTTTTTGGATGATGCAGTTTTTAAGCACTTTGCCGATTGTGATGAGATATGGCATGCCGGTGATTTTGGAGGCGGGGTGGCAGAACCATTAGCTGCTTTTAAACCACTCAGGGGTGTTTATGGTAACATAGATGGGCAGGAAATACGAACGGAATTCCCAGAGCATCTAAGATTTACTATCGAGGGACTTGACGTTTGGATTACCCATATTGGTGGTTATCCAGGAAAATATACCCAACAGGTAAGGCCTGAAATTTATAACAACCCACCAAAATTATTTATTACCGGACATTCCCATATACTAAAAGTGATGTTCGATAAAAAAATATCATGTCTGCACATAAATCCCGGCGCTGCAGGTAATTCAGGCTGGCATAGGGTAAAAACGCTGGTCAAATTTTCTATAACTGACGGTAAAATGCATGATCTTGCGGTTATTGAGATTGGGAATCGATAAAGTTTTTTAGTAACTTATACCGATGCTGAATATAAAATTAAAATTGTGTTTACCGGTATTGCTGGCATTCTTTTGCTTCATCGCTACCAAAACTTATGCCCAGGACAAAATCATCTGGGAAATAGGAAAAGCAGACAATAGAAGTGATGGAATGGCACTTGCCCCTTCAGGCTATGCCAAGTTTCTGGATCAAGATTTTGGTTGGGAAGACCGCTTCTTCCTAATAGGATTTTCTAAACCAGAGATCGATTTCCCTTATGTATTGCCAGGACCCGATGACGGTTGGGGAGGTACAGGGCCAACATCTGGATTGCGGACCCATAACGCAAACATTCTATTTGGATTTCAGAATAATCCAGCTCCTGGAACTTACAAATTAGTCATCGATCTGGTCGGTTACCAGTCCATCACACCACCTTTATTCAAGGTTTCCATTAACGGAAAGAGCTTTGTAAAACAACTCGATAAGCACGGGATGGACAATACAGTAACAGGTGATCTATCTGGTGCCAAAGAATTGATATGGGAATTGCCTGTAGCCGCAAGCCTACTAAGGAAAGGTGGTAATGAAGTGCGCATGACCACGCTCGATGGATCCTGGCTTGTGTTTGACCAGGTGAAACTTCTAGGTCCGGCAACAACAATTTTAACTCATCATTCTAATTTGTTTATTAGGGAAGTGAAATCGGCTTCTTATGAAATCAATGATGCTGGGAAGCGAATTCAACCTTTACTGGTTGATGTACAGCACCTTAAAGGTAAACCTGTGTTGACTGTCAAAATTGATGGTGCGCTGGTATTTAAAACACAGCTGGATAGTGCAAGATACCAATTTGAAGTTCCGATGGCAACAGTGATATCGCCGCGTGAAAGTACGTATGAAATATTTAGCAACGGGCAACCGGTAGAAAAGGGAAGGGTAAAACGAGCTCCCCAGCAACTTTTTACCCCGGCAGATTACGTGGATACTAAAATGGGTACCGCACATTCCAGATGGATGATTGCCCCTGGTCCCTGGATGCCATTTAGCATGGTTAAGTTAAGCCCGGATAACCAGAACCCTGGATGGCAGGCAGGTTATGATCCAACGTTCGAAAGTGTTGGTGTTTTCAGTCATATTCACGAATGGACGATGGCTGGATTGGGAATGCTGCCGGTTAACGGGCCTTTAAAAATTAAAGGGGGAGATGAAAGGATTAAAGGGGATGGATACCGGTCAGAGGTAGACAAAGCGACCGAAGAAGCCCCCTTGGGATATTACAAAGTAGACTTGAAGACTTACAACGTAAAAGCAGAATTGACTGCAACAACACGATGTGGTTTTCAAAGATACACCTATCCAAGGGCGACTGATTCCAGGGTAATGATCGATCTGCAGATTCCGGCCGAGTATACATATGCATTGAAAAACGTGACGCTGAAAAAGGTAAGCGACCGCCGTATAGAAGGTTTTAGCAGGCAGTTTACCCCAAATGCGTGGTCGGGTGATGTCAACCAGGACTATACCATCCATTTTGTAATTGAATTTGATCAGCCCATCAGAAAATTTGGAACCTGGATAAATGATAAAGTAAGCGGTAAAGATCTATTAGAAACAGGAGAAGTTAAAGATGCGGGTGCCTATGTAGAATTCGATACCCGCACAAATCCTGTAGTACAGATGCGTACCGGAATCTCATTAGTCAGCATTCAAAATGCATCTCAGAACTTGTCGGAAGAAGTGAGTAAGCCCTACGGCTGGAACTTTAACAAAGTGCGGGAGGGACAGCGCAATACCTGGAATAAGTTGATCGGAAGAGTAGCAATCACCACTAACGACAGACGGGAAAAGGTAAGATTTTATACCAATATGTACCGCGGGCTGGCCAGCAGGAATACCTGGAGTGATCTGGATGGAAGCTGGGTAGATGCTACGCAAAAGATTCAAAAGCTAAAAGACCCAAATGCCTTGGCCCTCGGCTGTGATGCCTTTTGGAATACATTTTGGAACTTAAACCAGTTCTGGAATCTGGTAACACCAGAGTGGTCATCCAGATGGGTAAAATCACAATTGGCTATGTACGATGCCAATGGCTGGTTGGCTAAAGGGCCGGCAGGGATGAACTATGTTCCTGTGATGGTGGCAGAACATGAAATTCCGTTAATTGTTGGTGCCTATCAAATGGGCATTCGAGATTTTGACGCCCAAAAGGCGTTTACAGCTGTAAATAAAATGCAGACGACTCCTGCTCAAAAAGTAGGTTTAGGTTTTGCAGGAAACCGTGATCTGGAGGCGTATCTAAAATATAAATATGTGCCTTATGATAAGGGGAGGTTTTCCAATACACTAGAGTACGCATATGATGATTGGACAGTATCACAATTCGCTAAGTCGCTCGGCAAGAAAGAAAAAGAAGATGAATTTGCATTGCGAGCTAACTATTGGAGAAATGTAATAGATGAAAAATCAGGTTATGCGGTGCTGAAGAAATCTGATGGAAGCTGGTATCCTAACTTTGATCCATTTAAGTCGGGCGCTAATGAACATTACGTGGAAGGGAATGCCTGGCAGCTAACCTATTTTGTTCCACAAGATGTGCCTGGGCTAGCAAAAGCAATTGGTGTTGACCGTTTTATTGAAAGACTTTCCTGGGGTTTTGGGGAAAGCGACAGGCTTAGGTACAATGCACCCGGTGATCAATATTGGGATTATCCTGTCATACAAGGAAACCAACAAAGCATGCATTTCGCATTCCTTTTCAACTGGGTTAAAAAGCCATGGTTAACGCAGCGCTGGAGCAGGGCCATTGTAGATCGTTATTATGGATACGATTTGGCAAACGCTTACCTGGGCGATGAAGATCAGGGCCAAATGAGCGCCTGGTTTGTAATGGCAGCAATAGGATTGTTTCAAACTGATGGAGGCTGTAGTGCTGATCCTATTTATGAGATCGGTAGCCCGCTTTATTCCAAAGTGGCCATTGATCTGGGTGAACAATATGGGAGAGGTAAGTCTTTCGTTATTGAAGCGCCAAATGCATCCCGTTACAATAAGTACGTGCAAAGCGCAACCCTTAATGGCAAAGTCCTCAATTCCTTCAAGTTTCCTGCGTCAGAATTGTTAAAGGGAGGTAAATTGGTACTACAAATGGGGCCGAAGCCAAACACGCAGTGGGGTATTGATTAACTTCTACGGCTTTCTACAGAATATATAAAGCTATCGGCTTTGTAATAACCAAGATTGTATTCAATAGGTCTGTCCGCCTGGTCGTACACGTATCGTTTACGGAATAGAATAGGGCTGCCCACCTCAGTTTCCAGTTTTGAAGCGATAAATTTATCGGCAGATTTTGCGCTGATCTCTTCTTTAGAGAGTTCCGTGATCACATGATAATCCATCTCTAATATATCGTACAGGGGCCGTTTAAAATCTTCTTCTCCGGTTAAACCCGTGCGTGGATGAAAGTAGGATACAAAGTACACGAAAGGACCTTCAACACGACCCCGAAGCCGCTCAAGCTTCAATATTTTCTGATCTGTGGCAATATTAAAAAATCCGGCAATCTTCTCTTCAGGATAAACCCAGCTCACATGCAGTTCGAAGTTCTTGATGGGAATACCCCTTGCTTTCATCTCTTGAGAAAAGCTGAGCCAGTTGGCAGATTTGGAGCTGATCATGGTATCTGCCACTTTAGTGCCAACGCCCTTTTTTCTGATCAGCAAACCTTCGTAAACCAGTTTATTCAGGGCCTGGCGCAAGGTGGTGCGTGAAATGTTAAGCTCATTTGCCAGGTCGATTTCATTAGGCAGCAACTTTCCATTTTGATACAATGGGTCTTTTATCATTTTGCGCAACAACTCTTCTGCCTGCATATGCAGTGGTACCGAGCTTTTTGGATTAAGTGCGATTTTCATGGGATTAATGTTGCGGTCAGCCTGTTTTTAGGATGCAATATAGCAAAAATGAATATTTTTCCATCAAAAGTATGTCTGTACAATATGTTTCTTTTTGTATTGCATATGTTAATACATATTGATTATATTTGACTATAAGATTTTCAATTTGTTCATGATCGATCCCATAAATAATACGTCCTGGAGAGAAAGTTCCCAGCCACTTTTACCAACTAAATTATCCTTAACCAACACAGATCAGTTTACTTATAATCCATTTCCATACCACCCACTGGGTGATGGGAAAATCTTTAGTGGCTATTCGTCAATGTGCGACTGGATCGTAACCCATCAATACGTACTTATCGATGGTTACGGGGGTGTTTTCTTTGAAGAGATTTATCAGCAGATCCAGCTTGAACTGGCGGAAAGAGGTTTGATAGCCAACTGGCATTTCACTACCGATTATCTGATAGCAGAAAAAGAAATTGATCAATTGGCATCACCGTTTCTAAATGAGCCAGCGGATGTGTGGGGTAGGAAAACTACGCTAAATCTTTCAGAGTTGTTTCGCACAGATTTTCTGCAATTACAGCCGGATAGCGAGTACCAGCTAAATATCGTTATAGGAGTTGGCGCTGGTTTATTGAACTGGGATTGCCCGGTGGCATATTTTGACATCCCTAAAAACGAGATTCAATACCGGATGCGCGCCGGTGCAGTGCTTAACTTGGGTAAATCAGAGAAAGAATCGCCAACGGCGATGTATAAGCGGTTTTATTTTGTAGACTGGGTGATGTTGGATCAGCACAGGAATCAATTGCTGCCAAAGATCGAAGTTATCGCAGATGCACAACAGTCGCCTTCCCTCAATTGGATGTATAAAACAGATCTTATAAAAGGCCTGAAAGATATGGCACATTCCGTATTCCGCGTAAGACCCTGGTTTGAAAAAGGCTCCTGGGGCGGACAGTGGATGAAATCAAATATAAGCGGATTAAACGCAGAAGAAGTTAATTACGCCTGGTCGTTCGAACTCATTACTCCAGAGAACGGGATTGTCTTTGAAAGCGACAAGCACTTATTGGAAGTTTCCTTTGATTTTTTAATGCTATATCAATACCATGAAGTAATTGGTAAATATGCTGATGCTTTCGGTCCTTATTTTCCAATTAGGTTCGATTTTCTGGATACTTTTGATGGCGGTAACCTGTCTATACAATGTCACCCTTCAAAGCAATACATCAGTGAGCATTTTGGAGAAGCCATCACGCAAGACGAGACCTATTATATATTGGATTGTCAGCCCGGTGCGAAGGTGTATCTGGGTTTCCAGGAAAATATAAATCCGGTTCAATTCCGTAAGGAGTTAGAAGAAAGCCAATTAGAAAATAAAGCGATTGATGTTGAAAAATTTGTACAGGCATTCCCGTCGCACAAACACGATTTATTCCTGATCCCTAACGGCACTGTACACAGTTCAGGGGTAAATAACATGGTGCTGGAAATCAGTGCGACACCCTATATTTTTACTTTTAAAATGTACGACTGGTTGTCGTTGGATCTTAATGGAAACCCGAGGCCTATAAACATTGCACATGCCTTTAACAATTTGAGGTTTGAGCGAAAAGGCGATTTGGTAGAGAAGGAACATGTGGCACATCCTGAAGTGATCAACGAAGGGGGCGACTGGCAGCTGATCCATTTGGCAACTCATAGAGATCATTTTTATGATGTTTGTCGCGTAGAATTTGATACGGATGTGGAACTCCATACAGTGGAGTCTTGCCATGTTTTAATGCTTGTAGAAGGCACTTCTGTAACTGTACATGTAGAAGGATACCCGTCACAACAATTTGCATATGCAGAGACCTTTGTTATCCCCGCTGCGGCAAAGCGTTATAAACTAACCAATAACGGAAAAGACCGAGCTAAAGTGATTCAATCATTTATTAAGCCAGAAATCAATCTCGACTAAAACAAAAAAACTAACCAAATATAAAATGAACACATCTTATAAATTTTACCTGGCACTCATTACGGTGGTTGCGTCACTGGGCGGTTTGCTCTTTGGTTTTGATATGGCCGTAATTTCAGGTGTATTGCCTTTTGTGCGCAAACAATTTGATTTAACCGCCTTACAAGAAGGCTGGTTCGTATCCTCCGCACTAGTTGGCTGTATCGTTGGGGTTGCCTTTTCCGGCGATTTGAGCGACAGGCTTGGTCGTAAGAAATTGCTTTTCCTTTCTGCCTTACTGTTTTTAATTTCGGCCATTGGATGCGCATTGGTACATTCTTTAGATCTCCTGATCGTAGCCAGATTGATTGGCGGAGTAGGTGTTGGGATAGCTTCTATAGTGGTGCCCTTATACTTGTCAGAAATCGCACCGGCTAATGTCAGGGGCAGGTTAGTTACCTGCTATCAGCTAGCCATAACTGTGGGTATATTACTGGCTTACATCACCAACTCCCTGTTGCTAAGTCATTCAGAATTGAACATGGCCAGTGCAACTAGTTCCCTTACCGATTTGATATTCGTAACTGAAGTTTGGCGAGGCATGTTTAGCATAGGAACAATTCTGGCAGTGCTTTTCTTACTAGGACTGTTTTTTGTGCCTGAAAGTCCTCGTTGGTTGCTTAGAAAAGGATTTAGAGTAGAAGGGCTTGATATCCTAAACAGGATCGACAACGGAAAGGAGCAACCTGCAACTTCGGGAAACATAGAAGAAAGCGATGAAACTGGAACTTACAAAGAATTGTTTAGTCCTACGCTAAGAAAAGCATTGCTGCTGGGCATCCTGTTGCCGCTCTTCTCCCAGTTAAGTGGTATTAATGCCATTATCTATTTTGGTCCTTCAATATTGAATGATGCAGGGATAGCATTGAGCAATTCCTTTCTGGGGCAAGTCATATTTGGAATCGCCAATTTGGTGTTCACCTTTATCGCGATCTGGAAAGTTGATGATTGGGGTAGAAGACCACTTTACATCGCAGGAACAATAGGCGCAACAGTAAGCTTAGCAGCAACCGGATTACTGTTCTACCTGGGTCTAACCACTAGTGTATTTCTAATCATCAGCATGACGCTTTTCCTGGCTTGTTTTGCTTTTTCCATTGGCCCGCTTAAGTTTGTAGTGGCCTCAGAGATTTTTCCTACCAAAATTAGAGGTAAGGCTATGGGGGTCAGCATTATGGTCATGTGGGTAGCAGATACCATAATGGGACAGGTTACGCCAATACTATTGAAAGAAGCCGGTACCGCAGCTACTTTCTGGGTATTCGGTTTCTTCTGCTTTATCGCATTTATTACGGTGTACAAACTCCTGCCGGAGACCAAAGGGAAGTCACTGGAAGAAATTGAAACCTTCTGGAAAGAGAAGAAATAATTATTGGGCAGAAGGGGGAGGCGTTTGTACTCCCCAATTTGTATTTGGCGTCGCCCCCATTACGTATTCCAGTTTTCCACCCTTCATCAGTTCGTCACGATACATCCAGCAATTGCTCAATTCAACGCCGTTGAATTTGGCTGATTGGACATAAATATTAGTTGCGGAATTATTTTTGGTAACTATGCTCAAGCTATTTCCATTCCCAAGTTTGATGTTTATGCTTTGGAAAACCGGACTGCCCAGTTCAATAATTGGGCGGAGGTCGGTCAACCCCTTTACATCAAACAGTCCCATAGACGCCATTACGTACCAGGAACCCAATTGGCCCTGATCTTCATCCTGTCCATATCCGTAACCATGGATACTTTCCGTGCCATAAAACTCATCACAAATTGCCCTTACCCACTTCTGTGTTAACCAGGGCTTACCAGAGAAATTGAATAACCAACTTACATGAAGGTTGGGCTGATTGCCATGATTGTAGTTCGATTTAATACCTGCAAAAGCATCAATCTCTTTACCACCGCCAAAACCGTTTTTCTGTGCTATAGTAAAAATATGATCCAGGCGACTGTTAAACTCTTCCTTGCCAATCGCAGCAATCAATCCGGCAGGATTTTGCGGAACATAAAACGTATACTGGATTGCATTCCCCTCCTGGAAACCACGCCATGGCTGGAGCGGATCAAAATTGCCTATAAAGGAGCCATCTGCATATCTGGGCTGAATCAGTTTATTTGCGGGGTTAAGTAACAGTTTCCAGCCATTTGACTTGCTAATGAAGTCTTGATAATCAGCAGTCTTTCCCAAAGATTTTGCCATTTGTGCCGCTGCGAATGCGCTATAACTGTACTCCATGGTATGAGAGGCTGCAAATTGAGAACCTGTCTCATCAGTGATATTTTGGTCTAAAAACGGAACATAGCCTTTTTTGTTGAAAATTTCGACATCCAGTTTTCCCGAACCTACTGGCCGGTTTAAACCATTCAATTCATTCTCCTTTATTGCTTTATAGGCAAGGCTTATATCATAGTCTTTAATTCCAGCATTATAAGCGCCAGCAATTGCTAAACCGACAAAGTTAGTACCAACGCCCGAAGTAAACTGACCATTGGAAATCCCGTCGCCAAACCAGCCCCTGTTCTTGTAAACCTCCAAATGCGTTTGCACAAAATCCTTATAACGGTTGGGGTAGGATAGTGCCCAAAGTTGGGTTAAATTCCAGAAAGCGCCCCAGATGGCATCTGTATTATAGAAATTATAATTGGGTTTTCCGTTTGCCTTTAGTGGTAGTCTGCCGATAGAGTCTGCACCGTATTTAGGGAAATAACCATTTACATCACTCGCAATTCCGCGACCGAGTAAAGCATGGTACAGGCCAGTATAGAACTTTACTTTGTTAACCTTGCTGGTATCCTGTACATAGATTTTGGTCAGTTCCCGCTGCCAAATCTGCTGTGCTTTGTCCTTCGCTTGCTGAAACGTTAAGTCGCCAGCTTCCGTTTCCAGATTTATCTTTGCGTTAGCTATAGCAGTATACGACAACCCCACTTTAATTTCAATCACTTCCTGAGCAGTCGTATTGTATTCCAAATACAAACCAGCGCCCTTTCCATTCGCATAGCTTGAATTGGCATGTGCTTCTACGGCGTCAAAAGATCCAATACTTTGTGGCTTCTTGCTGAGTTCTCCATAAAAATACATTGCTATTTTTCCTTTAGCATCATATTGTTGTATATACTTCGGGTAAGTGGTTACATAGCCCTCGAAATGCGTATCATCCGTCATTTTTATAGAGGCATTAGTCACTTCCGCGCTCTCTCCCTGCTTGTTTCCAATATCCAGGATTATCCGCGAAGTTTCATTTTTAGGGAATGTATACTTATGGAAACCAACACGCTCCGTTGCTGTTAGCTCTGCTTTAATTCCGTAATCATCCAAAATAGTCCTGTAATAGCCCGGCTCTGCCACTTCGTTTTTACGGTCGAAGTTAGACCGGTACCCACTTCGGGGAGCTTCTAGCGTACCTGGTCTGACTTTTAATGGACCGGCGGTAGGCATGATAGAAATTCCACCGATCTGCCATTCATGAAAATGTACAAAACCTTCAATAGAGTTGTGCCGGGTATCGTAACCAACGGCTTCCCATCCAGATGGGTTGCCGTAATGACCATTAGTAGAAGGAGCCAGTTTAGCCATTCCATGCGGAAGGGCTGCCGGTGTATAAAAAAACCAACGACTGTGTGCAGTTCCTATGTTAGGATCAACATATTTTAAAACAGACTCCTTTTGGACGCTGCAAGATAAAAGTAGAATGACTCCTGCAATCATTAGACTGTTTAATCCTCTATGAAAAGCTCTAAAATTATGTACGTACATGTTATTATATATTGGTCGATTAATAGATACTATGTATAAACATACTAATTATTTCTGATTGCAATCACTAGATTTGGCGCATGAGATGTATAATTACCCTGTTCCTGCTCAATTTTATTGTCTACATTGGCTACTCACAAAGTTCTAAACCCTTTATTCTCGGGCAAATAGACGAAATTCAATCAGTAAGACTTGGTGAAAAGCGAATCCTGAATATTTATGTTCCCGAAGGTTATAATAAAGCTGATACAACGAGATATCCAGTTGTTTATTTATTGGATGGCTCTGCAGACGAAGATTTTATACATATAGTTGGCCTTTACCAGTTTAACAATTTCTCCTGGATAGATCGCGTACCTAAATCAATAATTGTTGGCATCGCTAATGTTGACCGCAAACGGGATTTTACCTATCCAACAAAGTTGGCAGACGATCAAAAGCGATACCCAACTGCAGGTCATTCTGATAAGTTTATGGATTTCATTGAAAGTGAACTACAACCTTATATCTCAAAGAATTTTAGAGTAAATGACAGTAAGACAATCATTGGGCAGTCACTTGCTGGTCTATTCGTAACTGAACTGCTGCTTAAAAAGCCGAATCTGTTTAACAGGTATATTATTTTAAGCCCAAGTTTATGGTGGGACGACGGTTCATTACTAAATCAGTCGTCAGCCTTTTTGAGAGCAGATTTCAAACAAAAAACAGGAATTTATATAGGAGTAGGAAAGGAGGGGCTAGGTCCAAGTAAAATACCTCACGTTATGGAAGTAGATGCAAACCTGCTTGCAGAGAAACTGCAGACGGCGAATAGAAATGTGAAAGTTTATTTTGATTATTTACCGGCAGAAGACCACGCCACCGTCACACATCAGGCGGTCTTTAATGCCCTAAGGTTATTATATCCGGTAAAGAAAAAAGAGTAGATCAATTGGCTTCCACTTCCTCGTGAAGGAGTATGCTTTCCTTGATAGAATCCAGAATAGGAAGCGCTAGTCTGCAATTGAGATTTTGTCTGAAATACTGCGGTTCATTTCGATCAATCTCGATAGTTGCCATACGTTCCTGCCGGTCGTTGTAAATTTGATAATGCTCATTATCTTCGGTCCTGATGTCGAAGATTTGTCCGAGTCCTGTGAAGTCTGCAACTTCAATTCTGAATTGTTCCATAGTTTGGGGAATTGGTACACTAATCTAACGTACTGAATTGCAGAATGTTCTGTTCATTTTATTTTTTTTAATAAGTATTTGAGAAATCGCCCCGAACTTTAACTGGAGGGCGGAATAAGCTTAAATATTTTTTATCCGATTTTACAAAAGAGAAGGTTTGTCCTTTTCTTTTTCAAATTCCGCATCGATAGTCTGCGCCGATCGGTTCTTTGATGCGGCAACAGCGAGCTCATCACAGCGTTCATTTTCAGGATGATTGTTATGCCCTTTTACCCAAACAAATTTTACCTGATGTTGCTTATATGCGTTTAAAAATTGCGTCCATAAATCGCGGTTCTTTTTTCCTTTAAAGTTAGTCTTTACCCATCCAAATACCCATCTTTTTTCAACAGAATCTATCACGTACTTAGAATCTGAAAAGATGGTAACATCTTGCCCTGGACTTTTTATCGCATTAAGGCCGACAATTACTGCCAACAGTTCCATACGGTTGTTGGTCGTCATTCTAAATCCGGCGCTAAGTTCTTTATAGTGCTGCCCAGAGCGTAAAATAACACCATATCCGCCTGGTCCGGGGTTTCCACTTGCTGCTCCGTCGGTATAGATTTCGATCATAAGTACAGCAAATCTATGTTTTTAAGCCATAAAAGCAATTTTTGAACTTGGATTAATGGCTGATGTGAAATTCAAAATGCTGGGATTTAAAGCATTAAAAGAAATACGGACTGAAACTTTAAAAATATTTGAATAAAATGTTTTTAATCGTACTTTTGTAGCGTTGAAAAACACATGGTGGTTTTAGCTCAGTTGGTTAGAGCATCGGTTTGTGGTACCGAGGGTCGTGGGTTCGAGCCCCATATTCCACCCATAGCTGGGGAAAAGTCTTAAATTTAAGATTTTTCCCCTTTTTTTTGTCTTTGTAATTCCTTGTTTTTCAGGTAGGTTATGGCTGCAATCGTGTTGAGATTTGTGGTTCGACTGTACTCCCAAGAATAGCTGATTTTCTCTGGAAACAAAATGCCTACTAGGTATCTTTTAGCCTCTACACTCGATATATCCTATAGCTTACCCAGTTCACAAAGTGCGTTCACTGCCATTTAAGTGAGCATTTTGATGTTTACATGCGTCGACTTCTGCACGTTTACTTCGTTTAGGCGCATCTCTAAACGTGCAATGACCAAACTATTTTCTTCTTTGATCTTTCGGTATTCTAGACTCCGGAAAATTTGTACAAAAAGCTAGCAGGGCAGTCAACCCTGCTAGGCATATTGATTAATCCAGGTACTTTTTCAGTGATTCGCCAAGGATAAAGTTCCAGCCTTGGGTAAAGCTTGCGACTGCAAAATTTGGGCTGTCTTTTGGAAAGCTTTCTAGTCCCTCATGCGTGAGCCTGAGCAGGGTATTACCATCGCCCTTATCAAATAATTCCCAAGTCACAACAGAATAGCCATTATTGTGATCCGGGTAAGTCCAACTGTAACTGAGTTTGTTGGGCGGATCCGCTTCCAACACCACGCATCTGTGCAGGTATTGTTCCTTATCATCACCTCCAGAAAATTCGAAGGTAAACCCTTTTTCCGCCCTGAATTCTTCCAGTTGGAAGTACCAGTGTTTCATCTGATTCTTGTCGCTGATCGCTTTCCAGACCTTTTCGATTGGAGCATGATAACTCCTTTCTACAATTAGTGGTTGTGCTTGCATATCTATTGTTTTTGATTTTCTATGTCTGATTCTTTCTCAAGGAACTCACCCAGCGCATCAAGTTTGTGATTCCAGAACTTGCGGTATTGAGAAATCCAATTGTCCACTTCCTTCAGCTTTTGGACGTTGGTGGTGCAGTAGCGCTCCCTGCCTTGCTGACTGATGGTCAAAAGCCCACATTCCGTTAGGATCCTGATGTGCTTGGAAATGGCCGGCCTACTGGTATCAAAGTGTCCCGCAACAGCGTTCAGGTTCATCGACTGTTCGCTGAGCAGACCGATGATTTCTCGTCTGGTTGGATCTGCAATTGCTTGGAAAATGTCACGTCTTAATTCCATATATATGATACCATTTGGTTACAAATTTATAGGAAACCATTTGGTTACGCAAATATTTTTGAACTAATTATAACCAGCGTTTATAACAAGAGAACTTTAGTTAGGTAACTTCAAAGTTACTTATTATATTCGCGTAACTTTAAGGTTACCTATTATGGAAAAATGCATTAAACATCAATGGTATTTCAACTATCCTCCGGCAACAGTCTGGGAATATTTAACAGATTCGGAGCTTCTTGCACAATGGCTATTACCGACCGACTTTAAACTGGAAGTTGGGCACAAGTTTATCTTTGGAGCAAAACCAATCAAAAAGTTCAGCTTTGACGGCAGGATTTACTGTCAGGTGCTAGAATTCAAACCACAGAAAATGCTCAAGTATTCATGGCGGGGAGGGGACGGCGACGATGTAAAACTAAACTCGGTTGTTACCTGGACTTTAGTGCCGATGGGAACGGGAACTGAACTTACACTGGTGCATTCTGGGTTCAAAGGTCTTCGCAACTACCTTCCCTATATCGTTATGGGCAGAGGATGGCTCAAAATCGCGAAGCGTTTGGAAAGGAAAATGGGGGAACAGTCATGAGCGCGCAAGGATTGGATGTTTTTCAGGTAATCTCCGATCCCTCAAGGAGACAGATGCTTGCACTGCTTTCTAGGGAAAGCCTTACGATCAATGCGATTGCAGGCAATTTCCAGATGAGCAGACCCGCGGTTTCCAAACATATTAAGATTTTGGAAGGTTCTGGTTTTATTGCCATAGAAGAAAGGGGGCGAGAACGGTTCTGCTTATTGAGCCAAGAGGGTTTTGCGGGACTCAGAGAATGGTTGGACTATTACGATAATTTCTGGAAGCAGAAAATTTCAGGTCTGGAATCATTAATGAACAAAAATGAAGCAAAGGTGTCAATTGACCGAAATCACGATACCTAATGTTCATGTGGGAATTTCAACAAAAGTGTGCAATTATTACACATTACTGACATATTTCTACTCAGCAAACTACCCCCTAATTAATAAACTCTGGTTTGGTGGAGTTGGATAGGATATCGGGAATTGATTATCTTCGGATCCTAAAGCTCAGGTAAGAGCTAACTTCCTAAAGCCTTTGAGCTCCACCGGAAATAAAGAGGTGCCCTTGCTGCCTATCAGAAGTCGATAAAATCATATGATAGTGAAGACAACGAGGAGTATGCCGCGCTTGAAAAGTTAAATGCTAAACTCTAAAAAATGAAATATTTAGTACTACTGGCCGTACAGTTGTGCCTGGCAAATACGACTATGCCTGGTAGTCTCTTTTTTGGTAGTGAAGTGCTACGCAGCCATTTTTGAAAGTTTTTGTTTCTACAAGAGTCAACTTAAAAATATTTGAGAGACTGCCTGAGTCTAATAAATGTCTTCCATTGCCAGCTATAACCGGGTGCAAAACCAGATGGAATTCATCAATCAGGTCTGCTGCCATCAATTCCGGCAACATACTTATGGTATCCACCGAAATCGTTTTACCAGTCTGCTGTTTCAGCCTCAAAATTTCAGCAGCGGGATCGCTGCGAATAATAGTTGTATTTCCCTCAACGTTCTCTAGCGTTCGACTGACCACAACCTTATCGATAGCCACCAGTCTTTCCGCAAAATGGATCTCGGCGGCAGAACCGGAACGTTCTTTTGCAACATCGGCCCAATAGGGAAACATCAGCTGATACATCACTCGACCATAAAACAGCAAATCCACATCATCCATCGTGGCCGCGAAATACTCCATTAGTTCCTCACTTGGATCGCCCAGGGTGTGATCGCAATAACCATCCAGACTAATGTTAATACAAAATGATACCTTTCTCATAATTCAAAAGTAATCAATGCAGCAAATAATTATTAGGGTTACGTGCGACAAAAAAAAGGTGTTTTTAAGACAATTTTAACTAGAGATGAGAAGTTATATAGTTTCGATTTCAAGTTGGAACAGGCTGACCGGTGAGAATGGAAAAAAATGAATTTGTCAAGAGTAAGAGACCAATATGTCAACTAAGTAATTATTAAAAAATTATTATATAAATAGTAGGTTGCATTATCCTTGACATATCATTGAAATATACTTAATATATCTTTGAAATATCCTATTAGATAACGCAAGGATATGTCAATCATAATGATAACATATCTATAAATAATACTTATATAGTAGTTATATGGTATTTTACATATCAATAATGTGAACTTTTATGGGGCTAACTTTCTTGTATTACAGCCGGGTTTGTTATAAATCCAGAATTGGTTATTTCCCGTCATGAAATTACTCTTCCCGAACAAAAAAATAAAAGTCATGAAATGACCATGATATAATTTTCTATAAATACAATTTCAAATAAATACTACTAAATTAGTAGTCTTTACTATATTTGCCACGGGAACGTAAGTACTGCTACCAATAATTTGATAAAGGAGCAATAAATTTGTAATTTAGGATTACAATTAGAAAATACTTAACGCGCTCGTGCAATAATGTTTAATTGGAGGAAGAAGGGGCTTCTTAGTATTGATGATCGAAAATCTATCCGTTAGTGATAATGAACTTTTTTCTGCGTTTAAAAACGGAGATCATTCTGCTTTTAAATCTATTTATGAAAGATACTGGCAATTGCTCTATGTGTCTGCATGTAAGGTAATTAAGGATGAAGATGAAGCAAAGGACATTGTTCAGGAGGTATTCATTTCATTCTTAAACAAACGTGCCGAACTACAATTGCATACCGGCCTTTCCAATTACTTGTATACCGCTGTTAGATATAAAGTATTTGATTTAATCAGTAGGCAAAAGGTACGTACTGATTATGCGGAATCTCTAAATAATTTCATCACAGATCATAGTGTTACGACCGATCGTGCGCTTTTAGAGAAAGAAATCGCAAGAGAAATCGAAAAAGAGATAAAAAATTTGCCAGAAAAGATGCGTGAGGTATTTGAATTGAGTAGAACGTCTGATCTTTCTCATAAACAAATTGCAGATGTCTTAAATATTTCTGATAAGACGGTAAAAAAACAAATAAGCAATGCGATAAAGTTACTTAAGCCAAAGTTTACAAACTATTATTCGCTGTTTTTAAGCTTATTTTACATGATTTCTAAATTGTTTTAATTATTTTCATTTTTATCTACTACCAAATCATTTCTTAACCGACATCATTTTAAAGCAGCTTGCTTTAAGGGTGCAAATGGGTAAATCTTATTGCTATCTATTAAACAATTTATAAACGAATGAAAAAAACGCTTCCAGATCATCTTTTTGAAAAGTATACGGTTGGCAATTGCAGCGAAGAAGAAAAAGCAATTGTAGAGGCCTGGTACCTATCAGAATTAAAAGGTAACCAAGACCGCCCTTCCCCTCAGCGCATCCAGGTTGCTAAGGAGCAGGCCTGGCAAGCTATTAATCCGCCAGTTCAAAAAAATTATGGCATCTACAAATGGAGTGCAGCAGCTGCAATTTTGGTGGCGCTACTTTTTGTATACAAAATGCAGGTTAGCAAACAACCTATAGTAACCAAGAGCCAGACTGTAAGCTCGACCAAAACCCAAGTTAAAGCAGAGACCATGCGCTACACTTCTACTGTTGGAAACAGCATGCAAAAGTTGCCTGATGGTACGATAGTTATCTTGGCAAAGGGCAGTACGCTTACGCTATTATCAACATTTAATCAAAAGTATAACCGTGAAGTAGAGTTAGATGGGAAGGCTTTCTTTGACGTTGCTCATAATCCAAATAAACCATTTATCATCTATTCTGGGAATGTCAGAACCACAGTAATGGGTACCGCTTTTGACATCACAGCAATTGCGGGAACCAGGAAAATCACAGTTAATGTAATAAGAGGTATGGTGGAAGTAATGAATCGTAAATCACACTGGATGACCTATCTAAAGAAGAATATGCAGGTCATTTCAGGTGAACGTGACGAGGTAGTTAATCGTGGTACTATAGATGCTGCAAAAGAGTTGTCGTGGAATAAGCAAGATTTGGAATTTGATGATGTTTCACTTACAGATGCCAGGCCCCGTCTCGAAGAGCAATTTGGCTACAAAATTTTAATAAAAGATGTGGAGTTGGGTAGGTCTGCCTTCCATTATTCCATGCGTCCTAATGAATCCGCAGAATCATTTATTAAAAGTATTTGCTACTTCATAGAAGCCAGTTATACCATAGATCACAAGAATAAAATCATATCAATTCAACCTTTAAACCAATAATTCACATGAAGAAACTCTACTCCAACCAGAAAAATTCAACATAAAAAAAGGTAAGGCGATTAATTAATATTGCGAGTATTAAGTAATCTTCCTTACCCGGGACTACGCCATTTAGAATGGCTAACCCATCATGTAATTCCAAGTAAACAGTTTAGTAATCACATAAAAAACTAAAATATGAATTTTTCTGCAGATGCAGCAAGAAACGGGGATTCTATTTTCCGGAAATACCACACCACATTAATTTACTGTATGCGTATAACTCTACTTATCTGCTTCGTAATCTCAATGTCTCTACAAATGGTGTTAGCCTCAAATGCCAGCGGGCAGGGGATGGCCAATGTTAATGTAAACATCAAATTAGATAACGAAGACCTTGCCAGCGCAATAAAGAAGATAGAAAGCACCACACCATTTCGTTTTCTTTACAGGACGGCTGATATCAGGGATATCAACAGTTTAACCCTTAACGAGCGATCTATTAGTGTGGAACGATTGATGAAAGACCTGCTAACAGGAACTTCATTGTCATTTAAGCAAATAGATGATAGAATCCTGATCACCAGGAATAATTTGGTTTCTAAAAAGCAACCTATCCTTAATGCAGGTATCAATCTGGTTTCTATGGCAGATACCGTTATTACCGGAACCGTGTTTGATGGTAAAACAAAAGAGCGTATCCCAAGCGCTACCGTTGTGCTCAAGGACAACAGAAAGAATATTGTTCTAACAGATTCCAGAGGTAATTTCCGCATTTCAGCTCCGCTTGGTGCAGTATTGTTGGTTAGTTACATCGGTTATGAAACTCAAGAGGTAACAGCAACTTCGAAAGTTTTAGAGATCAGGCTGCAAGAAGCACCTCAATCGTTAAAAGGAGTTGTAGTAACAGGTATTGTTAATCAGAACAAGTCCACTTTTACTGGTGCTGCCAGAACATTCAATGCAGAAGAGTTAAGTAAAGTGTCTAACAGCAATGTACTTACCGCGTTAAAATCGCTTGATCCATCTTTTCAAATTCCTGAAAACCTAAACATAGGATCTAACCCTAATATTCTACCTGATGTCGTTTTACGTGGAGGCAATACATTAGTAGACATTAGGCAGGCAGGTGGTACCAATACGTTTAACTATCAACCTACCCCAAATGCACCACTGTTTATATTAGATGGTTTTGAAACAACACTTCAACGTATCAACGATCTGGATATGAACCGCATTGCTAGCATAACCATCCTTAAAGATGCAGGTGCAACAGCAATGTATGGTTCAAGAGGCGCTAATGGTGTAATAGTAGTTGAACAGCTTAGGCCAGTAGAAGGTAAATTACGAGTTGCCTACAATGCAAGTGTGAGTATCGAAGCCCCAGATCTTACTGGCTACAGTCTGTTAAACGCGCGCGAGAAGTTTGAATTAGAAGATAGGTCTAACGTGTTCGTTAATCCTTTTAATACCTCTCAAAATGGCCTTGACTTGATTAGACAATCCAGGGCACAAGCTGTTGCATCTGGTGTCAATACAGATTGGATCAGTAAGCCACTTCGTACCGGCATAGGTCAGAAACATAACATCAACGTTGATGGGGGTGCAGAATCTGTAACTTATGGCTTGAACCTAACGTACGACCAAAATACTGGTGCGATGAAGGGTTCAGACCGGACTACGACAACAGGTAATTCATTTTTGTCTTACAGACTTAAAAAATTTCAGTTCAGGAACGATCTTACATTGAACTTTAATAAAGCAAATAATTCACCTTACGGATCATTCAAACAATACACCAGGTTAAATCCTTACTGGTCGCCTACTGATGCAGACGGCAATCTCAAGGTATATCTGGAAGATGTTAGAGATCCTCAAACAGGATTAAGAATAACATCTTCGGATTACTATGATAACTTAAATGGATATATTGGCAGACCACTAAATCCGCTGTATAATGCTTCTTTAAATATTACTGATAAAACAAAATATAGCAATATCACTAATAACTTTGAGACCAGGTATCAGGCTTTAGAATGGCTGCGTTTAACAGCCCGTCTATCTTATAGCAAAAGAGATGATCAATCGGATATTTTTTTACCAGCCCAGCATAGCTCTTTTGCAAATGTAACTACGTTTGAAAAAGGATCTTATACCCAGGTAAACGGCAATTATCAGCAAACTGAAGGTTTCTTAACCGCTGAGGCCAATAAAAACATCGATAAGCATGCCTTCACATTCTCGGGTACTTTGAATGTTAAGGAAAATCAATATGATTTGCAATCCGTCAAAGTAGTTGGTTTTCCAAACCCAAATCTAGATCAGTTCATTCTTGGAAACAGTTACGGTGTAAATGCTAAACCAACAGGTTCAGAAAGTCATACCAGATCTTTAGGTACACTAGCTAGTATGTCTTATTCTTATGATAACCGCTTTCTATTTGATGGAACATTCCGTTTAGATGGCTCGTCATTATTTGGAACTCAAAAACGTTTTGCTCCGTTTTGGTCGGCAGGTGCAGGCTGGAACATTCATAATGAGGAATTCTTTAAAAATAACGATAATATACAGGAGTTAAAACTTCGTTATACCGTAGGTACCACGGGCTCTGAAAGTTTTGAGAGTTACAAAGGAATTACCACCAGTCAATATTATACCGACCGAGAATACCGTGGCGTAATCCCTTCCTATCTATTAGGATTTGGTAACGAAACATTGGCATGGCAAAAGACTTTGAAGAACAACATTGGTATTGACATTAGCATTTTCGATAGATTTAGTTTAACGGCCAATTATTTCAATGAACGCACTAAAGGGAGTATCGCGTTTATCTCCAGCGCACCATCATCGGGTTTCCCTGGTTATTATGACAACATGGGAGATGTGGTTAACAAAGGGTATGAGCTTTATGGGCGTTACAATTTAATTGCAAAACCTGCAAACAGGAATAACTGGTCAATTTTTGCCAATGTATTCCATGTAAGTAATAAAATCGAGAAAATCTCATCTACAATTCAGGCACTTAACAACAGAGCTAACACTACTGCTTCCAGCGTTCCACTCCCTAGATATGCAGAAGGTCAATCTGTCAATGTAATTTGGGGAGTAAAATCTTTAGGGATTGATCCTTCCTCAGGTAATGAATTGTTCCAAGCAAGAGACGGCAGCATCACCACAACTTATAACCCAGCAGATCAAGTTATTATAGGTGATGCAACACCAACCCTTTCAGGGACTTTTGGAACCAATATGGAAATCAAGGGAATTGGGCTGAATATTTACGTGCGCTTTAACTTTGGTGGGGATACCTATAACCAAACATTGGTAGACAGGGTTGAAAACGTTAACGTAGCGCAGTATAATGTTGATAGTCGGGTTGCAACATCGCGTTGGCAAAACCCGGGTGATTTATCTTACTACAGGGCAATTGTCAACTATGCTGGCGTTACTAGTCCGTTTGTAACCTATTCTACTTCCAGATTTATTCAAAAGAATAATTTCATAGCTGGCGAAAGTGCTTCGATCTATTATCGCTTTTCTGATAAGCTGAATAAAACCATCGGTTTGCAAAACACCAAGGTAACGATATTTAGCAGCGATATATTCAGGGCGTCAAGCATAAAAAGAGAGCGTGGTATAGACTATCCTTATGCGCGCAGCTTCACATTCCAATTACAAACTGCTTTTTAATTGATATAGAACATGAAATTAAAAGATATAAAAACAACTACACAATTTCTGCTTACATTCCTTATTTGTATGCTTTTGTTAACATCATGCAACAAATGGCTTGATGTAAAACCGAAAACTCAAATAACAGAGACTGATCAATTTAAATCAAAACAGGGCTTTACTGACGCGCTATTTGGAATTTACCAAACTGCTGCTAAGCCGGAAAGTTACGGCAATAACTTAACTTTTGGCTTACTGGATATTCTGGCCCAGCGTTATGAGAATAAATCTAATACACTCTCTTTAATGTATAAAGAATCTCGTTATAACTACACAGATCCTCTGGTTCAGGCGGTAATTGACCCAATGTTTGCCAATAGTTATGCTACAATAGCCCAAGCCAATTATGTGTTGAAAAATGTGGATAATGGCGTTCTGGATGAGACAACTAAAAGCATTATTAAAGGAGAAGCCATTGGAATGCGCGGTTTCCTGCATTTTGATCTGATACGCATGTTCTCGGATAGCTATAATGGTGGTGCCAATGCGGGTGCTTCATCTATTACTTATATGAAAGACTTTTCAGTTAAAGCAAATGCCAGACTTACTCTAGGCGCTGCGCTCGATGCTTGTGAGGCAGATTTAAAGGCAGCAGAGCAATTACTTTCAGTAGATCAAACGATAGATCAGATTGCCAATAATCAGACAAACACATCTTCAGATTTATTCATGCTGTATCGCCAAAATCACTTAAACTACTGGGCTGTAAAAGCAACACTAGCTAGGTTGTACATGTACAAGGGTGATAAAGTAAATGCATTAAAATATGCTTTGGAAGTGATCAATAGCAATAAATTTAGTTTTATAAATCAAAGTACGCTCATTGTTGACGCGAATGCCTCCACGTCTGATCTTACTTTCAGTTCAGAACACATTTTTTCTATATATGTTTCAGCACTTAAAACTTATGCTGATGACTTCTTCAAATCATTTACTGCAACGGGTGATCCTAACGACCTATCGTCTTTAAAAGCTACGCTGAATACCATGTATCAAACTTCGTTACCTAATTACGGTACCGATATCAGGTCTCCGATAGCATCTAAAAGCTTATGGAGCGAACTTACTACTACAATTATTTACTCCAAGAAATACTGGAGTGATAACAATAATAATGTTAAGCAGCGTATTGTCCCAGTAATCAAACTTTCAGAGATGTATTATATTGCTGCAGAGTGTGCCGCAACAACTGCACAGGGTACAGATTACCTGAACGTGGTAAGAGTTGCAAGACTAATCCCAGCCTTATCACCCGCACCTGCCACACCAGCTTTGCTGGATGCAGAAATACAATTGGAATACAGAAAAGATTTTTATGCTGAGGGACAAGTTTGGTTTTACTACAAACGGAAAGGCCTTACTACTATTCCTAGCGGTTTAGTTAGCCCTATGACTAAAGCACAATACACCTTCCCGTTACCAAATGCGGAATTGGAGTTTGGAACATCTGGAAATTAATTAAAATGGTAATTACTATGAAACTAATTATAAAAAATGCTTTACTGGTGCTTGCAGCAGTATTGATCTTTGTTTCTTGCGCAAAAGACAAAGAATTATTATTCGATCAGCCGGCGAGTATCTATGTAGAGTCGTTGCCAGACAGTGCAGAATATTCATTTGCAACAACGCCAACAACTGTTGTTAGCGATTCCGTATTGATGCGGTTCAGGATCATCGGCAAGGCTTCCAGTAAGGACAGGGTAATTAACTTGGTTCCAAGGGCAGGAGCAACAGCAAAACCCGGGTATCACTACAAAATTGGGAAAGCTGTAGTCAAAGCAAATGAATTTGCGGCCATTGTTCCTATTTACCTTTACCGCAAGGCCGGGTTAAAAGACAGTACCGTAATTGCCATATTCGACATCAAGGAAAATGAAGACTTTAAGCTTGGCTTTCCAAGTAAACTACGTTTTAAGCTAACTATATCTGATATTTTGACTAAGCCTGCGATTTGGGACAACAGCTGGGCACCTTACTTTGGATCATACACCCAAGTAAAATTCAGGTTCCTGCTAACAGTTACCGGAAGAACAAACTGGACCTCAGCACCATTTCCCGGCGATTCCAGATTCCTGGCACAAAGAGCACGAGTTGCACTTTTAGAATACAACCAGCAATTTGGGCCGCTCATAGACGAGAACGGTGCAGAAGTATTCTTTCCTTAATTCTTCAGGCTTAATTATTTAAAACAGATAAAATGAAACTAACATATAATCCCATTTTTAAAACAATGGCATTGGTTGCAATCATATGCTTTAGCAGCTGCTACAAAGACCACAGCAATAACGGACTCACCGAAATCAATCAGATCGGTGTTACAGATATTAAGGCAGCAACTGTAATTACCGTTTACCAGGGAGACATACTTACCCTTAAACCAACACTAACGCAAAGCTTGCAAGGTAAAGACTTAGAGTATTCCTGGCTACAATATAGCAGCAACGGTAACATCAGCCTTGCGGCTCCTAGAAGTATTATCGCGAATGATTATGAACTTAAATTGCCAATATCTCCAGATCAATACATTCTTGGTGAACCGTATGTATTGCGGTTTCAGGTAAAAGATAAGGAATCAGGTGTTACTTACTACCTTAACTATAACATCGTTATTGGTAATAAATATGGTAATGGCTGGTTGGTGTTGGAAGATAAAGCCGGTAAAGGAGATTTATCTTTTATCTATCCAGATAGCACTGTAGAGCATAACTTTTACACTTCACGTAATCCGACAGCTCCAATAACAGGACCAAAAAAGCTGGAACTTACACCATTTTCCATCACCGAAGATATCTCGGCTCCAGGAAAGCGGCTATATATCCTTGCGGATAACGGTAGTCAAGAATACAATTACTTAACTATGGCAAAGAAGTTTGACATTGCTTCATTGTTTTATCAAGCCCCAGCGGTTATCAAACCACAGTCGCTAAACTGGTTAAGTACTACAGCCGGTGCTTCAAAACTGGCTAACATCAGCATCATGATCAATAATGGAAAAGCTCACTCAAATCTAGTTGGTGGTTTTCCAGGGGTTAAAAGATGGGGAGATATCGCATTGACTCCAGCTGGAAATACCAACTATTCGTTAGCACCATTTTCAGCAGGTGGACCAAATGTAGCAGGTTTAGTATACGACAATACCTCAAAAAGATTTTATTCAATCGTTGCGTATAGTCCTACACCTGCAGCTGGATCTTTAACCCCATTTGCAAATACGGTTAACTCAACCGCTTTTGATATGAACAATGTGGGCTTAACAGAGATTTTTCAGGATTCTTCAGATGTGGTGCACAACTATAATGCGGTAATGAAAGACGATGCAAATCAACTTTACCTGTTGCGTTTTAAAACCGTAAATACCAGTACTGCAACACCAAACCTTTCGGTAAGCAAAGCAACCATGAATGCTCCGGGCATGCTAAACTTTACCGCTGCCGCAGGATCTACCAATACTGGACACATTTATTATAGCAACTCAAACGTATTGTCAAGATACGAGATCAGTTCTAACTCAGTTGTAGAGACTTATGCATTCCCGGCTAATGAGCAGGTTACTGCAATCAAATTTGCCAAGTTCAACCTCAACGATAAAGCTACGGTTAAACTAGCCCGCTTGGTAGTGGCTACCTGGAACGGAACAGAAGGCAAGCTATACTATTTTGCATTGAGTCAAACTGGTGCTATTGGTTCTTATACCAAGCAATTTACCGGTTTCGGTAAGGTGGTAGATATGGCTTACAAATACTAAAAACAAAATTATTCATGAAACTGAAATCATTAAAATCCCTCTTGTTTAAAAATGTGCTATTAGCCTTAATCACTCCGGCAATTTTCGCTGGAGTGGCTAATGCCCAAACAGAAGGCCCTTTCCAGGTGAGCGGTAAGCTAGATGGATTGGGAAACGAAAAGGTATTCCTTACCTTCAACAATAAGGACCGAAGTACAACAGATTCCGTAGTCGCTAAAGATGGCGCCTTTCAATTTAAAGGCACTACACCAGGCGCTGCTGTTTATAACTTGCGCTTTGGCAAGAACAAGTTTATGGCCCTGCCTTTAGATAAAGGCGATAAAGCAGTAATCACAGGTAGCGTAGATAAATTGAGCGAAACCAAAGTTACAGGCGCAAAACTATTGCCCGTTTGGAGGGAATGGTTCACTGGATGGGGTAAAATAACTGCAACTGCAGGTACACTTTATAAGAAGCTGGATAGCGTGACCAAGTTAGGCGCGGCGGGCGACCGCACTTATGTTGATGCCGAGTTTGAAAAGCTGAATAAGCGATTGGTGGATTCGGTAGAATCACTGGTTAAAAGACATCCGGAATCACCAATTACTGCGTTTATCATTATTGATCGATTTATTAATTATCCTAATCCAGAAAAAGCAAAGAGTACTTACGCTGCGTTAGCGCCGGCAGCTAAAAACTCAACTTATGGTAAAGAATTGGGAGAGGCACTACGAATTGCTTCTAAAACAGGTTTGGGCGTTAAGCCGGCTTTTACTTTACCAGATCGCGATGGCAAGCCACTTTCGCTGGCTTCCTTAAAGGGCAAGGTGGTACTAGTAGATTTCTGGGCATCCTGGTGTGGGCCGTGTAGAAAAGAGAATCCTAATTTGGTTATGGCATATAGTAAATATCATGATCAGGGCTTTGAGATTATTGGGATTTCACTTGATGATAAGAAAGACAACTGGTCTAAAGCCATTGAAGCTGATAAATTAACATGGTTACATGCCTCAGATTTGAAAGGCTGGAAAAGTGACCTTGCATTAGAATATGGTATTAGGTCTATACCCATGAATTTCTTAGTAGATGCTGACGGTAAAATTATCGCCAAGGATCTAAGAGGGGATGCACTGGAAAAAAAATTAACCACCCTTTTTAAATCGAAATAGATGAAAAATATAAGAATTAAAGCAGTAGCCTTTTTGTTGGTCCTCTGTTCCTTGACTGCTAGTGTATCAGCAGCAGCTAAACCATTTACATTAATTGCTAAGATTGAAGGTTTACCCGAAGGAACTAAACTAAAATTAATTCCTGGCGCTACCCACAACAACGATGAGGCAGTTGCCGAAGCTGTTGTAAATGGAGGAACATTTACTTTTACAGGAACTTTAGATGGTCCGCGCTTGTTTTACATCACATTTGCTGATGCCTATGGACTGTATTCTATTATGCTGGATCCCGGCAAAGTAACCTTAACAGGCAAAGCAAAATCTGTAGAACGAGGCACTAACAAAGGATTTGAACTGAGCGAGATGCAAGTTAAAGGGAGCAATTTGCAAGCCTTATATCTCACCAAAAAAGCTCCAAGAGCTATGTTGGATTCCATTCACGCTTCCAACGCGTTAAAACATAGAGATGTAGCCCAAAAGAGAGCTGATGCCGCTGCTAGAAAAGATACTGCGGAAGTATCAGCCATTATGAAATCTGACGCATGGAAAAGATTGGCAGCTGATGATAAGGCATTCTTTGTAAGTGTTGATTCTATTTTCAATAAGATGATCTTTGATAATAAGGATACATACTGGGGTCCACTGCTTATGCTAGACCTTTATAGCTACTTTACTGATGCCAATAAGCCAATGTATGCCAAATTTACCAAAGAAGCGCAGGCTACTTATTATGGTAAATTGCTAAATGATGTGCTTAATCCAGAAGGATTTAAAGGTAAAGCAGCTCCGTTATTGGATATGAAGGCGAATAATGCCGCCGCAAACGATTTAGCTTCATTAATCAAAGGTCACAAATATGTGTTGGTGGATTTTTGGGCATCATGGTGTGTTCCTTGCAGAAAATCCATTCCTGGCTTAAAGAAAGCATATAGTGAACTGAAAGATAAAGGCTTGCAAATCGTTAGTGTGTCTATTGATAAAAAGGAGGCGGACTGGCAGAAGGCAGAGACTGAAGAAAACCTCCCATGGCCTAGTTTCCTTGATAATGGAAAAACTTCCAATGCCTGGAAAATTCGTGCTATTCCAGCGACATTTCTTTTAAATGAGAAAGGTGTTGTAGTTGGAGAGAACCTTACATTAGCACAAGTTGCAGAATTGTTGAAATAATTACGTCATGCCAAATTTATCTCAGCATCGCTAAACATAAATGCAGCTATGCCTTTCTTATAAGCCGTGTGTTCCTTTATTGGGGTACACGGCTTTTTAAATACAACAAGTTTACTTCTCGTTAACTATGACTTAATATCCCAACTTTAGTTTTACATCAGTATGGATTCCTCAAGAAGAAGTTTTATTAAGAACACAGGCTTGGTTAGTTTGGGCTTTATTGCGCTAAACAATTATGCTGCAAATGCTGCTGTAGATTTGCTTTCACTTTCCGGTGCAGATGTAGGATTTGGTCCGCTGGCATACCGCACTGGCGATGTATTAAGTCTTCCAAAAGGCTTTGTAGCGAAAGTGATCTCTCGTAAAGGCGATTTAATGAACGATGGGCTGTTGATGCCTGGTATGTATGATGGGATGGGATCTTTTGCTCATCAAGGCGGCAAGACAATCCTGATAAGAAATCATGAAAATACTCCTGGTGCTGATGTTCACGGACCATTTGGTGAAAAAAATAAGCTAATCCATAAAATAGACAAACGTAAAATCTACGATTTTGGTAAAGGTATTGATACCTGTGTGGGCGGTACAACTACCTTGGTTTACAATGAGAAAACTCAAAAAGTAGAATCACAGTATCTCAGCCTGATAGGCACAGTCAGGAATTGCGCGGGCGGAATAACGCCTTGGAAATCATGGATTACCTGCGAAGAAAGTGTACTTACTATAGGTAATGAGGGCAGTGGTTTAGAAAAAGACCATGGCTTTAACTTTGAGATTCCTGCTACCGATAAAATCGGTATGATAGATCCTCACCCCATAAAAGCAATGGGTAGATTTACTCATGAAGCTGTAACTGTACAACCTAAATCAGGTATTGTTTATCAGACCGAAGACGAAGGAGACAGCTTGTTTTACCGATATCTTCCAAATGCCTATGGCGATTTGCATAAAGGCGGTAAACTACAATGTCTTAAAGTGAAGGAGTGGCAAAGTGCAGATACACGTAACTATGCGAGTTTAACTACTAACAAATTTCCAGAGAAAAAATCTTTTGACGTAGAGTGGATTGATTTGGATCATGTAGAGGCACCTGATGGGGACTTAAGATTAAGAGGGTATCAATTAGGCGCTGCCAAATTCTCAAGAGGAGAGGGCATCTGGTACGGAAAAGAGGAGCTGTTCTTTGCCTGCACTGATGGTGGTCACAATGGTAAAGGCCAGATATTTAAATATACGCCGAGTAAGCATGAAGGTCAGCCGAATGAAACTGATGCACCTGGAAAAATTGAGCTATTCTTAGAACCTAATGATGTGGATACTTTTCAAAACTGTGATAACCTTACCATAGCGCCATGGGGCGATGTGATTATCTGCGAAGACAAAGAAGATCCAAGGATTATAGGCATCACGCCACAAGGTAAAACTTATGTAATTGCAAAGAACATTGGTTACCGTGAATCAGAATTTGCTGGGCCAGTGTTTTCGCCATCTGGAAATACGCTGTTTATTAATATACAATCGCCGGGATTAACATTAGCCATTACTGGCCCCTGGAACAAAAGGGTGTTGGGTTAAAGTTTTTGTTTTGTTACTTTGTCGGCTTTCTCTTTAACTGCCCTGGTTTTAACAACCTTTTCTTTCGTAACTGGCTCTTCTTTGGCAACTTTCTCTTTTACTAGCTTTGCTTTTGTTACTTTTACTTCAGCTAAGGGCGCTTCTTTTGGAGTCTTGACCGTTTTTTCTTTAATCGGCTTTTTGTCGACTACTTTGGTTTCAGCAACTTTTTTCAGCGCTTTTGGTTCTTCAACACTTGCTGTTACAGATGCAGTCACTTTCTCCACAACAGGTTGCTCTTTAACTGGTGCTGGGTTTGTACGGTTGGTGAGGTAATTATCAAGAATATTTTTTAGATAAATATCTGGTTTAGGCATGTTAATAACTGTACCAGGCTCTTTATCTTGCGATTGTTTAATATAGGTAGATTTTATCTTCCCCCAATCTTTAGAAAACAGTTGGATAAACGTCTCAACAAACTGCTTGTCGGTATACTTTTTAGGAAGCTTGCTTAACACTGCTTCTAGTTTTTGTTCTTTGTTATGTAAAACTGCCATGATTGTTGTATCGAAAGGGGCGAAGTTACAATTAAAAAAGCATAGTGCTCAACCTCGTCTGAAACCCAATTGAATAGTTTACCTACTTTATCTTTTTATGACAAATCTATTCGCAATTGGAATAAGATTTTTATATTATTGTTCCCATAATAAACAAATTAGAATTATCTAAACGATACTTATTAGAAGAGCGAGGCGATCACTAAATGTTAATACACCATTTATTTGAACAACAGGCCATTAAAATTCCGAACACAGCAGCTGTTCAGGTTGGTGGTGCTGTATTTGCTTATTCCGACCTAAATCTAAGGGCTAATCAACTTGCTATACGAATTCTGGAATCGGCTCCTGACTCGCAATTTATTGGTGTAAGTTCTTCAAGATCCATTGATACTATTGTTTCGCTTTTAGCAGTTTTAAAAGCCGGAAAGGCGTATGTACCACTTAATCCACATTTCCCGGAAGCAAGATTGAAAGAGATTGTTAGCGATAGCGGTATTTCGCTCTGCATCTGTACTGAGAAGTTTAAGGTTGTTTTTGAAGCTTTGGTTCCAAATGTGCTTATCCCGGAAGAAAGTGATATTCTGGGGACTAACATTGATAATTTGGGAAATATTGACGCTACTAGTGTTGATTTGGCATATGTGCTGTACACTTCTGGATCTACCGGAAAACCCAAAGGGGTATGTATTGCTCACCAAAGTATCGTAAACTTAATTTCCTGGCACAAGCAGTTATCTCCATATCTAGTTACTGGTGATAAGACCCTACAGTTTTCTCCTTTGGAATTTGATGTTTCTGTCATGGAGATTTTTTGTACCCTTTGTACTGGAGGCACGCTGGTGTTGATTGATGAAGAGATCAGGCTGGATCCTGATTCGCTCCTGAAATATATTGACGAACAAAATATAGCCAGATTAAGCTTGCCCTTTGTAGCGTTGCAATATATTACATCTGCTGCTGTTTCAACTAATTTTTATCCAAAATCTTTAAAAGAAATAATTACCGCTGGTGAGCAATTGAAAATAACTCCGCAGTTGGTAAAATTCTTTTCGGCCCTGCCCAATTGTACTTTTTATAACCTTTATGGTCCCACAGAAGCATCGGTTTTTACCAGCGGATTTAAGTTAATTGGCGCACCTGCAAATTGGCCACTGCTACCACCTATTGGGAAGCCAATCGACAATGTTGAGCTTGTTATTTTAGATGATACACTTAACGAAGTAGTAGACGGTGCGGAAGGGGAGCTCTGCATTAGTGGAATTAATCTAGCTACAGGCTATTTAAATGCACCAAAGCTTACCGATTCGGTTTTTTTGAATTGGATTAATAAATATGGCATTGAGAAAAGAATTTACAGGAGCGGAGATATTTGTAAGCGATTGCCTGATGGGAATATACATTATATTGGCCGTAAGGATACACAAGTAAAAATACGGGGCAACAGGGTTGAATTGGGTGAAATAGAGGTTTGTCTCAATAGTTTTGATGTGGTTAAGCAGTCTGTAGTTATCGCCGAGCCAGATGTTGCCGACGAGAAGCGGTTAATTGCTTATATCGTTCCTGCTGATGGTTATATGGATATCCTTCAGTTGAGAAAGGAAATTGCCAAAGTTTTACCTGAATTTATGATACCTGCAGCATTTGTGCAGGTGGAGCGCTTCGCCTTAACAAGCAACGGTAAGGTGGATAGGAACAATTTGCCTAAGCCTGGAAACGCAAGACCAGACCTGCCTGTGTTGTTCAGTGCCTCCGTTGGCGAGACCGAGCATAAGATTGCCTCGCTCTGGGGCGAATTGCTGGAGCTGGATAAAATAGGTAGGAATGATAATTTTTTTGATCTTGGCGGCAATTCCTTGCTGGTGATCAAATCTGCCGCACAGATGAAACTTAGGTATGGGTTTTTTATTCCTGTTGCCAAGCTCTATCAGCACCAAACTGTGGCTGCTGTGGCATCATACCTGGACAATAATGAACTGGAGGTTGATTTTGACCCGGTGCTGCTTGACAGGAAGCCTTCTGATAAGGATATTGCTGTTGTGGGTATGGCGATGCGTTTCCCAGGGGCAGAGAATTTGAATGAGCTTTGGGATTTGCTATCTAGAGGAGAGGAATCGGTTTCTTTTTTTGCAGATCAGGAGCTTGATCCAAGTATTCAGGAGGGCATAAAAAACCGAGATAATTATGTTAAAGCAAGAGGTATTTTAGCGGATGCTGAGGGTTTTGATGCTTCCTTTTTTAACATCAATCCTAAACTGGCTGCATTGATGGATCCTCAGCACAGGGTTTTTCTCGAGATTGCCTGGGAAGCACTGGAAACAAGCGGTCACCACCCTGGCATTTACCCAGGTGTTGTAGGAGTTTTTGCAGGTAGCGGTAACAATAGTTATTACACAAATAATGTGCTGACTAACCCGGATTTGATTGCCAATGTCGGTAGTTTTCTGGTCTCCACGCTTAATGAGAAGGATTATCTTGCTACAAGGGTGGCTTTTGAACTCAACTTAAATGGGCCGGCCGTTAGCGTAAATGCAGCTTCGGCCACTTCATTGCTCGCCATTGCGCAGGCTGCTGAAAGTATTAGAAATGGGTACTGTGATGTTGCGCTTGCTGGTGGGGTATCCATTACTTCGCCCATTAAGAGCGGTCATTTATATGAGGATGGCGCCATGTTCAGTGCCGACGGTCATTGCAGGCCTTTTGATGAAAATGCAACCGGAACAGTCTTTAGTGATGGTGCTGGTGTTGTTGTTTTGAAAAGCCTGAAGCAGGCTAAGCTGGATGGTGACGTGATTTATGTGGTGCTAAAAGGCATTGGCCTCAATAATGACGGTGGTGATAAGGGTAGTTTTACCGCGCCCAGTGCAGTTGGGCAGGCTGGTGCTATTGCTATGGCGTTAGCAGATGCTGGCTTTGAAGCATCATCAATTGGTTATGTAGAGGCACATGGCACAGCAACACCGTTGGGAGATCCCATCGAGATTGAGGGATTAAAGCTTGCTTTTGGAAAGCAGCCAACCACACAATTCTGTGCCATTGGTTCTATTAAAAGTAACATGGGCCATTTGGTGGCTGCAGCGGGTGTAGCGGGCTTTATAAAGGCCACCCTTGCACTCCATTTCAAAAAAATACCGGCTTCGTTGTTCTACAAAAAGCCAAACCCCAACATAGACTTTGCAACTAGTCCTTTTTATGTAAATACCAGGCTGCGCGATTGGGAAAATAGTGTTGCAAGACGTGCTGGAGTTAGTTCTTTTGGCGTTGGCGGCACAAATTTGCATACAGTACTGGAAGAGTACCAAGAGGAGGATTTTAAGGTATTTGAGCCTGATTTGCACAGGTTGTTTTGTTTATCAGCAGCGAGCGAGTTCAGCTTACAAAGCAATAGAAAAAGGCTACAGCAATTTACTGAAAGTAATAGTGAGGCTAGTTTAATTGATATTGCTTATAATCTGAATGTTAACCGCATTGAACTTAAACACAGGTGTTTTGTAGTAGCAGAGGATAGGGAGGATTTGCAGCAGGCTTTGGAGGGTTTTACGACTAATGGTAGCAATTCAAACACTTTGCTTGAACAGCCTGATGCTTTGGTTTTTATGTTTCCCGGTCAGGGCTCTCAATACCCGGAAATGGGATCTGCTCTTTACACAAGTGAGCTGGTGTACCGCGAGGCTGTAAATGAATGTTTAGCATTATTGAATTGTTCTTTCTCAGAATTGCAGCAGCAAATTAGGACAGGGACACAGGTAGCTATGTTTGTTACTTCTTACAGCCTTGCCCGTTTATGGATGAGCTGGGGCGTATTGCCCGCCGTGTTTGTTGGGCATAGTATTGGTGAATTCGTGGCTGCGCACTTGGCCGGGGTCTTTAGCCTGTCTGATGCATTGAAACTTATTACAAGCAGGGCTGCCTTAATCAATACCTTACCTGAAGGCAGCATGCTTGCCGTAAGAATGGGTGTTGTAGATCTTAAGCAGTTATTACCTAAGGGTTTGGATATAGCAGCTGTAAACAGCGATAGGTTGTGTGTTGTGGCAGGTGATAAGCAGTTGATTGCGGATTTTGCGGCATCGCTGGAACAGCAGCAAGTGGCATCTGGTTTATTGCAAACCAGTCATGCTTTTCATTCTTCAATGATGGATCCAATAGTGGACCGCTTTGCGGAAATAGCGAAAGAAATTGCTTATAGCGTTCCAAAAACGCCACTCGTATCTACCGTGAATGGAACTTGGATGAGTGAAGAGGATGCGGTCGATCCCTTTTATTGGGCTGCTCATTTGAGAAACACCGTCCGCTTTGCCGAAGCAATAGATTTGTTGACTACTACAGCTGGTCGGGTTTTTTTGGAGGTTGGTCCGGGTCGCACACTTTCCACGCTTGTTTTACAGCAGGCAAAGGGTAAACATGCCGGAGTGGTTGGCGGTATTGAGGCTACTGAGAAGATGGCAGAATACCCAAGTTTGCTTACAGCTAGCGGACAGTTATGGCTAAACGGGGTTGATCTAAACTGGAAGGCGTTTTATAGCAATATCAGGCGACCTAAACTAACTTTGAACAGCTATGCTTTTGACCATAAGCAATATTGGCTGGAGCCTGGTATTCCGCAGTCGCATGGTGAGGTTAAAGTGTCTAATACCCCTACGGCTTTCGCTGATGTAGCTGATGAAGAAAATAGTTTAAGGGCGCAATTGGTTAAAGTATTTGAGGATGCTTCTGGAATTGATATCTCTGCCTTATCTCCATCCACAACCTTTGCTGAGGCCGGTTTTGATTCTTTGATTTTAACCCAGATTGCGAGTAGGCTTAAGAATAGCTTCCATGTGGAGGTAACTTTTAGAAAGCTATTCTCTGAATACAATACGATTACCTTACTTACTGAATTGCTTCAGAAAAGCGGTGCAGCTAAATCTACCGATGGACTGACAGTTTTTAAGTCGCCCTTACCGGATTTGACTTCAGAAGAATTGGCAGAAAGTAGCAAGCCTTTTGGTGCTACCGCCAGGATTGAAAAGAAAATATCCGTTCTCACTGCTAAGCAGCAATCTTTTATAGAAGGCTTGATTAAAAGTTATACAGATCGTACGCAATTGAGCAAATTAAAAACCCAACAGGACAGGTTGTATATGGCAGATCCCCGGGTGGTAAGTGGCTTTCGGCCGCTAACTAAAGAGCTTGTTTACCCAATTATTGTTGAACGATCCAAAGGGAGCAGACTTTATGATATAGACGGTAACGAATATATTGACGCACTAAATGGTTTCGGTTCCAATATGCTGGGCTATCAGCCTGATTTCATTAAGGAGGCACTACATCAGCAAATTGAGAAAGGTTATGAGATTGGTCCGCAGCATGAGCTCGCTGGTGAGGTATGTAAATTGCTTAGTGAGTTTACGGGTTTTGAGCGGGTGGCTTTGTGCAATACAGGCTCTGAGGCGGTGCTCGGTGCAATGCGTATTGCGAGAAGCATCACCGGAAAATCGCTCATTGTTGCCTTCAGCGGGTCCTATCACGGGATTATTGATGAGGTGATTGTAAGGGGTACAAAATCTTTAAGAACCATACCTGCTGCTTCTGGAATAATGCCGGAAGCTGTTCAAAACATGCTGATCCTGGATTACGGAACTGAAGAATCACTAAAAATTATAACAGAGCGCGCAAACGAAATTGCCGCTGTTTTGGTAGAACCTGTTCAAAGCAGACGACCGGAGTTTAGGCCGGTGACTTTTTTAAAGGAATTGCGGGAAATAACAATTGATGCTAAAATTGCTCTGGTATTTGATGAGGTGATTACCGGGTTTAGGATGCATCCGGGAGGTGCCCAGGCGCTGTTTAACATTAAGGCCGATTTGGCAACGTATGGAAAAGTGATTGGCGGTGGTCTTTCTATAGGGATAATTGCTGGCCAAAGCTACTATATGGACGCGCTTGATGGAGGACATTGGCAATATGGTGATCAATCTGTGCCAGAGATAGGGGTAACCTATTTTGCTGGTACTTTTGTAAGGCATCCGTTGGCATTGGCTGCTGCTAAAGCCTCTTTAAATTATCTGAAGGAGAAAGGGCCGTCGCTACAGCGCGATCTGACGCTACATACAGAACAAATGACCGATAGGATGAATGCCATTTGTCTTGAAAAAAGGGTGCCCCTTGTGGTGGTTGGTTTTGGTTCCCTTTGGCGGCTGAAGTTTACAGAAGAAATCCCCTACAGCGAACTTTTGTTTACTTTAATGAGGTTGAAGGGAATTCATATTATTGATGGTTTTCCTTGTTTTATCACCGCTGCACATACTATTGAAGATACCTCTGCAATTGTAAACGCCTTTGAAGAAAGTGTTGATGAGTTGCTTGAGGCAGGATTTCTCAGTATAGATAAGAGGGGTAGTACCGTAGTTCCGGCAACGGAATCTCAACTGGAAATATGGACTTCTTGCCTAATTGGCGGCCCTGAGGCGAGTTGTGCCTATAATGATTCTTTTTCTTTACGCCTAAATGGTAAGTTAAGCGATCAGGCTTTGTCTAAAGCTATACAGGCAGTCTGCGATAAGCATGAGGCCCTAAGGACAGTTTTTAGCGCTGATGGTGAGCAAATCATCATCAAATCTGTTGTTCCAGTCGAAATTTACAGAGACGAATTAGCTCAGGTCGACGCTTCACACCGTGATCGGATTGTAGAGCATTATCTTTTTGAATCAGCGCATACGGCATTTGATTTGGAAAGTGGCCCATTGTTTAGGTTTGCATTATTTGAGCTGGCTGTTGATGAACACCTGCTGGTAGTCACCGTGCATCATATCATATGCGATGGCTGGTCTATTGGGGTATTGATGCAGAATCTTGGAACGTTTTACAATGCCTTTCTAACTGGTGAGTCTGTTCCACTTACTGTGGTTCCTGCGTTTAGCGATTATGCTTTAGATGAGAATAGATTTGAACATACCGCTAAATACAAAGAGAATGAACGCTTTTGGCTAAACCAATTTAGAGAAAATACCCCGGTAATGGATCTGCCTACGGATAATCCAAGACCTGCATTGCGGACTTACAACAGTAAACGTGCGGATTTCGTTATCGAAGTTGGGGTCAAAGATGCAATAACTGATTTGGCAAGAAGATTAGGGGTTAGCTTTGTAGGTACATTAATTGCAGCTTTTGAAGTATTTCTGCATAGAATGACCGGAAATGAAGAAGTGATTTTTGGCTTACCAACCGCAGGACAAGTGGCAGCAGGTACCTATGGATTGATAGGCCATTGCGTAAATTTATTGGCGATAGGCAGTAAAGTTGACCCGGGAGAGTCGTTTGAAAATTATTTAGTAAGGCGCAGCTCTGAAATGCTTGAGGCCTACGACCATCAGCAATATACCTTTGGCAAGCTGCTTAAACAGTTGAACATACCAAGGGATGCATCCCGTTTGCCATTAGTTCCGGTAATATTTAATGTGGAGCTTGGAATGGATGAAGCGGTAGCTTTTGAAGGCTTAACGCATACTTATATCAGCAACCCAAGAGCCTACGAAACTTTTGAGATCTTTTTAAACATAAGCGATCATAAAGACGGTTTGGTTTTCGAATGGTCTTATAATATACAGCTTTTTAAAACATCCACCATCGCAGGAATGATGCAGGAATTTGATGATTTGCTTAAACAAATCATTACTAAGCCTGATACCAAAATCATTGACATTCCTACGTTACATTCGGAGCAGTTCCTGGCTAAACTCGAGGAAATTAATGATACGGCAAAAGCCTATCCGAAAGAACTTTCGCTCTACTCACTTATACAGCAGACAGCAAACCAATATCCACAGCATATCGCCTTGGAATTTGAAGAAGAACAATATACTTATGCTGAATTGATGGAAAAGGCAAATAGGGTGGCTTGCATCTTCATTAAGCATGGTCTTAAACCAGGTCAAGTTGTTGGTATTGCATTGGAAAGATCCTCAGATTTGCTATTTGTTATATTAGCTGTAATGAGGGCAGGCGCAGTTTACTTGCCAATTGATCCGAGCTTTCCGGCAAGCAGAAAAACTCATATGCTATCTGACTCGGGTGCAGTCGTGTTAGTCACGTCTGATTTGTTTAGCGGTGAAGTTGATTTTTCAGGTAGTAAGTTATCGCTCGAAGATATCAAGTCCGAACTGGTCGATTATGCCTTTACCTCAAAATCCATTGAGGTTAATGCCTCAGGTAAAGACTTGCTCTATATTCTGTATACCTCAGGATCTACGGGTACCCCTAAAGGAGTTAAGATTGCGAACTGTAGCGTAGTGAATTTACTCTTAAGTATGCAACCCGATTTTGGCATGGAAGCTACCGACAGGCTACTGGCGGTGACAACCGTAAGCTTTGATATTTCTGTTCTAGAACTATTTTTACCATTAGTTTGCGGCGCGAGCGTAGTGTTGGCAAGTACGGAAGCTGCAAGAGATGGAAGGCTGCTCTTAGATATCATCAGGAGAAAAAAGATCACGATAATGCAGGCCACTCCAAATACCTGGAGAATATTGCTGGAATCTGGCTGGAATGTTGAAAACATTAGAGCAATTTGCGGTGGAGAAGAGTTGCCGCTGGATTTGGCGCAACAGATATTGCAAAGAGCAAGAAGACTTTGGAATGTTTATGGGCCGACAGAAACTACTGTTTGGTCTACCATTAAAGAGATTACTACAGATACATCAGTTATTAGTATCGGAAAACCAATAGCCAATACGAGCATATACATTTTGGATAGATACCAGAAACCGGTAGCCGCTGGTGTGGCAGGTGAAATTTATATTGCAGGCGATGGCATTGCTGAAGGATACATTAACCTTCCCGAACTCAATAAGGAAAAGTTCTTAGACAATACTTTCTCTGCTTCCGGCTCTGGAAAAATGTACCGGACAGGGGATATCGGAAAATATACGGAAAATGGTGAATTTTTATATCTCTCTCGTATTGATGCACAACTTAAAATAAGAGGCTTCAGGATTGAAGCTGGTGAAGTCGAGTATCAACTTTCCAAACTGGATGGTGTTAAAAGCAGTGTAGTGCTAGCGCGCGCCGATAAGAACGGAAATAAATTAATTGCCTATGTTGTGTTAAATGACATAGACACTGAATTGTCTTCATCTGAAAGGCATGGCCTTTGGAGGGAGCGTCTACGCAGGCATTTGCCAGATTATATGATTCCTGATGCTTTTGCGGAGATTAAAAAGATGCCTTTAACACAGAATGGCAAGATAGACAAGAATGCGCTATTAGCTATTAATCTTCGCTTAGCAGACGTTCAATCTTCTTTTGTCGCACCCAGGACTGATGTTGAACAAATGATTTCAGATATTTGGTCGGAAGTACTTGAGCTAGACAAGATAAGTATCTACGACAACTTTTTCGAACTTGGGGGACATTCATTAACCGCGGTCAAAGTAATGACAATGATTGAAGCAGAAACGGGCAAGCGTTTACCATTGGCCATTCTCTTTGAACATTCTACTATTGAGCGATTGGCATTGTCGCTCTACCTGGACGGTAAATCCGTTACCTGGGATTCTTTAGTGCCGATTAAGCCTAAAGGAACTAAAGTACCGATTTACATTGTACATGGTGCTGGATTAAATGTGTTATTGTTCAATACGCTGGCTACACATATGGATCCAGAACAACCTGTATATGGCCTGCAGGCTAGAGGTTTAAATGGAATTGACGAACCGTTAGACAGAATCGAAGCTATTGCAGCACACTATATTTCCGAAATAAGGGCGAGAAATCCTAGCGGACCTTACGCTTTGGCAGGTTATTCTTTTGGTGGTATTGTGGCATTTGAGATGGCAAAACAGCTTGAAGCACAAAATTTTAAGGTAATTATGTTAGCCATGTTTGATACTTATGCCTACCGGACGCCACATTACGATCCCGCGGTAATTAAGTATATAAATAAAGGATTATATTTTTTCAGAAAGATTTGGCATACCGTAGCTTTCAAAGAAGGTTTTAAGAGTACTATAAATAATAGAGCTGCGACTTTAAAGAAAAAAATGCAATATCACCTTGCTATGCTTTTCAAAAAGCAAAGCGGGCAGGGTAGTACTATAGATCATTCTTTTAAAGTAGATAAAGCAAATAATATTGCATCAAAGCACTATCGAATCGTTCCTTACCCTATTTCAATTGAATTATTCAGAGCAGAAACTAAGACTTTCCATCTGGACGACTTTGAGTTTATGGGCTGGAAGCCATATGCACTTAAAGGTATTAATGTGCATAGCATTCCAGGTGAGCATAACACTATATTTATGTCCCCTAATGATAAAAAGTTTGCCGCGAAATTGCAGGATTGCCTGGACAAAGCAAGTGGTAAATAAATTTTAAAATATATTTAGTATAATAAGTATAAAATTCTATCTTTGCACCCTCTTCAAAAAGAGAATGATTCCGTAGCTCAGCTGGTAGAGCATTACACTTTTAATGTAGTGGTCCTGGGTTCGAATCCCAGCGGGATCACCAGAACCCTGTAAGACTAAGGATTGCAGGGTTTTATTTTTACACTGATAAAATGACTTCGTAGCTCAGTTGGTAGAGCAACTGACTCTTAATCAGTGGGTCCAGGGTTCGAATCCCTGCGAGGTCACCATTTATGAGTCTGTTCCAATTCGGAACGGACTTTTTTTTTGCATCATTTTTTGGTTATGCCTCAGTTGAAATTGTAAAATGCCGGAGTTTTACTGAAGGCAATCGGGACTTGGATAAGTCTAATTGTTGTATTATTCAAAGATAAAATTGCCCTAATTAAACAGACTTACCTGATCTTTAAGGAACTTCAGACTTCCAATTGCGAGATCATCAGAGTGGTGCGGCGATTGCTGCCATAAAGAAACCGCCTGCTGCATTCCAGGAATTGAAGAAGAAAAGTTTTCTAAAACAAGGTTTCCGTTAAAATTGATCGCATTCAGCGCATTAAATAACTCCATCCAATTTACAGTGCCTTCACCAGGCATACCGCGATTGCTCTCCGTGATATGTACGTGCTTCAGCAATGCACCAGCTAGTATCACTGGAGCATGAAAATTGCGTTCTTCGATATTCATATGAAAGGTATCCAAATGAACCGCCAGATTGGCCATATCTATTTTATGGATTAACTCTAATACATTTGCAGCCGTATTACATACGTAACTTTCGTATCTGTTGATAGGTTCTATACCAATGGTTATGCCCAGTCGACTTGCATAAACCGCCGCTTCTCCCAGTACGTTAACAATCGTTTCCTTTTCCTGATCAGTTACAGGCTGGCCAGTAAAAACGCCAATTGCTGAGTGCAAAACTCCACTTAGGGAATCGGTGTCTAATGCGGCTGTACAATCCAGTGCTTTATTTATTAATATTAAAGCCTCTTTTGGATGAAAAGGAATGTGTGCTGCTTTAGGTAAGTTTAAAGAACATACTACGTCGAGACCATTCTTCCTAAGCTGGCCTTTAACTGTCGCAGCATCAAAATCCATAGTGTTAGGGAGCAATATTTCCAGTAGGTCAAATCCTGCGGCTGCTGATTTTTCAATCGCATAGCGTCCACCTTCGGGGGTCCACAAGGGTGTAATCCAGGAAAGGAGGGAAGTGCCAAATCTAACTTTCATAAATTACACGTTTGCCGATTGGAAATTCTTGAAATCTTGTACAGTGTAATCAGGACAAGCGCCTTCTTGTGACGTAATAAATGCGCCTAATGCGATTGCCTGTTGCATTGCGTCAGGTGCACTGTGTCCGGCAATTCTTTTCGAAAGAAATCCTGCCAGGAAAGAATCACCGCTTCCCACCGTATCTTTCACAGTAACCTGAATTGCCGGGAAGTCATATCTTTTGTACTGATCATAGTACAATGCTCCCTTACTGCCTTTAGAAATAACAATTTCTTCGGTTTTGAAGGTATCTTGTATGAAATGCACACCATCATCCTCGCTTGTATATTCTTTATCAAGGGCCTCCAGGATGATTTTCATTTCGGCCTTGTTCATTTTCACAATATTTGCCTTTGCAAACAATTCCTTCGCAAGCGCTACAGAGAAGTAGGGCATTCGGATATTGATATCGAATACTTTGATTTTCGCCAGTTCTATCAACTCAAACAACGTGTTTTTCGATACCTCATTCCTGCAGGCCAGGCTGCCAAATACTAAGGCATCGGCTGTAGCGACGTTCTGCCTGTAGTCGTTATTCATCTCAATGAAATCCCAGGCGACTGGCTTCACGATATCGTAATGGGCCTCATTGTGCTCGTCGATAGTAGCGATAACAGTCCCTGTTGGATAAGTAAGGTCAGTCTGAATGTCACGGGTGGAAATACCCCAATTAACCAGCTTAGCCAATAACTCTTCCCCCAAACTATCACTACCAATTCGGCTTATCATTTTCGAATTGACACCCATTCGCATCAGGTGGTAAGAAACATTAAAAGGAGCGCCACCTGCTCGAGCACCTTGTGGGAAAATATCCCAAAGTACTTCCCCAAAACAGTATATAGTTGGTTGTATAATGCCCATAATTTTGTCTTAAATGTTATTTTATTCTTATTAAGCGAATTGGTTCCGGAATGTCAACAATAAGCGGAACCTGTTCTATCGTTACGAAACTCGAATCTAAACCGAAACCTCTGCGTTCTGATATGCTTAACATTTTAAGAATTCTATGGCAAGACATGGTTAATCGCTCGATAAACCTCAAGCTATTTGAATTGGATATAATCTTCTCAATGACCACAAAGCGGAAATCGCCAGGTATTTTCTGTGCTTCAAGAGATTTGTATTTACTGGTGATGTCAAATTCGCCACTTGCCACCAATTCTTCGACAACTTTTCTAAATAATACGTTGATGCGTTGTTCAACACGGAATCCAAGGCGGAAATCGATCCTGATCAGCTTGTCCTGGATCATTTGGTCAACTTCATATTCCATCGTATAGGGTTCGTCTGTAACATCTACGTGTAAAACCCAATAGACGTCTGCGCGTTTAGGATGTTTCTGTATGATGGAGTAGATAACAGAGGATTCTATTTCTGTATTAAAATTAGCACTGGTTAGATAAACTAAATTGGATGCGTACTTAGGTATAGACTCATCCGCACTTATATTTTTAAGTATAGGGAAAAACTCTTCAATATCTACAAATTTCATATAACGGTTCCTGATTCTGCGTCCATTATACCATGTCCACATCACAGCAAACAAGGACACACCCAAAATAAGTGTAAACCAGCCACCATGAAGTATTTTGGCGGCGTTACCGGCCAGGAACGTCAGTTCGATTACACCATATATTACTAAAAATATACCTACAAGGTAGATTGGCACTTTTTTGCGCATTAGAAATACTGAAACCAATATAGTGGTCATCAACATGGCAACAGTAATAGATAGGCCATAAGCTGCCTCCATATTAACCGATTTCTGGAAGATTAATACGACCAGGATACAACCTGCGAGCAGGATCCAGTTCATTGAGGGTACGTACAGTTGTCCTTTTTGCTCACTTGGATAGTTGATTTTTACTTTTGGCCAAAGGTTAAGCCGTACTGCTTCAGCAATAAGTGTGAATGAACCTGAAATTAAGGCCTGACTAGCAATTGTGGCCGCTACCGTAGCAATCAGGATTCCGTAAATAAGGAACCAATCTGGCATCAGGTGGTAAAATGGATTAACGTCGCCCAATTTTGTTCCTTGTAATTTCCATAACCAAACTCCCTGACCCATGTAATTCAGGATCAGACATATTTTTACATATACCCAACTGGTGCGGATATTTGCGCGGCCGCAATGCCCCAGGTCTGAATACAAGGCTTCAGCTCCTGTAGTACAAAGGAATACCGCGCCTATAATCAGAAATGCTTCAGGATTGGTGCTTAGAATATGATAGGCGTAATAGGGGTTAATTGATTTTAATATTTCTGGTAATTCCATCACGTAGGACAGCCCCAGTAACGCAATCATTGTAAACCAAATCCACATGATCGGCCCAAATGCTTTACCTACCAAAGAGGTTCCAAATTGTTGCAGTACAAATAGAAATATTAGGATAGCCAGTACAATGGGTACAGTAGGCAGGTCTGAATAAATGAGGCCCAAACCTTCTATAGCTGCTGAAACTGTTACTGCCGGGGTCATGATTCCATCGGCAAGGAGGGCTGCCCCTCCAACCATCGCCGGAATGATCAGCCACTTGGCCTTTCTCTTTACAAGAGAGTATAATGAGAATATCCCACCTTCACCTTTATTGTCTGCTTGTAGCGTGATAACCACATACTTAAGAGTGGTTTGCAACGTTAGGGTCCAGAAAATGCAGGAAAGGCCGCCCAATATAAGGTCTTGGGTGATTAATCTATCGCCTATTATGGCTTTGAAAACATAAAGAGGAGAGGTACCTATATCGCCGTAAATAATCCCTAAACTGATTAATAACCCCGCTGCACTTAATTTTTGAACGTGTTTATGATGACCCATTTTGCTTGAAAAAATAATTGGCCAAATGTATGAAAAAATAAAAGGCCGGTATACTATATACCAGCCTTTTACAAATATGTTTTAAATCTTTATTTTACCACAGGAAAAGCAGAGATTCTTAATCTTGCCCCGCCCATTGGAACGAGCGTTAAGGCAGTTTCTTTTTCCTCATTATTGATAGGACTTACCGGCAGTACATCAACAAGACCATACTTGTCGATTTTCCATTCTGGAATCAGCTTGCCCTTTGCTTCCAGCTCGATAGGCGCATTTCCGTTTGTAAAAGGATTATTGTCCTTAGGCCATGGCTTTTTAACAATCCTAAAAGAGGTAGCCAGATTCTTCTTATTAACCAATAATCCGTAGTTCCAGGCAGATTTGGGATGAATCTCAAACGAAGGCCACTTCTTAGGATCTGCACCCGGCTGCCATTGAGAATCACCAATAGCAGTTTCTTTACTGTCTTTTTGAATGTAGTCTTCATCGATTTTTAAAGAATACGTAAGTGGCCCGTAATTTACGCTTACACTGTTCTTGTTCTTCTCCCATTCTCTAAGTTTAAGTTCCATAGGTAATTGCAGGCTTACTTTATCACCATTTTTCCAGGTATTGGTCAATTTGATGTAGCCGCCAGCTTTTGCATCTACCGCAATCATCTTATTGTTCACCCTTACTACTGGATTGTTACACCATGCGGGCACCCTAAGGTATAAAGGAAAGTTTACAGCTTTCGGTGTGCTAACTTCTATATTAACTTGATCTTCAAATGGGTATTTAGTAGTTTCATTAAGTGTTACCTCAATACCATTGCCTACCTTAGCTTTTACAGAAGCTTCTGCATAAAGCTGTGCCGCTATACCATTGTCTGGTGTAGCCATCCATAAGTTTTCTGCGTAATATACCCAGCCAGCGGCATGGTTGTGTTGGCAGCAGCGACTACTAAATGGGTTCATCATCAAAAACGGTCCTGAATTATCTATGCCAGGGTTGTGGTTTTTAGCATCGCTGATCACCATATTTGGTGCCGTAAGATACCTTAGTGCTTTATAATCTGGAGTGAAGGCTGCAGAGAAAGTATTAAATGCCACATCTTCGCAGTTTTCTGCCCAATACGTATCGCCGGTAATTCCCAGCATCATCTGATCGGAGGTCATCTGTTCTACCAGTCCGCAGGTCTCTACAGCTTGTCTAGGGTCATCATATCCTTTTCTGGAGTTTTCATCTCCGCCAAACATACCGCCCGGAACTTGCCCGTAAATGCTTCTAATCAACTTCTGGTTGTTGTAGCTAGCTTTTAAGTCTGCATCATTATGACTTTGCAAATAATAAGTTGCTGGCTCCCTAAAGCATTGTGCGATGTTAACATTATGCCAGTTGGGCAGATTGGTTGCTTGTCTCCAGTTAGCGGTATTTTTATCTATTTTGGTTGCAAGGTCTAAAAGGAATTGGTCACCAGTGCGGTTGTACAACCAGTAGATGCTCGTGATATTGTCGCCACCGCGACTGTTTTCCCAATAATCCTCTAAAAGTTGATCATCCGGAATAGTCAGTTGCCATTTGAAGTATTTGGTCATCAATGGTAAAACCCTCGCGTCTTTGCTGTATTCATAATATGATTGAAGACACCAAAGCATCGGCATGTTCGTCCATAAGTCTCTTTTACCTTTTCCCTTCTCTACAAATGGGCCGAAATCGCCATTATCTCGTTGATTTTTTAATACTGCATCAATCCAGAATTTCGTTTCTGAAAGCATTTTCGGATCCTTTAGCATGTAGCCGATATTTGCATAGCCCTTTAACCAGTAGGGAAGTTCTTCCCAGCCATGTTTTCCTATGCCTTCTTTATTAAGCCAGGCATTGTCTGTTTTCGACAGCCAAATGCTAATTTCACCTAAGTTACCCGTCAAACCATCCTTCTGCAAAACCAAAACATTCCGCAGCCAGCCTCCAGGTTGTATACTGCCGATGGGTAACTTAATGAAATGGTTTTTAAGGAGGGGTGTCTTGTTGCTAACATAATAACTATTTGTCGGGCTATTTGAGGTATTCTCAACAGCTTCAGCCTTTACTAATTGCGCCTGTGTGCTCAAGCTCTGCAATCCGGTTAATAGGATTGCAGAGGCCAGCACTAAATTTTTCCTGCCGTACATAGTAATTGCAACTTTATTGAAGTGTTACTAAGGACTTGTTGTACAATTTATCAGAGACGCTCTTTAGTTTTTCTACGGGTACTTTAATCACTTTTCGATCGTAAGTCATAAAGCCATTGGTCTCATTTTCTACATCAGTTGTTTGGGTATAAACCGCTGCAGATAAGCCCTTTTTAATTAACCCTTCCATAGTAGTCATAAAGGATGCATATTTATCGAACAACTCATCTGCATTTTTGAAGGTTTGGTAACCCCAGTTCTTATCCTTTAACCAGGTATGTTCCGGTACAGGTAATCCCAAGCCTCCAAATTCGCCCAAAACAACTACGTGTGTTGGACCAAAAAGATCTGGTCTTGGCATTGCAGGGTTAGGGTAATGGTGTAAATCTACTATGTCTCCTGTAATTACGTGGTTACCACCGCTTGCGCTGTTCACCAGTCTGGAAGGGTCTTTTTCTTTTGTCCACTCTGCAATTTCTTTAGTTTTGAACTGTCCCCATGCTTCATTGAATGGTGTCCATACCACAATAGAAGGGAAGTTATGCAAATGGTCCATAATCCTGTTCCATTCTTTTTTATAGATGGCTTCAGATTCAGCTGTGCGGTTTTTGTCTGTGCCGCCCATCTGTCCTAGATTTGGTTCCCATTGGTTTCCAAGATCGCCACTTGGCATATCTTGCCACACCAATATTCCAAGTTTATCGCAGTTGTAGTACCAAAGTGCAGGTTCGACTTTTATGTGCTTACGAATCATGTTAAAACCCATTTCTTTAGTCTTAATGATATCGAACACCAATGCCTCAGTGGTTGGCGCTGTATACAATCCATCTGGCCACCATCCCTGGTCTAGCGGACCATATTGGAATACAAATTCATTATTTAACAACATCCTTTGCACACCGTTGTTGTCAGGCCCCATAGAAGACTTACGCATCGCGAAATAGCTGCTAGCTTCATCTACAGGTTTACCATTTCTAATCACTGCAATTTTTAAGTCATACAGGAATGGCGTATTCGGCGACCATAATTTCGGGTTTGGTACGTTTAAGCGTGCAGTTTCAGTAGCCGCGACTTGTGCTTCTCCAACTTTGTTAGCGCCGTCGTATGCTGTTATCCTTAACATGTCACCTGTTTGTGCACCAGTTATATCCGCTGATAACGAGATGGTTTTGCTATCTATGTCAGGCGTTTGTTTAGTAGAAGCTATGAACGTTTTTGAAACTCCTTCCAACCAAACTGTTTGCCAAATGCCACTTACAGGTGTGTACCAGATGCCTTCCGGATTTTTTACCTGCTTACCTCTTGGTTGAGGTCCTTCATCTGTCGGATCCCAAACGCTAATAACCAATTCTTGTTTACCACCTTTTTTAATGAAGGGGGTAATGTCGAAGCTAAAAGGGTCAAATCCCCCTTCGTGACTTCCAACCTTTTTGCCATTTAACCACAATTCAGTTCTCCAGTCTACCGCTCCAAAATGCAGTAAAACCGTATTTTTCATACTTGAAGGGATAGTGAAACTAGTTTTATACCAAAGTAGGTTGTTTTTGTCGATTGTTTTACCCACTCCTGATAGTGAAGACTCCACAGCAAAAGGAACCAAAATTTTCCCCTGGTAAGCTTTTGGTGCGGCTTCCTCCTTAGTCGTAATCGCATAATCCCATAACCCGTTCAGGTTTTTCCAGTTGTTTTTACGAACGAGTTGAGGCCTTGGATACTCTGAGAGCGGACTTGTAGGGTTTAACTTTTCCGCCCATGGTGTGGAGATTTTTCCTCCAACAGGTTTCCATGTTTGCGCTTGCGCATTTGCCGGCAACGTCTGAACTAACGTTTGAGCCAGGCATAATCCAATAATGTAGGATGCTAACTTCATAATATTGTATTTGGTTATTAATGTGTGTTGGTTGCAATTTTAGCTGCAACTGATGACTCAAAAGAAGGCATAAACTTTTAACAAATCGGCTCAAACATTTATCAATTTGTCTCAAATTGCCTTTAAATTCTTTAATTTGGAGGCCGCAAACCAAATTTGATATAAATCCTCTTCCAAGCAACTTGAAAAAATACTTTATAATTTTGTTGCTCCTGTTCAATGTCGCTAACAAACTTGTAGCGCAAACCTACGATTTCAGGCATTATCAGGTTGAGCAAGGCTTATCCTATAATTCTGTCTTTGACATCACACAGGATTCAAAGGGATTTATGTGGTTTGCCTCAAAAGACGGACTGAATAGATTTGATGGATATAATTTCAAAATCTTTAGAAATGACCCAGCCGATTCCAACAGTATAGGAAGTAATGTTACACTTTCCATTTTAGAAGATAAGGAACAGCAACTGTGGATAGGTACATCCAAAGGTTTATTTCACTACAACGATACACTGGAGCGTTTCTGTATTGTGCCGGCCACCAAGGGCAAATACATTTCATCACTCAGGTCTGATCGTGATGATCATATTTGTTTCATCGCAGAATCCAAATTATTTAAATACAGTAAAAAGTCAGGTAAAGTCAGTTTATATACTGATAAACAAAATTTTAATGTTTCATCTGTGTTGTTTTTAGAAGATGGAACTTTGTGGTTAAGTACCAATGACGGCCTGCTTAAAATGTATAATTCGCAAAAGGATGCTTTCGTTAGTTATAATGTGTTCGAGCATTCTTCAGCCGTAACCTCCCGCTGGATTGATAAAATCTATGCCACAAATGCACATTCTATTTTGATAGGGACTTCGCATCAGGGCGTTAAAATATTTGACCTTTCCACATTTACTTATAAGGATGTCCTTACCTATAATACAGACCGCACTGCTGTTTTTGCTAAGAATTTCATCCATTACGGCGGTGATCTATATTGGATAGCTACAGAATCTGGAATATTCGTGTATAACATTAAAACAGGTGGCTACCAGCAACTGAGGAAAAATCCCGGTAATCCTTACGCCTTATCAGACAATGCTGTATACACGCTGGCGAAAGACAAAGAGGGAGGAATCTGGGCAGGGACCTACTTTGGCGGTGTCAATTATTACCCTAAACCCTTCAGTGCATTTGAAAAGTATTTTCCAAAGAGCGACGTCTATCCGATTAGTGGAAATGCGGTTCGTGAAATCACATCAGATCAGTATGGTAACTTGTGGGTAGGCACAGAGGATGTAGGATTAAATAAGATCAATAAAACAGTGACAAAGTTCTTACCTGATGGAACAAGAACCAGCATCGCACACACAAACACACATGGATTGCTTGCCACGGGAAATGAATTATGGATTGGCACATACGAACAGGGCCTAGATGTAATGGATGTCAATACTGGAAAAGTACTGCGACATTACGATAAAGGAGAGGAAGACCATGACCTTAAGAGCAATTTTATTGAATCTATCTACCAAACAAGAAACAAGGAAATCTATCTCGGTAGTTCTTATGGTGTCTATAAGTACAATAAGTCTAGTAAATATTTCAGTGTATTTGATGGATTTCCGTCGAACTACCATTACATGACAATAGTAGAAGATAAACAAGGTACACTGTGGGCAGGAACAATAAGTAATGGTCTCTTCTTTGTAAATCCAAGTACTGGTAAAAAAGGTCGATTTCAATATGCCAAAGAAAGGGAAAATAGCCTTAGTGATAATTTTGTAAACTCTTTATTTATTGATAAGAACAATACTTTATGGGTAACTACAGAAAATGGCCTCAACAGGTTTGACCCTAAAGCTAATGCCTTTCAGCGCTTTGGAGCTAAAGATGGCTTTCCCAGTAATGTATTTTACCGCGTAGAACAAGATAATGCGGATAATTTATGGCTGAGCACTTCAAAAGGCCTGGCCATGTTTAATCCAAAAAGCAAAATGATTAAGGTTTATACCAAGGCTAGTGGATTACTTAGTGATCAGTTTAACTACAACTCCTCATTCAAAGACAAGATTGGTAAGCTTTACTTTGGAAGCGTAAACGGAATGATTGCTTTTAATCCATCACAGTTTACTACAAACCGGGTGGTACCTAAAGTATTCATTACTGGTTTCCAAGTTTTCAATCAGGAAGTCATGATAGGTAGTAATCTGCTTAAACGATCTATTACATATACCGATAAGATTCAGCTGGCTTACGATCAATCTACTTTCAGCATTGACTTCGCAGCGCTTGTTTACACTGGATTTGAAACAGCAGAATATGCTTATAAGCTAGAAGGATTAGACAAAGACTATACTTACCTAAAAAGAAACAGAAAAGTTTTCTATACGAAGTTATCTCCAGGTACTTATACCTTTCTGGTAAAAGGTTCTAACAGTAGTGGTATCTGGAATGATAAACCAGCAAAATTAATAATTGTCATTAGCCCTCCATTTTGGTTAAGTATTTGGGCATATTTATTCTACATAATTCTAACTCTTGCAGGATTTTATTGGGGGATTGTTTTCTTAAACCACCGTGCTAGACTGAAAAATAAGAAGAAGATGGAGGCATTGGAAAACCAAAAGGAGAGGGAGGTTTACCAGGCCAGGGTGGATTCGTTTACACACCTTATAACCATTGCACAATCCAAACCGGATCAGGCGTTGTTAAATACGCTGAATGATTATATTCATCAAAATTTGGCGAATACCAATTTGGACGTTGATCTTCTGGCTGAACGCTTAAATATGAGCAGGGCCACCTTTTATAGAAAAATTAAAGCTATTTCCAACCTTACACCTAATGAATTGATTAACATCACCCGTTTAAAAAAAGCTGCTGAGTTGCTGTTGAATTCCGATTTGAAAATTCAGCAGATAGCCAGTCAAACTGGTTTTAGTTCTCAGGCACAATTCGGAAGGTCTTTCACAAAACAGTTTGGAGTTAGCCCTTCAGAATACGCTCAAAATAATAAAGATTAATTCTTTTAAACCCGAAAACCAATATATATTTGTTTTGTTTAAGCAATATCTAATTATCATAAACTAAATAAGTATTTATGTTAAACGTTTTGCTCGCAATTGACCAGACCCTGGTTAGAGACGGAATTAAATTGTTGCTGGAATCCAGTGGTAATATTGCTGTTATTGACGAGGCTTCTGATGTTAATGAACTTAGCTTTGCGATAAGAAATCACATAAACGCAGATATAATCTTATTAGATTTAGATCTGAATCAACAGGAACTGCCCAATATCATCCAAAAGATTTTGGATTTGAACAATAAAGTAAAGGTTGTTATGCTCTCTTCAAATGCCAATTTAAAGCTGATTGCGGCACTTTTTGAAGCTGGTATATGTGGTTATTTATTGAAAAGTGTAGGTAAACAGGAATTGGTGTTCGCACTAAATCATGTACAGAAAAGCGGGAAGTATATGTGTACTGAGTTTTCCTCAAAGTTATTAGTTAAGCTAGCCTTAAGCCCGCAGTCGACAATCGATGAAACAGATTATCCTACGCTTTTTACGGACCGGGAGATGGAAGTACTCCAACTGATAGGTGAAGGACTTACCAATTCAGAAATTTCCGAGAAACTATTTTTAAGTAAAAGAACGGTAGAGGGCCACCGGCAAAATTTAATTGATAAAACTGCTTCAAGAAATACCGCTACCTTAATCCGCTACGCGCTTATTAAGGGGTTGATCAATTAATTCTGCATTGCTATCGTGATATGTTACGTAGCTTTTTGAAGCAAGTTAAAACCTTTGTCAAGTTGTAAGGTTACTTATATTACTAAGACATGATATCAATGGAAAATAATAGCGAGATTATCGGCGACTTACAAGGCCTTGTTAACATTGTAAATGATGGTAAAGAGGGGTATGAATCTGCGTCGGAGGCCACTGATAGTATAGAGCTTCAAGGTGTATTCCTGAAATATTCCGCTCAACGCGCAGCCTATGCACAGGATCTTCTAGATCACATTGCTAAACACGGAGGTGATGGAGGGGATCAAACCGGTGGAGTGATTGGCGCGCTGCATAGAGCTTGGATAGACATAAAGCAAGCATTAAGCAACAAGGAAGATGTGGCAATTCTTGGCGCAATTGAAACAGGTGAGCTCGCCGCTATCGAAAAGTTTGACCAATGCATCATTGACCATGATACTCATTCAGATCACCTCAATTTGCTGAAACGCCAGCGCTTTGGCATTGCGGAAGCACTGAGGGAGATTCAGGATTTGCATCAGCAATTCTCTGCCAGAGGGAAATAGCATTTTCAAAAAATCTCGTCTTTATCTTCAGTATTTAAACCTGTTTCGGAATTATCCTTAACTTCATCGATGGCGTCATCCGCAGGAACATCGCTAGGTGAAACTGCGTTTTTTGGCTGAATTTCAGTATCCTTCGCTGCTATAGCTTCGTCAGTTTGAAATTCATCTTTTTCTGCAGTGAGATTTTCATCTTTGCGCACAGGATTGTCTTTTGGAGGTGTTTTCATAACTTTAAAACAAAATAGCCAGCTAAAAGTTTACTATAGACCTAAACGTTACAACATGGCTAAGAAGAAAGAAGATAATGACCCTTGCTGGAAAAACTATGAGCAGGTTGGTACTAAAAAGAAAGATGGTAAAACAGTGCCAAATTGTGTTCCAAAGAAAGGAACGAAGAAGAAAGCCGATTAATTTAAGTAGGCTTCAATAGCACCCTGCATTTCTACAGGCAAGTCGTTTCCACTATGGTTTCTAAGACTATGTTGTGCGGAGTTGAATTTTTCAATGAAGGTGCCTTGCTCTGGGTTAAATTTAAGGTAGCCCGTGTCAAAAAAGCGTTCTTCTACATAGCCAGATGAATCAACAAAACCAACAGATAGTTGCGAAACGCGAAAGGAAAACTTATCTACCTGTAGCCATTTATATACGTCATTTACCTCCGCGTCTGAGGATAAATCTGTGCGTTTTATTTCAAGGATACTCAATGTACCATTTTCCAGATAGCGTAGACATTTAAATGCAGGTTTCATATTTGGTGCAAATCAAAGTCTATGCCGTATTTAAGTATAAACTAAATATCTTTAATTTTTTACAAAGCAAACATTTTGCTGATCAATCCGTTCTTTAAACCAACAAATAAATGGTTATGAAAGAATTCAAATTGCTTTTCTTAATGCTGCTTACCCTGATAATCACGTCGTGTACCAGCGAAAAAAAGGAAAATACATCCGGCTCAGATTCGTTGGTTGCTGATTCAATTCACATGGATACAACTAGCGCAAGTATTTCAAAAACTCCATCAGTCAAATCCGATTCCTTATTGATTCCAGGGAAATCTGCGGGGCTGATTAAAATTGACCAGGATGCCGCCGAATTATTCAAAATTTATGGAACTGCAGATGCAGGGGATGCGGCGATGCAAAAGGCCGTAGCCATATGGTACAAAGACCACAACCCTAAATCTTACGCCACCGCTATATACACCGTAAGGGATACCGGAGATAATCCTCCGGCCAGGATTAAACAGATTCGCGTAACATCACCTGGCTATAAAACAGTACAGGGATTAGGAATTTCATCTTCTTTGAAGGATCTTTCTGAGACATATGCTTTAGTCAAAATAAAGCCGGGTAAAGAGATAGGTAATGAGATTTATGACAGTAAAACCGGTATCACTTTCGAAATAGATAAAAATAAAATGTGTTCAGCGGTGATCATACATGAAGGCGGACAAGCCCTCAGCTCAACTTATCTACCTTTTTGGTAGGATAAGCCTTTTTTATACCTTTACTGCTATTCCGAAAGAAATAAACGCAGTAAGATGTCTGAAGAACTAAATATAGAAAGTCTTAAAGAAATTGCCAGTCAGCTAAGCAGGCCTATTGGAGAAATGGGACTTGTTACCTCCCAAAACATGGCCGATAATAATGGCAATATGATACTTCAAACCATTGCTGTTATGGATTTGAAGCAGTATGAGTCTATATTGGAAATAGGTCCGGCAGGAGGGCGCCATGTGAGTTTGTTGTTTACTGAAATCGGTAATCTGGATTATTATGGTATTGATGTTTCAGATTTAATGGTAGAAGAAGCTTCGAAGATTAATGCTTCCCTTTCTCAATCTGGTAACGTAACTTTCTCACTTACAGACGGAGAAACCATACCTTTTGCAGATGACTTTTTCAATAAAGTATTTACCGTAAACACTATATATTTTTGGAATGATCCCCAAGCTTATGCCAGGGAGATTTACCGGGTATTAAAGCCAGGCGCGCAATTATACCTGTCTTTCGCTGAACGGGAGTTCATGGAGAAACTCCCTTTTACACAGTTTGGTTTTACATTATATAATGTTAGTCAGGCAAAAGCGCTCCTTGAAATGGCAGGCTTTTCCGTTACTGAGGTACAGGCCTACGCTGAACAGGTAAAGGTGAATGCCACAACTGAAATTGAACGGGAGTTTATGGTAATTATAGCAACTAAGTAATTATATGATTTTGAACAAAATAGGCTTCATCGGATTGGGTACCATAGGAACACCCATGTGTAAGGCTTTAATGAAAGCGGGTTACCAGGTAACAGTTTACAACAGGAACCGGTCTAAGGCTGACTTATTCGCTGAGGAGGGGGCAGAGGTTGCCGAACATCCCGCGCATCTGGTTGACAAAGTCGAGGTATTAATCCTTATGGTAACAGATGATAGGGCTACGAAAGAAATATTTAACGGTGTAAATGGGATCCTCTCTGCTAAAGTAACTGGAAAGTTGATCATCAATATGAGTACCGTTTCTGCTGACGTTAGTCAGCAAATGGCTATAGCTTGCAGAGAGCAGGGCAACCAGTATATTGATGCGCCGGTTTCCGGGAGCGTTAAGCAAGCAAATGAATCATCGCTGATCATCCTGGCCGGAGGTGAGGTCCAGGCATTTGAAAAAGCAAAACCAATTTTTGAAGCGCTTGGTAAAATGGCCATTCATTTTGGCGATACCGGTGCAGGTAATAAAGCCAAGTTAATTGTAAATACTTTTTTGGCCATTCAAGCACAAGCACTTGCCGAAGCGTTGGTAACTGCAAAAAATGTTGGAATTGACCAGTCTGATCTTCTTCAGGTGTTTAATAATGGCGCACTGGGTAGTCCGTTTGTTAAAATCAAGGGCGATGCTGTTTTAAATAATACATTCGCACCCGCTTTTACATTAAGTAATACTGTAAAAGACTTAAAATTGGCTAATGACCTCAGTATTTTAACCCCGCTTGCTAAAACAGCATTACAAACTTTTAGTGTAGCTGAGGCACAATATGGTCATGAAGACATTATCGCAATAGTAAAGGCCATAGGACTTTAACACTCTATTATCGATTTATAGAAACAATAGTTAAGGCGAACAGTTATAGACGTATTATTCGCCTTAATTATTGTTATGCAAAATAAGTCTACTAAAACAATCAAAGAAGTTTGGGAAGAAGCCAAAGTTTTCCTAAACCTAAAAATTGAATACTATCAGCTAAAAGTTATAGAAAAGGGCGCCCGGTTGATTGCTGACGTCATTACCAATACCACCGTCATTTTCTTTATCATTATTGCTTTCATTTCTGCAGCAGTTACGCTGGCCTTTTATTTCTCCGCATTATGGCACAGTTATATTACCGGTTTTGGTATTGCAGCTTTGTTTTTTCTACTTATGGCTATTGTTGTCTTTATGACTAAGACCAAATACATGGAAAAATGGGTGGCTAATTTCGCCATTAGGAGATATTTGAAAAAACATTATGAAGATCTGGAAGTCTAAGGTTTTTTGTTGTAATTCTTTGTGTAAATCGGTATTATTGGATAATCAACAATAACCATTGACACTTAGACACAACTTGAAGACTTATGGAACGCAGAAATTTCCTCAAAAACAGCGCTGTGGCCACGGCCGGATTCTCCATCTTACCAGGCGGTAGCCTGTTTGCATCAGCAAAAGACAAAATTCGTTTAGGATATATCGGTGTTGGTGCCAGAGGTATGAGCCATATTTCTGAAGGTACTTTAAGGGAAGATGTTGAGGTTGTTGCCATTTGCGATATTCAGGAAAGCTCGTTAAAAATATGCAGGGAATTTATTGCTAAAAAGGGGAAGCCGGCAGCGGTAGAATATACGGGTGGTCTGGATGCCTATAAAAAGCTTCTTGATAGAAAAGATATTGATGCTGTAATTATCTCTACCCCATGGCAATTTCACAAAGATCAGGCAATCTATGCCATGAATGCAGGTAAATATGTAGGATGTGAAGTTATTGCAGGTTTAACGGTAGAGGATCATTGGGATATCGTAAATACTTCGGAAAAAACTGGGATACCTTACATGACCCTTGAAAATGTGTGCTACCGAAGGGATGTCATGGCAGTGCTCAATATGGTCAGACAAAATCTTTTTGGTGAACTGGTACATTTCGAGGGTGGATATCAGCACAACCTGCGGGGCGTGTTGTTTAATGATGGTAAATCTTTTTACGGTCAAGGTGTTGAATTTGGACCTAAAGCGCTGAGTGAAGCGCAATGGAGAACTCAGTTTAACATCGATCAGGATGGTGATCTTTATCCAACACATGGAGTAGGTCCTATCATGCAGTATGCAAATATCAATAGAGGTAACCGTTTTACCAACCTGGTCTCTTTCAGTTCTAAAGCCAGAGGGTTAGCCGCTTATGTTGAGGAATTATCTCCCGGCAACCCGACAGCTAAGATCAATTTCAGAAATGGTGATGTCACCACTACGTTGATCAACTGCGCCAACGGAGAGACTGTTATGTTAAGTCACGATACCCACTTACCCAGACCATATTCATTAGGCTTTCGCGTGCAAGGAACCAATGGAATATGGATGGATGTGAATAAATCTATTTATATAGAGAAACAAGCTAAAACGGACGACGTATGGGACTCGGCACAGTCGTGGCTGGACAAGTATGACCATCCGCTTTGGAAAAAACATGCAGCTGAGGCGGTGAGCGCCGGACACGGGGGCATGGATTGGTTTGTATTTAATGGCTTTGTACAGGCTGTCAAGGAGAAAAAGCAAACTCCAATAGATGTGTATGATTCTGTGACCATGAGTGTAATCACCCCACTTTCCACCAAGTCGTTAAAAGAAGGCAATATGCCTCAGAAGTTTCCTGATTTTACTAAAGGAAAATGGAAAGACAGGAAGAACACTTTTGCATTGGACGACAGCGGATTTTAGTCGTTATTTCTTAGGAAATCTTTCTCAAATGCGATGTATTGATTTAGCAATGTCAGCTGGTTGCGACTGCGTTTAAGATTATGTCCCTCATATTTTGTAGGATAATAGGTATCGCCGTTTAGGAAATCTGTTAAAAATCTCAGAGCCTGCATAAAGATCATGAACTTGCCGCTATAGGCAAACAGTGATTTTTCTGCAGCCCCAAGTGTAGTTCCCATTTCCTCCATGTAGCCGCGATATATCTCCTTGAATACTGCTTCCCGAATTACAATTTTTGACAAGTCTTGTTCCTCTTCAGTTGCTGCACAAAGGTATGTGCGCATCATGTCACCCACATCACTAATAAAGTAACCTGGCATTACAGTATCTAAATCGATAACGCACAGACCTTTATGGTTATCATTAAATAATATATTGCTTATTTTGGTGTCGTGATGTATCACCCTTAAAGGAATGGTTTTGTCTTTTACGAGTTTCTCAAATTGCTCAGCGATATCCATATATTGCTCGGCCCATACAATTTCTGATGCAGCAGTCGCTTTCAGCTCGTCATCTGCATTTGCCAAAGCCTCTTTAAATTGCGCAACGCGAAGGGTTAGATTGTGGAAGTCTGGTAGGGTGTGAGTTAAACTTGCAGCATCAAAGTCATTTAGCAATCTACTAAACTTACCAAATTGTTTAGCTGCTTCATATGCCTCCAATGGCGATTGAACAGCATCTACTGTATGAGAGCCCATTATAAATGGCTGCAGGCGGTAGTATTCGTCATCAGCCTGAACCATTGTTTTACCTGTATCGGTTTCCAATGGCCCGGCAAACAGATAGGAGGGATGCTCAAGTTGAAAAAATGCTTTTAGTTTGCTAAGGTTATAATCAATGTTTTCTGGCGTTTTAAAGACCGTAGTATTGATACGCTGTAAGATATAAACCTTATTTTCGACGGTAACTTTCCAGGTGTGATTAATCAGTCCGCTGCCAAATGCCTGGATTTGACAATTGGCACCGTTAATGTTGTAATGTTCTAAGATATTCTGTAGCATCAAGCTAAATATCAGTATATTTCTGTAAAAAAATTAGCAGGTTAAAAACTAAGCCGCAGGCAATAGCTGATTAACTCTGTTCAATATTACAAAAAGATCAAATGGTTTAGCAATAAAACTATCCGCACAGGATTCTCTCTTTACAAATTCTGAAGGCAAATGGGCCGACATGATTAGTACGGGTTTTTGTTTCAATGAATCATGATGTTTAATTTCAGAGCATATCTCTAGACCGTCTCCATCAGGAAGCATTACGTCCAGTAAAAATAAATCTGGTGCTTTGCTCTGTAACCTGGAATGAAATGAAGCAACTGTCTCGAACAGTTCTACGTCAAATCCCTCGTCGTTCAAAAAATATTGGAGTATAAATCCAATATCCTTATTATCCTCTACAATGTAGATGCTTTTCTTTTCCATAATAGTAATTCATAGGTAGATGAATTGTTAATTGCTTAACAGCTAATAACTAACAAAGGCTGTGCCGAGAATAGACATAATTTGCAGAACTTTTTTTACACCAGACTGTTAAGAAAAGATAAAATAACAAACACCTAAACTTATGGATAGCATTAACAAAAATCAACCGGAGCATAACAGGGAAAACTTAGTAAGTACAGAAGCCCTGGAAAAGATTAAGGAAATCATTTCGCAAACAGATACTTGTTTTTTTTGCACTGAGGCCGCAACGGGACCATCCAATGGCGTACGACCAATGAGTATTCAACAAGTAGACGATGAGGGGAATTTATGGATTGTCATTGCAAACGACAGCCACACTCATGAGGAGATCGGCCTTGATTCAAGGGTTAAATTATACTTCCAGGCTTCAAAGCATTCGGATTTCCTGTATTTCACTGCAGATGCAGAGCTAGTAGACGATAAAGCAAAAGTTAAAGAGCTGTGGAGTCCTTTAATGAAAACTTGGTTTACCGAAGGAGAAGATGATCCAAGAATAGCCTTAGTCAAAATCACACCGTCTGATGGATACTATTGGGATAATAAACATGGCAATTTTGTGGCTGGGGTTAAAATGCTGGTAGGGGCTGCAATTGGTAAAACACTTGACGATTCTATAGAGGGAAAAATTCAAAACGTATAACCAAGTCAACATACGTTCGCTTAAATCTACAGCGAATATAAAAAGCTTTAAGGTTTATCTAATTCATCTAGATAACTCTTAAAGCTTTTTTATTTAATAGGAAATAACCTGAGCTATTTCAATAACCTAAAACCGAAGATTTTATATATTTGAGGAACCACACCAATAACCTGAAAATGAATAAACAAACTAAAGCACTTCTTGTAGCATTACTGTTGCTGCTTATTGCACCCAATGTAAAATCGCAAATCAATAAAGGTTATACACAATATGTGAACACTTTTGTTGGCACTTACCCGCTTACAGATCCGAAAATTTTGGGCTACGAACTTCCGAAGGATTGGCGTTCATGGGCAGGTTTAACCTTTCCGGGAAGCTCGTTGCCCAACGCAATGGTTCAGTTAAGTCCTATGACTGAATATGGCTCTGGCGCAGGTTATGAATATGAAGATAATGCAATTTTAGGTTTTACCCATACCAATAAAGGTCACTGGAACCTGTGTAACATTCCACTTTTACCGGTTTCGGCTTTGGCGGGAGCTGCGCCAGTATTAAACAAAGGCAGTAGATTTGGTTCCCGTTTCTCCCATAAAAAAGAAAGTGCTTCTCCAGGATTTTATCAGGTTTATCTGGATGATTATCAGGTAAATGTTAGTCTAACTTCAACATTGAGATGCGGTTATCACAAATATGAATTTAGAAATCCTGCAGACAGACAAATTCTGTTTGATCTGGCAAAAGCCAATAACCGGGTAAATGGCTGGAAAATAGAACAAGAAGGACCAAACGTAGTAAAGGGTTATCAGCAAGCGGGTGGTAAGATTTATTTCTATGCCATCCTCAATACGCCAGTAGAACAGCTGGAAATCAATGATGAAGGCTCGAAAGATGGTTATGCCATGTTGCATTTATCAAACAGCGGCAGCAACCCTGTTGAAGTAAAAATAGGAATCTCGTTTGTTAGTGTAGAAAATGCTAAACTCAATCTCGAAACCGAGATTGGTAGTAAAACCTTTGAAGACATCCGTGCAGCAGCTAACCAAACCTGGGAAAATCTCCTCTCTTCCATACAGGTAAAAGGCGGTACTGCTAAACAAAAAGGTATGCTTTATTCTTGCCTTTACCGTTCATTTTTATGGCCTGCGTTAAGAAGTGATGTGAACGGAGAATTTACAGATGCGAAAAGGAACGTAGTAAAAGCAGATTTCAACTACTATACAGAGCCTTCGCTTTGGGATACCTATCGGAATAAAGATGTCCTGTTAGGATTAATCACGCCAAATGTTACCCTAGATGTCATTAAATCAATGAAAGACGTGGGTGATAAAACTGGTTTTATCCCTACATTTTTCCATGGAGATCATGGAGCGTCTTATATAGCAGGAGCATACCTGAGGGGTATTGATAATTTCGACATCAAAGGTACCTATGAAATCTTACTGAAAAATGCGAATGTAACACCCGGCGCGAGACCGTTTGTAGATGAATACATCAAAAAAGGCTTTATATCTGATCCTGATATTGCCAATCCTCATGTAGAAACCAAAGCAAGGGCAGGGGTGTCTAAAACATTGGAATACTCGTACGACGATTATTCTCTTGCTCAAATTGCTAAGAAACTTGGCGATACTGCAAATTACCGCATATTGATGGCCAGGTCTCAAAACTATAGGAATATGTTTGATCCATCTACCAGATTTATGAGAGGGAGATTGGAGAACGGCGACTGGATTAAACCTTTCAATCCTCAATATCCTTATTATGAGTACATGTACCGGGAAGCCAATGCTTGGCAGGTATCATTTTTTGCTCCCCATGATATGCCAGGTTTGATCAAATTATATGGCGGTCCGAAGGGTTTTGAATCCAAACTAGACTCTTTGTTTACCCTGCCGTGGAATCCCAAATATATCGCACGGAATGTTGAAACTATGATCGGCCAATACTGTCAGGGCAACCAGCCAGACCACGAAGCACCTTTTGCCTATACCTTTATAGGCAAACCAGAAAAGACCCAAAAAATACTCGATAACATCTTAAATAACCTTTATGGAATTGGTCCGGAAGGCCTGGCCCTTTCCGGTATGGATGATGCAGGAGAGATGTCGGCCTGGTACGTGTTCAGTTCATTAGGCTTGTACACATTTTCTGCAACAGATCCTGAATACCTGGTAACCGCACCATTATTTGATGAAGTAAAATGGAAAACCAGTACGGGCAAGACCATTACCATTACCAAACCTGGAAAGGGCAGGGCAATAACTTCAATTAAGGTAAATGGTAAAGAGAATAAAGGTTACTTTGTGTCTCACGACCTATTTAAAAATGGTGGCACTATAGATATCGTTACAAAATAACTACTATGAAAAACCTAATCTTAATATTTTGTTTGTTTCCTTGCTTTCTTGCAAATGCCCAAACTCCCAACATGCATCCCATATTTAATGGCAAAAATTTAGAGGGATGGAGTAAATACCTGAAAAGTCAGGGCGTAAATAAAGACCTTCAAAATGTATTTACGGTAAAAGATGAAGCAATTCACGTTAGCGGGCAAGATTTCGGTTACATCGTTACCAATAAAACTTACGGCGATTTTCATTTGTCCCTTGAATTTAAATGGGGAGAAAAGAAGTTCCCCCCTAGAGAAAAAGATAAGCGTGATGCAGGAGTATGCTTTAGTGTAGACTTGTCGACCAACAAAATCTGGCCACGATGCGCAGAATGCCAGATACAAGAAGGTGATGTAGGCGATTTATGGTTAGTCGACAGCGTAACAGCCTTTGTTGATGGAATTCAAATGGAACCGAAAGACTATTCGCACATGGCTAAAATTAGAGATGCTGAACGTACGCATGGCGAATGGAATACCGTTGAAGTAATTTTTAAGAAAGGCCGCTTTAAGTTTTTTGTAAATGGAACTTTGGTAAACGAAGGAGAATACCTAACGCTAACAAGCGGTAGAATCCTGCTGCAATCTGAAGGTGCAGAAGTATTCTACCGCAAAGTAAAAATCGAAGAGTTTTAGCTCACAATAGCTGTACCTGCGTAAACGCTGATACATAATATTTATGTTCAAATATTTTTATTTCTAAGTGCTCTTATTCTCTCCAATTCAAGTACATCAATTTGATCTTTAGGGCGGTCAACTGCTTTTTTGTTCATTATCAGTTGATTAATGTGTAAAAAAGGAACTTCAACACCTTCTAGGTTTGCGATTGATGCAAGTTCGAGGCAGTCTAAAAAAGATAGATTTTCTAAACCTTTCATCGTTGTCATGATATCAAGCTCGATGCCTTGGTCAATATGGAAACTGGTCCAGCCAGGTACGAATTCCATTGTTTCGAACGTCGCGAAATCACCGTATCCAAGCTGCTTAAAAGCGGCCCTAAAATTTCGCCTATTTTCCAGAGTATCATACAACCAAATGTCGAGATCGTCTGTGTTTCTGTTAAAACCGTGAAATCTGGTTGCAAACCCTCCAACCATTATGTATTTTACATTATGGCTATTTAAAGATGCCCAAAATTTTATCAGTGCTTCGTCAGAGACATCCATATTAACTATTTATGGGTTATTACCGCTTTTTTTAGAATTTTATTTGTACGAAGCATCTCGGTAAAAAGTCTAAGCTTATCCATATCAGAACGAAAAACATCTCTTCTAAGACGCTCCTCATCGGTTAAATTATTGATATAGGATTCGGATGGTTCTTTAACTATGTTCTTTGGCTCTTTTTTCATATTACTTCCATTTTGAGAAGAAAGGTATATACATTACGAATGTAATTAATTAAAAAGTTAAACTTTCTCTTTTCCTTTCCAGTGCAATTCTCCTTCCAGTAGTCTGGTTTCAAATTCGTACACCGGATATTTGCTTTCAATCAATTTAATCAACATCCCTGCGGCAATTTGCCCCATTTCAAAGGCGCGTTGGCGGATAAATGAAATACCCGGCGATAACAAATCAATTACATCCGAGTTAGAAAACCCAATAATCGTCAATTGATCGGCTTTGCCTAAACGTTTAAGCTCACGCAGCGCGGAAGTACTTATCCGGTCGCTGGTGATCAGCAAGGCATCTGCTTTCAGCTTGGGATCTAATAATTCGCTAATTACCGTTTCAATCTCCTCAGGATTTCTACCACCATGGTTACAATATTTAACCAGTTGCTCATTAAATGGAATTTGATGTTTTATCAGGGCGGCTTTATATCCTTCCAATCGCTCTATTGTAATTGATAATTGGGGTGCGTTGGTCAAATGGCCAATATTCCGGTAACCCTTCGAAATCAATAATTCTGTTGCTTCAAAAGCCGATTTAAAGTTATCCGTCGTAACTTTAAATGTTTCAATCTCCTCCAATATTCTGTCGAAAAATACAATGGGCAAACCCCGTTCATGCAGACTGGTGATGTGTTTGTAATCTGTCGTTTGAGAAGACATAGATACCAAGATCCCATCAACAGAACGGCTGGCCAGGTGACCCATATTGGTAACTTCCCTGTCGTACGCATCATGACTTTGCGTAATAATAACATGGTAACCCTTCTCATAGGCAATTGATTCAACGCCATTGATCACCTGAGAGAAAAAGCTGCTGGCTACATCAGATAGCAATACGCCTATAGAATTGCTTCTTCCTTTTTTTAAACTTACTGCAATAGGGTTGGAGTGGTAGTTGATTTTCTTAGCGTATTCGCGAACTATCCTCTTTGTTTCCTCACTAACTTCGTGACTGTCGCTCAAAGCTCTGGACACCGTTGATATGGAAACGGAAAGTGCCTCAGCTATTTGTTTGATGGTGGCGGCTCGGTACATAGACAATTATAACTAAATTCGATAGTTATTACAAATGGCTTATTTTCGGTAACGATTGCGTAGTTTTAATCATAGCTATATTTTTTTTGTACGCCGCTACTAATTAATCTTGTTCCTTATTGAACCGCCAAATCCTAATCCAGTTAAACCTTATGAAACGAATTTTCCTCCAGCTATTGCTTTTAGTTTTTTGCCTAAATGCCTTCTCACAGGGTACAGTAGTGAAATACCTTTCAGGTACAGACAAAGATCATACAGTGTTATGGGATTTTTATTGCAGTTCCGGAAGAAAAAGTGGGGAATGGACTAAGATACCTGTTCCCTCTAATTGGGAACTTCAAGGCTTTGGAGCCTATAATTATGGTCACGATAACAACAAGGCCAACGAGCAAGGACAATATAAACATGAATTTCTAACCGAAAACTGGAAAGGCAAAAAGGTCTACATTGTATTTGAAGGTTCAATGACAGATACAAAGGTGATGATCAATGGTCAACTGGCCGGACCAATCCATCAAGGTAGTTTTTACCGTTTCAAATATGACATTACCAGCCTGATCAAACCTTCAGGCAAGAATTTATTAGAAGTTACGGTAGATAAAACATCGGCAAATGCTTCTATAAACCGGGCAGAGCGCAAGAGTGATTTTTGGGTATTTGGCGGTATATTCAGACCAGTGTACCTGGAGATTGTACCAGCGGTATTCGTAGATAGGATGGCCATCAATGCAAAAGCAGATGGTTCTTTTGAAATGGATGTCTTTACCTTAAATTTAAAAGGCAACGAAACGATTGAAGCGCAAGTGCAAAAGCTAAACGGGCAAAACGTAGGTAAACCATTTGCCGTTAAGGCAGATGCAACTGCAGACCATACTACCCTAAAAGCTGGTTTTGTAAAACCTGCACTTTGGAGTGCAGAATTCCCTAATCGCTACCAAGTGGTGGTGAGCATTAAAAGCAAACAGCAGGTATTACATCGCGCCAAGCAAAAGTTCGGTTTCCGTACAGTGGATCTTCATATCAACGATGGTTTGTACGTTAACGGAAGCAGGATTATATTAAAGGGTTGCGATAGGCATAGTTTCTGGCCTGAAACCGGAAGAACATTGAGTCATACCGTTCAATTACTGGACGTTAACCTGATGAAAGAAATGAATATGAACGCGGTACGGATGTCGCATTATCCGCCAGATCAGGATTTTTTGGAGGTTTGTGATTCATTAGGTCTTTATGTTTTGGATGAGCTAACCGGTTGGCAGGCCTATTACGATACTGAGGTTGGTCGCAAATTGGTTAAAGAGTTGGTAGTAAGAGATGTAAATCATCCATCGATCATCTTTTGGGATAACGGTAACGAAGGTGGCTTCAACAGAGAGCTGGATAACGATTATGGTTTGTATGATCCTCAAAAACGTACTGTGATTCATCCATGGGAAAAGTTTAATGGTACTGATACAAAACATTATCCAGACTACAATGGTATTGTTAAAACCGTAGCAACTGGGCAGGAGGTATTTTTCTCCACGGAATTTATGCACGGCCTATACGATGGCGGTGCAGGTGCAGGTTTGGACGACTTCTGGTCGGAAATGCAAAAGCATCCACATGGCGCAGGTGGTTTCATCTGGGCATTTTCTGATGAAGCTGTTATCCGGACAGATAAAAATAATAGCTATGATACTGATGGAAATCATGCTCCTGACGGGATTGTTGGTCCGCACAGAGAGAAGGAAGGCAGCTTTTTTACGATAAAAGAGATCTGGTCGCCCGTTTACATCAACCCGCAACCTGTCGATAAAACCTTCAATGGTAAAATACCGGTGGAGAATAGGTATTCCTTCACCAATTTAAACCAGTGTACTTTTAAGTGGAAGCTGGTGGATTTCCCTTTAGCAACGTCGAAAAGTACTGCAGCAATCGTAAAAGCTACAGGCTCAGTAGTTGCACCAAACCTAAAACCTGGTGAAAAAGGATTTCTTGATCTGGCTTTGCCTGCAACCTGGAAAGCAAATGAGGCATTATACTTAACCGCTTATGGGCCAGATAAAAAAGAGATCTTTACCTGGAGTTGGGAGCTTACCTCTGCGGCTGTACTGACAAAGAAAATACTGAATGCATTGCCTGAGGATAAAAATGCTGCAGCACCTGTGGTAACAGAAGAAGGGCAAACGCTTATTGTTAAATGCGATGGAATCAGTTATTATTTTGATCAATCAACAGGTTATATCCAAAAAGTAGTTAAAAAAAGTGGTACTATTTCTTTGTCAGGAGGGCCAGTGCTGGCCGGTGTGAAAACCAGTCTTAAAAGTTTTAAACATTCTGTTGGAGGCGATAAAATTATGATCGAAGCGGATTATGAAGGCGACGGTAACTTGGGAGTAATGTGGGTCATCTCGCCTGGTTTGCCTGTTACTTTAGCATATGTGTATTCACAACAAGGAGAGGCTGATTTTACCGGTATTTCCTTCAATTATCCTGAAGAAAAAATTACTGGTATGAAATGGCTGGGCAGAGGCCCTTATCGCGTTTGGCAAAACAGGTTACGTGGACAGCAGTTCGGCGTATTCCATAAAGATTATAATAATACCATCACTGGTGAAACCTGGATTTATCCAGAGTTCAAAGGCTACCATTCAGAAATCAACTGGGTCACCATAGAAACCAAAGAATCACCATTTACAGTTTATTCAGAGAACCCGAATACCTATTTCCAAATGCTTAAACCAGCAAGGGAAAAGGCAGCACTGGATAACAATAATGTTGAGCCGCCTTTTCCAGAGGGCAGCATTGGCTTTTTACAAAACATTAGCGCCATTGGTACCAAGTTTCAAGCGGCAAAGCAAATGGGGCCACAAAGCCAGAAAGTTAGACTAAGTACACCAATTACAGGAACCCTATGGTTTGATTTTGGAAAGTAATGTTGGTTGTACAATCAAGTAATAAAAGCAGAACCTGGCGCATTGCTGATAAATAAAATAAATGATCATCATCAGTAGAATAAACAAAACAGACCTTAACAACACAAAAAAATACATCATGAAAAAATTATTTTTAACGCTTAGCCTTGCCACCCTGATGCCAAGCACCTTTGCCGCAGAGCCACCTCTGATAACCCTAAAGGTTCAAAAGATTACAGGTGGACTGTTAGCTCCAACAGCAGTTGCCTTCCCTGCCCCCGGAGAGATTTGGGTAACCGAGCAAACGGGAAAGGTACGCTCGATAAAAAATGGGAAACTTAGCGAAATAGCCGTGCTTGATTTGAGCAGCAAACTTCCAAGACTTAACAAAGGTTATGAAGAACGCGGATTGCTGGGCATCGCCCTGCATCCTCAATTTAAAACCAACAAAAAGTTTTACGTGTATTATAGCGCACCGTCTCCTGGTTTTGATCATAAAGGCGTAGTATCAGAGTTTACAGTTGATGCTTCGGGTCTTGTAGATCTGGCTACCGAAAAGTTAATTCTTTCTTTAAATGAACCTGAAGGCAATCACAACGGTGGCTGCGTACAGTTTGGAAAAGACGGTTACCTGTACATCTCTTACGGAGATGGCGGTGGTCAGGGTGATAAGCATGGTGAAGCCGGCAACGGACAAAACATGAGCACATGGCTAGGTAAGATCCTGCGCGTTGACATCAATACTTCAGAACCTTACAAGGTTCCGGCAGATAATCCATTCGTTGGTCAGCCAAACATCAAACCAGAGATTTTTGCCTACGGTTTCCGCAACCCGTACCGTTTTTCTTTCGATAAACTGTCAGGGCAACTATTTGCTGGCGAAGTGGGTCAGGATCTATGGGAAGAGGTAAACATTGTAAAAAAGGGTGGTAACCACGGCTGGCGTATAACCGAAGGAACGCATTGCTATAACCCTGCTACCGGCTGTGACGTTAAAGGCATCATTATGCCGATCTTAGAATACCCGCATCGCGAAGGTGTTTCTGTAACGGGTGGTTATGTATACAATGGGAAAACCATTTCTTTATTGAAAGGAAAATATGTTTTTGCCGACTGGACAGGCCCGATGTGGTACCTTCAAAAGGTAGGCACGGCTTGGCAAAGGGGTAAGATCACTTTGTCTAACATTCCAGAAGGGCTAAAAGTTACCGGGTTTGGAGAAGACCCTGCCGGCGAGATCTATATGGTAACCAATCCAGACACTGGTCCGGGTAACTCAGAAGGTGGATTATTTAAAATCACTAAATAATTATCATTATGAAACTCAGAGCTACTCTTGCCAGACTTAAAAACCAATGCCCATTACTAATTATTCTCGCTGGTTTATCAATTCCATCATTTGCCCAAACTTCTCCAAATGCCCCAAAAAATCTTCCAGGCAAAGGTTTGAAGCAATTTGATTTCTTTTATGCAGGTGAGTCAAAAGCCCGCAATATGTATATCATTAAGGATGGGAAAATCACCTGGTCTTACATTGATACCGTTGGCAAGGGAGAGATTAGTGATGCCGTGTTGCTTAAGAATGGAAATATCCTTTTTGCGCACCAGTTTGGCGTAACGCTGATCAACAAAGATAAAAAGGTACTTTGGAAATACGATGCGCCGGATGGTTTTGAAACCCATACCGCACAGCCAATCGGTAATGAACACGTTGTTTTTGTTCAAAATGGCAACCCTGCAAAGGTTTTTGTGATGAACATCAAAACCAATAAAGTAATTAAAGAATTTGCAATTCCTTTCAAGAGCGGTACCCATGGACAAATCCGTCATGCCCGTTTAACCAAAGAAGGTACTTTACTTATTGCGCACATGGATTTGGGAAAGGTTAATGAGTACGATCTGGATGGAAAGATCCTATTGTCAATAGATGTACCAAGCGTATGGTCTGCGCATCAGTTGCCATCTGGTAATTTACTGGTTGCCAGTAATCAACGTTTTGTTAAGGAGCTTAACAGGAATGGAGAAGTAGTTTGGGGATACCTGTTAGACAATGTAAAAGATTACAAACTGACGAATCCTCAAATCGCCATGCGCCTGCCAAATGGCAATACTTTAATTAATAACTGGTTTAACCAATGGGATGGTAAAGTGCAAACCGATAATGAGCCTGTACAAGCAGTTGAAGTCACGCCAAATAGGGAAATCGTGTGGGCACTGCGCGAATGGAAACTGCCGGTTAACCTTGGCCCTTCAACTACCTTCCAATTGCTCAATGATCCAAATGGAATTACGGAGAAGGTTCATTTTGGTAATATTAAATAGTATTTGCAGGTAATTCTTATATTTAAGAAACCAAATTCTTAAGTTTTATGAAACATACCTGCACTTTACTTTTATTTCTGATGGTTATTGGCCTCTCCACGAAGCTAGCTGCGCAATCCAAAGGTAGTATTGCTGATGTTAGTTTTATCCAGGGCAACTGGAAAGCTACCATGCCCGACGGGCAGACCATTGAAGGTTTTTGGATGCCTCCATCCGGCGAGAACATGTTGGGCTTTATGCGGATGATGCACGGCACCAATGCCGATTTATACGAAATATTAGCCTATGAGCAAACTGAAAATGGCTTAGTCTCCATGGTAAAGCATTTCAAACCTGGATTAATTGGTCAGGAAGAAAAAGATAAACAAGACAGATACTTGTTTTTGGAAGCAGCTAAAGACAAAGCCATTTTCCAAAAAGAGGGTGGAGGCTTAAGGATCCTTTACGAGAAGCGTTCCCCAACTCAATTTGTAATTGCCAGAGGCACAGAAGAAAATGGCAAGTGGGTATATAAAGATCTCTTTGTATTTAACAAGGTTAAGTAAAATATGCTTTGGCGAGTTGCATCAACGAAGCTTATTTAGTAAGGGATTTGTAGCGCAATCATAAGGTATTTCTTTTTATTTTAGCGCATGCTAAAACGTAAATTGATGGTAATGCTAGCGGTGCTGGCTTTTACTGCTTGTAAAGACAAAGATAAAAGGGTTGTGCAGCTTGCTGATCCCCATTCTTATGCGGAACCCAATCACGCAGTCGTAAAGCATCTCGATCTGGATATTAATGTTGATTTTGAAAAGGAGCAGATATCCGGCAAAGCCATATGGCAAATTGACAATAAAGCTAAAGTTGAAGAGATTATTTTTGATGATAATCTGTTAAACATTACCAAGGTCACGTTAGGTAAGGACGAAAAGGAAACATCGTTTAAGCTGGGTAGTGCTGATAAAATACTGGGCAGTCCGCTAAGGGTGGCAATTGATGACAATACGCAGATTGTTAACATTTATTATTCGACTAACAAAGGAGCGGCGGCATTGCAATGGCTTAATCCACAACAAACTGCTGGTAAAAAGCATCCTTATTTATTTACACAATCTGAAAGTATTGCCGCGAGGAGCTGGATCCCTTGTCAGGATAGTCCGGGTATTCGTTTTACGTACAGTGCGCATGTTACGGTTCCAAAAGAATTGCTGGCTTTGATGAGCGCCGAGAATCCGCAGGGGAAGAATGCTACTGGTGTGTATGATTTTAAGCAAACGCATCCCATTCCGTCGTATCTTCTCGCATTAGCTGTTGGTGATATTGCCTTTAAAAGTGTGGATAGTAGGACCGGTATATATGCTGAGCCTTCTGTATTAGATAAAGCGACTTACGAGTTTGCTGATATGGGTAAGATGGTTACCGCTGCTGAAAAATTGTATGGTCCTTACCGCTGGGGAAGGTATGATCTATTGATTTTACCGCCTAGTTTCCCTTTTGGTGGTATGGAAAACCCCAATTTGAACTTTATTACCCCGACTATTATTGCGGGAGACAGATCTTTAGTAAGCATTATTTGTCACGAATTGGCACATAGCTGGAGTGGTAACCTGGTTACCAATGCTACCTGGAATGATTTCTGGCTTAATGAAGGCTTTACCAATTATTTTGAGCGCCGGATTGATGAGGAATTGTATGGTAAAACGGAAGCTGAAATGCAGGAGGAATTTGCCAGACAGGCGCTTTCTGCGGCGGTGACTGACATGCGCGGCAATGCAAAGGATACCTATTTGAAGACTGATTACAAGGGAAGAAACCCAGATGATGCGACTAATGATATCGCCTATGAAAAGGGTTATTTCTTTTTACGCACGATTGAACAGGCAGTTGGCAGGTCAGTGTTTGATAAATTCTTGAGGGGATGGTTTGACGGACATGCTTTTACATCGGTAACTACAGAGACATTTGTGGATTATTTGAATAAAAGCCTGATTAAGGGCAATGTGGAACTGGAAAAAAAAATCATGGTGAAAGATTGGGTTTATGGTCCGGGTATTCCAGCCAATATCGCTTATGGCAAGGAACTTTGGAAAGACGGCGGTAAATTTAACGAGATCAATGCGATGATTAGGGTTTGGAAGAATAACCCGATGTATAACCCGAATATATTGCGGGAGAACGTGGTGACCACCAATGAGAAACGCTACTTTTTAAGCAGGTTACCTGAGAAGTTGACGTTTGATCAGATGGATTATTTAGACCTCACGTTCAATTTTACCGCATCGAACAATACGGATATCCAGTTGATCTGGTATACCATGGCCATTAAAAATAATTACGGCGTTGCGGATAAGCGCATACGAGAATATTTGATCGAGAACGGCAGGATGTGGCACATTATACCGCTTTATAAGGAATTGCTAAAAACTAAAGAAGGTAGGAAGAAGGCTTTGGAGATCTACAAATTGGCTAGGCCCAACTATCATCCTATGACCTATGCCTATCTTGATAAACTGTTGAAATGATCTATATAGGCGCTGAGATTTTCATAGAACCCGGACAAACCGAAGCGGAAATTGACGGCTGGTTTGAGACGATGAACCGCATGGGTATGGGGCTTACACGCATTAGAATGTTTGAAAGCTACATGCATAGGGACGATGTTTGGGATTTTAGCTTGTTTGATCTGGCCTTTAAATCGGCCGAGAAACATGGGGTGATGATTTATGCGAACTTGTTCCCGGAGACCAGTTTTGATGATGTGGGAGGCTTTAAGTTTTGCAGGGATGATGAACACCTAGCCTCAGTAGCGAATTATATTAAACATTTAGTGGAGCACTTTAGTGGCTTTACTTCATTATATGGCTGGGTGCCGATAAATGAACCGGGTTTAGGTGCGGTGCCTAAAGATGAGTTGTCGGCCAAACAATTCGATTTATGGAAGGCGAATTTAAATGCTCCGGATTATTCCAGCAATGGGTTTACAACATTTGAGCTTTCTGAAGAGCGCTTTTTATTGCATTACAACACTTGGTTTTTGAGGTGGTTGACAGAGGAGATCAGAAAGTATGATTCGGTTAGGCCAATCCATGTAAACAATCATGATATTTTTAAGCATGTTGCAGAATATGATTTTACGGCCTGGAGGAAGTTTTTAACGAGTCTGGGTGGCTCTGCACATGCAAGCTGGCATTTTGATTATTTTAATAGGGAACAGTATGCGGTGGGGATGTCTGCCAATGCCGAGATTTTACGCTCTGGCGCCGGCGAACTAGAATGGTTTATGACTGAATTGCAGGGTGGAAACAATACTTATAGCGGTAAGACACCGCTTTGTCCGACTCCTGCAGAGATTGCCCAGTGGTTGTGGATCAATATTGGTTCCGGCAGTAAAGGCGGCATGTTTTGGTGTTTAAATCCCAGGAGATCAGGGTTCGAAGCGGGTGAATGGGCGATGCTGGACTTCCTGGATCAACCGACCGACAGGTTGTTGATGGCTGCTTCGGTGGGTAAGGCTATCTCTTTAGATGAACCATTGTTTGACAATGCTCAGGTTTTTGATTCGGGGATTAGTGTGTTGTACACGCGCGAATCACTTTGGATTGAAAAATTGCTACAAATTAAAGGCGCTTCTTTTGAAGGCAGGTCTATAGGTGGTGCGATGAAATCTGCGCTCGCATATTTTGAGGCTTTATCTGAAATGGGTGTGCATGCCGCTTTTAAGGAGATCCGTGAATATGACTTTACTTTAGAGAGTTATAAAGGTAAGGCGATTGTGCTTGCCCATCAGGTCAGTATTCCTTCCAGGTATTGGAAGTTGTTGGGAGAGTTTGTTTATAAAGGTGGAAAGCTCATTGTTGACGGGTTGACTGCCTATTACGATGAGAACGCTTATTTAATACAAGGCAAAGATTTTCCATTGAGGGAGTGTTTTGGGGCAGTGATAAAGGAATATAAGATGGTAGATAATGTGTTTACCGTCGGTTTTACAGATCCGTTATTAAGTATAGACGCGCATTTGTGGAAGGGGATTTTAAAATTGGATACGGCTGTTGCTGTGGCCCGTAATAAGGATGAGGTGTTGGCTTGCCGGAACAACTATGGAGCTGGTTCTGTGTTATGGATGCCCGCTTTAGTGGGTTTGGGTGGCCGGATCACTTATTATTCTGGTTTATGCAAATTACTAAGCGCTGAATTGTTTGATGTGCTGGAGGGCTTGCCGATTAGGTTTGCGCAAAGACGACCTGGCATGTTGATGAAGGTTTTGAAAAATGCGGACAGTTTTATTACGATTTTGGTAAATAAATCTGGTGCAGATGTTAGATTGGAAATGGAAGCGTCTGGTTTTAGATTGATTGGTGCATTGTTTTCTTCACGCGGCGGAGTTGATATTGCTTCTTTTGCGCAGAGAGGTTCGGTATTGGTTACTGCCGAAGAGACCTTGGTTTTGAAATGGGCGGGGGTTTAGTACCTTTGCGCCATGCTTGAAATTGTATATCAGGATGAACATCTGATCGCGATAAATAAACCCCATGGATTGCTGGTGCACCGTTCTTCCATTGCGACAGATGCCAAAGAATTTGCGTTACAACTATTGAGGGACCAGGTGGGCAGGCATGTGAGTCCGGTTCATCGGATTGACCGGAAAACAGGCGGCTTGCTGTTGTTTGCTTTTGAAAAAGAAGTGGAGATTGCGATGCAGCAGCAATTTCAAAATGCTGAGGTTAAAAAGAAATACCTCGCAATTTTAAGAGGTCACGCTCCAGACAGCCTGGATATTGATTATCCACTAGCCAAAGAAAACGGCACGATACAAGAAGCATTTACTGCCTTTGTAACCCTAAAAAGAGCAGAATTGGATGTTCCCTTTGGCAAGCATGCCACATCCAGGTATTCTCTGGTGGAGGCTACGCCGACCACTGGAAGGATGCACCAGCTGCGTAAACATTTTGCTCATATATTTTACCCAATTATTGGCGACAGGAAACATGGCTGTAATAAGCAGAACAAGTTTTTTCTGGAGCAATGGGAGATGACGACCATGCTGCTTCATGCCTCTGAACTGTCATTTAAACATCCGGTAAACGGAGCTGACATATTAATAAAGGCTGGTATACAGGATGAGTTTAAGCGCATGTTTGAGCTAATGGGCTGGGATATTTAGGCTTGATTTTCATTTGTTTGTCATAACATCAGTCTTTACCCTTCAACCTGACTTTTTAACTACAAAATTCAAAAGTTGAGTATTAACTTTGCTGCGTTTAATAACGAATACCCCCAAAATCGCAGTACGAATGAAATCATATATAAAATTAACTTTTCTCTCTCTAGTACTTTCTTTCCTATTTGTTTCTCCTTTGTTTGCTCAGCAAACCGTTTTGTCTGGCACTGTTACCGATGCGGTTACCAAAGAAACACTTCCTTACGTTTCCTTTATGATTACGGGCAGCGGTCAGGGTGGCAAAACAGATCTAGACGGTAAATATAAAATCGCGTTTAGCGGTGCCTATACAGAACTTAAGTTTAGCTATGTTGGTTACAAAACGGTCACCAAGGTTTTTCAGGCCGGGCAGAACCAGATTTTGGACGTTAAACTCCAAAGCGAAGCCATGCAAATGGACGAGGTGGTAATTAATGCCGGAAAGAAACCCAAGTATAGCAATAAAGAAAATCCTGCAGTTGCGCTGATTAGAAAAGTAATTGATAATAAAGCGAAAAACAGGGTTGAGGCTTATGATTATGTTGCTTATAAGAAATATGAGCGCATGTTGTTCTCGATGAGTAACCTGTCTGATAAGTTTAAGAACCGTCGTATTTTCCGCAACTACCAGTTTCTTTTCCAGGAACAGGACTCTACTAAAATAGGTGGTAAGAATGTATTGCCGGTTTTCCAGCAGGAAAAGCTATCTGACAACTTTTACAGGAAGAATCCTGAGAAGATGAAGACGGTTGTGCTTGCGGATAAACAGGTAAATTTTGACGAGCGTTTTATAGATAATAAAGGCTTGAGCACCTATTTTGAAAGGATGTATCAGGACATTGATATTTACGATAACAATATTTCTGTGGTGAGTAACCAGTTGTTAAGTCCGATTGCAGATAATGCACCTAACTATTACAAATACTTTGTTACTGATACCATCAAGACGCAAAATAATACGCAGTTGGTTGAGCTTTCTTTTACGCCGAGGACTAAAGCGGATTTACTATTTGAAGGTAAACTGTACGTAACGCTTGATGGTAATTATGCGGTGCAGAATGCTTATCTTTCTGTTAATAAAAACATTAACCTGAATTTTGTTAGGGCTTTGGAGGCTAAGCTTGATTTTGAGCAGAGCACTGATAAACGTTATCACCTAAGCAAAAGTAATTTGATTGTAGACTTTGGGATTAGCAAGAATAGCGGTGCTGGTTTTACTGGTGAACGTACGATTAATTTTAAGGATTATAGAATAAATGAGCGCCAGGCAGATTCTGTATACACCGGTACTACACCGCTTGTATTTGCTGCCGATGCGATGAAGAAATCTGAACAGTATTGGATAACAAACCGCCCTGAAACACTGAATGCGGTTAATGCACGTGTATACTCTAATTTGGATACACTGCAAAGTATTCCATCTTTCAAAAGAACTTTAGATGCGGTGACGATACTGTTTGCCGGTTACAAGGACTTTGGCCCGTTTGAGGTTGGTCCGGTTAACACTTTTTACAGCTTTAATAATATAGAAGGTTTTAGGCTGAGATTAGGTGGCAGGACAACCCCAGCATTGAGCAAGCGCTATTATTTTGAAACCTATGGTGCTTATGGATTTACTGACCAGAAATGGAAGTACTTTTTAAGCGCCACCTATTCATTAAATAATAAATCGATCTATGCTTTTCCGCAGAGTTATGTACGGGCAAGTTTCCAGAGAGATACCAAAATACCTGGTCAGGAATTGCAATTTGTGCAGGAAGACAATTTCTTGTTGTCTTTTAAAAGAGGAGAAAACAACATGATGCTGTACAACGACTTTTATCGTGTTGACTACATGAAGGAATTTGAGAATCATTTCTCATACAGTGTAGGTTTGCGTAAGTGGGATCAGACTCCGGCAGGATCTCTTTATTTTAATGGTTTGAATAACACGCCTTTTAACAAGAACAACAGCATCAGCACATCGGAAGTAACGGTTTCTTTCAGGTATGCGCCGCATGAGAAGTTTTACCAGGGTAAGGTTTATCGTACTCCAATTATTGACAAGTATCCAACGTATAACTTTAGGTATACTGCTGGTATAAAAGGTATTGCCGGTGGTGAGTATAACTACCATAATTTCCTGGCAAGTATTGATAAGCGTTTGTATTTATCGCAGTTGGGTTATACTGATGTGACTTTAGAGGGATCTTATATTGTTGGTAAAGTGCCTTTTCCTTTGTTGGATATACACAGGGCTAACCAAACTTATGCTTACCAGTTGAATTCTTATAACTTGATGAACTTTTTAGAGTTTGTGAGTGACAGGTACGCCAGCATCAACATAGATCAGAATTTTAATGGCTTCTTTTTCAATAAAGTTCCATTGCTTAGTAAGTTGAAGCTACGCGAGGTGATGTCGTTCAAAGCGCTTTATGGTGGTTTGAGGGATGAAAATAACCCTGCACTAAACAGTTCAGCAATGCAGTTTGTGAGGAACGACAGTGGTGTGCCGATCACCAATTCTTTAAATGGCGGTCCGTACATTGAGGGCAGCGTGGGTGTTGGAAATATCTTTAAAATACTGCGTGTAGACATGGTTAAAAGGTTTACTTACCTAAATAATCCACATGTTTCTGAGTGGGGTGTAAGAGCCAGGGTGAAATTCGACTTTTAGTGTTTATATTCACGGTATGAACCGTGTTAAACACTATCCTTTGGGGGATTCTGCGATTGTTATTCAGTTTGATGATGCCATTGATCCTAAAGTTAATGAACAGATTTGCTCCATTTGTGCCTGGCTTGACGAGTATACTTTTGAGGGATTTGTTGAATATGTACCAGCGTATACCACGATAACGATTTATTACCAGCCATGGGTGGTGCAATACGCCGAGCTGTTGGACATGGTACAGGAAATGCTGGTCGATATTACAGCGGAGCCGCCTGAGCTCGCTGAAAAGCGTGCGATAGAGATTCCTGTAGTTTACGGTGGTGTTTATGGCGAGGATTTAGATTTTGTGGCCAGTAATGCTGGACTGACATGTGAAGAAGTCGTTTCTATACACACCAAGGGCGAGTACTTGGTTTACATGATTGGCTTTGCACCGGGTTTTCCGTACCTGGGCGGCTTGGATTTACGCTTAGGAACTCCTAGAAAACCAACCCCGCAAGCATTTATACCTGCTGGATCTGTCGGAATAGCCGGAACTCAGACGGGCGTTTATCCGATAGAGACGCCTGGCGGTTGGCAAATTATTGGTAGGAGCCCTATAGATTTTTTTGATTTGGATAATACACAACCTTCATTGCTGAAGGCAGGAGATGTGGTTCGGTTTAAAGCTATCTCTGAATACGAATACCTAACCTGGAAAGGAGAACCTGATGGGTATTAAAATTTTAAAACCGGGTTTACTGAGTACGATACAGGATTTGGGCAGGACTGGCTACCAAAAAGATGGGGTAATTGTGAGCGGTGCGATGGATACCCTCGCCCTGCGTATTGGAAATTTACTGGTGGGCAATGCTGAAGGCGAAGCAGGAATTGAGCTGACCCTTTTAGGGGGCAGTATGCTATTTGAACAGGATCAAATTATAGCGATTACCGGCGCGGATTTGAGTGCAAAGGTAGACGATATGGCGGCGCCTTTATGGAAGCCGTTCCTGGTTAATAAGGGGAGTATACTGAGTTTCGGTAAGCCAATTAGCGGTTGCAGGGCTTATGTAATGGTACAGGGTGGTTTTGAGTTGATTGAGGTTTTGGGGAGCAATTCTACTTATATAAAAGCAGGATTTGGCGGATGGGATGGTCGCGCTTTGCGTACAGGAGATGCCATTCCGTTTAGAAATAACTTAAAAACCGGCATAAAGAAATTCGGCTGGTCGGCCGATTTAAAATTCTATCCCTCAATAGATAATAACGTCATAAGGATAATTGAAGGTCCGCATTTTGATTGGTTTAAGCCTTTAGGTAGTTTGTTGAAATTTAAGTTGAGCAACCAAGCCGATAGGATGGGTTACCGATTGGAGGGCGCAAAGCTAGTGCTTAAAGATAAACTGGAACTGCTCAGCACCGCAGTGACCTTTGGGACGGTTCAGGTACCGCCAGATGGGAACCCGATTGTGTTAATGGCCGACCATCAGACCACGGGTGGTTACCCGATAATGGCGCAGGTAATAGGAGTAGACCTGACTTTGCTGGCACAGAAAAAACCGGGCGATGAATTAGTTTTTGAACTGAGCACACTGGAAAATGCGCAAAACCTATTGGTACGCAGAGAAGAGCTGATTAAGCAATTGAAACAAACTTTAAGTTTAAAACATGGATAACATTTACCGCGCAGATTTGAATTGCGATATGGGGGAGCGTTTTGGTGCTTATACTGTGGGCAATGACGAGGCCATTATGCCTTATGTTTCTTCTGTAAATATTGCCTGTGGATTTCATGCAGGCGACCCATCGGTAATGAGGGATACTGTAAAGAAAGCAATGCGGCATGGTTTGTTGATTGGTGCGCATCCCGGTTTGCCTGATCTGCAAGGTTTTGGCAGACGGGAAATGGCAATCTCGGCGCAGGAAGCGTATGATCTGGTTGTTTACCAGATAGGCGCTTTGAATGCTTTTGTTTCCGCCGAAGGCGGTAGATTACATCATGTGAAGCCACATGGCGCACTGTACAATATGGCGGCTGTGAGGAAGGACTTGGCTGAGGCCATCGCCGAGGCGGTTTATAAGGTGAATCCTGAATTGATTTTGTACGGCTTATCCAATAGTGAAATGATCAGCGCTGCTGAGGCTATCGGGCTGGTAACGGCCAATGAGGTGTTTGCCGACAGGACCTATCGGCATGATGGAACCCTAACTCCCAGGAGTAAACCTAATGCATTAATTACGGATGACAAGTTGGCTATTGATCAGGTGATTAAGATGGTTAAGCAAGGTTTGGTGTTGGCCCAAAACGGAGCAGTTGTGGCCATTAAAGCAGATACCATTTGTATCCATGGAGATGGGCCGCATGCATTGGAGTTCGCTCAATTAATTTCAGCAGCATTTAAAAATGAGGGAATTTCATTAGGATGAAAATAAACAATAAAAGTGCATTAGCAGGAGCTGCTTTCTTAATGGCAACATCGGCAATTGGTCCGGGTTTTTTAACCCAAACCACAGTTTTTACCCAATCTTTAGGCGCAAGCTTTGGTTTTGTTATCCTCACTTCTGTGTTGATTGATATGGCCGTTCAATTGAATATTTGGCGTGTAATTGCGGTTTCTGAAATGAGGGCACAAGATATTGCCAACAGGTTGCTACCAGGTTTGGGCAGTTTTATTTCTATACTGATCGTATTGGGAGGCTTAGCCTTTAATATTGGTAACATCGCTGGTGCGGGTTTGGGTCTAAATGCATTGCTGGGCATATCAGTAAAGAATGGTGCCATACTATCGGCATTTTTGGCTATTGCCATATTTTTGATTAAAGAGGCGGGTAAGGCCATGGATAGGTTTGCCCAGGTATTGGGCTTTGTGATGGTGATTGCCATAATTTACATCGCATTTAGTTCCTCTCCACCATTTGGCGAAGCTGCGCTTCGAACGGTTATTCCTTTAAAAATTGATTTAAAAACTATAGTAACCTTAGTTGGAGGAACGGTAGGTGGTTACATTACTTTTTCTGGCGGTCACCGTTTACTTGACGCAGGTATAAGGGGTAAATCATCATTGCAAGAGGTTACGAAGAGTGCAGTGATGGGAATTTCTATTGCATCGCTGGTTAGGATATTTCTTTTTCTGGCGTCTTTAGGAGTAGTAGCTAAGGGCTTAATTATCGACGCCGGTAATCCTACGGCTTCTGTTTTTCAGTTAGCTGCTGGTAACATCGGTTATAAATTATTTGGTTTGGTGATGTTTGCTGCAGCAATCACTTCTGTGATCGGCTCTGCCTATACCTCTGTATCTTTTATAAAATCGTTTAGTACATCAATAGCTAAAAATGAGAATAAGTACATTATTGGATTTATAGTGGTATCGACCATTACTTTCATTCTGGTCGGAAAACCAGTGAGCTTGTTGATTATGGCAGGTGTTGTAAACGGGTTTATTTTACCGATAACGCTTGCTGCAATATTATTTTCGGCCTATAAAACGCGGATAATTGGTGATTATCAGCATCCACTATTGTTAACAGTTTTTGGTGCCCTGGTTGTGCTGATTATGACGTATATGAGTGGCAGTGTGCTTATTGATATGATGCTTTAACTCCATATTCTTTATATTGCCCTGTAGATTATCAGATGCGTAAATTACTCCAAAGATTATTAGCCGATTGGGTTATTCGCCTTGCGAATAAATACAGTTCCAGACCAGACGCCAACCGGGTGCAGGAAGCGCTTACCGCATTGTATAATAAGATACAGCAGGAACCCGGGAAGCGGGGAGTGATATTGGATCTGGACAAAAGCTCGAAGGTGATTGTTTTTTCAGATCAGCATAAGGGTTCAAGAAACCATTCGGATGATTTCGCCTTGTCGGAAAAGAATTACCTGGCTGCCCTGAATTATTACAACTCAGAAGCATTTATGTACTGTAACCTGGGTGATAGTGAGGAGCTCTGGAAGAATCAGTTGCTGACGGTTTTAAAAGTAAATAAGGCTACTTTTGAGGCTGAAAAGCAGTTTCTTAAGCGTAAAGCATTTATTAAGTTGTTTGGCAACCATGATCTATATTGGGATAATGACCCGCTTGCCTGGTTTCAGATTAAGCGGATTTATGGAGAACGGATGCCGATATATGAAGGGGCGATTTTTAGGTATAAAGTAAAAGATACTTTATTGTCTATTTTTTTAACGCATGGCCACCAGGGCGACTTGCAAAGCGACGGAAATTGGTTTAGTAAGTGGTTTGTTTCTAATGTTTGGGCACCGTTTCAGTCTTATTTGCGTATCAATCCAAATACACCTGCGTTTGATAACCAGTTAAAATCTGCCCACAATGCCATTATGTACAGTTGGACGGCTAAACAATCTAACCTCGCTTTGATTACAGGCCACACCCACCAGCCGGTTTTTAATTCTTTAACGCATTTGGAAAGGGTATTTTTACAGTTGGATGAGGCGAGGAAATCTGGTGATAAGGATAGTATCCAGAAGCTGGAAGCGGAGTTGCTTGCCGGTAAAGTAAGTGGAGAAAAATCACCCCGGATAGACAATTCTAAGAATACCTATTTCAACAGTGGTTGTTGTTGTTTCAGTGATGGCGATATTACGGGAATAGAGATTTCTGATGGAATGATTAGGTTGATCAAGTGGAAATCAACCGATAAGGGTGCGCAACGTATTGTATTAGAAGAGGCCGGTTTGGAAATGTTATTGGATCAGGTAATGTCCGGAAGCTGATTAGCGAGAAATTAAAAAGGATGCTCTAGATGCATCCTATTTAATTTCTCAACTTGTTGTAAGATTGAATTATTCCGGAAATTCAGCTGCAAAGTTGTTGTACCTGTTTTCCATTTCGGCTTTATAACCTTTCGCTTTATCTACCCATTCAGGTGCTTTATCTTTTAAATCATCTACAATAGATTTTCCAGTTAATTCATCTTTCTTGGTGATATATTTGATTGCACCGTAAACTGCGGCTCCAATCAATGCTGTCTTTATTAGTCCCATGTTATTTTTCTTAAGTTTTCTATCTAACACATCAGACTACTAAATGTTTTTATTATTACAGGTTCTTGGTTTTATTTCTATTTTAGAATAAGTTATTAGCCAAATATATTATGAAATTGAAATGGTTCTTGTTTGCAGTGTTGTTCGTCTTGCTGCAATTCTCCTTGAAGGCACAGGATAGCCCTGTTAAAATGCAGTCGTTAAGCGTGTCGGACAACCACCGATTCCTGGTCTATGAAAACGGAAAGCCATTTTTCTATTTAGGTGACACGGCATGGGAGTTGTTCCACCGGCTAACGTTGAAAGAAGCCGGCGCTTATATGGATAACAGGAGAAAAAAAGGCTTTACGGTTTTACAGGCGGTGATTCTTGCAGAATTGAACGGGATTGATGAACCCAATATGATGGGGCATACCCCTATGCGGGACCATGACCTCTCTAAGTTGAATGAAGACTTTTTTAAAGACATAGACGCTTTCATCAAATTGGCAGAAACTAAGGGTTTGTACATTGGATTGCTGCCAACATGGGGCGATAAGTTGTTTAAAAGCAGTTGGGGTATGGGACCAGAAATCTTTAACCCTCAGAATGCGTCTACCTATGGTAAATTTTTAGGCAGAAGGTACAAGAATCAAAAGAACATTATCTGGATATTGGGTGGAGACAGGAATCCCAGAGATGTAAAAGACGTAGAGGTTTGGAGGGCAATGGGAAATGGTATTGCAGAAGGAGCTGGAGGATATGATAGGGCATTGATGACTTATCATCCGCAACCTAAGGAGAATGGAGGTTCATCTACCTGGTTTCAGAACGACAAATGGCTAGATTTTAACATGATGCAGACCGGGCATTGTAAGGATGGAACGAATTACGATAAGATTACCTATGATTATAATTTACAACCCGTTAAGCCTACGATTGATGGAGAACCTTTATATGAGGACCATCCAGTATGTTTTGATTGGAAAAAGAATGGATTCTCTACTGCTGATGATATCAGAAAATTGGCTTACTGGCAGGTTTTTTCGGGAGCAATGGGTCATACCTATGGTTGCCATGCGATTTGGCAATTTTATACAGCTAAAAGAGAACCTGTGAATGCCCCGCAACATACCTGGCAGGAGGCTATGGATTTGCCAGGGGCGACGCAAATGGGTTATGTAAAGAAACTAATGTTATCCGAATCTTTTTTGGACAGGATTCCAGATCAATCGCTGATTATTGGTGAGAATCCGAAAACTGCTGAATATTGTGTAGCTACCAGGGCCGCCGACGGACATTATGCTTTTATTTATACTCCCACAGGTAAAGCGTTACATATCAATATGGTTAATATTAAGGGTGATCAGATTAATAGCAAGTGGTTTAATACCCGTTCTGGTGAGTTTACAAAGCAGGTGCTAGCGACTAAGCTAAAGGATATGACTTTCAATACACCAGGTCAGCATCCTGGAAAGGACTGGGTCTTGGTGATCAAAACAGCCGGATAATACTTTGGTTTATTGAATAATTAATCCTTGTCTTGCTTATCAGGCCTGATGATCAACCGCAAGGTTGGATCATTGGTTACAAAGCTCCAAAACCAGTTGAAGGCGAGTTTTGCTTTGTTCCTAAAGCCGGCAATTGGGATGATGTGGATAAACAACCATACCAGCCATGCGAAGAAACCTTTAAAGAATCCTCGGGGTAGATCAACGACCGCTTTAAACTTAGCTATAATGGCCATACTGCCCTTATCATTGTATTTAAATGGTATAGGCGCTTGTCCAGCAGCGATTTTGATCAGGTTTTTGGCAAGAAGTTTCCCTTGCTGTATAGCGACCTGTGCCAGTTGAGGATGTCCATTTGGGAATTGCTGATCTGTAGTTTGCACGCATTGATCGCCAATGGCAAAAATATGCTCATAGCCATTAACCTGGTTGAATTCGTTAACCATTATTCTTCTGCCACGAGTGATGACCTCTGGGGGTAAACCGGGAACAGCCCTGGCAATTACGCCGGTAGCCCAGATGAGGGTAGAACTATTGATGATTTCACCGCTACCGAGGATTACTTTGTCGTCTACATAATCTTTTACCAAAGTATCTAGTCGGATATTAACGCCTAATTTATTAAGCACTTTATAGGCCTCGTCCTGAGACTTTTTACTCATCGGTCCGAGGAGGGTATCGCCAGAACCTACCAGATAAATCTTTCCCTGAGCATGTTTTGCTGTGGGATAATCTTTGACTACGATGTTCGAGCCCATTTCTGCCAACATACCTGCGATTTCGACTCCAGTTGGGCCTCCTCCGGCAATGACAACATTGCCTAGTCTTTCTTTATCCCTGATATTGGTTGCACGTACTGCTTCTTCCAGTCTTAATAAAACGTGGTTGCGCATGTGCAGGGCATCGTCAATACTTTTCATGGGTAGCGCTTTTGCCTTTACGTTTTCCAGTCCGAAGAAATTGGTTTCAGTTCCCATAGCCAGGACAAGATAATCGTAATGCAACGAGCCATTCTCTGTATCTATGGTATTTGATTTCGGATTGACCTGAGTTAATGCCCCCATGTAAAAACTCAGATTTTTTTTGCCCTGAAACATCCTTCTAAATGGATAACTGATATTGGATGCCTCTATAAAAGCGGTAGAAACCTGGTACAAAAGCGGAGGGAAGAAGTGATAATTGTTCTTATCTACCAGGGTAACATTAAAATGCTGATTATTGGCTAGTTTTTTAGCCAGGTTTAATCCGGCGAAGCCGCCGCCGACGATAACAACCTTTTTAGTAATTGACATCTTCATGAAGTAAAATGCCTTCTCTGATGGAATTCATTAGTGGCAAGTCTATCTGACAATCAACGCTTTCACAATGTTCATGATCCTGTCCATCAAGGTATATAGTTCCTACCTTTTCTTCTTCTTTGTAAATGTCATATTTATTGTTGCCAAGGGCATGGATATCGAAAAAATAACCTTGTCCGTCCATTGCTACTTCCAGTCTGAATTGTTCCATATTATATTTGTACCGTTTGATAACATAACAAAATAATTAGCTAAAAGTTTATTGGAACACCGTTGAGCTTAAAAAAATGACTATTTCTTGAATTGAACTTTATATATTTGATTTGCAATGACCCGGCAACCAAATCATGAAGATATTAAAAGCGCTTATCTTAATTCAAATTTTATTCATGCCTGCTTTTGCTCAAAAAGCTGATACCAAAAAAGCTGTAAAATTAAAGGACGCCTTTGGGGTCAATGCTTTTGAATGGGACTTTTTAGACGACAAAAATGGTTTGGTGGTAAATCAAAATGAACTAAATGCCATGAAAACTTTCTCATCTATAAGGCACTATATGGATTGGGAAAAGTTAGAGCAGGAAGAAGGCAAGTATAGTTTTAACCCTACAAAAAGTGGGGGTTGGAACTACGACGCATTTTACGAAAGTTGCAAAGCATCAGGTATTATGGTGATGGCTTGTCTTAAAACCATACCGAAGTGGATGCAACAAACCTACCCAGTAGATATGCAGGATGCCGACAATGTCCCTGTAAAATATGGGAAGGATTTTTCAGATCCGAAATCTTATATTGAACAAGCTAAAGTTGCGTTTCAATACGCCGCACGCTATGGAGATAATGCCAAAGTGGACCTATCACTTTTAAAAGTTGATGAACGCCCGAGATGGGGTGGAGATCCTGTAAATGTGGTTAAACGTGGCATGGGTTTAATAAAGTATATGGAATGTGACAATGAGCGAGATAAATGGTGGAAAGGGCCTAAAGCCTACTCGTCTGCAAAGAATTTCGCTGCCAATCTTTCTGCATTTTATGATGGCAATAAGAATACTATGGGTCCGGGTGTGGGCGTAAAAAACGCCGATCCCAGTATGGTGGTAGTAATGGGTGGACTGGCTAAGCCAAGTGTGGAATATGTAAAGGAAATGATCGCCTGGTGCAGGGAAAATAGGGGTTTGAAGAAAGATGGTGCTGTAGATATTTGCTGGGATGTGATCAATTATCATTATTATACGGGTGATGACAGTTCTCCAACCGGCGGGGAAGGTGATAAAGGTAAGGCGCCAGAATTATCTAGCGCTAAAAGATTAGCTAAAGAGTTTGTTAGCATGTCTAAAAATTACGCCGGGAACATGCCTGTATTTTTGAGTGAAACAGGTTATGATGTAAATATAGGTAGTCCGCTAAAGGCTGTGCCCATTGGTAACAAAAGTGGCTTACTAACACAAGCCGATTGGATTTTAAGGACTGCGTTGCTCAATTTACGAAATGGCATATCCAGGGTATTCTTTTATCAAACCTATGATTTCGATCTGGCCAATCCAGGTAAGTTTTCATCATCCGGATTATTAAATGCCAATAAAACCAGAAAGCCAGCAGGTGATTACCTCTATCAAACAGCTAAACTGATGGGTGATTATTCATTTCATGCAACAGGGGGTAGCGAGGTTATAGTAGATGAATATAGGTTGAACGGAAAGCGAGCTTATATCCTAACTAAACCTACCGAAGACGGGAGTACGGTCAATTACGTTTTATCACTTCCAGGAGTTAAATTGGTGAAAATTTATAAGCCTACAGCAGGATTAGATCATATGTCTGAAGAGCTGGTGTCTTTGAAAAATGGCAAATTGAACATTTTTGTTACAGAAACTCCAACTTTTGTTTTACCTGTAAGATAAAATTTATAAATTGGCCTCAATTACCAAATAAACTCGTCAAACCAATTTGTATGAACTTTCTTCTTTCCAATAGCGTACTTCAATAATTTAACTGTTATATAGCAGATTACGCTCCCGATTTTAGCCAACCAAATAGCCAACGCCAATTCTAATGAAAAATATTTACGTGTTTATAGCGGCCCTGTTTTTATTATCAGGTTGTAACAGATCTGGGAAAATAGCAGATGAGGTTGTCGAAAAGCCGCTCTTTCAACTGTTGGATTCTACCAGGACCAATATATTTTTCAGCAATAACATTACAGAAACTTTTGAACATAATGTCTTTAACTACCCGGCATTTTATAACGGTAGCGGAGTTGCGGTTGGAGACTTGAATGGAGACGGACTGGATGAAGTTTATCTTTCGGGAAACATGACCGGGAATAAGCTTTATTTTAATCAGGGCGACATGCATTTTATAGACATTACCGAACTGGCAGGTGTTGCGGGCAGACCAGGCACCTGGAAAAATGGAGTAAACATGGCAGATGTGAATGGCGATGGAAAACTAGACATCTACATTTGTTATTCTGGAGATTATGAACCTGAACTAAGAAAAAATCAGCTATTTATCAACCAGGGATTAAACGCTGAAGGGATGCCGACATTCAAGGATGAGGCTGAAGCATATGGACTTGCCGATCCGGCGTATAGCACGCAGTCGTACTTTTTCGATTATGATCGTGACGGTGATTTGGATATGCTCCTTGTAAACGAAAACATCAAAGTTTTAACAAACCTTGATGACATCACCATACAAGAATTAAGGAAAAAGCCAGATATGCAATCGGGATCAAAACTTTATAGGAATGATGGAAAGCATTTCACAGAAGTGACCGTAAAAGCAGGATTAAATAATTCTGTATTATCATATGGACTGAGTGCTTCTATTTCCGATGTAAATAATGACGGCTGGCCAGATATGTACATCTCAAATGACTATTCTATCCAGGATCATCTGTATATCAACAATAAGAATGGCACATTCACAGACCAATTGAGCAATAATTTGGATCACATCTCGATGTATTCTATGGGGAACAATATTTCAGATGTGAACAATGATGGTTTGCCAGATATCTATACATTAGATATGATTCCTGAAGATAATAAACGCCAGAAACTATTGCAGGGATTCGATAATTATGAATTCTTTTACCTGAATCTTAGGAACGGACTCTACTACCAATACATGCGCAATATGCTTCATATCAATAACGGAAATGGGAGTTTTAGTGAAATTGGGCAACTAGCAGGAATATCTAATACCGACTGGAGCTGGGCGCCACTTTTTGCTGATTTTGACAATGATGGCTGGAAAGATCTATTTGTAACAAATGGTTACCTGCATGACTTCACCAATATGGACGTCGTAAAGTACAATGAGAATTATTTCAAAAGCATTAACGGAGACGTGGAACCAAAGCACATTATGGAGATGCTTAGTAAACTTCCATCTTCTGATGTGAAAAACTACATGTACAAAAATAACGGTAACCTCACTTTCGCTAAAAAGACAAGCAACTGGGGCTTTGATACGCCATCGAACAGCAGCGGCGCTGTATATTCCGATCTCGATAATGATGGTGATCTCGACCTGGTGGTTAATAATTTAAATAAAGCTGCTTTTGTATACCAAAATCAGGGATCTCCGGGAAGTCATTATTTGAAAGTTAAACTTAAAGGATCAAAGCAGAATACCGACGGGCTTGGAGCTAAGCTGACTGTCTACTATGGCAATAAAATTCAATGGCTTGACCAGATGCCGGCTAAGGGATATCTCTCTACAGTATCGTCAATGCTTCACTTTGGACTAGGTAAAGTTGCAAAGCTGGATTCTGTACGGGTGGTTTGGTTAAGTGGAAAACAACAAGTGCTAAAAAATGTACAGTCAGACCTTACGCTTTATTTAAAAGAGAAAGACGCCGTTGATAACTTTGTGGCACCAAAGCTTAAACCTGCACTATTTAAGGAAATTACATCGCCGGTGGCTTATGCTCAGAAGGCAAATAATATAAATGATTTTAAGCGACAAACATTGCTTGTGAATGCACTTTCCTTTTCCGGACCTTGCATGGCAAAGGCTGATGTTAATGGTGATGGATTGGAAGATGTTTTTGTAGGCAGTGATGTCAACGCAGCTGGATCCATCTTTATCCAACAGAAAAATGGAAAATTTTTGGGCAGCTCAAAGGCTTTTGAAACAGACAAAGCCAGTGAAGATACCGATGCGATTTTTTTTGATGCGAATGGTGACGGATTTCCGGACTTGTATGTAGTAAGTGGCGGATATAATGACTATAAAGTAGATGATCCGCTTTTGCAGGATCGCTTATATTTAAATGATGGCAAAGGCAATTTTGCTAAAGCTTTGGCCGCACTTCCTCTGATGCATTCCAGTAAGAGTTGTGCAAGGGTGGGCGATTTTAACGGCGATGGCCATCCTGATTTATTTGTTGGCGGGCGTGTTATTCCTTCCAGGTACCCGGAAGCACCTCAAAGCTATTTGCTGATAAATGATGGTAAAGGTAATTTCAAAGATCAACTGGCTACAATCGCTCCAGAACTGAAGACTTTAGGAATGGTTACTGATGCAGCATGGCTAGACTTGAACGGAGATAAGAAGCAGGATTTAATTGTTGTTGGGGAGTGGATGCCTATTGCTGTTTACATTAACCAGGGAGGAAAGCTTAAAAACCAAACAACAAATTATTTTGACAAATCTTACAGCGGCTTTTGGAATAAATTGAAGGTTGAGGACATGAATGGCGATGGTAAACCGGATTTGATTGTGGGCAACCTGGGTTTAAACAGCCAATGTAAGGTGAGCAATAGTGAACCTGCTGAACTTTATTATAAGGATTTTGATGACAATGGAGCAGTGGATCCTATTATGTGTTTCTACCTGATGGGCAAAAGTTATCCATATGTGACCAGAGATGAGATGTTAGATCAAATCAGTTCTATGCGCCCGAAGTTTCCGGATTATGGTAGCTATGCCAATGCTGAAATGAAAGATATTTTTACTCCGGAAGAGCTTAAGGATGCAAAAATACTTAAAGCAAATTATTTAAAGACTGCCTATTTCGAAAGTGGAAAAGATGGAAAATTTATAGAGAAACCGTTGCCAATTGAGGCTCAGTTTTCGCCAGTTTTTACCATTACACCATTTGATTATGATGGTGACGGTAAAAAGGACTTATTACTTTGCGGTAACATTAACCAGTCGCGCCTACGTTTCGGGAAATACGATGCCAATCACGGAATTCTACTTAAAGGAAATGGAAAAGGTGGATTCAGTTATGTAAATCAGCAGCAATCTGGATTAAAGATTAGGGGCGATGTGAGAAGTGTAATCCAGTTAAACAATACCTTGTTAATCGGCATTAATCAAGATAAGATGAAAGCCTATCAATTCAATTTAAAATAGTAATTAACCAAATCAAATATAACAAACAAGCAAAAAGCATGAAAAAAATCTTTACCATTATTTTAATTACCTTACTGTCAGCCAAAGTATACTCTCAGGGCTGCGTTGCCATTAGAAGTACAGGCGGTATCTGTAGTCTTACTGGTCACCCGGACAGCGCCAGTATGGAAGGCGGAAGTTGGGTATTTAATGCCAATACCCGTTACTTTATGTCTAACAAGCATTACAAAGGTGATGTTTACCAAAAGGAAAGAATTAAAAACGGAAATGAGGTGATCAATCACCAGTTTGCAACAGATCTGACTTTAATCAGGGTGTTTAACGACCGTTGGTCGGCCATGGTAGATGTGCCTGTTATTTCAAACGCAAGATCATCCAAATATGAGCATAATGCTCCACCAAACTTAAGCGACAAAAGAGGAAGTACACATTCCTTCGGCCTGGGTGATATTCGCATTGCAGCTTATCGTTGGTTGTTTAATCCTGCAACCAGCCCTGGTGCAAATCTTCAGGTAGGTTTGGGTATTAAATTTGCAACTGGGGACTATGAATACAAAGATTACTGGCAAAATGTTGGCCCAGGAGGAGCACCTGAATTGCGTACGGTAGATCAATCGATTCAATTGGGTGATGGTGGCACAGGCTTAACTTTAGAATTAAATGGTTTCGTTGCCGTTGCCAGACATTTTGGGTTGTACGGAAATGCCTTCTATCTGAGTAACCCACGTCAGAATAATGGCGTAAGAACTTATAGAGAGTTGGTTAGTGCTTCATTGGCTAATGAGGCGATTAGCAGTGTGCCAGATCAGTTTATGGCACGTCTAGGTGCGAACTATGCGGTTGATAAGTTTGTTTTCTCAGCTGGCGCACGTATGGAAGGAATTCCTGTTTATGACGTTATTGGTGGCAGCGGTGATTTCCGCAGACCAGGATATGTTGTCTCTGTAGAGCCAAGTTTGACTTATCAATTGGGTAAAGTTAATCTATACGCATCTGTTCCAACTGCAGTTTACAGAAAACGTACACAAAGTGTTACAGATAAGCAAAATTCTGTTACCCGAGCTACTTTTGTAAACGGTGATGCTGCTTTTGCAGACTACTCTGTAAACATAGGAGTTTCATTTAGATTGTAACTTCAATAACATTCTTATACCCTCAACAGGATTCTATCCTGTTGAGGGTTTTTTATGGGATTTTTTTAGCTAAATTAGTTGCTTAGCTATCATGAGATGAAACATTTATCCCTTTTTATTATTCTTTTCTTATTTATTTCTAAAGTTTCTGCGCAACAAACTCAAAAACCTGTCCTTCATGGCAGTAATTGGATGGCAATTACTGGAAAACCATTAGCAGCTACTGCAGGAGCGATGATATTTCAAAAGGGAGGTAATGCCGTTGACGCTGCATGCGCAATGCTGGCAGCTACGTGTACCATGTGGGATACGCTAAGTTGGGGTGGAGAAACGCAAGTGTTGATTTACAATCCGAAAACAAAAAGGGTAACTGCAATTAATGCGATGGGCGTTGCACCTACAGGAGCCACAGCTCAGTTTTTTAAGGAAAAGGGATACAACTTCCCTCCAGAATATGGTCCACTTGCGGCAACAACACCAGGTACACCTGGTGGCATCATTTATATGCTGATCAATTACGGAACCATGAGTCTTGAACAAGTTTTAGCACCAGCCATGGAGATGGCGGCAGGTTACCCAATAGAAGCACAAGCGGCCAATACAATAGAGCGACAAAAAGTGCTCATCAAGCAATGGCCATATAGCAAGAAAGTATTTTTAACACATCCAGGAGAAACAAGGGAAGCTCCAGAAGCAGGTGAGTTGTTTATTCAAAAAGATCTTTTGGCCACGTTAACCAAAATGGTTGACGCGGAACGTAAAGCACTAAAACAAGGCAAAAATAGAAAGGATGCATTGATGGCAGCTTATGACCGGTTTTATAAAGGGGATATAGCAGAAGAGTTTGTTAGAGGATGTAAAGAGCAGGGTGGCCTGATTACAATGCAGGATCTGGCAAACTGGAAACCAAAAGAGGAGGAGCCGCTTACCGTAAATTATAAAGGGATAGATGTATATAAAATGCAGCAGTGGACACAGGGACCAGTAATGTTGCAGGCACTAAATATTTTGGAAAATTTTGACCTCAAAGCGATGGGATACAATAGTTCTAAATATATCCATACCGTTTACCAGGCAATGAATCTTGCTTTTGCCGACAGAGATTTTTATTACGGAGATCCTTATGTGAGCCCGGCCGAACCAATTAAAGGTCTTTTGAGTAAGGGATATGCAAAGCAAAGAGCCCAGTTAATCAACTATAATCAAAATAACCCTGCAATAGGTCCGGGTAATCCTTATCCTTTCGAAGGGAAAACGAATCCTTATATTAACCTTTTGAAAAGCAGAGGATTTGAGATGGACACTACCAAGCGTAATTTTGCGCCTAAGCACGATTTGGGAAATACCACTAAACCAGAGGATTATCATGACATGCTATGGAGAGGCACTACCTCAGTAGAGGCCGCAGATAAAGAAGGCTGGGTGGTATCTATTACGCCTAGTGGAGGCTGGTTGCCGGCCTGTATTGCCGGAAATACCGGGATAGGAATGAGTCAGCGAATGCAGAGTTTTGTGCTCGATTCTGCACTAAATCCATTTAACGTAGTTGCTCCAGGTAAAAGACCAAGGGTTACTTTATCTCCTTCTTTAGCATTGAAAGATGGAAAACCTTTCGTATCCTCTGCAGTACAGGGAGGCGATACGCAAGATCAAAATTTATTGCAGTTCTTCTTAAATATGACCGAATTTGGTATGAATGTGCAGCAGGCTACTGAGGCTCCAAACTTTAATACCAATCAACTTTGGTTATCATTAGGAGGTACTAAAACGGCAGATCGGGCGCCTAAGCCCGGGCAAATATTGCTTCAGGATGGTACCAAAGAAAATGTTAGAGAAGAATTGAAAAAAATGGGATATATATTGAGCTTTGATGATCGCACCAGTGGTCCAATCAATGCAATTTATTTCGATTGGAAGCACAATACTTTATGGGGTGGCTCAAGTAATCATGGAGAAGATTATGGAATTGGCTGGTAAATCACATCATTATTAAAACTATAAACATGAAAACTATAACACCGTATTTGTTGGCCGTAATTTTTACAGCGCTATTTGGATGTAATTCAACTGAAAAGCCTAAGACCGATATTTCAGCTACAACATTGGATTCTGCAAACATGCTTTGCTACACCGCAGTAGATGGTGTAGATACTGCTAAACTGAGTTTAATCACTGCTAAAGATGGTAAAATAACTGGATCATTATTGATCAATTATTTGGAAAAGGGAGATAGTAATGGAAAATTGTCGGGTAAATTCAAGGGAGACACCTTATTTGTAGATTATACATTTCAAATTGGATCTCTTAATAAAACATTTTATAAGAATCCGTTGGCTTTTCTAAAAAAAGACGATAAGTTATTTATGGGTGTTGGTCAGATTGAGACTTTTCTAGGAAAATCATCCTTTGTCAAAGATAAACCAATAAATTTCGAGAGAGGAAGATTCACTTTTTCGTCAAATCCTTGTCCGTAGCATGAGTTTTTATGCATGTTATTTCAGCTAGCCTTTTTAACCAGGTTTTTTGAGATTTCGCAGTACGCACGGGCTGTCGACCAAATACAAGCTAACTTTTTTTAGATGTAGTGAGTATGACAACTCCTGCAATGAGTATTACACCACCAACGTAAGGCGGCCAATTCACGCTTTTCTCTTTATCAGCAGATATTTGAATAGGTCCGGCATCAACCAGTTTTTCTTTTTGCGTGTAGGTGAAACCTGTCCAAACCAGCATAATTATTCCTAGGACGATCATTACTAAAGCTATTATTCTATTCATGTTGTTTGAATTACAGAAAGATAACAGTCAAATGCGTTAAAAGTTTCTGCGGGTAAGAAACCATGCCCACCAAATTAATAAGAACTGTATTGGTAAACGGATATAAGCCAATAAATGAGAGCCGATTGCAGGATGTTCTCGAAAGGCGTCAATTACATGAAACGGTAGAAAAAAGATCATCAGTAAAAAGAGAAGTGTAGCAGCTTTACTATTAAACTTCGGTAGTAACAATCCAAGACCAATTACAAATTCTACAAAACCAATTACATAATTTACTAATAGGAGCGGCATCCAATCAGGTATAAATGCTTGGTAAAATGCTGGATTTATAAAATGATTGATTCCGGCCAGCATCATTATGAATGCAAATGCCCATTTTAAAAATACTTTCATAAAATTACCGCTTACAGAAAAAGCATCCCTTTTGAGGATGCTTTTTATTAACTTATAAAATGAGTTTAATTAACTGATCTTAACATTAATAGCGTTTAAGCCTTTTTTACCTTGCTCAACGTCATAGCTAACTGAATCGTTTTCACGAATGCTATCAATTAGGCCTGAAGAGTGTACAAAGATTTCAGCGTCTCCATTAGATGGTACGATAAATCCAAAACCTTTTGTCTCATTGAAAAATTTTACTGTTCCTTGTTGCATTGTATTATTAATTAATTATTCACAAATGTACAATTAATTTATTGAAAATCAGTAAATTATTTAAATAGCGTATTTATACATCAGAATGGTGTTAAAAATATGCCGCTTTAACCCTTCAGGAATACAGCATTTGACCTGGCTGAAAAGTTGATAGAATTAATAAAAACATCGTTATATTGGTGTTACCAAATTATATGTCAAATGAGGATTGTTGCGCTCTTAACTTTTTTAATCCTAATTCCTGCATTGTTATTTGGACAAACCGCCCACAAGTTTTATTTAAACAAACGTGAAATTACGGGCCCATCACTTTACTGCTTGTTGCCATCATCCATAGATTCTGTAAAAAGCTATACGAATTTAGAAGCGCGTAGAAAATTCAAAATTGATCCCGGAACTGCAGACTCTGTACATATCGTATTTATGAAAGATGTATCGGGAATTGTGTCATATAAAGAATTGCTGAGCCTATACAAGTTTGATATTGCTGCGATGGATTATGAGGTTGGGATTTCTAGTTACCCTAATATTGAAGACAAAGAAAAATTGGTATTGTCAACAAGTTACATAAGTGGTGTTAGTATTCGTGGTTGGAATTCAAAAAAACAGTTCTTTGTTGATATCGAAATACCTTTTAGAATTGGATGGCCAGAGTACAAAAACGAAGATATTATGATCCCCCTTTTGCGGGCTATCAATAATGAGGGTTTCGATGAGGTTAGAAGAAATAAAAACAGAAGATGAAAAGATTCCTGACCATCATTTCTATCATGGCCTGTGCTATTAACATAAAAGCACAAAAACCAAATCACAATCGAGTAGATACTATTGATCATCGGCCTGCACTCTATATAAATAATAAAAAAGTTGATGCACTTTCTTTATTGCTACTTAATAGGGAAGATTTTGAAAGCGTAGTTGTTTTGTCTCCAAGTCAAGCATTTAAACAATTTGCAGAAAATGGTAAATATGGTGCAGTTCAAATCACCCTGATCAAAAATAGAAAACTATATTCCTGGCCTGAATTGATCAACATTTTTAGCATTAAACCAGAAACTAGCTCCCTAAAATGTATGGTTCAGTCAGAAGAATTTGGCTACAAGTCGATACCCGCAGCAAATGTCAAATTAATTGTTTCTTCAGCATATAAGATAAACCGAATTTCGGTAAAGAAGTCAATCCAATCTGGATCTGCAGATCTTTATATCGAACCGGGTAATGATTTCCGGGCGCCGGTTGTTCATACGCAGTTTGACAAGCAATTAGATTCTGTTATCAGAGTGTTTAAGTTTGAGGCGGCCCAACGGGAGTCTTCCTTAAGCTATTAATCGGCATAAATGAATATATTTAAGGCATGAAAGTTTTCAGAACTGTTTTAACGCTCATCTTCCTAGTTACATTTAACCAACTCCAGGCCCAGAAAAAGATTATTGTTGCCTATGTTACCTCGTGGACAACCGTGATACCCGACCCAACTTTTGTAACAAATATCAACTACGCTTTTGGTCATGTCAATGAGACGTTTGATGGGGTTCGTATTGATAACGAAAGTAGATTGAGAAGCATAGTTGAGCTTAAAAAGCAATTTCCAAAATTGAAAGTGATGATTTCTATTGGCGGATGGGGTAGCGGCAGGTTTAGTGAAATGGCAGCCAAAGATGATAACAGGAAGAAATTTGCAGCCGATTGTCAGCGGATAGTTACCAGTTTTAATTTAGATGGCATTGACATCGACTGGGAATATCCTTCCAGTAATGCCGCTAAAATATCATCCTCTCTAGAGGACACAAAAAACTATACCTTAATGATGCAGGAGATAAGAAATAGCATTGGCAAGAAAAAATTACTTACTCTGGCATCTTCTGCGGATGCCAAATACATAGATTTTAAAGCCATTAACCCAATAGTGGATTTTGTAAATATCATGGCCTATGATATGGCTAATCCGCCTTATCACCACGCAGGTCTTTATAAGTCTAAAGCCACCGATGGGCTAAGTGTTGATGAAGCTGTTGTTGCGCATGTAGCTGCAGGTATGCCGATAAATAAATTGGTGCTGGGTATTCCTTTTTATGGACATGGAAGAAATGGCGTTGCCGGTTACATTGACTATCGTGATATCGTAAAACTTACAGGCTTTAAGCAGCAATGGGATGAAGAAGCTAAAGCGCCATACTGGGAAAATGAGAAAGGCGAATTTGTTCTTAGCTACGAAACACCAGAATCAATAGCCATTAAATGCGATTATTTGTTAAAAAAGGGTATGCTGGGCGCAATGTATTGGGATTATGGTGCTGATACTGATGATGGTGTGCTAAGAAAAGCAGTTCGTATGGGAGTAAAATAGGCATGTTGAAAAAATTAATATTCTTACTATCGCTTTGTGTGTTATTCGCTTCTTGTCGAAATTCACAAAATCCAACTGCGAAATCTGAGAAAGGAGAGCGGCTTTCTTACGAACAATGGCAAAAAGAGGCGCAAACTGAAATCAGGTTGAATCCAAAATATGGCAATGGCATTAAGACTTCGGAGCAAAAGAAGGCAGATCAACAACTTATTGATAGCTATACGGCTCAAGATGGATCCAGGCACAAGGCATCAGATGGACTAATAAAAATTGGTTTTAATTATTTATACAAAGGAGATTTAAGAACCGCAATGTATCGGTTTAATCAGGCCTGGCTGTTGGATTCTACTAATGCTGATGTTTTTTGGGGTTTTTCTGCAGTGTATTTCAGTTTTAAAGATATCAAAAAGTCAATGGTAATGCTGGAAGAAGGCTTAAAGATTGATCCCAGAAGTGTGCATCTGATTACTGACAAGGCGTCGATATATCTGACTAACTTCTACAGCAAGAAGGATCAAAGTGATTTATTAAAGGCAATAATGATATTGCAAGAATCTTACGCAATTGATCCATTATATGATAATACGTTGTTTAAGTTATCGGTTTGCTATTTTCTAAACCAAGATTGTGTTAACGCAAAGCGATACTTTAATGAATGTATGAAAGTGGGAGGGCGACCAATTCCTGCGGATTATGCTGAGGCTTTAAAATCAAGATGTAAATAATTGACACAATATGGCATCCTATAAAGACGAATGGTTGGATCTTCTATTGAAGCAGAAATTGCAAGGATGGTTGATTGCCAGTGATCGGAATCACATTTTCATCAATGTTCCTGATGATCAGGATTTGGATGAAGCAATGAAAAATTTTAAGATACTACTGGCCAGACTAAAAGCTCAAGTAAAAAGCAAACCAACTAAACTCGGTTTCTTTTTAGGAAATAGCACCGATAGCAAATTTTACGAATTGAGTTAACCTATTTTGCATTAGGCCCCATTAGCAATTCCAATTTACCTCCTTTTACAATGTCTTTAAAACTAATAAAAAGATCGGTAAGTATTTTGCCGTTCAGTTTAGCTTGCTGGATATAAATATTCTTTGCAGAACTGTTGAGCGCAATTATTTTAAATTCCGTTCCAGAAAAGTAAGACTTATTCAACCTAATAGTAGCGCTGGTAAAAAGTGGACTGGTCAAATCAATTCTCAAATCTGGAGATGTGCCCCCATTCATTTCAAACAAACCGAGCGCGCTCATTACAAACCAGGCGCCCATTTGTCCTTCGTCCTCATCGCCATTCCAGCCAATATATGGAGATGCATCATAAAATGTATCCAATAATTTACGGGTATAATATTGGGTTAAAGACGGTTTGCCTGCATAATTGAAAAGGTAAGCGGCTTGCATATTCACCTCATTTCCATGGTTAATATAATACGGTGCAGACTGACCCATAGTGCGATCGAGCGCGTGTGCTGCAAACTGGTGCTGTTCAGATTGCTTAAAGCCTGTTTCTAAACGTTTAAGAAATTTGTCTTTACCAATAAATGCTACCAGACCAGGGATATTATGAGGTACATAATAAGAATATTGCCAGGAATTACCCTCAACAAAATGATTTACAGAGAACAAGTCGAAGTTGTCAATAAAAGAATCATCTGTTTTCTTTGGTACAACATAACCGCTTTTAGGATCGAAAGCATTTTTCCAGTTTTCAGAACGCTTTAAAAAGAAGTTATAGTCAGCATTATCATGCACCAAGCCAGCCATCTGAGCCACACACCAATCATCAAATGCATAGTCCAGGGTCTTGGATGCTGCGCCTTTTTCTACGGGTACGAAACCCTTATCAGCATACACACTAACTTGAGGATTTCCGGGATATCCGCCACCAGCTTGCATAGGTTCCACCTCAACATTCTTTTTCATAGCTTTTAGCGCGAGTGCAGCATCCTGCTTTACGATACCTTTCAAATAAGCACTGGTCATCAACGCCATTTCGTGAGATCCTTCCATAATTCCAGAATATTCGATGCCAGCAGGTCCTTTAGATAGCCATCCAGTTTTCTCATACATTTCCAGCTGGGTATCCACAAGTTGCTCAACGGTTTCAGGAGCTGTAATTGTCCATAATAAATTTAAATTCCAATACGTATTCCAATAGGCATCTCCGCCAATCATAGCTTTTCGATTGCCGCTTAGCTGTTGAATGGTTTCGTTAGCATCTACATATTTTCCATTGGCATCACTCATTGTCATTTTGCCAGTAAAACAACGGTAAAAGTTAGTGTAAAACTTTACCTTTTCTATTTCAGAATCACCCTTAATGGTTATGGTATTCAATATACTATTCCAAACCTGGCGATTGTGTTTTACCAAGGCGTCAAAATCCCAGTCGAAGTCCTTAAGTTCTGTTTGTAAGTTCAATTTTGCCTGCTCGATCCCCACAAAGGAAATTCCAGTTCTAATTAATAGTGTTTCTTTTTTGGAAGTAGGGTAGGTAACGTAGGCTCCAAGCGATTTGGATCCGGTTATAGGCTGGTCAGTGGCTATTTCAGTTTCTAATCGGTAGCCACGAAAATCTCTAAATGGTTTGTTAAACTGCATTACAAAATACAGCGTGTATTCATTAAAACCTGCGGAATAAGATTTAGCATAACCTTGTATTTCTGTATTGCTGACCTTTGTAATCTTGGCATCCTTAATTTCATAACCATATTCAGCAGGTATGTCTAATTGGATCATGATACGGTTTGAGCTATCTGCTGGAAATGTATATCTTTGTACCCCAGTTCTTTCCGTGGTTGTCAGTTCAGCTTTTATTTTTGAGTCGAGCAATACAACAGAGTAATAACCAGGTGATGCATGTTGATCCTGCTGTCTGTATCTGGAATGATAACCGGCACCAGCACCTTTAAATGGGTCATCGGGTTTCCTGGCTTCAGCGCAAGGTCACCATTTGTAGGCATGGTAAGCAATCCAGCCATTGTCCAGCCGTGAAGGTGGCTAAAGCCATGTATACTTCCAACAGAATATTCATAACCGCCCTGCCAAACATTTCCCTGATTATCAGGACTTAATTTAACCATACCATTTGGCATAGTCGCTCCTGGAAACAACATCCATCTAGAGTTTGATGTCCCTATAAATGGGTCAACGTAATCAATTGGCTGCTTTTTCTGACCAAAAACGGCAACTTGTACCAGCATTAAGAAAAACAATATTTTCATCGTCCTCATATGTATGTACATAGTTAGCGATTTAATGTATACAAATCAAATTCGAAGCATTTAATTTGCCATTTAACATGCAACTTTATTATACAATTGGATCATTAAATGATATATTTAAATCCTATCAAAGGTCTTTACTACTAATTTACATCTGCTTTATGATTCATGTAACCTGTGCTATAATTGTAAATACGGAAGGAGAGGTGCTCGTCGCTCAGCGTAGTGCCGAAATGAGCATGCCACTTAAGATAGAATTTCCAGGAGGTAAGATAGAACCTGGAGAAAATCCTCAACAAAGTTTAAAAAGAGAAATTCTGGAAGAATTGAATATTGAAATTCGGATCCAATCTGAAATGCCAGCTCATATTCATTCTTATCCCAACTTGGATATTAATCTGATCCCATTTGTTTGCGAAATTATTGACGACACAATTCAATTGAAAGAGCATGCTGCTTACCAATGGTTAAAACCAAAAGACTTGTTAGATCTGGATTGGGCTGAGGCTGATATTCCAGTTTGTAAAAATTATTTGTCGGCGATAGGAGTATTGTAAACCCTTTAGCTTTTAGGTTTATGCCGCAAACCAATATTCCTGACGATTAAAAACACAACAAAGACGCCCAAAAGGATAAGAATAATCTCTGCTAAACCAACGTTATGACCAACTATTGCAAATGCTGTATTCTTCATGTTGTGTAAGGTAGTCAATTATTAATATATACAGACAGATACTAAGTTTAGGTTTTCTTGTTGTTCTAAACTTGTTTATCTAAATTGGGCAAACCAAACTAAAAATATGACACAAGAAAACCTCGACCAGATGACATCTGAAGAATTAAAGAAGTATGAAAAAGTACTGTCAACTTCAGTAACGGTTATAGGAGTAAGCGTGATTTTAATGGTAGCTGCTGGCATTTTTATTACGCTAAAGAGAGGATTTAATGTATTCACCATTTCACCTGTTGTTTTCCTGGCCCTATTGATTGTCAATTATACTAATCTCAAAAAAGTAAAAGCGGCATTGAAACAGCGAGGCTAATTCAATTTTATGAAACACCAGATCAGGTTTACCTATACGTTGCTAAACGCGCTAATGCTATGGTTTGCACTTATTCTTCAATTCTATATTTCTACAGGATTGTACCTAGACGAGGGTAGGTCTTTTGCAGGATCCTTAACCCAAATTATTAGTTACTTTACGATACAGACTAACCTGGTATTGGCGATATCATTAACCTCCATTTCTCTTGCACCAAATACTATATGGGGAAGGTTTTTTAATAAGCCATCGGTTCAGACAGCCTTGGCCGTTTATATAATTGTTGTAGGGTTGATCTATGCTGTATTGCTAAAGGGCATATTTAAATTGGAGGGCTGGTTTATCGTTGCCGACTTTATCTTACATACAGTAAGTCCATTAACCTATTTGTTCTACTGGGTTATTTTTGTACCTAAAACAAAGATCAAATGGAGTAGTCTCTTGCCTTGGGCAATATTCCCGTTACTTTATTTATTTTATTGTTTAATTAGAGGTGCAATTTCAGGCTACTATCCATATCCATTTATAGATGTTAGCAAATTTGGATACGGACAGGTTATGATCAATTCTGTTGGGGTAACAGTTTTATTTTTAGTCTTAAGCTCAATTTTAATTGGAATTAGTAGGATGATTGACAAAAATTAGCGTAAAAAAAACCGCAAACAATTGCTTGTCTGCGGTTTAGTTTTCATAGGTAGTATACTTATTTTGGCATTAATACCGTATCCACAACGTGGATAACACCATTTTTCTGCATTACATCTGCAATGGTCACGGTACTCATTCCGCCTTTTTCATCTTTAAGGACAAGTTTTTTACCTTCCATCCAAGCCCAGAGCTTTCCGCCTTCTACAGTGGTTAGTTCAGCTTTTCCGCCACCAGCTTTAATTGCTTTTGCAATGCTCTTAGAGTCCATTTTACCAGCAACAACATGGTAGGTTAAAATTTTGGTCAGCATAGCCTTGTTTTCAGGTTTAACCAAAGTACCAACAGTTCCTGCCGGAAGCTTATCAAACGCAGCGTTAGTAGGAGCAAACACGGTAAACGGACCAGCGCCTTTTAGTGTTTCTACTAAGCCAGCTGCTTTTACTGCAGCAACAAGTGTAGTGTGATCTTTAGAATTAACGGCATTGTCAACAATATCTTTGGTTGCATACATAGCAGCACCGCCAACCATTGGATTTTTTTGAGCCTGCACTTGAGTTGAACATGCCATAGCTACTACGGCAACAACTGATAGAATAATTTTTTTCATTTTAGTTTTTCTTAGGTATGTCAGCATTTACGCAAAGCGATGCTTCTTTGGTTTTTGTAAACCTAAAATAACCTTCAATGGTCTGATAGAAAGCTGTTTTCTTTCTTATTCTGCAATTGGTATGGTAAACCAGAAGGTACTTCCTATCCCAAGTTGGCTATCAACGCCAATTTGTCCTTTATGTTTTTTGATAATTTCTGAGCTTATATACAAGCCCAAACCAAGGCCATTGTATGTGGTTTCGCTATTGTCTACCCGGTAATATCTGTCAAACAAACTGGCTAGCTTCTTTTGGTCAACACCTGGTCCTTTATCCGTTACTGATATCTTTAAATCTTCTCCTGTAACGGCTATCGTGATCAAAATTTCAGTAGATAGCGGTGCGTATTTAATAGCATTATTTACAAAATTCACAATAATTTGCTCAATCCTTACAGCATCCGCAAATACTTCGAAGTTTCCATTGCCTTGAGTAACAATCAAATAAATAGCTTCAGTACGCACCTGTTCGCAACATTGCGCAATTAAAATTCCGATGTTCACGGGCTTTCTATGGATTTGAAGATGTCCCTCGTTTGCCAGACTTGCATTTAGCAGGTCCTCAATTAATGCATTTACTTTACCCAAATTTCTATTGGCCTGGTTAATCAATACAGACAACATTTCTGATGCAGGTTTATGTTTTATCCTGTCCAACAATTGCAATGATGCTTTTAAGCTTGTTATTGGGGTTTTAAGCTCGTGACTAGCTATGCTGATGAAATCATCCTTATGTTGTTGCAGTTGTTTAAGGTCTTCAATATCAGTTGCCGTGCCCACCCACAGCTTCACCTCCTCATCATCTAAAACGGGCATAATGCGAATCAGGTGCCATCTGTAAATCCCATCCGCACGCTTAGCACGAATCTGAAATTCGCCACCATTGCGAGTGTTTAGAATGCCCCTGAAATGAGTAGCATACGTTCTTCGGTCGTCAATGTGTATTACTGCGCTATAGTTTCTCAAACCATATTTGTCTTCAATAAGACCAGTGTAATCATACCATCGCTGGTTGTAAAACATGACCTTACCCTTCACTGTATTTGTCCAGGCAATTTGAGGAATGGTTTCCATTGTGGTTCTAAACATACTTTCACTTTCCGCCAACGCTTTTGTCCTGCGGTTTACCCGCTGCTCTAACTCCTTATTAAATAAAGAAAGTTCCAGATTTACTACTCTAACCTTTTCTTTTTCTGCAAGAAGTTTCTCATTTGCTTTTTGAAGTTGTTCCTGTTTGCCTTTCAATTCAGCAGCAATTGCTAATCGTTCTTTCATATACTCAACATCCTTTAAAGCTCTGGTAATCTTGTTCGTAAGCGTAAAGAGCTTTTGTTTTGAAACGTAATCAGTAACCCCATCCTTTATTAATTCTACCGCATTTTCTTCCCCAATAGTTCCAGAAACTATTATGAATGGAACATGTGAGTAGGATCCCTGCTTAATGCGAAATGCCGTTGCTGCATCAAATGATGGCATGGAGTAGTCGGACAAGATTAGATTTGGCGAAAAATCGATTAATGATTTCTGGTATTCTTCAAGGGTTTGAATAACTTTTGAAGTATATGTTAAACCAGACTTTTTTAACTCGCGATTGAGTAAATCAGCATCGGTTTCATTATCCTCAAGAATAAGGATCCTTAGATTGGGTATCATAGGCTGGAGGTAATGAAAATTAATTGCCAGACTGACTTAATACCATCCAGTATAAGCCAATTTCTTTTATGGCATTGAAAAAATTATCACTGTCAACCGGTTTTACGATATAGCTATTTGCGCCCAGGGCGTAACACTGCTCAATATCCGGCCCCTCATTAGAAGAAGTTAGCATCACTATTGGGATAGATCGCATTTCGGGATTTGCTTTTAGCTTCTCCAATACCTGGAGTCCTGAAACTTTTGGCATTTTCAGATCAAGCAAAATTAATTTGGGATGAACATTAATATCTCTTTCGCTATATACCCCCTGGCAGTACATAAAGTCTAAAGCATCCGCGCCGTCAGTCGCATGATGCAATTTATTGGTAAAGCCACTCTTCTTAAGTGCTCTAATCGTTAACATCGCATCATCAAAGCTATCTTCAACGAAAAGTATTTCTATGTTGTCGTATATCATTTTATAATTTACTTGTGCTAGGTAAGCTAAAATAAAAGCAAGTCCCTTCGGTTAATATAGATTCAGCCCATACCTTTCCATGATGGCGACTTACTATTTTTTGAACAATTGCCAAACCGATTCCGGTGCCTTCAAATTCGGCTTGTGAGTGCAGACGCTGAAAAACTCCAAAGAGCTTATCATAGTATGCCATGTCAAATCCGGCACCTTGGTCTTTCACAAAATAGACGGTTTGATTCCCTTTGTTAAACGAATCGATTTCTATGGTTGTATGCTGTTTGTATTTTGAATATTTGACGGCATTAGCTATCAAATTAATCCATACCTGTTTTATTAATGCCTGATCTCCTTTTGCTGGAAGTAGTGTTGCGATTTTAAACTCAGGTACATTTTCACCCTCACCAAACAAGAGTTCTTCCCGCACAGAACTGACTAGCTTCATCATGTCAATTTCTGAAAAACTTACTTGTTTTCTACCGAGCTTTGAAAAAGCGAGAAGGTCATCAATAAGCTGACCCATTTTCTTTGAATTGTTAATGATCGACTTAAGAATCTTTATCCCGTCAAGATCAAACAATTCGCCGTAATCTTCAATGATAATTTTAGTATAACCGTCAATTGCCCGGATAGGGGCCCGCAAATCATGCGAAACGGAGTAGGAAAAAGACTCCAGTTCTTTATTTACTGACTCCAATTGGGCTGTTCGTTCAATTACTTTTTGCTCCAGTTCATCATTAAGTTTACGAACATTGTCTTCTGCCTTTTTTAATTCCTTATTTGCCGTTATCAATTCCTTGGCGCGTTTTTCTTTCTCTTTGTTTTGATAAACAAGCTCTTTGTTTGCTACTATCAGTTCTGCGGCCCGCAGTTCTTTTTCTTTGTTCTGGAAAGCGAGTTCCTCATTTGCGATAACCAGTTCCTGGGCACGCTTCTCCTTTTCTTCATTTTGAAAAGCCAACTCTTTGTTGGCAATGATCAGCTCACTTGCACGGTTTTCCTTTTCTTTATTTTGAAAGATCAGTTCTTTATTGGCTACAATGAGCTCTGCCGCACGAAGTTCTCTTTCTTTATTCTGAAAATCAATTGCTTTGTTTGCAATGATCAGTTCACTAGAATCATCGTTGTCCATCGGGATATGCTGCTTTACGCTTAGATAAAATTTGAAGTCTTGGGAAATCAGGTGGTCTTCTGAAATGACTTCCGTAGGATAGTTTATAAAGCTAACGAAATTTCGGCATAGTTTCCGATTTATCATTTGTTTGATGATCACTTATTACTCTTTGATTTTCAGTATATTATACATATATTTAATATACCAAAATATAAACAGGAGGATTTGCTATGACAGTAATTCAGAAAATTGAGCGCTGGGGGGATTTACATACCGCAAAAGCGCTGGACATTATTCGTATCGGCTTGGGTATCTTAATTTTTTGTAAGGGAATTGCCATTGTTAGCAATACGCAGGGTCTTCAGGATCTATTGTTGCAAAACAATGTTTTCGGTTTCTCAGGCATGATGGCCAGTATTGCCATCCACATCGTTGGTTTTGTGCATCTGGTTGGCGGCATTTTAATTGCGATCGGGTTACTCACTCGTTTTGCAGCAGTAATGCAAATTCCAATTCTTTTAGTAGCGGTATTCTTTGTTAACATTTCCCGTGGTTTCAGCATGCTCAATTCAGAGCTCTGGCTGTCTTTAGTTGTGCTGCTGTTGCTGATCATGTTCTGGGTAACTGGCTCCGGGCCTTATTCGGCAGATCACGAAATGAAGAGAAAACATAACCATTAGGATTCCTCCTTTATCGGGTCTTGCGCAAAAGCGCGAATTAGCATCTCGTAAAGTTCGGGGTGGTGGTTCTTGAACTGTTCAGGCTTTTCGAAAAAATATTCGGATGTTACAGCAAAGAATTCAGCTTCGTTGGTAATGGCATAGGGATTAATATCCGAGTGTCCTCTCTCAATCTTATTGATTTCCTGGTGCATCATTTTAATCCATGGCTCGGTATATTCATGCTTGAGAAAGCCTTCAGGTATACCATCCATCGCGCCGTCTGCGCCATCAATTAAATGAACAAACTCATGAATCCCGGTATTTTTCTTGCCTGAGTTTTTGGAGAATCCTTTTTGCAACGCGCTACGAGACAAAATCATCTGCCCATTCATATATCCGCTGCCCACCATTCCTTCGATATTGCGTCCAGAACCTTCAAATTGAAAATCATGGTCAAAAGTATCTGGGTATAGAAGCACATTGGTAATGTTGCGGTAAGTCCAGCCTTCAAAACCAAAAATTGGAATGACCGCACTGGCTGCTACCATGATCCGATCAGTATCATTAAGGTCAAAACCTACTCCTTCAATGCCAACGGAAGATAGAAATTTATCAACTTTCTGCTTGAAAAGTTGTTGGCTTGGTTGACTAAGGCGGTTATAGTAATCTATATGCTCGGCTAATAACTCCTCAATTTGGACAGGTTGAAATTGTAAAACAGGTTTTTTCGTCCGGAATACGAAGTAGATACCAGCAATTAAAACAATCAGGATGGCAATGATAATCATGGTAAATAATTTTTGCAGTCAATTTAAATAAAAGCATCTTGATATTTCTCTAAAACTGGTATGTGAATTGAATATACCTCCCTGAAATAAACACCAGGGTAAAATTACACCCCTTAAACTATAGCCATGCTTAAAGAATATCCTTTCTACATGAAAGTTCCGGTAATATTATTGGGATTGGTAGCCTCTGTATTTATACTCTATGTCCTAAAAGACATACTGGTTCCGCTGGCATTCGCCTGCTTAATTGCTACGCTGCTAAATCCTTTATCCAGTAAACTGGAGCGTAAGATGCCAAAGGTTGTAGCTATTATTATATCCATGCTAATTGCAATCGCCATTCTTACCGGCGTATTTTATTTCTTATCTACTCAGGTGGTCCATTTCTTTGACGATCTGGACGCGATCAAAACAAAGTTTGGCCAATTGATCCACGATATACAGATTTGGCTTCAAAAGTCATTTGGTCTTTCTGCTACCAAACAAAAGCAAATGGTTAACGAGGCCGCCAATAGCAGCAAGGGAATGATCGGTCAAACGTTAAGCGGTATACTTGGTATCCTCAGCATTGTTTTCCTGATCCCGGTGTATGTTTTTTTAATGATGCTATATAAAACATTGATTCTCAATTTTCTCTATGAGGTATTTTCAGAAGAGAATCAAAGCAAAGTCGCAGAGATATTAACGGAAACTAAAGCCGCAATTCAAAGTTACATTGTTGGTCTATTAATAGAAACATCAATAATAGCGGTAATGAACTCCGCCGCTTTATTGGCGCTGGGCGTGCAAAATGCCATACTAATTGGAGTTATTGGCGCCATTTTAAATCTGTTACCTTACATTGGTGGCATCATAGCTATTGCGTTACCGGTATTAATGGCCACCGTTACTACAGATGGCTTTACAACTCAACTCCTTGTCATTTTGGCTTATGCGGTCATCCAATTTGTCGATAATAATATTCTGGTTCCAAGAATTGTATCCTCCAAAGTACAGATTAATGCGTTAATCTCAATTGTTATCGTTTTACTTGGGGCTGCATTATGGGGTGTGCCAGGTATGTTCCTTTCCATACCTTTTATCGCTGTGCTTAAAATTATATTCGATAGGATAGATGGATTAAAGCCCTGGGGTAAACTGCTTGGTGATAATGTTCCAACAGAACACATGGGACAGTTGAAAAGATTTACGAGAAGGAAAGTCAAGCCTGCCAAATAATACTTCAGGGCGTTAAAGTTTGTCGATTGTAATTTGGCGTTTGTCGTAATTGAAGCCAAGCTGGTATAAAACCCAAAGTAGCTTTGCAACGTTTACCCAATTGCGGCCGTCATACTATCATGAACCAGAATAATTACGCCCGTATTTTTACCTTGGGAGGTATGTTAGCAGTTTTCAATCTTTTATCATTGAAACTGAATGCACAAACAAGCGATCTTAATGGAAAACTGACAGGAAGAGTGCTAGATGAAGCTAAAAAGTCATTTCCTTACGCCACTGTTAGTTTATTAAACGCTAAAGATTCCACTGTGGTAAGAGGCACAATGAGTGCTGATGACGGTGTATTTACATTTTCAAACATCAACACTGGGAATTACCTGCTTGCTTTCTACGTAGTGGGGTATAAAAAAGTGTACAGAGGTCCTTATCAATACGGGACACCAAATAAAATTCATCAGGCAGGAGATGTCCAGCTATTGCCTGATGCACAGTTGTTAAAGGGTGTAGAAATCGTTAAGCAAAAGCCATTAGTGGAGCGCCAGGTTGATAAAACGGTAATCAATGTGGAAAACAGCGCGCTAGCTACTGGTAACAGTGCGTTGGAAATTCTTCAAAAATCTCCCGGAGTAACGGTAGATAAAGATGGTAACATCAGTCTACGTGGCAAACAAGGTGTAAACGTAATGCTAGATGGAAAACCTACCTATCTATCATCAGAGCAGTTGGCCAATTTACTGCGCTCAACAGAGGGCAGTGCCATTCAAAGTATAGAGCTCATCACCAACCCATCTGCTAAATACGATGCTTCCGGCAATTCGGGAATTATAAATATCAAACTTAAAAAGAACAGAAACTACGGCACAAACGGATCTTTAACTGCAGGTGCTGGATACGGAAGATACTATAAAGGAAACGGAGGAATAACCTTAAATCACCGAGAAAAGAAGTTTAATGTTTACGGCAATGCCGATTTGGGAAAGAGCAAAAGATTTGGCAGCACAGATATTGTCAGGGTAAATAACACTGCTGCCAACAAAACTTACTTTGATCAAACCAATGGAAGTATAAGAACCAGAACCAATGCCAATTACAAGGCCGGTATAGATTATTTTATTAACGATAGGAACACCATTGGGTTCGCCTTTAATGGAACGAACAGTAATGGGAACAGCACTGCCGACGTGCTTACCCTGATTGGTGATACTCCTGGTAAAACGGATTCCTCAGTAGTGGCAAATAACCCCAGCAATTACCGTTACAACAGTATGGTCTACAACTTAAACTACAAAGGAACAATTGATACGTTGGGTCAGGAGATTTCTGCCGACATCGATTTTTCACAGTATTCAGGAAGAGATAATAATGATTTCAACAACAGGTATTACAACGCTGCTGGTCAGCAATTAAAGCCCGATTATTATTTCAGAAATGCTACGCCTAATAAGACAACAATTCAAGCTGCAAAGGCAGACTATACTTATCCAATCAATAAAGAAACAAAGTTGGAGTTTGGATTGAAGGCCAGCATTGTGGGGACAGACAACAACTTCATGTTTGAAAATTTTGAAAGCAACGTCTGGAACAACGACCCGAGGCGAAGCAACCATTTTCTTTATGATGAAAACATAAATGCTGCTTATGCCAACCTGGCCAAGAAATATAAGAACACTTCTATACAGCTTGGCATTCGTGCTGAACAAACCAACTCAAAAGGGAATTCCATTACGGAGCAAAAAGTAGTAAACAGGCATTATTTAGACCTATTTCCCAGTGTATTTATTAAGCAGGATCTGTCCAAAGATCACGATATGGGTATCTCTTACAGCAGGAGAATCGACAGGCCTGATTACGGTTCCTTAAATCCATTCATAAACTATGTGGATCTGTATACCTACCGTTTTGGAAACCCATTTTTAAAGCCGCAGTACACTAATTCGTTTGAGCTTTCTTATGGATTTAAGAAAACGCTAAACATAACCATGGGTTACAGTCACACCACTGATGTGATATCAGATGTTTTGCTTACGGATACGGTTAAGAAAACAATTTTCATTTCTAATCAAAATTTGGCAACCCAGGATTCCTACAACATTAACATCAGCTATCCCATAAAGATAACCAAGTGGTGGGGTACCAGTAACAACCTAACTACCTATTATAACAAATTCAAAACACCGGATCTTTTAGGTGCTGCCTACGAAAGTGGCAGAGTTGCATTAAATTTCAATACCAATCAAACTATTTCGATTAATTCAACGCTGAATATAGAAATAGGTGGATATTACCAGTCCAGGCAAATCTATGGAACCATCATAATTGATCCTCAGTATGGCATAGATCTCGGCGTTAAGAAATCATTTATGAACAAGAAGCTGGATGTTAAATTCGCAGCTAATGACGCGTTTAAATTGCAAAAGAGCAGGATAACCAGTGCATTGGCTTCACAGCAATATGTAGTAAACGAACGTTGGGAGAGCCAGGTATTTCGCTTAACCTGCTCTTACCGTTTCGGAAGTAACGACATTAAAGCTGCAAGAGAGCGCTCAAGCAGTTCAGAAGCTGAAGGTCGCCGGGTAAAGTCTCAGTAACGGGAACTAAATTATGCAAGAAAAGCCGCTTCAAGGCGGCTTTTCAATAGGTAGATGAAATGTGTTACTAGTTCAAAATTTTTGCTGCATCACGTAACGCTTTTATCGCATCATGAGCTGCTTTAATATCTTCAGATTGGCTGCTTACAGTCTCCATTGCTTCTCCGCTTAGCTCACCTTTTTCCAAAGCTAATTTATAAGCTGCTTTTATTGCATCTTCTCCACGCTCAGCTTCATTTAAAATGCCTTCGCGATCGCTACCACCAAATAAAGCTTTCACATCAATCCAAGCTCTATGTAGTGTACCGGCAATGCTGTTTCCTGTTTCTGTTTCTTCACCTGCACCTGCAACGATTGCAGTCAACTCTTGTGCAAATTTGCGACTCTGCGCGCTATACTGTTGAAAAATCGCTTTTAAGTCAACATTTTCATCATTAATGTCAGCTATTGCCTTCTCAAATCCTGCAACGCGGTCATTGTTAATTTCTATTAGGTCGTTTAATACTGTTGTGTTTTTCATAATGGTAAGTTTTGCTAGTACAACACCACTCCTTAAAAGTTGTTTTTAAATATTTAGATTTGTTCGCTTAAACCCAAAAAATGCCTTATAGCCTCAACCTGTTTGATTTTTCTAAAAAAGTTTATTATAAGACCGAAATTCTGGCAGGTTTAACCGTCGCGATGACTATGATGCCGGAGTCATTGTCATTTGCTATTCTAGCTGGTTTTCCGCCGCTTACGGGGTTATACGCAGCTTTTATTATGGGACTGGTTACGTCTGTATTTGGAGGCAGGCCTGGGTTAATCTCCGGAGGAGCAGGCGCCGTAGTGATTGTGCTTATCGCCTTAATGAAAAGCCATGGCTTAGAATATGTTTTTGCTGCAGTGGCGATGGCGGGAATTATTCAAATTGCGATTGGCCTCTTCAAACTTGGTAAATTTATCAGGCTGGTTCCACAGCCTGTAATGTACGGCTTCGTGAACGGTCTTGCCGTTGTGATATTTATGGCTCAATTGGAGCAATTTAAAACAATTACCGCCGGCAAAGAAACATGGTTAACTGGAACACCATTAATGATTATGGGGGGACTAGTCGCGCTCACCATATCCATCGTCCTGTTCTTTCCAAAAATCAGTAAAGCTGTTCCGCCTTCACTGGTTGCCATTGTGGTTGTCTATATGTTAGTGCTGGGCTTCGGCATTCATACCAAAACAGTGGCAGATATTGCTTCGGTGAGCGGGGGTTTTCCTCCCTTTCACATACCCAATATTCCCTTCAGTTTTGAGGCATTTAAAGTTATTTTTCCTTACGGATTGATTATGGCTTGCGTTGGTCTTACAGAAGGCTTGCTAACCTTAAACCTGGTTGATGAAATCACCTCAAGCCGTGGAAATGGGAATCGGGAATGCGTGGCGCAGGGTGCTGCAAACATTTTAAACGGATTTTTCTTTGGTATGGGGGGATGTCCGATGATTGCGCAAACATTTGTCAACCTATCCGCAGGAGCAAGAGCGAGGCTTTCCGGAATTGTCGCATCGCTAACCATTTTGGTGATCATATTATTTGGCGCACCAATAATTGGTCGCGTACCAATGGCAGCTTTAACAGGAGTAATGATTATGGTAGCCATAGGCACTTTTGAGTGGGCCAGTTTCAGGATCATTAATAAAATGCCGAGGCAAGATATTTTTGTCGGCATCACTGTTGCAGTCATTACCATCTTACTTCACAACCTGGCCCTTGCTGTATTAATTGGCGTCATTATTTCTGCACTCGTGTTTGCATGGGAAAGTGCAAAAAGAATTAGAGCCAAAAAATATATAGATGAAACAGGTGCTAAAAGGTATGAAATATTCGGTCCGCTATTTTTTGGATCAGTTACCGCCTTCCATGAGAAATTTGAGGTTGACGCAGATCCCAATAGGGTAATCATCGATTTTAAGGAGAGCAGGGTAGCAGACATGTCCGGACTGGATGCATTGCACAAATTAACCCAGCGTTACCAAAAAGAGGGTAAAATGGTATTTCTAATTAACCTGTCGAAAGACTCCCGCAGGTTGCTAAAAGATGCTGCTGAGGTCATTGAAGTGAATATTTTAGATTAAATATAACTCAGCCACCAATGGTTATGTGTTTTTTTGTATTTCCCGTACCAGCGGCAAGGCAGGTAAAGTAAAACAATAACTGCAATCCATGTTAAATATACTCCCCAAAGCGGAAATCCGAAAGTAGGAGGCATTCCATCAAATTCTTTCGCATCACTCGTTTTAAATCCTTGTGCAAAAAATGTGACAATAGTAGTTGGCATTAAAATATACCAATGGCACAGGTAGTAAAAGAATGGAACACTTCCATAAACTTTTAAGACTTTGGAAAATTGACTTGTAACATTTTCGACCTGTGAGAGAAAAATTAGAGCTACTCCAAGTGTTATACTTGAATACAGTAATGAAGGAGGATATTTGGAAACATTTAGGAAGGAAATCAATGACAATGTTGAAGTCTTTTGCGTAGCCCAGGGTGCTGGATCCCCATAAATGTTGAAAGCCCTTAACAAACCGAATAGTGTAAGAAGAAATAGGCCAGAAATTAGCAATATGCTCCTTCGTTGTGTTGTAGGATAAGATTTCTGATAAAACGAACCAAACCAGAATCCAATGAACATCACGGAGGCCCAGGGCAGCAGTGCGTATAACACAAAGAGCTCTCGGTCGGCCGATATCGGAAATAATGAATTCGCGGTATTTGCCGATACCAAAAATTTCCAGGCCATAGTATCTGCAATAGGCGCGATGTTCACTATATCAGGTATGTTGTGGGTAAAAAATATCACTAAACCTATAATGCCAATAATGTTTGGCTTAAGCCAAATTAAAAGTGCCAGCAAAATCATAGAACCGCCAATAGCCCATATCACTTGTAAAATGATGAAATGATAACCGGGGTCAATCGTGATGGCAAGTGTTATCAAAACAACTTCAACCACCATAAGCCAAATTCCCCGCTTCAATAAAAAAATACTCATTTCAGCTTTGGTACGCCTGGTGCTGGCCAAATAAGCCGAGATGCCGCTTAAAAAGACAAAAGTGGGTGCACAAAAGTGCGTGATGAATCGTGTAAAGAATAGAATAGGATTGGTTGAAGTTAAGTCGGTAGGGTTTGGATGTCCCAAATGCAAAAAATCCCTGGTGTGATCAATTGCCATGATGAGCATGACTAATCCTCTTAAAATATCAATAGATTCAATCCTGTGTTTCGGAGCTAGGGGTGTAGAGGTCATGGTGTGTTGGTTTGGTAACACACAATATCGACAAAAAAAATGTGTATTAAAAGACTGTAATCAAGCTTCCTACAATCGCCATAACAAGAGCTATGATCACCGCCGGGGCGAAACCTTTTACTTCAAAATCTGAAAATAAAATATCGGCTAACTTTATCATTAGTGACGTCACGGCCAAATGAATCAAAAAGGAAAGCAAGCCCAACGTTACAATATTTAAGGGAAGTCTAATTAGAAAACCAACAGTTGCATTCAGCAAGCCAATAACAAGCGCAACCCAAATCGCAGTAGTATAATTTTTGATGCGAACGGTGGGTAGTAAATAAGTCATACTTAAAAGGATTCCGGCATTAACGAGCAATTGGATAATGAAATTCATGAGAATAGTTTTGATCACTAATATAGCAATTGGATTGAGCAATAAAAGCAGTATTTCTATATAAAACGCTATATTCATTTTAAATTGAAAAGCACAATTCCCCTACATGTTCACAGAAATCAATAAAAATGTAACCCGGTATGTCAGCTTCGGTACTGATGAACTCAATGAATTTAATAAACTGCTAAAGCATAAAGCATATGCTAAAAAAACGTTTCTATTGCGGGCAGGCGAGGTATGCAACTTCGAAGCTTTCATCGTAAAGGGATGTTTGCGTAAATATTATATTGACGATAATGGCAATGAAGTCATTATTCAATTCGGTATAGAAAATGGGTGGATAAGTGATATTGCCAGCTTTGCAGATCAGAAACCAGGTAACCTGTTCATAGAAACGTTGGAAGATTGTGAACTTTTATACCTTAGCCCGCGCAGTAAAGAAGAATTGCTTGTCAAATTGCCCAGGTTTGAGCGTTTTTATCGCATTTTGGTTGAGCGCAATGTGGCTGCCATGCAGAACAGGTTGTTCTTTAGCATCGCAAAAACTGCAGAACAAAAGTACCTGGACTTCCTGGATCACTACCCCAGTATCCCTCAGCGTGTGGCGCAACATTATATTGCATCGTATTTGGGCATGACTCCAGAATTCCTAAGTAAAGTGCGTAAACGGATGATCATCGAAAAAAGGTAAGCTAATTCTTTCTTGTCCTAGTTCAATGCGCAGGGTTTTGTGCAGCCATATCTTTGAGGTATCAAAAACAAAAGATCATGGAAAATAGAATTTTAGGCATTCACCACATCACTGCAATAGCAGGAGACGCCAAACGCAATTTTGACTTTTACACCAGGGTATTGGGATTACGATTCTTAAAGAAAACTGTAAATTTTGATGACCCTCATACTTACCATTTTTACTTTGGCGACGAAACAGGTAGCGCCGGTACCATTTTAACCTTCTTTCCATGGGGAAATGAAATACAACAAGGCAGAAAAGGATCTGGCATGGCTACAGAAATTGGTTACTCCATCCCAAAAGGAAGTATAGACTTTTGGATCAAAAGATTTGAAGACAACAATGTTATATATAACAAACCGGCAGAAAAATTCGGACAGAAATACCTAACCTTTCTTGATCCAGATGGATTGAAGCTGGAGCTTACAGAGGTAGAGAACGATAGTCGCAAACCATGGGAAACTGCAGAAGTAACTGCGGCGACAGGAACAAGAGGTTTCCACCATGTAACCTTGACATTGAAAGATAAAACTGCTACAGCCTTTATATTAACCAGCGTGTTTGGCTATAAATTGACTGCCACAGAAGCTAACAGATTCCGTTATACAACAGATGCTGTAAATGAAGCTTCGATAATTGACATTGTGGAAATTCCAACAGAAAACAGAGGTTTCAATGCTAATGGAACTGTGCATCATGTAGCTTTCAGGGTTAAGAACGATGAGATCTTAATGGAGTTCAGGGAAAAGATCGTGAAGCTTGGGTTGAGCATCACGCCTCAAATCGACCGCAACTATTTCCATTCACTTTATTTCAGAGAACCAGGGGGTGTATTGTTTGAAATTGCAACAGAAAACCCAGGCTTTACGGTAGACGAACCATTAGAAGAATTAGGCCAGCACTTAAAACTTCCAGCACAATATGAAAGTCAGCGTGCAGAAATAGAAGCCAGATTGGTAAAATTAAATTAAGGAGACATCATGAATTATCAACCGTTAAAATACATATACAAAGCTTCGGGAAATCCCGAAGCCAATACTCTTTTACTTTTGCACGGAACCGGAGGTAACGAGCACGACTTGATCTCATTGGGTGAAAGTTTTGGCGATAACCTAAACTTATTAAGTGTTAGGGGCAACGTTTCAGAGCATGGAATGCCAAGATTTTTTAAGCGCTTGGGTATGGGAATATTCGATGAACAGGATATCGCCTTTAGGACTGACGAGTTGCTTGCTTTTTTACAGGATACGGCAATAAAAGAAGGCTTTAACGCTAAAAAGATTGTTGCGCTTGGCTATTCAAACGGTGCCAATATCGCAGGGGCGATGCTGGTAAAACATCCAAATGCCCTTGCTGGTGCGATCTTGTTCAGACCAATGCAGCCATTTAAAGAACTCGGAAGTTTCACGGCAGCTAACAAAGTACCCGTTTTCATGAGCAATGGTAGCTTGGATCCAACCGTTGATCCTTCAAGCACTGAAAATTATGTGAAATCCTTACTAACAGGAGGATTTAATGTAGAAGCAATCAACCTGACCACAGGACATAATTTGGTGCAACAGGACATCGCGCTCGCCTTAGCTTGGTATGGCAAAAATTTTCCTTATATTGGTACATAAAACCAAATATGATGAAGCTCCTCTTTTCCATCCTGTTAACCGCATCTATCAGTTCTGTATATGCTCAAAAAATCAGTCGCGATAGACTAATTGTAGATTTGAATGCCGATAAAGGCGTAGTTGTGGCAGATGGAGATAAAGTAGAGCAGTGGAAAAACCAGGTCAAATCATTTGTGGTGAAGGACTTTTCCAAACGCGACGAGGGAAGAAAAGTACCAGGATCAGGGCGACCAAAATTAACAACAAAGGTTGCAGAACTAAATGGTCACAATACGCTTGTTTTCAATAAGCAGGAACTGGTTAATATGGATGAAGATGCGTTCGATCACCTGACTATGGGTGGCGGTTACACCTGGTTCGCAGTACTAAAGGCTGGAAAACAATCAGGAGAGTTGCCAAATGTAAATTGCTTTTTCGGCAACTTACGTAACAAGCCGAACAACGAAGGTTTCTGGGGCGGATTTAACGATGACAATAGTTTTTGGATGAGCAGTAGAAATGCCATAACATTCGGTCGCTGGGATCAAAATAACCCTTACGTTACCTCAAAAGAGATTGTAAAACAAGATCAATACTATTTAATTATGGGCAGAATGGGGAAAGGAACAGATACTGTAACCCTTTCCCTATACCTTAATGAGGGTGCAAAAGCCATTGCCACCAGTCCATTTCCGGTAAGTAAAAATGTGAATCCTTCACGCATGGCGATAGGACAGGAGCGAGATGCCGTAGAACATCCAGGAAGAGAATCGTTTGTGGGAGAAATGGCCAGGTTCATGTTGTACGACCGTCCGTTGACTGATCAGGAAATGGAGTTAAGTGCAAAACAAATCGTCGAATATTACGGTATAAAGCCATACGTGGCAAGCGCTGTACCGAGCACAGTTTTCGGCATAAAAGTTAACAACGAAAATAAATTACCTTTATACATCATAAAAGACGGCGAAAAAACAATCAAGCTAGTTGGTATGTCGATAGAACCAAAAGAACGTAACTTTCTATCTGTTCTTCCCCAAGGAACAATCACTTCTATTGAAGTTTTGAAAGACGCAGATGCTACAACAATTTATGGAATTGAGGGTAAGAACGGCATTGTTATCATTAACGTACTCCAAAATGAATTGGAAAACGTCCGCAAAATCCTAAAAGTCGAAGGCTTTATTGATTAAGCTTTATTGATTAGGCTTTAGCACTATCATCTAATTTAGCTTTGTCACTTTTGTCATTCAACTAACTTTTGCCATTCGACTAACCTTTGTCATTTAATTAACCTTTGTCATTTAACTAACCTTTGTCATTCAGAGCACAGCGAAGAATCTCTTTTAGTTTCTAACAAATGCCAATTAATCAAATTAATTCACCTTCGCCATTCAACTAACTTTTGTCATTCAACTAACCTTTGTCATTCAGAGCGCAGCGAAGAATCTCTTTAAGTTTCTAACAAATGCCAATTAATCAAATTAATTCACTTTTGTCATTCAACTAACTTTTGTCATTCAACTAACTTTTGTCATCAACTAACTTTTGTCATTCAACTAACCTTTGTCATTCAGAGCGCAGCGAAGAATCTCTTTTAGTTTCTAACAAAGTCAATTGATCAAATTAATTTACTTTTGTAATTCAGAGCGTAGCGAAGAATCTCTTTTTCATTTAACAACAACGAATCATGCGTGACCATCACTACTCAGTTTATATTTTAACAAATGCTAACAAGACTGTTTTATACACTGGTGTAACAAACAACCTGTCCGCAAGGCTGCAAGAACATAAAAATGGCACTCGCGATTCTGCTTTTACTAAGAAATACAGGTGTCATTTTCTCGTTTATTTTGAGAATCATCAATACATAGATCAAGCCATTCAGCGTGAAAAAGAAATAAAAGGTTGGTCGCGTGCGAAAAAAAATGCTTTGGTATCATTGGAAAATAAGGATTGGAAATTCCTTAATGAAGAATACCTGGAGGACTAGATTGTTCGCTGCGCTCTGAATGACAAAACGCGGTGTTTAATTGAACGTTCGCACTATCTTCGAACTTGAAAGAGAAGAGATCGTTATATGAAAGCGTTATTTGGTTAATTATTCTGTCAAGATAATAAAAAATTAGCCAATCATTTGATGATTTACCTAATCATATGATGTTCCCTTAGAAAATTGCGCTCTTCATTACTAAAATGATCGTCATCAATTGCCGGGGCGGAAGTCAATTTAGCGATGTTCAGTTCATCCATGATGTCGACAAAGTTCTTGTAACTCGAGGCCTTTGTAGGTTTAATTATCACTACTAAAGATTTTCTGGGATTATTGCCATTCGCCAGGCTAACTTTGTTCTTGTTCTCCAATATAAATTTTTGTATTCCACTAAACGTAGTAACCGAAGGTTCGCTTTTTCCATCAACACCCATGTACCAGGCAATTTGATTATTGGCACCTAAAAGGATAGTCATCGTCCTTGACGCAGGCAATTCCGTCCATGCATCCTCACTCTCATCTGGTTTGGCAATATCCATTGCGATCGGTTTAGACAGGGATGTGGTCAGCATAAAAAAGGTGATCAGCAAAAATGCTAGGTCAACCATTGCAGTTAAGTCAACTTTAGGAGTCGCTTTTCTGTTTGAGGCAATACTTAATTCGGCCATGATAGTAGAGTTTAGTTTTAACTATGATGAAGATGAATGCCTGATTCCATATTTTGATTTAACAAATTTGAGTATAACTACCTTACGTGCCGACTAAATACCATTATTTCTACAGTCGCAGTTATCTAGACTTTGGTCGGTTACCGTATCCATAACAGTACCCTTGATCAAAACTTGCTGTGCAGATATGCTATTTGACAGAAAAAAGAGCAATAAAAAAGAAATTATAGAATGTTAAAAAAAACAGCATAAGTACTTGATCTGATATAAAAATGTAAATTTTGAACTGATTAAATAACCGAACACAACAATAAATACCACTATGTATCTATGACGGCCGTATCAGTGGCAACTATATTTACCCATAATAGTTTGATTAGATATGATTTTGTAACCACATATCCAATATTCCGCTTAATATGGAATAGCTCACAATCGATTAATTCTACTATCGCCTTAAGTTAAGGCCAAATACCGAAGTATGGCATTGCTTTTCTCTGTATTCTCAAACGAAGTGTAATGATGCCGTTCGGCTAATAAATCAAATATTATCAAGATCTTTTTTAGGAGTAGGGGCGTCACGTCATCAGTATCAAATGGCTGTGCGTACACATATAAAATCTGGCTTAAGGCGTTCAATTTTTCAGCACTGAAATTTTTATTCTGCAAAAAACTATTGAAAGCATCTTCGTCAAGTGCTAGTATATCATCCAAATCACTATCGTATTCTGTTTGAAGGATACTTTCCACTTCCAAATCAAATTCTTCCAATTTACCTGCCTCTTTCAAGCCCATCAATCTGGCCATCATCCTTGCAAACTTCTGTAGTTCAACTAAAATATAATCTCTCTGATACATTTCTTTCTTTAATCAATAATAGCTTTAATGCCAGGGTATTACGCACATAGAAAGGTAACAGCTATAATCTCATTATGAATAAACAACTGTCATAAATTTATAACTTATATTTCAGTTATACAACTTACAAATAAGTTAAAATATTCCTTCTTCAATGTCTTAATTAACATTTAAAGAATTACCCAGAGATGCGACAATCTTCGGATTAACCTTTACCCAAGTTTCAGAGTAACTAACCACACCACCTGGGCCATCAAACGTGCCACTCATGATTAATAATGTGTCTGCAATTTGATACTTGATTTTATAAGTCTTGCCGATCATCGGTTTGTTTACTGCTGCAACTATGGTTTCAGTATAATAATTAGAGTCGAGAACCTTGTAAGTTCCATCAATAGTTTTTTTAGTTCCTTCTGGATAAAGCAGATAGAAGCCAAACTTTCCATTCTCGAACATTTTTACGTTTCGTGGACTAGGATTAGAACCCTTATCACCACCGTAATTAAAATCCTTAAGTTCCCAGGTTCCATCTAAAGGAGTACCATCTTGTTTTATAATAAAGCTGCCAAGCATTAAAACGAGACATGCTGAAAGTAGGATCAATGTAGATTTCATAATTTATATTAGGTGGTTACAATATAAGGATGATTTTCCTAATCCTATAGTCTCTCAATAATATCCGGATTGTACATTCGATAAAAGTCAATCAGTTTAGGTGTGGTTGAAAAATATACCATGAAGACATCGAAATTCTCAGATGCGAGAAAAACGAATCTGTGATGATTAAACTTTTTCATAAAAGGTTTTGCATTTATTGTCATGAATTCTACGCCATAAGTTGCCCCTGATTTAGCTAGTTCCGTTTTACCTAACTCCCTGAAAGGCTGATTCCTGTCTGCTAAAACACCGAAAGGAGCCTTAACGTTATCAATTAAATCGAGCACTCGTCCATAGAAAGGCGCACTAGGTGCAACAAGCAATAATCCAATTGCTGTATTGCTATCCTTGCTCATTATGACCTTCCAAAACGTAGCGACATATCGGCCTCTGGTGTTGAAAAACTTTCCCCCATCTGCTTTGGAAATACCGACTGATGTAAATCCAGCAGGGGGATTAAATTTTAGCTTAACTTCACGTAAAGTGCGAACAAAAGTGGTGTCATACCAATAATCAGGTGGCATTCTTGGTGGCCCTACAAACACTGAGGTGTCCGAAAATAATTTTTGGGCATTAGCAAACGTAGATATTAGAATACATAGTGCGAGAACGAATCTAACTTTCATAATAAATTACTTACTCTTCCTATTAATGATACTGGTAAGCTCTTAAGTAGCCCATAATTACTGGGTGAGTACCGTAATCAAGAATAGGTTCCGAAACTGAAAACTTTACAAAGTCTTTATCTATGCCCTTAAAAAGGTCTTTTGAAGGAACAGTTGGAAGGGGTTTAACAGGCTTGGTAATGTTTTCAATTTGAAAAGTTTGGGATTGACCAAATGTGTGGAGCGCTCCCAGCGCAAGGCAGAGCACAATGAGGTAAGGTTTTATCATACAGATATTTGGTTAGGGCGTTTGCAATCTAATGTAGTGCTTATCCTAGTTAGATGCAAAACCTATGGGATTTCCATAACAGCACCCGTTAATAGATAATTATTGTCTACATTAACGTGGCGAGATATCTTTAAGTCTAAGTCCATCCCTGTATTCGCCATGTTTATCTTGTGCAGTACCATTTCGAGCTACTAGAAATGTAGCAGGATCAGCTCCTCTAACAACTGAACCCTGATAATATACTTGAAACTTGTCTTTTGCGTAATCTTCTCCTATCGGGGTAAAACTCTCGTAATCAGATAAGGGATATTTTTTTTCTTTTATGTAATAGTAATTTTTGTCTTTTGCCCATCCAAATGATCTTGAATTATTGAACATAAAAAAGCTCGCTTTGTCACTTACATGTACTTGCGACTCGAATATGTAGTAATCATTTTTATCCTTTGTATATAAACTGTTTGCTATTAGTTGAAACGTTTGCGGATCAGCACCGTAGATGAGCTTCTCTCCAAAGAAGACATGACTTTTGTCTCTTGCAAAAATATCATCCAATGCTTCAAATGTAGAAGGGTCGGCGGCAAGCAATATTGCTCCACGATGGTAAACGTGGTTTTTATCCAACCCATAGTGTCCACCGAAATCTTTAAATGTTTTATAATCTGCAATTGTCACTATAAACTTCAGTTTGCCGCCTCCGTCGTCAAAGTCGTGATAAAAGACTTTTTTTCCTTCAACGGTATAAGACTTATAATTTTGACAACTACTTATAAAAATCCAAGGTAGGAATAGGAAGATAAATGCTTTCATTTATGGGGAGATTAATTCGATTGTAAGTTACCATTTTGAATCGTAACCGCACCATTAAACTATTGATAAGCCAGCTCCAACTGCTTTTTCATATAAGCCTTAGCCAATGGCGCTTCAACTTTTAAATCTTTCCAGCGACCTTCAATAAAGATGTAACCTTTGTACTTTATTTTCTTTAACGCTTTAAGATAGGGAACAAAATCGTCTCCTTTAAAGCCTGGATAAGTCCTTTCAGCTTTCTCTGCAATTTCACAATACTCAATTACTCCTCCAGCATCTATGATACTTTGCGGAGATTCATTTTCCTTCAACATATGATAGATGTCGGCGTTGAGCCTGAAATTAGGGTGATTGACAGTCTTGACGATATAAGCGGCATCCTTTAAAGTATTGATGAAATTAGTTTCGGTACTGTTCAGGGCCTCCAAAAATATCTTAATGTTGCGTTTATTAGCTAAAACCGCCAATTTCTTTGCCAATAGGATAAAATCATTTGTTGCTTTTTTTACATCATATCCCTCAGGTAATCTTCTGGAAGAACCACTACCCAATACAATTGCAGGAATACCTGCCTTAGCTGCCCTGCTAAAAACCGTATCTGCATAGTTTAGCACTTTCTGCTCATTCACTTGATCGCCAGCAATTTTAAGTTCTCCGGGAAAAAAACTATTACACATGTAAACCTTACATTTCGCGCTCTTTACAGATGCGGCCTTCTGCAGAAATTGCTGATGGCTTAGCCTCGGCGAAAGCAGGTTGCCAACAGATACCCCAATTAACCGAAAACCAGATTGATAAAGAACCGCGTCATTCTCTAATGAAGCAGCAATCCCAAGTTGCGGCATCCGCTGACTAAATGCAGGCGACTGAAATAAAAACAGAATAAGAAATAGGAGCGTAGATAACTTCTTCATCATATATGATTAGGGACATGCTATATTAGCAACTTTATGCCATTATGGTTACACCCAGGCATAAGAAATCCACGCAATCGATACCATTGTTAAAAGTATCTGCAATATTATCAACGTTTTACACAACCGGTATATAAAAATCAACTATCGCTTTCTTCTCAGGATGCTTATTGAAATCATTATGATACACCTCAAAAGGATTTCTATCCGCTTTTTTGTACCCGTTCTCGTTCATCCAAAGAAACAAACCAGTCCAAGATTTTTCAAAATCCTGCAAACCTATTTCGAAACTACCTACTATAAACTTCCCGCTGGCAATTGTATCCAGTTGAACTTCGCCCGACGGCTTAACGACTTGATTTAAAAGCATGCAAGCATCCATACGCACCTGTTCTGGCTGTGTTATCTTAAAGCTATCGTGATACACAGTAACCATTTTCGTCTGCTCAGTCAGTAAGTCGAGTGGAGTGGCCCAGAGCAGCAGTTTTTGGTAGGAGTGCTGTAAGTTATGGTGACCAATACAGGGCACGCATGCTAACTTCATTTCTTGCACGTTTCTAACTTCTATTTTTGCATTCATTTCTATCCAATTTTTAAGGTTATCAATGATGCAAATGTATTGATCCGTGTCAGGATAGGTTTGACCAATCTTGCTACTCAGTTGGCTTATCTTGCTAAACTTGTTTGGATTTTGCTTTCTGAAGTCAGTGGGGCTTACCCCATAAAAATTTTTAAATGTTCTGGTAAAAGAAGAATTGTTGCTGAAGCCGTACTTAACAAAAATATCGCTTAGCGGAACATTCTTGTGTAAAAGATCCGATGCGGCTCGCTCTATCCTCCGTCGCGTAACATATTCACCCAGCGCTTCTCCTGTTATTAATTTGAAGATCCTATGGAAATGAAATGGGGAGAAATAAGCGATTTCCGAAACATTTGCCAAAGAGATGTCAGCATCCAAATTTTCGTCTATATACTTGAAAACCCTGTTTATTCTGATTCTATAGTCAATAAGTATTTCGTTTCCCTGATTAGCCATTGTTGTGAGCTGTACAAATCAAAAGTAAATAAATTTGTCATATCTTGTGATGCCAACGCTTTCATCTAACCCTATAATGAACGACTTTTACGGATACATCAATACAGTTCAACTGGATTCAGAGGGTACCAATCCTTTAGAATATCCTTTTAATATACCCTGCATCAAAAATTTCAATAAACTAGTCTTCCATCCTAAAGTCACTTACTTAATTGGTGAGAACGGCATGGGTAAGTCAACCTTGCTGGAAGCTTTAGCGGTAGGTTTAGGTTTTAATGCAGAAGGAGGAAGCAAAAACTTCAATTTAAATACACAGGCCACGCATTCTGTTTTACATAACTACTTAAGAATTAGCAAGGGCATACACCGGATTAAAGATGGCTTCTTTTTGCGTGGCGAGAGCTTCTATAATGTCGCGTCAGAAATAGAAGAACTGGATAAAGATCCCATGGCCGGTTCCAAAATAATCAATTCCTACGGGGGTAAATCATTGCATGAGCAATCACACGGCGAATCATTCTGGGCATTGTTTATGAACCGCTTTGGTGGCTCAGGTTTATACATTCTTGATGAGCCAGAATCTGCATTGTCAATTACCCGCCAAATGGCGATGCTATCGCGAATCCATACTTTGGTTAACCAACGCACACAATTTGTTATTGCCACACATTCGCCAATCGTTTTGGCCTATCCAGATGCTACCATTTTTCAGATGACGCAAGACGGCATACACCAAGTTAACTACAAACAGACTGATATCTATCAACTGTATAAAGGCTTTCTGGATAATCCAGAAAAAATGACATCAATACTCTTGAATGAAGAATAAACTTAAAGGTCTAATGTGCCCTTTTAAACTTTAATAAACACGTTTTAAGTGCACTTTAAGTGAAATAAATACGTGAAAAGCACATTTCGTTCTTCACAAAAGAATATTATTTTATTAATTAAATCTTATTTTCTACCTTTCTCCATAATTTAATCAATTCAACTTGCCAAGCTTGGATCTTATGGCTTAACGTTTAACCTGTATTCTTCAACCATGTCACTAAATACGCATACATTGCTACAGAAAAAGAAAAAAAACATCCTTGAGCTTTGGATGAAAAATCAGCTCTCTGATGAAGGTTTACGTGAAGACCTGATCAGTAACGAAGAATTAAGGAGTCAGTCAGAAGAATTGATTACCGCACTTGTTGGCAATCTTTCAGGCGAAAACTTTACCAACCTGGATTCAGACGAATGGAGTCCGGTAATCGAAATACTGGGTGGCATCGCCATCACCCGTGCGCGTCAGGGCTTTAGTCCGCGCGAAACAGGAAACTTTGTATTCTCTCTTAAAGAAGCCATTCTTGACGTGCTTCAACAGGAAATCTCGAATGATCCGCTAACCTTATTTAAAGAAAGCCAAAAGGTAAACAAGCTAATGGATAGCCTAAGCGTGGTTACTTTTGAAACCTTTATAAAAGGGCGCGAGGAAGTGATCTTACGCCAAACTGATGAAATTACTGAAATCTCTACGCCTGTAATCCGTGTTTGGGAAGGCATTCTTGCGCTACCAATCATCGGTACACTTGATAGTGCCCGTACACAGGTGGTAATGGAAAACCTGTTACAAGAAATTGTAGAAACTGGTTCCAGTATTGCTATTCTTGATATTTCTGGTGTTCCGGCGGTAGATTCTCTAGTTGCACAGCATTTAATTAAAACAGTTAGTGCAACCCGTTTAATGGGTGCTGAGTGTATCATTAGCGGTATACGTCCAGAAATTGCACAAACTGTGGTGCATCTTGGAATAGACCTTTCAAATATCATTACCAAAGCTACATTGGCTAGTGCGCTTGCCTATTCTTTTAAGATAATGAGGTTAGAAGTTAAAAAAATTGGTGTAGGTAATAAATCTTAATTTTCAACTTAATGGATAAAATTCCTATTCTCAGGATGGGTTCCTTCCTGTTGGTAAGTATACAGGTTGATCTTTATGATCGACTAGCACTTAATTTGGAAGCCGACCTCGTACAAATGGTTAACAAAACCAGCGCAAAGGGAGTATTAATCGATATTTCTGCGGTATCTATAGTCGATTCTTTTATGGGTCGCATCATTGGAAACATTGCAAGCATGTCGAAAATCCTGGATGCAGAAACAGTAGTGGTGGGTATGCAGCCTGCTGTAGCCATTACCCTAATTGAACTCGGTTTGCCACTAAAAGGCGTGCATACTGCATTAGATATGGAAAAAGGCATGAACCTGCTTCGGTCTATGATTGATCTTGATGAAGATAACGAAGAAGTAGAGTCAGAAGATGATGACCTTATCTCTTAGTAAAGACACCATACAGGTGCTCAAAGAAACGGATGTTGTATTTTTGAGAAACCGTGTAAAAGAGGTAGCCGTAAAAATAAAAATGGGTTTGGTCAATCAAACGCGTTTACTTACTGCTGCCAGCGAATTGGTGCGTAATATGATGCGGTACGCCGATGGTGGCGTTTGCATTATAGAAGTTGTCTCCAGTGGCCGCATCAACGGTGTACGGCTAACCTTTTCAGATAACGGCCCGGGTATACCTGATATAGATGCAGCAATGAGAGATGGTTTTTCCACCGGCCGAAGTCTAGGTCTCGGTTTACCTGGAACCAAAAGACTTGTCAACGAATTTAATATTAAAAGCAAAGTAGGAGAAGGAACGGTGGTAACAATTTTAAAGTGGGCAAATGGTTGATGCAACACATATTAGCTTCACTGCAGATGATAGGAGTTACTTTTCGCTGATCAAAAAGGAGATACATCGAAAAGCAGTTGAGGCTGGCATTAAAGAAGATAAACTGAATAAGATCGATCTCGTGGTTGCAGAAATGACTTCGAACATCTTTAAATATAGTGATGATGGAGAGATATTGCTAGGCGTATTCGCAAATGGCGGTTCTCCATACATCGAGCTCATCAGTATAGACAACGGACCAGGTATGATGAACCCAGCAAAGATGATGCAAGATGGAATGTCAACCAGCAACACGCTAGGCCACGGCTTGGGGAGCATGAAGCGGTTGTCAGACACCTTTGAAGTCTATTCTCAAATCGGTTGGGGCACTATTGTGCTGAGCAGAATATACAGTGAGCCGCAAAAAGCCACAGTAAAAAACACGATGATCATGCATCCAATAGTTGTCTATAAGCCTGGAGAAACCACTAGTGGCGATGGATTTACCTTCAAAAAAACAGATAAGTATATTAAAATGATGCTGGCCGACGGGCTTGGACACGGACCAGAAGCTAACCTTGCAGTTAACGAAGCCGCCGCCGCGTTTAAAGTATTTCCTGGATACAGTCCCTCAGAAACCATAAGATTTATACACAGCGCCATTAAAAAAACCCGGGGTGCAGTTATTAATATTCTCGGTTATGAATATGAAACAAAAACCTGGACGTCCGTCGGCGTTGGCAACATTGCTTTAAGGATGTATGGCCCTGTAAACCTTAAAAACCACATGTCGTACAACGGCATCGTTGGCCATAACATCCCCAACACATTGAATGATCAGCAATTTTCTGTTGATGAATTTAATCAGGCAGTACTTTGCTCTGATGGAATCAAAACCAGGATAGACCTGGCAAGGTATCCAATGATGTATAAATATGACCTCACCATCCTTGCTGCGGCAATCTATAAAGACCATGCTAGAAAAACTGATGATATGTCTGTCGTAATCGCTAAGGTAATATGAGCATTCTATTGACAATTTCTTTGGAAAATGAGATGGACCTTGTACTTTCCCACAAGCGATCCATGAAGGTCGCTGAAAAATTGGGCCTCACACTATCCACACAAACCACGTTTGCAACAGCAGTTTCAGAAATTTGCCGGACAGTCATTGAACATACCGATCAAGGCTTACTGGAAATTGGTGTAGATCAGCATAAAACCAGGTATGGCTTGTGCGCATCGATAACGTTTGACAAAAATATTCATTTTACAAACTCAGATGCGGGGTTTTATTACGCTCAGAAATTAGTTCCGGAGTTTGATTTGAGCGAAGAAAAGGATGCCAACAAAATCAGCATGAAGATTGGCCTACCCAGGTCGCTAAAACTTGAGCCAGGTAAAATCAATGAGCTTAGACGTTACTTTGATACAGAAGAGCCGTTGAATGCTTACGAGGAGATCAAAAAAAGAAACGTTACCCTTAATCGCATAGCTGATGCCCAGGAAGAAGAACTGAGGCAATCAAAACTAATCGACGAGAAAAAAACAGAATTCCTTTCCGTTGCAAGTCATGAGATCAAAACACCGATGACGGTACTTAAGGCCTACACACAAATGGCTAAGTCCACCAAGGAGCCAATTTCTGAACAGCTGCGTACACTTTTGGGGAAAATTGATTTACAGTCTAACAAGCTATTGGAACTCGTACAGCAGTTGATGGACATTTCAAAAATTGAAAATGGCAACCTGCAATATAATCTCAATACGGTAAAACTGAATGGTTTTTTGCTGAATCAGATCAGTGTGATGCAACAGATTTTACCCCATCACGAACTGATCAATGAATTGGCAGAAGATGTGCATGTTCACATTGACGAAATTCGGTTAGAACAAGTCTTCTCAAATCTGTTTGGTAACGCTGCAAAATATTCAGAAAAGGAAACTAAAATCCATGTATCAACTGCTCATGTATCACAAGGCTTTGTATCTATCGCGATTTCAGATCAAGGTATGGGGATCTCCAACGAAAACCTACAAGCAATTTTTGATAAGTTTTACCGCACAGAAGATGTACTTAAAACACATGCCGGCTTAGGGATGGGATTATACGTTACCTCAAAAATTGTAACCGACCATGGCGGTAAAATATGGGTCGAAAGTGAACAGGGTAGAGGATCAACTTTCTTCTTCACATTGCCGGTGGTAGAAAATTAGAATCACGTATCATTGAGCTGTCTGAAGGCATGACTTTCCAGTTTAAAGAGGGTGATAAACTTATTGGAACTGGTGTGATTACACTTATTTTAAATGAAAAGCTAAAAAAAGATCAACGTAACATTACACTGGAGAATGACTAAAGCCTCTGAAAACGAAACTTCGTTTAAAGCCCCAATAGGAACCATTGGCATCAATCCTTTTGTTTTCGTTCCTGAGGAAATCCTGGTAAAATTATTTCAGCAAGCGGGGAGGAGTAAAAGTCCGATACCTATTAAGGGTAAGGTTAACGATAAACCCTACAAGCAAACATTGATGAAGTATAAAGGTGCATGGAGATTATACATCAATACCAAAATGCTGGCGAACTCACCGAAAAGAATTGGAGAGATGATCGAGCTGAGCATAGTATTCGATAAAGCCGACAGAACCATCATCGCACATCCCGATTTACTGAAGGCCATAGCAGAAAACCTGAAAGCCAAAGAAGTGTTTGATTCATTAACACCATCGCTCAAAAATGAGATCATCAGATATATCAGTCACCTAAAATCTGAAGAAAGCATTCAACGCAACATCCAAAAGGCAGTTGACTTTCTATTGGGCAAGGGCAAGTTTGTAGGGCGGGATTTATAAACTAAAGAGTTCTGCAATCAGGAATTGCATTACATACCTTCCCAATCTTGCTTAGATATTTCAAACCAGTCGCAAAGAATACCCTCATATTCAAACTGGTTGGTAATCTTCAATCCACTTTTTTGCAACGCATTTCTAGACGCTGCGTTGTCAACATGAGCCATTGCATACACCTTATCCAAATTAAGCACTTCAAACGCATACCTTAGCGAAGCCTTTGCAGACTCTGTCGCATAACCTTTGCCCCATTGCTTTCGCAGCAAACGATAACCTACTTCATAATATCCAGTGTGCCCGTTTGTCGTGTCGGTCCTATATTTCATTCCTCCCCAGCCAACAAACTCAGTCGTATCTTTATCTACGATGGCCCATCTACCAATGCCAAAATCCAGGTACTGCTGCCTAATGAAATCGATCATATCAAGAGCTTCCTGCTTTGATGTAATCGGACTTTTCGCAAGATAAGTGTGCACCTCCGGATCAGCATCCATTTCAAAAAAGGCGTCCACATCTTCTCTTACCAGTTCACGCATTAAGATGCGATCTGTTTCAACAAATACTTTCATAGTGGGGATTATTTAGGAGACTAAAAGTAATAAAACAAGAAATGTAATTTATCATCTTTGTTTTTATGAACCAAAATAAAGCTCAAATTCAAGTGGGTGGATTTACAATTATGGATGGTATTTTCTCAGGCGATCAGGTGCAGCAAAGGACTGTAATGGTCTGAAAAATCTCTCTCATTCATACCTTTATAAATATTTTACTTAATACAAGCATCAAGCCCATCCTTTCATGCGATTGTTTAGAAACCCTCATTGAACTCCTGAAGAGTAGAAGGGTCTGATAGATTGATGATCGCTTTCGCGATTTCAATCTGACCCTTTGCAAGTGCTATCGCCGAAAGAGACACTGTAGCAGTTTGCAAATTCCAGTTTTCGTCTAATAACGCCAACCCGAGGTTTTTCAAAGTTAAAATTGCAGAAGTGTATTCATTCCCTAAATCATTAGGGAGCGGTGGGTTTGCAGAATGCCTAGCTATATCTATCGAAGTGATTAGACTTACTATATCTTCAATGGCAAAGGTTTTTGAGGCGGCTATTCGAATCAAATGCGGAACTGCGTAGTAACTAGCCAAATCAACATCACCTTGATGATATAATTCTTCCCAGAGTTCATCTATAATTGGTTCTAATTCGCCTTTGTCATTTATTTTCTCTAACTCCTTAAGTAGGATGGAGGCATCAAAAGGCTGTCTGTAACCGCCATTAAATGTAGCCCATCTAGCGTCGTTTAATTCTAACATATTTAAAGGTAATAACAAGTTTGAAAATATAAGCTAATCAATCCAATCCAACCAAATTTCCAAATTATTTATCCGTAATCTTACATTATGAGCTTTTTAACAGCCGAATGGAGAAAACTGGCATTTGCCAACTACATTGTAGACCCACAAGTATTGGAGCCCTATGTTCCGGCGGGCACAGAACTAGATCTCTGGAACGGAAACTGTTATGTCAGCCTAATCGGTTTCCTATTTAAGAACACTAAGCTATTGGGTGTTCGTGTGCCATTTCATTCCAATTTTGAAGAAGTTAACCTTCGATTTTACGTTCGTTATAACGATAAGGGAGTTTGGAAAAGAGGAGCGGTGTTTATCAAAGAGATAGTTCCAAAAGTTGCGTTAACTTTTATAGCCAATACTATTTACAATGAAAACTATGTGGCTACTCCGATGAAACATAGCTGGACAGAAACAGATACCACACGTGAAGTATCCTATTCCTGGAAATGTAAAGGCAAATGGCAGCACATCAATATGATTGCAGATAAACAAGCCCAACAAATAACAGAAGGGAGCGAAATCGAATTCATCACCGAGCACTATTGGGGATATGCCAGGTGTAACGCTGTTAAAACCAATGAGTATGAAGTTAGGCATCCCAGATGGGAACATTATCCTGTAACCAGTTTTGATATTGATGCAGATTTTGAATCCAACTACGGAAGCAGATTCGCGCTTTTAAACCAGCAACAACCTGCGTCTGTTATGCTGATCGAAGGATCAGCAATCTCGGTAGAGGGTAAGACCGTGTTAAGGATTAATCCATAAGAACGATAAGACAAAGGTTTATTGATCAATCTTTAATTTAATTGGAAACCTTGACTTCCTAAAATTATATAACTTAAGATCATGTATGTACATCGTTATTGAATCTGCTTTTAATTGAAGTGTATCGTTCCTTTTTGCGTAATGGCCAGTCATAAATTCCGTGGACGTTCCACCACCATTAGAGTATGACATACTAAACTCATTGTATTCGTTCGACTTATCGATTCTGTAAACTGTATCCTGTAAGTTAAATGTCCATGTACCGTAACGCATTTTCGATTGATTACTCAATTCCGAGGTGAAAATCCAGTAGGTGATTATCGAACCCACAATACAATTAATAAAAAACATTGCGCTGTACGGTTTTTTTATAAAAAACAAAAGACCCCCAATAACAAGGTTTATAATAAACACAAAGGGAACTACCAAATAGATAACCATTGCCGATCCGGGACCAAGGTTCTCGCTTTTCGCCCAGATCCAAATCATTAGGACGTCTAAGAGCGCTAGAGCTATCACTCCTTTAAGAGTTTTAGAAAAGTGATAATTCATAGAAGAGATTAAATGTTTTTGAAATATAGGAAATTTACCCGTGCCTTGCCCCAATTGTAACAAACCAGCCCCAGCATTATCTAAAATCCGACTAAATTATACCAATATGGCCGGCTGGAAGTTATTCCCGAAGAAGGATAATGCGCAAAAAAAGAAGAGCAAAAAGAAAGAATGGTTTGATGCCATCATCTTTGCTGTTGTTGCAGCAACACTAATCAGGGTATTCTTTATAGAGGCTTACACTATCCCGAGCGGTTCCATGGAGAAATCCCTTTTAGTTGGCGACTATCTTTTTGTAAGCAAGGTCAACTATGGCGCCCGTGTACCAATCACACCAGTAGCCTTTCCATTTGCACACCATACCATGCCCATTATCGGCACAAAAGCATACTGGGATGGCATTCAATTAAAGTACCGTCGGCTGCCAGGACTTGCAGACATCAAACGGAATGACATCGTCGTATTTAACTTGCCAGTTGGCGATACTGTTGCACTGGAAAACCAAGAACCCAGTTATTACACTTTAATAAGGCAATATGGCTGGAAATCAATTCATGATCAATACACCATCACCAGCAGACCAGTAGATAAAAGAGAAAATATCATTAAAAGATGTATCGGGATTTCGGGGGATGTAGTGAGCATGAAGAACGGTCTGATTAGCATTAACGGTAGAGTAGAACCACTTGCAAACACTGGGCAGATGCCTTACCAAATCAAGTTTAAAACAACTAATATTAACTTCGAAGTATTCACTAAGCTTGGATTCAACGTGAGCGAGATGCAACAGCAAAGCCCGGATACTTACGTCGTAATGGCCACTGCAGAGATGATGGCGAAAGTCAAGTCATTAGATTTTATAAAGTCTGTTACACTTGATGTGAAAGCAAGCACGGTAGATGATGGCGATCTTTTTCCACTAGACACCAACAGGAAATGGAATGTAGATAACTTCGGGCCAGTTAAAGTTCCGGCGAAGGGTTGGACGGTTCAACTAGACAGCAATACCATGCCATTATATTACCGGGCAATAAGAACCTATGAGGGTAATAAAGTAGAAAAGAAATTAGACGGCTGGTACATCAATGATCAGCTTGCCACCAGCTATACCTTCAAAATGAACTATTATTGGATGATGGGGGATAACCGACACAATTCCATTGATTCACGTTACTGGGGTTTCCTACCCGAAGATCACGTGGTAGGTAAAGCGCTTTTTATCTGGATGAGTTGGGATAAGGATGCGTCATTCCTTCATAAAATCAGGTGGGATAGATTGCTAAGGGGGATACATTAGACACGAAAAATCTGAACCTAACTCATGAACTCAAATCCGTTGTTACTGGCAATGGTTATTAAAGGTTGAATATTATCTTTAAATCTCGATTTCAGGACGTCATCATCCAAACTGCTTAAGATATTAATATCTGGAATTAGGGTTAGATAGTCCTGCAGGAGTTTTGCCGTATTTTTACTTACGTCTTGATTGAGGATAGTTTTTAGTCCCAAGTGTTGCATGTCAAAGTATGAGTCAAAATAACGATCAATAGGAGGAAGCTTATCGCATTTAATGCTATTGAAGCTTTTGTCAGCAGGGATGAGATTCCATAGTAGATCATGAGAAACAAAAGCGTAAGGTACAAAATGCTCTACAGCATAGTTTCCAATATCCAATGGGCTTTGAGTGTAGATGCAATTTATAGGCCCAGTATAATGGATCACCACGTCCCAAAAATCCTTACGTTGCTTGGTTAACGCATTACGTAATGGCGGTCTGATTAGCTTATTTGGGATATCCGGAACGTTAGGGTTATGCTTCTGCAAGTATAAGCTCAAATGCCAGTAACAGAATGCTTTTAGGATCCCACTATTTTGTGCCAAATAATCTATCCATTTAGGATTTATGACAACTTCAGTTTCATTTACCGAGTATAGCGAATCATTTAAGAAAGACTGAGATAAACTGTAAATGCTTTTCTTATTACCCTTAACCGCCGGAAACCAAGGACTAAGAAAACGATATGGCACTTCGCCGTCAAAGTGGCGTAAAAGCCTAGAAGTGATCAAATTATTACTTGACTTTAGTACATCTACAATAACATGTTTCTTTGAATCAATGCATAGGTTTTCAGCAATAATCAATTGTTTGATCGCACGCTGTAACTGATCCTGCTTCCCAAAACTAACGTTAAAGTAATTTATAGTATACCAAGCATTTGCAATCATACCAGCAAAAAGACTGTGCTTATTTATATGATAATTTCCTTTCTCTACTTCTTCAATAAGGGAAATCAACCAGTAAAATTTATATGAAGTCACTGTTGAATTAAAGCTGGAAGCTAATAGGTTTATTGGTAATGAAGAGTTAAAAGGAAGTGAGCGAAAATGCATAGTTTTATGGTGATGTCATAAAACTATGCATTTATCTTCAAAATATTTAAGGGAGTTGAATATACTATGGTTTACATCTACTGCATGCAGTGTAACCATCTGCTTTTGCTTCCTTCAAAGTAATTTTGATTTTGCTTTGTCTTAAGTAGCTACAGTCGCCAAGGTGATACTTCGTGCCTGTTTTGGTGATGTAAACAATCGTTTCTTCTTTGTGGACAATAGGCAGTTTTACTGGGATGGTACTTGCATGCGATGGATTTAATAGTATACTTAGTGATGCTATTAAAATCAGGAGTAATTTCTTCATGTATGTTTGGTTAGGTTTTACATGTAAGTTACACTAAATTGCTGTAATTCAATTTCTTTTGAAATATGATTCAATTCTTTTAGCATTTATAGGCTTTTTTCAAAATTGTTGATCTAAAACTTGGACTATGTCGCCAGGATTAATGAATTTGGTCTCACTGGAGAAAAAAACACCAGTTGCTACTATGAAAAAATCTGATAAACCGACACCCTACATTTTAGTTAAAGCTTACACCACCAGTGAATGGGATACCTGCGATTTCGCCATAGTTCATATTACTGAAGAATGGAAAACTGATATGGCCAAAAGGGTAAAGCTTTTAGAACCTCTCACAGAAATAAATGATTTTTTCAATGTATCCTTTTGGGATGCGCCAGAGGGATTTTTTCTCTATCCACCAAAATCTAAAGTTGCAAGTTTTCTCCCGCGAGAAGAAGATTGGTGCTATATCGTAACTGATGAAAACGAGATAGAAAGACTTACTATTCCTGAAAATAGACTTGATGGAGAGCAGCTGATTCTTCTACATAAAAATGCTGCTTATTATAAGGGATATGGCAAACACACCAGTGAAGAGTTTTGCACCGCAGAATTAAATGTTACAGACATAATAAATGGTGCTTAATTCAATCACATGGCAAATTGGTGTATGAATATCGTACAGTTCATTGGTGAACCCGTACAATTAGATAAAATAAAAAGCTTATTTACAACGCTTTCCGAAAGAGAACAGTCAGAACGCTGTGGACAAAATCCTGATTTCATTATTGACCCTGAGAATTATTTCTTTGAAATAAGATGGGAAGATGAAAATCTCTATTATGAAACCAAATGGGCGCCAAACATTCAAGATGTTAAATTGATTGCTGATTATTTCCAAGTTGGATTTACCCATGAATACGAAGAATCTGGAATGGAAATTTTCGGCCAGGCAACTTATCTGAAAGGGAAGCTGACAGAGATTGATTTAGATCAAGACGATTTTGCCTTGATAGAAATGCAAGAAGATGATTCAGGATATTTATTTGAAGGAGAACTTTGGAACAGCCAACAGGAGGTTTTGGAATTACTCCTTGAAAGGAAAAAAAGCAATATATTACACTAGTTTACTAATTAACCTCTATAAATGCCATTTGAACAAGGAATCTACGAGCAACTTATTACCAAAATCATCGCAAGCAGGCTAGATGAACTCAATGCCGATGAATTTTTTTTTAAAACCGTTGCCTTAGATAAAGCAGAAGCTTCTCGTTATTTAAGCCAGTATCTTGCTGAAACCATAAAGAATGCCTTGAAGTTTGTTAAGGAAAAAGACGACAGTATTGAAAAAAAAATAGAGCTGTCAAATAAGATCATTCAGTTGCTTATAAAAGAACTGCCTGAGGTAGTGCTTACAAATAATTTAATTCATAACGAAGGAAAGATACTTGAAGCGGTTATTAACAAGCTTGATTCTCCTTACCCAGATTTGAATAAGCGCTTAAAAGAAATCATGCCTTATACGAGGCTGAGCCAAAGTGAACTATTTACAGGCAGTAATGTTGGGATATCCTTAGAAAGCGAAATCAAAAAGGAAATCCTATCTGCCGACGAAATTTGTTGGTTGGTATCATTTATTAAGTTCTCAGGCATAAGGATATTTAAAGAAGAGCTGGAACAGTTCACCAATAGTGGTAAGAAACTCAGAATTATTACCACCACTTACATGGGCGCTACTGAACTAAAAGCAGTGGAGTTTTTAGCTGGATTAAAAAACACGGAGGTTAAGGTATCTTACAATACTGAGCATGAACGCTTACATGCCAAGGCTTATCTTTTTCTTAGAAACAGCACGTTTGATACAGGTTATATCGGCTCTTCTAATGTATCAAGGTCAGCCCTAACCAACGGACTGGAGTGGAATTTAAAAGTCACTACTAAAGAAGTTGGACACATTATAGATAAGTTTAAGAAAACGTTTGATACCTACTGGGAAGATAACGAATTTGAATACTATCAACCTGGAAGGGACAAAGAGAAATTGCAACGTGCAATTAGGCAACAAAACACTACCGATAGAAATACCATCCTAACTTTCTTTGATCTAAAGCCGTTTCCTTACCAGCAAGAACTATTAGAAAAGCTAAATTCAGAAAGACAACTGCGCGGTAGGTATAGAAATTTGATCGTAGCAGCAACGGGAACAGGAAAAACGGTTATATCTGCATTTGATTACAAACGATTTAAAGATGCTAATCCTCGTGCCCGTTTGCTATTTGTAGCGCACAAGAAAGAAATACTGGCTCAAGCGCAGGAAACCTTTAGGCATATTTTAAAAGACGGTAATTTCGGTGAGCTCTGGGTTGATGGTTCAGAACTAACTCAATACGATTATGTATTTGCGTCTGTGCAAACGCTGAACAGTAGAAAAGCTGAATTAAAGTTATCGGCAGATTTCTATGATTATATCATTATAGATGAGGTGCACCACATTGCCGCAAGTTCCTACAGATCGGTGCTTGACATATTTAGTCCATCTATTTTATTAGGATTAACCGCTACTCCAGAGCGTATGGATGGCGAAAATATCCTAAAAGATTTCTGTAATGTCATCGCGGCAGAAATCAGACTACCAGAAGCCCTAAATCGGAAACTATTAACACCATTCCAATACTTCGCCATTTCAGATTCCGTTGATTTAAAAGACGTAGCCTGGAAGAATGGGAGATATGAAAGCAAAGAGCTAACTAAGATATACACTAAAGATGATAGGAGAGTTGGAGAAATCATTTCAAACTGTGAAACGTATCTAACAGATATCAATGATGTCATTGCGATAGGATTTTGCGTAAGCACAGATCACGCAAAATATATGGCTGAAAAGTTTCTCTTAGCTGGCATTCAAGCAGATTATCTGACAAGTGAAAATGCAAGAGACAACAGAGATAGCGTCAAACAACGTTTTCGCAATAAGGAGATCAATTATTTATTTGTTGTAGATATTTTCAATGAAGGTATTGACATTCCAGAGATTGATACTGTGCTGTTTCTCCGGCCGACAGAGAGTTTAACCATCTTCTTGCAGCAATTGGGTAGGGGTTTGAGGTTAGCTGATGGTAAAGACTGTTTAACTGTGCTGGATTTTGTTGGAAACTCTAGGCCAGAATACGACTTTGAACATAAGTTCAGAGCATTAGTCGGAAAAACACACACCTCTATGATTAAAGAGATTGAGGATGACTTTCCACATCTGCCACTTGGTTGTTCTATTTTCCTAGAAAGGAAAGCTAAGGAAATCATATTGAAAAATATAAAAGAAGCCACTTCGTTCAATAGGAATCAACTGCTAACCAAAATCAGAAACTTTACACATAACAGCGCTTCAGAATTAACCTTACAAAACTTCATGTCATTTTATGGCATTGCACTGCCATTAATTCTAAAAAAAGGTAGCTGGAAAAGGTTATGCGCAGATGCGGAAGTGATTGCAGAATTTAATGAACCTGGTGAAAAGCAATTAACTAGCGGTATTAAGCGAATCCTCCAAAGCAGTTCCATTAGTTACTTTAAATTCATAATAAATTTAATATACAGCGGTTTCAATGTAAACACAGATGAGCAGGAGAAAGCTTTGTTAAGCTTAATGCTCCACTATGACGTTCAGCAATCTACTGGGCCAACTGCAGGATTTAAGGATCTAAACGCAAGTATAACTTCTTTAAAGAAGAATCCAATCATGTTGTCTGAACTCAAGGAAATCTTAGAAATCAAGATAAACGAGATCGATTTCATTGAGCAAGACATTGAATTGCCCTACGCTTTTCCATTAAAGTTGCACGGGCGTTATACGCGTGATCAAATACTTGTAGCAATGAGGCAACATAGGTTTGATAAGAAATCGTCCAATAGAGAAGGCGTAATAAGAAATCACTCACTAAATTCGGAAGCTTTGCTATTCACCCTTAAGAAATCTGAAAAGGAATACTCTCCAACAACTTTATATGATGACTACGCTATAAACGAGGTGTTATTTCACTGGCAATCACAAAATGCTGCTTCTCCTAATAATCCTTCTGGCAAGGCTTACATTCAGCAGGATCAGACTGGTAAACATATATTGCTATTTGTACGCGAGCAAAATGACGATGAGTACGGAAATACCATGGGCTATGTGTTTTTAGGCAAGGCTAACTTCATGAGTTCAACGGGCGAGAAGCCAATGAATATCGAATGGAAATTAGAAGAACCGATGCCGGCGTACATTTGGAAAGAAAGTGGTAAGCTGGCTGTTGGTTAGATATCAACAGAACAAGCTATAATAACCCAAAACGGATTACCAAAACTCGTAGCCAAGATTTGATAATCTAAAACTCATTGCCATTTTACTGACGTTAAAGTTATTTGCGAGCTTTTCTATAATATCGTCATCGATAGAAAGTTTGGCCAATTCGTCTTCAATATAGGATTTAGGCATTAAAAGTGCTGCAGCGAACGCGTTAGCTTCTCTCTCTTTTATGCTTTCGCCGGTAGAAGAATTAGAATTTCTATATAGAGCATTTTGCTTTCGATCTACAAATAGCTTTGAATTCTTATGCAACAAAAAATGGCCGAGTTCATGTGCAATTGTAAATCGTCTTCGTTGGATATTTTCAAATTCATTATAAATTATATAGTACACATCATCCTCTGCTACAAAAATTCCAGATATATCATCATCTAATTGAGACGAATGAACATTAACATTTAGTCTTTTTGCACATTGTTCTGGCTCAATTGGCAAAGTAAACATCTGCAAGTCCAATAGTAGCCTCTCTGCTTTTTCCTCGATATAATTCACGATTTTCTATTTATATTTCGATATTATATTTTTTACTGCTTCAATAGAACTGTCGGAGACATTTTTTGTTTTAAGTTTATCTAAAGTGCTCTCAGAATTTTGAATTTGCGAACTCAAATCATTATAGCTGGGAAGAATAAAGTGCAATTCTGTTCCCAATTCGTGGAATAATTTATACATTAAATCTAATGGAGCAAGCTGTCTTCCAGCTTCAATATTCGAAATTGATGTCCTTGTCAAGCCAATTCTTTCAGCTAAGTCATCCTGATTCATATCAAGATTCTGTCTCAACTCCTTGATATTTTTTCCTAATATCTGGGCAAGCGCTGTTTTAAAGTCCATTTAACAAAAAAATTACGGTACTGCAAAATTAGGAATAATTATGTAAAATCACAATGTTTATTTAACAAACTGTTTCTATAAATGGCATATAGTTTGTCTTAGACTACAGAATCCCTGTTGATATAAACATTATTGAACGAGGAACTGAAAATTTTTACAAGATGAAAAAAACAATTATTAGTAATTTCGGCTTGGATAAACTAGGTTTATCGCAAGCTGACGTCGACTTTGTAGACGTAAAATTAGAGGAGGACAATTTGATATTTGTTGATTACAACAAAATCTCAAAGTTCAGAAGTCCCTTAACGAATAAAATGGAAGTCTCTTTAGAAGCCTTTTTAGATGGATTTTTTAAAAGCATTGTATTCAGAAAAAAGAATGAGAGTAAATTACTTCTAAAAGGGCTGCATGAGTGTAATGCGACAAGATTAGGTTACTCAACAAATGAACCACACGGAAATTCTGTTGGGCAAGTTCTTCAAGGTCTAATTTATCAAAACACCGAATTTTTAGTTGAAGCGTTGAAAACAGGTCAATTTACATACAATACGCTCTTCTTTGGTGTTGATCAAGTTGGGCCGGATAGAATTTCTGATATTATTGTTAGTATAATAAAACTTCAATTAATCCATTTTACTCAGGAACAATGTGCAAAACATAATATTCCAACTGAGAAAGTAAAAGTGAAAAGTATTTTTGATGCAACAAAGCTAGAATGGCAGAATAGTAAATACGAATTACCAGTCTTTGACGGAGCGCCTATTATATTTATCCCGAAATCTATTGCATCAAGTGATACTAGTATGATAAGTTCGTATAATAGATTTTTAAGGTATGGTTTCAGAAATTTTGTAAAGCACAATAGCGAGTATGAATTTTTAATTGATGCCAAAGAAAATGGCAAGGGTGTTAGAAAAAAGGATTATGATGCATACTTGAAAGCCAAAGGAATTCCGCACAAAGACGAAGTCAAAAAGTGGATCGTAAATAATAAAACATCCGTCATTGATTTCGAATCTGAGTTGAGTGAAAGTTTAGAGGAGATATCTACTGCGGATATACTGAAGGTAATTGCTGCTTAATAAATAGTTTTAATGACTACGATGATTTAATCGTAGTCATTAAATTTTATTAAAAGTTACTTAAAAGATAAGTATCCAGCCTTTGAGGCTTCTTGCGACCGTTACCCATTTTTCGTGTTGCTAAATGCGCTCTTCAATTCATCCTTCGCTTTGCCGTATTGATAGTATATAGACCCACGAACGATTGATTTATCATTCAGGTTGAAGAAAGATAGTACTCCTGAAGCACTTTATAGCGGCCATATAATGACTCATTAAAACCACCCATATCAATTCATTTTTTCTAGGATCTCTACGTTTGGTAAGGCAATCGACACTCCGTCGCCGTAAAGTAGTATGATATAATACTGCTTTTAATGTGGTAAGTAGCAGCGTGCACGACACAAACTTTTTCTCAAATCTGATGATCAAAAGTGCACTTAAGAAGTTCCAATAGCTTTAAGCCATCGAAAACGGACAGACTGAAAATATATCAATTAGTTAAGAATAAGAGTATGGTTAGTCAGTTAGATGGACTTAAGCGGATGAAATCTTTAAGTCTTTTGCTAACCGCTAAGCAAAAATGAATGCCAATTTAAGTGATGACAATAAATTTTTGATAACAACCGTGCTAAGATAGTCGAATAGAATATTCAGGACTAGCTAAACTCTAACTTCAAAACATACTTCAAATCTCAAATATTCTTGTTAACTTCAAGGTTAACAACCTCATGCGCAACCAAATATTAATTTACGTTATCGCTCTCATTCTAGCTATCCCTATACACGGGCATGGCCAAAAGAAGCTTAAAGTACCTGTAGCACCAGATATGTTGTTTGCTATTGGTGGCGAGGATGCGAATGTCACTCCGAGTCATATTAAAGTTGATCCTCAGGGCAATACTTATGTTACCGGTGGTTTCTTTAATCAATACAATAAACTTGATTTCGATCCTTCTGCAGCCGAGTATAAAATTTGGCAAACTAATACCAGCTTTATCGCAAAATACAGCGCAGTTGGTGCCCTTGTTTGGGTAAAGCCATATGATGGGTACGCGTATGGACTTGATGTAGACCGTAATGGAAATATTACCATTATAGGCGAGCGGTCATCTACTTACCAACCCTTAAACGGAAATTGGTATGTGGACGCTCTAGTCATGCATCTCAACAATAATGGCAACCTGTTATGGGAGAAACTGATACAAAGCGGCACTAGAAATATACCGGTTGATCCTGAAAGACTTCATCCTCGTTCAGATGTTCAGACAGGGTATAAGGTGACCAGCGATAATGCCGGAAATTTGATAGCTGCTTTTAGTTTTGGTGGATCGCCAGATGTTGGCGGTATAATTACTGCCAAAGGATTTACTGATGGTTTGGTAGTGAAGTTTGACCCCAGTGGCAATGTGCTCTGGAAATTCAACCTCGGTTGTCCAACTGGCAACTTCAGTAACTATGCATTGGAAGCGCTGGTCGATAAAGATCAGAACATCATAGTTGCAGGTTACACCGATGGCACGGTCGACTACAATCCACTAGGTTCGCCAGTAAACATTACTGCAGACAATACTGTATTTGTAGCTAAATATTCTACCGCAGGTATTTTACAGTGGGCCAAGACTTTTAAAGTTAATGCGACCAACAACAACCTCAAGCTTACTTTAGATGGTCTGGATAACATTTATATCAGTGGCTCGTCTTCTAATACAATAGATTTTGGAGTTCCTCCGATACTAACTACACACAGTTCTCAAGATATATTTATTGCTAAATATGCTTCGGATGGAAACTTGTTGTACCATACCAGTATTGGTGGTGAAGGCGCCATGATGATGAATTCAGGTATAGCAATAGGGGCAGATAACAGTTTATATCTTACCGGAAATTTTTACGGAACAGTGGATGTTGATCCATCTGCAGCTGTAGCGCAACTCAAGACCAATGAAACTGTCGACCTGTTTATGATTAAATACGATGACAGTGGCAAATACCAATGGTCATTCAGCATACCCAGTTTTGGCTTTGGTCCTAATATAATTAAGATTGACAATTCTAAAAATTTACCTCTAGTTGGAGTACAGGATATGTATGTAAACAGTAGCGACAAAATATTTTTAACAGGCATGTTTGCGTCAACGGTAAATTTTAACGGCACTGGATGCGGGATCAATAGCCTTACTGCATCCAACATTAATAACCCTATAGCAAAATACAACGATATGTTTATCGTACGTTACTCGCCTACTATAGAAGATCCAATTACCAACAATACGGCAACGGCACCAACTGTAACCACCTTTTGCCTTGGCGAAGATCCGGCACTTATCACCGGTAGTATACCTGTTGGCGATAACTATACCTATCAATGGCAGCAGTCACTAGACAATAAAACCTTCACAGATATTACAGATGCGGCATCAAAAGACTTTGATCCGCCGGTTCCAACTGCCACAACCTATTACCGCCGTAGGCTGGTTACGTCTGAATGTGCGGTGCCCAACGTAAGTAATGTAATTCCCATTATACTTTCAACAACTCCATCACCAAATACAATTACCGAACCGGCCGAACTTAGTTTTTGCAACGTTGGTGATGTTACCTTAATTCGCGGCACAATACTGCAAGCCGTTGGCGATGTTGATTACCAATGGCAGCAGTCGGCAGATAATGTAAATTTTGTAAATATTAACGGTGCCACACGAATAGACTACGATCCGCCTGCAGTTAATGTCACCACTTACTTCCGCCGACTAATTACCAACCTTCCCTGCAGTATAGCGATACCGAGTAATACCGTAAAGGTTACCGTGCTCTCTGTTCCTGTGCCGTCAGTTTCTACAGAAAAGACGGTTTGCGTAGGCGAGGGTGTAACACTTAACGCTACCGGTGGCATTCGGTATGTGTGGTCGCCAGCTACCACGCTATCTGCGGCAGATGTTGCATCGCCAATAGCAAAACCCACCGCAACCACAAACTATACCGTTACTATTTTTAATGGCAACTGTGTTACTGCGCTACAAGTAAGAGTAAATGTAGTAAACAAGCCAACAGTAAACGCCGGTGTAGATAAGGAAATTAGGAATGGCGAGAAAGTTCAGCTCAATGCACAAGTAGCAAATGTAGAAGGAGCGACCTACAGTTGGACACCGGCATTATATCTTGACAACCCTGCTATACCCAATCCAATGGCGAGCCCTGTAGAAACTATCACGTACCGACTTACAGTTAGAGCGCCGAATGGTTGTTTTATAGTTAGTGATGATGTGGTCATCAATGTTCGCTTTGGTCTAAGCGTACCCAATGCTTTCACACCAAACGGTGATGGTATTAATGATGTTTTAGTGATTCCTGGCTTAGACTCTTACAAACAAAGTATAGTTACTATTGTCGACCGTAAAGGCCAGCCAGTATTCAAAAGCCAGTCATATTCAAAACCCTGGGATGGCACTCATGATGGTAAACCCCTTCCAGTTGGTACCTATTACTATGTAATTGAGCTTAACGATTTTGACCATAAGCGCCTATCAGGATCCATCTCCTTGATGAAGTAAAATTTATTTAACTTGCGCTAGGCTGCTGCGATCCTCCGTTTGGTATTCCATATTGTACTCTCCAACAGTCTTAACACCGTTGCCAAGTATCAAATCATATTTCAACTTTATAGTCTTTCCAGTTCTTTCAACCAAAAACCAGCCGCCTGAGATAGGCACTTCCTTTTCACCAAGCATAACAGTACCAGAAAATTCATATTTCAAACGCTCTGCCGGGCTTTTGTCGCTGAATTTATATTCTCCATTTCCCAGTAATTTCGGAGTAAAGCTAGTTGCTGATATGCGCACAGCTAATGTGCCCTTTGATAAGGTCTTGTTGCCAGAGTAGATGTCTATTTCAAATTTAGCAACACTAGCGTCCGACTCATTTGCCAATAAAATATAGGTTTTCTTGTTAGCACCTGGTTTCGCAATGAACGGCTCGGGCTGCATCCCATTGGGATAGGTATAGCTGGATTGCGAATTAATAGTTGTTTTGGGCTTGCCTAAGGCCATACTAAAGCTTGGCGATTTGGTCCCATCTGCGTTGGTGACAGTCGTTGTTGTTATTTGGCCTTTAACTGTAAAGCCTGTTAATACTAAAAGTGCGAGCATTAAATGTTTCATATGCAACTATAATGAAAGATACCTAAAGAACTTCTACATTCTTTACTCTTTTTTTCACCATATAACCAACCAAACCACCAAGACCATAAAAAATAACTGAACTAACTAATGCAGAGAGGCAAGCAATGAACAGTCCTGACAACAAAAATCCGTCAGTTCTATCTAGACCGGAAAATCTGAATACAACAAGTTGAAAAGCCAATATTATTCCGTTAAAAACTGCAAGCGATAAAACACAGAGAATCACTTTCCTTCGATTTGCAAACCTGCCTATGATATAACCGATAACTATCATTGAAATGTAAGATGAAATTACAATCAAAGACACATTGGTAATGAGAGTGTAGGAAATTAGCATAAAAATTATCCTGCACAGGATATCCATAGCAAAGGCATATAAAAAAATGTAATCTCTAATCTTTGGAAATTGCCTAGTCCGAACTCTCATAATGCAATATAATTAAAAGAATTAAACGAACGTATGGCAATCAGCTCAGCAATATTTCAGAATGTTTTTACATTAGCTTAAACAATGGAAAACCACCATACCTGTAAACCCTAATCAGGAATAAGCCGCTGTTCAGCGGTTGGAACCGGTTAATATGGCCCTAATATTTCTAGGTCTCCGTTAGGTATGATACAGGTGTTCGACAGGTCTTTGGTACGTGTCAGACACGTCTGTAGCACCTTTTAAGGTACTTAGCAGGTGCTAGTTAGTATACAGGCATATGCCAGCCTTATCGAATACCTCCGAAAGCCGCAAAACACGCATTCTTATGCAAAACCTCCACATGGCTGAACCCGACTTTTTTCAATAAATCCATTTGAAACCCTAACGACCTTGGTGTATCTTCTTTTTCGATATAGTCGAAAACTTTCTGTTGAAATTCCTTTCCACCTATGTCAGTTAAGTAGTCGCCATATATCTGCTCAAAAAGTTCTTGGATCTGGGGGAGGTCGTGAGTAATAAGATCGCATATCCAAAAACTCGCGCCTTTCTTCAGCGAGCGATAGATTTTTGTAAAAACCAATTCCCATTCATCATCATCCCTTAAGTGATGAAGCGTAGCACCTGCAACTGCTATACAAAAAGCATTTTCCGGCAAGTCAATGTCCCGGATGTCAGATTGGATCACCTCAACCTTACCTATAGTAGCAGCGCTTACCCTTTGCTTTGCCCTTTCCAGCATTGGATGACTCAAATCTATAAGTGTACAGTCCAGCCCAGGTATCTTTTCCAGCATTTTCAAGGTATAATTACCAGCTCCGCAACCCAGGTCCAGCAAACTCTTTGCTTTAGGTGTCAACCTGGCCACAGCCTCGGTTACCGTTTCCAAACAATAGGCTGCATCCATAGTGGTCTGCTGCCCTGTACTTAATACAGAAAAACGTTCTACGTCCTGGTCAAACCTGGCTCTGATCTCTTCTACACTTGATTTTGATGAATACGCTGATTTCATATATAATTAATTTGATTTGATAAAATTAGGGCTATTCATGATATTTGAAAAATATCAATTTTGTCAAGTAATGATAGTTGTAGAGTATCAATATGGAAATAAGACATCTTTTATACTTCAGGGCAGTGGCCACGCATCTGCATTTCAGAAAGGCTGCCGCTGCACTATTCATTTCACAACCACCGCTTAGCAGGCAAATCAAAGAACTGGAAGATGAGCTTGGTGCAAAACTATTTAATCGTGAAAATAAACGGGTAACGCTAACCCATGCCGGCTTGTATTTTAGAGATGAGGTGGATGCCATTTTTAGCAGGTTGGAGGAAAGTAAAGTCACAGTCCGACAAATACACCTGGGCGACAGTGGTGAATTGAAAATTGGGTACATCAGTTCTGTTTATGAGCGACAACTTGGCGAGGTTTTAAAAGCAATGAAGCAGGTTTTTCCATATGTTAAGACTAGCTTATACGAGGTTCCGACAGTAAAACAAATTGAAGCCTTAGAATCTGGGAAACTGGACGTAGGAATTTTACGGGCGCCAATAAAGAGTGAGAAATTGCAGTTAAAATTTTTATTCTTTGATCCTTTCACTGTAGTTGTACCGGACGACCAATCCATTGAAAACAGAGATAACCTGGTGGAATTTATCAAAAAAAGTCCTTTTATCTTTTTCAATAAAGATTACGCTCCTGATTACTACAATAAGTTGATAGAGATTTGCAGCAGGATGGGCTTCAAGCCAGACATTCAGCATGAGGCCAACAACGTTCACTCTATTTTACAGTTGGTAGAGGCGGGGTTAGGTGTTTCCATTCTTCCATCGTCATTAGAAAAGCAATATAGCGGATTAAACCTGTCGTTCTTTCCACTAGCTGATATCCCAATCTCAACCGAAGTAGTGATGGCATATAAAAAAGAAAATTCAAGTCCGGCGTTAAAATGGTTCATTGAAAGATATTCAAGCGAAAAATAGTGTTAGTTTGATATCTGCCGCAAGCTAAGCAAATACAGAACTTCTAGCGAGCTTAGTGCAGGATACTAGGTATCTTGGTGCGGTAAACACCTCCTTTTCCGCACCAAAATACCTTTAAAGTCGCTTTCAGTGCTACACGAGTGCTAAAGGTGCATCAATTGATTACCCCGCCGGGGTTTTTAATACGTCAAAGAGCGTCCTCTACCTGCTATCACAGCGGGCAGAAATCAAATTGTTCGAAAAAAATTAGGGAATTAAACCAGAACACTAGCCTATTGTTTTCAGCTCAATAGCGAAGGCAAAAGATGTTTGGAATGTCCACAAATTGTTCGGTTAACCCGATCTGTTTTATAATTGTGGCTTATCAAAAGCTCGTAAAATTATATATACAATATCGGAAAAATAGTTGACATTTCCAATTGAAATTTTCGATTTATTTGTATTAAATGTGCTGAAATACAGCGGCTTATGATGTGTTTCTGCGCCTATTTTTTTAGCGTTTTATAGGAAGTCAAAGTATAGCAAAATGCAAAAACTTAAGATAGATACTGACACTATCGTGCAATTACTAAAATTAATTTTTTAATTATGTACAATATAACGTACATTTGAATGTACTTAACCTGTAATTATGAAAGCGGTGACTATTTCTTCTCTGAGGACGAATATGAAAACATATTTTGATCAAGTTAGTGAAACAGAAGATTTTCTAATTATTCCACGAAATAATAATGAGGATGATGCTGTTGTGGTAATTTCTATTAAAGAATATAATGCGCTTACTGAAACTGCACATTTAATGTCCACAGATGCCAATCGTAAACGTCTCGAACAGTCTATCGAACATCTAAATCAAGGCAATACTAAATTGTTTACGCTAGAAGACGAAGTTCCAGCTAAAGTATAGGCATGTATTTCGTTTTTACACCTGAAGCCTTGGAAGATTTCGAATATTGGATAGATAATGATGAAGAAGCTGCAAACAAGATTAGAGAGCTGTTAAAGGAAATAAAAAGAACTCCTTTCCATGGCCTGGGTAAACCTGAAGCTTTGAAGCATAGTTTAAAAGGCTTTTGGTCCAGACGTATTACAGGTGAGCATCGCCTTGTTTACCAAGTATCTGGAACTAAAGGAAAAGACCAGCAGTGCGCAATAGTCCAATGTCGATTTCATTATAGTGATAAATAAATAATTTGGATCAATTTCGTATTCGACCTATCCAATATATCTATTTGATATTCAATATTTTGACAGAAATTCCAAAATAATAATTTTCGTAAAAGCTTGGTCGAATTCGTGGATTCTACATAAGTTTGCCTAAACAAAATTGATATGTAACAAGCTAATATTATAAATTTGCTTCTTCCTCCAAAATATTGGAGCATTTAGCACTTAAGAATCTCGCTCAAGGAACCTAGGAATTTCAAAAGCAACGAGAGGATAAGTGAAAGGTGTTCGTACTTTGCAAAAAGTGCGGACTCCGCTTATTCGTTGCACGGTCTCCTAGGACCTCTTGAGCGGTAAGTGGGGTTCCGCGCTTTTTGCGTTTTAATGGTTTTTCGATTTGTTGATTGCGAAAACCAACCTTCCTTTAAAGATTCCATACTTGATCAGCCTGTCATTGCGAACGGGCATTACGCTAAGCACCCGTCATTGCAAAACGGGCACCGTTGGAGCAATCTCATTATGTGAATGCAACAGAATATTAAAATATGGAGATACGAATTGTAGTACTTTTTTCTTTGATACTATGCCCGCCGGATTGATCGGGTAGGAGATCCTTCATTGCGTTCTGGATGACAAAGCGCCTTAGTACGACTTAGCATAAAGAAACAAAACAACAACTTAACAAACTATTCATAAAAAACGATAATGAAACCGCCGTCAGGCAGCTTCATCACAATTAAAATTCAATAGGAACTACGATGAAAAAAACGAAACTAACATTCGTAATGGCAACGCTTTGTCTAAACTTTGCATACGGTCAAGACAAGCATAGCCCTAAGGCTGAGCAAGCTATGAAACTATTTAAGTATGGTTTCTGTGGATATAAGACTGGTTATAAGCCAGGGATAAAAATCAGCAACGACGTATTCGCCAAAGGTAAAATGATTACCGTGAGAAACTTGCCTATCGTGCAGCTGTACGCCATCGCCCTGTGTATGGGCAAGCAAATCTGCGAAGATCAGATTATACTGGATGTGCGGGAACCTAAGAAGCTATGGGAATTGCGTTGCTATCAGCTCATTGTACCTGCAGAGCAGGTTGACAACTTTTATGTTACCATGCATCAAAACCTCAATCTGGAATTCCCAGAATATGTGGCCAGGCTGGAAATGCGAAACGAAGTAATGCACCTCATTATTACCGATAAAGACGATCAACTATGAAAAATTACACCATTTACCTGGTCTCACAAAAGAACCTTAATGCTATTGAACTGCTGGATGCTGCATTCGACAGCAGGGCAGAGGCAGAAGCCTATGCTGGCAGGTTTAAAACCCATCAACAACCCGATATTATTGAAATCACCGTAAACCCAGCATATGTAAAATACCCCACTCAGGATTGCTATTATTTGGAGATCAATACAGCAGATGGCAGCGTGCTTGAATATTACATTGCTAATACCCTACAGGGCGAAGAAAATGCCTTGGCCGGAAATTATTTCATAGAGCATATCGCAGGGCAGGAGATGGTCTGCCTGTACGTAATGGCTGCCACAGAAAAAGAAGCAAAGGCTCTCGGTCTAAAAAGATTCAGTAATATCACTTTCCTATAAGTTAAATGTTTGCTGCTTGATCTATGATACCTTCACGATACCTCTACCATACCTTTATGATACCTTTACCATACCCCTTGGGTGGGGTAAAGGTATGGTATAGGTATCACAAAGGTGGGCTAGATAACTAGCCAGATTTTCCTATGAGTTAATGCTTATTTGGAAGGTTACTGTATGCTTGCTATAGAGATAGTAGTTATCATAAAATCAATTTGACGCTAACCAAATAACTAGCGTAACTTCAACTATTAACCAAGTATATGCTCAACTTACGCCTCATTCTATTATTTTTCCTGTTAACTATATGTGCTTTTAGGCTATCGGCCCAACAGCGTATTGCGCTAAATGACGTGCTAAAAATAGAGTTAATTAAAACTCCAGGAGGATTGGGTGATCCAAGGGACTATCATAAATATGAGATTACCAATGAAAATGGAATTTGGGTGAGCAACAAGATTTTACGGCCCTCTGGAAAGGTATTTTTCTCAAATGTAGGCGCTGAAAAGATTAACGAGCTATTGAGTTTCATGGCTGCAACCGACACCGAAATTCATATTGAGCAATTTAAACTCAACAACGCAGAAATGGAGCTTGCTTTCGATTCTATTAATAAAAGTGAATTCTTAGAACTTGATCAAAAGCAAAAAACTAAATTTTTGAAAAAGTTTTCAAAGGTATTGCCGGAAAGTTTAGAAGGAAGTCTGCTACATCCAGAAGGATATGACGACAGAGCCTTAACTTTTATAAGAGTCACCACTAAAGATGGTCATACAAAGTCTATTCAAGCATTATCCGGAAATTATTACAATTTACCTTGGGATGTTAATGGTAAACCAGTCTATAATCCTGAAATCAGTAGGTTGTTTGCAGAATTGGCTGACGACAAGCAATTTGACAAACAGGCCAAAACGTTTCTTTACAGCATATCGATGTTAACATTTTATTGGCGGAAATATGCAACACATTTCAATATGGAAAACCTAAAGAGGGATTATCCATTGTACTTCAAAAAAACAGGCAGCTCACTTCAGGTAAAACAAGCTAATAAAAGCAACAGAGGCTGGACACTAACGTTGGCTTCTTCAAAGTTGCCTTCTAGAATAAGCCTCGGTGGCCAGAGCTTAAAGCATTTGGATAAAGCATTGCCTGCTCTTGAGCTTTTGGAAGCCAGAATTATTAATCTTTACCGCAGTAATAACTATTTGTTTAAATACCTGAGGCAAAATTCACATCAAGGTGCATTTATACATGTAAAAGAATTATATGATAACGATGACACAAGTTTTTGGATTTTAGAAAATTTAAAACGTCTCTACAGCCCAGTTGCATTCATAACACCTCAGCAAGTAACTATTATAGAAATAGGCTCACTTGCTGGCATAAGTGTTAAGAAGGGGGATGCCATGTGGCTCTTGCTACCAGATGATTCTTTCATTTGTGTCCCATACATTGTAACGTCAACGGGATATGAAGTTGGTAGAACAGCTTTTATTTACGCCAAGAACGGCCAGCTAATAAAGACAGTTAAGTTTAATTAATGACATTACATCCAATGTTTAAGCTTACCTGTCATTTTATCTTCTTTTTCTGGAACTACTAATTTGCCACAAATCAATTCATCAATGCCATAAGCGATATTAGTAGCGACTGCCTCGTGTCTTACCAAGTTTACAATCCAATTCATGCCACAAAGCCATAGAAACGCGAATATACCTATCCACCTCGGTCCACCATCCACTAGCATGAATACAGTGACTGCGATTGACATGATACTTGTGACAATAAAAAGTTGAGCCATATTGATTTGATAATTTAGCCACCAGGTATCTCCTTTGTTTATCAAGGTAAAGATTCCGTCGTCCACACCTCTAAATTTGGAAGTATTCCAAAAAGACGTTGATCCTTTGTAAGTTACTTTTTAATCTCCAACAACAACATTGTCTGCATGGTCAGTAAGTATGCATTTCCTTATATAATTCAAAATTGCCGCTTGATTATCACTAGTGACAATTGTTCTTAACTGTCTATGATAGCGCACTGAGAAAGGAAAAGTCATGACCAAAAATCTTTTTATAAAGATAAGTATTATCTATTCCTTCTGTAGAGATTCCACACTGTCCCAATTTTATTTTAAGGAAGAAGCCAGAATCGCCATCCATTCCAGTATGTATTGTATTGTGGATAGAAGGTTTTGAATTCGTTGACCTGTGGTAAGTTGTGAGCCGACGAAAAGGCGTCATATTCTTTTCTACTATTATACTTTTCCCATTTACCCGACTCTAAGTGATAGTCATAAAAACCGTCCTCTGAAACAAAGCATAAATGTTCGTTGCGAACCAAAAAACTATCGATGCTGACTTGTGTTTCAGGTAGTAGGTAAAAATAGGCATTCCCATCACTACTATTCATTGTTCTACCGTTGCCTAATGGAAGGTTCGCTTCATCACCAAGTCCATGGTCTCCATAATAGGTAAATGAAAATACAAGCATCAAGCCTGCTATTGTGAAAAATATCCTTTTGAATTTAATCTTCATAAGTCTCTTGATTACTGTTATTCTACCTAGAATTACTAGCAACGATATGATGATTAGAGAATATATAGACGACTGAAGCGCTATTTTTAAAATTTCGAAGCCAAAATGAAATAATGCAAACATTTTATATTGCAATCATAAAAAAGCCACTTGTCAGGTGGCTTAAATGTATAAATAAGTTTTGAATTAATGTGACCTAGGTTATACAACCTATATTCATGGGAAAACTTGCCTGTTACTAAAGTAAGTTACGTTGAACCAGACTCAAACTACCTTTGAGCCCTTCCTTTCTCATCAAAAGATATATTCTTATTATTTCCGGAAACCTTTGACCTCCCGAATAAGTAGGTTACGCCAAGACCGAATGTTTGATAATGATAATCGGTTCTTTCCGTCTGTACAAATTCATTAAAGCGTGCTTCATATTTGTTAACACTCCCCAGAAAGTAGGAGGGGTTGATGATCAACTTATCCCTAAGCAACTTTAATCTGGCACCCACCCTGAAATCACGTTGAGTGTAAGTGTAAGTATTTCCGCTGGTTGAGGGAAGGTTTTGACTATAGTTAAGATAGAAGTTTAACAGTCTGGTTACCTTGAAATTGTTATTGACACTAAACGATGTAGAGGTTCCGTTCTGAGCTGAAATAGCCGCTATTTTGGATTTTGAAGATGAATAATAAAAAGAGGCTGAACTGCTATTTTCCCACCAATTAAAAAAGGTACGGTTTATGGAAAGATAGGTGCCTACGTTATCCCTTGTTATAAAGTTTCCTCCGCTTGAAACCACTAACGGTCCCTGAATAGTTGTCAGTGCTGAATTTACATCACTTGCACGTTGCTTAAATACAGTGAATGAAATCAAGCTTTTATACAGGTAGTTAAGTTCGAAATTGTTACTGTACGAAGGTAGGAGCAATGGGTTCCCGGTAAAATATGTATAAATGTTTGTGTAATAGGCGAATGGATTTAAAGAACTTAAACCCGGTCGGTTAATCCGCCTCGAATAATTAGCAGACAGCGTATGGTTTGCATTGGCCTTGTAAACAATATATGCCGTTGGAAATAATGATCCATAGTCTCGCTTATTGCGTTGGTCTAACGTAGGCGAATAACCGTCAGTCATCGTGTATTCGTAACGCAATCCCGCCTTGAATGTCAGTTTCTTTGAAAGTTCAGATGACAAACTGAAATAGGAAGCCAGGATTTTTTCGGTGTAATTGTATTCGTTGCTGCGTGTCTTATCCAACAAGTAGTCCTGGTTCAAAAAATTAAAGTACTGCACGGCTGCAGTGTTATCAAAATTGGCGAACTTGACTCCTGTTTCTATTTTAGCCCATTTATATGGTAGTGTTAGATCTGACTGAATAGAGAAGATGTTGTATTTTGAAGCGTTGTTATTGCGAACTGCTGCATAGGTGCTTTCAGATGCTGAAACAAAATTATTGCTCACTTCAGGCCTGTTCGTGAAAAAATTGACAGAACTGCTTAATTTCTTTCCAGCCGAATCAATCTTTAAATCGTGATATAAATTGATGGTCTGTGAAAATATAGGCCTGAATATTTCGCCATTAGTGTTCAAAACTGAATCAACAGCATTGCTTTTGCCGTAGCTATAACGATTTACAAAATCATCTCTTTCTTTACTTTGTGAAATATTATAAATAAAACCAATGTTGTTGTGTTTGTTTAACTCATAATCGATGCTTAACCCTGCCTGCAAACCAGGTGTAATTGATATGCGCTCCTCGTCACTAAGTATTTGACTACTATTCCCAACCATATTGAGCGCATTGTTCATGATGTTGTGAAATCGTGATTGGCCAAAAGTAAACGAACCGTTAATTTTTTTTGAGCGAAAGAACAGCGCCAGATTGTTGTTGTAGGAGTCGTAGACACCTTGCCGATATGTGGCACTCAATGAACCGCGCCAGCCCAAAGATTCATTTTTCTTTAAGACAATGTTAATTAGTCCCCCATTCCCTTGTGCCTCATATTTTGATGGTGGATTGGTAATGATCTCAATTTTTTCTACATTTTCTGATCTGAGGGTTTTTAGGTAGTTGGTTAATTCTGCTCCACTTAAGTAGACTATTTTTTCATTGATCATTACGCCCATACCTCCTTTACCCACCATAGAAACGCCATTATCGGAAACCTTTAAAAAAGGTGCCACCTGCATAGCCTCAAAGAGGGAAGAACCATTTGCAACTATACTGTTGTTCAAGTTAAATATCCATCGATCTACCTTTCGTTCTAAAACTGGACCTTTACTTGCAATCGTGACTTCCTTGAGCGCTGTTGATTGCTTGCTGAGAATGATATCGTTTAATTTAACTGAAGAGCCGTTAAATGTAATATTGTTTAACAACTGGCTATTATAGCCCATGGATGAAACTTTGACGGTAAATACTCCGCTTTTTAAATTACTGAGCTCGAAATAGCCATCTTTGTTACTTACCTCATATTTCACCGCAGTTGAGTCTGCCGCGTTTAATACGGTTATGGTTGCATTTTCAATTCCACTGCCTCCTGTTTCTATGATTCTGCCGGAAATAGCCTGTGCAGAACTTTGATAAATTATGCTGAAAAGCAAAAGACAACTTAATGCGGTGGTTTTGTAAAAGGGGGAGTTCATACTAATTTTTGATTGGTTTATCTAAAAGACATCAACCAAAAAAAAATGTTGCATTACCCTATAAATGGAGCTGACTGGTCTAATATCAAGTTATGTTCAGTTTAACTTGTGCTTTGGATTCTAGTTGTTTAGTAATTCTAATTCATGAAGCTGCTGTTTTTCCTTTTCAGATCGCCTCGAATATTTTAAGTACCGATTAAAATTAGTGTAATCCCAGGTTGTCATCTTGCCAGTTTGCGCAATCTTGGTAATATAATCTCTCTTAAGTTTCTCAAAATCAGCAGGATTAATCATGATCAATGCGGCTGTTTCCAGGTAGTCTAGGTATTTTTTGTCTGAATACCTGGGCTTACTTTCTTTAAATAACCTAATAATTTTTATCGCTGTGTCTGGCTTATCGGCCATCAAAAGGATCTCTGCGTAGTTCGCTAAATCTATAGTCGGAAAACGCTCAAATTCTCTCCGGTACTGCACTACCGCACTGTCAATATATCGCTTACTCAAAGCCAATTCGCCCAGTTCCATGTAACTTAAAGCTGCATTCAGAGAACTTTCTCTGTTTTCCCATTTGCTGCCAAATATTGCATGAGTATCAGCAGCTTTTACCTCTTGTCCTAATGCCCGGTAAGAAGAGGCAATCAGCGCTTCTGTTTCTCTTGCTATTGAACCACCTCGCATTCTTCGGGGTTCCGCAATCATGAAATTATTCAAGTCGTCAATGGCACCCTGAAAGTCTTTTGTTTCAAAACGGGCCCTGCCAATGCCAAGCCAATAAACGTTTTCCTTGTAAAGCTGTTGATTGAGTACTTTGGCTTTTTCTGCATAAGCCACGGCTTTATCAAAAGACCCTGATCTGGATATAGATCCGACCGTTTTGCTTAGTGCGACGGCCATTTCTTTATCGGAAACTTTTAACCAGGGCACTTGGTAGCCAAACTCCTGAAATAAGATTTTGGCATCTGCATTACTATTAATTTCTTTTTCAATAAATCCGGTATCGATAGTTAAAGGGTTATTTCTTAGCTTTATGTTGAACCATTTCATTCTACTCATTTCAATGGGTAGTGTGGTCAGTTGATTGTTACTCAAGTCTAATATAATCTGAGTTTGTTCCCATGGTACATTAGCTGGTAATGACTTCAATCCTATATTAGATAAATTGGCTTCCAGAAATGGCTTTTTCGGTTTGCTGAAAACGACCTTGTTGATGTTATTTCCATCCATTTCCGTATTGTTTTTCAGATTAAGATCTCTCAAAATTGTATTATTGGCTAAACCTGGCGGCAGTTCTTTAATGAAGTTATTTTCTAAATCCAGGTGTTTCAGAAAGGCTAAATTCCCCAACCCGTCTGGTAGTTTAGCAAGCTTGTTGAATCCTGCCGATAAATTTGTTAGCAATTGATAGTTACCGAAGTTTGTAGGCAAAGCTTTAATTAGGTTAATATTAATGGCCAATACCTTTAACTGATATTTAATATCGTCCAGTTCCGGAAAGTCTGTGATTTTGTTCTTGGCCAGGTTTAAAAATTCAAGTCGTTGAAGGTGCTGGACGCCTTGAGGAAAAGCTGTTATTTTGTTTGAACTGAGATCAAGATGCGTTAGGTTTTTGAGTTTTACCCAAGTTGGTGATTGTACATTTGTTAGTTGATTGTTGTCTAAGATTAAACTTTGCAGGTTTTCTAGCAAGCCCAAATCTTCAGGCAAAGTCGTCAGCGTGTTTGATCTTAATTTTAAATATTGGAGCTTTGTTAACTTGTTTAATGAAGGTATTTCTGAGATTGAGCTCGAAATAGTCAGTTTTCGTAGTTGCGAAAGCTCATATAGACCAAGTGGAAGCCTCGCTGATTTTATATATTCGTAATAACTGCCAGTAGTTGATCTAATGTAAACTTCCTCCAACTTTGTAAGTGGCTTAAAAAAATCAGGCCAGGCAGAGACTATACAGTTTTCTATGTATAGCTTGCGAAGCTTTGTGAGCTTTGCAATGCTCATCAGTTCTTCTGGATGTTTTATGAACCGAAGACTTCCCTGAAGAAATAGTGAGTCGAGATTTTTAAATTGACCGAGGTCAGTCATACATTGTGAAGTGTCGTAATTTTGATAGAGCTTCAGCGATTTAAGTCCCTTCAATGGAATTAATGATTTAAGCAACCTACTGCCAGGCGCCATTGTCGCTGAAAGACTTAGCGATGTTAAATTATCAAATTTTTTAAATGCATCTTCACCTTGTACATACCCTTGGAAATCGAGTAATTCCAGCGTATTCAATGATGCTAATTTATTAAGCGCAGTGCCATCACGAATAAATTCTTTATATCCTGCTTCAATCTTGGCCATACGCCATGTAGAGTTTCTCGTATCTAGCTGGAGCAGCTGTGGAGTAAATAGTTTTACAATTTTAATTTGGTTTGGAAGAGAAATCTTTGTCGGAAAATCAGCAGTATATCCTGTTAAATCTACTCCAATTAGTTTCGGTAAACCTTTTAATTTCTTGAAAGTATCTTCCGGATCAAGGTACTCTGAAGCCTTTATTGATATGAATTTTAGATTTCGGAGTTTAAGCAATTCATCTGGCAAATGATATGTTTTTCTGGGCGGGTTTGGATAACTCTCTTCAGTAAAATTGAGCATTTCCAGATTCGGGAACTGGCTTAATAGTTCAAAGACTTTCACCAAATCTGTAGTATCTTGTGGTATTAAAAACACAGTTTTCACTTTTCCCTGATGGTGGTCTTTGATGAGTTGTTTTAACTTTTCTACTTGTTCTGAATGAATTGACACATGCTGATAGCTAAAAGCGTCCTGCTCTTCTTTGAATTTTGCCGGCAGTGTAAAATCAGTTTCTTTTTTTCGAATGTACTTATCGTAGAGTACCTTGTATTCTTGTGCAGATGTATTAGGACAACAAATTAACAGGAAGCCTATAGAAAACAAAAGAGAGAGGAGGGCGAAGCGCTTCATATATGCAGGAATGCTTGATTATAATAGTATTTTCAAGGTGATATTTGGTTTGATCAATGAAGATAGGAATAAGTTCAATTAGAAATGCCATATTATACGTCGAAAGGAAAGAAACAACAACGATGAGTGCAGCTGAACATAAACTCGCAGAACCTGATAAATCGCTTTCAGATTATATTTATTGTTTTTCGGCAGTAAAAGATCTTTCGAATGTAAATCAGGGAGTGATTTTCCCGAACGGAAGGGTTGATTTGACGTTTTACAAAACCGCAGACAATGAATTTCATATCTCCCTTTTTGGTTTAGAAACAAAGCCTAAACTTTTACCCGTACAAAGTATCTCAAAGTTTTTTTCAGTGAGTTTTAATCCCATTGCGATTGAATACATCTTCAACCATCCAATTGCCGATATTTTAGATAAAGAGAAGGTTTTAAAAGATGATTTTTGGGGTTTCAGTGTTGAAGATTTGAACGATTTTGATGCTTTCTGTAAAAAGATATCGGAAAAAACTCAGTCTCTTCTGCCAATAGAAATTGATGAACGAAAGATCAAACTGTTTAAGTTAATCTTTGAAAGCAACGGCGAAATGAGTGTTAAAGAACTTTCCGAAAAACTGTTCTGGAGCGCAAGGCAAATGAATCAGTACTTCAACCAACAATTTGGACTTTCCTTAAAAGCCTATTGCAATATTCTTCGTTTCCAGGCTTCACTTTCTCAAATCAAGGAAGGTCAACTATTTCCGCAACTCAATTTTTACGACCAGTCGCATTTCATTAAAGAAATCAGAAAGCATTCAGGTGTGTCGCCGAAAGAACTTTACAAAAATGAAAACAGCCGATTTTTACAATTTTCGGTCGGGGATAAGCAATAATTTTACAGCATAATTTGAATGAACTATGTTGCTACAAAATAAGAAAGTCGCAGTTATTGGTGCAGGACCAGTTGGGCTGACCATGGCACGTTTGCTTCAGCAAAAAGGAATAGACATCACCGTATACGAGCGGGATACGGATCCAGAAGCAAGAATTTGGGGTGGAACGCTCGACTTACATAAAGGTTCTGGACAGGAAGCCATGAAAAAGGCCGGCTTGCTTCAAACTTATTACGACCTGGCTTTGCCCATGGGAATACATTTTGCCGACGAAAAAGGAAACATCTTGGCTACCAGAAATCCCACGTCTGAAAATCAGTTTGACAATCCGGAAATAAACAGGAACGCTTTAAGAAAAATGCTGCTGGACAGTTTAAAAAACGATACCGTGTTGTGGGACAGTAAATTAACTGACATCAGTATCAAAAACGGAAAATGGGCTTTAGACTTTGAAGGTAAATCTAGTGCTACCGCCGACCTGGTAATCATCGCCAATGGCGGAATGTCTAAGGCAAGAAAGTTTGTTGCTGATACTGAAGTGAAAGAGACTGGTACTTTTATTATTCAGGGAGATAGCTATCAGCCAGAAATCAACTGTCCGGATTTTTTTAACCTCTGTAATGGCAATAGGTTAATGACCGCACACGAGGGCAACCTTTTGGTAGCTAATCCTTTCAACAACGGCGCACTATCTTACGGTGTCATTTTTGAAAAGCCAATAGAATTGGACAACGCAAAAGGATTTGATTTTCAGCATGTAGAAAATAGTATTGAATTTCTTTTATCCAGGCTTTCAAACTGGAGTGAAGAATATAAACAGCTCATTCGTTCAACTACATTTTTTGTAGGGTTGCCAGTAAGAATGTTTCCGTTGGATAAATCTTGGAAAACGAGCAGGCCATTACCCATCACCTTGATTGGTGACGCTGCCCATTTAATGCCGCCTTTTGCCGGACAAGGGGTAAACATCGGGCTAATAGACACTTTAATTTTGTCCGAAAACCTCACGAGCGGCAAATTTGAAAGCATTGAACGCGCGATCGATGATTATGAACAACAAATGTTTTTTTATGCCAGGGAAGCGCAACTGGAATCAAGCAAGAACGAAGTAATGATGCGTGATCCCAACTTTTCATTTCAACAACTTATCAATACGTGATGTAGGAAAAACAGCATGCTGCTATTCTTCATCGGCAGAATTAACCTATTTACCGATACATCAATACATACTGAGCATTTGGTCGGCATCTTTAATTATGCTAATGAAAACATTAGTAATGGATAATTTTAAAATGTATCAGTTATGGAAAGAAAAAGATTCTTGAAAAGCCTAATCATAGGCGCCATCGCAGGTCCTTCAGTAATGGAAGCCTGCAAAAAATCTACGGCAACTCCCGTTGACGATCCATCTGGAACAGGTACTGTGACCAATACGGGCACCAGCAATACCAGCTGTACGGTTGCCCCTACAGAAACAGAGGGTCCTTTTCCGACTAAAGTTCCTGCCTCGTATTCCCGAACCGACATTACGGATGGCAAGAGTGGATACAAGATGACCGCTAAGCTAACCATCAATAGCAATTGCTCGCCCCTGGCAGGCGCAATAGTAGACATATGGCATTGTGATGCAGAAGGAAATTATTCTGAATATGGAGGCAGCGGCATGCAAGCGACCAATTATCAGTCTGTACATTTTCTTAGAGGCAGGCAAGTTACTGATGATAAAGGCGTTGTTAATTTTACTACTATTTTCCCGGGCTGGTATTCTGGAAGGGCTACCCACATTCATGTGCATGTTTACAGCACATCCGGCAACTCTATAAAGATTACCCAAATTGCATTTCCTGAGGGATCTGGCTCAGCCGTTTCGCTTGTTAACGGGTACAAAAAAGGGATGTCAGGCTATACCACCAATGCAAATGACAATGTCTTTAGCGACGATATGCTGAAAATAGAAGTGGCTACGGTAACGGGTAGTTTAGCAGATGGTTTTGCACTGGCAATGACTATTAATGCTTCGTAAAGATGGAAAACTTGTCATCACGCATCTTTCTGCAGGAGCTACAGGGTTCCAGCTTTTTGCAGTCGGAAAATGATACTTTCTTTGGCCTGGATTTATTTACAGACCATGTTCTTGCGGCCTCATCCGTTTGCAGCTTTGAGGTACCCGCAAACACCTGTGTAGTTATTGTCCCGGTTACAGGTGCATTGATTTATAGTGATGATAGCGCGCAGATTGATTTGGAGGCAGACGCCGGGCAAACGGTATTGACATGCAGCACTTCTGCCTTCAAATTAACACTGCAAAACCCATTCGACGAACATGAAATCAATTTCCTTCTTTTCAGAATAAAAGCGGATGTTAAAACACCACCGTTTAGGGAGGTCATCAGTTTCGAGCTCGACCAATCGAGGAATCTGCTTAATAACATTCTCCCTCTATTTGAATTGCCTTTTAAACTAAGTATGGGTCAGTTCCAGGGCAGGCAGGAGGCAGTTTGTCCATTACTTGATTCAGGGATTTTCTGTTTTATAATATCAGGTGCATTTGAAGTTCAAGGAACGTTGTTACATGCTAAAGACGCGCTTGCAGTGTGGAATATCTCCGAAGCAGAAATAGAGGCACTGAGTAACAATGCCACTATACTAACCATCGAATTACCTTATATTTGATCATGATTCGTGTTAAGGCATCGCAAGTATTGATCCATTCAGCTGCCTGGCTGCTGTTTATTGCCACGCCACTTCTTTTCATGACCCAAGGTCAGCCCCTGATCAACTTCCCCTCATCTGCACTGCTGCCTTACTTGCAGTTCTGTGTGGTTTATATGTTGATTTTTTATTTTCATACCAGCTGGCTGATCCCTCAATATTTCCTTAAAAAAAAATACCTCAATTATTGGCTGTCGCTGGCGCTGATGCTGATCATCGTTTTCTTTATAAGGCCCTTTGATGCCTTGATGAAATTAAGCCGACCTGATTCAGGTCCGCGGCCTGAGATGACGATGCATCGCCCGCCACCACCATTACCATCCGGTCAAGGTTATCAAATGCCGCCGCCAATTCCCAGGGCAGAACCAGGTTTTGAGGGTGATGATCCCGGCAGTGCAATGCGAAATGAGGGGCGTCATTTTGACATCACCAGTATTTTTATTTTCGTGATGATCATTGGTCTTGGCTCAGCACTTCAATCGATCAGGCAGTCCCAATTATTTGAAAAACGAGCTATTGTTGCAGAAGCTGAAAAAGCGAATGCAGAACTTGCATTTCTCAAAGCTCAGATCAACCCTCACTTTTTGTTCAATACGCTCAACAACATTTACACGCTATGCATAACTGGTAGCGAAAAAGCAGCAGAAAGTGTGATGAAACTTTCCAACATCATGCGGTATGTAACCGATGAATCGGCAGCAGATTTTGTACCCCTTCAGGATGAGATCGCGTGTATCGACAATTTCATCGCATTGCAAAAACTCCGTTTGGGTAAGAAAGTCACACTGGACTACGTGGTGACAGGTGATCCGGGAAATCATCGCATTACACCGCTATTGATGATGACCTTTATAGAAAATGCGTTCAAGTTCGGACTGAGCAATCACCTGGAAGCCACCATACGCATTGGAATTGAAATCCTGCAGGAGAAAATTATCTTCAGCACTGAGAACCAACTGTTTGAGCATAAACAACAACAAGCGCGGTTTGGGATAGGCATTGAGAACACCAAAAAACGGTTAAATCACCTTTATCCTGATTCCCATACCTTGGACATTGATGTTAAGGACGGCTTCTTCAAAGTTCTTTTGATTTTAAAATCAAAATGATATATTGGGAAGTAGTTAACAATGTTTTATGGCGCTTAAATGTGTAGCGATTGACGACGAACCACTTGCCCTTGATCTGATCAGGAATTATGTAAACCGCATTCCTCAGCTGCAGCTTGTTGAAACATTTGAGGATGCAATATCCGGTATTGAATACCTGAACAAATATCCTGTTGATTTACTATTCCTGGATGTAAACATGCCCGATATTTCTGGTATCGATTTGGCAAGGGCGCTTCTCCAAAAACCGCTCATTATTTTCACTACAGCCTATCGGGAGTTTGCTTATGAAGGATTTCAACTGGAGGCAGTGGACTACCTGTTAAAGCCCATTGAATTTGATAGTTTCTCCAATGCCGTTAAAAAAGCAATAGCCTATAAAAAATTTATTGAACAGCCTTTGGCAGAAGCTGATGAGCAGGTGATCTATGTACATTCTGAATACCGGCTGGTTAAAGTTTTATTGCGCGATATTGAGTACATAGAAAGCATGAGCGACTATGTGAAAATACATTGCGGGCAAGCAAAACCTGTTTTAACCCTGATGACCCTGAAAAAGGTAATAGATCTACTTCCGCAGAAACAATTTATACGAATCCATAGAAGCTACATCATAAATTCCGCTAAGATTAGATCAATCCAGCAAAAAAAGGTACAGCTAGATACGATTGAGCTTCCGATAGGGGAAAGCTATGCTCCTCATATCACATTAAAAAAGAGCTGATCCATTGGTATTGGTTTTACGCCGCATTTAGGGTTCTTCGATATGGCGTTTATAAAAAACTGTCTTTTCTGGCTGTTTGCTCTGTCTTTGGTCTGTGTCGGCTCTGTGTATTCACAAACAATACAGCCAGTAAACACAGAATATAGACCAAAAACAGTGTTCTTTGTATGCCGGGCGTATGCAAAGGTTACCGAAAAAGCCTAAAAGGCTCTTAACAATTAATGCTTATGTGTCCAAATTTTCACTAATCCATTCCTGGCATTTTGACCCCAATAAATATCAGGCACAGCAGAGGAGATGAAACTTATGCCCCCAATAGTCTGCTTACGAAGGTTAGCGATTACTTTCCTGCACTCCGTATATGGTATGGGTTTGCCGTTTACGTAAAGAAAAGAGTCTCGAGTATCTCGGACTGCAAACCCCAATATGAATGCGAAGTTTAAGTGTAACAGTAAAATATTTATATTGTATAATTATTACACGCATACCACTTATAATGATTATGAAAAAAAGCACAGTAAAGCAAATGCACAATGTGGGCATCGTTGTAGCATCGCTTGATAACGCAATTGCATTCTTCACTGAAGTTGGCCTGACATTGGAAGGCAGGGGTATGGTTGAAGGAGAATGGGCCGGACGGGTTACCGGACTGGGAAATCAATCTGTAGAAATTGCCATGATGGTCACTCCCGACGGACATAGCCGCCTTGAACTCTCGAGTTTTCTTACTCCAGAGGTTATATCCGATCACCGCACTGCGCCAGTAAATTCATTGGGTTATCTGCGTGTGATGTTCAACGTTGAGCATTTGGACGAACTTGTAGAAAGGCTACTTAAACAAGGTGCTGAGCTTGTGGGCGAGGTAATGAATTATGAAAACGTTTATAGGTTATGTTATATCAGAGGGGTAGAGGGTATTTTGGTTGGTCTGGCAGAAAATGTAGGATAGTTAAAGGATTAGGATCATTTAACCAATTCTACGAAAGATTTTTGTAGGTTTAGGCTTATAAAAACGCCAAATGAATTTCAAATTAACAGTTCTCTTTTCAATTTTTTTTATTACTGCAGCTTTTGCAAAAAGCCCTTTAGCTTTTCAGGTATCGGATAAACTAATAAAGTCTGATACGGCAAAGAAAGACACGATACCGGCAGATTTTCCGGGAGGCATAAACTTATTCTACGAGTATTTAAAGACTCATGTTAAGTATCCGGTAGCTTCAAGATTAAATGGATTGCAGGGCAAGGTTCATTTAAAATTTGTTATTGATACCGTTGGCAATGTGACTAACGTTAAAATATTAAAAAAGCTGGACAGGTATACTAATCTGCAAGCAGTTCGTGTTGTAACGCAGAGTCCTAAATGGATACCCGCCACAATAAAAGGTAAGAAAGCTAAGTTTATATACAACATTCCTATTAGTTTTTCCGACACCAGCTCTTCTAAAGGCGCTGCAGTAATGGTTAGCGGTAAGCTGCTGAAAAATAATAGACGCGTGGCGAAGTTACCTCTTGATACCATGCCTTATCTTATTTTACCTGAAAACTTAACTCAGGCTGTGTTTGGTCCAAAATATAAGCGAAAGCTTTTAGTATTCAATAAAACTAACCTCGACATAAATGGTTATGATGAAGCGCAATTCAAAGACGCATTTAAGCTTCTTCAAAATATTGATACAAGTAAAGTACAATTGAATGTATATCATAAGGATTTGCCATTAGACCAGTGGAGCAAATACCTAAATAAAGACAGTATTCTGAGCATCTTCATTTACCCTGCCAGTGTTTCTAGACCATTCGACCAAAAGAAGCTTGGTACTGTCGTTTTGATGACTAAAGCCGGACTTGAGAATGATAAAAAAACAAAGCGGGATTTGATTGATAACATCTTGGCATATAGAAAGGATTTTCGCAACCCGCCTAAAGAGATGATAGCAATTGACGATTATTACTACAATCCTCAGTTGGTTTATAACGGCCTAGATACCGCAATAATAAAAACTGTTAATCTTGTTGATTCTGCCAGAATTGTGAGGATGTATGGCACGAATTTTAAATCCGGATGTTATTACATCTATACAAAAAATTACAACCAAAATAAGTATGCCCTTGATCGCCAGAAGTTATTTACCATGATTGATCAGTACAAAAAAACGCAAATAGCATCTGTTGATGATCAGTTATATTTAAATAATTTCCCCATTGATTTCAAATCGCTAAGCGCAGTGCCGGCAAAGGACATAGCATATGTAAGGATGATTACTAATGAAGAAACTAAGGCTTATATGGGTTATGTGCCGATGAGAAACTCCATATTTATTCACACCACGCAAGAGTATATTGATAAGAGTCCGATAGAAGTAAGGATAGCACCACCGCCAGACATAAAGAAATAATTAATCTTCCTTTGTTAATTCAGCGCCAGATATTACTGCCTCCGTTAGTACATTCGTATCGATGTCTTTAAGCTTATTGAATTTAATGCAATACCCCGTTACATTAGCTTTGCCAATCTCATTTCCATAAGTTTCGACTAAGTATTTTTTGTCTTTAAGCCCCATAACGTAAACAGAGATTCCAGTCTTGTTACCACTCAAACCAATTTGAAAAAACTCCTTTGTTTTAACGTTAGCATATTTTATAGTGTACTGCCCGTAGCCAATTGTTGGATTGGTGAGCACTTTTCCTTCAGCATCTTTTCCATCATCAAACCAGAGCTTGGCATTTGGTAGTGCATTGAGTAGGAGGGTATGCAACGTTTGCATCTCAGTACGTTTAGGTTCATCATAACTCAGAAGGTAATTCTCAATTTCTTCTTTTACGTTCATTTATTCATCAAATTAATGGTTGCTCAACTTACTTACATTAAAGTTCGTAAATATAAATTAGGTTTATGTTGTCGTGTATACTATATTTGCGACAACATAAATAGTTATCATGAGAAAATTAGATTTTGCGTCTCTTCAAGTTAGGGATTTAGAAGTATCAAAAGGCTTTTACACAGATAAGTTGGGCTTCGAGTTGTCTGAAATGTCAAACGCACATGCTTGCATTTTTAAGTACAACAAAGGTGAAGCAAGTTTCGCAATTAGAACACCTATTGGAGATTTAGACGGTAAAGAACTGGGGGTTGGTGCGTCAATTTGGTTTGCAGTTGATGAAAAAATTGAAACACTGCAAACCAAATTGTCTGAAAAAGGAGTGGTGATTTTAGGAACAATAAACAATACCCCTTTCGGCAAAACATTGATGATCAAAGATCCGGATGGTTACGTGATCACACTTTTTGAGCCAACAACTGTAAATAAGGATTAACATCAATGCATCATGCCTAAAGAAATAGAATTTCATTTTAAAAGTCCGGCAGATAGCCCAGGTTATCTGCTCGGACAAGTCACCATGTTATGGCAGCGAAAGCAAAAAAAGGTTTTGGACCCGCTGGACTTAACGCAAACACAATTTGTATTACTGGCTGCATTAGGCTGGCTGTCTAAGAAAAGTAAGTCAGTAACCCAAATTGACATTGCCAACCAGAGTAATGCTGATAGGATGATGGTGTCAAAGGTTTTGCGTACTTTAGAAGATAAAGGTTTCATTACCCGTAAAGAACACGAAACAGATACAAGGGCAAAGGCAATTGAACTTACTTCTTCCGGAGCTGTTGTATTGCAGAAGGGACTCATTGAGATTGAAAATGCTGATCTGGAGTTTTTTGCAAGTTTGGATACTCAACTCTTTGCTTTTAATAGGAGTATGGAGCAACTTATCGAAAAGAATACGGAGTGAAGAAGATTTCTCTTCTTTACTTAAGATCCAGTCAGCGTTATTTTGATCAGTTAATAAATGTTAAATAACGAGGAGAAATTTGTTGATCTCGTATTTTTTTTGTCTTTTCAGTAAACGAACTCCGACAATGAAAAAAAACATTTTACTCGCATTTTTATTGGTTATAGCAATTGGCTGTAAAAAACAAGAATTTAGTAAAGATGATACTAATTTATATAAATGGAAAAGGGAATTGTACAGAGCGCCCGTTGATAAGGAAGGCCCAGCGATGTTCTACAACAGAGAAGGAAAGATTGGAACAGATCATACCGCAGTCTTTCTAAACTCAGACTTTGTTGTTTTGACCGAGTATCGCAAGGATAAACAACAAGATAGTATCTACAGGGCTAGTGCCAAAGTGTTGGTTTATAAGTACGAGAAATTGGAAAATGTAAGTAAATAAATACAAGTTGATTAAATTATTTTGGTGTAATTATGTAATAATTACTAACCCTACATTGATGCAATCATTTTCAATAGCATGTTTCCTTTCTATTTGTATAGCTTTCAATAATCCGGTTGATGCACAGTTAGTACAATCCGCTTTGAAAGTTACCCCAATCAAGGTGGAGGATGCTGCAAGGTATATTGGTAAGTTGGTGTCGGTTAATTACTCAACGCATAGAACTGTCGATGATGGCAAATCTTTACTGATATCCAGAAAAGTGATTGCCAAGGAAAAACCTTTGACCATTGTTGTAACTGGCGAAGCAAGGAAGCAATTACTTGATGATCAAAGATTTCGCAGAAAATTGAACACCCAGGTTAAATCCCCATTGGACACGAGCATAACCGCAATTGGCAAAATCGTTTTGTATCAAGGTCAATTGAAGATGCTCGTCGACAATCCTAAAAAGGTCTATATGGGTGTAGATCTTTTCTTAGATACGCCATGATAAAAACCTGCTTTCTGTTTTATTTTGTTTTTCTCAGTTTTATTTGCTTTTCGCAGGCTAAGGATTCCTATTCCGCTTTAGTGATCAACCGAATAGAGCGCAGCGCCGGAGACGTAGATACCAGTCAACTGCTGTACTGCATGGACAAAGCAAATGAACGACTTTCGGTGTATAAAATTAGAAGTGGCGTGGTTTCTGAAGCCATGACTTATTATCTTCAGCTATCAAATAATGGATTGTTTTTAGTTTGTAAACCGTTAGTTCCTGGTCAGCAAATGAAAGATAGCCTACGCATCGCGTTTTTAGATAAAACACAAACGCTCCGAATTAACAATAATGATAACTACACGTTATTTCCTGACTATTATAAACTGGTTAAGCGGCAAGTGGAGTCTCGTGGACAAATTACCGCCTTATTATTTCTTTTATCAGATGCTATAGGCGATTATCCTATTTCAAATGTGCTGCCGCTATTGGAATTTTACCCTCAATCAAATAAACGCATCCGCCAGGCCAAGGTTGTCACTCAACGCAGTCAGGCTGATGTGCAGGATACCTGGGTATGCCAGTATTATTACAACAAGTCGAATAAGCTGGACTCGGTGAATGCGAGCTCTTCTGAGGAAACCCGGTTTACTAAGAAAATCCATTACAATGGGGCTAAAATTAGCTCAATTGATTCTTATTTAAATATCGAGAGCAGACAAACAGTCGATAGATCAATCAGCTATAATAGAACCAATCGCTATTTGATCAAATCGCAGGAACGCTTTTATGAAACCGGCAAGAACCGGGAAACGATTAGCACGGTTACGTCAACACAGCACTACTCAGGTATGCTGAGAAATATGGAACCATCAATAAAAGAAGTTCTTGAACTTTTAAAACGCAAAAAGCCATATGACAAGAAAAGGAAACCTGTCCAAGACTTGTTATTGGGATCCCATGGTAGGGGATGTTGATTTTGGTGGTTGCGATATGACCCAGTACAAAGTGACGCTATTGAAGTAAATTTTATAGACGCGCATTTAGGTAGTATTCGCATATTATCCTATCTTTAGTCAGCCGTCAACTCTGCTGTGCGGTTGTCGGTTAACCAAGTATAAATTATGCGTCTTAAAATATATCTGTTATGTATTTGGGTTTATTCCATTCCGACATACCTTTTTGCACAGAACAACACGAACTATCAATTTTCTCATTTAGATATAACGAACGGTCTTTCCGATAACCAGGTCAATTGTGTTTATAAAGACAAAAAGGGCTTTATGTGGTTTGGTACTACATCTGGCTTAAATCGTTATGACGGCAATAAGTTTAAAGTATTTAAACGTGATGCCAAAGACCCAAATTCCTTGGCAGAAAACCATGTAATGAGTGTAGCTGAAGGCCCCGGGGATAAGTTATGGGTTTTTACACACAGCAATATTAGCATTTACGACCCAATAGTTGAGCGTTTTTCCAATGATATCCCGGCAGCGCTTGCTCACTTTAACATTCCAACCAGCCCCATTACCAGGGTAAAGAAGGATCGTCAGGGTGAGTTCTGGTTTGCAACTGATAAAAAGGGACTCTACCGGTATAATCCTAAAAGTAAAAGGACCGTTTTTTATAGCGCTGCAAAAAAATCCGTAGCCGTGTTACACTCCAACCAGGTCATTGATATAGTGACCTCCCAACCCGGTTCTGTATGGCTTATTTATAGTGACGGCACGATAGAGCAGCTGGATACAAAAGCTAATCAAATTATTAGCCGTTATGATGGGCTCGCTAAATCCCTTTACAACAAGCCCAGGAATTTTATCATGATCATGGATAATAAGCAAAACCTATGGGTTTGTTCTGATGAAGGGCCTATTGGGGTATATTGCTATAAAACACGATCAAATACGCTAGTTCACTATAGTAAGGATACCCCAACTGGAAAGCTGAATTCCAATGTCATCACCAGCATCATACAAACTGATGATGATAAGATTTGGGTGGGTTCTGATCATGGTGGGATTAACGTGATTGATCCGGCTACCAATCAAGTATCGTATATTTTGAGCAGGGCTGATGATGCCAAATCGTTAAGTGGAAATAGCCTCTACTTGTATAAAGACAATACCGGAATCATTTGGGCTGGTACTTTTAAACAGGGCGTAAATTACTACCACAGGGGGATTATGCAGTTTCCTCTTTATAAGCAGCTGACTACCAACCCCAAAAGTTTGCCCTTCGAAGATGTGAATACTTTTGAAGAGGATGAAAAAAGAAACTTATGGATTGGCACCAACGGCGGTGGACTCATCTATTTCAATAGGGCTACCAATACGTATACGCAGTATAAGCACGATCCTAATAATCCAAACAGTCTTGCCAGTGACATTATTGTTCGCTTGTTTATCGATAAGCAAAAGAAACTCTGGATCGCCACCTATTTTGGTGGTTTAGATTGCTATGATGGGAAGACCTTTACACATTACCGCCACAATAAAAATGATCCGAACAGCTTGACAGACGATCGGGTATATACCATTATAGAAGATGTTCGGGGCGAGTTATGGGTAGGTACATTTTCAGGAGGTTTGAACGTATTCGATCCCGGCATCAATGGCTTTAGACATCCTAAAAACCCGGGTAAGTCTGAATATACTTCCTATATCTATGAAGACAGGCAGCAAAATAAATGGATTGGCAGAGACAGGGGAGTTGATGTAATTCTTAAAAACGGAAAGGTTAGGAGTTATCTGTCAGATCCTAAAAATCCAAATAGCCTTGTTGGGAATGATGTTAATACCATTACTGAAGATCGCAAAGGGCTAATATGGATCGGAACTAAAGATGGATTGAGCATATTAAATACCAGAACCAACAAGTTCCTGAATATAGAGGAAGGGGTGAACCTGCCAGCAAACAATGTTTCCAATATCGTTGAAGATTTCTCCGGCCGGATGTGGGTAAGTACCACCAATGGACTTTCAAGTATTTTGTTGACCGAGGTAAATGGGAAGTACAAAGTAGATATCAATAATTACAACGAACTGGACGGACTACAAGGCAGGGCCTTTAATTTGTATTCTGCCAAACGTTTAAGAAGTGGTGAGTTGGTGTTTGGTGGGCTCAACGGTTTTAACCTTTTTGATCCGCAGACCCTAAATATCTTCAAACCCAAACCAAACCTGCAGTTTACAGATCTCAAACTTTTTAACAAAAGTGTTGTTGCTGGCGACAGCACAAATGGCAAGGGCATTTTGACCAAAGCTTTTTCTGAAACCAAAGAGATTACCCTGCAGCATGACCAGAATGTGTTTGACATTGAGTTTGCTGCTTGTGATTATTTTAACCCGGACAAAACTAAGCTGGAATACAAACTGGAAGGTTTCGACAATGCCTGGATCACTGTGGCAGGCAATGAGCGGAAGGCTACCTATACCAACCTTGATGGTGGGGATTATACCTTTAAAGTGCGAATAAAGGATCCTAACCAAATTCAGAAGGGCGAAATTTCCATGAACATTACGGTGTTGCCACCGTTTTTTAAGTCGCCCTTAGCTTATGTAAGCTATGCAATTTTGTTCATATGTGGTTTGCTTTACATTCGCCACCGCGGCATCCGTAAGCTTAAGCATGAATTTGAAAGTACGCAGGCGAGTTTGGAAGTGGAGCGTAAAATTGCCGAGGAGCGGGCGGAAGCCCGCAGAATGCATCAACTGGATTTGATGAAAATTAAGTTTTTTACCAATGTGAGTCACGAATTTCGAACCCCACTTTCCTTAATCTTACTACCTATTGATAACCTGATTAAATCCATCAATAATCCTGATCAGTATAAACAGCTTGTGACCATTAAAACCAATGGTAAACGTTTGCTGAACCTGGTTAATCAGTTGCTTGATTTCAGGAAAATGGAATACAATGAGTTAAAGATCAATAGAAAGCAAGGCGATATCATCAAGTTTATTAAGGAGGTTTCTGCGTCTTTTATGGACATTGCCCAGCAAAAGCAAATAGAATTTTTGATGGAGAGTGATGCCGATGGCTATGTGACCAAGTTTGACCACGATAAAATAGAGCGGATCTTATTTAACCTCCTTTCTAATGCTTTCAAGTTCACACCTTCTGGCGGGCAAATTACGGTGATCGTTAATTTACTGCATGCAGCGAATCTTGAAGACAAAAATCATCTGGAGATAAAGGTTATTGATACCGGGATCGGCATTGCCGCAGAAAATCAGTCTAAGGTATTTGATCGCTTTTTTCAGGATGACATGCCGGAGAGCCTGTTGAATCAGGGCAGCGGTATAGGCCTGTCCATCACCAAAGAATTTGTGAAAATGCATGGTGGCTCCATTGATCTGGAAAGTGAACCCAACTATGGTAGCTGCTTTACCGTAACGCTACCTGTTGAACCGCCTTGTGATGTAATTGAACCAAGCATTGCTGCTGTTGAGGAACCGAAAGTAGCTACTCAAATTCCTGCAAAGGCAACACCTAAATTGCCGGGGACAAGTAAAAAGGCGACTATCCTGTTGATAGAGGATAACGATGACTTAAGGTTTTATTTAAAAGACAATTTGAAAAACAGCTTCCATATTATAGAGGCGGTTAACGGTAAAGACGGATGGCAAAAGGCACTGTCTATGCATCCTAAACTTATTGTAAGTGACATCAGTATGCCTGAAATGAATGGCATTGAGTTGTGCAGGAAAATAAAGGCCGACCCACGTACGGCCACCATTCCTGTGATCTTACTGACTGCGCTCACGACGGAAGAGGACCAGCTGGCAGGTGCCGCCAGTGGTGCTAATGACTATGTGCTAAAGCCTTTTAATTTTGAGATACTCCTGTCCAAGATCCACAACGCTTTACAAATGCAGCAAACGCTGAAAACTACCTATCAAAAACAAATTGAAGTGCGGGCGGAGGACATCCATATTGTTTCTGAAGATGAAAAGTTCCTGAAGAATGCTTTTGAACTGATAGAACAGAACATTACCGAAGTGAATTTTTCTGTTGAGGAGCTGAGCAAACTGCTAAACCTGAGCCGGGTTTCATTGTATAAAAAGTTGCTGACTTTGACCGGAAAGACTCCGGTAGATTGCATCCGTACGGTACGTTTGAAAAGAGCTGTGCAGCTGTTGCAGAAGAGCCAGCTGAGTATTTCTAATATCGCTTATGAGGTTGGTTTTAATAACCCTACCTATTTTGCTAAGGTATTCAAAGAAGAGTATGGGCAGCTCCCTTCGGAATATATTAATGAGTTTAGAAAAATAAACGTCTGAAAATTAGAGATTTAACGTAGGTTAACATTTGTTGCATAAACGTTAACATTTGTGTTATCCCATCTAAACGCAGCACTGTAATTTTATTTTAATTAAATCGGCTGGTGCACATCGTCGGCCAGATTTATCTAACCAATTAAACTAATATGAACTATGATGAGAAATCTATCCATTAAGAACTTTGTGGTATTGATCCTGGTCAGCCTATCCTTCATGATAAGCACATCCGGATATGCACAAACAAAGCAAATCAACGGAACTATTACATCTGCCGACGGGCCACTACCGGGTGCCACGGTTGTTATTAAAGGCACCAAAACAGGTGTAGTATCTGATCCTAACGGCAAATTCAAACTGGCCGTGCCTGCAAATGCAACCCTGGTTGTCAGTATTGTTGGCTACCAAACAAAAGAATTGGCAATTGGTGCTGAAAGCACTTATGAAGTAATGATGTCTGCCACAGTAAGTTCACTAAATGAAGTAGTAGTTTTGGGTTACGGTACCTCGAAACGTAAAGATGTTACGGGTTCTGTAAGCTCAGTTACGGCTGAACAAGTGGCCAAAGTGCCAGTTACCGGACTAGATCAGGCTTTACAAGGTCGTTCTTCAGGTGTACAGGTAACTAACAATGATGGTGCACCTGGAAGCGGTGTTACTGTTTTAATTCGTGGTGTGGGTAGTTTGGGTAGCAATGATCCTTTATATGTAGTGGATGGTTATCCGATAACTGGCGGCCTTAACAACATCAACCCCAATGATATTGCTTCAATGGATATATTAAAGGATGCATCTGCTACTGCCATCTATGGTGTACGTGCATCAAATGGTGTGGTGATCATTACCACCAAAAAAGGTAAGGAAGGCAGTGTGGAAGTTGCACTGGACGCCTATAGTTCTGTACAAACAGAACCTAAAAAATATAATGTACTGAATGCGCAACAATGGGCTACGTTAGCCAATCAGACACCTGGTTTCGACCGCTTGCCTGAATGGGCCAATCCATCTGCCTTGCAGAATGTAAACTGGCAGGATGAGGTTTACCGTACTGGTCTGAGACAGAATTATAACATCGCTGTTCGCGGTGGTAGCGATAAGGTACAGTCGGCATTTTCTGCGGGTTACTTTGACCAAAAGGGAGTGGTTTTGGGTTCCTACTTTAAAAGAATGAACTTAGGCATGAACATCGATTACAACGCCACGAAATGGTTGAAATCTTCTTCGAGTGCTAAATATTCCAGACAAAATGCCAACAATCCTTTCGGTACCGGTGCATTGGCCACTTTAAGTGAACTGATCCCAACTATTGGCGGTAACAAACTGACCAATCAGGCTAAAGATGCCAATGGCAACTATGGATTTTATGATCCGGTTAATACATATACCAGAAGCTGGAATAATCCACTTTACACAATTGAAACCCAGGATGCTAAGAATTATACAAATTACTTTTTAGGGACCACTTCATTGGAAGCTACTTTGTATGATGGGTTGAAAATCAAAACAAACTTTGGTATCAATACCTCAGATTATTCAGGATACTTTTTCACGCCTTCAGATACACGTTCTCTAGACCAATATGGTGTAGCTAGTCCGAATATTTTAAATACCTATTCGCAAAGCGCGAACAATACCTATGAATGGCTTTGGGAGAACACCATTTCTTATTCAAAAACTTTTGGAGCACACGCAATCGACTTTGTAGGTGGTATTTCTCAGCAGGAGAATAACTTCCGTCAGGTAGGTGGTAATGGTAATAACTTAATTAGTGATGCCATTAGGGATTTGTCTCAAGTACAGAATTTGGTAGTTTTTGGAAACCAGCAAACCTTTACACTAGCCTCGCAATTTGCAAGGTTGAATTATAAGTTTAACGAGAAATACCTTTTTACCGCAACAGTGAGACGTGATGGTTCCTCTAAGTTTTATGAAGGTAACCAATATGGTGTGTTCCCTTCAGGGTCAGTAGCATGGAGAGCAAAACAAGAACCTTTCCTGCAAAACGTGAAGTTTATTTCTGATTTGAAGTTTAGGGCCAGTTATGGTGAAGTAGGTAATCAGGCAGGGATCAGGCCATTCCAGTATTTGGCAAGGTACAGTTCTGGCGGTCCGGCTACATCTGGCAGCAACGTAGGGTATCCTTTTGGTGGAACTTACCAGAATGGTTTGGCCTATGTTAACCTGGATAACCAGGGCTTAACATGGGAAACATCCAGACAAACGGATATCGGTGTTGACGCGGCATTTTTGAGCGGCGACCTTACTTTAACGCTGGATTATTACAGGAAGGACTCTAAAGATTTCTTATTACAGATTCCAACATCTTCACAATCTGGTGTTACCCAATCTGCACAAAATGCAGGGAGTATCAGAAATCAGGGTGTTGAGCTATCCTTAAATTACAAGCACACAGTCAATGATTTTACTTATGGCGTAGGTTTTAACCTGACCACCGTGAAGAACGAATTGTTAAGCATTACCAAGAATACCAAATTCATCGGTAACCTGGTTAACCTGACAACTCCGGCAAATGGATGGCAACAATTTAGTCAGACAAACATCGGACAGCCTGTTGGTGAGTTCTACGGTTACCAAAGTTTGGGCATATTCCAAAACCAGGCGGAGATAGATGCGCTAAATGCGAAAGCACCGGATGGCAGCTATCAGGGAAATGCGGCTCAACCAACGCAACCTGGTGATCGTAAGTTCAAAGACATCAACGGCGACGGACAGATTACAGCAGATGACCGTACCAGTTTGGGTAGTCCGATCCCTAAGTTTTACGGTGGCGTAAACTTTGACCTGACTTATAAAGGATTTGATTTCAATGCCTTCTTTTATGGAAGTTATGGCAACAAAATCTTTAATTACCAGGCACGTAATCTAGAGAGCTTCCAGGCGCCCGGCTTTGTAGGTATCCAAAACGTAAGCGTTGATTACTACAACAACCATTGGTCGCCAACCAACCCATCTAACCGCTATGCAAGGGTTAATTATAACGATGATGTAAGTGCCAACAACGTAGCTTCGAGCGTTTACGTTGAAAATGGCAGCTACCTGCGTTTACGTAACATTACATTGGGTTATACCGTTCCAGCTGAGCTAGCTAAAAAACTAACTTTAAATAGGGTTAGAATCTACATCGCCGCACAAAACCTATTTACCATTACGAAGTATACAGGTCTTGATCCGGAAATTGGACAGCCAACAGGGACAGACCCGAATAACAACAACAGTTCTGCCAGCAACCCTACAGCATCGGGTATAGATGTAGGTACTTATCCTTCGTCCAGGTTCTACACGTTGGGTTTCAATTTTACATTTTAGACCAGATTAAGTAATAGATACGAATAATGAAAAACATAAAATATTTATATATACTGGCAGTTGGACTGCTTGTATTGACTCCCTTCAGTTGCAAAAAGGGTTTCTTGAATCAAACAGATTCGTCCAATCCAACAGCGCAAGCCTTGTTTAATAAGCCTGCTGACGGGATTGCCCTGGTAAATGCGATTTACGATACCTACCAAAATGCAGATCTGTTAAAGAAATCACTTTGGTATTATGCCAATTTCCAATCGCACGATTTCTTTAACTGGGGTAACGACAGGTTTTATAATACCTATGCGATACCAAGTACCTTTGGCGGAATCCAGGTGTTTTGGCAACGTGCCTATATCGGTATTGCCCGGGCAAACTCTGCTATCGAGATCTTAAAAACAATGAAAGAAAAGGGTGTGCTTAACGAAGCATTGGCCAATCGCCTTACTGGTGAGGTTTATTTTTTAAGAGGCATGACCTACTATTACCTGGCTGCCAGCTTTGGTGGGGTTCCTTTGGAATTGTCAAACGGCGCAAATGATGGTTTGAAGCCTAGAAGCAGTCAGGATGAGGTATTTACACAAGTAGTGTCTGATTTAACCACTGCTGCTGGTTTGCTGCCGTGGAAAGAAGATTATCAGGCAACTGAAATCGGTCGCGCTACAAAAGGGGCAGCCTTAGCCTATTTAGGTGCATCACAAATGTGGCTTAAAAAATATGCGGAGGCTTTAGTGAGTTTTAACCAGCTGGATGGTAAGTACACATTATTGCCAAAATTCATCGATATCCATGAATATGACAAAGAGAACAATGCCGAATCGATATTTGAAGTTCAGTTTATACCTGCGGGCACTCAAAGTTGGGGAGCTGGTAATGAAGTGGCGTGGATAGGTTCTTTTGGTATGCCAGAGGAGGTGTCCAACTTTGGTTACGATTATGGCAACAAAATCTTGTATGATGGTTTCCAGGCAGGTGACCTTCGTAAAGCAGCAACAATTATTGGCCCGGGAGATATTAATCCTAGTCCGGCTATTATTGCGAGGGGAGGAATTAAGTCTTACCCGCTGGTTATTGCTGGTTTTGCAAGTACAGACCCTGCTGTTAAAGCTAAATATACAGGTACAGATGGCCTGATCATTAATACTTGTGGTACTGTGGCCCGTCCATGGATAGGTACAGATAATGCGATTCCAAGAAGCGGATACTATTGCGAGAAAATGTGGCGCGATCCAACACTGGAAGGAAACTCTGGTAACTCAAATATTTTTGGTGCACAGAATCAAATCCTGCTGCGTTATGGTGAAGTACTGTTGAGTAAAGCAGAATGCCAGGCAAGGACAGGCAATAACGCAGGTGCTTTGGCGACTTTGAAAATACTTCGCGACAGGGCCTTTGGTGGTACTGCGCCAGCAGTGTTTATGAGTGAGGGCAAAGTGATTACAGATCCTTTGCAAATGGTATACCATGAATACAGACACGAGCTAACTGGCGAGTATTCAACGTTCTATAATTTACGCAGAGCAGGGGTTGCCACCGCGTTTGTCAAAGAGGTCTACGACATCACGATACCAGCCGGTCACGAATTATATCCTATCCCTCAGTACGAGATTGGATTGAATCCTAACCTGACACCGAATTTTGGTTACTAACCGATGTTAGTTAGATTTATACATGACTAAAACTCCTTTTATACTACTTGGTTTATTTGTGCTATTGAGTGTTTCCTGTAAAAGGGAGACACTCTTTGAGCAAATATCCTCTGCTCATTCTGGTATACATTTTAACAACCTGATCACGGAGTCTGATACGATAAACCCACTCGACCTGGTGAATATCTACAACGGTGGTGGTGTAGGTGTTGGTGATTTCAACGGGGATGGCTTAACTGACCTGTATTTTACCGGCAACATGGTGTCCAGTAAGCTTTATCTTAACAAAGGAAATTTTGAGTTTACAGACGTGACTGAGGCAGCTGGTGTGAATGGTGCGGGCAGATGGGCCAGGGGAGTTGCGGTGGTTGACATCAACAACGATGGTTTGCTGGATCTCTACGTTTGCAACACGATTTACAATGATAAGGTGAAACGCCTCAATTTGCTGTACGTTAACCAGGGGAACGACAAAGCTGGTCAGCCTCATTTTAAAGATATGGCTGTCGAGTATGGTTTAGAAGCCGGTTTCCAATCTACCATGGCGAGTTTCTTTGACTACGACAATGATGGCGACCTTGATATGTACCTAACGGTGAATAGTGCTTCCGCCAGCTATAACCCTAATCTTTTTGGAACCGTAAACTATAATGACAACCATAGTCTTGGCCAGCTGTACCGAAACGATTGGGATGACAAACTGAAGCATGCTCATTTCGTAAATGTGACCAAAGAAGCGGGCTTAACGTTAGATGGATTTGGACACGCGGCCACTACTGTAGATTTTAACAATGACGGATGGAAAGACATTTACATCTCAAACGATTTTTCTGGAGATAACTTGCTGTACATCAATAACCAAAACGGAACTTTTACCAACCGGTCGAAAGAATATTTCAAACACACATCATATAATGCCATGGGGCAGGACGTTGTTGATATTAACAACGACGGCCTTGCCGATGTGGTTGAGCTGGACATGAATCCGGAAGACAACTACCGTAAAAAGATGATGTTGGGCCCGAATAGTTACCAAACCTTCCAGAACTTTGATCAGTACGGCTATCAGTACCAGTATGTACGCAATACTTTACAACTGAATCAAGGTCCGAGAGTTGGTCAGCAGGGTGAAATAGGAGCTCCCGCATTTAGTGAGATCGGCTTTTTAAGCGGAGTTGCGCAAACAGACTGGAGTTGGACGCCTGTAGTCGCAGATTTTAATAACGATGGCTATCGAGATATGGTGATTACCAATGGTTTCCCGCGTGACGTGTCTGATCGTGATTTCATGACCTATCGTCAGGAAGCTTTCGCCGTAACTGCAAAGGAGACGGTAATTAAGCAAATCCCTGAAATAAAGCTGCATAACTATGGTTACCTGAACAATGGCGACCTCACTTTTAAAGATGTGAGCACCGAATGGGGATTACAATTACCAACTTTTTCTAATGGGGCTGTTTATGCCGATTTGGACAACGACGGTGCCTTGGATATGGTCATCAATAATATCAACGATGAGGCGTTAGTCTACAGAAACACTTCCAGGGATGATCAAAAAACAATTGAAAACACACATTACCTGAAGGTTAGTTTTACAGGAGATCAACGGAATATAAAGGGACTTGGTGCAATTGTGAACATCTACTATGATCATGATAAGCAGCAAGTCTTTGAAAATAACCCATACCGGGGATACCTGTCTTCCATGGATGGGATTACCCATTTCGGATTGGGAAAGACGAAAACTGTTGATTCGGTTTTAGTAACCTGGCCAAACGGCAGAAAGCAAAGACTAACTAACGTATCGACAAATCAAACACTCCAATTAAACATAAAGGATGCTAAAGGCAGTTTAGTACCAATGCCGCGTTACAACCCTAATGGCTTATTTAAGGAGATTACAGATTCTTTAAACCTGCATTACGCCAGTAAAGACGCCAGCTTTGTTGACTTTAATGTGCAGAAACTGATGCCCCACAAGCTATCTGAATACAGTCCGGCAATTGCAGTTGGCGACATCGACCACAATGGTTTAGACGATATGGTAGTAGGTGGTAACGCCTACAATCCTACACAGGTATTTTTTCAGCAGGCCAACGGCAGATTTATCCAGAAAGACCTGTTTACAATGGCTAAGCTGGGATCGCCCTATTTTAAAGATGCAGGCATCCTGCTTTTTGATGCCAATGGCGACGGCAACCTGGATTTGTATGCTGCCAGTGGTGGCTATGAGGCCGCTGCAAATGGCCCGGAATACCAGGACAGACTTTACATTAACGACGGTAAAGGAAACTTTAAGCTGGATATTGCCGCTATTCCTACAAACTTAACCAGTAAACTATGTGTAAGGGCAACTGATTTCAATAAAGACGGCAAGCTTGATCTATTTATCTCTGGTAGGGTAAAGCCATGGGAATACCCGGAGCCCGTATCAAGTATCCTGTTACGCAATGATAGTCACGACGGCATTGCTAAGTTTACCGATGTTACTTCACAAGTAGCCCCTGCGTTAAAGAATATAGGCTTGGTATGTGATGCCTTGTTTACCGATTACGACAACGATGGCTGGCCTGATTTGGTCATGGCTGGAGAATGGATGCCAATTACCATTCTAAAAAATAACCATGGAAAGTTTTTGAACACGACTGCGAATACCGGCATAGCTGGTAAGTTGGGCTGGTGGACATCTATCGTCGCCGGTGATTTCCGCCATACTGGCCGCACCGACTACATTGTAGGTAACTTGGGTCAAAATAGCCTGATGAAAGCAAGCGAGGAATATCCAGTGTACATCACTGCCAAAAACTTCGACAAAAGTGGTTACAGCGCAGTTCCTTCCTATTTCTTGAAAGATGAACATGGCGTGCTAAAAGAGTTTCCAGTTGCTGGCCGGGATGATATGGCTAAGCAGATGATCAGCATGAAGAAGAAATTTACCAATTACAAATCATATGCAAAAGCAACCCTGGATGAAGTACTTAGTGCGGAACAGCGAAAGGACGCATTGAGGTTAAAAGCCAATCTATTACAGTCCTGCTACATGCGCAATGATGGAAATGGTAAGTTTACTTTGATCCCGCTACCTATACAGGCCCAGCTATCTGTAATTAATGGAATGGAGGTGGGCGACTTCGATGGCGATGGCAATCTTGACGTATTGATAAATGGTAACGATTATGGAACTGATGCTGCTATAGGTAGGTATGATGCATTAAATGGCTTGATATTGAAAGGTGATGGTAAGGGTGGATTTAAACCTTTGAGTATCCTGCAAAGCGGAATTTACATCCCTGGAAATGGAAAGGCTTTGGTTAAGCTGCGAAATAGTAAGGGAGAGGTGATGATTGCTGCCAGTCAGCACAAGGACTTCTTAAAGGTATTTAAGAAAAAAGATACCACGAAGACCATAGCTGTACAGCCTGATGACGCATACGCTGTTCTAGCATATAAAAACGGTAAATCAACAAGACAAGAATTCTATTACGGCGCATCGTTTTTATCGCAGTCGGCCAGGTTTATCACTGATGACGACCAAATTAAAAGCATCACGGTTACCAATAATGCGGGTAAAAAACGCAGTTTAAAATAAATAGCCAAACGAACAACAAATGAAAAGAAGAGTTAATACCCGGTTTTGCCTTGCCCTTATGATGGTCAGTTTAGTCGGAATGGAGCATTCTACCGCGCAAGCTTTAAAGAGCCATGTAGCGTTGGATGATTTACAAGCCTTTACCAATGTCTCCAAAAATTGGACAATAGCAGGAAATATACATGCTGATTTAAAGCAACTTAATAACTTTACCTTAACAAAAGGTAAGGGAATTTTGGTGAATCAGATGGATAAGGGCAAGCCTGGAAGCGACCTTTACTTCACACTGCAGCATGGAGATATCGATTTAGAAATGGATTATATGATGGCCAGAGGTACCAATTCCGGAATCTATTTACAAGGAAGGTATGAGGTACAGTTATTTGACAGCTGGGGAGCAGAAAAACCAAATGCAAGCGACAATGGCGGGATTTATGAACGTTGGGACGACAGCAAGCCAGAGGGAGAAAAAGGCTATGAAGGCCATGCGCCACGTCAAAATGTAAGCAGGGCACCTGGCCTTTGGCAGCACATCAAAATCTCCTTCCAGGCTCCGCGTTTTGATGATAAGGGCATGAAAACAGCAAATGCTAAAATGCTGTATGTTTGGCTAAATGGTATTTTGATACAGGAAAACGTAGAACTATCCGGACCAACAAGAGGAGCTATTGACAATAGAGAAGTTGCCGTCGGACCTCTTAGACTACAAGGAGACCATGGCGCTATAGCATTTAGGAATATAAGCTATACAAACTTCGATAAACCGCATCCTACGGTGTCTCAATTAAAGTATGCGGTGTATAAAGGAAACTATGCAGAAGAGCCAGACTACAAGGCTTTAAAACCAGAAGCACAGGGTAGTCCGCAAGTCCTGACTTCCAACGAAGTTAAGCTGAATAATGAATTTGTTTTAAGATATACTGGCTCCATACATATTGCCGAGCCAGGCGAATATCACTTTAAACTAAACGTTCCCGGAGGTAAAAGTTCATTAAAAGTAAATGGCATTAAAGCAGTTGATACCAAGGAATTTAAGGGAGAAGGGTCCGCGGTGCTTCCGGCAGGTGAGCTTCCTTTTGAGCTATTTTATACAAAGAACGTAGACTGGGCGAAAGCCGCTTTAGGATTAACGGTATCTGGCCCCGGTGTCCGTGAATATTTATTAAGCGATGCGAATGTAAGCACCCTTGACGCCGTTGATAAGATCATGATCAACGCCCGGGAAAATACCATCCTCAGGAGTTTCACAGATTTACCGGGTAATATCCGAGTGGTTCATGCGGTTGGTGTGGGAAGTCCGGAACAACTGCACTATACCTATGATTTAGACAATGGCATGATTGTTCAGTTATGGCGCGGGGATTTTTTGGATGCAACACCGATGTGGCATGAACGCGGCGACGGCTCATCAAAACCAGCAGGGTCTGTAGAATATTTTGGGAAACCGGTCCCTTCGATCAGCAAGTTGACCAGTGCAGATGCAGCTTGGGTTACTGATACCACTAGTACAGGTTTCAAACCTAAAGGCTACAAGTTGGATAAGGAGAAGCGACCTGCTTTTAAATACTTAATTTATGGTACATTGGTAAATGATGCCAGCACTGTATTACCAGAAGGCCAGGGAATTAAAAGAACGATTGCCCTGGAAACTGCCATACCAAATGCATTTGTACGACTGGCTATCGGGAAAAATATTGAAATGATTAAAAGTGGAATGTATTGTATAGATGATAGTTATTACATTAGTTTACCCGCTGAGGGGAATGAAAAACCTGTTGTTCGCACACAAGGAAGTACACAGGAACTAATTGTCCCTATTCAGCAAAATTTAACCTATTCTATTATTCTATAAGAACCGGTATGAGATCACTATTTAGACAAATGAAACAGCATATATTCCTTTTTATACTGGCTGCAGGCTTGTTAATGCTTCAGACAAAACAAGCTATGGCTCAGGCCGAATCTCCAAAAGAGGACGACTTTTTTAAGATCATGAGGATGCCCGCACCTGAAGGAGCCATTCTTGAAGTTGGTGGGTTATGCGTACTACCGAATGGGGTGTTGGCGGTGACTACCCGTCGCGGCGACATCTATATGGTAGAGAACCCAAGCAGTCAGCAGCCCTACTTCCGCAAGTTTGCTGCAGGATTGCATGAAGTTTTGGGCGCTGCATATAAGGACGGCGCATTATATGTGGTACAACGTGGAGAATTAACGAAGCTGGTTGACACGGATATGGATGGCATGGCCGATGTATTTGAAACCATCTACGCCTGGCCTTTGTCTGGTAACTACCACGAATACAGCTTTGGACCTAAACTAGCGCCTGACGGTTCATTCTTTGTAACGCTTAACTTGGGTTTTCCGCCCGACTGGTGGCATCCGAAAAGCATGGTACCTTACCGTGGTTGGGCACTTAACATCACCGATAAAGGGGTAGTAACCCCATGGGCGGCTGGTTTTAGATCACCATGTGGAATTAGTATGATAGACGGCGAACTTTGGTATAGCGACAACCAGGGCGACTGGGTAGGGTCTGGCAGCATCATGCCTGTAAAAAAAGGTGGTTTTATGGGACATCCGGCAAGCCTGGTGTGGACTAACTTACCTAATTCTCCTTTGAGTTTAACATCTGAAAAATTTTTCGCCAATAATAAACCTCGTATAGAGTTTGATAAAAGTGGAGAGCCCTTTAAACCTCAAAACATTGTTGACGAGAAATACCGCACGCTAGCAGATGCGAAAAAAGAGATACCAGAATTACAATTACCTGCTGTTTGGTTGCCACATGGTATTTTGGGGATATCCAATTCAGAGATTGTAAAGATACCAGAAGGAGTATTTGGTCCGTTTGCTGGTCAGCTTTTGGTTGGCGATCAGGGTCAGAGTATGGTAGACAGGGTTTTCCTGGAAAAAGTAAATGGCGAGTACCAGGGCGCTTCATGGGCGTTTAGGAGTGGCTTTCAATCAGGCATTGTCCGCTTGGCCTGGTTGCCGGATGGATCGTTAGTCGCAGGCGAAACCAATAGGGGCTGGGGCTCGGCCGGTGAGGCAACAATGGGTTTACAACGACTGGTATGGAACAACCATATGCCATTTGAGATGCGCGCTGTTAGGGCGATGCCGGACGGTTTTGAAATAGAATTTACCAAACCTGTAGATAAAAAGTCTGCCGAGGATATAGGATCCTATTCAGTAGAAAGTTATACCTATAAATATCAGGCGGTATATGGGAGTCCGCCCGTTGGCAACTTAAAATGCAACATCACAGGAGTCAAAGTATCAGCGGATGGTTTAAAGGCACGCATTGTCATTAGTAATTTACGCAAAAATTTCATCCATACGATTACCCTGGAAGGTGTGCGTGAACAGGAGAATTACTTCAATTTGGTGCATCCAACTGCCTATTATACATTAAATAATATTCCCGAAGGAGACAAACTGAACTTAAAAGATGTGAGCATCAAAAATTCGAAGACGATCCCCGTTAAGGCCGGAAAATCGACCGTTGTTAAACCGGTAAGTACTGTTGCCAGCAAAGCACCAACCTATGCCGAAGTAAAGGCCTTGCTGGTTAAAAATACCTGTTCCTCCTGCCATAATCCTGATGTTAAACAAGTTGGTCCCGCCTTTAAGGACATTGCAAAACGCAAGTATAGCATTGAACAGATTTTGGAATTGATTAAGAACCCTAAGCCTGAGCATTGGCCGGAGTATTCTACACCGATGCCCTCCATGCCGCAGGTGTCTGCAAAAGATGCCCGTATGATTGCCAGCTGGATCACCTCACTAGACAAATAGCATATTGATGGGCAATTCTGATATCAAATACCTTAAACTTTTGACAGTTGCTCTTGCGGTCTTTTGTGTTGCCGGCTGCAGCAAGAAGGATAAAATAAAAATGATGGCCGATGCCGAAGTGCTGCACGAAAACGTGGATCACCTGACGCAGCTGATCATCTACGACGCGTTTAGTCCGCCAGTGGCCAGTCGCATTTACGGTTACACCTCGCTGGCAGCCTTTGAAGCGATACGCTTTGAGAATGACAAATATCGATCAATTGCAGCGCAGATGGCAGGTTTTAAAACAATGCCCAAGCCGCAAAAAGGGAAGAAATATAATTACACACTTGCTGCATCAAAAGCATTCTTTACAGTTGCACACAAGGTTACATTCTCCGTAGATACGCTAAAAAAATATGAAAACAAGGTGATTGCCATGTATCAATCCAACCTTGACGACAGCACTTTTTTACGTTCTATGGCTTTTGGGGAACAGATTGGTAAAGCAATATTGGCTCGTGCTGACAATGATGGTTATGCAAAAAGTAGGGGTAAAGTGAGGTTTTTAGGAAGCAACGACAATGGTAAATGGCGACCAACACCCCCAGATTACCTGGAAGGCGTCGAATTTTGCTGGGGTACACAGCAGTTATTTGTGCTGAAGACTTCCGACGATTTTCCACTTCCAGCGCCGCCAGCTTTTAGTGAGGACAAAAAAAGTGAATACTTTAAACAGGCGATGGCTGTTTACGAGCAAAGTAAAATACTAACGCCAGACCAGCTACAAATTGCTGCCTTTTGGGATGATAATCCTTTCGTTATTCAACATAAAGGGCATACCATGTTTGCCAATAAGAAAATAACACCTGGTGGACACTGGATTGGCATAACAGCTATTGCCTGTAAAAAAACTAAATCAGACGCGGTAAGATCGGCCCAAGCCTATGCCCTAACATCCATCGCGTTGTATGATGCATTCATTAGTTGCTGGCAGGCTAAATATAAAACGGAATACATCCGGCCCATTACAGTAATCAATGAAAAGATAGATCCAAATTGGGTATCGTTATTACAGACCCCACCATTTCCAGAATACCCAAGTGGGCATAGTGCAATAAGTGGATCGGCGGCAGTGATGCTAACCCATCTTTTTGGCGATAATTTTGAGTACATGGATACGAGTGACCTGAGGTATATTGGCATACAGCGCCATTTTACTTCCTTCTTACAAGCTTCGAATGAAACCTCAATTAGTAGGTATTACGGAGGTATTCATTTCAAGAACAGCGTAGATCAGGGCGCGATACAGGGAAGACAGGTTGGAGAATACATCTGGAAAACGCTGAAGCGGTAGCAGCAATTATATCACAGAGCGTCACAGGAATCGTGTTGCAATTCATTTTGTAAATCAGTATTTTAGATATATGAAAGCAATTGAAGTAGTTTCGATTCCTGTTAGCGATCAACAGGCTGCAAAAGCATTTTACTTAAAGATCGGTTTTGAGATTATAGTTGAAGCGCCTATGGGTGATGCCGGCGACTGGATTCAACTGGGCTTGCCTGGTCAAACCACATCAATTACCTTGGTTAATTGGTTTGCTAAGTTACAACCAGGATTTTTTCATGGTTTGGTGTTAAAATCTGACGATATTGAGAAAGAGTCAGAAGAGCTGAAACAAAAGGGCGTCAAAGTCGATCCAATTGATCAAACCGCCTGGGGCAGATTTGCTACCTTCTATGATCTGGATGGCAATAGTTTAACATTGCATCAGGACTAAGATCTGATTTTTAGGCCAGGGTCATTTAATGCTGTATCAGCTTATCGATTTTATCGAGCAGATCTGTCATTTCAAAAGGTTTGGCCAGGAAGTCGTCTGCTCCGCATTCCAGAGCAGACTGCATGATTTGCCTGCTCGCAGAAATCATCAATACAGGAATACTTCTGGTTTTAGGATCTGATTTTAAAGCCTTACAAATATCCCTTCCATCTATTCCAGACATCCAGATGTCCAGCAACAACAGGTCTGGCTGTTCAATCATTTTATTTGGAACCTCGTTCCCGTACATGGTATGGATCACATTGTATCCCATCGCTTCTAACATGATGGTAGTTGCGTCAACTATTGCTTCATCGTCGTCAGCGATTAATATTTTTTTACTCATTCTTATCTTACTGGTAATCTCGATGCTTAGGGTGTGACATATAAAGTTAAATTGTTGGTTGGTTTACCGGAATAGAAAAGCAAAAAGTAGAGCCCTTACCCGCTATCGAATTTACCCAAATTCGCCCGCCAAGTTGATTTACAATCTCAGAAGAGATGTAAAGACCTAGTCCGAGACCAGGAAAGGTGTGTTCTTTAGTTCCGGATACGCGGTAGAATTGTTCAAACACATGATCCTGTTTATCGCGGGTGAGCCCTATTCCAAAGTCCTGTACGCAAAGCTGTACTTCTGCACCATGATCTTCTGTGTACACAATGATCTGATTGGCATCAGGAGAATACTTGATGGCGTTAGAAAGCAGATTAACGATGACCTGGCAGATGCGTTCTCTATCGCCAGTTACTGTTCCTTTAAAGCTCAATTCCTTTTTGATTTGGTGCCGTTCTGCGGTAAGTTGCATGTCATCCGTAATCTCTTCAACCAGCTGGTTGAAATCAAATGGCTCGTTAGCCAATTGCAGTCGACCAGAATTAATTTTCGTGACATCTAACAGATCGCCAATCAACGAAGTTAACCTGTTGATCTGCTTATCCATCTTGGTCATTAAGGCAGCATTTTTCAAATCGCCTGACCGCTTAAGTGTCATTTCCAGCACTTGCGCATAAGCTTTAATGCTGGTAACAGGAGTTTTTAGCTCATGACTGGCAACCCCAAGGAAATTGTCTTTTTGTTTTTCCAATTCCTTTTGTTGGGTAATGTCAGTATTTGTTCCATACCATTTGGTAATGTGACCGTTTTGATCTGTAAGCGCCAAGGCCCTCACGAGCCACCAACGGTAGAGACCCTTTTTGTCCTTAAGCCTGAATTCTGTTTGGTAGGGTACGCCAGTATTAATGCTTCTCTGCCATAATTTTAATGTGTTTGGTACGTCATCCGGATGCATCGTTGACGCCCATTTTGTACCCAATGAGTCTGCTATAGCCACGTCACTACACTCGTACCAGCGTTGATTGATGTAATCGAGCATTCCATCAGGAGTTGCCGTCCACACAACAGCTGGTACAGTATCCGCTAAAAATTCCATTTCCTTTATGGACTGGTATAGTTCCTCATTCTTTTCGGCCATTGCCCGTTTGGCATTGATTTCTGCCCTAAGGTCTCTTGCAATACCAGCGATGGCAATTGGCAGTCGGGTCAGCTCATCCCGGATAATGAACAATTGCTTGTGGATGGGAATGATCTCTCCTGTCTGCAAGTTCTTCAGTTCCAGAGCGCCAGACCATTGTTCCTCTTTTAGCAGATGCCTCATGATCTCTGTAGCGATCTTTGTTGATGAAGATGGCGAGTGGTACGCGAATATGTTGGCAGTGGCCATATTTGTATCGTCTACACCGATCAGCTTTCTGCCAGAGCGGTTGATGTAGATCGTATTGCCTTCAAGATCAGTATAGTTGCAAAAATCTTCGCTAATGTCAACAATAGTGGCCAATCGCTGAAGTTCAGATTTAGCCTTCATTTCAGGTCGAAGGTCCCTTGCTGTGGCGCCGCGACCGATAATCTCACCCGTGATGGGATCTTTGATTAAAATATAATTGACCTGACAGGGAATCTGCTCATCTGATTGGTAACGCTTAAGATGAATGATACCTGTCCATCCGGCCCGGCTATCTATGTTTGGAATGATGGTATGCTGTACACGCTGCAGCTCATCAGGGGTGTAGAAATCCTTCGCCGAATATAACGTAATATCAACTTCTTTAGGTACGCCTAAAAGCAGTCTGGCTGCTCTGTTCATATAGATCAGGTTGCCCTGCATATCTGCGATAGACATGTGGTCAGCATTGTAATTGACCAGTGCGAGCAGTCGTTGCTCACTTAATCTGATCTTTGCATCTTCAGTGATATCGCGGGCTGTACCTGCAAACCGGTAGGCGATTTGCTCCTCATTAAAATATGCACGGCCTTTGCAATGCACCCAGCGTACTTTTCCTGAATTGCTGCCCACAGTTCGGTAACGAATATCATAGGTACTTTTATTCAGCGGATCAATTGCCTGCTTAACGGCCTCGGCAACCTTCACTGCATCTTGCGGATGTATGCAATCCAATACTTGGGCATAAGAAATTCGATCCTCGCCCTCAAATCCAAAAAGCTCCTTGCAGCGAGCATCCCAGTATACCTTTTCAGATATAGGATTAAGATCCCAAGTTCCAATCTCGGCAGATTCCAGCGCGAGGGATAATCGTTCCTGGGCATCTTTCATCGCTAATTTGGCATTGACAAGGTCCGTTACGTTTATCGCACTATGAATGATTGCCTCAGTTTTTCCTGCGGCATCTAATATCGCTTTGTATGTATAATTGAAATAAAAGGTTTGTAGTTTTCCGTCGACCCATATCTGAGCCGCATCTTGCTGACTGTGATGCGTTTTTCCCGTATCATAGACTTGTTGCAAAAGTCCTAAAAATGGTTGATCCTTTAATTCAGGAACGGCTTCTATTAGCCGCATGCCGATTATGGAAGAATCTTTACCTAAAAAAGTAAGCATTTGGCTATTGGCTGCACCTATAACGATATCACGAGTATGGTAAATGGCCGTTGCACTAGGGGAAGCTTCAATGAGTTCATTGAAACGGGTGATGTCAGTATTGTCTTGGGCCATTCATGATCTTAAAGTCCTAAGGTAATAAAATTTTCAAAGAGTTATTATTGTCTGAATAATCTTTCAGTTATTTGGTGATTACTAATAATATTAGTAAATTGTGACATAAGTTTTTGAAATGGAACAGTTGACATTATTTGCACCAAAAGGGCAAAGCAGGGGGCTTCCGGTTGAGGTGCTCGACTACCGTCCTGAAATTATAAAAGAACCACTAGGTTATCAGTTAATGGATAGATTGGTAGCCCAGGCACCCTGGCAGCAAAAAGTGGTAAGCATGTATGATAAACAGGTGATTACACCTAGACTAACCGCATGGTATGCCAATGCGGAAACAATGGATTACACGTCTTTGAGAAAATCTGCTCCAAATGATTGGACCCCTGAACTCTTGTATATTAAGGATTTGCTTGAGCCACTGGCAGGAGTAGAGTTTAACAGTGTTTTGTTGAATTATTACCGTGATGGTAATGATTCAGTTGCCTGGCACAGTGACAATGAAAGGGCTTTAGGTGAAAACCCGACAATAGCTTCAATAAGTTTCGGACAAGTAAGGCCATTCGAGATTAGAAAAAAGGACAATCATCAGGAGCGGTATTCGGTACTATTAGAACATGGATCGCTACTTTTAATGAAGGGAAGTTTGCAATCGCAATGAGACCACAGAATAGCAAAATCTGTTAAGCCAATGCGGCCGAGGTTAAATTTGACTTTCAGGGTTGTTGTATGATTATATTTAATCAAAAATTTAGTTAAGACAACATTCAAGAAATTTGTTGGAAACAGTGCTTGAAGAAGTTATTTTCAATTTTATGAACCTAAGACTTCTTTTGTTAAATTTGCAGTAATGATTTTGTATAAAACAAACGAAGAGGTAGAGCTGATGCGCATCAGTGCGCTATTGGTAAGCCAAACTTTGGCAGAGGTAGCTAAAGTATTGAAACCTGGTATGACTACATTAGCAATAGATAAATTGGCCAATGAGTTTATAACAGACAACGGCGCTATACCTTCTTTTTATAATTATAATAATTTCCCTTTCCACATTATTACTTCTTTGAACGATGTTGTGGTACATGGCTTGCCATCCAAATCAGAGTTGGTTGACGGAGATATCATCTCTGTAGATGTTGGAACCATTAAGAACGGTTTCCATGGCGATCATGCTTATACATTTATCATTGGAGAGACTTCTCCAGAAATTCTAAACCTGGTAAAAACAGCGAAAGAATCCCTCTTTCTGGGAATTAAAGAAGCTGTGGTGGGAAAACGTATTGGAGATATCGGTTATGCCATTCAAAACCATAATGAGAAACAAGGGTTTGGGGTAGTAAGAGATTTGGTAGGGCATGGTTTGGGAAGAGATATGCATGAGGATCCGCAGGTGCCAAATTACGGTAGAAAAGGCGCGGGCATGAAGTTGAATCAGAATTTAGTTGTCGCGATTGAACCCATGATCAACCTTGGTAAAAAAGATGTATTTCTTGATAATGATGGTTGGGCAATTAGAACTGCCGACGGAAGTCCGTCGGTTCATTTTGAACATGATGTGTGCATTAAAAAGGGCGAGGCATTGATTCTTTCCGATTATGCACCTATTGAGGCTGCAGAAAAGAAGAATAGCAATCTGAATAGTTCTTACTATTGATAAGATATCAGTTAAGCCTGTTCTTTCTTCTCAAAATCACTCGGCCTAGTATTTGTGCAATAATTTCTATATTTTTGTGGTATGAACAAGAAATCTAAGGACTTAGGGAAAGATAAAGCCTCATTAAGAGAAAAGATTCTTAAGTCTATGGTGGCATCCTTTAGAATTGAAGGTATTGACATATCCGAAGCTGCCGCGGCTTCCGCATTAAAAAAAATTACTCTTAGTTTGGAAAAATAGAAGTAATAAACTCTATCATAGGTTGATAATCTTTTTCGGCTGATTTTTGTATTGCATTAACATAAATATCGAAATTGCTTTCATTTATCTTTTCAAATATAAGGAATCATAACCTTGTTTTCTTGCCATTAAATTAGCTAAAATTCGTGCTGTACGACCGTTGCCCTCTCTGAAAGGATGTATGAAAAGTAGTTCCCCATGAACCATAGCTATGTCATTTACAAGCTGTTCCTTATTTGCATATTTATTAGGTAATCGCGTTAGCAATTCTTCTTCAAACAAGAGCATAGATTGTGGAAGAAACTTGGCCGATGGAAATGGGAAACCTCCTTTTGAAATATTAACTTCACGAAGTTTACCAGCGAATGTATAAAGATGTTTTAAAGATAATTTATGTATTTCGAGAATGTACTTTATATTAAATTTTGTTTTGTTTTGTTTGTAAGTCGTTCCGACAGTATTATTTCTGTTTTTAAAAACCATCAAACTCTGCTAATCCAATTTCCTCCACAGAGGTCAGCTTTAGAATGTTTGGAAGTATTTCCGCTTGAGCGTTTGGTAGGTCATATTTCATGAGCTAAGATAAATATTTTTCTTGCTTGTCCCCATTTGTAAGTGGTAAATTGCCTTTACTTAGAACAACAAATTTATTTAGCTTGAAACTTAAACGACCCCTCCGTTCCATTTTTGCCCTTCCAATTATTGCACTTCTTGCGTTTATACCAAAGGAAGATTCCTTAGACCGCCTGATCAACTCCTTGGCCACTTGGGCTAAGACAAACCCGGTTGAGAAAGTTTATTTACATATGGATAAGCCTTATTACGCACTCGGCGACACGGTTTGGTTTAAAGCCTATGTTACTGTTGGTAGTCGCCATCAACTTTCTGCGCTTAGCGGTGCCTTATATGTAGACTTGATCAACGAAAAGGATTCCATTTTGAGGACTTTGAAGTTGCCAGTATCTGCTGGTACAGCGATGGGTGATTTTGCACTTGAAGATGAATGGCATGAAGGTAATTATCGCATTCGGGCTTACACACAGTGGATGCGAAACGCTGGTGAGGATTATTTCTACGACCATACGTTTATGGTGGGTAGCTCGACCTACGAACCGGGCGCTAGTTCTGGAAATACAAATAGTGGAGGAAAGTCAGCCAAACCATCAGCCTCTGCTGAAAAGAACGGAGCTCAAGGATACGATATTCAATTTTTCCCTGAAGGCGGAAGTCTTATCAATGGGGTGATCACAAAAGTCGCTTTCAAAGCGCTGGCACCAACCGGTTACGGAGCTGCCATTAAGGGAACTGTGGTGGATGAAAATAATACAACTGTTATTGATTTTGCCAGTGAGCATGCTGGAATTGGTGAGTTTACGTTAAGGCCGGAAGCAGCGCATACCTATACTGCAAAAGTGGCCACCCCTGACGGAAAGGAAACAACTATCGCCCTGCCCAAAGCGGTGGACGAGGGTTATGCTTTAGCAGTATTTCAACCGGCTGGCGATAGTGTTTTAGTGCGGATTAATGTATCAGATACAAAGTTGAAAGAGATTAAGCAAAATCCAACTCCAGTGAGTTTGGTTGTGCAGAGTGCCGGCGAGTCGATATTTACCATGAGCGTGCCGATCAACAGCTTAAGAACATCTATTTGGTTGAAGAAAAATGAATTCCCTATGGGTATTGCTCAATTCACCTTATTTGCCGAGAATGGTGAACCCCTAAATGAGCGGATTGCTTTTATAAAGAATAAAGACTTATTGAAGATCGAGGTTTCATCACCAAAACAAACCTATAAAAGCAAGGAAAAAATTGAACTCCAGTTGAATGCCAGGAACAAGAATGGCGAGGCTGCTTCAGGAAGTTTTTCTATTTCCGTAGTTGACGAAAGTAAAGTTCCAGTTGATGATGCGGATGAGAGCACGATTTTCTCTAACCTATTGCTGACATCAGATTTGAAGGGTTTCATTGAAAAACCTAATTACTACTTTACCGCAAATACAGAAGTTGTAAACAAGGCACTTGATGATTTGATGATGACTCAGGGCTATCGCAGGTTTACCTGGAAAGAGATTACTAGTTCAACACCCAACGTACCTAGGTTTAAAGCTGAGCAATTGGGTACCTCCATATCTGGTGTGGTTAAATCATTGAACAACAAAGTTTTTCCAGGTGCTAAAGTAAAGCTATATTCCTTAAAGTCTGGAATTATGATGGATGCTGTTTCTGATTCAGCAGGTAGGTTTAGTTTCGATAATATGGTACTTACGGATAGTATTAAACTAACAGTTCAGGCCACTACCGTCAAAAATAGCAATAAGTTGGAGGTCGTTTTAGACCCCGTAGACAAGGTAGGCTTGAAGAAGCGCGTTTCCAAGGCTTCTGATTCAGTTGTATTCCAGACTTCTATGTTAGCCTATGTGGCGAATTTAAAGAAACAAGATGAGTTATTGGTTAAAATGGGTGGAATGGGCAGAACCCAGCGACTAATGGAAGTAAATATTTCTGCTAAGAAAAGGGCTAGTCAGCAGTACACCACGCAAGGTATGTTTAAAGTACCTGAGGGAAGTGCCGATCAAACCTTTATGTTTAAAAATGCAGCCGGCTGTGCAACCTTAGGTCTTTGTTTGCAGGGGATGTTGCAAGGAGTGGTGTTTCAGGCTTCTGAAGAGGTGCAAAATTATCCCTTCAGCAGAAACAAACCCATGGACGTTTATCTTGACGGTCGCAAATTGCAGCCGCAAGAAATTAGTGATATTTTCGACAATAACCAGATTGATCCATCAGACATAGGGAAGATTGATGTGGTTCGGACCAATATGGCATTGATCAATATGTTAGGTGGCAATCCATCTTTACTGATTGTTACCAAAAGTGGTTACGTTAAAAAATCTTACAACCCTAATGTGGTTAATTTGAGTCCGAAAGGCTTTAATAAGGTACGTGACTTCTATTCGCCTAAGTATGATGGTCCGGGCAATGTAGCCGCAATTCCAGACCTTCGTTCTACCATATATTGGAACGCCAATGTTAAAACTGGCAGTACCGGCAAGGCAACCTTAAACTATTTTAATGGGGATGGACCTGGCAATTACAAAGTAGTTGTAGAAGGCATTAATGCGGATGGAGATTTAGGGAGACAGGTATTTAGGTACAAAGTAGAGGCTGGTCCGCAAACTCAACAAACTGAATTTGCAAAGGTCGAAAAGAGTCTAGCAACATTGAAATTGGACAGTTTGGGTATCAAGCTACCAGAAGAAAGGGCCTACTTGCATTTAGATAAAACAGCTTATAATGTGGGCGATACGCTTTGGTTTAAAGGTTATGTGGTAAGTGGGCCAGGCTTAGCGGCCACCAAAGTTAGCGGAGTGTTATTGGTAGAGTTAAATAACGATAGTGCTGAAGTGGTACGAAGAATTAGTGTGCCCATTAAGAATGGAGTTGCAATGGCCCAGATTCCGCTTTCCGGAAAGATTTTCAAAGAGGGTGGATATACATTAAGGGCATATACGAATTGGATGCAGAATTTTGCAGAAGATCGTTTTTTTAGTCAGCGCTTTTATCTTGGAGTTCCGCGTGGAGACCGGTGGTTGGTTAAATCTACCGCGGAGATTGACAGCACTGCAAGTAGTGATGAATTGAAAGTAAACCTCAATCTGTTGAGAATGGATAAGAGTCCGGTTGCCCTGCGAGATGTGGAGGTTCAACTGTTTGAGGGGGATAATTTCTTGTCTAAAGAGAAACTGCAAACAGGATCTGACGGCACACTTAAATTCACCAGGACGTTGAAACAGCGTGCAAATGGCCGGAATATCCGGGTTCAGGTGAGGAGTTTACATCCAGCTGATAAGAACCAAATCTTACAAATACCGTTAACGATTCATCGCACACAGAAGATTGATCTGCAGTTTATGCCGGAGGGAGGCAAACTGGTGGCCGGTTTACGTTCAGTAATTGGATTCAAAGCCATTGCTGAAGATGGCAAGGGCGTGTTTGTAGAAGGAAGTATTTTTAATAGGTCTGAAAAGGCTGTCGGCAGTTTTTCGGCTACCCATAACGGTATGGGCTCATTTGAATTTACGCCAGAAGCTGGCGAAAGCTATACTGCTATGATTACCAATCCGGCGGGGTCAAAAAAGCCCTATCAACTGCCAAAAGCAGCTAAAGAGGGGGTAGCCATGACGATTCAGAATCTTGAGGAGAGCGCATTTATCACCTTAAAACTTGCAAATACTAAAGAAGGATTTGTGAAGGATAGTACCTATTATTTGATCGGAACTACCCGGGGAAAGGTTTATTACTCTGCAAAGATGAAGCAGGAAGCCACGACCTTAAACATACCCAAAGCTACTTTCCCAACAGGAATGACTCACTTTACTTTATTAAAGGGTACGCAACCGGTAATTGAACGTGTTATTTTTATAAACCATAAAGAGAAACTGGATATTTCACTAACCACTTCTAAGCCTTCGTATGGAAAACGCGAGCCTGTTGAGGTAAACATCCTGGTTAAAGATAGAACCGGTTCGCCAGTGAAAGGTAGCTTTTCTTTGTCGGTAACTGATAACAGCCAGGTTAAAGCAGACACTGCAGGAAACAATGCTATCGCTGTTTCTTTATTATTGAAATCTGACTTGAAAGGCACTATTGAATCGCCTATTTATTATCTGGGTACCGGTAAAAACGTTACCGCTGACCTGGATAACCTAATGCTAACTCAGGGTTGGACAGATTATGACTGGAAGACAGTATTTAAATTTCCAAAAAAGATCCCGTACGCTGTCGAGGATGGTTATCGGATTACCGGACTTGTAAAGAGCCTGCTGGATAAGCCAGTAGCTAATGCGCCTGTATTGATATCCTCTCAAAAGCCTAGCTTTCTTAAAACGACCTTTACGGATACTACAGGAAGGTATGTTTTTAAAGATCTTCCTCAAATTGATACAGGTTCTTTCTTTATCCAGGCCAGAACTGCAAAAGGCAAAACAATGACTACTGGGGAGATTACAGTTGACCGTTTCCGTGCACCTAAACTTCCAAGGGGATTACCTAACGTAGTAATGCCATGGTACGTTAACAGCGACAGTACGCAGCTAAAGAATTATTCGAATAGAGCAGCACAAAATGCAATAGAAGAGGGCTATGTAGGAGATGGATTACAACTGGATGAAGTAAGTATTAAAGCGACCAAGATTATACAAGGCTCGCAAAATCCGTATGGCCCGGGCAAGTCTGATTTAGCGTTCGATGCTGCTGATATAAAGGAATCTGGAGCTGCTAACCTCTATCAACTCCTCAAGTTGAAAGTACCTGGTTTCAAGGTAATCTATGATTATGAAAATAAAATTAGAGCGGGTAGTCCGACAATCAGAATTGGTAAATACTTACTGCTAGACGGAGATATCAATATTGACGGCCGCCCTTTACAGCTTAGCGTGGACAAAGATTGGAGTGTTGACGACTTAAAAGATGCTATTGCGCAATATAATATGGCCACCTTCAAGGGAATTGAAATTATTTACAGTAAGAAATTTACAGCACAAACTGTTGACGGGGTTGCGGGATACAAGGAATGGGAATTTGCTAAGATCGAGATCACGACCGCGAATGGAAAAGGCTGGTATGTACCTCTTCATAATGATGTGGTCTATTACAGGCCATTACCGGTAATGTCTCAGCAGCAATTTTACACACCGAAGTATACGGTTGCCAGCACAGATAAGGGACAGGAAGATTATCGTTCAACGATTTTCTGGGAACCGAACATTATGACTGACGCAGAGGGTAAAGCGAAAGTATCATTTTATACTTCAGACGCAACTGCTGGTTACAGCATTAGTTTTGAAGGAAGTGACATGAAAGGAGCTTTTGGAAGTGCAAGAAAGAAAATAGCAGCTGCAAATAAGTAGAGGTTTAAATAAGAGCCAGTAATTCTGCAATGCGGCATGCTTCATGTGAATTATTTACCATCAGTTTCCCCAATATGTTCTGCCGATGGCGGTTTACGGTATTGATACTGATGGAAAATGCAGCGGCAATCTCTTTACTCATTTTACCTTTCCTTATCAATTTTAAGATTTCTTTTTCTCTGAGCGACAAGATGTTGTTTGTCTTTTCATCATTTGCTTTGATTATTTCGCCTGTAGCGGAATTTAGAATGATACGGTCTGGTTTTTGGATTGTATTTTCTTCATCCGGTAAGTTATATAGGCAAAGCGCTAACCAAAGGCTGCCATTTGGTAAACTACCCATGTAGAACATTCTGTGTTTGATGTAAATGTATTCGCCACTCTTATCCAGCATTCGTATAATACTTTTAACATGATAGTTTGCACGTTGTGAAACTGGAATACCCTTAATGAAGTTAAAAAATTGTAATTCCATGAGGTGTTTATTTACCAGATCGTCAGGATGGATTCTATTGAGAATTTCATCTTCCCAAATGGAGTCAATTTCTGATCTAGCATCGGTTTCTGATAATGCTAGCTTTTTCGCCACCGCACCATTGTATAAATAACTCTTATTGGTGCTCATGTCGCTCAAAACCGCTATAGAACTTTCTATTTGCGCATACATAAATGCGATATATTGAAAGTGAGAAAGTGATAAAGGTTTTTCCTGGTCCTCTGTAAACACTTGGTTTAGTAAAGTCTGGTTTAGCGAATGTGCAATATTCATTTAGATATGGTTATTTTTCAGTATTGACTGCCCATTTACAGTATTATACATTTGTTCCTATAAATATAGCATGGTTATTAGTTTAGAAAACAGATGAAGAAATTTATTTTAATTGTGATGGTAATATTGGATTTCCAATTTGGATACGCTCAGAGTTTGGAAAGGATGCAGTGGTTTAATGAACCTGAGAAATGGGATATAAGTAATGGTGCACTAAATATGTTTGTTACACCCCAAAGTGACTATTGGAGAATTTCTCATTATGGTTTTACGGTTGATGATGCACCTTTTTACTATGCTACCTATTGTGGAGAATTTGAGGTGAAGGTTAAGATAATAGGAGCGTATAAAGCCCGCTTTGATCAAATGGGTTTGATGCTTCGCGTCGATCATGAAAATTATATAAAAGCAGGAATTGAATTTGTTGACGGTAAATATAACATCAGCGCAGTGGTGACGCATAAAACCAGCGATTGGAGTGTAACTCCTCTAGATAAAACGCCGTCATTTGTTTGGCTAAAAGCAGTTAGGCGACTTGACGCAGTGGAAATCTTCTATTCCTTTGATGACAAAACTTATGTGATGCTTCGGAACGCGCATCTGCAAGATAATATTCCAGTTATGGTAGGGTTAATGGCCGCCAGTCCGGATGGCACTGGCTTTAATGCTAAATTTGAAGGCTTCAAAGTAAAGCACTTGCCAGACCAGAGAAGACTTGAATGGTTAAAAAAGAATGCAAATTAACATCTTGAAGTAAACCTAGTCTATTTCGGTATCCGGATATTGCAGGTTTAGCTGCTCAATGACATTATCTTTTGTTGGTCTTAACCTTACTAAAAATGCAAATGGGATAGCCGCTGCTAAAGAAAATATTGTGTTACCGGTAAGTAGGAAGCCAACTATATTCATTAAAGCAGCGCCTTCAAGGAATGCGCAACGCACTAAAAATGCGGTCTGGTACTTTACGAATTTGCTGTCGAATGTTTCGGAATTGTCTATTGCTGAGATTTGCCTATTGAACAAGAATAATCCAATAACAGTAAATACAATTGCCAGAATTGGGAATAAGGGGTAAAGTCCATTATTCTGATCTAGTGATGCATCGAAATAAATTTTGTTTTTAACAGTCAATGCTGTTACAGCAGCAAATGTTAGCACAGCAGCGCAAAATGCTAAGTGTATTGTCTTGATTGGTTTGAGTTTGCTTATTTGTGACATTTGATATTTTTTAATTATTGGCCATCTAGTTAGTTTATTAATATGGTGTTGCTCTTGGGCCACCTTGTTCTAAAAGCTTGTATTTTAAGCCACCTTTTCTAGAAAGGTAGTAACCGTCTTTAGCACGAGCAATATCAAATTCTCCGAAGGGCATTTTGATTTTTCTGCTTTTAATTTGGTAGTTTCCTATAATGACATTAGCATACCATTTTCTGGCGTCCGTAAAACTGAAAATCTCTACTCTATCAGTATAGAATTGGCATGTGGTCTCCTTATATTTGACATTGTCAAATGCCACTTTCAAAAGCTGGAATTGCATTCCGGCCAATACGATAGGATTTGGTTTCTTACATCCCGCCAGGAATAATGTAAAGAAAGCGAAGTAGAGTAGCGTTTTTCTAAATAACATTGAACTAAGATAATGATAGTATTGCTATATTCAGCAAGTTGACTATTATTGAAATAATGAAAACTTACTTAATGTTACTGTTTATGGTCTTATCTATAATTTCTTGTAGCCATAAAACTATCACCAAAAAGACACAAGTCAAATCTACAATATTAAAAACCATTAGACCCAATAAGTTGGAGGCTGAATTCCTCGTAGATTTCTTCAAAGGAAGAGAGGCAGAGGATGACAGCAAATATTATTACTTAAGTAAAAGTAGCTCCAATACAAAAGAATTTCACAACAAGATCTTTAGTCAAGATACAATTGCTGATCTTGGCGCATCTTATAGACGTAAACGTAAGGAGAGTTACAATTTTATAGTGCTTACAGCTCAGGAAAAGCAAAAAGTGAACGCGTGTTTGAAGTTATTTGACACGATTAACTGGAACAGCAGGCTTGTTAGAAATGAAAATAGGATCAAGTATGCCCAAAAAAATACCCGAAGTCAAACGTACACGATTTGTAAACCAATATTCTTAAGGAATAATTCGCTTTGCGTTTTTGAGTATGGATATTATTGCGGTAATCGTTGTGGGGAGGGCTCACTCGCTTTTTATTATAAGATAGATGGCAAATGGAAAGAATGGATGGTATTAGTGAAATGGGAAAGTTAACTTACTGCCAAGCCAATTGCAGATGTTGAAACCTAATATCTACTTGTAGTTTAAAAACTAATAGCCATACGGATTACTTAACTTTATAAAACTTAATCTGGTTCCTTTTACCCGCTTTATAATAATCAGCTGAAATAGTGCCAGGCAATTCGTCATAAACGTCCTCGACTTTCTCTAAAATAAAATAGCCGTTTGAGGCACTTTTTGTAGTACCTAAAGGGCTGAATTTTAATTGCCGACTGTCGCCGACTGTCCCTGATTCCGGAATATATACTACTGGTTTACCAGTTTTTGTGTCTTTAATCTTAATCTCTGAAGCACCAATGTAGCCATCTGCTAAGTTTAGTTTTATGATTATCCCATTCAATTTCCCAGAATAAGACACCATCTCATAAGCCTTTTGGGCAGATGACAGCATGGGTAAAAAGAACAAGAGTAGCAATAGCCTTTGCACAATCTTAGCTCAATTTCCAGTCTGGTCTTTCAAAGTGGCAAGTATATCCGTAAGGGTTCTTTTGCAAATAATCCTGATGTTCTTTTTCAGCATTCCAAAAATCACCTGCAGGAACAATTTCAGTGACAATCTTTCCAGGCCACACACCAGATGCTTCCATTTCTTCAATCAGCTTTTCTGCTGTTTCTTTCTGAGTTTCATCCAGATAAAAAATGGCAGAACGATAGGAGGTACCAATATCGTTTCCTTGCCTGTTACGGGTGGTTGGATCATGGATCTGGAAAAAGTATTCCAACAATTTCCTATAGGAAATTTCCTCTGGATTGAATGTTATTTCTATGCCTTCGGCATGGGTTCCGTGGTTTCTATATGTTGCATTAGGAACATCGCCTCCGGTATAACCAACTACTGTTGATGTAATTCCTGGCTGATGGCGAATTAATTCTTCTACTCCCCAAAAGCAACCGCCTGCGAGAATGGCTTTTTCAGTACTCATAATAGGTTAAAGTTTAATAAAATGAAGGTACGATCAACTCGTGTAACAGACAAGTCAAGAAAATGTTTAATTGCAAAGATTTCTTATCTCAAAAAGGGAACGGCTGGTTGATAGTATACTTTCTTATTCTGGTAGCTTCTTATGGTATTAGTAATCACTACAAGGAGATTGATTAAATACAGTGCAGGAAATGAAATTACAAGCAATCCAAATTCTCCAATATTCGAAAACTTAAGCCACCCAAATAAAGCAGAGGCAGCGGAAGGAAAGAACATCGAAAGGATGGGCAGCAGGTAAAACAACGAGATAATGATGCACCAGGAGATTTGAAAGTTGAGTAGCTTCTTTCCAGTCTCGTTAACATTCTTAATCTTATCTTTTTTAAACATCCATAGCGCCAATGGAACAACAATTCCTAAGATTGGAAAAGCGATAAAACTAAGGGCCGATAAGTTTAATAAGGTAATAAAACCTTTATCTTCGGTTTCAGTCCAGTCTATCAATTCATCTGGCGTGATGCCTAATGCTTCCGCCAATCTTTGTAGGGTATCACCCCGTGGTTCCGTTTCGCCACCCTCAATTCTTTGAACTGTTCTAAGACTCAGTTGAGACTTTTCTGCTAGTTCTTCCTGGCTCATACCTTTACGAGCTCTTAATTCTTTGATGCGTTTTGCTAAGTCGGTATTTTTCATGTTTGAACGTTTTTTGTACATAGCAAAGGTAATATGGGGATTAATATTGAATTACGACTTGTTTACGACATATTTACGTCATACCTGTCTAAACTGCGTTAAATGGAGCGATAAGTGATTTTCTAGCGGTAACCCATTGCCTGTAGATCGAACAGTTCCGCGTATCTGCCTTTTTTGTTCAGGAGTTCCTCGTGTGTTCCAATCTCCACCAATTCGCCTTTCTCCAATACCAAAATGCGGTCGGCCATTCTTACAGTTGAAAAGCGATGGGAGATGAGCACAGCTGATCTGCCTTTTGTTAAATCAGCAAATCTTTTAAAAACTTCATATTCCGCGCGCGCATCCAATGCAGAGGTCGGTTCATCAAGAATAAGCAGCTGCGCATCCTTCATGTAAGCCCTTGCAAGCGCAACTTTTTGCCATTCTCCGCCTGAAAGTTCAACACCATCCGCAAATCTCTTACCCAACATTTGGTCATATTTGTCCGGTAATTTATCAGCTAGTAGATCGGCCATGCTCAGTTGTGCCGCCTTAGTAATTAAGCTTCTATTTTCTTTTTCTTTAATATTGCCTACCGCGATGTTCTGGGCAAACGTCATCTGGTAGCGCAAGTAGTCCTGAAATATAACGCCAACATGCATTCTCAGTTCTGCAAGATCATATTCTTTCAAATCAATACCATCTAGCAAAATCTGACCTTCCGTCGGATCATATAAGCGAGCTAGTAATTTAACCAATGTTGTTTTTCCGGCACCGTTTTCACCCACTAATGCCAGCTTTTCCCCAGGGGCAAGTGTGAAATTGAGGTGGCGATTTGCCCACCTTTCTGAATTTACATACTGAAAACCCACATCTTTAAAAGTGAATCCTGTCTTTATAGGATTTGGAAATGGATGCGGAGATTGGACTTGTTTAATTTTAGCATGTATCTTAAAGAAATCAAAGAAATCCTGAAGGTAAATAGCCCCTTGTGAAACCACTGTGAACCTCGTGAGCACACCTTCCAACAAGCTGCGCATTTGTCTGAATGAAGCCGCCAGAAATGTTAAATCGCCAATGGAAATACTACCATTTATGGCCTTAACGATAATAAAAACATAGGCGCCATAATAACCAGCACTGCCCAAAACCGCAAAAAAAGTTCCCCAAGAGGCCCGTTGCAAGGCCAACTTTTGGTTATCACGGTAGAATTTAGAAGATAAAACCTTGTAACGGTCTACTATAAAGTCCGATAGCTCAAATATTTTCACCTCTTTAGCGGTTTCATCGCTAGCACCTAAAAAACGTACGTAGTCCAACTCTCTTCGTTCTGGAGTTTGCTTTCTTGACAATGCATAGCTTCTATCATTAAAATGAGACTCACCCAGAAATGCTGGAACAATTGCAATCAATAGTAACAAGATCAGCCAGGGGTTAAAAACCATTAATCCAGCAGCTAGAAAACCCATGGTGATCAGGTCTTGAATTTGGCTAAGTACTTGAGAGAGCAGGATAGTCCTACCAAGTGTTTGCTGCCTTGCTCTTTCCAATTTGTCGTAAAAGACGGCATCTTCAAATTGATCAAGGTCCAGCGTGGCTGCATGCTTCATGATCTTGACTGAAGTATGGTTTGAGAATAGGTCGCCAAGAAGACCATCCATTAGCGCAATTCCGCGACTTAAAGTATCTGACAATATAGCGAGGCCGAATTCTAATGCCACAAGTTGCCATAGATAAACCGTTGATTCTTGCCCCGGATGATGGCTCAGCGTAATGACTTCATCGATGATGAGTTTGCCTACATATAAGATAACAAGTGGTATTGCAGATTTGAAAATTCGTAAAATACCATTTGCAATGGTCATCCATTTGCTGGTTTGCCAAACCAGCTTAAAAAACTCAGGTAAATTCTTTAAGGCGTTGATCCGTTCTCTGAACGTTAAAGTAACTTGCTTTTCAGTTTTAGCTCCTATTTTCACAATTCTTATCGGGATTATGCTTGCGGAAGTTCAAAATAGAAAGTCGATCCTACGCCAAGCTCACTTTCTACCCAGATCCTGCCTTCATGTCTTGTAATAATTTCAGAACATAAGTAGAGGCCTATACCAAATCCGGAAATATGTGTCGTATAATGGTTATCAACTCTGTAAAATCGTTCAAATAACTTTTCTGCATCATGCTGTTTAATTCCCATTCCTTCATCACTTACACTAACCTGAACCTTATCCGCTACTATTTTGCAATTAATTGTCACATGTTTACCTTTCGGCGAATATTTGACTGCATTGCTAATCAAGTTAGAAATCACGGAACTTATTTTATCTCTATCTGCATAAACTCTGATTTCAGCATCGCACTCATCATATGATATTTCGTGTGTCTCTGTTCCAAATTGAGACTCTGCCGTTACTTCCTCCACCAGCTCATTGAGTATAAATTCCTTTTTATTCAGGTGTATTTTACCGGACTCCAGTCTGGAAAGATTTAAGAAACCATTAATTAGACCACTCATTTTCTTTACTTGCTGAACAACGCGTTCCAACATATCAAAAGTGAATTGGTCATTGTTCTTTTTCGCTCTGTTTTGGAGGATTTGGGTGAAACCATTGAGCGAGGTTAGCGGTGTTTTCAATTCGTGACTAACCATGCCGATGAAATCATTTTTTCTTTCCTCATCTTCCTTCGTTTCTGTGATGTCTAAAATTGTCCCAATTACCTTTACCGCTTCTCCAGACTCTCCATATTCAGCCTGACCACGGGTATTTAACCACTTTGGTTTGCTTCCATCCGCCGGTTGAATGCGGTAATCTTCATCAAATGTGGTATGATGATCAACAGCGTATTGTATCGCATCAAGCACAATTTTCCTGTAAGGTTCTTCAATTAATGTGGATGTTTTAAAATAATCCAGGTATTCTTCACCAGCAATTCCATGTATAATTCTTGATCTTTCAGATATGTTCAATTCACCCGTAGCGATAGTTAAGGTCCATGTACCCATACCTGCTGCCTCCATAGCAAGTGCCAGGGTGGTAGAAACTTTTTCCAACTCCTTACGGGAGTTGCTGATTTTTATTTGTGCTTTTAGTTTCGTCAACAATTCGACGGCTGAAAATGGTTTCACCAAATAATCGTCAGCACCAGATTCCAACCCGTCTATTTTTGCTTCCTCACCGGCACGCGCTGATAGGAAAATAACAGGTACGCTTACCAATTTCGGATTACTCCGGATGTATTTTAGCATTTCTTTGCCATCCATTACCGGCATCATCACATCACTTAAAATTACATCAGGCCGTATCAAGGATATTTTATCTAAGGCGTCGCGACCATTCACTGCGGTTGTAATCAAAAAGTGAGGCGCTAGCAGGCGTTTCAGATAATCCCTCATATCTGCATTGTCATCAACAACGAGTATAGAAGACAATGTTTGAGATTCCTCGTGAAATTGTTCATCTGGCATTGAAAAAGGTTGTCCTTCTGGTGAAAGGTGCTCGTCAGAATCTGTTAAAAGATTGCTTGCTTCATTTAAAAAAGCGCCAAGTAATGACGGTGATTCTTTCTTAGCGTGTATCTTACTCAATTGAGCTTCAGGCAGATGATCTTTTCCTATAGGGATTTTGACGAAAAATGTACTTCCTGATCCTTCAATGCTTTCAACGGAAATTGTACCAGAATGCAATAAAACCAATTCCTTTACCAGAGAAAGACCGATGCCGGATCCTTCATGTGTTCGGCCAGCGTTATTTTCCACCCTGTGAAATCGGTCAAACATGTTTGGTAATTCTTTCTTTGGAATACCAACACCTGTATCTGCTACACTTAAAAGCACTTCATTATCCAATTGCTTTAAGCTGACGGTAATTGTCCCGGATAAAGTATATTTAAAGGCGTTTGATATCAGGTTAAGCACAATCTTCTCCCACATTTGATGATCTGCATACACATCATGATGGATCGTTTCGCAATCTACAACCAACTCCATGCCCGCTTTTTCTATGAGTGATCTAAATGAGCTGGCTAAATCTGCCGTAAATTCTGATAGATCTATTTGTTGGTAGATCGCTTGAACACGGCCAGCCTCTACACGACTGTAGTCTAACAGATTATTCACTAATTTTAATAATCTTTGCGCATTTCGGTGTGTCGCATCAATAGCTGGTTTATGATCAAAGCTTAAATTATCTTTACTCAATAACTCCTCTAAGTTCCCCAGCATAAGGGTTAGAGGAGTTCTAAACTCGTGGCTAACATTACTAAAGAAAGTTGTTTTAGACCTATCAATCTCTGCCAAGGCTTCTGCCCGTTTTTGTTCCTGTTCGTAAGCGTATATGTTAGAAACAGCAGTGTGATAGGTAGCAGAGAGTTGTTCGTAAAAATTTAAGTAATCATTGTCTAATGCCCTTCTTGAACTTACTCCTGCAACGATATATCCGAACAACTGTTCCTGTCCGGATATCTTCAAGGGGAGAACAATGGCTTTACGTGGCGGCTCTTCGTAAGGTGCACAGGAAAAATCTCCAAAGCGAGCTTGCAGGTCGTCAACTATAAATGGTTGATTTGTATTTAATACTTCATACAACGGCCAGCCAACTGAGTTTTCTTCATAGTTCAGTGTCTTAGGCGTAATTTCAGAACCTTCAGGAAGTCCCGTTGCACCAAGTAAAGTAGCATTGCCGTCTGCATTATTGTGTCTATATATCAAACAGAATGGCAAATCAGCAGCAAATTCAACATACTTTTCACTGGTTAATGTAGCCATTTCCTCTGTAGATTTGGCTTTGCCGATCGCCGCAGCAATATCTTTGATTGCTTGAGTGCGGCGTCCACTGAGTATCTTCTCTGTTGTTTCCGTAATTGGATGAAAGATACCGCCAACACCACCACTTTCATCTCTTATGGGTGCAAAAGAAAATGTCATAAATGCTTCTTCTAAGTATCCAAACCTATCCAGAAACATCCTTTGGTCTTTGATGTATGTACCTTCTCCCTGCTGACCACGGGTAAATGCATCACCAACAACTTCCAGTGCAGTTTCCCAGCAAATTCTAAAATTCATACCCATAGATTCCGGGTGTTTAGCACCACAAATCGGTCTGTAACTATCGTTGTAGAGCTGAATAGTATCTTCTCCCCAGGCTATAAGGATAGGAAATGTGGAAGACAAACATAAACTTACAGACGTTCGTAAACTTTGCGGCCATGACTCAATTGGGCCGAGTGGGGTTTTGGACCAATCCATAGAACGGATAAGTTCGCCCATTTCCCCACCACCTGAAAGAAATTGTTCATTTGATTGTTTGTTGCTGGTCATAGGTATTAAATTCAGAAGGGATAAATATAACATTTATCTAAAGATGTACCGGAGATGCGCCAATGATATTTATTTGCATTTTCAATGTATTTTATCGTTTACAATTGCATTTGATGATGGCATTTTTGTAGTATTGATTACACACAAATGTAAATCGATATGAAAAAATTAATCATCGCGGTGATGGCTTGCTATGGCCTGAACGCCCGTGCCCAAATGGACACCTCAAAAGACTTCTTGTACCTGAATTCAGACTCTGTAATTTATGCCAACAAGGTCACCATGCGGCCAGATTTATCCGGAGGGTGGCAGTTAAGGGCAGATTCCCGGAAGACTCCAACGGACAAAGTAAAATTCTTTAACAATAAGGACGGATTCTTTGCGAACACCCGAAATCTGAACTTTGCTGGTATTTCAGCTTTTGCTGAGCGCGTTACAGAAGGTAAAATTAACCTCTACTCGGAAGTCGAGCTCGATCCCTATCAGTATGACAGAAGATACAGCTACGGGGAAAACAGACAACCAACCATTGCCTCAAGAATCTTTTACAACAAAGGGACTGGAGATTTACGACGAGTAAACTACAGAAACTTAAGGGAGGATATGACCGATAACGCAGCAAGTATGGATTTACTAAAAGGTTATCGCAAAAGCCAACAAACCAGCACCATGTTATACGCTGCAGGCGGGGCGGCAATAGTTGCAGGTCTTATATCATTTATGGCTGATCCTAAAGGAACTGAAACTACGACCACTCCATTTGGCCACACTTTCACCACCTCAAAAAGCAAGAACTTTACCGTAAGCTTTGTGCTATTAGGTATTGGAACTGGTTTGGCAGGTGGAGGTCTTCTGAGCTATTTTACTGGTATCAAAAAGCTAGAGCGAGCGGTTGATGTGTATAACAAGTAATTAACAATCATGGCGTTTGCATTTCGTTGCTTGAAAAGCAAAATGCAAACGCCATTTCTAAATTTCCTCAATAACTATTTTAAGGTCTAAAGGCTTATTTATTTTGTAAATCTCATCTACCAGATCTGTCATTTTTCTTTGAACACCTGCTTCATCCTTAACAATCTCCTGATAATCGTTCTTCTTCACATTTAACCAACCATTCTTAGGTACATTTGCCTGAATGGTGTCCAAAGCCACTTGATTTCTTGCAAAGAGCAAACCTTTGTCCTTCAAAAAATCGTATTCAACCCAATAATAATTTCTAAACTTGCTCTCAATTTCTCTACGGTTATTATTTAAGGTCATCACTTTCAGCGCCTGAATATATTGTGGAGTAGATTTTATGGTAGCCAGATTGATGCCTTTTGCCAAATCGGTTGCGGTCCAATTTCCAATCACTTTACCGCCAATGGTAACCTTATAATTCTTTCCTTTTAATCCACTAACTGTAAGTAACTCCTGATCAAATTCATTAACGAAAGGGATGACACTTAATGCTTCAGTCTGTACCTGAAAGTTCATCCAAACACGAGGCACGGTGTCAATTGGGTAGGGTAGTGACTTCGCCAGATAATTAAAACTAATTCCTTTTGGCAAACCTTGCAAATTACTAATGGTTGCATTATCAGATTTAATTACCCTCTTCCTTACTGCATCAATGCTAACATCTGCAATTTTACTATTTTCCAAACCCTGACTTTTTAAAAATAAGTAGGCCATAATAAAGTGACCTGCACTTCCTGGATGAATCCTGTCAGTACCCGTATTGGTGTAAGCCGGATTGGCTTGCTGTTCCCTTTTGTTAATTTCCGTCATAGGATGGAAGAAATCCACAAAACCCCAATTGTTCTGTTTAGCTGAATTGAGCTGGAAGTCTACGATGTTCTGCATCGTTTTACTTTTTCCTAAAAATACATTTCCCTCCATTTTGGCAGTCTCATCGTAAGGGGAGGAGGCCATCAAAATCTTTGTTATGCTTGGAAGTGCTTTCAATCGCTGCTCAATCTTAAGGTAACTATCATGTGCAACTTTTACAATCTCGGCTCTTTTTTGGTCTGTAACCGGGTTCTTTTTATCTAAGTATTCAAAATACTTACTATCGTTCATCCCAAATGTTACGGCTAATACTGTAGGTTTCTTTTTGAGGATATCTCCGTCTAACCTTGCATAAATTTGCTCTGCTACGTCGCCGCCCACACCAGCATTCATTACTTCAATCCTCCGATCGGGAAAGTGCGTCATGTAATATAACCAGATATAAGACCCGTATAATCCAGCTTCCGTGATGCTATTGCCGGCAAATACTACCCGTTCGTCTTTTTTGAAAGGCTTTAATTTAACCTGCGCAATTACTGATGATGAGATGATCCCTGCAATGAAGAGGATTACGATTACTTTTCTTGAACTCATTTTTAGACTTGGTTATGTCATAAAGTTATGGCTTTTTAGCTATTTAACCATCATTTAATACTCCTTAAACTGAAAAAGGTGGCCAGCTACTGCTGACCACCTGTTATAAGTAAAACTGTTATTAGTTTACTTTAAGTATTTTACCAGCCAGGTCTTCCCAACGGTAAAATTGAAATGTTTTGTTATCACTCATTGCTACAAATAGTCCATGCTTAAAATCATCATTTAATGGTTTTGAGTAAATATCAGAACCGTCACTTTGATTGGTTGATGTTTTTATAGAAGTGATCAGCTGGTGGTCATTCTTGTTTTTAACTCCTTCTCTGCTGTAAACTTTAAATTGATTTGCGCTTTGATCTGAAACAAGGATATAGCCTGTGGTATCTGTCGTTTTGTAGATGCTTATTCCTTCATGATCTTCTGTAAAACCTTCTTTTGCAAATACAGCTAGTTCCTGATTCCCTTTATTTGGATCTGCATAATATTTACGCACCCCGAATTGCTCATCTGAGTAATAAATGTATCCCAGCTCATTATCAACTGCAATAGATTCTATTTCTTTTTTTCCACTGTAATTTCCAAACTTGCGCTTTAAAGTTGCCTTTATCTGACCATTCCCATTGTCTTCAAGCAGATACTGCCATAAATAGGAGCCACTGGTGCCGGTCTTTCTGCCTACGATTGCATAAATATCACCCTTTGGATCAGTATACATAGCAATACCCATTAAGTCGCGGTGCATAACTGCAGTCTCGCCTTCAAATACAGGAATGCCACCATTATCAACAGGCTTCATATCAGGTAATGAAAATATCCTAAGTTTATGGGTCATCCGTTCAGTAGTTACGGCAATGTCGGTTTTGTTACCACCCAGCATTAGTCCATAAGCAATATCAACGTTGTTTGGTCTTTTCAAGCCCTTGACTGTTTTATCCGCGACTGACTTTCCTTTGAGATCAAATACATATAATGCTCCATTTTCATCTTTATCTGTGCCTATAACCAGGGATAAGGCGGGATTATTTGGATTTACCCAAATTGCCGGATCATCTGAATCAAACTGAACCGTATCCGTAGTATACAAAGGTTTAACGGCCAGTTCCTCGGCTGTTTTATTCGGACTACAGGCATTACTCAATAATAAAACGGCCGAAAATATAATGGTGATGTTTCTTTCAATCATGTTGTTATTGGTTTAATCCAAAAGCACCTATTGAGGTAGCTGGTTCTGGAGATTTATAAAGTATTCCGTTTAAAGTAAGTCCCGCAGCATGGTGACGGGTAAAGTTAACTTTACCGGCGTTCAGCGCAGGGGAACCTGCCATTAAATGAAAATCCCAGGTGGTATTGAAATCCGAATTATTTACTGGGGTAGCTACAGGATAATTTACAAACCTGGGATCGTTTGCCCCAGCAGTATTTCCCTTGATATCATTTGTCCCAGCGATGATTTCGCTGGTTGCCTGGAATTGATTTACGGTTGTTTGATCATAACCATAATATAAGTTATTGCTAAACTGAGAGCGTGCATCTTCTGGCTTTTTTGTATCTCTTTTGATGCCAAAGCGTGTGTTGGCAAAAAGATTATTGAATACGTCAGCACGCACGCCGGCCTCAACCCAAATTGAGCCACCTTTAGCCGTTGGTCTTCTCCAGCCGGTATTCACCATAGTATTATTGTAAACAATAATATAAGCTTGCGGAGTCTTGTCGCCCGAGTTAGAAAGTTTAAGTGCATTCGTGTTGGTACTGTAAATTAAATTATTGGAAACATCAGCCAGACATCCCGACTTCAAATTGATTGCTTCGCCACCGGTAAGTCCGGTTGTATAGAACTTATTGTCGTTGAAAATAATCTTTCCACCCTCTATATAAGTACAGTCTTCCTGCATGTTGCGGAAAATGCTATTGGTTACAACTAACTTCCCATTAATGTTGGCAAACCATAACCCAGGTAGGTTTTCTCCACTTACTGCTTTATAAAGGCCTTGTTTAACAGAGGTAGATGCGTCTGAAGTAGTAGAGCCACCATACTCAATAATGGTATGGTCTAGCAATAACTCCATACACGATGGTGCAGCGAGTATGCCGCCCCAAAGCTTTCCGAATTTGTGCGCGGCAGTTCTTAAAGATTCTGATACGGTAAATTTGACTGGAAATTCTGCGGTACCTTGCGAATAGAGATTGCCCTTTACGATAATCTCTGGCTTGGCTAACGTATCCATGATCACCGTTACGCCTTCTTCTATAGTAAGCGTTTTTCCAGCTGGAATAATGATGTCGCCCTTTATCAACTGTGTACTTCCTTTTTGCCAAACGCCCGATACTTCTCCCGTTACGGTACCGCTGCCTTCAAATAGATCTACGTAGCTATTGGCTTTTTTACAACCTGCTACAGTGAATAGCATCAATGATGCTGTGATTAAAATATGTCTTGTTTTCATGTTATTTGATAGTTAGATATTAAATTTTATAGCGTAAGCCCAATAAATAAGTCTGTTTATAGTAATCGGTGCGAATCAAAGTTTCGTTTCCGGTTACAGACTGACCCGAGATGCTGGTGTTGGCTGGATTGCTTCCTTTAATAAATAGTTTTGCGGGAGTATTCAGTAAATTCCCGGCTTTTGCGAAGACACTAAAACGCTTCCCAACTTTTTTCTCTGCGGATGCATCCATTTGCACAAACCCTTTTTGCCAAAGATCATTGTCTACGAACTGGGAAACGGTATTGATCCGTGGACCAGTGTATGAACCTGCTAATTGTACATCAAGGCCGTAAGCAGAATTTTTATACAATAAGGATAAGTTACCGATTTGTTCAGACTGACCAAATAATGGCCTCGTTTGTTCTACTGATATTTTTTGTGGGTTTCCGCTTGCATCCAATATTCTGGAATCCTTAGGTGTCGTAATTCTAGAGTGTGTGTAGGTGTAGTTTGCCTTTATACCAAAGCTGTTAATGAATTTGATGTAGTCAATTTCAAGTCCGTAGTTAGTGGCATTTCCAAAGTTGCCCGGCGTGTAGTAGGTGTCTTGGCCCCGCACAGCATCAGCCTGGTATATATATTCTATTGGGTTTTCAATCTTCTTATAAAATACACCTGCCATCAATTGGTCTGATCCTTTTGGGAAAAGCTCATAACGTACATCGAAGTTATCGGCGATTGCCCGTTTAAGATCCGGGTTGCCACGTTCTTTGTATTCTTCCTGTACAGCACCGCCTGGTACCAATTCATAGAAACCGGGGCGATTGACTGAGCGGAAGTATGACGCCCTAATGTGCTGATGAGCAGAAAGTTCATACTTTAGATTTAAACTTGGCAGGTAGTCAGTATATTTCTGATTGCCAGATGGACGAGTTTCTCCAGCTGGGAACAACATATTATAGCCTTGATCCGTATCTTCAATACGTAATCCGCCGGTTGCTTCGATCTTACCGTTAACGTATTTGAACATACCATATCCAGCAGCAATTTTCTCTGAAGCATCGTAGGTCAACGAGTTGTTTACGCCACCACCGGGGTTTTGCACAATCCAGACGATATCTGTGTAGTTTTGGAAATCAGTTCCATACAGTGCAGCAGTATTCGCCGGGGTTAGCGTATAATTGTTGTAAAAACTGCTGCGCTGTTTGTCTCGGTATAATCCACCCGCTGTAATATCTAATTTACTGTTTTTAAGTGCTATAGAATAAGTCAAATCCAGGTAGCCGACGATGTCTTCATCAGTATTGCGTTCCCACCTGCGACTTGTTCCGTTTGTTTTGACAACCGTTCTGCGATCTACGAAATTTTGACGTTTTCCACTTAACGATATCGTGGTATTGTCTGGCACATCATTTAATGCTGATGAATATACGGCAGACCATTGCAGTTTTAATTTTTCCGGGATTAAACCATGATCTCCATGTAATGTACTGCTATAGATTTGTTGTTCCGTTAGCCTGGATCTTGTAGAATAGCTTAGTTCCGCATTACCTAGAGTAGGAGCATAACCTGTAGAAAAATCTGTAGATACAGCATCTCGAGTTTGAATGCTTTTCAAATTACTATAAACATTGTAGAGACTAATTTTATGATCTGGACTGATTAGAAAATCTAATTTGGCATGCAGTCCGAAGCGGTTTTGTTGCTCTGAATATTTTCTGTCAGCAACGCTGGTTATAGTGGCGAACTTATTTGTTGCGTCAACTACTGAAGACGAGAAAAACGTACTATTACTTCCCCTGTAAGTTTCCTGATAGCTTCCTGCTAGTAATATGCCTAGTTTGTTATTTAAAAAGCGTTGGCCAATTGAAAGGCCCCCAACAATATTTGGAGAAGGTTTAGAGAATTTATAGTCAACTGTTCCTTTTGGAAAATCTGAGGGAGTTGCCTGATAAGTTCTTCCGTTTATCTCGTACGGCGAAAGGTAATTGATGTAAGCTGATTTGAAGCTTTGAAAATTTCTGTCGAAGAATAGCTGACTGTAACCTGTCGCCAGATTAGCATTTACCTGTAATGTAGAAGGGGCATCTTTCATGACCATGTTTACCACACCCCCAACTGCATCAGCTTCCATGTTTGGAGTTAGACTTTTATATACTTCTAACCTGTCTAAAAGTTCGGCAGGAAATATATCCAATGGGACATATCTGTACTTGCTATCCGGACTTGGAATTTTAACGCCATTTACCAAGGTATAGTTATAGCGTTTATCCATTCCTCTTAAAATAGCATACTGCCCGTCGCCGTTGCTGCTTCTCTCTACAGAAACACCAGAAACACGTTGGATCACATTAGCCACGGTAAGGTCAGGCGAGGTTTCAATAGCTCTTCCAGACACCACGTTCATCAGTTGCGGCGATTGTTGTTCAATCCTTCTTGCGGTTTTTTCAGAAGAACCATCCCCTTTGCTAGCAATCACAACTTCACTGAGGTCAGTAGTACCAGAATGAGATAGGTATACTTTTAGTGATGGATTGTCCTCATCCAAAACATCAATTTGTTTTGAAAAACTTTTGTAAGCAACATAGGATACCGTTAGTTCATACTTACCTTTTGTAGGATGTTTAAATTCAAAGGAACCATCTAAGCCTGTAAGAACGGAATTACCAGAAGTGCCAAGGGATACCGTAGCGCCAACCAAAGCTTCGCCTGTATTTTGGTCATAAACATAACCTTTTAAGCTTGCCGCACTCGCAGTTGATGCAGTGATAAATAAGCAAAAAAGAACTTGTAAAATTAATTTCATCTTTTAAAGAGTTTGTTTAATTGGGTTTGTTTTTTATTGTCTCACAAAGGTGCATTGGGCGAAACAATCTGCCTATTTTGGCGCGTAAACAAAATGTATACAGCGTTACGTTGCGTGTATACAAACCAGCTACAGCGTTAACATTATTTGATTAAATAACTCATTTACAGTAATTTATTGATAACAAAAAACGACATTACCATTCCGTTAGCGTTATGTTAAGGTATTATTAATGGATTTTCTGCGTGGCTATAAGGCTTGGATAAATGTGCTGAGGTTATCACCTTGCGGTATGTCCAGTTTCTTTCGTAATCGATATCTGGCTACTCTTAAACTGTCCTGAGAAATTCCGAAAAGTGTTGCCATATCTTTAGAGCTCAGGTTCATCTTAATCAGCGCAACAAGACGAATATCGTTTGCTGTTAAATCGTTGGAATGTGCCTTCAAATTGTCAAAAAAAGTTTGGTGAATCTGTTCGAAAATGGTTGAAAATTCTTTCCAGTGACTATCGTGGGTTATATTTTGATTAATCTTATGGACAATTTGCTGTATTTGCTTTTTCTGGTCCCTTTTATCATCCTGTAGTATACTGAGCATTTCTACCTTTAATTCATCTAAAAATTGATTACTCTGGATTACATGAAGCGTGTTGCTGGTCAGCTCCTTACTTTTTAATTCCAGCTCGGCCTTTATCGCACTTTTCTGACTTTCATAAAGCGATTGGTTCTGCTCGTTTAATTTTTTTTCGTTTAGCAGTTTTAAACGCTGCTTGCTTATGGTGACTAATGTTAATGAGATGAGTAAGATGATGATGAGGATGGTAGCAGCAATAATGTAGTGATTGGCGGTCTTTTCATTTTCAAACCTAACAATAGCATCATCCTTTTGCTGTATTTCAAATAAGGTCTGCAGGATAGCAAGTTGCTTATTATTGTCTTCCGTAAAGATTTTCAAAAAGATATTTCTTCCTAATTCGCTGTAATGATAGGCGCTGTCATACTGCTTCATCAAGTCGAAATTTTTAGACAGGTCTCGATATGCCGCGCTCAACTGATACTGATCATTCATTTTAGTCGCCATCGCTTTTGCTGTCCTGGTGAAACCAAGCGCTTCACTAAATTTCCCCGTTTTACGGTAAACATCACCGATGTTGTTTACGATTTCTGTTTGGGCAGCATCATTACCGTCTTTTCTGTTTAATGCGAGGGCCAATCGATAATATTTCAATGCAGAATCCATAGGCAGCTTATCTTCATAAATACTACCCATATTTTCGTAGATCTTTGCCAGCCCTGTCTTGTCGCCGGCTTTATGGTATTCCGCAAGCGCCATTCTTTGTAACTTCATAGAAGTAAGGTACTTACCATTTTTCTCGTAAGTTTGACCGATCAATCCATAGGAGCTGGCTATGCCATTGTGATCGCCCAGTTTGGTATAGATTTTTAAAGCATCCTGAAACGTCCTCAATGCCGCAGCATATTGTTTTCCATAGTAATAGGATTCACCAATCTTATTAAGGTTATTAGCAAGATTAGCCGTGTTTCCGCTATTTTTATAGATCTCGTTTGCCTTATAATAGTAGTTTATGGCTTGAGAGTAGGCGGCCTGATAATAGAACAGTTGGCCTAAATATTGGTAATGCTTTGCTGATAAAAGATGATCATTAGTCCGTATCGCCTCGTCAAGTTTACCTTTTATTTGGATGAATGCGCTATTTGGATTACTCTTTATTAATTTTTCTATCGCAGTATCATCGTCCTTTTGTCCGTAGCTTATTGATATCGTATTAACTAGAAAAAGGAAGACCAGGAAAGCGTATTTCAGTAAGTGTTTAAGCCCATTATTCATGCAATACCAATATTGCTTTCACCGACTTGTTCATCACTTGGTTAACCGTACTTGTGGTGAACATCCTGTATATAATATTGTGGTGATGTTTTACCAGGCAAAGAATATCGGTATGGTTTGAACGTATAAAATCCATAATGCCATTAGGAGCACTATTATCGTTTATATAATTGAAATCAATTCCAGTATTTGGAAACAAGTCTCTGATTGCTTTTTCTCCTGTTTGGATATGGCTTTTATCAGACTTTTCCGCAACATAAAGTACTTGCATTTTTTGAGAGACAGCACCTTTGAGCATCTCTTTCAACGCATTAACATCCTTTGCCGAAAGTGTGGTTTCATAATCTGTGGCGAGGGTGATGATGGGGAAACTTGGAAAATTGCTCTCTAAAGGTACAATAAGGGTCGGAATACGCATTTTGGTAACCATCATACTGGCATTGCTTCCAACTATACCAGTAATTCCGGTTGACCCGGTAATGCCCATGACCAAAAGCTCAACCTGATGTTCTTTAATGTAGTTTGAAACCACAGCCTTTAAGAATCCAACATCGCAAATGGTAGTCACCTTAATATCCGAGTAATTTCCTTTGTAGCTGATTTTTGCTGCCCATTCAGCTAAAGCCTCCCTTTTCTTTGCGTAATACTCCTCAATAAAAATTGCATTATAAGTGCTATTGTTTATGCCTTCAGTAGGGTGTATGGCATGAATGGCTACAACTTCCATGTTAAGCGTTCTGGCCAGGGCAAGCGCATAAGACATGGCATTTCCCGCACTGTTTGAAAAATCTGTTGCTACTAGGATCTGTTTCATTTTCTTTAATATAAGGATCGAATGAGATTTGCTTACTGTGGTTATATAAATAGATGAAAAAATACAAACAATATTGCCGCCAATGTGATGGATACCGGCAGCGTTAGCACCCAGGCTAAACCTATGCTTTTTAAAGTTCCATTGTTAAGATTCTTCTTGCCTCCTGATGCAACCATTGCACCAGCAATACCACTGGATAATACATGCGTTGTACTTACTGGAAGCCCCAATATGGTACTTAAGCCAATAGTTGATGCGGCTACAATTTCAGAAGTTGCGCCTTGCGCATAATTTAAGTGTTCATTACCTATCTTTTCACCTATAGTTACGGCTATTCTTTTCCATCCAATCATTGTCCCCAATCCTAAGGAAATCGAAATCAAAGCAATTACCCAGATAGGAGCGAACTCCACCACCTTGGAAAGTTCTTGGGTAACTTCAGTTAAAACAACTTTTTCATCTTTATTAAAATTCAAAGAATCATCAGACTTGATGTCTTTAATCAACACCACCAATCCTTCCAGCTCTTTTCTAAGTTTAAAGGTAGCTGTTTTATTCGTTTCGCTTTTCTTTAGCAAATGCGACTTTGTAGCGTCCACCGCGTTTTTGAAACTTATTATTTTAAGATGTGCAGGGCTATTTGATCTACCGTTTACGACAAGTTCGGCGCGATTCAGTTCTTCAAGAATCTTTTGATTGGAGATGGTATGGTTGACTGCAAATTTAGCTGGCAGAAATGCGATCAAGATCAACATTAATAAACCTACGCCCTTTTGTCCATCATTACTTCCATGAAAAAAGCTAACCAGTGTGCAGGTGGTGATCAACAAAGCCCTGATCAACAGCGGTGGTCTATCGTTCTCACCATGCGGAATGTGAAATAACGCATGATATTTAACTACATGTTTCAAAAAATACATCAGGAGCATTGCCAGGCCGAACCCGATAACTGGAGACAGTATAAGTGAAAGGCCGATTTCTTCTGCCTTGCCCCAATTTACACCCGCTCCGCCATAATACCAGGTAAAAGCTAGTCCTGCACCGATCATAGAACCAATCATAGTATGAGAACTGGAACAGGGTATACCCAAATACCAGGTACCCAGGTTCCACGCAATAGAAGCTAGAAGAACAGCCAATACAAAGCAAGCCCCGATGCCGATAGGTAAAGTCATCATTGCATCGAGCGGCACAAGCTTTAAGATACCCATTGCAACAGCAATACCACCAGTAAATACACCCAGGAAATTCCACACCCCCGACCATGGTATGGCAATGGCTGGTTTTAGCGCTTTGGTATAAATGACAGTGGCTACGGCGTTTGCAGTGTCGTGAAAACCATTAACAAATTCAAATCCAATTACTGCCAGAATACAAACAGCGAATACAATAAGCAAAGGGGTACTCAAGCCGACCTCGCCAAAAAAGGGGATAACAGTACAGAGTGACAACAACATAGATGTTTTTAGAAAATCCCACAGACGTGTTTCATCTGGTTGACCAAATAACCTCAAATAGTGTTGGCTTAACGTTTTTTTAACATTACCAAATTGTTATGAAAAATTGGTGGTTATAATTCCTGATTTATCGCTTAATTCCAGCTAGAACAAGAAATCGTTAACGTTATATTAAATGATCGATTGGTGTCGGATATGCGCTCCATTGTAGGTTAAATTTGAATTTAAACATTGAAAAGAATTAGTTTAACCATTCATGAAAAGAATCAAAGTAGCCTTTTTTGCCGAAATTCTAACTGCCGATTTTGATGGAGCTTCTCGTACGATGTTCCAGTTAATTACCAGAATTGATAAAACGAAGTTTGACTTTCTTTTTATCTGTGGTGTGGGGCCGGAGTACATTATGGGATTTCCAACTTTTAAGGTACCTGTAATTAACCTTCCTTTAAATACGAATTATACCATGGCCTTGCCCGTGCTAGCCAAGAAGCGTTTAAAGAGGAGAATTAAAGATTTTGACCCAGAAGTAATTCATATCGCAACACCATCTCTACTCGGCGCTTTCGCACTTAAATATGCAAACACAAGAAACCTTCCCGTCATTTCCATTTATCATACCCATTTTATCTCTTACATCGATTATTATTTTAAACACGCTCCCTTTTTAATCGGTAGGGTAAAGCAAACCATTGCAGGAACACAAAAAGCATTTTATAACCATTGCGACAGGTTATATGTGCCTGCGGAAAGCATAAGCGCATCACTCCAGGAAATGGGTGTCGAGCATCAACGCATAACCATCTGGAAGAGAGGTGTTGATAATCATCTTTTTTCTCCCGACCACCGAGATACTAAATTGATTGAAAAACTAACAGGCAATACCAACCCTACAATCATATTCGCCAGCAGGCTGGTTTGGGAAAAGAATATTGAAACGCTTTTCAGAATTTACGATCGAATAGAACATTCTGATTTACAAGTAAATTTTATGATTGCGGGAGATGGAATTGGCATCAAAGCTTGCAAGGATAGAATGAAGAATGCAATATTCACAGGCAAGGTAAGTCATGAAACACTATCAGTCTTATATGCAAGTTCAAGCCTGTTCTTGTTTACTTCAGTTTCAGAAACTTACGGGAATGTGGTGTTAGAAGCAATGGCATCTGGCTTACCATGTGTTATAGCCGATGGTGGTGGTTCTGCAGATTTTATTCAGCAAGGCGAAAACGGCTTCAAATGTGATCCTTTTGATGAGGAAGATTACTTCAATAGAATTTCAGAGTTGCTTTCCAACGACCTTTTAAGAAACCGGTTCATAGACCGTGGTTTGCACTATAGTAAACAATTAAGTTGGAGCCAACTGGCTGATTTCTATTTCAAGGATTTGGAAAAACTAAGTACGGGCATTGCAATGTCACCCGGAATCGGCCAATAAATGAAAAAAGTAATCATTGTTGTACTAACAGTCTGTATCGTCCTTTCGCTATTTGCATTTGTGCGGGCAACTGATCTGCATAAAGTGATGGATGCTATTGGCAGAGTTGGCTATAAATTTGCCTTTTTATTGCTAATCACTTTTACCGCCTATCTTTTCGCCACCATGAGCTGGAAATACACCATGGGCAGTGACTTTGCAAAAGTACCCATCTGGAGACTTTTTCTAATCAGACATATTGGTGAGACTGTAAGTTTATTTAATCCGGCAAGTATCATTGGTGGTGATGCGGTGAAAGGAATCATGCTGGCAGATTATGGAGTGTCCAGAAAAAGTGTGGTCTTTTCTGTATTCTTATCAAGATTGCTGCTTATTGTAACCCAATTACTCATTTTTATTTTTGCATTGTTGTTACTATGGCTTCAAAACCCGCTATTCCTAAATAGTCCTGACAGCAATTCATCAGCGTCTGGATTGTTGCCGCTAATTAGTTTAAAATGGAAAACTTTACGTTCAAAACTCAGCCTGCTGTTAAAAGACTTACCCGATATTCTAAAAGAAAACAAGCAGATGTTGCTCATCTCTAGTATTTTCGCATTGCTCCATTGGTTATTTGGTTCATTTGAGTTTTACTTTATCTTAAAATTTCTGGGTATTAAGGTTAGCATAATCCAGGCTTTGATCGTAGATATGGGCGTGATTTTTTTCAAGGCCGCCGGGGCATTTATTCCCGGGCAATTGGGAGTGGAGGAATATGGTAATAAGGTAATGCTGCTCACCATAGGCATTCCTGGTGCGGAAATTTGGATTACCGCATCTATCCTAAGGCGAGCCAGGCAGATAGTTTGGGTGGCCTTTGGAGTTGCCGTGTATTTTTTGGTGTTCCATAAGCGTAAAGCCATTCTGCAAATCTAATATGGAGATCTTATTTGTTAGCCATAAATATCCCCCAGCAACAGGAGGGATGGAAAAGCAAAGTTATGAGTTGATAAATGGTATGAAGACGCTGACTAAAGTCCACCATATCCTCTACGACAATCAGGAAAGCAGAGTGACGTTTTTTACGCTACTCGGGAGAAGAATTAGAGCTGCAATAAAGGAAAATCCTAAAATATCAATTATTCATTTTAACGACGGATTAATCGCTGCCTTCAGTCTATTTCATTTCGGTTACCCACACTTAAAAAAAACCATGACCTTGCATGGCTTGGATGTTGTTTTTCCAGGGATTATCTACCAGAAAATTATCATTCCAAAATTTAACAATTTTGATCTCCTATTTGCGGTAAGCAGGGCAACCGCAAATGCCTGTGTGGAGCGGGGCATTGATAGCCAGAAAATAGTAGTGGTAAATAATGGCGTATCTAATAATCAAGGCAATACGCTCAACAACTTTAGTGTGGCTAATTTCCTGCTAGACCAATATCAACTCAATATAACTGGAAAGAAGTTATTGATAGCAATGGGCCGCCCTGTTAAACGTAAGGGCTTTTCCTGGTTTGTTAAAAACGTGATGCCGGTGATCGACAAAAATTACATCTTATTAATCATTGGACCTATCAAAAAAAACAATGCTGTCGTTAATCGGCTGAACTATCTATTGCCTCCGTTCGTAAAGAAAAGAATCGATTTATTTCTTGGTGCGCCTAGCGACGAAGCGGACTTAGAAAAATTAATCATAAAAGCTGACCGAAGGAATGTGGTTAGACTAGGTAAATTACCCGTTGATCAAATAAATGCCATACTCAAATCAGCTGTGGCTTTTTTGATGCCTAACATTGAAGTAGCAGGAGACATGGAGGGTTTTGGTTTGGTATGCGTTGAAGCCGCTTTGCAGGGTACGCTCGTTTTAGCTGCTGCAAGTGGTGGCATCACCGATGCGATAAATCATGGTAAGAATGGGATATTAATGCCACCCGGGCACATATCCAGTTGGATCCGGCACCTCCATCTGCTTGCTGAAGGTAATCAAGAATCTCAGCAACTGCTACCTCAAGACATTATTAACTACACCAGCAACCGCTTTAGCTGGGAAAAAATGTGCAAAGCATATCTAGATCACTTTTCAGATCTTTAAAGATGGATATTTTTATAATTTTCAGGGTAGATGACAAGGTGTCGCTGGAAAGCTTCGAGTTGCAACAGGTTTGGCTTCTGGGCATGCCTGTAGAAGGCCCGTCAACCTCCCGTATAACTACTGTACTTGACTCAGGTTATCTACACCTTCTGTTCAGGTTCTCTACAGGTTTGGTTCACTAAAACCTGAACATAACCTGAACATAACCTGAAGAAGACCTGAAGATAACCTGAACCAAACAGAGGGGATACCCTGATGTTGTGCGGGATTTATAGGGCGTTACCAGCAACACTGCCCGAGTGCTTCGTGGTGGTTGATTCCACTTTTAAGGGGAATACTCCGCTTTATTAAGTTGTAATTGTAATTATCTCGCTAAAAAGGAGTTGATCAATTCGAATTCTGCTTCCGGTTCTTCCACTTGAGGGTTGTGACCAGATTTTTCGAACATAACAAATTGTGCCTGAGGGCAATATTCTTTATACTTAACCATCATCCATGGTGTAGCTACCCTGTCATATCGTCCGCCAACAATTAATATAGGCATTTTTAAATCCTTAAGCTGTGTCCTAAAATCGAAGGTTCCAATATCACTGCCAACATAAAAATCGCCATCACGACCTACCATTTGATAATAAAGTTTACTGTTAAAACTATTCGGGTAAGGCTTTCTACCTCTGGAAACAAATTTGTCGGGATTGTAGGCATATAAAAAGCCATAAGGAACTCTTCCGTATATATCCTGATGCGCTGCGTCACTGGAAACTGCCCCTTTTTCCCTTAGTTTCATCAGATCAGCCCATACTTCAGGGTAATTGGTTTTAATCTCATGATTGGAATTGTCATCATTTTCCTGCCACATGACGTAGCTGTGAAAGGTATTGGCCAGAATCAGGTGACTCACATTTTGGGGATATTTAATAGCATAGCCCTGTGCAACTAATCCGCCGTAAGAGTGACCCAAAATAGAGATTTTCTGAAGTTTCATGGCAACTCGTAAACCTTCCAAATCATCTATATCCCTTTGTAATGAATATTCAGAAACAACTTTAGCGGTATCTGATTTACCGCGACCAAAGCCATCAAAAAAAATCAACTGATGTCCGCTATCTGCCAGAGGATCAAAACTCCTTAAACCTGGATGCGCACCACCCGGACCACCGGCAATAAAGAATACAGGATCTCCTGTACCAACTGTTACGACCCACAATTTAGCATTGTTCACTTTGATATATTTTCCATCTGTTGAACTATCTATAACCTGACGCTGCGCAAATGCCTGACCGGCAATTATTATTGCAAAAACAATTAATAAGGTTTTTTTCATTGGAAAGTTTGGTTTTTTTAACAGATTTAAAATCATTAGGAAAGATAGCTCGAAATTATTTCGGTTATTTCATCCCCATTTGCGTAGACCATAAAATGGCCACCACCATTTATTACAATATCGGGTTTATTATACTTAATTGGTAGAACGGTGTCTGCATTGCCATGAATATGCGTCACATTTGCTGGGCGTTCTAAATTTCGCCATTCTAAAATACAGTTTAAGGCCCATTTGATAAACTTTGGATCACTATCTACAATCAGTTGTTTTAGAAGTTTCAATTCATCCTGTGTTTTAGCACCCATGAATTTTAAACCAAGACCATTTGTAGTTTTGATGGCAGAAAACGGAACTAACTTTTGTAGACGAAGCTGCCCTGCAAATTTATAATACCAAGGCAGTTCTCTATATATCGGTGTACTGGAAATTAAAAAAGTATGTAGGGGTTTTAACTGCTTTGTGATTTCTGTAGCAATCATACCACCAAACGACAAACCAACCAAATAGAAGGGAACAGACTGGTCAATACCTTTTGACAAACGGTTAGCGTACGACTCTAGTGACTCATTTTTCTCGGGTTCAATCCAGTTCAAGTGTATTACTTCATAACGTTTTGGTAATACTAATTTCCGGAAAGCACGACTATCAGCACCTAAACCACTGATAAAATAAATCCTGGCAGACACAAACTACGCTTCAGTTGATGAATTGTAGAGCTCGTACCAGTCTTGATGATCAAGATCAACTGAGAATGCATTTGCAGCATTTCTAATCCGTTGCTCATTCCGAGTACCCAACAAAGGAAGTGCGCCCAATTTAACCAACCAGGCTACCGCGAGAGATTCAATATCTGCGTTGTATTTTACACTAAGCTCTTCCAGCTTTTTGCGTACGGCAACTGCATGTTTATCAGTTCCTATTGCAATTCTGCCTTCGGCCAATGGGGCGTAAGCCAAGGGACGCATATAACGTTGTTTGATATAATCCAACTGACCGTTGTCCAACGCCTGGGTATTCAGCAAGTTTAATTCTATGTGATTGGTAACTATTGGTTTGGTTAAGTAGGAGGCTAGTAATTGGTGCTGGAACACCGAGAAATTAGAAACACCGATATTCTTAATCTTACCTGTCTCTTTTAATTTATCTAACGTTAGCGCAGTTTCTTCAAGGTTAGATATAGGATCAAGTCTGTCCAAAAGAAAAACATCAACGTAATCTGTTTTAAGACTTTTAAGTGATTGATCAACGCTTGATAAGATGTGAGCGGCAGAAGTATCGTAATATTTCGTTCTGATGTCTTTATTGTGAGGTCCAGGGACTTTCAAACCACACTTTGTAAATAAGACAACATCTTCTCTTTTAAATACTTTGTCGGCCATCAGTTTGCCGAATAATGCTTCCAATTGGTAAGAACCGTAACTATTACTATGTTCAAAAGTATTGATACCCAACTCAAGGCAAAGACTAACAATTTGCTTTAAATCATTTTCAGTATAAGCCTCGTCCCATCTGTAAAATCCATAAACGGCTGGCGATACTTTTACACCAGCATCACCCAGATATATTTTTTTCATCTGTTATAATTGTTTTTAATTCAAATTTATTCCGACTGTCAATTTCGGAAATCAAATACAACCTCAGTGTTGTGGAACGAAAGTAACAATAAATGGACATTGACGGCGCTTTTTTTTGGCATTAATTGTCAGATTTGATCATCAGGACCAACTTCATTTCCTTCTTCATCTATTGTCATATGTTCATCGTAATTGCTATTGGTTGATGTTTTTTTTTCGTCAGTTTTATTTTCTGAACCTTTTACTTCTTCTTTTTTGTCTTCTGGATTGATCATCGTATATTATTTTTAGTATATTTCAATAACAGTTTAAACCTTTTTTGGTTTGTTGTCGATAGTATTGTAACTCACCTTTATGTCAACATTATGAACAGTCTTAAATATCTGATTATCCTGATTTTTGTTGCTGGTCTTTGTAACGCCCAAAAGCAAACTAGCCCTTACACTACTAAAGCTCCGAGTGCTAATGGAACCGGAAAGGTATACATGGGCCGTGAGATTGCACAATTGATGGATTTTGCAGGTGTAGACTGGTTGGAGCGTAATACCAGGTCTAAGGAAGAAAATACAAATCTAACTATCGCGAAACTCCCTTTGTTGCAAAATAGTATAGTTGCCGATATTGGTGCAGGTTCAGGATTTTACAGTTTCAGAATTGCGGAAAAAGTTCCAAAAGGAAAAGTTTATGCAGTTGAAATACAGGATGATGCTCTAGTATACTTAAAGAAAAAAGCTGTTGAAAAATCTATTGGCAATGTTGTTGTTGTCAAAGGAAGTGACAAGTCAACCAATTTGCCGGAAGGCATGGTAGATTTGGCACTAATGGTTGATGTGTATCATGAACTTTTGTATCCACAGGAGGTTTTACAGTCTATTAAAAAATCCTTAAAGCCGGGTGGAAAGCTTTTGCTAATTGAATACAAAGGTGAAGACCCAGAAGTAAATATCAAAGAAGAGCATAAAATGACCGTAAAGCAGGTGCAAAAGGAGTTGGCTGCAAATGGTTTTAAGCTGATACAGAATGGTCAGTTTTTGCCTATCCAGCATTTCCTCTTATTTGAAAAAGAACAATAGCCTCAACAGGTTTTAAAGTTGGGTAGTGCTGATAATGTCTCTAATAGTCTTGTCAAGTTCGTTTGTGGAATTGGAAAGCAATCTACATAGCTCATGTTGCTCAGGTGTTAGCTTCTCTAATTTTATCAACTCAACAAGTCCCATAATCTTCGCAAGCGAAGATCGTACGTCATGCGATTGAATTCTTGCAATTTCCATTAGTTTCTTATTCTGCTGGCGAATTTTGTTCAGACTCTTTTTCTGCTTGTTATTGATTAATATCGTTTCGGTTACGTCCCGCGAGTTGGTAATTATTCCCTCGATTGCCGGGTCATCCAGCATGTTTGTTGCGGTTGTGCACAACCATCTCCATTCATTTTTGCCATTTAGAAATCTAAATGGTTTAATGGTAACCCGTTTGGCAGATTGCAGTTTTTGCATTTCACTTTGCACCCTTGTTTTGTCGTCTGGATGAATAAAATCAAGCGAGCATTCCCCCAGCATTTGACACGGATTTCTGCCAAGAAGGTGAACTACACTTTCACTAACAAATAGATAATTTCCATTTTTGTCCAATATCGAAGTGAGATCGTATCCACTGTGTATTAGTGCTTTAAACCTTCTCTCACTCTTTTCGAAATTGTGTTTAATGTCGATTAGCTCCTGAGTGTGTAATTTACTAATTTCAGTCATTTCAAATAGGAATTTGATAACAAAGCAACAATGTATCCAATATTTAGTATTAACTGCTCGTGCATTTTGTTCATTTTCAGACCATCATTTCAAGGTTTAAGGGTGGCAAGTCCATTTCATTTACGATATTCGAGGTTTTACTCCCCCATATTTTATTGATGGAGAACTATAGAAATAACTAAAGAAAGATATGGTAAATAAGCTATCGACATTTTTACTGATCTCTGCTTTAATTTCATTTAATGCTGGTGGACAGGACTTGAAATCCAATATTGGTGCTCATGATCCCGTAATGATTAAACAGGACAAAACATATTACCTGTTCTATACCGGGAACGGGATAAATGTAAGATCGTCTACGGACAGGATAAACTGGAAGGTGGAGAAGCCGATATTCGATAAAGCACCACCATGGGCAATAACTGCCGTTCCAGGTTTTAAAGGATACATCTGGGCTCCTGATATTTCCTACTATAATGGCTTATATTATCTGTACTATTCTGTTTCTACATTTGGGAGTAATAAGTCTGCCATAGGCGTAGCTACAAATCCTACTTTAAACACAAGCGATGAGATGTACCGGTGGACAGACCATGGAAAAGTCGTAGAATCTACCCCTGGAGTTACAAATTGGAACGCAATTGATCCAAATTTAATAACTGATAGTGCCGGAAAGCCCTATCTAGCCTTTGGATCGTTTTGGGATGGCTTGCAGTTATTGCCGTTATCGGCCGACAGACTGCATCTGAAAAACCCTCTGGAAGCACCAGTTTTACTAGCTAGCAGGGAAAAGGACAATGCCAAAACCAATCCCATTGAAGCCCCTTTTATATTTAAAAAAGGAAGCTATTTTTATCTATTTGCTTCAATAGATTATTGTTGCCGAGGAATGCAAAGCACTTACAAAATGATCGTTGGACGATCGAAGGCATTGCACGGGCCGTATTTAGATAAAAATGGGGTTGACATGAAGGCTGGTGGTGGAACGCTGGTTCTTGAGGGAAATAAAGAATGGTATGGGGTAGGTCATAATGCGGTATGTTCTTTTGATAAGGAGGACTACCTGATTTTCCATGGGTACGCAGCTGCAGAGGGGGGAGCTCCAAAGCTTTTGATGAGGCCCATTACCTGGATAAAGGGATGGCCGGAATGCAATCTATAAAGGCCCCATTATGGAGCCTTTATAAAATCTGGTATTGCTTTATTAATTAATTAATTACTGCAGCAAAGCCGCCATTACGGACCATTTTGATATCGAACTTATCTGCGGATGTCACTTGTCTGGTTTTTTTCCTGTAATCCATAGCCTGTCTTCCAGCATTAATTCCATCTTCAAAATAGGTCATGGTATATGTTTTTCCTTTTTCCAGGAAACTGAAATCCAACGATACTACCCGCTCTTTTTCCTTCCCATTAGCTATCCCTCCGATAAACCACTTTTCACCTTTACGCTTAGCGACTACAGCAACTTCGCCTACTTTTGCGGCTAGGGCCTTTGTTTCATCCCAGGTGGTAGGAACAGAGGTAATAAATTCTGTGCAGTCCAGGTTTCTGTAATACAATGTTGGATTATCTGCAAGCATTTGTACCGGGCTCTCAAAAACTACAAACAAAGCCATCTGATATGCCCGTGTTCCGATACTTGCCGCATTAGGTCTTTCTGCACTATAAACATCCGGTTGCATACTCAGCATCGCACCAGGAGTATAGTCCATTGGGCCCACAGCATTTCTCATGAAAGGTAGAAACAAACTGTTGTCAGGTTTGGTTCCGCCCATTTGCTCCAAACCACGTACACCTTCGTAGGATACCAGATTTGGATATTTATATTCTAAACCGGCTGGTTTAAATGCTCCATGGAAATCAACAAACACCTTATATTTTGCAGCCTCTTTTGCTACGTTTTCATAGTAATTAACCATCCATTGATCACTACGGTCCATAAAATCAATTTTAACGCCTTTGATTCCCCATTCGCTAAATGTTTTGAAAAGATCCATGTGGTTATGTACGGTAAGCCAAGTCAGCCATAAAATGATCCCTACATTTTTTTCTTTACCGTATTTAATCAGTTCATGAAGATCAACCTTTGGGTTAGGTGTGTACGGGTCCCTCGTGTCATTTGCCCATCCTTCATCCATCACGATGTATTTTAGGCCAAATTTGGCGGCAAAATCAATGTAATATTTATAAGTGTCCAGGTTATATCCTGATTCGAAATTAACATCGGGCCCGTATGGAGATGCATCATTCCACCATTCCCAGCTGGCCTGACCTGGTTTAACCCAACTTACATCTTTAAGCACGCTTGGCGAGGCCAGTTTATAGGTTAGGGTATTTTCCAACAACTGCTTATCTTCAGTGCTGATCATAAAATAACGCCATGGGAAATTACGTGTTCCAGATGTTTTAGCGATATAGTCAGCCACTTTCAAAAACTTCTGACTCCTGTCACCATCCTCGCCAAAAGCAAGTGGCACTTTAGGGAAGGTTGCTGTAATGCCGCTTCCTGTTCCTTTAAGGAATAAGCATGGGTAATCTGACAGATCAGATTCACTGATCAGGATTTTGTATTGTTTTTTCGTATCGATAAGTACAGGAAGCTCGGACATCTTTTTGTCTGCCGTCCAGTCGGCCGAATTCACCGTGCTGTAATTCTCTTCGTAAGAAGTCTTAAAGCCACCTGGCTGTTGTAGATGTAAAGTATAATCAGACGGAAAATTAAGGTTCACTTCTTCATTCATCACCTCCACGCTATCCTTCATTTTTGTAACAAAGCGATAGGCAATTCCTTCATTAAAGGCTCTAAATTCTACTGCATAATTGCCTTTGAAGTTTAGCAATAAGGAATTATAGCTGTTTTTTACAGCCGAAAACTTGACAGGGAGGTAGGGTTTAAGGATATTGTTACCCTGACTGAATTTACTACTGGCCAACTTCGGATTTATTCCAAGCGCATTATTCTTTAACATCAATGATAGGCTGTTCTTCTGCAAAAGTTCATCGGTGTCATAAAATACGGAATAGTAGATCTTATCCGCTAAATTCAATTTTACTTTAATCTTGCCATCAGGCGATTTCAGTTCCATCTGCTTTTGCGCCAATAAAGCTGGCGATAGGCAAAAGATTACAGAAAAGGTTAATAGTAATCGTGTCAAGTTCATGTGTGTGTGTTTTTGTTATGGTTTGGATAAGCGTTAAAGTTAGGAAAATTGACAATATACTTTTTGAAAAATTGATTAACTCTTTACAGCCGTCACGCCTCTAAAATAGCCAACAGATTCTGCTATACCTGCTAATGGATCTTTCATGTCCTTTTCGTATTCCAGGGCGCAAACGCCACTGTACTTAACTTTTCTCATCATTTTAACCAACGCTGGAATATCTATAACGCCACGATCCAATTCGCAAGTGGTACCTGATTTAACGGCAGCTGTTACATTTTTCAAGTGCATATCAAATATGCGACTGTTAAATTTTTTAAGATCTTCTACCGGATTTTTGCCGGCGCGGGTGTCGTGACCAATGTCAAAACAAATGCCTACACGGCTATCTAATTTGCTGATCAAATTGTAAATGCTTTCTGCGGTAGGATAGAGCTCATCTTCCGGTCCGTGATTGTGTATCGCGTAGCGAATATTGGTCTCTTTTACTTTTTGATCCACGTAGGTTAGATCTGCATGTAGAGGGATGCCGATAATCAAATCCACACCAACGCGTTTGGCGTAATCAAATGCATTATCAATTTCCTTCTTGGTTTTGGTGTAAATAGGGCCAACAGCATACCCGGTTACATTGCTCTCCTTTAATTGGGCATGAAAGGCAGCGATTTGATCAACAGTAGAGTTGAGTGGCAAATGGAAGTCTTTGATGCATAAATAATGTGCATCAACTTTCTTCATCATTACTAAGGCTTCATCCAGTTTAAAATTTACAAAACTATAACCTGCCAGTCCTAATTTGAAGGTATCCTTAGGACTTTCCATACCATTTATGGACACTCCGGCTAAAACGTCGGTAGAATTTAGAAAAGTTGCGGCGGCAATTCCCGATATACCTTGATATAAAAACTTTCTTCTTGATTTCATTGAGAATAAATATATTTTTTCTGAAAACAAGGTAAGAATATATTGTCAATGATTAAGCTATAGCTTTAAAAGCCTTATATTGTACATTATTTACATCAAACAACGGGAAATTGGAACAATCTCAAACGCAGAAATTAAGAAAAGTTTTAAATCCGGTTCATATTTGGGCTATCGCCGTTGGATTAGTAATATCAGGAGAGTATTTCGGGTGGAATTTTGGCTGGGCAGTATCTGGAACTATTGGTTTTTTAATCGCAACAGTAATCATTACCATTCTTTTTGTAACGTTTATTTTTAGTTTTACTGAATTAACCACCTCAATTCCAAATGCTGGAGGTGCTTTCGCCTATGCCCATCGTGCCATTGGTCCATATGGCGGTATCATTGCCGGATACGCCACTCTTGTAGATTTCCTTTTTGCAACACCTGCTATCGGATTTGCACTGGGAAGCTATCTGCATTTTTTATACCCGGCAATTGGGGTGATTAGTTCTGCTATGATCTTCAATGTCGCATTCATTTTGATCAACATATTAGGCGTGAAAGAATCTGCAGCCTTTTCCGTGTTTATTACAATTCTTGCAGTTGCAGAATTATTGATTTTTATGGGGATAATAGGTCCGCATTTTAAATACGCCAATTATTTGAGCAATCCCATGCCATTTGGCTGGAGTGGGGTATTTGCTGCATTACCTTTTGCAGTTTGGTTCTACCTTGCCATTGAAGGGGTGGCAATGGTAGCCGAAGAAGTCAAGGACCCTAAAAAGAACATTCCAAAAGGGTATATATCCAGTCTGGCAACCTTGGTGTTTTTGGCCTTTGGCGTGATGATACTTTCAGGAGGCATTACAGATTGGAGAATTCTCAGTAAGTTAGACTATCCATTGCCGGAGGCCATCGCCATTGTATTGGGTAAATCCAGTAATGTGACGAAGATCTTCGCGAGTATTGGATTGTTTGGTCTGATTGCTTCATTCCACGGAACCATTTTGGCATCATCGAGACAGTTATTCGCCATGGCAAGGAGTGGTTACCTACCTGCTCAATTGTCATTTGTGAGCAAGCGTTTTAAAACCCCACATGTTGCAATTTGCGCTAGCGGTGTTGTGAGCTTCATCGCATTATATACAGGAACCACCAGTCAGGTCATTATCCTCTCCGTGCTGGGCGCCGTAGTTATGTACATGATCAGCATGATCAGCTTGTTTATCCTTAGGACAAAAGAACCAGCGCTGGACCGGCCCTTTAAAGCACCATTTTATCCGGTATTTCCGGCAATTGCACTGGTCATTTCATTTGTTTGCATGGCCGCCATCATGTATTACAACTTTAACATCAGCCTCGTCTTCTTCGCTGGTTTAGCGGTAAGCTTAATCATTTTTATAACGCTGGGTAAACATAAGCAATCCATTAATATTAATCAGGAATAAGATGCCATATCAGCATACCATTCGCGGCAAAACATACAGCTTTTTAAATCTGAAAGTACTGCTGGCCAAAGCATCCCCATTTCGGACAGGGGATGCCCTTGCCGGATTAAGCGCTGACACTTACGAAGAAAGAGTTGCGGCTCAAATTACGCTGGCCGATGTGCCATTAAAGAGATTTTTGGAGGAGCTGCTCGTCCCTTATGAGGAGGATGAGGTAAGTCGATTGATCATAGATGACCATGACCATCAAGCATTCCACGCGATTTCTCATTTTACGGTCGGACAGTTTCGAGATTGGCTATTATTAAACGAAACAACCGGAAATGTTTTATCAGGTATTGCCAAGGGCATAACGCCGGAAATGGCAGCCGCTGTTTCCAAACTGATGAGGAACCAGGACTTAATTACGGTGTCTAAAAAAATTGAAGTGGTTACGAGGTTCAGGACTACAGTTGGGTTGAAAGGTCATTTCTCCACCAGATTACAGCCAAACCACCCCATAGACGATCCGAAGGGTATCGCAGCAAGCATTGTGGATGGGCTGTTGTTAGCCAGTGGTGATGCGATGATTGGTATTAATCCTGCTACAGATAATGAAACTGCCACTTTAAAGCTGTTATTATTGATAGACCGCTTAAGGGAACAATTCCAAATCCCTACACAAAGTTGTGTGTTAACCCACATAACCACAACACTGCGCCTAGTTAATAAAAACGCGCCCGTAGACTTATGCTTTCAATCTATCGCCGGTACAGAAAAGGCAAACACAAGTTTTGGTGTAAACCTGGTCTTATTGGCCGAAGCTCATGATGCAACCAAATCGCTAAAAAGGGGGACAGTTGGCAACCAGGTGATGTACTTTGAAACCGGACAAGGCAGCGAACTCTCTGCTAATGCCCACCATGGTATAGATCAGCAAACCTGTGAAGCCCGCTGCTATGCTGTAGCCAGGAAGTTTGATCCTTTTTTGGTGAATTCTGTGGTCGGTTTTATTGGACCTGAATACCTTTTTGATGGCAAGCAAATCATCAGAGCTGCACTGGAAGATCATTTTTGCGCTAAGATGCTTGGGATTCCAATGGGTGTAGACGTTTGTTATACCAACCATGCGGAAGCAGATGAAGACGATATGGATAACCTGTTGACCTTACTTGGGGTTGCCGGGTGCAATTTCATAATGGGTATTCCCGGAGCAGACGATATCATGTTAAATTATCAGTCTACTTCTTTTCATGATGCCCTTTATCTAAGAAAAGTGCTGGGCTTGCGACCGGCTCCGGAATTTGAGAGCTGGTTGGTTGCTCATGGTATATTTGATCGCAACAACGCTATTTCTGAGAGAGAAAACCATATCATGTTAAATAAATTCAATGAACAATGGCAATTCTAAATAAGGAATATACAGAAGCAAGAATTGCGCTTGGCAGATCCGGACACAGCGTAAATTTAAATGAAGCGCTTGATTTTAAACTTGCACATGCGTTTGCAAGGGACGCTGTATATTCATCCCTGGATGTAGGTTCGTTAAGATCTGAAATTGAATTATTGGGTTTAGAAGCAATAGATCTTCAAAGTGCGGCATTGGATCGAGAAACTTATTTAAAAAGACCGGACTACGGTCGTAAGCTCTCTAATAAAAGCATAGAGGAGCTAGAATCTTATCCCAGGAATTATGATGTGCTAATTTCTGTAGCAGATGGCTTGTCTGCCCCGGCCGTACAACAGCATTTTGTTCCGGTATTAAAGCTAATAGCTGATTTGTATAAACAGGCTAAACTAACGATTGCACCAGTTTGTATTGTAGAACAGGGTAGGGTTGCCATAGGAGATCCAATCGGAGAGCTTTTAGGTGCACAGCTTTCCATTATGTTCATCGGAGAAAGGCCAGGGTTGAGTTCTCCTAACAGTATGGGCTGTTACCTCACGTATCAGCCTAAAACCGGTTTGACAGATGAATCTCGTAATTGTATTTCAAACATTAGGGATAGGGGATTAAGCTATGTTGAGGCAGCTAATAAGTTGTATTACCTCAGCGTTCAGTCGCTTACCAAAAAGTTGTCGGGAACTAATCTAAAGGATGAGCAGATTGAGTTACTCTAACCACTTTATTCCAATAATATCAAAAGGATAGTTACGCTGATTAAATTTCAAAGTAAGCTCATTTCCTTTAAGACAATCTTTAGAATCTGTTTGTGAATAGTTCTTCAATTTTATTTTTAAGATCGACGGATCTGTGATATCGTAATCAAATTCAGGATTTTTCTCATAGAACATGCCTAAGCAAGTTGCACTGCTTGCATCTTTCAGGAATATGTATTTGTATTTACCAACACTTAAATCCAGATCCATCACGGCGGAAGTATTTTTATAGACCTCATGTGAAGTTAGGTATTGTTTGCCGTCTATGTCATCTTTACAAAGTATCAGGTAGTGCCCATCACTAATTTGATAGGCAGTCATCGTGAAATCACCACTATCTGTGTCAAAAGCGATCTGATTGTTTTCAAATTTCTTAAGATTTGAAAATATGTGCGCACTGTCAATATAATATGACTGAGAATCCAATTGCTGTCTTAATTTATAACGATCCGCCCTGGTCCAATCCAGTGTTTTAGTAATCGAGTCAGGCAGGATACTCAAGATAATCAGCATATCCCTATTTTTAACAGCATCTAATCTTACCGTATCAGCTCCTGAATTACTCGCAAAAAATCCTTTATTGTTACCAGATTTATTTCCGTTACAAGCTACAAATGCAAAAGCTACAAAAGCACAGAGGTAGAATAATCGTTTCATTTATAAGATTTGGTTGATGCCGCGAATATAGCAGTTTTTAAATAACCTTAAAAATTGTTTAAACATAAGCGTTTTGCGTCTGTTATAGAAGGTGATAATAATACTTATAACTGACACTAACATTGGTTTTTAAGCAAAAAATGCTTAACTTTGTGGAAATTTTTAAACATTAATGAAGATATTTATTACAGGCCTTCCTTTAGAAGTAGGGGAAGATGAATTAACAGCCGTATTTGGTGATTTCGGTCAAGTAAAATCACTTAGAATTATCAAAGATCGTGAGACTGGTCAAAGTCGTGGTTTTGGTTTTGTGGAAATGCCGGTTGATGAAGAGGCAAAAGAAGCGATCAAACGCATGAATGGCGGTGATTACAATGGTAACAGAATTAAAGTAGCGGAAGCACAAGAGAAGCCTAACACAGGTGGAGCTGGTGGTGGCGGCGGATTTAAACGCAACAACCGCACTGAGAAAAGCTACTAGTACTAGCTTTCCAGTTTTTCATTTTATACTTACTATTTGAGATATACAAAGGCATTGACCTAAGCTAAGCTTGGGCTAATGCCTTTTTATTTTTAAATTTCCCCAATGCTTAAGAGACACCTCACCTTTACTTTGCTGTGCTTGATTGTGCTCGTCGCCTATTTATTCGGCGCATATTATCATGTCGAGTTAGTTATGCGGACCATTCAGCTGTTCCTAATGGTTTTGTTAATTGCTTTTTTTGTTGTGGAAACTAAATTAAAAGGTAGGTTTCATAAACGACTGGCAATCGGCTTATTTCTGTCGATCATTGGTGATGTTTTTATGATACTTAGCTCAAAAGATAGCCATTATTCTTCTTATGGCTTTGTGGGGCTTCTGCTCTGCCACCTGTGGTATACCAGTGCTTTTTATTTAGATTTTAGATCTGCCCCGGAGCTCGATAAGAAAACTGCCAGGATAGCGCTTTTTGTTTGCGCGCTATTTAGCACCAGCTTTTTCTTTTTCCTGAGGCCACATCTCGGCAACATGAGAATACCTGTGCTATTGTTTACGCTGATTGTTAGTTTTATGGTGCTGATGGCTATCTTTAGAAACCTTCGGGTAAATAAAATAAGTTTTAAGCTTATCCTGGCAGCTGCACTTTTATTTATACTATCAGACGCTACGCTGGCTGTAAATCATTTTTTTGTGAAGATAGATCACGCAACGATCTACGTGGCAATAAGCTATTTAATTGCACAATACCTCATTGTACTTGGTGGGATTGAGCGTAAGTTAATAGCGACCGAGTAAGCTATTTATTGATCACTGTAAATACCAATGATAACCTTTCTCCATGTTCATCGACAAGGGTTAGTAAATGCCTGCCCGGAGGCGGACTAACCGCAAGTTGATGGTAATTTTGAGTGGTCGCAATGTATTCATTATCAAGGTGCCAGAAAATCTTCGCATTGTTATCTCTATGGCTAGCATTTAAAATTACTTTACCTCTGCTGCCGTCAAACTCAATTGGGATATAAACAGCCGCATTGTTCTTAGGATAGATCATTTCCATTACCCCGGTTCCTTCGCTGGTTAAGCAGCCTTGTTTAAAGGGGGGAAGTGGTTTATAATCACTATTCTTTATTTTATAATAATATTCCATTGCAGGAGGTAGTATAAACCATGGTTTGTGTACCATATCTCCAACAGATTCACATTGATCAGTCACCTGTAAAGTCCCTGTTCGGTCAAGGTGAATTAATTTATGATAAGGGCACAATATCGTTTTGTAACCAGCAGTTGAGCCTAATTGGACAAGCTTCTCTGTGCAAAATTCCCCTGCTTTGTACCCGCTTTGCTTACAGATCACCATTTTTTCCAACTTATTGAGGGGTGTTTTAAACCATGCCCCTCCAGGCAACTGCCTAAAAACATCAAACATGACAGGTGCTGCAACATCGATACCTGTTAAACTTGGCCGTCCTTCTCCATCTGCATTGCCCGCCCAAATGCAAACCAAGTATTTAGAATTCAATCCAATTGCCCAGGCATCTCTAAACCCGAAGCTCGTTCCTGTTTTCCATGCTATCCTTTGTGAGGAAGAAAACTGCTCCCATAATCCTTCTTCGCCAGGCCTCATTAATTCCTCCATTGCGTTAAACGTATTCCAAATGGAAGCGTGATCTACTATTGAAGTCGACTGATACTCGTACTGATCAAAACGCTTATCACGGTTCATCATTATGTATTCCGGATTGTCATAATCATGAGGATTATATTTGCCCCCATAATTGTTAAAATGCTTTAATGTTCTTGCCATGCCCAAATAGGCAGCGGCTAAATCCCACATGGTGACTTCACTACCACCTAGTATCAGCGATAAACCATAATGATCTGCGGGTTTATTGAGTGTAGTAAAGCCAAAGGTTTTTAATTTATCATAAAACCGCTGGTACTTATAAGACTGTAGCATTTTAACTGCCGGGATATTTAATGACCTGCTCAAGGCACGATCTGCGGGGATGGCACCGTCGTAGCCTAAGTCGTAATTCTGAGGAGCATAGCCGCCTATTTGTGTGGGAATGTCAGGGACAAGCGTTTTAGGAAGCAAAAATCCATCACTCATCATACTGGCGTACAACAAAGGCTTTAAAGTACTACCCGGACTTCTTGGCGCTCTGATCATATCAACATGACTTTCCAGTTCCTTATTTTCTGGTTGATAGATGTTACCATTATAACTCAGCACCTGTCCTGTTTCCACATCCAGAACCAATGCTGCGATGTTATTTACACCATTGGATCGGTAGCGGTTATTGTATCTTTTCAGTAATGAATTTACGGTTAACTGCAAATCAAAATTCAAGGTGGTAGTTATTCTCGGAGACACTTTTTCATTTATAGCCTTCTTGGAAGCGAATTCGCTCTTGAACCGATTAAGCAAATGAGGGGCGTATTGTGGCAGGGGCAAGGGTTGACCGGGGATGGGCTCTAACTTAGAAAGATTTGCAGTAGCAACATCAATGATTTTCAATGCTGCCAATCTATCCAACAAATCGTTTCTTTTCCTGATCAGCAATGCAGAATTTTTACCTGGACGTACCAAAGATGGGCTATTTGGGAGCACGGCCAATGTTGCCATCTCGCCCCAGGAAAGACTTTCGGCGCCTCGCCCGTAATACCGCCAGGCCGCAGCCTCAATACCTACCACATTACTTCCGAAGGGTGCGTTTTCTGCGTAAAATTTTAGAATTTCTTCTTTTGAATAACTAAGCTCAAGACGTATTGAAAGTATAGCTTCAGTTATTTTTTGCCACATCGTTCTCTTTTGCTGGCGCGATAGACGCATCACCTGCATACTTAAGGTGCTGCCTCCACTTACCACATGTCCGGCTTTTATATTCTGTCTGATGGCCCTGGCTAATGCAAAAACATCTACCCCAGGGTGTCTATAAAACCGCTGATCTTCAAATGCGATAATGCAGCTTTTGAACTTCTCCGGTACAAGTACTGCCGACGGAAAGCGCCACTGACCATCATTAGCAATTGAGGCGCTCAACAATTGTCCGTCTGAGGACTCCAAAACAAAAGATACGGGCGTATCAAACAACTTCCCTGGGAGTATAAACAAAAACCAGATAAATAATACCAAACAAATCAGATCTGTTAGGAACAACATTTCTCCAACCTTTATCCGACTCCCCCTAGGCTTCATTCGATTCCCTATCATCAACGTATGGCCAAGGCTTTAAACTATTTAATAACCTGTACCCATTTACCTGGCTTCGTAGCACTGATGTTGTTGTTATACATGGCTTCGCATTGCACGTTAGATAAATAATATCTACCGATGTAGGCCGCATTCAATAACACCTTGTATACCACGGTTTCATTCTCTCTGAGGTTGAAATAGGTGAGTACCCTATCATCCCTAACATTTCTGTAAGTATATGGAGATGAGGCCAAAGCGTTCTCATTGTCATTTATCCTGGTGTTGATAATTTCCCAGCCAGACGGAAATATTTGGGTAAGCGCCATTTGTTCGTAATAACCCATCTTTCCGGGATTTTTAATGGTCACCTCTGCATAAAAATCTAGTCCCTGTTTCAATGTGGAAGGATCTATCTCTTTGCCGTTAAGCAGTTTGTAGCTAACGCCCATCACCAATGCATTGGTGTTGTCTGGCAACAAGTTATTTTGTCCGGCAACTGGCTGTCCCTGTAAGATTAACCTTGCAAACAATATACGGTTACTTGTATTTTGTACCGATACACCACCTTTAAATGATAACGGTGTACTACTTACAAATTGCTTAGTATTATTGCTTCCAGATTTACCATCAATAACATACTTGTATTTTAATCCTGAGGCTGCATTTCCTTTCCCGCAATATTTGGCAATCGCAAGAATGCTATAAGCTGTTGTTTGAGTACTGTACCAACTGTCTTTTCCTAAACTGGCAGCTACCAATTGCATTTGCTGGAATGCAGCTTCATTTTTACCCAATAGTACTAATGCTTCCAAAATCATAGCTTCGTCCCTTAGTGAAGATCCATATGTTCCCCCTAACTGATCGTAAGGTTTTACTGCAAGAGGTAGTCCTTTTATCAAGCCAAGCGCTGCATTGTTCTGCCCGGCAAGCTGATAAGCTATTGCCAAACGCCATTTTGCTGTTGTTGACAAATATTGGAAACCTCTTAATCTGTTCATCGCCGCTATATCTGGCTTTTTGGCTAAAGCCAATACATATAAGCGATAAGCCTGTGCAAGATCTCCACCGTAGAAATTATCCGAATTTGGCGCCCATGAACTCGCCTTGCGTTTCAAATATCCCAGCAATTCGTTGATCATTCCTACAGGTAGGGTATATCCCGCGCTCTGAGCCTCAATAAGAAAATGTCCTGCATAACTAGAACCCCAATCGTCCGATTTCCCCTCACCAGGCCAATAACTTAATCCACCATCCGGAGTTTGGAATCCTTTCAATTTGTTAATTCCTGATTTGATATTTCCTTCCGTTAAGGCTTTATCTTGCTCACTTAACAGCGCTATCTGACCTAAAAACAATTGCGGAAATACAGATGAGGTGGTTTGCTCCACACATCCATGCGGGTACTGAATCAAATAGCTCAACCTTTTCTTTAAATTAATAGGAGGGATGGTTGATAATTCCAAAGTACCGGAGTTGGTGCCTGCCATACCGATAGGCGCATATTTTGCTGACCAGCTTTTTCCGGGTTGCAATGCAGCTGATATCACATTAGTTATAAACGGATTTGGATTTCTGATGTCAATTTCTGCATTATAAATCGCCTTTTCAGATCCACTTTGTGCAGTAACCTGTATTCTTCCAACACCGGCCAAGTCAGGTGCTTTGATCTGGAAATAAGCCAACTGTTCTCCTGGCACCTTATATTGTAGGCTTTGTTTAGACGACCCAATTACCTGAAGATTCTTTGCTTGTAGTTGGACCGCAACATTGTTTACACCGGCAATGGTTGAGAAAATGGTAACTGGGAGCGTAAAGGTCTCACCAGGTCCAATAACCCTTGGCAGTGTTGCTAAAAGCATGAGCGGTTTTTTAACCTGTACAGATTTTTCTGCAAATCCGTAGGCGCCATCTTGCCCGGCAACAACCATCGCCCGCACCGCACCAATGTATTGCGGAAGCTTAAATTTATGTACTCTTTTTTCACCCTTTGCTAATGCAAATGGACCCAAATATTTAACCACTGGCACAAATCTGTTGGCCTTGGCAGGACTCAGGTTCCTGTTGATGGACCCATCACCACCAATGCTTAAAATCCGTTCCAAGTTACCACCCCAAGCTCCAAGAACGTTGTCAAACAAATCCCATGTTTTTACACCTAAACCCTCACGTGCATAAAAAACGGAATGAGGATCAGGAGTTTTAAATCTTGTCAGGTCAAGCAAACCTTCATCTACCAAAGCGACCGAATAAGTCATGGCTTTACCATTCTGCTCAGCGACAGATAAACTTGTCTCAGTTTCGGGCCTGATTTGATCTGCAATGCCTATAACGGGCTTTAAGATGGTTTCCGGATCTTCCACAAGAATAGGGATAGCTCCATACATTCTAATTGGCAGATCATTGACTGTTTGTGCATGCGGCTGCAGTAAAGTAACATTAGCAAATATATTTGGTGTCATTTCAGGCTCCGCCTTGAACTTGAACTGCGTTTGTCCGGGTTTTGTATCCGTCCAAAATGTTTTGACTACCTTGCTGCCATTCTCAATGGATATGAGTGCTTTCCCGCCCTTACCTGAGGGAATAGTTAAGATTACATCTTCACCAACTTTGTAGCTCTTCTTATCAGAAGTAAACGACAGCATCGAGGCCTCAGTCGGATTGGACCCCAACTCACGTTGTGCCCAACCTGGCCAATCGATATAGACAGATTTACCGGTAACATGTCCTCCGTTTAAGCCCCTTACCAGGATTAAATAACGACCCCATTCCGGTTCATCTATCCTTAAGTTCCATTTACCTTTACCATTTATTAGGTTTACCTGAACCTTACTAATCAATTTGTTATATGAGTTCTGTGTAAAGTTGGCAAAAGAATTTTCATTGTCTTGTTCCCACCACCATCGCCATTGAACTTTGTACAATTCAACCTCAACGGTACGGTTTCCGTTTAACAATTTGCCATCGCGATTTACATTTACCAAGTCAACCTGGTGGTCTTTTCCAGTAAGCAACATCCCGCTTAATCGTTCACCATCGGGTGTTTTAATTCCAAGATAATCGGAATAAACATGGTATGGAACGCTAAAATTATCGATGCTAAAGTTACCGCCGGCTTCAAATACCCTGGTGGTAAAGTTAGCTTTCAGCATGCCCGGTGCCGAATTGTTGTCGTTCAAATTGGTACTTACCTTCGCTTTACCAGTTTCATCAAGTTTGCCTTCAAAAATATTCTTAAGTTGCGACTCGAATACTACTGTGGGATTATCAAACTCATAAGCTTCGAAACCTTTAAACGTAGTTTTCATGGTATTGAGGTTCACATCAACTTTGGCATTTAAGTTTTTACCAGGAGCACCAAATAACCAATTGGCAGTAACCGTAGCAAATGAATTTGCACCCAATCCCAGATAACTGGCATTACCGATGTCGAAGTTAATTTTCAGCCGGTTGGGCATAATGGTTTCTATTTTTATTGTCTTAGTAAAGACAGAGCCACCAGCCTTAACCTTAGCTGTCCAATTGCCTGTTGGAGAATTGACCTCAGTCTTTGTTTTGAAGGCATAAAAGCCATTCAATGGATTCGCAATGATATTTCTTTTAATGAGTTGTCCCTGAGGGTTATAAAGTTCAAATGTTACCGGGTAGGCATCAGGTAATTTTTTTAGCCGGTCTTCCAAAATAAAGGAAAGGAACAAGGAATCACCTGGGCGCCATACACCACGCTCGCCATAGATAAAGCCTTTTAATCCATTCTGAACCACGTCTCCACCCACATCAAACCTGCTGAGTGGAAGAGAACCTCCATCGTCCAATTTCAGATAACCACGTTCTTTACCATTTTTGGCAATAAGCAAAAATGGTCTTCTTTTCAGATCTATTTTAACCATACCATCGGCATCAGTTACTACCTGACTAATTAATTGTCTCTGGTAGTCTAACAGATCAACAGTAATGCTGCTCATCGGCTTTGCGGTAAGTAAGTCGGTAGCCACAATGAGCATACTGTTGTCATTTCCTCGTTTAGCGATCAAGCCTATATTGGAAACCATGACATTCCGGTTGGCCCATCTTTCACTGGTATAATAGGATGGAGTACATGGATTGTCCCGGTCTTCCCATCTGTAACCTCCTGAATAATAGCTGTTGTATCTATTCCAGAAATCATCATCCTCATCTATTTTTTCCCCATAACGCTCATATTCTTCTTCATCAACAGCACTCTGATTGGCAACCTGTCCTTTTTCATTGCTGTCATCAGCACACTTGTAAATGTTATATGATCTACGGAAACCAATGGTGATCCTGTACATCGCACCTAGTTCTGTTTTCAGTAACTTGTCCAGGTCCAGGGTAAAACGATTCTTCTTATGCAGGTTTAAAGCTTTGTCCTCATCCAATCTAATTGTTTTCTCTACCACCGGCTTCGCCACTCGGCGAAGTTCATTTCCATCTTTATAACCGTTTGATTGAAAGAATTGGGGGATATTGTCCTCATAAATCTTCACAACGGTAACATCAACAGCTTTTAAATTAACTGCTTCAAAGGGAAGTACAAGTTTACCAGAATTAGGCAGTATCGTTCCACTTCCTGCTATTGTTACTGACGGCAACTTCTTTTCAAACATCACATTTGCTGTTATACCGGCCTCCATCTTTTTAGTACGCAAATTTTCAATACCCGCACTTGCAGTAACTGCGTAGTTTCCTTCCAAAGTTTCTGCTGAATACACCTTAACCTGACTCCTGTCGATTGTGTACCTCAAATCCGACAGTGAACCCACTGTAATCATACCAGTAAGATCTTGAGAAACACTTACCGGCTCAGAAAACTGTACCAAAACATAATCTTCATTATCCTGAATTGCTTTTACATCCAAAACACGAAAAACATCCAAAGCCGGAACGGTGATTTCTATTTCACCTTTGTCGTCAGCCCCAAGTTCGGTGCCTGTCCATTTCAATGTGAGTTTGTTATCCGACTTCGTTTTTTTGATACTATCTATTACGAACGTAGAAACTTTATTTGTCGGATCATGCTGCCACTTGATCTTCAGTTTTTGTGAAAAATCTGCAGAAAGGGTTTTCTCCAATAATTTTGGATCTTCCTCATCAGCAGTGCTCAGTTCACCACTCAATTTCATATAATCAAAAGAGGTGCTATTTTGTGACACTAGTCCATTTTGCGATAAATGGATTCCTGGTTTGATCACTTTAAATTCGAAGTCGAACTTTTCTAATCCGTCTTCTACAGTGGTTACTTTATCAAGATGAAAAGTAGCCTCATAATTTTGATCAGACTCCATATCATGATCTGGCCTGAATTCAACCGTTTGTGCATCAATCCAATAGGACTTACCGCTTAAAGAAGGAGAAAAACTAAATAGGTCGCGGTTATCAGGTATACCAACAGCTGATAGGGTTTTGGCCTGAGCTGCCAGATGTATTCTTATATAACTTTTTTTAGAGACTGTGCCAGAGGTAAAGGCTTCAATATATTTGGCATACTGCTGATTGTAACCAGCAGTCTTCTTTGGTTTCATTAAAATAAAAAAAGCAGCCACGGCCAGTGCGAGAACAAGTGCACCAAAAATTAATGCGGTTTTGTTTTTTTGAGGAGAGGGGGTTTTTGGGGATTCCATACGTAATTTATAACAATAAGATGCGTATGAAAATTAGGAAAAAAGCACGAGAGTGCAAGGTTTATTTTATCATCACTCCAGGCTTATTGATAAATGGTATCCTGATGAGGTTCTCATCAACAATACTCTCAGGCAGGAAGATAAATTTCTTATCGAATATAACGCCATCGATGTAATAACTGAGCCAATACTCATTGGTCAGGCCAAATACCTCAGTGTCAATAGCTTCTACACCAGCAAATTCGTGCGACTTCACATCACCCACAAAATGGCGTAAAATGGAAGTTTTTACCATTTTTCCGTCTTTTTCGCCATAGCCTTTAGAACTGATTAATACATTATCAATTTGCGTTTCTTTGAAGTTGACCACATATACTGTCCAGTTTTTTACTTCCGGCGTTTCGTTAATCAACACAACTGCAATTGCAACATCCTCTACAATATTATCAGGAAGGTCTTTCTTCATAAGCGCTTACTTTTTAGCCGCAACTTTCTTTTTCGCTGGAGCTTTCTTAGCTGCAGTCACTGCTTTTTTAACAGGAGCTTTCTTCTTCTTAGGCTCAAAAGCAGCCGGAATTTGTTCTACAATCAGCTTTTTAACATCGTCCAGACTAAGTGAAGCCAATTCTTCGGGTGTATATTTGTCATTGCTTGCCGGATTTTTACGGAGTTTTAACATCTCCTTACCAAATCTGATAAAGGGTCCCCATCTGCCGTTCTCAATAGCAATTTTTTCGCTTTCCCAAATTTGAATAAAACGGTTCGCTTCTTTTTCAAGTTTCTTCTCAATCAGCTCTTCAATATCACTCTGCTTCAGATTGTCGAAATTGTAGGCTTTAGGAACATTTATAAATAGGTCATTCCATTTTATGAATGGACCAAACCTGCCTGTACCTTTGGTTACGCCAAGCTCTTTATAATGTGCAATTGGTGCATCCGCAGTGATTTTTTCTGAAATGATTTCAATTGCTCTCTCTCTGTTTATGGTTAAAGGGTCTTCGTTTTTTGGAACAGAGATATAGGCATCGCCCCATTTTACATATGGTCCAAACCGACCAACACCTACTGAAACTTCTTTTCCTTCGTAATCATCCAATTGGAATGGCAATTTAAACTGCTCCAATGCGTCTTCTAATGACACGGTAGCAACAGTTTGCGACTTTGCTAAACTAGCATACCTTGGCTTATCATTCTCGTCGTCACTCAGTTCCCCAATCTGTACAAGCGGGCCATAACGACCAACTTTTACATAGACATTTTTGCCTGAAACAGGATCTATACCCAGCAAACGTTCACCATTGGCACGATCTGCGTTTTCCAAAGTACTCTCAACTTCAATATGAAAAGGAGTGTAGAAGGAGTGGAGCATTTTTGTCCATTCCTGTAAGCCTTGTGCGATCTCATCAAATTCCTTTTCTACGTTTGCCGTAAAATTGAAATCAACAATTCCCTTGAAATGCTCAACCAGGAAATCGTTCACTACTTCACCGATATCGGTTGGAAACAATTTTCCTTTCTCTGCACCAGTAATCTCTGTTTTTACTTGTTTGGTAACTTGACCATTCGCCAACACTATTGAAGTGAAAGCGCGTTGTCTGCCATCGCGTTCTTCTTTAACAACATATCCGCGGTTTTGGATGGTTGAAATTGTTGGCGCATAAGTAGACGGCCTTCCAATTCCCAGTTCCTCAAGCTTTTTGACCAAACTGGCCTCAGTATATCTTGCAGGAGGTCTTGAAAAACGCTCCGTAGCACTCATTTCCCTGATGAATAATTCCTGACCTTTAGCCAAAGGAGGAAGCATACTGTTGCCATCCGCATCTTCGATGTCCTCATCATCACTCGATTCCAGGTACACCTTTAAGAACCCATCAAATTTTAGTACTTCACCTTCTGCTATCAAATTCTCTTTTCGGGTACTGATGCCAATCTGTGCAGTGGTTTTTTCAAATAAAGCTTCGCTCATTTGAGAAGCGATCGCCCGTTTCCATATCAAATCATAAAGGCGTTGCTCCGAACTGTCGCCCGGTACGGTATGATGGTTAAAATAGGTTGGTCTAATGGCTTCGTGAGCTTCCTGTGCACCTGCCGACTTAGTTTTATAAATTCTTAAGTGATGGTATTTTTCTCCCCAGGCCGATTTAATCTCTGCTGCTGCTGCCTGTAATGCTGTTTCAGATAGGTTAACAGAATCAGTTCTCATGTAGGTAATTCTACCACTTTCATACAAACGCTGAGCAATCTGCATCGTTCTGGAAACAGAATAACCCAACTTCCTGGAAGCTTCTTGTTGAAGCGTGGAAGTCGTAAAAGGTGCAGCAGGGTTCCTTTTTGCAGGTTTTGTTTCAAGTGAGCTCACATTAAAGCCAGCACTGATACAATCCTGAAGAAATTTTTCTGCGTCAGCTTCTTTATCGAAACGATGTGGAAGTTCTGCTTTGACCAATTCCTTTCCTTTTCCGGTTAAGAATTGAGCGGTTATTTTAAATGCAGCAACTGCGTTGAACTTATTTACCTCACGCTCACGATCTACTATAAGACGCACAGCAACAGACTGTACACGTCCTGCGGATAGTGAGGGTTTGATTTTCTTCCATAAAACAGGAGATAGTTCAAATCCTACTAAACGGTCTAACACACGCCTTGCTTGCTGGGCATGTACCAAATTATAATCTATAGTGCGTGGCTGATCAATTGCCTTTAAGATGGCAGGCTTGGTAATCTCGTGAAAAACAATTCTTTTAGTTTTAGCTTCTTTGAGTCCTAATGTTTCGTACAGGTGCCAGCTAATGGCTTCTCCCTCACGGTCCTCATCTGATGCGAGCCAAACCATTTCTGCATCCTTGGCTAGTTTTTTTAATTCAGCAACAACCTGCTTTTTATCGGCAGGAACTTCGTATGTCTGACTGAAATTATTAGCGATATCGATCCCCATATCTCCTTTAACCAAGTCGCGGATGTGTCCGTAACTAGATTTAACAAGGAAATCTTTTCCCAAATACCCTTCTATTGTTTTTGCCTTTGCGGGTGACTCAACTATCAGTAAATTCTTCGCCATTCAGAACGTTTTTCTGCAAATAAAGCTATAAATAAGGCTAAAATCAAAATCAATCATTAATTTAATACGAATTATTTTTCAAAACACCTAATTTTCAGGTCAATTATAATGGCATAAAATTGTACTTAATGCGATGCACCTTAGGTCTTTGCAATGACCAAGGCTCCCGCTTGTGGAAGCTTTTTTCTAGATCTATCCCAGATAAGTCTCGTTTAAGGTACTTTTATTGGGAGAAGTAGGGGAGAAAGTAGGGAAGTAAACTGGACAATCTTTTTACATAGCAATTATGATACAGCTAGCAAGTAATACTTTTTGTAGTTAACTTCGTACATACATAAAAAGAAAAACTATGAATACACTATTGATTCTACTGAGCCTGTTTTTTACGCCTCCGGCTAAAAGCGTTTACGACTACTCTTTTAAAACCATTGACGGTAAAGAGATTAAACTTTCTAAGTTTAAGGGTAAAAAGATCTTAATTGTTAACACCGCATCTAAATGTGGTTATACTCCTCAATATGAAGATTTAGAAAAGCTACACAAGCAATACGGTAAAAACGTAGTGTTAATTGGTTTTCCTGCTGCAAATTTTAATAACCAGGAATTAGCTACCAATGCAGAGATTAAAGAATTCTGTACTGGTAAATATAATGTAACATTCCTTCTAAGTGAAAAAGTGAGCGTGAAAGGCAGCGATATTAATCCATTATTTGCTTATTTGACTTCTGCTGAGAACCCAGATTTTAAGGGTGATATTGGTTGGAACTTTGAGAAATTTTTAATCAATGAAAAAGGACAATTGGTTCATCGTTTCCGTTCTCCAGTTAAACCGCTGAGCGAAGACATTACCAAAAATTTGTAACAATATTATCAATTGCTATAAAAAGAGAAATCCTTAACCAGGGTTTCTCTTTTTTTTAATATCCATTTGCATTCTTTGTAACAGATTTATATACCACAGTGTTACATGGCCTATTCCAGATTATTTAAAGCATCATCCTTCGCATGTTACCTGTTACTGGCTACCGGATGCGCATCTAGCTATAAAATAGCCAAGGCCAGCAGAGCGGAGTATAACATTAATAATACTTTAGCTGTCGACAGTTCAATTATTAGGACTTATCTTCCTTATAAGGCAAAAATGGAAGCAGAAATGAGTCAGGTATTAGGGCACTCTGCGGTGTTGATGTCAAAGAAGGAGAACGATAAGAATCCTGAAAGTTTAATCAGTAATTTCTTCGCAGATGCCAGCATGCAACAAGCCCTGAAAATTGATCCTGCGATAGATTTTGCTATGCCTTCCACAAAAGGAGGTATCCGGGTTGATATACCAGCCGGAGACATCACTATGTCCAACATATTTGAAACCATGCCGTTCGAGAACGAGTTTCTGGTGTTTACCTTAAGTGGCAAAGATGTGCAGGGCCTTTTAGATTTTATTGCCATTAACAATGGTGAGCCTGTTGCAGGGTTAAAAATGACGATTGTAAATGGCAAACCTGAAAATGTATGGATTGCTGGGAAGAAATTTGATCCCGCTAAATCCTATAGGGTGATGACTACCGATTATATCGCCGGAGGCGGCGATAAGTTTCAAAGCTTTAAGCAGCCTATTGATAAAAAAAAACTAGGGCTCAAGGTTAGGGATGCTTTGGTTAATTATGTGAAAGAGCAGGAAGCACAGGGTAAAACGATCAATCCAAAATTAGATGGAAGAATTACAAAAAATTAGTCGCCGTGGGTTTTTAAGAAACACAAGTGTAGCAGCCGGCACACTTGCATTAGGTTTTGCCAGTTTAGATGCCATAGCTGCCGGCGATACCGTTAAGCTGACTATTTTACACACCAACGACGTACACAGTAGGATAGAGCCTTTCCCAATGGATGGTTCCACCAATCAGGGTTTGGGCGGTACTGCAAGAAGGGCCGCATTAATTTCATCCATTCGCCAGAAGGAACAGCATGTGTTGTTACTGGATGCAGGGGATATATTTCAAGGGACGCCATATTTTAATAAGTTCGGTGGCGAGTTGGAAATGAAACTGATGACTGCAATGGGTTACGACGCTGCAACTATGGGAAATCACGATTTCGACAATGGTCTGGAGGGCTTTCATAAACAACTTCTACATGCTAAATTCCCGATTCTTTGCAGTAATTATGATTTCTCAGATACTATACTGGCAAAATCCACGCTTCCTTACCAGATATTTAAAAAACAAGGGATTAAAATCGGAATTTTCGGTATAGGTATTCAACTTGATGGAATCGTAGATGCGAAAAACTACGGAGCAACAATATTTTTAGACCCAGTACAAAAGGCAAATGAAATGGCCGATTTGTTAAGAAATGAGTTAAAGTGCGATCTGGTGATTTGTCTTTCGCACATTGGTTATACTTATGAGACAAATAGGATTTGCGATAAGATATTGGCTAAAAACAACAGGAATATCGATCTGATTATTGGCGGTCATACCCATACATTTATGAAGGAGCCTGAGGATGTTCAAAATCTTGCCGGAAAAATCACCACCATAAATCAGGTTGGATTTGCAGGAATAAATCTTGGACGTATAGACTACTATTTTGAAAGGTATAAAGGAAAGCGCCTTAAAACTGCAGCGCCTTACCTTATTTCAAATCATTTAGATACCTAGGGTGTTAACAAAGAAAACCACCACCTAATAAGTCATTTCCTTCGTAGAAAACGGCCGATTGACCAGGGGCAACTGCAGATACCGCATGGTCAAATACTACCCTCATTCTGTCTTTCTCTTGAACAATTGTGCTTAACATGCCCGCATCTTTGTACCTGATCTTGGTAATCACGTTGTCCATCGGTTCGTTAATATCAGCGTATTTTACCAGGTTAATGTTTCTAACCATTGCTTCGCGACGCTCCAATTCATCAGCCCTGCCTAAAACAACAGTATTGCTTTCTGGCATAATCTGTAACACAAACATTGGTTCGCCAAATGCAATACCAAGCCCTTTACGTTGCCCGATGGTATAGAAAGGATAGCCTTTGTGCTGACCAACGATCATTCCATTGCTCAATACAAAATTTCCACCGGCAACACGTTCTTCCAAATCCTCAACTTTGTGTTTAAGGAAGGCCCGGTAGTCGTTATCTGGAACAAAGCATATTTCATAGCTTTCGCTTTTCTTTGCCAATTCTTCCTGACCCATATCCAAAGCCATTTGCCTGATTTCGGATTTGGCAAAAGAACCTAGCGGGAATTGGGTACGTGCAAGATTTTCCTGGGATACACCCCAAAGCACATAAGATTGATCTTTATTTTCGTCTTTTCCTTTCGAGATGACATACCTGCCACTATCCTGAACCCTGATATTGGCATAATGCCCTGTAGCAATAAATTCACAATCTAACTTATTGGCCCTTTTTAATAATGCTTCCCATTTGATGTGGGTGTTACATAACACACAAGGATTGGGCGTACGGCCTGCAAGATATTCGTCAACAAAATTATCAATTACAAAATCACCGAATTCATCTCTTATATCAAGGATGTAGTGCGGGAAGCCATAGTTGACAGCCAACGTGCGCGCATCGTTTATACTGTCTAAACTGCAGCATCCGGTTTCTTTACTACTGCTGCCTGAGGTGGCATAATCCCAGGTCTTCATGGTTAAACCAATCACTTCATAACCTTGTTCGTGTAACATTACTGCTGCTACTGAACTGTCAACACCGCCACTCATGGCTACCAGGATTCTACCTTTTTTACTCATATTATTTAATACTGCCGCGGGTTCAAAGCCCGGTGATTATATATAAGTTGCAAAAGTAGCAGAAATTGCGAAGAGAATGGCATCTGGTAGTCAAATGCTTGTAAAAGTCTATGCAATATTTTTTACCTTAGAGACCTCGTTAACTGTATAAATTTTAGAATGAAGAAGATCTTATTGTATTGCCTTTTATTGCCTGGACTGGCAGTTCATGCTCAAAAGAGTTTAGTTAAGTATGTTAAGCCAATTATTGGTACCCAGAAAATGGGTCACACCTTCCCGGGTGCAACCGTACCTTTTGGAGCAGTACAATTGAGTCCGGAAACGGATACCATTCCATATGAGGTAGGTGGAAAATATAATGGGGATGTGTACAATTACTGTGCAGGTTATAAATATGAAGGTAAGACGATAGTCGGTTTCAGTCACACACACTTTAGCGGAACCGGCCACTCTGATCTTGGCGACTTCCTGGTGATGCCTACCCAAGGGTCCTTGCAAATGAACCCGGGAACGGCCAGTGATCCTAAATCTGGATTTCGCTCTGCTTTTTCTCACGCTAACGAGACTGCAGAAGCTGGTTACTATAGAGTTAAATTGGACGACAACGGAATACTTGCTGAACTTACGGCTACCAAAAGGGTAGGGATGCATCAATATACTTTTCCTAAATCTGACCAATCGCATATTATCCTCGACCTCATGTCTGGTATTTACAATTATGATGGCAAGAACGTTTGGACTTATGTTAGGGTGGTAAATGATACGTTGATTACCGGATACAGGCAAACGAATGGCTGGGCACGTACGCGCACCGTTTATTTCGCCATGTCGTTCTCCAAAGCTTTTAAAAATTACGGACAAAAAAACTACGATGGTGTACAGCCATATAAAGGTTTCTGGAGGAAATTTGACCAAACTAAAAACTTCCCGGAAATAGCAGGAAAGAACCTCCGCATGTACTTCGATTTTAATACAGAAGCGAATGAAAAGATCAAAATCAAGATGGCGATCTCTCCGGTGAGTCAGGAGAATGCGCTTGAAAACATGCGTGCCGAAGTTCAGAGCTGGGATTTTGATCAGGTGAAACAACAAGCCCAGGCAGAATGGGAAAAGGAATTGGAAAAGATTAAGGTTGATTGCTCAGAAGACGATAAAATCAACTTCTACACGGCAATGTATCATGCATTTATAAACCCAACTACTTATAACGATGTAAATGGTGAATACAAAGGATTAGACCAGGGCATTCATAAGACTTCAGGATCTACCAATTATACCACTTTTTCGCTATGGGATACCTATCGGGCGCTGCACCCATTTTTTAACATCATGCAGCCTTCCAGAAATAATGATATGGTAAAATCAATGATGGCGCATTACGACCAAAGTGCATTGAAAATGTTGCCAATTTGGTCGCATTATGCGAACGACAATTGGTGTATGAGTGGTTACCACAGCGTCTCTGTATTGACGGATGCAATTATAAAAGGTGTGTACACTGGTGATGCGAATGCAGCGTTAGAAGCTTGTATTGTTACCGCTAACCACCGCAATTATGAAGGAATAGGAGATTATATAGATTTGGGGTATATCCCTGCAGAGCGCAGCGGAACATCAGTTTCCAATGTGCTGGAGTATGCGTATGATGATTGGTGTATTGCACAGCTTGCTAAAAAATTAGGCAGAAATGATGTCTACGACACCTTTATTAAAAGATCTGGTAACTGGGCAAATGTTTTTGATGCGAAGACAGGATTTATGAGACCTCGCCTGGCGGACGGTTCATTTAAAGTGAAGTTTGACGCTTTGAGTACGCACGATCAAGGCTTCATCGAGGGAAACACCTGGAACTACAGTTTTTTTGTACCGCAGGATCCCAATGGTCTGATTGCTAAAATGGGCGGCCCTAAGAAAGTTGGTTTAAGACTGGATTCGTTATTTACCATGCACCTTCCGGATGAGTTCTTTGCAGAAACTGAAGACATCACACGTGAGGGTATTATTGGTGGGTATGTGCATGGTAATGAACCTGCGCATCATGTGGCTTATTTATACAATTGGATTGGTCAGCCATGGAAAACTCAGCAGCGCGTCAGGATGATTCTGAAAATGCAATACAAGCCAACTCCAGATGGTTTGGGAGGGAATGATGACTGTGGACAGATGAGTGCCTGGTATATGTTCTCGACACTAGGTTTCTATCCAGTAGCTCCTGGCTCCGATGAATATTCTTTGGGTAGTCCGGCTGTGAAGAATGCCGTCCTAACTTTGGAGAACGGCAAAACGTTTACGGTTGAGGCTATTAACCAGAGTGACAAAAATGTATACGTGGCTAAAGTATTGCTTAATGGTAAGCTTTTAAATACGCAAACCATCAAGCATGCTGATATTACTGGCGGTGGAAAACTAACGTTCTATATGGCTGCTAAGCCTAAGCTGAAATAAGCACACAAAATATTAGACAAAAGCAGGTACAAGGTCGGGATCGTTACCTTGTATCTGATTTTTTCTTACATCAGACAATTCCTTTGGTTTCTTGATGATCTTTTTATTTAATCCACTGGCAGCCGCATAAAGCAATAAACCACTCAGTGCAAATTTTTGTACAGCTTTGAATGGATGCTCCGGTATATCTTGTATTGCTTTTTGTAGCAGGTAAACGCCAGCTATGCTGGAAACGATTCTTTTGCCGGTGTCCAGTTCCCCGGTTTCGTAAGAATTAAGTATGGTGTTTACAAATGATAATGTTAGTTTGTCTTTTATGGAATTGAACATATCGCTTATATTTATATTGTAAATTGAACAGAGATTGGATTCTTTTTGTTTGGATAATGTGTGTTTAAATACTTTCCAAACGTTCCAGAATGGTTTTGATTGCCTTATCCACTATTTTACCTGGTTCATTAGAAAATTCTGAAGTAACACGGCTAGCCAATATGGCATTAACAGACAAAGCTTTGTGTCCCAGTATCCTGGCCATTGCATAAATACCTGCAGTTTCCATTTCCAGATTGGTTACCCGTTCATTACCTGATTTGAAGGTGTTCAAAATAGAGATCAATTCAGGTATGCTATTTTCTGCGCGCACTTTTCTACCCTGGGGGGCATAAAACCCAGGAGCCGTAACAGTGATACCGGTGGCAAGGCCTGCACCCAATTGCTGTAGCAAATACGGATCTGCAGCAGTTAAATAAGGTTCAATATTCCTTAAACCAGTAGTATGAATATTAAAGTCGGACAGAAGCCCTGTTTCTATTGTGCTGGGGTTTTGGACATAGTATCTCATCAAGGCGTCCAGACCCAGTCCGTAAGAAGAAGCTAAAATAGTTCCCATGGGAATGTCTTTCTGTATCGCTCCGGAAGTTCCAATCCTAATGATGTTCAAGGAGGTTAACTGTGGTTTAATTAACCTTTTGCCGAAATCAATATTCGCAAGCGCATCTAATTCATTAAATACAATATCAATATTATCTGTTCCAATGCCTGTGGAAATAACGGTGATCCGCTTTTTGCCCAGGTAACCGGTGTGGGTAATAAATTCTCTCCGGCCTTTTTTTACCTCAATGCGGTCAAAATATTTGGAAACATCGGTCACCCGATCTGGATCGCCAACAGTAATGATGGTTTCGGCTACATCTTCCGGCAACAAATTAAGATGGTAGATGCTACCGTCAGGATTTATGATTAAGTCGGCTTCTGAAAGGTATTGCTCCATATCAATTTGGTTTTAACAAACCTATTAAATTTTTATTGATCGGTAAACAGGTACTTCAGCTTTAGGCCATCAATTTTACCCAGTTTAGATAAAAGAATATTCAGATTCGATTGTCTTGTGGCCAGCTTAATGGTGCAGTCGTTATCGAAATGTTGTGCGATGAGTTTTGGTTGTTCGTCTTTAATAATGCGCATCACATCATTCATTGCTGTATAGCTAAAATGAATTTCGTAAACATCGTCGATGGTTTTAGTGACGATGTCTCCATTTGCAATGGCATCCACTGCGGCAGTCTTATATGCATTGATTAAACCTGGTACACCCAGTAACGTACCACCGAAATAACGTACAACAACAATTAGTGTGTTGGTGATGTCCGCAGAAAGCATTGCATTTAGTATTGGCCGCCCCGCGGTACCGGAAGGTTCTCCATCATCCTGAATACGAAAAATACTTCTGTCGGCAGTTAATCGATATGCCCAACAAAAATGCCTGGCCTTAGCATGTTCAGTACGCAATGCAGCAACCAATTCCTTTACCTCTGCTTCAGCCAAGATGGGGTAGGCGTAGCCAATAAATTTACTGCCCTTATCTTTAAATAAACCCTCGGCAGCAGATGTTAGTGTTTTATAGGTATCATCAAAGAGCATACACCTGAGCAATGGTTATCAACGATATGGCCGTAATTGCCAATAATAATCCGGCAATATTTAAAGGACTAAGTTTTTCTTTAAAAATGAGTACACCGGCAAGGCATCCGGTAACGATCACACCTAGGTTCATGGATGCGAACACGGTAGAGGGGTGATCTGCCATGGTCTGATGCGCTTTCAGGTAGAACAGTATATTAAAGAAATTAAAAAAGCCCAGGATGCAACCGCAAATGACATTGATGAACTGTGGCTTTTTATGGTGAATGAAATAGGAGTAGAGGATGGAAAATAATGAAACTATAAATGCAAGTACAAATATGTAAATAAGTGAACTGGTGTAAGGTATGGCTTTCAATTGGGCAACCATTTTGAACGATATATCTATTAATCCAAATCCTACGAAGACCGCTAGGGGATACAGCCAGTTGCCCTTACTTTTTTGACTGTTTGCCTGTTTATTTAAGACCAATACGATCGACAAGAAGCCAATGAAAAGTCCTGATATTTTCATCACCGTGAATTGGTCACCAAAAATGAGATAGGCAGCGATAAGGGAAATGACCAATGACAGGCGCTGGGCAATATCAGTCTTAACAATTCCAATGTTCTTTACAGAGGCTGCGAGAAACCAGAATACCAGAGGAAGTAATATGCCGAGAGCCAGATATATTGGTTCAGGCTTTAAGCTAATGAGCTCGTTTACCTTAGGTTTAAAAAATAACAAACCCAGTATCACTGCAAACAGGTAGTTCCAGGTTACTGCTTCCAGAATATTTATTTTATATCTTTTTGCTAGTTTTAACATCACGGATACCGTAACGCTACATATAATACTGATGATTAAAAATAACATGCTAGATATGGTTTTCGTAAATGCGTAAAGTATCCTTACCTACACTCAATTCATCATTAAGTTGTCCATGGAGCCTCGGTGAGACTAATCCTTCCTCCCAGGAATTAGCAGATGTAAATACCCTTGCCTCATCCCATAAACCTGCATCGATGAATTGTTTGAGCAAATTTGCCCCCCCCTCAATGATGATCGATTGAATATCCATTAAATACAATTGAAAGGCAATTTTTTGTGGCAGATAGTATTGCATATCTTCCATTTGTATGTAGTGAACATTTCCTGTAACCACCGTTTTAACTTCATTAAATACAATAGTTTTTGCAGCTGAGTTGAAGATATTGGATGTGGTTGGTACATGCAGCTTTTGATCAATTAATATCCTTATTGGGTTTCTTCCAGACCATTCTCTGGCCGTTAGGCTTGGATCATCTGCCAGCGCTGTACGTTTTCCAACAACTATGGCATCTTCCTCTGTACGCCACTTGTGCACCATTTTTTTTGCGAGCGGTCCGCTGATCCATTGTTGAACAGTATTTTTTGGTGCAAAATAACCATTTGCTGTTTCGGCCCACTTCAATATAATATAAGGACGCTGCTTTAATATTCTAGTGAAAAACCTTCTGTTTAACAGGGTACAATTAGCTTCCAGTACCCCTGTAACTACTGTTATACCTGCCTCTTTTAACTTTAATATTCCTTTTCCGTTTACATCAGAAAAAGGATCTTTATTGCCTATTACTACTTTCTTGACGCGGTGCTTAACCAGTAAATCGGCACAGGGAGGAGTTTTACCAAAATGGGCACAGGGTTCAAGACTTACATAAACTGTGGCGGCTGATAGCAAATCCTCAGCTTTTGCTCCGTAATTTGCGATTACATCATTTATGGCATTAACTTCTGCGTGTGCTTCTCCGAAACGGGCGTGAAAGCCTTCACCTATAATTATATCTTCATGTACAATAACACATCCTACCATTGGGTTGGGGCTCACACTTGCCATACCCATTTGGGCCAATTCAAGGCACCGTTGCATATATTGCTCGTCCGTCATCATAGCAAAAGTAGGTATATTGTTTGATTTGCTTACTTTTGTTTACCATGAATTTAAAGGACTTACTCAGTCATTTCAAAGAAGAGCTAAACGGTGTTTATCCTGAATCTGAAGTTGTTTTTATCTTTTATATCGTTGTCGAGCACATCAGCGGATGGAAAAGGGCAGAAGCTTATTCCAGATCTGTTGAGGAGATTCCTGCAGAACAGGTAGCCGTTTTCCAGCAAATGGTAAATCAGCTTAAATTGAATATTCCCTTGCAATATGTAATTGGGGAAGCCGACTTTTACCAACTTAAATTTAAAGTAGATGCTTCAGTTTTAATTCCAAGACCTGAAACGGAGGAACTGGTAGACTGGATTATTTCTTTACAGAAGGATAAGCAAACACAACCAACTCAGACACGAATACTTGATATTGGTACAGGGAGCGGTTGCATCGCAATATCTTTAAAAAAAAACTTACCGGAAAGTGTTGTATCTGCCCTAGATGTATCTGAAAGCGCCCTTGAAATTGCGATTGCTAATGCCGAAACTAATCATGTTCACATCAATTTCATTAGTGCCGACATCCGGGGGTTCAGTAGCAAGGAACAGTTTGATATCATTGTGAGCAATCCACCCTATATAACCGTGCGTGAGCAATCAGATATGCACCAAAATGTTTTAGCACATGAGCCGCACCTCGCATTATTTGTTGATGATGAAAACCCACTTGAGTTCTATGAGGCCATTGCCACTTACGCACTTTCAGCATTGAAGCCTAACGGGCTCCTTTTCTTTGAAATAAACAGTGCATTTGGTATACAAACTGTTGATATGTTAAACCGTAAACTATTTAAAAACATCGTATTAAGAAAAGATATGCAGGGCGCCGATCGTATGATTTGCTGTCAGTTGGCCTAGCTTCTAGGGTGAAAATCTTTAATTACACTTTTTAGGTAATCGCGGTCTATGTGTGTGTAGATTTCAGTTGTGGTAATGCTAGAATGGCCGAGCATTTCCTGTACCGCGCGCAAATCTGCCCCGCCTTCAATCAGGTGGGTAGCAAAAGAATGGCGGAAAGTATGTGGACTAATGCTTTTTTTTATTCCCGCTTTGAGCGCGAGTTCTTTAATCATTTTGAATACCGTAATTCTAGACAAGCCGCTGCCAGACCTGTTTAAAAAAAGAAAATCTTCGTAACCTTTTTTAATCACAATGTGAACCCTTACCTCTTCCAGGTAAATTTTAATAAAATGTAGCGCGCTGCTGCCAATTGGCACGAGTCGTTCTTTATTGCCCTTTCCAACTACTTTGATAAACTCATTTTGCCAGGAAATATCTGAGATTTTTAAAGTGATCAGTTCCGTAACCCTTAACCCGCATCCATATAGTACTTCTAGCAGCGCCTTAGCACGCATACCCTCAGGTCTGGATGCATCAATCGCTGCTATTAAAGAATCGATTTCATATATATTTAAGGTGTCCGGAAGTTTTCGGGATAATCGTGGAGATTCCAACTGCGCGGTTGGATCAACAGTGATCAGGTTTTCCAATAATAGAAATCCAAAAAAAGATTTTAATCCTGATATTACCCGGGCTTGTGTTACTGGCAACATGCCCAATTCATTGATCCAGGTAATGAAAGATTTGAGGTCCGAAACATCGATTTCCTGAATCTTTCTTGTTGGGTTTGCTGCAGCCAAATATTGTTCAAATTTATTGATGTCGCCGAGGTACGCAGTAACGGAATTAGCAGAAAGGGAACGTTCCAGTTTTAGATATACCCTAAATGATTTAATATAGCTCTTATCGATCACACAAAAAATTTTCTACTTTAATATTTTAACTCTAAGTTTGAGTTGATGAAGATACAAATTATTAACGGACCAAACCTGAACCTTCTCGGCTTACGCGAGCCTGGCATCTATGGAAATCAAAGCTTCGAAGCGTATCTGGGTACTTTGCGTAGTATGTATGCTATCCTCGATATTGAATACTTTCAGAGTAATGTTGAAGGTGAGCTGATTAACAAGCTCCATGAAGTTGGATTTGAGTATGACGGCATTGTCATCAATGCTGGTGGCTATACCCACACGTCTGTAGCAATTGCAGATGCAATTGCCGCAATTAAAACTCCAGTGATTGAAGTTCACATTTCAAATATATACGCAAGAGAAGAATTCAGGCATGTTTCCTTAACCGGAAAAAACTGCAAAGGTGTATTAACGGGCTTTGGCATGGATGGTTACCGTTTAGCAATAGAGAGCTTATTGCAAACTACAGGTTCTTAAGGTTGCTAAAGTACTTGATCTTGCTGATAAAATACGCATAAACTATACTGGAAGAAAACACACCCTTATGTTTTAAATAAGGTATTTGTTGTTTAGCCCTCTTATTGGCATTGTGCCAAAAATGTTTGAAAAAATAAACGTGGGCTTTAGTTATCGCCATTGCGAAATCTATTTTGCCTTCTGCAATGAAATGCAGCCAGGCAATGAAGTCCATAAAGAACCGTACAAAAATTCTGAAATAAGCGTCCTGTAAGGGAAGGTTTTTCTGTAGGATGATCAAATTGTTCCTGAAATTTAAATAGGTCTTATAAGGATTATTAGAACTCAATGTGCCGCCGCCAAGATGATAAACTTCGGCATCCGGACAGTATACTATTTTATAACCAAGATTTTTTAACCGCCAGCAAAGGTCTATTTCTTCCATGTGGGCGAAGAAGTCCGGATCTAAGCCACCTGTTTCTCTCCACCTTTCAGCTTTAATAAAAAGAGCAGCACCGCTAGCCCAGAATATCTCCATGGCATCGTCATACTGACCATGGTCATTTTCAACCGTATCAAAGATCCGGCCCCTGCAAAAGGGATAGCCATGCAGGTCCAGGTAACCGCCTGCTGCACCTGCATATTCAAAAGCATCTTTTTGCTTTTGCCACTTTATTTTGGGTTGTGCTGCAGCAATTTGCGGATCAAGTTCCATTTGTTTGATTACCGGTGATATCCAGTTTCTTGGAACTTCTACATCTGAGTTTAGCAGCACATAGTAGTCTGCTTCAACTTTCTCGAGGATCCTGCGGTAACCTTCAGCAAAACCATAATTCTGATCGTTTTCAATAATGGTAATTGCCGGATAATGGGTTTTGATAAAATCTACCGATCCATCCGTAGAAGCATTGTCGCCCACTATCAATTGTAAATTTTCATATACAGAAAGTGAAACACTAGGAAGAAACTGCTCAAGCAGCGACCTTCCGTTCCAATTCAAAATCACTACCGCTACACTCGGTGCACTCATTATGTATTTTCTGGTTTATGTTTCCACCGCTTATGACTCCAAAGCCAATATGCTGGTTCCTCGTTAATTATTTGTTCCAGCTTACTGAAATTTCGTTTCGTTAGTTCCCATTCCTCAAGTTCCCTTGGTTTTTCGGCCATAAGATAGCAGTCTACTTCGTAATAACCACGTTTAACCAGCTGCATATTAAAATATATTACCGGTCTGTTGGTTTGCATGGCTATTTTCTCAATACCAGTGAGCACAGCGGTTGGCTGGTGAAGAAAATCGATCCAAACCCTGGCTTCATCTTTGACTGGAGTTTGATCTCCTGCGAAGCAGAACATAGTGGTTTGGTTCCTGGTGGCTGCAACTGATCTGAGCGTTTGCCGCATGGGTATAAACAAGTTGGCAGTCCTGGTGCGGATGCGGTAAAACCAGGCATCAAAAATAGGGCTTGACAAAGGTTTGTAAATAACATATGCTGTCGCAGGGATTCTGATTCCCAATGCAAGCATCCCCAATTCCCAGTTTCCATAATGGCCTGTACAGGCTAAAATGCTTTCACCGCGGTTTATGTAGTTTTCAACAAGCTCTAAATTGTTAAACTTTACCCTTTTCAACAGTTCTTCGTTGGAAATACTGGAGAGTTTCACCACTTCAAAGATTAAGTCAGCAAGGTATTTGAAATATTTTTTCTCTATCGATTTGATCTCTGCTACTGATTTTCCAGGAAATGAATTCTTTAAATTATCATTAACCACCTTCCGGCGATAACGCAAAACATAATACAGTAGAAAATAACCTACCCAGGCAATTGCATGTAGAAAGGAGAGCGGCAATCTGGACAAAAGGTTTAAAAAAGAAATTCCTATATAAGAAATGCTTTTTTTTATCATTATTTTGCGGGTTGAGAATGCAAACATAATTTATCAGATGGAAAGTTCAGCTATATTCCCAATTTTTTATATCCCGCCTGTGAGTTATTTTTCTAAGCTAAAGGAAGTTGATTTCAATTTTGTTCTGGAGCAATATGAGCATTTCCCGAAACAGACTTATAGAAATCGAGCCTCCGTTTATTCTCCCAATGGGATTCTCGACCTTATCGTGCCAGTTGTTAAGGGGGCTAATGTCCACACAGTTATAAAAGACGTAAAAATAAGTAATGAGTTTAATTGGCAACGTCTGCATTGGAAAAGCCTGGAGAGTTGCTATAGAAATTCCGCATATTTTGAATATTATGAAGATGAATTTGCTCAGTTCTATAACCAAAACTATACCTATCTGTTAGATCTTAATCTGGATATTTTGGCCTGGCTGTTTAAACAGCTAAAGAAAACGGCCGAATTTAAGTTTTCTGACGAGTATTTTAAAAATCCTGCTCCTATGGTTGATTTAAGAACTAAAATGACTGTCAGAAACCGTGCGGATGTAAGTGACGCAAAGCCATATTTCCAAGTGTTCGATGATAGGCATGGTTTTATTCCAAACCTTAGTATGGCAGACTTGTTATTTAATCAGGGTCCGCAGTCAAGATCTTTCCTTTAAATGGCTAATACAAAAAAACGCAAACATCAGAAGCGGTATGCGCTACCAGAGGCTGGTTCCAGTCCGGGTTTGGTGTACATCGATGAGCACGCCCTCAAGCCGGTCATCAAGATATATCGCTACAGTGCAGATAGCTACGATATTATAGATGTTGATCATATCAAAAAGGCGAAAGCAATTATTACAGATCAATCATACACCTTTTGGATAGAGATCAAAGGCTTTGGATCGGCTGAGTTGTTTGAATCGCTAAACGTAGATTTTAACATCAATAAATTGGTACTGGAAGACATTACGCGCACCTATCAGCGACCAAAACTGGAAGAGTACGAAGGGTATGTTTTTGCCATCAGCCGGATGCTTGATTTCGATAAAAGCAGGGATTTGGATAACGCACAGGTGTCGTTTATCCTGACCAAAAATACAATTATCACCTTTCAGGAAGGATATGAAGATTGCCTGGAACCCGTACGAAGCCGGCTTAAAGCAGGCAAGGGCAACATCCGTACAGCCGGATCCAGTTATTTGATGTATGCGCTTATGGATATCATTGTGGATACTTATTTCACAATTTTACAGCAGTGGGGAGAAGATCTCGATGCCATTGAGGACAGGCTGTTTGACAGGCCGGATAAAACCATTATGTACGATACACAGGTCATTAAACGTCATTTAATAAGCATTAGGAGGGTAGTCTGGCCTGAACGAGATAAACTTAACGATATTTTACGATCGGATAGTCCGCTGATTAGCGAACAGACTAAAATGTATATCAAAGATGCTTATGACCACTGTATACAAATTATTGATATTGTAGAATCCTTAAAGGAAATAGCTATAAGTAATATAGATATGTACCTTTCAGTGATCAGCAACAGGATGAATGAAATTATGAAAGTATTGACCATCATTTCATCTATTTTTATTCCACTTACATTTATTGCCGGAATCTATGGAATGAATTTTTCAAGGGAAGATCCGGTAACGGGAAAAATACTTCCCCAAAACATGCCTGAACTGTATAGTCCACATGGCTATTTATACACGATGATCGTTATGGGCGGCATTGCAGTGGCACAAATCATATATTTCTGGCGCAAAGGATGGTTTAAATAGGTACGATTATTCTTACCTTTAGCGTTGTATGCAATCCTTTGATCTAGACAAAACAGATGTTTCTAAGATAAAGCAAGCCTTAAGTGGTGATGATGAGCAACTTCAGGTTATTCTTGGGGAGTATCATGCATCTGAAATTGCGATACTTTTTGAGAGCATACCGCCTGACGACAGGCAAAGGATCATAAATTTACTCTCTATTGAGTTAGCTTCTGAAGTGATCTCAGAAATGCACGAAGAGTCTCACCCGGAAGAACTCTTATTGCAGCTTCATCCCGACAAGCGTACGGAGATTGTAGAAGAGCTGGATTATGATGATGCTACTGATATCATCTCTCAGTTGGACGAGCAGGAACAACAGGAAATCCTGGAAGACCTGAATGAGGATGATGCCAGCAGCATCCGTAACCTGTTAAGCTACGACGAAGAAACGGCCGGTGGATTGATGAACACCGAGTTCATCAGGATTAATCTGAAGCTGACAAAAAAAGATGCAATAGACGAGATCATTCGCCAGAGCGAGGAAATAGAAGAGTTTTACACCATTTTTGTAATTGATGATCAAAACGTCTTTCAAGGAATTGTTTCTTTAAAAGACATCATCAAAGCAAAGGGGAACGCAGAAATTACTGAGCTGGTTAAAGCTGAGGTTGCCTGGGTTTACCCGGATACTGACCAGGAGGAAGTGGCCAGATTGATTTCTCAATATAACATTACCAGTATACCTGTTTTAGATAAAGATCATAAGCTCCTTGGAAGGGTTACTTTTGATGATGTCATCGATGTACTTGAAGACGAGAACACGGAAGATATTTTGAAGATATCTGGGGTTTCAGAGGATGAGGAATTGAGCGGTAACTGGATAGAGGCTGTTAAGTCGAGATTGCCCTGGTTGATCGTGAATTTAGGAACTGCATTTCTTGCATCTGCTGTTATTCGTCATTTCGATCCTACCATAAAACTTTTCCCGTTGCTATCTGCATACATGGTTATTATAGCCGGGATGGGTGGTAATGCCGCAACACAGGCATTGGCAGTAACTGTTAGAAGGATTTCGCTTAACGACCTAACCGACAATCAAGCATACAGGACTATTCTTAAAGAATTTACAGTAGGCACGATCAATGGTGCGGTTACAGGTGCAATCGTATTTATTTTTGCGTACTTTTTTGACTCAAGTCCGATGTTAGGACTTGTTATATTTCTGTCTATGACAGGCAATTTGCTAATCGCAGGCGTAACTGGTTCCGGAATTCCTCTAATTTTAAAGCGAGTAGGAATAGATCCGGCCATTGCTTCTTCAATAATTATTACAACATTTACAGACGTTTTCGGATTTTTGCTTTTATTGGGCTTAGCCAGCAAACTTTTACTTTAAACTTTTACATATGCAACTAACTAAACACAACTGGACCAAAGAAGAAATTTCAAGTATCTACCATAAGCCATTTCTCGACCTTGTCTACGAAGCGGCGAGTATACATAGAGAAAATAAAGATTATAATGAAGTCCAGGTTAGTTCACTAATCTCCATAAAAACAGGTGGTTGCGCTGAAGATTGCTCTTATTGTCCGCAAGCCGCCCGTTATCATACTGATTTACAAGTACAACCTCTTATGCAATTGGGCCAGGTAGTAAGTGCTGCAGTTAAAGCGAAGGAGGGAGGTGCCTCTCGTTTGTGTATGGGCGCTGCATGGAGAGAGGTAAGGGATAACCGGGATTTTGACCGCGTTATTGAGATGGTCAAAGCGGTAAATGATATGGACATGGAAGTATGTTGTACATTAGGTATGCTTACTGAAAATCAGGCACAGCGATTGGCAGATGCTGGTTTATACGCTTACAACCACAATATTGACACGTCTGAGGAAGACTACAAGCGCATTATCTCCACCCGTACCTACGATGATCGTTTAAATACGATAAAGAATGTTCGTAAAGCAAAACTGACAGTTTGTAGCGGCGGAATTATCGGCCTTGGTGAAACTACGGAAGACCGCGTGGCTATGTTACAGACATTGGCGAACATGGAGGTTCATCCTGAATCTGTTCCGGTGAATGCATTGGTTCCTGTTAAGGGTACTCCGCTGGAAGATCAGCCTAGAGTTCCAATTTGGGATATGGTAAGAATGATCGCTACAGCGAGAATTGTAATGCCAAATTCTGTCGTTCGTCTTTCTGCCGGAAGAAATGAGATGAGTACTTTAGAGCAGGCTTTTTGTTTTATGGCTGGTGCAAGCTCTATATTTGCCGGTGATAAATTGTTGACTACACCAAATCCGGCGTTTGTTGATGATATGGCGATGTTCGAATTGCTTGGCTTGAAAACGCGTGATGCCTTCAAGAATGGCAGACCGGCAAACACGTTGATCAACCAAGAAGCAGAGGTATAGCTCTAAAAAGTAACTTTTTCGGAAAGCTTATAGATATCGTAAGCCACTTTTTGAATAAGCTCAAATTGCTGAGATATTTCCATTTCACCCAATGGTTGATCGGCCTCATTTAACCTGGCATTAACGAGCGGTACATTACTTGGTTCGCTGTTGTTTTTTAACAAATTTTCTGAGGCTAGTGTAAGTAGATAGGTCGTATTTTGAACTATAGGTTTCAATTCTTCAAATTTACTAAATGTAAAAGAATGATCCTTGCTATACAACGACAGCGTGGCGATATAGGAAGAAAGCAAATGATTTAATGCGGTAAACTGATGCAACTCCTTAATCATGATCTGTTTGCTTTTTGGCTCAGAAAACATTCTTTGAAATAGTGATGCCAGATTGGCGGTCATCACGTAAACTTCTTTCCTGGCCACCTTGTAATTGGTCAGGTCGTTGATTTCTCCTGTATAAAAAAGTGTAACCTCTTCAAAATATTTGAGATTGGCCTTTAATATATCTATCATACCTTCCTTGAGTTTTTCATATTCCCAACTGGGAAAAAGGGAATAACTGGCAACTAGTGCGATGCCTGACCCGATCAGGGTATCGTAAATACGTTCTTTTGCAACGGACAATCCCCCCATCCCTAAGAAATCGAAAAGTACCAGAATATATGGAGTCATAAATAAAACACTGACTACGTAATTCTTACGTTGAAAACTGTAGCAACCTACCATACAGATCAAGAGAATTACAAAGAGCACGTGTTTATCATGAATATACATCAAAATACCCATTCCAATCAAGGCACCCACGACGGTGCCTATCAGTCGCTGATAATTTCTCTGCTTAGTTAAACTGAAACCAGGTTTTGAAATCACGAGTATTGTCAATAGTATCCAGTAGCTATGGGAAAATGCGAGAGACTTTGACACCAAAAAGCCTATCAGCATCACAATAGCTACCCGTAGCGAGTGCCTAAAAATTGAGGAGCCAAAGGTGAGGTTTTCAAAAAACTCTGACGGATCTAAACTTTGACGTGTTACGAAGCGATCCACATCAATTTTACGAGGAATTAAGTTCTTCTTTTCAGATTCGTTAAAATAACCGTTTACAGTCTTGATCCTTGATAGGATATTCTCAATATTTACCTCAATGTTTTTTAGTGCTATGATACCAAGAGTGCTGTAATTACCATTGTTACCTTTTTCCAGCTCAAGAATTTCAGCTTTTAACTTCGCTACATCTCCAGTCAAACTTACAGGTAGGATAGGGGTACGCCCCGTTTTCAAGGCAAAAGAAATCTCCTCTAGTTCATCGGCAATTCTGATGATCACTATTTCATAATGCGACAGTATTCCCGACTGGTCAAATTGCTCATGTAACTGCTTATAATTGAAATAAGTAGACATAACTTGTTCAAAAAGATCAACCATATCCACAAATACCAGTAGCAAAAAACGGCCTTCCGGTGTAGATTCACGAACAATTTCCCTGGTTCTGAATAAAATTTCCCTTACCGCATCTTGCTTTTCGTGTACGAGGACTTGAAGCTGGAGGAGTTCCGCGTAATTTTTATCGTAATCGGTATTCTGATGATAGAATTTCGCTTTCGCCCGTAGAAAAACACTTATTTCAAATATCGAGTCACTTAGTGTTTGCTGCACTAAACGAAATGGTCGAAGGCGATAAAAAACGTAGCTTAATAATGTGTACCAAATACTGCCTGTAAAAACTAGCCCGGCATACAGCAAAACCTCATTCCACGGCCTGATGTCATCAATACTCAATACCATAATCAGTAACGAAGCAGTTCCTATTGATGCGGCACGAAGTCCGTAAACAAAAAACATGGAAAAGGCAAAACTGAACAAAACCAGCAGTATTCCGATGAAATAAACATTATTGTTGGTGATACCCACTAAAATCGAAATGATAGTAATCAACGCCGTGGTAATTAACATCGCATTCCGACGATGTACAATTGGACCGGGAGAATCAACTACGCTTGCACAAAGTGCACCCAATGAAAGCGTCATTCCATACTGTAGAAATCCGAACTGAGCCAAGATCAATGACGGGCAAAGAACACCAAAAGTAATGCGTAACCCGTCAGCGAAATATGTGCTGAGTAAGAAATCCTGAACACTTCTTATAGGGCGATGAAACATGATCACAAATTTAGCATAACTATCTTTATGATTTTTAAATAAAGATTATTCGGTGTAAGTAAATTAGTTATATTAGTAATTTTGATAATTTAGTAGTGTCCTATAATTAATATTATGTTAACTAGTAAATGAAAAGAAAAGGGCAGCTTACACTGCCCCATTAGTTAGAACTCTTCTAGTTTGGACTTTAACTCCTGCACCTTATCGAGTTTGTTTTTTCTTGTATAGATGTCAATAAGCAACTGTACCGTCGACTTATCATTCTGATTGATCTCGTGTGCCTGAAGCAAAGTAACTTCAGCGCGGTTTATAAATGATGCAAACTTCTGATTACCATCTGGCGTTTTCAATTTCAAAGATTCATTAGCAGAATCAACGTAAGCCAATCCCAATTGGTACAACGCATCAAAATAATTTTCATCGATACCCAACGCCTTTGTATAAGCAAGCTCTGCAGTAGAATATGTATTGGCCTTCTGGTGCAAATAACCGTACAAGAAATACAATAGTTTGTTACCGGTATTGACTTTCAAATTTTGTTCAATTACCCTGATGGCTTCACTGTATTTTTCATTGTCTAACAGTAGATTAATATAATCGTTAGTTAGGTTCGTGTTATACGGATTTAAAGCAATTCCTTCTTCTAAGGTTTTTAAAGCTTGTTCGTGCTCAAACTTTGAAGTATATAACCTGGAAAGCGTTTGAAAAATCGCCGGGTCTTTAACACCATTATCTTTAGCTCTCTTGAAATAAATAAGTGCGCTATCAAATGCCCTGATATTTTGAGCTGAAAGTGCAGTATTGATTGCTAGTGCTGTATCTTTAGGAAAGAAATCGCTAACTTCTTTTAATAGATTGAATGATGTAGTGAAGTCATTGTTTTTGAAGGCGTTATTTGCCTTGTTCTGTTTCTTAATATTTATGTTATAGATGGAAGCTTCAATCAACCGGGCATTCGCCTGGAACTTGTCAAGCCTTCGTGCAGAATCGATTGCATCTACTGCCAAACCAAAATATTTGTCAGAATTGCCCTCATCAGCATCAAGAATAGATATATAAGAACTCAAATAGGCTTTGATAGCCCAGGTTTCCGGCCATCTTTTTGTTTTCTTATCATTCTGTGCCGCCTCTGCCGCCCTTACCCCCTCTCCTAAAATTCCCATTTGGGTTTTTTCGTCTTTCTTATTACTGATGGCTGCCTGTAATTTACCTATACTATTACGTGCAATCTGAAGCTGACTTTTCTGAGAAAAGGCAGAATTAGAACTTAAAGCTAAAAGAACTATAATGCTAAACAGGGATAATCTCTTCATATAACAAATTTAAAAAAAAAGAGGGATTATCAAATAATCCCTCTTTCTAATGTGTCAGATTTACTTGCCTTCCAAGCTAATCAACAATTTACTCATTTTTTCATAGTTCGGTGTATCGCTCTTAAATCCGTAGATAGATTTCAGTTTGTCGACAGCATCAGCATACTTTGGATCCAATTCAAGTGCCTTTTTATAAAATGGCAAAGCTTGATCGATGTAGCCCATCATCTTAGCAGTCATGTCATCATAAGCTTTCTTGTTCTTTTGGTCAATGGCATTTCTCTTCTCTTGTGCAACAAGAGCTTGTTTGAAGTAAGTATCACCAAGCAAGTAAGGATAAATAGCGTTTTTAGGATCCTGAGAAATAAGCTTATTAAGCATTTCCTGAGACTTCACGATATCTCCTTTTTTCATGTAATAATCTGTGATGCGACTAACGAAGAAAGAACTATCAGGAAATTTTGCAGATGCTTCATTGAGAACATCTAAATATTTTACGCTGTCTTTCAAACCAGTAGAAGTAATTGCGACTAACTGACTATAAACAGGATAGGTATCTTTGTAACCAACTTCCAAAGCTTTCTTATAACTATCATAAGCTTCTTGATATTTATGCGCAAGCATAGCGCTTAAACCGGCATTAAAATAGGTAGCTGTATCCTTAGGATTTTTGATAACCATCTGGTTAAAAGCTTCGTAAGCAGTAGCGTAGTCTTTCTTTTGGAAAGCAATCATTCCTCTGTTGGCAACCGCGTTGTCAATATAAGATTGCGCATCTGTAATATTTTGAGTTTGCGTTTTCTTTGTGTCTAATGCTGTTGCTTTTGCAATTGCCTCATTAGCAATCTTTTCTTGAGCCATAGAATTAGCTAATACCGTATCGATCAGACAAATTCTGGACGAAATTAGTGCACGCCATCCCCAAACATCAGGTTTATCTTTAGTCTTAGGATGAACCAAAGCTAAGTCGGTATGGGCAAGTCCCGCATTTAAAATAACCAATTGCTCAGCAAGTGAGGCTTTTGGCTTTGGTGCTTCTTCTTTTTTCTTTTCACCAGAAACTTTTATTTTGCTGGCTAAAGCACCAAGCGCTTTGGTGTCTACTTCCACAACATTTTGTGTTTTGGCATACTCAATCCATTTCTCTTTAGCAGCATCCACTTCAGTTTGTTGCGCATTTGCGAGCATCGCTGTACCTGCAAATAACATACTTAAAAGTATTTTTTTCATTTTAGTTCTAATTTGTTCTACAGTTATATTTGTTCGTTGTTTTCTCCTTCTGTATCCTCAGCATCGGCTGTTCCCTCCTGGTCGTCATTATTCTCGGTTCCTTCTTGACCTTCAGCGTTAACAGCTTTCACATTTTCAGTTCCTTCAGCTACTTCTTCCACTACTTCTTCATCCTCATGCTCAATTTTAGCAACTGAAGCAATTTCGTCATTGCCTTTCAAATTAATCAGCCTAACTCCCTGAGTAGCTCTTCCCATTACTCTCAACTCACTTACTACAATCCGGATGACTATTCCCGACTTGTTAATGATCATTAAATCATCAGCATCTGTGACGTTCTTAATGGCAACCAAATCACCGGTCTTTTCAGTAATGTTAATGGTCTTAACACCTTTACCGCCTCTGTTAGTAACGCGATAATCATCTATATCAGTACGTTTACCGTAACCTTTTTCTGAAACTACCAGTACAGTTGCTGATGAATCCTCTACAGCAATCATGCCAACTACCTCATCTTTTTCATGAGCAAGGGTCACTCCTCTTACTCCTGTAGCAGTTCTTCCCATTGGTCTAACTGTAGATTCGTTGAAACGGATGGCTCTTCCAGAGCGCAATGCCATTACAATTTCACTTGATCCGGTAGTCAAACTTGCCTCAATTAGCTGATCTCCTTCATTGATATTGATGGCATTGATACCATTCACACGTGGTCTAGAATACGCTTCAAGAGAGGTCTTCTTAATTGTGCCCTTCTTGGTACACATAATAATAAAGTTGTTCTCCAGATATTCCTGATCCTTTAAGTTCTTCACCTTAATGAATGCCTTAATCTTTTCTTCCTTAGGAATGTTGATGATGTTCTGGATCGCTCTTCCCTTACTTAATCTTGAACCTTCCGGAATCTCGTAAACCCTTAACCAGAAGCAACGCCCTGCCTCTGTGAAGAAAAGCATGTAATTATGATTTGAAGCAATCAGTAAATGCTCAATAAAATCTTCATTTCTGGAATCACTACCCTTAGAACCTTTTCCTCCACGACCCTGGGTACGGTATTCTGTAGCAGGAGTACGTTTGATATAACCTTCATGAGAAATGGTGATGACCACATCTTCATCCTCAATAAAGTCTTCCATACTCATATCTTCAGCCGAGTGAACGATTTGCGTACGGCGTTCATCACCATATTTCTCACGCATCTCAGTCAACTCATCTTTGATGATTTGCATACGCAAACCTTCATCATCAAGAATTGATTGTAAATACGCTATGGTTTTCATCAATTCCGCATACTCGTCCTTAATCTTATCACGCTCCAGTCCGGTTAACCTGCGAAGCGTCATATCCAAAATTGCTCTTGCCTGGATATCGCTCAAGCCAAATTTCTCCATCAAGCCTGTTCTGGCTTCTTCCGGACTCTCAGATGCACGAATCAACTTAATTACTTCCTCAATATGATCGAGTGCAATTAATAGTCCTTCAAGAATATGAGCTCTTTTCTTAGCTTCTGCAAGTTCAAACTTTGTACGGCGGACCACCACTTCATGCCTGTGCTCCACAAAATAATGGATCAGATCCTTAAGGTTAAGCATTTGCGGCCTACCCTTTACAAGAGCAATGTTGTTTACACTAAATGAAGTTTGTAATGCAGTCTGTTTAAAAAGATTATTCAGTACGATTGATGCATTTGCATCTCTTTTAATCTCATAAACGATGCGTATTCCGTCTTTATTTGATTCGTCCTTAATATTCGAAATACCTTCCAGTTTTTTCTCACCAACCAATTCAGCTGTACGCTCAATCATCATGGCTTTATTTACCTGATAAGGAATTTCTGTTACAATGATCGTTTCGCGGTCCTTATGAGTCTCTATTTCTGCTTTGGCACGCATAACAATACGGCCCCTTCCAGTTTCAAAAGCTTCCTGTACACCAGTATAGCCGTATATTATAGCTCCTGTCGGAAAATCAGGTGCTTTAATGTGTTTCATGAGTTCAGGAATGGTAACCTCACTGTTTTCGATGAATGCGATGGTCGCGTTAATTACCTCAGTGATGTTGTGCGGCGGCATATTAGTAGCCATACCAACAGCAATTCCAGAGGATCCATTGATCAATAAGTTAGGAACTTTTGAAGGCAAGACAGTTGGCTCTTGTAACGAATCATCAAAGTTCAATTGGAAATCAACAGTATCCTTATTGATATCCGCCAGCATGTCTTCTGCAATCTTTTGAAAACGTGCTTCCGTGTAACGCATTGCTGCCGGAGAGTCACCATCAATAGAGCCAAAGTTTCCTTGTCCTTCAACCATTAAGTAACGAAGGCTCCACTCCTGGGCCATCCTCACCATTGTGTTGTATACTGAAGCATCACCATGCGGGTGATATTTACCCAACACCTCCCCTACGATACGGGCAGATTTTTTATAAGGTTTATTATTGTTCAACCCAAGATCAAGCATACCATAAAGTACACGTCTGTGTACCGGTTTTAATCCATCCCGTACGTCAGGCAAAGCCCTGGATACGATAACCGACATCGAGTAATCGATGTAGGCGGATTTCATTTGCTCATCAATATCAATTCTAATTATTTTGTCGTTTTCTTGATTTTCTAAATCTTCAGCCATAAATATTAATGTTCCCTAAGAACGTTTAAATTTGGTTTTACTATAACCTTGCGAAGCTACTAAAAAACTCCCATATAGACTTCAATGTGGAAAAAAATTAAGCCCAATCTATGCCCGTTTTAAGCTTGCTCAAGGTATCAAATTCGGGTGTTCCAGGAAGTGGCTGATGGTTATAAATCCACTTGGCCATTGGAGGTAAACTCATTAAAATGGATTCAATCCTGCCGTTTGTCTCCAGGCCAAATTTGGTGCCCGAATCATAAACCAGGTTAAATTCAGCATACCTGCTTCGGCGTAAATATTGCCATTCCTGGTGTTCGGAATCATAATCCAGATCACGATTACGATCAATCAATTCTGTATACGCGGGTAAGAACGTATTGCCAACTGCCACAGAGAAATCAAGGATCTGCTCAAAGGAAAGTCCGGTACTTTCAGGTTTCAAACGATCATAAAAAATGCCGCCAACTCCCCTGGTTTCATTCCTGTGTTTTATAAAAAAATAATCGTCTGCCTGTTGTTTAAACTTAGCATAAAATGAGCCATCAAACTCATCACAAGTTTGCTTTAGCAGGTGGTGAAAGTACCTCACGTCAGTATCTACCACATAATGAGGTGTAAGATCAATCCCGCCCCCAAACCAGCGTGTTTGCTCATCCATCTCAAAATACCTGATATTCATATGAATAATCGGCACAAATGGATTTTTCGGATGCATCACAATAGAAACACCAGTTGCAAAAAAATCATCACTGTCTACCTTGAATGCTTTTTTGACTGCCTCGGGTAGCTTTCCGTGCACGGCAGAGAAATTAACACCGCCCTTTTCAATTACATCACCGTTCTGCATAATACGTGTTCTGCCGCCGCCACCGCCTTCCCTTGTCCACTGCTCCTCCTCAAACTTTCCCTTTCCATCTGTAAGTACCATCCCTTCACAAATTTCATCCTGAATTGCCTGGTACGCAGCTACCACCTGATCTTTAAATTCCATAACAGTTAAATGAACTCAAAGTTAAGTTTTACGGGAGGTAATCATTCTTAATAAAGGAGATAGTACATTTTTTTGACATTATTCCTCCGTGTAGTTCAAGTCTTTCCCATAGGTTTCATCAAGGTTGTACAAGGCGATGTACGCTATGGCTACTGTGCCCACTGCGAGTATCAATCCTGAATTGATTACGCCAAATTTGCTGGTTAAAAACTGGAATAAGAGGGTCACCAATATTAACGAACCTCTCACCATATTCGGCACACTCGTCGTAACCGTCGCCCTTAAATTCGTTCCGAAATGCTCGGCCGACATGGTCACAAAAACAACCCAATAGCCGGTAAATAATCCAAAGAACAGGCATAAAACATAAAACTGATTGGCAGTCCAGCCGGTATGTAACAAATAAAATAACATGGCAGCGAAGGTTAATGTAATCGACACAAATACCACTTTCTTTCGGGTCTTGAACAGCTGACTTAAGGCCCCACTAGCAAAATCACCTAATGATATTCCGATGTAGGTAAACATGACACCTTTCCCGTTATCCAGTACATCCACAGCTCCTAAAGCTTTACCAAAAACAGGTGCAATTCCAACCAATATTCCTACAACATACCATAATGGCACTGCAATGAGAATACAATTCAGGTATTTGAAGAAGCGTCTTCTGCTGGTAAACAACATCAAGAAATTGCCCTTTGCCACATCCTTTTTCGACATTTTCTCAAACATGCCCGATTCAAAAACTCCAAAACGCAACAACAAAAGTACAATGCCTAGTCCGCCTCCAACAAAAAATGCGGTGCGCCATTCAAATAAATCGCCAACAATATAGGCGCCTACTGCTCCCATCAATCCAATACCTGCAACCATCATGGTACCATAACCACGTTTTTCTTTACTCATACTTTCGCTCACCAGCGTTATACCGGCTCCCAATTCTCCGGCCAATCCGATGCCTGCAATAAACCGGAAAGCCGCATACATGGGTATCGTAGTTACAAAACCATTTGCAATGTTGGCAATAGAGTACATAATGATAGACCCGAAGAGTACGGAAAGGCGACCTTTCTTATCACCCAAAATACCCCAGAAAATACCTCCTATTAAAAGACCAGCCATCTGCCAGTTCATCAAACTTAAGCCGGTTTCGGTAATCTTATCGGCAGGTACGCCCAACGCCGCCAAGCTCTTGTTCTTAATAATCAGAAACAACAGCAGGTCGTATATATCAACAAAATAGCCTAGAGAAGCTACAAGGATCAAAAAGAAAATTTTTTTATTGGTAGTTGTTTCAACAGCACTCATACGTTTTAATTTGGCTGCTGAAAATACAAAAAAAGCGTAAGCTATAACAATCAAAATTGAATTGTTATCTGCTTACGCTTTTCCAGTAAGTAAACCGATATTACATTGGCTTAACCGTAGTATCAGGAGGCATAACCGGCATTTTCGTCGTGTCTTTCACAGTAGTATCAACCGGCATCACTGTGGAATCCTTCATAGTGCTGTCCGAATTTTCAGAAACATTTTTTGTCGAATTGCATGCTGTTGCGGCTATCATTAAAGAACCTGCAAAAGCAAGACTTAAAACTAGTTTTCTCATAATCAATTGTTTTGTTTTTATAAATAGGTCAACATCAATAAGATATAAAAGTTTTAAAAGCCTTCATAAATTTCTGCTTTGCCATTGTTAAACAATATTTATTCACATCATTTCAATGTTCAATAAACTTTCAGATATTTAAACATCATGATTGTCTCCGAAAATACCCTCAAATGGGGATTGTGCTTGTATCCTCCACTTTTCTTTCAGCGAATTTGGGTAAAAAGGTTCCACAAAGGATTTCGTGGGGTAGATGTTAAGATCAATAAGAGTCTATTCAATACAAATTACAATAAATCCATTTTTGGCGGGACCATTTATGCTGCAACAGATCCATTTTATGCCTTATTATTTGATCAGCTGCTTCAACGCGAGGGGTTTAAAGTCCGTGTTTGGCTTAAAAGCGCATCCATACAATACCTGAAACCTGGACGTAGTGATCTTTTTTTTACAGTTATTGTTACGGATGATATGTTAAATGAAGCCATTGAATCGTTAAACACTTCAGGTAAATTCGTTAAAGCGTATCCAATGGAAATTACAAACCCAGCCGGTGAAATCTGTGCCACAGTAATGAATGAAGTTTACATCAGGAATTTACACCAGGGCGAAGCGCCTCGTATTGCTTATTAATTGCTAAAGGAACACGCAAATGAACATCAAGAGACTAATATTACAGGGCGAGGGAACTACACTGGATTTTAAAAAAACGATCACCAGCAATGAGAAGATTGCAAAGAGCCTGGTTGCATTTGCCAATAACAAAGGCGGACAATTACTTATCGGTGTAGCTGACGACGGTAGTGTTAAAGGTGTAAAATCAGAAGATGAAGAACGTTACATGATCACCAAAGCTGCGCATCAGTTTTGTAAGCCTGCGCTGGAACCTGAATTTGAAGAAGTATATGTAGATGATAAGTTGGTTCTGGTGGTAAAAATTGCCTCAAGTGATACCAAACCGCATTATGCGCTCGATGAGCACAAAAAATGGTGGGTGTACTACCGGGTCAACGACAAAAGTATACTGGCCAGCAAAATTATTGTAGACGTGATCAAAAAGAGCGCGAAATCTGACGGAACACTAATCAGATATACCGACCAGGAAAAAAAGCTTTTTGAATACCTGAAGCTGGAGGGGCGAATTACTTTAAAGGAGTTTAGCAAGCTTACCCGAAGCTCTTACCGACAGGCTCAGAAAATAATTGTCAATTTGATATTAGGAGGCGTTTTAAAGCCTGTTACCTCAGAGAAAGAGGAATATTACATTACTGCGTAAGAAAATTAAGGCTAAAAACCCGACTTTTGCCTCAATGTTGAGCAGCTTTTACACCAAGTATAAACCATACTACAAGGATAACCTCCATCTGGCATTACCAATTGTGGTATCGCAGCTTGGGCACACGTTGGTGCACCTTGCAGATAGCGTAATCGTTGGCCATTTTGCCGGGACGATACAACTGGCCGCTGTTTCTCTCGTTAACAGTGTGTTTATGCTCATATTGGTTATGGGCATTGGCATATCCTACGGATTAACGCCGCTGATTGCCCGTGAAAATGGCAGCAGCAATTACTATGAATGCGGTAAGTTGCTATCTAACAGCCTAATTATCAACTTCGGAACTTCAATCATACTCTACCTGTTGGTGCATATCGGCTCTTTGTTTGTCATAGACCATATCGGGCAATCACCAGAGGTAGTGGCCTATGCAAAACCATATCTTGCCTATCTGGCTTTCTCCATCATACCACTGCTCATTTTCCAAACCTTTAAGCAATTTGCCGAAGGGCTCGGTTTTACAAAACAGGCAATGTACATATCCATTTGGGGAAATGTAATTAACGTGATCCTGGGGGTAATTTTTGTCAGAGGCATGTTCGGTATACCTGCAATGGGCGTTAAGGGCGTGGGCTTGAGTACACTGATAGACAGGACACTTATGGCTATCGTGATGTTTACTTACGTGATGAGATCTGTCCACTTTAAAAAATACATCCAAAGCTTTAAAATAACATTTATAGATAAGGTCAGGGCAATGCAGATCATAAAAATTGGGGCGCCCGTGGCTATGCAGTATTCGTTTGAGATCAGTGCCTTTAGTGGCGCAGCAATTCTTATTGGTACTATTGGAGCAGTTGAGCAAGCTGCGCATCAAGTAGCCATTAATCTGGCAGCTATCACCTACATGATGGCCAGCGGAATCGCCTCGGCGGCTACAATCAAAACCGGTAACAACCTGGGAAAAAGCAATCTACTTGATCTCAGGAGATCTGCAATAGCAAGCTATCATGTCACCATTGTATTTATGAGTGTTACTGCCGTCTTTTTTACTTTCGCAAATACGTTCCTGCCATATATTTATACAGAGGATAAAGCTGTTATAGATATCGCAGCCCAATTACTCATCATTGCTGGATTTTTCCAGCTTTTTGATGGTACCCAAGTGGTTGGTCTCGGTATTTTACGCGGTATTGGTGATGTAAACATACCCACCATTATTACCTTTATTGCCTACTGGATCATTGGAATACCTCTGGCCTATTTGTTAGGAATAACCCTAAACCTTGGTGTTAACGGAATTTGGTATGGACTCACCTTTGGCTTGCTGGCGGCTTCATTCCTCCTATTCTTCCGGTTTCAGTACAAAACCAAATTGCTAGCTGCATCACATGTGGTTGTGTAATTAGTTATTTACATCTTTTTGGAAATATAATTTCATTTATTCACAAAGTTGAGTTAATATTGCCTACTAAATCCATAGACATTATTATATACGTCTTATTAGGCTATAAATTCAACATTTTATGACTCCCCAAGAAAACCAGAGCAACACTGCGATCATTAATAACGTGCAAGAACGCAAATGGAAAAAGGTTGCCTATTATTGCCTGGTCATACTCACAGGGCTATTTTTGGGCATTGCAGCATACACGTATCTTTCCTACGATCTGCTGGTTTCCCTTAGTAAGGATTTTTACACACAATTGGACGACAAGTTCTTTTGGATGTTGCTTGTTGGATTCGTTGCACAGTTGGTTGACGGAGCTCTGGGTATGGGATACGGAGTAATATCCACCACCCTTTTACTCTCAGGAGGCCTAAATCCCGCCGTAATATCAGGAAGTATCCATACCGCAGAAATGTTTTCTAGCGGAGCCTCAGGATTTAGCCACTATCGTTTTGGCAACGTCAACAAAAAATTATTCAAGACTTTACTTATTCCAGGTGTTTTAGGTGCAATTGCAGGTGCGATCTTGCTTGCCTACGCCGGCGAGGCTTTTTCTAAATGGATCAGACCGGTAATATCATTTTATACGTTGTTGCTGGGTATCAGAATCCTTTTAAATGCGTTTAAAGAAAAGCAAAAGTCACAAAAAGTCAAACGCGCAGGTTGGCTTGCCGGTGCAGGCGGTTTCTTAGATTCGTTTGGAGGCGGAGGTTGGGGGCCATTAGTTACCTCTACACTAATCGCTAAAGGTCGCACGCCAAAATATGTGATTGGCTCTGTAAGCCTGACTGAGTTTTTTGTAACCATGGCCAGTGCAGTAACCTTCTTCTTTATTTTGGGCGTCAGTCACTGGCAATCTATCCTTGGCCTTATAGCTGGCGGTGTTTTGGCAGCGCCGATTGCAGCCAAATTAGTTGGCAGACTTCCAATCAAGAAGATGTTCATTGGCGTAGCGGCAATTGTGATCATTTCCAGCATCCGCATCATTTGGATGTCGGTTTCAAAAATGCTTTAATTTGTTAAAGTCGTTAAATCTTTAGCTTATCTCAAACTAAACAAATAAATTTGCCATAACCACAAATGGCAAACTTAGCACTCAAACAACAAGCCTCTACTACGTTTAAAAATTACCGCTGGGTACTTCATGTGCTGTTTTGGCTTTGTGCATTTTTAGCCTATTTTTTTAGCCATTACCTTTCCGGCTTCTTTGAAGTTAAGTCATATCCGAAGTTTGTATTAGAAGGCATATTTATTACCAAATTCAGCATGTATGTGTTGGCGTGTTATTCTTTTTTGTTTATTGTAGTGCCACTATACAAGCAACCGCAACGATATATTTATTGGTTTAGCTTTTTCGGTGTCCTGTTATTTTGGTATTTGGTACAAGTATCGTTGTTCTGTTTAATTTACAAAAGCGCCCCTTTCCAACCTATTAATGTAGACAACTCTTTTCTTGGGATAGCCAACAGACACTATTCCAACTATCTCGTATTTTTTTCCATATTTATTGCGTTTTATTATTTTGTAGATATCTACGACCAGCAGAAGGGCCTTAGACAACTGGAGCAATATAAAACTCAAAAAATTGCTTTAGAAGCCAGCTTTCTCAAGTCACAGGTCAATCCACATTTTCTTTTTAACACGCTCAATAATATCTACGCACTGAGCTTGAAAAAGTCCGATCAAACGCAGATCATTATCGAGCGATTGGAATCTTTACTTCATTACATGCTTTACGAATGTAAGGCCGAACTTGTACCGCTGGAAAATGAATTTACCTTTACCGACAGCTACATTGCTTTAGAAAAGTTACGTCATAAGGATGATCGCTGCACGGTAACCGTCAACGTTAATGGTGATATTAAAAACAAGTACATTGCCCCTTTACTGTTGATCAATTTTTTGGAAAATGCCTTTAAGCATGGAACAAAAGCAAGCTTTGGCAAATCATGGATAAACCTCGATGTAGATGTTAGCGACGATTTGATGCATTTTAAACTTCAGAACAGCAAACCCTTTAACATGGTGGGGCAAGCAATTTCTGAATATAAAGGTGGAATAGGTTTAAGGAACGTGCGTCGCAGATTGGAAATTCTTTATCCACTGCGCCATCAGCTGCACATTAATAATCTGAAAGACAGGTTTGAGATAGATCTATCCATCAATATTTAAAAATAACACCAAACAAAAATTACGAATCACAAAATGTCCAACATAGTAGAGCTAGAAATCAACAAGAAAAACCGCTGGGTATATTTTACCAAGTACCGCTGGGTGGCTCATGTTGGCTATTGGATCTGGGTGTTGTGCGTAGGTACTTTGTTTCGGTTAGAAGTTAAAATCACACCTTCTGTTCTCTTTAATCATTTCATTTTAGACAACCTTCTAATTGCCACATTTTTTTACATCTATTGCCTGTACATCATCCCCTACTATTTTAAGCGGAACAAAAACCTGCAGTTCTGGATTATAGTCTTTGCTGCATACCTGTTCATACCCGCTGTTGATGTATATTTTAATAAATATTTCGTTCACCTGAGTACTAATCAACATGCAAACTTAAGTTTCATGGCGGCATATACCAGCAACCTGGCCAATTACTTACTAAACTTCATGATCTTTTCTATGATGCTATTCTTTATGGAAAAGAACGAAGAGAGCCACACCAACGTGGAGATGGAAAAAGAGAAACAGGAAATAGAACAGGTAAAACTAGATATGTTAAAAACCAATATTAGTCCTGATTTCCTGATGCGCTCGCTCTCCCAGCTAAAAATCGCAGCCACAAACCAAGATAGCAATACACCAGAATCTATCTTAACCTTTTCAGACCTGCTACGTTACAGGCTCTACAGCAAGAGGAAACATTCCGCATCGCTGAAAGAAGAGCTTGAAGCTTTACAGAGCTTCATTCATTTTATTGAGTTGAATAACCATCAAACCAATCTTAACATTCACTTAGACGTGCAAGGCGATGTTGAAAATAAGAGCATTGCACCTCTTGCCATCGTCAACGTGGTAGAACCCTTTTGCAAGGCAGCATCTAACAAACCGGTTGCACTGAATATGATCTTGTTAATTGATGATGCTGAAATTACGCTGGAAATGGATTATGGCTTACGCGCCAATCCCCTACTTTTGGCTGATCTGGAAGAGTATGGCAACAGCTATCATCAATTATATGAAGGTAGTGTTAAATTCCATTTTGAAAACTGTGAAGATGATCGTTGTACGATTAGCTTAACGCTCCCTGTTTTACAGCATCTAGAGAAATAGCTATACCAGACTAGACACCTTGCATATGGCCCTAAGAAAAATCTGTCTTTTCTGGCTGTTTGCTCGGTGTTTGGTCGGTGTCGGCTCGGTGTATTCACCCAGAACATAGCCCTTAAAGGCCGATTTTTGTCCAAAAACAGTGTTCTTTGTATGCCAGGCGTATGCAAGAACTACCGAAGCGGCTCTAATGGATTAAAATTCAAACCTTACTTAACTTGTTCTATTTTATAAATAGTGGTTTGATGATAGGTCTCGCCTGGCCTCAAAACTGTTGAAGGAAACTCAGGAACATTTATTGCATTTGGATGGTGCTGGGTTTCTATACAAAAGGATTCAAAAGGCTGATAGTGAGCCCCGCCTTTACCGTTTTTAACATCAGTGTATTTTGCCGTATAAAAATGCGTTACCGGCTCAGTAGTATAAACAGACAGCTTTAAGCCACTCGATGCAGCTGTGGTTTCCGATGCCAATGTTAGTTCTCCATACTGTTTGTCCAATACGAATGTTTGGTCGTATCCTTCCTGTGGATCCCAATCCTGCCCGATGGGCTTCGGCGCGAGGAAATCATAAATAGTTCCCTCTACAGGAAGTTCCCTGCCTGTAACAGTGTACGTATCATCCTGTTCCAAATATTTACTTGCCGGGATATGCTGAATATAGTCGGCTATAGAACCTAAGTTTGCCGACAAATTAAAATAGCCATGATGCGTTAGATTTACAGCTGTAGCCTCATCAGTTGAAGCTTTAATGTCGATGATCAACTCGTCTTCATCGGATAACTTATAAGTTACCTGTAAGGTTAAATTGCCAGGATACCCTTCCTCGCCTGCCGGACTAATATATTGAAGGGTAACACTTGGGTCGATGGTCGACAAAACATCCCACACCCTCTTGTCAAACCCCACCTTGCCACCATGCAGGGAATTTCCATCTGCAGAAAGAGAAAGGTTATAGTTTTTACCATCAATTTGAAAGTTTCCGCCTTTTACCCTATTCGCGTAGCGTCCAATAATGGCACCTAAATAAGGATAGTTGGCTAAATAATCTTCGCTAACGTATTGATCGAAATCGTCAAAGCCTAAAACGATATCTTGCTTAGCACCATGTGCGTTGGTTACCACAAATTTGCTAACAATAGCGCCGTAATTATATATTTTTACGTAAGTGCCCTTAGTGTTAGTGAGTTCTATTCCTAAAACCTCTTTGCCATCAATGATTTTACCGGTTCTTACTAAGTGAGTCTTCATACTTTATGCTATAAATTATGGATTGCAATTACTCGATTCGGTTCATAGTTGTATATTAGAGACCGATTCGGTAGCGATGGCAATACTATCAATACTTTATTAAAACTAAAACATTAATTTAAAAAATTACAATGAAAGCGGAATTAACCCAAAAATTCTTAGAGACATACCATCACGAAGCAACTGCTCATTACTTTACTCCAGGACGTGTAAATTTAATAGGTGAACATATCGATTACAATGGGGGTTTGGTGATGCCATGTGCGGTTACTATGGGAACTTGGCTGGTTTTGGCGCCCAATAGCGATAAGGTATTGCGGTTTAAAAGTTTGAATTTTCCTGAAGAGACTGCTATCGAGCTTAAAAAACAATACACAAAAACTGGGTCTGAATGGTTTAATTATCCCTTAGGTGTTTTCAATGAACTGTTGAAAGATCACGACATTGCTACTGGGTTAGATATGTTGTTTTATGGTAACGTACCTATCGGCTCTGGATTGTCATCTTCTGCTTCTATTGAAGTGATCATGGCCTACGCATTAAATGATTATTTCAACCTCGGTCTGGAAAAAATTCAACTTCCATTATTGGCACAAAAAGTTGAAAACGAATTTATTGGTGTAAACTGCGGCATAATGGACCAGTTTGCAGTGGCTTTTGGTGAAACAAACAAAGCAATTGTTTTAAACTGTGATACTTTAAAATATAAGATTGTTGATTGTGATTTGGGCGATTACAACCTGGCCATCATCAATACCAATAAGCCGCGTAAACTGGCAGAATCTAAATACAACGAAAGGGTAACTGAATGTCAGGAAGCATTGGCCGACCTAAATACAGAAATCAAACTGAATAATCTTTGTGAATTGACCTATGAAAAATTTGCCTTGCACAGTCACCTGATCAAAGATGAAACTGTATTGAAACGTGCTACACATGTAATTAAGGAGAACGACCGTGTTAATCTGGCTGCCAAGGCATTAAATAGCGGAGAACTGGAAGAATTCGGTAGATTAATGTATGCCTCGCATCAATCACTTAAAGACCTTTATGAGGTAACAGGAACAGAGCTGGATACCGTAGTAGATTTTTGCAGGGATTACGATCATGTGATTGGTGCACGTATGACTGGTGCCGGTTTTGGAGGTTGCGCTATCGCATTGCTGAAGAAAGGGAAAGAAGAAGATTTTTCTAAGCAACTTACCGATTATTATGTAGAGCGTATTGGGTATCCGGCAGCGATATACATCAGTGAAATAGGAAACGGCGCAAGCGCTATATAGCGCTAAGCTGAGTCTTCATCTTCATCCTGAATTTATTTCAGGATGAAGATGCTAATAAAAAAACTTTGCCCTTGGAAAAACTTAAACTAGATCAGCTTAATAGAGTCTCTGTTGAAGAGTTCAAAGCGCAGGAAAAACTTCCGGTCGTTGTGGTGCTGGACAATGTGCGCAGTATGCACAATATTGGTTCTATTTTCCGGACTTCAGATGGGTTTTCAATTGAGAAGTTAGCGCTCTGCGGCATTACTGCCCAGCCACCTCACCGGGAAATAGAGAAAACCGCGTTAGGCGCTACTCAATCTGTTGCCTGGCAACACTTTGATACAACCCTAAATGCTGTAAAAGCTTTGAGAGCGGAAGGCTATCAAATTATTGCTATTGAGCAAGCATCAGGCAGTACCATGCTGAACACTTTTATACCTGCTCAGGAAAAAAAGTACGCTTTGATTTTTGGCAATGAGGTAAATGGTGTGGATGAGGAGGTCATGAAAGAAATAGATGAATGCATCGAAATTCCACAGTTTGGCACCAAACATTCCTTTAATATTACCATATCCGCAGGTATTGTTTTGTGGGATTTCTTCGCTAAATTGAGGTTATAATCAAGAATCATGATCCAGACCTTTATTTACAATCAAGAAAATGCTTTATTAAAAAAGCTGTACTTCAAACCTGGTTTTAAAGTGCTTATGGTGAACGCACCTGAGCAAGGCGCTTCCATTTTGGGAGATACTGCCGATTTAACTTTTGTGAACGATCAGGGGAACTTTAATGGGCTCTTAATTTTTGTTAAAAATAGTTTGGAGCTGAAAGAGGTATTACTAACCTGGTCTTCATTGGTCATGACTGATAAGATTGTTTGGATTGCGTATCCTAAAAAAGCATCAGGAATACCTACCGACCTAAAGATGGAAAAATGGAGCGAGCTTGAGGAGTTTCAATTGACGCCATGCGGGTCTGCTTCAATAAGTGACATCTGGTCGGGATTAAGAATCAAAGCCATAAACGACGTTAAACGTTCAGGCGTAGGAAATACGGAAATTAAAACCAATGCCTATGCGGATTTTATTGATGTGGAAAACAAGGTGGTCACCCCTCCTGCTGATCTGGCAAAATTATTCTTGCAACATCCGGCAGCTGCTGCTTTTTTGAAACTCTTGCCTATTCTCATAAAAAAGAATATGTGCTTTGGATCTTAACTGCAAAACAAGAAGCGACGCGGACAAATAGACTGCAGAAGACGATTGAAATGTTGCTGATGAAAAAGAAAAATCCCACCGAGAAATAAGAACAAAAAACGGGTGCTCAACTCACATTGGCACCCGCTCTAATAACGAAGGAACTCGTCTTTTATTTATGCATAAGGAATACCGTCTTTAGAAGGTAGACTACTGTGTCCCATCAAATACTGATCTACTTTACGAGCGGCCTCGCGACCTTCAGATATTGCCCATACTACTAAAGATTGCCCACGGCGCATGTCACCTGCAGCAAAGATCTTTGCAATATTGGTTTGGTACTTACCCTCATCTGCTTTCACGTTTCCGCGTGCGTCAAGCTCTACACCAAGTTTCTCTAACAAACCTTCTTTTTGAGGATGCAAGAAACCCATAGCCAACAGTACCAGCTGGCAAGGAAGATCCCTTTCTGTACCTGCTATCTCTTTAAAGCTAACTGGTCGGCCAGAAGGATCAATCTCCCACTCCACATCTACCACTTTAACCGCCTTTAAGTTACCGTTCTCATCCTTAAGGAATTCTTTAGTATTGATACCCCATCCACGCTCGCAGCCTTCCTCATGAGAAGAGGTAACTTTAAGCACCATTGGATAAGTTGGCCAAGGCATGTTAGGTGTTCTGGCAGATGCAGGCATTGGCATGATCTCAAACTGCATTACAGATTTCGCACCATGGCGGTTAGAAGTTCCAACACAGTCAGAACCCGTATCACCACCACCAATAACGATTACATCTTTACCGGTTGCTGTGATCGCTTCTCCACCAATATCAAAATTACGTACACGCTTGTTCTGTTGCTTCAGGAAGTCCATGGCAAAATGTACCCCTTTGGCATCTCTGCCCGGAGCAGGAAGATCACGCGGAATGGTAGAACCACCAGCCAAAACGATGGACTGATACTCTCTTAACAAAGTATTCAGTTCCACGTTAGTACCCACATTGGAGTTACACTTGAACACCACGCCTTCTTTTTCCATCAAAGCGATACGTCTTCTAACTACGTCTTTCTGTAATTTAAAATCAGGAATGCCGTAGTTCAACAATCCACCTGGCGTATCGTCACGCTCGTAAACTACAACTTCGTGGCCAGCTTTATTCAATTGAGCAGCGGCCGCCATACCTGCAGGACCAGAGCCAATTACCGCTACCTTTTTACCAGTACGGATCAATGGCTGCTCTGCTTTGATATAACCCTTATCGAATGCGATTTCGATAATGTGTTTCTCAATTTCCTCGATAGATACAGGTGATTTGTTGATACCCAATACGCAGGCCGACTCACAAGGAGCTGGACAAATCCTTCCTGTAAATTCAGGAAAGTTATTGGTGCTCAATAAAATAGTTGATGCCAGGTGCCAATCCGCTTTGTATACGGCATCATTAAATTCAGGAATTACGTTGCCAAGCGGACAGCCCGATTGACAGAAAGGAACACCGCAGTCCATACACCTGGCCGCTTCCTTATTCACCTGTTCAATTTCAAAGTTCTTTACGAACTCGTTATAATGTTGTAAACGCCCTTTTGCATCTTCTTTTAAAGGAGCCGTTCTTTCATATTCTAAAAATCCAGTTACTTTTCCCATTGCTTAAGATATAGTTAGTTGGTTTGCTTTGCTTAATAATACTGCTTTGTATTCTTTAGGGAATACTTTAATGAAATGTGCCGATTGAGTTGCCCAATCACTTAACAAGAACTTAGCTAAGTTACTATCAGTCAACTTAACATGCATTTTCAACAAGTGGTTAATTCTCAATTCATCTTGCTCATCAAGCGGATCAAGATCAACCATCTCCTTATTACATTTGCTGGCAAAATCACCTTTAGAATCGTACACCCATGCAATACCACCACTCATACCTGCGGCAAAGTTAAAGCCGGTGCCACCAATAACCAGTACTTCACCACCGGTCATGTACTCGCAACCGTGATCACCTAAACCTTCCACAACAGCAGTAGCACCAGAGTTACGCACAGCGAAACGCTCGCCGGCTTGTCCGCGCACATACAGCTCACCACTTGTAGCACCATACAAGGCAACGTTACCTATAATGATATTTTGCTCAGGAACATATTTTACGTTACTAAAAGGATAGATAGATAAGCGGGCTCCGGATAAACCTTTACCTACATAATCGTTTGCTTCACCTTCCAGTTGCAAAGAGATTCCTTTTGTTGCAAATGCACCAAAACTTTGTCCGGCAGAACCTTTAAACTTAAAGTTGATGGTATCAGCCGGAAGTCCTTGTCCCTTATAGATTTTAGAAACCTCGTTAGACAACATGGTTCCAATGGCACGGTTGGTATTTTTCACTTCAAACTCAGCGTAGATCGGCTCTTTAGTGGCCAATGCAGGAGCAGCAGCTTTAACCAACTCATGATCAAGTATCTCAGACAAACCATGATCCTGTTCTTCAGTTTGATACAAGCTTAAACCATTGTCTGGCGCTTTAAATAAAATAGCAGACAGATCCAGGTCTTTTTGTTTCCAATCCTCTTCTGCTACGGCGCGAACACCAAGCGCATCAGATTGACCGACCATTTCATGAATAGTTCTGAAACCAAGTTCGGCCATTGTTTCCCTTAACTCTTGTGCTAAGAAATAGAATAAGTTAACCACATGATCAGCCTCACCAGTAAACAATTTACGCAGGTTAGGATCTTGAGTAGCCACACCAACCGGACAAGTATTTAAATGACACTTACGCATCATGATACAGCCGGCAGTAACTAAGGCAGCCGTAGCAACACCCCATTCCTCTGCACCTAAAAGTGTAGCGATGGCAATGTCTTTACCAGTTTTAAGCTGTCCGTCAGTTTGTAACACTACCCTGCTTCTCAACCTGTTTTTAACCAATGTTTGGTGTGCTTCAGCTAAACCAAGTTCCCAAGGTAAACCAGCATGCTGTATAGAAGTTAAAGGAGATGCTCCAGTACCACCATCAAAACCAGAAACCAAAATCACATCAGCATGCGCTTTAGCAACACCGGCAGCAATAGTACCTACACCAGCTTTAGAAACCAGTTTTACGTTAATCCTTGCCGCACGATTGGCATTCTTTAAATCGAAGATCAGCTGCGCTAAATCCTCAATAGAATAAATATCGTGGTGTGGCGGAGGAGAAATCAAACCTACACCCGGCGTAGCGTGACGAACCTTCGCAATCCATTCATCTACTTTATGACCAGGAAGTTGTCCCCCTTCACCAGGTTTAGCACCCTGGGCCATTTTTATCTGCAGTTCATCGGCATTGGTTAAGTAATAACTAGTCACCCCAAAACGTGCAGAAGCAATCTGTTTAATAGAAGAACGCATGGAATCGCCGTTAGGCAATACTTCATAGCGCAATTCATCTTCACCACCTTCGCCTGTATTGCTTCGGCCGCCAATGCGGTTCATGGCAATGGCCAAGGTGGAGTGAGCTTCATGAGAGATGGAACCGAAAGACATGGCTCCCGTTGCAAAACGCTTCAGGATGTTTTCAATTGGTTCAACTTCCTCAATCGGCACAGCGGGACGGTTGTATTTAAATTCAAACAATCCGCGGATGGTGTAAGCTTGTAAAGTTTGCTCATTTACCAGTTTAGCGTATTGTTTGTAAGTGTTGTAATCATTTTTACGGGTTGCATTTTGCAACAAGTGAATGGTTTGCGGGTTAAACAAATGTTGCTCACCTTTACGTTTCCATTGGTATTTACCACCAGTAGGCAAAATCGTATCCGGACGGGTAGCCAATTTGAAGATCCTGTTGTGCTTGATCAGGGTCTCACGGGCAATTTCATCCAAACCTAAACCACCAATTCTCGATACTGCACCGGTAAAGTATTTGTCGACCACCGATTTATTGATACCCAAGATCTCAAAGATCTGCGCACCATGGTAAGATTGTAAGGTAGAAATTCCCATTTTAGAGAAGATCTTCAACAAACCACCGTTGATAGAATAGATGTAATTGTTGAACAATTTTTCAACCTTAACGCCAGATTCAGCTTCAAAACCTCTAATGGTTTCCAATGCTAAATAAGGATTAACCGCGGTAGCACCAAAACCAATTAAGGTTGCAAAATGGTGTACTTCCCAAACATCACCAGCTTCCACAACAATACCTACCGCACCACGATAACCTTTACGGATTAAGTGATGGTGCACTGCAGATACCGCCAATAAAGAAGGAATTGCCGCATGTTCAGAATCTAAGGCACGATCAGAAAGGATAATTACCTGGAAACCATCTTCAACAGCATCAACAGCGTAGCGGCATAAACGCTCGATACCCTTCGCCATAGAACCAGCTTTACCATCCGCACGGAAGTAGGTCTGCAAAGTTTTTGATTGGAATACTCCAGTATCAATACTTCTTAGTTTTTCTAACTCCGTATTGGTCAATATCGGGTGCTTAATGCCTACACAGTGACACTGCATGGCGGTTTCCTCCAAAAGGTTACCATTGGCACCCATAAAACCTGCAAGGCTCATCACCACTTTTTCCCTGATTGGGTCGATAGGCGGATTGGTTACCTGTGCAAACAATTGTTTAAAATAAGAAGATAAGTGCTGAGGCTTTTGAGAAAGCACAGCTAAAGGAATATCCGTTCCCATGGAACCAATAGCCTCTTTACCTTCAACAGCCATAGGCTTAAGCAATAGATCGATATCTTCCCTGCTGTAACCAAAAACCTGCTGATAACGGAAGATCGACTCTTCAGATAATCCGCTAAATACCACGCGTGGCTCAGGCAATTCTTCCAGTTTGATCTGGTACTTGTTGATCCACTCTGCGTATGGCTTACTGCCACAAACTTGTTGTTTAATTTCCGTATCAGAAATGATGCGGCCCTGCTCCATGTCCACCACGAACATTTTACCAGGTGTTAAACGGCCTTTTTCGATAATCTTGCTTTGGTCCAATGCTACTGCACCAGCTTCAGAAGCCATGATGACGATATCATCAGAGGTAATGGCATAACGCTGAGGGCGTAAACCGTTGCGGTCTAACGTAGCACCAATCAAATTACCATCTGTAAAAGAAACAGCTGCCGGTCCATCCCATGGCTCCATCAAGGTCGCATGGAATTTATAGAAAGCGCTCTTCAACTCGTCCATGTCCTCGTTACCATCCCATGCTTCAGGGATTAGCATCATTAACACGTGAGGTAAAGAACGGCCAGAATGAAGTAACAACTCTACCACGTTATCCAAACAACCAGAATCAGAGTTGGTCTCGTCAATAACCGGAAGCAGTATATTTAATTCTTCCTGAGTAAAATAAGCCGAGGCAAAAGATTTAACACTGGCACGGAACCAATTTAGGTTTCCTTGCAAAGTGTTGATCTCGCCATTGTGTGCAATGTAGCGGAAAGGCTGCGCCAGTCGCCATGAAGGAAAAGTATTGGTAGCAAAACGCGAGTGGATCAAGCCAAAAGCAGAAACCACGCGCTTGTCGCTAAGCTCGGTAAAGTAGGTACGCACCTGCAATGAGGTAAGCTGACCTTTATATACAATAGTACGGGAAGAAAAAGAAGCAATGTAAAATTCGTGGTTGATTCCTTTAACCGTATTGTTGATCGTTTTAAGCAAGTAGTTTTTGAATACATAAAGTTTACGCTCAAAATCTGCTCCTGCCGGGATATTATTTGGTCGGGCAATAAATACTTGCTCCATTTCTGGCTCTACAGATAAAGCCATGTCGCCAATACCATCGGTGTTGGTCAACACTTTTCTAAAGCCTAATACTTCCAGGTTTAGTTTTTCTGCTGCACGGTAGATGATCTCCCTGCACTCTTCTCTTGCTCTCACATCTTTCGGTAAAAAAAGCATGCCGACGCCATAATCTCCAGATTCGTTTAAGCTGAAGCCAATTTTAAGGCATTCGTCATACAGGAATTCATGAGGGATCTGGATCATGATACCGGCACCATCGCCAGTATTGATTTCAGCTCCGCATGCTCCGCGGTGATCAAGATTTTCAAGAATGGTTATTGCATCGGAAATGATTTGTTGTGACTTTCTGCCTTTGATGTGGGCAACAAATCCGATACCGCATGCGTCGTGCTCAAAACGCTGGTCGTATAACCCCTGGTTATCTTGGTTTGGTTCCATAAGTCTCGTTTAGTTAGTGATTCGGTATAGTGTATTACTGACACTAAGTTATAAAAAAAAATTAACGTATTATAATATTGGCATCTTTTTTAAAAATTATGCACTAGTTTTCAAATAAGAGCGTACATAATTAACACATTCGTAATTTAAGAGATTATATATTACGAATATGAGATTGTTGTTATTTAGAATTATTTTAGCTAAACAGCGCTTTTAACGCGTTTTGGGTAATGTTGATTTATCGGACTAGCACAAATTAAACCTCGCTCCTTTCTGTATGATATTTAAATTTACGAAGATTAATCTAACAATCAATCACTTACCTAACAAACGCTTTTATTTCCTAAAAAATTGTATTTATTGTTTTTGTAGATTCAATTGTATTGCTACATTTGCGCCGGGCAAGTCTTTTACGATCAGCTCCTTTTGAACTCCCCCAGGTCGGGAACGAAGCAAGGGTAGAAAGTTGTAGCGATGCGATAAGAGGTGCTTGCCCATTTTTACTTTCCTATAGTAAAAATGGTTTTCACCAAACAGATATTCCAAAAAATTCTTCATCACTTCCATACTAATTCCTTAATTTAGCCCTATCTAATTTGCTTTGCTTAGTAGATCATTATTTAGCAGGCAGATTGTAACCCCAATAATCACCAAAACTTAAATTTAATTAGCATGAAATTTTTCATTGATACCGCTAACCTGGACCAGATTAAAGAGGCTCAAGACCTTGGTATACTAGACGGTGTAACCACTAACCCAAGTTTAATGGCCAAAGAAGGCATTAGCGGCGAAGAGAAAGTAGCAGCACATTACAAAGCGATATGTGATATCGTTGATGACAATGTGAGCGCAGAAGTTATCGCTGTAACTTTTGATGAGATGGTTAAAGAAGGCGAAGCACTTGCTGCCTTAGACCCGAAGATCGTTGTTAAGGTTCCAATGATCAAAGATGGTATCAAAGCCATCAAGTATTTTTCTTCGAAAGGTATTAAAACAAATTGTACGTTGATATTTAGCGCAGGACAGGCATTATTGGCTGCAAAAGCGGGTGCTACTTATGTATCTCCATTTTTAGGTCGTTTAGATGACATAGGTACTGAAGGTTTAACCCTTGTTGAAGATATCCGTTTGATATTTGACAACTACGGCTACCCTACTCAAATCCTGGCAGCTTCTATCCGCGGACCATTACATATCATTGCTTGTGCAAAATTAGGTGCTGATGTAATGACCGGACCATTGTCGGCAATTTTAGGTTTGTTAAAACACCCATTAACAGATAGCGGTTTGGCAACATTCCTTGCAGATCACAAAAAGGCAGCTGCTTCTGTAGCTTAATCATTTGTTTTTATATAAAAAGCCTCGCTGATTTATTCAGCGAGGCTTTTTTGTTATAGACCTACAACTATCTGTGGCTATTCCTATTTGGTGTCTTCAACCAATTTTAGAACAGCTGCTGAGTAGGTTTTCATTTCAGTGCCTTCCAGCACACTTTTTACGAAATCGTAATCTATCGCTTCATCAGGAACAATCTCAATCCCCTTCACTCCTGCTCCGTTCGCTGCTTCAACATCACGGGGCTTATCGCCAATCATGACAGATAAAGCCGGGTCAATGTTGTAAGTCGCAATGGCTTCCAGTAACATACCAGATTTAGGCTTGCGACAAGCACAATCGCCGGTAACCGTTGGATGGTGCGGACAGTAATAAGCATGAGTAATTACTGCACCTTGCGCTTCAAATTTCTCAAATAACAGTTTGTGCATTTTTGCCAGCTCCTCTTCCGTATAGCGCTTTAAAGCAATACCACCCTGATTGGTAATCACAATGAGCAAATAACCTTCATCGTAAAGCTTCTTTAAAGGTGGGATCTGGTATTCCAAAACTTCAAAATCTTCGAATCTGGTAATGTAATCGTAGATTTCATGGTTCAATACCCCGTCCCTATCTAAAAAAATTGCTTTGTTCATGATGTATTCTTTAATGTATCTTACTTAATAATTTATTGATTCCCAAATATGGGGATATAAAACAGGATAGTAAAGTCTTGCTCTGGAATTTAAACAAAAGGGCCTTCTAAACTGTTATAAAAACATTAAAAACAAGAACCTAATTATGCCATACATTAAAAAGAACCCCGAAAACGTCAATTCAGTTAATATCTATTTCGAAGACATAGGTCGCGGAAAACCAGTAGTCCTAATTCACGGTTGGCCAGTATCTCACGAAATGTGGGAATACCAGGTAAATGCGTTGGTTGGCGCCGGTTATCGCTGTATATCTTATGACAGACGTGGTTTCGGACAATCAGATAAGCCATGGGACAATTACGATTATGATACCCTTGCGGATGATCTTCATGAAATACTGTTGACGTTAAACCTAACAGATGTAACACTGGTAGGATTCTCTATGGGCGGTGGCGAAGTGGTTAGGTATTTAGGCAGGTATGGTTCTTCAAGAGTTACCAAAGCAGTATTGGTAAGCTCTGTAGTGCCCCTACTGGTACAAACAGAAGACCATGAAGAAGGCGTGCCGCGAGAAGTGTTTGACGGCATTGTGGCGAACATCCATAAAGACAGACCAGCTTTCTTAAAAGAATTTGGTAAAGGCTTCTTTAGCGAAGGCGTATTGAACAAACCTGTGAGCGACGAAATTCAGCAGTGGATGTGGAATTTAGCTATAGTAGCTAGTCCGCGTGCAACAGCACAATGTGTGCGTTCTTTCTCAGAAACTGATTTCAGGACAGACTTGAGTACCATCATGATCCCGGTGATGATTGTGCATGGAGATGATGACAAAACCGTACCGATCGGTGCGACAAGTGAGCTCACTTCTCTACAATTGCCGAACGCTGCCTATTATAGAATAGAGGGCGGTCCGCATGGCCTATTCATCACTCATAAAGACGAATTGAACCAATTATTGCTCAATTTTATCGGTTAAGGATAATTAATTAGGCTAAGAATCAGTACGGTAAGTGATTTGTAGCATTATAATTTGCAGATTAATTAATGTACTTCTATATTTGCACCACTTTAAACGGAAACGCTTAGAGTAAAGTTCCACAAAGAACTTTGATTCCGTAGCTCAGCTGGTAGAGCATTACACTTTTAATGTAGTGGTCCTGGGTTCGAATCCCAGCGGGATCACAGAAGATAGTACAAAAACTAAGTAAAAGCTTGCAAATCAAATGATTGCAAGCTTTTTTTTTGTAGCGGAAAAATTAGATTACTCACCGATTTTCATATTTAAGTGTTTGATTCGGCGAGTAATTTTGCAATAAAAAAACTCATCGAATTATTTTTAACCAACTGTTTAACAAGACTTTCTACCATCCAACATCTTAATGTTTTCAGACTGCGGGGCTATTTTTTAACCTTAATCATTTTATACGAAAACTAATTTAGCCTGCTTTTTATCTTAAAAAGCAGAAAACTATTGTGCGACCATGTGTCAGTCTATTTAAGATAACTGTTGGCGGAAAAAGGGCAGAGATAACCAGCAGGCTTGAGTGTGATCCTGAAAGGTGTAATAACAAATCAGGCAGGTAGGGTGGAAAAAAGGAAGATGTCAAAAGCTTTAATGCTATTGAAATTCTTACTAAATGGCATCAAAATGGATAGAGAAGAAGCAAAAAAGTCTTGGAATTGCTATATTTTTGGTACGCAAAGCTGGAGAATTACTTTTAAGTATTAATATTGATCCATCCGACGATAGAGCGATAAAAACCAACTGTGAGGATAGAATACGCCGTTTAGAAGCTAAAATGGTACGTATTTCCGCTCAGCCACTTGTGAGGATTGAGATTAAAAAACTATTCAATAAAGTCGAAAAAGGGCTTCTAAGCTTGACGAGTTGTATATTAATGCTGATGTAGCTGATGAGCTTAGAATTATCTTCTGTCTATATAGTAACAACTTCAGTTCGACAGAGAAATTTATCGAACTCCTAAATCTAATGCTGTAGCGGACTTAATAATATCGATTAAGAGAAAGTTAAAAGGGAATTCTGCATTTGCGCTTTCATAATAGAAGAATAAAAAGTTAAAAATCCGTTAACTTTTCCTCCTTGTCCCGGCCTCAACAAAGCTTTTTTCCATAGAAAAAAGGACAAAAAATACAGTAGCAGAAGCATGGCAGGCGGCAACCGGAGCAACCTAAATCCCGAAAGGTGGCGGCAGCCATTATGGTTGCGTGAATGCTAACTGCCATTAGCTTCGCTTTCCTTTTTTGCCCCTTTTTTTAAAAGCTTAGCAGCATATCCCATCTTATAGTATGGCATTTTGATTCATCTTGCAAAAGCGCAGGTGCATGGCAATGCTCCTGCGGCACGGCGGTAAATACGGGTGAAGTAATGGTGCAAGCGTAGCGGCGAATGGATGAATCGGTATTTACAACATAGCCCCGTTAGCGATAGCAGTAAAAAGCCCGGAGCCGCTTTTATCAGCGGCGAGGACTTGGAACGGATAGCGCGTGCCGCAGGCAACGGTATAAACGGAAAAAAATAGAATAGTATTGAACTAAAAGATTTTCCTGCACAGACAGCCATTTCATAGTTGCAGGATAACAAGAAACGGGCTATAGTTAAAAAGCAGATGCCCCGAATTTATTATCCAGGGCATCCGGCATGAAACGCTTCTACAGATATTAAAACTTGAGAAAGCCTCAAAAAATATTAATCATTTAAAGCCCTTGAAATTTCCATGAATTTTAATGCCTGTAAAATATTGTGATATAAGGTAATCTGTGAACTGGCAAAGGTTAGCCTTGCATGAGGTTCCAACCTTGCACGAGAGTAAGCTACAAAGTAAGTGTCACTTTCGTCAGCATCTTCAAGGAAACTGCTGATAATATTTTGATCTAATTCACCTTCAGGCGTATTAAAGATAATAAGATCGTGATCGGGCATGTTTTCATCCCGTCCTTCTACTCTGGCAATGACATTGTTAAATTTCATCCTTTCAAGAAATGTAATCAGACCTTGGTTTGATTCTGCGTCTGTGCCAATGATCAAAAGCTGCTTCGTCTTACGAATCCGATTATCAAACATTTCCGTTTCAACAACACGTAATATATCTTCCCGGTTCTTCTCAACAATCACCCCTATTTTTTCCATTATCAATTTGCTGGTCTTCTTCTTTAAGCCCCAAATCAACTCATAGAGCGTGTAAAGAGCGGTAGGTATGCCTAAAGCGACTAAAATAAACAGGCCATATTCTGCTGTTTTAAGTTCATCCAATTTAGTTTGTACCTTTTCATCAGCTTTGTTTTCTATCTTTTGAATGACAGCTTTTGAATAACTGTCGATGTTATCCTTGTAGTCCTTAATACTGGCAACATCTGCTTTAAGTTTTTCTATTTGCGGATCAGGCTTACCTTTTTGCGCATAGGCAGTTCCCATATACATGAGCAGTATTGCTACGATAAAAAGTTTAAACTGTTTCATACTTATAAAGTTTTTGGTTAAAAAATACATAGAATCCAACTTTTATTACATCGCGGGTCAAACCCAAAATAAGCATCACCGGGTTTTTAATATTGACATCAGGGTGCTTGACAATAGTTTCAAACGCTCTTACATCGGTCATACTGGGCGTTGGCGAGCCGTTGGGATGTGTATGCCATTCCCCTACGTAAACCTGTGGTGGTTCCTGCCGAAAATACTCCTCCAATATATTCGACATACCATCAGATGCTCTTTCAAAGCTAACAGGAGAAGCTTTGAATTTCTTTGGTAGCACGGTATCATTTAAATAAACGGTCTGATTATCTTCTGAATAATGACCTGTAAGCAAACCTCCGTATTCATTGGGATAATGGAGTCGTCCGGCTTCAGATATCCGCTCCATTAATTCTGCCTGAATCTCGATGACCAGACCCAGCTCTTTACAAATGAATTTCATAAAATCGTGGTTTTGATAGTAAAATCCCCCGCTGTATTCGCCGACAGATAAAAGCTTCGCTGAGCTTGCTGCTGCATATACCGGCGATTAATCTGTTTAAGTGCATGTTGTACCAATACGGCAATATCGTTATATCCGGCTTTAAAAGTTGGGCTCCAACACCCCGTAGGGTTATATAAATCCTGATCATTTTCCTTTTCCAGCATACCAAAAACATGGATCAAAACAAGATAAAGATTTGGATTTACCGCACAAACAAGCTCTTGCGCATGGTTTGTTATAGACAAATTAATGACTTCTGATTGAAGTTCAAACTGGTTGATCAGATAAGCAAGGTCATTATCAGCGGAACAGTCGAAAATAATATTATAGCCATTAAAGTATTCCTGAAATACCTGTTTGGCATTAGAATCACTCCAAAATATTTTAGCACCATCTGTAATCATGGAGTTACCGGAAGTCTCAATAAACGGAGAAATATTTTGAAGCTGCCTCCGCAGTTCATTAACTTTATCATTAACACCTGTTAAGAACTGATATTCTGACCGGCAGACATTTTCAGGTTCCTTAGCATCATAATCTATAAGGTCAATACGCAAACACCCGCTTCTGCACAAAGTTTGAGCGACCATGCTCCCAACTGCGCCTACACCAATAATCAGAATTTTAGATTTCGTCAAACGTTCACAAAACGCACCCCTGCCAAAGAAATATGCATAACTGCAATTCCTGGTTTCGCCCCATAAGATAGGCTGCTTCTTCAATCTTGCAATATGTAGCGTTCTTGCCCCGGAAACTTTGTCAATGAATACCGGAAAGTCACTCTTCTCTATACTGATTAATTGCCAGTGCAAAAGGTTGTTTTTAATCGGATATCCCAGCAGGATAGTGATCTTGCCATAATTTTTTTTTTGAAGTGCACGTTCCGTAAAATCCAGGAAATCAACGAAATTCTGCGGTAGCACACCATTGAGATCATCCCAATCATCGACCATGAACCTTCCATTAATGACTGGGGGCTTATCTAAAACTACATATAGGCCTTGGTACTGATCCAAAGCTTTATACCCTGCACTCCAACTACACTTAAACTCTTGTTTGCCTAATGTTATTGATTGCAGGATATTTGTCGCAATAGGCTCATCGCATACCGTTCCTTCATCCAAATGAGAGAATGAAATCTCGCCAAAATCACCTTTCTTTAGCTTACAGTCCAAGTCAGTAAACAACATCACCTGATTCATACCGAGTGCCTTTTTTACAGGTACGACAACATGTTCATAATGCACATCCGTTTGGTTATCGATCAAATATCGCTGCATCCATTCTTTTAATGAAGCAAAATCCAGCAAAAGCTTTTGTCCAATATTGGGACTATGAAGGGTATGCACACAAATAGACCCATCACCATTCACATGGTTATTTACTATCAAATCCCTATTCAAAAATTTGATAGTTTCTACATTGTGAAACTGAAAAGGGTATTGCTGACCTATGATTGTTTCAAAAGATTCTGAACGATCACCCACATTGATTTTAACCGTGCCTTTTATAGCGCCTTGATCCTCTATAAAAGGCACGGTAATTATAACATTATCAATAGACTCAATAACCGCTACAATTTGTTGTAACCGATCCTGCATTATCCAAATCTGGTTGGCGGAGGGACTGAATAGCCACCGTTACCTGAACCGTAGCTATTGTTACCTTTATCTTCCTCAATCGGAAATTTATCATTGAGTGGAAAATAGAGCTTGATATTATCACTATTTTCATCAACACGCAGAATGATGTTTGCCATGTCATCACTCATAAGTGATTTATCCCAATCACTCAGGGAATCAGCAACCTCATTGCCACCGTTACCGGGATCAGGTAGCGAAACTGTTTTAACATTGTCTCTTATGTATTCTAAAACAACCTTTAACTTGTCCCACAGGCTGCCTGTAACTTCTTTTTTATCAAAAGCCTTTATGGTAATCAATTCGATAAAGAATGATTTTGGTGTTTTGACAAGATGAATCTTCCAAACTTTAAGCAGGCGGATGATCTTTCTCAGGTCTGAGCGATCCGCATTTCCCTTTATGTTTGAGATTTGAGCATTTACATTAGTTTTAATGTAATCACTACCACTTTGGATTTTACCAAACTGGTTATAAACATAAAGGTTAAGCTTTTTATCATCCGGGTATTGATCCTTATTTAATTCCCGTCCCGGAACGACATCAATTTTAACGACGTGACCATCCTTGTCGGCATAGAACTCAATACCAATGGAAACCTTTTGCTGCCGTACGTAAGCTTCACCTCCATATTTCTCATTAAGGAAATTAAAAACGCTCTCATACATATCTTTCAATGTACTAAACGCATTACGCTTGAAAGGTGCCATTAGATCGAAGTCAAACTTCTTATTAACGGCCGTATTCTTAGCATAAGAACCCGAGTTAAAAGGCGAGTAGAGATCAGAACCATAGTTGCTGTTTAAAGCAGCAATGATGTCATCACGTTTGACCTTGTGCCTATCAAACAAAGCCTGTTCCTTATTGATCTTGTGCGTGGTCAGCACATCATTTAAGTGCTTACTTCTATCGGTCGCCATTTTGCACCTCCTTGTTAAAGGTTAGAGCCTGGACAGAAGCATGAGTTTTTACTCGCTCAGAGAGGTTTAACACCCAATTTCTTTTTGTAGAAAATACCATAATCATAGCATTTAGTAAATAATTCCGATAACCTTAAGTTTCGGGTTGACTAATAGTGGCTGGCACACTCAAAAAAGCAGGAGCAGAAGTAAAAACAAATTCTAACTTTGCTCAGATTTTAAATATCCCTTAGATGCGTAACATCTTGGCCTTGAAGCCTGCACTGATCCGCTAAAATTTTTGCAGACTTCACAATAAGGCAGTCAATCCTAATGCCATCCCAAATATCCCAGGGAACTGACACGCACCGGAATTACTAACATTTATAGCCAACAATCAAACAAAAGGCGCTTGTTTATCGATTTATTGCTAATTTTTTTACCATTTAAGGCTATAAAAGATGTATAACAAAATGTGGAAAATTCGAAATCAGCTTTTTTCTTCAAGGTGAATACTGTCAGTATTCCTCACAAAATCGTGACAATCGCTGATTTTTTGTCAGTTGGTGTGTGAATTACACTAAACCCTTAGCTATCAGACATTATTAATGAGCAAAATCTAAAAAATATTTTAATTGCCGGTAAGCAACCAAAAAGGAACTCGAAAGAATTTAACAAATAGCAATTACTTCTTGAAACTGTACGTATTTTTCAGATGAGAGCCTTGATGTTCAATTTCCGGAAAAAGCGTACTTTTACTAATGCCATTTATTTCTAGTTGGCGGATAATATTTTGTTTATCGGACGCTTTTATGGTAAGCTTTAGTCCCGTTTTTATCTTGTTTAATACCCATTCCAATGGGATCGAGGCAGGGCTTAATTTATTCGCATACATTCCAAAAATCATAAATAGCCCTTGTTGTTTTAAAATCCTTGCGTTATCCAACATCGCTTTAACTACAAAAACACTCTCCAAATCATAAGAGTCAATGATTTCCTTGTAGTATGGTTTTTCTTCCTTTATAGAATGGTGAAGGTAGTGCATATGATGCTGGTCATTAAATACCGTTACATTTCGATCACTAAAATCACATTCAAATATGCGCTTCTGTCTGGCTATATTACTTAAGGCGCTACAGAGTCAATATCATAATATTTTATATGATTTAATGGCACCTGGAAAAATATCACCTCGCCATCGTCAGCTTCATGCTCACAGCAAGCAAAATATAATGCGACCAGAGGGTTTGAAGTTATGTCTAATAGTCTTGTTGGTATACCATAGTGTTTCATCTTTACCAGTTTCTCGCAGGTTGAACGATGATGTTGAAATTCATGAGGGGTTCTGATAATTGCTTCTTTAAAGATCTTGTCTTCATTATAAATTAAGTCATCACGAAAAATTGATGGCTTAAGTTCAAATGACAGCTTCGCATGTCCACGAAAGTAATTTTCAAACCCATCTTTTAATCCTACTTCTTCAATCTGTTGTATAAATTCTGATATATCCATTTGAGCTTATTTACTTGCTGAATTTCCGGAAAGCACTGACCATCTGAAAGATAAAATATGCCACAACAATTCGGCTCAATATATCCCACAAGTATAACCAATTGGAGTATTTAGTAATGTCTTCGGCAAAATCATTAATGCGATGTGCCGGATTTAAGACTACAACCCATGATTTTATATTATCATAAACTATCACCCGGCAGTTTAGCAATACGTCCGAACAAGACCTTGCAAATTTAGAATAGTCCAATTCCGTAGAGGTTAAAAACCCGATAGGTATGTAACTGATGAATGAAAAAAGGACTAAACCCCAAAATGCCCGTACCCAGCTTTGTCCAAAATTATTGCTTTGGTTACTCCATAAGATCAGAAACTCACTCCATCGCCTAGGCTTCTCATAGTCAACGATCTGATGGTAATATTCCATTTCCCATCGCTGAAATTCAAATGATAATGGAATATCACCCTGCTTTTGAGCAGCGAATTTTAACTGTCGGAAAATTTCCCTTTTTGAACGAAGCTTGGCAAGCAGGCTTCTTCTTGCATTTTGTAATTGTATATCTTTTTTTAACGCCTTTTTGTTCGAAAAATCCTTAATCGCCAACGCGATTTCGCCGTCATCAAGCTTCTCTTTAGTAAACCAAGTAACCAGTGAAGTAGATATTTCCGTCATAATCAGGTTATGGAAAACGATTTTATCAAAAGAATCGAAATCAGTCTGAAAAAACTGCGCCTTGCCAAAATTCGCGTCGTCGATATAAAATCCAGTATTCCTGTTGTTGGCATTATTTATCGGATCAGGCCAATCAGTTCTTGAAGCCTTGAAGTTAGAAAATATCAAACCACCCTCGTTGATGAAACCCTGAATTTTGATCTGATTAACATGTAAGCTTTTTAGTGTCAGTTTAGCAGAGGTGTTGTAGCCGCTAATAATCACCGTTCCCACATCAAGATTGCGAAATTGCAGATTACCGGTAAGTAAAGATGAAAAGCTGATATTAATTTCAGTTACTTTTGGCCGCTCAGTTAACAAATCTTGTATCCCTGAAACGTTGAACCCATTACTAAATTTGGCACTGTCGATATAAAACTTGTCAATACCCCTGTCTGGCCTAACTGTGCCATGATGGAAACCTATGTTAAAATCCTTTTCAAAGGTAGACCTAAAGACAGTAAGGCCAGAATTTTGTGTACGGTTTAAGGAAAAGTCTACACTGTCTTTAAATGTGCCATCATTAAAGATAATTCCCTGTACGAGTTTACATGAATGGATATGGAGGTTGCCGGAAAAGACATTTTCTTTTGTAAAACTAATGCCGCTACATTTTAAGTTACTTAGCCTTGCATAGGATTCAATGGTATTGGCTTCAAAATGTAGATCCCGATTAAAGCCTGAGCGGAAAACATCCAATTTCTCTTTAACGGTACAACGCCTGAATACCAAACCTTCACGTACTATAGCTATACCGTCGATCTCGATCCCGTCCTCGAAAACACAATTGTCGAAAACAACACCGCGGTCGATACTGGTTCCTCTACCATATAGCTTCACCCGTTTGCTGAAAGTACAATTCTTAAAAACAATACTAACTGAATCCGTAGCCTTCAGCTGATCATATTTATCAACCACCACATCCTTAAACACCACGATGTCATGAAAACGGCATTTTGTGAACTGTAGACCGTACGAGAGGTTAACCCCATCCATTGTAAACGCAGCCACAAAATCTACATTTACAAAATTTGTAAAGGTGGCTTTGTAATCTTCTTGATTCAGCGCGATCTCTTCAAACTGCTGGTTTTCAAAATCCTGATCACTGACCTTAAGCAATTGGGCCTTTAAATTAATTGGAGAGATATTTTGGCTCATTGTAATAAACTAGTTAATCAGGTACTAAGCTAAGTAAATCTGACAATAACAACCAATGGGTAAACGCTTAGTTGGTAATATCAACGATCAAAAAATTCCGCCCTAAAGCGGACGGGATTCTATAATTCCCAAAAGATTTATATTATGCCTATTTAGTGTTCTTGGCTTCCTATACTTCTGTTCGGATAGTCTGAGCTAAACCTTTTAGTTCTAATATACCTTTACGGAACCTTTTTCCAGCAGCATTGTTACCGGCGTTATAAAATTTTTCTGCATCTGCTTCGATACTTGCTACTAGTTCTTTAACCTTTCCAGATAGCATGTCGGTATATCTAAACACATACTTACCCGCTCCTTTTAAAGGATATATTAACGTTTTAATATTTCCTTTAATGGTAACAATGTTTGTCTGAAGTAACGCAAGTGGAACCTTCCCCAATTTTAAACCATCTTTTGTTTGACTGCTAACGGATGTCGCAATGAATGGTAAGTAACAAAACAACAACAGATATTTGAATTTGAGGAAAGCGTGTGTCATATTTTAGGTTTAAGCAATATACACTATTTAAGAGTACCAATTTAAGAATGGATACTCAAAGAAATTAAGATGTACAGCCAACTGACTAACATTTTGCCACTTCATTAACTCTAAGCATGAAAGTTAGGTATAGTCTTTTTTACGCTAACCCCACTCACCAAATCAATTTAATGCAATAAAATCCACTTCACTTTCTTTATTTAATTGTGTGTAACATTCCGCCACTTTTGCGAGGGATTCTATCTTATCAGCGCACATGATTTCAGTAAGCTTTAAGAAGGTGGAAACTCGAATAAATATTTGCTCTGCATCGTTTTGTTCAACCTTAAAGTCATCCTTGTAACGTGCAGCAGAATAGCTCTTTACCATGATGTCAAAAAGCCGTTTATCATCCTCCCCTCCTGATAAAAATAACTTTGACGGTGCCGAAGAAAAGCTTTCGCACAACCGAAGCTGTCTATATAGGTTGTGTATATCAGAACGGTATGACAGATAAACCCTGATCAAAACAATACAACATTGTTCTACCACTTGATGGGCCATAAATACACTTAAATTGTAATGTTGGTTTGTCAGGCATTCTTTTGCGCTTTTTAAAAAACCTGTTGCCAATGGAAAGCGGTGGTTATAATGTTTTTGGGCTTTTACTGCTTCATGTGTAGGTATAAAATTTATAGCCTGAAAAGGTTGTATCATACCATCCCGACTATAAAGCATTTTACCCTCATTATAAATAGTGATGAAGAACCTGTTATTTGCCTTTATTGCCTCGCTAATGGTTTCTTGCCCATGAGCCAATATGGTGATCTTTCCGAAAGAGCAATGATGATTAGCATAGTCTTGTACTTCGTGTTCAATCCTGGTAACGCTTTCGGTCACCATCAGCAAAAAATAGTGGTAACTTTCCGTAATGCTTTTCTCTGTAAAACAACCATCATTTACTTTAAAATCGATGTTTTTACCAAAGCAATAGATCTGCTCGGGCTTGAATTTTTGAACCAGCTCTTTGATAAAGGCTGAAAAGTTTTCTTTCTGGAACTGACCAGATTGCAATAATTGTGTTTCCATGATCGTGTTATTTTTGATTTCTGAGGCCAAAAATGCGGTATGGCATTGCCGTAACCTACCACTAAAGCTGGTATCTTACTACAATTCATTGGTTCATTACTATCTTAAGAATTTATTACATTTGGTTTATGGAAACGCCTACAAAATCTAACAAAGTGCACATCGGCAGAAAGATCAGCCGCATCAGAGAAATACGTGGTATAAAACAAGATTTTCTTGCTATCGAACTTGGCGTAAGCCAACAGACTATTTCTAAAATTGAGCAAAGCGAAGAGGTAGAGGATTCGACTTTGGAAAAGATTGCAGGTGTACTTGGTGTGAGCGCCGAAGCGATAAAGAATTTCAGTGAAGAGGTTCTTATATTCCACATTCAAAATATGCATGATAACGCATCAGCATACCAGTACAATTATCAATGTCATTACAATCCTTTAGATAAAGTAGTTGAGCTTTATGAGCGCCTACTTGCTAGCGAGAGGGAAAAAAATGAGCTATTAAAAAATAAGTAATTCACATATCACGCTGTGTTGTTAAGTCGTCTATTGTAAACTAACTTTTTTTTCGCTAGGTGTTAGCCAGCTGTTTTTCTTCCTTTAAATCATTGAAAACTATTAGTCAAAACTGAGGCTTGTGACTTAAATTCTTAATAATTGAGGAAATAATGATAAAGGTTAATGGCATTAGGCCTTTAAGTTCATTTAGCATGTCAGCTAATAACGTGACATCCATATTAGCCTTTATAATTGGTGATTTCACGTAGCTGTCTATTGCTGAATAATAGGTGATTTCACTGGTTTTCGAGTCAACAGAACATCTAATGTCTGGATAGTTTATTGGAGTGCGGTTTGTGAAGCTGTCGCGATATTCCTTTTCTAGGGTTGTTTTATTTAAAAAATTCTCAATTACCTCCGTAAAAGGTTCATTAGGTATTTTTTTTTTATAAATACTTCATTAAAATAATTTTTTTAGTGGAAATGTTAAAACTATAGTCGATGTTAAAAATCCGAGCTATAATATCTTTAACCGTGGAAAAATGATAGTAAACTATTTCAGCATAATAATCAAAATTTAGTCGGTTGACATAGTGATTGTGCTCAAAAAGCGCTAAGTCTTCAGGAAATCGCCGCTTTAAATTTACTACTGCATTTGAAATGTAAGTTACAATGCCCCATCCTATTTAATAGCACACCGTCCCAATAATTCAAATTATTATCTCTGTAAGTATCTGTTATACTGCTATAGAAAACATTGATTCCATAGAGCCATCGGAAGGAAAACCAAAACTGTGAAGGTCTGGAGTGCTCTTATATACATCTTTCAACTCTTCTCTTGTTGGATATTGAAAATGAGAAGTCCTTGTAAGAATGTTTGACATATTTGCGTTGATTTAACAATCATTATTTCATTCATTTAACGGTGAAAGTAGCGCAAATCGAGGCAAAAAACTTCACTTTGCAATCAGATGTTAGTTTAAGAATTTATCTAAAAATTCATCAACACCAGAGGTAGACTTTGTCACCGCATTAAATAAATCATTTAGAGAATAGTTATATGCAAATTCATAGATCTTTTCTTCATTCGCATCTATCATTTCAAATCTAATTCTTTGATTCCAAAGCCACTCATCTTCATCAATATAATGCTTATATTGAAACTCGTAAATCCTGAATTTTTTGTCGTCAATGGTTGTTATATATAATTTACTTGTTGCTCTTTCTTCGTGAGGAAGTACAAGGCTCTTACTTTGTTTGTCAGTCCATTTAATATTGTTCCTCAAAGTTTCTTTAGTCAACTTCAATATGAAATCATTTTCTTTACTCATAGTTACATTAAATTTTGTTTGTTATCATTCGATATATTTTCAATGTCGGTTATTAGAACAGTTAAAAGTCTGTATATTTTATCAACAAAGTCTTCATCTAGAACAATGTAATTCCCGATTAATCTTCTTATACGTTTCACTTTACTTTCTTCATAATACACTTTGTTTATTTTTTTAATTTCAGAGTTAAGTGAATTATAATGTTCCAAATCTGCCTTATTTAAAGATTTTTTCAAGGACTTTAATATTGGCGAAATTTTATTTATTTCGGTTAATATCTCTGATTTTTTATAATCAAATTGAGCGTTAAATACTGAAATATTTCTACTAATTGTTTTTAAATCACTCAAATTTTCTGGCATTCTATTGATAGAAAAGCTCTTTCGATTAATCTTTTTAAGAAGACTTTTGTTAAAAAGAACTCCCAAAAATGTAAGTATTGTTATTATAAAGCCAATAAATGTGAACCAATCTGCACCCTCACTTATAAATTTGTCCATATTCTTATGTTCTGTCGTTTCATTTAAGTCAATTATAACTACGGATTGGTCTAATATTGTCTAACCTAGCCATACAAATCGGGGCATAGCATTAATAAGTTTAGATACCTTCAGAAATCAAATTTAAAATAATCTTCGTTAATTAAGCAAACTAAGGTTGCTGAGTAACTATTTTAGTGTAAACTGCAAACTCTAAAATAATGCTGAGATTTTGATAATGTGTCGCAGATATTTTCTAAGCTTTATAATCTGTTAAAACCAAAATCATATTTGACCTCACGTTGCTTTGCAATGAATCTGATTTCAAAGCGCTAAACTAACTAAACCTTGCACAAAGTTGATACGAGATCGAATTTTCAATTTAACGCTACTAAGATTGTCGAAGTCTTTTCTTACTTTTTCTATTGCGGTTTCATATATCCTTTCAATTCGCCACAAGAACGCATATAGTCAGCTAACATTTCTTGTTCATTTCTCAGCCATTTGCGCTCTGTTTTGTTTTTTATTGCTTCCATTTCGGAATAATAGGTGCTTGCGTTACGCACTAAACTTCTATATGTGTCTGCGTCTGCACCAGCTACGCCATATCTCCCACATTGATGAGCTCTTCTTATCAAATATTCGTAGCTCATTGCATTGTCGTCCGAAAACTTATTGTTTGTGTTTATCATAAATTACAATTTTAAAAAACAATCACCGTAAATATCAAATCCAAATTTTTTAGTAGCAACATCATTTTTAGGAACAGAGCCACCGTCAGTTAAATTTGGAATTTTCAGTTCAATCCCATTTGTCGTTTCTTCGTAAGCCCAGTCAAAAACACCCATTAATAATTTTCCGAAGCTCGTAATTTCATCTTCCCACTGTTCGGATATTTCGTCCATTTTTTTTATTGCGTCTTCTTTTGATAATTTGGTAACGCTTCCGTCAATTGAATAATGTTCAAACATAAAAGTCTATTTTTTGGTTTATACTACTGTCTTTTAAAATTGCAAGTAACGTTTGGCAGCTACCTAAAGGGCGAGCTTTTTACTACTGAACTTCATTCGGAGAACTGAACTTTAGGCTTGCATAAATGCGTCTACAAAGCACGAAACCCCGCCTTTTGGGTAGCTGCTGTTATGCCTCGTTTTTAATTTCATCCGTCCCGTAAATTGCTTGTGTTATAATTTGTTTCAGCGGTTCCATTTCCCCTTTGTTAGCTTTGTCCAATGCTAAAAAATATGGCGTTTTGTCTTCGAGGATGATTTGCTTATTGCTTTCAAGTAATTCACTTGCTTGTTGTGTAAGTAAAAATCTTGCTATTCGTCCATTACCGTCAAGAAAAGGATGTATGGCTAAAAACTTAGAATGGAACTTGGTAAGTTCTTCAAGTATGTAATTTTTATCTTTTGATTTTAGTAAGTCAGGGTAAATATTTCTCCACTCAAGTAATAATTTTTCTGTTAGTGGGTCAACTTGGTCAGGGTCTGGTGGTATATAAGTTGCATCGTTAAGAGTAGAATTTGGCGAACCAATCCAAACTTTATTTTTTCTTAACTGTCCTAAAAGTCCATTATTGGTTTCAAAGAGAATTGCCTTGTGCAAAAGGCAAAGTAAGTCTTTATTTAATTCACTTGTAACTATGCTAACTTTTGGAAATAGTAAATTTCTTTTGTCTGTCTTCGGAATTGCTTGTTGAAAGTTCGCCATTGTGCTTTGTGTTGTCTCATACAAATTCTGCATAAATGAGAACACTTTTTCGGATGGAGCTTTCCAGCCGTCTAATTTTTTACCAATAGAAGTTATTATATGTTCACTCTGTTCACTAAGTAATTTTTTTAAATAATTTCTTTGGTCGGAGAAGAAACTCAGTTGTTCTTCCTTTGTCATTTCGATGCCAAGGATTGTTAAGCGTAATGCAAACCCTTGTGGACTGTCCAACAAGACCCTTATTTTCTCAATATGATAAATTAATGCTATTGATTTTTTGCTTTTTGCTTCTTTGATTAACGTTTCTCTTTCTGAAGGCGTCAATTTCTGATTAGTAACGAATACAATACCGTCAACCTTGTTTTTTGCAACACCTTTTAAGTCATCAATAAATTTTTTCTTAATATCTTTAAATTCTTTTATTGTTGTCGGGAAATAAGCTGCTCCAACATATTTCCATCCATTTTTTTCACAAATAACATCTTTTATTCCGTCAGGTCCACCAAGAGGACATTGTGGATCAATGGAAGTAAACCCGTCTAAGTCTAAAAGATTTGCAGCAAGTCTTTCGGCTTTTGGTTGTCCTTCTCTCCAATGTAAAAGTTTTATTTCTGTGTCCATACTGTCGTCTTAAAATGAGGCATAACTTATATATATCGGATTTTCTACTTCAGAAAATTTCTCCCAAGCACTCTATTTTTCTAATATATGAGGAAGTTTACACATTCTAAAATTCTTACTTTTTAGTGCTCAAACAATCGTATTGTATATTACAATGAATGTCGTTGAACCTCCCAATACAATGGCTCTTCTAAAATAAACTGTCCTTGTCTAGTTTCTATTTATTATCCTTATCCTGTGCTTTTCATAGGCGCCCACATAGCGCTTCTTTCTCTGCATGAAGTGGTCTCGGCCCGACCTCAATCATACCTCGCTCGAAACTGAGTATTCCCTCCTTCGCTAAAATGTACTAGTTTTGCGAGGGAGGTACTACAGAGCTGTTGTTAAAGTAATACAAAGACAAGGACAAGATCCAATGAAAGGTGTGCTGAGTCTTCATGTTTCTACGTTTAAATTAATTATATCCTTGTTGAATTGTCTGAAATAAAGCCATTAACTATTAAGGCTTGCTGGAGGCATTTGAGAGCGTTCGATATGAGTTTTATAAATAAAAGGGTTGTATACGACTCACAAAGGACTGTCATATGTGTAAAACACGAACTCAATAGCTATTAAACTCCTATACAACTCCTATCATAGTCCTATTTTTATTATGCCATATAGGAGCAATATAGGAGATTCCTAAAGGGCTTTTAAATTGAATGCAGGTATTTATTTAAGCTGTTAGATTTACATCCAATTCTCATTTTTACACTCTACCTGGTACAACCAATAATTTACCAATTGCTTAATTTCGGTATAATTGCCGTATTTAAAATGAATCTGACCTGCAGCGGTATGTAAAGTAAGATGTCCAACATCCACTGCTTTGTGCCAGGGGTATTGAAAAGTTGTAATCGCCTGAATCTTATTCGGTACTATAATTTGGTCCGAAATATCCCAAATGCCACTGGTTTTGATGATGAAATCATCACTTACCGAAATACGGTGCCATCGGTAGCTGATATAAATCATAAGCATACCTATAACGAAGTATGCAATTGCGAAATAAATAAAAGGTTTCAGCTCTGGGACATTAAAAGCCAGGAGCAAAAAGATGGAAACGGGTAATATCAGTTTGAAGAAAATTGGCAGGTTTAAAAATCGCCAGTCTGGAACAAAGGTTTTTCCCTTAATTGGTGCCTTACCCAGTATCATTTTTAACAATTCATCCCGTTCACCAGCATTACACCCCGGAATTTCTAAAGTGCTGCCCTGCATTTCATGTCCTTTTTTACTTTGACCAAAATGAGCTTGTCTTAAACTCATATTCAACATGTTCATCTTTTTTTGAAAGTAGTTCTGGCTATATTTTGTAATCTGAACTTTGCCTGGGCTGACTAAGGTGTTTTTCTTAGCGATTAGTCCTGACGAGATCAAAAGTGTGTTTGTATGTTCACTGATTTCCAGCTCGAAATACTTGTAAAATGTTCTGACCAGGTTAACAATCAACAATACAATTAAAAGGCAGGCAATTAAGATAAAAACAGTAACAATGCTTAACATACCTGTTACCGCACTCTGAATTTCATGTTTATCAACTTGAAAATTATCAAGCAGTTGTCTTCCTTCGTAAATAACAGTATAAAAAAAAGCGGCAAGTAAAGCTAAGCTTTGTCCGTAATTAGATGTTAATCCAACTTTAAACAAAGTCCATGCGCTTATTTTTAAGAAAGGTGCTTCTTCTGTCTTTTCATTTTTTTCTTCAATTTCCGAATGCGGATCTATTACAGTTTTTTTGTTTAACAGATGTTCTTTAAGGTTATAGGCTGAAGTTTCATCAATGGCTTTTATACTTACTTCTTCACCATGAGCACCGGCTGTATCGATTTTTAACCCATAAACGCCGATAATTTTCTGCAGAATATTCTGGTTGATGTTAACCTGCTGTATCTTATCGAGTGGAATAATTACCTGATCACGATTGAAGATCCCCTTATTCACCACAAACTCCTGCTTTTCTTTATCCAAAAAGAATGTGAATTTTAAATACCGTAAGTATGCGAATATAAAACTGAATATGATAATTGTTAAAATGCCTAATATAAGATAAGTGAAAGATGTGCTCGACATCTTTACAAAAGCAAGAATGAATAAGAAAAAAGTAGCTTTGCCAATCCTTAGCATGGTATGAGCGCCCATTATAACAATGCCAAAGGCCGATTCACGCTGCGGTTTGCTAAAATCGTTATTCATTAGGCTTCATTTCTGGTGTTGGATTTTCAAGCAGGTCTAGCTTTTTCAATAACAAATCTCTGATGCGCTTGGCTTCATCAATTGGAATGCCCGAAATATGGATATGGCCTGTCTGGCCGCCTGCGGTAAAAAGTTGTAGTGATCCCAATTTGTATATTCTGGAAAAAAGTCCTTCATTTAATTCGATGTGCTGAACCCTGTTTAAAGGAACAATCATAGTCGATTCTACGATAACTCCACTTTTATAGATCACGTCATGCGTGCGGATAGCATATCCCCGTTTTTTAAAGCTAATGCGAAAAACTAGAAAGAAAATGCCTAAAAAAGCTGAATATACTGGAATAATCCATTTGGCATTTGGTCTTGTTTCATCAAAGAACAGCAGAATACCGATTATTATTCCAAAAAGGAAAAAAATGATCGATAGATTAATACAAATGATTTTCCAGTAATCGGGATGTGGTCGGCTTAACTGAACATCTTCGTGTTTTGGAAGTAAATCGGGATCAATAACTTCATTGCTGAAAAAGGTCTCCGTGGTCATAACTAAAGGTATAAAACATATTGCTATCGATAGACTAATGTTTGAATCTTTTGTTACCAATAATTACATCCATTCGTTTTATCTTGGTGACATGAAATTTTCAGTTCCCGTTTTTTTTGTACTATTTTTTTGTACAACACTCAGTTTAAATGCGCAGTATTTGGATCAGATGTCCAAACAACTGTTTCAACCATCTGATCTTAAAAAAGACATTGATCTCGTACAAACTACACTGGAAAAAGAACATCCGAATTTATATCTATACATCTCTAAAAAGGCGCTTGACTACAAATTTGACAGCTTAAGAAAGACAATAGACAAACCGATCACCCCGATTGCGCTGTATATAAAATTACAACGGGTGATCAGTAGTATCGGCGATGGGCATTTGACAGTAGCGATAGATTATTCGAAATTAACTCCCCAGGACATTGCTTTTTTGAAAAAGCCATCATTGCAGCACCCTATTTATCAGTTCGACTACTATGTGACCGGGAACAGGCTATTTATTGCCAGGAATATATATGCTGATTCCACCATCGTCAAAGGTTCAGAGATCTTGAGCATCAATAATATTCCCGCTGCAAGACTGATTGATAGCTTATATGGCTACATTACTTCAGACGGTTACAATACCACGTTTAAAAAAAATCTGATGAACCATGGTTTATTTGCTGAGCGTTACCGGTTCTTGTTTCCGGAAAAAGATGCGCTCAACATTTCAATCCGGTCATCAGGCAACCTTAGGGAAATTAAGTTAGATCCACAACTCAAGAAGGGCTTTGACAGCGTTGGCGGTGTAACACCGGCTAGTGCAGACTATAGGAGGTTATCTGTTGATAGCAATATTGCCTATATTAAATTACGCAATTTTAATATCGGACCTGAGTATGGGGGTTATCAAGATATGTTTGCAGACATAGAAAAGCGTAAGCTAAAGACGTTGATCGTCGATTTAAGGGGAAATACCGGCGGAAATTTAATTTGGACAGCGAGGTTTTATAGTCACCTGATAGATTCTCCGAGATATTTTTACAGACTTCCTGAAGAAATAAAAAAACAGAAAAGACTGTACGACAATGACAAAATACGGGCATGGGTTGATAAGTCGTCAATGTCAGACTTCGAGATGATCCAGCCTCATCATTTTAATTTTAAAGGTAAAATATATGTATTGATTGATGGAGGGTCCTTTTCTGCCGGCAGTTTACTTGCAGCGAATTTAAAAGAATTAAAAAATGTAACGCTTGTGGGTGAAGAGACAGGCGGTAGTAAAAATGTATGGACGGCTATGATATTGAAAACAATTACATTGCCTGCAAGTCAATTGTTGATGCGCTATGGAACTCTTCCTGCGTTTTTTGGCGACATTACAAATATCGACGGCAGGGGCGTCATGCCAGATGTTCCAATTACTTACCGGATTGAAGATTTTTTGGCTGGTAAAGATCTGGAACTGGATTCGGTATTAAAGGACATTGAAAAAAACGGCAGAAGTCAATAAGTTGTTGCAGGTCATGAAATAACATCGCCGTTTCTTAATCGATGATGCCGATTATTTTTTTACGGCTACTATCTTTCTAATTAGCGCATCACTTGTTCCATCTGTTAATGAAACCGCTTTACCATTTAGCCAATAGGTAGCTTTAGCACCGGTTTTGGTTTGGGCATATCCTGCAACATATACATCGTTGTCTAACAAAGCAATGCTTAGCGCAAATGCACCATCGCTATCATTTGTAAGGGAAACTGCCTGGCCATTTTTCCAGTACCTGGCGGCAATTGATAGACCATTACCAGCTGGCCCGAACCCTGCAACGTAAACATCAATTCCGGAAACCGCTATTGAGTTACCTCTTACATCCTTTGTCCCATCGTCAATCATTGTAGGCGTACCCATGTTCTTCGAATAGCTTGTCTGCAGATTTGCTGCCGTATTGTATGTTGCGGACCAGGTCATGTAAACATCGCTTCCAGAAACGGTGATCGCCTGGTCAGTAGCATAGGTGCTGCGATCGGTTAAGTCCGTTAGCTGACCATTTTTCCAATAGCAAACAATTGGAGAGGAAACATCGAGAGATCTTTTACCAATTACATAAACATCGGTGCCGACTACGGCTATTCCACTCGCAACAGCACTTACTGTGCTACCAGGCAGCGTAACGGGAACTCCGTTTTTCCAGTAGGTAGCTTTGTAGGCAACGGCCCCGGCGATATACACGTCACTACCTGTTATAAAAATGTCATTCGCCACTGAATAGTTAGTCCCGTCAGTAAGGTCGACCGAAACACCATTCTTCCAATATTTTGCCTTAGAATTTCCATTACCAGTGCTTTGATTTCCACATACATAGACATCATTACCCAATAGCGCAAGTCCAGTAGCATCAGAGCCAGCAGTACCTAATTTTGTAGCTGCGCCATTTTTCCAATAGGTTGCTGTGTAATCAATGCGGCCTGCTGCGTACACATCAGCTTTAAGCACTTCGGTAGGTTGGTCAGCAGGTTTATCACCATCTTTCTTTTTGCAGGCGGTAATTGTGAAACAAATTAAAAATAACGCTGCTGTGCACTTTATTAAACCTCTTTTTTTCATGTAGCGGAAATTGACCTGATATTTAAGATCACTACATTTTAAAAGTTCGTTTGTTTGATTTTTTAAAATCACCAGTCTAAACCATTTTAGTATAGTGTATTAAATTGTTAACAACCATACAGGTGTCTTGGTTGTTCAGTACGGATTATGATCCATTAGTACAATTTGCATTTTTTTGATCACGTTGAATTTTGACTAGCGAAATAAATTCAAAAGCCAAACCTAAACCGGTTAAAAAACCTTTCAGAGGATCTGAAATTAACACATACCGTCCAACAGCAGGTACTATCGTAACCATCATTAGACCTGTGACCAGCAAGGTCAGGGCAGATTTAGACATATTTTTACGTTTCATATTATTTTAGTTGTTTTAATATTTTTTCTAATTGTTCACGCGTAGCTAAAAGCTCTTCAGCATCTTTTTGAAAGTTTCTTTTCCTAACCAAAAACCACATCAAAATAAGATACGTGAACCAAAGGACGCATCCACCCAGAAACCACAATTTATGCTTAAGAGAAAGCTCATATAAATAGAGTACCAAACCAACTGAACTAAGAAACATGATGATTACCTGTGTTCTTTTGTAATATCTGATCTGATTAATTCGTGTTTGTTCAATAAAGGCCAGGAAATCTATATTACTATAGTCTTTAAGTTGATAAAAGCGCTTTAGCGATTGAATGTTTGTCGCAGCAAGCAGCGCAATGGAGATTGCCATGATGCCACCACCTATATATGTTGTTATGAGCTGAAAATCAATTAGAAATAGGACAAGCAAAATCAGGATTACCAATAATGACGACGATATGATCACAGTCCACTTTTTTCTGAGCTTTTGATTTCTAAAATTTTTAACAAAAGAGATCATCTCTTTTGAACTTGGCAGAACATCTGTATTCGCAGTATGCCAGATTTTCCTTAAGCTATCTAAATCTTCCATTTGCTTTAAATTTTTGGGTTAACTTTTCCTTTATCCGATGTATTTTTACCCTGACATTCCCATTGCTTAAGCCTACTACATCTGCAATTTGAGCCTGTGGCAAACCTTCCAATTCTAAAGAAATGATGATGCGCTCTGTCTCCTCGAGCTCGGATATGCATTGATAAAGAAAAGCAAGCTTTTCTTCTGAGGAATCTTCCGCTGTTTCAGCCAGATTAAATGGCAGTTCTGCAAAAGGCATGCGTTTGGCGACCTCCATAGCACGGAGGCATTTATTTGTTGCGATCCTGAAAATCCAGGTACTAATGTGTGATTGATTGCGGAAGTTGGGCAAACCCTTCCAAACTGCTATAAACGTATCCTGTAAAATATCCTTTGCAAATTCCTCGTCATTGGTATACCCCCTGCAAACTCTAAATATTTGCGGAGCATAACGCTTGTAAATTTCTTCAAAATCCATCATTCCGACCAGGCTATTTCGAGATAATTATTTATTTATGCCGGGTTAGATACGGTCGGTTGGCAAATGTTACAACAGATTTTTGTTGTACTTATTCTTATATTCCAGTGGACTAATACCGGTAATTTTTCTAAAAACCTCCCGGAAGGCCTTTACATCTGAATAGCCAACTGCATACATGACTTCATTGATCGTCTTATGATTGACTTCAAATGCACGCTTAGCCCACTCTATTTTTACCCGCTGCAGATATTCTAATGGCGTGTTACCGGTAGCTTTAATAAATCTCCTGTCGAAATTTCTCCGACCTACTGCGAACTTTGTCGACAGAAAATCTACAGCAATTTTTTCATGAGGGTTACTCTCTATATATCGCTGTGCCTCTTTGACCATCTCGTCGGCATGCTGTTTCTGCCCTTTAAAAATGATAAATTCCTGTTGCGTATGCCTGTCCATTTCAATTTGGAAAACCTTAGCGCAATAGATGGCAGTTTGCCTGTCGTAGTATTTTTCCACCAGGTAGATGATCAGGTTTAAGAAGGAATAAGCTCCTCCGTTGGTATAGATCCCATTTTCATCTGTTATCAATTTGTCTTCCTGTAAGTTCACTTTAGGGAAACGCTGTCTAAAATGGTCGGCAGCTATCCAATGTGTTGAGCAACTTTTGCCATCCAACAATCCGGTTGATGCCAGCAGGTAAGCTCCCGTACAAACACTGGCTACCTCTGCCCCATTTTTATATTGTTGCTCAATCCAATCTATTAGTTTCTCATTTTCTTTGATCGCCTGTTCGTAATTGTGGTTAAGCGAAGGAATGATAATTAGATCGGTCTTGCTGATATCGTCAATATGCGCATGCGGCTTTACTGAGAATAGATTGTTGTAAAACCCCACTTCCGGGGCAGTCCCTGCTACTTGTATTTTGAATACAGATGGTTTGCCCAAGCCTTGCCAGTAGTCGTTGGCCCTGCTCAATATTTTATATGCGCCAACAATGCTGCTCAAATTATTCTCGCCATTAGGAACCAGGACAGTCAGGTGTTTCATGATGCTTTTTTTGATAAAGTTAAACAATGTAGTTGTCCATATCAACCCTCGGAAATGTCCATTTTACACCCATAGTTCCTGTGTACAGATAACGTTAAACCAACTATTTGTTCCATGTTGGGATAATAATAAAGCCGATTGGGATAAATAAATAGTTAAGCCAATGCGGGCTACTCATATTTGAATCAGCAAACAAAAAAAGAATCATTATGAAATTATCACACAGCCTCAGCCACATCATTTTGCTGTTAATCGCTTTCACGTTTAATTCAAACGCTCAAATTGAAATCGTAATTGTGGGTTCAAGCCATAACAATGCGGCTTCTGCGCAGGGTTACCAACCCATTATTGATAAGTTCAAAAACTTTAAACCAGACATGGTTTTTGGAGAATATCTCCCGGGTTCTGACTATAATAAACTGGACGCAGATAACTGGGCCAAGCAAGCATTTCAAAAAGGATATGACTACCTAGCCAAAAGAAATCCCGTGGAGTTCAAATCGCTAAAAGCTAATGTAAAGAAAAGCAGAAAAGCACTTTCTTCCTTTGCTTACTATCACAAGCTCAGGATGAATCTCGCACTTGCATCTGCTACTCAATGGGATCGTGGCAATACGGAATATCAAATTTTTATATTGGAAAATTATATGAAAAAGGCTTTTTCTAAAGAAGAACTAGCGGTTTATGCCAAGATGTTTGGTAGTCAGGATTCGCTGAAGAGGGCTGGCTTATATCGACCTGGAAGTGAGTATAGCAACATCTATTTTCCACTGATCTACCAATTGAAACAGGACCAAATTTATAACATGGATTGCCAAACCTACGATAAACCATGGAGTGAAGCCTGGGGAAAAGTGGACTCATTGGACAAAATACTTTCCGCAAAGGCAAAAGCAGATCCGCTATCAGCAGAGGCCAACACAGTCAACCAGCGTGAAGCTTATATGAATTACTCGGCTGAGGAGAGCAAAGTTTTCAACGCTGATCCATATGCCGGGATGAATACCGCTAAATATGGCGAACTGGATGAAGCCTGGAATTTTTATGGCGGCAGTAAGTTTTATGGTTACCCGGGCTTCCCTACTGCTGAGGTGAAGGACATGATAGCGCAGTGGATGCTTAGAAATGAAGGAATGTGTAAAAACATCATTGAGCAGGCAAAGGCAAAAAAGGCTAAGCGTATTGTTGTAGCCGTAGGTGCATCCCATAGAAAATGGATGGAAAATATTTTAGCCAAAAACAAGGAAGTGAAGATTGTTAACTATAACGACTTATAGATACCGACTTACGATTATTGTTAAAAAATACGTGGTTTGTGCATAAACTTGATTGGGCACTATTAACTCTTAATTTATATATTTGAGTTTAGCCGCTTAATCATTTTGGAATCCTCAACCCAACTTAAACAGTATTGGTCTTTAATCATCGGAAATGAATTCCATTACTCGATGGAAAGCAGGATATTTAATGCAGTCTGTATTTTTTCAACCATTGGGGCTTCTATAAATGCGGTTATCAATTTTGCGATTGGTTTAGACCTATATGGTTATCTGATATTACCCTTAATTGCGGTAATGTTATTTGGATATTATTTATCGCGTTGTAAGGGAAAGTTAGGTATCGCGGTTGGAATTTTTGCGATATCATTTAACCTGCTTTGTGGTGGTACGTATTTTCAGGCCGACGGATCTGGCGGGGTTAACCTGTTTACCTTTGTGATCGTTATTTTCATTTTAGCTATCGTTACTCCTAAAAAGCAATTTTGGATATGGATACCGCTAAACTTTGTTTTTTTGGCCGTATTGTTAAGTATAGAATACCTGCATCCAGAATTGGTAAAAACGATTTATGTAAACAAACAACATAAACTTCTGGACCTAGCACAAACTTTTTTTGAAGTGATTATTTTGATAACTGTGATCACCATGTTCATGAAAAAGAGTTATAACAGAGAAAAAGAACTGGCAGAAAGCAGGTTAATATCTTTAGAGAATAGCAACGAAACCAAAGATAAGCTGTTCTCAATCGTTGCGCATGATTTAAGAGCACCTTTGTCATCTATCGAAGATTATCTTTCACTGCTTAGCCAGCTAGACTTGAGCAACGAAGAAAGAGCTGAGATTGAAAAGCAATTGTTATCAGCCACACAACAAACATCTTCCATGCTTCAAAACATTCTGACCTGGGCAAAAGATCAGATGGAAGGCAATACGGTTAAACTTAGTCCCATTTTTGTTAGAGAAGCACTGATACCTACCATCGCCTTCCAGGAAAGAATAGCAAGCGAAAAAAACATTAGCCTGGTATTTCTGGAAAATGAAGACTTCAAAATAATTGCTGATCCGGACATGTTGCAGCTCATCGCAAGAAATCTCCTAAACAATGCGATTAAGTTTTCCCGGTCGGGAAGCACGATCACAATAAATATTTTTAAGGAATTTGATAAATGCATTTTATCTATCAAGGATGAGGGTATAGGAATAGCTGAAGAACAAATACCGACCATATTTTCACTTAAGAGTAACGGTACTTACGGCACCAAAAAAGAAAAAGGTGTTGGACTTGGTCTAAAGCTCACTAAAACTTATACAGAACTACAAAATGGTAAGATCTGGTTTGAAAGCGGTGCCAATGGGACAACTTTTTTTGTTAGCCTGGATTTATATTCGCATTAACCCGGTTATTTAAAAGCATCTTTACCTAGCTGTTCATCACCCAGATAAACCCATATTGCGCCAGTAAGGTATTTAGTGAACACCCTGTTTACCTCCGCGGCATCAACTGCGCTAATTTTATCGAGTAAATTCTCTTCAAGTTTATAATCGCCCAGTATTTCGGCTTTACCAAGATTATTGACTATCGATACGGCGCTTTCCTGATCATTGTAATTATCTAATTTGTAACTCTTTTTTATATCCTTAAGAACGTTGGTATTGTAATTGCCCTGTTTGATGTCGTTAAACGCTTCCATCATTCCCTGGATAGATTTTTTAGGTTGGGTGGTACTTACATAGAGCGACGTGTACGGTAGCTGCAACAGTTTTACAGTGGCGCCAGGGGCATAGGAAAGTGCCTGCTCTGTTCTTAATTTGTAATGCAGATAACTGCTCAATACGGATACTGCAAGTCTGAAAGCCGGATAATCAGGATTACTCATTGAAGGAGCATTCATCACCCTGCTGATGTAATTTGTTGCAATATTACGCTGCATGGTAACCAGGCGATCGCCCTTGAGCGGAACATCATTGTAAACAGGCAAAGTATATGGCCTGGAAGGTATTGATGCAAAAGCTTGTTTAATTTTTTGCTCTAATTCCTCCCTGCTAATTTTCCCTGCCACTACCAAAAACATTCTGTTCTTGTTCAATAGCGTATTGAAATAATAATTTCTGGCACTATCTGGGCTTAAATTTCGCAATGTACTTTCACTTCCAAACGGTAGCACTGCATACCGCGTATTTTTAAACATGGTGGTAAAAGTCATCTGATCAACCATTGCTTCCGGACTAGCCTCTCTGGCATGTGTTACTGATATGATCCGTTCTTTTTGGTTGCTAAATTCTGTGGCATCAAAAGCTGGATTAACGATAGCGTCCGAAAACAATTTCCAGCCTTGATTCAGGTATTTGGAAATACAATCCATGCTAATAACGCCGTAGTCAGTAGTTGATGCGCCGGTAATGTCTATGCCATATTCATCCGCTAATTCCTGATAGTCATATACTTTGTAGTTCTTAGTGCCGCAAGTTGTAGCGGTTGCCAATGCTAAATTTTCAATACCAGCCTGCTCCGGTTTGTAGTTCATGACCCCACCCCTAAAGTACATGGCTATGCTGACTGTTTCCTTTTGTGTAGGCCGGAAAATTACTTTTAAACCATTTACATCAAAAGAAACGGCTGGAATTTGCGCTGCGGCTGTACAAGCCAATGCAATGAATACGCAACTGATTAAATATTTTTTCATGAGCGTTATTTGGATTTGAAGAATTCTTCTGGCTTAACGGTATCTACAAGACTAGAGTGAATGAGCAGGCCTGCTGTATGGGGCTTATCCTTTATGTACTTACGCACATAATCAATTAGATCCTTTCTGGTAATCTTATTAACATTCTCCTCATAATGTAAATAATAATCGATAGAGGCAGATGCCCACCAAAATGATATTAAGTGTGAATACTCTGAAGTTACCTCTCTACGCTTTACCTGCTCTATGGCAAGCAGCCGCTTGGCACGTTCTATCTGAGCATCGGTAAGGTAATCTTCATCATCCCAAAGTGCGAGTTGTTTAAGAATCTCTTCGTAACATTCTTTGATTTTTCCAGGGTTAGGGCTAACTCCTAACCTGATTGGTCCTGTGTACTTTTGAGTGTAATAGCCAACATTAACGTCCTGAGCCAGGCCTGAATTTACCAGGGCTGTTTTGAGCTTTGAGCCGTTTTGATTTACTAAATAAGAAAACACATCGGCAACGTAGGTTCCTAAAACGTCGTTTCTGGTATCTGGACCATGCCAGCTAAATTGTATTTCAGGATCTAGTACCTTGTCCGTTTTTAAAATGTAGTAGTCGCTTTTAGTCAACGGCTGCACTTCCGGGATTGGCCACTTTTTAAATGGATCAAACTCTGATGGCTTCCAACTTCCAAAGATGCTTTCAGCTGCTGTAAATGCTTCCTCACTTTTAACATCGCCCGCTATCACCAAGACGGAATTGTTGGGCCAATAGTATTTGTTTCTTATGGAATCCATTTTTGCAGGAGTTGCAGAAAGGATAATTTCGTGATTACCTCCCACATTTTTCCTGGAATAATTGGCTCCCCATAGTCGCCTGCTATCTTCCTCAATAAAATCAAACATCGGACTTGATTCATGCCTGGTAAATTCTGCATTGACCACTTCATTTTCATTCTTCATTTCCTCTGCTAAGAACAGCGGATTCCGGATAGCAGAATTCATGAATTTTAAACCACCTTTAAGGTTTGCTGAGGGCAATGTAAAATAATAATTAACTACTTCTTCTCTGGTAGTGGCATTAGAGTTGATTTCCAATTCATTACTTCGTTGCACAAAACTGGAACGTGTTGGATAGTCCTTATTTGCTGAAAAGAAAAGATGCTCATATAAATGGCTTAAACCATTGTATTCGTTAGGCTCTGTAAAAGAACCATTTCTGCAGGCTATTTCTATCGTAGCCAAGGGCACTGTGCTGTCTACAATTACAAGGACTTCAAGTCCGTTTTTTAATTTATGCTGATACATGTTCTCTGCAACTTTACGTTGAGAAAACACTGCAGTGGTGCATAATGTCAGTGCAAATACAAAGGCATTTCTGGAGAGCATAGGGCTATTATTTGAGTTGTTGGTTTATGTACTCAAATAAGTATATTATTTTTTAATTAACCAAATAGTTCAGGTGTTATTTATGCCCTTATGCGCTACTAACTGAATGTGCTAATTTGATTATGGTGTTGCCTTAGTAAATATTAAGGGGTTATGGGACTCATTTTTCAGCAGGTCACCTATTTCTAATCTGAAAACTTCCTCATCAGGGAGCACATTTTGAATTCCGTTATAGGTATTCCCGTCAGGCATATACGCACAAGTCATTGCACGTCTTGAGCCTGGCGTCATATTGGCATGAGCGCCATGTATGGTGAGGCCGTTATGGAAAGAGCAGCTACCAGCTTTCATGGGTGCAGCAATAGTATTCGACTTTATAAATGCAGGATAATAGGTAAATATTGAATCCATATTTTTACCAATACCAGGGTTTTCAAAGCCTGTTCCCTTGTGACTTCCAGGAATAAAGAAGAGGCATCCGTTTTCGAGAGTGGCATCATCCAGCGCTACCCAAATAGACAATGCTTTTCGATCTGAAAACGACCAAAATGGGGTGTCCAGATGCCAGGAGGTTGGGTTTGCCCATGGCTTTTTAAATAGTGCCTGATCATGCCAGATCCGTATACCGTCTACTTTTGCAAGCGTGGCTGCCATCTCTCCAATGCGGGCATCCAACATGATTTCTTTCACTTTATCGTTGGTTTGCCAAAGGTTAATTAACTGGTCAAAAACTTTACTATGGTATTCCGCATCCTCGTTGATTCCGTCATCATCTCCAATTTTACCAGCTCTTCCCGGGATCTTCTGACCTTTACGTTCCGTTATCGCTTCGCTGACTGCAGTTCTCCAATATTCCAGTTCCCGAGTGTTTAGAAAGTCTTCGATAACCAGGTACCCATTTTCCTGATAAAATTCAACTTGTGCTGTCGTGATCGTTGTGTTCATGATGTTTAATATTTGGTAGCTGAACAAACTTAGCCATCCAGAGCACCGTTTCCTTATTACAAAAGCTGCAATTATTTATATTTTCTGATATTTCTATCTTATTTTGGAATGATGATCCCCTACAATAAATCGTTAAGTCTATCTTGTTTCGATTAGCCAATTATATAATCCCAGAAAAATATGGAGATAAAAATTCTAAGCCCATTGTGGGGCCACGAGCACCTGCCAATTGCATCGTTTCTTGATAAAGTTACCGACGCAGGGTATGATGGCATTGAAACCTGGATTCCAAAGGAGACACCTGATCAAAAAACCTTACTCAACCACATTCAAAGACACCAAATGCATTTGATTGTACATCAGCATGAAGCCAATGGCAATACCTTCGAAGCCTTTAAGGAGTCTTTCGCTGCCAATCTTTTGAGATGCGCTGCACTGGAACCGCTACTGATCAATTCTCACACGGCCAGGGATTATTTTTCTGTTCAGCAACAATTGGAACTTGTGGATATTGCACAGGAGTTTTCAGAACGAACCGGCATTTTAGTTACTCATGAAACCCACCGGGGCCGCCTGGGCTATTCACCTCAAAATATGGAAGCATTGTTTGATGAAAATAAAGAATTACAACTTACGGCAGATTTTTCGCACTGGACATGTGTTACGGAAAGCATGCTGGAGAATTTCCCTTTAGTGTTAAAAGAAGCTATTAAGCGCAGCAGGCATATTCATGCAAGGGTTGGTTTCGAGCAAGGTGCGCAAGTTTCCGATCCGAGAGCCCCTGAATGGCAGTATGCCATGGATAAATTTTTAGGCTGGTGGGATGAAATTGTCAGTATAAATCGATTGCTGGAAACTAAAATACTTCCAATAACTACCGAGTTTGGTCCGGCACCCTACATGCCTACTGTTCCATTTACTGGTACTCCGGTCGCCGATCAGTTTGAATTGAATTGTTATATGAAAGATCTGCTGCGTGAGCGATATCAATAACCTGTTATTCTGTATTTCCTGTTAACCTGTAATTTTTTGGCGATATGCCATGCTTTTTCTTGAAAAGCTTTGAAAAATAAAAGACCGATTCAAAACCTGTCTGCTGCGCTACCTCATTGACATTCAGTGCCGTGGTAGCTAATAAATTCCTGGCTCGTTCCAGTCTTAGGTTAAGATGGTATTGATTTGGTGACTGCCCTGTGATTTTTTTGAAAGATTTTCTAAAGGCTGAATATCCCATTGGGATGGCAGCAGCAAGTTGCTCCATATCCAATGAATTTTCGAAAGATTCCTGAATGATAAATTTTGCTTTGGCGATAAGTTTTGCGATCGGATCGCTTCCCCGGTCGTTATACTTTGTGGCTTGATTCACTAAGCCGAGTATTTGCATAACAAGACCTGCAACCTGCTGGGGATAACCAACCAGAGAAACTTTAACCATGTCGATTAGTTTTTTGTAAAGAATGAGCACATCTGTATTAAAACCTAAGTCAATAACAGGGTTTTTAGGATCAAACAGTCCCTCGTTCATTAGCTGTTTAACATAAGTGCCGTTAAAACCGACCCAATATTCTTCCCAACCATGTCTTTTATCCGGCTTGTACCTGTGCCAAACTTCAGGATAAAGCATGAAACAGTTGCCTGCAACTACTTCAAATGGATCATTTAGCGCCGAACCATATGTTCCCTTGCCTCTGGATATAAAAACAATATAATAGTCGTTTAATGTCCGCCCCCTATCCCAGGTTAGCTGGTGACTTGCCGGATGATCCTGATTTGGGTAATGGTCATTTGGTTCCACTTTTGAACAACCAATGGAAGTAACATAAATGCCCCATTGGTATTCAAATGGGGTCACGCTTAAATATTTAAAATAGTTTTGGTTCATTATTAATTACCCAGTAACAGTTGAGATGCTGATCAGCTTAATTCAAGATAATATATTTATGCCAGTTTTGAGATTAAATCATCAGTAAAAAATCAACCGACTCAAACAAATAGATGTGATCTTCGTTGTTGAAGTATGAACAAAATAAAATTTTTATTAGCCGCTTCTATAGTTTTTGCTTTTGCAGCCTGCAGTCAGTCCTCACGCAGTACGGAAACTACCGCCAACCATTCTGATTCTACCGCTATCCACTCAGATACCGTACTCACCGGTAAATTATCTGCCAATCCAACACAAAAAATTGGTACTCCTTTAGAGCTCACCTTTACCGTTTACAATCACACCGATAGTGCAAGAAAATTCTGTAAATGGCATACTCCGTTTGAACCATTGATGATTAAATATTTGGATATCGTTGCTGAAAGTGGTGAAGAAGCTGCATACAAAGGCCCAATGGCAAAAAGAATTATGCCGCCTCCAGCTGATAGCTACATTAGCATAGCCCCGGGTGATAGTCTTTCAGTTAAAACTGACCTGCTAAAAGCTTATACCTTTAATTCACCTGGAAAATATAAGATTTTATACAATTCATCTGCGATCAGTGGAGTCAACATAACAGATTCTATTTCCGTCAACCTGGAAAAATAATTGATCGGCGATATCGATGTCTAGTGCTTGATTTGTGACGAGCATCACTATTTAGCGCAACCCTAGTCACGTCTCTGGTTTAAAAGAATCAACACTTTTGAAGCATAAAGGAATTTTATGCTTAGAGAGCAATCAGCAGCAATAGAGTCGGTGTGTTTCCATTGTGGAGAAGATATCGTTTCAGCGTTATTTCAAGCCGATCAAAAGGCTTTCTGCTGTGTGGGATGCCAGACAGTTTATACCATTTTATCAAAACATAATCTATCTAGTTATTACGTTTATAACGATGTTCCCGGGCGAACGCAAAAAGGTGTTAAGCAAAATCTGGATTACCTTGATGTTCAAGAAATTGCAGCCCAACTGGTAGATTACCAGGATGATCAAATTACGATAATCACATTGTTTATTCCAGCAATCCATTGCAGTTCCTGCATATGGTTGCTGGAAAATCTTCATGAGCTGCAACCTGCAGTTTTAAAGTCAAGAGTAGATTTTTTAAAAAGACAGGTCAACATCACATTTAAAAATGAGGAGACTACCTTAAAAGAGGTAGTTGAATTATTGGGATCTATTGGCTACGAACCGCTCATTAGCTTACAGGATGTCGTTAAAGACGAGATCTCCAATTCTACAGATAGAGATTTAGTGAGCAAAATAGCCGTTGCTGGTTTTTGCTTCGGCAATGTGATGTTGCTGAGTTTCCCGGATTACTTTGGCCTTGGGAATTTCGAGAAGGTCTATGCGCATTTCTTTGGCTGGCTTAATCTGGCGTTTTCTGTTCCGGTGGTGCTTTATAGTGGCAGGGATTATTTTACATCAGCTTGGAATAACCTAAAAGTTGGAAGGTTAAATCTCGATTTTCCACTTGCGCTAGGTATTGCAGTCATGTTTTTCCGTTCTCTTTACGAAATTGGTACACATACGGGTGCTGGATTTGTGGATACCTTATGCGGACTGATCTTCTTTCTCCAAATAGGGAAATGGATGCAACAGCGCACATTTCATCACATCTCCTTTGAGCGTGATTACCGCTCCTATTTCCCGGTTGCCGTCACCATTATTTTAGATGAAATAAGAAAATCTGTTCCACTGGCCTCACTTAAAATTGGCGACAGGATATTGGTTCGGAGTATGGAGATCATTCCAGCAGATGCCATATTGTTAAAAGGAACGGCAGAGATTGATTTCAGTTTTGTAACCGGAGAATCTGAGCCAGTTATTAAATCTCTTGGAGAGATTGTTTATGCAGGTGGCAGGCAAACTACTGGTGCAATAGAAATGGAAGTGCTAAAGCCTGTTTCTCAAAGTTACCTCACACAACTGTGGAATAATGATGCTTTCATTAAGCCCAAGAACGGCATCAAAACATTCAGTGATACAGCAAGTAAATATTTTAGTGTTGTACTCTTGAGTATTGCCCTTATGTCCGGCGCCTACTGGCTATTTCATGATACCAACAAGGCAATGGCATCTTTTACCGCAGTGCTGATTATTGCCTGCCCTTGCGCACTGGCGTTGAGTTCGCCATTCACGATGGCCGCAGTCATCAGTATCTTCGACAGAAACGGATTCTACCTGAAGAATAATGCGGTAATTGAAGAATTGGCAAGAATTAATACCTATGTTTTTGACAAAACCGGAACGATAACCAGTCCGGATGCTGCATCAGTTTCCTTCAATGGAGAAATTACCAATGCCCAAAGGCAGCAAGTAGCTGATCTGGCCAGAAACTCTGGTCACCCATTAAGCAGGGAATTAACAAAATATTTAAACCTGCCAGAAAAATTTGCGGCAGACTGCTATACAGAAAAAATTGGGAGAGGAATCAGTGGAATGGTCGACGGAAATCATGTAAAATTGGGAAGTTCTGCATTCCTGGGCCTTCCACTGAAAGACTCCCTTGAGGACAGCAGCATACATGCCATGATCGACAATAATTATCTTGGCTGTTTTAGTTTTAAGCAAGCATGGCGGAAAGGCTTTAAAGACATTGTCCAAAGATTAAACAATAAAGCGGAGCTCCACCTGTTATCGGGTGATCGTGATCATGACAAACGGGCCCTAATCCCATTTTTCACCAGTAGTTCGAAGATGCATTTTGAGCAGTCGCCGCAAGACAAGTTAGATTACATCATGGACCTGCAAAAGGCAGGTGGTAAGGTGTTGATGTTTGGGGACGGATTAAACGACTCTGGTGCATTGAAGCAAAGTGATTTAGGAGTAGCCATCACAGACAACATCAACAATTTTACCCCAGGTTGCGATGCGGTTTTGGACGGTGAGGGTTTTCAAAAGATTCCACAGTTTATACAGCAGGCCAAAGATGCGGTTAAGGTCATTCATCTTTCCTTCGCTATTTCCCTTTTATATAATACAGTGGGACTGTTTTTCGCAGTTCAGGGCTTGCTATCTCCGCTAATTGCCGCGATATTAATGCCTGTGAGTACCATCACCATTATTCTTTTTACCACGCTGGCTGTTAGGATTTTTGCAAGAAAAAACAAACTTATATGAATATCCTGTTTTTCTTAATTGGTTGCAGTATTCTGTTGGCATTGTTATTCCTTGCCGCTTTTTTCTGGGCGATGAGGTCTGGTCAAAACGATGATACTTATACTCCATCTGTCAGGATATTATTTGATGATGATGTCATTGAGCCTGTCGATAAAATAGGTGATCAAGATCACATTTAAGCCAAATATCCATCACAGGAAGGCAAACTAAAGGCCATTAATTTTACTCCCAGTAACCATCATACAGATATTAACATGACTGAAAAATTTTACTACGACAATAAGATCGTTAGGAACTTTGCCATAGCCACTATTGTTTGGGGCATCATAGGCATGACAGTAGGTTTATTAGTTGCCATGCAACTCTTTAAGCCAGCCTTGAACATGGGTTCGCAATACACCACCTTTGGCCGGATCCGCCCGTTGCACACCAATGCCGTCATATTTGCATTTGTTGGAAATGCCATCTTCATGGGCGTTTACTATTCCCTGCAAAGGCTGCTTAAAGCCAGGATGTTTAGTGATGTTTTGAGTAAAATCCATTTCTGGGGCTGGCAGCTGATCATCGTTTCTGCTGTGATCACGCTTCCTTTGGGGCTCACAACATCGCATGAGTATGCCGAACTGGAGTGGCCTATTGATATTGCCATCACTTTGATATGGGTAGTATTTGGGATCAACATGTTCGGCACTATTATTAAACGAAGAGAGCAACATATGTATGTGGCCATCTGGTTCTATATTGCGACGTTTGTTACAGTTGCCGTACTGCATATTGTCAATTCTTTTGAATTACCAATCTCAGCGTTTAAAAGCTATTACGTGTATGCGGGTGTACAAGATGCATTGGTACAGTGGTGGTACGGACACAATGCGGTGGCATTTTTCCTGACTACTCCTTACCTGGGGATGATGTATTATTTCTTACCTAAAATGGCCAACAGACCGGTTTACTCTTACAAACTGAGTATACTGCATTTTTGGTCGCTGATATTTATTTACATCTGGGCCGGGCCACACCATCTTTTATACACCTCACTCCCATCCTGGGCACAATCGTTGGGAGTAGCGTTCTCCATCATGCTTATTGCGCCAAGTTGGGGAGGGATGATTAACGGATTGCTTACCCTTCGTGGTGCCTGGGACAAAGTAAGAACCGATCCAACCCTAAAGTTTATGGTTGTTGGAATAACCGCCTACGGAATGGCTACGTTTGAAGGCCCGATGCTGGCTTTGAAACAGATCAATGCCATTGCCCATTATACCGACTGGATCGTTGCACATGTTCATGTTGGTGCATTAGGTTGGAATGGCTTTTTAACATTCGCTATACTGTACTGGCTGATTCCAAGAATCTATAAAACTGAACTCTACTCGAAAAAGTTAGCTTCGTTCCATTTCTGGATAGGCACGTTGGGTATTATTTTCTATGCAGTCCCTTTGTATTTTGCTGGCTTTACGCAAGGATTAATGTGGAAACAATTTAATGATGACGGTATGCTGAAATATCCCAACTTTTTGGAAACCGTGATTCAAATTATTCCGATGTACGTTTTAAGGGCTATTGGTGGTGCGATGTACCTTACCGGGGTATTGGTAATGACATACAACCTAATTAAAACTGTACAAACAGGTAAGTTATTGGCCAATGAACCTGCAGAGGCCTTACCATTGCCCACAAATTATCAACCTATCGGCTCAGACAAAAAAGCACATCGTTTCCTGGAACGTAAACCAATGATATTCCTGGTGCTTTCTCTAATTGTAATTCTTATTGGAGGGATGATTGAAATGATGCCAACATTTACTATAAAATCTAATATCCCCACCATTAGCAGCGTTAAACCCTATTCTCCATTGGAATTACAAGGTCGCGATCTGTACATCAGAGAGGGTTGTGTTAACTGTCACTCGCAAATGATCAGGCCTTTTAGGTCAGAAACAGAGCGCTTTGGAGAATACAGTAAGGCCGGAGAATTTGTATATGACCATCCTTTTTTATGGGGATCAAAAAGAACCGGACCAGATTTACAGCGTGAGGGCGGCAAATATGGTAACAGCTGGCATTTTAACCACTTGCTGGATCCGCAGACCATGTCGCCAGGCAGCATTATGCCTCCATATGAATGGTTGATCAATCAGAAACTGGACACCACCACAACCAGATCAAAGATTAGTGCCATGAGAAGACTGGGTGTTCCTTACGAAGATGGCTACGAAAATCGAGCGAACCTAGATTTAGATCAGCAGGCGAAGGTGATCGCTGCCGACCTGAAGCAAAATAAGAACAATGTAAAAAGCGACCGTGAGATCATTGCCATTATTGCCTATTTGCAACGATTGGGAATTGATATTAAAGCAAAATAGAAACCACTAAAACAAAGCAAAATGTTTAAGCAATTTTTAACTGAAGTAAATGGTAATCAGGGGTATCTAATTACGTCCATGGGAATATTTATGCTGTTTTTCATATTGGTAGCCCTGTTGATGTTGACCATGAAAAAAGACAAAATAACCTACATGAGCGAACTCCCTTTAAAAGAAGATTAGTTATGACCGATTTATTTATAGGCATACTGCTGGCCATCGCCATCATTCTACTTGCAGTGTCATTGCTGATTCTGAAAGTAATTAAAGTCTACGCAAATGAAGTGCTTCATCCAACACCCTTTGCCACGGAAGCGGAAAAGGAGTTGTTACGACTTGCTTTGGAGCAAGCTAAGGCAAGCCTACCGGCTAAGCCATCAATCCTGGAAAAAATAATGGGATTAAAACCCATATCCGATGAAAAGGAATTGATCATGGAGCATACGTTTGACGGGATCGCAGAATTGGACAACCCTACGCCTGCCTGGTTTATGGTGCTGTTTTATGGTACGATTACGTTCGCTATCGTTTATCTGTTGAGCTATCATGTTTTCGGTTGGGCACCATTGCAGGACGAGGAATATGCTATAGAACTTAGGCAAGCAGAAGAAGCAAAAACCGCCATGTTGTTAAAACCGGGAAATGCAGCGAATAAAATTAATGAGAATAACGTAGAAATAATCAAGGATGCTTCTGAATTGAAAACTGCAGGCATACTCTTTAAATCAACCTGTGCGCCATGCCACGGCGAAAATGCGCAGGGCATTGTAGGTCCAAACCTTACAGATGCGTATTGGTTACATGGAGGAACGGTTAAAGAAATCTTTAAGACCATCAAGTATGGCGTTCCGGATAAGGGCATGATCGCATGGGAGAAAACAATTAGACCAAAACAAATTGCAGAACTGGCAAGCTACATTTTAACGCTTCAGGGTTCGAATCCTCCTGGTGCAAAAGCGCCGCAAGGCAATAAATTATAACCGGCATGTCGCAAGCTCCTGCACATTTTAGAGACCAGATTTCAACGCTAACAGACGATGGGAATAGCAGGAAATGGCTATATCCCAGCCTAATAAAGGGCAAGTTATATAAATACCGCACATTAGTTGGTTTAGTTTTCCTTGCCCTCCTGTTTTCTGCTCCGTTCATAAAACTAAATGGAGAACAGCTGATTCTTTTGAATGTGTTGGAGCGTAAATTTGTCTTCTTCGGTATCATTTTCTGGCCACAGGACTTTTACCTGTTTGTATTGGCATTATTATCCTTTATTGTCTTCATTGTATTGTTCACTGTTGTATTTGGTAGGGTATTTTGCGGTTGGGTATGCCCGCAAACCATATTTATGGAGGTTGTTTTCAGAAAGATTGAAACTTGGATTGAGGGTGACCACATCCAAAAAAAGAAGCTGGATAATGGTCCGCTGAACTGGGAAAAACTTTACAAGAAAACTTTAAAGCATAGCCTATTCTTTCTGATATCTTTTATTATTTCAAATGTATTCCTCGCATTTATCATCGGTAAGGATACATTGGTTAAAATTATCACCGAACCAGTAAGCGGGCATGTTTCAGGTTTTATTTCAATTTGGATATTTGCATTCCTATTTTACCTGGTGTTTTCCAGGATCAGGGAGCTGGTATGCACCGTTGTTTGTCCTTACGGGCGCTTGCAGGGCGTTTTACTAGATGACCAAAGCATCATAGTTGCTTATGATTATAACCGCGGCGAGCCTCGGAATAAGATAAGCAGGGGCATTGATAACTTACATGGAGATTGCATTGATTGCAAATTATGCGTGCAAGTGTGCCCTACCGGCATTGACATCAGGAACGGTACCCAACTGGAATGTATTAATTGCACGGCTTGCATCGATGCGTGTGATATGGTGATGGAGAAGATAAATCGGCCAGTCCGACTCATTGGCTTTAAATCGGAATCAGAAATCAAATATAAAGCAAGCTTCAGGATCAGTAAAAAGATTTATGGCTATGCGGCAGTATTGCTATTCCTAATGACAGTCTTAACCATACTACTGGTAAGAAGAACAGACGTAGATACGACCATACTTCGCGCAAGCGGGACACTATACCAATTGAGAGGCAAAGACTCTGTAAGCAATCTTTACACAGCAGAACTGGTCAACAAAACCAATACATCAATTAAATATTCAATAATACCAGAGGACTCTCGCGCGAAGATCCAATACATACAATCTGCAGGCAACATCGCCTATGGTGGTAGTGTTAAAATTACTTTTTTCGTACTGCTACCGCTAGAAGCAATTCATCAATACAAGACTGAAATAGGCTTTAAAATTATCAGCGCTGGAAAAAGTATTGAGCGCTTTGAAACAACATTTATAGCACCTCCTAACGAATAGTTTATGAACTGGGGCACAAAAATTATGATTGGAATGGGTCTGTTTATGACCTTCATCGTTGTACTGGGTGTACTTATGGTACGCAGCGAGAATGACGCACTGGTAGAAACTAACTATTATGAAAAAGGTTTGAACTACAACCAAGATTACCGATTTAAAGAGCAGGCAATCAAAGACAAAGTATTGCCAAAAATTACGATTAGTGATGGCGGATTGGACATAAAGTTCGTTACCCATTCAATGGGAAAAATAAAGTTAATGCGCACCTCCAACAAGAAACTTGATATCAGTATGGATTTTAACACTGATTCCTCTAATATCTTGAAAATCAACACGGAAAATTTAGCAAAAGGCAGTTGGCGCGTGATCATTAATTGGAAGAATGAGATGGGAACATCTTATCTAAACGAACAAAAAATAGCGGTACGATGAACAACAACGAACTGGCCTTTTTTATAGGATTACTTGGTTCGTTACATTGCATAGGCATGTGCGGGCCATTGGCTTTTGCTGTGCCCGTAAACCAACCGGGCTGGTTGGCATTAATTGGAAACAAATTTGTTTATCAAATTGGAAGAATCATCTCCTATTGCGTATTAGGTGTTGTTGCAGGTTTGCTTGGCAGACAGATCTGGCAGTCGGGTTTCCAGCAAGGCATTAGTATACTAACTGGTATATTAATTCTATTGGCTGCATCTACCAGGCTGCTAAGCGTTAATTTATTTACAAAACAGCGCGCTAAATTCATGGTGCCTTTTTATAAGCTGTTTGATTTCGCTTTTAAACATAAGGCAAATCACCTGATTATTGGCGCGCTCAATGGATTGTTGCCTTGTGGTTTTGTATATCTTGCACTTGCAGGAGCCATTAATATTGGAAGTGTAGTGCATGCAGTAAGCTATATGTTTTGGTTTGGCGCCGGAACCTTGCCTTTGATGTTTGCAGCTACAGTAATAGTTGGCTTTACAGGGATGCCATTTAGAAGAAAGCTGAATAAAATAATTCCCTTTGCAATGTTGTTAATAGGTCTCTGGTTTATATTTAGAGGATTGGAGTTAAATATTCCATATCTGAGTCCGCAACGACCTCAAACTGACACCAATGAATGTAAATAAACCGTTATGAGAAAAGACATTATAGAGAAAGCAGATATCATATTGCTGGTAGAGGATTTCTACAGTACAGTTTTAACAGACGAATCAATCGGAGACATTTTTGTTAAAGCCAATTTTAACTTGGAAACACATATACCAGTAATGGTTTCTTTTTGGCAGGGTATTTTACTAAATGAACACCATTACCATGGAAACCCTATGGTTAAACACATAGAACTCAATAGGCTTGTTCCATTAAAGGGAGAACACTTTAAACGCTGGCTGGAGATTTGGAGGGAAACTGTCTTAAAAAACTTCAGTGGAACAGTGGCCGATAATGCTATAAAGCGCGCCGATAACATTGCTCAAATTATGATGAACAAGCTCAATCAGCTAAACTAAAAAGTTGGGTTGAAGGAACAGCTTCCCAAAGGCGTAAGTCGAACGTCATGCAAATATTCCTTAAAAACCTTTTGCCTTTTTTTGTTACGTTAAGGGTTTGCGCTGAAATTTGAATAAGACCATCTCGCTCCAATTCTGATGCCCTTTCTAAGCACATCATTAAATCTTCATCTTGGGCATCCTGAGCCAGCCAGGTTGTTGAGTCTTTACACATTAAGTTTAATATGTGCTGGCGAAAAATGAGGTCAGTTTTAGTAAGGATATGTCCTTTAACAATTGGAAAACGGTGCTGATCAATGCAGGACAAATATTCTTCTACAGTTTTTACATTCTGGGCAAAGGCATTCCAGCAATCGCTGATTGAGGAAACCCCTAGTCCGATCATTACTTTGCATTTTTGCTCCGTATACCCCATAAAATTTCTATGCAACTTACCTTCCCTGGCTGCTGAGTAAAGACTATCAGCAGGAAGAATGAAGTGATCCATTCCTATTTCTGCATAACCGGCTTCCAATAATTTACTCCTGCCAATTTCATACAGCTCCCTTTTTAAAACTGCAGATGGCAGGTGTGTTTCATTGTACCGACGTTGGCCAGGCTTAATCCATGGCACATGTGCATAACTGTAAAAAGCGATTCTATCTGGCTTTAACTTAATAACTTGATCGATTGTATGGGCTAAACCGTCAATTGATTGCAGTGGCAAACCATAAATAAGATCATAGTTTATAGAATCGTATCCCATTTCTCTGGCCATAAGCGTGGTCATCTCTACTGATTCGAAAGACTGAACCCTATTGATGATGGCTTGAACTTTTGGATCAAAATCCTGTATGCCTAAGCTAATGCGATTGAAACCGAGCTTATGTAAAGTTGACAAGTGAGCAACACTGGTGTTTTTAGGATGGCCTTCAAAGCTGAATACGGCATCTTGATGGACATTCGCATTCGATAGAATACCTTTAATTAGCAATTCCAGGTTTTCAGGACTAAAAAAAGTTGGGGTACCGCCACCAAGGTGTATCTCCTTTATGGTTGGCTTGGTGACCAATTTTTCCTGATACATTTGCCACTCTTTTAAAACGGCATTAATGTAAGGTAGCTCTACACTATGATTTTTTGTGATACGCGTATTACAACCGCAATATGTACAAAGATCTTCGCAGAAAGGGAGATGAATATACAGACTTATTTCCTCTTCATTTTCCTGGTAAGAGACATGCAGATTCTCCAGGTATTTTTGAAGCGTAAACTTTTCGTTATCCCAAAAAGGTACAGTCGGATAGCTGGTATATCTGGGTGCCGGTGTACGGTATTTTTCTGACAGGCTATTGCTTTGATATGCTTTCATGAATGCTGATTTGACGGCACCAATTTCGGTGTTGCCAAATCAGCATGATATGATTTACATCACGTTTTTAAATGATTTACAGACTCATTCCACCAGATACTTCTATGCGCTGACCATTGATCCATTTGGCATCCTCTGTACATAAAAATGCGACAACTCCACCTATATCATCAGGTAAGCCTACACGACCTAATGCGGTAAATCCAGCTATTTGGGCGTTCATTTTCTCATCGTCTCTCACGTGACCTCCGCCGAAATCGGTTTCAATAGCACCTGGAGCTACAACATTCGCTGCGATACCTCTTGAGCCTAACTCTTTCGCAAGATACCTGGTCAACACTTCGATAGCTCCTTTCATTGAGCCGTAAGCCGATGATCCTGGAAATGAAAAGCGTGCTAACCCGGAAGATATATTTACAATTCTTCCACCATCATTTAGAAATGGTAAAGCCTTTTGAGTAAGGAAAAATACACCTTTAAAATGGATGTTCAAGGCGGTATCAAATTGTTCTTCAGTAGTTTCTGCAAAGGCAGCATATAAAGCCGTTCCTGCATTATTGATCAAGAAATCAAACGCTTCCTTTCCAGTAGTCTGTTTTAAGTAAGCTGTAACTTCCTTAAAGAAGTTGTCAAAAGATTTCACATCTCCAGCATCTAACTGAAATGCTACGGCGTTTTGACCCAGGGACTTAATCTCAGCTACCACTTTGTCTGCCTCCTCTTTATTGGTGTTGTAAGTCAGCACCAAATCAATTCCTTTTTTGGCAATGCTGATGGCCATGTTTCTGCCTAAACCGCGACTACCACCAGTTACTAATGCTATTTTATTTCTTGCTTCCATGTTATTGTTATAATTAGAATTTTTGAATTATTTAATAACACAAAGTTCGCATCCAAAAAGTTTTAAGGTTTGCAAACATCAATCTTTAATTTGCAAATTTCAATCCATTGTTAAAAATATCATTAGGACCTGAAGGATGCAGGTGAATAAGAAGTTTGCTTCCTAAAGAAATTTGAAAAATGCGCTACTTCTTCAAAACCAAGGCAATAGGCAATTTCAGAAATATTCCAATCCGTCTGTTTGAGTAGTATTTTGGCTTCTCTAATTAACCTGCCGGAAATAATAGCAGTTGTGGTCTTACCGGTGTGTTCTTTTAATACCTTGTTTAAATGGTTAACGTGAACGGACAAGGTATCGGCATAATCCTTGGCTGTCCTTAACCTGAGCTTTTGGTGCGGCGACTCAATAGGGAATTGTCTTTCTAACAATTCGGCAAATAAAGAGGACACCCTGGCTGATGCCGTATGGGAAGGGTAAAGTGCGGTAACGGGCTGTAGCTTCTGCCCGAAATGGATAAGTTCCAAAAGATAATTACGTAATAAGTCATACTTAAACGCATAATCTGATGACAGCTCGCGTTGCATTTTCTTGAAGATGGACTCAATTTCAGCGCTCTCCTCATCCGTAATATCAAACACAGGATACCCACCCGGTTTAAATATTGGGAGTTCATCCAACAATACACCGCTCTTAGGTTTCATCAAAAACTCTTCTGTGAAAATGCAGAAAAACCCAGATTGGTCGGCATCGTACGGCACATAGTTATAAGGTATTTTTGGGGTAGCAAATAACAGCGCCTGCTTCTCTATTTCTATTACCTTATCTGCATATTCAGCTTTGTTGTGGCCTTTGATACAACTAATTTTATAATACGCCCTCCTATTATAGGGCATTCCCGGCTTCTCCTTAATTTTGATCATCAAGTCTTTGATGCTAAAAATATTGAAGTGTCCTATTTCTTTACTAATGCCCTCAGGAATGAGTTCGCTGGTTTCCTTATAAAATTCTTCTACCGTAGTTGCTTTCATGATGTTGATTTGCAAAAATCAAATCTACAAAAGATCATTGGCTAAATTAGCAAGCTCACTGCGTTCACCTTTGTCCAAGGTAATGTGCGCATATAACGGATGGTTGCGGGCATTTTCAATCAGGTACGATAAGCCGTTACTTTCCGCATCCAGATATGGCGTATCAATTTGATAAATGTCACCTGTGAAAACGATCTTAGTGTCCTCACCTGCTCTGGAAATAATGGTCTTCACCTCATGAGGGGTCAGATTCTGTGCCTCATCTACGATGAAGAAGATCTTAGTAAGGGTACGACCACGGATGTAGGCTAATGGCGTAATGACAATTTTTTCTGAGCTAACAAATTCATCAATACGTGATTGTGCCTTTGGATCGTTTTGATATTGATCTTTAATGAACTTGAGGTTGTCCCAGATTGGCGCCATGTAAGGATCTATCTTTGACTTGATATCGCCTGGCAAGTATCCAAGGTCCTTGTTGCTCAATGCCACAATTGGTCTGGTTACAAAGATTTGGCGGTAGTTTTTTCGTTGCTCCAGTGCGCTGGCTAGGGCGAGGAGTGTTTTGCCAGTACCGGCTTTACCTTGAATAGTAACTAATTTAACATCCGAATTTAACAAAGCGTGTACTGCAAATGCCTGTTCATGGTTTCTTGGTGAAATACCAAATACAGATTTCCGATCTATGGGATATAGTTGCTTAGTTTTTGATTCAAACCAGGCTGGTGTAGATTTCCGACCGCTTTTCAAGATGTAAAAAAGGTTAGCTGATTCTTCAGGCAGATTTAAAACGGCAGTGTCTGCAACTCCATTTTCTTTAAGATCTGCGATGTATTTTTCCGGAACACGATTTATGATCGATTTACCAGTGTACAACTCATCTACATTTTTAACCTTACCTGTCTCATAATCCTCGGCGTGCAAATCAAGCGATTTTGCTTTCAAACGCAAACAGATGTCTTTAGAGACCAGGACAACTTTGGCAGTTGGAAACTCTTGCTTTAAACTAAGTGCTGCATTTAATATCCTGTGGTCTATTTTGCTAGTTCCAAAGATAGCTTCAGCATCCAGATGATTGGATTGATCATCCATCACTACCTTGAAACGCCCATTTTTACTACCAGTCAATGGAATCCAATCGTTGATAATCTGGTCGGACGACATGCGGTCTATCAATCTGATAAAGCTTCTTGCTTCGGCATTTCGGGTTTCATTTCCGCTCTTCATGTTGTCCAGTTCCTCTAATACCTGAATAGGAACTGCAACATCGTGTTCCTGGAAGTTGGTGAAGGCATTGTGGTCATACAAGATGACCGAGGTGTCCAGAACAAAGATCTTTTTTTGGGCAGAGGTTGACTTTTTCGCTTTACTCATGTTAGCTAAAAATAGCTATTTAATAATAAAGGCACCAAAACTGGCGTCTTAATTTTGAGTCTTCAAACGTATTTCCTAATTGAACTTGGAAAAAATAGCCTAAAACAGAAAACGGAGCCCTCTTCTTTCGATTTGGATCTCCGTTTTCAACTTCCGTAACCATAGTTAGTAGAAGTTCTCTTATACTTTGTTGTATTGACATTTCCACAGGCTTTCCGTTCTTTCAAACTTCGCAACTGCTGATGATCACCGCCGTGTGACTTTCTCCATAGAGTGCATCACCTTTAGTAACGTCTGCTCCGATTAGACTATTGGACCTTCCCCTGAGGGTGTTCTAATGATGCTTAATCTTCGTTTCCAAAGGCTTTAAGCAATCTGCTAAATCGACCAGTAAATTCCAGAACTTGTTGTCCTTAGACTCGCGTTCTTTTTTAGAATTACTTTCAGACTGTCAATGTACTCCGTATTTGATAGCACTAATATACAGCGATTTGTGATTTTTACCAAGTAAATGTTACAATAGTTGTGCACATATTATACACAAGCAGAGGATAGTTTACTAACAACCCAAGCCTTGGTTGTTAACATTTAAGCCGACATTATGCACAGCATTTTCGATATTATGAACAAGATGGCTACTTAATGGTATTTAACTCAGCTTGAGTAAACGCCTTTTGCCTACCCTTTAATTTAGCGCGGATAGCAGAAACATCCTTGGTTTCGACTTTAGTTGCATTATTTTGCCAGGAACTCCTGATGAAACTTAGCAACTGTCCGATGTCCTCATCGGTGATTTCTTCACTATGTGCAATAGCAGGCATATCACCTGAAATTTCCGGCGCCTCGTAAACTTTGCCGTTTACTTTTACCGGACCGGTTAAACCAAATAACACGATAGATATCAACTTATCGCGATCTCCATTTACCCATTCTGACTTGTTTAAAGGTGGTGCAAGAGATTTAATACCATTACCATCCGGTCCGTGACAGGTTTGACAGGTAGATAGAAATACATCCAATCCCTTAGGATACAATTTAGCCAATACTTCGGGATCCCTGTTTTTCTGTGAGGCATTGATACTGTTAATTACTTTTTGCAATTGCTTGTGTATTCGCAAGTTGGTATCGGGCAATGTTTTAGCTAAGTTAGATTTGAAAGCCTCTTCCCGATAAGCAAGGTTACTAATTATTGCATCAGCCACATAGTTATTGCCTTTATACTTTTCAGCAAGCATCATCAATAGCCTTTCTGATGTCTTAGGATCAAATGGCTTCAAATAGTATGCGCAATAAGCTACATATGGCATAAGGCGCTCATCGCCATCATCAAAAACGGATAATAAAGCCTGACTAAAACGACCGTACGAACTATTATTGATGACTGAGGGCAAAACCGTCAAAGCCTGAGCTTTTACATGCCAGTCTTTTTGATTAAGTACAGAGACTACCTCATTGGTTGTCAATGCATTTAACCCTTCTAATGTCCACATGGCATGGATAACTTTTAGCGAATTGCTTTCTTCAGTCAATGCCAGTTTAAGAAATGGAATAGCTGCCGACAAATGCTTGTCAATTATGGATTGCTGAGCCATATCCCTAATAAAACCATTTGCGCTGCTCAATTGAGCAACTAATTCTTCAGGGCCCTGAGCGATGACAGTGTTAACGGCTTTCTTGCCTTTCGGCACAATTTTGTAAATCCTACCGCAAGTAATTGGCGCAGAAAGGTCTCTTTTTTTAATTTGATCAATCAAATAGGGTGTTTCATAAGTTTTGTGCTGGATTATTCCTCTATACATGTCTAATACGTACATCGCCCCATCAGGACCATTATATAATCCAACTGGCCTGAATCGTTCATCAACACTTGTTAAAAACTCTTTACCTGCATAAGCCTGTTTTCCCTTGACCATAAAACCATCTTCGTTAAGGATATTTCTTTTGATCAGATTGGCCGACGGTTCTGCGACAAAGGCGTTAAAATTATAGGCATCGCCAAACAAGTCACCACGATAAACCAGCGGACTGCATGCTGCTGTAAAATTCAATAATCTCAAACTATCGTCTAATGTACCAGGCATATATCCCCTATTTACACCAGGTGTTGGCCTGGCAGGATAAACTCGATTATTCGGCACCGGGCGCTCATTATATCCGCTAACACCTTTTTGGTTGCTATTGGTAAATCCGAAACCAGGACTAAAATAATCACCTTCTACATTTGATGAGTTACCGTTATAGTACAATCGGCCATAATTATCCTGACTGATACCCCACTGACCTCTAAAATGAGTATTTTCTATTACCCAATTACCTCCCAGTTTACGATACCGCTTGCTTGATTTAGCATTATAGATCCAATTGTCTAATCCTCTCATTAAACCATTGGGCTGGTGTTCCACATTGCCATCAACAGCGTACTTTGCGTCCACAAGTGTTTTATGTACAGGCTTTTCATTTTCAATATCATAGTACCACAGGTTCGGCGATTCTGCAACGAGAATGCCACCATCCACCAAACAGATGGCCCGCGGTAAGACTAAAGAATCTAAAAATACCTTACGGTTATCAAATACCCCATCCATATTGTCGTCGCTAAGGATCACTATTTTTCCGTTCGGAACTTCCTCGCCACGGCCCAAAGTATCAGGCATATAACCTACCATTTCTACCACCCACATCCGACCTTTGGTATCAAAAGACATCGCCACAGGCGTATTCACTAAAGGCTCTGCAGCGATTAACTGGATATCAAAGCCTTCTTCTAACTTCATCTTACTGATAGTTTGATCAGCAGGAATTACAGGGGAGCGACTAAAGTCTATGTCTTTGGCAGATATGACTGTATTAGAAGCTGTTTTCTTATAGCTTTGACATTGATAAAGTGTAAATATCAGTGCCGCAATCAGGATATATTTGTATCGTTTCATTGGTGTCGTGTAAACAAATCTAAAAAGTTATATCATAATATGGTAGTGTTTTTAATATCAGTGTTGTTACCTTATCTCCGTTTACATACCTTTGTTTTAACATACAATTGAATTACGAAAGCTTTATGAAACACTTTTTGCTAACTATTTCATTATCTCTATTGGGTCTATTTGTATTCGCACAAGATCCCATTCCAGGTTCAGTGATACCAAATGCGGTATTCTATAAATTAGATGGCAAAAGTTTTTCAACCAGTGCGTTACCAAAAGACAGGAAATCATTGATCATGTTTTATGACGCCACTTGCGAGCATTGTCAGCGTGTGGGCACCGTTCTTTCTAAAAGAAGTAAAGAACTGGCTGGCATAAACGTGTATATGATCAGCCTTGATGAGGTTGAATCCATTAATTATTTCATGAATAATTTTGCTAAAGGACTACCTGCAATGAAGAATGTTACCTTGTTAAGGGATAAGGATATGGTATTCATTCCCTTGTTTCATCCTAAGCAGTACCCTTCTCTTTATTTGTATGGGAAAGACAAAAAGCTTATCTACTTTTCTAGCGCTGAAAAAGATGTGCCTAAGTTTTTTCCGCTAATGAAGTAAAAACAAGCGTGCAGCGCGGTGCAGATGGGCGGAACGAAGCACCAAAAGCAAGTATTTTCTTACGAGTGAGAATTAAATAGCGGGAGCAATGGTAACCTTAGCTCTTTTTGTTCTTGCAATCAACATCCAGGCAAATGAGGCACCAATTAATGCCATGAGAGAACCTACCCATACTGGTGAAGTATAATCATATCCAGCAGCCAGTGGCAATCCACCAAGGAAAGCACCCAGAGCATTCCCAATATTAAAGCTGGCCTGACTAACCGAAGCTGCAAGCATTTCTGAACCTTTTGCCGTATTGATCATCAGCATCTGTATTGGTGAAGCAGCAGCAAAAGCAACCGCGCCGGTAACAAAAGTCATGATCAGCGACATGGTCTGATTTATTGACACATAATGCACAATAAACAGGGTGATAGACATGGTTACCAACAATGCCAGCGTAGCAGTTGCGGGCGATACCTTGTCTGCTAACCTGCCTCCAATAAAGTTTCCAACCATCATTCCAAAACCCGCGATTACCAAAATATAAGTGATCGAATTGGCTGAAAAACCAGAAACCTCAGTTAGTAACGGTGCAATATAGGAATACCAGGAAAACAGACCGCCAGTACCCACAGCAATCATTAAAATGATTAACCAAGATTCGGGTTGTTTGAAAAAATTCAACTCCTGAGATAAGTTCCTATTTTTAGTAGCAGGCAAATTCGGCATCCAGACTTTCAGGCTTAACATCGTGATCAGGCCTACAATAACGATGATGACGAAAGTATATCTCCATGAGTAATTGTGGCCAATGTAAGTACCTAATGGAACACCGATTACGTTTGCTATGGTTAATCCGGCAAACATAAGCGATACAGATTGTGCCTCTTTGCCCTTATCAGCAATGCGACTGGCTACTACTGACCCAACACCAAAAAATGCGCCGTGCGGTAAACCCGCAAGTAACCTTGCAGCAAACATGGTGATGTAGCCTGGTGCAAATGCAGATAACGCATTGAACACTGTAAACATTAACATCAGGACCATCAGGATTTTTTTTGGAGGATAACTACCGGCAATAACCACCAATAAAGGCGCGCCAATAACTACGCCCAGGGCGTACGCCGAAATTAAATGTCCCGCTTGCGGTATGGTAATGGAAAGGTCTTTAGCGATATCTGGAAGGAGGCCCATCATCACGAACTCTGTGATTCCGATGCCGAGGCCGCCTAGGGTTAGGGTAAGTAAGCTCTTCTTCATAATTGCCATAGTTAGTGTATTAAATACACGAAGCAAAAGTAGGTATAAAAACACTTATTATCGTCTTTATTCCGTAATAAAAGCCAGGCTATTTTAATGAATTGGTTTTCATTAGCGTTTCTATTTTTTTTAATTGCGTAGCATCTTTACCTGATGAGGCATGTTCTTTAAGGTCCAGGTAAGCTGGCAAATAGTAAGGGTTTTCCTGAATCGTTTTATTCAAAGCCAATACATATTCTAGTAGTTTTTTTTCGGCCTGGTAGAGCTTGGCCTGAGTATAGCGGTATTCGGCCATCATCGTTTTATCGCCCGATGGCTTAAAGTTTTTGAAAATGGCCTCTGCAATTTCTATGTTTTTTGCTTGGATAAGTAGCCTGACGTAACGAAGCTGATCGGAAGTCCTTAGCTGTGTTTTATCTGTAGCCAGCTGCTTGACATATTCTGCTGCACTATCGGGTTGATTGCGCATTTGATAGTATTCCGCCAACCTCAGTTTATAATCAGACCTTGCATTTCCTGAAGCTGAAAGAATGCGCTGCGCTTCTTTAATGGTATTTATTGCCGCTGTGAAATTATGTTCCTGAGCCAGGATATCAGCATATTGATTTCTAAACTCAAAGTTTTGAGGTTTTTGCTCCACCAGCTTTTTTAGCACTTCAGATTGAGTTTGATCGCCCATTGCTGAGCGTAATGTGGCTGAATAAGCCAATGCTTCATCCCTCCTGTCTCTCAAGTAGGTAGAAACGGTTGCCCCATTTTTACCATATTCATCTGCTACTTGAATTGCTTCTATATATAATGCATTTCTGCGGTACATCTCGCGAAGCATCAAGCTAACCCTGGCAATTTCCTGATAGTCTGATTCTAGCGACAACGATTGTTTTAGGTAAGCAGCTTGTTGTTTCACTGCGGTTTCTTGATCTATTTGTTTGTCGGCATATTTTGCAGCTGCTAAAAGGGAATAAGAAGCATAAATTGGAGGATATTTTGGGTCTATCGATTTTGCGCTATCCAGCCATCGACTTGCGGCTGCAAAATCGCGTTTATATTGATAGATTTCTGCCATACGCAGGTATACTGGCAAATATTTAGCATCATAGGTTAATGCCGTATCCAGGTAGGCTATTGCTTTACCCGAATAGCCTGAATCATTGCTCAAGTTAAGATAGACTTCTGCCCAATTACTTGCCATAGCTTTCTTATCTCCTGAAAGATATGCACGTTCCTTTTTTACCAAGCTGTCTATAAAGTTGTACATCTCAGGATCTTTTGCCTTAAGATCACTGGTGGTGTTCATGGACTTAAAATCCAATGGGTGTACTTTGACAGGTTCGAAATACGCGGGATAGGTTTGCGCAAAATATTCACTCTCATTATTTTGGGAGTAATAGTCCAGTGTGCGGTGCTCTTTCATGGCGTTGTAGTACAATGCCCTTATTTTGCGGTTTTCCTGATCTGTTAAAACGCTGCCATGAAATAAATGAACATATTCATGAAGGATCACATTACGTTCCATAAAGGCGCCGCGTTCCACATATTCAATTGCCGCTGCGCCACTCCCCACTCCTCTTATATCCATCCATTGGCGGTTGTCAAACGTTGTCATAAATCTGAAGGAGGGCGATTTCATCGTAATGGCCAAATCTTGATGTAATGGTGGTATGCGGAAGCTGTTTCCTTCCTTAGAAAGAAATGGAAAATAAACTATGGATGTATACATCTGATTCCATACCATAGCTTTTGCAGTTTGACCAGGATAATATGCAACATCTGGAAACACCTTGAGAAAATTATCTGGATCTGTGATCTTCGTATTCTTTAGTGAATTTGAAATACTATCATAAGCTGCAAGAAACGGGATTCGTTTTGATTTGATGATTGCTGAAAGCCCATTATGTGCTGGTCCGTAGTGTTTTTTCTGATGGAGTAGTTCCCTAAATAGCTGCTCTGCTGAATCCAGATTTTGCGTGCGTTTACTACTAAAATCGCTGTAGTAAATAGAGGCCCTTTGCATTCTGGGAAGCACAGAGTTGGGATATTTTGCCTGCACTTTGTAGGTGATTTGAACGGCTTGCTCCAGTTGATTATTTCTGACAAAATCATCTGCAGACGAAAGTTCTTTGCGTATCTGCTCATCATCAACTTCCGCGTAATCGGCATAAGTCAGGTTGGTGTGGCCATTGCCCCAATGCCAATTGGTTTGATAGTGGAGCGGGTTAAGTGCCAGGGCCAGATCCCATTGGGCTGCCATGGCATTGAGCTGTGTAGCATCAACCCTTCGCCATATGGCATAACCATAGCTAAAACGTGCATCTGGATTAAACGGATCTAGTTCTAAAGACCTGATTAAAGGTGCTTCCGCTTTTTCAGGATGTTGGTTCCAAAAGTAAACATCTGCCTCTAAAAGATAGGCCTCGGCATTTGTGGGTGCGATGATTTCGACTGATTTTGCTATGGCCAAAGCCTCCTCATACTTTTTCTGAAGTAATTTAATCCTTCCAAGCATAATTTGAGCTGAGACATTACCCGCGTTACTCTCGATAGCTTTCTTCGCGAACTGTTCTGCAGATGATAAACGCCAGGCTTGTACTTCCAAATTAGCATTTGCAACTAAAGCCTCAGCATTATTTGGCTCAGATTTTAAAACGTTGTCAACCAACGTCTGCGCTCTGGAGAACATGTTATTATAAAAATAATAGGAAGCAGTTAAAAGGTCCTTTTCAGATTGTTTTAATTTACTTTTTTCTATTAAAACTAAAGCTTTATCCCATAAACCGAATTTTAAAAGTTCATGGAGCTGTGCTTTTGACGGATTTGTAAATTGTGCGGCCACTTTTTGATGGGCTAACAGTTCATTCATTGCATGCACTGTACTATCAGGATGCATAATTTGACCAATAGCATTAGGAATTTGAAGAAATAAGACGAAAAAGCATAATAAAGATAATTTTTTCATGTAAGAATACGGAATTTGAAATGCTGGCTGGATTGATCGCTTAAAACAAATATAATTATTTTAAACACATTGGTACGGAATGTGTTAGACTATACGGAAAAGACATCTATTATGAATTACAAGAAATTAATATCTGGACGTATATCAGATTTGACTGACAGATCAAGCGATAAATCAGGCGCATTAGTTGCACTGTTAGCTGGCTTAGCAGTGGGAGCAGTTATAGGAGTTTTATTCGCTCCAGAAAGTGGAAAAAAAACAAGGGAAAAAATCTCTGATAAAGCACTCGATCTTGCAGACAATGCCAAAGACAGCATTCATTCCATAAAAGATAAAATATCTTATGGAAAAGATAGCTTGGTGAACTTAAAGGACCGTGTTGTTGAAACCGTAAAAACAAAGGTTGATGCAGCTACCCAAGAGTTTAAAGATTTTAGAGATGAAGAAATTGCTAAAGCAAACGGAGCTCCTGCGGAGGAAATTACCAACGTTTAAAAAAAGAGTTGGTAATTGGTATTAATGCCATACCGCAAATAGCAAAAATAACAAAAGATATTTTCAGGTTAAATGCATGGGCTATATAGCCAATTATTGGCGGCCCAAGCAACATACCTGTAATTGAATAAGTGGCTATAATAGAAATTGCCATACCAGGTGAGTACTTTTTTGAAAGTCCGGCCAGCGCGTAAGACATAGGTATTATCGAAGCTGTGCCAAAGCCAACAAGCGAGAATCCGGCCATCGCTGTCCAAAATGTTGGAAAAACAGTAGCAATGAATATTCCGTTGGAAATGCAAATTCCACTGGCGATATAGATTTTATGCATACCAAACTTAGCAATGAGGAGATCCGACAGAAACCTGGAGATCGCCATAAATGTCATAAAGATGAGGTATCCGTAAGTAAATACATTTACATTAATGACTTCCTGGAAATAGATTCCACTCCAATCAAACATCCCCCCCTCACAAATAGCGCATAAGAAAACCACTAAGCCTAAATGCAGTATGTATGGGTCAGGTTTACTTAATATCAACTTATTGCCGGTACTCGACCTGTCGCCCTTTAAAAGATAGCGAAAAGAGTAAATGGTTACGCTTAACATGATGATCGCCACGATCAGGAAATGCAGATCGATAGACACGTTGCTCATTAAAAGAAAAGTAGATAATATGATGCCACCTATGCCACCCAAACTCCAGAATCCATGGAAAGAGCCAATAATTTTTTTATCAAACTGCTTTTGAAGTGTTAATGCTTGTGTGTTTACAGAGATATTGAAAATTCTTGTTGTGAACGCAAATATGCTGATTGCCAGCAGTAAAGTAATGGTACTATTTGCAAACGCTATTCCTGCAAGGGATAATGCATTTAGGCCGTATCCTATTGATAAGGGAACACGACTGTTGTATTTAGAAACAAGCCAACCTGAAATGGGAAGACCTATTAATGAGCCCAATGGCATCGCCAAAAGAATTGAGCCTAATTCTGCTTCGTTAAAGTCAAATTGTTCTTTAATTGTCGGTATTCTGGATGCCCATGTTGAAAAACTGAAACCCGACATAAAAAAAAATAAACTTAAAAAGAACCTGTGTTTTAACTTCGAAATCATTGTTACAAAAGTAAGCAACGTTACCCGACATTATTGATAATTTGAAATTCTTAAAAATTTTTTACTTTTTTTTACCACTATGAATTCCCAATGATAGAGACTTGCACTAATTATTTATTTAAAATTTAATTTTTTTAGAAGATGAAAATTGAAGTTTCCGCTCTTGGTGAGGAAAAAAAGTACAAACTAGAAGAAAGCCTAAACCAGTTGACTTATCATGAGTACCGGTTTGCAAGAAGTGTATTACCAAAGATTATAGGCAAATGCAACAACACCCTAAACAACTACGCTAACATTTTATTAGATTCAAAGGAAGAAATACCTTATACCATTGGTATAAAATTAGAACGCTTCTTTGGTATTGAACCCGGAGAATTTAGTAACGTAAAAATAGACAACGTACATTATAAAGAACTGTTCAATGAGTGGATCAAGAAAAAGGATTAACTTTGCATTTCAAGAAGAGGGCTAATTATCCTCTAAATAAATAGCAATGGTAGCAATCGGTCAATACAACGACTTAAGAATAATCAGTAAAACTGATCAGGGACTTATTCTAACGGAAGGCAACAGTGAAGTACTGTTGCCTTACACTCAGGTTCCAAAGAATATCGAAATAGGTGAGAACATCAATGTATTTGTTTATGTTCAAAAGGATGGCAGGCTTACTGCGACCACTAAAAAGCCCCTGGCCTGTGTTGGAGATTTTGCTTATCTAACTGTGGTTGATGACAACGAGGATGGTGCTTTTATGGATCTGGGACTTGAGAAGGATATTTTTGTTCCCGCACGAGAACAGAAAAGGCCAATGTTTAAGGGTGAAAGTCACGTTGTCTATTTATTCGTTGATGAAGGTAACAGTCGTATGGTGGCGTCCTCAAAATTGCTCAATTTTGTAGAAGAGGATGATATAGACCTTGAAGAAGGCGATGAAGTGAGTTTGTTAATTGTAGATAAATCTGATCTGGGCTACAATGCGATCATAGATAACAAATACATTGGCTTATTGTATGATAATGAATTGTTTGACACTTTAAATCCTGGTGAATTAAGAAAAGGATGGATTAAAAAAATCCGTGTGGAAGGAAAGATTGATTTGAGTCTGCAACCAATGGGTTACGGTCACATTTTGGACACCAAAGATGATGTCCTAATGGAACTTAGGGAATCTGGTGGGGTCATTGCGCTGGGCGACAAAAGTTCTCCAGAAGATATCTATGAGCGCTTTAAAATAAGCAAGAATGCTTTCAAAAAAGTAATTGGAGGCTTATATAAAGATAGGCTAATTACCATTTCTGATCATGAAATTAAGATTTTAGTAGACGAGGAGGCGGAATAGTTAGAAGCTAAACCCAATTGATACGTAGGGCATTGTTGCCTCTTTTGAGAAGCCAACGGCAGCTTGTACAAGAATAACCTCTCCTGGGATTACATATAAACCTCCTCCATACCCCTGATGCCAGGTATTGGAGTTATCGTTCTTTGTCCAAACACGTCCAACATCGTTAAAGCCAATTAAGCCAACTGTACCTGGCACAAGATAGGATGTGAAATTGAACAGTTTAACCCTGAGGTCCAGGTTATGGTACAACATAGCCGTCCCAGTGAAACGTTTAGTATTAAAGCCCCTTAAGCTATTCACACCACCAATCTGCATCATTTGGAAAAAAGATGGCTGCCCAATTACGGTACCTGCCCCAACCCTATTGGCGATAACCAAACCAGATTTACCGGGATTTAAGAAGAATCTGAATTCAGAAGAAACAGCGCCATAACTATCCCCAGTTTTATCCAAACGCCGTTGTGCTAAAAGTGTAGTTTTCCAATAAACACCCTTTTTCGGAATCGCTACATTATCCCTGGTATCAAAAGCCCCACCAGCTACCAAACCACCATAGTATTTTGTTGAGAATATCTCCTGACCTGGATTTGCTGCATTGTAGTCGTTAAAGAAACGCTCTTCATTTCCTGAGAAACTGCTGGTGTAAAAAGAACCAATTACGCCAGCTTCTAACCGCAGATTACGATTTAATTTTCTGCTTAGTCTTACGTCGGCATTCAGATAATCGTAATGGTTTCGGTAATAGGAAATTCCATCCTCACGAACATCATCTCCAAATATGTCATCAGCATCGATGTATTTCGTATCGTTCCCAATGCCGAAGAAGTTGCTTAAGTTGTTCGGGCCAAGCAGATTGGCATGAACAACCAAATCATTTTTACCTACCGCCTTTTTGAAATCGCCTAAATAATCTATGATGAAAGACTGTCTTCCAGTAGAGTAGTTCACCCAAAACTCATGCTTAGAAGCGAATGGCTCTTTTCTAAAACCTTGCTTTTCTATCACATAGCCTAAACCAAGCTGTAAACCCTGATCTATATTGTAATTCAGGCTAACCAGAGGTCCGTAACGATCATATAAAAAGCTCATTTTGTCAAAAGTATTTACGCTGGTATCCTTATCCAAACGCAATCTTGCGACAGCGCGGCTTGGAAACGTATTTTCTTCATCAGACCTGTCATAGATGTATGGCTTATTGACTACATTTTCAGATACAATAAATTTGTCATTGCCTGCACCGCCAATGGTGCGGATCTTTATTGTTGAAACAGAATTTCCTTTAACTTCGAAAATATCATCTCCCCCTATTCCAAATAACCTGACTTCCTTAGTAATAGCAGGATCAAAAGTTCTCTTGAAAACTGACCGGCCAACCTTCCCTTCCTTATTTATGTTGTTGACCTTTATTAAAACTGAACCATCCTTATTATTTTGAATCTCAAAATGTTCTTTCTTATCAGATGCAGGAACATCAACATTTATAGACAGGAAACGGTAATAATGAAGTGCTAGGCTATCCAGTTGATTTCTTCTCGAGATGAAGTTTTTGACCAATTCTTTACCACTCAATTTATATATTGTGTCCGGCATTTGCCTAAAGGCATTGTTGATGACATCAGTAGTCAATTGCGCCTGAACATAGCTTACTGTTTCTTTCCAGTCCTTCTCATCCAGTTCATTTAAGAAGTAACGGTCCAAAAACCGCTCATTAAAGTTCCAGTGATCTACATCTCTAATACTTTCGCTATAAGGCTGCAAGTGCGATTTTAGCCATTGATGATTCAATACCCAGGGGAAAATACCAGAAGTTTTATAAAAAACTTTGTCCCTGTCGCGTGGAACAGGGATATAATTCGTTTCGCCCTTGTCTTTCTTTTCCAACCATCGCCAGTTGTCTTCATGCCTATCCCAATCGCCTAGTACAAAATCGAGCAAACGGGCGCGTAACATCAGTTTTTGGTCGGCATGTGTATCGTTATCTTCCTGTATCTTCCGCTGAACTTTAATGGTATTGTCTGTATCTTCCTCAAAAGGCGAACGCGGCTCTAAAAGATAGGCAGCGTTGGCAAAATCTTTCCTGTATTCGCCCAAGGCCGGATCGTCTTTAACATATACCATTTCTGGCGTTGCATAAGCCAAGCCAAGCGCCTCTGCCAGCTTCGGAACAATTAACGCTGCAAAAGGATGATTCGTGGAAACCTGGTCCTGAACGATATCTTTAGCAATAGTAGGTTTTAAACTTTCGGGCAAACCTTGCTCTGGATACTTCTGGATGGTTCTCAAAGCCCACTCTTTTCCAGAATTATCAACGAAGCGCAATGATCTGGTCTGCATACCGCCACCCAGTTTTACCATTTTTAACCCGCCTTTTTCTGTTTGAAGATCAATTATACGTATTTTAACAGGAGTAGCCCATAACTTACGGTAGCTTTCGCCGAGAAAGAACCGGTGAAATTTGCTTACATCATTGTATTCTGGTGCAATGGCAACGGTGATAGAATCACCAGCATGATTAAGGCTCTGTGCAAACGAGCCTCCACAGGAAATTACAAGAAAAGCAGCTAATAAAATCTTTCTGAATATGATCATATAAACGATATAGCCCGTTTCAAACTTACTCCAATCCTTAAAGCCTTAAGTCCTTCCACACCTTGCAATTCTTCTATTTCCAGGTATTCTAAATCATTGTTTAAAAGACCCTGTTTTTGAAGTTTCTTAATATATCCCAGATATTCCTTTGCTTCAGCCCCGTTAAAATAAACGATAGCAATTTTACCTGGTTGAGTTAACCTTTCTTCAGAACCCTTGATGTGGGCTTTATCAATACGCTTCTTAACCATTTGATACCTGATGTTATAACTTCCCTCCACATCAAATCGTTGTTCATCAATCCTAAAGCTGACATCAATAGGCTTATCGTAAACAAAAATTAACTGTGTGGTTTCTAAAGGTAAAGAAAAATATGGCCCCAAGTTATTGGTAGTTTGCGCTATCTCAGCCAATACACGAAGTTGTTTCAATCTAAAAGTGCCTAATAACTCATTATAGAAGGGGCGTTTTGGCGCTATAGACTGACCAAGATAAATATCAAACTCCACCCCATCAGTCCTAAATTTCTCAAAATAGGCCGGAAAGATTTGCTGTAACTCGGCATTAAAATCATCAAGATGCCTGGTAACTGCCACATTGATCATTTGCATACTTTTCTCATAACGCTCGCGGTTCAGGAAAACCTTGCCATTCGGTCCTGTGAGTTTAAAATATTCACTAACAATACCATTTAGCTCCGGATGAACAGTTCTCAGGTGATCCAAGGATGCAGGTATTTGCCTTTGCAGATAGTCCTCGGTTTTCAGAATCTCCCGGTCGGAAAGCTCGTCCAAATCTTTGTAATTCCAAATGGCCTCCTCATGTGGTATTTCATTTTCCTTACAAAGCGCTATAGTATTTTTTATGGAAGATATGGTATTTTCCAATACTTCGAAGTGGGTATAAAGGTCTCTCCGTATCGCTGCATTACGTTGTATACTCGAATTTCTAATGTCCACAGCTCCATAAAAAGGATATACCGCTTTAAAGAAAACCGGCTCTATGGGCAGGTTGCGCTCCCTTGCGCCAGATTGCATGTAATTGTATGCCGCCTCGTTAAAACGCCATTGTATGGAAGGCTGCAATGCAGTAAATTTATCTGTAATCACATCCTGGATATCATTATTAAAATCTATAATGATGTTCTGGAAAAGTTGTGCAAGCAATGGAAAAGCAGCCTCGATTTTAGTTAATGTCCCGCCATTAAATTGAGTAGTATCTTTCGTGTACAACTCAAGGCAGCCCACTAGTTTTCCATTATAATATAATGGAAACAAGGCGTAAGACTTCACATCAATCTGGCCCAAAAGCTTTAGCATTGGGTAATTGGCATACTCCTCGTCAGAAATCTCAGGAAAAATAAGCGTTCTTGGATTGATGAGGTAATCTTCAATCAACTCCTCGTGATTATCATCATCAATAGGTTGCTCTTTTGCCAGCTGAATCAAAATACTGGTAAAGCCAGAAAGTTCGTTGATCTGAAGTTTTCCGTTCAATTTTAAATAAGGCACCAACCCAAACTCCACCTGATCGGTTCCTACCAATGTTTTCAGTGCCATGGCAATATCTTTTGGATACTGACCTTTTTGAGAATCGCTATGCTCAATAACAATGTTTTTGATACTTTCCAATGCGTATTCGCTGGTCACGTCTGTCAACGTTATGATCGATATGCCCTCTATAGAGAATATTTCAGGAGGAATCAGTTTAGAAAGTATCTTTAAGGTATTTCTTTCGTCTTTAATATAATCTTTAACGTCGCTTAACTTATAATCCGGCAACTCCACATTGGCCTTAATGTCCAGAAACCTCGTATCAACGTTTAAACGGTAGTATTTTAATAGATGGGTGTGCTGGTCGATAATCGAATTGACAACGACGTGATTACCAGACATAGAAATGTTGTAGAAACGCTCCAGAACGATATTGTAGAAAGCCGCAAGCATGTTTTTCTCCATTTCCCTTTTAGAAGGCAAACTTAAGTCAGTTCTCAAACTGCAGTTGCTATGGTCCATCAATACATTGTAGAACGCATCGGTACCGTAATGAAAACATCCTGATAGTGGAGTTCCTAACGCCCAAAACTGTTGATTTTCATCATTTATAATAGGCGAAAGCGCAGTGTAGATTAATTCATAGAGTTCGGTATATTTACCAGCATTCTCTATGGAAATTGGATTTTTTAACTCCGGGAAATTTCTAAATTGCTGTATAATATATTTATAGAAATTAACTTTTGTTGTCTTCTCTGTCTCTGCCTTCTTGGAAATATACTGTATAAATGGATTTAAAGAGAGTTTAATATCAGCACCCACCAGTTTTTTTACTGGTGCAAGATCTGCACTGTTGTTAAAGTTTAGCGTTATGGTTTGCATTGATTTTAAAATACCTGCCCAAATTTACCATCTGTTTTCGCATAATAAGTAAATCTTAAGTAATTATTATTAAGGGGCTCAAAGTAATTATCTATTTAGATTTAAGATATTTGAATTTAAGGACATTACCATCAGTTATTTCATCTCCTTCATTAGATATAAATAAATTGTTTTGCTTGTCAAAAGCGATGCCTTCGGGTTGATTAAACACTGACGAATTTAGCTTATGTACTGCTTTTATATTCCATGCAGTATCTGTAACCACCAACAACTTATTCATCGTAGAAAGAATAAACCATTCGTTAGTCAATCTATTTTTAGCAATGGCCGATGGATTCAGGTTGGGCTTTAGCTTGTCATTTAACAAAGGGATTTTTTTAAGGTCTACTTTAAAGCTATCTGTCAATGCAAAATTACTACTATCAGCAGCAAACTTTAAAATGTATCCTGTTACCTGCTTATTCTTCTTATCTACAGGACAGTTTTTACATAGAACATAAATATCGTTGTTGCTTTCATCAGCATAAATACCCTCGTATTCCCCCTTTGGAAGTAATTTTTTAGCGTCCTTTACGTTTTTGGTTTCTTTGTTCTTGATTTCTGATACAGGAAAAGTATAAAAATTTCCATTGCTTTTTAATGCGATAACCTGGTCTTTTACAATAGCCAAGTCCTCAAAGTCGCCCTTGCTTGCAAATTTAACATTCTGTTGCTTTTTGACATGCCATTGCTGCTTAAACAGTTTGCCATCCTCATCTTGTATGCTGTACACGGTATCACTGTTGCTATTTTTAAAAGCAATACCAGAAATCTCCAGTAAGCTGGATGGCATATTGAATTTTTCAGCTTTAGTAAAATCGTAACCTGGTGGACTGCTGTATTTATTTTCATTCTTACAAGATGAAAGCCCAAATGCAAGGAGTATGCTCAGCGCCGTAGCGCTTACCAATGTTTTTTTCATAAGCTGTTCAATTTTTCCAAGTATAAATAAACAGATTGTTGTTCGTTTTCCTTCAACTGTAAATCTATAATGTCCTGTATAGTATCTTTCACGTGCTTGGCATGTAAAGGGAAACAAACCTCTATCCTGCTGTAAATATTTCGGTTCATCCAATCTGCTGAGCCCATAAAATATTGTGGATCATTGTTGTTATGGAAGATAAAAATCCTGCCATGCTCCAAATACCGGTCAACTATTCTTTTCACAGTAATGTTTTCGCTAATCCCTTTCATACCCGGGATCAGACAGCAAATACCTCTCACAATCAGCGTTACCTTTACTCCTGCCGCTGAAGCCTCATAAAGCTTATTGATCAATACCTGCTCTTCCAGATTGTTCAGTTTAATAGTTATTGACGCATTCAATCCGGCGTTGGCATTGTCTATCTCCCGTTGTATAAGACTTAAAAATGCATGATGCAAATTGAATTGTGCAACCATCAATTCTTTAAAAACAACCTCATTACCAACTGCTGTTTTTGGCTTTGCAAGAAATGAGAAAAGTAAATCTAACTCCTCAAGCATAGATTGGCGCGCCGTAAGCAGCACATGATCTGTATAAAATTTGGCAGTGTTTTCATTTAAATTACCCGTAGCAAATAAACCTAAAAATACTTTTCCTGAACCTGTTACTTTTTTTACCAGGGCCACTTTGGCATGAACTTTCAGGTCCAAACTGCTGTAAACGATATTAACACCAGCATTTTTCATCTGCTTTGCCCACTTGATGTTATTTGCCTCGTCAAACCTGGCTTTCAGTTCCACCATAACCACCACCTTTTTCCTATTCCTGGCGGCAGTAATCAGTGCACTCACAATGCGAGAATTACTAGCTACCCGGTATAAAGTGGTGTATATCTCTGTAACAGATTGATCATTGGCAGCTTCGTTAAAAAACCTGAGGATAGGATCATAACTTTGATAAGGAACATTAATCAATAGGTCGCCTTGAAATATGGTGTCAAACAAGCTTTTATCAGGCTGTAAATTTATGGATACAATCGGTTCCCATTTTGGATAAACAAAATCTACACCGCTTAATGGAAAATCTACCAAATCTTTCAGGTTATGGTAATGCCCGCCTTCCACTATAGAGGCCCGTTCCAGATCCATACGGTAAACCATGTAATATAATGTACGCAAGGCGATACCTGGTTGAGCTAAAAATCTGGTAGCGAACCCAAGATCTCTCCTCTCCAGCTGCCGCTCAACTGCATCAGTTATGTCGCCTTTGTAGTTAGGATCTATATCTAATGCTGCATCCCGTGTTATCTTTAAATTGAAAACATCCATTATGCGATCATTCGGAAAAAGATAGGCTACATTACGTTCAATAATATCCTCTAAAAAAAGAATATAGTTTGAACCGTGGGATTTAATTGAATATAACCTTTGGATAACATCTGATGGCGTGTGGATCAATTTAATCCGCTCATTACCCCCCGGGTCAATTAAAACAACTGCCTGGTACAACTTATTATTTTCTGCAAAAAATGCACTCAGATCGTCGTCAATATCTACAGAATAAATATGAGCCAGCACCTCATTGTAAAACAGTGCACTAACAGCATCCTCAATTGAGGCTGGTATTTCTTTATTATAAATCCAAAATACCTTCTGTTTCTCCAGAGCAGGCAATATTTCTTCCTGTATAATTTTACCAAATTGCTGCTGTTGCCTGTTAATCTCAGCTGCAGCTACCTGATATACATCAATTAAATCTTTAGCAGTTCTTTGGGAAAGGGTCATGAGTACAGGAATCCTAACTCGGTAAAACTCATCCAGGTTAGACGAATAAATAGACAGAAATTTAATTCTTTCCAGTAAAGGAACGGTTTCCTTACCTGCCTCTTCCAATACCCGGTTATTAAAACTCAACCAGCTTAAATCTCTATTCCCGTAAATATCCTGCTCCATGTTTATTATAGCGTAACTGCTGCTACCGCGATGGTAAAGGCCAGCACTGCAGCAATTATCCCAAACATAAAGACATTGTAAGCGATCCTTAACAACCTGTATTTCCTGCCTAAAACTACACCCTGTGCGTATACATCTTTAATTAAACTACCATAAAGAAAGTCTCTATCCTCCATCATTTTATTCATCCCCATTTCATAGTCTGGTAAACTCATTCTATAAAAATTACCGAAAAATAAAAGGTTAACTTTCTTCTGCTGTATGTCGTCTGGAGTGAATACTCCTTCAGGTATGGATGGCCTCGTGGCCAATATGGAAAACACCATCGTTACCACGCAAATTATCAGCAGCAACATGGTCGGAATAATCAAATGCGGATTATCTTCCAGCTTTCTAAGCAGCAAACTCAGTATAACCGATAAAATGATGGAATTGGTAGAAATCATGATATGAGCTTTATTATCAGCCATATCACTCAGTCGCTGATGATTGGTAGAGGTAATCCTAAACATCGTTTCTACACCTCTCTCAGGCTTATCATTCTTTTTCTTCTTTCCAGACATATCCTTATTTTTATCTACAGCAGGCAAAGAGGTTTCAACTGCCACGCTAGCCTCCGATTTGCTTTTTAAATCTTCAAGGTTCGACGCCTTTTTTTCATTTAACAATTGCTGTGCATAGTCGGTATGGTAATGGTGGACCTCAAAAAGACTTATTGTCTTTAACCGCCATTCCCCTTTGTCAATTTTATGGTCCGCAAATGACTGCGCTTCTTTTCGCATCAGTTTATTTCTTTCCTTAAAACTACCACTACCCAAATGGTATAAGTCGCCATCACAAACAATCTGTTGCAACAACCCTTCAGGCCTTTGAGGCATTTTAGTGGCCATAATACAGCCTTTTATCCGGTCAATAATATCCTGACTAACGGTTTTGCCCGAAAGAAACTCAGTCATCAATTCTGCGCCCTTAAATTCATGTTGAGACCTATCAAAAAGATATCCTATATCATGAAACCAACTGGCTGCCACAACAATAAAGAAATCCTGATCTGAAAGCTGATAATGATTGGCAATTTTTACTACGTTCTCTACAACCTGTTCCGTATGCTCCAGATTATGGTAGAAAAATCTGGCATCTGTTCTCGACTTAAAAAGCCAGGTAACATGTGCCCTAAGCTGTTCTAATATTTCTCGGTAATTCATTATCAAATATGATTTTCGTCAATCTTATAAATATGATGGTTTAATTTCACTCTTCAAACTTTAAAGTAGTCCGCATTAAAAATACGTTGTATGGTTGCCACATAGACATCGTGAAATAAAGTTTATCATCACCAGTTGAGGGAAGCATAAATGCCCCATACAATGCAGGATATTCTGCTCCCGAAACCAATAGATTTTCTTCGCTCCAGGTACCCGTCAAGGTTTCAGCATCTCTCATCACCAGTGCATTTCTGTTTTCATTTAAATAAGTAATTAGCCATCTTTTAAGCCTTGGGTAATAAAGTAAAGATACTTCGCCAACAAAAGCATCAATAATTTGATCCGCCTGTCTCTCGTCACCTTTACACCATCCTTTAGCTTTATTCCAATATTCGTAGTTGGCTTGCAGCTCTATATCCTCTTCTTTAAACCGCGCCAGCCAGGCAGGGCCACTCCTTCCAGCATTGGTACCAACCATATACACATACTGATCCTTTTCAGCATAAGCCACCTGCGCAAACTTACTGGAAGCAGAAAACTTCAAATCTGGAACAACGTGCCAGGTTTTTCCGTGGTCGCTGGACTTATACAACGACGAAGAATTTGTAGCCCAGGAACCTGCTTTGCCCCATTTTCTAACATCCATATAGTGAACGTAGTCTGCTCCGTTTGCATGAATAGCCGCCGTTGGAATTGAAGTGTGACTACCCCTGCCATCTGTTTGATGTGGACTAGGTATAATTTGGCGACTAATCATTTCATCAAATTGTAAACCATCAGCAAGATTCTGATCCCCGGAAATCCCTAAAACATTAGATCTCCAGTCGACGGCATTTCCAGGGCCGCCGCCTTTTGTCGGTACCCAATCCTTTCCGTAAGTGTCGCCGAAAAAGAACCCTGTTTTTCCATTTCCCATATCCCAGGCAATCCCAAGGTCTGTACCGCCTACATTGTACAGCTCATCAGTTCTATTTGGACTTGGAAACTGTTCTCCGGGCAATGATTTACCTGTAACGCGGGCTATACGCTGTAAGTTAAAAGGTACGATGTGCTTTACCTGGGCGTATGATGAGGTCTGGACAAGAAACAATAAAAAAAATAGCATTCTAAAATTCATAGTACACATTCCAACATCATAAAGCACACTCTAAATCAAATTCAGCAAATCCGCTTTCTTTAAACTCTTAAAGATCGATTCGTCTGTTCTAATCAAATCATTTGCTATGTTTTTCTTTGCATTCTGCATCATCATGATTTTTTCTTCTACCGTATCCGGGCAGATCAAACGTACCGCCACTACATTTTTCTGCTGACCAATCCTGTAAGCCCTATCAATGGCCTGATTTTCCACTGCAGGATTCCACCATGGGTCTACAAGATAAACATAATCGGCCTGAGTCAGGTTCAAACCTGTACCACCTGCCTTTAAACTAATCAAAAATACCCTTTTCTGGGGGTTGGTTTGGAATGACTCTACCACTTTAGCTCGCGTCGTGGTTTGTCCTGTTAAATATTCAAACCCGATTTCCCTCAGTTCCAGTTCAGCTCTAATCAAATCCAGCATCGTCACAAACTGAGAAAAAACCAGTATTTTATGGTTAGGTGATTTACTTTCGATTTGCTCCATCAATGTATCCATTTTAGCTGATAGGTTTCCGTAATATTTGTCATCCTTAATTAAGGCTGTTGAATTACAGATTTGTCTAAGCTTAGTAATTCCCTGCAGTACATGCATGCTGCTTTTGGTCAACTCATCTTCAGTTTTACCCATCAGGAAATCCCTTATCTCTTCTCTGCAAGAATCGTAAACTTCCCGTTGCTGTGTACCCATCTCACAATAGATCACCATTTCTGTTTTATCCGGCAACTCTTTAGCAACTTGCTCCTTGGTGCGGCGTAGTATAAATGGATTTATTTTGCGTTGCAACTCTTTAGCCGCTCTACTGTCTTTAAATTGATCTATAGGTACAGAGTACAGCTCTTTAAATTGAAGTTTACTGCCCAACAAACCCGGACAAGCAAAGGAAAGTTGTCCATACAAATCAAACGTATTGTTTTCAATCGGCGTGCCTGTAAGAACAACCTTGTTGCGCGACTGCAACAACCGGGCTGCCTTATACCTTTGCGATTCCGGATTTTTTATGGTTTGAGATTCATCCAGGAAAATGTAATTAAACCTATAGTCTTTTAAATGCCTGATATCTGCAAGCAAAGTTCCATACGAAGTCAAGATCACTTCATAGTTGTCAAAATCATGCATTTCTTTAGCCCTGGCGGCGCCGTAAAGTGTCTTCACTTTCAAAGATGGCGCAAACTTAGCTATTTCCTGCTGCCAGTTAAAGATCAGCGAAGCCGGGACTACCACCAAATTGGTGTTATGCCCACCTTTTTCCTGCTGAGAAAGCATAAAAGCTAAAACCTGTATAGTCTTCCCTAAACCCATGTCATCCGCTAAACAGGCACCAAAATTAAACTCATCTAAGAAGTTTAACCAGTTTAAACCCTGCTTTTGGTAGTCCCTCAATTCAGCATTAAGGCCTTTAGGTACCGGAATTTCCTGTATCGATTCGAACCTGGACAACCTGGCTTTGTAAAATACCAGCTGGTCCTTAACTTTCTGGTCCAGCAACTCGTCTTCATACAACTGATCGACCGCATAATAGTTAATTGCCGGTGTGCGTATGGTGTCTTCAACCACTTCTCCCGCACCAAAATACTCTTCAAATTTTGCTATCCACTCGTCAGGCAAGATGCCCATAGTTCCGTCATCCAGCTGCACAAACTTGCTTTTGTTGCGGATAGATTTGTGCAAATGCTTAAGTGCGACAGTTTGCTTGTTAAATTTAACTTTAATAGCGGTGTCAAACCAATCCATACCACTATTTACCACAATGGAAATGTCGGCCTTATACTCACTTAATTTATTATTTTTCAACTCATTAAAACCCAGAATTCCGATACCCTTACTTCTCCAGGATTCAAAAGCCCCCAAAAACCAGCTTTGTTCTAAAAAGTGCTTTCTGTGCATATAGAAGCAATCAGCGTGCTTTTGCTCCGGAAACTCGTTCATCTGCTCCATAAAATAAGGATGCATCCTGGCAATATCAGTGATAAACTGCAATTCCCGCTCCTCATCTCTGTCCAGCGTAAACATGTTGCCTAACCTGTCCTTAGACCTGATCTGTTTCTGCGAGATCACTGGAATTTCCAAACTGCCGTACTTCATCACCGGCGTGATCAACACAAATTCACCAGATTCTGACAAATAGATAATCTTCTCATTATCCAGGTCAAAGCCCTTCTCCACCAATTGCTTTTTGCTGGCAGGTTTCAAATAGGAATAATTGATTTTTATTTTCTCCTCAATTTTAGATAGTATGTTTTCCTGGAACTCCTCGTATTGCGATTCGTGGATCACGATGATATCGCTATAATGTTTAAAGAACTCCAGTATGGTCAAAAAATAAGGATTATCTACCAGATATAAATTTTGATTTAACTGGATAAAATAGTGGTAACTGAGCTTAATTGTTTCCAGCGGATAATGCCTGTTCTCCAAAAAGATCTTGCCAGAAAGCTCATAGTCGTCGCCCTTCTTATTTACATATAAGGTTAGGTCAACTTTAAGCACTTTCACCTGTGCAGGCAACAAAGAAGCGGCTGTAACTGTGGCTGACAACTTGTCATCATGCAGGTAAGTATCAAAATTTAACGGGTTATTAATCAAATACTTTAATGCTTCCAGATCAGATTCTGATTTAACATCATTGTAGTTGTTCTTAAATTTTGAAACACCGCTGTAGAACTTTAATTCTTGCGGGTCCGCGGTCTTCCAAATTCGCTCAATCGGATCAATAAATTTTAAAGGGTTCTTTAATTTACCTGATGCGGCCACTCCTACCTCTGCCAGTTCGATCACTAAATTTCGGTAAAACCGATGCTTGCTAAAAACAAGAATAGTTTTAACATTGTCTGGAACTAATTTGGGCAATCCCTGCGTTTTATCCAAATGCAAAACATTGCCCAACTTAGTAAAATCAATATGCTGTAGCTTATAATCTTGTGGTTCCTTCATTGATACCTTAACTGACCATAAAATTACTCTTTTAAGAACAAATCCCTGCCCTCGCAATCAGATTTTAGCAGGCATATGAGATATCCTGTTAATCAGTTCCTGTCAGTTTTCTAAACTTAGACAAATAAGCATCAGATATCATTATGTCACGCCTATATACGCTGTCAATCTTCTTTATCTTAACTTCCTCTGTTCTAAAGTACTTGACTGCTTCATTATTGGATTTACCAGTTACATCCGGTTCAAATTGCTGCATCCAATTGTTCATTTGCGCATCTGCACTTGCAAGGTCGCTTAGTAGGCTTTTAATTTGCTCTTTTTCACCTGCTGTATCCAATTGCGGGCTCTTCTGCTTAAATATACGCATCGTTTTCAACAGCGTATCCAATTTCATTTGGTTTGCAATGATCTTTTCCTGATCAACCATTACCAGGTCGTGAAACTTGATAACTTCATCCCTCACCTTTTTATAATCCTCTTGTCCACCGCATGATACCAATACAACCGTGATCAATAAAACTAAGTTTAATCTTTTCATAATTTCAATACTTATTCTCAGCGTTCCCGGTTAGTTTTCCATGTTTAGTTTGGCATAATATATCCTGGAAACACCTGCATGCTCCCTAACCCAGGCTACCAAATTATTGTGTCCAACATTAGCTAATACCGCGTGGTTATCTGCTTCATTTCCATCAGTTAAAGCAATTGTTTGCTCTATTTTTCCTTTAACAAGTGATCTCAGCACAATTTTCGCATGAGCTGCCGGACCATGGCTCATACTCATCCCACCTTTTGAATGGTCCATTTTCATTTCATGGTATTCCACTTCTTTGGTTTCTTCGCAAACCATTAAACTTTTGCCGCTTGTCAAAGTAATCATCTGCGGGTGTCTACCACTAGCTGTAATTAATTGTCGGCCACCAAAACCTTTTGCCCCTTTCTCCAATGAGGCATAATACAGTCCGGCTCCGCCTCCTGCAGTAAACCAAATTACACTTGCAGTACCATCATTAATTGCTAAGCTAGGGCCAGAATGCGGACAACCCTCAATCTGCCAGTTGTCATTACTAATAGGTTTAGACTCGCTAAAATTCTTTCCATTGTCAGCTGAAGTCTTGTAAACCATATCCCTAACCTGCTTACCAGATAGTGGAGATGGAAACTGTATACTCCTATAAGCCAAGTGTATATTTCCTTCTTTATCTTTAATAAGATCTGTCCTGCAACATTCACAGGTACCCTTATCTATACAACTATCTTGTGCAAATCCTTTGCCTTTATAGGTTCTGCTAAACATCAATGCAGAGCCCTTTATTGCCTTACCAAATCTTCCGTCGAGCCATACTGCTGCCAATTCTCCATCTTTCAGGTTTACCACATCAAAAAAGCTACGTCCATAAGAATGCACTGTATCACTGTGCAGGAACTGCGCTTTAGTCCATGTCTTTCCTAAATCTATAGAGCTGCAGTAGTAGATCGCCCCTGCAAAAGGGTTTTTCTCCTTGGTAAAGCGTTTGGCGAAAATAGCCATCACGGTTCCATCACTTTTGAATGCTATTTTACCCATACTCTCCGCAGCAGTGTTGCAACCGGCTGATGGCAGAACTGTTACTGACTTTGCAAATTTATTGGCTCCGGCATCATAAACAGCATATTTTAGGCGATACAATGAATCCTGCCCTTGCTCTGTCCAGCACAAAACGGTATTACCTTTGTTGTCCTGTGTTAAATACGGACCAACAGCAGTCAAACCCTCCGCAGGCATAGCAATTATTACCGGAACCTCCTGCTTGTTTTTGCAACCTGTCCATACGAACAGGCTGCAAAGCATTATTAATATTTTATTCTTCATCACTATCAATTAAAAGATGTATTTAATATTTAAACCACCATACCCTGTACGCTTTGGTGATGGGTTGTAATACGCTGGTTGGGCACCATTAAACCCTGTTGCATTTAGCGAAAGGATCGAACTGTAATTCTCATTTAAAATGTTATCCATACCGACGTACACATTAGCTTCAAGATATTTTAGCAATAATTTTTTATAACCAATCTTGCCATTCACCACCTGGTAGGATGGGTTATAAGCAGTGCTTGCATCATTTAAGGGAGCACGGTCATTATAAAAATAATTCCCGTAAAAATAAACGCCTGCTTTAGTTTCCAAATCGATCCCGGCGTTGAGTACCCATGGAGATATTCCCGTTAGCTTGTTTCCGCTAAAATCGGATGTAACCACGCTTTGCGCGTTCAAAAACTTATAATCCTTAAACGTAAAATCAGAATAGGTAACTGCTAAAAACGGCCTTAGTACAGTAAACTGATGCTGGTCTTCCATTTTCAGCAACTGATAGGAAAGCGCCAGTTCTGCTCCGTCGTGACTGGTCTTACCAGAGTTGTTATAAATGGTTATGCCCTGTAACACAGATTGCGCGATAAGCTCTCCCTTCATGTCCATTTTAAACAAAGCAACATCGTACTGCAATCTCGATTTCAACAAGTTTCCCTTGGCATTAAGCTCATAGTTATTTGCTTTTTCAGCTTGTAAATTGGGGTTGATTGAGCCATCTATATTCTTTATTTCAGAACTCGATGGTGGAGAAAATCCGGTACTCAGGCTGGCATGTAAACTCAGGGCATCACTAAAAGTATGACTTAAAGCAACCCTCGGAGTAGCCTGTGGGTCAAATCTCTTAACGCCACTTTGGTTCTGTTTTAAATAGTCCTCAACATCATATTTTAAACCATTATAACTTAAGCCCAGCGTTAAGGTTGTATTCAATCCGAGAGCAGTTTCCGACTGATAAAATATAGAGTATTGTGTATTCCTATAATCAATGTTTGAGCTAATCGCTCCCTCATTACCCTTATTATTTACGTATTGGTTGCCTTTAGTCAAACCTTCATTAAATTCTGCGCCAACGGTAAACTTAGTCGGCAAAATCGAAAATTCAGGATCGAACAAAAACCTAGTGCGACCGCCATAGCTCTGGTAAAAATTACGAATATATGCGTATGGCAACGGATGGTTCAAATCATAGAAATAGGTAAACACACTGGTCGAGTTGGAGAACTGATCGTTAAACCTGTAATGTTGACCCAATCCTATCCTGGTCCAGGTCTGGTATCGTCCAGCCGCCTTGTCCAGGTTAGTGGCGTTGGCCTGCTTTGGGTTCTGCATAAACTGATCAACCGTCAGCGCGCCTGGAATCTGAGAATATTGAGTTGTCCTGTTCAGCAACAAAGTAACTATGCGCTTGTCACTAGGAAACAACTGAAAATTGCCGGTCAAAAATCTGCGCATATCATTACTATGATCTCTGTAACCATCGTACTGCTGCCAGCCATAAGAAACATAGCTATTCACATGGTCGCCACCATTTCGGTAAGTCGTAGCTAGGCGAAATAAGCCATTAGCCCCAAAAAGCCCTGCACCTTCAATGCTCTGCTCCTGGTATGGTGAACGTTGCAATTGAAAATTAATCACGCCACCTGTTCCCGCACCATAAATACTGGAGGCAGGACCTTTAATCACTTCCGCCCTTCCAATACTATTCACATCCAGGGCTTCAATCCTCGTCGTACCGTCGGCCTCGGTAATTGGTATTTCATTTAAATAAATCTTTACACTTCGAATCCCAAAGGCAGATCGGACCCCATTACCGCGAATAGATATCCGGGCCTCAGATAAAGTGCTTTGATCCATTCGTACTCCTGGAACCGCGTTCAATGCCGACTGTAAAGAAACGGCGCTACCCCGGCTTATTTCTTGATTGGTAATAAGTGCTACCGATCCAGCAGTTTCTTTGTTGGAACTACTGCTGGCAAAGCCCGCTACGCGAACCTCATTCAAACTGACACCATCGGCTTCCAATTGCACGTTCAACATAGCACCGGTAGTTGATATTTTAACCAATTGCATTAGGTAACCAGGCATTACTACCTTTACAAGGAACACCTTGTCATTCCCATTTTTTTTGGAACTCTCATTCCAGTCAGCATTGATCTCAAAATAACCCTTCAGGTCAGATTTTGTGATCGGCTTATCCAAAGCCAAATTCGCATCAACAGCATAAATAGTAGCATTTGCTAAAGGCTGTTGAGTTTGCGAGTCGTATATACGCCCTCTAACAGGCTGTGTCTGTGCCATAGTCTGCTCAATACAGAAAATCAGGCAAATAGACATCAAGTATCTAAATAACATATAAGTCAATAAAATTAAAAGATTAAGTACACCTTGTTTCTTTAGGAATTAGGTATACAAGAAATTACTGCAACGACAAATACCGTCACATTTAAGCAGAAAAGCCTATTCTCCAATGTAACAACGCATGAATTAAATTGAAATATTTGTGCAATTCGGCACAGGTTACTCAAGCTTCAAAGGAGAACACTTAAGCTTGTTGTGGCGGATGAAATACAGAATTCTCACCAGCCTTCGGTATCCCCGTAGAAAATGGAATGTGGAATTTAACCTTTGCAAAAGCATAACGGTTAAATCTTAATGGAATTTCAATTAAAGCGTCTTGTAATTGTGTTTTTTGCGACTGTCTTTCCTGCCTTTGCTCTTTCTCTTGGGCCTGCTTTAGCTTCTTCATGAGGTAACACTTGCCATTACAATGCATTTCAGGCTTGTTTTTATTCACACAGAGCGTCGCTGCGATGTATTTTTGATTCATTTCAAAACCGCTATAAACCAAAAAGCTGGAGCAGTTTGCAATCAGCAAACTAAATAGAAGCAAAAAGGATATGGGTTTAAGCAACATCGCAGGCAAATGTAATAAAAAAGAAGAATTGAAGATCTTCTAGTAATTATTTTATAATCGAAACTGGTTTTTTGTTTTCATCAATAGCGACAAAAGAAAATTCACCAGTGACTGCCTTTTCTCTCAACTCAGAATACATTTGTTCAATCCATATCTCTACCCGCACTTTCATACTGGTATTACCGACATGAATTACCCGGGCAATCAACTCAACGAAAGTGCCGGCTGGGATCGGCTTGTTGAAGTCAATCCTATCACTACTTACGGTTACCATTAGTTGTCGGCTGAAGCGGGTGGCCGCAATAAAAGCCACCTCATCCATCATCATCATAGCTGTTCCGCCAAACAAAGTGTCGTAGTGGTTGGTGGTGTTTGGAAACACTGCTTTAAATACCCTCGTTTCCGAAGCGTCAATCTTGTCTTCTAATGTCATTTACCCCTTAGTTTACCCCATTTCAAATAAGTAGCGCCCCATGAAAACCCTGCCCCAAAAGCAGTCAGGATCATTTTATCACCGTATTGAAAATCGTCTTTAAAATCCCAAAGGCACAAAGGAATAGTGGCGGCTGTTGTATTGCCATAACGATCTATGTTCACCTTAACCTGATCTGCAGATAAACCAAGGTAATCGCCAACGGATTGGATGATCCTTAAATTGGCCTGATGTGGAATTAAGTAATTAATCTGCGAACTTACCAGATCATTAGATTTCAAAACTTCATTACAAGTGTCAGTCATCCCTTGTATCGCCGCTTTAAAAACTACCCTGCCGTCTTGGCGCACATAATGCAATTGTTCATCAATGGTGGCCTGCGAAGCCGGAAATTTAGATCCTCCTGCAGTAACAATTAGGTTTTCTTTGCCACTACCATCAGTTCTAAAGAAACTATCCATTAACCCAACTGGTTCTTCAGTTTGTTCTAGTAAAACAGCGCCGGCGCCATCGCCAAATAAGATACATGTGTTTCGGTCCGTATAATTCACGATGGAGCTATTTTTATCAGCACCAATTACAACTACTTTTTTACAGCGGCCGCTTTCAATCATACTGGCACCTAGAGTAAGTGCATATAAAAAACCACTGCAAGCAGCGTTGGTATCAATTCCCCAGGCATTCTTAAGACCGGCCTTTTCACAAACCATACTACCTGTAGATACCATTACATAATCGGGAGTTGAAGTAGATACAATTACACAATCAATTTCATCAGGGTTTACGTCACCTTCCTCGATCAACCTGTTCAAGGCATAAGTTGCCATATCTGAAGTTGCAATATTTGGATTATTAACTATTCTTCGTTCCTTAATACCCGTTCTGGAAATAATCCATTCATTATTGGTATCCACCATTTTTTCGAGGTCATGGTTACTTAAAATAGTATCCGGAACATAACCTCCAACCGCAGTAATGACTGCATTTTTCCTTATTCTCATTCGTGTGCCTGTAGTTCTGTAAAAAAGGGCGGGACTGGTACCCGCCCTTAATTTTCTACAAAGTTACGGGTTCTTCTACAGATTTCCGCAGAACTTTTGCAGCAGCAACCATTTCCGTTAGTGCCTTCCTGGTTTCGTCCCAATGGCGGGTCTTCAAACCACAGTCGGGATTTACCCAAAGCTGATCCGCCGGAATTACATTTCTGGCCTTATCAAGCAGCTTAACCATCTCTCCCAGAGTAGGTACACGAGGCGAATGTATATCATAAACCCCCGGACCAATCTCATTCGGATAATTGAAATCTGCAAAAGCATCCAGCAAATCCATTTGTGATCTTGAGCATTCAATTGTAATCACATCTGCATCCATATCTGCGATATTTTGGATAATATCATTAAATTCTGAATAGCACATATGCGTATGGATCTGCGTATCATCTCTTACTCCGCTTGCCGAAATCCTAAATGCTTTCACCGCCCACAATAGGTAGGCCTGCCATTCCGCTTTCCGGAGGGGCAAGCCTTCCCTTATTGCCGGCTCATCAATCTGGATTATTTTAATCCCTGCCTCCTCCAGATCTGATACCTCATCCCTTATCGCCAAAGCAATCTGTGTACAGGTCTCAGAACGGGGCTGATCGTTCCTCACAAAGGACCACTGCAATATGGTAACCGGACCCGTGAGCATGCCTTTCACCCACTTCCTGGTTAACGACTGTGCGTAGGAAGACCACCTTACGGTCATCGGTGCAGGACGATAAACGTCACCGTAAATAATCGGCGGCTTCACACACCTGGAACCATAACTCTGGACCCATCCATTACTGGTAAAAGTGAATCCGGCTAACTGCTCACCAAAGTATTCAACCATGTCGTTGCGCTCGAACTCACCATGCACCAAAACATCAATACCACTCTCTTCCTGAAACCTGATTGTTTCCTCGGTTTCTCTTTCAATTAGTGCGTCATATTCCGCTAACGTTAACTCTCCTTTTTTCAATTTCAAACGCCAGCTCCGCACTTCGGCGGTTTGCGGGAAAGACCCAATAGTTGTGGTGGGGAACAAGGGCAATTGCAAAGCTCCACGCTGGGCCAGCTTACGCAAATCGAAATTACTTAACCGCTTATCGGCATCATCCGGAAGGCTGCCTACCCGGTCCTTTACTTCAGGTTTATGGATTAATTCAGATTTTATACGATTTTCATTGCATCTGATGTTTTCCTCCAGATAACTTGCTTCAACTAGTTCATCGCTAAATAGTTTATTGATATTAACTACTTCAAGTAGCTTCTGTTTAGCAAAAGCCAACCATTCCTTAATTTCCAATGTTAAAATAGTATCATTACTTTCTAAATCTAAGTCGCATGGCGAGTGTATTAAGGAGCAAGATGGACTAATAATCAAACGATTATCATTCATTACAGAAAGAGATTCTTTAATAATGGAAATGGAAGACCTAAAATCGTTTTTCCAAATGTTCCTTCCATCTACTACACCCAAGCTCAGTAACATTTTTTTAGATAGCTTCTTCAAAACTAAAGGCAATTGCCCCGGCCTTCTAACCAGATCAATATGTAGTCCGCTCACTGGCAAAGACAAAGTCAAATCCAGGTTATCCCCTAATTCACCAAAATAAGTAGCTAACAAGATTTTAGTGTTTGGGAAGTTCTTTCGTATCTCATGGTAAACAAAACTGTAGGCGGCCTTGTCTTTTTCTGCTAAGTCCATCGTTAAAAATGGCTCATCAAATTGTACCCATTCAACATGTTGTTCTACCAGTTTATTTAATATTTCCATGTATACCGGCAACAAATTTTTAATCAAGTCCATCCGGTCAAAACCGTCCTCCTTTTCCTTTCCCAACAACAGGTAAGTAACAGGACCAATCAACACCGGCTTTGTGGTAATGCCTAGTCGCTTTGCCTCTTGATATTCATCCAATACCTTGGTAGAAAATAGTTTAAACTGCTGGTTTTTTACAAATTCGGGTACCAGGTAATGATAGTTGGTATCGAACCATTTGGTCATCTCCATTGCAGTAATGTCCAATCCGTCCTTTTGATAACCCCTGGCCATAGCAAAATAAAGATCTAGCTCGGTATTGTTTTGTTCAGTAATCACCTGATGGAACCGTGCGGGAATGGCACCTACTGTTAAAGATAAGTCGAGCACCTGATCATAAAACGAAAAGTCGTTAGATGGGATCAGGTCAATACCCGTTTGCTTTTGCAGCTCCCAGTTCTGTTTTCTAATGTCGCGTCCCACCTGTATCAGGTTTTGGATGCTTGTCTTGCCCGACCAATAGCTCTCGCAGGCTTTTTTGAGTTCTCTGTTGCTACCAATACGCGGGTAGCCTAGATTGTTTGTTAGCATTGTTTTTAGCAATTAATTGAAAAAATCAGTTAAAAGCTCTACTGCTTAAATCACAATGCAATAAACGAATCGAAAAAGAAGAAAAAAGATGTAAAGGTAGGGCAGCCGTAATCCTGAATTAAGTTTAGGATTCCGTTTGAGCAGGTCGGATCAGCATATCCAAGATACTTAAACTATTGCACAAAAAACCTTACATCAGTATAACCACTGCTTCAAATCGCGAAAGCATTGTCAATTCGGTAAAGGCAGGTCTCCTGACTTGTAACATTTTTACCATCCTTCCCATTCCCTTATAAAGAAACAGTGGACATTATTGGTAAAAACCTTGTTGTGTTACTTACAGTTGCGCGACAGTTCGTGATTTACACACGATTCCCTATTAATCTACAGCTAAGTAAAACCTATTCCGGTTGATGAAGAAATAAAGTAAAGAACTTATTGCAGCAAACTTATACAAAAGCAATTACCTTTGCAACATTAAACGTAAGCACATGAAACTAACTACAACCTATTTCGCGGCATTGATACTGGCCTTTACGTTGCTCATTTCATCATGTAAGGAGAGTAAGCCCCTTCCCTTTTATGGCAACGAACCAATAGCAAACTTTACTTTCCTAAATCAAGATAGCGTAAGTATTAACAACGATACCTTCAAAGGTAAGATCTATATAGCAGATTTCTTTTTTACTTCATGTACCAGCATCTGCCCAATCATGCACCGCAATTTGAAAGCTATATACGAAGATTATAAAGAGAATCCATATGTGATGTTCTTATCACATACTATTGATTTTAAGTACGATACCCCTTCAAAACTGAAAAAGTATGCGCAAAAGCTGGGTGTAGACGGACCAAAATGGCAGTTCGCCTACGGAAGCAAAGAAAGCATCTACAGCATCGCTGAAAAAAGCTATCTTACAGCGGTAATAGCAGACAGTTCAGTAAAAGAGAACTACGTACATCAAGGCTACCTATTGTTAATCGATAAAAACAGACGCATGCGTGGCGCATATGATGGCACCAAAGATGAACAAGTAACAATGCTCAAAAAAGATTTAGCAACGCTAGTTGCAGAAGAGGCTCACAAATAAACATGCGCAAATACCTTATTTTATTCGCTTTTACCATAGTCATCGCTGCAACAGCATTATCTTGTCAGGATGCGGGTCGCCTACAATATGATATGTACTACACCAACGGCAGGGATTTGTACATACAGCACTGCCAAAACTGTCATGGTGCCAAAGGCGAAGGATTGGCCGCATTAGCACCTCCTTTAACTGATACTGTTTATCTAAAAACCAACAAATCTAAAATAGCTTGCTTTATTAAAAATGGACTTTCAGATACAATCACAGTAAATGGAATGCAGTACGATGGCAAGATGCCGGCAGAAAACTTTGCAAATATTGATATCGCCCAGCTCACGGTTTATATAACCAATACATTCGGCAATAAACAAGGCAATTATTCCCAGGAGCAGGTTGCAACAGACTTAGCGAATTGTAAATAAAAAAACGTTGTCATTCGGATAGCGGGCATTGACACTAAATTAATAAGTACAAGCAATGCAGTCTATCTTAGATCTTTCTCGTGTAATCCAGTTCATTACTCAAAACTAATAGAATTTAACTTCTTCTGTTGGAAAACTTGCAATTTCAAAACAATTATCGTAATATTGCGATATATAGTTATGGGACTTACTAAATCTGAAATATTTACCGACGAGCAAAATCAGCTTTCTACTTTGCTAAAGGCTATTGCACATCCGGCACGTATCGCCATACTACAGAGGATCATCTTGTCCAACACCTGCATCTGTGGGGATCTGGTAGGTGAACTGGGTTTGGCACAAGCCACCATATCGCAACATTTGAAAGAGCTCAAATCAGCTGGCATTATACAAGGCACTATCGAAGGGGTAAGTATTTGCTACTGCATAAACCCTAAAACCTGGAAAGTATTAGAAACTCAAGTAGGCACACTTTTAACCTCTTACAAAGGCGAAACTACTTGCTGCTGACCTTTTTTTCACCACATCCATCGCAATATTGCAATATTACAGAAATTAACAATTATGAAGTCTTATATTTTAATCCTGATGGAAACTGCTTCTAAATATTTAAGCATATGAAAAAAATACTCGTTTTATGTACCGGCAATAGTTGCCGCAGTCAAATTGCAGAAGGTTATTTAAGACATTTTGCTGGTAGCGAAGCCGAAATCTACAGTGCAGGGATTGAAACGCACGGCGTAAATCCTAAAGCCATCGAAATCATGAAACGTGATGGTATTGACATTTCCAGCCATACCTCAAATAATGTCAATGAATACAGCGGGATCGACTTCGATTTCGTGATAACAGTTTGCGACAATGCAAAGGAAAGCTGTCCCTACTTCCCAACAAATGCCATTAAGCTTCACTACAATTTTCCTGATCCAGCAAAGGCTACAGGAACTGATGAAAAAGTTATGGAGCAATTTAGAGAGGTTAGAGAACTGATCAGAAAGTATACGCAGAACTTTGTAAACGAAAACCTGAAAAACTAATATGTCGGCAAACCATTGTGCCCCGGCAAGCGAACGCAGAAATCTCAGCTTTTTAGACCGCTATCTTACGTTATGGATATTCCTGGGGATGGCCCTTGGTGTCAGCGTCGGCTACTTTAATCCCTCTTCGGCAGGCTTTATCAACTCGTTTTCATGTGGCACTACCAATGTGCCGCTTGCTATTGGTCTGATACTAATGATGTATCCGCCCTTGGCTAAAGTCAAGTATGAAAAAATGGGCGAAGTATTTCGCAATACTAAAGTACTGGGCACCTCACTATTTCTAAACTGGGTTATCGGACCAATACTGATGTTCGTATTGGCAATTACCTTTCTGCACAATTACCCCGAATACATGACTGGACTCATCTTAATTGGACTTGCCCGTTGTATTGCCATGGTTGTAGTATGGAATGAATTGGCCGAAGGAAACAGGGAATACGCTGCGGGCTTAATAGCCCTCAACAGCATCTTCCAGGTATTGCTTTACAGCGTGTATGCGTACCTGTTTATTACGGTGCTTCCACCCCTGTTTGGTATTGGTGGAATATCGGTAAACATTACCATTATTGAAATTGCTAAAAGTGTTGGTTTGTACCTGGGTGTTCCTTTTGCCGCAGGTGTAATCAGTCGGTATTCATTATTAAAGCTCAAAGGTGAAAATTGGTTCCAGCACTCGTTTATTCCATTTATTTCACCCATTACCTTGATGGCATTGCTGTTCACAATCGTGGTGATGTTTAGTCTTAAGGGAGAGCTGATTGTGCAAATACCTTTTGATGTTATCCGCATTGCAATTCCATTGATTATTTATTTTGCCATCATGTTTTTGCTGAGCTTTTTTGCCGGTAAAAAAATGGGTGCAGATTATTCTCAGAGCACAGCAATAGCTTTTACGGCCGCCGGTAACAATTTTGAACTGGCAATTGCAGTAGCAATTGGTGTGTTCGGAATCAATTCCGGGCAGGCATTCGTAGGTGTTATTGGACCTTTAGTAGAAGTCCCAGCCCTAATTGCATTGGTAAATCTTGCATTCTGGTTCAGGAAGAGGTATTATTGAGCTAGCCTTATTGTTAAGCATCAACTCTTTATACCTAGTCAATTAAATGATCTCCTAAACTCCAGTGGAGAAAAATTCGTCTTGTTCTTAAATAGCGTACTGAAAGATTGCGGATGCTCAAATCCCAGCGCATAGGCAATCTCAGCGATTGATAGACTGGTGGTAGACAATTTTTCTTTTGCCTTTTCAATTAGTTTCTCATGAATATGTTGCTGTGTATTCTGCCCGGTATAAACCCGCAATAGATCGCTCAAATAGTTTGGCGACAGGTTCATCGCAGATGCAATATGCTGTACAGTTAAAAGACCGTGCTCTGCAACATTTTCTGGGCTAAAATAATCTGCCATAAAACGCTCAAACTTTACCAATAAATCAGAATTGTTATTTTTTCGCGTAATGAACTGCCGCTCATAAAACCGACTACAGTAATTCAGCAGCAGCTCAATTTGTGATAGTATAATTTTTTGGGTATGCTTATCAATGTGCTCGCATTCCTTATCAATCTTATTCATTATGGTAATCAAATCTTCTTCTTCCTGTGCGGAAAGGTGCAGTGCTTCATTTACGGCATAGGAGAAAAACCCATAGTTACCAATGTTTGCTGCTAATGGATGCTTCAACAGAAAGTCTGGATGAAAGATCAAAAGGTAGCCAGAACCACATTCCATGTTATTCAGGTCTAAGTACTGCACTTGGTTTGGGGCCGTAAAACTCAACACGCCTTTATCATAATCATAGTGCTGCTGACCGTATTTAATCTTTCCTTTAGCTTCTCTTTTTAGGGCAACACAATAAAATCTGTTCACAAAACCGTTCCAAACTTCATATTCCAGGAAAACACTTTCGGCTAAGTTGATCACGCTCACCAGCGGATGTCTTGGTTCTGGCAACGACAATAGCCTATGGAACTGCGAAACGGATGTAATGGCGTTCATATTACTAAGCTAACGAAAATTAATTAGTCAATCAGACCCATACTAAACTCATCATAAGGGTTACCTGTATCAGTACCTAATGGAACAATATTTTCCAATTTTTCAAGATCCTTCCCACTCAAAACAATATCCACAGCTCCAAGATTCTGCTCCAGGTATTTCCTGCGCTTCGTTCCCGGAATTGGTAAAATTCCCTTCGCCATAATCCAGGCCAGCGCCAATTGCGATGAGGTAACATTCTTCTCCTCTGCCAGGGCTTCTATAGCCTTAACCAATTCTATATTTTTATAAAAGTGCTGCTCTTGAAAACGCGGTATCGCCCTGCGAAAATCATGCTCCGGCAAGTCTTCAATACTCCTGATCTGTCCCGACAAAAAGCCCCTACCTAGTGGCGAGTAAGCCACAAAGCCAATACCCAATTCAGTTAACGTATCTAACACACCACGTTCTTCTACTGTCCGCTCAAACAGAGAATACTCACTCTGCACCGCTGTAATGGGATGTACCGCATTTGCTCTTCTTACAGTTTCAGATGAGACTTCTGATAAACCAATGAAGCCAACTTTTCCTTCTTTCACCAATTCTGCCATCGCTCCTACTGTTTCTTCAATCGGAGTAGATTTATCTAAACGATGCATATAATACAGGTCGATATAATCTGTATTCAAGTTCTTGAGTGAACGTTCTACCGATTTTTTTACATATTCCTTTTTGCCATTAATCGCCCAGGTTACACTGTCGTTGTCATCTATTTCCCAGCCAAATTTGGTAGCCAGGATATATTCATCTCGGCTTCCTGCTATTGCTTTTGCAATTAACCGCTCGTTTGTAAACGGCCCATAAAGATCTGCAGTATCCAAAAACTTGCCGCCTAGCTCCAGCGACCGATGTATAGTAGCCACCGCCTCCTTCTCGTCTGCCGGCCCGTACATGTGGGCATCACCAAACCCAGTCATACCCATACAACCCAATCCAATCTTAGGAACCACTAAACCCGCGCTTCCTAATGCTATTTTCTCTATTTCCATACTTTTTATCTATTGTTTTAGCTCAATTTCTGATGGTTCTGCAACCTTTTTTGATAGTTCAAAGCTAACGACGTATCAACTCCACATTATAAGCAAACCCCTGAAGCTTGTATGCAAATCACTGTCGCATACTCTTAATTCTATATTTAATAATAATTAGTACAATTTTATATTATATCAACTAATACAATACAATATTGTACTACATTTGCTTTACTCTAGTTTATTCAAAGAAAAATAATTTTATGATAGACAACCATTTATCCGAACCAAATTTCCAAAGCACCCTACTTGATACCACGTTACGTACTGATGCATTTGCATTGAATGATGAGACAAAAATTGAACTGATTGCCAGGCACTTCAGCGGAATTATGGAGGTTCTGGGCTTGGATCTGGAAGATGATAGTTTAAAGGATACGCCAAGAAGGGTAGCCAAAATGTATGTTAAGGAAATATTTAGCGGTTTAAACCCGGCAAACAAACCGGAACCAACGCTATTTAAAAATCATTATCAGTACAACCAGATGCTGGTAGAGAGGAATATAGCCGTATTTAGCAATTGTGAGCATCATTTTGTTCCGATAGTAGGGAAAGCACATGTTGCATATATTAGTAATGGCCAGGTTATCGGTCTTTCAAAATTGAACAGAATAGTTCAATATTGTTCTCAAAGACCGCAAGTTCAGGAAAGACTAACAATACAAATTGCCAACATGCTTAAAGAAGCCTTAGGTACTGAAGATGTGGCAGTCATTATTGATGCGCACCACCATTGTGTTTCCAGTCGTGGAATAAGGGATGCCGGCAGCAGCACCTTAACGGCAGAATATAGCGGCCAATTTTTAAATGCAGATACCAAAAACGAATTCCTTAAACACATCGGATAATGAATTTCGAAGGTAAAAACATATTGTTAGTGGGTGGCACTTCCGGCATTGGCCTCTCTCTCGTTAAGTCGCTTCATTTGCAAAACGCAAACTTGTACGTAATTTGTAGGACCAGGTCTGATGAATGGCCAGCAAACATCAACTATTTGCAGGTTGACGTGACCGGAAACTTAGATGCGGTTAACCCATTCTTGCCCGATCAACTACATGGCTTGGTTTACGCTGTAGGCAGCATAACGTTAAAACCATTCAATAGATTAACCGAAGAGGACTTTCTCGCTGATTTCCAACTAAATTTTTTGGGGGCAGCGCGAATTGTGCAAGAGTCATTAAAATCTTTAAAAAACGCACAAGGATCTTCCATTGTCTTGATCAGCTCTGTCGCTGCCAGAACAGGAATGTCTTTTCATGCGAGTATTGCAGCTGCGAAAGGGGCGCTGGAAGCAATGGCCCTAACACTTGCCGCAGAGTTGGCATTTCAGCAAATCCGCGTAAATGTGGTAGCACCTTCTTTAACTGATACTCCATTAGCATTAAAACTACTTAATTCTCCAGAAAAGCAGGAAGTATCTGCAAAACGCCATCCGCTTGGAAGGTACGGACAGCCGGAGGACATAGCAAACATGATTACCTTCTTATTGGCTGAGGAAAGTAGCTGGATGACTGGACAGGTCATCGGTATCGACGGTGGATTGGGTAAATTAAAAACATAACACCCATGCTGACGAAAAAAAAAGATGCAGAAGTAATCATTATCGGTGCTGGCTTGGCTGGTTTAACTGCAGCAAAAATCCTGAAAAACGCCGGTAAAAAAGTATTACTTATTGAGGCTAGTGATTGCATTGGTGGCCGCTTAAAAACCGATCTTGTTGATGGCTTTTTACTAGACCGAGGCTTTCAGGTATTTTTGACTGCTTATCCTGAAGCAAGACAACTACTGGATTATCAAGCGCTTGATTTGTGTAGTTTTAAACCAGGCGCATTAATCCTACAAGAGAACGGCACTACTAAAATTGGCGATCCCCTTAGGGATCCTGGTTCGCTGCTGGGTACTCTACTTTCATCGGCAGGGAGCCTGCTGGACAAATTGCGGATGCTAGGGCTGAAATTAAAACTGCACAGCAAAAGTGTTGAGGATATTTTCTTATCAAAAGAAGTGACAACCCTATCTTATCTGAAAAATGCAGGCTTTAGCGAGAAAATGATAAGCCAGTTTTTCAAACCTTTTATGGCCGGTATTTTCCTTGAAAAAGAACTTAGCACTTCAAGCAGGATGTTTGAGTTTGTATTTAAAATGTTTAGCAAGGGTGATGCTGCCGTACCAGCTAAAGGAATGGGAATGATACCGCTCCAGTTGGCTGAATGCCTCTCCCCTAAACAAATTGTTTTCAATCAAAGGGTTTCAAAAATTGAAGGCAACAATGTTACAACTGAGTATGGTGCCACATTTGTTGGAGATTTTATTCTTATTGCAACTGATCAGCTTGGTTCGCCTAGCCCGCACCATAGTCCGCCTGGCGATTACCATTCGGTAACCAATATGTATTTTACAGCTAAAACAAATCCTTTTGAGGAAGCATTAATTGCACTTAATGCAGTTCCCGGTAACCTGGTAAACAACATGGCCGTAATGAATCAGGTATCTGATGCCTATTCTCCTAATAAGGATGCGCTGATCTCGTTATCTCTAATTGGTGATCATAGCCATAAAAATGATATCGATTTACGAGAATTGGTGATTGATGAGCTTAAATATTGGTTTTCTGAGGCCGTTAACTGGACACACCTTAAAACCTATCATATTGCGTATGCTTTGCCAGATGATGATTGGGTAAACAACGAACCAAATGAAAAAGCCATCCGCCTAAATGCAAACTGTTTTGTATGTGGTGATCACCTGATGAATGGCTCGATAAATGCAGCGATGAAAAGCGGTAGACTTGCCGCAGAAGCTATTATTAGTACAATGAGAGAAAATGATGACAGAGGCTAGCATATACACAGATGAGTTTTTAGATGCAAAGAGACAACGTGGCGACGGACCTGCGGATGACTTTATTGCGCAAGTTTTTGCCGACCCCGATAGCAAGATGCAACTGCTGCAATGGATGTCAGGACAAACATCTACTCAACATTTAACGCTATTCAAGAAATCTTTTTCAGCTTATGCTTTTATTCAACTATCAACAACATTACCCGAATGGGCAGAACCTAAGTTGATGAAAGCTGGTGCAGCCTTTTTTGCAAGGAATGCTGAAATGATCATGAGCTTGCTGGGTTTACTATCTCTACCCTACTGTTACACTGCTGCAAATGGAGCCATGGTTTTGTATTTATCTGAGCTGATCAGGAAGCAAACCACTAAACGCCTATATGATACTGCGGTATTTGTTTGGGAGGTATTGGCACCTGATGCCTTTGCCGATCAGGGAAATGCTTACGAAGAAATCTTAAAAGTGCGCATCATGCACGCCGCAGTTAGGTATTATACAATAAGTAGTGGAAAATGGGATGATTCCTGGGGACTTCCTATTAACCAGGAAGATATGGCTGGCACTAACCTTTCCTTCTCGCTTATCGTTATACGTGGACTGAGGCTATTAGGTTTTAGCGTCAGTCAGCAAGACCAATTGGCATTTATGCATATATGGGCTGTTATCGGTCATCTCACAGGATTGGATTATGATTTAATTCCGAAAAACACCATCATGGCCCAGCAATTAGACCTGAACATTAAAAAGCGTCAATTCTGTGTTTCGGTACATGGCAGGGAACTTACAAAATCACTTTCAGAGCATATCCTGAAAGTAAATCAGAGTAAGGCAACAGCAGATGACATATTGGGTTTAATGCGTTACCTATTAGGGAAAGAGATAGCGGACATGCTGGATATAAAGGCAATCGAGCTGCCAGCTTATAAAATTTCTCTCCTCAGAACAATAAATACATTAAAAAGCCTTATGCGAAATAAAGATGAGCTGCGCAGTTACCGTTTAGGATATTCCAAATTCAAGAAGCAAAGCGCTATGCACATCGAAGAAATTAACCCTAAAATGCAGACGCTAAAATCCTAAAAATAATGCCCATGAAATCATACGACTTAATTCATCAGTTGATCACACTTGTGGAACAAATGGAGCACGAAAATCCGACTCAAGTCATTTCTATACAAGATTTTACTGGTTTTTTATTAAGTAAAGTCGGTGGCGATACCGGCAGCAATGCAAATAAAGAAATTCGATTTGGGCAAAACGATAAAGATGCGCTCGACATCGCTTACCAGCTGGATAACAACATTGGCCGCTTGTTTGTCTTTATGAGCCGGTATGCGAAACATTACATCAAAAAAGCACTGGAAGGAACACCTTTGCAAGCACCCGAAGACTTTACCGCTCTCGCAATTTTGCTTACGCATACCCACTTGTCGAAAGGCGAACTCATTAACCATAATCTTCAGGAAAAAACTTCTGGTACTGAGGTTATTAGACGACTTATTTCTTCTAGACTAATCAGACAATGGGACGATATAAAGGACAAAAGAAGCAAGCACATTGCAATTACCGATGAGGGACGGGAGTTGCTTTTTAAAGTGTTTAAAGACATGAACCACGTCGGCAAAATGATAACGGGAGAACTAACAGTTGCCGAAAAATTTACCCTGCAATTCCTGCTACAGAAACTAGAAACCTTCCACCTGAATCATTATCAAAAAAAAACAATCTCGACAAAAGCAGATCTTATCGGATTCACCGAAAATAACTTGATGTAATCGCAACAGAGGGAGTTTCCTCAGAATCTAAAACTACCCCCATAATCCTTAAGATGATCTCTGTAAACCGTATGGTAATGAATCCCTTGAGGATAAACTGCTCCTTGCTGGCAAATAAATTCTATCCATACCTGCGGACCATCAATCCGAACATAGTCGCCTTTATTTTTCAGGGTCGGGCTCCCGAAATAAGCAATGTAAGTATCGTCTAGTTGCTTCGCATAACCACTTAAAATTGATTTTGCTGTTTCATTATCTGCAATGTGAACCCAATTTTCTAAGGCCGCGATGATCAAAGCTTTCTGCTTTTTATTTAAAGTTGATGCTTTAACTCCATATTTTTTAGCTGGGAACTGCCCATCTTTACCCGGCCCTAAAAAAACGTCATCAAAACCTTCGGCTAACTTTGCCTGCATCTGTTGATCTGATGTTAAAGAAGTCAACATATCAACCATAGCATCATGATTATTTTTTAACGTTGTATTTTCTGGTGGTTCCAAACCCATAAAATTAGGCGAAGCGCCAATTACTTTTCCAGCTTCAAACGTTAGATTGATGGCCAAATGGTGTCCACCAAATTGCAGCTGCCATTTACCCGTGGCGCTGGGTTTACCTAAAAAAGCGATAATGTAATTACCTGACGAATAGCCATCCTTGCTTTTACCTAGCGCTGCATCAGCTTGCATAATGCCTTCGTATTGCGTATAGCCAGTTGTGGGCATAGTGCCTAGTGCAGCCTTTGCGACTGCTTTAGCCAAACTCAATTGCGCTTGATTTAAGGAGCCAAATAATACTCCAACCCTACAAGATAACCCACATGGCAAATTGGTCCATTTTACGGCATTGGCCTGGGTGTACTCTACAATAACTGCTGCTTGCTGTTCCTTGCTTAACGCGTTAATGAAAGCGTTAGTTGCTTTAAGTATCTCCTCAATATTAGATTTTGATTTATTTTGGGCAGCCGCTGTTGAGGTATATAATAAAATTATAACAGACAGTTTTACAAGCGTTTTAAACATATTGGACACCGGTATATATAAGGTTTAATACTAATATAGTAAATATGGCCAGATTTCAAGTGCTGAGCAATAATATGCCTGCTATTTGTGGAGGCAAGTGTTTGAAAGTACCGATGTAATCATTACTTTGGATCTACTGCAATTACGTTTACCAGCAAAGTGCCCAATATTGCATTAATTATTAGATAAATACAAATGTATTACAGACAAGTTATCCTATTTAGCCTATTAATGGCGTTAAGCTCTATAAGCTACACTCAGACACTAAACAGTGCAAATTTTAAAATATCGGATAAACGGAAAGGCATTAACTCAGTCGACTTAGTGGTGAATGGAGATATTCTGATCGGAATTTCTGGTGATGGTGAAATCAATTACGTTGATACCGAAAAAGACGTAGAATATTTTGATGGTTTTGATAAGGATAAAGCCGGCAAAGTTAAATCCGTAGGGAATATCCAAATTGATTATTATGACAATTTTGATATTAACGATCCAAAAGGAAAAATCAAATCTATCGGTAACATTAAGATCTTGTACAACAATTCGTTCGACATCCAAGAGAAATATGGAACACTAAAATCAATTGGCGCTATTACCATTAAGTATTATAACGCATTTGACATCCATGATCCGGATGGACAGGTTAAGTCAGTTGGTAATGTTAATGTCGTCTACTACAATTCTTTTGATGACAAAGAACTTTTTGGCCGCGTCAAATCCATAAAAGGAAATTCAAAATCTGTATATGTTTCTAAGTACAGAGGCAGGCAGTATTAGGAATGCAAACAGAAAAATAGTTTCTCTAAAGAGTCCTAGAAATTTAATCCTTTTTCAGGGTCAAAGGTTCCCGCCTCGTAACGAGAACACTTTTTTTGTATCTTTACAGCAAAAATGCAAGCCGTTCTACCGCTGCGAATAATTTCGAAGAGGAAAGTCCGGGCAACGTAGAGCATCTCGCTTCCTAACGGGAAGAGGTTTGGGATTGAACACCCGAATTATGGAAAGTGCCACAGAAAGTGCACCGCCGATGGCTGAAAGGCACAGGTAAGGTTGAAAACGTGAGGTAAGAGCTCACGAGGTAGTCGGGCGACCGGCCGCTTTGTAAACCCCGGGAGTTGAAAGACCAAATAGGCTAACGTATGTAGGGCTGCTCGTCCGATGTTAGTGGGTAGGTCGTTAGAGATAAATGGCAACATTTATACTGGATTAATGGTAGAAGTCTTGATTTATTAGGATACAGAACCCGGCTTACAGGCTTGCATTTTTTTATATTCCATTAAAAAAAGTAATATATTAGCGCACAAATAAATCATACCCAGTATCTATGGCAAAATTGTTAATAATTGATGATGAGAGAGCAATAAGAAGTACTCTTCGTGAAATTTTAGAGTACGAAAATTATGAAGTTGAAGATATTGACAATGGAGTAGAAGGCTTAGAATTAATCAAGAAAAAGAAATTTGATCTGGTATTGTGCGACATTAAAATGAACCGTATGGACGGCATGGAGGTATTGGAACAAGCTTTAGCTTTTAGTCCGGACCTTCCGTTTATCATGATCTCCGGACACGGTACAGTTGAAACTGCAATTGAGGCCAGCAAAAAAGGCGCTTTCGACTTCATCTCTAAACCACCAGACCTTAACCGCTTATTAATTACCGTTAGAAATGCGCTCGACAGAGGCACTTTAGTAACTGAAACTAAAGTTTTAAAAAGAAGAGTTAGCAAGACCAGAGATATACTTGGAAGTTCTGTTAACATCAATAAGATAAAGGAAACAATTGATCGTGTCGCTCCTACTGAAGCCCGTGTTTTAATTACCGGAGCTAATGGTAGTGGTAAAGAGCTTGTCGCACGTTGGTTGCACGAGAAATCGAACCGGGCGGACAGTCCACTTATTGAAGTCAACTGCGCGGCAATTCCATCAGAACTGATTGAAAGTGAGTTATTTGGTCATGAAAAAGGTTCATTTACTTCGGCAGTAAAACAACGTATCGGTAAGTTTGAACTTGCCAACGGTGGGACTTTATTTTTAGATGAGATTGGCGACATGAGCCTTTCTGCACAAGCAAAAGTATTAAGAGCGCTCCAGGAGCATAAAATCAGTCGCGTTGGTGGTGAAAAAGAATTGGAAGTAAATGTGAGGGTGCTTGCGGCAACTAACAAGGACTTGATGAAAGAAATCGAGGCAGGTAATTTCCGTATGGATTTATACCACCGTTTAAATGTGATCAATATTCATGTTCCACATCTCCGGGAACGTATTGAAGACATCCCTGAAATTGCACAGAATTTTCTAGAAGACATTTGCAGGGATTATGGTATTCCAGTCAAAAAGATAAGTGAGAGCGGTATGGTTGCTTTACAAGGCTTACCGTGGACCGGTAATGTGCGTGAATTGCACAATATGATTGAACGTTTGATCATTTTAAGTGATAAGGTGATTACCGAACATGACGTTATTGCCTTTGCTAATCCAGGAGGTGGTACCAATATTGGTAGTGCAGTTGGAAATGGCACTCCTGTTTCCATGGCAAATCAATCCTCAACTTCTGATTATGAGAAATTTGCCAACTTCCAGGACTATAAGGACCATGCCGAGAAGGAGTTTATCAAATTTAAGCTAGAGAAAAACAACTGGAACGTATCTAAGACTGCAGATGATATCGATATTCAGCGCAGCCACCTTTACAGTAAAATAGAGAAGTTTGGATTAAAAAGATTAGCAGAATAATTGAGGTTGACTACCTCAATTATTCCATATAATCGGCTTGCCTTATCAACAAATTCCTGTATTTATTAAAGATGGTTGTTTTTGAGACAAATCCAATATAACTTCCTGTTTCTGAAAGAACCGGAAGTATCCATACATTTTCCTGTTCCATTTTCGTTAATACGAACTTAACACTCATTTGTATAGTTAAGCTATCAGGAGCTGGCTTTAAAAAGTCCTTAATAATTGGATTTAGATCATTTCCGGAGCCATTCTTTAGTATATCCTCCAGGTAAACAGGGCCTAAAAACATTTGTTCCTGATTAAGAACTGGAAATACGCTTCGTTTGGATTGCAGTATTTCGGACTTCCTATTACCCAAGTATTCGTCTTGATAAAGCACGAGATAATCTTTTTCAACTAGATACTTAAGTTTCATCATGTTCAGTACCGTGGCGTCTTTGTCTTCATGAGAGAGCAGCTCCCCTTTCTCTGCAAGTGGCTTAGTATAAATTGAATAGCGATGTGTTCCTCTGTTTATGGCATACGAAATCGCGGATGTGATCATTAAGGGAACCATTAGTACATAACCCCCGGTAATTTCAGCAATTAGAAAAATGCCTGTTAAAGGCGCATGCATAATTGCACTTAAGGAAGCAGCCATACCAGCTACAATAAAATTAGAAACATTTAAGTGTGCAATGCCGAGGGTATTTGCTGTAAATGCTAATAGAAAACCTAATAACCCACCAATGATTAAGCTGGGTGCAAAAATGCCACCATTACCACCTGCACCAAGAGTAACTAAAGTAGCTACAGATTTGGCAAAAACAGTCGCCAACGTGAATAATATAACAATCCAGGGTATGGCGCTATAATCAGAAAAAATACTATTTGTTAACATGGTATTGTAATGGCCTGCTAGTAAATTTCGAATCGTAATGTAGCCCTCGCCATAAAGTGCAGGAAATAGAAATACCATAAGCCCCAGCAATACACCACCTAGAACCACTTTTTTATAGGGATTTTTGATCGTGTAAAAGAAAGACTTGATGACATAATTTGCCTTCGCAAAATACAGGGAGAACAGTCCGATTAGAATTGCAAGAACTACATAATATGGAAGTGCACTCATTTTCCATCCTTCAGTGACCAGGAAGAACAACTGTTCCCGAAAGAACAACCTTCCTATAACTGCAGCTGTAGCCGAAGCTAATAACAGCGGAATAAATACAGGTATTGTAAATTCCGGTAGCAATATCTCTATTGCAAAGACGATCCCTGCAATTGGGCTGTTAAACGCAGCTGATATAGCTCCGGCGGCACCACAGGCCAATAGAAGAGTTATTTCCCGGTAAGATAACCCTAGAAATCTTCCAACAACTGACCCGATGCCTGAGCCGCTTGTAACGATCGGGGCTTCTAAACCAGTTGACCCACCAAAACCTACTGTTAATGCAGCTGTAATGATTTGGGAATAGATATTATGAGGCTCAATTTGACTCGATTTCTTGGAGATGGCATGTAGTAATGGTGTTAACCCTGTTTCGAACTTTCCTTTCCTGATAAATCTGCGTACATACATAACTGAAAGCAGAATTCCGATACATGGGAAGAAGAAATACAGGTAATATTTATATTTCCACTGAAAACCATCTTGAAGGAATTCTTCTATATGATGGGTGACAGTTTTAAGCAGCGCAGCAGCCAATCCAGATAATATCCCAACTACTAGCGCAGCAATTATTAGGAAATTACGATTAGAAATTTTTGTTTTCCGGAATTGGTTAATTTGGTCTACATAATTTACCAGCCGTACATACATATCTTAAATTTTAGGAATCAAATTTATCCAATAGCTTGATGAGCGTTGCGAAATCTTTCGGGTAAGGTGCGTCAATTACTATATCCTGATCGTCCAGTCCTTTGAAAGTCACAAACCGGGCATGCAAAGCAAACCTTTTCATAATGGGCTGCTCCTCTTCATCTTTAGCTATTCTGTAGCCTTTTTTCATACTGGAAAGAAACACCGGTTTTCCCTTATACATCTCATCACCCACGATAGCAGCACGTTGTGTTGCCAAGTGAATCCTGATCTGATGCATGCGGCCGGTGATTGGTTTACATTCAACCAATGAATAATGGCGGTAATGTTTTATGGTATTAAAGATGGTTTCGGCACGTTTACCTTCTTTTCTATCTATTGTAACACTCTTGTTCCCATCGTTTAAAATAGGAAGGTCTATGAATAGTTCGTTAAAAGTGAATTGCCCATCTACCACTGCATGGTACACTTTATTAACCTTGCGCTTTTCAAATTGGATGGCCACATGGCGGTAGGCTTCAGGAGTTTTTGCTATGATGATGGCACCGGAGGTTTCTTTATCTAATCGGTGACATACCTGTGCATCATCACTGTACTGCTTGGCTAGGCGTAGTATATTTACTTCGCCTGATCCGCCGCGCTCGTCCAGTGATGCTACAAAAGGTGGTTTATTGACAACGATATAATCATCGTTTTCGAAAAGTATAAGGTCTTTAAAGGAAGGGTATTTCAATTGCTTTGCTTTCTTGTGACTGCAAAAGTACTAAGAAAGTTCGAATTTATAACCGACTCCCTTGACCGTAGCCACATAAGTCTCGCCAAGTTTCTCTCTCAGCTTACGAATATGCACGTCTATAGTACGGTTCGTTACAACTACAGAATCTTCCCAAATGTTCTTTAAAATAGATTCACGGGTATAAACTTTACCCGGTTTTGATGCCAGCAGGTAAAGTAACTCAAATTCCTTTTTGGCAAGAACTACCTTATTTCCGTTTTGATAAACAAGGTAGGCTTCGCGGTCTATTACCAGATCACCAATTTCTACTTTATTCTCAGAAACTTCATCAGTACTGCTGTTTCTTCTTAATATCGCATTAATTCTACTAACCAATGCTCTAGGCTTAATTGGTTTTGCAATGTAATCATCTGCACCAACATTAAATCCGGCTATTTCAGAATATTCCTCGCTCCTTGCGGTGAGAAATACCATAAAAGTGTTTTTAAATTCAGGGATTGCTCTCATGATGCGGCAGGCTTCTATTCCGTCCATTTTTGGCATCATGATGTCAAGGATGATCAAATCAGGATGAACTTTCTTTGCAACGTTAATTCCTTCTTGTCCATTATTTGCTAGAAAAACCTGGTAACCTTCTTTTTTTAAATTGTATTCTATCAACTCTAAAATATCCGGTTCATCATCAATAATAAGTATTTTTTGGTTTGAGGTACTCATAGCTTTAATTATTTGTTACGAAAATACGTAGTGCGTTATAATATAGCGTTAAACCAAAGTTAACAAATTGTTAAGGACATCAGGTATTTTAACATGAATTTAGGATTATCGTAAAGTCTTCCCTAAAAACGTTCCCAGCTCCTCTCCCCTGAGATTTTTAGCAATGATAACTCCTTTAGGATCAATAAGAAATGAGCTAGGAATCGCTTCTACTTGATATAACCTAACAGTTGCACCTTCGAAGTCGGAAAGCTCACTTGCATGGTTCCATGTTAATTTATCAGCATCGATTGCTTTCTTCCATGCAGCAGGTTCTTTATCAAGTGAAATGCCTAAGACTGTAAAATTTTTATCTTTATAAGTGTTGTAGGCTTTAACAAGGTTTGGGTTTTCCTGGCGACAAGGCATACACCATGATGCCCAAAAATCTACCATTACATATTTTCCCTTGAAGTCTGACAGCTTAATTGGACTTCCGTTAATTCCGTTTATGGTAAACTCAGGTGCAGGTTGTCCTACTTGCACTAATTTCAAACCAGCCATTTTCTTTAGGAATTCACTTACTGCAGAATTTTCATTAAAACTACTCTTAATTTTATCAGCGTAAGCAACCATTTCCTTCTCATACTCAGCCGGGTTTAATAGATTAATTGCATAAAAACCTGCAAGACTCTCTGTATTTTCTTGTGCAAACTTTAAGATTGCCTGGTTTAAACCATTAACTTCTACCATGTATTTTGGACGCATTTGCTCCATTATCATTTCGCGCTTGTCGGGTTGAGCTGCAACGTTTTGATCAAACTGGGTTTGGATGGCGTTGATCCGGCCAATGTATTGATTTTTTATGGTGTTAAGTTCATGAAGCTTATCTGCATCGGCTGCGCCGGATATATTATACGCTAAGCCTTTATCCGTAAGGTCTGCGCTAATCTTGATGTGATCCCCATTTTTAGCAATGATCATGTACTCATTTGAGCCGGTACTAATCCTGAAAAAATCAGCTCCAGGTGTGCTGTGCTCAAATTTAAACTCTCCCTTTTCTGAAAATACTGTTGAATCCAATGCCTGGGCGTTGTCTTTTTGTAAGCCATAAAGGTACACTTTACCCTGTGGCTTAACATTGTTAAATTGGCCTTCAATTATAAATTTACTACTGTCCTTGCAGGCAGCAAATATGACACATAACATTAAAAGAGAAGCGATTTGCTTTAGTGATTTCATAGGATTATGATTTTAATTTTTCTTGTAATACCGCATTGATCTTTTGGGGATCGGCCTTTCCTTTGGCTAGTTTCATTACCTCACCAACAAAAAGTCCCAATACCCCTTTTTTACCTTTTTTAAAGGCCTGTACCTGTACATCAAATTTAGCTAATACTTCATCCACAAATTTACCAAGTTCATCCGCATTTTCTTCTATAAGCAGATTAAGCTGCCTGGCCAAAGCGTTAACATCGACGCCTGTATTAATCGCAGGAATAAGTTGTTGTAAGGCAATTTGCTGTGTAATTTTCTTGGAATCCACCAAATTTATTACAGCAGACATCTGATCTGCACTTACGTTAAATAATGATATGCCGATTTGTTGCTCACTTAATAAAGCCCTTATTGAGCCAGTTAGCCAATTAACCAGACTCTTTTTATTATTTACCGACAATAATGCGGCGTTAAAATAGTTTAGCAGGTCAGCATCTTCTGCAAGCATGGTTGCCTCAGCGTTATTCATGCCGTAATCTGCCATCAAACCTTTTGCAATTTGGCCAGGAAGCTGTGGCATTCCCTCTTTAATTTGATTTAACCATTCATCCGATATATAGATTGGCGCTAAATCTGGATCGGGAAAGTACCGGTAATCATTAGCCTCTTCCTTAGTACGCATAGGCGAAGTGGTGCCCTGTTCAGCATCAAAATTTAAGGTACTTTGTATTATTGCGCCACCTTTATTGATTACATCAACTTGGCGGTTAAACTCAAAATCCATCGCCCTTCGTACATTTCTAATGGAGTTTAAGTTCTTGACCTCGCATCGGGTACCGAAAACCTGGGTGCCTGCGGGACGAATTGAAATGTTAGCATCACAACGCAAACTACCCTCCTCCATATTTCCATCACTTACATTAAGGTGCCTAACGAGTTTCCTCATTTCAGTTAGCAAGACTGATGCTTCTTCCGAACTGGAAATATCCGGTTCTGTAACAATCTCGATTAATGGTACACCTGCGCGATTCAAGTCTACATAAGAGTATTTAGGATTTTGATCATGCAGGCTTTTACCGGCATCTTCTTCCAGGTGAATCCTGTTGATACCTATGCGTTTCTCACTACCATCGGTTAGTGTTACGATAATAAATCCATTTTGACAAATCGGCTTATTATCTTGAGTAATCTGATAACCTTTAGGAAGATCTGCATAAAAGTAGTTTTTGCGGTCGAAGTAGTTTAACTGGTTTATTGTACAGTTTAGCGCTAAGCCCATCCTGATTGCCTTTTCAACAACCTCTTTATTTAATTTAGGCAAGGCTCCTGGCAAGGCCAGACTTACAGCAGATATGTGCTCATTTGGTTTTGCTCCAAAAGCAGCACTATCTGAAGAAAATATTTTTGTGGCTGTATTGAGTTGCACATGGATCTCGAGACCAGATACCAATTCGAACTCTGATGGAGATACAGTTGTTTTCGTACTCATTTATAGGCGATACTTAGCTTAATTATCTATTTCTTAAACATACAAACATAACCATTTATGCGTTATTATACCAGATTTAGCGTACAAATGCTTTATGGCACAGACTTTGAATCTAGTTACACACACACACATAGTTAATCGGTAAAACTACTGAAAGGTATTTTATCTTATTGGAAACTTAAATGATAACCGTTATGAAAAAGTTAATTTTATTAGGATCTTTATTAACCGCAATCACATTTACAACAAAGGCACAATTAAGTGTTAACATCAATATAGGGCCTCAACCACAGTATGTTCCCTTAAGATATAGTACCGCGAGTTATTATTATTCTGAGCCAGTTCGGTATTACGCTCCAGTCCGCAGGCCAGTGTATGTAAGACATGTTAATGTGGTAAAGAGACCGTATTATGTTAACTCTGTAAGAGCAGAAAGACGCCCAGTGGTTTATCGTAAAATACATTACAAAGGAAATAAAGGATATTTTAAAAATAACTGGAAAGTGAAAGGTGGCCATCATGGAAAAGGTCGCAGGTAAAAAAAGGGCTTACATTTTTGTAAGCCCTTTTTTTTCAATTAATCTATTTCTGGAAGACATTTGCAAACAGTAAGAAAGTCTGATTTGCCGCCTCTATGGCTTGATCTTGTAGTGCTTTATCATTTGTTTGACTATTCAAAACTTCAATAAACGCCCCCCACTTCTCACCTGTATCAGCGCCATACCCTGAAAAGAAAGATATGCCATTTCTAATTCCAGATTTTTCCAACATTTGAACAATGATACGCCCACCCATAATAGAGCCTTCCATCACATAAAGGGCTCCCAACGCTTGTAAAGCATTGCTTATTTTTGGCATTTCAGTAGTTTTAACGTCAGAAACATCGCCACCAAGCTCTTCAATATCGGTTTTTAAATAGCCTGAATTCCTGCGGTCATCATAATCCGGTAGCAATTTTGGAGTGATGTAGGGAGCTATTTCGGCCTCGACCTGACTGAAATATGTGTAAAAACCTTTTAAAAATTGAGCATAATCGGTTTCAGACCTTATTAACCTAAGTTGCTGAACAACTATTTTCTCTAATTCAAGGTGGGCATTTTTTGTTTTTTCTTTTAGGTCAACGCTTAACATATAGGAATTATTAATTTCATGATCGTGTTTAATGATTCTAAACAACATTTCAAATATGATTATATTTGTGCTTAATAATGCAATAAAATCAATTTTTAACGATGAGATTTGGCTGCTCTGTTATCATAATCTAGAGGAACAGTACTATCTAAAATACTTTAAACGTTATACTATATATGCAGGAAACCCCAAATACCGATAGAAAAGCTGGCCTTTTGAAATGGCTAAAGCGTATCGGTATTTGGGGTTTTCTATTCTTTTTGGTGAAAGGCCTGCTTTGGCTTGCCTTCTTCTATTGGGGCGGTAAAGCTGCCTTCGGCTAGAAGCCCACCACCGCTTCTATTACATAACCATTGAATTTACCACCTGCCCTGTAATCTGCTGTTGGGAAATCTTTATATTTCTGAACTACATATTCGCCTTTTAGCAATACGTTTTTAGTCATGAACCAACCCGCAGCTGCAGCTACCCTGTTCAATTTCACATCGCCGGTGTACACAATTGGTCCGGCGCCTGTTCCTGCTGCGTTATCCACCAATCTGGCAGATACGGTATTGTATTTTAAGCCAATGAATAGGTCTTCTTGTTTCCCAAACCTGTACACACCGTCAATCGCAAATTGTTTGGCATCTCTGGTGTCAGTTTCCCTGGCATTACGACCAGATGCAGTTTCGTAAGTTCCAAAAATCTCCAGACCCTTGGCTTTAAGAAATCCGTTGAACATAAAGGAATTGATCTTTTTACTGAAGCCAGGATTAAAGCGACCAGAAAAGGCCAATGGTGTGCCTGCACCAGTTGCGCTGCTAGGGTTTAATGAATTCTGCTCCATGATAAACTGGTAGTTAGAACCAGAACGATCGCCTCCAAATATGGTGTTACCGCCGCTACTTTGGTTACCATAGTAAGAACCACTTAACCTAACACGAATATCTTGTGTTAATTGGGTATCATAACCTCCTTTTAAAATAATAGAAGGTGATTTATGGTAATCTCCATCAGGGTTTGAAGCTGCGTATAGTGAGTCTACGTTACCTTTAATCATACCGTTGGTTACGCTTAGCATTCCAAACATGCCATTCTTTTTTAAGTAAACCTCTCCACCTATTTCAGTTGCAAACTCGTCCATGATGTTACCTTCTACAAAAGGATTGTATATGGCCTGACCGCCATCAGACCTGCGGAAATGCTCATCACCATAGTTCACTTCAAAGTGACCAATTTTGACAGTGGCCACTTTCATCAGTTCTTCCCAGAACATGCCTTTAAATGGAAGCTTGTCAAATTGAATAAAACCACCTTTAACCCAGGTTTCGTTATGGTGTTTGGTAGATAAATAGCTGGTGATGTTTAGTCTGATACCATCTGCAAGTTGTACATCCATAAATAAATTGGCTTGTGCAGTTTGAAAACCCGGTGTTATTACCTTAAGCTTGTTACCCGGAGTTGAAACACCGCCGGCAAAGGAACCGACGTTGTTCCTGAGTGCGTCTGGATTCTTATGTTTAAGACTTTGAAACTGTTGCGTAAAGCCGGCACCAAACTTCAATTTTAGTCCGTCAAAAGTGCTTGCTGAATCTTTAGGATCTTCAAATACATTGATCCCCGATTTGTCATATGGTCTGATGTTTTGAATTCTAGGTTGTTGTGCAAATGAAACTGCAGGTACAATGACCATTAAAGCTACCGCTGTAATTCCGCGATATAAAGTATTAGTTTTCATAATGTTGAGTATAAATTTGTGGAGGTTATTTTTTGAAGTTTAAGGTGTAAGTTACCAGGAGTTCGTTGGCTACTTTCATAGCGCCTAGCATAAAACTAGGTGGGTCTATATTGTATTCTGTTTGCTTAATGGATTCAGAACCTGTGCAGGTAATACTTTGATCTGCTTTGACTTCTCCGCTTACCTGCATAGCTATGCTCTTAGAAACACCTGCTATGGTGAGTATGCCTGTGGCCTTTATTTTAAACTTGTTTTTGGAAACAGGTGAAATGACTGCATTGCTCAACTTAAAAGTGATTTTAGGAAAATCATCTGCTTTGATGGTTTTATAGGTACGCGTGTCCATCGAACTATGCTCACTCTTCAGGCTTTTCGCCAGAACTGTAAAGCTTAAATCACTGAGGCTTTTTGGGATATTATCCGCTCCGGTTAAGACTCCGAAATCCGCCTCGGCTACTGGGTTCAAAGCAGTCATTGTCCAGTCGTGCACATTTGATTTTCCTGCTATTTTTACCAAATTATCTTTGCCATTTAATTTATAAAGCGCTTGCCCGCTTAAGCTGGTTATGGACAGTGCAGGGATAAGTAATGTTAGGGCCAGGTATCTTTTGATAGCTGTAAGTCCGGTTAATTTGCTAAAGGTTTTCATATTCTGATTGTTCGTTATCAATACTCAAACCTACAGCTAACCCATTGGCTTATAAATGATAAGCGGTATTGTAAATAGTGACCTTCATCACAGTGGGTTCAATTTTGCAAATACAATACCGGCGATGATGGCCTGCATAAACCCATAGCAAAACCAGCTGAATACGATTGTTAGTGTGATGTCCAGCGAGCTAAAGCTAATCCACATGACAGGAAGCAGGGCCACCAATGCGTAGACGAGTCCAAACTCCAAACCCCTCAACAGAAAATGTCCATGAAATAAACTTTTAAACCTATCCCAGAACCAGGACAACGCAAAGCTGATGATAAAAGCATGCATGTAGAAAAGCACATCTCTGCTTCCATTTGAGTTAAAGAGCGGATTGTTATACTCGAAAAACAAAGCAGGAAAAAACCTAACAGCAAGGAACAACCCGCCATAGCATATAATGAACAAGATTGTTCCTGCAATAAATCCAGATACAATTATTTTTTTCATGGTTATTAATTTAAAATATTGGCTTTGAGGGTGAACTCCACATCCAGCTGATTATTGGTTTTAATCATCCCTCCTATTTTTCTAGGTGGTATGATATTGAAATCTGAAAAATTTATAGTTTTTGTGCCGATAAGGGTAATGTTCTTTAATCCATCCGCTGTGCAGCGATAGGCCACATCGAAACGCTTAGTTATCCCGGCAATAGAAATATTGACGCTGCCGGAAATGATGCTTTCGCCCCTGGAGGGATCAGGATATTTGCTTAGACTAATAAAGGTTACGGTAAGTTTTGGAAACTCTTCTGCCTTAAGGGTTTTCCTGAGGTCTTTGGTCATGATAACATTGTGGCAATCAAAGCTTTTTATAGGCAAGACCATTTGTCCGGAGATCTTGACCTCTTCTGCACCTTTATGACTATACATAGCCAGGGTATCTGGATTTGTATAATCAGGTATTACGCAGCTAAATTTATTGATGTTTGTACTTCCGTTTACTTTGAGGGAGCAATTTTTAGTTAGCGCCCATTTAACGGCTTTGCCTTTATCTTGCGCTGTTAGTAATAGCAGCAAGATGATCAGGACGTGTTTTAAATTGATCATTTGTAGCCATTATATACTACGCTGCTTAAAGGAATAACACTTCTTTTGGCAGCATGATAAGTTGCCAGCAATTCTTCTTGCCTGCGTTTAAGATAAACATGATCTTCCATTAGGCTCAATCCAATTTTCCTGACAGGACCGTTTGTAAGCGGCTCCAACTTTTCCAGGAAGTCGGTAACCTGTGGTCGAAGTTCAGCCAGCGATTGTCCGAGCTGACAAAGGGTTTCTGGAAAATCCGGATATATTTCGCATTTCTGACTTTCATTGTAATGCTTTTTTAAAAACTCGTATTCGCCGTCCATGAATTCCAGGTTGGATAGCCAGTCGCGCCCAATCAAATACAGTTCGTTAATCTCTACCTCCAGTTGGTGGTCTTCTATGGTTGTTGTCATCGCTGTCCGATTTCTAATACTACCCTTCCTTCAATTTCACCTTTTCTCATTTGATCCAGCACTTCATTGATGTCTTCCAATTTGGCGGCATGGACGGTTGCTTTAACCTTACCTTCCACGGCGAAGCCGATGGCTTCTTGCATGTCTTTACGAGTACCTACAATAGAACCGCGAACGGTGTACCGATTGAGTACGGTTTCAAAGATCGGCAGGTCAAAACTGCCAGGAGGCAATCCGTTAAGCGAGATGGTTCCTTTTCGTCTTAATGCAGATAATGCCTGTTTAAAGGCTATTGGAGAAACGGCGGTTACCAATACGCCATGCATACCACCAGTTTTCTCTTTAAGGTAAGCGCCGGGCTCCTGTGTTTTTGCATTGATGGTAATATCTGCACCGAGGCGTTTTGCCAAATCAAGTTTTTCATCAGAAACATCGATTGCGGCAACATGCATACCCATTGCTTTGGCATACTGAACGGCCAGGTGACCTAAGCCACCTATTCCTGATATGGCTACCCATTCGCCAGGCTTGACTTCAGTTTCTTTTAATCCTTTATACACAGTGACACCTGCGCAGGTAATTGGAGCCATTTCCAGAAAATTTATTCCTTCAGGAAAGCGGGCGATGTACCTGGCATCAGCAACAACATATTCTGCATAACCACCATCTACACTATAACCACCATTTTGCTGAGATTCGCAAAGTGTTTCCCAACCGGTTATACAATACTCGCAGCAACCGCAAGCGCTGAAAAGCCATGGTGCGCCAACAATATCACCTTCTTTAACATTATTAACCCCTCTACCCAATGCGACAACATAACCAATAGCCTCGTGACCTGGAATAAGCGGTAATTTTGGTTTAACTGGCCAGTCGCCTTCACAGGCATGCAAATCTGTATGGCATACCCCACTGGTGATTACCTTTACCAGTACCTGGTATTCTCCAGGTTCTTTAACCGGAACTTGTTCTATTGTTAGCGGTTTTCCGAATTCACGGAGCACAGCGGCTTTCATTGTTTTAGGGATCATGATTTATGATTTAGGTGAACTATCGCAAGCTTTTGAGCAAACACAGGCGTTACCGAGACAGCGGTTTTCCTGCCATTTATCCAGATTATTTATGGTTTCCATGGCCAGGGCCATTGGAAAATCTTGGAGATTAAGAGGTGTTAAGACAGCATGAGGTACGTTGCCGACTTTAATGTTGCGCAAGCTGGCAGCCAGTTGATCTATGTGAGCAACATCTGTTGATCTGGTGGCGATGTATTTGACACCCAGATCTGCCAATCTGTGTACAACAGCTGCACATACATCATCGTTGGTGTAAACAAGAATTGCCTCTTTGCCGGCGGCAAACGAAACCGTTTCCGCAGTTAGGGAATTAGAGATTAGGGTGATCTCGTGTTTTTTGTGATTGGCAATGGCAAGGGCCTCCTTCTCGCCTGCTTTAATACTATACGCTACTACTCTCATTCCTTTGATTATATCAATCAAATGTAGCGGGAATGGTCTTCCTAATAAATGAGAGGCATCATCAGGAAATAGTGACGTTCATCAGTTTTTCATGTTTTCCAGCTTGGCGTGGTTGAGAATGGTAATGGAGCTGCCTTTACGTTCAATTAGTCCTTCGTCTTTAAAATCGCTGAGCATTCTGCTTACGGTTTCAGTTGCGATACCCGCCATTGCTGCCAGATTATCACGTGATACGTCCAGCGTGTTTTGGGTTGACCCAATGTTGGCATTTCCCAGGCGGATAATTACTTCTGCCATGCGCTTCCTTACGGAGTGATACGCCAATTGCAGCAATTGCTGTTCCTTATCGAGTACGTTATTGGCCAGGATTTTAATAAAACGCGAGGCAACATCAGGATATTTATTTAGGAGGCGGTCCATCAGGTCTTTAGGTAACAGGCATATGGAAGTGTTTTCTATCGCTTCTGCAGTATCTGCATAATTTTCTCCTGCAAGGAGAGCAGCAACACCAAAGTATTCTTCGGCAGCATACATTCCCGTTAATAGTTCCCTCCCGTCATCTGCCACTTTAAAGGTTTTTACTTTACCGGCTGTAACTAAATAAATTCCGTTTACCGTATCTCCTTCGTAGTAGATGATCTGTTTCTTTTTAACCTGGCGTATTTTACGAGCCGCTATAAAGGTTTTGAGCTCTTCCATACCCTTGCCATCGATGATGGAATTGAGAGCGTCCAGCGATTTGCTGTAAGATTCTGCCTGTAGGGTTTTCTTTTTAAGACGGGATTCTATGGCATTGAACAACTCCACGTCATCGAAAGGCTTGGTGAGGTAATCATCTGCACCCATTTCCATGCCTTTACGCATGTCTTGCCGCTCTGTTTTTGCGGTTAAAAAGATGAAGGGTATTACTGCTGTTTCGGGGTTTTTACTTAATAAATGAAGCACACCATAACCATCCAGTTCTGGCATCATGATATCGCAGAGGATAAGATCTGGTAGGTTCTTTATGGAAAGCTCAACGCCTAGTTTTCCATTGTTTGCTTCTAAAACTTCGTAACCGGCAAGGGCCAGAATTTCTGCTGCACTTTCCCTGATGTCATCATTGTCTTCAATAATTAAAATACATGTTTTCTTCATAACGGGATTTTAAGCAGGGTTTATCTTTTAAATGCGAGGCTAAATTTAGCTCCTTTATTCAGTTCACTTTTAAAATGCAGCTCGCCGTTCATCAATTTAGCGTAGCGCAATACAATATTGAGCCCTAACCCAGTTCCTGGTATGCTACCGGTATTGTGGGCACGAAAAAACGGCTGAAAGAGGTGTTGCTGATCAGATTCTGGAATACCTATCCCATTGTCGTTTACGGTGACGGTGCATTCCTGTTCGTTAATCTCGGTGTTGAATTCAATGAAAGTATGCTCACCTGAATATTTTATAGCGTTGGAGATAAGATTGATCATGCAGTTTCTAAGCAGGTTTTGGTCCATTTTAACCATGCTCTCAACACCGGTGTGCTGGTAGATGATGTTTTGATCCGCTTTGGCGATCATCTGCATTTCTTCAGTAACCTCTTCTGAAAGTTTCACCAAATTAAAAGGAATAAAGCTGGGTTCAATGTTACCGGCTTCCAGTTTTTCCAGAGATAGAAAATCGTTTAGAATGGTGGTCAGGTTGCCAACTGCGCTTTTTATTTTACCTACGTGTTTGCGGATGTGTTCATTATCAAACGGTTCTGCATATTTCTCAATCAGGACAGAGGATAGCTGTACAGAACTGAGTGGCGTTCTGAACTCATGCGAGGCCATGGAGACAAAGCGGCTTTTCATTTGGTTGAGCTCTTTTTCCTTAAAGAGAGACAGACTGACCTCTTCTTTAGCCTCTCTTAGGGCAGTTACGGTTTTCCTTAAAGATGTAGTACGTTCTTCGACCAATTCTTCCAATTCTAATGCGTATTCGCGCAGTCGCTGCTCGGCTTCTTTTTCTTTAGAAAGGTCGTGGATAAAACCAGTATAAATGGTACGTTCATCATACTTCACTTCATTAACCGCCAACCTAAAAGGAAATGTACTACCATCTTTTCTTCTGCCATGCACCTCTCTTCCAGTACCAATGATCCTTTTCTCACCGGTATGCTGATAACGGGCGATGTAACCATCATGACCGCTCCTATCAGGCTCTGGCATTAATATGGAAATATTCCGACCCATAACTTCTTCTGTGCTGTAGCCAAAAAGCTTCTGGGCGGCGGGGTTTAAGCTTTCAATTAAACCGCGGTCATCAATAGTGATGATGCCATCAATGGCCGATTCAATAATTGCCTTTAAGAGTTTAGCACTTTCCATCATGTCGATTTTCTCAAATATAGCCAAATTGACGGCTTCAGTAGCTACAAATATAGGGATGCTGTTTTTCCCGCTGTGTGATGCCGGTTAGGTCTTTTCACTACCTGAATCACTAAAAAGGGTGACCGCCGTCACATTTTATCAGAAACTTTCTGATCTATTTTGTCCCGTCACCAATTCAATTCAAAGAGCATGAGCCATACATTTCATATTCCCGTTTTAGGTTTAGGATATTCCATAGATACCCCACTGCGGGTTGCCAGATATGGCATATCTTCAGTAGTTTCCATAGTTGACGATGACCTTATTGAAAGAATGAGAGAGCTTATTGCAGAAATGCACAAGGAACCCTACCAGTTAATCAAGAAAAATGAGCTGAATTGCAGGGCACTCCGTATTACAGCATACCTCAACTTATTGGATAAGTTGGTAGCTGAGCAGGTAAGCGCCATGAAGTTTCAAAGCTTTGAGGATAAGGGCGATTTGTGTAAATATTTTGAACTTTTGCCAGAAAATGATAAGCTGGCGGTAGAGTACCGCGCCATGCTGGAGATACCGGCAGGATGCAAAAAAAGCAGGGTTCAGGCCAATTTAAAAGGAAAAATTATGCCGGGTAAGATTTCTGTGAACATCATGTCTAAAGTAGACAAGGCGAACTATAAAGATGGAATTTACCTGGGTGATGAGAATACAGATGCGCTAGCGGCATTGAGAGGGTTTGCAGAAAGTACTATTAATGGTTCAGTAGTCATATCAGCGGGATTAAACCCTAAGCTTTTCTCTTACATGGCATCTTTTCCAGTTTTTAACCCATTGCCAACTGGTAGGTTTTATAAATCTATAGTATTGAAAGTGAGTGATTATCGCTCTGCACTGATACAGGCAAAAGTGCTCGCAAAAAAAGGATTGTGGGTATCTGAATTCAGGATCGAATCTGGCTTAAATTGTGGCGGACATGCTTTTGCCACTGAGGGATTTTTGTTAGGCCCGATATTACAAGAGTTTAAAGACAAACGCAGTGAGTTGTATGATGAGTTATACCAATTGTATCAACAAGGCTTAATGGCAGCAGATTCTATCGTTGTATGTCCGCCTAAACTGGTGCAGAAAGTAACCGTGCAAGGAGGAATAGGTACTGCAGAAGAGCACGATTTTTTGATGGAATTTTACCAATTGGATGCTGCTGGCTGGGGAAGTCCGTTTTTACTGGTGCCCGAGGCGACTAGTGTGGATCCGCAGACCTTGAAGGACCTTACAGAAGCGGTAGAGAGCGACTATTACATAAGCGATGCCTCACCCTTAGGTGTACGTTTCAATAACTTTAGGAAGAATACAGCCGATAAATTGCGATTGGAGCGTATAGCGCTTGGCAGACCAGGTAGTCCGTGTACGAAAAAGTACCTTTGTAACAACACAGAATTTACTGCAGAACCAATTTGTACCGCCTCCAGGGAGTACCAGCATCTAAAGTTGAAACAACTGCATGCCTCGGCCCTGCCCCAGGAAGAACTGGATAGTAGCATTTTAGCAGTTACAGAAAAGCTATGCTTATGCGAGGGCTTGTGCGCCTCTGCATACCAGGCAAATGGCATCCTGAAACCCAAAGAAAACAAGGCTGTAAGTATTTGTCCGGGTCCGAATTTGGCTTATTTTAACAACAAGTACACTTTAAGGGAAATGGTTGACCATATTTATGGCAGGATAAATCTTTTACAGGGCGTATCCAGACCGAATTTATTTATAAAGGAGCTTAGCTTATACCTGGAATATTTAAGACAGGAGATTTCTGCCAATCTAAATGAAAAAACAGCGCAGCTGGAAGGATGGAAAGAAAGGCTAGCCGAAATTAATGGTAAAAAGGTAAAATACTTTGAGCGATTTTGTGATCAACTGAATAGCGGATTAAATTATTACAGAGAACTTTTTACGACCGCAGACCCGGCTTTGTCTATGTGGAGTTCAGAGCAGTTGCAAAAATTGGAACAGGTATCAAGTAGTTTGAATTCTTTGTATCCAACCGAGATATTAGCGGTATAGGTTCAAATCATGGCAATAATCTCTTAGCTTTGGTTTAAAATAGTATATTGAAGCCCTAACCAAACTTAGTACCATGAATATTAAAATTAGAGGCCTTATCCTTACTTATTTGCTAATCGCTTGCTGCCTATCGGTTTCTGCCCAAACGAAAAGTCTTTTTAATGGAAAGGATTTGAAAGGATGGCATGTTGATGTACCTGAGTTAGATAAAAATCCAAACGCAGTTAATCCCTTTATTATCAGGAACGGATTATTGGTGAGTTTAGGTACACCTGGTGGGCACCTGATTACCGATGCAATTTACAAAGACTTCAAAATAGAAGTGCAATACCGCTTCGCGGGGAAACCCGGCAATTGTGGTCTACTGGTATTTGCTTCAACACCAAGGGCATTATATGACATGTTTCCAAAATCAATAGAGGTGCAGATGGAACATACCAATGCGGGAGATTTTTGGTGCATTCAAGAAGACATTTCAGTGCCGGATATGGAAAGTCGCCGGGGTGATAAAAACAGATGGGGTGTAAATGGCGATAAACTCCGCAAAATTGAACGATTGGTACAAGACGTTGAAAAACCCGTTGGAGAATGGAATAAAATGGTTGTGGAATGCAAAGGAAACCAGATTAAAGTTTGGGTAAATGATATTTTCGTTAATCATGGTGCTAATTGCACGGCTAGCAGCGGAAACATCGCCCTGCAATCAGAAGGTTCTGAGGTCGAATTTAGAAAAGTTACACTCACAAAACTTAAATAGTTTTGTGAGCTAGTTCTTCTGCCTTTTCCAAGACCACCTTTAACCCATCTTTATTTTTACCGCCGGCGGTAGCGTAAAATGGCTGACCGCCCCCGCCACCCTGGATATCTTTAGCCAGTTCTCTAACAATATTAGACGCATTTAAGCCCTTGTCTTTTACGAGGTTTTCTGACAACATTACCGTAATACCGGGTTTGTCCTCTATTAGTGTGGTAAAGACCAGGAAAAGCTCATCTACAAGATCCTTAACAGCAAAAGCGAGATTTTTAACTGCATCTGCATTTGGAAGGTCTACATGTGTAGCAATTAAATTGATACCATTGATGGTTTTGACGTGGTGTACAATCTCATGTTTTAAATTGGCTGATTGTTCTACAACAGCTTTTTCAGCATCCTTTTTAAGCTTGCTGTTTTCCTCGATTAATGCCGCAACTGCTGAGGCCAAGTCTTTAGTTCCTTTAAATAACGACTTTAGCTCATTTAATTCACGGTTTTGATCCAGGATAAATGCCTCGGCCTTATCAGCTGTAATGGCTTCAATACGTCTAACTCCTGCTGCAACCCCACTTTCTGAAATAATTTTAAAGTAGCCTATATTTCCGGTAGCCTGAACGTGAGTTCCGCCGCAAAGCTCCTTAGAATAGTGATCATCGAATGTGATTATCCGGACCAAATCGCCATATTTTTCACCAAACAACGCAGTAACGCCACTTGATATTGCCTGATCATAAGGGACATAGCGTTGTTCTTTTAAAGGAATATTTTCTCTAACTTTCTGATTTACCAGATGTTCTATCTTCGCCAGATCATCGTCACTAATTTTCTCAAAGTGAGAGAAATCGAAACGCAGGTAATCGGCATTTACCAGTGATCCCTTTTGATTAACGTGACCGCCTAATACACGCTTTAGAGCGGCATGCAACAGATGGGTAGCTGTATGGTTGGATTCAGATAGGCTTCTCTTGTCCTCATCAATAACTGCCCAAAACTGACCGTCAAGATCCTCGGGAAGGGTATCTGTAAAGTGAACAATAACTCCGTTCTCCTTTTTAGTATCGGTAATTTCTACAAAGAAAAGACGGCTATGGTCTTCTAAACGACCAGTATCACCAACCTGACCGCCGCTTTCGGCATAGAATGGTGTTTTACTCAATACAATTTGGTATTGTTCTTTTCCTTTGGCAATTACCTTACGATATTTTATGATTTCGGTTTCCGCTTCAAAATCGTCATAACCTACAAACTCTACCTCAAGATTTGGATTAACCAATATCCAATCTCCTGTATCAATGGCTGTTGCAGCCCTTGACCTCTCCTTTTGTTTTAATAACTCTTTCTGATAACCTTCCATATCTACCAACCAACGTTGCTCTCTGGCCATTAAATCTGTAAGGTCAATTGGGAAACCGTAGGTATCTTGCAATTCAAAAGCAAATTCTCCTGAGATTACCATTTGATCTTTTAAAATGCTATACACCCAACTGTCGGTAAACGACTTTTCAAGCTCAATAGCGTTTTCGGCCATCAGATGTTCAGCTTGCTTCTTGGTATAGTTATCGAAGCGTTGTATGCCTGTTGCTAAGGTTCTTAAGAAAGATATCTCTTCTTCTAAAACAACTTTTTGCACAAAGTCTTGCTGCAATACCAGTTCTTCAAAGACGCCTTTAAATTGTTCTGCTAAAATTGGAACCAACTGGTTAAGGAAAGGATCTTTAAGATTTAGGAAAGTGTAGGCATAACGTACAGCGCGGCGTAAAATGCGGCGGATTACATACCCTGCTTTATTATTAGAGGGTAGCTGTCCGTCTGCAATTACAAAAGCAATGGCACGGATGTGATCTGACATTACTCGCATTGCTATATCAGTTTTTTCATCAGCACCGTAATCAAAACCAGAATGTTGGGCAATATATTGAATAAGCGGTTGAAATACGTCTGTATCGTAGTTGGAAGATTTTTGTTGAAGAACACGTACCAAGCGTTCAAACCCCATACCAGTATCCACATGTCTTGCTGGCAGAGGTTGTAAAGAACCGTCTTTTAAGCGGTTAAACTGCATGAAAACATTATTCCATATCTCTATGACCTGAGGGTGGTCTGCGTTAACCAAGGTTTTACCAGAGATTTCATTGCGTTCATTCAAAGGTCGACAATCTACATGGATTTCAGAACATGGTCCACAGGGCCCCATATCTCCCATTTCCCAGAAATTGTCTTTTTTATTGCCCAGAATAATGCGATCTTCTGGTACATATTGCTTCCATAAATCGTATGCTTCAGTATCTCTTTCCAAACCCTCTTTTGCATCACCCTCAAAAATAGATACATAAAGTTGATCTTTTGGAATCTTATAAACTTCGGTTAGCAATTCCCAGCTCCATGCAATGGCTTCTTTTTTAAAGTAATCTCCGAAACTCCAATTGCCAAGCATTTCAAACATGGTATGGTGATAAGTATCAATGCCTACTTCTTCCAGATCATTATGCTTGCCAGATACCCGAAGGCATCGTTGTGTATCAGTTACACGCGAATATTTGATTGGAGCCTCACCCAGAAACAAGTCTTTAAACTGATTCATTCCTGCGTTGGTAAACATCAGTGTTGGATCGTTTTTAACTACTATAGGTGCTGATGGAACAATATGATGTTGTTTTGATTCAAAAAACTTTAAATAGGCCTGCCTGATTTCCTTCGCTGTCATCATAAGATTGATTAGACGGCAAACTTAGATAAAATTGCAGTTCAAAGCAATATTTATCCCTGCATCGGCACGCATTTATAAGCATTATTGATTCTATAAATCTTCTGGAATATGTTTGGAAATAAAACTATTTTATCTAAGTTTGAATACTTTAAATAAATGCTGTAAAACTCTAATAATCAACCTTAATTATGCCATACAAAGAACGGGAAATCAACAAAATGTATTACACCATGGGTGAGGTTACCGAAATGTTTGGCGTAAATGCGTCCCAAATCAGGTTTTACGAAAAGGAGTTTGACGTGCTCCAGCCGAAGAAAAACAAGAAGGGCAATCGGCTTTTTACTCCAGAGGATATTGAGAACCTTAAAATGATTTTTCATCTCGTGGATGAAAAAGGTTTCACGCTAAAAGGTGCAAAAGAGCACCTTAAAAGTAGTGGTGGCGAAGTAAAAGAAAATCAGAAAATAATATCTTCACTGGAAAAATTGAAAGATTTTTTACTCAAGCTAAATGATGAGATCTAAAAAAATGGTAAAAGTTCGGCCTGAAAACTTTTTCCCTTATCTTCGTTATACCATTTCTGTAACTCAGTTTTAAGAATACCGAAGTCAGCTCCCTCTGATTTTAATCTGTGATACAACTCCTGGCATTTAGTTGGCCTTGGTCCCCAATTTAGCAAGTCTTTGCCTTCTTCATCCCTGATAATGAATTTAGGGATTGCCTTGCCCCCATCAGTAAGATAGTGTTCTATAAGAAAAGGTTCGCTATCCCGTAACTGGTAGTCGATGGTAATCAATGGGTTTAGCAAACTTAGTTTATGAATAAAGGGAAGCGTATGAGAGGCATCTCCGCACCATGGTTCTGTGATGACGATCCAATTCTGGGACTTATTTATAGCGGCTACAGCTTGTACTAACAGCGGATTCAAAACACCCACCTTAAGCCAGCGTTGTTGCCTGGCCCGGTTCATCTTGGTATAGTCCAGGTAATCAATATTGTTGTAAGGAGCTGCAGCATTGGGGTTATCAAGGATTTCCTCAAAATAATTCAGATACGTTTCAAAGTTCATTGCGATAATATTATAGTACAAATCTGATGATTTCGTAGCGCTATCAAGTCTTCAAATTGCCATAAAACTGGGAGTTACGAGGAAAATTGATATTTTAGCGAATTAATAACGCCTTTCTTTCTATATAACTTTCAACAGCTAATAACAACACACTAATGAACGAAATCAACGTACGATTAAAATTAAAGATCTCTCCTTTCAGAGTGCTAAAACGTTTAACCTTCCTAGGTTTGACGTTTGCCAGCGGTCTATTACAGGCGCAAGACAGGAAGGCACCTTCCTACCCATTAATTACCCACAACACGTATTTCAGCATCTGGTCAAACTCAGATAACTTGTACGACTCCTCTACCTCGCATTGGACTGGCGTTGATCATTCCTTACTAGGCATGATCAGTGTAGACAACAACATTTATCGTTTTCTAGGTAAGGAAACACCAAATTTCAAAACTGTTGTTCCTGCTTCGGATGAAAAATCTTACCAAGTTAGTTATACCGAAACAGAACCGCAAGGCGATTGGAAATCTGCCGATTACACAGCTAGCAATTGGGAAACAGGCACAGCACCAATTGGCGACGATGCCAAAACTGCTAAAACCTCGTGGAAATCTCACGATATTTGGGTGCGCAGAACATTTGACGTAGCCAACCCATCAGCTATAAATGAATTATTTCTGAAGATAAACCACGATGATAACATCGAACTTTACCTAAACGGAAAAAAGATCTATACTAAAACAGGCTGGACAAATAGCTTCCAATATATTCCATTAAGCAGTGGCGATAAGGGCGCACTTAGAGCTGGAAAAAATGTCATCGCTTTGCATCTGATTAATACGGCAGGCGGACGTTACCTGGATTTCGGGCTTGCAGATAAGCTGAAAGACAATGCCGCTTCAGTACAATTGGCCAAGCAAAAAAGCGTTGATATTAATGCTACACAAACGATATATAATTTTACTTGCGGAAAGGTAGACCTTAAGCTTACCTTCACCTCCCCTCTTTTGATGAAAGATATGGGCATATTTGCACGTCCGGTTTCTTACATCACTTATAAAGTTCAGGCAAATGATGGTAAAAACCACCAAGTTAAGGTTTACCTGAGCGCTTCATCTGACATTGCAGTCTATAACCCTGCACAGGAGGTTAGCGCAACAAAATACAGCACCGCAAAGCTTTCTATGTTAAAAGTAGGGACAGTTGAACAACCTATTCTTAAAAAGACAGGTGATGACATGCGCATTGACTGGGGTTACTTTTATGTAGCAGCACCAAAAACGAGCGGAGCAGCTCAGTTTATTACCACGCAAGCACAGGCAAGCGATGCTTTCAGAAAAGGAAATGTAACATCAACAGCAAAAAATGGTAAATCACTCGCATTAAATACCATTTTACCATTCGGTACAGTTGGAAAATCCCCAGTTGAGAAATATCTGGAGCTTGCTTATGATGAAATCTATTCAGTTCAGTATTTTAATAAGAATTTGAGACCATGGTGGAACACTTCTGGTAAAGAAACCATAGAAGGTCAGTTAACCGCTGCTTCAAATGAGTATAAAGCTGTAATTGCAAAATGCGAAACTTTAAATGCTAACTTGTATGAAGATGCACTACAATCTGGTGGTAAAGAATATGCACATTTATGTGTAATAGCTTACCGTCAGAGTATTGCCGCTCACACACTGGTTAAAAGTCAGCAAGGTGAGCTATTGTGGTTGTCTAAAGAGAATAACAGTGGTGGTTTTATAAATACGGTTGATGTAACTTATCCATCTGCACCATTATACCTCATTTACAACCCGCAATTGCTACAGGGCATGTTAAATGGGATTTTTTATTTTAGTGAAAGCGGAAAATATCCTCATCCTTGGGCAGCACATGATTTAGGAACTTATCCTATAGCTAATGGACAAACTTACGGTGAGCCAATGCCAGTAGAGGAATCTGGCAATATGATCATCCTTACTGCCGCAATCGCCAAAACAGAGGGTAATGCGAATTACGCTAAAAAGCACTGGAAAACATTGACTACCTGGGCAGACTATTTAACCAAAGAGGGACTTGATCCAAAAACACAGCTTTGCACAGATGATTTTGCTGGTCATCTTGCCAGAAATGCGAACTTATCTGTAAAAGCTATTGTTGGTATTGCCTGCTATGCACAAATGGCGCAGACACTTGGATATACAGACATTGCAAAAAAATACAGGGCCATTGCTGATAGCATGGTTCCGAAATGGATAGAGATGGCCGATGCAGGAGATCACTATGCATTAACATTTGACGATAAAAATACCTGGAGTCAGAAATATAATTTGGTATGGGATAAAGTACTAAAATTGAATTTGTTCCCTCAAAAAGTTTACGATACTGAAGTTAAATATTACGAAACTAAAGAGAACAAATACGGTTTACCATTAGATAGCAGAAAGGCTTATACTAAAAACGACTGGATTTTATGGACTGCATCATTTACCAGCAATCAGAAAGATTTCGAAGCACTGATAAATCCGGTTTACAAACATGCAATAGAAACTGAATCCAGAGTACCGCTGAATGACTTCTATGATTCTAATACAGGTATCAGAGATAATTTTAAGGCACGTAGCGTAGTAGGTGGCTTTTATATGAAAATGCTGAAAGATAAGTTGGCAGATAAATAATAATAGAAATATTCCAATTGCACAAGCAGCTATGAGTACATTCTGATTCTCGTAGCTGCTTTTTTAATTAAAAAAGGCCACTTTAATTTGAAGTGACCTTGGTATTTATTATGAATAAGTATCTTATATCAGCTCTGCTTTAACGTAATTGCAGCTTTGGGCTACTGAATGCATAGGATCTGGCTTGTAATTGGTTTCATGTTCAATGAAGAAAGTTTTCATGCCTGATAATTTTGCTTCAGCGAAGATTGATTTAAAATTGATTGATCCTGTTCCAACCTCAGCATTTAAAGCTGGGTCTAATTTATCCATGTCTTTTACATGCCACATGGAAAAACGACCAGGATTTGCGGTGAAGAATGCTTTAGGATCATGGCCAGAGCGCGCAACCCAATATAGATCAAGTTCGAAGTCTACATACTTTTTAGTAGTATTCTTTAAAAGAATGTCATAGCCAGTTTGGTCGCCGTATTTTGTAAATTCAAAATCGTGATTATGGTAAGCAAGTTTTATTCCTCCACCCCTGCAGATCGCGCCAGCTTCTTCAAGCTTTGCCGCAATTTTCACATAATCTTCTGCACTTGTTCTAACTTCAGGAGCGAGCCATGGAACGGTAAGATATTTACTACCTAATTCTTTACATGCTTCAATTGATGCCATTAACTCTTCCATGTCATCATCTTGAAAGTAGCTACCTAAGGTATAATGACCACTTACGGCCTTTAGCCCATTTGCGTCTAAGAGTTTCTTTAGCTCTCTAGGTTTCAAGCCCCAGAACTGGTCCTTAATGGAAAACCCATAAAGTTCGACTTCTTTGAAGCCTGCTTTTGCAACTTTTTCTAATGTTCCTTTAACATCTAAAGGAATTTCATCACGCAGTGAGTACAATTGTAGACCTACTACTTTTTGATCAGCAGCATATGCGAAAGTTGGTGCTAAGAAAGCTGCAGCCGCAACAACGCTACTGTTAAATAAAAATTTTCTTCTTGATAACATATGTGTGTTTTTAAATGCTTCATTATGAAGCAATGATAGTAAGTTTTTTTTATTTAATTCAACTTTTATGCGAAATTAATGTTGATCTATTTAATTTTAACCCCATGAAATACTTAATTGACCTAAATAAAGATGCCTGGAATAGATTTTTACCACACATTTCTGTGGATTGTGCGGTTTTTGGTTTTCATGAAGGAGAGATTAAAGTTTTGTTATTAAAAATGAAGGATGCCGACAAATGGTTGTTACCAGGAGGTTATCTTTTGAAAGAAGAAGCGCTTGATGATGCTGCTTATCGTGTACTGAAAGAGCGAAGTGGTGCGGATAAAATATTTCTACACCAATTTGGCGTCATGGGAGCCCCTAATAGATCTCAGGAGTTTTTTAAGGATATGGACGATAGCATGTGGCATAAGCAAAGGTTTATTACCATAGGATATTACGCCCTGGTAGATAATACAGCGATTAAGCCGAAGCCAGATGAGCTTTCCGATCTATGCGAGTGGCAGCCGCTTAGAAATCTTCCGGAAATTGCGATGGACCATAGTAGTATCATTCAAAAGGGACTGGAAGCTTTAAGGATGGATTTAAATTACAAACCTGTTGGCTTCAATTTACTTCCCCCCGAATTTACGATGCCGGAATTGCAAAGATTGTACGAAACAATATTAAACAAAACATTAAACAGAGGAAATTTCTACAGAAAAATGCTGTCATTTAACATTCTGGAGAAACTTGAGGAGCCCCGCAAAGGTGCGGCCAACAAAGCACCAAATCTGTACCGCTTTGATGAAGAAAAATACAACGCTGCCCTGAAAGCAGGCCTTCAATCTCCCTGGTAAAACAGCGTTTTACATTTATTTACTAGCTCAATTGCTTGAGTTAAGTCCTATTGATATCTACGACTGCAACATAACGTAAACGCGCTTTTCATAAGACAACCTTTGGTAAGGTAAGTATTACTGTCTGATAAAAATTCATTATAATAATATTAAAACAATTATATAACTTCTATATAAGTATTAATTTTAGATATGTTTGCCTTATGGTTGCGCTATAGTTGAATTATCATAAACAATATACTAATGATAAGTTAAATATAATTCAATGATAGATGAAGGATAATCCAACCCAATAATTATATAGTAGTTTGATAATCTTTTATAAATAATTACAACTTCTTCCTACCCTCCACAATTATGCCGCTCCCATCAATTAGTGTATGCAAACAATAAGGTGGCTATTTTAACCTATGGCTTTCTTATTTCAATATCTCTTAAGATTGATGATTTACTGTCGTTTATCTAAACAGTGAAATATTTTAATGTAATAGTTTGTTAAAAACTTGGCTTTATAAAATAAATCCAACCTGTTTTGGCACATGATGCCATATCGATATTTGCCAATTGTATTATTCATTTTGTTTTTTTATTTCCCAGCGGAAGCCCAGGAGGACAATTTTGTCAGAGATTTAATTGAAAACCTGACGGAGACGCTGTCTGATGATGTGGATTTTACAGAGTTAACTGAGCGATTAAATTTATACGCTTCACACCCATTGGACTTGAACAACGCCTCAGAAAAACAGCTACATGAGCTTTACTTTTTGTCTCCATTGCAAATCAATAAATTACTAGGCCATATAAGGGACAACGGAAAACTGATAGACATGCTGGAGTTGCAGGGCATAGATGGTCTTGATCTTTTAACTATTGAGCGGTTGAAAAAATTCACAAAAGTGACAACTCCAAATCCGCTGAAAAAAGTTGACGAAAATTCATTGCTACATGCTGGTCGAAATGATATTTTAGTTAGATATGGACAATTATTACAGACTCAGAAGGGCTTTAGGAATTTATCAGGCAGTAGATACCTGGGTAGCAAGGACAAAATTCTGATTAGATACCGGTATAATTTTAGTAGAACAATCACCGCCGGCCTGCTAATGGAAAAGGATGCCGGCGAGTATTTGGTAACAAAGACCACCTTTTCCGACCATCTAACGGGAAATATTGCGCTAAACGATGTTGGGCGGGTAAAAAGATTGGTGTTGGGAGATTATAGCTTACAATTTGGTCAGGGGTTAACTTTATGGTCGGGTTTTTCTTTTGGTAAAAGTCCAGATGTTACTGGGGTAGCTGCCAGAGACCTTGGTTTGAAGCCCTATTCCTCGGCAAACGAAAGCTCGTTTTTTAGGGGAATTGCAGGTACATTTGATCTGGGAAATCATCTGCTTCTTACTACCTTTCTTTCCTCCCGGAAAAGAGATGCCAGTTTGAAATTAAATGCTGACAGCAGCTATAGCCTTCAAACGCTTAATATCACCGGATTACACAGAACTCAGACAGAACTAAACAATAGGAATAGCGTAGGACAAAGTGCCTACGGTGCAGTTATTCAATTTTCATCGGCGGCACTCGTAATGGGTATTATTGCGTATAATTCTGGATATCAACACGCATTTGTTACTGGAAATGCTCAGAATAACAAATACAGTTTTACTGGAAAAAATCTGATAAATACTGGATTTCATTACGGTTTCACTTATAAAAACATTTACAGTTATGGAGAAATGGCGCAGAGCATTGGTTCTGGAAGAGCAATAATCAATGGTCTGCTGATCAGTATTTCTCCAAAACTATCTGGCGCTGTACTCTTCAGAGATTATCAAAAAGACTATCACAACTTTTTTAGTAGTGGCATAGGAGAAAATACGGAGGTTGCCAATGAAAAAGGCCTTTATACTGGCATAAACTTTTCTCCTAAAAAACAATTTACCTACTCACTGTATGTAGATATTTTTAAATTTCCATGGCTTAAATATCGCGTGGATGCACCATCCAGCGGGCATGAGGAATTGTTTCAAGTTATATACAATCCAATGAAAACCTGGAAAATGACCCTTAGGCTTAAGCAAGAGCAGAAAAGTCAAAATCCTGATGCGTCTGATAAAGTGCCTGGATTAAAAAAGGTATTGAAACAAAGTTTTAGATTAGGCTGCGATTGGAAGTTATCTTCTACAATAAGCTGGCAACATCGACTTGAACTCGCGGGTTATAAAAAAGGTAATGCGCATTACGAAACGGGTAAGGTAATTTATTCCGATATGAACTATAAGCAAATCGGGTTTCCTGTTTCCGGGAATTTGAGGCTTGCATGGTTTTCATCTCCTTCCTACAACAGCAGGATATATGCCTATGAGGACGATGTACTTTATGCATCAACTTCCGGGCTTTATTTTAATACAGGTATTAGAACTTATGTTAACCTTAGATACCAATTAAGCAGGTCAATAAATATATGGGCAAGGTATGCGGCCTACTTTTACAAAAATCAAGAAGTTACAGGATCAGGATTGGATGAAATAAACGGTAATTTAAAATCAGATGTCCGGTTTCAGGTCCGCTATGAGTTCTGAACAGTTCTTTGCAAAAATACTGGTTACATACCTAATTGGTATAACCTGCTTTTACGCCTTACCAGTTGAGTTTTTTTCAACGCTTAAAATTAGCTGTTGCCTACTTTTTTGCATCCTGGTATTGCTAAATATATTTTACAGGAGACTTAAATTATATCGGAATAAAACAATTTTGGGAGTGCTGATGCAATTCCAGGTTTGTTTATTGGGCGGCTGGAATGTTATGGAGGCGAATGACAGATATAAGCCAACTTTTTTTGCGAATGCGGCACATGATTTCATCGACGTACAGGTGGTTGAGGAACCAGTTCTTCGGGGCAGCATTTTGAATCTAAGTACGCTGGTAATACAAACGTTCAATTTAAATAAGAGACAATTAGCTTCCGGGAAGCTGAATATCGCAATCCGCTTAAAAGAAAACCTGAATATCAATTATGGGGATCGATTAATTTTACCGGCGAGGTATGAGGAGGTGCAGGAATGTAGAAACCCAGCAACCTTCGACTATAAAAAATGGCTTGGAGATCAAGGCATCTACCATCAGGGATTTTTTAAGCTATGTGAAGTGATTAAACTTAAGGGAAACTATGGGAATCCTTGGATCAAATTTGCACAAGAAACACGAGCTAAACAGCTAATCTTTCTAAAAGAACATCTAAAATCCACCGACGCAACAGCATTTGCAGCAGCCTTGATATTAGGTTACCGGACAGATTTAGATCCGGACCTTTTAACTGTCTATGCCAACACGGGAACAATTCATGCGCTTTCGGTATCAGGAATGCATGTGGGCTTAATTTATTTCCTGTTAAATTTTCTATTGGATTTAGTTAGTAGAAGAAAACTTTTTCGCATGACGAAGTATATCCTGATTTTTCTACTGATTTGGTTTTACGCGACAATGACCGGATTATCGCCTTCCGTTCTTAGATCAGCCATTATGTTATCGGTGTTTATTGTAGGAAAAGCGTTTAATAAAAGCGCCGGCAACCATAACATCCTGGCTTTTACGGCACTAATAATGTTAATCACCACCCCTAATATCATCTGGGATGTTGGCTTTGAACTATCCTTTTTGGCTGTTCTTGGATTAGTCATGTTGAACCGAACTATTTCTAGTTGGTGGCATTTTAAGAATAGGTTATTTCGGGTGCTATGGAATGCTGCGAGCCTTTCTATTGCTGCGCAATTAGCCACCTATCCGTTGAGTATTTACTATTTTCACCGTTTCCCAATTTATTTCTTGTTTGCCAATATCGTTACTATGTTGCCGCTTTCGGTATTGATGTATCTTGGAATTTTTATACTAATTTTCAGGATACATTTCCTGATACCCGTATTTGAATGGCTTATTGGCTTTACCAATTCAATATTAACCCATATTGCAAAGCTCCCATTTAGTACTTTGGAAGGTATTTGGATTGATAAAACAGAGTTGATTCTTATTTCTGGTAGTATTGTATTTGTGACCATCGCATTGCTTCATTATCAGAAAAAGTATTTGATTTTTGGATTGCTTACAACATTTATATTTAGTTGTATTGCCTCTTACAAAGATTATCAAGCACTGAAACAAAAGCAATTGGTGATCTACGTCATTAAAGACCATTATGCCATCGCATTCATTGAGGGCAGAACCGCAATAGTGTTGACGGATTTAGTTAGATCTGATCATATTTACAAAAGACAAGTCCAGCCATATCTGGAACAAAGAAGGACTTACAACGTGCAACTTATCAATGCGAAACAGCAGGTTAAAGAAGGTCATCTTGATTGCAGCAAAGAACAGATTAAATTCTTTAATTACTATATTAACAAATCTGAGATCATAAAGCCTAGATCCTTGGACAAAAAAGCAATAATCACCAATATTGAATAGCCGGCAAACTATAATATTAACAAGCTTTAGCTATATTTGAAGAGTAAAATCAAGGTATTAAATCCGAAAAGCATGACATCAGATCTTGTTCTCTACTCCGTTTCTGAACGTATAGCTACAGTGACGATTAATAGACCGGATAAAAGAAATGCATTGAATCCTGAACTGGTTTCCAAACTAACCGAAATTATGCTAACGGCTTCCGAAGATGACGCAGTTAAAATTATTGTTCTTAAAGCCAACGGAACTACCTTTAGCGCTGGAGCAGATTTGGCATACTTGCAAAAGCTTCAAAGCAACACTTACGAAGAAAACCTGGCAGACTCTGAAAATCTGAAGCGTTTGTTTACGACAATTTATTTTTTACCTAAAATTGTGATTGCACAGGTAGAAGGGCATGCGATAGCGGGCGGTTGTGGACTTGCAACAGTATGTGACATTATTTTTTCCGTCCCCGAAGCAAAATACGGTTATACCGAAGTTAAGCTCGGCTTTGTCCCGGCAATAGTTGCAAGTTTTCTGATAAGAAAAACTGGCGAAACACTAGCTAAAAGACTGTTAATGACTGCCGAACTTTTTGATGCCAACCAGGCAATGGAATTTGGCCTAATAACTTTTGTTGTAAACAAAGATGATATAGACACAAAGGTTAAAAATTTTGCTTTAAGTTTGTGCAATGAAGCATCCGCAAACTCGTTAATGGTAACAAAGCAACTTATCGGACAGACTAATAATCCGCTGCTGGAAAAAAGCTTAGCTCTTGCTGTTCAGATTAATGCGCGTGTAAGGGACAGTGCAGATTTTAAGCTTGGGGTTGCCGCATTTTTAAATAAGGAAAATATCAATTGGTAATTAAAAATAAAGAATATGTTTAAATCAATCAAAACCAGCGTTATTGCTATTATTTTAATTGGAACAGCTGTCATCGCGAAAGCTCAAAAAGTTATTGATCAAGGTACTTTAACTTATCAAATAGATTACATGCTAACCGATGAGCAAAAGAAAGTAATTGACCCTAGTGTTCTGCCAAGTGAAAGTAAAGTACGCTTTAACGGGAATATTTCAAAGGTTGAAATAGACATGGGTGCCGCAATGATTAAAGTTTTTACTGACGCCGCTACAAGCAATGCTATTGTATTGGTAGACGTGCCGATTATGCAAAAGCAATATGCAGCGAAAATGACAAAAGAGGATTTGGCAAAACAAGCGGGAAACTTAACATTTGGTGATTTTAAGCCAACTGGCGAGAAACAGAAGATCGCGGGTTATGAAGCTGAAAAATATAACTATACAGACAATACCGGTGCGGCCTACGAAGTTTGGATTACCCCTGCGCTTAAACTTTCATCGGGTGCAGTTCTCCCTACCTTTAGCAAGTTAAATGGTACTCCGGTGAAGTATACCATCAATCAGAATGGAATTAAAAATACGCTTACCCTAAAGAGCATTAAGGAAGAAAAGGTAGGTCCTTTTTCTCTTGAAGTTCCTAAAGGTTATGAAGTTACTACTATGGAAGCGCTAAACGCAATGCGTGGAGGAGGTCAATAATCTATTGTAATGAACAAGAGCTTCCTGTTTTTTTTAAGATATTTCTTATTCTGGCTCTTGTTTTTTACCGTTGATCGACTGTGTTTTTTATTTATCAACTTTAAATCAGTTTCGTCATTTCCGCTTACGGAGACTTTTGGTGTCTTTTACCATTCTTTGTTACTGGACATTTCAATGGTATCCTACCTAATCATTATACCAGCAATAGGTTTTATTTTTTGGCTAATACAGGGCAAGAAAGTAGTGGAAATGAAATGGTTAAGTGTATATGTGAAAACATTAGTTGTATTGTTTAGTATTATATCGGCAGTAAATTTTAATATCTACAGGGAATGGGGAAGTAAGATAAACGCTAAAGCACTAGAAGTTGCCTTTACCACACCGAATGAAGCATTAGCGTCAAGTGCCTCCTCTCCGATAGGGCTGTCTGTTGCACTAGTCATTTTACTCATCAGTACAGGATTTGTCCTTCAACGATACGTTATAATTCGAAACTTACAATTTGGAAAGCTAAACTTATTATTGCGCGTTGCTGCATCCTTAATCATCGTTGGCATAACCTTTCTATTCATTAGAGGTGGATTTTCTGGATCGCCAATCAACCAGAGCATGGCTTATTATTCAAAGGAACAGGTGCTAAATATTGCAGCCGTAAATACAGAATGGAACCTGTTATCCAGCGTTATTGCTTCTAAGAAGACTAAGTCAAACCCATATTTATATTTGCCGACCACAGCAGCTCGACAAGTCGTGGATTCGCTTTATCAGGTTAACAAAGACACAACCTTAAACATTCTTAACAATAGAAAACCTAATATTGTACTCTTCATTATGGAGAGTTTTACTGCGGATTTAACTTCGTCATTGGGTGGATTAAAAGACGTCACACCTGGTTTCGATTCATTAGCTAATGACGGTGTACTTTTCACCAATATATATTCATCTGGCAATCGCACTGACAAGGGGTTTATCGCTTCGCTGACAGGTTTTCCAACCCTTGCAAATGTAAATATTGTAAAATGGCCAGAAAAGACTGAAAAATTACCCTCCATTTCACGTACTTTATATAAAAAAGGCTACGCTAACTCTTTTTTCTATGGTGGCGAATCAGAATTCGATAACTACAAAGCATTTTTATTAAGCCACAACGTAGAAAAGCTGATAGACAGGAATGATTTTCATGGCGGACAAGTGACCAGTTGGGGGCAATTTGACGGAGTTGTTTTTAACAGACAGCTTAAAGAGATGGCAAGTGAAAAGCAACCTTTTTTCTCTACAATATTGACATTAACCAATCACGAACCCTTCAAAGTTCCTGGGAAACCAAAATTTGGTAATGCCGACAATGTTGCTAAGTTTAAAAGTACGGCCTACTATACCGATTCATGTATCCAAGCCTATTTGAAAGGCGCGGTAAAATATCCATGGTATAAAAACACGCTGTTTATTTTTGTAGCAGACCACGGACACGTATATCCAAAGAATAGAACGGATGTATTTGTCCCCGAGCGTTATCACATACCATTATTATTTTATGGGGAACTAATTAAAAAGGAATACCGAGGTAAGCATTTTGATATGGTTGGTAGTCAAGCCGACTTACCTGCCACTTTGCTTAGTCAGCTAGGTCTAGCTACTAAAGAATTTAACTGGAGCAAAAACTTATTCAATCCTAATGTCAGCCCATTTGCATTTTTTAGTTGGGATAACGGTATGGGGTTTATCAATAACCAACAATGTGTTACATTTGACAACGTTGGCAAGATGGTACTTTACAATAATAAAAAAGACAATACTTTACAGACGCAGCATTTGCTAAATAATGCAAAGTCCTATTTGCAAATGGCATATGAGCAATTTTTAAAACTTTAGAAATGAATATCAAGAAGACAGTAATTACACTTTGCATTTCAATCTTCGCCTTGCTGCCAGGTTATTTGAGTGCTCAAGATATTAAATGGGCGAAAGACGGCACTTCATACTACCTTGCTTCAGATGGTGAAATTGTCTCCATCACACTTCCCAAAAACGACAGGAAAACTATTGTTAGCCGTTCTCTTTTGGAAAGTGGCAGCAAGCCCATCTACAATATTAAGGACTTCCAGATATCAGAGGATGGTTTTAAAGTATTGATCTATACCAATAGTAAAAAGGTATGGCGACAAGAGACAAGGGGTGACTACTATGTTGCTGACTTAAAATCAAATAAACTAATCCAAGTTGGAAAAGATAAACCTGAATCTTCATTGATGTTCGCTAAATTCTCTCCCGATGGCAGCAAAATCGCGTACGTGAGTAAACACAACTTGTTTGTAGACGATTTAGAAAATAAAACTACAAAGGCTTTGACCTTTGACGGAAATGATAGAATGATTAATGGAACCTTTGACTGGGCTTATGAAGAAGAATTTTTTTGTCAGGATGGGTTTAGATGGAGTCCTGATGGACAATCAATTGCCTATTGGCAAATCGATGCGAGCAATACCAGAAATTTTCTAATGATTAACAATACGGATTCTATTTATTCTTACACCGTACCCGTAGAATATCCTAAAGTTGGTCAAGATCCTTCCTTATGCACAATTGGCGTTGTGAACATTGGTAATGCTATAACAAAATGGATCAAGGTTCCTGGTGATGCAAGACAAAATTATATCCCTAGAATGGACTGGATACCGAATACTAATGAGCTTATTTTGCAGCAAATTAATAGGGAACAGAATGTTAGTAAAGTATTTGTCGCAAACACTACAACGAACATGGTATCCAATATATTAACTGAAACTGATAAAGCTTGGGTTGAACCCATTAAACAGTGGGACTGGATTAACGAAGGCAAGGAATTTCTATGGGTAAGTGAAAAAGATGGCTGGAACCATTACTACAAAGTTTCGAAGGATGGAAAAAAACAATCATTAATTACAAAAGGAGATTATGATGTGATCGAGACTTCCTTGGTAGATGAAAAGGCAGGTTATTTATATTTTATGGCCTCTCCCACAAATGCAACACAAAAATACCTTTATAAAACTAAATTAAGCGGCGGAGGAAAATTAGAGATGGTTACCTCATCTGTTTTTTCTGGCACACATAGTTACGATATCTCTCCCAACGGTCTTTTTGCAAGACACACTTTTCAAAATGCCTCGGTTCCATTAATTTCTGAATGGATGAATTTCGCAACGCTAAACCCTCTTACCATGGAAGGAAGTTTGACAAATCAGCTAGGAAGAGTCAAAACTATCAAGAACAAAGTTGAATTCATAAAAGTAACCACCGAGGATGGTGTAACATTAGATGGTTGGATGAAGAAGCCGGACAATTTTGATCAAACTAAAAAATATCCAGTCGTATTTTATGTATATGGCGAACCAGCTTCGCAGACGGTAAAAGATATTTACGGTGCAGGTATGAACAATCTCTATAATGGTGATATGGCAAAGGATGGTTATATCTACATTTCCCTAGATAATCGTGGCACACCAGCTCCAAAAGGGCGGGAATGGCGTAAAAGTATTTATCAAAAAATAGGAACGCTTAACATACGCGATCAGGCGATGGCCGCAAAAAAAATATTGGAATGGCCTTATGTCGATAAATCTCGGGTTGCTGTTTGGGGATGGAGTGGCGGTGGATCAAGCACCTTAAATTTGCTATTTCAATATCCAGAAATATTTAAGACTGGGATAGCTATCGCTGCAGTAGCAAATCAACTTACCTACGATAATATTTATCAGGAGCGATATATGGGTTCACCATTGAAAACAACAGAAGCCTATATTAACGGTTCACCAATAACATACGCCAAAAATTTACAAGGAAACCTATTATATATCCATGGAACCGGGGATGACAATGTTCACTATCAAAACGCTGAACTCTTAGTTAACGAATTAATAAAGAACGGAAAGGTTTTTCAGATGATGGCTTATCCAAACCGTACACATAGCATTAACGAAGGATCAGGGACATCCCGTCACTTATCACTGACATATACTCAGTTTTTGCAAAAATATTGTCCGCCGGGCGGCAAATAGGATTAATGGCTCACAATTTGATTAGTCCCTATTATTACAATATGACATGCAAAATATTACCATTTTTTAGACATATACATGGCAAGTAAGACAGAAGGTCCGAGCAGACTTGGGAGAATGTTCCTAACCTTGTACGATGTTTTTCAATTTATCAGCAGATTTTTTAAAGAAGGTTTCTTGCCGCCATATGAAGGTAAAGAACTTTTAAAACAATGTTATGATATTGGTTATAAATCTCTTGCACTAATTTCTCTCACCGGGTTTATTACGGGCATTGTATTTACCAAACAGTCGAGACCTTCATTGGCTGAGTTTGGGGCTACTTCCTGGCTACCCTCTTTGGTAGGAATAGCGTTATTAAGAACTTTGGCACCTCTGTTGACATCATTGATCGCGGCAGGTAAAGTGGGTTCAAGTATTGGTGCCGAATTGGGATCAATGCGAGTTACTGAACAAATAGATGCTATGGAAGTTTCTGCAACAAATCCTTTTAAATTTTTGGTTACTACACGAGTGCTTGCAGCAACGATAACCATTCCCATACTGACATTCTATACTGCGATGGTTGGCATTCTTGGGGCCTTGCTTAATGTATCATTAAGTGAAGGAACTAGTGCAAAAGCATTCTTTCAGTCCTCCTTGGAATCGATTACCTTCTTAGATATCACAGCCTCAACAGTTAAAGCTATTCTTTTTGGATTTACAATAGGTGTAGTCGGCTGCTATCAAGGATACAATTCTTCTAAAGGGACAGAGGGTGTTGGGAAAGCAGCCAACTCTGCTGTTGTAATCGGTATGTTTCTCATTTTTCTGGAAGAGGTTGTTTCAGTCCAATTTTTTGGCCTATTTAGAACATAGTCATGCAGGAAAAAACGAAAACAACAACATCTGAGAAAGTCATCGAAATCCGAAGTCTTTATAAATCCTTTGGGTCATACGATGTTTTAAAGGGTGTTGACTTAGACTTATACAACGGTGAGAACCTGGTGGTTTTGGGTAAATCTGGAACCGGAAAATCCGTCTTAATAAAGATAATTGTTGGATTATTAATGCCCGATTCAGGAGAGGTAAAAGTATTGAATCAAGTGGTGGATACAATTACTTACAGGGACTTATTAGCTTTGAGATTAAAAGTTGGATTTTCCTTTCAAAATAGTGCGTTGTATGATAGCATGACCATTAGAGAAAATTTGGAGTTCCCCTTGGTGAGAAATCAAAAGCACTTAACTAAACCAGAGGTAAATAGCGCGGTTGAGGAGATGTTAGATGCTGTAGGTTTGTCTCAAACCATTAACCAAATGCCTTCCGAATTATCCGGAGGACAGCGAAAGAGAATTGGTATTGCCAGAACACTTATATTAAGACCAGAAATTATGTTATATGACGAACCGACAGCTGGTCTCGACCCAATTACTTGTATCGAAATTAACAGTCTAATAAATGAGGTGCAGGAACGTTTCCACACGAGTTCAATCGTGATAACGCATGATTTGACCTGTGCAAAAGCAGTTGGGAATAGAGTAGCGATGTTGCTGGACGGAAAATTTGAAAGACAAGGCACTTTTGAAGAAGTATTTAACACAAATGATGAACGGGTAAAACCGTTTTACGATTACAATTTTATTCAATAGATATTATGCAGGCAAAAGATAACCGCCGAGGAATTACAGTTGGGGCTTTTATACTTCTCGGATTAGTCATATTTGTTGTTGGTGTTTTCACTCTCGGCAGTCAAAAAAAGGCATTTGTAAAAAGTTTTACTGTGGACGTTGTGTTTAATGACATTCAAGGACTAAAAACAGGTAATAACGTTTGGTTTTCCGGTGTAAAAATCGGAACGATCAAAAAGATCCAGTTTTATGGTACTTCCCAAGTTCAGGTATTTCTTAACATCGAAGAAGAGGCTCATAAGTACATCCACAAAAATGCTACGGCAAGTATTAGTTCTGATGGTTTAATTGGAAATAAGATAATTGTCATAACTGGTGGTAGCCCAAAATTCCCATTTGTAGAAGATGGTGATCATTTGCAGGTCAACACTACCCTATCAACTGATGATATCATGAAAACATTCCAGGTAAATAACAAGAACCTGGTTGATGTAACGTCAGATTTTAAGCTTTTAGCGAGAGGACTGGTTGAAGGCAAAGGTACTGTTGGTTCGTTGCTGACTGATCAGCAAATTGCTGATGATTTTAAATCCATTGTGGTAAACTTAAAGAGTACTACTGCATCTGCGAATAAAATGGCTATTGAATTGGATAGATTTACTAAAACACTGAATACAAAGGGTGGATTGGCAGACAAATTACTAACAGATACGGCAGTATTCGCGAAGTTACAGAGCTCTGTTGAACAACTTCAGAAGACAGCGGGATCAGCAGCATTACTGACTGAAAATCTCAATAAAGCGTCAGGAAAACTTAACCAGAATGATAATGCTTTGGGTCTGCTCCTGAACGATCAGCAGACTGCGGGACAAGTCAAATCAATAATGAAGAATCTCGAAACTAGTAGCAAAAAGTTGGATGAAGATCTAGAAGCACTGCAAAGCAATTTTTTACTTAGAGGATTTTTCAAAAAAAGAGCGAAAGAAGAGGCTGTCAAAAAGGAGCAATAATTATCGAAAAGAGATCATAAAGCAGGTGCCTTCATCTAATTTGCTTTGCACAGTTACTTTTCCGCCCATTGCATTGATTTGATTCTTAGAAATAAATAGCCCAAGACCTTTTGAATCGGGCTGTTGGGTGAAGGTTTTATACATACCAAACAGTTGGTCGCCATACTTTTCCAGGTCTATGCCTATACCGTTGTCGCTAATTTTTAGTACAATTTGTCCATCTTCTTTATTTACACTTATATCCACAATGGGTATGCGCGTCGGGCTACAGTACCTTATCGCATTAAATATGAAATTAAATAAAATACTTTCAAGATATGCAGGGTTAAAGTAGATATTGATGTCACCCGGCACCAGATTTCTAACAGTTGTATTTTTAATTGAAATTTGCTCGTTTAATACATTTATAGTTCTATCGATGTACGATCTCAAGTTGAGATATTCCTTGATCTCATCAATATTTGTGTGGATGTTGACCACCTTATTCAAATTTAACAATGTTTCATTAAGCGTACCTGACACAGTTGTCATTAAACCAATCAGCTCTTTTCGTTCAGCCTCGCTTTCTGTCAATTCGATTAAGGCGCTTATTGCCTGAATATTGGAAGTATGCGATCTAAGGTTATGAGAAACGATGTATGAAAAGTTAAGAAGCCTGTTGTTTTGCTCAGTGACTACTTCAAAAGATTGCAACAAATCTTTCTGTGCCACGCTAACCATTTTCTGCAACTGAGCCGGCTTTTTTAAGAGTTCTGTTACTAACATACTGCAAAACAATGCTAAAATCAATCCGAATAGCATTGGATAAAGCAGTTGATAAAACACGTCTAATTTATTTTTGCTAATGAGATACAGTTTCCAATTACCATCTGGAAACACCACAGTCTCATATTCATGATCCGAGAAATTGACCGGTCCGTGCAGAAAAAATTCCTCTTTATTTGTTGTTATATTCTGTTTAGAAAACTGAAAATAAAATCTACTTTCAGTTTCTGTTGAGACGCCCGCATCTTTTAAAAAATTATCGAGCTTAATAACGATTGCAGAAAACCCCCAGAATTTATTATTCATATATATGGGTAGCCGTCCCACTACACCAACACCCCCTTGCCATAATTTATCAGGACCGATAAAATACATCCTCCTAGATTCGATGGCAGCATATGCTCTAAGAACATTGGCTGGATAGCCTTTAAATATATTGTATCCCAATGCACCTTCATTCCCTTTAATGGGATAAATATATTTTATTATACCATTTGGCACAAGTTGTAAAGCCTGATAATTAGAATTAGAGTCTAATAGCTGCCCAGATATCTTTTCAAAATTTTCTGGAATACCATTTGCATTTATAGTCAATGAGAGAGATAAAGCTGATGTGTAGCTGTTTCTTAAGGCTTGATCTATGTTCTGCTTAACAACATTCAATATGCTCAGCATTTCATGATGTTCATTTTCCTTGATAATTCTATACCGTTGGTTAGTAATTAGGGAGATGACAAGCAGCAATAAAAGCAATACAAATAAGCCGGCAACCCTAGGCTTATCGAGCAACCACTCAGAAATTTTAGAAAATCTTTTATCTCCTGCCATTGTTCTTATTTAATCCATTGCTCAAATCATTTTCATTTAACTCTATGAATGCTTAATATGATTTAATTACTTTTAGCAATATTAACGAATTACAATGATTATACTAGAAAACGAATTAGTCAAAACCACTTTTTCAATTAAAGGAGCAGAACTTCAGGAACTAATCTACAAACCAACCAATGAAAATTATCTTTGGAGCGGAGACAAAAATTTCTGGGGCAAATTTAGTCCAATATTATTTCCAATAGTTGGCGCACTGAAAGATGATACTTTCATTTTTGAGGATAAGAACTACCACTTAAATCGCCACGGTTTCGCTAGAGATAATGAATTTGATTTCTACAAGGTCAGCGATTCAGAAATTTTATTCACTTTTAAAGATTCTCCTGAAACTCTAACTTCATACCCATTTGAATTCCACCTTGGAATAAGATACAAGCTTGAGGACAATTGCCTTATCTGTAATTTTGAGGTATATAATCCCTCAAATAGTTCTAATTTACTGTTCTCAATTGGTGGTCATCCAGCATTTTCCGTGAAAACAGATAATGAAATTTCTTATCATGATTACTATCTAGACTTCGACCATGATGAAAAACTAACTTATCATAAGATCGATAAAGATTTGATCATGGATGATACCCATACCATTCAACTTGTCGATGGAAAATTGCCTTTAAAATATGAGCTTTTTCACCAAGATGCTTTGGTTTTTAAATCTCTAAAAAGCAATCACATCGTCCTGGGTAATTATAAAAATTCCAGGAGGCTAGATTTTAGATATGATGGATTTCCTTATTTTGGAATATGGGCTGCGAAAAACGCAGATTTCATATGTTTGGAACCTTGGTGTGGAATTGCTGACGCCGTTGATCACAATCTAAATTTATTGGACAAGGAAGGGATCATTTCTTTACAGCCCAATGAAAGCTTCTCAAGAAGCTGGTCTGTTACAATATCTTAACTCTACAGAACCTTCGCAATCCTTGTACTTGACGTATGGACGCTAAAGACTCCTAATGCGCCATTATTAAAATTTGACGGTGGGTTAGCAGGTGAGACTGGAGGCCCGCCTTCTCCTAAATTTTGCCCAAAACTGAAGAAGTAAGTATAGACACCTCTATCTATACATTGTAAGTCGAGTTCAATTGGATCACCGGGTAACAGGTCATTTAATTCATGATAAATCGTGTTTGACACCTTATTTCCGTCGTTAAAACGATCGTCACTAACAACATCTTCTACAACTTTTCCTTTGATAGTGAGCAGGTAACGATATTGATTTTGTATATCTTTTTGATCTTCAAAATTGGCGACGATATGTGTAGAAGTCTTACCGAAAAAAGAAACTTGTCTAAAATTTAAAGAGTCCAAAAAGACTTTTTGAGGCATGGAAGAAACCGCTGTATATTTTTGTCCATCCAATGTTACATCCAAAGTATAGCTTTGTCCGGATCTTCCACGAAATTTAGGGCTTTGATAAACACCAGGAGTGATTTCCGAAAAGTTAATAACACTGCCAAGTTGAGTCGTAACAATAACCCTGGCACCAGTAGCTGCATTGAATTTATTAGGTTCTGTAAAATTGTAGCTTCTTGAAATCCTGACATATTGGTTGTCAACTTGATCACTAATATCTCCATAAATAACAACTTTTGGTTCCGAGTCTTTAAGGTCTAATGTAATTACCTTTTCACAGCCAGATAGTAGTAAAAGCAAGCACAAGATTACAGGAAATGGATAAAAATAGTTTTTTTTCATTGATTAAAATTTAAAATTCCAAGTTACAGATGGAATGATACCAAACAAAGTAGTCTTAATAACTTGGGTTCTAGTGGCATCATCGGGGTCATCTTTGAAATCAATAGCGAAAGCATTTTGACGATTGTAAACATTATATATTCCAAAAGACCAACTTGATTGTAACCTTTTACCCGGCTTGGCTTCTAGTGTTGCTGAAATATCCATACGATGATACGCTGGTGTCCTGTACCCATTCTTTTCAGTGTAATAAAACGCAGTACGACCATTGATCTGGTATTTCCCACTGGGGTAAGTAACCGCATTGCCAGTATTATAAACAAATACGGAAGAAAAACTCCATCGCTTTCCAGGTTTGTAAATTCCAACTATAGAAAGATCATGCGTCCTGTCCTGTTTTGCATAAAACCAATTTCCCGCATTCAATTTATCAAAATTTCGCTCGGTTCGTGATAATGTATATCCTACCCAACCGTTAAATTTCCCATACCTTTTTTTAAAAAAGAACTCTACACCATAGGCTCTACCCTTGCCATAAAGCAGGTCGGCTTCTACGTTGCTGTTGCCCCGCAGATCAGTACCTGTTCTATATTCAATCTGATTCTCTAGAGATTTATAATATAATTCAACAGAAAACTCGTAGCTGTTGTCTAAAAAATTTTTAAAATAACCAGTTGATAGTTGGTCAGATAATTCAGGCTTTACATTGTTACTATTTAAAATATATACATCTGTAGGCGAAGTTGTAGTTGAATTAGACATCAAGTGAATGTGTTGAACATTTCTTGTGTAAGCTGCCTTTAAGGATGATGAACCGGTTAATTGATAACTGGCAGATAAACGTGGCTCCAAATATAAATAGGTTTTGATCACCTTCCCCTTTCCATAAGTTAAAGAACTTATTGTATTCCCATCTCCGTCATAATTCCTGTAAGTACCTGGTCCTAATAGGGAAAAGGAACTTAACCTTAAGCCGGAAACTACATTAAAACGGTCTGATACCTTCCATTCATCAGATACGTAGGCTGCCAATTCCATCCCTTTTCGTTCTTCTGTAGTAGTCTGGTTTATGCTTGAAGATTCACTTGCCGTCAGTTTTCCAGGCGAAATGGTATGGTGTATAGCATTGACACCGAATTTTAAGCTATTATTACTGCTGAGGCTATATTCGTAGTCCTGTTTTAAATTATAGTCTTTAATAGAGGAATTAACTTCAAAATTATTGACATCATTCTTATTTTGTATTACATAATTGTAGTTGCTGTAAATTAATGAAGTATTTGAAAAAAGCCTACTGCCATAAAGGTGGTTCCATCTTGCGGTGACTGTGGCGTTTCCCCAATTGAAACCGAAGGACTTGGAAATACCCAGCTTATCTCTCCCAAAGTATCCGGATAGGTAGAACGTATTCCGTTCATTTAGCCGGTAATTGGCTTTAGCATTAACATCATAAAAGTACAGCGTATTCCCTCTTATGGAACTGTCAGGAGAGAGTGCTAAAAAAGCATCAAGATAGGTCCGCCTGGCACTAATCATAAATGACCCTTTATCTTTTATGATTGGGCCATCAACCTTCAACCTTGAAGAGATCAGTCCTACTCCTCCTTCCACACCATAATTCTTTCGGTTTCCTTCGTCCATTCGTATATCCAGAACTGAAGATAAACGTCCTCCATATTGTGCTGGCATTCCACCCTTATATACGCTCAAATCCTTTATAGCATCCGAATTAAAAGTAGAGAAGAAACCCAATAAATGCGATGCGTTGTAAACAGGTGCCTCATCCAAAAGTATCAGATTTTGATCCGTTGACCCACCTCTAACATAAAAACCACTATTCCCCTCGCCGGCAGATTTGATTCCCGGTAGCAACTGAAGCGTTTTAAGAACATCTCGTTCCCCTAAAAGGACTGGAACTGAGCTGATCTCCTTAACATCAAGCTTTTGTAAACCCATTTGAGGACTGCTCACATTTTCGTCCTTCTTGGTTGAAGAAATAACAACCTCAGTTAGCTGATTGTTCTCGGCTAAAGCGAAGTTGAGCTTTTGATCTTTTTTAACAGTAATATTTTGCACTTGCGTTTTATAGCTGATAAAGCTAACAGAAATATCGTATTCTCCTTCAGGTAAATTAATAGCATAGAAGCCATAAGAATTGGTAATTACCCCTGTTTTTATGCGTCCGGATACTTGTACACTGGCACCGATCAAAGTTTCACCACTCCCTGCATCGCTAACAGTGCCGCTAATGGTATAATTACCTTGAGCAAAGGTAAATTTTGAAAAAAGCATTCCTATAACTAGTAAAAGGGCAACGCGTTGTATATTTGGCATGTATCGGGTATCTGTTGCAAAAATAGCAAAAGAAAAATCATTATCATCTAACCTCTGATGTTAAAACTTTGTAAGCCAAACTATGTTAGTAAACGATGGAACTGATCAAATTTACTGGCAAAGGTATTTATTGCAAGCAAGGAGATTTTTATATTGACCCGTGGCAACCTGTTAACCTTGCTGTTACAACCCATGGTCATGCTGATCATGTAAAATGGGGAAATAAAGCTTATTTATGCCATGAGCTGACAAAACCAATTTTAAACCAAAGGCTAGGATTTGATTTAAATATCGAAACCCTGCCATATAATAAAGAAATCTCCATTAATGGTGTTAAGGTGAGTCTATTTCCCGCGGGTCACGTAATAGGTTCTTCACAGGTGAGACTAGAATACAAAGGCCAGGTATGTGTTATATCTGGGGATTATAAGGTAGAATATGATGGTATCAGCACTGCCTTTGAGCCTGTTAGATGCCATACTTTTGTATCGGAAAGTACATTTGGCTTGCCAATATATAAATGGCAGCCACAGGAACTGATTTTCGATCAGATCAAAAGTTGGATATCGGAAAACCATGATAAAAATAAAACGAGTGTACTTGTCGCTTATAGTTTAGGCAAAGCACAACGATTGATCAAGGGGCTCGGTGGATTTGGGGACATTTATGTCCATAACTCCATAGCAAATTTGAATGAAGGATTTATTAAAGCTGGTGTTAGTTTGCCCGATACAATTAGAATTACCGCAGAAACAAAGAAGGACGAATTGCAAAAAGGAATAGTGATCGTACCCCCCGCACTTGCAGAAGGAAGATGGATTAAAAACCTGATCAACGGGGCAACAGGTGTTTGTTCCGGCTGGATGCAAGTTAGGGCGAGCAGAAGATGGAGAAGTGCGGATGCTGGTTTTGCATTGAGCGACCATGCAGATTGGCCAGGCTTAATTTCTGCCATAAAAGAGACACAGGCCCAAAAAGTTTATGTAACTCATGGCTTTACGGCTACATTTTCAAAATACCTGAACGAAATAGGAATAGCTAGCGAGGAAGTTAAAACCCAATACGGAAGCGAAGACGATTCCGATGAAAAAGAGCAAACATCAACATTATGAAGCGCTTTACTGAATTGATTCAACAGCTCGAGATGAGCAATAAAACCAACGATAAGATCGCCGCACTTGTAGATTATTTTAATGAGGCTGACGATCTGGATAAGCCTTTTGTAATTGCGATGTTTACTGGTAAAAGACCAAAGCGTCCTGTTAACACGTCATTAATCAGACAATGGGCTACCGAGCTTAGTGGAATACCTGAGTGGCTTTTTGCAGAGAGTTACCATAGCGTGGGCGATTTGAGCGAAACTATAGCATTGGTGTTGCCCCCACCTTCTAGAATTACCAACAGAAAACTTCATGAGTGGATAGATGACCTTGCCGCACTTCACGGAAAAGATGACGATATTAAAAAGAAATTTATCTTGGGATCCTGGGATAGTTTGGATACACAAGAACGATTTGTCTTTAACAAGTTGATATCAGGAAACTTTAGAATTGGTGTTTCTAATAAAATGCTTGTAAATGCTCTTGCTAAACAAAGCGATACTGAAGCTAATAAGATCATGCACAGCATAATGGGGAAATGGCACCCTAAGGATATTACTTACCAGGATTTGGTTGGAGGACTTCACGTGAATACCGACAATTCATGGCCCTACCCTTTTTGTTTGGCTTATGCGCTTGAGGTTGAGCCCGAAGCATTAGGTGAACCCGAAAAATGGCAGGCCGAATGGAAATGGGATGGAATACGTGGGCAAATTGTAAAAAGAAACGGAGAACTTTTTATCTGGTCAAGGGGCGAAGAATTGGTAACAGATCAATTTCCAGAACTGCATTTTCTTATAAATGAACTAGAAGACGGCACTGTATTAGATGGAGAAATACTTTCGGTAAAAGATGGGAATGTTCAGGCATTCAGCATCCTCCAGCAGCGCCTCAATCGCAAAACAATCAACAAGGCACAACTAAATGATGCTCCAATTGGCTTTTACACTTATGATTTACTAGAGCTAAAAGGTGAAGATTTACGGGAAAGCACTTTAAAAGAAAGAAGAGTTTTATTAGAACAGGTTGTGTCAAACTTGAAAACCAAAGACCTCGTATCGTTATCACCAATAGTCACATTTGATACTTGGCAGGAGCTTGCCCAACAACGGTTAGGAGCAAGAGAACTCAACAGTGAGGGCATAATGCTTAAGAAAATAGATTCACTTTACCATTCTGGAAGAAAGCGTGGCGATTGGTGGAAATGGAAAATTAACCCCTATACTGTGGATACCGTGATGATCTATGCTCAAAAAGGAAGTGGTCGCCGGGCAAATTTCTACACAGATTATACATTCGCTGTTAGGGATGGAGACAAGCTAATTACCGTAGCAAAAGCGTATTCTGGCTTGACAGATAAAGAAATAAAAGAAGTAAATTCGTTTGTATTGAAAAATGCTGTAGAGAAATTTGGCCCAGTCAGGACGGTTAAGCCTGAACTTGTTTTTGAAATTGCTTTTGAAGGAATTGCAGAAAGTAAAAGGCACAAGGCAGGCTTGGCTTTGAGATTTCCCCGTATAGCGAGATGGAGAAAGGATAAAAAGGCGGATGAAATCAATACGCTTGAAGATTTGCGTCAATTGTTAGCTTCTACCTTATCTACTTCTTAAAATGGGAATTGAAACAAGTAAAGGATACAAACAGGTGATGAAGTGGCTGAGAACCAGTCGCAAAAAGCCCTTCAAATTTCAAACAGATGCCTGGCAATATTACGCAGAGGGTTATAGCGGTTTGGTAAATGCCCCAACTGGTTTCGGTAAAACATTTTCGTTATTTCTGGCGGTTGCCATAGATGAGTTGAATAAAATGGAGGACTTAGAAAAGCTTTCAAAAAAAGACAAGGGAACAAAAAAAAAGTTAAAAGTTCATACGGGTTTAAAACTAATCTGGATAACACCGCTAAGATCTCTGGCAAAAGATTTGGCACGAGCCATGACTGAGGTTTGCACTGAACTCAATTTGGACTGGCATGTAGGGGTTAGGAATGGCGATACCTCGCAGAATGAAAAGCTAAAGCAAAAAAAACAAATGCCCGAAGTGCTAATCATTACGCCCGAAAGCATCCACTTGTTATTAGCCCAAAAAAGCACATTTAATTATTTTGAGCACTTGCAATGCATAGTTGCAGATGAATGGCACGAGTTACTCGGAAGTAAACGTGGTGTAATGGCCGAATTGGCCATATCAAGGATTAAGGGTTTGATAAATGATCAGAATCCTGAGCGACTACTTAGAATTTGGGGAATATCTGCCACTATCGGAAATATTGATCAGGCACTTGATGTTTTGGTTCCTTACGATGATCTACTGAAGATCATCATTAAAGCAGATATAGAAAAGAAAATTGTAATCAAATCTATCTTGCCAGATCATATTGATATGTTACCCTGGGCAGGCCATCTCGGGCATAAACTGGCAGACAAACTTCTCCCAATCATTTATAAAAGCAAAACTACACTGATATTTACAAATACCCGGGGGCAAGCTGAAATGTGGTACCAGACTTTATTAGCAAAGGATGAGAATTTGGCCGGACAATTGGCCATACACCATGGCTCTATTGATTTTGAATTGAGAAATTGGATTGAAGACGCTATTCATTCTGGTGTGCTTAAAGCTGTTGTAAGTACATCGTCTCTAGATTTGGGAGTCGATTTTAAACCTGTTGATACAGTAGTACAAATTGGCTCGCCTAAAGGGGTGGCCAGATTTCTACAGCGTGCCGGACGGAGTGGTCACTCACCGTATGAAACCTCAAAGATTTACTTTCTACCAACTCATGCCCTTGAACTTGTAGAAGCGGCAGCAATAAAAGAAGCAGCGAAAACGCAAAATATTGAGAGTAGAGAACCTATAGTTATGGCATTCGATACCTTAATTCAGTATCTGGTAACTTTGGCGGTAGGTGATGGTTTTGACGACCAAAAAATCTTTTCAGAAGTGAAGCAAACCCATGCGTTTAGAGAGTTATTACCGGAAGAATGGGATTGGATCATGAGGTTCATAACCACGGGAGGAGAAAGTCTTACTGCATACACAGAGTTTAGCAAAGTGACTAAAATTGATGGCCTTTGGAAAGTAGAAAGTAGACAAATTGCAATGCGGCACCGGCTACATATCGGGGCCATAGTAAGCGATGCGATGGTAAAGGTGAAGTACATCAGCGGTGGCTTTGTAGGGATGGTAGAAGAATCCTTCGTAGCAAGAATGAAACCAGGAACTAGTTTTACGCTGGCTGGAAGGGTTTTAGAGTTTGTGATGATCAAAGACATGATGGTACTTGTTAAAAAAAGTAAGCAAAAGACTGCAATGAGTCCAAGCTGGATGGGTGGCAGAATCTCGCTTACTGCCAACTTAGGCGTTATCCTAAGAAAAAAATACAACGAAACGCTTTATAAACAACATGACGATGAGGAACTGGATATCATTTTGCCTTTGTTTGAACGACAGGCAAAGGTTTCACATGTGCCTAAGGACGACGAATTTCTGATCGAATTGATCAACACAAGAGATGGATTTCATTTTTTTGCTTATCCTTTTGAAGGTCGGCAAGTTCATGAAATCATGGCTTCATTAATCGCCTATAGATTAGGTAAAATAAAACCAATCAGTTTTTCAATTGCTATGAACGATTATGGTTTTGAATTATTGAGCGAACAGCCCATCCCCTTGGATGAAGAGAATATCAAACAGCTTTTCACACCCGAAAATTTATCAGACGACATTATTGCCAGTATAAATGCCACAGAAATGGCAAGAAGAAAATTCAGAGACATTGCATGTATATCTGGATTAGTTTTTCAGGGATATCCGGGAAAATATGTTGCAAATAAACATCTCCAATCTTCCGCTGCGTTATTTTTCAACGTTTTTAGTGATTATGACAAACATAACTTATTATTGCGGCAAGCTTATGACGAAGCATTTTATCAGCAGATTGAGGAGCCAAGACTTGCAGCAGCTTTACACCGTATACAAGATAGTGAGGTTGTTATCGTTAAAACTGAAAGCTACACTCCTCTTTGTTTTCCGATAAAGGTGGACAGCTTACGCGACAATATGAGCTCGGAAGAACTAAGTCAAAGAATTGAAAGAATGACTGCTGAAGCAGACAAAAAAAGCTTGAAAAAAAAGAATGAACGTTAATTGCCGCGGAGAAGATTTATTTTTAAGTAAGGAAAAAGCAATTTATTGGGAAAAAAAGCAAATGTTGATCATAAGTGATCTTCACATTGGTAAGTCTGCACATTTTAGAAAATCAGGAATACAGGTGCCGGGCTCTGTTGGGCTAACGGATTTGCAAAGGCTCAGTTCTTTAATAGATGAATTCAATCCTACTACATTGTTGGTTACTGGTGATATGTTTCACAACAAGATTAATAGTGACGCAGAGGCTTTTCTAGAATGGAGAAATGGCAAGAGCGATCTAAAAATCATACTAATTAAAGGTAATCATGATGAGCTAAAGACTAAAGATTATGAGGCTTTAAATATCGAAGTACATGCTAAAGAATTAATTGTAAAACCCTTTAGATTTATACATGATAAGCCTAAAATCTTTGATGAATTTTTTAATATCTCTGGCCATATACATCCTGGAGTGGTGTTACATGGAAAAGCGAAACAGCGACTAAAATTCCCCTGCTTTTATTTCAATGAAACTTGCGCTGTACTTCCTGCGTTCAGCGTGTTCACAGGGCTTTTTTTAATTAAACCAGAAGGGGGCGATCGGTTCTATGCCATTACCCCACAGAAAGTTATTGAGGTCTAGTTAAGCTGATTGCTGAGACTAACGATCCAATCATTAAACATGCCTTGTTCAATTTTAATCACCACCTCTGCGTGCTTTTCCCAATCCGGAGAAAAAGATCTCAGCTGATTCAGCATTTCCTCCAGGTGACCTTCTTCTTCCAATATGATAGATTTCACAGTTACTTTACTTTGCGCAGCGCTGAGAACTTCCTGATAAACGGGATACAATTCATCCGCACGAACTTCGATAGCGTAGGTTACGAAAAGATATGCTGCAAACTTGAGCTCATACCCCCTCAGGTTAAAATGCTTTTTTAAGTATCTGCATACTGATACATCCAGGGCATTTAAGTAAAATTTGGTATTATTAGGGGTAAGAAGCTCTTCATTAGTGTAGGTCTTGCATAATCCTCCGTCAAGTTTATCAAGTTGTTTTTTCAGGTAATAAGCATGCCGATGTTCCTCAGCCGCATGCTTTAAAATAATGAGGTTAACATTTTCTTTGTGCTCCGAAGCAGATATTTTTTTAGCCCCAGCATTTTCCATGTACGATAGCGTATTTAACCACTTGGCGTGTAAAATATTATCAGCAACTATATTTTCTAAAATTGGTTTGATTAGCATATTATAAATCGTTTAACGACTGTAAAATAGTTTGGTAAATATAATCCAGTTCTTCATCAGTGATGACATAGGGAGGTAAAATATAAATGATATTACCTAAAGGGCGGAGTATTATGCCTTTGTCCAAAAAATACAGGTACAACTTATTCCTAAATTCACTCAAGTATGATGTACCGGAAGTTGTGTGCCACTCCATCACTAATATCGTACCTGTTTGCCGCACTTCCTTTAGCCTTTCATTTCCCATAATTTGTTCGGCAAAAGCTGCATGCTTTTTACTGATGCGCCGTATATTTTGGAGGGTTTGTGGTTCAAGTAATATATCAAGACTCGCTAAGGAAGCAGCAATACTCACAGGATTCGCGGTGAAAGAATGTCCATGATAAAGTGTTTTAAGTTGATCATCACTCAGAAAAGCTTCAAATATTTTGGCATTACAGGTAGTGATTCCCAACGGCATAGTACCGCCTGTTAATCCCTTAGAAAGGCAAAAAATATCAGGATGATGTTCTAGCGCTTCGCAAGAAAAAAACTTTCCCGTACGCCCAAATCCAGTCATAACCTCATCTGCGATGGTCAAAATTCCATGCTTTTGGCAAGTAGCCAGGAGCTGGTCTAAATGTTTGGCTTGATACATAAGCATACCCCCTGCACCAAGTACCATAGGTTCGAAAATAAAGCAAGCCACCTCGTTAGACAAATAGTCTATGCGAGATTTCAACTGCTCTATATTTTGCTCGTTTGGAAGGTCAATGAACTCAACATCAAACAACAAGGAATTGAATGGATCTGTAAATATGCTACGACCACTTACTGACATTGCGCCAAAAGTGTCACCATGGTAGGCTTCTTTAAATGCCAAAATTTTGGTTCTTGGAATTTTCGTAACGTTACTCCAGTACTGAAGGCACATTTTAAGCGCAACTTCTACTGCTGTAGATCCATTATCACTGTAAAAAACTTTTTCTTGCTTACCAGGTAATAACGGTAATAATCTTTCTGCAAGCAAAACAGCAGGTTCGTGTGTAAAACCGGCGAATATGACATGTTCAAGCGTTAAAAGCTGTTTTGAAACTTGTGCTGCAATGTGTGGATGCGAGTGCCCGTGTATATTAACCCACCAACTTGAGACTGCATCAATATATTTTTTACCTGATTCATCGTATAAATAAACTCCCTTTCCACCAATAATTGGAATGTTCGGCAAGGCATTCTTCATCTGTGTATAGGGATGCCAAATTACATTTTTGTCTCTTTCCTGTAAACTCATCATGCACGCTGTTTTGTTAATAATTCTATAACAGTTTTATCCGTTTTAAAGGTAACATCGTCGGTATTGAGTTCATTCAAATTTACCCACCTAAATGCCTGCGAATTACCTTCATCAAAGTCGAAGGCCTGAATTTTAAACTTCATTGGGAGCGCATGAAGTGCTTTTACCAAATAATAAATACTAATGATTTGGCTATCATTGAAGGAAGATTGTTCATAGAAATCGGTCGTGTAAAAATGACGGGTAACTTCAACTCTTGTATCACACTCTTCAATAAATTCACGCTTTAGGGCATCAATTAGCCCCTCACCCAGCTCAAGACCACCTCCAGGAAATTTACTAAATATTCTTCCACCCGATTGCTCATCACTAATCAGGATTTGGTTATGTTCGTTGATAAGTATGCCGTAAACCCTTACGTTAAAATAACTCATTGGTCAAAGTGTTTTTGATTTTTTGTGGCATTTTCGATATTCCATTTTATTTCACTGTTAAATGGTTCTGACCTTACCGGACAGGCTTTCATCCTACAATAGTTACAGCAGGCAGGTAAGCATGGGTCGGTATGAATAAATAATTCCGTTTGATGCCCAGTATTTCCATTTACCATTTTATCAATATCAGAAACCTCATGATGCACTTGGTTGAGGTCGAAATAGTATGGCAAGGTAACATGGCAGTCGACATGAAGGTCTGCTCCATACTGCTGCGCTCTTAAATTGTGTACATCAATCCAGGGGTCGCGTCTGTTGTCCTGTAAAACTGTGATGATATCCTTAACGATGTCAGTATTACTTTCGTCCATTAACCCACCGATAGAGCGCCTTGTGAGTAAATATCCATTATAGATAATATACACACCTAGTATAATGGAGATAACGCTGTCTAACCAGTATAAATGGGTAATCTGGATAAGGATAATCCCAATCACCAATCCTGCACTCGTTATTGCGTCAGTAAGTAAGTGTTTCCCATCGGCCTCAAGCGTTATTGATCTATATTTTTTGCCCGCATTGATCAGATAATATCCGATCACTAAGTTTATGATACCAGTAGCACCAATTATTGCAGCGCCTTCAAATAATTGAAAAATAGGCTTTGGAAATATTAGGTCGTATGAAGACTTCAAGATAATAACAACGCCAGCAATACTTATTAACGTACCCTCTAAAAATGCAGAGAAAAATTCCACTTTACCATGTCCATACGGATGATTGGTATCTTTAGGTAAGGTTGCTAAGTATATGCTGTAGAATGCGAATGAGCTGGCAAGCACGTTTACAATACTTTCCATAGCATCTGTAAGGATAGCATTGGAATGAGTAATAAAATAAGCTGCAAATTTTGCAAGCATGAGCAGTATGCTAACGCATAAGGCAAGTAGTATTGCTTTCTTTTTTGGTTGCAAGTTTAGCGGTTTGAGCTCTCAAAAATACATTATAACACTTGAATTATATTAAAAAGTATTTTTTTTAGTTTATAATTCCGTGAGGTTCATATATTTGCGATCGCACAAAATAAAATTTGCTGAGCACTTATCATTATGACATTTTTATCCAAAAGAATCAACAATCTATCTGAGTCGCAGACCATTAAAATGGCGAAACTTGGTAGAGAGCTATCCGCAAAAGGGATTGACGTTATCAACCTGAGTTTTGGTGAACCAGACTTCTTTACACCGGCATTTGTAAAGGAAGCAGCCAAAACTGCAGTAGACGAAAATTACTCTTATTACACTCCGGTTTCAGGATATCCTGACTTGAGAAAGGCAGTTGCAGAAAAACTTCAAAGAGAAAATAATTTGTCTTACAGCTTTGATCAGATCGTTGTTTCCACCGGTGCCAAGCAATCTCTTGCTAATGCAGTTCTTTGTTTGGTAAACCCTGGTGATGAGGTGATTGTACCCACTCCTTATTGGGTATCTTACTCTGAAATGATTAAACTTGCTGAAGGCGAGTCGGTATTTATCAATGCGACTGTTGAAAATAACTTTAAAATTACTGCAGCGGAATTAGAAGCAGCTATAACTCCTAAAACTAAGTTGTTCATGTTTTCTTCACCATGCAATCCAACTGGATCAGTATACAGTAAGGAAGAACTGGCGGCATTAGTAACTGTTTTTGAAAAGCATCCAAACATTTATATCATTTCTGATGAGATTTATGAGCACATCAACTTTGTAGGCAAACATGCCTCTATTGCTGAGTTTGCCTCGGTTAAAGACAGGGTTATCTTAATTAATGGTTTCTCTAAGTCCTACGCGATGACAGGATGGAGAGTGGGTTACATGGCTGCTAATAAGGAAATAGCAAATGCGTGTGATAAGCTACAGGGACAAATCACCTCAGGCACCTCATCAATCGCACAGCGTGCAGCACTTGAAGCCTATCATGGCGGTCTAGCAACCGTTAATGAGATGGTTGCTGAATTCAAAAAACGCAGGGACATTGTTTACGCTTTATTATCTGAAATACCTGGTGTAAATGTAAACTTACCTGATGGTGCGTTTTACTTTTTCCCTGAAATCAAAGCTTACTTCGGCAAAAAAGACGGAGAAAACGTAATTAGTAATGCTGAAGATTTATCTCTTTACTTGTTGAATGAGGCACATGTTTCAACTGTTACAGGTGAAGCATTTGGAAATGAAGATTGTATCAGAATTTCCTATGCTGCTTCAGAAGATCAGCTGAGAAAAGCAGTTTCGCAAATTAAAGCTGCATTAGCTAAACTGAGCTAATATATAAATTCATAAAAAAAAGGGGGCTTTTGCAAAAGCCCCTTTTTTTATGAATGAGATTATTAAGATCTAATGGCTTCCACAGGATCTAACCTGGAGGCAGAAAATGCAGGCCAGAAGCCTGAGATTGTACCTATTGCCACGGATATACTCACTCCTAATACTACATTTTTGAAGAATAATATCATTTCAAAACCTCCTGCTGTTAATCCAAGGGTTAATAGATAAACCAATAACAGACCAAAAGCACCGCCCATTAAACACAAAGCGATGGCTTCAAACAGAAACTGCAATAAAATAAAATAATTTTTAGCACCAAGCGATTTTTGAATGCCTATAATATTTGTCCTTTCTTTTACAGAAACGAACATGATGTTTGCGATTCCAAAACCACCTACCAAAATAGAGAAACCACCAATGATCCATCCAGCTATATCCACTGCGCCAAACATCACATCGAGCTGATTTGAGGCAATAGTACTCTTGTTCAACGCAAAATCTTCCTCTGCGCCAGGTCTTATACGCCTGATCGACCGCATAGACCCGCGTATTTCACTCTCAATCTCATCCAAATCGATATGTTCATAGCCTCTTACAGTGATAGTTGGATCGTATCTTTCACTCTCCACATCCATAATCCCCTTAGCAAAGTTAAGCGGCATAACAATATTTTTATCCTGAGACATACCCATCATATCCTCTCCTTCTTTCTTAAAGACACCAACAACTGTCAGCTTTCGGCCCATGACAACAATAGTTTTACCTACGGCATCATTACCATCAAAAAGACCTTCAGCAACTTCAGCACCTACAAGCACAACTGGAGACCCTGCTCTGCCTTCATTCTCCGTAAAATATCGGCCATCCTGGAAATCAAGATTCCAAGTTTTATTAAAGTCTTGTGATGCAGCCCGGATACCAACGCCCTCAACAGAATTACTTCTATACTTAACTGTCCTGGAATTGGCTGATATTTCATAAGAAACTCCTTGGGCATATTCAAGTCTATCTTTTAAAAGTTGATAATCTCTTAACGAGGGTTCTGGTCTATTCACATACTTCCACCATGGATAATCCCCAAAACCGCCCCAAGGCCATTTTTGTACAAAAACAGTTTTTGAACCCAGTTTATCTATACTCTCCTGGAGTTTACTCCTAAGTGTATCTACAGCCGAGAATACAAAAATGATGGTAAAAATTCCAATGGTAATCCCTAGAAGAGAAAGGATGGTACGCATTTTATTCTGGCGCAGTGCATCAGCTGCAAACCTAAAACTTTCGCCTATTAGTCTGAAAATAATCATAATTAAACTTTAGACCAAAAGTACCCAAAAAGGTTACAGAATAGCTATTATATATTCTGAAAGATACAATTGAAGACGGCCAAACGATAACCCTAATAAATTTATACAAAAAGAGGATAATAATTAGTAAATTTGCGCCCTTAATTATCACATCGAAAAATATGAAGTTATCTCAATTTAAGTTTAATTTACCTGAGTCTTTAGTTGCCAACACTCCTTCAGAACAACGAGATGAAGCCCGTTTAATGGTTCTGCATAAAGACAGCGGCAAGATCGAACATAAAATATTCAAGGATGTTTTAAGTTATTTTGATGATAAAGACGTCATGATTTTGAACAACACGAAAGTTTTTCCTGCACGTCTTTATGGCAATAAAGAAAAAACTGGTGCCACAATAGAAGTATTCCTGTTACGTGAATTAAATAAAGAGCTCCGCTTATGGGATGTTCTTGTCGATCCTGCACGTAAAATCCGCGTTGGTAATAAATTATATTTCGGAGACGACGACCTACTGGTAGCTGAAGTAGTGGATAACACTACCTCACGTGGCCGAACTATCCGATTCCTATTTGATGGTACTGACGAAGAGTTCAGAAAGAACATTGAAATACTTGGAGAAACACCTCTTCCAAAATACATCAAGAGAAAAGCAACTGCCCAAGACAAAGAGCGTTATCAAACCATTTTTGCAAAGCATGAAGGTGCTGTAGCCGCTCCTACAGCTGGCTTACACTTTAGCAGGGAGTTGATGAAACGCCTGGAGTTAAAGGGTATTAACTTTGCTGAAGTGACCTTGCACGTAGGTTTAGGTACTTTCAGGTCTGTAGAAGTTGAAGATCTTACCAAGCACAAGATGGATTCTGAGCAATTCATCATCGAGCAAAAAGATGCAGATATCGTGAATAAAGCTATTGAAGAAAAGAGAAAGATATGTGCAGTTGGTACTACTTCAATGCGTGCTATAGAATCAGCAGTTTCGTCTAACAGATTGTTAAAGCCTGCTAATGATTGGACAAGCAAGTTCATATTCCCACCATACGATTTTAGTATCGCAAATTCAATGATCACTAACTTCCATACTCCAGAATCCACATTGCTGATGATGGTAAGCGCTTTTGGTGGTTTTGATTATGTTAGAAACGCTTATGAAGTAGCTTTGAAAGAAAAATATCGCTTCTATAGCTACGGCGATGCGATGTTGATTATCTAAATCCAGTAATGAATTTCTATGCCATTGTAGTTGCTGGCGGGTCTGGGAATAGGATGAATAGTGCTATTCCCAAACAATTTTTACTTCTGGAAGGCAAACCTGTTTTGATGCATACCCTATGTGCGTTTCATCAATGTGTCCTAAATCCTGAAATCATCTTGGTTTTAAATCATGAGATGCAGGAGAAATGGAAGTCCTTGTGCGAAGAATTTGGATTTGATATCCCTCATAGAGTTGTAGCCGGAGGCGAGCAACGTTTCTATTCGGTCAAAAATGGTCTTTCAGAAATTACCGGAGATGGTATAGTTGCTATACATGACGCAGTTAGACCACTTATATCTCCTTCCTTAATAACTCAGTCGTTTAAGGAAGCAGAAGAAAAAGGAAATTGTGTAACTGGCGTAACTCCCACTGATTCGGTAAGAAGAATTATTGATGAATCTGTTACTCAGGCGTTGGACAGAAGCGAGTTGATACTGATACAAACTCCACAAACTTTTGATTTAAGAATTATAAGGGAAGCGTATAACTCAACATATGTAGACTCTTATACAGATGATGCAAGCGTGGTCGAAAGTATAGGCATAAAGATCAACGTGATCCCCGGGGATAGGGAAAACATTAAAATAACTTACCCTGAAGATATTGATATAGCAACAATCTTTATGAAAAAAAAACGCTCCAGTTAACCTGAAGCGTTTTTTTTATTTCAGACAGTAATTAAGCTGCTCGATTGATCACCTTTAAGATGATGGCGATTACTGCAATAACCAACAAGATATGAATAAGGCCCCCAACATTTGGTCCGAAGCCCTGGAAGAAAAAGCCGATGATCCAAAGGATAACAAGTACTACGGCAACAAGATAAAGTAAATTTCCCATAACGTTTAATTTTTAGATTGTTGTTCTTTTTTAGATAGTTGAGGAAGTAAACACTTCCATGACAATTCATAAACAATCATCGTTCCAAAAATTAAAAAGGCCACAAGATATGTGGCCTTAGTTAAATAGTTTAATATTCATCTTCATTAAAGAAGAAATCATCTTTAGTTGGATAATCGGGCCAAATCTCCTCAATAGTCTCATAAGGTTCACCATCATCCTCAAGGGCTTGCAGGTTCTCAATAACTTCAACTGGAGCACCCGATCTGATGCCATAATCAATCAATTCGTCTTTTGTTGCAGGCCATGGGGCATCTTCTAAATGCGATGCAAGTTCTAAAGTCCAATACATATTTTTATATTATTAAGTTCTAATTTAATTCCGCAAAAGTATATTAAAAAATGCGAGCAAAACAAACTTTTTTTTCCACTATTTTAAACCCGTGGTAACCAGATATTTTCAGCAACACCAGCGTCTAAATTTAGACTTCTGGATAACACAAATAAATAGTCACTCAGGCGATTCAGGTAGATGGTAATTTTTTCATCTATTTCACTTTCTGATGCAAGATGGAAAACCAGTCGCTCAGCGCGACGGCAGACACATCTGGCTACATGACAATAAGATACAATGGTGTTTCCTCCCGGCAGGATGAAATGCCTAAGCTCGGGCAATAATTCATTCATTATGTCCATTTCTCGCTCTAACAGGAGAATATCTTCATTTTTAAGGTCAGGTATTTTCATCCTCGACTTTTCCTGGTCGGTAGCTAGGTAGGCGCCAACTGTGAATAACCTATCCTGAATCTCCTTTAAAATCTCCTGGTAATGCGAATTGATAGGCTGGCAGGTGATAAGTCCTATATAAGAATTCAGTTCGTCAACTGTACCATAACACTCAATACGAAGATCGTATTTTGGAACTCTTGTTCCACCTATTAATGAAGTGAGTCCTTTATCTCCTGTTTTGGTATAAATCTTCATGAAAAATTCGCTACCCTATTTTCTCAAAATCGCTGCCGCGTTTTTCTAAATTAGAAAGTCTTGGTGAAACAGTTTTTATATCTGTATTAACGTAATCCTTCTCTATAAGACCATCTCGCATACGAACAATACGGTGTGCGTGCTGTGCGATGTCCTCCTCGTGGGTCACAAGTATGATAGTATTCCCTTTGCTATGAATTTCCTCTAACAGGCCCATAATCTCGATCGACGTTTTGGTATCTAGGTTACCGGTGGGCTCATCGGCCAGGATGATTGATGGATTATTGATAAGCGCACGAGCAACTGCAACACGCTGGCGTTGTCCGCCTGAAAGCTCATTTGGCTTGTGTGTAACACGATTACCCAGACCTACATTTTCCAAAGCTTTTTGAGCTCTTGTGTCGCGTTCCTTTTTGTTTGCACCTGCATATATTAATGGTAAGGCAACATTATCTAAAGAGGTTGACCTTGGCAATAGATTAAATGTTTGAAAAACAAATCCAATTTCTTTGTTCCTCACTTCAGCAAGTTCATTATCTGTCATTTGGCTCACGTTAATGCCATTCAGCACATAATCTCCTTTGCTTGGTGTATCAAGGCAACCCAAAATGTTCATGAGCGTCGATTTACCAGAACCTGAAGGACCCATCAAAGCAACAAATTCACCTTTAAAAATATCTAACGACACCGATTTTAGCGCATGTATTACTTCTGAACCAATTACATATTTACGGCCTATATCTTTGATATTTATTAGTGCTTTTTCCATTGCTTTTTATTTTTAGACGGACTTATTACCCCCAATGTTACAGATGCGAACAACTATTCAATGCTTAGCTATTTTTCAATAATTTTCGGAACTAAGAAAAAGCGCTCGTTATGCTTGCTTGCATTCTTTAACCCATCCTCAACAGAAATTTCCTGCTTTACAGTATCTTCCCGCCAAACATTTTCTTCAGCATTCATATAAACGAGCGGTTTTACACCTGTAGTGTCCAACTCATTAAGCTGTTCCATAAAGGTGAGTATTTTATTCATATCGGCAATCAATGTATCTGCATCGTTATCATTGATCTCAATTCTGGCCAGATTAGCTACCTTATCAATAGTTTGCTTATTTATGATCATGGAACTTCTTATTTATAATAGCAAAGATACGGTCTTTGAGGACATCTGAATCCTCTGGCGTCAAATTGGAGGTTAAAATGGGTGCATGGACATATATATGGCAAATACCTGGCCGTGTTCCATATTTAGCACCATCATCCCACATTTTTTTCCAGACGTCTGTCAACGTCACTGCTACCAGGGGAACCTTCGTATCAATAGCCAATCGAAAAGGTCCGTTTTTAAAAGGTAGCAATTGTGGTGGATATTGCTCATCATCAATTTTACCTTCAGGGAAAATCATTAAACTCATACCTTTCGCTAAATTTTCTGCAACTTTTTTAAATGCACGAAATGACGATATTTTGCTGTCTCGGTTTACTGGCACATCAATCGTTTTAAAGAAGAGCTTTAAAACAGGATTATTCAACAACTCATCTTTGCCTAAAAAATGAAACTTCCCCTTACCAAGAACACAAAAAATCATGATATCCAGGTTGGACGTATGATTTCCACAAAAAACATATGTCTGGCCCTTTTTCAATGGTACTTCAAATTCAAATTTAAAAATAACTCCAATTAGTAATGCACATATAAAGCTATGTAGCTTCCTGGAATAGTTGAGTAATAAATAAAGTCTTTCAGTTCTTGTAAACAGATAATAAAAAGGGTAAAAGAGAAAAGAAAGTGTAAATATTACTATAATGGAATAGAACCAATGAGCACGTCTTAGAAATTTGATCATGAATCCAATATTACAAAAATTGCAATTATAACCGATCAAATTATTGCTTTTTTATTAATTTCGGCCTCATGAAAGAAACAGTAGTTAGTGGGATTCGTCCAACGGGTAAGTTGCATCTGGGGAATTATTTTGGTGCAGTTACTAATTTTGTCAAAATGCAATATGATTACAATTGTTTCTTTTTTATCGCCGATCTCCATTCACTAACTACTCATCCAACTCCACAAGATCTACATGGATATGTTAAGCATGTCCTGGTTGAATATCTCGCTTGCGGGATCAACCCGGAGGAAACAACCATATATATTCAGTCGGATGTGCCAGAAGTTGCAGAACTCTATCTTTACCTAAACATGAATGCGTATTTAGGTGAATTAGAAAGGAGCACGTCTTTTAAAGACAAAATCAGATCGCAACCAGATAATGTGAATGCAGGACTACTTACTTATCCAGCCCTAATGGCCGCTGATATTCTGATTCACCGCGCTGTAAAAGTACCAGTTGGTAAAGATCAGGAACAACACTTGGAAATGACCCGTACATTTGGAAACCGCTTCAACAGGCTTTATAATTCTGACTATTTCCCTGAACCTTTTGCTTTCAATTATGCTGAAAATCTTGTAAAAGTTCCCGGACTCGACGGAAAAGGAAAAATGAGCAAATCTGACGGTGATGGAAACTGCATATACCTGGCAGACAGTCCTGAAATTATCCGTAAAAAATTGGCAAGGGCCGTTACTGATGGTGGTCCAACCGTAGAGAACCAACAAAAACCAGAGGCGATCCAAAACTTGTTCGACTTAATGAAGATTGTTTCACCTGCAGATACCGTCGCTCATTTTGACAACCTATATAACAATGTTGCCATACGTTATGGCGATTTTAAGAAACAGATTGCAGAAGATATGATCATTTTTAACTCGCCAATTCGGGAGCGAATTGAAGAACTCTCAAAAGACAGCGGATATTTGCGTAAAGTTGCTGAACAAGGCGCAGTGAAAGCCAGAGAAAGTGCTCAAAAGACCATCAAAGAAGTAAGATCTCTGATAGGTTTTAAATCTTTTTAAGATTTAAAGTAATTTAACTATCTTATCACACCTCGTCAACGGTTTTAATCTGCCATAGATTGGCAATAAATCAAAAAAAGTAACATATTAATATGCATATAGCAATAGTTGGAAACATAGGCGCTGGAAAAACCACTCTCACCGGTTTACTCGCAAAGCATTACAATTGGGAAGCTTTGTATGAAGCGGTAGATAATAATCCGTACCTGGAAGATTTTTACAGTGATATGAAAAGGTGGAGTTTCAACCTCCAGATCTACTTTTTAAACAGTCGTTTCCAGCAAATTGTTGACATACAAAACTTTAACAGAAATGTAATTCAAGACAGAACGATCTATGAAGATGCCCATATTTTTGCAGACAACCTGCACGAAATGGGGCTAATGACCAGCCGAGATCATCAGAATTACAAAGCAATATTTGCAAACATTACATCATTTATTAAACCGCCGGATCTTTTGGTTTACCTGCGGGCATCAGTTCCTACCCTTGTCAATAATATACAAAGACGGGGAAGGGAATACGAAGCCGGTATTAGAATTGATTACCTGTCAAAGCTGAATGAAAAATATGAGGCTTGGATAAAGGACTATAAATTAGGCAATCTTCTTATTCTGGATAAAGATAAACTAGACTTCACCAATTCTCCGGAAGATCTTGGTACAATTATACAGGCTATAGAAGCAGAAATCAATGGCTTATTCTAATATGAGGATAGTTGGCATCATACCATCCAGATTTGCATCAACAAGGTTTCCCGGAAAACCTCTGGTTAAAATACATGGTAAAAGTATGATCAGACGCGTGTATGAGCAAGCTAGTTCCGCTATCTCTTTAACAGATGTCATAGTCGCAACAGATGATGAACGTATAGCGGAAGAAGTAAATCACTTTGGAGGAAAATTTGTGATGACGAATTCCAATCACGTCAGCGGGACAGATCGTTGTGCAGAGGTTATCAGCAATATGAGCGGCATTGATGCAGTCATTAATATACAGGGTGATGAACCTTATATCGATCCAGAGCAAATTGATTTACTTGCATCTTGTTTCGAAGATCAATTTGTTAAACTGGCAACACTAATCAAGAAAATCAATATACCAGCGGATCTTTTCAATCCAAATATTCCAAAAGTAGTTGTGAATTCTAAAATGGAGGCCATTTATTTTAGTCGCCAAACTATCCCCTATTTAAGAAACCTAGCTCCCGAAGAGTGGCTCCTTAACTCAGATTTCTATAAACATATTGGTATATATGGATATACCGTCGAAGCTTTGAAAGAGATCACAAAACTGGCCCCATCCAAGTTGGAAAGCGTTGAAAATCTGGAACAGTTGAGGTGGATTGAAAATGGCTACCATATCCAAACAAGAATAACTGAATTAGAAACCATTGCAATAGATACCCCTGAAGATTTAAAAAAGATTAACGAAATTTTGTGAGAACAGCTTCTTTGATACTTTGTGCATTTCTATTTTTAACTGCTTCCTGTAACCGGGCCAAGCAAGTAAATGTTCATGCAGCCGGTTTTACTAAGACAATCGTTAAAAACTTTAGTGATTCCCTAAACCTAGATACTTTCAAGGTTACCCTGCAAGGAAGAGAGATTAAAGATCAACTCATCCATTTCACCATAACCAATTCAAGGGGCTTACTAATTTATAATCTTGATATTAATGCCAAAGACCTTTTCAATAACTACCACGCTACCGTAGATCTTAAGAAAGAACAGAAAAAGGCAGAATTTATCAATACCGAACTGGAGCGCTTTCTGGACGAAGAGAATTTTATGGAGCCCGCAGTAACAGAAACTGAAATGGCAGATAAAAATGTTCCAGACCAAGCTTTTTATGACGAGCTTAAGATGACTGGTTTAAATGGATTTGCTTACAGACTTGGCCCGGAACAAAAGATATATATAGGCTGGTCGGCCAAGGAAAACAAAGTTAAGGTCTATTACAATTGCTGCAAAAAGTAGAAACTTAGATATTTGCCATCACTATTTTCAAAAATAACATTCGTTCAAGGCATTGCTAAAACGTATTAATGAAGGCCAAAACGAAAAAATGAAAAAAATATTATGATAATTATAATATTTGTGTTATGTTTATATAATGAAAGGCGCTCAAAATTACTAGTTGATCACCCTTTACCGAAATTAGATATTCTAACCAAATATATTTCTAGAAGTGCCCGGATTTTCCGGGCATTTTTTTTTGCCCTTACCTGATTTCCCTATCCAATCTGGGTTAAGTCAGCTGCAGATATTTCAGCCCCTGTTTGATAACTTTTTAAGCTATAAGCCCTTACAACATATGCCGCAACAATCATTATTAATTCCGGTAATTGGTTTTATTTACTAACTTTGTATCCCGTACAAAAACATTAAAGCAGGCCAAAAACATTGCTTTAATATCACAAATTTACAAACATGACTAAGTATATTTTTGTTACGGGCGGTGTTACTTCCTCTTTAGGAAAGGGCATCATATCCGCTTCATTAGCTAAACTCTTACAGGCACGGGGTTACAGTGTAACCATTCAAAAATTCGATCCATATATCAATATCGATCCAGGCACGTTGAACCCTTACGAGCACGGAGAATGCTATGTTACCGAAGATGGTGCAGAAACAGATCTGGATCTTGGTCATTACGAGCGTTTCCTAAATGTTCCTACTTCACAAGCAAACAACATCACCACTGGCCGCATCTATCAAAACGTGATCAATAAAGAAAGAATGGGCGAATACCTGGGTAAAACCGTACAGGTAGTTCCGCACATTACTGATGAGATCAAAAGGAACATGCGTATTCTTGGCGAGAGCGGCAAATATGATATCGTGATCACTGAATTAGGTGGCACTGTAGGTGATATTGAATCTTTACCATTTATTGAGGCCGTTAGGCAGTTTAAATGGGAAGAAGGTGCAAATAACGCAATCGTTATCCACCTTACCCTTGTACCCTATCTGGCCGCCGCGGGTGAGCTTAAAACGAAACCAACACAACATTCTGTAAAAGCATTATTGGAATACGGAATACAACCAGATATCCTTGTTTGCCGTACGGAACACCACATCAATCAAGATATCCGAAAGAAGATTGCGCTGTTCTGTAATGTAAACGTGAATGCGGTTATCGAGTCTATTGATGCATCTACCATTTACGACGTGCCTTTGTTGATGATGAAAGAACAGTTGGACAAAACTGTACTTAGCAAATTAAAACTTGCGCAGAAGAATGAACCAGATATGGAAAGTTGGAAGGATTTCCTTGGTCGACTAAAAAATCCAATTTCTGAAGTTGTAATTGGTGTGGTTGGTAAATATGTAGAATTACCTGATGCGTACAAGTCCATCACAGAATCATTTGTACATGCAGGAGCAAGGAATGAATGCAAAGTAAGAGTTGAATATATCCATTCTGAAGGTGTCTATCCTGATAACGCCCGGGAAAAACTAGGTCACCTAGATGCATTACTGGTCGCACCGGGTTTTGGCAGCAGGGGTATCGAAGGTAAAATTGACTCCATTAAATATGTCAGAGAAAACAATGTACCATTTTTTGGTATCTGTTTAGGTATGCAATGTGCCGTTATTGAATATGGGCGTAATGTACTTGGATTAAAAAATGCCAATACAACTGAGATAGATGATCAAACCGAGAATCCTGTAATCAACATGATGGAAGAGCAAAAAAGCATTACCAGTAAAGGTGGCACTATGCGTTTAGGTGCGTATGACTGCGATCTGAAAAAAGGTTCCAAAGCATTTGCGGCATATGGTAAGTCTCACATCACGGAACGACACAGGCATCGTTACGAATTTAACAATAGCTACCTTAAACAGTATGAAGAAGCGGGCATGATCGCTTCAGGAATTAATCCTGAAAGCAAACTGGTAGAAATTGTAGAGCTTAAAAATCACCCTTTCTTTGTTGGTGGACAGTTTCATCCGGAATTAAAATCAACAGTTGCTAATCCTCACCCACTTTTTGTTAAATTTGTCGCCGCTGCGGTAGAGTTTGCGAAGAAAAAAATAAAATAATACGCGTTTAATTAACAATAATGGATAGAAATACGTTTACGGGATTATTCCTGATCATGATCGTTCTGGCTGGTTCCTTCTACTTTTTTAAGCCTAGTGAGGCAGACATCAAGAAAGAAAAAGAAAGAATCGCTGCAGATTCAATACAAAAATCTGCAGGTGCTGCAAAACAAACTCCCCTTCCAACTGCTGCCGCTCCAGTAGCAGCATTGGATTCCGCTACGCTAAGTGGCCCTTTTGGTAAAAGCATCTCCGGCACTGAGGCGATTTCTGTATTGGAAAATCAAAACCTTAAATTGACGTTTACCAATAAAGGTGGTAGAATTTTGTCAGCTGAAGTTAAGGGTGAAAAAACCTTCGAGGGAAAACCGGTAGTATTGTTTTCTGGTGATCAAAATAAATTTGGACTTAACCTGAATATTGGTGGTAAAATTGTCAATACCAATGACCTGTACTTTACAGCAACTTCCAGCCCTTCTACAATAAGTATGCGCGCCAATTATTTAGCAGACAAATACATAGAATTTATTTATGATCTGAAACCCAACAGTAATAATGTTGGCATGAATATCAATTTAAACGGTTTAAATCAAGTAATTCAGGGCAATACCATTAATTTAAACTGGGAAACTACTTTAGTTCAACAGGAAAAAGATGTGGCAAATGAACAACGTTATTCTGCACCTTATTACAAATATCTAGATAAAAACCCTGATCATTTAAGTGTAGCAAAAGACCAGAAGGAAGAATTAAAAGAAGGAAAAATAGAATGGTTCTCCTTCAAACAGCATTTCTTTTCGGCAGTTCTAATACCGGCTGTACCTTTCGAAAAAGGGGATTTGGAAATAAAAGTAAGTACTCAGCCAGGTCAAATCAAATGGTACTCTGCAAATATGCAACTTCAATTTAACCAACTTGCACAACAGAGTTACGCCATGAACTTTTATTTTGGCACCAATAAATTTTCCACCCTTAAGGCACAAGGTCATGAGATAGAAAAGCAAGTTGATATGGGTTATTGGCCCCTGAAGTACATTAACCGATTCGTCGTATTGCCAGTATTTAACTGGTTGGAAAGTTTCGGATGGGGATATGGTTTAATTATATTAATACTCACAGTAGCGCTTAAAGTTGCTATGTCTCCTCTTACCTATAAATCATATGTATCTATGGCCAAGATGAGAATTCTTAAGCCCGAAATGGATGTGATTAAAGCTAAGGTTGGTGAAGACAACCCTACCCTGTTACAACAAGAATACCTAAAACTTTATAAGCAAGTTGGGGTTAACCCATTGGGTGGCTGTTTACCGATGTTACTTCAATTGCCTTTTGTAATGGCATTCTTCTTCTTCTTCCCCAATTTATTTGAGCTTAGGGGTCAAAGTTTCCTTTGGATGCATGATTTGTCTACGTATGACGAATTTATCAAATTTGGCGTTAAGCTTCCGTTTATCGGAAACCACTTGAGCTTAATGTGTATTCTCATGACAATCTCTACATTGATCTATACGTATTTTAATAATCAGATTTCTGGAGCAACAGGGCAAATGAAGTATATTGGTTATATCATGCCAATTGTGTTCCTCGGGGTATTGAACAGCTATCCATCAGGACTAAACTATTATTATTTCCTGGCCAACATGCTTACTTTTGCGCAACAGTTTTTAATTAAATCGATGGTGGACGACGATAAGATCCACAGAACTTTGCAAGAGAATAAGACAAAGCCGGTTGAGCAGAAAAAGAAATCCAAATTCCAAGCTAGACTAGATGATTATATGCGCCAGCAAAATCAGCTAAAACAGAAAAAAGATAATTAGATAAAAAGGCATCCTTCGGATGCCTTTTTTATTGCATCTTTATTTATAGTTTGCCTTGTCTACAAATAGCTTGTTTTACAAGGCCTACCATCCTACTTTTCCATATGATCCTTTAAGGCTTTTTGTAAAAAAAGCCATACAAAGTATATTCCGCCATTTTTTTTTGCAATTTTTATAACATCTCGATTAACCACCACGTTTTTAGAACTTCATATGCAAAAACAATTCACATTAGCACTTTTGTTATTTACAGGTATTGCTTACGGTCAGAAAAAACCCATAGACCATACCGTTTACGATTCCTGGGAATCGATTTCATCAAAAAAACTTTCTAATAATGGAGTATGGTCCGCATTTACCGTCAGTCAGCAAGAAGGGGATGGTGTGCTCTATATCAACAATCTTGTAACAAATACCAAACTAAAGATTAACCGTGGAGAAAGCTTCTTTTTTAGCCCAGATTCAAAATATTTTGCATTCGCCATTAAACCTATCTATTCCGAAACGAGGCTTGCAAAAATTAAGAAGAAGAAGGCAGATGAAATGACCAAAGATAGCTTAGGTATTTTAAACCTCACAACCATGGCGGTTACTAAGATACCGAGGGTTAAATCTTTTAAATTCCCTCAAAACGCAACATCATTCATTGCCTACCAACTAGAAAAACCCTTAGATACTGCAAAAAAAAGTTCAGCCACTTCTCCATCCGGCATTAAGAAAGATGCTTCGGACGTATTAGCAGATGATGATGCCAACGCGACTTCAAATAAAGAAGGAACCGATCTTATTGTTAAAAATCTGGCAATTGGAACAGAAAAGGCATTTAAATTTGTTTCAGAGTACGCCTTTAGCAAAGACGGAAAGCAACTTGCTCTAGCTTGTACCGGATCTAAAAAAGACAAAGCCGCTCCTAATGGAGTTTACTTATATAACACTGAAAAAGGAATAGTCAAAACGCTTGTTGGTGCTAAAGGTAATTATAAAACTTTTGCTTTTAACGACGATAGTGAAGCAATTGCGTTCTTAGGAGAACAAAGTCCTGAGAAAACCGAAATCAAAGAATACGCAATTTATTACAATTCCCTTTCCCTTGACACAGCTCAAATTCTGGTAGACAACGCAGTTAAAGGAATGCCTTCTAAATGGTCGGTAAGTGGTGACGCAAAGTTGACCTTTAGCAAAGACGGTAGAAAGCTTTTTTTCGGCATTGCTCCTACTAAGAAACCTAAAGACACTACTTTGGTAGACTTCGAAAATGCAAAATTAGACGTTTGGGGTTATAAAGATGATTACTTGCAGCCTATGCAATTGAAAAATGCCGAAAGAGAATTGAAAAAAAATTACTTAACCTCTATAGAAATATTCAACAGTGACGTCAAAATTGTTCCTCTAACCGACCAAAAACTACCAGAGGCGACATTGGTTAATGAAGGTAATGCAGATTTTGTGTTGGCTACAACGGATTATGGAAACAGGATTGCATCGCAGTGGACTGCAGGAACCTTAAAGGATTACTATCTGGTGGATACCAAAACAGGTATTAGAAAAAAAATATTGGAGTCGCTTGCTGGCGATGCAATGCCATCTCCCTCAGGGAAATATGTGCTTTATTTTGAAAAAGGGACAGGCAACTGGTTTACATATACGGTTGCATCTGGAAAAAAGACGCAATTAAATGTGGGCATGACCGTCAAATTGGTTGATGAAGAAAATGATGTGCCAGATAATCCTACACCTTATGGTTCAGCGGCATGGACAGAAGATGATAAGACCGTACTATTGTATGATCGGTATGACATTTGGGAGTTCTCTCCAGAAGGCAAAAATGCACCAAAAAATATTACAAATGGATTTGGCAGGTTAAGCAAAATCACTTTCCGATACGATCAGTTAGATCCTGAAAGTAGATTTTTAGATAAAAAGCAAGTGGTATGGCTAGATGCATTCAATAACCAAACTAAAGAAACTGGCTTCTATCGTAAAAATATTGGAGACAATAAAAGCCCGGAACTAGTGGTAATGGGGAAATACAAATATACCGGACTAACGAAAGCAAAGGATGCTGAGCGATACCTATATGAAAAAGCTAGTTATGTAAACTCACCAAATGTATATGCTTCAGTAGATTTGCAAACAGAAGCTAAATTGAGTAATACCAATCCTCAACAACAAAACTATAATTGGGGTACCGCAGAATTGGTAAAGTGGACTACGCCGAAAGGCTTTAATTCTGAAGGCATCCTTTACAAACCTGAAAATTTTGATCCTGCTAAGAAGTACCCAATGATCGTTTATTTCTACGAAAAGCTATCAGACGGTTTATACAATTATCAACCTCCTGCCCCTACACCATCACGACTTAACATACCTTATTTCGTAAGCAATGGCTATCTGGTTTTCGCACCAGATATCAGTTATGAAATTGGATATCCAGGAAGATCTGCTGAAGAGTTCATCAATTCCGGAGTAGAGTCACTGAAGAAAAATGCCTGGGTAGATGGCACAAAGATTGGCATACAAGGACAAAGTTGGGGAGGTTACCAGGTAGCTCACCTAATAACACGCACTAACATGTATGCTGCTGCCTGGGCTGGTGCGCCAGTTGTAAACATGACTTCAGCCTACGGCGGAATACGATGGGAATCTGGCATGAACAGGCAATTTCAATATGAAAAAACTCAGAGTAGAATTGGGGCTACGTTATGGGATAAGCCAGAATTATACATAGAAAATTCGCCATTATTCTCTTTGCCTAAAGTAAGTACACCGGTAGTCATCATGTCTAATGACGCAGATGGAGCCGTGCCATGGTATCAGGGAATAGAGATGTTTACTGGCTTAAAGCGTCTTGGAAAGCCTGTTTGGCTTTTAAATTACAATAATGAAGCGCACAACTTAGTACTTCGCCAGAATAGGAAGGATATACAAATCAGAGAGCAGCAGTTTTTTGACTATTACCTTAAAGGGGCGAAAGCACCTGTATGGATGGTTAGCGGAATTCCAGCAGTAGATAAAGGAAGAACCTGGGGATTTGAGCTGACAGACGAAAAGCCTTAAGATGGAAATATCAGCCTTAATTAATAGCTACTATGATTTTGAAGAAACTGAGGTAAAGAACAGGTTTTTAAAACATCATAGGCTGTTAAAAATTATTGAACGCCTTCCACGTGGAAGCTTCAATGTAGAACAAGTGGGCGTATCAGAAGAAGGCAGAACCCTTAATCTCATAACCTGGGGTAATGGCCCCGCTAAGATATTTTTATGGAGTCAAATGCATGGTGATGAAGCAACGGGCACTATGGCTTTGTTGGATTTATTCAATTTTCTACAACACCAGCAATATGAGAATTTCACAAGATTAATAAAGCAGAATTGCACACTCTATTTGTTACCGATGGTCAACCCGGATGGTGCGGAAAGATTTACTCGAAGGAACGCAAAACAGATAGATATAAATCGTGATTTTTTACAGACCTCAAGCGCCGAAGCCAAAGTTCTTAAATTGTTAAGAGACAAATTACAACCCCACTTTGGATTTAATTTACATGACCAAGATACTTTGTGGAGTGTAGCCGGAACGCTTAAACCAGCTACGCTCTCCTATTTGGCACCATCTTACAACGCTAGCTTAGCTATCAATGACAACCGATTAGCTGCAATGTTAGTCATAGCAGATATCTATAAATTTTTAGCGCCCTTATTGCCCGGACAAATTGGTTTATTTAAAGACGAATATGAACCGAGAGCCTTTGGCGATAATTTTCAATTGGCAGGTACTTCAACCATCTTAATTGAAGCTGGTGGATTTCAACAAGATTATGAAAAACAAACGATTAGAAAGTATTATTTTCTATCTGTCATTTCGGGAATATGGTCCATTGCTACAGCTTCTTATAAGGATAGAACTGTGGCTTCGTATTTTGACATACCGAAAAACGAGAAGCAAATTTTCCATATTCTGCTAAACAACGTAATAGTTGATGGTGTGAAAACTAGCGTTGGCTTAAATTATGAAATAACGTATCAACAAGAAATGGAACGATCAGTGCATAAGTATTTTGTAAAGGACATAGGCGATTTAAGTTACTGTATGGGCTATCAAACTTATAATTGCGATGAAATGAATTTTGAAGGAAATATTGTGTTTGAACAACAAGCAAACCTTAAATTAACTGTCGATAATAAAATTATTTTAGCGATCTCCAACGGATTATTGACCTAAAAGCTTTAATTTGAACCAAAAAAACAAAGCAGATGGCATTAAGTAGAATTTGGTCGGCCTTTATTATTGTTGCCATTGCTGTGGCATGCATAAAATGCTTTTTCTTTGGCCAAACCGACATTTTCAACTGGATGGTTATCGGTAAATCAGATGATCCGGCGAACCCGTTGAAGTTAGATGGCATTATTGAAACCTGCTGGATTGCTGTAGATCTTTGTATTAAATTAGTTGGAACATTGGCCCTTTTTATGGGTTTGATGAGCATTGCCGAAAAAGCGGGCGGTATTCGATTATTGTCCAGAATAGTTGGCCCATTTTTCTCAAAATTATTTCCCGAAATTCCAAAAGGGCATCCATCAATGGGGCACATGATCATGAATTTTTCGGCTAATTTACTTGGATTGGATAATGCGGCCACTCCTTTTGGGATTAAAGCCATGCAGAGCTTACAAGAGCTGAACCCAAATAAAGACACTGCTAGTAATTCTCAAATTATGTTCCTGTGCCTTCATGCAGCAGGCCTTTGCCTAATTCCTGTCAGTGTAATTGCGATTAGGTCTGCGCAAAATGCATCAGACCCAACAAATATTTTCATTCCCTGCTTAATCGTAACTTTTGTTGGTACTATGGCAGCCATGTTTATTGTTTCATTTAAACAGAAAATAAACCTTCTGCAACCTGTTATCATTACATGGATACTCAGCTTATCAGCAATCATCGCTCTGTTGGTTTGGCATGTACATCAATTAGATGCAACTGGAATTAAATCTTTTTCTGGTATTTTAAGTAGCGGAATTATATTGCTCATTTTTTTACTCATTGTGATCGGTGCGCTTTATAAAAAAATAGATGTGTTTGATGCCTTTGTTGATGGTGCAAAAGGTGGATTTGAAACCGCACTTAAAATCATTCCCTATTTAGTAGGTATTTTAGTAGCAGTATGCATGTTGAGAACCAGTGGAACTTTTGATGTAGTGATGATGGGCATTAAATATGTATTCCAATTGTTTGGTGCAGATACCAGATTTGTAGACGCACTACCGACAGCTTTAATCCGTCCTTTAAGTGGCGGTGCAGCTAGGGGCATGATGGTTAGCACTATGATTACTTCTGGAAAGGATTCATTTGCCAGCAATTTATCTGGAATATTTCAAGGGGCATCCGACACTACATTCTATGTTGTGGCAGTATATTTTGGAGCAGTAAACATCAAGAATACCCGTTACGCAATTGGGGCAATGCTCCTCGCAGACCTGGTAGGCGTTTGTACAGCGATAGCACTTTCTTATTTGTTCTTCGGATAACTAGCCGAAAGCAGATTCTTTATTAATCGATAGCTCACTAATTATTCTTTGCAGAACAGTCGGTTCTACCGCTACATTTCTAGAGCTTCTCCAGGTAGATGTTGCATCAATCCAAACACAGAATGAGTGGTATCCATCAACAATAACAGCATAGGTTTCATGGAAATCATCTTGAATTCTCATACAAAAGCCCTTAATAGGCTTACCCTGAATATCAAATTGGAAATTTAGGCAGTCACTTAACATAATAAATTTGGTTAGTAATGATTTAACAAAACTCCATATAAAATGTTTTGTTAAAGTTAAGCGTATAATAAATTATGATGCAGGGCTGAATTGTATACAGATTTATTCAAAAATAGTCAAATTAGTACAATTGCATTTTAGGCAGCAAATTGGGCATTAACCTTTTTAATTAGAATATCGATATCAAAAGGCTTTGCTAGAAAATCGTTTGGAGAGCCTTTTTCGGTCAAAATGTTATGCAGGTTGTGGCTTGCTGATATCATTACAATTGGAATATCACTCAGCAACTTATCCGCTTTTATGGCCTTGCAAATGTCTCTGCCATCGATTCCACCAAGCATTACGTCTAATAGAATTAAGTCTGGCCTAGATAAAGATATTGTTTTTAGAACGTCACGACCGTTAGTTAGCGTTGAAACTTCGTAACCTTCGTCTTCTAAAATTATCTTAATAATGTCAACTATATCGTTGTCATCGTCTACAGCTAATATCCTTCTCGACATTTATTCATTGCTTTTGTATGTATGATAGTTGGCATAACAGCCATAAATATGCCAAAATTAGGATTTTTCAAAAAATTAGTTAAATACTAAATTTATTAGCATATTTACAAAGCAAATTTAAAGCGCAAATATGTTGTATGCAGTTGTAGATATTGAAACTACGGGAGGCTTTGCATCAGGAAACGGTATAACAGAAATCTCTATCCTGGTACACGATGGCACGAGTGTAATTGAAAAGTTTGAAACCCTTATTAATCCACGGCAATTTATACCCGAACACATTGAAGCATTAACCGGTATTAGTAATGAAATGGTAGAGAATGCTCCACTATTTAGTGAGGTGGCAGCGCATATTTATGAAACACTACACGATAAGATATTTGTCGCTCATAATGTTAATTTCGACTTTTCGTTCATACGACATCAATTACAGCAATGTAATTATGAATTGCAATGCAAGAAACTTTGTACAGTTCGTCTGAGCAGAAAAATATTACCAGGTCACAGATCGTATAGTCTAGGTAAGTTATGTGGCGATTTAAAAATAAATATCAGTAACAGACATCGTGCGGGTGGAGATGCACAAGCAACTGCCCAATTATTAACGCTCCTTATCAACGCTGATACAGAGAACCATATTCAAACATCTTTAGGAAAACTATCTAAAGAGCATGTACTTCCTCCAAACCTCCAAAAAACTGAAGTTGACAAACTTCCATTATCTGCTGGGGTTTACTATTTTAAAAATCAGAAAGGCAAAGTCATATACGTTGGAAAGGCTAAAAACCTACGTAAGAGGGTTTCTACCCATTTTATCGGAAATAATGCCGGAAGACAACGTCAGAATTTTTTGAAAGATATCCACAACATCGACTTTGAGGTTTGCGGCACGGAATTGATGGCTTTTATATTGGAGGCTTCTGAGATTAGAAGATTGTGGCCAGAAAATAACCGTGCATTGAAGAATTTTCAGCAGAAATATGCATTATATTCATTTGAAGACCAAAATGGCTATTTGCGTTTAGGAATTGATAAGTTTAAAAAACATGCTCAGCCATTATACAGCTTCGATACAATTTTAGAAGGGCATAATCTTTTAAAAATACTGATCAAAGAACATACGCTTTGCGAAAAGCTTTGTTTTGTGCAAACAAACAGAAGCGCTTGTACCGGGCACGATATGGGAACTTGCAGTGGTGCCTGTATATCCAAAGAATCTGCGGCAGCATATAATGTAAGGGTCAAATATGCGGTAAGTGCGTTGAAAGTTATGCTTCCTTCCTTTGCTGTGATCGATAAAGGAAGGAATGATGAAGAACAAAGCTGTCTTTTAGTAGAAAATGGAATATTCTATGGCATGGGATACGTTTCTAACTTTAGTGATTTGAAAGAGTCAAACTTATTAAAATCATCATTACAGCCCTATCAGTCAAATGATTATATATTACACATGATTAGTTCATATGTGGAACGGTTTCCTGACAAAAAAATTTCCATTTAAGATTTGTGCATTTACATCGTAAATTCTATATTTGCGGCTTCTGTAACAGGAATTGCATCCATAGCTCAGCTGGATAGAGCACCGGTTTTCTAAACCGTAGGTCATAGGTTCGAATCCTATTGGGTGTACAGAGATTTATCTCTAAACTAAAGGCGACGTTGCTCCAGACGTCGCTTTTTTTGTTTCCATGAATATTATGAAAACAAAAAAGGTCTCTAGTATAGCTAAAGACCTTCTATCAAATATCAAAACTTGTTATGCCGTATGTTTGTACTGTTGTGCATACATCTTAAGGTTGCCTTTTAAAACCTGTCTTGCCATATGTATCCGCGTTTTCACTGTGCCAATCGGTATATTCAATTCAACAGCAATTTCATGGTATTTATAGCCCTCAAAATATCTTAGAAAAGGTATTGCATATACAGGTTCCAGTACAGACAAAGCTTTATTGATATCTTCCATCACAAACTTATTTTCTCCAAGATTGCCAGAAGCACTGTTTTTAAGTTGAGCCGAACTGAGTTCTTCACTGGTATCCATAATACTGTTCTTTCTACTTACTTTTCTGTAGCTATTTATAAAAGTATTCCTCATTATTGTATAAAGCCAGCCTTTCAAATTAGTACCTTCTTTATACAAATTACTGTAACGAATAGCTTTGATCATGGTGTCCTGCACCAAGTCGTTGGCATCTTCGAGGTCATTGGTAAACTTTTTAGCGAACAGATCAAGGGCACTCTTGTGATCGCAGATTTCACGGTTTAATGCAACGTTGTTCATGATATTACAGGGTTAGAGGTTCGGTTTGATCAAATCAAATCCTGTACCATCACCTACCACATCAAAAATCTTAAGAATAATGCGTAATTAAACAGACTCAGAAACGTATTAACACCTAAAGGTTGTTAGTTATACTAAGAAATATGCTGCTCCACCCTGCTCGCAAAATCATTCAGATCAAAGGGTTTGTTTATAAAATCTTCAGCCTTACATTTGGCCTTTACAGAACTGATGTGATTATTCGCCGACATCATCATTACGGGAATGTTATAAGTCCTGGCATTTTGCTTTAACTGGTTACAGATATCTAATCCATTGCCATCTGGAAGCATTATATCCAAAATGATCATGTCTGGAAGGCTAATCCCCATTTCCCGCCAAAAGTTTTTAGTATTGGAACATGCTTTTACTTCGTAAAAATCCTCAGTTAACAAATACTCTATAACATCCCTTATATATGGGTTGTCTTCTACTACATAGATGCACTTTTTCATAAGCTCATATCTAAATATATTGAGAAAACCCATTTGATAACCAGATGTTTAAATCATTTATTCACATCAAGATAGTTATTAACCTAAAGCTCTACAACAGCTCCGCTTTTTACAGATTCATCACAGGCAAAAGCTATCCTCAGACTGTTAATCGCATCAATAGTAGGATTTGATAAGTCAATATCCTCACGGATGGCTTTTAGAAAAAAGCGTTGTTCCCGGTTGCACAATTCTTGATGATCTGGTTCATCTGTAAGATCTATCCAGGTGTCTTTCTTGGCAAATGCCCCTTCCGCGGTAAGATCTGCATGATGGACCTTTAGCGATTCTGTTTTTGTATGCGCATCAATTTCATCAGATTTCCCAGCTTTGCTGGCTTCTTTAGCAACGATTGAAACTGATCCATTCGGACCAAATACATCTTTTATAAAAAATGCCGTCTCACTTACCATTGGCCCCCACCCGGCTTCGTACCAACCAACTGAGCCATCGTCAAAACGAATTTGAAGTTGACCATAATTATAATTCCATTCAGGTATTTCTTCTGTGAGCTTTGCACCTATCGCATAAACCTGGGTTGGCTTAGACCTGGTCATCTGGCACATTACGTCAATATAATGCACAGCACAATCCACGATCGGACTTAAACTATTCATTAGATTTTTATGTACTATCCATTTGGCTCCACTACTTTGCTGATTTAAATTCATGCGCATCACAAGTGGCTTACCCATTTCCTGTGCAACGGAAATAAACCGTTCCCATGATGGGTGGTATCTCAATATATAGCCGATAAGCAGTTTTTTACCAGAAAGATCGGCTGCATCTGCCACACGTTGGGCACCCTCTACGGTATCAGCCAATGGCTTTTCGATAAAAACATGGCAGCCTGCTTGAAAAGCTTTCATGGCATATTGCTCATGTGTATCTGGGTAGGTTGAAATACAAACTGCGTCTGGCTTGGTTTGCTCCAAAGCTGCATAAAAATCATCAAACAAATTATAACCACCGCCAAGCTTCTCATTTAATACAACTTTACTTTTACCGGTTGATACTAGTCCGCATATTTCGAAGCCTTGCAGCGTATGGTAGGCAGTTGCGTGCGAAGAACCCATGTTTCCGCACCCAACTACTAATACACGTAGGTTATTGTTATTTAAAGACATATTTTCTTGTTGGTTAAACACCAAGGCTCCAGCCTTTTCTATATTCTCGTTTTACAAATTGATTAACATCATCAAAGTTGGTTACTTTCATGCTTTGCTTATCCCATAACATTTTCATATCTCTCCCAGGGTAGCTGATCCCGCCGTCGGCATTTCTTCTTTGCACATCTGTTCCTCTAATGGACAAGTTGGCAATAAGCAAAGTCTCCGTAAGAGGACCTGCGGTTTCAAAAGGCGAACTTAAACGCATTTTACCATAACCTGCAATAGCAGCTTCAGCAAATTGTGCATAGTGACCATCTTCCTCTCCTGGTACTCTGGCGATAGTTATTTTTGTTTTATCAGTTTCATTTCGAGATAGTGGTAAAAGCTTCGGATTTTTACCATAAGTTTCACATATCATTTTTCCCTTGCTGCCTACAAACAATACTCCATTGTCGCCAAATCTCTCGTTTGCTCCAAGCTCTTCCGGCCGCTCCGGCTTAATGCCGCCATCCATCCAATGAATCTGTATATCATCTTTCGACTTACCTGTCTTGTTGAAAGTCATGATCACATGGCTTGACGGAGGACAACTTTCCGGAAAATATCCTCGTCTAAATTCATCCACATAAACAGAACCAACGCTGCATTCCACACTCACTGGTGTATCTAGCCCAAGCACTCTGAAAGGTGGTTCCACAAGGTGACAACCCATATCTCCAATGGCACCTGTACCATAATCCCACCATCCGCGCCAATTAAATGGAATCATCTTATCGATGTAGTCTTTATAAGGCGCGGAGCCTAACCAAAGGTCCCAATCCAGTTCTTTTGGAACTGCAGCTTTAGCGGTTGGCCAGGCAATTCCCTGCGGCCATACTGGGCGGTCGGTCCAGCAATAAACGGTATGCACTTTTCCAATTCTTCCAGCATCATACCATTCTTGCAATCTTCTTACGCCGTCGCCCGAAGCACCTTGGTTCCCCATCTGCGTTACAACTTTATAACGCTGCGCAGCCTCCGTTAGCATACGGGCTTCATATATATCGTGTGTTAATGGCTTTTGTACATACACATGTTTACCAAGCTGCATGGCCGCCATGGCAATCTGGGCATGTGTATGATCTGGTGTCGATACACTTACCGCATCTATGTTCTTACCTTCCTTGTCAAGCAGTTCCCGATAATCTTTATAATACTTTGCTCTCGGGAAATTTCTAATGGAAGTTGCTGCTCTTCTATCATCTACATCACAGAGAAAAGCAACGTCTGTTTTACCGCCTTTGACAATATTAGCAATATCACTCTCGCCTTTTCCTCCTGCTCCTATACCTGCTAAGAGTAGCCGATCACTAGGCGCCAAAAATCCTTTCCCACCCAATACATGCCTTGGTACAATCATAAACCCTGCCGCGGCCAATGCTGTGGTTTTTATAAAATTTCTTCTCGATCGCTCTGATGATGAATTCACTTTATCTTCAGTCATTATTATCTATTTTTTGGTTATCAATAAAAATATTATTTCTTTTTAGCTTCTGATGCATTTGCAGAATCTTTCTTGCTCAAATCTTTTATCCTGATATTTCGAAACTGGACTGGAGAACCATGACCAAGAAAACCGATATGGCCACTGTCTCTTAGCAAGCCGGGGTGTTGCTGATGGTCTGGAGTACCATTTTTCTTAAAAGGAGTAATGTCTCCATCCAAAATTACTGTACCATTCAGGATCACTTTTATTTTAGGGCCTTTAACAACCACTTCTTCATAGTTCCATTCACCAACCGGTTTTAGAAAACCACGTTTTGCAGGTATTGTTCCGTAAACCGAGCCATGGTATTGATATACATGCAAGTCCTTGTACATAGGCGCTTCATTATCCAGTATTTGCAATTCCATTCCAACGTAGGCTGCATCACCTTCTAAAGGCGCTCTTATACCTAGTCCATTATTTGCTCCCGGAGTCAATTGAAATTCAAACCTGTAAACAAAGTCACTAAACTCTTCCTTTGTATATAAATTACCACCGGAACCTTTGCCAGGAACTGGCTCTATCGCGATATTTCCATCTTTAATCACATAATCGGTTAGGTTGCCTGTCCAGTTGTACATATTAGTACCATCAAACAAGATCTTATATCCTTCTTTTTTTTCCTGCGCTGTTAACTCATAAGGTTTAGATCTTGGGATTTCCCTGATATAAATATCACGATACGCCACCGGCGAGCCATGCGCCTGCAATTCGATCTGTTCTTCTGCGAAGATTGGTAAACTTCTGTCCCAATAATTTTCCAGAACTACATTATCTGTTACCAATACACCATTTAGCCAAACAGTTACGCGGTCTCCTTTCATCAAAATCCGGAAGGTATTCCATTCATCTAACTTGTTATCTGCAACCACAAGGGGCTTACTTGGATTGACTTGGTTATTATACAAACCACCAGAACCCACTTGAGCACCAACATTAGTACGAGCCAAATCCCATATTTGTACCTGGGGCGTTCCCCTTAGGTAAATCCCTGCGTCCCCTTCGCCTTTTTTGTCATCAATGATTTTCCAGTCTACCAGCATTTCAAAATCACCGTATTTTTTGACAGTTGCTAAATTATCTCCATGACTCTGAAACACCAATTCCCCATTCAATACTTTCCAACTATCCTTTGCTTGCGCGTCTGCTTTCACTTGTTCATCTGCCAGTTCTTTTGCAGACATTTTTGAGCGCTTTATTGGATCAGCAACCAACCCCTTCCAGCCGGTAAGGTCTTTACCATTAAACACATTTACGAAACCTTCCCCTGCCTTCATTGAAGAAATGTATTTTCTCATCCCTTCCTTTTGGTAACCTGCGTCCCCACCTGTAATGACAGCGATCGTTTTGTTAAGCAAGTTTTTTATAATCTCACCAGTGTATTCCCCAGAAAGGGTAATGTTCATTACTGCGTTAGCAGCTACTTGCTGTAAAGCTGGGTTATCCAGAAATTGTCCGGCATACATAATTGTATTAAAGCACTTAGCTTGCTCCAAATCTTTTAAAATAACCAGTTGCTGCGCGTTAGTTTTCGCAATTTCCATGGCGCTACGAAGCTGCAACAAACGTTGCTCTGGTGGAAATGAACTATTGCGCACCAAACGAAGAAAACCATTCAAAGCTTGATTAAGAGTTGCATCATCACGACTGGCACGGGCAATCTGGATCAAAGATGAGGTAGCTCCTACATCTGCCCAGGATGCTAAGGCATCTAAAGCCGCCATTCTAGACACTTCATTTCCTTTTGAAAATGCTTCTGAAACAGCATTTAATGCTTTACTTCCTCCAATATTACCCAGTACTTTATAAAACAATTGCTTTTTATCTTCTGGTGTTAGCCCCATCTGCTTTAATACGTCTTCTGACCGGACATCTGCATTTTCAGCACCCTTTACAGATTCAATAATCGCATCCTGAATTGCTCCAAGATCAGCAGGATCGGACGTGGTCATGAGCAAAGCGTATAATCTCGACTTGCTATCCGAGTTAGATATTGACTTAAGGGCTTTAAAAGCAGCCCTCCTCACATCTGGATTCTTACTTGTTAAAGAGGAGTAAATAATTCCTGCCTGTCCACCTGCAGCACGGTTAGCTAAAATATTAATAAGAGCAACCTGTGCAAGGGGCCTGGCTTTTGGGATATAAGTTGCAATCTTAGCCGTAACGCCATCACCTTTCATTCTCATTATGGCTGCAGATAAAATCTCCAATTTTCGACCATCAGCTGTTAAAGCCATTTTTAATAAATTATCCAGAGCGGCCTCTCCACCCAATTTTACTGCAGCTCCAGCAGCAGCATTTTGGACTAAAGTATCTTTATCTTGAACTTGTTTCAAAATTGCAGGTAATGTTCCGATAACATCACTTGAACCAAACTTATCTAAAATCAAGACTTTAGTATGCGGCTCTGCTGATGCCAGCTTCCCGATCCATACCTTACTATCACTTTCATCTAATTTTGCTAGTTTAATCGCGGCCGCACGGTATTCGAATTGTTTGTCGCTCAAAGCGGATTGTAGAAATTGTTGGTCTGTAGAAGTTTCAGCAATCAGGGTTAATGCGGCAACCCTCTGGTCCACTTGTTCTGAGGATGTTATTTTATTTAAAATCTCTTTTGCAACGTCAGCAACATGCTTTGGGTTCGCAGCTGCTTTATTTTGTTCGTAAACGAGTAACGCGGCAACAGCATTGGTTTGATCATATTTGTACCCAGTGCTTTCTGCTGCTTTTAGCAGAATAGATTCTGATTGATCATCATTAATGTGTGCAAGGGAATATAGTCCAGCTTTCTTTAGATATTTGTCGGTGTCTGAATTTAACAAGTTACCAATAGCGCCCGCCGCAGCTTTTGAGTTTGTATGGACAAGTGCTTCTACAATAGACAATTTTGAATTGCCAGTCGCTTTAGCTAAACCATCAATCAAGGAACTTACCGCCATTTGGGTGTTAGTTTTGGCAAGTGCTCTAGACGCCTCATCAGCCAAATCTCCATCAGTTAGATAAGCGGCCAGGCAAGGTACCGCAGCATCGGAACCTACTAAATCGAACTGACTAATAATAAAAGCTTTGTTTTGCTTGTTGGTTAAGACGCCCAACGATTTGCAATAGGCGGATTCTGCCAGTTTCTTCCATTCTCCATTTTTTGTAGCTGCTGCAGTAAAGCCGCTAACTGCATATTCTACCAAAGCATTATTTCCTTTTCCCGGCGCGACCATCCCGCTGATCAATGTCACATACCCGTCTTCTCCCAAATCAGCTACTTCCTGCATATTTCGCTTTAGCTGTACCGCGTCTTTGGCGGGCAACTGAGACAGCAAATCTGCTATTTTCGTAGTCACGGTTCGATTATCGCTTTTTTCCTGAGCTACAGCTGGCTGAAATAGCAAGGCTAAGGAAATCAGCACAAATGCTAATTTTTTGGTTATAGTTATCATCGTAATTTTTTGTATCCTTCGATTTAATATTTTTTCCATGAATTGACTCGAATAACTCCGCATTTAAATATTGAAAGGCGCGCGCATCACTGGGTTTATCAATCTGTTAGCTGCCTCATCATCAATAAATTCTTGCTTCACTGGATCAAACTTTAAGGATCTTCCTAGTCTTAAAGCTGCTAAACCCATATTTACAATATTGCAGGAGCGATGACCATTTTCTTCATTTAATGCAAATTTCTTTCTAGTTCTTACCGATTCCGAGAACTCCACAAGTTGAGGATCTGGATCTGGAAACTGCGCTAGTTTTCTTTCCAAATCTGGGATGTCAGATTTAAAACCAGGATATAGTTTCCCCTTAGGTCCTTCGATGTAGGGAACATTAGCGTCTTTGCCTTCCCCATCAAGGATAATTTGGCAACCATCAGCATAGGTGTAAGTAATTCTACGCCAAGTTCCCACCGCATCACTATGCTGCTGTGGTGCATCGATCTCAACCGATATTGGATTGGTCTCATCTTTACCCAGGAAATACTGGATTGGATCTATATAATGTTGGCCCATATCGCTCAAGCCTCCTCCATCATAGTCCCAGTAGCCTCTAAAAGTTTGGTGAACACGATGTGGGTGGTATGGTTTGTATGGCGCAGGTCCTAACCAAGAATCGTAGTCTAACTCAGGAGGTACAGGTTGAGGTTCCAAATTATCTTTACCCACCCAATAAAACTTCCAGTCATATCCCGTATGCTTGCTCACTGTAACTTTCAAGGGCCAGCCCAGCATACCACTATCAACCAACTTCTTGATCGGTCTAACTGTGGTACCCATGCCGTAAAAAGTATCTTTAAAACGAAACCACGTATTCAGTCTGAACATTCTACCATGTTGCTTCACAGCCTCCACTACTCTTTTACCTTCACCTATAGTGTGGGTCATTGGTTTCTCGCACCAGATGTCCTTTCCTGCATTTGCAGCGTCTACTGACATGATACCATGCCAATGGGGTGGTGTTGCGATATGCACAATGTCAACTTCAGGCAACACAATTAGTTCACGATAATCGGAAAATGTTTTTACCCCCTTGTTAAGCATACTTGCTGCTTGCGAAAGGTGGTTCTTGTCAACATCACAAATTGCAACAACCTGCGTGCCTTCGTAGCCGAAATGTCCGCGTCCCATGCCGCCTACACCTATTACCGCCTTCGTCAGCTTATCACTCGGCGCAAGATAACCCGGTCCCCCGAGTACATAACGCGGAACAATTGTAAAAGCAGCAAGGCCAATTGCCGATTTTTTAATAAATTCTCTTCTTGGGTTTGATGTTTGTGGTTCTTTTTTGATTTCCATTTGGAGTTATTGAGTGTGTTGTAGATTATTTCATGTTAGTATGCCTAGGCGAATTGAATGTTTGCATAGCTAATATTAAAAATTAATTATCAAAAAGACAAAACATTATCTATTTATTTAGACAAATAAAATACTTTTATTATTTTTTAATATAAGTTCTTTACATTTATCAAAATTCCGCCACTATAGCCATGAATCTTCGTCAATTAAATGATATAACAACTTCTGGAAGCGATAAACAGCTATTACTAAAATATAGACTTATCAAACACCTATTTGACTCGGGGCCTGCTTCTGTAGCTAGCCTATGCTCCGTTATGAACATTAGCTCGCCAAGCATATTAAAACTAATTGTTAGTTTGACCGATGAGGACTGGATTGAAAAAAAAGGGTTCGGTGCATCGATGGGTGGGAGAAAACCTGATCTATATGGATTAAAAGATAATAAAATATTGATCATCTGCATAGACATTGAGTTGTTCCACACAAGAGTTGCAATTATTGACAACAACTACAATTATTTATTCCAAGTAACAACCATCCCGTTACCCATTTCTAAAAATAGGTCTGATTTTTTCAAAATATTAAGTGGCCACGTTCAGGATATTTTGAGATCTCAAAACCTCAGTAGCGATCAGCTCATAGGTTGCAGTGTAGGTATGCCGGGTCTTACTGATGCAGCTAAAGGTGAAAACTACAGTTATTTTCTAAGTGATCATACAGATGTTTCATTAACGTCAGCTTTTGAAGAAATATTGCAACTTCCTGTAGTGATTCAAAACGACGTAAACGGCTCATCAATGGCTGAGTTTACGCACGGCATGGCCAGGGGAAAACAGAATGCATTGATCTTGCTGATGGATTGGGGTGTGGGTTTAGGGATCATAATGGATGGAAAGTTAAGACAGGGCGCCTGCGGTTTCTCTGGTGAACTAGGCCATATCCCATTTGTAGAAAATGGCGCACTATGTTATTGCGGCAAACATGGTTGCCTGGAAACCATCGCCTCTGGCAACGCGCTATCTGCAATGGCTAAAGAAGGAATTTTATCAGGTAAGAACTCGATGCTTAATCAGCTCAGTAATGAAGAACTGGAAAGAATTGAGCCCGCAATAATCATTCAGGCCGCAAATAAAGGCGACCAATACGCTATCCAGTTATTATCAAATATTGGCACCTATATGGGGAAAGGCATAGCTATGCTAATCCAACTATTTAATCCTGAATTGATTATTTTAAGCGGTAAAATTGCCGAAGCAAAGCAATATATTACCTTACCGATGCAACAGGCCATTAACACATATTGTATGACCCAAATTAGAGATAAGACTACAATTGTTTCTTCAGAACTTGGCGAAAATTCCAGACTACTCGGTTATGCTACAACGGGTATAAATTTTTTTCTGGATGGGTACATTAGTAAGGCAAGGAAATCAAAAAGCAAGCTTAAAAATTAGTGGCTGTTTGTGCTTTTTATTCATCCTTTTTTGACTTTCAATTGTTATATTTTAAAACACAACATAAATGGCATTTATAGATTACTATAAAACTCTGGGAATTGACAAGACTGCTTCGCAGGATGATGTAAAAAAAGCCTATAGAAAATTAGCCAGAAAATTGCATCCTGACCTCAACCCGGAAGATAAGCAAGCACAAGCCAAGTTTCAGCAGCTCAATGAAGCGAATGAAGCGCTGAGCGATCCCGAAAAAAGAAAAAAGTATGATGAATACGGTGAGCATTGGCGAAATGCCGACCAGTATGAGCAGGCCAAACGCTCTGGTAGTCAACCGGGTCAGCGAGGTGGCAACGGAAATCCTTTCGGAGGTGCAGGTGGTGACCCTTTTGCTGGTTTTGGAGGCGGCAACGGTGGTGATTATTCAGACTTCTTCGAATCATTATTTGGAAATGCAGGGGGAGGCCGCAGTCAAGGCGGTAGCCGTAAATTCAAGGGTCAGGACTATCAAGCTGAATTTAAGCTTTCGTTAAGAGACGCTTACACTACTCATAAACAAATGCTTACGGTCAACGGAAAGCAGATCAGGATTACAATCCCTGCTGGAATTGGCAATGGACAAGTGTTGAAATTGACTGGTCAGGGAGCTCCCGGAGGTAATGGCGGACCAAACGGCGATTTATTTATCACGATTTTAATTACGGAGGACAGTAAGTTTAAACGACTAAATGACGACCTCTACGCCAATCATGAATTAGATTTATATACCGCAGTCCTAGGCGGAGAAACCACTATAGAAACCTTTGATGGCAAAGTGAAACTCAAAATTGCGCCAGGGACCCAAAATGGACTAAAAGTTAGGCTAAAAGGTAAAGGATTCCCAATCTACAAGAAGGAAGCTGAATATGGGAGCTTATACATTACCTACACGATAAAAATACCGACCAATTTGAGCAGCCAGCAAACCGAACTATTTAATCAATTACAAAACTTAAAATAATTGTGATGGAGACAGAATTGATCAGTATAAAAGAGTATTGCGGCAATTACGAGATTGAACCGGAATTTATAGGCGCATTGGAAGAAAGTGGTCTTATTACCTTAATAGTGATTGAGACAAACAAGTATATTCACGTTAATCAGCTTAAAGAAGTAGACACCTATAAACATCTGCACTACGATTTAGAGATAAATATTGAAGGTATTGATGCAATTAGGCACCTGCTGCATAAAATAAATAGCATGCAGCAACGAATAGAAGATTTAACCAATAAGTTGTACATCCATGAATAAAAAAAAGGCCAGCTCGAACAGACGAACTGGCCTTTCATTAAAATTATTCAGTTTACTTACTAAACTTATAAATTGAAGACGTTTTATAAACCTGTCCAGGGTTTAAAATTGTAGTTGGGAATGCAGGCTGATTGGGAGAATCAGGGAAATGTTGGGTTTCTAAGGCCAAAGCAGTTCTGAAATCATCTAAAGACCCTCCTTTAAACTTGTTTTTACTCTTCATAAAATTACCGCTATAAAACTGTAGGCCAGGCTCCTGGGTATAAATGTCCATTACTATACCTGATTTATCCCCTTTAACGGTAGCAGCGTGAATCATTCCCATTCCTTTGACACCGCTTAATACGTAGTTATGATCATAACCTCCACCAGCTTTCAATTGATCGTTTGCTGTATCAATGCGTTTTCCGATTGTTGTTGCTGTATTAAAATCAAATGGAGTGCCTTTTACAGGGATATTTTTACCTAATGGAATCAAAGTAGTATCAACCGGTGTAAATTGGTCAGCATAGATTTTCAATTCGTGATTCAATATAGTTCCGCTTCCTTCTCCGTTCAAGTTAAAGAACGCATGATTAGTTAGGTTAACAACAGTTTTTTTATCTGTAGTTGCTTCATAATCCATTTTTAACTCATTATCATCTGTTAGTGTATAAATCACTTTAACATTTAAATTGCCCGGAAAGCCCTCTTCCATATCTTTTGATAAGTAAGACAACTCCAGGGTATGGTCATTAGTTTGTTTGGCATCCCAAACTACATATTGATACCCCTTTTTACCACCATGTAATGCATTTTGACCATTGTTGGTAAATACTGAATATTGCTTTCCGTCAATCGTAAATTTACCCTTTGCAATTCTATTTCCATAACGGCCAATGGTCGCGCCGAAGTAAGGTTCAGTCGAATTAACAAAACCGTCTACGCTGTCAAATCCAACCACAACATCTACAAGTTTACCTGCACTGTCTGGAACAAGCAAACTCACTAACCTACCGCCATAATTGGTAAAGGCGGCCTGCATATTATTTTTGTTCTTTAAGATGTAAAGATTTGTTTTCTTCCCATCAATTTCTTTCTGGAATTTTGTACTATCTAGTTGAAAGCTAGTTGCTGTGCTATCTGACTGCGCTCCTGTAGCATCAGTTTTAGCTGGTTGGTTACACGCAGTTACTGCAAGTAACAGTGCCGCTGCCAAAAATGGTTTTAACGATTGTTTCATTTATTAAAAGGTTTTATAAGGTTAACCAAATTAATTGGTGAGGCCAAATTAGTATTTTAAGATTAAATTACATACACTTATATTTTATCTAATTTGAAATAACCAAGATGCACCTGGTCTTCTGGTAAGTCTGTCGAACCTTCATCAAGTCTTATATGATACAACTCTTTTGATTGCTCGCTTAAGATTTCCTCTATTTTATAAACATCATCTACATCAATACCGTATTTTTCATCAATATGAGAATTGGCACCTTTCAAAGTATTGGTTTTAAAAAACACAGATTTCTTGGACTCCTGAACAGCTTTCGCCCGATCAGTTTGAACAGTAAGAACGGTATAATGCTGCTCTTCCAATTTATTAGATTGATATCCACCAAGATTTATGAAAAACAATTTTCCTGCACTTTCACTCTCCTCTTGCTGTACATCTCTTAATACAATATTAACTGAATAACCATCTACAACGTGAATCTCCCGCCAACCATCAATATGCAAACTGGAACCTGCCTCTGGCCAAAAAGCCCTCATTTGCGGCACCAACTCTTTTAACGAATAGGCGACTCCAAAAAAATAATCGTGTTGTTCTACATTCCTTTTTGGAGCTTTGGAGCCCAGTAATACCATAAAAAGTTTTGGGTTTTCATTCTTGTGCTGCAATGAAGTATTCATAATGATGGTTTTTTTAAGCTTTAGCAAGAATGAGTTCAATTATTGAACCAGAAGCTGCTTCACATAAGTTTAATCCAGAATTCTTACAATTACCAAATGCTGATCCTACTGATCAAGAATGTAAAATCCTGAAACTGCTTAGATGAAGTGATAAAGAAAAACCACGTTACCTGTATAGGCGGGCTTAGGCTGGTCCTTAATAATCAAAGTCGCCTCAATGACAACTTTAGTAACACCCCTCAAATTAACTATTGAATTTAGTTTTGCTTTTAATTGCACTTGATTATCAACTAGAACAGGCTGTCCAAACTTGAAGCTTTCAATGCCATAGTTGATTTCCATTTTGATATTACGCACATCTGCAATCTGCTTCCATAGGTATGGGATTAACGATAAGGTTAGATAACCATGTGCTATCGTAGATTTGAATGGTCCTTCACTTTGTGCCTTTTCAGTATCGACATGAATCCATTGATGGTCTATAGTTGCATCAGCAAATAGATTGATCTGTTTCTGGTCTATGGTGTGCCACTGTGAAAGGCCCAGTTCTTTGCCTAAATGCGATTGGTATTCTTCAAAATTATTGATGACCAGCATAATTTGTATTTATAGATTTCAAAAAATAGTTTAGTAGCGCTTCTTCGCAAAAGTACTATTTCATTACTAATCTTCAAATATTGATTACAATGAATTATTTGACGCCTTTTTTATCAAATTTAAAGCTTTTTGCCGCAACATAATATCGCCTTTATCGAGGCTTATCAGAAGTTTACTTTTCTTTTTCAAATACTGTTCAACACCATTTGGATCATATTTTAGCATCCAGTGGATGTTATAAATTAAATCGCAATACTTTACAGTCTGTGCATCCGGTTCGATTGTAAATAATCTTTTAGCCTCCATTTTCTTTCTCTGATCCTTGCTCAACTCAGGAAAAAGTCCTTTAGTAATCCTGTCTGTCAGCTGGTCAACACATTCTGAAATATGAGTAGTTTGTTCCTTTGTATACCCAAAAGCAATAAGCGCTGCATACAATTGCTTCAGACTGGTTTTGGTATCTTCTATTAAATCATGGCAAAGCCCAATCTCATAACACAAAGATCCTCCAGGCATCGCCATTTCTGCAACGGCCAGTAAATGCTTAAAATAGGGCTTCCCGCTAGCCCTAATCTTTTGGCCATTATGCCTCAATTTTATCCAATGTTTTAACGAAGTGCGGGAAATTGAAAGAGGCTCTGGCATTGTGATTATTCAAGATTTAGTTTGCTCCTAAAATTATTGGATTTTTTCCACTGCCCATAATAATAATTTTTGCGTTAGGTGATAAGGCTATGTCTTTTTGAGCCAATATAGATTCGTATTGAAGTTGTTTATCACTTAATCCCGTTGAAAGTATCTTTTGATAGTCCGCTATACCTTGAGCCTCAATGCGCTTCTTTTCTGCTATCTGCCTTTCCTTCTGTAATACAAACTGCATTTTCTGGGCATCCTGCTCTGCGTTGATCTTGGATTCAATAGTTTTCCTAACCGACTCCGGCAGGGTCACATTTCTAATTAGCAACTGTTGTAACTCAAACCCACGCTTTGAGAAGCTTTTGTTAATAGTTGCAAATATCTTATTCTGAAATTCTTGTCGTTTGGTAGAATACAGGGCTACAGCCTCATAGGATACCGCATTATCACGGATGGCCGTCCGTGCAATAGGACGTACTATCTTATCCAAATAATCCTCTCCTATTTCCTTCAAAATCTGAGGTGCTGCTTGTGGCCTCACGCTAAATAACACGGAAAGATCGATGGTTACTTCTAGTCCATCTGATGTTAGAATCCGTATCGCGTCATCCCCTGCCTTCGTTCCCTCATCATGGATGGCAGACATGGTATAGTTCTGTGTCTTGGTATCAAACGCCGTCACTTCAACTAACGGATTAACAATGTGCAACCCACTATACAATACCTCATCGTCTACTTTACCATAAAGTGTTTTTACTCCAACTTGTCCGGCTTCCACAACTTTAAACATGGAAACCGTAGCACCTAGCAGCATTAAAACTACGCCTGCAACGCGAATTAAAACTCTGAATTTAGTTAAAGGACTATCTCCTCTTGCAATAAAAAAACTTACGATAATGATCAGTAAGCCTAAAATAATAAGAAACATAATTTAAATATTTAATTGTTCAAATGAAATGCCGCAAAGCGGATGCCCGGCATCCGCAATTAAAGACAAACGTTGTCTAAACCCATTTAGACAACGAATTACTACCTATTAAGATTTACAGCAAAATTATTTACCCTGCCAAAATGGAAGGGCTTTTATCATTTTGAAAGGGTGGCTTAAAGTTCAATTTCATACTTCATAACATACTTCTTGTAGTGTGTTTTTAAGCTAAAAACATATTGAACCACTATCAAAATTACGATTGCGAAGCTACTGTATACGAGTAAGTCAAGCTTGCAAAAGACATATACCGTCAATATCGATATTCTTAAAAATTCAAGATAATAAATCCACCTGCGTTTTTCAAGCAATGCACCACAATTGACCAAGGTAAGCAGCACAAAAACAATTATGAAAAGTTTGTCGTCGACTTGAAGATATGCATACAAAGCCGTTATAAAAATCAACATGAATAAACTCGCAACCATTTGTAAATTTAAGTAGCCCCTGAATTTGAAACGATATACCTCATCCCTTGTTTGTGGAAAATACCTTTTTTCCAGCTGTGTTCTAATATTCTGATTAAGCCGTGAAGGACTCCCAAATATAATTTTAAGTTTATCTTTGAAATATACCTTGCGTTTGCATGCCTCAATTAATTCCAAAAAATAGTGAAAATGCTGCCAAAGAAAGGAATAACTATTCACTGGGTGAGTCAGACCATACTTGGGTGGGGTTAACTCCTGCTGAAACGTACCAAAAAGTTTATCCCAGAACACAAATACATCACCATAATTTTTATCCAAATAGTGTTCATCGCTAGCATGATGGATGCCATGGATAGATGGCGTTACAAAAATATATTCCAAATATCGTAAATTCTTACCTAATTGCGTGTGCGTAAAAAACGAATACCCGCCGTGCACTACCAATATAGTAATCACCATATTAGGATGGAACCCAACGAATGGCAAAACACACCAAAAGCAATTTCGAATTAGAGCCTGGAAAACTGTAATTCTCGAGGCGACGGTTAAATTAAACTCTTCACTTTGATGATGAACGATGTGTGCGGCCCAAAATAGATTCACCTCATGTCCCAACCTATGATACCAGTACCAAACAAAGTCTGTAGAAAGGATCAGCAGTACCCAAACCCACCATACATTAGAGATTTGAAAAATTGCATGATTACTATAAATCCAGGCATATAGGCTGTAAAAACTTGCTGAGATCAGCAGATTCAGCAAACGTTCTGCAATTCCTACGCTAAGGTTACTAATTGAACTTTCATATTTAAAAACCTCCTTACGCTTATCCGCACTAGTAAGCCTATATTCCAGCCATAGGAAAAGGAAAAAAGCAGGAATTGCAAAAGCCAGGTAATTAACTGCTAGCATACGGAACTAATTTCTCTCAGTGCATCCTTCACATATAATGAAGCTAACCTGTCCACAGCCTCACTTACCTCATCTTCAGTCGTATATCTGCTAAATGAAAACCTGATATTGGTTTGCTTATTGGCTAATCCAAGCGCAGACAATACATGAGAACTGGATCGACTTGAGCAAGCACTTCCTCCAGAGGCACAAATTCCATGATGGTCAAGATAACTCAGCACAGATTGCCCATTTTCCGGATTTGGTAGTGAAACACTAAGTACAGTTGCCAAGCTTTGCTGTTTGCTGGCTGAGTGCCCATTAAATTTAATTCCAGGTATTTTGCTAAGTAAATCGTTAATCATTTTTCCTTTGACGTTTATAAAATGCTGATGATGTTGACTTAAATTAGTGTAAGCCAGTTCCAATGCCTTGGCCAAACCAACTATGCTGCTTACGTTTTCTGTACCACTTCGCAAACCTCGCTCTTGCGCACCGCCATTTAACATGGGTATTAGCCTTTCAGGGTTCCGAGCGTACAAAAAGCCAATACCTTTAGGACCGTGAAACTTATGAGCAGAACCTACCAGGAAATCTGCGCGTAGAAGTTTAGTATTGTATTGATACTGGCAGATGGACTGCACGGTATCCGTATGGAAAATTGCGCCGAAGCTTTGACAGACTTCAGCTATCTGATGAATATCGTTAAGGTTACCAATTTCATTATTGGCATGCATCAAAGAAACAAATGCACTTTCATTTTTTTCCAGCAACACCTGAAGATGAGGTATTGATAATGCTCCTTGGTCGTCATTCTTAACAAAGAACAACTTAATGGTTCCAGATTTCTCCAATTGCTTTAAGGTATTCAATACCGCGTGGTGTTCCAGTTGGGAAGTTATGGCCACCTTAATACCGTTGGCACGGATAGCAGAAACGATAGCAGTATTATCAGCCTCTGTACCCCCTGAGGTAAATATGATAGATTTAGGATCGGCATTTAGCAAATCTGCAATTGTTTTTCTGGATTGTTCAATAGCTACTTTTGCAGCTCTCCCCTCATAATGTGAGGAAGAAGGATTTCCGTAGCTTTCAAATAAATAAGGCTCCATCGCATTAAATACATCCCGACTAAGCGATGTGGTAGCTGCATTGTCTAAGTAAATTTTCATCTTTTAAACTTTAATTTTTAAGCTTACACATCCAGGTTTCCGACGGGCACAAATCTTATCTTACCGCAACCATGTTGCGGAAGGAGTTAGCACCTTATTAAAAACAGGTTGCTAAGACGTCAAAGGGCCTTTCCCTCAGTCTTTCTGGATAAGTAAACAATTAATAAACTAGTTTTTTATTAAGGGCTGCCTCAAAAAGACAGCCCTTAAAAACCAAATATAATTTAACGAGTTTTTTTAGAGCATGCTTCACAGCAGACCCCCATTTCAGGTTGCAATGAGTAAACAACCTGACTTCGGTATGGCCATCCAGCACTACCGGCTACAAACAAAACATGAATGCTGAATAGCTTTAATCTTGCATATCATGATGCAAATATAATAAAGACTACCAAATTAGTAGATTTAATTATAATATATTTTTAATCCATAAAAAAAGAGGCCAGAAGCCTCTTTCATAAATGTTTAATATCGTGTTACTACAATGTTGCAATATCAATTACAAATCTGTAGCGTACATCACCTTTTTGCATACGATCGTAAGCAGCATCAATATCTTTAATATCAATCATTTCTATATCCGAAACAATATTGTGTTCTGCACAAAAATCAAGCATTTCCTGAGTTTCCGCTATACCACCAATTCCAGATCCGGCAAGGCTTTTACGACCGCCTAATAAACTAAACGCAGCAACTTCTGCTGGCTTAGGTGGAACTCCGACACAAATCATCGTGCCGTCTGTTCTCAACAAGCTCAAATACATGTTAAAATCATGCTCTGCAGAAACTGTGTCCAGAATAAAATCAAAAGTGCCTCTCGCTGCTTTCACTTGCTCGGCATCAGTTGTTACTACGAAGTGATGTGCACCTAACTTTTTAGCATCTTCTTCTTTTTTTGGCGAAGTGCTTAAAACAGTTACTTCAGCACCAAAAGCCACACCGAACTTCACAGCCATATGACCCAAGCCACCTAGTCCAAGTACTGCAAGCTTATGTCCTTTGCCAACCTTCCAATGTCTTAAAGGAGAGTAGGTGGTGATACCAGCACATAATAATGGAGCTGTGGCTGCAAGATCTAATTTCTCAGAAATATGCAAAACGAACTCTTCTCTTACAACAATCGTATTACTATAACCACCATAAGTTGGTGAAGAACCATCACGCTCCATGCTATTATAGGTTCCTGTATTACCTTCAAGACAATACTGCTCCAGGTCTTTCTTACAATTTTCGCAAACTTGGCAAGAATCCACCATGCAGCCGGTTCCTGCTAAATCTCCAACCTTGAAATTCTTTACATTTTCTCCTACTTTAACAACACGACCAACAATCTCATGCCCCGGAACCATTGGGAAAATTCCTGGAAACCAATCGTTTTTAATCTGATGCAGATCAGAGTGGCATACACCACAAAATAAAATATCAAATTGCACATCATTAGGGCCAACATCACGACGTTGAAAATCCCAAGGTGCCAGACTTGTTTGTGCGTCCTGTGCCGCGTATCCTTTTACTGGTATCATATTAAAGGTTTTTTATATTTTTTTTGAGTACAGCTAAGGTACACGTAAAGGGGTGCAATAGTTTTGAAGAATGAGAACGTGATAAATAATTTACTTAGATTTTACTAAGCGGTGGTAGAATAAAACAATGTACTGGTTGTAGATCTAAAACTCATTTTCACAATTGAAGCAATGGTATACCTTTGTAGCGCGGAATGGGAACAGCATCCCAAACAGTACAGAAAGAGCTGCCAATATTCCGGGTTTATTGTCTGCAGACTGTACATAGCCTACGTTATTTGACCCGCATTTAGGGCAAATTTCGATGCCATAATCTAGTTCTTCTACATTTAAAGCTACATCATAATCTTGCAAAATGCTTCTAACCAGCTCTGTATCCTTCTCAAAAATATGTAATTTGACGCCCCCTAAGGCCTGATTATATAGCGGATTAACAGTGATCATATTTTCGTCTGACAGGAAACAATGTATCCCTTCATCTATTAACCTTGTTTTGACAATGTTTGCCTCAATAGGATTATAAAATGTGCTAAATACGATGATCTTTTCCATAGGAGTAATATTTGGTTAAATATAATCATTAGCTGAATTACTTAATGGAAACAGCCACATCTGTATCGTTGTTCATTAATTTATCTAGGATCATTTTGCCATTTTGAAATACCTTCAACTTTAATTTATCTTTCTTACGATCAATGGTGACACTTAAGGAAGTATCAAAAGCACGAATGTTGTTCAATTCCAAATGATTCCATTTAGTTGGTAAGTTTGGCCTTAAATGAAATGCTTTAAAACCCGTCGGCTCCAGTCCTAGCAATCCCTCTGTGAAAATCCGACAGTATAAAGCGCTCTCAGCAGATAAATGCGCCATGCCGTTCTCCGGCCATGCTTCTACCACATACGGCGCGCGAAAACCAGTTAAACGTGTGGTAGAATAGGATTCTAAGCGCTCTAGCGCCCTATCGGCAGCTCCAGCCTTGAAAGCGCCCCTAAAAGCATACAGTGTTCCCCTATCCCAAAAAACTTTAGCATCATTCTGACCTGATTTCAATTCCGTCAATACGCCATTATCAGACCACAATTTACCAAACAATGCATCTAAGGTACCCGGTTTACGATCATTCAATCCAACTACGAGAGGCAGGCAGATCCAGCTTCTCAATGTTGTATTTTCTTTGTAATACTTGTAGGTATCCAACCCTTCCATCTTTGCACCGAAATACTTTTCGATTGCCAAGGCCAATTCCTTTGCCCGTTTGTTATAATCGGCACTTAAAGCAGAAGGCTTACCCATCGCTTTTACCAATCGCGAGGCTTGTACCAACGCACCATAATATAACGAAGAGGTCGATAAATTTGCCTTTCCAGTAGGAAACCGACCTTCTAATTCATCGCTCTCAGAAGCAACAATACCATCTGCCGTTACTTTTTTTTGAGTATATTTAAGGCACCAGTCGATTAACGGCCAAAGCTCTTCAGCCTTTGCCTTATCTCCCGAAGCCAATAAAAAATGAGTAGCACCATAGGCAATCATGGCAGCATCTCCACGATCATTCTCTCCAAACGGAACGGAGACATCCAGTTCAAAGGATGCCCACATTTTACCTCCATCTTTTGGTATGTTCTTTTGAAATATATTATAGGCATTCATAGCTGCCTGCATTGCTTTCTGATAACCGAGATATGAAAAAAACGGCCCGCTATACTCTGCCTGATCATTAGCCCATATTCCAACGTAATAATTACCACCTCCCGGTGAATGAACCAATCCCAGGTGTGATAGGAAAATGCTCTCCGCAGCCCTTATTTTGGAGAAATAAAACAAGGAATTAATGATCTTATCAGGCGTTTTTAGAACAAGACTTTTTGAAATGCTATCCAGGAATAAATCCCGAGTACCCTCTATTTCTGACAAAGATTTTTTCAGTTGCGGCTCATCATTCAATGTTGATGTATAATAAACTCCAAATTCATATCTGGCACCTGGATCCAGGTTCACTAATCCCTGCGCATCGGTGAAAATGCTCCTGTGATATTTCCCGTGCCATCCAGCTTCTTCTTGTTCATATCTCGTGGCCCCAATTTTAAGGCTTTTTGACGATGACCCGGTATTTTTCACTGTCCATTTTTCTACAAAACAACGCTTGTCCATTGACGGAAAAAAAGTTCGAACTATACTTATTCCATCCTTTTCTCTAAAATAAAAGCTGATTTTTCCATCAATTCTTACTGAGTCAAGTACACCTGTTTCAAATTTCTTGTCCTCCAGGGTAATCACAGGTAGTATGTTGTCGCTGTATTCATCACGCAGATATGCTCTGTACATCGATTCATTGGATTTGCTGTATTTCCGCAATTGAGGAAAAATCACATCCCTTATAATCTGCACTTGTTTCGATTGATCAACCTTATATCTTATAATTCCTGAAACCAGGGAGCCAGACATTTCGATGTTATCCGCATGAGGCAAATGCTTTTCTTGCGTGATATCCCACGTAATGCCATTGCTGGAATTCGTACGCCAGAATAGCTCGTTTTGCTGGCTCAAATCCTGGCTTTGCACGTTAACATTTAGAAAAAATAATAATGCAAATATCGATATGCACTTAACGGTATTTGATAATTTGAATCTGATAGTTAATATTCTCATTGTGAATGAATTCGAATTCATTTTAATTTCAGCGCATAAATTAGAATTAATTTCGTGAATTGACACTATTGTTTCGCCCAAATAAGTTTACTTGTGTTCATTGCAGCTTCTTTTTTATCTACAAACAACCAATATTTTTCGATGAATTGGTCGAATCATCAATTTGATAACTTAACAATCGTTTTTCACGGTTGATCTAGGACATTTCGTGCTTGGTCTAAAACATTTTAGCTGCTTTATTTTAATCCTTCTATTTGTTTCATCAAACAGGGCAATAGCAAGCACTTAAGATTGAAAAACAAAGCAAAAGAAACGATTATGAAAAAGTTAGCCAACGTATCGCCATTCCTCCTTTTATTATTACCGGTATTTATCTTAATGGCATTCTCATTTACAAATACAGAGGTGAAGCAAAACAATGTATCACTTCAAGGTACTTCCTCAAAAGTAGCCTTGATCAAAACAAAATAAGAGCAGCATTTTTCTGAGAATGTTTATACTGGCTCGAAATATGAAGGAATAAATTCATGCAACACCGAATAGCGCAAATTCAAGGAAAAACCACCACCACGCAGAACATATTTAGAATCATACTTGGTATTTTTATGCTAGCTGCAGCCATTGGCCATCTCAGTTTTCAAAGGCAGGAATTTCAGGCGCAGGTACCGAATTGGATTCCATTGAACAAAGATTCAACAGTAATTCTGTCAGGTATTGTTGAAGCCGTATTTGGACTCTCTATGATATTCTATAAGAAACAACGCATAAAAATTGGCATTGCACTTGCCATATTTTACCTCCTCATTTTCCCTGGTAACATCGCTCAATATATAAATCATACCGATGCTTTTGGACTGGATACCGACGGTAAAAGGCTAGCAAGACTTTTCTTTCAGCCTTTGCTGATGCTGTGGTCACTTTGGTCTACGGGAGCACTAAAGAAGATCTTAATAAGATAATTAGCAAACGCCCGAATAGCATGATTCTGAAGGCTAGGATTGTCTAAAAAGCCAGGAAGTTCAGCTACTAGTTTGGGACGCTGCTGTGCAAATAGTGTGGCCAGTGCTTTGCGCCTGCTCTCGATGCTTGCGTTGTGATCATTCAGGGTTCTAAAATAACAATTTTCCTGATCAGGCTAAGTTTACTCTTCGCCGCAAGTTCAAGGGAACATTCAGGGGATTCTGAGACCAATGGCTCTATAGCATACCAAAGCATTTTAATTGTGAAAATTCAAATTTAAACGCCGCTAAGCAATTGCTACCCAAGCACGTGGTGCGCAAGTACTTTCTGCACTTCAAAAACATTCACCGATTTGTTGAACTTTTTGCGAATACTAGGAATAGTTTCGCTAGAAACCCAGATCTTTAATTCTGCATCCAGGTCAAAAGTACCCGCTGTTTCCACGCTAAATCGTGAGATCGCTTTATATGCAATAGAAACGTATTCCGTTTTGCTTCCTGTCAAACCTTGAACATCGACAATAATTAGCCGTTTGTTGGTGAAAATGAAAGTGTCTCTTATTAATTTAAAACCCAACTCAATTTCTTCATTATCGGTAAGTAATGTGCCGTAATTCTTTTTTAAATCATCCTGACTTACCGTACCTGCGTTGCCCATTAAGGCTGAAAATAATCCCATAACGTATCTATTAATTTAACTGATCTTGAGATTAGAGATAACGAACCTAAAAAAGTTACAGAATATTGTTTAGGTAAATACCAATAGATAGGCGCACCGTCTGCGAACATAATTTCTAGTTTAAACATACCACGTTAATCGTACTAACCTTTAATTTCTACATTTAAGCTTAAAATAACTTAAACTCGTGCAGAAAAGGCCTGCAAATTCTCTGGAATTGATGTTGCTATTTAGTTTTCAAGTAATCAGACAATGATGTTTCGTGGATATCATTGCTGTTTATTTAATCGTTTAGCCGGTTTTAAAGCGGAAACTATTTTTGCATATTCACCCTTATCGTACTTATGACTGCCTGCAATAACCTTCAACACAAAGTTGTTAAGCTTTATCCCAGCCAACGGCTTAGGATCTTCTTGAGCTCCGTAAAAACAATATACCGGGATATGTACCAATTCTACTTCTGGTTGTACTTTATAAGCATAATCGTCTCCTGACAAGTTGAGCAAATCTGAAGTATGCACTATGAAATCTGAACTGGCAAAAGGTGAAAGCATCTCCAGCGCCTGCACTCTACTTTTCAGGGAAACTGGTAAACGGTTATAAATGAATGGTAAAACATCTGCACCGAAAGAATATCCACAGAGATAGATCCGGTTGTACCGATCAGCAGTAACGTATTTGTTCATTAATAATTGAATATCATTAGTTGTTTGCTCCGGTGTTCTTTGTTCCCAAAAATAGCTTCTTGAATTGAAGCCAACTACATGAAAACCCTTTGTGGCAAATGAAATAGCTAACTGATCTTCGAAATCCGTCCATCCCCCATCTCCAGAGAACAGAAACAGAATTCTTCTGGACAAACCATTCTCAGGAGCATAGCTAATCACCGGAAGGGCATACTCGTTTTTTTCTACCCCGTGATGACTGGTATACCTGTTTCTCATCAGGATGCCACATCCTGAAAAAGTGAATATCAAGATAAGCCCCAGGATCCATTTCATAGTTAAAAATATAAAAAAATACACCAATAAATTTATTTTAACGCGCTAGAAATGTATGGTCGGGTTTTTGAAAGAGTTTTTATTTCCTAAGGCTATTTAGATAGCTAATCAAGATTGAAATAAAATGAAAAAATTGCCTATAAAACTCAGAGATATACTTTATTATACCCTAGCCCTGATTTGCTTATCCGCCTGTGAGAACGATCAGAGGAAGCAACAACTGGATGAACGGGAAAAAAGCCTAATGGCTAAGGAAATGGAATTTGCGGCCAAAGAAGCGGATTACCAGTCGCTGATTCAAATGCGAGACAGCGTTATGTCACGAAAAATGGATACGACAATCATTACTCGCTGGCCTGCAGATATCCCAGGCATCTGGACTGGTAAAACGGTATGTAATGAGTCCGATTGTAGTGATTACGTAGTTGGCGATCAGCGCACGGATACCTGGGTTTTTGCCAATGACACCACCAGCATTTTCACCAAGATCATCAATAAAGAAAAATTAATAAGGGTTTATACGGCCAGTGTGGACTCTACGCAGATTAGCTTGCATTATAAATCTGATTCTACTGCGACCAGAAAGGTCGACATCAGGGTGCTGCTAAATGCATCTGGGAAGAACCAGATGAAAGGTACCCAGACCATATTGGTTAATGAAAATTGCGAAGCGAAGTTTACTGTTGAACTGGAGCGCACCGCCAAATTATAGGTTTATGATTTTGCTTAACATCCAGCACCTGACGCTTCCTATTGAAGATCCTGTGCTCAAGTTTTTATTGGAATTGATTATCATCTTAAGTGCACCGCTTCTGCTTAACAAAATAAAGGTACCCCATTTGCTGGGCCTCATTATTGCAGGTGCAATTGTTGGACCCAATGGATACAACCTACTGGCGAGGGACAGTAGCGTGGTGGTAACTGGTACTACAGGTTTGCTTTACATCATGTTTCTTGCAGGACTGGAAATTGATATGGGCGATTTTAAAAAGAATAAATGGAAAAGCCTGGGATTTTCAGGGTACACTTTCGCATTTCCCTTTCTGCTTGGCCTGGTGTCAGGGCTCTTTATCCTTCGATTTGACTTATTAACTTCGGTACTTTTTGCCAGTCTATTTTCTTCACATACTCTGATTGCCTATCCGCTAGTCAGCAAATTGGGTATCGCTAAAAACCTGTCTGTAAATGTAACGGTTGGAGGAACTATGGTCACAGATGTCTTGTCACTACTGGTTTTGGCAGTCGTAGTGGGGATGACTCAAGGATCAGTCGGCACTGCTTTCTGGATAAAGCTTTCTATTTCCATGATCGTATTCAGCATAGTCGTACTTGTCGTGTTTCCCATAATTGCCCGCTGGTTCTTTAAAAATGTAGAAGATAAAATCTCCCAGTATATTTTTGTACTCGTGGTCATTTACCTCGCAGCACTGGCAGCAGAACTTTCGGGTGTTGAAGCAATCATTGGTGCATTTTTTGCAGGTCTAGCCCTTAATAGGCTGATACCGCATTCCTCATCACTAATGAATCGGGTGGAATTTGTGGGAAATGCCATTTTTATACCTTTCTTTTTGATTAGTGTAGGGATGCTAATTGATTTTAAGGTGTTCTTTAAGAGCTGGGAAACGATTGGTGTTGCCGCAGTGATGTTGGTCTGTTCCATCGGCGGAAAGTATTTAGCTGCAATGGCCACCAGGAAAACATTTAGTTTTTCTAAAGATGAAGGGATGCTGGTCTTTGGCATGAGTTCCGCTTCTGCAGCTGCTACACTGGCCTCGGTCATGGTGGGTTACAACATCATCATTTCGGAAACTGCAGACGGTGAACCCATCCGGTTACTGAATGAACATGTATTGAATGGCAGTATCCTGTTAATCCTGGTATCCTGCACGATTTCTTCCTTCGTATCCATGTCCAGCGCACAAAAGATATCCCAAACCGAGAACGAGCAAACGGTTTCTAATAACAGTCCGGAAGAAGAAAATATTCTATTGGCGATGAACCATGAGGAAACGGTAGAAGCTATGCTTAACCTTAGCCTGCTAATTAAAGCTGAATCCAATACCAATCGCCTGTTTGCGCTGAATGTTATTAACGAGGATAAGAATGAGTCTTCCGTAAAAAATGCAGAAAAGCTATTGTCGAAGGCAGTTCAAAACGGTGCTTCAGCAGATACTACTATTATCCCGCTCACCAGATACGACAATGATGTCATCTCAGGAATCACCAATGTACTGAAGGAACAGAACATCACTGATCTGGTTATTGGGCTTCAGGATGAAAAAGGATTTTCGGGAACATTTATGGAAAATCTTTATAACGGATATTTGAAGAATGTCCATGTAAACGTTATGGTCTATCACGCAGCCCAACCTATTGCAACAGTTAAAAAATACCTTGTCATCATCCCTGACCAGGCAGACCAAGAGCCAGGCTTCTTTTACGCGCTCTTACGCATTTGGAACATTGGCAGGAGATCTGGTGCGGTCATTGAATTTCACACTACAAATGGTATCATTACCATATTGAAGCGCATATTAGAAAAATCCAATATCGAAACGGCATTTCACATCATGGAAAACTGGAGCCATGTTGATAAACTGCTTAATTTGAAGAATGATGAGGGACTGATCGTCATGATGGCTAAACGCGGCATGAATTCTTACCGCTCTCAGATGGGTAATCTGCCTTATCTGCTCAATCAAAAGTTGAAAGATAGTAATTACTTACTGGTCTACCCCTTTTCAGAATTACAGGATTCACACGTAGAGAGGCGTTCCATCAACAACCACGATGATTTCGCGGAGATCGGTCAGATCATTGGGAAGGTGTTTCGATAGAAAAGGCATCTTCAAATACTTGGCGATTCTGGAGATATAACTTTATTAGGTATATTGGTAGATGTTTGAATCTATGAAATATTCGCGGCTATTATTGTCCTGTTTGTTTTTGATCGTCTATAACAATGCTCAGGGCCAGAAGAAAAGAGGAGCGACACAAGGGCTGAAGACTGATCGGGCGATCTGGCTCTCCAAAATGGACGAAATGGTGGCGCCGGTACTGAGCAGCCTTGCTGCAGACAGCTTACACATCATGATGCCAAAAGTTACTTCCCAGCGGGTTGATAACAAAGAAAATCGCATTAAAGTACAATATCTGGAAGTGCTGGGCCGGGTATTAAGCGGTATTGCCCCATGGATACAACTAGAAGGCGGTAACCCAGAAGAAGTCAGGCTGCGAGAAAAATACCGGATTTGGGTCATAAATGGGCTAAGAAATTCATTAGACTCAACCGCCAAAGACTTCATGCGCTATGACCTTAACGGACAGCAACTTGTAGACGCATCTTTTATTTCACTTGCAGTAATCAGAGCACCGTGGATCTGGGAAAACCTGGGCAGCAAATACCAATACCTTTTAGTACAGTCGATTAAAACAACAAGAAAGTTTAAACCCGGCTTTTCAAACTGGTTGCTTTTTTCAGCAGTCAATGAAGCTTTTCTTGCAAAATATGGCTATCCTTGGGATGTGATGCGTGTAGATTACGCACTACAACAAATGGAACAATGGTATATAGGCGACGGCCTTTATAAAGATGGAACAAGCTATGCTTTTGATTATTACAACAGTTTTGTGATCCATCCCTATCTTTCAACCTTGGTCGAGGTGATCGGAAGCCGCACAAGTGATTACGCAGATATGTTCGCTAAAATCGCAAAAAGAAATGAACGGTATGCAGTGATTCTGGAGCGGCTGATTCATATCGACGGTACGTTCCCGGTTGTAGGACGTTCAATAATCTATAGAGGAGCAGTCTTTCATCACCTGGCGAATATGGCATTAAAAAAAGCACTTCCATCTGAACTAAAACCTGAACAGGTCAGATGCGCTCTAACTGCGGTAATCGAGAAAACGCTCAAAAGCAAAAGTACTTATCACAACGGCTGGCTGAGTCTTGGTTTGTATGGTAGCCAACCAGACATTGCCGATGTATATAACAATCAGGGAAGCCCTTATCTTGCAACAGCGATCTTTCTTCCATTGGGATTGCCGGCCAGTGATTCTTTCTGGACAAATCCACCAGCAAAATGGAGTTCACAAAAGATTTGGTCAGGTGAGGATTTTCCTAATGACCATGCTTCGAGTCTTAAATAGTCATAAAACGCCGATGATAAAAAATACCAAATACTTTTTTTTCTTACGTCATTATACATAAGATGATTTGACTTATCAACAAAAAGGCCTTAAATCTATGATTTAAGGCCTTTTAAATAGAAGCGTTACTTCTAGTTGTCGGGGTGGCAGGATTCGAACCTACGACCTCCTGCTCCCAAAGCAGGCGCGATACCGGGCTACGCTACACCCCGAACTGGTATCTTCTTTTTTACTGGTCAATATTAAACTACTTTTCCAAATAGTTTTGTCGGGGTGGCAGGATTCGAACCTACGACCTCCTGCTCCCAAAGCAGGCGCGATACCGGGCTACGCTACACCCCGAACTGGTATCTTCTTTATTCCCTTTTTCGAAGGGATTGCAAAGTTAGACTTTAAACTGGTAAAAGCTAAATTTGTCCAAACTATATTAATATATCTGCTATATCTCTATAATTTCTGCGGAGGAAGAGGGATTCGAACCCTCGGTACCGTTGCCAGTACGACAGTTTAGCAAACTGTTCCTTTCGGCCACTCAGGCATCCCTCCAATCTCAAAAGCTCCCTTTTGAGGTTGCAAATATAGCAATTCATTGATGTTTGCAAAAAAAAATTACAGTGTTTGGTGATAATCTATGCGCACATGATAGATACTCATAAGCATAGTCTTGAAAATCAGCTTTATAGTTTCTATATCTTTTAACGTAATATCGCAATTATCTAGTTGATCTTGCTCCAATTTGTAGTCGATGATCCGTTCAACCAGTGCATTGATGCTTTGCGCGTCTGGGTTTTTCAAGCTTCTTGATGCCGCCTCTACCGAATCCGCCAACATCAGCACACCTGTTTCTTTAGAAAAAGGAATAGGTCCTGGATAGCGGAAAATGTTCTCATCAACAAACTTTTCTGGCGAATTCTTTAAAAAACTCTGGTAAAAATAATCTACACGTGTATTTCCATGATGCGTTCTAATGAAGTCAATCACACTTTCCGGCAACTGATGCTTACGGGTGATTTCTATACCCTTGTGGACGTGCTTAATGATGATCTGTGCACTTTGTTCGTAAGGGAGTTTATCATGCGGACTAACTGCCGTGTTTTGGTTCTCAATAAAGTATTGCGGGTTTTCAATCTTACCAATATCATGGTACAGTGCTCCTGCCCTTACCAGCAAAGAATTGCCGCCAATTTTAAAAATAGCCGCCTCTGCCAAATTCGCAACTTGCAAAGAATGCTGAAATGTACCTGGCGCTTTAAACGCCAATTCACGCAAGAGCTTGTTGTTGGTGTTTGTGAGCTCAATCAATGCAATATCTGAGGTGATACCAAACAATCGCTCAAATGCATAGATCAATGGATAAGCCAGCAGAGATAATAGTACACTAATCACAAATGGCACAAAATTGCCCCATTCAATTGTGGTTATGGACCCTTCTCTTAACAGTGCAATACCTACGAATGAAATGAAATATGCAGAAAGTATAAAGAGTGCTGACAACAATAACTGCTCTCTTTTAATTAGGTTTCTAATGCTATAAATTGCTACCATACCAGCTGTGGTTTGGAAAAACACAAACTCAAAACTGTTGGGAACAAAAAAACCAGCTATCAAAATCACCAGTAGATGCAGATAGAGCGCCAATCGGGTATCAAATAAGATCCTGATAATGATAGGTACAATGCAAAACGGGATGTAATATAAACTCGGCAGGTTCAACTTTATGGCCCAGGTTAGTGAAAGCAACATAGTTGTTGTTACTAGCAAAATTAGGGTAAGCTGCCTATTATCTGCAAAAATATCTTTCCTAAATAGTTTAAGGAATACCATTAGTAGGCTTACAATAAAGCCGACCAGCAAAATCTGGCCGAAATAAACCAGTTTACTGTCTCCAATAGTTTTAGTTTGCGCCTCGTAAATTTCTTTGAACGACTGTAGCTTCTGATATACTTCATCGTCAATCACATTGTTCTTGGCAATAATCAGCTCACCTTTTTGAACCATACCACGTGTGGTAGAGAGACTATTTACTGCATTTTCCTGCACCATTGCAGTCAATTTTTCATTAAACACAATGTTTGCCTGCAAGTGATCTTCAACCAAATTGAGGATCGTTTCTTTTATCTTCAAGTTAACCGATTTAAATGTGTTACCGTAGTACTCTAGTGCAGATTGAACAGTATAAATATCTCCGGAATTCAACGTTTTACTGATGTTATTTTCAACCAGTGAAAAATCATAATTCTTTCCCAGCTTTTGGTGTTTAACATTTAGACCAATAATACCTTTTTCGTAAATTGACTTGAGGAGGTTAAATGAATACTTTTTGTATCCATCCTTTTCGTTCTCTGGTAATCCACTGCTTCTCCATTTTACATCAAATTCATTCAAGTATGCATCCTCAACTTCCTTAACCATGGCGGTATTGAATGTATAAATAGGCAATATATTATTCAGCGCTTCTTTTTTATCGATATCTACCTGGGGTGTAGTCTTTAAAATGGCAAAGCTGAAAGGCGATACCAGATCTTTGTTCTTCCATATTTCCCCCTTTTCAAATTCATACCTGAAACGTGGTTGCTTGGGTAAAAAAGCAGTGATCAGGAAAACAGAAACTACCATCATCACATACTTAATGTTTGATGAGTACTTTCTGTAAAGCACTCTATGCGAATTCTTTTTGATTTTAGCCAAAACGATTTTAGATTGATTTTATCAAAAATAACATAAATTTCCTTCTCTGGTTCAAATTAAATATATAACAAGTTATGGTACTGTTGTAGACATGTGTCGTATTTTCCCATCCTTCTCTCATGGTTATCCCATTAAAACATCTCTTTTCGGAAGAAAGATGGGAGAAATCCCGGGAAAATCATCGACCATGTGGGAGAACTGGTAAGTGTAAGGACATTTCTAAATGCATCAAAAATATTTGCAAATACGGAATATTTTGTATTACTTTATGATATCAAATCAATATCATTATGTATACAGAAAAAATTATCACTCCACCATCAGGCTACCTGACGTTTGTCTTATTTCTTGGGCTAATGGCTGCCGGAATTTTTGCATTGGCAACTCAACATTTTATTATCGGCCCAATTGTTTTGGTCATCAACTTTGTGTTGGTACTACCAGGTTTAATCATTAACAATCCAAACGAATCCAAAGTATTGACTCTTTTTGGAAAATATGTAGGTACTGTTAAAACCGATGGCTTTTTCTGGGTCAATCCCCTTACCGTGAAAAAGAAAGTATCATTAAAGGCCAGGAACTTAAATGGACATCAAATTAAAGTAAATGACAAACTGGGCAATCCTATTGAAATTGCAGCGGTTGTAGTTTGGCAAATACAGGAAACTGCTAAAGCTATGTTCGCTGTTGAAGATTACCTGCAATATGTAACGATACAGAGTGAAGCAGCGGTAAGGCACCTGGCGAATATATTCCCTTATGATAATTTCGAAGATGAGGAAGCAACGATTACGTTAAAGGACGGGGCAGAAAAAGTTAGCACTTTGTTGGAAGCAGAATTAAGCGAACGGTTATCCAGAGCCGGCATCCAGGTTATTGAAGCCAGAATATCACACTTGGCGTACGCTCAGGAAATTGCAAGCGCCATGTTACAGCGCCAACAGGCCACCGCGGTTATTGCTGCCAGAAAATTAATTGTTGAAGGCGCCGTGGGTATGGTGGAAATGGCGCTCGACAGGCTCTCTGAAAAAAACATTGTTGAACTGGACGAGGAACGTAAAGCTGCTATGGTAAGTAATTTGCTTGTAGTGTTATGTGGCGATCGTAATGTACAACCTATTGTAAACACCGGAACGTTGTATAACTAAACCCGGCGAATAACTAAATATGTCTGAGAAAGATAAAAAAGCTTTTGTATTGAGGATCAACCCTACCCTGCTCAAAGAAATTGAGCAGTGGGCGGGTGATGAGTTTAGAAGTACGAACGGACAAATTGAATTTTTATTGAACGAAGCCTTGAAATCTAAAAGACGAAAGCGAAACTTGAAAAGTCTGGACGAATAAAAGTCCAAGGTCTATTTTCAATTAATATCCTAATGCTAGTCCCATAATTGCATATACCACTCTTATGCAACATACATAGAAGCCAGATTTTTATTTCATTTCGTTCCTACTATTCAGTTCCAATAATTACATAACTTTGCCTTCAACCAAATCAAAAGGATATGAAAGAAGTAGTGATTGTATCAGCAGTTAGAACGCCGATAGGCAGTTTTGGAGGTTCTTTAGCTGGATTTTCGGCAACACAATTGGGTGGCTTTGCCATCAAAGCGGCAGTGGAAAGAGCTGGTATTAAGTCATCGGATGTGCAGGAAGTGTACATGGGAAATGTATTATCAGCAAATCTTGGTCAGGCTCCCGCTACACAGGCGGCTAAATTTGCGGGTTTACCAGATGTTCCTACCACTACAATAAACAAAGTTTGCGCTTCTGGTACTAAAGCCATTATGCTGGCTGCACAAAGTATTGCGCTGGGACAAAATGATATTATTGTGGCCGGCGGAATGGAAAGCATGAGTAATGTACCCTATTATCTGGATAAAGCAAGAAATGGCTACCGTTTAGGCCATGGACAGATTATCGACGGACTCGTAAAAGATGGTTTGTGGGATGTTTACAATGACTATCATATGGGTTCGGCAGCAGAACTGTGCGCAGAAGAATGCGGGTTTAGTCGCGAGGAACAAGATGCTTTCGCCATCAGTTCTTATAAAAAATCGCAACAAGCACAGCAAGATGGTAAGTTTGATCATGAGATCATCGCTGTTGAAGTAAAAGACAGAAAGGGCGACATCACGCTTATTGACAAAGATGAAGAACCTTATGCTGTTAAGTTTGACAAGATACCAGGTTTAAAACCTGTATTTAAAAAGAATGGTACAGTTACCGCAGCAAATGCCTCTACACTAAATGACGGCGCCGCGGCATTGGTGTTGATGAGTGTGGAAAAGGCAGCTGAACTAGGATTAAAGCCCCTTGCAAAGATTTTAGCTTACGCGGATGCACAACAGGCACCAGAATGGTTTACAACTGCGCCTTCAAAAGCCATACCCTTAGCATTAAAAAATGCGGGAAAAAGTTTAGCTGATGTAGATTTTTTTGAAATTAATGAGGCTTTTTCCGTAGTTTCACTTGCAAATAATAAAGAGATGGGATTAGATGCAGATAGGGTAAATATTAATGGCGGTGCCGTATCTATGGGGCATCCCCTCGGTGCATCTGGTGCAAGGATATTGGTAACACTGATTTCCGTTTTGGAACAAAAAAAGGGCAAAATAGGCGTAGCAGGAATTTGTAATGGCGGTGGAGGTGCCAGTGCCATAGTGATAGAAAATTTAAGTTAAATGAACAAAGGCCTTCGTACTTTAGTCGTCCTATTCATAGTTTGCTTTGCCATCGGCGTTAAAGCGCAGCATAGCTTTAACTTTAACAATGTACCGGTAATGAGCAAATATCAGGATACTTTGATCAGGCTGAGTAATGAGACCGCGACTGCACAAAGTACTGGCGAGCGTTTTGCAAAAAATGCTGTATTTATTAAGACCCTGGTTAATTCACTAAAAACCCAGGCCTCTTTCAGCTATCCGTTTGATTCCCTGCAGAAAATAACTATACTAAAATCACCGGATAACTCCTTCCGTATTTTTTCCTGGCAAATTCCATTGGAAGATGGTACCTATCGCTATTTTGGTACGATACAAATGGCAACTAAAGATGGAAAGCTAAAGTTGTTTCCGTTGATCGACAATACAGATAATATTACAGATGTAAATCAGATAGTTAGTAATAAAACCTGGTTCGGGGCACGTTATTACGAGATAATACCTGTTGTAGTAACTGGAAAAGCACCCTATTTTGTGTTGCTTGGATGGAAAGGAAATAGTAGTAAGACGACTAAAAAGGTGATTGATGTAATCTCATTCGAAAAGGGAGAGCCTGTATTTGGAAAGGCCATTTTTGATGGCGTTAGAGCTGGAACCACGAGAAACAGAGTAGTTTTTGAGTACAATAAGCTCAATTCAATGACATTGACACTGGATAAAAGTGTAAACATGATCGTATTTGATCATTTAGCGCCTTTTTCTGAGGACATGGTAGGCAATTTTGAGTTTTACGCTTCAGATTTGAGCTTTGATGCCTATAAAATTATTAATGGAAGATTAAAATTGGTTGAAAACGTAGAACTCAAGAATGAACCAAGCAATATGGACGACTTTTATGTTGATCCAAAGGATAAAAATACTAAAGCCATAAAAAAGCTATAAGTTTGAAAGTATGGTTGCAGGTCACTATCTTGCGCTTTGAACTAACTAAACTAACTATAATTACTAAAAAACTAAAATGAGTACAAAGAGTTTGGATACCCCAAATAATTTTTTTGAGAGTAAGGTGCTCGGACATCCCGCAGGATTGTTCGTTTTGTTCTTTACAGAGATGTGGGAACGGTTTTCATATTATGGAATGCGTGCGCTGCTGGTGCTATTTTTAACATCTACAATTGCTGCCGGTGGCTGGGAATGGTCTAAAGCTGATGCCTTAACATTGTATGGAACTTACACCATGGGCGTTTATTTAACCCCTGTACTGGGTGGCTTAATTGCCGATAGGTTGTTGGGATACCGCTGGGCAGTTATACTAGGTGCACTGATCATGACCTTGGGGCATGCCAGTATGGCCATGGAAACACCCGCGTTTTTATACATAGGACTTGGTTGTTTAATGGTAGGAAATGGTTTATTTAAGCCAAACATGACTTCTATCGTTTCTAACATGTACATAGATTTCCCGGAAAAAAAAGACGGAGCCTATTCTATCTTTTATATGGGCGTAAATGCGGGAGCATTTTTAGGCATCATGATCTGTGGATACATAGGAGAAAAGATTTCATGGAGCTGGGGTTTCGGTCTAGCTGGAATTTTTATGTTCCTGGGAATGTTACAATTCTATTTCACAAAAAATATTTTCGGAAACATTGGTCTTTTACCTGGTGAAGAAAGAAAGCTTAAAGCTGCTGAGGTAAAATCAAACACCACACCGGAAGTGATAGAAGAACATGTACCCGGTAATGTTGTGAGGGACAGGTTAATTGTGGTACTGATATTTTCTGTATTTACCATTTTCTTTTGGGCGGCATTTGAGCAGGCCGGAGGAAGTATGACTATTTTTGCTAAAGAGAACACGGTTAGGATCTTAACTGGTAGTGCCGGAATGACATTTAAAATTGTGGATGCACTGCTCACGATAGTTCCGCTTGGTATTATTTCTTATGTGCTCTTCAAATTATTTACACAAACTTTTGCTAAATATAAAGTAGGGAACATGATCCTTGCTGCTAGTTTTATCATCATTTGGGTGATTGTGCTATGGAAAGTACAGCGTGAATTTGCTGCTGAAACGACTGAAATTGCAGCTTCGTGGTTTAATATACTTAACTCACTATTTATTATTTGTTTTGCACCAGTATTTTCCAAATGGTGGGAGAGCAAATATAACCTTGCAGCTTCATTCAAATTCGGATTAGGGCTAGTATTATTGGGATTAGGATTTGGTTTCCTAGCCTACGCTGCCACTGCAATTACTTCTCCTGACATCAAAGTGAGTTTGATCTGGTTAGTTTTGGCGTATCTTTTTCATACACTTGGAGAACTTTGTATTTCTCCTGTAGGCCTTTCTTATGTGAGTAAGCTCGTTCCTGCAAAATGGATTGGATTTATGTTTGGTGTGTATTATTTATTTATCGCCATGGGTAATAAACTTGCTGGAGCATCAGGAAGCATGATTGAAGAAATCACCAAGAAATATAGCTTATCTACATTTTTCCTGATTTTCACTTTGATCCCAATCGCAGCCGGATTTATCATCGCGGTGCTTCATCCACTGATTAAGAAATTAATGCACGGCGTTAAATAACGATAGGAATGGCAGAAAACATAACGCTGGCTCAGATCCAGGATTTTAAAGGAAAATATCCTAAGCAGCTCTGGTCTTTATTCTTTTCAGAAATGTGGGAGCGCTTCTGCTTTTACGGAATGCGCGGGATGCTTACCTATTTTATGGTTACGCAGCTCTTAATGAAAGATGTAGATGCCAACCTGCAATATGGTGCTACACAAGCGTTCGTTTATGCTTTTACTTTTATCGGAGGTTTATTTGCTGATAAAATACTCGGCTTTAGAAAGTCACTATTTTGGGGAGGATTGTTGATGATCGTTGGAAGTTCTATACTCGCCTATGATCCTCACCAGTTTTTCTTTTTAGGGATCAGTTTCACCGTTGTGGGAACCGGGTTTTTCAAACCTAACATCTCTACAATGGTTGGAAAACTGTATCGCTCTGACGATCCACGGCGGGATGCAGGTTTCTCGGTATTTTATGCCGGGATAAATATTGGTGCCTTATTAGGTGGATACGCCTGTATTGCCATTGGAAAGGATTATTCCTGGCACCTGGCTTTTGGATTAGCTGCTATTGTGATGACCATTAGTTTAATCACCTTTCTGTTTACACAAAAGAGCCTCGGTCCAATCGGCTTACCTCCTACTGACAACGAAAATGTTAAAGACGAATCATTTGCCGGTATAGACGACAAAATACTAACGCAATCAGTTGTTGTAAAACGTAAATCAATCAACAAGAAATGGTACGACTATGCTGTATACGCAGGATCTTTGGCGATTGTCCCGGTAATTATGATCATGGTTGCAAAAACACAGTACACGGATTGGTTTATGTATACCGTGGGTCCGGCAGCGCTAATTTACCTGATCTTTGAGATGGCGAGGTATGGCAAATCAGAGCGTAAAAAGTTATTGGCTGCCTTAGTATTTATTTTATTTTCAATTATTTTTTGGGGTATTTACGAGCAAAGTGGCGGCTCGCTGGCTTTGTTTGCAGCGAGAAACTTGGATAATAGGCTATTTGGCGTTTTAACTTTAGATCCTAACGGGGTTAACAACGCTGCAAATTCATTATTCATCATTATTTTCGCCTTCCTGATTAGTTTGATATGGATTGCTTTAGCAAAGCGAAAGATAGAGCCCAATACAATCATTAAATTTGGAATGGGCTTTCTATTCCTTGGCGGAGCTTATTTTGTATTTTATGCCACAAGATTTTTTGCAAATGCAAATGGAGTTGCTTCGTTAGATGTATTTACAATTGCCTATTTTGTAGTTACTTTGGGAGAGCTTTGTTTATCCCCTATCGGCTTATCCATTATGACAAAGCTATCACCTCCAAAACTTCAGGGTATGATGATGGGCATGTGGTTTTTAGCAAGTGCTTACGGACAATATGTGGCAGGAATTCTTGGGGCTAATTTATCTGAAGCCGGAGAGAATGACACTCCCGTTCAAAAGTTAATCACTTATACTGATGGCTATAAGCAACTTGCTATTTATTCTTTGATAGCCGGCGTTGGACTGATCATTATTTCACCTTTGGTTAAAAAGCTAATGCAAGAAGTAAAGTAAATACTTAACTTCGTCCTTTCAATTTATAAGCGTGTCAGACAGTTTAGTTATCATCCCAACCTACAATGAAAAAGAAAACATTGAAAAGATCATTAGAAAGGTTTTTTCTCTCGGTTTCTTCTTTGAAATCTTGATTATTGATGATGGATCACCGGATGGAACTGCGGAAATTGTTAAAACCTTACAACAAGAATACCCAGCGCTGCATCTTGAAGAGCGAACAGGAAAGCTTGGTTTAGGTACAGCCTACATTCATGGGTTTAGATGGGCACTGGCAAAAAAACAGTACGACTTCATTTTTGAGATGGATGCAGATTTTTCTCACAATCCTGACGATCTCATCAGACTTCGCCAGGCTTGTGTAGATGGTGCCGATATAGCTGTCGGATCACGCTATGTGAAAGGAGTTAACGTGGTCAACTGGCCAATGAGTAGGGTTTTGATGTCATATTTTGCATCGATGTATGTAAGGATGGTTACGGGTATAAATATTCAGGATGCTACGGCAGGTTTCAAATGCTATACCCGTGAGGTATTGGCTACAATACCACTTGATAAAATCAAATTTGTGGGTTATGCTTTTCAAATCGAAATGAAATTTACGGCATTGAACTACGGCTTTAAAGTGATTGAAGTACCTATCATTTTCACAGACAGGACTGAAGGTACTTCTAAGATGAGTACGCGTATTTTTAGAGAAGCTTTCTTAGGTGTGATTCAGATGAAAATCTGGAGTTGGTTCAGGAAATATGATAGAAAACCGTCAGCTAGTTTCTAGGAACTTTTCCTTCTCTCATCATTTCTCCGAAGTCAAGTCCCCTATCCAATGCTGAAACTATTTTCACTATTCTTTTGGTTCGGGTAGCTTCTGTTTTAGCAGCATTCAACCAATTAATATACCAGTTTTGGTGCGATTTAGGCATCTTTAAAAAACCGGTGAGTAATTCCGGTTCATCTGAAAAGCACAGCTCAAGATCTTCAGGAATCTCTATTTTGAAATCCTTATCCTCTTCTAATTCAAGACTTAGTACAGCCCCAGCTTCTTTTCTAAGTTGCTTTCGTAGTTCGGCCTTGAGTGCAAGAATGAAGTCACCTTCTCCCATGGGGACAGTAGCCATGCCTTCTACTGAAACTTGATCAATTTTACCTTTTACCCTAAAACTCTTTCTGCAATCTGGTTTGATCTGGTTGGCTAGTCCCTGAGGTATGAAAACGTAGCTCCATCCTGTCTTTTCGCCCATTTCTGCGAAGCGCTCTATTTCTGCCTTAAAGGTGATCATCGAATAAAATTACTAGAATTTTTCTTCTACACCAAGACCAAATAATGCGAAATCATACTTAACCGGATCTGCAGCATCAAATTTGGAGAGTTCTTTGGTCAGCTCTATAGCGGTTTGCCAGTCAGTCTGTTTTCTTTCTATCAACCCAAGTCGGCGGGCTACACGATCTACGTGAACATCGCATGGACAAATAAGATCCTTAGACTTCAGGTTACTCCATAAACCGAAATCAACTCCTTTATTGTCCTTGCGCACCATCCACCTTAAAAACATATTTAAGCGCTTACAAGTAGATTTTTGCAAAGGCGATGAAACATGCTTTACCGTTCTCCCTGGTGAATCCGGCAGGGAGAAAAAATAGGAACGGAAATGATTTAATGAAGATGTGATATCTGTTGCGCCATTGGTTGGCAGGAAGGCATACTCAAGACTGGAATACTGCTGATAATGGTATTTAAAGAAAGCAACAAAATATAGCAAATCAGTATCGTTAAATGTACGGTGTTTAAAGCCGAGCAATCTCTTCAGATCATTGTCCTCATGCCCCAACATAAAGTTATGAGGATCGTTATCCATGCGCTGGAACAATTCATTACATTTATTAATGATCGTTTTACGTTGTCCCCATGCTAAAATTGCCGCAAAAAATGCGGCAATTTCTATGTCTTGTGGTTTACTGTAAGCGTGCGGAATGCATATCGGATCGTTATTAATAAAATTAGGTTGATTGTATTGTTCGACCTTTGTATCCAGAAAATCCTTAAGTTCTAAAAATTCCAAATCACCTAGCTTAATGCCTGTTCCAGATCTGCAAGCAGGTCATCGATGTCTTCTACACCTACGCTTAGTCGCAAAAGATTATCTACAACACCAACCTTTTCCCGTTCTTCCTTTGGAATGGATCCATGTGTCATGGTTGTTGGATGGTTAATTAAAGACTCCACACCCCCCAGGGACTCGGCAAGGGTAAATACTTTAAATGAGGAGGCGATCCTAAAAGTTTCCTGTAAATCTGCGTCCTTAAGTGTAATGGAAACCATGCCGCCAAAGTCACGCATCTGCTTTTTAGCGATATTGTGATTAGGATGATCTTCAAAACCAGGCCAATAGATTTTATCAATTTTTGGATGTTTCCGTAAAAAGTGCGCCACTTTTGCCCCGTTCTCACAATGGGCCTTCATCCTGAGGTGCAAGGTTTTAATACCTCTCAAAACTAAAAAAGCATCTTGTGGACCTGGAGTTGCGCCACATGCGTTATATACAAACCAGAGGTCTTTATACAGCTGATCGTCATTAACCAATAGCGCACCCATTACTACGTCGGAGTGCCCACCAATATATTTGGTAACAGAATGCATCACAATATCAGCACCCTGATCCATCGGGTTTTGCAGATAGGGCGATGCGAAAGTATTATCAACCGCTAGAAGCAACTTATGTTCCTTCGTAATCTTTGCCACGCCAGCTATATCAATGATTCTCATTGTTGGGTTAGTTGGCGTTTCGATCCAAACCAACTTTGTTTTGTCATTAATAAAAGGCAAAATGTTTTCAGGCTTAGACAAGTCTAAGAAATGAAACTTAATCCCGTACTTCTCGTATACTTTGGTGAAGATCCTGTAGGAGCCTCCGTAGAGATCATTACCTGTAATTACTTCATCACCAAGACTTAGCAACCTAAGAACTGCATCAGTTGCACCCATTCCACTGGAAAAGGCCAAACCGTGTTTAGCATTCTCGAGTGCGGCCAAACAATCTTCTAAAGCTTTCCTCGTTGGATTTGTACCTCTTGAATATTCAAAACCCTTGTGGTCACCCGGGGACTTCTGAGCATAAGTTGAAGTTTGAAATATTGGTGTCATTACGGCCCCTGTAGAAGGATCAGGTTCCTGACCTGCGTGTATTGCTTTAGTTGCGAATTTCATTTCTGGTAATTAGTCATTAGTAGTTAGCGGTTAGTATTCAGTAGTTAAACTACCGCATGTCGTTAAACCCTTAATAAGCCCTGGCAAACAACACCCTTTGGGTTGATGGTTTACCAGAGTAAATACAAACGCCATCTTCCAATGGATTATTTAAAGGAACGCAACGAATGGTCGCTTTAGTCTCTTCTTTGATTTTTTGTTCAGTTTCAGGAGTTCCATCCCAATGCGCAGAAATAAATCCAGCCTTACCATCTAGCAACTCCTTGAACTCATCATAAGAATTGGCTTCAGTTATGTGCTCTTCCCTAAATTTTAATGCTTTGTTGAATATGTTGGCTTGAATCTCTTCCAATAACTGGGCGATATAAATTTCCAGGCCTTCCTGGTTAACTGTTTGCTTTTCCCTGGTATCTCTTCTTGCCAATTCAACGGTACCGTTTTCCATATCACGACCGCCTATTGCCAGCCTCACAGGAACGCCTTTTAGTTCGTACTCTGCAAATTTAAAACCTGGACGTTGCGTATCACGATTGTCGTATTTAACAGAAATACCTAATTTCTTAAGCTTAGGAGAAAGCTCGTTTACAAAAACTGATATTTTCTCCAATTCTTCATCACTACGATAAATCGGCACAATAACCACTTGTATTGGAGCAAGTTGTGGTGGCAGTACAAGTCCGGCATCATCACTATGCGCCATGATTAGCGCCCCCATTAACCTGGTGGACACTCCCCAGGAGGTTGCCCATACATGTTCTATTTTACCTTCTTTATTGGTGAACTTTACGTCGAATGCCTTAGCGAAATTTTGACCAAGGAAGTGTGATGTCCCTGCCTGCAATGCTTTTCCATCCTGCATCAAAGCTTCAATACAATAAGTATCTAATGCACCGGCAAAACGCTCGTTAGGAGTTTTCACACCTTTTACCACAGGAACCGCCATCCAGTTTTCTGCGAAATCAGCATAAACATCCAACATTTTTCTTGTTTCTTCAATAGCTTCATCCGCAGTTGCATGTGCCGTGTGGCCTTCCTGCCAAAGAAACTCGGTAGTACGAAGAAACAGCCTGGTCCGCATTTCCCAACGCACCACGTTGGCCCATTGATTGATCAAGAGCGGCAGATCTCTATATGACTGAATCCAACCTTTATAAGTGTTCCAAATTATAGTTTCAGAGGTGGGCCGAACAATTAGTTCTTCTTCCAGCTTTGCTGTTTCATCAACAATTATATTTCCATTTCCATCATTTTTAAGACGGTAATGTGTCACAACGGCACACTCAGTCGCAAATCCTTCAACATGTGAGGCCTCCTTAGAAAAAAATGACTTAGGAATGAATAAGGGAAAATAGGCATTACTGTGACCTGTATCCTTAAATTTTTGGTCTAAAACCGCCTGTATCTTCTCCCAAATGGAGTATCCATACGGTTTTATGACCATACATCCCTTTACAGATGAATGTTCTGCCAGGTCAGCTTTGATAACAATATCGTTATACCACTGGGAATAGTCTTCGTTTTTACTTGTAATGCCTTTGCTCATAGCTCTCTGGAACGTTTTTTGTGTTAAATAGCTTGTAATGTACGTCGCAAATTTATAAATTTATACCTACAAAAAAACTCGAACACACAAAACCCAAGTATATATGAAACCGAATCATTTTTTCACCAGTATTCTTGCCGTTACAGCGATAGCTGTTTCGTCATGCTCTACACCCCGGCTGGCCCAACAGCAGAGTGTTGATAATGATGATGTTTACAGCAGTAATGCACAGGCTAAAACCTATGTACCTGTTCCTGTAAAACCGTCACAGCAAACTCCATCTTCTGAGCAGTACCAGGAGGATGACTATTATGGAACCAGCGATCCTTATTATGACATGGATTATTCTTCAAGGATTAACAGGTTCTCCTATGGATCGCCATGGAGATCATATTATGACCCATATTTTTACGGAAGCTTATATTCTCCATACAGTGGTATTTACTTAGGATATAATGATTTCTATGGTGCAGGTTATGGAGGGTGGGGATACCTTTCTTCTCCGTTTTGGGGTTATAATAACTTTGGATACGGAAATTATTTTGGGTACGGAAACTATTATGGAGGATACTATGGCGGTGGCTATTACGGTGGAGGCTTCTTAGGTGGTGGTTATTATGGCGGTGGATATGGGTATGGCGGTTATTATACTGGCAGGACTACAATGGTACCAGAATATAAAGCAAGACCATATATTGGCAGAGAAAACGGTGTTGGAACCAACCGTGGCATGAACAGAACCGCAACTTCTACCACAAGGAGATCTGATGTAAATGGTAATCCCGTTTATGAAAGAAGCAGATCCGAACGTTATGCACCAAATAATGCGCCAGCAGCTCCTAGTCGTTCAGACCGTTCTAGTGCTCCCGAAGCAAGACCAACACGTACTGAAAGTGCACCTGCTCCAAGACCTGCCCCAAGTTACAGTCCTCCTGCAAGATCAAGCTCTGGTAGCGGTAGTTCATCAGGAAGCAGTAGCGGTGCAAGACCAGCAAGAGCAGGTAGAGGTTAGTATTTGATCATCAGAAAACACATGAAGAAAATCTTTTTGTCCTTAGTGGCTATAGTAGCTGCTACAGGAAGTACATATGCACAGAGTTTTGCACCTGACGCGTTCAGGTTTTCGCAGACTAATTTTGGAAGCACAGCAAGGTTCAAGGGAATGGCCGGCGCACAGATAGGTGTTGGAGGAGACATGAGTTCCCTTGGTGCAAATCCGGCTGGATTGGGGCTATTTACTAAGTCTGAGTTCAGCCTAACGCCAGAATTTAATAGCATGAGTGGCAACGCTACTTTTCTTAAGTCAAATACCACCTCGACTAAAGATCGGCTCAACTTAAATAATTTGGGTGTTGTAATTTATAGTCCGACTTTGAGAACACAGGGGCAAGACACACAACGTGGTTTAGTGAGCACAGTCTTCGGCTTTGGCTACACAAGAAACAACGATTTCAATGCTGACTTCAGTTATCAGGGAACGAATCCAAACAACTCAATCGCAGATTATTATTCTGATTTGGCAAATAGCGCTAATGTGCCGCCAAATGGGTTAGAATCTGGTAGTTTAGAGCGTATGGCGTATGACGGTTATCTAATCGGTTATGGACCTATTAATTCCAATCCTGGTTCTCTTAGTTCCTACTTCCCGGAAACTGACGTTAACAATGTACAGCGTAAGAGTGAGATCAGATCTGGTTCAACTTCTGAACTGACAGCAGCAGGTGCATTAAACATTTCAAATCAACTTTATCTTGGTGCGAGTATTGGCCTGGTGAATGTAAGATACATTAACGACAGTGAGTTTACCGAGTCAGGTTTTAATGTGACAGAGAATTCTAATTACAGCTTGTCCATGAGACAAAATCAGGAAACAACAGGTTCTGGTATTAATGGTAGATTAGGACTAATTTTTAGACCAGTTAGTACCTTCCGGATCGGTGCAACTTTACAAACCCCTACCTGGTTGTTGATTGAAGACAATACTACAGTTACGCTCGACACAAGAATTGCCACAGGTACAAATGCAGGAAATTATACCAGCGACCCGACCAATTACGTTTTCCAATACAAACTTCGTACGCCACTTAAAGGTTCCTTAGGTGCCAGCTATGTCATTGGCGGAAAAGCTTTGATTAGTGCAGATGTAGATTATATTGATTATTCTTCAATTCGTTTTTCTAACGATGTAAACAGCAGCGATCCAAATCGCATCATGGCTGAAAATAATAACATCAAAAACAACTATAAAGAAGCCATCAATTACAGAGTTGGAGCTGAATATAAAGTGAATAATGCCTTCAGCTTAAGAGGTGGTTACGGATTGAATGGTACCGGAGTAAAAGGAGATGATAGCGGCTATTATGATACTAAAATCTATACTGGCGGCTTTGGTTACCGAGTAAACAACTATTATTTGGACCTTGCTTATCAGCGTTTGGAAACAAATACTAGCCTTGCTCCCTATGAATTGGGAACGGCAGAAAATCCATTAGAACCTGTTGCAGAAATCAAAACTGCAAGGAATAACGTGTTTTTAACATTTGGGGTAAAATTTTAATTAATTATTTTTTTTGTTGGAGAGGGATTGCTTAAACGCTTTCCCTCTTTTGCATAATAACGTCCACCCTCTTCTCTACTTCTTCATCCTTTATAAGCTCTGGTGCATGATGGGGTTTCTTCCTGGCATCTATTATCAATGGCCCATCACATCCCCAATGTTTGTCCTTTACAAATTCATCTACACCATAAATATCCGTCGCTGGATTACTTCTTGTAAATGTTACCCATACCAAGTTATTAATGTTTTTGGCGACAAATTTAGCGTCATCGCAAAGGACAACAAGCGCTATTCCGCTCAAATCATTAGCCTTAAGTGCGATGGTTAATTCTTTTATTTCATTAAGGGCATTTTTCGTATTCGTATAAGATTGACCAGTAAGCGCGACAACTCCTGGCATGGCCAAGTTTGATCCAGTAATACCATGTGACAGGTTAGCAAAGTTGCTTTCGGTTGCCAGCTTGCGCTTCACTTCCCCTGCAGCGGCAAACACAACTTTTGAACCGCTATTAAGTCCTTCTCCACTGTAATCCAGTGTATCTATTGTGGTCTGGGTATGGAAATGTAAGTCTCTTTTGAGATCAATACGCGATAAGATATGTTGTAAGAAGGCGGAAAGATCATGTGTATTCAGATCCTTATCATCCTCTTGTGCTGCAATAAATAAATACTTGGCTAAACTGAGTTGATTCTTACCGAGAATGTGATTTGATATGGTCAATATCTCTTGAGGCCTGCGTTCATTCAGATAAGGCGTGTAGCGTTCGCTTCCAATTGCAAATAGCAAAGGGTGCACACCAGCAGCATCAACCGCATTAACCTCTTTTAAGCCGTGAATTTCTTTTGGAAGTGCAGAGCCAGCAATCTCATGGATCAGCGCACCAAAACTTGTATCCTCTTGTGGGGGTCTACCTACTACAGTAAACGACCATATGGCATCCTCTCTGTGGTAAACGTTATGCACTTTCATCACTGGAAATGGATGCGTTAAGCTATAGTAACCGAGATGATCTCCAAACGGACCTTCAGGTTTTGTTTGCTGTGGATAAACCGTGCCAGTAATGACAAAATCTGCATCGGCAGAAATACAGAATCCTTCCTCATCATAAAAGTATCGGAACCTCCTGTTTCCTAGTGCACCGGCAAAAGTCATTTCTGAAAGGCCTTCTGGCAATGGCATTACGGCAGCAAGTGGATGTGAAGGTGGCCCACCAACAAAAATACTTACTTTAAGCGGTTGTCCCTTGGCATTGGCCTTAGATTGGTGTACACCTATCCCCCGATGAATCTGATAATGTAGTCCTATTTCTTCATTGAGGATATAATCGTTTCCAGCAAGTTGAATTCTATACATTCCCAAATTCGCATTTAAGATTCCCGGTTTGCCTGGATCTTCAGTGTAAACCTGAGGCATAGTAATGAATGGTCCCCCGTCCATTGGCCAGTTTACAATTTGTGGTATTTCACTGATGGTTGTTTTTTTAAATACCTGCTTAAAGAGACTTTGCTTAAGTGGGAGAGCGGTAAGAGCTGTTAAGCCAAGGCCTGGTAGTTTTAATGGGTTCTTTAATGCTTTGACAGGGTCTGACCTCAAGTTAACCAGTTGCTCTACTTTCGGTAAACTATCACGAAACATGAATCTTGATCTTTCCAATGTTCCGAATAAATTGGAAACTGCCGGAAATTTGCTTCCTTTTATTTTTTCAAAAAAAAGCGCAGGGCCTTGTTCCTCATATACCCTGAGGTGGATTGCAGCCATTTCCAGATAAGGATCAACTTCTTCCTTAATCCTTAACAGGTGACCATGTTTTTCAAGGTCGTTAACACATTCGGCTAAACTTTTATATCCCATTTCGAATCAAAGATATTAATAAAATAAAACCCTAATTGTGAAATAAAAACCATATTGCTAATTAGAAACAATATTGTTAAATGAGAGCGACATGGATAAAATAAAAGCGTCATTGAGAGGTATGAAGCAATCTCAATGGGGATTGCTTTATACCTTGCAATGACGAGTTAACAATATGAATTGCGGAGTCAGTTGAGGATTTACTTCTTGCCCGCAAATGAGCGTAGCATCCAGGTGTTTTTTTCTTTAAATTGCATAAACTTATTCACCATATCGTTGGTACCATCATCACCTGCTTTATCGGAAGCTTCCATCAGGTCACGTTCTATTTGAATGAGGATAGCCATATCGTCTAAAACAGCATCGACCATATCAAGATCGTTTAAGCCGATGGTGTTAATTTCTTTGATTTCACTTTCAGCTATGTAATCAGCGAATCTACTGTGAGGTGGCTTCCCAAGTGTTAAAACACGTTCAGCGATTTCATCAATAGTTAATTGAGCATTAGTATATAGTTCTTCAAATTTGATATGCAATGTGAAGAAATTTTGTCCTTTTATATTCCAGTGACAACCCCTTAGCTTCTGGTAATGAATGTGATAGTTAGCTAAGTATTCGTTAAGTAAATCAACCACCGGCTTTACTTCTTTCTCGTTTAAACTTATTTCTTTTGCGTCCATGATATTATTTGTTATTTTGTGTCCCAATTGGGAAGGTTAAGTTAATTAAAAAACAGTTGTAACCCATAATGGTTTGAAAAATCTGACTCATTATACAATAGTCAGATGCTATGTTCGTTTAATATTACATCTGGGATAAACATGCAACCAAACCATGTTATTTTGTATTTATTCGTATTATTGCTGACTGATCATTTGACCAAAAATTAATGTATAAATATCTTATTGCACCTGTTATCGCAGTTTTCTGCACTATTAACACGTCTGAAGCTTCAACGAGGGATTCAATTGGAGTTGAAAACAATAACGGGAAGAAACTAATCATACACCAAATAGTTGCTAAAGACACGTATTACTCTTTAGGGAGAAGATATAATGTGGTTCCTAAAGACATCATGACTTTTAATGACAACAAGTTCCTACAAATTGGAGTGATCATTAAAGTGCCTACTAATGTACCTTTTAGCGGCCAATCAATTTCAGGTAAAGCTCCACAACCGACTAATCAGATACCTGCTAATACAGATATTCCTTCAGGAACGATAGTAGAACATGCTGTTCAAAAAAAGGAAAACCTGAACATGCTGGCAGAAAAATATGGCACCACTGTGAACGAGATTAAGAGAATAAATAATCTCAAGAGCATCAACTTGCAAATTGGACAGATCTTAAAGATCCCAGCCACAACGGGAACGACGCAAGAGTCTGAGCCTGTCTCTGAAGTAGTAGCAGAGAAGCCAGTGGAAACGGTAACTAAAACTTACCAGAAACCTGTAGAGGAAGTAAAAGCACCGCTAACGGTAAGCAATACAGAAGATTTCATAGAGCATACCGTTGCTGGAAACGAGACGATGTATTCTATTGCGACCAGATATAAGTTGACCATGGATCAGCTGAAAGCAAAAAACAACCTGACGGACAATTCATTAAGGGTTGGTCAAAAGCTTTTGATTAAAGGCCAGTATCCAGTTAAACCTGCATATGTTCCACCTGTTGCAACAACAGCGGTTGATTCTGCCAATTCATTAAAAAATCCTTCGTTAAGACTTCCTGCAAGCAGATACGGGCTCAACCAAATCGACGAAAAAGGTACTGCTGTCTGGATAGCAGATCAGGATCTTGACCCAACTAAAATGCTGGTACTGCACCGCTCAGCAGCAATTGGCACAGTCATGAAGATCACCAACCCAATGAGTAACAGAACTGCCTTTGCCAAGGTTGTTGGTAAATTTACGGAGAACGAATCCACAAAAGATGTTATTATTGTAATGACAAAAGCAGTAGCTGATGCTCTTGGAGCATTAGATAAACGTTTTTATTGCAACATAACATACGGCGGACAAGATAATGAACAAAAATAAACCTTTCATAATAGGTATTGCTGGGGGCAGCGGGTCTGGGAAAACTTTTTTTTTAAACTGCTTTTTACACCATTTTAAAAACGATGAGGTAACACTTGTTTCACAGGATGATTATTATATTCATGCTGGAGAAATGACTCAGGAAGAAAATAAACTCTACAACTTTGACCTTCCTTCCACGATTGATGATGAACAATTTCTTCACGATATTAAGAAATTAGTAAAGGGGGAAGTAGTTTATAAAAAAGAATACAATTTCAACAATCCACTGGCTGTTGTTAAAATACTGGAGATTAAACCTGCTCCTATTATTATTGTTGAAGGACTTTTCATTTTGCATTTCCAGGAAATTGCCAACTTACTAGACCATAAAATCTTTATTGAAGCAGACGAAGAGGTTGCTTTAGCAAGAAGGGTAAAAAGAGACGGAATGGAAAGGGGATATCCAGAAGATGATGTACTCTACAAATGGCATAATCATGTTGTTCCAGCTTATAAGGAATTTCTAGCGCCTTATAAACAAAATTGTCATCAAGTAGTTATCAATAACTTTGATACTCCTGAAGATATCATAAGGATCACAGACGAGATTTCTGAAGATTTTAAAGAACGTCTTGGTGAAAATGAAATCTAGCTAATCCAATAACATTTCTGGAACGTCATGATCTGCATAAAGCTTACCTAATGTAGATTGTTTAATAAAATCTACAGAAACACCGGGTGCTCTTTCAATCAGTTTAAATCCGCCATCAGGTAGTACATCTAGTACTGCAAGTTCTGTAACTATCTTTTTAATGCAATTAATTCCAGTAAGTGGAAGGGTACACTTAGGAAGCAGTTTACTTTCACCTGCCTTATTCACATGCTGCATAGCCACAATAATGTTTTTAGCCGAAGCCACCAAGTCCATGGCACCACCCATTCCTTTAACCATCTTACCCGGTATTTTCCAATTGGCAATATCTCCGTTTTCAGAAACTTCCATCGCGCCTAAAATCGTTAAGTCAATCTTCTGACTTCTGATCATACCGAAGCTCATTGCGGAATCAAAAATCGCAGAACCTGGCAGGGTGGTTATGGTCTGTTTACCTGCATTTATCAAATCAGCATCCTCCTCTCCTTCGATAGGAAAGGGTCCCATACCCAATAATCCATTTTCAGATTGGAGTACAACATTTATTCCATCCGGGATGTAATTAGCCACTAATGTTGGAATACCTATTCCAAGATTTACATAGAATCCATCTTTTATTTCTTTCGCGATTCGTCTCGCAATACCGTTTTTATCCAGCATAATCGTATTAACTTTTTTTGATCACCGTGCGTTGTTCAATTCTCTTTTCATAATTCAACCCCTGAAAGATTCGATGAACATATACACCAGGCGTATGAATATGATCTGGATCAAGTTCACCAACTTCTACAAGTTCTTCGACTTCTGCAATGGTAATTTTTCCGGCCATAGCCATTACAGGATTAAAATTACGACTGGTTGACCTAAAAATTAAGTTACCTGCGGTATCCCCTTTCCATGCCTTCACTATTGCAAAATCAGCATCGAAAGCATATTCCATCAGGTATTCTTTTCCATTAAATATTCGCGATTCTTTGCCCTCCGCAACTTCTGTACCCACTCCCGCTGGAGTAAATATCGCTGGCATACCATAACCGGCAGCCATACATCTTGTAGCTAATGTACCCTGAGGGATAAGTTCTACTTCCAATTCACCGCTTAACAACTGACGCTCGAATTCAGCATTTTCACCAACATAGGATGCGATCATCTTCTTAACCTGATGTTGTTGAAGCATAAGCCCTATTCCAAAATCGTCCACTCCAGCATTGTTCGATATACAGGTGAGTTGATTTACTCCCTTCTTAACTAGCGCAGTGATCGAATTTTCTGGTATTCCACAAAGGCCGAAACCACCTAGCATTAAAGTATCCCCATCCTTTACATCAGCAATTGCTTCAGCTGCATCCTTAACTACTTTATTGATCATAATAAAATATTTGACTGCTAAAGTATGCTATAATTCGCATTCGATACAAACATTCCTAGAAATAAACGTAAGTAATTCCGTCTCCCCCCTGTCGGCATGCTCATCTTCAATACGATTTACCTGGCTATATTTTTTTAAATATTCTCTGATCAATTTCCTGAGAATCCCATCTCCCTTCCCATGAATAATTTTTATGAATGGAAATCCAAGCATGATTGACTTATCCAGATATTTCTCCAGCTCGTGAACGGCATTATCACCACGAAATCCTCTTAAATCTAGTTCTGCACTAAAACTGCTAATGGCGTCAGACATGCTGCCAGTGTAAGAATTAGCCTGTACAACTTTTCTTGCCTGCTTGTTGCTAATCTTGTAAACACGGTTTTTCTTCAAAACGGAGCGAAGGTCTCCTAAGGCAATTACCAAATTATCCCTATTAATTTCCAATACCTGACCAGTAGTTTCACTGTTTACCAATTGAACCCAGTCGCCAACTTCAATTGCCGTACTAACAGGAATTGCCTTCTCAGGTTTCTTTTCTTCCTTAACCTGATTCTGCACCAATTCCTTCTGTAGATTTTGCCTTAACTGTTTGGTTACTGTCTTATCAGCTTGCTTTTCCTTTATTTCGGCTATTGTATTTTCAACTAGCTTATTGGCATTCTTTATAATGTTTTGTGCTTCAAGCTTTGCTTCTTTAATTAAAACCTTTCTGTTTTCGTCCAGGAATAACTTGAGCTTCTCGTTCTCCGCAACCAAATTTTTCACCTTGTTTTGTTGGTTAGACAAGTGGAGTTTAGTATCGTAGATCTGTTTCTTTTCTCGCTCCAAATCAACCAGTAAACTGTCAATACGGTTCTGATTGGTCCCAGTCTTTGCCCTTGCTAGATCCAATACTTCCTTTTGCAAACCGATGTTCTGTGCAATTTCAAAAGCATATGAACTACCTGGTTTACCTACTTCCAGAACATACATTGGCTTCATTTTATCGTTATCAAACAGCATAGAAGCATTTTCCAAACCTGGAGTATTACCCGCAAATAGTTTCAGGTTAGAATAGTGAGTGGTAATAACACCTCTAACCCTTTTATTGTTAAGTACTTCCAATACGGCTTCCGCCATTGGTCCTCCAAATTGTGGATCTGTACCTGTTCCAAACTCATCAATAAGCACCAGAGATTTTGGTGATGCATGTGCTACAAAGTACCTCATTTTAGTTAAGTGAGCGCTATAAGTACTTAAATCGCTCTCAATAGACTGGTCATCACCGATGTCGGCAAATATATTATCAAAAATACCGACTTCGCTAGATTCGTGAACAGGGATGAGGAGACCGCTCTGCACCATTAATTGTAATAAGCCAACAGTCTTCATGCACACAGATTTCCCTCCGGCATTTGGACCAGATACTAAAACAATCCTCAAACTATCACTGATTTGTATATTCAAAGGAACAACTGTTTTTTTGTCTTCTTTAAAGGAAAGATAAAGCAGCGGATGCGTTGCATTAACCAGTTTTGTTTTGGCTTCCTTAATTAAAACCGGCATATCTGCATCAACGGCTATGGCAAACAATGCTTTAGCGCGGACAAAATCGAGCTTTGTTAGAAATCCATGATAGGACAATAGCAAAGGAGTATATGGTCGAAGTTCTGTAGTCAAGGCAATTAAGATTCTGATGATCTCTCTCCGCTTGTCAAATTCAAGATCGCGAAGTCTGTTATTTAACGAGAATACCTCTTCTGGCTCAATATAAACGGTTTGACCGCTAGCTGATTCATCATGAATGAACCCTCTTAGCTTTCTTTTATTTTCCGCCAAAACAGGTATACACATCCTGCCGTCCCTAATTGTTAAACTTCCATCGGCAACCCAGTTGCTGGCAATTGCCTGTTTATATATGGAATCCATCCGCTTTCTAACATCCTGCTCCCCTTTGGCTATGTCGGCAGTAATTTGCTGCAAAGCAGGCGAAGCATTGGGTTTAATTTTTCCTTTAGGATCAAGTATGGTCTCTATCTTTTTAAGAATAGCCTTTTCAACTGGTATGTGTTCAAACAGGGCTTCCAGATTGGGATATATTTCTTTGCGTTCTTCAAAAAAACGAAGCACAGAAAATACAGTTTGCAGTGAGGTATATATTTGGTGCAGCTCATCCTCTATGAGGTAGGTGCCTTCCACTCTGATCTTATCGGCTAGAGATTTAATATCAAAAAAAGCACTGATTTGCAGTGGTTCCTGATTCTCTAAAATACTTTTGAACTCATGAGTTTGCCTTAAAAATTTATTGATCTGATCAAACTTCGTCATGACTTGCATTTTTGCAACCATCTCCTGCCCCATTACACTTAGACAATGCTTATGAATAAGCTGTCTAACCTCGTTAAAGCCGAGGCGTTCTAAACAATTTTCAGGATATAACATATTATACTTTTACGGCCTTTTTGGTTTTGGTAACCACAGCTTTCTTTAATTTCTTATTAATTCTCTTTTTCCTCTTTGCATCTGCCTTTTTAATGGAATCTAAACCTTTAACAGTATTTCTGCTATTTACAGAATCCGCCATCCTTTTTAGTTTCAAGTTCGTTAAAGAATCTATTTTTCTGATGGAATCTGCAGCCTTTTTACGGTCGGCTTTTTTAATCAGGTCAGCATTTTTCAAAGAATCAACTTTTAAAATACCTAATTTAAGCTTTAGCAGACCAGCATTGACCTTTTTATATATCCCATCCATCACAGTTGGATTTTTATAATAATAGTCCATGCTCTTATAATACTTGGCAGAATCAATATTATATTTCTTATAAATACCATTATAAAAAGCGGCCGCAAGAATCTTTGCTGAATCAGGCTGATAGGTGGAAATAAGCCCATCGGTAATGTGTATATCATTTAGTACCAAGGCCATTTCATCAGGTTGAATGATGTCGCTCGGAATACCTGGCTTACAACTAGACGCAAATAATAAGAATATAACAATATATATATAGCTTTTCATTAAACTTAAAAGATCATGATTTCTTGGGCAAAGTTCGCCAAGGTTGTTAATTTTACCAAAAATACTGATAAATGAGTATAGCAGATAACTTATTGAAATATAAAAATGAGCTTGAACAAAGCGGTGTTGAATTAATTGCGGTTTCCAAATACCAGGACAATACGTCAATTATGGAAGCGTATAATGCAGGCCATCGTATTTTCGGTGAAAACATCGTACAGGAGTTGGTTGAAAAAGCAGAAGAGCTTCCTAAAGATATCCAATGGCATTTAATAGGTCACCTACAAAGCAATAAAGTTAAATACATCGCTCCTTTTGTAACATTGATACAGTCTGTAGACAGTTTGAAACTACTTACGGAAATCAACAAACAAGCATCTAAAAACAAAAGGGTTATCGATTGCCTCCTGCAAATTTACATTGCCGATGAGGATACTAAGTTTGGTCTTGGTTTTGATGAAGCAATAGAGTTATTACGCTCTGAGGAATACGCCAGCATGGAAAATGTAAGAATAACCGGGCTGATGGGTATTGCCAGCAACAATGCGCCTGATAAGCAGACCTTGGACGAATTTACCGAATTAAAAGTGTTGTTCGACGGCATAAAGGTTAGCTTTTTCAGGAAAGATCCTGACTTTAAAGAAATATCCATGGGGATGTCGGGTGATTATAAACTGGCAATTGAGGCTGGTAGTACAATGGTCAGAGTTGGAAGTGCTATTTTTGGTAAAAGAATTATAAAACATTACAAGACTGAATGAACATCGATATAAGAGTTGCAGAGGAAAAAGACTGCGCCAGACTACTGGAATTAATTATTGAACTTGCCGTATACGAGAAAGCACCAGAGGAAGTGACCGTTACGTTACAGGAATTTGTTGATGCCGGCTTTGGCGCAGACAAGGTTTGGAAGGCTTTCGTTGCCGAAACAGACAACCATATAGTTGGTTTTGCACTATATTATGTGAGGTATTCTACTTGGAAAGGCTGCCGACTTTACCTTGAAGATTTTATTGTTACGGATGATTATCGGGGTAAAGGCATTGGAAAACTACTTTTTGAGACCGTTATTAAAGAGGCGAAAGAACGCAACTTTAATGGTATGGTATGGCAAGTTCTGGACTGGAATGCCCCTGCCATCAATTTCTATAATAAATACGCTGCCCAGCTGGAAGAAGGCTGGCTTAATGCCTCATTTTCTAAGGCAAAAATTACTCAGTTGATATGAAAAAACCAATCGCATTATTATTGCTGACATTGCTATTTGCCTGTAACGCTGAAGAAAATAAAGAAGAGCTTGCTGATTCTACATCGAACGTCACTGTATCTGCTGTGCATAAAACAGATTCCATAAACTTCAAATACGATTCTGTAAAAGTATATAGTAAGAATCCGGTTTCTAAAGACTCCCGAGTTACTGACACGGCCAAAGCAGTTATCACACACCCAGTTTTTCCCAGTGAAAAGATCAATACTTTCGTTTCAAAGAAAATTCTTGCGACTGCTGATGAGCTTAAGTACAACGATTATAAAAATTACGCTCAGGGTTTTATAGACGAGTTTGATTCTTTCCAGTTAAAAAATAAAGATCGCATCCAAACCTGGTTTCTGGATATCAATACCAGCGTTGTCAAAGCTACAGTAAACTATATCTCTATTAAAACAAGATATGTTAACTTCTCTGGAGGAGCTCATCCGAACAGTATGTTTATTTATGCCAATTACAATCCGAAAACAAATCAGGAAATTAATCTGGATTCATTGCTGTTACCTGATGGTCAGAAAAAACTGGAAGCAATTGCTGAGAAAATTTTTAGAAGGAATGAAAAACTTGGTGAACAGGAAAGTTTGAAAAACAAATACTTTTTTGAAAATGACAAGTTCAGCCTCAACAGAAATTTTACTGTAACAGATAAGGGCTTATTATTTCTTTATAACCCTTACGAGATTAAAGCCTATGTTTACGGAACCACGGAGTTACTTATTCCTTTCAGTGCTTTAAAGGAAGTTGCTAAACCCAGTTCTTTACTTACCAATACAAATTAATGAGAATATATAAATTTGGAGGAGCATCTGTAAAGGATGCTGCCGGTGTTAAAAATATTGCCGCAATCATTAAACAATGCCCTGATCAGAAACTCTTAGTGGTGATTTCTGCAATGGGGAAGATCACCAATAAGTTAGAAGAGCTCACCTTTGCTTATTTATACGGCCAGGAAAATACACACGAGATCTTAGCTGAAATCAAACAATTTCACTTTGATATCGCAGGTAATCTTTTTCCTGATCACGGTCACCCTATATATGACGACATTAACAATTCTTTTGTAGAAATAGAATGGTTGCTGGAAGAAGAACCAACCGACGCGCCAGATTACATATATGACCAAATTGTTTCTATTGGCGAAATCATCTCTACAAAAATTGTAGCTGCATACCTGGAGCTTACCGGTGTTAATGCCAAATGGCTGGATGCAAGAAACTATATCCATACAGACAATAGTTACAGAGAAGGAAAAGTAAACTGGGAGAAAACCGAGCTAGAGATTCAAAAGAAATTGGTGCCGGTTATTGAGAACCATATTGGTATAACGCAGGGATTTATCGGAAGCACCAGCGAGAATTTCACAACAACCCTTGGCAGAGATGGGTCAGACTATTCTGCGGCCATATTCAGTGCGGGACTAAATGCAGACAGCCTCACAATCTGGAAAGACGTGCCGGGAGTGCTAAATGCAGATCCTAAATGGTTTGATGAGACGGAGCGAATACCACAGCTCTCCTATCACGATGCAATTGAATTAGCTTACTATGGAGCGACAATTATTCACCCGAAAACAATTAAGCCAATCCAGAATAAGAATATCCCATTGTATGTCAGGTCATTCCTTGCTCCAAACCATGAAGGTACAGATATTACAGGGGCTAAAAATCACTTACCAATCCCATCTTTTATATTCAAAGTAGATCAAGTATTGATTTCCATCTTTCCTAAAGACTTTTCATTCATTATTGAAGAGAATCTGAGTGAAATATTTAACCTTTTTCACAATCACAAGATTAAGATCAATACCATGCTCAATTCGGCAATTAGTTTTTCAGTGAGTTTTGATCATGATGCAAAAAAAATGGAGAAACTGATAGCAGATCTGTCGAAAGATTATAAAGTAAAGTACAACACAGGCGTTGAACTGGTCACCATCCGTTACTACAACCAGCATACCATAGACAGGGTAACGGCATCAAAAAGCATTTTGCTGGAGGTAAAAAGCAGAAATACCTGCCAGATTGTAATGAAAGACAAAAACAGTTGAATAAAGAACTTTTAACCAAGGCAGCTCAAGATTACATCAATAACCATCTTAATGATGATGTAAATAAGATTGCTTTGGCAAAAAGCCCGATAAATAGGATTGAATCACCTGAGCTGGCCAACCAGATTTCAGCTAAAAAAAAGTCGGCTAAAAAACTGCCTATATGGTTTAACACTCCAGGCATATATTATCCATCAACCCTATCTATAGAGCAGACATCTTCAGAAACGACTGCGGATTATAAATCTGGTCTGGCCGTAGGCAAGACCCTTTTAGACCTTACAGGCGGTTTTGGCGTGGATGGTTATTTCTTTTCCAGGAGGATGGAAAGCACCACACAGTGTGAGATTAATGAAGAATTGCTTCAAATTGCTGCTCATAATGCCTCGGTACTTGGACAAAATAATACCGCTTTCAAATCGGTAGATGGACTAGTGTTCCTTAAGAATGAGGAAAAGCATTTCGACACCATTTATGTAGACCCCGCCAGGCGCAGCACATTTGGGAAAGTATTTATGTTGAAGGACTGCAGTCCTGATGTGGTCACAAATCTGGAACTACTATTAAAAAGCGCAGGAAGGCTAATCATCAAAACGGCTCCCCTATTAGATCTATCAGCCGGACTGAACGAGCTTAAGCATGTTGTTGAAATACACATTGTCAGCGTTAAAAACGAATGCAAAGAATTGGTTTGGATACTTCAGGAAGCATACGCCGGCCCGGTAAAAATCTTCGCAATTACACTCAATGAAACTCAAAAAGAATTTTCTTTTACCCTTGGCGACCAGCAACAAACTCAATTTATAGAAACCACACCTACCGGCTACTTATACGAGCCAGATGTTGCCCTGTTAAAAAGCGGCGCCTTCAATTTAATCGCAGAAAAGTTCAACATCAAAAAACTAGATGTTCAAACCCAACTGTATACAAGCGGTATTGTCAATACTGAATTTCCAGGTAGGATATTTACCATCAACAGAATTCTTAGTTCAGGGGATCTTAAAAAAGAGAAAAATCTTATAGGCAATGTCATTGTTAGAAATTACAGAGATACTCCAGAGTCATTAGTTAAAAAATATAAGATTAAATCCAACAAGAGCAAATTCCTGATCTTTACTTCCAGTAAAGTAAATGGATATATTGTTATTGAAGCTGAAATTATCCAGCATTATTAGCCTCATTTTAACATTCTTTAACACTCTTTAACATTTCTAAAAAGTTAACATTCACTCTTTTAGTTATTTTTGGTTAACCTAAATTATAACCAAATCATGATCAACTATCAAAAGCTCAACAACTGGGTTGGCTGCCTGCTTTTTGCTATTGCCGCAGTAATTTACTGGCTCACCATGGAGCCCACCGTCAGTTTCTGGGATTGCGGAGAATTCATCGCCGCCGCCTTCAAATTACAGGTAGGTCACCAACCCGGCGCACCGCTATTTTTAATGATTGGCAAGCTATTCTCTCTGCTCTCCATGGGCAATGCAGGAAAAGTAGCCTATTGGATGAATTTTAGTTCTGTGCTATTCAGCGCCGGAACTATAATGTTCCTTTACTGGACCATCACCAGAATCGCGGCAAAGATTTTAAAGACCAAAGAAGATACACTTGACGGCTTATGGGTAATCACTGCGGGTATTATTGGTGCCCTGGCATTCACGTTTTCAGATACCTTTTGGTTCTCTGCGGTTGAAGCAGAAGTCTATTCCCTATCTATTTTATTCACAGCTGTAGTTTTTTGGGCAGTGCTGAAATGGGAAGAAAACATGAACGACCGATGGTTGGTTTTAATCGCCTTTATTGTCGGGCTTTCTATTGGTGTGCACCTGCTTAGTTTATTGGCCATACCCGCCATCGTTCTGGTTTATTACTTTAAAAAAACCAGGAAACCCAGTGTTATCGGTGTGGTTAAGGCAATTGGAGTAGCTGGTTTAATTTGGATAGCCGTCCAATTTGTCATCATTCAATATTTCGTTCTGCTGGCCGCTAAATTTGACATCTTTTTCGTGAATACCTTAGGAATGGGCTTCGGTTCTGGTGCCACAGCATTTCTATTTCTTTTAGCGGGATCAGTAGCTTACGCGCTGTATTTTTCCATCAGAAAAAAGAAATACTACCTCAACCTATCGGTTATTTGCCTATCCTTCGTGTTGCTGGGATTTAGCTCTTATTTCTTAATCATCATCAGAGCCAATGCAAAAACTACATTAAACCTATCCAATCCTGATAATGCGTTATCACTATATAATTATCTGGGACGTACAAACTATGGCGAAACACCGCTGTTATACGGACAAACCTTTGATGCAGAGCCTACAAAATATGACGAAACCGGAACCGATTATCGAAAGGGAAAGACTAAGTATGAAGAAGCAGGAAAACTGATCAAAGCAGAATACGATAAAAATCTATTATTTCCCAGAACCTATAGTCACAAGCCTCAGCATAATGTTTTTTATAAAGAATGGTTGCACCTGGCCGACGGGCAAACGCCAACCTTTTTCCAGAACTTAAAGTTCTTTACTTCCTACCAATTAGGCTATATGTATTGGAGGTATTTTTTCTGGAACTTTGTAGGTCGCCAAAGTGATGTTCAGGGTATGGGACTTTCCAATGATGGCGCCTGGATCACCGGGATTAAGCCACTGGATGCCATGCGCCTTGGCAAACAAGATCACCTGCCGCCTAGCATCACAACAAATGAAGGTCATAACCTATTCTATGGCTTGCCATTAATTTTGGGAATTGCTGGTTTAATCCTCCTGTATAAAAGAAGTCCGAAGGACTTGATCATCGTTTCTGCGCTGTTTGTTTTTACTGGCCTAGCCATTATCGTATACCTAAACCAAGACCCATTGCAGGTCAGGGAACGAGATTATGCTTACGTGGGCTCATTCTATGCTTTCTCTATTTTTATAGGCTTAGGCTTGCTTGCCATTAAGGAGTTATCCTTTAAATTGAATGCTCCAAGGATCAGTTTTGCGGTAGCGGCGTCTGTAGCCATAATTGCTGTACCCATGCTTATGGCACACGAGGGCTGGGATGAGCACAATAGATCTGGAAAAACCACTGCATTGGAATGGGCTAAAAACTATCTAAATTCTTGTGCACCTAATGCTATACTATTTACCAATGCAGATAATGACACCTTCCCTTTGTGGTATGTTCAGGAGGTAGAAAATTACCGTACCGATGTTAGAGTGGTAAATATCCAATACCTGTCTGATGGTAATTATATCGACCAGATGAAGCAGAAGGTCGGGAATTCAGACGCTTTGCCTATTATGGTTCCGTCTTCAAAATATGTAAAAGGAATCCGCGACTGGTCGCCCTATGTAGATTACGGAATTACAGACAGCGTAGAACTATCAGACATTTTAGACGTCCTGACATCAGATAACCAACAGGACAAAGTTGCCATGATGGGTGGAAGCTATGAGAACTTTTTACCTACTAAAAAACTAAAACTGAGTATCAATAAAGACCAGGTTTTAAAAACCAACACGGTAAACAAAGCAGATCAGGATAAGATTACTCCGTTAATGGAATGGACATACAGAGAAGATAAAGTGCTTAAATCCGACCTGGCCATATTTGACATATTGGTGCATAACAACTGGAAACGACCTATTTATTTCGGCACAAGCATTTCTTCCGACAGCTATGTTGGGCTTGAAAAATATCTATACCTGGAAGGATATGCATTTAGACTATTACCACTAAAAGCATCGGCCACGCCTGATAAAGAATTTGATAAAGAGATGCAGACCAATTCTGACGTGATGTATACCAATATCATGAACAAGTTTGATTTCACAGGATTTGGTACAGCGAAATACCTGGATCCAGAAAGCAGAAGAATTGCATCGGGTACTTCTAAATTCATCAATTATCTGGCGGACAACCTAATTACATCTGGCAAGCAAATTAAGGCAAAGAATCTGATGGTTAAAGCTGTTAATCAGCTTCCAACAAAACTCTATTCCATTGAAGATACCCTAACCAAGATGTACACTGTCCACAACCTTTATCAGGTTAACGAAACGGCAAGAGCAAATGTCATCACAGCACAAATCAATACTTTTTTAGATCAGGAGCTAAGTTATATTGCAAGTCTGGATCCTAAAGAATGGAACTACTACGGTAGAGATATACAATTGGGTTTATCTGTCCTCAATAACCTGGAAAAGATAACAGCGGATAGTAAGCAAACAGCGCTCAACAAATCTTTAAAAGAAACCTTGCAAAGGATACAAAGTAAATTTGTCTAATACAACATTAAAAAGGGCCATTTAGAAAATGGCCCTTTTAACACATAATTACTTATTAGGTTGTGGTGTAGTCCTCAGATAAGGCTTAATCACCTTATGCCCTTTCGGGAATTTAGCAGGTATATCTTCCGTTTTAATGCTGTTCATTACCACAACATCTTCTCCGTCGGTCCAATCGGCAGGTGTTGCCACACTATATTTTGCAGTAAGTTGCAAAGAATCAATAACCCTTAATACCTCGTTAAAATTACGTCCTGTAGAAGCAGGATAAGTTAACATCAGCTTTACTTTTTTGTCAGGAGAGATCACAAATAAGGAGCGAACGGTTAAGGTTTCAGATGCGTTCGGATGAATCATATCGTACAGATCAGCGATCTTTTTATCTTCATCAGCTATAATCGGGAACTCAACATTAGTATTCTGTGTCTCGTTGATATCTTTAATCCAGCCTTTATGAGACTCTGCTGAGTCGACACTTAAGGCCAATACCTTTACATCTCTCTTATCAAATTCTCCCTTTAAAGAGGCCGTACGCCCTAGTTCCGTTGTACAAACAGGCGTATAATCCGCTGGGTGTGAAAACAAAACACCCCAGCTATCGCCTAAGTATTCGTACAGATCAATTTCACCAATTGAAGTTTGTGCTTTAAAATTGGGCGCTGCGTCCCCTATTCTTAAACTCATAATTGTATATTTTAGTTGTAAATAATAACTTGTCCAAAGTAAAAAATAATGTCTACAATTTAAGTATACTATCTAAAATAATTCTGGTTGATTTGTAATATCTTCATGCCCACCCAAGAATCCAATCTCGGGTATTGCTGCACCCAAATACTTATTAAATTGTTTAATGGTGTAGTTGGCTAGAATTGGTGTATCCTTTTCATCATGTTGGTGCAAAAAGAAATAAACTTTAGCCAGCCCTTTGTCCAGCCAAGGCTTTATTCTGGCCACCCACTCATCAACACGTGCGAAATCTGAAGCCTGATGCGCCATTCCATTGCCTACAAAACGTATAAAAATCTCTGGAATTGTCAATTCCATGTGAACGCAGTCCCTCCTGCCGCTGGCATCGGTAATAATTGCACCTTTGTTTAGCATAGCGAGCATTTCAAAAAATTTAGTCCTAACTGATTCATCCAAGAACCAACTCTGATGCCTAACCTCAACAAATACCTTTAAATCTTGAGGCAATAACTTCAGATAATTCTCCAGTACCTCAAAGTTTGCTGGCGAAAAATTATCGCCAAGCTGTAAAAAGCAAGGTCCAAGGTATTTTCCAAATTCATATATGCTTGACAAATACAAATCAGTTGGAACCTCTGCATCTTTAAGCCGTTTGATATGACTGATGGTTCTGGAAAATTTCGGACAAAACACAAAGTCCTTTACTGCATTTTCATCAGCCTTTAACTTCCACTTCTGTATCAAATCTGCCTTTGGAATACTGTAAAAAACTGCATTTAGTTCAATGGAATTAAAGTGTTTTACATATTCGTCCAGAAAATTAGCCTCTTTAGTTTTCGGTGGATAGATCATGTCAACCCATTCCTTTCTTCCCCATTTCGCGCATCCAACATAGAAATCTGCTTTGACGGGTTTTAAGCCAGTCAGCGTTTTAGCAGTTTGTGCACCATCAGGTGGTAGTGTAAAATCTACGCCGGGCAATAATTCGTCAGGTACTTTTCCAAAATCCATAAAATGTGATATAAAATAAAACCCCTAAACTTACAATAAGTTTAGGGGTTTGAAAATTTTGTCCGCTAAGACTAAGCAAATAAATTCTATTTGTAAACCTTAACCATAAATACAAAGTCTTGCATTTTTTCGGCTTGTTTGGTCTTTGGTAAAGATTGAAGGGAATTCTTTTTGGTATATTTTGCCTGACTGCCTAGTGAATCGTTAGGTATCATATTTAATATTTCCTGAATGTATTTTGATTTAACCGCAAACGTAGCACCATCAACCTGACTTAGTTTTGCAGTAATCACCCCAACTACATTTCCGTTCTGATCCAGCAACGGACCACCACTGTTTCCAGGGTTAGCATCTATAGAAACCTGATATTGGGTTGAATCACTACCACTGTAGCCCGTTCTCGAACTTACATAACCTCTTGCATAAACTGCATCATCTTTTGAGAAACCAAGTGTATAAACATCTTCACCGATGCCAATTCCACTGTGTTTTAACCTGTAAGGAAGACTAGGCAATTTAAAGGACTCATCAACTATTTTTAAAATAGCCAAATCATATTGCGTATCTCTCTTATCTACCCTGACACGGTATTGATTACCTTGTCTGTCCTGTACATATACAGAATCTGCGCCATCTACAACATGCAAATTGGTTAAAATGTATCCGTTAGTAGTCAAGGCAAAACCAGTTCCACCAAAATTAGCAGGCTTTAAGTTTTTAGTTGCAACAGCTGTTGAATTGATTTTCCTGATCAGGCTATTCTGTGAATTCTTGATTCTGGCTAAATCTCTTTTTACCAGTTCCACACTGCCAATCTGTTCTGTATTTTGTTGTATGGAGTACAACATTACCATGCTCAAAAATATGAACGAAGCGGCAACGCCAATGGCAGCACGATTTTTACGCCATATGTTTACTATAACTGAAGGGTGCGGACCAAGTTTTCTGCTTAACGCATCAACATCGATCTCTGCATGCGCCTCATCCATTTTAGCTTTAAGCGTTGTAGTTTCGGCATAGTACGTTAATGAGTCAAGAAAAACCTGATGTGCCACCACCTTATGATCTACACTAGGATCATTAAGGCGCAATTCTTCAAAAGCCTTCTTTTCTGCTTCATTAAGTTTACCGTTAAGGTAATCTTCAATTATACTTTCTAAATCCATCTCGTTCCTCATCGTCTTATGACTGAAAAAATAATTTTTTTAACCTCTGTAAGCACTTATATTTTTGAGTTTTGGCGTTATCCGTATTGGTATAGCCAAACTTCTCAGAAATATCCTGCATGGATAGGTTATTGATATAAAAATCCTGAATAATTGTTTTGCAGGGTTCTCCCAAATGGACTAAGGCCGATTGCATCTTACTAAATTGCTCTTCCTTTTGCTCATGATCTTCAACATCAACATCTGTAGAGATCACATCTTCAAAATCTGCAATATTGTTGGTCTTTCTACTTTGCTGTGCAAGTTTCTTTAACCAAATACGTCTGCAAACTGAATAGATGTATGTTTTTAGTTTACTGCTTAACTCAAAATCTCCACTCTTTATTTTATTGTATAATACGATGATTCCTTCCTGATACACATCTTTAGCATCATCCTCATCACCGTTGTTATTCAATATTAACTGCAAAACCATCGGAAAGTAGCCAATGTACAATTTATTTAGCGCGTCATCCGAGTTGTTTAAGATCCCTAAAACTACCTCTCTATCTGTTGGAACTGAACTGCTTAACTTATTACTCACCAATTAATACATTTAAACGTGAATGGTAACCCAATGATAACAAAAAAAAATACTTTTTTTCATCCGTTTATTAATACACCTTTGCACCGAACAGTAACCCTAAGATTTATTTTATTTTTTTTTTAAAACAACTGGGTTACCTTTTAAACTTTACGGTATTAACCTATAAAATTAATTAATTATATAAAATAGAATTAAAATGAAAAACGCATTTAAATTTGGCTTTTTAGCTTTAGCAATTTCTTTATCAGTAGCAGCTTGTAACTCTGAGAAAAAAGGTGAATCAACTGATACTACTTTAACTGATTCTTCAGCTGTAACTACAACTGTTGATACTACAGTTACTGATTCAACTGTAAAAGATACTACTGTAACTACTACAACTGATTCAACTAAAAAAATCTAATTTAAGCTAAATTAGCCTAATTAAAAGAGTGTACCTTAACATGTTAGGTACACTCTTTTTTGTGCCCTGGTTTTTTAAATCTTGTATTGCTAATCATAATTTTAATTTTTAACGTTGTTAATTAGTAAATTTAACTAAGAACAGGAAGAGAGAACCGTTAGCGCAGGTGTTATTTCCGGCCTGTGATCTAGCATTACTTAACAAACATGTCCTAGGGTTCAGTCAAAACAAAAGTGAGGTATCCGGTTGCTGCACCTAGAAGACAATTACCAGACATTTAGATTAAATACACTATTGGCCACTTGAAAAAATCAGGATATTTAAATCCAGTTACAACCGATGATTGAAAATCCATTTTTAATAACAGTTAATTTAGTTTTTAAATAATGTCCAACTCAAGCTGAATGCTTGCATATGGCGTTTATAGAAACCTGTCATTTCTGGCTGTTTGCTTTGTCTTTGCTCTGTGTTGGCTCTGTGTAAACACAGAGAACACAGCCCTTAAAGACCGATTTTAGTCCTAAAACAGTGTTCTCTGTATACCAGGCGTATAAAAGCTGGGACACCTCGTTGTCCGACGGACTGATCATTGGATGTGCACAAAACAAATGTTTTACGGCGGGTGATAAATCAACTCAAGCCATTCCACTAAAAAAATATTACATTTGCCCCTGTAAAAACAGTCAATTCATGAATTTATCGCCACTGCAAGCCATTTCTCCAATAGATGGCCGTTACAGAAATACCACCCAAGAATTATCAGGATATTTTTCTGAATACGCTTTAATTAAATACAGGGTATTTGTAGAAATCGAATATTTCATCGCACTTTGCGAAGCTAAATTGCCAGGTCTTACGGATTTTGATACCTCTTTATATCCAAAACTAAAAGCAATATATGAATCGTTTAGTGACAGTGACGCACAAGAAGTGAAGGATACTGAAAGGGTTACAAATCACGATGTTAAAGCAGTTGAATATTTCATCAAGAAACAATTCGATGTACTTGGCCTACAGCAATACAAGGAGTTTATCCATTTCGGACTGACCTCACAGGACATCAATAACACAGCAATTCCCTACAGTTTCAAGTTGGCACTTCAAAATATTTATTATCCTCAAATTGAAAGCCTGATCATCAAAATTACTGAATTGGCTACCAATTGGAAAGATGTACCACTCTTGGCGCATACTCACGGTCAACCTGCATCTCCAACTAAACTGGGAAAAGAGTTCTTGGTCTTTGCTGAACGATTGCAAATTCAACTCAACCACCTTAAAAATATACCGAACAGCGCCAAATTTGGTGGTGCTACCGGAAATTTCAATGCCCACCATATTGCCTACCCTGCTATAAACTGGATAGATTTCTCTAATCACTTTGTAAACGCAATTTTAGGTTTAGATCGTGCGCAGCACACTACCCAAATTGAACACTATGACCAGTTTGCAGCGCAGTGCGATGCGCTTAAGCGTATCAATAACATCATTATTGACATGGACCGCGATATCTGGGCCTATATATCTAAGAACTATTTTAAGCAAAAGATCAAAGAAGGTGAAGTAGGTTCTTCTGCGATGCCTCATAAGGTAAACCCGATAGATTTTGAAAACGCTGAAGGAAATGCCGGAATTGCCAATGCTTCCTTTGAATTCTTCGCGGCAAAACTACCGATTAGCCGACTTCAAAGAGACCTCACAGATTCTACTGTACTTAGGAATGTTGGCGTACCAATGGCGCACACCATCATTGCGATTACTTCTACATTAAAAGGCTTGAACAAGTTGTTGTTAAACGAAGAAGCTATAAACGCTGATCTTGACAACAATTGGGCAGTAGTGGCAGAGGCTATCCAAACTGTGTTGAGAAGAGAAGCTTATCCTAACCCATATGAAGCATTAAAGGATCTGACGCGTACCAATCAGAAGATAACAGCATCAACCATGTCAGCGTTTATTGATGGCCTGGCAATTAACGAGCAGCTTAAAGAAGAATTGAAGAATATAACGCCATTTAACTATACAGGGGTTTATTAGAATTGAGATAATTCAAGAAAGTAAACCATACAAAGCTACACTCAGAATGAGTCTTAATAAATGACCTAAATCAGACACCTGATGCTATAAATGCACGGCATAATTATTTAATTTTGTGTAAATTAATAAGACAATGACGATTAACGTATATACAGAACAAACTCCAAACCCTGCAACTATGAAATTCATGGTCAATAAATTATTGATCAATGGAAGTGAAGATTTTGCAACTCGTGAGTCTGCAGAACATTCTCCATTTGCGAAAGAGTTATTCAAATTCAATTTTGTAAACGGTGTTTTTTTCGCCAGCAATTTTGTAACCATCACCAAAACTGATGAGACTGATTGGGCAGATGTTGAACCCATCCTTAAAGAATTTGTAAAGGGCGCTGTTGAGTCAGAATATAAAATTAAAGAAGAAACTGGCGAAGATGCTCCTGCATTTGAAGGCTCAGATCTGGAGATTAAAATACAACAAATTTTGCACGACTATGTGCGCCCGGCTGTTGAACAAGACGGTGGTGCCATCAGTTATAAGTCATTTGATGAAGGTATAGTTACTGTTGAGCTAAGAGGCTCATGCAGTGGTTGTCCGTCCTCAACAATCACATTAAAATCAGGTATTCAGAATTTATTACAGAGAATGGTTCCTGAAGTGAAAGAAGTAGTGTCAGAAGCACTTTAGTTATTAAAGTGCTTCTCTATTATTGCAAGCACCTCCCCATCTATATTTCCGTTAGTTGCTAATATTTCCCTTTGCTGGACAAATTCTTCACCTCCACTAAAGTTTCTGATCTTTCCCCCGCCTGTTCAACAATATATGCACCTGCGGCTACATCCCAGAAGTTTAGGTTGTATTCAAAGAAGGCGTCAAACCTACCACAGGCCACATATGCTAGATCAACTGCAGCTGATCCGATACGCCTCAATCCATGGCATTTCTGCATCATTTCGGTAAATACCTGCATGTATTGTGCTTGCTTGTCGAATTGGTAATATGGAAACCCGGTTGCCAATAAACATTCAGATAAAGATTCCCTATTGGACACATGAATTTCTTTGTTATTTAGATAGGCGTTACCACCCTTATAAGCCGAAAACATTTCACCTCTATTAATTTCATAAACCACTCCAATTACAGGTTTATCGTATTCATAAAGCGCAACACTTACAGAATAAGTTGGAATACCATGGATGAAATTAGTAGTTCCATCAAGCGGATCAATAATCCAGTTATAAACCTCTCCCTTAGTATTGATGGTCTCCTCTTCCGTAGTAAACCCAGCCTCCGGCAAAATCTTGGAAAGATTTTTTACCAACTGCTTTTCGGCCTGTTTATCGACATAGGAAACCATATCATTTAAGCCTTTAAATTCTATTGCTTTCGCATCAAAATTTATTGATTCTTTTCTAATAAAATTGCCGGTTAGCCTGGTGGTAGTAATTACCTTTTGGCACAATAGTTCGTAATCCAAATTCGCTTCAGTCTAGTAAGTACTCAGTTTTTCTTTATTCTTTCGGGCATTTGCAACTAACAATAAGCCTGAAAGAAAGAGTAATGAGGAAATTAACTCCGCCTGTGTAAAATGAATACCTGCAACATTGTATTTACTGTTAACTCTAATCAATTCAACACAAAAACGTTCAACCCCATTCATCATCAGGTATATTCCAAACATCATACCTGGTGAATTGAATTGACGGCGTATTTTCCATAGTATAAGAAAAAGGATAAAACAAACGATGACCTCGTAAATTGGTGTTGGATATACGGGTTGTGCAAGTTCTCTACAGAACTTCCCTACGCAGTTGGCAATCGGTTCACCCTCATTAGCCACGTTGTTAGGATAAGTATATGCCCATAACCAGTCTGGAAGCCAGGATACAGGTTTCGGGTTTAAATTAGGAATGCCCCAGTCGCCATCGCCAGATAGGTGGCAGCCAATTCTACCCACACTATAGGCTAGCATCATTCCCGGGCCGCCGATATCCAGCATATGTAAAGGCTTTACACCGTTTTTATTGGCCAGGTACAATACTGCAGCACCGCCGCAAATTAATCCCCCATAAAAGGTAAGTCCGCTGAAAGACAGTAAACCACCGATAGGGTCTTGTACAAAAGAATCCCAATGTTCAAGGTTATCAAATATTTTTGCACCCAGAAAGCCCCATACTGCAGCCCATACAATTAAACTACCCATTAGCTCGTATGGGTGCTGAGTTACTTCTACGGTTTTCGGCTTAGGCAGCCTGTGCGCGTTCTTTTCTTTATAATCCCAGTAAACAAATAATGCTGCGAATGCTATACCACCTAAAAAATTACCATTTAAAGAGAGGAGTACAGTTTGAGCATCATTTACAAAAAGCTTATAGTTCATCAAGGCATAAACCAGCTTGTATCCAATCAGGAAACCGAAAATTCCATTCCCTGCCAACTCTGCATTGGTTGCAGGTAAGCCGACTATCACAGATTTCTTGACAGGATGCAAAATTCCTAATGCTTCCTTTCTCTTAAATTCCTGTGTAAAAGCCCAGTATCCGGCAATAAAAGCCAGAGCTACAAATACTCCAAAAGTATTGAATGGTAGTGGTACTTGTACACCAAAAAGATATTCTATAAAATGAGATACAGTTGGAAACATACTAATAAAAAATTTTATGCGAATATAGGATTAATGCACTAAAACTTGTTCTGTTTCTGCAACTTCTACTTCACCGTCAGATGTAATGGCAATTAACTTTACAGTCTTTATTTCGTTTACCATCACAGGATCATATTTGGCCTTTACTTTAACGTAATTCTTGGTAAAACCGTGCATAAAGCCGTCTCTGTGCTCATCTTCGAAAAGAACCTCACCTAATGAGCCTACCTGGCTCTCGTAAAAAAACCTCCTCTTCTTTTCAGATAAAATGTGGAGCATTTTATTGCGTTCTCCACGTACACGATTAACCACTGTGCCCTGCATTTCAGCAGCTGGTGTCTGGTCTCTTTCTGAATAGGTAAATACATGCAGGTAAGACACGTCCAACTCATTTAGGAACTGGTAAGTATCCAGAAAATCCTCATGTGTTTCGCCTGGAAAACCAACAATAACGTCAACACCAATGCAACAATTTGGCATGATGCTTTTTATTTTGGCTACACGTTCGGTATAAAGCTCGCGCTGATAACGTCTGCGCATTAGTCCCAATATTTTATTAGATCCAGATTGCAAAGGGATATGGAAATGCGGTACAAAGCGCTTAGCGCCGGCTACGAACTCAATAATCTCGTTGCTCAACAAGTTGGGTTCAATTGATGAAATTCTTATTCTTTCAATGCCTTCAACTTCGTCAAGTGCCTTTACCAGGTCAAAGAATTTATCCTCCCGGTTGCCATTTCTGATGCCAAAATCGCCAAGATTAACACCTGTCAATACAATTTCTTTAACCCCGCTTTCGGCAACTTGCCTGGCACGGTTTACCACGTTTTCAATGGTATCGCTCCTGCTATTACCGCGAGCCAGTGGAATGGTACAATAGGTACATGGATAATCGCAACCATCCTGAACCTTTAAAAAAGTACGCGTTCTGTCGCCAAAAGAATAAGAAGCTACAAAATTATGGTTTACCTTTTCAATGTTTTGCTGATGAACAATGGCTTTAGGTTGTTTGGTCAGGTCAGAAATATACTCCACAATTCTGAATTTCTCTGCGGCGCCCAATACCATATCCACGCCTTCAATTTCTGCAATCTCGGTTGGTTTCAATTGTGCATAACAGCCTACAATGGTAACGTAGGCATTTGGAGAATATTTTAAAGCTTCCTTAACTACTTTACGGCACTTTTTATCGGCATGGTCAGTAACTGAACAGGTATTGATCACATAGACATCAGCTCCTGCAGTAAAATCTACTACCGCATAACCGGCATCCGTAAATAGCCTGCCAATGGTTGAAGTTTCGGAGAAATTCAACTTACAACCTAAAGTATAAAAAGCAACTTTCCTCATTGAAGCGGCAAAGATAAGGTTTTAATTGAAATTATGATTCATTCCATCTGTAAGTCTCCTGTTCCAAGCCAGAAAGGTCAATAATGCGACTTACCACCGTTGCGGCTACCTCTTCAATGGTTTTAGGTAAGCTATAGTAGGAAGGGTTAGCCGGACAAATAATTCCTCCTGCTTCTGTTACGGTTTTCATGTTGTTGATATGGATCAAACTGAAGGGAGTATCCCTTACTACGGCAATTAGCTTACGTCTCTCCTTCAAAATGACATCAGCCGCTCTGGAGATCAGATCGTTGGAAATTCCACTAGCAATTCTTCCCAAAGTACCCATAGAGCAGGGAATAATAATCATGGTATCGAATTTTGCTGATCCTGAAGCGAACGGAGCATTGAAATCCATCTTCTGGTAGAAATCAAACGGATAGTTCACAAAGTCCTTGTTTTGCAATTCAAATTCCCATACCTCCCTGGCATTATCCGACATTACCACACCAACTTTCTCAATTTGGTCGCTAAGTTTAAGAAGATTATCTAGTAAAACTTTGGCATAAACGGCGCCACTGGCACCTGTAACTGCAACAATAATCTTTTTCTTTTTCATAGCGAATGTAAAGATATGGAACACAAAATAAAAAAGGGCCGAATATAAATATTCGACCCTACATCTACCTATGAAAAACATACCCCCGAAAGGGTAAGCTCAAATGTAATTATCTTTTTGAATAAATGAAAGTTTAAACACCCTTTTTTTAAACGAATTATAAATAGCTATTGGTTAATCGCTGCTAAGTTACAGAACGTAAAGAATTATGCGATTTTGTCAAGTATTTTAGTGCTTCGTTTAAAATTGTGTATTAATCAAAGATTTTATAACTTTAGGTTTTACTAGATAACCAAATTCATGAAACCCCAGTTACTTAAAGTATCCAACAATCCGGTAAATTCTTTTAGTGTAAGGCGAGATGAAGTCCCCTATATCAACAACAAGTGGCATTATCATGCCGAGGTTGAACTGATCTATTTCAAAAAAGGTAATGGAACCCAGTTTATAGGTGATAGTATAAAGCGCTTCAGATCTGGCGACGTATTGCTTGTTGGCGCTCACCTTCCTCATTATTGGCGTTTTGATGACGTTTATTTTGCTGAAGGAGAAAAGACCATTGCCGACGTTGTAGTGGTGCATTTTGGTGAGAATTTCTGGGGAAGTCAGTTCCTGTCCCTGCCTGAAAACAAAACATTAAAAACTATTCTTGAAAAGGCTCAACGTGGGCTGCAGGTTAACGACAGACAAAAAAAACACGTAGGCGAGCTGATGGAATCTATACTTGTAGCCGAGGGGCCAAAGCGCATCATTTACCTCATCGAGGCTCTTGCAGCTATAGAAGCTTCGGCACAACTTACGCAATTGTCGTCCATTGGGTTCAGACATGACTTTGAAGATACGGAGAACGATAGAATCAATACGATTTACAATTATTCGCTTGCTAATTTTAAACGAAAGATCCAGATGGAAGAAATGGCGTCTGTTGCCAATATAAGTCCAAATTCTTTTTGTCGTTATTTTAAATCACGGACACGGAAGACCTACACACAATTCATTAGCGAAATTAGGGTTGGCCACGCATGCAAATTGTTAATTGAGGACAATATGAACGTAAAGCAGATTTGCTATGAAAGCGGCTTTCATAATTTTGCTAGTTTTCACAAGCACTTTAAGGTAATAACTGGCAAAAGTCCGCTTACCTACCAGAAATCCTATCTCAATAAATCTTAACGATTACCTGCCCATCCAACCGCCATCTACGGTCAATATAGATCCGTGCATGTAATTTGAAGCGGCGGAAGCCAGAAAAACGATGGGGCCTTTAAAGTCATCAGGTTCTCCCCAGCGTCCGGCCGGTATTCGTTCCAATATAGATTTGCTCCTGCCCTCATCAGCTCTCAAGGCTGCTGTATTATCGGTTGAAATATATCCAGGTGCTATCGCGTTTACATTGACCCCTTTCCCTGCCCATTCATTGGCGAATGCCTTTGTTAGCTGACCGATTGCCCCCTTACTTGCTGCATAACCCGGCACGTTTATCCCTCCCTGGAAGGTAAGCAATGAGGCAGTAAAAATAACCTTACCTTTTCCTCTCTCTACCATATCTCTGCCAATTTCTCTTGTTAATAGAAATGGAGCCGTTTGGTTTACTGCGATAACCTCGTCCCAGTAGTTGTCTGGGTGTTCTGCAATTGGTTTCCGTAAAATCGTCCCGGCATTGTTAACCAAGATATCTATCACAGGGTGATCTCGTTTAACGATTTTGCAAAAAGCCAGCAAAGATTCGCGTTCTGAGAAATCACACTGATAGGCGTAGAATTTCCTGCCTGCAGCTAAAACTGCCATTTCAACTTCGCTGTTACTTGATGGTAAAGTGGCGGATACGCCGATGATATCCGCACCGGCTTCTGCCAGGGATATTGCCATAGCCATTCCAATACCCCTCTTGCATCCAGTTACCAGCGCTATTTGTCCGGTTAGGTTAAATAAATCATTTACTACCATATTACTTGATTGTCACAATTAAAGGTTGGGCTAAGGTTTGTTGAAAGCTATTCAGGTAATTAAACCATTGTGTTGCACTTGTGATATGACCTGCTTTGCTCCAGGCTGCACCGTTGTAATAAACAACTGGTTTTCCGGTCGATGCATTTATCAGCGTTAACAAGTATTCTGCTGTGCTGGTCATTTCAGATTTTTCATCTAGCATAATGGTTCCAATCCCTAAAGTCCCATCCATCCCGTGTTCTGGCTCCCAATAGCCTGCTACACCGTTTTTTTCTTTTAACACAATTGGGTTTTGTTCCTTCCGCAATACGATGCCTGCAACCACCGGTAATTGGCCTTGCTCACCATCGAATGTAAATGTAGCTTCCACGCGGTTTAATTGGGATCCTGCATCTAGTGCATAGCGTTTCACAACCTTCACCTTTCTGCCTGCCGCATTCCATTCATCATAACCTAATTCAAAAGTAAATCTTATTGGTCCATTATCCAGTATCTTCCAACTCCTGTAGTTTTTCGGAAACCATACTTTACCTTCAATAAATGGCGCAATATCTCCCGCTCCAAGTGTAAAACCGACGCTGTAATAATCCAAACCGTATCCATGGTCCGCATGATAGTCTCCGGTTTTATACCATTTATCAACCACCATCTTTTCCGTTCTTTTGGCCCAAACATCCAGGCCAAAAGCATTCTCATTAGTTGCCTCTAGTGCCTTTCCATACATTCTAAAAGCTATTTTATCATTTTCCCAGGCAAAATCATCCTTACGTTCCGGCACATATCTGCCATAAACATTTGTTACCACTAACGATGGTTTCCCGGCTGTAATACGCATTGCCCTTGTTTTTCCGGCCGGCAATGTTATTTTCAGTAGTAAATTCTGAGGAGTTGACATACCCAGGTATTCGAGTTGGTAAGGTACCTCAGTACCTCCGTTCGCATCGAAAATTCTTATGTTTCCAGCTCTTAACCCTGGCATTTTACTGATAATGTTCCTCCAGCTTATAGAAACTGTCTCTGATAGACCGGCTGATGTTTGTCGCGGGTTTTTAATGGTAATTAACCCATCCTTTTTTAATTGCGCTGTGGCTGTGGCTACCGTAGTTACGAGAGCAATAAATAGCATTAGCTTTTTCATTTCGCTTACCTCAATTGATTTATCGCACAAAAATCCATATCACCATAATCCAGGTTTTCCCCAGCCATACCCCATATAAAAGTGTAGTTACTGGTCCCGGCACCAGAGTGGACCGACCAGTTAGGCGAGATCACCGCCTGCTCATTTTGTACCCATAAGTGCCTGGTTTCCTGCGGCTCACCCATAAAATGGCAAACACTATGCTCTTCTGGTAATTCAAAATATAAATACACCTCCATACGCCTGTCATGAGTATGAGCTGGCATGGTATTCCATATACTACCAACTTTCAATTCAGTCATGCCCATCTGTAGCTGGCAGGTTTGTATAACGCCATCCACCAAAAGTTTATTGATTACCCGGTGGTTAGCCGTCTCTGGGGAGCCGAGAACCACTATTTGTGCTTCATTCTTTGTTACTTTCTTTGATGGATAGGCATGGTGCGCAGGTGCCGAATTAAGATAAAACTTCGCCGGGTCAGCTGGGTTCTCCGAAGTAAAAACCACGTTCTTTGTCCCCCTACCTAGATATAATGCTTCTTTAAAGTCAAGATCATAGGTAAGGTCATTCGCAACCACACTGCCCTTTCCGCCTATATTGATAATCCCCAACTCTCTCCTTTCTAAAAAATGTTTTGCTTTCAGGTATTCTGGATTGGAAAGTGGTACTGAAGTCTCCACTGGCATTGCCCCCCCTGCTATATAGCGGTCGTAATGTGATAGCGTTAAGTTAACTGAATTGGCAGTAAATATATTATCGATCAGGAAATTCTCCCTGAGTGCAGTAGTATCCATTTGCTTGCCTTCAGTCGGACTCACCGCAAAGCGACTTTTAAATGTATTGCTCATCTTGATCTTTTAGCATCTAGTAAGTGCCAAGCTAAACAATATTTACAACTTATGAAACCGATATATCAAATCTATACCGGTGCTTTATGCTCAAAAAGTACAATAAATTGGATCTATATTTTAACTTTTTAAGGCTAATATGTCCTATATTTACAGCATGACCGTCGGCCTTTTTGTACCCTGTTATATCGACCAATTTTATCCAAACGCAGCTATTGCAACGCTAACCTTACTTAAAAAGCTAGGCGTAGATGTGGTTTACCCAACCAACCAAACCTGTTGTGGCCAGCCAATGGCAAACTCAGGATTCGAGCACCTTACCAGGAGTTGTAATGAGTTATTTATAGATAACTTCTCTGCTTATGATTACGTGGTTTCCCCTTCCGGAAGCTGTACTTTGCACATTAAAGATCATCTCCATTCTGATGATCGTGAAGACCAGGCTAAGGGAATCCGCAAGAAGGTTTATGAATTAACTGAATTCCTAACTGATATTCTTATGGTTGAGAAGCTTACTGCTAGTTTCCCTCATAAAGTTGGAGTTCATCAGAGCTGTCACGGACAACGCGGTTTAATGCTTGCGCAAATGACAGAATTGGTTGCTGCACCTTTTTCCAAGCCGATACATTTGTTAAATATGGTAGAGGGATTGGAGATTGTTCCACTAAACAGGCCGGATGAGTGCTGTGGTTTTGGTGGCACCTTTTGTGTTGCCGAGGAAGCCGTATCTGTAAAAATGGGTAAAGATCGGGTTGAGGATCACGTCAACAATGGTGCGGAATACATTACTGCTGCTGATATGTCTTGCCTAATGCATATGGAAGGTATTTTGCGGCGGCAAAACAGTGGCACCAAGGTTATTCATATTGCAGAAATACTAAACGCATCTTAGAAATCTATGAGCAATTCCACTAAAGATCATTCCGAATTATCTGATATTTTTAATGAAGATGAAGACAGGGTTAACTGGCATGATGAAACCTTATGGTTTGTAAGGGCAAAGCGCGATAAAGCTGCGCACGGCATTCCTGAATGGGAAGCACTGCGTGAAAATGCATCGCAGATCAAAAACAATACCCTTTCTAATCTCCACAATTACTTACTCTCTTTTGAGGAACAGGCTCAGCGCAATGGTATAACGGTGCATTGGGCAGAGGATGCTGCCGAGCACAATCAGATCGTAGAGAAAATATTGAAAGACAGCGGCATCGACAGGATAGTAAAAAGCAAATCTATGCTCACTGAGGAATGTCATCTGAACGATTACCTGCAACACAATGGTATTGAAGTGATTGACACGGATCTTGGTGAACGCATCGTACAGCTTGCGGAGGAACCTCCGAGTCATATCGTTCTCCCTTGTATTCATAAAAAGAAAGAAGAAATAGGTGAACTCTTTCATCAACACCTTGGAACTCCCGAAGGAGAATCTGATCCGGTGTTTCTTACAGCTGCCGCACGTGACCATTTAAGGGAAAAGTTCGTTACCAGAAAAGCAGCCATTACCGGCGTAAATTTCGCGATTGCCGAAACGGGTGAGTTTGTGGTTTGTACTAATGAAGGTAATGCAGATATGGGTGCACATTTAGCTGATATTCACATCGCCTGTATGGGTATCGAGAAGATCATTCCTGAACGCAAACATTTGGCTGTATTTTTACGCTTATTAGCCAGAAGTGCAACCGGACAACCCATTACTACTTATTCCAGCCATTTTAAGAAGCCAAGACCAGGCCAGCAAATGCACATTATCCTGGTAGATAATGGTCGTACTGTACAATTGGGAAGGGAAGATTTTCGCAACTCGCTCAAATGCATTAGGTGCGGAGCATGCATGAACACCTGTCCTGTTTACCGAAGAAGCGGCGGCCACAGTTATCATACTGCAATTGCAGGACCGATAGGCTCCATTCTTGCTCCTAATCTGGACATGAAGAAGTACGCTGATTTACCTTTTGCTTCTACGTTATGTGGCTCTTGTACAAATGTTTGTCCTGTTAAAATCAACATCCATGAGCAGTTGTACAAATGGCGACAAGTTATTGTTAAGGAGGGATACGCTGACCCTAAAAAAGCAGTAGCGATGAAGGCAATGGAATTTACTTTATCTAAACCCATGGTCTATAAAGCAGCAGGAAAAGCCGGACGTTGGTTCATGAAACATCTTCCGTTTACAGTTAACAACAACATCAACACCTGGTATAAGCAACGCGATATGCCCCAACCACCTAAACAGTCGTTTGGAGAATGGTTCAAAGAACATAAGAATGACGAGTAGAGAAAAGATACTAAGCAGGGTTGCCGCCAATCAGCCCGCCATCAAGGAGATGCCAGCTATATTCAGCCCAAGCCCTAACGGCCCTCTACCCCTTGCTGATCAATTCAGTGCTGTGCTGCAAGGAATTGGGGGCTTAACCATTGCTTTAAATGATCTCCAAGAAGTACAAAGGTACATCACTGAATACTTTGCTGATCGCAAACGCATCATCTCTACCATACCGGAACTTGCAGGCATAACCGAAAGTGGTTGGGAAAATCTGGATCCTCACGATCTCGAAACAGTTGATCTTGCGATTATTAAGGCTCATTTCGCGGTAGCGGAAAATGCCGCACTGTGGGTTACGGAAACACAAATGCATCAGAGAGTCGTTCCTTTTATTTGTCAGCAGCTGGCGGTAGTGGTATCAACTAAAGATATCTTGCCGTATATGCACCAGGCTTATGACAAAATTGGCAATGACGACTATGGATTTGGTGCTTTCATTGCCGGCCCATCAAAAACTGCAGATATTGAACAGTCTTTAGTACTCGGGGCACACGGACCAAAAAGTATGATTGTATTCTTACTTCCCTAATCCGAAATATGTTTTAGCATTGTAATAGCAAATATCACTAATGATCTTGCCTATCCATTTTTGATCATCCGGGAGCAGTCCTTTTTCCATTTCCTCGCCAAACAAATTGCATAAGATCCGTCGGAAATAATCATGCCTGGAATAAGATAAGAAACTGCGGGAATCTGTCAGCATCCCCACAAAATTACTGACTAAACCCATGTTGGATAAGGCGTTTAACTGCTTTTCTATTCCGTCCTTCTGATCCAAAAACCACCAGCCAGATCCAAATTGAATTTTTCCTTTAATGCCACCTTCAGCGAAATTGCCAGTCATCGCTGCAAATAATTCGTTATCGGCAGGGTTTAAATTATAGACTATGGTTTTAGCGAGTTGATCTGTCAAACTCAAGTTCCCAAAAAAGCGCGACATTCGTTCGGCCTGACTAAAATCGCCAATAGAGTCATATCCAGTATCCGCACCTATCTTTGCAAACATCCCAAGGTTATTGTTTCTTATGGCGCCAAGGTGAAACTGTTGAACCCATCCCCTCGCGTGATACACCTTCGCCAGTGCGGTCAACACATATCCTGCAAAAGCATCTGGATTAGAATAAGATGCATCCGAACTCTTCAGAAATTCTTGAAACTCCTTCTGTTCCGAAACAGTAAGCGTATAAGTAAAAGGCAAGGCAGATAGACCATGGTCAGCAATGCTGCAATTGTGACTTTCAAAGTAATCAATGCGCGTGACCAGTGCAGCCGTCAGTGATTCTAAATCCTTGATTACAATTCCTGAAACCTCGGCAAGCTGCTTAACGTACCCTCTAAATTGATCTGCCTTATCTATCATTAGTGCCTTATCTGGCCTAAAAGATGGTTTTACTAAAATGGAATTTAAATCACTGTTGCTAATAAGGTTGTGGTACTTCAGGTCGTCACATGGATCATCTGTTGTACCAACCATTTCTACCCTGTAATGATTTAGCAATCCCTGTGTAGAAAACGCATCGGTAGTTAACAATTCATTGCAATGCTCATAAATACCTCTTCCAGAAGATTCATTTAAATAATTATTGATGGAAAAAGGATCCTTCAACTCCATATGTGTCCAGTGAAATAGCGGATTTCTAACGGTTGCCGGAACAATCTTAGCCCACGCCATAAATTTTGCTTCGTCTGTAGCATTACCTGTTATGAATTGTTCATCTACCCCCATAGCACGCATCGCACGCCATTTATAATGGTCGCCCTTTAGCCAGATCTCTGTCAGGTTAACAAACTTTTTGTTCTCCGCAATTTCTTTAGGAGGAAGGTGGTTATGATAATCTATAATAGGCAGATCTTTAGCATAATCGTGATAAAGCAGTTTGGAAATGCCGTTATTAAGTAAAAAATCTTCAGGTATTACATTTCCTTCCTTCATTTTAAATTGCTTTTTATAATACCGAATTCCAATCCTCTAAGCTCAGCAAGTCCTTTCAATCTGCCAATAGCAGAATAGCCCGGGTTGGTCTTCTTTTTTAAGTCGTCCAACATCTGGTGACCGTGATCTGGTCGCATAGGCAAATTGATTTTTCTACGTTGCTGAACAGCATATAGTTGCTTCACAACATGATACATATCCACATCACCTTCCAGGTGGTTATCTTCATAAAAATCACCTTCCGAATTTCTTTTTGTGCTTCTCAAATGGATAAAATGAATCCTATCTCCAAATTCTTCAATCATGGCCGGTAAGTCATTATCAGGCCTAACACCAAAAGAGCCTGTGCAGAAACACAGCCCATTGTTTAACGAAGGGACAGCTTCATACAACCCTCTCAGCATAGCAGATGTACTCACCACCCTTGGCAATCCGAAGATGGGGTAAGGAGGATCGTCAGGATGTATGGCCAAATTAACCCCAACTTCCTCTGCAACCGGGACAACCTCCCTTAGAAAATGGATCAGATGATCGCTTAAGCGGCTTTCATCGATTCCTTGATAAGTATCCAGCGCCCGCTGGAACTGCTCCAGTGTAAAGTGCTCCTCACTACCAGGTAATCCGGCGATGATGTTTCGTTGAAGAATTAAGCGTTCTTCTTCGCTCATGAGTTCATACTGTGCTTTACCACGGCGCAGTTCTTCAACAGTATAATCCTGTTGCGCCTCCGGGCGCTGCAACATATAGACATCAAATGCAACCAACGCTGCTTTTTCAAACTTCAATGCCTTAGCACCATTGTCCAATTCAAAGGAAAGGTTGGTTCTAGTCCAGTCGAGCACAGGCATGAAATTGTAGGTGATGACATGAATTCCCGCGATTGACAAATTCCGTATGGATTGCTGATAATTAGAAATGTAGGTCTCAAATCCCTCGGCTTGTGTTTTTATAGCTTCGTGCACTGGAACGCTCTCCACAACATGCCAATCCAATCCGGCCTCATTAATTAACTTTTTATGCGCTAAAATCTCTGCTATTGTCCAAACCTCACCATTAGGTACATGATGAAGTGCAGTGACAACACCTGTGCATCCGGCCTGTCTAATATCAGTCAAACTCACCGGATCATTCGGCCCAAACCAACGCATGGTCTGCGTCATTACATATATTTTAGTGGTATTATCCATGGATTTCTTTTGCACAAAAAAGCAGGAACAAGTCCTGCTTTAAGTACTAAATATAGCGCAAGTTTCAATTACTAAGAGTAGAAAATCTACCTTTTATTATCGAAAACGTTTGCGTCATTGCTATTTTACTTCATATTTATAAGTCTTTCTGCCAAGCATACCTTCGGCATTGATACCCTCAACAACTACCTTATAGGTTCCCTTGCCATCGCCATTAAAGAAACTAAATTTCGCTTTACCTTCTGCGTCTGTCTTAACTGATGGGTTCCAATAGATGGTTGTACGCAAATCGGCAACCTTACTGTCATTTCCATCATTCTTATAAACAGGAGAATAAAATTCTTTTACTACGTTAAATCCTCTTGGATTAATGTTGGCAGTTTGAGGATTGTATGATGTCCGTATAGAGCCCATCCCTCTTTTGGTGGTAAATGCCAATGCTACACTTCCTATCATGTTAATCAAAGCCATATTGGTACGCACCACATCAACACGCTCAATATCTGCCGGATCCATCAGGAAGAAATCCTGACTTTCGCACTGGCTGATTTTCCTTCCATCAACTACAATAGCCATTGCTTCACCTCTGGTTACCGCTACCTCAACTGGGCCACATTGATCTGAATTATCCTGTCTGAAAGTAATATTCGGTACTTTGAACTTTAACCACTCCAAAATATTCATATAGGCGATATCAGTTGGAAGGTACCTGATGGTTTGATCGGCGTGCCCCTCCAGGATTAAGTCCATTCCAAAGACTTTTTTCCTCTTACCTGCAGTAATCTGAACTTCATTTAACTGCTGCGTGCGGCCTAACATTCCACGTTTTTGAAGGTCTTCTTCTTGCTTTTTACTGTTATCAAAAGAAGCCTGTAAAGTCTTGCGCTGGTCGGTATCAAAATCACCAACATTAGGATTCGGGGTCATCAATTCACCGCGGATCTTGTCCACTTTAATTTCTACGTTCTTACCCCCTTTATCAGTTGCACCCTGCACGGTAAACTTGATATCACTGGTAAATAACAAGTCCTTGAATTTATAGACTCCGTTTGCATCCGTTACCGCTTCTAAAGGGAGTCCACCTCCTTTAAGACTGAATAAAAACACTTTTCCACCCACTACTGGTTTATTGCTCAACGTAAACAACTTACCTGTAATTTCAGAAGTCAATTTTTCGGCTTTAAAAGGTAAATTGAAAGGAGTTTCAGCAATGATGTCTTTCCAAACAAACCTTCTGTATCCTTGCGTCATCATCAGTAAATCCAGGTTGGTTTTGGTCTCAACGGTTGGATTGGTAAAATAATAGTTGGGTTTTTCTATATAACCTTTAATGTCAGCACTTAATAGAAGTTGAGACAATATGGTTGTTTCTTTTGCCTCATCATAAGGAACAGCTGCTTCATTAATAACGGAAACAGAGAAATCGCCTCTTATGGGTGCCTTCTTATCATCAAGAGCCGCTAGAGTTACTTCTACTTTCTCTCTTACACCGTAACTTTGCTTAGCCGAGCTTAGCGAGAGGTCCATCAAATCCTTGTTCTGTACAAATGCGATTCTTTCATTAAGCGCATCACCAGCAGCAGAGAACAACGTAAACTGGACTATCCCTGATGGAAGGTCTTTTGCAGGTATTGAAATAGAAACCGCAGCCTTGTTAATCGGAACCGTTGTTGCAATGTGAACATTACCTCCTGTTTGTGCAACAAGACTAGCTGTTTGACCCGCAGTTTTATACAAATCCGGACTGGAGTTTATTCTTACGAGGATCGTATCGGTCTCAGGGTTATTAAATACACTTAATACATATCCTTTTTCAAGAGCGGCGGGTAACTTTACTACATTTTCAGAACCATCGGGATAGGTAACCTTTGCCTGATAGGTTTTCCCAGCTTCAGGCATAAACCTAAAGAACCCCATTCCCATATTTTGAGCTTCAAACTCTGATACGGTATTGTTTTCAGCGTCAGTAATCAGCCCTTTTACAGCCACGCCTAAACCATTGCTTCCAGTAGCTTTAAATGCTACCCTGCTGCGAATGCCATTAACCAACGGACCGCTTTCCGGAAAGAATTGCAAGTCGGTAGACGCCGATACAGACTTCACTGTAAAATCTTTGATCACAAATTGTTTATCAATGGTATTGATCTTACTGTGTATTCGTGTTCCAAAAACATTCCCAGATTTACCAGGTTGCAGCACTATTCGTAAAACACCATTGTTATCCGTTGTCTTCTTTTGGGTAGTGATTATATCGTAAGCTTCCAAAAGATCATAGTTCACTGTTTTGTTGGCCAAAGGTTCTCCTTTATCGTTGGTATAGGTCAAAACTGCAGTAACTACAGGCTTAGCCCCGTCCTTAGTAAATTCATAATCAACCTTTGCGAATACAGCGTTAGTAACAGAATTACCAACGCTAAATATTCGATCGTAGTAATAAGCTGATCCGGCATTCCTCATCCATTGCGTGTAAGCCCGTATCCGGTAATTTCCTTCACGGAAACTGCTGTCTGCCAGAATAAATGACCCTTTGGTTGTACCAGCCTGAACGGGTAATTTCAGAGCAGAAATGAGAGAGTCAGATTCCGTAATTAAATCAACGTATAGCGCACCGCTTAAGGCAGATAGTTGATGTTTGGACCCTATAGTAACATAACCTTTGAACCAAATGGTATCGCCCACTACGTAGTAGGGCTTATCGGTATGCAAATAAACTTTCTCCTGTGGATTGTTGTCTGTCCATTTTTGCAAGGCAGTAACAATCTTGTCAACAGGATCTTCGCCCTTCGGAATAAAGGCAAATGCAAATAAAGAAATCAAGGCTAAAGCGAGAACTGAGCGTTTAAAATTCATAAAAGAAATTAATTTAATTGGTTAGAAGCCTTAAATATAGAGTAAAAAAAAATTATTCTCCAACTATTTAACAGTTTCAATTTCCCTTAAAACGCCGTTTACCTTCACTTTAACTTTACGAACATTTGCAGACTTGATCTTAAAATATGTCACTTTTCCTGCATTCCAGCGCATATCCACCGTATAATTACCACGCGCTTTCAGTCCGGTAACATTACCGTTATCTTTCCAGGCATCTGGCAATGCAGGGAGAAGGTCTATAAAGCCGTCGTGGCTCTGAAGCAACATTTCGGCTATACCCGCCGTGGCTCCGAAATTTCCATCTATCTGGAAGGGCGGTCCTGCTGAAAGCATATTGGGATAAACTCCACCCCCTGCTCCGTAATTGATATCGGTACGTGAAGTGGGCTTTAAAATCTCTTTTAATAATTTAAAAGCACGGTTTCCGTCCTTAAGCCTGGCCCAAAAAAGCAACTTGTAAGCAATGGTCCAGCTAGGTCCATCATCCCCCCTTACCTCTAAAGTTTTCTTCGCAGCTTCGGCCAGTTCCGGTGTTCTGGATGGTGTGATTAAAGAGGCCGGGTACAATCCCCATAGGTGAGAAATATGTCGGTGTTGCGGGTCTGTTTCTTTATAATCTTCCAGCCATTCCTGAATACGTCCACTTTTGCTGACCACACCTGGTGGCGGCACAGATTTCAGTTTCTCTTTGAGTTCCTGCCTGAGCGCGATATCTACATTCAGCAATTTAGACGCCTCAATTACATTACTAAAGAGTTCTCGTACAATCTGATTATCGATAGTAGGCCCCATAGATACATTAGCAGTCTTCCCATTGGGTAAATAAAATGAATTTTCCGGGGATACAGATGGCGAGGTAACCAACCATCCGGACTTTACATCGCGTACCAGGGCACTTTTATAAAATAACGCAGAACCTTTTAAAACGGGGTAGATGCTTTTTAAATAGTTTAAATCGTTGGTAAAAGCATAGTGCTGCCATAGGTTATCACATAACCATCCAGATCCGGCATTGGCCACTCCCCAGGATGCACTTTCGCCCGGTTCCGTAAAGCCCCATATATTGGTAATCACATGGGCAATCCAGCCATCAGCATTGTAATATGCTTTTGCCGTTTTCTCTCCTGGCTTTACCAGTCCCTTAACCAGGTCCGCAAGCGGCAGGTTTAATTCTGAGAGGTTGGTTACTTCCACCGGCCAATGGTTCATCTGCACATTAACATCAAGGTGGTAATCGCCATTCCATGGGGTGTTGATCTCTTTAGCCCATAAGCCTTGTAAATTTGGCGGCAATAGCCCCACACGTGTACTGCTTATAGTTAGGTATCTTCCAAACTGGAAAAATAATGCCGCCAATGCCGGGTCTTCCTCAAACCGTTGGTAGAAATGATCCAACCTCAGGTTTGTAGGTAATGTGGACGATTTTCCCTCTCCAAGATCCAAATTTACCCGCTTAAAATACTTACTATATGCCGCTATATGATTTGCCTTTTGCACAGTATAATTCTTTTTCATCGCCGCTTCAAGGACAATCCTGGACTTTTCCAGGAAAGGATTGCTTCGGAAATCAGTAGCTGCAGACACGAAAATGGTAACGTCCGTGGCTCCATTTATCAGCAATGCACCCTTCTCGGTTGTCAAATTTCCACCTGATAGCTTGGTTTTTACGCGGGTCATATATTGCATCCCTTTACCATCAGTTCCATTGTCTAGCTGTCCGCGCATTTGCAGTTCCCTACCATTGGTAGTTACTGCAAACCGTTCAGGTCTGGTCAAGCTAATCCTGCAATTGATACTGCCAGGTACCTTACTGCTTAGCTTAATCACTGCTACATCATCTCCAAAACTGGTAAAATACTCTCTTGTAAACTGCTTTCCATTAACAGTGTAGGTTGTTTTGGCAACGGCATTGTCTAATGATAGTTCCCTGTGGTATGCGCTTGCTTCAGAGGTTCCTTTACCATAATCAAAGTCAATATCCAGTTCACCTAATGTTTGGTATTTCCCCCATTGTGCGCCACCGGATCCGGGCCCCAAACAAACAAAATTCTTGTTGACTAAGTCCTGCGCTTCTTCATTTTTTCCATCTGCAAGCAACTTTCGAATAGCTGGCAAGCTTTTATAGGCCTCATAATTATTTGCATCTTGTGGGCCGCCAGACCATAAGGTGATGTCGTTTAATACAATCTTCTCCTTAAAAACCCCTCCATCAGGAGTCAAGCCCAACCTGCCATTGCCCAAGGGCAATGTTTCTTCCCACATCTTTGCGGGAGCATCGTATTGCAGTTTCAAAGGCTTGGTTTGAGCCAATGCGGTAAGCGATAAACCAACAACTAAGCCAATAGCAATAAAACTAATCTTACTCATTATATACTTAAGGTGTAGCTTTTGCCAGCCTGAGTTTCAAAATTATATTTAAAGTCATTGCCGCTGGAACTCGCTTTTAACGCAAACGCTGCTTTTAGCTGAGTTCCGGTTCTGATGTTACATGTTCCGCCAGATAGAGACTTAATCACGATTTTAGAAATCTTTCCATCTTTCCATTGCAAATCGCTAATTTCAAAGTTACCTCTGGCACGCAATCCCTTCACTTCCCCATTTGGCCATGCTTTCGGCAAAGCTGGCAATAGCTGTAATTCACCAGTGTGACTCTGAACCAGCATTTCCGCAACTCCGGCAGTATAACCAAAATTCCCATCTATCTGGAATGGTGGATGGGCACAAAATAGGTTTGAATAAATCCCGCCTCCCTCATTATAATCTATACCGGAACCTCCAACAGGTGTAATAAAATTCTTTAAGATCACATACGCATGATCACCGTCCAGCAATCTTGCCCAAAAATTCATTTTCCAGGCCATAGACCATCCCGTTGAAACGTCGCCACGTGCTAATAAACTCACCTTGGCTGCATTTGCCAGTTCAGGAGTAGTAAGCGGACTAATTTCTCTACCGGGGTGTAATCCAAAAAGATGAGAAACATGGCGATGTGTGTCTTTTGGATCGTCCCTGTCTGTTTCCCATTCTTGCAATTGGCCCCATTTACCAATCTTTGGTTTTAGCAGGTGCTCTTTTAAATCCACAACATGGTCGCGATAGGTTTTATCAACGCCTAAAGCGTCAGCAGATTCAATATAGTTTGTGAACAGATCATACACGATTTGCTGATCATGAGTAACACCGTCTTCGGTAGGGCCATGCTCAGGCGACCAGCCCAAAGGCGATACTAAAGTCCCGTCAGGTCTGCGTTTTAAGTGATCATCCCAGAATTCGGTAATCTCTTTCAATATCGGGTATGCAAAAGTTTTTAGGTAGCTTTTGTCTTTGGTGTACGCGTAATGTTCCCATAAGGCCTGAGCATACCAGGCGCTTCCGGGAGTATTCCATAAGTAGCTCTCGCCTCCAAAGGGATTGCTTTCTGTGCGCAAAGTCCAGCCCCTCACTCCGGGATATTCCTTTTGCGTGTTAATCTTTCTTACTTCCCTAATCGCATTAATGTGATCGAGGTAAGGAATATGGCACTCAGATAAATTGGCGGGTTCAGCTAGCCAGTAGTTCATCTGGATATTGATATTGGTATGGTAATCACTTCCCCAGGGTGGGTTATTGCTCTCATTCCATAAGCCTTGTAGATTGGCAGGCAAACCACCCTTTCGCGAAGAACTGATCAGTAAATAACGTCCATACTGAAAAATTAACGCTTCGAGTTGAGGATCTGGTACTTTCTTGTAGTCTAATAGCCGCTGATAAGTTGGCTCAGCCAATTTATCAGCATTCGATGAACCGAGGTTTATCGACATACGATCAAACAATTGCTTATAATCTTTTTGATGATCACTCAACAAAGCGCCATATGTTTTTGTCAAAGCCTGAGCCAGGATCTTTATATTTTTAGCAGCAGGCGCATCGCCTTTCCATTTCTCACTTCTATCATTCAAAAAATCAGTAGCCGCGGCCAGATATATGGTAAGGACATCAGCATTGGTTACTCTTAATTGCATGCCGCCTTTTCCGTCACTTTCTGATACAACTGAACCCCCGGTTGTACGCGCAGTTGCATCTGCCTGATATAACATTCCATTGTTTAAACTACCAGCTACAGTTATGGTTTTTCCATCTGCTTTTGCTATTGCGCCGTGTTCATCCTTTAACCTGATGATGCCTGAATACGAACCTTTCTTACTCGCAGTAAACCGAAGCACCATCACTTTATCTGGAAAACTGCAGAAATACTCACGTTTATAGGCAATATTGTTCTTGGTATAAGAAATCTCATGTACCGACTTATCTATATTTAGTACCCTTTTGTAATCCAACGGTACCTCTTGGTCTTTGCCGTTGAAATCTATAAACAAATCTCCAAAAGCCTGATAGGTTCCTCTATCCAATTCATTACCTGTCCAAAGCGTATTGTCGTTAAATTGGATATGTTCATTATAGATACCTCCAAAAACCATCCCACCTATTCGTCCATTTCCTATCGGATAGGCATCGGTCATCCAGGCCTTAGCGGGCTTGTTGTCCCATAGTTTTAAATCGGCTCCCGGAACCGTCGTTTTCTTAACCTGTGCCTGCAATGCCGTTGTAAAAAGTAGCAGCAAGAAAGCTTGTTTTAATAATGTTTTAGATTTCATATTTGGTGTGTGTTGCATATCTCAGCAGCGCCGATCATTTCAAATGTAATGGCTTACGGCCACAAATCAATTCATAAAACAATTAATTTGATGGATAATTTCATGCTTTGAATATATTGCTTAATATTATGCTAAATAGATAGAGGTCAAGTACAAGTCAGCAATCATTCCTACACATGTTAAATATTATCTTCCTTGCAGGTCTTCTTTTTAGCGGTAATCCTAATTCACAGCGTATTGAAGTTCCTAAGCCGGTACAAGCAATAAGTACCTCAAATTTTTTAAGCAGTATTGGGGTCAATTCTGCAATTTCTAAGAGGGGCGAGACTTTGGAACAAACCATCTCCATCACCAAATACCTTGGTATCAGATGGATTCGCACGGGATACGAGGGTGATATTCCATTGGATGACTTGATCAAATTGCACGAGGAAACTGGAATGAAATACAGCTATGGACTATTGAGTGGGGGAACTGATATCCCAAAACTTATTGCCAACGGAAAAATTTTAGCTAAAAATAACGCCCTGCTTGCATTTGAAGGATTAAATGAGCCCAATAACTGGGGCCTGACTTACAAAGGAGTTAGGGGTGGCAGCAACAACAGCTGGAAAGCAGTGGCCGAAGTTCAGCGTGACCTATACACAGCTGTAAAAAACGAAGCATTGCTTAAAACCTACCCGGTTTGGGATCTTTGTGAAAATGGTGCGCAAACAGATAATATGGGTTTGCAATATCTGCAAATTCCAAAAGGCGCTGGTGCGCAAATGCCTGAAGGAACAAAATATGCAGACTTTGCAGTTTGCCACAATTACTTTTTGCATCCCTCCCATCCTGGCCTGTACGACAACCAAACCTGGAACGCTGCTGATCCCGGGCCGGCTTGTAAAGTAGATGGACTGTACGGCAATTACGGTAACACCTGGAAAAACAAGTTCAAAGGATATACTGAAAAAGAACTGATTAACCTGCCAAAAGTAACTACCGAAACGGGAGTCGTTATCGAAGGTGATGTCACCGAAGAGAAGCAGGCTAAATTATATCTTAATCTTTACCTGTCACAGTTTAAAAGAAAATGGAATTATACCGCAATTTACTTACTTAGAGACCGATCTGATGAAGCCGGCAACCAAAGCTTTGGATTTTACACCAAAGATTATAAGCCCAGAAAGGCCGCGCTTTACCTGCATAATTTCACTACGATTTTGGCAGATCAAGGAAAGGTATCTCCATTAAAATCCCTAAATTACAACATTAGCAATCAGCCTGAAACTGTACATGACCTGCTACTTCAAAAAAGCAATGGCAAGTTTGCGCTCGTAATCTGGGGTGAAAAAGCTAAGGGCACAGAAACCGTTTCACTGAACCTGGATCATAGCTACCCTGAGATTAAAATATTTGATCCTACTTTAGGCACTGGAGAAACCATTGTTTTTAAAGATGCTATTTCTGTTAAATTTGCAGTAAGCGATCATCCTATTATCATTGAACTTTAACCAATAACCAAATAGTAAGCCATGAAAACACGCAGAGACTTTCTTCAAAAATTAGGGGTATCAGCCCTCATGTTGCAATTAACGCCACTCAATAGCTGGGCAGAAAGCAACCCATTAACCAACGAAACCTATGATGGGCCGGTGTTAAGAGTAGCCATTATGGGGCTGGGAGGGTATGGATCTCGTGTTGCGGAAGCCATGCAATCCTGCACACGTGCTAAATTGGTTGGCGTAATTAGTGGAACTCCTTCTAAAATTAAAGACTGGCAGGGCAAATATAACATCCCGGAAAAAAACTGTTACAACTATCAAAACTTTGATCAGATCAGGAACAACCCGGATATTGATGCGGTGTATGTCATCACGCCCAATGCTTTGCACCACGACCAGGTGATACGTGTGGCAAAAGCCGGTAAACACGCCATCTGCGAAAAACCTATGGCTGTAAATGCTAAAGAAGGTCAGGAAATGATTGATGCCTGCAAAAAAGCAAACGTGAAACTACTGGTGGGTTATCGCATGCACTTCGAACCCAGAACATTGGAGGTCATAAGAATGAGAAATACTGGCGAGTTCGGCAAGATTAGTTTCTTTCAGGGGCTTTGCGGTTTCCGTATCGGCGACCCAACGCAGTGGCGCCTAACCAAGCAGCTTGCAGGTGGAGGGTCTATGATGGACATTGGCATTTACGCAATTAACGGTGCCAGATATATGGTCGGCGAAGAACCCATCTGGGTTACAGCACAGGAGACCAAGACGGACCTTGTTAAGTTCAAAGAAGGCGTCGATGAAACCATACAGTTTCAATTCGGCTTTCCAAGTGGTGCAACTGCCTCTTGCCTCTCTACTTATAATATGAACAACCTCGACAAATTTTTCCTAAACGGTGAGAAAGGTTTCGCGGAATTACAACCATCAACCGGCTACGGACCAATCAAGGGAAGAACGCACAAAGGAGAACTAAATCAACCGATCACTACACATCAAACTGTCCAGATGGATGAAATGGCCCAGATCATCTTTGAAAATAAAAAGCCCGTTGTACCAATTAACGGAGAAGAAGCGGTAAAAGACCTGAAGATTATTGACGCGATTTACCTCGCTGCAAAAACTGGTAAAAAAGTAGACTTGAAATTATAATTTTTATAACAATAGGCCTTTTAGCGCTACAATGGCATACTCCCCTGTATTGCTGATGGCCTTCATGATGTCATCAAACAATTCTTTGTTGTTCACTACCTTACCTTTCTTTGGGGCCTCTATGCTTTTAGGGGCTACTGGGGATTCAATGACTTTGGTAGCAAACCAGGTTACGTTTTCATGCGGCACGGCCACACCAAGGATCATTCCTGGCAAACCGTTAAAAGATTCCGGACCGCCAGATACATGAATCTCATCTGTGTAAAAAGCCACCACATAAATAGAATCCAATACTAATGCATTTGCTCTTCTACAATTGTATCCGGCAATGATGCGGGTCTCATCTGTGATCTTCCATTTTATGGCTCTGATTTTATCCTTCACTAAAAAAGTACGCTCATAAAAATCTTTCTGGATGGTACTAGTTCCCTCTGCCAGATTAGAATACACAATGTTTAGCTGGTTGGCCATCGGACTATCATACTGGTAATACAGTGATCTTTCAGGAGGAACTGGTGTGAACAATGTTGATTTTTCAGAGAAAACAAGATTACTTTTTAGGGTTCTAAATTGTGGCTCTGTTCTTAAATATTGTTCATAATGTGGCTTAACGTCTAGCGTACTTTTTGTCACCTTCTTTTTAACTAACGCAAACATATTTGCTGTACGCTCAAACTCGATGCTGCCGCTGGTAATGAATTTATTTTGCTGGGCAATCGAGTTGAAGTTACCTGCTATAACCAGGCAAAACAATGTTGACAATAACTTTTTCATGGCTGTTGTTTTTGCAATGATTTTCCAAACTTGCTGAAATCCCAGCTTGCCGAAAACATAAAATATCTCCCTATGGTGTTGTTACGATACTCTGTAAAACTGCCATCGTTCCCATACCGACTATACCCCGTATTTTGATTAAATAGGTCATTAGCAGTAATAGCGAGTTTCAGGCCCTCCTCTTTCAAAAATGTCCTTCCAAAATAGGTTTTAAAAAGCGCCTGTTCAAAATTCTTGTCAAACACCTTATTCTTACCAACAAACTTGTAGTTCAAATCAGAGCCCATAAAAAAGTTGCGGGGTAATTTGGTATAATAACCCAAATCTACATTAAAGCCTTTCGAATTATTATCCACTTTTTGGAGAGAAGAGGTATTTAAAGTAAAAGTAGGGGCAATATCTAAATAGTATGAATACACAGTTTTATTCTTTCTAATCTCGAATTCCGGAGAATAGGTGGTTGTTTTTGACTTTTGAAGCTCGCTATTTACATAATTATAGCTTGTATTACCCCTAACCGTCATGCTTATAAAAACGATAAAATCCAATTTCGTTGCGTGGCCATAAACTTCGCCGTAAACCTGATAATTGGTAATGGCTTTTCCTTTCAAATTGGAGAACATAAACGTATTTACACCTAAAGAATCTGTATTCCTGTTACTTATTATGGCGTTTAGGGTATTGCCAAAATAGCCCCTAAAATTAATACCCCTGTCAAGCGTCGGTTCGTACAAATAATATCGGTAGTTGAATGTGCTGGAAAACGAGGGCTTCAAGTTTGGATTACCAATATTGATGTTTAAAGGATCAGAATTTTGTCGAAGTGGCTGCAATTCATAAAGAGAGGGTTGTCTGGTATAACCAGAATAGCTAAAGCTAATATTAGATGATTTACTCAATTTATGGTAATAGCTTGCACTTGGCGACCAATTGATAAATTTTCTACTAATTATATTTCCTGCCAGAATTTTATCAGTCTGTTTAAATCCATCGTCGCCTACACTACTACCAATACTGGCATTGCTCTTATCGCCGTTGACGTAGCGAAAAGACAAATTATATTTACTGGAAAGGTTCACCAACCTAAAATCACTGCTAAAAAGCGGGTCCAGCAAGTCGTACGCTCCGGAGCCTGACCTGTTAAAAGACTTATTTGAGTTGTCGTTTACACTTCTGGAATAAGTATAACCTGCATTTAACGACCACGACTTAGAGATCATATCCGAATAATTAAAACCACCGGATATACTGCTAACGCCATAATCTAAAGGTTTAAATTGATCAATACTTTCCTGCGTCTGCACATTTCCCAGATCGTCGTAATAAACGACATCAGATTTCTGATAGCCCTTGTTGTCACTATTACTTGTACTGGCACTTCCATTTACTGAAATACTTCTTCCCTTTTTATTAAGCCGCTTTATATAGTTGGCGTTGACATTGGCCGACTCACTTTTCCCATCGCCAATGGAAACTGTAGAATTGGTATTTTGTAAAACCCCATTTCCACGAACCGTTGTTGCAGCGCTCTTTCCATCTGAAGTACCGCTTCTATTACCTCCACCATAGGTAATATTAAGATCAGCCGTAGAATCGATTTTAGAGTAGAATGAACCGTTAAGCGTCTGGTTAAAATTATAGTTATCTGCACTTCTGGTACTATTTCGGGTATTGAAATTGCCAGGCAAATTATTTTGCGTAACCGAACTGCTGCGGCTATCGATGGTTAAAGCCCCTATCTTATAGTTGGCATTAATGTTTTGTTTGTCTTTATTCCATTTGGTATCAAAGTGTACACCACCATCTCTGGCTAACGGTATTCCACTATCAAAGTATTCTGGCCTTCCATACCCGAAGCCATATTTTGAATTGTCAGAACCACTCAAGCCTACTTTTCCGGTATTCCCAAAATTACCATAAGCAGAAATCTTTTGTTTAACGTCAAACTTATTAAACATCGCCTGGCCTGTATAAAAATCATCAGTGCCATAACCCCCATCCAGCTTTCCAAAAACACCTTTTCTTTTATCTTCGCTAAGCACCAGGTTTATAGTCTTTACCTTAATACCATCATCAATTCCGGTGTTTTTCGCAGCCTCACTTTTTTGATCGTACACCTGTACTTTACTGATCATATCCGCCCTTACGGTTTTAGAGACCAGGGTTGGGTCATCACTAAAAAACTCTTCCCCGTCTACCAGCAATTTACTTACCTGCTCCCCCTGGAAAATTATGGCTCCGCTTTGGTTAATCTTCATTCCCGGCAACTGCTTTAACAAATCATCGGCCTTGGCATTCTTCTGGGTAGCATAGGCAGCCGCATTAAATTCAGTGGTATCGCCCTTTATTTTTATGGCAACTATCCGGGCTTTTACGATCACCTCATTTAACAGGGTAGCTTTTAAGATCATCCCTATCTTGTTGAAATTGTAGCTTGGTTTGGAAACATCAAGCGTAAAATTCTCTACAAAGTCTGCATAATCAGGATAAGTAATCATGATCAAATACTTACCGGGTTGCAAATTCCTGATGTCGAAACCGGCTTTTGTAGTGTAAGTAAATGTTTGAAGAGTGGAATCTTTGGCATTGAGCACGCAAACTGTTGCTTTCTCTAAGCTGGCTTTAGATGTAGTATCTACAACCTGCCCTTTTACAGAAAAATCAGTTTGTGCAGAAACATTAAAAACTGAGAGAAATGATAGAAACCCTATCAGTACCGTTAATTTCATGAGCGCATATTTGGTACTGCAATATATAACTAAGCACTTAGTTAAGTATCATGTAACGGATATATTACAACTTATTCCGGCTCCATTCACTCCATGATCCTACGTATAGTTTTGGGATCTCTAAGCCCGCATAATCCATTGCTAGTAAGGTATGGCATGCCGTTATACCGGAACCACAATGTACAATTACATGTTGAGGCTCAATACCTTTAAGCGCTTCAACATATTTGTCTTTTAACACATTCGGCGGCAGGTACCTGCCACTTGCATCCAAATTTTCCGTGAAAGGTATATTGATTGCGCCTGGAATATGACCTGCAACCAAATCAATTGGTTCTGTTAAACCCGCATAGCGATTGGCATCGCGCACGTCGATCACCAGATGATCTTCAGTCTTCACTACGGCTTCAACTTCAGACATATCCGCCAATCCCAAATTCCATGAGGTAATCTTGTATTGAGGAACTGCTTTAGGTATTTCGATATGGTTGTCGACAGGATAACCAGCCTTCAGTGCTGCATCAAAGCCACCATTTACAACTTGCACTTTTTCATGTCCAATAGCCCTCAGCATCCACCACAAACGAGCAGCTGCATTGCCGCCGTTCTTATCATCATAAACAATAACATGTGTATCCTTTGATATACCAAATTTGGCAAGGACCATAGAAAACTGCTCAAATGTTGGTAAAGGGTGTCTCCCACCAACTGCAAAATCACCAATATTGGCCAAATCATCGTTTACATCCGCAAAGAACGCACCGGCCAAATGCTGCTCGTCATAACGCGCCTTAGCACCAGCACTGGCATCTACTAAAACTACATTTTCAGATCCAGCTAGCTTTACCAGCTCTTCAGGCTGTATTATGGGAGATAAATTTGCAGACATCATATTAAAGTTTGATCCAAAGATAATATTCTGCTTTAATTTAAAATGAATGGATAAGTTTTGTAATTATCTTTATATGGTCAGACTTAACTCAATATTAACATTGAACAACGGATTTATTTATAGTAATAACCTAATATAGCGCTTTGTTTATGAAAAAATTATTGTTTACAGCCTTACTAGGCCTCGCATTGGGAGCTTCTGCCCAGCAAACTCCTCAACCATTTTTATACACGGTTAACTCACTTACAGGCAATTCCTCCTATTGGAACGTCCACTATTCCGGAAGTTATGGAGAACACACCTCCGGTCAATTTGGGTATGACGGGATGGGACAGCAATTTGGCGTTAAAGGTTATCTCGGCAATCGCTTTACCTTATATGCTACTGCTTCTTTGGGTTTTGCCAACAAAGGTGGGGTTAATTCTGCCCAGCAAGCCGAAGTTTTGCGCGACCTGATTGGTGGTGGAAAAGCTACTCATGGCTTCAGACTTGGCCTTGGTTTAGGCGCAAGCCGTGATTGGTCTAATGTTAAATCCGCAATCAGCAGAATTGTACTGTCTTACGACCAATCTAAATGGCGGGCAACTGGTAACCTAAGGTTCGAGAAAGCTTTTGAAAGTAGCAGGGATAAACTCGATTTTATAAGTAGCCTGGGTTTTCAATACCGACTTTCCCCTTCAGTCTTCCTTGGTTTTGAAGCCGTTGGCCAGGATTTAGAAGGATTTTGGGAAGCCGATGAGGCTGAAGGTGGTGCAAAACTCATGGTCGGCCCATCCTTAAACGTATCTCCGGTAAATTCAAAACTTTCGATTTCACTATCTGGTGGACCAGTTTTTTATGCTACAAGGAGTAACATTTTGCCTTCTGAAGCAATTCGCGAACTTGGTTCCAGCATGAATGGCTATTCACTTCGGGCCTTGATTAATTTTAATCTTTTCAATAAGTAACCATGAAACCATCATATCTTATCATCTTAGTGACCCTTATTTGGGGCGGACAGGCCTTAGCACAACTTCCTGGAAAAACTGGTCAGGGAAATCAAATCTTGTTGCCCAACGGATGGAAACTGAGTCCGGCCGGGCATTCAATTCAACTGGGCGACTTACCGCTAAATTTGCAGGTAAGCCCCTCTGGAAATTTCCTCGCCACTACAAATAATGGACAAAGCACACAATCGCTGCAACTCATAGATCCCAAAACAGAACGTATCATAGATGAACGCGTGCTTGCAAAATCATGGTATGGGTTGGCTTTCAGTAAAGATGAGCAACATCTATACGCTTCAGGGGGTAATGACAACTGGATATATGATTTCAAGCTAAAAAATGGAATGCTGGGTTCTTGCGACACCATCAAATTAGGCCCTGTTTGGCCAAAAGGAAAGATCTGTCCTGCAGGCATTGTCGTTAACAAATCCAACAGCAAACTTTTCACGGTAACAAAAGAAGATAGCACATTATACATCATCAACCCGGGAGAGAAAAAGATCCTTAAAAAAATTCAATTACCTGCGATAGCCTACAGCTGCTTACTTTCTAAAGATGAAGCCAGGTTATATGTTTCTTTATGGGGCGGCAAAGGAATAGCAGTTGTCAATCTCAGTACAGAAAATATAGCTCAAATAATTCCGGTAGGTGATCATCCGAATGAGTTGTTGCTCAATAATAAAGGGAATACCCTTTTTGTAGCCAACGCTAGCGACAATACTGTTTCTGTAATCAATACATTAACAAACAAAGTAACAGAAACCATAGCCACCACGCTTTATGCCACGCAACTTACAGGTTCAACAACCAACGGACTTGCATTAAGTGCCAACGAAAAAACGTTATACATTGCCAATGCCGATAACAACTGCCTCGCAGTTTTTGATGTGAGCAAACCGGGCAACAGCCAGAGCCAGGGTTTTATTCCTGTTGGATGGTATCCTACCAGCGTTAAAACTTTGGGTAATAAAATATTGGTCAGCAATGGAAAAGGCAATACATCATTGCCTAATCCGAAAGGACCGCAGCCTATTTCCAAGGTAGATGACAGCGGCTATCATATGGGCAGCACTGCAAACGACCGACTACAATACATCGCGGGATTATTTAAGGGCAGTTTATCTTTCATCAACACGCCTAAGCCAGAAGAGCTAAAAACATACACCAAGCAGGTCTATGCCAATTCGCCTTTCAACGATAAAAGAACTATTGTTGCTGATGGAGAGGCCGGTAACCCTATCCCTCGCAGAGCCGGAGAGAAATCGCCAATCAAACACGTATTCTATATAATTAAAGAAAACCGGACTTACGATCAGGTGCTTGGCGACATGCCAGAGGGTAACGGCGATTCTTCTCTTTGCCTTTTCGGCAGAAAAATAACCCCAAATCAGCATGCCCTTGCAGAGAATTATGTGCTGCTGGATAACTTTTATGTAGATGCAGAAGTAAGTGCTGATGGACACAACTGGAGCATGGCAGCTTACGCTACAGATATCGTGGAAAAAACATGGCCAACAAGTTATGGTTCACGCGGTGGTTCTACGAGTTTCGAGGGGGGACGGGTAGTTACTTATCCGAAAGGTGGATTTATTTGGGATTATTGTCAGCGTGCCGGAATCTCCTACAGAAGTTATGGCGAGTTTGGTGCCTACGGTAAAGCCAATATTAAGTCCCTGCAGGGGCACATGAGTCCAAATTCTCCTGGCTTTGATATGGACATCACCGATCAGGTAAGGGCTGATGCCTGGGAACATGATTTCGATTCTTTGTTAAATGCCAGCGTGGTTCCGCAATTCAGCACCTTGAGGATATCTAACGACCATACCAGTGGTCAAAAGAAAGGCAAAGTATCTCCACAAGCAGCTGTTGCAGATAATGACCTGGCCGTGGGTCGCATTATTGAGCATCTTTCTCATAGTTCTATCTGGAAAGAGTCAGTGGTATTTATTCTGGAAGATGATGCACAAAACGGCCCAGACCATGTAGATGCACACCGCTCACCAGCATATGTAATCGGTCCGTATGTCAAAAGACATACCGCAGTTCATACCATGTATTCCACATCCGGATTCCTGAGAACAATGGAATTGATTCTTGGTCTGCCGCCAATGAGCCAGTATGATGCAGGGGCCATGCCCCTATTCGAGTGCTTTACCAGCAAACCAGATTTCACACCCTACACGGTTAAAAAGCCTCTGATCAATATAGACACCAGGAATGTGGCGGTAAATGAAAGCAGCAAACGATCTGAGCTTTTCAACTTTGCCAAAGAAGATGCTGCGCCCGATCTCGACCTCAATGAAGTAGTATGGAAGTCCGTGAAAGGTGAGCACAGCATCATGCCTGCTCCAAAAAGAAGCGCCTTCGTTATTTTAGAAAAGAAGAAAAAGGATGATGATGATTAATAAACTTTAACTTTATGGATCGCTAGTCTTAATACACTCTTAAATGAAGTACATTCTTATATCATTATGCCTGCTTAGTCTTGGGGGCTATTCTCAAGATTTTAAATCACAGATTGCCCTGCACAGAAAAAACTATGCAGAGGATTTCTTGAAAGATACTAGATCTCCTTTAAAAGAGAAAGACCTGCAATACCTGCGCTTTTATGAGGCCGACAACACCTATAACGTTAAAGCAACAGCTACCATCCTAACAGATGCTGAACCCTTTATCATGCCCGTATTTGCTGGCTCCGGTGCTGAGTATGTGCCTTATGCACTATTGAAATTCCATATAAAAGGAAAACCACAAAAGCTAACTGTATACAGGAATACCTCATTTGCAAAGCGACCTGAACTTGCTGATTATCTTTTTTTGCCTTTTACAGACAAAACCAATAGCGCAACAACCTATGCTGGCGGTAGGTATATCGATTTGAGAACGGGCGACTTTAATGATGGAACCGTATCAATTGATTTCAACAAAGCCTACAACCCGTATTGCGCATTTAGTGGTGGGTATTCTTGTCCAAAACCGCCAGAAGCAAATCATTTAAAAATAGCAATTGAAGCTGGCGAGAAGAGCTACGCATCTGATAAAAAACATTAACTTTTTTCAAACAAAAAGGGCTGAATTTCAGTAGAAGATTAAAAGATAAATACCCTAAATTTACAATAGTTAAAACAAAGAAACATGAAACGTACAGCAAAAGCACATTGGAATGGTACCTTACAAGAAGGAAAGGGCGAAATCAGTACTCAAAGCACAATATTAAATGAAACCCAGTATTCTTTCAAAACCCGCTTTGCGGATGGTGTAGGCACTAATCCAGAAGAATTGATCGCTGCGGCACATGCTGGATGCTTTACCATGGCGGTGAGTGCTACTTTATCACAACAAGGTATCACTGCTGGTGATCTGAACACAGAGGCAATCCTGGATTTAGACATGCAGGCCTTAAGTGTAACCGGTATCCATTTAGAATTGAAAGCCAGTGCCATTGATGGTGTTGACGAAGCTAAATTTAAAGAGATTGCAGAAGGTGCTAAAGCCAATTGCATCGTATCTAAAGCATTGAGCGTACCCATTACATTATCTGTAACCTACGGATAGTCATCTGCAAAGCCAGTGTTTCTAAAGCACTGGCTTTATAATCTATTGATCTCGACATCTAACCAGGAAATCCTCTCGTTGAGCCACTTTTTCAGCTGCCCAACTTCAGCTTCATAACTGCCCAGTACAAACTGATTAGGCCAAACATAAACCCCCAGTATATTCCATCTTCTAAAGTTCTCTCGCTGAGAGAGGCTTAAATATGATGCTGTTCTATCAATATTGGCGGGAATATCTTTCAGTTCTTTTCCTTTTATCGCGTTCCATTTGGCTTTCACCTTTGCCACAAATTTTGGGTCTTTAAACAAATGCTTAAACAGCGGCCCGTCTTTAATCCACCAGCCAGTAGCATATCTTGAATTGGAATAATCAACGTTCCCTGCCGCGAGATCAAAATCCCACAGTGGTCCTAAACCTAATTTTTCATTTCTGTTTTTGTAATAAAAAATACTGGTTTTCTCCTGGGCGTCCTCATTTTTCATAATTTCCTGAACAATAAACCAGTTGATAAAAGATTCCGGCTTTATAAACTTCTCATAGCTTTTCTCCGGATCAGTGAAGTTCTCAGAAATGATTGCATCTTCAGTTTGTTGCATATAATCCTTTATGTACGCCAACTGTGCGGCTGTAATCCCGTCGGGCGATTTTATGGTTAGGGGAAGATTGGCGGTCTTGGTCCTAAACCAGACCGCTTCATCTAATCGCATATCCTGTTCTAAAAGATAACCACCTGTTAGGTCTGCCGCAGATGTATTCGTAGACTTAAGCTCTGTGATATTTACCCTGTTCTCATTCACTTCAACCTGGCTCGTCAGGTAATAACTTCCTGCGTATTTGCCATTCATAACGAGCTCCACAAACCTTCCGTCAAATGTAAAATCGGCTCCTATCTTACGGCCCAAATCAAACGCAACACTGGTTCGCATCAAAGTTTTGTCAGAATAATTAGCCAGCAATACCCAGTTTTTTGCAGTGGCCATTCCAAGCATTGGTGCTTTTGTACCAAACTTCAAACGGTAAGGCTTTTTGGGCATTCCCCAGGTACTATTTCCCCTCCCCTTGGCTTCCAATGTGATGTTTTTAAGCGGTTGGTCGTAAAGGTTATTGGTATTGATTGCTACGCTACCTGTTACATAGGTATCTTTAGATGTTATAGAATCAGTAGTATTCAAATACAATATTGGAAGCCCGGTAAAGTTCTTCAGGTTAAACTTGTAAGTTCTTATAGTTCCTTTAGCAGAGGTAAGCTTGTAATCAATAATTTTGCTAAAATCTGTAAGCGTCTTTCCGCTCACCTGCAACGTATCATTTACCGTCACATTTGCGTTTGAAGCGGTAAAGGTAACCACAAACTTCTTGTTGTTCTCAAAAGAAGGAATCAGCACATTAATGGTATCATTAACGATTTTTGCAATGATATCTTGTTGAACTTTATCGGTGTTGTTGACTGGCTCAATCTTTACCTGCGATAAGTAAACAGAATCCTTAACCACCACTACAGGCTCAGGCGAAGGTGGTTCTTCAATCGGCACACTTTTCTTACAACTAAAAAAAACAAGCGCAAAGCAAAGGGGGGATAGCAATCGTTTCATGTTAACTTATATTTCGTTAACACTAACATAACAATTTTTTAGTTAACCTACCATCAATTTTGCGGTAATAGCCAGTCTGTTCCAGGCATTAATGGTTACAATTGCCATAATAATTTGCGACAATTCGTGTTCATCAAATAATCCTGCTGCGTTGTTATAGGTCACATCAGAAACATGATTGCTAATGCGTGTTACTTCTTCCGTTAATGCCAGTACAGCTTGTTCCTGCTCTGTAAACAAAGTTGTTTCTCTCCAGGCGTTCAAAAGATATAACCGTTGTTCTGTCTCTCCCAGCTTGCGGGCATCTGTAGCATGCATATTTAAACAAAACGCACAACCATTTAATTGAGATGCCCTCATTTTGATTAATTCTAAAAGTATAGGGTCTAATTTACTGGTAGAAAGGTATTTTTCTAAACTGTACATTGCCTGGTAGGCCGCTGGTTCCACTTTCTGGATATTGATTCTGTTTTCCATTTTATTGTTTTTAATGACGATGTAAAGATCAGCCCCCTACGCCGCAAAAAACTTAATGTAGTTTAAGAAAACAAATAGCCAATGGAAACCTGTCTATCTATTTTTTCGCCCTTATCTTACTCAAAAACTCTGGCGTAAAACCCAAATATGATGCAAGCATATACTGCGGAACCCGCTGTACAAATTGCGGAAACATCTTATTAAAATTGACGTACCGTTCTTCGGCCGTCTGACTGCACAGATATTTAATCCTGATTTGAGAAGCCTGGTGCAGCTTCTGAAATATCAACCTGAAATATTTCTCCAGTTGAGGCAGTTTAACAAACATCTCCTCATAATGATGGTGTTCTATAGCAATTACTTCAGTCACCTCAGCTGCCTGGATATAGAATTCTGAAGTTTTCTGAAACATAAAACTGGTCAAATCTGAAATCCACCAGTTCTCTATTGCAAATTGGGTAGTTTGCTCCACCCCTTTTATGTCAATAAAATACAGCCTGACGCAACCTTTCACAACAAAATAATTATAGCGGCAGATTTCTCCTGCACGGTGCAGATATGCTTTCTTTTTATAGGTCACAGTCTTCAACAGCAGGCCAAGAACCTCCTGATCTGCCGGATTCAAATCTGTAAACTTGTGGATGTGATTATAAAGCGCGCTATACATGTTTCTTTCCAGGTGCCGCTAAAATAGTCATAATTCTTTTGGTAGGATGAAACACTTCGCTTCGCTGGGTTGTTTAATCAGTTAACTCCGCATAAAAGTGGTGATCTTAATTTATAAAAAAACATGAAAGTATTAATTGTATTAACGTCACATAGTGAACTAGGAAATACCGGGCATAAGACTGGCTTTTGGATAGAAGAATTTGCTGCTCCATATTACGTAATGGCTGATGCCGGCGTTGAACTTACTATTGCATCACCTAAAGGTGGTCAGCCACCAATAGACCCTAAAAGTGATAGCCCTGAAAATCAAACTGCTGCGACCAAAAGATTCCATGCAGATGATGAGCTGAAAGAAAAGCTTTCTCATTCTTTAAAGTTGACTGAGGTTGATCAAAGTGGCTTCGATGCTGTTTTTTACCCGGGCGGTCACGGTCCTCTTTGGGATTTAGCCAATGATGAGACCTCCATATCGCTAATTGAAAGCTTCATTCAACATCAAAAACCTGTTGCTTTTGTTTGTCATGCGCCTGCAGCGCTGGTAAAGGTTAAGTCAAGTACTGGAGAGCCGCTCGTGAAAGGGAAACAGGTTACCGGCTTTTCCAATACAGAAGAAGATGCCGTACAACTCAGCAATGTAGTACCTTTTCTCCTGGAAGACGAGTTGAAAAGCCTGGGTGGAATTTACAGTAAGGGTGCCGACTGGTCTTCTCATGTAAAGAAAGATGGCTTATTGATCACTGGTCAAAATCCAGGTTCATCAGAAGAAACTGCTAACCTACTTTTAGAAACCTTAAAAGCCAGTAAATAAGAATCGTTTAAAGTATTTACCATCTGCAAATTCAGTGCATAAGCTCAACAAAATAAGGTGACAATGAGATAATAAACGTGTAGTACTAACAAACACATATTGGTTTATTAGCTGTATCAAGACCTAACTAAAAAAGGCATGACAGTTAAAAAAACCATAAATATCCTCATATTACTTATGTCCATCGCTCAAACTGACTTTGCACAGCAAACTTTTAAAATAACGACGAAGAACAATGTCCTTGTTCTGGAAACGGATAAAGACAATTCACTAATATCAAGCTACCTGGGGAAAAAATTGAATAACGAGGATGAATATCCTGTTATTCAAACCCTGGATAAGTACAAGCCTGGGTCTGACGATCTGTTTAACAAACATGAGGCTTACATCGCCTCTGGCTCACTCAACTTATTAGAACCTGCATTAACAGTTACTCATGGAGATGGCAACAAATCCACCGTTCTCACCTTTTCCGAAGTAAAAACAGAACAGATTGACCAGAACAGAAAGTTAACCAGCGTCGTTCTCAAAGATTCAAAATACAAGTTTCAGGTAATACTTAACTATCTTGCCTACTACAACGAAGATGTGATTGAGCAATGGGTGGAGATCCTGCATCAGGAAAAAGGCACGGTCGTGTTAAATAAATATGCTTCAGCAAACTTAACCTTAAGCGGCAAAAAGTTCTTCCTAAAAAATCAGTACAGTGGTGCTACCAGGGAAATGCGGTCTGAAGAGCAGCAATTGCTGCATGGTATAAAAACTATTGATTCAAAACTGGGCACAAGAACAAACCTGCTGCACTCCTCTTCTTTCATGGTTTCCGTTGACCAGCCTGCCTCTGAAGACATAGGTGAGGTGGTTGCCGGTTCTTTAGCATGGTCGGGAAACTTCAAACTCGATTTTGAGTCTTTCGACGAAAATTACTTAAGAATCACCGCAGGTATCAATAACTTTTCGGCTAACTATACACTCAAAGCAGGCGAGAAATTTATTACCCCCCGCTTCGTTTACACCTATTCCTCTGCCGGCAAAGGTTTGGCCAGCAGGAACCTGCAAAACTGGGCAAGGAATTACCAGTTGCTGGACGGCAAAGGTGAGCGCTCCACCATCTTAAACAACTGGGAAACTACCTATTTCGATTTTAACGACGAAAAACTAAACGAGCTCACCAAAGACACTAAAAAATTAGGGGTTGATGTCTTTCTGTTAGATGATGGTTGGTTTGGTAATAAATATCCCCGCAATGGCTCCACTTCCGGACTGGGCGACTGGCAGTACAACAAACAAAAGCTAAAAAATGGGATTAGCGCACTAGGCAAAGAGGCCACTGCAAGCGGTGTTAAATTTGGCATCTGGCTTGAGCCTGAGATGGTGAACCCCAAGAGTGAACTCTATGAAAATCATCCCGACTGGATCATCCGGCAGCCTGAAAGAAAAGAATACTACATGCGCAATCAGTTGGTTTTGGACCTCACCAACCCAAAGGTTCAGGATTTCATCTTTAAAACAGTAGATGATGTTTTTAAAGAAGTACCAGAACTTGCGTTCATCAAGTGGGACTGCAATTCTTTAATTTACAACGCCCACTCTCCTACGTTGAAGAATCAGGACCATTTCTACATCGAATACATCAGGGGATTGAATAACGTGCTGGAACGGATTCGGAAAAAGTACCCCAAAACCCCGATGATGCTTTGTGCAGGCGGAGGATCAAGGGTAGATTACGCAGCACTTAAATATTTTACCGAGTTCTGGCCCAGCGACAATACCAATCCGTACGACCGGATCTTTATACAGTGGGAATATTCCTATTATTTTCCTTCAATCGCGGTCGATAACCACATTACAGACATGGGCAAACAACCCATTAAGTTTAAAACAGACGTCGCCATGATGGGCAAATTGGGCTACGATGTCCGGGTCAATGAGCTTAGCAAAAATGATTTGCTGTTTAGCCAAAAAGCTGTCCAGACCTATAATGAGTTCAAAGACATTGTTTGGCACGGGCAACAATACCGCCTGCAAGATCCTTACGAAAACAAAGTGGCATCAATCGCCTATGTAGACGAAGCTAAAGAACAAGCCATCCTATTTAATTACTATGTGGCTACATTATTTACCAATGGCGTATCGCTTCCCATCAAGCTAAAAGGATTGGACCCCAACAAGATGTATAAACTAGAGGAAATTAACCTTTATCCCGGCACAAAGTCTCCAATCGACAAGGAGCAATCCTATTCCGGAGATTTTTTAATGAAGGTTGGTTTTAATCCAGAAGTCAGCAGCAACCGGACTAGCGTAGTAGTAAGAGTAACGGCTAGCCCTCATTAATTTTAATAAGTTGTTTTGGGTCAAAAAAATGGTTTAGCGAACCTTTTCCCTTACCAACAATAACATCTTGTCCGCTAATAATCGCTTGCTGCACATAATCCTGCCCTAGTTTCACCGCGTCAAGCATTGTTTCTCCTCTGCTCAGGTAACTGGCTATGGCAGAGGATAATGTACATCCCGTACCATGAGTATTATTGGTCTCAATTTTAGACGAATGGAATTCAAATACATCACCTGCTTCACTAAAGTATAAAGTGGTAAGCTGCGCTGATTTAAGGTGACCGCCTTTTAGCAATACTCCTCTTGCGCCCAGTTTAAGAATTTTCTCTCCCGCCAGGTACATGTGCGCCACAGTAGTAATTTCCATCTCGGCCAACACTGCCGCTTCATCCAAATTCGGCGTGATCAGGTGAGCAATTGGAAAAAGCTTTTCCACTATAGCACATATGGTCTGCTCTTCTAGTAACCGATGCCCGCTCGATGACACCATAACCGGGTCAAACACAACGGGCACATGGGCATGGGTAGATAAAATTGCTGCAATCACAGTTACCAGGTCTTCGGTATGCACCATTCCCATTTTAATGGCATCCGGATAAATGTCCTCAAATATGGCCTCCATTTGTTCCTTAACTGCCAGAACCGGTATTGGGTATACCGCTTTCACCCCAGTAGTATTCTGGACCGGAAGAGCGGTAAGCACTGATGTTGCATAACAACCCAGGGCTGAGATTGTCTTGATTTCAGCCTGGATGCCCGCCCCTCCACTGCCATCAAAACCGGCAATAGTCAATACGCTTGGATAGGTATATCTTTTCATTTATAATAAAGGCAGGGCTAAGTTAGGGATAAATCATTATTATTAGTTGGCAATACACCATACGCATTCACACTTTTAACAACTTGGAAACAGAAATAATACCAATCAATTCCTTGTTTTGATTGTTAAAAACTTAAATTAGTTACCAATGCCTTTTTAACGGATTAGCTATGATATCACTCAACGTAAATCAAAAAGATTACCAGATCGATGCAGACCCAGAAATGCCTTTACTGTGGGCAATCCGGGATTTAGTGGGCTTAACAGGCACCAAATATGGTTGTGGGGTTGCCCAATGCGGAGCCTGCGTTATTCACCTCAATGGAGAAGCAGTGCGGTCATGCGTCACAAAGGTAAAAAGGGCCATTGGCCAGCAGGTAACCACAATTGAGGGGTTGTCTAGCGACAATAACCACCCTTTGCAAGTCGCCTGGAATGAGGCAGATGTTCCGCAATGCGGATACTGTCACTCCGGACAACTCATGTCTGCGGCAGTATTGCTTCGGGAAAAACCGAACCCTACAGATCAGGATATTGACGACGCCATGGCGGGCAACATTTGCCGTTGCGGTACCTACCTCAGGATACGTAAAGCCATTCATTTGGCTGCAGAATTACAAATGAAGGAAGGCGGTAAATCATGAAAGGGATCATCGTAATCGGAATTATGCTTACCATGGTCGCCGTTATGGCCTTCGGCTTAAGTGGCACCAGGGAAACAAACTCAGGTAAACCAATCTCTCCTGCTGTAAAGAAAGACAGTATTGCATCCGTTACTGCGTTTAAACAAGTCTATAGGGTATTGATGAGTCCGCGTTGTATGAACTGTCACCCCTCTGGCAACATACCCTTGCAGGGCGATGAAAGCAAGTTACACACCATGTCTCCTAAAAGAGGATTGGATGGTAAGGGCGTACTAGCCATGAAATGTGCCAATTGTCACCAACCAGAAAACACCCCTGGCTTACACACGCCTCCGGGAAATCCAAACTGGCACTTACCTCCGGCTGGTATGAAGATGGTCTTTCAGGGCAGAACACCACGTCAGCTGGCCAAACAATTAGTTGATCCTAAACAGAATGGCCATAAGGACATGAAGAAATTGATTGCGCATGCAGATGATGGCTTGGTACTCGCCGGATGGAACCCTGGCGAAGGGCGTTCATTACCTCCAATATCTCACGCAGAATTCAAGAAAGCCTGGCTAACCTGGCTCAATACCGGTGCCTATGCACCAAATAGATAATAGCAACCAATTGATTCTTAATCATTAGAACATGTCAGTATCAGAAGAAGTTGAGCACCTGTCCAGAAGAAATTTCTTAAGGATTGCAGGTTTAGGTACCACCGCACTTTGCCTGGGTTTATATGCCTCCGGCGAAACCAAGGTCATCCACAATGAACAAGACATCCAGGCAGATGCGGATGTAGCTCTGGCCGCCTGGATCATCATCAATACCAACGGCAAAGTAACCCTCATCTGTCACCGCGCAGAAATGGGTCAGGGTGTTTACCATTCCATTGCACAGATCATTGCCGAAGAGCTGGAGGTAGACCTTTACGGAGTAGATATTCAGCTTACACAGGGTGATGAAAAGAAATACGGAAGCCAGCTTACCGGTGGCAGCTCCACCATCAGAGGCGGTTACAAAAACCTCCTAAAGTTAAGCGCCACTGCACGCCAGGTGCTGATTATGGCAGCCGCAGCACGCTGGAATGTTCCTGTCACCGAGTGTTACGCAGAACTCGGACAAGTATTCCATAAGCCTTCTGGCAAAAAGTTTCATTATGGTGAGTTGGTAGTAGAGGCCTCTAAAATTGCGGCTCCAAAAGAAGTTAAATTAAAAGCACGTTCTGAATATAAAGTCATTGGTAAAGGTAACCACCGTCGTGATACACCGATGAAAACCAAAGGGCAAACCGTTTTCGGGATCGACAAAAGAATCCCCGGACTAAAGTTCGCCGCGGTTGAACGCAACCCAAGATTACGCGGAAAAGTCAAAAGCTTTGACGCTTCCGCAGCCTTAAAGGTTCCGGGCGTCTCCCACGTTTTCAAAGTAGTAATGGGTGTTTGGTATACAGACCGCGAAGGTATAGCCGTAGTCGCCAATTCCACATGGGCAGCCATGCAGGGCAAAAAAGCGTTAAAAATAGAATGGGATGATACCGGCTTTGACCACGTCAGCACACCAGAAATCTACAGTCGCCACCGCGAATTGCTCAGCACCAGCGAAGGCCTCTCTGTAAAAACGCAGGGCGATCCAAACGGCATTCTCGCCAGGGCTACAGATAAATTAGATGTGGTTTACGAAACGCCCTACCAGGCGCACAGCTGCATGGAACCGGTAAATTGTATTGCGCATGTCCAGGGAGATAAAGTGGAGATCTGGGGACCAGTTCAGGCACCCAGCTGGATCCAGGATTATGTGAGCAAAAAATTGGGTATCGCCAGAGAGAATGTTACGGTAAACATGACGTTTCTGGGCGGTGGCTTCGGCCGCAAGGCCATGCCAGATTATCCTTACGAGGCCGTCATGGTATCTAAAGAAATCGGTGCACCCGTACAAGTGGTTTGGTCGCGTGAAGACGATGCCACCCAAGGGCCTTTCCGACCAGGTATTTCCTATCGTTGCGAAGGTGCGGTAGAAAACGGCGATATCGCTGCGCTTAAATTTAGAATGGCCGGTCAAAACAACGACCACTGGAGGGGTGGCGACACCGGTAAACCCAACAGAAGCACTACTGAAGGCTTTTTAAAGCCCTATTATGATAGCATTAAAAACATCAGTTTTGCAGATGTCCCTTTCAAAACACCTATCCCAACCAGTTTCTGGCGTTCGGTTTATGCGTCCACCAACGGCTTTGCTTACGAGAGCTTTCTGGACGAAATTGCCCACAAGGCTAAAAGAGACCCGCTGGAGCTGAGAAGGCAACACTTAAAAGACGAAAGAAGCCAGCACCTGCTGGATAAAATGGAAGAGCTCTCCGGTTGGAAAAGCAGAAAAAAGAACTCCGGTTACGGCTTGGCCATTACAGAATGTTTCGCCAGTACTGTTGGACATATTGTTAAAGTCTCCAAGTCTCCAACCGGCGGTATTCACATCGATAAAGTTTGGGTAGTGGTAGATTGTGGCTGGTACGTCAACCCAGACATCATCAAAGCACAGGTTGAAGGTAGTGTGGTCATGGCCATTGGTGCCGCCACCATTCACGAAATTACCTTTAAAGATGGTATGGTTGAACAGCGAAACTTTTACGATTACAAAATGCCGAGGATTACAGACATTCCGCCCATCGAGGTCCACATCATGGAAAACGATGCAGAAGCCGGTGGTATGGGCGAACCTGGTTTACCTGCATTCGCCCCTGCGTTAACCAATGCCATATTTGATTTGACGGGCAAACGCATACGCAAACTGCCTTTTGATCTTAAATCCGTTTAGCATTTAGTTAAGACCATTTTGAAGGAAATCAAAGACATCTTAAATGCTTATCATCAGGCTACCAAGACTGGCCTCAAATCCGCATTGGCTACAGTGGTCAAAGTCGAAGGCTCCTCTTACCGGAGGCCAGGTGCAAGGATGCTGATCACAGCTGATGGTGTTTTAACCGGTGCCATTAGCGGGGGCTGTCTGGAAGGCGATGCATTGCGTAAAGCATTATCAGCCATCCACCAGCAGGAGAACAAATTGGTCACCTATGATACAACTGATGAGGACGATGCCAAACTGGGTGTACAGCTGGGCTGCAACGGCATTGTCTATATTCTTTTTGAACCCATTAAACCTGAGCTTAAAACCAACCCGATCAGCCTGCTCACTGCCTTGGAGGCACAGCGCGAAAATGCAGTTTTGGTTACCTTATTTTCGCTCAACGGTTCCAATCAATTAGGAACCGCAGTCCTTTACCGGGAAAAAGCTAGTTTGAGTACATTGCCGGCCGACTTAAATGAACAAATCATTCCAGATGCGGTAAATGGCTTAAATACTGAAAGTTCTGCTTTCAAGTCTTATAACCTTCAAGCACAGCCAGTAGATGCCTTTTTGGAATTTCTTCATCCACCAACTGCGCTCATCATCGCCGGGGCCGGAAACGATGCGCAGCCTCTTGCCGAAATGGCCTCCCGCTTGGGATGGGAAGTTACCGTGGCCGACGGCAGACCAGCACATGCCACATCCGCCCGCTTCCCTACGGCCAACAGGGTTTTGGTCAGCAAAGCTGATCAGTTGATTCCACAAATCAATATCGATGAGCAGACGGCCTTTGTACTCATGACCCACAATTACAATTACGATCTGGAACTCCTTAAATATTTGCTCCACACTCCCGCAGCGTATATCGGCACACTCGGACCAAAAAAGAAACTGATCAGGATGCTGGAAGAGTTAGGCGCCTACAGTGCCGAGAATGAAACCAGGATTCATGGGCCAATTGGCCTTGACATCGGGGCAGAAACCGCAGAAGAAATCGCCATTGCCATTCTCGCCGAAATCAAGTCGGTCTTCACCGGCGCGGCTGCAGGCTCCTTAAAGAATAAAAATGCCCCCATTCACGAACATTACTAGTTGGCATTGATGAGTACTGGAATTATCATTCTGGCAGCCGGGAGTTCAAGCCGACTGGGCAAACCAAAGCAGTTATTAGTTTTCCGTGGCAAAACCTTGTTGCAAAACGTTAGCAACACGGCATTGAATACCTCGTGCAGACCAATTGTTGTGGTTTTGGGCGCATACGCTGAAGAAATAAGTAAAATACACCACCATCCAGATATCACCTATGTAGTTAACCACAATTGGCAGGAAGGTATGTCCTCAAGTATCGCCACCGGAATTTCCGAGATGCTCCATCAGCAGCCGGATTTAGAAGACATCATCATCACAGTGGCTGATCAAGCTTTTATCGATAGTCAAATCTTTGATGGTTTGCTCCAACGCAGAATACAAACCAGTAAAACCATCATTGCCTGCCAGTACGGAGACACAATCGGTACGCCGGTATTATTCAACAAAACACTCTACCATCAATTGCTGGCACTCACAGGGGACCAGGGGGCAAAAAAGATCATAGCAGCTCAACCAGATCAGCTTAGCCTAATTGAATTTCCACTAGGTCATATTGACATTGATACAGCGGAAGATTTCTCCAAATTAGCTTAACTTTTAAGATCCTCATCCATCCTGTCATCATCTCGAACGTTGTTTTTGCCATCAATAATGGCATCGCACCTTAGCCTACAAACTACTTAAGTTTTAACAATTGATTATCGGCAACCACAACCCCCGTACAATCCACAAACTTCAACAACTCCTCAATCCCTGCGCTACCACCATAATAAATCCTGTTGCCAGAAACACTGATATCCTTTGTACTCTTGGCTTCCAGCAATTGCCCAGCATGCAACCAAAACTGGTTATCCAAAACTTTAATACCCGAATGCACCGCTGTAGAACTCCCCGCTAAAACACCAGGCACAACAGTATTCTCAGGATGTACACTAATCACCGGTTCCCCGCAATTCAAAAACCAATTCTTCCTTATCGTTACATCCTTAACCATCCCAGATTCAAACCATCCCGAGGCATCATCATTAATAAACACACCGCTCATGTGGGTATTATCAAAAGTATTGTCCTCAATCAATACCTTCCGGCGGGTGGTGGTCAATATGCCCCTTGTGGGGATGCGGGTAATCGTCGTATGGTGGATCCAAACCTCTGGCGTAGCAGTTACATTCTCTATCGCATCCCCTAACTTTACAGAAGCAGAAACCGACTTAGACAGAGTCAGCACAAACTCCTTATCGTTTAAACGCTTTACCGCCAGCACTTGATTATTCTGTAAGGAAAGCAAACTCTCCTTGCCAATAAAAGCCACAGAATCCTTAGGCGCAAATGCGTCAAAACCATAAGTCTGGCTATGCATAAACTTCACTTTCACCTTATTGTCCTTCATTAGCTCCGTAACTTGAAGATGAATCCCATGAACATTAACCGCGTCATCATTAGCCGCGCTGAGGTAGCAATTACTTACCTCAATTTTGCCGCTGCAACCGGCGAAGTGCAAAATATCGGCCCAGGCTGCACTCGTCCGACCAGATCGCTCATCTGGCTTCACCACTACCCTCTTCATCATCACGTTATGGCAAAACTGGCTTACTATGCCCATGCCATGCATAAAATATAGCCTAACATTGTCCAGCGCAATATTTTTACTGTACAGCATAAAAAAAGCAGCACAGTCGCGTGTTACATCTCGGTTTTGGTAAATCAAACCCTTTCTAAAACCCACATCCTTTTTAAAAAATATGCGTACGTTTCTGCCATCCAATTGCGCAAAGCGGAAGGATTCCATCGGCATACCTATACGGCTCAAATTGTTGGTTAAAGGGTCTAAAACCTGCCAATACCCGTCAGGTTTATACTGCCAACCATCACCAATCCAGGTAATCACACTATCCGTTATACTATATCTAGAATCCTTGTGTATTACCGCATCCGCATAACCATTCCCAACATTGGTAATTTGCAATTCCGAAACCGTGGGTCGGTTATAATCAAAAACCAGTCCCGAAATCGAAATATTATCGCAGTGATTTACAAAAGTCTCCAACATTTTACCGTGGAGGATTAACCTTGCACCTGCTCCACTTAGTTGTATAAACTGACAGCTGTCGAAAAACAAGGCTATGGCCTTAGGCTCATAAGGGCGGTCGTTGGTATTGGTAATTTGCAATTGTCTTTGCTCAGCACCATCAGGATAAAAATGATAGTTCCCAGGGGCAAACCTAATCTTCACTGGAAATTGCTTACTGCCCTTGGCTTTAATCCACAAAGATTGGTTGAAATCACCGCCGGCTAAAATTTCAATCGAAGTGCCTGCTAAAAGTTGCCGTTTATTAACTGGAGCAAAGCTTTTCCAGGGCTTTAATTTAGAAACTCCGGCATTCAAATCGCTCCCAGTGATTGGATTGATGTAAAAAACCGTGGGTAAAGGATTAAGACCAATACTTGCTTGACCCGTATAACCAAAACCAATCAGGATTACGAAAACTAAAGATATCCTAAGACTTATAAAAAACTGTTTTATCATACTTGGTCTGTAAAAGAGGTTTCCCTCAATAAAAACCACAATATCGTTTAATATAAAACAGAAGTATGATTAAGGTTTGGCAAAATAATAAGGCATTTTGGAAACAATAGCTAACTGTTACATATTAAATACTACAATTATCTTAACTTAAGATCATAAAAGATAACAATGGCCTTCTCAAAAAATTTGCAGCACATTGCCTTGTATGGCTTAACCCTTTCCATTCTGGTCTTTGCCTTAAAATGGATGCAATGGAAATTCCTCATTGCAGATAACGCTATAGAAATCTACGTGGGTCTTATCGCAGTCTTCTTTACCGCCTTAGGCATTTGGGTAGCCTCACAAATTATTAAACCCAAAGTTCAAACTGTAGTCGTAGAAAAACCGGCACAAACCGAAATCAACCAACGCGAGTTAGACAAACTAAAACTCAGCAGTCGGGAGTATGAAGTTCTGCAGCTACTGGCCAAAGGCTATAGCAATGCAGATATTGCAGAACAATTATTTCTGTCGGTAAGCACGGTTAAAACCCACGTATCAAATCTGTTTAGCAAAATGAATGTAAAAAGCAGAACCCAAACCATAGAGATGGCTAAGCGGTTAAATATCATAGCATAGCAGCGCCCATACTTAGTACCAAAGTACCAAAAAAGTAAATTTGATACTAAAGTATGAGTAGAAAACGAAAGCCACAATATAGTTTTGTCGCATAATTTAAGAACAACAGTATGAAAAAAAACGTATTCATTTTTGGCTTACTAGTAGGCCTGTTCCTGTGCGCGAACATGATCATCATGGTCAACATGATGTACACCAACCCCAATTACAAAAGTAATGATGTTGTCGGCTACGCCGCAATGGTATTGGTATTCTCCCTCATCTTTTTTGCGGTACGGAATTACCGCAACAAATATCTGGATGGCTACATTACGTTTGGCAGGGCACTTAAAACCGGGGCTTTAGTCGCACTTACTGCCTCAACTATGTATGTGGTCATCTGGCTCGTCTACTATTACCTCTTCGTACCAGATTTTATAGACGTTTATAGCAACTGTGTACTCAACAAATGCGCTGCTTCTGATGTGCCGGCTAAAACTGCCGAACTCAACAACTTAAAAGAAATGTATAAAAGTCCGTTATTGGTTGTATTGATCACCTATGCGGAGGTATTACCTATAGGCCTGGTTGTCGCATTAATCAGCGCGCTTATCCTTCGCCGCCAGATGCCGACTGATTCCTAAACTCAGCGGCAGAATACCTCTTACACCGATAACTCAAAGCCCATGCAATTACCTTGATGGGCTTTTTCACATCAGCCTGCATCAAATCAGCCTAAAAACCAAACCCTGACTAGTAGTACTTCACCGAAGCGCTTGCCATAAAGCTGCCTAGCCAGTTTGTTTAAATCACTGACGAGATGCCCAATTGATCAAGTTAAAAGTATAGCTCCGCTCCTGCACGTAAAACTGATCGATCAACTGGGCAATCCGATGGGGCTTTTCCGTATTTTCTTGATTATGCGATAACAATAAATCATTTCTGTTGATGTGCCTAAATAACATGAAGCAATATTGCTAAACAGAGGCCAAAGGCGAAGCCATTTCCCAACTAAGAGATGAATTGCGACAGTAAATTCTTCAAAAAAGGTACAGCCTTATTCCGCACATCCAAAAATGGCAAAGGCAAATCCTGATAAAAGATGACCATGCTTGGAAGCGTTAAACTACTAACTAAATAATGGTCCAGCAGCACCTTTTGAAATTCCAGAAAAGGCCCGTCAGCGAATTTCCATCTAGGTGTATTTTTAATTCCCGCCGAAGTAAAAACACTCGGCCGGGCTGGAGCGCTACCCGATACGAACCTATCCGCAATACTCCCTTTCCGCGACTGACCAGCAAAACGGCAATTGGTCTATGCAGAAGGAGCACCGCGGGGTGTTCGTAATGCATGAGTACAATTTCTATTACAGGAATTTAGGGATTAGTTGTGTACTTTCATCCAATCTGGCATTGGTTTGTCTTTGAGGTAGTGGTCGAAAAATTCAGTTGTTTTTATAGTGAAGTCCATTTGATTATCTGGACGTATGATAGTATGACCCTCATCATCGTATTGCAATAACCATACAGTCTTATTCATACGGCTTAATGAAAGATAAAATTGGACTCCCTGCTCATATGGTACAGAGCCGTCAGATTTGTTATTCATTAACAGCATGGGGGTTAAAACACGATCTGCAAAGAATATTGGAGAATTGGATATGTAACTTTGAGGATCGGCCCAAATTGGTTTATCCATAACGTATTGCCCATGTTCATAAGCAAACGAATTACTCACGCCTTCTCCCCGAATTGATCCATATGAACTAATGAAGTCTGATGTTGCGGCTCCAGCATACGCAGCTGCGAAAGCATTAGAATGTGTTACGATGTAGTTTACCTCGTATCCACCATAGCTGTGACCAAGTAAGCCTATTTTGGATGTATCAACATATGTACAAGATTTCAAAGCATTTGTAAGTCCTATAACACTGTTATACGCGCTAATCCCAGGTTTACCGGCTTTCTTATTAATATCAGGTGTGCAAACTATATAATCCCGGCTAATATACCATGGAATATTCAGCGCGCCATTAGAAGCCTCTGGCTGAATAAATAAGTTCAAATCCTGAGTCATTTTTTCATAAACATGTATAATCACCGGATATTTTTTGGTAGGATCAAAGTCTTTCGGTTTATAGAGAATTGTTTGGATTGAATCACCGTCCAATGCCCGGTAATTAAGCAACTCAGATGTTAACCAATTATAAGACCTTTCCGGATAATTAAATGTCAATTGCTTAAAGGCTTTAAAATCTTTTGTCATCACATAATTTGGCGACAAATCACTTTTTTGAACAAATAGTATATAATTTCCGTCAGGCCGTTTTGTAACCAAAGGAGCAAAATAATTATCAGAGAAGATTTCAGTAGGATCGGTGTTTTTCGAGTAGCCAAACTTGTAAAATCCTATTTCTTTATTATTATAATTAAAGGATTGTAAAATGGTCTGATTAATATCATTAATAATATAATTGTCAGCGCTTCCCTGAAGAAGCTCAAACCTCATTTTATTCTTAAAAGCATAACTATTAGTTAGATTTATCGGAATATTCTCATGACCTGGAGAAACCTGCCAAATATCATATCCATCACCAATTAACAGTGTTTTATCATCAGGCTCCCAGAGGAAAAAAAAGTGTAATAATGACTTCATTACACCATTTTCATCTTTCTTTTTAGCTGCACGTGGAAGAAGATCATTTACTGAGGTCCATGCATGCTTCTTTAAATTGTAAAGTGCCAGTTCGTTTCCAAATGAACATTGTAAATATTTACCAGCCGGAGAAAGCATATAAAAATTATACTTATCACTCAGATAGGTTTTTCTTCCATTTATAAGTGATATTAAATATACTTTCTTATCACTCCGAGTGATTATTGCCATTGAATCACATTTGCTGCCAAGAAACAATTGAACTTTTTCGCCAGGTAAATTCAGATATTTAGTTTTGGCAAACTTTATATCATAAGTACCAACTACAGGAGATCTAACATCGTTAACTTCATCTAAAGAAAATTTAAAGGTGTTTTTATTCCAAACAGTAACTTTTGTGGGAATGCTGATTGGTTTATTTGAAATTTCTAAATTGTCATTAAGTTGAAAATATAGGTGCTTGAGTTTTGAATCAAACCCTATCAATTCGGCAATTTCATGTCCACTTTTAACTTCTATCGCAATTGGATTTAACTTGGAACTACTGCTATAAGACCAAACCTTTTTGTAATTTGAAAGCTTGTCAACGGTTAAAAGAAATACAATTCGATTATCATTGGTTGATATGAACTGGATAAGCTCATCTCCTTGCCAAATCACTTCCTTTTTCCGGGTTGCTAAATCAAACTTCACAAGTTGTTCTTTCCCCGATAAACCCTTTTGAGTTATAAATATTTTGGTTTTGTCTTTAGAAAGCTCAAAGTTCTTTACATAAATAAATATCTCCTCGTTTCGGTTTGTAAGGTTTTTTATCTGTATCCTGTTTTCAAAATTTCGTAGGATAATAATTTGTTCGTTTTTTATGTTAATCAGGTTAAAATTACTTATATTTTTAACGGAGTCAGAAACATCATTACCTATTTTTTTTATCATTAAACAATTATCCTCTCTGAGGAAGATAATTGTTTTGCTGTCATCGGTAAATGAAATTCCCGACCCCAACTTTAAGTTGTCTAGTGTATCAGAAACATTAGTTTCAACATTACTAATGACAAGCTTCGATAAAGTTTTACTGGCGAGCCGATAAGCTACAAACTTGCCATCTGCGCTCATTTTCAAATCAGATACCTGCTCCCATCTGGAGAAGGCATTGGAATCTATTGGCGGTTTTTGAGCTGAACATATAAGACATGAGAATAAAAAAAAGTAAAGTGCAATTTTGATTTCCATGCTATTTCCAAGTTTTGATTCCTAACTTCATTTTTTTGATGATTTCATCGTAAGAAGTATCGGGCTTTCGACCTTGTAATTTTGCCTCTTTTAGTTCCAACTCCAATGCATGCTGTTCTACCTCAATTGCCTTTTTAACTTTGCCAGCTTTATAGAGCAGGTTTGCGTAGGTGTCTAGATTTGTTTGATCGTAAGCAGTATATTTTACCAGCTTACTCATCCACTTTATACTTCTATTCAGGATTTTCTTGTCTGATGAATTTTGAAATACAACATCATAAAAAAAGTTATTAGTCAAAGCAAGATTTATACCTGTAGTATCTAAGTCTTTTTTATCAAGGTTATCTAGCATTTCAATTATTTTTTTATTGATCTTACTCAAAGAATCCGCAGTGCTCAATGATTTTATAGATGATTCTTGACTGCGAACGGAGAAACTAAGTAACATCACGCCCACTAATAAAATTAGGTTTTTCATTTTTGTAAAGTTAATAACCAACATTCTGTCTTAAATTTGGATTCGCAAGAATTTCAGAGTTGGGAATAGGATAAAGCTGCCAGTTTGAATTCCAAATTCCTCCCTTTTCCGGCGTTACTACTGTCATAACCGGATTAACCAGTCCGGTTCTCTTTAGATCAAACCAACGCTGACCAAGTTCAGTAAATAACTCAACTTGCTTTTCATGTAAAACTGCAGTTAACGCTGCATCTGAACCAAGATTACCAGATAGTTGCTTAAGTTGATCAGAAAGGGCAACACTGGCATCTGTGGCCCTTGCTCTAACTTCATTTATGTCTGTTATACCTTCTTGAATCTTTCCGAGCCTAATTTTTGCTTCTGCACGTATAAGGTATACTTCTGCAAGCCTGAAAATAGTTTGATATTCTGAAGAAGGCTGATAAATTGCATTCTCTTTGTATTTGAAAGCGTAAAAATAAGGTTTGCCCGCAATGGTAACCGAAGCTGTCCAATTGGCTTTTCTTTGATCTCCAGCTTCAAAAGCACTAACCAGTCGGGTGTTTAAATATATCGGGTGTTCACCATTGGGTCCGGTGGAAGGTAAAATAAAATAGAAACCATCATTAGTAACCTGCTGATAATCTACTGTTTGAAGTTGCCAGATTGCTTCCTGACTTGTTTTTTTGAATACTTCATTCAAAGGAACCAGTTGAAATATATTGGCATTAATCACTTTTGTAGCCTCTAGTTCTGCTTTATCATAAGCTTTTGTATGCATATAAACCCGCGAAAGTAGTGCTGTTGCCGCCCATTTAGTTGGACGAACTCTTTCGGCTGCAGGTTTTAAAACGGATCCGTCCAGATAGTCTATACTCAGATCATTTTGTGCATCCAGTAAATCAGTAATGATTTGACTATAAACCTCTCCTATAGAATTCTTAGGGGCCAAACTGTTTGTCTGATAGTCCGTTTGAAGAATAAGAGGTACTTCTCCATATAAATTTACTAGATAATAATAAGTGAAAGCACGAAGAAATTTTGCTTCGCCAAGTAATTGTTTTTTTACCGTAGGCGTAAGTTTAGTTGATTTATTAAGACCATTTATGGCGGAGTTTGTATAATACACAAATCCGTAGAGCTCCGACCATAAAAAATCATACTTTGGATCCAGCGCATTTTTATAATAAAGATCTTTTGTATCAGAAGTATTCGTAGTGAAAATATTTAGTTCATCAGCAGATAGTCCTGAAAGTGTGGATATCTTCCAGAAAGTGTTTTTGCTGGTAACTTGAAGAATGCCTGCAAGAACTGCACTGGCTGATGCATCTGTATCGTAAGCATTCACCTCATTAACATTATAAATAGGTGCATCTACCTCGAGTTGTTTTTTGCAACTTTGTAACGATGCTACACATCCTGTAATTAGTGTCAATAGTAAAGATAACCTCAGTTGCTTTGTGATAACTGAAGAGAATAAGGGTACATATACCTTATAGTTTTGTTTCAATGGATTTTTCATCTTTGAAGATTTTAAAACGTTCCTTTTATTCCGAAAGCAATAAGTCTTAACGGAGGTAATGAATTTGAACTTCTGGTCTCTGGGTCCCAACCTTTATAATTAGTGAATGTTAACAGGTTCTGACCACTGGCAAAAATTGATAGATTCTTCGCATATAGTTTCTCTGTCCAGGCTTGTGGAACCTGAATATTTAGAGTAATGTTTTTAAGACGTAGGAAGGAGGCATCAGTAAATGCCGCGCTGCTTACCGTTGCATTGTAGTATTCTCCCCTGAGGCTAAAATTACTGTCGTATTGTTGCGTTAACTTTTGATCGCCGGGCTTTTGCCATCTATCTAAAACATAAACAGGCTGGTTCCCGGTTGTTCCTGAAAAATATCCCGGATAATAACCGAAGATATTATTGTATCCTTTCTGTTTAACAAATTGAAGGTGAAAATCAAGAGAGATCATCTTAAAACCTATAGTATTTTGAAAACCACCATAAAACTTTGGATCTAAAGATTCAAGTACAGTCCTGTCGACATTGAAATTCGGCTGCGAAGTAACTTCTCCATTTACTGTTCTGAATTGATATGCCCCTGTTGCGGAATTAACCCCTTCAAAGGGGAACAACTTGACTAGTTGCAACGGTCTCCCTAAAATATAGTCGGCCGATATTGTTGACGTTTCCAAATTATCAAACTTCGCCAGAATGTTTCTGGAAGATGTGAAATTGAAATTTGCGGTCCAGTTTAGTTCCTTAAACCTCATAACTGTAGAAGTTAGCGACAGTTCCCAACCAGTATTTCTAACTAAAGCAGGAAAGTTTGTGGTTACTGACGAAAATCCAGTGGCGGACGGAAGTTTGTAATCCAGCAATTGATTCGAAGAAAGATTTCTGAAATAATTGACGAAAATTAAAAACCTGTCGTTGAAAAATCCTAAGTCGATACCTGCCTGCAACTTCTTAGTTTCTTCCCACTGTAAATATGGGTTTGAATGTCCTTGTGGCAATAAACCGTTAATACCTTGATAAGGCATTCCGAATACCGGAGTTGGGCCATAAAGGCTTAAAAATTTGTAATTTCCTATCTGGTCGCTTCCAGTTGTTCCATAACTTAACCGCAGCTTTCCGAATGATAAATAAGGATTGTCTTTTAAAATACTTTCCTCTGAAAAAAGCCATGCACCACCTAAACTAGCAAATGTGTGATAAAGGTTTGCGCCGCCAAATCTTGAACTACCATCTGTCCTTGCAGTGGCATTAAGAATATATTTATCTTTAAAATTCAAATTCAATCTCCCAAAAATGGCATTGTAGTTATAGTTGTTGTATACGTCATACCCAATCAACAAATTTGTAGAACCCGCATAAGTACTCATTTGATCATCACTGCCATATCCTGTAGCCGTGATTTGATTACTTGAGGCCCCACTGTTTTGGATAGTCCCTCCAAGTAGAGTTTCCAATCTCAGACTTCCAATATTCGTGAGATAAGATAACTGCGGCTCGATTGTATACGAAGTGCTTTTATTTATTCGAAATGATGAAGTTCGAGGTACGTCCGCCTGCGCTACATATGGCAATGCAGACTTAGGGGTTTGAGAAGATTCATCGGTCAAAAACCTGTTATATCCGAAATTACTTTTTAAATTCAAACCCTTCAGGATTTTATAACTTAATGATAGATTTCCAAGTAAATTTGTTGCCACTGTCTTATTGCGTTGCTTTAAGGCTGACGCAGGATTTCCAGTATAAAACCAAGTTGAATTTCCATTATCGTCAAGCGCATTATTTATTGAACCATCACTATTGTATAGTTGAGGAGCATTTGGTGGCAATGTCATCGCGACACTTGCTAGATCATAGCCCGGTAACTGATTTACGTCGCTTAAATACATTCCTGAGAATTCAACACCAAAGCGCTTATTGGGAGAGTATGCATCAATATTTAAATGAAGTGACCCTTTTTGATCAGAAAAATTTGATGGCAATACTGTAGTTTCACCATGATAAGTTCCAGACAAGTAATAGCGGGCATACTCGTTTCCTCCGGAAATTGAAGATTGTAAATCATTGTAGCTTGAAGTATTGCCTACTAATTCCTTTTGCCAGTCGGTACTTCTGTCGGCACTCCAACCATAATCTTCAAACAAATCGTAATCTATATGGGGATCAGGTTTTAAACCGTTATTTTTCAATGCCTCTCTTCTTAACTCCAGATATTGTGGTGTACTCAGCGCTTTTGATTTTGTGGCTACGTTTCCATAGCCGTTTCTAAGATTGAAGTTTACATCCAGTTTTCCAGTCTTACCTTTCTTGGTAGTAATTAAAATTGCGCCATTTGCAGCTCTGGATCCATAGATTGCAGTTGCATCTGCATCTTTCAAGACCTCGATCGACTCAATATCATTTGGATTAATGTAAGTTAAAGGATTATCATAAACGTTACCACCATTAATAGCAGGCTCCTTGGCATCACCTTTTAGAATATTTCCACTTGGAAACTGCGCAGATAGATATGGGGTACCGTCGATAATATAGAAGGGATTATTTCCGTTCCTTATGCTATTTTGTCCTTGTATCCTAACTATAACAGATGTTCCACTATAACCTGTCGCTTGAGTAATTGTCAGTCCGGGTATACGTCCTTGCAAAGCTAATAAAGGATTGTTAACCGGCTGGTTTTCGATATCTTTTGATTTAATACTGGTAACATTTCCTGTGCTTAATCTTTTGGATGTTGTTCCATACGCTATAACTTGTACTTCATCTAACTTACTGTAGCTTAAATGAAGAGTGACGTCACCCAAATCTGCTGATGCCTTAACTTCATTATTTACGAAACCTATGAAAGATATAACAAGCGTGCCCCCTTCATCTACATTGGTAACCACAAACCTACCATCACTTCCTGCTGTCGCTCCTCCTTTTCCATTCATCACTTTAATAGATGCGCCGATCAACGGCGATCCATTCTCATCTACCACCCGGCCGCGTACATCAATCACATGCAATCGGGCATTCAGGTTATCCAGAGAAGATTTCTCCTTCTCCTTGATCAAAATATTCTTATCAACTATCGAATACTCTTGTGTCTTCGCATTGATCAATTTATTCAGCACATCATCAAGATTCGCTTGTTTAAAACTTACGTTAACCTTTCTAAAAGGGTCAATCTGATCTGGGGAGTACAATACATTATAGCCAGTTTGTATTTTGATCTCCGCAAAAATCTCTTTTAAGCTTGCGCCTTGCTTACTGTAGGTAAGCTTTTGGGCAAACGTGGCTGCGCTGACTTGAGCCAGCGCAATCATTAATAGGAAAGTGGTGAGCTTCATTATTAATAATAGGTTAGCAGGTATTCGCTTTGCGCGCATACCTAGGTATAAAGCATATTTATTCATACTTTAGTGTTCGGTTTGAGTTGATAATAAACGGTTGTCCAAATTGTTTATCCCGTGCATCCTGATGTAAGTCTGGATTCGGGAAAGGTTAACTCAAGCTTTAGGCGTGATTCCGATTGCACTCGGAGTTACGCTTTTTCTTTAAGCACCTAACGCTGCACTAATTTTGCTGTCGTAAATTTCTTTTCATCTTTTTGGTTCTTGGTTTAGGATTCGGTTGGTTCTAGGTTGATTATCTTTTGATCAAGAGCTTACGCCCTTCTATTTTAAAATTAACATTCGCGGTATAACTGATGGCTTTCAATAAACTGGATAGGTTATCATACCGAGTCACTGTTCCACTAAGCTTCTTTTGCTTTAAGGCATCTTCTTCGTAAACAATAGTAATGTCATACCATCGCGCAGTTTGCCGCATAACTTCTTCTAAAGTAGTATTGTTATAAGCAAATAGCCCTTCCTTCCAGGATACCACTTCTGATACATCTACTTGTCGAGTAGCTAAGTTGGTATTAGTTAGAATAGCTTGTTGGTTGGGGGTTAAAATGAGATCCTTCGCTTTCGCTCTGGATGACAAAGAGGATATTTTAGCGCTTCCTTCCACAAGGGTTGTTTTTATACTGCGTTCGTCCAGATATGCGTTTATATTAAACTCTGTTCCTATATCTTCTACAATCTGACTTTTACCATCTGCACCAGTGCTCTCTACCCTAAATGGTTGTTTGGCATTATGCTTCACTGCAAAGTAGGCCTCGCCACTTAGCAAAACTTTGCGTTCCCTTCCAATAAATTGAGAAGGGAAAGTGATCTTTGAATCTGCGTTCAACCAAACATGTGTTCCGTCTGGTAAAGTGAACTCGTAGGTTTGGCCTTTTGCTGTACTTGCGGTCAGGACTGGCGCGTTCTTACTTCTGTGCTGGTCAAACTCACTGTCGTCATTGTAAGGAAATACCTCTTGGTTATCAGGATTCCTTATGATAGTATCAACCTCGCTTCCGTCAATATATTTTAACTTCTTCGAACCAATTGATACCCCCTTCTTCGCTCCACTCAGCTCAATCACTTTTCCATTGGCAAGCATAATCGTTGCTCCGCTCCGGCCAGGTGCTACATCATTTACTGCTACGTCATCCTGAATTGGTTTCAGGACCTCAGAATTGCTGTAATTATACATCCATACGCCAAACACTATCGCCGCAACTGCTGCTGCTGCAACCGCTATTCTTGGCCATAGTTTTACAGTTTTCCTCTCGCCAATGCGTTGGGCTATCGACTCCCACATCCTTGGGGTCGCCTCATCTAGTTCCTCCCTGCTCAAGCTCAGCCTTTTTTCTCTATGTAAATCCAAATACCAGCTTTCCAGCAATGCTATTTCCTCTGCACTGCAACGACCGTCCTCGTATTTTTTTAACAGCAATCTAAACTCTTCTTCCTGTTCAGGCATCCTTTTTTGGCTTTATATAAGTAAGACTGTTCAGAAATCACAATCGGGGATACGAAATGAAAATTTATTTGCGCAAGTAAATGCTTGCGTTTATATTTGCAAGCATATACTTGCATAATGTTAACCAGAAGAGATGTATTCCAGGCCATTGCCGATCCTACCCGCCGACAAATCATCAGCATGGTGGCCGAACAGCCATTAAATGTGAATGCCATTGCCGAAAGCTTCGATGTAAGCCGACAAGCCATATCCCTCCACATTAAGATCCTGGTAGAATGCGAATTGCTCAAAATGAAAAAGGTTGGGCGGGAGCGCGTTTGTGAAGCACAACTGGGTCAGCTAAACGAAGTAGCGCATTGGGTAGATCAATACCGTCAGCATTTTGAAAGTAAACTGGACAACCTGGAAACCTATTTAGATAAACTTAAAAAAGAAAGAAAGCATGGAAAGTAATACCAAAGACCGTGAACTGCGATTAATCAGAACTCTTAACGCCCCTATCGAACTCGTGTGGGAAGTGTGGACCAAGCCCGAACACATTGCCAAATGGTGGGGACCGAATGGTTTTACCAATACCATAACCACAATGGACTTAGTACCCGGCGGCAGTTGGAACTTAATTATGCATGGTCCCGATGGAACCGATTACCCCAATAAAAGCTACTTCATCGAAGTGGTTGAGTTTAAACGCATCAGCTATGAGCATTTCAACCCACACATCATAGCCACTATCGATTTTGAAGCAGACGGCGAAAAAACTCAACTCAACTGGCACATGCTCTTCGATACGGCAGAGAATTTCCAGGCAGTAATCAAAGCGCACAATGCTGCCGAAGGCCTGAAACAGAACGGCGAAAAGCTGCAAGCTTATTTAACTCAACAATTAACCAAATCATGAGATTGTTTACTCGCGAAGAGCTCCTCTTATTGACGGCTATGTTATGTATTTTCATTCCGGCATTCGCACAAAAACCTACAAAGAAAATGGAAACTTCAGTCACCTCAACCCACGCCCCCATCAATTGCATCAACATGTATTATGAAATCCATGGCAAGGGCGAAATCCCCATAGTTCTCATTCATGGCGGTGGTTCTACCATTGAAACCTCATTTGGTATCCTGTTGCCCTTACTTGCCACTACTCACAAAGTGATCGCTGTAGAGCTTCAGGCCCACGGCCGCACGTCCGATCGTAATTCGCCTGAATCTTTTGAGCAAGATGCAGATGACGTGGCTGCTTTACTAAAGTATCTGAAAGTGCAAAAGGCTAACATCATTGGCTTTAGCAATGGCGGCACCACCACCCTCCAAATCGCCATCAGGCATCCGAAGCTCATCAACAAAATGGTCATCATGTCTGGTGCTTACAAACGTGAGGGCTTCATGACCGGCTTTTTCGATTTCATGAAAACTGCTGCTTTTGATTCAATGCCTCAGCCACTAAAGGATGCCTATTTAAGGGTTACGCCTAGTCAGGAAGGTTTGTTAAACATGTTTAACAAGGACAAACAGCGCATGATCGATTTCAAAGACATCAGCGACAACGCAATAGCCGGCATCAAAGCGCCTGCGCTTTTCATGGTGGCCGATCAGGATGTGATCTCTGTTGAACATACTTTAGCCATGTCGCGTTTAATACCTGGTGCCAGCCTTATCGTTCTGCCTGGCACACATGGACAGTTCTTTGGCGAAATGGGTTCTCCAAACGACAGCAATAAAACACCACAAGCCACAGCGATATTGATCAACGAATTTTTTTAGCTAGTTTTGTGTTGACACACTAAACCAGTAGCATGCGAGACCTTAAAAACACGGGGGATGATGATCTCGTCCTGCTTTTAAAGTCAGGGGATCATGAGGCCTTCGAACAAATCTATCACCGGTATAAAGGACTGTTGATCTCGCATGCCTATAAAAAACTGTGCAATTTTGAAGATTACAAGAAAAGCTTAGACAACTGTTCCAATAAGGAATGGTTGTTATTTAGGCCGTCATAGTTAAAAAACCAATAGTTTTGAATAACGTTACGTTACAATTATTAACTTTACGGCTAAATCCCTATAAATTGAAAATTACTGCTCCTAATCTTCAAACTACCTGGACATGGTATAAGTCATTCGTAGCCAACAGCTTCAAAATTGAGCCAATTACTGCCAGGAACACATTAAAAAGCTGGCAAAACAAGCTATTTGCATCCATAACCATTTACCTTATCCCATTTAGCATTATTGCACTAATTCCCTGTCTTGTAATCGAAGCGGACACGGGTCACTACGTAGTTGCCTGCTTCGATATTTTCACAATTGCAATGGTAACCGTGCTGTTGTTGAGCAGAAATATCCATTTGAAGAACAAAAGGCTCATCCTTATCGTGGCTGCCGTAATATTTTCCATGGCCTCTTCGCTGGTCTTCGGTTACTACCTTGTCGGCGCGATTTATCTTTTCGGCGTGAGTATTTTCGTTGCCTATCAATACTCTAGGAAACATGCCTATTTCAGCATACTGGTCAATTTATTGATATTTAACACGATGGCTGCGTGTATCTATTACAAGATAAGCTGGATTCCGTTCACCATTACACTTGGGCCATTTATGCTTTTTATCTCCAATTTGATGTTTTTGAATGTCATTACGGTCGTGATCATTAGGCAAACGCTGGTCAATCTCGACCGTTCCATTCTTAAAGAAGCGCTTCTCTTCGGCAGACTTCAAAATAAACTGAATGAAGTGGCTGAGCTGAATACAAAACTAGCGGAATCTGAAGCCTATTATAAAACCCTCTTCTTTTTAAGCCCACTGCCCAAATGGATTTATGACATCGAATCCAACGAAATACGACAAGCAAATGAGGCAGCCATTCATGTATACGGATATACGCAGGACGAATTGTTGTCTATGAGTAAGATACAACAGGACACACACCAAACTTCGGCTTCACAGAAACTCATCAAAAAAAACGGGGACGTATGCTATGTAGATATTAAATGGACCAGTGTCCTATATCAGGGAAAACCCTCACGCTTGGTCACAGTTGTGGATACAACAGAAAAAGTCAACCATTTACATGAAATCAAACATCAAAATCAAAAGTTACAGGAAATTGCATTTATGCAAGCGCATGTAATCCGCTCACCGTTGACCAATATCATGGCCCTATCAGAGCTTATTATCACTGAATATCAGGAACTTCAGAAAAAACCAATATTTACTAACCTCAAAAAATCCACAGCGCAATTGGATGAGGTTGTCCGCGAAATCATCAGGCACAGCGAAGAAATTCTGGGGAAATAGAAGGGAGTATTTTTACGGCATAAACCAATACGCCAATACCAGTACCAAGCCAATCTTAATTCTCAACTGCCGCAATGCCTTTTTAATCTGGTCCGCTACCGTTGCTTCCGAGATCCCCAACCGTTCCGCAATTTGCTTATTACTCAGATTTTCTTTCCTGCTGAGCTCAAAAACCTCACGCATCCGCGGCGGAAGTGCTGCAATTTCTTTCTCAATGATGGCTGCGAGCTGCTTTTCTCTAATCAGGTGATCTGTAACCGCCTCTCCTTCTTCCTTAAAACGTTGATAGGATTCTGCATAATCGCTTACCACAACTTTATGTGCCAAATGAGAAAAAATGGCGTTCCTGGTCATCATAAACAAATACCCGGGCAAGTTGCTGGTCACTTCCAGTCGTTCATGCCTATTCCAAAGCTTCACAAAAACATCCTGCACAATATCTCTGGCATCTTCTTTTAAGCGAAGTTTGTTATACGCATGCGCATACAACAAGTCGTTATACTTTTCAAATATCTGAGCAAGCGCCAACCTATCGCCATGCTTCAGCAAAGCCACAAGTTCCTGATCAGTATATGTAGTATAATCAACCATGTATTAACTCCCTTACACCTAATTTAGTGATATCGAAATACAATAGTATACAATTACCGGGAAATTCGGTTAGCATTTCGCAATCCATTACTAATCGATTACTATGCAGGATGCCTTTAACCAGCATCCTGTTTTATCCTCACCTTTTCTCTAAGCAGAATTCCTTAGGTTTATTCAATCAAGCTTTATACTTTTCACTTTTTCATAGCCACCCTCTTTTTACCTTCAGCTTTAGGCTCAACGGCAGCGTAATGGATACTTGCACGACAGTCTCTTCTGGATTTAAGGTCAGAATCCCAAAGCGATAGAAATTCTTAAGGCTGTTAGTAATTTAAATCTTCGATTTGTTGAGTGGTAAGGCCGGTAATTTCACTGATATCTTTGACTGCATCGCCTCTTTTTACCATTTTTAAGGCTATAGCCTTTGCTTTTTCAATTGCACCCTCTATTTTGCCTACCTCCTTAGCCTCAACGGCAGCATATTGGATACTTGCGTAATAATCTGATTTGGCTTTAAGGTCTGATTCGTATAGCGCCTGTTGTTCTGGATTTAGTTTATTCATTTCAGCAAGATCAAATAGTTTTTGAAAAACACGTTTGTCTAAAAAGTGAGGAATTTTTTCTAAGTGACTCAAGTTCTTTAAAAAATAAAACCATTGGTCTACTTTAGAAACAATCTCGTTTTCCTCTTTATCAAAGTTAGCCAAAACAAGGAATTTATAACCCATGCGGTCGTAAAAAATTTGTTTTGTTTCTCTGTCCATCAAAGCTACGTGTTGGAGGTAATTGTTATTGCCATCCCTAAATGCAAATTCCATAATTGCAATTAAATAAGTTTCTTCCAGTGGTGAATTCCAGGGGGTCTCTCCCTTGGGTAATAAACCGCTTATTAAACGTGATAAGTAAAAAATACACCTATCTTTAAAGTGAATTTGGTTACTCCTTTGCATTTCGATTACAAAATGCTCTCCATCTTCACCAGTAAAACGCAGATCGAAAAATACTTTCTTTTCATTGCTTGTTTCACCGGCATGTTCCGTCGAAGCATAACTTAAATCGATAATGTGTTTTTCGCCTTCAAACAGGGCATTCAATAATTCAATCAGCATTTCCTTTCTGGGCTCGCTGCCAAACAAGTGCTTAAAACCGAAATCTGTTAATGGATCAATGTAACGAGTAGTTGTTGTCATATATATTATTTACCTATGTAACCAAACTCCTTAATTCAAAGATAAAAAGACAACCTTTTTGAAATATTTATTTTGAGAGCATGAACCTTTAAGCTGTAAATCTACTACAGTTATTCTACTTCACTTTTAAGTTGTAGGCAATTTCCAGCAGCTCAACAGCATACCTCTTATCATCATAATTGATGATGTTAAAACTTATCCAGCCTGATTGCCGAAATACGTGATGGGCTTCAACTCTCCCATCCTTTAACAACAGTGCCTTTGCTTTTCTGCTGTATGGTATATCAAGAAGACCATTTCCGTGTAAATGTCCAATCTCCTTTCCCTTTGCATTAAATTGCAAGCCGCCATATTTATGCAAGCTGGTGTAGGTATCTTCCCAACTTAAAACTTCATTTTCAATTTCGTCAAACCAATCTAGCAAATAAGGTCTGGTCAATAAAGTCAACAGCATCAATAAACTATCAAAGACATGTGGAAACAAAGGTAGGCGCTTAAAAAAGCCCAAATAACGCACCACTAAAGAAAAGAAACTTTTAGTTTTCACTCAACTCCTTTATGTGTTCCATCACCCTCAAATGTACATTTCTGGTCACACTTTTAGCCCAAATATCATAATACCAAATTGGGAAAACATGCAATCGGTACCAGCTGTTTCCAACCAGGGTTGTCGTTCCGTCCCTATTATCCTTCAATAAAAACTGTCCGCGCAAAATATCTATATGGCCCATAATTTCCGGATCTAAAGGCTGACCAACAATATCAAATGTGAGATTTTTATTGGGCTGATAGGTTACAATTTTCTCATCGAATACATAACCGTTGCTAAATATGCACTTACGGCCAGACCCTTCGTAATAACCATCAACAGTGGTTTGCATCGGGCTTGGCATTCCAACGTTGAACAACCAGTATTTGGGCTTCTCCTCAATCTTTTCAAACGCCACTACATGCTTCCAAACTTCTTCCGGGCAGGCATTGATCACCACCTCATCAGCAACCAGATTAACATAACTATGTTCAGATATGGAATCAACCAGAAATACCAGGAGTAAGATAGAGAACACACTTACATTAAGGGTATTATTTTTCTTCCTAAACATCATCTTGCCGATAATTAAGCCAGTAAAATTCAGTGCAAAAATCAAGGGTGAAACAATGAGCAGACAAACGACGCCTTCTCCCAAAAAAACGGCACTTAAAAATATGGCTATCAGACTATTCAAAACGGAGTACCAGCCAAATGTTTTTGTCTTATGAACCGTCTCAATTTTATTCCAAAACCAAGCGTTGATAATCCCCATTACAAATGGCACGATGATAAAAGTTGAAAAAATCAAGTTTGCACTGTTTTGGGAGCCGCTTTGCCCAGAACTAAGGTACTTTAAACATCCAACCGCAACCATGGCAAATAGGTTTGAAACAATAAATCCTCTTGATAAATTAGATTTTAAGTTGTTGATATTCATGATAAGTTAAATTAGACGCGTTTCTTTACGATATCCTTAATGGCAACTGAAGGACTGGGAAAAAGAAATTTATAACCGGAGTCAAGTAAACGCTTTGGCGCAACCCAGCGACTTTTCAGAATCAACTCTGTTTCTGTACCGATTACTATCGCCCCCAATTCCAAAAGCCATGCTGGCGATGGCAAACCGAAAAACACACTTTGACACTCACGAGTAATTTTCATAAACTCCGCATTTCTAACTGGCTCTGGTGCGGCACAGTTGACAACTCCGTTCATTTCTTCATGGTCTAAAAGCCACTCTGTACTTTTTGCAGCATCTTGTTCATGAATCCAGGTGACATATTGCTGTCCATTGCCCTGCTGACCGCCCAATCCGAACTTCACTAAATTAAGTATCCTCGGAAACGCCCCATCTTCGCGCCCTAACACGATACCCATCCGCAACGCTATTTTCCTGGTCTGAGGTGTATCAGTTTCAAAAAATGTCTGCTCCCATTGTTTACAGACTTCAATGGAGAAACCGGAACCAATTTCGCCCGTCTGCTCGTCTTGCGGATGATCTTCTGCATGGCGATAAATGGTGGCGGAGGTAACATTAATCCAAAGTTTTGGCGGATTTTGCAGTTTCTCTATTACTCGTCCCAATAATTTTGTAGGGACCAACCTTGAACGGACTATCTCTTCTCTATTTTTTTTTGTATACCTGCAATTCACATTTTTACCACATAAATTTATGAGAAGATCTGCCCCGCCAACGGATGGTGTCCAATTGCCTTCAGTACAACCGTCCCAAACTATGGTCTTAATATTGCCTTTTTCCGTTGCAGACTTTCTACTTAAAATGATAATCTCGGTAGCCAGGTTTTTATAATAATTAGCTAAAACACCGCCGAGGTAACCATTCCCCCCTGCCAGTACTATCTTATTGTATTTCATGGTTATTTATTTAAGATGATCAATAAAAGGACTAAAATGCGGTAAGTAACCCAGCAGATGGTCATGATCCATCCTAAGTTTAACAGTCTGCTTCTGCGAATATGCTCCAGGAACATTACACCGGCCACACCAATAAACCAAACAACAAAATAAAATACATGGAGATCAAAGTATTTTGCGACAAGTATTCCTGGTAAGAGCAGCAAGGCACCGGCAAATGATATTGTCATCATATTCCCGAGATACGCCCAACGTTTGTCCTTGTTTACAAATCCAATCACAATACCTTGAAAAAGTATTTGACCGCCACATATCAAATATTCACGATAAAGGTGGTCTTCCGGAAGTAGCCCGTTCATCGAAGTAGCATATGCAGAAAGGATGTAAGCCGTTATGGCCCAAGTAAAAATCAAGTAGGCAATGCGATAACTTAACCGGAAAGTTGGTTGCAAACCCACTTCTTTAATACTAGGAGGAATTATAACCCTCCTATTGTAAGAAACAAAAGCGTAAATCTTGTTCATAACCCACACAAATGGTGCGAATTCAAATAGGGATCTTAACCAGGGAATTGCAGCTCCAAAAATCTTAAATAGACTTTGGACGCCATAAGTGACCTCGCCAGTTTCCCGATTAACCATGGCTATTTCATTTGCCGCACGCTGCCTGTCCAGCATCGGGCAAGCTTGTTCCGGGAGCTCCTGATAGGAAATCCTCCCCTGCTGGTCTAAAATGCCAATACTTACGAATCCTTGAGTATAGATTTTACACATAGGACATTCAGCATCGAAAAGGATCAGGTGGTTTTTAAGCGTATTCATAATCTTAATATTAAACTTTCAGTAATTTTTGAAACTTATCTGGACAAAAAAATCTTACTTGAAGATTTTAAAAATTGAACCCCAGAACCAGCTCTCTTCAGCTCTAAGCATAGTATCTAAGGTCTTATCTACATTTTTAGCGAGCTTATTGATATCATTAATCGACTTACTAAAGGTTGCAAATTCCGGATCTTTCTTGTCTCCCTCTAATTGTGTCAATTCTGCCAGAATTTTTAATACTGGATCAAGCTCTCTCTTCCTGCGTTCTTTGGCCACTTGCCTTGCAATGTTCCAGGTATCTTTATCTGCAAAAAAATATTCTTTCCGCTCGCCGGCCTTGTGTTGTTTCTCAACCAATCCCCAGCCAATCAAATCCCTTAAGGTCATGTTGGCATTACCCCTGGAGATATTGAGTGTTTCCATCACTTCCTCTGTGGTTAATGCTTCTGGAGATACCAGTAACAACGCATGAACCTGTGCCATGGTGCGGTTAATACCCCACTCAGAACCGAGCTTACCCCAGGCTTCAATAAATTTCTGTTTTCCTTCTGCTAATTCCATGTACAAATATAATCAATTTATTAAACTTTCAAAACTTATTGAAAGTTTAATTAACAATTATTCCTATTACGCTAGTGGATGGTTCCCTCCTTCTTCGATGTTTGCTTGGCTAGTGGTTGACCGCTTGCAAGCCATTAGAAGAAACCTTTGGCCATTAGCTTATTAAAAAAACAACAAATGACAGAAGAGAAATATGGCCTCAATCCTTTTAGTCCCTGCAATATAGACCCGAACAAAACATTTCGTATTCCTGTGGGTTATAGTGACATAGAAACATCATCTCATGAAACAAAATAAAGGAAGCTTATTTGAGCGCATAGCAAACAGAATTACCTGTTGGACAGGGAGCGGACCTGCGTTCGGCATTGCTGCACTTATAGTAATTGTTTGGGCACTTAGTGGTCCCGTGTTTGGTTATTCTGAAACTTGGCAACTGGTTATCAACACGGGTACTACCATTATTACGTTCTTAATGGTTTTCTTGATCCAGAAATCACAAAATAAAGACAGCAAGGCCATACAACTTAAACTGAATGAACTTATTGCAGCATCAAGACATACCAGCAACCGATTGGTAGATATAGAGGATTTGACGGAAGACGAGTTAGATGTACTTAAAAAATATTACGAAAAACTATCTGACGTTGCCGAGGAGGATGATGACATCCACAAATCTCATTCTATAGATGAGGCCGTGAAATTGGAGGCCGAGAAAGACAAGATCAGGCAGCAAGACTAATTACTTTGGTACTGAATGGTTCTTGTGGTTAGAAATGTATTCTTTTTACTTTTAGTAACCATGTTGATCCAATTGCCAAACTGATCTTTTAGGTAAGTATATTCCTTCCTTCTTTCAAAACTTCCTGAGGCATTATAACGCCAGTCAGATACCAGGTTATTATCGCTATCGTGCCAAAATTTAGAGAAATAGAGCACGTAACCGGTTAAAGCGTAAACCCGTTCACTAAATCTATTGTGTTGTAAATCATAGGTGTACGCTGCATTGAAACTCTCAGATAAAGAATCGGCTACAAAATGGCTCCTGCCGATCATGTTATTCTGATCGTCATATTTAAAGTTATCCCGAAAGATCAATTTGTTTTTGTTGTTATAGGATACGGCTTCCAGCATCTGATTTTCTTTATTATATACAAACCTGTGTAGGTAATTGACGGTACCAGAACGATATCTTTTAGCTGAGAGATTACCCTTGTCATCGTACAAATACCTGATAACGAATTCCTTCGCTGTTTCCTGCATCAGCAACTTATTCTCGTATTGGTACTTAATGGTGTCCTGAATTTTGTTGCTATCAATTGTGTCGTAGATTATGCACTGCTGCAATACGCCATTCGCATCAAATATAAAATTACGCTTGACAACCAGCGTTTTGTTTCCAAATGAGGTATCGTAGCACGTTTCCACGAACGACTTCACCTTGCCTTTTAATTTTTGACTGTTGCCATAAACTGGAAATTGAGCATATGTATTTGCTATATTGGTACACAACAAAATAACTGTAGTCAGCATTAAATAAATTACCCTCCTCTTCATCACTTCACACTAAATCTAAAAGTTTTGCGACCAACAGCCCCTGTTGAGCTGATTCCTTCTATCGTCACCCGGTAAAATCCTGTGGGTGCTTGACTAGTGAGTTCCAAATCCACCTTACCATTCTGGTCTGGATGTACATTTGAATCCCAATACAACGTATAAACCGATGATTTTAAGGTATTTGTTCCCTCGTAGCTGTATTTGGGAATGTAGAGGTTGGGTGTCTGACTGTATCCCTCTGGAATATAATAGGTAAAGTCTGGTATATAAGTATCCAGATTGTTGTAGTTACGTTTGGTAAGGATCAAAATGGCTGGCCGGCTGTTGGTTGTTAAAGAATTGATAATAGCGAGGTTAGTCCGCACTACCTCTATTCTTCCGATATCATCTGGCTGTACCACATTGTTGTCGAAAATTCCTGCAATCTCTATGGAATCGGTAACCAATCGTCCATTCAAAATCACGTTCATAGCGCTGTCTCTAAAAAAAGGATAGCTCATTACAGACTGGTATGGCTTAAAAACAATGCCGGCGGCGAGTCCGTTAAGGCAGATGCCCAGGTTTGCACATTTTTCCGGAGAATTGAGGTAAATCGTTTGATCCGAGGATCCCTCCGGAATTTGTAAACCTGCCTGACGCGCATATACAATTTTATCGCCTGCCTTCGACTGGATGCTGACTTCCTTTAGCGCCCTTGATCTTGATGCTAAAGGCAGTTCACTGTTTTCCGTAGGTAATGTGCTTTGTTCAGGATAAAACATTGGTATTGAAGCTGCGTTTCTGCTTACAGCAACAGGTTGTGGATAGGCATTAAACATGGTTACCCGGATCTTCTTGGTATTTTCTGGGTATTTGGCTTGAACAGTAAATTTTGTCCCGTTTAAAAAGTTTAAGCTATCTATAGCAAACCTGCCATCCGGACCGCTCATGACTTCTTCCATGATGCCGGCATTTAAGGATAACAGCGTCACCCTGGCATTTCCCGCAACAGAACCATTGTTATTTTTAGCGATTCCAGCTACATCCATTCCTTTAATTTCAGGCCAGAAGTGAATTTCCTTGGGTAAAGTCGAAAGGGCAAGATCTGCGACCGAAGGGGTCCGAGACCCTTTCAGAAGGGAACTAATTGCTGTTAAAGGAGTATAATCCCGGTATCCTTGAGTGAGCATCAGGTTGTCTAATGCCTCATCTGTATTGGCACTGTCTGACAAGAAATAATAGTTTGGAGATTCTATGTATCCATTTAGCTCGGGCGACAACAACAAACTGGTATAGATGGTGCTTTCGTCTTGTTCTTTAATTTGGAATTCTTCACGGGATACGGCAACAGATAAATTGGCTGAGGTATCAATTTTCCCAGCCTCTAATGCCTTGATGCTCAATTTTATTGGCTGATTGGTCGGGAAAGCATAGCCATTTACATTTGCATAATCAGCGGTCGCTTTATCTGCAGCAAAACTTAAGTCTAATTTCTTCGCATTCTTTATAAATACAATTCGTTGTGAAGCAATTTGGCCTAAGCCGGTTATTAAGCTAATTTGCGATATCCCATATGGAAAATCATTTTTGCTAAAAGCGAGTTGGCTGTTAATAGCTTTTTGAGCAACAGATTTCATAGCTATCACATAGCTACCGCTGCTGATTTTTAATTTTAGAGAATCAGTAATGGTAGCCGATACGCCATATATTTTAACATAAACACTATCATTGCCTTGTGTTACCGCCAAGGCATAACCTTGTGATTTTATTTGAGGTAACGCATATTGCCGTTGTTTAATTGGTTGATTATCTATCAATACCGAATAGGTACGACCTGTTTCAGGGGTAAAAGTAAAGCTACCCATACCGGCAAACTGGCTTTTGATTGCAGCCAGTTTTTTTCCCTGGTCATCCACCAAAGTGCCTGTAATTGCTAAACCCCTGCCATCAATACCTATTGCTTTAAATCCTACTTTACTGGGCCGACCGTAGATCAGACTTCCACCTTCAGGTAGGAACTGAACATCTATATCTTTTAAAGGCGCGTTGATCGAGAATGATTTACTAATGCCCTGTTGATTCTTGAATACGGTTGAGGTTTCCAGATAGGTAGAAACAGCCGTGTTACTGGATTTAGCGGGAATATTGACAATCAACATTCCTTCAGCGTCTGTCTTTGTGCTGCCTTTAACCGCAGTTTCATGATTGGCCATTAGGCTATACCCTACCTGGGTATTCGCCATTTTAGTGCCATCTGGATTGGTAAATTTAATTTTTGTGCTTAACGATGAAACCCCTTCAGTAGTTTTGTAATCATAACTTGGAGTTGCGGCAAGCTCTTTAGTATAAGGGTTAAACAGGAGTATCGTTTTATCGAAGAAATAATCGTCAGAGAAATTACGCATCCATTTGGTATAGGCACGAAGCCTGATTAATCCCTCCTCCATATCGCCGGTAATGGCAAAATTTCCATAGACGGTACCATTTACGATTTCAAGTTTCAGATTCTTCTGTATGGAATCTTTTTCGTTAATCAGGTCTATATATAGCACTTTGCTCAATGCGCTTTTTTGTTGCATGGTGCCAGTGGTGATATATCCTTTAAACCAAATGGTATCTCCTATAGCATAGGAAGACCTGTCGGTATGTAAATGCACGCATTCGTTTAGTGCAACCTGCTGCGCGAAGACACTTGGCGATATGGCCAACGCTAAACCCAAAACAAGGACAAAAATGCCAATGATTTTGGTGATATGGCATCGAAGTAATGGTATTTTAAAAAGCGATCTTGGGGGCATTTAAAATATTTGGCTTAACGAATTGTTGTTGTTTAATGATATGTTGCTGTAATCTTAAACATATACGCAGTGACCAAAGATAAAGGTTTGAAATGTTAAATTTTCTTAAATAAGTGTGCCTTATTCGTTGCAAAAGACGGAAATGAATATCTTTAGAGAACCAAATGATTAACCTTATGTTTAAAAATGCTCTCCGCAGTTTAGTTATCTGCGCTCTTTTTTCAGGCCAAATTATGGCCCAGGCCAGCAAAGTTGACAGTACCGGAATGGTCACGCTCCGGATTGATCCCAGCAGCGCCCGTGGTGCAAGTGTATCTCAATTCTTTGATGAAGTAAATTTTATTCCCCTGGAAACCACTAAAGAAAGTCTTTTTGGCTCGATCAATACGCTAAAAATTGCTGAAGAGAATTATGTGATCTATGATTGGGAAACCAAAGCGGTTTTGATTTTTAGCAAAGCAGGTAAGTTTGTGGGTAAGATTAATGCCAGTAAGATTGAGAAAGATCCTAAAGTTAAAGATCAGAGCTTCTATGACTTTAACATCATAAAGGAAGATGGTAAAACCTTGATACAGATTGCTGCAGGTAAACAAATCTATTATTTTGATCTAACCGCAAAGCTGGTTAAGAAAGTTCCGATTGTCACGAAAAAAGATGATGAGATAGATTATACCAACTATAAAAAGTTTAGTGATGGTACAGTGATCGATCAGGATTTCCTGGAGAAAAATGATAAAGATAGCATCTACTATAATTTGAGCATACTGAAAGACGGCAAGCGCGTAGAGAGCTATTTCCCCTACCGTACTGCTGATCATAAAGGTGATGAGCGCTGGCATGGTGGCCGGGTCTATGATTACGGCAATCCGGATGAGTATTTGTTCGTAAAAAATTTCTATTACAACATTTACAAATTAACTGCTAAAAAATTGTCCCTGGCTTATCGAATCTTGTTTCCGGCTTCAAACTCGCTGCCGATGGATTACGACACCAACCCGATTTATAAAGGGAAGGGTTTCGATTATTATGAAAAAAACAGGGATGTTTTTTTTGAACTGACAAACAGTTACCTGCATTACAACAATCTCTATTTCCAGGTACGGAACTGGAACTGGAGCAGGGATGAGAAAAAGGCTTTTATTTACAATTTGAAAACGACTGAACTCACTTCTGTCGCAGATATCGAACCAGATTCTACTTCCCAGTTTTTGCCGGTTACAGATTTGGCCTCGCAATACGATTTCACCAATAAAGGATTCCATATCGTTACTCCTGAATATTTCTACACCAGCTATTCTTCGTTAACGCTTTTTACCGCGAAAGAACAGAACGAAGATAAAAACAGGAAATATAATGCCGTATTAACGGAGTATTTTAAAACACAAAACAAGAAAAGTAACCCGATAATTATCCAATTGAAACCAAAAAAATTCTAACGCTCCATGTTCAAATTAACTTCATTAACGCTGGCATTTCTGCTCAGTATAACTTGTCTTACGCTTAAAGCGCAACAAGGCGCAGCTGTAAATCCCGGAACTGCTAAAGGGATAGTAAGGGATACTGCTCAAAATTACGTACTAAAATCGGCCACAGTCTCTGTTTACAAAGCGTCCGACAGCACATTGTTAAGCTATCAGGTAACCAACAATTATGGGGAATTTAGCTTTAAAAATTTGCCGGTAAATGTGTTGCTCAGACTGGATGTCAATAACGTTGGCTATGCTACATCAAGAAAAACATTCACCATTCCTGCGGATAAGAATACCATAGACCTCCATACCATCATTGCAAATAGACAAGACATCACGCTTGAGGATGTGGTCATTACTGTGCCTCCAATTACCATGAATGGTGATACGCTTGAATTTAACGCTTCCGCTTTTAAATTGGACAGCAATGCGGTAGTAGAGGATTTATTAAGGCAAATACCGAACATCACCCTGTGGGGTGACGGACAGATCACTGTGAATGGACGGGAAGTAAAAAGTTTACTGGTAAATGGAAAATCGTTTTTTGGTGGTGATATGAAACTGGCAACTCAAAATCTGGCTAAAAATGCGGTTTCGAAAATACAGGTATATAATAAAGCCAGAAACCAGCAAAGTACCAATCCGGCAGATTCTACGCTGGAAATGAACATCAAGCTTAAAAAAGGGAAAGATGTTGGCTTCTTCGGAAAAATAGGCGCCGGATACGGTACAGACGGGCGTTTTGAAACGGATGCCAGCATCAACATGTTTACACCGAAAATGCAGCTTGCTGTTGTGGGTGCCATTAATAATATCAACAAAATTGCCGACAATACGGGCGACCTCCAGTCTAACAGTACATTCAAGGGAGTTGGAACGAATGTGGAGTACCAGCCTGATTTCAGGGCAGAGGGCATAACCCGACCCAGCGCACTTGGGGCGAATTTTACCTACAATTTTATAGAAAAGCCTACCTGGGAACTTAAAAATACACTCAAATCCAACTATTTTTTACAGGATAAGAATACCAATTACTTAGCTGATGTAAAGACAACAACGTCAGTAAACAGTACTGACAAAGTAATTGAAAACAGCAGCACCAACAATCAATCTTCCAACACTACACAGCGCTTTGATTCCAATTACGAATATTCCAAAAAGGGACACAATTTGAATTTCTCGCAGGAGGTAAACTTTAATCAAGGTGACAATGTCAATCAAACTTTTAGAAGGGCTACCAATATACAGGATGTACTGACCAGTACAAACAATTCCATGAATACCGGGAACTACAATAATAAGAGTTTTAGATTCGGCGGGAGCTATCGCTATTCCCCTTATATCATCACACAAGACACGCGTTTTAGAGGCTTAGACGCCGATTATAGTTTAAACGCCTATAATAATGAAAGTGAGCGTTTAAATTTGACTGAGTTCAGGTCTTTTACGGGAACAGCGGCAAATCAAAAATTTAACAGGAAGTACAATACATTTACTGATGGATTTAAACAGGAGCTTAATGTTAGCTTAAGGGATGTGAAAGGCTTAATTTTTGGCAACAAAAAATTCTCACGTACCAATTTCGATGTAACCAACAGGTTATTGCTGAACTCCGATAAGAACGACAACAGGGTGCAGGATTTGGATACGATAAATAACGTGTACCGAACCAATGCGTATTTGAATAACAAAGTGACCACCAATGTAATTGAAGAGACGCCTGGGTTGAGAATATCCAGAGGTTTTTCTAAAAGCATGTCTAACAGGTACTATAAGAATCTGGATATCAGTTTTCAACCAAAAGCATTGCTAATTTATCAGGATACCAAATCTGACAGGTCGTTCCAAAACATCAGTCGCAGTTATGCACAATTTGCTCCTGATGCAAATATTAGTTATTATAACAATCAGTACGGGGAGACTTCCAGACAGTATGAATTAAACTACCGGACCACCATAAGGATACCGGACATTAATCAGCTTGCGCCGTTGACCGATAGTACTGATATTTTTAATCTAAGAAGAGGAAACGTTAATCTGAAAGAAGCGGTGCAGCGCGAATTGTCGTTCAGTTTCTATAGCTATGATCAACATGGCAAAAATACGCTCAACTATAACCTTACGCTTAGGGCAGGTTTGATTGCCAATAACATTGTCGACAGCTTGTTGATTGATGAGCAGAACAGACGCACCGTGTATTTGGTGAATGCAGATGGGAATAAATACCTAAATGGTGAAGGAAATATCCGTAAGACCTACAAGCTTAAAACTTCAGAATTTCAGTTTGGTCTATATGGTAACTTTAACACCGGAAGAAATCCGGGGTACACCAATAACGTGTTTAGCTATTCCACTAATTTAAATACTTACACTAGAGGTAGTGTAAATTATACCTACAAGAGCTATTTGGCTGTTGCGCTTAGTCAGGATTGGACCACCTACAAATCTAAACAAGAGGCATTTAATACGCAATACAGCGGTAAGAATGTTGGAACAACCCTGACGGCCAGCTATAACATCACCAAGAAGCTTACGCTCAACAGCAACATCAGTAACAATACGAGTACCTCTTCTAATGCGAAAGACATTGTCTATACGATATGGAATGCAAATGTGGTTTACCGGTTCCTTAAAGGCAATAATGCGGAGGTTAAGTTTGCAGCGCTGGATTTATTGAGACAGAATACAAGCGTAATTAACTATGGCGATGCCAATAGCTTTACCATAGGTACGCAGAACGTACTGAAACAATATTTTATGACTACTTTATCCTACTATCCAAGACAGTTTGGCAAGAAAGCAAAGAAATAAGTTATTTTCTTTGCTTAGACAACCAGGCTTGATAGGCAGCTTTACCACGTTCAAATTCTGCAGCAGTTGCATAAAATTGATGCGATTTATCAGTTTTCTCCACATTTAAAACGTAGTAAATATAATTTGTACTTGCAGGATGAAGCGCGGCTTTGATAGAGCTTTCAGAAACGGATGAAATTGGGCCCGGAGGTAAACCCACAACCTTTCTGGTGTTGTAAGGAGAATTTGATTCCAGGTCGCTTTTGTTGATGACTCCATCCCATCGATTTTCCATCTTTGCGATGTAAACAGCGGTCTGATCTATTCCGAGGGGCATTCCCTTGTTGATACGGTTATAGATGACTGAGGCGATGATAGGGCGCTCCTCATCCAATCGCGATTCCGTCTCTATAAGGGAAGCAATGGTAATGATTTGGTGGGGCGACTTTTTCAATTTAACCGATTGATCTGCATATTCCGGCGTCCAAACCTTCTTAAACTCTCCCACCATTTTTTCAATGATGGCCTTTGTGCTCACCTCACGTGGGAAGTCGTAAGTATTCGGATACATATATCCTTCCAAATTTTTGGCTTCAGGTGCGATATCTTTAATAAGTGAAACATCATCCATAAGCTTCAATACCTCATCTTCCCCTGCAGGTTGATTTTGAGGGAATTTCTCGGCAATCCTTTTGGCGATATCAAAACGGGTAAAACCTTCCGGTATGGTCAACTGCACTGTTCTTAGTCGACCTTTACTGAGCTCCTCCAACACTTTAAGAGGTGAAATTGGCGAGCTAAACTGGTATTCTCCAGCTTGCATGTCTTTACCCCGTCCGGTAATTTTAAGATATATTTTTAGTGGAATTTGATTGGAAATAATGCCCTCAGCATTTAACTTATCGAGAATTTGTATCTGGGATGAGCCATGTGGAATTTGAATGTATTGGTTGCTCTTATTGTGCGCAATTGCTGTATTTAAGGAACTATAAACCCAGTATGAGAAAAGGATGATTGCAAGAATCACCAAAACAAATAAAACTTTAAAAACCTTCATTGGATAAGCTCAGTTTGAATTTTATGACGTCGAATTAATATCGGCTCTAAGATATTACAAGTTTTTTTATTCTTACCATCATTTATGCACAGTGTGCGGTGGCTCATTAATAAGGGCCGTGCACATCGCCTGATTACTTCCTGCTTAATAAAATAGAAAAAGTAGATCCCTTGCCTTCAGTACTGCTGAAAGTTAGCTCGCCACCAATATGTTTTAATGAAGATTTAACATATTGCAATCCTAACCCGCTTGACAGCTCGCCCTCCGTTCCAATTTTACTCAATTTAGCAGGATCGTTTAGAACTTGATGTTGCTTTTCATATGGAATACCTATGCCGTTATCACGAATTTCTATGGTGCACAGGTCCCTGTCTACCCCAACAAAAACGGTAATTGTACCCCCTTTTGGCGTGAATTTTATGGCATTAGAGAGCAGGTTCTGGATGGAACGTTTGAAAATAGTGGTCTGCACAGTATAAAGAAAATCTTCCTTTGTCAGGTCGTAAACAAAATCAATATCCTTTGCGAATGCCCTTCCCTTCATTTCTTCCGCGGATTCTTCAACGAATGACGGCACATTAACTTCTTCCAGTTCAAAATTTTGTTTTAAACTTTCATCAGACTGTAAATCATCCAAGATGTGGAGTGAATGGTCGGTTACATGAGTAGAAAGCTCAATCAATTCTACATTTTCTTTTTTTGTGATATTGTGGGACAAAAGTGTGTTCAGTCCACTAATGTTATTTATACTTGTACGCAGATCATGAACCATATTCCGGTATACCCTGTTCTGCTTATTTACTTTATTGACCAACCCTAGCGCAATGTCGTGCTGAAAAACCACGCCCAGGAAATTGTCCGCTTCATACACGGGTAAACAATCTGTACCAAATGTAGCCATCGATACCAATGCATCCTCCACATTATCCTTAGGAGACAGCTGGGGTTTGGTGGTTAGCACATCACGTATCACTGTTTGATTCGGGACACACAGATCAGCATAACTAAGGATTCCAACTACATTCTCCTTTTCGTCCTGAACTACAAAACAACTTCCGCATTGTAGTTTCTCATAAACCTCAGTAACTGGCGCATCAATAAATATTCTTGGAATATCTCGTTTAACGTATTTTAATACTTTCATACAAATGAGCTAGTGAATGTAATATTTTCGTTGCATAACAGCAATACAGCAGAACTGTTTTGACAGTGTTAACAAAATGAATAAGTTTTAAAGTTTAATCCCGCCCAATAATAAACAAAAAATAGAATTACTGGCAACATTAATTTAAAAGTTAAAGCGATTTAATACTTCCACTTACTTTGGTGTTTATCTTTTACATATTGCTGAATCTTAATGTTTTCCCACATAATTAGCTTGTCATCAATCTTAGTGAATACCCTAATTTCTCCGTCCTGAGAGATGACCAACCCCAGCGACCTCGGATGGTTCCAGCAATACGCAATCATTGACCTGTGCCTGGTTCCGTAGTGCTTGGGATCTGCAGGGTTTAATGATTTTGCTGTTGCTGTTGCAGTACCGGATCGGTAGATTTTCTTAGGCATGCGCTTGGAACGAAGTACCGCTCCGAATCCACTGGAGATCATATTCTCATCAAATAAGACTACCCCATCTACACAGGTTTGAGAAGCGATAAAGCTAATGGCGCCACTGATCTCGTCTGCCGTACCCTTTTTCAGCTTAAGCGCTGCTGATCCAGACAGGTATAATTCTTTACTAACAAAGGGTTTCCTGGATTTGAGATTCGCGGCAGTCTTTTTTTCCAGTACATAATGATCAACAGATGCCTTGGCATGGGCGATCATGGCCAATGTTAATCTCTGGTAATGGATTTTATATTTAATATCCAGATCTGTATCATCTTGGTGGATTAAAATGGCACCCCCATGCTGGTAGCTCTGAATTTTGAGCAATAAGCGGGAAAAGGTTTGTATCCACAGGTTGTCCAGAAACTCCTGCCAGTCCAGAAAGGCTTCTTCAGGATGACTAAGTGCCAGGTATTCTTTTAAAGCCGATTTCAAAAAATCTGCATTACTTTTAAGGATTTTAGAAATGGGGCCGATAGTTAGTACGTCCAGGTAACGCTGCACTAACGTATCTTGTTTAAGGGTGGCCAATAGTTCATAATTAAACAAGACGTTTAATGTTCCGATATCGTTCACGGACACCTGAAATAAGCCTGGTTGCTCTGAATCCGTATCAGACTCATAATTGAGAAAGTTCTGATAATGCATCGCCTGATCTATCATCCCCCATATATATAACTCTTCACCCTGGTAATAGATGGCCAATGTTGTACTGCATGGATCAGCAGCCTTGGAGAGTTTGGCCAGCGCCTTGGTCGTCATAGGGATCGGTTGTTCAAAACTTACACAGCTCCAGCGCTCGGCCACCGGCTTTTTAGGTGGAAAGGGATCCGGGTTAGCTGGATCAATCAACGTAACCGTAACTTTTACCAGGTCGCTTTCTTCCTTGCACATACTCACATAGAAGAGGCAAATCAACAGTTTTTCCAAAATAAAAATCTCTGGTACCGGAAACTTGCTCTTGGTGAGTTTCAGCTTGTTCTGTAACAGGACAGCCAAATCCTGTGGTCTCGCATTTTTCAAAATTATCCCTTATTTATCGAAAAACATACGAGGCCGCAAATCGTTTTAATCCAAGGCAATGTTTTTTGATTGACCAAAGACTTGATCACAACGAGGGTAATGGTAAAACTTTTGGCCTGCTAAATTGTTAAAGCAAAATAATTGTTTAAAAATGGAGGAGATTGGTTTTGGCGGTAGCTGCCATTGGTGTACCGAAGCGATATTTCTATCACTGAAGGGAGTAATTGAGGTGCAACAAGGCTGGATGACCTCATCAGACAGCCCATCAACATTTTCTGAAGCGGTATTGGTTCGTTTTGATCCTTTAGTGATTTCATTAGAAACACTGATCACTATACATCTGCATACCCACAGCTGCACCTCTTCGCATAGCATGCGAAATAAATACCGCTCTGCGATTTATACTTTTGGACCGAGACAACAGGTTTATGCAAATGCCAGTTTACAATTGCTGCAAAAGGATTTTACTGAACCGATAATTACTGAAGTTGTAGAATTTGAAGGTTTTAAACTGAATAAACCTGAATACTTGAATTATTACTATCGGGACCCCGAAAAACCGTTTTGCCAAAACATTGTAAATCCGAAGCTACAGCAACTATTAAAGGATTTCTCGGAAAATGTCGATCAGGAAAAGCTCCAACATTTAGCAGCACAGCCAATAAGCTTTTAGATCATTTTTTATCCGGTGTATTTCTTTGTCGCGTTAGTCAAGTCCTTTGCTTTATATAGCAGCTGGATGAAGATCAAAGACAGATAATGAGTTAGCTATTTGTAATTTTAGAAATATTTTAAAGTATCTTTCAAACCACATCGGTGATGGACAGAAAACCTTTATAATGCATAAAACGAATTGGGCAAATGAAAAATATAGTTGTACTTACTGGAGCCGGCATAAGTGCTGAAAGCGGACTCAAGACTTTCCGGGATGCAGACGGACTATGGGAGGGTTACAAAATTGAGGATGTGGCGACACCAGAGGCTTGGGAAAAAGATGCGGTTTTGGTACAAAAATTTTATAACGAACGGCGAAAATCTGTGTTGGAAGCAACGCCAAATCCTGCTCATTTTGCGCTGGCAAAACTCGAAGAGCAGTACAATGTCCAGATCATCACACAAAATGTTGACGATCTGCACGAGCGTGCCGGCTCTAATCATGTATTACACCTTCATGGTATCATTACCAGATCCCAGTCTGATGTGGATGCAAATCTAACCTACCCCATTACGGGTTGGGAATTGAAGTTCACAGATTTGTGCGAACACGGCATACCGCTGAGACCTCATGTTGTATGGTTTGGTGAAGCCGTACCAAATATGATTCCCGCCATGGAACGCTGTGCTACGGCCGATATCATGATCATAATAGGCACCAGTCTGCAGGTATACCCAGCTGCAAACTTGACACAATATGTTCCGAAAAAGTGTATAAAATATATTGTAGATCTTAAAGTCCCAAGCATCGGATCAGATATAATTGCGATTGAACAACCCGCATCACTGGGAGTACCGCAGTTGGTTAATGAACTTTTAGCCACTGCTGGAGTTTAAGTAAACGAAAATCACTCACTTGATTTATCATTAAATTATGACTCTAATCTCAGAAAGCAGTAACATTTAGCCGCTTATTGCATCGCTGTTTGTTATTCAGGCTATAAAACATTTATTAGAGGCTAACACATACGTTAATGGAAATTTCATTCTTAAGCTTCTCCCCAAATTCTCTCCGATCTCATTTACTACAATGATAATTCGGTATCACTATCAATACATTAGCACTATAGCCAATCGGTAGATTAACTTATATAAAGCCGGATAACAACTTATTATAGATATAAATCTATTGTCGGAATTATTTGAAATAGTAAAACCCGGACTAGCCGGGCTTTACTTGATTTATGGGCACTTAAGCTTTGGAAAAGATACATACTCGCTAGAATTCCAAGTCAATATAGTTTTAAACTTCGTGAGATCTGTGCGACAAAAATAATAGTAAGTGGGTTTATATTTTGTTGGAAATACTTTTTCCATTACATTACGTACCCCACCCTCATCGTCGAAAAGCAAATTGTATTTTCGTAGAATTGTTAATGTTTCCTCAGTAAGTGCATTGTCCTTATCTCGCCATATAAAGAGCTTTTCTCCGACTTGCAGAGCTCTTGTGGGGAGTATTGGATTGTTCGCCAAGCCCAACTTACTAACCGGATATTGATAACACTCAACCTTTATTGAGACAAAAATTCCATCAAACGTTTCCACAGGAATAGAAAAATGTACACCATTACTGTCCGGTTCCTTCTGAAGCTCATATCTCGCCAAATTATCGTTGACCGCTACCCAGAATACTTTCGCTTTCGAAGATATTTTACTATTACTCACAAATTCATGAATTGCTTTATTTGCAGCAGCAAGCCTGATTGACGACTGAGCAACAGCTAAATTAACCAAACCTAAGGTCACAACAAACGTCAATAAGCAAATCACGTTTTGAAATATTTTTTCACTTTTCATTAATGTCCTATTCTTTTATCTGGATCAAATACTTGCTTATTAAAATTTTCGACATCGTTAGAAAAAGTAAAGCAATCAGCAGAAGCATTAGCGCGCGACAAGAGTTACGATACTTATTTGGTTGGTTCATTTGCTATCTAAAATACTGAAGATTATTGATTTGGCATAACCAAGTCGGAATTTATAATAAACCCAGCAGTAAGACATGCTAATTAGTCTCACAATAATTCCCATTATTTATATATAAAATACCATATAACTACTATATAAGTATTATTTATACATATGTTATTATTATGATTAACATATCCTTGCGTTATCTATTAGGATATCTCAATGATATGCTAACTATATTTCAATGATATATCAAGGATAATTCAACCTACTATTTATATAATAATTTTTTAGTAGTTACTTGGTTTATATTTTGTAATCCTACTCTTGACAAATTCATTTTGTTCCATTAGTTTTGTTTCTCAATTAACTTATTATGGGTGTTTTAACGAATGGCCCTCATGGTGCAATAACCGGCAGGGTAGATAATTTAGTGTACTACGTACTCAATGGAAAAAACGTAGTTAGAAAGATCGGGAAGAGCTATAAAGAGCCTACCCTGCCACAACTTCGTGCAAGGGAAATCACCAAGCTCTCCTCAGAATTCTTTAGCCGCATGCTGGATTTTATCAACGTTGGTTTTGGCATAGCAGCCCTGGGAACTGATAAAAACGCATTCAATCTTGCAGTTAAGGAAAATAGGCCTCAAATGTTCAAGGGTGAATATCCCAATCTGGAAGTAGATTACTCCAGGTTGGTAGTCAGCAGTGGCTTTTTAAAACCTGGTGAAGAATTGAGTTCATCCGCATCTGCAGAAGGTATTTCATTCAACTGGAAAACAGATCCGAAGATGCCATGGGCAGAATCTACTGATCAGGTGATGTTGCTTGCTTATTTCCCTGAGCAGGACAAAGTAGTTTACAAGCTTTTCGGAAACAGCCGTATTTTAGGTAATGATAGTTTGGCATTGAAGCCCAGTTTGTTAGGTAAATACGCAGAGACCTATGTTTGTTTCGTATCGGCCGACAGGAAGCAGATTTCCGATAGTATCTATACAGGAAGTGTGAACAAGCCGGTTGTAGAGGAGGCCCAGAAAACACGAGCCGCTGATGATCATTTGCAAACAGAGGTAGCTGGGAACGATGATCCGGCTAACCGGACAATGAGCAGCAAACAGAAAACAGCAACAGCAGCAGCCACAGCAGCGGAAAGTAAACCGCAATCACCTTCATACAAGCACATTAAAGGTAAAAGAAAGCCAATAAATAGCCGACTGACGCCTCAGGGGGATATTCAGAAAGCACCGCCAAAGGATGATCAACAAAAAGCACCACCAAAGGATGATCAACAAAAAGTACCTCCATTGGATGACCAGCAGGCACCAGGAGCAGATACCGGAACTTAGTTATTGAATTTAGGATTTAGTTATGGGAATTTTAGAAACAGGGATATTAGGGGGCTTCAGTAAAAAGGCAGGGTCTGTAAATGGACGTAAGCACAGGGGTCAGGATTTAATTACCGGGTTATACCGCATAACCGGAAAGGTAAAGAAAGGAACGCCTAAGCGGCTAGTAGCCCGCAATAAGTTTGCCCAGCTCAATGTCTTTTTGAACAGTGCGGCTTCGCTGGTGAATATTGGATTTAAAAAATCTAAACATGGCACACCGGTAAATACCGCATACAGCTTTAACTACGAGCATGCTTTTGCAATAGCAGATGAAGTGGTGAAGCTGGATTTTTCCAAACTGGTGATCAGTCGCGGTAATGTGGAAGAATTGGAAGGCTTAGAAATGGTATCAGAAAATGGGCACATCAACATGAGCTGGCTTGCGCAACCCCAATCACGTTTATGCCAGTATACCGATAAAATACACTTCCTGTTTTACAGGGACCTAAAAAAAGGTGATGCCACTTGTTTGCAGAGTATTTGCGAACGTGGCGATTTATCGGTCAGTTTAGACATGAACCACGTTGCCGGTAAAACAGGGCATTGTTACCTCAGCTTTTCCTCTGCAGATGGAAAGTTGCAGGGAGATAGCATTTATTTAGGGACGATGAAGGTGGCGAAGGCTTAAATGAATGTTAAGCGTTATTTTATGTTTGAAGAAGTTAGAGTTGTATCCTTACCTATAACGGTGAAGATTGCTTTCGAGCAAAAGAAGCAAGTTTATCCTGATTATGTTGTAAAAGGTATAAAGCATTCTATTAGCCTAGCCGATGAAGGCGAGTTAAAACTTATATAGGCATTTGAAATATGCAGAAAGGGCAATGAGTCTCGTTATAATAGCTGGCAATTCTCATTAGTTATACGGCCTTTATAATTACTATCTTAATACTTTCTTACCAATGAATATCCGCGAGTGCCCTTTGGGTCAACACTTACCCATTTTGTATAGCCCAGATCTTTTCGTAAAAGTAGTATCAGTTTTTTGCCAATTAGTATCCACTTAGTTTCTGCTGTGACACCATATTTATTATTTCCCGGCAAATCAGAAACTAAATCTATCTCTGTTAAAATCAAAGTGTCGTTTTTTATATAATATTTTCCAGACCTAGGAAAATCAAATCCACAAACAAAACTATTGTAAGCGGTTTTTTTTAAGAAAATGTAATTTATACAACCGTCCGAATCTTTAATTTCCCACCTGGTATTTTTCATGTTCTGCATCCTTTCCGGGTTGGCATGTCCTTGGATGCGAGCAGACAGATCACTGTCTTTATAGAGGCAAATCAAAAGTATGATAATTGATATGGCAAGGTATTCTTTCATCACGTTTAAAATATTTGGTTAGGGGTAATTATTCCTGCTACACAGCAATTATATCGATAATTTCAGGCATATGGGCAATATCAAAAAGATCGACTACGATCACAACATATCTTAATTTACCTCCTATTTTTGCAACAAAAATTAATAAGTTATCATGTAATCCGCTAAAATTTGAATCATTTATCTCTTTCACAGTGTCTAACTGATAATCTAATAGGAGCGCCTTTATTTTGTCATATTTATACTGACCGTCATATTCAATTCCATTGATAAATTCTAATTCAATATTTTCATCAATACTAATTTCTATTTTCGTTTTTAATGATTCTATAATGAATTTCATTAACGCTTTCATTTCTTTTTACCTTTCTTAATCTTTTGTAGTGAAAGAATGTCTAATTGAGTTACGCGAGGGGACTAATTCTTACTTCTATAATACGTAAAGCGATTTGAGGAATTAAATTGGGTTGTTTTCCAAACATTATCATATTTTACTTTTCCTGAAACGAGCGACAAGTTATTACCTTTTAGTAAGTATTTTTTTACCGCTGTAATAATATATTTTTCTTCCCCTGGCACATTGGATGCAAGATCTATTTCTGTTAAGATTAGCATGTCTCCTTTCCTGAAGCTGAAAAAAGTTCCCATTTAGCGACTTCAGTTATTGTTTTGCCCTTTAAAGCATCAAATCAGTTTTTATATAATTTTTAGGTGCATCAATATTCCAATCCATATTTAGCCATTTCTAAACAGGGTCATTTGGAATTACTGCTGCCGACATTATTGGTGTACCCAGTGTTCTTTTTATCGGGATAATTTGATAAGCCTTGATTAATATACTATAATAATCATAAACTCCTGACATTAATTTTTCACGCCAGGATGAATCTCCAGCTAAATAGAAAAACGTTATTGTCAATGTTGTTTCATATGATATCTAAAAATTCCCTATTTGACATAATGGCCATGTTTCCGGTAAAACTGGGCATTGTTACCTCAGCTTTTCTTCTGCAGATGGCAAGTTGCAGGCGATAGTATTTATTTGGGGACGGTGAAGGTGGCGAAGATTACGGCCACGACCCTCCTATTCAGGTTGCATTCTTAAGCGATAGCAAGAATTAGCCGATTGGGAATTAGTCAAATTAAAGGGTGCTATTTTTGTTAAGAATATTATTTAAATTTGTACTATGGAAACATTAATCATGCATCCGCAAAATAAAGAGCAGTTAAGTGCATTGAAAGCTATAGCCAAAGCATTTAAGATTGACTTTAAGTCTGAGAAGGAAATCTATAACCCGGAATTTGTAAAAAAGATTCTACAAGGTGAAGAAGATATAAAAAACGGAAAAGGCGTGAAAATAGCTACTGAAGATTTGTGGAAGTAATCTATTCTCCAAAAGCTGCTGAAGATTTACAATATTGGAAGAAATCAGGTAATAAAATTATACAAAAGAAAATCCAGGAATTAATTTCTGCTATCCAAGAAAATCCTTTCAGTGGAATTGGTAAACCTGAGCAGTTAAAACACGAGCTCTCAGGCAGGTGGTCTCGTAGAATCAATAAAGAACACAGATTAGTTTACAAGATAAACGAAGCAATTCATCAGATCGAAATTCTTGAAGTCCTGTCTCTAAAAGGCCATTATTGTAACCTATTATTTTTACTAGCTCAATCAAAACGCACTTAGCAGCAGAAAGTAAAGCTACTATTTTATAAAATGTTGTGACCAAAAAAAAACCAGTTTTTTGTCCTTATCGTGAACATAACATTCAACATCTGTTCTTGCTTTCACAATTGAATTCGCTGCATATATGCCTTCAAGAGGAGTTGATTATACAGTATATACTATTTGTTCGAAGTTAATTGCGTAATGGAAAGCTTCATCCAAGACCTTTCCCGTATTAACATCTGCTCGTGATAACACGACTTGTTCTCCAAAAAATGCGGGAAACTGTGGGCTCATATAAATATTCTTTTCTATTTACTTAATGTAGCAATTATAAGCAGAACTTGAGTAAAAGATAGCCACTAATTTAGGCTGACCTATTCGCAAGTGAAATCGAAAAGATATAACTTCTCATCTCTAAAATAAAAGTTAGCGAAACATCTATCAGATCCTCCGACGATTTTTCCATTTTGGCAAATAGAATTACAATAATAGGTATAGACTTCATCATCCGCTTTCTTTCTAAAGGTATCCGGCTGGTGAAAAATATTTAGAAATACTCCCTTTGAGGCACCTATTAGGGCATGTTTCTTTAATAAATTCAAAGCTAGTTCCTTGTTTCGAATACCTTTACATCCGCATTTATCATTGGTCCAGGCATGCCATGTTGAAGTGCTAGCTTTCTTTTTTAATTCAGCTTTATTCTGGCATTGACAAAAAATGCTAACAATAAATAAGAAGAATAAAAATCTCATTACCACACTTGTCATATGTTTATTTTCATTTTATACAGATCAATGATTTTTTCCGGTATCATCATAGTCAAACCATTTTTCTTTAAATCATAATTGTGGGCACATATTCCCTCATTGAGTTTCCCGAACCCGATAAAGCTCCTTTGCTAGCTATTTACAGCTCAAGTCTTGACTTGTAAGTAATACCATTATAAAAGTCAATAAGTCTGTTCTCAACGTGCATATAATCCCAAACCGCTAGCTGTTCCAAGCCAATGCATTCTTCTGGACTGACTTTTGTCCTTTCACCATGATAGTCAATCCAACAAATTTTTGGATCCCCAATATCTTGTATGAAAAACGGCTCTACAACATCCAAGTTTTTTGGCAATTCACTAATTCCTATTATAGGCCATCGACCTTTTTTTATAACACTTGACATGACGTAAACTTTAAAGAGCACCGGAGCACTTTCGATGTCAGTCAAGTCCAGGATATCTTTGTGCGTCTTATGGTCATAAAATGCATAGACACAATTTCTTATTATTCTACCATAGGTGTGAAAACCCTCATTTAGTGGAACCTTAAAAAATGCCCCAATGGTTTCTTTCTGTCTCATGTTGTTTCCTTTATATTAATAAGTTCTATGAAGGTGGACTAATTCTTACTTCTATAATACGTAAAGCGATTTGAGGAATTAAATTGGGTTGTTTTCCAAACATCGTCATATTTTTCTTTTGCTGAAACGAGCGACAACTTATTATCTTTTATCAGATATTTACTTACCGCTGTAACGATATACTTTTCTTTTCCTGACACATTGGATTCAAGATCTATTTCTGTCAAGATTAGCGTATCTCCTTTTAACTTGAACTTCCCAGAAACCAAATAATCCATTTCGCAATTATACTCCTCGTAGGCTGTATTCTTAATTTTGAGATAATTTAAACAATCACTACTAACTCTATTAATCCACCTGGTGTTTTTGATATCAATTAATTTTTGACGCTTTAAAGAATGATGGCCTTCAGAATTTGAGTGCATACCTGAATTAACCAAACCTGAAACAGTTAAGATGCTCACTATTAAATTGGACTTCATATTTTTATTTAAAAATAACCCTATTTATTTGATAAACTAGGCATATAGGTTTTTAACGCATTAGGTTGAGAACGCAGTGCTCGATCGGGGACAAGATGTCGCCAAATTTTAAATTACCAATCTTGCCAGTTTGATTCTTTACTATCTCGCCACAAACCATCCCCAACAGCTAAACTTAAGATAGGTTCTAATGTATTGTCAATTCCTAAGACTGTGCCTAACGGAACTATTCTTATATCGTCTTCTGTTACATCTGGCCCTGGACCTGAAAACATTTCCCATTTATGTTCTTCCCATCTCACAAGTTCAATTATTGGTTTGCCTTTTAAAGCATCAATATCAGTTACTACATATGAGTTATCAGGCGCTTTTATATTCCAATCCATATCTAGCCATTTCCAAATAGGATTACTTAATGTTCTTGCTTCCGACATTAATGGTGTATCCATAGTTTTATTTAGCGGAATAATCTGATAAGCTATAATATCATCTAACTCATAATAATCATAAACACCCAGCATAAGTTTTTTACTCCAGGATGAATCTACCGTACCTAAATAGTAAACATTATTGTCAGATAAAAAAAACTGGGAATCCACTGTAGATCCAGATTCTAAATTTTGATATATGAGTCTAAATAGCGATTCATTCTCTTCTACAGAATTAAATCCTCCTGCAATAATTAATTCAAACCCGATTTTTTCAGTTAATCCTATGGAATAAGAAAAATCTGGATTTTGCCCGCCATTGACTAGCGTGATATGATACCCATTATTAACAATATTTTTTCTTATGATATTTAAAAATTCCTTCTTTGTCATTATTTATCGAGTTTTTCACGTCGGTCTATTTGCAATTTGCTCACTTGATATTTTGAGTAGTACTTCGCTAACTCTATGCTTTTTGCCGATTGCGCATTGGAATCAAGTGAGATCTAGATAAATAGAATCAATATTATCACTTATTGAGCTTAGTGAAAAACAAATCCTTTTGGTGGTTTTTCAGAACTCCATTTACCGTCGTAATTGATTTTTACTGCGACGAGAAGGAGACTCTTACCTTTAATTAAATAATTAGCCACTGAAACTGCTATATATTTGTTGCTACCAGGAAGATTAGATTCCAAATCAATTGTTGTCAATATCAGTGTATCTTTCTTAATCCTAATTCGACCCGTTTGGGGGTAGTCATAATCACATCCCGATTCTTCAAAAGTTTTAACCTTGAGCTTAAGGTGATATATGCAATCCTTATCAATTTTACGTATCCATTTAGTGATTGCGGGCGCTGATTAATGTATTTGAAATATTTAGATCAATACTTTTTTCCTGGATTACCGGATTCTTTTTGCCTAGTTGCTTGACGGAAACACGAATCTTCATTGTTAGCTGGTTTAATAGCTAAATATATATTTAAAAATGTAATCAATATTACTTTCTATTGACTTAATATAGTAATTATGAGAAGAACTTCTTATTATATATTTGACCTCAAATCCTTACAAGCAGCAAGCAATTAGATTATTATCATTCATTAACGGTAACAAAAACCGAAAATTTTTATCTCACCAATAATTTGATAAAGATAAATCCCCCTCTCATGAAAGTTTATAAAGCTATAATCATTGCGTCGATCGCGCTATTGTCGTGTAATACTGAAAGCAATGATGGCATCCCAGTGGCGAATGATAAGAAAAGTAACCAGGGTAAAGAACCCACTAAAACTGGTAACAGTATGGTCTTTTCCATTCATGAAGGCGTGGCTGTCGACGGTAGTTCTTACATCTTGTATCCCTTAGGAATTTCATCATTGAAAGATGAGGGGGACATGAAGCGTTACTCCTCTGACAGCGAAGCAGAAAACTATTGGAATATTGCATTTTACAATTTGGAAACCGGTGCTTCAAAATTATTGGATTCTAATCGAGCTTTATTGATCACCAACTTTGAGCGTAGGAAAGACTTTATTTTGTACAAAGTGACTACGACTGATTTCAATGGCGATGGAAAATTGGGATACAATGACCCTGCTTACTTATTTGTTTCTGATTTATCTGGCGCCAGATTTAGACAAATCTCTCCAAATAATGCACACGTGGTTAGCTGGACATTTACAAATCCCTCAGGAGTAATGTTAATCCAAACGGTACTAGATTCCAATAAGGACAAGAAATTTGGTAGTGGTGACCAGTCTGTTCCAATGATCTACAATCCATTATTGGATCAAACCGCCAGAGAAACGTTTTCTAAGGCATTCACAGACAAAGTCAATAATGAATTTGGAAAGTTGTATCAAGATAAGTAGTTATTCAACTTAGTTAAACTTGATTTAAATGCAGACGTTGACCATTGAATGTATATTGAATTCATAATAGACCCCTGAATAACAACCAAGCCGATTTTAATATACCTTGGAAAAGTATTGGCTTACATCATAGTTGGCAATTGTTTCCGCTAGTTTAATTGGGCTTATTCCAAAGTTATTCTGATTATTTGGATTAGCGCCTTTTGAAAGCAATAACTTGATCACCTCCCCTCTTCCGTCAGAACTAAATGTCGCTCTCCAAAGCGGTGTATTACCGTATTCATCTTTTACTTCCAAATCTGCTCCAGCGTGAACAAGTACCTTGACAACTTCTGGCAAATATCTTTGTGAAGCATAGTGTAGCGGATACCATCCAAGACCATCTTTTAAATTGACACCAGCTCCATTACTAATCAATCTTTCAACCGCAGTAAATGAATCTGAAAATATTGCGAAAAAAAGTAAGCTTCGGAAATCGTTATCAACGCAGTCAACCCCATTTATAGAACTCCAATTTTCAACTTGTGAAAAATCATGATCATAAATCGCTCTGATTATTTCTTTAGGTAGTTTTTTACTAGTTCTTTTTTTCATTTCTGCGTATATAAATTGAACTGCTTCCGTACGGCTAGATTTCTGGAGTATCATAAAAACCCAAACACATAGGGTAATGTTGAGACATCAAGTTCGGGAAATATTTTGAGATTGGAATATCATGATAAATTCAATTTAGCTATATTTGAATTATGGAAACATATCTTGTACATCCGGACAAATCGCAAGAAAAAGCATTAAAGGCGTTTTTAAAAGCTTTAGCGGTTCCTTTTGAGAAGAAGAAGGATGACCCTCTTCCTGTCCATGTAGTTGAGGGCATAAAAAGAGGGCAAGACCAGCTAAAAAAAGGTATGGGTAAGACATCTGAAGAAGTATTTAAGAAATACGACCAAATTTAATGCAGGTGATTTGGTCTCCCGAAGCAGAGGAGACATTTGATTCAATTGTAATTTTTATTACAAATAACTGAGGTATCTCAGCGTCCAGAAGCTTCATTAAGAAAACAAAGAAATTGCTAAGGGCGGTATCCGCAATGCCCATGATGTTTCCAGAAACAGATTTACCTAATGTAAGAAAAGCGGTGATTGTAGCACAGTCCAGTGTCTTTTATGAGGTTAAAAAAGATTATATAGGATTACTTTTCTTCTGCGATAACAGACAAGACAAGTTAATATTAACCCAGCAAGAGGTTGACAAATGAAATCGATACAGAGGATTTAATCAAGCTTGTAGCTCTTCCAAAGTACATCAAATGGAAAAGGTCAAGAAGTTAGGAACTTAATTCATGACTATATTCTATTTTTCTTATCCAAAAAAATAAGGTATCAATTCTCGCAGTGATTCTATGTGAATCGACATGATTTATATGCTTTATGTATAGATACACATATTGGAATTTATAATTGATCCGTGAATAGAGACAAAACCAATCTTGAATTCCGGTTCTGGGAAGTCACCATTGCTAAATGGTCCAGCAAACTTGTACCGTTCTAAAACAAAGTTAGATCCGAATGAAAAGGGGATTATATGTCTTCGAACAGCAGTTCTAATGAGTGTCCTAATTATAAGAACGGTAAGTGCGGTAATCGCGGTAAACATTATGATAACAACTATGAAAATCTCCATAAAATTTTTACCCTTACAAATCTCGGTTAATTTATTAATTTTACCAAGCGACGTTAAGTCTCTTTTAGTTTATCCTAAACCACCCTAGCAACCCAAATATTTTCTTGTTCAGAAAATTCAACAGTACCAGCAGTGATAAGACCGTCATGATCATTCAAACTCAATTTCCCACCATTTCGAAGTTTAATTTTTTTTTCGTTTACATCAATCAATGTTTGATGGTTATTCAAACGAAGTCTACCATGATTATCGACACTATTGAAATCAACAAATATACTAGTCATTATTTTCTTATTTAAATCCATAAATATTCAAACATGGCTCAATTTTTAACTAATGAGTTACAGTGAAACATCATGGCGACTGAACAATTTTCTATTTCCATCATCTGTTCTAGACAGTCTTACTGACCAATTTCCATCTCGACACTCGATTATTGAATTGTGCTCATTTTTTACGCTTAACCAAATGACATTCAGATTGTTCTCATCATAAAAAGCGTATGTATCGTAATCCAATCGGACCACTTGATTTTTTAAAACCAGATACTTGAGATACCAGTAGGCTGCTTGAAATTCTATAGAAAATACTGTAAAAGGTTCAATTTCAAATTCACCATACAATGAGACCGAGTTAGAATGTTCTACAAATTGCTTTAAAAAATGTAAGTCGTTAATGGTCCCTACAATTTCAATTTCGTTGAACTGAGAGTTGTTTGGTTCTTCTGACATTTAAGAGATTTATCTGCACTGGGTATTTACCCATCTTTAACATATAAATATGCGATTTGGATTTTACATTCGTACAATCAGATAAAAACATTAATATTAAGGAATGAAAAAAGAGCACGTATTCTGGAACTGGTTTAAAGAGAATGAAGCAAAATATTTTTTCCTTAATCAAATTGAGGATGATGACGAAAGAGAGGAAATTTTGAACGATTTCCTGGAACATTTACATCTGTACTGTGAGAATTTGTATTTCGAGATTGGTGGCATGCCAGATGAGAAACAGGATTTAATTGTAACGGCTGGAGGAAATGAGGATTTCTTTGAAGCAGTGGAAACTTTGGTAGAAGCAGCGCCATCATTAGAAAACTGGAATATTATTGCATTTAAACCCGCGATTGACGATGGTGTGATTAGTTATGATGGTGTTAAGCTAGATGCAGAAACTATGTATTTCATGCCTCTGGAAAATAGTTCATCCAAGAAAATTGGCTTACGGGTATATGAGCCTAATTACGATCCAAATCACAAATCCAATTTTATAAACTGCTTACATTTAGTACTAGATAATCTTTTGGGAGAAAAGGCTAGTGTACAAGAGATTGGTTATTTAGAGATGCGGACGTTGACAAATGAAATTGATACAGAGGATTTAATCAAGCTTGTAGCTCTTCCGAAGTATATAAAATGGAAAAGGTCAAGAAGTTAGGACCTTTCATGGGGAAACATGATTGTCTAATACCGTATAGCCTGTTAGTATAGTTAGTCGTCCGACGAAGACGTTTTATCATCCTATTATTTCTTGGGGTCTAATAAAACAGTTCCTTTAACAATAGAAAGATGCCCATTACGATAAAAGACCACCAAAATTTCTTGTAAGAAGTACGCTGAGCAACGGGCGAAACCTTAATTAGTATTCCCACCAGTATCAATAGTATTGGACTTAAAATGGAGTTAAATTGATCGAAATTCATGTTTATTCATGTATTAACAGCATAACTAAATTATTTTTGCAGACGGACTATTTTTTATTACCGTTGCTAACTATCCTGGATCTGAGCCTTCCGAGATTTTTGACATCAATTCACCATTGATAAGAATAAGAGCAGAATCTATAATTACACTTCTAATCATATTCGCAAGTCTATTTAGTCTTACAAAACTACATCCGCGGTTCGGGCTATTTGAATGGTATGTGGTTATTCGTAAGTTTACTTGGTTATGTAAAATTAATAAATAATGGTGTTTAAAACACTGCTATCTCAAATCTCCAATGAGTTACTCGTGTACCGGGTTCAACTAACTGCAGTCAGATTATTGTGGTTCTTTTCTAAATTCAATCTATCTTATCAATTCGATCGTTTCATTTAACCCAGATGGATACCTTGTAATCAAACCCCTGTGAAAGATAGTCATGCGATCTCAATTGAACGGCTTGAATTTCTGACTTTAATGGCATAATTTAATAAAATTAAAGATAAGACTAGCGCGACAAAATCCACTCCAACCACCGTACCAGTAGCGTCTGCAAAATTTAATGTAAGGTAAGCTTTAAATTCAGGTCGAAAAAATCTGAAGCCGCTACTCATCATAGCATCATTGGTATAATGATACCCTATACATTCTAATCCTTGAGTGTATTTGAAGTAAAAGCCATTAGTAAAAATAAGAAAGACTTGCACGAAAGAAATCAGACAATTAAAATAAAGTTTATTAGCGTCACAAAAACCAGATTTTAAGACAAAGAAATTCACAACTAACGTTATCATCGAAAGTAGAAGCATTGCACTAACTCCAAATACTGCAAACAAGTTCGTTGTATCTAAATTTACAAAAAGAAACATTATAGCAATTAGGCTTACGGTCGCGTTTAGTGTAAGATAAGTCGAGATATATTTGAGTAACTTATTTGAATTAAGGTCTAGCATTTTATTTTGTGATAGTAATGTTAATGAATGTTGCCGTAACATATTCCTCTGCTTATTTGTAAGCTACCATTTGCGCAAAATCCTATTTCTGGCTTGTGAAATATAAAAGTAGAAGAATCTAAAAGGTAATATCTTTTATCTTTCGTTTTTTATATGTATCTCGGTAGTCAAGAGTCATCTTTGTATGGTTTCTTTTATAAACTTCCAGAAGAAAAGAACCTTGTTTCTTTGACAGTGAATCACCGACCTCGACATATTGCTCCCAAGGCCTTATTATTGGACATATTTGCTCGCCGTCCAAAACGGCATATTTGCCATTATGGTTCCTTTCATCAAAATACAATGAATCAACCCGTCCAGTAAAACTTTCAGCCAAATCGCCTGTAGCGATTAACTCCTGAGTGCTTGGCCCGGTAGTCGCTGTATAAACGACAAATCCTATTAACACAAGCATCGGAACGCCAAAAACAAAATATAAAATCTTACTATCTTTTCTAGTAATAAACTCTTTATTGATCATTTAGATACTCATATAGTTCTATAATTATACATTGCGGACGCCCCAAATCCATTACCAAGTGATGTACTAAGTTGTTTAGTGGTATAGCCTGTTCCGTATCACCTTGCGCAAGATTCTTATATTCAAAGCTTTTGATCCTCCAGTCCGCAAATTTAGAATTGTCAATCCATTTAATTTTTCGGGCAGTTTAATTGGGGCTTAAACTCGTACTTTCTCTCATAAGCTCCTTTAACCTTCTTAAATATTCGCAGATCTTTTTTGCAAAAATAATAGAAGACTGCTTTTTGGTCATGATCAGCCAATAAATACAGTGAATCGATATCGCTTACGATATTAAATCTCCTAAAAACGGCTAAAGTACTTTCAGTCACAGGCTGCTTGTCCCTAAAAATAAAAAGCTTTCCCCCTTTTTCAATATATTTTGAATAATCTAGGATATGGGCATTATTTGAACCAAGTGTTGATGTGAAAACGACTGGTTTATGCAAAGCAAAGAAAACAACCTTTATTCTGGTTGAATCAACTCCTAGAATTGAATCTTGATAAATACCATCAGATCTTCTTATTTCAATTTTTTGTTCTACACCACTAGAGTAACTTACGTCATAGACAGAATCTTTATTTAGTTGCCTTTCGGTTTTTAAAAAATCTGAAATGGCATTTGATATTGCCTCATCCCTGCCACCTAAACTATAGAAATCTTTTTTATACAAATTGCATCCCTGCAATATCGATACTACTGCAGTGATTAAAAAAGCATGTTTCATTTTATCATACCAACTATAAATTTGGTTATTAATTCTCAATTTTCGCGGAGTAACGTTCTTCTTTGCGAAAATCTCAGGAAAGGTTATTACATCAACTAAAATTCCCATACAGATTGATATTCAATTATAAATTTACGTTGAGATTAACTTCTGACTTCTTTAAAATCACTTACTAAAATGGTGATTCTTAACATAATTCTTATGGAATTTAATGACTAAAGAGTCTGGACTCCGTTGAATGGGGACTGGAGGGCTAACTTTTAAGATTTTCTTTAGCGCAGACATTTTTTGCTGATATACAGTAAATCCTGTGAACCTAATATTCAAGCTGGCAGAAGGATTATCAGCATTCAATAGTAATAATGAGATAAATCTCTTATCTCCTCGTTCACCAGCTTCAAATACCCCGATTATCAAATCTTCTATATTTTTGCTTTTTACGAGTGTCTCTATTTTACGATCGTCAAGACTTTTATGGCAAGACATCAACAATAAAATAAAAATCACATAAAATATATTATCTAATTTCCTCATTGAGATTTGTTTATAAAAAAATCCATTGCTTAAAAAAATCTTCTAGTATCTTTTTCTTTAATTGTTCTGCTGTAACAAATCCATCCCATAATTTGAAATCATCTTCGTATTCTAAAAACCGCTGGGACACATCGCTTAAACAAAAGGTTGCGCCTACCTTCACAAACAACTTTTAATGGCCAACAGGTAATCTTCACGGTTAGACTTAACCAATTCCACATCCATGCACCCATTAAATAACACGAATGCTTTTAGCTTCTCCGTAATTTTTATCAAAGATTCATAAGTCAGTTCTACCTCTTCAAAATGTAGGTTGTTAACGATTAACTTTTTGTTCTTTCTATCCGCCTTGGCATCTAACCTTGCCACAAATTTATCGCCCACTAAAACTGGGTGAGAAAAATATCCATACTTCCTCTTAGGTGCAGGCACAAAGCATTCCACCTGATAATCGAAATCAAAGAAATCCCTTAAACGATGGCGGAAGACGTTTAAAATATCAAAAGGTGAAAGAATAAATGCTTCATTACTTATTTCAATTGCTGTTTTTTGATCTTCAAGCATATACAGAGGTCCCTTAAAGCCCTCAACCTGAACGTTTATGACCGAACCTTCCGCCACCATCTTCCCCAGTTCTTGTTTGACCAGGTTACCTTTTACATACCGCGCCCGCCAGGCAATGTCTTTAACATAAGCAATGCCCAATGCGCCGAGCGTCCTAATGACCACAAATCTTGCGTATTCTTCTGCTGATGGTAAGGTTAAATCGGTATCTGCTGGAACAAGGTTCAGCGGCTGGTCATAGATTTTATGAAACTTTTGGTCTCGTGTAATCATCAATTGCCCGTTTAGGTACAAGCGCTCCAATGCCACTTTAGCTGGTCGCCAATCCCACCAGCCTGAACTGGCCTCAATTCGGTCGTTGTCAAAATCGCCCACCATCAGCGGTCCTTCGCGCTCAATACGATCCAGGATTTGCTTCATCAGGTTCTTTTCAGCAGGGGTTAGCTCCTTCCTATTTTTTTCAAATGAATCCTTAACAGGTAATGAAAAGCGGAAGTCATGCATCGGGATAAAACCGGAATCTGAAGTAAAAAACTCAAATATTCGGCCCTCTTCCTGCAGATCCTTTAGCCATTCCTGCTCATAATCCGGCACGCGCGACCAGATTACCTGGTGATGGGCCCGCTCTACCACATAATTCGTATCCAGTTGTACAAAGCCAAGATGATCAATAAACCGGTAAACGGCTTCTATACCTGTACCAAACTGGGCTTCCTTTGAAAGTCCTGCCGCATGTAAAATAATTTTACGGGCATCTGTTTTTGAGAGTTGGATCGGCTGCATGCCACAAAATACTAAATATTTAGTATTTTGGTACTCATCATTTATGAACCTATTTTTTTTGCATAACGGCTACAGCTCTCCAGCAATTACTGCGCGGAAATTTATAATGAGCTATTTTCAACTACTTAATTGGGCATGAAACTAAATAAAGAAGCGGAGCGGATTGCTGAACAACTGCGCATGGCCGTTGAGGCTGCCAGGATCGGTTCATGGTACATTCATCCTGAAACAAAAGCACTGGAATACAACGACGTACTTGCGGAGATTTATGGTTACACGCGTGAGGAGCCCATGACTTACGAGGATGCAATTGGTCAGGTAAGTGAAGAATTCAGGTTAGAAATCAGAGAGGCCATCGCTGTGGCAATTAGGGATGGCGGACATTACGACATTACTTTTAGTCAGCACCGTTTCGACAACAATGAGTTAATCTGGCTGCGGTCTACCGGAAGGGTTATCCGTGATGAAATGGGCAACTACTCGATGTTCTCGGGCATTGTCATGGAAATCACTAACGAAATTAATGATAAAAAGGCGCTGGAAAAGGCTAACCGGGAATTGACGGAAGTACAATTTCAGCAACTGGAAACTTACTCCAATTTGATAAAAAGCCAGGACGACCTCAAGTTTGCCATTGATGCGGCCGGACTGGGTACCTTTGATTTTAATCCGCGGAGCGGAAGATTCGCCGGGAATGACCTGCTAAAATACTGGTTTGGGTTGAATCCGGATGAGGAGATAGAACTTTCAAAGGCTACGGATGTGATTATGGAGCAAGACCGTTTGCGCGTGTTGGATGCCATACAAAAAGCATTAAACTTTAAGCTGGGCGGAAATTATGATATCGAATACACCATCATTAATCCAAAAAATCCTGAACCACGGGTAGTTAGGGCAAAAGGAAAAGCATTATTTGATGATCAAGGTCAACCCACCCGTTTAAGCGGTACTGTACAGGACATCACTGATCAAAAAAGAGACGAGATCAGGAAGAACGATTTTATAGGTATGGTAAGTCATGAGCTAAAAACGCCACTCACCTCAATCAATGCCTATATCCAGCTGATGCAAAATCGCGCAAAGAAAAATGGAGATGAGTTTGGCATCTCGTCTTTGGATAAGGCAAATGTGCAGATCAAAAAGATGACCAACATGATCAATAGCTTTTTGAACGTTTCCCGGCTGGAATCCAGCCAGATTTATATTGATAAGCAAGTATTTGATTTGGCTGACCTGCTGAAGGAGATTGAAGAAGAAACTGTGACGACCAACAATTCCCATAGGCTTGTTTTTGAACAAATTGAGCCCATTGAGGTGAAGGCAGATCATGATAAGATAGGTCAGGTGCTCAGTAACTTAATCAGCAATGCGGTAAAGTATTCTCCAACAGGAAGTACAATAACTGTATCCTCTAAAATTGACAACGCCTACGCCCAGGTTAGCGTAACTGATGAAGGCATGGGCATAGCCGAAAAGGATTTGAAACACTTGTTCGATCGCTACTATCGCGTGGAGGGTGAGCAAATGAGATCAATTTCTGGTTTCGGGATTGGCTTGTATTTATGCGCAGAGATTATCCAACGGCACGATGGAAAAATCTGGGTAACGAGTAAGTCTGGAGAAGGCAGTACCTTTGTGTTCAGCCTGCCGATACACACCCCTACTGATGCAGACCTCCATTCTTAAAGAGGTCGTATGCTATTTGGTAATTGGATTTCGCCAAGTTTACTACCTCACCTGTTAATTTTACTGGTTTTTGTTCGTTGGTTGATTTCTGGTAAAGGAAAGTCTCCACTTTTTGATGCGGACCAAGGATCACCAAGCTATCTTGTTTAAGGTAGGCTAGTTTTTGATAGGTACCCAGGACTGCGCGGGGTTGGTAACCTGGCGCTAATACATTTTTACCAAAGAGGTTACTTTGGTAATTCCAGCCCAACAAATTAAACAAAGTCGGATATAAGTCTATTTGGGAGCACATTTGGTTAATTTTTAATGGCTTGGCTTGTGGCAGGTTTAAGATCAAACATGGGATATGATATTTACTGATGTCGATCTCATTCTTGCCTGCGCTGCTGGCGCAATGATCTGCCACGATAATTACCACTGTATTTTTATACCATGGTTTGCTGCTTAGTTTTCTTAAAAACTCGCCTATGGCGTAGTCGGTATAACGCACAGCCGCTTCCCTGCTGCCTCTCGGCATTGCGATCTTTCCGGCAGGAAATGTAAACGGGCGGTGATTGGATGTCGTCATCACAAAGCTGTAGAACGGTTTGCCATCTTTATATTGTTCATCAGATCCCCTTATCACTGCATCAAATAAATCTTCATCGCTAATTCCCCATGCGTTTTCAAAATGCACCTGGTCATCTGTAATTACCGTTCTTTTGGTTAAATAATTATCATCCAATTTGATGTTCCTTCCCCTATCCGTAATGTCGAACCCGTTGCTGCCGAAATACTCGTTCATGTTGTCGAAATAGCCATCTCCGCCATAATAAAACGTGCGACTGTAGCCTGCCTGTTTAAAGATATAACCTACCGTTTGCAGATTTTCATTGCCCTGCCTGCGCACAATACTACTACCCGGGGTTGGCGGTATTGATAAGGTGAGCGCTTCCATACCTCTTACTGTCCTGGTTCCGGTGGCATACATATTGGTAAAAAGCACGCTATGCTCGGCCAACGAATCCAATACCGGCATCAGGTGCTGGGTATTGCCAAAATGCTCCATGTAATCTGCACTCAGGCTTTCCACAGTGATCATGATTACATTGGGTTTTATAGGTGTGCCTGCATTGGTGACGTTTCGCAAGATGGAGTTGCCTTGCTTAACAAATTGCGCACTGGCCGACTGCAAATCCTGCCTGATTAGCCGATATGCTTCTTTATTAGGTAGCAGCGCATAAAAATCGTTGTAATTCAGTTCGTTGTTTTTAAATGCAGAAAAGAAGGAATAAATTCCTGCCTTGGCCAGCTCATTTTGGTAACGGTTGGTGCTATGTTCTGCGGCGCTATTGCTGAGTAGAAACGGATAAACCACTGTTAAAATCAACATAGTACATGACACCAGCAACCTGCTTTTAAAAGGCGTTTTGGCTTCGAAAGCAGCTTTAAATATTTGTTTGCAATGAAAAACAAACATAACCAACAGCACAAGTACCACCACCCCGCCAATCAGTAATGGCAGCGGATAGGATTCATTGATGTTGTTGATGACTTCGTAGGTATAAATCAGGTAATCAACCGCAATAAAATTGAAGCGGCTTTCAAATTCCTGCCAAAAGGTAAGCTCTGCAAAAAAAGAAAAGAAAGATATGAGTAAGATTAGGAATAGCCAGCCATAAGTAGCTATCTTATTGAATTTGGAACTAAGCAATTTACCTGGTAACATCAACAGGTAAAGGTTATACAAAGCGGTTAAAAATAGTGCAACTCCTATATCGTAGATAAAGCCAAGAAGGTAAAAGAACAGTACTCCGAGAACTGTAAAATCAGCCTTGTTGATTGAGATCGCAAACAAGACTGATCTTACCAGAAAAGAACTGGCAACGAATACCAGCATAAAGGAAAAAAGTATGGAGTACCTGCTTTTAAGTATTCTGTTCAACATTGTTTGCATTGTGGATGCAAGGATAATATCGAATTCTGAATTAATTCTGAAATTCTTTATACCAAAGCCGAATCATACTTGGCAGCACAATCAGCAATAGCGGTAACGCTACTATAAACCCTCCGATTACCGCAATTGCGAGTGGCTGATGCAACTGTGCTCCTGCTCCTATTCCAAGCGCCAGCGGGAACAATGCAATAATGGCTCCCAAGGCTGTCATTAGTTTTGGTCTCAAGCGTGTAGAAATGGCAAAAGTGATCGCTTCATCTACAGTTTTCTTATGCAAAGATTCCTTAAACTGGAGGAATGTAAAAATGGCATTTTCGCCAATGATGCCAACAATCATGATCAAGCCTGTATAGCTACCGACATTTAATGCAGTATGGGTAAGAAACAAGGCAAGGTAACTGCCTGATATTCCGAGTACGGAAATTAGCAGGATTAGGATAGCAATCCTGAAATCCCTGAATAGAAACAAGATGACACTAAATACCAGTAAACTGGAAGTGATCAGGATGGTCAGCAATTCTTTGAACGACTGTTGTTGTTCTGCATACGCTCCTCCATATTCTATGTGGTAGCCAGGAGGCAAACTGATTTTGGCACCAACTGCTTTCTTTACCTCCGTCATTACGCTACCTAAATCTCTGGCATCCAGTCTTGAGGTGATCACGCCTATGGATTGCAAGTTCTCTCGTTCTACCTGGGAGGTGCCTTTAATGATTGACACCTTTGCCAGTCCTTGTATGGGAATGGCAGCTCCCGCTGCTGAAAAGATTTTCAGCTTTTCTACGTCATTGGTTCCAAATGATTTGCTTCCTGGGTAAATGAGTCGGATTGGTGACAGTTGCCTATCGTACAGGTTTCCTGCCACATTGCCCTGCATCGCAGTTTGAACCTGGAACTGGAAACTGGCCGGTGTGATGCCATAACGCGCCAGGGCTGAGAAGTCTGGCTGTATATTTACTGTTGGGCCCGACAGTACAATCCCATCGAATACATCGGCCGTGCCGGGAATATCACCAATAATACCGGAGATTTTACGCGCCAGTTCTTGTAATTGTGTTTCATCATCGCCAAAAACCTTAACCTCAATGGGCTGGGTGGAGCTCATTAAATCGCCCAGCATATCTCCTATCACCTGGCCAAAATCAACTGTAAGGGATGGCTGTGAACTTTCAATCATCTGCCTGATTTCTGAAGTGACTTCTTCAGTTGTTTTATCCCTATTCGGTTTAAGCTGGATCAAATAATCTCCGCTATTCGGCTCTGTAATGAAAAAGCCCATTTGTGTCCCTGTACGCCGCGAATAGGCTTGGACTTCTGGTATTTTAACCAATCCTTTTTCTATCTCTTTCAGGATCCTGTCTGTTTCTTCCAGGGAAGTACCTGGAGGGGTATGATAATCCAATACGATACTTCCTTCGTCCATTTCCGGCAGGAAGCCGGTTTGCAACCGTGGAAATACAAAAATTATAGCTACAACCAACACCAACATGGACAGGATACTAATGTATGGTCGGCGAATAAAATAATCCACCCATTGCTGGTTTTTAACTTGGTGCTCTGCAACACCTTCATCTTTGGTATTGCTACCCGCATTTTTTGTAAGCAACAGGTAAATTACCGGTAAGCAAATCCAGGTTACAAAAAAAGAGCAGATCAGGGTAATGATCATGGTGTTGGTCATTACCTGGAAATAGGAACCTGCCACGCCCGTCATCAAAACAAAGGGAACAAAAATGACTATGGTACTTATGGATGAACCGAGCATAGCCGGGAACAAATAGTTCATGGCTTTCTGCAACAATTTTACAGTTGGTTCTTCCGGATGTTCTTCGTGAGTTCGGTGGATTTGCTCAACGGCGACAATGGCATCGTCTATAATTAGTCCAATTGAGGCAGCTATAGCACCTAAAGTCATGATGGTCAGTGAATAACCGATGGCATACAGCACAATCACTGTCAGGCAGAGTGTGACGGGAATGGTGATTAAAATGGTGGCGCTGGCTTTTACTGATCGTAAAAAAATAATGGCCACAATAATGGCAAGCGCCAGGCCAATCAGCAAACTGTCGCTCACGCTTCTTACAGATTCGTTAACAAAATCTGCCTGCTCGTAATAGGGTTTTATCTGCACTCCATAAGGCAGTAGGTGCCGCAACTTGGCTATTTGAGCAGACATCTCTTTGGAAAGATCTACTAAGTTTGCATTAGGTTGTTTGATTACCGCAACCAGAATACCATCTTTTCCGTTCGCATTGATTTTGGTGTACTCTACCCCTTCGCTCACTTTTACCGTAGCGAAATCTTTTACCGTGACAATCCGGCTGCTGTTCTTGCTAACCACAAGGTTTTCCAAATCAGTAGTTGTTTTAACTGTTGCGTCTGTAATTGATAGGTAGAGGTGACTGTAATCAGACAGGTAGCCATTCGACTTAATAAAGTTCGTTTGGCTGATGGCTGCGTTAACTTGCTCCGGAGTAATGTGGAGTGCCGTCATTTTTTGCTGGTCGAGCTCCAGCCAGTACTCTTTTGTCTTACCTCCAATAATTCTAACCTCCGAAACACCGGTAACCTGGGATAAAAAGGGCTTTACTATAAAGTTGGCAATCTGCTTTAGCTCAATGGGCGACTTGTTATGACTTTCTAAACTATAGCCACTAACCGGTAGAATAGATGGGTTCATCTTCTCTACGGAAATGTTGACCCCTGCCGGGAGGCTGGCACTGATCTTTGCAATTTGAGATTCTATTCGCTGCTGGCTCAAATCCAGATCTGCAGCGCTGTTCATATAGGCAGAAATCTCGGCACTGCCCCTGCTTGTGGTACTTCGGATCAGTTTAAGTTCCGGTACTTGCTTTATGGCATTTTCCAGCGGTCGGGTAACTGTCAACACCATTTTATCTACGGGCTGCAGTTCAGCCTCTGCAATCACTTTTATTTTAGGAAATGTGATTTCCGGGAAAAGGGATGTTTTTAGTTGTTCGTAGGAATAAAAACCCCCGGCAAGCAGCAAAATGAGCACAATGATCAGCGGATTTTTGTGCGATACGAAAAAGTTATTCATGACCGTCTTGCTTTATGATTTTTACTTTTGCAGTGTCGGCAATGCCATAGTTTCCAACGGTAATAAAACGGTCCTTAGTGTTAAATTTCGGACTGAGCACTTCTATCTTTTTGCTGGTTGTAATTCCGGGCTTAACCAGAACCTTTACAGCGGTGGTGTCGTTGATCAGCTTCATCACCCAAAATTCATCTTCGGTCTCATTGGCAAGCACGGCAGATTTTGGTAATGTTTGAGTGGCCGACCTATAAGTATTGCGCATTCTTACCTTAGCGACAAGCCCTTCCGGAATCACAGAGGCAGGATTTACCTTAATGATTAAACGTTTGGTTTGAGCGGCAGAATCCACTCCGGCAAATGCCTCACCTAATGTTCCTTTTAGCTGCACACCATCTGGTAAAGTCAGTTCTACTGTGTGGTTGGTTTTCGTTAACCCATTTAATTCATAAGGCAGGTTCAACAAAAATACCAAACTGTTTTGAGTGGTCACAACAGCCATAGCTTCACCATCCTGCACATAATCTCCTTTTTGATGACTTACCGATGTAACAAAACCGCTCTGATCTGCACGGATGCTGGTTTGACCTGAAAATTTTAAGGAAGGGTCCAATTCGTTCACACCATCACCTATTGCACGGGCTTCTTTAGTGATTAACCTGAACAATATCTGACCAGCCCGTACCTGCTGACCAACTTGAGCACTGGCGGATTGAATGTAACCGTTAATGCTAGCTTTGATATAGCTCTTCTGTAAATAAGATGAAACTGCTGTTAATTCTGTATATTCTGAAAGTGAGGCAGTATCTACTGTTGCAACCTCTACTGGCGTTGTGGTCTCCAGGGGTGAATCTGCAGATTGATCAGCAGGTTGTCCGCAGGACAGGATAAACACCGAGGCTGCGACAAACAAGATGATTCCTGGGTTTTGTAGATTAAAAGCTTTCATATTATCTGTTCCAGTAATTGAGCTGACTGATCAACTTTAAGCGGTTAATATTGGTTTGCCTGTATAAATTCTGCGCTGCCAGGTAATTGTTTATTGCGATTACAAAATCAGCGATCTTGACATCGCCGGTACGCAACAATTTGGCATCTACATCTATAAGTCCTTTTGTTAATTTGATCTGGTCGTTAATTTGCTGAAATGTGGCATCTGTGGCAGAGATTTGTTGCTTTAGTAAATTGAGCTGCTGCTGTTGTTGGCGACTAAAAAACTGCCGGTATGCGGTGGTGGTTTGGGCGCGAAGGTTAACACGGTCATACTGCATTTTCCTTTGGTGGCCATCATATAATGGCAGCGCAATGGTAAAACCAACACTGGTTCCAAAATTCTTATACGGTTGCAGCGTAAGCGAAGAATTGTAGCCACCGTTTACATAAACACTTGCTTTGGGCTGATAACTCAAGTCAATTGCTTTCCTGTCGTTTTCAGCTTTGAGGCTGTCTAATTCAAATCTTTTGGTAAAGAAACTCCGTTCACAAGCAATCAGATTGCTATCTCTTAACATCGGTTCAGCCAATTCAACAGTAGCAGTATCAGCAATGCCTGAAAGGTAATTGAGCGTTAGGAGGTCATTTTTGAATTGTAGCTCTGCTTGTTTAAACTGCAATTGTTGTTGCTTGAAAGTAACCAGAAAAGTAAGGTATTCTGTTTGCTTATAGGCATTCGCACGGGTTAAGGTCTTCAGCACCTGGTCTTCTTTATTAAGTAAACTAAATATTTCGCGGTTGAAATTAACCTGCTGCTGACTGGCATAAGCGGCAATGTATTGTTCACTGATGGTTTTACGTAAGTCGAGCTTTGAAAGCGATGTGGCATAGGTAATGGAATCCCTTTGCAACCTAATGGCCTGCAACTGATTGGCTTTTAATCCCTTGCCAGTAATGGCGTAATTGGCACTCAGCAAGGCATCAAGTGCCTGACCATTCGTAATCACATCATCAAAACCATATCCTTTCACAATGGGGGCATACATACCTGTAGAGCTGCCAATAACCTGCAAGCCATAGCTTGCTTTAAGCCGCAGACTATCAATACTGGTCATTAACAACTGGTTGCTGTAATCTTTCAAAAGAGGACTGGTAGCGGTGGCGCGTTCAATAAAAAAATCGAGCGTTTTTGCCGCATTCGTCTTTTGCTGTGCAGTTGTAATTTGAGCCCTGAGACAGAGAACACCGATTACGAGGGCGATATATTTGTTAAAACCTGCCATTAAAAGAAAATCCAAAATGTTTTTGTTGATAAGAAGGGACCAGGTTGTAATTAGCACCTCTCTTTCCCATAACTAAGGTTTTTAATTTAGGATAGAGTAGGTAGGCAACCTTTGTGGATAATATTCCAAAACCAGCACCCGCGACCACGTCACTTAGCCAATGTCTGTTGTTGTACATCCGGAGTATCCCAGTAGCAGAAGCCACACCATATCCGGCGTAGCCGTACCATGGCGATACATCCTTATACTCCTGTTTTAAAAACTCTGCTGTGGCAAAAGCGTTTGCTGTATGCCCGGAGGGAAAGGAATTAAAGCCGGAATGATCTGGTCGCTCGCGACTGCTGATCTTTTTAATAGAATGCACAGTAGCATTCATGATGAGTTCAGACAATAAGAAGTAACCTGTGGCATCACCTAAGCTGTGCCTTCCTTTTATGCCGGCAAGGTTAAGGGCATACACCGCAGCAGCAGGTGCGAACTGGAGGTAATCATCAGCATGTGCTGCAAACTTTGGATGGTCTTCCGTAAGTTCATCTTTGGTGGTAAAATCCAGGGCGCGCACCGGATTATTTCCGATAACAGAAAGCGCACCATAACCAATGAACGTAACTGGCACAACAAATTCCCGCAGCCTCGGTTTATAGGTAAGGCTATCTTTTACTTGCGCCATACCAACATTTGAAAGGGATGCCACGGCCAACAAACATCCTAGAAAAACGAATTTAAATTTCATAAAATAAACCTATAGCGCTAAACTATAGGTCAATTATGTAGAAATTCTGTACGACTTACAGTTTAACCTGCAAGGTTAAAAAGAAGGTCCTGTTATCAGACGGTAAAATACCTGGACCTGGGTAACCCGTAGCTCTTCTTGTATAATAGTAGGTATCAGCCAGATTGTTTACGCTGCCTTCAATTTTATACCTTTTATACTCGTAAGACACGCTGGCATCCATGACCGAATAGGCAGGAATCAGCCCTATCACTGCCGATACGCCCCCATCTACAGCATTGGTGGCATCAGAATACTGATCTGACAAGTGTGTATACTGGAATGAGGCTTTTAAGTTTTTGTAGCCTAACCTAATGCCGCTTTTGATATTTAAATCCGGAACAAACTCTACCTGATTTCCCTCTACACCCGGGATTTGACTTCTGCGGTATTTAGATTTGATGAAAGCGGTATTGGCAAAAACCACTGCGCTGTAGCTGTTTTCTTCTGTAGTCAGTAACCTTAGCAAATCAGCTTCTCCATAGGACTCTATACCAATAATCACGGCCTGACCAATATTATCTCTTAACCTGCCTGTGGTTGTTGGTGTTGGAGAAAAGTCATACTCACCAATTCTATTGTTATAATTTAACAAGAAGGCACTTACATCATAGGCGTATAGACTGGTTTGCTCGCTCCTCACACCCAAATCAAAGGAATAGCCTTTTTCATCCTTTAAATCGGGAGAGATAAATGCAGATGGATTAGAAGTCCGCATGTCGCTAAATGTTATAGAACGGTAGTTTTGAGAAAGGTTGGTATATACGTTTACAGTTGTAGTCGGTTTGTAGCTTAGGCCCAGACCAAACAAAGGAAAGTTACGTTTATCATTCCTCGTCTCAGGAATGCGCACGTTGGAAATCACGTTACCCGCCAGATCATAAGAAATATTAGCGTAAAACCCATCTGATTTGGTATGGATATATTCATATCGAACACCCGGAACAACAGAAAATTTGTCTGTTACGTAGAAGATGTTCTCTGCAAACAATGCAAGATTTTTGTTGGGGAATGTGAAATCATTTAAGGTAAAGATTTCTGGTTGTACCAGATTAAAATTGGCATCAGCGCCGGTACTTCCCATGCCCTGTACACTGTGGTTATGGCCTTTATAATATCTGGCTCCTAACAACAGGACAGATCTCTTATTAAACAATTCGTATCGGTTGAGGTACCGGGCTTCCAGGCCCCAGTTGTCGAAATCGCCCTTGATCAAATCCCGGGGTTCTGTGCCAAAATCTATAGTGGCTACGCGGTTTGGTCTGAAGCCCACAGTATAACGGTTAGCAGATAAACCGAATGCCCTCAAGTTAAATTCGCTGTTCGCGTTAATTTTATGATCTAAATAGGCGGCAAATACGTTCCAGTCTACCTTAAACCAGTTGCGTTCCCTGTTACTTTGTGACGGATCTTCTGCAAACATGGCATCAGATAAGCCACCAGGCTGGTGTGCCAGGTAATTCATATGGGTATAATCCGCACCAATTTTGGTGCGTTCATTGAACTGGTAATTGACGTTGGCAAATCCGGTATAGGCATTAAAATCTGAGTTGCCCCTAAAGCCATCTCCTTTTTTGTATTGGAAGAAGGCATAATAGCTCAGCTTTCCAACAGTACCGCTGGCGCTGGTAAAACTGTTGTAAAAATTATAAGAACCCAGACTTTGGCGTAGGGTTAGTTCAAAAGGCTTATCCGCCACAGGCTTTTTCATAATAAAATTGAGCAAGCCGCCAAACTGTGTACCGTATTGTAATGCAGCGGCACCCCTGACAATTTGTATCTGACCTACGGCCTCGTTTGGCGTGGTGTAATAGCTTTCCGGATATCCCAGGGCGTCTGCACTAATGTCGTAGCCATTCTGGCGAACATTAAAGTTGGAGGTCCGGTTGGGATCTAAACCGCGACCGCCTATACTTAGCTGGAGTCCTGCGCCGTCGCTTTCCCAGATATTTAGTCCGGCAACCTTTGAATAAACTTGTCGGGCATTGTTGGTAGCCAGATTGGCAACCAGCTGATCAGGGATGATGACTTCAGATTTTTTACCCTCATAAATCCCCAGGTTTTCTACGCCTTTTAGGTGAGAGAAACCAAAGTTGGTTTTCTTGTTCTTGATTTGAACTTCCTTCAATTTATTACCCGTAGCTGTGGTATCCGATTTGATGGTTTTGGTCGTGTCTTGAGCCGAGGCAGCAACTGCAAGCAAACAGAAGCATAGTATATTAAAAACCTTTAATTTCATCGTTCAGTGGTAAAATCCAAGTTTTATGCTGGAAAGATTCCTCCTCTTTAGCCAGATCTGTGTTTGGATTGATAAAAACTCTCCCTGCCCTGCCGTTTAAGGCAACGTAGGAATCTATATAAACCCTTGGAGCTATAAACCCAAGTTTGGTGTAATGGTCGCGCAAAATATGTGCATACTGCAGGATCATGTCTGGCTGTGTGCTCATCATTTTTTCCTGTAATACGGTTAAAAATTCGTTATTGTTGGCTACTGCGAATTTCCCATTGGCATCTTTAATGGTAAATTGCGCATAACCGGCTTTTTCCATAAGCATCACACGCCAAGAAAAGCGATATCCCTCCTCTGTCCAGAACAGCTCACCAGGATACAACAGGTACCTGAACGGAAACAACAATTGAAATGTAAAAAAAATGGCAAACATCCCAAGTACCAGCTGTTGTAGAGCAGTTGGATAGTGGAATGTCTTATTTGGCTGCAAAAAGCCCGTAGGTTGCCTGAAAAGCTTATTGAGCAAATTAATGACCCGAAGATGAACGCTAGCCGGGAAAAATATCAAAGCCGCAACGATCATCACATATGGGAACATCCCAATGGGAAATAAGATGGCTGTTAAGCCGTGAAATACGACTACAGTAATATAGGCGATAACTCGTGTGCGCTTATTCCATAATAAAAAGGCAATACTTAGATCGTAGGCGCAGCCGAACCAACTGAAAACAAAAGCAGTAGCTGGATAATTAAAAAGCCAGCCAATAACAGGAATGTCATTCTTAGCAGGCAGCCAAATCTTAAGTGGTAAAGCTTTCATGAGCCAATCACTATTGAGTTTAGCCAAACCGGCATAAAAATACAAGATCACCATCATCAGCTTTAAAATATCTATGTTCCATTTCGGGATCTGGTCGGCCAGGATGCTTGGCTTCCTCCAGGCATCGACAGCGTAATATCGGTTTGCAGGCAGAAAAATCAGGATAAAAAGCACCACACTCATAAAGTAGTAATGATTTAGGTATGTGCTCCTGTCCATCAGCTCTATATAGGTAAAGCTTAAGAAAAGGATGACGCTGGCAGCGCGATAAAACCAGCCAAATGCAAGCATCAAAGCGGCCAGTCCGCATACAAAAAACAACAAATAAGTGTAATTGCCCAATGGTTTTACAAACTCAAAGCCGTAGAAGGAAAAGAAGTGCAAGGGCTTGATGTACAACTCTGCAATCCAACCCTTTGTCCAAAATCTAACAATACTGCAGAAAAGCATAATGCCTATAGCCATTCTGTAAATGGCTATAGGCGCTGCATGTGTTGTTTTTTGAAAATAGTTATTCATCTAATAAAGAGGTATTAATCCCCGTCATTATCAGTATATGTGATGGTAATGCTCATGGCAGAAGTCATGTCGACCTTTAGCATCCGTACAGACTTTTGCATCTCTGTATATACATCTATCATCTTTTGATTGTTGGTTTTCACTTCTGAATTGAGGTTTTCAGTAAGTAGGTTAAGCTTTCCGGTAGTTGTGGCAAACTGGCTTACGATTGATTGAGAAAGGGTTACTGTGGATTGGCTGTCTTTAGCACCCAATGTGTTTAGGTAAGTTTTAAAAGAGAGACCTTCCGAACCGGTTTTAACACTTTTACCATTAAAGAAATCTACAGATGCCTGTTGGGCCGTTTTAGCTAAGGTTAGCGAGATGTCCTTTTTGTAAACCGCCTCCACCTTATCGGCAGAAACTACTCCATTTGCCATAGCGCCAGACGGTATACCAAATTTACCAGAACGTATGTAGCGCTCGTAATTTAAAACATACCCATTCACCAACACCGCTAGAGAAGAACTGGCATCAATACCAGTTTTGTTAATGAACTCATCGCGGTAGCCGCCTGTTGTCCAGGGCGTGTATACCTTAGTGAAAATGGTGTTCATCTGCGCAGTTACCTTCTTTAGATAAGCGATTCTTTGAGCAGCATCAGCGGCGGTAGTATACTTAGCTACAATTTCAGCATCGGTAGTGCCTAGTCCATTAATTAAATAGTCGATAGCCGGAAAACCCTGTTGCGCGTAAGTTGATGGCAAATCGAAGTTTGCAGTACCACTTGCCACACCAGCATTAATATTGGCAACATTAGTTGGATAAATATTGAAAAATGAACGAATTGTTTGCGCTTGAGCCGGCCCCACATCAATCAATTCAATCTTCTGCCATTCCACATAAGCGTTTACCCATGCGGTCCTAAAATCAGTTAAAGAAGCCACAGTTGGCGCCGCGGTAAAAGCGTCACCTTTGTTAAGCATCAGATCAAACTTAATCTTAAAATTGGCGTAAGAGGGAATAATTAGATCATCTGCAAGGTAAGTTAGCAAAGCCTTTCTGTCTACGCTTGGTTTTACCTCCGGTTCAGGATCGGTGGTTTTGTTTTTAGAGCAGGCATAAATACTTACGATCATTAGGCAAAGTATTCCTGCCTGTTTCCATTTTGATAAATTCATGAGTTTATTATACAAATTATGATAACGATAAAATTGGGTTACGGTCCCTCTAAGCGGAGACTGTAACCCAATTCAATTTTATTCTATAAGATACTTACAAGCCAAATTTAGCTCTGATTGCAGCGTCAGCAGCATTAATTTTATCATTGGTTAGATCCCAATACCCGCCGGCAGACCCAACCAGATTAGTTAGAATACCATCGGAAAAAGCTGCGGAACCACCACTCAATGTAGCGAAACGTAAAGAATAAACGAAGCCCAAACCTTCGCCCATTGCGTGTGCACGAATTCCTTCATCAGTACCTGTTTTCCATTTAGCAAGATAGCCTAATGCAGCTCCGGCGATAGCCTTCTCCATTGACTTTCTGATGATATCAGCTTGTTTTTTCAATTCGGTGATGTCATTGTTTACTATCGCAGCCCTTCCTTTTAAGAAAGCAGCATAAACCTTGGTATAGTTGTAATCTGCACTGGTAGTTGGTTTACCATATTCCCAGATGTAAGATCCAAGGAATGATTCTGTAGTACCTCTTACCGCATCAGTAGAACCTAAAAGATAAATTGGATTTAAGGTTAATGAACCGTAAGCCTCATCCCAGTTTTGCTCTAATTGCGTGTAATTTTTACCTGATACTAGTGTATAGTTATCAGCCTCTAACCCTTTAACCAACAATACATTTGAAATATAATCAAGATCAAAAGCACCGATTAATCCTTTTTGAATGATTTGAGGCGTTTCAAAACCTTTAGTATCAACAATATATTTAGTAACTACACTGGCACCGCTTGTGGTAGATACAAATCCGGCAACACCTTTAGAGGCCGGAACATTTGCCGAAGCACTTATGGTTGCAAGCGTTGTCATATCAGATTCTATCTTCAGTCTTACCACTTCTGCATCAGCAGCGCTCAAAGAAGAAGCAGTAACATTGCGCAATTGAACACCAGATGCATTTAAAGCGGCAAAATCAGCTGGTGCTGGATTAGAAATTACGGTAAAAGGACTACCCGAGTTGGCATACATTTTTTTCAAAACGTTACCATCAAGCGTTTGGGTTTTCCATAAACCAGCATAAGTGTTGATTCCCTGAAATGCTCTGTATCTGAAATTTCCTGTAGTAAGATCAATTGTAGATTTACCTGAGGCGTCTACAAAAATGGTATTGGTAGCATCATATTTAGTACCATCAACCAATTTAGCGTAGTCAATTGCAGGTCGTAAAGGTGTTTTTGTTTCAGGTAGCTTGTTATCGTCTTTTTTACAAGATACCATACCTATACACAGGAGGGCCAACAATGCAGTGCTTTTCATATAATTTCTTTTCATCATAAGGGTTTGTATAATTTAATTAGTAATATTGTTTGTAATAAGTCTAAATAGTAGTGACGCAACAAAGATTATAAACGATTCTAAAGATTTTCTAAAGATTTAGAAGTATTCTAATTAAAATTAAATAAATGAAAATACTGCTCGTAGAAGATGAGCCTGTACTGCTTGATGAGATAGGATGTTATTTTAATTCCTTAAATTTTATATGTGAGTTGGCCAATACGTTTACCGCCGCAGAACAGAAGTTGAGGGATTACTTATATGACATGGTAATTCTTGACATTACGCTGCCCGATGGGAATGGCATCAATTTGATTAAGAGAATTAAGCAGAAAAATCTGGAAACAGGAATAATCATTCTATCCGCTAAGCATTCTTTATCAGACAAGCTTTCTGGCTTAAACCTAGGTGCTGATGATTATTTAACCAAACCATTTTTTCTCGAAGAATTAAACGCTAGAATAAACGCCATATACAGGCGCAAAGCACTTAAAGGTGAAATAGAAATTAGCTTTGACGACTTTAAAATAGAGCCGCTTTCTAAAGCTGTCTCATTTAAAAACCAGGAAATTAACCTGACTAGAAAAGAATGTGATATACTGATCTATTTCGTGATAAACAAAAACAGAATTTTAAGCAGAGCTTCTATTGTTGAACATTTATGGGGAGACCACTTTGATCAAAACGACAATTTTGACACCATATATGTCCATATGAAAAACTTAAGAAAAAAGCTAAGCACAGTATCAGGCAAGGATTACATTAAAACCATTTATGGTATAGGCTATAAATTTTCCCATTGATGCGGTTGCTTAGTAAAATAAGTCACTATTACTTTTGGCTCAGCCTATTTGTACTGTGCTTAACGGGATTTTTGCTGTATCTCTTTTTACGGACGGAGATCTCAACTGAAATTGAAGAACAACTGGAGCTTCAGACAGATATGGTTGCCCATGAGATTGACCTGGGTAGAACGGTATCATTCCCATTGGTCCAGGTAGTAAAGGGTACTGATGCAGTAATGAAAATACCCAAAGTGTTTAAGGATACGCTCATCTACGATCGGTTACAAGATGTGAATGAAGGATATTATTACCTGGCAGGCAGCAAAAAAATTGGCAATAGTTATTACCGCATCAAAGTAATGACTACCTACATTGGATGGTCCAATTATTCTCTTACGATTGGATTTATCTTTATCGCTATTGCAATTATGCTGGTTGTGCTGGGCACTTTGACTAATTACTTTATCAGCAGGAAAATATGGAATCCCTTTCTTATCAATTTAAAGAAAATGAAAGGCTATAGTGTACGATCAAATGAGGAGTTAAAATTGGCAGATACAGATGTCGTAGAATTTCGCGAAATGAATTTGGTCCTCACAGATCTTGCTGATCGAAGTAAACGAGAATATGCCGCATTAAAGCAATTTACAGAAAATGCATCCCACGAAATACAAACACCACTTAGTATCCTAAAGACCAGATTAGAAAATATGGGCCAGCATCCCCTTGATGAGGCATTGATTCCGTTACTTAACGATGCTAAAACAGCGGTAAGCCGGTTAAGTAAAGTAAATAAAGGATTGTTGTTACTGGCCAAACTGGAGAACGATGTTTTTGAGGATAAGGCTTGGCTACAGCTGTCCGATATCATTAAGAAAAACTACGAGTTATTGGAAGATCTGTTATCGCACAAGCAGCTCCGGATGAGTTTAAAGCTGGAGGACAAGGCAGTTTTCGCAAGTGCATCATTGATAGACATTTTAATCACCAACCTGTTCTCTAATATCATTAACCATGCTCAGACAGGTGCTGAAGTACTTATTGAACTGAATGAAAAAAAACTAGTGATGGTTAACGATGGTCCGCTGCTGACATTTTCAGAATCACTATTGTTCACAAGGTTCACTAAGGGTAGTCGAGATGCCAAACGTAATGGCCTTGGTTTAGCAATCATCAAACAAATTTGCATTAACAATAACTGGGAGATCGCCTATTGCTATGCAGGCGGTAAACACAGTTTTACAATAGTATTCTAAATATAAATTGTTCCCTGACCATTTAGAAATGGGACTACTTATGACTTAGATTCTTATGTATTTATGGGTTAAATATGATGGTGAATGTATGTTGCTGATTCAGATAATCGTATAGAATTTCCCAGCCGTATCTACTACAGATTTGTTTAACAATTGATAAGCCCAGACCACTACCAGGCGTTTGGTAAGCGGCAGTACTGAAACGTTTAAAGAGTTTGCTGGCATTCAGCGATTCTGAACCAATGTTACTGACACTCAATTGACCATCAGCCAATATCATATTTATTTCTGCATTTGGCCCACTATAACGCACTGCATTCATCATCAAGTTCGTTAACAGTATTTCAACCATGATTTTGTTGCTTTCCACCTGTACATCCTGAAGGACTTTCAGGTTGATCGTTTTCTCATCAAGCAGGCCAGACAATAAATTGAGTATATCATTTATCGGTTCAGACATCGTGATCAGTTCTTTGTCCATAAACTGTTGGTTCTCGATCTTGGCCAATAACAACAGATTTTTATTGATCCTTGAAATTCTGCTTAAGGCTTTCTGGGTATCTTCTATTATGGCCGACTGGCTTTCTGTTAGGAATGCATCCTGTACCAACAAATCCAATTTTGCTTGTACAATTGCCAGAGGTGTTTGCAACTCGTGTGAAGCATTTTCAGTAAATTCCTTTTGCTGTCTAAATACCGCAACATTGCTGGAAACGAGCTTATTGATACTGTTATTCATTTCCTCAAATTCGTTAACATCTGTAATTTCAAAAGAGATGTGTTGCTCTTTGTTCAAATCAAATGCTTTCATTTTTTCCAGCGTGCTGTAGAAAGGGCGCCAAAGTTTGGCCGAAATTCTCTTGTTCAGCTTCACAAAACCCAGCAGCAAAATAATGAAAAACACTACTGTGAGAAAGGTGATGTCCGCAATAGTTTCATAGCTTTCTTCAATGTTGGTTTCTACTGTTAAGCTATATATCCTGTCGTTTAACTTAAAGTAGGTAACCAAACCATGATATCGGTCATATCCCTTTTCAGGTAAATAAGTATTATTTCGGTATACGGTGTAAGAACTATCTGATCGCAACTGTTTCTCTTCCTGTAATTTTGTTTCCGGTGTTAATTTGTTCCAAAGTTGAGTTGCAGTATCTAGTTCAGCATTGCTAAGCTTTAAGCGTATCAAGTTCTGCTTGGTAGATTCGCTAACGATTAGGTTATGTTCATTTACTTCATGAATCCAAATCCGATCAACCATAAAGAAATAAACAGGAATGCTGCATAGCAATACCAAAAAGGCGTAGATGGTAAATGCTTTAAGTGGCTTATCAAGCAGTTTGGTCATATTTCCCATTTGTAACCATTCCCGTACAAAGTTTTCAAATAGCTTCCGCTATCGGCCTCCGTAAGTTTTTTCTTTAGATTTTTAATGTGCGCGTAAATGAAGTCGTGGTTATCCAGCATATCCGCCAAATCTCCGGAAAGGTGCTCTGCCAATGCACTTTTAGACAGCACCCTATTCTTATTTCCAATAAAAAACAACAACAAATCAAACTCCTTTTTGGTTAGGGAAATAGGCTTATCGTGCACAGTAACGGCTTTAGCCAGTAGGTCAATCTTGATTTCGTGCTGCTGTATTGTATTGGAATTAGCAAAATTCTTACGCCTTATTACGGAGTGAATCCTAGCGGATAATTCTGATAGGTGAAATGGTTTAGACAGATAATCATCTGCGCCCAGCTCCAGTCCGCTGATCCGATCTTCCAAGGCATTTTTTGCCGATATGATGATTACACCGTCCTGCTTATTTTGTGCTTTAAGCTCGGTAAGTATCGCCATACCGCTTCCACCAGGGAGCATGATGTCTAATAAAATGCAATCGTATTGATAAGATGCTATCTTCTTCATAGCCTGGTGATAGTCGGCCGCCATCTCGCAAAGGTAATTTTGCCCTGAGAGGTAGATTGCCATGCTGTTTGCTAGTTCACGCTCATCTTCGACTATCAGTATTTTCATGTTAAAACCTTTTGACTAAATTAAAGCCAAGGCTCCCGTTTTGATAGTCAGGACTTACCATCACATTTACTGGCTTGTTATGAAACAACTTCTTTTTAATATAGGGATACACCAGGTAGGTTATTTTGGTAGATAAAATCCCGAAACCGGCTCCGGCAACAACATCACTAACCCAGTGGGCGTTATTATACAGACGCAATATACCGGTACCAGTTGCCATGGCATATCCACCAATGCTGTACCATATGGAACGATCTTTATATTCCTGATTTAAAAATTCGGCCGTCATAAATGCCAACGCAGTGTGCCCGGACGGGAAGGACACGTTATTTGCCCCATTTGGACGAGTTCTCCCCACTATGACTTTCACAGCGCCCACACTTACAGAAGCAACCGCGAACGACGTGGCCAACATAATGCTTCTGTCGACCACATTATTTTTTGCTTTGACACCCATAATATCCAGTGCATAAACCGCTACTGCCGGAACATAGCGTGTATAATTATCCACTTTTAAGGCAAAGCCAGGATAATCTTCCCTCATTTCAGCATTTGTCGTGTAATCCAATCTCCTGATTACGTTATCTCCTGTGAGTGAGATCAGACCATAGCCTATGAAAACTCCCGGAACTATAAATGATTTGAAATTCGCTTTAGTTGGACCTTTCACCGAACCGGTATCCATAGGAAGCGCAATGGTATCATTAGTTTGGGCCAAGCTATTTGTGATAATGCCCAGAGTAAGGATTATTGTGAATAATCGTTTAAACATCTGTATCTATTTAATTAAGCAATTGCAATTACAATCTAATCTTCAGACCACTTCTTCTCCAGAGTTTTGATCAAATTTTCTTGCGATTTAATGTATTTTTCCTGCGACCTGATCAGCTTATCTTTCTTTTCCAGTACTTCACGCAACGCAACCAATTTATCTTTAAGCTGATGAAGTTTTTTATTTGATAATGCGATCGGCATTTCCGCAGGCTCATAATACGAAAAAAAATTCTTATTAAGAATATCGCTGATATGAACTAATATGTCTGCATCAATGACCTCGCTCTGAAAAAAATCGGCATAAGCAATACCTCTATCTTTCAATTGCTTTGCAAACTGGGCTTGAGTGATTCCATGGTTCTTCGCTTCCTTCCAAACCATCATTCCAATATGTACTCGCATTCTTTGTCTAAGTTGAACAGACAAGGTCAGATTGAATTCTGAATAAATTTTGAATAATATTATTCTTGATTGCGGTTTATACGCCATTTGTTATCCTTGAAGAACTTACTAAGATAAAAAAGCGATGCAATAGGATTTGATTAATTATCTTTATTTCAACGCTTTAACCAGATAACCAAATGAAACAAAAAACGGAAATTCAAGACCTTTTAAACTTGCTATGCAAAGACTCTTCTGAGTCAAATCTCAATTCAGACATGACTTCCATAGCCGCGATTTTTAACAGTTATCAACTGGTGATAGAGAAGCTGAACCAAATCGACCCAACTTCTTTTCAGAACTTTTTTGAACAGGGTCTAGCCGAGCTCCGAGAACACTATTCCCGCATCGGTGAGGCCACAAATTTTTCAGAGAAAATTGAATTCTTCGAAGATTTTAGAGGATATCTGGATGCAGCGCTATGCGATGCAAATGATACCCTCCATTCAGCAAATGCCTAACTTCCTTAATCGTTAGCCGATTGAGTGCTCTGTGTGATGAGCGCTGGTGTGAGCCTCATGAATTAAGTCTTTGATATCGGACTTTGGCTTTTTAACCGTTGTTTGTTGGTAGTGTGGAATTTCTTCAACGGTTTCTTCTTCCACTTCTTCACCAGAAATTCTCTTTTTTAGTGACGCCAACTCATCTCTCAAATTCGACCCAAACCCTCTTGCTTTTCCGGCGATACCTTCGCGGAAATCTTCGCCGCGTTCAGGAGCTAATAAAACTGCAAGCGCAGCACCTATAGCCAAACCGGCAATAACAGCCACTGCAACCTCTCCGTTATTGTTTTTATGAGCAATTATACTTGCTGCTAATTTTTTAAACTTCATAACTTTTTCGTTTTTTTAATGAACACTAAGAATTTGATTTTGTTTAAAACAATTATTAGCACTTTTAATAAAAAGCTTCTAAAGGTTAAATCCGCCCGACACCATTTCTCGTAAATCAATGTGTAAAAGAGGATAATTCATCTCGTATTAAAAACTCTGTTTTGATGTTTAGTAATGAGCCGGTGAAAGGGAAATCACCGGCTTTATTTATTTAACGTTAGACTAAACGCAACCCCCTTGGAGTTCAAATTGCTGTTGTGGTAGCCAATACCAGTTAAAGGAACTTTATAGAATGGCTGTAATCCAATGCTCAACTTCTGGCTAACCTTGTGCTCAAAGCTGACAGAAAAGTTGGCTACTCCAAATAAATGCTGATTCTTATTATCAATTACGAGTGTAGAAATATTTGTGCCATTCTGGTCCTGATTAATGTATTTATATTTTTCCTTTAACATAAAATAGCTGGATAGACCTGTATTGAGGCTGATTGATATATTTTTTTTGCTATATACGCTATAGCTTGCATTCAGCGGAATGTCCAATACGTCGCAATCTGCATCTACTTCCCAGGGCTTGTCTGCATTACCATATGCGCCTTTATTTATTCCCGCGTAGTTATAATATTTTTTTGCATAAACTACACCTGTTGTTATACCCAATTTCTTAGCAGCCAAATAATTAACCAACACGCCAAAATTTGAACTGAGTTTTGAGTTTAGGCCAGAGCTTACTCTGGAAATATCTGGTGCAATTACAAGAGTTAAGCTTAATGGACTTTTACTTTCCTTAGTAATTGGTTTGATTGCGGACATTTCCTTAACAGGAACTACAGCTGTAGCTTCTGCCGCTGTAGGTGAAATCACTGCATCCGCTACTGTTGTTGTTTCAATAGTTGCTGTGTTTGTCGAGTTTTTTATAACCGCATCTAAAACCATTTGATCTGCCTTGATATTTGCAAACGATTGCCCAGCTGAATCTATTGAATTCGGAATAGCATCCATTTTCCCAAACCTTCTAACCACAGCATGTTTTTTAGTGGAAGTCCCTGTATCATCTTTTATTCCAACAGCCTGATACGGCGTCTTAGTATCTGGAGTCTGTGGAGATAATGGCTTAACGTTGGCCTTTAGTTTTACAACTGTTTTTGCGGGTATTGGTTGCTGAGTATCGGACAGTAGCCAAAACATAACGATTATCAAAGCCGCAGCAATACCACTAACGGTATATACCCATAGTGGCACCATGGGTTTCTTCTGTTGGGAATTCAATAGGTTTTCCATTTTTTCCCAATCCAATTTGTTAAATGGAATCTCAGGATCTCCTAAGCCCGTTTTAAAAAATTGATCAAATTCATTTTCATTCTTCATTGGTAGGTGTATATTTTCAAAGTCTTACGACCCGTATTGTATCCTAATTTCTGTTAACGGAGTGTGATTTCCGGAGTTATCTAGCTGTTTAATTTTATCCTGCAGCTTTTGTCGCGCTTTGAAAAGGTTTGACTTTGAGGTTCCGACCGAGATATTCAGTGTCTCCGCAATTTCTTCGTGGGAATAACCATCAATCGCAAATAGGTTAAACACCATCCTGTAAGCAGGAGAAAGCTCCTGAACTAGCTTTAGTAAATCATGATATGCCAAATGATCGTAGACTACAGCACCTGTTCCTATTTGTTCATATTCAGATATATCGACATGATCACTAAATTTCAGATTCAATCTGTAGTGGTCTATCGCTGTATTTGTTAGTATCCTCCCTAGCCAACTTTTGAATGGCCGGTCCGGATCGTATTTGTGGATGTTGTTAAATATTTTCAGGAATCCATCGTTCAAAACATCTGCTGCATCGTCATCGTTCATGGCATACCTCCGGCATATAGCCATTCCATAACTATAAAATTCTTTATAGAGCAGATATTGACTATTCCTGTCGTTACTAAGGCATCCTTTAATTATTCCCTGCACCTAAGTTTTGAGCTTAATTATTAATCATTTTTCTAGTGATACGTGTGCTATGCTAAAAAGGTTGCCAACACTGGAAAAAATATATTTGTAACATTTAATACACTAGAATTTAATTAGTTAACAAATATTTTTAACCCATTTTAAATTTAACTGGCAACTATTTTTCAGTCGTCTCCGTAACCTTATCAATCAACAAATTACCTCACTAAAATCTGATTTGAAATGTTACAATCTAAGAAAAAATTGCTGGTTTATTTATTCTTGCCCGGTGTGCTTTTGGCAACCGCTTGCTCTAAAAATGAATCTGCGCCGGAAACCCCCGCAGCGCCTACCCCCGTTGAGCAGCAACCAGTTCTAAAAACTAGTCTTAAGCTGACCACGAGTGTTACTTTTGGAAGCATACTAACAGATAACAAAGGAAAATCACTCTATTTCTTCGCAAATGATGCAAACGGCACTTCAGGGTGTACGGGAAATTGTGAGCTGGTTTGGCCTGTGTTTTATGCAGAAGATGCCACTTTGCCCACTGGAATAGCCAGTGCCGACATCGCCACTATCGTTAGGGCAGATGGCAAAAAGCAAACCACCTATAAAGGTTGGCCTTTATATTACTACGCATCTGACGCAGCAGTAGCCGACGTAAAGGGTGACGGTGTTGGAGGTAACTGGTTTGTGGCAAAACCAGATTATTCCATGATGCTGGCTAACATCCAGCTTGTGGGCAATGATGGAAAAAATTATGTAGCGGATCATAAAGAGGGAGTTGGTATTACCCAATTTCTTACAGATTCAAGAGGCAGAACCCTATATGCTTATTCCCCGGACACCTATAACTTAAACACATATACTAAAGCAGATCTGAGCAATAATGGCACCTGGCCTATTTTCGAATCTGATGCATTAAACCTTCCATCGGTAATTAGTAAGTCTTCAGTTATGGAAATCACCTCGGTTGGAAAAAAACAGCTGACCTATAAAGGGCATCCGCTTTATTATTTTGGCCCCGATGCAAAAAGAGGTGATACCAAGGGTGTAAGTGTACCAACCCCAGGCGTTTGGCCAATATTAACGTTAACTACTGTTCCACTAAACAACTAACTCATAAAATATGAAAAAGCATCACTTCGTGTACTTTACACTAATTGTATTGTACTTAATACTGGCGAGCTGTACAAAAAAACAAGCGCAAGAAATGACGCCAGATGCACCTGACGTTCCGCAAACACCCGGCACTGAAATAACTTACGCTAATTTTACTGAGGCACTTTTTCAGAGTAAATGTAGTAGCTGTCACGCGCCAGGAAAAGCCGATGCAGGCTTCTTTACACTGAACGGCTATGCTTCGGTTAAAGCGAATGCAGAAAGAATTAAACAAGCTGTCATAGTTTCCAAAAGAATGCCTCAGGGCGGAAGTCTGACTGCTACAGAGTTAGCCTCCCTCAGCAAATGGTTTGAAAATGGTTTACCAGAAAACTAATTTATTATTTATGAGACATCCCTTCCTCCTATTAGTGTTTTTTCTTATCGGCCATGCGCTTCAAGCGCAGCACATCATGACTAGCAAAAATGCATCGATTTCGTTTTTTTCCAGTACCGTCCTGGAAGATATCGAAGCCAAAAGCAATACTGCAAGTTCTGCTTTAGACCTGAGGACAGGCGAACTAATTTTTAAAGTAAGCAATACCTCCTTTCAATTCAAAAAGAAATTAATGCAGGAGCATTTCAACGAAAACTACATGGAATCAGAAAAGTATCCCTTCTCAGAATTTAAGGGGAAGATCATCGGCGACTACAACCCAGTTGTAAATGGAACTTACCCTGTAAAGGTTGAAGGTATATTATCTATCCATGGGGTGAGTAAGATTTACCAGAATGCGGCGGAACTGGTGGTGAATGGAGGGAAAATGACAGCCAGTACGTCATTTAAAGTAAGGATTGCCGACCATAAAATCCAAATTCCATCCCTTGTATTTAAAAATATCGCCGAGTTCGTAGAAGTTAAAATACTGGCACTATACCAATCCAAGAACTAATCCAAATTGTATGAATAAGAAAACACTACTATTGCTAATTTTCATATTACCAGTGCTAATATGTACTGCTCAGACTGATCTTGAGAAAGAAATTGATAACGGACCTGGCCATGAAAAAGTGATGGCAACCTTTAAGTCTACTAAATTAATTAACGGTCATACCAATGAAACCATTTATAAAAATGAACTCGATTTTAAGGTAGATCATAGATTTGGTGATATTGCCGGAGGGAATGGCGGAATACGGCAATTTTTTGGGCTTGACAATTCAACTGATGTGCGGATTGGTTTTGAATACGGGTTGTCTGACCGGCTAACCATTGGCCTTGCCAGATCAAAAGGTGCCACGGCTGTACAGCAATTGTATGAGGGAAGCTTAAAATTCAAACTGATTGAACAAACAACAGATGATTATATACCTGTGGGTGTAACACTTTTTGGCAGTAATACGATAGCTGCCGTTGCTACTAATCATGATGACCCTGCATCCGCCACCGCTTATCAAAATTTTAGCAACCGTATGAACTATGTTACCCAAATGATCATCGCGAGGAAGTTTAAATCGAATTTATCTATTACCGTAATCCCGACTTATATACACCGGAACTTTACGCGATTTAGAGATCAGAATGATTTGTTTGCAATTGGGGCAGGCGGCCGTATGAAATTAAGTAAGCGTATGGCTATCGTTGTAGACTATTTCCTCCCATTTAGGAATAAAGACGATCAAAGTTACCTGGAAAATACCAGTCTAACTAAATTCTACAATCCCCTTGGTGTTGGTCTAGAAATGGAAACCGGAGGCCATGTGTTTCACCTGAATTTCACCAACGCTACGGCCATCCAGGAAATGCAATACATCCCTGAAACGACAAGTTCTTGGTTAAAGGGGCAATACAGATGGGGCTTTAGTATTTCGAGAAGATTTTCTTTCAACAAGAGCAAAAAAGGATAGTCGTTAGTTACCACTAATAGTTGCGTTTAATACCTACTTTTTTACAGGTATTAAACATTTTAAAAAAAACTTCTGGGCAGCCGTATTTTTTGTATTTTCGGGGATCCTATGAAACTTTCTTTTAACTGCCTTTATCTTCTCGAGAATGGTTCGATATCCATACTTGAGATCAAGCAAACAGACCTGCCTGTGCAGGCACCCAAATCTGATATTTACAAATGGCTTTGTGTAGACCGGGCTTCGGGTAAAGTGGTACAGCTAACCTTCAATTCCATGGATGCCTCCGGTGATATTGAAGAAAGATACTTTGAACAAGGGTATTTAAAATTCAATAGTGAGACAGGCACCTTTATTGAGAAATTTAATTCTGCTCAACACAAACTGACTAATGTAGGGGCGGAAAACTTATCTCCTGAGATGGTTGCCTACGTGGACAATTTTCTAAAAGCTTACAAAATTTAATTTAACTGGCTACCAGCGGGTTAAATTTTCTTTCTGGAAATATTTGTATATACAAGACAAGAGTTCTACATTTGTCTCGAGAGCGTTAATTTAGACGGGGGAGTTTGGTCTTTTTCTTAAAGATTTTTCCCCCGTTTTTTGTTTCTCAACCATCCCCCAACCCCGAAATTCCTTTATTTTTATAAAAACCTGTTAAACTTCATCAATATGATTCGGAAACAGCTATTTTTGAAATGTCATATTGGGCAGCATTATGGCATTAAATTTCACTAAAGCAACTGGACAGATGATAGCAGATTCTTTTGGAAGGGTACATGATTACCTGCGTATATCATTGACCGACAATTGCAATTTCCGATGTTTTTATTGTATGCCGGAAGAAGAATATGACTTCACTCCCGCATCGCGATTAATGCAGGCCCATGAAATTATCAAACTTGCAGAAATTTTTGTAGCGCAGGGGGTAAAAAAAATACGCTTAACTGGTGGAGAGCCACTGGTTAGAAAAGATGCAGCATCAATCATTACTGCTCTAGGAAAATTGCCCGTGGAGCTGGTCATTACCACTAACGGAACCAGAATACACGAAATGCTACCTGCATTAATCGCTGCAGGAGTAAAAAGTGTGAACATCAGCCTGGATACACTTCAACCCGAAAAATTTCTACTGATCACGCGAAGGGATGTTTTCCATCAGGTAAAGAATAATATTGAACTGCTTTTAAAGCATGAAATTGCAGTTAAGGTGAACATGGTAGTTATGAAGGGTATGAACGATGGCGAAATACCTGATTTTATTGCCTGGACAAAGTACAATCCTATACAAGTTAGATTTATAGAGTTTATGCCTTTCAGTGGAAATAAGTGGACAAGTAACCAAATGTGTTCATTGGAAGAAATCAAGACTGCCGTTGAAAAAAAATATGAAATATTGCCGGTAAAAGGCGAATTACATGACACCGCGAAAAGGTTTATGATTCCCGGACATGAAGGTTCATTTGCCATAATAAGCACAATGACAGCTCCGTTTTGTGAAACTTGCAATCGCATGCGCTTAACGGCTGACGGGAAATTAAAAAACTGCCTTTTTTCTGATAGTGAAACAGATTTACTTACTGCTTTGAGAACCGGCTGCGATGTGATTCCTTTGATCCATGCTGGCATATGGAGTAAGAAGAAAGAGCTGGGTGGACAGTTGAATAAAGATTTTGAACAGGTTGTTGCAGACGCTATTGTAAATAGAAGTATGATTACCATTGGAGGATAAATGAATGATTTCTGTTGATGAAGCAAGAGCCCTTGTTATAGATAACGTAAGTCCACTAAGTCCCATAAAAGTTAAACTGGCTAATGCCTTTGGGCACACTTTGGCTTGTGATGTAATCAGTACTTTGGACATTCCTGCGTTCCGGCAATCTTCTATGGATGGATATGCATTTAACTTTAGTAATGTTTCAGAGGAATTGCTTGTCTCCGGAGAAATGGCTGCAGGAACCTCCACTCCCCTTTTTATAAGTGGCCAAATGGCAACAAGAATATTTACTGGAGGACCTTTACCAGAAGGTGCAGATACGGTGGTGATGCAAGAAAAGGTGGAGCTTATCTCAGGTAAAATCAAAATATTGGACACGCAACTTAAGGCCGGAGGAAATGTAAGGGAAAAAGGCAGTGAAATTAAAGAGGGAGCATTGGCAATGCAAAAAGGAAGTTACCTAAGTCCGGCGGCTGTTGGCTTTTTGGCTGGTATCGGCATTGCTGAGTTGTATGTATATCCAATGCCCAGTGTTTCAATAATTTTAACTGGCAACGAGTTACAGCAACCGGGGAAGAAATTAGCCTATGGCGAGGTTTACGAATCCAATTCCTTTTTATTGAGTGCTGCACTAAAACAAGGAGGAATAACAAACATCAAAATATTAGAAGCGAAGGATAACCTGAGTGCTGTTACGGATGCGCTTAGCAAAGCACTAACGAGCAGTGATGTTGTACTCCTTACAGGGGGAGTTAGCGTAGGCGACTACGATTTTGTGGTCGAGGCAACCAAATTATCTGATGTAACTCAATGTTTTCACAAGGTTAAACAGAAACCAGGAAAGCCTTTGTATTTTGGGAAAAAGGAGAATAAACTGATTTTCGGACTACCTGGAAATCCATCATCTGTTTTGAGTTGTTTTTACAACTACGTGCTTCCAGCACTTGCGATATTATCAAATAAAGAAAATAGTGTATTGGAGATTAGCGCATCTTTGACGCATGATTACGGTAAACCAATTGGACTAACACATTTTTTGAAAGGATATTATAAGGATGGGTCGGCGACGCCATTAAGTGCACAGGAATCATACCAGTTGAGTTCTTTTGCAAAGGCAAATTGTTTGATTCGTTTAGAAGCTAACAAAGACCGCTTTCAGACTGGCGATGTTGTCACTGTTATGTTATTACCCAATTAACTTATGGAAACAACTTTTATCCTATTTTACTGTTTGCTTTTTATCGTTGCATTTCTATATGCCTCTGTTGGACATGGCGGTGCTAGTGGATACCTCGCATTAATGGCTTTATTTGCAGTTGCTCCAGCGGTTATGAAGCCGACAGCCTTATTACTTAATCTTTTTGTCTCCTCTACTTCGTTTCTTCAGTTTTATCGTGGCGGTCATTTTAGATGGAAATTATTCTGGCCATTTGCACTCGCCTCCATACCTCTCTCTTTTATCGGAGGCATGATGGTCATAGAAAGCTCGATCTATAAAAAAATATTGGGTGTGCTTTTACTGGTTCCCGTTGTTCGTTTTATATTTTTTAAAAATACGGACCCAAAAGATCTTAGATCGGCCAATGTCCCATTATCTTTGTTAATTGGTGGAATCATCGGCCTCTTATCGGGAATGATCGGTATCGGAGGAGGAATTATTTTATCTCCTGTTATATTGATGCTCAAATGGGCCGACCAAAAGCAAACGGCTGCCATTAGCGCAGCTTTTATTTTTGTAAATTCGGTAGCAGGTTTGGGCGGACAGCTCATTAAGGGTTTTGAATTCAATATCCATATGCTTGGTTATGTTGCTGTTGCCTTTACAGGTGGTATTTTGGGTGCCTATTTTGGAGCATTGAAGTTTCATCAAAATGTATTAAAAAATGTTCTGGCATGCGTTCTTGCGCTCGCGGCCTATAAATTATTATTCACACATGCTTAAAATGAGATCTCTTTTTATTTTGTTGTTATCAGTAATGATATCGGCTGTTCATGCTCAGGAAAGTACTCAGTTTGTAATCAGCGGCAAAGTAAAACAACCCATAACGATTAATCTGGCTTCTTTAAAAAAATACAAAATATCAAGCCTTGATAGTATGACCGTATACAATCACCTAATGGTACGAAAAGGTAAGATTTTAAACGTTAAAGGCGTATTGCTTAAAGAGATTCTAACAAAAGTAGAAATAATTTCAGATTCACCGAAGACATTAAGTGAATACTATTTTGTTTGTACAGCTAATGACAATTATAAAGTTGTGTATTCCTGGAACGAGCTTTTTAATTCTCCAATTGGAGATCAGGTAATGGTTCTGATTAGCTACGAAACGGATTCCGGGAAACAAGGCGGGAACATTGCGATTATATCTCCTACCGACCGCGCAACTGGTAGAAGATTTGTTAAGGGGTTAAGCAGCATTACAGTATTTCAGGTAAATTAGTATGATGGAAATCGAAATTATTAGTTTTGGAAAAATAGCTGAGTTTATTGAAAGCCAAAAGATCATGGTTGAAGGCGTTTCAGACACTGACACGTTTCATTCCTATCTTCAGGAAAAATTCCCTAAACTAAAACAGGTTAAGTATAAGTTGGCATTAAACAATAGACTTGTTCAACAGAACACAAATTTTGGCGAGCAACCCGTAATTGCAATAATGCCTCCCTTTTCTGGAGGCTAACCTATGGATAGCGAACGTTACAATAGGCAGATTATTCTGAAAGGATTTGGAATTGAGGCACAAACCAAATTGAATGCAGCAAGTGTGTTGGTTATTGGTGCTGGGGGTCTAGGTTGTCCGGCATTGCAGTACCTAACAGCAGCAGGAATAGGGCGCATTGGGATAGTAGACGATGATCAAGTTTCGTTGAGCAACCTACAGCGACAAGTGCTTTACGACAGCAACGACATCGGAAAACTGAAAGCAACAACAGCGGCAAGAAAATTAAAAGATTTAAATCCGGATATAAATATAATTGCCTATTCCCAGCGAATTCAACGACATAATATATTGGAGTTGGTAAGACAATATGATTATGTTCTCGACGGAACAGATAATTTTGAATCAAGATATTTGATCAATGACGCATGCCACGTTATGCAAAAGCCAGTTGTATTTGGTGCTGTCTCTGGATTTGAGGGTCAGATTGCAATATTTAATGTCGGAAACGATGAATTTCCCGGAGCGAATTACCGTGATATTTTCCCCGTTCAGCCCAGCCAAAATGAAATACCCAATTGTGAAGAAAATGGCGTGATCGGAGTTTTACCAGGTATTATAGGAACGATGCAAGCTGCGGAAGTCATTAAATTAATTACCAAAATTGGCACGCCACTCATCAACAAACTGCTCAACTATAACCTGCTGACCCAGATGTTCTATGAAATTTCAATCTCTGCAGCTCCCGAGAATTATACGATTCCGAAAAATGAAGCGGAATTCCTAAATACAACTGATGAAGGCGTTGAAGCCGGTACTGACCTACATTTTATTGATATTGACGGCGAAGAACTTCTTTCGATATTAAATAAGCGATCTACGATTTTGATTGACGTGAGGGAGCGACATGAATATCCAAAACTCAACAGCCCACTTATCCGACAGGTTCCTGTATCTGAACTGCCTGAATTTATGAATGGGGATATCAAGGCGCAAAATATTGTTTTGATTTGTCAGCATGGAATAAGAAGCGAGGCTGCTGCGGAGGCCATGAAAGAAAAGTTTGGCATTGATAAAAACATTTTCAACCTTAAGGGCGGCGTATCAAGATGGCGCAAACACTTGACAGCATTATTATGAACGAAAAAAAAATTAAAAATATCTTCACCAAAGGACCAATCGCGCCTATTTTCATAGCCGACAGCATTGCTAAACATTCTTCAAAAACTAATATTGGGGGTCATAGTATTTTTATAGGCCAGGTACGCAGGGATCAGGTGGGTGATAAATATGTGTCGAGCATTGAATATTCGGCTTTCGAAGAACTTGCATTGGAGAAAATGGAATCAATAAGAGAAAATATATTTGAGAAATATCCACTGGAATGCTTACACATTCATCATAGTTTAGGAAGTGTAAATGTTGGAGAAATCTGCCTGTTTGTATTTGCATCTTCAAAACGTCGTAAACCGGCGATTGATGCCTGCGCTGAAATTGTAGAACGTCTTAAAGCTGAACTGCCTATATGGGGTAAAGAGATTTTTGAAGACAATACCCATCAATGGAAAGAAAATAGCTAAACATGGTAAACATCACCAAAAAATCAAACACATTACGTATCGCAATTGCCACTGCAATTGTAAGGGTATCAAAGCCAGAAACAATTATAGCAATTGAAGAACGTAAAGTTCCTAAAGGAGACATTTTTGAATTTGCCAGAGCTGCAGGCTTGCTTGGTGTAAAGAAGACAAGTGATATTATTCCAGACTGTCACCCTTTACCAATTGAATACACTGCCATAACGTATCAAATAGAAGGCCTAACCATCATTATTCAAGTTGAGGTGCATACCATCTATAAAACAGGAGTTGAAGTTGAAGCCATGCATGGTGCATCTGTAGTTGCGTTAACTATTTACGATATGTTAAAGCCAATAGACAAAGGTGTAGAAATTGAAAATATTAGGTTATTAAAGAAATCAGGGGAAAAACTGATTTGAATAAAGACGATTTTACTGAAGTAGCGGCTGCAGTGGTTGTTTGTTCTGACAGTGTGTTTGAAGGAAAAGGACAGGATAGTTCTGGAAAAGCAATCATTGCGAAATTAGGACAGTATGGGATAGTAGTCAGGAAATATGAAATCGTGCCTGACGAGATCGAAACCATTAGAAGCAAAGCACAACAATTAGCAGATGAAAATTATCAGCTATTGATATTTACTGGCGGAACGGGATTATCTCCTAAAGATGTAACACCTGAGGCATTAGCGCCATTAATTGACAAACCTGTAGCAGGTATTATGGAGACTGCGCGGCGTTACGGTCAGGATCGGATGCCTTATGCAATGTTGTCCAGAGGAATTGCCGGCTTCATAGGTGAAATGCTAACGATGAGTTTACCAGGTTCTAAGTCAGGCGCAGAAGAAAGTATGGATGCCCTGTTCCCACATGTTTTGCATTTATTAAAAATAAAAAAGGGCGAGAAACACTAGCAAACAGCACAATAAATTATTATCGCACTCTCTGCGGGAATAATATTGAGAAAAGGCTTAACATTTGTATAACAATCAAATATATCTGATTAATAAAAATGGTTGCTACTTCTAATTACCCAATCGCCCCACAAAACCTGGTACTGCATTTAAGTAGTTCGGAGCAAAATTTAGTTGAAGGAATTAAATCCGGCGATCAAAAAACAATTTCCATGTTGTATACCATGTATTCACCTGCATTATATGGGATTATTTCCAGAATTATAAAATTTGATGAAATTGCTGAAGATGTGCTACAAGAAACGTTTGTGAAAATTTGGCGATCGATAGACCAGTATCAGGAGTCTAGAGGGCGTCTATTTACCTGGATGGCCCGTTTGGCAAAAAACACTGCAATTGATCATTTGAGAGGTCGTGGTTATATAAATACGAGTAAAAATGATGATATCGAGAATGCTTGCGAAGAAATCGATTTAAAGAATCAAATGCTATTTAACCCGGAAACTATCGGCGTTAAAAAATTGACTTTAATGCTTCCTGTTTCTCAAAGGGCAATATTAGATCTTATTTATTTTCAGGGCTATTCACAATCAGAAGCTGCAGACGAGCTGAATATACCATTGGGCACAGTTAAAACCCGTCTAAGAATGGCAATATCAGTACTAAGGAAGTATTTCAAATAAGGTTCGCAATTCTTCAGAAGTTAGCACAGACATTTGATGAGGTTTTGTTAGTTTCGCATAAAAACTTACTGATTTGTATTCGAAAGACGAGACGACAAAACTTAGGCAGGAATTCTGGACCGCATTTGGACAATACATGAACCTTCAGCGCTCTAGCGACGATCAAAAAATTAACTGGATAAATTACAAAACTGGCTTGAAACATCTGTATTTCAAAATGGATGCTGATGGAAAAGCTGCTTCAATTGCCATTGAAATGAGGCATCCTGACATTGCGATACAAGAACTTATTTTCGAGCAGTTTAAGGAATTCAAGACACTTTTAGGCGCCAGTTTAGGTGAAGAATGGCATTGGCAGCTAAACACAACTGACGAGTACGGTAAATCAATCAGCAGAATTTTTATGGCGAAGGAAGGAATAAGTATTTTTAAAAAAGAAGACTGGCCAGAATTGATAGCGTTTTTGAAACCGAGAATAATTGCACTAGACAATTTTTGGAATGACGCAAAAGACAGCTTCAGTCTGTTTGCCTAAAACTCGTCATTTCTTTCATAACGTTCTTCCCCGGTAAAAATGATTTTTCCTAATCTAAAGTCAATTTTAAAATCAATTTTCATGGCAAAAGCAGCAGTGTAATCTATTGCTGCACATAGTGAAAATTCATTGATGTCATATCCAACCAATAATGACCCCTCTAAATTGTTTGTGATTATCAAGCTATCCACATCAGGCTTAACATTTTGAAGATTACCTTTACCATACTCATAGTCGAGTATTAGAGAATAAAATAACCTGGTCGCCTCAACTTCTGTAATAAACTTTCGGCGATCAATACTGTTGGTACATTGCAAACTGTTGGCCATACCTTCAGTTATTGCAATTTCTCTGGAAATCCTGTTCATGAAAATTTGACTAAATTACTCCTCAAATATATTCTTATTCAAATCATAAATAACCACTATTTTTGGAGCAATGGGATATTTTGACAACCTGCTTGAATTACTAAAAATTGAAAAAGAGGAAGACTTTAAGATTTATGAGGCTCTTACCTCCTCTTCATCAGCAGCAGATAGGCGACAAAATGGTTTGTCCTGGTATCCTGTAGCCATAAGGAATACAGAATTGGGTAGAGGGGACTACTTAAATGTAGAGTTTGAACGCACAACACACCAGGAACTGTCGCACCAGTTCCGATTTGGTTCATCTGCCGTTCTTTTTTCAAATCATGATCCTGCCAACTGTCGAATAGCCGGTGTTGTTGGTTTTGTAGGTGGAAACTACATGAAGATTGTTTTGAAAATAGATGAATTACCTGATTGGGCAAGGCAGGGAAAATTGGGCATTGACCTTCTTTTTGACAATTATACCTATAATGAAATGGGTGATGCGCTTAAACTGGCAAGCGAAATTGTTAAAGAACCAGCCAAAAATCCAAAATCCAGGCTGGCTTGCGTGCTAACTGGGGCTACACCTGCAACCTTTAAACCGTCCACCAAGTATAATCTCCATACAGATCTCAATCAGCAGCAGCAATTGGCAGTAGAAAAAATAGTATCTGCAAACGAGCTATCTATTGTACATGGACCACCCGGAACTGGAAAAACGACAACTTTGGTAGCGGCCATTAAAGTTTTAAATCAGTTAGAGGGCAAACAAATTTTGGTAGTTGCACCAAGCAATACAGCCGTAGATCTTTTGAGTGAGAAGCTTAGTGATGCAGGGTTGAGTGTTTTGCGAATTGGGAACCCAGCCCGGGTTTCAGATAAATTGCTATCCCTTACATTGGATAGGAAACTGGCAGAACATGAGGATAATAAAGGAATTAAGAAATTAAAGAAACAAGCTGCGGAGTACAAGAAAATGGCGCATAAATATAAGCGCAATTTTGGTAGAGCCGAACAGGAACAACGAAAGGCGCTGTTCAATGAAGCGCATAAAATTGGAAAAGAAGCAGATGACACGGAACAACACCTTATTGACCAACTTATCTTAAAGGCGGAAGTAATTACCGCCACCCTTGTTGGCGCAAACCATTATACCATAAAAAATCTATCTTTCCAGACAGTGGTAATTGACGAGGCTGGGCAAGCTCTTGAGCCCGCATGCTGGATTCCTGCGCTTAAGGGGCAAAAATTGATATTGGCCGGAGATCATTTTCAGTTGAGTCCAACCATAAAATCAGCGGAAGCAGCACGGAAAGGATTAAGTATGACATTATTGGAGAAATGTATTGGGCAGCACCCCCAATCCGTTGTTTTGTTAGAGGAACAATATCGAATGCATGAGCAAATTATGACGTACTCCTCAAAGGTTTTTTATCAGGAGAAATTAAAAGCCCACCATTCTGTAGCTAACAGTACCTTACTTCCCGAAGATTCTCCACTCCTATTTATTGACACAGCAGGTTGCGGATATGAAGAAAAAATTGAAGGAACTAGCGTAGTCAACATAGACGAAGGCACATTTTTAATCAGGCACTTAGGAAATTATATTGAGCAATTGAGTGAACGTTATCCCTTAGCGTCTTTCCCTACAATTGGAATAATTGCTCCCTATCAGGAACAGGTAAAATTACTCAGATCTCTTCTGAATGAAAGTTCAATCCCCGCAGCGTATTTCAAAAGTATTTCCATCAATTCTGTTGATGGGTTTCAGGGACAGGAACGTGAGATCATCTACTTAAGCTTAACCAGAAGTAATGATGACCAAAATATTGGATTTTTGGCTGACACCAGGAGAATGAATGTAGCTATGACACGGGCCAGGATGAAGCTCGTAGTAATTGGAGATAGTGCTACATTATCGAAATTATCATTCTATTCAGGCTTGGTTGACTATACAGACACGATTTCGGCTTATCACAGCGCATGGGAATTTATAGAATAGCACATCACATTTCCTTCGGATCAATGAGCTCTGGAAACCAGGATCTAAAGTAGCTTGCATGTCCTCCATTCCCGGCAGATGCATAATCGCACAGATCGACCATCACCGCGGGATCTCCTGCTTCCTTGTAAGACTCTGGAATAATCTTCATTTTAAAACGCAACCAAGTACCAACTGCGGGAACCTGTTCAAGAGATACAAATCCGTCTTTACTGAGTGGGTTAATGATTGAGCCTATGTTGATACCATTTAGTTGCTCGTCCCGAGCCAATAAAATCGGGCCTCGCAGAATAGCAAGGTAAGCGGGATAATCACCAAGCTTTTCTAACCTTCCCCGCATGTCAAGCGTAATGTCAATCACATCACCATCTTTCCATAACCTGGTTATTTTGTTATAGCCAGTTAATATATTATCTACCAATTCACCATTAACCGTCAACTTATTGGAAACGCTCCAGCCCGGAACTCTTACATTGATAGAGAAGTTTTCAGATTTAGAAGGACTAACAACAATACGTATATGCCCGGATTCGGGATATGTTGTTTGCTGCTTAATGAGCACGACATTGCCTTTTGGTGAAGTTGTGCTATACGAACCTTCAGCATAGTAATTGATAAATATCCCATCGACAGATTTCATGACCACATGTTCCGGGAAATTAAATAAAGCTCTTGGTCCACTAGCAACGCAACAATTTAGTCCCATACCACACTGACCATCACCTGGTAACCGTAGACCAGACAACGGTGTATATTTAGCCCAGGTTAGCCCGTCGGCACTCATTGAGCCCAACAGTGCATTATAGAAGCTTGTTTCCACTGCGTCTGCATACTTGGCCTCGCCAGTTAACCTAAACAATTGATGGCTCAATTTGATCCAGGTAACAGTCACACAAGTTTCCTGATAATGCTGTATCGGGTCTGTCTGTAAATGCTTTCCACCGAACCACATCTCAGAAGCAGCACCTGAGCCTGCAATATTAATTTCTGTATCGTGTATATTTTGCCAGGTATTTTCAACTGCAGCTTTATATTCCGGCTTTCCAGTAATTCGGTAAAGTTCCAATAACCCTTCATAACAGGACATCATTTCGTAAGCCTTTTGCCCCTGCTCAAAAGAGTACCAATTGTTAGGCTTCGGAAATCGCTTAGCAACCTCTGTTTTAGATTTACTGATCAATTGCGGCCCATCTTTCATTTCCCATTGCCGAACAATATCTTCGGCAAAATTCAGATACTTTTTATCTTTCGTTAGCTTATATAAAACACAAATTGGCTCCAGGACGGACGATGCAGCCATTCCCCTATAGTTACCTTTGTTTACCAATATGCCATCAGTCTTTTTGAGATCAGCCATCAAGTTATCCGCAACTCCCCTGGCAGCCTTGAGGCTTTTCAAATCTCCAGTAAGCTGATGGTAATCTAGCAGACCGAGCATACAATACTTCCTTCCCCAAATATCCCATTGCTGCAGTCGGGCTTTCTCAGTATAATTGCCAATGTAGCCATCGGGGGTTTGAGTCGCTATTAAGCCTTCGACAGCAGCTTTAAGCTTTGTTTTCAATGCTGAGGTTGGGTGATATTTAAAGGCTAAGACTGCGGAAGTAAACCATTTTCCCCAGAATTCGCTCTGCCACTGTGAGGTTTCGTTCCTGTGTTTAAAGGGTTCAATTAATTCCCCGGCATCTTGTAAAAGAATCCGGTTATCATATGCCTGCGCCAGCCTGTTGCCTAAAAAACCCGTAATTGTTTCAGTATCTGCAAACCTTAGCTTATCCTGCGCCTGTACACTGTCAACCAAAAGCAAAAGCGAAACAAAAACAATAACTTTGTTCATCATAAAACCTTTTTAAAAAGCCCAACAGTTCGCTCCCAGGCCAATTTAGCGGCAGCCTCGTTATATCTTGTCGGAGAAGTGTCGTTGTTAAATGCGTGATTTACATTGTCGTAAATAAATATCTTATAGTCAATATGATGCTCTTTCAATGCTTGCTCATAAGCCGGAATTCCGGCGTTGATTCGATCATCGAGTCCACCATAGTGCATCATTACACTGGCCTTTATTTTGGAAACTTCTTCAACTTTAGGTTGTGCCCCGTAATAGGCAACTGCGGCTTGTAATTTTGGATCATTAACAGCAAGTTTATTGGCCATACCCCCTCCCCAGCAAAAGCCTACACAACCCACTTTACCATTTCCATATTTATGAGTGCGCAAAAATTGCAAACCATTTAAATAGTTTTGAAGATTTCTTTCCGGATCAAGCTTACCGATCAGTTCCCGTCCCTTATCCTCATCTTTTGGGGTACCGCCAAAGGGTGATAGCGCATCAACGCCAAGCGCCAAAAATCCAGCAGCAGCAACTCTTTTTGTCACATCAATAATATGTGGATTTAAACCCCGGTTCTCATGTATTACCAAAACTGCTCCTAATTTCATTTTATCCTTTGGCATTGCCAAAACAGCTTTTATATCTCCATCCGCACCAGGGTAAGTGATATCTTCAGTAACAATAGAATCGTCACTGAAGATAGCCGCAGATGCATAGTTATTCTCTAATAAGGGTAACAACGTAAGCGCCAAAGCAGTACTACCAGTAAGGATGGCCAGCCTTTTCATAAATTCTTTTCTGCTAAGATTACTATGAGTGTAATCATCGTATAAGTTAATGATTTTCTGATCCATATTGACAATTGGTTTGATTTAACAATATAGTAAAAACTTTTAAAAGTGCTTAAATCAATCAATTTGGTGGTGTAGAAATGAATTGTCATATTTTTGTTTAATTTATTTTTCTCAAAACAAAATCAAAATGGTGAACGTTATAGGTGTAGTTTGTTTGGTTTAGGTTAGTCTGTGGTGGACTAACCATCTATTATAACAGGGATACTTCGGATAGAATATCCCTGTTTCCTTTTTATAACTTTTTTATTTTGCTAAAACTGTTTCAGAAATTATTTCGTTTATATAATTGAGAGCGTTAATTTAGCGGGGGTAGATCGGAAGGTTTACCTCCGTTTTTTTTTAACATCTGTTCTTTAACACTTACACAGACTTTTTTATCTATTTATTAACACCTGCCGTAAGTATTAACAAATTATAAGTAAATTGTAATTTTTAAATCAAAAAGTAATATATTCAAGGTTGGTCACCTTTATGTTTTGTTTTCTCTATTTATGATCTTAGATTTGGGAAGTTTATTTATTGGCATAAATGTTGACTTTTAACTGAATGTAAAAAAGGTGTTATTAAACAGAGCAAATGATCCCTTAATGATAAATCGAACATCAAACAATCTGCTTTGTAATCTAATTATAGTACTAGCATGCATAAAAAATTACACGATAGGATAGCCGCTTTTAAAGACGCTAATGCAATCAAGGAAAAGGGACTTTATCCATATTTCCGCGCAATAGAATCTGGACAAGATACGGAGGTGATAATAGACGGGAAGAAAGTTTTAATGTTCGGATCTAACTCCTATCTTGGATTAACAAATCACCCTCAAATTAAGGAAGCAGCTAAGCAAGCAATAGACAAGTACGGTACAGGATGCGCTGGCTCGAGGTTTTTAAATGGAACTTTAGATATACATATTGAACTGGAACGCAGATTAGCAGCGTACGTTGGTAAAGAAGCCGCGGTGCTATTCAGCACTGGATTTCAGGTTAACCTGGGCGTCATCTCTTGCCTATTGGACCGTAATGATTATTTGATCTTGGATGAGTATGATCATGCTTCTATTATAGATGGCAGCAGATTATCCTTTTCCCGCTCCATAAAGTATGCCCACAATGACATGGACGATCTGCGTAAGAAATTAAGCAGACTGCCAGAGGATGCCGCGAAACTTATTGTAGCTGATGGAATATTCAGCATGGAGGGCGATCTGGTTAACCTCCCTGAAATTGTTAAAATTGCTGATGAATTCGGCGCTAATATCATGATGGACGATGCACATAGTTTAGGTGTTATCGGATTTAACGGCTCAGGTACTGCATCGCATTTCGGTCTTACTGATAAGGTTGACCTTATTATGGGAACTTTCAGTAAGTCATTAGCATCACTTGGCGGTTTTATTGCAGGAACCGAGGAGACAATTGAATTTGTTAAACACAGGGCAAGGTCATTAATGTTTAGTGCCAGTATGCCGCCGGCAGCAGTTGCGAGTGTCATCGCTGCTTTGGATATTATTGAATCAGAACCTGAGCGTATTGACCAGCTTTGGGCTAATACCAACTATGCGAAGAAACTTTTACTTGAGGCTGGCTTCGATATAGGACACACGGATAGTCCAATTATTCCAGTATACATCAGGGACAACGACAAAACTTTCTTAATCACCAATATTCTTAGCAATAATGGAATTTTTGTTAATCCGGTTGTATCCCCTGCAGTGCCGTCAGATTCATCACTGATTAGGTTCTCTTTGATGGCAACTCATACCTTCAAACAAATTGAAGAGGCGGTAGAAAAACTATCTGCAGCTGCAAAACAAGTACAGGTTCACTTCACATCGCAAGTAAGCATTTAATGAAAAAGGTAGTTGCAGTAAGCACTAAAAAAGAATTAGCCACGTTTATCGATTTCCCACATGACCTGTACAAGGGTGATCCAAATTATGTACCAGAACTCTTTATTGCTCAGAGAGATTTATTAACTACCCATCCTTTCCATAAGCACTCTTCCCTACAGTGCTTCCTGCTTTTTGATGGAGACAAAGTGATCGGCCGAATTGCTGCAATTTTAAATAACAGCCATAATGAATTAAACCACACTAGTGATGGTTTCTTTGGTTTCTTCGATTGCATTAACGATCAGGACGCAGCCAACCTTTTAGTTGAAACTGCTGCAAAATGGTTGAAAGAGAAAGGGGTTAAAAATAAACTTATTGGCCCTGTTAACTTTTCAACTAATGAAAGTTGTGGGTTGTTAATTGAAGGATTTGATTCTCCACCTGTTGTAATGATGCCTTATAACTCTGAATATTACATCAGTTTGCTGGAAGGTGCTGGTTTAGCTAAGCAAGTAGACCTGATAGCCTGGAGATTTACTGGTGATGATTATGATGACCGATCTGTAAAATTACTGGACCGACTTGAGGAGCGGTTGAAACGTGCAGATATCACAATTAGAAAAATCAATCTAAAGAAATTTAAAGAAGAAGCTGCCAGCCTCCGCGAGGTTTATAATAAGGCATGGGATAAGAATACAGGATTTGTTCCATTAAACGACGAAGAATTTGATTATCAGGCAAAAGATTTAAAACTAGTACTGGATCAGGATTTCTGCTTGGTTGCCGAGCAACATGGTAAACTGGTAGGTTTTGGAGCTGCAATCCCAGACATGAATCAAATTCAAATTAAGATTAAAAAAGGCCGCTTATTACCCACAGGTATATTTAAATTGCTTTTTGGAAAGAAAAACGTTACGGGCATCAGGATTTTATTATTAGGTGTTATTGATGGTTATCGAAAAATGGGAATTGAGGCCTGTATTTATGCCAGAATTATTAAAGCTTACCGTGAAAAAGGTTTGAAATACGCTGAAGCTGGCTGGACCCTGGAACACAATGACATGGTAAACAACGCGATTAAAGCCATAAAAGGCGATCCATATAAGAAATACCGTATTTACGAAAAAGCGATATGAGTAATAGGGTACTGATAACCGGTGCCACTGGATTTGTAGGTTTTCATTTGATAGAACATTGCTTGCAAGCTGGATACGAAGTATATGCGGCCATTCGCTCGAATAGTGATACTAGTCATCTTAAAGATTATCAGATTAATTATTTGGAGTTGGATTATGCCGATCCAACTTCACTTAGCAGTCAATTAGGCGCTAAAAGATTAGATTATATCATTCATGCCGCAGGAAGCACTAAAGCTAGAACAGAAGCGGATTACAATTTAGTAAATGCCGAGTACACCCGCAACCTCGCAATAGCGGTTAATAACTTAAGTTATCCTATTAAAAAATTTGTATTTGTTAGTAGTCTGGCTGCCATAGGGCCGCTCCATGATATAGATTCAGAAATTCAGGACAATTCCATACCCCATCCTGTAACCAATTATGGCAAAAGTAAAATACTTGCAGAGAAATATCTATCAGAAATTAAAGGTCTGCCAATAATCACCATTCGCCCTACTGCAGTTTATGGACCCAGAGAAAAAGATTTGTTTATTTTATTCAAGACGATCAAAAATGGAATTGAACCCTACATCGGTAAATTTAACCAACAGCTTAGTTTTATTTATGTAAAGGACTTAGCCAAGGTAATCGTTGGAGCGCTGGAAAGCAACGTTCAACCGGGAAATGCTTATAATATCTCTGACGGTAAGGCATACGACCGGTATGCTCTGGCACTTTTCATTAAGAAAGCCATGGCTAAAAAAACATTGATTTTTCACTTGCCGTTGCTGGTTGTTTCCTCTCTTGCTTCTTTTTTGGACATGGTTTATTCCAATAGTAAAAAAACGCCTACATTGAATAAAGAAAAGATGGCGGAACTAACGGCAATTAACTGGGTCTGCAGTATTCAGGAAGCGAAGAAAGACCTAGGCTTCTCACCAGTATATGACCTGGAAAGTGGTTTGGCTGAAACGGTATCCTGGTACAAGAAAAATAACTGGTTATAAAATAGACGTTATAGAACTTCCTGAACTGTCTACATTCAATATATGTGGTGTACCAGATTTTATCGCATAGTTGTTGACTTGGTGCCCAACAGGAAAATCAAAGCATACCGGGTAATTAAATTCTTTTACTTTTTCCGACACCAACTCGTAAACTGTTTTGCCAAATTCATTACCCGGTGTTTCTAACTTTATTTTGAACCCTCCTATAATTAACCCCTTCAACCTGTCAAGCTTTCCGCTTCGCTTGATATTCCAAAGCATTCTATCGATACTATAAAGCTCCTCTTGTGTATCCTCGAGAAAAAGAATCTTACCTGAGGTATCAAGATCTGAATCCGTTCCGCTGGCTGTTTCTATCATACTTAAATTACCGCCTACAACTACACCTTGTATGTTGCCGTAACGATTATATGGGGAAGGTGCTGCTACATATTTTACAGGGTCGCCACTCAAAACCTGCCTGATCGACAATATGGTCTCAATCTGCATCGGAGTTGCCAGGTTCCAGTCAGCTGGAAAACTATTGCACATCTTCGAATGGATACTTGCTATGCCAAATTTGCTATTAATATGAGTATGGAGTAAAGTAATGTCACTAAAACCAATGACCCATTTAGGATGCTTCCTAAAAAACTTAAAGTTTATGCTGTCAATCATCCTCACTACCCCGTATCCGCCTCTTGCACACATAATAGCTTTTATTGAGGTATCATCTAACATTTCCTGAAAATCCGCACGTCTCACCTCATCTGTTCCTCCTAAAGAAAAATCCTTTTGTCCTACCGACTTGCCTATAACAACTTTAAAACCCCATTCCTGGATTAATTTCACTGATGGCTGTATTTCTTCGATCGCTATATAGCTAGCCGGACTACAAATACCAATCGCATCGCCAGGCTTTAGATAAGGAGGAATTTTTACGCCTCTAAATCCGCGATCAGCGCTATAGATACTGCTACCCAATACTGGAGAAGCCGACAGTGTTGCAACGCCTACGAGTGAGAAAAAATCTTTACGATTCATAAATACAAATTGAAAGACAATATAGGGCTTATTGATAATAACCAATATATTCACGCGCAATCGTTTTCGTAATTTTTCAATTGTAAAAGGTATTTAATGGACATATTCTTGGATTAGAAGGCTATATTTAAACATACTTTTGGCAAGCACCCGGAAGTGGCTCAACCAAATATTATGAGAAATTTCATCCTTTTCACCTGCTGCTGTCTCAGTTTTAGCTTAAATGCTCAAACCAAAAAAGTTGATATTGTTAAAAGCACAAATGAAAATAAGGTAGATGTAAATATTGATGGCAGACCTTTTACCAGTCTAATCTATCCGGAAAACATGGAAAAGCCAATTCTATATCCCATCAATGCAGCAAATGGTGCCATTGTCACTCGTGGGTTCCCATTAAAAAGCAGGGATGGTGAAAGAACCGACCATCCGCATCATGTTGGTTATTGGCTTAATTATGAGAGCGTAAACGGGTTAGATTTCTGGAACAATTCTTACGCTATCCCAGCAGAAAGAAAATCAAAATATGGTTGGATAAGAAATGTTAAGGTAACCGATACCAAAAGTGGCGCAAAAAGCGGACAGATACGCTACACTGCCAATTGGGAGAACCAGAAAAAAAACATCCTTTTAAAGGAAAACACAACATTCATTTTTAGCGGCACTACTGATACGAGAACTATTGATCGGACAACAACACTTACGGCACAAAATGACACAGTATTCTTCAAGGATATTAAAGACGGGATGCTTGGGCTTCGGGTAACCAAGGAACTCGAGTTCGCATCAGATAAAATAGAAGAATTTACCGACAGCCATGGCAACATTACAAAAATTCCTGCTTCTGGCAATGGTGCGAGTGGAGACTATTTAACCAGTGAGGGAAAAACAGGCACAGCAGTTTGGGCTACTCGCGGTATTTGGTGTATGTTAACGGGAATTAAAGAAGGTAAACCCCTTTCTGTAGCAATTATTGATCATCCAAAAAATCCTGGTTATCCTACATATTGGCATGCCCGTGAATATGGGCTCTTTGCGGCTAATCCGCTAGGCCAGGAAATTTTTAGCAATGGCAAAGAGAAACTCAACTTAACACTGAACCCTGGGCAATCAGTTACATTTAGATACCGGATGATCATTACGTCGAATGAGAAAGTTAAAGCTGAAACACTTGACAAGCAAGCTCAGGAGTTCGGAAAATAAATAGAATACATAACAACATAGAAATGAAATCAAGAAGAATATTAGTTTTTGCCGTGTTGGCATTTTTATCCTCCCCTTTTTCACTCTTTGCGCAGAGCGGAAAGTGGCAAAATTTGTTTAATGGAAAGGATCTCACAGGCTGGAAGCAGCTCAATGGTAAAGCGAAATACACCATAGAAAAGGGAGAGATCGTTGGCTCTACTGTTAGCAATGAGCCAAACTCATTTTTGGCAACTGAAAAAAATTATGGCGATTTTATTCTCGAACTAGAGTTATTGGTAGACAATTCCATGAATTCTGGCATACAGATCAGGAGTGAAAGTACTCCAGAATACCAAAACGGCCGAGTCCATGGATATCAGGTAGAGGTTGATCCTTCTGACAGAAAATGGAGCGGAGGGATTTATGATGAGGCGAGAAGAGGCTGGCTTTACCCGCTTGGCATAAACCCTATTGGGCAAGCGGCCTTTAAAAAGGATTCCTGGAACAAATATCGAATCGAGTGCATAGGCAATTCCATCAGGACATGGATAAATGGTATCCCAACAGCCAACCTAATTGATGCAGCAACTCAATCTGGCTTCATTGCGTTGCAAGTTCACGCCATTGGAAAAAATGATACTCCAGGAAAACAAATTCGCTGGCGCAATATCCGCATCCAAACCAGTGGCCTAAAGCCTTCCAAGCCTGATGATATTTTTGTAGTTAATATGGTGCCCAACACTTTGTCTCCACTAGAGAAAAAAGAAGGCTTTTCTTTACTATGGGATGGAAAAACAACCAATGGCTGGATTGGTGCTTATAAAGACAAGTTTCCTGAAAAAGGCTGGAATATTCAAAATGGAGAGTTAAGCGTAGATAAGTCTACCGGGGCAGAATCTACCAATGGTGGAGATATCGTAACAGTAAAAGAATATGGTGCGTTCGAGCTGAAATTCGACTTCAAATTAACTGAAGGCGCAAACAGTGGGGTAAAGTATTTTGTCACCCTTTCTGAAGGTAACAAAGGCTCAGCAATCGGAATGGAATATCAAATTCTTGATGATGCGCGCCATCCTGATGCCAAGCTTGGTAAAAATGGTAACCGAACATTGGGTTCACTGTATGACTTAATTGCCAGTAAGAAAAACGTAGGGGCAGATCGTCCAATTGGCGAATGGAACCGAGGCTTCATAAGAGTTTATAAAGACAATCGTATAGAATACTGGTTAAATGGTATTAAAGTAACGGAATTTACACGAGGAACACCAGAGTTCTATGAGTTAGTGGCGGGGAGTAAGTATAAGGACTGGAAAGGCTTTGGTATGGCGCCTAAAGGACACATCCTTTTGCAGGATCACGGAGATAGAGTTTCATTTAGAAGTATCAAAATAAAAGAATTATAAGATCATGGAAGAATCCAGAAGAAAATTTCTCAAACAGTCGGTTATTGCCACTGCAGGCACCTACTTGGGCACAATGGGTTGGAGTGCAAAAAGCTACAGCAACATTATTGGTGCTAACGACAGAGTAAGGGTCGGAATAGTTGGCTTTTCCGACAGATTTAAAGACGCTTTGTTACCAAGTTTCCTAAACCATAACAAAGAATTAAATTTTGATATGGTAGCGGTGTCTGATCTTTGGAATTACCGCAGAGGATTGGGCGTAGATCATTTGAAATCTAAAATGGGTCACGACATTAAGGCCTGCAGAAATAATGATGAATTGTACAGCACCAAAGATATTGACGCTGTCATCATCAGCTCTCCTGATTTTGCGCATGCATCACATGCCGCAGAAGCCGTTAATAACAAATGTGACGTCTATTGTGAAAAGCCATTTGCAGAAACCATGGAAGATGCTCGCGCGACTTTAAAGGCAGTTCGTTCAGGCAAACAAATTCTCCAGATTGGATCGCAGCGAAGGAGCGGCGAAAATTACAAAGCTGCTTCCAAATTTATTAAGGATGGTAAATTTGGAAATATAACTATGGTAGAACTGAGTTGGAACGTAAACCAGCCAGGACGCTGGCGCCGATCAGAGATGGTTGCCAGATTGAAACAGGAAGATACCGATTGGAAGCGCTTTTTACTAAACAGGCCATTCGAAGAGTTCGATCCACGTAAATATTTAGAATTCCGCTTGTTCTGGCCATTTTCATCCGGAATGCCTGGTCAATGGATGTCGCATCAAATTGATACAGTTCACTGGTTTACAGACCTAAAGCATCCAAGAAGCGTAGTTGCAAATGGAGGAATCTATCAATGGAAGGATGGTCGCCGTAATTGGGACACCACAACAGCAGTATTTGATTATGGAAAGGAAAATGACCCAAGTAACGGTTTCCAGGTGGTATTTACCTCAAGAATGCACAATGGCGATGAAAATCCTACAGAAATCTATTACGCCAATGGTGGAGAATTAAATCTCAATACCAATACGGTTTCGCCCAGAGGCGGGCTAACAGCGGGTGCTGCAAAAGCAATGAATATGCAACCAAACTTGCTTCCTGAGTTAAAATTAACGGATATGATGGAAAAGGTAGTTGCCTCTGCAAATACCGGTGGTGATAAACTTACTTCAGCCCACATGAGGAACTGGATGGAATGTGTGCGTAGCAGACAACAGCCTAATGCACCAGTTGAAGCTGGTTACTACCATTCCATTGCAAACATTATGGCGAATGCTGCTGCAAGAACCGGTCAGAAAGCAACGTTTGATAAAGCAAAACAAGAAGTGATGGTAGGCGGAAAAGTATTTAAATACTAACCTTAACGACCAGCGATTACAAAAAAGGGTCGGATGACAAAATCATCCGGCCCATTTGGTTTACGATATAATTTGCTACCAGAATGCAGAATAAAGTGCGACAATCATCGCAACAATAATTAACGATCCAACTGCAAAAGAAGTTGAAACCTTAAACATACTGGAGTCAACTTCCAATCCATTCGTTTTAATACCCTTCTTGTTCTCATAGATACTGATGAAGTACATGCCGATGATACACACAACAAATACAATAACCATTCTATCCATGAACGGAATTTCGAAAACTCCTTTAGCATTCGCAATCGCCCATCCGAATTCGTTGAGAGAAGAAAGATCAACCCATCCTGGTAAAAATTTAAGTATAACAGAAACGATAAACCCACCGACAGTAGCAAATAGCGCTGCATTTGATGTCGTCTTTTTCCAGAAGAAACCTAAGATGAACATGGCAAATATACCCGGAGATACAAAACCTGTATACTCTTGAATATATTGGAACCCTTGTTTGCCCTCACCCATCAGCGCATCACCTACGATAAGCGAAAGTACTACGGCAAGTAACATGGCTACTACTACAGTAACTTTCCCAACATTTACCAGGTTATTTTCACTAGCTGCTGGTTTAAATGCTTTTTTGTAAATGTCTAAAGTGAAAATGGTAGCAATACTGTTTGCTTTTCCTGCAAGTGAGGCAACTATAGCTGCAGTAAGGGCTGCAAACGACAATCCTTTCAAACCAATTGGCAACAAGCCTAATAATGCAGGATATGCTTTATTAGGATCCTGAACACCAGATGATGTTAGCAAGTCGGCACCGCTTATGCCAGGAATTTTTTCTTTAATGATATAGTAAACTGCAATTCCGGGAATAACTACAATTACAGGCATTAACATTTTAAGAAACGCTGCAAATAGCAGGCCCGCACGCGCAGTTGGCAGTGAAGCACCGAGCGCCCTTTGTGTGATGTACTGATTACATCCCCAGTAACTAAGGTTGGCAATCCACATACCCCCGATTAAGACGCTCAAACCTGGTAAGTCCATGTAGTTCGGGTTATCCTTTTTGAAGATCAGATGGAAATGTTCAGAAGCGCCATTGGTTAATATAGAAAAGCCTTTAACTATACCTCCGTTATTAGATATCAAGTTGAGCGCGATGTAGGTAGCCACCAAGCCTCCTAATACTAAAAAGAACACCTGTATAACATCTGTGTAACCAATAACTTTCATACCGCCAAGGGTAATCAGAATCGCGAAAACCGCTAACCCAAGTATGCACATGGTAATTGGTAAATCAGAAATTCCACTAATTGCCAATGCGCCTAAATATAAAATGGACATCAAGTTTACTACAATATATAGCATCAGCCAAAAAACAGCCATAATCATGGCTACTTTCTCATTATACCGCTGACTCAGGAATTGAGGCATGGTAAAAATCTTATTTTTAAGATAAACCGGCATAAAGAATACCGCCACAATGATTAGCGTAGCTGCTGCCATCCATTCATAAGCTGAAATAGCCAGACCCAGTTTAAAACCAGAACCGCTCATTCCAATCATTTGTTCTGCAGAAATATTTGATGCAATTAGTGAGGCCCCAATTGCCCACCATGTTAAAGATCCTTCCGCAAGGAAATAATCTTTAGAATCGCTAATTGCAGATTTCTTTTTGTAATAGATCCAAAATCCATACGAGGAAACGATTATAAAGTATATGAAAAATACAATGTAATCGTAGGTTTGAAGTTTATTCATCGTCTATATTGGTTGTTTGATTATGTGAGGGGGCCAAAATAAAATATTTATTTGGTATAACCATCAATTGTTAATGATTATACCAAATAAATATCGTTTAAACTAAACCAGAAAGGTTTATTTGCTTAGTGAATTAATCCAGGCAGCAATTTTTAATCCGTCAGCCTTAGTTACCTGAGGCATTGGGGGCATCTCAGTTGAATAGCCTGGCCAGTTTTGTGGCTGTGGATTGTGTATTAAAGAAAGGATTTTTTCTGCAGTGTATTTGCGCTTTGCAACATCCGCGAAAGCTGGTCCAATCTGTCTTTTTGAAGGGTTATGGCAAGCAACACAAGTATATGTTGTTAACAATCCCTTAACTTGCGCATAAGTAGGTGCAGCTGTTGTAGCAGTCTCTGGGCTTTTTAGTTCAGGCGCATTTTTAGATGGCGACAATACTTTACCCTTTAACGTAGTTTTAGCTGGTGAACTTGGTACTGTAGAAGCAGTTTTGTCACTTCCAGAATTTTTAGTACTCAATTCACTCATCGAAAGCTTATCTCCATTAGGAATGCTATTTAACGTGTAGTAAGCAATTGGGTGAAGTAATGAAGTTCCATTATTCTTCTCCTTTACACCTTCAATAGTAATGGTGTGGATATAATATTGACGAAGGTTGTCTACAACTAAACGTGCTCTTAAACCATCAGCAGATACCTTAACACCTTTGATCTTTAAAGTCTCTTTATTGATTGGAGGCGAACCATATACTGGGTGATATTTATACAGGTAGCTTTCTACATTGTACGATGCAATATCATTTGCTGTCTTGGCATCAACCGGACTGGTAAATTCAACCTCAAATCCATCAGGCATCGCTCTAACCGCCTTCATTTCGAATATTGATTTGCTTGGATTGTAAACTAAACGTTCTAAACCCTCGTTCGCATCTCCTGCTGAACCCCATCCACGATTCGTTTCTCCTACAAGTAATGAATTATCTGTACCCCATGCCAGTCTCAATACACCGGAACGGAATCCACTTCTAAACATAAACGAAGCACCTTGCTCAACTCCATTAACCGTTTCAAAGAAAATACGTGAAATGATACTCATTCCCTGGTCTCCTACCAGAATTTGTCCTTCAAATGGACCAAATGCACCAGCAGGAATTTTAACAGGCTCTGAAGTAGAAATACCCAAAATACCATAAGGAAGCCAAACAGAAGGCAATCTTAATTCAGGAAAATCCTTTTTCATTTCCCACAGCATTTTGAATTTTTCGTCTACCCGATTTTCAGGTTTTATAGCCCTTCCTTCAGCAGTAACTTCTCTTCTTTCGTCAATTTTAGAACGGAAATACTCTTCAGTTAGTTTCACTGGAGAATCTGATCTTCCAGTCCACCTTAAACCTGCTGGGTGACCAATAAAATCACCTTTATTAACTTTCCAGATTGCTCCAGAACCCACCCAGTCTCCCTGGTTATCAGTATAATAAAACTGACCATCAATCATTCCTGGTCCAGCTGGAGAACGCATACCAGTAGCCCAAGGCTGCATTTTACCGTCTTCAGTGATGTTCATTGCCCATCCGCGCATCGGCACGCGACTTTCGCCTCGGTACCACATCTCATCACCAAATGCAACGTTACCAGTTACAAAGAAAGATCCATCTGGAGCAATCTTTGGCCCAAAGCTATATTCGTGGTAGTGTCCACTTAAAGGCCAGGCATATACTGTTTCATATACATCTGCCTTACCATCCATATTGGTATCAACCAACTTCGTTAACTCACCTCGCTGTGCACAATATAGAGCACCGTCCTTATAAGCTAAACCTAATATCTCATGTAATCCACTTGCAAATTTACGGAAGTACGGTCTTGAACTTGTTGGATTTTGTACGATGTAAACATCTCCTCTCCTGGTAGATATACCAAGATCTCCATTAGGTAAAGTAACTAACCCGCCAACTTCAAGGATTACTCCTTCTGGTGTCCTTACCTTATTTATTTTGAAGTAATCTTCTTCTTTTGGCGTTTCCTGCGCAAACCCCGTTGTAAAACTAAAGCTTAAAGCCAGCATTGCCAGCATTTTAAAAGTATATTTCATTATCTAAACCTTCTTAAAATAAAATAGAATAATTTAACTTCCCACGAACAAGAACAACTAAATCCTTCTTGCCATCTACATCCCTAATCACAGGTTTGTCTTTGATGTCGTCAAATTTCACGTAATAAGACTGTCCATCAACCAAATAAACTCCTTTAGAAAGGTCTTGAATATCTGAAGCACCGCTAACAACTAATGCATAAACATTGTCAACCGGAGTAGTCAAAGTAATCTCTCTATTTAACCCTTGCCCATTATTTAATACTTTAATCGCATCAGTTACTTTTGTACCATACATATTATAAGTAAACGTCGGACGGTCGTCTGCATCTACCATATAACCTTTGGTTCTAAATCCAGTGCCGGTTGTATCTGCAACCCAGGCAGCTTTAGCATCAGCTAATTTTGCCAAGGCTGGAACTGGTTTTTTAGTAAAAGTAGTCACACTTCCGCGAGGCCTTGAAGTACCGTTACCTCTACCGTCCCACATTGGTGTTGCATCTACAAACTCTCCATGCCATGCCTGAAACAAATAGCCATTGTCTAAATCATAGCTATAGTTCACTTGTGTCGGACTGCTTACTGAAATTGCGTGAACAACCTTAGGACCACCCTGGATATCCACAAAACTGCGAATATTTGGCGTAGTGGCAGGGTCTATATAAATAGGATTTGTACCATTTTCACGTTGTCTGTTTACTGCGTCAGCTGGAAGTTTAGAAAACTTGATGTTTCTAAACGCTACAGCACCGTGGTCACCTTGTAAACGCAATGGGCCTAGTGGTTTTTCAAAACCAGCAGATCCTCTTGTAGAACCAAATAACTCAATATTGTCGTGAATTAGCACACCGTTTAATTCGATTGCGATAATTCTTGCATTTGCGGTCTTTTTCATAGAGCCATCAAACTTTGCTGCTTGAAATGCAATTTTGATGTGTTGCCATAAACCAGGTGCTTTACTTGCATTTTGACGTGGAGCGTGTCCTTCGTAACCTTGTTTTCCCTCTCCTCTTGCGTCATCCCATCTCGCATAGATTGCGCCATTGTTTGCTGCTGTCGGACTAAGCATACCCCAAGAATCTTCTAATTGAATCTCGTAGTTTCCCTGTAAGTAGATACCGGAGTTAGCGCCTTTGGCCATCAGGTAATCTAATTCAAGAACAATATCACCATGTTCACCTAAGGTAAAAATGTCTGATCCTGCAATTTTCTTAGTAGGCTGGTTAACCAATACCCCTGTTCCTTTAATAACATTTAAAACGTTTACCTCATTCAAGTTTGCGGTAACGCCTCCAGCTACAGACCAGGTCTGTCCGGGATTTTTAAATGCAGATAGATCTTTAAGATCAATACCTGACTGATCGGCAAGCTGCTGACCAGATACAAGCGCAGTTCCTAACAACCAGACAAAAGCCGTTGTTCCGAACTTTAAGTAATTAAGTTTCATACTGTGTTTTATGGATTAAAAATTTAAAAGTAACAATTTCATATATATTAAAAGAATTGCAAAATAATGATTTTGTTACAATAACCAATATAGGTGAAAATCTTGAAGATATCTTTCTATATTTAATCCTTGAAACCAACACACATTAGACTTTAAATGAAAGCACCATTAAAACTCCTGTTGTCGGGCGTTGCCCTAACTTCACTTTTCGCGTTTACAGAATTCAGAAATCCTGTAAATAGCGCAAAAACAAACAAACTAGCCATTGATACTCCTGACCAGAACCGATTCGTTAAGGTTACCCTTTCAAAGGGGCAGTTTACGGAGCCAACAGAAATTGCAGTACTCCCAAACAAAGACGTACTGATTTCTCAGCGCAGAGGCGAATTTCTGATCTACAAGAACGCCACTAAAACAGTAAAAGATGCGGGTAAGCTAGATGTTTACTTTAAAACCAGTGTTAAAGACGTTAATGCAGAGGAAGGCCTGCTTGGCTTAGCTGTAGATCCTAACTTTGCTACCAACAAGTTTGTGTATGCATTTTACAGCCCAGTTGGTAAATCTGTAAACCGACTTTCCCGTTTCAAACTGGTTGATGATAAAATTTCTTTGGCATCAGAAAAAACGATCCTGGAATTCTATTCTCAAAGAGAAATTTGCTGCCATACCGGTGGTTCTATCGCTTTTGGTCCAGGCAACTTGTTATATGTATCAGCTGGCGACAACTCTACACCATTTGATGCGCCAAACCAAAAATTCGTAAACAAGGGATTCGCCCCGCTTGATAACCGTACCGATCTTCATCAGTACGACGCAAGACGCTCGGCTGGAAACACCAACGACCTAAGAGGTAAAATCCTTAGGATAAAGATGAACGCAGATGGATCGTACAGCATTCCTGATGGAAACTTGTTCAGCAAGAACGATCCGAAAGCTAAACCTGAGATATTTGTAATGGGTAACAGAAACCCTTACAGAATCTCTGTCGACCAAAAGACAGGTTTTCTTTATTGGGGTGAAGTTGGCCCGGATGCTCAAAATGATGATCCGGAACGCGGCCCAAGAGGTTATGACGAAGTTAACCAAGCCCGCAAAGCTGGTTATTTCGGATGGCCGTTGTTCATCGGGAATAACTATCCTTACCGTGCCTACGATTACAATACGGGAACAAGCGGAGATGCTTTTGATCCTAAAGCACCTATCAACAATTCTCCAAATAATACAGGATTAACTCAACTGCCACCTGCGCAGCCTGCGTTTATCTGGTATCCTTATGCAAAATCTCCTGACTTCCCTGAAGTTGGTGAAGGTGGTCGTACAGCCATGGCAGGTCCGGTTTACTATGCAAAACCTGGCGTTCCTTCTTATCCTGCTTATTACAACGGCAAACTTCTTATTTATGAGTGGGTTCGTGGTTGGGTTAAAGCTGTTACAATGGCACCAAACGGTGACTACAAGAGTATGGAGCCATTTATGGCAAACATAGACCTGGCTGCTCCAATTGATATGGAACTGGGTCCAGATAATAAACTATACATCCTTGAATATGGTAAGGGCTGGTTTGCCAAAAACCCAGACGCTGCCTTGATCAGGATTGATTATAACAACAGTGCAACAGTGGCAAAAGCGGCAGCTCCGAAAGCAGCGGAAGCTACCACGATGGGCCATCAGACCGGGCCGGCTAACGTAGCAGCTGCGGCAGCTGCATTAATCGCAAAATCTGATTGCGCGGTATGTCACAAAACTTCTACTGCATCTATCGGCCCTGCTTTTGTAAAAGTATCAGCTAAGTACAAAAATGATCCTAAAGCAATGGCGTATTTAACTAATAAAATTGCCAAAGGTGGCGCAGGTGTTTGGGGCGAAGTTCCAATGCCTCCTCACACTTCAATGAAAGAAGCAGATTTACAAACAATCGTTAAGTGGATCTTAACGTTGAGTAAATAATTATTTTTTACCCCCTAAATTTACAACTGCTCCAATTGTAAATAAAGAATTTCCAGCACTTATGAACTTCCGGCTATTTAGCCCGAAGTTCCCGCTGGAGGTATATTGAAGCTGCACTTGGTTGTTCAACTTCATACGGGTAAAAAATACAGGTTCTAAAAACAAGTTTCCTTCTCTAGCCTGCCCTATCCCATTACGCAGAAACGTTTTCATATCTACCTGACTAATCCTAATAGCAGTTCCATAACTTATTGGAAATTTCTTACCAAACAGGTTGAGGTTATCTGATAACCTTGAACTATAATTAACCTGTATAAACGTTTTTTTGCAGGTGACTTCCTGTAAATCTATACCAGTAAGTACGTCATTCTTGTCATAACTGTAAAAGGAACGGTCCGTACTTCCACCGCCATACCCGGCGTAAACTTCAATAATACGATTATCGTCCGGGCCGAAAGTGTTGAAGTAACCTCCTCCCACTTCTATAAGCTTTTGCTTAAAATCCTTCCGCCTGCTGTGGTTATTGATATATGATCCGCTACCGATGATTCCAAAATGGCTCGATGCAGCATATGCTCCGTTTAAACTTAGGTTCCCATTATAAGCCACATGCAATCCGCCGCTAAATTCTCCTTGCTGACTAAGCATAGGGGTGTTAGGCACATTAGGCATATAAATGGATGAGCAGGAACTAAAAAAAATAGTGACTAAAATGGTAGCAAAAACGTAGGAAATAGGCTTCATATTAAGGGCTCTGTTTCGCCAAATTTAAAAGAAATTAAACAATTTGGGCGGTATGCCGTTGTTTTAAGTGATATGATAGCTGATAATAAAACTATAATAGTATCAAATCGCCTCCCCGTAAAGATTACCGAACACAATGGTGAATACATTTTAAGACCTAGTGAAGGAGGGCTGGCAACAGGTTTGGGATCCGTATACAAACAAGGAAACAATGTTTGGATTGGCTGGCCCGGAATTGAAATACCTGAGGAAAGGCAAGAAGAAGTAAGACATCAACTGGCTTCCCTAAACCTAATCCCAGTATTTTTAACCAATGAAGAAATAAACCTGTATTACGAAGGATTTTCCAATGAAATTTTATGGCCAATATTTCATTACGTATCTACGTATGCTAATGTAGATCAAACATACTGGGACAGTTACAAGTCAGCAAATCAAAAATTTAGTCAGGAAATCATCTATCATTTGAATGACGGAGATACTGTTTGGATCCATGATTATCAGCTACTGTTGCTCCCCTGTTATGTCCGGTCTGTAAAGCCTCAGGTTACTATTGGCTTTTTCCAACACATCCCTTTCCCATCCTACGAAATATTCAGGCTTATTCCCTGGCGGGAAGAACTAATTGAAGGAATTCTCGGAGCAGATCTTCTTGGGTTCCATACATTCGATGATGTTAGGCATTTTCTAAGTGCGGCATCAAGACTCTCGGCGGCCAAACCAGTCGACAATGTAATTATCCATAAAAATAGGCAAATTGTTGTGGAAGCCTTTCCTATGGGCATCGATAGTGAAAAGTTTGAAAATCTAACTAAAAAATTTAAAGTAGCCAGGCATGTAGTCGCATTTAGAGACGCCCACAAAAATCAAAAAGTAATTTTATCCATAGACAGGCTTGATTATTCCAAAGGAATACTTCAACGCCTGCAGGCATTAGAACTCTTACTTCAGACATATCCGGAATATGTTGAGAAAATTGAACTTTTCATGATCGTGGTTCCATCCAGGGATACTGTCCCAAAATACAAAGAACTTAGGGACAACATCGATCAAATGGTTGGAAACATCAATTCTAGGTTCCGCACGATGAACTGGGTTCCTATACACTATTTCTACCGTTCATTTTCTGTAGAATTTTTATCAGCACTTTACTCCATTTCAGATATCTGCCTGGTTACACCCATGAGAGATGGCATGAATTTAGTCAGCAAAGAATATGTAGCGTCACGGGCTAAAAACGACGGAGTCTTGATATTGAGTGAAATGGCGGGGGCATCAAAGGAGCTAAATGACGCACTTATTGTAAATCCCAATAATGTTGGCGACATCACACGTGCAATTGTTGCCGCCATCAATATGCCCCTTGAAGAACAACAAATCCGCATGTCGAGCATGCGTTACATCGTAAACAAATTCAACATCAACCTTTGGGTTAAAAATTTTATGGACAAACTAGCAGAGGTTAAACAAATGCAACAATCGCTCTTAACAAAACACGCAGCACAATCTATACGTGCAACAATTGCTTTTGATTACGCACAGGCAAAACAACGTTTTATTTTTCTGGATTACGATGGTACCCTCGTTGGTTTTAATGCTGATATTAACAAGGCCATGCCAGATGACGCGCTTTATCAAATATTAAATGACCTCACTGCAGATCCTGCAAACCGGGTAATATTGATTAGCGGCCGTAATTACATCACGCTGGAAAAATGGTTTGGCCACCTGAAACTGGATATGATCGCAGAGCATGGAGCCTGGCAAAAACACCTGGGTGAAGAATGGAGATCCTTACCCCTGCTCACAGATAAATGGAAACAGGAGGTTCGTACTGTGCTTGACACTTACACTGATCGTACTCCGGGCTCATTTATAGAAGAAAAAAGCTTTTCGTTGGTTTGGCATTATCGTAAAGTAGAGAAAGGGTTAGGCGAATTGCGGGCGAATGAAATTTCCAATCATATGCGGATGTTCATTGCAGATAAAGGACTGCAAATGATGGAAGGGAATAAAGTTATAGAGTTCAAGAATATCGAAGTTAACAAAGGAAAAGCAGCGCAAAACTGGCTGCATCAAAATAATCCCGATTTTATTATTGCCCTGGGTGATGACCACACAGACGAAGACATTTTTAAAGCGTTGCCAGATAGCGCCTATACCATAAAGGTAGGAAGTAACATATCCGCAGCCAAGTATTATTTAAAAGATTATAAGGAAGTCCGCGACTTGCTAAGAAGCTTTACCATTTACTCAGAACCAGCTATAAAATATTAGTTATGCAAGAAAGACATACCTACCAAACCGGCATCATCGGAAATTGTGCTTACCTGGCACACATCAATAAAAACACAAATGTAGACTGGTTGTGCTGGCCGCGTTTTGATAGCACCTTCGTTTTCGGTGGCCTTCTTGATCGGGATAAAGGTGGAGAATATTCGGTTAAACCTGCGGGTGAATTCAGCTCTACACAATTTTATCTTGAAAACACCAACGTCATTTGCACAGAAATTACAAACGCTGAAGGCAAATATCGGGTTACCGACTTTGCTCCCCGGTTTTTCCAATATGAACGTTACTTTAAACCCCTGATGCTGATCAGGAAAATAGAACCTTTGGAAGGTAATCCTCGTGTGAGGGTTATTTGCAAGCCGGTTGCAGATTATGGTAGCATTAAACAAGAAAAACACCGTGGCAGCAACCATATTGAGTTTACAGGCGCGGATGAAGATATGCAGCTCAGTACAAATATTTCTTTGAGTTATATTGAAGATGAAAAGTACTTCGCGTTAAATGAAACCAAATACCTCATCCTAACCTATGGGCACAAGCTTGATGCACCGATCAGCAGTACCGCTGATCGTTTTCTTACAGAAACCATCAAGTATTGGAGACGGTGGATCAAGCATTCCAACATTGCCGGATTCTATCAACATATCGTGATCAGGTCTTCTCTTGTGCTAAAAATTCATCAGTATGAAGATACCGGTGCCATTATAGCTGCGAGTACCACTAGTCTACCGGAATCACCCGGAAGCACACGCAACTGGGATTACCGCTATTGCTGGATGCGAGACACCTATTACGTCATCACCGCTCTAAATCACATTGGTCATTTCGAGGAGATGGAAAAATACTTTGGTTACGTCACAGACATTTCCTTCCGGGATGACGAGCGTTACCAGCCATTATTTGGTATAGCGGGAGAGCGCATACTTACAGAAAGTATTTTGGAAAACATTAGTGGCTATTTAGGCAATCAACCCGTTCGGATTGGTAATCAGGCTTATGAACATATTCAGAACGATATTTATGGCCAGGTGCTGGTTTCTATGCTTCCGCTCTATACAGACCACCGTTTTATCTTTCGCGAAAGACAGGATTCAACACAATGGCTGGATTATCTGCTTGGCAAGATAGAACGTACTATTGATGAGAAAGATGCGGGTATTTGGGAATTTAGAAATCTCGCCCACATCCATTGCTATACCAACCTTTTCCAGTGGGCCGGAGCCAATGCGGCCTTGAAGATGGCCAAAACAATAGGAAACAGCGCATTTGAAGAAAGAGCCAGCATATTGGTAAAGAAAGCTGCTCAGCATATTGAAGATTGTTATGATCCTGAAAGAAAAGTTTACAACCATGCAGTTGGAAGCGCCCATCTCGACGCGAGCACCCTACAATTAATACTAATGAACTATCTTGATCCAAACTCACAGAAAGCTAAAGACCATCTGATTGCACTGGAGAAGGAACTAAAGGCAGAAAATGGCTTGTTCTATCGTTATAAGCATACCGATGATTTTGGAAAGCCAAAAACTACTTTTCTAATCTGCGCATTTTGGTATGTTGAAGCACTTGCCTGTGTTGGTCGTTTAGATGATGCAATTAAAGAATTCGAATCAATCATCAAATATGCAAATCACCTCATGTTGTTTAGCGAGGATGTTGATGAAGTTGATGGCAGTCAATGGGGCAATTTCCCTCAGGCTTACAGTCACGTTGGTTTGATGAATGCCGCTCACCGCATCGCAATAAAGTTGGACCGACCTATTTTCTTGTAATCGGCTTTTCAGTAATGATGATTTGGTTTTTCCTGGCTGCAACGGTCAGGTTAGGATATAATGCAGCTAAGATTTCCCGAAGTTCAGCTAAACTGGCATTTTTTGATATTGATCCCGAGATATTGCCTGCATTCACATTTTCCGGATAACTTACTTCAATATCATACCACCTGGCTATTTTACGCATAACCTGGTCAAGTGGCTCTTTGTCAAACGAAATATCGTTCTTTTGACCATTAATATTCTCATTAACGTTCTCTATTTGTTTAATCCTGATAGCAAAGTTTGATACCAAACTTTGCTGACCAGGTGAGAGAACAATATCGGGTTTATTGGCTCGCTTGACTTTAACGATGCCATTATATAATGACGTTTTAACTTCAGAGTCCTCAGGATAGCTTTCTACAAGAAATTCTGTTCCAACCACTTCAATGTTCTGTAGTTTGGTTTTGACGATGAAAGGTCTTTTGGGATTTTTAGTAACAACAAAGTAGGCTTCGCCGATCAGGGAAACGGTTCGATAATCTGACTTATCAAACCCGGGGGAATATGAAAGCGTTGAAACGGCGTTTAGCCAAACTTTGGTGCCATCCGGCAATGTAATGTCCTTATCCATACCCTTAGAAGTAGTTATTGTAATGTTCTTTACAATAGCACTGTCTAATAGATCGCTGTTTCGGCTGGATAGGTAGAAAAAGGTCGCCACCGTCATCAATGCAACTGCAGCAGCGATAGCATAAAATAACGGCCTATAGTTTTTTGAATTTTTTAAATTAGTATTGATCCGATCTTGAACCTTTCGCAAAGCTTCAGGCATATTGAAAGATTGTAACACAGCCAGATCTTGCTGTTTAATCTTATCATCTTTAAGCCTGTTATAAATTGATTGGTTTGCTGGAGATTGTTTCAGCCAGTTATCAAGAAAGCCCTGCTCTTCTGCATTCAGCTCCGCCCTTAAATCGAGTGCCAACAAGGCGCTTATCTTAAAGGATGAAATGATTTTTTGTTCGGGCATTGTTTTCGTTTATAATATAAAAACCGTTGCCCTACCAAAATCTCTATGCCAAATGAAAATATTTTTTCAATTGACAAATTTATCTGATAACATGATGGCCAGTAAAGCGAAACTTTGAAGGGAAAGTCGCTCTTTCAAAATCGAGATTCCTTTACTTTTCTGGTTGTAAACAGTGCTGACAGTGATACCCAATTCAGTCGCAACCTCTTGTGGCTTAAGCCCTTCCTGAAATAGCAGTTTCATCACTGCAGCACATTGTTCGGGCAATTCGTCTAAAGCAATACTGATCTCTCTTAGAGATTCTGAATAAATGATTTCGTTAAGTACAAAATCTTCCGTTTCGCCATAAACACGTAAAAGCTCCCGTTGGTGACTTCCCTTATTCTTTTCCTTTTCCAAATAGTTAAGGGACGCGTTTTTACAACTGATGTATAGAAATGCTTTGATTGCAGGAAGATCGACAAAATCAGCATGCTTGTGCCAAAGCTTAAAAAAAACCTCCTGCACTATGTCTTCCGCATGGTCAGCATCAGCAGTTATATTCCTGGTAAAAAAACAGAGCGCATTATAGAATTTTTCAAACAAATGAGAGAACGCTTCCCTATTGCCTTCTTTAAAAGCAATAATTAGTGCAGTGTCATCCCATATTTTTCGTCCGACTATATCCATTATTTAAATTTGGTAAGAAACGCCAAAATACTGATTTAACGGCTTTAACCAAACGTTGACTGCGCTTTTTTTATTGTCTTTTCTAAATCAATTCCTTTTCCAAGCACACCCTTAAACAAATCGCCTTCGCTCTTTACTCGGTCAACTGCATTCAAAATTGTAAAATCTTTCATAGTCAATCCCTTTTTAACCTCTTCCCAATGCAAAGGCATAGAAACGGTTGCACCCGGCTTTGGCCGCAAAGAATACGGACCCGCTATAGTAGCTCCGGGCCTGTTTTGCAAGAAATCCAGGTACATTTTACCTTTTCTATTAGCAATCATTCTTTCCAAACTGGTAAACTTAGGAATTTGCTTATGCACAATATCTACTATAATTCGTGCGAATAACTGACTTTGATCATAATCGTATTTTGCACCCAAAGGCACATAAATGTGCATGCCTGTTGAACCTGACGTTTTGCAGAATGATGGAACGCCAATGCTGTCCAAAACTTCCTTAACTACATTTGCAGCCTCAATAACCTGGTCAAAAGTATTTTTATCCGGATCCAAATCGATTACGCAATAATCAGGATTATCGGGTGTCTCTGCCCTGCTAAACCAGGGATTCATTTCAATGCAGCCCAAACTGGCCATCCAAAGCAGTGTCGCTTCATCGTCTCCTAAAAGGTATTCCTTAGCCTCACCGTCACCGGTGCTATATGGAAAAGTCGCCGCCCAGTCGGGTGCCGTATCTTTCACATTCTTCTGATAAAAACTCTTGGAATGAATACCGCCAGGATAGCGGTTTAAAGACATCGGCCGGTCTTTTAAATAAGGTAAAATATAATCTGCTATTTGATAATAATAGTTGAACATATCTCTTTTACTGATGCCGTCCTCCGGCCAATAAAGCTTGCTCAAGTGGGTAAATTTCAATTCATGCCCGTTCACTTTCTTTACTTGGGTTTCCTCTTTTGGATTGAGCAACGTCTTTTTTTGCTTACCCTTGGGCGGCGTTACAACATCTTCATGGACAGGTGATCCCTTATCCGCTGTCGCTTCTAATTCCTCTACCAATTTATCTGTCGGCTCCGCTTTTTCTCTAACAACGTCTTTCGCCTTCTTATCAATTCGCATTCCTTGAAACGATGGGTGCCTAAATACTCCATCACTGGTTATTTCAGAAAACGCTACTTCACAAACCAATTTAGGTTTTAACCAGGTAACTTTCGCGTTCGGTGGATTTGGCCTGAAGCGAGAAGGTTTATTCACATCCGGAATCTGATCAAAGGGACTTTCTTTGGTCGTTAACGCCTTGAATTCTTCCATCATTTCCTTTTGTTGCTTTACCGAAAAGCCCGTTCCTACCTTTCCAACATAGATTAGCGCATCATCTTCATAAACTGCTAACAGCAGGGAGCTAAAAGGTTTTGAAGTATCTTCATTTCTTGTATAACCGGCAATGATGACTTCCTGCCTTTTATGAACTTTCACTTTCAGCCATTCTTTAGACCGGTAATTGGCACTGTAGGTACTGTCTATTTTTTTGGCAATAATACCCTCCAAACCCATTTTCTCAGCAGCCTGATAAAATTCGATTCCGTTAGCCTTAAATACTTTACTTAGTCGTATACTGTCATTCTCAACGGGAAGCACCTTTTCCAAAATGGCCTGTCGCTCATTTAGGGGCAAGTCTTTTAAATCTTTACCATCGTACCACATGATGTCAAAAACGTAGAAAACCAAATCTCCATCCGCCTCACTACGCCAGTTCTGCAAATCGCCAAAATTGGAAATACCCTTTTCATTTAACACCAGTATTTCGCCATCAAGGACTGCGTTTATTTTAAACTCCTTTAAAAGATCATAAATGGGATAAAACTTTTCGTTGAAGCTTTTATTGTTCCTGGAGAGTAGTTCAACATCTCCCTGGTTTAAAAATGCCAGGGCGCGGTATCCATCCCATTTCACTTCATAAACCCAGTCCGGATCATGAAAAGGTTCATCCACTAAAGTGGCGAGCATAGGTTTCATACCCGTCGGCATTTTATCTTTTTTACCCCCTTTCGCGGGTGGAGCTGCTGCTCTTGCCTCATCCGTCTTAGAGCTGTGCCAAACATTATCGCTACTTTTTTCTACCTGCGCAAGTGTTTTATTTGATAAAACTGATTTCTCTGCTTTGGTGATGTCCTTGACAGAGGCAAACTCGTCTTTATGTTTTATTAACAACCAGCCGTTCTCACCCATTCCATGAGTTTTCACTAAAGCAAATTCACCCTCTAGTTTTTTACCATGGAGTTTAATTTTTAATGAGCCTGCTTCAAGTTGTTTAAGCAGGTGTTTTTCCTGGGCTTTTTTTCCTTTAATCTCTTCAATTGGCTCATATGTTCCTTCATCCCATACGATAACCGTACCTCCCCCATACTCTCCCTGTGGAATGATGCCTTCAAAACTCCGGTAATCGAATGGATGATCCTCTACCATCATTGCCAGCCGCTTGGTTTTAGGATCAGTGGACGGACCTTTCGGTACCGCCCAACTTTTTAAAACCCCTTCCATCTCTAATCTGAAATCATAGTGCAGGCGCGTGGCATCGTGCTTTTGTATTACAAACAGCAGTTTGTTCTTGTCCTTACTCTTGCCTGCTTTTGGTTCAGCAGTTTTATTAAAGTCGCGTTTCTCATTGTATTTATGAAGTCCCATAACCAATCACCTTAGGTATTAGCTACAACACTTTTTAAAAATTAATGTTTCAAAACGCCCACACGGTAAAGAATTAACGCATTCCTCCGTGCATATTGTGGTCCATATGCCCTTCCGCAGCTGGTTTACCATTCTTTTTATCAAAGTCCAATAAGGCCTTTTTTGATTCAGGAGAATTCATCGCACCTATCCTTCTTTTGGTAAATGGCAATATGTTCGCTTCTTTAGCTTTGTTGGCCAACTCTAAAGCTTTAGGCACATCCAGCGGCACGGCAGGCTCTAAAGCATACCAAAGCATCAATGGCAAGTTATGGTCATCCTTATCTTCAGCATGTTGCACCAAACCTTCTAGTGTAGCCCAGCGTTTCGCAGGCTCTACACGTTGTAAAGCAGAGGCTAAATAAAGCCTTACTAAAGGTGATGAATCTGAAACTGCCAATTCTGCAAAGCGCTTCAATGCTGCGTCCGAAACATTTTTATCTTCGGCAATCAGCTGGATGCCCCAGCTTCTGATGTATTCGCTTTCGTTGTTCAACAAATCAAGCAAATCCTTTTCTTCCAAACCTTTAGTCACATGCAATGCCCATAGTGCCCGCAGTTTCCTGGTTACATCAGGGTTGTTTGTCAGTATTTCCTTTAGCATCTTATGCACTTTTTTGTTTGGTCCGCGTTCCTGAAGAATTTGACGCGCCTGGCGAACATACCATTCGTTTTTTGTAAGCTGGTAATTCACCAATTCTTTATCAGTAGCCTTGTAAAGATCTACTTTTACCCATTTATCGGTTTCGTGACTGATTTTAAAAATTCTGCCCATCGTCTTTTGGTGAACATCCGGATTAGGACTATGACATTGATTCTTATCATACCAGTCAATCGCGAATACTGATCCGCTTTGGTCATATTTAAAATTAAGCCACTGCGACCAGGTATCATTTGTCAGCAAGAAATCTTCTCCATGACTTACAGAATAGCCAGAGCCTTTGCGGTTTGGAATATCGACATTTACGCGGCTGCCATGAATATTGTTCATAAAAATGGTATTTCTGTATTGCGCAGGCCAGTTTTCACTACCCAGGTAAATCATAGCACCAGCATGAGCATGACCACCACCTTTTGACGCCGAACGGAAATTGCCGGCATGCGGACCCCTATCTCCAATCCAATGTACGTGATCACCAGATTCTTTGATATCATCATAAGTGTAAGGATTAAAGTGGTTACCCGCCTGGCGTAAGAAACGCCCTCCCTGAACAATGTGGAACATGTGCGGGATTACGCAAACAGTAACAAAGGGATGTCCATAATCATTAAAATCAATACCCCATGGATTACTCGTACCTTCCGCAAACAATTCAAATTTCTTAGTAGTCGGATGATAGCGCCATACCCCTGCATTTAAACGAACACGTTGCTCGTTAGGAGCACCCGGAGCGCCTACGTTAGATTGAGTAAATACACCATGCGTGCCATATAACCACCCGTCTGGACCCCACCTTAAATTGTTAAGAATCTCGTGCGTATCGTCATAGCCCCACCCGTCCAGTACAATCTGAGGCGGACCAGTAGGTTTATCAGTTTTCATATCAACAGGAATAAACAGCAAGTTAGGTGCAGCGCCAAGCCAAACACCGCCCATTCCAATTTCAATTCCACTAACCAAATTCAAACCTTCCATGAAAACAGTTCTTTTATCTAGCGTACCATCTCCATTTGTATCTTCCAGTATCAAAATTCGATCTTTACCTTGTCCTTCCGGAGCCCTTACCGGATAGGTATGCGCTTCCACTACCCATAATCGGCCCCGGGCATCAATAGTAAAACTAATCGGACGTACCACATCAGGTTCGGCAGCTGCCAGTTTAACGGTAAAGCCAGGCTTAGGGCTCATCGCCTCTGCAGCTTTTTGTGGCGATAAACCAGCATTGATTACTGGATCAAGCGGTGGCAAAATAATGATGTCTTCTTTTTTTAGTTCATTCGGAAAATTAGGTTTCACTGGGTAAAACAAGAAATCATCAAAGTTGATATGTCCCCATACGTCATCACCAATGTACGGAATCTGGGAAATTCCGGTCTCACTATCCACCAAACGGATATAGATCTCTTTATTCAACTGGGCTCTCAAATCAACAATTACAGGCTGCAAAGTAGCACGACCAGCACCGGTAATTTGGAAGATCACATTATTGTTATCTGCCTCAACCAATTCCACTCGTGTATCCTGAAGGGCTCCGCCAGAGACCTTAAAAGATGCATACGGTTGTGTAACTGTAAAAGGCACAGATGTCAATGTACCAGTTCTCTTATAGTTTTTAGTACCACCACTGCTTACAAAATACTTGCCTGCAATGCCTGTATTCATATCTTTTTCATACACCGTAGTTTGATCGGTGGTTACCAATGGGTTGCTAAAAGCATCGCCTGTAGCAGTCCAGTCTTCCAAAGTTCCTTTTTCGAAATTAAGGTTGAGTACCTTATTGCCCTTTTTAGGAACAATCCCGGCTATCGCTACATCTTTCTTAATAGCGCCTTCCACCACTTCTATCTTCCCTACCATTCCGGCGGCACGGTGCCCTGGAATGCTACAATAATAAATTTCATTTTTATCTGCACGGAAAACAACACTCGAGGTATCGCCTTTCTGCACCAGGGTTTTGCTTTTGATAGCTGCCTTTTCTAACGCAATATCATGAGTCATCAACTCACCATTCACAATTTTTATGCGAACAAGTTCACCTTTGCTCACTTTTAAAGTCGGATTACGTTTTCCCTCCGGACTCATATAGCCCAGCATCGTCGTCTCCAGTGTGTACTCACGGTCGTATTTAATTTCATCCTTTGCCTGATGCAGAACGTGGTGCTGTATGTCTTTGAAGGCAAAGCTTAAAGTAACAATGAAGAGCGCAAAGGGAAGGGTAAAAAGTAACCGTTTCAAGTTCATATTATATTTGGTTTTATTTGTGCAATAACGAAATTAATCATTTTACACATTCAAGAGTAGCATAATTGTATCAAATACCGATACAATTATATCTTTAAATTGACTATTTATTGGGATAAAGCATCATATTTTTGTAGGATATTTCTGTCTTTCCACCGCCGTGGAGCTGAAATGCAATAAGTCCAGATTGTGGTATGGATTGGTCTTCTTCTGTGTAATCAACGGTTTGGGTACCATTTAAGAAGATTTGAATTCTACGGCCCTGGGTTCTAATCTCATAATCGTTCCATTCCCCTCTTTTTAAAAGTTGTTTCACCAACTCTGGATCGGCAGTAATGAGTAATTTGTCTCTGCGCGACTCATCGTATAACGATGCCCAGAAACCATCTCCAATATCAGCCTGATAACCTTTCATCTCAAAATCCGGATTAGCGATGCGCTCGCTGTGGAACTGTACACCTCCATTCACAAAACCTTCAGTGCCGGTTAGTTTAAATTTAAGCTTCAATATGTAGTTTGAATATTTTGATGTAGTGGAAATAAATTCATTATGAGGTACCATATAATCCAGTCGGCCACCTACAATTGCGCCATTTTCAATCCGCCAGGACTTGGCAGTGTCTCCCTGCCAGCCATTAAATGTTTTTCCATCAAATAGTTTGATCTTCTTTTTTACATCCTGAGCCTTTAAAAACGGGCTCTGTGCCAGCAAAATCGCCAGGCATAAGCATAAAATCTTCATTGCAAAATCTAGTTAATATTCGGTTAACAATCATCCAGTACGTAAACAAAGTTCAAGATAATTGTATTTTCCTTAAATAAGAACTTTAACTCAACTCGTGACTATACTCTACCTTACTAATCCAGAAAAATACAGTTTCAATCCTGGCAGTCATCCTGAATGTTTCAGTAGCATTGGCTGTTGAAATATATAGGAAAATGTAAATGGAATTCATAACAGATCCGTTTGTAGAAATTGGACGAATAGATAGGGCTTCTTCCTGGAAATCGCCAATAGTAAAAAACCCGGCAAAGCCGAAATCTTTGAGTACGTACTTCGTTTTCTGCAGCGCAGGGAGTATAAAATACTTCATTGCCTGACTTACAATAAACTTATAGAACAAAACGCTTAACCCAAAAAGTAAGGTAATGATACCTCCAAATATGACTATTCCCATAATTTAACCTCTATGTGCTAGTGGTGATTTATACAATGTACTGGTTTTATCGCACAATTGTTTTAATTCATTTTACAATTAGTAATTAATGACGGTTTATAGATTAAAAAAAACGGGCCATTTTATTGGCCCGTTGTTCAAAAATCCGTTAACTAAGCCTAATTCACGAACAGTTCCTGAAGCTTTTTATTTAGTTTCTCTCCCATTAAATGAGCGGCAATGATCTTGCCATCAGGACTAATTAAAAAGTTAGCTGGCACTCCTGAAATGCCGTAAACCTTACGCACATCAGTTTCCCAACCTTTTAAATCTGACACTTGAGTCCAGGTATAACCATCTTTCTTGATCGCCTCTAACCATTTGGCTCTGTCACTATCCACAGAAACACCCAGTATTTCAAAGCCCTTATCTTTGTAAGCTGCATATTGTTTTAATAAGTTCGGCCCTTCAGCACGACATGGCGAGCACCAGCTTGCCCAGAACTCTACCAATACATATTTACCTTTGTAGTCTGAAAGAGAAACAGATTTGCCATCTACATCTTTTTGCGTGAAGTTAGGAGCTACAGCACCTGTTGCGGTGATGGTATTCGCACTCAGCATTTTATAAAGGCTTTGGCCTTCGTAAGATAACCTAAGCCCCTCACTCATCGCATTAAACAATGGATTAATTTCAGCGACTTTAGAAGCCTGACCACCAAATGCTTCAGATAAACCCTGCAAAGCAAAATAAGAATTGGGATTATTCTTGGCGAAAGTGAGTATTTTTTCTCTTCTGGACGCTTGCATCCCCCTTACCGTTTTATCGAGTGCCTTAAAGAATAAGGTATCTTTTTGCTGTTCAGGAGTTGCTCTTTGTAGAGCCACATTTGCATTGTGATGAATGGTCATCACCGGCGGACCAACAGCCTTGGTAAATGCTACCAGTTCGTTATAAACTTTTGATCCTGTCCATTTCGCATTGTAAAGAGAATCAGCAGAATTGATGCTGATGTTTTCCCTGCCAAAGCTTGGATAAATTACGTCTCCTGTTCCTTTGCTGTAGATTTCTTTGTCGCGAATTCCATCCCTGGACAAGGTCATCCTTGATGATGCGTAATCACCATCAAGCTTGCCGCTAAATTTGAATGTACCATTAACCAGTTCGCAAGAATCAGTTGCGCCAACACCGTTGGAACTATAGTCCAGGTAAATCTTTGCAGGTTTGTTTAAGCTGCCAATCTTGCCAGTCATGGTAAAGTTAGGGGCGGGTTTCTGTGCTGCAACCACGAATGGCAAGAAAACAGCTATTACTATAAATTTATATTTCATGTGATTTGTCTTAATTAGTTCTTATGAGTACATCGACAGGACCTCCTGGAATGCCGTTGATGGTTTTGCTATCTATGATGGTTCCGTTCTTACCTACTGTAACATCAACGGAATACAGCGATCCTTGAACACCCACAGTTAGGGTATTGTCGTCAGCACTGATCTTCATCATGGTGATTTTCTTACCGTTAAAATTGGCATCCAGCGCCCTTACCTCTTGGTTAATTGGATTGTACCGGTAAATCTTGTCGTTCGATGAAAAATAGAATACATTAATCGAATTCCTTAACCATTTCGAATCGGCCATCACCAAAGCAGAACCGGTAAACAACCGTTTAGATTGCGGTACAATTCCCCTCGGAATGCTGTTAAACTGTATGGTGAATTGATATTCATAGGTTCCTGTTTCATCTCTGAAGAAAGCATAAGTAGTTTGCCCGTTAACAGCTTTCATATAAACCAGATTGCTCATACCAATATTCTTAGGATCAAAAGGCAAAACGGCTGAGGTATAATTTGTACCGAAATATGTGCCCCCACCATCAAATCCAACAAAGCCCTTAGTCTTGGTATCAAATCCAAAAATATAACCGCCTTCTTTACTAAAATAAGGCGATAGCGAGTAATCTCCTAGAAATTCATTTGCATATTTTCCGTAATCAGGTGCAAACGGAGCGGTAGTATACACACCGGAATAAAACTTACCGTTAATCACCCCACGCGATAAGGTACCCATATCGGTCTCCAGGTATCCTGGAACGATAACGGGCGGCGGCAGGAAAAACTGCGATTTAAAATCATCTTTACGCAATAACGTACTTGGGTTTACAATTACGCTTCCGGCAACTGGGTCATTACACATGATCCAGTACTCTTCCTTACTCAACAATTGATAAGGTAAAGGTTTCGAATAGTATAACTGCACAGGATTATTGGGTAATGATTTGCCAGGCTGTAAGCTTTCGTAAATATTGGCCAGTATGCTATTATCAGGCTTGGCAAAAGAAAGCTTAGCTTTTCCACCATCATTACTCAAAATTACAGTTCCATTTGAGAATTGGGTGGTACCAGTAATCTTAAACTTGTATTTGTATATCAGTCCGTTTCTTTTATCTGTAACGATTAACGTTGCAGCACGCTCACCAGTTCCAAGGTTAAACAACATTTTAAACGGGTAACCGGTAAAGCTCAATTCACGCAGGTCTTCCAATATAAGGATCCGCCATTCGAAGTTTAGATCCTTTAGCGGATCTGCACCGGCTAAGCTCACTTTTGGTTTAATAATCAGCGAATCGCCAATCAGCGCATTAATGTTTGCATCTTGAATACCTTCTACTATGGGCTCTGATGGGGCTGAGTAGGTGTAATTTCCAAGGTCTTTTTTGCAGGATGCAAAGCAGAATGCCGCCAGAACTAATATATATATAAATCTTAATTTCATGATCTGCTATTTAGTTGATGATAATTTGACCGCCATTCTCATTGATAAAGAAATAGCTGTTCACTTGAGGAAAATACTTCAGCTGGATTTTAACAAGCGGTGCTGATGCTTGGTAAAAATCATAATCCTGGCTGCCATCAGTTCTTTTGGTAAGCACATATCCTTTGTCAGGATTTCTGGCTACCCAGGTAAACGGATCCTTCACAAAGTTCTTGGCATTCTCTATATAATATAACGTTCTTGGTATCCCAAGGTAACCATTAGGTGCTGCTGGATTTGTCAAATCCTGACCGCCAGATATTAAAAATAGCTTATGCGTAGTTCTGCTGTATGGCCCTAAATTTCCTTGCCAGTACATCCACCAGGACGGCTGCTCCAATCTGTTAGAAAACAGGAAACTTTTCGTTCTCACGATTACAGGAAGATCACCTTTAAAATCTCCGCCTTCTCCTATTCTAAGCGTAACTTTCTTCGTTAGATTAGCCAGTTCAGGATCTGTATTTTTAATGATAAAAGGTACACGTACCTTACCAGAATCTGCAGGCATTACATAAGAAGGCTTCAGTGCCTCATAATGCGTGCCCACCTTACCGGTCGTTGCCGAATCCACTACGGTAATGACAAAACTACGGCTTCTGTTTACACGTTTTCCAGCAATACTTACAGGTATCCATATGGTATCGCTAACCTTGCCCGGACTGGTAGCAAAGGAGTACGTAACCGATGTGGTATCTTTATTTCCCTGAGCATCCAAATAACGGAAATAAATGTTATCGGTCTCGCTATCGTATTGGTAAACATCGTTTTTCTTGCATGCAAACAGCAACACGGCCAGCAAAAAAGTAAATGGAATATATCTTTTCATGATTTCTTCAGTTTTAGTTTCTATAACCTATTTCGTCTATCGGTATAGGCAACACAAAGATCTTGTCGCTCGCAGGATAGATCATCCCATTGGTGTTAATGATATCACGGTTTAGCCTTTTGTTCATATAAAAGATTTGGCTTTCTCCGTAAAACTCTTTACGTGCTTCCTCAACCAGCTTTTTAATAAAATCAGGTTTGGTAATGTTCTTTGGTATGATGGTGCCTATTCCCCTGTGGAACCGTACGCTATCTACTAGAGCTGTTGCTTTTACCGGATCACTGTCAAAGCTCGCCTCGGCAGCGATGTAATACATTTCAGACAGGCGCATTGCGGGAGCAAGTAATGGATGTAGGTTTCTTAAGCCACTACCATTCCATGTATATTTCAGAAAAAGAGAACGACCTGCCGAGGTAGTAGAAGAAACATCACGGAACCATTGTCTGAATCTCCAATCATCTGCACCAACACTCCCTTTTTCATAAATCAAGTCCTTCTGACTAATGGTCGGGGCATAATCTGGCACGTCTCTCCAGAATCGATCTCTCACCAAGTCTTGTGATTTTGGAACGAACCAACCAGTAATAATTTCAGGATAAAATACTTTATCCCTCTGTTCGCTATTTAAATTAAAAAAATCTGCCTGCGCTGTCCATGGAAACTTCTTTGAATCAATTACCTCTTTAGCATTGGCTAAGCTATTGATCTGGTCATTTTTATATAAGTAAACCCTGGCCAGTTCTCCACAAACTGTAAAGTAATTCATCCTGTGCCTGCGGTTCTGTAAAAAAAGTGATCCGCTGCTCGTTTCAGTTGATTTCTTGTTTTCTGGAAATCCAGCAGGATAGGTCTTATCTGCATACCCAACCACGTAAGATGAAGCAAGAATCGGATCAGCAACTTTAAGCAATTGCTTGGCTTCTGTTAAATCTGCAATGATTTTATCAAGTACTTGGCTTACTGTGGAAAAAGGTGTACTCTTAATTGTTACTGCCGTAACATAAGGAATCGCAGGTGCACTAGGTTTGCTTGCGTAAGACGGAGCAAACATGCGCAACAAATCAAAATGCAGATAGGCCCTTAAGGTCAGCGCTTCGCCTCTAATAAGCTCGTAGTTCTTGTCAAACAAAATGCCTTTATTCTTTTCCGCAGCATCCAAAATGGTGTTCACATTAGAAATTGTGCTGTAAGCGGCTGCCCAAATTTCATCGTTCCTTTTGATGATATTTGCGTCTGTATAGGTAAGAGATTGCGTTAATCTATTGTCCAAATCGGTGAACTCATAGTTCTGCGCCATAATGTCCAGCTGGCCAAACGTTAAGTTACCTCCATATAACTTTTGTTCCGAAGCTAAATTATACACGCCATTGAGTGCTTCTTTAAATCCTTCCTCGGTTTTAAAAAGATCCTCCTTAGTTACGTCCGATTCGGGCTGTACATCCAGAAATTTCTTACAAGACGAGAAGGTCAGGACGATGATGATGAAATAAATATAATGTTTCATATGTAGTAAGGTTAAAATGAAGCCAATAAAGAAAACGTTGCACTTCTGGCAAATGGAGAGTTAATACCCCTTTCAATCTGTATAGTTGAAGACCTGAACAAATCATTAGCGGTAATGGACGCCCTTATATTCTGGAAACCCATGCGACGAACCAATTCACGTTTTAAATCATAAGAAAGATTTACAGATTGCAAATCAATCAAGCTTTCGCTCTGCACAAATCTTGAACTTGCCCTGGTTGGTGTTAGATCTTTGATGTTTTTGTACAAAGCATTATCTCCAGGTTGCGACCAACGTAAGGTCATCGCTCTTCTGTCAACATTGAACCTTGGGTCTGCATTTTCAATTCGGTCAACCAAAGTTTGGTTATAGATATCTGCGTTCAGGCGGTACCAGAAATTCACGTTTAATGTGAAGCCCTTATAATTAATTGTGGTACCGATATTACCCTCAGCCAAAGCTTCCGTATTTCCAATAGGCTGTTGGTCCCTGATGTCATAATCGTAAGTTAAAGAGCCATCTAATTTTTGAAAGATTTCTTTACCATTCTCAGGGTCAATACCCATAGATTTTACGCCATATAAGGTGTTAATAGACTGACCTTCGTTATAACGTAACAGTGGCGTAGCATACAAATTGTTGCTTAAATTATTTTGAATGTTGTCAATCTGACTGTTAAATGCTTTTAACGAATTGGAGATCTTTACAATCGTGTTTCTGTTCTGAGCAATGTTACCTGTAATATTGATATACCTGTCAGGCCTGGTGTACAGATTAGCCCTTAAGTAAACCTCATAACCTTTATTACTCATATCTCCCAGGTTCTCTTTGTAAGTCGTGAAACCTGTGGATGGGGCAAGATTGATATCAGTAATTAGTCCTTGTGTTAACTTGTAATAATAACGGGGAGAAACCACAAAACGATCCTTCAAGAAGCCTATATCAGCACCTACATCATAGGTTCTGGTTTTCTGCCATTGCAAGTTGCTATTTCCATAATTCTGTGTTGCAGCACCAATACCCGTTGAGTACCAGTTGTCGTTATAGTAATTGTAGATGGAGCGGGACATATATGGCGGGAAACCAATGGAACCCAGAATACCCGTACTTGCTTTTAAACGAACCTGACTAATTACCTTACTATCTTTCAGGAATTCCTCGTTATGCAAGTTCCATCCTAAACCGATAGACCAGAAAGGTGCAAACCGGCTATCAGATCCAAAAGCGGATGAACCGTCTAACCTAAATGTAGCATCCAATAAGTATTTGTTCTGAAAGGCGTAGTTACCTGAAAAGAAAGCGCCCAGCGTTCTGCTGATCAAGACATTACCATCAGGTGATGAATTCTCTTTATAAATACGCGCAAAGCCAACATTGGTAAATTTGTCGTTAGAAAAGCCTTGAGCAGAAAATCCTTTGTAGTCGGACTTTGATGATAGTATATTAGAACCCAACACCATATTGATGGAGTGCTCATTTAGCTGCTTGAAATAGCTGAGTGAGAAAGTTCCATCTAATTTAAGGGTATTAGTAGTGTTGGCATCATAACGACCCCTCTTATTCAAATCATTGGTAGAAGTGCCATAAAATTCATTACTATAAGGTGACACAAAATTATCTGATTTAGCCATTGTGTTGTTCAAACTTACCAATGCCCGTAAGCGCAAACTCTCTAATATCTTGTAATCTACAGACAACGCATCTATCATCTCAAAATAAGAGTCCTTGCTAAAATTGCTCAAGCTGGCTTCGTATAATGGATTAAAAACATACCTATCTTGATACTGGTCTGGTCCATTCACAAAAGTGTCCACCCGCCAGTTGGCCAGTTCTTGTATCGTTCTGCCTAAACTATCAGTTATTGGATAGTATGGATTCATGTAAGCATAGTTAGAAAAGCTTCCATAATTTGAATTCACACCATTGGTTTGATTTACAGAAAGATCATTCCTGATCAATAGTCTTGAAGAAGGGTTGTAATTAAAATTCATACCTCCACTAAATCTATCTCTCGTAGCACCTTTCATTACACCTGGCATGGTTTGATAACGCAAATCAACACCATAGCGGAAACTTTGGTCTCCTCCCTGAGCACTTAATGAATGTTTCTGACCATAGGTGTTACGCAAAGGCTGAGACAACCAATACGTGTTAACCCCACTGGCTACATTTTTAAGCCTGGTAAAAAGCTGTGCATCCAAATTATCTTGTGTATCGCCACCAACTCCAGGGGTTAAATTTGTGAATAGACCTGCTTGTTGCTCATACGCTACTTTATCCTTTGCATTCAATACATGATATCCCGAAAGATCTGGTGCAGTAACCTGAAGCTCGGCATTATAATAAACTTGAAGCTTTCCTGCAACTGGAGCCTTAGTGGTAATAACCATTACACCGTTGGCAGCACGCGATCCGTATACAGCAGTAGCTGCAGCATCCTTTAACAGGGTAACAGATTCAATTCTGTTGATGTCCAAATCTACCACCTTCTGCAAGCTCACCTCAAATCCATCCAATATAAAAGCAGGTAGATTAAACTGCGCAGAAAGATTTTCTCTATTTACCAAATCATCAGCACTGGTAGGAATTGACGGTAAGGCAGTTGCCCCACGCACATTGATCCTCGGCATAGCATTTGGATCAGAACCTGCAAGGTTGTTGTCCAGCAAACGGAAAGACGGATCGAAACTTTGTACTGCTTTTAGCAAATTCTGTGGATTGGATCTTTTCAAATCTTCCCCTTTAATCGTTATCGCACTACCAGTATAACTATCTTTTTTAATCACCTGGTAACCAGTTACCACCACATTGTCAATGGTGTTTACCTGGTCTTCCATAGTAATGGTTAGCGGCTTACCATTGGTTACTTTTATTTCTACCTCCTTGTAACCTACATATGTAAAAACAAGAATATCTCCGGGTTGTGCGTTCACTTTAAATTCACCCTTCTCGTTTGTTTGCCCCAAAAACGATTTACTGTTTTTAAAGGAAATGTTTACGCCGGGCATTCCTTGCATGGTAGTTTTATCAATTACCTTTCCGGTTAGTTCAATTCGGTTCTTAGCAATCTGCGCAACAGCGGCACCAACCAGGTCTTCATGGTCTTTCATGATCACTATGGTGCGGTCTACAATTTTGTAAGTTAAGTTCTGGGCATCTAAACAAGCTTTTAAAGCCTCTTCCAGAGGGGCAGCACGCAAGTTTACATTGAGGAACTGGTTGCGGGCATCTACCTTATCACTGTAAAAAAAGATATACCCGGTTTGTTTCTTAATGTCGTTAAAAACGGTTTCCAACGTCGTATTCTTACGGGAAATGGTCACGTTCTGTGAATAAACCGCAGCCGTAAGGTGCATGGTTCCTGCAAGTAGCAGTATAGCAGTTAATTTCATCACTACTAAAGTTTTATACTTCACAAGCCGAATATTGCACGCGACCTTGTAAAGAAAAGTTAATTTCATACTTTTGGATTGAATAAGGTTAAAAAATGGCAGACCGTTGCTGGTACTCCGGGCCTGCTTTCCTGTTTAAGCCGAAAGAGGTGAGATACTTTCGGCTTCTTCTTTTAAGAAAAATGCGCTTTAAGGTTGCTGTAGCTGTATTGTCATGTGGTTTGGTTTAGGTGGTTAATATTTCGGTTATTTAGTTGTTATTCTTTTTGCTAAACTGTTGTGTTTAAACTATTATTCTTTGTAGGAAACCGTAATGGTCCTCCCATTTAATTCACAGTGTACATTGTTTAATTCCAGAATGTTCAGTACCGAAGAAAGTTTGCTGGTACGGAAGAGATCGCCGGAAAATTCCAGACCGGACACGTTGCCTTCATACTTCACATCAACATCATACCATCGCGCAATTTGGCGCATTACCGATTTGATGTCGTCATTCTCGAAATTGAACAAACCATTTTTCCAGGCTATGTATTTCTCTACTTCTACATCACGTTTAACAAACTGCCGACCTGGCACCGCAAGTAACTGCTGACCAGGCTTTAAAAATTCAGTTCTGGTATCCTGAGAAACTTTTACAGAACCTTCAATAAGTGTAGTCCTGATACCGGCTTCATCTTTATAGGCATTGATATTAAAGTGGGTACCTAGTACTTCCACTGTATGATCGCCAGATAATACCCTAAATGGTCGGCCAGGTTGTTTGGCAACCTCGAAATAAGCTTCTCCCTGTAACGAAAGCACCCGTTCATTGCTTTTAAATTGAGTTGGAAAACTCAAGGTAGACGAAGCATTAAGTTGAACTCTGCTTCCATCAGGAAGCAAAACGGCGTATTGTCCGCCCGAAGGTGTGGTAATGGTATTGATTAAATTACTTTCCTCATCACCATGCTGATCAGAAACCTGATAAGTAATCAAACCATCAGCAGTTTTAACTATAGATACACCAGATTGGATCGCGATCCTCCCGGTATTTGAAGTGTTCAGTAATATTTTCTTTCCGTTGGCCAATGTTAGTATAGCATTGTTACCACCTGGCTTGATAAATTTATCTGCATTAGCGATCGCATCAGCATTAGAAGTTTGCTTAGTAAAAATGAATAACGAACCAAACATGACCAACAACACAGCCGCAACACCTGCATATCGAACCCACAATTTAAGCTTTAATGACTTACCTGGACGCTGAAGATATCCAGCTTTTTGCTGAATTCCTGTCCTGATATCATTTTTAAGCACTAAATAATCTTTTTCATTAGCTTCAATTATTAAATCATCGCTATGCTCGTGCAAGTCGTAGAATGATTCAAGGAATTTCTGCTCAGTAGAACTAGCGATACCCCTATTGTACCTATACAAAATTTCGAGAAAGTGTCTTTTTATTTGATTATTCATGTCCCTATATATACAATGAGTCTAAAATTTTGAAATAGCCCACGCCAAATTGATTTATTTTCAAAATAAACGTAAAGAACCGGCTAGCTAGAAAAAATAATAAAGAAAGGAAGCAAATAAAGCGTAGATCTGAGTGTGTTCAATGCTTTACCCAACTGATTGCGTACCGTTTTCGGAGATATTTGCAGCCGATCGGCAATTTCGACACTAGTCAACTCCTCTTCAAACCGCATTTTAAAAATTATACGCTGCTGCTCTGGTAAATTATTGACCAGCTCATTAAAATTTTGTAAAAACTCACGATGTTTGATCGCAGCATCTGCACTGCCAGACTGATCAGGGACTTCCGTTGCAGATTCGTCGGTAAAGGTAATCCGGCTTCCTTTTTCCATCGCTTTGAAAACCGCATTACGGGTAGCAACCAATAAATAAGCACGCAAATTTTGTATAGGAGAGGTTTCTTTCCTGGTCAGCAGTTGTATAAATACGTCCTGCGTGATGTCTTTGGCTTTCTCGACCTCTCCTAACCTTTTAAATGCGGTGTTAAACACCAATTGCCAATGCCTGTCATACAAAGCATCGAAGGCTGATTGATCACCCCCACTAAGCTGCAGCAAAATTGTAGAATCGTCTAAGTCGCTGAAATCCCTCATGCTTTCTCCCTGAGGGCAATATCAGAAATATTTTCCTGCAATTCAATATGGGTATGTAAATTAGCCTATTTAACTTGTCTATATCACCAGGTAAACACTTTCACCCATTTGCTTACCATCAGCGGTACAGCAAAAAAGATAACCATGCAAATTTTGGCCCACCCAATTTTTGGGAACGCTTTCTGAAAAACTAAGCGCTGCGCGCGAAGCCATACACCTGTAATGCATAGAGAGTTTGAGCGTGTCGTTCCAAATCAACAAGGTAACCAAATCTGTTCCCCAATTGTATACGTATTCTGGCGTGGCCAGCCAGCTGCAAGTAAAATTACCATCGGGTGCTAAGTTTATAGAGGGGCAATCCGGACTAAAAATATCTCCTCTGGTTAACACCAAGTTCGGGTAGTTAAGTAAGATATATTTTGGAAAATCCAGCATGACCACCGGTTTCGCATCTTCGTGAGCCTGTACTGTTTTTTCCACTCTGGGCAGTACGGTAAAGGCGTTCTCAAAATTATAGGAAAAAGCTACATTTAGTGGATGTCCTTTCTTTCTATATTTTTTAAAGCCAACGTACACTTCCTCCGCCAGATAACTCAGCATTTCTGTCAATGCCCCTAGTTTAAACTGTTGTTCTTGTTGTTCCGGTGAAAATTTCTTGTTGCCACCTCGCTGCAAACCTGTAATCACATTCATACCGCGGTAACGGCGACCAATTACTGCACCTGTCTTGTTGTAAAAGGTGCCTAACAGTCCGTTTAACTGAATTCCCATGATTACCCGTTTAAAGTTTTAATAAATACGCTGTTAGAAACGCGCTTTCCATCAGCCGAAATGAACGAGATGTAGGTTTCCATACGCTTGTTAAGCATCGGTTGATTGATGTGCAATAGCGCGGTACCAGCTGACCGCAGATTCCCGAACAATGTAAAATACGCTTTGCCCTCCTTGCCCTCTTCCGGCAAAAATGCAAGCAACATTGCCTGATCTGCAGTATCTGGCCAGGTCAAATGTTCATCCACTGCCCAGGTGAATTGCAATCCACCAGGTGTTATGCTTACATCTGGATTATCGGCAACTGCCAAGTCACCAAAGCTTACCTCGGCTTTCGTATAGTCCAGCTCGATATCTGGATATATGCCTTTTAAGGCCTTTGCCTTGTTGATGGAGTTTACCAAAGTATTCACCATTTTGTTTTGCTTCTTTGCTTCAAGTGCGAAGCCCACGTTAATAAAACCTTTAACGACTTTGCTGAAAGCACTGGCCACGCTCATCTGCATGCGACAGGAAAGCTGTGCCACTGTTGGAGGGACTAAATTAATCCCTTTGCTACGCACGATGGGTTTACCCATACGGGTGTAATAGACAAAGTTCCCTACCTTGCCATTTGTGTTGCCATGAAGGCCGTCATTCGAAAATGCCATAATTGATAAAATTTAAATTGTTTACAAAAAGAACCTTAACGCAACATCCATCACGGCGGTCCATACATTATTATTCCTTATAAGAATAAAATTAATTATTTTTTCTGAGACTCCCTTGGTTAAATTTTGTTACAAAATTTATATAATTGCACTTATATCAACCGCTTAACTCCTGTATCCTATATACTAAAATTCCAAAAGGTTGAGGAATGCCTGTGAGAGGACTGCACTCTGAGAACTGCCCGGCATCTTCCGTCAAACACCCAGACAAGTCCGCTATCATCTTCAGGTCTTCTTCAGGTTTGCTACAGGTTCTCGTCAGGTGAGATTCACTAAAACCTGAACATAACCTGAAGAAGACCTGAAGAAGACCTGAACATAACCTGACGCAAACACGGGAGATACACGGGAGTTGTATGGCGGTTGAATGGAGGTTCTAAGAACCCTGCCTTATTCCTTACCGCTTACTGGCCTGAGCTTATTAATCGGTTGGCGCGGAAAAACAAATAAAAAAAAGGTGGCCCTTTTGGGGCCACCTTTTAATATTAATTAGGTATTGACTAGTTGAAGTTGTAACGAACTCCAATTTGTCCTTGCCATCTAGAAGTAAATGATGACACTGAATATGCTTTGTTATTAACAGGTGGAGTGAAATTGTATGTACCACCAGTAGTAGCATTATAATTATACTTAATAATTGTAGACGCTTGATTAGATAAGAAATAAGATCTACCCCAGTCTTTATTGATCAAGTTACCTACGTTAAACACATCAAAAGATAATTGAATATTATTTTTTGAACCCTTAATTACTGCACCTAAAGTCTGCATGATTCTTAAGTCAACTAAGTTTTCCCAAGGCATTCTTGCGCCGTTACGCTCGGTATACTGACCTCTGATTTTGCTCAAGTAAGGATCTGCATTTATAAATGCATCTAAGTTAGCCCACTGTGTTGCAACCGGAATTAAAGGTGTTGGGTTTGTTCCTGTTGTTGCAGGAATATCTGCTAATTTAATTTCAGAAAGGTTACGAGGAACATAAAGTAGATCGTTTCCAGTCGCACCATCCTGATTCAAGTCACCATCATATAAGTATGTAAATGGAGTACCTGATTTACCAGAGTAGAACAACGAAATTGTAGTTCCAGAAGCTTTTTGCTTACCATAGTTAATGGTGTAGTTTAAGCTACCAATAACCCTGTGACGAATATCATAGTTGGAAATAGCCAACGGTGGGTTATTCGGTCCAGTTAAAGTTTGAACGAAGTTGGTGTTTGAAGAAGCAGTACTGCTTGCACCAGAGTTTACGTCCTTAGCCTGACCATAAGTATAAGCTGCAGTAGCATAGAAATTAGATCCAAATGCTTTTTGCAATTGTGCAGTTAATGAGTATGAATCACCTCTACTACTGTTATCTAAATAAAATACATTAGTGAAAGTTGGGTTAACTTTACCAGCTGCTAAAGGATAATTGAACAATGGACGAGTATCGTTACCAGCTGAAAGATTAGGATTAATTCTTCCTACGGCACTCTTTAAATTGATGTTACTGTAAAGGATATTATTGATGGTTTTAGAGTAGATTCCTTCTAACGTTGCCATAATGCCAAGAGGCAGTTTGAAATCGGCAGCAAGATTACTTCTAAACAATTGAGGCATTTTCAGGTTAGGATTAGCTAAGTTAACCTCGTAGGTTGTTCCTACAGTACCACCCGCTGCTTTTTGATTTGCAGGATCAGCAATGAAAGTTCCTGTTCCATTTGTTGCATTGATATTAGCTGTTAGCATACCATTGTTAGAAAACTGGTTAGATAACCAAACATATGGTGCACGACTAGTTAATAACGCAGTACCACCTCTTAATTGGATTGATCTGTCGCCAGTTAAATCCCAGTTAAAACCAACACGAGGAGAAACCTGAATACGTCCGCTAGGAACCTGATCAGTTTTTTGGAACGCGAAAGTTGAAGCAACCAAAGGGTTTGCAGGAGGAGTATCATTAATAAACGGAATGTCTGCTCTTAATCCTGCTACCAATTTGAAACCAGTAAATACGTCAATTTCATCCTGGAAATAAAAACCTAATTGTGCTGCATCAAATCTGGCAGCTGGCCTTGTTTCACCAGGTACAATAGAATAAGTAGAAGCTGCAGTATTCGGTTTTGCATTGTTTGTAAAATCAGCTAACGAATTGTATGCGTAAGCACCTGCGAAGTTATTCATGAACAAGTTTCTAAATTTAAAGAACTCGTTATGTGTACCAATAGTGAACGTATGTTTGTTAGCAAAGATCTTGAAGTTATCAGTAAACTCAAGAACATCCTGATCCAACTCGTTAGCAGTTGAACTCGCTTCTGAACCTAAGAATACAGAGTTACCTGTTGCATTCACGTTATTGATTCTAATTTGAGGAAACAACTGACCTTCATAAGCTCTTGTATCCCTGATTCTAGAATAACCAATGATCAAATTGTTCGATAATCTATCTGAAATTGAACTTCTCAACTCCAATACCGAGTTGTTCTGCTTATCGTTGAAACGATAGAGGTTGCTTCCAAAACGGAATGAAGTACCACTTCTGGACATGTTATCGTCAAATGCCTTTATGTAGTTATGACGTAATGTTAATTGATTTTTTGCATTGATATTCCAATCTAAACGAGCAAATACTTTATCGCTTCTTGTCTGTGTATTGATCGCATCAAATGCTCCAGGGTTGTACTGATATCTGGTTTGTAAAGTATTTACAATAGATTGAGCATCAGCAACTGAAAGGACTGAACCAAGTTCACCAGCGTTAAAGGTAGTTGGTTGCTGAACTCTGCCTAGCTCTCCGTTAACAAAGAAGAACAATTTGTTTTTAATAATTGGTCCACCTAAACGGAAACCATATTGCGTGTTGTAAAATTCTGTTGCTTTCAATCTTGCAGCATCAGGGCTTTTACCTACTGAGTTCTGATTTCTACCGAAGAAATATGCAGAACCTTCAAATTTGTTTGAACCAGAGCGTGTTACTGCATTGATACCAGCACCAGCAAAGTTACCGTTACTTACATCATAAGGTGAAAGCACGATTTGAATCTCCTGGATCGCATCTAGTGATATTGGCTGAGTGTTTGCCTGGCCGCCCGGTGCACCGTTTGCAGCTAAACCAAATACGTCGTTATTTACAGCACCGTCAATAGAGATGTTGTTGTATCTGTTGTTTACACCTGAAAATGATTGACCAGAACCACCATTGATTGATCCACTAGCTTGAGGTGTTAAACGCGTAAAATCATTTAATGAACGAGATAGTGTTGGAAGATTTTGCAATTGCTCCTTACTTACGTTAGTAGAAGGACCAACACGCTTACCGTTGAAGTTAGCATCTTTAGTACCAACAACTTCAACTTCAGTCAACTGATTAGCATTGTCGTTAAGAGTTGTGTTTAATACATATGGCTCACCTAATTTCAGGAAAAGATCTGTTACTTTCTCTCCCTGGTAACCAATGTAGCTAATTTCAATAGTGTAAGGACCACCAACACGCATGTTTACGATGTTGAAACGGCCATCTGCACTTGTAGTGGTGCTATACACAGTTCCTGTTGGAGTGTGGGTAGCTTTAACACCCGCGCCTGGTAATACACCTTTGGCGTCTTTTACTGTACCTGTCAATGTTGATGTAGTTACTTGTGCATTTACTGCAGAAATTGAGCCTACAAAAACGAATAACATGACTACAATCTTAAATAGTAGAGATTTATTCATACTTCTTTGTTTTGTTTGTTGTTTTTTTAGTGAATTGATAAAACTTAGTGTAAGTGCCACAAAGGTATAGATTAAATTATATCAGATTTTGGTTTCAATGTTAAATAATTATTAATAATCTCATTTTTTTTCCACAATTCACACGCAAAAGAAACATCTAAGGCTCAGCTTACCAGCTATTTAAAGTGATTCTAATTAAGTTGTGATAGGAACCGCTATTAAGCGGACATTGAAATGACCGAAAATCGTTACACTGCAATTCAGATTAACCTGCTTTAATGAACATTTTTTTTTAATTTTGGGCGTTTAGAAAGATTATTTTCCTTTAATATAAGATATGAACTACGATTTAATTGTTATAGGCAGCGGTCCTGGCGGATACGTAGCCGCAATCAGAGCTTCTCAGTTAGGTTTAAAGACTGCTGTGATAGAGCGCGAATCTTTAGGCGGTATTTGCTTAAACTGGGGTTGTATCCCAACAAAGGCTTTATTAAAAAGTGCGCAGGTTTTTGAGTACATCAACCACGCTGCTGACTATGGAATTAAAACAGCCGAAGCTGAGGCAGATTTTGCAGCGGTAATTAAACGCAGCAGAGGTGTTGCAGATGGTATGAGCAAGGGTGTTCAGTTTCTGATGAAGAAAAACAAGATTGATGTGATCATGGGTACCGGAAAAGTGAAACCTGGCAACAAGGTGGATGTTAAGGCCGCAGATGGTACTTCAAAGGAATATTCTGCAACAAGCATTATTATAGCTACCGGTGGCAGATCAAGAGAATTGCCTAACCTTAAACAGGATGGTAAAAAAATTATCGGATACAGACAGGCGATGGTTTTGCATGAGCAACCTAAATCTATGGTTGTTGTTGGATCTGGTGCTATTGGTGTTGAATTTGCCTATTTCTATGCAACTTTAGGTACTAAGGTTACTGTTGTTGAATTTATGGACAATGTTGTACCTGTAGAAGATGAAGACGTTTCTAAGCAATTGCTGCGCAGCTTCAAAAAGGCTGGTATTGAAGTGATGACTTCATCCAGTGTTGAATCTGTAGATACCAGTGGCACAGGATGTAAAGTTCAGGTTAAAACCGCTTCTGGTATGCAAACCTTAGAATGTGATATCGTTCTTTCTGCTGCTGGTGTTGTAGCTAATATCGAAAACATCGGTTTGGAAGAAACTGGCATCAAAACTGAAAAAGGAAAGGTTGTTGTTGATGAATTCTATAACACGTCTGTTAAAGGTTATTATGCTATCGGTGATATTGTAAGCGGACAAGCCCTTGCTCACGTTGCTTCTGCCGAAGGTATCATTTGTGTAGAGAAGATCACTGGTCATAAACCAGAGCCTTTAGATTATAATAACATCCCAGGATGTACCTATTGCAGTCCGGAAATTGCTTCTGTTGGTTATACTGAAAAAGCAGCCAAAACGGCAGGGTATGAGCTTAAAATCGGTAAATTCCCTTTCTCTGCATCTGGTAAAGCGAGTGCTTCCGGAGCTAAAGATGGTTTCGTAAAATTAATTTTCGACGCCAAATATGGAGAACTATTAGGTGCGCACATGATTGGTAATAACGTTACTGAAATGATTGCAGAGATTGTGGTTGCACGCAAACTGGAAACAACAGGACACGAAATGATTAAGTCAGTACACCCGCATCCTACCATGAGTGAAGCTATAATGGAAGCTGCTGCTGATGCTTACGGCGAAGTGATACATTTATAAAAGGCAAATGGAGTGATCTGCTTTCGGGCTGCATTAATTGTGCTGAAAAAGCACAATAAACGCTAGGCCCTCTTTCAGACACTAAATTTGCTACCAGTTTATGGAAGGGCTGCTATTATTTAGTGGCCCTTTTTTGTTAATTTTAACCTGGTAATTTGTATACAAAGGGATATGAATAACAACCATAGAGAGATGAAACTTTAGCGACACGAATATGAATTTACATAGAATAGACAGATGAATTTGCATACGATAAACACCGGGATGTTTAAGTTGGATGGGGGCGCTATGTTCGGTGTGGTACCGAAATCTATATGGCAGAAAACCAATCCGGCAGACGCTAATAATTTATGCAGTTGGGCCATGCGCTGTTTATTGATTGAGGATGGCGACAGACTTATTCTTATTGATAATGGCCTGGGCAACAAGCAGGATGAAAAGTTTTTTAGTCACTATTACCTCCATGGTGATGATACGCTTGATAAATCACTGGCAGCGAATGGTTTTTCCCGGGATGACATTACTGATGTGTTTTTAACCCACCTTCATTTTGACCATTGTGGAGGATCAATTGTTAGGGACGGCGACAAGTTGCGCCCTGCCTTTAAAAATGCTTTCTATTGGAGCAACCAAAGGCATTGGGACTGGGCGGTTAATCCGAACGAGCGGGAGAAAGCTTCTTTTTTGAAAGATAATATCCTGCCTATACAGGAAAGCGGACAGTTAAGGTTTATTGAGGAAGCTGATGGTGTAGAGCTCCATAAGGACATCAAAATCAGGTTTGCATATGGCCATACGGACGCCATGATGCTGCCACAGATTAGTTATAAGGACAGTACGATTGTTTATATGGCAGATTTACTTCCATCTGTAGGACATATTCCTCTACCCTATGTGATGGCATACGATATGTTTCCATTAAAAACACTAACCGAAAAGAAAACATTTTTTGAAGAGGCAATAGAAAATAACTATATACTATACTTGGAACATGACCCTGAAAATGAGTGCTGTACGTTGCAACAAACGGAAAAGGGAGCAAGAGTTGAACGTGTTTTTTCACTTACAGAAATTGCTTAAAAATGCCATCTCTGATGCTATGGAGACAGTAAAGTAGTAGCTGACAAAACTACTTTGGAATAATTTTTGCTATGGAATTATAGTACAAATAACTTGTGTAAAGTGTAACGTTTTCAGGATTTTATCTTTTAGATTACCCATTAAATACTTACTTTTGCACGTTCAAACACATAACGAGTACCAAAGCATATAAATGAGACAACTCAAAATCACCCAATCGATTACCAATCGCGAAAGTCAGTCTTTAGACAAGTACCTTCATGAAATTGGTAAGGTAGATTTAATTACAGCCGAAGAAGAAGTAATACTAGCAAGGAAAATACGCGAAGGAGATCAGGCAGCACTAGAACGCTTAACAAAAACCAACTTACGTTTCGTTGTCTCAGTTGCAAAACAGTACCAAAATCAGGGTTTAACGTTAGGCGATTTAATTAATGAAGGTAACCTTGGTTTGATCAAGGCTGCTAAGCGTTTTGACGAAACTAAAGGATTTAAATTTATATCATACGCAGTATGGTGGATTCGTCAATCTATATTACAGGCGATTGCAGAGCAGAGCCGTATCGTTAGATTACCTTTAAACCAGGTAGGATCTTTAAGCAAGATCAGCAAGGCTTTTTCAAAATTAGAGCAGGAATTTGAGCGTGAGCCGTCCCCGGAAGAACTTGCCGATATTTTGGAAACCACAGTTGACAAAATATCTGATACTTTAAGTAACTCAGGAAGGCACGTATCTATGGATGCGCCATTTGTTCAAGGTGAGGAAAATACATTGTTAGATGTATTGGAAAACCATGAGCCAAATACAGACAGCAATTTGATCAATGAGTCGCTTTCAGAAGAGATCAAACGTTCATTATCTACCTTAACTGAACGTGAACGCGAAATCATCGTTCTTTTCTTTGGTTTGAGCACCAATCATCCTTTGTCATTAGAAGAAATTGGTGAAAAGTTTAACCTTACCCGCGAACGTGTTCGTCAGATTAAAGATAAAGCTTTACAACGTTTAAGACACACATCCAGAAGTAAGATCCTTAAATCTTATCTGGGCTAATTATATATTCATTATCGAATTGATAAAAGATTGAGTTCAACACTCGATCTTTTTTTTATCGTAATTTTAGGTCAAATTTATCAGCCCATGAAATCATATTATATATATCCGCTGGCCCTATTATTAGGTTGCAGCTCTGTTAAAAAGACGGGTGCTCAGGATAATAACGCTCAATTACTAAAAGACATTCAGGTATTGTCTTCTGATGCTTACCAGGGCCGCAAAACGGGAACTAAGGGGGCAGAAATGTCTAGAACGTATATTATTGAACGTTTCAAAGCAATTGGTGTTAAGGCTTTCTCCGGCTTAGTTGGCTATGAACAAGCGTTTAGTTTTAAACGTGGTACAGGGACTGTAGATGGTAAAAATGTTGTTGGTTATATACAAGGAAAATCAGATCAGGTCATTGTGGTCTCCGCGCATTATGATCATTTGGGAGTTGTAAAAGATGAAGTATTCAATGGAGCCGATGACAATGCCTCGGGGGTGGGTGGACTTTTACAAATTGCTTCTTATTTTTCCAAGAACAAACCTAATCACACCATCATCTTTGCTGCGTTTGACGCAGAAGAAATGGGCCTACAGGGTGCAAAGGCTTTTGTTGCCAACCCTCCTGTTGCGGTTGAGAAAATTAAGCTGAACATCAACATGGATATGATCGCTCACAACGACAAAGGCGAGCTTTACGTTTGTGGAACCTATACATATCCTGAGCTTAAAAAGTATATTTACATCAACAATGCAGCTATTAAAATCTTGCCTGGGCATGATGACCCTAAACTAGGTAAAGCGGAGGACTGGACAGATCAAAGTGATCAAGGTGCATTTAATGCGAAAAACATTCCTTTTTTATATTTTGGTGTGGAGGATCATAAAGACTACCACAAAGCTTCAGACGAGTTTCAAAATATCAATAAACAATTCTATATAAATGCTGTTGCAGCTGTTTTGTCAATTACCAACAACATTGACAAGGAGCGTGATATTCAGCAAATCTTTAAGGAAAAGCTGAAGATGAAAAAGCAATAAGTTTAAAAGTCTATATCTATTAGGCTGCTAAGTGGAATATGCACCCCACTTTTTAGCTGCACATATTTCTCTGTTACCGACCACACCGTGGTATTTACAGTTTTAGGTCCATCTTTGGTATTGAAGGTGATGTCTGCTTTTGATTTAAATTCGTTCCCTAACCTCTGTGCAGAGTTTAATTTGCTTCTTAACTCTTCGGTATGGTTTTGTTCTGCTGGTATGATCTTACTGATCTCGATAGATTCTTTGGCAATTAGTTCCCCTAACATAAATTATATTGGCTATTCGTTTAACTAAATATGCATTTAATTCCTAGAAATATCAATACATAAATAAAGAGTTACAAAAAAATGATGTTAAAAAAAAAGCCCGCTTTCGCGGGCTTTAACTTATTTTTTAATCTTGGGCTTATCATCAATCATACCCACAAATTCTTTATCATTTTGAAAATCACCAGCAAGCGATAATGCGACATTACTTTTTATTCCAGTAGCACCTGATATCCTGTTTGCTGATATAACGCCTTTTATTCCTGGAGAAATTACGTCGATTGCTTTAGCAAGATAACCGTCTGATGGATTGCCCCAGTCGTAATCTCCGTAATCCACTCCCCCATCAACATCGGGAACCATACCAGTGTAATATCCACCTTGGTCGGCTGAGTTTCTGGTTTCAAAAAGAGAAAGATAAACGTCATACCTATTCTCTAATCTAAATGGAAAAAATCCAATTGGTTTACCGTAAGTAGTCTTACCTACTAAACTCACCTTCATTTTAGGCTTTAGATTGTTAATTACCAGTTCACTAGCCGAAGCTGTTCTGCCAGAAACGATAAAAACGATATTGGTCACAGTTTTTAGATCTCCTGTTTTTGCAAACGAATTGGTATTTCCAGCGACTGAGTAATCAAGGTCCGCATAAGTAAGTGCCCTCCCGGACTGATATACCTGTTTATCGTTCGCATCTAAATAAGGTTGGTTCTTTAAAATACTTGGATCTGTAGTTTTTCTGTTTTTGAGGTTGTTGTTGAAATGCTCTATATACATTACACCCGTTGCACTTGATGGTGCAAGAAGATTTGTAAGCTGTTCTGCGGTACTCACATATCCACCCCCATTGTAGCGAAGATCAACAACCAGATCTGTAACATTTTTTGCTGCGAAATCATTAATAACTGCAGTTAACGCCGCTACCGAGTTACCCTCATTAGAAAAGCGTGCATATGCCAGATATCCAATTTTATGTGTTCCTGCAGTTATTACGTTACTTTTATAGATAGGGCTGCTTTTATAGCTGGCCTTAGTCAACGATACATTGAAAGCAGTTCCATCAGTTTTAAATCCTTTCAGACTGATCACAGCAGGGTTGCCATAGATTGTTGAATTGATTAAGGTCCTTTCAGACGGCGCTATATTACCGTCAGTTACTGTACCTACCGGAGTGCCATTTATTTCAGTAATGTAAGCTCCCCTGGTTAATCCAGCCTTAAAAGCAGGCGAATTTTCAAATACAGCCTGGATATATAATTTATATACGGTAGAACTTACGCCCACAGCGCTAATGGCATATATACCGACATCATTACCGTTACCTTCTAAATCTACTGAAGCTTGCTCGTTACGAATTGATGCAGTAGGCGTAGGGTTGGCGGTAGAAATATCATCTATAAAAGAATATTTCGGTTCTGTAGAGGTACTTAAATAATCTGGTTTCGCGGCAGCTTTAACGAGGTTATATAAATTACTTTCGAGGTTTAGTAAAGTACTACCTGAAGTATTGTACTGTCTAGGCACGTAAGTATCATAGCTTGGCAATGATTCATTCCAAAAATAAATCTCTTTCGCATAGAGAAATAAAGAATCGTTGCTAAGCTCCATCCTATTGGTGGTTGGCGTTTGCTTCGTATTTGATTCTGTTGTTGGTGTGGTAGGCGCAGGAGTCTTACTTTTCCGACAAGCGGATAATGTCAAAGTTAAAGACATTGCAGTGAATAGTACCCAGTTTTTGAAGTGCATGTTTTTCATTTAACGGTTCAGTTTCTTTAAAATAAACGAGGGGGTAGATAAATTAGTTGTTTAGAGCGCATTAAGACGTAATTTACGACTTTGATTAGGTATTAACGTAATTAATATGTCAATAGTTCACTAACATTTAAATATTTTATTTTACAAACAAACGCCGCGTCGAAATCAACTTCTGTTTTGCCGACAAAAACAGCATGTTTTGAATCGAGTTTATGTTTCTTTATAATGTCAAAAAGACCAGATGAAATGGACTGCTCTTTGCTTTCTTCGGTAAAATAAACTACCAGATTTTCTGCTAACCCTTCCCAATTTGTTTGCCTGATTTTATTGAGCTGTTGCTCCGGGTTTCCATTTACCAGAAGGAAAATCGATTTATTATCGCGTTTTATCTCGTTTAATAAGCTTAACATCTGAGGAAACATTTCCAACTTTAAAGGAAGACGTGCACCAGCTTGTAATAAATTAAAATTCAATTGATACTTAACAGGGATACCCCACTTTTCGGCAGTTCTACCAAAGATCCCATCGTGACCATTTTGTTCATAATCAGCTTTCATGTACTGAAGAACATCATTTGCGGGTATCTGTTCACTGTATTCTATAAAATTAGCAAACAAATAGTACACTTGGAGCAGAAAATCCTTTTCTGGATAAAGAATGTCATCAAAACCAAAAATAAAGGCATCGGCTTCATTTAAATAATTTTCAAAGTCCATAACTTATTATTTGGTGGTATTGGAACCTGGTGCAGTAATAATGTCGATGTTAAATTCTTCAAAAAGTACTTTTGATTTCTGTACTTCTTGAAATTCGATCTGATTAACCGGCAAAATTGCATCTACCAACTCGTCCAAACAGGAACTCAATAAATTGTGAGCGATGATGTCGTCGTTTTGAACGCCAAGAGAAATAAACCGATAGGCTGCTGAAGGAAAGGAAGGCACTTCTCCGTAATCGGCCAACACAATAGTATCTTCGGGAAATTGCTTGATCAGTTTTAACGCCTGAGCAGATTTCCCTCCTGTAATTAGTATTTTCAAAATCTTAAATAATTAATCCATCTTTCATGGTGACTACCCTGTCACTAATTTTTGCCAATCCCTCGTTGTGCGTCACAATCACAAAGGTTTGCTTAAAATCATCACGCAGGGTGATAAAAAACTGATGAAGTGAATTGGCATTGGCTGAGTCCAGGTTACCTGAAGGCTCATCTGCCAATACAATTGCCGGGCGATTAATTAATGCTCTGGCTACGGCAATTCGTTGCTGTTCTCCGCCGGATAATTGATTTGGCTTGTGATTTGCCCTATCTTTCAGCCCAAGTAAACCCAACAACTCCAATGCCCGTTCTTCTGCCTCCTTTTTAGGGACACGTGCGATAAATGCGGGAATACAAATGTTCTCTAAAGCAGTAAATTCCGGAAGCAAATGGTGGAACTGAAATACGAAACCGATGTTCTTATTTCTGAAAACACTGAGCAGCTCGCCATTTAGCTTATTGATTTTGGTACCATTTAAGGATACCTCACCTTCATCTGGTTTATCCAGGGTTCCAAGTATATGAAGCAGTGTACTTTTACCGGCCCCGGATGCGCCAATGATGCTGACAATTTCTCCTTTTTCGACTGTAAAATCAACTCCTTTTAAAATGGGCAAATTCCCATAAGCTTTCTTTATACCCGTGGCTTTTAGCATAAATGCAAACTTAGTGTTTTTAAAACCAATCTGAAATTGTAGATTTGAGCAAATTTTTTCAGCAAATGAATATCCACGAATATCAAGGTAAAGAAATACTTAAAAGTTTTGGTGTAGCCGTACAAGAAGGCATAGTTGCAGATACTGTTGAACAAGCCGTTGAAGCTGCTAAAAAAATGAAAACTGATTACAATTCAGACTGGGTGGTGATTAAAGCACAAATCCATGCTGGAGGTAGAGGTAAAGGCGGCGGTGTAAAACTTGCCAAGAACCTTGACGAGGTAAAAGAAAGAGCAACTGCAATTTTGGGAATGCAATTGGTAACTCCTCAAACTGGTCCTGAAGGTAAAAAAGTAAATAAGATATTGGTTGCTCAGGATGTATATTATCCTGGTGCTTCTGAAACTAAAGAATTTTATATCAGTGTGCTCTTAAATCGTGCAAGCGGAAGGAACATCATTATGTACTCTACCGAAGGTGGAATGGATATTGAAGAAGTTGCAGAACACACACCTCATTTGATCTTTAAAGAAGAAATTGACCCTAAAGTAGGTCTTCAGGCATTTCAGGCACGCAAAATTGCCTTCAACCTTGGTTTAAGCGGTGCTGCTTTTAAGGAAATGGTGAAATTTGTTAGTGCTTTATATAAAGCATATGACAGCACAGATTCTTCGATGTTTGAAATTAACCCAGTGCTAAAGACATCAGATGATAAAATCATTGCTGTTGACGCAAAGGTTGATTTAGATGAGAACGCTTTGTTCCGTCATGCTGATTATGCTGCAATGCGTGATAAACTGGAAGAAGATCCTACAGATGTAGAAGCTAGCGAATCAAACCTGAACTATGTTAAACTTGACGGTAACGTTGGATGTATGGTAAACGGTGCGGGACTTGCAATGGCAACAATGGATATCATTAAAATTGCAGGTGGTGAACCAGCTAACTTTTTAGATGTTGGTGGAACTGCGAACGCTCAAACCGTGAAAGCTGGTTTTAACATCATACTGAAAGACCCAAATGTGAAAGCGATTTTGATCAACATTTTTGGTGGTATAGTTCGTTGCGACAGGGTAGCACAAGGTGTTATTGATGCTTATAAAGAAATTGGCGATGTTCCAGTTCCGATTATCTGTCGTTTGCAGGGAACAAATGCAGTTGAGGCAAAACAATTAATTGATGATTCTGGATTAAAAGTATTCTCAGCAATTGCGTTAAAAGATGCTGCAGCACTTGTTACCCAAGTTTTAGCGTAAAAATCACAAAATATTTTCTAAAAAAGCTGCCAATGGCGGCTTTTTTTGTTTTATACTGATTTGAAAAAAGGATTAAAAAGAAAAGGCCTACAACTATCCAATTGTAGGCCTCTCTAACCAAATATAAATTAAACGAGCAATACAAACATATGACTTTTTTTCTAAATAATCTAAAAAATCATATATTTTTTTATAAAAAAATTGATTTTAATAACTTTTCAAGAGCAAATAAGCTGCAAACAAGCTATTTAATCGATTTTTTTAACAAATAACAAGCGTATTTTAAGGTATAAATCAATATTTAAGCTTATTTATATTATTTCAAGCCAATAAAACTCACAATTTTCAATAAACGATCAGAATTATATAGAAGAAATAGAAACAAAAACACTTTTATATTAATTTTAGTAAAAATACACCCTTGATTTGCCATCTATAGTATCTTTAATAGTTTATACAAACTCCCTCCTATTAGTTAATCAATTGCTGCCATTTCTTGTTTGATTTTCTTATTTTTGACGCGCTCCACTAAAAGTTATGATTAAAAGAGAAAAAGTAAAAAATCTGCTAGAGACCAACGAATTTGATAGAGAAGTTACCGTTATGGGCTGGGTACGTACGTTTCGTAATAACCAGTTCATTGCCATAAATGATGGATCTTGCATGGGTAATATTCAAATCGTAGTAGACTTCAATAATACAAATGAAGATTTATTAAAACGCATTACTACAGGGGCTGCTATTTCTGTAAAGGGAACTGTAGTAGAATCGTTAGGGAAAGGTCAGCGTGTTGATATTAAGGCACAATCTATTGAAATATTGGGCGACAGTGACCCAGAGAAATTCCCATTGCAACCTAAGAAGCATAGTCTGGAGTTTTTAAGGGAAATAGCCCATTTGCGTTTCCGCACGAATACATTTAATGCAGTTTTCAAATTGAGACATGCGTTGGCATTTGCCATTCATCAGTTCTACAATGAACGTGGTTTTGTATACATGCACACACCTATCATCACAGCATCAGATGCGGAAGGCGCTGGTGAGATGTTTAAAGTGACTACGCTGGATTTTGACAATGTGCCGCGCACTGAAGACGGCAAAGTTGACTATTCTGAAGATTTCTTTGCCAGGGCAAGTAACTTAACAGTTTCAGGACAATTAGAAGGCGAGCTTGCAGCTATGGCTTTTGGGCAGATCTACACTTTTGGTCCGACTTTCCGGGCTGAAAATTCAAATACTACCCGCCACCTCGCTGAATTTTGGATGATTGAACCAGAAGTAGCTTTTGCTGATCTGGAAGACAATATGCAGCTGGCTGAAGATATGCTGAAATATGTGATTGAGTACGCGCTGAAGAACTGTAAAGATGAGTTGGACTTTTTAAATAGCCGCCTGCTGGAAGAAGAAAAATCCAAACCACAAGCGGAACGCTCAGAACTTTCGTTACTGGAGAAATTGAACTTCTGCTTAAACAATGACTTCGAACGTTTAACATATACAGAAGCAATTGCGATCTTAAAATCTTCTAAACCAAATCAGAAGAAGCAATTTAAGTACCTAATTGACGAATGGGGTGCAGACCTGCAATCAGAGCATGAAAGATTTTTGGTGGAGAAGCATTTTAAGAAACCTGTTATACTCACAGACTACCCTGCCGATATTAAGTCGTTCTATATGCGCCAAAATGAGCCAGATGCACAAGGCAGAAATACTGTGGCAGCTATGGATATTCTTTTCCCAGGTATCGGTGAGATCATTGGTGGTTCTCAACGTGAAGAGCGTTTGGACAGGCTAACGAAAAGAATGGAACAAATGAACATTCCTCAGGATGAACTTTGGTGGTATTTAGACACCAGGAAGTTCGGATCTGCCCCACATGCAGGTTTCGGACTAGGGTTTGAACGCTTAGTACTATTTGTTAGCGGAATGACGAACATCAGGGACGTTATTGCATTCCCACGTTTCCCTAGAAATGCGGAATTTTAAATAACATTTTCATCATTTAGATAGTCACGTCATTGCGAGGTGCTAAGCAAGCCCAATAATAGATTGCTTAGTACCTCGCAATGTTAAAATTACCTGTTAAGATGCACCGGTATTGTTTTCAAGACTATCGCTAAACGAATTGGCATGCGCATAATCTACGAGCGACACCTTATAATCTGTAGGTGCAAAACTCGCAGATGTGCTTAAAGCCATCCCCAGTTCAAACCTCATTGGATAAGGAGATTTCAGCAGACTACCTTCTGGTATGTAAGGATAAGTTTCCATGTAAGACTGCATCACATTAGGTGCAACTCTCCTATTGATATAGGCTCTGGTAAGTTCATAAGTATGGTGCAAACCCGCAGCACCCAATAGTTCAACTGCACTAGCTACAGTTAACCTGTGAAAATTAAATACCCTAACTGTTTTATCTTCTACAACTAGTCCCTTCATTAAACTGGGATCTTGAGTTGCTACACCTGTAGGACAAGTATTGCTATTACACTCCAGCGCCTGAATGCATCCGAGGGCGAACATCATTCCCCTGGCAGAATTGCAAAGATCAGCACCAAGGGCTATGTTTTTAACGAGGTCAAAGCCGGAGGCAATCTTACCAGAAGAGATAATTTTAATGTGTTTTTTTAAGTTAAAACCGGTTAGCACATCGAACACGAATGCTACAGCTTCTCGCAGAGGCATGCCCACAGCATTTGAAAATTCCTGCGGAGAAGCTCCTGTACCACCTTCACCTCCATCTACCGTGATAAAATCAACATAAATATTAGTTTCTATCATAGCTTTGCATATAGCGAAGAACTCACTTCGTCTGCCAATACAAAGCTTGATACCTATTGGTTTGCCTCCAGAAAGATCTCTGAGTTTTTTAACAAAGCGCATCATTTCAACAGGCGTTTTAAATTCGGAGTGTGCCGGAGGGGAGATCACATCAAAGCCTTCCTTTACCAATCTTATTCTTGCGATCTCCGGCGTTACCTTTTTGGCTGGTAAAATACCACCATGACCTGGCTTAGCTCCCTGAGAGAGTTTGATTTCGATCATTTTGATCTGTTCAGATTTGGAACGTTCAGCGAACGCCTCGTCATTAAACCTGCCGTCATGATGCCGGCAGCCGAAATATCCTGTACCAATTTGCCAGATCAGGTCGCCACCGGGATTGGCATGATAATCACTAATACCGCCTTCTCCTGTATTATGGGCAAAACCTCCCATCTTTGCACCTCCATTTAGGGATAGAATTGCATTCTGACTTAGTGACCCAAAGCTCATCGCCGAAATATTGTAGATGCTGGCAGAATATGGCTGAGCACAGTCTGGCCCGCCAACCAATACTCTTGGGTTTTCATCCAGTTCATGGTGACTGATTGCCGCTATGCTATGGCTAAGCCATTCGTAACCATTTTCATATACATCCAGCTGAGTACCAAAAGGGATGGTGTCATTTTCCATTTTTGCACGCTGATAGATTAACGATCTGCTTAACCTGCTAAAGGGTTTCCCATTGGTATCACTCTCCACAAAATACTGATATACTTTTGGCCTAAGGTCTTCCGCAAAATATCGAAGTCTTCCAATAACCGGATAGTTTCTAACAATACTGTGTTTGGGCTGATAAAGATCATAAATACCCAAGAGTACGATAGGGCCTGTAAAAATGGCGATCCACCATAGAGGCGGATAAGTGAGTCCCAGCATAATAGTGAGGGTTACTAAAAATGCAGCTATGGCGATAAATGCTTTTCTCATACTGGTTAATTTAATAAAATCATAGCAATAGAACAATTATAATCCGGTTTCGGCTCAAGTTTTGTGTAATTTTACATATGCTTATCAAAATATATCCGGAGAATCCAAACCCAAAAGCAATTGAGCAGATTGTAGAGGTATTGAAAAAAGGAGGCATCGTGATCTATCCCACTGATACCGTGTATGGAATGGGCTGCGATATCACTAATCAGAAAGCTATTGAGAGGATTTGCAAGCTAAGAGGTATTAAACCGGAGAAAGCCAATTTCTCCTTTATTTGTTCTGACCTGAGGCACATCTCTGATTACATCAAACCAATTGATACAACAGTTTTCAGGGTGTTAAAAAAGGCCTTACCGGGCCCTTTTACCTTTATATTTAACGCCAATAATAATGTTCCAAAATTATTAAGCTCTAACAAAAAAACGGTGGGCATCAGGGTGCCTGATAATAACATAGCCCGGGAAATTGTACTGCAGCTGGGCAATCCTATCCTTTCCACCTCTATACACGATGATGACGAGGTGATTGAATACTCTACAGATCCGGAACTTATCCATGAAAAATACGAGGATAAGGTAGATCTAATAGTAGATGGCGGTTATGGGGATAACGAACCATCTACTGTGGTCGACTGTACATCAGGCGATTTTGAGATCATTAGACAGGGCAAGGGCGATCTGGAAAGTGTGATCGGTTAGGTTACCTGGTATTATCCCTTAAATGCCTTCATAAATTCTTTTACACTGCCACGGACATTGTCACTTTCCAGGCTTTTTACAAATGCGCTCCCCACAATGGCACCATGCGCATATTTACAGGCCTTATCAAACGTCTCTTTGCTGCTGATTCCAAAACCGATAACACTTGGGTTTTTAAGCTTGAGTGCAGCAATCCTGGAAAAATAAGCCTCGGTTTGATCTGAAACCTGTAAATTCTGACCAGTTGTAGCAGATGAGGATAACAGGTAGATGAATGCATTGCTGATTCCATCTATTTTTTGAATGCGCTCTGGAGATGTTTGCGGAGTAATCAAGAATATATTGCTTAATCCATATTTGGCAAATGTATCCGCATAGAATTCTTCAAATTCCACCATTGGTAGATCGGGTACGATGCAACCATCTACCCCTACTTCTGCACAGGCTTTACAAAAGTTTTCTACTCCAAACTGCAGCATTGGATTTACATAGCCCATTAGGAGCACCGGTATAGTTACTGTTTTTCGCAAATCTTTTAACTGTTCAAACAACAGCTTTAAATCCATCCCATTATCCAATGCTTGTTTACTGCTGGCCTGTATTACTGGTCCATCTGCTACAGGATCTGAATAGGGAAATCCGATTTCCAGTAAGTCTGCACCGCTTTGCTCTAATTCTTCTGCTATCGTCATGGTATCACCAAGATTGGGATAGCCGGCCGTGTAATAAATAGAGAGTATATTTTTCTTCTCTTCGAAGAGTTGTTTTAGTCTGCTCATAAATTAAAATATTTCATATAAGTATCCATGTCCTTATCGCCGCGACCAGAAAGACATACCACTACATTTTCATCTCCGGTAAAAGTCATTTTTTCCAGGTAGGCAAGTGCATGTGCGCTTTCAATAGCTGGAATTATTCCTTCCATTTGTGTCAGAAGCAAGCCGGCTTGCAGCGATTCATCATCTGTTATCGAGACATACAAACCTCTTCCCGTTTTAAACAAATGTGCATGTTGAGGACCGATGCCGGGATAATCTAAACCAGCCGATACAGAATGCGGCTCAACAACCTGACCATCATGAGTTTGCATCAAAATACTTCTGCTACCATGTAAAACACCTTCTTTACCCAAAGTAGTAGTTGCCGCAGAAAATCCGGTATCTACCCCTCTTCCCGCAGCCTCAACCGCAATAAGTTTTACCTGCTCATCATCAATAAAATGATAAAACATACCCATGGCATTACTTCCTCCGCCTACACAGGCCAGTACATAATCAGGTTGATCGTTCCCGGTTTGCTCTATTAACTGCTTTTTAGTTTCTTCGGAAATGATGGATTGAAATATCCCTACCATATCTGGATATGGATGCGGACCAACAACAGAACCGATAATGTAATGCGTGTCTATCGGATTGTTGATCCAGTCGCGCATAGCTTCGTTAGTTGCATCCTTAAGCGTCTTGCTGCCAGAGGTGGCCGGCACTACCCTGGCGCCCAACATTTTCATTCTGGCCACGTTAGGAGCCTGACGTTTGATATCAACCTCACCCATATAAACCACACATTCTAAGCCGCGCAATGCACATACGGTAGCCGTAGCCACACCGTGTTGTCCCGCACCGGTTTCAGCAATAATCCTTTTTTTACCCAATTTCTCCGCAAGGAGAATTTGTCCAATAGTATTGTTGATTTTGTGTGCCCCGGTATGATTTAGGTCTTCCCTTTTCAGGAAGATGTTTGCATTGTACTTTTTAGAAAGCCTTTTAGCGAGGTAAAGCGGTGAAGGTCTGCCTACATAATCTTTTAGCAACTGATGAAATTCTTTTTGAAAATCGGCATCTTCAATTATTTTCAAATAGTTTAGTCTAAGTTCTTCTACGTTTGGATAAAGCATTTCAGGAATGTATGCCCCTCCGAAATCCCCGTAATAACCCTTTTCATTTACAAAATAGCTCATAACTGTGTTTTAAAATGCTTTAATTTATTATAATCTTTTATTCCCGGTTGTAATTCAAACCTACTGTTTACATCTATGGCATAAAACCGGTCATCATTAATTTGGTGTAATTCATTTACCTGATCCTCACTGATTCCTCCGCTTAGGAAATAAGGAACAGCTAGTTTGTATTGTTGTAACAATTTCCAGTTAAACACTTTACCAGAACCTCCATGAGCAGGAGTTTGTGTGTCAAACAAAAAATAGTTTACTGCATCAACATATTCATTCAACGAGTTGAAATCGAAATGTTCATCGATTCCGAATGCTTTTATGATCATAAGAGAAGCACTCGATTTATTGTTTAGCGCCATGCAGTAGTCTGCCGACTCTGATCCGTGCAGCTGTACCCCGGAAAGTTTAAATTGATCTACAATACGCAACACCTCGTTCAAGTCTTCATTAACAAACACCCCTATTCTGTGGATGTTTTTAGGCAATGCTAAAACGTTGGCAGGTGATAAATTGCCTGCATACCTTTTGGATTCTTTATAAAATATAAAACCCATAAAATCAGGCGCTATTTGTGATACCTCACGGATATTGGCAGGATCTCTCATCCCGCATATTTTAAGTTTTGCTTCCACTACGCAATTAACTTTTTAAAGCTTTGTAAAGCCAGCTTGTTCATTAATGATTCTTCGGCTTCATAGAAGCAGTCGCCAAAGCTTTTACCGCTATCAATGGTGTTAATGGCCAGCGCCGCATTACAAAGCACTACATTTTGTTGGGCAGCCGTACCTTTACCATTTAATACATCCTGAAATATTGTTGCAGATGATTCCACCGTGTCACCACCTTTTATTTCATTTTCGCTAATCTCAGAAAAACCAAGATCTGCCACGGTTCTCAAAGCTTCGCCCGATTTGCTGAACGTTTTAAAGTCGCATGTAAGTGATACCTCATCAAAACCATCTACTGCATGAAGAATGGTATAATTCTTATCAGTATCCTGGTATAGATAGGCATATTGCCTGGCCAGCTCCAAACTAAATACTCCTACAATCTGGTTCTTTGGTTGTGCCGGATTAACCATTGGCCCAAGCATATTAAAGAAAGTTTTAACACCCAATTCTTTACGTATTGGAGCTACAGTTTTCATTGCAGGATTAAACAGCGGGGCATGTATAAAACAAATACCAGCGGTGTCTAAACTGCGTTTTAGTATATTTTGGTCATTGGTAAAAGTATATCCCAGGTATTCCATTACGTTAGATGAGCCGCATCCGGATGAAACACCGTAATTGCCATGCTTTGCAACTTTATAGCCTGCTCCCGCAACTACGAAAGAAGCGAGTGTAGAAATGTTGAACGTATCCTTACCGTCACCACCTGTGCCGCAAAGGTCAACCAGCTCATAATCCGACAAATCAAGTTTTAAACAAAGATCAAGCATCGCGTCTCTAAAGCCCTGAAGTTCCTGAACGGTAATGTTACGCATTCCATAAGCGGTAATAAAAGCAGCAATCTGGGAGGTATTAAATTCACCCAAAGCAATAGAGGTTAAGATTTTTTGCGCCTCTTCTCTGCTAAAGGTTTTATTTTCAAATAGGTGGTTTAATATTTTTTTCATGTTTCTAGTGTTTTTATCGTCACAAGCTATTCCGGGGCCATATTAGCTAACCCATTATGTTTCAGAATGCTGTAAACAAAAAAAGGGCTGCCTTGTAGCAACCCTAAATTTTTTTAAATATAAAAAACGTTTAAATACAGGGTTACACTACGCAATTGCGTTGTGCCACCACCAATTATTAAGTCCGTTTATGATTATCATCTCTGGCAAATATGGAATTGTTTTTGCAAAGCAGCAAATCTTTCCTAAAAAAAATTAAATAATTAGCTCCGTTTTATAAAATCCAACGTATAGTCATACAACTTGTTCCATCCAAAAATCATTTGCGTAATCATTCCAACATGCTTCTTACCCGGAATAACCTGCATGTTTACATTTACTTTGTTGGCTTGAAGTAGCTTATTTAATCGCTCAGATTGAATCTGTATGGCGGGGTATGTTTTCTCTCCGTAAAAGATGATATGCGGATTGTGAATGTTGTTAACGTAATTGAGTGGAGAACCCGCTGTCCAAACTTTAGGATCTTTACTAAAGGTCCTCAAAAAATCATAATAGCTATTGTCCTTTTCTGCCATTGTCAGGTATTCATGCATATCGAGTCCGAATGAATCATCCAGTATCACTCCTTTGATCGGATTGGCTATTCCTGCGGCTTTAAAATATTGCGGATCTGCATTGATCAGTTCAGCCAAATGCCCGCCCGCAGAATGACCCATCATGAAAATTCTGTTTGGATTTCCTCCGTAGCTACTGATGTTATTCGTTACCCACTTTACCGCATTGGCACAGTCGGCCGCCATCTGACCATATTTATTTTCAGGCGCCAAGCCATAATTGATGGTTACAGTAACAACGCCTTTGCGTGCGAAGTTTCTCCCTAACCACCAATAGATATCTTTTTTGCCACTACTCCAGGAGCCACCATGAATAAAAATTATTACATCTTGTGCAGTATCAACACCAGTTCTATGATAGATGTTCAATTGCCTCCTGATATCGCCAGTTGCCGAGCTATAATTTATATTTTTTTCAACCTTAACCTTTGCCGATAAGGCCGATAGCTGACCTAAAAAGGCAAATAACATAAGCGTTAATGTCAGTTTCATTTATTATTTAATTAAAGCATTCTTTTCCTTGGTGAAGTGATTGAATACCAATTTGTCTGCCAGTGCAGGAAATAATTTGTTTAACCAGACAGTTAATTTTCCTTGTCCGGTTATCACCAACGTGCGCGACCTGTTTGCAATCCCTTCAGCCATAATTTCTGCAACCGCCTCGGCTGTCATCATTTTACCTTCATCCATACTCGTTTCGCCATGCGATGCCCCGTCCTTAGCCAGAGCTGACGCGCGGATATTGGAGGTAGTAAAACCCGGACAAGCCACCATTACATGAACACCAGTTTTTAAAAGTTCCGTTCTCAGCGACTCCATGAAACCATTCATGGCAAACTTGGAAGCAGAATAACCAGTGCGACCAGGCAAACCTCTGTAGCCTGCAATAGAAGATACGCCAATTATACTGCCTTTGGTTTTCAGAATTTCAGGTAAAGCGTATTTTGTACAGTAAACGGTGCCCCAAAAGTTAACATCCATGAGGTTTTTTAGAACATTTATATCTGTGTCGTTAAAAAGTGCACGCATAGACAAGCCTGCATTATTCACTAGAATATCAATTTTACCAAAGGTATCAACTGCCTGTTTAACCAAAACTGCGCAGTCCTCTTCTTTGCTTACATCGCTCTGCACAGCGATGGCTTTAATACCATAGGTTTTTTCTAAACCGGCAGCTATTTCGCAAAGGGTAACAAATTGACGGGCGCCCAATACCAAATTGGCGCCGCGTTTTGCAAACTCTTCGGCGCATGCCTTTCCAATACCTGATGATGCACCGGTAATGATGATAACTTTGTTCTTAAAATTCATTCTAGTTATTTGATTAATGAGTTTTCGTAAGGAACCCTGGTTACGATAGATCTGCCCAATGTGATCTCATCGGCATACTCCAGTTCCCCACCAAAGGCTATCCCCCTGGCAATAGTGGTAATGGGTATCTGGAAATCTTTTAATCTCTTATATAAGTAAAAAAGTGTGGTATCGCCTTCCATGGTGGCACTAAGTGCCAGAATAACTTCCTTTACAGGTGTTGTGGCAACGCGCTGTACCAGCGAATCGATGTAAAGGTCTGATGGCCCTATCCCATCCATCGGCGAGATTAAGCCACCCAATACATGATACACACCAAAATATTGCGAGGTGTTTTCTACTGCCATTACGTCTCTCGTATCCTCTACTACGCAGATCACTTCTTTATCACGCTTATTGGCGGTACAGATTTCACAGGTATTGTGATCTGAAATGTTATGACAAACATTACAGTGTTTGATTTCTTCCCGAAGACGGATCAAGGTATTACCGAAATGCGACACTTCTTCCTTGTCTTTACCCAGTAGGTGCAATACCAGTCTGAGTGCAGTTTTTTGTCCCACACCCGGCAACTTGGCAAATTCACTTACAGCATCTTCAAGTAATTTGGAAGAAAAGTTCATCTTACAAACTTAGATAAAGTTACGTAAGTATCCATGAACACAATTAAATTGAATACTTGTGAATAATTGCTGCTGAAAGCAATTTTATCGATCTCTTGGCTTCCATTGAAAAAATCCATCATTAGCCAAAACTTAGATAAAGTTACGTAAGTATCCAGGAACACAATTAAATTGAATACTTGTGAATAATTGCTGCTCAAAGCAATATTTAATAATATGATTTCTTACATTTAAAAGCTAAAAACATCCTATGAGTCCGGCTATACTTTTATCATTCCTTATCGGGTACTTTTTGCTTTTGATTGTCATTGCGTTTGCAACGTCTAAAAAATCGTCAGATAACTCTACTTTTTTTATAGCCAATCGCAATTCGAAATGGTACCTCGTGGCTTTTGGAATGATTGGCACTGCCCTTTCAGGAGTTACTTTTATCTCTGTGCCAGGGGAAGTCGGTGCTCCTGCCGGAAATCAATTTCAGTATTTTCAGTTTATTTTAGGAAATGCAATAGGATTTATCATTATTGCCACCGTACTGTTACCGCTTTATTACAGAATGAAGCTAACGTCGATATATAGCTATATTGAGCAACGATTGGGCTTTTACAGTTACAAAACCGCAGCTTCTATTTTTTTAATAAGTCGAACCATCGGTTCTGCCTTCAGATTATATCTCGTAGTTATCGTATTGCAGCGATTTATATTCGACAGTTATGGTGTACCTTTTTGGGCAACAGTGATGATTTCACTAATCTTAATCTGGTCGTACACCTTTAAAGGCGGATTAAAAACCATTATCATCACCGATACCCTGCAAACCTTTTTCCTGGTCTTATCTGTTTTTTTAACACTCTACTTTATCTGCAGCAGCCTTAACTTAGACATCCCTCAAACATTTGAGACCATTAAAACCAGCGGTTATTCCAAGATCTTCTTTTATGAGGACTTTCTAACCAGCAATTTCCATTTCAGTAAGCAATTACTGGGTGGGATTTTCGTGACCATTGCCATGACTGGACTGGATCAGGATTTGATGCAGAAGAACCTAAGCATGAAAACCATCGGCGAAGCCCAAAAGAATATGTTTACGTTTACCGCAGTTTTCGTAGTCCTAAATATTTTCTTTTTAAGTGTGGGCGCTTTGCTATACATATACGCCACTAAGAACGGAATTTCGATCCCACTAGATCACATAACAGGTAAACCTCGTACAGATTTTCTTTTTCCTGAGATTGCCTTTAACCACCTTGCATTAATACCAGGAGTTGTCTTTATGCTGGGTTTAACAGCGGCAACTTTTGCAACCACCGATTCAGCCCTTACCGCCCTAACTACGTCTTTTTGTGTAGATTTTCTGCAAATGGACAAGGGTGAAAACACCAATTCAAAAACAGCTGTAAACACCAGACATTTAGTACACGTAGGTTTTTCTATGCTAATGTTTTTAGTGATCATTGTTTTCAATGTTTTGAATGATGAATCTATTGTTAAAGGGATATTTAAAGTAGCGTCATATACTTACGGCCCATTATTGGGTTTATACAGCTTCGGGTTATTTGTAAGAAACAGAGGATTGCATGACAAACTTGTTCCATTAATTTGCGTTATATCTCCGGGCATATGTTATTTGCTAAATGAGTATTCGGCACAATTATTAGCCGGTTACAAGTTCAGTGTAGAGTTGATTTTGGTAAATGGCCTGATTACCTTTATTGGATTATTACTGATCAGTAAAAAAACAGATCTGCAAACTAAATTTTAATTAGAAGCGCATAAGAATGACTAGTGAAGAGAAAATAAGAAGTGCATTTGAAAATAAAAACTGGCAGGAAATTAAAGTAACTGATTCCTGGCAGATCTTTAAAATAATGGCCGAGTTTGTTGACGGCTTTGAGAAACTTGCCAAAATAGGACCTTGTGTATCAATTTTTGGATCCGCACGTACTGCAGAAACCAATAAGTATTACGAGATAGCGGTAGAATGCGGTAAGCTTTTGACGGACCGCGGCTACGGAGTAATCACAGGCGGTGGACCGGGCATTATGGAAGCCGGTAACAAAGGCGCGCATACCAATGGAGGTAAATCTGTTGGTTTAAACATAGAGCTCCCTTTTGAACAGTTCCATAATAAATACATTGATCATAATAAACTTCTGGAATTTGATTATTTCTTTATCCGCAAGGTGATGTTCATGAAGTACTCGCAAGGCTTTATTGTACTTCCAGGTGGCATGGGTACGATGGATGAACTTTTCGAAGCCATTACCCTAATTCAAACCGGAAAAATTGCCAGATTCCCTATTGTACTGGTGGGCAAAGATTACTGGGGTGGACTGGTAGACTGGATTACAAAAACCATGTTAAATATAGAGCATAACATCCATGAAGAAGACTTAAATCTTTTCAGGCTAGTCGATACGGCCGAAGAGGCAACAGAGCATATCTTCAGATTCTATGATAAGTATGTATTGAAGCCGAACTTTTAGGCTAGAAATGTGTAACGCCGCCTGATACAACGAGCTTCATCGCGTCAGCTGCACTCATTTCCAGCAGTTTAATTTTCTCATTTTTCACTACATATACCTGTCCTGCAAATGAATAGGAAAATGGAAAGTATACAATTGACTCGCCAGGAAGACCTATGGCAGTAAGATCATTTTGAGTTAAAAAACCTATTCTCTTTAATTCCCCTTCTACTTCGACAAGCACTGGTGTATTAAACTTCTTTTCGTCCCCAACAAACGCCTCTGTCAGGTCCTTTATAGAAGAATAAATAAACTTTAAAATTGGAAGCCTATCCAATATCCGTTGAAACCAATTGTACATTGGCTCAGTAACAAAGTTCGTCACAAAAATCCCGGCGGCAAGAATGATTGCCACGACAAGAGCTAAACCAAGGCCGGGAATATTACGACTAGCACCAGTATTTGGGTCGACCCCGAGTATGTTGTTGACGTTTAACCAGCTATCTACCGTAGTTACTGCCCATATGACGATGAAAACGCTTAAAGCGATGGGCAGGACGATCAATAAACCTTTGATCAAATAATTTAATACTATTCTGCCGATTTTATTCATGCTGCAAACTTAAAAAAAATTAATTGGGCAAGGTAAGCCTACTCGTAAAAATACACGCGCTTTACCCGTTGTGATATATTGGTCAGTATTTCGTAAGGGATGGTATCTATTTGTTCAGCTAGTTTCGCAATGCTCAATTCGTCGTTAAAAACGATGACTTCATCTCCTGTTCTTACGTTGAGACCAGTAACATCCAGCATACACATATCCATGCAAATTACACCAACGGTTTTGGCCGCTTTACCGTTGATGAGCATATGCCCTACGCCATTCCCAAACCTTCGGTTGTATCCGTCAGCGTAACCGATCTTTACAGTTGCAATCTCACCACCATCAGGAAGCGTACCCTTACGACTGTACCCAACGCTTTCATTAGATTTAATGTGCTTTACCTGAGTAACTGTAGTTTTCAACACAGCTACGGTTTGTAATACCTGAGAATTGGCCATACCGCCGTCAAAACCGTACAGACCAATTCCAATTCTCACCATGTCCAATTGTGCCTCGGGATGCCTGGTTATACCTGAAGTGTTGGAAATATGCCTTATAAAGAAGTAACCTAACTCTTGTTCAATCACATTTGCCATGTCTGTAAACCTGGCCAACTGGTATCTTGAGAATTCATCGTGTTCATGATTCTCGCTACCCACCAAGTGCGAAAATACAGAGGCAACTTTCAGCTTTTTACCTTCTTTAAGGGCGCGCAGCATATCTGCCACGTCAAGTTCCTCAAAGCCTAGCCTGTGCATTCCGGTGTCCAATTTTATATGGATGGGGTAATCGTATTCGTTGTCGCTTAAATAGCCGCTAAAGCTCTTCAGGATTTCCAGGTTATAAATCTCAGGTTCAAGTCGATGCTTTATGATCGCATCAAAACCAGAGGGTTCCGGACTCATTACCATGATAGGCATAGTGATCCCGGCTTTTCTTAAGGATACACCCTCGTCTGTATAAGCAACCGCCAGATAATCTACCTTATGGTATTGCAGCAAATTGGCAATTTCAAAACTACCACTACCGTAAGAGAATGCTTTGACCATCGCCATTACTTTAACCCCTGGTTTCAATTTACTTCGATAGAACTGTAGGTTTCCAGATAAGGCATTTAAATCAATTTCCAGAACCGTGTCGTGAATCTTTTGAGATATGAGTGAACTGATTCTTTCAAATTCAAATCGCCTTGCACCTTTTACCAGAATGGTCTCATTACTAAAATGAAGTGCTGGGAAGCTGTCTATAAAAGCTTGCGTACTCTCAAAGAAAGTGCTTTCTAATTGAAATAAGTCGGCACAACCTGATATTTGCGGACCGATGCCTATTAGTCTGCTTAAGTTCTTTTGTTTCAGTAAAGCGGCTATCTCACCGTAAAGCACATCGCTGGTTTTACCAGTTTCAACTAAATCTGAAAGGATAAGTGTCTTTTTAATATGTTGATTTTGAAGATTTAAAAAATCGAGGGCTATCGCCAATGATGAAGTATCTGCACTATAGGAATCATCAATTATAGAACACTGATTGATTCCGGTTTTTAGTTCAAGTCGCATACTCACCAGAGAAAGTTTTTCCAATCTCAGATCAGCCTCCTTAGCGGTATAGCCCATTGCCAACATTGTAGCCCAACAAATCACGCCATTTTCAACCGAAGCTTTGTCTATAAACGGAATGAGGCACTCTATTTCATCGCCCTCAAATCTGGCGCGGATATAAGTTCTGCCGTCTATGGGCTCTAAAAATAAAATCTGAAGATCAGCTTTCTGCTTTATGCTCCAGGAGAATTTGACCCTACCTGGCAGGTCTGCCTCTTTTAGTCCCACAGTGTAATCCGGACTGTAAATCAACAAATCGGCATGCTCAAACAGTTTTAACTTTTCTGTCAATTTCTCGTAGTGTGATTCAAAACCTTCAGCGTGTGCCTCTCCTATGTTGGTTAAGATACCTATAGTAGGTTTAATGATGTGCGCAAGTGCTTCCATTTCGTTGACTTTGGAAATACCCGCTTCAAAAATGCCAAGCGTATGGTCTTCTTCAATTTGCCATACAGATAATGGAACCCCTATTTGCGAATTAAAACTTTTAGGACTTTTTACAATATTGAAATCTGTTGCCAGCAATTGGTACAACCACTCTTTAACAATGGTTTTACCATTACTCCCGGTGATTGCTAAAGTTTTTAAATTGTATTGAGAACGGTTGTATGCCGCCAGAATTTGCAGCGCCTCGAGAACATTGCTAACTAAAATCACATTAGCATCTGGATACTGGCTAATATAGGCTGCGCTACTAATTACAAAATTCTTAATTCCATTTGCATATGCATCTTTAAGATACTCATGACCATCTCTCTTTCCTGAAAGTGCAAAAAACAATGACTCGTCAGGATCTATCACACTTCGGGTATCAATTACCAACTGACTGATTACAGAGTCCTTCACAAAACTAAAAGACCTTGGGTTTAAGATTTCAGCAATCTGGTTAATGGAATAGGTGACGTGACTCATAGTTCAAAATTAATCATTTTGCTTTCATAGTGAAGGTGTACGATCCTGAAAGAATTTTAATAGCCTCCATGTTTGTCTTGCCAGCAGCCTGCTTTACTGTCATTTTCTTGCCATTACAAAAGATGTTATTGTTACCCGCTCTTAGCGGCAGGTATACGTTTGCCTCCATATTGGCAGGAATATTAATATTCAAAACATATTCTTCAGCTTGGTTTTTAATGCTGACGGTTACGCCACCTCTTATAGTTGGTACCAGAGCTTCTGCGTAACTAAGCTTTCCTATTTGCGGCTTTATAGAAATCGTACTACAGCCTGCATTGGCAGGCTCAACGCCTATCAACTTTCTTGAAATGATGTTTGCTGGAGCCGCACCCCAGGCATGGTTCCAGTCCTGATTTGGTTTAAACTTATTATCCCAAGCCTCTAGTGTGATGGTAGAACCAACTCTGATCATGTTATACCAGCTCCTTACTCCACCTGAACAGAGTAATGACAGTGCATAATCCGCAGATGCGCCTTCATAGAGCGATTCCAATAAAAACTGTGCACCGTATACACTGCTGGCCATTCCGCGTGACTGTATAAAATCCATCACCTTTGGCAAATTCTCTTTTGGCACCAGCCCGAATGCTACTGCAAACATATTGGTATGTAATGAAGAATGGGAAGTGGTATCACCGTCTCTGTACAAGCCAGTTGCCTTATCTAAAAATGTTCGATTATAAACTAACTTGAGCTTATCACTTTTATCATGATAGAAATCAGCATCTTCCGTATGTTTTAATAGTTTGGCGATCTCTTCCATAATGAGTAAGGCTTTGTAATGGAAGGCGTTGGTAACTGCATTATAATTGGTAAACCTAAACCCATCTGTTTCGCTTAGTGGCCAGTCAACAATGTCTTTTATTTTATCATTGAATTTTATTGATGCAGAAAAAGCGGGGGTTTGCAGGCCGGTGGTTGTAGAAATCAACCCATTTTTATCTATCAGCTGGACTAACGTTCTGTTTTTCAGTATTTCATAATTTGAAGCGAGGGATCTGCTATCACCTGTATACAGATAATCATTCCAGGAAATGATTAAAGCCTGCAGTATCCATTCTGTTGGCCAGGTGGGCTTCTGTAATAGATACTCTGATGTTGAGCGCGCTATGCTAAATTCTCTGTCGGCCGCGTAATGTCCCAATTGATTGATAAGTGCATCTGCCTCGTATGGAATCCTTTCTCTGTCTCCATCTACATAAATACCTGCAAAAGAAGTAGCTTTCATGGAATATTTTGAAAGCTCCCAGACTTGGTTTAGGGTGTCATTACTGCTTTTGAAATAAGCGGATTGATCATTAAATGGATAATGAACCATAGCTCTTGTTACATTTTGAGCAGGTATTTTATGACCATATCCTTCAATAGCCACATACCTAAATGGAAGAACTTCCCCAATGTATTCAGGCATTTTGATGGCCGCTGGACCTGTGTTTCTCTTGTCGGGCTCTAATTTTACCTGATAAGAATGAGTGCCTTTAGACAAGGTGAGCACCTGCCTTCGGTAACGAATTGTTCCACCTGGCTTTGGATCTACTTTATTGTTCAACAAATTTTCACCCATATGTATTATTACAGAATCTGATCCTGTAGAAGACGATAATCTTACATTTACTTGGCCGAAAGCATCCTTCTTGAAATCAAACAGTTGGTAATTATTACTAGCCGTGGGTAGTAGTTTAGCTTCTTGTCCTGTTTTAACTAGCCTTTCTGAAGAAGATTTATAGTCGTCTAATATGACTCCAGTGGAAAAGGCTTTAATATCAGACCAATTACTTTCTCCATCTTTATTGGTATATACTTTTATTTTAACAAAGTAATTGGTAAGAGGTTTTAGTGCTATTCCCTTAAACATTACCGAAACAGAATTGGCACTGGCAACCCTGCCACTGTTCCACACATTTCCTATGTCTTTAGTTAATGCATTTTTGGATTTGGATACCAATATCTGATATGCCGTCTGTACGGTTCCCTGCTGCTTTCCAGGGACTACCCAACTGAATGAAGGATAACTAGAAAGTACAACTATTTGTGGTGAAGTGTCAAGAGAACTAGATGGCCCAGCTAGTAAATCAATCAACAATCCTGTGGGCTTTTTTTGTGCCTTCCCAGAATAAATCACACTAGAAAACAACAGAAAGATGGCTATGATTATTTTCATTTCATTTTTTTGGCGAAGCAGTCAATGTAATGAAAATAATGAATTTTTTGTAGTTAGTAAATCCCTATATTGTGCTTACCAAACAACTAACAAATGCCTAATTCATACAAACTGCAATTGCTTCTGAATCTGAAGGAGCACTATAAAGAGCCTTTATGGCGTACTATAACCAATTTTAAGGGAGGAAAAGACGAGTTGCTTTTTGTAATACCAGAAGATCAAGATTCAAAAAAAATAGCTGACGGCCTTTTTCAGGTGCTGGATAAATTGCCAGAAATTGCTTACAAAGCTGAGCGAACTGTAATTAGCTTCTGTTATGCGGACGGTAAAGGGTATTACTCGACCTTAATTAATCCAAATACCCAAGATAAGATCAATTTGGCGTTAATTGGATACCGGCCTCAACGCAAAGTTACATCAGAGGAGCTTAAGTCGCTAGGGGTTTTAGCCTAGTGGAATTTTAAAAGAATTGTGCATGACTGAAAAAAGTTTAAGACAGCGTTATCTTTAAGCCGGAAAAACAATTGTAGTAAATGAAATATCTAGATAGAATTCAAACATTGCTCCCTCTGGGCTATCTGTACCTTATCCTTATGGGCCTTCTAAAAGAAAGTGTACAATACTATCAGCTAGGGATAAATATATTGAAGTACTCGTCGATTACTGATATTCTGATTAGCCCAATCTCCGAGCTATCTTCAAGCCCTGTTGTAGTTGGCGTTGTTATTTTAGTTTTTATCTTATTATATGTATTTCAGCTGTTGTTAATCAAGTACAAAGATAAAAGCTGGGCTAAAAGGATACTAGGTCAAAACAGGTTCGATTCGCAAGCGACTAAAAAAGAAATTCAAAGTGCTCTTTTACCTATATCTATCCTGTTTCTTGCCTATCTCATATTGTCTCTATTTGTTGGCTTAGGAATAGGTGAGGGCAGAAAAATATCCAGAGAAATTTCTCAGGGTAAATTTCGCAACAATTACAAAATTAGTTTTGGCACTGGGAAAACTGAGGAGGCTTACGTGTTTGATTCAAATAGTTCCTTCTATTTTTATGTTAATAAAGGAAGTAGAAATATAAAGATAGCTCCCGTTGGCAGCATCAGCACCATCGAATTGATTTATAACAAAAAACTGAACTAAGAGCAGGAGTTTGATTTTGTTAACATACAAAAAAGCCGATCAGGATATGATCGGCTTTTTCTTCGCTTTTTGAGTACTCAGAGCGGGAATCGAACCCGCACGACTTTTAAGGTCACAGGATTTTAAGTCCTGCGTGTCTACCAGTTCCACCATCTGAGCAGGTGTTAACCTTTTAAAATAAATGCCTTCAGGTAGTGAAGGCATTTAGAGCGAAAGACGAGATTCGAACTCGCGACCCCGACCTTGGCAAGGTCGTGCTCTACCAACTGAGCTACTTTCGCATGGTATAAATCAACATCATCCGATGTTTCCAAACTTTGGAAAGGCTTTGATTAGAATCCCTGTCTTTCCGTTTGGGAATGCAAATATAAACAGTTTTATATTGTTGTCAAGTTATTTTTAATAAAAAAATTAACCTTCACGTTAAGTTATTGGATTTCAGCACATCTATTATTAAATCATTTTCAAAGCCCTTGCTCAATAAATAAGTTACGAGCTTATATTTCCTTTTATAAGGTTCTTTTTCCTTAATTGAGGGTAGCTTTTTTTCCGCAGTAGCCAGAATGGTTTGCATGTATTCATCATAGTCGATGGTCTTCAATCCAGCTAAAATCATTTTATCTGTAATCCGTTTTAGTTTCAAACCTTGTTTGATCTTTATCTTTCCCCAATGCTTGATTTTAAATTTGCCGGATACATACGCATTTACAAAACGCTCTTCGTTTAGAAAATTATTCTCTATCAATTCAGAGATCACCTCCTCTACTTCGTTTGACCAAAGCCCCCAATCGTAAAGCTTATCTCGAACCTCTTGTTGCGCGCGTTCCTGATACGCACAATAGTGCTCCGCTTTTACTAATGCCTGCCTTTTATCCAGTTTTATTTTATTCTGCTCTTCCAATATACAATATTACTAATCTCGGCCGTAATTATCCATGTATGGAAACCAATTTATAGTTCGACAGCTACGCGATTTAATCCAAGCTTTTTCCTGCTTGGCGTTTACAACATAAGAATGATTAGGTGCAAATGATTGGAAGAACAGATAAAGTTTTAGGTAGTTCAAAAAGACCATTAACGCAAAAGACAATTTGAGGAATTGGCTAGCTGGCTTATATCAATCACAGGAAAGAGCTGTAAACCACTGATAGAAAGATGCTATTTTCAACAAAATTTAGTAATGTGGATAAAATTTTAGCAAGACTAGCCATATAAACCTCCTTTATGCCCAAAAAGACGTAAATTGTCACCGATTAAAAACCATTTAATTACCTTCTCTACTAATGATTCAAAAAAAGGTTTTAAAAGTCGGATTAGATTCTGCCGCTCCCTTTCCTATGCATTCCGATTACAATTCGGAAACCTTTGAAGGATTCGAAGTTGATTTGATGAAGGCAATCACTGATCATTTAGGGTTAGAAATTGAATATGAAGTTTCTCTTTGGTCTAATATACTTGAACAACTTTTTAAAGGAGAGCTAGATCTGATTTGCTCTGCAGTAACAGTCACACCATCACGAAGGCATATTCTTGAGTTTACCAATCCATACTTGCACTTTAGATTATGTGCTGTAATTAACCAGGAAGATTCTTTAAAAAGCATTAACGACTTAAAAAATAAGACCATCGGTATACGGGAGGCGACAGAGGCTGAAAGATATGTGCACACTAATTTTCCGGCGAACAATATGGTGCACGCTGAAACAAACAAAGACCTTTACAGAAAACTGCAGTCTGGGAAAATAGATTTATTGATAGATGATTCGCCTATTGCGGGCGGATTTTTGCAGAAAAACAAGAAACTGAAAGTAGGCATGTATTTGCCAGGGACGGATTCGCAATATGCTATCGCCATGAAAAAGGGGGATGTTCAGCTTAAAGAACAGTTTAATGAAGTGCTTTCTCTTTTAAAGGAAAATGGTGTTTATCAAAGTATTTACAAAAAATGGTTTAACGACATCCAATTTTAAATCTCTTAGATCCTCCCAGTATGATCGAGGATCTAAGAGATTTTTCTCATTTACTTTCGCAGCTTATCTGCAAGCATTTTAATGTAAAACCCACCAACTACGCTCCTGGCGGTAAAGTTCATCCTTCTAGCATCTTTAGTTTCATGCCAGTCGCTCAAAGGAACCCGGTCCGGTGTTTCCAACGCATAAGTATAAACTGGAGCAATTAGTGTCTCGAAGTCTTTCCTGTTGTCGGCCAAAGTGGCCGACCAAATAATCCAGTCCGACTTAGTATAGGTCTTCCGGCTATCCAGCGGTATTCCGTACTTTGTTTGTTTGGTCAAGTAATACTTAACTTCCCTGTCATAAACCTCTTTCGGAAATAAGTTTAAGCTTAACACCTTATCCCAAACCATATTGTATTTCTGGCTCCAGGTATCTTTATTGTTAAAAGTTAACGCATAGTGGTCGCCTGCATCTGCCATCTGCATCCATTTTGACGCCATGTCTTTTGCCATAGCCGTATATTTAGCACCGGTGGCTTTTTCGCCAATCATGGTTGCCAGCATTCCGTAACCACCTAGTGCAACAATTGCCTTCACAGACAAATTAGCATTGCGGGCCAGGTGTCCGGCGAAATCGTCCGTAGACAATTGGTTGGCTGGATCAAGACCGTTCTTGCTCAAATATTCTGCCCATATGCTCAAAGTTTTCCAGTGTTGCTTTGCGTAATTTGCATTACCCTCTGCTTTTGCTATCGCAGCAGCGAGAATCATCATATTGCCAGATTCTTCGATGGGCATGTCCTCGCCATAAGTCTGACCATTTGCTATAGGATAAGTCCCTAAATCGTGTGAAGAATACGGTTTAGTCCATTTTCCGCTTTCGCTAAAATAAAAAATACCATTCATCATCCCTTTTAAGAGGTTGGGGTTGTATAATAAAAACAAAGGGGCTGAAGGGTAAGTTACATCTACGGTACCTATGGAACCGTTACTAAAATTTTCTTTCGACAAAAACAACGTTTCGCCAGAAGGTCCCTTGACCAGTTTATGTGCAGAAATAGCTTGGCGATAAGCTAGTACACATAAGTTGGCATAAGCAGCCCCTCCACTTTTTAAAGCATCCGCAAATAGCTGCTTATCAAACGCAGCACATTTTTGCATGGTAAGCGTGTATTCTTTTGAAGCTAATGCCATCTGGTTTTCAATAGTTTCTTTGCCGCTGGTATTCCACCATGGCCTCAGGTTTTTCTTAAAGTAGGTAAGTGCATAGATATCATCATATCCTAACATGATGTATTGTTCTTTTGGCGTAACGCCTACTTTCCCCAGTGTCAAGGTTGTATTTAGGATTAAACTTTCACCCTTTAGATCAGTAATTTCCTGCATTGTGGTCATCTTTCCAAGAAAATTCGCAGCTGCTCCAGCTAAATCAGACAATGTCTGCACGCTTTTATATTGCTGGGGAACGGACATATACATGTATCCCCAATCTATTCGAACATCATCTCCGGTCCGCTTTAACATCGGCTGCGCTACCGTACCGGCTTTCAAAATAGCAAGTTGTGGTGTGCTATACTTTTTTGCTTCAACCTCTTGGAACGGGGTGTGCGTGGCAATATTGGTGGATGCTCCAAAATACAATTTTACATCATGCGTAGCACCATCGTTTGATTTTACAACACTTGAAATATAAGAAACCGGTCTTGCCAACAAATCCAGATTATTCATTAGCAACGGTGAGGTGAACGTGACTTTAAGATCCACTTTTCCTGCTTTAAAAGTATAGATGGTTTGAGTAGCATTAAAAACCAAGCTTTTCTGCACTGCTTCATTCACTTTGACTTCGTCTGATTGATCTGGCTCCTCTACCAAGCCGCCATCTAGATATGATGGACCACCGGTGTTTTTTGCGTAGATTGCCAACACATTGTCTCCGATTTTTAATAGTGACTTAACTTCATCACCTATTGGAACGTACACAAATTTCCCTTCCAATTTCTCCTTGCTATAAATCTCTTTACCATTGAGGTAAACGGTGGCATTATCATCATGCCGGATTTTAAGAAACAATTTATTGTGACTAACGGAAGAGAGATTAAATGTTCTTCGCACCCATATCTCATCTTTTTTCCATGGAGTTTTGGCCTGTGAAGGCTCGCTTCCTACTGGACCAACAGCAGTATTCCATGATTGATCATTGTAAGCAGTTGTAGCCCAATCTGCACCAGGCCTGCTTTCTGTATAACTCAATTGCATGGGTTTTTCGTCTGCAGCAGGCAAAATGGCATGATAAACTTTTTCTCTTTTTCCTAAAAAATTATAGATCTGTCCATCAACACTAATCATACCGGTTAAAGATTGGTTAGCACCGGTCCAGTGTTTGGTTACACCGTTATTGAGAGAATCTGAGGAAGACCATATGCTGAAATACGGATCATGAGTGATCAAAGGATATGCGGGCGCCAAGCGCCTCTGAGCGAAGGCAGTTGCAGAGCTAAGTAAAATGAGGAATAATATTCTTTTCATGTATGCTAAACCGTTTTAAATGGTGAAGCAAATTAAGAACTTTATTTAATACCTGATTCATTTTGTGGATGAATCAGGTATTACGGATGTATTTACACTGCGTCGGAAAGCGAAGTAAATGTAAAATCCCTAATCTTTAATGGTGGCAAAAGATAGTTTTGATTCGATTCTGCACTAACAGTCCGTTCTGATTTTCCAATCTCATCCAGATTGTTTAACATGATCACCGGACTTTCATTAAACCTAAAATTCTTTACCGGAAATTTAATCTCGCCGTTTTCTATATAGAAAGTACCATCGCGAGTTAGCCCCGTTAAAAGAAGGGTTTGGGGATCTACACTTCTAATATACCATAAACGTGTAACTAGAATGCCCTTCTCAGTTCCCTTAATCAACTCTGAAAGTGTTTTAGTACCGCCCTGCATAATAGCTCCGCCCGGCTGAGGTATGGCTTTAATACCGGTTTTTTGTGCCCAATAGCGAGAAGAATAAAGATTTTTAACAACACCTTTTTCAATCCAGTTCACCTTTTCCTGAGCGCGGCCATCTCCAGCCCAGGTGCGTCCGGGAAGCTCCGGATTCCAGGGATCTGAATAAATATTAACACGAGGATCAACCAGTTGCTCTCCTAACTTAGTTTTTCCACCTGGCTTGCTTAAAAAGCTCCTTCCTTCATCTGCCTGGCGGGCATCCATGTCGAAGAATAAGTTTTCCAGCATAACAGCTACCGCTGTGGGCTCTAATATAACTGTGTATTTACCCGGCTCTATGGCCCTGGCGGTTACTGACGCTGTTGCTTTTTGTGCTGCAATTTCTGTATCTGCTTTAGCATTAAGTTTGCTAAAGTCATTATACCCCTTAGTGGCATAGCCAGATCCTTTGCCATCTGAAGTCCTAACGGTAATGTTAAAAGCCACATCAGATGAGGTATTGTAAGCAAACAAACCTTTACTGTTTAACATGGCACTGTAGCCGGTACTGTTTTCCAAAAAGCCGGCAGCATTTAACTTTTCATCTTTAGCGACTTTCAAACTGTCAGCAACGGCATCAGCACGTTCCTTCGGACCTACCGCAGCTGTTGCCGTTGAAAAAGTTGGGGTATCTGGCCCATAATTTTGTGGTCCAAGAAAGCTCATAAATTCAGGGTTCTCTGGCGCCAGTTTAGCCAATTCTTCTGATCTGCGAACCACTTTTTCTAATGACACTTCATCAAATTCATTAATTGTGGCTACTCCCAGTTTTTTACCGAAGGCAGAGCTGACCACAAGGCTTGTAGCGCTCACACCACCACTTGTAGTAACAGAATTTCGTGCATAACGGATATTGCCGCCATCTGATCCGCTCAGGTTAATTTCGCACTCATCGGCTTTTGAGTAAGCAAGCACTTTAGTCAATAGCGCTTTTGCTTGGTCTTTAGTTAGTATTGGCATAAGTCTATCAGATTTTTCTTCCAGTATTGATTACATTAACTTGATTGAAACGGGCAGTGGCCGAACCATGGGATACTGCACTAGATTGTGATGGCTGACCTTTTCCGTCAAAGAATGATCCGCCAAGACGATAATCCCTTTGATCGCAAATCGCCGAACAGGAGTTCCAGAATTCCTGGGTGTTCGACTGGTAAGCCACATCTTTAAGCATACCTACAATTTTACCAGCTTTGATCTCATAATATAGTTGTCCGCCAAACTGAAAATTGTAGCGTTGTTGGTCAATTGAGAAAGAACCATCACCAACGATATATATCCCTTTTTCGACATTCCTGATCTGATCTGCAATGGACAATGCCTTTTTACCGGGTTGTAAAGAAATATTTGCCATACGCTGAAATTGGACACTGCTCCAGTTATCGGCATAACAGCATCCCTGAGAATGATCCAAACCCACGATATGCGCCTGATCTCTGATGGCCTGATAGTTCACAAGAATCCCCTCCTTAATAACATCCCACTTACCACATTTCACGCCTTCATCATCATAACCCACTGCACCAAGAGAACCTTTTTCCGTTTTATCCGCAGTGATATTTACTTCCTTACTTCCGTAATTAAATTTCTTCGATTCCCACTTATCTAGCGTTAGAAAACTAGTTCCCGCAAAATTTGCTTCGTATCCCAACACTCTATCCAATTCAGTAGGATGACCGCAAGATTCATGTATGGTGAGCCATAGATGCGATGGGTCCAATACCAAATCATATTTACCAGGTTCTACAGATTTAGCTTTCAATTTCTCCCCAACCTGCGCCGCACCTTGCTTTGCATCCTCCAGCATATCATATCTGCCTTTGTACAACGTACCTGAAGCAGTTACAATTTTGTGTTCCGGTTTCGCATCCAAGTATTCATATCCCATACCCATAGGAGCGCTAAGCGCATTTCTGGTTTCAAACTTTCCAGACTCTTTATTAATCTTAGTGATAAAAAAAGTGGGCCAAATGCGGTGTATGTCCTGATCTATATAAGAGTTATCTGAAGAAGCAAAATACTTTTGCTCATTTACCATAAACAAAATTGAGTTCATGTAGTCTGCACCCCCCTTCATCGCTGCATCATTTACTGAAAGTAAAAGATCAACCTTTTCTTTCATAGGAATCTCAAATGAATTCTTTTCTATAGGAGCCTTCCAGGACACCTCACCATAGCCTGTTTGTGGTGCGAGCTGTACGGGTTCAATCAACAACCTGGAATTCTCTTTAGCTATTGCTACCGCAAGCTCGGCGGCTTTTGCAATACCCTCCTTATCCACCTTATCCGTCGCAGCAAAGCCCCAGCTGCCGTTGGCAATCACACGAATGCCTACGCCGAAAGATTCAGTGTTTACCAAATTCTCTACTTTATCTTCCCGGGTAACCACATATTGATTTAAGTACCTACCGATTCGTACGTCCGTGTAAGTTGCGCCTTTGCTCCTCGCAGCATTTAATGCTACATCGGCCATAATCTTTTTAGCGGCAGGGTCTATAAATTCGAGAGATCGTTCAAGGGGCACTTCGTTCCCCCAAACTGGTATGGCTGGCAGCATTGCAGCAGCGGCACCTACCCCGGTCAGGTAAATAAAATTTCTACGTTTCAAAATGATAAAATTTAGGTTGTTAGGTTCCTAAATATACAAGAAAAGAAGCGCCATTAAAAACAATTGCAAGTATTTTAGGTTACACATTTATGGAGCCCTTCAATATCAAAATCGGTTATGGAGTAAATGAAGTTACTCTAACCATACTGCCTGCAGACAATGGTTGTTATAAAGTAATTTATTATGGTGGCATTATTGGTGCCGTAAAGTTAGATATTGACGATTGGGAATTGGTTCCTGAAGAAGATATTATAGCTGGCGATCTACCATTTTATAAGCATGATCTGAGTTCAGGCCGACCGAACATCATCCTCAATGAAGCAACGGTAGATGAAATAGGCGATGAAATTGAACATATTCTGCGCAACGAAGAGGATTAAACACAATTCTGTAAACAGCTAATTGACTCTTTTTTAAATACTTAAAATTTCTTGTAAAAAAAAATGCAAATAAAGTATACTAATTTGGTAGACTTTATTATATTTGCATTATAGTCATGTGGCCGAGTGGTGAGGTAAGGGTCTGCAAAACCTTCTACGGCGGTTCGAATCCGCCCTTGACGTCTAAAACATTTAATTGTTTTAATCTTTAGATGTTTGGTTAGATCTAAGTTTTGTTTGATAGGCCAGGTTGGATGACCTGGCTTTATTATTTCTCGTAAAACTCCAATGGCAGCTGATCTGGATCGGCAATGAATGTAAAACGTTTTCCTGTAAATTCGTCAATCCGTACCGGCTCTGCAACAATACCATACCCTATTAGCCCGTTCACTACTTCATCAAGATTGTCCACTTCAAAAGCAAGATGGCGTAAACCCGCAGCTTCTGGTCGCGAAGGTCTCAAGGCAGGGTCAGGGAACGAGAAAAGTTCTATCACATATGATCCATTTAATGACAGGTCCAATTTGTAAGATCGCCTTTCCTCACGGTATACTTCGCGTAAGATTTCTAAACCAAGGACCTCAGTATAAAAGCGTTTCGAAATTTCATAATCAGTGCAAATAATTGCAATATGATGAACTGAATTTAAGGGTAGAGCCATCAGTTTGATGTTAGTTTGTATATCTGTCCTTTATTTCCAGCTACTAAAATTAGTTTGCCTGTTTTAGATTTCTGGATCACATTGAAATTTAGTTTTGAAATGTTATACCAGCTAATACCGGCATCTGTACTCACATCCGTGCCTGAGGAACCAGTAGCTATCAATACTTTATCACTTACATAGATCACACCTGAGCGGAAACCGCTTACCGGTTTTAGTGGCTTAGTCCAGGTTTTGCCACCATTGTTGGTTAGCAAAATATTGTTTGTGTTCTCGCCATCTTTTAGGTAATTCCCTCCTACAATAACCCCTGTCTTTTTATCGTAGAATGCCATTGAAAATGCCCCGGTACTACTCTCGCCCTGTAAGATAGGGCACTTATAGAAATCCCAGGTAAGGCCGTAATTACTGGAATAATATAGGTTTGAAGCCGCGCCTCCGGTTGCAATATAAACCTTACCGTTACCAACTGCCCTGATCGTTGTTCCACTAGCGGCAAAGCCTGCTTCTCCGGTGAGCAGGTTCCACCTCAAGTTTGCCGAAATATTTTGCCAGGATAAGCCACCATCTTTTGTTGATAATATTTGCATTCTGTTGAGGATTGGATCTCCAAAAATGATCCCGCGCTTTGCGTCCCAGAAATCCATCCCGTCAAGGAATATCGCCGAATCGAGGTTCTTATAAGTCTGTTTCCAATTTTTGCCTCCATCCGTCGTAAGCAATACGTAGGCTGGTGAACCAGCATTGACCGCAATGGCTTTATTACTACCAAATGCCTCAATGTCCCTAAAATCCAGTTTCTCATAGCCAGTCGGCTTAAACCATTGCCAGGTTAGTCCGCCATCGATCGTCTTGCCAATGCTACCATTAGTTCCACTTACCCAAACTACCTGATCTGAAACTATAGACATCCCTCTTATGCTTATCGTACTGCCGCTGACTAAAGGCGTTAAACTAAAGGTTTGCCCTAAACATACAAAGGGAATGTAAAAAAGAAAAAAGATTAGCCTCATCATTATTTTACCCTTTTCCAAACTTCAGTTCTACCAATTAAAGAAATACCAATGTAACCTCTCATATTTAGATCACCATTAGGTTTAACGTTCATATTGCAACTATAAGTTTTACCAGATTTAGGATCATAAATGTTTCCATTAGTCCATTTTCCGTCTTCGTACACAAAATCTTTCATGATCTCTAATCCCACTATTGGTTTCGATCTCAATGCAGTATTAGGATTTTGGTAATCTGTCTTTATATTTCCTTTCTCATCTTTCGGATCCTTCAGCCATATAATTTTTCCGAAATATTTGTCTGATCTTTTGGTGATCTCTATGTGCGCCTCACCTGTAGAATTCACCCACCGGCCAAGTACCGCATCCTGTTTCTGTGCAAACCCTGCAGCTCCAGACACCACTAACAGTAGTAAAAATGTGATCTTTTTCATAAGTAGTATTTGCTAATAAAGTTAACGAATCGGCCGACTAAAAGAAATATTAATCTGCAATACCGCTAATTAATGCCGCTATTCCTTGGTAATCTTTATTGTAGTGATGATTTCCCGGAATATTGATCACCTTGATTCCATACTTTAAGAACTTATCCCTTTCATCGTCATCCTCATCCTTACCAAAAACACAAACAGGTTTGATTTTCTTAATTTTCTTCATTTCAGATACAACATCGTATTTACCTTTTGAACCTCCAAAATTGAGCATATCCGCGATATGGATTTCAAAATCAGCTACCGCGTCTGGAGATAAAGAAATTACACCTTTCAAATCCGCTGCAAGTTCTTCCGGTAACCTGTTCGCCAAAAATGGCACTACCGACGCCCCAAAAGAATAGCCGGCTAACACAAAGTTCTTCTTCCCAAACTGCTCCTGGTATTTAAAGATTACTTTATTTACCTCTGTAGCGCATTCTTCAGGCGTCTTTGCATTCCAAAAGTACTTCTGAGCATCAAGACCAACCACGTAAAGTCCCTTGGCAGCAAGCGCTTCTGCGAGCGACTGATCAAAACTGGTCCAACCACCATCGCCGGAAATCATGAAGACAAAGGGTAAAGAATTTTTCTTAGCAGCGGAAACAACAGTCAACGGCAAACTTTCACCTACCGAGGTTTTAGCCTCTCCTGTACCTCCAACAATTTTTTTGTAAGACGCATTAAATTCAGGTAACCAGTTGCTGCCTACACCAAAACCGTGACCAACTTTATCAAGGGCCACTAGTTCTGCGTTTGGCATGTCTTTTAAAAATGATTCGGTGGCTTCAAACGGACAGGTGAGGTCTTTCACACCATTCAGAACAATAAATGGTGCGGTTAAAGTCTTAGTTGCTTCTAAATAATAGGATTTACCTGGCTTTAGCACACGTTGTGTCAAACCATTTCCCTTGCACATAGGCTTAACCATATTGATATCTGGACAAAATCCTAACGCAAGCGCCCCTTTAAAAGTGTTAGCCGGAGCCTGCGCCAAAATACCATACACCAGAACTGCTCCATAAGAATATCCTACCAAAACAGGCTTATGATAGGTAGTTAACTTATATTTTTTCTGGATATCCATACTCAACTCTTCAAAGTCAGCCGCCGGATACAAACAATCGTCTTTTACTTTTGAAAGATAGTATTCATAGTGCCTTGCGTCTATACCGAGTACCAATGCGCCTTGATTCGCCAGGTTTTTGGCCATTTCAAACACGCCTCTATTCCAACCACCATCTCCGGAAACAAATAGCGCAACTGAGGACGGAGTACCATAGGGCTTGTAAATAGTGATCCGCCCAAACTTTCCGTAACTAACAGAATCGGTGACCTGGGAAAATATATTGCTGCATAGGAATAGCAACATGAAAATGGTGATCCAGATTTTTTTCATAGTTGTTACGGCTTAATTACTTTACTTAATACTGCGGGTACCTGCAGCAAATCGTAGTGATGATCATAAATCAGGTACTTATTGCTCCACGCCGGTGAAAATTTTTCTTTCGCCGCTCTCAATCCCTTGTAGTGCGAAAATGAGCTAATTTTTTCATAAGCAAATTTCATCGACCGCTCTGGGAAGTTTTCTGGACTGGCCAAACCCGACAAAGGTGCAAAACCGAGGTTTACTGCCAAATAACCTCTGGCCTTTAAATAATTAAAGAGCGCAACCATAATAAAATCAATTGAACCATTCGGCGCATCAGCAGTTTTACGGATCAAGTCATAAGTGCCCTCACCTTTTACAAAATCTGGAATAACATTTAGAAAAGCAACTATCTTTTCTTCCGCATTTTCGATAGTGATGATCGTTTGTTGCTTCAACTCAAGATGGTCAAACATTCCTTGTGAGAAAATTATTTCTTCACGTCCTGTGTCCGACAACCATTCATCCGAAACAGATTTCAGTTTTTGTAGCAGGCCATCTAAAATCGGAGCTTCATAAATTTTAGTCACAAAACCCTGGTCAGATACTTTTTTTAGCGCATTGCGGATAGATTTTCTACTCCCGCCTTCCAGCGAAAAACTGGTTAAGTCGACAGTACCTTCCTGACCAAGAAATAACCTTTTTTTGCCAAGAGCACTGAAGCTTTTCAAACTCTCTTCTGAAACTCGGTAGTAAATACTTTTTACACCACTCTCATAGCAGTATTTATCGAAAGCTTTCACAAGCTCTATTTTTTGCTCTGGCGATGCCACCGGTCCCTCAAGCGCAACCGCAAAATTACCTGCTATCCTATAAGCAATAAAGCCCTCTATACCTTCCGCCTTGTATATTAGCTTATCAGCATATGTTTTAAAATAATCCACAGATGAATCACCATACTTTGAAAGAAGCGCTAAAGCCTCATCAAACTCATCTGCATTAATTTCAGGCTTGGAAATGTATGGCCTAACCAATGTATATACCAGGAAAGCAAGTGACAGGAACCCACTTACGTTGATAGAATATAAGAAATCTCTTGCGAATGTGTCTGCGGGTTGAAGTTCCGAACTACCAACCAAAAAGAAATTTTGCAACGTAAACCTGATGGACTGCAGCCAATTAAAATCAATATTAAAATGCCTTTTATCTAAAAAATAGAACCCGATACATCCGTATATAAAAATACCTGCCATCCCCAGTAAAGTGGTCTGGATCCCAAGGGTACGTAACTTTTTATTGTGGCGGATGTAGTATTCCTTTTTAGAGGCGAATAGAATAAATAAAACCAAAATAGAGAACAAGCCTTCCTCGTAATCAATCGCCTTTCCGAGGTGACCAACCAACGAAACCAAACAAAGTACGACTGAAAAGTACCATGCCATTTTTAAGCCTTTCAGCATAAAAGCTGCTGTTACTAATAAAAACAACCCAGCTACAAGCACAAAATAATTGGATGCAGTTATGGCTTCTAGCGGTAAAAAATCCTCCAGAAATAACAGCCGCTCCCGAATCGCTGGAGTAAGTACAGATATGATATTGATCAATCCCAAAGCCAAAAGTAACAAAGCCGGAATTACCCTCATCAATAGCTTATTAATCTTCAGCAAGAAACTTAATGCACCCAAAGCCATTGGAGCCCAGAACTCCATAAAGCGATAGACTAACGTGAGAGAAACAGCTTCCGGACTAGAATAACCAAGTCGGATCAGTATAAATGTCATAGACGCTTCAACTGCACCAAGTCCCCTTAAAAACGGAGAAATAATCAGGAAAACCACCGCCACTATATAACTAATCAGTGCAAAAACCAATGAGGGCTCAATATTTAGCGCTAACATTGCTATATAAATATGAACAATACCTATCACTTCAATCAACAAGCTATAATAAAGAGTAGCTAGAAAATGTTTCCGTTCAATCTTATTTGAAGCAAACTCCGCAGCATAAACCTCTGCTGCCGGAATATATCTGATCAGCAATTTGTAAATCTTACCTTTTTTAAATACTGACCTAAACATGAGATACAAGCCAGCAATCAGAAACAGCACGGTAATAAGTCCAAACCACTCTCCATAACCAATCGTACCCTCAATTATGCCATAAATGAAAACCGGAATCGCAATAACCACCACTGAGAGAATACCTACGAATCCATATATAGAGGATGCAAAATTAATTTGCGACTTCCCAACTCCTTTTTTCTCAATAGCGGCACTAAAAAATGCTAAAGAGGAAACGCCACCAGCAGGAAGGAAAACGCTTACAAAATTTCTCTTAAGGTATAATATAGTACCATCCCAAACAGAAACTTTAGCCGATACTGCAGCGAAGGAAGCGCGATACATCAGTCCATGCACAAACACATAAGCAACACTAACACCGAGACCTAAAATTAGCCAAACCCAGTTTGCGGTTAGCAATAATGGCTTAACCTGTTTAAGCTCAGAACCTTCATGTTTGATAAACCAGATACCAAGGGCAACAAAAAATAGCGTAAAAAGGTAACTTGAAATTATCTTTGCATTTTCCCTGATAAAAGGCACAATGAACTTGAGTTGCTGCATGGATAAAGATATTGTTTCCTGTAAAATTATGCGATTTAGTTAAAAAATAAAAGAGGTAGACTCATCCAAGCTCTACCTCTTTCTAACCAAATATAAACCCTGTATGAACGGGATTTTTGTCTTTAAGGTAAAAGCACTTTACCTATCTTTTCTTTTTAAGATAACAGCGTTTGCTGTTTGACTCTACAAATGTAAGAATAATATTTATTAGTGTATAAATTACACTAAGTATTTTTCAATATTAGTTCTATATTACATTTCTATGATAATTGGCAAAGGTTGCGCACTAAAATCAAATAACAAACAACCTACAGCACTATAACTCCTGAAAAATCATAAAATAACTGGTAATAAAGTGAGTTAAATAGATAAAAAGATATATCAATCATTATTATCGCCTAAAAAGCATGAATAAATTACTAAAGAAACATAAATCACTGTAATATTTGAATATTTATGGCAAATTCCATAACAGATGTAAGGAATTGAAACAATTCGATATCAAAAAAAAACGATTCACAAGAATAAATTAAAAAAACACAAAAGTTTTAATAAAATTTATCGAATTACGATTAGTGTATTTTATAGACTATAACAGTGCAAAAGTATCAATACGCTATTAAGGATAAGTTATTTAAATATTATTTTTAAATTGGTAAATTGAATACAATTACTTAAAACCAAATAGAAACCCTCGTATATGAAAAGGTCGATAATCTTTATCCTGTTTTGTTTTGCAGGATTTATTGCCAAAGCTCAACAGTATGAAGCCAACTGGAATTCACTAAATCAACGGAAAATACCCGCCTGGTTCCATCAGGATAAGTTTGGAATATTTATTCATTGGGGAGTATATGCGGTCCCATCCTACGCACCAGTTATCGAAAACAGTGGAGATAGCTATTCTGAGTGGTATTGGTGGCGAATCCATACTAAACAACAGAACTTTATGGACTTCCACATTAAAAACTATGGAGCAGATTTTGAATATCCGCAATTTGAAAAAAGCTTTAAGGCTGAACTTTATGATCCCAAAGCCTGGGCAGATATATTCAAGAGGTCGGGAGCAAAATATGTAGTACTAACTTCTAAGCATCACGAAGGTTACGCCATGTGGGATAGTAAAGAGGCAGATAAAAGCTGGGGCCATCCTTGGAATGCGGTAAGCGGCACTCCAAAAAGAGACCTGCTGGGCGACCTAACGAACGCAGTTAATGATGCAGGATTAAAGATGGGTTTCTATTATTCGTTGTATGAATGGTTCAATCCACTTTATCTTAAAGACAAAAAACGATATGTAAACGAGCACCTCTTTCCACAATTTAAAGACTTGGTGAACAAGTATAAGCCGCAGGTTATATTTTCTGATGGGGAATGGGACATGACTGATGCTGAGTGGCGTAGTCCGGAGCTTTTATCATGGCTTTACAACGAATCACCTGTTGGGAAAACTGTTGTTGTTAATGATCGCTGGGGTAAAAACACAAGAGAGAAGAATACAGAATCAACATATACTACCTCCGAATATGGTAGTGGTATGAACTCAAGTGTAATCTGGGAAGAAAGTCGGGGTATTGGACATTCTTACGGGTACAATCGTAATGAAAAACTGGAAGATTATAAGACCAGTCATGATTTGATATTAATGCTTATAGATATTGTATCCAAAGGCGGAAACCTACTATTAGATATTGGCCCAACTGCAGATGGTCGAATTCCTGTTATTATGCAACAGCGGCTCACCGATATAGGTTCTTGGCTTAAAGTAAACGGAGAAGCAATTTATGGAACCGAGGCTTATAAAACCTCCTACCAATGGAGTGAAGGCAAAATGCCTGAGAAAAAAACAGAAGCATTCATGGCTGGGTACGATATCGCGAAAATGATTAAACCTGCTGGGGAACTGGCACATGTTGAAACTTTTTTTACAGTAAAAGGTAAAGACCTATACTGTATTTATCCCATCTATAACAGCGAATTAAAAATCAGGAATTTAGCATGCAAATCGGAAATGCGAGCGACAATTTTAGGGAGTAATAAAATGCTAAAGATTAAGAAATCTGGCAAAGACTGTATCGTAGATATATCTGACCTCAAACCAAGTGAACTATCGAGTGACCTTATTGTTCTTAAATTGGCAAATGCATTGTAAACTCGGTTCCTTTGTTCACTTCACTTTTAATTGAAATTCTTCCACCTAGTGTTTCAATTTGGGTCTTTACCATAAAAAGACCCATACCTTTTCCTTTAATATTTTCATGGAAACGTTTATATAAGCCAAACACCTGATCTCCTTTTTTTTCTAAATCTATTCCCATTCCATTGTCCTTAAAAAGGATGATCACTTCATTAACTGATCTTTCAGATTTTATGTGAATAACTGGTGCAATTCCTGGCCTACTATATTTAATACTATTGGAAATGAGATTGATAAAAATGCTATGCAGGTAAGTTTTTAAAGAATTTAACTGGTCACCAAGCAGAAAATCAGTGGTAATAACTGTCTTAGATTGGAGTATCATTGTTTGTATGCTCAACTGAATATCTTTTAAAAGTGAAGTAAGGCTGATGTTTTCTCTTTTTTCAGAAATTTCGTTTTTTACAGTCAGTATGGTATTTAAATCGATGATAACATTATTGAGCAGTTTTACAGAGGTATCTAATGCACTGTGCAGCTCCAAATTGGTTTCAGGGGTGTTAGTTTCATCTCTTAAATAGCTAGTAAGTGCCATAATATTCGCGACCGGCGAACGAAGGTTATGTGAAATAATATAAGAGAATTGCTGTAGTCCCGTATTCGTGCTAACCAGTTCATTGGTATATTCCCTAAGATCTTTATTGAGTTCTTCTAAACGAAGCTCCGCCTTTTCTCTACTTTCCTCAGCGAGGGTTCGCAATCGTTCCTTTTCAAAAACCTCAAGCGCAAAACATAAGTCATTATTGGCTTCCACCAATAATTTAACTTCGTGCTTATTAAAGAAATTGGCTTCTGTTGAATAGATATTAAAAGTAGCTATGAGTTGGCCAGATTTTTTTAACGCCAAAACCATTGCAGAGTTGTATCGTCTTATAACTGCGATCCTATTCCATGCGCCCCTGTTTTCCCTATCCAACTCACCTACAACATAATAGTCAAGGCCTTCTATTACCTTTTCAATTGGACCACCAACGTCGTATTTATAATGTTTAAACAGTTTAAGCTCATCCTCAGACGTCCCGCTACTGGCAACCAAACTCATCACACCATTTTCACGATCGCAAACACCAATCCAAGCCATTTCAAACTTTCCGTATTCGATGGCTATCCTGCAGGCTTCATCAAAAAGTGCCTGTTCTGTCTTCACACGTACAATTGCCTGATTAATTTGACTAATGAAAGCATAAAGACGATTGGCATGAACTAATTTACGTTCAGTTTTTTTTGCCTGTGACACATTCCTAACTGCAACTGCTAAACTCCCTATTTCAGCCTCTTTCAGCATATTACTTATGGACAATTCAACCCAAACTATCTCTGCATCCAAATTCAAAAATCTGAGTTCCAAACCTTTTAACGGTAATTCTGGCAGCTGCATACTGATTTCAAGTTGCTTTATAAAAACGGGAAGATCTTCGGGATATAGAAGCTGATTAATAGTCAAATTCTCAATAACTTCATGATAACTCAAAACTTTATTGATCGATGGACTTAGAAACTCAATATCCAAATGGGCATTTAAAAGAATAATTCCATCCGTGCTGTTCTCTAAAAGCGTTAATTGAGGATTCATTTCTGATTTAACTATTATTCGTCACAATTGTTTCAGGATATCAGGTAATCTCCTGAATAAAAGTGTAATATAGGAAATAAAACTGCTCGGATTTAACTAACCTTGATATCAATTTTGTATTCTTCTAACTTACGGTAAAGAGTGGTTAAACCGATACCTAAGAGCCGTGCTGTCTCCGTTTTATTTTCGCGTGTATAATGTAATACTTTGATGATGTGTTGCTTTTCTATCGCCTGCAAACTCATGTTACTATCCTGTCCCTCGACATTATGGAACTCATATGGAAGCAGGCTTGCAGTGAGCAAATTACCATCAGCAAGAATAACTACACGTTCCATCATGTTCTTCAACTCTCGAATATTTCCTTTCCAGTTGTGTTTTAACAGCAAGTTTGAAAAACCTTCATCCATCGTAAAGTTTGGTTTATTTACTTTGGCTGCAAATTCTTTAAGGTAGTGTTTGGCAATCAAAATAATATCTCCCTTTCTTTGTGAAAGGCCAGGTAATTCAATAGAAAAAACTGAAAGTCGATAATACAAATCAAGCCTGAACCTTCCAGCCTCAGCCTGTTCTTTGAGGTTTCTGTTGGTTGCTGCGATAATTCTTACGTTCACCTTGCTGGTTTGGGTGTCCCCCACCTTTATAAATGTTTGATTCTCGAGAACCCTCAGCAGTTTCGCCTGTAAGTCTAAGTTCATCTCCCCAATTTCATCAAGAAATAAAGTACCTTCATTAGCTTCCTCTAATAAGCCGCGTTTATCTTTTATAGCACCAGTAAATGCGCCAAGTTTATAACCAAACAATTCACTTTCCAATAATTCCGGATTAAATCCGCTGCAGTTTAGCGCAACGAAAGGTTTCATTTTACGAGGGCCTTCATAATGTATGGATTGTGCAAAAACCTCTTTTCCCGTGCCTGTTTCTCCCAATAGCAACACTGTGGTATCGGTTGTGGCTACTCTTGCTGCAAGATCAAGTGCTTCCTTTATTTGACGGGATTGTCCCAATATCGCATTAAAGTTGTATTTCTTAACGATCTTATTCTCCAGATCATACACGCGCTGTTGCAGCTTAACCTTTTCCATTGCTTTGTAAACCAGCGGAATGATTTTATCATTATCATCTCCCTTAGTGATGTAATCAAAGGCGCCATTACGCATGGCCATAACACCATCCTGAATTGTACCAAAAGCAGTTAGATTAATCACCTCTACATAGGGCTTAACCTTCTTAATTTCTTTTACCAGGTCAACACCATTCACATCTGGCAATTTTACGTCACTGATCACTACCTTAACATCATGGACAGTTAAGGCTTTTAAACCCTCTTTTCCAGTGTTTGCCTGAAAAACTACAAAGCCTTCCAGTTCAATTATCCGCGCCAGCAAACTGCTTATTTTCTTTTCATCATCAATGATGAGGACTGTATCTTCCATGTCTAATGAGCCATCTTGATTAACATGGCGCAATATACCTAAAAAGCTGGGAACCCTATCCGGGGTTCGCCAGCTTGACTTAACCAAAACTTATATTTTATTTGTTTTTTTTCATCTGTTCCAGGGTGGCTTTTAGTTCTGCATTTCCTGATAGCTCAACAGCCTTCTCCTGAATGGCGATAGCTTCATCTTTCTTTCCCAGCTTATATAGTAAATTAGCTCGTGTATCCATAAACATTGGATTTTTGCCTTCCTTATCAGAAAGTTCACTCCAAACTACCACCCTATTCAGCAAAGCTTTGTCATCCACCTTTTCAAACATAGTCCAGGCCCACTGATTTAACTCTTCCGGACTGATTGTAGCTGAAAAACCAGCGATATATTCGTCCGCTGCTGCGATGAACGCACTATAATCCTGATGGTTTAAATAATGAAAGGCTTTTGCACGACTGAGAATTTCCTTTCCACTCATTCCGTAGACATTTATGGACGCCGACAATAAATCCCAGTCAGGATTGGCATTTGGTCCTGTTACCACTGGTGCTATCAAATCTTTATAAATGATGTTCATCATTTTAATTTCAGCATTCCTCGGGCCCATAAAATGATTGATAGCATTTGCTTCCGACTGAATGATGCCAAAGCCCTTATCCTTTATTCCTTCAGTAACCTGTAAAATATAAGCCAACTGTTGTTCAGTATAAGGCGCTTTCATTGTTGCGATGTAAGCATCCGAAGCCCATGCAGCGCCATCTTTATCCCCGGCCTGAATGGCCATCATCGCCATTCTTTTTAGGAATTCTGGTTCACGCTTACCATTGATGTATTCTTCCAACAGTACAGAATATAAAGCAGCTGGCTCTGTCAAATCTGCATTCTGCGCAGAAACCTCAGATATAGCTCCCATCTCAGGGTTTAAAGCACTGTGGATCTTACGTAATTCAGCAAAAGGGATTTTAACTACTGCTCTGTCGTAAGTCATCAATCCATTTTGCTCACCTTCCACATCAAAAGGCTGCGTATAAATTGAACCGGACAATCCCTGCTGATGAAACAATTGCAAGTGCTGATTCATTACCTGATATTTAGCTTGAAGTGCTGCTGGCTTCTCCTGGATGTAACCCCATGCCGAGCCGGTCAACCATTGATGTTCTGGAACAAAAACTCCTATTCCACCAAACTCTCCGCACACTTGCGCCTTCCCTTTCTGTTTTACAGACATCATTGGATCAGGATAAGCATGCACGTCTGTCATATCTGCATCTATATATGCATCTGGAGAAGGGCTCCTGAGTACATTATTTACATAAAGTAGTTCCCCACTATGCCCATTCAGTATTCTGGAAGGATCAGTTTGCTTCACCCAATTGGTCAGCCGCTTTTGATCGTATTGTCCCCATTTTTCATTGAACAATACCCAAGTTACGATGCTCGGATAATTATGTAACTGGTTCAGTTCCTCTAGTGATTCTTTTTCAAACTGCGGCTTACTTCCTTCAGGCAAGCCTTGATTCGGGTTAACTAGATCTTGCCAAACCAACATACCTAATTTATCTGCATGGTAGTACCACCTGGCAGGTTCTACCTTGATGTGTTTTCTGATGGTATTAAAACCCATCGCCTTAATTGCCTTTATGTCAAAAGCCAAAGCTTCATCAGTTGGCGCAGTATAAAGTCCTTCTGGCCAAAAACCCTGATCTAGGGTTCCCAGGTTATAATATGGCTTATTGTTAAGCATAATACGATCTACTCCCTTGTCATCCTTAGCCACCGAAATTTTACGCATACCAAAATAGCTGCTAACCTCATCTTTACCCATTTTTACGTTCAGGTCATATAGGTATGGGTTGGCCGGGCTCCACAATTTTGCATTCTTTACCGGCAGAGCGATATTGCTATTTGTGGTTCCGTTGATCGTTTTTCCTTCAACCACAAGCGTAACTGGAGATTTTGATGCTGACCTCACAACCACATTGACTACAGATTTATCTATATCTGGTGTAATCTTCAAACCTGAAACAAATGCCTCCGGTACAGATTCCATCCATACTGTCTGCCAGATGCCGGACGTTGGTGTGTAGTAAATGTTTTCCGGTTTAAGGACTTGTTTACCATGCGGACCGATACCGCTTCCTGTAGGATCATAAACCTTAACAACAATCGTATTTTCACCCTGCCGTAAATTCGCAGTCAGGTCTATTGTAAACTCGGCATAGCCGCCTGTATGTCCGCCAACCTCATTACCATTTAGATAGACAGTGGTTTGCCAGTCGACCGCACCAAAATGTAATAGTGTGCGGTGACCTTTTTTAGGGCTGAAGTTTATGGTACGCTTATACCAAAGGTTCTGGTTGGGCATCAGGGATTTTTTTACACCTGAAAGAGCCGACTCTAATGGATAAGGAACCAGGATTTCACCGTCAAACTTTTCTGGCTGAGGTGCGTCTTTTACGGTGATTGCATAATCCCATAGACCGTTGAGGTTAACCCAATTGTTTCTTGTCAATTGCGGCCTCGGATACTCCTTAAGCGCGTTTGATGGAGAAACCTCTTTTGCCCAACGACTTTGAATTGCGACGGGCTGCATATGATAATTTTGTCCGAAGCTTATTCCAGTGGAAAAAGCGAGCAAAGCAGTGGCTAGAAGTACTTGTTTTGTTACTTTCATCTTATTTGTTCTATGTAGTATTTATTCTATTTCAATAATGGGATGATCTGTTTTTCTATGGGTATTATCCCATCCGCGAATGGTCCTGGAACAAGTTTTTTTTCCGTCCGTTTCTTACCGAAAAAGTCAGTATTCAGCAACACACCCTTTCCCTTTAATCCGGTAAAACTTTGAACAGGAACAATCGCTTTTCCGAATTGATCAGTATTAATCAACCGTCTTGGCAACTCATTATTTACCGATGATTCGACTTTAACTCGATTCAATAACAAATTACCACTGGCAATCACCGGCATCACCGAATGGTCATAGACAGACAATCCGTAGCTTCTTAAAGAATCCATCTGATCATATGCATGCATTTTAGGCTGAACATATTTCAAAATATCACTTTTCATGAGGAAGACATTATTATAAAATCGATTGTCGCCACCCTTAACGTCCACTAACCCGGCAATCTCTGTGGTATGCGGTTTAAAGTATGGAGTCTTTCGCTCCTGTGGTGCTCTGGTGATTATGCCCGCGAAATAATTGTGTGCGTAAGCACCCCCTTCCGACCAGTCACGAAGCGAAAAATCCGATAGAAAAAGGTTGTTATCTACTAAGTAAGGACCATGGTTTACCTCTGGAAAAAAATCAACATAGTCATTATCGTACATCAGATTTCTGGTTATCCGGGTGCCCTGCGCCATCCAGTCAAGCCAAATTCCAATAAAACTATTGCGTATTCTGTTTCCTGAAATCAGGACGTCTATCGCACCGTGAATTTTTATACCCGCCATTTCAGCGCCAGTAAAATTCCTCCGTGTGTACACATCGTAGATGTTGTTATCTAATATACTGGAATATACAGCCCCTAAGCTTCCACAAATACCTGCAGCACCGCAATTGAAAATAGTATTCCCAGATACCTCATGGCCTCCCACATGGGCTTTGTTCCAATTGCTGCTTAAAATTGCCTTTTCAATTACTTGATTGTAAAGAACAGAGCCATCAATGGACATATTGGCCGACCACGGATTCTGTCCTGAAGCACGATCTTTACCTAAGGTAATACCAACGCATTTACTGTCGGAGACGGTGTTCCCCGAAATCATCCAGCCTTTGCTCCAATTGGTTCCTATTAAGCCAACCTGCTCAGCAGTTGGTGCAGCCCACTGTGTAGCTGCTTGTGACAATTCAAAACCTTTGACGGTAATGTAGTTCACCCCTGTTTTGCTGGGATAAAAACAGCTTTCCCGAACAGTTATCTCTACTATAGCGACATTAGGATCCTTATCACTAAAATCAGCAGTTATCCTGGTACTATCATTTAAAGCGGTTGCAGACCATGTTAAGGATCCACCGTTATTAGATTCCACCAGGACTTTCCCATCTAGGAAAACCTCGCCCGTATGAAGTATTTCAGAAGGAAAAAACCAGTCACCATAAATGGCGACTTTATAAGGATTGTATGCCCCAAAAAAACTATCGGGAATTATTAATTGCCAATTCCCTTTGATGGTCTTTTTCCAGCCTTTCATGATCTCAGACCCCTTAATTTGTACCCTTTCCCCTTTTGCGGCGCTGTAAATGACTCTTTTATCATTTGATGTGCCACCAAATGATGGATCAACCCGCTCGCGATAAATACCTTGGTGCACCCTTACCTCATCACCACCACGGGCTATTTTCGCAGCCATTGAAATGGTACGGAATGGACTTTCGGGTGTCCCCTTACCGTTATCATTACCTGTTACGGCAACATGCAACACCCGCTGCCCAAAGACAGGACTGCATAAAAGCAGCAATAACAGGATGGAATAAATAGGTCTAAGCCGAATATTCATAAGTATCAATTAAGCTAAAGCGTTGTTTAAGCAGCCTCATCATGTATATGTTAATGTCCCATTGATTGGCAATAGGCATACCGTTGTATGGTAGTGACACCATATAAGGAAAAGGTCCAAATTCTGGGGTAACAGTCAATACCCTTCCTTCAGCAGCAAACCTCTCCGCAACCGCATCCCACCAAACCAAGTGAGCCTGAAGCGTATCCTTATACTCGGGCATCCTTGGATCCGGAACCTGCGGCCCTTCTGGATAACCGACACGGGCATGTATGTGTGCAGTTTTTCCAATAGCCAACTGCATGGTATTTTTCTGGTCTTCCAATAACGATTCTGCAACACACACCCAGTGTGAGGCATCAAGCGTAATAGATAAATCAGGTACCATTTCCAAATAGGGGCGGGAAATATGCGCAGCAAACAGCGCTTTGTTGCGGTGGGTTTCATGACAAACTTGCACTCCTGTTCTTTTTGTAAAATCAGAGGCAATACTGAAAAGGGAAAAATTTTCCTGGAATGAAAAAAAATCGCGACCGGTCTGGGAGTCAATTTTTACAGGACAATAATCATTCATCTTGTCAAGCCAGCGGCAAAATTGATCCGTATGCGCGTTAAATTCCGCTTCAGTGGTATCAAAATGTTGGGCAATTATCTTCATGTGGCACTGCTCTGCAGTATTGAACAATTCATCTAATTCCCCTGAATGCATATTTCTGCCAATTGCTACTTCTAGCCCATCATAACCTGCATTAGCCGCCCTGGTCATTAAACTAAGCCAATCATATCCTTCACTTCCCCAACGCGGACAATAAAACTGAATTCCCATTCTATCCTATATCTGTTTTAATTTTTAATATTTCGGGTCTCAAAAAAGGTTGGTTTGCATCTACAATCCCCTTGTAAGCATAGGGATCAACACCTGCAATCATTAAAATATCCCGAAGATCTTCAGTCGCAGCAAGTTTACCATCTTGGTCCCAGGGCAACATCGATTCGGCGCTCATATAATGGTTTACTAATGCTGTTCTAAATTCTGCAGTAGTTTTATTGCGTCTTGAACTGTGCAAAGTATAGCCGTTAAAGAAAACGACTGATCCCTTTTTTACCTCCACAGGAATGATGTCTTCCTCATGATAAGTAGATACGTCTACTGTATCTACATCAGCATATTCACTACTATCACTTAGTACCCGCTTCATCATATATCCTGACTGATTAGATCCTGGAATGATCCACAAGCAGCCATTCTCAGTGGTTGCATCATCGATCGCAATCCACACCCCTGTTAAGGATTTATCCCTGGTTGGAATGTAATATTCATCCTGGTGCCAGCTCTGACCAGCCTTACCTGGGGCCTTTACAAAGAGCATGCTTTGCATGCACTTCAAATTCGGACTTACGATTTTTTTTAAGACATCTACAATCTTGGTATGATATAAATATTCCTTTATAAGTGGCGAAATCTTGTGCGGAAAGTGGATCGCAACATATTTTTCCAGGGCTTCCTGATCAGTGCAATCTTCTCTAATATGCAGCAGGCCATCAATTAAACCCCGTTTACCGCGAAAAATCGCCGCAGTCTCACTTTTCAGTTCTGCTACTTCTTCCAGGTTCAATAAACCATCCGCCACTAGGTAACCATTCTCCTGATAAAACCGAATATTGTCCACGGATAAGTCACCATATATTCTTGAATCCGCTATGTTATTAGTTTTCATATTTAATTTATTTGATCAATAAGGATTCAATTTCTTCGAGAGATTTATTTTTCGTTTCCGGCACTTTCACCCACACATAGGCAAATGCAATTGCGCAAAATCCCGCATAGCTGAACAAGGTCCAGGATGTTCCAAGTGTAGCCGTCATAATTGGAAAGGTGTAAGTCACCAAAAAATCCGCAAGCCATAATGCGAGCGTCGCCGTAGACATTGCCAGACCGCGAATTCTATTGGGAAATATTTCTGATAAATAGACCCAAGTCACTGCTCCAAGTGTACAGCCAAAGGCTGCTACATAAATCATCACAAAAGCCAGTACGAGGTAATTGTCAAAGTAATTAAACTTAAAACAAAGACCAACACCTGCCAGGCATAGGCACATTAATATACTACCAAACAGCAAAAACGCTTTTCTGCCAATTTTATCTACTAAACCAATCGCAATAAAAGTTGCCAGTACGTTCACCACACCAATACCTACAGTTTGCAGTAGAGACGATTGAGAATCAAGGCCAGTCTGTTTAAAAATTACAGGGGCATAATACAGGATCGAATTAATTCCTGTAATCTGCTGAAATACGGCAATCAAAATACCAATCCATAGTATTGGCCGGTATCTTTTGCTAAATAAATCAGCTAAAGAGGCATCAAAAGTACCTCTAAAACTCTCTTCTATAATTTTCAGTTCGGCATCTACTGCATCCCTTCCGTTAATCTTACCCACCACTAAAGCAGCATCGCTTTTCATGCCTCTGCTCATGAACCAGCGTGGAGTTTCCGGAACAAACAAAAGACTGACCCAGAACAGCAGCGCTGGAACAACCTGTGAAGCGAACATCCAACGCCAATTATTTGTGCCAAACCCATCAAAAATATAATTGGAAAAATAGGCCAATAGAATACCTGAAACGATGGCAAGCTGATATAACGAAACCATCTTACCACGAAGAAATGCAGGAACAGTTTCCGCTATATACATTGGAGAAATCATAGCGGCAGCACCCACTCCTAAACCACCTACAATTCTAAAAACTACAAAAAACATAAGACTATCAGTTAGTCCGGCGCCTAAGCCGCTAACCGCAAAAAGTAAAGCACAAACAAGAAGCACATAGCGTCTCCCCCATTTGTCGGCCAGCTTACCTGCAAGTGACGCTCCGGCAGCACATCCGATCAGAATGCAGCTAACCGCCCAGCCTAACAGATATCCATTTAGGTTAAAATAAGTACTGATATAAGGAATTGCGCCAGAAATAATGGCGGTATCAAACCCGAAAAGCAGACCACCCAGGGCTGCTACCCCGCTTAATTTCCATATAAATAGCCGATCATGGCCCAGAGTTCCTTCAGTGTTCATAGAAATGGTTAGTTGTCAGCTAGATGACGGGGGTAAAGATAGAAGAAGGAGAAACAAAAAAATTTGATCCAATTAATTGAAAACTAAACTATCTTAATCGAAAATATACATATATGTATATTTTTGCATAAATTATGATGAAGCCACTAGTTCAAAAACTCCCGCTTAACGATAACCAGTCCTTTGTTGCACGGACATACCGCAGCCCAAATTTTGAGGTTGGATGGCATCAGCACATAGAATTTGAACTGATACTTTTTACAAGCGGCAGCGGACTAAGTTTTGTTGGCAACTACGTTGGCGTTTTTGAGAAAGGTGACATCTTTTTATTAGGCTCTAATCTTCCTCATACGTTTCAAAAACGGGAGATAACTGCTACGGCAAGTGCAGTGGTAGTTCAGTTCTCACCAGATTTTTTAGGAAATACATTTCTTGAACTTCCGGAAGCTCAGGAGATGCAGAATTTGTTGGCCAGCTCACAATCCGGTCTACGGATTTCAGGCGAAAGTTTGAATTTGCTGTCTCCGCTTATCAAACAACTGGAAACAGCTTCAGGAATGACCAGTCTGCTTCTTTTGCTCCAATGCCTAACCATCATCTCACAAAATGGAGAATATACACAGGTATCAACGCGACAGCTCAAAGCACTAAACACCAAAGATGCAGCCAGTATCGATCGTATATTCGAATACACCATCGCCAACTTCCGGGAACCCTTAACACTGGAAACCATTGCCGGCTTAGCATGCATGACAGTTCCTGCTTTCTGCAATTATTTTAAACGCTGCACCAAAAAAACCTATATTGAATTTCTGAATGAAGTCCGCATCGGCTATGCCTGCACACTTCTGCGCAATACCAAAAAACCAGTTTTAGATATTTGTTACGATTGCGGTTACCAAACGATGGCCAACTTTCATAAACAGTTTCAAAAAGCTAAGGGCTTTACGCCCCTTCAATACAGGAAATACGTAAATGCAAAACTACCGCTTCCGCAAAACAACATAGGTATTATTTAGCAACAGCATATATCACAATAGCTATTCATTTTTTAATATAACACCACAAAAACGTAATTTAATTCGGTAAGGCATTAAGATTTGGAGATATGCCACTATTTTATTTTATTTGCAGCGCAGAATATCGCAACCGACTTAACCATTTTCTTATTATCACTTTAACTGATAACAAATAAGTTATATGGAACAAATCGATTTAGACCAGGTTGACCTGGAAATTATGAGAATCTTGCAAAAAGACGCTTGGATCTCCACCAAACAGATTGGCTACATTTTACTTAAGTCAAGTACGACAATACATAATCGCATCAGCAGGCTTAAGCGATTTGGATTTATAACAGGAAGTGTGGCGTTAATAGATCACAATAAATTCGGTGATCTGCTTACGGCTTTCGTAAATTTAACTTTAACAGATCATAGTTCAACTGCATTAAATCAATTCCAGCTGGAGGTTATAAAATTTGAAGAAGTACAGGAATGCTTTCACCTTACCGGCAATGCAGACTTTTTGGTGAAGGTAGCAGTACCAAACATGCGTGATTACAGCAAATTTCTTTCAGAAAAATTAGGGCGTTTACCCCATGTTGGCGCTTTGCAAAGTGGTATGGTTATACAAGAGGTCAAACGCAGCTTAAGCTTTTCTGTAGATAAGCTTAATGAAATTTATGGGTTCAATAAAATAAAGGCAAAATCATAGGATAAGTAATAGTTTATCCGAAACAAACCTAGTTGAGTCTTTGCTTTTGTTTTAAAAGCATTTGCTCCAACTGCGCATATGGTACTTGCTGCACACTTAAATTTCTATCAATTGCTATGGATGCGGCACTGGCGGCAGATTCTCCTAAAATCATAAAAACAGGCTCCATCCTTACAGAACCATAAGCAATGTGCGAGATGGAAAGGCAAACAGGCACCATTAAATTAACACACTCCTTTTCTTTGGGAACGATAGCGCCGTAACCAATACTATAAGGTTTTGGGGCCTTTACGCCAATATCACCTTCATTCTGTACAAATCCTTCGACTGTAACATACCGCTGGGTATTGTGCGAATCCAGGGAATACGAACCCATACCAATAGGTTTAGGGACAGCGCGTTTACCCAATACTTCGTGTTCGGTCATCACATAGTCGCTCACCATCCGCCTGGCTTCACGGATGTACAACTGGTGGGGCCAGTTTCCGTTATCGGTAAACTCATCTTTAGCTAAACCCCAGGTATTTAATTTATCCTGGAAAACCTTTGGTATCCGTTTATCATTGGCCATAAAATACATCAAACCCTTTTGATATTCTTCATGTTCCTTAATGATTTGCTTGCGTTCTTTATAAGATGCTTCAGGATATCTATAATTCATTCCTAAGTAATCTGTACTAAAAGGACCATGATTATTGGTATCTGTCTTACGGTTGGGTATCGGATCATACTTGCTAAACAATTCGTTCCATCCGCTATTAAAAACCCTTACCAGCAATTCGTACCGTTGTGGATTGTAGTTTTCCGGCTTCGGAAAAACGATCCTGTTAGCTGCGTTATTAGACAAACACATCCTAAAACAATAGGCCTGCAATTTGTCATCTCCCTCACCATAGTTACCTGGGGCAGCGCCAGAAATACCATCCAGTAACCCACTGGTCTTATCACCTGGTATTTTGTAAGGATCAATTTTTTTAGAAAAAAAATGGCCGTGCTGAAACACTCCGGTCTGTACACCGTTCCATTGCTCACCATAAACGCTATTCGCTTCCCTACCCACATGGTAGCTCACCTTCGCCGCTGCCATCAAGTCACCCTCGTACGTAGCATCAATAAATACTTTTCCTTTAAAAGTTTCTCCATCTGTAGTTTTTATGGATATAATTCTGCCCTGATTCATCTTTACCCCGGTTTCCCGGTTTAACCAGGCATTGCGGTGTACTATCAGGTGATTTTCTTTTACAAATCCCTCCATCACTTGTTCTGCAACGTGCGGTTCAAAGATCCACATGGTTCGATCCGATCCGTCAATTGCGGGCGTACCCTGACCTTGTTTACCATATTCTGCTTTCCTTTGCCATTTCCAGGCAGAATCGGTATTGTAATGCAGGTAAATCCTGTGGTAAAATTCACGCGCCAGTCCGCCAATAACTTCCTTGTTTCCTGTATCCGTAAAACCTAAACCACCAGACGATAAGCCCCCAAGATGCACATCAGGAGAAACCATAATTACCGTTTTGCCGAGCTTACTGGCCTGCACACATGCCGTAACCGCTGCAGACGTACCACCGTAAACGATGATGTCGGCTTCATAAGTCTTTTTTGTCTTCTGGGCAAAAACAGGAGCAACAAAACAAACAGCCAATAGGGCAATCATAACAGGGCACTTCAACATATCCTTCAAAAGTTTAAAAACCAAGATAGGGATTTCGATCAGGATTTTATATGTTTGAACCTATGAGCCAGCAAACTACCACCACAAATCCAGTACGCCGTATTCTTATGGCCAGCCTCATTGGCACAACTATTGAATTTTTCGACTTTTATATATTCGCCACTGCAGCAGTACTTGTTTTTCCGAAGTTATTTTTTTCAGCAGCTGATCCCAACTCAGCTATCCTGGAATCTTTGGCTACCTTTGCACTTGCCTTTTTTGCAAGGCCTTTAGGCGCAGCATTGTTTGGCCATTTTGGCGACCGCAATGGTCGCAAAGCTACATTAGTCGCTGCACTGATGACCATGGGGCCAGCCACTGTAGCTATAGGATTATTGCCGGGTTATGCCACTATCGGCATTGCCGCTCCAATCTTATTGGCCATATTTCGCTTTTGTCAGGGTTTAGGATTGGGTGGAGAATGGGGAGGCGCTGTATTATTAGCAACAGAAAATGCGCCAGCCAATAAAAAAGCCTGGTACGGCATGTTTCCGCAATTAGGCGCACCTATCGGTTTTTTGCTATCCAGCGGCTCATTCTTTATACTGAGTAAAACAATGAACGACAGCAATTTCATAAACTATGGCTGGCGGATACCATTTATCGCCAGTGCGCTGCTGGTATGGTTGGGTTTATATGTACGTCTAAAAATATCTGAAACGCCCGACTTCCTCAAAATCATAAACAATAATGAGCGATCCGCAATTCCGGTAGCAGATGTTTTCCTAAAACATACCAAAGCCATTACATTAGGTACGCTGGCCACCATTACTACCTTTCTGCTGTTTTATTTGATGACGGTATTTACCCTGAGCTGGGGCACTACCGTTTTGCATTATCCTAAAAGTCAATTCCTTATTATACAAATGATCTCTATGCTATTTTTTGGTTTAGGGATTCCTTTATCAGCCAAGTTGGCAGACCGATACGGGCGCAATCAGATGTTAATTGCCGCTACCATTTGTATCATGGCATTTGGACTAGTCTTCGCGCCATTATTTAGTACCGGAAATTCCATAATCACCGCAGTAGTTTTATCCCTCGGAATGTTTTTCATGGGCCTTACTTATGGCCCAATAGGCACTGCATTGGCGGGAATATTTCCGGCATCAGTACGTTATACCGGTGCATCTTTGGCTTTCACCATTGCCGGCATCCTGGGCGCCTCCCTCACACCCTACCTCGCTACTACTTTAGCACACAATTTTGGATTGGAATATGTAGGTTACTATTTGACATTTGCAGCCGGAGTCACCCTAACTGCATTACTGGCAGCAAAGAAAATAATGAAGCAACAGGCTGAATAAAATCACAGGAATCCAAATAGAGCTTTAACAGTTTCTCACTGAATACAATTCTTACTAGAAAAAATAAATAAGTTAATTTGTACATTCGCCTCGATGGCAAAACCCCTGCTCACCTTTTTTTTGATCCTATTTGCAGGGCTTCATCTCAGTGCCCAAAATACCTTTTCCATAAGCGGAACAGTACGCGATAATAAGGAAACACTTCCGGGTGCAGGTGTCTATATCAGCGGTTTCAAAATTGCTACTCAGGCAGATAATAATGGAAATTTCAAAATCTCTAACCTAGCTCCAGGAAACTACGATATTTTGGTACAAATGCTGGGCTACCTGCCCTACTCAAAGAGCATCATTATAGCTGATAAATCGGTAACTGTAGATCTGGTTTTAAAAGAAAACACTGTAAGTCTCAACGAGGTAGTGATCCGGGCAGATCCAAACAGGGCCAAATACATCCAGCAATTTAAAGAGTTCTTCATTGGCACAAGCCCTAATGCAGCACAGTGCAAAATGTTGAATCCGCAGGTATTAAACATCGATTACGACGTCACAAAAAGCCTTTTAACCGTAAAAACCAATGAGTTCTTAATTGTTGAAAACAAAGCATTGGGCTACCGACTAAAGTACATGCTGGATTATTTTGAATACAACTCCAGAACCCATATCATTTACTTTTCTGGCCATCCCTTTTTTGAAGAGCTCAAGGCATCAGCCAGTCGGAAAAAAAAGTATGTTCAACTGAGGGAAATTGCTTATTACGGATCCACACAGCATTTCTTTAAGTCACTTTACAATGGCAGCAGTCAGCAGGAAGGTTTTGTGATCAATAAAATGATCAAAATCCCTAACCCCAACAGGTATCCCGATAGCGTTATCAATAAAACTTTGGTAAAGCTTCGTACCTTACCTAAGCAAAATCCACTTTTTAAAACACAACCACGTTTAGATACGGCGATGATATCCTTTTGGCGCAAGCAACAGGAGATGCCTAAATATATTGATCATTTAGATCAGAAGGAAGTCCTGCCAGACACCCTGGTACATTTCTACGATCGGAACTTAAAATACATGGTGCCCGGTGATAACCTTGCGGTAATTTATACAAAAGAACGGGAATCGCTGCTGTATTCCAATACAGGATTTTGGATATTTAGGCCGCTAAACGTACCAGACTACGAGATCTCAGTAGTCAACATGACACAACCATTTGTACGCTTCTATGAAAATGGTGGAGTTCATGATGCCAGGTCTTTACTTTACAGTGGTTTCTGGGCCTATGAAAAGGTAGCGGATATGGTACCTATGGATTACGTTCCGTTAGCAAAGCGTGCATTTGCCAATTGAGCTTACGCAAGCAACCTACTCTGCAAGCTATATTAATCGTAACTTCATAAGGACTTAACAAAATAACAAACACCTTTGTCCTGTTATGATGAAAAAACTAGTATCAATCACCATCATTGCTTTATTGATGGTAACAGGGCAAGTTATGGCACAAACTGCCAAACATGTTATCTTCTTGACAATTGATGGATTCCGCCCTGATTTTTATTTGGATAGCGAATGGCGAACGCCTAACCTGCGGATGCTGATGAAAGATGGAGCGTACGCGAAAGGCGTAAACAGCGTGTTTCCTTCAGTAACCTACCCTTCTCATACTACGATTATTACAGGCGTACAACCGGCCAAACATGGCATATTTTATAATAACATATTTACTTCTGATGGTGCGCCACAAAAACCTTACTGGCAGGATAGTTCTATTCATGTGCAGACCATCTGGAAAGCCGCAAAAGAAAAAGGGATGACTGTAGCTTCGCTTTATTGGCCAGTTTCTGCAAATGCACCGGTAGACTATAACATTCCAGACATCGGCAATCTTGGCGATGGCGTACGCGAAGAATATTCTTTACCAAAAGGCTTTTATGCCGAAGTGAAAAAAGAAATCTTTGGAGGTGCGGAAAAGATAGAACATGGCAAAAACCAGAACATCGGTAAGATTGCAGCCTATGTGATCAAGAAAAGCCAGCCTCAATTAATGACCATCCACTTATTTTCTGCAGATGGTGCACAGCATAACGTCGGTCGCACAGGACCAGAGGTACAGCAAGCAGTCGCCGATGCAGACGAAGCCGTAGGCATTATTGTAAATGCTTTAAAAGCAGCAGGAATATGGGAAAGTACAGTATTCCTTATTGGTGGTGATCACGGATTCTATGATGTGAGAAAGACCATTTTCCCTAACGTGTGGTTGAAAGAGGCCGGTTTAATTACCGATCTTAAAACTGGCGATTGGAAAGCCCAATTCAATTCGGGCGGTGGCTCCGCTTTCTTATACCTAAAAGACCCAGCAGACAAAGCAACGCTAGCAAAAGTAAAAACAATATTGGATGCTCAGCCCGATAGTGTAAAGCAATATTACCGCATCATTAGCAAAGAACAATTGGACAAAGGCGGTTACAACCCCAATGTTGCATTAGCGCTTACCGGAGAACATGACGCTGCATTTGGTGGATCAACCACGGGCGATGCTTTAAAAAGCGGTAAAGGCGGTACACATGGGCATTTTCCTGATACCAAAAACATCCGTACCGGCTTAGTAGCTCATGGAGCTGGTATTAAAAAAGGTGCTGTCATTGAAATGATGAACGTGAGCGACATGACTCCGATTATTGTAAAGCTATTAGGCTTACCTTTTCCTAAGATTGATGGCAAGATACCAGCGGGGTTATTGAAGTAAAATTATGGAAATAGCTGGTGTTATCATATGGATAACACCAATTTACCAACAGTTCTACCGGTCTCTTGCTGTAAATGGGCCTGCTTCATTTCTTCAAACCGAAATGTTTGCTCAATAAATGCTTTAATATGACCTTGTTCCGATAAGGAGGCAATTTGTTTCATGTCCTCACCATCAGATTTAACAAGAATAAAGTAGCCATTTATCCCCTTTTCCTTCGTTTTTTCAGTAACTGCCTCGTTTAAACCCGTTGGAATGCTAATGATACTTCCTCCCCTTTTAGTCACCAGGATGGAATGATCGATGTTATCACCGCCAATTGTATCCAGCACAAAATCAAATTCTTCTGCATGGTTTGCCCAATCATAATTGTGGTAATCTATATGTGCGTCTGCGCCTAATCCCAAAACGAAATCTTTGTTTTTTGCAGACGAAGTTCCGGTTACTATAGCACCCAAATATTTTGCAATTTGAACAGCGAAATGCCCAACACCACCTGCGGCCGCATGAATAAGTACATGCTGCCCTGCCTGCACATTGGCGTTTTTAACAAGTGCCTGCCAAGCCGTTAAAGCGACCAGCGTACTCGCAGCGGCTTCTTCGAATGAAATATTTTCTGGCTTGACGGCGATTTGGTTTACTGGTGCCACAACATATTCAGCGTATGCTTTACCATGACCTGGGAAGTTGACCATACCGAATACTTCATCACCTGGTTTAAACTCGGTTACTCCAGCACCTACGTTTTCTACCACACCGGCAATGTCCCAGCCAATAATCAATGGATTTTCTGTTTTGATCCGTCCGTAAACTCCCTTTCCAGCGCGTGTTTTAACGTCAACAGGATTGATACTGATTGCTTTCACTTTAATTAAGACTTCTCCCTCAGCAGCTACAGGCTTATCGATTTCGGTGTAGATCAGTTCGTCTACATCCCCTGGTTTCTCTATAATAATTGCTTTCATCTTGGTAAGTTAAGATTAAATATCTTGCCAACCATGCGCCTGATCTGCCAGTAAAGTTGGCATTAAAATACTAGCGTGGTTGTTAAAATACGGCCCAATTTAACTAGCTTTTTCTAAATTTGGCAGCTATTATCATACTTTATCAACATGACTATTAAAAGAATATTTAGAGAAGACGCAGAATTGGTGATCGACCTGTTTAATCAGTACCGCATGTTCTATAAAAAAGAAAGTGATTTAGCCCTGGCAAGAAGCTTTATCAATGAACGTTTGGACCACAACGAGTCGGTGATTTTTGTCGTTATGGAAGGTGAATCTCCGATTGGTTTCACACAATTGTACCCAAAATATTCTTCGGGGCAGGCCCAAAAAAACTGGATTCTCAACGATCTTTTCGTAACACCGCTATACCGAAGTGAAGGTGCAGGCAGCATGCTTATTGAAGCGGCTTTGGAATTCGCAAAGGAAACGGGCGCAAAATTCGTTCAACTGGAAACGGCAGTTGATAACCTGAAAGCGCAATCTTTGTATGAATATATCGGATTTGCTAAACAACTACCTGATGAGGATTTTCTTGTTTACCGCAAGCAAATTTGATAAACTATCGTTCCACTTAATGCGCCATATTAATTATCTCTTCATCTAATCTTCCCTCAATAATTGCAGTCTCCAAGTATTTAATAGTAAACGGCTTAACTATCCTGTTAGGTAAATCAATAAAGCTAGGCTCATCATAAAAGTAAGAAGCAAACTCAAAGCAGTCAATATTGACATTGAATTTTTTTGCGAAGCTCTTTATCAACTCTTCAGCTTCATCTCCAGTTACTCCCAAATCGTTCTCGATCAATGTTTCTCGGGTAATTGGCATAACGTCTTCTCGTATCTGAGTACGTATAAAGGCAATCAACTCGCCAAATTGAATTTCATTTAAAGATGCTATATTGCTTTTCATAGCCGTGAATACATATTAAACAAATAAACCGAGCAGTTGAATAGGATTTTGAACTAATCTAACCCAGTTAAAAATTCATTCACTTTCTTATTAGTTTGTCCAGAAAGTTCATAGGCGGCAAGTTCAGACTTTGCTAACACTAATTTTTCTGACAGAAAGCTCATCGCGCGATGATTTTGTTTAAAATCAAGCTTATTTAAAACTGATAAATATAATGCATTTTCAACCTTAAACTCAACATGCCCAGCACATTCTTCTACAAAATCAAAACACTTCTTTATGATCTTCTCATCGTTTTTATCTAATGCATTCTGAACGTACCTCATAAAATAGCCTAATTGCAAAGTTATTAGGCCGTCATTGTCCTCATCTAGAACATCATCTTCGATTTCTGGGAAAGTCGAAACCATATAATTTATGAACTCCTTATTATTCATTTGTTGACCCACCTAGAATGTGTACCACTAACATAATCATTTCGAAATTACAAAAGGCCGCTTAATAACCTCTTTAAGTTTAGATTTCAAAATTGTTAAATAAATTTATATTTACTACACACCTCCAAGAAGGCCCTTTTACTATTAGCTTAGATGAATAGAATAATGTTATAATTTTTTGATAATTTATATATTTACCTCAATGGCAACCGATCAAAAATATATTGATTTCATCATCGACCAGATACACCACCCGGCTGGAATTACCTATAAGAAAATGTTTGGAGAATATGGGCTGTATGCTGGCGCCAGAATTTTTGCATTAGTGTGCGACAACCGATTACTGATTAAACCTACAGAAGCGGGCAAATTATTTATTGGAGAGCCAACTTTGGCTTCACCATTTCCCGGAGCGAAGTCTTATTTTTTAATTCAAGACGAATTGGAAGACCATGAATGGCTTTCCAATCTGGTTAGAGTCACAGTTAATGAGCTGCCGGATCCAAAACCAAAGAAGCCTAAGAAAGAAAAATAGCTCGGTTCCAATAAATGAGCTGAGGTGATCGTGCTAGTATCTTATACTTGCTATAATCTTTATAATCAAATATTTATCCTTTGGCTGTATCGCTCAACAAATAGGAACTACTTCATGGTAAAAGTCCAAGTCTTCAAAAAATAAATTTCCAGTAATTGAAAAAGGCAAGTCGTTGACTTGCCTAAATCATAATTAAACTTAAATTCTCTCTGAATGCGCCGTAGTGCTTTCGATGCTAAAGTTGAAAATTACTTACACGTCTTTCAAGATAAAATCAATGTTTTGGATATTTTTCAGAAATCATTGAATTTTTCAGAATAATATTCTGAAAGTTGAAAACATTGAAGTAAAATTCCAATATTTCTCTGGTCAACCCCAACCTATCCAATTTCATATTACCAAAACCAGCAATGCTGCATTTTGTTGTAACACTTAAAGTCATAAAACTATGGAAAATTATACAGTTAGCATTACACCAGAACACCAGCACCATTTTCAGGTTATCCAATACCCCCATCATGCCAGTGGTGGTTGCCAATACAAGATTTATCAGAACGGTGATTTCGTGGCCAGCCTGGAACCGGATGCTCAGGACTTCCTGCATGTATGCAAAAATCCGGCAGCTATCGATTTAGAAGTGCTACACCTACTGGCCGAACAGATTCAGGCGCATCATCCCCATAAAATACATTTTAATAAGCTGGAAAACATCGAATTTGATACCGATGATGAAATGGAAGCGCCTCCTCAAAAAAGTTAAGTATCAGAACCAATTGAATCTATGCTGTACGAGAAAAAAATAGCAGAGCTGCTGAGTATCCACCAAATCTATCATGAGCCGGACATCTGGCAATACGCACGTGCAGGAGAGATCAGAGAGCAATACCCCAATGCGGAACTCATTGAGGTGGCTGCCCATAACCAGATTCCGGAACTTTTCGGCTTTGAAGGCTCGGTTGAGGACTGGCTCTGGAACAAGAAAAATGTCCTGATTCTGGGCGTAAAAAAAGCGCTGAGCGCGCGGCCAAATGAGCGCAGCTCGCACTGGGTAGCGCCATCCCATTCCAACGGCTGCACGATGTCCTGCTCCTATTGTTATGTTCCCAGGCGTAAGGGTTACGCCAATCCCATCACTACCTTCGTCAACATCGAAAAAATCATGGGCTACCTCAGCAGGCATGCGGCAAGGCAAGGGCCCAAATTAACGGAAGACCTGATTGATGCGAGCCACTGGGTTTATGAGATCGGAGAAAATGGCGACTGCAGTGTAGACGCCGCCATATGCAATAACGTCAAAGACCTAATCAACCTCTATGCGGGGTTACCCAATGCCAAACTCAGCTTTGCTACCAAATTCATTAACAGGGAAATGCTCGAATATCAACCGAAAGGCAAAACCAGGATCAGGTTCAGCCTGATGCCACACGGGATTTCCAAATTGGTCGACGTAAGGACTACCCCTATCTCCGACCGTATCGCCGCCATGAATGATTTTCGCAGGGCAGGCTACGAAGTCAATGTTAGCTTTGCCCCGGTAATTTACTATTCGGGATGGCTTGATGACTGGCGTAAATTGTTTGATGAAATGAACCAGATATTGGATGAGCAAACCAAGGCAGGGCTTTGGACCGAAATCATTTTTTTAACCCACAATCAACTACTGCACGAAGTCAACCTGCTCTGGCACCCTAAAGCCGAAGAAGTACTCTGGACACCGGAGTTACAACAAGTTAAATACAGCCAAACCGGACAAAGAAACGTCCGATATAAAAACAACCTGAAACGAGAAATCGTCAACGAACTTGTCGCCCTATGCCATGAAATGATCCCCTACTGTAAAATTCGCTACGCATTTTAAAAATAATTGATTATCAACAAACTAAGGAGCGCTTTACTTCGTTCATTAAGACGTGGAGGGAGTATGGGGAAAGAAATATTCATCCTTGAGGATGACAGGGACATTGGATTTATTTTAACAGAAGTTTTATTGGAAGAAGGATACCGGGTGCGTTTGTTTGAAACGCTTGCCAGTATTAGGCTTGCCTTGGTTTCAGGGATGCCTGATTTGCTGCTCATGGACGTGCGACTGCCAGATGGAAGTGGTATGGACTTGTGTCGCGAACTTAAGGACGGGCAAACTTTTAAATCGCCTATCTTAATGATGTCTGCAGACTGGCATGTCCGTAATCATGACTGTCCGGCAGAAGGATATATAGCAAAACCTTTCAACCTGGATGTTTTGATCCAAAAGATCGGCAGTACTTTAGGGAATGCCTAGGGCACTTAATTTATCATTTGCATCGGTTTTTACAATTGGGTTTGAAAACCTTGTTGCTTTCGAGCAACACAGCGTTGTACAAGACCTGTCATTTGGCTAATATCAAATGGTTTTTTAAGATAAGCATCAAAGCCCATGGAACGGTAGGTCTGATCAATATCATTATTACAGCTGAACGCGACAATACAAATTCCGGCAACTACCGACCTAACGGATTTACACCAGGCAATACTGGCATTTAAGTCACGATAAAAATCCATAATGACCAGCTCGGGGCAAAATTTGTTGAGCTCAAAAATAAATTTGGGATGGTCAGGTTGTAATAAGGGCCTGATCTGGTACCCCTCCTCTTGCATAGTCAGGGTTACAATTTCGAATATCGCGGCGTCAGGCTCATGTAGGCATATCCTTTTCATGGCAAGGCTCCGAAAAAGGTACATCCACCTACCTGGTGAAAATTTTAGGGATACTTAAATCTAAAGAATTTTCTTTTACCAAACAACACCATATCATCAATGACTATTTTTCAGGTATCCCTCAAAGCGGCACTTAAAAATTTTGCTCCCTTTCGGGGCGCAAAATTTGAGTTGATTATTTTTATGCCATTTAGGTAACTTACGGTTGACCACCACCACCCATGGCGCCATAAACCTGGCCAGTGGCATAACTCGCATCGCTGGCAGCCAGCTGCACATAAATGGAAGCCAATTCTACAGGTTGCCCAGGTCTGCCCAATGGTGTGGCCCCGCCAAATTGTTTCAACTTTTCCATGGTGGCGCCACCGCTTACCTGCAAAGGCGTCCAAATCGGCCCGGGTGCTACACCATTAACGCGTATGCCTTTCGGCCCCAATTGTTTCGCCAGTGAACGCACAAAACTAGTATTGGCTGCTTTGGTCTGCGCATAATCAAACAGTTCTGCTGATGGATCATTTGCCTGTTCTGATGTCGTAGAAATAATAGCTGATCCGGGTTTCAAATGTGGTAACGCAGCCTTGGTCAGCCAAAAAGGCGCGTAAATATTCGTTTTCATGGTCCAGTCGAACTGTTCGCTGCTGATGTCAAGAATCGACTCATGTGTTTGCTGTCTGGCTGCATTGTTAACTAGGATGTCCAAACCGCCCAAGGCCTTAACGGCATCCTCGACCAGCTTTTTGCAAAATGCCTCATCACGTAAATCTCCTGGAATGGCGACTGCTTTTCTTCCTGCTTTTTTGATCAGCGCAACCACTTCCTGTGCATCCGGTTCTTCATCCGGCAAGTAGTTGATGGCCACATCCGCACCTTCCCTTGCATAAGCAATAGCGGCCGCTCTACCCATTCCTGAATCGCCGCCAGTGATGAGCGCTTTACGTCCCTGCAATCTGCCCGAACCCTTATAGCTGCTTTCCCCGTGGTCTGGTTTTGGTTCCATTTTACTTGCCAGCCCTGGCCAGGGCTGCGACTGTTCCTTAAAAGGTGGCTTTGGGTATTTAGTGGTGGGATCGTCCAGTCCTTGTGGTAATCCTGATCCTCCTGCCGTGGCTCCGGATGCACTAAATACCGGTGCGGCAGCTAGCGCGGCTATGCCTACACCGAGTCCGCCTAATGCTTTGCGGCGGCTCATTTTGTCTTCTGTATTCATAAAATAATTTCAATAGGTATACTAGTTTAACCGTTCTTGAGGGCAATGGTTTTTAATTTTTATTCAAAATCTCATCTACTATGCGAAAGTATTTTAGCTTGTATAGGCAATTGTTATCTTTGAAGAATGCTGACTCTATACGCACAACAAACCATGGTAGATACCCTGCCGATCGCAGCATGTGTATTTACCGGACCGGAACATATTATTACCGCTGCAAACCGGCAAATGCTTAGGATTATCAATAGGGATCAGACCGTTATTGGACAGCAACTGCTCACCGGAATGCCGGAATTGAGTGCACATCATTTTCATGAATTACTAACGCGTGTGTACGAGAGTGGAGAAGAGTATCGCGACCCGGACGCAGTCGTGAGCATATTGAACAATGGACAACTCCAGCCCGTATACCTTGACTTTTCTTTTGCGCCGCTGCGCGATAAGGACGGCACCATTTATGGTGTAGTAACCACTGCCGTAGACATTTCTGAACGCATCGCGGCACTAGAAGAACTCAAACAAACTGTTGAAGAACTGGCCGCTACGAACGAAGAGTTAACCGCACTCAACGAAGAATACCAGACTTTGAACGAAGAGATGTATGCTGCCAATGAAGAACTCGCTGCGCTCAATGAAGAATACCTTTCCCTGAATGAGGAACTCGAATCGGGTAGCGAAGAACTGCGTGCCTTGAACGAGGAGCTCTTCGACACAAAGGTACAGCTGGAAAAATCAGTTGCCGAACTGGCCGATTCCGAGGAACGCCTCTTGCTGGCAGCAGAAGCAGTCAACCTGGGTATGTATGATCAGGACCTGATCACTCAAAAAGTCGTCACTTCCAGGAAACTCGACAGCATTTTTGGCGTAGAAAGTGGTGATCATCCAACGGCTTATACGCACGCCATCCATCCCGATGATATCGAAATTCGCGAACGGGCAATGGCCAGGTCATTGGAAACCGGGCGTCTGTTCTATGAGGTACGGCTGATTAAGGCGGGCCAGCGCATCAGCTGGATCCGCGCAGAAGGTAAAGTGCTGTACGACAAAGAAAACAAACCCCTACGGCTGCTCGGTACGGTACTGGATTTTACCGAAGAAAGAGAAAATAAAGAAATACTACGCAAGCTGAAAGCGCTGTCGGACAATAGCGGCGACTTGATGTCGCTGCTGGATCTGGACGGAAAGAATAGCTACATTAACAAGGCTGGAAAGAAATTGATTGGATTTGAAAGCGATGAAGAGGTGACCAGTACCCCTATCTCAGAACTGCATACCCCGGAAGATTTTGAAATGGTCCAGCGGGAAGTGTTACCTGCTGTGATGAGCGAAGGAATGTGGATTGGGAACATGCACGTGAGACACCTTAAGACTGGTGAAATTTTCCCTGTGCTCAACTATACGGTAAGGATTGATGACCCACTGAGTGGTAAAACAATCGGGATCGGGGCCATCATGCGCGACCTCAGGCCCGAACTAATGGCCAAGAAAGCACTGGCAGACAGCGAGCAAAAGCTGCAAAACGTGACCTCGGCCGCGCCGACTGCCTTGTGGATGACAGATAAAAAAGGAAACATTACCTACGTCAACCAAACCTGGATCGACTGGACGGGTATCAGTTATGAGGAAAATATGGGTAAGGGCTGGATCAACGCAATCGTTGCAGAAGACCAGCAAAGGGTGATGGCTACTTACTTAGAAGCGATTTCACAAAAGCAGCCTTTTGAGGCAGAGTTTCGAATAGAAGGCAATCCGGGAAAAAACCGCTGGTACTGCGCGAGCGGTAAGCCGCAGCTGGATAGTGAGCACCATTTCAATGGGTTTGTTGGGTCATGTACCGATATTACTAGTCAAAAAGACCTTCAGCAGCAAAAAGATGATTTTATTGGCATTGCCAGTCACGAGCTTAAAACCCCGATCACAAGCCTGAAAGCATCAGTACAGTTACTTAACAGGTTGGGCATACAGCCAAATAATCCTGTAGTCCCCAAATTAATGGAACAAGCAGTGAGGAGTGTTGACCGTGTAAGTACATTAATTGAAGACTTGCTGAATGTAACCAAGTTACAGCACAAGGAACTTGCACTTAAGAAGACCACTTTCCGGATAGCGGAACTATTAGCAACTATAGCCAGTCCGATTGCCTTGAGCAGCGGTCAGCACATCGAAATCACCGGGGATGTGCTTGCAGAGGTTCATGCCGATGAACAGCGAATAGACCAAGTGGTGACCAATCTGCTCAGCAATTCCATCAAGTACGCTCCTGATTCTACGCTGATCACAGTCGAGGTCAGCAAAGGAGAAAACCAGGTAAAGGTGTCCGTTATCGATCAAGGACCCGGAATTCCAGATGACCAAATAAAAAACCTTTTTGAGCGTTTCTATCGGGTTGACCACATGTCCCAGCAGGTATCAGGCCTTGGACTGGGATTGTACATCAGCGCAGAAATCATACAGCGCCATAACGGGGAGATTGGTGTGGACAGTGAATTGGGAAAAGGAAGTACCTTTTGGTTTACCCTGCCGAGTTAAGCATACAGGAATGTAAATTTCATCATTTTTGATATCGCTAGTACGTCCTGAGCGTTAAAGTATTGGAAAGGCAATCAACTGTAAATTTTTAAAACATTGTAACTGTCAGGTGGTTAAGTAGGTAACAAAACTTAACCTTATGAAAAAAATATTTTACGTACTAGCCTTCTCTGCGGCCGGATTCGTGTTCCAGGGATGCGGGAGTGGCTCAGGAAGTTCGACCGACACTTCAGACACTTCAAAAATGGCGGCCGACTCTATGGCATCAATGGATACCACGGCAATGGCGGTAGATCAAATGGACATAGACTTTGCTAAAAAAGCAGCCGTAGGCGGAATGGCCGAAGTTGAATTTGGTAAACTTGCCCAGGAAAAATCAACCAACGCGAAAGTCAAAGAATTTGCCACAATGATGGTGAATGACCATGGCAAAGCAAACGGCGAACTGATGGCCATCGCGACCAGCAAAAGCATCGCTTTACCAACATCACTTGATGATGAGCACATGAAAAAGAAAGAAGAGTTGCAATCCAAATCAGGAATGGATTTTGACAAAGCTTATGTAGCTGCTATGGTTGAAGGCCATAACAAAACATTAGCCTTAATGCAGGATGCTGCCCAAAACTGTAAAGATTCAGAATTGAAAGCTTTTGCAGCAAAAACTGCTCCGGTAGTGAAAGCCCATTTGGATATGATTACTTCGATCCAGGCCGGAATGAAATAAGGATTCATTAATGCAGAAAAGCCCTTTGCTTTCGCAAAGGGCTTTTTTTTAAAGCATCATTTCAGGCTTTGTTAAACAGAGTTTTATGTTAACTAGCAACTGCCGGTGACGATTTTCTGAATTGATCTGCATACATAGATAAATGCGACTTCAATTCTTTTCGTGCCATATGAATACGTGTCTTAACCGTTCCTATAGGTATATTCAGTTCTTCCGCAATTTCATAGTATTTATACCCTTCAAAATAACGTAGAAAAGGCGTTGAGTATACGGGATCAATACATTTTATCGCCTTATTTACGTCCTCTATCAAAAATTTATCTTCACTTGCATTTCTTGAGGCACCATGCTGCAGTTGCGCTGAACTCAATTCTTCTGTAGTATCAATCACACTGTTTTTCCTGGTAAGGCGTCTGTAACTGTTGATAAATGTGTTGCGCATGATGGTGTACAGCCAGCCAGAGAGGTTCGTCCCCTCCTTGTACAGGTGGGAATACCGTACAGCTTTAATCATAGTGTCTTGGACAAGATCGTTGATATCTTCATCATCAGATAAAAACTTTCTGGCAAGTGATTGCAATTTTGATTGTTGAGCGCAGATTTGATGATTTAATATGGCGTTGTTCATAATAGGGAGTTTTAGGTACAGTATTCTTATCAATATATTTGCCAGTTTTGAAACTTGGGCTCAAGGAGATATTGGAACCAGCAGTATTAACTAAATAATTATTGGAATGGAAAAGTTTAAAATCCAAATAGAAACAGACAACTGTAAATGTATATTACAATGAATATGACCCGCTCTTTCCATTCAAAGTGGCCTCCCAATAGGTTTTAGAAAAGTAGCTATGAATTGCGTAGGAATGGGTTCAGGTGCGACTTAGAAACCTTCTACATGACAGGCTTAAAAATTGGAGTATAATACCACTTACAAAGGAGTATGATAGGTATCGATAAAGTGTCTGACAATTACGAAGCCCGAATGTAACTCTTACGAACCCCCTTTATGTATTACAGCCATATAAGAAACACATCACAAGATTAACCAAGGACAATAAAAAACCTACAGTCTTTAGGCAAAATTTAGGCCTAATGTGGCCAGCCTGAAGATTATTGTGCATTACCAATCACCCAAACCAAATATTTTTTGAAAAAGAAAAAGATTGTAATGAAAAGGATGTTTTACCAAATTAGATTTGGTTAAACATTTTGTAACCTGCAGTGTTGACTCAATAATTCAAACGCAATGGATCAGTTCAAAATACAAATAGAAAAAGACAATCAAATCTGCGATTTTGATGTAAAGCAAATCGAAAGGCAATGGTATGAAATTTCAGACCTAAGCGGTATGCTAATAGGCAAAATTAAAATAGACCATGAAAACCACGAACATTGCGAATATGAAGAATGTGTTTTGGATCTTCCAATTATGAGTGCAATACGAGAGCAGATTTATATTCATAAAATCTTTAATAAAGAGGATATCGGTTAGGATCTTTGTCTTTAGTCATTATCCAACTGCATGAAATTTGTCAAGTATCTTCCCGCCGAAAGACTAAGGCCGTACATCAAATACTTAGTGATATCAGCGCAGGAAAGGGAGAATGAGTATAAGGTTTTACCTTCTCCAGGTTTGGTGATCGGCTTCCAGTACCAGGGAGAGCTAGCGCTCAGCCAGGCTGGGCTTCAACAGAAGTTGGGCCGCTCGGGTATTACCGGAATTTCAGATACCTACAAAATCTTTAAAAGCTCTGTCCACATAGGAACGGTACTGGTCTATTTTACCGAGACTGGGTTTGCTCATTTTGCGTCCCATCCCGCAAATGAATTGTTCAACCTAAGCCTCTCTCTCCATGATATCTTTAGCAAACAAGACGTATCGATCATAGAAGAAAAGTTATCCGCTGCCACTACGGATCAGCAGCGGATCAACTTGATAGAACGCTTTTTAATTTCGCAGCTCCGAGAAATTGATGCCGATAAACTCATTGTTGAAGCTGTTAGGCTGATTTATGATAGTCAGGGTACCATCCGCATTAAAGAACTCAATGACAAGCTAATGATTAGCGCCAGCGCGGCTATTGACCCATCAGCGCGGTAAAACTGATTACTTAACTTTCATTAGAATGTATGCCGAAACAGGTATCAATAAATGGACCGTGTATATGGATCAAATGACTTGTACTTATTACGACCAGTCGGGAACTGAAATCCTGATAGAAAACATTCCTCAGTAGCATAAATGGAAAAGTTATACGCTGGTATTCATAAACCCTTGATCATTAAGCCAATTACGGCAGCGAACAATATAATATGAGGTTCTTTGATTTTCTTGCTGAAGATCAATATCAAGCCAGCAAAAACAGATATCATCGCAGTTGGAATATCAACAATTGCCCTACTGGCAATAATGATCACCGCACCGACCAAAGCGCCGACTACCACTGCTGTTATCCCATTTACAAACTCTTTAATGCTAGCGTTCCTGGCGATTTTTTTAAAAGATGGGGCTAAAGCTACCGTAAACAAATAACAGGGAAGAAAGGTAGCAAAAGCTGCAACACAGGCACCTGGAAAGCCTGCCACCAAATAGCCGATAAATGCGACTGTAATCACAACAGGGCCGGGTGTAATCATTGCTACCGCTACCGCATCGACAAACTCCTGTTCATTCAACCAGTGATATTGCTCGACCGAACCGCTGTGCAAAAAAGGCACTATAGCAAGTCCGCTGCCAAAGACCAAAGCACCAGCTTTTAGAAAGAACCAGCCAAGTTCCTGTAAAGTCTCACCTTCATACTGCCAGAAACCTGTTCCCGTCAATATCAATACCGGCAATGCAGATGGTTTTCTGATCCACTTCGGAGGTGCTTTGACCAGCATATAGATAACACCACACCCGGCAAAGAGCAGTATATCCTCTTTTTGGGTAATCACAGTAACGACAACGCCGATCAGATAAAAAAGCCAGAGCAACCACTTAGAAAGTATTGCATTTAGATTTATCCCGCTAACGGATTTTATCGTCAGCTTGTATGCGCTGATGGCAATGATACCGATCACTGCTGCACTTACCCCGTAAAAAACGGCCTGCATCCAGGATAGTCCGCTATAAAGTTTATAGGCCATCCCGAGCAGAACTACCATTACAAAAGAGGGCAGCACAAAAGCGAATCCGACTAGTGTCGCACCCAAAAAGCGATAATGCACAAAGCCGATATATATGCCGAGTTGTGCCGCAAGTGGACCAGGTGCAAGTTGTGCCAGCGCCAGACCTTCCTTATATTCTTCTTCGGTAAGCCATTTCTTGCTCTCAACAAGATCCCTGTACATGTATCCGACGAGGGCAACTGGACCTCCAAAACCCCATGTACCCAATTTTAGAAAATACAGGATCAGGTCGGTTAGCCTATATCGTGCATGTGATTTTTCCATAAGCTAAAAAGCAATACCAAATTGAAAGCCAATACCAAATGATGAAGGCTGATCATTGCCAAATCTTACCGGAAGCGGAATAGCGACAAAATAGCTGCTGCCTTTATTCTTCTTCACCGTCTTATTAATAACTGGAGTCAGCCCGTAACGCCCTGAAGTTTCAAAAGCGGCGCGTCCCACAAAAGTAAAGCCACTGCCCAGAACGACGAGTATACCCGGATGAAAAAGCACATTACTTACTTTGCTGCTACTATTTGCGGCCTTAATTGTTGGGACAATTTCACTGGAGAAACCAATTTTGGCACTTTTCCAAATATTGATTCCAATTGGCATACCTACCGTATAACTATCTTTAAAGTTGGTGTGCGTGCCTTCCGAACTAAACGTAACGATAGGATGCACGATCCCTACATAGCCGGCCAATTTGGGATAGGTTTGCGTTGTCTGCCCTGAACTGATACAAGCGTTTATCATAACCAGGACTAAACAGATAAGAATTTTGTTTACTTGTGTTTGCATACCACAAGATTATTAGATTCTCCGCTGCCAAAATAGAACAGGATTTACTCTTGGTATATAACTTACCTTTTGCTTCTATTTTTTTTAAATTCAGACGGAGTAACTCCATGTTCCAGCTTGAAAATACGTGTAAAGTGGCTCTGGTCAGAAAATCCCGTCAGATAGGCGATCTCAGATAAGGAATAATTTGAGGTCTGGATGTACGTAATAGCTTTCTCAATTCGGATTTTACGGATGTATTCACCGAAGGAAAGATTATCAAAATATTTGGAAAATTCCCTTGATACATAGGCCGGGTTTATGTTGAGCTCACTAGAGATTCCAGTCAGGGTCAATGCCAGATTGGTATCGATCTGATCCTGTATAATGGTCTTCAATTCCTTAGCCCAAGACGGAATCTTTGTACCATTGCCCTGCTTTAAAAACTTTTGATAAACATCCACCAATAGCTGCTCCACCGGGCTTTCCGTGTGCCTGACATCCTGGAGGTGCTTGGCCCAGGTGTACAAGGCATCATAAATGACCATTCCTGCATTTAGCAATTCATGGTCATCTTTGATGTTATACGCCATCCCTGCGGCAATTGCCCATAGTCCGGAAGCCTGGCTTGCAAGGCCATGCTGATCGGTATCTGCCCCCCTCACGATGGGCGCCATAACCTGCAAAGCCGGATCATCCAGCTCATATTTGTTAAGCAGAACATCAAAAGTACAAAGACCGTTTTTATGGGTCAGCTCAACGCCGGGTACATCAAATGGGGTAGCATTTATTTCACTGGCTTTCTCTATAACTGTATCGAAAGGCACATAACAAAAAACGGCATCAGGATCAATAAAATTCTTAATCAGCCAGGGGCAAGCTATCCGGTCAATCTTTGGTCTTTCTCGGGTGATCCAGTTCATCATCCAAAACTAATTGAAAATAATGAGATATGGTATGACATCAAATGATGAAAAAACATGATATTTCAAAGCACAGAGCTCCGTACTGAACTAACTTAGAACAACACAAACAACATCAGCAAACTAACTGTTAACCTATACGAGAACCAGTACTATGGAACCAATTGAAAATTTATAAATAGCTTATGCCTGAATTACCGGACCTGGAGGTCTTCGCTGCAAACTTAGAAAAGCGTTTTAAAAATAAAACTTTAAAAAATCTGACCGTTGACTATGGCAAAAAACTCAACGTTAGCCAAAAGGAATTAAAGGAAAAGCTGGAAGGGCACAAACTGAAAGCCGTAATGCGTGAAGGAAAAACCCTGCAACTACATTTTGGTAGCGATACCATCCTTGGATTGCACCTCATGTTACATGGCAGGATTAAACCACTGGATGCAGACGAGCCGGTTAAATATCGGTTGCTAACATTTTACTTTGGTGAAGAGGACGGATTTGCATTTACTGACTTTCAGAAACAGGCTGCTGCGACATTAAATCCAGAAATCTCCAAAGTTCCGGACGCATTAGGTACTGATCTCAGCATTACCTACTTCAAAGAGCTCCTGGCTAAAAAAGGCATCCAAATCAAACAATTGTTAATGAATCAAAAACTAATCAGGGGCATCGGCAATACGTATGCAGATGAAATCCTTTGGCATGCCCGCATCTCTCCTTTTTCTGTGGCTAAGGCCATTCCGGAAAAACGCGTAAAAGACTTATACCAATCTATTGAAGAAGTATTGCGCAGGGAAATCATGGATTTAACTAAGGCAATGCATGAAAGTTTTGATGCAGAGGTTTTGGATTTCCTCAAAATACACAATTATAAATTGGAGAAAAGCACCACCGGATATGAAATTAAAACTGATGTTTCAGGCGGTCGAAAAACTTATTTCACAGAAGAACAGGAACTCTTTAAATGACCTGGTCAATGTGCGCACGCTTTTTGCCATCATAGCGAAAAAGACCATAGTTGAAGTGCTGTTTTTGTAAATAATAAATGTTCCATTTAAGTTGTAGTTACCAACTATTTTATAGTTTTGAGTACCAAACAAAACTTCATGCGTTATCTCTTATTGTTATTGGCAACTGTATTTTTTCTTCAAAGCGCGATTGCGCAAGACTTAAGCAAGAAAAATGAAATATTTCTTGAATTGGGCGGCAATGGTTTGCTGGGCGCTGTCAATTATTCAAGGCAGCTTACCAATAGCCCTGCTTTGGAACTTCGTGTTGGTTTAGGTGCATATGGTTCTGATCCTAAAACTTACCTCACTGTTCCTGTTGCCTTAAACTACATCATTAATGTTGGCAGTAAACATGGTTTTCTAAACCTCGGCCTGGGCGCAACTTATACTAAAGCCGATGTACGCTTAGGAGCTATAATTGATTACGCAGAAGGATACAGGGATACCCGCAGCAAACTGGTTAACTTTGTACCCAACTTTGGTTATAGGTATTACACATCGAAAGATTTCTCATGGAGAATTAATTTCACGCCGGTAATTAATAATCATGGCTTTTTACCGCTGCTGGGCATTAGCGCCGGTAAGAGGTTTTAGCAGCACCATTCTTTTTTCTATTATTAAAGTAGTTTAATTTTCAACTGAAACGAAGGCGCTAATTTTGGCGTATGAAAAAAACAGGTGAGCGCTACACAAACGCCTGGAATGAAAAGATTAAAGCAGAAGTTAAAATTGCATTTTCAGCTATTTTTAGCTGATCAGATTACCTATAAAGACAGAAACATCCCGAAGAACGTTATGTACAGTTTCAGTGCCTGTATCCTAAACTCGAACAACGCATTGCGCAAAAGCAAATTGCCTCGTATCTTGGTATTACTCCCGTGTTCCTCAGTATGATCAGAAAAAAATTAAAAAATATTTAAAGTAATCATTTCCTTAAAACCAATTCTCCAGAAAATGGTTAAGCAGTTCTAACCTATTAAAAAACAAAGTTATGAACACAGCAGCTATGCCAGGCCTGGACAGGTTTATTTTAGCACAGGAAAGAGATTACGAAAATGCACTGACGGAGATCAGCTACGGTAAAAAAAAGACCCATTGGATGTGGTATATATTTCCTCAAATTCAGGGACTCGGGTTTTCTGAATCCGCAAAATACTACGGCATTAAAGATTTAAAAGAGGCGGGCGAATATTACGCCCATCCGGTCCTTGGACCCCGGCTGGTTAAGATTGCGAAAGCCTTACTTGAACATAATCGTCGGAGCGCAACGGAGATTTTTGGCAATCCTGATGATCTTAAACTCCGTTCTTGCATGACTTTATTTGCTGCAGTTCCACACACTGATCCAATATTCCAGAGTATTATTGATCAATTTTTCGATGGGCAACAAGATCAGAAAACAAAACGCATACTTGACCTACAGGCGTATGGGGAGTAATAAAAGGAAATTGTTAATAATAGCAAATTGTTGTCGGTTGTTAATGGATGCTTCCGGATAATTTTCCTAGTACATCCTGGATCATCATTGCCGACTTAATGATCCGTTCATGACCGGCACCAATATAATTTGTAGATGAGATGTCAGAATTTGAATTCAAAAAGGTGCTCAAATATGAATAAGGGGAAATCAAATCATTTTCGTCGTATGCTACCCAATGCTTGGATGATTCCGCGGAAAAAGCGGACCAATCGACAAGATTGTATTCTGAAACTGGCTTTTTAAAGCGTGATTCAAACTTCTGAAAAAAAACATTCTGACTGTTTTTGGGGATATCAATTGCATCCATACTCGCTTCGAAGTTTTTCCCAAGATCAATTAAAGGAGCAATGCTGATGATTTGCTTTGGATGGATTTCTAAGTCTTTCATGGCAATGATATTCGCCGTTGCACCTAGAGAATGTCCAATCGTTACTTCTGGTATTCCATAGTGCGAGACAAGAACTTTAATGCCTTCCACGAATAAGATCAGACTTGATAGTTCCCCTTCAGAGGCACCATTGCCGGGAGCATCAAACGCGATAATTTCAACATCACCGATCTGCTCCAACGCGATGATAACTTCACAAAGATCTGCGGCCTTTGAGCCCCATCCATGGGTAAGCAGTATTTTCCGGCCACCCTTTCCCCACCTGAAGGTTTGAAAATTTAAATCTTCTCCAGAGAAATACTGGTCGTATACTTTTAAAGTATGCCTTTCCGCACGTTCAAGCAAGCTTTCTTGAAAAATCCTTAAAGGCATTTTTGGAGAATAGCAGATATATTTTAAAATCAGGTCTTGAAGTTTATCGCTGTCCTGGCCCGAAGTACTTCTTATTTCTGATATAATTTGTTTGAGGACTTTCATTACCTACAAGCTTAAGAAAATCTTCACAATTCATCCCGTTTTAGTAGATCAATTTTTAGTAGATCAATTTCCTGATAAAGATCTGTACTCATCGCTGTGTGATGTTAATTTATATAGATTCGGTATTAATCCGCATGAACCGTTTTAGTTTTCGGAGTATTGATTTGGATATGAGCAAATTTTTTCGATTCTTCTAAACTGTTAATCATCATATTAATAAATCCGACAGTTAACAAAACTGATATAACAGTAATTAAAAATACCCCACATCTTTTCGGCACTTCCATTCTTGAACTTGATTATTCTTGATTGTTTATAATCACATAACGGTTAAAACAAACAAGTTATTTCCTTCGCATATATACCTTTTCAAAGTAACGAAATATTTTCAATATGTTGAGCGCCAATTCATCTAAGCTTTTAAGCGGCATTAAATCATCATCTTTTTTAACCATTGAAAGTAAAATGTACTGCCTTCACCAGGTGTCGATTCTACCGTAATTTTCCCGCCTTGTTCTGCCACATGCATCTTCATAATATTTAAACCTATTCCGGTACTGGAATCACGTGCAGATGCCTGATCACCAGTTTCAAACAAATTAAATATTCTTTTACGATTTTCCTCTGGAATTCCCGAACCATTATCTTTCACATAAAATTTAACAAAATCTCCATCGTCTTCATGGCCAATTGAAATTTCGCCATTTTCCTTGTCCATATATTTTATTGAGTTGGATAAAAGGTTTTGAAACACCTGCTGTAATTTTGGTTTGTTGGTAACGATCACAGGCAATCTGGTTGCTAAAATAATCTTGATGTGGCTGGGAGGAAATAATAACCGGCTCATTTCGCGTAGCATAACATGAACATCAATTTCCTCAACGACTTGATTTTTTGAATTCTGGCGACTATAAGCTAAAATCGACCCGATCATATCTATCAGGTTATTTGATGCATTGAGCATTAATCCTGTATATTCATTTAAATCTTCCTGCGATGTAATCCGCTCATCATCCTTCATCAGTTGAAGTAGACCAACTACCCCGGCCAGCGGCGACTTTAAATCATGCGCCACCATAAACATGAACCGTTCCAACTGATCGTTAATCACTGCCTTTAGTTCAATTGTCTTTTTCAACTCTTGCCGTTGTTCATATAAATCCTGAAATACTTTAACCCTCGATTGTATTAATTTCATATCAAGTGGCTTCTGGAGGTAATCAACAGCCCCCCCTTCATAACCCTTCAGTACGTATTGCAATTCCTTGTTGATTGCAGTGACAAATATGATGGATATTTCTTTTGTCCTTATATTAGATTTTAATACTGATGCCACCTCAAAGCCATCCATATCAGGCATTTGAACATCCAGCATAATTAACCCGATGTCCTCATATTTCAACACAAGCTTTAGTGCTTCATTGCCAGAGCGCGCCTTTAGAAATTGTCGGCCTGGCGCTTTCAATATAGCCTGTAATGATATTAAATTTTCTTCGTGGTCGTCTACTAATAAAATTGTAAATGCATGCTTCTCCTGATGGTCCATGTATTTTGCTTAGATCTGAAAAAATATATTGAATTGCATCCGATGTTCTGGCCAAAGGAATCCCCGTTGATCAGGACTACAAGGGGCATGCCAACTTATGTACCTTAATTGCCTAAGGTTTCCACAATACCACCGTATTCAAATGGGAAAAATTAATAGATCTAAAGCTTCAAGTTGAGATTGTTTGCGCTAACAAATATGTTTACAAACACAAAATACGCTGTTCATTGTTATTGATCTAAACTACTGTGACTATGAATAACGAAGAAAAAAACATGACCGACGCAACAAATAATAACAACGGCTTAAAAGGTGATAACACCATTAAAAATCCGGATGATTGGACAACCGGCGATGAGCCAATGACTGGTGCTCAGAAATCCTATTTAAAAACTTTATCTGATGAGGCTGGGGAATCATTTGATGACAACCTGAGCAAATCTGAGGCATCAAAGCGTATTGACGAACTGCAGCATAAAACTGGCAGGGGATTAGATGCCGATCAATAAACAATGCCCTGTAAATTATACTTTACAGGGCATTTAAAAATTACGAGTACCCGAGAGCAGATTCGAACTGCCACGCCGTTGCCAGCACCAGCCCCTCAAGCTGGCGCGTCTACCAATTTCGCCACCCGGGTATAATAATTGGTGCAAATATATACTTATTCGGAATATAATGTCAAACCATCATAAGCTAAATTAATATGGGGAGGTAATTCTTTTTCAACCTCACCATGTAAACCTAAATTATGACTGATGTGCGTAAAGTAAGTTTGTTCCGCACCAATCTTTTCTGCAAAAGCCAAGGCTTCATTTAATGTGAAGTGAGAAACATGCTGTTCTCTCTGTAAGGCATTTATCACCAGTATTTTAGAGCCCTTTACTTTGACAATTGTCTCTTCAGACACTGTCTTAGCATCAGTGATATACGTAAAATCTCCAATTCTGAACCCTAAGATCGGAAGCTTATAATGCATGATGGGTAAAGGAATAATCTCTGTTTGCCCGATATGAAATGGTTGATCATTGATGGTATGTAGATCGATTTGCGGCAGTCCGGGATATTTCGTTTCCGAAAAAATATAAGAGAATTCTTTCTTTAAGGCGTCTTGAACCCGATCTGTAGCATAAATATCAATGTTCTTTTTTAAAAGATAGTTGAATGGCCTGATATCGTCCAGCCCGGCCACATGGTCTTTATGCTCATGTGTAAACAATATCGCATCCAGATCTTTCACTTTAGCCCGCAGCATTTGATACCTAAAATCCGGACCGCTGTCTATCACGATCGTTTGATCTCCAGTTTCAATCAACATGGATACCCTTAGTCGATTGTTCCTTTTATCGGCAGACTGGCATACGGCACATTGGCAAGTAATTACGGGTATACCCTGAGAAGTGCCGGTTCCTAAAAAAGTGATTTTCAAAATGGATTTGTTAAGATTCAAATGTAACTATGTTACCTTAAATCCACAACCTCCACACCGGGATATTTCTTCGCATCGAAAGCAAAAACAGTTTCTGCTACCTTAAAATTAGGTGTAAAGCTTTTGATGTTGTAGGTGTACTTATTGCCACTCTTATCAAAAATAAGCATACTGCTGATCTGCTTTGCCGCTTTATCTATGCTCAACCTGATCTTGAAGATCGTCTTGGTAATGTCCAAAGGGGTCAAATCTATAGTTTGATAGGTTTTTGCACCTACTTTGTTCTCTCCTACATAAAGGTATTTATAGCCCTTTTCATAGATGGTAAAGATCTTTGCAGGGTTAATGGCATCAGCGTTATTGTCCAGATCTGTTACCTGTACTTCTTTGTTCTCTTTTAAATAAGTCCACTGACTCTTACCATCGCTAAACATTTCCTGGTCGGTCATCACAACTTTATACTTGTTAGAACTAGCTTTAACAATCAAAGAACCCTGTTGCGTTTCTTTGATTTTTGCCTGCGGGTTATCAAGGGTAAAAGTAAAATCTGTTTTAATGCTATTATAGGTTCTATACTTTTTACTCAGTTCGTTAAGTATAGCTTTCGCCTTTGCATCTGTTTGCGCATTTAAATTGTACACGAAAGCTAGTGTAATTCCCAGCAGCACGACTATCTTCTTCATCAATTATCTATTTATGATTATTTATTATTCAGTTCATTCAAGAACTGTTCCAAAGCATAATCATCCGGAATTAAAACTTCCCTGGCCTTGCTCCCTTCAAACGGGCCTACAACACCGGCGGCTTCTAACTGATCGATAATACGACCTGCACGGTTATAACCAAGTTTTAGTTTTCTCTGTATTAATGAAGTTGATCCCTGCTGGTGCATCACGATTAATCTGGCGGCATCCTCAAACATGTTATCCCTGTCGTTAGGGTCAAAATCCAGCTTTGCCGATTCCGAAGCCTCATCAATATATTCCGGTAATTGGTAGGCCTCTGGGTATCCCCTTTGGTTACCTATAAACTCAGAAATCCGATCCACTTCCGGTGTATCTACGAATGCGCACTGCAACCTGATCAGGTCGTTACCTGTAGATAGCAACATATCTCCCCTACCAATTAACTGGTCGGCACCCCCACTGTCCAGAATGGTACGTGAATCTATTTTTGAAAGCACCCTGAATGCTAAACGTGCAGGGAAGTTGGCTTTGATGGTTCCAGTGATGATGTTTACGGATGGTCGCTGTGTAGCCAATACCAAATGGATACCTACCGCCCTGGCCAACTGCGCCAACCTGGCAATCGGTGTCTCCACTTCTTTTCCGGCAGTCATCATTAAATCTGCAAATTCGTCCACAATCAAAACAATGTACGGAAGGAACCGGTGCGAGTTATTGGGATTAAGCTTCCGCTTGATAAACTTCTCGTTGTATTCTTTTAAATTTCTTACCTGAGCATCTTTTAACAAGTCGTAACGCTGGTCCATTTCTATACACAAGGAATTCAGCGTGTTGATTACCTTTTTGGTATCGGTGATGATGGCATCGGCCTCGCCAGGTAACTTGGCCAGGAAATGACGCTCAATTTTATTGAATAGCGTTAATTCTACTTTCTTGGGATCCACCAATACAAACTTCAATTGAGAGGGATGTTTTTTGTAAAGTAAAGAAACAAGGATGGCGTTGATACCTACCGACTTACCCTGACCTGTGGCTCCCGCCACCAATAAATGGGGCATTTTAGAAAGGTCAGCAATGTAGACTTCATTAGAGATCGTTTTACCGAGCGCAATAGGCAAGTCCATGGTGGTCGACTGGAATTTCTCTGTGGCCAGGATACTCCTCATAGAGACCATTTCCGGGTGCAGGTTCGGTACTTCAATACCAATTGTACCTTTACCGGGCATCGGTGCAATGATCCTGATCCCCAATGCGGCTAAGCTTAAGGCAATATCATCTTCCAGGTTTTTAATCTTCGAAATACGAACCCCAGGGGCAGGTATGATCTCGTACAAGGTTACGGTAGGCCCGATGGTAGCTTTAATCTTGTCGATCTCTATATTGTAATGATTAAGGGTTTCAACAATTTTATTTTTATTGGCTTCCAGCTCTTCTGCATTAACGGGTATTTTATTAGACCCGTAATTTTCAAGCAGGTCCAGGTGCGGATATTTATAGCTCGCCAAATCAAGTGTTGGGTCATAGTTGCCAAATTGCTCTACCAATTCTTCCGACTTCTTGTCCTCTTCGGTCTTTTCAATGGTAAGTTCCGGCTCTGCTTTTACGGGAGATAAGATTACTTCTGTTGCTGTTGCCACTGCGGCCGGCGGGTGCATCACATTCACAGCAGGCGTAAATGCCGGAATGATCACCTCATCTTCTTCCTGCTCTTCAAATCTGGAAGGGGTAATGATTACATTTTGTTCTCTTTTACGCTGGTTTCCCAACTTATCGTTAAGGGTAAACTCTACAGGTTCAGACTTGATCTCGTCTACCAGCTCTACATGCTCAGGCACATCAGGAATAAATGCTTCTTCGCGTTTACGTTCTGGAAATTTAAAATCTATGTTGTAGGCAATAATTAGGGCCGTTAGGGCGAGAAACGCGATCAACCCTCCTACTCCTGCATTTCCAATTTGTGCAACGAGCAAGCGGTTGCTCCAAAAGCCAAACTTACCTTCCAGGAAATGTGGGGCATTGTTTAAAAAAGAATGGCCAAAACCAAAAACCAACGAGGTAAAAAGCAAGAAAAAGAAACTGTAACCTAGCGTTTTCTCGATAGAGAAAATCTTCACTTTGAACAGCAAGCGGTAGCCGATCACAAAGAAAACAAATACGAAGAGAAAAGAAGCAACACCAAACCATTCATAGATAAATTGCTGAGCAAGCAAGGCACCGAATTTACCCAGCCAGTTTTGAACCACCGGAGGGATATTTACTTGTTGAAGTTCTTCGTAGGACTTAAACAGGTTACTCCAGCCACCATTTGCCTTAATTACGTAGCTGTAGTCTTCTTGCCAGGTAAATAAATAGGACGTAAAAGCAATTAGAAAATATAAGGCCAGAATGATGAAAACCAGTCCGGCTATCTTAATAAACCTCCCGTTCTGAAAATCCAGTCGGGGCATAATATCAGCTCTTTCAATTGGTCTTTTAGATGCCGATGACCGTGAATTTACCTTATCTGCTGGCTCATTTTTGAAAGAATTGGATTTAAATTGATTTCCCCTTACCGACATTTTCTTTACTAATATTGTTTAATCAACAAACTTAAATAAAAGTGCTTAAGCATTTATCGTGAACAAGAATTATTTTAGAGGTATTAGCTTTTAGACATCCCAGATACGCATGCGGATCTTCTTTGCGTAGTTCCGCACGTCCAGTACGATAGCAGCAAGTACATAGAAAACAATCGGAAATCCTACAGCCAGGAACGATGAGTAGATAAAAAACAGCCGTATCTTACTGATAGACATATTAAAGCGCTCTGCCAGGTAAGTACATACGCCAAAACTCTGCTTTTCAAAATAGGTAACAATTCTTTGAAACATAGCTATTTCTTTAAAATCTTGATTCCGATACCACAATTTAAACATTTTTTCTGAGCGCAGTAATATTTATTTAATTGAAGTACGGCCTGGGAGCTAAAAGCACTACTAATCGTTAACCCGGATTCAACGTATTGATTTACAATTGAATTGCGCTCCGGGGGAATTTGTTCCAAAAAATTGACTGCACGGTCAACCATGGCATCATTTGCGGTATACCTGCCATAAGTGAACAATAAAACACATACCGTGTTGATCAAAATGTTTTCGATAGTCTTTTTACCAAGCTGTAATGGAACATGATCAGCCTCTTTTTTAAAGTGATAATGAGTTTCCCAATACCTGTTGACGGGCAAATCTTCCAGATGCTTAAGCAAGTCTTTTAGGGTGGCAGCCGCCAGGATTGCTGAGAAAAAATCTCTGGAGCGTATTTGGAGTGCAGCAAGTTGCGCCAGCCGGATGGTTGGAAAATTAAGCGGACGCATCCTTAAAAATTTCCAGATGGATACTGGTACTGGATTAAGCTTGTGTTTGCTCCTGAGAAAATGGTAGGCTGAACGTAGTTGCGTGGGATAATCTTCATTTATTTGCTCATTTAAAAAACCCGCCTGACCAAATATCAGCGCTTCCACATCGGTGGGATCGTGACTACATTTATCCAGTACCTGCTTTGGCAGGCTGGTTGCAAGCATCTCAAAAGCCCCTGCATTTACTTTAAACCCAAAGTTCCTCGCCAGGAAAAAATAAAATGTTTCATTCCAATCTCCTTTCCTTTCTGCTAATTTAATCAGCACTTCTTCAGATTTTTGCAGCAAACGCTCAATCAAAAGCTCGGATAGAAAACTATTGACGATTACCTGGTCAATTTCTGCAATTTGCTGCCGACAAGGAAATCGATTTGTTTCCTTTAAGAGGTTGGAATAATTTGCAACCAAATCTTCGCTAAAAATGTTTTTAATAATGAGGGTAGGTATGACCTGCCCATTAGGCCGACAAACCGCCAAATCATTTTCGTAAACCACATGTAGTATAACTGCTTCATAGGCGTTGTTGTCCTGGTGGTTATGCAGTTTCCAGTCAGACGCCTTCACATGTATTTCCACATCGCCAGCCCAAAGAATATGGTCGACAGTTATTCTTGCCTCCGTAAAATCAGGACCGGCGTTTTTATTCAGCTTCCCCGGATTTAAAATGCGTAAGCGCCTCCCGTCTGCACATTTTAAATCGCGGTGATCAAAAAGCCTGAATTGCCAGATGAAGAACAAAAAATTCTCTGATATTTCCATGCCGGCTAAACACCGTGGAATATTTGAGAAAATACAAGCCTATTTTTAAATTTCTGATCGCTACCCTTTCAACTTTAGCTAATTTTAAAAACCAATGCATAAGGAAGCTTTGTTTTTTCGTTCGGAAGCGTGATTACCAGTCCCTCGTTTCCGTGCGCATACTTTAACTTTCCGCTTCCCAGCAACTGTACATCTTTAACTTTTCCTGTATATAAGGTATTCCCCTGTGCTAAACTCTTTATGGTAATTTTTCCATCGACAGGCCAGCCCAATGCAGTTGCATACAAAACTTTTCCTTTTACGGTAAACCTGATGTCCTGAGCTTCAAATGGCTTTCCCTTACCTTCATTGAAACCTTGAGCGCTCAGCGGTGCTGCACTATCCTTAGCCGGTCCTTCTCCAAAAATCTTCCATGGCCGCGTTGCGAAGATGGCTTCTTTGTTAACTTTCATCCACTCGCCAATTTCCTCCACCACTTTTAACTCATCAGCGTCAATAGTTCCATCTCCCCTAACCGGAACATTGAGCAATAAATTTCCATTCTTACTCACCACATCTACCAGGGTATGGATTACCGTTTTCGCAGATTTATAGTGATGGTCATTAAAGATTCTGCGATCGTAGTGCCAGGCACCTATACAAGTGTCCGTTTGCCAGGTATAAGGTTCAATTTCATTACTTTGTCCGCGCTCTATATCCCATACCATGCACTTACGTTGCTGTTCGTCAAGTATTTTACCGTTTACTACTCCGGTATTCTTACCATTCTTTTTTATACTTTTATTATATAAATGTGCGGCAATGCGTAAACCCGCATCACTAATAGGCCATAATGGAAGCGCAGTATCATCAAAGTAGACCAGTTCCGGCTCATATTTGTCAATCAGATCGATGGTACGGTTATAGAACTTATCGATGTATTCTTTACTTGGAGGTGTAACGCCATTACCCCAATTCCATTGACTGTGTATAGTACCGTTGTTTTCGCTATTCTTACTCAATTCGTGATTTTGGGCATAAAGGTCCTGGGGATTTTTTCCATCCCACCATTTCCCTTTTCCATCAGCCGCGGTTAGCTTTCCATCATATGGAACACCTGCCATTGGCCCTTTTTTATCGGCACGCTGTGCAGTTTCCATCCAGCTCCAGGCGTGTGCAGCATGAACGCTCACTCCAAATGGCAACTTATATTTTTTTGCTGCCTTTGCCCATCCTCCAACCAAATCCTTTTTTGGCCCCATATTTACGGAGTTCCAATCCTTCTGAAATTTGCTATCATACAGATCAAAATTATCATGGTGATTGGCCAATGCAACGAAATATTCTGCCCCGGCCTTTTTGTAAAGTCCCACCAAATAGTCCGGATCCCAGTTCTCGGCCTTGAATTCGTTGATCACATCTTTAAAGCCAAACTTACTGGGATGGCCATATTTCTCCACATGGTATTGATATTGATCAGAACCTTCTTCGTACATTCCACGTGCATACCAGTCGCCCCGCTCTGGTTGGCATTGCGGCCCCCAGTGTGCCCAAATACCAAACTTGGCATCTTTATACCATTGCGGTACCACATAACTTTTTAAAGAATCCCAGGTTGGATCAAATGGAACTTTGGCAAAAGCCGGTGTGCCCAATGGATCCAAAAAATAACTGGTGGATGCCATGGTTTTAGAAAGCGCCATTGCCGGTATAACTGTGGCAAGTCCTTTTAAAAGATTTCTTCTGTTCATAACGTGTGTTTAAATCTGGTTTTCAAAGTAAATACATTTGCAAATTCCATTGAAGAAGCAATTAACCAGTGCTTAAGCTATCTTAACATTCCACAACCGTTAAAATACCTTACTAAGAGGTTAAACCTTAATATTCCGGTAAATTAAAATATTCAGTCCTTTACGATGCCTTAAAACGTTCATTAAGGAATAAACTATGAAAACACTAACCTGTACTACTCCCGGCCAGTTCACTTATCAGGATAAAGAAATACCCCAGCTTAAGCCGAAACACACACTACTTAAAGTAAAAAACATAGGCTTGTGCGGTACGGACTATCATGCCTACGAAGGCACACAGCCTTTTTTTAACTACCCAAGAGTATTAGGGCACGAAATAGCTGCCACCGTAGAAGCTACTCATGCCGACAGTGGATTTGAGCAGGGCGAACTGGTGACCATAAGCCCCTATTTTTATTGCGGTAAATGCATTGCCTGCAGGTCTGGAAAGACCAATTGTTGTACAAACATGCAGGTTGCAGGGGTACATGTTGACGGCGCAATGGCAGAATATTTCCTGGTTCATGATCAATATTTAATTAAAGGCGATGGCTTAACGGCAGATGAATTGGTACTGGTAGAGCCACTGGCTATAGGTGCACATGGTGTTTCCAGAGCCGCAATTAAAAAGGGTGAGTTTGTACTGGTTATAGGGGCAGGCCCGATTGGATTGGCAACGATGAATTTCGCGAAAATTGCAGGAGCAGTTGTAATTGCAATGGACGTAAACCAACAAAGACTGGAATTTTGCCAAGAAAAATTAGACATAAGCCATACAATTGATGCGCTTGGTGATGATGTGACAGGGAAACTAATGGAAATTACCAATGGGGACATGCCCACTGTAGTGATTGACTGTACCGGTAATTTGAAAGCCATCAATGGGGCGGTGCAGTACATGGCACATGGAGCAAGATTTGTGCTTATCGGGCTCCAAAAAGAGCCTCTTGTGATCAGTCACCCGGAATTTCATAAACGGGAAGGTACCTTGATGAGTAGCCGCAATGCCCTTCCACAGGATTTTAAGTATGTGATTGAATGTATAAAGACTGGCAAAGTTAAACCTGAACATTACATCACCCACAAAATTGGCTTTGAAGAGGTGAAGGATAAATTTGTATCGTTAACGAAACCAGAAAGCCAAGTAGTTAAAGCAGTTATCGAATTTAGTTAGCGGCAGCAAAAATTTAACTACTTTAGTGATAAGGAAAGCATTTCTTTAATGAAACCACAACACCTAACCATTTTAAACCAGGCAGATCATTCTTTCAGTATCAGAAAAGAAACGATACCGAACATTAATAATACCTGGCACTATCACCAGGAAATTGAACTGATCTGCTTTCATAAGGGAAGCGGCACCCAATTCATAGGCGATCATATCAAATCTTTTGCCGCCGGCGATATTGTATTGGTTGGAAAAGAATTGCCCCACTACTGGCGTTATGACAATAAATTTTTAGAAGAAACTGATTCCGACACACCCTATTCCACCGTAATTCATTTCATGGATAATTTTATGGGAGAAAAATTCCTTCATCTGCCAGAAGCTGCACCTATTAAGTTTTTACTCGAAAAAGCAAAAAATGGAATACTCATTACCGGTGACGATGCAGTACGAATAGCCGAAAAAATGGAGGCTATTTACCTGGCGAACGGACTGGAGAAAATACTGGCACTTTTAAACTGCCTCTTAAAAATCTCTGGTCTTAAACAGCTGTCTTCACTTTCCTCTATTGGCTTTAAATACGATCTAAGTGCCTCAGAGAAAAAGCGTTTAAATAACATCTACAATTTTGTACTCAACAACTTTAGAAGTAAAATACTTTTAGAACAAGTTGCTGAAGTGGCAGACCTGGTACCCAATTCATTTTGCAGGTATTTCAAAAAGAAAACGGGAAAAACCTTTTCTCAATTCCTGATAGACGTACGCATAGGCTATGCCAGAAAGCTGATCATTGAAAACCAGATGGACATCAAGCAAATCTGCTTTGAATCAGGCTTCAACAATTTTTCCTGTTTTCACAAACAATTTAAGTCGCTTACCGGAACTACACCCAAAGATTACATGAACGTACATTTGATGAGGTAATCTTATTCCCTTGTTAACATTGGCTTCACACCACAGTGGTTGCTTTGCATGAAATAGAATTTTATGAAAAAACGACTACTAACGTTACTGGTAACCGCTGCCGTTGCAATAACCGCATGCAAAAAGAAAGACACAGATATACCTGTTGAAATTACTTATCCTGATATGGCTGAAACTGTAGACCCGGCTATCCTATTTACAACCTCAACAGGTGTTAAAGTATACAACGGAGGCTTCGGATCGGCAGTTGCTGCAGACCCAAAAAACCCGGGTGTATTTTACATGCTTACAGATCGTGGTTCAAACGTAGCTGGTCAGGCTGCAAACTCCATCATCATTGGTAAGCCTGATTTTGATCCTCAAATTGGAAAGTTCAGATTGAAAGATGGAAAGTTATACTTGGAACAAACTATAGAGCTTAAAAACGCTGCAGGCGGAAAACTAAACGGTCTTCCAAATCCTGCTGGCATGGGTGCCTCAGGTGAGACCGCCTACGACTTAAACGGAGCAGTGCTAACGCCAAGTGCTGATGGAATTGATTCTGAAGGCTTGGTATTAGCGTCAGACGGAACTTTTTGGATTAGTGACGAATATGGTCCGCATATTGCCCATTTTGATGCCAATGGAAAAACCATAGAGCGAATCAATCCTTTTGGAACTGGAACCGGTGGACGTAAATTACCCGCTGTTTTTGCCAACCGCAGGGCTAATAGAGGTATGGAAGGTTTGGCCATTACTCCAGATGGAAAAACCCTGGTAGGGATGATGCAATCGCCAATGTACAATCCTACAAAAGCAGCAACGGCGAATTCTGTAGTGCTACGCATATTGACTTTCGATATCGCAACCGGTGCAACCAAACAATATGCCTACTTGATGGATAACATCAGCCTTACCGGCGTTAGCGATATCGTTTGTGTAAACAGTACAACGTTCCTGACCATTGAGCGCGATGGCCTGTTCGCTAGCAATACCACTGCTCCTGCTACCTTTAAAAAAGTATTCAAAATTGATCTAAGTGCGGCTACTGATATTTCTGATGCGGCTAACGGCGCAACTGGAAAACTATATGGCGGAAAAACAGTCGAAGAGCTGAACAATGCAGCAGGTCTGCTGGCAGCTGGTATTACCCCGGTAACAAAAACATTAGCAGTGGATCTACTTAAGGACCTTCCATCAGTATACCCACATGATAAAGCTGAAGGTTTGGCGATTTTACCAGGCAATATCCTGGTGATCTCAAATGACGACGACTTTGGCGTGGTTGATAACGGAGCCAGCGGCTTTATGGTAAAAAATCTTCCATTGACCGGAACAGTGGACCACAATAGATTGTATTTCTTTAAATTGAAGTTATAAATAGCAAAAGCCACGTACGCTCTCCAATATAGAAATCAATTAGCGGCGGCATCCAAAAGGGGCCGCCGCCGTTGTTTTGTCGAATTATTACCACACTTTATCTGGATATACATAAGTTTGCCTAATCAACTTAATTGGTATGGCCTCGAAAAAGAAAAAAGAAGCCGCGGCTAAAGCTGCTCTCGAGATAGAAAAACAACATAAAGCACTTAAACAACGGTTTATTGGACGGATCACTGAATTGCTGGAGCACTACGGGGGCAAAAGCGCTACAAAAATATTCCCTCCTGCATTTATTGGAGAAAAGCTATTTCAGCTCCGCTACGCAGTTCTAAAAGGTAAAGCCTCTCCTGATTATCCAATCGCGAAAGAGAAGGTAGTTCAATTTAACAGCCTCCTGAACTATTTTATGCAAGATGAGTTCGTGGCACTGGACAACGGGAATAAATATCCCTTAAGTTGGTATCCATCAGAAGGTTTAACGCTAATTTATACGATAGATAACCTCGATCCGGACATTCCTGAAGCCATAAAAGTTCTCCCACATTTTAAACAATACCTACCCAAAACAAAACACTACGAGGATATTCAACTGAGATTTGAAGATATCTTGCTGGATGCAACAAGATATCTGAGCGACCTGAATACGGAAATCATCAAAGTTGACACTACACATTCAGCAGTTTTTGTAGACTATGAACCCAAAAATGATTTATTTGTTCGTGCCTTTAAACCTGAAACTGTCACTTTGCTGATCAACGGCGAAAAGCATAGCGCAATACAACTGGGCTGGGTTAACCCATACATGAAATGGCACATGTTAAAAGTTAAACCCTCGCAGCTTGGGTTTAAGGTAGGCAGCCTGGATATCCCATTGGATATCTTCGTTCAAAAACATGCATTGATGCGACTTAAGGAACGGATCAATATTACCCCCGGAGTAATGCATGAAATTCTGTTTCTTACTTTTGCCGAAGATAAGATCATCCATGTTTTTAAAAACGGCCAAAGCTTGGTAGAGTACCGCATATCCGATGAGAAGGCAGGTTACTTTTTGGTAAAACTACATGGCAATCAACTGGTAATTCATACATTTCTGTTCCTTACCAATGATAGAACTCCGGAAGGTGATAAGCTAAAAAAGCTGCTTGCTGTAGAAAAAACGGACAAGAAATACCTGGAAATTGACAACCTGCCTGCCTTTAATGCTTATCGAATCTACGAGAATGAAGCACTCAGCAAACTGTTTACAGAGGCTGGTTGTGGGTCGCTGTTAAAACTAGGTCACCTGAAGGCGTATTCTCAAATTGATGTAAATGACAAAGATTCAGAATCTATTGAACGTTATCTTGCTGACGCTCCTTATTTTAGAAATATGACCAAACAAACTTAATGTTTCAATTGATAACACTGATCTGCAATTTCATATTCCTCATTGGTTGGGATCACTAAAATTTTTACAGCAGCACCTTCCGCACTTATATCTTTCATAACACCCTTGTAATCATTATTCTTTGCGGCATCTAAATGAATACCCAAATAATTAAGGTCTTCGCAGACATTAGCCCGCATTGCAGCATCGTTCTCTCCTACCCCAGCAGTAAATATAACCGCATCAATGCCATTTAATACCGCAGCGTAAGCACCTATAAATTTCTTAATTCTGTAGGCGTAAAGCTGCAATGCCAGTTTAGCTGTCGCATCACCTTCGCTAACCAGCTTCCGGATGTCGCGCATGTCACTTGAGCCCCCTACACCAAGCAGACCAGATTGTTTGTTCATTAGCCTGCTCAATTGCTCAAGGCTATATCCTGAATGCTCCATCAGGTGAAAGATTACCGAAGGGTCTATATCACCAGACCGGGTACCCATCATCAAGCCACTTAAGGGCCCAAAACCCATACTGGTATCAATTGACTTTCCATCCCTGATGGCGGTGGTACTGCAACCATTACCCAAATGAACGCTGATCAGTTTGGAATTGGAATTACCGAGATAGTCGGCCGCCTGCGCACTTACGTATTTGTGACTGGTTCCATGAAACCCATAGACACGGATGCCATCTTCTTTATAATATTTTTGTGGAATGGCATAGCGATAGGCATGCTCTGGTATGGTTTGATGGAAAGCGGTGTCGAATACGGCTATCTGCGTTGCCTTTACGAAGGTCTGTTCTGCAAACTCGATGCATTTGTAGTTAACGGGGTTATGTAATGGTGCCAAAGAAAAAAGCTTTTTAATCTGCGCTTTAACTTCTTCAGTGATGATGGTAGGCCCTGAAAAGTGCTCGCCACCATGAACTACTCTATGCCCAACAGCCACTACCTCATCCGGACTTCCAATTACAGCATACGCTCCGGTTGTAAGCAAAGTGAGCACATGCTTCAATCCCTCGCCATGATCAGCGATAAAATCTTCCTTTTCTTGTGTATGTTTTTCTGAGCCAACAAAGACACTGTGTTTAACAAATGAACCTGCTATACCGATGCGTTCTACCAGTCCCATGCAAACTGGCTCTTTAACGGGCATTTTAAAAAGTTGGTATTTTAGAGAACTACTGCCCGAGTTGATAACTAATATGTTCATAATTGAAATTAAACTTCCTGAGCTTGAATGGCGGTAATGACAACGGTATTAAAAATATCGTCTACCGTACAACCCCGGCTTAAGTCGTTAATAGGTTTATTTAATCCTTGTAACATCGGCCCGATGGCCAACGCTCCTGTTTCTCTCTGTACTGCTTTATAGGTGTTGTTTCCTGTATTTAGGTCGGGGAAAATCAGTACACTTGCGCGACCCGCAACCTCTGATCCCGGAAGCTTTTGCTGACCAACCAAAGGGTCAACCGCTGCGTCATATTGTATCGGGCCTTCGATTTTTAATGCTGGATTCCTGGCTTTAACGATAGCAGTAGCTTCCCTAACACGTTCTACGTCCTCTCCTTCACCAGAAGTACCGGAAGAGTACGAGAGCATTGCAATACGTGGCTCAATACCAAACTTGGCGCTGCTTTCTGCAGAGGATATGGCAATCTCTGCCAATTGCTGCGCAGTTGGGTTTGGGTTTACTGCACAATCTCCAAATATAGCCACACGCTCCGGCAGGCACATGAAGAATATGGAGGAAACAACAGATACGCCTGGTTTGGTTTTTACAAACTGCAATGCCGGTCTTATGGTGTGTTGGGTGGTGTGTACCGCACCTGAAACCATACCATCTGCATGGCCCTTGTAAACCATCATAGTGCCGTAATAAGATACGTCTGTCATCATATCTGTAGCCATCTCCATGTTTACGTTTTTGTTTTTACGCAATTCGTAAAGGGTTTCTACATAATCATTATAGTTTTCTGATACGGCAGGGTTATGAATATGGATACTGTTAAGGTCTAAATTGAGTCCAAGGCGTTTGATCGATGCACTAATTTCAGCAGGATCTCCCAATAAGGTGATGTCAACAATATCCTGTGCGATTAGCTTTTCCACTGCCTTTAATATCCGCTCGTCATTTCCTTCAGGAAGCACAATGTGTTTTTTCTGACTTTTAGCCCATTTAACCAGTTGGTACTGGAACATGTGTGGAGTGATACCTTCGTAATTGAAAGTGATGATCTTATCATCAAGCGCCTTAAGATCAACGTATTTTTCAAATATATCTATTGCTAACTCAATTTTCTTTCTATTGTCTATAGTGATTTTAGAGTGGATACTACCTATGGTTGTTGTGGTTTCGAAAGTACCCTTCTGAACCGAAATGATGGGGATAATGGTTTGAAGTCCCTCAATCAGCCTAATCACAGGCTCGTCTGGCAAGCTACCTGCGGTTAGAACAATTCCGGCTATCTTAGGGTAATTGGCAGAAAGATTAGCTTGTAAAGAACCAACTATAATATCGCCCCTGTCCCCAGGTGTAACAATCAGCAGGTTATCTTTAATGTGCCTTAAAAAATTGGGCAACATCATGGCACCGGTAACAAAGTTATCTACCTGATTGTCCATCAAATCTCCACCAAATAGTACCTCAGCTCCTAAAGCGGCAGTAATTTCTTTCATTGTTGGACTTTGCAGTCCACTTTCAATTGGAATAACTGCGATGAGCAATTCCTTTGGCAATTGATTGCTCAGGGCCTGTTTAATCCGCTCCGCTTCTTCTGAATTAACCATGTTCGCGATTACCCCGAGCACCTGAACATCTCGCATTAGGAAATTGCGATAAATATTAATGGCCGTTTTGAACAACTGACTAGCGGTTTTATTTTTACCGGAAACAACGATCAAAACAGGTGCGCCAAGATTTTTGGCCATCAATGCATTAGATTCGAATTCAAAGGCGATCTTCTCCCAAAAAATCACTTCCTTCAATTACCGTGAAATCGTAATTATCTTCCAGTTTTTTGTATTTGCTGATAATGGTGTTTAAGAGGTCGCTGGTATTTTCATTGTCCGATTGATGCAACATCTGTTGCCTGGTAAATGCGAAAGCGTCCTCATAGCTGATTGGCAGAGAGAAAAAATCCAGCATGGCCTCAACATGCTCATCTTTTTTTGACGGGTCTTCCTGTGCAATAATGGGTTTAAAATATCCTACCTTTTGGGTTTTGGCAAGAAGCATATTGATCATTCCGAAAGCGATAACCGATTTACCGGTATACGGCTCTGCAGATGCTATGAAGATATTTTTAGTCATAAAGGAGCAATTGTTTACAACAATAACGAATTGCTTCCAATATAGTTGGAAAAATTTAATTAAACAGATTACACATTGAACTCGCTTAGCGAATAATGCAATTCTTCACACATAAAACCGCGTGTTCTGAAGATTTCTTCAATAACAGGTCCGCAGGGAATGGAGCTAACAACCCTAAGGATTTTGTCTTCATCTTCAAAGGCAAATGTCCAGTTTTTTTCTCCAAAAAGGATATTCATTAAAGGGCGCACATATGTCAATTCATTTTTGTCCCGTACCGAAGTTTTAAAAATCATGATATTCATTGCTTTATGATTTAAATGATCAGCATAATTGAAAGCTACATGCTTTAGACTATGCGATAAAAAAATGTTACATCAAAGATCAGTGATAAGTGCACTTGGAAAAAGATTATTGAGGCTTATCTGGATGAAAACATCGGTGAACAGAGAGAATCGGTCGGTAAAACTTTCTGTCTAAAAATTAAGCATTATAAGCTTAGCTATAATATTACGAGACCTGATTTACAGCACATTCCTTAACTTCAATGAAAGATTTATGGTATTGTGTTAATTAGTTTGTCAAAAAAGCGACCGCGTTGGAAATCCGGACCTGTTTTTATTTCGTAAATAATTTAATTTCTTCATAATTTAACTATACCGACAACTAAAAATATATAACGATGGAACACATTGGCAAGAATATAAAGCAGTTAAGACAGCGAAAAAATTGGAACCAAAGTGATGTAGCTAAGCAACTTAACATTTCTACCCCTGCCTTTTCAAAAATCGAAACGGGTATCACCGATGTAAATTTTTCACGATTAGAACAAATTGCAACACTGTTCGAAGTGCCATTGTCAACCCTGCTTTCTCATGATGGCGATCACCTTCAAGCGGAACGTATTCAGGAGATTAGGGAGCTAACCGAAAGATTGAATAAGCGAGAAGAGGAAATCCTAAAATTACAAGGATTACTTATTGAACTTTATGAGGAAGTAAGAAAGCGTTAGCTTAAATTTCTTCATCCTTCCTGGCCATTTTAGCTTTGTGCCTGATCACGGCAGCATCAATAGAATGCGATTTGTGAATATCAATATCCGCCTCAGCAACATCTGAGAGTTTTTGATAATACTTATGCAGTACATCTAACTCAGCTTCCGTCAGGTCTTCAATATCAACCATTCGATTGCTGGCGTGTCTACTTGCAGCAATTAGTTCATTTAGTTTCAATTGTATGGCTTTTGAATCCTTGTTCTGAGACTTTTGAATAAGGAAGACCATTAAAAAAGTAATGATGGTTGTTCCTGTGTTGATCACCAGCTGCCAGGTGTCTGAATATTTAAAAATTGGCCCGGTTAGTATCCATAAAAGTACGATAGCGGCAGCGGTGCCGAACGCCATAGGACTTCCTGTCCAATTGGTGATCCTGTTGGATACCTGTTCAAAAATGCTGTGTTTGCTCTTTTTCATTTCCTTGTAAATTAAGGATAACAAGATGCAAATAATAACTTTAATGAGGGCAAGAACAAAATCACAGAACAAAGTTTAACGCTCTTTGTTCTTTAGTAGAACATCTTCAAAAAAATTAATGGAAACTCCCATCTACTGGATCTTTATTCTAGCCCTACCCGTTGCTTGCATTGCATGGACTGTTACAAAAGAGGAAATTTTTAGAGAACCCAGAGAATTCTGTGTTGAAAGATCAAAAGCCTGCAGGTCATTCTTCCAACGAAAGCTGTTTTATGTATTTACTTGCGAATACTGCTTTAGCCACTACGTTACCTTGGCTGTGTTAATTTTAACCAATTACACCCTGCTTTATCCCAACTGGCGAGGTTACATCATTGCAGAGTTTTCAATCGTCTGGATCGCAAACGTTTACATGAGCATATATAACCTCATTAGAATTGATCTTAAAAAAGGGAAACTCATCGCTCAGAAAGAGGAAGAGAAAATTAAGCATGGAGATTTTACCTCCTGATAATTCGCTCTTTATCCTTTTCGTCATCTGACGGATTATTACCGAGGTCGGCATGTGGCATGTTAACCCTATTTGAATCTTCCGGATCAACCTTTTCGGCCTGGTCATTCATATTTTCCACAGCAGGCAATTCTTCTCCTTTTCTTTTCTCTGTACTGCTGTTGAATTGAGGAATATTGAGTTCTTCAGGTTTCTCCACATTATAGTCTTTAGAACCTGGAACTGGGGTTGATGTATTTTCCATTGTTAAACATTTTGGTATATATGCTTAACAAGAACGCTCAAAGAATGTTTTTGACGGCCATGATTCGCCACAGTTTTGTCAAATATGTAGGAATAACACTACCTTAATATTTATGTTCATATTTTTGACTAAATAATTCAATTAGTCAAACCGTATGAAAATATCCTTACTCTCTATGTTGGTTTTGTTAATGCTTGGTTCGTGTACTGAACCCAAAATAAAACTTAGGGCTCCGGAACACAAAACTGCTCAACAATCAGTTCCAGACACAGTGAAGTCTGATTCTGGAAAAGTCTCTGCAAAAAACTAACCCATTAATTCTTTAATTAGCTTTTCAAATTCAGTTTTCAGATCTGAAAGCTCTTGTTCAACTTTACTTAACCTGGCTTCAAGTTCAGCAGATCCTTTCGCTGGAGCTTCATCTTCGACCTCCATTTGTGAGAAGTCGGGCACACCACTTAAAAGATGGACATACCGGATTTCCTTCTGACCGGGACGCTTTGGAACTTGCACAATGTATGGCATTTCTGGTAGCGACAAGCGCTCCAGAACGGACTGCACATCATCTAATGATTCAAACTCATATAATCTACCAGAATTGGTGTTTAGCTCTCCAGGCGTTTGAGGACCTCTTAACAAGAGCAAACAAAGAATGGCTACGTCTTGTGGCAGGACTGGAAAAACGATTGCAAAGTTGTGCTTATATTTGGTTGCCCTACTTGAACCGCCGGTAGCGGTGGATACCAACCCCTTCTTTTTTAATGTATCCAGAGCTAAAACCACAACATGGTCATCATACTGAACCACAGGTTTGCGTGATGTTTTTTGATTACATCCAACTGTGATGGCATTAATAGTCATGGGATAGTACTCTGGAGTAGTTTTAGATTTTTCCATTAAAACCCCAAGTACGCGCACCTCTTCGGCACTTAAAATCGGCAATTGCTTCTGATCTTCCATTGGTTTAACTAGCGAGGATCGCCTCTATTTTTTCAAGTTCTGATTTACTGAAATTTGTATTGTCAAGACATTTAAGAGAATCTGCCAATTGTTCTGGTTTGCTGGCTCCTACCAAAACAGAGGTGATCCTGTCATCCTTAAGTATCCAAGACAAAGCCATATGTGCAAGCTTTTGTCCCCTGTTTTGAGCAACCTCATTAAGCTGAGTAAGCTGTGCAACCCTGGCTGGCGTAATCTGTTCCTTTTGGAGCGCACCATGTTCCTTTGCCGCACGCGAACCCTCTGGCACGCCTGTTAAGTACTTATCAGTTAACAGCCCTTGTGCGAGCGGCGAAAATGGTATACACCCTACTCCTTCTGTTTGAAGCAATGCTAAGAGTCCATCTTCAACCCAACGTTCGTACATTGAATATTTTGGTTGATGAATCAAACAGGGAGTACCAAGGTCTTTCAAGATGGCAATAGCCTTGGCGGCTTCTTCGGGCCTGTAATTTGAAATGCCGACGTAAAGTGCTTTACCCTGACGAACAATTAGGTCCAGCGCAGTCATTGTTTCCTCAAGAGGTGTTTGAGCATCGGGTCTATGGTGATAAAATATGTCAACATACTGCAAATCCATTCGCATTAAGCTTTGATCTAAGCTGGAAACCAAATATTTCTTCGAGCCCCAATCTCCATAAGGACCGTCCCACATCGTATATCCTGCCTTGGTCGAGATGATCAGCTCATCACGGTATCTGCTAAAATCGCGCTTTAGCAGCTTTCCAAAATTTTCTTCTGCAGATCCGGGAGGCGGACCATAGTTATTTGCCAGATCAAAATGTGTGATTCCATTATCAAACGCAAGTTTTAAAATACTGCTGCTATTTTCCAGTTGATCTACATGACCGAAGTTGTGCCAAAGACCAAGAGAAATTGCTGGCAGCATTACGCCGCTTTTTCCACAGCGCCTGTACTGCATCTTCTGATAACGTTCTGGATGAGGTGTATATGACATATGATGTAAATAGTCAGCGGTGGTTGTCACCACCGCTGTTATTAACGATATACTATTTAGCGCTGTTCTTTTTTTCGGTTACTTCAGCACGGATATCCTGTGCCAATACCTTTAAATCTTGCATCGCTTTGCGTACTCTTGTTCCTGCAGCACTGTTGCCTGCATTGTAGAATTTCTCTGCATCTGCTTCAACAGCCGCTAACAATTCTTTAACTTTTGAAAACTTTTCCATGTATGATATTTTTATTTGTGGGCCAAATATATCATTTGCAGACGAAGTTCCAAGATTAATGTCTAACGGCGGCCAGCCATTGTAATCATTCGCTGAGCCAGGTCTTTGCCCAGATAGCCATCAATAAAGGAATGAACCAGATAAAGAATTGGCGTCATGATGATGGCCACTATAAACTTATAGGTGTAATTAACCAGCCCTATCGCGGCTACCATTTGCCAGCTCCAGTGATATTGTGGATTTAAGTAAAACGCGATGAAGATGACAACGAAACTATCTATCAACTGCGATACCAATGTAGAACCAGTAGAACGGAGCCAAAGCGCCGTTTCACCAGTAATCTTTTTAATTCTATGAAAGATGAGCACATCTGCGATTTGCCCGACAAGAAACGCGATGATTGACCCGACTATAATCCACATACCCTGACCAAAAATTCCTGCAAAGGCATTGTTCATATCCAGTGTTTTACCATTGATGGTCTGCGTGATCCAGAAATCTGAAGCTGTCAAATGCATAGCTGCGCCCACTATAACAAAAGCATAAGAGATCAGCACTGCTGTGAGTATCGATAAAAAACGCACCTGTTTTACACCATAGTACTCGTTAATAATATCAGTCATGATGAAAATTATTGGCCAGGTGAGTACTCCGGCCGACATATTAAATGAAAGATTAGGAACACCAAGCAAATTAATATCGAAATGCTTAATGCCCAAAGTACCCTCAACGGAAAATATTTTAACACCTATAAATTCAGAAAGTATGGCATTGGCAACAAAAAACGACCCTAGTATTAGCAGCAATCTGCTTTCTTTTGTTTTGAAACTCATATCAGGTTGAAATTATTAAATTATTCTGATATAAGGGGAGAAATATTATTTCTATTTTGCACCCCACATGGTACCAATTCAATCGAAACTTCCAGGAGTAGCCACAACTATTTTTACGGTGATGTCTAAACTGGCCGCTACACATAACGCAATCAACCTTTCTCAAGGTTTCCCAGACTTTGACTGTGATCCTGAACTTGTAGAGCTAGTAACAGCAGCTATGAAATCAGGCGCTAATCAATACGCACCCATGGGTGGTGATGTTGCCTTGCGTGAAGTAATTGCCAATAAAACGGAAAGTCTTTACGCTGCCACTTATCATCCGGAAGATGAAATAACGGTTACCGCCGGAGGCACGCAGGCAATATTTACTGCATTAGCAGCCGTGATCCACGCTGGCGACGAGGTGATCATATTCGAACCCGCTTACGACAGCTATGCACCTGCTATAAAGCTTTTGGGTGGCCTGGTAAAGTCTTACGAACTGGCACCGCCTAATTACGATATCGATTGGGAGCTGGTAAAAAAACTATTTTCTGCCCAAACTAAAATGATCATTTTAAACAGTCCGCAGAATCCAACTGGAAGGATGCTGACTGAGCATGACATCAAATCGCTCATTAAGCTGGTAAAAGATACTGACGTGCTTATCCTCAGTGATGAAGTGTATGAACATATTGTATACGATGGGCAAAAGCATTTAAGTATGGCGAGCTACCCGGAATTAAAAGAGCGAAGCTTCATTGTGGCCTCATTTGGCAAATTGCTGCATACCACTGGCTGGAAACTGGGTTACTGCATGGCGCCGGATTATTTGATGAAAGAATTTAGGAAGGTGCACCAATTCAATGTTTTTAGCGTTAATACACCTATGCAACTTGGTATTGCCAACTATCTGTCCAAACCTTCCAGGTACGAGGGTCTTCCTTCCTTTTTTCAGCAGAAAAGGGACATCTTCAGGGAGATGCTTTTAGAAACTAAATTTAAATTATTACCTTGTAATGGTTCGTATTTCCAATGTGTTACATATGAAGACATTGCAGACACGAATGACAAGGAAATGGCTATAAGACTGGTAGAGGATTATGGTGTGGCAAGTATACCTGTTTCCGCCTTTTATATTAGAAATACAGATTATAAAGTGCTGCGCTTTTGCTTTGCAAAAAAAGAAAGCACCTTAACTGAAGCTGTTAAAAGGCTTATGAAGTTATAATTTTCACCCCCCCTCAAATGTATATATGGAACAGCCGCATTACCTGAATATTCCAAACCTGAAAATAACCATTTTCCAGGCTTACCTATTTTGGGAGAACATTGACAAAAATCTTCAAAACCTGGCTTTAAGATTATCAATGGGCATCAAAGAAAAAACCGACCTGATCATTCTTCCCGAAATGTTTTCTACAGGGTTTAGCATGAATGCTGAAGCACTGGCAGAAGAAACTGACGGAAAAACCATGAAGTGGATGAGTGAAATTGCCCGCAAATACGAGTGTGTTGTTGCCGGAAGTATCATCATAAAAGAAGACGGCAACTATTTTAACAGACTGATATGGATGCTGCCTGATGGCACATACAGCTTTTACAACAAGAGGCATTTATTTGGCCTGGGCGATGAGGACAAGAACTATACTCCAGGCCTGGAAAAAGTTATCGTCCAACTGAAGGGTTGGAAGATTAGGTTGGCAATTTGTTATGACCTGAGGTTCCCGGTATGGTTGCGAAACAAGGACGAGGAATACGATATACTCCTACTCATAGCAAGCTGGCCAGACAAAAGATCAATTCATTGGAATGCGCTGATACCCGCAAGGGCTATAGAAAACCAAAGCTATGTTATCGGTGTAAACAGGGTTGGACATGACGGAAAGGAAGTTTACCACAGCGGCCATTCACAATGTATAGATCCAATGGGTAAAACGGTTTACTACAAACCAGAAGATGAGGATTTGTATACGTTTAGTATCAATTATGAGGAATTGGTTAAAACACGCAGAAGCTTCCCTTTTTTAAGGGATGCTGATAAATTTGAAATTTTATAATCTTTGATAATGCTTGACCGTAGAAAATTTATAAAAGCAACCGCGCTTTCCGCAGCGGCCATCGCTGTGAACAAATCTAGCGCTGCTGCTATGGTTCCTGCTGCAACGGAAGCTTTAGCTGGAAAACCAATCGTAATTTCCACCTGGGATTTTGGTATTCCTGCCAACAAGGCGGCGTGGAAAGTATTGGAAAAAGGCGGTCGGGCATTGGATGCTGTAGAACAGGGTGTTCACATACCTGAAGCTGATCCATCTATACAAACCGTTGGCTACGGAGGTTTGCCAGACCGTGATGGACATGTTACACTCGATGCCTGTATTATGGATGAGTTTGGCAATTGTGGTTCAGTGGCGGGCATCGAACATATCGTACATCCTATTTCTGTTGCCAGAATGGTGATGGAGAAAACACCACACGTCATGTTGGTTGGAGATGGTGCGCTACAGTTTGCTTTAGAAAATGGATTTAAAAAAGAAAACTTGCTTACGAAAGAGAGTGAGGAAGCCTGGAAGGAATGGCTTAAAACCGCTAAATATTCGCCGGTAATGAATATAGAGAACAAGTTGTACGATAAAGCTGCGCCTACCAAATTACCTGGTAATCAGTATAATCATGACACCATAGGTATGTTGGCGCTTGATTCCAAGGGGAATTTGTCTGGAGCATGTACCACAAGCGGGATGGCGTATAAATTACATGGACGGGTTGGCGACAGCCCAATTATAGGTGCGGGGCTTTACCTGGATAATGAAGTGGGCGGTGCAACTTCTACTGGTGTGGGTGAAGAAGTGATTCGTAATGTAGGCAGTTTTTTAGTTGTAGAATTGATGCGTCAGGGATTTTCGCCGGAAGATGCCTGTAAAGAGGCGGTAATGCGAATTGTAAAGAAGAAGCCAGACATCGCTAAGAAGATACAGGTTGGCTTTCTTGCCCTAAACAAAAAAGGTGAGTATGGAGCTTACGCAATCCAGACTGGTTTCAGTTATGCGGTTTGCACCGCAGAAAAAGATGATCTACTGGTTCCCGGAAAAAGTTTTTACAAATAACCTAAGATGGTCCAAATGGAAGTTTGCGCCAATTCATTAACATCTGCTATTGAGGCAGAAAGAGGGGGCGCTGTACGTGTTGAACTTTGTGATAACCTTGTAGAGGGCGGCACAACCCCTAGCTTTGCACAGATCAGTCTGGCAAAGAAGATCCTTAAAATTCAGGTTTTCCCAATTATCCGACCAAGGGGTGGCGACTTTCTTTACACCGATCTGGAATTCGAGATCATGAAAGCAGACATCCTGGAATGTAAAAAGCTGGGCTGTGAAGGAGTAGTGTTTGGTATTTTAACCGATGAAGGAAATATAGATACAGTCCGCTGTGCAGAATTGTTAAATTTAGCAAAGCCGATGCAGGCTACTTTTCATCGCGCGTTTGACATGTGCAAAGATCAGTATATTGCATTGGAACAACTCATTTCCCTTGGCTTTTCCAGGATATTGACTTCAGGAGGAGAAGACACCGCGCTAAAGGGTATCAATCAACTTACCGCATTAGTGGAAAAAGCAGCCGATCGGATTAGTATTATGCCCGGTGCAGGGATTTCCCTGGAAAATATTGCGACAATAATAACCCAAACCGGTGTAAAAGAATTTCACGGTTCTGCAAAATCAAGTGTTGCCGGGGATATGAAATATAGAAACCCCAAATTAAACATGGGATCGGGCAGAGACGAGTTTTCTACTGAAATTACGAATGCGGCTACAGTTAAAAATTTAATAGAACTGGCCAACAGTGCCGAATAGTTCCGCCAAAATCCTATCTTTGCGCCACTGATGAAGCACATACGTAATTTTTGCATAATTGCACATATTGATCACGGGAAGAGCACTTTAGCCGACCGTTTACTGGAGTACACCAAGACCATTAGCTCGCGCGAAGCGCAGGCTCAATTATTGGATAATATGGATTTGGAACGTGAGCGTGGAATCACGATAAAAAGTCACGCCATACAAATGAACTATAAGGTTGATGAAATTGAATACAATTTCAACCTTATTGATACTCCCGGACACGTAGATTTTTCTTACGAAGTATCCCGTTCAATTGCTGCTTGCGAAGGTGCATTGTTGATCGTTGATGCCTCGCAAGGTATCCAGGCGCAAACCATCTCTAACCTATACCTGGCTTTAGAACACGATCTGGAAATTATTCCCATTCTAAATAAAATGGATTTACCGGGCGCTATGCCTGAGGAAGTGAAAGACCAAATTGTTGACCTGATTGGCTGCAAACGTGAAGACATTATTCCTGCATCCGGCAAAACCGGAATGGGGATCCCTGATATCATTCAAGCAATTGTAGACCGCGTTCCAGCACCTGTTGGTGACCCGGATGCGCCATTGCAAGCGCTAATCTTCGATTCTGTTTTCAACCCTTTCAGAGGGATTATCGCCTACTATAAAGTGGTAAACGGTGAGATCAAAAAAGGAGATAAAGTTAAATTTATCAATACCGGAAAACAATATCTGGCTGATGAGGTGGGAATTCTGAAATTGGATATGTCGCCACGTACCGTAGTGAAAACTGGTGATGTAGGTTATATCATATCCGGTATCAAGGAAGCGCGTGAAGTTAAAGTTGGTGATACTATTACTACGGTTGACAGACCATCATTGGATTCCATTCAGGGTTTTGAAGAAGTTAAACCCATGGTTTTTGCAGGAATTTACCCTGTAGACACGGACGAGTTTGAAGAACTGCGAGAGGCCATGCACAAGCTGCAATTAAATGATGCTTCTATAGTTTTTGAACCTGAAAGCTCTGCAGCTTTAGGCTTCGGCTTCCGTTGCGGTTTCCTGGGCATGTTGCACATGGAAATCATACAGGAACGCCTGGAAAGGGAATTTGACATGACGGTTATTACAACCGTTCCAAACGTTTCTTACATTGCAAGAACTACAAAGGGCGAAGAAGTGACTGTAAACAATCCATCAGATTTGCCTGACCCAAGTAAACTGGATTCTGTGGAGGAACCTTTTATCAGGGCAAACATCATCACTAAGGCTGAGTTTGTAGGTCCGGTAATGTCACTATGTATCCAAAAAAGAGGAATAATAGCCAATCAATCTTATTTGACCTCAGACCGCGTAGAGCTTATTTTTGAAATGCCAATGGGCGAGATTGTTTTCGACTTTTATGATAAATTGAAAACCATTTCCAAGGGCTATGCATCGTTTGACTATCACCAGATCGGCTATCGTAAATCCGACTTGGTAAGATTGGATATGCTTCTTAATGAGGAGCCTGTTGACGCATTATCTTCGCTAATCCACCGCAGCAATGCCTATGATTTTGGTAAGAAAATCTGTGAGAAATTGAGAGAGCTCATCCCCCGTCAGCAGTTTGAAATTAAAATACAAGCTTCGATAGGTGCAAAAGTAATTGCAAGGGAAACCCTCAGTGCTTTGCGTAAAGACGTTACTGCCAAATGTTATGGTGGTGATATTTCCCGTAAACGAAAATTACTGGAAAAACAGAAACAAGGTAAGAAAAGAATGCGCCAGGTAGGCAATGTGGAAATCCCGCAAACCGCGTTTATGGCAGTTTTAAAATTAGATTAATAATGCAGTTACTCGACGGAAAATACGTATCAGAAAAAGTTAAACTGGAAATTGCCGAAGAAGCGGCAGCTTTTCTTGCAGATACAGGTAGAAAACCGCACCTGATTGCCATACTCGTTGGTAATGACGGCGGAAGTGAAACTTACGTAGCCAGCAAAATGAAGAATTGTGAAAAGGTGGGTTTCCAATCTTCCCTTATCCGTTACGGGCTGGAGGTGACTGAAGCAGAACTTCTTCTAAAGATAAAAGAGATCAATGAAGACAAGACAGTAGACGGGCTAATTGTTCAGCTTCCACTGCCTAAACACATTGATCCCGAAAAAGTAACTGAAACTATTGATCACCGTAAAGATGTGGATGGGTTTCATCCGGTTAACCTTGGTCGCATGATGCGTAATTTACCTTGCTTTATTCCGGCAACTCCTTATGGCATCATGATGATGCTGCAGGCCTATCAAATAGAGACTGCCGGGAAGCATTGTGTCGTAGTTGGTAGAAGTAATATTGTCGGCAGTCCTATGAGCATACTAATGGCTCGTAATGCCAATCCGGGCAACTGCACAGTTACCTTAAGCCACAGCAGAACGGCAAATCTGAAAGAGATGATTTTGCAGGCCGATATTGTGATTGCCGCGATTGGTAAAAAGAATTTCATTACCGCAGATATGATTAAGCCAGGTGCTGTAGTGATAGATGTAGGTATGAACCGCGAAACTTCAGATCAAACTAAATCTGGCTATAAGTTATATGGAGATGTAGACTTCGATGCAGTTGCTGAGAAAGCATCATGGATTACCCCGGTACCAGGAGGTGTTGGATTAATGACTATAGTTGGTTTACTTAAGAATACCCTGGCTTCAGCCAAAGGCGAGATCTATTGATTAATTAAGTTAGCCAAAAATCTTTTTCCAAAAACTTTCCTTTAATCCAACGTATAAGCCGTCAGCTCTGTACGCTGTTGGATATATGTCAATATAATCTCCCTGACCCGCAGCCCCCCTGCCGTTTTCCAGGTTATATTCCCATCTGTGGATCGGACAGACAATATGCCCGTTTTTACACCATCCACCACTTAAGATCCCTCCAGCATGAGGACAGGTATTTTGAACAACGTGAAATTTATTTTCGTCCCGAATCAGGCAGAGCTTTCTTCCCTCAACTTTAATTTGCATAACAAAGTTGTGCTCCGGCAATTCTTCATTTACTTTAATCCATTTCAAAGCGTACTAGGAATTTAACAGGTTAGTGATTTTCATTGCTCAGTCATTAATAAGCTCAATATACGCAGTTTAAGCATTGCTTATATTATTTTATTTACCTTTGCGACCTTAAATATGGCACATCAGATACCAGAAGACGGCACTTTACTTCCTTTAATGGAAGAGTTTTACACAATACAGGGCGAAGGATTTAATACTGGAAAGGCAGCATACTTCATTCGTTTGGGCGGCTGCGATGTGGGCTGCCACTGGTGTGATGTTAAAGAAAGTTGGGATGCAGAGCTTCATCCTTTAACTTTAGCTGACGACATCGCGTTAAAAGCAGACAGTTTTCCAGGGAAGGCTGTGGTAATCACCGGAGGTGAGCCACTGATTTACAACATGGATTACCTGACAAAAAAACTTCATGAGCGAAACATCCTCACTTTTATTGAAACTTCAGGTGCCTACCCCCTCTCTGGAGAATGGGATTGGATCTGCCTTTCGCCTAAAAAGTTTAAAGCGCCAAGACCAGACATCACACCTTTTGCGAATGAACTTAAAGTGATTGTTTTCAACAAAAGCGATTTCAAATGGGCGGAGGAATACGCGGAAATGGTTTCTCCTACCTGTAAGCTTTATCTCCAGCCTGAATGGTCAAAATCCAAAGAAGTTACACCATTGATCATAGACTACGTAATGGCCAATCCTAAGTGGGAAATTTCCTTGCAAACACATAAATTTCTAAACATCCCTTAGCTTTTCCAGGTATTTATGTTAGATTTAAAGCTGTGCTAAGCTAACATAAATGAAAAAGTGGCAAATCATCTTCTTCTTTTTTATATCTTCTTTAGGTGTAGACGCACAGATTACTACAGTTAAAAAAGCACAGTCCAGTTTCGATAAGGCCCAGGTTTACTTGAAGGAAGACCATTTCGATCTTGCTTTATCATCATTAAATGAGGCAACAATTTCAGATCCATTATTTCAATACGCTTTTATCCAGATAGGTGATATCAACAGACGACTCAAAGCATTTCAAGAAGCGAAAACCGCCTACCATAAAGCCATTTCCATTGGAAATATAAAAGACACGCGTGTGTACTATGGCCTCGGTGAGTCGGAACTTTTTACCGGTGATTATAGTGAAGCATTCCAGCATTTTACCAGATTTATTGCGGATTACAAAGGGACCGATAAAGATTTTTTAGCGAAAGCAAATAAATACCTGAGAGATTGTTCTTTCTCTATCGAAGCATTGAAAAAGCCGGTAGTTTATCAGCCTGTAAACATGGGTGCGGAAATAAATTCTGCTTACCGGGATTATTTCCCCGCTATCACGGCAGATGGAGAACAACTGATCTTTAGCAGAAAGATTAACGATAATGAAGATTTCTACATAGCTAAAAAAACAGGAGAAAAATGGTCGGTGCCTGTACCCCTTAGCACAAAAATAAACACGCCGAATTTTAATGAGGGAGCTCAATCTATATCCCCGGATGGGATGTACCTATACTTTACCGGATGCGGCAGACCAGATGGGATTGGCCGCTGTGATATTTACTTAAGCCACAAGGAAGGTAATTCCTGGGGCGAACCATTTAATTTAGGCAATAAAGTGAATTCTGAATACTGGGATGCTCAACCCTCCATAAGTCCTGACGGGAATACGCTTTATTTTGTAAGCAACAGACCTGGCGGCTCTGGAAGTTACGACATCTGGAAATGCACGCTGCAAAGCGACGGCTATTGGGGTGCAGCAGTTAATCTTGGTCCGCAAATCAATACCCCTTACGATGAAAACACTCCTTTTATTCATGCGGATGGCAGGACCTTATATTTTTCATCCGATGGATGGCCGGGTCTAGGTAATAAAGACATCTTTTTAAGCCGAATAGATGAGAAGGGAGGCTTCACAACTCCAGAAAACCTGGGTTATCCAATAAACACTTTTAATGAAGAAACCGGACTGATTGTAAGTCCCGATGGAACTGAAGGATTTTTCTCTTCTGATCTTAAAGGTGGATATGGTGATATGGATATTTACAGGTTTAAAATTCCTGAAGGCAAGAAGCCAAACCCAATCACATATGTTAAAGGAACAGTAAAAGATAAAGAAACCGGAGCTTTTTTGGATGCCGAAGTGCAGATCGTTGATTTAAAGAAAGGAATTGTTGTGTACAATGACTACACATCAGCACAAACCGGTGCTTTTATGGCTGTGATGCCTGTAGGAACAAGTTACGCATTTAATGTGGGGGCTGATGGATACTTATTTTACTCGGAAAATTACAACCTAACAGCAACGACAACAGCAAAACCATTTGACTTAAATATCGAATTGTTAAAATTAAAGGCCGGTGGTGATGTGGTATTAAAAAATATCTTCTTCAATATTAATGAATTCGCGCTACTCCCAGAATCAATAACAGAATTGAAACAATTGCTCGGTTTACTAAAAAGCAACCCAAAGCTTTCAATTGAAATTCAGGGACATACAGACAACGTTGGAAACGACGCTTTAAACGAAAAGCTTTCCTTGAATAGGGCAAAAGCTGTCTACGATTATCTGATAACCAATAAGATAAATGCCGAAAGACTAACTTATAAAGGATTTGGAAAGCAAAAACCGATTGCCGACAACCAGTCTGAAGAGGGTCGCGGGAAAAACAGGCGTACCTCTTTTGTAATCACCAAAATTTAAATCACGGCTGATCTAATTCTAATCAGCTTAACCAATAGCTCTTCCAAAAGATCAAGATGCAACATGTTTGCGCCGTCAGATTTCGCATTAGCCGGATCGGGATGTGTTTCTATAAACAAACCGTCTGCTCCAACTGCAATTGCCGCTTTCGCGATAGTCCCAATCAATTCAGGTTTCCCACCTGTAACACCACTACTTTGGTTTGGCTGTTGTAATGAGTGCGTACAATCCATTACTACAGGTACGCCGAAACCCTGCATCTCCGGTAGACCCCGGTAATCTACAATAAGATCCTGGTAACCAAAAGTGTTCCCCCTATCGGTTAGAATAACTTTATTATTGCCGGCTTCTACAATCTTTTCTACTGCAAATTTCATAGATCCTGCAGAAAGGAACTGCCCTTTTTTTACATTCACTACTTTCCCAGTTTGCGCAGCAGCGATCAATAGATCAGTCTGTCTGCACAAAAACGCAGGAATTTGCAACACATCAACATACGCAGCAGCCATCGCTGCTTCTTCGTGCGCGTGTATATCTGTCACTGTTGGTACCTCGAAGGTCTTGCCAATCTTCTCCAATATTCTTAAGGCCTTTTCATCACCAATCCCGCAAAAAGAACTGCCTTTGGAACGGTTGGCTTTTCTGTAAGAACCTTTAAAAATATAGGGGATTGCCAGTTTTTCCGTAATGGTTACTATTTTTTCAGCAATCCTCATGGCAATATCTTCTCCTTCAATCGCACAGGGTCCGGCCATTAAAAAAAAGTTATTGGATTGCAGGTTTTTTAATTTATCTAAAGGAAAGTTGATCATGATTTGTTGTTAGTTGCCAAGTTCTGACATAAATTTAATGCGCATCAATTGGATTTCTTCTCTTGAATAGTCAGATTCACCCAGCTCTTTTAAGGCTTCGTCAATAGAGTCATTTTCTGCAGATTGAAAATAATCGAACACTTCATCCTGACGATCTTCATCAATAAGCTCGTCTACAAAATAAGTGAGGTTAAGTTTTGTCCCTGAATTTACAATTGCTTCTACCTCCTTCAATATATCATCGTAAGTTATACCCTTAGATTTAGCAATATCTTCAAGCCCGATCTTACGGTCGATGTTTTGGATAATTGACACCTTGAGCTGTGATTTATTGGCCTGAGTTTTAATAATCAAATCAATTGGGCGCTCTATGTCATTGTCTTCCACATACTTTTTGATCAACTCCAAAAATGGTCCGCCAAATTTCAATGCCTTACCATTACCTACTCCAGAGATTTGCTTTAGCTCTTCCATGCTGATCGGGTAATGCGTACACATTTCTTCCAGAGATGGATCCTGGAATACGACGAAAGGCGGAACATTCTTTTGCTTGGCTATCTTCTTGCGTAAGTCTTTAAGTAATTGAAGTAGCTGTGTATCAAGGGTGCCAGAGCCATGTTTTACATCGTCTTCATCGTCATCCGCTGCACTTTCTATAGGTTCATTTAAGATGAATTTAAGACTATAAGGATTTTCAATAAAATTTAGTCCGATGTTGGTCAAACCAAGTAAGCCGTAGTTATCAATATCCTTCGATAGAAAGTTATTGAGCACAGCTTGTCTAATTAAAGATTTCCAATGATTTTCGCCTTCCACCACTCCCACACCAAATTCAGGTAGCTTGCTATGCTCATAAGCAATAGTTTGAGCGGTTTCAGAACCCATGATCACGTTTAAAACATGGGTATCGTCAAACTTCTCTCCTACCTTTTTGATCAGTTTTAGCAAGACCAATAATGAATTTTCAGCCTCAAATTGTTGTTTTGGTTTCTTACAGTTGTCGCACATGCAATTGCAACCTGTTTCGTTAAAGTTTTCTCCAAAATAATGCAGAATCTGCTTACGTCTGCATACTGCAGATTCAGCATAGTCAATAACTTCTTTCAATATCTGCGTACCTATTTCTCTCTCAGAAACAGGCTTATCCTTCATAAACTTCGCAAGCTTGTCTACATCCTTCTGCGCATAAAAAGCCACACAGACGCCTTCGCCGCCATCTCTACCTGCCCTGCCGGTCTCCTGGTAATAACCCTCCATACTTTTTGGAATATCATGGTGTATCACAAACCGAACGTCCGGTTTATCTATACCCATTCCGAAAGCAATTGTTGCAACAATAACCTCCACATCTTCCATCAGGAACTTATCTTGAGTATCTGCACGTACCTTTGGTTCCAGTCCGGCGTGATAAGGCAAAGCTTTAATCCCGTTCAGATTTAAGGTTTCGGCAACTTCTTCTACCTTTTTTCGGCTCAAACAATAAATAATACCCGACTTACCTGTGTTTTGCTTGATGTACCTGATGATCTCCTTGATCACATCCCTTTTTGGGCGAATCTCATAAAATAAGTTTGGCCTGTTAAAGGACGACTTAAATAGTGTTGCATCAGCCATCTGCAGGTTTTTTATAATGTCCTGCTGCACTTTCGGAGTTGCAGTTGCGGTCAGTGCGATAATCGGAATATCCTCTCCTAACCCTTGTATAACTTGTCTTATCTTACGGTATTCAGGCCGGAAATCATGACCCCATTCAGAAATACAGTGTGCCTCATCAACTGCAACAAACGATATTTTGATAAGCTTTAAAAACTCTATATTTTCTTGTTTAGAAAGTGACTCTGGTGCTACATACAATAATTTGGTCTGGCCGGCCAAAAGGTCACTTTTAACCTGGGTGATCTCACTTTTATTTAATGAAGAATTTAAAAAATGTGCAATACTGTCGCTTCCACCAAATGCCCGAAGTTGGTCCACCTGATTTTTCATTAGCGCAATTAAGGGCGATATGACGATCGCAGTACCCTCCTGCATCAATGCAGGAAGTTGATAGCAGATAGATTTTCCACCGCCAGTTGGCATGATAACGAAAGTATTCCTTTTTTCCAGGACATTAGTGATTATAGACTCCTGATCACCTTTAAAATTATCAAAACCAAAAAAGGTTTGTAAGTTGTCAAACAACGACTTTTTCACATCCATTTCGTGTATAAAATATTCAGTGCTATTTTTACTTCAAAATAACATAATTTTGCACAAATACAAAGCATCAATATACTAAATAATTCTGTTTGAAAAGTAAAAAATCTATAATAGAGGACGCCGTCAGCACTTTAAATTTAGAAGCACAAGCTATTCTTGGGTTGGTCCAAAATATTAATGAGGATTTTGAAAAAATTGTTCAGCTGATCGTTAGCAGCAAAGGCAGAGTGATCGTAACAGGTATTGGTAAAAGTGCCATTATTGCTCAAAAAATTGTTGCCACTTTAAATTCAACAGGCACACCTTCCATTTTCATGCACGCTGCAGATGCTGTTCATGGCGACCTGGGAATGATTCGCGAAGACGATATCGTCATTTGCTTATCCAAAAGTGGAAATACACCGGAAATCAAAGTCCTAACCCCCTTATTAAAACAAACTGGCAACGTCATTATTGGGATGGTGGGTCAGCTAAATTCTGACCTTGCCATACAGGCGGATTACGTGTTGAATACCGCTGTAGAAAAAGAGGCTTGTCCGCATAACCTTGCCCCTACTACCAGCACAACTGCACAATTGGCTATGGGCGATGCTTTAGCGATTTGCCTCCTTAATGCACGCAATTTTAATGAGGATGATTTTGGCAAATTTCACCCTGGCGGTGCATTGGGAAAAAGACTATACCTTAAAGCAGGTGATTTGGCCTCAAAAAATGCTAAACCCAGTATACACCCTACAGCTTCGGTTAAGGATGTAATTGTCGAAATTAGTCAAAACCGTTTGGGAGCAGTTGTTGTTATAGAGGACAATGAGATTTTGGGAATTATAACCGATGGCGATATCAGAAGAATGCTTGAGCAACATTCCGACCTGAGCAATATTACCGCCGGTGATTTGATGAGTGCTAATCCAAAGCGTGTCGACAAAAATGTATTGGCCATGCAGGCTTTGGAAATAATTAAAGAAAATAACATTACCCAACTGCTGATAACTGATGAGAACGGTTATTTCGGAATGGTGCATTTACATGACCTTCTTCAGGAAGGAATTATTTAAAGAGAATAATCGAATATGAATAAAAATAATTACGCCCTGATCATGGCGGGCGGAGTTGGAAGCAGGTTTTGGCCAGTAAGCAGAACAGAATATCCAAAGCAGTTTATTGATTTTTTTGGCGTTGGTAAAACATTGATCCAAAGCACCTATGACAGGTTCTTGAAAATTTGCCCACCCGAAAATATTTTTATTGTAACCAATGAAATTTATACAGACATCATAAAAGAGCAATTGCCGGGCATCAGCAGCAATCAGATCCTGGCAGAGCCTATCATGAGAAACACAGCACCTTGCATTTCTTATGGCTCTATGAAAATTGCCCAACTTAATCCCAATGCTACCATTGTAGTAGCGCCCTCGGACCATACGATCACGAATCCTGATGCGTTTGTAGAAGCGATTGAACAATCGTTAAAAGCTGCCTCAGAAAATGATTGCCTAATCACTCTAGGAATTAAACCAAGCAGGCCCGATACTGGATATGGTTATATTCAGTATACAGAAAGCGCATTAAAAACTGACGAGCAAATATTCAAAGTAAAGATTTTTACAGAGAAACCGAATATCGACCTGGCCAAATCATTTATTCAAAGTGGTGATTTCCTATGGAATGCAGGTATCTTTATCTGGTCGGCAAAATCAATTAACAAAGCATTTCAAAGACACTTACCTGAAATGCATGAGATATTTTATCAGGGTAATTCTTCCTACAACACCGATACTGAAGTTGAATTTATAGGTGATGCCTATCAGCAATGCACCAATATTTCTATAGATTTTGGAATCATGGAAAAAGCAGATAACGTATACGTTTTGCCTGCTGACTTTGGATGGTCTGATCTTGGAACCTGGGCTTCAATTTACGACATAGCAGAACATGATTATGTTGGAAATGCCGTCATCCCGTCAGAGAAGGTGATGATGTTCAATTCGTCCAACTGCATGGTAAATGTTCCGAAAGAGAAGTTGGTAATCCTGCAGGACTTGCATGATTATATCGTTGTAGAATCTAACAATACACTATTGATTTGTCCTCGAAATGCAGAACAAAGCATCAAACAGATTGTTGCAGACGTTAAATCAAAGTTCGGAACAAAATATATTTAAGACTGGCGCTGTCTGATCGCTTCATAGAGAATTACACCAGCTGATACGGAAACGTTAAGCGAACTGATTTCTCCTATCATCGGGATCTTGGCCAGGTGATTGGCCATGCGCATAATTTCGTTAGAAATTCCCTCGTCTTCAGCGCCCATAACAATTGCAGTGGGTGCAGAATAGTCAGGTGCGTAAATAAGGTCATTCGTTTTTTCAGTACACGCCACTATTTGTAAGCCACATTCTTGCAGGTAAAGCGCTGTCTTATGAAGATTGGGATGCCTGCATACTGGAATGGTAAATAGCGCTCCTGCCGAAGTTTTTATGGCGTCTGCATTGATCTGCGCTGAATTCTTTGTAGGCACAACAATGGCATGAACACCTGCGCACGCAGCAGTACGGGCTATGGCACCCATATTTCTTACGTCGGTAATCCCATCCAATATGAGCACCAGCGGCGTCTCCCCCTTTTCGTAAATCGTTGGAATAATGTCCTCAATTTTTTGAAAAGCAATGGAAGAGATGACCGCAATAACACCCTGATGATTTTTAAGGGTCATTCTGTTCAATTTTTCTACCGGCACATTGTGCACCGGAGCATCAACTTCTTTTAGGAGCGCCTTCAGTTCCAGCATAATCCCGCCCGTAAGTCCGCGTTGCAAATAAATGCTCTCAATATCCTTTCCTGCCTTTATCGCTTCTATAACCGCACGGATACCAAATATAAATTCATTGCTTTCTTTTTGCCTTGGCGCTCTTCTGGAATTTTCCATTTCTTAAAATTGAAGCGCAAAAATAGCTGAAATAATGGGTAATAGGTAATGCTAATTTATGGCGGCGGTAAATACCCTTATTAACAAAATGTTGTTAGCAATTTGTATAAATTGTTTTGCCGATTGTTAAAACAGAACATCTGCCAACTCCCGAATGTGTATAAAGAATTTGAGGTCGACCTTAATTTTTAACTATTTTTGTACCTATGAGTATCGAGAACGGAACACAGGGACAAGACAGGACAAACTTTACAGCGAGGAAGAACAGGCTCACCAATTCCATGAGCACCCTTGGTAAAATTCCACCTCAGGCTATCGATCTGGAGGAGGCTGTGCTCGGTGCGCTCATGTTGGAGAAAGATGCACTTTCTACGGTTATCGACATCCTTAAACCTGATATTTTCTATCACGAAGCTCATAAAAAAATCTTTGAAGCCATACAGGGCTTATTCCAAAAATCAAAGCCAGTTGATATTTTAACGGTTACCGCAGAACTAAGAACACTGGGACTGCTGGAAATGGTTGGCGGTGCATACTACATCACCAATTTAACCAACAGGGTAGCTTCCGCAGCAAATATCGAATACCATGCACGTATTATCTCTCAAAAATACATACAGCGGGAACTGATCAGGATTTCCTCAGAGATCATTCAAAGCGCTTACGAAGACACCACCGATATATTTGACCTCCTGGATCATGCCGAAAAAAACTTGTTCGACATCGCTCAAAATAACCTCCGCAGGGACACCCAGAAGATGGACGAGATCATTAAACAATCTTTAGCCACCCTGGAAGAACTAAGAGGTAAAAGTGATGGACTTACAGGTGTTCCTTCCGGGTTTACAGACCTGGATCGTATGACCGGCGGTTGGCAGCCATCAGATTTGGTAATCATCGCAGCAAGACCAGCCATGGGTAAGACAGCTTTCGTATTAACATGCGCCAGAAATGCTGCTGTTGACTTCAAAAGGCCTGTTGTTGTTTTCTCTCTGGAAATGTCCTCCGTTCAGCTGGTCAATCGTTTAATTTCAGGAGAAACTGAAATAGAACAAGAAAAGATCCGTAAAGGAAATTTGGCAGAATGGGAATGGCAGCAATTGCACAGTAAAATAGGAACGCTCACTGAAGCCCCGCTTTTGATAGATGACACACCCGCGCTAAACATATTTGAATTCAGGGCCAAATGCCGTAGGCTAAAATCGCAGTACGACCTGCAACTGATTATCATCGATTACTTGCAACTGATGCATGGAAAAGGTGAAGGCCAAAGCGGTGGTGGTAATAGGGAGCAGGAAATTGGTAGCATCTCCAGAGCGCTTAAATCAGTAGCTAAGGAGTTAAACGTACCCGTTCTGGCACTTTCTCAGTTGAGTCGTGCAGTTGAAAGCAGACCAGGTGCAAATGGAAAGCGGCCGATGCTATCGGATTTGAGAGAGTCTGGTTCCATCGAGCAAGATGCGGATATGGTATTGTTCCTTTATCGTCCGGAATATTACGGGATTACAGAAGATGAGCAAGGTCGGTCACAGGCTGGTATTGGAGAGGTAATCATTGCGAAACACCGTAATGGGGAAACAGGAATCGTACCATTGCGCTTTATTGGCAAGTATGTTAAATTTACAGATTTGGAAGACAATTTTGCACCGCCAACTTCATTTTCTATGACTGATCCAAGTGCAGGAATGATGCCATCGGCTAACTTCGACAGGCCGTCCGGCAATGTGATTATCAAACCTTCAAGGATGGATGACATGCATGACGATGATGCGCCGTTTTAATCAGATAAAATAACCAAGAAGAATTCCTGCAAGTACAACTAATGTCGGACTAACCCTGGTAAAGTTTAATACCAGGAAAGTCACTATCATAATCGAGATAGACATCAGGTCCAATCCTATTGGAACAACCAGGAGGACAAAAGCTGCTATAATAAAACCTACGCTCACCGCATTGATTCCCGATAAAGAATGCTTAATACGGGCGATTTTTTTAAGGTCATCCCAGAAGGGAACTATGAAAAGAACCAAAATCAATCCGGGTAAATTGATGCCAATTACTGCTACGGCACCTCCAAGAATTTGCCCCCCTATTCCATAGCCGAAATTCCTCATGCTTAGGGCGCCAATATAACTTGTAAAGGAAAAAGTTGGCCCTGGCAAAGCCTGTTGAAGCGCAAATCCGGAAAGAAAGCCCGAAGCATGCAGGTATTGTTTCATCTCAACAAACTCTGTAAACATCAGCGGAACCAAAACTTGTCCGCCACCAAAGATGAAAATACCGTTGCGGTAAAAATTTTCAAAAAGTCTTATCGGCAAACTAAACGGTGAAGTCCTGTTGATGATTGCACCCATGAGGGCAAGAAAAAGCAGCACGCCAATAAAATAAATTAGTTTTTTAGGATTGATATTGGAAAACAGCTTCACCCGGATCTCGCTCTCTTCTTTTGGCGTTTCCAATGCAGACGAGATCATCCCCCCTATTAAAATTGCGAGTGGAAACACATATGCATTTCTTAAAACCAAGGTGGCGATCGCAGCAGAGACGGCTAAAAATACAGAAACTTGTGACCGCAGCACCCTTTTCGATAAAGTGTAGGCACCGAATGCTACAATACCCAAGGCGATGGGCTGGATATATTCCAGTATCTCCGTAAATTTTTGTTGTTGATCCAGCTTAGCAAAGCCGATTGCGGCGAGCGTCATCATCGCCGCGGAAGGTAAAATCCATATCAAAAACGAGATTAGGGAAAGTCGCAATCCCCCCACTTTATAGGCAATACCCACCAGGGTTTGCGTAGAAGCAGGGCCAGGCAATACCTGGGCCAGCGCATTGATTTCCAAAAGGTCTTCCTCAGAAACATACCTCCGATTTTTCACAAAGTACTTAAGCAATAAGGATAAATGTGCCTGAGCACCGCCAAAGGCGGTAAAAGTGAAAAACAGCACATCCCTTAAAAACAACAATTGATTTCTGTTCAACTTAAAAGGATTTAATCATCTTCATAATCCATTCCTGATGCAGAATTAAATGCACCTTGAAGTTCTGACAGCGCATGCATATCGCGTTTATTTCTTGCCGCAGCCATACCTAACTGATAGGTCTTGATGGCATCCTCCGTCCTGTCATTTTTCTCATACAGTTTTCCAAGATGATAATAGGTTCCTACATAATCCGGATGTTCAGAAACCAGCTTGACGTAGTACGCAAAGGCTTGTTCAGTTTGCCCTGCAGAATTGTATTCTGTAGCAAGCGCATATAAAACAAAAGGATCGTTGGGGTCACTTTCCAAAAACTCCAATAACTTGGTCAATCGGGTATTTTGCATTTTTTATCCCTGCTTTTTTAACTAGATTTGCAAAAAGACATTTTCGGCAGAAACGCTTCTAAGTTCTTTTGAATAACCTTTTATATAAATATTAAACGTATGAAAATATTAGTTTGTATCAGTAATGTGCCAGACACAACGACAAAAATAACTTTTACCGACAATAATACACAATTCAATACAGCCGGAGTGCAATTTATAGTCAATCCATATGATGAGATCGCTTTATCAAAAGCAATTGAACTTTGTGAAGGCGGAAAAGGCACCGTGACAGTAATCAATATAGGAGAGAGTCAGACTGACCCAACCATCAGAAAAGCGCTGGCAATTGGCGCTGATGATGCAGTAAGGATCAACGCAGCTCCGAGAGATGCCTATTTTGTGGCCTACCAAATTGCAGAATACGCAAAAACGACCGACTTTGATATGATTCTTTGCGGTCGGGAATCAATAGATTATAATGGTTCACAAGTAGCCGCTATGATTGGGGAGTTTTTAGATATACCTTCCATTTCCATTATTAAGAAATTGGATTACGATGGTGCTACAGCAACGATTGACAGGGAAATCGAGGGTGGAAAAGAAGTGATATCAGTTACAGGAAAGTTTGTCGCCAGTTGCGCTGAGGGTACTGCAGAGCCTAAAATCCCAAACATGAGAGGTATCATGTCTGCAAGAACAAAACCATTGCAAGTGATTGAAGCAAAGGAAATCACAGCAGTAGCAAAGGTTCAGCAATTTGAAACACCTCCGCCCAGAGGAACGGTAAAATTAATACCAGCAGAAGACCCTTCTAAATTAATTGATCTTTTACACCAGGAAGCCAAAGTAATCTAAGCCTTTTTCCTAATTAAATTTAAATGAAGACCGTATGTCAGTTTTAGTATATGTAGAACAAGTTGATGGCAAATTCAAGAAATCTGTTTACGAAGCAGTTTCCTATGCAAAAGCCATTGCAGATCAGCAAAACAGTAATTTAACAGCAATTTCTATCGGAAATGTTGAAGATACCGAACTAAAAAATCTGGGTACTTATGGCGCATCCAAGGTGCTAAAAGTAACCAATGATCAACTTAAAAATTTTGTTAACCAGGCTTATGCCTCGATAATCGCTGAAGCCGCAAAAAAGGAAGGTGCTGATCTTATCGTATTGTCAAACTCCTTTTCAGGTAAAGGCCTTGCTCCCAGAGTTGCGGTAAAATTAGAAGCAGGCTTGGTAGATGGTGCAGTTGAGCTTCCTGAGTTAGATGGAGGAAAATTCCTGGTAAAGAAAACGGCGTTTTCCGGGAAGGCTTTTGCCATAACGGAATTAACATCTTCAAATAAAATAATCGCACTAAATCCAAATGCCTTTGGTACTAAAGAATCGCCAGTAGAGGCTGTAATTGAAGAGTTCAGTCCAGCAGTAAAATCTACAGATTTAAGCGCTGTGGTTAAAGAAATTGTGAGGGCAACCAATAAAATTTCTCTTCCTGATGCAGAACTGGTAGTATCAGCTGGTCGCGGACTAAAAGGTCCTGAAAACTGGGGAATGATCGAAGAACTTGCCGGTTTGCTGGGTGCCGCAACCGCTTGTTCAAAACCAGTATCTGACGCCGATTGGAGACCACACGCTGAGCACGTTGGACAAACAGGTATAGCCATTAGTCCAAATCTTTATATTGCCATAGGCATTTCCGGTGCCATACAGCACTTGGCTGGCGTAAGCTCGTCAAAAGTGATCGTTGTGATCAATAAGGATCCTGAAGCGCCGTTTTTTAAAGTGGCAGATTACGGAATAGTTGGAGATGCGTTTGAAGTGGTTCCAAAATTAATTGAAGCATTAAAAGCCCACAAAGGGTAATCGAATGGGGCTGACCGTTCCGGCCAGCCCTGTTACTATCATATGAAAAAAGTAAAACTAGATATCGTTGGCTTATCCTATAGCCAAACACAATCCGGTGCATATGCACTAGTTCTTGGTGAGGTAAATGGCAGAAGAAGACTTCCAATTATTATTGGTGCGTTCGAGGCACAGGCAATTGCAATAGAGATTGAGCAAATGACACCCAGCAGGCCGCTTACGCACGACCTCTTCAAAACACTGGCCGAAGCCTACGAGATACAGATCCAGGAAATCTTGATCTATAATCTTGTTGAGGGTGTTTTTTTTGCTAAACTCATCTGTACAGACGGCGACACAACTAAAGAAATTGATGCACGTACTTCCGACGCGATTGCTTTGGCAGTCCGGTTCAATGCTGCGATCTACACTTATGAGTTTATACTTTCATCAGCCGGAATTGTAATAGAAGGAAATGACCTGCTGTTTTTAGAAAACATGGATAATATTCCAAAAGAACAAGGTTCTGAAGACATCAGCACCTCTATTCCTGGATCAGGCTATAAAACCTTGACAAACGAGGAATTGCAGGAAAAATTACAAGAAGCAATTGCTGAAGAAGCCTATGAGAAAGCTGCTCGTATCCGTGACGAGATAAATAAAAGAAATAAGGGCGAATAACAGATTTTATTTTAAAATTGTCCTATATTCAGGCATTACTTTCGAAAACAAACTAAATTATTATTATGAATGTTAAGTTTCGCTTAACGCTGATGAATTTTTTGCAATTCTTCGTCTGGGGGGCCTGGTTAATCACGATAGCGAACTACTGGTTTGGCACAAAACAATGGGATGGCACCCAATTCGGAGCTATTTTTGCAACAATGGGCTTCGCGTCGCTGGTTATGCCAACACTTACAGGGATTATTGCAGATAAATGGGTTAATGCGGAAGTACTTTACAGCATTCTACATATTCTTTATGGCTTAGTGCTTTTTTATATTCCTCAAGTGGAAAGCCCCAATGCTTTCTTCTGGGTGATGTTGGTTGCAATGAGTTTTTACATGCCAACCATCGCATTAAGCAATTCCATTTCTTATACCACACTAAAATCTACCAACATCGATGTGGTTAAGAACTTCCCTCCCATTAGGGTTTGGGGTACTGTGGGATTTATAGCTGCAATGTGGATCACTAACCTTACCGGTAACAAAGCCACAGCGTATCAATTTTACATCGCTGGAATTGCTGCTATTACTCTGGGAATCTATTCACTTACCCTACCTAAGTGCCCGCCTCAAAAATTGATCGACGAAAAGAAATCTTTTGCGCAAACCTTTGGTTTAACCGCGTTCAGATTATTTGCCGACTACAAGATGGCCTTGTTCTTCATATTCTCCATGTTCTTAGGGGCCTCTTTGCAGTTAACAAATGCCTATGGTGATGTATTTTTAGATGAGTTTAAGTTACTTCCTAAGTATGCTGATTCCTTTGTGATCAAATACTCTACCATCATCATGTCCATCTCCCAGGTATCAGAAACACTATTTATCCTGGCTATCCCCTTCTTTTTAAAACGCTTCGGCATCAAGAAGGTAATTGTAATTGCGATGTTCGCATGGGTACTGCGTTTCGGTCTGTTTGCGTTCGGAGATCCTGCCGGAAATCTATGGATGATCGTGCTTTCTTGTGTTGTTTACGGCATGGCATTCGATTTCTTTAATATTTCAGGTTCTCTATTCGTAGAAACTTCAACTACTCCAAAGATGCGTTCTTCTGCTCAGGGCATGTTTATGATGATGACCAATGGGTTCGGTGCCGTATTCGGAAGTTTGCTTTCTGGATGGATGATCGACAAATACTTCACAAAATCATATAGTGACATTCAGTCTCTTTCCAAGTATGTAGATACTGATTCGGGGAATACCCATCTGTTGAACTTTTTAAGCAATAAAGGAATATCAGTATTACAGAACGGTAGCCTTAGTCGCGCACTGGACGTTAAAGACTGGCACCAGATCTGGCTGTCTTTTACCATCTATGCTTTGGTTATTACCATACTTTTTGCCTTAATTTTCAAGCACAAACACAACCGCGCTGAAGAAGCGGCTATAGAAGCAATGAACCATTAATTGACGCCATGTCTACCGGTAAATATAGAAAAGAACATACGTGTTTAAACTGCGGTCACCACGTGGAACTGCATTACTGCAGTAGCTGCGGACAAGCCAATTTAGAATTGAAAGAATCCTTTTGGGCTTTTATAGGACACAGTGTGGCACATTATTTCCATTTTGATTCCAAATTTTTTCAAACGCTTGAGCCTTTATTGACAAAACCAGGTTTAGTTACTCAGGAATATCTTGCGGGAAAACGGGCCAGATACATCAACCCGGTAAACCTTTACATATTCGTTTCCATTGTTTACTTTTTAATTGTGCCGGCTGCGAGGGATAAGCATGAAAAAGAAAACAACCATGTTACAATTGCTACGCCTGCAACCATAGCCAATCTTACAAATGAGGTCAAAACTCAGAAAGGAAATGGTATGGTTCAATACGGTTTAGACAAGGCGAAAACCTTAGTCATACAAAAATACTTTGAAACCTTAACGTTTTCCAGGCAACAAGCTTACCTTGATAGCCTCAAGACGATTACTGATACTGCGAAGTCAGAGAATATAGATGATTTAGTAGAGGACTTGGAAGGTCTGCACATTTTGAAGCAAGACAGCACGTTTGAGTCTTATTTGGCAAGGCAACAAAAATTACCTGAGGACGAACGGGACAATTGGTTCGAAAGGCAGTCAAAAAAGAGAGAAATTAGGGTAAATGTGAAGTCTGCTAAAGGCGATTGGACCATTGGTGATGAGATCAAGAAATATAAGCCTAAACAGTATTTCCTATTAATGCCCTTATTGGCTTTCTTCATCATGATCAGTTTTAGAAAAAACCATATCTATTACCTGGACCATTTAATTTTCACCATACACGGCATGACAGCCTACTTTCTCATTTCTATTGTCTGTTATCCCATAATTAAATATGTATTCGGTATTGACTCGACCGTTGGAGATATTATTGAATTTGGAATATTTGTGTGGGTATGCTGGTACTTATACAAAGGACTTAAAGTATTTTACAACAGGAGCAGAAGAACTACTATTTTCAAAATGATCGGCCTGTTCTTCCTGTATACGTTTTCACTTTATGTAACAGAATCTCTGGTTAGGAACTTCATTTATTATTTCATGACCTAAAACCGGTTTAGTATACAATAGAAAAGCCGTTCAGAAATCTGAACGGCTTTTCTATTGTATTAAATTATACTACCTGTTTTCAATAGTATCAATTGTTCTATCTGTATGTCCAGTATAAATCTGGCGTGGGCGACCGATAGGTTCTTTATTTTCATGCATTTCTTTCCATTGTGCAATCCATCCTGGTAAACGGCCTAATGCAAACAATACGGTAAACATATCTGTTGGGAAACCTAGAGCCCTATAGATAATACCAGAATAAAAGTCAACATTAGGATAAAGCTTACGCTGAACGAAATATGGATCGCTTAACGCGGCTTCTTCTAATTTTTTAGCAATTTCTAAAACCGGATCGTCGATACCTAGTTTATCAAGAATCTCATCACAAGCTTTTTTAATGATCTTCGCTCTAGGATCAAAGTTCTTATAAACCCTGTGTCCAAAACCCATCATTCTGAAAGGATCATTTTTATCCTTGGCTTTATTAATCCATTTCTCTGTATCGCCGCCATCTTCTTTGATCAACTCAAGCATTTCAATAACCGCTTGGTTAGCACCACCATGTAGCGGACCCCACAGGGCTGCAATACCAGCAGAAACAGAAGCATATAAATTACAATCAGACGATCCCACCATCCTTACCGTTGAAGCAGAACAGTTCTGCTCATGATCGGCATGAAGAATAAGCAAGGTATTCATCGCATTGACTACAACCGGATCAATTTCAATCTCTTCAGTACGCTGACCGAAGATCATATTGATAAAATTACTTACGTAATCATACTTATTCTTGGGATAAATCAGCGGGTGGCCAAGTGATTTCTTATAAATGAAGGAAACAATAGTTGGAAATTTAGCCAACAATTTGATCATGGTCAGATTCATGGTTTCCGGAGAGGAATTGGCATTTAAAGATTCCGGGTAAAATGTAGACAGTGAGCAAACTAGTGATGCCAGCTGAGCCATTGGATGAGACTTAGAAGGGTAACCATCCAAGAACTTCTTCATGTCTTCATGAATCAGGGTATGCTCCGTTATTTTCTTTTGAAACTCATTAAGTTCTGTCTGTTTAGGCAAATCACCATATATCAACAGATAAGCCACCTCCAAAAAGGTAGATTTTGCAGCCAGTTCTTCAATTGGATACCCCCTATATTTCAATATTCCCTGCTCACCATCTAAAAACGTAATCGCGCTTTTTGTTGAACCTGTGTTTTTGTATCCAAAATCTAATGTAATGTGACCGGTTAAATCTCTCAATTTTGAAATATCAATGGCCTTCTCCCCTTCAGATCCTGTGATTACAGGAAACTCGTACACTTTACCATCAATCTTAATTTCTGCGATATCTGACATATATATATTCTAAATTTATATTAACAAAACTAAATAATCATTTATTAAAACTGCTTTACTTACTATAACATTGCTGTTAAATTATTAATTAATTTCCTGTAGCACTGCGCCGCATTCCATCATCTCACTTCCATAGTAAGGATTTTGGATCTTCTTCTCAGAAGAAAGCCAATCACCTCCATCACCGCTATTCGCCATAGGGCAATGCTGCACGTAGATAGCTCCGCTTGTCAGCGTTGCATGTTTAAACATGGCGATCACATCGGCGCTTAGATAAGTAAATTCTTTTCTTTGTCCAACCAGGTCCTTTGCCTCCGAAATCTTACCTGCTACAAGGGCAGTATTTTCACATCCTTCATAATTAGACAAGCTGGATTTCAATTCTGTAGCAGCACTTTTCGCCACCTCAAACTTAGCATCTACCAAGGCATTTTTTAATGAGATGTAATTGTTATAGATGGCCTGAACCTTCGGATCCGCCAATTTAACTGCCGCGTTATCTGATTTGGTTTCAGTTACAGCGGAAGTGTCTTTACTTGCTCCGGTTTTTTGTTCAGTATTGTTACACGAAAACAAAATGAATAGCGCAGCAACAGTAAAATATTTTTTCATAATAAGGTCAGTAATTTGGTTAAATAGCCTCCCGGCTGTTTTTTGGTTAAAATACTACTTTAATTTTAAATAACTAAAAAAGCCCCCCGATTTTATCGGGAGGCTTTAAAAATATGATAATTAAGTGTTATAATTTGAATCCGTAAGCTAAACGAAGTGCAAACTGTCCATTTTGAGGCCTGTAAGTACTTGATGCACTATCTTGTTTGTAACCTTCATATCTAACACTGATGTCAACACCACCATTCCAGGCATATCCTAAACCACCACCGAAGATCAATGAGGTTTTAGAACCATCTTTAATGCCAAATCCGGCACCAATTTCTCCCATGGTGTACATGTTACCTATCGGGAAGATTTTCACACCACCTTTTGCAGGGATAAAATCATAATCATCGCCCATATTGTCTTTTGCCATTAAACGCGTATAACCACCGGTTGCGGTGATAGAAAGTTCTTTGCTTAAGTCAAATTGCAAACGCGCATCTGCGCCAACTCCATATTCAAAAGGAGAGCCTTTTTCTGCCACTCCGCCACTAACGCCAAACCCAAGCCTAACACCGGTTGTGCGGTCCATTGATTGTGCATTTGCATTTGTAGTTCCAATGGCCAAAGCAACTGCTGCCACTGTAAAAAATTTAGTAATCGTTTTCATAAGTTGTGATTTTAGATGTCCGTTTTAAAAAATGTTCTGTTATATATCTGACATACGATGCAAAGTGCATATCGGTTTTTAAAATAAAAGAAATAAATAATTTATTGCAGATAGTTTAGAATAATTAAAAATAAAAAAAATGCCTTGAAGGAATATTTACCCTTCAAGGCATTTCTAATACTTGGTTTCTTTTATAATCTGAATCCGTAAGCGATGCGTAATGCTACCTGGCCTATAGATCCGCTCTTAAACTCTGCTCCTTCGTAACGAAGTCCCAGGTCTAAACCGTTATCAAATCCGTATCCAATTCCAGGGGCCCATAAGAAAGCTGTTCCTCCGCCATTTTCAGTAGAAAATCCGGCACCAAGTTCTCCAGAGAAGTAAGCGCTTTCTGCGAAGAAAATTTTCGCTCCAGCTTTAACCGGAATTAAACCAACGCTACCACCACCATAGCTATCTTTTAATGAATAGCTATTGTAACCAGCAGAAAGAATACCTGAAATATTTGAACTGAAGTCCTTTTGTAAACGTAGATCTCCACCCACTGCGAAGCTGTAACCTGTTGTAGTTGGAACACCAACATTTAAACCTACACCTAAGCGGGTAGCTTTTGAATCGCCAGATTGAGCATTAACATTTGTGGTCATAAATAAAGCAATCGCAGCTACTGCAGATGCTAAAACTTTTGTAGAAAATTTCATTTTTGTTCGTTTATTTAAATTTCTGTATCAGCATTGTGCTGTACAACCCCTCAATTACAAATTGTATGCCATAGCCAAACATCAGGGTTGTAAAGCTAGTTTTTAAAGGTCTTCCGATAAGATAGATAAAGACTTAAAACATTATCAAACAGCAATTTATCGTTAGCATTGGTATCGAACCAATTTATTTCAACCCCATCTTTTTCCATCTTTCTAAAAAAGGTCATTTGTCTTTTTGCAAATTGACAGATTGCTATCGTAAGCCGCTCCTTTAGCTGATCCATAGTTATTTCCATTCTGATGTAGGAAGCTACAAACTTATATTCTAACCCGTAAAACGTTAACATTTCATCACTTACGCCATTTTTCAGCAAACGCTCCACCTCTTCTATCAAGCCATTTTCCAGACGGATGTTCAATCTTTCAGACACATTCTTTCGTCTCAGCTCACGACCTGGATCTAAGCCAATTATTAAGGCTCGTATAGGTATTCTTGATACCTCCGGCAGCTGGTTACTCATTAGATAATCAGCAACTTCTATAGCACGTATCAGCCTTTTTTTCGAAGTCCGATCTGCATGTCCAGTAAAAGCAACAGGATAAAACGCTAACTTGTCTAATAACTGCTCATCATCCAAAATCATCAGGTCATTTCTAAGGGCCTGATTAACCGGAACCGCGGTGTAAGGCTGGTGTTGCAGAAGGGCGTGAATGTACATGCCGGTACCCCCACAAAGTATCGGTAATTGTTGCTGTTTCACCAGCGTTGCAAAAACTTCATAGAAATCCTCCTTAAACTCATTGACATTGTAATGATCGCCCGCCTGCTTAATATCAATCAAATGATATGGGATCAAACCTGATGGTGCGTTATACTCCTCCAGATCTTTTCCAGTACCGATGTCCATACCGCGAAATACTTGCCTGCTATCCGCACTGATGATTTCTCCCCCAACTGCCGCCGCAAGTTTAACCGCGAGTTTTGTCTTACCCGAAGCGGTAGGTCCCAAAATAATTACCAAAGGCTGCGCTTCCATCACAAGTCCAATATATATTTAAGGTTTCCAGTATTAAATACCTCAACAAATCCGCTTGTTTGTTCCTCTGCAACCCGGTGGGGAAATGACCGTTCCATCGTATGCCTATGAACAAGAATAGTTAAAGGAGAGGTGGTTTCCGCGAGGTTAAAACCCGCCCTAAGGTATGCCGCACCCAGCGACCAATCTCTATCGGCATAGCTCATCAGATCATTCGGCCTATGCATTCTAATAAAGTGTTGTAACAATTTTGTAAATCCGCCGGTCACCGTATAGCCATTGAGGTTCGCAAAACGGATCAATTCTGCTGATTTATACGGAAAATTTTTATTCTTCATCTTTCTTAATCCACTAAAGCATGCCACAGCATATAGCTCAGTACCAACTACCAATGCGTATTTGTATCTGGCCTTTACAGAAAGCTGAAGATGATTTTCATACATGAACTGATCAGCCTGGGGCTGGGTGATGGAAATAATTTGGGTCTTTCGGGCGTGGATCCGCGAATTGAGTCCTAGCATAGATTGCAAACGGCTCAAAACCTGAACCTTTCTTGTACGCCAAACATCTTCCCACAAGTGTACCATTTGTTTTCCTCTGGTTAGAAATTGATCCTGAAGTAAGATAAAATCATTAGCGCTATGGCAAGTATGAAGATTAACCAGGTTAACCAGCAGCCGATCGGCGCCAAGTACAAGCAACGAGTAATTTGTATCTTCAAGAATTTCTACCTCAATATTAAGCAGCTTAATGCTCGAAATTACATCTTCATGCCAATTGAAAGTTATACCCAAGCTTCTTCCTTATAGAGTTTGTAGCATGCTGCAACGGAGTCTTCAATGTGTTTCAGGAGGAAATCATCGAGTTCTTTTATTTGAAAACCAGATTTCTTTTTATACAGTTTAATCAGGTTAGGATCTACCAAATCTTTAAGACTAGCCTCTTTCTCTTCAGGTAGTAGGCAGACAGTAACATATGTCTTTTCGATATTTACGCTAGCAAAAAATACTTCGTGTTTTTCTTCGCCACCAATCTTTACGTTCTTATTGCTCCATAGATCGTAAACCGTTTCACTATTGGTACGGTTATCAAAACCCATGCTTGCATATGGCTGTAATGATGCCCTAACGGTTTGGAAAATCTCTATTAAGTCCGTTTTCATGTTGTTCATTTAAATATAAAAGTATTTAAAGATAACATCTTATTAAAGAATATTGTTTACTCCGGGTGATCAACTGTTAACCACCATTCGTTGTTGGGTTTAGATTTACCTAATTCGACAGATTCTCCCGGTATTGGTGTAACCATCTCCTGTTTTAGTTTGGCCGCTTCCGCAAATACCCTAAGGATCGGATCGTCCCAATTGTGTGCCGCCAGCGTAAACTTACCCCAGTGCACAGGCATAAGCACTTTTGCCTGCAAATCTTTTGCCGCCTGCACAGTTTGTTCAGGAAACATATGGATCAACGGCCAAAAATGATTGTATTGTCCACATTCCAGAATCGCCAGTTCAAAAGGCCCATATTTTTTACCTACTTCAGCAAAGTGGGCATCATATCCAGAATCCCCACCCAGATAAAGACTGCCTTTCGTTGTTTCAAGTACAAAGGCAGACCATGCGCTTTGATTTCTTTTAAACTTTCTGCCCGTAAAATGCCTTGCAGGGGTAGCCGTAAATTTCAAACCTTCTGCTTCAGCTGATTCGCCCCAGGCTAGCTCTTTAATTTTTTGAGTCGCAATACCCCAGCGCTCCAGGTGTGCTCCCGCACCGACTGAAGTCACGAATAATTTCGTCCTATCTTTCAACTTCAATATGGTTGGATAATCCAGATGATCATAATGATCGTGGGTTATCAAAATAACATCAGGATCGGGCAATTCATCTGCACTGATAAAATCTGTGCCCTTAAAATTCTTTGTTCCTACAAATGAAAAAGGAGAAGTCCTTTGGCTAAATACAGGATCTACCAACACTTTAACGCCTGCTATGTTCAGATAATAAGAAGAGTGGCCGAACCAAATGACCTTTACTCCTTCAATATCAGAGAAATCAGGTTTAATATGTGGGATAGCATGTTGAGGAGATTTATTGGGATTCTTTTTAAAAACCTCAGCAAAGATGGTCAGATAACTGACATCCTCAGGTTTCATTGGGGTTGGTGATAAATTCTGTATCTCTCCATCACGGTAGTTTGGAAGTGCCTTAATTTTTTCCAACCTGCGTCCCGCAGGTAGTGCCCCAAAAACAGGCAGGTTTAAAATGCCATAACTAAGCAGGGTAATCAGTAAAATAACAGCAAATAATGTATACACAGTTGAATGTTTAGTAAAGACCGTTGACGAATATAGTTACAAAATGATATAGGTTTGTGTGGTAAGCATTATCCAGAACCCATTTTCAAAAGATATGAAACAAAGATTACTTTTCTTAGGCAAATACCTATTCTTTTTAATAGCATTAGGCTTTGTAACACCTATCGATGCCCAGTTAAAATCAATCGTAAAAGCAAAATCACTTACAGAAAGACAGCAGGATTTTGTCGACCTCCGGTTTGGGATGTTCATACACTATAACATTCCTACCTATATGGAAGATGATTGGGCAGACCCAGAAGCCTCACCCGCCCTTTTTAATCCAAAAAAACTGGATTGCAACCAATGGGCGGATGCTGCTTTATCGGCACACATGTCGTACGGTTGCTTAACCACCAAGCACCACAGTGGCTTTGCCATCTGGGACACTAAGACTACAGAATATAATGTCATGAACAGTCCGCTGAAGCGAGACGTAGTCAGAGAATATGTTGATGCCTTCCGCAAAAAGAACTTAAAGGTAATGTTGTATTACTCTATTCTTGATACCCACCACAAGCTTAGGCCCGGACAGATCAAACCAAACCATATTAAAATGGTGAAAGACCAGATCACAGAATTGTTAACCAATTATGGAGAGATCGAAGCTTTGATCATCGACGGCTGGGATGCCCCATGGTCCAGAATTTCTTATGACGATGTCCCTTTCGAAGAAATCTACAAACTGATCAAATCCTTACAGCCCAACTGTTTGGTGATGGATCTGAACGCAGCCAAATATCCCGCAGAAGCACTATATTACACAGATATCAAGTCGTACGAACAAGGGGCTGGTCAGCACATCTCTAAAGAGACCAACAAACTGCCTGCTTTGTCCTGCTTGCCTTTACAGGAAAATTGGTTTTACAAAACATCTTTCCCAAACACTGCAGTTAAAGATCCTGCAACACTGGTAAATGATAACTTAATCCCATTCAACAAGGCATACTGTAATTTTATCCTCAATGTGGGACCAAACAGAGATGGATTGATCGATGACAATGCCTTGGCTGCATTGAAAGAAATCGGCAGGCTTTGGAAAAACGACGGACCAGTAGCGAAGTTGCCAATTTATGATGCCCCAATCATTTCACATAACCTGGCTAAACGCCAGCCTACCAATTCCAGTTGGAGCAACGACATGTGGTTGATGGATTTCGCTAACGACGATAGCTTCAGCACTGCATGGCGATCGAATCCTCAGGTAAAAAATCCATGGCATGAAATTTCATTCAGCAAGGCCGAAACTTTCAATATGATCGTCCTGGCAGAAAAAAAGCCAAATATCAATAGCTACAGATTTGAATATTTTACCGGTGGTAAATGGATGCCTTTATTAACGGGAACAAATAAGCAGCGCATCAAAGTGCACCGCTTTCCATCTGTTAAAGCAGATAAGATAAGGATACTCATTGATGGTTCAAACGAACCCGCAGAAATTGCTGAGCTGGGCGTTTACAAGGAAACAACCAAATAGGCTAAACCAACATTCCCACACCGGCAATCAATAATTCACTGGTGATGGTGCGTGTGTAGTCTGCTATTTCCGCTTTGAAATCAGCAACAGAGGCACCGGAACGAATTTCTTCCAAACGCTTTTCCCATTGCCCGGTCAGTTCTGCCTGGGCAATTTTTTTGTCCTTCACCACATCGTATACAGCGAGTCCTTTCGTGGTTGGCACCAAGTTTCGCTTTTCCCTGATTACATATTCACGGTTAATCAGCGTTTCAATAATTGCTGCGCGAGTTGCCGGAGTACCCAGTCCGCTATCTTTCATTGCATAACGCAGTTCCTCATCTTCAATATCTTTGCCCGATGTTTCCAATGCCTTTAATAAAGAAGCTTCGTTATAAAGGGATTTAGGTTTAGTCTGTTTTTCCAGCAAGGCTTTTTTAACGATAGGCAGTTCCTCCCCTGCTTTAACTTTAGGCAGGGAAGGATTCTCTTCATCTTTCTTTTCTTCATCTTTATCATTGAAAACAGCGCGCCAGCCTGCAGCACGAACCACGGTACCGTTGGCCACAAATAAAGAACCAGACTCTACCGTGATTTTGGTAATCTCTTTTACACACTCCTGGTGAAACGCTTCCAGCATGCGACCGGCTACCATGTCATAAATTGCCTTATGGTTACCGCTTAACTGATAAGCCGATTCTCCTGTAGGTAAGATGGCATGGTGATCTGTTACCTTTTTTGCGTTCACACTTCTTTTGTTCAGCGCCACAGTAGTTAGAAATTCCGCCTGCTTGCCAAAATCGGTATGTTCTTTCAACTTTTCAATTAGCGAAGGAACACCCGCAAAAACATCATCTCCGATGTAGCGACTGCCTGTACGAGGATAGGTGATTAGCTTACTCTCATACAAACCCTGTAATATATTTAAGGTTTGATCAGCGGTAAAGCCTTTCTTTTTATTTGCTTCCTGTTGCAAAGAACTGAGGTCATGCAAGAGCGGTGGCGGTTCTTTTCTTGGCTTGGCTTCCACACTAACAATTTTACCACCGTTACTAATGCCCGATTCCAAGTCCTCAATTTTTGAAAAAAAAACTTCGGCTTCCTCCTTTTTATTGAAATTATTAAAAGACATTGCCCTGAACAATTGTCCGTCTTTATCCACCTGTATGGCCAGCTGATAAAAGGTCTGCGGTACGAAATTTTTGATTTCCAGGAAGCGGGAGCAGATCATCGCCAAAGTCGGTGTTTGCACCCTACCTAAAGACAGAACCGCACGCGACCCGGCAGAAATACTCAAAGCCTGAGTAGCGTTCATTCCCACCAGCCAATCAGATTCTGACCGGCAATGTGCAGAATTAAACAAGGTATCGTATTCTGTACCAGGCTTCAAATTCCTGAATCCCTCTTTAATGGCTTCATCAGTTTGAGAAGAGATCCAGAGGCGTTTAAACGGCTTTTTACATTTCAGGAAGTAATAAATGTATCGGAAAATGAGTTCACCTTCCCGCCCGGCATCTGTGGCTACAATGATCTCTGTCGCTTCATCAAATAATTTTTTAATGATGTCAAGTTGCTTCCTTACTCCAGGATCTTCAACCATGCCATCTTTAGTTTTAATCTTTCGGATGCCCAGCTTAAACTTGGCAGGGAGCATTGGCAAATGTTGCTTCCTCCATCCTATATAACCATATTCCTGAGGCGGGGCTAATTGCAGCAAATGCCCAAATGCCCAGGTAAAAGAATATCCCTTGCCTTCAATATAACCGTCTTTTTTTGTCGTCGCACCGAATACCTTCGCCAGCTCACGTGCCACCGAAGGCTTTTCTGCAATTACAATCTTCATAATCAATCAAAAATATCTTTTCCTACCTTAAAGGTGTTACAATGCGCATCCACAATATCACGGATATTTGGCGAATATCCACCTCCCATACTCACCTGTACCGGTAAACCATTGTCGTTACAAAACCGCAGCACCATGCTGTCGCGCATTTTACATGCTTCTTTAGATAATCCCAGTTTCCCAAGGCTATCACTCGCAAGTACATCAACGCCAGCTAAATAAAACACGAAATCTGGCCTATGCTTCAGCAATTCGGCCAGTACGCCTTGTAGCTTTGTTAAAAATTCCACATCACCTGTCCCATCTTCCAACCCGATGTCCAGATCAGATCTTTCCTTTCTAAATGGGAAATTCTTTTCACCGTGCATGGAAAATGTAAATACTTTAGGCTCATTGTAAAAAATTTCCGCTGTACCGTTACCCTGATGTACATCCAGGTCGATGATCAATATCCGTTTCGCCAAGCCATTCGCCAACAAATAATTTGCTGCAATCGCCTGATCATTGAGCATGCAAAAACCTTCACCCCAATTACTACCTGCATGATGTGTTCCACCGGCAACATTAAAGGCAATGCCATTTTCTTTAGCGGATAAAGCGCCATCGATAGTTCCTTTAGCTATCCTGACTTCACGATCAATTAACTGCTGCGACAGTGGAAATCCGATTCTCCGCTGCTCTTTTGCAGGTAAGGTAAGATTCTTCAACTGCTCCCAATAGGCGCGCTGGTGAGACATTAATATCACATCCTCCTCCACTGCTCCGGGTGAAAAGAAATTGGCAGTGATAAAGGTGCCTTCGTGGATCAATTGCTCTGGAATGAGCTCGTATTTGAGCATCGGAAATCGATGTCCATCTGGTAAAGGATGAGCGTAAATGGGATCCCAGGCAATTCTGATCATGTTACCTTAAGATCTCCCCAACATGCTTCTCTATATTCTCACAGATGCTATCAACCGGCAAATCGTTTGCATCATGGCCAAATGGATCTTCTATTTCTTCTGCAATCAGTTCTAAACTGGCCAGCACATATAAAATAAAGGGAACAATAGGAACCACAAAATAGCCCAGGCTAAATACCCATCCTATTGGAAGGGTTAACACATAAATGAACACGAATTTCTTAATAAAGGTGCTATAAGAAAATGGTATTGGGGTTTTCTTGATCCTTTCACATCCACCACAAATATCCGTGAACTGTTGCACATCAGCATTAAGGATGATCAGCTGTTCGTTGCTAATGGTACCATCTGCTTGCAATTCAAATATGCGGGTAGAAATACGCGCGGCAATTTGGTTTGGGATATGTTTGCCTCCATCAACTTCTATCAGGAAACTGTTCTTACCGAAATACTGTTTCTCGCGGAGGTGTTCTTTCAATGCGAAGGCATATTTGGGAATGGCATATTCAAAAAATTCGATATGTTTATCCTCAAGCTTTAAAGACTTGATTTTGATTGCGAGGTTCCTGCTCACATTTGTCAATGCCCCCAGTAGTTTGCGACCTTCCCACCACCTGTCGTATGAAGTGTTGGTACGAAATACCAATAGTAACGAAATTACCAAGCCCAAAAGCGTATGCATCATGCCTACGTTTTTTACGTACCCACTGCCACTTTGGCCCAGCTTAAAATAGCTCAATTCTAAAAAAGCGATGAGACCCGAGAATATGGCTACACTGATCATCAGCGGCCACAATTTCCTTATGGTATCCGCTTTATGGACATGGAAAATAAAAGTAAACCAAGCTTTAGGGTTATAATTAATCATACTACCTATTGAGTTTTAAATATCCGGTTGCTAATCTCCAACAAAAGTTCTCCCGTTCGGAATACATCTTCAAAAGAATTATACAAGGGTACCGGACTCAACCTAATCACATTAGGTTCGCGCCAATCCCCCAAAACATTGGCGGCCACGAGTTCCTCAAATACTCTTTTGCCATCTTGTTTTGCAATGATAGAAACTTGGGCACCGCGCTTATCTTCATCTTTCGGGGTGATGATTTGATAGTATTCATCTCCTAAAAGTTCATTTATCTTATTTACGGTAAAAAAAAGATAGGCCGTTAACAGTTTGCTTTTCGCCCTGATCGGTTCCATATACCCTGCTTTCTCAAAAAGCTGCAAAGATGCATGGTAAAGAGCCATCGGCATGACCTGGGTACAGCTGACCTGCCATCCATCGGCTCCTGCTTCAGGAATAAAACCCTTTTCCATTTTAAACCGTTGCGACTCCTGGTAACCCCACCATCCGGCAAAGCGGTTTAGAGAGGTATCCTTGAAATGCTTTTCGTGAACGAAAATTGCACTAATGCCACCGGGACCAGAATTTTGGTATTTATAGGAGCACCAGCAGGCAAAATCCACATCCCAATCGTGCAGATGTACTGGCACGTTGCCCGCGGCATGAGCGAGGTCAAATCCGACAACCGCACCAACTTCATGACCAACTTTGGTAATCGCCGGCATATCGAACCACTGGCCGGTAAAATAATTTACACCACCAAAAAGTACCAATGCGATCTCGTCGCCATGAAGCCTGATTTGCGCTTCGATATCTTCCGTAAGTAAAATATATTCTCCCTCACGCGGTTTCACTTCAATGATCGCTTCAGCAGGATCATAACCATGAAACCTGACCTGACTTTCCATCGCATATTGATCAGATGGGAATGCACCAGCCTCCATAATGATCTTGAAACGTTTACCTGAAGGTTTGTAAAAACTGACCATCAACAAATGAAGGTTAACCGTAAGCGTGTTCATTGGGCACACCTCTGCAGGCTTTGCACCAACCAGCGGCGCAATCATTTCTTTAAGTGCTTTGTGATAGAACATCCATGGCTCTTCTCCTTCAAACCAGCCTTCAACAGCAAGGTTTTCCCAATTGCTCAGTTGCCGCTGTAAAACAGCACTTGCTGCTTTGGGTTGAAGGCCTAAAGAATTGCCGCAGAGGTAAATAAATGGTTTGCCATTTTGTTTTGGAAACAGGAAATCCTGTCTCAGTCCGCGCAGTGGGTCGGCCTGATCAAGATCTTGCGCATAAGTTAGTTTGTGCTCAAAATTCATTACCCCAAACTTAGAGAAAAATGGCTTAACTATTCGGCTTACTCACAAATTTATTGCCTTTTACATAGTATCTCCAGGGCAGTAAAGCATGGTCCTGCGCATAGGCAACTCCAACTCTCGGAGATGCTACTATTTGATGTTCAGGGAAATGAATACCCCGGTCTTCAATCCAGATTTCATCGCCTAAAAGATCCTTTGCATTTAGCCCTTTGTCAATACCAAGCGCCTTGGCCAAAGCACCAGGCCCTGCAGTCAGATTTGGTTTCAACGCCGGCATACCCCTGCGCTTCAGCATCACATCCAGCCCTTCAACAGGCTCCAATCCTCTAATCAGTACCGCATGCGGAATGCCTTTAGGCGCAGTAACTACATTGAACAAATGATGGATACCGTAACACAGGTAAACGTATGACAAGCCGCCCGTTTCGAACATGGTCTGTGTACGGTTAGTAAGCCTGCCACCATAGGCATGAGACGCCTTATCTTCAATTCCTTTATAGGCTTCTGTCTCAACGATCATTCCGCCTGTAACTTCTCCCTCTATGGAAGTAAAGAGGTATTTACCCAGAAGATCACCGGCTAATGCATTCACATCCTGGCCCTGATAATAAGAAAAGGGTAGCTTAGTCATTCAACAGCACTATAATCTGATTTAGATAAAGTGCATCAATTTCGTCAAAATGAGCGAGGTGTTCACTATCTACATCCAAAACACCAATAACTTTCCCCTTACTAAAAAGCGGTAATACAATCTCAGAGCGGGATGCAGAAGCGCAAGCGATATGCCCTGGAAATTCATCCACATCAGGGACAACAATAGTTTCCCCGCGCTCCCAGGATGCACCACAAACCCCTTTACCCTTTTTAATCCGGGTACAGGCAACCGGTCCCTGAAAAGGACCTAAAACCAGTTCTTCATTTTTCACCAAATAAAACCCCACCCAAAACCAGTTGAACTGTTCTTTGAGCGCAGCGGCTACGTTTGCCAGATTAGCAATTTGATCGTCCTCTCCGGTTAGCAATCCTTTAATCTGAGGAATCAGAGAAAGGTATTGTTCCTCTTTACTGGTATCAGTTATGATGGTTAAATCTTCAGCCATAATTTAATAAATTAAGTAAAATTACATCTTGAAATTCCATTAAATGTAACACGAATGCAAGTATTAATTACTTTGCTTAAATACAATTCAGAATGAAACAACTCGTTGACCTCCAAAAAATTCATTTTTTAATGTCAATAGTAACTTATGGCATTAAACCAAATACCATTTGCCTGAGCGTCTACGAACCATTACTTTTACGGTTTAACCAGCTGAGATTTTTAGTCAATAAACACCAATATAACCATGAGAGTAATTGCAGAACTACCCCATCCAGAATGTAAGATCACCCTATTCAATATGAACCAAAAGTACATTGTAAAGTTTGAACAAGGAACCCTGGAACAAAGCTATAAATTATCTGAACTTGACCTAAGTGGCGGTGGCGCAAATGAGATTTTTGAGATCCTTGATGAAGAATTTATAGGCACGGTAATTGAACGCTTTAAGTCAATGAGAAGCGATTTTTCAGCCGCTTACAATCGTCAGCAGTATTAGTTGATATAAAATATTATAACTGACTGCAAAACAATAGATTTAGTCATTAAACAGAATATTATTCTGAATATTGAGGTAGCGAAGGGCAAAAATATGAAACAGGTATGAGGTAATACTTTATATAAACAGATTAAAAATAATTGATTAACAACAATTTAAATATACATGAAGAATATAATTTTGCAAACCAAAATAGCCAAATATATGAGAGGTTTGGGGCTATTTGGATGTTTTTTGGCGCTTAACCTGCTACTTGCCGGTTGTAGTAAAATCAATGATTCAACCCACATGGACATCACGCTCTCCCCTCCTACTGTAGCCTTCAATATATCCATAAATTCCAGTTTAACAACAGGTAACAGCATTGCCGAAATTACTACTGCAATCAACCTTGATTCCTTGATCAAACTACAGGCACCAAGGTTCTCTTCCGCCAATATTACCAGCATGAAAATCACCAGTTTTTCATTAAGTTTAGTAGACACGGTTAGAACGGAAAATAACTTTGCAAACGTAGAGAACGTAGCCGTTTCTATTCAAGGGAACGGGCAAACTTCAAACACTGTCGCGGCGATAAGTAATACCGATACCATGTCAGGTTTACTAGCCATTCCAGTTACCGCAACAGACAATGACTTAAAGGCTTTTTTAAACACAGGTCAGGTTAAGTATCTGCTGATCGGAAAACTTCGAAAAGCAACCACCAAAGTTTTAAGAGCGAAAGCTTCCGCAACTTATCGCGTCCAGCTCTCACTTTGATTGCTGCCAAAATTTTGCTATATTTGCATAAATCGGGACAATCTCACGCGATCTGCGGTCCCTCATTTCGCCCGGTCTGCTCATTGGACGGGCTTCACTTAAACAAATAAATATGGCTAAATCTCAGGCAACCTTCATGAAGAAGCAACTGGAAAAAAATAGACAAAAGAAAAAAGAAGAAAAAGAACAACGTAAACAGGAGCGTCAGCAAAATTCATCAGGCGGAGACCTGGAAAGCATGATGGCTTACGTAAACGAATTTGGAGAGATCGTATCAACCCCACCAGAAAAACCGGCGGTCCGCCCGGAAAGAAAAGAAAGAGAATAATCAATTATTCTCTTTCTTTATTTAAAACCGCAGGTTTTAAACCTCAATACATAAAACTAAAAAACCCTTATTGTCAAAACCTCGTAACTACACGTAACCAAACAGCAACTGTTCTGGTTTTGGCATGATTTTGAACAAATCGAACGAAGGGACCACATTAATTCAATAAAAATTAGTTTTAGTTTTAGTAAATGATTTCAACGACAGTTCATTTAATTGAAATACAGTCTCAACAAACTCCTGGCAAAACGGCGATCAGTTACGAAGACGAGCGATTGAGCTACGAGGAGTTAAATAAGAAAGCGAACCAGCTTTCAGCATTGCTGAAAGCCAATGGTGTAGCACGCGGAACTGTGGTTGGTATAGCGGTAGACAGGTCGATAGAAATGGTAGTATCATTACTGGCTATATTCAAAGCTGGTGCTGCATATGTACCGCTGGACCCAGAATATCCCGATCAGCGCTTGGAATATATGCTTAGCGACTCAAAAGCACAGTTCCTGCTCACCAATGGCCGTTACCAAAATGATCTTCATACAGACGCTAAAATCATTATCATGGAGGATGCATGGAATGAACTGGATAAATACCCCCAACTAAATCCAGCGATTGTTCAGGGAGATGATCTTGCCTATATTTTATATACCTCAGGGTCGACAGGGCTTCCAAAAGGTGTGATGATTACGCAGAGCAACCTGCTAAACCTCATCAAAAGTGTACAAAAATTTCCCGGCTTAACAGAGAAGGATCGTTTATTGTCGCTTACCACCATCTCGTTCGATATATCTGTTCTCGAGCTGTTTCTACCACTCACTGTGGGTGCCACTTTATTTATTACGGATGCTGAATTAGCTAAGGATGGAGAGGCCATCTTGAAGCTAATCGACAAAGAAAGCATTACGTTTATGCAAGCCACCCCGGCTACTTACAAGATGATGATCGCGGCAGAATGGGAAAAACGTTGCGACATTAAAGCCATTTGTTGTGGAGAACAATTACCTAAAGATTTGGCTGAAAACATTCTCTCACGTTGTGCCAGACTTTATAATATGTATGGTCCAACTGAAACCACCATCTACTCTACCGGAAAGGAAATTCTTGAATCAGACGCTTTTATAACTATTGGAAAACCCATTGACAATACCATTATTCATGTCCTCGACGAACAACAGCAAACCGTTAGCGATGGGGAGATTGGAGAAATTTGCATTGGCGGTGCAGGTGTATCAATAGGCTATTTTGGAAACACCGAACTCACCGACAAAAAATTCTTCGATTTTCAACAACCTGATGGTAATGGGATAAGGCTGTATAGGACTGGTGATCTTGGGAAAATATTAGCTAATGGGGAAATCCAGTGTTTCGGCCGGATCGATCATCAGATCAAGATTCGTGGTTACCGAATTGAAGTTGGGGAAATTGAATACTTTTTAAAACAGCAACCAGACATACGGGAGGCACTGGTAGTAGCTTGGGAGGGTCCAACGGGAGATACACGTCTAGCCGCCTATATTGTTCCGGAACAAGAAATTTCTCAAGCCTATGAATCGGAAAATATCGCGAGGTGGAAAAACTACCTCAGACGATCAATTCCATTTTATATGGTTCCAAATGACTTTGTACTGATAGACAAATTGCCATTAAATGCCAGTCAGAAAATCGACAGGAAGTCACTTCCGTTACCGAGCCTAAAAAATACGCCTTCTCCTCCTAACGATGCCATACCCAGAAATGAATCTGAAATATTGATTGCGAGATTATGGGCAGATCAATTGGGTATCGACGATTTGGGTATTCATGACAATTTCTTTGACCTGGGTGGGCATTCGCTATCAGCGGTAAAAGTAATTGTGCAAATAAAAAAGGAAACCGGTAAATACCTGCCGCTCGGAAGTTTATTTAAATACCCAACTATAGCTGAATTAGCCGGCTTATTAAAAGACAACAAGAAAAGTACGTTTGAATCCTTAGTACCTATAAAACCATATGGCTCTAAAAAGCCGCTTTATATCATACACGGACTCGGCGCAACCGTGTTCAAGTTTTGGGATTTTGCACATCAGCTGGATATAGAACAGCCTGTATACGGACTACAGGCGCGTGGTCTTGACGGAATTGAGGAACCTGCCAGAACTATCCCAGAGATGGCTGCACAGTACGTTTCGGAAATCATTGCTCAGAACCCTGATGGGCCCTATTTACTTTCTGGCTATTCCATGGGAGGTTTAATCGCATTTGAAATGACAAAACAGCTGGAAAAAGCAGGTAAAAAGGTTGCTATTCTTGCGATGTTTGACACGTTTATCGTAAAAAACAACCAACTGGACGAAGGCTTATATAAATCAGCTCATTGGATTTCTGCAAGGGTGGCAAAGTTCTTTTATACATTTTATCTCTTGGCTTTAGAACCCAAACGTACTATTGATCATAAGGTTTTTATGATAAACAGGGCTATCAAAAAATTGCGGGGTTTGGAAGCAGGAAATGAAAATGGACTAGATGAAGACTTCACCATCATCAATAAATTGAATAAAGTACATGAGATTGCCGAGAAAAACTATAAGCTTTCCTATTACGACAAAGAAATACATCTGTTCAAAGCAGCTAAAGCATCAAGATATATGAACGACTTCAAATATTTGGGATGGAAGCCTTATGTGAAAAAAGTTAATATCCATATTGTAGAAGGTGATCACATCACCATGTTTGATGAACAATATATTGGATCATTCGCGGCCTCACTTCAGGCATTACTGGATAAGGCAGCATCGTAAAATTGGCAAGTAGTTTAAGCATAGGATCGTTAATTCGTATCGAAGCAGATATTGCCGTCGAGCAGCTTTCCTGCTCCGGAGCGGTACATATCTGGCTTATAAGCTTTGGGAACGATACCGACCGGAAAAGTATGCGGACTTTATCGAGATCCTTACTTTCCCAATTACTGCGCAAACATTATGCTTTTTTAAACGATTCAGACTTTATTTTTTCAAATCAGCCGAATGGAAAACCAGAATTGCGCATAAATGGAATTCAACCTTTACATTACAATATTTCCTATACCAAAGGGATAATGGCTCTAGCCATTTCCGATCAACCAATTGGCATAGATGTGGAACAGGTCAATACCAGCTTCAATTATCATGAAATTGTTGAAGGATACTTTTCATCAGAAGAAGCCAGGTTGTTAAAACTTCAAAGTCATCAACATTTTTTTTTGCTTTGGACAAGAAAGGAAGCCATTTTAAAGGCAACAGGTATCGGCCTGGTTGAACAATTGCAATCCGTTCCGAGCATAGATGGAAACTATTTCTTATCCATTGAGATTTCTGGAGATAATGATAAAAGCTGGCAAATGCATTCTTTTGACATGAACGACCTGATGCTAAGTTTGGCAACTCCATATTCTTTGGAAGCTGTAAAACTGTTCAATATCACTTTCTGATAGCTTTCTCCCAAATTACCGACTGATTACCTTTAAAGTACCTGATCAAGCCCGCGAACACCGCATAATTCATCATGCAAAAATAATAAGGAATGAAAAGCAGTTTCACCTTAATCTTCCGGTCTTCCAACAGCTTACCAAGCCACGCTGCCCCATAAAAGAAAACCTGAGCCAGCAATAACAACTGAAAAAACAAAGTAGCCTGATCAGAAAAAGCAATAACAGCATTTAGTACAAAAGCCAGAATCATCAAGAAAGGCGTAATCGTCCATCGCAATACCCGGTGACTGATGTATTGAAAACTCAAGACAGGATATTTAAATGGGTTCAACAAAGCACTTAACCAGATAATAGATTGCATTCCACCAGCGGCGATCCTCACCTTGCGTTTCAGTTCTTCAGTTACATTTGCTGAAGAAGTTTCCTGTGCATAAGCCTCCGGTTCATACACAATTACATAACCCTTTTCCGCTATACGCATAGATATCATGAAGTCATCAAGAACACTGTTGGATGGAACAGGCTCATACAGGTCCTTGCGTACACTAAACAGCTCTCCTGCCGCTCCAACGACAGAATACAATTCAGAATCCCAGGCTTTTAATTTAGACTCGTATTTCCAGTAAAAACCCTCACCAGCAGTAGCGTCGGCAGATTCTTCAATCATTACCCGTTTTTCGCCCGCAATAGCGCCAACTTTAGGATCTGCATAGTGCCTGCACAAAAATACAAGCGCATCAGGATTCAAAAAAGTATTAGCATCCGTAAATACCATTAAATCTGTTTTAACCTGTAATACTGCACGGTGTACTGCGCTAATCTTTCCCCTACGTTCATCTGCTGAATGCAGTAAAGTAATCTGCGGGTACCTTGCTATAATTTCCGGGGTTGTATCAGATGAACCATCGGTAACAAAAATTAGGTCCAGCTTTCCTTCATGATAATTTAATAACAAGGTATTTTTTATCTTTTCTTCTATAAAATTTTCTTCATTATAGGCGGCTACAATTAAGGTACAAGAAGGCAACTCATTAAAAGCGTATTGCTTACGTTTTTTAGGGAAGAAAATTCGCTTTAATTTAACCAGCAGAAACAATAAAATCCCATACCCGAAAAAGGTATAAAACACTAAAAAGACGGCAATCCAGAAGGTGATGATCATAATTATTTGATGGTGTAGCCTAATTCGTTACTAGATGTTTTTTGGGTAATATTCCAGGAGATCGCCCTGAACAATATAGGGATAAATCCAGCAGTCCCATTTTTTATATAATTCAGGATGTTCCTGGGCACAACAAAAGCAACAAAATATAGATAAAAGAACAAACGCTGATGCAACACTGCATTTCGCCTGATAAACAAAATCCTGTTGCGGTTCATGAAAAACTCCTTGATGGCACTGTTTTTACCAACTGAGAGTGATTCCTTATGGTAAATTAAGGCATTGGTGTTTATCCATATCTCAAAACCTGCCTTTCTGACCATCTCACACCAATCCATTTCCTCATAATAAAGGAAAAAATTTTCTGCCATTGTACCCGCCTTCTTCAACGCAGTTCGTGTAATCATCATCGCAGCTCCATGAGCATAACCAGTCTGTTCGATGCGGTTGTCAAACTGCCCATTATCTATCTCAAACTGGCCTATACAAGCGTTGCGACAGGTATAATAGTTCATTGGCGTAAAGCCGGCATATTGTATAACTTCCTTATTGTCAAAGTAGTTGATCTTCGGAGAAACAAGGCCAATCCGCCTATTATTATCTAACGTTTCGGTTAGTGTTTCCAGCAAACCTGGAGTAAACTCTGTGTCATTGTTTACTAGGAATAAATATTCACCTTTTGCGGATTTTATGCCCAAGTTATTGCCTCCTGCAAAGCCAAGATTTTTTGCAGATTTGATATAGATAATATTTAAATCAAAATTTTTAAAGGCAGCTTCATGATCTTCCCTGCTCCCATTGTCGACTAAAATAATCTCTATATTCGCTTTCGGATAAAGATTGTTAATTGACCCCAGAAATTCCAAAGTTGCCTGTGGCTGATTGAAATTTACTGTGATTATTGAGATTAAAGCCATTTTAAAAACTTAACTTGTATTAAGAATTATCAAAGTAGTATATTTTGCCTAACAAAACCAAATTTACCGACGAATTAAAGCGTTTTGAAGCCCTTGAAGGCAATAATGAAGTACTTCTTCAAAAACTGGATGAGTTTATCCTGCTCCTCGAAAAGAGCGATCTGAATTCTGAAAATATCAGGGACATTAAAGGAAAGCTGGACCACACCATAGAAAGAAAGCTTGCAGGCAAGGGGCTGATTAAAGAAGTTAAAGGCGTAGCCCTTTCTAATTTGGACAAGATGGAACAGTTGGACAAACTCGAAATGCTACTAAACAACAACCATTTTGATTCGTCAGATGCAAAGAAGATCAATATCAAATCGGGAATAAGCAGACTAGTTAGAGGAGTAATTGGACTATTATTTGTTACATTAGGCTTTGCAATGATCATCATGCCGGCCCCGCCGTATTTTGAAATGTTCACTATTTACTATTTCAACAATAATGACGGGGTAACGCTGATGGATCTAATATCACTGATCATCGTTGCAGTAGGGATATATATTATGATTAATGCTTTATTAAACTTAAAATCAAATGAATAGGATCATCCTTCTCGTAGATGATGATATCTTTCAGCTGCGTTTATTTGAGAAATTATTAACCTCCAATGGTTATAATTGCAAGATTGCTTTGTCCGTTGATGAGGCAGAAAAAATCCTGGAATCGGAAACCCCAGACCTCATTGTATCTGATTTTGAAATGCCAGGTAAAGATGGGTTTGAATTTAGAAGGCGTTTGCTCAAAGCAGATTCTTTTAAGAACATACCGTTCTTGTTTTTAACCTCTATTAACGACAAAGACAATGTACAGCAGGGCCTCGATCTTAAAGCCATTGACTATATCGCAAAAAACACTCCCCCATCCCACATCTTATCAAAGATAGACAACTTATTACAGGCAGTACGCGAGCATTATGAACGTTCATTAAGCGAAGTTAAAGGCATCGCAGAGCGGTTGAATTTGAGGAACATCCCTAAGCAAGCGCCAAAGCTTAAAAAATTTACAATAGATTATTATAACCAGACTTTTCAAAACCAGCCCGGAGGAGACTTTATTGATTTTGTGAAAATCAATGACCGCTATACGTTCGTTATACTTGGCGACGTGATGGGAAAAAAATGGGGCGCCTGGTTTTTCTCCTTTAGCTTTCTAAGTTACATTCGCTCCGCTATCAGACTTTGTGTTTTTGACGAGAACTACTCTTTATCAGAAATCCTGAACAAGTTAAACCGGGTTATTTTTGCAGACGAGTTGCTAAGCGATATATTCTCAACATTAAGCATCATCCTGCTAGATGATGAATTGGGAACCGTTAAATATGCAGGTGCAGGCGATCTTCCCGTGCTGAAGTTTGAAGCTAAAGAAACAGAACTTCAATATTTTCGTTCAGATGGCATTCTATTGGGCTTTTCAGAGCAAGGTGACTACACAGAGATGGATATTGAACTTAAATCAGGCGAAGAAATCTATATGATTTCAGATGGGATGATTGATTTTGAAATAAATGGAGAAAAAAAATCAGACATCAACTTGTTTAAAGAAAAGTTGTTTAATTTTAAAAAGAATAAAGAAACCATACAAAACATTAAAAACAGGCTGTTCGACAAACATGTTTCACAGGTTGATGACTGCAGCATCATCATTATAAACAAATTATAAATGAACGTAAAGAAACAAAACATTGATGACCTCGTTTTACTGACGATAGTTGACAAAGACGCCAACCTTTCCAAATCAGAAAACTTCAAAGAAATTGTTTTTAAAGAAATTGAATCAGGTACCCGTAAATTGATCATCTCATTTGAGCATGTTGAATACCTGGATAGCTCTTTTCTCGGAGCGTTAGTCGCCATTTTAAAAAACCTTGTCCCAAAGGATGGTCAACTTATGCTGATCGAATTGAACAATGACATTAGAAACCTTTTTGAATTGACCAGGCTGGATAAAATATTCGACCTCAAAAATTCATTAGAGACAGCGTTAGAGGGCTTTAAATGAACGCATTGCCTATAACCATTAATCTGGAGATTCCAAATGATCCTGACAGAATTTCTGAGTATACCAGAACGATTCTGGCTAATATCCAGGAGCATGTGGCCTTGGATCTCGGTTATCAGCGGAGAATAAAATTGATTATGATAGAATTGATCACCAACTCTATCAAGCACTCATCTGAATCGCATACCACTATTCAGATGACGATTGACCACCCTCATTTGAGCATACAAAAGATTGAGAAGGGCCTTAAGATCGAATTCAGCGCATCATCTCCTCAACTACCGTTTGAGCAACTGGACAACATTTTAAATGTTAGTTTTTCAGAAGCCAATAAACACCACATCCAGCCGCTAAGTGAGTTTAAGTTTAAGTTCCTAAAACCTGCTGAAGACGAAAGTATGACCATAGATCATATACCTGAGCACTTTGGTTTGTATATCATTACTATGGCCTCGGATCATTTTGAATATCAGTATAACCCTGAACTAGGCGAAAACAGTTATATCGTTCATCTGAATTTTTAAATATTTAGGTAACTAATTTAACTTAAAGTATAGACTAAATCGAGAACACTTCATATTGAAGTACTAAAAAATAGGGATTTAACAGGGAGATAACAGGGACTTAGCAGGGAGATAACAGGGACAATATCCCTGTTTTATTCTTGTTAACTCCTAATTAAATACCTGATAAGTCTTGTATATATAATAATTTATAATGATCTTGGATTAAATTTAACCTTAACCAAGTATGGCTGTTATAAAAAAAGGAATTTTAGGTGGCTTCAAAGGAACTGCAGGCACCGTTACTGGATACCAATTGATGGGCCAGGACATTATGCGTGGAAAAGACCGTAAACCACGCAAGAAAAAAGCCGGTCCAAAAGAATTGGCGAACCGTGCAAAGTTTGCAGTTTCCCAAGCTTGGCTTCAACCAATAACAAGTGTTTTGCGGATTGGATTTGCTGAATATATGCCCTATTGCCACGGCTTTGTAGCAGCTAAATCTTTCTTATCGAAAAATGCACTTGTTGAAGACGATGCAGGATTTCATGTTGATCCGGCTCTAGCGTGTATTAGTCATGGCCCACTCAGCCCTGGCTTTGGGGAGACAGCTACATTAGGAGAAAATTATACCATTGATTTTACCTGGCAGTACTCGGTTGCTGCCTACAACGACCGAGCAATTGTTGTTGCTTACGATATTAAAAATGGTCAAGCAGTTTATGATACTTCAATTGCCAAAAGATCAGCTAGAAAAGCAACTTTAGATGTGAGTCCAGAGTACGCTGGAAGGGAAATGCATATTTACATAGGTTTCGTATCAGAGGATAGGAAGAAAAGAAGTATCAGCAAATATTTGGGAGTGATTACTATGCCTGAGTCATTAGTGACAGCTGTATAGACTTGAATATATTTCATTAAATCATTGATAATTAGAGTTTAATAAATAAAATTAGGTTTTAAATTTTCTGTGATGCCGGAAAGTTCATAGGCATACTATAGAAATCGCGATATTAGTCTTCAATAGAGTCGCTAGATACTACAACTTGTGACAAAGTTATTGTTTGGAAAAAAATAATTGCTATTTTGGGAAGCGGATAAGTACTAGATATTAAATTTTATTTTAAATGACCCAAAAATTTGCGAATAGCATTTCGTTAAAGCTAACATTTTATCTCTTGGCAGTTCTTTTCGTAGCGATGCTTTTGATGAGAATTATTATTGCAGGTAGTCTGCATACTGATTTAGGTGGTATTGAGCAAAATGTAGTATTTAGTATTCAAAAATTACTATATGACGGACAGATTTATACTGATCCTGGTAAACCTCCATTTTCAATCACTCAGTACACTCCTTTATTTCATATTATTTGTTTTCTGACTGCAAAAATATTAAATATTAGTCCATCCGAAGGAATTCATGAAATCTATATAATTGGAAGGTTATGGAATGTCGTCTTCAATCTGATAACGTCATATATCTTGTTTCAATTCGCAACAAAGATTTTAAATGTACCGAAGCTTGTCTCGATTATTTTGGCGTTTTCAGGATTTATCTTTGTTTTCCGTCAAGGATTTACTGTACGCCCGGATTCTATGATGGATATGATGTTAATATCCTCCGCATATTTTTTCGCCAAAAATCTTAAGTCTGAACAAAACGGTAACAAGGAACTTGTAGCCTCTATAATAATTTCTGTATTAGCAATTTTTTCAAAACAAAGTGCAATACAAATGCCGATCATTTTACTTGGATTTTTAGTTTTTACAGGTGATTGGCATCGTTTAAAAATTGGAATCTTAACAGCGCTAATTTCGTTTATATTGGCATGCGGAATCTTTTATTTAATGTATGGAAATATATTTTTCCTGAATGTTGTCGGAGGATTAGCGAATGGAATTGATACTTCTTGGTTTTGGAAATACATTTTTGGAAATGGCTTCAAGATTAAAATCTTGATTCCTTTTATTATTGTGATCATAGTATCATTTTACAAACTACGGGCCTTTAGGGGATCTAAGATTACGCGTTTCATGATTTTCTGTGCGTTGGGAATGTTCGCGTTCGCTAGCGTGACCATTTTAAAAAGTGGCTCCAATGTTGAATATTATTTCCCATTTTGCCTGATGTCTCTTCTTTTAATTATGCATGTTACTTTGATGGAAAATAACATTGACAAATTAATACATAAAGCTACTTTTGTTCTTTTTGTGGGATATCTTCTTATCGTCTCGTTGATGAATACTTTTTACCAATATAAACAGGTCAAAGAATTAGAGTTTCAAAATAAGGCCAACTTGGTACGTAAAGAAACCGAAGCCTCAGATGCGGCAAATTACATTTTGAAAAAGTTGTCCGGTAAAAGTGATTACGTATTTGCTAATTTAGACGATGAAGTTGTTTTGGATTCGGTAAATAGCCGCCGTGGTATCAATAATATTTTATTCAAACACGCTGTGATTCCACAAATGGATATTTATAAGTCATCTAATGTTAAATCAGCTGTACTTGACTATCAGGCGTTTGCAAATCTATTAAAATCTGGAGAGGTGAAGTATTTTATTGAATCCAGACCCATCTTTAAATTTAAAATCATTGACGATTTAGAAAATATTAGAGAAAATTATTTTGTTTTAGAAAAACAAATTGGCGCATACGATATCTTCGTATATAAAAGCCGATAAAATCTAACCTATTATCCAAAATGTAAATTAATTTCCCCAATTTGGGAAATTAATAAAATAATTTACCCGTAATTCCACATCCTTAATTTCATAAAACGACCTGTAAGCGCATTTAGAGGCGTATTATATATATGGTACAATTTTTTCTACACGCGTATTAAGCATTGAAATTTTTATGAAGAAAAAACTACTAACACTCGTATTAGCCGCTACAATTTTGTCTCTAGGGGCATGCAAAAAAAATCAGACTAAAACAGATGAGCTTACTGAAGCTGGTAAAAAATATGCACCAGATGGATTTGCTTATAATACAACTAAACAAGTCGACATCAATATTAGACTTCTAAGTCGTACTGATGAGCCAGTCAGCGGTGTTATGGTTTCGATCTATGATCCCGCTTCTGTTGGAAAAGGTCAAGCGCTTACAAAAGCGATAAGTGATAAAAATGGATACGTTAGAACCAAAGTTAACATTCCAGCTGGCTTATCCAACTTAGTTGTTGATCCAAATCACATCGGGTTAGCTTCATTTGTAACGACTTATATCAAGGACAATAATCTTACTGCGGTAATTGGCGGTAAAACGGGATTTAGTGGGAATGTAATTTTGTCGAAAACTAAGAGTTCAAGTAGCAGAACAAGTTCGATAGGAAACCATGGATTCAATGCTATTTCAGGAATGGGTCCATCAGCTTTTACAGGCTACAATGCTGGGGATTTTGACAATCTTGGACGTCCTAATGACTTACTTCCAGTTGACAATATCAGCTTCGCTGAATTAATGAATCAAATTGACGCAACTTTACCGAATACAATTGAAGTAAAACCAAAATACATTGCCACTCAAGTTCCGTCCGACTTAAAAATTGAGCGTTTAGCTGACGTTTGGATCACTTTCGTTCACGAAGGTGCAGATTATAGAAATACTTTAGCATACTATACTTATCCCACCGGAAATCCTCCTCAAAATGAGGATCAAATAACCAATGCAAAAGTTATATTCCCTAACTGTTCTTTGCTAGGTGGAATTGGCGAAGGTAATATGCTATCAGGTGATAAGGTAAAAATTGGCCGCTTCCCTGCAGGAACATCAGTAGGGTTTGTGTTGCTTCAAAACGCATACCAAGGTAATGGAGCCATTAATTTTGATGCCACTAAATTTTTCTCAACTGAAGGAATCAACCCTGAGGGAGATCCAGCGAAGAGAAGACATAATGTCGTGCTTCACAATGTTTCTCAAAGGACTTTCTTAATCGGATTTGAAGATATAAATAGGATGCCGGGTCAGGGAAGTGATCAGGATTTTAACGATTTGATCTTTTATGCGCAATCAAATCCTGTTGAGGCAATCTCTCCAGTAAATGTTCCACTATTAGATGAAACTTACGGTGATGCTGATTTAGACGGCGTTCCTGATGCGATTGACGATTACCCGAATGATCCTGCAAGAGCCTATAAACGTTACTATCCTAGCGAATTGGTTTGGGGAACGACTGCTTTCGAAGACAACTGGCCTTATGAAGGTGATTATGATTTAAATGACTTAGTTGTAAGTTATCGATATACTTTTGCAATGAGCCCATCTAATATGCTTGTTGATATCAAAGGAGAATATAAAGCGCTAGCTGCTGGTGCAGATTTTGAAAACGGTTTTGGTGTGCAACTTCCTTTTACTCCTTCTCAAATCCAAAGTGTTTCAGGAATGAGTGTTTTTGGTAATGCGGGTGTATTATTAGATGGAAAAGGAATTGAAAGAAATCAAAATAAAGCGGTTATCATTCCATTTGATCATTACCGCAATCTTTTTGGTCCTGGATCAACTCAAATTAATACAACTGTTGGTTCTCCTAAATTGGAATCTCCTTTGGTTACCGTAAATGTTCTTCTAACTGCACCTGTTTCTGACGATTTTACTGCACTTGTACCTTTTAATCCTTTCATGATTAGTAATCTGGATCGTGGACGTGAAGTTCACTTGGTGAACAAAGCACCTACTGATCTAGCTGCCTCAAAATGGTTTAACCTAGGTGCTGACGATTCAAATGTTGGAACCGGACGTTATTACATAACATCATTAAACAGACCTTTTGCTTTAGATTTCTTCGGTCCCTTTAAGTATCCGGTAGAAAAGACAGCAATATTTAATGCTTATAATCATTTTGCGGAGTGGGCTTTATCAGGCGGTACAACCTATCCTGATTGGTATTTCGATTACATGACGGGTTATGCTAACCCTGCTGGTTTATATCATTAATTGTTTGAAAATCACAGACAAAAAGGTGTTGCAGATTGCAACGCCTTTTTTATTAGCTAACAGATAATATCCGTTACTTATATTTGTGTGTTAAAATCAATCGTTTGAAAACTCCTAAAAAGATCATTAAATCGGAACTTGTTAAGTTTGCATTTGTAGGGGCATTTTGTGCTGCCATTGAGTTCACCAGCTTTTATTTGTTGACTAATTTTACAGGTCTTCATTATCTTATAGCTAACATACTTTCTGTAGTTCTTGCCATTACAATAAATTATTTTCTATCCAGAGCATATGTATTTGATAAGGGAAAATTTTCTAAGCGGCAGGAATTTATAGCTTTTATTTTCTTTTCAGCACTAGGTATAGGACTAAATCAGACCTTACTAGTGTTTTTTGTAGAGACCGTTGGAATTCAAATTCAAATAGCGAAAGCGTTTAGTATAGGTTTAGTGGCAACTTTCAATTACTTGACAAAGAAATTTATAGTTTTTAGAAAGTAGACCACTACTGAGAAAAAATACAAAATGCGTTTTGCCCTTTTGAATAAACGATTGTATAACTTTATATTTATCTCATTTTTAGACAATTAAAGCTCTATGAAATTTAATCTTAAAAATATTTACATTTCCTTATTTTTTATCAGCTTTTTAATCTTAGGTCTTCTGATTTTTAAAGACTTCGGCATTTCTTCTGATGAAGGTACTAACAGGAGAAATGGTGCTGTTACTGCAAAATATCTTGCAAAAAAAATTGCACCAGGCTACGTAGCGAAAAATCCTACATTAACGGAACTACCAGATTTACACGATTATATAGATAAAGACTATGGCGTGTTTGTCGAGTTACCTATGGTTGGCCTTGAAGTGGCACTTAAGCTTAAAGCGGATAGAGATATATATTATATGCGCCACTTAATAACATTCCTAATATTTTTTGTAAGTGTATTTTTCTTTTACAAATTACAAATTTTACGTTTTAAAGATTGGCGTCTTGCGTTAATCGGGTGTTTAATGTTGATCATTAGCCCCAGGATTTTTGCTGATGCTTTCTACAACTCAAAGGATTTAGTATTCATGTCTTTCTGTATCATCAGTACATTTACGTGTGTGAACTTCTTCAAGAAGCAAACTATAGGTAGTGCATTATGGCATGGATTCGCTACAGCAGCAACGATTAACATTCGAATACTTGGAATTATTATTCTCGTAATCACTATTGGATTCATTTTAATAAGCGTATTTTACAAACAGGCGACTGAAAGAAGGAAATTAATAGCTAAAACTGGGATAATTTATATTTCTGCCGCCGTTTTTCTGACAATAATGTTTTGGCCATATCTATGGGAAAATCCAATAGGTAATTTTATTACAGCGCTAAAAAATATGGGTCGTTTTAGATGGCCTGATCATGTCCTCTATTTTGGAAAAGAAATAATAGCAACTGATCTTCCCTGGCATTATTGTTTAGTGTGGATAGTCATTAGCACACCAATTTTATATACTATTCTATTTTTTTTAGGCTCATTGACTGCAATAAAGTCAATTTTTGGGAATTTGAATTTTAAAAAATTCTACTTAGATCTGGATAATCAGACTGATTTGCTTTTCTTGAGTTTATTTATCTGTCCACTAATCTCGGTCATCGTCTTACATTCAGTGCTTTACGATGGCTGGAGACAAATGTATTTTATCTATCCGTACTTTCTTCTTTTGTCATTAAGAGGTGTAAATTTAGCTATAGATAATATCAATAAAATTGGGGTTGCTTCACCTAGTTCAAAAGTAAAAAGAGTTTTATTATTTGGCGCTTTGACCGTAAATTTTGGGGTAACAACCTACTTCATGATTAGAAACCATCCTTATCAAAATGTCTACTTTAGTTTTCTATCAGACAATTATGCTAGCAAAAATTTTGAAAAAGACTATTGGGCCTTATCAAGTCGGGCAGGACTAGAATTTATATTGGAGCATGATAAGTCTGAAAAGATTAAGATAGCAAATAGCAGCGCTATAAACATTGGCACTCTTCTTAAGATAATGCCGGAAACAGCTAAAGATAAAATTGAAATTATCTGGTCTCCAGATGAACAAACCTGCGATTATTTAATTACAAATCATAGGTATCTTAAATCTACATTGTATAAATCCTATAAAATCCCCAACGACGGTTCATTTAAAGAAATTTATGCAGAATACGTTGATGGGATAAAAATACTATCCGTGTATAAAAAACAATCCTTCTCAAAAAATTCTTTACTGGTTAAAAATTAAGTTTATTTTAGACGTTTCAAAAAAGCCTTCTTCAGTTTGTTGTACAACTTTCTGATAATCCTATTTTTTCCGCTAATCACTTTATAATTTTTCCAAGGAGTTTGAGCAAGATATTCAAAAAAAATATCCTTAAAGACTGGTTGCGATTTATAAGTACTAAAAATTGGCTTGATGTCTAAATAATGAATTAATGACGGGTTTGGATTCTCCAGGGATGCAAACCAATTCCAATTTGGATCCAGTTCGTTCCATTTCTTAGCGAATACTACATTTAAAGCATATTGATCCCCAAGTTGAACATGTTCTCGATGCTCAATTAATGCATTAATTGCCTGTTTGGCAATATTTTCCTCTCTCCATTTTTTGACATCTATCAACAACACACCGGCGTTGAAGTACTTTGTTTCAGGTTCAAGACCAAGTTCTTTATAGTTCGGTAAACCACCCCAAACACAGTCAACTGTCTTAGCAATATCTTGAATAGCTCCGACTGTCTTTCCATTCAGAGGCATGTTCCAAAATTTAGATATATCATCTTGTACTACAACATCGACATCAAGGTAAATTACCTTTTCAAGTTCTGCAGGAAGTATTCCAGGTCCGAATAAGCGTAAGTAAGTTGTTAAAGGAAATCCAGATCCATCTATTGGGATAGCAAGATCGGTAGGAATTACATTTTTACTCTTATACCAATATAATGAAAAGCGAGACGGACTAACAATCGTTTCTAGTTTCTCTCTAGTTGATTTAGAAATTCCATCATCTATTATATGAAAATCAATGTGTTCTGATGTTTTGTGATTAATATCGAGAGATTTCAGCAGTGCGGCTATTAATACCGCGTAAAAATTATCACTAGCAACAAAAATTGAGATGTTATTATTCATACAATGACCTTTAATAAATATAGTGTAGAACGTTACTAATATAGTTGATAATACTTATGCAAACAATAGAAATCATAATATAAAAATATTAAATTAGCACAATTATCTATTGAAAACGATCAATAATTATGAATTCAGTTACTCGAGATTTTCCAGAGATTTCACTGCTTATCACTCATTTCAACAGGCCAGACTCTCTTAAGCGATTGTTAGTGTCTTTCAACGAATTGAATTGTAATTTTGGAGAGATCGTGGTGTCTGATGATTGCAGTAAGCCAGATAACTTAAAACAATTGGAATTGTTGAAAGATGAATTTGAATTCAATTTAGTTACAACGCCTGTAAATAAAGGGTTAGGTAATAACATTAATAAAGGTCAAGCGGCAGTACATAAAAAATATACTTTATACGTGCAGGAGGATTTTGTACCCCTCCCATTATTCCCCGAAAAATTAGTGGATGCGATAAATTTTTTGGAAACAGATAAAGAATTGGATGTTGTTCGTTTTTATGCATATCAATTGTTTCCATATCTAATACCGGTTGGAAATGGTTTTTCTGAAATGATATTTAATCCAACTAATATTTTAGGAACTTACAATAAATTTTATGCTTATAGTGATCATCCCCACCTAAGAAGGTCTGAATTCCTCAGAAAATTTGGAGAGTATAAAGAAGGTGTAAATGTTGAAAAAGCTGAGTATAGTATGATGATGTCCTTTTTAAAGAAAAAAGGAAGAGGATTATTTTACGAAGATTACAAAGGATTATTTGATCAGAAGAATTCCGCTGACGAGCCCAGTACTTTTAAAAGAAACTGGAAACGCAACCCTAATAATTTATTGATTAGAGTTGCCAGACATCTATACAGACACGCTAAATTTAATATAGATTATTTCTCTTAGTGTTCTACTTAAAAATTGGGATGATCTTTTTTGTGAAATCTTCAGCTCCATCTTTAGTGATGTGAATCTGATTATAAAAGAATCTCGGATCATTACCATACAAGTCGCCATAATTATAGTAGGTTACCCCTTTCGTTTTCATTAGTGCAGCGAAATCTATCGCATTTTTCTTATAGTCTGCATCAATGATGATGTCGGCGACCGGAGCCGTAAATAAGATCAATTCAACTTGTTGTTGCTTACAAAGATCTATGATTTGGTTTAAGAACTTGTATTTGCCTTTGATATTGAAAGTCATGTGCCTCAATGAATCAGGCCCTTTATACTTCACGTCGGGGTAAAAGAAATCTCCAGCAGCATCAAAATCTTGAGGAAGGATTCTGAACTTGTCAATCAATACCTCGTGTATTCCCCATAAGGTATTATATTTAGCATAACGGTAAAATGGTATATAACGATAAGCATACCATTCATAACCAAATTGCTTGAAGTGATCAAAGACGATATCTTCTTTGATGTAAGGTAAAAACTTAGGGATGGCAAAGTCAAAGATATCCTCTGTGTCGGAAGAAAATGGATCGACTTGAAGATATACCTTTTTCACTTTATTGTGATTTGCCAGAAATAGTTTAAGCATGAGAAACTGGTCTGGAATTGAACTGCCATCCACTGAGATATTGATACCTTTTTTACCGGTCGCTTGCTCGATCATTGGAATGTCCAGGGTGGTAAATGCTCTTGAACTACCGTGAACTACAAAATCATATTCCTTGTCTTTCATACCATACAGCCACTGGATTTTTGTATAATATCCCCTTTGAAATACGTAAGTAAAACCCAGATCTAATAGCCAAAAAACCAGTAGGCAGATAAGAAATAAAACTGTTAAGTGTTTAAAAAACTTTTTCATACCCTAGAACTGAAAATAAATGAAGCTGCTTTGCGATACAAAGACGCCAAATAATGCGATCAAGACAATCAACGTCAGGTAACACGCAAAACGAAAAGGTCTAAAACCGTTGAAATATCTTTGCGCAACTGGAAGTTCCCATCCCTTTTCAAACAGGATTAATAGGATAATTAATGGAATTCCTACTGCCATATTATACATATCTGCACCCGTCATCTGCTTAATCTCAGCTAAAAAAGAATGATTGAAATCGAATAAGTTCTTGATGATCGTGAAAGAATCGCTTAACGTATTTGCTCTAAAAAATATCCAGGCGAAGCAGACGATGGTAAAAGTCCATACCATACTAAATGCCTTTGGCAATTTAAAAGGAATAAATTTATATTTTGAGTTTAGGGATTCGAGGACAATTAACAGGCCGTGGATTGCTCCCCAAATGATAAAATTAACACTTGCCCCATGCCAGATACCTGATACCAGGAATGTGATAAAGAGATTAAAGATCCATTTTCCAACACGCACTTTGTTACCTCCCAATGGAATATACAGATAATCGCGGAACCAAGTTGAAAGGGATATGTGCCACTTACTCCAAAATTCCTTAATGGAATGCGAATAATAAGGTTTGTTAAAATTCTTCATTAAATCTACTCCCATTGTTTTTGCTACTCCAATGGCAATATCTGAGTAGCCTGAAAAATCACAATAGATTTGAAAAGCAAAGAAAATGGTAGCTAGAATGGTAGCCATGCCATGATATGATTCCGGGCTGTTATAAACAATATTTACAAAAAATGCCAGCCGGTCTGCAACAACAATCTTTTTGAAAAGCCCCCATAAAATCAGCCTCCCCCTTTTATAAAATTCGTTGCCTGCAGGGGTTCCAGATTTCTGAGCTGAGGCATGAGCACCTGAGGGCGGTTAATGGGTCCGGCAACTAACTGCGGGAAGAAGGAAACAAATAATGCAAACCGGGCAAAATTCCTTTCAGCTTTAATCGTACCTCTAAAAACTTCCACAGTATAGGCAATACTTTGAAAGGTATAAAATGAAATCCCTACAGGCAGTAATATTTTTGCACTGTTTAAGAAAAATGGAATGTTCATCAGCGAACTTGCCGAATTGATGCTACTGATAAAAAAATTAAAATATTTAAAGTAGAAAAGTAAACCCAGATTAGTAACGATGCTTAAAAGCAGCAACATTTTTCTTTTCCTTTTATTCGCAGTATCTTCAATATTTCTGGCTACAAAAAAATCTATAGTTGCCGGGAAAAATAACAGGAAAATATACTGCCAACGCCAACACATATAAAAAAACAAGCTGGCAACAAGCAACATGATCCATGTGTACTTACGGGGCAGGAAATAATATAGGATTAATACCGAAGAAAAGAATAATAAAAAGTTTAATGAATTAAATAGCATATCTATCTCCTAAATATCGTTCTTTTTAACCTTTTAACAACTCCCTTCAGTAATCCGCCATCTAGTTGGATTCTCCTATCAGTTGTCCATACCATCGCTCGAATATCCCTGACCTGATAAAGTTTGCCATAACCATTATTTCTTAGCTTCAATGCTAACCAACCATCCTCATTAGTTCCTGGTGGATGATTAAAACTATCAACCGCTAATCCTTGCTCTCTACGGAATGCAGAATTAAATCCGTATACATTTACTGCTTCGTCCTTTATCTTTTTATTGATCCATCGAGAAATCTCAGTTATATATTCATATATGAAATAAACGGCTCTTCCTGCTCCGACTGTTGGAAGTAAACCGAATCGGCCATACGTTAAACAAATATTTGAATTTTCAAGAGGTCTGACCATTAATTCAATCCAATTTAATGGATAGATAGTATCAGCATCCGCATTTAAAATATATTTACCCTTAGCGTGAGCCAATCCAAAATTTCTAGTAATTGTTATTCCTTGCACTGGTTGAAAAATACAAGTCACCCCGCACGCCAAAGCCAATTTTTGTGTATCATCATTTGAATTATTATTAACCACAATTATCTCAACACTTTTATTCACTTTATTGGCACAAAGTGAAGCGAGTGTCTGTACAATATTCTCTTGCTCGTTATACGCCGGTATAACAACACTAATTTCAGGTCCTGCGTTCTTGGAAATTAGTTGATAGTCGGTCTTTGCCATTTCACATAGCTGAGACTTTTCAATCTTTGGGTTTGCATATCTCAAAATGGTTTCAGGAACTTGTACCGGTCTCATCAATGTTTCATTAAATATCTATAAATAAATTAGGCACGCTACATTCGGTTAGTAAAGTTATGAATAGTTAACTTACTTCATAATTTTGAAGTTTGTTTTTCGCATTAAAATCTATCTATATTGATTATTTTGGAACTTTTGTTGCCATAGTTATTCATTATTGTATATTAGACCAAGAAAACCTAATAAGCCATTTTTTTTTATTTCTAATAGTTAAATAACCACTTTTTTACCGTCCTTAGCTTAAACAATTATATATGCTTAAAAAAATAATCAATAAAATATTGAGCTTATACTTGGTGCTTAGATATCCAAAAGTACCCAAAGGCCTCCGATATTATTATAGAGATACTTACATTTGCCAATTGACACAACTTAAGTATATCTTTAAAGATTATTTTATAAAAAAACCCTATAAGCAAATTGCGTTTAATGGAGAATTTACTCCAGATCTAACTTTCGTCTTACCTTTTGCTTATTGGCACTATCATAATGGAACTCTTCTAACTACTGATGGTGCAAAATACACTAAAGAATTATATTACTTTTCTCCGCATCACTTGGAATCTTTTGAAACAAGAACTACTGAGGGTAATTACAATTTTGAAACTCCACGTATTTTATATAGCCAAAACTATAACATGAGAAAATGGAAGCAGGTTCCATTAAAAGAGATGTATAAGAATGGCATTTATTTGTATGAAAAAGAAATATTGATAATTGCAAACAGATATAACATGGAATGGGACGGACCACCCATAAGCTTTTTAGGTGTCGATTTTCTCGAAGTTCTTTTCAATAAATATAAAGAAAAATATCAGATTATTTACAACCGACCAAGACCTCAAAATATAACGAACGACAATAGTGATATTTATGATCTGGACGAATATGATTGGATTGAAAAAGAATTCCCGGAAGTAATCTTGATGGAAAATCTATGGAAAGAAAACAAAGGAAAGGCACGTAATTTTAACCATCTACAAATGATGGTTTATGCCAATGCGAGTAATTTTATCAGTACTCACGGTGGTACCGGCGCTTTAGCAAGCTACTTTGGCGGAACGAATGTTCTACTTTCGAAAGCCGGAGGAGAGCATCATTTTGGTTGTTATCACAAGTTGTATCCAAAGCTTTCCGGAGCAACAATCTATCACGCAAAAACTTACGAAGAAGTGCTCGAATTTGCTCAAAAGTCCTTTTAACCTATGGAAAAAGAAAACAATTACTGGCTTAAGTCAGGATTTATCAATATTCTTCAAAACTTCTCTGGAACGTTAATCAACGTTGCTACCTTTTTTATTCTGATTAGGTTATTAAGTAAGGACGACTACGGAGTTTGGGGTATTTACATGCAGACGATAACTATATTAGAAATTGTTCGCAGCGGCCTTATTCAAAGTGCGATGATTAAATTCATGTCTGGTTCTGATAAATCCGAACATAATAATATTTTTTCAGCTTCATTGACTATAAGTGGAACACTTACTATTGCATGCATTTTATTTAACTTCATATTTGCCGGGTACCTGTCCAGGATTCTAAATGCTCCTTCTTTGGAACCGATGATGTATATGTATAATATTGTTTTCTTATTTTCAGGCTTCCTAACACAACTAAATTGTATTGAACAGGCGAATTTCAAATATAACGGCGTTTTTGCAAGCGGGCTAATCAGGTCTTCAATACTACTTATCTTTATAATAGCAAATTTTTCATTTGGATACAAAACAAGCCTCCTATTTCTAGTTTATATTCAAATTGGGGCAGTAATTATAAGCGTTGGTGTCGCCTGGTTCTACACGAGGCAATACATTCATTTTGCATATCATTTCAGCAAAGATTGGATTAAAAAGATTTTTCATTACGGTAAATATGCGTTCGCCACATCTTTAAGTTCAATTTTAAGTGGAACAATAGATCAATGGATGCTTGCAGGGATTATATCTCCTGCAGCTTCTGGCTCATTCAATATCGCTGTTAAAGTTGTTAATTTAGTCGATATTCCCACAAATGCAGTTGCGACTATTGTCTTTCCGCAAAGTGCCAAAAGAATAGAAACGGAAGGTAAACCAGCAATTAAATATCTTTATGAGAAATCTGTAGGAACGATATTGGCCATGGTGATACCCGCCCTAATTTTTATTTATATTTTTGATGGCTACATCATTGAATTGCTGGCAGGAAATAAATATGCAGACACAGTTCCAATATTAAATATTACCTTGTTGTACTGCGTCTTAGGTCCATTCGGGCGACAATTTGGTGTAATCATCGATTCAATTGGAAAGACTAGAGTAACATTTTTCATCGTTTTAGCAAACACCGCAGTGATTCTCATTCTAAATTATTTTTTCATAAGGAAATATGGCACCATTGGAGCTGCTTATGCAACGTTAATATCTAACATTTTTGGTTTTACAATTGCGCAATACATTTTATGGAAAGAGTTAAGGGTAAATGCACTAAATTCTTTCATTTATGCTTATAGGTTTTATCCTGAGTTTATTAACAAATATATATTAAAAAAAGGCTGATATGGTTGGTGTTAAATTTATAGGAAGATTAGGTAACCAGATTTTTCAATACGCTTTTTTTCAATATTTAAAAACAAACAACCCGGGCAAGACTTTCTTTTTTGTAAATCCGCACCATGGTTATTTACCCAAATATTTTGATTTGGGCGCTTATCAAAATACCATTCTCAGCTCTAAAATTTACTCCGTTTTTACTCGCGTCACACCAAAGGTGTTTAAGTTTAATGAGATTTACCTGGAAAGTATTCAGGTTCCAAAGAAAGTTGAGGTAAAGGACTGGACAATTTATAAAGGATTTTTTCAAACCGACTTCTATGTGAAGCAAATTATAGGCGGCCTTAATATTAAAATAAAGAAGGAATTTACTGATCAATTTGATAAAGAATTTGGGGATGCTTTTAAAAATAACAAAACTATTGTTGTACATATAAGGAGAACCGATTACCTAAATTACGGTAAGAGAGATATTTCGCTACCTATGGAATATTTTAAAAGGCGTTTAGATGCATTAGGGAACATTGATGACTATTTAGTTTATTTCGTGAGTGATGATATGCCTCATGTAAAGAGTTTTTTTGAACAAAAGCCTAATTATATTTATTCTTTAAATAACGAAATCACCGACTTTCAGATTATAAAAAATGCTGATATTGCCATTATCTCCAATAGCAGCTTTGCATGGTGGGCTGCATATCTCTCTGAAAAGCAAAATGAAGTTTATGCTCCGAAAAACTGGCTTGGTTTCAGGATTGGCAAAGAGCACCCAAAAAAGGTGATGACAGATAAATTTATCTGGTGTGATGTACTAGAGTAATTCGTTAAGCTTCCTTGTAAAAGACTTCTTTTTTTCCTTTACCTGTCTTGGACATAATGTTTAATAATAGGATGCCTGTTATGAAAAAGCCCAAACAGATTAAAGCCATATTTATGAGGCTTACTCCCATGGTACTGGCCCATCCTAAAATTGCTTCATTGGTGAAAATCTTTTTGTAGATTACAAATGTCAGCATTGCAACAAATGCTACGCCTATGACAGCAAAGAGCTTTAGAAATATCATAAGCAATTCTTCCGCATACTCTATAAAAGATTTGAAAGCATGATGCACTAGGCTGGTCAAATTCATTTTGGATTTACCGTCCAGTCGCTTTTTTCTATCGTACGTGATGCTGAGCGATTTAACTCTTTGCTTAGATAAGTAGGCAGCGAAATGAACAAAAGAAGTACGACAAGTTGTGTTCAAAACCTTTTTACTAATCATGCAGTAATTTCCGAAATTCAGAATTTTGTTAGTGATTATTTTGAATATAAATCGGTATATATAATATGAAAGTTGAAAGGACAGTTTCTCCTTTCTCCTCCCTCTTGCAACGTGAATAATATCAAATTTATCTTTTGCAAGAATTTCTCCTATTGCAGTAGGATCATCCTCTCCGTCTGAATCCATGATAATGAATCGATCGCAATTTTCAAGCTCATTTGCATACAGCAAACCTTGAAAAATAGCTCTCTGATGCCCTGCATTATACTCAAGAGTTAAGATAGTAAATTTGACGTTTGGGGAGGTTGGTTTCAACTCCTTAAGCATCGATAATGTATTGTCTGTTGAAGCATCATCTACAACAACAACATTGAAATTAAATAGTAGTGTGCTAACAATTTTTTCCAGCTCTGTTAAGAAAGCTATCACTGTCGAATTTTCGTTGAAACACGGGGTTATTATTGTAACATTCTCCATACGGGCCAGTTATTGTAAATCTTCTATCTAATAGCTTCCAAGGCTTGAAACAAATCAAATCTACGCTCAAGTTAATAAAAAACCTAAATCTTTCCCAAAGCAATTAAATTACTTTTTTGTAAACATCAAGAGTCTTATTTATGGAATTTTCGAGTGTAAAATTAAGCAGTCTTATTTTACCATTCGTAACTAGACTAGCACCTATTGACTTATCACCTATTAGTTTTTTAATCGATTCTGTCAGATCGTCTTCATCATGACAATTGAAGTAGAGACATGCATCACCACCAATTTCTCTAAAACAATCTGTATCAGATAATAAAATAGGACATCCCGCTTTAAAGGCTTCAAGTATTGGTAATCCAAAGCCCTCATATAAAGATGGGTAGATGAAAGCCAAGGCATTTTTATACAAAGTATTAAGTTGTTGATCATTAACCTGATAATGCAAGACGCTTTCAGAAAGGTTCATTCTTCGTAAAAATTCGACATCGCCGATGCCTAATGCTCCTCCGCCCGCCATCACCACCTTAATGTCTGGGTATTCCTTTTTAATTCTTGCATAAGCTCTTATGAAAAGGTAAAAATTTTTGTACCCACTTCTGTCGCCGACATATAGTAAATAATTCTCTGGCAGGCCGGAAACTTCTTCGAATGATAACGGAGTTTCAACGTCTGTTCCATGATAAATAACACTTATTTTATCTGGATTAATGTCATTAAATTTTACAATGTCCCGTTTGGTTGTTTCAGATATAGCTATGATATGATTGGCTCGTTCAATACTCAGCCGCTTTTCATAACTTAGACTGTCATTTGCCCAAAAATACTCTGGTAGCATTTCATATGTCATATCATGAACAGTAGTAACGAATGGCTTTTTAAGATTTTCAAGAAAATAAGGATTATAGTAAGTTGGATGAAACACATCAAAATCCCCTTTGTTCAATAAATATCTACAATAAGCTTGATTGGTTTTATATGCTAATGAACCCTGCTTGAATTTAAATATCTTTTCGAAAAGGCCACTATTAAGAGGGATTTTCTCATTGGCGATATAATAATTATCAGAATATAATACTCCAATAAGGTATTCGAAGTCCGGCCTGTTTTGAATTTCCTTTATTATAGTTGCAAAATATCTGCTAATGCCGCCATACCTTTGTGTAGTGAATTTCTGGTGATCAAAAAATACTTTTATCATGTAAAGTGGATTTCAACTATAACTATGTTGGTATATTAAATTTTACTACTAACTCTCGAGATAATAAGGAACTTAATTCTCCGAGTCTTCTATCCCAGGTGTTTTCTTCCGCGACTTGGATTCGTTTCGATTTTAGCAAAGTCGTATCATGTTGCAAATAAAAATCAATCGCTGAACTAAACGAAATCGAATCTTGACAGTATGTAACAGTATCGTGTGTAAAGTCCTTGAGATCAGGATTGAAATCTGTAGCAACTACAGGCTTTCCAGCTCCGAGGTACTCAAATAATTTGAGCGGAAAAATTGTGCTGCTTACCTTATCTTTTTTGAAAGGAATAATAGCAACATCAAACCCTTTAACTACCGAGGGCATTTCAGGATAGGAAGTTCTGCCAACAAAAAATACGTTAGAAAGCCTTCTGAAATCATCCGGCACAAATTCATCTGAAACCGGCCCTACAAAAACAAAACTTTTTTGAGGATTTGATTCACAAACCTGTTTGAGCAGTTCGAAATCCATTCTTCTTTCCACGTGCCCAAAATAACCAATAATTGGTTTTGGAATATCTTTCAGTAATGAATGTACTTCCAGAGAGTCATTTAAAGCTTCGGATGAAAGAGTTAGATCTGCCGCATTGGGAATGAAGAATGTTTTAGCCTTGTACTTCTTTTTTTCAAGAAAAAGTTGCTTACTTGTGCATACAACTAAGTCACTTAATTCCACCAATAAACGTTCAGATATAAACCCATGCTTCATATCATAATCAACTATTAGCGCATCTACACAGTGATAAACAGACAAAATCGGCTTTAATGAAATTCCAACGCTCGGATAATGAAAATTAAAAGAGTTGATAAATATTATATCTTTTAAATCTTGCCTTCTGATAACGGCATTTAACCTGGAGGCTATTAGGCTTTCATTAATTTTCAACAACCATCTATAAGCTTTATTCTCGGGGAGGAAATTAATAGAAAGCAAGAGCGGCAATATTACAATATGAAGTCTGAGAATATCAGTTTTAATCAGATTTTTACCGCCATTAAAAAAAAAATCTCTTCTTTTATCGATGGAATACTTTTCAATTTTAGAGAAATAGTCCTTTATTGTGTAAGGAAAATCAATATAGTAAACGTCATTGTTTTTTGCAAAAAATTTTGCGGTTGTGTAACTGGTAGACTCAAATACACCATCAAACTTTGTCGCGCCAAAAATAAAAATTGTCTTATTCTCCAACATGTTTTTTAACAATCAAAGCTTCCTTTTCTTTTTTTTGATCTAATGTAAGAGTGATATTGATTAAAGCCATAAAAAGGCAAAAATAAATATTGAGCGGAAATTGTATCAGACCTTCCTGTGGATAATTTCCCATACATAATGCAAATATGATTAACGTCATTGCAAGACAATAACACTTTAATTCAGAATCCTTAATTTTAAAATAGTTATTTATACCCTTTCGAAGCGCAACAAAAAACAAGGTGCATAAAAGAATCAGACCTACCCAACCCTGTTCAATTCCAGCTCTAACATAACCACTATCCGGAGGAAAGCTACCTAGAACTGAATTAGGAGAAAATTTTGCTCCAGAAGCTCCCGATGAGCCTAACCCACCACCCATAGGATGACTCTGAATGTAGGGCTGAATTTTTTTTTGGTTTTTTTTTCGAACGTTGAAGGAAGCGTCATTACTTGGTTTGAATGCAGTCTGAAACCTATAAAGTGTGTAGTTCGAAGTCGGGACGTATATTAAGAATACAAATGTAAATGCGACAAATATCCCCACAACTATCATCTTGAAATTGAGATTTAAAATAAATAATAAACTCAATGCAACTGGAATTAAAATATAGGCAGCTCTCGTTCCAGAGAATAGCATAGAAGTTGTAAATAATATAATCATTAAAACCAGGATAATCTTGCGCTTTTTCGAAAAAGGACCAAATAATAACCCGATACATAGAATACTACTTACATTCATGTTGTAAGAAAAAGAAATTGGATCTGCAAAAACAGAGAATTTACGCCAATGTCCATCAATAAACAATAGGTCTGCTAACAGAGGATTGTTATCAAGATCCCTCTGCTCAAATGCTGAAAAACCGATAAATTCCTGCTTTAGTGCATACACTGCCGCAATAACTGACATGAGTAACCAAATCTTTATTATAAACCTTACGAATTTTATTGTTCTGATTTGATACATAAAGATGAAATATGAAAACATTACTCCTGCTAATGATCTTATGGTATACAACCAGGCTAGCCTTGACTCTGCATTAGGGTTAACAACCTCAATCACATTATATACTATCCAAATTATAACAATAAATGAAATTGAGTTGTTAAGAATTTCCCAATTTGGGTCCATTTTTTGATTTACAAAAAAACCTATTAGCAGAAGCAAGAGCATGCCGTCCATTAATGTTCCCAGAGGGAAATTTACTAAGCCCAGCTTAATAATAAACATAATAAAGTAGGCGGAAATCATAAAAACTATGACTCCAAATCTTGGGAATTTTATAATGCAAAAAATAGCTATCGGTGTTATTGTGACCACAAGTAAAAAAACACCTCCACTTACACCAATGGTCGCCACTAAACTGGAAACAAGGAGGGCAATAAGAAGAATCGCAGCCGCAAAAATACCAACTGATTGCTTATCTTTTATCCTAGAGACTAATGCATGCATCGCGACCTAATTTAAAAAAATAAAATTTTAAATACCCAGACAAATGCCATTACGAATACATAAATAAGCGCAGCTTTTCTTTTTAATTGATTAAAAGTAATTGTGTAATCTTCCCTTTTTTTTGGTTCAACTTTCATCGCTATCCTCCTTTTCTTCGATAAAAGTATGCTTTGTTGCCACAGATATCTTGTTGGCTTTGCGAACTCTTAACAGAGAGCTAATTTGATAAAAAACAAATGTTGGGATATTTCTGAGAGATTGATAAATTCTAGGATCAGCTTTATTGAAAATTAAAGCAACTAGGAAAAAACAAATAAATAATATAAATCCGAAAATCCAAATCAATGCGACAAAGTACGATCCAAACAGAATATTTACAGACAATGCCAAGAAAGAAAATATCAAGAATATAAACAACGGTGGACGCAATAAAACTATCCCAAAAAGAAACTGATTTAGGCTTAGATTTCTAATACCTCTCAAGATAATACCAAATCCTAATGAAAAATATTTGAACCAAGTATTTATCCATCGACTTCTTTGGTTTATGAGCTGCTCTGATTTAGAAGTCTTTTCATCATATACCTCTGCTTTCTTTGCGAATGCTATGCGGTTATTTCTTCGTAATAACCAAGCTTGAAGCGCTTTATCAAATCCAGCTCCAGATACTTCTGTAGTTTCCAAAAAGTTAGCATAGGTACTCCGATCAAAGGCCATACCGGAACCGGAAAGAGTTGCAGAAGAGCCTAAATCAAACAGAATTTCTCCATCGTAAAAATGATAGTAAATATCTCTCGCCGCATCTAGTCGTGCAATATTTGTGTCAAGGTTCTTTGCTTTTCTGATACCTTGAACAGCTATAAAGCCCTTATCAAAGGCTCTATCAAGTTCAGTCAAATAATTTTTATCTACTAAATTATCACTATCGATGATGGTAATTCTATCATGATTCCTTTTAAAATTATCAAAAGCAAATTTATGCGATTTTGTATTGCTAGCTAATACTTCATGAGGTTGCAGGATAATCACACGATCATCTGAAAAATGAAGATTAGAAATGTCACACTTATCGCACACCACATATATTAAAAAATTCTGATATTTTAAATTCAAAATAGAATTCACAACCGGGGGTATGGTATGAGTTTGTTCGTAAGCGGTAACAATTATTGCATAATCAGATTCTGATTTAGCATCGATTATCGGCCTTTTGCTTTTAATTAAAATCCATAGCAAAAAACAAGTTGCCGGAAAAAATAAATTAAATCCTATAATAACTTGAATGAACAACCATAGATACTGAACGAAAGACATCTTTATTTTTTTTGTGGTACCTGATTCATAATCCAACCAAGATACATTCCTGTTTTGCTTAAATAATTAATTTGAGCCCGTTTCTTATCGCTAAGACTGTTACCATATTTAAATACTCCTATAATATTGTCAGCAAAAGATAGCCATTCCTTTGACTGATTCACAACATTTAATGGTGCAGTCTCAATCAATATTAAATCAAATTTCTCTTTCGCTAATTCAAGCTGATTTTTAATTTGCTTATAATCTGCTAATTCTATTAGAGATTTATCGCCACCCCGGTTTTTTAAAATAGTTATTGATTCGTTACTGATATAATCGAGATTAATCTTGCCTTGTAAATAATCCTCGATATAATAATTAGCGCTGGAAAGATCACTAATTTTAGGATTATTAAAATTCCCATCAATTACCAATATCTTTTTATTAGTCATCATCCAAGCAAAGGCTAGACTCATAGCCAAAAATGTTTTGCCCTGACCACTATTTAAACTATTTATTACAAGAATTTTGCCCTGAAGATCATTTTCTATTTCGTATCTAATGGATCTTAACTGATTTTTCAAGTCCATTACTACTGGCTCAAGATTGTTACTTGTCCAAATTTCTTTTAAATCAATCGAACTAATATTTAGTTCGTTAATTGTTCCTAAAACAGGTAATGCAGTTTTATTTGCGAGTTGTTCAGGTGAAATGATACTTCTATCAAAAAGAAAAAATACAAAAATAATCACCATGCAAAAGATCAAACTGATAATTGCACTTAGTATCACAAGGAGCATTTTTTTGGAAGGTTGAGCAGCACCTGGCATACCAACTTGGATAATGTTAAGTTTGACAGAAATACCCGATTCTAAACTGCTCTGATTGTATTTGTCCAATACATCCATGTATTCTTTTGTGGCAATTTCAATACCCATTTGTAATGTTTGCACTTCTGCCTCCTTTGGTACCATTGCGTCAAACTTAGCATTAAGTTCACGAAGCTTATTCTCCAACGCATTGACGCTAAACCTGGACAAGTCTAGTTTAATTTCCAGATCAAGCTTTTGCTGTACAAGCGTTTGTTTAGTTGCGAGTGGACTAGTCAAATATTGATCCGACGATTTGGCAATTTCAGAACTCATCTTTTGTCTCACAGAATCAATGGAAACTTGGTATTTAGAATCAAAATCGTTATTGAATTGCGCTTCATACAAGGCGCTTAATTCTTCTCTTGAGTCGATGATATCTTGATTAACTTTTGATAAAATTGACTCAATATATTTTCTTTCACCAGGAGAAAACTTTCGATCAATTTCATTTAAGGCGCCGGCATATGATGAAGTATTCTGAATAATCTGCTGCTTTTGGTTCTCATATTCAACAATACTAGAATATAATTGCTTAGACTGTTCATCTAAATTTAATACTCTATTTCTAATTTTATATGTTCGAAGATTTGACATCCGACTTGCGAGGGTGTCCGTTTTCTCTTTCAGTAAGACACCAAGAAAATTGGTGGCTTTTACCTTATTTGTTTTAACGACATTTGAATAATATTTAACAAACTCGATAGAAAGTTCATTGACTACAAAGGCACACAGATTTGGACTTTCAGACTCAAATTGTATAGAAATAAAATCACTGTCTCCAGCTCTAAAAATGTTCAATTTTGAATTCAGGCTTTCTGAGTCATAGCCCATCGACTGCAAAACGCTGTTTAATCCATTTTGATCGCTGTTTGAAAGATCTAAGCCCTGTCCTTTAGCAAATAATTCTGTGTAAGTTTCGACCGCGTGTTTTCGAGCATCACTATTCAAAGTGGATAACAACTTACTTTCTTTTCGAAACTTATCTTTTGACGTCAAATCATGTAAAATGAGTTTGTAAGAAACTTGATCTAGCAACTTCTTCATTCTCATCATTGACATTAGGTTACTAAACTCTTGGGTAATCTGCTGTCCCTGAAGCATAGTTTCATTCAAAATCGAAATTTGTTGATACTGCTTAGTTTCATCAACAATTCCTGTGGCTATTTGGGATTCTGAAATGTATGAATTTGGTTGGTTCCTTACAAGAAAATATGTTATGATAACAGTGACAATAGGAACTATTATCAAAGCCAGCATATATCTTTTAATAAGCGATAAAAACTTTTTTATCTCGTCCATTACTTAATTTCTTCAAGTTTTTTTACAGTTAACTCTTCCAGCAACGCCTTAGCTGTCATATAATCTACTTCTGCTTGAACCTTCGAACTATAGGCTTGATTATAGGCTGTTGATCCATTATTATACTCCACAAGCGTAATTTCCGCTTTCTGGTAAGCCAATTTTACAACCTTAAATGTACTTTCGGCATCGATTAAGGCGTCGTTTGTTGGTTTAAGAAATAACTTAGCTTGTAAGTAACGGTAATAACGTTGCTTTACCTCCGTTTCCAATGTCAAATTATATTCTTGCTGGTTGAATTCTGCAATTTTGACCTGCTCCTTTGCTTTTCTTACCTGCCCTGGCTTACTAAATAGTGACCCAGGATTTACAGAAATTCCAAATTGATACCCGGTCAATATGTCTTGGGTTGTGACATCTACTAAATTTGCTTGAGCTTTGTTTGATCTCGCCACATATTGAAATGAAAACGGATCAAGCCAGGAAGCCTTTGCGGTAGAAAGTTCGCTTTTTGAGGCTGCAACTTGGCCACTAAAAACCTTAATTCTTGGATAATTCTCCTTAGCAGTAGCAATAAGTTTGTTAACGTACAGGTCGGAGATTTGACTTAGAACACTTTCCTGAGCCATAGACTGCTTTGTAAATAAGCAAGTTAAAAGCAAAAATAACAGAAGTGATTTAGCTTTTCTAGAGTTATTCATAATAGAAATAGTAAAAGTCAAATATATATTACAACTTTATGATATGCTAGTCACGTCAATCATATACTTATCAACATGCCCCGACTAATCCACATTATTAAAAATAATCCAAAATTAAAAAAACTCATTCACTGGATGTTAATTCCATCGGAAGAAGCCCGACCAAGGTTTTGGGTTAAACTTTTTGTTAACCCATTTTTTCACAAAGTTGCTGGCAATAGCATAATAAGAAAACGAACACGGATGGACGTTTTACCTTTCAACAAATTTGAATTAGGTTATAAATCAGTAATCGAAGATTTTTCAACCATTAACAATGGAGTTGGCAATGTCATGATTGGACGAGAAACTCTAATTGGAATGGGTAATGTAATTATTGGACCTGTTACAATTGGTAACAACGTTATTTTGGCACAAAATGTCGTTTTAAGTGGATTAAATCATGAATATCAGGACTCGACTCTTTCAATTTCAAAGCAACCAGTAACTACCAAACAAATAAGTATTGAAGATGACTGTTGGATTGCTGCGAATTCTGTAATAACCGCAGGAGTAACAATAGGCAAACATTCAGTTGTAGCAGGAGGATCAGTAGTCACAAAAAACGTTCCACCGTTCTCAGTTGTCGCAGGAAACCCAGCGAAGGTTATAAAGCAATATAATCCCCATTCTGGGATTTGGGATAAGCTATAGCGTGGATTTATAGTAATGATTCGGGACTATATTCCACACCGACAGTCCCTAATTTAGATTCGTATATATTATTAATTTATTGATTTTTCGTATATTTACGGGATTTTCATCGTGTTATGCCCTATTTGACGCCACTTTTAGTTTCATGGCGCTATTTTTGGCTTGCATGATGCATATAATGGCAATTATCTTAATTTAAATATGATTAGACTTATACGTTATCTCGTACTTCTCTTTCTAATACAGCTTATATCTCCCTCCGTATATGCGCAATTTCCTTACATTGAAAGTTTCCGCGCGGCCACAGCGCCTGGTATAACATTCGGTGGCGCACCATCCGCATTTTTAACTGCCGCAGGTAGCTCTGCCAATGGCGGAACTCCTATTGATCCAGTTGGAGAGGGTTATTTGAGGCTAACTAGTAATGCAACTGATCAGAAAGGATTTGCCTACAGTAACTCAGACTTTCCTTCAGCCAATGGTTTAAGAGTTGAGTTCGAATATTACATTTATGGTGGAACTGGTGCCGACGGGATCAGTTTCTTTTTATTCGACGCTGCAGCCACTCCATTTACTATCGGTGGTTTCGGAGGATCATTAGGATACGCGCAATATACCAATACAACTCCTACTTCCGTAGGAGTAAATGGTGGATACCTAGGCATTGGATTAGATGAGTATGGTAATTTTTCAAACCCCATAGAGGGAAGACAAGGAGGAATACCTGGCTTAAGACCTGGGTCCATCACGTTGAGAGGAAAGGGTACTGGAGATGCACTTACTGCTAATAATTATCCATTTTTAATCTCTCAACGAACAGTTGATAAAGGAATTCCATTGGCAGGAAACGATTCACGTAGATTTCCTGAAACAACATCTGATGCTTACAGAAAAGTTTCAATGGAAATGGAGCCTAATCCTGCGGGGGGTTATTTTGTTACTGTTAGATTGACACAAGGTGGTCCTACATTAAATACGGTGACCATGATAGATCGATATCCATACATGACTGTTGCTCCCGCAAACTTGCGATATGGATTTGCGTCTTCGACAGGTGATAATGTTAACTTTCATGAAGTAAGAAATGTTGCGATTTCAGTTTTCAACACAAATGGATTAAATCCCCCAACAGCTAATCCTGATGCTACAAACGGATGTTTCAATACCCCCGTTTCATTTGATGTTACGGCAAATGATACCACGCCGAATGCTGGTGCAGCAATTAGCAAAAATTCTATCGATTTAGACCCCGCTACGATCGGAATCCAAAAAACTTTTTCGGTCGCTGGAAAAGGTATATTTACAGCTAATGATGACGGCACTGTTTCTTTTGTTCCTTCTACGGCATTCATTGGACCTGTTGCAGTTTCTTATAATGTCAAAGATAATTATGGCATAACTTCAAGTAACGCAACATACACGCTTAACTATGTGGCTCCTTCTATTAGCGCGAATGCTGGCCCTGATATTTTTATAAATTTTGCAAATCCATCTGTTTCCACATCGCTAGCGGCAAATGATCCAGGTGCAGGGAATACCGGTCTATGGACTCAAGTTTCTGGACCTAGTACAGCTATTTTTGCTAACAACACCATCTTTAATACTATTGCAAGTAATTTATTAGGCGGTGTATATACTTTCAGATGGACAATCACAACTGCTGGTGGCTGTTCTACTTTTGACGACGTAGTCGTAAATGTGAACAGGAGACCGACTGCAGTTAATGATGCGGTGAGTACCAACTTGAATTCCCCTGTAAACATTCCCATTCTTGACAACGATACAGATCCCGAAGGAAATCCGACTATTGACCTTGCATCAGTAGTTATTATTAGCGCTCCGACCAACGGAACCGTGTTTGTAGATCCTGCAACTGGTATAGCACTCTATACGCCAAATAACGGATACACAGGTCCTGATTCTTTTACCTATACTGTAAAAGATATTAGAGGTCTAACTTCGAATTTTGCTACAGTAAATATAGCGGTTAGCGTAAAGCCTATTGGTACCAATGATAATGCAGCGACACTAGCTTCAACGCCTGTAACAATACCTGTTGCAAATAATGATCCCGGAAGAGCGGGAACCACTGTTGTAGAAGCTACCTTGCCTGTTAATGGTAATATCGTCGTGAACCCCGATAATACGGTTACCTATTCGCCTATTGCAGGATTTAGCGGACGTGATTCTTTCACCTATAAATTAAGAACCCCAGGTGGAGTTGAATCTGATCCGATTACTGTTACAGTAAGTGTTCGACCAACTGGTCAGCCAGACACAGGAACTACTCCTGCCGGCATTGCACTTACCACTTCTGTTAAAGATAACGACGCGAGCAAAACAGGAACGACAGTGATTCCCGTAGTTCCACCTACTAATGGTGCGATAGTTGTAAACGGCACCAATACCGTTACTTATACGCCAATCGCAGGTTTTTCTGGTAAAGACACCTACACTTATCTGCTTAGGACAAATGATGGATTGGAATCCGATCCGATAACAGTTACGATTAACGTAAAACCAGTTGGATCTAATGATGTAGTTTCTACACCAATCAATGTTCCTGTTGTAATACCTGTTAAGGACAACGATCTGAGTAAAACCGGAACTTCTGTAGTTTTAGGTACCCCTCCTCTTCATGGAACACTTGCATTAAATACCACAACCAATGTGGTAACATTTACTCCAACAGCTGGTTATTCAGGACCTGATAGCTTTGTATATACTTTAAGAACAGCCGACGGTTTAGAGTCAGATCCTATTTTAGTTAATATTACCATAAAGCCAGTGGGCAGTAACGATGAGGTTACTACTCCAACCAACACTCCCATTTCGATTGCCGTTAAGGATAATGACATCAGTAATACCGGAACAACAGTGACTATTGCCACGGTACCAACAAGTGGTAGTGTGACTGTAGGTGCAGACAACAAGGTACTGTACTCACCAAGTACAGATTTTTCTGGTAAGGATGTGTTTACCTATACGCTTAAAACAGTGGATGGTGCTACCTCTGATCCGATAACTGTAATAGTAAATGTGAAACCTGTTGGTGTTAACGATAATATCGGCGCAGTAAATGGCGTAACTCCTATCGACGTGAAGAGTAACGACCCAAGTAAAACGAATACAACGGTAGTTATCAATACAACGCCTACCAGCGGAACAGTTTCAGTAAGCCCATCGGGTATTGTGACTTATACACCAAATCCTGGTTTTACCGGTACGGATGTATTTACTTATACATTGAGAACTCCGGACGGTTTGGTATCGGATCCGATTACGGTGACGCTTACTTCAAACCCTGCAGGTTCACCGGATGTTGCCACAACGCCAGCTAAGACGCCTATAACTATACCAGTAAAAGACAATGATCAAAGTAAAACAGGAACTACTGTCGTGCTGGTTGCGGTACCATTAAATGGTACAGTAGTACTTGACCCTTCTGGAGTACCAATTTACACACCTTTCGACACCTTCTCTGGAAAGGACACATTTACTTATAAACTAAGAGACGCGAACGGTTTAGAATCAACTCCAATTTTAGTAACCGTGAATGTTAAACCTGTAGGTTTGGCAGATAGCCGCACTACCCCATTAAACACTCCAGTTACCATAAACATTAAAGCGAACGACCCAAGCAGTTTGGGTACAACACCAATCATTGTTTCTAACCCTGCACATGGGTCAGTAACTATTGATGCTTCTGGAAATGCTGTCTTTGTGCCAACAACTGGTTACACGGGAAATGATGTGTTCACTTACAAATTAAGAACAGGTGATGGAATTGAATCTGATCCAATTTCTGTAACTGTAGCGATCAATCCTGCGGTACCTGCACCAGATATCAATCAACCTGCGACAAGTGGAACTCCAGTGATTATAAACATCCCTGTAGTTTTACCGGGCGGTTCTTACACAATTGTAACTCCCCCACTGCATGGCACTATAACCACGGATCCTGCAACCGGTAAACCAATCTATACACCAACGCCTGGTTATTCTGGTCCTGATGAATTTACCTACACCATCAAAGATCCAAATGGTGTTGTTTCAACACCAGGTAAAGTAACGATCACGGTAACTAAACCTGCAAAAATTGGCCTTGCAAAGAGCTTAATTTCAAGCATAAGGAATGCTGATGGAAGCTATAAGTTAGTTTACTTATTCAATATTGTTAACTATGGTGACGTTGCTTTGGAAAGGGTGAGCTTAACAGATGATCTGGGTGCTGCATTCCCTGGCAAAACTTTCACCATAACAAGATTAAATGCTTCGGGTACATTAAGAACAAACACACTATTTAATGGTGGCACTGTTAAAGAAATGTTGTTAACGACAAGCACCATTGCTGCCAACTTTAAAGAACAAGTAGAACTAGAAGTTACCATAGCTGCAAATCAAACTGGTGGTTCTTTCTCTAATACTGCAGTTACTCAAGGTAATTCTACAGGAACAGGAACGCTCACAACGGATATTTCTACTAACGGTTTGAACCCAGATCCGAATTCGCCTTCGGATGTAACACCTCAAGTTCCAACGATCGTTATTCTAACGCCGAACATTATAGTGCCAGTAAATACCGGTACACCTAAAGTTATAGATGTGCCTGTTCCTGCCGGAGGCACTGTTATTATTACTAAACAACCGACACATGGTACAATAACAATTGACCCGGCAACTGGTAAACCGATCTATACACCTACACCAGGTTATACAGGTCCTGATGATTTCACTTATATTGTAAGAGATGTTAACGGTAACGAATCTCAGCCCGCAACAGTAACAATTACAGTATCTACACCAGCTAAGATTGGTCTTGCAAAAGCTGCTGCAGTTGTGAAGAACTTTGATGGCAGCTACGATGTTACCTACACATTTACCTTAAAGAACTACGGTGATGTTGGTTTGGAGCGCCTTAGTTTGACTGACAACCTCAGTCTAGCATTCCCAGGGGTAAATTACCAAGTTGTTAGTATTTCGGCGACTGGAACATTGAAATCAAATCCTGCCTATAATGGATCTGGAACTTCAAGTCTGTTACTTGCTACAAGTACATTAGCAGCAAAAGGAACTGAAACTGCTACGTTAAAACTAAGATTAGTGTTAGGAACTGAAGCCGGAAAATTCAACAATTTTGCAATTGCTGATGGCTATTCGGTTAGCACAGGTACTTTAACTCAGGATCAATCTACCAATGGATTAGTTCCCGATCCTGATGCGACTAAACCTGGTGATGTGTCTCCTTCTGAATTAACACCAATTACTTTAACTAAAGATCCGTTGAAGATCCCTGGTGGTTTCTCTCCTAACGGTGATGGTATCAACGACTTCTTCGTTGTAGAAAATGCATTAGGTAAAACTATTAACCTTGAAGTTTTCAATAGATGGGGTAATAGAGTCTACCGTTCTAAAGATTACAAGAACACCTGGGATGGTAAAACTACGGAAGGTATTTACGTTGGTAATGAAGTTCCAGTTGGTACTTATTATTACGTGATCATCATAGATGGAACAGAGAAAAAAGTGGGAGTCCTTACAATTAACAGATAACATGAAACGAATACATAAAATCATACTTACCGCTTGCCTGATCATTACTTCTTTTGCAGCAAATGCTCAGCAGGACGCCATGTACACTCAGTATATGTTCAACACGCTTGCTATCAACCCGGCATATGCTGGTAGTAGAAACGTAACCTCTGCTACTGCCCTTTTCAGGAATCAGTGGACTGGAATTGATGGTGCGCCAAGAACAGGTACACTTACTTTAGATGCGCCGATTCTTGATAAAAGAATTGGTTTAGGTGTCCAAGTATTTACTGATAAACTTGGTGTAGTACAGAACAACGGTGCTGTAATCAGTGGCGCCTACAGGATAAGAATGGACGAGGGCACGCTGGCTTTTGGACTTCAGGGAGACATTAACCAATTTCGTGCAGATTACAACAGCGTAAATCTAAATTCCAACACTTACGACCCTGCATTTGCCTATACAGAGAATAAAATGTTGTTTAATTTTGGTACCGGTGTTTACTATAACTCTGATCGGTTCTTCATCGGTTTATCCCTGCAGGACATTGTAAAAAACAGGCTTACCAATTACACGTCAAATAATTCTGATTATAGAAATACCCAAGCCATGCACGTTTTCTTCTCAAGTGGATATGTGTTTACCTTGAGCGATGACTTCAAGTTCAAACCCTCTTTCCTGATTAAAGGCGTGAAGGGTGCTCCTATTGAAGGTGACCTTAATGCAACGCTTTGGATTAAAGATATTGTTGGTATCGGCGCTCAATACAGAACGAGTGCTGACGTTGCAGGATTGATTGAAATCCAGGCAACTCCTCAAATCAGGATCGGTTATAGCTACGATTACAGTACTACTGCTTTGCAGCAATTCAACAAAGGTAGTCACGAAATAATGCTGAGGTACGAATTTGGCTTCAGCAGTGGTAAAATCTTATCTCCAAGATACTTTTAATTATGATGAATTCTACATTTAATAAAGCGCTGACTCTTTCATTATTTTTAATTGTTGCTTTTGGTACTGCTTTCTCCCAAACGAAAAAAGAAGCAGATTTGACCAAGGCCACCACAGAGTTTTCCTCTTTCAGATACATTTCTGCAATTAAAGAGTTGAGCCCAATTTTGGCTGCTGACACGGCGAACGTTAAGGCACAGGAAATGATCGCTTATAGTTATAAAATGATCAATAACTATGAAGAGGCACAATATTGGTACGAGAAATTAACTAAACAAAAGAATGCAAAGCCTGAATGGTTTCTTTACTACGCAGAGGCTTTGGCAAATAACCAGCAATACGAACGTTCTGAGGCTTTATACAGGGCATACTATAGCTTAATACCTACCGATAAGCGCGCAGCAGCGTTTGCGAATGCTAACCTCAGTTTGTTTAACAAAAATACTGGTAACTGGAAAGTTGGTTTTACTAACTTGAATTCTCAAGGTTCTGATTACTCTCCTATCTATTATAAAGATGGATTGATGTTTACCAGTAACAGGAATTCCAAAAAATTCGCCAGAAGGATATTCCAATGGGACAATACACCTTTCTCCAATCTTTATTCTATTCCTACTTTAAAGCAAATTAAAATTATTGATCCAGATAGCCTGTTAGCAGTGGCCAAAAACTCCACTAACAAGAATTACAGGTTTAACGATGATGATACTGCTCCTACAAGTAACGATACCAAGACGATTGGTAATTTTAACAATTCTTTAGAACGTGACACATTAGGTTTATTGTTGGAAAAGGACTTGAATTTAACGTTATTGAAAGGCGCATTGAATTCAAAATATCATGATGCTTCTGCTTCAGTTTTTCCTGATGGGTCTATCATCTTCACCCGTAATAACTTTTTCAAAGGCAGTACCGGTACGAGTCGGGAAGGTGTTACGAAGCTAAAAATGTACACGGTATCTGGTCATGATTTGGGTAAGATTACCGAATTCCCTTATAATGGTGATGAATTCTCAACTGGTCACCCAGCACTGAATAAAGGTGGAAATATCCTAATCTTCTCATCTGACAGACCAGGTGGTTATGGGGGCTCCGACCTTTATTACTGTGTTCGTTCTGGCAACGGTCAGTGGACCAGGCCGGTAAACATGGGTAAAAAGATAAATACTGAAGGCAACGAAATGTTCCCTTATCTGGATAAGAATGATGTACTGTTCTTTGCTTCCAACGGCCATGCTGGTTTAGGCGGCCTTGATGTGTTCGAAGTTAAGCTTAATGAAATGAAGCCCACAACTGAGCCTAAAAACATGGGCGCACCTATCAACTCTTCGAAAGATGATTTTGGCTTGATCAGAGATACTGATGAGAAAAGTGGATATTTCAGCTCCAACAGAAGAGGGAATGATGACATCTACAGTTTCAAAAAATCTTCTTATGTGATTTTGTTAAAAGGAACAATACGTGATGGTAGAACAAAGCTTCCACTTGCAGGCAGCAGGCTACTAATGAGGCATCTTGATGGAACTGATACTGTGCGCACAAATGCAAAAGGTGAATTTAGCAGGGAGCTCCCAAGAGATATGGACTATGAATTGATAGGCCAAAAATTAGGCTTTGTGAACCAAATTGGCTTTGCTTCTTCAGTAGGCATAGAGCAGGATTCAGTAATCAAGAAAGACATTTATTTGTTTAAGACCGAAAATATTCAACAATATGTGTTAAACAATTGTGATTCTCTTAAAAAGATATTTGCTGTACAAAACATTTATTATGATCTGGATAAGTCTGATATCAGACCTGATGCCAGACCTGCTTTAGATGAGTTAGTCGCTTTGATGAATAAGTACCCGGAGATTACTGTGATCACTTCCAGTCATTGCGATAGTCGCGCTTCAGAAGCGTACAATAGAAGTTTGTCATTGAGGAGAGCAGAACAATCTAAAACTTACCTGGTAAGTAAAGGGATATCGGCTTCAAGAGTGAAAGTAGAGTATTACGGAAAAACCAGATTGGTAAATAGATGCTATGATGGTGTTCCTTGTCCGGAAGAGTATCAGCAATTAAACAGACGCACTGAATTTGATGTGATACTGAATGGTGTGAACATCACCAGACAAAATTGTGACGATAAGACCAAATAGACAAAAATTGTTAAAACCAAAAGGGGATGAACTTTATCAGTTCATCCCCTTTTTTATGTGAATAAGTAATTATTAAACCTTTTCCTTTTGTACAGCTGCCGGTAATGTTTTCATCAAGATTTTAAGGTCTAGCCAGAAGGAATGGTTCTGCGCATAGAAGTTATCTAAACGTTTGCGCTCTCTTTCAGACATGTCAGCCTTACCCCTCCTACTTACCTGCCATAACCCTGTCAATCCAGCTGGCCCAAGAAAACGCATAGTCCACTCGTTAGAGGTCAGCATTTCAGCTTCATATAAAGGTAAAGGACGATTACCAACTAAGGACATATCACCCTTTAATACATTTAACAACTGTGGCAATTCATCAATGCTGTATGTTCTGATAAATTGGCCGAATTTGGTCACACGCGGATCATTCTTAAGTTTAACAAATACACTCTTCGCCGCGTCCTCACCTTTATACTGGTTTAGACTGCTCAGATTGTTAAGTTCTGCACTTGCCCCTGTGCGCATGGAACGAAATTTATAAAAATCAAATACCCTATAACCAGTACCTACCCGTTTGCTTTTGAAAAATACCGGACCTTTTGATTCGAGTGCCACAACGGCTGCCACAACAAGAAATAAGGGTGACAGTATAAGTAAAGCTGAGCCAGACACAACAATATCAAATACACGCTTTAATGTAGGTATTTTATAGCTGTAATCAATCTGAGAAAGATCTGCCAGTTGGGGTTTAATCAACTTGAACTTAACCAGGAACACGATACGCTCGCAAAGGTCTTTTACAGGAATGGGCGAAACATATAGGTCATTCACTTTATATTGCATAGCCAACTGCCTCACTTCCTCCTTCTTATCTTTTGACAGCAAAATAATAACTAAACCTTTTAATAAGGCATTAGCTTTAAGCATACGAACAAATTCAAAACACCTGAGCTCTTCATCTACTTCAAGCAGGATCACATCTGGTAAGCTAAACAGAGATTGCTCTTTTAAATAGCTTTCCAACGAGTTCACATTTGATTCCGAGTGCACTGTAAAAGCTGAATTGAGCTGTGGTAAGAGACTGTGCTCAAATGTTGGTGAAGAAAAAAGTAACGCTATGGAATGTTGGTTATTCTGCATGTTGTAATTAGTTTCCAATGGACTCATATTTTTTGAAAACATTTGAAATCGCTTCTTTTAACTGCACTGGATTGAATGGTTTTGGAATGTAGGCATCTAGCGTAAAGGACATTTGAGAAACCCGTTCTTCAAGGTTAATGGCTCCAGACAAAATGATAACTGGTGTATCCCTGTAAAACCCACTAATTTTCAGATTGTGAATAAATGAACTTCCATCAAAATAAGGCATCTCTAAATCAGATAGTATAAGTGCCGGAGAGTTTCCCTCTTCCAACCATGTAAGTGCTTCTACACCACTGTTTTTTATCACCAGATCATAGTCATTAGAAAGAACAAAATTCAACAGCTTTAAAATGCTTACTTCATCATCCACAACTAATATTTGCTTCTTAGCCATTTGAAATTTTTAATCGCCTTTAGGAATCATTTAATACCTAACGAACATACGAAATATTTAAACAATTTGAATTTATAAATTGAAAAATCCTGCATTTTTGACAAAAAAATAGAGCCATTTATTTTACTAAATGGCTCTTTACGAGATATAAGGTAATTAAAATTAGTTTTTCGGTTGAACTCTACCTGATTTACGGTCTTTATCACGACCAATTAGGTATCCTGCGCCGGCTCCTACAAGCCCTCCGATTATAGCACCTCGACCATCTTTTTTATCGATCAAAACACCGCCTAGCGCTCCTGCTCCAGCGCCGATTACGGTACCTTTGGCAGCTGAACTCCAACCTTTTTTCTTTGTGGTAGTTTCAGTTTCGCTATATGTTCTTGGTGATGGAGCTGCTTCATTACGTTCTGCAAGCAACAATGTACGTTTTTCTTCACGTACTCTTGCGGCAACTTTTTCGTTTTCTACCTTCATGGCTTCTGCTCTTCTGAAGCTATCTAATTTCAAACTGTCTTTAACAGCAGCAACTGCTTGTTGTTTTGCAATTTCCTGTTGTCTTGCCAATTCTTGTTGCTTTGCATTATTACTACACGCTGATAGCATGATTGCGATTCCTAGTACTGAAAATAAATGTTTCATGATTTTAAAATTTAGTGTGTATTATATATACATAAGAAAAAATGATGCCAAACTTATCATTTGTCGTCTAATGGAGAATATACTTTCGCATCACCATTACCTGAAACTTGGTCATTGTCATTATTATAGCAATCTGAATCACCTGTTGATGATTGATCAGCATCTAAACCCAGATTTAATGTATCATCAATTTTCAGTTCCGGATGCTTACTTAAGTAATCCTTAGATTTTTCCTTTGCCATAATAGTTTCTTTGTCATATAACAAAGCAAAACAAACTTGGTTTGGTAAAAACCAAAGAAGGCCGCCATATCAGGCAGCCTTCCTTAGTTATCAAATATTGCTACTAGAACAATGAGAACTCAACCCTACGGTTTTGTTGACGTCCTGCAGCAGTTTTGTTAGAAGCTATTGGTTGGTTTGGACCATATCCTGTTGCTTCGATTCTTGATGCATTAGCTCCTTGAGATACCAGGTATGCTTTTACAGATTCTGCTCTGTCTTTCGATAAACGAAGATTTAAAGCCATTGAACCAGTGTTATCAGTATGACCTGCCAATTTCAAGCTAAAGTTTTTCTCTACTAATAAGGCAGCTACTTTATTCAATGTAGCATATGAAGTAGAACGAATAGTTGCTTTACCTAAGTCAAATTCTAAGTTTCTGATAGCTTCATCTACCACTTTACGATCTGCTTCTGTAACAACGATTTTCTCTCTGATTACTTGTGCAGGCGCTTTTAATGGACATCCAGCTCCGTCTACAACGGTTCCGGCAGCAGTACCCGCACATTTATCAAATTTGTTTGCTACACCGTCAGCATCATCATCTCCCAAATCTTGGGCATATTTTGCAGCTGCTGCATCTCTATCTCTTCTAGCCGCCTCTTCTGAAGCTGCCAAAGCTCTTTTTAATTCAGCACTTTCTGCTGCACTTGCTTCACGGAGTGCCGCAATTGCGCTGAAATTCTGTAGTTGAGATGTTCCTTTACGTCCTAAAGCAATCTCAATACCTGCGTGAGCATAAGAGAACCTGTCATTTGCTCCTCCTGTTACACCATCAAAGTTTTGTGCTTTAGTAAAGTTTACAGTATAACCTAGATCAATGTTTACGCCTTTAGAAACACCTAATTTAAAGCCCGCTCCAACTGGTACAAACCAGTTCTCCTGATATGGAGTGTTTGCTGCGTTTACGGTTGCATTAGTGTTAGCACTTGATGACATATATCCTGCACCGATCTTCGCGTAAGGTGAAAGTATATTTCTTTTTTGGTTAAGACTTAAATTTGCAACAGTGAACACACCAGTTACGGCTGCTGACCAGTCAATTCTGGTAGTAAAAGTTGCTGCGCTTCCTGGCGTTGCATTCGGTCTTCCACCTCTAACCTTACCAGCCAGGAAATCTGCCTGTAAGCCAAATCCAGGAACAATTTGTTTTTTAATGTAACCGCCGTAACCCCATTCCTCATAAGGTGTACTGAAGTCGCCATTAGTTCTGTTGTTGAATGGGGTATAATGTGTTAACATACCACCGTTAAGTCCTATTGACCATGTACGGAATTCTTTTTTTGAGAACCTGTCTGCTGAACTTACGCTATCTGTTTGCGCAAATAATTGCGACGACAATCCAACCAGGGAAAGTACAAGGGCCGCTTTAGTAAATTTTGATTTCATCGTTTTAATAGTTAGATAATAAATCGTTCATTTTATTGTGTGAACGAAATGCTATACGTAATAATCCTGCCAAAGCCGCTTTATTGGCATTTAATTAAAAAAAACGATTCACTATCAATGTTTTAGTTACAATCAAGCTAACGTGATATCAAACGAAATTCCGTGAACGATGTGGATAAATATGTCCAGTTTTTACTACAAAAAATTAGCTATTACAGTTCGAAGACCTGTCCGCGCTCCGGAATACTAACCGGATAACCTTCCTCTTCCAAGGCAGTTTTAAGCAAATTCATGCTATTAATTTCGCCATGAACCAGGAATACCTGACTGATCTTATGCTGATCTTGCTGTTTGACCGTATTGACCAAATCTTTATGGTCGCCATGCCCGCTTAATAAGTCAGTTTGCTTAATACTAGCATATACCATCAATTCGCGATTCCTCAATCTTACAATTGGGTCACCCCTCAAAAGGCGGTTACCAAGTGTTCCTTTAGCACAATACCCGATAAATAATATGGTACAATAGTAGTTTTGAATGTTGTAATACAAGTGATCCTGAATTCTCCCTCCTTCCAGCATACCTGCGGAAGAAATAATGATACAAGGCTCATGGTAGTTTGATACAGAAAGGCTCTCTTTTCTATCATGCACATAAGTCAATTCTTCAAATTCGAACTCATCTCCCTTTCTTTTATAAAACTCCTGAGATTCTTGGTTTAAAAGCAACTGATGTTTGCGATAGATATCTGTAGCAAAACTGGCTAACGGACTATCAACAAATATTTTAACAGGCGGCAATAATCCTTCACTAAATATTTTATTTAGGCTGTATACGAGCGACTGTGTACGCCCAATACTGAAAGCAGGGATAATTAATCTGCCCGGAAATTTCACACAAGCTTCATTAATTGTTTCAATTAATTTGTCTTGCAAAGTGGTATCTGTCGTATGCAATCTTCCCCCGTAAGTTGATTCTGTCACCAGGTAATCTACCTGAGGCAGGGGATCCGGATTAACAAGCACTGGGTAATTTTGCCTTCCAATATCGCCAGTGAAAGCAATTTTCTTAATTACTTCACCTTCCTTAACCGTTAGCACCACCGCAGCAGCACCCAATAAGTGCCCAACTGGGATAAACCTTAGGGAGACTTGATCGTTAATGTGAAAGTCTTTATGAAATGCAATGGTAACAAAACGCTCCATTGTCTCCATTACATGTTTTTGTAGGTATAAGGGCTGCGGGCCAGACGATCTTCTGTGCTTACCTTTTGAATGTTTATGTTGTTTACTGATAAAAATATTGACGGAATCCAGAAGCAACAATTCTGTTAAATCTGCTGTTGGCGGTGTTGAAAGAACCTGTCCCTGAAAGCCCATCCTTACCAGTGTTGGCAGGTTCCCGGAGTGGTCTATGTGCGCATGAGTAAGAATAACAAGATCTATCGATGTGGGATCAAAGGGAAAATATTGATTCTCTTCCTGAAATGTTTCCTTTTCATAATCTAAGCCGCAATCAATCAGAATGTTGTAATCATTAAGTTGCAGTAGGTGCATGCTTCCTGTAACTTGCTGTGCTGCCCCCCAAATCGTTAGTTTCATAGGTTGTATTGTCGTATTGTAAAGCAAGTTAATATTTTAATTACTAGCTTAATCTCATTTTACAACTTATCAGCCGTCAAAAAATCTGACCATTTGTTTACCAGATACTTATAATTAAGCTCCTTCGTAACCAAATTTCCGTTAATTCGCTTCCATTTAGTTAGTTCATTTAAGAAGCCTGGTTTTGGTAAATTGCTAACCTCTGCGGCAAGTGTATAGAGTTCCGCTCTGGTGGGATGGTCTGGTGAGCATGCATTGAAGGTAAAGCCAAATGCATCAGCTTCTAAAACATGAACGGTTAAACCTATGCAATCATCCAGGTGAATTAAGTTAACCGGTGCAAGGCCATTTGATATACCCTTTTTACCTGCAAAAAACTTGGCCAGGTTTCTGCCCGGACCGATTAATCCTCCAAAACGAAGCACCGTAACTGCTACACCTGCGTAACTCCTAACAATATGCTCTGCATCAACAATGGCCCGCCCAGACTCCGTATCAGGCTTCAAAGGGCTGGTTTCATCTACTTCACCATTTGTATCACCATAAACCGAAGTAGAGCTGATCATCAGCAACTTTTTTACGCCTGCGGCTTTCGCCACTTTAGCAATTTTCCTGATCTTTTCCGGGTATTCACTTTGCAAACCCGCACTTCTTTGTGGGGGTATGGATATAATAAGGACATCACATGTAAAAAATTCAGGATCAAATTGTTCTTGATCCGCACTAAAATTTACCAAATACCCAGTAATGCCGGCTTCCTCAAGGCTTTGAAGTTTATCCTCACTAGTAGTTGACCCGTTAACTGTCCATCCTAAATCAACCAGCTTTCTAGCAATGGCCACACCATACCAGCCGCAGCCGAGTATACTTACTGTATTACTCATTTGTAGTGGATTATTGCTCGTTCGTCGCTTTTGGAACAAAAAGCAGCGATGCAATGACAGACAAAATCAAAACACCACCAACTATAGAAAGCGATAGCGGAGAAGATATATGGTAGATTGGAGCGATTACCATCTTCACACCGATAAAAGACAAAATAACCGCTAGTCCATATTTTAACAGACTAAACATATGTATGAAATTCGCCAGAAGGAAGTATAGTGCTCTAAGTCCCAGAATGGCAAAAATGTTAGAGGTATAAAGAATCAACGGATCATCTGGGGCAATAGCAAAAATTGCAGGAATAGAATCCACCGCAAATAAAACATCTGTAAATTCAATAACTGCAACCACTACCAACAGTGGGGTCGCTATTTTAATACCGTTTTCTATGGTAAAGAAATTGCCACCGTCAAACTCCTTGCTTACTTTAAATAGTTTGTAAATCAGTCTGGCCCCAGCGCTTTTGCTGAAGTCCTTTTCCTCATCATCGTCATCACTGCTGATACCCGATTTTATACCTGCATAGATCAGGAAGAGTCCAAATAGCAACATGACCACATTGATACTTACTAAATGCCCGAATATATTCATTTCAGGAAGGTAAGTCAGGTTAATCAATCCCACACCCGCGAATATAAATATCGCTCTAAAGATCAATGCGCCAATGATTCCCCAAAATAAAACTTTATGATGCAGTTCTTTTGGCACGTTAAAAAAGCCGAAAACCAGGATAAACACAAAGAGGTTATCTACTGAAAGTGCTTTCTCAATCCAATAAGCAGATTGGAATTGCGTAAATTTCTCAAAACCGGAAACATAATAGATTACCCCGCTGAATGCCATAGAAAGCGAGATCCAAACCACGGACCAGATGGCTGCCTCTTTGCTGGAAACAGCATGTACCTTCTTATTAAACACACCAAGATCCAGTAGTAGCATCACTAGCACCAATAAGGCAAACCCAATTATAACTCCAGGGTGATTGATTAAATTATTATCCATTTTATGTATTATTCCGTTCGTAATTATTGTCTAAAAATGCTAAAAAAGATCGGTTTTAAGCATTGCTTTTAAAATATTGGCCTGCACATCATAATTGTTGAGGTGATCCATGAAATTTATATCTGAGATTTTATGATAATTTTCTTTAAGCAAATTAATAATCTCGGCAGGTATGTAAGTTTTCAGCGCTGCCGAACTACTGGACAGCGTGTCATTTTTATAAGAGAGCTCCTGGATAATTCTCGCCTTTTCCGATTGGTGGTTCGCGAAGTCAATTCCTTTCAGATCGTTCAATTCACAAAACAAAAACAAATTCCTGCTGGGGAAGAAAAGAAAGTACCTATCCTGATCCAAAAACTTGTAAACCTCAATGATCAATTGTCCGGATTTCAATCCGCAATAAAATTCTGTACGGAAATCAAATTTGCACAACTGCCCCATCAGCTTCCTTTGGATACTTGCATGTGCATTAACATACATATCCTTTGGCACAAAATCGATCAATTCACCCAATTGGGCCGAACTGATGTCGTAATAAAAATCTCCCGCATAGCGTGAACTGAATGAGTTAATGTTTTTAGAGAAAGGAAATTCTTCTGTTTGATCTGACAGGACCTGAAAGAGCTTCCTGAGCGACAAGTTAATCTTCAGCGATTGCTGCTGTCTGTCCAGATTAAAGTTCTTTTCAGAAAATACAGAACTGCTCATTTTTTCGATCAGTTCCTTGTTCAGACTGATCTCATCGTAAATCAAGCTTACATTTTTTTCATTACTCTTTTTGATCTTTTTTAAAAGCTCAATCAGACTGGCAGTAAACTGAATATGAAAAATTTCCAGCTTATCAATATCCAAATCTTCGTTGTTTTCGAACATCTGGTGGATTACCTGGCTGCGTAAAAATATTTTATAAAGCGCCTCTTCTTCAAAAAACACAGAGAGCAGTTGTAAACGACTTATCTCTGTGCGCGAGGCTTTTAATATATTTGAACGGCGTTCATCCATCTGTTAAGATTAGTTAACGCGGGTAACATTCTTTTTAAGCTCGGTTTCAAGGGTTTTAAGTTCTCCATCCAATACCCTTCTACTTTGTGCACCTGCCTCATGGATCTGTTTAACCTCATTTAAAGTTTCAATAAGTGAGGCTGTAGTCATTTTTAGCGTCTCAATAGAAACTACTGTTTTCTCATTTTCTCTAGCAACATCTATGCTGTTTTGCTTTAGCATATCAGCGTTCTTCTGTAAAATCGTATTTGTAGTATCAGAGATTTTCTTCTGCATCTCCACATTGGCTTTTTGCCTTTGCAATGCTACAGCAAGAGTCAACTGGTTCTTCCACACCGGTATTGTAGTAGAAACTATCGATTGTGCCTTTTCTGCAATTGAGGTATTGTTGTTTTGAACGACACGGATCTGGGCCAGTGACTGAATCATGATAAATCTAACAATTTTCATATCGGCCAGGCGCTTATCCAGTCTGCTCAAGAAATCTCTTAAATCTGCAATTTCATAATCCTGATAGTCTGCCGGGCGACCTTCCATTTCCGCGAGCTTTAAACTTAGCTCGTTATATTTCAGCTGACCAGATATGATCAGTTCTTCCATCTGATGGATGTAACCCACATTGCTATCAAACATGGTTTGAAGAGAGCTGTTGTCCTTGATGGAATTTAAACGACCTGCTTTAACTTTATTGGTGATCTTATCAACGTTATTGATCACCACATCATATTTCTGGAACAGCTTTTTAACATCCACAAACAAGTTTTTAAGAAAAGGGATCTTAGCTAGAAAGCCTTTGATACCTGTTTGTTCCAGCTCACCAACGTCTATATAGTTCAGTTCTGTTAACAGTTCATTGATCAGCCCGCCCACTTCGCCACTATTGTAGGTACGTACAGACGATAGAAAATCATTACTATATTTCTCCATAGAGTTCTGTGCATCAGAACCATAGTTTAGTATAGAATTCACATCAGAAGGCTCTAAGGATTTCCCGATCTCCTTATATTTGGTTTCCTCTTCCGGGGTAATCACCGCAAGATTTACATTTCCATCCTTATCCAGTTTAACAGGAGTAATGGTTTGGGTTTCATTTTGATTGGTTTCCATAGTATTAATTTTGATCGGGTATTAGACCTTAGAGATAGGTTTGTGTTACGGTTTTAACAGTTTCTTCTAACTTCTTGTCTTTCGTAGGCTCACCTATAGCATTAAATTTCCATTCACCATTCTTTTTATAGAACACCCCAAGTACCATAGAAACATGGCCTGCAAAACCTGCACCGTTGGCAATGTCATATCTAGCAAAAACTTCATTTACACGCTTTGGACTGCCTTCATAGATTCTGATGGAAGCGAAGGGTATCGTCCCAAAATCCTGACCTCTAAAACTATTCAGCACGAAAGCAACATAATTTACATTGCTGTTTAATCTGGAAAAATCAAGCGTAATTACCTCGTTATCCAGTCCATCATCGCCGCCCATATCTCCCGTAAGGTCATCACCACTATGTCTTACAGCACCATCTTTAGAACCAAGGTTTCCGAAGTAAACTACTTCCGTTAAATTTTTGGCTTCACCGTACAGTGCACAGCTTGCATCAAGATCTACTGCTTCCTTTGTTTTTCCAAAGCCAAATAAACCTTTCTTTTCTATAGCGCCCCAGTTAATGCCTACACAGATGTTCTGAAGTTTGTTACCGTTGGTTTTCTCCAGACTGATGCGCTGTCCTTTTTGAAGATTAATTGCCATAATTTCTTATTGATATTTGTTTAAATAATCCTGAAGTCCACCCTTCATACCTACCCCAACAGCTTCAAATTTCCATTTTCCTTCTCTCTTGTATATTCTGCCAAATTCTACTGCAGTCTCAATTGAGAAGTCTTCTTCCAGTTCGTATTTTAACAATACTTCATTGGTTACCGCATCAAAAATACGTACAAACGAATTTCTAACCTGTCCGAAGTTCTGTCTTCTGCTTTCTGCTTCATGAATCGTCACAACCACACAAATCTCCGAAACTCTCGCATCAGCTTTAGTGAGGTCTACTTTGATTTGCTCATCATCACCATCTCCGTCGCCGGTAAGGTTGTCGCCTGTATGCTCAACGGCTGCATCGGGAGATTTTAGATTATTATAGAATACAAGATGCTCGTCGGATACAAGCTTTTTATTTTGATCAAGCATAAAAACGGAGGCATCTAAATCAAATGCGCTTCCGGTAGAAGAACTATTGGTGTCCCAACCTAAACCTATTGTAAATTTAGGTGCATCAATGTTTTCACGTTGCCCCTTTTGTAAGTTAATGGCCATGTTATATGTATTTATAGTTTTTGTTAATGATGTAATTTTTTAAAAAATCAAAGTTATTGCTATAGCTCTCAATCAAATGATAACTGTTGCCCAAAGAAAGGTTGTAAAGATCCTGTGCAAATTGATCATCCTGGCGCTCCAGAAAGATTTTAAAGCTATTGAAATCGCAATTTAATATATATTTAACAATCCTGGTATTAAAACAGAAATTACCGCTTTTAATCACTTCATCCAGATCAAACACGTTTTTAATACAATGGTAATTTAAGTAATTCTCTATGTTTGGATGGATCTCGCTGTTAACCAATTCCGCAAAATACAACATGAAGACACTGTTTTTCAAACCGTATTCCCTCACCATTTTAAGAATCATTTTTTCGTGACTTCCAGTAATCTTAATATCGTCCAGAAAAAAAAGAACCTTATCCTTCAGGAAATCCTTATCGATGTGAAAGGAGTCGTTACCAATTAGCTTTAACCGATCCTCTGCATTCAACTCTCCGTAGTCCTCTTTGTAGGTAATTGTTCTGTGGATTTTGGCCTCTTGCACCACTAACCTGTTATTTTCTGCAAGCCAGTGGTTTAATTGGTATACAAAGTAATTCTTCATGGCAAATGTAGCCGTTGGAATGAAGCAATACGGACTAGAGATCACCACGATCTGCTCATTGATATTACTGTCTTCCAGGAAATCTTTTATAAATCCGTTTGCGAGGGCTTTTCCAAAGGATTTGGCCACTTGGTCATCTCCAAACTTAAATCTGCTGTAATCATCAGGATTAAATCCGAAATTGTTAGTGCAATCTATTTTATGAAGTGAGTAGGTATAAGGAATCATAAGATAAGCTGATTAATGGTGAGGTGGTTAGAGTTAATTACCAAGGTTTTGATGCCTACTTTTTCAGCTCCTTTATGATCTGCAATAACATTATCCCCCACATGGATGATTTCATGAAGTTCCAATTCGCGGTGTTTCTTGCGATCGATGTTGTCCAGCATCAACTGAAAAAATTTAGGATTAGGCTTGGACATCCTGACCTCATCAGAATACAATTGAAAATCCAGCAGTTCAGCTATGCCCAGCTGACTCAAAATTTTACGAAGCGTTCTTCCTTTAATGAAACCAGTGTTACTTAGCAGACTTGTAGTGCTATTCCCACTTTCCCGGATGCTTTTAAGCACATTTAAACTATTGGAACAATAGACTTCGGGCAAGTGATTCATTACCACACCTTCCATATCCTGATATAACTGTTCTACATCTACATCAGAAAAATCAGTTGAATAATCGTTGATCATGCTGACTACCATGAGATACATCTCTTCAGCATCGATATTCTTTCCGGTCTTCTCGTTGATGCTGTTCACCATCAAATCAACTTTTCTAAAGATAGCGGATACTTCTTCGATGGACTTCCCAGAAGGGTTAAATTTGCGATGAAAATACCTGGCCCGTTCCGTTTTAAAGGCGGGGTTAGACTTGATTAAAGTTAGCCACAGGTCAAAGGAATAGTGTTTATAAACTGGCATTAGTTGAGCGTGCTTTTTCAGTTAGTAGTTTTTTTACCCTTAATGTTACAAATTTCCCGGCTAGCCGCAAAATTATTGTGGTGAATTAACCTTAAACTAAAATTACTTTAACACCTTGTCAAGTGGCTTTCTGCTCCCGGTAGTACTGGTTTTGTAGGCGCTGGGAGAACTCCCCGTAACGGATTTAAATTGGGTGGACAAATGTGCGCTGCTGCTATATCCCAACTGATAGGCAATCTCATTCAGATTCAGCTCTCCATATTGCAGCAATTCTTTCACTTTTTCTATTCTCTGCTGGATGATGTATTTCTCTACAGTTATCCCTTCTTTATCAGAAAATAGCCTGCTCAGGTAAGCCTGATCTTTATGCAGCTTTTCTGCAACCATGTGTATGATGCTTTGTTTATGATCTTGTATACCACCATGATGAATAAGCGCGATCACTTCTGTCTTAAGCGCCTCAACTAGCTGGTCCTTTTCTTTATCAATCAACTCAAATCCAAGATTAGTTAATGCAGCTGAAATCTCATCTAACTGGACGGCCGACGGATCTGGCTTTAACTGTACCTTACCCAAACTAATCTCTTCTACGCCAAAACCCAGGTTTTCTACCTGCTGCTTAACCATTAGAATACAGCGGTCGCAAACCATATTCTTTACATGCAGGATCATATCTTTTCAGCGTGATATCCCACCTGGTCCAGCAGCATAATCACTTCTTTTGGATTTAAAGCCTCTTCTGTTTCAATGCTCAGTACTCGGTCGGGATTCTGAAGATCCACTTTCCAGTTATCGATACTACCTAAACCATCCAAATATGGAGTTACCTTTGCGATACACGCATCGCATTTAATGTTCGTTTTAAATTTGAAAGTATGCATAGCGTAAAGCTAACGATTTCAAATCCTATCTTTGTGCTAATGACAAATAAAAAATACCTCTCACTGATCCTTGTATTGGGGTCTCTGACTGCTTTAGCTCCTTTTTCTATTGACATGTACCTGCCCGGTTTTCCCGCAATTGCGAAAGATCTGGATACCAGCGTTGCCAAAGTTGCCTTGTCACTCTCCAGCTTTTTCATTGGTATATCTGCAGGTCAGTTACTATATGGTCCGCTGTTGGATCGCTTTGGCAGAAAAAAACCATTATATGCAGGCTTGGTGATCTACATTATTGCTTCTGCTGGATGTATGTTTGCCAGTTCTATAGACGCATTGATCGCATTGCGATTTATACAAGCCATAGGAAGTTGCGCAGCAACAGTAGCTGCAGTGGCTATGGTAAGGGATCTGTTTCCTGTAGAAGACAGCGCGAAGGTATTCGCCTTACTGATGCTGGTACTTGGCGTTTCTCCAATGATTGCACCTACGCTTGGGGGTTACATCACTACTACTTTTGGCTGGCATACCATTTTTCTGATATTGCTTGGCATTGGCGTTTTTAATCTGGTTGGAAGCTGGCTGTGGCTTCCAGAAGTTTACAAGCCGGATACAACGATGTCTTTAAAACCAAAGCCTATTTTAAAGAATTTTATAGCCGTAATCCGCGAACCTCAATTCTATACTTATGCATTAACAGGTGCATTCGCATTTGCCGGCCTGTTCGCCTACATATCAGGCTCGCCGTTATTGTTCATGGATATTTTTAAGGTAAGTGAAGAAACCTATGGATGGATCTTCGCACTCCTTTCTGTAGGCTTCATTGGCTCTAGTCAGGTAAACACCTTATTGCTCAATAAATTTAAGAGTGAACAGATTATTGTTTTCGCCATGCTTGCCCAGGTAATCACCATTGTGTTTTTCTTGTTTGGTGGCATTAATGGCTGGTTTGGTTTGGCAACCACCATTTTTCTGCTGTTTAAATTCTTATGCTGCCTTGGTTTTGTTAGTCCGAATGCTTCAGCCTTAACGCTTGCACCATTTTCTAAAAATGCCGGTAGTGCTTCTGCATTAATGGGGGCTATACAAATGGGACTTGGTGCATTGGCATCAGTTGGTATTGGATTGTTTGATGTTAAGTCTATTGTACCGATGCTGGTGATCATGACCACCTGTTCTGTTATTGCCTGTACGATATTACTATTTGGCAGGCGAAGAATAAAATAATAGAAATAAAAAAGGCCGGTTCAATAATGAATCGGCCTCCTTCTTGCTAGATAAAATACTTATGACATTGCTTTGCCCGACAGGCTAAACGATGGATACTTTGCTTTTAATAATTCGAATGAACCGAACATCAAGATGCTATAGATTAGCGATCCGTATACAAAATTCAGTTCGTAAGGGATAGCAGCAACGAGGCAAGTCAGATAACCAGCAAACGTAGGCTCATACAATCCCGGAATGTACATCGCACTAATGTCTGATACGATCCAGTGAATCAAGATCATCACGATATTCGCAAATACCAAATTCTGTACATTAACTTTTTTCAGCATTACTTTGCCAACAAAAACCATCAGGATAAAAGCCAGGTAAGTCCAATACCAACCGCCGTAAAAGAATCCATAACCTGATGTTTTTGCGATAAATACATCACTCAACAATAAAATCAGCAATGGAAGTCCAAAAGCTTTCAAACTACTGTTAAAGTATGCGCCACCAAATAAAGCTATTGCTCCTATTGCCGAAAAATTGGCAATTTCCTTAAAGTTATCACTAAAGGGAGCAGCTACACGGATGATGCTGACCAGCACAATGATCAATAAAAGGATAGCAGTACGCGGGTTAAATTTCGACTCAGACATGGTTAATCATTTATAAATGCAAAGTTATGTTATTTCTGCCTATTAAAAAATGGTGATTATTTAACCAGGCTTAGGTCGGCAATACCGGTAACCTCGGTGCTCAACTCACCAAAAACGGTAAGGTCTGCCATGATACCAGTTTGTACTTTAATAAAGTCGATACCTTTTAATGCTACCTTTTTACCATCCTTATCAATGGCATTGGCTATATCTACTTTATCACCACCGGCTTTATTGTCTGCATAACCGAATGCCAGTGCCGCAGATACACTTCCCTTAATACCAGTGGATGGAAGCAATGTTCCCGTTCTGGTAAATTCATCAGCAGTGATCCACAATGGATAATGGTTCAGCTTATGAAAACTTTGCTTAACTACGCCGCTACCGCCTTTGTTATCTTTCCAGGCCACGCTTAAAGATGGTGGCGTTGGGCGGGTGTAGGTTACTGAATAATTACGGATGTATCCTTCTTTGCCAAACTCACTACCTGCAAGTTCGTACCAGGTATCATCTGGTTTGCCATTCCCGTTTTCATCTTGCATTACCCAAACCACTCCAGGTTCAGAGAAATTGGCGAACGCGTTTCCATAAACGATAATGTCATCATCGTCTGCTCTGTTGACCACCGTATGGTCGAAGCCGTATACTACATATCCGCCGAAAGCGCCAAGGCAAACACCCGGGGTTGCCTGCTTGCCAACGATAGAATTGCCACTGAGCTCGTTGCCCCAGCTGGCTTCATTCATAAACTGACCCGCTGCAGGTGCATATTCAAATAATGTGGTTACAAATTTATTACTGTTGCTGGAAACCGGAACTTCTGGCACTGCAACCTGCAGTATATATTGAAAACTGAAAACACCCGCAGTGTTGCTGGCCTTGTAATCTATTGTATAGGTACCAGATTTTGGTGCCGTAAACTCCAATATTCCTGTATTGCTCTTTACTTCTCCATTTACCTTCCATTCCTGATCTATGTGATTACCGAGGTTATTATTAGCTTTCAATGTTATTTTTTCATTCACCTTTCCAGTAATGGCAGCAGTTTCTGTAGCTAATTTAATGGAGGGCGCAAGCAACACTTCTTCTTTGTCTTTTTTACAGGCACCGAATAGTGTAATCGCTAATATTGCAATAAGGATTTGATTGTTAATCTTCATGTGGTTATTTATCTGTTGTAACTATAATTAAATACTGCAGTTTGAGGTACTGCGCCAGTAGTAAATTCAAATTTCTTCTTTCCATCTGCACCAAAAGCAATCACTTTACCTTCTGCGGCATAGGATTTCGCATCCGAAACGTAAACATCATCGTTAAAGCCGTTTACGGTTACACCATAAGCTGTAGTTAAAGCGGTCGCGTCTGTAATGAAATTGCCAACCAGCTCGCCAGTGTTTAGGTTAAATGTTTTCAGGTAAGGGTCAGTATAATCTCCAATTACAAAGCCTTTTCCTGAAGAAACTCTTAAAAATTCCAAACTTACCTTATCATTTGAGCTCACTTTATTATCGGTTAGACTGCTGATTTTATCAAGTGAAGGTTTTATGTTTACATAATCACCTTTTGTCAATACAAAAACATCACCTGCAGCTGTTGCGGCAATACGTGTAGGGTTGAAACCAACAGCGATGTCTTTTATCTTGGTAAATGTAGCCAGGTCAACTACTGATACAGAAGAATTGTTTGCGGTACCAAACTGGAAATGTGCAGAATTGGTCACATATAACTTATTGTTTACAATTGTTTCTTCCTCCAGTGCGCCGCCAACTTTAAGTCTGGATTCTACAGTTAAATTTGCTGTATCAATTTTAGTAATACTGCCATCATAACCAGAAATGTAGCCTTTACTTCCGTTGAAGATGATATATCTTGGTAAAAATCCTGCAGTAGCATCTGATAAAGAAATTCGTTTCACAGATTTACCTGTAGTAATGTTAATCACTTCTAAATAGGAGTCTTTAGCCGCTGCAGTGGTTCCTGTGATTACACAATACATTTTGCTGCCATACGCTTTTAAGTCGTTAGCATTGGTACCCAACTCGGTTCCATTCTGCTTTTTAAAGAAGTCTTTTGTAGCGGTATTCGAAGCAATATCATAATACGTGATCGAACTGTTATTAGTGCCGCCATACTGACCTTCACAAAGGACGTATGCACCTAGGGTCCCTGTAGCATAACGGTCTGTGATCACTAATCTGTCTTTTTTACATGCACTAAATAACGACGTGCCCATAAGCAGGATAGCTGCAAGTTTACTGTAGTTTGTAACTGTTTTATTCATGTTGTTTAATTTATTTTATTTATATACAAATGCGAATTGAGCAGGGATATCTCCTGTCTCTACCGACCATTTTTTCTTTCCGGATGCATCAAAGCAGTACAATCTTCCTGGGGTTACATAATCTGTAGCATCGGTAACGAAAACATCTTTTGTTATTGGATGAACGGCGATCCCGTATGGTACTTTAATCTCTTTATCTGTACCATCGGTAATGAATTTCCTGGTTAGCAAGGTTTCATCTTTAACATTAAGCATGGCATAGCTCACTGTGGTTTTACCAGTAGTGCTATTGAATTCTGAACTGTAGATATAGGCCAGATCTCCATCTATTACCAGGTTACCTGCGGCAATATCAAAGACCTTTTTTACCTGCGCGGTTTGCGTACTGATCACATAGAGTTTAGACGGAACATCCAAATAGTCGCCCCTTGAGGTAACATATAAATCCCCATATTGATCTGCCTTCAGCCTGTGCAGGTTAACACCTGTCTCAATCCTGCTGGTCTCCTTCAAAGTGGTTAAATTGATCACAGAAACTGTGTGCTCATAATTGGAAGGAGTATAACCTCCTGAATTGGCGACATAAAGGTTATTCCCTACAACGGCCATTTCTTCGGGCTGCCTGCCTACTTGTACTCTTCGCGTTTCCTTTAAAGTAGTGGTATCAATTTCGGCAACAATCCCATTTGGTGCGTTGGGATCTCCAACTTGTCCGAAATAAGCACTCACATAAGCCTTGCCATTCCTAAAGGTAATGTAGCGACAGTTTAACAGGTCGATCTGCTGAATGCGTTTTCCTGTTTTCACATTCATTACTTCCACTTTATTGGAACCATTTACCACTACATATAGCTTTGAGCCGTAAACACCTACATCATTTCCTACATCACCAAGTCCTTTGGTTACTTCAGGGTTTACCTGATTGTAAATATTTCTTCTAAAGTTGCCTGCCGTAAAGTCTACATAATCTATTGATGCCTTATTCATGTACATATTGCCTTCGTTAACCAGGTAAAGCCCTTTAACTGAAGCCGAGGGCTCTGCTGGAAAAAGTGTATTGACAACTTCTTCTGGAGTTGGCACAGGGTCTTTGCGACAGGCGCTCAACCCTATTGAAGTGATTAGCAAAATATATAGTAGCAGTGTGTTGAATTTCATATTAATAATTAAGATTTAAAGTGATACGATAAGAACGCCCTGGCATCGGGAAGTTGGCCATCACGTCGTAATATTGATTAAATAGGTTATTCACCTCTGCAGATAATTTTAACGTGCTTTTGTTGACTACAGCGGCATATCTAACGGAAACATCATGCGTATACCAGGGTTCAACATGGTTGGCCACTATATTTGCTTTTTGGTTGTACCTTTCTCCGGTGTAAATAAAGCTGTAATTGAGTGCCAGCTGATCTAAAACTACACAGGCTACTACAGATCCGCTATGTCTTGGAATGTAAGGCAACTGCCTTTTGTAGGATACTACTGCCGGAATTCGGGTCAAATCTTTTGCATCCTGATAGGTATAGTTTAGTCCGGAGGTTAACACAACCTGGTTAGCCTGCCAAGTGGTTTGGAGGTTGACATCCAGCCCTTTGATGTCTACATCACCGATGTTTTCTATACTCCATCGCTGTGCGTTATTCCCTGGAACGGCCACTATTTTATCTTTTACCTTATTAAAGTAGGCGTCCGACTGGATGGACAATTGTTTAAGTACTTTATCGAATGTGCGAATATAAGTTAGCCCCACATCATACTGCCTGGCATATTCCGGTCGAAGGTAAGTTCTCCCGAAATCCGTATAATACAGATCATTAAAAGTGGGTAGTCGGTACGCTGTTTTATAGAATGACCTTATCCTAAATTCTTTACTTTCGAAAGGCTGCCAGGACAACATAAGTGCCGGCGTAATTTTCTGGCTCTTTCCGGCCGGACTTCCATCTTTTACATGATCCTGTACGAGTGTGCCGACCACATTGGCTTGCAGATCTAAGCGATTAAGGTTAAGGTGTGATGCAAAAGCACCCAGCAACGTATTTCTGGTAGGGTAAGGAAAACGGTATATATTAGCATCAAGCTTATTGAACTGGTAATCTGTTGCCAGTGCTACTGTCCATATTTTTGTAATGCTGTACTGATGCACCAGTGAAATATAGGCTTCTTGTTGTTTATAGGTATTGTCCAGGAAACCGTTTAAAGAAACACTTTCCGGATCTAAATAGCGGTTGTAATCGTATCCAAGTTTGGCAGTAGCAAGCAGGCTATAATTTTTACTGAAGTGCTTTTGGTAGGTTGATTGGATAAAGGCATTTTTATTCCATGTTCTTTGCAGGTAATTGAATTTGTTGCTTACTATCGCCCCCGGCAAACCCATTTCGTCTGTGTATAGATAGATTCTTGTGGATAGCGTGCTGCTGTCCTTAAAATTGCCTTTCAATCCCAGCTCTAGTCGCAACCGTTCAACATCTCCATTGTTCCTTATCGCGGTAGTGTCAAACACCCCATTGGTATACCTAAATTTATACCTGCCATTTGCCTTTGTGTATTCTGTACTTATCGAGCTGGATAGCGCTTCTGATAGTTTATTTTGTATAAGGAGAGATGGATTAAACAAACCAAAAGAACCTGATTTTATTGAGGCAGATAAGTTTATTTTTTGATCATCTGTAAAAATTGGATCTTTTGTTTTTAAATAAATGGTGTTTGCTGATGCAAAGGCTTTGGCCGACTGGAATATGGTGCTTTTTTGGCCGCTGTACAATTCAATCTCGTCAATATTGTCTAATGAATATTTTCCTAGATCCACCTGCCCGTTTTGAGCGTTGCCAAGCTCAACACCATCGTAAAAAACCCCGGTATGGTTAGTACCCAAGCTTCTTACATCGATCGTTTTTAATCCTCCTATGCCACCATAGTCTTTAATTTGCACGCCAGAGAAATATTTCATCGCATCAGCTACAGATAGACTGTTCAGTTTTTGCAAGTCGCTACCGGAAAGGATTTGTAAGGGGGTGGAAGAAGTTTGTCGCTTATTGTTCTTTGCCGACCGTATGGCTACTTCTTTCAGTTCAATCTGTTGTTTTAAAGAGTCATTGCTGAGCTTTAGATTGGCATCTTGCGCCTGCAAATATGTAGGCGTAAGAATGCCTGTCCACAAAATGGCTATAGAAAAACTAATCGTACAATTGGCGCTAAAAAAAGCGCTGTTGTTTTTTCTCATTTTGTTGTGAGTTAATAACCCACAGCAAACAGTTAGATCAAGGAAATGAAATACAATAAATAAGCACTCACTCCAAGCTTCAATCCCCGAAAGCTATGAAATCTTAATGCAAGTGGCAGGTCTTCTGACTTACTTCCGGTGATCCTGCCTTCCCCTTCCTGCGGAAAAGTGGCGTGATTTGGATACCGTTATGAAGCTTACAGCTGCGGGACAGTTACGGAATTACACCGTATTCCCTTTTAATCCCGGTGAGCTACCGGGAACCAAAAGCGGTGCAAATATATTCAATTTCTACGGCTTTAAACTCATTTGCTTATATTTATGCTGGTAATGGCTTAATCATGAAGAAAATATGCACTGCGATTTTCCTACTTACAACCTTTGGTGCGATGGCTCAAAAAACTGATACAGTGCTAATTGAAAAGCTAGTGAAAGACAATTCTGAACTTTTTAGCCATGTGCTCAATCACCCTCAGAAAAATCAGGTACAGGTGCTGTACACTCAAATCAACCGTGATAAAAAAAATAAGCCTTCATTCAAATCATTTAGCTATAACCTGGATAACCAGCGGTATTTTTATCCTGCTAGTACAGTAAAGCTGGCCGCAGTAATTTTTGCATTAGAGAAGATCAATGAATTGCATATTCCCAAACTGACGGCTAATAGTACGATGATCACTGATAGTGCTTTTACCCAACAAACTAAAGTTGTAAAAGACACCTCGGCGGAAAATGGGCTCCCTTCCATATCGCATTACATTAAAAAAATATTGCTAACAAGCGATAATGACGCATTCAATCGTCTATTCGAGTTTATAGGTCGCGAAGAGATCAATACTAAACTTAAAAAATATGGTTTGCTTGATAGCAGAATTTTAAACCGACTAGCGATTGGTGATGCTGGAGAAACGGCAAAACACACCAATCCAATTAGGTTCTATCATGACGAACAATTGATTTTTAGTCAGCCGCCACAATACGATTCAAAAGATTACCCATTAAAACTAACCAATACCTTATTGGGAAAAGGCTACCTGGACAGTGGAGAAAAGCTGGTAAATGAGCCATTTAGTTTAGAAAATAAAAACACTTTTAGTATTTCTGACCAGCAATCACTAATGAGAAGGCTTATATTTCCTGAGGCTTTTCCCATTAAAGACAGATTCAATTTGAAGGCTGCGGATTATCAATTGATCTACACTTATATGAGTAAATACCCAACGGAAAGCGACTATCCAAAGTATGATGCTGACAAGTTTTGGGCAACTTATTCAAAAATGCTCTTTTACGGCAGAGATAATATTTCACCCCCAGTTAAAAACATCAGGATTTTTAACAAATACGGGGATTCGTATGGATTTATAATAGATAATTCCTACTTCGTAGATTTTAAGAACAAGGTCGAGTTTTTCCTGACTGCCGTTGTTCAGTCCAACGACGATGGAATATATAACGATGATAAGTACGAGTATGAAACTGTCTGCTACCCCTTTATGAAAAATTTAGGTCGGACGATCTATGCATATGAATTAGAGCGCAAACGTAAAATAGAACCCGATCTAAAGAAATTTATAATTAAATATTAGGCTTAAATTTAAGTAAATTAATTACGTTTATTTGTATTGCAGTTTTAACAATATTTAACACTAACAGTTTTACGTTTTTTTGATCTTTATACCCATGTTTAAAGAAATTCGCAATAAATATATTCGTTACATTACCATATTTGTTTACTCCATCATAATTTTCTTTTGCGCCCTCCAAATCAACTTTTTGTGGCTCTTTGGTTACTCGCCTTCTTATAAGGACATTAAGTTGCCCACACAACGCGTCGGCTCTGAACTTTATACCTCCGATGGAAAACTGATAGGTCGTTATTACAAAGAGAACCGTACCCCTGTTAGCTTTGAAGAGATTACACCAAGTGTAATCAATGCCCTGGTAGCTACTGAAGATGTTCGTTTTTACAAACATATGGGTATAGATTTTCGCTCACTACTATCTAGTGGGATCTCGACCGCTACTGGTGATAAACGTGGCGCCAGTACTATCACCCAACAACTTGCAAAGAACTTATACCGAACGCGCTACAATAAATCGCAGGGCTTTTTAAGTCGTATTCCCGTGGTGCGCACAATAGTTGCTAAACTTAAGGAATGGTCTACCGCTGTAAAGCTGGAATCTAACTATTCTAAAAACGAAATTATTACCATGTACCTAAACACGGTTTCATTCGGTAACAATGCCTATGGTATCAAAACTGCTTCACGTACTTATTTTGATAAGGAACCGAATAATTTGGACGTACCTGAATCAGCATTATTGGTTGGGATGCTAAAAGGAACAAGCACTTACAATCCAATAAAAAATCCTGATAAAGCCCTGGAAAGACGAAATGTGGCCTTGTCTCAGATGAACAAATACAACTATATTAATGCCGTACAGCTGGATTCTTTTAAGAAAACCCCTATCAACTTAAAACAAGGAAGAGTGGATGCGGGCAGCGACGGAGATTCTTATCTAAGAGCGGCTGTAGACAAATACCTGGAGAAGTGGTGTTCAGACAACAATTATGATCTTTATGAAGATGGCTTAAAAATTTACACTACAATTGATTCTAAACTTCAAAAATATGCAGAGGAAGCTGTTGCCGACCAGATGAAATCTTTGCAGCGCAGGTTCTATAATGTATGGGGTGATGAAGATCCATGGCAAGATTCTGAAAAGAAGAAGGTAGACTACCCAAATAGGGCGATGAAAAACCTTCCGATTTATGCTTTGCTGGAAAAGAAGTTTAAAGATAATCCCGATTCCCTGGAGGCCTATTTCAACAGAAAAAAGAAAATGAAGATATTTACCTGGAAGGGCGATAGAGACACCATGTTCTCTACCATCGATTCCATCCGCTATTATGGTAAAATATTAAATACAGGAATGATGACGCTTGATCCTTTTAGTGGGAAGATTAAAGTTTGGGTTGGTGGTATTGATCATAAATTCTTTAAATATGATCACGTAAATCAATCAAAACGTCAGGCGGGTTCTACATTTAAGCCATTCGCATATTTGGCAGCATTAGAAAAAGGAATGAGTCCATGTACCACATTTGTAGATAAACCTGTCCGCATTCCCTATCAGGAAAACGGCAAAACAGAATACTGGGAACCCAGGAATGCGGATTGGAGCAATAGTTACAGGGAAATGTCGCTGCGCTGGGCAATGGCCAAATCTGTAAATACAGTAACCGCACAAGTTACCGAGGCTGTGGGTGCAGAAAATGTAGTGAAATGGGCTCATGCCTGTGGAATTGATAGTCACCTTGCCACCGTTCCTTCAGTAAGCCTTGGTCCAAATGATGTATCCGTTTATGAGATGGTAAAAGCCTATGGTACCTTTTTGAATGGAGGGATGAAAACAGATCCCATTTTAGTAGAAAAGATTACAGACCTGGATGATAATATCATCGAGGAATTTAAAGCAAAAGCAACACGTGCGCTTTCAGAAGAGATTTCATGGCTGATGCTTTACATGTTTAGAGGCGGTATGGATGAACCTGGTGGCACCTCACGCGCATTGTGGGAATGGGACCTTTGGAAAAAGAACAATCAGATTGGTGGAAAAACAGGAACATCATCTGATTATGTTGACGCCTGGTACATGGGTATCACAAAAGACTTGGTTACGGGTGTTTGGGTTGGCTGTGACGAGCGCACTGCGCATTTTAAAAACGGTGAAACGGGTGAAGGGTCTAGAACTGCCCTACCGATCTTTGCCAAGTTTATGGAAAAGGTTTACAAAGACCCATCTACAGGATACACTATGGGCCCTTTTCCTAAGGCAAAGGTGAAGATAACGGTAGACATCAACTGCCCTACTCCTGAATACTCAGCGGATACGACATCGACTGATAGCTTAGCGGTAGATTCAACTGTGTTTGATGTGCCGGCACCAGAAGAACAGCAAACAATTCCAAAAGAAGAAGTTCAACCACAAAAAACAGAAGAAACCAAACCCGCAGAACCGGTTAAACAACCAGCTCCTGAAGCGCCGCTCACAAAAAAAGAAGAAAGAGAATTAAAACGCAAACAACGTCAGGAAGAGAAAGAAAAAAAGAAGAATGGTCAGTAACTGGTATAAAATATCAACAATACTTTTATTACCCAATTTCTATAAACTGCTTAACTGGAATTTCCGTAGATTTAATACGCTATAAACTAACTAACTATGATAATGACCTCTAAATTCATGAGAAGATTTATTCCATTACTGATCCTTACATTAATATCTGTGGTTTCTGTTCAGGCCCAGTATTTCGGTCAGAACAAGGTACGGTACAAGAATGAAAAATTCAAAGTACTCCAAACTCCTCATTTTGAGCTTTATTATTACATTAAGAATGAGAAGTTGGTTAGAAAATTAGCGGAAGATGCAGAAACCTGGTACAAAATGCATCAAGAGGTTTTTAGGGATACTTTCTTGAAAAAGAATCCCATTATCTTATATAGCAACCATCCCGACTTCCAGCAAACTACTGCCCTACAGGGCGAAATTGGGATAGGAACTGGCGGTGTTACAGAGGCCCTTAAAAATCGGGTAATTATGCCTGTGATGGAACTTAACAACCAGACCAGGCACGTATTAGGCCACGAATTGGTTCATGCGTTTCAATATCATATTTTACTGGAAAAGGATTCTGTTGGCATTGAAAACATCAGCCAGATACCACTTTGGATGATCGAGGGTATGGCAGAATACCTATCTGTAGGTAAAACTGATGCATTTACGTCCATGTGGATGAGGGATGCTTTACTGAACCGGGATATTCCTTCTTTGAAAGACCTGACCAACTCGAATAAATACTTCCCTTATCGATACGGCCAGGCATTTTGGACATTCGTAGGATCCGTTTATGGAGATACTACCATTGTTCCATTATTTAAAGCTACCGCTCGTTTCGGTTACGAAAATGGGTTGAAATATACTTTTGGCTACGACGACAATACCTTGTCTGGTTTATGGAAAAATGCAATCGAGTCGCATTACCGACCTATGTTGAAGGCAGACAGTTCACAGATAAAAATCAGCGGTACCAGAATTATTGACAATAAGAATGCAGGTAACATGAACGTAGCGCCATCAATTAGTCCTGATGGTAAATATTTAGCATTCCTATCTGAAAAGGATCTTTTTGGAATAGACCTCTTTCTCGCGGATGCAAAAACGGGCAAGATCATTAGAAAGTTAAGTAGCCAGATCTCTAATTCACATATTGACGACTTCAATTTCCTGGAATCTGCAGGAACATGGTCGCCAGACGGTAAGCAATTTGCCTTTAGTATTTTCAGCAAGGGTAAAAATCAATTGATGATCATTGATGTTGCAAGCGGAAAACAATTGCTGTCTACTGATATGGGAAGTGTTGAACAGTTCGGTAACTTGACCTGGTCTCCAAACGGCCAAGACATTGCATTTTCAGGAATGATAGAGGGTCAGGGCGATATTTTCTCTTATAACTTAAAAGACAAGAAAATCACACAGATTACCAATGATAATTTCTCAGACTATGCACCAAGTTACTCTAAGGATGGAAAACTAATTGCTTTCTCTACGGACAGGGTTTCCAGGTTAAAGAATGGCAACAATGCCGTTCACCCGATTAACCTGAGCATTTATAATATTGAAACTAAAGTTGTTACAGATATACCAGTTTTTCCTGGTGCCAACAATCTTAACGCACAGTTCTCTGGAGATAGCAAATCATTGTTTTTCCTGTCTAACCGTGACGGTTTCAGGAATTTATATCAATATAACTTGGCAGATAATTCCGTTAAACAATTAACAGATTATTTTACAGGTATTAGCGGGATAACTGAGTTTTCCCCAGCCCTTACTGTTTCCAATAATGATGATATTATATATAGCTACTACAGATCGCAGCGCTATACGCTTTATAACTCTCCGGTAAGCAACTTTAGATCTAAGCCGGTAGATGCCAATGCGGTTAACTTTGACGCCGCAATACTGCCTCCGAAAGAGAGTACCGGTGTGGATGTGGTTAATTCCAATCTTGGTAATTTTGAGCGATTTGAGAAGACAAGCGCAGATTCTATGCGATTGGTACCTTACAAGCCAAAATTCACGTTAGACTATTTAGCAAATAGTGGTGTAGGTGTTTCTACCAGCCGCTTTGGAACTGGAGTTCAAGGTGGTATTGTCGGAATGTTTAGCGATATTCTGGGCAGAAATCAAATTATTGCTAATCTTTCCGTAAATGGTGAGATCTATGATTTTGGTGGACTAGTAGGCTACATCAATCAGCAAAAAAGGATCAACTGGGGAATAGCACTTTCACATATTCCATACATTACAGGATTTAGAGAAATCGTTGCAGATCAGCTGACGTACACAGATGGCACTAAAGTCGATGTCATTAACGATAGGACTAACCTGATCAGAACTTTTGAAGATCAGGTACAACTGTTCGGTTCCTATCCCTTCAATAAGGTACATCGTTTTGAAACTGGTGCGGCAGTATCCTATTACAGCTATCGCGTAGATCGCATTAGCAATTATTACGATTATAATGGATATTATATCACTTCAGAAAAGACAAAAGTAAAAACTAACGATGCGACAACAGAGTTTGGGATACCATTAAATCCGTTTCATATATTTCAGCTAAATGCTTCGTTTGTTGGAGACAACTCAATTAGTGGGATGACTTCTCCTCTTGATGGGTTTAGGTACCGTATCGGGGCAGAACAATACTTTGGAGACTATAAGTTTTCTGCTGTTACTGTGGATGCCAGAAAATACGTTCGATTAAAACCTGTAACACTGGCAGCCCGTACCTACAATTACTTGCGGATTGGTAAAGATGGTGAAAACCTCTATCCGCTTTATGTAGGATATCCATATTTTATCCGTGGTTACGAGGCCAACTCACTTTATAACAGCAATTCTGGTTCGGGTTTTAATATCAATCAGTTATCAGGTAGTAAAATGGCCGTATTCAATTTTGAGGTACGATTGCCATTTACAGGTCCTAAGAAATTAGCACAAATTCCTTCTAAATTCTTATTTAGTGATCTAAACCTATTCTTTGACGCAGGTTTAGCCTGGACCCAGGGAACAAAAGTTGCTTTTAAAAGTCAGCCGACCTACATCACAGAAAATGTACTAGATGAAAATGGTGCCCCTGTTTTAGATTCCAGTGGGAATCCGGTAACCACACAATCAACCAATGAACGTGTACCTGCTTTAAGTGTTGGTATATCTTTAAGAGTAAATGTATTTGGATATTTTGTACTTGAGCCTTATTACGCGATTCCTTTTCAACGTAAAGATGTTAAAGCTGGCGTATTTGGTTTAACCTTTGCACCTGGCTGGTAATAAACCGCCGGTGCATTATGACATGATGGTAAATGGCAAATTAACTTGATTGATGAGTTTCTTTGCAGACATGATGTGTTCAAAATCCAATCCTATAGTTAGGTCGATCCAATCTGGATTGCAAGACCTAACCACACGCTCTTTTTGAGTTCTGGTGAAACGGCTCATTAGCTTAAAACGATTTAACGCCTGGGCTTCAGTTTTGAATTCTTCAAAGTAAACCAAACGTGTCAGTTGCTGACCGCTATCGAAAAATAGACAAGGCATCTGTTTGTAAAAATCTAAGGTTTTAATCAGATCAGAGCTCATACCAACGTGTAAACTTGTGCGGTTTCTATCAGTAACAATGTAAACGAATTTTTTCATGGCCAACGCAATTAAAAGTGATAAACTAATTAAATTAGTTACTTATTGGATATTTAAATAAATATTACTAACTTTATTGGCACAATAATACTAATTATTTTAGTAAAAACAAATTTATTTTAAACTTTTATTTTATGTCAAACATTTCCTCAAACCTGAAGTACCTACGAAAGAAAAAGGGCCATACACAACAGCAATTCGCTGATGCAATGGAAATTAAAAGATCACTGATTGGTGCTTATGAAGAAGACCGAGCAGAACCTAAATATGATTTACTAAAAAGAATAGCAGACTACTTTGACTTGACTATAGATGAGTTTATCAACGAAAATATTAATGACAGCTGGAAGCCAAAACCAAAAAGTCAGGGCTCCAACCTTCGTATTCTCAGTATCACAGTTGATAAAGACGATAATGAAAATATTGAAATGGTTCCGGTCAAAGCCAGCGCGGGTTATTTAAATGGGTTTTCAGATCCTCAATACGTCCAGGATCTTCCAAAATTTCAATTGCCTCTTCCTTTCTTAAAAAATGGAACCTTCAGGGCTTTTGAAATTATAGGAGATTCTATGCTTCCTATTCAATCAGGCAGTATTATACTTGGAGAATACCTGGACAACTGGAATGATGTTAAAACTGGGGAGACCTATGTAATTATTAGCAAGAATGAAGGTGTTGTTTACAAACGAGCGGGCAATCGCTTTAAGGAAAACAAAGAGCTTAAGCTAATATCCGACAATAAGGTTTACGATCCGTATACCGTTTCTTCGGATGATATCCTGGAAATCTGGAAAGCTAAAGCCTATATATCTTCTACACTTCCTGATCCCACACCAGAACCAACCATAGAAACTTTAACGACCATGATGTCGCAGATGCAGAAATCCATCTCACAGCTCAATAAAAACTAAATTGTTTAGATGGGCACGGCAGAGGAGTTTATTAAATCACGGTTAGCACAACGAGTAGAAAATGGCTCCAAAAGGAACCTTTCCATTAATATGCCTCCTGTAGATTTCTGTTCTAATGATTATCTGGGTTTTGCAAGGTCTGAAGAGCTGAAGCAACAAATCGAAAAGACCTTACAAGATTTCCCTAGTCATCAAAATGGATCAGGTGGTTCTCGATTGTTAAGTGGCAATCATGCATTTACAGAAGAGACAGAGCGGTTCATCGCCAAATTTCATCATGCAGAAGGGGGATTAATCTTCAACTCCGGATACGATGCTAATGTAGGGCTATTGTCGAGCATTCCGCAACGTGGAGATACCATCATCTCTGATGAACTGATACATGCCAGTTTAATAGATGGCGCGAGACTATCTCACGCTAATCGACATACATTTGGGCATAATGACATCAACCAGCTGGAAGCAAAGCTGCAGCGATCTAAAGGAAATATCTATGTCATTGTAGAAAGCGTATATTCTATGGACGGCGATCTGGCTCCCTTAACAGAAATTGCCCTGATCTGTAAAGCATATCACGCAAATCTTATTGTAGATGAGGCACATGCGCTTGGTATTTTTGGCAAACATGGAGTCGGACTTGTACAGTCTTTAGGCCTGGAGCATCAGGTATTCGCTAGAATAATGACATTTGGTAAGGCTCTTGGTTGTCATGGTGCGATAGTCTTGGGGAGTGACATCCTGCGCCAATACCTCATCAATTTTGCCAGATCCTTTATTTATACTACAGCAGCACCTTTACATAACATCGCAGCCGTTAAATGTGCCTACCAGCGTTTATTAGAAACTGACTACACGCCTCTTATAGCTGAGAAAATTAAATTATACCATAATCAACTAAGTAAGTCCAACTTATCAGCGCAAAAGGATTCAGGTAGCACAATTCAAACAATTTTATTCGATAACAATTCTGAAGCTAAGTTAGCAGCCCAAAAGCTACAAAACAAAGGGTATGACGTGAGGGCGATTTTAAGTCCTACTGTACCTGAAGGAAAGGAACGCATCAGAATTTGCTTACATTTGTTCAATTCGGATCAGCAAATTGTTGACCTGGCTAAAGAAATAGAAAAACTACAGTAAAACAATGGCAAGTACATATTTCGTCACCGGAATTGGAACAGGAATCGGTAAAACCATAGTCAGTGCAATCCTCACCCAGAAACTTAACGCAGATTATTGGAAACCTATTCAATCCGGGGATTTGGACAAAAGCGACAGCATGATGGTAAAGCGCTTGGTCAGCAATTCCAAGACCGTTATCCATCCAGAAAGATTTCAGCTAACCCAACCACTATCACCCCATTTATCAGCAAAGATTGATGATATGCAGATTAGGGTGGCAGACTTCCAAGCGCCAATAACAGAAAACAATTTAATTATAGAGGGCGCGGGTGGGCTACTGGTACCGTTGAATGACGAGGAACTGATGGTAGACTTAATTAAAGCTTTAAAAACAAAAGTGATTGTGGTCTCGAGTAACTACCTGGGTAGCATTAATCATACTTTATTGAGCCTGCAAGCATTGCAATTCAACGGGATACCGGTGTGTGGCATCATATTCAATGGCTCATCTAATGAGCACAGTGAACGCTATATCCAACAGTATAGCAAGCTACCAGTTCTAGGAAGGATACCTGATCTTGTGGCCTTGAATCAAGACACTGTTAACCGTGCAGGAGAGTTGCTGAACCTAAATATTTGAATATAAAAAAAGGGAAGTGTTAAACTTCCCTTTTTTCAAACATAAGTTATGACGTCTATTTTACTGCATCAATTACAGCTTTAAAAGCTTCTGGATGATTCATTGCTAAGTCAGCTAAAACTTTACGGTTTAAACCGATGTTCTTAGTTGCCAATTTACCAATTAATTGTGAGTAAGATATACCGTGCTGACGTGCTCCAGCATTGATACGCTGAATCCACAATCCACGAAATTCTCTTTTCTTAACTTTACGGTCACGGTATGCATATTGCAAACCTTTTTCAACCGTATTTTTAGCAATGGTGAAAACCTTGCTTCTTGATCCCCAATAGCCTTTGGCTAAATTAAGAACTTTTTTCCTTCTTCTTCTCGAAGCTACTGCGTTTACCGAACGTGGCATGTTTTAATTGTTTTTGATAAGAGGCGTTGCGTATCTCAGCAAACTTACAACCTGTTACCTGGTTAAAAATTTAATTATTTACCGATTGCAAGCATACGTTTAACGTTGCCCATGTCAGCATCTGACACCATTGAGGTGTGACCTAAATTACGCTTACGTTTAGTCGACATCTTGGTTAAGATGTGGCTTTTGTATGCGTTCTTTCTAGCGATTTTACCTGTTCCAGTAAGCGAAAAACGCTTTTTAGCACTGGAATTGGTTTTCATTTTTGGCATAACCTGTTTTTATTTATTTAATTTATTATTATTTCTTAACAACTTTTGGCGCAAGCGTTAAAAACATACGCTTTCCTTCCAATTTAGGGAGCAATTCCACTTTACCTATATCTTCTAATGCCTGAGCAAACTTCAGTAACAAGATTTCGCCTTGCTCCTTGTAAACAATTGCCCTTCCTTTGAAGTGAACATAAGCCCTTACTTTCTCACCATTCTCTAAAAAACTAACCGCATGTTTTAGTTTAAACTGAAAATCGTGATCATTGGTGTTAGGCCCAAATCTAATCTCTTTGATAACAGTTTGCTTTGCATTTGCTTTAATCTCTTTCTGCTTTTTCTTTTGTTCGTAAACAAACTTGCTGTAATCGATTATTCTGCAAACAGGTGGAACAGCATTTGGTGATATTTCAACCAGATCAAGTTCCAGTTCTTCGGCAAGGGCTAAAGCTTTTGCCAAAGGATAGATCCCTGGTTCAACATTATCACCAGCCAACCTCACCTCTTGGGCTCTGATATACTGATTAATATTATGTTCTGCTTCTTTCTTCTTAAAAGGAGGACGTGGTCCCCTATTAAATCCTGGTCTGCCTAATGCCAAATTTATATGCTATTTAAACTGTTATTTCTTTAATTAATAATTCACTGAACTCTTGCAATGTCATCGAACCTAAATCACCCTCACCATGTTTTCTTACTGAAAGCTGGCCATCAGCCATCTCCTTTTCGCCAATAATCAACATATAAGGTATTTTTTTAACTTCTGCGTCTCTAATTTTCCTTCCAATCTTTTCATCTCGAAAGTCAATCAGCCCGCGAATATCGGAATTATTTAGTTCATCTGAAACTTTTTTTGCATAATCTTCATACTTCTCAGAGATTGGAAGAATAATAAATTGCTCTGGTGATAACCACAATGGGAAATTACCAGCACAATGTTCAATCAATACCGCGATAAATCTTTCCAACGATCCGAACGGAGCCCTGTGGATCATTACCGGTCTGTGTTTCTGATTGTCACTTCCTGTGTACTCCAGTTCGAAACGCTCAGGTAAATTATAATCAACCTGGATTGTTCCAAGCTGCCACTTTCTACCCAGCGCATCTTTAACCATGAAGTCGAGCTTCGGACCATAAAATGCGGCCTCGCCATATTCCACGACGGTAGGCAATCCTTTTTCAGCAGCGGCCTCAATAATAGCCGATTCTGCTAAATGCCAATTCTCGTCGCTACCAATGTATTTAGCCTTATTATCCGGATCCCTTAGTGATACTTGCGCAATATAGTTGTCAAAACCCAGCGACTTAAACACGTACAGCACCAGATCAATAACTTTTTTGAACTCTTCCTTCACCTGGTCTGGTCTGCAAAACAAGTGAGCATCATCCTGAGTAAAGCCACGTACCCTGGTTAATCCATGCAATTCACCGCTTTGTTCGTAACGATATACAGTACCAAATTCAGCAAAGCGCAACGGCAGATCCTTGTAAGATCTTGGTTTAACTTTATAGATTTCGCAGTGATGCGGACAGTTCATTGGCTTCAGGAAAAACTCCTCACCTTCTTGAGGGGTCTTTATTGGCTGAAAACTATCCTTACCATATTTTTCATAATGGCCGGAAGTGATGTATAGATTTTTATGTCCGATATGTGGAGTTACCACCTGCTCATATCCGGCTTTTCCTTGTGCTTTTGTTAAAAATTGAACCAACCTTTCACGCAAGGCGGCTCCTTTAGGCAACCATAGTGGCAAGCCCATGCCCACCTTCTCAGAGAAAGCAAAAAGTTCCAGTTCCTTACCCAGTTTCCTGTGATCTCTCTTTTTAGCCTCTTCAATCATATGAAGATATTCAGTCAGCTCACTTGCCTTAGGAAAAGTAACGCCATAAATACGAGTCAATTGTTTCCTGGTCTCATCGCCTCTCCAATAGGCACCAGCAACGTTCATCAGCTTTACAGCTTTGATGAAGCCTGTATTTGGAATATGCGGACCGCGACACAGGTCTGTAAATTGTCCCTGACTATAAAACGTGATCTTGCCATCTTCTAAACCTTCCAAAAGGTCTAATTTATACTCATCGCCTTTTTCATTGAAATAAGCGATGGCGTCTGCTTTAGTCACTGATTTGCGTTCAAATACTTCTTTTTGCTTTGAAAGCTCCAGGATCTTATTCTCAATCGCTTTAAAGTCATCTGAAGAGAACTCTCTGTCGCCGAAATCTACATCATAGTAAAAGCCTGTTTCAATAGCCGGTCCAATACCGAACTTGGTACCTGGATATAGAGCTTCCAGCGCCTCAGCCATAATGTGGGCCGATGAATGCCAGAAAGTCGATTTCCCTGCAGTATCATTCCAGGTCAGCAACTTAACAGAAGAATCCGATTCAATCGGTCTTGAAGAATCCCATACCTCACCGTTAACTTCTGCAGCTAAAACATTACGGGCCAAGCCCTCTGATATGGATAATGCGATTTGATGGGCAGTTGTGCCCTTTTCATACTGACGGCTGGAGCCATCAGGTAAAGTAATGGTAATCATCTACAACTATGATTTATAATTAATAAAAAATATATAACAAGATCACCTACAATGTGATCATCATTCCAAAGTTAACTAATATTCTGTACTTTCCAGCCACCCATTCGCCAGCACATCCGCTAAGTGCATGGTTTTAAGGGGAATATTGTTTTTATCAATATAGCCCTGCAGATGCATCAGACAAGATAAATCCGTTGATATCACGTACTCAGCCCCTTGTTCCAGTGCATTATTAACTTTTTGCTCGGCCATTGCCGAAGAGATGGCATCAAACTTTACCGCAAACGTACCACCAAAGCCACAGCACATATCTGTATCCCGCATTTCCACCATTTCCAGGCCATGAACTTTAGACAGCAATAGCCTGGGCTCCTCTTTTATTTTACATTCACGCAAGCCACTGCAGGAATCATGGTACACGGCTTTTCCATCTAGCTCTGCTCCGAAATAATCTCTTTTCAAAACATTCACAAGAAAGTCAGACAACTCAAAGATATTACCCTGGATATTCCTGCATTTGTTATGTACAATCGTATTGGTAAACAAATCATTGAATCCATTTTTAACCATACCCACACATGAGGCGGATGGCGCAACGATGTAATCAGTTTCAGAGAAGTCACTCAAAAATTTATTACCGGTCTCTTTTGCCTGCTCCCAATAACCCGCATTGTATGCCGGCTGTCCGCAGCAAGTTTGCTCTGTATTATAGAAAACCTCACAACCTGCCTTTTCAAGTAATTTAACGGTATTAAAAGCAGTTTCCGGATATAACTGATCAACAAAACATGGTACAAATAATTCTACTCTCATCTAATCTTTCAAAATTTCTTCTCAACTCTCCTAAGCAGCAGCAAAAATATCAATCCCATTATAAAAAATCCTGCCAAGATAATAATTGAATTGCGCATGCTACCAGTAAGCTCTTCAATCAGCGCAAAGCTAAACAAACCAATAACTATAGCTAGTTTTTCAGTAACATCATAAAAACTAAAAAAAGAAGCAGAATCTGCGGTATCTTCAGGTAAATATTTTGAATAAGTAGATCTGGATAAAGATTGTATTCCTCCCATAATCAAACCCACCAGGGCTGCCAAAGCATAAAACTGAAATTCATTAACCACAAAATAAGCGCATATGCAAGTCACAATCCACACCACAACTACCCAAGCCAGCACCTGAATATTCCCTACCTTTTTAGCGAAGTAAGACATCACCAGTGCACCCAAAATAGCCACTAATTGGATAATCAAAATTACCGCAATTAGTTTGGCTGTACCCAATTGCAAAATTTTCTCACCAAAACCCGCAGCAGCAAGCATAATGGTTTGTACTCCCATAGAGTAAAAGAAAAACGCCAGCAGGTAAAGCTTCATAAACTTCATGCTTTTCAGCTGTTTCCAAACTTTCGCCAGTTCCTGGAAACCGCTTTTCGCTATACTCTTTTCTAAGCCTTTAAAATTCGGACTCCCTTTAGGCAAATTTCTAAAAGGTATTTGCGCAAAGGCGATCCACCATACTCCTACCAGTAAAAAAGACAAACGCGCCGGGAATGATGCATCGGTAATTCCAAATGACTCTGGCTTCAACACAAAAACAAAACAGATGATCTGTAAAACTACGCTACCTACATAACCATAGGCATAGCCTTTTGCGCTTACAGCGTCCTGATTTTCGGGGCTAGCAATCTCTGGCAAATAAGAGTTATTGAATAAAACACCTCCTATATATCCCATCGCTGCGATAATAAAGCAAATAATGCCCCATTCCAATGTTTCTAATTTAAAGAAATAAAGACCAATACAGGCTAAACCACCCATATAGGTGAAACCCTTCATGAAGATTTTTTTATTTCCTCTGTAATCGGCAATCGATGACAGAATGGGTAACACAATCGCCATCACCAAATAAGCGAAGGACAATGCATAATTAGACAGTGCGGTATTGATAAAGGTTTTACCAAAAAAGGTTACCTGATCACCCTGTGCTTTATTGGCGGTAATGGCCACATAATAAGCAGGAAAAATAGTAGAGGTAATAACAAGATTATATGCAGAATTGGCCCAATCAAAGAAAGCCCATGACCTGATGGTCTTTTTATCGTCCTTCATCGATTAGTTTACCTTCTCTAATTTAGCAGCGCCAGTTTTTTTCTCATCTATGCTGCTCGGGTTGCCTTTATAATAGACCTCACTAGAGCCTTCGGTTTTCACCTTTAATTCATTTAAGACATTGATATTCGCTTTCCCCGTTCCGGTGATACTGATGTCATATACCCCTGATGCAAAATTAAATGCATCTATTTCAGCAGATCCCGTGGTGGTCAATTTATGAGTACCAGCTTGTCCGGCTAACTTCAACTTGCCTACACCATCAATAGTAGTAATCAAGTTAGCTGCATTCAGACTAAGTGACGCATTACTGGCACCTGCCAAGCTCATGGAAACATCTTTTGCGTAAATAGCACCTTCACTGCGCACATCAACTGCACCTGCTGCGCTGAGCTTTTTCAGCTCACCTATACCAGCATAAATTACTATAGAATCAGTTCCGCAATATTGACCCTTCTTCATATCCAATTTCAGCTCAGAACCGCTTACATCAACCTTAATATATTCCATTAAGTTAGAATCAGCCTCAATTTTGATGGCATAAGTACTATCCTGTTTTAGCACCAATTTCATGGCCCCGCTAACATCAATCTTATCAAACGGCTTAACGGTAAGTCCTTTAGCAATATGAACACCAGAATCTTCAATGCATCCAGAAGAACATCCTGCTAGTAAAACTGGAATGAAAAGTACAATAGCAAATAATTTTTTCATAGTTTAAAGGTAATAATTTTTACTATCTGTTTTAATTTTCCCTGCATCAAGCAGCACTCTTATTCTATCTAAGCGTTCTTGTTCTGTACCAATGGTTAGTTCATTCACCAGATCTGCTAACGCATGCGACTGGGTTTGAAGTAACGTAGCGATCTCGAAATCGATCCTGTCATCTAGCTGCTCATCGTCATCAGCCTTTTTCTCTGCCAAACACACGTCACAAACACCACATTTTTCTGCCCCAATTTCATCAAAATAGCTCAATAACTGTATGCTCCTGCATTCAAAATTTGCAGCATAGGCCAATACTGCTTTGATTTGGTCAGCCTGCACTTCTTTCCTCAATTCAATATACCTGGTATCGATATCCAGATGTAAACGGTCCACCCTTGGACGTACATATTGTAGCTGGGGCTGATCTGTTTGCGGAAGATAAGACAACAAGCCCTGTTCCTGAAAAAAGTTCAGGTGTCTTACCACATCTTTGAAAGATATTCCCGTTTTCTTAGCGATGTCTGATTCCTGAATTTTGACATACACATCAAACGCACCACCATAAGAACGGAGAATCGCTTTTATTAACCTGTCGTAACCGGCATTTTCAATCTGGAAACGGTATACATCTTCATGGCCAACCAAAAACATTACCCTCGACTGCAGAAAAATATTTTCAGACAAAGTTAGGTACCCATCATGTTCTAAAAACTTAAGGGCAGCCATTGCCTTAACCACGCCAATATTAAATCGCTTACAAAAATCAGCCAGGTCAAAATCAAAGTTCAGCCCCTCACCTGCACCATAGGCAAGCTGAAAAAAGCTTCCCAAATCATGGTAAACCTTTTTAATTTCTTCAACTGATGGAAAACTATTGCTGTATTTAGCTTCCAAAGCCAATTGGTCAGACTTGTTGGCCAGCAACACTGCGTAAGATTTATTGCCATCCCGCCCTGCCCTACCGGCTTCCTGATAGTAGGCTTCCAGACTTTCAGGCAAGTCCAAATGTACCACAAACCGAACATCTGCCTTATCTATCCCCATTCCAAACGCATTCGTGGCTACCATAACCTGTATCTTATTCGCCATCCAATCGGCCTGTTTGGTAAAACGCTCCTCCCTTTCAATTCCAGCATGATAAAAATCAGCAGCAATCCCATTGCGTTTTAAAAACAAGGCGACTTCAGATGTTTCTCTCCTATTCCTTACGTACACCAAGCCACTACCCTTTACATTTTTCACTATGGATATTAGCCTGCGGTATTTGTCTTCATCCGTTAGCACTACATAACTTAAATTCTTGCGGGCAAAGCTTTTAACAAAAACCTGAGCATCTTTAAGCTGCAATTTATCGGTAATATCATCTCTTACCCTACGAGTAGCAGTAGCTGTTAGCGCTAAAATTGGAACCTGAGGATGAATATCCCTCAACTCGTTGATCTTTAAATACGGTGGTCTGAAATCATAGCCCCACTGCGAAACACAATGCGCTTCATCAACTGCAATTAGGTTTACATTCATATAAGAGATCCTGACCCGGACCAGTTCAGAAAGTAAACGCTCCGGAGAAAGGTATAGAAATTTGATGTTGCCGTATACACAATTATCCAACAGGATATCTATTTCACGCTTACCCATACCTGCATAAATGGCAACTGCTTCTATACCCTTTGCTTTTAGATGCTCTACCTGATCTTTCATCAAAGCAATAAGCGGCGATACAACAATGCAAATTCCTTCTTTTGCCAGTGCCGGCAATTGAAAACACAGCGATTTACCCCCGCCTGTTGGCATTAGGGCCAACGTATCCTTACCGGATAGGACGGCATGAATGATTTCATCCTGCAGCGGTCTGAAATTGTCAAATCCCCAATAGCGTTTTAATAGTTCAGCTTCGTTCATAAACAGGTAGTCTTCAAAACTATAAAAATGAACCGATATTATTGTAAATTGCGGCCATTAACTATCCTTATTCAGTTACAGGCCATAAACTAGCCCTTATTCATATGAGAAGATTTTTACTGTTAGCAACACTGTTTTTAGCTCAAATCTCTTACGCCCAAGAAAAATCCTGGGATATAGAAAAATATAAAGGACCCACTAAAAATTTCACCATTGACACCGATGAGGGTACCTGGATGAACCTCGATGTTAGTGCTGATGGAAAAGACATCGTTTTTGATCTTTTGGGCGACATATACATTATGCCGATTGCCGGTGGAAATGCTACGCTATTAAGCGGGGGTATAGCATTCGATGTGCAGCCCAGGTTTAGTCCCAATGGAAAATACATATCCTACACTAGCGATAAAAGCGGTGCGGATAACATCTGGATCATGAATCGTGATGGTTCCAATAAAAAGCAAATCACCAAAGAAACATTTAGATTGCTCAACAATGCTACTTGGATGCCCAAAAGTGATTATATAGTCGCCCGTAAGCATTTCACAGGCACACGCTCTCTTGGCGCCGGTGAGATGTGGATGTACAGTATCTATGGTGGAGACGGTGTACAACTTACCCAAAGAAAAAATGATCAGCAGGACGCTGGAGAACCCAATGTATCTCCAGATGGCAAATATTTATATTTCAGCGAAGACGTGTCGCCGGGACCTAATTTCGAATACAGTAAAGACCCAAATGGTTTAATTTATGCAATCAGGCAGCTAGATTTAAATACAGGAAAATTAAATAACCTCATTGCACAGGCTGGCGGCGCTGCACGCCCGCAAATTTCTCCGGATGGCAAGCTGATGGCTTACGTAAAAAGAGTGCGGTTAAAATCCGTACTCTATGTCCAAAACATTGCGACTGGTGAGGAATGGCCATTAACAGAAGACCTGACACACGACCAACAGGAAACCTGGGCTATTTTTGGTGTTTATCCAAACTTTGCATGGACACCGGATAACTTGAATATTGTATTTTATGCTAAAGGAAAGATTAAAAAAATTGAATTGGCCTCTATGGTTACTTCAGAAATACCTTTTAAGGTAAGCAGTAAACAAACGGTACAGGAATCGCTTCATTTTCCTCATCAGGTATTTGAACAAGAGTTTACTTCAAAAATGATCCGACAGCTCACCACATCTCCTGATGGAAAGTTTGTAGTGTTCAACGCAGCAGGGCTTTTATATAAGAAAGAATTACCAAACGGAAAACCGGAACGCGTTACCGCTGGCTTTGATTTTGAATTTGAGCCAGACATTAGTCCTGACGGTAAATCGGTTATCTATTCTGCCTGGAGTGATGAGTTTAAAGGCGCCATTAAAAAGGCCGACCTTAAAACTGGCAAAACTGTGACCTTAACAGATGAAAAAGGCTTTTACTATTCTCCTTCCTATTCTACAAAAGGTGATAGAATTGTTTTCAGAAAAGGAGTGGGTAATGACGTGTTGGGATATACCTACGGCAGAGGAACAGGTATTTTTGTGATGTCTGCAAATGGAGGGGCTAAAACCCTGATTTCAGAAAGTGGCATCAAGCCTCAATTTAATTCAGATGATACGCGAATCTATTTTCAAGGAAACGAAGACGGAAAAAAGGCGTTTAAGAGCATGGATTTAAACGGTAACAATCAACGCACGCACTATACTTCAACCTATGCCACGCAATTTTGCCCTAGTCCGGATGGTAAATGGATGGCTTTTACAGAGTTGTTTAACGTGTACATCACACCAATGATCTCAGCAGGAACTGCACTTGATCTATCATCTGGCAATAGATCTATCCCATTGACAAGAGTTACAAAGGATGCGGGCACTTACCTGCATTGGAGTGGTGATAGCAATAAACTCTTCTGGACGCTGGGCGAACAGTATTTTAGTAGAGAAATTAAGAACACCTTTAATTTTATTGATGGCGCACCGCAAAACATACCAGCTCCTGACAGTACGGGTATTGCTATGGGCTTAGTGCTCAAGACAGACGTTCCGACCGGATTAACTGCCCTAAAAGGCGCGCGCATTATTACCATGAAGGGCGATGATGTGATTGAAGAGGGAACTATCTTAATAGAAAATAATAAAATCATTTCTGTTGGAAAAGCATCAGAGCTAAGCATACCTTCCAGCGCAAGAGTTATTGACGTAACCGGAAAAACAATTATGCCGGGAATGGTAGATGTGCATGCACATTTGCGTACCAGTCCTGATGGCATTTCACCTCAGCAGGACTGGTCGTACATGGCCAACCTTGCCTTCGGGGTAACGACATCACACGACCCTTCCAGTAACACTGAAATGGTTTTTAGTCAGTCTGAAATGATCAAAGCTGGCCGCATGGTTGGTCCTCGTCTTTACTCAACCGGTTCCATTTTATACGGGGCTGATGGCGACTTTAAAGTGGTGATTAACAACTTAGACGATGCCTTGTCTCACTTGCGCCGATTGAAAGCAGTTGGTGCTTTTTCCGTTAAATCATACAACCAGCCGCGGAGAGAACAACGACAGCAAATATTGGAGGCTGCAAGAATCCTAAAAATGGAAGTGGTGCCAGAGGGCGGATCAACATTTTTCACCAATATGAATATGGTAGCAGATGGCCATACAGGTATTGAGCATAGTATTCCTGTGGCCCCGGTTTATAAGGATGTGGTTTCGTTCTGGAATAAGACCAACGTTGCCTACACGCCAACGCTCATTGTAAGTTATGGCAGCCAATGGGGCGAAAATTACTGGTACGACCGCACAAACGTTTGGGAAAATGAACGCCTAATGGCGTTTACACCCCGTTCCATCATTGATTCGCGCGCCAGACGTAGAACAACTTCAGAGTATGGAGATTACGGTCATATAGAAGTATCAAAAGCAGTAAAGCAAATTGCAGATGGAGGAACAAAGGTAAATCTTGGCGCACACGGACAAATACAAGGGCTTGGCGCGCATTGGGAACTCTGGATGTTGGTGCAAGGTGGTATGACTTCCCTTCAGGCCATCAGAGCGGCGACGCTAAATGGCGCGACTTACCTCGGCATGAATAAAGAGATTGGTTCACTGGAAGCAGGCAAATTGGCTGATTTGGTTATTATGGATGCAAATCCACTAGAGGATATCAGGAATTCAGAAAAGATCAAGTATGTAATGATCAACGGTCGCCTGTACGACAGCCTTTCTATGAATGAAATTGGTGGTCGCGAGAAGCTAAGAGGCAAATTATGGTTTGAAAGTGGTAAGGGAATGATATACAATTTTCCGGCTGGTGAATCTGAAACCTGGACGTATACCATTCCTCATTGCGATTAGATTTATTTTTCTGCAAGAGCTTTAATAATACTTAGTGCCTGGTCCCATTGAGGAGTTAGCTTTTCGATATAACTGTCGGTTAGTGGTCCTGTTTCAATGGTAAGTTGAGTTTTACCTGCTTCTTCAGTAAGTAGGTAATGCTCTTCATATTCCCCAAGTTCTGCATCATCATCAGCATTAAGGTCTTCGAAATAACCTATTTTAAGCATTTTTGCCGGGTAACTGACTACTACCCGGCCTTTCATAACCTTAGTATTGCTTCCGTCGGTCCAGTGTACCACAGCACCTTCTGTCCATTCTGATTGCACGCCAGTTCCTGGTTCAAAAGCATTTGCCCATTCACGTATCATCTCGGTGCTGGTTAAGACGTTCCAGATCTTATCATCGGAAGCGTTAATTTCTACAGTTTTCTTTATCCAGTCAGGCTGATCGGTATTGTTTAATATTTCGGGTTCGGTTGCCATAATTTATCTCTTCTTTAATACTGAAGTTTAACGATTGTAACCAAAAAATGTTTGCCTTCTAAGCTAAAATTTATAAAGCTGTTGCAGGAGGCATTCACTAATATTGTATGTAGCTGGCAACCAAATAAGGATCCTGTAGGATCGACATAGGAGTTACATAGGACCTACAGTCCTTTCAAGTCCTATCAGATTCCTATGCACCTCCTATTAAAGTCTTATTTTTATAACAGCCATATAGGAGATTTCTAACAGCTGCACTACACGGGAATAAGTTTACACTAGAGATTTTGTGCAATAACAAAACCACTTGCCCAGGCCCATTGAAAATTATATCCCCCAAGCCAACCGGTAACGTCAACGCATTCTCCCCCAAAATAAAGACCGGGAATCTTTTTACATTCCATGGTCTTTGAAGATATTTCATTGGTATCAATCCCGCCGCGCATCACTTCAGCTTTATCATAGCCCTTGTCTCCCGCGGGTTTCACTTTAAAGAGGTGGATTACCTCTGCAATATTATCCAATTCGGCACGGGTTAGTGAAGCCACAGTCTTATTTGTAGGTAAAAACTTACCTAAAGCTTCTGTAAATTTCTTTGCGTAATATCGGTTAAGCACAGTACTCAACATATTTTTACCATTGCTAATACGCTCCTCTTCTATAAGGTGTAAAATATCTTTGCCAGGAAGCAAGTCGATATTAAAAACTTCTCCAGGCTTCCAATAGGAGGAAATCTGTAAAATTGCAGGCCCACTTAATCCCCAATGGGTAAATAGAATATTCTCTTCAAATGAGATGCGTTCATTGCTCACTTCACAAAATACCGTATTGCCAGAGAGCTGAGTGTACCATTCTTCATCTTTGCCCGTAATGGTTAGAGGGACTAATGCCGGAGCAGTTTCTACGATTTTTAACTGGTGTTTTCGAGCAAATCGCAATGCAAAGTCTGTTGCCCCCATTTTTGGAATGGGTAGTCCGCCTGTAGCGATCACCAACTTTGGAGCAGTTAACTTTCTGCTCTTGCCTTGCACCTGAAATTGCACCTGAAAATGATCTTCTAATATCTCAATATCAGATAATTCAGCATTACAGATTATCTGCTGACCAAAATCATCACATATGGTAGTAAAAACCTCTACCACGTCTTTGGCGTTTTTGCCGTCGGGAAAAAGCTGTCCGAGTGTTTTCTCTTTTCCCGTTATCCCGTAAGTTTCAAAAAAACTAATGGTATCCTCCACAGTCCACTGTGTGAAAGCTGATTTCAGGAAGTGTTTATTGTTAGAAATGAATTGGTCATCACTTGCCATCAGATTGGTATAATTGCATCTCCCACCGCCTGATATGAGGATTTTCGCCCCTGGCTTATCATTTTTTTCCAGCAGAATTACTTTTTTACCCATGTAACCCGCTTGCACCGCACACATCAGTCCACAAGCCCCGGCTCCAATAATTATAGCATCTGCATCCATCAATCCGTTAATATTGTTATTTTTGTGCAAAATAAGCATAACTTTTTCATATAGATATGGCAAAACAAATAAGTGATTTGAAATTAGGAATACTGGGTGGCGGTCAATTGGGCCGGATGCTGATACAGGAAGCCATTAATTACAATCTCACTACTTTAATTTTAGATCCCGATCCAGACGCTCCGTGTAAGCACATTGCAAATTATTTTGAATGCGGATCAATCACTGACTTTGACACTGTTTATAATTTTGGCAAAAAGGCCGATATCATTACCATTGAAATAGAAAAAGTAAACATAGAGGCTTTAGATCAACTCGAGAAAGAGGGTAAGCATGTTTACCCGCAAGCAAGGGTAATTCGCTTAATTCAGGATAAAGGTGTGCAAAAACAGTTCTTTAAAGAGAATGACATTCCAACCGCCCCTTTCCAATTGGTAAATACCAAAGAAGATATCCGCAAGAGTAATTTTTCTTTCCCATACATTTTAAAACAACGTAAGGACGGGTACGACGGCAAGGGTGTTATGAAGATGAACAACATTGCAGAGATTGATCAGGCTTTTGATGCACCTTGCTTAATAGAGGAATTGGTAGATTTTGAAAAAGAAATAGCTGTAATTGTATCTAGAAATGCTAAAGGTGAGGTGAAAACTTTTCCAATGGTAGAAATGGAATTTAACGCAGAAGCCAATCTTGTTGAGTTTTTGATTTCGCCCTCTACGTACCCTGAGGCTATACAGGAAAAAGCAGAGGAAATTGCCAAACATATTGCCTCCTGTTTAAACATCACCGGACTGCTTGCAGTAGAAATGTTTGTCACTAAAAATGGTGAAATACTAGTAAATGAATTAGCTCCCAGACCTCATAATAGTGGCCATCATACTATAGAGGGCAACTATGTTTCGCAATTTGAACAACATTTACGTTCAATATTTAACTTGCCTCTTGGTGATACAAGAGCAATTAACAACGCGGTGATGATCAATTTGCTTGGTGAAAAAGGGCACAATGGCGTGGCCAAATATGACGGACTGGAAAAAGTAATGGCTCTTGATGGCGTATATGTCCATCTTTATGGTAAAAAATACACCAAGCCCTTCCGTAAGATGGGGCATATTACCGTGGTTGATCAAAATAGGGACAGCGCAATTGAAAAAGCAAATTATATTAAAAACACATTAAAGGTAATCTCCTAATGGCTATAAAAGTTGGCATTATTATGGGCAGCAAGTCTGACCTACCAGTTATGCAGGATGCTGCAGATATTTTTAAAGATTTCGGGGTAGAATTTGAGATGACTGTTGTCTCCGCCCACCGTACGCCAGAGAGGATGTTCAATTATGCTAAAAATGCGGCTTCCCGTGGTTTAAAAGTAATTATTGCTGGTGCAGGTGGCGCAGCGCACCTTCCCGGGATGGTCGCTTCAATAACGGTTTTACCGGTAATTGGTGTGCCTGTGAGGTCTTCAAATTCCATTGACGGCTGGGATTCCATCCTATCCATATTACAAATGCCAAACGGGATACCAGTGGCTACTGTGGCCCTTAACGCTGCAAAGAATGCAGGATTACTGGCAGTACAAATTCTTTCGACAGCTGACTCTACCCTTGCAGATAAGATGCAAGCGTACAAAGACGAATTAAGAAAGAAAGTTGAGGAAACCGCAGCAGAATTGGAAGGATAAGACTGAGATATTAGTATTTAGTATTTAGTATTTAGTATTTAGTATTTAGTATTTAGAAAAAATAAAGCCGTAAATATGTTTTACTTATTATCATATCAGTGCTAACATCTAAATACTAATATCTAAATACTAAATGCTAACGTCTAAATACTAAATACTCACATCTAAATACTAATAAAGCTAATTTAAACTTGGATCTTGGGGAAATTTGCTCACATGGGCATACTTCGGCCCTAAGTTGACGATGACTTCCCTCCACACCTCTTCTTCATTGGAGGAAAATACTAGATCAGGATGGTATTGATTGGATACAATCCAGGTATTTTCTTTAATTTCATTGTCTAATTGCGCTTTGCCCCATCCTGAGTACCCTATAAAGAATTTGATCTCGGCGGGATCAATAGCTTTGTTGTCGATCAACACTTTAAGCGCTTCAAAATTGCCTCCCCAATAGATACCTTTGGCAATTTCCTGTCCATCATTAATTTTATCATAACAGCGGTGTATAAAATGCACGGTGTCCGTTGCAACTGGACCACCTATATATACTGGAAAATCTGCCTCCGGCATTTCTGGAATCAGATCCTTAAGTAACAACATGCTTGGGTGATTAAGTACAAAGCCAACAGTACCTTCCTCCTCAAAATCGCTGATCAGGATAACAGAGCGTTTAAAATTTGGATCCATCAAAAATGGCTCTGAGATTAACAATTTACCTAATGATGGTTCCAGTCTGCTTAACATGTTAAATATTTAAGAGTGAAATTAAATAAAGTAACCCTATTTTTGTATATGGAGCTTACTAAAGAAAACTTACAAAACTTACGCCAAGATTACCGCGCCGCATCCCTCTCTGAGGATGATGTGGATGGAAATCCAATTTTACAGTTTAAAAAGTGGTTCGCTGATGCCGTAGATGCGCGACTTTATGAGCCTAATGTGATGACTCTGGCTACAGCTGATACGGAAGGCAAGCCTTCTGCAAGAATCGTATTACTAAAGGGTTTTGACCAGGATGGTTTTGTATTCTTCACCAATTACGATAGTAAAAAGGGGAAAGATTTACAGGAAAACCCACAGGCTGCACTGGTATTTTTCTGGGCAGTATTAGAGCGCCAAGTTCGGATTGATGGTATCGTTAGCAAAGTTGATGAACAGGTGTCATCAGATTATTTTCATTCAAGACCAAAAGGCAGCCAGATTGGCGCGATGGCTTCACCCCAGAGTAGCGTGATCCAGGATCGTACTGTGCTGGAGAGCAAAGTTGAAGAACTGAGTGCAGAATTTGCAGATAAGGAAATACCAAGGCCGTTGAACTGGGGTGGATATCTATTGGAGCCTACTTTAATTGAGTTTTGGCAAGGGCGAAGCAGCAGGTTGCACGACAGAATTGTTTACCAACTTGTGGACGGCACCTGGGAAATCAATAGATTAGCACCTTAAATTTGTGAATATGAAAATTGCTGTTATTGGGTCGGGAACTATGGGCAACGGCATTGCCCATACTTTTGCGCAATTTGGATACGAGGTAATGTTGATAGACATTAGTCAGGATGCGTTGGAAACAGCTTTGACCACCATTTCCAAAAATCTGGACCGCCAGGTAATAAAAGGCACCATTACAGATGCTGAAAAAGCAGGTACGCTACAAAATATAAGCAAATCTACAAACCTGGCAACCGGTATAGCAGAAGCCGACCTGATTGTTGAAGCTGCTTCAGAAAACATAGACTTGAAGCTAAAGATCTTTAAAGATCTGGATACTTTTGCTAAGCCTTCGGCCGTATTAGCCAGCAATACCTCCTCTATCTCCATTACTAAAATAGCATCGGTAACCAATCGCCCACAGCAGGTAATTGGAATGCATTTTATGAATCCAGTTCCGGTAATGAAACTAGTTGAGGTGATAAGGGGCTATGCAACAAGTGATGAGGTTACAGAAACGGTAATGAATCTATCAAGGAAATTAGAAAAAGTTCCTGTAGAGGTTAATGACTATCCCGGATTTGTGGCCAATAGGATACTGATGCCGATGATTAATGAAGCGATTTATACGCTATATGAAAATGTTGCCGGTGTTGAAGAGATTGACACTGTAATGAAGTTAGGTATGGCCCATCCTATGGGGCCTTTGCAACTTGCTGATTTTATTGGCCTTGACGTTTGCCTAGCCATTTTACAGGTATTGTACAGTGGGTTTGGAAACTCTAAATATGCGCCCTGTCCGCTTTTGGTAAATATGGTTACCGCCGGAAAAACAGGTGTAAAAACAGGTGTAGGATTTTACGATTACAGTCTCGGAATCAAAGCGGCAGTAGTAGCTGCCAAGTTTTTATAATTCTAATTTTAAACAGTACTTTTGAAAGAATGAACGAGAACCTTGATCCATCATCTGATAGCTTATCTCCAATTGAAAGGGACATAGAAAGAGTGCTTCGCCCACAGGCATTTGAAGACTTTACCGGTCAGGAAAAAGTGATGGAAAACCTCAGAATTTTCGTTCAGGCTGCTAAATTAAGAGGTGAGCCGCTTGATCATGTTTTACTACATGGCCCTCCTGGATTAGGTAAAACTACATTGTCCTACATCATTGCTAATGAAATGAACGTAGGCATCAAGGTGACGTCAGGTCCGGTATTGGACAAACCAGGCGACTTAGCAGGCTTATTGACCAATCTGGATACCGGGGATATCCTCTTTATAGACGAAATACACCGGCTTAGTCCGTTGGTAGAAGAATATCTTTACTCTGCCATGGAGGATTATAAGATTGACATCATGCTGGAAAGCGGCCCAAATGCGCGCTCTGTTCAAATCACCCTTAATCCGTTCACTTTAGTAGGTGCTACTACCAGATCCGGATTATTAACCGCGCCGCTAAGAGCCAGGTTTGGTATTAATTCCAGGTTAGCTTACTATGATGCAAAGCTTTTAACAACCATAGTTCTGCGATCTTCTGAAATCTTGAAGACCAAAATTACAGATGAGGGAGCATATGAAATTGCAAGAAGATCCAGAGGAACACCCAGAATTGCAAATGCCTTGTTGAGAAGAACCAGAGACTTTGCTCAAATAAAAGGTAATGGAGAAATTGATACCGAAATTGCCCGCTACGCACTTAATGCGTTAAACGTTGATGAACACGGCCTGGATGAAATGGACAATAAAATCCTGGTTACGATAATCGATAAATTTAAAGGTGGTCCGGTTGGGCTGAAAACCATTGCAACCGCTGTAGGAGATGACGAGGGAACTATTGAGGAGGTATATGAACCCTTCCTGATACAAGAAGGATTCTTAATGCGTACCTCAAGAGGAAGGGAAGCTACCGAAGCTGCGTATAAGCATCTTAAAAGGAATTTCCCCGGCCAAACAGGCAAGCTGTTTTAACGCTATTTTCTGATGATAAACCAGTAAACAAGTAAAATAACAATGATAACTGGTATGATCCATTTCATAACCGGACCTGCACCATTCTCATTAGATTCTTTTACCGCCTGTGGTGATGGACCTGGATCCTGTTCATGCTTTGCATAGTCATGCTCTATCGGCTTATGAGGCTTGTTAGGATCTTCAACGTGATTTGGATCTTCGTTGTAAATAAGGTCGTCAGTATTGTTGGGATCTTTAGTTTCCATGATTTCTTAATTTTGATTCGTATTCAGATAAATAGAATAACAGCAGGTTGCATAAAATGTTTTATTCCTAAAGTTTATCTTTGCGGGAGAGATCATGAATAAGTCGGGATACAGCAAAATCATTAAAGATGAAGCACTCAGATTGGGCTTTATGCAATGCGGTATTGCGAAGGCTGTTTTTTTGGAAGAAGAAGCACCGCGACTGGAGCAGTGGTTGAATAACAATCATCATGGAAAAATGGCCTATATGGAAAACCATTTTGACAAACGATTAGATCCCCGGTTATTGGTTGAAGGCGCAAAATCAGTCATTTCACTAAGCCTCAACTATTTCCCAGAAGAAGGGCAGTCTGATCCGAATACTCCTAAGATTTCGAAGTATGCTTATGGTAAGGATTATCATTTAGTTATTAAAGATAAGCTGTTTCAACTATTAGCGTTTATCGAGGAAGAAATTGGTGAAGTATCTGGTCGGGCATTTGTAGACTCTGCCCCGGTTTTAGACAGGGCATGGGCCAAACGGTCTGGACTGGGATGGATTGGAAAAAACAGTAATCTAATCAATAAAAAAAGTGGTTCTTTCTTTTTCCTGGCTGAACTAATTATTGATCTGGAACTGGAATATGACTCTCCTTTCTTTACAGACCATTGTGGAACTTGCAATAGATGTATAGAAGCCTGCCCTACTGATGCAATTCTTTCTCCTGCCATAATTGACGCCACAAAATGCATCTCTTATCTAACAATTGAGCTGAAAGACGAGATACCAGAACAATTTTACGACAAGATGGACAACTGGATGTTTGGTTGTGACATCTGCCAGGATGTTTGTCCCTGGAACAAGTTTTCTGTACCACACCAAATACCTGAATTTGCTCCTGTTGATTCCCTCGTAAAAATGAAAAAGGAAGATTGGGAAGACATTACTGAAGAAGTCTTTACCAAGCTGTTTAAAAATTCTGCTGTGAAAAGGACCAAGTTCAAAGGCCTAATCAGAAATATCGATTTCCTTAAGAAAATATGATAATTACAGTGTAAAGGTGTTATCTGATTTGTCTTTATCAGGTGTATGAGGATCTCCCATTACTATCTTTTTCAACGTCTTTTTCGTGTTCACATCGATTTTTATGAGCAGATCACCTTTCTCCCAAACACCAATATTTCGATGCACTTTTTCGCTAGACCCATCATTAAAAAACAGCATAAGGTCTATAGGTAATGGCTTGTTACTTTTATTTTGTATAGAAATTCGGTAGCCTGTATCAATTTTAACAGCTGCCGTGATTGCCATATCAGTTATTCCATCGTCAAAAAACCAGCGCTTCCAGAACCAGTTCAGGTTCTTTCCAGATCCTTCATTCATACTGTAGAAGAAATCCTGAGGAATTGGATGTTTGCCCTGCCATTGAGAAATATAGTGATGCAGCGCTTTATGAAATAAGTCTTCACCCAGGTAATCCCAAACATACAAATATCCCATACCTGGTTTTGGATAAGGGTTTGTGAAAGTTGAAACGCCTTTAAGATCTGTAGTAAAAGTTATAATTGGCAAGTCATCCTTTTTACCTGAAGAGGAAGCTGTCTGCTGAACTCCGTAGGTATCTACCATATTGGTATCGATACGCGGACCATTTACCCATTCGCCAATTGTTGACCAGCCTTCATCCATCCATGAATATTTAGTTTCATTAATCCCCATATAGAAGGGAAACATAGTATGAAATATTTCATGTACTGTAAGTGTTATCGCATCTTCCCGGCTATCAACAGGATTATCATTTACCATCATTGGGTATTCCATCTGGTCTAACCCGTCGAAAACTGTAATGTGAGGATATGGGAATGGCCATTTAGGAAAATCGTAACTCATGGCATGGACAGATTTTCTGGCAAAATCAATTACTTCAAAATAATCCTTGTGTTCGGAATTAAATGCAGCATCAACACGGGTTCTTCTACCAGATGCAGGATCTACTACGAGGCTGGTTGATTTCCATAGGTAATGGTTACTTACTGCAAAAACGAAGTCAGTTATATTTTTTGCCTGGAATTTGAATGTATTCTGCGGTTTCGCCGCTGTTACATTTTTTTTCTCTAAATCTTCAGCAGTAATCACGTCTACAACTTCGTCAGACTTTTCAGCTTGAAGAAGCCTATCGTAAACTTTAGGTTGAAGTACACTACTTCCGTTTGTTAGGTCGCCAGTGGCCCAAACCATATATTCCCTTGGAACAGTGAGCTCAGCATTAAAGTCGCAAAAATCGTTATAAAGCTCCTCCTCACCGGTATATGGATATTTGTTCCATCCATCTACATCATCGTATACTGCGATTCTTGGAAAGAAATAAGCGACAAAATGTGCGCCTTTATCAACTTCACCAGTTCTCAGATGTGAGCCTTTATTAAGTATGTAAGAATAGATGACAGACACCTTTACTGTTTTTCCGGGAGCAATGGGCTGGATATCCACATACATGTTCGTCCCTTCAATGACATACTTAGAGGCATCATAATTTTTGCCAGCAATCTTTAGGGTGGATATTGATACGCCATCACCAAGGTCAGCCGCCGCAATCTTACTTTTTTTTATGGCTGCTTTAGTATAAATGTTGGGATATAGTTTAAACCATAGCTGTTTGAGCGTATCAGGGCTATTGTTTTCATATACGATTTCCTCAACACCTTTCAGTAAGCGAGTATCAGGATTAAAATCAGCCTTCAAAAGATAGGTTGCTTTATTTTGCCAATAATTTTTGCCTGGCCGACCAGAAATATCACGAGTTTGATTCTTATACGCAGACTGCATTGATTGCAGTAAGGGAAGTTCCTGGGCAAAAAGCTGGCAACTTGATAGGATTAGTCCGAAAACCACCAGGAATCTCTTCATAAATGTAATCTTTAAATAATGATGGCTATTTACCAAATTTCATTTTCAACTGCTCCAACATATCATTAGTGACTGGAGCTGCTGGCTTATCTTTCTTTGGCGCAAAATGCGGACGGGATTGCGTATTTACGGGGCGGGCGGGTGTATCAACTGCGGCATTAGGTTGCGGCTCGCTTTGTGGTTGTTCTATTTTTCGCTTGTCATTTTGCTGCTTTTGCAGCTTAAGCTGGTCTTTCTTCTTGTTCCATCGCTCCCAAATTTCCGTTAACTTCTTTTTAGTGTATAATGGAAAGTCACCCTGTTTCATCCACGCATAATAGCTTGGTTCAAGATCGAACACTTGCTCTACAGTTTTTCCTTTATGCTTTCCAAAATTGAAGCACTCTTCTTCCTGATCATTAAATACCATTCTGCCAGCAAAATCTACAGGCTTGTTCATATTTGTAAAGATATGAAGGGCGTCTACGTTATTTTGTACCGGCTTACTCAAATTACCCTGCTTATCTTCGAAATCAGTATCCTTATAGCGTTCAATTTGCGCTAAGAGCACATGGTAAGTTGCGGTGATGTCAGCTTCAGCTGAGTGGGCATTAATGATATCTTTATCACAATAGAACTTGTAGGCTGCACGCAAAGTGCGCTGTTCCATTTGGTGAAAAATATTTTGTACATCAACAAACTTCCTGTCGGCCATATCAAAATCTACACCTACTCTTAAAAACTCTTCAAGTAATACAGGTATGTCAAATCTATTGGAATTGTAGCCGGCTAAATCAGCATCACCTATAAAATCTGCGATCTCCTGTGCCACCAACCTGAACGATGGTTCGTTAGCAATGTGCTCATCATAAATACCATGAATTAATGACGATTGTAAAGGTATTGGCATTTCGGGATTGATCCTTAAAGTTTTAACAACTTCGGTACCATCAGGCATAGCCTTTAAAATTGCGATTTCCACAATCCTGTCAACTCCAACATTAACACCAGTAGTTTCAAGATCAAAAAAAGCGAGAGGACGTATTAAATTTAATTTCATGTGCAGGAATTTCTAGCCTCTCAAAAGTCGTAAAAATGATTCATTAATCATTAAATATGTTTTTTTATTTCTATTGGTTGCGCTATCTTGCGTCAGCCAAACTATAAAACTGACCTCCATATGAAAACTCTGATTGCGTCTTTGCAACGGTGGCACTGCCAAAAAAACTGCTATGCAATTAGATACTTTTTTCTAATATTCACAATTTGCACTGGAACTGATATACAAGCGCAAAAAATATCAGAATTCAATGCAGCACTGATCCCGGCAAATTTAAAACAGCGTGCAAATGCAGTGGTAAGAAGTGAGGCGACTGTAGTTGACATGCGCGCACCAGACAATGTGATATTAACAGTAACACAAGCCATAACAGTTCTAAACAAAAATGCGGAACGTGCTGCCACACTCGTATTGAATTACGATAAAAATACAACTATAAAAAGTGTGAAGGGCCAGATTCTAAATTCCTCAGGTGAGCAGGTAGCTAAGTTTACGCTAAGCAACTTTATAGACCAAAGTGCGGTAAGTGATTTTTCTCTATTTGAGGATGCCAGAGTTAAGTATTATGCTCCTAACTCGAATGCTTACCCCTATACGATTGTTTACGATTATGAAATAAGGTTTAAGCAAAATCTTAACATACCAGTTTGGTACGCTATCCCTGATCTAAATATTGCAGTAGAAAAAAGCACCTACACTTTTATAAGTCGAATTGACGATAAAGTAAGAATAAAGGAGTATAACTACAGCGGGAAACCACAAATTATTGAAAAAGACAAAGTGATAAGCCGTACTTGGGAATTAAAAAACATCGTTGCCCTACGGCCCGAACCATATGCAAGACAAAAAGATTTTTTAACTTATGTAAAGATAGCTCCAGAAAAGTTTACTTACTACGGTCACACAGGCTCTTATAACAACTGGGAGGAGCTTGGGAAATGGATTTACGACGACTTGATAAAGGACAGGCAGCAGCTCAGCGAAAAAACCGTTCAACAGATTAAAAGCCTGGTTAAAGATGCGCCCAGTGAAAAAGAAAAGGTTAGGCGAATTTATAATTATGTTCAAAAGAAGACTCGATATATCAGTGTGCAGGTGGGTATTGGCGGTTACCAGCCCTTTCCCGCATCTGATGTAGACCAGTTGTCTTATGGCGATTGTAAAGCCTTAGTAAATTATACACAGAGCTTATTAAAAGCGGCAGAAATAAACAGTTACTATTGCGTAGTTAATGCAGGGGACATCAAACAAAGTCTGGATCCAGAATTTTCGAGTATGGATCAGGCAAATCACATTATTCTTTGTGTTCCTCTTAAAAACGATACCACTTGGCTGGAATGCACTAGCCAGGATATCCCTTTTGGTTATCTTGGCTCCTTTACGGATGACAGGCTGATCCTGGCCTGCACTCCAGACGGCGGAAAACTGCTAAGAACACCTTTGTTGAGTACCGAAAATAACCTACTTAAAAGGATTGCTGAATTAACTTTAGACAATGACGGAAACATATCCGGCGCCCTTAAAACCAACTTCTCCGGCTCACAGTATGAGAATTACCAACGCCTGTTCAATAAGCCATATACTGAGCAGATAAAATTATTGAAAGGTGAATATGATATCGATAATATTAATTTCTCGGACTTTAAACTAACCCAGGTCAAAGATGCAAATCCACTTACTATCGAATCGTTAAATCTAACTATCCAGAAATACGCTTCTAAAGCAAATAATCACATTTACCTGTTTCCAAATATATTTAACAAAATGTTTTCCATTCCTGAATTGAGAAATAGGCAAGCACCAATATCCATTAACCGAGGGTTTACAGATGAAGATGTTTTAATTTATCAATTACCAGAAAATTATAAGATTGAACTGAAACCAGAAGACAAGGTGATCAACTCTATGTTTGGCACTTATAATTTCTCATTAGAAATCCAAAATAATAAATTGATTTGCAAAAGGAAGTTGGTTTTAAAAAATGGAATTTATGACGCCTCAAATTATCTAGAGCTAATTAATTTCATCAATACAATTAGCAGTGTCGATAACAGTAAAATTGTATTCAAAACAGATTAGCTCAAGAAGATAATTCCTAAGGTAATTCCAATAATCATGATTAAATACATTAAGATTTCTGTTGTAGCAAATTTCTTATACTTTGACCAAAAAGACTTTTCCATTTCCATGATTTTACAAATATCGCAAAATACATTAGCATCAAGCACTATATCAATTGAATTTATAAACTAAACAATTTCTAAATTTCGCTTCACATGAGACGTTTTATTCCAGCACTACTACTATTATTATTTTTTTTGACAGGGCAAGTTGTAGCCCAGGATTTTGAGTTTGGAAAAATAACATCTTCAGATATTTCCTTAACTAGCAAAAAACTAGACAGTAATGCTAACGCAATGGTGATTAGAGAATATGGGACAGCTTTTATAAACTATGCAATGGGTGATTACTTTGTTGACTATTATTATCATGTGAAGATTAAGGTTTTTAATAAAGATGGATTCAACAAAGGAAATATAGAGATACCGTTGATGATCCATAAGGATATGGACGATGAGGTCAATGACCTCAAAGCAACAACTTTCACAAATCTTAATGGTATAACAACCAGAACAGAACTAAACAAGAGTAATATTTTTACTGAAAAAGTCAACAAGTATTACAAATTGATGAAGTTCACCATGCCGAATTTGAGCGAGGGAAGCATCATTGAATTCAGCTATAAGATGAAGATACCCAGAATAGATAATTTTCACAGTTGGGATTTTCAATCAGACATACCCAAACTTCATAGTGAGTACGTAGCCCGAATTCCAGCTATGTTTAATTACAATGCATCATTACGAGGTGGAAGGAAACTAACTTCTCAAACAAATGTTTTAGAACAAGGATGCTTTATGATAGGGGCCACTGGAATGGACTGTTCAAAAATTACCTACATCATGAAAGATGTACCTGCTTTAGTGGAGGAGGAATACATGACTTCTCCGTCGAATTACCGGGCATCAATACGATATGAACTAGCTGTTTTCGAGACTCCAGTGGGGCAAAAAATCAACCTAAGAAAAGATTGGTCAGATATTGAAAAAGAGTTAAGTATTGAAAAATCCTTTGGATCTCAGATAAAAAGACAAGATCTATTTAAAGACCTGTTGCCCAAAATAATTGGTAATGCTACCGATGACCTTAGTAAAGCCAGAGCGATTTATTATTACATCAGCAAAAACATTAAAGCCAACGGCTTCAATGGGATTTATAGTATGTCTACTATTAAGACAGCGTTAGAAAGTCATTCAGGAAATGTTGCTGATATAAATTTGGCATTGATTGCTGCACTAAAGGCAGCTGGATTAGACGCAGAAGCTGTTATCCTTTCTACAAGGGAGAACGGGACTGTAAACGAACTATTTCCTGTTTTAAACAATTATAATTATGTAATTGCTAAATTAAATATTGGAGAAGAAGTCTACCTGTTAGACGGTTCAGCTCCATATCTGCCATTTGGCTTACTACCTTTGTATTGTATCAACGGGAAAGCGAGGGTAATCGGTCAGAAAAAATCCTATTGGTTAGATGTTAAAGCCAATCAAAAAAGATCTACCATATATCAGCTTACCGGCGAAATAAATCCGCAAGGAAAATTAGAAGGTAGCCTTGTAATCTATTCCTTGGGCTATGATGCCCTAAATAAAAGAAAGGAGATTCTTTCTGCAAGTTCGATAGATGACTATGTAGAAAAATTGGATGAAAGAATGACGCAGTTTAACATCCTGAACCATAAAATAGAAAACATTGACTCTTTGGACAATTCACTAACAGAGACTTATGAAATTTCGATGAATGTGTTTGATGGGGCGAAGGTTGACCAACTGTTCTTTAATCCATATTTCATTAGCCATGTCACAAAAAACCCCTTCAACTTAAATGAGCGATCATATCCCGTAGATTTTGGCGCAGCAAGCAGTGAAAAGGTAATCATGAGGATAAAGTTGCCGGAAAAATTCGAATTAGCAGAAAAACCAAAAAACACAAATATATCTATGGAGGAGAATGGTGGAAAATATAGTTCCACAGCAACATTTGAAAACAATACATTGAATTTCAATCAATCCTTACAAATTGGCAGACCAGTTTACCTACCCGAGGAATATCTTGCTCTGAAAGAATTTTTCAATCATATTATCCAATCGCAAAAATCGGATCTTGTGTTCAAAAAGGGCAAATAGTTAGTTCTTAAAAGAGCCGGCCTTGACCATAGCCTTTTGGTAAACAGGTAAATTCAAATCATCTACCACTACGCCCCTTGTTGTTGATGCGTGGACAAAATAGTTATTGTTTAGGAACACACCGACATGATCTACCTCTGTGCCACCAAAAGAAAAGAAAATAAGATCTCCTTCCTTTAGTTGTCCGGGATTCTTTTCCTTAATCGTTTCAGCTTGATCTCTTGATCTGCGGGGCAAAGTTATGCCGTAAATATCTTTCTCCAAAAGAAGTGCAAAACCGGAACAATCAATTCCGGATTTATCAAGCCCACCAAGGCGATACTTAACGCCAGTCCAATCCGTAATAAAACGATATAGATTCTTACTTTTTAGGTTTGCCATCGTATTGGCAATGTTTGCAGCAGCAGCATTGGTGTTTATGGTTGGTCTTCTGGAACTACAAGCTGATACGAACACCAGCATAAGCAACAAGACTGGAAGTCGGCAGATTCTTGCTAATGAACTCATAGGCTTATTGTTTTATAATTCGTTGAATCTCATCAAGTTTAAGTAACGCCTCTACAGGTGTAAGTATGTTTACATCCAGGTTATTTATGGAATCCCTGATCTTCACTAAAATAGGATCCTCGACGGCAAACATTTGCAATTGATAGGCCTGATTCTGAACTTTTTTGATACTATCCTTGATACTTTGACCTTCAGTTCGATCAATCTCGAGTTTCTTTAATATTTCATTGGCTCTGCTAATTAACCTCGGCGGCATTCCAGCCATTTTTGCGACATGGATACCAAAACTATGCTCGCTTCCACCCGGAACTAGCTTTCTTAAAAAGATTATCCTATTGCCAACTTCTTTAATAGAAACATTGAAATTTTTAACCCGGCCCATGGTATTGGCCAATTCATTAAGTTCATGATAGTGAGTAGCGAAAAGCGTTTTTGGCTTTGCTGTAGGATGCTGATGAAGGAACTCTGCAATTGCCCAGGCAATGGAGATTCCATCATAAGTACTGGTACCGCGACCAATCTCATCTAATAATATTAAACTATTGTCTGATATATTATTCAGGATACTTGCAGTTTCATTCATCTCTACCATGAATGTACTTTCTCCAGAGGAAAGGTTATCTGAAGCGCCTACCCTGGTAAATATTTTATCAACCAAGCCTATCGATGCTGTCTTCGCCGGAACAAAACTACCCATTTGTGCCATTAAGACTATCAAGCCGGTCTGTCTCAGTATTGCAGATTTACCCGACATATTGGGACCTGTAATAATAATGATCTGTTGACTCTCATTATCAAGAAACACATCATTAGTAATGTATTCCTCGCCAACTGGCAAACGCTGTTCAATAACAGGATGTCTGCCACCTTTTATATCAAGCGTTTTATCTTTATTTACTTCTGGTTTTACGTAGTGATTTTTAATGGCTAATTGCGCAAAACACAACAGAACATCTAATTGAGCTATTAAGAAAGCATTGAGCTGTATCTGTTTGATGTAGGCAGAAACCTGGTACATCAGTTCATTATACATCCTAACTTCTATCACCTGGATCTTTTCTTCTGCTCCTAGTATTTGCTCCTCATATTCCTTTAATTCTGGGGTAATATATCGTTCCGCACTTACCAGGGTCTGCTTCCTAATCCAATCTGCAGGTACTTTATCCTTATGTGTATGGGTAACCTCCAGATAATACCCAAATACATTATTAAACGCTACTTTTAAAGAAGGTATACCAGTAGAGGCAGCTTCCCGCTTTTGTATTTCTACAAGGTAGTCTTTGCCGCCAAATGCAATTTTACGGAGACGGTCAAGATCTTCATCAATGCCATCAGCGATAACATTTCCTTTAACTAGAAGCGCGGGTGGATCCTGCTGAAGTTCTCTTTCCAGCTTTTCTCTTATCGTTAAACAAGGATTGAGCTGATCTGCCAGAGTACATAAAAAAGGATTTTTAGTTTCCTCTGCTAGTTTCTTAACCGACTCTATATGATAAAGCGCCTTTTTCAATTGACACAACTCCCTAGGACCAACTTTTTGAAGGCCAACCTTCGAAATGAGCCTTTCCAAGTCACCTATTTGCTTAATATGGTTTAAAAAACCATCTAGTAGAACTTCCTCTTTGACCAGAAATTCTACCATGCCTAAGCGCTCTTGAATAGGCTTCAACTCCTTCAATGGCATGATAATCCATTTGTATAACAAACGGGCACCCATTGGCGTTGATGTTTGATCTAGTACCTGAAAAAGCGTAATGGCATTATCGTGAGGGGAACTTACCAATTCCAAATTACGGATGGTAAAGCGGTCCAGCCACACATATTTATCTTCCTCTAACCTTGAAATAGCACTGATGTGCTTTAGGTTACGATGTTCAGTATCGTTTAGATAATGTAGCACCACCCCTGCAGCAACGATACCTGATTGTAGTTTATCTACACCAAAACCTTTTAAGGAATTGACTTCAAAATGTTTAATAAGAATCTCGTTGGCATAGTCGGCAGTGAAGGCCCATTCGTCCAAGTGAAAAGTATAAAACTTATCACCAAATAACTCCAGAAACTCTTTGCGTTTACTTTTTTGATAAACTACTTCATTTGGTCTAAAACCCTGTAATAGCTTATCAATGTATTCAGCATCCCCCTGTGCTACCAAAAACTCGCCTGTGGAAATATCGACGAAAGACACGCCAATGGAATTTTTGTCGAAATAAACCGCTGCCAGGTAATTATTTGACTTTTGACTTAGGATGTTGTCATTATAGGCAACTCCTGGTGTAACAAGTTCAGTTACTCCCCTTTTTACAATTGTCTTTGTAGTCTTGGGATCTTCCAGCTGATCGCAAATGGCAACACGCTGCCCGGCACGTACCAGCTTAGAAAGGTAATTATCTAAAGAATGATGCGGGAATCCGGCAAGTTCTAATGCCCCATTTGGACCGGTACCCCGTCTAGTAAGTACAATGCCCAAAATCTGCGCAGTTTTTACTGCATCTTCCCCAAAGGTTTCATAAAAATCGCCCACTCTAAATAGCAACAACGCACCCGGGTATTTTGCCTTGATGACATTGTATTGCTGCATTAAGGGAGTTTCCTTATAAGTATCTTTAGCCAAAGTATATCTGTTTACAAAATCGTAAATATACTACCTTGATGAGTAGGCTTCATGATTTGTGGAAAAGTTAAATATTGTGAATAGGTTTAAAGTTTTGAAATGTAGGATAAGAAAAGCTGTAATGCTTGACGCTTTTTGTCTGTGAGTTCGAAATCCAACTTATTGAAGAGGTAATCTTCCAGATCAAATCCTTGATGAACAGGCAAATCATTAAGTAATTCTTTACGATGCGCAAGTCCTAATGCCAATGCAGTATTGAATTCTGCGATGAAATCATCAGGAATTGTCCGATTCGCAACCCAGGCAGCATAAACAAATGGAAGACCTGTGAAATTCATCCATTCCGCACCCATATCATAGGCAAAAGGGTAAGTGTCCTTTTTACCGAATGTGCGGTCGCCGATGAGCACTATCGCATCAGATACTGCATTAATATCTGTCGTAAAAACAACATCCTTTTGCCAATAGAATTTTAAGAGAACCTTGGCCAGATTGTTAGAGGTTCTGGAATGACTGTCTAATCTAACTGATTTTATTTGATCGACTGGTACATTGCTGAATATGAATACGGAATTGACGGCGCCAACTGATCCTATGCAATAATTGGCAACAATATTTGCATTAGGCACATTTGGTATAGCTGCAACTGGTATCAACCCGATATCCACCTGACCAGCTATCAGTTTCGCTGCACAATCTGACGGAATGTCAAGACTTAGGTCTATTTTATTTGCAATATCTGAATGTGATATTCCGTAAATAAAAGGTTTGGTATTGGTGTATGCAACTGCAGAGATTTTAAGCTTATTCAAAGAAATTATTTTAGATGTTCTGTGTTGTTAAATTCGATGATGTGAAATTGACCATCGGTATAATTAACTTTGTATAATGTGGTATTTAAGTGGGGAAAATCTCCCATTTCTGATAGTGGTTTATTGGATAACAAACATAACAGCAGCCGCATAGCACGTCCGTGCATGCAAATCAGCACTCGTTTCTCTTCAGTTTTGCTTGTAATGACATCAACAGCATCCCTTAACCTGATTAATACTTGATTAGGGCTCTCGCCACCTTCAAAAAAAGCATCGTAATCTCCACCTTGCCATCTATCCATTATCGCTTTAAAAGCCGTAATGGCATTGGCATCATTGGGCTTACCTTCCCAAATTCCCCATGCAAGCTCGTCCAAACCTGACAACTGTTGCCATGGAAGCCCGGCCTCAATGAAACCCTTTACGGTTTGATGTGTTCTAACTAACGTTGATGTATATACTTTGTCGAAAGGAACGTCTTTATACACCGCATAAAAGGCTGCTGCCTGAGCTCTGCCGGTATCATTTAGATCACTGTCGATTCCCCTACCCTGTACTATTCCCTGTTTATTTAAATCTGTTTCACCATGCCTGATGATATATAATTCTTTATCCATCTAATTAATTACCGGCAACTTATAAAATTGAGGCTTCACGTCTTCCTCGAATACAACATCTGTAAAATCAGTTACTACGTTATACAATGTATCTCTTTCAATTGGCTTACGCCTTACTTGTTTGATTAGGGCTACCAACTCCTTAGTGCTCATAGCTGGATTTTGCTCTTCAGCTCCTGCCATCGAATAAATCTTGGTAGTATCATCTAATGTACCATCAATATCATCCACTCCAAAGTTTAGAGAAAGTTGAGCAGTCTGTCTGCTGATCATGGCCCAATACGCTTTTATATGATCAAAATTATCCAGGTAGATCCGAGATATTGCATAGTTCCTAAGGTCTTCAATAACTGATACCTCTGGTACATTTTCCATCTGGTTATGTTGATTTCTAAATTTAAGAGGGATAAAAGTCTGGAATCCTCCTGTACGGTCTTGAAGCTGACGGAGTTGTTCCATATGATCTACCCTATGTTCAAATTTTTCGATGTGACCATATAACATAGTCGCATTTGAACGCATCCCTAATTTATGCCATTCCTCATGAATTTGCAGCCACTGATCGCCTGTACACTTATCTTTGGCTATAATTTCCCTTACCTCGGGATGAAAAATCTCTGCACCGCCTCCAGGAATGGATTCTAGTCCAGCCTCTTTCATTAACCTCATGCCTGTGGCGTAGTCTATTTTAGCTTTCTTAAAGATGTAATGGTATTCCACGGGGGTTAAAGCCTTAACGTGTAATTCAGGGCGGTGTTTTTTTATTGCTGTAAAAAGTGCTGAATAGAATGCGACGTCGTACTGTGGCAATACTCCACCTACAATATGTACTTCGGTAACTGCATCTCCATCATATTTTTTAACTACATCAAGCATTTCTTCCAGGGTCAATGCCCAACCTTCATCTTTTTGCTTAATTAAACGAGAATAAGAACAGAATTTACAATCGTATACACAGAGATTAGTAGGCTCTAAATGGAAATTTTTATTGAAATAGGTACGATCGCCATGCTTTTGTTCTCTAATGTAATTTGCTAAGGTTCCAAGATAGCCAAGTTCAGCATTTTGGTATAGATAGACCCCTTCGTTGAAAGTAATTCTTTGCTGGCCTAATACTTTTTGTGCAATTAGTCTATGCTGCTCAGGGAGATCCTGATCATTTATAATCACCGCTAATTTTGAAGTAGTATCCATAATTATTGATATGCAGCAAAAGTAAGATAAAAACAAGAAAGATCGGGCTATACAAAAAAAAAGGGCACCTATTAGGCGCCCAATTTACTTTACTTTTACATTAGCTTATTTTACCGCTTTTGTAAAATTTAATACGATGTATGCTGGCGACGTGCCATATTCAACTGGTGATTTGATAACCAGGTTGTCACCATTTCCAGAGGAAAGTAATAAGCGATATCCAGATGTTACATTTTTAGCCTTATCCCCTTCAAAGATTTTTTTAAACTGGAAAGTTTGATCAGCAGGCGAGGCAGACCAATAAATAGACTGTGTTTTTGCCGCACACGCGCCACCACCAGGAAGCGTGTAAGTTCCATTACCACTATTTGTTAGACTCCAGGTACTTCCTATAAAGCAAGTATATGGTCCGTCGTCGAACAACGATTTAACGGCAGATTGAGGTAGTCCCTCAAATGTGATGTCGTTTAAAACCCAATTACCTGTAATTTTTCCTCTCGATACAGTGGTACTAGCTGCACCTTTAGGTGAGCAACTTTGCAAAACCATTAATGAACTGCATAAAATGGCTGCTATTAGGAATATTCTTTTCATGTGAATGTTATTTTGCTAACCAATTACATAAATCTTGCCAAAACTTAGAAATATTATTCTATACCTTTACTATTACAGTATTTGAGACCAAGTTTTCACATTTAACATTCATATAATGAAGCCCGAAACCGTTGCTATTCACGCAGGAAATCTTTATAAAGCAAGCACGAAAGATGTCATTACACCTATCAGCTTGTCGACTACATTCTTAAGAGATGAAGATGGTGGCTATTCTGGTGGACATATTTATAGCCGCGTTAGTAACCCAAATCGCTCTAACCTGGAAAAAACTCTTGCCGAATTGGAAAAAGGTGTGGATGCATGCGCATTTTCTTCAGGTAATACGGCCGGCATGAGCCTGTTTCAAGCATTGAAGCCTGGTAGTCATATCATCGCCCCGGATGACATGTATTGGGGATTCAAGAAACAGCTTCAATCTATCTTTGCAGAAACGTTGGAATTTGATTTCATTGATCAAACAAATCTGGAACTGATTCAATCCCATATTAAATCAAACACCAAATTGATTTGGATTGAGACACCATCAAACCCCTTGCTTAAGGTAACCGATATTAAAGCAATTGCTAAGCTTGCAAAAGCACACCACCTCATACTGGCCTGCGATAGTACTTTCGCTTCTCCATGTCTTCAAAACCCAATTGTACTAGGTGCTGACATTGTAATGCATTCATCTACGAAATATATCGGTGGTCACAGCGATGTTTTAGGTGGAGTATTGATAACAGCTAAACAGGATGAGCTATGGCAGGCAATACGAAATGTTCAACAAATTGGAGGCGCAGTTCCTTCTCCATTCGATTGCTTCTTATTATTAAGAAGTATCAAAACATTGCCATACCGGATGCGAGCCCATAGTGAGAATGGATATGCATTGGCCAAGTTTTTAGAAACACATGCAGCGGTAGAACAAGTTTTTTATCCAGGATTGTCGTCACATCCACAATATGAAATAGCCAGAAAGCAAATGTCTGCGTTTGGCGGGATGTTGTCCATACTAGTTAAAGGTGGCGCTCAAGAAGCAAGGCGTGTTGTAAATGCCGTTAAAATATTTGCACAGGCTACCAGTTTAGGGGGCGTTGAGAGTCTGATAGAGCACCGCGCTTCAGTAGAAGGCCCAGACACTAAAACACCACAGAATTTAATTCGGATATCTGTTGGACTGGAACATATTGACGACCTTATTGCTGATTTGAACCAAGCTTTAAATCAATATTCTACATAAACAACGATGAAGTTTGTATAACAAAAAATAAATTATATATCTAATAAACAGATATTTGCTAAATTTTCAGAATTATATTTTGGTTTTTGAAGCTTACCCTATTACATTTGTATCAATATCTAGCAATAGCTAAGAAAGTCAATCCTATTTTCAGGTTTGATTTATAAAGAAGTGGCGAGAGACAGGCTCAATGACCCACTGGCAACCCTCCCAAATGGAGAAGGTGCCAATTCCTGACCAAAAAGCATGGTGCTATTTGGAAAGATAAATTGAAACAAGATGAAAAATGTAAAAATCTCACCGGATCAAACGAATTGTTTTATAGCCCAACATACCCGTTGTATGTGCTGTTGCATGCTATAGTTTGTAAATCTTCCATCTGTATTACCCATTCATTCGGAAGGCCCTTAAAAAGGGTACGGAAATTAAGTATGCCCCCACTGGGTGCAAATTCATTTTAACAGTTCACTATAAAAAAGAAAACATGTCAACCTCATATAAATTCGAAACATTACAATTACATGCTGGTCAGGAAATTGATCCGACAACTGGTTCCAGAGCAGTACCTATTTATCAAACTACCTCATACGGGTTTAAAAATTCTGAGCATGGTGCGAACCTTTTTGCGTTAAAAGAGTTTGGAAATATTTATACACGTATCATGAATCCGACCACGGATGTGTTCGAAAAAAGAGTAGCTGCTTTGGAGGGTGGTGTTGCGGCCTTGGCAGTTGGTTCTGGGCAGGCGGCACAGTTTATCGCTTTGAATAACATACTACAAGCTGGTGATAATTTTGTTTCCTCTTCTCATTTGTATGGTGGTTCTTACAACCAGTTTAAAGTTGCTTTCAAAAGATTAGGGATAGAAGTGAGATTTGCCAATGGCGATGACGAGCAAGATTTTGAGAGAAAAATCGATGCAAACACCAAAGCCATTTACCTGGAAAGCATTGGCAATCCGGCATTTAGTGTTGCAGACTTTGAAAAATTAGCTGCAATTGCCAATAAGTACGATCTCCCCTTAATTGTTGACAATACTTTCGGTGCTGCGGGCTACCTGTTCAGACCGTTGGAACATGGCGCGCACATCGTTGTTCAATCTGCTACGAAATGGATTGGCGGTCATGGAACAAGTATAGGCGGAGTGATCGTTGACGGAGGAAATTATAACTGGGGCAATGGAAAATTTCCTCAGTTTAGCGAACCTTCCGAAGGCTATCATGGTTTAATATTTAGCGATGTTTTTGGTGCCGCCGGGCCTTTTGGCAATATTCAGTTCATTATCCGTGCAAGGGTTGAGGGATTGAGGGATTTCGGTCCTGCGCTATCACCTTTTAATTCTTTTCTACTGACTCAAGGACTTGAAACACTTTCTCTAAGGGTACAACGACACGTAGACAATGCTCTTGACCTTGCGAACTGGTTAGAAGGCCATGAATCGGTAAAAAAAGTTAATTATCCAGGTCTTGAAAGTAGCCCATATCATGCCAACGCCAAAAAGTATTTAAAGCACGGTTTTGGCGCGGTATTATCATTTGAGCTTCATGGCGACCTTGAAAATGCATCTAAGCTAGTGGATAGTCTAAAACTAATTAGCCACCTTGCAAATGTTGGCGATGCAAAAACACTAATTATCCAGCCCGCAGCAACAACTCATCAGCAACTTAGTGAAAGCGAGCAGATCGCCTCTGGAGTGTCACCAAGTTTATTGAGAATCTCTGTGGGTATTGAGCATATCGATGATATTAAAGCAGATTTAGAACAAGCATTTGCAGCGATTCATCACTAAAATCAATTATTTCATCAACTGAATGAGTACTATTTCTACATATTTTCATAATGAACTTTTCGAATTTGAGAGTGGTAAAACCCTGCCCGGCCTTCAAATCGCTTATCAGACTTATGGTAAATTAAATGCAAATAAAGATAATGTTATTTGGGTTTGCCATGCCTTAACTGCTAACGCTGATGTTTTAGATTGGTGGAAAGGCCTCTTCGGCAACAATGATCTTTTTAATCCAGAAGAGCATTACATCATTTGTGCTAACGTATTAGGCTCCCATTATGGTACAAGCAACCCATTAAGTGAAAATACGGTAACCGGTCAGCCTTATTATCTTTCCTTTCCGGAATTTACCATAAGGGATCTTGTAGCAGCTCATCGATTGTTAGCAGCACATTTGGAGATTGAAAATATCAAAGTACTGATTGGCGGATCACTAGGCGGTCAACAAGCATTGGAATGGTCGATCATTGAGAACAACAGAATTGAAAATCTAATACTAGTAGCAACCAACGCTGTACATTCTCCATGGGGCATTGCTTTCAACGAAAGTCAGCGTATGGCCATTGCTACTGATAGAACTTTTTATGCACAACAGCCGGAAGGTGGGCTGAAAGGGCTCAAAACTGCAAGAAGTATTGCTTTGCTATCCTATAGAACATACGAAGCCTATGCCACTACGCAGTTGGAAAGTGTGAACGAAAAAACCACCAATTTTAGAGCAGCTTCCTACCAAAACTATCAGGGAGAAAAACTTTGCAATAGATTCAATGCCTATAGCTATTGGTATCTGACAAAAGCCATGGATAGCCACAATGTGGGAAGGGGTAGAAAAAGCGTTATTGATGCATTAAAACTGGTACATGCAAATACACTGGTAATTGGAATCGAAAATGATGTTTTGTTTCCCTTTTCTGAACAGGATTTTCTGGGCAAAAACATTCCAAATGCTTCCTTTAAGAGCATCAACTCTGCCTATGGCCATGATGGCTTTTTAATAGAAACGGATACGTTAACAAACATAATCGGCAATTTCTTCAAAGAAACTGCAGGCAAAAAAATAATAAAATTACATAAAACAGCATAATACGTCAATGAGCAAAAAACTTAAAATAGGCCTGTTTGGGTTTGGAGTTGTAGGACAAGGCCTACACGATATCATTCGCGGCCAGGATCTTAATCTAGAAATTGTTAAGATTGCTATTAAGAATCCTGAAAAAAAGAGATCGCTAGATGGACATCTTTTTACGACAGACCACAATGAGATTCTCGATAACCCGGAAATCAACACTATTGTAGAACTGATAGATGATGCTGCAGTGGCTTTCAATATCGTGAAAAAGGCACTAATTAGCGGAAAGAACGTAGTTTCTGCCAATAAGAAAATGATTGCCACACATTTGAGTGAACTTGTGACTTTACAAGAAAAGCATGGATCTTCTTTGCTTTACGAAGGTGCGGTATGCGGTAGTATTCCAATTATCAGAAATCTTGAAGAATATTATGACAACGAACTTCTGCACGGGATCAGTGGGATATTTAATGGTTCATCCAACTACATTTTATCCAAAATTTTCAATGAGAGCCTAGAATATGGAGTAGCTCTTAAACAGGCGCAGGACCTGGGTTTTGCAGAAAGCAACCCAATTCTCGATGTAGGAGGATATGACCCTAAATTTAAACTTGCCATTGCAACCGCACACGCTTACGGTCTATTTATTGATCCCGACAAAATTCTGAATATCGGTATCCAGAACCTGAACGAAAATGACATTAGGTATGCTAGAGAAAAGAATTTTAAAATCAAACTAGTTCCAACCGCGAGAAAAATTAGCACCAAACAAGTTGTCACCTATGTTCTTCCCAAGTTTGTGAAATCTGACGACTTCCTTTTCAACGTTGAAAATGAATATAATGGCGTAACGGTACAGGCTGCATTTGCTGATAAACAGTTTTTCTTTGGGAAAGGTGCTGGTGGACACCCGACAGGCGCCGCTGTGCTTTCAGACATCGCCGCTTTGAGATATGATTATCGCTATGAATACAAGAAATACCATCAGCAGAATGGACTTATCCATACTGATAATGTAAACATTGAGGTGTACCTAAGGTATGAGCATGAATATACTCTAGAAAAATTAAAGGTTGATCAGATCGTAGAGCGTTTTTCAAGAAATGACTATAAATATGTTATCGGCAATGTAAGTCTGAAGACGTTATTGGCAAACCGCGAACTTTTAGAACAAAAAGACATATTTATTGCACATACAGGACGATACACTTACACTGAGCAGCAGATTAGTGCAATTTCTGAAGAAGAGGTTTTATTTAATTAGTATACTTTGTTTTTGTTTTGATATCATTCGGGCCTCAGTTTGAGGCCCAATGTATTTCATAATATCTCTTAAATCTCCCTGTTGGTATCCCAATTTTCCAGGTAATCTGCTATTCTCCTTATAAAGGAACCACCGAGGGCTCCATCTACTACCCTATGATCATAAGATAACGACAGGAACATCATATGCCTGATCGCAATAACATCGCCAAATTCCGTTTCCAAAACTGCAGGTTTCTTTTTTATGGCACCTATAGCTAATATAGCTACTTGCGGCTGATTAATTATCGGTGTACCCATAACGTTCCCAAATGAGCCAACATTTGTTAGCGTGAATGTTCCATTTTGAGTTTCATCTGGCTTCAATTTGGAACTTCTTGCGCGACCTGCAAGATCATTAACCGCTTTTGTAAGGCCAACAAGATTAAACTGATCTGCATTCTTTATTACTGGAACAATGAGGTTTCCACTTGGCAGGGCTGCAGCCATGCCAATATTAATGTCTCGCTTTTTAATGATTTGGGTACCGTTTACAGATACATTGATCATTGGAAAATCTCTAATGGCTTTTGCAACTGCCTCAATAAAAATCGGTGTAAAAGTAATCTTCTCGTTTTCACGTTTTTCAAAACCCGCCTTAACTTTATCGCGCCATAATACCATATTGGTAACGTCAGCTTCAACAAAGGAGGTCACATGCGGCGAAGTACTTACGCTCATTACCATATGATCGGCAATAATTTTTCGCATCCTGTCCATTTCGATGATTTCATCACCTCCACTCACGCTTACTAAAGGCTTGGCGGGCGTTACCTTATTCTTTTCGGTGATTTGTATTGAATTGGTCTCCGTCTGACTTCCGAAAGCCTCCTTATCTCCCGTTCTATTGGCGATATAATTCAAAAGGTCATCTTTAGTAAGCCTTCCTTCGGCGCCCGTTCCTGGTATTTTATCAAGTTCATTATGAGTAATACCTTCCTGAGCAGCAATATTTTTTACTAATGGCGAATAAAACCGATCTGAAACCGGCAACTGATCAATGCCTGGAATATCTTTGACCGCAGAAACTTCTGGTTCATTTCCGGAAACCTGTCCAACACCTTTTGAATCCTCACTCGATTGAGCCTCAGGCACAACTTTCTTTGGTGAATTATCCGTACCCTCTGTTTCGATTATAGCGATTACATCACCAACCTGAGCAATTTCATCCTCTTTAAATAATTGCTTTACCAACTTTCCGGCAACAGGGGAAGGGACTTCAGAATCCACCTTGTCTGTAGCGATCTCCAAAACGGTATCATCCAGCTTAATTTGATCTCCAACCTGTTTAGTCCATTTTATTATAGTTGCCTCTGCAACACTCTCCCCCATTTTAGGTAACAATAATTCGTACTGAGCCATTTTTTATTCTATAATTGGTGTTAAATGCAAAAGTAAAGTATTTTGGAGACTTAAACCTCATTCCCTTTAAGTTCATTAAGTAGCATCATTAGTGCTGAGGATGCAGACCGTTCAATGTTCTGCAAACGTTTATTACCAAATTTGAACACCTTCGCAACCGTTTGATTTTTGCTCGCTACCGCAATCCACACTGTGCCAACGGGCTTGCCCGGCATTTCACCACCTGGACCAGCTATTCCCGTAACTGCTACTGCGTAATCTGTTTTAAATTTATTTAATGCCCCATTTGCCATTTCGATAACTGTTTGTTCACTTACAGCGCCAAAATTTTGAATGGTTTCAGGAGATACCCCGAGGGCGGATATCTTTAAATCATTTGCATATACTACTGCCCCGCCATGATAGACTATTGATGAACCTGGATGCTTTGTGATCAAATGAGCAATATACCCTCCTGTGCAGCTTTCAGCTGTAGATAAAGTGAATCTTTTGGACTCCATTACATCCAAAACGGCTTTTTCTAATGCAACATCATCTTCGATGACTACATATGGTTTGATAAGAGCTATAAGCTGCCGTGCATGCAGTTCTACTTCCTCCTTTAATATTTCTTCATCATCTCCTGTCCCGCTTAATCTTAATCTTACTTGGCCAAGTTTAGGTAGATAGGCTAACTTAATATGAGAAGGCAATTGATCTTCCACAGGCTCGATTTCGGCAGCAAGAAATGATTCTCCAATATTCGCGGTTAAGATAGTTTTATGGACGATAAATGGCAGGTTCAATACCTTTTTTAATCTTGGAATGATTTCTTCTTCCATCAGGTACATCATTTCAAAAGGTACACCTGGCATAGAAACGATGATATTGCTATCCTGCTCAAACCACATGCAAGGCGCTGTACCATTCTTGTTTTGAATTACGACACAACCATCGGGTACGTCAGCTTGCTTCATATTTGACTCAATCATAGGTCTGCCCGACCTTTCGAAAATTCCCTTAATATGATTTAAAGTCTCTTCATCCCTTCTAAAGTCCATATGAAAATACTTAGCCAAAGTGATTTTAGTAATATCATCTTTTGTAGGCCCAAGTCCCCCGGTAATAAAAATTACTTTCGCACGCTTTTGCGCTTCTTCCAATGCTGCGGTTATGTGTGCAGCATCATCAGAGACTGAAGTAATCTGCTTTACTTTTAGCCCTATCAAATTGAGTTGTTGGGCCATCCATGCGGAATTAGTATCAATGATCTGACCGATCAGGATCTCATCGCCGATGGATATTATTTCTGCTAGCATAATAAAAAATGTTAGAAACGGGTATAGTAATTTTTTCTCTTGCTCAATTTTAGGTCCTGCAAAACAGATGCCTTAACCTTAATATCAACTGAATAGAACTGATATGCACCAAAAGGGATCCAGCTCACACTCATATCCCAGCAATGGAGGTCGCGATATATGGCCAGTGAGGTTTGCGAAAATGTACTGGCCTTAAAATCCCAGCCTGAGTTAAACTGTACCTTCCAATTTCTGGTAATATTTGCATCGCCATTGAAATTTAAAGTGTTTGTGATACTGCTAGTTGATCCTGTTCGATCCTTAGTATAAAGGAAGCTATAAGCAAAAGCAAAATTCCAGGGGATGTTAAAGTCTACAAAAGCGTTTGGATCTCTGCTTACCTTGGCCAATTCATCAGATTGTTCTTTTGTCATGGTTCCTTTTTTCGTAAGGTCATTACGAAGATCAGTCTCATTCATGTTTCTTCTTTTTAGGGCTTCTGGATTTAAACTATAATCGAATGAAAAACCAAAAGTGGTCAATCTTGGCAGTTTTCCATCCTGCCAGGTATACCTGTCGCGTAGCAATCTAATAGGCGCTCCATTAGGCCCTTTAACTACACGGCCGTCTAAATCCAAACTATCCCTAACCTGATAAGGGTCTAAAGTAGCGTAATAGTTAATTCCCAGCTTATCCGTGAATTGAGATCTTCCATTGAGACTAAGCGTAGATAGTTTATAACTTTTTGCCAGCAAATTGTAACTCCCATTGATTCCGAGGCCCTGTATAATCGCTATTTTTTTCTCCCCTTTGCCTGTGGTATCTTTAGGCGAAGTAAACTTTGCTTCCACAGTGTTATCTACGCCAAATGAGATCGTTGCATTTCTACCTAAACCAGGACCACCATATAAAGATCCTTCAAAAATGGAATAAAGCAAATTCTTACCATCAGGTCCTTTAACAAAACTTCCGTCTGAGTACTTAGCCTCTTTGTAATAACCAAGCTTAGGGTTGGAAAAATCCGGCGTGTAGGTCAGGTTGATCCTTGGTGTCATTACATGCCTTAAGGCCTGAAAATTCCCAAACTTGGTAAATTGTGCGGTACTGTAAATTTTGGTAGACAAACCCATTCCCACGTTATATTCTCCGTTCCTCTTAAAGCCAGGTATCGTATCAGTAATTGGAATATCAGAACCGTTCACTACCCTAAAGTAGGTCTTCTCAATGGTCTGGAAATGCCAGCGCTCCTGGTAGGAAGTATTTGCTGTAAAATTGAAATGAAATAATGTAAAGGCCAAACTAACAGGGATTTGGTGGCTAACCCCATTTTTAAACTTATTTAAACTCTCCCGCTTAAAAAGCAAATCCTCTCTTGAAGTGATGCTGTTACTTGCCTGCATAGAATAACCAACGGTCAACTTCTGATACCATTTTTGTTCGCCCAATCTGTTCTTTGAATCAAAGGGACTAAAAGTTGGAACAGACAAACTAATATTAGGCAATGTCAAACTTACTGACCGGGTAGCCGTTTCCTGGTATCCAGAAAAATCTGTACCCAGGGTAATACCATTATCGAAGACCCTGCCGTAAGCTATACTGGATCGTAACGTATTTTTGGCAATTTGCGAATAATCATAGCTGCTACCACCGGCAGTATTCTGATTGTAAGAACTTGTACCTGCGTCAACAGATGCAGAGAAAGTTGTACCGGGCTTGGCGTTTGGATTTTGACTGTGGGTCCACTGTATGTTGAAATCCTTTTTTGGTGAATACTCGGCTGTACCCTCTAAGCCATACCGGGAATTCGAATACCTTAAGTTAATGTTACCTGTATATTTATACCGCTTCATATAATTGGAAAGCAGTGAGGCATCATAAGAACCACGGGTGTAAATACTACCAGTCATTTTTGCATCCCAGTAATCATTTAAACCCAAATAATATCCACCATCGCGAAGGAAGAATCCTCTTGTGTAATCTTCTCCCGGACTGGGAAGAATAAACCCTGAACTCTTTTTATTTGGTTTGGGAAAAAATGCAAATGGAAGTCCGAGAGGTAAGGGAATGTCCTCAATCTTTAAATATACTGGGCCTGTGATTATTTGATGTTCTGTGACGATGCCTTTGGTGATATAAATACCAAAATGCGGATGTGGCAGATTACATGTACTGTAGGTCTGGCCCTTACTATGTATTTCATCATCTGGCTGCTTCTTTGCTTTACCACCCGAAAAAAATCCACCTTCCTGCTCTGTAAATACACCAAAAATATTACCTGCACCGCTTTTAATATTGTATCTTAGAGAATCTGCTTTTGATGTACCCTGCCCTTCCATTTTCAGAATAGGTCTTCCTACATATTTGCCTTTAGAATTATTTCTTCCACGGGCGAAAACTATATTCGTCTTCGTATTAAACTCGATATAATCTGCATCTAACTCAAAGCCCTGGTAAATTACTCTGGCTTCACCGTAGAGGTACACAATTTCTTTTTCTTTATCAACGCGTGTAGAATCTTTTGCTTTATACTCAACCTTTTCTGATGCAACTGTATCTTTTGGCTTACTTTGTGCGTTAGTTCTTGGGGATGACGATTCTGACCTTACCGGTGCTTGACTTCTTGTACGTGTACTTGGGTCTTGGCGCGCAGCAAATAGAGAACGAGCGGACACATCATTACCAGTAGAAACCAATAATACAACTAAGTTCAAAAAAATGATATTCAGTAAAAGTTTCAAATTCGTGTGTGAATGTTATTTTTGCATTTATGTTTAATCCAAAACGTTCAAAATTAATGAAAAATATACCATTGCTTAGGCCAAATGTTATTTTGATCGTATTTATTTCGGCAATGATCAATACTATATCTAGTTATCAGGCCTTTACGCAGGAATACAAAATAAAAACTATTGTAATAGATGCTGGTCACGGAGGTAAAGATGGTAGCACCAGAGGCCTGTATTCTACAGAGAAAGACGTTGCTTTGAAAACGGCCCTTCACCTCGGAGCAGCGATCGAGGCTAACCTGAAAGACGTAAAAGTAATATACACCCGCACAGATGATACTTTTATTCCTCTATATGAACGGATTGCAATTGCTAATAATGCTAAAGCTGATCTCTTTATCTCTATCCATTGTAACGATATGCCTGTGAGGAGATCAACCGTCGTCACTGGGTATAGAAGAAATAGCAAGGGAAAAAGAATACCAATAACCAGTACAGTATCCAGAAAAAGTACAAGCACCAGAGGTGTAGAAACCTTTGTATCGGGTATGGGAAGAGTAAACGAACAAGATGAAGCCATAAAAAGAGAAAATGCTTCTATCTTCCTGGAAGACAACTACAAGGAGAACTACGAAGGTTTTGACCCCAATAACCCTGAAAACTTCATTATCCTCTCCCTGATGAAAAATACTTTTAGAACCCAGAGCTTAAGACTTGCAAAACTGGTTCAAGATCAGTATGTTAATGTAGGACGTATTGATAGGGGTGTTCAAGAGAAAAGTCTTGCTGTATTAGCCCGCGCCGGAATGCCTGCGATACTTACAGAAATTGGATTTATCAGCAATCCTGAAGAGGAGGATTACATGAATTCTGAAGCTGGACAAAACGAAATTGTCAATTGCCTTATAGAAGCTATTAAAAACTATAAAAAGGTTATAGAAGGATAACTAATTGCGTATGATAGAAAAAAAAAGTGCATTTCTTATATTGTTCCTATTTCTAGTACTCCCGCTCTTTTCAATATCGCAAGGATATAAAGTACGTACCATCGTGATAGATGCAGGCCACGGAGGTAATAAACCTGGAGCCCGCGGGACTACCTCACTCGAAAAGAATATCGCACTTGAAGTAGCACTAAGGCTAGGAAAAAAATTTGAACGGGATATGCCAGAACTTAAAATCCTTTATACCAGAAAAACCGATGTAGATGTCGACTTCTACAAAAGGGCCGCTCTGGCAAACGATAACAATGCTGACATATTCATTTCGATCCACTGCAACTCAATGCCAGACAATCGTGTATTGACTGGGTACACGAAAACTAAAAGCGGCAAAAAGATCCCTAAATACGCGATCACTAAAAATAAAACAACAAAAGGAACGGAAACATTTGTAGCTGGCTCCCACAGATTGAATGAGCAAGATGCTGCAATAAGAGAAAATGAGGACATCAAACTGGAAAAGAACTACAAACAGAATTATAATGGTTATGATCCTAATGATCCCGAAACATTTATTATACTATCTTTGTTTAAGAATGTATTCCGGGATAAAAGTTTGAAATTAGCACGTCTTGTACAGGATAATTATACAAATAACGACAACCGGGTTAATAGGGGAGTTAAGGAACAAGGACTGTTAATCCTACAGAGATGTGGAATGCCGGCAATTTTAACAGAGATAGGCTTTATATCCAATCCCGACGAAGAGCAATACCTAAACTCTGAAAGTGGGCAGAATGAAATTGTAAATTCCATTTTTAAAGCTGTAAAAAGCTATAGACAAGAAACTGAAACAAATTAGAATGAAGATAGCAAACGAAACCAAAGTAGGCATTTTAGCAGCCTTTTCTATAGCACTGTTAATTATTGGGTATAATTTTTTGAAAGGCAATGCCATATTTTCAAGTGAGACTGTTCTGTATGCAAAATACTCGCATGTAGACGGGCTTGGTGTTTCAAAACCGGTCCTTATCAATGGTTTTCAGATCGGCCGTGTAGATAAATTACAGCTTCAACCAGACGGTTCCATTCTCGCTACGCTTAAAATTAAAGGGAAGTATGAAATACCTAAGAACAGTATAGCGAAGTTGGAAAGCACTGACCTATTAGGCAGCAAAGCGATTGTGATGGCATTAGGAACGGGTAATGATTTTGCAGAAGATGGTGATACGTTAAATGCCAATGTCGCAAAAGGACTTTTGGAAACAGTAGAACCAGTTCAGAAAAAAGCAGAATTGATCATTGCTAAAATGGATTCTATCCTTACCAGTGTTAATTCTATCCTTAATCCCAATTTCCAGAAAAATGTTGACAAAAGTTTCAATAGCATTGCATCTACCCTAGCTTCTTTAGAAGCGACATCTAAAAAAGTAGATAACCTTGTCGGATCAGAGGGTTCAAGAATTTCGTCAATCCTATCTAACGTGGAGGCGATCTCGAATAACCTGAAGCAAAACAATCAAAAAATCAATTCAATACTGAATAATATCAATACCATTACTGATCAGGTTGCTGCTGCAAATTTTAAACAAACCATTGACAACGCTAATAAAGCGGTAGCAGATCTTCAAACAATTGTTACTAAAGTTAACAACGGACAGGGAACTCTCGGCCAATTGGTTAATGACACGAAGATGTATGATAATCTGAATAATGCCTCTAAAAATCTCGATAATCTGATAATAGATCTAAAAGAGAACCCTAAGCGCTATGTGCACTTTTCAGTATTTGGTGGAGGAAACAAGAAAGATAAATAGTTAGATTTCGTAAGTTATGCCTTCTAGCGCAAGCTCAGTATTCTCAAATACTGACTTTGCCTCTTCCAAAAGTGGAAGTAGCGCTTTATATCGTGATGAAAAGTGGCCAATTAGTAATTTCTTAGCCTTTGTAACTTGGGCAACCTGAGCGGCTTGTAAAGCAGTTGTATGATGTGTTTGATTGGCCCGTTCCAACATCTCCTGTAAAAAAGTCGCTTCATGATAAAGCAGATCACAATTTCGAATGCTATTGAAATAGCGTTCATCAACTAATGTATCTGAACAATAAGCATAAACTTTAGGTTGTGCAGGATCTGTTGTGTAGTCCTTATTAAATATCGTTTTCCCACCGGGCAGATCAAGATCCGCACCGCGCTTCAAGAGCGGATAATACTCAATGCCAACTTGATCCTCTTCCAATTTTTCAACGATCAGCTTGCGCATTCTAGGTTTCTGACTAAATTTAAAACCCGTGCAAGGTATACGGTGGTTTAGAATAACCGTTTCCACTGTCACATCGGCATTCTCATAAATAACTAAAGACTGATTAGCTTCAATAGCGGTAAACTCGATGGGATATCTCAATAACGTTTCGGAATGCTTAAACTGCAATGCAAGTATTTCTTGTAAAGCATGAGGAGCAAAGATCTTCATAGGTTTTATCCTGCCATTTAAATGCAAACTGGATAACAAGCCTATCAAACCAAAGTAATGGTCGCCATGTAGATGGCTAATAAAAATGTAATCTATCTTATTTGCTTTAAAACCAAACCTGATTAACTGCTGCTGAGTACCTTCACCACAATCAATCAGGTAAAATTTCTCGTTGCAATTTAATAATTGGGAGGTGGGATTTCTATTGTGAACCGGAGTTGCAGAACTGCTGCCCAGTATAGTAACCTCAAGTTTCATCTAATCCCTTTCTACTCCACCCAAAAGTTCCTTCTCTATTTCGTCCATAAAGATCAGGTCAGTTGCCTCTTCCAACTTAGCAACAATAGTTAGCGACTGGTCCAGACTAGACATTTCCAGTATTTTTGATACTGCTGCATTGACTCCAGTAATAATGAAAAGTCCGTTAGCTTTTTTGCAAAGTCTGCTACCTACCAGCAAACTGCTTAGGTCCTGAGAATCATTACACTCCTTAACTAGTGAAAGATCAAGAACAATATTACAGTAGCCTTCTGCATTCAATAATATGAATTCAGATTTAAGCTTAGGTGTATTATCATTTGTCAATTTTGACTCCTTTAGCTTTATAACAACGTATTTTTCGTGTTTGTCTACTGAAAATTTCATAGTATCAAATATTTAGTTATTAATGCGAAAGTAACGAATTAATCCCGTTAATAACGTTTTTCTCTATTCTGTTTAACACATCAACGGTCTCATTTTTCACAAAATTGTCGCCAGTTATTTGCTCGTATAGTTCAATGTAGCGCTCTGATATGGAATCCACACGCGCTTTATCCATAACGGGAACGGTCTGTCCATCCTTTCCCTGGAAACCATTCTCAATTAGCCATTTTCTAACAAATTCTTTAGACAATTGCTTTTGAGGTTCATCAGATTTCTGTCTTTCTTCATAACCGTCTGCGTAGAAATATCTGGATGAGTCGGGAGTATGAATTTCATCGATTAAATAGATATCATCACCAACCTTACCGAACTCATATTTCGTATCAACTAATATCAAGCCCCTATCTGCTGCCATTTCCGTACCTCGCTTAAATAAGGATCGGGTATAATTTTCAAGCTGGGTATAATCCAGAATAGAAACAATTCCCTTCGCTAAAATATCTTCTTTCGATATATCCTCGTCGTGACCAACTGCTGCTTTTGTTGTTGGAGTGATGATGGGTTCTGGCAATTTATCGTTTTCTTTCAAGCCATCAGGAAGGGAAACTCCGCAAACGCTTCTCTTGCCAGCACTATATTCTCTCCATGCGTGACCAGCCAAATAACCTCTTATCACCATCTCCACTTTAAAAGGCTCACAAATCCTACCTATGGTTACCATTTCGTCTGGAACGTCTAGAACCCAGTTAGGTATAATATCTTTTGTGGAAGCAAGGAATTTAGCTGCAATCTGATTTAGCACTTGTCCTTTAAAAGGAATTGCCTCAGGTAGTACCACATCAAAAGCTGAAATTCTATCTGTAACAACCATCGCCATATATTGGTCATTTATAGTATAGACATCCCTTACCTTACCTTTATAATAATTTGATTGTTTAGGAAAATTAAAATGAGTTTCTTTTATCGCTGTCATTTCTATTTAAGTAGTTAGTTGTTAGTAGTTAGGATATAGCAGTTAGTAATTAGTAATTGGCATCAAGACATGTTTAAAAACAAAATCTAACGATCGATATAGAAATACTAACAGCTAAACACTAATTTCTCCTATTGAATATCTCCGTATGCTTTCAATATCCGTTTTACCAGCTTATGCCTCACAACATCTTCTCCTGTAAGGTAAATGATATCAATGCCAGGGATGTCATCCAGTATCCGCAATGCATTGTTCAATCCAGACATCTGCTTTCTTGGAAGGTCAATTTGAGTCACATCTCCGGTTACAATGAATTTTGCAGAAGGGCCCATTCTGGTCAGGAACATTTTTAACTGTAAATCTGTAGAGTTCTGTGCTTCATCCAGGATTACGAAGCAATTGTCTAATGTCCGCCCACGCATAAACGCCAGTGGTGCAATTTCTATAGTTCTGTTTTCAATATATAACTTCAGCTTTTCAGCAGGGATCATGTCATCAAGCGCATCATAAAGCGGGCGCAGATAAGGATCTACCTTCTCTTTAAGATCACCTGGAAGAAAGCCCAGGTTCTCTCCAGCCTCAACTGCCGGCCTGGTTAATATAATCCTCTTTATTTCTTTGTTCTTCAATGCCCGTACGGCCAGTGCAACAGCAGTATAGGTCTTACCTGTACCTGCAGGGCCAATGGCAAATAATACATCACTCTTACCAATGCTATCCACCATTCTCCGCTGATTAGCGGTTCTGGCTTTTATCATTAGTCCATTTGTACCGAATACGATCACTTCACCGCCGCCACCTTGGCCGCTAGGCTTTTCAGATGTTCCTGAACCTTCGGCAGATGGTGTCTTTCTGGACTGTAAAATACCTTCGACGTCATTGGCCGTCAGGGCGCTGAATTGTTCCAGGTGACTGATCAGCTGGTTATATTTTTTTTCGAACAAACTAAGCTCCTGCTCTTCACCCAGCACCTTAACGTCGTTACCCCTTGCTACAATTTTCAATTTTGGAAACGCATTCTTGATGATTTCATAATGCTCGTTATTGGGACCCCAAAATTGTACCGGATCTACCGATTCTAATGTTAATTTTAGTTCGTTCAAAATATTGTTTTTTTTAAGAAGTGTATATTTTGATATAAAAGTTGAATATTTGTACGCGGCTGACCGCATACGCAAGATTAAGAATAAATATTCAATTTTTAATGGCCATTATTACATTAACGACAGATTTAGGCTCGAAGGATTTCTACCAGGCTGCTCTCAAAGGCAGTATCCTGAGTATCCTGCCTACAGCGAACATTGTTGATGTAACACACGAAGTTCCCTCTTTTAACATCTCATACGCCGCGTTCGTATTGAAGAATGTGTATCCTTATTTCCCAAAAGGGACAGTACATTTGATAGGTATTGATTCTGTCTTTAGCGAAAACACGAAATATCTGGCCTTAAAATACAAAGATCATTTCTTTGTAGGTGCTGACAATGGCATATTCTCCTTGTTATTTGATGCTGCACCAGACGAAATTGTAGAACTTAATATTATGCAGGATTTAAAATATCTTCATTTCCCACTTGTTGATATATTTGTGAAAGCAGCGGTTCATTTGGCCAAAGGCGCAAAATTAAAAGAAATTGGGGTGCCTACAGAGAGCGTGGAACAAAGGATGTTGCTTAACCCGGTAATTGAGCGCGATATCATACGCGGTAGCGTAATTTATATTGATACGTTCTGTAATGTGATCACTAACATTACCAAAGATCTTTTCACCAAAATACAGAGAAATAGAGATTTCACCCTTTACTTTAGAAAGAGTGAAACCATAACTCAATTAAGTTGGCACTACAATGAGGTGCAAGAGGGTGAAAAGCTATGTTTATTTGGAATTAGTAACCATCTTGAAATCGCAATTAATAAGGGTAAAGCAAGTGGGTTGCTGGGATTACACCTCAATGATATTATTCGTATTGAATTCCACCCTTAGGGCATAGAGTTTGCTATCTTGATTGAGCGTAACAATAACTTAATCACAATGCTTCTAAAATCAATCATTTTGTTCTTCCATATGGGAATTGCCATTAGTGCAAGCGCGATCGTCACGCAAACTGACACAAGTGCCTATCAGACACAACGGTTAAAAGTCAATGCCTTATTGAATCAGCGAAGCATCAGATTCGGACAATACGATCAAAGTCTTAATGCAAGGACAGGTATTTTCGGTTTTCAAACCAAAGGAGACATCAAAAACTCTAATGAAATATTAAGACAGATTGTGCTGAACGACAATAACATCTTCAAGGAACTGAAGATATTGATGGATTACAAAGATCAGGAAGTCAAGCAGGCAAAAAACACAGCTTCCACGGTGAATAGCAGAATGCTCAATTACATGCAGTCGATAAAAAAGCTCCAAGACCAAAATGAATTGTTGACTAAAGAACACTCCCGTTCTACGCTCGGAGGAATGTCAAACATTATTATACTCTTATTGCTGGCAGCACTTGCAGGAACCTATTTTTACTTCCAAAATAAATTAAAGCAATCTGCAGCCGCTAAATAAAAAAGCGTACTCATTCTTTTGCTAATGAGAAGAATGAGTACGCAGGAACTATTTATTTAGTGAAGTGTTCTATAATAAGATTGGCAAGCTCGGTTCCAATTCTCTCTTGTGCTTCATTAGTAGAAGCTCCAATATGAGGTGTTAAGGAAATCTTTGGATGCTGTAAAATTGCAGCTAGTGGAGTCGGCTCATTATCAAACACATCTAAGCCGGCAAAAGAAAGCTTTCCGCTATCAAGTGCTGCAATTAGTGCTTCTTCATCAATTGTTCCGCCTCTTGAGCAGTTAACCACACCAACGCCATTCTTCATTTTCGCAAATTCATCCGCACCCAAAATAGGTCTATCAGCAAAAGGAGTATGTAAACTGATGAAATCACTATTACTGATCACCTCATCCAGCGAAACAGTCTTTACTGGAATATCAACTTTGATTCCACCTTGAAGGTTTAATGTCAAATTATCTTCAAATGGGTAAAGATCATATGCTAAAACATTCATTCCCAAACCTAATGCAACAGTAGCCGTTTCTCTACCAATCCTACCGAAACCGATAATACCGATAGTTTTTCCTCTAAGTTCAATTCCTTTAGCGTAAGCCTTCTTAAGTCCGTTAAATTTGGTAGCTCCCTCAACAGGCATTTTCCTGTTTGCGTCCTGTAAAAACCTAACTCCTGTAAAAAGGTGCGCGAAAACAAGTTCTGCAACAGACAATGAAGAAGCTGCTGGAGTATTAACTACAGCCACACCCTTACTACGGGCATAATCTACATCAATGTTATCCATTCCAACTCCACCCCTGCCTATCAATTTAATAGTAGGACATTGGTCTATTGTTTCTTTACGAAGCTGAGTTGCACTTCTAACTGTGATGGCATCGTAGTTCTGAAGTGCTTCAACTAATTTATCCTGAGGCACAGTCTCTGTATCCACAACAAAACCAGCCTGCTCTAATAACGCTTTTCCGATGGGATCTATCCCATCGTTTGCAAGTATCTTAATCATCAATCTATTTATTATTGGTGTTTTTCAGCAAAAATCTGCATTAATTCAACTAAGGTATGTACACTTGTGATTGGAAGTGCATTGTATATCGAAGCCCTGAAACCGCCTACACTTCTATGACCTTTAATACCTTCAATACCATTTTCTTCTGCGTATTTTAAGAAAGGCTTTTCGAGTTCAGGATTCTCCATTACAAAACAAATGTTCATTCTGGACCTGTCTTCAACCTCACAAGTCCCTTTAAATAAAGGGTTTCTGTCAATTTCAGCATATAGCGCACGTGCCTTCGCTATATTTTCTTTTTCGATTTCAGCAACACCACCTTTTGATTTCAACCAGCGAAGGTTAAGCATTGCGGTATAAATTGAAAATACAGGAGGCGTGTTATACATTGAACTTCCATCTATCTGAACTTGATAGTCCAGCATCGATGGAATTTTTCTTCCGCTTTTACCCAAAATCTCGTCTTTAACGATCACTACAGTTAAACCTGCCGGACCGATGTTCTTTTGCGCACCAGCATAAATAAGGTCAAATTGAGATACGTCAATTACCCGACTCATAATGTCAGAAGACATATCACAAACAACTGGCACAGAAGTCTTAGGAAAATTAAAAAGCTCTGTCCCGTAGATGGTATTGTTTGATGTACAATGGAAATAAGCACTGTCTTCCGGAATACTGAAGTCTTTAGGAATAAAAGTAAAATTTGCCGATTTAGAGGATGCAACTACGTTCGCTTTTCCAAAAAAAGCTACTTCCTTTATAGCTTTGTTTGCCCAAACGCCTGTTTCCAAATAACTCGCTGTTTGTCCCTCCGGCAATAAGTTCATAGGAACCATTGCAAATTGCAAACTTGCACCACCTTGAAGCAATAGAACTGAATATCCTTCTGGTATATTCATTAGTTCTTTGATAAGCTTTGTGGTTTCTTCAACCACGCTTTCAAACTCTGGCGTACGGTGCGAGATTTCTAAAATAGATAAGCCGTCCTTAAAATCTAAAACTGCCTGCGATGCTTGTTTAAATACTTCCTGTGGTAAAATACAGGGGCCTGCGCCAAAATTATGTCTCATTTAACTATTTGTTTATTACTGGTAAATGTAACAGTTTTATATTATTTATCATTTCGAATTCTTGAACTTTATGATCAGTTTGAGATTGAATTGCCTACCGGTTAGGTAATTTGGAATGGCATATTGTACGTTATTCACATCCTTTAACCACAGATATGAAACAGTATTATCAATATTCAGCAAATTAAATACTTCTGCATGTAAAGAAAACGAACTAAAATATTTATCCAGAAACCTTGCCCTCCATTTAACAGCATCATCCAAAAAATCTTTGGAAAAGCCAATGTCTACCCGTTTGTATGCCGGGATGCTAAAATCATCTGAATACCTTTGAAGTAATGGTGCCCCTACCGGTAACCTTGAACCATATAACAGGTTCAGGTGCACTTTGTACGTTGGACTATTTAGCAGCCTGTCCTGAAAATAGACAGAGAAATTGACGCGCTGATCTGTTGGACGCTTCAAATAACCTAGATTGTCACCTTTGATATCCTGATTTGATTTCATTAAGGAAATCCGGAAGTACGACAACAAATCTTTCACAAACTCTCCTCCGATACTAAAATCTGCACCGTAAGTATTTCCTTTAGCCATATCGCCTGCCAGATATTTAATCCGGACATTATCCATCATGTAAGGAATTAATCTATCCTGATATTTAAAATAGGCTTCTGATGTAAATTTCAATCTTGTTCCCAAACCGTCAAATGCGTAATCAATCCCAACAGAAGTATTATAAGAACGCTGAGCCTTTTGTGCTTTATTCAATGTACCGTCAAAAGCCCTGATGCTCCTGTAGTCTGGCGCTTGCTGATATACACCCGCTGTAAACCTGATGATCTTGTTATTACTCAAAGGTCTGTACGCCAAAAGCATCCTCGGACTCAACAAAAGCTGCCCACTCAAGCTGTTATAACTAGCACGAACCCCTAACTGCAGGTCCGAATTTGCACTAACCGCATAACTATCCTGGATGTAGGCAGTTAGGTAATTGATTGACAAATTATTCTCCACACTAATGGCATTATCCTGATAGAAGTTCTTCGGCTCTTCAATGATATAACCGGCAGAATCTATCAAGCTATATTCATTAAGGTTGTCCACATAATTTTTATGCTCAAACCTGGCGCCCAGAGAAAATGTATGGTTACTATAACTTTGATCAACTTTTACACCAGAGCTAAAGCTTGTAGAAAATAGCCTGTTCCTTGCGTAATTCATGTAACCGCCCAAACCGCGGTTAGTTCTGATGACTCCAAAATTACCTCCTGAAAAGTTGTTACTCAACTCATCAAATATGTAGCGGCCTTCAATATCAATTTTCTCGCTCTCCAGTATACTGAAATAACTATTGATCCATTTTATAACCAAATTAGATTTTGGAAAGTAAGTAGCTGTGATTGCTGCCCCCGCATTGGTATAGTCATCAATTTCCTTACCGCTATATTCCGTTTGCAAACGTAAACGTGTGCTTAACGTACCAAACTGGGTTTCACGACTTTCTGGAAGCAGCTTAAATACGCCACTATTTAGGTTACCCATAAAACTGAGGGTAAATTTATCTGACAAACTTTGAGAAAATACCAGTTGTATGTCTTTAAAATTAGGTGCGTAGCTTCCTTTATTGTCTTGCGTATTTAAAATACTGCTGTTGTTTTTATAACGAATACCGGCTAACAGGTAATAGTGTTTCCCTAAAATCTTTGAACTTACAGCGCCTCCCATCAAACCGATATTGATCAATTGCTGACTACTATCTGGCCTGTCATATTTTACATCCAGAACAGACGAAAGCTTATCGCCATAACGGGATTCAAAACCTCCTGCAGAGAACTTCGCTGAAGTTAGTAAGTCACTATTGATAAAGCTTAAACCCTCCTGCTGTCCGTTTCTAATCAACACAGGCCGACTGATCTCCACATCATTGACATACATCAAATTCTCATCAAAATTCCCTCCCCTAACGCTATATTGAGAACTGAGTTCATTATTGGTTGATACGCCGGGAAGCGACTTTAATATCACCTCAAAGTTCCCGGAAACTGAAGGCATAGCCGAAATTTCGTTAACATTGATGAGTACGCTATTACTTAGTTGGTTTTGCTTATTAGTTATGGTAACCTGTTCCAACTCATTAATATTTGTAGTAAGGACAACATGTTGAATAATTCTACCCGCCTTATCCCGTTTCACCTCTATTAAAACAGGACGATAACCAAGTAATGTATACTTGAGGGTAAAAGAAGTAGCAGTTGAATAAATGCTGTAATTCCCTTTATCGTCTGTAGTGCTAAGTTGACTTTGTCCCATTACCGTTACAGTTACTCTAGGCAAAGGAATGTTTAAACTATCGGTTACTAAGCCCGTAACTTTTACCAATGGCTGTGCACTTACATATGTAAGACTCAACAAAAGCGTCAAAAGCAACAAGCGTATTTTAAGCATTGGCTTAAGATGTGGTCAATATTCCGGCATCATGGTTTTTCAAAAGAGAGATCATTTCCGCAGGAGAAGATGCGGCAAAAACGGCATTTCCCGCCACAAAGACATCAACACCTGCTCTTAACAGCTCTCCAATATTATTTATTCCAACTCCACCATCAACTTCTATTAGCAAATTTGGATTTACCAATGCAGCCATGGCTTTAAGCTCCCGTACCTTATCAAGTGTATTTGGAATAAATTTTTGTCCGCCAAATCCAGGGTTAACAGACATGATTAGTACCATATCCAAATCAGTCAGCACATCTTTCAGCAAAGACACCGGCGTATGCGGATTTAAGGCCACACAAGCTTTACATCCGGCATCATGAATACTTTGAATAATCCTGTGAAGATGAGTACAAGCCTCATAGTGTACTGTAATTACTGATGCACCTGCTTGGGCAACGCGATCAATATAACGCTCGGGATTAATAATCATTAAGTGAACATCCAATGGCTTCTTTGCATGTACCTTCAATGCTTCCATTACCGGAAAGCCAAATGAGATATTGGGCACAAAAGTACCATCCATTATATCAACATGAAACCAGTCCGCCTCGCTGGAATTGATCATTTCCATATCGCGTTGCAGGTTACCAAAATCAGCAGAAAGAATAGATGGAGCTATTAGGTGTTTCATGATAAGTATTTTTATTCGGCGCTATTACGGAAGTAAATATAATTTATTTAACCCGTTTTAAATAAAAAAACCCCGCAAAGTGCGGGGTAGTTTATGTTTGGAAACCTTAATAAGCTTGTAACAGATTACTTTGCAGCAGGTGCATTTTCAGGTCTTGGAGGGCGAGGCAATAATACTTTTCTGGAAAGTTTCATTTTACCTTGTTTATCAATATCCAATAATTTAACCTGGATCTTGTCGCCTTCTTTAAGCACACCGTCCATAGTCTCTAAACGCTCCCATGCAATCTCAGAGATGTGCAATAGTCCGTCTTTACCTGGCATGATTTCAACGAATGCACCAAATGGCATAATTGATTTCACTTTACCATCATAAATAGCACCTATATCTGGTTTAGCTGCAATTGCGTTGATGCGGGTAACCGCAGCATCAATAGCCGCTTTGTTATCTGCAAAAATCTCAACAATACCCTTGTTACCAACCTCTTCTATAGAGATAGAAGCGCCGGTTTCACGTTGCATTTCCTGGATAATTTTACCGCCGGGCCCGATTACCGCACCGATAAATTCTTTATCGATACTTAGTGATACAATACGAGGCGCGTGGTCTTTATAGTCTTCGCGAGGAGCAGAAATTGTTTTCTTCATCTCATTCAAGATGTGTAAACGCGCCTCCTTAGCCTGGATAAGTGCATTTGTAAGCACTTCCCATTTCAAACCATTAATTTTTAAGTCCATTTGGCAAGCAACAATACCTTTTTCAGTACCAGTTACTTTAAAGTCCATATCTCCCAAGTGATCTTCATCACCTAGAATATCTGAAAGGATTGCATATTTACCAGTTTTTTCATCAGTGATCAATCCCATTGCAATACCTGAAACAGGCGCTTTGATTTTAATACCTGCATCCATAAGTGCCAATGTACCAGCACAAACAGTTGCCATTGATGATGAACCATTTGATTCTAAAATATCAGAAACAATACGGATGGTGTACGGATTCTCTTCCAAACCTGGCAATACTTTCTTTAATGAACGCATTGCTAAGTTACCATGACCAATCTCACGGCGACCAGCTCCCCTGTTAGGACGAACTTCTCCAGTTGAGAAACCAGGAAAATTATAGTGCAATAAGAATTTATTGTAGCCATTGATGAAAGCACCATCAATCATTTGTTCATCGTCTTTAGAGCCTAAAGTAACGGTGGTTAATGATTGTGTTTCGCCACGGGTAAACACTGCTGATCCATGAGCAGCTGGCAAATAACCAACCTCACTCCAGATAGGGCGTACAGTACGTACATCACGACCGTCTAAACGAATTCCTTCGTCTAAAACCAAGTTACGGATGGCATCATACTGCACATCGTGGAAATATTTCTTAGACAAAAAGCCAGTCACGTCATCAATGTCTTCACCTAATGTTGCGATGAAATCCATTAATACAGCGCCAAACGCATCACCACGCTCACCTTTACTGGTGTTGCTTTTAGCAATCGCGTAAACCTTATCATAAGTAGCAGCATAAACCTTTTCTTTCAATTCAGGGTTGCTATCTTCATGAGAGTAGGTGCGTTTAACAGTCTTACCAACAAGTTCTGCCAATTCTTTCTGAGCTTGTACCTGGATAATGATTGCTTTATGCGCAAATTCAATCGCTTCAACCATTTCAGTTTCAGAAATCTCATCACACTCACCTTCCACCATCACGATGTCTCTTTCGGTACCTGCTACCAAAAACTCTATATCAGCGCGCTCTAGGTCGCTCACATAGGGATTAATTACAAACTTACCGTCAATCCTGGCAACGCGAACTTCTGAAATTGGTCCGTTAAAAGGAATATCAGAAACTGCAATAGCAGCCGAAGCAGCTAAACCAGCTAAACAGTCAGGCATTATATTTTTATCAGAAGAGATCAACGAGATCATTACCTGAGTATCAGAGTGGTAATCTTCCGGGAACATCGGGCGTAAAGCACGGTCTACCAAACGTGAGATTAGCACTTCATAGTCAGACAATCTTGCTTCGCGACGAAGGAAACCACCTGGAATACGGCCTGCAGCAGCATATTTCTCTTGGTAATCAACAGATAATGGTAAGAAATCTACACCTGATTTTGCACCTACAGTAGATACTACTGTAGCTAAAAGCATGGTATCACCCATTTTAACTACTACAGAACCATCGGCCTGTTTAGCTAATTTCCCTGTTTCAATTTCAATTGTTCTTCCATCGCCCAAGTCGAACGATTTTTTTATTACATTCATTTAAAATTAGTTGTGGTGTGTTTTCCTCTTTCTACACACCGGATTTATATATATTATTTTACTTTTCAAAGTAAAAAAGCCATCCCTAAAGAATGGCTTTTCTTGATATAAGTACGCTTATTTGCTGTCTTTTGAACCAACAGGTTTAATGATATCCCTTAAACCTAAGGTTTTGATGATGGCACGGTAACGCTCAATATCTTTCTTAAATAGATAAGCCAAAATTCCGCGGCGTTTACCTACTAATTTTTGTAGTGATAACTGGGTAGAGAAATCTTTACGATTTTTCTTTAAGTGTTCTGTTAAGTGCGCAATACGATATGTAAATAACGCTACCTGACCTTCTGCAGAACCCGTGTTAGTTTCTACTTCGCCGTGTTTTTGGAAGATTTCGGCTTTCTTTTCTTTACTTAAATACATTCTTGAATGATACTAAAGTGTTTATGGATTAATTAATTGAGTGCAAAGATACTGTAAGTTTTAAAGATTAGCAACACTATATCCGATTGAATTTTGTATTAAGTTTGTAAGTATAACTAGCCCCATTATGGAAAAGACGCAATACAGCATATTTGAAAGTGAATTAAAGGTAAGACCTGATGATATCGACATGTTTAATCATGTGCACAACAGCAAATATTTTGATTACGTTCTCGCTGCCCGGTACGACCAGATGGCCGAGTTTTACAAAATGCCAATGGAGTCTTTTTTAAGCAGCGGGTTTGGCTGGGTGGTACGTACAGCCCTTGTAGATTTCAAACGCCCACTGATTTTGGGCGACCTAATCGCAATACGAACAGGTATTTTAACCATCAATGAAAAGGGTTGCCGGGTGCAGTTTGAAATAGAAAACAAACGCACTGGTAAGATCGCTTCCGACGGATGGTTTGACTACGTGATGATTGATACAGCTACAGGCAAAGGCTGCAAGGTCAACGATGAAATGATCCAGGCCTATAGCATTTAATAAGGTCTTTAATACAGTTGCATATTCGTTCGAGATGCGTTCTGTACGAATCTACAATCACCACACTATGAAACTACGTTGAGTCCATGTTTTTTCCGTAAAAACGTGGACTCACTGTGCCCTCATTGTGCTCTCACTGTGGAGTCATATCGAACTCGTACAGAACAATATTGTAACTCAATCTAAACTACATAAGAAGAAATTGGTATCTACTATTTTGAAGAACTGAAATAAGTCATATATTTATCATCTCACAAAAACCGCAAACGATGAAAGTATTTGCAGTCCGCCTAAGGTCTTAAAAACCGAGGACTCCATTCTTCCAATTCTCAAATAGCCAATGGCTAAAACGGTTTATACCACACTTTTTTTCAAACTATCATGTCACAACACAGCAGAGCTTCAACAACTAAGCTTTCCAAAATATTTTCAATCATTAAACAGTCGCTAAATGGCGAGGAACTCGATTTTACTAACGGCAGCATTCGCAGGGCCGTAATATTACTCGCCATACCAATGATGCTGGAGATGGCAATGGAATCCATATTTGCCCTGGTAGATTTATATTTTGTGGGTCACCTACACAACAGCAGCGTAGCCATACAAACTGTAGGGCTTACAGAATCAGTGATCACTATTATTTACTCACTAGCTATAGGCATGAGCATGGCCGCTACCGCTGTGGTTGCCCGTCGAATTGGAGAAAAAGACCCCGATGCAGCAGCAAAAGCCGGAATGCAGGCTATACTTATTGCTATAGCCATTAACTTGGTCCTCAGCGTACTGGCTTTTATTTATGCTACTGACATCTTGTTGTTCATGGGTGCAAGTAATGAAACTGCCAGAGATGGGGTTACGTTTACCAGGATTATGATGGGCGGAAGTACTGTTATTGTTCTCCTATTTCTAATTAATGGGATATTCAGGGGGGCAGGAAATGCAGCAATTGCAATGAAGAGCTTATGGATTGCAAACATTGCTAACATCATCCTATGCCCGCTATTAATAAATGGATTAGGCCCGGTCCCGGCATTTGGACTAAAAGGTGCAGCCATTGCCACAACAATTGGCAGAGGGCTAGGAGTAGCTTATCAAATCTATCACCTCAGTAATGGTAGAGGAATCCTCAAGGTGAAGCTCAGTTACTTTAAACCCAACTGGGAACAAATTAAGGCCTTGTTAAAAATAGCAACGCCTGGTATATTTCAATTTGTGATCGCCTCATGCAGCTGGATATTTTTAGCACAACTCGTTGCCAGAACGGGAGGTGATCATGGTTCTGCAGGCTACCAGACAGCACTCAGACTGATGATGTTCTTTATGCTACCTGCATGGGGCATGAGCAATGCAGCTGCGACACTTGTAGGACAAAACCTAGGCGCCAAAAAGCTGGACCGTGCAGAAGATTCTGTAATGAAAACTGCTAAATACGTAGTCATTTACATGCTGTTAGTGATGGCCATTACCTTCGGATTTGGTCATTATCTGGTAGCATTTTTCACCAACGATCCTTTGATTCAAACAGTTGCAAGAAAGGCATTGCAGATCATGAGTGCCGGTTATATATTTTATGGAATTGGGATGGTACTGATCAGCACCTTTAACGGAGCAGGCGATACCTGGACGCCTACAAAAGTAAATTTCTTTGGTTTCTGGCTATTTCAAATTCCATTGGCTTACGTGTTGGCCGACTACTTTAAATTAGGGCCACAGGGGGTATTTATTGCAATTCCAGTGGCAGAGTTGGGAATCTCGCTTGCAGGATTCATCTTATTTAAAAGGGGCAGGTGGAAAACCATCAAGGTTTAACAGCGCTGGGTTTAATACCCGGCACAAACTTTAGTCCTGGCGTTAACCAGTGCAGTAACATCACCCTGGAGTAGCGATAATTGATAGGTGAAAATAAAAATACCCCTATGATGAGGACAACAACATATGCCCACAAGTTTTCATAAGTTAAAGCTAAGCCAAAGGTATAAGCAGCAATACTTATCGCAATCATTTCGGCAACATTCATGGCATAACTGATAAACATCGCCACATAAAAAAAGCCGGGCTCACGTTCAAAACGCAGATTACAATATGAACAGTACTCATTGGTCACCTGTCCTTTAAAAGAATAAATCGGGCCTGAAAAGATTGCGCCAGTTCTACACCTGGGACATTTACATTGTACTACTGCCTGGAATTTGGAAATATTTTTCATGAGAATCGCTGTGTGGTTATCCTGAACTGTCATACACCAAAGTTACGTTGTAGCGTTCATATAATTTATGATCCAGATCATAGAATCATCTTTCTCTAAAGTTTAACAATCTTTCCTTTTATAAGTTTGAAGGAAATGCTTCCCGAAAGTTTTTTGATCAATCTAATAACAGTTTCCACACGTAATCCACTCATATCTGCCATTTGCTGCCGCGTTACCTTTAATTCTGAGCCACTTTCCAGATCTTTTAACAGGTAATTTAGCAAGGTGTTAACCCGGTGGTCGGCGTGCTCATTGGCCAATTCCTCCAGCATCATTGACTTATAAAATAGTCTATTGCTCAATGTTTGAATAAGTTTTAAGCTGAAGGCGGCATCTATCTGAAGAAATTTAAAGAATTCTTCTTTATTTACTGCAATAATGTCCGAATCCTGAATGGCAATGGTGTATGCGAGATATGGTTTGCCTAAGATGAGTGCGGGTTCTCCGAAATACTCGTTCGCTTTAAAGATGCCTTGTATAAACTCGTGACCATCGCTATTAACTGTTACCATCTTTATCTTTCCTGATTTAATAAAGTAGACTGCTTTAGGCAAACTTTCAGGATGGTAAATCACTTCTCCTTTACGATATTGTCTAATTTTAAATTGATGTTCTGTTAAATATTTAATGTTCATAATTAAATGCACTCCACGAGTTGCCACAAGTTAAGGATAGCATTGAAAAAATACCCACTAAGTAGTATTTTTTCAAAACTTATTTTAATTAACTTTACCATTACCAAATTCAATTAACCAAATAAACCATGAAACAAAAATTTATTAACTCCCTGAAAGTATTGACTTTAATAGGATTTATTTTATGTACCAAATTGTCGTACGCACAAGACGGCGGATCAGATACAGAATTTAAAAACCAGGTAAAAATGAATGTTGCAGCACTTGTCTTAAAGAATTTTTCATTCCAGTACCAGCGTGCGGTTGCCAGCAAAATTGCTGTGGGTTTAAGCGTAAGATTTGCCCCATCTTCTACCCTACCATTTCAAGGACAAATAGAAAGCTTGGTTGATGACGCAGAAGCATACAACAGAATTAAGAATTTTAAGACAGGCAACTTTGCGATCACACCTGAGGTAAGGTTCTATCTTGGTGAGCGTGCTTTTAAAGGATTCTATCTTGCACCTTTTGCCAGCTTTTCTAATTTTAACGCCTCGGGCCCATTCTTGTTTCAGAGTTCTCAAGGTAACATAGAAATGCCGCTCAGTGGTGATATTAAAACAGTTACCGGAGGAGTGTACATTGGTTCTGAGTTTACCCTGGCCAAAAGAATTGGATTGGACATTTTCATCGGACCAAATTATGGTTCTTTATCTGGAACAATTGACGGCACCAAAACATTAAATAACGATGAACAAAACGGATTGAGGGACGGACTAAATGATTTGGAAAAAATTCCGATGATTAAAACCAAATATACTGTTACTGGTAATGGTGCTAGCGTTGATCTTGACGGCAACTGGCCAGGCCTTAGGGGTGGCATCAGTGTGTCCTTTAAATTTTAAGCAATGCGGTTGATTAGCCTATCGTCTCTTTAACCAGTTTGGTATAAAAATCATTTAGTTTCATATCCATAGCAGCTACCTGCTGGGGTATGAAACTTGTTGCGGTTTGTCCTGGTATGGTATTGATCTCTATAAAATAGAAATCACCTTCATCTCCGGATAGGATAAAATCTATCCGCACAACCCCTCGGCAGTTTAGTTTTACATATACGGCTTCAGCTATTGCTGCAACCCGCTCCCTAGTTTCAGCTCTGATCTCTGCAGGAGTTGTTTCTGTCGCGACACCGGGAGTATATTTCGCTTCAAAATCAAAGAATTCTTTTGCAGTTTGTACTTCTGTGGCAGGCAATACGGTTATCTTGCCATCCAGTTTGACTACGCCAACAGTAAATTCACGGCCAGATATGAACTCTTCAATTAAGATCTGACTGTCTTCATTAAATGCCTTATCAACTGCCAATTCCAGATCATCGGCGAGGTTTACCTTGCTCATTCCTATGCTACTTCCCCCATTATTTGGCTTAACAAAGTAAGGAAGCTTCAGGTCTGCTTTAATATCATTAAGATCAAAAGGTGTTTCCTTAAAGATCTGTACAGACTTGGCGATGTGTAGATCAGATATATCTTGAACTATTGCTTTGGTATAGCCCTTATTCATGGTGATAGCCGAAGTAAGTGCATCGCAAGTGGTGTACGGCAGTCCAATCATATCAAAGTAGCCTTGTAGCTTACCATCTTCTCCTGGAGAGCCATGAATGGCTATAAACACCCCATCAAACTTTATCTTTCTACCATTGATGGTTAATGAAAAATCATTACGATCTACCTCAATCTTTACCGAATCAGCCGGTTCATAAAACCAGCCCTGTTGGGTAAGCATGATCTTATAAACTTCAAACTTATCCTGATCAAGATTTTGAGCAATGGTAGCTGCACTTTTTACCGACACAACCCACTCACCAGTAGTGCCGCCAGTTAATAATGCTATCGTTTTTTTCATATTCACAAATATAAATTAGTTGGTGCAGATGTTATTTTAATTCCATTAAAATATTTTTTTAGTCTAAATTTGAGGCTTACACCTTGAGAAAACAAAGCACGATGGCTAAATTCATATCCTATCTTAAAACTAAATCCTTTAGGTCAAATTTAATAGCAGCTGTTATAACTGTAGCAGTGATTTTGTTTGTAGCCTTTTTTAGTTTAAGGTATTATACCAAACACGGCCAGGGGCTAAATGTACCTCCATTAAAAGGGCTCGCCTTTACGCAGGCAGTTAGTAAGCTAGAAGAACTTGGCTTACGCTATGAGGTTGATTCTGTTTACATTATGGACACGCCTCCGGGTACCGTGATAGATCAGGACCCTAACGCAAACACTTTCGTTAAGGATAACCGTACCATTTATCTAACAGTAAGTATGAATACGGCACCTAATGTGAAGTTCCCTGATGTGGAATCAAAACCTTTTAGTCAGGCACAGGCCATTATAGAAAGTTTCGGATTAAAATTGGGTGATACTACATACAAATCTGATGTGGCCAGGGACGTTGTTTTACAGGCATCATTTGGCGGTCAGCCTGTAACTATGGGCCAGGTCATCCCTAAGGGATCAAGAATTGACTTCCTTCTGGGAGACGGAAAAGGAAATGAAGAAGTGGACATTCCAACACTGATTGGGTTGACGAAAGACGAGGCATTATTCGCCTTGCGTAACGGTGCAATGCTTAACCTCGGACTAGTTACCTGGGATGGTCTGATAACGGATTCAGCAACTGCGGTGATTGTTAAGCAAGACCCATTCCCGACAGACTCAATTACTAAAGTAAAGATTGGCACCCCAGTTAACATTACGTTATCAAGTAAAAAATAGTTAGTCGCACATTTATGGCAGAAGAGCAACAGAAAAGTAAGACTTCAAAGGGAAAAGTTATATTAGCCCTGCTTATGGCAATTTTAGTAGTGGGCGGCTACTATGGGTTTAAATTTTACTCAGTATACTTTGCCCCAAATACTACAGGTAAGGAAAAGTACCTCTACGTTAGGACCGGGTATAACCTGGACGACCTGATTAAAGAACTCCAGTTCAAAGACATTTTAACAGACATTGGTACATTTAAAAAGGCTTCAGCCAAAATGGGCTTAGCCAAATCTTTAAAGCCAGGCAGGTACGGCATCAAAAAAGGGATGAACAACCGCAGCCTGATCAATATGTTAAAGGCGGGCAACCAGGAACCAGTAAAACTAAAATTCCAGAATATCAGGAAGAAAGACAGCTTTGCCGGTTACCTCTCTAAAAGTCTTGAGCCCGACTCGCTTACGTTTATAAACTTACTGGATTCAGCTGCGCTAATCGAAAAGTATGGCTTTAACAAAGAAAACAGCTATGTGATGTTCATTCCAAACACTTACGAAATGTATTGGAACACTTCTGCCTCAGAGTTTTTTGAAAGGATGCATAAAGAATATGGAAAGTTCTGGAATGCCGATCGTAAAGCTAAAGCCGCAGCTTTAAACCTTACTCCTATCCAGGTTTCTATATTGGCTTCCATTGTTGATGCCGAGGCTTTGTACGATAAAGAAATGCCAATTATTGCAGGTTTATATCTTAACCGCCTAAGCAAAGGCATCTTATTGCAGGCAGATCCAACCGTAATCTTTGCCAATGGTGATTTTACAGTGAAAAGAGTAACCAACTCGCTGTTATCGGTATCTTCTCCCTACAATACTTATAAATACGCTGGTTTACCACCGGGACCAATTATGATGCCTAGCATTAATGCAATAGATGCGGTGTTGAACAAGAATAACAACGACTACATATATATGTGTGCAAAAGAAGATTTTTCCGGCTACCATAATTTTGCGGTTACTGTTCAAGAACACGAAAAAAATGCAAAAAAATATAGGGATGCATTAAATAAGAGGAACATCTTCAAATAACATGTATACAAACAGCACAAAAATAAGAGTGCGGTATGGCGAAACCGATCAAATGGGCTATATGTATTATGGCAGTTACGCGCAATACTACGAAGTTGGCCGGGTGGAAATGCTGAGAAGTTTAGGCATGGATTATGCTGCGATGGAAGCGAGCGGTATTATGCTGCCCGTGTTGGAATTAAACTGTAAATTTATCAAACCTGCACTTTACGATCAGGAAATTACAGTTAAAACGACAGTAGAGCAGTTGCCAGGCATCAGGATACATTTTAAATATGAGCTTTTTAATGCCAACGAAGAGCTGATCAATATTGGAAGTACAACACTGGTGTTTGTTGATATGGCAAAGAATAAACCGTGCCTGCCACCTAGCGACTTTATGGATAGGTTAAAGCAGTGGTTTTAATAGGATAATATGAATTGGGTACACAGACAACTCTTAAAGTTAAAGCTATATGCGTTGTTTATAGACTGGACAAAGGTTTGTATTCTGCCTGGCTTTAGTCCGCTTCCACTTTATACTGTTGCTACCTTCTTTTTCAAGGAAATTGGAAAGGATTCCCTGGTAAATAAGGCTTCTTCCCTAGCTTATAATTTCATGCTTGCCATTTTTCCAGGCATCATCTTTTTATTTACGCTCATCCCTTTCATACCTAAATGGGGCGATATGAATTTCCAGAGCAAGCTGATGGAACTTATTATACTTATTCTACCGCAGGATGCTTATGGAGCCTTTAAAACGACACTTGAAGAGATTGTCCTGAAGCAAAATGGCGGACTACTTTCCTTTGGTTTCATCCTTGCTCTGTTCTTCTCTACCAATGGCGTGCACAACCTGATGATGGCATTCAACAAATCATCGCTAATTATAGAAACGAGAAGTTGGTTTAAGCAGCGGTTGATTGCAATAATTTTAACTATCGTCATCGCACTTTCCGTGATCGTCTGCATTATTGCAATGACTGTAGGGGAATTTGCATTAAATTACCTCAATACGGAACTACACGTCAAAGACGGACTAACTACTTTTGTGATTCAATTGAGCAGGTGGGCATTGTTGGGAACTTTATATTTTGTAACCATCTCCATTCTTTATCGCTACGGACCAGCACATGCCAAGAAATGGCGGTTTTTTAGTGCAGGATCATGGTTAGCAACAATTCTTGCCTTTTTGACCATATGGGGGTTTTCCTTTTACATTAACAACTTTAGCTCCTACAATAAAATTTACGGTTCTATTGGTACTCTGATCGTGATTATGATCTGGTTATACCTTAACTCTTTGATCTTATTGGTAGGTTTTGAGCTTAATGCCAGCGTAGATTTGTCTAAACGCAGTGTAAAAATCATCAAGCCAAACTTCAACCTATTTAAAAAACCTACTCCAGCTGAGGACAAATTAGAACACTAAGCAAAATTTTCTAGCTCTGTTTTAAGCCGTTAACAACATTTTGTTAAAAAATTCACTTCATTATTTGTAGAATAAAGGAGTATTTGTACTTTTGCGCCGGAGAGTTGGCAGAGTGGTCGATTGCGGCAGTCTTGAAAACTGTTGACTTGTCAAAGGGTCCGCGGGTTCGAATCCCCCACTCTCCGCGTAATGAGAGTGACTTCTCAACAAAAGGGTTGCCTAAAACGGGCAACCCTTTTTGCTTTTAACGATCTTTTTGAAAAAAAAAGATCAGAATTAGCAAATTCTCCGTTCCAATCTAAATATTAATGTATTTTATCATTATCTCTTTGTAAAATTTAAAAAGCATTGCTATTAATTGAATTTTTCCAACGATATTGCTTGAAGTAATTAGTCTGGGGGATAAAATGGTAGAACGCATTGGTGATAAAGAAAAAGCAGAGAAGACTAACATTCGTTTCGACAACGAAGTATACAGGTTTTTGCGAAATTGGGCAGTAAAAAACCAGGAAAAGCCATTATTACAATTTGATCAACCACTGGATGAGTATCTAAGAAACGATGCTTTAAGAGATTTCTTTTTAAATACCACACACCCTATCCAAAAACTTTTAAGACATCGTTTCATAGCAAGACATCTGGGCAGACGCGCTAAGCGGGTTTATTTTGATCCTGTAACCGGGGATCCTCTATTGGCGATTACAGAACAAAGAATTTACAACCTGGCGCGAAGAATGGATAGTGAAAGAATGCATGTCCCATTTAGGTCGGTTCACCCTAATAAGCAAACGGAGACGGGCGATACTGCGCACATTGACACCTACCCACCAGAGTCTGAAGAAATACGTTACAACAGCGGAAATCATTTTACCAGTCGACCAGCTAACGGGAATGTATTTGATGAAAACAGTATACGTTGCCGGGCAAAGTCAAGCGGCTCGTTTCATGTACTCTTCAAGCGCGGATTTCTGGAGGATCGCCTTCAAGAAGTGAAGATACTTACCGCAGCGTTACATGAGTCTGGTGAAACCGCTACTCAATTCTTTTTAATTTACAGCAGGCATTCTCCTGAAGAAGGGCATTTTGGTGTTTCTTTAGTATTGATGGATCCGGCCAATGTTAATTTTCCAAAGCGAATCCTTGTTTGCGATACACTGCTAAAGGAACTACCCCATCACCCTCGCTGGTGGAATCATTTTATTAATGAGTATACCAATGTTTTTGGATGTGCAGTTGCGGAAGGCATTGAAGACCTTTCCCATCCCTTGCAAAAGGTGAATATAAAAGGAGATAACCCTTATCGTCACGACTGGGACTGCCCTTACTATACGTCAAGCATGGCAGATGCGTTAGCCGTACTTGTAAAGAGCAATCCGTTATTGATGTTGACCGGTGCCATAAATGACATTCACAATGCAATGAAGGACGTAATGCCCCATTATTACCAACCCAACCGTGAAATCAAAGATCGAAAGGGGATACAGCAGGCTAATCGCTTAAGGAGGTGGAAGAGTGGGCGCGAGATGATCCATATGCTCGTTTCACTTCAGCACATCGATCTTCACCGGGCCCATCAAGCCTGAGTTTCTCAATCCAGACTCTTTACCCGGTCCGGATATCGTCCATGTTTTACGCCTATCTTCAGGTTGGCCAGCATCATAGGCAAGACGATTGAACCATGTACTGGTTACCGCTACCGTTAAAATATTCTTACCGGGCTTCACCACTCCTTTCAAACTGATTCTATAAGGCGGGGCCCAAAGCTTAACTATACTTTTGCCATTAATCGAAACCTCTGCAGCCATATCTACTTCTCCTAAATCCAAAAGGTAATCCTGACCAATGGCTGGCTTGTCGATTTCAAATGATGTAGTATACGTTGCTGTTCCAGAAAAGGCTTTCCCCTCAGCGGATATGTCCAGGTCTTTCCATGGTTTTAACTCAGCAATTGATAAAGGCTCAGCAACTCCCCATCCGGAAGGAAAAGTTAGCGTCCATGGGCTCGTTATAGCTAACGATTTTACCAATTTAGGAACACTAAAAGCAGCGGGTTTGCTATCGCTTTTGCGGAAGACAATAAAGCAGGAGGCCGATTTAACCAAGTTGAGTTTGACAATGGTGCGATTACCTATGCGATGATTTTCGATAGGCTTAGAAGTTCCCGTTACCGGATCCCAAAGTTCTACCGTCCCAGAGCTTCTAAAACTGAGATCGCCTGAAAACCCTTTCCCGCGTGGGGCAGTCACAAAATACCAATCAGCGCCATCAATTTGCCTGTGCGCCCAAAGTGCCTCGCCACCTATAACATCAGGAACTATCTTTAGGGCGAACAATGCCTTTTCCAGGGAAATGCCAGAAATCAAATTACCCTTTCCAATCTTTTTAATTCCTTTATTAGCGCCTCCCCAAATGTCCTTTACCGCGGCATCAAAACGTTCTTTAGCCACATCACCACCAGAGAGTGTTGCCAATCCTACCGGGGCTTCTGCTATTATTGTTGCACCTTGGCGCAGTAACAACTGTAGCTTTTCCAGCGTTTCTGGTAACATATTCGGTGCATCAGGCACCCACAGCACGCGGTAACGGATTCCTTCAGGAGTAACCAATAGACCATTTTCTACTTTTAAGCGATTTAACAATACATCAGGATTGCAGTAATCATACTTAAATCCTTCAGGAAATGGTGCATTCTGATTAGGCTTATGATTGATTTCATCACCTAAATACCAAAGCACATCAGATACCGGCCTTCCTCGCTCCAGCATGTAATTGCAGCGAGACAGGTAATCAGTAAAATCTGGCATATAATTCCACCAGGTTTGTCCCCTTAAAAAAGGAGTTCCGATTCCAGCACCGAATGAAGTACCGGGTGCCAGAAAAGGCATCTGGGGATTGTGGGTATAAGTATGGAATACAAAATGCGAAACGCCTTGTATACTGTTCACATTAGCCACTTCCTTCAGCATATCCAGATGCTCATCCCAGGTCAGGCTCATTGAAGTAAATGCTTCAGCGGCCACACGTGGTTTACCATACATCCTTGCAGCAGATGCAGTAGGCTTTATAGGCTTGAAATTTATTGATCCAACAAAGCCATCAGCCATCGGCTCCCAGAACTCACACATTGGCACATCAGCATATTTAAAGTACTCCAAAATATCTGCAGGAACAACATCTCCTGCCGAGGTTTCGAAGGTTACATATAAGCCATTGTCATGCGCACGTGAGGCCATCTGCCCGTAGTAGTTATTTGTCATTAGATCATTAAGTGTTTTCCGCCAGTCTGTTAAAAACCTTGCTGTGGTTTGATGATCCTTAATAACATAACCAAATAAAGCAGGCAGCCATTTGCGGAGGCCATACTTGGATACCCGAATAAATTCTTCTTCCATAGCTGGTGTCCAACTTTGCGTATGGCATTCCCAGCTGTCGATTAACATCCCATTCAACAACCCGCCGGAAAGTGGCCCATTTACCCCTGACAGTCGGCCGATGTACCCTGCAAAATGTGCATCAGCGCCAGACTTTGCAAATTTATTTGCTTCCCAACCCGTACCTTCTTTAGGCGCCGGACCATTTTCTTTGCCTGAATTCACATGACCGAGACGAAGAATGGTCCATTTTCCTTTAGGCGCTTGCCAATTCAGCTTTCCGTTCTTATCCATCTTGGTGGAAAGGTCAATGATCTGATCGGATTTTAAAAATGCCTCCGGGGATTGAATAGGATTCTGCCCTGCGCGCTCTATACTGCGCAATGTCCAACCTGCCTCAGATTCCCAGCTATTCTTCCTAGCGGCGGAAAAGAGTTTTAAAGATGACAAAGCCATATCATATTTATTGATGATAGAGATTCGGTATTTTTTAACCCGGGCTAGTTCAGAGCAAGCAAAGGTAATTGGCCGGTCGTCCTGCCAGTTCGACTGTGGCATTTCCGCGTTAAGGATATCTTTAATTTTTCCATCTGCTAATATGGCCTGTATGGAAATCTTGACCCCCGGCTCGTAACTCTGTCCGTGGTTAAAGGCCTGCACACTTGAAAACTCGACAGTTCTTAAGGGAACATCATTATCAAATGTTACCTCAACCCAATTTGGTTTATCGGAAGTAGTTGGCGATAAGCGTAGCGGTCCTGCTGCCACACCGGCAAAATAGGTTTCCCATTTATAATTGGTATTGCTTTTAATAGAAGCCGGCACAAGGGGTCTACCAGTATCCCCAATCGGTGTTGGGAAAGCAAGTAAGGTAATCTCGCGGTAATCGCGCCATGGTTCAACATTGGGTTCGGGAACAGGTATTGACTGGGTGATCAATTTTCCACCTAACACATCTGTGCGATTCCATATAAGGGTACGCATGGCATTAGCGGGCTCAATCCAGGGACCACCGGATGTTGCCCATCCCGGACAATTATTCATGGTAAATCTAAGACCTAGGCGGCGGCATTCTTGTGCCGTATGTTTTACCGCATCATCCCAATCGGCACTCAGACTCGTGATCTGGGGCGTAACTCCTGGCCATGGTCCGCCGAACTGTCCGTGAAAAAGCTGAATACCAGAAAACCCGGCTTTAGCTATTGCCTCCAAATCTTTGGTGATACCTGCTTTAGACACGTTTCCGCCGATGTAATGGAACCAGGTTTCTGGATGATATACTTTTGGTGGATGCAGAAAAGAGACCTCATCATATTTGGCAAACGGGCGGTTAAGTTCTTGCTTTGAGGGGATGAATGGTACTTTTGCAACCTGGGCTGCTGCAGAAGAAAATATGATGATCAAGATTGCTAATAAACACGATCCGGAAAAATGAGCAATTTTCATTAAGCTTTACATTTGGTGTATGACAATATAAGATGATTAGTTTATTAAACTGTCATGTGCCGTCATGTAGTTTGCAAATACAAAAATTAATTGGGCACAAATACTTCGTTAGTTCTCCATATTGAATTAAAAAATATAAGTTTGTATTTAACCTGATATATTGAAAAAAATAAGCGCCCTCAGCCTCTTATTGCTTTGCTTCTGTACCTGCAGTTTATTGGCACAGACCAATCGAAAAGTTTCCGGATCAGTCATAGATTCTGCTAAGACAGGAATTTCAAACGCCACAATATTACTGATTTCCGGTCAGGATACTTTGAGTACAGAAACGGATAGTTTTGGAGATTTTCGTTTTTCAAAAGTTACCTCCAATAGCTTTACTATACAGATAACCTCCTTTGGATATATTGATCAGGAAGCACAATTTTCCTTCCATGAAAAAGAAAAGCACAAAAAGCTGGGTGCTTTTATTATTAAAGTTTCAAAGGAAATGCTCAAGGAAGTTGAAATAACAGCAAAGGCGAATCCCATGAGGTTTATGAAAGACACTGTAGAATTTAATGCCGGGGCATTTCAGGTTAACGAAGGGGACAATGTAGCTGATTTGCTTAAGCAATTGCCAGGAGTGCAGGTTGACGAGAATTACAACGCCACTACTATGGGTAAAAGCATGAAAGTTCTTAGGGTGAACGGGAAGACTTTTTTTACCAGCGATGTAAATGAATTTATTAAGACACTTCCGGCAGGTATCGTTTCAAAAATGCAGATCATCGATGATTTTGGCGATCAGGCAAATTTTACGGGAATTAAAATAGGTGAACCCAGGAAGATACTTAACCTGATAACCAAACCGGGAATGGACAATGGTTCATTTGGCCGGATTTACGGCAGTGCGGGAACAAATGAAATGATTGGAAGCAGTGCGGAGCTGAGCCGCTGGAAAAACACCAAACAAAGCTCGGTTAGCTTAAACGGCAACACGGCTAATAATGGGGCCGGAAATAGCAGGTCGCTCGGTGTCGGAATAAATCACAATGATAAAATAAGCGAGTTTATGGAAGGTCGATTCAATTACAATTTTTATAATAACGGGAATGCCTTTTCGCAAGAGCAGGTTTCTGAATCAATAAACCCCGAAGGTAAATTTAACACCAACTCTCAAAGCCAGGGCGATAACAAAGGCAACAATCATAGGTTAAACATAGGCACCAATTACAATAATAAAAAGGTATTTATAGAAAGTAATATTGGTGGCAGTTACAATCAATCAGACAATAGCAATAGCTCATTGGTTAATCAATATGGACTATTGCGACAAGACTTAAAAAGCAGAAACAGCTCCGGCAGTTCTGCTCCAAGTTTGTCTGGTAGTGCCTCATTCTCAAAGAAATTAAAAAATAATAAAAACTCTTTTACCGGGCAAAGTTCATTTTCATTCGCAAATAATAATTCAGATCAAAATATCAATACAAATACACGCTATTACAATAAAGATTCTGGAGATTTATTGAAAGATTCTGTATTAAACAGAAATCTAACCAGCAAATCTGCAAACAGCAATTTCGAGTTCGGATTCAATTATAGTATCGGTTTAAAAAAACCTAAAGATTCCCTGGCAAGGCAAAGCTTAAATATATCCTATAACGCTAGTGCTGGTAATAATACAAATGAGGTTTCTACGTTTGTATTCGACAATAAGAGCAATCGCATTTCATTTGTAGATTCCCTAAGTACATCTTTCAGTACCGTAAATTTTAACCAGTCTGTTGGGGCCAATTATAACTATGACTCGAATAAAGGCAGGTACAATATTGCCGTGAATGCCAGGCCAAATCTGCTTACCAATCGTGATTTAAGGTTACGTCAGAAAATACAAATTAATAACTTCAACTTCTCTCCATCCGTAAATTACAGTAAAACGCTGACGCAGGGGAAAACCGTTTCGCTAAACTATTATGGTTCCACAAGAAATCCAGATATTTCACAATTACAACCCATACGAAATGCTCAAAATCTGCAAAATATTGTGGTAGGCAACCCTGAGCTTAAGGCCTCATTCCATCACAATCTAAATGCAAATTTTAATTATTCCCAATTAAAAACAGGAAGGTCCCTGCAATTAGGCATCAATTCATCTGCAACACAAAGAGAGATTGTGAGCAATGTATCTTTGGTTTCCGACACCTTAAATAGTCTCAAGCAAATTACCAGGTATCAAAATGTTAATGGAAATTATCAGATAAACGGCAATTATTTTATTTATGCGCCATTCAGGAAAAACAAGTACAGCATCAGGTATTCAGGTGCACTGGGATTTTCCAATCGTGCAGTAATTTTTAATAACGAGAAGGTGTATGGCAAGGGACTAAATTTTTCGCAAAATTTGTCTGGTACATTTACCGGCAAAAAATTAACATTAAATACGCAAACCAGCTATGCAATAACCAATAATAACAATTCAAATTCTCTATATGGAGCAGGAAATTATCAGTCGCTCGGCATTGGTCAGATAGGTTCTCTAACATTTTTCAGAACAACTACCCTGGGAGCAAATATTGACGGAAATTTGCGGTTACCAAAATTCTCCTTGAGGGGTGGTGTTAATTACAACAATAGCAAGAACAGCGCAACTACAGATCAGCCCTTAAGAAATACCAGTACGGTAACCATGAACATAACCGGACGTATGACCATTAGAAAAAGCTATTTTGTTAATTTCAGCACATCGAAACAAATCAATTATGGTTACGCGTTTGCCAACACGAACCCGCTTGTGATCAATGCCGGATTAGAGAAAAGCTTTTTTAAAGACAGGTCTTTGAATATGGGCATTTCAGCAAACGATTTATTGAACCAGGGGAATAACATTTCTAGAATGGTTGCGGGGAATACAGTTATCGACAGCCGCAGTAACCAGATAACAAGGGTATTTTCTGTAAATTTAAACTACAATTTATCCAGATTTGGCGGAAAGAATTTCAGAGTAGATGCAGATTAGTTAGGGGAAACGCTTAAACCTTAAAATTTTCTTAACTTTATAAAAAAGAGATGAAAGCATTTACTTATAACTTCATATCCCTCAAGAACCTATTTGTTGTTTTGTTGTTAGCTACTGCAACTTTAACAGCAGTAGCACAAGAAAATCCCAAAATAGATTCTGTGGCGTTTACAAAGCCTCAATTAGTAGAAACAGCTTGTGGTGAGTGCCAGTTCCATTTAAAAGGTGAAGATTGTGATCTTGCTGTTCGGATAAATGGAAAAGCTTATTTTGTTGACGGCACCGGCATAGACGACCATGGCGATGCGCATGCCAAAGATGGCTTTTGCAATTCGATCAGAAAAGCTGAAGTAACCGGCAAAATAGTTGACGGGCGTTTTAAAGCAATTTCTTTTAAATTGGTAAAGAATACTGCGGTCAAGAAAAAAGAGGGTTAACTTTTTTCAATCGAACTTATCCAATTTTCCACAAGCCTATCTTTTACAGGAGTTTTAGAGGCAACAACCTTCAGTACCCCACCAGCCATAATATCACTTTGTGTGAGGTAATTACGTTTCAATTCCTTTCCATTCAAGTAAACAGCCTTGATAAACTTGTTTTGCAGACTAAAGTCTTCAACCTCAACCTTGAAAGTTTTGTTGCCAGGCAATTGATAAGTCAGCGATTTAAACAAAGGTACGTTTAAGTAGTATACAGGCCAACCTACACAAGCAGGAGAAAAGCCGCTAGCGGTAAAGATATACCAGGCAGACATAGCTCCGGCATCATCATCCATAGTTCTTAAATAAGCTTCTGGTTGATTTTGATAGATTTTGCCGATGTTTGAACCAATCCCCCTGCTGTTGTCGTTAAAATAATTCTGTATCACGGTATCTGTAGCAATCTGGTGCATCCAATCTTGTGATTTCCAGGACTCTTTAGTCATGTTGTACATCAAAGGAACCTGAAGATCTGGCTCATTGGCATGGTTATATAAATCGCGATCAAAAAACTCATCTAGTTTGCTTAAGTATGCTTCTTCACCTCCATTTAAAGCGATCAAACCTGTCACATCATAAGGGACAAACCAACGGTATTGCCAAATCGTACCTTGATAAAGACCCCTGGCCTGCATTTGATCAACATCTCTCCTACCCATATCACTAAAGTCTTTTTGCCAGAAGGTTCTATATTCCAGAGCCCTCTTTTTATACTCGTCCGCCTTCACTTTATCTTTTAAAATACTATAAATCTCAGACATAGCCCATGTATCATAGCTTGATTCCAAAGCTTTATCAGGCGCTTTGTAATCTAGCCGGTTAACCTCTCCTGCTAAAGAATCGGCAATTTTTTTAAAGTCTACTTTATATCCTTTGCGATAGGCATCAAGTAATACTACAATGGCATGCTCAGATCTAACCGTATTGGAAGGTTCTGTTTGAGTGGCATAATCTTTCTTCCCAGAGTTGTACATATCGGCAATTGAGGTGATCATCCCAGCATACTTATCCGGGGTAATCAAAGACAACAGGGGTAACTGCGTGCGGTAGTTATCCCATATTGCCCAACCATTGTACCTTATCTCTTTACTCTTTTTTAATTCACCTTTGGTTGAACGGTATTGACCATCCGGCTCAGAGATCATAAATGGCGATTGCATTGTTCTGTATAAAAGCGAATAGAATAGTTTTGCATTATCCATATCACCCTCGACCGCAACTTTACTCAGTAAAGCATCCCAATCTGCAGTGGTTTGGTTTTTTAACTGATCGAAATTGTTCTTGTTTACAGAGGCCTTCGCCGCTTCAATACTTACTGATGATAGCGCTATATTCAATTCAGCTATGGTAGCCTCATCACTTAATGCTGTATTTAATTTATGATCGCCTTTTTCCTGCCAAACGTAATCACCTACCAGTTCCAGGTAATAAAAAATTCTATATTTACCCACTCCACAGGTAGTTTTGGCATCAATCCAACCGCTAACTGCATTTTTTGAAATGGTGTGTTCTTCAGCGACAAATCCACCTGAAAACGCATGAGATAAATCCAGATAAAAACCCTTTTTACCTTTTGGAAACTGATAAACATGCTTACCGGCGTTTTTGTACACAGTCAGTTTAGCACTAATCTGGTTGTCAAAACCCACCTCATAGAACCCTGGTCCGGCATTTTCAGACACCTTTATTAAAGTAGATTGAGCAGCCTCTGCGCCTAGAAAAGGTTTGATTAAAAGGAGTCCGCCGCTTCCCGTACAGCCCACGCCCTCAAAACGGGTATGCGTAAATCCATTGAACTTTTTAGCTAGGTGTTCATAGCCCATATGTGTTGTTGGATAGGTTTGCGGACCAATACTCAACATACCGAAAGGATATGATGCCGCGGGCGAAAGCTGTCCATGATCGCCAGACGAACCAAGAAATACATTTACCAAATCAGCTGGTTTACCCCTTGCCGGCGAATAATTTTGCTGTTGTGCAACAATTGTAGTGGTATTTAAGGCTATAAGGAGAAGGATAGATCCTAAAATTCTTTTCATTACTTATCTTTTGATTTCCCGGATGCAGAAAACTCAATGAGTTTCATCCTGATGTATTGACCAGCCGGAGTTAAATCATCTTGAGTCCAGTTACCAGAAACAGCTGCCCCAGGCTTTAATATGGCAGTTGTTTCCGCTTTATCAGTTACATTCCAATTCGCGGAGCTCAACTGGTGCTTCTCCATCCAATTAACCCACTTATTTGTCTTATCAAGATCAAATAGCCCATTACCATCTGATTCCCCAACTCCCCATTCCGTAACAAAGAGCGGAAGCTTTGCTGCAATAGCGATTTCCACTTTACGCATCAGGTTTTCCTGATGATTGGGATCAGAAGCATAAAAATGAAAAGAATAGGCGATGTTTCTAAAACCTGTGATTGGATCCTTTGCAGTAACATCTACATCCTGGTCCCAGGCGGGGCTGCCTACAATAATCAGGTTTTTACTGTCGACTTTCCTAATAGCTTCAATGACCGGGATTGCATAACTTTTAATGGAAGTCCATGGAATTCGCTCCGGCTCGTTAAATATCTCGTAAATCACATTTGATTTACCTGCATACCTTTTAGCCATTGCGCTAAAAAACTGAACTGCTTTATCCTGATGTTGATTCGCATGATGGTCATGCCAATCGATGATCACATATATACCATTTTTAATGGCCGCATCTGCAGCGGCAGTAATTAACTCCGTTTGCCTGGCAGAATCCGCAAGATAACCACCCTCATGTTCAATGGCCATCGCAAGGCGGAGAACACTGGCTTTAAAATCGCTGGCCAACCAATTCACCACGTCATTATTGTAATATTTTCTACCTCCCCAAATACTCCACGACATGCTGATTCCTCGCAATTGCGGAGCTTCACCTTTCCTATCAACAATTCTTCCAGCAACAACCTGAAGTTGTCCATGTTCCACAACTGGTTTCGGTTGTGCATTGGTAGTGATGAAGGCAATAAAACAAATCAGGGATAGGCACAGCTGCTTCATACTATTTGAGTTTTTTACTTCCGCTGATGTTGTATCGTAAACCAAAAGCTTGCTGACTGTCTACCACGCCCTCTACAAAGTGGAAAGAAAGATCAAGAATGCCCTCTACGTTCTTAAAAAGAATTGGACGCCAGGTTAAGTCAGTTCTATTGTATGCTTTTGCAGTATAGAAGCGGTCTCCAAAACGGATATGATGCCCTTCACCATTATAGTAAGAATTGATGATACCAAAGCGATGATACGCTGCGTGAAACTCTAACAACAACCCTTTAGGTGTATGCCAGCCACCAACACTTCTCACGCGTTCGAAAGACATGAGACCGCCCGCATTGATGGTTAAAGAATCCAAGCCAGTTTTACCAGTAAGGTCTACCCCGGCTTTAATGGCCAGGGCACCGTTATCTTCAATATGATCGCCAACAATATTTACAGCCGGACCAGCGTTGTGCAGCATCATGGCATAATGTGATGCAAAGAAAACCCCGTTTTTATAACTGCCTGAAAGTCCGAAGAGAAAATTCTCACGCGCGGTGGCGGTTTGTCTGCTTGTCCAGTCTATCCAAACTGTTTGGCGCCAGTGCTCGTTTTCATATTTTACCAGCATACCTTCCACATTTGGCCGGTAGTAATTTAAAGTATCCGTTAGTATTGCCCTTGGATAATCAGTTAGCAGCTTATATCTCGGAAAAGCACCCATATAAAAATTCCAGTTTTGTTTGGTAAACTGGTAATAAACAACAGGATCAATTTTATTAGTGAATTTAGGCGATCCAAATTCGTGCAACGCATTAAAACCTACACGTATTCTATGCATACTATCGATTGACAATCCAATCTCGGGCGACAACCTAACCCCAAAAATAGTCTGCGGGTAACGTCCGGATTTTCCGTATTCCCGGTTATCAGCAAAAGAATGTAAGTTCAATGCACCCTCTAAATCCTGCGAAAACAGAAAGTTTGTGGCACCAAATATAAAAGCAATAGTCAATAGGAGTTTTATCCTCATAGAATGATATTTAACGGCTTAAATATATGGCTTTTTGACGGATCGGAAACTTATTGCACCATCAATTTGTTATTGCTTAACAATATCTTAATGATATAGGCAACCCTTAAACTAAAGCATCATGAAAACTAGCAAGACAAAAACCGAAAAAGCAGAAATAACAGATCAGAAAAAACCTAAAGGTGCGGAGCCCGAGAACAACACATCGGCAAAGGATGCAAAAAAGGTACCCGTTAAGAAAAAATCTTAGTTTGATTATCTTGTTCTGAAAACTTTATCCCATAGATCAGAAGTAACACCATATTTCTTGGTAGAATCATCATAATGATGAAGCATGTGTTGCTGTTTTAGTTTCTTCCAAAACCCACTTTTGAATTGGGCATGATGAAGCATGTAGTGTGTCATGTCATAAAACAAATAACCAAGGAGGAATCCGGCAAAGAATCCATCCAGCATAACTGGATAAACCAACCATTTAAAAAGAAAATAGAAGGCCAATGCTAGTGGGATACTCGCAGATGGCGGCATCACAAGCCTTTGCGCATCATTGGGATAATCATGGTGTACCCCATGGAAAATGAAATGAATTCTTTTTCCCCAATCAGAGCTTGGATAAAAATGGAAAACAAAACGGTGCATAATATACTCCGTCAATGTCCAGATGAAAAGTCCTACTAATAAATAGCCAATAAAAAGCATTAGACCATTAGTTTGTACTGATTTCCAGCAAAAGAATAAAATTGTTGGCACAAAAATGATCAGCGGCACGAAATAGGGCACCTTAGATAACCCTTCAAGTAGCGGGCTCTTAAACATTCTCACTGATTCAGGAGAATTGGAAATAAAATTCTTCTTCATCGCTCTGGCATTTTATTCAACGATGAACAAAAATAAGCCTTTTATCTATTTTATTTTATTATCCGCGTGTCAATTTCTTAATCTAGGTTAATGCTAATGTTTTACGCAGCCTATACCTTTGTAGGGTAAACTAAAAACAAAAAAGATGGCTCAATCAATATTACATACAGCAGCAAGCAGAGATCATTCTAATCATGGATGGCTTAAGAGTTTTCATACCTTCAGCTTTGGCGGAAATTACAATCCTGAACGCATTCAGTTTGGAGCATTGAGGATATTAAATGACGATTGGGTAAGCGGTGGCGGTGGCTTTGGGGAGCATCCTCATGATAATATGGAAATTATCTCCATCCCACTCGAGGGTTCTTTGCAACATGAAGACAGTATGAATAATGTTGCGGTAATTGAATCTGGAGAGATCCAGGTGATGAGTGCCGGGACAGGAATTTATCACAAAGAGTTCAATAAAAGCGGTGGAGCCCCGGTCCAATTCCTACAAATCTGGCTGTTCCCAAATCAAAGGAATGTGGAGCCCAGGTACCAGCAGGAACGTTACGAAGATTTGCTTAAACCAAATCAATTTGCACAAATACTATCACCAAATCCTGATGATGAAGGTGTTTGGATCTATCAGGATGCCTGGTTTTACATGGGTAAATTTACAACGGGTACTAAGTCGGAATTTACTTTCAAAAATGAAGGAAACGGATTATATGTTTTCATCTTAAAAGGAACAGCAACTGTTAACGAACAGACACTAAATGAGCGCGATGGCTATGGAATTTGGGAAACAGAACGTATATTTATAGAAGCCGGTCAAGACAGCCAGATTTTATTAATGGAAGTACCTATGAGCTATTAAAATGGGAAAAACTGAAATTCTTATTGTTTGTACACACGAAGAGATCCTGAAAACCATTGTCAGGCTCATCAACTCGAACCCTGAAATGAATGCCACAGCAGCTGTTTCACAGGAGCAGGCAATAACTTTGTTTAGTTCTGCATCTTTCAGCCTGGTGTTGATCGGCGCAGGCTTAACAGAACAGGAAGAATCAGACCTAATTGCTAAAGTGAAAAGTTCAAGATTAAAAGTTCCCGTTATAGCTCATTATGGTGGCGGAAGCGGGCTTTTATTTACAGAAATCTACCAGGCGTTAGGTAAGTAATCGTATCGAATCTGTTACTTGATTTTCAATAATTAAAATATTAACTTTAACTCGGTTTATTTTAGCATCCCCCCCAAATGGAACGATGCTTAGGGAGCTTGGGTGGTTCCGGCTCCCTTTAAAAAAAAGAAAAGCTGCTTTGCAATTGCGAAGCAGCTTTTCTTTTTTTATTTCAGATTGACTTATTTCTTCTTCCAGTCTTTCTCCAGCATTTTGATAAAATATCCGCCAACCACGCTTCTTGCCTGGAAACCAACCATTTTACCGTCAGTAGTTTCATGCCAGTCACTTAACGGCACACGGGAAGTAGCTTCCGTTGCATATTTATAAACAGGTGCAAGCAGTGCTTGAAAATCTGGATCATTATCTGCCAATACAGAAGTCCATAAGATCCAATCAGATTTCGAATAAGTTTTGCGACTATCCAATGGCAAACCATAACTGTTTTGTTTGGTCAAATAGAATTTGATCTCTTTAGCATAAACCTCTTTTGGAAATAAATTCAATCCCAACAGCTTATCCCATACCAAATTGTATTTCTGGCTCCAGGTTCCTTTTTTATCAAAAGTTAATGCGTAATGATCACCATCATCAGCCATGGTCATCCATTTCAAGGCCATTTCCTTAGCCATGGTTGTATATTTTTTCGCTTCAGCTGTTTCACCTAATTTTTCGGCAAGCATACCATAAGTACCTAAAGCTACAATGGCTTTAACCGACAAGTTGGAGTTCCTGGCCAGGTGACCGGCAAAATCATCAGTACACAATTGATTGCCCGGGTCGAACCCTTCGCGACTCAGGTATTCTGCCCAAATGCCAAGTGTTTTCCAATGCTTCCTGGCAAACTCTGCATTTCCCTCAGCCTTTGCAATCGCGCCGGTTAGGATAATCATATTCCCAGACTCCTCTACAGGCATATCTTCACCATAAGTCTGTCCATTCGCTAATGGATAAGTACCTAAATCATGCGCAGCAAATGGCTTAACCCACCTCCCACTTTCACTGTAGGCAAAAATTCCATTTAACAAACCTTTTACAAGTTCTGGATTATAAGCCAGAAACAGTGGTGCTGAAGGATAAGTTACATCTACCGTATATATGGAACCGTTACTGAAGTTCTCTTTAGACATAAAAAGTAAATCTCCAGAGGGGCTCTTTACCAATTTATGAGCAGCAATAGCCTGTCTGTATCCCAAAACGCAAAGTTTCGCGTACTTCTCGCCGCCTGCAGCCAATGCATTCTTATACATAGAGGCATCAAAAGCATTTACCTTTTGAATTACCTTCGCGTAATCAGTATTCGCATTGATGAGCTCACTTGTAAAAGTTTTGCTTCCATCACTGTTCCAGTAAGCTTTTAAGTTTTGTCCAAAGTATTGAACCGATTCCTGATCATCATAACCCAGCATGATATATTGTTGCTTTTCAGCTGCTGCTACCTTACCAAAATTAAGCACTGTACTTAAAGATAGTTTGGTATCAGTTTGTGAAGTAGGCCGAAAAATCTTCAACCCTTTCGTAAACTCTACAATGGCATTCTTTTGCGGAAGGATGTATTGAACAGCTTTGTTTGCCAAAGGAGTAGCTACATACATATAGCCCCAATCTATCCTGATGTCATCCCCTTTTTTCTTTAATATGGGTTGCTCAGTTGTACCAGCTTTCAATATGGCTAGCGGACCAGCATTTGCTATTTCTGCCTTAACCTCCTGTCCGGATGTGTTGGTCGCAATATTTGTTGACGCATTAAATAGTACTTCAACATTGTGGATTTTTTTGTCGTTAGACTTTACTTTATAAGTGATGTATGAGATTGGTCTGGAAACCATATGCAGATCGTCCAGCAACAACGGCGAAGTAAAGGTTAGCGACAAATCTACACCTCCCGATTTAAACTCATATTTAGTTTGCGTAGCAGTGATGACAACACTTTTTTGCTGCGCGGCTGCAACTGGATTGCTGTCGACAGCTTTTGTGACCAGACCGGCATCTAACCATGCGCCACCTGCGGTATTGGCAATGTGGATCGCCAGTATGTTGTTTTCCTTTTTCAATCCTTGCAAAACCTCCGCTTTAATCGGAACGTATATAAACTTGTTATTCGTCCAGCCTTTAGTGCTATAGATTAGGTTCCCATTTAGGTAAACTTCTACATTGTCATCGTGACTAAGCTTTAAAGCCAAATCTTTCAATGCCGGATTTGCTAAATCAAAAGAACGTCTAACCCATAGGTTCTTGCTTTTCCATTCTGTTTTAGCGAATGCTGATACATCACCAAAAGGCGCAGCACCAGTCTTCCAATCACCCGCCGAGAAATCAGCTGCTTTCCAATCACCAGAAGGAGCCGTTTCCGTATAGCTAAAGTTATAATCTTTATCATCAGATGCAGGCAGAACGGCATTATAAGCCTGTTCCGTATCACCAAGGAAACGGTAAGCCTTACCATCTACTTTAATGATGCCAAGAAGTGATTGTTCGGCACCGGTCCAGTGCTTAGTTACAGATTCGTTAAGCTTATCTGTATTAGACCAAATGCTAAAATAAGCATCATGCGTAATTAAAGGGTAAGCAGGGGCTTTCGTTTCTTGAGCAAAAGCTGAAGCGCTTATGCCAAAAGCAAAAAGAAACAAGATTTTTTTTCTAATCATTTGTGGTTAAAGATTTTAGATAAATGGTTCAAGGATTATTATATCACTAAAAACCCAGCTGCTTTGAGGCAGCTGGGTCTTAAGCTTTTTAAAGATATAAATTATTATTTGTCTTGTCTGTATAATCTAATTTGATAAAGTTTGAAGTTTTGATCAGATTGTTGGAAAGTGGCAACGAAACCAAAAGTAACCGTTCTCTGCTCAGTCAACAAGAAAGCAGTTGTAGAGTTCAGCGGTCCATTTCCACTAAACCTCAACCAAGCAAGAACATTAGGATCAGTTTCAACATTTGTAACATCAGGCAAACTATTTGCTTTAGATATCACATTGTATAGCCTATCTTTTACTTGGAAATCATGGAATTGCAACTCGTAATAATACTGCCCTGCAGGAAGTGGCGCTAAAGAAGTCTGTTCAATTTTACCATTAACGATATCGGTTTCTCCACCCCATTTCTCCATAGACATGGTGTTACCTTCCCATTCGTCCCATCCACCCATTTTGCCTTCACGTTGTCTAACAGCAGCATTTACTCGCCAATCAGCCACTACGCCCCATCTGCTTCCTACACGCTCAGATGCAATAAACTTACGTCCGGTATTTTTCAAGAATTGATTGGTAACATCTTCTAAAGTACCATTTGACGAAACCAATTTAACTACGTTTGCTTGTGCGCCGAGTTTTGTTGTTAAAACAACTTTAGCAGTAAATAACTTTCCCGCTTCGTAAGTTTTTACCGGCTCAAGGTCAGTAGACTTGGTACCGTCACCAAAATCCCAACTCGCAGATTTTAATTCAGCAGTAGTATTAATTCTGAATTTTACTGTATTAGCCGTACCATTTGGTAAAGCTACAATCTTTGCAACTTGATTAGCATCAATATTAACGACCACTAATTTCTTGGCTTTGGCGCCATCAGCAGAAGTTCCTGTTAGAATAACCTCATACTTTCCATCTCTTGGAAACATATGTGTCGGAGAAAGATCGGAAGATAAGCTGTCGTCACCAAAACGCCATTCCACCGTTTTGTAATTAGAAGATTTGTTTTTAAAATCGAAGGTAAAAGGATCTGCTTTACCTGTGTACTCGAAATCTACAACGGGTAAGTTTCCTGAGTCAGATGGATCTACAGGTAAAATACGGTCTTTTTCGCATGCTACTATGCTCGCTGCGCAAAGCAAAAATAAAATCGGTTTAAGGATTTTGTTCATGGGGGAGAAATTTATATTTGGTTTATGTTTACTAGTCTTCCAACCCTATTGGAAAGTACTAATACATAAAGATAAAGAATATTATATTTCACTACAAAATTTTTTGTAACATTTATGTGATTTAAAACTTTTTGGAATCTAATTAGGGCGATAGTTTATCTTTCTAGTGATGAAAAAATGATTTTTGTCGCGCCGAATTGTCAAGGTTGACCAGTTCCCTAATTTGTCAAATGCATACTTGCAAGAGATTCTCCACTGCTCTGCACCTGTCTCATTTAGCCTTTTTTGTTCAGTTAGATTGCCGTACTGATCATAATCGTAAACATTTGACCATCTGATGTGGTTGTTTAACGCATATATCCTATCATTCACAACGTTCCCTTTTAAATCGTAGGTATAATTCGCATAATAGCTTTTTGCAAGCGAATCAGGAATTAACACATCCTTTGATATAAGCCGACTTTGTAAATTGTATCCAAACTTTTCTTCGAAATTTAACTTACCATCCTCATCATATTGAACACGCTGTTCCACCAACTTATTTAAGTTATACAAATATCGAATGAGAATGCTGCTTGAATCCGTAGTTTGTTTCATCGCCGTCCTATTCCCTAAAACGTCGTACAAGTATTTTTTAACGGAATATTTATCCTTTTCGGCTATCAACTGATCATTTTCGTAATTATAGACAATCTTGTTTTCAATAACATTGCTATCAATAGTATCATAAATCAGCTGTTCAACTAGATTTCCTCTGACATCAAAAGTAAAAGTGCTTTTTTTAATCAGGACGGGATGACCTGAGCTTTGATCATAGCTACTTTCCGTAAATGAACTTATTTTTCCAGCCGGCATTTTAACGGGCGTATTAAATGGGTACTGAGCGAAAATAGATCCCCAATTCAGCATGAACATAGCCAACAAAAGAATTCTCTTTACCAAATACAGTTTATTTAACTTCATAATAAGCCACTTGTCTGCATAAATATCCTAAATCATTAATCCCCTCAAACACTATTTCATACATGCCCGGTTGATCGGAGGTATAAAAACTAAAATCAATTTTATTGCTTCCGTTGCCAATCAGCTTCGGGTTCCAGTACACTGCAGTCCTGTAATCATTAATAAATTCAAATTGACCAGAGCTATAGTCGGGTAGAAAAAAAGAATGTGGCTTAGCAAAACCTAATGGGTAGTAGTTAGTTATATTCGGCGTATATAATTTATCCCTCTTCTCCTTTTTTTTAGTGATGATCAAAAGAGATTCTCCACCTAACATCGCTTTTAACGCTAAGTTTGTTCTAACAACTTCTATCTTTCCAATATCCAGCGGATCTAATACATTATTATCGAAAATGTCTTTCAGTTCTGCGGTGGTCATTATTTTCCGCCCATCTAAAAACACATTCATTGGAACCGGATCACGCGCCGCCCATGGACAGTATATAACGTCTTGGTATTCTTTAAATTCAACACCGTGAAGCATACCCCGCAAACATTGACCTAAAGAAGCGCAATGTTCTGCATCCCTCATAATATAGGTTTGATCTGCATGTCCATCAGGTACAACATTTCCAATTTGCTTCGTATAAATTATCTCTGTCTTCAATTGCGCCCTAATATTAACTTCCTTTAGGCTTCTGGATTTCGCTCCAAAATATAGAGGCGCCTCTATATCATTCTGTTCCATGTCCAGCATCGCCATGTTTAGTTCAGCTCTGTTCGGATTTAAACTGAGGCTCATTGGTGGCATCTCATCAACTGAAATGATTAACCGATCTGAATTGTTTGCCAATCTGCCTTGAATGGTGAACCTTGTCCCCTGATTGATCTTTATCCCGTCGAAGGCAAATTTTCCGGCTTCATCAGACTTGGTTTCTTCCATAATATTACTATTCAGCGAAACCATAGTCACTTTTGCATTTACGGCTGGCCTGCCATCTAAAGTGGTTACTTTACCACTAACAACAGTCCTGGCTTTCTCAACGTCAAAAAGTTGATTAACTGCAGACCCTTTTGTCTTCTCGTATTTATCAAGTTGTTGTGTTAATAGGAGGTCATCCAATGCTTTTAGTCTTCTTTCGCCCCGATCCAAAAAATAATAATTAGGTTCTTCTATGTATCCCTTCAGATCAGAAGAAAGTAACAAGCTGGAAAAAATCGTTACTTCATTTTTCTTATTGTTTTGTACAGTATCCAAACGCGCTACCGTAGCGCTAAAGTTGCCGTTCAATTCCTTTTGATCCATCGATTCCGCAGAAATCCGCACTAATTCTTTTTTTACAAAGGCCGACTTATTTAGCTTTAGTTTTGCAGTCAAGATCTTTCTGTTATTTATAAAAATGGTCCTCGAATTAACTATAGCGTTCTTATTGATCAATTCTACTCTCGCTACCCCCATAGGAAGACTGTCTAATTCCATTTCAACGGTGGCCTGTCGGGAAATCATCGAAACAGATTTTTCATATACAGTTGCTCCCCCAGATTTAATCACTACACTTAAATCTTTATTGTTGCCTAAACCGGGATCATTCGTCCGCACTGAAATAAGTTGACGGGTATTCCGCAAACTACAACTCAATTGATAAGCATCGGTTCTTGCTTTTGGAAGTTTATAAGATACCTGCTGTCCACTGGGTAGTTGAATATCAGCAGAGTAATCCACACCAGCTTTCATATCAATTTCAAAACTCCCTATTCCTGCATGTGATGCAAGAATATTACCGACCAAATGACCAGCGCCATCAACAACTTTACCTGTTATAGCGATTCCTTTTCCATTCTGCCCTAATGCCCTAAAACCTATTCTATTTTTAACTCCAGCCAGTAAGACCCCTCCTTCCGGAAAGAACTGAACATCAGATTCTGACCATTTTCCAAACAATGGGAAAGTTTTAGTGACAACACCTCCCCGCTTTTGGTCTACAAAGGATTCTAAATAACTATCCTCCAAATTTATTTTATCAGATTGCTGTACCTCAACCGTTATATTACCGAGTGCATCAGTTTTGCTTGTCCCTTTAGATACCAGCGCTCTTTCAGAAACGATATTATACCGAATTTGCTGTCCCGACAGGGGATTACCCTCCAAACCTTTATAATTAAGTTTAAGCAATATGGAAGACTGATTTCCCTTGGTTACGAATTCATAGTTGGCTTTTGCTTTAATTCCTTTTACAGAATACCCGCGGATGAAAAATGATTTGTCGAAAAAATAAACGGGGTCACTATTTCTCATGGCCTGCGTATAGGCCCGAAGTCTGAAAGCGCCTTGTTTTATTTCATCTTCTAAGATGATGTCTCCAAAACCAACTCCTTTATTAACCTGGACTTTGATGGTTTTCTGAACAGAATCTTTTTGATTGATCAGTTCTACGTAAACTGCTTCACTTTGGCCGCTTAGCCTGTTTTCTTGCCCATTGGTCACATAGGCCTTAAACCAAAGCGTATCTCCGACGGTATAGTTCTGTTTGTTAGTTTGAATATAAACCTTTTCGTGAACAATTGGGATTACACGCTCATTCTGGGCATATTTTACGAAAACAAATAAAAAGACAATGATTAAATACCGGAGAGCGATCATGAATAGTAATTTAGTAAAACGTTAATAATACTTCTTAAGATTATTCAGTTAAGGGATATACATGGTTATTAGTAAGGCAATTGGTAAGTTACAAAAGGGTACAAAACTTAAAAATATTATTTAGGCATTTAATCTAAACATTTCGCCAAGAGCAACCTGCTCCTTTTCCAAACGTCAAAGAACTTCCACAGCCAATTATCACAACTGACAGCTTAAAACAAATTTGTCTTCGATTGGAAATTTAAAACCACAACGATAGCATATTTTTCAGCTGATCAGCAAAAGCTAAAATTGTTCGGAATGTCCTTTAAGTTACCTGAATTAAATGGGTTAATACGAGTGAGAATAACTTATAAAAGAGCGCTTAATTTCAAATATAAAGGTGTGAGAAAGCAGCGATAAATCCAAGTAAAATTAGAGTTATTATTTTATATAATAATCTGATTTATACATATTTGAAACTATTTTTTCAAGTCATAGCAGTCGCAAAAACAATTTTTTTTACCCGAAATTGTGCTCAAAAAACATTGAGATGAAACACCTCCTTAAAATGTAGCATTTGCGGCACTTAGAGGTATCTTGGTGCAGGACACTAGGTATCTTGGTGCGGTAAAAAACCTACCTTTGCCCACTGGAATACCCGCAAAGTGACTTTCAGTGCTACACGAGTGCTACAGGTGCTAAAATCAATTAGCAAAACAATAGACGTAAAAAAAGCGACCAAGTAGATATGAATTTCACTTGATCGCTTTAAATATCAATCATTAAAAGAAAGTGGTACACAATCATTTTTAGCCGTGCAGCCTTTCAACTAAGTTTAACTATCTAAACAACCTGATCTCCAAAGCCTGGACGTTATTTTTACTCCATATTGCAGAAATTTTCCAACGATAGAATACAAATAGTCATGGATTGGCAACGGTAAAATAGAATTACTGTTTGTACTTATTTCAACGCAGGTGTGCAAACTGCTGGTCATCGTTCTTGCATCCTATACCGTGCAATCAATATTGTCCATTGAGCCTTCTAATGTCCAGTTTTCGGATCTCTTCCATCAGAGTCATTCGCATTGCGAATCGCTAAATAGTAAAAGATAGGTAATTTCTGTTGCGCATAGCGAGCGTTAAAAGATTAAATAATATTAATGGTCAAATAATTTGATCAGGAAATCCCAGTCGTAATATACTAATCGGCTGACACAATCATCCTTACCATAAGACATCACTACCCCATCTTGAAAATTGATCAATCCCATTGGAAAAACAACTCTCATAGCAGTACCTCTGGTAGCGGATAGCCATAGCTCTTCATAATTTCTATTATCTACCAATTTAGAAAAATCAATGGGTATTTTATGGTATTCAACGTTTTTAGTTACAGGACAAAACCTCAATACAGTATATACATAAAACCGGGTATTGATATTTCCGTTTGGTAATGTTATATGTGAATGCACGAAACAATACTGCCAACTAGAGTTTTCATTCGGACCGGCTATGAATGGAGTGCCTCCACGTATTTGACCATATGCCCAGGAGCCAGTTTTGTTAACTTCTAAACTGATCTCACTAAAGCAGAAACTATCCTTTCCATATTTAAACTCAAGCACCCTAACATGTGGTTCAAAATCCGTTACTAGGTATAAATTATCATTGAAAATATAGGGAATCCAATTTTTAGAATGTAAGCTCTTAGTATACTTCCTTAACGATGTCTGTTGGCTAATAATTCCGGTTTTTACATCTACAATACCAATGCCCAGTCCGTACTGAAAAGTCCAAACATTAGAGTCTTTTTTAGGAAGATAAGTATAAATCGCCATCAAATTATCACGAAAAATAAATAGCCTAACGTCCTCGAACGCTGAATTACCATTCTCTGGAATCATTGGAATATGAGAAAGAGGCGAAAAGTTCTCATCAAGTTCAGTTAAAAAATTTCTAGCATCATAGTCATCCAAACTGTCTGTTCTATATGCACAAAATAGCCTACTATTAAATCGTTGGATAGACGCATTTATCTTGAATTTTGCTGAAGCAACTAACGAATGTTCTAATTCGAATTCTTCGCCATTTCTCAACTTCGACATTTGATCTTATTTTTGTATTTTAACTTTAAATATAAAAGAATTACCTTGAATAACGCAGATTACCAATTCAATTGTGAAAATAATCAAACTTGGACACGTATAGATATATTTTGTCTTGAAGAGCAATTAGGCACGATAATATCAAATTATATCAGGCCATTTATCGAGACAATAGATCGTAAACTTGATTATTATTTTTTAACTGTTAATAATAGTAACAGACCCCATTTAGGCCTTCACTTGCTTTGCGATTCGGAAAGTATAAAACTGCTACAATTGCTAGCAGAATACTTTAAAAAAAATAAAATATTCCAGTTGTCTTCAAAAAATTCTGTCAAAGTCGAAATTACACATAATGTTGCCCAATTGTTTTTGTCGAATCCCATAGCTAATCCAATAAACTTTTATTTTGCGAAAGAGCTGACTCAATTGTTGTTTGAAATTGCTGATAAGGACATGATGGAACGGGAAAAAATACTTGAACTTTCTCTACACATTCATTTGTGTTTGATTAAAAATCGGGCAATGATTGACGAAACAAATTTAAAAACGCTGTTACTACAAGGATATTGCATTACCGTTAATGATGGTCAGGATTCAAAAGAAGTTTTGAATTTTATGTCTGATTTATATGAAGAAAACAAGGAACAACTTGCTGTTATATTTGACTCGATTATGAATTTCGATAATTACAAAAGCCAAAGTTTACCATCATGGTTTGATAAATGGTTTAACCATTGTCTTTTAAAATCAGCGCAAAACAAAGCAAATTATCCAGCAAACCCTGTAGTTTTAGATATTGTTAATTATATGATCCCAAATTTCATTAATATGCAACTTGGCCTTTCAAAAGATCTCATTTTTTTACAATGTTACCTAATCAATAGAATAATTAACACCCCTTATGATTTAGAAGGCATTTCTTAGCCTTATTGAGTGCAGAACCTATAACTTGGTGCATATCATAATATCTAAATTCACCAAGTCTGCCTCCGAAAATCACATTTTCCAATCCATCCGCAAGTGACTTATATTTTCCATAAATAATATCATTCTGCATATTATTGATTGGATAATATGGTTCGTTTGTAGCATCGTGATAGCTTGGATATTCTTCAGTAATGATAGTTGTTTTTTGATTTCCAAATTCGAAGTGTTTATGTTCAATTATCCGAGTATATGGTATATCATTAGCCGTGAAGTTAACTACTGCATTACCTTGAAAATCAGACACACCCAAATGCTTATGCTTGAATTTCAGACTTCGATACTCAAGATGACCAAATTTGTAATCAAAGTATTCATCTATTTTTCCACTATATATAATTTTATCTGCCAATTTTTCCAGTTCGTCTCTTGATTCAAAAAAATCAACATCAAGTTTTATCTCAATGTCTTGCAACAGAGCGTTTGTCAATTTATTATATCCTCCAATTGGTATTCCCTGATATCTATCATTGAAATAGTTATTGTTGAAAGTATATCTTAGGGGTATTCGCTTTATTAAAGACGGAGGCAATTCAGTCGCAGGACGTCCCCATTGTTTCTCAGTATATCCCTTTATTAATCGACTATAAATATCCTCCCCGACCAAGGCAAGAGCCTGCTCTTCTAAATTCCTGGGATTTTTCGACTGATAGCTTTTAGTCTGATGTTCTATTATCTTTTTAGCATCATCTGGTTTGCTAACACCCCAAAGTTTGTAAAATGTATTCATATTGAAGGGCAAATTGTAAATTTCGCCATTAAAGACAGCGATTGGAGAATTAGTGTATCGGTTAAATTCAACAAACGAATTAACATAATTCCAAATTTCTTTGCTATCAGTATGAAATATATGCGCCCCATAACAATGGACATTTATACCTTCTATATTCTCACAAAAAGTGTTCCCTCCCGAATGACGCCTTTTGTCGATAACTAAGCATTTTTTTCCAGCTTTTTTCATTTCGTGTGCGAAAACTGCACCAAAAAGACCAGCCCCTACTATAAGAAAATCATATCTTTTCATCGACCTTTTCTATAGTTTTTTTATAACTGTAGTCTGCCATTACTTTTCTGAAAAAAGCTATAAGATCGTCAACGTGGTAATCAAATGTAAAAACCATTCTCTTTTCCCAAACCGTTTCCCGAATTGCCTTAACCTTTGCTTTATCTGCTAATTTGACTCCCAGTTCTGAAAAATCATTAAAATCGATGCCCATTCCCAATTTATTTATTAAAGAATATGTTGCAGAAATATTACCAGAATTATCCATTTGCAACATTGGTAACCCGGCAGCGGCTAAGGTTGTCATTCGGGCAGCATAATTTAGATCGTACCAGCTAGCCTTTAACAATTCTCCTTGATTTTTACTCTTTAAAATATGAAGCCATCCTGCATCATATTTGGATAATTCGCTAACCCAGTTCTTTGGCGTACAGTTGGGGTGCAAATGAAAATAACCCGGTGCTTGGTAATTAGCCATCATAATCCAATTTTGCCAAAAACTCTGCTGAAACTCACCGTAAAAATGGAAATGTATTTTATGCTGTGCCAATTCAGCAACATCCTTGGGAGAAATTCCTAACGGTCTACCTGGAACAACTGTATGAATTTCGCCATCTAATTCAGAAATCAAAGATGACCGGTCATCTGTGAAAAAATTATTTTTTGGGAGGTCACCGTCTAGTATAAACGAATTTGAACTGTCCATATATAAAAACTGGTTGAACCAATCCCTTACCTCCGGATTAGTATAAATTTGCGCATCAGAATTAATTTGTAATTCCATGAGCTCTTTCCATATCCCGTTTTCCCGGCAGATAAAAGGGCCTTCTTTAAAATGCCATATAAATGGCACGCCTAAGTTCTGCATCATAATATAGTGTGCAAAAGGCACAGCTTGATAATTTAATAGTGCGTAAATTAAATCCGGCTTAATTTCAGCTATTTTTTCAACATAGTTATCTATAGAAATGTCTTCTATATTCCCAAACGGTAGAGGTCCAACTGTATTGTAACAATGAGGAGCCGTCATCCAAAGTCCATATAACTTGTGCCCTCTTTCTTCGAAGGCAATTATCCTCTCAGCATTATAAGCCAGTTCTCCAACTAATAAGATCTTTAAACTTTGCTCATTCCTAATAAGCGGACTCCTAAACTCACTAAAGTTCTCTTCTTCATCAATGAAATTACCAACTGAGGAATGAAATTTTATTAGTCCTTTGACGTTGTAAAATTGTTTGTAAAGATTTATGCCTCCATTTTCGTTTTCTCTAATTATTTTATGTCTCTGCTCCGGGTGTTCAATCCACTCGCACGTGACTTCGTACGTTGGTATACGACAAGCGACGTCGCATACTTTTGAAAAGAACATTTTTTCTAGATCATCAGTAACCAATTCGTCTCTTTCCATCCAATAACAGGGTAATTTCTGGTGTAGCACTTGAACCAGTTGAAGTGTTTCTCCTTCTATTAATTCTTGGCTCGATGAACTGCCACTACTCATCTGATTATCTTGATAGTTAAATCTAATCCCTGAATAAATCAGCTTTGCATTTCTATTTTCATGATATTTGTTATAAAGTGATTGAAGATGGCTTTTGAAATAGATGTCGTCTGACGGAAGATAGGCAATAAGATTAAATTTACTAGATCTGATCCCAAGATTGACCGAGAAGCCAAGTCCCTCATTGATATCATTTTCCAAATATATAATCCTGGCATCTTGTATAAAATGCCCAATAATTTCTTTAGTATAATCAGTGGAGCCATCGTTAACAATTATTAACTCCCAGTTCTTAAAAGTTTGCTCTATGAGACTTGTAATTGCCCTTGCAATGAAAGATCCCTGATTATAAGTTGGCATTATTACCGAAATGCCAGATAGACCTTCAAATTTAATTTTTGAATCTTTCATTTTAATATTTTAATTAAAGACCGAGTTATCCGCTTAAATACTGAAAGATCCTCTGTAATAATCTCTGCATCAGCAAGCATATTATTTTTTAACAGCATTTTTCTCGATATATTTTTGCCATCACTAATTGCAACCACTGCAGAATATGAGTCCTTCACGATGAAACCATTGATACTTTGAATTTTCCCAGTTAATATTCCAAACTCCTCAAATGGATAACTCCTAACCTTTATGTGAACTTGCTGCCCCACTCTTATCTTTCCAATATTTTGTTGTGAAATTGAAACAACTCCATAAAACGAAGAATTTTCTGGAGCGATGAAAAATAGCGGTTGGCCACTATCGACAAATTGTCCCTCTTTTAAGTTAGTCAAAAGAGATAAATTACCATCCATCTGAGCTCTAATTAAATACTGGCTTTCCCATCTTCGTATTTTATTCATAAACTGATCCAAATAGTGTAAAAATCTATGCCTATTCCAGTCGTGAATTAAATTACCGCTTGCAGCTTCTTTCCTTGACAAACTATAATTTAATGTTGAGACAAGAAAACCTCGATAATCATTATCTAATTCACCAAAATCATCTTCCCCTAACGTGTTCAACATCTTTAAATTAACCTTTCCACCTTTCATCACATCCAAACGCTGTTGCGATAAATTATCATCTAGCGAGAGAATCAGCTTTTTGTCAGCTATACTTTCAAACGCAATTAAAATCTCCCGTTCTTTAACAAACTGATTGTCCTTAACATATACTTTCGATATTTTTCCTGAGCCTAAACTATTGATTGTAACCGGAGGACTTTCAGATTTAATAGTCAATGTCGTTTTAATTAAGTCGGGATAACGTACAACGGATGATATAATTATAATAAACAATAGGACAACAAAAAAAATACTAATTCCCCATCTCAACAACCATGATGGTGGTGCAGTTATAATATCCTGAACTTCCTCTGTATAATCTGTGTCTTTACTGTATAATGACGGCATAATTAACTTATTAGTTACAATCCAAGTTCTAATTGATTTTTAACCAAACCAAAATAAGATCCCTTAAGATAGATCAACTGATCATGAGTACCTTGCTCAACTATTTCTCCAGATTCCATGACTATGATATTGTCTGCATTACTTACTGTACTTAATCGATGAGCAACAATAACGACAGTACGACCATTAAAAAATTGCTGTAAATTATTCATAATTATACTTTCATTGTTTGCATCTAATGCATTGGTTGCTTCATCAAAGAAAATATAATCCGGATCTTTATATACGGCTCTAGCAATAAGTATACGTTGCTTCTGCCCCTGACTAATTCCATTACCACTTGCGCCAAGTTTAGTTGCCAGACCGTTAGGAAGTCCAGAAATAAAATCTTCAATATTTGCGATGCGAATTGCTTGCTCCAACCGGAACTTGTCTGGATTTTCATCACCTACAGCAATATTTTTTACTATATTATCAGAAAAGATGTAGCCATCCTGAGTTACTATCCCGCATCTGCTCCTCCAAGTTCTGTAACTTATATCAGCTAACTTTAAATTTCCGATTCTTATTTCACCCTTTTCCCATTTATAGAATCGCATCAGCAACTTAAGAATGGTTGTTTTACCACTTCCGCTCATACCGACTATTGCAGTAGTCTTCCCAGCTGGAATGTACATTTCGATGTCTCTAAGTACTGATTCGTTGCCGGCACCCGGATATGTAAATGTGAGATTACTTATGCTAATACTCCTATCCTTAGGAAGTTCTTTTTGATAAGTTTTGTTAATTATTTCTTCATCTTCCATTTCATGAATCTCATTTAGACGCTCCAAACTTATTTTAGCATCTTGAAAACTTTGAATGAATCCCAGAAACTGTTCTATAGGACTATTTAACTGACCAAAAATATATTGGACGGCCATCATTCCTCCGAGCGTGAGATCGCCATCGATTACAGATTTGGCACTCAAAAAAGTAATTAAAATATTTTTTCCTTGGTTGATAAACATCGAACCGGCTTGCTGATACTGACCGAGAGCCATACTTTTAATTCGAAATTTAAATAAGCTTGCTTGAATATGTTCCCACTCCCACCTTTTCTTTTGTTCACAATTATTCAACTTAATCTCCTGCATACCATTTATAAGTTGGATAGTATTATCTTGATTTGAGGATGACAATTCGAAGTTTTTATTATCCAGTTCGCGACGCGTTTTTAAGAAAAGTAAAATCCATCCGGCATATAGTGTGCTACTGATCAAAAAAACCATAAATAATTTTGCATCATAGTACACAAGTACAACAGAAAATGTCACCAAGTTAAATGCAGAAAAAACGATACTAAGTGATGATCCAGTTAAAAAATTTTGTATTCGCCCTTGATCGCCCATCCTTTGAAGAATATCACCTGTCATTTTTGTATCAAAGAAGACCATTGGTAGTCTCATCAATTTAATTAGAAAGTCTGACAATATAGAAATGTTTATTCTTGTGGTAATGTGGAGAATGATCCACGATTTAATAAATTCAACACTCATGTTACCTAAGAAGAACATGATTTGTGCAAATAAAATAACGTAGATGAAATCTATATTCTTTCCATTTATTCCAACATCCACCATTGCCTGGGTTAAAAATGGCGCTATAAGCTGCAGTAAACTCCCAACTCCCATGCCCATTAAAAGTTGTATGATTAATTTCCGGTAAGTATAGAGATACTTGAATAGAAATGACCACTTGACTCCGGTGCTTTTGTCTTCCTCTTGCTTGTAAAATGTATGTGTAGGAGTCAACACTAAGGAAATTCCGTCATGAAGTTCTTTTGTATTAATCCAATTATTCTTGAAATCTAATTCAGAGTATACTAAAATACCTTCAGATGGATCAGCAACGTGGTATTTACCATTTTTTATTTTAAACAGCACCACAAAATGATTATGACGCCAATGAAGAATACAAGGCAGTTCAATCTCCTTGAGTTGACTTAAACTCAGTTTGACGCCTAATGATTTAAAACCAATCTTTTCAGAAGCTTCACTGATACCAAGTAACGATACACCTTCTCTGCTAATCTGGCAGTACTCCCTTAGCCGCTGGAGTGAGTATGACTTACCATAGTACCTTGCAACCATTCTTAAGCAAGTAGGCCCACAATCCATCTGATCATGTTGTTTATAAAGTGTAAATTTCACCCTAATTTTTAGATTAAATGTACTTCTATGGTTTAATTAATAGACTGATGTTATGAGTTTCATTAACTTTACACACGGTTTGACTCCCAAAACCTGATTCTTCTTAGCAGGCATCTTTTTGTTGGCCAAACATATTTGATTAAATCAAATATCTAATGTCTTCGAGCTGATAGGGTTCGGGGAGTTTAAACCCGTTAACTAATATTGTTGGAGTAAAAATTACCTTAGTGCTGCGACACCAGTTTTCTTGCTTCATCAAGAGGGGATCAGGATATACAAATCCCAATAGTGGAAATTTTTCACTCCAACTATTGAAATTTTGCCCCTCTTTACTATACCAATTGGTTAATGCTTTTCTTGCTATATCTGCTTGCTCTAATTTTAGTGAAATGATTCTCTCCCCCACGTGATAATTTTCTGAATCTGAAGGGTCGCCCAATAATGAAAATACAAATCGTACTTGTAGTGTTTCATCAGAATGTAACCATTTTTCAATTGTCTTGTGCGATCTTCTACAGGCAGAACAACTAGGACTTGAAACAATAGTAATGATGTTCTTTGGCTCATTAGCACCAAATATTACTGCAAATTCTTCATCTGGTTCTGCAAACCTTTCTTGCGCTAATAGGGCTGATCGAAATATTGCTGGATTCCTTTTGAAAGAATTTAAACTATTCCTCGCAGCTACAACATATTGCTTTGTTTTCAAAAACGGCTTTATTAAAATCCATATTGTAGTTGGGACAAGGAATAAGATTATAACTCCAATTAAGTCCGAAGCTGACGGAAATGAGAAACTTTCTGAAAATACTTTAAAGCTAAACAAAAACTCGCACCACAAGATCACCTGTGTGCTAACGCACAGAACGCACCATTTTTTCGCTACAAAATATTGGTAGTAAATAGAATAGAAAGTGTAGGGTAATGCAAGGATGTTTATGAGCGCCAATATTTGGAGAACTGCTGTGGAATTAGCATAAAATAGAATGATAAGAAAAGTTGATATAAAGTAAAAAAAACCAATTTCGGACCAACTAATCTCTTCTGTAAGTTTTGCGGCCTTCGAGGCTAAAATGCTTTTGCAATCTGTCTTTTCACCACCACAAATCTTTTTAATAAAGCTATTATTTGTATCTATGCTTTGTATCAGCAGTAAAATACTAACTACCAGACCCATTAGCTTCACTATAGTCCAACCTATTACTGAAAAAGAAAACGAATAAACATATTCAAGATTTTGAAATAAGATTAATAATAAAATTATCGCAAAAGAACTTATTATATAAGGATAGCGAAGGGAATGAACAATATCGCGCCTTTTGTTTATCTCATATTCATCTTCCACCGCCTCACTTTCTTCGTCAACAACTAAAATTGATCCGGTAAAGTATTGATCAAAGCTTGATTTGGAAAGGACTTCCTTTTTGGAATTTTCACTCGAAATTGTAACTTTATCATTAATAATTTCACGTACAAGTATAAATTCTCCACCATTCCTGGAAATGTGAGAAATGAATGGACACATTTCGTTATCCAACTCGTAACTTTCTAAATTATACGCACCATTGGTTATCTGAAAACCACTAAGCACCTCACTGATGCCTAAGAAGGAGAATTGATCTGGATGCTTTTCTAGCTCCCCATAAATTGAGGAGTGAGAAACTGGAAACTTTAGTTCATTAACCAGCTTATATACTAGGTTCGAAAGGGATTTAAGAGTCATATTGACTAATATTTTACAAATGAATAAATTAATTGCCGAAATTTTACTTTAACAGAAAATTCTGTTAAAGTAAAATTAAATTGGTTAGCAGTAATATGGTCCGCACCAAGGAGTATTGTCAGTAGTCGTGTCGCAATCACTCCCAAACGAACATATACCGCTTCCAAGTTGGCCACTGCATCCACAATACTTATGACGCTCACCGGTGTGACAAGCACACGCCTGGTGAACAACACCATCTGAGCAGGTTATTGTGCAATTACCTGCTGGTCCGCTACCATAGCCACCGGTAATTTTTTTCATCTGCTCCCTGGTTAGCATCTCTTTGATGCCGCCAAGCTTCAAACTTAATTTTTTCATTAATTCAGTTTTAGTGCCCCTCTTATCGGTAGGGCTGCTCCGATCCTGTGTTACCAAAGACAGGCATCTTTACTGTCGGCCAACAATTTCTTGACTAATCATCTCTTTTTCAGAGCTTATTATAAATAGAAAATATATTTCGAGAACCGTCACAAGTCCGATCACTCATAAACAAATTTATCAAACCAAGTTAATCTTACGTTTATTAGAATATATTAGCTTTAATTTAAAAGTAAACAGTAAATTTTGGCGCACACATTAATTTAAAGAATAAATCTTACTTTAACAGAAACTCCGTTAAAGTAAGATTTAATCGGTTAGCAATAATATGGTCCACACCAGGGCGTATTTTCAGTGGTTGTATCACAGTCACTACCCGTACAAATACCACTCTGCCCACAGCCACATCGTTTGTGCATTTCGCCGGTGTGACAAGCACATGCAGGGTGAACTACTCCCCCGCAAGTAATGGTGCAATTACCCATCGGCGGATTACCATAACCACCGGTAATCCTTTTCATCTGCTCTCTTGTTAGCATTTCTTTAATGCCCCCAAGCTTCAAATTTAATTTTTTCATTATTTTAGATTTACGCCCATATTTTCCGGGTTTGGCTTCTCCCGTTCCTGTTTTACCAAAGACAGGCATCTTTATCGTCGGCCAACAATTTCTTAATCGATTTATTGAAAAACACAAACATGATTATCAGAGAATAAATAAAGATTTTTAGAGAGGTGAATCTGCCATTTTTAAGACTAACAAATGATTTGATAGATAAACGGATTATTCTAGCTCGCAAAAATTGAATATCTAATGGATAACTGAGCAGGTTCCCAATACCCAATAAATTATCAAAAGATGATCTTACAAGAGAAGATTTCACATATGAATGAGCGAGCGTCATAATGAGAGCTTTTATATTTGGTTAGAGGCGTCTAAGTCAGCAGGGAGTATTCCGAAAGCCAAATCTTAAATCACTTACCCTAAATTAAAAAAATATAATCTAATAACAATTTTTTTAAAAAAAAATTAGTAAAAAAAATAAACCTATATTAACACCATTAATTTGATTGCCAATCAAATATTACCTAACGCAATTTTAAGTTATTAATGATTAGTTAATCATAATGAAGGTGGTTATCAGTTGATATATAAATTAAAAAGACCTGACAAGAAATATGAATTTTATTCACAGCTTCTATCCAGATCATAAAGAATCTGATTTGATTTCCTCAAAACAAGGATTTATTTCTCCAGAATTCAATTGGATGAGTTGGAGCCTCAGCTGTCTTCAAATCTTTCAACTTTACGGATCTGTTACGCTATATACATCAAATCTTGGCAATGAAATTTTAATCGAAAAACTCAAGCTGCCATATACAAATGTAATAATTAATGAATTGAACTATCATCCAAAGCTCTGGGCGCTGAATAAGATTCACACCTACTCCTTACAACAAGAACCTTTTATACATATTGACGGCGATGTATTTATCTGGGAGAAATTTGATACTAGCCTAGTCAATTCAGAATTAATTTCGCAAAACATCGAAAATTGTGATCTCTTTTATAGAACCATTATAAATGAGCTAATTTCAAAAGGAGTTGATTTTCCAAAAAAAATATTCGACCAGATTAGAGATAACCGGAATATTAAATCGTGTAATGCGGGTGTTTTTGGGGGTACAGATACCGACTTTTTTTCAGAATACGCGAGTCTTGTATTTTCATTTGTAAATAACAATTATGACAAAATTCTAGATACTGGACAAAAAGACGTAAACATGGTATTTGAGCAACTTTTCTTCTACCACCTCGCAATAAAAAATGAAAAAGCTATAGCGTGTTTCATTCCAGAAGAAATAAGTGACATGAACTACCCCGACTTAGCAAACTTTCATGATGTACCTTTCAAAACAAAATACATACACATGTTGGGCAAATACAAGCAAAATCCAGAAGCTTGTAAAATGCTAGCAAAAAGGCTACGTTTAAGCTTTCCAGATCATTACTATAATATTATAAATTTTTTACAAAAAGAAAATGTTAAAATGTATATGGGCGCGTATAATTTAAACGATCTTTCTATCTCAACCAAATTAGATTTAAACATTACTTCGTTTTATGATGACCAATTAAATCAACAAAAAGCGGGGGAAATTGTATTTTCAAATACGCAGTTTTTTTTAGAAGCAACATTTACTACAAACTCTTATATTATCGAAAATTACGACCTAAATACCATGCCGTCGAGTATTAAAACTATTTGCAGCTTAGAGGGAAAATTAATAGACCTAACCATCGATGAAATGGAATGCATAATTCTTGATGTATTGCGAACGCCTAAAACAATTGAAGGCCTTTTAACAGAACTAAGTAAATACTTTGATACTAATCTACAGGAAGAAGAGAAGAAAGATCTATTAGATCTTCTTAAATTAAAAATTAGGCGAGGTTGCGAAAATAATATTTTTCATATAGTTACAGATAATATTAATCAAACTGCTAAACATGAGGAAACATAGGAAAAGAACTAGTTTTAGCGAGCTTTATAGTTCAACAATCTTCACTGATGTATATAAAAATAATTTGTGGGGTGGATCAAAGGGTGAGTTCTATTCGGGAACGGGATCACATAATTCTCATATTTCAATATATACGGATGCCATAGCTAATTATATTAAAGATAATCAACTAGAAACTATCGTAGAGATAGGATGTGGTGATTTTAACGTATCCTCAAAAATTTTAACACTTCTGGATCAGTCTGATTTTAATTACCGCTATGTTGGATATGATGTTGTTAAAAATTTGATTGTTAGGAATAATAAGCTTTATAGTTCCCCTAAGATCAAATTTATTTTTAAAGATTCTTCAAGTGGAAATCTTGAACATGCAGATTTATTAATTATAAGACAGGTCCTCCAACACCTTAATAATAAATCAATTAAAAAAATTATTAATAAATTCGAAAACTATAAGAATATTATCATCAGCGAACATCAGGTTGCTGAAAAATATGAATCCGTGATCAAACCTAACATAGATAAAAAAACAGATGCAACTAACAGAATTCAATTTAACTCAGGAATATACCTAGAGCGGGAACCGTTCAACTGTAAAATTGAGAAGCTTGTATGCTCCATTCCGGAAAATATTGCTGGATTTGATGCATCTATTAATACATATCTATTAGTCAACCAAAGTCAACGCTAAATCTATCAATTAAGGATGACTAAGAGAGCTTGGGTGGTTCAGGTTCCCTTGAAAAAAAGAATGCAACTTTATAATCGCGAAACAGCATTCCTTGTTTAACATAACATTTTGCAGATATTTAATAAAATGGTGAGCAAGATTAGATCAAATCTTGGTCACCAATGTCTGGTTCATATTCTTATACAGAAAGCTACTCAAATAACATAGGCCCGATGGAAAATTCCAACGGGCCTATTTCTATATAAATTAAATGTCTTACTTAAAATAAGTCAACTATCTAAACAGCCTGATCTCAGAAGCCTGGAAGTTGTTCTCGTTCCATGTTGCAGAAATTTTCCAACGATAGAACACAAATGGTCTCGGATTGGCAACGGTAAAATAGAATAACTGTTTGTACTGATTTCCGCCCAAGGTATATAAACTGCTGGTCATCGTTCTTGAATCCAATACCGTCCAATCAATATTGTCCATTGAGCCTTCTAAAGTCCATGTTTTCGGATCTCTTCCATCAGAGTCATTCGCATTTCCAATACCATAGATTTTAACCGTCTCAGCAGATGCAAACTGGAATGTAAATGACAATGGCAATGGAGGACCGCCAAGGAATATCTTAGTTTCTAAATTGTTGTCTACCAATTTGGCAGCATTTTCATTCGTGTTGCCCGTATTGTCGGTAGATCCTACGAAGGACAATGCGCTGGTAGTGATGTTATCAGCTATTCCTTCAGTAGTAACATATTTATCTAGTTCTATCACAGAACCTTTATCTGTGGTAACAGTAACAGTGAAATTGTTAAACGACCCTGCTTCGTATTTCCTGGTTGGTGATAAGGAGGTAGACGTTTCTCCTGGATTAACATCTTTAAATGTCCATTTAGCAGAAGCAATCTTTGCTTTGCTCGTCAAATTAAACCTAACTTCGTTCTCTGCTCCAGTTTTGGTAGCTGTAATTTTAACAACGCTATCTGGAACAATCTTAATGTCAACCAACTTTCTTGTGCTTCCATCTTCCGTATTGAAAGATGTCAAATCTACCTGATAAGTACCAGTAGTTTTGTAAACGTGTGATGGAGATACTGTTGTCAATAGAGAATCGTCTCCAAAACGCCATTCTAGCCTGTTAAAATCCTTAGATTTATTCACAAAACTAAAGGTGAACGGATCGTCTCCAGGTACAACCTGAAAATCTGTTAATGGAAGTTTTTCAGAACCCGTTTGGTCCTCAACAATTACCTGATCTTTCTCGCAGGAAGTTAATATCGCTGCAAAAAGCAGCAATAACATTGGTGTAAATATTTTTTTCATTTTCCTTGGGGGGATATTAAATTAATAATAAACGAAAATAAACAAATATTGCTCCATAAAACGATTTAGTATCCCATGTAGCTAGTTTATTACATTATTTTGTCATCGAAAAAACACATCGTATTGCGCTTACTAAAAGGATTGCTATATTTAATAACCAATTATAAACCATTCATGAAGTCACCAATAATTTTCGCCGGATATTCTACCTTTTTTTTCGTAGCGCTAACCCTCCTGTTTTCTTGTCGGCAAACAAAAGAAAAAGCCTCAAATGAAGGGTCTGAAAAACCCCTATTTGTCCTTCTTGATTCTTCACGTACAAAGATTTTATTTAATAATGTGGTAAAGGAAGATTTCAATAACAATGTGGGTGGGTTTTATCAGGGCTTTTACAGCGGTGGTGGTGTTGCTGTTGGCGATTTAAATAATGACGGTACAGATGAGATTTACTTTTCCGGGAACATGACCGGAAACAGATTGTACCGAAATAAAGGTAACATGCAGTTTGAAGACATCACTGAAAAAGCCGGAGTAGTCGGCAGGGCCGACAGCTGGAAGAATGGGGTAAACATGGCGGATGTAAATGGAGACGGATTGCTGGACATATATGTTTGCTATTCCGGAAGGGAGGTAAGTCCGAAAACAAGAAACCAATTGTTCATCAATCAGGGTCCAAATGCCCAGGGAATTCCAACATTTGTTGAGGAGGCTGAAAAGTACGGTGTAGATGATCCTTCCTACAGTGAGCAATCCATCTTTTTCGATTACGATAAGGATGGTGATCTGGATCTGTTCTTATGTAATGACAATGCTAAAGTGTTAAGTAACCTGGACGACATCACCATCAAACAATTGAAAACGCAGGAGGACCCTGCTGCCAGGTCAAAATTGTTTAGAAATGACAATGGTCATTTCAAGGATGTAAGCAAAGAGGCTGGAATAGATATGTCTAGCTTGTCGTACGGCCTGGCTGGCGGCGTTGCAGACATCAACGGTGATGGATGGCCAGACATCTACTTGTCTAATGATTATGCGGTTCCGGATAGGCTCTACATCAACAACAAAAACGGAACGTTTACCGATCAGGCACCCAAAATGCTAGACCACCTTTCTCTCTTTTCAATGGGAAACAGCATAACGGATGTAAACAACGACGGACTGCAGGATATTTTTACATTAGACATGCTTCCAGAGGATGACAGGAGACAGAAGCTGCTTGCCGGCCTGGATAATTACGAAGTATTTAATATCAATCTTCGAAACGGTTTCTATTATCAGTATCAGCGCAATATGCTCCAAATCAATAACGGAGATGGCTCCTTCAGTGAAATTGGTCAGCTAGCCGGTATTTCAAATACAGATTGGAGCTGGGCTCCATTGTTTGCTGATTATGACAATGATGGCTGGAAAGATCTTTTTATTACAAACGGCTATATGCGCGACTTTACTAATATGGACGTGCTTAAATACAATGAAGAGTACATGATGAGCAAGAATGGCGATATCGCACCTTCAGATTTGGTTGCCATGTTAAAGCATGTTCCCTCTTCAAACGTAAAAAATTACATCTTCAAGAATGAAGGGAATTCTTTGTTTAAAAACAAGGGGGCTGACTGGGGAATAAACATTCCTTCTAATAGTAATGGTGCCGCATACAGCGACCTGGACAATGATGGGGATTTAGATCTCATTGTAAATAATATCAATAAGACTCCATTTATCTATCAAAACCAAACCAATTCTTCAAAGAATTACCTGAAGGTAAGATTAAAAGGATCTGGTAAGAACACAGATGGTTTGGGCGCACTAGTTACGGTATTTAACAAAGGAAAACAGCAGTGTATCGAACAAATGCCATCAAAAGGATATTTATCTAGTGTTTCACAGAACATTCATTTCGGATTAGGCAGCGAGAAGATTGTTGACTCTGTTAGGGTGGTTTGGCTAAGCGGAAAGAAACAAGTACTGACTCAGGTAACTGCTAACAAGCAATTGATACTTAGTGAAAGCGATGCAAAGGAAAATTATCAAAGACCTAAAAAAGAAAATCCGGTATTTAAAGAGATACCCTCTCCTATCCTGGCGGCACAAGTTAAAAATGACATCAACGACTTTAAACGTCTGCCACTGCTGGTCAATTCGTTATCTTTTGACGGGCCATGTATGGCCAAGGCTGACCTCAATAATGACGGACTGGAAGATGTATTTGTAGGTGGTGATGTAAATAAGCCCGGGGCTATTTTTATCCAACAGCGGGGCGGTAAATTCCTGAAAGATGATCGTCCGTTTAAAGCGGATGCGATGAGTGAAGATACTGACGCATTATTTTTTGATGCTAATGGAGATGGTCACACAGACCTGTATGTGGTGAGTGGGGGTTACGGAAACTATAAAGATGGTGATCCTCTTTTTCAGGATAGGTTATACCTGAATGATGGAAAAGGGAAGTTGACAAAGGCAATAGATGCACTGCCTGAAATGCATATAAGTAAGAGTTGCGCCAAGGTTGGCGATTTTAATGGAGATGGTAAACCTGATTTGTTTGTCGGAAGTCGCGTGATGCCAGGTTCCTATCCTGAAACACCGGAAAGCTTTCTGTTGATTAATGATGGGAAAGGTCATTTTACCAACCAAATTACAAAGATTGCTCCTGATTTGGCACGTATAGGTATGGTAACTGATGGGGCTGTTCTTGACTTAAATGATGACAGAAAAGACGACTTGATTATTGTTGGCGACTGGATGCCAGTTACGATATATATCAATGAAGGCGGAAAACTGAAAAACAGAACTAAGCGCTATTTCGGAAGAGACTATTCAGGTTGGTGGAATACTCTAAAGGTTGAGGATATGAATGGCGATGGGAAACTTGATCTTTTGGTGGGCAATCTTGGTTTAAACAGTCAATGTGTTGCCAGCGAAAAGCTGCCCGCTGAAATGGTTTATAAAGACTTTGACGACAATGGGGCCATAGACCCAATTTTGTGTTTACCAATTATGGGGGTAAGTTGTCCTTACCTCAGCAGGGATGAATTGTTAGACCAAATCAGCCTGATGCGGCAAAGGTTTCCAAATTATTCAAGTTTTGCTAACGCAAGTTTGACTCAGTTGTTTACCCCTGAAGAGCTGCAAGGCGCTAAGAAATTAAAAGCTACCTACTTTAAAACCGCCTATTTTGAAAACTCTGGTAAAGGGAAGTTTGCAGAGAAACCCCTACCTGTTGAGGCACAATTTGCGCCGGTATTCACGATCAACTCTTTAGATTTTAATAATGATGGACACAAAGATTTACTCCTTTGCGGAAACATCAACCAGTCTCGTATCCGTTTTGGAAAATATGATGCCAATCACGGCGTATTACTAGCAGGCAATGGTAAAGGTTCATTTAAATATGTAACCAATAGTGGGCTAAACCTTAAGGGTGACGTGAGGAGTGTGATTCAACTCAATAATACGTTGCTATTTGGCATCAACCAGCAGAAAATGAGAGCATTTACATTAAACAAATAATCTAGCAGCCAGCTTCGAAAGCTAAATATCTGACTAGCTTAAAACAAAAAAAGGCAGCTGATAAAATACAAGCTGCCTTTCTTATCCTATAAAAATTCGTTATCTAAACAACCTAATTTCAGACGCCTGGAAGTTTGCACTGCCAGAAGTTGAGGTAATTTTCCATCTGTAAAATACGAATGGTTTTGGATCCGCGATTGTAAAGTAAAACAACTGTTTGAATTTGTTACCCCCAGCCACATATAATGTAGTTGACAAACTTCTCGAATCAAGTATAGTCCATGCGTTACCATCCATTGAACCTTCAATCGTCCAAACTTTTGGATCTCTGGTTTCAGAATCATTCGCATTACCAATAGCATAGATTTTTACTGTTTGGGCTGACGCATATTGGAATGTAAATGTCAACGGAAACGGAGGCCCACCTAGATAGATCTTAGTTTCCAAATTGTTGTCAATTAACTTCGCAGCATTTTCATTTGTATTGGTATTGTTTCTTGAAGGTGTGAAACCAATATTATTTTGGGTAATGTTTTCTGCTATTCCTTCCGGAGTAACAAACTTACTCAAATTGATAACTGATCCTTTATTGGTGATAATTTTAACGCTGAAAGAGTTGAAAGAACCTGCTTTATAAGTTCTAACAGGCGATAACTCTTGGCTTTTAACCGCCGGAGATACGTCGTTAAAAGTCCATTCAATACTTTTCACTGTAGCCTTTACAACTACAGAAAATTTAACTTGATTAGCTACACCGGTTTTAGTCGCCGTAATCTTCGCCGCACTGTCAGGAATGATATTGATGTCAACCAGTTTCCTGGTAACTGCACCGGTAGAAGAAAATGCTTTTAAATCTACCTGATACTTACCTGTAGTGGAATAAACATGACTTGGATTAACTGAAGTTGATAAAGAATCATCTCCAAATCTCCACTCTAATCTTGCGTAGTCTTTTGAGGTGTTTTTAAATTGGAAAGTGAATGCATCGTCACCTTTAACGATATCATAATTTGCTAGAGGATTGGTAATCACTCCTGTGTCTTCGATCGACACCAGCCTGTCTTTTTCGCAGGAGACTAATGCTCCCGCGAAAATTAACAGCGCTATTGGCTTTAATAAGTTTTTCATGAAATTGTGGTTTGGTTTATTTTACTTTTTTGCTGCTGGAGTGGTTAGCTCTTTCTGGTAAAGATCCAACCACGTACATCGTAAGTTGCTCTCACCATATAAAACTTAAAGATATGTCTTCCAGCCGGCAATTGTATGTTAATGTAATTTGGTTGTTGATCACCGTAAGCGCCTGGCGTGCCTTTCACCGCTTTATCTCCAGTAATGTCAACACCATCTATTAACACTTTATACTTACCGTCATTACCGTTAGAACCAATGATTGAGTTGAGTTCATAAGTACCGGCAGTTTCAACGTTGATGGTGTAAGTTAACCACTCACCATCACCAGTCCATCCTACGACACTTCTTGGGATATAATCACCGATATCAACCTGGTCGTTTGGTCTGAATGCTGAAACACCATCTTTACCACCATTGTCGTGGAACGCGATACCCTCACCACCTTCGTCGTAAATCGCCGCTGGAATCATTTCTGATGCCTTTCCGATAGTACCTGGTATCAAGAAAGGTGTACCTGTATAAACCCTGGCCAAATTTGGATCGTTCCCAACATAAGGTCTGGTTAAATAATTAGCATCAATCACAACTACAATGGTTTTGTTAGTTAAACTGGCTTGATATTTCGTAGGATTGGTAATTTTTAAACCCACTACCCACTTGTGATTAGTTCTTGACATCAATGTAGCAAAATTGGTAGTTAATGCCAAATTAGCCGTATTCTTATTCACGTCAAACAATACTTTACCTGTTCCTAAACCTACGCGGCTTGATGGAAGCAATTCAGCATTGGTGATCGCACCACTAGCAATTGCAGCATTAGCAGCAGAGTCACTTTGAACTACGTCAACCGTAAATGACGGACCCGCAACAGAAGACAACAATAATGGAACATTGACAGTGATATCTTGAGATCCAATAGAATAGCTTTTTGAATCTGGAATTAATAAAGTCTTACTAGTTCCAAATGATACATAATGAACAGCTTCTGGTGCAATCGTTTCGCCAGTTTTAACAACAACAATGGAAACATTCTTTCCAGCAGCGATATTGTTACCTTTCCCTGGAGACTGAAGTTTTAAAGCAAAAGCAACTCCTTTACCATATCTGGTTTCTAAGAACGACCTGCTGATTACCAAATCAAAAGTAGCGCTTGTAACACCAATGGGTACATTAAGAACTGTAGGAATAGAAAAGGTCCCGTTTTGTAAAGCAACAGTATTTGCAGGCAATGCCGATGAGGCAACTAAACCAGCAATAGTGTCAACATTGGCAACCAATTGAACAGAGAATGCGCGCGTCGTGGCTGCAGAAAACTGCACGGTAACAGGCACCGTTAATTCACCACCAGTTAAAGTGAAGGTACTTCCTGTACCTACGTCAGTTCTGCTCGCCACAGAGATACCAACCGAAGAAAATTGCTCTTTGGAGAGCACATCGTCCAGCTTTTCTTTTTCACAAGAAGCTGTGAAAAGTGCGACTAAAGCCAAAAGGCCAAAGCGCGAGTAAGTAAAAATTTTTTTCATTTTTTGTTCGATTTATTTAGGTAGTGTATGTAAACAAATATTAAGGGACCTGTAAATTAAATACAGGTCCCTGTATAATTAATTAGAGATCCAAACCTTACCGTCTAAAGCCCAAGCATCTTGACGAGCAATATTAAACCAGCTTAAAATTTGCGCTGGAATATCGGAGTTTTTAGGAACTAATGTACCTAAAGCTGTTATGCTTGGTGAGCATAATAGATCACTAAAACTCTCCCAGGCATATGTTCCCTGTAACGTAAAGTTAGCTGAGTATGGTCCAGCAATATCTTTCATAGTTGCGCCACTGCCTTCATTTAAAGGCCAGTAACCTACTAAATAATCGTAATAAGGGTGACTCGAATCCATGCTTGGATCACAAGAATATTGTTTAATAGTAGCTTCAGGTAAAGCATACTTCCAGATCTTAAGTTCCGCAAGATTGATGTTAATACTACCTAGATCACCATCACTTTCACCAGGGCTATAACCCACACGTAAAGGTGCATTGTTGTCAAAGTTTGGTTGACCGGTAAGTTTTACTTCCACGTTAACGGGACTTGATGGAGATCCACCCGGACCGTCCCAAGTACGGTTACTTCCATCCTGACCATTAGTAACGCCTTTAACACCATCAGTATACATTCGTACGTATCTGGAATTATCCGCTTTTCTCTCCACCGTAAATGTCAAATCATGCCAGGTACCGCCACTAAAATCTAAACCTCCAATCTCAGTGCCTCTGTCAAAGCCAGTACCTCCTTGACCAAAGAACCTCCATCCATTATAGAATAAGCAAATGTCCCATCCTGGATTTTCATTACCCCAGCCAGCTTGATCACGTTTACCTAGAATCGAAGGCCACTGATAGAAATAGTCTCCTCTACTCGTATTTCTTGGTTTGCTCTTCTTGACCTTTACAGAAACGGTAAAGTCACTGTTGCCAAAATTAAAGTTTGGAGATACTGTAGAAGCAGTTAAACCCTGAGTTTTATCAGGCTCACCTTTATAACGCACAGCAGCACCTGCGAAAGAATTTCCTAAGAAAGGTTTGCCAATGAAAGTGTTCTTGAAACCAGAATTATTGATAATGGTAAATACGTTTGCATTGGTATTACTAAATACTGTCTTATCATCTTGATTCGCCGGCAAAGTAAATTGACCGCCTCGGTTAGAGGTAATAATGATCAACCAATTTTCTTTAAGATAATTAGGTCGGGCTTTTACTGCGGTCAATAACTCACCAACTCTAGCATCAAATGCATTAATTGCCGCTTTATATGGTGCAAAAGAATTATCAAAACCAGATCCTGCTTGTTTACCAGCTGCCTCAATACCTGAGAATTGTCCCAAAACCAACGAAGCGGTATCAGATTTCAAGAAATCAACCATTCTTGTCTTAACTGCATCATCATTTGCTAATGCTTCTGAAACATCCGCACCACCCGTCAACTGTGTTTTAAACACAGAAGAAGCGGCAAATGTAGCGATACGTAATTTTGGATTTACTGACTTAATGCGTTGGAAAATTGCCGGATATTGTGATAACCGATTTGCAGCAAAATCTTCAGTCAAAACACCATGTTTTTCTTTCTTTACACCAGTGATCATATCTGCCCAATTGGTTGCGTCAACCTTACTGGTATCGGCCAATCCATTCCAGGTGTAAATTGAATTAGGAATTAGTGACTTAATATTCACACTCTCTGCATCCCTTACAGATGTTCCCCTAGCACCATCAGCGATGATGTAAAGTACTTTAGGAACCTTATATTCCACACCTGTATTAATTGCAGGAGCACCTGGTACAACTTTATCGAAATCGCTCTTACACGAACTCGCCAGGGCCAATACAAAGAGAGATGCACCAATATAAGATTGGTATTTAAAATTTTTCATACTCTTTAGTTTATTTTTCAATTGGTTAGTTTTAAACTGATCTCTCATGATTACTCTATCGTTACTCTGATGATGTTATTGTACGGTCTGCTATCAAAAGTGTTGAAGCGTCCCATCAATAATAACGCACGTTTACCATCTTCAGATTGCATTTCCAACACATCATTTAATTTTTGTGTTGATCCGATTACGTTACCTATAGTATTATATCCTGCAGCTAACTCTCCAGTTTTATCAACAATCACGAAACCACTTCTGGATACGCCATCATAAGTTTTAAAGTCACCCGCTACAACAGAAAGCCCATCAGATAACTGCTTAACAAAATAAGGCTGACCTCCTATAAATGCTTTTGGTTTGAACGAAACATCAACTGATCCATCGTAATTCAATTGAACCATATTTAATGCAGGCACACCGTTAAACGTTTTGAACCTTCCAACTACAACATACTTATTGGTAGTGGCATTATAACTTACCGAAGAGATGTTATCATCTGCACCGGCACCGCCTGCATTAAATGTAGGATCTATGGTACCATCAGCCATTAATCTAATGATACGGCCAACAGTAGCATCATCAAACTTAGGAAACTCTCCATAGCAAAGAATTCTACCATCAGTATGCATAATTGACATCAACCTACCTGTTCCACCCGGTAAGCTCTTACCAAGAATGCCTTTGTAACCTGGTGCATTCGGTAAAAATCTCCAGGTTTTATCTAAGGTACCATCAGAGTTAAAGCGAACCAATTGTCTCACATCAACACTATCAATTACAGTACTGTCTTTATAAGTATAGCTGGATTGATCGTAACGACGAGACAAATAATAGTTAAAGTCACCCGTTGCAATTAACTTTCCATTGAAAGTGTAAAGGCTACGAATAACCTTGTCTACACCACCATTGAAAGGCGATACATATTTTGTTTTCTTTAAATAGGTAGTTACACCAATGGTGTCAATAACACCTGTGCTATTAATCTGGGTAATCTTACTAATATCGCCACCTCTTTGAGCGTATCCGCTAAAATCACCAGCAATGTAATACTTACCATTCAAGATTACCATATCATTTACAGTACCGTTCGCACCGGCTCCAGGTTGGAATGTACGATCCCAGGTTCCGTCTTTCAATAATCTGGTATACCTGCGGATTGGTTTAACAATACCTTTATTGTCATAATTCTGGAAATCTCCCATGATCATGATGTTGTTATCAGGCAATCTGTAAGCTTTTACAACCGTATTATCAGCGCCAATAGTACTTTTCCATGTTGGGTCTACCTTAACTTTACCAGTTACAGTAAATAATGGTCCGAATACCAATTCATTACCAACTTTAAAAGTAGTAACACCTGTACTTGCCCTAGTTGGAACCTTCACAGTTATACCTGCTGCATCTACCGATACGATATCTGCCTTCTCTCCATTGAACTGAAAAACCAGTTCTCCCTTGTCAAAATATGATTTAGCTCCGGTAACAGCAATCTTCACAGTTGTTCCAACTTCACCAGATTCCGGTACAGGAATTTGTTGTTCGTTAGTCACGATACCCAGCGCAGATTTTCCTCCATCATAAGGGTTGGGGAAGTCTGTACCCTTGTCCTTGCAGCCACCGATCAACAACCCGGCTGCAACAATCACTAAACTGGTATATTTAAATTTCATAATGCTTATTTTAATTTATTTACATCAATATTTCTCAGTCACTATATAAATATAAGTATTCTGATCAAATTTTTTATTTGCTTAAAAGCACCTCCGTATTAAAGTCGTCATTGAATCCAAACAAGTTAGCTCCTGGCGAAATAAATCCTTGTCCATTGTAGAACCCAAGGTAGATCGAAAGTGAATGAACGACACCATTTTTAGGTTGTATATCGGACGAAGCTACAGGTACCGCAATAAACTTACTCTTATCTGATGGATCAGGAACAAAGGAAATATGCAATTGACGGTAACCTGTATAGGCTACACCTGCAACACTATTATATACCACACCAATATTGGATAAGTCATTGTTATAGCCAAGATAATATCCTCCAGGATAAAGTGGTTTTAAGTTAAAATCCAATTGAGGATAATCTTTCAAAACTAATTTTCCTTTAAATAGATAGCGCATCAAGAATTTTTTCCAGGTTGCAGAAGGCACATCTCCCAATACTTTAATAGTATCTTTACGTGCATCAAACAAACGCTGGTTCAATCCACCCCTTAAATTATCAACTGTACTGTTAACCTGACCAATTGTTCTCCTGATCACCTCATCAGTAGGCGCAAAGAAAGTGATGTCCTCATTGGTGAACACATCCTCCATACCCGCCAGCTTAACAATTTGCGCAATGGAATCAAATTGAGAGTGTGTTTGCAGATACTGCAATACACTCCCATCATACTGGGCTTTAGCAAGCCCGCCATCAATAAAATAATCATCTTTGGCACAAGAAGACACCATCATGATCAGTGCCACTGAACATACTGCAATTGGTGTAAAATATCTCTTTATAAAATTTTTCATTTATTTAATTCAATTAGATTAAAGACCAGTACCTATCCAATATGAATTCAAAGTCATATACGGATTATTTTCCAAAGCGGATGAGTTGATTGGATATGTCCAACCGCCACGGTTAAATTTATCTGAAGTAAGCGGGTTATCAGTATAAAGTTTGCTTAAAACACGTTTGGTTCTTACTAAATCGTAGTAGTGACTACCTTCACCCAAAAGCTCCTTTGCACGTTCCCAGAAGATTGCGTCTTTAAGATCACCATCTTTTGCTCCATTAGGATATAAAGGTGCACCCAAGGCTCTCTGTCTTACCAGGTTCAACATTGTACCTGCTTGTGAAGTCATATTCATTTCCGCATAGGCTTCTGCCGCTAATAAAATAGCATCTGAATAGCGCATGATTAAATAGGTGTTATCCGGGTTGATATCCAAATTAGGATTGTTTGCATCCACAAAAGTATTTACAGCGAATTTCTTCAATTGGAAAGTCTCCGCATTTTGGTCAAATGGTGCTGTAAACCATATGGCTAACCTAGGATCATTCAAATCAGGAAAAAGCTTGTTCATATACTCAGCTGTGAAAACTGAAAAACTATAACGGTGGGTGTACTCTGGCACTTTGTACGGGAAGTGGATAAATGCATCACCGAAAGGCGAGTAAGCATTTGCCTGCGCAAATGGGTTGTTCAAATCCTGGTTATAGTTCAATGTTCTGAACAACTCAAACAAACTTTCCTCTGAACGACCTTTCGCTACTGTAGCCCACTCATTCATTGGTAATAACCTGAACGCACCACTCTTAACAATTTCCTCACCTAATGCAGCAGTTTCAGTATAGTTTCTGGATTTATTAGCCGGATCAAAACCAGCATTCCACATGTACATATTCATCAACAAGCCAATTGCAGCACCACGAGTAGCCCTAACTCCTCGCAAGGATGGATCTGAGATGGTTAGCGGCAAATCATTTCTAGGACCCTTCAAATCTTCGATACATTTATTGATCACCGACACCATGTTTTCACGAGGAAGCGGATCTTTCTGATAAGGTGTGGTATAATAAACTACATCACCATATAACCTAACCATTTGGAAATAGCACATGCAGCGGATAAATTTCGCCTCAGCAATATATCTCTTAGCTTCTGCATCGGTTAAGGCTGGGATACCCTCCTCAATTTTGCTAACCAAGATATTAGCTTGCTGAATAATTTGATACCACTCTTTCCACTGTGTTAATGATGCGAAATTATAGCCACCCCATGGACGGCTGTTATCGATACCTTCTAATAAAAGTCGGTCGTTAACGGTGGTCAAAGGAATTACCTGCGGAGCAAGGTTACCCTGAGGATCTGGAGTTTGCCTGGTGTGACCACCAAGTCGGCCTGTTCCCCTTCTACCATCACCACCCTGAACTGCTGGGATTACCTCACCAGAGCGAAACTCACCGGTTGCTCCTGCAAACGAAGTTTGGGTATATTTATCAAACATCTGACCATACATATCTGAGATATTACTCTCGATATCAGTGGCATTTTGGTAAAAGTTATTTCCTGTTAACTTGTCAATTGGGGTTATACTCAGGAATTTCTTACAACCGTATTGTGAAGCGCTTACCACAATTAATAAGCAAATAATAATTTTTTTCATGTCTTATGTTTTTCGTGACTTCAATTAAAATGTAACGTTAAAACCAAGCGTAAATGTTCTTGGGTTTGGATAACCGCTGGATAAATCTTTACCTAAATTTGTAACATTCTCAGGATTTGGACCAGAATATGGAGAGAAGGTAATTAAGTTAGCTGAAGATACATAGGTACGGATACCATTTAAACCAACACGCTTAGCAGTCTTTTTAGGTACATTATAAGATAAAGTTGCCTGATTTACTTTAAAGTAACTTCCATTCTCCTGCCATAAAGTTTGCTCAAACCTAAAGTTACCCATATACTGCTCATGTGCATAATTGAATGCGTTAGCATACGTTGCATCAGAATCACCAGGTCCAGTCCAGATGTTCAATTGATCAGCTGGTGGAACCGCAGAGAATCCAAATGGGTTGCTTAATAACAACAATCTTTTTGCAAGTGCGTTGTTCAGCACTGAACGTTTAGCTGTAAATGACGCGTAAAAATTCAGCGAAAACTGTCCGTAGGTGAAGGTGTTGGTAAAACCACCAGTAATCAAAGGCTGCGTGTTTCCAGAAATCAATCTGTCTCTGTTATCGATCAAATAATCACCATTTGCGTCAAAGAAACGGGCATCACCGCCTTGGTAAGAATTCAATGTGGAACCAAATCCTCCATTTCTCATTCTTAAACCAGTTACAGGATCAATTGGAACATCAGAAGTATTTGCGTACACGCCCTGATTAACAAACAAATAGTTTGATAACGAGTTTCTGCCAACTCTCAACGCGATGTACTGCGCAATATTATCCTGATTTCTTTGATCTATATACTGACCATTATATTGTTCAGGCAAGGTTAACAACACATCCTGGTTCCATGCACCGTTTACAGAGATGGTCCATTGTAATTTACTTTGCTTAGATAACGGACGGCTGGTTAATGACAACTCATATCCATAATTCGCAAGGGAAACACCGTTACTTGTATAATTAGTAAAAGCTAGATCATTTGATAGTTTATTATTAAATAACTCATTATCTACTTTTTTGTAATAGGTGTCAAAGATCACATCCAATTTACCATCGAAAAGGCCAACATCAAATCCTAAGTTGTACTGGATAACATTTTTTGCCTTCAAATAAGGATTCGGTACACGGTCAAAATCAACCCCGATCCGCGGTGAATTATTGTAAAACTGTCTTGGAACATATTGACCATAGATATCTGTAAGGGCGCCGTTAGGATAGATATTCTGACCAGCGGTTAACCTCAAGTCACCATAAGACAACCATTTTGAATTTTTGAAGATCTCTTCTTTGTTAAAATTCCACTTCAAACCAATTGATGGGTTTCTGGAGTAAGGGTCTAACTGACCACTTGCTGACGAACCATCTATACGGTAAGTTAAGTCCATTACATATTTCTTTTTATAGTCATACGTAAATGCAGCAGCAATAGCTACAGTTTTTAAATCGTAAAAACTGGTTAAGATACCACCACCTCTTGAAAAGTAACCGTCATAACCCAAAGGACCTTCGAATTGATCGTTTGGCAATCTCGTTAGGGAAGTGATACCAATTTGATTCTTTCTTACATACAACTCACTAAATAAGTTTAAGAAAAAGTTGTGCGCCTCATTGATTGATTTAACATAGGAGATGTTATTTCTGTTATACAATTGAGAGCTATAGCCACTGTAATTATAAACTGCAGCGAATTGTTGATTGGCAGCCGCAGGAAGGAAAGTATCTTTGATCTCAGTAGTATAATCGTAATTGGTCGTGGTACTCGCATTAACTCCAGGAAACAATTCATAACTAGCGTCCATCTGCGCGTTAATGTTTCTTGGACCGGCACTTTCCCTGATTTGCAAGGTAGTCAGTACATCACTGGTAGCTAATAAGAATGATGGGCCAGGCAGCAATGAAGATCTTTGTGAACTTTGATCTACTACACGTTGTAAAACACCAGTACCTGAACCCGATTGAACCTTACCTAATGATCCTCTTAATGATCCATAAAAACGCAATCTGGTAGTAGGTTTAAACTCCATGTTCATGTTCAAGCTGTAACGCTCAAAACCAGTATTGGCAATAATACCATTTTGCGAATAGTAACCTACGTTAGTTTTATAGTTGAATTTCTGATCACCACCATCCAAAGCAACGTTATGAGTAGTATTGAATTGATCGCTGTAGAAAATATCTTGCCAGTCTGTAGAGTTGTTATAAAACGCATTCAAACTATCTGCTAAGAACGGCGTATTGGAGATTAAATATTTATCAGAAAATATGCCATACTGATTAATCTGTGCCAACTTGAAATTACGCTCATTAACACCTCCGTAAGTTTCACGAAGTTTTGGAACTTTCGAAAGGTAATAATTAGAAGTATAAACAACTCTAGGAATTTCCGATTGACCACGTACAGTTTGGATCAAGATAACTCCATAAGCACCCCTGGAACCATACAATGCTGTTGCAGTTGCATCTTTCAATACCTCGATGCTGGCGATATCTTCCTGAGGAATTAAGGAAAGTGGACTTACGCCAGGACCTTGCTGATCAAAACCAAATTCTGATGCTTTGTCTGCATCCATAGGTACACCATCAATTACATATAGTGGTGATGTTGGTTGTAAGAAAGCATTCTCACCAGTACCTGTTACGGTAATGGTAGACAGACCACGAATATTGGTACTACCACGCATACCTGGAGCACCAGTATTGTTCTGAATGTTCAAACCCGCAACCTTACCCTGTAGCAATTGCTCCACGTTACCTACCGGAACATCCTGCACCTCTTTACCAGATACGATATAAGATGAACCAGTTGTAGTTTCACGGGTTCTTTTAACATAACCCCGAATTACAACCTCATCACTTAACTGGTTTTTGGTTTCGGATAATGAAACGTTAGCAATAGTTTGACCAGGCTTTAATTTAACCTGTATATTATCATAGCTGATATAACTGAATGTTAGTGTAGCACCGTCATCCACAGTTACTGAATAGGCACCATTTGCGTTAACTGTAGCTACAACCTTTAATGGCGACCCCGTCGATACGTAGGCTCCAACCATCGGTTCCTTGGACGCCGCATCTATAACGGTTCCCCTAACGGTAACCTTTTTAGTTTGCGCTATCAAATCCACGCACATAAAAATGCAACTGAAAAAAATTGATAGCAAAATAATTTGTTTTCTCATCGTATTAATTTTTTATCATTAGGATTTAATCGTTCTCGAATTTCGGGTTAACAGTTTTGAAATGGAATACAATCTCCCAATCTCCTTTTTCAAAAATTTTGAAATTGGTAGAGATCTTTCCTGTCTCTCTGACGTTACCAAATCCTAAGCGGGAAAAGCTAAACTCAACATAAGCCTGGTCACCACCAGTTGTACTTGTTACACCACCGGCTGTGTACATACTTGGTACCCTAGCCAACGGTATTGGGTAAGCCACGTCATATTTAACATAGGTTTTAGTCATCTTCTTGTTAAATCCATGAACCAATTGATCCCACTTGGTATCTCCAAATTTGACAGGATCAATGGCAACAGAATCCTTATCCAGGAATTTAAATCTTAATGTACTACCATTTGCATCATCTCCAGTGTACTTTCTGATATACATATATATCAAACCTGTATTTGGATTTCTCGCGCCATCAAACTGTGTATTTGTGGTAGCGCCTCTAATGATTCCTGAAACATTTGGATAGTTATATATTCTTGCCTTTCCTCCTGGAGTAGTAGTATTTGGTAATCCAGTAATTTGATTATAGTCGTCAGCCGGCTCATAAGGTACATCAATTCTTGGCGTAACTGTTAGATTCTTTATAACCCTTGATCCACCTGAATTGGTAACACGAACATCAAAATAACGAACATTCTGAGGATAAACAACCGAATCTCTCGGAGCAATAATGTCTCTTGTAGCTGAATTCCAAAATATCAGCTCCCCAGAGTTCTTCATTTCCAAAATTGGATGATTCTCTATTTTTCTCTTTGCTTCAATTTCCGCTAAACTGGTTTCTTTACCAGTATATTCACCTGTCCAAACCAGAACCGGCTTAGCTTGCAACATATCTGTTGCTGGTCTACCATCTCCAAACCTTGGATTTAAAATCTCAAAGGTCATTGGAAAAGTGGAATTATCAGCATTGAAAATGTCTTTGTAGTCATTAGTTCTGCCCAAAATCGGATCAAAATCCTTCCTGGTGAAATCTGCTCGGGTGCTTAGATAATCCCGCTCATCCGGCAGATTAAAAATCTTCCTGCAACCGGAGAAAGCAATTACTGCTGTTAACAGTATCAAAGCCTTATATTTAATTGCGTTTTGCATAATAGTCTTTTGGTTTAAAATCTCTTACTCGTTAATTAAAAGGTTTGTCTGTAGTTCAATGTCCATTCAGCCATTTGGAACAAACCATCACCATGATTGCTCAAAATCGTCAATCGATAATAACTATAAGATACTGTGTTTTTGAAATCAAATATCTTAGTTTCAAACCTGGATGAAAAATCAATATCCTGACGTGTATCTAACTGTACATAATTTGTACCGTCTAGTGAACCTTCTAACCTCCAGCTTTTCGGGTCCCTTCCTCCAGCATCATTTGCCGAGGTAACGGTATAAACGTTTGCAAGAAATGGTCCTGTAAAAGGTTTGTAGGTAATGATGGTAGGTGCATTATTACCATCAGTGAAACGCGCAATAAACTTGGTTAATACGTTATTGTCAAATAACTTATCAATACGCTCACCACCAGAAACTCCACCATCTTGGTAATCGCCATTAAATTTAACACTATAAGGTGGGGTAGTAGGCTTAGGTAATGCAGCATTATAAGCATTCATGTCTGCAAAAGTTAAATTCACAGGAGGTGGAACCAATGTCAACCTTCTCACAAACTCGTCAAACCCGAATACGTGATCTGCTCTCAACAAATGGATGATACCATTTTTAGCTTTAATGTTAACCGAAGTAGTAGTTGTTTTCGACCAATTGGCGACAAAAACACTACGTTTCGTGTTGGCAAATTCAATAACCTCAGAACCTCCATTTTGCCAGCCTTGAGCATCTGCATATAAACGCTGACCGTGCATCGGATAAGCACTTCTCACACTAGTGATGGTTTGCCCATCTCCCACAGAAAAATCCGAAGATAAGAACTCCTTACGGATGATGTACCTGGAGGTCATGGTATCAATGTGTGCTAAGTCTGCCTGAGCTTTCAAGATATCTTTTGGCAACAATGCTTGACCAGAAGTAATGTCCTTTAAGTAAACAGATGGCTTTCCTTGTGACCTGCGAATTTCATTTAAGTTCTTTATCGCAATCTGGAAACTCAAATTAGAAGGTGCAAACAGCGTAACAGTACTATCAGTTAAAGTCTTTTGCAAATTCAATTTGTCGATCAAGAAAACCAATGAATCATAAACACCTGGTTTGCTTTTTAAATACTCATATATATTCTGTGAAGTAGTGTTGTTAACCGGTTGTGCATTTTTATATGTATCCTCGGTTTTACACCCTACCTGAAACATTAGTGCAGAAAACAATGCTGCTCCTAAAAATTTTCCGTAAAAATTTAATCTTTTCATGTCTATCTTTCCTTAATTACTTCCAATATGAATTTTGAACTAACAACGGGTTCTGAGCAAGAATATCACGAGAAATCGGCCAGTAAATACCTCCTCTATTGATTAGGTCCATGAACTTAGCATTGGTCTGTTTGATCTTATTGTAGCGAACCTGATCATAGAAATGCATCCCCTCTCCCATAAATTCTTTTTGTCTTTCTAAGAATATCGCATCCAATACAGATCCGTTTCTATTTGCATCATACGCTAGATAAGTACTCGCACTCTCGTTTTGAACACCTTTATTATCTACGTTATACCTTAATTGCCTGATGGTATTCAAATCATTAATGGCATTACTATTCTCACCTAAAGCGGCGTAAGCTTCAGCCCGTAATAAGGTGATGTCTTCCAATCTGGTCACCACAATAGCGCTAGAATAAATCCTGAAAGTAGGATCCACTTGGCCATCTTGTATTACTTTGATCTTACTGAAGATTGGATACCTGCCTAAGAAATTGGTGAAATAAGCTTGGGAGTGTGTTGTACCAGTTGTATCAATGTTAAACCTTCCATCGTTGGTCTCTTTGAAAATTGTTAAAATTGAATCCTTTGGAACATATACATCAGGTATAGCTTTATTAACAACAGGTTCTGCCAACGCTAGTGATTCCATATTACCGGTAAAAGTGGCATCTTGATGGCCCCAAACAAAGCCGAAAGCCAGAAGGTGTTCGTTTCTTTTATCGTAAAAGAATCCGTTCCTCGAAGTTAAAAACGATGTGGAAGTATAATTCATTGCTGCTTTACCATAATCGGTAATTACAATGTTTGCATACTTAATAACATCTGTATACTTTCCTTGCCATGCCGCAACATTTGCCAGCATACCGTATGCAGTTAGTTTTCTGATCAAGGCCCCATTCCATCTGCTTTCATACTCATTGTAATACAAGCCTGGTTGTTGTATGTCGTTAACACTGTAACGGTAAGGTAAAACTACAGCAGCGGCCAGCATTTCAGACTGAACAAATTCCAAAATGGCATCTTTACTTGATTTTGGACGGTTCTCAAAACTACCATCTCTAGAAGAAATGATAAATGGAACATCACCCCAAATCCTAACCATGTAGAAGTAAGCATAAGCTCTTAAAAAACGAACTTGTGCAACATCTACATCCATATTATTTTGTGTATAGCGTTGATCTTTAGCTTTTACTTCAGGAATACGCTCCAAAAAGATATTTGCAGCATTAACGATCGCATAAAATCTCCTCCAGTTAGAAAGTGCATTTACAACTGGATATGATGCATTTAAATCATTTTTGATCACTGCTTTTAGATCCTGACGAACTGGGGAATCAAAATTACCCATGCGCACGTCACCGTAGATCCAGTGGCCATTATTATCAGCCAAAGCTGCTCTGGTCAAGCCATATACACCCATGATTCCTGCCCTGGCATCCTCAAGGGTGTTCCAGTAGTTCTCCTCACTTACCACACGGGTCGAGTTGATGTCCAGCGCTTTTTTACAACTTCCTGCAAGGAGGGTAAAGAAGACAAGACTCAGCAAAATTATTTTTTTCATTTTCTCAATTTTAAATGGTACTCAATATTATTTGTCTACGTTCCTGGAATTAAAAATCCATTTTAACACCAATTGTATACGTTCTTGGAATCTGCATTCCATAACCTGTATCATAACCTGAATAACCAGCCAGTTCAGGATCTTGACCTGTATAATTAGTCAGTGTAAATACATTGTTAACAGCACCGTAAACATAGAATCGCTCAACATTCGGAGATTTTTTCTTAAACATGCTGGTCAAATCGTAACCGATCGACACGGTACGTAATTTGATAAAAGATGCATTTTCTAGGAATAAATCTTGTCCAACTTGATAAGGTGAAACTGAACTCCAAGGGTTATAAATTGGGTATTTAGAATAATCTCCTCTTTTTTCCCAAAATGTAATTTCCTTCACAGAGTTAATGCTATTTTGACCTTCACGGTTAACAAAATCAAATCTGTTCGCCATTTCCTGATTGATTAAATCACGACCTACATTGTAATAGAAGTTTAGGTTCAATGACCAGTTTTTGTAGCCAAATTCGTTATTCCATCCACCTGAAAGTGTTGGTAAAGAATGTCCTTGCAAAGTTCTGTCAGCATCACTTATTGCGCCATCTCCGTTTACATCAAGCCATCTAGGATCACCTGCCTTTAATGTGATACCATTATAAGCCATTTTGCCACCTGCACCATTTGAAGGAACTTCAGCATCAGTATTATAGATTCCTTGGTTAGTTAATAACCAGTAGCTATCAACAGACTCTCCAACTTTAAGCATCCTGTCGCCAATAACGATTTGGTTCAAACCACCAGGTAATGCAGTTAACTCATTTCTGTTAAGGTTAACATTAACAGCTGATGTCCAAGATACTGTATTAGCTTTAGTAAACACATCTCCACTCAATACAAGATCTAGACCCATATTGCGGATAGCCATACCGTTTTTGATCACCGATGTATAACCATACTCAGCTGCAGATGGAACGCCTAACAACATGTTTTTATCATGTTTGTAGTAACCATCAATACTTCCATGAACACGGTCACCCAAGAAAGAAGCATCTAAACCTAGATTTGCCTGATCGGTATAAGCCCATTTAATATCATAACCTACAGAACCGAAGTTGTAAGGACGAGTCAAAGTAGCAATACCATTGTATCCCGGAGATATTAGGTTACCAGTAAACCCGATGAAAGCAGTGTATTGAGGACCTTGTCCATAATTGTCAAAGTTCTCAAATCTTCCCATCCTGCCTACACTTGCACGAAGATTCAACTCAGAGAAAGTATCATCATCAGCAAAGAATTCCTTTTTCATATCCCATCCTGCTGAAACAATAGGTGAATAATACCAGCGATTGGTTGGTTGTTGATTGGACGAAGCATCCGCACGTAAGATCGCTGAGAAATTGTATTTATCTTTGAAGCTATAATCTGCCTTTCCGTAGAATGACAATTGATTATTTTTTGTTCTATCTAAAAACTTATAAACCAAGAATTTTGAATAAACATAAGGCTCTAAGTAGTTAGATTGGTTAGGATCAGAATACAATAAATTTAACTTAATAAAGTCATTACTACCTTTATATGCATAAGCATTAGTATAACGGTATAAATCGTTTTGTATCGTATTTCCTACAGTGAAAGTAAACTTGTTATCTTCATTTAAATCCAAATCATAAGTAGCAATGTTATCAATAGTCGAACGTTGATTGTACCCAAAATAATTGGAAGCAAAGTTGGTTGTCTGTAACAAAGTACGTGCATAGAAAATATCACGATAACCCTCGTAATAATCTAGTCCAAATGTGGTAATGAATTTAAATTTACCCAGATCAACACCAACCTTGGCATAGCCCTCGATAATATTTGACCTATTGTTGTCAAAGCCTTTATTGAACTCGCTCAAATAGGAGTCATACTTATCTTTATTTGGAGCGATAGGTGAAGTCAAATCCGGAATGTAGTTCACAGTTGCGAAACGGTCACGCACATTTCGGTTGCGATCACGCTGAACACGGTTGGCATTTACCATTGCGCTAAAAGTTAACCATTGCACAGGTTTCATATTGATGATGAAACGCGTGTCATACCGATCAGCTTTAGTATCATCTGCAATACCAGCGCTACGAAGGGAACCTACAGAGAAACGGAAGTTAGCACGATCAGTACCACCAGCTATACTTGCATTGATGCCATACTGAAGTTCTTTTCCATAGTAGCTTTCACTCCAGTTAGCCGGACCATAGTATGCGTTATTCAATGAATCACTTAAGTATAATGGATAAACATCATTATCGCCATATACACCATTGGCAGTATACTTGTTATAGAACTGTCTTCTGAAATCATTTTCAAATTTACCATTAACCGTAGTTACCGCATTTGGGGTAGCCACGCCAACGTAACTATCGAAAGTAATTCTTCTTTTGGTACTTGGAGAATTAGTTGTCAATAAGATAACACCGTTTGCTCCTTTAGGTCCATATATGGCAGTCGCATTTAAACCTGTTAAAACCTGAACAGATTGAATGTTGGCCATATTGATATTAGCTAAAGGATTTGTAGCCGGACCCAGTCTATCATACTTGTACTGCTGGATGTCAAATGCAAATGGATGCTCGCCAATTAATGGAACACCGTCTAATATTACTAATGGTTGTGTTTGAAAAACTTCACGTTGTGATAATAATGGTTGTGAAGTTCCATGAATGTACATGTTTTGAACGGTACCTGGCTCACCAGATGGTTCGGTAACATATAAACCTGCAGCTTCTCCTTTTAAATACTGTTGTAAAGAGATCGCCGGAAATGTGGATAGCTTCTTAGGATCAAGATTACTGCCTTTAGATTCAAGCTTTTTAGCAATAGTCTTTGGCAAAGGCTTAATACCTACAGTAGCAGTGTCCTTCTTAGCGGTGTCCGACTTAGCCGTATCCGTCTGTTGGAAGCTTCGCACTAACGAGAAGTGATTCGAAACACAGGCAGACCTAGCCGTATTGCCGAAGGAGTATGTTGTTGTACACAGCACACCCAGAAAAGTTATAGTTGCAATAATGCGCATAACAGATAATTAAGTATTAACTGATTAAAAAACTGTTTATTAATTGTTTGATGTAATGGAAATACCGTAAACAAAGAAAACAACTCCTAGCCCTGGGAAATTGAAGGCTTGAAACTATCAGCTGTTATTTAAGATATAGGTTAAATCGTTTTAGCTTGTTTGGACTATTAAAAATTAGTCATAAGCAAAACAGACTCAACTAAGGCTGCTCTATTGTGCTTCTGATAATGATTGTAGTGCTGAAGTGAGGCATCACTCCCTAGATTTTTTGTAAAAGTTCGATTCATAGCTTGGTTTATAAAATTATATACTTGGTTTGTTAAATAACCGACCATTTGTGCTAAATCGATTATTCCCTTAACAATGATACGAAAGAAAAAATTAATTGCAAATGTTTTAACTGATTTTTTTTTAACAATTTTTAACAGCTAAATCATTTTATTTGTTTTACTCCCAAAGGTTTTGAATTTGAACTAAAAACTATACACAATATATACACAACGCTAAAATCCGACTTTTATAGCGCATACTTTTTCAGACAATTGTTTCTTATCAGTAATTATTCCATCTTATAAAAAATTACTTAGCCAGTAATCGGACTAAAATTTGTTATTTTGGATTGTTTATAACAACAGGCCATTTTACAAAAAATCAAATATGCCAGTTAATCCTAAAAAAAAGAGCAGCAACATTCTATCTATAGATATTGGCGGCACAAGTGTTAAAGCATGTATTTTAACTCAAGAAGGTGAACTTCTTACCGATTTCAAAAAGATTCCTACCCCAAAGAAATCAACTCCTGAGAACATTATAGAAATCATCAAACAACTGGTTTCTTCTTTTGACGACGATTTTGATAGGGTGTCTGTCGGTTTTCCTGGATACGTAAAAAAAGGTGTGGTTGAAACTGCGCCAAACCTTGCCAAAAATCAATGGGCAAACGTTAATCTTGCTCAACAGATCAGCAATTTGCTGGACCTGCCTGTAAGACTAATTAACGATGCCGACCAACAAGCACTGGGGCTTGTAAAGGGCAAAGGATTCGAGATCGTATTTACTGTAGGAACAGGATTTGGAACCGCTTTAGTATATGACGGCGAGCTCCTGCCCCACCTAGAGCTTGCACACTTGCCTGTAACAAAGAAAAAGGATTACGATGCTTACATCGGTACCTCCGCTTTTGAAGAAATAGGTGAAAAAAAATGGAACGAACGCCTCCAAAGAATCATTGAGATTTACAAGACAGTATTTAACTATGATACGTTATATATTGGCGGTGGTAATTCCAAGCATATTAGTTTTGAGTTGGACCATAATATTCATCTGGTTACCAATAAAGATGGCATCAAAGGAGGTGCTAAACTTTGGCAAGCCGCTGAAAAATATCATGTATACACTATCCATCCTGATAAAAAATAAAAAATGAATGATAAATTTACTTTAGGAATGATTGGCCTGGGAACAATGGGCCGCAACCTATTGCTCAACATGGCAGACCACGGATTTCGAGTTACCGGATACGATAAGGATCCTAAAATGTTGAAGAAACTTGCCGAAGACGGAGCTGAACATAACTTGAAGGGCTTTGAAGAGCTTAATGACTTCATAAACAGCTTGGAACTACCAAGAAGGATCATGCTTCTGGTGCCAGCCGGCGCCATAGTGGACAGCGTAATCAGCGAACTTGTTCCGCTCCTGGATAAAGATGATATGATTATTGACAGTGGTAACTCACACTTTACCGATACAAGCCGCAGGGCTAAAGAACTTTCTGAACAAGGGATCCATTTCTTCGGAATGGGAATTTCTGGTGGTGAAGAAGGCGCACGTTTTGGACCAAGTATGATGCCTGGTGGAGATAAAACGGCATATAATTCTGTAAAACCTATATTAGAGGCTGTTTCTGCGAAAGTCAATGGGGATCCTTGTGTCGCCTATATCGGTCCTGGCGCCTCTGGCCACTTTGTTAAAATGGTGCACAACGGAATAGAATATGCGATGATGCAAATCCTTGCAGAAACTTATGATCTGTTGAAAAATGGTCTTAAATACGATAACGAACAGATTTATAACCTTTTTGACAAATGGAACCAAGGCAGACTCAAGTCCTTCCTGCTTGAAGTTACTAAAGACATTTTTAAAGTCAAAGATGAGAAAACCGGTGGGATGCTGATTGATTTTATTAAAGATGAAGCAAAATCAAAGGGCACTGGAAAATGGACTACGCAAGTTTCTGTAGATTTACAGCTACCTATTCCAACTATAAATGAAGCAGTTAGCACGAGAGATCTGTCAAAATTTAAGTCACTCAGAATCAATCTGGCCGAAGCGCTTCCACATGAGAAAGCTGCGATCTCAGATGCTGCAACTTTCGAAATTCAGCTGGAGCAGGCACTTTACTTCGCAATGATCACTTCATATGCACAGGGACTTCATTTGCTTGAACAGGCATCTGCTGAATTTAAATATGACCTTAACCTAAAAGAAATATCTCAAATTTGGAGAGGTGGATGTATCATAAGAGCAGAATTATTGGAGGATATTTTCCAAGCTTATACCAAACAACCGAAATTACCTCACCTTTTTAGTGATTCGGGCATACAGCATCAATTAAAAGACATAATAGGTGACACCAGATCAGTAGTTATAGCTGCCATAGCAAATGGCATCGCCATTCCTTGCTATGCTTCAGCGCTTACTTATTACGATTCGCTAAGAACTGCAAATTCACCACTAAATTTAACTCAGGCGCAAAGAGACTTTTTTGGAGCGCATACCTTTGAACGCATTGATGAAGAAGGCATTTTTCATGCCAACTGGAATACCAATAATTAGCATTACAAACCTTAACAGATGAAAACTAGCATCAGTCTAAACCCCACAATTATTGTAATTTTTGGAGGAACAGGCGATTTAAATTTGCGCAAACTTGCTCCTGCGCTTTATAACCTTTATGCAGATGGCTATATGCCTGAGAAATATGCCATTATAGGTACTGCAAGAAAGCCGCTTAACGATGAGAAATTCCGCACCGCACTTATGGACGGCGTAAATAGTTTCTCCAGATCTGGTAAAGTAAAACAAGACAAATGGTCTAAATTTGCAGAGCATATCCACTACACGTCTGTAGACGTAGAGTCGCCAGAAACTTTTGGCAACCTCAAGAAAAACATTGAAAAATATCAGGCAGAATTTGGCCCAACAACACAAGTATTGTATTACTTAGCTGTTGCTCCCAATCTATTTCCCCTTATTGCACAATGTCTTTCCAAGTACGAACTTGCTGGCAACGAAGATAATTGTCGAATCGTAATCGAAAAGCCATTTGGTCGCGATTTACAGACAGCTAAAGACCTCAATTGTATTCTTACCGGCATATTTACAGAAAAACAAATCTACCGCATAGATCATTACCTGGGTAAAGAGACCGTTCAAAATATTATGGCCTTCCGGTTCGCTAATTCATTCTTGGAGCCACTCTGGAACAGAACATACATTGATCATATTCAAATTTCTGTTACTGAACAACTTGGCGTTGGCGATAGAGGTGGTTACTACGAAGGAGCAGGTGCATTGCGGGACATGATCCAAAACCACCTACTGCAGCTATTGTGCCTGATTGGTATGGAAACACCGGTAAACTTTGATGCTGACGAGATCAGAAATAAGAAGGTTGACGTATTAAAGGCGATGAGGCCATTTAGCCCGGAGGATATACGTTTTAGCACTGTTCGCGGGCAATATACCAAAGGTTGGGTTGAAGGGAAAGAAGTTCCTGGGTATCGTCATGAAACCGGCGTTGATCCGGATTCTAATACCGAAACCTTTGCAGCTATTAAATTTTTTGTAGACAACTGGAGATGGCAGGGCGTTCCATTTTATGTCAGAACCGGTAAACGCCTGTTTCAGACCTCTTCTTTGATCACCATCCAGTTTAAAGATGTCCCACATCATATTTTTCCGGCAGGAGTTACTGAGCATTGGCAACAAAACAGATTGATAATCAGCATACAACCAGAGATGAGTATTCGTTTGCAAGTGCAAGGTAAGAGACCAGGCTTAGATATGGTTCTTAACCCTGTCGATATGGTTTTCGATTATAAGGGTACATACAGTACTGAAACACCAGAGGCTTATGAAACACTCCTATTAGATGTTATGACGGGCGACCAAACGCAATTCATGCGTGCGGATCAGGTCGAAAGTGCATGGGAACTACTTATGCCTGTTGTAAATGCATGGGCAAATAAAAAGTCTTTGAGTTTCCCTAACTATACTGCTGATTCATGGGGACCTGAAGATGCCGAAGCGCTTATTGCGAGAGACGGCTTTCACTGGTTTACCTTACCACTAAACAAAGACTAGATGAATCTTTTGATCTATCATACCGGCCAGGAATTGTTCAGGGACCTGGCCGATTATATTATCAATATCGCCAATCAATCAATCAAGGAAAAAGGCCATTTTAATTTCGTGCTTACTGGCGGTAATTCGCCAAAGAAATTATACGAATTATTGGTTACTAATTACCATGACAAAACAGATTGGACAAAGGTATTTTTCTTTTTCGGAGATGAGCGTAATGTACCGGCAACACATGAAAACTACAACGGTTTGATGGCTAAGACTACGCTTTTAGAACCACTTAAAATCGCTGCCGATCATATTTTCTATGTGGATACCAGTATAGAACCTGAGAAAGCCGCAATTGAATATTTCAAGGCAATTACAGCACACTTCAACGGTGCAGACCTGTCATTTGATCTTATACTTCTAGGAATGGGTGATGATGCTCATACTGCCTCCCTGTTCCCTGAAACGACCATTCTCACCAACAACAATGTCACTATTGATTCGGTGTATGTCGACAAACTATCCACGTATCGCATCAGTTTCACTGCTCCACTCATTAATAAATCTAAGAATATTGCATTTCTAGTTTTCGGAGAATCGAAGGCGAATGCGATCAAGCATGTCATAGAAGATCAGGAGAAGAACACCAGCCTGTATCCTTCCCAACTAATTGAACCAATAGAGGGAACGTTGACATTTTTCATTGATCAGGAGGCTGCAAATCTACTAAATAATTAGGTGTTTAAAAGCACCTAATTTTACACCTTATTATTAGGTGCAATTTTGCACTGAAAAACAGGTTCAATTTTACACTGAAAAAAGGTGTATATTTACACCATAAAACAGGTTCAATTTTACACCATTAGCATTATATGATCTACGTATTTGGAGGCATCAAAGGAGGAGTTGGAAAAACAACTGTAGCTGTAAACTTCATCCAGTATTTGGCAGAACAACATAAAAGAGACATCCTGCTGATCGATGCAGACGACCAGGAAACGGCAACAGACTACACGGCCTGGCGTGACGCAACGCTGGAGGGCAACTTAGGGTTTACGGCAATAAAGCTCACAGGCGATGCAATTCGGTCTCAAATGCCAAATCTTAAAAAAAAGTATGATGACATCATAATTGATACAGGTGGTAGAGACACTAAAAGTCAGCGTGCTGCACTTATTGTTGCAGACACCTACTTGGTTCCCTTCTACCCGCGCAGTTTCGACTTCTGGACGGTAACTAAAGTTCAGCAACTGATAGAAGACATCAAATCAGTAAATCACGAGCTAAAGGTATTTGCATTCCTAAATCGCGCGGATTTAAGAAGTGCAGACAACAGAGATACTGCTGCTGCTCTGGAAGAAGCTGAAGGATTAACATATATTAACCAGCCACTAATTAACCGCAAATGTTTCTCGAATGCGGCAGGAAAAGGAATTTCAGTATTCGAGTACGAGCCAGCAGATGATAAGGCCATTAGTGAACTAAACGCATTGTTTAACGAAGTGATGAAATTAGCTTAGAACATGTCAAAAATACAATTACCTCCGAAAAGAACACCTGAAATTAAGGTAGAAGAACGCCCAACCTCAAGGGCAAGTGAAAAAAAAATCAAAGAAATCATCAATAAAGGTGGCAGCCCTAAACAAGTTGACAGACCCGCCGAAGATAAAGTCAAAAATTTTAATATTCTAATTTTGGAAAGTGACCTTGAGACTATAGCTGAACTGTGCGACAGGCGACCAAAAAAACCAGGAAGAATCATCGGATTCTCCAAAAAAGACTGGCTCCTTGAAGCGATACAAGAGAAAATAGACAAAGAGAGGAAGAAGTTTAATGTGTAAAATTAGGTTTGCTTTTACACCTAAAAACAAACCTAATAACAGGTGCTTTTTAAATTAAAACTAATTACTAAACTGCAATACGTTCCGTAACCAAAGCATTAGTTTCTTGATTAATTCCTCTAAGTTCTACATACTTAACATTAGGAATCCAAAAAGACCCTCCTTCAATACGGACAAAAATACGGTCTAGCAGTAGCTTTGTATTATTCACTGTAACGTAAACATGGTATTTTTTATCTACGATAGATTTAAGTAGATATAATGGCAGCTTTTTATGAGAAACAAATCGAAGCTCGAACTGGTCTTTTCCTATTACCTTCGAATCCACACCATAAGCAAATTTCTTTTGAACATAAGATAGGTCTTTCTTATCACCCCCTTCAGTATATCTGATCCAATAGGCCGATACCGGCTCTTTTTCATCTATATCTCCATTGTCCTTAATATTTAAGGCATAAATGAGTGTATTTATGTTTGGATCACGCTGTAAATAAAAAAGTTGATTATTGATGCCTTTCGGCGCAGGAAATTTCAACGGAGACGGGTTGCTCTTGTCAGATTGACCAAAAGTTGAAGAAACAAAAGAGGCTACAAATAGTCCCACCAAAAGAACTTTATTTAAACTTAACGTAATCATACAGCAAAGTTAATAACAACAAACAAAATTAGCACAAGAAAAATGTCAGTGTTCAGACATTATGTGAATGATAAATTGCTGATTTTCCTCCTGTTCTATACTGATTACGAACTTATGTGAACAAATCTTGTTCACAATATCGACTCAAAAAACATTCATCTTGCAGTTCATTTTTATGAACAAAATGAACATTCAATACATCTTGATAAAATTACCTGATTGTCAATACATTACCTCAACTTCCCGCATTATTCAAAAGCGAAAATCGAAACTTGATCTTTTTCTTTCATCAAACAAAAATGAACATTATGAATAAAAATATTTGCCACTAGAGCAATAATTTTGACAAAATCTACAAGTAAGAAATTATTATTCAAAGATATCATTCAGTTGTAGAGCATATACATATTGTTATCGCTTACAGAAATGCCAGGAAAAATTAAGATTTCCGTAAAACTATTGCTCCTCACAGGTATGTTGTTAGTTGGTAACTTGTATATTGCGATTGCCCAATCAAAAACATACTTAACAGGACAAAAAACAGGGAACTTTTTTGGTGGTGGGGCTGCGATTTCATTAGGTACCGGTAGCGCATCCGTAAGCGTACCTCCCCTATCTTCCCACAGTACTACAAACTTTGCTGGTTTAGGTACTACCTTCAGATTCTACTATGGTGACAATACAGTGCTCACAGGAGTAAGCACTACACCTGTGAAACTAACTGCAGCACAAGACTTAGGAGTTGTTGGATTATTAGGCGCAGGAGCAGATGTCTATATTCAGTTTCGAAATACCGGCAACTCAATTATTTCATCTGGCACAACCACATACTTTAAATTAAAAGAAAAACCAACGCTAAGTGGAGCGTCGGTAGCCGTGGGTGGTTTATTGGGATTAGTAGAAATCCAAAATATTATAGGAAGAGGTTATTCTTCATCTGGAAATTATACCCTAAACACAGCCAATACAACTGCAGGGGCCGCATACAACGGAACGGAAAATGTAGGTACTGTAGCAGGCTCTTCTGCCAATACAATCACCCGTACTTTAATAGACAAAGATGGCGAATGGTATCTTTCAGTGACCCCAGATGCAGCTTACAATTCCGTTAGGCTAAATGTTGCTTTACCATCTGACCTCCGAGTCGCTGATGTCGCCCGTAAATTAGAGGTAAATGTCTATCACGCATTTACGCAGTCGCCAGGCAACGCCTGCAGCACCCTACCTCAATTCACTAACGCAGGGGAAGCTTCAGGCATCACAATTAATTCGGGTGCTTTAGTTGGCGGCCTGGACTTGAGTCAACTTGTGGCCAACCCTCAGTATGCCATTAATGGAGTTGCGAACCAATATTCTTCCTTTTCAAGTGGACTGGCAAGCGTGGGCGTAGCAAGTAAAGTGTCACAATCGTTCTTCTATGATCACGTAGCTACAACCAATGATGGCGTTCACCTACATCTAGGAATAGAAAAAAGCCTGATCGGTCTTTCACTTGCCCAGTTAAATGGCATTAAATTCTATGCATATTCCGGTATTTCTGAAACCCCGGTATACACACAACCTCTTGGCAGCCTGATATCGCTGCTAGGACTGGATGTGCTTAACCTCATCAATATCGGAAGTACGCATAAAGACTTAGACCTGAGCATAAAGCCAGGTGTTGCTTTCGACCGCTTCAAGATTGAATTTGATAAGGGCCTGCTCGGCATTGGCGTATTGGGAGATGCATTAAGGATCTATGATGTAAGTCTCGCCCCATCAGCTCCTACAATTACAGTTCAGCCATCCACGCTAGCTGCAAGCAATGTTTGCGAAGGAGCTAGTGCAAATTTTTCCGTAACAGCAACAGTGCCGTCCGGTGCCTCGATAACAGGATATCAGTGGCAATATTACGATGGAACCAATTGGATAAGTATGGGCACAAATTCACCCACACTTAACGTAACAGCTACAACAATAGCAATGAACAACAGGCTGTTTCGTGTCAAAATAACTGGAGGCGTTGCTGGTTGTTTGCAGGACATTACCTCTAACCCTGTACCATTAACGGTTCAGCCCCTTCCTACAATTACCCTTGGCAGCAATCCCATCGTATGCCGAGGAATTGGAAGCACAAACTTAAGTTACACAGCAGTTACGGGAACTTCGCTGACTTACTCTATAACTTGGGTTTCACCGTTATTAACTGGGGTAAATAACCAGAGCCTTCCGGCGTCACCAATTACCATAAACATTCCTACCGGCATTCCTGCCGCATCATATAGCGGTTCTCTGATCATCAAAAATGCATCAGGGTGTGAAAGTTCTCCAGCACTCTTCAGTCTGGTGGTTCAGCCCAAACCTCTAACACCTCATGTAGCTGTAGAATAGGCACTTGTCAATTTAAACTAACAATATTATTTACCACTAAATCCCCAATAACATGAAAACAATTTTTACAACCCCAAAAATGATAGCTATTATGCTATTCTTGTTTGCTTCTCCATTCTTGGCAATGGCTGAAACATACCCGCTTTACATCTGCGGAGGTGCAATTGCTAATCTAAAACCCGACGCAACTGTTGAAGGAGCTTTGCTAGTTGGTGATAAGGTAACATGGCAGGAATTTACGGCTGCTGATGTCCCAATCGGCGCGGCAACTGTGCTCACTGTAGCGGTTGTCGGTACCGCTCCGGCGTTACAAACAAGTGCGGCGGCAACTGTAGGAGAGCACATTTGGAAGGTTTTTGTGACCGCCGTAAATCCAACTACTTGTAGTGGAGACGTATCAGATCCATTCAAGTTCTATGTACTACCAAATAAGACTTTAGCGCTTGCGGCACCTACTACGTCAACTTATTGCGAGAGTGTGGCTTCACCCTCATCAGCAATTGTGGCTACTCCAACTCCCGGAGCTGCATTACCTCAGGATGTAACTTACCTTTATGCATGGACCGCCTCTAAAAATGGTGCAACTGCGGTTGATGGAACTACAATTGGCACGGCTACTTCTGATGCAACTACAGGCACATTAACAGTCAACACAACGGTAGCTGGATCCTATGAAATTGCAGCAAGTGTTAAATACAAAGTACCTGCAGGGAGTACATTAAAGTCAGGAGACGGACTTGATTGTGTACAAGCAGGATCAAGTACACGAACAATTGTAGTAACACCTAAGCCTGGAAAACCATCAGTTACTTTCTCTTAGCAATTCAAACCGAGTAATTATTAAGAGCGGAATTTAGCTGAAATGACATCCCGGAAAAAAAGTCTTGTGCTGGGCATGGTGTCGTTGTTTACGGCGCCATGCTTTGCGCAATCTTCTAGTCAGCAAATTATAAAGCTTCCAGCAGGTTCGACCATAAAAATGCAGGCAAATTCCTCCAATGCAGTTAACTACCAATGGATAAAGGATGGGCAAATGTTAGAGAAGGCCAACCAAAATACATATGAAGTAAAAATCCCTGGAACTTATGCGGTAGTCACATTTAATGCCCAGGGCTGTGAGTCAGAAATATCTGACCCAATTGTATTTATTGCAGAGCCAATTACCACGTTAGTTGCCGATGTCATGATCAAAAAAACGGCTGAAAAACGATCTGTAACTGTAAATGATCCATTCGAGTATTTGTTAACTGTCACCAATAATGGCGCTGATAACGCTACTAAAATTAATGTGATCGACGTCTTGCCAGGCGCATTAAATTTTGAGAAACTCAATACGCCGAAACTTGGCTATGCAAACTATAACACCAGTACAAAAACAGTTTCTTGGCAGATAGATACGTTGGTTAACGGACAAAGTGCAGAGTTGAAGATACAGGTTAGGGCAATCACTCCGGGAATAATCAGAAATACAGCTACGGTTTCAGCGAGCGAAACAGACCCGAATAAAAATAACAATACTTCAGAAGAGGACAAATCAATCATTGGAATCGTAATTCCAAATGTATTCACACCCAATGGCGACAACAAAAATGATGCATTTGAAATACCCGGAGTTGAGAATTATGAAAATGAAGTAACAATAGTAAACAGGTGGGGCGGAACAGTTTATTATAGCAAATCCTATAAAAACGACTGGAAAGGTGAAGGCCTTAATGAAGGAACCTATTACTACGTAATCAAGCTACGGCCAGCAGGTGGAAAATGGGAAATTTACAAGGGCTATGTCACGCTATTAAGGACAAAAAAATGATGAAAAAGTTCTTTTTACTAATATTTGCAATGTATTGTACCTGTGCTACCGCACAACAAGACAGTCAGTTTACCCAATATATTTTTAACGGGATTCATATCAACCCGGCATATGCAGGAAACAAGGAGGACCTGTTTCTGCAATCGTTTTTCAGATCACAATGGGTTGGCGTTAAAGGAGCGCCTAAAAGCTTTTCTGTAGCAGGAGATCTCGCAACCAATTCAGGAAATGTTGGCCTTGGACTCATCGCTGCTAACGACCAGCTTGGGGCACAGAGCAACCTCTCCGTGTATGCAAATTATGCTTATCGGTTAAGGTTAGGATATAATGATGACTCCCGTCTCAGTTTTGGAATTGCTGCTGGATTCATGCAACTTGGCCTGGATGGAAATAAACTGTCAGCAATAGATGAAAATGATGAATCAATAGCAACTACCAACCAAAACAGAATTTTACCTGACGCCAGATTTGGTGTACTATATACCGACCCAACATTCTTTGTTGGGTTTTCTGCAACAAATATGCTGGCAAAATATGCGGCAAGAAACAACATCAGCAATCTGCTAGTCCCTGTCCCACAACCCCATTTTTATTTTACTGCTGGAGCATTATTTCCGCTAACAGAGGGTATAGACATCAAACCTACCATATTAATTAAAGATGATATCAAAGGACCTACCTCATTAGATATTAACGCTTTCGTTCTATTAAGTCAAAAAGTCTGGATTGGTACTTTCTATAGAACCGCTATTACTATATACAATAAGGACAACCTACAGGCTAACCTGACAAAAAAAAGTGCCTTAGGCGGAATGTTCGAACTATTTGTTTCTCAAAATTTTAGAATTGGATATTCCTATGATTACTCACTAAATGCACTGCGCAATTACAACTTCGGCAGTCATGAAATCTCCGCAGGAATATATATCAACAACAACCGTCACTTAAAGAAAGACAGACAACTTAGATGTTATGATTTTTAAACATTTCTAGGCTTTGCAAAGTTTAATCCCTATGTTCATAATGAAATGGAGGTACCCGAAGAAGAGGTTGTAATTATTGGGGGCGGCCTTGCCGGGTTAGTTTGCGCAATAGATCTTCTTCAAAGAGGAAAAGCTGTAACCCTTATCGAAAAAAATACATATCCAAATCATAAGGTATGTGGCGAATTTATTTCAAATGAAATACGCGCTTATTTGTCTTCATTAGCTCTTGACATTTATACCTTAAAACCGGCTGAAATCTCACATTTCACCCTATCAACTCAAAATGGAAAAACAATAAGCTGCCAATTACCTTTGGGTGGTTTTGGTGTTAGCAGATTTACAATTGATCATTTCCTTTACCAAAAAGCTTTGCTGGCGGGCTGTAAGATCATAAATGATCAAGCAGAAAACATCATTTTTTCAGAAAACAGATTTGCTGTACAAACCCAACATAACGGAGTGATCCAAGCCACTTTGGCAATTGGGGCGTTTGGAAAGAGGGCCAAGCTTGACCAGAAACTTAAAAGAAACTTTATCATCAAAAGATCCCCATGGCTTGCTGTAAAAGGCCATTACAAGGGAGAGATTAAAGACGACATCGTTTCCCTACATCTTTTTAGAGGTGGCTACTGTGGAGTTTCAAGGGTCGAAAATAATATTATAAACGTCTGTTATTTAGCTGAATATAAATATTTCAAAAAATTTAAATCCATAGCTGATTTTCAACAGCAGGTTTTGTATCAAAACCCGCAACTGAAAAACATATTTGAAAACTTTACACCGATGTTTCCTGAACCGCTCAGCATTAGTCAAATCTCATTCGCAAAAAAAGAACAGGTTAATGAACATATACTAATGATTGGCGATACTGCGGGTTTGATCCACCCGCTGTGCGGAAATGGAATGGCCATGGCCATTCACAGTGCAAAAATTTGCGCAGGCCTCTGCGCACAGTTCCTCGACGGAAATATCAAAACAAGAGGTCTGCTTGAACAGAAATATAAATCAATTTGGAAATCAAACTTTCGAGATCGATTACGTATGGGAAGAATTTTATCCACAATTATAAAAAAAGAAAAGTTATTTAATATTTTGTTACGTCTAATGGCTACATTCCCTGCCCTATTGCGAATGGTCATTAGAAATACGCATGGAAAACCAAATATATAATGCCTGTAGACACCAGATTTAGAAGTGATGCTGACGAATTAATGGACGATTTTTCTTTAGAAGGTGAAGTTTTAAAGGACGCGTTGAATAAGATTGCCGACATCAATCGGTTGCTTGGTGGAAATAAGGTTACAATAGAAGGCGTCGAACATTTGATAAAAAATAAACACAAGTTTTCCGAGATCAGTATCCTTGATGTAGGTTGTGGTAACGGTGACATGTTAAGGGCGCTGGCAAACTATGGGCTTGAAAAAGGTTATAAATTTAAGTTAATTGGTATAGATGCCAATCAGTACACCATCAATCATGCCATTGAACTTTCTAAGGATTACCAAAACATTAGTTATACATGTGCTGATATTTTCAACCAGATTAAACAAGAACGCCATTTCGATGTTATCTTATGTACATTAACCCTTCATCATTTTAAGGACGATGAGATTGTACGGTTGATTAACGGATTTAGAAAGCAGGCAATTTTGGGAGTGGTGATTAATGACCTACACAGAAGCAGATTAGCCTATTATTTATTTATGATAATATGTAGCGTTTTCAGGCTAAATAAGATGTCTAAAGATGATGGGCTGGTTTCGATCTTAAGGGGATTTAAAATGAACGACATTATGCAATATGCAGACCGTTTAAATATTGATAAACACATTCTGCGTTGGCGATGGGCATTCCGTTACCAATGGATAATTCCAACTTTATGAGCCCTGGTGCATCTGTAAAAATTAAATCTGTTTCAAAAGTCCTTCCCGAATTCTCCAGAACAACTGAAGAAATACTTCCTTTTATCGACATATGGCTCAAAGGGCAAGACGATAGGTTCATTAGAAAAGTAAAAAAAATATTTGAAAATGCAGGTGTTAGCAAGAGGTACTCCATCATGCCTCCTGCAGATGTTTTTACAAAAACCTCATTTGAAGAACGTAACGACATCTATATTCAGGAAGGCCTAAATTTATCTGCAAAATGCCTCACCAAAGGTTTGCAAAAAGCCGGTTGGAAGCCGCAAGATTTGGACTATATAATTACAGTTAGCTGTACAGGCATCATGATTCCTTCGCTCGACGCCTATCTGATCAACACTCTGGGCCTAAAGCAAGACATCATGAGATTACCTGTAACTGAAATGGGATGTGCAGCTGGAGTCTCTGGGATGACCTACGCCTTAAATTTTTTAAAGTCGAATCCCGGCAAGCGGGCTGCCGTCATCGCATATGAATCACCAACGGCAACTTTACAGCTTGACGATTTCTCGATGGCAAACATGGTCAGTGCCGCAATATTTGGAGATGGCATTGCTTGTGTATTGTTGTCTTCTCATATTGATGATGATGGTCCGGAATTGATTGCAGGAGAGATGTATCACTTTTATAACGCGGAACAAATGATGGGATTTAAGCTAACCAATTCCGGACTAAAAATGGTTTTGGATATTGCCGTTCCTGACACAATAGAATCTCATTTTCCTGATATCATACATCCGTTTTTAAAGAAACACGACTTATCTATCTCAGATATTGACCATCTGATCTTTCATCCTGGTGGTAAAAAAATAGTTCAAATTGTTGAATCACTCTTCGGGGCACTCGGTAAAAATATCGATGATACTAAAGCAGTATTAAATCTGTATGGTAATATGTCCAGTGCTACAGTGTTCTACGTACTGGAACGGATCATCGACAATAATCCGCAAAAAGATGAGTACGGCCTTATGCTTAGTTTTGGCCCCGGATTCTCAGCTCAGCGAATTTTGATAAAATGGTAAAGGAATTTGAAGCACATCAATATTGGGCCGTTATTCTTGGAGGGAGTAGCGGATTAGGGCTTGCCTCTGCCATAAAGCTTGCTGGTCATGGTATGAACATCTGCATTATCCACAGAAATACCCGTTCCGAAATGGAGCTAATTGACGCATCATTTAGCCAAATACAGGCACTTGGAGTAAAACTGCTTACGTTTAACATAGATATCCTTCAGGCAGAAAAAAGATTTGAAGCGTTAACCCAGCTAAAAAAAGAAATGGGTGAGAAAGGCCGGGTAAGGTGCATATTGCACAGTATTGCCAAAGGAAACCTGAAACAAATGCTAAATGTTAATGGTTTAGAATTGAACAATAGCGACTTCACGATTACCCTGCAAAATATGGCGCTCAGCTTGTACGACTGGGCGAAGGAAATCATTACTCTTCAGCTCTTTGCTAACGATGCCAGAATACTTTCATTCACGAGTGAAGGCAGTAAAAAAGCATGGAATAATTATGCCGCGGTATCGGCTGCAAAAGCAACCCTCGAAACACTCACCAGAAGTATGGCGTTGGAGTTCGCGCCACTTGGTATTAGAAGCAACACCATCCAGCCCGGCGTTACAGATACAAGATCGCTACGTATGATCCCTGGAAATCAAGAGTTGCTGAACTTTACACTAAAAAGAAATCCTTTTAAGAGACTAACCTTGCCTGAGGATGTAGCAAACGTTGTATTCTTATTGTGCAAAGATGAAGCTTCCTGGATTAACGGGGCTATAATTCCGGTAGATGGAGGCGAACAAATTAATTAAAAAACCTATTTTTAATCAAATTTATCAAATGAACAAAGATGAGGTGTTAACACATTTGCCATACCGAAGCCCATTTTTATTTGTGGACGAGCTGCTGGATATAAACGAAAATAGTGTGTCCGGCACTTTCACCTATGACCCGTCCATGGACTTCTATAAAGGTCACTTTATCAACTACCCCATCACTCCTGGAGTAATTTTGACAGAAACCCTGGCGCAAATTGGGTTGGTATGTCTTGGTATCTATCTCTCTGGAAGTTCGGAAAACAGACTACCCGGCCATATCATGTTAACTTCAACAGCAATAGATTTTTTAAAACCGGTATTTCCAGGCGAAAAGGTGACGGTCCAGGCAGAAAAAATATATTTCCGCTTCAAAAAACTGAACTGCAACGTCAAGATGATCAATCAAGCTGGAGAAGTTGTTTGTAAAGGCATAATTGCTGGTATGGTTACTGATAAAATGAATGACTAGCAGGGTTGTCATTACCGGAATGGGTGTGGTAGCACCAAATGGTGTGGGGATCAGCGCTTTTACCAAAGCCATAAAAGAAGGCCGTTCGGGTATTAAACGCGATCCACAATTAGAGGCTCTTGGCTTTTCTTGTCAGATTACAGGCAAACCCATTCTTACGGCAGAACAAATCAGCTCCTGTTTTTCGGAATTGGAACTCAGAAATTTCAATAGCAGTGGAATACTATATGGTGTTATCGCCGGTATGGAAGCATGGAATGATGCAGGACTCAAGCCTGCTCAAAACCGGGAACCCGACTGGCTCAGCGGAACTATCTTTGGTGCGGGTACATCTGGTATCGATAAATTTAGAGAATCCATCTATAAAATCGACGGCCTGGAGGTTAGAAGATTAGGGAGTACCGCTGTTTCACAAACCATGGCCAGTGGTATCAGTGCATATCTTGGTGGCAAGTTAGGCCTTGGCAATCAGGTCAGCACAAATTCATCAGCCTGCATTACTGGCACAGAAAGCATTTTGATGAGTTATGAGCGAATAAAAGCCGGAGCGGCGACAACAATGCTTGCAGGCAGTACGAGCGACTCTGGCCCCTTTATTTGGGGTGGTTTTGATGCAATGAAAGTATGCACCTACAAACACAATGGAAACCCTGATCAAGGATCCAGACCTTTTAGTGCAACAGCCAGCGGCTTCGTTCCGGGAAGTGGTGCCGGGGCAATGGTATTGGAATCACTGGAAAGCGCATTACAAAGGGGTGCAAAAATCTATGCGGAAATTCTTGGTGGGAATATCAACTGTGGCGGACAACTTGGAACTGGTAGCATGACAGCGCCAAATCCTATTGCAGTTCAGCGCTGTATCACAAATGCGTTAAAAGATGCTAAGGTGAATGCTATTGATATCGATGCTATAAATGGCCATATGACTGCAACATCCAAAGACTCATTAGAAATTGAAAATTGGAGTAAAGCCCTCCAAAGAAACGGTACAGATTTTCCTTACATTAATTCATTAAAATCTACTACTGGACATTGCTTAAGTGCCGCAGGAAGCATAGAGTGCGTGGCCAGTGTACTTCAACTAAAAGAAGGCTTCCTATTCCCCAATATCAATTGTTCAGACCTTCATCCCGAAATAACCAAAATTATCGACGCCAATACCATTCCTCAGGTGTTGATAAGGAAAGACCTAAATATTATTGCTAAAGCAAACTTTGGCTTTGGTGATGTAAATGCATGCGTAATTTTTAAAAAATATGACTAACGAAGAACTTATTCTAAGACTAAAACCAATTGTTTCGAACTATGCACAAAACAAGGCAGCGCTTGAAAACATTAATCAGGAAACAGACTTCATTAAGGACCTAAAAATTAACTCTGCAAATTTGGTAGATGTAGTTCTGGACGTAGAGGAAGAGTTTGATATCGTAATAGACAATGAATCGATGGAAAAAATGCTTAGTGTTGGCGCGGCGGTGGAAATTATAGAGGATAAATTAAAGGATAAATGATAGGAAATGATATCGTTGATCTGCAACAAGCAGCGCATGAAAGCAACTGGAAACGTCCTGGCTACCTCGATAAGCTATTTACAACGGAAGAACAATTTCTAATTTCCTCTGCAATTCAACCTGAAATCATGGTATGGCTACTTTGGACGATGAAAGAATCTGCTTATAAAATAGAATCAAGAAGCAATAAACTAAGAGAGTTTGCACCTGTCAGGCTCGTTTGTAACAACCTCATTATTCATGAAAATAATGCCACAGGTAATGTGACATATGGCGATCAGATTTACTTTACCAATAGCGTAATTTTAGACGAGTACATTCATACAATTGCCGCATTCACAAGCGAAGAATTATATATGGTGCGGATAGCTATCACAACACCAGTAAATGATAATTTCAGAGTCACTAACCCATCTTCTATTAGTCACCATGGAAAGTATCTTGCCCTTGCTTATGAGTAACTTGCGTTTGTAAGATTTTCTTCAATTAGCAAATTAATTATTCCATCAACCATACCAACTTTAGGTACATAAATCTGTTTAATACCTGTCCATTTCATTAACGTAATAAATATCTCGGATGCAGGAATAATTACATCGGCACGGTCTGGATTTAAACCGAAAATGCTAATTCTTTCCTTTAAGGAATGGCTGTTCAGAGAATTATATAAGCCTTTTAGTTTTAAATAAGGAAGTGGCAATCCCTCTTTCTCTTCAGACATTCTAAACAGCTTATTGATATTACCACCGGTTCCAATGCCGGCTACATTCTTTAAGTCTTTTGTATGCTCTTTCACCCAATGTTTCATCTCGTCCCAGGTTTCTTCCTTATCCTGATTATCCAAAATCCTTATAGTCCCGATATCGAATGACTTAGATGCGACCGGCACTTTATTTACAAATACAGACAGTTCAGTACTACCACCACCCACATCTATATACAAATAGCTCTTTTTCGCATCCAGGTTTTCTTCAATATGATTGGCATAAATAATATTTGCCTCACGTTGTCCTTCAATAATCTCGAGATCGAGATTAGCGTAGTCCTTTACTTTCTTTATAATTTCTGCACCATTACCTGCTTCTCGCATGGCAGATGTAGCACAAGCAAGATATTTCGACACGCCATACACATCCATCAAATTTTTAAACGCCAACATCGTCTTCTGCAAATCATCAACCTTCCTATCGGATATATGATGGTCAAGAAAAGCATCATCACCCAAACGCAGAGGCACCCTGATTAAAGTATTTTTTTTAAACTTAAAACCCTCATCGTCTTTTGAAATATCGGCAATTAACAGCCTAACAGCATTTGAACCTATATCTATCGCAGCGTATCTTAGCATTACTTTATTGGTGTTTATTTTTAAGGTAGTTATAGGTTTGAACCTGTGCCCTAATCTTTGTGCTCAAACGGTTCTTATGGTATTTGTTACTATTTGTCTTTGTTAAATCTCTGGCTTTCACGTTATCCTGAAGCTGAAATTCAATAATATCTCTTATCTCCTGTTGGGCATCGATATCTAAAACTGGGAAACCAACTTCTACTCTATGTTCAAAGTTACGGCTCATTAAATCGGCGGAAGAAAGGAACATTTCCTCTTTTCCTGCATTCCCAAAAATAAAAACCCTGGCATGCTCAAGAAACTTATCTATGATACTAATTACAGTGATATTTTCACTAAATCCTTCAATGCCTGGTACCAAGGTGCAAATACCTCTCACAATGAGTCTTATTTTAACTCCTGCATTACTGGCCTCGTATAACTTTTCTACAATACCCTCGTCAGCCAAACTATTTACCTTCAAAATCATATAAGCCGGCTTGCCTTGCTTTGCTATTTTTATCTCACGTTCTATAAGCCCGTAAATCTTATTTCTTGATTCCAATGGCGATACGATCAGGTGCTTAAAGCCTTTCGTAACTGTCTTTTTATTGAGCGCTCCAAAAAGTTTAATCAAATCATTGGTAATCTCTTTTTTAGCTGTGAAGATGCTATGATCACAATAAAGCTTGGCGGTTTTTTCATTGAAGTTGCCAGTAGCAAGGTTAGCGTAATATTTAGGCCTACCTTTTTCCATTCTTTTAACAAGGCAAATTTTTGAGTGGACTTTGTAATCTGTCAATCCATAATTGACCGCTACACCTTCTTCAAGTAGCCTACTTGTCCAGAAAATATTTGCCTGTTCGTCAAACCTGGCTTTTAGTTCTACCAGGCAATGTACTTTTTTCCCATTTTTTGCAGCGTTGATCAATGCATTGATCACTCTTGAATTTTCTGCCAAACGGTAAAGCGTAATATGAATCTCCGTAACCTTTGGATCTATCGCGGCTTCTCTGAGAAAAAGGATAATGTAGTCGTATGACTGGTAAGGTAAGTTGATGAGATAATCTCGCGCTTGTAATTTGTTAAAAATACTCTCGGTCCGATGCAGACCGGCAACCTTTAATGGAACATTAGGTGCGTATTCCAATTCCTTGCCACCAACATTTGGAAAAGCGATGAAGTCGCCAAATTTATGATACCTATTGCCCGGAATTAAACTTTCTGCTTCTATTTTCATCTTGCTAACAAGTACAGTCAGCATCTCAAATGGCATCTCTGTATCGTACAACAAACGCATGGGTTTTCCCTTTCTTCGTTTATCCAAACTAGCCTTAAGCTCATCAACAAATTTGTCGCTTACATTTTTATCAATATCCAGTTCTGCATCCCTTGTTAGTTGTATGCTGTAAGCATCAAGCACATCGTAGTTAAAAACATAGAAAATATCATCAAGACAATATTTAATGATGTCCTCCGCCAGAATAATAAACTTTAAACCATTCGTTTCCGGTAAAACAAGAAATCTTGGCAAATCCTTTGGCAGTTCAATCAATGCGTACTTCTCATTTTTCTTTGAGGAAGATCTGGAGAGCCTAACAAAAAAATAAAGGTATCGGTCCTTTAATTCTGGAAAGGGTTTATCCATATCCAGCATGATTGGAACGAGATTAGAAAGTATCCTATCTCTAAAATGGTTTCTTACAAATTCTCCCCTTGAAACATTGAGTTGTGTTTCATTAAGAATAAATATCCTGTTTTGTGCAAGCTCATTAATTAGTGTCGCCTGAAACAATTGTTCGAACTTCCGCTCTTGTTTTACAACAATATTTTTAATCTCATTAAGTACTTTTTTTGGATTGAAACCTAAAAGCTCCTTTGCCTTATCATTCAAGTTAGCCAACCTATTCATCGTTGCTACCCTCACCCTATAAAATTCCTCCAGGTTGGAAGAAAATATAGACAAAAATTTAATCCGCTCAATTAAAGGGACGGTTTCATCCGCAGCTTCTTGCAAAACCCGGTCATTAAAATATAACCAACTGATTTCTCTATTTAAAAAAGGTGCTTTTTTTTTCGTCATTGATGAATTAAAGATCAGGAAACCCTGTGCATCAAAACTGCGATATTTATTGTTAAGTAATTGTTAATTATTACCAAAAATACTACCCAGAAATTAATACCGTTATTTTGATTGCGTGTTAGTTTTAGTTGCTGGCTTTTTAACTGGAGTCGTCTTAGCTGGTGCTGCTTTAGTTGCGGGTTTAGGCACCACTTTCTTAACAACTTCTTTCACAACTTCTTTGGCTTCTGAAACCGCAGCTTTCTCAACCTTCACAACTTTATCAACAGCTTTTTGGACTGGTTTCGCTATTGCCTTAGCTGCTTTCTCTTCTGTTTCTATCGCAGCAACTTTAACACTCTGAACCACCGGCTTTGCCTTCTTAACAGCCTTCTCTACTACTTTTTTAGCATTCTTAGTGCCCTTCAGGGCCGACTTCTTAATTGCCGCTGCTTTTTTTTCTACCTCTGGGTTGGTCGTAACTTCTTCAATCTTTTCTTCCACCGCACTTTTCACTTCTTTAAACTTCTTCGACAATTTTTTTGCAACAAACTTACTCACCAATTCAATTTCCTTCCCTACTTTTTCAGCGTCCTGACCAAAGTGCTTCACCACCTCAAATAACTTTGCAGTAAGGCTTTGTTCAAGTTCCTTTTTTACCGCCTTTTTCGCGTCTTTTTTTTGTGCTTTAGGTTTATTGGTTTTCATATTTGTATATTTAAATTTTAAAATTATTAGACTTTTAATTAGGTCAAATTACATCTAAATCTAACATAATTTTTACCATAAAGCTATAATCATGCCCACTTTTGATATTGTCAGCAAAGTTGATGCACAAACGTTTGATAACGCGATGAATAACGCGAAAAAAGAGATCCTTAACCGCTACGATTTCAACACTTCAAAAAGCACCATTGATCACGATAAAAAAACGAATCAAATCACCATCGTAACCGAAGATGACATGAGATTGAAAGCTATCGAAGATGCTATTATTTCCCGGATGATTAAGCAAGGGCTTGATGCCAAAAGTTTAGATTTTGGAAAAGAGCAATATGCTTCAGGAAATATGATAAGAAAGGAGATTTCCATAAAGGAAGGTCTGGACAAAGAGGCGGCAAAGAAAATCGTAGCAAAAATTAAAGCCAGTGGTTTAAAAGTACAGGCCTCGATAATGGATGACCAGGTTAGGGTTCAAAGCAAAAATATCGACGATCTTCAAGCCGTAATTTCTTTATGCAAAAAAGAAGATTTCGGCCAACCCTTGCAATACATTAACATGAGAAACTAATGGTTGAGATTTCTGATAATGGATTTATTTTTTCTGACGATAAACAGAAAATAGACGCAGTTGCGGTACACCATTACCTAAGCATGCAATCCTACTGGGCACAAAATATTCCAATGGATACGGTGAGACGTTCTATAGATAATTCACTATGTTTTGGCATTTATAAAGATACCCTACAAATTGGATTTGCCAGATGGATAACAGACAAAGCAACATTTGCCTGGTTAGCGGATGTTTACGTTGAAGAAATCTACCGCGGTCAAGGGCTATCTAAAAAGTTGATGTCTCTGATGTTGTTTCATCCGGATTTACAGGGATTGAGACGTTACATGTTAGCAACATTGGATGCTCACGGACTTTACGCTCAATTTGGTTTTGAAACTATGGAACATCCTGATAGATTAATGGGAATTGCCATTAAAGACCCCTATAAGGAATACTAAATTTAAACGGTTTTCACATCATCCTCACTGTAGTCCTTTATGTCTGTGATGTATCCATTAATGATTAAAAAGTCAAACAAAGGTCTGGCATCAGGAGTTACTGGCATATTCGCAGTAGTAATTACCTCATTCGTTTTTTTATCCAAAAAGGGATACGCAAACAGTTTAACGTTTTTACTAAACATGTCACTTACATAGCTCAAAAGCTGACTGGAATAATTCTCACCAAAATTGGTAGAATTAAACACAAATTTCAGGTTATTGATATTCGTAGAGATTCCAACACTTTTTGGGCGACAACGGTCAAGATATTTTGCAAGCTTATTGTGCCTGGCAAAGTTCGATACAATAACTTTGTTTCCTGTATTACACATTTCCTCTGCACGCTTCGCTACTGCCTCCAAATCGATATCTTCAGGCAATTCATCATCACTGGATAAAACGTTAGACATCAGTACTTCAATCAAAACACTTAGATTTTCTTTTTGCACATTTTCCGTGCGCTCAAATTGATCTACCGCTTTATTAAGCATACTAAAGTTCGGGTTGGATTTCTGAAGATATTTCGTCCTCAAAATCATAATGTCTTTCTTATAAAGTAGGTCTTTCGGTAGTCTTGGTTTACTGCTCGCGTCAAATATAGCAGCATCAGAAAAATCCTTCACGATCAGATAAAGGTTTAGCAGTATGTTATTAATATTTTTAAATGCAGGTCCGTTAACAGAGATCAAATCGATTTCCACAGAACCTATTGTTAAGTTATCCGCTAACGACTCGATCATCGTTTTGGGATCGTTGTAATAATAGAATGCAGCATATACAAGATTCACTCCTATAATGCCCAATACATTCTGTTGTAAAGCAGCATCGGTATCAAGCAATCTAACATGAAAAAATATTTCATTTGGCTCCCCTTCAGGCTCTACCTGAAATTTCAAGCCAATCCAACCATGCGGATCATTAGACTTGTTATAATTCAGCGTAGTTACTGTATCCGCAAATGCGAAAAAAGTTCGGTCATCATACTTTTCCCCACTTAATCTTTCAGTAAGCAAGCCAAATTCATGATTTAACATCTTCAATAAACGCGACTGGCTTACATATCTCCCTGATTCCTCAACACCGTAAATGGCGTCGCTAAACGTCATATCGTAGGCCGACATCGTTTTAGCCACCGTACCTGAGGCTGCTCCTGCTGTAAAAAAATTACGAGCAACTTCCTGTCCTGCTCCAATCTCCGCAAATGTTCCATAGATTTTGGGATTTAAGTTTATTTTGAGGGCTTTGCGTTTGGTGTCAAGGATTTCTCTTTCCATGCTGCAAAAATAGCAAAATCAGCGGATATTATTATTCTGGATCGTATCTTAGTATCCGGATGCTGGAAGTAAAAAATCTCAAGATACAATTCCTGAACAAGGAAAACAGGTCATGGCTAACTGCCGTAAATGATATCAGTTTTAATGTTGGCAAAGGTAAAGTTCTTGGCATCGTGGGTGAATCCGGCTCAGGAAAATCCGTCACTTCCTTTTCTATCATGAGGCTGCTTGACCCATCGTCTGCAGATGTTTCAGGACAAATTGACTTTGAAGACATTGACTTACTGAAAATCTCAACTGAAGAGATCAGGAAGTACAGGGGCAACAAAATTGCCATGATCTTTCAGGAACCAATGACCTCACTCAACCCTGTTTTTACCTGCGGAGAGCAGGTAAAGGAGGCGATCATCTTGCACCAGCGTGTCAATAAATCAATATCGATTCAAAAGACAATTGCACTTTTTAATGAAGTGCAGCTGCCGCGACCGGATCAAATTTTCACCAGCTATCCACATGAGCTATCAGGCGGACAAAAGCAACGGGTAATGATTGCTATGGCTTTAAGTTGCAATCCTGAGTTACTAATAGCAGATGAACCAACAACGGCTCTTGATGTAACAGTTCAAAAAACCATTTTGGAGTTACTATTACGTTTAAAAAAAGAACGTGGGATGGCGATGATTTTCATCTCGCATGACTTAGGCGTGATCAGCGAAATTGCAGATGAAGTCGCCGTGATGTATAAAGGCGAGATCGTGGAATATAGCTCCGCGAGCGCACTGTTTAAAAACCCACAACACCCTTATACTAAAGGTTTATTAGCCTGCAGGCCTACACCTGACAGGCGATTAAAAAAATTACCCGTCGTAGCAGATTTCTTAAATGATGAAAAAGACCAGTCAGTAAGTCACCTCGTTGCTGAAAATACTTATTCTGATATTGAAATAAGTACACGCAGGGAACAGCTTTACGCACAGAACCCCTTGCTCAAAGTAGCTGAGCTTTGCACTTGGTATCCCATTAGAAAAGGATTATTTGGCAAGGTTACAGATCATGTTAAGGCGGTAGACCAGGTTTCATTTGAAGTTTATCCTGGTGAGACTTTGGGACTCGTCGGCGAATCTGGTTGCGGCAAGACTACACTTGGAAGAAGTATTTTACGTCTCGTAGAACCTACCTCTGGTGAATTAATTTTTGAAAACAGAGAAATCAGGTCCTTGGACCAAAAGGAACTTAAAGCACTAAGAAGAGATGTGCAAATCATTTTTCAAGATCCCTATTCTTCTTTAAATCCGCGTCTTAGCATTGGTAGTGCACTGATGGAGCCCTTGCAGGTTCACCACCTGTTTGAAAATGACCAAAAAAGAAAACTGGTAATTCTAAACCTATTGGAACGCGTGGGATTAAGTGCCGATCATTTTAACCGTTATCCACACGAGTTTTCGGGCGGGCAGCGCCAGCGGATTGTCATCGCAAGGGCACTCGCATTACAACCCAAATTCATCATTTGTGATGAATCTGTTTCTGCACTCGATGTCTCCGTACAAGCGCAGGTTTTAAATTTGCTCAAACAACTGCAATTGGAATTAGGACTTACCTACATCTTCATCTCTCACGATTTATCTGTAGTAAAACACATATCAGACAGGATGATGGTCATGAACAACGGCAAGATTGAGGAGGTAGGATTTCCAGAAGATGTTTACTACAATCCCAAAACTGCCTATACACAAAAATTGATCGCCGCAATTCCTGGCCACAATCCAAGCGGCAACTAACCAGTCATTGTCGCTTCCGCTCCCTCGCCGCTTCCTTCTTTATTCGCTTTCTTTAAAGTGGCAGATAACCTGATCAGAGCAGTATTTATTGCACGCCTTATTTCCCTTTCTTTGATCTTATCGTAATGCTTCAATAGCACCATTGCTTTGAATATCACCACATCTTTATTGATCTCGAGCGTCTTAACAGACAAACCGCCAGGAACAATGTTTGCAGTATAGCCTTCTATTACCTTATTCAAATGATTTTCCAAATACTCTGGTGTATAACCATTCTCTAAAGCCATATCAAACTCCACAGATAATTTCTTCGTGTTTTGTTTAGATTGGTTAATGATCACAGAACTAAACGCAATGGAATTGGGCACGATGACCATATCACTATCCTCATTCTGAAGAATCATATTGATCAAGGTGATATCTAGTATTTTCCCCTCATTATTCCCCAACTTGATATGATCACCCAAGGAAAGTCGATCGGAAAACATGATAATTAAGCCATTGATCATATTGTTGATATACTCTTTAAAAGTAACCGCAATTGCTGCCGCTACAATCGATACACTAAAAATGAACTCTTTAGGGTCAACATGAAAAAGTGTAATCACAGCAATAACAAGAAAAACGGTGTTAAAGATGGACACGATCCTGTTTATTCCAAGTATAAAATTGTCTTTGATATTGTTTTTAAAATTATGCTTTCGAATATACCAGTAGATAACTACCAATCTCAATGTAGAAACGGCTAAACTAGGCCCAAGAAAAATCATAAGTGCTTTGGCAATACTTTCTATTCTTGTTTTGGCTATCATTCCAACGCCCGGATTGAAGTCGTACAACACTTGCTGATTGATGTAGAAATAGACAAGTATACCGAAGATTAGCGCCTTAAATCCTATCATCAGCAATTCTTTTCCAGTTTTTCTTTCTCTGTCTTCAATCATTTATTCTATCAATATTTAGTTAACTAAATTTGGATTCTGCACCAGCTAAGGTACAAAATACAACAATCTATCACTTCAATTTGTTACCTTCGATTGATTCATATTTTAACTATGGCAAAAAAGAAATCTTCTCATTTGGAAGTCGTACTGACTCAATTGATCAGTGACGTTCTGGAGAAAAGCAACAATGAAGCCTTAAATTACAAGCAGGTTTCGGCGAAATTAAATATTACAGACCCTGCATCAAGGGAAACCATATTAGAGGTCCTAAAAGAACAAGTAAAAAAAGGCGTCTTTGTAGAACCTGAAAAAGGCAAGTTCAAATTTAAAGACCTCAAAACATTTGTTACTGGTAGGGTGGACATGACAGCGGATGGATCAGCATTCGTGATACCAGATGATGAATTTGAGAAAGACATATTCGTAAGCGCGCGCAAACTACACAATGCCTTGAATGGTGATAAAGTAAAGGTCTACATTTTTGCTAAAAAAAGCGGGAGAAAGAACGAGGGAGAAGTCATTGAGATTATCCAGCGTGCAAAAACAGACTTTGTTGGGGTCATCAAAATATCAGACAGATTTGCTTTTGTAAATATAGACGATCGCAAAATGCTTCATGACATCTTCGTTCCCCTAAGTGACTTAAATGGTGCTAAGAATGGGCAAAAGGTTCAGGTAAGCATCACAGACTGGCCTGAAGGTGCGAAAAATCCAATTGGAAAGGTCTCTACAATTCTCGGAGAACAAGGCGAGAACAATACAGAGATGAATGCAATTCTTGCTCAGTATGGCTTTCCATTGGAGTTTCCAAAGGAAGTAGAGCGTGAAGCAGAAGCCATTCCGGAGACAATTTCTGAAAAAGATATGGAAGGCAGGCGCGATTTCAGAGAGACCATCACATTTACAATTGACCCTGCTGACGCAAAGGATTTTGATGATGCAATTTCCTTTAAAAAACTTCCAAACGGAAATTATGAAATTGGCGTACACATCGCAGACGTTTCTCATTACGTTACACCAAAAAGCAACCTGGACAAAGAGGCCTATGCCAGGGCAACCTCAGTATATCTGGTAGATAGGGTGATTCCAATGTTACCGGAAAGATTAAGTAACGGAGTTTGCTCGCTACGCCCCAACGAAGATAAGCTATGCTTCGCAGCCGTATTTGAACTTGATGAACAGGCTAATATTGTAACGGAATGGTTCGGAAGAACAGCGATACATTCAGACAGAAGATTTAGCTATGAAGAAGCACAGGAGGTTATCGAAAATAAATCCGGGGATCATGCTGAAGAATTGCTTAAACTCAATGAACTGGCTTATATCCTGCGCGACAGGAAGTTCAAAAATGGCGCAATTAGTTTTGAAAGTACAGAGGTAAAATTCAAACTGAACGAAAAAGGAAAGCCATTAGGTGTTTTTGTTAAGGAACGAAAGGATGCGCATAAACTAATTGAAGACTTTATGTTACTCGCCAACAGGCGTGTGGCAGAATTCGTGGCGAAGAAAAGCAAAGGCAAAAAGAAGTTGACTTTCGTTTACCGGTCGCACGATTCCCCAAACCTCGAGAACTTGGGTAACTTTGCGCTTTTCGCAGCAAGATTCGGCTATAAGATCAATATGAAGACCGATAAAGAAATCGCAAAATCACTCAATTACCTAATGGAGGATGTAGAAGGCAAAAAAGAACAGAACGTCCTTACCCAACTGGCCATCCGGTCCATGGCAAAAGCCATCTATACCACTAAGAAAACCAGCCATTATGGATTGGCTTTTGATTACTACACACATTTCACCTCTCCTATCCGCCGTTATCCCGATGTAATGGTTCATCGTCTCCTGGCGGCCTATCTAAACAATGAGAAATCTGCTGATGAGGACGAATATGAAAATGCAGCCTCACATTCCTCTGCTATGGAGAAACGCGCTGCTGATGCAGAACGCGCCTCCATTAAATATAAACAGGCAGAATACCTGGAAGAGAACGTAGGCAATATTTTCTTGGGCATCATTTCTGGGGTTACAGAATGGGGGATGTACGTCGAGATTATTGAAAACAAATGTGAAGGAATGATCAGACTAAGAGACATTTCAGACGATTTCTATGTTCTGGATGAAAAGAATTATTGCATCGTTGGTCAGCGCAAAAAGAAAAAATACCAGCTGGGCGATGAAGTAAAAGTTAAAGTTAAAAAAGTAGACCTGGCCAAAAGACAAATAGATTTCACTTTAATCCAAGATTAGTAACAGTAAAGAATGCATTCTCCATCAGAGCTTTTAAAGCACATAGAGCAGTCAATAACAGAAACACAATATCCAACATATCCAGCTTCATTATATGAACCTATAAGCTATATAATGAGCTTAGGTGGCAAACGCATCAGACCTACAATGCTGCTTATGGCTGTCGATCTTTTCGAAGGCTCTATCACCGCAGCTTTACCGGCAGCGCTCGCTATTGAAACATTTCACAACTTCACATTGGTGCATGATGACATCATGGATAATGCTCCATTGAGAAGAGGTCAGCAAACTGTACATGAAAAGTGGGGCGATAATACCGCCATTCTAAGTGGCGATGTCATGATGGTTGAGGCCAATAAGCATTTGACAAATGTTAATGTCGACGTCTTAAAACCCGCACTGGATACCTTTAATGCTACTGCACAAGGTGTATGCGAAGGTCAGCAACTGGACATGGAGTTTGAAAAGCGTGATGATGTCATTATTCCGGAATATATTGATATGATCCGATTAAAAACCGCAGTACTCCTTGGTGGTGCTATGAAACTTGGTGCGATAGTATCGAATGCCAGTGTTGAGCACGCGGAATTGATCTATCAATTTGGAGAAAATCTAGGGATTGCATTTCAATTGCAAGACGACATCCTGGATGTATATGGTGATCCTGCTAAATTTGGAAAGCAGGTAGGTGGTGATATCATATCAGATAAAAAAACTTACCTCAGATTAAAACTACAGGAACTTGCAAGCGAAGAAAGCCGAACTACATTGCAGGAAATGTCACTGAATGCAGATCACAACCTTAAAGTTGCAAATATTACCGCCCTTTATGACCAATACAACATCCGGGAACAAGCTGAGGCAGTGATGAGAGAGTATTTGGATAAAGCTTTCAAAGCTATGGATGAAATTAATGTGGAGTTGAGTCGCAAAACTGAGCTTACAACAATTGCCAATCAATTGATGAACAGGGAATATTAACTATACACAAAAAACAAAAAAGCCCTTAACATATAATGTTAAGGGCTTTTTCATAAATGCTTTTTAACTATTCTGCAGGTGCAGCTTCAGTCTCAGTAGCTTCGGCTTCTTTTGCTTCTGCCTTAACCGCTTTCTTAGCAGGTGCTTTTTTCGCAGGTGCTTCCTCAGCAACTACAGGCTCCGCAACTGGTGCTTCAGCTTTTGCAGCTTTAACAGCAACTGGCTGCTCAGCAACAACTTCTTTAGCTACAGTAGAAGGAAGAACAGATACATAAGATTTGTTATCTTGCTTCTTTCTGAAGATTACAGTACCATCAACCAAAGCAAATAAAGTATGGTCTTTACCAATACCTACTCCTTTATCAGGATGATGTTTTGTACCGCGCTGACGTACTAAAATGTTTCCAGCGATAGCTTCTTGTCCACCAAAAATTTTGATACCTAAACGTTTGCTATGCGACTCGCGTCCGTTTCTCGAACTACCGGCTCCTTTTTTATGTGCCATGTTTTATATTTTATAAACTACCTTTTGGGTAACTTGAGTTTAACAATAATTATAAACTGATACCAGAGATCTGGATTTTAGTGAAATACTGACGGTGTCCGTTTTTCTTTTTGTAACCTTTTCTACGTTTCTTTTTGAAAACGATCACTTTGTCACCTTTCAAATGAGACACGATCTTAGCTGAAACTGTAGCACCTTTTAATAAAGGAGCGCCTACAGAAATGGTACCACCATCTTCAACCAACAATACATTGTCAAATTCAATACTAGCGCCTTCATCTCCTTGTAAACGGTGTACAAAAAGGTGCTGGTCTTTTGCAACTTTGAATTGCTGTCCTGCTATATTTACTATTGCGTACATTGTTAAATATTTATTATTTTAAATTGTTTATTTTTAACGAGGTGCAAATATAGAATTTACTTTCTAAATACACAAACCAAATCTTATTATTTCCCGTAGCGTTCCTCTGCATCATTAATGCTCTGTGTAATGAGTTTCTGCATTTGTCCGGCAACATCTCTCAATTTCGGCATTTCGCTGTAATCTGTCATATAAATAACCTTCTTAGATTTACGTTTATAGTTAAATTGAATCTCGTACCTTAAAACCTTATCAGATTTTAAGTCTTCCCCTTCATTGGCAATTACTTCAGGAAAGTTCCAAAGGCCAAGCTCATTCGCCTTATTGTGCAAATAAATAATGTCATTATGCCTTAATTTAACATTAGTTTTAACTAAAGAATCTTTGTCATTTACGTATTGATAATTTCCGGTTGCAGAATCGTAAGTGTTCTGCAAATCTTTTCCTACACCCCACTTAAATTGCAGAGATACAAACTCCTTAGATCTAAACTTGGCATTTCTAAGCATTGGTGTGTAATAGATCACACAGTAAATGATAAACGGTACAACTATAGTTAGTGCAAGGAAGATTTTTTTACCCTTAAAAGTCATTTGATAAGTATATAATTTGAAATATTTTAATCTAGTGATTCCGTTAACTCGCCTTCCCACTTGCTTACCACAGCAGTAGCAAGGCTGTTTCCAATAACGTTTGTTGCAGATCTTCCCATATCCAATAACGGGTCAATACCGATCAACAAGGCCAATCCAGCTTCTGGTATATTAAATGTTGCTATCGTCCCTGCAATTACTACCAATGAAGCCCTTGGCACTCCCGCAATCCCTTTACTGGTCAGCATCAAAATCAACAGCATCGTAATTTGTTGCTCAAATGACAAGTGGATGCCGTAGGACTGCGCAATAAACAATGAAGCAAATGTCATGTATAACATTGATCCATCCAGGTTAAAAGAATAGCCCAAGGGCAAAACAAAACTTACAATTTTATCTTTGCAGCCAAATCGTTCTAACTGCAACATGGTTTTTGGATATGCCGCTTCACTGCTCGCAGTGCTAAAAGCCAGCATCACCGGCTGTTTCATTCTATTGATCAGCGTAAATACTCTTCCTTTTAAAACCAGAAACCCAATCAGGATCAACAACAACCAAAGCATGAGCATAGTAGTGTAAAACTCACCTATAAATAAGGCATATGTAGACAATACACTTAAACCTTGCTTAGCCACAATAGCGGCCATGGCGCCAAAAACAGCAAATGGTGCAAAGTTCATGACATACCCAGTAACTTTCAAAATCACATGGGCAACACTATCAAAAAAAGTAATGATCACTTGTCCCTTCTCTCCAATCGCGGCGGTTGCAACTCCAAAAAATAAAGAAAAAACCACAATCTGCAAGATCTCATTTGTAGCCATCGCCTCAGCCATACTCTTCGGGAAAATATGGGAGATAAAATCTTTTAGTGACAATGCAACTTTATGTATACCTGTATCAACATTACTTGGCGGCAATGGCAAATGCATCGCTTCCCCCGGCTTAAAGATATTTACCATGATCATCCCCAATACCAATGATAATAGTGACGCACTCAAAAACCAAAGCATGGTTTTACCACCAATCCGACCGACCGCTTTAATGTCGCCTACTTTTGCCACACCTACTACCAAAGTTGTAAATACCAATGGAGCAACAATCATTTTTATTAAACGAAGAAATATGTCGCTTAACAAGGTAAGCGGCTCCAGCTTCTTTTCCCTTAGCGTCTCATTGTCCTTCCTTGTTTTCTGCGCCTCAACTTTCTCCGCCTTTAGCGCAGAATAATTTACCGCATTGGTATCACTAAGCTTCAAAATCTGCCCATCGATAATCTTTACCCGTAAATCGGCACTCGCAATATTCTCATTATAGGTGGTAAATGAGCGCACATTTAAATAGTACCCTAAAGCAACTCCAAGAACGAGTGCAAGGAAGATAAAGAACGTTAGGCGGTTATTTTTCGACATTGATCTTAATTTAGGGTCAATTAGCGTGTAAAACTACAATAATTAAATTATTCTATAAACTTTGTTGATAAAGCAATTAAATTTGCAACTTAGCCGTAACAATCATCTCAAACCAGCCTCTAAAAAGAACAAAGCATACTCAGTGGAGAATAAGGAAAAGCTTTTTAAAGAAATTTTTGACACCAATTCTAAGAAGATCTACCACTTGTGTTATGGTTATACAGGTGATGAGGATTCCGCTAATGATCTGCTGCAGGAAACCTTTCTTAAGGTCTGGCAAAATCTGGATAAGTTCAGGAACAAATCGCTCATCTCCACCTGGATATACCGAATCGCTGTCAACACCTGTTTAACTTATCTGCGCTCAGAAAAAAGACAAGCTAAAGACGAGCTTACAGAAAGCATAATTGAAAACCGCCCGGAAGAATTCTCTGAGAAAAATGAACAGGTGGCATTACTTTATAAATCCATTGCGAAACTGGAAGAGAATGATCGTCTGATCATCACGATGGTACTAGACGAGCTCCCATATCATGAAATCGCAGAGATCTCTGGAATAAGCGAAGGTAATTTAAGAGTGCGTATACACCGCATTAAAACAAAACTTACAGAACTATACAATCAGCATGCAAGAATTTGATCATATACAATCACTTTGGCAATCCCATTCTGTTGAGGTAAAGATCTCAGCTGATGAAATGCTGACGCAGGCAAAAAAAGAAGTATCGGCCATTAAGACCAAGTCACGTCTAAATATTTTTGGAATGGTACTTTCTCTAACAGCCATTGCAGGTTTGCTTTTGTTTGCTGAATTCGCCTCCTGGACTACCCTGGCCGGCTTAAGTATCATCGTGCTTGCTGTTGCTGTTTCCACCTATATCCTTTACAAGGACTATAAACTTATTGCAAATAACGACTTCACAGAACATCCTAATGCATTCCTAAATAATCTTAAAACCTACCAGCTTAATAAACTGGTTATTTACAATAAACTGTATTGGTTTTATGCCATTGCGATATCAGTTGGCTTTATCCTGTATTTCTATGAAATGCTGGATCATCTTACTTTATTTACACAGGCTGGTATCGTTGCGTTTACGGTTTTCTGGATGGTATTCTGTGGCACAATTTTACGCCGTGCTTATATTAAAAAGGAAAAGGAACGTATTGATCTCCTAATCGAAAAATTCGAGCGCATCAGCGAGCAATTTAAAGACACGCAATAGCTACTCTTTCACTTCCGAAGTTGAAAAGCTGTTTCCTGATAAACGGTATTTTATTTTCTTAATTTCTCCTGCTTTTTCTGTAGTATCTCTGGGATTAACGATTGGGAAAGTACGATAGAGATCTCCCTCTTTAATCAAATACTTATCATTTCCTCCATAGATTTTTTTCATATTACTGCTCAGACTTGGAAACGTAATTTTATTAAAACTACCACCTGAATATTCGAAAACGTTCAAATCCGACACATTCTTTTTACTAAGCAATTCTATGTAGATTTCCGGATTGCCATCGTTATCCAAATCCATATTCCAGGCATCTGTAATAATGCCTTCCCGTTCATTTGAAAGCGATTTAAAATTACTTTTCAACGAGTCGGACAACAGGACAAGATAACCACCAACGCTATCCACACCTTTACCCCAGCTTACTACCTCAAAATTAAGCCCAGGTCGTATTTGAATATCTTTATAGAAAGGAAACTGATCTCTTTTAACCGGCACAGCAGGGCTGCTGTTTGCACTGAGCTTTTCCTTGGCTCCGTCACCACACGATGTAACTGCAATCGCGATTAAACCGAAAACCATCCCTCTATTTAAATATTTTATAAATCTCATACTATAATTATTTCGTTTTAACATCTGCCACACCATTGTTCAAAACAGTTTCCGTAACTACACTAGTTCTATTTGAGGGTGTAATTACTATAGTCTTTAATATACGTTTCTGCCCGGCTGGCACATTAATTTTTAATGGTCCGGTAAACAAAGTTGCATTTACCGAGGGGCGCGACAAATCCAATGTATAATAGATTTTTGAACCCGGAATAGGAGCTTTATAATCTAAACTAAAATTCTCTCCGTTCATTACGGCGTCGGTCTGCCCAATTGGTGTAGGAACCCAATAATTGGTAAGCGTCTTATCTAACCTGGCGAGATGTACCGGCAATCTTTCCTCAGAAAAATTCTTTAAATCTTTCCGCGAAACCGGGCTCCAGGCAATCTCTGCCAAGGCGTACATCCTTGGCAATAACATATATTCAACCTTCTCTGGAGTACGTATATATTCTGTCCACAAATTCGCCTGTACACCTATAATATGGGCTTGCTGTTCCGGTGTCAGTTCCTTCGCCACAGGATCATAGGAATAGGTCAGTGAATAAGGAGCGAACCCGCCAATGTTCGTTGGTTCATCCGGCGAATTGGATTGCTTATGGTCAATATACATACCAATCGGACCACCAGGCGTCATGATCACATCGTGATTTTGCTTGGCTGCCGCAATTCCACCTTCTACACCTCGCCAGGACATCACTGTTGCGTTGGGCGCCAATCCACCCTCCAATATTTCATCCCAACCAATAATTGATCTTCCTTTAGAATTGATATACTTTTCAATCCTTTGAATAAAATAACTCTGCAACTCATGCTCATCTTTTAACCCAAGTTGTTTGATCAGGTTCTGACAAAACTCGCTCTCTTTCCAGAACTCCTTCGGACTCTCATCCCCTCCTATATGTATATATTTAGAGGGAAATAAAGCGATGACCTCATCCAGTACATTCTCTAAGAATTTAAAAGTATTTTCAGATGGAACAAATACATCCTGGTATACTCCCCATTGTTGTTGGACTTGCTTGCCTTTTCTAGATCCGGCCCACGGTGTCCTGTCGCTTATAAAAGTATCCCGATCAGGAAAACAGCTCAATTCAGGATAGGCTGCAATGGCAGCAGAACTGTGCCCCGGAAGTTCAATTTCAGGAATTACATTGATAAACTTGGCTGCTGCATAAGCCACAATCTCTTTTACCTCGTCTTGTGTATAAAATCCCTTATAAACTATATTGTCGTTACCAACCCCAGGATAGTTCCCTATAATGGTTCCATTTCTGCTAGACCCTATACTTGTTAGTTTTGGATACTTCTTTATTTCAATTCGCCAGCCCTGATCCTCGGTAAGGTGCCAGTGAAAATTATTCAGCTTGTATTGAGACATCATATCGATGTATTTCTTTACAAAGGCCACGGGAAAAATATGACGGCCCACATCCAGATGCAATCCCCTGTATTTGAATCTTGGATAATCATTAATGGACGCCGCTGAAATCTCAATGGTGTTTCCTTTCTTTTCAGGCATCAGTTGCATCGCAGATTGAACACCATAAAATAGCCCCGCCCCTTTACCGGTGATGGTTATTTTCTTAGTGGTGATATCAATCTTGTAACCCTCAGCAGGAAGTTGATCAGCACCATTCGAGGTCAATACCATTGATCTAACATTTGGATCTGACACAATAGCTTTTCGCAATGAGAAACCAGCCTTTGTCACTAAAAATCCATTGAGTAAGTCGGCCATGCGTGCATTGGCAGCGTCCGCAGCTACCAAAACAACAGTCTTATCCAATAAAAATGATCCTGATTTTTTCACAACAGAAACTGGCACAGGAATTATTCCCATGTTCGCGTCAGTCTGCCCTAGCACGGATGTAGAAACAATTGCCAGTAGCGCAACAGGTATAAGTAGTTTTCTCATACGGATGGTTAAGCTTAAATTTAATTCAAGCCCAATATAAAGAAAACCTCGAAAAAATACTATTGCATCGCAACAACCTGATCTTCCTTGGCAGCAAGATAGCGCTCTGCATCAAGAGCAGCCATACAGCCAGAACCCGCAGCAGTAATTGCTTGCCTGTAATAATGATCTTGTACATCACCACTTGCAAAAACACCTTCTACATTAGTCTTAGTCGATCCTGGAATGGTTTTAAGGTAACCTGTTTCGTCCATATCCAACCAGCCTTTAAAGATGTCGGTATTTGGTTTGTGACCAATAGCCACGAAAAATCCTTCTACTGGAATATCAGATTCAACACCGGTCTCGTTATTTAGTACCCTAATTGCGGTCACATTTTTTCCATTTCCCAAAATTTCTTTGGTTTCTGTATGGTAAACCACTTCAATATTAGGCGTATTCAACACACGGTGAACCATTGCTTTTGATGCCCTGAACTCATCACGTCTTACCAGCATGTAAACCTTTTTACAAAGCTTGGCCAAATAAGTAGCTTCTTCAGCAGCAGTGTCTCCTGCACCAACAATAGCCACATCTTGTCCTTTAAAAAAGAATCCGTCACATACTGCACAAGCAGAAACACCAAAGCCATTGTATTGTTGCTCGCTAGGTAAACCCAACCATTTTGCAGTAGCTCCTGTAGATATGATCACCGTATCAGCAGTGATGGTTTTAATCTCATCAACAACTACTTTATGTGGCAAAGACGAGAAATCAACCGAACTCACATATCCAAAACGTATATCTGTTCCAAAACGCTCCGCCTGCTTACGAAAATCTTCCATCATCTCCGGACCCATAACACCGCTCGGATAACCCGGAAAATTATCAACATCTGTTGTTTGCGTAAGCTGACCGCCAGGTTCCATTCCTGTATACATTACAGGTTTAAGATCTGCGCGCGCAGCATATATTGCGGCAGTATAACCTGCCGGACCAGAACCAATAATTAAACAGGGAACATGTTCTATTTCTTGTGACATATCTTTTATCATATTACCCTGCAAAATTAAGCTTTATCCCGTTCTCAATCAAGCGTCAAATCATTAGCAACATGACATTGTGATACAATAATTATAAATCAAATCAGGTTTGAATCATCCCAACATTAAACTTTTTTGTAATTGGCGACTGGTTAGCTGCCTCTATTCCCATAGAAATCACATTTCTGGTCTCCAAAGGATCAATGATCCCATCTACCCATAATCTTGATGCTGCATAGTATGGCGTAGTCTGGCTATCGTAACGATCCATCACCTCCTTTAACATTTCTGCCTCTTTTTCTGGCGTAATGGTCTCTCCTTTTGCCATCAACGATGCTTCTTGAATTTGAACCAATACGTTAGCAGCCTGTGCACCCCCCATCACCGCTATTTTAGCACTAGGCCAGGCATAAATTAATCTTGGATCATATGCTTTTCCGCACATGGCATAGTTACCTGCGCCATAGGAATTACCGATCACAATTGTAAACTTAGGGACCACAGAATTTGCTACCGCATTCACCATCTTGGCGCCGTCTTTGATGATTCCGCCATGCTCAGACCTGCTACCAACCATAAATCCGGTAACATCTTGTAAAAAAACCAAAGGGATTTTTTTCTGATTGCAGTTCATGATGAAACGTGCAGCCTTATCTGCACTATCAGAGTAGATCACGCCTCCAAATTGCATTTCGCCTTTTTTAGATTTAACTACTTTTCGCTGGTTAGCAACTATTCCGACTGCCCAGCCATCTATTCGGCCTAATCCGCAAATAATACTCTGTCCGTAAAGTTGTTTGTATTCTTCAAATTCAGAACCATCCACCAATCTGTGGATGATCTCCAGCATATCATATTGCTTCTCCCTGCTTTCAGGAAGTATTCCATAAATCTCTTCCTGATTTGCTTTAGGCAGTGCTGGTTTAATGCGATCGAACCCAGCTTTTTCAGGTGCACCCAGCATGCTCATGATATTTCTGATGCTGTCCAGACAAGCTTCTTCATTTGGATGCTTGTAATCGGTAACCCCAGATATCTCTGAATGCGTTGAAGCCCCTCCAAGCGTCTCGTTATCTATGTCCTCACCAATTGCAGATTTAACAAGATAGGAACCTGCCAAGAACACAGAGCCCGTGCCTTCCACAATCATCGCCTCATCGCTCATAATTGGTAGATAAGCTCCTCCGGCAACACAAGATCCCATAATTGCCGATATCTGTACAATACCTTCGGAAGACATGATTGCATTGTTCCTGAACATCCTTCCAAAATGCTCCTTATCAGGAAATATTTCGTCTTGCATCGGCAGAAAAACTCCAGCGCTATCTACAAGGTAAATCACGGGAAGTCTGTTTTCCATTGCAATCTCCTGAGCACGTAAGTTCTTTTTTACCGTCATCGGAAACCATGCGCCAGCCTTAACCGTAGCATCATTGGCAACAATCATGCATTGTCTGCCAGAAACATAACCAATACCACAAATCACACCTGCAGATGGGCAACCACCTTGCTCTTTATACATGCCATCTGCGGCAAAATCGCCCACCTCTAAAAATTTTGTTTCTTTATCTATCAGATACGCGATACGTTCCCGCGCCAATAACTTACCTTTTTCTTTTTGCTTAGCCGCATTCTTATCTCCGCCACCTTTAAATATCGTCTTAAGCTTTGTCTTTAACTCATAAACAGACTGCTTGTTAACATCCTCGTTCTTGTTAAATTCTATATCCATTTGAGCAAGTTAAATCTATTTTTCTTCTTAACAAAAGTCCAGAACGGACTTTGGTACACAATCAGCAGGCATTGGCATACTACACCGATATACAAAAAAAACGTCATTGCGAGGTACGAAGCAATCTCTTCTTACATGTTGAGATTGCTTCGTACTCACAATGACGAATCAACTGTCGAAAAGACCGTATTACTCCGTATACTTCTTGAAGATTGAAGTAGCCGTATGCCCGCCAAAGCCAAACGTATTGTTCAATACATAATTAACCGGTTGGTGTATCGATTTACCGATAATAATATTCAATCCTGCAGGAATTTCAGGATCAAGGGTTTGCGTATTGATGGTACCTGGAATCGTATCATTCACAATTGCCATGATGCTGATCACACTCTCAATCGCGCCTGCACCACCCAATAAGTGACCGGTCATAGACTTGGTAGCACTGATCGCGACAGGCAGATCACCAAAAATTTTCTTTATGCCGTTAAGCTCACCCACATCACCCAATCCGGTTGACGTCGCATGCGCATTAATATAATCTATTTTATCAGGGCCAATTCCCGCATCAGCTAGTGCCTTAGAAATACCTAAAGAAGCACCCAATCCATCTGGAGGAGTGCCAGTTAAGTGATAAGCATCAGCTGCCATACCACCACCTACCATCTCTGCATAAATATGCGCACCACGTGCTATCGCATGATCTAAATCTTCAAGGATCAATGCACCAGCCCCTTCACCTATTACAAATCCATCTCTGTCCACATCAAATGGACGTGAAGCAGTTTGCGGATCATCATTTCTTTTAGAAAGTGCATGTGCAGAGTTGAAACCACCAACAGATGATTCTGTAATGGCCGCTTCAGATCCACCAGCTACCATAATGGTCGCTTTTCCTAACCTGATCGTATCAAACGCACTGATGATTGCTGTATTTGATGATGCACAAGCAGAAACCGTTGCATAATTAGGGCCATGCAGTTTATGGCGGATAGAGATTACACCAGCAGCAATGTCGACAATCATTTTAGGGATAAAATACGGACTAAACCTTGGCGTTCCATCTCCCAAATGATACTCTTTTAATTGCTGCTCAAAAGTGCTAATACCGCCGTTTCCGGATGCCCAGATCACACCTACTTCATAACGTTCCGTTTCAGGCATCGTTTCAAAGTCCAAACCTGAATCTTTAATTGCCTGATCACTTGCTGCAATCGCATACTGCGTGTACAGATCGTATTTTTTTAATTCCTTTTTATCTACATAAACAGTAGCATCAAAATCTTTAACCTCAGCAGCAAAATTGGTTTTAAACTTTGACGTATCGAATTTTGTAATTGCGGCAACACCACTCTTGCCGGCAACTATGTTCTCCCAGAATTCATTTACACTATTACCTAAGGGGGTCACGGCACCTAAACCTGTTACTACTACTCTTTTCATATTTACTATTTATTGATTAATCCTGCTACCAGGTTTCTAAATATTTTATAAAATTAAGGCTTTTTAACCATAACATACAATTAACAATTGATCCTAACGTTGTTCAGCTAGCTGATTACTTCAACCTCAGCAATTTAAAACCTGCAGCATCTGCGGTTAAAACATCAGGTTCATCCCCTTTTTTCACAAACTTTAGCCCGACATTACCCGCTACCCTCGGCGAAACTTTCACATCTGAATGATGTACATGCATCACATACTGCATATTGCCGCTTAAATCTACATACAAATCTCCATGACCTGTACCATTAAAGCCAACGTTGGCGCGACTAACAATCGGGTTGCCTGAATATTTTTTCCAGGGACCATAGGGAGAAGCCGAAGTTGCATATCCAACCGCATAATCTTTATTCCTAAAATCATTGGCCGAATAAATTAAATAATACAGTGATTTGTGTTTGATAATCGTTGGCCCTTCAGTTACGGCCCATTCCGTCCTTTGCGTATTTTCCCATTGCTCGGTACCGCTTAGGCACTCTTTTTCCGTTCCCATCACTACATCAGAAAGATCGGGCTTCATCTCTGCAACAAATATCCTGTTCCCGTTCTGCAGTTTTACATGGTACAAATAAACTTTGCCATCATCGTCAAATAACAGGAATGGATCAATCTGCTTTCCGGTGCCTGACAATGCTTTCAATACTTTTTGTTTAAATGGGCCTAGCGGACTATCGCTGCTGGCAATCGCGATTTGCTCATTCGCAGTATAGGCCATAAAGTATTTACTTCTACGTTTAAATACCTGTGGTGCCCAGAATCCTCCAGTACCAAAAGATTGCCCTTTGCTCAACACAAATCCATTGTTCTTACCCGCTGGTCCGCTCCAGGTTTTAAGATCTGAAGATTGATAGACTTCAAAACCTTTATTGCTGCTGGTTCCATATAAGTAATACTTTCCTTTATCTGCAAAAATGGTAGGATCAGCCATTGGAATGGAAGTACTGTCCACCTGCTGATCGTCCACCAGATGCCCCTTTATCATCCAAATTCCACTACGAGAACCAAATGCAGAAGTGCTGGTCAAAGCAACAATAGTATCGTCGTCCAGAATAGCCAAACTGTTCCAAAGGCAAGAGTTGCCGGCGGCGATGACAAATGGGGTTGATTTACTGCCAAAATTCCTGGCCTCACTATCCCCCACCACAACTTTCATATCTGCATAATTCATCTGATTGGCCCTGCCCTCAGTTCCCTGGTAAGAAAGAATTGTCTCACCGGTACTTAGCTGCCTTAGGTAAGGCGCGCCAGCGTATAACTGCTCGTCAATCCTATCCGCCAATGCATAACTTCTATTTGTACTATTGGCATCAACAGTAGTTTTCCAATTTTCACCAATGGTATTCCTGATAATGTAAGGCTTAAAATTCTTAAAACCATTGTCTTCTATTGCAAAAACAACCTCCTGCCTATTCTTTAGAAGGAGCGGAACAGGCATTCCGTCTCTTGCTCCTTTTCTAAAACTAACCACCTCGGGCTTCTTTGTCCAGCTCTTTCCCCCATCTTTAGAACGCAGCATGGAAATATTTTGCTCATTAGAACTGCGATAATCAGATTCATTGGCAAAAAACAATTGTACTTCTCCATTTGGCAATTGCACAGCAGAAGGTTCCCAGCAACCATTTTCAAATTTACTGTCGGCTTTATAAAGAGTCTCGCTCGGCAACCAGCTTTTACCGCCATCCACACTTCGCAGGTAGTTTATAGCATAATTACCGCTTTCCGGATCGTCATTATCCCGTCGCGGTCTTGGATTATAAAAAACCAATAAGGTATGATCCTTCAATTCCAGTAAATCCGGAACAGACATATTTACTTGTTTCCTTTTCGCTGCAAGTACCTCCGGCTCAGACCAGGTTTCCCCCAGGTCTGTACTTTTCGCAGCTACTATTTCGCCCGCCGCTTCATAAACACAAAAAAGTGATTGATCATGCAACTGGATCATCCTTGGATAACTAGCATACCGGGCTTCCTTTTTTGAAGAAGATATTTTAGTTAGTGTAGTCTGATCCCAAACAATATGCTTATCTTTTTTAACTGGCAATTCTGCCGTAAAATTATTCACAACTTTCACAGGAGGAATCACTGGAGAGGTAATGGTAAATGAAAATAAGCAACATACCGTTATTAAGAGAAATACTCTTGCACTCGTTTTATTAAACACAGATAAGGGATCTTTAAATTTTGGATGCAAGTTAATAGAAATACATAAATAAAATGATACCTTCGAAACTGACAATACTGCATTTAACACATAATTGAAGTACGTGATGAAGAAACTTACCTTACTATTTGCCCTCCCTTTTTTGGCTGTTTCACTTTTCGCCCAAAAGCCAGCAGAGAAAAAAACCTCTGGAAATCCTTTGTTTACCGGCTGGTATGCAGACCCTGAAGGCGCAATATTTGGCAAAGAATATTGGATTTACCCTACTTATTCTGCTAAGTACGAGGAGCAAACTCATATGGATGCTTTCAGTTCCAGGGATTTGGTAACCTGGACAAAACACCCTAACATATTGGTAAAAGAAAATATCAAATGGGCAAATAAAGCCATGTGGGCACCTTCTATCACAAAAAAAGGCAATAAATATTATCTGTTCTTTGGTGCTAACGATATCCAGAACGACAAAGAAGTTGGTGGTATCGGTGTCGCAGTTTCTGATAAACCCAATGGGCCGTTTAAAGACCTTATCGGCAAGCCCTTAATCGATAAATTTTATAACAAAGCCCAACCTATTGATCAATATGTATTCAAAGATAAAGACGGTCAATACTATCTTTATTATGGTGGCTGGGGCCATTGCAACGTAGTTAAATTAAGCGACGACTTCAAGAGTGTAGTTCCTTTTCCAGATGGAACCACTTACAAAGAAATTACGCCTAAAGGTTATGTGGAAGGTCCATTCATGTTCATCAAAGACGGTAAATACTATTTCATGTGGTCTGAAGGCGGCTGGACAGGTCCTGATTATTCTGTAGCCTACGCCATAGCAGATTCTCCAATGGGCCCATTTACCAGGATCGATAAAATCTTAAAGCAAGATCCTGATGTAGCAACTGGGGCTGGTCACCATTCTGTAGTTCAAAACCCAAAAACCAAAGAATATTACATCATCTATCACCGCAGGCCATTAACGGAAACCAACGGAAACCATAGAGTAACTTGTATTGATAAAATGGAATTTGATGAAAACGGATTGATTAAGCCAGTAAAAATCACCTTTGAAGGCGTTGCACCAAGCCCTATCAAATAACCAGGCCATTAAGATAAACTATAATTATTTAGTTAAGCTAAATCGAGCCTCCTGATCAGTTCAGTGCTCTGTAGCTTACCATGGCTCAATTTATCTTTAAAAAACTCTTTAGTAGCATCAAAATGCTGCTTGTATCCATTCATATCGCCATAGCCGATTAAAGAGGACCATTCCCGAACTGCAGAGTGGAATTCCAAATCATCGGCACGAATACTTTTATCAAACAGTGCAGTCTCTATAGATTCTTCCAGCAATTCCTCGTTTTGAAACAAAAGCTCTGCAATACCAAGCCTCAATTTAAAAGGTGGCGTCTCACAAATCAAATTGTGATAGGGATTGATTCCCAGTTTACACCAGGCATCCACCATGCTCAACAAACTTAGGTGCGAGTTTGGCTTTCTCAAACCTCCATCCGCTGCCAAAGAGAATTCTTGAATGATCTCATTGCTTAGCATGATCTGTTTGTTTTGTTTATCGAAAACAAAATCCCTTGCTTTATAGAGTCTGGCCCGAAACTCATCAGCCTCTTCCTTGATCATCAGTTTAAACAACTCAGATTCAGACTGTGCATACTGCTTTACCTGTGCAGAAGCATAAGGATTAAGAATCGCCAGTCCGCCATAAATATGCGCCTTACTGCTAAATATCCTGAGCGTGGTCAAAATCTTAATGTTGTCTATACCCCCATTATAGGAATCGTTTTCCCATGGGAAGAAACCCGCTTCCTTCCATGCTGTGCCCATACTTTCAAAACCGAAGTGTGTTACAGCTTGTGTATCTGCTACAATCTTATCATGGTAATGATAATCTTCAATTTCCACCAAAACAGAATCTAATGCAGAAAGCACAATAAGCATACGCTGATAAGCATCATCAGTAGTACGATGGGGAATTACAATCAGTTTTTGTCCTTTTGTATCGATTACAGGCCCGTGCAAAGAATGGCACGGGATGATGTGGACATCCTTAGGGAGATATCTCTCCATGGCTTCTATTTCAGGATGCTTTACAGAAGTCTGACCGGCAACAATAGCTCCATACTTGGTCGAAGAACCATATTGTCTTACTACATCTGCGATCTTTTCCGCTTCTACAGAATAGAAGATCACATCACATTGTCGGGAAACCTCTTTGCCATCGACCATGAGTTCTATATCGTAAGGAGCTAGCTTCTCTCTTAAGGCCTCCAGCTGCTGGGGCAAATCGCAACCAAACACCTGGTAACCCGCCTTTGCAAAAGATATGGCATACAAACAGCCCATATCTCCCAACCCAATCATTCCAATTTTCATTATCTCGGTTAAAAGTTCGAATCTAAAGATTGTAAATATACCGATATAAAAAAAGAAAATGCTTCTTTATGCAACATAGTGTAGCGCTATTCCACAGCTTTAAATCTGCAACAAAACTACAATTTACTGAAAACCAACCATATGCCAAAAAAGCATTTCATTGGCACCATTATGAACTATAGTCTAATCAGTATTAACAATAAATATTGATTAAACATTAAAATAAAAGTTATGAAAAAGATCATTTTATCAGCAGCATTTTTAGCATTAGCAGGATTCACTACAGTAAACGCGAACGAAATCAAATCATCATCATATTATAACGTTGCTGTGAAACAAGATAGTACTACCAAGACTCCGGTTGAGTTGAAAGACCTGCCAGACTCCGTAAAAGCAACACTTGCCTCCGAGCCGGTGAAAGTATGGACGCCTACTGCGGCATTCCTGATTACCAACGCGGATAAAACTTCGTACTATCTGATCAATGTTAAAAAAGAACAAGAAACCGGCTCTTTAAAAATTGATAAAGACGGTAAAATCATTCAATAATCCCTATATTATCGAGTACCCTAAAAGCCGGAGCAATCCGGCTTTTTTTGTATGCTATTAAGGAATTTGTATTTTTACAATATGCCGGATAACTTTAACCTTTAATTAAACAAACAAGGTATGACTTTGAAAAAAGAAGATAATTTGGTAATAAAAAGTAGGGAGATAACAGGGATTTACCAGGGACTTAGCAGGGAGATAACAGGGACAATTTCCTTATTTGCTTCGAGTTAAGTCCTAGTTAAATTCTTTATAAGTCCTATTTTTATAATAACACGAATCGAAACCATCCCGATTTTATCCTGATGCATCTCCCGCCGACATAATAAAAGCCACGTTATAAACTTTTAGCTTTATTTTTACGTTCTTTAAATACCTATGAAAATATTCCCCCTCGTTCTGTTAGGTTTTTTCGCTAAAGCCACATTTTCTCAAGACTTCAAGTACCCACAAATGACGGAACAAGCCAAGTCGGTCAAATCATTACCCCCTTCCCAATGGAAAATCATTGATTCAGTAAGCGGCGATTTGAATGGAGATAAAATAGCAGACCTTGCTATGGTGCTCGAGTTCTATGCTCCTGTTAAAGAAGGCAGGGCTTATGGCGATAACGATACTGAACTCATCACTGAAATCCAACGGCCAAGAATACTTGCCGTATACTTTAAATCTGGTAAGAATTATAAACTTGCACTCCAAAATAACAATTTCATACTTCGGTCTGAGGAAGGCGGAGGCATGGGTGATCCACTTAGGCCCCTATCCATTGCTGATGAAAAGCTAGGTTTGAATTTTGAAGGAGGAAGCAATTGGAAATGGTCGCTGAGCTACAGTTTTCGGTTTTACAACCAGGAGTGGCAGCTCACTACGGCACGCAATTATACTTTCCACGATGCTTCCGGAGAAATGAATAATAAAGATTATGATTTTATTGCAAAGACCAGGACCACTGTTTCCGGTACCATTAATAACCGCAAAAAGGCAAACACTTCATTCGCTAAGCCGATTAAACTGGCTAAATTGAAGACCTTTACCACATTTAAAAAGCCCTGGACCTGGGAAATAGATCCGGGAGAGTTTTTATAGCTTAGGTTAGGTTTCTATCCTTAAACCAAACCTCATCTGGCACCGCATCAAACTTGCTCATTTTTTCCACCAAGACGGCCGGATCAGATTCATTGAAAACGAGATCTCTATTGGCGGGCTTTAAAAAACGATGTGCTACCATTACCTCCATTTGCGCAAAAAGCGGGTCGTAGAAACCACCAACATTAAGCACGCCAATTGGTTTATTGTGGAGGCCCAATTGCAGCCAGGTCAATACCTCAAAAAATTCTTCTAAAGTACCAAACCCACCAGGCAGCACAATAAAGCCATCGCTGAGGTCTGCCATCTTTTGCTTACGCTCATGCATGTTCTCCACAACGATCATTTCCGTAATGGATTGATGCCCTACCTCTTTATCTAATAAAAATTGAGGAATAATACCGGTTACGGATCCACCACGCAGCATAACCTCATCAGCAATTACACCCATTACCCCTACGCTTCCGCCACCGTAGACTAATTTAATATTCTGACTGGTAAAGGTTTCAGCTAAAACTTCAATGGCGGTCCGCAGTTGTGGATCGCCATTGAAATTAGAACCGCAATAAACACATATTGCTTTCATCTCTTATCTTGAATAATTTGGTGCTTCTTTAGTGATGGAAATATCATGAGGGTGGCTCTCTCTCATTCCGGCAGCGGTAATGCGAACGAATTTCGCTTTTTGAAGATCAGCAATAGTAGCTGCGCCACAATAATGCATACCTGCTCTCAAGCCACCTACATACTGGTAAATCACTTCGGCTAGGGTGCCTTTGTAAGGTACGCGACCAACGATTCCCTCTGGCACCAATTTGGTCACTACATCTTCCTCATCCTGGAAATAACGGTCTTTAGAACCTTGTTGCATGGCTTCTACAGAACCCATGCCACGGTAAGATTTAAATTTACGACCTTCGTAAATGATGGTCTCGCCTGGCGATTCTTCAACACCTGCAAATAGCGAACCTGCCATAATGCAACTGGCACCAGCAGCAATTGCCTTAACAATATCACCGGTTTGTTTGATACCACCATCTGCAATTACCGGGATACCGGTACCGATTAGTGCTTGTGCACATTCGAAAACCGCGTACAATTGCGGAACCCCAACACCTGCAATAATGCGGGTAGTACAGATAGAACCTGGACCAATACCTACTTTAACAGCATCAGCACCAGCAGCTGCTAAAGCTCTGGCAGCGTCAGCTGTAGCGATATTACCGGCAATCACCTGAAGATCAGGAAACCTTGTTTTTATGGCTTTCACCATATCAATAACACCCTTTGAATGACCATGTGCAGTATCAACCGTCACTACATCAACACCAGCCTGTACAAGTGCAGCAACACGCTCAATGTTATCTGCTGCAACACCAACAGCTGCACCAACTCTTAGGCGGCCCCTATCGTCTTTACAAGCTTTAGGGTAATTCTTATATTTTTGGATATCCTTAAAAGTGATCAATCCAGCCAAGCGGCCATCTTTATCAACTACAGGAAGTTTTTCAATTTTATAGTCTTGCAAGATCTCTTCAGCTTGCAGTAAGGTTGTGCCCTCTGCCGCAGTGATCAGGTCCTTCTTAGTCATTACCTCAGAAACCGGGCGCTGCATATCCTTTTGGAAACGAAGATCTCTATTGGTAATAATTCCCACTAATTTACGATCCGCATCAATAACAGGTATGCCCCCGATTTTGAACTCTTTCATGATCTGGAAAGCATCGGCTACTTTTGCTGTTGCGCTTAACGTTACCGGATCCTGAATCATGCCGCTTTCTGAGCGCTTAACTTTGCGTACTTCGTCAGCCTGGCGCTCTATGCTCATGTTTTTGTGCAGCATGCCAATACCGCCTGCCTGGGCAATAGCGATAGCTAAACCTGCTTCAGTAACAGTATCCATAGCAGCTGAAACTATCGGTACATTAAGCTTGATGTTTTTGGTTATATACGTTCCGGTATCAACGTCGCGCGGAAGAACTTCAGAATAGGCTGGTACCAGTAATACGTCATCGTATGTGAGACCTTCGGCAATAAATTTGTTGGGATCAAGTTGCATCGCAAATAATTTAGGAGTTACTATTTGCCGGGCAAAGATACGTTTCTTTTCAAGATTACGCAATAAAGTTGTTCAGATAGCTCTGGATGAGTAAAAGATTACATTTATATTAAACTGCGAAAAATATTTCTTTCTTATCTGGATATATGCTATTATTGCTATAACCAAACAAGCTCTTATGAACCACCTCAAATCTATGCTTTGTGGCCTGTTGCTATTAACAGGTCTTTGTGCTGGCGCTCAACAAAATAAAGAAGTTGCCCAAAGAACGTTTAAATTCGGAAAAATTGACCCTTCGGAGTTCGAGACCAAAGTTAAAGGAGCAGATTCTGCTGCTGTAGCTGTGATACTTTTTGACGTTGGAAAAGGAGAATTTGCACTGGGCAAAAATGGTTTCGAATTTGTCATTGAAAGGCACATCAGGTATAAAATATTCAGTAAATTGGGTTACGACTTCGCCAACCTGCAATTGCAATTCTTCAGGGCTGATAATGCGGAGACTTACCTGGATGATATGGAAGGTGCTACCTATAACATGGAAGGTGGTAAAATGGTGGTCAGCAAGATTGGTAAACAATCAAAGTTTACGGAAAAACAGGATAACAACTTTACCATTAAAAAATTCGCTTTACCTAACGTTAAAGAAGGTTCAATAATAGAATTTAAGTATACCGTTAAATCAGATTTTTACCAAACATTGATGCCATGGTATTTCCAAAACAGCATTCCTACTTTATACTCAGAATACGATGTTAGAATGCCTCCTTTTTTCAAATATAGGGTTTCCCAGAACGGAGATTTTAAACCTCAGCCTAAAAGGGAGTACATTAAACAAAACTTCATCTCCTTCTATGCAAACTTTATAGATGAACCGGTAGCCAGAAGCCTGTACATCGCCGAGAATATACCGGCCCTGAAAACGGAGAATTACATTACATCAATCGACGATTACATCAGCAAGCTGGAATTTGACCTGAATAGCATTGCTTTACCGGGAACTTCATTTCTTGACAATGTGAGAAGCTGGCCGAAAATTGTTAGTGGACTTGGGCAGCACCCTTATTTCGGCGGCTACGTAAACAAACGCGATTATGTGAAAACTTTGCTTAAGGAAATCGTTAAAGACAACACCCCAAAAGACACTGTACCATATCTGATATTTGACTATGTAAAAAAGAACATCAAGTGGAACGAGCAAAACAGTTACACCACGTCTGAAGCTGATCCTAAAAAGATATTTGAAAAGAAATTGGGGAATGCAGCAGACATCAATCTGGCATTGTTAGCAATGTTTAAGGAAGCAAAGCTTGAGGCCTGGCCCATCTTAATCAGTACACGGAGCAATGGCAAACATCCGGGAACTCCTACTACGGCTAAATTTAATAATCTGGTGATTGATGTAAAACTTGGAGAAAGGCATATCTTTTTTGATGCGACCAGTAAAAACCATACTGCTGATCTCATTGCTTTTGATGACCTGAATCATGTGGGCCTGAAAGTAGACTTGGATAAAAAATCTGGTGAATGGGTAAATACAGAGGAAGGCAGGCTTAGTAAAAAGACGGTGAACTACGTGCTCACTTTAAACAAAGAGAACAAGCTGGAAGGAAAGTTATTTCTTTTAAGCACGGATTATGCAGCGTTAGAGCGCAGAAACGAATTTACATCCGCAAATAGTCAGGACGAATTTTTAAAGAAATATAAAAGTGACAAGCCAGGTTTAGGAATAAAAGAGTATGTGGCTGAAAACATGGATAACCCTGCCGAACCACTTTCTGAATCTATGGATGTACAAATTGATGATGCCGTAGAGGAAGGAGGAAATCTGCTTTATTTTACACCTTTACTTTTTGAAAGAATAAAAGACAATCCTTTTAAATTGGAAGCCCGACAGTTTCCAGTGGATTTTGGGCACCCAAGAGAGGACACTTATAAATTTATCATTGATGTTCCTGCTGAATATAAATTGGAAAAGCTGCCGGCTAATGAAAAGATATCGTTATTAGATGAAGGTGCTTCTTTTACATTTACTACTAAACAGGATGGTAACAAATTTGTACTGACCAGTAAGATTGCATTTAACAGATCAGTTTTTACTCCTTCTGAATACAGTTTGCTTAAAACGATGTATTCCAAAATAGTAGCAAAACAAGCCGAACAGATAGTAATCAAGAAAATTTAATTAACATGCTCAAAATTGTACAAAGAATTGCAATCGTTTTAATATTGGTTGTGGCTAGCCTGTATGCACCTGCACAAACGGACTCCTATAAGCCCAAAAGCATCAAATTTGGCAAGATAGATCCTGAAGAATTCAACATTAAACCAGGTGGCGCTGATTCTGCTGCTGCCGCTGTGGCAATTTTTGACGTCGGACAGGGTTACTTCGAGACCAATACGGCCACTATACAATATGTAATGGAGCGCCATACCAGAATTAAGATCATCAATAAGAGTGGTTACGATTACGCTAACCTGGAAATCCAGTTGTACAGAACTTCCAGCAAGGGCACAACATTAAGCGGCATCGAAGCTTGTACTTATAATATGGAAAATGGGAAGATGGTGGTGAGCAAGATCGGCAGTGATGCCAAGTTTACCGAGCGGCAAGACAAGAATTATTCGATAAAAAAGTTCGCCCTTCCAAATATTAAAGAAGGATCAATCGTAGAATTTAAATATAAAATAAAGACAGATTACTTCTTTAGGTTGCCAACATGGTACTTTCAGCGGCATATTCCGACAATATATTCAGAATATGTTGTCAGTGTTCCCGACTTTTTCAACTACAAAGCGATTTCAGACGGTTTAAATCAAGTAAACTCTCAAAAAGAAATTGTCACTGATGGAGTTGTTTATAAATATGTGGTCAACAATGTTCCCGGATTGAGATCAGAAAAATATGTAGCGAACATGGACGATTATTTATCTCGCGTTAATTTTGAAATTGCGACCATTACCCGACCGGGAGAAATGACTAAAGATTTCACTTCTACCTGGCCGAAAATAATACGCCAGTTAAAAGATGATACCGATTTTGGTGGATTTATTAATAAAGATGCTTTTACCAAACCTATATTAGCCACCCTAATAAAGGCCGAAACCAATCAGGATAGCATAGTAACCCGTATTTTCAATTACGTAAAAAACAACATCAAATGGAATAAAGAATATGACATGATGGCTTCGGAGTTTAGTCCAAAGACCGTGCTTGAAAAAAAAATCGGAAATTCTGCAGATATTAATCTTTGCCTGCTTGTCCTCTTGAATGCTGCAAAATTAAATGCATCGCCTGTATTGTTGAGCACCAGGAAAAATGGTAAGCACCCGGGGTTTCCTATGATCAGTGCATTCAACAATGTCATTGTTAACGTGGTCATTGGCGAAAAGCAGGTTTTGCTTGATGCCACAGATAAAAATCATTGTCCTAACCTAATCGCCTACAATGATTTAAACCATGAAGGTCTTCTTTTAGATTTAGCTAAGGAAACTTCTGAGTGGATAAGCCTTGAAAAAGAAAAAATTAGCAGTGAAGTTTATAATTACCTCCTTACCTTGAATGAAGATAATAAGCTGACAGGTAAACTTTTTATCACATCTACTGAATACATAGCATTGGCTAAACGAAAATTGCTTACTGATGCCGCAAACGAGTCAGAATATCTCAAAGACTATAAAGATGATAAGCCTGGCCTTGCATTGAAAAACTATCAGCTGATAAACCTTAACAACACAGATGCGGCCCTATCTGAGTCAATGGATATCCAGATTGAGGATAATGTTGACGAGGGTGGTAACCTTGCCTTTTTTACTCCACTATTATTTGAGAGAACAAAAGACAACCCATTTAAACTAGATGACAGAAAGTTCCCTGTAGACTTTGGATTTCCATCTGAAGAGACCTTTCGAATTACGATTGAGCTTCCAAAAAATTATGTGGTAGATAAACTTCCGACTAGCGAAAAGTTTGTATTGCCCAGTCAGGCAGCATCATTCTCTTTTATTTTTTCTCAGACCGAAAATAAGATTGGATTAATCAGTAAAATCTCCATTAAAAAATCACTATTCACACCAGAGGAGTATTTCGATTTACAGGAGCTTTTTAAAAATATCGTAAGGAAACAGGCTGAACAAGTGGTCATCAAGAAATCTTAATATGAAAAAAATTATATGCACTATCGTAACAGTCATTACGGCATTGACAGCTGATGCACAAGGCACTTACGACGTGGACAAGATACCAGCAACTATTTCAGCTAATGCTTCTGTTGTTGTAAGAAATGAGGAGCAGCTTTATGAGGTTAAAAATCCTGGTAATGCCTATTATGAGTACAAAACTGCTATCAGCATCATGAATAGCAATGGTGAAGAGGCGAGCAACATGCATGAATTTTATGACAAGTTCTCTTCTGTTTATAACCTAAAAGCCACACTATATGACGCAAAAGGAATTAAAATAAAGGACTTTAAAGCTTCAGATTTTAAGGATCGCAGTGCGATTTCAAGCGGATCGATCTATGAAGATAACCGGGTGAAATTTTTGAACATCATGCACACCAGTTTTCCATATACGATAGAGTACAGTTATAGTGTAGATTATAACGGAATTAGATTTTACCAATCATGGCATCCTGTAACCGCTTGGGGATACGCAGTGGAGAAATCAAGCTTTACTTTTAGGATCCCGGAAAACATGACTTTCAAATATCTTAAGAGCAAAGGACTCCAAACCGATTCCTCAAAGGTAAAAGACAAAATACAGTATAAATGGAGTTGCCAAAATGTGCCTGCATTTGAGTATGAGCCATTGAGTACCGGTTTATCTGGAGTAACACCCTGGGTAAATCTTGCTCCTAATCAATTTGAATACGACAACTCAAAAGCGAATATTGAAAATTGGGTTAGTTTGGGTTCCTGGCTATACGGACTAAGTAATGGCCTGCAAGTTTTACCTACGTCAACAAAAGCTAAGGTGCAGGAACTGGTAAAAGATTTAAAGACAGATAAAGAAAAGATGCAGGTGTTGTACCATTACCTGCAGGCAAACACGCGATATGTGGGCGTGCAACTTGGACTTGGTGGGTATAGACCAATTTCTGCTGAGAAAGTCTCAGCTGTTAATTATAGCGATTGTAAAGGGCTTTCTAACTATATGAAAGCTTTATTATTGGAAGCGGGTATCCAATCAAACCTGGTTGTGATTGGCAACGACATGCCTTCCCTAAACCCTAAGTATGCAAGTTTAAATCAGGCCAATCACATGATTTTATGCGTGCCGCTAGAGAAAGACACAACTTGGTTAGAGTGCACCAGTCAGTATGTACCCATGGGCTACATTGGAAACGGAAATTCAGATAAAATCATTTTATTAATCACAGAAAAAGGAGGCAAACTAGCTCAAACTCCTCTATATACACCAGAAAATAATTATCAAAAACGCATTACCAAGGTTGATCTTGATGAAGAAGGTTCTGCCAAAATCAATATCAATACCAGGTTCGGATATGCCCAGTATGAAGAGAATATCGGCATGATGTTGCTGGAACCCACCGACCAGCGTAAAAGGGTAATGAATATGTTCAGCATTCCAAACATGCAAATTGAGCAATTGAGCTATAGTCAGCCCAATAAAGACAATGCTTTGATTGAAGAAAAACTGGCGTTGAAAGCATCGCAATTGCTAACTAAAGGTGGAGATAAAATATTTTTAACGCTCAACTTGCTTAACAGGCAAAATGCAACTGCATCACCTGTAGAGAGTCGCAAGACCGGCTTCGCAGTAGATTACAGTTATAATGATGATGATGAGATTATCTATACTGTTCCGAAAGGGTATAAGGTTGAATTTTTACCAAAAGATGTTACCATAGAATCTGAGTTTGGAAAGTACACGGCAAGTGTTACGGCAAAAGATAACACATTGATCTATCACCGGAGCAAGACGATTACTAAACGGGATTACCCAGCCGAAAAATACGGTGATTACGTAGCATTTTCTAAAAAAATATTTCAAGCAGATAAGCAGAAAGGAATTTTAACTAAGGCTGAATAGCCGGAAGTTAAAATCTCTTACCGGCAATCACTTTGGTGAAATCCGTGTTATTTAAATATTTGTGAGCCAGTTTTCTCAATTCATCTGGTGTTATCGTACGTACGGTTTTGATGTAGCGGTCATAATAACCATAATCAAGTCCAGAAAAGTGAAGGTTCTTAAACTTATCAGCATGTGAGAAAGCATTTTCCAGACTACCCAGTAAAGAGCCTAGCATGTAATTGCGGACAAGGTCTAGCTCCTCTTCAGGAATTTCTGTCGTTTTTAAAGTTTCTATCTCTTTCTCGATTTCATTTAGTGCATCACCGCATACATCGGCACCTACTTCTGTGGCAATAAACAAATACCCGGTTTGTTGCAAGGACACCACTCCAGAACCAATGCCATAGGTGTAACCTTTATCTTCCCTGATATTAGACATTAATCTGGAACCAAAATAACCACCCAGCACACAATTTAAAACTTGTAATCCGGCAAAGTCATCATGTTTTCTGTTGATGGTAAGCATGCCCATCCTAATTGCAGATTGCAAGGCATCAGGTTTTTCAATCACAATTTCAGCGCCTGGCACAGCAGAAAACTCAAAATGGTTCTTTACCGACGGCTCATTATTTGCCCAGCCTTTGCCCATTATTGAATTCAATATACTGTATTCGTTATCTTCAAATTTGCCTGCCGCAATGATGGTACAGTTCTCTGGTTTGTACGCCGCTTTGAAATACGCCAGTAGATCTTCCCTTTTAACCGCATCGTAATCTTTCGCAGCAATATCAGATCCATAAGGTGTAGATCCGAAAAGGGTTTGCGCAAATTCTTTCCTGGCCAGGAAATCATTCTTCTGCAGACTAACCGACAAGGATTGCTTTTGATTTTGTATAAAAATAGCTAGTTCCTGCTCTGGAAAAATACTTCCGTTTAATATGTTGTACAACACCGGCAATACCGAAGCCAGATGCTTGTTAAGGGTATATAATTTTACACTACAAAGGTCTGCACCGTATTCGGTTTGAAGAAATGCGCCATAATAATCAACCCTATCTGCAATCTCCTTAGCGGAAAGGTCTGCCGTTCCATTATTGATGAGGTGACTTACTGCTAATGATTGCAGCGGTTTCGATTTATCCCAGTTAACATTTTGAAAAAGAAATTCAATACGTACCAACTCCTGCTGACCAGCATTAATTGTAAATACAGGAATTCCATTGTCTAAATGCTGTTTAACGGGTTTAAAAAAATTTATATCCTGAACCGCTCTTGATTCTGGAGCTATGGTACGATTAAGCATCTTGTTGGGTTAAGTAATACAAGGTTGATGATTGTTGTTTTAGAAATGTTGCCTTCGCTGCATTCATAATACGTTGTGGCGTAACAGCAAGGTATTTGTCGATTTCAGTATTCAAAAGAGCTGCATCACCCAGCAACTCAAAATAAGCAAGGTTCATTGCCTTGTCGAGCAAACTCATTTCGGCAAATAACATGATGGATTCCGACTTGTTCTTTACTTTAGTGAGCTCATCCTCGGTAACTTCCTCTTGTGTCAATTTGAAAAGCTCTGCCCATACTGCTGCTTCTGCCACTTCTACAGTAATTCCCTCTACTAATTTTCCTTCTACTATAAACAATCCTTCGTCAATACTGCTCGTTAGGTAAGCATGGATATCACTAAAAAGCTGCTGTTCCTTAAGTAGGCTGTTATACAGTCGTGATGACTGCCCTTGCGATAAAATATCAACCAGCAAATCGTAGCATGGGTATTCTGAATTCATTCGCTCCGGCATTTTAAATGCGATGTATATGGCATTTAAAGGTACAGCGGCAGTAACTGTTTCCTGTCGCATTTCAGTTTGAACTTCTTCCTTTGGTAAATTTCTGTTGTATTTCTCTCCGGCAGGAATTGAACCGAACCATTTCTCTGCGAGTTCCTTTACGTCTTCAGTTTTGATATCTCCCCCGACAACCATTATGGCGTTTTGAGGATTATAATGCTTTTTGAAAAATGCCTTTACATCTTCCATTTTCGCTTCTTCGATCTGCTTTAAGTCCTGACCGATGGTAGCCCACTGGTATGGATGCTGTTTATAGGCAAGCGGCCTCAGTTTAAGCCAAACATCGCCGTATGGCTGATTCAAATAGCGTTGTTTAAACTCTTCACAAACTACGTTACGTTGGGTTTCCAGGCTCTTTTCTGAAAATGCCAAGCTTAGCATCCTGTCGCTCTCCAACCAAAATGCAGTTTCCAGGTTTACCGCAGGTAATGTGATGTAGTAATTTGTAACATCATTGCTGGTAAATGCATTATTCTCCCCTCCTACACGCTGGAGTGGTTCATCGTAACTTGGAATATTTACCGATCCACCAAACATCAGGTGTTCAAAAAGATGAGCGAAGCCGGTTTTACCCTGCTCTTCATCTCTGGCCCCTACGTCATATATTATGTTTAATACGGCCATTGGCGTGGTGTTGTCTTCGTGCACGAGAACACGTAAACCATTGGAGAGTGTAAAGCGATTAAATTCTACCATAAATTGAAATAATTGCGCCAAATATAGGAAATATGACAATGGGCTAATGTGTTTAATAAGCCATTTTATCTAAGTTTGTGTTATGGAAACCGCAGCGCTATTAGAAAGGGCTTTACACTTTGATTTTTTAACAAAAGAAGAAGGTGTTTTTTTGTATGAAAATGCATCAACTGCTGAATTGGCCTTTGTTGCGAACGAACTTAGAAAAAAGCAAGTACCCAGTGGAAAGGTAACCTGGCAAATAGACCGAAATGTTAATACCACTAATGTCTGCATTGCAAATTGCAAGTTTTGTAATTTTTTTAGAAGACCCGGTCACGATGAAAGTTACATTACCGATATCGAAACCTATAAGGTTAAGATTGAGGAGACTTTTAGATTAGGAGGTGATCAATTGCTTTTACAAGGGGGGCATCACCCTGATCTTGGTTTGCAGTTTTATACTGACCTTTTCAGCAAGCTTAAGGAATTGTATCCCGATTTAAAACTTCATGCTTTAGGTCCGCCTGAAATTGCCCATGTGGCCAAGTTGGAAGGTATATCTCATACAGAAGTGCTGCGAGCCCTTAAAGCCGCAGGGATGGATTCGTTACCTGGAGCTGGTGCAGAAATTTTGAACGACCGGGTACGACGTTTGATTTCAAAAGGAAAATGCGGCGGACAAGAATGGCTGGATGTCATGCGTGCAGCTCATCAATTGGACATCACTACTTCTGCAACGATGATGTTTGGCCATGTAGAAACCATTGAAGAACGTTTTGAGCACCTGGTATGGATCCGTGAAGTACAAAGTGAAAAGCCTGAGTATGCTAAAGGGTTTTTAGCATTTATACCATGGCCTTTCCAGGATGACGGCACTTTACTGAAAAGACTGAGGGGTATCAGCAACAATGTATCTGGTGATGAATACATCCGTATGCTGGCTTTGAGCAGAATCATGTTGCCTAACGTAAAGAATATCCAGGCTTCCTGGTTAACTGTAGGCAAAAATGTAGCAGAGCTTTGTCTGCATGCGGGAGCAAACGACTTCGGTTCAATTATGATTGAAGAGAATGTGGTTTCAGCAGCAGGTGCACCGCACCGATTTACTGCTAAGGGTATTCAGGATGCAATAAGAGAAGCAGGTTTTGAACCTCAGCTGAGAGGCCAACAGTATAACTACCGTGATTTACCGGAGCAATTGGAAGAACAGGTAATCAACTACTAAATTTCAATTAATTTGTTTAAAAAAAAGGAGGAAACCCTAAAGTCTCCTCCCTTAATATTATTATCCTTTGCTAATTACAATTTGTAACCCGTTTTGATAAACTGGTTTGCAATCGCTGCAACTTCAGCTTTAGTTAGTGGCTCATCGAAACATTCAGCTGCTGCAGTCGCAGAAACCCCAGTACCGATGCCAGTAATGGTAATTCCAGCTTGAACAGTGTTGTTTTCCTTAATTGTTCCTTCATAAACTGCATTTACAGCAGCAATTCCAGTATCGTTGGATACACCACCAGCACCTAAACTAATCCATGGTTTTAAACCAGATGCACCAGTTACATTAGCTGCAACCATTTGACGTAGATGGGCAGCATGACGTGCTTCCACCGAATGAATTTGTAATGCAGTAGTTAAATATGCGTTTCCGTTTAAAACACCTGCCTGACCTTTATAAGCTCTTACACCTGTATCTTCGAATGCTAATGCAATTTTAAGGAAGGTCTGATAGTTGGTGAATACGTCAGCAAACGCACCGCCTGCAGTATAGTCAAAGTTATCATAAACCAAAACCGATCTTGCGCTACCAGCCAATGCACCAGCTAATAATTTAACGTGAGCATCTTCATGGTTACGAATAGTTGTGATGGCAGCTAGAGGCGCGCCAGTAGGAATTGGAGTCGGTACAGTAGCATTCAATGCATGATTGTAAAAATGGTACTCCAGATATTCCAAAGAAAGTGCGAAGTTCAATACATCAACTACAGCTGATGGAGTTGACTGACCGTAAGCTTTAGTGAACATTGAACCTAATGCCAATGGTACAGCTGCTAAAGAAACTTTTTTACCAACGTTGAAGAATTCCTTCATCGCTGCTCTTCTCGGGTTCAGCCTTTCGTAGATTTCTCCGTCTACTTTTTCAATTTGGTCTAATATATTTAAGATATTCATGATTTCTGTTTTAAAGATTAAAGATTGATAACGTTTACTTTTGTTTTGATGTAAGCGCCTGCAACTGCAAGAACCTTATCAGGAGTCAGGGCCATATCTAATCCGTTAGCATCAACCTGAGGTGAGCTTGCGAAAGTTCCGTTTGAAATAATATCACGGATGTAAGCTGCGTGACGAGCCTCTACTGAAACGATTTTTCCAGCAAGCAATAAATAGTCGTTTGATTTTAGACGGATACCGGCACCATTATAAGCGGCAACACCTAAATCTTCAAACGCCATTGCGGTCGCTAAAACACTTGTTCTGCTGCTAAAATTAATCGCTGAAAAATTAACATCTAAACTACCAATAGCAGCAGTACCTAATGCTTTCTTGAAAAATTCTCTGTGTGCGATTTCATGATATTGAATGTCTTGAAAATATGCTTTCTCAGTTGCGCTGAAATCTGCTGGTGGAGCTGATGCAACTTGAATATAAAATGCGGCCTCTAATTGCTCTAATGCATAAGCATAGTTTAAAACACCGAAATCGTCTTTAAAGTCTAATGTCACTCCCGTCATTGTAGAAGGGTTCAATTCTCCGCGGTCTTTAGAACATCCTGCTGCTACTAGTGCTACACCAGCTACACCAGCACCCGCATATTGCAGGAAAGAGCGACGTTGCAATGGAGCAGAAAGGATGCCCCTCTCTTCTTGCTCATCTAATTGTTGTAAGTTTTTCATAGTAATTGGGTTTTGATTTTAAATGGTTGAACTCGTTTACACAAGTTTTTATCTTTCAAAGTTTATGTCTTTATAGTGTCACATACGAGAGAAAAAAACTATCGGTTTTTTTAATTCGAAAGAAATTATTATCAATCACTCTTATTTTTGATAAATTCACCACATAAAACAGGTTATGGTACTTAATGCAATTATTGTCGATGATGAAGAATTCGCACGTTCTTCCCTCTATTTTCTCTTACAGGAAAACTGCGAAAACATCAACGTTACGGGGATTGCGAAATCTGTAGCAGAAGCGCGTGCGATCCTGTCTAACAATCAAACAGACCTTGTATTTCTTGACATCGCTATGCCTGGTGAGAATGGCTTTGAATTGATCAGCACCGTAAGAGAGACCAATGCACATGTAATTTTCACAACTGCTTACGATCAGTATGCCCTAAAAGCGATTAAGGCAAATGCGCTTGATTACCTGTTGAAACCGATAGATATTGACGAGCTTAAAGAAGCTGTAGACAGGGCATCAAAATATATTTCGCTGAACAGAAAAGCCAATGAAAAGAACGAAAACCTTTTAAACTTATCGCAGCAACTCTCCGAACGCGCCGAGATTAAAAAAATTAGCCTTCCAAATGGTCAGGGCTACAGCGTGGTAAGTTTGTCGGATATTATTCATATTGAGGCCGACAGCAATTACTCTGTTTTCTATCTCTCAGGTGGTGAAAAGATTACCGTATCAAAAGTCCTTAAAGAATATGAAGAAATTCTACCAGACCATCAGTTTATTAGGATACATAAATCTAGTATCGTAAATCTTGATTACCTGAACGAATACAACTCAAAAAACGGATTGGAAGTTACGCTGAAAAACGGTGACAGAATTGCAGTTTCCAGAAGAAGGGCGAGCGACTTTTTGGAAAAAGTTAAAGCGTATACGAGTCTTGAAAATGAAAAATAACCTAATAAAATTCTGGCTTGCAGCTACACTTATGCTGTCTATAGGATTTATTAATGGGGCCCGTGCCCAGTCCATTTACCTCAACCACTTTACCACAAAGGAAGGATTGCCCAGCAACAACTGTTATTTTACCTTACAAGATTCCAGAGGTTATATCTGGATTGCAACAGATGCCGGGGTTAGCCGATTTGATGGTTCGATATTTGAAAACTTCTCCATCGATGATGGTTTACCTGATAATCAAATTCTTCAGGTAAAGGAAGATCGCAGTGGTAAAATATGGTTCTTAGCCTTGAATGGTCAACTCAGTTATTTTTTTAACGGAAAGATCTATAATGAAACCAATAACAGCTTACTTAAGTTATTGAAATTCAATGCGATAATCGTTTCATTTTTTCAAGACAGAAGTGGGCGAATTTGGTTTGGCACCAATAAAAATCTGTTGGTGATGCTGGATGGAAAATCAATCACCAAATTTATTTCAAACAACAACGACCGGCAATTTATCAACACTTTTATTCATGAAGATAAAGCTGGACGAATTTGGGCTTATAGCAACCGCAGTGTAAGGATGCTAGTTGGGAAGGATTTTCGAGTAGTATCGCATAAATCACTCCCTATCTCCTATAAAATGTCGTTATCATTACCAGATAAAACACTTGCATTTATTGATAAAAACGGTCTGATCCTTAGGGTTGGCAGACAGGAAATATTTAAAAAAACGATCAACTCAAATTTATTAAACAACAATCCCGGCTATTTCTACATTGATGAGTCTGAAGGTATCTGGCTTAGTAACAACTCGGGCATCCATAATATTCAAACTGATGGAAGCACAGTTAATTACCTGAGTAATATTTCTGCCAGTCAGATCATTAAGGACGAAAAAAACAACTTATGGTTTACTACAACTAATGGGATTTATATGCTCCCCAGGAAAGATGAACGTTTGTATGTTATTGATGAAGGTCAGGGTTTGAGCAACCAGGCGATAAGAAGCATTGCGAGGGATGGAAGTAATAGGCTATGGTTGGGTATGGATGATGCAACAATAAATATTGTTGGGATCAATGATTATAAAATCACGAAATTCTTCTTGCCAAATGGAGAAAAATACAGTACCGTTAGACAACTAAATTACGACCCCAAGATAAACGCCATGTATTTTGCCGGCGAATATGGATTAGGCAGAATTACGAATGCCAATGACATTAACTCCAGGATTGATTATCTGAAAGAAACAAACAATTCTATGTTTGTGATCAAGAGTTTCAGCATATCTAAAGATAAAAGTCTTTCGCTTGCGCTTTCTTCTGGAGTAGTTATTCTACCGGATAGAAATAAGAGATTTGAATTCAATTCCTTTTCCTTTAAAATAGGTACTGATTTTTTCCCTGGCAGAGCTTACTGTGTATTCTTTGACAACACCCAGAAACTTCTGTTCTCCAGCATAAATGGATTATCTGAATTATCAGAGGGTAAATTATTTAATTTTTACAAGGACAGTCCTTTACTTACTAAAAGGATAAATGATATTCAACAACTGGAAGATGGAACGATTATATTGGCAACAGATGGATACGGTATTGTATGCATAAAAGACAACAAAATTATAAAGTTGATAAGTCAGAAAGACGGCTTATCAGATAACATCTGCAAAAAACTCTTTATAAGAAATGGCAACATATGGGTGGTTACCAATAATGGCATAAATAAGGTTTTTTTAAATAAAGATTTGGTTTCAGTAGAGACGTTTGAATATACCAATTCTTTGTTAAAAGACGATGTAAACGGGCTTTACGTTGACAATACACATGCTTATTTTGCAACTAACAACGGGCTGGTGTATTTTTCCATTAACCAGGTAAAACCCTTTAAGGAAGCCCCAAAAGTATTTGTAACAGCCATTGTAAATGATGACAAAAAACTCAGTTTAGACTACCCATCCTACTTGCTCGATCCCTCGAAAAATAACATCACCTTTCACTACAGTGCGATAGACTTTCAAAATAAAAATGTGACTTACCGGTATCGATTAAAAGCTGATGCCAATTGGACTGAAACGAAAAGCCGAAGACTTGAATTTAGTTCATTAGAACCTGGAAAATATACTTTTCAGCTGAGTGCAAAAAGCAATGACAGCAACTGGAGCAAACCAACAATAGTAAATTTTGAATTGGAAAAGCATTTTTGGCAGTCGCTTTGGTTCATCGCCATTTTATTTGTGATTGCGGTATTTTTCTTCTACAAGGTAGCAGTAGATGTAACGCGTAGACAAAAAAACAAAGAGCAGGAGCAGCTTCTATTAAAAAATAAAATATTAATGCTTGAGCAGCGGGCATTACAGGCTATGATGAACCCGCATTTTGTTTTTAACGTAATGAACTCCATACAGCACTACATTAACACAAAAGATACTGGATCTGCAAATAAAATTTTAACCGGGTTTGCGAGATTGATCAGGAAAAATTTGGAAATATGTACCAAGAGCTATATTTCAGTGGATGAAGAAATTGAGTACCTCACTTTATACCTGAGTTTGGAAAAAAAGAGATTTGGAGATAAGCTTAATTATAGCATTCACCTTGCCCCGGAGATAGATCGCGAAGAAACTATGATCCCATCAATGATCTTACAGCCTTACATTGAAAATGCAATATGGCATGGTATTATGCCAAAAGAAGATGGAGGAAATATAACGGTAAGGATTGAACTGGCTAGTCAGTCACAACTGAGAATTCTAATAAAAGACGACGGCGTGGGTATTACCAATTCACTTGCCGAGAAAAAAGGAGACCACGTAAGCAAAGGAATGAGTCTAACCAAAGAACGGATCAACCTGCTTAATCAAGTTGAAGTAAATCCAATACAAATTGATGTTAAGCAGTTAGGAAAATCAGGTACATCGGTAGCTATTTTGATTCCTGTGAATTAGTTTTTACCGTTAACTCAATTAAATATACCACTCACTAACTATTAAAAAATCATTTTAAGAATTGCATTAACATTGTTATAGATATTAAAACAAACCGAGTGTTTGTAGAAAGCGTTCTTATAGAATTGATCAAAGATATTTTACCTAACCTAAAACTATATCTCAATTCAGGTTTCATTTGTGTGTTAAAAAATGGTAAAGTTCAAGCTTTACCATTTTTTTTTGCCCATAATTTTTTGCACTAGGACACCTTAAGAAACCGCGTTAAAATTATCAGAACCAATGATCTATTTAAAAAAACCTGATAATTTGTAAATAAACTCTTCCTTAAAACTGAATTTTGTTTTATTTTTGAGGCAACGAAAATCTTTGTAATCAGTCTACGGGATCTGAAACCTTTTTCGTAAATTTAAATTGTAAATAAAAACCTCAGGTAACTTATTTTTAATCAATGAAAGCGCCAAAGAAACCAATCAAGAAAAGTCCTTTAGTGGACCCGGAAGACGAAATGGAAGATTCAAACGAAGAAACCACGAACAAGAAGTTAGCGGATGAAGACGAGGATGACTTTGATCTGCCTCTGGATGATCTGGATACATTCGATACGTATGGGGCTGACGATGATGATGACGATTATTAACCCTTAATAGAACAATTTTTAAGCATCCTTTATGGATGCTTTTTAGTTTATAACGATCACTATTAGTATGGTAATAAAACCCGTAGCGGACAAAGAAAGTAAGAAAGCGTTTTTGGATGTTGCCCGTTTTCTTTATAAGAATGACAGCAATTGGATTTGTCCTCTGGACAATGACATAGAGGACATATTCAATGAGCGCAAGAATCCTTTCTTTCTGCATGGAAAATGTACAAGATGGATATTGAAAAGCGACGATGGAAAGGTTATTGGTAGAATAGCTGCGTTTATTAATGAGAAAAAAGCTTATCAGTATGAAGTACCTACCGGTGGCGTAGGATTATTTGAGTGCATTAACGACCAGAATGCTGCGGACGTGCTTTTTAAAGAAGCTGAGGGCTGGCTAAAAGCGCATGGAATGGAAGCTATGGATGGTCCAATAAATTTTGGAGAAAATGATTCATTTTGGGGCCTGCTTGTTGAAGGCTTTACACCCCCATCCTACGGAATGAATTACAATTTCCCTTACTATCTTGATCTTTTTGACAGTTATGGCTTTAAAAAGGTGTACGAGCAAATTACCAATCACTTACAAGTCCGCAAACCTTTTCCCGAAAGGTTTACTAAAATAGCCACATGGGTTTCCAATAAACCAGGTTACACCTTCGAGCATTTTTCAAAAAAATCTGCCGAGAAATATGTTAACGATCTAATGGAAATCTATAACGATGCATGGAAAGATTTCGAGAACTTCGTTCCCATAAAAAAAGCGACCCTTTTGGAAAGCTTTAAAAAAATGGAAACCATAATGGACGAGAAGTTAATTTGGTTTGCTTACTTAAATGGCGAACCAGCATCCTTTGTAGTGATCATTCCCGATGCGAACCAGATGATTAAAGACTTCAAAGGTAAGCTCGGACTTATCGAAAAGCTGAAATTTGTATACAGAAGATGGGTTGGCGTAAACAGGATGAGGGCTATTGTGATGGGTACAAAGCAAGCCTACCAGAAGCATGGACTTGAGTCTGCGCTTTTCATAAAGCTAAAGGAATATGTTTTGCCATTAAATCAGTATGACGAACTTGAGCTATCTTGGGTGGGGGACTTTAACGATAAAATGTTAGCTATTCATGAAGCAACAGGTGCCACTTTTGGTAAGCGACACCTGACAATGAGAAAAACGTTTAACTAGGTGCTATTTGTCCCTGATTTCTTCGTATAGGTCTATTACTTTCTTTTGAAGTTTTATGATTTCTTCTTCTCTTTGAGATAATCTTTCTTTTAACTTATTAATTTCTTCAAAGTTCAGCGACTGTGGGTTCTCTCCTTCTTTGGAAATAATGTCCATTGTGGATACTTCGAAAAGGTTGGCTATTTGGGCCAGCCTTGATATGTTAATATCTGTAATGCCTGTTTCTATTTTGGAAAATGCTGGTATAGAAATATTAAGACGCTTTGCAACTTCTCCCTGACTCCAGCCATTTTTTTGACGCAATTGTCTAATGTTTTTACCTATAGTATTCATAATTTAAGTTTAGGGTGATACTTTGTTTAACCGGAAGTGTTCAACTCACGTGCCAAATTAGTGAGATCCAAACCGCTAAAGTTCCCCGAACTCATCATTAAAAGGTTTGCCTTGTTATAATTTAAACTTATGAGGTATGTTTTAAGCAAAGCAACATTATCAAAAAACTTAATTTTGGAATCGTTAAAGGCTATCTGAACATCAGATTCTGAAAAAGGAACCATTTTTTTGTGCTCGAATGTTTTCTTATCAATAAAAACAATTGCGTAATCCGCCTGGGACATACTATCGCAATATTGACTTAAAAATTCTTTATTTAAGCTACTAAACGTATGCAACTCTATACAAGCAATTAATTTTCTAGCAGGAAACTGTCTTTTAACTGCATCGATTGTTGCCTTCAATTTAGACGGTGAGTGTGCAAAATCCTTATAAACATTTGTCTCATCAGTTTTCCCCAAAAGCTCTAACCTTTTGGCAGCTCCGGTAAAGGAAGCTATTGCCTTATTGAAATCGGTCTGGGAGATTCCTACCGCTGTGCATACCAAGCGGGCAGCGTTGAGATTCATCAGATTATGTTCACCAAAAACAGCTAGTGGTGTCTTATCCGGAAGGAGAAATGTTACTCCGTTAATAATTTCATTCGCTGGAATATCATAGCCTATTTTATCAATGGGTGCTATCGATTCTTCAGCAATCTTTTTAAGGTCCTGATCTGCCTCACAATATATAAGTTGACCTCCCACTTGAATGGTATCTATGAAAAGTTCAAACTGACGCACATAATCTTTATAAGTGGGGAAAACATTGATATGGTCCCAGGCAATTCCGCTGATTACCGCTATGTTTGCTTTGTAGAGATGAAACTTTGGTCGCCTGTCAATTGGCGAGGCCAAATATTCATCTCCCTCTATCACAATCATTGGTGCTGAATTGGTGATTTTAACCATGGTATCAAATCCCGTCAATTGCGCTCCTACCAGATAATCAAAATCCTTTTTATAAAAGTTAAGAACATGAAGGATCATGGAAGTAATGGTCGTTTTACCGTGACTTCCGCCAATTACTATCCTTAGCTTTTCTTTTGTTTGTTCATAAATGTATTCTGGGTAAGAATAGATTTTTAAGCCCAGCATTTGTGCCTTTACCAATTCAGGATTATCGGTCAGAGCATGCATTCCTAATATTACTGCGTCGAGATCTTCAGTAATCTGATCCTCATACCAGCCCATCCGCACTGGTAATAAGCCATACTTATCTAATCTACCTGCAGATGGCTCAAAAATAACATCATCAGAACCTGTAACCTTATAACCCTTTTTATGAAGCGCTATGGCGAGGTTATGCATCGCGCTTCCGCCTATTGCAATAAAGTGTATACGCATAATTAGTCTTTAATAAAGTGGGCAGCAACCCAATCCCCTATTTGTTTATGATCTTTGTATCGGATACCAAGTTGTTCACAAGCTTCCCTGATCATTCCCAAATCTGGCGATTCATAAAATCCACTGAAGTAGATATCACCTCCAGATACTAAAGCCCGGCTATAATAAGGTATTTGATCTAAAAGTATATTCCTATTGATATTGGCCAGAATCAGATCAAACTGCTGATTAGGGATTTTCTCTTTACTACCACATAAAGCAATAAGGTGTTCTATTTCATTCAGGGAAGTATTCTCCAATGTACTTTGATAGCAGACATCGTCATTGTCTATCGCAACTAGCTCGGTGGCACCAAGTTTACCAGCAAGAATGGCCAAAATTCCTGTGCCACATCCCATGTCAAGAACAGCTTTACCTTTAATATCACCTTCCAGGAGATACTGCATCATCATGGTGGTAGTTTGATGATGACCTGTTCCAAAAGCCATCTTTGGGTCTATGACAATCTCATATTCAAATTCTGGCCGGGGCTTATGGAAGGTTGCCCTAACGTAGCACCTATTGTCGATGGTTAAGGGCTCAAAGTTCTTTTCCCATTCTTCATTCCAGTTTTCAGCGGCAATTTCTGTAATGGTATAACTGAACTTTAGCTCTTCATCTAACTGCGCTGTGACAGCTTCAAGTTTTTCCGCATGGTAAGAATCGAAATCTATAAAGGCAGCAAAGCCGTTATCAACTTCATCAAAGGTATTATAACCAATACCAGCCAGATCGTCAATCAAGAGATCTCTCTGGTAATCTTCTATGGCTTCAAATTGAAATGTAACTTGGATATATTGCATTAAGAATTGAAGGTTTTGATAATATCAACAAAATCCCTTGATTTTAAAGAAGCACCGCCAATTAAGCCGCCATCGATATCTGCCTGTGCAAAAAGCTCTGCAGCATTTTTTGGGTTACAGCTTCCGCCATACAGAATTGAGGTGTTATCCGCAACTTCCTGATCGTATTGTGCAGCAATTTCTTTACGGATGAAAGCATGTACTTCTTGTGCTTGCTCCGAAGTAGCAGTTAAGCCAGTTCCAATAGCCCATACAGGTTCGTAAGCGATAACTACCTTAGAAAAGTCTGCACCAGATAGTCCAAAAACACCGTTAACCAATTGAGATTTCAACACCTCAAAATAACTTCCATTGTTACGCTCATCCAAAGTTTCTCCAATACAAAATAGAGGGGTTAGCCCATTTTGTAATGCAATGGTCGTTTTCTCAGCTAGCAACTCATCAGACTCAGCAAAATATTGGCGTCTTTCGGAATGTCCAATAATGACGTACCCACATCCTACTGATTTGATCATTTTTGCAGAGGTTTCACCTGTATAAGCACCGCTTTCTTTTTGGTGGCAATTTTGAGCTCCAATGTAAACGGTACTTCCGCCAAGTTGAGCCAAGCTGTTCAAGTGGATAAAAGGCGCGCAAATGATGGCAATTTGCTCACCTTTTTTCTCGTCCTTAACCATGTTAACGATTTCTGAAAATAAAGAAATGCCTTCAGCATATTCCAAATTCATCTTCCAGTTTCCTGCTACTATTTTTTTTCTCATAATATTTTTGGTTCTATTTATAACTTGATCAAAAAGATCTTAAAAGTGTCTGTGTTTTTTAGTGTCTTCGAAGACCTGAGTTAGGATATCCTGTTCCACTTGATTAAAAACGATGTCTCTGCGTTCGTAGACTTTAGTTGCAGTTTCAAACATTTTCTTGAGGCTATAAACCTCAAAGCCCTGGGCACCTCCCCAGGCAAAATCTGGGATAAAGTTTCTTGGAAAGCCAGCGCCAAATATATTGGCACTTACCCCTGCAACTGTGCCAGTATTAAACATGGTATTTATACCGCATTTAGAGTGATCTGCCATGATCAATCCGCAAAACTGAAGTCCGGTTTTACGGAAGCTTTCCGTATTATAATCCCAAAGCCGAACCTCAGCATAGTTATTTTTGAGGTTAGAATTATTACTGTCTGCGCCGATATTACACCATTGTCCCATTACTGAATTACCCAGATATCCCTCATGACCTTTAGATGAGTATCCCCAGATGACGGCATTATTGATTTCACCACCTACTCTGCTGAAAGGACCTACCGTGGTTTGGCCGTAGATCTTTGCTCCCATTTTTACCTGAGAATCGTTACACAGGGCAAACGAGCCTCGGATATTACAACCTTCCCATATTTGAGAATTTTTTCCAAGATAAATAGGGCCCGACAAGCTGTTCAAAGTCGAGCACTCTACCTCTACCCCCTCTTCAGCAAAAATATTATCGCCTAAAAAAGTGTTTGTAGCACTGAGCTGTACTGATGTGCGCCCTTCGGTGATCAATTTAAAATCACTACGAATTTCATGATCATTCAATTTAAATATATCCTCAGGATATACTACGCTCACCAAATCATGGTCAAATTGAATTGGTTTCAAGGTAGCTGGACTGATGTCTTCTGTATAAGCGATTAGCAGTCCCTTATGATAGAGGGCTTCGCCAGATTTCAAAGATAGAACTGTATTAATTAGCGCCTCATTCGGGCAAACAGATCCATTTATAAAGATTTTGGCGTCAGCAGCTTTCGGATATTTGAATTGAAGATAGGCTGAGGTAATATAACCTGCTTGTGCGTTTAAAGATCTTTCCCACTTTTGCGCAATTGTTAAGATGCCGATCCGAAGATCTGCTACCGGACGGGTAAAAGTTAGTGGGAGCAAAGTATGCCATGCACTGTCATCAAATAAATTGATTGTCATAAGCAACAAAAATAGAAAAAGTCCCGATGCATCAGCAAGGGGACTTTAAAATAATTTATAAAATGAAAGAATTACTTCTTAGCGTAACGCGTTTTGAATTTATCGATACGACCAGCGGTATCAACTAACTTCATTTTACCAGTATAGAATGGGTGTGAAGTATGAGAAATTTCCAGCTTATAAAGAGGATATTCTTTGCCGTCTTCCCAGGTAATGCTCTCTTTAGTATCTACACAAGATTTAGTTAAAAAAGAGTATTCATTTGACATATCTTTAAATACTACAAATCTATAGTTTGATGGATGCAGATCTTTTTTCATATTATTATATACTTATATTGTCTATTGTCGCTTATTTTAAAGGATGCAAATATCGTAAATTTATTTTTCATTAACAAGAATCTGTTGAAAAAATCTGGAAGCCTATTAACACAAGTTTAATCGGTTTATTATTAGGACTTTATTTCCTGGCAAATCTCTACTAAAACGCCATGGGTATTTTTAGGGTGCACAAAACAAATCAGCTTATTATCGGCACCCTTTTTAGGAAGCTCATTTAACAGAACGAATCCCTCCCTTTTCAATCGATCCATTTCAAGTAAAATATCCTCTACCTCAAAAGCAATGTGGTGTATCCCCTCGCCCTTCCGCTCCAAAAATTTAGAGATTGGACTTTCATCAGTAATGGAAGAAAGCAATTCAATTTTACTGCTGCCAGTAAGAAAAAAAGCAGTCTCCACTCCTTCTGACCCAACAGTTTCCTTCTTAAAAACCGGAACTCCAAGCAGCTGTTCGTACAAATCGCAGGCCTGGGCTAAGTCTTTAACCGCAATACCAATATGTTCTATGTTCTTCATAATCTGACAAACCGTTAAGGGAATGTAAAAATGCGGGTTTTACCTATACCGTCATAGGTATTAATTATAATTATTGGGATACTTTTTTAGTATCTTTGTTCATTATTAAGATAATAACAAATAATGGAACTTCCTATTTACTTAGATAACAATGCAACTACTCCTCTGGATCCCAGAGTACTGGAAGCAATGTTACCCTACTTCACAAATAAATTCGGCAATGCTGCAAGCCGTAACCATGCTTTTGGTTGGGTTGCAGAAGAAGGGGTTGATTATGCAAGAGAACAAGCTGCAAAATTAATTGGCTGTACCGAGAAAGAAATCATATTTACATCGGGAGCTACCGAGGCCGATAATCTTGGTATCAAAGGTGTATACGAGATGTACCAGGATAAGGGCAATCACATTATCACTGCTACAACAGAGCATAAAGCAGTTCTTGACACTTGTAAACACCTTGAAAAACTTGGCGCTAAGGTAACCTATCTGAAAGTTAAAGAAGATGGCTTAATAGATCTTCAGGAACTTGAGGCAGCCATGACTGAGCAAACAATCCTTGTGACCATTATGTATGGTAACAACGAGATTGGGGTTGTACAACCAGTTAAAGAGATTTCAGCAATAGCGCATAAATACGGTGCTTTGTTCATGACAGACGCAACTCAGGCTGTTGGTAAAATACCAGTTGATGTTAATGCGGACGGAATTGACCTGATGGCCTTTTCTGCTCATAAAATGTATGGACCTAAAGGTGTTGGCGTTTTATATGTACGTCGTAAAAACCCTAGGGTTAAAGTAACAGCGCAAATGGATGGTGGTGGACACGAACGCGGTATGCGTTCAGGGACATTAAACGTTCCCGGTATTGTTGGGCTTGGTAAAGCATGTGAGCTTTGCCGTTTAGAAATGGAAAGCGAAGCAAAACGCTTATCAGGTTTGAGAGATAAGTTGGAAAGCGCACTAACTGTGTTGGAAGAAAGTTATGTGAACGGGAATGTGGAACACCGTTTGCCTCACGTGGCTAATATCTCTTTTAAATATGTTGAGGGCGAAGGCTTGATGATGGCGATGAAAGACCTGGCAGTATCTTCAGGATCAGCTTGTACTTCAGCATCTTTAGAACCTTCTTACGTACTAAAAAGTCTTGGCCTGTCAGATGACTTGGCACACTCTTCGATACGTTTTGGATTAGGTCGTTTTACAACTGAAGAAGAAATCGATTATGCGATTGAAAACACTAAGAAAGCAGTTAATCACCTGAGAGACCTTTCTCCTCTTTGGGAAATGTTTAAAGAAGGAATTGATTTAAGTAAAATAGAGTGGGCAGAACACTAATAAAGAAAATATAACATGGCATATTCAGAAAAAGTAATGGAACACTATACCAACCCAAGAAACGTTGGTACTTTAAATAAGGATAGCAAGTCTGTTGGAACAGGATTAGTTGGTGCACCTGAGTGTGGCGACGTAATGCGTTTGCAGATAGAGGTTGATGAAAACAATGTGATCACTGATGCAAAATTTAAAACTTTTGGTTGTGGATCTGCAATTGCATCTTCTTCACTGGCTACAGAATGGCTAAAAGGTAAAACGGTTGATGAAGCATTGGCTATTGACAATATGGATATCGTTGAAGAATTGGCACTTCCTCCTGTTAAAATTCACTGTTCGGTATTGGCTGAGGACGCAATTAAATCAGCTATCAACGACTACCGGGTTAAAAATGGTTTGGAACCATTTGAGCTTGCTAAGTCTCATCACTAATTAATAACTACGATTATGATCACAATAACAGATAAAGCAAAGAGTAAAATAGATCACCTGATGCAAGATGCAAATATGAATGAGCACTATTTCTTACGCGTTTCGGTTAAAGGTGGCGGTTGCTCAGGCCTTTCTTATAACCTGGACTTCGATAATGAGGAGCAAAAAGGCGATCAGTTTTTCGAGGACAGAGGCATTAAGATTGCTTTGGACATGAAATCTTTCTTGTACCTGGCAGGAACTGAACTTGATTTTTCAGATGGTTTAAACGGCAAAGGTTTTAATTTTCACAACCCTAATGCGAGCCGGTCTTGCGGGTGCGGTGAAAGTTTCTCCGTTTAATTTTCAATTACTATATTTGAAAGGGCGCTATGGCGCCCTTTTTTTGTTATATAGATAACCTGTATATTTCTTAACGAGCTAATTACAATTAATATGGTATCATTTAATGAGTTCTCAACTGTTCCGAGTTTGCTCAGAAACGTAGTAGAAAACATTCATAGACCCGAAGAAACATTTCTAATTCACAAAAAAGGTACCGAATGGGAGGAAATTTCTTATCGTGAAACGCTGGACAATGCGGATGCTGTTTCTGCATTTTGCCTTTATAAAGGCATAGTAAAAGGCGACAGGATGGGACTAATGATTGAAAATTCACCAGAATATGTGTACTATGATCAGGGTATCCAACAGATTGGGGCCATAAACGTATCCATCTATCCTACCCTTTCAGAACAGGAGGTACAGTATATCATCAATGATTCTGGCATTAAGGCCATTCTAATTGGAAACACGTTCCTGTTTAAGAAAATACTAAAGATCGCAAATAACTGTACCAACTTATCATACCTGATTCCAGCATTTCCGGAATACACTAAAGTGGAGCTACCAAGAGACCTGCAGCCTAAAGTAGTATACTTTCAGGATATTTTAGAGAATAAATCTGCGCTAACTACTGAAGTAGTATCCAAGATAGCATCAATACGATCTTCTTTAAGACCATCAGACACTTCAGGGCTAATCTACACTTCCGGAACTACGGGTACCCCAAAGGGTGTAATGCTTTCTCACCATAATTTTGTGAAAAATGTTGAGGTGTGCCTTCAGCAAATACCAGTAATAGATGAGACGGAGACATTTCTTTCCTTCCTTCCTTTATCACACGTGTTTGAAAGAACTGCAACTTATCACGTATGTTGTGCCCAAGGGTGTAAAATCGCATTTGCACAAAGCCTGGAACTGCTGGCAAAGAATATGGGTGAAGTAAGGCCTACTGTAATGAACTGCGTACCCAGGCTGCTTGAAAAAATCCACGACAAGGCGATAAAAAGTGGAACATCGGCTGGTGGTACGAAAGCAAAAATATTTTTGTGGGCACTGGAAACTGGTCAACAATACAGGAAGAAAAAAGAGGCTGGAGCAAACCCGGGTCTGTTGCTTTCGGCAAAGAAAGCCATCGCAGAGAAGCTGGTATTCAGCAAAATAAAAGAGAAAACTGGAGGCAGACTGAAATTTATGATATCCGGTGGGGCCGCACTTCCAAAGAATGTTGGTGAGTTTTTTGGAAATCTGGGAATCAAAATCCTGGAAGGATTTGGCTTAACAGAAACATCGCCAGTAATGGCAGTTACAGAATATCATCGTCAAGTTTATGGCACTGTTGGGCGCGTAATTCCGGGAATTGAAATTGGCATTCAGGATGTGGAAACTAAAGAAATGATCAACGTACAGACGCATGAGTCTTTCAATGAGAATTTTACCTGCGAAGAGGGTGAAATTATTGTTAGGGGGCATTGCGTAATGCAAGGTTATTTTAATAAGCCTGCTGAAACTGCAGAAGCAATAGATAAAGATCAGTGGTTTCACACTGGTGATATTGGGCGGTTCTTTAAGGGAAACCTTCAAATAACGGATCGATTAAAAAACATGATTGTCAACGCATATGGTAAAAATGTTTATCCTACACCTGTAGAAAATATCTATTTAAAAAGTTCAAAGATAGATCAGCTATTTCTTGTTGGTGATAAAAGGGAATACCTAACTGCCATTATCATTCCTAACCAGGAAAACCTCCAGGAGGAATTCGATCTCTCGGCATCTTTTTTCCAGGACGACAACCTTTTTATTGAAAACAAGGAAATTAACGACTGGATTGGAAGAGACATTAAGCAACTCTCAACCGAGTTATCAAAATTTGAGCGTATTAAAAACTTTAAAGTTAAACGTAACCCGTTCAGTATGGAAGCGGGCGAAATAACGCCAACGCTTAAAATAAAAAGAAAGGTAGTTGAAAAAAAATATGCAGATGCAATTGAAGAAATGTATAATGAGTCCGTTGAAGCAGATTAATTGCTTGACAAAAAAATAATTTTAAAACCATTCAATTGCCTATTTTTGCCAAAATCATATAGACAACTAAATTATTCGGCTATTGCCGTATAGCATAAACATGAGTACAGGACTATCAGAACAAGAAGTATTTCGCCGCAGCTCGCTTCAACAACTGCGTGAATTAGGTATCAATCCCTACCCTGCCGAGGCATTTGAAATCAATGCAAATGCTGCAGATATAACAGCGAACTACGAGCGCGATAAAACAGCATATAAGAATATTAGTATTGCGGGTAGGATTATGTCCCGCCGCATTATGGGAAGTGCTTCATTCGTTGAACTGCAGGATTCGACCGGCAGAATACAGGCCTACCTTAAACGTGACGACCTTTGTCCGGATGAAGACAAAACGCTTTACAATACCGTTTTCAAGAAACTACTGGATCTTGGTGATTTTATCGGGATTAAAGGATATGTATTTACCACCCAAACTGGCGAAATTTCCATCCATGTTACCTCCCTTACACTATTATCAAAATCTTTAAAACCACTTCCTGTTGTTAAACGTGATGAGGAAGGAAATATATATGATGGTTTTACCGATCCTGAATTAAGATACAGGCAGCGCTATGTTGATCTTACCGTAAATCCAGATTTTAAACAAATTTTCATCAACCGGTCAAAGGTAATTAATACCATGAGGAACTATTTTGATGATCAGGGTTGGATGGAAGTGGAAACTCCTATCCTGCAACCCATTCACGGTGGAGCCGCGGCTAGGCCTTTTGCCACCCATCACAATACGCTGGACATGCCACTTTATCTTCGTATTGCTAATGAGCTTTACTTAAAAAGGCTTATAGTAGCCGGCTTTGATGGCGTCTATGAATTCGGCAAGATGTTCCGAAATGAAGGTATGGACAGGACACATAATCCGGAGTTTACTTCAATGGAGATCTATGTGGCCTATAAAGACTATATCTGGATGATGTCCATGGTAGAACAATGCTTCGAAAAAATAGCTGTTGCCATACATGGTAAATCAACCGTTACTGTGGGTGCACATGAAATAAACTTTGAAGGTCCGTACGAGAAATTGACCATGTACGAGTCAATTCAAAAATATACCGGAATTGATGTGTCAGCAATGACTGAAGCAGAACTGCAGGAAACATGTAAAAGTTTGAATATACAAATAGATTCAAGTATGGGTCGCGGTAAACTGGTAGATGAAATATTCAGTGAGAAAGTAGAAGCGAACCTGATTCAGCCGACCTACATTACAGATTATCCTTTAGAGATGACCCCCCTTGCTAAAAAGCACCGCAGCAAAGAAGGTCTGGTAGAGCGTTTCGAATTGTTTGTAATGGGCAAAGAAATTGGAAACGCTTATTCGGAGCTGAATGATCCAATAGACCAAAGAGAAAGATTCGAAGACCAGTTGACTTTAGCCGCCAGAGGCGATGATGAAGCAATGGCGATGGACGATGACTTCATTCGCGCGTTAGAATACGGTATGCCTCCAACATCTGGATTGGGTATTGGCATAGATAGATTGGTGATGCTGATGACGAATCAATCCACCATACAAGAAGTACTTTTCTTCCCCCAAATGCGCCCGGAAAAGAAGGTAAAAGTAACCACTGATGAGGATTTCATAAACGAAGGGGTAGCTGCAGAATGGGTACAAGTAATCAGGAAAATGGGCATCAATACCATTGAAGAGCTGAAAGCCGCCAACCCGAATAAAGTGTTTAACGACCTTGGAGGCATGCGTAAAAAGCTAAAACTGGAATTGACAATGCCTACAAAAGAAGAAGTAACTGCTTGGTTCTCTTAACAAAACCATAACAAAAGCTTAAAGCCCTGCCACATTTAGTGTAGCAGGGCTTTCTTAATTTTAAGGCGTATAACAAAAACTAAAGATGATGAATACTTCAAGCCTTGAAATAACAGAGAACGAATATTGCATAAAACTAAATAAGGACTCCTTTGACCTAACCCTGATCCGTCAGCTCATTAAAAGAATTCAATCTGAGCAGTTGTTTTTCAGCAAAAGAAGCCAGTATATGGATGAGGATCTGATCAGCAGAGCGTCAGACTATGAAAGTGATGAGAACTTTGATAGATTAAGCGAAAAATAAAAAGCCACATTTTCATGTGGCTTTAAATTCTTTACCTGTATCTGATTTGTTGTCTGTCCATTAAGACCATTTGATCCTTCATTTGTTTGATCTGATCTGCTAATAGCTTATTCTTATCAGCTTTCTTTGCTTCCGTAAGATACATTTGAGCTTCCCGCTTATTTCTTTTACCCATTGCAATTCCTGCTAAACTCAATTTAGCCAGCGCGATGTTATGATCCATATGTAAGCCCAGCGATACAGCCTTCTTAAAATACTTTTCGGATGCCATGGGAGCTTTCCTTGATTCGATCAGACCAACAAGAAGGTTATAATAACCATGTTGCACTCTAATCAGCTGCTTTTCATAATCTGTTATTCTCTTTAAAAAAGCTTCCGCTTTAACCATATTGTCTTTTCTTAAAAACCATTGCGCTAACAACATGTTCTCATTAAAGAAATAAGTGACAAGAACCAGTATACTTATAAATACGCCTAATATACCCCAGCCCCAAAAACTGAATACCATAAGTGCGATAGATGCTCCAAGTAACACAAAACCTAAAATTAGACGAACTATATTTGGCATATTCCTTTGTAATTTTTTTTGCAAATATCGTGTTTAAATACCAAAAAATAGATTTAAAATTATAATTTCAGCAAAAATCGACACACAATGAAAACAGGACTAGCACTAATGATAATCCTATTAGCCATGAATGTAAGCGCACAGAAGATTAATAAAAAAATAGAAGATAAAACCAGGAATAAAACCGTCATGATCAACCTTTGCACACGGGAGGGATTGATATCTTTTCCAGAATTTAAAGAAAGTTATGACGCACAATATCCCATCTATAAAGTAGATTCACTAACGCTAGACACTATTAAGCCTTTATTAAAAGATAAAACGGTCACCATAGTATTAGGAACCTGGTGTGGCGATAGTAAACTTCAGGTACCTCACTTATTTAAAGTATTGGACGGCCTGAATATAGCTGAAAAAGACATCACTATTATAGCTACAGATGGGTCCAAAAAGGCGGAAGGTAAGCTGTTAGATGGTTTAAATATTGAGTTTGTGCCTACCATTATCTTTTACGAAAAAGGTATTGAACTCGGTCGCATTACAGAAAGTCCGCTGGAAACTTTAGAAAAAGACATGTACCATATACTAGCAAAGAAATAATGTCTGTTAATTTGGAAAAAAGCTGGCTTGAAGTGCTGGGAGAAGAATTTGAAAAAGATTACATGACCAATCTTAAGGCTTTTCTTGTTCAGGAAAAAGAAAGCGGATACACGGTTTATCCCAAAGGTGCTGATATCTTCAATGCACTAAATCATACGCCTTTTGATCAGGTTAAAGTGGTGATATTAGGCCAAGACCCTTACCATAATGTCGGACAAGCACATGGTTTTTCATTTTCTGTACAAAAAGGGATGGTAGTCCCCCCTTCACTTAAAAACATTTACAAAGAACTTACAGACGATATTTCCGGCTTTCAAATGCCTAACCATGGTAATTTAATGCAATGGGCAAACCAGGGCGTCCTGCTTTTAAATGCAACTTTAACAGTGAGGGCACATGAAGCTGGTTCTCACCAGGGCAAAGGCTGGGAGATATTTACTGATAAAATCATCACTGAGCTTTCTGAAAAACAGAAGGGTATTGTATTTCTACTCTGGGGAAGATATGCACAAAACAAAGCTTCCATGATCGATGAAAAAAAACATACGGTACTTAAAGCTGCGCATCCTTCTCCATTTTCTGCCTACAACGGCTTTTTAGGTTGTAAGCACTTTTCCAAAACGAATGCGATTTTAGAACAAGAAGGTCAAACAGCCGTAAACTGGCAGATCACCTAGTATTCTAATGGCACAATTGGTTCCTTTTTAGTAGTAGACATAATCATCATCGTTTGGAATGTTTTTACCACAGAAATCTTACTGATCTTGTCCATAATTAAGCGTTCGTAAGCTTTGATATCATTAACGTATACCTTTAGCAGGAAATCAGCCTGCCCGGTAACATGATGGCATTCCGTAATTTCCTTGATCTGGTTAACTTCATCCAAAAATATCTGGATCGTATTGTTCTTATGGAAATCCAACTGAACCTGTATAAAAGTTTTAATACCTAAACCAAGCTTCTCTTCATCTACAAGCGCATGATAACTTTTAATGAAGCCAGACATTTCAAGTTTCCGTACTCTTTCTAACGTAGGTGCCGGTGATAGGCCAATTTCCTGAGAAAGTAAAAGATTGGTTATTCTTCCATTTTCTTGCAATAATTTAAGAATCTTAAAATCGGTTTTATCTAGTTCTGAAGCCATACTTTCAATAATATTATTCAAATATAGAACAACAATGATTTAATTGCCAAATTTTATTCTAAAATGCAGAATAAAAAATATCTTTTATTTGTCATTAATTTTTTTAGATTTGTCTAAACTATAAGTTAGACATTCACCGATGAGATCTTTCACAGAGGAAAACTATTTAAAAATCATTTACCACCTTTCTCTGGGCACCAACGGTTTGGTTCAAACAAATGCCATTGCAGAAAAAATTCAAACTAAGGCGGCCTCCGTTACCGATATGATGCGTAAGCTTTCTGAAAAAAAGCTACTTAACTATCAAAAATATCAAGGAGTATCACTCACTGAGCAAGGAAAAATTATTGCTTTAGATATCGTAAGAAAGCATCGGTTATGGGAAGTATTTCTGGTGGACAAGCTAAAGTTCAAATGGGATCAGGTACATGACATTGCAGAAGAACTGGAGCACATTAACTCCGGCGAACTCATCGAAAGGCTTGACGAATTCTTAAATTTTCCTGCCAATGATCCGCATGGCGATCCCATTCCCGATAAGAACGGGAAATTTAGCAGCATGGCATTTACTAAATTAAGTAAAATGGCGAGGTCAGAGACGGGAATTATAATGGGTGTAAGTGAACATTCGCCTACTTTTTTGCAGCATTTGGAAAAAATGGGACTTACCCTTGGCAAGGGTATAGAAATCATAGACATCATAGATTTCGATGGATCATTAGAGCTTAAATTGGAACAAAAGAAAATAAACGTCAGTCGCGAAATAGCAAAACATCTACTTATCAAAATAGAATGAACACGTCATCCAACCACAAACACTCCGATTCGCTTAGTGAAGTACACAACAGTGTAGATACGAGCAAAAGAACCGGATGGAAACGAATCCTTTCCTTTTTAGGTCCAGCATACCTGGTAAGTGTGGGTTATATGGATCCGGGAAATTGGGCAACAGACATCGCTGGTGGCAGCAAATTTGGATACCAACTAATCTGGATCTTGCTAATGTCTAATTTAATAGCATTACTGCTACAATCGCTCAGCGCGCGACTAGGGATTGTAAGGGGATTAGATCTAGCCCAGGCATCAAGAAATGCCTATCCTAAATGGGTAAATATCCCGCTTTTCGGACTCGCTCAAACGGCTATTGTTGCTTGTGACCTGGCCGAAATCATTGGTATGGCAATTGGCCTGAACTTATTGTTTGGCCTGCCTTTGATTTGGGGTATTAGTGTTACCATATTTGATACCGTTCTGCTGTTATTCCTGCTAAATAAAGGCATGCGCAAGATGGAAGCTTTTATAGTCTCTATGGTTTTTATAGTTGGGCTTTCCTTTTTAGTGGAGATGTTTATCGTAGAACCATCCATCATTGAGATTGCCAAAGGCTTTAAACCAGGCATGCTTTCCAGTGAGGCTTTATATATTGCCATCGGGATTATTGGTGCTACGGTAATGCCACATAACTTATATCTCCATTCTTCATTGGTTCAAACAAGGAAAATTAAACGGGATGATAAGGGTATTAAAGAAGCCATTAAGTTCAATTTTATTGATACGGCAGTCGCACTCAATCTGGCTTTTTTTGTGAATGCAGCCATTTTGATTCTAGCGGCCGCGGCCTTTTACAAAAACGGGTTGCATGAAGTTGCAGAAATTCAAGATGCCTACAAGTTGCTTCAAAATATATTCGGAAACACGGCGCCTACCCTTTTTGCAATCGCATTGATTGCAGCAGGACAAAGCTCCACAGTTACGGGTACGCTAGCAGGGCAAATTGTAATGGAGGGACACTTAAAGCTTCGGATACAGCCGTGGTTAAGACGGTTAATTACTCGATTATTAGCTATCATTCCGGCTTTTTTCACCATCCTTTACTTTGGTGATGATGCCTTGGGCGGACTACTTATCCTAAGCCAGGTGGTCTTAAGTTTACAACTAGGGTTTGCAGTAATCCCGCTCATACACTTCACGTCAGATCGTAAAACCATGAAAAACTTTGCCATTAAACCATGGTTAAAGATTTTAGCCTGGGCAAGCTCAATCGTTATTGTTTCTCTTAACGTTAGATTGGTTATTGAAGAAATCAGTGCCTGGGGTGCTACAGGAGGCTGGTATGTTTACTACATCATTGTTCCTTTAGCCATGCTTGTCGGCGCCCTGTTGCTGTATATTTTTATTTATCCATTGGTAAAACAGGCCAACTCTGCCCAAAATATTGCTCCTCATGGCAATGCGCTTAATATCGAAGAAATCGAAAAGGTACATTATAAAAGAATTGGTATAACAGTTGACTTTTCGAAGAACGACCGCAACACCATCCGTCACGCATTAATACAAGGAGGCAAGGAGGCGACCTATTACCTCATTCACGTAGTTGAAACTGCCGCCGCCAGATATCACGGTAACTCTGCAATGGATTATGAAACTCAAAGTGACGAGCAAAACCTGGAAAAATACAAAACAAATCTTGCCGAGCTGGGGTATGAATCCAACACTCATATAGGTTATGGAGGTACTGTTCAGGCAATTGTTGAGATCAGCAACAAAAACCATTTAGAATTGTTGGTTATGGGTGCCCACGGTCACAAAGGCCTCAAAGACCTTATTCTGGGCACTACGGTTAACTCCGTAAGGCATAGGGTAACGATACCCGTGCTAATTGTGAGATAATTTACGATATTTGCGCTAATGAAAAACGATATACAGATCAAGAATAAAAGGGCATATTTTGACTACCACATTATTGAAAAATATAATGCCGGACTTGCCCTGCTTGGAACAGAAATAAAAGCCATTAGACAGGGTAAGGCAAACATGTCTGACGCATTCTGTATGTTCATCGGAAATACGCTTTACGTTAGAAATCTTCACATATCAGAATATAGCCATAGTTCTTTCCATCATCACGACATCAAGCGCGATAGGGTATTATTACTCCAAAAAAAGGAATTGCGAAAACTAAAAGTTAAAGGCGAAGAAAAAGGATATACGATTGTGCCGCTTAGAATTTTTACCAATGAAAGGGGATTCGCTAAAATAGAGATCGCACTGGCACAGGGTAAAAAGGAGTTTGACAAACGAGACAGTATTAAAGACAGAGAATCTAAACGCGAAATGGACAGAGCGATGAAGGTATAAATTTACCAGGCCTGATCACCTACCAACGGAACAAATCTAAAAGTATCCAGTTCAATTCGTTCAAAGTCAGAATCACTTACACGAATCACGGTAACCATTTTTTGGGAATGCTCGTCTCCTACCGGGATCACCAAGATCCCTCCGATCTTCAATTGCTTCAATAAGATTTCTGGAACAAAAGGTGCTCCGGCGGTAACAATAATTTTGGCATAAGGTGCATGCTCTGCTATCCCCTTAGATCCATCTCCAAAAAAGAAATGTGCATTGTAGCCCATTCCAGGCAAAACCCTAATGGTATGCCGGTAAATAGATTCCTGACGTTCGATGGTATAAACATTTGCACCAAGTTCCATTAGGATACAAGTCTGGTAGCCAGACCCAGTTCCAATTTCCAATACCTTGTCTCCCCTTTTTATATGCAAAAGCTCACTTTGATAGGCGACAGTATAAGGCTGTGAAATCGTTTGTCCGTCTCCAATTGGAAAGGCAATATCTTTATAAGCCTGGTTCCAGAATGTTTCGTCAAAAAAGAAATGACGCGGAACTTTGCCAATAGCCTTAAGCACATTTTTATCTTCAATTCCTCTTGATGCAAGATGTGCTACCAGCTTTTTTCTTGCTCCCTGTTCTCTATAGTTGTCGATAAACTTATATGCCATTCTATTCCAAAAATAGGTTTTTGAACGATAATTTGGCGATTAATTTACCGGTGCGTGGCTAAAATAATTCTAATCCACACGAAATCAATCCCAATAAATTTAGTAAGGATCTACGTCTACTTGAATATTCACTCCACGGTATTCCTTTTCCGACTGGAATTGCAATATCACTTCTTTCAGTAACGATTTAACCTTTGGCATCGACGTGCTTTTGTCACTTTTAATGATCACCTGTTTGATATAATAATTTCTGATGCGGGACACCAATGGCTGCTCCGGCCCCAGCACCCTATAGCCCAATTGCATTCTCAATGCCGTAGCGAAGGCTTGTGAGGCTGCATTTAACAAATCGGCATCCTTGTGCTTAACATTGATAAAAATAAGCTTAGTAAAAGGCGGGTATTTAAATTGCTTCCGTTCGGCAAGCTCACTTTCATACATTTCCAGGTACTTGTTCTCTATAACCTGACTAATGATCCTATGGTTATCATCGTAGGCCTGAATAATCACTTTGCCTTGCTTATCGCGTCTGCCAGCCCGGCCTGCAACTTGGGCAAGTAGTTGATAACTGCGTTCAAAGGCTCTAAAATCGGGATAATTCAATAAGGTATCCGCGTTAATGACACCGATAAGCGTAACGTTCTCAAAATCTAGACCTTTGGCAACCATTTGCGTACCGATCAAAATATCTGTCTTCTTTTCCTGAAATTCAGTGATGATTTGCTGCAACCCATTTTTTGTCCGCGTACTATCCACATCCAACCTGGCAATTTTTGCTTCAGGAAAAATCAAACTCAGTTCCTCTTCAATCCTTTCTGTACCAAATCCTTTTTGTTCTATGTGTACAGATCCGCAAGCCGGACAAATATTGATACTGCTCTGGTGATATCCGCAATAATGACAGTGCAACTTGCCGCTGGTCTTATGGAATGTTAAACTGACATCACAATTCACGCATTTAGGAGCATATCCACAGGTAGCACAGATTAAAATGGTTGCATATCCTCTGCGATTCTGGAATAATATAACCTGCTCCTTATTTTGGAGTGTCAATTCAATATCTTCTATCAGTTTGCTGGAAAAATAAGAAACCATCTTCTTTCTTTTCGTCTCCTCCGCAATGCTGATTACCTCCTGTAACGGAAGTTCCACACCACCAAAACGTTGGTTTAGTTTTACCAGTCCGTACTTGCCCGTTGTGGCATTGTAATAGCTCTCTATGGACGGCGTAGCAGATCCCAGTACGATCTTAGCGCCGTGCATGTGCCCCATGTAAACTGCAGCATCCCTAGCCTGATAACGCGGTGAGGGGTCATGCTGTTTATAGGAAGATTCGTGTTCTTCATCAACCACAATAAGTTTTAGTTCTTTAAAAGGCAGGAATACGGCAGATCTTGCACCCAGTACCACACGGTACTGTCCATTAAGCACCTTATTCCAAATTTCTACACGCTCATTGTTGTTAAACTTGCTGTGGTATACACCTATGGCATCACCAAAATACCTTTGTATGCGTTCAACAATTTGTGTGGTCAAGGCGATCTCAGGAAGCAAGAACAACACCTGACCACCTTTTTCTATTGCCTGTTCTATTAATTTAATGTAAACCTGGGTTTTCCCCGAGGCGGTTACGCCATGTAAAAGCACGACTTCCTTTTCAAGAAAGGCGTCCTGAATTTCATTTAATGCTTTAGTCTGGGCTTCACTTAATGTGAAATTGAGAATAAAATCATCATTGTTGTCCTGAAGTCTGCTTACTGGTCTTTTAGTAATGGTGAATATTTCTTTGTCAAGTAAAGATTTAAAAGCCCCCGCACCACAATTACTTTCTTCCAAGATTTCCTGTTTGGCGACTATTTGCTGTTGTCTGGCCAGTTTAAGGTAAGCCAATAAAGCATCCAACTGTTTAGGCGCCCGCTCCAGTAAAGTAAACAGTTGCTTCAAGTTCTCTTCATCCTGGTAAAAAGCATTGAGCGATACAAAACTCTTTAGTAAAGGTTTGTATTTCTCTATCACCTCCTCAGCAATGTAAATCATCCCCTTACTTAGTAAAGAATTGACAATGGGGTAAACCGTTTTCTGTCCCAGCAATGCAGATACATCATCAATAGTTAGCCGGGGCCTGCTTCTAAAAGCATTAAGTATAGCTTGCTCTTTTTCTGTAAACGCTTCTTCATCACTCGATGCATCTTCTTTCAATACAATAATTGTTTCGCTGGCCAACTTCAAACCTGCAGGCAGGGCGGCCGACATCACATCTCCTTCGTTACACAAATAGTATCCGGTCATCCAATCCCATAACTGCAATAGCTGTTCTGTAATAATGGGGTGTATATCTATTACGTCAATAATGTATTTGGCCTCATAAACTTCTGGTGCAGTGCTGCTAATGCTTTTGACCAGGGCAGTATAAATTTTGTTTTTACCAAACTGAACAACCACACGCTTACCCACGGCAACTTGATCGTTCAGATCAAAGGGAACCCGGTATATGTAGTTCTTCGCTAATGATAAAGGCAAGATCACCTCTATAAATAGCGTCTCCCTTTCTACAAAATCAGGTTCGTGAAGATCAAGCATTCTTAATTTTTAAAGCACTTAAAAACAGCATCAGCCAACCCAATATGAGCAATAATCCTCCTATAGGTGTAATCGGTCCTATAAAATTCACGAAACTCAAATTGGTGATTGATCTTGTTGCCAGCAGGTATAAAGATCCTGAGAAAAGTACAGTGCCCATAGTAAAAAACCAAAAAGCTAGACTGAGTTGTTTACTGCTTTTCAATTGAGATAGAAACAATAAGGCAAAAGTATGATAAAACTGGTACTCCACTCCTTTGGTCCATATCGTCAGCGCTGCCGGATCAATCAATTGCTTCAATCCATGTGCACCGAAAGCACCCAATACAACAGCTAGGGCGCCAAAAATGGAGGCGGTCAATAATATGCTTCTGTTCATTGCAACAAGCTTTTTTAGAAAGCAAACTTATATAAAATTGTTATTTAACAGGTACTAAAGACAAACAAATTCTCTAAGTTTGTTATAACACACATGAAAAGGATAGTAATCATAATCGCCGTATTATTAATTGCCATCGTTACCATGGCCTATCTCTATTTCACAGGCTTAAAAACGGAGCAAAAAAATAATGACCACAGTTTGTACGCGGTGGCGGGAAACGCCTCACTTATATTTTCCTTTGAAAACGATGCAAGTATCCTGGATATCTTAAGTGGACAAGATTTGCTGCAGGAGATTACAGGCAGCGAGAAATTCGCTCAATTGAAATCGTTAAAAAACAACCTCATTAGTATTCCTGCTCTTGCCAACTTCTTCTCCAGACAAAACGTTTATATCGGACTATACCCCGGAAAAGAAAAGAACCTGGAGCTATTATATAGCACGCAGATCAATAGCGAGCATACCTTTCAGCAGTTATTGCAGGTTGTTAGATCAGCAAAAATAAATGTTACTGAGAACGCTAAAAATCCGGTCAGGATAGAACTGTCCGATAGCGCTGTGTTTTATTTGGCGAATAAGGACAATCTTATATTACTTTCAACCGTACCAGAGTTAGTTAACAACGCTTTAAAAGCTGGCATTGATAAAGAAAATAGGTTCGCGGAGTTCATTAAAGCCAACAGCAGGATTACCAAAAACAGCCTGGCCGAAGTATACGTAAACTTTCTAAAGCTACCAGACATCTTAAAAGTTACAACACCGGGTACGCTAAGTGGAGAATTGAGCCCACTAAACAATCAGGCGGCATATGGAGCTTTAATTTACAATTTCAGCAAAGATAAGATACTGCTAACAGGAACAACAGTAGTCAACGATCCTGCCAGTTACTACAATTTATTCCTCAACTCAAAGCCAAATAAGATCACCATCAACAACATTCTGCCCGAACAAACTGCCAACTACACTACATACTTTATTGAAAATTATCAAACCTATAATAAAGGACTAAAAAACTGGTTTAAAGCAAAAAAAGAAGACAAGGTAGTTGATGCTGGCTTGAGAGCAATAAGCAGCACCTACCATATCGATGTGGAACAATTGATTCCAAAATATTTTAAAGACCAAATGATCACTTTCCAGCTCAGCAATGGAGAAAAAATAGGGGCTATTAATCTAAGCAACGGAGATAAGCTGGAACAGCTATTGATTGACCTGAGCAATCCATTTGATGAAGACATCAAATTGCTTAAAGCAAATAATCTCCTTTATGGATTCTTTGGTGATGCTTTTAAGAAATTTAAAACTCCATACTACACGATATTAGACAACTACCTTATTTTTTCAAATAGTGCGCCCGCACTAAAGATGTACCTGGTCAATTATAGATCTAATCATTTACTGATCAACAAACTTAATTACAGCAACGCGCTCAACCAACTTCCTGGTTCGGCAACCATCAATTTCTATATAGACCTTGAAAATTCATCAGATATTATCCAGCAAAATATTTATTTGCCTTTTTTCAGACACATCTATTCAGATGACGGATTGAAAAGCTATTCTTCCATTGCTTATCAATTGAGTAGCGATAATGGAAAGTTCCTGAGTAATTTCCTGATGACAAAAAAACTTGATAGCCACAGCCCTGATTCTTCTGCAATCCTTCCATAACACACAATTTAAATATTAACTTTATTGCGTTAGTTTTAAATATGTTGAGAAAATACGCAATACTAAGCATACTCCTTTTTTCTTTCAATCATCTGAATGCCCAGCAATACGGTCTATTCAATACCAAAACTATGTTTGATGGTTTTGAGAACCCTGCTCAGAAAACCTTTCTGCTAGACTACTCCAGGAAATTCAGCTCCAACTTCTTTCTACCAAATTTCGGACTCACCGCCTCAACCAAAGGGAACGATGATTTTATGCGGAACCTGGTAAACGGCCGTGTTTACAACGCTAAGAATGTTCCACTTGACGGCAATCAAAACAATACCATCCTGGAAAATTCTAATATCTACATAGCCACGCTTAAGATCTTCCACTCCTATAAATATCAAAAAGAAATTGGGCTGTCCTGGCAGGTAAAAACAGAAGGTCGTGCCGATTATACGAATGAAACTTTGGCTTTGCTGGATAGTTACAGAAGATTCGAGGAAAGCGGATTAACAAACTTCGACAATGCCTTCAATAATAAAGCATTGGTACAAAGTTACCACCAGTTCAGCCTTAGCTATCGCGAAAACTATAATAAGAAGCTGGCATTCGGCGTTAAATTGAGTTTATTAAGTGGAATTAGCTACAACAGGTTAAACATCACAGAATCCAACTTTAATCAGCAAGGCGAAGAAGGAGATATCGCCGTAAAACTTACAGGATACTACAAAGCCAGCTTTTTAAAAGGCGACGAACTGAAAAAAAGAGATTTAGTTCCTTTATTTAAAAACCCTGGAGCCGCCATCACTTTAGGTACCACATATACTGCAAAAAACGGAACAGTGATCATGGCTAATTTAAAAGATTTGGGTGTGATCAGGTGGGGGAAAACTTCCGCTGTTGCCAATTTTAATAAGGTCGTTATGATCAATAATCCGGATACGATGACATCAAAACAAGTGGAGAATAAGATTACAGATGTTGTCCTGTTGAACTCTAGAAGGCAAAGCTTTTACGCGCTTACCAATGCTAAAATAGACTTCTTAATTTCCAGGCCTTATGGATTCTACACGCCGAGTCTAATTGTCTCTAAAAATGTATTTTATAAAGGTGGTGATGTAGCCTTTGTGAACAAATTTGCATACAACGATTTTTCATTGAGTGCTGTCCCTTCCTACAGCATAGACGGGCTAGTGCTTTTCGGTCTGCAGGGGATGTACAAAACACCAAACTTCGAAGTGTTTCTAGGCTCTGATAATGTATTTAAAACCAGTTCACAAGTTAAAGGAATACTAAACAGGGATGAAACCATTGGGAAAGGATATAATGGAATCTCCTACTATATGGGCATCGGGATCAAATTTGGCAATACAGTTGAACATCCTCAGAACAGCAGCACCATGCCAGGCATAAACGATAACCAAACTAGTTTCTTTAAAAGCCTTTTTGGAATCTTCTCCAGGAAAAAATAACTACACCCTTTTTTTAGGTGTGGTCAATACAAAATCCTTCAAATAAAAAGGCTCAAAGTAAGCAAGGTTTTCAAAAACCTTGTTCTCAAAAGCAATGTGGGAAAGTTTACTCATATTTCCGGCTGAGTTATAATTACCTGCTGAAAAAGAGGCGTGTTGACTAGTGATTGAGCTCCTGCATTTCTCTGCGCCATCTCCTATAAATACCACTTCCTGATTCTCCAAAAAGGTCGTAAAGCTATTTTCATCAATAATCTTTGCAGATATTTCGTCTACGTATTCCAAATCAGGATTATAAATCGCTGTAAAGACCTCCATTCTCCTGGCATCAATCATGGGGCAAATCAAGCCTTTATAATCTGGGTGCTGCAATAGATAACCTTGCGCCATCATCTTTAAAGTGTCAATAGCAATCAGCGGCTTATCAAGAGCGAAACAAAATCCTTTTACTGTAGAAACTCCAATCCTCAACCCAGTATAAGATCCAGGACCCTTACTTACAGCTATAGCATCCAAATCGGCGAAACTTACTTTCGCTTGTTTCATCACATCCTGCACAAACAACGTCAAACTTCGGGCATGAATATTATTTTCCTGAAGTTCTTTTATGGCGATGGTATGCCCGTCTTTAGATAAAGCAGCGGAACAAACTTGTGTAGCAGTTTCAATTTGAAGTATTAGCGACATATTGCAAATGTAATGGTTAATTATGGAACTGGATCATGACCATGGCCGCCCCATGGATGGCATCTCCCAATTCGTTTAAGTGTTAGCCAACCTCCTTTAAAAGGTCCATGTTTTTTTATTGCTTCCATTCCGTACTGAGAACAGGTGGGCGTGTACCGACAACTTGCACCAAGTAGAGGCGATAAAAGCCACTGGTAAAGCCTAATAATACCTAGAAACAACCAGCTAAACAGCAGTCTAATTACCTTCATCACCAGAAATATTTACCACCAGCTTTTTCATCACCAAAGCCAGCTTCTTTTCAAAGAATGAAAAATCGTAGATCTTCTTCCCTACAAATTGAATTGATAGCAATACCAATCTGCCTGAAACGGAAATTGATGAATAAAGCTGAAGTTCTTTTTGAAGTCGGTAAGCTTCCCGTGTACGGCGTTTAATCAGGTTACGGTCTACCGCTCTCTTGTAACGCTTTTTCGCCACATTGATAACAACCTGTGCGGGATATGGGTGAATGGCCTCTATGGGCAGATAGGAAACCCGAAAAGGGTATAATAAAAAAGAAGAACCGTCCTTAAATAGCAAGTCTAATAACTTTTTGCTACATAACCGTTCTTCTTTATTGAATGTGTTCATATTTTGATCGCAACCTTGCAGATGTTCTGATCTGCTAACACCTAAAGTGCTGCAATCAAATATTATGCTTTATGACGGCCTTCGCTTGAAACCGTTAATCTTTTTCTTCCTTTTGCACGACGTGAAGCTAATACCCTTCTACCGTTTGCTGTAGCCATTCTTTCGCGGAAGCCATGCTTGTTTCTTCTCTTTCTTTGCGAAGGTTGGAATGTTCTTTTCATAACTGTATTATATCTTAGACTATTTTTTTAATTAAGAGGTGCAAATATAGTGTGATTTTTTTCAAATTGCAAATAGAAATAGAATTTTCTATAAGCCCAGAGCCGCCTTTAATTTTATGTATCCGGTTTTACTTACCGGAAGCCAAATATCTGATTTTAAAAGCACAATGTAGCTGTCCTTCTCCTTAAGCTCAATTTTGGTGACCTGTGCCAGGTTGATAATGTAAGACCTGTGTATCCTAATGAACTGTCCGGAATCAAGTGTCTTCTCAAAAAAGCTCATCGTTTTATTCTTATGGAATATTCCTTCAGTAGTGCTTAGTTTTACATAATCATCATCGGCTTCCAGGTAATGAATATCGGCTACTGGAATGATTTTAATCACCCCATTTTTCTTAACCACTACCCTATTGTGCTGGGCCGGACTCATCGATGCAGATTCCAATAGTTCTTGCGTAGCCACCTCATGCTCTGCATTTAATCTAGGCGGTAGCTTTTGGATAGCCAGGTCAAAACGGCTCTTTTCTATAGGCTTTAGCAGGTAATCCACTGCATTGACCTCAAAAGCTTTAATTGCGTATTCGTCAAACGCTGTAGTAAAAATAACGGCAGGTGGTTTTTCAACCAGCTCAAGCATCTCAAAACCGTTAATTTTGGGCATCTGTATGTCAAGAAATATAAAATCAGGCTGATGTTGGGTAATTGCCTTCAATCCTTCAAAGCCATCACTGCATTCTGCAACAACCTCAATATCCGGGAAACTGCTTAAATAGTGTTTAACAATATCCCTGGCTAGTGATTCATCATCAATTAGTATGGTTCTTATCATTATTTTGAGGTATTTTAAGCGTTGTTATAAATAAATTATCTGATGTTGCATTTGTTTGCAGCAGTTGCTCATCTGCAAACAATAAATACAATCTTCTCTTAATGGCGGTTAATCCAAATCCGGTACCGCCGGTTGCTTTCATTTCCGGGTCATATGGGTTTTGCACCTTTATCACCAATACACCGTGTTCAACTTTTACGTGCATAGCGATGGTTATAGGGACAGAGGTATTGTAAAGTCCAAACTTGATCGCATTTTCTACTATAGGTTGTAATAGCGTTCCTGGCAAGCACATGCTGAGGCTATCTTCATCAATTTTAACGTCAATGTTTAAGCGGTGACTAAACCTTACCTTTTCAATATCTAGGTAAAGTTGTATGTACTCCATCTCTTCCGCAACATTTACCCAAACCTCATCATCACGTTTCAAAGTTCCTCTTAAAAAGGCAGCCAGCTTGGTAATCATAGTCCCTGCTTCTTTAGGATTCACAATGGTGAGGGCATAGACAGAGTTTAAACTATTAAATAAAAAATGCGGTTGCAATTGATGTCTTAATTTATTCAATTCCGCTTCTTTTGATAAGTTCTGTGCCGTCAACAGGCGGTCTTGCGTGGCAGATTGTTCCTCTAACCTATACCATAAGATATTGGCAAGGGCACACCAGGCCAAAAATACAAACATGATAATGAACCTGATAATGACAGACAAGTCCAAAAAACTCTGGTAGGTGAGATCATCAGCAAATAACATATTTAGCGCTACTTTGCTCACTACAGTAATGATCAGTCCTAGCATTAAGGTTAGCACCAGTACAAATAGGATCGTCTCGTTCTTAGGCTGATAATACCCGAGTAAATTACTAAGAATAATACAGCCAACAGCCAATAGCCCATTGGTAATCAAGCTATCAGAAACCGAGATTAAAAGGGTAAAATTGAGCGAGTAGTAAAATAAAAAAACAAAAATTGCTACCCATACCAAAAATATGATGGTAGCAATTTGTTGTATTTTACCTACTGATAAGGGTCTTGTTGTCAACGCCTGTCAATTAAAAATTCCTGATATCAACTCCTCCAAACAAGGCTACACCTTTAATAATCAATATTTTTGCTGGCGCATCGCTATTAATTGGTGCAACGCCTCTTTTGTCATCCATTCCACCAAATATGGCGGTAACTTCTGATTTGATTTGCCATCCAGGAGGCACAATAATTTTTACCCCTCCAAATAATGCAACCACATCAAGTGTAATGGTATCTTCAAAATCAGATTGAGTAAGATTGATATCACAACCACCGAAAATCGCTATAACATCACCACCTTTAAATTTCTTAGAGAATACGTTTTGGTGACTTCCTCCAAATACATTGACAGAATCAAGGATATCGTTATCTTCTTTATCCGTGTTCACATAACCGGGACCAGCTTCTTCAGAAGTATTAATATGACTGAAATCTGCAGTCTTGTTCTTATCACATCTTTCTTTCCAGCGTTTCTTGTAGCTTTCTTTAGGCTTAAAAATCAGCCAGGTTCCCAAAACCATAAAACCGATGGCAACATAATACTTAGAAAAGTTATAGTCGATGGCCTTATCCAACGTTAGAAAACCGCCAACCATAACCATAATCAACCAACCTATCCCATTAAAATTACGCTTATAACCAACCAACAGTCCGATAACTACAAACAACATCGGCCAACTTATAATCCAGGTTGGGATGTCCAAACCTATATTCCTTAAAAAATAAACTAATCCTATTCCTAAAACGACCAACCCGGTCCATATTCTGCTCGAGCTGTTATTATTAAACTTTTCCATATTCCTGGTTCTAAATATATCCTTTTATCCTTAATTTCTTAAACGGTACAAAAGATTTACCTTTCCTGTACTCGTTTGTTTAATCAAATGTATACAGAAGTTGTTCCGTGATATACAGTAGTAATCCATGCAGCAGTGAATAGTCGGTAAATCCCTCCATTTAATCGGTAAAAAAAATTGTGTTAATTTGAACATGAAAAATCTTTTGCTGTTGTTGCTCGCAATTCTTCCTGTTTTGGGCATCGCCCAGGCAGATCACTACAAAATATACAATGTGAAGCAAAGCAAACTGATTACGATGACGGACCTTGTCAACGACATGAAAAACATAAATGTGCTATTTTTTGGAGAGGAACATAATGATTCCGTTGGGCACTGGCTAGAGGCAGAAATTTTCAAGCAAATGTATGCCGCATATCCAAAAATCGGATTATCAATGGAAATGTTCTCTACAGATGTTCAAGGGGTTATCGATGAATATCTTGAAGGTTACATAACAGAAAAGAATTTTATCAAAGAGGCCAGGGCCTGGAACAATTACAACGACTACAAACCGCTGGTTGAATTTGCAAAAACGAACCACCTAAGCGTAATTGGTGGCAATGCTGCTACTAGATATAGTAATATGGTCACGAAAACAGGTTTAGCAGGCTTAGAAGCATTACCAAAAGTTTCCAAAAGATTTTTACCTCCATTACCAATAGACACAGCCACCGGGGATTATTACAATAAATTCGTAGAATTAATGGGTGGGCATGGTATGGGTAACATGAAAGTCTACCAAACTCAGAACTTGTGGGATGCAACTATGGCTTGGTCTATCGCTAAATTTCTAAAAAGCAATAAGGGAACGAAAATCTTGCAACTCAATGGCAGGTTCCATAGCGACTACCATTTGGGTACTTTTGCAAAGTTACAGCAACAACTACCAAAAATTAAGTCGGCCAATATTTCCTGCTTTTATGCTGATGATTTCTCAAATCCAAATTGGGAGAAATATAAAAGCCAGGGCGATTACATTATTGTAACCGACCCGGCTGTAAAAAGGTCGTATTAGTTCTTTGCTTTTAATACATCTCTAATCTCTGTCAACAAGATCTCCTCCTTAGAAGGTGCTGGCGGTGCAGATGGGGCCGCGGCTTCTTTACGTTTTAGCGCATTAATGCCCTTAACCAACATAAACACGACTAAAGCCAGCAAAAAAAAGTTGATGGCCACAGTAATAAAATTACCATAAGCAAAGATGGCAGTTTCAGGTATTTCCTTCGCCGCTGCTAAAGTAGTTCCTTTAGGCACCTCTCCTTTCAATACTAGATATTTGTCGCTAAAGTCTTGCTGACCAATTACTGCAGACACAATAGGCATTACCAAATCCTTAACAACGCTGTCTATTATCTTTCCAAATGCAGCACCAATGATTACCCCAACAGCGAGGTCCATTACGTTACCTTTTATGGCAAACTCTTTAAATTCCTTAACAAAACCCATAGTATTATAATTTATGTTCAACCTAAAACTAGGAAATTATTCGAAAATTAGATAATCTTAGCGTATTCTTTATCAACATGTATTTTTTTTATCAGCTGATGTAGCGTTTAAATCAGTTACTACGTATTCCTTATAAAACTTAAAACAAGATGAAAAACATTATTATTTTAGCCATTATCACCCTATTATTTAGCTGCAAAAAAGAAAATGAGGATATGCAGCCAGAAAATCTCTTAGGAAAATGGGAAGTACGGTCTATTTTAGGGGTACAAGTAGCTGGAGCTCCATCACAATTTGCAAAAGGAAATGGAAGCATAATAGAGTTTTCAGCAACAAACTATAAAAGAATAGAAGGCGGAAAAGTCATTACAGAAGGTACCTACACAATTGTTGATGCTACCGCCGATATAGATGGAAATAAATATGAAAAAAGGATCTTGTTTGATGATGAAAAAGACTGGAGGGTATTTATCAAATTCTCGGGAAAACAACTCCTAATCTGCAATGGATCTATCGCATCCGATGGAAGTACTGTAACTTACGAGAAACTGTAGTTGCAGCTGACTACTTCAACCACCTTACTACATTAGTGCTCTGCGCCAAATTAGACAACTCATCCTTCAAAATTGTATGCTCCCCATCTAATGGAGCATACAATTCAAGGCTAGATTGCAGTAACTTATCTTCGTTCAAGGCCATCGCTTCAGATAAATTCATGCCCGACCGGTAAAACAACCAGTTCTTTGCAGACAGTCCTCTGCCTTTTCTATACCCTGCATAAAGTGCTTTGATCAACAGCTTTTCATAAGTACTTCCCTCTTTTACGCCATCGCAATAAAGTACAGTCTCTCCTCTGGCATAATAATGCGTCAAGGTAATTTTATGCCATTTACCATCATCTATTTTAGTACTTCCTTGTATAACTTGATTTACAGCAGATTTATAGGCGAGAAGTCCTTTTCGATTTACAGCTAGACTACCAAAATTACCGCTACTATCAGCCAATTGCAAAACTTGTCCCTTACCAGTAGTTTTTATAGTGATACTAGTTGTAAATGCATGCAAAGCATTGTCCGGTTTAAAATAAAGCAGTTTTTTATTGTTCTTATCCCAGGTGATTGAAGAGGCTTCTATAAATTTAGGTTGGCGTTTGCCTAAGGCCAAAGCGTCAAATAGCGAAGGCACAATAGCATAACTCATTTCGGCATGACCAGCATCATTTGGATGACCTTCGTTAAACCAGTAATTAGGAGCCCATTTACCAGTTCCATCATCAACTGCTCCTAACAAATTTACTGATGGTACATTAAGTGAGTTAATCCAGAGATTTAACTGTTTAACATAATAATAATCAGCCTCATTAAAATCGTTACGAGTATAACAGTTGGTCAGCACAGGCACATAACCACTGTCGCGGGCCATCGAAATCAGTTTGGACATGTTAGTTTTGAACTGATCAAATCTTGGTTTACCAACCTCATGGATTCCTTCATTACCTAATGATAACGCGATCACCACATATTTAGCCTTCTGCGGAACCAGATCGCGCTCCCAACGTGCCATTACCTTTATTGTATTATCGCCACCTATAGATTTATTTACAGGCATCCAAGCCTTGCCCGTGCCATCTGAGGCACGTTGTCTTAACAACCTGGTATATATCGAGGTATAACCAAAATCCTTGGTAGCACCAGTGCCATATGGTACGGATGAACCAAGATACACGATCTTTAACGTATCTAAAGATTTGTTGAACCTGCTGGTATCTGCCACGCAAAAATTTGCCCGGGAAACAAATGCTATACCGCTTACTAAACTGGCTATCAGGACAAAAATTCTAACTGATCTCATATCATTAATATATCATGCAATATAAAGCATATTAGAATTAATCGGTTTCAAAACTAGAAAAACTGCTATATATTCAAGATTGAACTTCTGCTCTCGGCCTTCTTTCGTTGGGCATCCCAGACCTAAGTTTTAAGGTATTCCTACGCTTATTCATTTTTAACATTTTAAGTTCCTTTATTCTGGTTATCCTAGCATGGTAACGTAGAATAATTAAGGACCACAACAAACTGGCCAGCATGTACCATACCCCATCATTTGCAATCGCAATCGCTAATAGTACCACATTGATAGCCACCATTGCCCAAAGTGCATACCATTTTATAGACTTATTATTTAACATATCTATAGTTTTCATCAAGAATTGATCTTCGTTATTAAATTAAAAAACCTGTAACCATTTATAGCAGTTAGAATTACCAGCTGTACTTATCTGCTGAAACATGCGTGTGAAATCACAGCAAATAATCAAGCATTTGAAATGGATTAAGAAGTTGTTATTAAAACCCCAGGCCAGGATTATCTTTTTTTAAAGGCTTGGGGCCAGATTATCAAAATCCTTAAAAGACGGGATATAGAATAATCGACTGCAGATTGCAGGGGTTAAGGATGCGATATGTTTACAAACATTTTTCAATACAATCAAATGTAAGTTTTAAACTTGAGAAGGTCAAGTCTTCATTTTTTCACTTCCTTTGCAAACAAATCCTTTTCTGATGGAAAAATTCCCTGTCACTAGTTCAACCCTTTCTGCCCACCAACTGGGAGCATTTGTGGCAGGCAAATACGGAATGTTTGGATTTGTTTCCTGTAAATTATTAAAAACAGGTATTAACCATAGTTATTTGATTGAGCAGCTAAACGGTAAGTTTGTTTTCAGGATATACAGCTTAAACTGGCGCAGCGATATAGAGATAAATGAAGAAATACGATTACTCAACTTGTTAAAAGATAGGGGTATATCAATTTCTTACCCAATACAGGATTTGGATCAAAACTACATCCAATATTTAGATGCACCTGAAGGAACCCGACAAGGTGTATTGTTCTCATTTGCTGAAGGGGAAAAACAATTTAATTTCTCAGCCGACCTGCATTTTAAAGTGGGTGAGACCATGGCGAAAATCCATCAATCTACCAAAAATTTAAAGCTGGAAAGGGTTACGTACATTCCGAAAGTTGTTTTGGAAGATCCATTTTTGCAGCTAAACAAGTTTCTTCCTGCAGAATCAGAGGAGATGGCTTGGATGTTATATGCACAGCAATACCTTTTACAGGAAATTAACAGAGCAGATACCACACAATTACGTTCAGGAGCTGTTCATCTGGACATATGGTTTGACAACATGAACATCACCAAAGATGGACAGGTAACGATCTTTGATTTTGACTTTTTTGGGAATGGCTGGCTTTGTTACGACATCGCTTATTACATTTTGCAACTACATAGTACTGAAAAGGATATTAATGCGAGGGATTCGAAAATCGAAGCCTTCCTGAAGGGTTATGAATCAGTGAATGAGCTAACCGCTGAAGAACAGCGAATGTTGCCAATTCTTGGTGTAAGCCTTTATTTCTTTTACTTGGGCATACAATGCCAGCGATATGATAATTGGTCAAATGTGTTCCTCAATGAAACTTATTTAAAAAGATTTATCAACCTATTGGTAAAGAAGTACTTCGAAGAAAACGTAACTCAGAGCTTGCTGTAATATACCAGCAGGTCATTTCTAATCTGCTGGTAAATTGATTTATTAAATTTCTGCTATAAAAGGTGCTTCCTTTTTGTAACCATCTTCAGCTATTACGCGCGCGATAAACGCTGCGATATTTGCAGCACTGATTTTATTTCCAAGACAATCCAGCAAGCTAACATTTACCTCACTTATTGCATCAGTAAACATGATCATCGGCACTCTTACTAAAGTCCAGTCCACATTGCTATCTACAAGCAACCTGTAAGCATTTTGCCTGTCTTCCTGAATTTCAGGGTAATTTGCCTTCATCCAATTCGTAGCCATTACAGTTTCGGGTCCCTTTTTATCGAGGGGCGCATCAATGTTTAAACCGGCAAGCACCACATATCTATTTAACTGGTATTTGCGCATTGCAGATAGCACATTAGCTGTAGTACTGGCAGCAACCATAGGGTCACCAGGTCGCTGACCAACAGTATTCACTACGCAATCGGAGTTATTAATTAATCGATCAATAGCTCCCGGATCAGTGGAATCGCCAATAACGATTTCTAATTTAGAGCTCTCCAACTCAAATGCTTTAGGATTACGAAGAAGGACTTTTATAGAATAACCTTGTTTAAGGAATTTGCTAACGAGGAATTTACCTGTTCTGCCGCCCCCACCAATAAGGGCAATTGTATTTATTTTATGCATTACGTCTAAAAAAAAATGATAATATTAAACTACAACCTTAACAGTCGTTAAAGTTTTTCCGCCCTCATTGTATTGAGGGGCAGTCATGATTAATATTATTAGACGATTTTAATAATACGAAGATACGAAAATGGGATGCATTATTACACAGTATTCTTTGTGTAACCAACAATTAACGCAATATCACTTACCATTATCACAAACACCAGCTTAACTAAATAAATCCCATCTCAACCTTAGACCATCCACCTATTTTCAGTTACAATAGTCTTGTCTAAAGAAAATTAATACTTAAATAAAATGATGAGAATTTCAAAAATCACCCCTCAATTTTGATAGCGGAGTATTTTTTGGGTTTCAAACCAATGTACTTTTCAAACACTCTCGAAAAGTGACTTAAATTGGTAAATCCCAAGTTGTAGCCAACTTCAGAAACCGATAAGCGCTTATTTTTTAATAACCTAGCAGCCTCATTCATCCGCATCGATTGATAGTAATTAAAAACACCCTTTCCAAATGTTTGCTTAAAAAGCTTGCGCATTTTTGGTTCACTCATTCCAGCTTCTCTGGCCAAAGACGCAATATCAGGAGGAATATGCAAGTCAGATTGCAATCTCGACTTTATCGCATAAATTGCCTTGATATCTGCTATGTGCATTCCGCTTGTCGGCGTTTCATCGCGTTGCGCCAATAGGGAGAAAATATAACATAGCAACTCCTCACACTTCAATTTGTAAAAATGACGTTCTATACTTTCAGGTATTGGTTGAGTTAGCATCTCATTGGCCGTCCGCACCATTTCTGCTGAAATCACCGCTTCATATACAAATTGCTCGGTGGACCGTAGAATACTCTGCACAACAGGATGAAGCATCGTACCGAAAACTTGTTGCAGATATTGCCGGGAAACCGCAATGGTAATACTTCTAAATGACGTGTTTGAAGGCATAGTTATCAAAGAAGAAGCTGCATGTCTGCAAATCATTACGCTGGCTTGCTCGTGCATCAGATCTGAATTGCCTGACAATGGGGATGAAAAAATGCCGCTTAATAGAAATACAATATAATCTTGCCCTTCTGCGAGTTCGTTTGTTCTGTCTACAAGGATCTCTTCATTTAAATAGTAATTTCGAACCAACATCCGCAAGTCGGTACCCCAGGTGAACCCGGTGATATAACCCCCTCCTTTGCTTTTTGGAATTCGGAAATAGCGCCCCTCCACGCTTGCGCCAATTGCCCGGGCAAATTCGGCCATTATGCCAGTTCCCTGTCTATCTGTAACTGATATTTTCATTTATATTGATAACCTTTTATGTTCATTTACGACTATTTTCATATCAATTCTAGCTATTTTAATTGTAAAAGCTGCCATACGTTTGTAATCATAAAAGAAAGAAGTTATGTTATTACTAAATAAATCAGTTGCAATAATAGGTGGTGGACCAGGCGGGTTGACGCTGGCCAGACTGCTACAATTAAAAGGGGCAAATATTCAAGTTTACGAAAGAGATGAAAACAGGGATGTTAGGGTACAGGGCGCAACGCTAGACCTCCATTTTGAATCGGGATTGCTGGCATTAAAACAGGCCGGCTTAATGGATGCTTTTAAAGCTGCCTACAGGCCAAATGCAGATAAGCTTCGGGTAGTTGATGAGCATGCTCATATTTTCCTGGATGAACATTGTGAAACGGCCAAAGGTGATTTTGGAGACGAATGGTTTAGACCGGAAATTGACCGCGGACCGCTAAGAGAGCTATTATTAGATTCTTTGCGACCAAATACCGTTATTTGGGACAGTCATATCGTTTTAATAGAAAAGCTTGACGATGCATGGAAAATACACTTTCAAAATGGCAACACAGTTACTGCGGATATTATAATTGGAGCGGATGGAGCGCGGTCAAAAATTCGTCCGTTTGTTACGCCCATCAAACCTTTTTACTCAGGCGTAACCGTCTTGGAAGGGCACATTGATAATCCTGAAGTAAATGCTCCAAATGTCAATAACCTCTTAAAAGGTGGTAAGATTATGGCTTTAGGTGATTCAAAAACATTATCTGTTAGTGCCAAAGGCGACGGTAGCCTGGATTTTTATCTGGGTTGGAATGCTGACGCAAACTGGGCTGCGAATAGCAATATAGATTTCAAAAATACTGAAGAAATCCTAAAATGGTTTAAAACGGCCTACGACAAGTGGGATAGCATTTGGCTTGAACTTTTCAAAGGGGATAACATTGTTTTTACCCCAAGGCCTCAATATTGTATGCCCCTTGATCAAAAATGGGAAGCAAGTTCCAATATTACATTGATTGGTGATGCAGCCCATGTAATGCCCCCATATGCCGGCGAAGGCGTAAATATGGCCATGCTTGACGCTTTACAATTGAGCGAAAGTTTAACAAATGAAGGTTTTGCTGATCTGAAATCTGCTATTACACACTACGAAGATGAAATGCTTGGAAGATTTGCAGAAGTTGGTGCTGACACATTGAATAACACGGAATTTATGCACTCGCCTGATGGACTAAGGAAATTACTGGAGATGTTTGGGCAAGGAGCTCAATAAGCCTCAATACCTATCTAAAATTTTACTATGAAAATCTGAAATCAAATTTCAGATTTTCATAGTAACTTAACATTTTACAGTGTATGAAGTATTTATCATATAAAGTGGCAGTGCTAGTCTTAATACAACTGCTAATTGGCGGTTCATTACTCAATGCCCAGAATATCGTATCCAATTACCAACTAACGATCGGCACTGCCGATGTAAAAGGCGAACATTGCATCCTGCTTAGAAAGTTTGATTGGAATAGCGTGCCAACTTATCTAGCTACAGATCCAAATAGCCTGATTACAAAAACCGTCAAAGCAACAGACCTTAGCCACATTGTTTCAGCTACCTTTCCGCAACTTTGTTTAAAAATGGGTAACACTCCCTATATCCGAGCGCTTCTAAAAGCGCAGGCGGAAGCATTGCCAATGCAAGATGCGGGCATTACACATGCTTTCCCAAAGGAAAACGGAATAACGCTCACTATTGACCTCTGCCCTTCGCACAAGGGTTTGGATAGAAATATCTTTACTTCACTCATCACTACTTTTAAAAATATTGAACAGCCAGTACCAGTTGCCTTGTCGTTGACGGGAAAGTTTCTATTAGCACACGAGGGCGATATCGCCTGGCTAAAGGACCTGGCTACCTCAGGCCAGATTAGCATTACATGGATCAACCATACTTATCATCACTTTTATGATCCTTCCCGTGCCCTTAGCCGCAATTTCTTATTGGAACCGGGCACTAATCTTAATGAAGAAGTACTTGCGCTTGAGGTAGCCATGCTGGAACAGGGATTACTTCCTTCTGTTTTCTTCAGGTTCCCAGGACTTGTTTCTAACCAACAACTAGTTAATAAGATTTGCAGTTACGGTTTGATACCTGTGGGTAGTGATGCATGGCTTGCGAAAGGACAACAAGCCTTAAATGGAAGTCTTGTGCTGATTCATGGCAACGGGAATGAACCATTGGGTATTAAAGATTTTGTCCAACTGTTAAAGAATGAAGCTCCGGAAGTGCAAAAAAAGCAATGGTTATTGTATGATTTAAGGAATGCGGTAGCAAACAAGTAAAATATGAGCCCTCATATTACTTCGATTATATCTTTCTCACTCTACTCAGGGTTTCCTATGTTGTCGTAGATAAAACTTACATTTAAGTTGTATAACTGAAATATAAGTTATAGCTTTAAGATATGGAAGAATTAACCAAATCAGAAGAGCGCATCATGCAGATCATTTGGAAGCTGGGCAAAGTGTTTGTAAAAGATATTATAGAGGAAATGGATGAAGATCCAAAACCTCCTTACAACACCATCTCTTCAATTGTGCGCCTTTTGGAAAAGAAAGGATACCTCGGTTATAAGGCTTATGGTAAAACCTACGAATATTTTCCAGCCATTAGCAAGGAACAGTACACCAAGACTACCTTTGCTAAGTTATTTTCAGGGTATTTCGACAACTCTCCAACTAGCCTACTGTCGTTTATGGTTAAGGAGCAAAACTTGAGTCAGAAAGACATAGAAGAATTACAATCGCTCATCAATAAAAAATGATACCATCTAAGTTTAAATGTTGTTAAAAATTTACAAATTATTGCAGTAGAATAAACATTGCAAAATCATCTATATCCAGTTATTGTCAAATTGCATTGGCTAATAGCGACTTTGCAAAACCATCCAGTACTTTTGACCGATTTATTAAATCGAATGAAAAGAAGAATTAGTCTGTTGCCGCTCCTCATTATATCATTTTTGTTTTTTGGAATTAACTGGTATGTATTGTCTGGAATACGAATTGTAGCGCCAGACCCAGTCGTTCCTTATGTTTTCTGGACTTTTATAACATTGACAATTGCCTTGTTGGTTTTTGGTATACGCAGCTTTCAGAAAAGGGAGATGACCACCCTGTTTAAATTTTCAACCCACTTATTTTTGATCCTATTCACTACTGAAGTGGTGTTTGCGATAGTTCTATTGCTGGGCGACTTATATCGATTGATCACTGGTACGCCCCGAAGTCATCTGTGGATTGATTTTGACCTGGCTCTGGTTGCCTTGGTTGTCTTCGCATTTTTATACGGCATCGTAAGAGGAAAATATGCTTACCGCGTAATCAAACACACGCTTTATTTTGATGACCTCCCTCCTGCTTTTGATGGATTTACCATTACCCAAATCTCCGATGTGCATGCTGGCAGTTTTACCAATCCCAAAGCTGTGCAGCGAGGCATTGATATGATCAAGGCTCAAAATTCTGACCTTTTCGTATTTACCGGAGATTTGGTAAACAATAAAGCTGAAGAAATAAAGCCGTGGATCAGCTATTTTAGTCAGGTAAAAGCCCCATTCGGACAATACTCCATTTTAGGTAATCACGATTATGGTGATTATGTGAAGTGGGATAATGACTTGATAAAACAAGGAAACTTGCAGCAGCTTAAAGCTTATCATGCGGAATTGGGTTACAAGTTATTACTCGATGAGCATGTAGAATTGCATAAAGGCGGGCAAAAAATAATATTGGCCGGAGTAGAGAACTGGGGATTGGGCTTTGGCGAGCGTGGTGATTTACCAAAGGCGATGAAAGGAACCGATTCGGCAGACTTCAAAGTGCTGCTTTCTCATGATCCCACCCACTGGGAAGCGCAGGTCATTAAATCGCCATCAAAGATTCAGTTGACCCTTTCTGGTCACACCCACGGAATGCAGTTTGGCATTGAAGCTTTTGGGATCAAATGGAGCCCTGTAAAATATAGATACCCGCATTGGGCAGGAATAACTGGCAATAATGGTGTATATCTAAACATCAATAGAGGCTTTGGTTTTCTAGGGTTTTCTGGCAGAGTAGGTATCTGGCCTGAAATAACTGTAATTGAATTGAAAACCACTGCCGGAATAAGTTAAAATACATACTTTTGTACCGCAATTAAAAGAGCAGAACCGAGACCCCCGAATGGAAGATAATAAATTGAGCGACAATGGTGCAACCCCCGATGCTGAAACTGGAACGCTAACCAGGATATTTCAGGATAGAAAAAGAACAAACATTTTAAGTACCGTTGAGCAGGCCACCATCTCTTATCTTGTAAAAAGAGTACCCAATTTCATCAGTTCAAACGCCCTTACCGTAATCGGCACCATAGGTTCCTTCATCGTACTGCTTGGGTTTATATTGGCCACCTATGTAGATCGGTCTTATTTATTATTGGGTATAGCCGGACTTGCCATCAACTGGTTAGGAGATTCTCTAGACGGCCGTATTGCTTATTTCAGAAATATCCCAAGGAAATGGTTCGGCTTTTCGCTGGACATCATTATGGACTGGATTGGCACTGTCCTTATAGGTTTAGGCTATATGGTATATGCGCGTAACCAGTATGAATTGATTGCTTTTATATTTGTTGTGCTTTACGGCTGGGCGATGATCATTTCTCAACTTCGATATAAGATTACCGACATTTACAGCATAGATTCCGGATTAGTTGGTCCTACTGAAGTAAGGGTAATATTGGCCATTATCTTAACTATAGAAGTGATACATCCACACCTGATCGAATATTTTGCGGCAGGCATGTGTATTACCTTGTTTATTATAAACATTTTGGATACCAGAAAGTTATTAAAGCTTGGCGACATTCGTGATGCTGCTGAACGCGCAGAGAAATTAGCAAAAAGGAACAGTGCTTAATGAATAAGAAGAATGCCGTTTTTGTATTTGTCAAGGCTCAGCTTTCTGCCTTTATAGGCGGCATTGTTGATTATGGCGTGATGATATTCTGCACGGAGGTTCTTCATATCCACTACACCATTTCTATTGGTATTGGTGGAGTAATTGGTGCCATTCTCAATTTCTCTGTAAACCGTTACTGGACTTTCAATTCCGACAAAGCAAGTAAAGCCCCTGTAGGAGCGCAGCTTGTTAAATTTGTATTTGTGGTTACCGGTAGCATTTTGTTAAAAAGCTCCGGGACTTACCTATTTACCAACTGGCTAAGGATCAATTACAAGTTCAGCAGGATCATGGTTGATATTCTTGTATCGCTGGGATTTAACTATGTGTTGCAAACTTATTGGGTATTCAGAAAAAAACCCCCAGCAAATTTGCCAGGGGTTTAATATCGTCATGCCGAGATCCTGAACTAAATTCAGGATGACGACCGACTTATTTATTTCCTAAAGTAGTATCTGGCCAAGTATCCGTTTTAAATGGTGATGCCGGTAATCCTGTTCCATCTACTAAATTGCATACGGGGTTGTTTGCCCAGGCATATCTTACTGATGTTGGGTTTGCTACATCCGGACTGCTCACTACGATCTGATTGCCTTTAATCGTGGCAGTTGCCCAATGGAATTTCTGATCTGCACCTGCAATAGCGAAACCTTTTAATTCTCCTCCATCTTTCGCTTTCAGACCTCCTTCAGCACCTGTAAAAGTTAAAACCATAGTCTTGCCAACTGTTGAGGCAGATTTGTAAACCGGACCAGTATATGCAGTTTTTATACCGTAGTTTTTTGCCAGGGCAATTAGCGCCAATCTGCGACCAACCTCTTGCTTGTTTTTAGGGTGAATGTCCGGTCCATCGCCAATATCGATTGCTACCGCCATCCCTGTATTTGGCAAGGATAAAGTTTGGCGCTGCGCATCTCTTAATTCAGCCCATGCAGATGGAATTGGTTCTGCATCTACTTTCATAAAATTAGCCAATTGTACAAAGTAGAATGGAAAATCTGGTTGATTCCAACTCTTTCTCCAGTCTTGTATCATTGTTGGAAACAAGGTGCGGTATTGATTTGCACGATCTGCGTTGCTTTCTCCCTGGTACCATATTGCTCCTTTAATTGGGTAATTTAAGTAAGGGTTGATCATGGCATTATAAAGTACCGTTGTTCTATTAGGACCTTCGTTAGCTGACGGCATTGGAGCAACGTCTTTAAAATTTAATCCTTTTTTATATTTCCATGCTCCAGCTAAAGATTGGGTTTCACCAGAGGCTGAAGAAACAGTGATGACATTATCACCACCATAAAGACCGCCGCCACCGCCTGTATCTGTTACACGCACTACGATGGTCAATGCGCCTTCTTTAACTTGCGCAGCGGGAATTGTGTAAACTCTTTTGTTGCCGTAACCAATGGTTTCGCCAACTTTAACCCCATTTACAAAGGTGATGTCATTATCATCGATCACCCCAAGGTTTAACTTCAATTCTTTACCTGCCCAAGCCGATGGTATAATTATCGTTTTACGGAACCACATGATGCCATCAAAATTCGGCATTCCGCTTTCTTCCCAACTTGCTGGTAAGGTCATGGTTTTCCATGATGAATCATCCAACCCTGTTTCAGCCCAACCAGCAGTACCTGCTTTAAAGCCAGCATCTGCAGTATTGACCATGTTTGCCCAGGTAGCCATCTGCTGTTCCATAGTCGGACCAGTTGTTCCTTTAGCAGCACTTTCTATTTTATTAACCGCAGCTACAAAATCAGGCATGGTTTTCAAAGTTGCAGCACTTGTCCAGGCTTCAGCAATGGTGCCACCCCAGCTGGTGTGGATTAGACCTATAGGAATTCCTGTTTTCTTAAATATCTCACGCGCAAAGAAATAGGCTACTGAAGAAAATTCAGGTACGCTTTCGGGTGAGCAGATTTTCCATCCACCAGCCCACACTTTAGCTTCTGGCAGTGGTGAATTACTTGTCACGTGATCGCCTTGCAGTAACCTGATTTTTGGATAGTTTGCATTTTTGATCTCTTCTTCGTAGTTATTGATCTTTCCCCATCCTGCCAAAGGCATTTCCATATTTGATTGTCCGGAGCATACCCAAACTTCCCCTAAAAGGATGTTGTTCAAAGTAGTTACATCTCCATCACTAATCGTAACTGTGTATGGCCCGCCAAAGGCTGGCGTTGGAACAGTGATCATGAATTTTCCATCTGCACCGGCAACTGCTGACACGGCTGCTTTCGACCAGCTGGACGTTACTTTTACAGTTTTACCAGCATCCGTGCTGCCCCAGAAACGTGCAGCAGATTTTTGCTGGAAGACCATGTTGTCGCTAAATATGGAGGGCAAAGTTACCTTAGCCTGCAGTGAGCCGGCAAAAAACACCGACGCCAGCAGAAGCCCGCCTTTTAAGCTCTTAATACTATTAAAGTTCATACCTGATTAAATTTGTTATATAAACTTACTATTTTATTTCATCTATCTGCAATACCACACTGGTTCTTCCAGAATTAAGTTCAGGGTTAAAACCCACCGTCATCAGGAAATTACCACTATAGGTTTTCGATCCGTTAATTGAAGAATTAGAGCCAGGCATTAAGTTGATCTCCTTGAGCGTATATTTTTTAGCTGGATCAAGACCTTTAAGCAATATTGGGAACTTACTAGCCTCATCATACCTATTGTTAACCAGGTAATTGAAAATTACTCCATTGGTTTTTGCTTCATTTAAATAAAGTACAGACGCAACACTACCTTCACGCGGATTGGCCAGTCGGTACTGGTCGCCATGCCAGATGATCGGCTTTAAAGCGTTGTAATTCTTTATGGCGTCCTGCACGTATTTAAGATCATTGTCATTGAGCTTGCTCACTACGATATCGAAACCTAGCTTACCCATCATGGCCACGTCTGTACGGAACTTGATGGGTTGCTTACCCCAATCAGTAACGTGGTTAGAACTGCTGATGGCCGGATAGAAATATGAATATTCCCATTGTATAAATATCCGTTCCATTGGTTCGGTATTGTCGCTAGGCCAAAACTCTGTAAAGTATTTTAAGGCTGCATAATCAACCCTGCCACCTCCACCTGAGCATAGCATCATTGGTACAGTTGGGTATTTTGCACGGATCTTCTCCAATACTTTATAGAGCCCGCGCATGTATTCTATGTAAAAATGATTTTGGTTTTTAAGATAAGAAGAATAAGCATTATAGATGACTGCATTACAGTCCCATTTGATATAGGCCAGCTTTGGATTTTTGGTAAACAGGTCGTCCACTATACCAAATACAAAATCCTGTACTTTGGGATTACTCAGATCAAGCACCAATTGGTTTCTGAAATAATATTCTTCTCTCTTATTTTCCTTAACTACCCAATCAGGGTGTTTCTCATAAAGCTCACTTTTAGGATTAACCATTTCAGGCTCTATCCAGATACCAAACTTTACGCCGTTACTTTCCGCTTCTTTAACCAATGAGGAAATACCATTTGGCAATTTGGTCTTGTTCTCTGCCCAATCGCCCAAACCGGCAACATCGCCATTACGGGGATACTTATTGGCAAACCATCCATCGTCTAAAAGGAAAAGGTCCACACCCAGCTTTTTAGTATCCTTTAAGAGTTTGGCAAGTTTACTTTCGTTGAAATCAAAGTAAGTAGATTCCCAGTTGTTTAATAAAGTTAACCTGCTGCCATTACCATCAAGTAACTTATACTTACGTGCCCAGGATTGTAATTTCCTGCTTGCAGTACCTTTACCAGTTGTGGAAAGGGTATAAAGAAATGCAGGGGTAGTAAATTCTTCATTGGGTTTTAAGGTATAGGCAGACGCATAATTATTAATTCCAGAGATGATCTTCAGGTTATTCTGGTAATCCAGTTCGATATCTGTTTTGAAATTACCACTGTATTCCAAGGCTCCAAAAAGTACTGTACCCTCATCTTCGGTAGCTGGCTTATCCATAGACACCATAAATACTGAAGGCATAAACAAATTGGCACGTGTGCCCAGTTTGGTATCTAATGTTTTAATCCCATGGGTAATTTTGCTTTCCTCTGGCTGCATTTCTTTAGCCCAATCGCCATGAAACTGGTTTAACCAAAAACCTCCGGCAGCTTTTAAATACAGGTTTGCAGAGGCGAACTTTTGCAAGGTTACGTTGCCTTTTTCCTTGTGCTTAATTACACTCCATTGCTCAACCACATCCTCTTTAGCGAAGGTTTTGTAATAGAGTGTTACTGTAAAATCATAAACAGGATCTTTAAGGACGATGGTGGTTAATGACACATTATCATCCACTTTGCTGGTGGTGTGACTTACATATTTTAAGTCGAGCGAATTGTTTCCATCTGCATGGGTTACTGTAATTGCTGGCTCTAGCAAATTCCTGGAACCTGAACTGGTATAAGCAGAATTTAGCTGACCAGTATAATCATTTGTTTGCTTATATGTTCCTGGAACCTGATTGTACTCAGACGCATCGAAAAGCTTTTTACCGAAATAGAGGGTACCCAAATGCTTCGAGGCATCTGTTTGTAAGACCAAAGCATTGCTACTAGTCTCGATTGGTATGTTAACGTTTTGTGCCTTTGCCCCGGTCGATGCCAGGATAAGGCTTAGGAAAAAAGCAGACAGATAATTGATGCTTTTTGATAATGATCGTTCAAATTTCATTGTGGTTGTGCTTAGGCTAAATCCAAATTTAGGGTAATGCGTTTACTTTTTATGTATCAAATTGGCATATTAATATGAATTTTTGCCCCTGCATGTTCAGGATCAAACGACAAGACATCCTTAAAAGCCAACTTTGCTTGATCATTGCTGTTTAATCCCAAGTAGCCGAGACCTTGGATAAACCTGCAATGGGCTTTATTTCTGAGATTTAAATCGTCTTCAAAAATCAACAGGTTAGGTAGAGAAACCGCAAAATAGTCCATACTGATCTGATCCTCCAAGTGCCGATTGCCATAGGTGACTAGTTTATTAAATACGGCGTTCGCCTCATCCACCTGCCCTAATTTCTGATAGGCCAATCCCTGGTAAAATATTTTATCAGGCTGCTGGTCGTTATAAAACATCGCGGCAGTAGGTTCGTCCAGGCCGAAACTGGCTTGCTCAAAATACCGCCTTGCTTTTGCCTCATCTCCTAATCCCTGCCATGCACAGCCCAACCAATAAAATATGTCATTTTCCTGTGCGCCATATAGCTTCCCTTCTCCTAGGTTAGGCGGATAAACTTGTGCCTTTTCCAGTAAAGCGGTCGCTTCGATAAATTCTCGCTTGGCCAAATGTAGTTTGGCTATTTCTATCAAACTGTACATATACTGACCAGAAGCTTTACCTTCCCCGCCCTCCCATGGATGAAATTGTCTGTTGCTGATCCATTCTAATGCCTGTTGGAAATTACCTGTGAAATTTAATATAGATATATATTCGAGGTACAGATCATCGCGCTGCATCAAAGTATCCATGTGCTTCTCCAGAAATACTTTTCTTTGTTCGGGAGTTCTGGATAATCGTTTATACAACTGATCAAGCTCCATTAGAATCCGCGCATCTGTTTGATCCAGCTCGAAGGCTTTTTCATAGAGTTGTAGGGCTTTATCAATCGCGCCTTTTTTATTGAAATAGGCAATCCCTAAGTTTCTTAATGCGGTTGGAAATTCAGGATCTAATTCTACTGAGCGTTCCCAAAAACTAATCGCTTCATCATATTGCCGTTTGTCGTAATATAAATTACCCAAATAATAGGGCGCTTTTGCATCAACTGGATTCCATTCCATAGCCAATTTAAATATGTTTATTTCCTCTAGTCGGTTTGGAAAACAAAGATAAGACGGCGCTTGAGCAGCCAGCTTAAAGCTGGTTAAAGCTTGTTCTGTATGCCCAAGTTCTGATTGGAACCATCCTTTATAATACAATAATAAAGGGTTATTTGAATCCAGGAAAATAGCTTGACTAATTAATCCTAAAGCTTCTTCAAATAGCCCAGATGCGGCATAATCAATTGCATAGGCGATGAAGTTCTGGGCATATCCTCTGGAAAGCTCAATTAGTTTGGCGAGCGATTCGCTGCTATGTTCTTCCTTACCTGAGGTTGCACTAATCAAATGCAGTTCATATAATGCCCCCAGGTTAAAGGGGTCACGTTCTAGCGCATAGTTTGAAACTTCGGCTGCCTTTTTAGGGAGGTTTAAATACCTCAAAGCCGCAGCTTTAACAACATAAGCTTTACTGTTGTTGGCGTTGTTGTCCAGCGCTAAGCCAATATGTTCCAAGGCAAGATCGTAATCGCCACGTGAAAGGTCTATTTGTGCCACTTCGAAAAATCCACTGTCTTTATATGCCCTGCCCCATGCGGCTTTATAGAACGCTTTATAAGCATCATCCTTCTTGCCCTGGTGTTTTAAGGAAAGTCCAAGATGGTAATAAGCTTCGGTATCGTATGGATTGGGGTTGCGCTGGGTAATGGTTTCAATCGCCTTGCGCAAATAGGTTTCACATTTAGCAAACCGACCTCTTCTTAAATACCATATGCCCAATGCGGTGTTACAGCGACTATCTCTGGCATCGCGTTTTAACGCTTCTTCGTAATAAGGAACCGGACTATAGGTTGCATGCCGATATTGCTCCAAGTGTTGTGCGGTTAGAAATAATTGCTCGTTGTTTTCGGTTTCTTGCGGACTAAGTGCCGACTTCGCCGCGGTAGGCATTTCGTTTTGCTTGTTCTTAGCTGGCTCGTACCTGATCAATTCTTTTCCTTTTACAGAACGGATGACAAGCAGCAAGTCATTTTCTTTGATTTGGACATCCACTTCAAGTTCTTTAACAAAAACTTCTTTTGGATCTATTGTAACCTGTTGAGAAAATAACGTGGTTCCTTTATAAGAAAGCTCAATGTGTACATCTTTTTGCACCGAAGTTACATAAACCTTTAACACCAGGCTTATAGACGATTTATCTAGCGCGACCAAGATATCTTTTGTCGCATTTTTAATGACGCCCAATTCTTTATAGGGCATAAAATATTGGGTGAAAGACTTTTCTTCATTCGGCATCAGCCAGGTAAAGTCGGGCTGGTTATCGGTAAACATACCGGTCATCAATTCAATATAGGGCCCGTCCTCATCCGTCAGGTTCCTATCCCAGGCTTGCCCGAAATCGCTATGTCCCCAGGTCCACTGTTTTTTCCCGGGAGATACGTGATGGTTGGCTACATGCAGCAATCCACCTTGTGTATCGTGTTCATATCCACCTACAAAATCGTATTCAGAATTGATGGCCATATACGATGTCGGTACGGGAATATTCTTGTACATAGAAATATCAGTACCAGGAGCATAATCAACTTTGTAGTAAGTTCCTGTTGCTATTGGAAAGGTAGAGACATCCCTTTTACCATGATCAAAGACTGCATTGACATCTGGTGGGAAAACCGACTGGTAATGATCATTTACTTTTACGGCTGGGTTAGCCCACCAAAGAAATGTTTGCGGCAAACCAGATCTGTTGAGCAATTTAGCCTTAATCTCGATATAGGCTTTATCGGGGTAGAGGGTAAAACCAGCCAGCCCCTTAGTGTGAAACATTTGTTCTATCTCGTTCACCCATATGGTTTTGCTGCCATCTTCATTCTCCTCAATTGTATAATCGATGGGATCGAAAGTGCTTGGACGATGATGTTGTGGCCAATTAAACTCTATACCACCAGAAATCCACGGGCCGGTTAAACCCACTAATGCTGGCTTGATGACCTGGTTATAATAAATGAAATGCCTGTCTTTTATTTTATCGTAGGCCATTTGAATACGCCCCCCTAACTCTGGAAGGATCATAATTTTTAGGTATTCATTTTCTAGAAAAAGTCCATGATATGCTTTGTCTTCCTTCTCATCATATATTTTCTCAATTACCGGATTTGGATAGACCACGCCGCTACTGCCTTGATAAATTCTCTTCTCGAAGAACATGGGGTTTTTGTCAGGCTTACCTATTCCATATGTAGGGATGAGTACTTTCTCTGCCCAAACTTTTACTTCTGTATTCATACTAGTGTCTTACTAAATTATCTTCCAGTTCTTCCAATGTTTGTCCCTTCGTTTCCTTTACTTTTCTTAACACGAATAAAAAGCCAAGGAAGCAGATACCTGCGTACAAGTAGAACGGACCATAAGTACCAAGTTTTTGCGCTAATATTGGAAAGGTAAAGACGAGAACGAAATAGGCCGCCCAAAGGGAAACAATGGCGACTGAAGAGGCTACGCCTCTAACTTTATTTGGAAAAATCTCTGAGATCAATACCCAGGTTACGGGTGCCAGGGATATGGCATACATACTGATGGCCAATAATACAAATATAGAGACCATACCAGCCGGGTAATGATTTTGAAGCATAAAGGCCAGAATAATATAGACAACGGAAAGCCCTAATGAACCGATCAGCATCAAAGGCCTTCGGCCGAGCTTATCTACCTGCCACATGGCCAAAATAGTAAAGGCAAGATTGACCACACCAATGGTTACCGTTTCAAAAAGCTGCCTGTCCAGGTTAGCCCCTACCGATTCGAATATGGTAGAAGTATAGTTGAATACCACATTTATACCACAGAACTGTTGAAAAACTGCCAGCGTAATTCCTACCATCACAGCAGGGCGCACGCTTTTATCGAACACAGCTTTATAGGTTTGCTTTTTATTGCCCATCAACGATTTTTCAATGGCGAAAAGGGTATTGTCCACAAACGAATCAGACCCGATTTTATGGAGCACTTGTTTTGCTTTTTCCTGTTGCCCGTCCTTTAACAACCAGCGGGGGCTTTCAGGAAGCCAGATAACACCCAGCAAAAAAATAACTGACGGGACTACGCCTAAACCAAACATCCACCTCCAGGCATCCGGACCTGTATCCGCCAGGAAATAATTAACCAGATTGGTCACCAAAATACCTATAACCACAGTAAGCTGGTTGATGGCCACATTCCGTCCTCTTACTTTTGCAGGAGAAACTTCAGCAATGTACATGGGACAAAGCATAGAAGCCATACCCACCCCAATTCCGGCCGCAAAGCGCATCACCACAAAAAAAGTTAAGCCTGATGACAAGGCAATCCCAATAGAAGAAATGGCAAAGATAAATGCAGCAAGCATCAAACCCGGTTTGCGACCATATCGATCAGCCAGTTTGCCGGCGACAAGACAACCTACAATACAGCCTAGTGCAAGCGAACCAGTCAAAAACCCCTCCCACCATGGATCCAGCATAAACTGGGTACGAAGGAACGGTAGCGCACCAGAGATTACCGCAAAGTCGAAACCAAAAAGGTATCCACCTAATGCAGAGATGAACGAGATACCGATGATATAGGAGTTGTTAAATGTTTCTGGTTGTTTTAGCATTTCAATATTTGGTTAGGTGGATTGATAAGTTAAACCTATGGCTTTACTCCAACTTTAAAAATGGATAAAAGAAATAAAAACATGGATAATATTACCAAAAGCATATTTGATTATATTTACGGCATTACTGCTCGTTTAATCCATGGAAAATAACCTTCATCATCATAAAAAAGGCATAAAAGAAGGTTTTGTAGGACAACGTATGATTGTGCTCCCACCCAATATTAAGCGAAAAATTACCACCAATAAGTTAATCAGCCATTTCTATCTGACTGCGATTGGCTACTACCCGAAAGCTGTAAATCACGACCGGATCAGGCGATCGGGCAGCAGTCAATATATATTGATTTATTGCGTGGAAGGTACGGGAACAGTGCATCTGGCCGGGGAAACATTTGAACTGCAACCCCACAATTACTTTATCATTCCAAAAAACACCCCGCACCGTTATCATAGTTCCGAAAAGAATCCATGGAGTATTTACTGGCTGCATTACACAGGAGGTTTGGCGGACGGGCTATATGACCGATTTACAGAAAATGGGAATCCAAAGGTACATGAGATCCCTTATGATGAACAACGCTTGCTGCTGTTTGATCGGATTTATGATTTGCTTGAACAGGCAGTTAGCAATAGAGAGCTTGAAAAAATGAATTTAGATCTGCTTAATTTCGTCTCGGCTATGATCTATCATAAGGAGTCCAACCCCACAACTTACAGCAACGACCTGGTTAGCAAGAGTATCGTTTTTATGAAAAATAGTTTGGATAGAAAACTGGTGATTGATGATTTTGCAAAACAGCAATGCTTATCCGTTTCTCATTATTCCAGGCTATTTAAGGAAAAGACAGGTACCTCTCCAATTAATTATTTTAACCAGTTGAAAATTCAAAAGGCTTGCCAGCACTTGTATTTTACCGACAAAAGCATCAAAGAAATCTGTGCAGAGCTGGGCTTTGACGATCAGTATTATTTCTCACGACTGTTTAGCAAGATCATCGGCAGCTCGCCTTCTGTTTATAAGAAGCGCCACAAAAGGTAGCTATTTACCTATGTAGAAAGTCTGACTAAAAGCTCCATTTGCTGCAATATCCCATGCTTCTAACCTCAGCCATTTGCGACCAGCTACCTTAGTTTTAAATTGAAATAGCTTGTCTCCAAATGCTTTAGTGCTTGTCAGGTCAATCTTGTCTCGGTATACTTTTGTGCCATCTCCAGAAATCACTTCTATAAAATTTAACGGAAAAGTCCAATTGAGCTTAAGTTTCACAGTAGCTAAACCGGATGCATCCAATTGAATGGTTTCGCCGGAAAGCTTATTGTTTACGGTAAGTTGCGGCATCAATACCTCTCCTGTTGTGGAAAAGAACTTACCTTTTTGCATTGCTGTTAAAACGGGTTGCCAGCCATCTTTATAGTTTGGCAGCTTATCCATCATCAGGTAATTAACGTTAAGGTGCGCATACATCTCATTCTCTGGTGTGATGGTAAAGAGATCAGCTTCGGTAATCACCGTTTTTTTCTCGCCCCAGTTATTCATATCATCAAGCAGATCCAGCACTCTTTTACCTAACCTTGGTTGAGAAAGATCCGCCGGCATGGCTTTCCATGCAGCTCCCATGAAGCGGTCTGATTTAAAGAATGTTTCTTCTTTGTAAACATCAGGTGCATTTACGGAACCCTTTGTACGCGCATGCGCTGTCCAGGCTAACCCAGCTTCGAGTTCAAGGAGTTTCAACATATCAGCTTTATCGCCGATGTGATAGACCTTCCCATATACGGGATGGTTTTCTACCAGAGGTACACCCTGCTTCCGGGACATGATCCAATACACCTCCTTAGGAAAGAATTCCAGCCAGTGACCACCGAAGAACTCGTTAGGCTCTTCGCCGGGCAACAATAACAACTGATCATCAGAATATTTTCTGCACATTTCAAAAAGCTTTTTCAGCTCTAGTAAACGCAAATCATCCGGACCCTGGGGATGGGCTGTATAATGGAATTCTGCAAGATGTACAATGTCGATACCCGTATTTTTAAAGACTTTTACAAAATCAGGAACCTCTGGAAGTTCCTTGTTGGCCATCATTACTTTCATCACAAACTCATTATGAAAATGACTGGACATGGTTTTGAATCCAGGAAGCTTAACATAGCTATCATTATGGGTGAATTTTTTGATGTCGGCAAATGTAGATGCCTCATCTCCGGACCCAAGGTAGCAGAAGAAGTTTAGTCGCTGTTTAGTATCAGGCGGGGCATTGAACCATGGAACAAATCGGTTATCTCCTTTTAAGTCCTGTCGTATCCCAATACCGTAGCCATCTAACATTTTCCGGTATTGGCTTCCACGCCAGGTAAACTTAAGATTGAAAGCCTCATCCAGGGGGTAAAAATATTGGTGTGGAGCGGGAAATATCGCAAGTGTACCACCTGATGTAGCGGCAGCTATTGCACGATATTTTACAGCAATATTGGTAGCTGTGTCAGTGAGGTTGACATGGTCCGATACCAACTTGTCATCTGTATTGATCCAGGAAATCTGCTTCCAACCTGAACTTTTATCTATTAAGCCTGCATCGTAAACTATAGCCGTCGCATCTTCCTTAGTACTCATCACCGCAGCAACGTTAAACATCGGACTCCCATTATAAAATGTGATTTCCAAATCTCCTTCAAAGCGATCAGCATGCATGGAGGAAATGGTGATGATAGTTCTGCTACCAATAGAGGCAATCTTAGCAGCCGTTTTCTCCAATACTATCGGAAAAGTTTTAAAAGGCTTCAAGGGTACCTTATCAAAAAATATATTCCACCCGTTTTGCGAAACCAGGTCGCGCTTACCTATGCTTAAGAGAAATGCAGGATCAACGTTACTCGTTATGGTTTTATAGGGCGCTTTAGTTCCAATTGATATAGTTTGAAAGAGTGGCTGACCAGCCCGCATATTCAGCTGAGCTATACCATAGTTGCCATTACCCACCGGCCATTTTAATTCCAGAACATCACCTTTTGAGGAAAAGCTGGCTTCGCTTTTACGATTGAACTTTTCCGTGTTTATTTTGACCTGTGCAGATAACGTTGCAGAGCATAGTAAGAACAGGAGGGCTGTGAATCTATATTTCATACTTGGCTATTAAGAACCCTAACATACAATTTTTTAGGAACTCTTAGGCAAAGCAGCTCAATAAAACACTATTGTTGTTGTTGCTGCTGCTGTTGTGAAATGATATCCATGTAGCGCTGATAACTATTCTTTACCGGCATGTTTACGCTGGGTTTATTGTAATTAATTTCTTTTGGCTGAAAGTAGGTTTCCGTTTCAAAACTGTCGTCATCATCTCCATAACCAACAGAAACATTGACTTCCAATACGTGGCTTAGGCCACCTTTGTAAACTCCTTTAACTGGAGAACAGTCACTGAAATCACGACCAACGGCCAATCTAACGTGCTTCTCATTTGCTATGCAGTTATTAGTTGGATCCAGACCTAGCCAGCCATAATCAGGGAGATAAGCTTCAGCCCAGGCATGTGTTGCTCCTTCTCCCCGCATACCGTCTTTGTTCGGACAAATATATCCGCTCACATAACGTGCTGGTATGCCTGCAAAGCGAAGCATTGTTGTTAATAAATGTGCAAAATCCTGACAAACACCTGCTTTTAGTTCAATGATCTCCTCAATAGTCGAATCAACAGTCGTAACTCCTTTGATGTATGTAAAATGAGAAAAAACATAACTGCAGAACTTAACGGCAACTTTGTACGGGGTATCCTCGTCTGTCATCATTTGTCTGCAGGCATTTAACAGCAGTTCTGCCCCTTCAAACTGACTCTGCTTTAAATAGTCTAGAAAATCTACTTCATTCTTGATGTTCTCTAAGATATCCCATTGCTCTTTCACAAAAATATCATCCTGCGGAAGGGGCTTAGCAATTGTTTCCACATAGATTTTAGAATAGATCTTCAGTTGTGTATGTGGCTCTGTCTGTGTGAAAACGCCCACTTCATTTCCGTAATAATCCAGGAAGATGTCTACATCCGGACTATTGGAAATATTCAGGTCATGCTGAATTACCTTTTGAAAATCATCTTTAATGGGAAAAAGAATGATCTGATTCGCACTATCGCGAATAGGCGATTCATATTTATAATTGGTGATATGTTTGATTTTAAATACAGGCATTTTGGCTTTATTAAGATTTGGCAAAATAATATTCATCAAGCAAGTTTGCAATTCCGTAAAGTTCATTTCTGATCTTCAGCAGATAAGTATGCAGACCCTCTGATTTCATGTTGTAAACCGAATTATACGTCACCGTACTGTTTAGTCGGCCTATATTAAAAGAAAGATTATTGTAATGCTGAATATTCTTATCGCTCTTAAGCCGCTCAAAATAACGAAGGATGTTGTTTACTGAATAGATTGCTGAGCGTGGAAAATCCCGGTTAAGCATCACCAGTTCCAGAATATTATCTGCTGTAAAGCCTTCACGGTAAGATTTAAGATAAAGTTCGTATCCGCCCAGAGATAGCAAAAGATGCTTCCAATAAGAGGTATCGGTTAACAGATCCGGATCGGCACTAACAGAATTGAATTTTGTGTCCAAAATATCTATGGTCTGGATACTTCTTTCTAAATATTTACCTATGCTCATAAAACTGCGGATCTCTCCACGCTCCATGGTACTATCTGCGGTACCATAGTACAACATCACTTGTTTTACCATGATATCGAGAGCAGTAATAGGATCATCTTTTTGAACGTACCACAACAACTTTGGATCTTTAACGGTATGATAATAATCGTTAAGGCACTGCCAAAGGTCTTTAGCAATATGCTCCTGCACACTCCTGGCATTTTCACGGGCCATCGTAATGATATTCAGGATAGAATTTGGATTGTTCCTGTTAAAGAGCAGGTATTCAATTACAGAACGACTATCTGTTTTAATTTTGGAAATTTCTTCCTCGTCACCCCCACTAAACAGTCGGATAACTGGATTCCAGGTAAATTCTTGTATGGTATCCTGTGATGAGGCGTAATTTATTTTGAGCATTCTGAGAATCCCGTCGCTACGCTCTACATAACGGCTTAACCAATATAAACTTGAAGCTACTCTACTTAGCATGTAATTAAATTAAGATGATAAAACCCACGTATCCTTACTTCCGCCACCTTGCGAACTGTTCACAACCAAAGAACCTTCTTTAAGCGCTACCCTGGTTAGTCCGCCCGGCACAATAGAAATACCCTCCGGACCATACAACGCATACGGCCTTAAATCTACCCGCCTGGGTTGCAAAACACCGTCCATATAACATGGAGCACTGGAAAGGCTGATAGTTGGCTGGGCAATGAAATTTCTGGGATCTTTTAGGATCTCTATTTTGTATTCTTCTATTTCTTGTTCAGTAGAGGCATGGCCCATCAACATTCCGTAACCACCACTTCCATTTGTTTTCTTGATCACCATCTTATTGATATTGCTGAAAACATATTTCTGTTCATCAGGATTTCCCAGACTATAGGTAGGCACATTTTTAAGCAATGGCTCTTCATTAAGGTAATATTTGATCATGTCGGGAACGTAACTATATACCGCCTTATCATCCGCTACCCCATTACCAACGGCATTGATGATGGCCACATTTCCTTTTCTGTAAGCACTCATTAAACCCGCCACACCCAGAACACTACCCGGATTGAATACCAGCGGATCAATAAAATCATCGTCTACTCTGCGGTAAATCACGTCAACCTGCTGTAATCCGGTAGTTGTTTTCATAAAAACTTTATGATCACGCACCACGAGATCCCTGCCTTCCACCAACTCCACCCCCATTAGTCGGGCAAGCGTGGTGTGTTCATAATAGGCGGAGTTATACATGCCCGGGCTAAGCAAAACAATTGTTGGATTAGAAACTGCCCTTGGTGAAAGCGACAATAGATTTTTGTACAATATCGAAGGATATTCTGTAACGCTCCTTACTTTACATTGAGGAATAAGATCTGGGAATAACCTCTTGGTGATCTCCCTGTTTTCCAGCATATAACTGACCCCAGAAGGTGTACGGAGGTTGTCTTCCAGCACATAAAAGGTTCCGTCGTAATCCCTGATCAAATCTATACCTGCGATGTGCGTATAGATATCGTGAGGAACCTTGAGCTGATACATCTCCCTAAGAAAGTGGGGGCAGGAGTAGATGAGTGCTGCAGGAATTACACCATCCTTTATGATGAACTGACTGCTGTAAACATCTTTTAAAAACAGGTTTAATGCTTTTAATCGTTGCTTTATTCCCCGTTCTATGAAAGACCATTCTGAGGACGTAATTACACGGGGGATGATGTCAAAAGGAAAAATTTTCTCAATGCCTTCTCCACTATCATATACCGTAAATGTAATTCCCTGACTCATGAACAGGCTTTTTGCCAGTTCTTCTTTTTTATTCAAATCACTTGCCGACTCTTTTTCAAGATAACTGATGATTTTATGGTACTGTTCCCGAAGATTATTATCGGAAATATACATTTCATCCCAAGTATTAGGAACATTTTGATAATGATTTAACTTGATTGTACTCATAAGCCCCAAAATATCCCTAATAATACCACATTTTAAACCAAAAAATCAATAAAATCTATAAATTTCTGAAAGCGAATATTTATTTATAGCAAAAATTGATCGTAGAAACTCTTTTATCATTTAAATATCAACATCATAACTCATATTTTAGATCAAAAATAAAGCGATGGATAACTCCATCGCTTTATTAATTAAACAGCATCTGATAATGAGGTGAAGGTGAAGTCCCGAATTTTCATCGGCGGGATCATTCCACTTCCAGTTCTAACTGGCTTTCCTAGTGCTTCCACATTATTGAGCATAATAACCGGGCTTTCGTTAAACCTGAAGTTCTTCACAGGAAACTTGATCTCTCCATTCTCTATGTAAAATGTACCATCGCGTGTTAATCCTGTTAAAAGTAAGGTCTGCGGATCTACCGATCTGATGTACCAAAAACGGGTAACCAATATTCCCTTTTCTGTGCTTTTTATGAGGTCTTCAAGAGATTGCGTTCCACCTTCCATAACTATGCTTCTGTTAAATGGCAATGGTTCCACCCCTTTCTGTCCTGCCCAGTACCTGGAGTAGGAGAGATTTTTTACCACCCCCTTTTCTACCCACTGTGTTCTCTTTATAGCAAGTCCATCGCCGTTCCAGGCAGCTGAAGGCACTTCTTTATTCATCGGATCTGAATAGATGTTTACATTTTCGGAGAACAGCTGTTCGCCCAGTCTTGTGCCACCTCCTTTTTTACTCATAAAGCTCCTGCCCTCGTCTGCACTTCTCGCATCAAACCCTCTAAACATATTTCCCAGCATATCACTAGCGGCCAAAGGCTCCAGTATTACGGTATATTTACCGGGCTCAATCGCTTTTGCGCCCGCAGAGCCGGTTGCTTTGGATGCAGCTATTTTGCTCAGGGCCAGGGTATCCATTTTATCCAGATCATTAAAGCTCTGCTCTATGTACCCTGACCCCGTACCTTCCCGGTTACGAACCGTCACTGAAAAGGAAACATCTGTGCTTTTATTATAAGCGAACAAATTCTTGGAGTTCATTACCGCATTGAAACGGGTTGAATTCTCCAAAAACCCAGCTGCTTCTAAATTTGCAGCCTTAACTACCTGCAGACTTTTACCGACCATCTCTGCTCTGATATCCGGATTTATACCTGCAGTTTTTTCATTATACGTTGGTGTTTCCGCAAAAGTTTGAGGACCCAGTAAAGGCATAAATTCAGGATTTTCCGGCGCGAGCATCGCCAGCTCTTCAGATCTTTTAACCACCTTTTGAAGGGAAGCATCATCGAACTCATTTATGCTTGCAGAACCTGTTTTCTTACCAAAAGTAGAACTGACGGCCAAATCCATCACACTAATTTGCCCGGCAGTAGAAACTGCGTTTCTCGCATACCGAATATTTCCACCATCTGAACCAGTCAAGCTGATCTCGCAGGAATCTGCTTTAGAATAACCAAGTACCTTTTTTAATATCGTTTGTGCTTCTTCTTTACTTAATATAGCCATGATTAGATCTTTCTTGCTGTGTTGATAACATTAACTCCATTGAAACGCGTGGTAGAACTACCATGTGAAACTGCACTACTTTGAGAAGGCTGACCCTTACCATCATTAAACGATCCGCCCAAACGGTAATCGCTTTCGTCACAGATGGCTGAACAGGAGTTCCAGAATTCCTGGGTATTCGATTGGTAGGCCACGTCATTCAGCATCCCCACAATCTTACCGTTCCTGATTTCGTAAAAAGTTTGACCACCAAACTGGAAATTGTAGCGTTGCTGATCAATTGAAAAACTACCATTCCCGATGATGTAAATCCCCTTTTCAACATTTTTGATCATATCGTCCACACTCAGTTTCTCCTTACCTGAAGCTAAAGAGATGTTGGGCATTCGTTGGAACTGAACATCATCCCAGCCTTGCGAATAGCAGCAGCCTTGTGATTCGGTAAGTCCGATAATGTGGGCCTGGTCTCGTATCGCCTGGTAATTCACCAGTATTCCGTCCTTAATAATATCCCACTTTTTACACTTCACGCCTTCATCATCATAACCAACTGCACCTAATGAACCTACCTGAGTCTTATCAGCTATTACGTTTACTTTATCACTACCAAATTTAAACTTCTTACTCTGCCATTTATCTAAAGTAAGAAAACTAGTTCCTGCATAGTTCGCCTCATAACCCAATACCCGGTCTAACTCTGTAGGGTGGCCAACGGATTCATGGATCGTTAACCAAAGGTGAGAAGGATCCAGTACTAGATCATATTTACCAGGCTCCACCGATTTCGCTTTAACCTTTTCAGCGGCGTTTAAGGAAGCGAACTTCACGTCCTCAAGCATATCATATCTGCCTTTATACCGAGGCACAACTCCAGCAACTTTATCTTCAGGGCGGGCATTCATATACTCATAACCCAGACCCATTGGTGAACTAAGAGAGGATCTGGTTTGAAATTTCCCAGATTCACGGTCGATCCGGGTAACGCCGAATGACGGATAGATGCGATGTACATCCTGATCTATATACGATCCGTCTGTAGACGCAAAATATTTTTGCTCATTAACTGCAAACATTACTGAGTTTACGTAACTGGCCCCATTTTGCAGGGCGATGTCGTTAACATTTAACAAAAGATCAACCTTTTCTTTTACTGGAACTTCAAAAGCATTAATCTCAATTGGCGTTTTCCAACTCACTTCGCCATATCCCTTTTGTGGGGCAAGCTGTACAGACTCTCCCTGGATTTTCGCATTGGCTTTTGCGACAGCAACCGCTTGCTCTGCCGCCTTTGCAATAGCATCCTTTGTTACCAAATTAGTGGCGGCAAATCCCCAGCAACCATTAGCTAAAACTCTCACACCTACGCCATAAGACTCGGTGTTGGCTACACCCTGAACACGCTTTTCACGTGTAGCTACAAACTGATTGAGATAACGACCAATGCGTATATCAGCATAGCTTGCTCCTTTAGAACGAGCGGCATTTAAGGCCACATCAGCAAGTTCCTTTTTAATTTTCGTATCCACATTTTCCAGCGCCTGCGAAGGATCTATAGGATTGCCGAAAACTGATAGATCTGGCAGCATCAAAGCGGCAGCACCCAATCCGGATAGATGGAGGAAGTCTTTTCTTTTCAATTTTTTAGTTTTTAGATGAGTAATAATTATCACAATTTAACCAAATAGTAAACGGCCCCACTGAATTTTATATAACAATTTAGTTTCAATTGGATTTTTCTGTAAAAATTCGAGGCTCAGCCCAAAGAAATCCTGCACTCATTAAAAAAACAAGCAAAAATATCCAAATGGGAATGGCTTTTTTCTCAACTTCGCTCGATCCAGTTGATTTTATAGACTGGTATTGTTTTGCCAAGTAAGAATTTGTTTTATTTATCCTCAATCGGGCATTGGCACTTTTCCAGGCATTGGTATTATTTACAAAAAACGAGAAGGTCTTCTTCTCAACTGTTAAAGAATCCCAGCCTTCTTTTATCGGCCAGTTAGGCATATCCCACTCAAATGGCAATTCCAGGTTTTGTCTGGGAGTCGCCTTTACACCTGCAAAGCTGATCATGGGTAAATTCTCATGATCGGATTGAACAATAAACCTCATGCTACCAGATTTTTTTGGATGAGCAGGTATAAATTCTACCGCTGTTAAATCATCAACTTTTCTTGCAGTTGCCCTAATGAGTTCAGACCAACATTTGGAATAACTGTCAGACTGCCCATTAAGTACCCAGCCATAAGTAGCGGACAACGTAGAGGCAGCTACCTTACCTTCTCCACTTAAATGTACCGCAGCTAAAACCTTGTCGGTGTTGTCGGTCAGGATGTTTTGATCAAATGGGCCGGATCTTAAGAAAAGCTTCTGAGGTGCGGCAATCACCGCAGGCTTTGATGAAGCAGGAAGTGAGAGGAATGATTCTTTCTGTTTATTATCAGATTCATACCTGGCAAATCCGCTAACTAGGGCAGATTTTTGCAATCGATCAGTTCTGGACAGTCGGGTGAGCAGGCCCATGCCATTCCTAACGGTTGCACTTATAGCTGCGCGCTCGTCAGCATTCAAAGCATCCAACTCCTCTTCATCAGCAATCAATAAATCAGTTTTATTGAGCACAGCGCTCGTTAATTTCAAAGTGCTAGTCTTTGTATTTAAGAAATCGAAACTGTATTTGTCCTTGCTTATCCTGCTTCTTAGTATAACGTGATGACCTTCCCTAAACAACCATGCCTTCAAAAACTTATATTCAAAATTGGGAAATGCAGCAAGCACAATAATATTTAAATGTTGTGGATCTGAAACTTCGAACGGGATTAACTCTTTGGAGACAGTGTCTGTTCCCTGTAATGCCACTAGCTCGTATAGCGCTTTTCCAGACTGAACAGGAATATTTGCCAATGAAAATCTTCCTGTTTGTGAAGCTTTGATTGTGGTAGAATCCAAATTACTACCAAAGCCTCTTAAAATAACTTTAACCGCCCTAGAACTGGAATTTAAGTAAGTTCCCTGAACCAACAGGGGTTCGCTGAATTTGACTTGCTTATTCCAATTGCAGGAGATAATCCCAGCAGGGATAGCAGCTGGCTTAAAAGTAAGTTGGTATCCAGACAATTTTGAAAGATCCGAATCGTTCAAGCCAAATCCAGAAATGTTAATCTTTCTGATTTCTGGACTGCGACTTAAATAATAACTCAAATCTGCAATATAAGCTTGTCGTTTATCTTTGCCTGTCACATATAAAGAATCGAATAGATCACCTTTTGCTACAACGCCAATTTCATTCGGAGAATTAGTTTTTGCAGGAAATGCTGGTGGACGAATGATAAACACCAGGCTCAAGACAGCTATAAGCGCTGCAATAATCCTCCAGCTACGGCGCCGCTTGTTTTGACGTCTTGCTTCTCCTAACACCAATAAAACGGAGAGTAAAAATCCTAATATGTAGATGATGTAGCTATGAACCATATTACTTTTCCGACCGGTTTAAAGTTTTGAAATACGATTGATATAATCCCACCGCATGAAATCGTTTGTTAGGTATAATTTTGCCTACATTTCCAGGAATCATCTTGCTGATAACCACCTCTGCCGAAGCAATATCTTCATTATCTATTTTAACCCAATTACTAATCTTACGCAAAGCTTTTAAACCTGGCAAATAGGAAGAAGGGTTAGCAGTTGCAGCGGTAAGCACATACTTTTCAACCCGCTTAATAAACATCCTTTCATCATCCCCCAACTTACCATCGGCTTTTGCTTTTTCAAGTATTGCAAGTGCCTGTCGCAACTTTTCAGTCTGCATTTCAGTCTCTTTAAATTCAGCCTTTTGTAATGGAGCTACAATTTTATCCATTTCACCAGAAAGTCGCTTTTCATCTTTAAGCTGCGCGGTTTTAACGGTCGTCTTCGCAACATAGGCCCTGGATTTTTGTTGAAGATCTTTTAACAACCTTAAAGCTTTATATTCAAAAGGCAGTGCTTCTTGTGGCACATAAGTTCTCAATTTCAATTCCGAACTCCACATTTCTGTAAGTACAGCCTTCAATTGTACTTTCAATTCCGGCTCAAAAAATGTGGCATCCTCAGCAATATCATGCTTGTGGGCATACTGATCCATTATCCCCTTCACATCCCCAAACTTTTCCTCAGGTTTTCCTTTATCACCATGTTGTTCGCCTCCCTCTTTATGATCGTGATCCGCCCCTATTTCAGTCTCATTTTCTTCGCCAAGGAATTTTCCATAGCGCAACCTGAGCAACTTTTGGTCAACACCGATGTCATTACTGCGATTCTTAAAATCCTGGGCATTGATCGAATCTTTCTCCTTCAATAGTTTTTCTGTATCAATAATGATTTGACGCTGGCTTCTAAAGTATTCAGGTACCAGATTAACTCCGCTCGTCATCCCCGCCATACTCATCAGCTCTGTTGTATCAACAATGGACACGAAGAATACGTCAGATCTGCTCATTTTTCCCTGGTTATCCATTGCGTTGATGAAAAAATAAAGTTCATCGCCTGGCTTCATTCCAAGGGATTTTAAATCGATGACCTTCTTTAGGGAAATGTTCCTTTTGTTATTGAACTCAACATTCAACGGTAGTTTTTTCTCAGTAAAGCTAACACCCTCCCCTTTCCCGCTTGCCATTGTAGCAGAAATAAAAGCATTTCTAACACCATAATCGTCCGATAGCAGCAGCTTGAGGTTTACTATCGAAGGCTGACCAATGTCAATGGCACTATGTTGTTTAGGATGAGTAACCTTGATATCTACAGGCAAGTCTGGAATCACGTCAATCTGATAGAGATCAGACTTTACTCCATCTATTTCAACTTGATAAAATCCCGCATCAGCGATATTTCGGGACATACTCCATACGGTATGGCTCTTATTCAAAGGTGTCATTGCAACCTTAAGCTGATCATCAAATATCAAACTCGCCCTGCCTACGGTCGCATTTGTTGTTATTTTCCAGACTACTCTTGAACCAGTTTCAACTTTCATGGTGAACTGCTTCTGATCTCTTGGAGAAACGCTGGTATACGAAGGGGCTAAAACGCGGATTGACACCGAGGATACTGCGGCAGGTATATTTTCTTTAACTGAATTTGCCAGCAAGGCTTTCGAGGCTTGAAGCCTTATTGCCGCATGATGCGCAGGCTTGAAATAGAGGAAAGTCAACATTAAAAAAAGGCTGGATAAAAACAGGAAACTCACAGTTCTAAACCGCAAAGCATAAAACCATGGTATTTTTATAGTGGCTATTTCTTCATTTACCTTTAAAACCTGCAACTGCTGTAAACCATGCAATTCCTCCTCTGATAAGAGCAAGCCGGAACTTTCTTCCAACTCCGGGAAATGCCGATCTAAATACCTGGAAATATCCATTGGTTTAATTTTCCAAAATGGATAAATAAAAAAGGTAAGTACGGTAATTGCAATCAGAATGAGTAATAGCAGCCATGCATTCATTTCTGGAAAATAAAGCCTTGTCATAACCAACAGAAATGCACCAGAAAGAATAAAAAGCAGCACCTTAATCAACTTCAAAATCTGCCACTTTTGGCGAAGAGAATAAATCAACCTTGTTCCACTTAAATTACGCATAACCCAACCTCACTTTCTTCCTCAATGAAATCCATCGCTCCAGCACAAAAATGATAAGGGCAGCAATCCAGAAGAAATCACTGATATTTTTATGTGTGGATTTCTTTGGAACCGGAGGAGTCTTTGCGAACCTATTTGACGAAGCCAGGGTAACTTTCCGTAGTCTTTTGTCAGCTGGATGGTCTACGAATCCAAAATCTAAAACGTTATCTTCCTCACCCAGTACCAGAGGCATTAGTGCCTTGACAAAAGTATTTTCCCAAACCATATCAGTCCAGCCCTGGTTAAATTTCAAAAACAAATGGTAATGGTCAAGCTTACTTTTATGTTCTACAGTAAGGAGTGGGTCTCCATAGTAGTCCACCCATATTGGGTCGCCCACCACATTTTTCTTAACAATTTTACGGTGAAGTCTGGAATCGTTTTCCTGCTGGCCATCTGGATTAGCCACAACAAATGAATTCAATCGTTCCACCTTTCCAGCCTCATAAGAGAATAATTTTGTTGGCCCATTAGCTGAACTGAATATTTGTTCGTCGACCGGCTCGTCTGAAAGCCAGAATACAATCTGGTTATTGACCGTCAATTTAGTTCTGCTGTTGATAGTGGAAATAACTACCTTTCGATTACTGTATTCAAAGATTGCAAGTAATGCAGCTTTCAGGTAACGAACATCCTGATCATTGCCATTATGATAAATCAGCACAGCCGTTTTGGTAGATTTAGCAGCTGAATCTGGCATCTTGATGTACTTCGTATAGGATGGAGTAGAACTTCCTTCATATAACTTACCTCCGTATTTCACATTCCAGTGTGACACGGAATCATCTTCGTTTAGTCGAGTCCAGCGTAGTTTAAATTGAAGATCAGGCAAACTTTCATTAAGATTTGTCAAATACTGATCTGCAAATAAATAAACAGCGAAGCCAATTGGCAGTTCTGTATTGAGTTGTTTGATCAGGGCCTTATGTGTTAAACCAGCGTGTTTAGCAGTATCGGACTTAATCGTATCACCCAGGCTCATTGCACGGAAATTCAGGTCAAAATCTTTTAGCTCATATCCCACCGCTAACAAGGAGTCAATAATGCTTTTGTGCTGTCGGTAAGCAGATTTAAGGTCAGCACGTGTCACTAAAATCCAGCCTTTACCATTAACCGGATTTTGTGGCACCTTTATAAATGGAGAACAGACAATCAGCACCAGCAACACCAATAACAAACACCTCAAAAACAATAACAGCCAATCTGTAATCCTCAAACTTTTCGAACTGATAGCAGCTCCTTCCCCAAGCAACGCGACACTTCCTACCTTAAATGTTTTCCCCTGCTTAACATTCCAAAGATGGATCACCAGCGGCACAATCAAAGCTGTTAATGCAAGTAAACCAATTGGATAGAGTAGATACACAGCTTAAACTTTTAATTTATTTCGTTGGTTTAAAAAATCTCTCAAGGCCAGATCGAGTGATTGATCAGTCCTGATCATCCTATAAAATATATGGCGGTCAAGCATACTCTTACGGGTCTTTTCCAAATAATCATTGAGCTTCTTCTTATAGACAGGCCGGGCCTTGTCTTGATCAATTTGTATGACCGCACCTGTCTCCAGATCTTCAAATGTATGATATCCTTTAAAGTCAAGTTCCAGTTCATTTTGCGACATCAGGTGAAAAACCACCACCTCATGTTTTAAGCTATTTACGGTGTCTAAAAAGCCAAGTATGTCCTGATCCTTTTGATACATGTCTGTTATAAAAATCAGTAATTCTTTTTTCCTGCTCCCCGCGTAGAGCTCATTATAGTGTATTTGCCTCGTAAAAGTTTTACCAGGCTTTATTTGTTCCAGTTGATGATAAAGCCTGGCAAGGTGTTGGAAATCCTGCCTTGGCGACATAGCGGATATACCATCTTCATTTAAAACATATAGCCCAATCGCATCGCCCTGCAAATTACCAAGGTATGCAAGAGATGCTGCTAAATATCTCGCATAGGCGATCTTATCGAATTCCCCATCTTGATGGCTCATAGAAGCACTGGCGTCTACAACTAACCTGATGGAAATACTAGTATCTATTTCTGATTCACGGATATAGTAACGATCAGACCGTGCAAACATTTTCCAATCCAACGATCGCAAATCATCACCCGGCTGGTAACTTCGGTATTGACTAAATTCCATTCCTTGCCCTTTAATGATACTTTTGTTTATCCCAGTCATGAAACCATCTATAGTTGTCTTTGCAGCTAGCGAAAGCTCCTTGATGGCCATTAAAACTTTCGGATCAAGCAACTTGCTCATTACAAAATACCTTTAGGTCTTGAAACCGATCGGATCAATTCCGCTGTAACGTCGTCGGTGGTAACTTGTTCCGCCTCAGCCTTAAAATTCAGGAGTATCCGATGCCTCAGCACAGGGAAGGCCATGGTTTGTAAATCTTCCATAATCACGGCGTATCTGCCCCTCATCAATGCCCTGGCTTTTGCAGTAAGAATTAATGCCTGACCAGCACGCGGACCAGATCCCCACCTTACCCAATCCTTAACATATTCTACGGCAGTGGTATCCGGCCTGGTTGCCCTAATCACTTCGCTTACATAAGTGATCAGTTCATTACTGATGCTCACCTCCCTGGTTAGTACCTGCAATTGTTTAATCTCATCGGCACCAAGTACCGCATTCACGACAGTTTTTTTGCTTCCCGTGGTACTGCTCAATATTGCTACTTCCTCTGATGCAGTTGGATATCCAATTTTAATATATAGCAAAAATCTGTCAAGCTGCGCTTCAGGCAAAGGGTAGGTTCCGGCCTGTTCAATTGGATTTTGAGTAGCTAATATAAAAAAGGGCCTGTCCAACGGATAGGTCTGCCCGGCATAGGTTACTTCAAACTCCTGCATGGCCTCCAGTAAGGCAGATTGTGTTTTTGGAGGCGTTCTATTGATCTCGTCTGCCAGAACGATATTGGCGAAAAGTGGCCCTTTATTGAATTTAAAAAATCGCTTCCCGGTAATGTGGTCCTCTTCTAAAATTTCAGTACCGACGATATCAGTCGGCATCAAGTCTGGTGTAAATTGTATTCTTCTGAAGGAAAGGTCAAGCGCTTGCGACATGGTTCTTACCATTAATGTCTTAGCCAAACCAGGAACACCCTCAAGCAAACAATGCCCCCCGGCCATCAACGCCACCAACATTTCCTCAATAATGATGTCCTGCCCAACAATAACCTTCTGAATCTCTTGTTTTAGCAAAGAAATTTTCTGGATAAGTACCTTAATATTAGTTTCCGAGATTTCCAAGATGATAGTTTTTTGGTGAATATTGTAAGTTTAGTCAATATAGGGCATATCGCATAAAAAACTCATGCATGTATTCAGAATATCAAAAAAATTACAAGATAACTTGGGCAAAAACTAGCTTGTAATGAAAATTGAAGCTATTTTCGGAGAATGGAACAGGCAAAGTTTACATTTGCAAGGATTAAGTACAGTTCAGGAGATTGGGACACAGATCAGCGAATGCCGTCTAACCTTTTGAACTCCTTATTGGAATATACCACAATCCCCCTCAATCCAGAAGAAAAAACAATTGAGCTTAGTAGTTCCGAGCTCTTCAACTATCCATTCTGCTACCTGAGTGGACATAAATTAGTTCAGTTCAACAAGCAGGAAGGTGCTAATTTTAAAAAATATGTTCAGAATGGAGGGTTCGTATTTGTAGACGACTGCAACCATGATGTCGACGGGTTATTTGCCAAGTCATTTGAAAAACAGATGGCAGAACTATTTGGACCAATCGCGCTGAAAAAAATTCCCAACAACCACCAGATCTACAACTCCTTTTTTAAATTTGAAAAAGGCCCGCCGACAACTTCTTTTGAACTTAACGGCTGGGGAGACGACCTTGTCCATGATTATCTTAAAGCAATTATAATTGATGGGCGGATAGGTGTCCTTTACAGCAATAAAGATTACGGCTGCGAATGGGATTACGACTTTAGGAACAAACGTTTTTTATCCGAAGACAACACCAAATTTGGCGTAAACATAATTCTTTACGCCATGGGGATAAACAGCATATAACTTACTGAACGTCAGTAAGATTGATCGTAAAATCCAGCACAGAGTTGGCCGGGATCGGACCATTGGCGATGTTTCCGTATCCATAAAAAGACGGAAGAAACAAGCGAATTTTACCACCTTTTTTAATCAATGGGATTCCAGCCTGCCAGCCTGTAACAGCTTGGTTTAGGGGAAAAGTAACCGGGGTAGTTTTCGCGTCAAATTGCGCTCCGTTAAGCAGATTACCAGTATACGTTACACTGATATTGCTCAAAGCGTTCACCTCAGCACCCTCGCCCTTTGTGAATATTTGATAAAAAAATCCGTATTTGGGTTCTTTTATTGCAGGGATATTATTAGCTGTAATGTATGCCCTTATTGCGGTCGTATCTTTTTTAAATTGACCTTCTACATCAAAAGTGTCTAGTCCAATGTTCTTTTTGCACGCAGCTAAAGAGCCTGCAACGCAAATGAACAACAATATATACTTCATCTTTGCCATCATAATACAAATATAGACTTTATAAAGTATCTTGGAAATTTCAAGAAATATTTAACATTTAGAATCTGAATTAACGTAAGGTCTTCTTCAATACCTTCACTAACATCTTCGAGATTAGCTCATTTCCTTTATCTGAAGGGTGAAGCCCGTCATAAGTCATGGCCATGGCTTCCACTGGATAAGGATACTCATCCGCAGCATTAAAAGGAATGCTGATAAATTCAGGGTAAGAGTAATCTCTATACTGACCGGTTCCAGGTTCCTTTAACCTTTTAAATAATACCAGGTCCTTAACAGCCAAACCCTTTTTATGATAAAGATCTACTATACCAAATCCTTCTGTCTTGGCTATATCAATGACTGCATCAGCAAATGAGGCCAGAGACTGTCCATTTTTATCTTTATATGATCCCCAGGCTGTGTTATTTTTATCAGTCAGGTAAACAAAGTCCGAACGCTGCATAGGCGTGATGAGAATGATTTTTGTCTGTGGGTTGATCGTCTTGATTTTATTGACGATTACCCTGAACGCTCCATAAACAGTGCCTGTACCGGAATCATTCTTATAATGATCCATTGTACCCAGGGGGATACCGGACCACCAGTCGTTTGTACCCAGAAAAATACTATACACATCTCCCTTTTGGACACCAAGCCTGTCAAATTCCTTTGCGATACCTACCGATGTCCAACCATTATGACCCTGGTTATAATATACAAGATCTGGCATTAGTTCCTTTGTCCTGGTCAGGTAGCCCTTAGCAACGCGCTCACCAGTTTCGTTGCGGTGATCATTCAAATAGGTTATGGAATCTCCTATGGCCACCCAAATTATCTCCTTACGTTTAAAGGAGGTTAAAACAGCGCATATAAGGAACAACAAAACGAACTTAACAATTGATTTCTTCATTTCTTTCAATTACTTGCAGACTGCGTTAGTGCAGCATATAACTTATCAATTTCGATGGGCTTCCTCAAAAAACCATTGAAATATGAACTGTATTCCTCTTGATTTTCAGCAGTAATATCTGCGGTTAACGCAAAAATTGGCGTATACCTATTCAAATTATCGTTGTTCCTGATGTGAGAAGTAGCGTCTAATCCATTCATTTCGGGCATATGAATGTCCATCAACACAAAATCAAAAGCCTTTTCACTTGCCCTTTCTATAGCAAGTAATCCGTTTAAAGCATGAACTGTTGTGATGCCCCAATTGGTTAATAAACGTCTTGCTACCATCGCATTCACCAGGTTGTCTTCCACCAGTAAAACTGTTTTATCTTTCAACTGATCCTGTAACACAGGTGTAGTTAACTTTGCAACCACAGATTTTCTAAGTACCAGGTCGAAATAAAATACAGAGCCTCTACCCAACTCACTTTCAAACTGAACCTTACTGTCATAAATCTCCACTAACTTTTTTACAATGGCTAAACCCAATCCAGTTCCTCCTTGTTTTCTGGTGGTAATCGACTTCGGTTGCGAGAAGCTTTCGAACATTTCGCTGTAGTAATCTGGCGAAATACCTACACCAGTATCAATTACTTTAAATCTAATCACATCTGCAGCTTCTCCCTGATTGATGCACTCGACTTCGAGCAGCACTTCACCCTTTTCGGTGTATTTTATAGCATTACTGATCAGATTTCCTAAGATTTGCGACATCTTAGTCTCATCTAACAAGTAATTACCTTTTAACTCCAATGGAAAATTCAATTTCAGCAATATTCCCTTTTCTAAAGCCAGACTTTCATAAGTACTGATGATCCGTTGTAAAACTGAGTCCAGTTCACATGAAGTTGGTTCCAATACTACCTTACCATTGTCCAACTTAGTGAAATCCAAGATATCGTTAATTACCAGCAATAGATTTCTTGAAGCTGCCTTTAAAGAGCTAATCAATTCTTTATCCTCACCCTGGTATTTATCGCCCAACAATGTTGTTATGGTAGTAACCGCGTTTAAGGGCGTTCTAATCTCATGACTCATAGTAGATAGAAAGTCCTGCTTCATTCTGGCAGATTGCTCCGCGCGGTCTTTCTTTTCCGTCATTTCTGCCTTTTCCTTTTGAAGCTGCGTTTCTTTTTCAAGCGTCTGCATCTTTGCAATCAACTCGTAATTTTCAATAATCTGAAGGGACTGGGTATTGATCACCCCTTCTTTTTGGGAGAGGTAAAGTTCAAGAAATTTAAGTGAATTAATGGTGTCACCTTCCAACTTGGAAATCTGATAGAGCAGGTAATTGCTCTTAAATTTGATAATCACTATATTAAAACGGTGACTAACATCAAGCGCGGTATTTAAGCTGAGCTTCGAATCCTCCAACCTGCCCATCTGCAAGTAAAGGAGCCCAAGTTTATAATAAGCCATACCTAAACCTAACTTTTCGCCCGCTTCCAGGTGGATCTTAATCGCCTGAATAAAGTCAGCCTCTGCCAGTTCAAACTCTTTCGTTGTGGTGTAGACCTTCCCCCTGCCGTAAATAGCAAATGCCAATCCCCTGATATCACCAGTTTGATTTTTAAATTTTATTGATTGTTGTATGACTTGCAGGGCCTTAGCGATCTTGTTTTGCTTAAGGTATATTCCCGATAAGGGATTATAAGCATTCGAAAGAAGGTTAAGGTCTCCAATTTTCTTAGCTGCATCGATCGCATTATTGTACGACTTAATTGCGTTTTTCTGATCTCCAAAGTATTCGTAAATCGTCCCCAGGGATTTATAGACCCTGGCTTGATTATGAAAATCATCAAATTCTCTATAGGTGTTCAGGCAATTGATCAGGTTAATCAATCCCAGATGGTAATTATCCGTTTTATAATAAACGCCGGCTATGTTATACCGCGCATCCGCTATTCCCTTTTCATCTCCAAGCTCTTCAAAAACCTGAATAGCTTCTTTAGCCATTTTTATGGCTTTTTTATAAGCCCCCCTAATCATAAAAAAAGAGAGAGTTGATTTAAGCTGGAGCCTATGGAGGCCCTATCATTTATTTTTTTACTGATCTCCAGTGCACGAGCAGAAAGATTAATGCTTCTTTTCAAGTCATAAGTCCTGCAAGCATAGGCTTCGCGTAAAAGCGAAGCAACAAAACTGCTATTGGTAGTTTGTGGTCCCATTGTTAGATATTGCTCTTAAATATAAAACTTTCCACCGAAACATTATAAGTCTTTATTTAGTGATTAGGCTAATACAGCATGATCTAAATAGACTACTTGATAAAATTGTTATATAAAATGTTGGTGGTGGTGGCAAGGAAATCATTAAATCCATTTGCATAAATCGGGTTACAACCATTTGTGATCACTACAATGCCAAATTTCTCTTGTGGATGAAAAAACATCATGCTGTACAAGCCGTAAGCAGAACCAGTATGGCCTTTTATCACCTTTCCGGGTATAAGATCAGGCACAGTCCTGATGGCAAGTCCGTAACCCTCCTCATCTGAAAGCTTTGTCTGCATGATCTTCGCACTTTTCTTAGAGATAATCCTGCCACCCGCATACTTCCCGTAATTCATATGCATGGTCATGTACCGGGCCAGGTCTGTTGCAGATATCTTCATACCACCGGTTGGGGAAAAAATAGGGGTACTGTAACCCATCACATAATTTTTGATTTCCTCACTTCGGGGGTTGTAGGCAAGTGGTGCGGGGGTAAAAACCTTAGAGACCGCATTGTATTCATAAAGCGTGGTAAAACGAGAAGCATCCAGTGAGTCCACACAATAACCAGCATACAATTTTAAAGGATCAATGATGTGGTGCTTTACGTACTGGTCAAAACGTTCCCCAGAAAACTTTTCAATTACCGTCCCTATCATGTTGTAGTTTAAATTGCAATATTGATAGCCTTTTCCCGGTTCATAATCATTATAACATTTTGCCCAATTGACATTCTTATCAGGATTGATCACATCCAGGTTGAAATAGCCTTCACTATCGTTGATACTTGATCGATGCGCCATCACCATTTTAAGGGTAATTACCGTTTCCGGGTACTTTGGGTTTCGAACCTTAAAACCTACAAGCTTACTAAAATCATCATTCAGCGACAGTTTACGGGCTTCTATCAATTGGAAAATTGAGGTGGCTGAAAAAGATTTTGAAATTGAAGCGATCCTGAAAATATCATGATCACTAAGTACTGTATTATGCTCAATATCTTTTAATCCGAATGAGTGGGTGTAAATTAACGCACCCTTTTTCACAACAGCTACGGATAGTCCTACTCCCTCGTACTTTTTCATCACCTCCCTTATCTCGGCTTCTACCCTGGCCGATTGCGCGAAGGATACCGATGAGAACTGTAGCAGCAGTGCAACAAAGAATAGAAACTTAATAAACAATACTCTAAACATCGTCTTATGATTTGTAATTAATTTAAAAATGTCTTAGCTGATAAAGTTTGTGCATAGCACCCGACAGGTCGTTGGAAACTTCTCGGTACAGCTTAAAATACTTACAATAAACCTCATATCTTGAAATGTCGGACAATATTGGTTCCCCAGATTCTTGATTATTATCAAATCCTGCCAACCCTACCGCCATAGCCGCCAATGTCGCAGCACCTATCGCGGAAGCGTCTTCCAACTGTTTTTTAAATACGGTTTTACCGGTAATATCAGCAAGTACCTGCATCCAAACCCTTGATTTGACGAATCCACCGCTAACGTTAAGTTGTTGAACAGAGCTACCCTGCTCTTCCACAGCCAAAAGCACATCATTCAATGCATAACAAATGCCCTCCAATACCGCATTTAATAAATGAGACTGCTGATGGTCATTTCTTAACCCAAAAAAAGTTCCGCAACGTTCCGCATCCCATAATGGCGCTCGCTCTCCGGTTAAATAAGGCAGGAACAACAATCCATCACTTCCAGGCGAAATGTGCTCAACCCCGTTAAACAATTCCTCATAATCATCATCAGTAAGATGCTCTCTACCAAATACATTCCCCAACAACCATTGCAAAGCGAGGCCGCCATTGTTTACCGCACCTCCACAAATATAAGTTTCACTGTTAAGGATATAATTGAAAGTCATTGCACCGTTATTAAGTACTGGCTGTTTACTGGCAATCCGTACTGCTCCACTCGTACCGATGGTTACAGCGGCAATTCCGGGTTCAGTAGCACCACTTCCAAGATTTGCGAGGCAGCCGTCACTTGCGCCTATCACAAATTTAGCATGACTAAAAGCCAATAGGCCCTCATCTATCAAACTAGCACCCGATCTGACATAATCTGTAGGAACTGGTTCTGAAAGCCTACTTTTATCAATTTGCGCCAAGTTCAGCGCATCACTATGCCAATTTAATGTAGAGATATTAAACAGTCCGGTTGCAGATGCGATGGAATGGTCAATTTTAAATTCACCGAAAAGCCGATACCAGATGTATTCCTTAATAGAAATGAATTTAAATGTATTGGCGTATAGAGCGGGCTGATTTTCACGGATCCACATGATCTTAAAGAGGGGCGACATCCCATAGATTGGAGTTCCTGTCTCTTCATATAGGGTTTTACCAAGATTAGTTGCTCTTGTTTTTTCAGCAAGCATGGCACTCCTTGAATCTGCCCAGGTTAACATCGGTGCCAGCGCTTCCCCTTGGGCGTCAACCGCAAACAAACTGTGCATCACTCCACTCAAACCTATAGCTTCAGGAACGCCCAGCTCAGTATGTAAGTCAAAAATGGCAGACTTAAAAGCCTGCCAAATCATTTCCGGATCCTGCTCACTATAACCAGATGCCGGAGAAAATGTTGGATAATGGTATTGCGCTACACCTAAAACGTTATTTTCAGCATCAATGGCAACGGCTTTAGTACTTCCCGTTCCAACATCAACACCTATAATATACGCCATAACCCTAAGTTAGTGCAATTTTTTGAACTCTATGTTTTTAAATTCTACACGCATTTCGGGGGTTACATGGGCCTGCAAGCCGAGCAACCCAGAAAACTTACGGTTCTTCAGATCATTGTCTACCGCCTCACTCATCAGCACTCCATTGATATAATGCTGCATGTGGTTACCTCTTACAATCAAATGGTACTCATTCCAATCCTTTGCTTTAATTGACTTAGCCAGCTCGTCCGACGCACCCAATGATTTGGCAAAATCAGGTTTACCTAGAGAATCCATGACCATACTTTCACCACGACGGGCGATAAAACCGCGACCTCGTTCCTCATAGTTTAGTCCGGTATACTCATTCTTACCATCAATATCTGCCTGGTAACCTTTTAACCTGAATGGTGCGCCAGTTAATTCTTCGCTTCTGTATTGTATTCCGCTGTTTCCACCTTCAGAAATCTTATACGCTATTTTCAGTTCAAAATTCTCGGTGGTGCCACCTTCCCAAATCAAGAAAGTATTCTCCTTTAATTGGTTTGAAGGGGTAACTTCCCCAACAATACTCCCATTTTCCACCTTCCAATGCGTCAGGTCTCCCCTCCATCCGTTTAACGTCTTACCGTCAAAAATTTTAACGAACCCATTCTGCTGTGCAGAAGCAGGACTACACCACAATGTCAAAAGTAGCAGACCTCCTGTAAAAATACTTTTCATAACTATCTCTGGCTGCTTTATTTGAACACCTTATTATCTTTATTACCACCTGATACCAGGTAAGCTATTAAATCTTTCAATTCTTCTTTATTAAGACCGTTGATCATACCCGGAAGCATTACCGACAATTTAGAAAGTGATGATTTAACTATACTCTTCTTAGGAATAGCACGAAGTGTTTGCGGGGCAAAAGGATTCTGAGAAATGAATATCTTATCTTTTGTTTCGCTTCTAAACCTGCCCAGTACGGAACTACCATCTTTTAGATAATAAACGGTTGCCGCATATTGATCAGAAATCACCTTGCTGGGTGATATGATAGACTCCAATATATCTTTTTCGGTAAACCTGGTACCAAGGTGCGTCAAATCCGGACCAACAGAACCTCCTTCTCCACCTGTATAGTGACAGGATATACATAATGTTGCCGCAAACATATTCTTGCCATTTACATAGTTTCGGCCTACAAGACTGTCCTTTACCACCGCTAATGCCTCTTCCAGCTTCCATTCCTTTCCAGGGCCTTTGGGTTGAGGGATATCACCCATTTTTAACTGCTTATTGGCTACTAGTCCGTCTCCCGACAGCTTATTATAATTGGCAAACTGTTCTTTTGGAACATTGCTCAATGCCTTTTTACGCGCTTCATCAATAAAGCCGATATAACTATTGCCGCCTTTGTAACCGAATGCATTATAAAACCATTTGAAATATTTCTCGCGTAATATTGGAGACCAACCGTTCTTCGCTTCGCTTAATGCTACAGCATAATAAATTTGTTGTGAGGGCGGTGTTTTAGAAAGCGTTTTTGCAATATCCAGTCCGTATTGAGGATTTTTAAGAATCAGATCTGAAGAACTGGTGATGCCTTTCTGGTCGGCCAGGTCGTCCTTTGCCATATTGATCATCGTCATGGTTTTGGCAACTACCTGAGCGTCTCCCATATATACCAACACTTTGATCATAGAGCGATTCAGCTCGTTGGTCTTAGCAGGGAAATTAGCATTGAGATATTTGCTCAACTTTGCCTGATCTGCAGGATTTGGTTTGCCGGTACGCAGCATAGTCAGCTCAAATGCCCTCAGTAAATCTACTTGCTGAGCTTCAGTTAACGAAAAATAACTGATCTGCATCAAGGCATTGAGCATCCTGCTGTTTAAATCTTTACTGCCATTTCTGGCCAGGGCAATCATAGATTGTAATAATATGATCGGATCTTTCTCATTAAGTGCTTTCTCCTGCCATTCAGCTACTGGCTGATGCTCTACTGCTACTCTAGCAGCGTAGCGGATATAGCGGTCTTTGCTTTTGAGGTACTGCCAGGCCAGGCCAATAGCTTCCGGGTTAGGTTCCGCATGGAAAGTTTCCAGCTTCTTCCTTAAATTACGTGATTCCCTCGTACCCATTAATTCTTTAGCAGGTAAGGCTTTAGCAGGTAATGTATTGTCGCCGTAATATACACGGTAAAGGTCTGACTCTAAACCACGTCCCCCAGTTAAAAAGTACAGAGCCCCGTCTGGTCCAATTGCACCATCTGTCAACGGCAAAGGTTGTCCGGAAAGGAATTCTTCTGCCTCTGTCCGGTAAGACGATCCATCTGGAATAAGTTGCACAGCATAGATGATCCCGAACGTCCAGTCGAACGCTAACAAACCCCTTCTGTACTTCTCAGGAAAGCGTGCATTGTAACTGCTGATTAAGTTTGTTGGAGAGCCTTGTCCGATATTTAAAATGGCAGGCAGGTTATCAGGATATGCCGGCGACCAATTGGTATTCCCAGAGCGCCATCCAAATTCGCTTCCGCTTGTCGCATGGCTGATACGGGTTGGCTTATACCATGGCATACCCATGTCCCATTCCATATCCCCATCGTAAACAAACATCTCGCCATCTTCGTTAAATGCAAAATCGTAAGGATTTCTGTAGCCTGCACTTACCAATTCCCATTTAGTACCTTCCGGATCAGTTTTCATCACGAACGCACCTGGTGCGTATCGATCTGTAGCGTGGCCATTTGGATCTTTGATCTCTGCCAGTGCATTGTCTTCCTTCCAGGTTTTTGGCAACCTATAGTTGTCCATCTCCGGCAGGTCAGTATAGTTACCAGCAATCATATAAATCGATTTGCCATCCGGAGAAAGCACCAGGCTATGTGGACCATGTTCACCTTCACCGCTTAATGCTTTAATTAATGTAACCTTATCGTACTGATCATCATTATTCGTATCCTGTAATCTGTAAAGACCACTTCCCTTTTTAAATTTATCATCACTGTTGTGATTGACCATGACATACAAGCTATTAAAAGCATATAACAAACCATGGGCATATCCCATACCTATTTTAGCTGTAGCGGTATCTCCAACAATAAGTTTTTCTACTTTGACCTTTACTTTATTGGTATCAGCACCAATAGGAGGAATTTCCAAACGGTATAAAGAACCATTTTGGTCGGACGCGATAATTCTTCCTTTGTCGTCAAAAGCCATAGATACCCATGACCCGTTCTTGTGCTCTGATGGACTGTAAAGATGTTGTGCCTTGAAATCAGGCAAGAGTTTTAGTTTGTCGACCTTTGCTCCAGGATTTTCTTTTCTGAAAGTGGTGAAAGAAAATCCCAGGAGGATCAACCCGGATAATGCAAGTACCCACCTTGCAGACCGGTTCCGATTTGTGTTCATTCAATTGTGTGTTTAGTCGTTACAAGTTAAAACTAAAAATCACAACCGGCATCCTGTCCCATCCTGTAAACTAAAATAATCTGCTACCGTTACACAATTGTTACGTTTGCCCGGGGCTGCTAGCTGTCATTTAAAGAATCAATTCCCTGCGCTTTCAGTTTAGCCAGCGCATCTTTCATTGCTTTTACTTGTTCCTCAGGATGACCTTGCCAAATTGTAATTTCCCCAACAACTTTAAATGGATAAATTGATCTAAAAGACTTGGTCGGATTTCCCGGGAACTTTCTATCCGTTAAATCAGGGTCATCTTCAATGGCGCCTGTTGGCTCTACCAGATAAATTCTTTCCTTACCCTCTCCAATAGCAAGCTCTGCACCCCAAATAGCGGCATCCAGGGTTGCAGTTAGAAATATGTATTTCGCATTTATTCTTTTCCCAAAATTTGATTGGTTACCCGCTTCTATAAATTGTCCGATCTTAAGATCAGCCTTTGTGCCGTGGAAGTAGGTTTGTGCAAAAGGACTTTGAGCAGCTTCACTTTTCATAACACTAAATATAAGAAATCAAATTAAGTCTTTGAATTGCCATAAAATAACAGTGCTTTATTTTTCTCAATTTCGAGCGGTATCTTTCCCGATCTTGAATTAAATCCGTTTTTGAGTACATCAAATGTTTAAAAGTCTAGCCAAAATCATCTTTTCTACCCGTACCATGGGTGCCATGCTACTAATTTATGCTTTCTCTATGGCCATGGCCACTTTCGTAGAGAACGACTATGGAACCCCCGTTGCCAAAGCGTTGATCTACAATTGTTGGTGGTTTGAATTGGTGATGGTCATCCTGATCATCAATTTTATTGGAAACATCAAAAGATACCAGTTAACTCAACGAAAAAAATGGCCGTTATTGCTTTTCCACCTGGCCTTTGTGGTGATCTTTACTGGTGGCTTCATCACCAGGTACATTAGTTTTGAAGGTTCAATGCACATACGTGAAGGCGAATCTAGCAATGATATAGTGTCTGATGCTACCTTTTTTAAGGTTCAGATCGGATCAGGCGATCAGGTATTGGCTTATGACGATGTTCGTGCGATTCTGATCTCCAATAAAATACCAGGCTACTTAAAGGCATTTAAAAAGACCTTTACTTCTGAATATGATTACCAGGGCCAACGCATCAAAATGAAGGTGGTAGATTTTTACACCAGGGCGCAGGACTCTCTGGTTAGGGACGCAAGTGGCAAACCTACTTTGCATATTGTCGTGCTTGAGAATGGCAAACGGGTTAACAAATACATTCCTTCAGGTAATGTTCAGCTGGTTAATAATATGTTGCTGAGTTTTAATAAACCAACCGTTGGTGCCATTAATATTGATAATTCAACTGGAGCGTATCAAATTTCATCTCCATACGAAGGCAACTATATGATCATGGCTACTCAGGAAAGAAAAGTGGTAACCGGAGATAATGCTCCTCAGCCTTTTCACCAAAGAAGCTTATACACCTATGGTGATTTGGCATTTGTAGTACCAGAACCTGCCGTAAATGGTCACATTTTATATTTTGAGGGCGACAAACGTACGCATCAGGATGATCTAGATCTGGTAAAAGTAGAAGTGACCACTCCGACTGCCGTAGATACCATTTCTTTTTATGGTGGAAAAGGCATGACCAACTTCCAGCACCAGAGTGAAGTTGGGGGCATAAAGATCGCTTTAGCTTATGGCTCTAAGATTTACAAAACACCTTTTGCACTGAAACTGGCAGACTTTAAAATGGAGAAATATCCAGGCAGCAACAGTCCGGCCGCTTACTCATCAGACGTGATTATCCAGGATGGAAACACCGAAACACCCTATAAAATTTTCATGAACCATGTACTGGACCATTCAGGTTACCGATTTTTCCAATCCAGCTTTGACGGGGATGAAAAAGGTACCATTTTATCCGTAAACCACGATGAACTGGGCACTAATGTAACTTACCTGGGTTACACGATGTTATTCCTTGGCTTGTTCATTACGCTGTTTTGGAAGGGCACACATTTTTATAAACTGAACGAACAATTGAAAGCACTGGCTAAGTCTAAAGCTTTTTTACTCTTACTTCTCACTTTACCTGTTGGTAGTGCATTTAGTCAGGAGATCGACATGCATGGTAAGGATGGCGAACCGCACGTACATCAGCCCGGCGATGTCCACGATCACGGACAAATGCCATCTGCCGCTGCGCCGGCCTCTCCGGTGTTACCCTACAAACCTGTAGAAAATGCGAATTCAGCGATGTTTGCAGCTTCATTAAAAATAGACAGCAAACATGCTGATCAATTTGGACACCTGTTGGTACAAAACATTGATGGAAGGATTGAGCCTGTAAATACAATGGCACTGGAGATCCTAAGAAAATTGTATGGAAAAGATCGCTTCGAAACACTTAATGCCAATCAGTTTTTCTTGTCTCTTTCTACCAGTCCATTTATCTGGATCAATGTTCCGGTGTTTAAAGTCAACACAAAAGGTGGTAAAGGCATCCTGAAATCTGTAAATGCAAATGAACAAGGCTACACCTCAATGGTAAACCTGATCAGGATGCATGATGATGGCAGTGCAGAGTTTTTGCTAAAAGATGATTACATGAAGGCTTTCGCGAAAAAGGCTTCAGAGCAAGACAGCTACGACAAAGACCTGATTGAACTCAACGATAAACTGGAGGCTATGGGTCAGCTGCTAAGTGGTCAGTACTTACGAATTTTCCCGATTGTTGGCGACAAAAACAATACCTGGGAAGCAAAATCCCCTGTAAATATGGATACTACAGGCAAAACAAATGCGTTTGACCGCTATGTGGCTGCGGTGAATAAAGCGCAGGTATCTGGCAATTGGGAGACTGCCAATTCTGAATTGCAGCAAATTAGCGATGCCCAGCAAAAGTACGGCAAGTCTATTGTCCCGTCAGAAACGAAGGTTGCCATGGAAATCAGTTACAACTCCTGGAACCTATTTTTAAACCTGATGATCTGCTATGCGTTATTGGGTACCACCATCCTCGCCCTGGCATTCCTGAAATTATTTAAGACTTCAAAATCACTCAACAGATTGGTTATAGGAGTCTTGGTGTTGATTGCGATTGCGGCATTCCTGCAGGCAGTTGGCTTGGGTGTTCGCTGGTACATTTCTGGTCACGAACCATGGAGTAATGGTTACGAGGCAGTATTATTCATCAGCTGGATTGGTGTTTTGGCAGGTTTGCTCCTGTATAGAAACAGCAATGCGTTTATACCTGCGGCCGGGTGTTTAATAGCAGTGATCCTAATGGGGTTTGCACACGGTGGTTCACAAATGAACCCCCAAATAACTATGCTCGTACCTGTGCTAAAATCTTATTGGCTGATGATCCATGTGGCAATTATCACATCAAGTTACGGGTTCTTCGGTTTGAGTGCGCTTATTGGTACGGTGGTCTTATTGCTCTTCATCATTGACAACGATAAAATATCTTCAAAGGTGAAAGCATCAGTAACTGAACTGGCTATTGTGAACGAGATGTCATTGACAGTCGGCCTGTTTTTACTTTCTGTAGGAACCTTCCTGGGAGGAATCTGGGCAAACGAAAGTTGGGGCAGGTACTGGAGCTGGGATCCTAAAGAGACATGGGCGTTCATTTCTGTAATTGTGTATGCCTTTATCCTGCACGTTCGATTGATACCGGGACTGAGAAGTAAGTATTTGTTTAACCTACTGTCCCTAGTGGGTTTCTCCACCATCATCATGACTTATTTCGGTGTTAACTACTATCTGACTGGTTTGCATTCCTATGCCCAGGGTGATCCTGTACCGATCCCTTCATGGGTGTACGTCACGATTTCGTTGGTTGTTGTCCTGGCTGTATTTTCATATATCAGGTATAAAGCCAGGAATAAGACGCGTTAAAATATTGTTCAGTTTACCACTGGTGAACGCAATCTTTTAAAAGATTTCGGTACTCCTTGTATACGCCTGGCATATAAAGAACACTGTTTCTGGTCTATATTCTGTGTTTAATGGCTGTTTTGTTTGTGAATACACAGAGCCGACACAGACCAAAGACAAAGCAAACAGCCAGAAAAGACAGGTTTTTCTTAAAGCCATCTGCAAGAGTGCTGCAAGCCGCCCCGAGGGGTTCTTCCTCACTTCCCGAAATCATGGTTTGGCTTTTAGTCACATTTTTTCGCCTAGCCGTCACATTTTTCAACTGGGTAACGGAATATCTTTTATTCTTGCTAAAGATATGAAACAGTTGAAAGTTAAATGGAAAACATATGGGCTGATCTTGACCAGCCTAATCGTGTTGATTGTTATAGCAAAATACCTTTGGATCGCCCTTATTACCCAAGGTCGGCTGGATGATTATGCAATTGCTTTTCAAAAGAATCACCTGAGCTACGACAAGTACCGTAACTTCTTAATCCCACAAGTAGGTGTATTGTTGTTGTTTTATGCCGGGTATCTGTGGCTCAATTTTATTACTATCCCAGTGCTATTCCGTACCAAAACCTGGTCAGCCTACCTTTTAACTGCCCTTCAGATAATTCTAATTGGGTGCTTGCTGGCATTAGGAATAAACAGCGCAACCTATTTCGCGCGACCCTATCTATATAACTATGGTCACTTGTTCCAGTTTTATGCCATTTTTAATTATAATGATAAACCCTTGCAAGACCTGACATTTGGCTGGAGCAAGGGAATTATAATTGTACTGATTTACGCAGGATATGTTGCGCTCAAGGAATACCTGATCGCAAGAGCGGAAAGGTTGCCAAAAAGTGCTTACCGGGTCTCGCGATTGAATCAAATCAGCAGCTTTCTGATCCTATTCATTAAAATCCCCTTCTTCTGGGTGGTTTTCCATCTGATCGATAACCTCGCCGTCTTCCGCGTCTACATTGCTTTAATCACCCTGGCAACGATTGCCTACGCTATACAGCAAAACATCCAGATGCGTCGGCTCAAGCGCAGCGAAAAAGCCCTAAACCGCTCCAAGGCAGATTTGCAATTTCTGCGCTCACAGATTAACCCGCATTTTCTTTTTAATGTGCTGAACACTTTATATGGTACAGCTTTGCTAGACGGATCAAAGCGCACAGCAGAGGGTATACAAAAGTTGGGCGACATGATGCGCTTCATGCTCCGTGAGAACCACCTCGATTTTATTCCTTTAAGCAGGGAGATCGCCTACCTCCAAAATTATATTTCTCTTCAGAAATTGCGGATTCAAGAAGAATCGACCAGCGTGGAGCTTAGCATTGATGAAAGTGCGGGTAGTCAGTTGATCGTCCCAATGCTGTTAATACCTTTTGTCGAGAATGCATTCAAACACGGTGTCCAGCCGCCAGAAAAATCATGGGTAAAGATCTCTCTTACCTGCAAGTCGCAGGAAATCCGCTTTGAGGTCCGCAATAGCCTGTTTAACGCCGCTACCAACGATCCCGAAGCAGAATACTCTGGGATTGGTTTACCAAACGTACGCGAAAGACTAAACCTATTTTACCCAGGCAAACACGAGTTGAGTTATGGCATACAAAATCAGGAATTTGTTGCAGTACTAATCATTAACACTTTATCAGAATAAATATGTTACGAGCTATCGCGATTGATGATGAACCTATTGCCCTCGAGATTATAAAAAATCTGGCAGCGGAAGTCCCATTTATAGACCTTAAGGCCTGCTTTACCAGTGCCTTGTCCGCAGTTAGCCTGCTACATCAGCAACAAGTGGACCTGTTATTTCTGGACATTAAAATGCCGGGGCTATCGGGTCTCGACTTTATCAAATCTATCAATCAGCCGCCCCTGGTGATTTTCACAACAGCCTACACTGAGCATGCTGTACAAAGTTTTGAACTCAATGCCATAGACTACCTGTTGAAACCATTTTCATCAGAACGTTTCCTGAAAGCCTGCAATAAAGCTGCTGAACAATTTGAACTGCGAAGGACCCACCCCCAGGCGAATGGCCCTGCTCCTGCCTTATTCATTAAAAGCGGCTATGAGCATATCCGTGTAACGCTCAGTGAGATCATTTACGCTGAAAGCTTGGGAAATTATGTCCGGTTTCAGGTCGATGGCCCACCCATCCTTTCCAGGCTAACCATGAATGAAACAGAAACCATGCTGCCAAATAACTTATTTATTCGCATTCACCGATCCTATATCGTTGCCCGGCATCTGATCAGCCGAATTGATAAAACAAGTGTCTGGGTCGGGCAAACAGAACTACCGGTCGGTTCAGCCTATAGACAGGAACTCGACAACTTAATTAAAAACAACAGCTAACCTTCTTTTATGAACCGATTTAAATTAGTAGCCATTTTATGGCTAATGGCCCTTGCTTTGCCTGTTTTTTCCCAAAAGCATAGCATCAAAGGCACGGTCACTGTAACCGGTACCTCTATCGTTATCCTGAACAAAAAAGATTCGGTAATACAAGCCTTTACGCGCAGTAAGGCAGATGGAGGCTTTTTGCTAAGCAAGCTAACCAGCGGAAGTTATCTCTTGCTGGCAACCTATCCTGACTATGCAGACTATACTGAAGAATTCCTCTTGGATACTAATCATCTGATGAAAGACTTTGGCAATATTAAGCTAATATCCCGTGCCGTGCTGCTGAATGAAGTGATGATCAAAGGGACGATCTCGGCGGTTAAGATTAAGGGCGATACCACCGAGTACAACGCTAAAGCTTATAAAATAAACCCAAATGATAAAGTAGAAGACTTGCTGAAAAGGTTGCCGGGTATACAGGTGGACAGATACGGGCGCATTACCGCTCAAGGCCAGACCGTCAACAAAGTACTGGTAGATGGTGAAGAGTTTTTTGGTGACGACCCCACCCTGGTCACGCAAAACATCCGCGCCGACATGGTAGACAAGATTCAGTTGTACGACAAAAAAACCGACCAGGCCACATTTACGGGTATCGATGATGGTGTCAAAAACAAAACGATCAATGTGGTTTTAAAAGAAGACAAGAAAAATGGCTATTTCGGCAAGGCCTCAGCCGGAGCCGGCACGGATAAATACTATAAAAGCGAGGGGATGTTTAACCTGTTTAAGCCCAAGCAAAAGCTGTCTGCCTACGGGATATGGGGTAACGATGGCAAGACCAATCTTGACTGGCAGGACAATGCCAAATATGGTTCATCTAACGTTGATCTTTCCCAACAGGGCTCTGTCATACATGTAGAAAGTGGCGATGAATTGGAATCATTTTCAGGCCGTTACAATGGTCAGGGATATCCGCTGGCGAGGACCGGCGGACTGCACTATGACCGTAAATGGCAGCAAGACAAACAATCGCTCAACATCAACTTTAAAACAGGCGCGCTCAATGTTGACGGCGATGAACAGACCGAGAGCGAAAATAATCTTCCTTCGGGTACCATTAGCAGCAACGCGAGCCGAAACTTCTACAATTCCATTTCCCGTCAAATTGTTGATTTGGCTTATCAATTAAAAATCAGCCCAGCTACGGAACTGAAAATAGCGTTTAGTGGCGGGCAAAAAAGCATAAAAGCCAACAGCATCTATACAGCAAAGAGCTACACAGCCGGGCAGCTACTTAACCAGAACTATACTACTCTAAAGAATAGCGGATCCAAGAACCAATTTAGCGCAAGTGTTTTGTACAGCCATAAGTTGAAGAAGGAAGGACGGACCATATCGGTTTATTTGATGGAGGCTGCAGATAAAAGTAACACCGAGAGCTATTTGAACACGAAGCTGGACTTTTTCCTGACAGGCCATCTAGATAGCACTGCAAAGATTGACCAGTTCAAACCCCTTCACCTAACCAACCAGGCGTTCAACAGCAGTTTGACCTATACAGAACCCATTTTTAAAAACGTGGCCTTGACCCTGACATACGGTCTTGGCAGCGGCAACGCCGAGTCAAACAGGCAATCCTATAACCGCACCGCAAATGGCCAATATAACCTACTGGATAGTTTATACAGCAACGATTTTAAACTGACACAAACCACCCAGCAGTTGAGTACCGTGCTCAACTTTAAGGTCGGAAAGTTAATATTGGACGGTGGCGCAAATGGCAGCTTAGTCAACTTCAGTCAATTGAATGGTTTCACCAGCAATTTATTTAGTCGCCAGTTTCTTTTACTGAATCCGCAGGCAAATTTGCTTTACCAATTTTCGCAACAGGCATCGTTACGTTTCCTTTATAACGGTAATGCCAACCCTCCAAATGTGGGTCAATTGCAACCGGTGTTGATCAATAATGACCCACTCAACATCACCAGCGGAAATCCCTACCTAAAACCTGATTTTAGTCACCGCTTCTTTACTTTTTATCAATCTCATGAGCCAGCCAGCGGCGAGTTGGTAGGGATACTGGGAAGTTACACACTCAACACAGGGGCGATAGTGAATCAGGTTATGACGGATTCTGTTGGTAAAAGTATTACGGGGTTTATTAACCTGTACGATCACAAACCAACTAGTGCGCATCTGGCCCTATTTTACGACCGTAAGATCAAGCCACTGGATCTGAGCGCAGGTCTCAATTTTGATTTCAGCGGAATGACAAGTTACAGTTTTGTTAACCATTTGCTGAACCGGTACTACAACAACACCTACAGGCTACAGGCGAGATTTACTAAATACGCGGAGCAGCGCTATGATTTTTATATAACTGTTGGACCTAGCTATACCTTTGGCGCAGCATCGCTACAACCTGAACGGAATAACAACGGCCGTGGATTTAACGCAACCACTGACCTGAATGTTTATTTGCCAGGAAAATTGAAGCTAGCTGCGAATGCAAACTATCAGTATACGGCAGCAACTGCTATATTTCCGGCGCCCTTTGAAAGACTGCTGCTCAACGCAACACTCAGCAAACCATTTCTGAAGTCCGAAAGCCTGAAGTTATCGCTGGCTGTAAATGACTTGCTTAACCAAAATACCGGATTTAACCGCAGCATAAACAGCAGCCTGATCACCCAAAATACTTACACAACCATTAAACGCTATTTTATACTGTCGCTCAGCTATGATTTTAACCACAGTCTAAACTCCAGCAAATAATCAAACCATGAAAAATTTCTTCTTACTTCTTTTCTTTCTAAAATTATCCGGCATTTCGGCAGCAATGGGACAACAAACCGGACTGATCACTTCCGGAACGGTGGAATACACCAAGACCATTAACATGTATGCTTTACTGAAGCCAAATGGCGATAATACCAGTGAGCTTGCCTTTGAACAATATAAACAGCAGCAACCCCAGTTTGCTCGACTAGAAAGCAAATTAAGCTTTAGCGGAGAGGAAACACTTTTTACTCCAATGACAGGCAGTTTATCATCTGGCTTTTTCGCTACTCCGCAAATCGCATTGCAAAACAGCACGATCTACATGAATCATGAAAATCACACTTTTGTCAGCCAGAAAACCATATATGACGCTACCTACCTGGTTAAAGATAGTATCCGTAAAATTCGCTGGAAGTTGACAGAGGAACTGCGTGATATTGCAGGTTATAGCTGTCGCAGGGCGAACGGAATTACACAAGACTCACTGTACGTTGTGGCTTTTTACACGGATCAGATTCCTGTTTCGGGTGGTCCGGAATCTTTTACAGGATTACCGGGGATGATTTTACAAGTGGTATTGCCCCGTGAGCACATCAACTGGATCGCCTCGAAAGTAACTATTGGTCCAGTTCCAGCTACCGCGGTGAAGGAACCTAAGAAAGGAAAGCTAATAGACCTTAAAGGTTTAAAACTCCGGCTACAGGAATTATCGGAGCAAAGAAAGGAACCAGCAGCAGTTAATTTAAAAGCGTTTATGTTTATGTAACCCTACAAAGTTGATCCTGTTAATTGGCTTTTAACTTTGTCTGTATGTGGCTTGGATACTGGTATTTTCTCTCCGGTTTCTAGTCCATTATTAATTGCACACAGCTTTCATACCTGCAATTACCTAATTATCCTCTTTAGTTGTAGAATGGTTTTGAACTGATTAATATCGGCAAGTGGTATACGAGGAAATGGAATGGTCTTTAATACATCAAAATGATGATCATGTGTAATGATGTAATCTGCATTTGCTGCAAAAGCACAGTCTACAAATTTATTATCTTCATCATCTGAAGTAATTAAATTCATTTGATAGTGGATAGGTGTATAGATTGCGTTTGGCAGCTCAGTAAGAGATCTTATAACATTTACGGCAACCTCAGCATTCCAATGTTTGCTGATAATCTCCTCGTATTCTAAAAGGATTTCATGTGTAATGGCAATATGAAAAGCACCGTCTATAAGGGACTGATAAAGCCAATGGTATTTTGATCGACTAGAAACAGAAACAAGCAGGATATTGGTATCAACAACGACTGTCAGCTTTTTAGTGCTCCTCATTCAGCAGACGATCCATATCATCATTCGTAAGCCCTTTTTCATCCCAAACCTGATCAGCCGATCTAATCGCTTTATCAGCAAAAAAACGCGAAAGCAAGTTTTTCAGATCTTTTAAATCAGAACTAGAAAGGTCGGTGCCAAATAATTTCATCAGCTCCATCTGGGCATTGTTCAATGGATATTTTAAAGTGCTCATGTTCAATATTGCTTTGATGATTAACAAAAATACAGATAAATTTCCTCAAAACCCAATCGAGATATGAGCTCCGACTATCATATACTGAACTTCGTGTTTATTTAATAAATCGATAAAGTCTATGAAATCCTGTTCAAAAATCATGTCTCTCTAAAATGAACTACTTTTTCTATTTTACTTGGAAAAGCAATTTTATCTGCTGAAAAATAATTTTTTCTGAGTCTGCATACTTCAGCAAGTCTTTCAGAAACAGGCTGTGATAACCAAAATAAAACATCGAGATAATCCTCCTCCTCCATTTTGACATGGTTTGCAACCATCGCTATTTTTCGAATGACATTCATCACATAAAGATAACAAATTATCGTCCGTCCTCAAAGTCATAGTTGGTTAATCACTTCGTTTAAGAGTGATTTTTAGGTGGAACCTGATCACGGTTCAAAAGTTGATTTATAATGCAGAAATCCACTAGATATAAACGATATTATAAAGCTGACCCCGTTAGTTGGCTTTTAACTTTGTCCTTATGTGGCCTGGATACTGGTATTTTCTCTCCGGTTTCTAGCAGTATCATACCACCATCTTCTTTCAACCAACTTTTTACAAAGCTGAGGTTTATTAAATGGCTTTGGTGTGTTCTTATGAATCCATTATTTTCTAAAAGTTCTGCATACTCCTTAAGTACTTTAGAGACCAATATTTTCTCACCATTTTGTAGGTAAAAGAACGTGTAAGTACCTTCTGCTTCGCAACGCACAATATTAGTTAGCAACACATATATGATTTCTTTTTGCTGCGGTAAAGCTATTTTAAGGGGCACAGTGTGATCCCGCTTAATATGATTTACCAGAAAATCTAGCTGCATGGTTTGCTGTTTCTCTTTTAGCTTAACTTCTGCTTTATTTACTGCAGATACCAGTTCATCAATGTCAATTGGCTTTAAAATATAATCTAATGCGGCGAATTTGATAGCTTGTATTCCGTAGTTATCATAGGCGGTAACAAAGATCACCTCGAAGTCTTTTTTTGGCAGCAACTTAAGCAGATTGAAACCAGAATCGTCATCCAGTTGGATATCCAAAAATATAAGGTGTGGTCTATTTGATTCAAAAAGTGAGAATGCGTCCGGATTGTTGTTTGCAGCGCCTACTATTTCTACTTGCGGACAATACTTGTTCAATAAAACGGTGAGGTTTTTTACATTGGCAGGTTCATCATCAACTATAATCGCTTTCATCCTACAGCCATTTTGTTAAAGTAATACTTACTATTGTCCGTCCTGGTTTGGATTCCATATTTAATAGAATTGGATCTTTTTTATAGATTTTGTTTAAAAGCGCTATGCGTTTCGTACTCAAATCGAAACCTAAACCTACGTAAGTTTTGGAGGTATCAAAACCCTTTCCGTTATCTTCTATCTTAAGAACAAGATCACTTCCTATTTGAAGTATCGAAATATGGATGTGTCCATCGCTGTTTAAACTGGCCATGCCATGTTTTACCGCATTTTCTATAAATGGTTGCAATAACATGGAGGGTATTTCAATATTATTAAGATCGAGATTGGGATCTGTGGCGATCTCATATTTAAAATTGAACCTCAATTGTTCCATTTGAAGGTAATCATCCAGTAAGTTAAATTCTTCATCCAGACTAATAAGGTCATTGCTTTTCAAAACAGCCCTTGTTAATCGTGCAAACCTAGTTAAGTATCTATTGGCCTGTTCTGATTGGTTAGTATTCATCAATGTCTGAATTCCGGCCAGTGCGTTGAATAAGAAATGGGGATTCAGTTGAGAACGAACAGCATCTAATTGAAGCTGGGCTTTCTCCTTTTGTTTCTCGGCCAAGGTTGACCTGATCTTCCAACCGTAAATAACGGCTAGCCCAACATATGCCAGAAATGCATATAACCAGATGAAATTTTTCTTAACTCTGTGTTTCTCATCAACAGTAAAATAAGCTCGGGGCTTTCCTAAAACGCTTTTGTAAGCAACTTTGTTGCTCAAAGCTGTTAAGGTCTTACCGTCTAATTTAACCATTGGCATAACAGATAATTCGTACCTAAATGGCCTATGGAATAATTTGCGATCAATGAAAATATTAGCGCTTGAATCGCAATTATTGTATTTCCAGCGGTCTGAAATAAGAACATAACTATTTGTAGTCAAGTTTTTGAGGTAAAGCCGATAATTTGCGTTTTTAGCAAGATTGGCAATTTCGACCTTCACATCAGAATAAAGCTTTATATCAAACTCACTTTCTTGAAATAGATTGATAAAAGGATTTAAAAATGTTCTTTTAGCATAATCGATTGGCAACCAATTGTCATCAGATACGAATACTTTAGGGGGTGTAATTTGAGCGGTATCAATAACCTGATTTGTCTGAGCAAATGAATCTAAACTATACAAGCAACCAATCAAAAATGTGAAAAGCGATATCTTCATAAGTTTATTTTTCTATAAACATCCAGCTTTTTCATCGACTGGTAAAGCTGTAATTGGTAAATTACTGGTATGAATTGGTATCTGACAGAGATGCCATCTGGCCGATCATGACATTTTTTCAATAAGTAATTCAAAGTACTTCATTCTCGGAGTAGCAGCTTCAAATACGTGAAAATCTTTCCACTATGCTCCGCTTCATGATAGTTCGCGGCTTGTAATGCCTGGAAATGATTTTTCACTTGAAACCCGATGGGCAACTCGAATGCTTCATAGTTAACAAATAATCCAGATTCCAAATCTAATTCAAGGCGGTTTACCGTGTCAATCAATAAATGTCTCACCTCATTAACATCTGGAATAGTTTTCCAGGAACCTGGAGAGGAACCGATTTTGAAGGACTCCACGAATTCGTTAGATATATACATCGGTAACCCGCTACGCATGTACATGTGACGCTGCTGAGAAGTGATACAATGACCAATTTGCCAAATTATATTGTTGTTAAAACCTTCTGGAATTTTAAATAATGTCTCGTAATCACATGTTTCCATTAATTGAGATAGCCTTGTCCTGCTAGCTCTTAAAATTTCACATTCGAAATGTACATTAATCATTTAAGTTGGTTTAGTCCTTAGCAATGGAAGATGCTGTAATATTTTCTAATGTAACCTTTTCACATTAATGTTCGAACTTTTTTTCATTTCAGAAATCTACGCAAAAGAAGTTAATATCAATAAAGAGACTAAAACAAGATGAATCGGACGATTTGAAAACCGATTATAAAAATCGCTGATTTTGAATCCTGTCGTATTCTTTAACGTAATTTGGATTTTCGGTACCCATCAACCTATCCCAGAACCGAAAGTATAAACCATAATTTCCCTTAAATTTACTATGATGCAGATTGTGGTGGATGGAGGTGTTGATCCATGGGAATAAGATCGAGCTCCTAAACCATCCAATGATCTAACTATTTCAAACAACGTCAACCTCTTTATAAAAATTGTAGCAAAGAAATAACAGTGTTTATCATATATTTGGCTCAACCAAACAAACATAAACATGAAAAAAATCTTATTTACGCTCTCGATCGTAATGATCGCTCTTTTTGCAAATGCACAGTTTGAAGGCTCCAAACAGGTATTTGAAAGTCCAAAACTTAAAGCAGAAAAGGCTAACCACAAACTAATTGCAATCTTACCATTCGCAACAAAAATATCTTACAAAAAGATGCCGAAAAACTTCAACGTGGAAGCCAATAGGGATCAGGAGAAGACCATGTCGAAATCCATTCAGGCAAGCATGTATACCTTTTTGCTTAGGAAGGCAAGCAACTATACTGTTGAATTTCAGGATGTCGAAAAAACAAACGTTCTGTTAAAAAAAGCCGGCATTGCTGATAAGATGGATGAAATGACAAAAGATGAAATTGCAAAAATCTTAGGAGTAGATGCCGTTCTTGGCGGTTCTTTTGAGACCGAACAAACTAAAAGTGAAGCGGGCGCTATTGCCTCTGCAATAGTTTTCGGAGGTTTTGGCGGCAAAACTGGTACAGGTACTTTGACGCTTACTATAAATAGTGGCCAATCTGGCGACCTACTTTGGCGTTTTTTCAAAACAATGAACGACAACATTACCACCTCTACAGACGATTTAGTGGAGCATATGATGCGGAAAGTTTCGCGTAACTTCCCTTATGCAAAAAACTAAAAACAGCCGATAATGACTTATATTCCACTTACGCTATTTGCCGGAACTTAATTTCACCTTTGTAAAAACAGAGGTGTCTAGCCCTTCCCTAGACACCTCTATCAATCACCTAATCCCACCGAATTTCTTAAACTCACAAGAAAATCACCACCAAAACTACAATTCCACCAACTCCTTTAGTGAAAAGGTTTCTGTAAAATATTCTTCATCGGTGTATTTACCGTAACACAGGTAAAACCATCGCCATTAGCATTTATAGAAATGATGTGTGTATCCAGATTACTTTCGGGGAGCTCAAATGATTCCAGCTCCTCCGGTGACAACTCTACGTATGCCCAAGTGATGTAACTGGAAAATATTTGATTTACGATGTCCTTATCGGCGGGGATGCTGGAGTAATAATTTACAGGTGCATCCCAATAAGTATTGGTGTAAAAAGAAGCACCGCCCTCAAAGTCTTTCAAAGCATGCAGCCTTTTTTTCATTTTAGCGAACGAGTAAGGAGTAACATGTTGTATCGCAAATGTGCAGTTGTCGATCTCGCTCTTGGTGCTGACTTTGATGATAATGTACTCTGTGCGTTTGTTGGATTTCCTCATACTATTCCTCCAAAATATTGGAGCATTTTACATATCAATTTTGTTTAGGCAAACTTATGTTTCCTGGAAAAACCCGAAAACCAATTCTTATTAACGATGGGTTTCCTGGGTGTAAAAACCTACCCACAACTGGAATTCGAGTGGCAAAGTGAAGACAAGCCAAACATCAAACCTGATTTCATGATCAAAAAGCCAAATGGATATGTAGACATTATCGAATTTAAACTACCGGATCTAAAGGGCAACGCAACCGTAGGCAAGATCAACCGTGAAACGTTTTCCTCAGAAATCAACCCCTATATTTCCCCATACACTTATCTACCGGACTTATTTCCTCGATCCAAATAACCGAACCTGGGCAAAAGAAACCTATGACATCCAGGTACACTATCCAAAACGCATACTTGTAGTGGGAAGAAGATCCGACTTCAATACTGACGTTTGGTTAGTTATCATAAACGATTATAAAGACATAGAAATCATGACCTTCGATGACCTCATCAACGGCGTGACCGCCCGTTATATTTAAGTCAATTAATTATCAAGTACCAACCCTTAAAACAACCTCAAACAAAAAGAAATGTAAGTGACATCTTTTGATGGCTGCCTTTGACATCGTCTAATGGCGCGATTTAGCCGCTGATTTGTATCACCAAGCCCGTTTTTTCATCTGAGAATAAGGGATATCTGAGACATCATGCTTCGTTTTTCTCCTCAAAATATTTTCATGTTGATTTGTGGATTGCCGTTATAATGTTCTTCATCCCGGATCATTTCCCGGGAGGGCAGTAGGAGTGCTCGTCAGAAAATACCTATAAAGGGGTATTGCGTGTATAGGCCTGCGCCATTTAATTTGTTCTCCATATATTATTCAAAAAATTCACCACATGAAAAAAGCGCTAGCGGGAATAATCTCAGTAGTTTTTGGGGCTGGCAGTTTGACAGCCGCATTCTGCCAGACAGATGACAGCCACAACTCGTACAATATCAACGCGACATATCGTCTCCCCATTGAAAGAAACGGTTTGACCGAATCCTCTTTCAAAATAGTGGCCAGCATCAAGGTAGACCGGTGGGAGAAGATCGCAAACCTTATTTTGAATGTCAGAAGTACACAGAGCACCCCATTGAACCCGGACCCGAGTTATTTGCAAAGCTATAATTATAATGGGACAGTTTACGGCAACCAGCATGTAGGTACAGATGCTTTCACGCCTGTCTACGCAAGCAACATTTTTTATGAGGTAAACATATCCGATGGAAAGCATCGATGGGTACAAGTGGTGGACGGGCGTTCCAATGTTTTTGGCCCTGTTGACAAGAACTTGAAGGCAGCAGAAGTTTCCGTATATGTCAAAATCGCGAAGATTAATTTTTTCAATGGAACCAATTTCATTGAAAGTAAGATCAAAGCCTTCATCAATGCGGCGACCACCAAAATAGCGCCTTCAAATGACGGTGTCGTCCGCAATACGACAGCCGTGGACGATATCATGACAGCAACTTCGTCTACATCTCCCCGGCCCAGTTCAAACACTCAGGTTGCAGGAGCTGGCAAAATTTCCACAGAAACTGAAAATGGGATCATGCGGAAACCGGCAACAGCTGAACCAGCAACTAAAACATGGACCCAGGAACAAAAAGACAATTATACAGCAGCGGCTAATGCATCATTTCAGTCCAAACAAAACGCCGTAAATAATGCTGGCACAACCAACAACGGCCTTAGTGCAGCAGTAAATACAGTTAGCAGCATTTTTGCTGCGCAGCAAATAGAAAATGCTAGAGAACGGCAGCAAGCCTACCAGGCGAAGGTGCAGGCTCAAAAAGAAGAACGCGAAAGGGCGGAGCAGGCAGCTAATGAGGCATTGATAACTCAGCAACGCAAAGAGCGGCTGATGGAAGCAAGAACCAACCTGATCGAAAAATTTGGGAATGGAAAAATGCCTTTGTCATCTACCAAAACGTCCGGAGATGAGGTGTATTTCTTTAGTTTTAGCATTGTTCCTTTATCCTCCGGCAGGGAAACCGCGTTAATGAACCTGTCTGAAGTTTTTCCTGTCGCTAAGCTCGGTGATGGCACTTGGCAATTTACGGATATCTTGCTTGACAAGATAGCCAAGTTCAACAAAGGACGAACACCATCCATTTCTGGTTTCTATAACACTCAAAAGGAGGCTGAAGACAGACTTTCGGAATTTAAGGAAAGTGTTAAAAATGCGGAAATTGAAGTTGCAGGAGTAATTGATTACAAAGGCAGAAGGGCCTTAGGAAAGAATAGCGATGCCGATTTTTGGGGCAATGGCAAGGAACCTACGCAAACGGCGCCAACTGTTGATAAAGCAGCCGTTAGCGCCGCGGATTTCTGGGAAAATCCGGTAAAAGCCCCTGCAGAAAAGCCAGGAAAAAAGCCGAGTCCGGTAAAAAAAGACAAGCTGAAATCAAAAAAGTAAAATCTAAACAACAACAACAACAACAATAAATGAAAAGAATTTATTTCATGGTCCTGATATGGGTACTGTTTGGCGGTTCAGTTCAGGCACAAAATACAATGGCGAGATTAAAATATGAAGACGCTGAAGAAGCCTATTCCAAAAGTGATTATGCACTGGCGCTTTCTAAACTGAATGAAGCGGAAGGACTGTTAAAAGCGACCAATCCTAAAATCCTTTACCTAAGGATCATGGCCCAGTACAAAATTGTAGAACAGGATGCGATGAACGACTATAGTTTATTAGAGAATACCAGAAACCTGATCGCGCGGTATCTGAAAAACTACGAGACTTTGCCTGCCAATGAGGAGAAGTTTCGGGATGTTTACAGGTTATCGGATAAGCTGACTCAATATCCGGCCACCCGTGATGCTTTTGATAAGAAAAAAAACGAAGCTATAAAGTTAGCTGCGGATGCCGACCAGGAGCGGGAGCAGAAGCAAAGTGACTATGATAATGAATTTGACGGGTTTATATACTGGCCAAGATTTGAGCTTGGCCTAACGGCGGAACAGGTGGCCCAAAAATATCCTGATTTCAAGAAAGTTAATAAATTGACTAATGAATATGGCGATATTATTGCTAAAAAAGCCGGTGCTTTTTACGGCACTGTAGCCGGGTTTTATATTAAGAACAATATAACCTGGGGTTATTATGGAACGCTATTCAGGGATGGGAGCTTTTATGATGATGCAAATTTTTCCAAAGCAGCAGAAGAATCAACACCTATCCTGAAAAATTTAACCAATCGTTTTGGTTTCGGGCCAGAAAAAACGGTGACAGGCAGTTCACCTAATATTGTCGAAGTCTATACCTGGAAGAAAAACAAAAAGTCTGTAATACTCAGCATAGGTAAATCAACCTACAACGGAGCAAACACGTCTGTGCTGTATGTATCATCTTTTGACGAGCGTTATCTTCGATAGTCTTCAACCTCGCAGTACCACCTTAACCTCTTTCATGACAAACAGCACATTTTCAATCGTTTCGATATCTGTTAAGGGATTTTTTTCTACGGCGGTGATGTCCGCATAATAACTGGGTTCCAAGACCGATTTTACCCTCGCCCGCTAAAAGTACGCCAGGGTGCATGGTGGCCGATTGCAGTACCTGGATGTGCTCATCCCTGCAGCTAGGTAAGATCGGTAATTGCTTGCTGCGACTTGCCCGCGATTTCTGAGCGGGTCATAAAAATACATGTCTTATCCAAAGGCACTCTTTAATTTTTATTTATGGCATTGGCACACTTCTACATCAGGGTAAGTACTGATGAACAGGCAGACAAAGGGTTTTCCCAGCGCGATCAGGAAGAGCGGCTTCGAAACTACTGCAAAACCCACAACGTTAACATCGGCAAAGTAATTTTCGAGGACTATTCTGCCAAGACCTTTCTTCGGCCGGAATGGACAAAACTGATCCAGGAACCAAGAAGAACGAAAGGCAAAAATTGTGACTACATCATGTTTACCAAATGGGACAGGTTTACGCGCAACACCATGGACGAATACAGAGTCATTAACCAACTGTGGGGTTTGGCATCATACCCATGGCGATAGAACAGCCATTGGACCTAACCATCCCAGAACAGAAACTCATGCTCGACGTGTACTTCTCCATGCCGGAAGTAGAAAATGACCGGCGGGGACTCAACGTAAAATACCGTTTGCGCCCTGGGCGCAAAGAAGGGCGATTGATGGGGATGGCTTTACCTAGCTATAAAAACCGGACAAGAGAATATGGTTCCAAGTACATTGCTTTAAATCAGCCGGAGGCGGATCACATGAAATGGTGTTTTGAAACCATTGCTAGAGATATTCATCCTACTGAACGCATCTGGTCAATAGCTAAAGAAAAAGGCATGAAATGCAGCCGTATGAGCTTTTGGGGCGCTATACTTAATCCCATATACTGCGGAAAGATTCTCGTGCCTAAAATGGGTAATGAAGAGGCGCAGATTGTCAAAGCATTGCATGAACCATTAGTAAATGATGTTTTATTCAATGAAGTTCAGGACGTACTAGATGGAAGAAAGGAAAACCAGTTCATTAAACTGACAACCCCAAACAACTGCCGTTAAGAAGTTTCATGATCTGCCCGAAATGCGGGCTAACGTTAACTGGTAGCGGATCAAAAGGACGGAGCCAGTATTATATTTACTACCACTGTAAAACGCCTTGTCAGATCACATACAAAGTAGAGGAGGTAAATGAATATTTCCTGTCCGTGCTAAGACAATATATTCCAAGACCAGGAATGGCAGCACTGTTCCGGAATGTCGTTTGCGACACGTATAACAATTCATCTCGAACCTTCCAAACGGAACGTAAACAATACATCCAGGAAATCACCGATCAGAACAACAGGCTGACTAAATCACGCGAGCTCCTTCTTAAAGATATCATTGACGGCGATGAATATAAAACCTCAAAGTAAAGACAGAAAAGACGATTAGTAAGCTGGAAGCAAAAATAAATGAGATCAATGAAAAAATAGCCCAAGACCTGGACGTATTCAGCATAGTATATCAAGCCATTAAAAACTTGAAAAACATCGTTGAACTATATAAAAACGCCGATATGGAGGGTAAGCAGTTTATCATTGGTTCGATCTTTCCGAAAAAATTCGTTTTTAACGAACAAATAGATCGAACCGCAGAGACCAACACTGCATTCGCTCTTATGTACCAGATAAACAACAAGTTAGAAAAGAAAAAAGCCGTAGTTAAGTCTAAAATTAGAACTAACTACGGCCAAGTACCCAGTGCCGGAGTCGAACCGGCACGGTTTCCCACAGGTGTTTGAGACCAGCGCGTCTACCAATTCCGCCAACTGGGCATTGCTATTAAGCGGGTTGCAAATGTATTAATTGGATTAGTAATTACCAAGATTTATTTGAACTTTCTTCTTTCAATTTTTTATCTACCCAAAACGGTGCAAATGGAAGCAATGATGCCCCTCCTATAATAACAACCTTTTTGAAATTCCATTTGTATTCCATCCAGGCCATTATCAAGAACATGATGTACAGCACAAATAACAAACCATGCGCCCAGCCAGTATATTTTACAGCCAGTGGAATGCCAGCCCAATATTTTAAAGGCATGGCTACAAATACCAGCAATACGTAAGATATACCTTCTGCAACAGCTATTTTTCTAAAATTTGTTAATGTACTCATGTAATTAATTAGTAAGATAATAGGCTAGCTGGCCGATGGCTTTGCCAAATTCGTATACGGATAAAACGGATATCAGTATCAGCGCTATAGTGATATACTTATTTTCCAGAAGATGTGTGCATTTTTCCATGACTTTAGTATTGAGTGTATGACAAGTTAGAAATAACTTCTGACTAATACCAATAAAAAGTCAAATATTTATTTGCTTAATGCACCAATTCTCAATAAATACTTACTCCGATAATAAAGGTCTTTGACAGCTAAAAGTGTTTTATTTCGCTCGTCCTCATTCTGCTGATCAAAGTCGGCCGTCAATATCTTAATGTCATCAAGGATACTCTTTTCAATCACTGAAATCTGTGATTTAAGTGCGGCCAACTTATCTGCATCGGGCTCAAACTGCAAATCCATTAATGCTTCGTTCACCTCCATCATCTCCATCAAAAAGTCTTGGGGAAGTACATAGTGCTCGCCTTCAACTATCTGTCCGCTTAGCTCCAACACATATTGCAGCCTTTTTTGCGGATCGCTCAATATCTGATAAGCTTTGTTGTTAATGGTACTCATTTCCAGTACTTCAGCCTGCTTTTCTTCGCTCTCGTTGATAAAAAAATCAGGGTGATACTTTTTACTGAGCTCGTAAAACTTTTGCTTAACGTACTGTGTATCCGGATTAAAACTAACCGGCAAGCCATAAAAGGAAAAATAATCAGTCATTTCTACTTATGGAGAAAGGCTTTAAAAATATCGTTACCCAGTACAAAGACCATTAGCGACAGCAACATCACAAACCCAACAATCTGGGCGCGCTCCATAAACTTATCACCAAGTGGTTTACCTTTTATCATCTCTATGAAAAGGAACACCACGTGCCCGCCATCTAACGCAGGTATCGGCAACAGGTTCATAAATGCCAATGCAATCGAAATAAAGCCAGTAGAAGCCCAGAAACGTGACCAGATCCACTCGCCGCCGAATACTTTACGTGCTATCTCCACAGGGCCTGAAAATGCCTTGGTTGCCTTCACTTTTCCTGTAAGCACTTTCAAAATTCCCTTTCCATTATCACTGAATACTTTCCAGGCTTGGTTTGCACCGATTGGAAGCGATTCCAGGAAACCGTATTTTATGGTTTCTTGTCTGATTTCCTTGAAATTGAATTTAATTCCAATTGTTCCTGCTGTATCCACAGGTACGTTCAAAGCAACCTGCTCAGTTCCTCTCAACAGACCCAAACTAATGGTTTGATTTTTATGCTTAACCAATTCTTCTTTGGCATCCATATCGTTGCTGATCGGAACGTTGTTGATGGATACAATACGGTCGCCTCGTTTAACTCCGGCCTTGTAAGCCGCGCGGGAAGCGGGAACGCTATCAACAGTGGTACTGATCAGCGGCACCCTGCTAATAAACTCTTCCAGACCAAGATCGGAGATTTTGTTCAAAATGTTTTCAGGAACCTTGATATCCATCGCCTTACCATTACGCATAATGGTTAAAGTAGTGTTGTCCAGCAGGACTTTAGTACTGATCAGTTCATCGAATGTGATGACCTTCTTGCCGTTTACAGCAACTACCTTATCTCCTCTTTTTAAACCTATTTCTTTTCCGATGATACCCGGATTAATACCTAAAACTGTGCTGTTTGGAATAATGGTATCGCCGTACTTATAGGTAAGCATCCAGAAAATGAAAATGCCGACTACAATGTTTACAAACACACCGCCAACCATTACAATTAAACGTTGCCATGCGGGTTTAGACCTGAACTCCCATGGTTGTGGCGGAAGCGCCATTTGCTCAGTATCCATTGATTCATCGATCATACCTGAAATCTTCACATAGCCACCTAAAGGCAACCATCCAATACCATATTCACAATCTCCTCTTTTAAAACTAAATAACTTTACTCCACCGGCGTCAAAGAACAGGTAAAATTTTTCTACTTTTATTCCAAAGGCCCGTGCCGCTAAAAAGTGTCCTAATTCGTGTAAAATAACCAGTATCGATAATCCCAGAAGTAACTGGGCCGCCATAATCAGTCCGCTCATATATATTTTTAAAAATTTCTAATTTGATTCTACTTTAATTGTTTTGTTACCAGATGGTGGGCAAATATACGTGTATGTTCATCTGTTTCTAAATAATTGTTAAGCCCCGGATGTTCGATGAACTCCACTTCCTGCATACATCTTTCTATCACATCACTCATTTCTAAAAAGCCAATTTGATCTTTCAAAAATGCATTAACAACCACTTCATTTGCAGCGTTAACGATGCAAGCCATATTGCCGCCTCTTCTCAACGCCTGATAAGCCAGCTCTAGATTTCTAAAAGTTTTGCCATCTGCCTTAGAAAAAGTCAGCTCGGGATAATCCATGAAATTGAAACGTTCAAAATCACTGCTTATTCTGGCCGGATAAGCAAAAGCATAATGTATGGGTAGCTTCATATCTGGAAGACCCATCTGTGCTTTCATAGAACCATCGTTAAATTGAACCAGCGAATGCACAATGGATTGATGGTGTACGATGACATCAATCTGATCAGCTTCCAGTCCGAAAAGCCATTTAGCCTCTATTACTTCAAGCCCCTTATTCATTAAAGATGCTGAGTCTATCGTAATTTTAGCGCCCATCACCCAGTTGGGATGTTTCAATGCTTCAGCTTTTGTTATCCCAGCAAGAAATTCTCTGTCCTTGCCTCTAAAAGGGCCACCTGATGCGGTGAGATAGATCTTTTCAATGGAATTGTAGTCTTCTCCAACCAAGCATTGAAATATGGCAGAATGTTCTGAATCTACAGGAATAATCTTTACGCCATGCTTTTGCGCCAAGCGTGTAATTAGATCACCTGCTACTACCAGCGTTTCTTTATTGGCCAACCCAATATCTTTACCTGCTTCTATAGCTGTTATGGTTGGTTTCAAACCAACCGAACCTACAACTGCCGTCAACACCAAATCTGCCGATGGCAAACCTGCGGCTTCGCAAAGGGCATCTACGCCGGCTGACACTTTAATCTTTGTATGCGCCAATGCATCCTTTACTTCGGAATACCGGCTCTCATCGCAAACCACAACTAACTCTGGCAGAAATTCTAAAGCCTGATTAATTAATAATGCGGTATTTGTTTGTCCGGTTATTGCCACAACCTTGTATAAATCGGGGTGTGCAGCAACAACAGAAAGCGCCTGTGTTCCAATGGAACCAGTTGAGCCTAAAATGGATATGTTCTTCAAATTGTAAAACCACTTAAATCGTTAGCAATCTTCCTGTCGTTAGACAGCCGGGGTACCTTGTTCTGTCCGCCTAATTTACCCTGTCCCCTCATATAGTCTACAAATGCATCTTTTTTCAAAGTCCGTATGATCAAGGGTTGTAATATTTTCCCCTCAATGAGGTCAAAATAGTAAATATTCTTCTTCTGCAATGCCTCATCTACTTTTTTACTGAAAGAAATGAGATCCGCAGGAGGATTAGAAAATTCTACAAACCATTCATGGTAAGGTAATTCCCCAATTGAGGTTTCTACTTGTGGCGCAACTGTAAATTCCGTAATACCTACGTTTTCCAGGTTTGCAACACTTAATAAGGCGTGTTCTACCTCTTCACCTATTACGTGTTCTCCAAAAGCAGAGATAAAATGTTTAATTCTTCCTGTTACAAGGATCTTATAAGGGTCTTTCGATACGAATTTAATGGTATCTCCTATGCTATATCCCCATAAACCTGCGCTGGTATTCAGGATCAATGCGTAATTGACATCCAATTCTATTTGCTCCAAACTTAAACGGGTTGGATTTTCATTATAGAATTCATCTGCAAGTATAAATTCGTAGAAGATCCCTGCTTTTACGAGCAGCAGGAGACTTTTATCTTGCTGACTATCTTGATACGCTATAAAACCTTCTGAAGCAGGGTAAGTTTCTATTGTGGCTATCTTCCTCCCTATGCTCTTCTCTATCTTTGCACGATAGGGTTCGTAATTGACACCGCCATATACAAAGAGGCTAAAGTTTTTAAAAATGTCTTTGATCTTTTTCCCATCACTCTTCTCCGTCAATTTGTCAAAATACATTTGCACCCAGGGTGGAATGCCAGAAATCAATCGCATGTCTTCCTGCCAGGTTTCCTCAACAATGGCATCTACCTTCTGCTCCCAGTCTTCGATACAATTGGTCTGGTAAGACGGCAATCGGTTCTTTTGCAGGTATGCAGGCACAAGATGGGCGACAATACCGGAAAGGCGACCGACATTAATGCCATTCTTTTTACTCAATACCGGACTTCCCTGCAAAAAGATCATTTTGCCATCTACAAAACTAGCATCGCCGGTTTCATGGATATAGGTAAGCAGTGCATTGCGGGCAGCTTTGATGTGCTCCGGCATGGATTCTTTAGAGATTGGAATGTATTTTACTCCTGATGTAGTTCCAGAGGTTTTGGCGAAATACTCTGGTTTGCCTTTCCATAAAACATCTTCCTCTCCTGCAACAACACGGTCAATATATGGCCTGAGATCCTCATAATCACTTACCGGCACCTGCTTTTTAAAGTCAGCATAATTTTTGATGCTGCCAAAGTTATGGTCCTTGCCAAAAGAAGTATGTGCGGCAGATTCAATGAGCATCTGCAGCGTTTCTTGTTGCGCTGCTATTGCATTCCCCTTCCATTTATTGATGCCTTTTAAAACGAAGGCAGCAAATGGCTTGCTCAATGCCGCTTTTAAACCCATAGTTTTTAAATCAGGTTATGGATGATATCAGGCTCGTTGTCGCCTGTATACTCCGTCATCATTTTTCTGTATGCAATCGTTAATGCAACGATGGACAGTGGTACAATGATAAAAGAACTCAAAATGTTTACAAAAAAAGCAATTATCGGCCATTGCATGTATCCAAGAAACCAATAGATCAGTTGGAAGCCACCCAGTACCAATAACAGCAGCAATATTTTCGTAAAATTACCTTTTGTAATGGCCAGGCTAAATTTGATGGAGCGAAAAGGGGTCTCATTCTTATCGATGATAAAGAAGGGAAAAAAGGAGATCCTAACAAATGTGATAAAAATAGCAACAATGGCCATTCCGACACATATATTGGTAACAATGGTACCGGCCGTGGTAAAATCATCTACCCAGCCTAAGCTCACCAATAGTTTCAATAGCGGATCCAATATCAGCAAAACAGGATAAAAAACAATCCCTACTACAACTATACAAAGCGAGAAATAGAAAGTTGCAATTAAGAACCTGATAATCTGCTGTCTTGTAGGAATGGTACTTACGATGCTCACATCATGCTCTTCATCATCCAACAAGTGAAAGATGTATCTGAATAAGGAAAGACTGATGGTAAAATAGATGATGATGAACATAGTGGCCATAATGATGCTCAAGCTCCTGCTTACATTATTTAAAAAGAAGGCCATCATATTCGATGCATTCGAAGTTAGGAACATCAAGAAACACAGCGTAGCAATGGAAAAATAATTCCTTTTAGTTACCTGCCAGGCTTTGCTCATTACCTCATTAACAGCAAACGTACTCTCTTTTAAAAATTCTATCATTGTTGTTTAAATACTACTCTTTTTATCAAATCCTGAATGAACCCTAACCCATAGGCACCCAATTGTATAAAAGAAGCAATTATACTCAAAAATGCAACTTTTAACGATTTATTGGTTTGCCAGGAGTGAAAAAATATCATTAAAAAATACAGGAGCACCAGTATATTGCAGATATATGCCAAAGGTGCATAAAAACAATTCATTAATAGCGTAAATAGAAAGGCACATACAAAAGCTGCAGGGAAAAAATGGATCAACTTCAACTGTGCTGGAAAATGCTTATAAATGTTAATTCTGGCCCTGCCAAAAAAATGTAATTGTTTATAGAATTGGTAAAAACTGGTACGCCGCTTATGGTAAACCTTCGCACCAGGTATTAAACCTATTTTGAAACCATTTTCATGGATTCGGATACTGTACTCTATATCTTCTCCAAGGCGGGTTAGTATAAATCCTCCGACTTTCTCATATACCTCGCGGGACACTCCCATATTAAAACTTCTGGGATGAAACTGTCCAATGTGTTTGGCATTACCTCTGATACCTCCGGTAGTAAAGGGTGAAGTCATGGCATAGCTGATGGCTTTTTGTACCGGAGTAAAACTCTGATGCGCAGCATCCGGACCCCCATAAGCATCTAAATGGTGCTCAAATAGGTAATTTCTTACAATCTCCAGGTAATCTTCTGGAATCAGGCAGTCTGAATCAAATATCACAAAGAAATCGCCCTTGGCCCGCTCAAATCCATAGTTACGTGCAAAGCCCTGACCAGCATTGGGCTTTACAAAATATTTAATATCTAACAGGTCTGCATATTTCTCTACCACAGATTTGGCGTCCAGCGTAGAGCCGTCTTCGATAACTAATACCTCAAATTGTAAATACGTTTGCTTTGTTAGACTGCTTAAAAGTTCATCTATTTCCTGAGGTCGGTTATAAAGGGGGATGATAATGGAAAAGAACATGGATTATTTTAGCTCTTTCTCTATTAAATAATTGTTACGCTCTGGAGCACTACGAGATACCAATTCAGCCACAAAACCGGTCAAAAATAACTGTGAGCCTAGGATAATGGCAACCAGCGCTATGTAAAACAAGGGCTGATCTGTAACGTCCCTCTTCAAGGGGATACCCATAGATATATCGTAAAGCTTTACCCCTATCAGCCAGATGGCTAAAAATGTACCTATTAAAAAACTAAGTACACCCATGGTACCAAAGAAGTGCATCGGCCGCTTACCAAACTTACCTACAAAAAAAATGGATAAAAGGTCCAGTAGTCCGTTGATAAAACGGCTCATCCCAAATTTGGTAACGCCGTATTTTCTGGCACGGTGTTCTACAATCTGCTCTTCGATCTTTGTAAAACCGGCCCATTTGGCAATAACTGGGATATAGCGGTGCATTTCTCCATACACTTCAATGTTCTTCACTACTTCCTTACGGTATGCTTTTAAACCGCAGTTAAAATCATGCAGGTTTTTTATGCCCGACATTCTGCGTGTTGCAGCATTATAGATCTTTGTTGGGATGGTTTTGCTAAGCGGATCATAACGTTTCGCCTTCCAGCCGGATATGAGATCAAGCTTTTCTTCCTTGATTCGCCGGTAAAGTTCTGGTATTTCATCCGGACTATCTTGCAGATCGGCATCCATGGTAATGACCACCTCGCCAACTGCTGCTTCAAATGCCACATTTAAAGCAGCAGATTTGCCATAGTTTCTTCTGAATTTGATGGCCCTAACGGATGGATACTGCAGCTTTAGCGATTCAATTACTGCCCAGGAATTATCTGTACTCCCATCGTCTATAAACAGTAATTCATAATTGAAGTTGTTGTCCTGCATCACTTTTGCAATCCATGAAGTCAATTCAGGTAGAGATTCGTCTTCGTTAAATAAAGGGATGACAACAGAGATATCCATGTGCAATACAAAGCTTAATTCGATCTGCAAACTTAGATAGAATTTTTATAACTTTGAATATAACCATAAATTTAAAACACACAATGACGAACTTTCCTAAAAGCCTATTTGTTGCCTCATTAATGATTGGAGGAATAACCATGGCTAACGCGCAAGAAAAAACTAAACCTGAGCAGACTGAGGTTTATACCCCAGTACCCCCTGTAGTGGCCACCAAAGAAGTTACTGTTGCTCCACCATCGGATGCAATTGTTTTGTTTGACGGAAAAGACCTAAGCAAGTGGGTAATGACCGACGACAGAACTAAACCAGCCTCCTGGACTGTTGCAAACAATGTATTTACTGTAAATAAAAAAGGCGGTGGTAACATAGAAACAAAAGATTCTTTCGGCAATTACCAATTACATATTGAATGGAAGGTGCCTGCTAATATCGAAGGTAAAGGTCAAGGAAGAGGTAACAGTGGCTTGTTCCTGGCGTCTATTGGCAAAGGTGATGACGGTTATGAATTGCAAATTCTTGATTCTTATCAGAATGACACATACACAAACGGACAGGCTTCCAGTATTTATAAGCAATTGGTTCCTTTGGCTAACCCGACACGTAAACCTGGAGAATGGCAGTCATATGATGTAATCTGGACTGCGCCAACTTTTAATGCTGACAATACCGTTAAAACTCCTGCTAGAGTTACTGTATTGTTCAATGGTGTTTTGGTTCAAAACAATGCTGAATTAAAAGGTCCTACTCAATACATCGGCGATCCTGCTTATAGAAAAGCACATGGACCTGCTCCAATCAAGCTACAATCGCATGGCGATCCAAGTCTTCCATTGAGCTTTCGCAATATCTGGATAAGGAATTTATAATATTATTTTAATCAAATAAAAAGAGGGCAAACCGTTTGGTTTGCCCTCTTTTTATTTGATTCGCAATTTAAGTTATTCTTCCTGAAGTTTAATTGGAGGAGTCTTTTTCATGATTGCGGCAAGAATCAATGACAATACACCGTAAATTGCTAAAGAGACCCCAATGCTGGTTACTAAATTCTTTCCAGTAATTTCCAGTTTAGATTGACCTGATCCAGATTTTGCCAGCGCTTCTTCCAACTGGTCTTTATCAGTTATAAATTTGGTCATCATTGCCCTAGTGTTTTCATCAATAGCAGCGCCGGCACGTGCAGGCAGATCCGGATCGATCACCTTCATCAGCACCACATTGTAAACAGTTGAGATCGCTGTGATGATCAGGCCCATAATAAGAAATGATTTAAAAGCTTCGCCAAAGGTCCAATATCCACCAACTTCTTGCCTGATGGTTTTACCTGAGTAAACAAGCAGCGCCAGGAATAAGATAATCATACATATACCTATCCACCAATTTGTAAACGCCATTAGTGGGTCTATAAAGTACATCGCCAAAGAGAGTACTACACTTATCGCTCCAATGATCAATCCATTTTTTAGCGACAAGCTGTTAATTTGTTTTTGTTTTTCTTCCATGTTAGTTAGTTTGGTTAATTGTTATTATTAAAATTAGCAATTAAAGTATAAACAGCAACATCAAATTCTTTATTGGAACTAAAATCTTCCAGTTCTTTAACAATTTGCACACTTAGTTTTGGCTGGTGGAAAAACACCATAAATGGAACAAATAGCTCCTCCATTTCCTCACCTAACTCTATCATTCCGGCGTGACCGCAAATATCTTCTACGCTTGATTCCACCAATTGCTGGTTACTGATCAAGTCTTCATAGATATGGTATTCATCCTGGAACTCATCCTCTTCAACCAACAAAAACTCCTTTAAGAAATCACCTAATTCAGGTGTAATGCGCTCATCATGGCATTCGTTAATGTAAAGCAACAGGTTCAGTAACTCAGTTCCCCTGTCAATTGTTTCCTCTTCAATATTTGCCCATTCATCTGACTCCAGATAGTCTTCTTCCAGCTTTTTGATATCATTTGCAAAGAAGTTGATCATCAGCAGATCGAAAAACACCTCCCGAAGATCTTCAAAGGCAGGGTACTGATCAAATGCTTCATCAAACTCTTCAACTTTTTCCATAAAGCCCAGGTCTTTGCTAAATACATCAACCAGAAGGTCTTCCAGTTTAACAGAGTCTATGCCGGAAATGGCGGCAAATTTATCTAACGACGCGATTAGCGCAACTTTTACATGATTATCCATAAGATTGTAATTGCTTATTGTTATAAACCAGTTTTACTTTACCGGTCAGTTTTTTATTTAGTAATGGGGTATTGTATGATTTTGAGAAGTTGTTTTCTCTGGTATATTCCCAAACTTCTGTGGGATTGTAAACTGTAAAATTAGCTTCAGTTCCTTCGGCCACCAGTATCTCTGCCAGTTTAAGTACCCTTCTTGGCCCTGAACTTAACTTTTCTGAGATCTGCGCCGCCGTTAGTCCGGCTTTAATCAATAAGGGCAGAACAGTTTGCAAAGCGATGATTCCAAATGCCGCGATCTCAAACTCCACATCTTTAAACTCAATCTCATGAGGACGGTGCTGCGAACATATTGCATCGATAGTACCATCTTTAAGACCAGCCAAAAGTGCCTTCACATCAGCTTTGCCACGCAATGGCGGCTTTACTTTATAGTTGCTATCGAAACTGTTCAACAATTCTTCAGTAAATACCAGGTGATGAGCTGCTACATCGCAGGTAATCTTAACGTTGTCTTTTTTAGCTTTTTTAATTAGCGCTACAGACCCCGCTGTGGATATCTGGTTGATATGAATTGGCGCATCATGATAGGTTGCCAAAAATATATCCCTGCTAATTTGCATCTCCTCGGCAAGTGCCGGTAACCCTTTCATGCCTAATAATACACTGGTAGCGCTTTCATTTACCTGAGATTTGCCTGCTATGGACCTGCTTTCAGGGTACAGCATCAGCAATCCGTCAAATCCTTTTACATATTGAATCGCCCTGCTCATAAAACCATCATCTGCAATAGCTTTACCTCCGTCAGAAAATGCTACAGCACCTGCCTGCTGCATGTCATAAAGCTCCGCCATTTCCTTTCCTTCCAAATTCACGCTCAAAGCGCCAATAGGAAGCACATCTACCAGATTACTTTTTGTCCTGTTGATGATATACTCAACCTCTCCTTTTGAATGCACTACGGGGTGAGTATTGGGTAATACAGCAATTCCGGTAAATCCACCTGCTTTAGCAGCTGCAATGGCAGTATTTAGTTCCTCCTTCGTTTCAAATCCAGGATCTCCTACTGCGCAACTTAAATCAAAGAAACCAGGAGAAAGTACACATCCTTCGGCATTGAATACCTCCTCATTCTTTTGAGGCGATAATTTGCCAATGGCTGTAATTTTACCTTGTTCTACTCTTACATCACAATTCTGTTGGTTGAACTGACTGTTGGGATCGGCAATAGTTACGCCTGTGATGAGAAGGTTCATGCTGTTTTTATGTTTTTATGATTAAAAAATCTGATCAGTAGTATTTCGATAGCTAAAAAAACAATAGCTAAAATTATGCAAAGTTTCCATAATTCAGCACTGTTATTTTTGGTGCTGACAGCTAAAGATTGTGCATCTTTTTTAGAGTTGAATACACGTACATTTTGTTTGCCAAACAATCTGGAGATTGACGCTTCATCTGCATAATGCATATCAGATTCGGAACGGTTATCGTTAAAAGCGAGAACAGCTATAGTCGAGTCTCCCTTTTTTAAGTCGTAAAAGCCTGGCCTCTTCACCTGATCAGCCACATACAATAAGGTTTTCCCTGGCGCCTGACGAACGTCCGGGATCACTTCAAATCTATCTGACACCAACCTTAAGGATTGGTTTTTTAGCAATTCTATTTTCTGGCTTTCCAATACCTCACTGGTACCGGTGGTATAGGCCAAAGGAAAGGATCTGGCGCTTACGAAAGCGATCCTCAACATTAGAGGCACAAACACCGGGTGACGGGAAAGATTGCCATCTTTAGGATCAAGCGAACTCCCTGATAAAAATATTTTCCCGGCTCCAATATTATATCTTGCCAGCAAAAAATTATTCAACGGCAGTTGGAGAATGTTTTCTTTGGCCGCAGCACCTGAACCCGTATAACTAAAATAACGATTTACGATAGGTAAGTCAACATTTTTAGGCACTTCATCAAATACCCCGCTAAACAAGTCATTTTTTAGATCTACTGAACTGGTAAGCGGGTCTCCGGTGTTGAGTTGCGCAACCGCCGGGAGGCCCAAGCCGTTCAAAAAAGGCGTATATAGCGCTGCACCTGCATCCAAATTGGGAAATACAGCCACCGTTCCGCCATTTTGCACATACGCTTTTAGCTGCTGTGCCAACCCGGAAGATGGCGACTTCAAAGCCGATAAAACAATAAGGCTGTAGGTGGAGAAAGAAGCGTAATTGATGTTTGATTCTGGCGCTTCAGTTAGTTTAAAGTATTTATCCGATGCAAATAAGGAACTTAAATATTGTTGGGTGGCATCTCCATAAATATGAAGCACCTTCATTTCATTATTTACATTAAAGGCAAAGTTAAGTTCATCGTCGAAAGTTAAAGGATAATCTTTAATACGTACTACTCCACGCTGAAAACCTCCATTTAAACCGCTAAAAGAAAGTGTGTCAATTACAGATTTCCCTGCCGCCACAGCAATATTACCAATGGCTTTTTGTTGTCCGTTAACCAACAATGTCAATGCTACCCGAGGCGCGTCTTCTTCTCCAAAATTTCTCAACCTAACCACAAAACGTTCCAACTGATTGGGCTGGTGAACAGGTGATAAGCTCCAAATGCTGTCTACACTAATATTGGGTAAATCGTTTGCGTTAAGTTTGATGAAATTTAGACTGGCATCTGCGGCAGTTTTCACCTGTTGTGTTCCTGCAAAGTTATTCTGAAAGTCAGAAAGCAGATAATCAATATGGTTATCATTGTCAGTAATGACTTGCAATCGGTTAACCACCTGCTGAAGTGTACGTGCAGACGCAGAAATTTTTACCTCTTCCAGCTGCTGCAGAAACTCTTCTTTGTTAACCAATCGCTGGTGCCTGCCTTCAAAATCATTAGTAAGCAATTGAAACTGGTCGTTTAAACCATAACCTTCTACAATTTCCCTGGCCTTTCGTTTTGCTTCATCCAGCAAACTCCCTTCCTTGTTGACAGTTTCCATACTATAGGAATTGTCAACATATATGCTCACCGCATTCCGTGAACCAGGTTTATTGGCAGTTCCTGAAGGTATAAAGGGTCTGGAAAAAGCAAGAACCAGAAAAGTAATTGCTAAAATCCTGCTGAAGAGCACCAGTAAATGCTTTAGCTTTTCCCTTGATGAATTTTGCTCTCGTGCTTCTTTTAGGAACTGTACATTGCTAAAATATACTTTCTTAAATTTTCTGAAATTAAATAAGTGGATTACAATAGGAATGGCTATTGCCAGAAGCGCAAAAAGAAAACCTGGGTATAGGAAATTCATTAAAAACCAAAGGTAGAACTTTTAAAGGAATTTCCTCATAGCATCATACAAAGTTTCGTCCAGGTTATAGACGTCCGGTCTAAACTGTATTTTACCGTCCTGTGCCCAGGCAGTTAAATAATTGATCACAATTGGCACCTGCTTTTTAATGCCAAACCACTTTGGCTTTAACTGAAATACATTTAGCGTATCCGATTTTTTAGCCAGTTTTCTTTTGTATAAATCCATCTTCGTGGTATCTACCGGCGGCAGGTTCACCTCCATCCTTAGCAAGTCGTATTCGTCTTTATCTTTAACCAGATTTTCGGCAAATTCTAGTGGACGCTCCACACGAACACAGCCATGACTAATTGCCCTATTGCTATATTTAAATGCTGTTTTATTATTGGTATCGTGCAGGTAAACGCTGGAATTGTTATCAAATATGAATTTAAACTTACCCAGAGCATTTCCCTCACCGGATCCTTGCTTGAACTGAAATGGAAGCTTTTCCCTTGAATACTTATTCCATTGTATGGTATCTGGATCATGAATTTCTTTACCCTTGTAATAGACCTTAATGTTATTATTTGACAGGTAATACGGGTCTTTCATGGCCATATAATAAATCTCGCTCCTGGCAATGCTCACCGGAATGTTCCAAATTGGATTGACTTGGATGGCATTGAACTTACTGTATAAAATGGGTGTCTCGTGGTTTTTAGGTTTATCATCGAGGTTTTTAGTTTCCAGGTACTTTTGGATTTTGGCTGCATAATCATCCTCACGCTTTCCTCCGACACAAACATTCATATGTGAGAGGGTATCACCCCTGCTGAACCAGGTAAGGGAAAAATCGGGAATGTTGACCTCTACATACTCCTCTCCTAGTTCCGGGATTTTCCAACGCTGACGCTCCATATTCACCAAAAGGGTTTTAATTGCTTGTTGGTCTTTAACGGTTGCTTGCTCATAGTTAGCCAATTCCTTCTGCAACAACGTGTAGGCTACTTTCTTTGGCTGAATGCCTTGAAGTAATGCCGCTAAATCTTTGGTGTTTAAAATCTTCAGCGTACTGGCGCTGTCTGGCCTTTTAACTGGGATATAGTAGCGGGTAAATAGCTTACGCGGGTTCGTGCTGCCAAAATAAATAAAGTTATGGTATTTGATTGCCGATGTAACCGCAGTCAACTCCAATTCTGCAATGATTGGGTACACTTCTTCAATGGTCTTAATATTATTCTGACCAAGCTTTTGTAATGAAGTCGATAATTTTCTAGCATTAAACAGTTCAGGGTTATAACCATGTGCTGCGCTTCTGGAAATGTAAAGTTGTAAACTATCCAACTGGCCGGTAATGAAGAACCTACTTACAAATTCCGGGCTTTGGTCATGATCACTGTAAAAGGCTTTAATTAATTTGGCATTAGGGGTTAGGGCGGAAATCGAATCCAGGTATTTAACGAATACCTGATTATATACCGCGGTGTCAAACTTTTTATATAGTTTATTGTTGAAATGCTTCTGCAGCATAAGACCTATTTCTGGGGGTTCCTTAAACCAGTTACAAGATTGAAGACCGAGAATGATAACAGTAAAAAAAAGTAAAGATTTTTTCAACGGGTGAGTTTTGCACAAAAATAGCAAATTAAGTGCCGAAACCGATACTGCAGGGAAGTTGTTATTGAGAAGAGCATTTCGCGATAACCTCAAACAACGCTTAGGTTGTGCAGTATTTTATAACTGCTTTATTACGGTATATGTACGGCTTTAGTACGGCTTTGGTTCGGCTAAAGCCGTACTTAAGCCATTGTGTATCCATGGTGATAATGACATAAATCAATTGTAAATTGCTGCACAGTATAGGTACAGCACGCTCGCTGTTTGGATAACATTCATTAATTTTTGATTTTAGGATTGTATTTATATATTTGCATCTCCTCATGATGCTCGTCATTATTGAAAAGGAAATAAAAAAAATAAAAATGATCACAACTTTGAACCATCACTTACATTTGCACCATCGCCAATTGGCGATGTATATGTAATGTTTTGTACTTCAAAACTTGTTTCCGACCTATTTTCCTGTTCAATTCAATAATTCAAAAAGCACAAATTGAAAACACTTAAAATCGCTATTCAGAAATCGGGTAGATTAAACGAAAAATCAGTAGAAATACTTAAAAACTGTGGTTTATCTTTTGAAAACTACAAAAGCTCATTAATTTCAACCGTTACCAATTTTCCTTTAGAAATCCTTTTTTTAAGGGATGATGATATTCCTGAATATGTTCAGGACGGTATTGCAGACCTGGGCATTGTTGGTGAAAACGTAATTGTAGAGACTGGTGCTCAAGTTACCTACCTGCAAAAACTGGGCTTTGGTAAATGCACATTAAAGATTGCCATTCCTAACGAAAGTCAGATCACTGAAGTTGCGCAACTGGCAGGTAAAGCCATTGCTACTTCTTACCCGCTGATCCTTGAAAAATACCTTAAAGAAAATAACGTTGATGCTGAGGTTCGCACCATTTCCGGATCTGTGGAAATTGGTCCGGGACTGGGATTAAGTGATGCCATTTGTGATATTGTTTCTACTGGTGGAACGCTAAAAAGCAACGGATTAAAACCTTTCTCTGAGGTGATGAAATCTGAAGCGGTGCTGATTGGAAAAGAAGGTTCAGACCTCTTGCCTGAAGTTCAGGAACTTTTACAAAGAATTCGTTCTGTACTTCGTGCAAAAGAAACCAAATATGTGGTTCTTAACGTAGCGAAAAGTAACCTCAAAAAAGTGGTTGACTTGCTGCCCGGAGTTAAAAGTCCGACTGTAGTTCCATTGTTTGATGATGAATGGGTTGCTGTACATTCAGTAATTGCTGAGCATGATTTCTGGGAAAAGATCAATGCGCTAAAAGCAGCTGGTGCTGAAGGAATTGTGGTAATGCCAATTGAGAAGATCATTTCTTAAATCCTAAACAGATGAAAATCTATCGTTACAGTGAGCTATCTGAACAAGAAATTGAAAATCTTTGTTTAAGACAGCTGGAAGATGACGCTGACATATCGCAAAGTGTAGCTATTATTGTAAATAAGGTGAAGACTGAGGGTGATGCTGCGTTGTTTGAATTTGCCGCTCAATTTGACAAAGTGCAGCTTGGGCAATTGTTTATAGCTGAGGAAGAGATTGAAGCCATTGCGCAGACCATCCCTGAAGATGCCAAAAAAGCAATTGACACTGCTTACAACAACATTAAAAAGTTTCATGCTTCCCAGTCGGCTAAGGAGGAGAAAATTGAGACCATGACCGGCGTGAATTGCTGGAGGGAAACGCGCGCAATCGACAAAGTTGGCTTGTATATCCCTGGAGGCTCTGCGGTACTGCCCAGCACTTTTCTGATGCTTGGAATTCCCGCAACACTCGCCGGATGTAAAGAGATCGTAGTTTGCTCACCTCCTCAAAAAGATGGCAAAACCAATTGCTACGTGGCTTATTGTGCCCTGAAGTTGGGTATTAAAAAAATCTACCTGGTTGGCGGAGCTCAGGCTGTTGCAGCTATGGCTTATGGCACAGCATCCATTCCGAAAGTGCATAAAATCTTCGGTCCGGGAAACCGTTATGTAACCCAGGCGAAACAATTAGTGCAGTCGACCGCTATGACAGCTATCGATATGCCTGCCGGTCCTTCTGAAGTATTGGTTATCGCCGATGAAACTTCGAATCCTGCGTTTGTGGCGTCAGACCTTTTGGCCCAGGCAGAACATGGTGCGGATAGCCAGGCCATATTGGTAGCAACCTCAAAGACCATCATCACCCAAGTGCTGGAAGAATTGAATCAGCAGATCGAATTGTTGCCAAGAAGGAACGTTACCGCATTGGCAATTGCTAATTCGTATGCAGTACTGGTATCCTCTTTAGACGAGGCGATGGCGTTTAGCAATGTGTATGCACCAGAACATTTGATTTTAGCTACGAATAGTTATGGAAACCTGATCCCTCAAATTAGCAATGCTGGTTCTGTATTTTTAGGAAACTTGACGCCGGAAAGCGCTGGCGATTATGCCTCTGGCACAAACCACACCTTACCAACAAGCGGATTTGCCAAAGCCTATTCTGGAGTTTCCATGGATTCATTTGTTAAGAAAATTACGTTTCAGCACATCAGTGATGCTGGATTAAAAAATATAGGAAACACCGTTGAGATACTGGCGGCCGCAGAAGGCCTCGACGCACACAAGAATGCAATTAGTATTAGATTGAAAGATGGATATTAATAATTTACAACGAGAAAACATTAAAAACCTGAAACCGTATTCAACGGCAAGGGATGAATATAAAGGGCAGGCCAGCGTTTTTTTAGATGCCAATGAAAATGCTTTTGGATCACCACTTACCAAAAACTACAACCGCTACCCTGACCCCTTACAACTGGACTTGAAGGATGCCATTAGTAAAATAAAAGGGGTACCTATTGAGAATACCTTTTTAGGCAATGGAAGTGATGAGGCTATTGACTTGCTTTATCGCGCATTTTGTGAGCCAGGAAAAGACAATGTGATCATCCTACCACCCACCTACGGCATGTATGAGGTATCAGCGAACATTAATAATGTAGAAATAAGAAAGGTAAACCTCCTGCCTAGTTTTCAACTGGATTTGGATGGTATTGCTGAGGCAATTGACGAAAACACCAAACTGATCTTTATTTGTTCGCCAAATAATCCTACGGGTAATTCTATCGTTCGCACAGACATAGAAACGGTCCTTGCAAATTTCAAAGGCCTTGTGGTTATTGATGAGGCTTACATCAATTATGCAAAACAACGCACCTTCATTAAGGAATTAACGGAATATCCTAACCTTGTAGTAATGCAAACTTTTTCTAAAGCTTGGGGCTTAGCCGCATTGCGGTTAGGAATGGCCTTCGCAGCCAGACCGGTAATTGATATTTTAAACAAAGTAAAGGCGCCCTACAACATCAACCAGGCCACCCAGGATATCGCTTTGGAAGCCTTAGGTAATATTGCCCAGGTAAACGATTGGATAAAAATAACCGTTGAACAACGCGATCAGCTTAGCTTAGATCTGCTCGACCTAAAAATGGTAAAAAAAGTATATCCATCTGATGCTAACTTTATTCTGGTAGAGGTTGAAGAAGCTTTGAATACTTATAATGCATTGGTAGAGCAAGGAATTATATTGAGGGATCGATCTAAAGTTATCCTTTGCGAAGATTGTCTTCGCATTACCATAGGCACAGAAAAAGAGAATGAGATACTACTGGATGCTTTAAAAAATATGAACTAGTCACCACGAATTACTGAAATGAAAAAAGTACTCTTTATAGACCGCGATGGTACGCTCGACATTGAGCCTGATGATGAACAGGTAGATTCCTTCGCCAAACTGAAATTCTATCCACGGTCGCTTTATTATTTATCAAAAATAGCTGCCGAGTTAGATTACGAACTGGTGATGGTAACCAATCAAGACGGCTTGGGTACTCCTGCCAATCCTGAAGAAACATTCTGGCCTATTCATAACTTCATCCTGGATACATTTGCTGGCGAGGGTGTGGTTTTCAAAGAGGTAATTATTGACCGGACTTTTGCAAAGGACAATGCACCTACCCGTAAACCAGGCACAGGCTTGTTGCTTCACTATTTTTCTGACGAGTATGATCTTAAGAATTCTTTTGTGATAGGCGACAGGCTAAATGACGTGATCCTGGCCAAAAACCTTGGTGCTAAAGCAATTTGGCTTAGAAACAACGATCTGCTTGGTGCCAATGAACTCATGGAAAAAGCAGAAACACTAAGTGATGTCATCGCCCTGCAAACTCAAAATTGGGTAGACATTTATACCTTCTTAAGGGCAGGTGCGAGAACTGTTGTTCATGAACGCAATACCAACGAAACAAAAATTAGTATAGCGATTGATCTGGACGGTACTGGAAAAGCAGAAATATCGACAGGTTTGAATTTCTTTGACCACATGTTAGATCAAATCGCCAGACATGGCAGTATGGACCTTAAAATTGTAACAAAGGGCGACCTGCATATCGACGAGCACCATACCATTGAAGATACCGGAATTGCTCTTGGTGAGGCTTTTGCGAAAGCAATTGGAAACAAATTGGGACTGGAGCGGTACGGATTTTGCTTGCCTATGGATGATTGCCTGGCACAGGCTGCCATAGATTTTGGTGGGCGCGCCTGGATAGTTTGGGATGCAACTTTTAAACGCGAAAAGGTTGGTGATATGCCAACAGAAATGTTTTACCATTTCTTTAAGTCTTTTAGCGATGCCGCAAAATGCAACCTGAACATTAAAGCCGAAGGCGATAACGAGCATCACAAAATTGAAGCAATCTTTAAAGCTTTTGCAAAAGCGATCAAGATGGCCATTAAAAGGGATGCAGAAAAGCTTGTTTTGCCAAGCACAAAAGGATTGCTGTAATGATTGGAATTGTAAACTACGGTGCCGGTAATATTTTCTCGCTAACATCTGCTTTGGAGCGATTGAATTTGCCATACGGAATGATCAACGAGGAAGCTGACCTGGAGAAGTATAGCCACGTGATTATACCAGGCGTTGGCCATGCTGGAGCGGCTATGCAGAAATTGGGACAAACCGGCTTAGTTGAGCCCATAAAAGCATTAAAGAAACCTGTTCTTGGAATATGTGTGGGCATGCAGCTCATTACTTCACATTCTGAAGAAGGCGATGCCAATATGATGAATGTGGTACCTGTTAAGACAAAGCTATTTAATAAGGCGCTGGGCATCAAAATACCGCATATGGGCTGGAACAACATCAGCCATAAAAACACAGCTTTGTTTGACGGAATCGAGAACGGTGCACAATTTTACTTTGTTCATTCGTACTTTATTGAATATAACCCTACTTTTGACATCGCAACTGCGGAGTATGGCCTGCCGTTCTCAGCCGGGGTGCAAAAAGACAATTTTTATGGCGTACAGTTTCACCCGGAGAAATCCGGAGCAGCGGGAGAACGCTTACTAAAGAATTTTTCAAACTTAAAAGAGTAAAATGTATATAATTCCTGCAATTGATATTTTAGATGGAAAAGTTGTTCGCTTGAGAGAAGGTGATTACGACCAGAAAACAGTTTACGATGTTTCCATTGCTGAAATGATAGAAACTTACCGCTCTAACGGTACTGAGTTTATTCATATCATTGATCTAAATGGTGCTAAGGGCGATTTTAGTAATCAGGCTGCGCTTTTCGATATCATCAGTAAAACGGATATGAAAGTACAGTATGGCGGAGGCATCAGGACCATTAAACAGGTTACTGATCTTTTGGACGCAGGTATACAGCGGGTTATTGTGGGTACGCAAGCCATTACCAATCCAGACTTTCTGCGGGAATTGAGCGAAGAGGTTGGAAAGAAATATGATTATGCCAACAGGATCGTGATTGCTATTGACGTTTTGGACGAGGTGATCAAGTATAGCGGTTGGATGGAAAGTTCGCCAATTAAACTGATGGACTATGTGGACAAGTGCTTACAACTTGGTTTCTTCCGCTTTCTTTGTACCGACATTAATAAGGATGGTAAATTAGGCGGTGCCGCGGTAGACCTGTATAAGAAACTGTTGGAACATTCACCTTTCATCAAACTGATAGCCTCTGGCGGGGTAAGTTCAATGCAGGATATTGAGGAACTGGACAAATACGACATCCGTTCGGTTGTAGTTGGAAAAGCCATTTACGAGGACCGGATTACCATTGATGAGATTAAACAATGGAATTTGAGACAAATGACATCTCTCTAGATCAATGCTCAGCAAACGCATCATTCCCTGTTTAGACGTTAAAGACGGAAGAACAGTTAAAGGGGTAAATTTCGTTGACCTGCGCGATGCAGGAGATCCGGTAGAACTTGCCTGGCAATATGCACAACAAGGTGCAGATGAGTTGGTGTTTTTAGACATTACCGCAACCCATGAACGCCGCGGAACTACCATAGAAATGGTAAAATCAGTCGCCCGACAATTGAATATACCTTTTACCATTGGCGGAGGTATTACTTCAGTTGCCGATGCAGAAGCCCTACTGAATGCGGGTGCAGACAAAATCAGCATCAATTCTGCAGCGGTAAGAAACCCTGCCTTAATAGAAGAATTGGCAAAAGCTTTTGGGGTACAATTTGTTGTACTGGCAGTGGACACCAAACTTATTGAAGGACGGAATATGGTGCATCTAAATGGTGGCAGGCTCATTACTGAATTGGAAACAGAAGATTGGATCGTTAAAGCTGAAGGTTTGGGTGCTGGTGAAATCTTGCTGACCTCCATGGATCATGATGGCACTAAGAACGGGTTCGACTGCTTGTTGCTGGATAAGGTAGCAAAATCAATTAATATCCCTGTTATTGCTTCTGGCGGTGCTGGGAATATTGAGCACTTTACCGATGTATTTTTAACGACAGGTGTTGATGCTGCATTGGCCGCCTCTGTATTTCATTATGGAGAAATACCTATCCCCTATTTAAAACAAGAACTAAAGAAACACAATATACCGGTAAGGTTATGACAATAGATTTCGATAAAACACAAGGCTTAGTTCCGGTAATTATACAGGATGCGCAAACCTTGGAGGTGTTAATGCTTGGTTATATGAATCAGGAAGCTCTGGATAAAACTGAAGCTGAAGGTAAGGTGACTTTCTTCTCGCGTTCGAAAAACAGACTGTGGACCAAAGGTGAAGAAAGCGGCAACTTCCTTTTTGTTAAAGAGATGCACGTAGATTGTGATAATGATACCATTTTAATAAAAGCCAACCCGGTCGGACCTACTTGCCATACTGGTTCCCGCAGCTGCTTTAAAACAAACTACAATCAGAATTTTATTTTCGAGCTGGAGAAAATTATCGGTGAGCGTTATGACAATCCCTCTGAAGAATCATACGTTAATAAACTTCGCCAAAAAGGTTTAAACAAAATTGCACAGAAAGTTGGCGAAGAAGGTGTTGAAACAGTGATAGCTGCGCTAGCAGAAACTGACGTTGATTTTATCAATGAAAGCTCAGACCTGGTATTCCATCTCTTGGTACTGCTAAAGGAAAAAGGAAAAACACTTGCCGACATAGGTACCAACCTGGAAGGCAGGCACGTTAAAAAATAGGCAATGTTAAAACACCTGCATACATTAAGCGGTCACCAAAATCCCATTTACGCTTTGGCGAACGGGATTGATGACCATACGTTTTATAGCGCGGGTAATGATAAAGGTGTGGTAGAGTGGTCGCTCGAGACCATGTCATTTGTAAAAGTTCTGGTTCCGGTGCAGAGTTCAGTTTATGCCTTGCACAGGCATGAGCATTTACTTTTTATAGCGCAAAGAAGCGGACTGATCTTAGTTTACAACCTGGCAGATCAAAAGCTAGAAGCAAGCCTTGCTTTCCACAAAAAGGCTGTATTTGATCTTAAAACGATCGGCCATAAACAAGAACTCCTCAGTACTGGTGAAGACGGTACAGTAGCGGTATGGTCGCTTAAAGACTACACATTGCTCTATGACTTCCCTGTAATTAACGATACGGTGAGATGTATTGCAATAAGTAAGGATGAAACTGAAGTTGCCCTGGGCTGTAAAGACAGTGTAGTTAGGATTTACAACTCTGCCGACTACGGTCTTATACATGAGCTTAAGGCTCACAAACTACCCATTACTTCTTTGGAATATGCCCCTGATGGCAAATTTCTAATTTCAGGCAGTCGCGATGCGCAATTAAAAATTCGCAGCTTACCGGATTATGAACTGGTGAATAATATTGCGGCACATATGTTTGGTATTTACTCCATCGTGTATCACCTCACTAAACCCTACTTCGCTACCGGCAGTCAGGATAAAGGCATAAAACTTTGGGGAAGTGAAGACTTCAAACTTTACAAGATCCTCAGTCTTGATAAAAATACCGAAGGACATTTTCATTCCATCAATAAGCTGATCTGGAGCGCAGATGGAAAATACTTGATTTCAACCGGAGATGACAGGCAAGTAATGGTCTGGGCCATTGAATGACCGTTTTACTATACGTTCTTAGAAGAAATTTCATCTACCTGTTAGAAAATAAAAAAATCACATATAATTGATTAACAGTTATTTATGGTTTATAAATCAAATATCAGGCATTATTCTTGATTTAATCATCTAAAATATGATCATGAAAACAAGAACACAAAAAATCACAACTGCAGTTTCATTGGCAATGACAGTACTATTTTTTCTGTCGTCTTGCAAGAAAGATGAAGACAACGCAAAACTAACAGCATCACTAACAATAGTAAATTCAGTAGAGGGCTCAGCCGCACAGGACGTTTATATTAACGATGCTAAGACAAGTTCTTCAGCCGTGGCTTATGCAAGTGCTTCGAGTAATATCAGCACTTCAACTGGAACAAAGACCATTGTATTTAAGAACACAGGTTCTTCAACAGTTACCGCATCTGCTACAATCAATGCAGATGCAAATTCCTCACAGTCGATATTCCTTGTAAAGCGTGCCGATGGAAGTTATGGCGTGAACACTTATGCTAAAGACAACGCCACCGTAAGTGGTAAAGCGAAAGTTAGGTTTGTAAACGTGGCTCCATTATTATCAGGAGCAGTAAACGTAACTACAAGTACCGGAGCTGCCATAATAAGCGGGCTTGCATTCCAGGCAGCTTCTGCGTACCAAACCGTCGATGCTAACACAGCATTGAATGTCTCGATGACAGGGTCTTTAGAGGTAACCACCATCAGTGCCACAGAATTAGAGGCTGGTAAAAATTACATTGTATGGTTTGATAGTTCAACCACTACGAAAGTGAAATACCATGTAGTGTTACAAAACTAGATTTAAAAACATCTATAAAAAGGGCGACCAGACGGTCGCCTTTTTTATGAAACAAAAATTCTGTAAATCAATCACTTGTACGATAAGCATCTTATAAAGTTAATTTCAGCGGCAAATGAACGGATTTAAATATGTAAATTGTATTAACCAATTATAAGATTATGTCTAAGGAACATCAGTACACAACCAGCCTGACATGGACTGGAAATAAGGGCTCAGGCACAATGGATTATCGCTCATACGAAAGAAGCTATGTCATCTCTGTTGAGAATAAAGCTGATATTCTCGGCTCATCAGACTCGGCATTTATGGGCGATAAAACCAAACACAATCCTGAGGATCTACTGGTATCTTCCCTATCTTCCTGTCACATGCTATGGTATTTACATTTATGTTCTCAAAACGGAATTGTGGTTTTGGATTATAAGGACGCTGCTGTTGGTAAAATGATCGAAGAAGCGGATGGTAGTGGCCGATTTACCGCAGTTACGCTTTACCCGGTAGTGACCATTACAGACGAAGCTCATATTGAAAAAGCGAATTCACTGCATGAGCAGGCTCATAAAATGTGCTTTATTGCAAACTCCTGCAATTTTCCGGTTTCGCATGAAGCGAAATATGTAATTGAGAAATCTTAAACAAACCGCTTAATTATTCTAAGCTTATGAGTATAACGGTTTAATTCATTGCTAAAGATTCCCTGACCATCAATAGGGTCAATTTTAACTTTGCCGGATGCATGAATAATTGCGGAGGAGTTGAGCATAATACCCACATGCGTAATCCTTCCCTCTTCATTATCAAAAAATGCCACATCTCCTGCTTTTACTTCCTGAAGAAAATCTACGATTGTACCTTCCTCTGCCTGTTGCCAGGCATCTCGTTTTAACCTAATACCATTCAATTTAAATACAGTTTGTACAAAACCTGAGCAATCTATACCAAAAAAGCTACGTCCTCCCCAAAGGTATGGTGTGTTCAGGAAAAAATGAGCAGTAGTAATTAATGCTTCCATACTTTTGAATGCATGAATAGCAGGTGTAAACTTAACTTCAAATACTTTATTGCCAATTGAACAAAAACCATCTTTAAATGAAGGCAGGTTGCTGCCCGGACTGAGGTAATAATTACCCCCATAAGTATCTGTAACTACATTTAGCGCTTGCCCCGGAACCAAATATTGACAGCCAGCACCAGGAGCAAAATGACCTTCATTGATTAATTCTAACTGCTTGAAATCCATCCAGCCCTCGTAATTGTCGTAATTACCTTTTACAAACCACCACCGGTCGCTTTTTTCCAGAATTTCTACGTAGTCGCCAAAGAGTAATTGCGAGGCTATCTCGGCCTTATCGGATGGGCTTGATCTTAGAGGGGCGATAGCCACTCTGCATATTCCATATAGCTGGTCCATAATCTATTTGATGCTATAAAAGTAAACTTTTAGGCAGTTAATTTGTTATACAATTGATAATAAAACTTAATTCTTACGAAGATGAACCTCCAAAAGATTTTAATAGCGGTAGACAATAGTACCTGTTCTGAAAAGGCTGCAAAAGCTGGATATGAGTTGGCCAAACAGTTTGGGTCTGAGGTTGCGCTTGTAAACATTATTGAGCCAGTACCAGCAAATGTGAACCCGGATCTTACATTAGCACCTGTTTTTTTGGATACTTATGATAACAGCGAAGAAAATAGTCATGTGTTACTCAAGGAAATTGAGAGTAAGTTTGGCAATGGTATTCCGACCAGTTATTTTAGTGTGATTGACAGTGCAGCGCATGGTATAATCAGACAAGCTGAAGAATATGCGGCTGATCTGATTGTGATAGGAACCTACGGCAGAACCGGCCTTTATCATTTCCTGATGGGAAGTGTGGCAGAGCATGTTGCCAGAAAATCAGCCTGCCCTGTCTTGATCATCCCCAACAAATTTGAAGAAAAATAGGATTGCATATGAACAACTGCCATAAAAAAAGGGCATCCAAAAATGGATGCCCTTTAGTATTTTATAGTAGATATTAACCTTCCTGGTGTAACCAAGCCTTTTTAGCCAATAGCTCGTCTTCTGTTTCACGAACGTCTTCATCATCTACACAGCAGTCAACCGGACAAACGGCAGCGCATTGAGGCTCATCATGAAAACCTTTACATTCGGTACACTTGTCTGAAACAATGTAATAAACTTCATCAGAAACTGCATCTTGTGCAGCCCCTGCATCAATCTGCTGGTCTCCAAAATCAATAACACCATTTAAGTTGGTGCCATCTGAAAATCTCCAGGCCGTGCCTGCATCATAAATTGCATTATTCGGGCATTCAGGCTCACATGCTCCGCAGTTAATACATTCGTCTGTTATTTTAATAGCCATGTCTTCGTTTAATTCTATTTGCTAAGTTTACCTTTGCAGCGCAAATATAACACTTAAACTTTAAAATTGTTGGAATTATGCCAATCCTTACTGCTGAACAATTAATTATTGCTTTTAAAAAACTTAGCGCCTATATTTCAGCGCCTGACGATAAGTTTGCTGAACTGCTCTATGTAGTAAGGAACAACAATGCCTGGTTTACCGCAGAGGAGGTAAATAAGGCCCTTCAAGCGCTTAGTGACATGCTGAATGAAAGCGATCTTAAGGAATGGTTTGCGGGAATTGAGCTTGCTGCTCATCCAAAAAAAATTGGGCTCATACTTGCCGGAAATATTCCTCTTGTAGGTTTTCATGATGTACTGTGTGTACTTGCTACGGGAAACATTGCCATGATCAAATTGTCTTCGGCTGATGATAAGCTATTACCTGCAATTCTTGCGAAGCTAGTGGAGATTGAGCCCCTCCTTTCTTCGCAGATCATTTACACTGAGCGATTGAAGGACTTTGACGCAATAATTGCCACTGGTAGTAACAACAGCTCCAGGTATTTTGAATACTATTTCGGTAAAGTTCCCAACATCATCAGGAAGAATCGTACCAGTATTGCGGTGTTAACAGGCGAAGAGACTACGGACGACATCAGGAGTCTGGGCCATGATTTGTTTGATTACTTCGGACTGGGATGCAGAAACGTGTCTAAAATCTATATCCCAGAGAACTATGAAATCAAAAATTTCTTCGAGCCTCTTGAAGAATACAAGGACATCATCAATCATTTCAAATACAATAACAATTACGATTATAACAAATCCATTTATCTGGTAAATGGAGCCACTCATTTCGACAATGGTTTCTTATTGCTTAAGGAAGACACTGGCTTCTCATCGCCATTGGCCGTACTTTACTTTGAGCGGTACAGCAATTTGAAGGACGTTGAATTGGTAATTAAGGAACAGGAACAAAACCTACAGTGCGTAGTAAGCAATGCGGATTTAAACATCAACAATACCTTGTTTACATTTGGTGAAACGCAGCATCCGAAACTTTGGGACTATGCCGACAATGTAAATACCTTAAGTTTCCTAAACAGTTTGTAATTAGAAATTTTTAGTTGACAGATAATTATTTGATGTCAAATTTTAAGATTATATTGAATGGTCTAACTTAAGCCTGTGAGCTCGAAATCCAAAATAGTTGCTGTATACCAATTTTTTTTACTGGTTTGCTTGCTGATGGTTTTTAATAAGGCGGCTGCACAAATTTGTGAAGGCTCTTTGGGTGATCCGGTTATCAACATTGACTTTGGTAGAGGAAGTGCCAACTTTGGACCTGGACTGGGTGCTGCAACCAACTACAACTTTGTCACTATGAGAAGCCCTAATGGAGAGGGCGACTATACCATTGTTAAAACTACAACAGGGCTGAATGGCGGTTGGTACAATATCTTTAACCACACTCCAAATGATTTTAATGGTTACATGATGATTGTTAATGCCGCAAGGTCGCCCGGCATATTCTACGAATCTTCTGCTCCGATCGACCTTTGCCCGAACACGACCTACGAGTTTGCGGCTTGGGTGTACAACCTGTTAAGAACGAATGGCATACGCCCAAACATCACTTTCTATATCCTGTCTATAAACGATGAAGTGTTGGGAACATACAACACAGGAGATTTGCCAAACATGGACCCGCAATGGCGGCAATATGGGCTTCAATTTAGAACTACCTCAACCAGTCAGGTTAAGATCAGAATGGTTAATAACGGACAGGGAGGAATAGGTAATGATATTGCACTGGACGACATCACTTTTAGGGCCTGCGGGGCGCAGATCAGCTCACAGATTGGGAGTACCGGAACTACCGAAACCAATATATGTGAGCAATCCAACGCATCATTTAATTTATCAGCCCGGGTAGATGGAAACGTTACCATGAGGTATCAATGGCAATTGTATAATGGAAATGGATGGGTAGATATCCCCGATGAAAACAAAACCGAATATACGGCAGTGTTTAACAACGCATTGCCTGGAGAATACAGGTACCGCCTGGTTATGGGGTCTCCTCAAAACTTTAATTCTGTAAGTTGCAGAACGAGTTCCCCAGTGCTAACCATAAATGTAAATAAGTACCCAACCCCTAACGCTATCAGTAATGGCCCTGTATGCGTAGGTGACGCAATTTTACTCGATGTAGCAGATGCAACTGGGACCTACGAATGGCGGAATCCAGCTGGAGAAGTGTTTTCAACAGAAAAATCGCCAAATATTGCAAACGCCAACTTTGGAATGGCGGGAACATATACAGTCAAGGTGAACAGTCTGGGTTGCGAGGTAAGTTCAACCGTTGAAGTAAGCGTGGTAAATCCACCCGTGCCCAAGGTAGAAAAATCTGCAGTGGAGATATGTCAGGGAACTACAGTTATGCTCAATGCCAGCGGTGGAACTACTTACAGCTGGCTGCCAACTATAGGCCTCTCCTCATCGGCCATTGCAAATCCGATAGCCAGTCCGGATAAGACCACATTGTATACTGTTTCCATTTCTAACGGAGCGTGCATTAGAACAGCGCAGGTTAATGTGACCGTATTTAACCTACCAAAGTCTGATGCTGGGACAGATCAGGTGATGTTGTTGGGAAACAGTGTAACCTTGCATGGCAAAGTTGATGGGGATAATGTCACTTTTTTTTGGTCGCCAGAGCTCGGGCTTGATGATCCGCGAAAGTTAGATCCTGTCGCGTCGCCAACTGTGAGTACGGAATATACCCTTAATGTAGTTTCTGGAAATGGCTGTGTTAGTGCTGCTGACCAAGTATTTGTCAGGGTTTTTGAGAAAATAACGGTACCCCCAAGCTTTAGTCCGAATGGAGATGGTATAAATGATCTTTGGAATATAACTGCCATAGAGACCTATGAAAAACCTAAGGTGAGCATTCTTAACCGCTACGGCGAAGTGATTTACGAGACAACAGATTACTTCCAAAAGCCATGGAACGGAAAGCAAAATAACAAAGATGTTCCTGTAGGTGTTTATTATTATATCATCAACCTGGATGCTAAATCCAAACCGCTTTCTGGTTCCCTAACGCTCATCAGATAAAACGATCAAATCTCCCGAATCTCAATTTGAAATACTATTTTTGACCTAATGTATATTATAAAAGTAAAGGGCATTGCAAAAATCCCCGATTATGTGCAATTGCGGGACGACAAGTTTACACTGCTGGCTTATTTTAGAGTAGACCGGCCAGATAAGTCGCTCGAAAAATTGGGCCTTGGGGAAAAACTACCTTTTATAATGGAATTTGTAAATGATTTACCTTTTGGAAAAATCGCTAAAATAGAAATTTAACAATGGCAAACACGGTTATAAACTTAAGAAATGTAGATGTATTCCAGCAAAAACACCTTGTATTATCAAGCGTAAACCTGGATGTTGATAAGGGAGAGTTTGTTTTTTTAATTGGCCAGACAGGTTCTGGTAAGAGCAGTTTGCTAAAGATCATTTACGGCGATCTTCACATTGGCAATGGAGATGGACTTGTTGCTGGCTTTGACTTAAAGAACCTTGCAATAAAGGATGTTCCTTATTTAAGGAGAAAACTAGGGATCGTGTTTCAGGACTTTCAGTTGCTGACGGATAGAACGGTTGAAAAGAATTTGGAGTTTGTGTTAAAAGCCACCGGTTGGACAGACAAAGCCCTAATTGATGAGCGTATCAAAGACGTGTTAGAAAAAGTGGGGCTACGTTCTAAATTCAGGAAAATGCCGCATGAATTGTCTGGTGGTGAACAACAGCGCGTTGTAATTGCACGTGCTTTACTGAACAATCCCGAAATTATACTTGCTGATGAACCTACCGGAAATCTTGATCCGGATACTTCTGAAGAAATTGTCATGTTATTGAGGCAAATCAGCCTTGGTGGGACTGCGGTACTCATGGCAACGCATGATTACCATATCATCCGCACCTTTCCTTCAAGAATTATCAAATGCGAGGGTGGCGTAGTCCATGAAGATGCAACAATAGTTTAGTCGGTATAGCTGACAAAATTTTGCTTTTTAGTCATTCTGGTCAGTTTAATTTATAAAAATCTGACAGCATGACTGATATATGGTATTGGCAAAGCATTTGAGTTTACATCCAAAAATTCTACTATAGCATGTTTAGCAAGAAGAAAAAAAATATTAACGAAGATCAGACTGTGGAAGAGAACGTGAACGAACAAGTAAATCCTAACGAAGAGCAGCTAAATAACGAAGCAGCTCAAGAGGCTGTAGACGGTCAGCAAGAACCGATTATTCCTGAATTATCTGCTGAAGAGAAGTTACAGCAGGACAATGCAGCACTTAACGACAAATATTTGCGGTTATTTGCTGAGTTTGACAATTTTAAACGCCGTACCCAAAAAGAACGCGTAGAGCTTTTACAAACTGCAGGTAAGGATGTAATTGTCTCTCTGCTATCAGTTCTGGATGACTTTGACCGTGCAAATAAGGCAATGGAAGGTGCTACTGATGTTAATGCCATACGTGAGGGAATTAACCTGGTACACACAAAACTTAAAAATTTACTAGCTCAAAAAGGCTTAAAGGAGATGGAGAGTATCAATATGGTTTTTGATACCGATGTTCATGAAGCAATAACTAAAATTCCTGCACCGAGTGAAGATTTGAAAGGCAAAGTAATAGATGAACTTGAAAAAGGCTACACCTTAAACGATAAGGTGATCCGCTTTGCTAAAGTTGTAGTAGGTAGTTAATTATGAGCAAAAGAGATTATTACGATGTTCTTGGGGTTACCAAAAGCGCATCAGCTGAAGAGATAAAAAAGGCCTACAGAAAGATGGCCATCAAGTACCATCCTGATAAAAACCCGGGAGATAAGCAGGCGGAAGATAACTTTAAAGAAGCCGCTGAAGCTTATGAAATCCTAAGTAATGCAGAGAAGAAACAGCGCTATGATCATTATGGTCATGCTGGCGTTGGAGGTGCATCAGGAGGCGGTGGTTATGGCGGCGGCGGCATGAACATGGAGGATATCTTTAGCCAGTTTGGAGATATTTTTGGTGGCGGAGGTGGCAGCCCTTTCGATAGCTTCTTCGGTGGCGGCGGACAGCAATCACGTGGTGGAAGACGCGTAGCAAAGGGTTCTAATCTTCGCATCAAGGTAAAACTTACTCTTGAAGAAATTGCAAACGGAAGCGAAAAGAAAATAAAAGTAAACAAGCAAATCTCCTGCAAAACTTGTGATGGCACAGGGGCAAAGGATAAATCTTCAGTAAGCACTTGTAGTACTTGCGGTGGAAGCGGTGCCGTAAGAAGGGTAACCAACACCATTCTTGGACAAATGCAAACCAGCTCTACTTGCCCTACTTGTAACGGTAGCGGACAGCAGATTACCGCTAAATGTAATGTTTGCCATGGCGACGGAACTGTACGTGGTGAGGAAACAATAACCATTAATATCCCAGCCGGGGTAAGTGATGGTATGCAGTTAAGTATGAGCGGAAAAGGGAACGCAGCACCGAATGGTGGCATCCCTGGCGATCTCATCATCTTGATTGAAGAGATCCCACACGAGTCTTTAAAACGTGAAGGAAATAATGTAGTGTATGATCTTCATGTATCTATTATAGATGCCGCATTAGGTTATAGCGCTGAAGTGCCTACCATTGATGGCAAGGCCAAGATTAAAATTGAGCCTGGAACACAAAGCGGAAAATTGCTTCGTTTAAAAGGAAAAGGTATTCCTGAAGTGAACTCGTACCACAGGGGTGATGAAATCATCCATGTAAATATATGGACGCCGAAGGCCTTAAGTTCTGAAGAACGCAATATTCTGGAGAAACTAAGAGATTCGCCAAACTTCAAACCACAACCTGGCAAGAACGACAAGAGCTTCTTCGAAAAAATGAAGGAATATTTTGAGTAAATCAAAAAATTATTTAGCATTAAAAGCCATCCATTGATGGCTTTTTTTGTGCCTCTTATTTTTAAACTCTATTTTTAAGTATTCGAAACCACCCGTAATTCATGAAAGCCGCAATTATTGATCTTGGCACCAATACGTTTCATCTTATAATTGCTGAAACCACCCATGGTGACATCTTATATAAAGTTAATCTGCCTGTAAAACTAGGTGAAGGTAGAATAAATGAAAATATAATCATTCCCGAGGCCTTTAAACGTGGGATCGATGCATTAAAATCATTTAAGGAGCAAATAGATATTCACGGGGTTTCCACCATTAAAGCAATTGCTACTTCTGCGGTAAGGAGCGCGAGTAACGGTGCCGACTTTGTTGAGGCCGCTTTACAAGAAGCAGCTATCGAAATCACTGTTGTAGATGGGGATGAAGAGGCCGGCTTTATTTATAACGGCGTGAAAGCAACGGGAATATTATCTGGCGTATCCCTAATAATGGATATCGGCGGGGGGAGTACCGAATTTATTATTTGCACAAAGGATGAGATCCTTTGGAAAAAAAGCTACAATATAGGTGCTGCCAGACTACAACAAGCATACTTTAACTCAGACCCCATAAACCTGCGAGACCAATCGGCCATTAAGCAAAGATTGGCATTGGAACTGACCGATCTATTTGATGCATGTGAACTCCATAAACCAAAACAATTGGTAGGCTCTGCAGGTGCATTCGAAACATTTGCGGGTATGATTGCGACTGATCTAGATGTTAAAAAAATAAGATCCACAGGGATTGATCTATCAGCCTACCACAAGTTGTCAGATAAACTTATAAATTCTACACATGCAGAACGTAAAAATTTTGATGGCTTAATACCGCTTAGGGTTGATATGATTGTTATTGCTTCGCTAATCACTAATTATATTTTGGAAATGACCCATATCAAGCAATTGAGCTTATCTACTTATGACCTGAAAATGGGAGTGCTTTTCACGCTGCAAAATTCAGACACTTAGCAATGCTTGATATAGCTTTTCTGTTGGCAATCCCATTACGTTGGTGTATGATCCAATAATCTTTTCTACACCAATCAAACCTATCCAGTCTTGTATTCCATATGCCCCCGCTTTATCATACGGATTGTAATTGGCAATGTAATTATCTATCTGTTCTGAAGTCAGGTTGTTAAAAAACACCTCAGTTACATCGAAGAAGGACGCTGTTCTTCCATTATAGGAAATACTTACGCCTGTATAAACCTGGTGATTAGTGCCAGATAAGGTTTCCAATATTTCTTTCGCGTGTGAGGCATCAGTTGGTTTACCCAATATCTGGGTTTTATAAGCAACTATGGTATCCGCAGTAATGACAATATGATCAGCACTCAACTCCAAGAAAGCAGAAGCCTTTTTTTCTGCAATGTAAACTGCAATCTCCGCAGGCAGAAGATCTGCCGGATAACTTTCGTCCACTTCTTTAAGTACAACCTGAAAGTCAAGGTCCATTGCTTTCAGCAATTCTTGTCTGCGTGGAGATTTAGAGGCGAGTATGATGGGAAGTGTTTGCTGGTACATAGTGCGAAAATAATAAAAGCGACCGTAAGTCGCTTCTATTATTTAATCAATTTGAATTATCTGGTTCCACCTGGGCGACCGCCGCCGTTTTCCATTCTTTTCTTCATCATTTCTTTACGCTCGTCTTTAAAAGCAGTAAAGAGTTTCTTTTGCTCGTCTGTCAATAACGCTTCGATTTTTGAATCTGTTTGTGCAGTTTGTTTCATCATTACTGCTCTGATTGCATCTCTGTCGTCACCCACTGAATCGCGCAGCTTTCTCATTTTAGCATTTTGTTCCAGGTAAATGGCAGTTACTTTAGTTTTCTGATCCTCAGTCAGCTTTAACTTTTCAGCAACCATTGCAACATTTCTTTTTGCCCTTTCTTCAGGCGTACCGCCTGGTCCGCGGCCACCGGCTTGTTGTTGAGCATCCTGCGCATTTGCAAAAGTTACGGCACTTAAGATTAGTCCGCAGATGATTAATAATTTTTTCATGCTTTTAGTTCTTTAAACTTTATAAAGGTTAATTGTTTTGTATAGGTTAGAGGTACCCTACTCTATTAAGTTTAATGAAGCATTGTAACATAGCCGTTGCAAAACAAGAAACATTTATTTACCCGAATCGGAGGCATCAGGTTGCTCATCGAACCACTTACCCTGCAAGCGCATTACTTTTTCTACAATGTCCCTTACTGCAGTCTTACCGCCTAGATATGGAGAGATGTAAGCAGATATGGTTTTAATCTCCGGCACTGCATCAGCAGGACATGTAGGAACACCCACAAGGTTCATTACTTTAAGATCAGGAATATCATCTCCCATGTATAATACTTCCTCTTTAACAAGATTATATTTTGTCAATAAATCATTAAAAACTTGCACCTTATCGGATACATGTAAAAAGATTTCCTGGATACCCAATCCTTCAAAACGCTTTTGCATTGCCATGCCTTTTCCTCCGGAAATAATGCATACAAGAAAGCCTCTTTTCACGGCCAATTGCAAAGCGTATCCGTCTTTGATATTAAACGTTCTCAAAAACTCCCCAGAATCTGAGGCGAGTATGCTGCCATCAGTAAGCACACCATCTACGTCAAATATAAAGGTATTGACTAGCTTTAGCTTTTGCAGCAACATGATTAATCCTGGTTATCTCTCCATTCATAAACCCATGCAGATTGAATCTGCTCCAGGTGTCCTTCAGTACTTTCTTCCCTTGTACCTTTAAAGTTCGGCAATTCTAGTACCCAGTCGATCAATTCCGTGAACCTGATTCTATAAATTTTAGCTTCGTTAAAGCCGTCACCAAACTTTTCATAGAGTTCCTGGGCAATATCTTCGTGATCATTCCAGTATATCGGTAAAGCAAATTTTTCTTGCATGTTTTCTTTGATTTGATTTTTGATTAGTGACCTAAGAATTCAGATTGATCAGGTATGGTAATTTCAATATCGCCATTGATCACTACGCACTGGCAGCCTAATCTGGAGGTAATCCTTGGACGTACTGCCCTGTCTATGAAATCTTCTTCTTTATCAGAAATTTCCTGGATGTTATCCATACCTTTAATCACATAGACGTGACAAGTACTGCAACCGCAAACACCACCACAGTTATGTTGAAGTTCAATATTATTATCCAAACAAACGTCTAAAACGTCCTCCCCGCCAGCTATAGGCAGTTCAATGGATTCTTTACCTTGCTCTTCAAAATTTATCTTTAATTTATAAATACTCATAATTATATCGCAAAAATAAGCACCAAAAACCGCAATTGTATCTATTGATTGCTTTTTTTAATACTATCACTTAATGTTTGGTAAATTCCCGCCAATTCAGGACTATCTTTAAGCAGCTGTAGATGGGCTGCGATTGTTGTTTGATCACGCCTGATTGCAGGACCCGTTTGGACATGCTCAGGAAATGCATCTTGTACTTTCAGCGCGGTCTCCAGAATAAGCGGACGAAGTATTTCAAATGGAATTCCTGATCCCTCAAGTAACTGGTTCCCTAATGAATAAAGGTGGTTCACAAAATTACAGGCAAATACGGCCGACAAGTGCAATAACCTACGCTTCTTACTGTCCATATGGAAAACCGCACTGCTTATTATACTTGCAACTTTCTCTAACCGATTTATTACACGTTCATCTGATGCCTCAATACAAAGCGGTATACTTTTAAATTCCAGACTCTTAGACTTGGAGAAGGTTTGTAAAGGATAAAGTACACCATAATCTTTTAAAGATGACAGGATACTAATATCTGTAGTTCCGGAAGTATGAACCACAATACCTTTAACAGTATTCAGGTTACCAACTACTTCAGCAATTGCATCATCTTTTACGGCAACAATATACAAATCGGCATGTTGATCCAATCCTGCTATCGAAGAAACAACTTGAGCTTCTACAAGAGATGCAAGCTTGGACGAATTCTGGAAATTAGGGCTCCACACCTGCAGTATTTGTTGTCCTTGTGCATAAAAAGCATGGGCCATATGCGTAGCAACATTACCAGATCCAACAAATACTATTTTCATTAAGCGGTTTTAACTTCTTTTTGTCTCCTGAATATAGAGATCAGAAAACCAATAACCATTACAATTGTGCCAGCCCAATACAAATTGATGTACGGAAACTCAATAGATTTAAAAACTACCCAGTCCTTAGCTTGCTGGGGTTTCTCATAAACCTGAAGTTCAACTTTACCCTGCTCTGGTATCACCTTTGTAAACCGAAGTCGTAGCCCCAGTTCATCAACATTACGGGCGAAGTCAAAAACATTATTGCCCTTCACAAGAAAGATTGGCTCTGTCTTATAAATCTTTCCACTAACATTTATTTCGACCGGCAAGCCAACAGCAAGGTCTCCTTCTGCCAATACTAAATTTTTGGCGGATGGCTTAGTGTTTAAAGCCTTTACTGTCAACACCCCACTGCTCACATGCAGGGTATCTCCTACACTAACGGTTGCAATCCTGGGCGCTTTATAATTCTCTTCTTCGCTATGTCCGTCATGATCATCATGATTCGCCGCTTTGTCTATAGGTGCACTGGTAACGTGAGTATAAATGTCATGCGTAAGATAATGCTTGGTATCAGGAGAAGCGATAAGACCCATTTTCTCATTAGACTGTATATGTGGATTCAAGTCAAAATCTTCTTTAAGTGCACGGGTCTTTTCGTCATACACTTTAAAATTGAGTTTATAGAATGTATTTGGAGCAACAATTGTATCGCTCACGTAGGTAACTGTATAACGTCCCATTTTTTTAGGCTCGTTCTTATAAAGGACAATGTTCTCTCCTGGTTTATCTGCTTTTTCAAAATCCTTTACAGGAATAAAGTTAGACGCGTTCAGAGAGATTGGTTTGTTTGTAGCTGCCGCAACTAAAGCTCCTAAAAGCAACAGCGCAAATCCGATGTGTGCAACTGCAGCTCCTACCAGTTTCTTCTTGCCGCCAAATGCCAGTCCAAGGATCTTGGCATTAGACATTATGGCAAAAATGCAGCTAAAAGTTAGCAAAATAAACATCAGGTTTTGATAAACGGCGGTGATGTAAACAAACCCAGCTGTGATTACTACTGAAAACAACACAGAAGCCAATAAGCTGCTGTAAAATTTCCTGGTATCTGTCCTCTTATACTTCATGAACTGGGTAAAGCCAGATATAATGGTAACCAGGATAGCAAAAGGCGCCTGCCATTGGTTGTAGTATTTAACCGCATCGATGGGCGGAGCGAAGTTGGTTCCAAATGCTGCATTAAATACCGGCACTGAAGTGACAAATATCACCTGTATACAAGCGATAGTAATCACCAAAGATCCAATAAACATCCAGAATTCTCTTGAATAGGTTTCTTCGTCTTTATTTGTAATAGGTAATTCTTTCCACCTGACAATAAGCAATACAGCCGGAAAAATTAAAAACACCACATTGTATAAAATGAGATGACCAAACATTCCCAAATCTGTAAAGGCATGTACTGATGTTTCCCCGAGAATTCCACTCCTGGTTAGGAATGAAGCATATAGCACCAGGATAAAGCTTAAGAACACCAATACAATTGCGGTAAAATAGGCATGACCTGTATTCTTAAAGGCAATCATCACGTGTACTCCTGCAATCAGTGTAAGCCATGGAATAATGGAGGCGTTTTCTACTGGATCCCAGGCCCAAAAACCACCAAAGTTTAAAGCCTCATATGCCCAGAAGGAACCCATGATAATTCCCGTTCCCAATACCATCACGGCAAAAAGAGCCCAGGGCATAGCTTGTTTAATCCATTCTTTGTATTTTCTCAACCAGATTCCCGATACCGCGTAAGCGAAGGGCACCACCATACTGGCAAAGCCGAGGAACAGGGTTGGGGGATGTATCACCATCCAATAATTTTGAAGCAAAGGATTCAAACCCCTACCGTCGGTTATAAACTTCAGGTAGTTCTTAAAATTTTCAGGATCTGCAAAGATTGGCGCCATTTCCTTTAAATTCATGGCATCTCTTAACAGGATAAAGGGAGAACTCCCGATGCGCTGACCAAAAATTTGAACGCCTAAAAGCATAGAGGTTAAAAATACTTGAGAGAAAGCAACAACAGTCATTACCCCATTTTCCCAGGTTTTTGCTTTCCAGATGAGTATGGCTCCAAGTAAAGACTGCCAAAAAGCCCATAGCCAAAAACTACCCTCCTGCCCTTCCCAGAAAGCAGAAACAATATAGTAAACAGGCAGCTCCTTAGAGGAATGCGACCATACGTAATAGTATTCGTTATAATGGTTAAGAATGAGATAGAACAACGTACTGCCAATCCCAATAACGCATAACCAGTTGATCAAGAAGGCTATCCTACCTAGAAGATTCCAGGAACGATCTTGAAGATCCTTAGTTGTAGCTGCAAAATAATAAGAAATAGTTGAAAGCAGGGATGCTCCAAATGCAAGAACGATAAAGAACTGGCCGATTTTACCCGGAAGGAGGTTTTCTCCTATAAATTGAATATCCATTAAGATTAATTGTATTTTTCGACTTTACCGTCCTGCTTGACCTCTACCAGATCATTGTTATATTTCGATGGACATTTCATCAATATTTTTGAAGCATAGAAAGTTCCGGACTTCATCTCACCTATGAGAACAAGTTTTTCAGATCTTTCAAAATCCTGAGGCTTAGTCCCATTATAAACTACCTTATTCACAGAACCTTTTTGATCTTTCATATAAAAAGAAAAATGATTGGCATCTTTCTGAGCATCGTAATAAATACCTTTTTCTTTTTCCCAAAAACCCATTACATGAAATTCCCTGGCATCTCTTGCAGCTTCAGTAAATGTAGAATAGCTACTTGTATCTGCATTCAGGCTAATTAAAAAGCCCACACAAATTGCTATTGTTATTAAACCAATGATTGCACTCTTTCTCATCTTTGTAACTGGATTTTAGATCATACAAAGATAAAAAATATAAGTACCTATAATCTTTTGGGCTGGTGCAATTAAGAATGATGGCTGTTTATTGATAGTTCTCTGACAATTAGTCCTGGTATTCAGATTTTATCAATTCTGGTAATGCTTTTCTGAGCTTAAGTACCTTTGGCTTTGATACATTATTGACGTAGGGTTCCCAGCTATTTTTTTTATAGTAATCCTGATGATAACTCTCTCCTGGATAAAATTTGGTAAAAGGTATCAATTCAGTTGCCACTGGTGGAGCGTAGTTGTTTTTCTCATTGATCTCGGAAATCAAGCTATCCAAGGTATTTCGCTCCTGTTCTGTACGGAAAAAAGCAATTGAACGATAGTCGGAACCTCGGTCCGGACCTTGTCCGTCAACCTGCGTAGGGTCATGTGCATGGAAAAATGCGGTGGCAAGCTTATTAAAACTGATCACAGTTGGATCGTAATATACTTGTACTGATTCTGCATGCCCCGTTTGCTGACTTGTTACCTCATCATATGTTGGATTTGCTTTGGTTCCGCCGGCATAACCACTCACTACTAACCTTACACCTTTAAGCTCTATCATACATTCCTGCGTAGCCCAAAAACAGCCACCTGAAAAGTTAGCTATGGCCTCTCCTTTCTTAGGATTAGGCAAAACAGCAAAACCACCTTTACTTTCCAAATGCTGGCCATCGCGACAAGCCGCCAATCCCAAGGAAAGGCTTAACACTAGCAATAAAAAGACTCTTAAGTTTCTCATATAGTAATATACGTTAATGCTGGCATCCAGATTATTACAAAGCACTTAATAGCAAAATTCTGACATAAAAAAACCGCAGCACCAGCGTGTTGCGGTTTAAAATTATTTCTCTAAAACTTATGGCCAAACGCCGAGGTTCATGTATGAAACAGCTATTTTATCTATAGACCCAACAAATGCAGCAGTTCTTAAAGTAGTGACACCCGGTTTGTTTACCAAGTTCTCCCGGATCTCATGATAAGAGTGACTCATGGTATCTTCCAGGCCTGAGTTTACCAATTCCAGCTCTGATGCACCTTTGATCAGCATTGAACGGTGTTCAGTAGGAACTTTTTGTCCGGTTAAGCTTTCCAGCGTGTTGATCAGGTTTGTATTGGAATTTTCTGCATAACGGTTTTCCATGCGACCAAAGGCCACATGTGAAAGGTTTTTAAGCCATTCGAAGTAAGAAACTGTTACCCCTCCTGCATTACAATACATATCCGGAATGATGATACCACCCATCGCTGTAAATAACTCTTCGGCGTCTGGCGTAGTTGGTCCGTTTGCACCTTCTGCAATGATCTTTGCTTTAATATTTTTGATGTTTTGAACGGTCAACTGGTTTTCAAGTGCGGCTGGAACTAGTATCTCACATGGCTGCTCCAAACCTTCCATCGAGTTCTTGAAATCTTTAGCACCCGGAAAACCCAGAATTGAGCCTGTATTTTTGCGATGAGCAAAAACCTCATCTACATTCAATCCGTTCTCGTTATAGATCGCTCCCTCAAATTCGCAAAGGCCAACAATGGTTGCGCCAAACTCAGCAAGAAACTTAGCAGAATGGTAACCCACGTTACCCAATCCCTGTACAATTACCCGCTTATCACCCAATCCGGCTTTCAGCCCGATTTTCTCCATATCTTCAGCAACATTCACGCATTCCCTAACTGCGTAGGCAACCCCTCTTCCTGTGGCCTCCTTACGACCACGGATACCGTGCAATGCAATTGGTTTACCTGTTACACAGCCCAAAGCATCAAGCTGGCCAGGGTTCATGGTCATATAAGTATCTGCAATCCAGCTCATCTCACGTTCTCCAGAACCATAATCTGGCGCAGGAACATCAATACCAGGGCCTATAAAATTCTTTTTGATTAATTCTGTGGTATAGCGACGTGTAATCGTTTCCAATTCTGCTACCGAATAGTTTTTTGGGTTGATACATATACCACCCTTGGCACCACCAAATGGCACATTTACAATGGCACACTTATAAGTCATCAGGGCTGCCAGCGCCATTACTTCATCCTCATTTACCATGTCGCTGTAGCGGATACCTCCTTTTGTGGGGCTCATGTGGTGAGAGTGTTCTACCCTCCAGGCATCGATAACTTCGAAACCATTGCCCCTGCGAATTGGAAATTGAAAACGATAAACACTGTTACAAGCTTTTATCTGGTTTAGTAGCCCTTCTGGATGTGAAGTAAACCTAGCTGCACTGTCAAAATTCTTGCATACGTCTGCAAAAAAATTGCTCTCATTTGCTGTATTAGCCATTAGTTGTTTTTTATGAATTGAAATAAGTTAATTATTTACGAAGGCAAAATTGCACTAAAAAAAATGATTATTGCAAATGCAAACGCACTTAGTGTAAGCCTCACACTACACCATAAAACAACTAAAAATGGCGATTGTGTGCGATAGATTAAGTTTTTACCCCGCTTATTTTTTTTCTAACTTTTTTAATCTTTTGTCTAAAGAAAACAGATAGGCCAATAAACCGAGCAATATAATAACGATGCAGACCACCACAACGTATATTTTACCATTGCTTCGCAGCGCATCTGCCATCTCAATTCCACCATCCTGGGCAAATACACTAACAGAACTAATCATCAGCAACAACGCCATTAATAACTTTTTCATCATGTCAAGATTTATTTGTTTTCTAAAGTTCGGATCCTAAACCTAAGGGTATATATCCAATAACCGATAATAGACCAGCCGATAAATGCCGGATAAAGCACAGCTCGCATTTTGCTATCCAGATCATAGCTATTAAAGCCTGGATTACCACCGTTACCGGGGTGCAGAGAGTCTGATAATCTGGGTAATACCATAATCAGCACAACCATCATCGGAAAGGCAAAAATATTGTAGATAGCCGAAATCTTCGCTCTCTTTTGTTGTTCGTCGATTGAGTTCCTAAGCACCAGGTAGGCAAAGTACAATAAAATAGCGATGGCTGTAAAGTTCTGCTTCACGTCAAAGCTCCAAAACTGACCCCAGGTAAATTTGGCCCATATTGCACCAGTTACCAAACCCAGTATACTGAACACAACCCCTACATTTACGCTTTCAACTGCTCTTAGGTCATCCTCGTCTTTGGCATGCAGTAAGTACTTGATGCTATACCAAACCGAAATGGAAAATAACGTTAGCATCCCAAACCACATCGGCACATGGAAATATAGATTTCTAATGGTCTCATTCAAAATCGCTAACCGCGGTACGCCCAGAAGCAAGCCTCCAATTGTCGTATAGATCACCAATAATGAGCCTAAAATTTTCCACCAGCTTTTATACATTTATATTCAGTTTAATCTTTAAATGCAAGAATTAACATCCTCACAAAACTCCATTTTTAGACTAACAATGTCCAAATCAATTAGTCAGTAAAGGTAATGAGAAATTTGTTTAATCTCTCCACAGATACGGGAATAGCAGTAAAGATGCACACACGGTGATGACATTGATAAAAATCAATATCCCTATTTCGTCCAAACTAACGGATCGATCTAATCCATCAATCGCGTTCTTTGATAATTTGATCAGTATAATCATTACAGGGATGATCAAAGGAAAACTGAGTATGGACATCAGCATCCCCCCATTTCCAGCCTTTGCCGCAATTGCCGAAACCATGGTAAAAATCGTAGAAAAACTTAAACTACCCAGTATCACGGAAACGTAAAACATGGGCAGATCCGGAGGGGTATAATCGAAAATGACAATGTATACCGCTAGTGCTATGGTCGTTAGTACAACCATAAGTAACACGTTATAAATGGTCTTAGCCAAAATAATGGCGGCAGGACTGGCCAATACATAGTGATAAAGTTGTCTGCCTTTACTTTCCTGCAAGAAGCTTTTAGACACACCATTAATAGAAGCAAAAAGCATAATGATCCAAAACAAGGCGTTCCATGTAATCTTCTGTTCTATACTCTTGAACGAAAGGAAACAGACAAAAATGGTCGACACTACATACAAAAGAATGCTGTTAATGGCATATTTGGAGCGCCATTCCAGCATCACCTCTTTGTACAATAAGTGCTTAACTTCCTTTACAAACTGCATAGGCAGCAAAGATATATTATTAGTAAATTAACCCATGTTAAAATTGTTGTATTGTTGTAATATTGTATTAGGCACAACTGGCCATTTAAGATAATGTCAAACTATTGCTCAATTATTGATTCACCGCTTGGACCCGTTAGCATCTTCGCAGATGAGAACGTTGTGGTGGAAATCACATTTGCAGAAGCAGAACCCAAAAACTATCCTGAGAATGACTTAACCACACTAGCCGCCAGGGAACTGATAGCCTATTTCCACGAGGGTTCAAAGTCCTTTTCTTTTCCTTTCAAACAAACAGGCACAGATTTTCAACAGGAAGTTTGGCGCTCGCTAATGGAGATCCCATATGCAGACACTACTTCTTACGCCAAATTTTCTGCACACAAACCTTTAGCAATTAGAGCAATAGCTGCCGCCAATGGCAAAAACAAGCTGGCAATAGTAGTACCCTGTCACCGTGTAATCGGAAGCGATGGTAAACTAGTTGGTTATGCAGGCGGCCTATGGAGAAAAAAGTGGCTGCTGCAGCACGAACGTGAAATGGTGAGCAAAGGACAAACTGAACTTAAATTCTAATCATGAACCCTTACCTGGATATTGCTTTAAGAAGCACCGCAGTCTATGTTTTTATGCTGGTGGCCATACGACTCACCGGCAAAAAGGAACTTTCGCAGTTAAATGCAACGGACGTAGTCTTGATTTTACTGATCAGTAACGCTGTCCAAAATGCAATGGTTGGACCAAACACCTCCCTCCTTGGCGGAATCATCGCGGCCGCAGTACTCTTCGTTCTCAACTATATTTTAAAAAAATCACTCTTCAAAAGTAAACGACTACGCGACCTGATTAACGACAAGCCGCAGATATTGATACACAATGGCAAACTAGATTTTAACCTGTTAAGTAAGCTTGGCATTACCAATGATGAGCTTCATGAATCGATGAGAGAGCACGGCATCGATCATTTTCTGGATGTAAAACTAGCGATGCTGGAAGTAGATGGAAATATCAGCATCATCAGTAAGGACGAGCATCTCAAGAACATCCAAATTAAGCACAAAAGAAAGCACAAAACATTGGGAGATACCAATTAGACTACCCTAATTAGTTTGGGTTTCCTTACTGTGATTAAGATAAATGCCCCGGCAGTGATGACGTACCAGCCCCACTTGTATTTTACCAAACCAGCCGCAAGATTAACCAGGTTTTTAAAATGAAGGAAACTAAAGGAATCGTGCGACTTCAGGTAAATTCCGAATAATGTAATCAGTACCAAAACAACAGCACCAAAACCTGCAAATCTGATCATTCCAACTTTCCTTGCAAAAGCCCCAATTAGCCCAACAAGTACAAGTAAATAGAATACAATGGCCAATCGCATGTCTACATCGAAGTAATTCCAGTTGCCGATGACGGGGATGTGAATCAACGGGCTCATGCCCCCAACTGCCATGATCGCAGCACCTATAATACCTTGAGTTCTCATTGTTTAACCTCTTGTATTGATGCCCATTTTATCTGCAAAATGAGCGCAGTAATCACGCAGATCTTCTACAATAAGCTTCTCACCCGTTGCTTTAAGAAAACTGTCTCCCATCGTTTGCAGGGTCTCATAAAAAAATCTTTTCATCTCATCTACAGGCATATCTTTGGTCCACAGATCTATACGCATAGAGTTTTTGTAGTTGTGATCCCACAAAGCCAGCATCATTGATTTAACAGGTACTTTTTCTTGTGTTTCTGCATCTGTTGATTCCCAAAGAAGATTTTCCGGAACATTATTATCGTCCAGTTCTACTGTAATTTTTATTTCTGCTGTTTTCATCTAGCGGATACTTGTTTTTATTATAAATATTAAAATGATCATAAAGACGACGAGTACACCTTCTATGATCCACAACTTTTTGATACTGGGTATAAATTTTCTAAAGATCTGATCCGAAATAAAAGCAATGATACCTGCCAGCACACTTAATCCGGCCATAAGATCAATAAGACCGCTTGCAGCAGCACCATTCACCAATTCTCTCCTGTTATAAAGCAAGAGGATAGTGGCAGTTAAACATACTGCAGACACAATATTTAAGGGTGTTAATTTTACCTTCAACTGCTTTTCTTACTTTTTAAACTTCTTTTTCTTCCAGGAAGGCTGCTTATTGGTTTTATTTCTTGCAGCAGCAGCTATCGCTGCAGCATGTTTCTTTTCATGAAACGCACCTTTAAAATCAGGGTCATCCCTACGTTTCTGATCATCAATTGCCCTATTAATGGCCTGCTTTTCTTCGTAAGGCGTTTCCTCAACAAAAACTTCCTCTGGCAAAGGTACAACAGGGATCTGCTGCCTGATCAATTTTTCTATTTTCTGAATGTAATATTTTTCAGCATCTGTACACAACGTTAGCGCGTCGCCTTTGGCAAATGCCCTGCCCGTTCTCCCAATTCGATGTACATAATCTTCTATTACGATAGGAACATCAAAATTAATCACATGGCTCACTTCTGAAACATCAATTCCCCTTGACGCCACATCGGTTGCAACCAATACCCTAATGTTACCTTCCTTAAAGTTATTAATGGAATTAATCCTGGTGTTTTGCCCTTTATTTGCATGTATCACCCGAACTGCTTCTGCCCCAAACCTTCTTTCGATAAAACTGAAGATATTATCAGCGACTGTCTTCGTTTTACAGAAAATGATTAACCTGGTAAACTCTTCAACATTCTTCAAAAGATGCTGTAATAAGTTAATCTTAGTCTTAAAGTTAGGCACATAGTATAAGGCCTGTGTTACCGAAGCCGCGGGTGTAGCTTGCTGAGCAACCTCAATTATAGTTGGGTTCTTTAGAAAGTCGCCCGCAATCTTCTGCACCAGATCACTCATCGTAGCTGAAAAAAGAAGATTTTGACGCTTTCTCGGAACTATTTCTAAGATCCGGTGTATGGAGCCTATAAATCCCATGTCCATCATCTTATCTGCTTCATCCAGCACTAGAAATTTCAGATATTGCGTATTGATGTGGTTAGCAAGATAGATGTCCAGGAACCTGCCTGGTGTGGCAACAATAATGTCAACCCCTGCCTTAATTTGCTCAATCTGGGTTTTCGGACCTAAGCCGCCGTAAACTACTACTGTTCTCAGATCCGTGTATTTGGCAAACATCTTTACGTGCTCCGTAATTTGCATGGCCAGTTCCCTGGTGGGTGCCAGTATCAGTGCACGGGGAGCATCGCCCTGCGCATACTTCAAGCTCATTAAAATGGGCAATACGTATGCAGCTGTTTTCCCGGTACCCGTTTCAGCAATACCAAAAATATCCTGACCAGACAATATCGGTGCAATTGCTTTCTCCTGTATGGGGGTTGCAACTGTAAATCCAGCATCGGCTATCGCATTTTGCAACTGTCGGTTAAGATTAAACGCTTCAAATTCTTTTGGCATTTTGCAAAAATAGTCAAATTTTATTTAGGGCAGGGCCAGCTCAGTCTGCTTCGTTATATAAAAAACCATTTATCGAGGGTATCGTTAATTTATTTTTTCTAAGTTTGAACCTACTAAATACAGCTTTAAACATTAGCACCATCTTGATCAAAAATGAAAACCATCCTAATAAAATCGGCTTCAATTGTAAACGAAGGTCAGATCATCGTGGCCGATCTCTTTATCAAAGACGGTCTAATTGCCAAGATCGCGCCTGTTATTGATCAGCCTGCAGATCAGGAGATCAATGCTGAAGGTCTGCATTTATTTCCTGGAATGATAGATGATCAGGTGCACTTCCGGGAGCCAGGATTGACGCATAAGGCGGATATATTTTCCGAAAGCATGGCGGCTGTTGCAGGTGGCATCACCTCTTTCATGGAAATGCCGAATACAGTACCCAACACCTTAACCCAAGAACTACTTGCCGATAAATATGCAATTGCATCGGAGATGTCGCTGGCCAATTATTCCTTTTTTATGGGCGCTTCAAATAATAATCTGGATGAAGTGTTAAAAACTGATCCGAAGCAAGTTTGTGGCATTAAGGTATTTATGGGTTCTTCTACAGGTAATATGCTGGTTGATAACCAAACCGTACTGGAGAATATCTTTAAAGAGGCACCTATGCTCGTAGCTACACACTGTGAGGATGAGCACACGATACAAAGGAACCTTGCTCAGTTTAAGGAACAGTATGGAGATGGCCTTACACCGGCCATGCATCCCCTCATTAGAAGCGCAGAAGCTTGCTACATTTCTTCATCAATGGCCGTTGAATTAGCAAAAAAGCACAATACAAGGTTACATATCCTACACATTTCTACCGCTAAAGAGGTGGATTTATTTGACAATACAGTTCCACTTAAAGACAAACGCATCACTGCAGAGGCTTGCATACATCACCTATGGTTTGATGACAGAGATTATGCTGAAAAAGGAAACTGGATCAAATGGAATCCTGCTGTAAAAACTGAAGCGGATAAGCAAGGTATCCTAAAAGGGGTACTGGATGACCATATTGACATCATTGCAACAGATCATGCCCCACATACCATCGAAGAAAAAGAACAACCTTACCTACAGGCACCCTCCGGTGGCCCGCTAGTACAACACGCGATTTCTGCATTGCTGGAAATGTACCACCAAGGCAAAATAAGTCTGGAAAAGATTGCAGAAAAAACAGCGCATAATGTTGCTACTTGTTTTAACCTGGATAAAAGAGGCTTTGTCCGCGAAGGCTACTGGGCAGATTTGTTTCTGATAAACCTAAACGATCCTTACAAAGTAACCCGTCAAAACGTATTGTATAAATGCGGCTGGTCGCCCTTCGAGGGACAAACATTCCAGGCTGAAGTTACGCATACCTTTGTATCAGGCAATTTAGCATATATGAAAGGGAAATTCACGACTAATGAGACAGGTAAGCGCTTAACCTTTAACAGGTAATGAACAGAGCATACAGAAAGCCACTGAAAAGGCTCTTTCTTCTTTTCGCAATTGCCCTGGCCATTTTACTTATTGGCCTAAATGAGCATCTGGTAGAATCGATATATTCAGACAGGTTTTATCTTTTCACATCAATTGTCCAACGCTTTGTTAGTTCGATCCTACCCTTTGCCATTGGCGATTTCCTTTATCTAGGACTGATCATTTATATCCTGAAAAAAGCTTACATTTTCTTTAAGAGGCTCTTCAGAAACTCATTAAGAAAAACAGACTGGGTGATCATGCCACTTAGAATCATCAATTTTTGTTTGCTGCTGTATCTAATCTTCAAACTATCATGGGGACTAAACTATTCCCGTCCTTCTATCGCTCAGCAGTTGGGCATCAGCAACGAAAAATACAATACCCCACAATTGGTTAAGCTAGGGGAGTTATTTGTTAAAAAACTCAATTATTTACAAGGGGTTAAAAAGACTAGATTCAGCATCAGCGAATTGAAAGAAATTTCTAGTCAGGGCTATCTCGCTATGGAGCAGAAAAATCAATTCTTCGACTACCATATCCCTTCAGTAAAACCTGTTCTAAACAGCTGGATTATTACCAAAATAGGCATAGAAGGCTATTACAATCCGCTATCTGGTGAAGCAAATATCAACATGAGATTACCCTCAGTTGCACTGCCTTTTGTGGCTTGTCACGAAATCGCTCATCAACTTGGAGTTGGTCGGGAAGATGAAGCAAATCTTATCGGATACCTTGTTGCCGCAAACAGCAAAAATGAATTCTTTCGATATGCAGCTGTATATGCCATGCTTAAAAGCATCTTATTCGAAATCCGGATCAAATCGCCTGATGATTATGAGCGCATTTATGCAACAATAAATAAAGGTACAGTCAGAGACTTCGAAGCAGACCGCAATTTCTGGCGCAGGTATAATAATGAAATGTTTGGTTATTTAGATGTAGCTTTCGACCGCTTTCTGAAACTCAATAATCAGTCAAAGGGTACCGACAGCTATCAGGATATAGTACTTTGGCTTTACAATATCCATAAAAAAGATTTGTAAATTTGCCGCACTATGGCAAAAATCTCCATTAACCTGGCAACAGGTTCTTTCCAGCAAGAAGAGTTAATTGTGGGTATAGACCTGGGCACTACCAACAGCCTGGTGGCCTTTATCAATCCAGAAAAGAATGCACAAGTTATCAATGATACTGGCAAAGGTTTACTGGTACCTTCTGTGGTTCACTTCAATGCACAGGGTGATGCCTTAGTAGGTAATGAAGCTAAAGAGTTCTTAATTACCGACCCATCCAACACCATATTTTCAGTAAAAAGACTGTTAGGCAGGTCATATAAAGATTTAGCCAGTCACCAGGATATCTTCTCTTACAAAATCATTGATGATGAGAATGATTCACTGGTTAAGATAAAAGCGGGCAACAAGTTCTACACTCCTATAGAATTATCTGCTGAGATCTTAAAGGAACTAAAAGGACGTGCAGAACATGCACTAAAAACACCTGTTAACCGGGCGGTGATTACTGTACCGGCATACTTTAACGATAGTCAGCGACAAGCAACCCGTGATGCCGGTAAACTTGCAGGTCTGGATGTATTGAGGATCGTAAATGAACCCACTGCAGCAAGCTTAGCTTACGGAATTGGACTTGACCCAACTCAACAAAAAACAATTGCAGTCTATGATTTAGGTGGTGGTACATTTGATGTTTCCATACTGTCCATTCAAAACGGAATATTCGAAGTCCTCTCTACCAACGGAAATACCTTTCTGGGTGGCGACGACTTTGACCGTGCTATTGTTCACTACTGGATTGAGAAAAACAACATCCAAAAAGAACAATTAGATACAGACTCAGGCCTGATGCAGTCGCTGCGACTAAAGGCTGAAGAAGCAAAAAAAGCATTAAGTACCCAGAATCTGTTCAACGAAAAGTTAGGGGAAATCTGGTGTACACTTGATAAACAAACATTCGAAAGCTTAATTGCCTCCAGAGTAGCGGAAACGATTGAGTCTTGTAAGAATGCATTGGGCGATGCCAAACTTGAGATTGCAGCTATAGATGAAGTGATCATGGTAGGCGGTTCAACCCGTACACCTTTTGTAAAACAACAGGTAGAAGCGTTCTTCGGTCGTAAGCCACATGACCAGATCAACCCTGATGAAGTGGTTGCACTTGGTGCAGCTATCCAGGCAGATATCCTTGCCGGAAACCGTTCAGACATCCTCCTGCTGGACGTAACGCCATTATCCTTAGGCATTGAAACCATGGGCGGACTAATGGATGTGATCATTCCAAGAAATGCGAAAGTACCAACCAAAGCAGGCAGGCAATATACCACTTCTTTGGATGGACAGGTAAACATGAAGATTTCCGTGTTTCAGGGAGAACGTGATCTGGTAGCAGAGAATAGAAAACTGGCTGAATTTGAACTGAGGGGGATTCCTGCAATGCCAGCAGGATTACCAAAGGTGGATATCAATTTCCTGTTAAATGCCGATGGCATCTTAACCGTTCAGGCGATTGAACTGCGTTCTGGAGTAAAACAAGAGATCGATATCAAACCAAGCTATGGCCTAACGGATGATACCGTGGAAAAAATGCTGATCGACAGCATTACCCATGCAAAAAGCGATGTAGAGCAACGTATGCTAATTGAAGCGAGGAGCGAAGGTGAGCAATTGGTTTATACCGCAGAGCGATTCTTGGCCAAGCATGGAGAATTTCTTACTGCAGAAGAAATTAGCGAAACCGCCCAGTACGTAGAAGCCCTTAAGTCTGCTCTATCTACTGCCATAAAAGATGATATCCTTAAAAAAGCAGATGAGCTTAATGAGTTTACGCGTCCATTTGCAGAGCGTGTCATGGATGTTGCAGTATCATCTGCTATGAAAGGTAAAAGCATCGATAAATAAGCTTGAAACACTTTTTCATTTCGGCATTTCTCATTGCCGTACTTTGTACTTGTGCATCCTGGGGTTTTTTTGCCCATCAGGAGATCAACCGGCTTGCGGTATTTACGCTTCCAAACGGGCTGATTCGGTTTTACAAAGCGAACATAGATTACCTATCTGAACATGCGGTAGATCCCGATAAACGCCGATATGCAGACACTACAGAAGCTGCAAGGCATTATCTCGATGTAGAGCTTTATGAAGAAAACATAGACAGCATACCAGAGAAATGGGACAAAGCCATTGAGAAATACGGCACCACAAAGCTAAACCGAAATGGCATACTACCATGGCAAATCGTCAAGAGCTATTACAAACTAGTGCAGGCATTTAAAGATCGTGACTCAGCGAAAATACTAATCTGTTCTGCTTATCTGGGCCATTACCTCGCGGACGCCCATGTTCCGCTGCACACCACTGAAAACCACAACGGTCAACTAACAGGTCAAACCGGTATCCATGCTTTTTGGGAGAGCAGACTGCCGGAACTATTTTCAAAGGAGTACAATTATGCAGTAGGCCGGGCAGTTTATATAGAACAACCCTTAAAGCAATCCTGGGCGATTGTAAAACATACGCACAGCTTGGTAGATTCTGTTCTAAACTGTGAAAAGGAAGTGGGCAATGAATATAGTGCAGCTCAGAAATCGGACTTCTCTAAAAGGAAAAACCAATTGTTAAAGCAATATTCAAAGGCGTACTCCAGAGCCTATCATACCAAAATGAATAACATGGTAGAGCGGCAAATGCGCGGCTCTATTTTACAAATAGGGAGTTATTGGTATTCTGCATGGGTAGATGCCGGACAGCCCAACCTAGAAGGCTTTTAGCTTTTTTCGTCAAGTATTTCCTTCTTCACAAATTTCGACCTAATTGCTGCAAAAATAGCCGGGAAGAAAGTTACCACAGCAATTACGACAATCACAATGTCAAAGTTCTTTTTTACCACAGGAATCTGACCAAGCAGATAACCGGCCATGAGTAGGCTAGTAATCCAGGCTACCCCTCCAATGATGTTAAACAAGGTAAACCTACCGAAAGGCATCTTGGCCACACCCGCAACAAAAGGCGCAATGGTTCTGAAAATTGGCAGAAAGCGACTAAATATGATCGCCTTACCTCCATGCTTTTCAAAGAACATGTGCGATTGGTTATAGTATTCCAGCTTTAAAATCTTATTCTTCTCTTTAAATACCGTAACGCCCAATAAACTGCCCAATTTATAGTTTAAGGAGTTACCCAGCACCGCAGCAATGATCAATAGAATTAGCATTACCCAGATGTTAAGTCCTGTATTCTCACCAGCAATTAAAGTTCCCATAGCAAAAAGCAGGGAATCACCTGGTAAGAAAGGAGTTACTACGAAACCAGTTTCAGCAAAAATGATTAAGAAGAGTATAGCGTATGTCCAGCCCTGATAATCTCTGATGATTTCTTCAAGGTGTTTGTCTATGTGTAAAAGAAAATCTAGGAGAAAGTTGAAAAATTCCAAGTTTTATAAATTAAGCCCAAAAATAGAAATATCATGGCAATAACCATGATATTTCTTGATATAGACAGTAAAATTAATTTTGTAGTAGAGAAAAAGCATACAATTCAGTAGCCACTGAACCAGTAAGCACTATGGTATAAATTTTACCCGCCAGTACATTGAAATTGATTTCAGGAGAGGTAACTACACCAGTAGCAGCCGCCTGAAACTTTGTACCTGGTGCCACGTCAAAATAAGCAGAGGCACTTCCGAATACCAATGCTGGAAATAATTCTGCACCGCCAACTGCGCTTACCCTCAAAGAATTATCCAGAAAGTTATTCAAATGTACAAACCTAACACGGGCTTTTCCAGACGGAGGTTCAGTCATGTCGTCTCTGATCGCTCCGGCTACCAGTGTTCCGGTAAGATTTTTATAATAATAAACGCTGGAATAGGAGCCAATCTCTGTATTATAATTAATAATGGCATTAGCTACAAGGGTTCCTTTATCTGCAAAGGACACCAAATTGATACCCGATGTAACGCTTGTGTATGGGGTTGCTTGCGCATAGCCCAAGCCCAGTTGATTTACAGATGTGCTGCCAACATAAACATCTTGTGATGCAGAGCCAGAAACCGCGTTAACAAACCTCAAATGAGCCTCACCTACTGGTGTTTCGTCTTTTTTAACGCAGCCAGAAACCAGGATTAACAGGCCCAGACTTAAAAAAAGTATTCTTTTCATGATTCTTCGTTATAAAGCAATATAATAATACGTAAAAATAACAATGGCCTGGTTAATAACCAAGCCATAGTAATACGTAAAAATGTTAAATTAATTGTAGTTGTTGAGCATTACCGGCATAACCAGCATCAAAACGTTCTCATTCTCATCATTAGTTTGAGGAATCAGCAAGCCTGCGCGGTTAGGTGTAGATAATTCTAACGTTACTTCTTCTCCGCTAAGGTTACCCAGCATCTCAATTAAGAAACGTGCATTAAAGCCTATTTCCAAATCTTCACCTTCATACTGGCAACTCAGACGCTCATGTGCTTCGTTAGCGAAATCAAGATCTTCTGAGGAAATATTTAATTCACTACCATTAATCTTTAAACGAACCTGATGCGTGGTCTTATTGGCAAATATAACTACCCTTCTTAAGGTATTTAAAAATAAAGCACGGTCAATAACCAATTTATTTGGATTGTTAGCAGGAATAACTGCTTCGTAATCAGGATAACGCTCATCAATCAGGCGACAAACCAAATTGATGTTCTCAAATTTAAAGAAAGCGCTGGTTGCATTATAATCAACAGATACATTTACATCAGATGATGGAAGCGCTGCTTTTAATAGTGTTAATGCTTTTTTAGGAAGAATGAAAGACGAGGTCTTATCTGCCTTGCTATCCATACGTCTGTATCTTACCAGTTTATGAGCATCGGTAGCTACAAAGGTAATGTGCTGATCGGAAAGCTGACAGAATACACCTGTCATCGCAGGGCGGAGCTCATCATTACTTACCGCAAAAATTGTCTTAGTGATGGCCTCAGTTAATACCGAAGCTGGGAGATTAACGGAAGACGCATTCTCCACTACAGGGATCTTCGGAAAATCATCTCCATTCTCTCCGCTCAATTTATATTTACCGTCACCGGCACTGATCTCGATAGAGAAAGAAGCATCATCTATATTGAAAGAAATAGGCTGATCTGGAAGCGTCTTTAAAGTATCTAACAGTATTCTTGCAGGTACAGCAACTTTACCACCCTCTTTAGATTCAACTGGTAAAGAAGTAGTCATGCTCGTCTGTAAATCTGTTGCTGAAATGGTTAAACTGCCGTCTTTTATCTCAAAAAGGAAGTTTTCCAGAATAGGTAAAACAGTGCTGCTGCTTGAAGCACCATTTACAGTCTGCAAATGTTTTAATAACGTTGATGTGGAAACAATAAATCTCATAGTTCGCTCTAGTCAGTTCTCAAAAATATAAAAATTACCTTGCATACTTATGTTTGCGGTAATAATGTTGAAAAATCGCAAACAATATTAACATTGCCAGCGGAGCCCCAATATTAATCAATTGCCATTGCATTTTCTCAGTCCTAAGCCTGGCTTTATCCAGCAACCTGATCTTCACTTCCTTATTCCGTAAAACGATTAGGTTATTGTCGTTCGCCAGGTAGTCGGCAAGGTTCAATAACAGAGATTTATTTCCAAAAGAACGCTGCGAATACCTGTCGTAACCCAAGGGAAAAATCGAACCATCCTTGCTGCTTACCTGGTTTTTAAAGATATCTCCATCTCCTATTACCACCATTTTACCAGCTTTACTTTGTGCAGGGACCTCATAATTTTCTGCAATACCATCGGGCACAGACCTATTAAGAAATACAGAAGGAAAGCTGCCTTCTATCAGTACACCGGTGGCCTGTGATGTCCCGGCATAATCGCGCGGATCGGGTTGCTCAGCCACCATCTGTAAGGACAATAATTTAGGCGTATTGTGCACCTTATTGAAGCCAGAACTACGTAGGATAACCGTTTTCTTTAATCCCTTAACGCCAATCGTATCCACTGTACTTACAAATTCGGACCTTATCCCATCTATGTTTTTCACAACTGTGCTGCTGGTATCCGGTATCAATAAAGGATAATATACCCATGGTGCCATTTGAATCTGTCCCTGGCCCCCGTCTGTGCTTAAGGGTATCTCAGCACAATTGGCATCGGCTATCAGGTTATAATTTATCCGGGCGCCGTACATAAACAGCATATCGTCCAGGTTTAGCTTCTTATTGAATGCCAGTTGCTCGCCTTTTCTACCCATGCTGTCCAGCTCTGCACTTACCTGGTCTATGCTCCAAAGTATCCTGCCTCCGTTCATTACAAAATAGTTCAGCTTATATTTCTCGGCCTCCGTAAATTCCCGCTGAGGTTTAGCAATTACAATTAGCTTTAATTTATCGAGTCCGCTTTTATCAATCACGTCCAGGTTTACCCTGCCCACTTCGTAGGTGTCCGACAAGCTGTTTATCGCATCACTAAGCTGCGCATCATTTAATTCCCCGTTACCCTCTGTAAATCCTATTCTCGGGTGTAATCCTGTCAGCACTTTTTGCACAGCAGCAGTAAAACTATATTCCAGGTTCTCTACAGCACTGTTGATGCGCTCTTCATAACTAACCCCCGGATCAAGATTTTGCAATAACTTCACCGGAAATCCCAAACCATCGCCTTCTACAAGTGCCATCGGGAAAAGCGTTTTTTGCGCAAAGCCATTGTTGTTCTTGATATCTATTGTTGTTGGCTCAATACCCAATTTATGCAAATAGCTCAGTGTGCTATCCAGATCTGCTCCAGACAAGCCAGCTATCGGGTCTACAAACTTTACTTGAACATTACTCCCCGCGTAACCCTTATAATCGTTAAGCAAATCAGCCGTTGCATTTTTCAACCGTTTAAAGGCCGCCGGCAAATCCCCATCCAGGAACACGGTAATCGTAACTGGCTTTTTCGCATCCCCTAATAAGGAACGGGTAGCCGGATTTAAAGTAAACCGCTTATCTTTTGTAAAATCTATACGCAGGTAAAAGTATTGTGCCAATACATTCAGTAATACAATTGCTACTAAAAACCCAAGTGCATTAACGAGCTTTTTATTACCCTGCTTTACCATTTTCTGCCTCCCAGGATCCACTTCGTTAAACCTAAAAAGACAAGGACAAAAGTGATAAAGTAAATTAGGTCACGCGTGTCCAGCACACCCCTGCTTATGGATTGGTAATGTTGGTTTACACTTAAATTAAGCAAAATGCCTTCTAATGCTCTTAATCCAAATATCCCGCTCAGGGCATCAAAACCCATATAAGCTATAAAGCAAATAAAGACGGAAACCGCGAAGGCGATCACCTGATTTTTAGTGATGGACGAGGCAAAAATCCCTATTGCAGTAAATGCTGCACTCAATAACAAAAGACCAATATAAGATCCAATGACAGCACCGCCGTCTACATTTCCAATGGGTAGTGCAAGTTTATAAACTGAAATATAGTAAACTACAGTTGGTAGCAGTGAAAAAATCACCAGTAAATAACAGGAGAAATACTTGGCTAGTATAATCTGCCAGTCGCTCAATGGCCTGGTTGCCAATAGCACGTAGGTCCCCTCCCTTCTTTCCTCGGCAAAAGAACGCATGGTTAGTGCCGGGATCAGAAATAGGAACAAGAAAGGCGCGAGGTTAAAGAAGCCAGAAAGTTCTGCATAACCGTATTCCAGTATAGAAGTATCGGGAAATAACCAAAGTAATAAACCAGTAGCCAACAAAAAAACACCGATGGTGATATAAGCCATCAGCGAATTCAGCAAGCTGAACAGTTCCCGTTTAAATACTGCGTACATATCGGCAGACTAGAAATTATAACCGGCTCTGAGGCCAATGAAAGACCTTGTGCCTGTACTCCTGGACCAGCCTTCGTATCTAATACCAAAATCCAGGCTACCACTTTTGCTTACCGGAAAAGCAGCACCAATGGTAGGCGCATAGGCGAATGATGTGCCGCTGCCCGATCCATTTGCCGATGAAAGAGATACACCGGCATCTCCGCCTCCGTATAGATATTCGCCGAAGAAGTACCTTAAGCCAACCTTAATTGGCACGAAACCTTCACGGTATTTTACATTCACAAATTCCCCATCTCCATTAAACTTCAAGTAAGCAAGGCTAATGGTATAGTTTAAGTTCTTACTGATGCCATTCTGAAACACAATAGAAGGGCCGGCACCATAGCTAGCATGGTTACCAAAATTGCTTTGCGGAAATGCAAAATCAAACCCGATACCCACTACTGGTCCGCTCTTTTGGGCATGTACAGCCAATGAACCCACAAGACAACAGAACGCCAGCGATACTAAAAATCTCTTCATTTAAACAGTATTTTTATTAATCAGCGATATTAGGAAATATAAGTGATTAAGACAATAGAAACAAAAAAGGCCTGTCTCCAGAAAGAGGCAGGCCTTTTAATTACTTATGTTTTCTACTTACAAACCAAAGTTATAAGCCAATCTTAAGCCAACAAACCTTGAAGTGCCGTTGTTAGACCAAGCCTCATATCTTGCACCCAAGTCGATAGTACTCTTATCTGCTACTGGAAACTCAACTCCAATATGTGGAGTATAAATAAATGCAGTTTCAGAACCTTTACTTGTTCCAATTGCAGCACCTAGCTCACCACCTGCGTAAAAGTTCTCAGTTAAGAAATATCTTGCACCAACTTTCAAAGGCACGACTCCAAAGTCTGCAACTTTAACTGTACCACCTGTTCCAGGTATATCTTTCCCGGTAAAGTTTAAATAACCACCAGTTGCAATGAAGTTCAATTTATTTGCAATTGGTGTTTGAAATTGCAATGAACCTCCGTACCCCAAATCAAATGCATCACCGAAGTTCCCCGTTGGAAAAGCAAACTCAGCGCCGATACCGATTTTAGAGCCAGTCATGGCTACATCTTTTGTTTGTGCGTTAACACTGCTAAATCCTAAAATTCCTGCTATTGCTGTTGTTAAAAGTAATCTTTTCATGATCTTAAAAATTAATATGTCTAATATTTAATTTGATTGAACACATAATTACAAATTCCAGGCCAACGGGATATTGAAGTCGAGCATTTGACTATAAACAACTAATAGTCAGCCTTATAATTTAAGATCCTAAGTGTAGAGAAATTTAGGCAATGGGATGAAATAAGTTTTAAGCCGTGAGTTTCCTGAAAATAGCTTCCAAAGACAATGGAGCATGGGCTTTCTTAAGATCAGCCAGACTAGAATTTGCTACAATAACTCCCTTGCTGATCAAAATAACCTGCTCACATAATGCTTCTACCTCCTGCATAATGTGGGTGGAAAGGATAACTGTACGTTTTTTACCCAGCTCTTTAATCAATTCACGAATATCTGCCAACTGATTTGGGTCCAAACCTGAGGTGGGCTCATCCAGTATCAATACCTGCGGGTCATGAATTATTGCTTGCGCCAAACCTACCCGTTGTTTGTAGCCTTTAGACAACATGCTGATTTTCTTGTGCTGTTCAGATTCCAGTCCAACCTGTGCTATCGCGATATCCACTTTCCTTGTAACATCCTTCAAGCCGTAAGTACTGGCTACAAACCCAAGAAACTCTTTAACGTACATGTCATTATATAAGGGCGTATTCTCTGGCAGATAACCCAGCACACGCTTAACCCCAATTGCCTGCCCGAGCACATCAAAACCTCCAAGTTCTGCCGTTCCGGATGTAGGTTGAAGATAACCCGCCAGCATTTTCATCGTAGTAGATTTCCCTGCACCGTTTGGCCCCAAAAACCCCAATATCTTACCCGGACCAGCCTCAAAGCTGATATTGTTTACCGCTTTTTGCTTATCATAATGTTTAGAAAGGTTTTGTACTTTAATGCTCAATGTGTTTTAGGTTAATCCTATATGGGGGTTATTTTATTGTCTATTTTAATATAAATTGTATTTACGCTTATGTTTTATCTGTCTTGAGTTAGTATATGCGTATGCTCTTAATGTCAATCGGTGGTCATCGACATACTATATGTACTATACCTGATTTACAATCGTCATTGCGAGGTACGAAGCAATCCCCTGTACTATGAGATTGCTTCGTACCTCGCAATGACATGCAGGGCGCAAGCAAACTACAAGTAAGGTGCAAGTGGTGCGCAATACACTCAAAAGTAGAAAAAACACCCGTGCATTCATGAAAACCATTAACATATTTTTTCTAAGTTTGCACTATTATGGCAAAAAACACCAACGACGAGCAATTTAAAAATGTGATATCACATGCCAAGGAATATGGTTTCGTATTCCAGAGCAGTGAAATTTATGACGGACTAAGCGCAGTTTACGATTACGGACAGCTTGGGGCTGAATTAAAGAACAACATTAAATCTTATTGGTGGAAAGCCATGGTGCAAATGCATGAGAATATAGTAGGTATTGATTCTGCTATTTTTATGCACCCAAAGATCTGGAAAGCAAGCGGTCATGTTGACGGCTTCAACGATCCCATGATCGATAACAAGGATTCCAAGAAACGTTACCGTGCAGATCAGCTGCTGGAAGATAAAATTGCCCGCTACGAAAAGGACGGCAAAACAGATAAAGCTGCCAAACTTCAGGCAGATATGGATGATGCCCTCAAAGCTGAAAACCTTCCCTTGCTTAAAACCTTAATAGAAGAGCATGAAATTGCGTGCCCCGTTAGCGGCACAAAAAACTGGACCGAAGTAAGGCAGTTTAACTTAATGTTTAGCACTCAATTTGGTGCCATGGCTGAAGGTTCTGAAGAGGTTTATTTGCGACCAGAAACTGCACAGGGTATTTTTGTCAACTTCCTTAATGTGCAAAAATCAGGTAGGATGAAAATCCCATTTGGTATAGCCCAAATAGGTAAAGCTTTTAGAAACGAAGTTATTGCCCGTCAGTTTATCATGCGCATGCGTGAATTTGAACAAATGGAAATGCAGTTCTTTGTTCGCCCCGGTGAGGACAAGAAATGGTTTGCTTACTGGAAAGAAGCCCGCCTAAAATGGCATACCGCTTTGGGTACCCCAGCAGAAAAATACCGTTACCACGATCACGTAAAACTAGCGCACTATGCAAATGCTGCAACTGATATTGAGTTTGAATTCCCATTTGGATTTAAAGAGGTAGAGGGTATCCACAGCCGCACAGATTTCGATCTTTCCCAGCATCAGGAGTATTCAGGTAAAAAAATGCAATATTTTGACGCTGAGCTAAACGAAGAAGGCAAACCTTACGGAAATTATATTCCTTACGTAATTGAAACTTCCATCGGCTTAGACAGGATGTTCTTGTTAACCATGATCAATGCCTTCGAAGAAGAGGATCTAAGTACTGAAGATAAGCAGGACAGCAGAACACTTTTACGTTTGCACCCTTGCCTGGCGCCTGTGAAGGTGGCTATTTTCCCACTGACCAAAAAAGATGGACTTCCTGAAAAAGCAAGAGAGATCATGAACAGCTTAAAATTGGATTTCAATTGTATTTATGAAGAAAAAGATGCTATTGGTAAGCGTTACCGAAGACAAGATGCCATTGGTACTCCTTTCTGCTTAACCATCGATCACCAAACACTGGAAGATGATACTGTTACTATTCGTCACCGCGACACTATGGAGCAACAACGTATTGAAATTAAAGATTTGCAGTCGCTAATTGAAAGCAAAACCAGCTGGAAAAATTTATTGCAATAGTAAACTTCCAATCAAAAATATAATGCCCGTTTTAATCAAAACGGGCATTTTTCGTTTAGGACTAATTGGACTGGAATAGGAACAAGAACTTACCAACTTCTTCACAAAGTATAAGCATATTCACATATTATTCACACCTCGTTCACACCAAAGTCACAATGAGGTACTTTTTTGTGAAGAAAATGTGACGAAGGTGTGTACAAGGTGACACTTTGCCTATATCATCATATCTACTAATCCACTACTTTTCCAGAACCATACTCTATTTGGTTAGGCAGGAAAAAATAATTAATTTAACAATCAATTTAAATTAATGCCAAAAATAGATGGGTAAATACAAAAATGGAATATTAGGTGCCTTTTCAGGAAAAATAGGTGCCGTGATTGGTGCATCATGGCGTGGTATTGATTACATGCGTAGCTTACCAAGGATTTCAAATAAGCCAGCATCAGTAAAACAATTAACGCAGAGAATGAAAATGAGCCTGCTGAGGGGCTTCCTTTTAGGAATTGAGGAAATTATTGAGATCTGCTTTCAAAATTATACCCAAACATCTGCAATGAATGGCGCACTTTCTTACAATATGAGCCATAGTGTAACCGGCACACATCCAGAGATGTATATTGATTTTCCTAATTTGGTAATCAGTAAGGGTGATTTACACGGTACGTGGTCGCCAAATGTGGCCTCCAACGAACCTAAGTCAATTGATTTTACCTGGACAAATGGTCCGTACAACAATTTGCGGGCAGCAGATGATCAGGTATTGCTGGTATTATATTGTCCCGATGAAGAGGGTTTCTACGTATTAACTGATGGAGGTGTAAGAGAATCAAGTGCAATAAGACTAGAAGCACCAATGGGTTTCTGGGGCAAAAGTGTGCATTGTTACATCAGCTTTTATTCAAAAGAACTCGATTTTGCATCCACTAACGAATACCTTGGAGAGGTAACCATTTTGCCTTAGCCCTTGCCACAATTTTATTTATTTGATTGTTTTGCTAAACTAAGGCCTAAATTTTGTGTCATAACCATATGCACACAATTAGTCTGATCATTTTCCTGGCACTGCACATCTCCATTTTCCCTGCAGAGAATACCATCAATCAAGAAGAGTATTCCTGGTCTAAAGAGGAATTAAGAAACGCAAATACCGCCGGAGATGCCAAATACCTAAGCGGCGAGGAAAAGGACATGGTCATCTATATGAACCTGGTTAGAATGGATGGTGAGAAGTTCTTTAACACTTATTTTCAGGACTACATAGAGCAGCACAACAGGCAAATGCAAAAGTACAGCAATTACAGTGAGCTGAAAATTTCGCGTACGGATAAGTATTACAAGAGTTTAGAAAACGACCTGAAAGCAACAAAAGGTTTGCCTGCATTTTGGCCGGATGAGGCCATGAGCTGGGTATCTAAGCAGCATGCTAAAGACATGAACAAGAACAATTATGCAACACATAATTCTCTGGATGGCCGGACAGTGAAAGACAGGATCGGAAAGATGTACCCAAGAAAAGCCTGCGGCGAGAACCTGGCTTTTGGTTACTCTTCAGGTTTGGCGAACATCTGTATGTTATTGCTGGACAGAGGAGTTCCAGATCTTGGGCATAGAAAAATAATTATCAATGACGATTACAAGTTTACTTTTATAGGCGTAAGCATCCAGCCTCATAAAGGGTACAAATATTGTTCAGTGACGGATTTTGTTGCCCTGCCCAGAGAATAAAATCTATTGCAGATAAATGATTTGTTACATGGTATTCTAAAAGGTTCTGATAACTTTGCAGCAATATAAATGAGCTGAATGCGCAAAGCCTTATTAAGAATAATAGACTTTTTTTATCCCCCTTTCTCGCGTTGGTTACCCTTGCATACTTTCCGTTATTTGGTATCTGGAGGAAGCACTGCAGCATCAGGGGTTATCGTTTATTACATTTGCTACAACTGGATCCTGCATCAAAAAGACGTACATCTTAACGTACCTTTTTTACCTAATTTAATTACCGCTCCTATTGCTGCCCTTGCCATTGAATCTGTAATCACTTTCAGTATCGGATTTGTATTAAACAAATACTTGATCTTTACACAATCGGACTTAAAAGGCCGTATTCAGCTTTTTAGGTATCTTTCTGTCTACGCCACCAATGTATTATTGAACTATGCACTATTTAAAGTGCTGGTTGAGGCATTCGGATTTTATCCTACCGTTTCCAAGATTACCATCACGGTTATCCTTTCTGTTTTCAGCTACTTTTCTCAAAAGCATTTCACTTTTAGGGTTAAGAAGTAAAAAGTAATTAACTTTACTCAACTAACTTTTTATAGTCCGAAATGAGCGATTTTAACGATTTTAATAATCCGCAGGTTGCTGCTTTGCCCAGACATTTGAGGCAATTTATTGTGGAGCAGCATTATGAAAAATATACTCCGGTAGATCAGGCCGTTTGGAGATATGTTATGCGCCAAAACTACAGCTACCTTAAAGACGTTGCTTATTACCCTTATATAAAAGGACTTAACCGTGCGGGATTGAGTATAGAATATATCCCTAACCTGCAAACTATGAATGACAATCTTGGTAAAATTGGCTGGGGTGCAGTTACGGTTGACGGGTTTATTCCGCCTGCGGCGTTTATGGAATACCAGGCTTACCGGGTATTGGTCATTGCGGCCGACATCCGGCAGATCAACCACATTGAATATACACCTGCTCCCGATATTATCCATGAATCTGCTGGTCACGCTCCTATTATTGCTGATGCAGATTACAATAGTTATTTAAGTTATTTCGGGTCTATTGGTGCTAAAGCCATGTTCTCTGCTAAAGACTTTGAGCTTTATGAAGCCATCAGGGCATTGTCCATTTTAAAGGAAGCCATAGATACCCCTCCGGCAGCAATTGCCAAAGCTGAGCGGCAGTTGCAACGGATCTCCGAAGATATGGGCGAGCCTTCTGAGATGGCATTGCTGGGCAGGCTTCATTGGTGGACAGTGGAATACGGTTTGATCGGCACACTGGAAGACCCTAAAATATATGGTGCAGGACTCCTTTCGTCCATTGGCGAGAGTGCCAGCTGTATGCAGCGGGATGTTAAGAAGCTTTGGTACAATCAGCATACAGTAGATTATTCTTATGATATTACCAAAACACAGCCACAATTATTTGTTACTGAAACGTTTCAAAATCTGATTGATGTGCTGGAAGGTTTTGCAAACACCATGGCATTCCGCACAGGTGGTGCGGAGGGGATGTTGAAAGCCGTAGCTTGTAAAAATGTGGCAACGGCGGTGTACAGTTCTGGCTTACAAGTTACCGGTGTGTTTACTGATTTGGGTTTAAATAAAGATGATGAGCTTACTTTCATCAAAACCACTGGCCCTTCCGCATTATCAATTGATAACAAACAATTATCAGATCATGGTAAGGACTATCATAAAGACGGTTTTTCTTCACCCGTTGGCAAGCTATTGGGTATTGATAAGCCAATTGAAGACATGTCTTTGCTAGAATTAATGGATTGTGGCATACGCCCTATGTTTGATGCCGAACTGGAATTTGAAAGCGGCATTACTGTAAAGGGAACAATTATGGTCATTCACCAGACGGAAGGAAGGACATTTTTAATTGAGTTTAACAACTGCACAGTTAAAGAAAAAAACGGCAACATTTTGTTTAAGCCGGAATGGGGCAGATATGATCTGGCTATTGGAGAAAAGATAGTTTCTGTATTTAATGGAGCCGCAGATAAAGAGGCCTACGAGGAACTGGCTCCTGTTAGCAAACAACAGACGCACCAGGTTTCTTATGATGAGAAAACACTTAAGTTGCATGGAATCTATAAAAAAATACGCGAAATTCGGCAGGGTGAGGAAAGTGACCTATTTTTACACGAGCTTTTTAAAAGTTTGAAGACCGAGCACAGGCATGATTGGCTGGCTTCGCTGGAAATATTGGAGATTTTGCATCACAATGCAATCTATGCTGATTTGGCGAAGGAAGTAAGAATTTACCTGGAAATGAAAGCTTTGAACGAGAAAGACCATACCAAGTTGATTAATGATGGTTTGCATGTGATTGCAAATCCAGTTAGTCAGCTGATAACGATTGAAGACTAATGAACATTGTAATTACAGGAGCAAGTAGCGGAATTGGCTTTGAAACCGCTTTAGAATTTACGCTGAATAAGGAGAACAAAGTAGTTTGTATCGCGCGAAGCGCAGATAAGCTGCGTAAATTATTGGAGATTGCGAAAGGCATAACGCCAGATTGCACTTTGCTTCCTGTAGAATTTGATATTGTAAATGATGATTATGCAGCCTTAGTGCCGTTTTTGAAAGAAAGGCTGGGCACAGTAGATATCCTGATTAACAATGCTGGCTCGTTAGTGAATAAACCATTCTTGGAAACAACTGCAGCTGATATGTGGCAAATGCTGGAGAGTAATGTGATGGGGCATTTTAACATGATCCAGCATGTGTTGCCGCTAATGGTTTCTGGTGGCCACATCTTAAACATTGGCAGTATGGGTGGTTTTCAGGGGAGTGTGAAGTTTCCTGGCTTATCTGCTTATTCTTCCAGTAAATCTGCTTTGCATACGCTAACCGAGTGCTTGGCCCAGGAGTTGGTGGAATCTGGAGTAAAAATTAACTGCCTGGCCTTGGGCTCTGCGCAGACAGAAATGCTGGAACAAGCTTTCCCGGGTTACCAGTCGCCGGTGATGGCTTTTGAGATGGGTAAATATGTGGCCGACTTCGCCAAAACTGGTCATCGTTTCTTTAATGGTAAAACTTTACCAGTGGCAGTTACAACACCTTAACAAGTTTTCCACATTTTATACGCCCAAAGATATTTATCTATATATTGGGCTCGTTGATATGAAGAAAACCATTATACTTTTCAGTTTAATTTGTTTTAGCGTGTCGGTTGCAAAGTCGCAAACTACGATACCGGTTGAGTACCAGCAAATGGTAAAAAAACTGATGAACCAGCTTCCTGAGCAGAAAGAAAAGGAAAGCATTGTTAACAATACCAATCCCAGCTCACTTCTTGATTTTGCTAAATCCATGTTGGGTATTCGTTACCGTGCCGCATCAAGCAGTCCAACCCGCGGGTTTGATTGCTCGGGTTTCGTTAACTATGTATTCAGCAACTTTGGTTTTAAAGTACCCCGTTCTTCACGTGATTTTGCAGCGAGTAGCGAGGGTAAGAAAATTCAGGATGCGAGGATTGGTGATGTCATATTATTTACCGGCACCAATAGCAGATCAAGAACGCCGGGCCACGTTGGCATTGTATATTCAATAAATGGCGATGAAGTAAAGTTCATCCATTCCTCTTCTGGAAATGCACGTGGTGTTACCATCTCTAGTTTAAATGAGGGTTTCTACAAAAAGCGTTTCATCAAAGTGATCAGTATATTATAAGCAAAGCCTAGTCTCAATACAAGCGTAGCGAGATGATGAAGGTTCTGATTACAGCAACACTATTTTCAAGGCATCTGCTACTTTTCCTTCTCTTAAGAAGTGATGTGCAAGTTGATGCAGTTCCCGGTCGCGATTGGAGGGGTCGCCTATAGTAGCATCCATAATCTCTTTTACCTGCGGTATATTCATCATTGCATCAATTTCTTCCTGAGTCGGTAAACTTTCGTTATTGCCTAACAAACCAAGATCATTACCGGTGAGCACCATAGACTGCCTTACTGCTTTTGGCAATGCATCCACACCTACTCCTAGGGTAGTGAGCGGCTTTGGAACTTTAAACAAATTATCTGCAGTAACGCGGCAATACCAGTCGCCCCCTAAACGGGCTACCAGGTCTATCTTTTCCTGATCTATTTTCCCGTCGGCATCCAGGATATCTTCATTGATGTGTATCAGTTTAATTTCTGCGAGGATCAGGTTACCGGCACCGGGATTTTCGCCCAGACTGATAACTTCTTTAATGATGCACTCCATTTGCACCGGGGCCTCTTTAACCCTTGGCGGCTTAACCAGTTCTGAGTTAAGCATGGTAAAGCCTGCCTTTTCAAACTCATTAATACCTTTTGCATATTCTGTACTGGCCAGGCTCATTTGCTGAACCATGGGGTAATTAACAATATTGATCACACATTCTTTTACCTCGAGTACGTTCTCCAAGGTGTGTTTAGTGGTATTGTCCCTCACCCTTCGGGCAGGCGAAAAGATACATAATGGCGGGTTGGTACTAAACAGATTAAAGAAGCTAAAGGGGCTGAGGTTGATGTTACCGGCCAGATCAATGGTAGTGGCAAAACAGATTGGTCGCGGCGCAATGGCATACTGAAGATAGTTTTGCAATTGCGCCGGACTAAGGTCTGATGTATTAACGGTTAACATTGATACTTATTTTTTTAATGCCAGTATAGAGAAATCGGTATCTTCCTTTTTAATGACGTTGCTTAAACGGCCTAAGCCTGTAATTTCCATTTCTACAATATCGCCATCCTGAAGCCACTGGGTTTGATAATTTGGGTCATTGAGCAAACCCGTACCGTTAAGTTCCAGCAAGCATCCGGTACCTACTGTACCAGAGCCAATCACATCACCTGGCAGAATATCGACACCATAAGCACAACGCTCAATGATTTCTGCGAAGGTCCAGTCCATATCTGCCATGTTACCTTCAGACAGTTGTATGCCGTTAACGGTACAGGTCATTTTGAGATCATAGGCATTACCAACATGCCCCTCCTTCGCCTTAGTTTTATAGGGTTCCAATTCCTCGGGAGTAACCAGCCACGGTCCAATTACGGTAGAGAAGTCTTTCCCTTTTGCAGGCCCAAGATTTAACAGCATTTCTTCCATTTGAAGGGTTCTTGCACTCATATCGTTCATCACCATATAACCTGCAATATAGCTGTCGGCCTCTGCAGCAGTTACATTCCTTCCTTGCTTCCCAATTACGATGGCAACTTCAAGTTCAAAATCCAATTTATCAAAATGATCAGGCATGCAGGCTATTTCTCCGGGACCTTGCACCGCATTGTGGTTGGTGAAATAGAAGATTGGATATTGATCAAACTGTGGAATCATATCCACTTTACGGTTTCTACGGGCAGCAGCAACATGCTGCCTGAATGCATAACCATCCCTGCAAGAGGTTGGATGAGGAACGGGTGCGAGAATTTCATAAAAAACTTCTTCTTTAGGCTCAATTTCTTTTGAACTGATCTGCGCATTAACCTTTTTTGCACGATCCATTAATACTTCACCGCCTTTTAAAAATTCAGCCATGTTATCAGGCAATAATTTATCGCAGGAGTTCAGGTTGTAAATATGACCGTTTACAAAAACACCAAGGTGTTCGATGTCCTCTGTTTTATAAGATACCAGCTTCATATATGATTTAAATTAGGTTGTTCAAAGCTATATAAAATTCGGTCAAAGGTGGTTATAAAACTATCGATAGGTATAATAAAATATATAGAGTTTGGACTATGTAATTTTTATTACTTAATTTAGCAGACGAAATAGATGACACATTACGAAATCACATATCAGGATCAAATTGCAAGGCAGGCACTGTCTTCTTTTAGGTATGCCATGTTGTCTAAGCTGATCTTCGCTCAGTATTCCTTTTCATAAGACTCATTTTCCGGCACCTCCTGTAAAACGTTTTTAACGTTTTAATCGCTATTATTTTCTTATTTAACCTAATTGCCTCAACTATGCCTATTTACCATACGTTAGGAAACATACCTGCTAAGCGCCATACGGTTTTTCGTAAACCTGACGGACAATTGTATGCAGAAGAACTGGTTTCAACAGAAGGATTTTCCAGTCTGTATTCGCTGGTTTACCACTGTTATCCGCCAACAATTGTAAAAGCTCTCGGAGAACCTTATAGTGTTGAACCAAAGATTGCAAGGGAACGACACCTGAAGCACACCAGCCTGATCGGTTTTAACATCAAACCCGAGGATGATTACTTGGAGAGCCGGAAGCCGGTGCTGGTGAACAGCGATCTCCATATTTCTTTGGCTGCGCCAAGAAAATCCATGACTGATTATTTTTATAAAAACAGTCAGGCAGACGAGGTGATCTTCATTCATGAGGGCACCGGCATACTTAAAACGGGTTTTGGAAAGATTAGCTTTAAGTATGGAGATTATTTGGTGATCCCTCGTGGAACCATTTATCAGCTTCAATTTGACAATGCGCAAAACCGTCTTTTCATCGTAGAAAGCTTTAGTCCGATCCGCACACCAAAACGGTACCGCAATGAATATGGTCAGTTGATGGAGCATTCGCCTTATTGCGAAAGGGACATCCGGAAACCCACAGATTTAGAGACGAATGATGAACATGGAGATTTCAAAGTTTTAATTAAAAAACAAGGCTTGATCTATCCATATGTATATGGAACCCATCCATTCGATTTTGTTGGCTGGGACGGCTTTCATTATCCATGGGCTTTTTCTATTCATGACTTTGAGCCAATTACCGGCAGGCTACACCAGCCGCCGCCTGTGCATCAAACATTTGAGGGACATAATTTTGTGATCTGCTCATTTGTACCACGAAAGTACGACTACCACCCACTTTCGATTCCTGCGCCATACAACCACAGTAATGTAGACAGTGATGAGGTACTTTATTATGTTGACGGCGATTTTATGAGTCGTAAAAGTGTAGTTAAAGGCCAGATTACCCTCCACCCTGGTGGCATTCCGCACGGTCCGCACCCAGGTTCGGTTGAGAAGTCTATTGGCAAGGAAAGTACCGATGAACTGGCGGTAATGATAGATCCCTTTAGGCCTTTAATGCTTACAGATTATGCAATTGGCATTGAAGATGAGTCCTATTACAAGAGCTGGCAGTAAGAAACTAATATTATCATAAAAAAACAGAATAATGTCAACACAAACATTTGCAGAGAAAATTGCCAAGGCACAAGATTTCCTCCCGATAAACGGCACGGATTATATTGAGTTCTATGTAGGTAATGCCAAACAGGCCGCACATTATTACAAAACGGCTTTTGGATTCCAATCATTAGCTTACGCCGGTCCGGAAACGGGGGTTCGCGACCGTTCATCTTATGTCTTACAACAAGGTAAAATCAGACTGGTATTAACGTCAGGTCTTAAATCTGACAGTGCAATAGCGGCCCATGCGTTAAAGCACGGTGACGGTGTGAAGGTATTGGCCCTTTGGGTAGATGATGCGTATAGTGCATTTGAAGAAACCACAAAAAGAGGCGCAAAACCTTATGTTGCTCCATATACTCAGAAAGATGAACATGGAGAAGTGAAAATTTCCGGAATCTACACCTATGGAGAAACGGTTCACATGTTTATAGAAAGAAAGAATTATAACGGCACTTTTTTACCGGGTTATCAGGATTGGAAGAGTGACTATAACCCTTCGGATGCTGGTTTGCTGTACATAGACCATTGCGTAGGCAATGTGGGATGGAACAGAATGGATGAGACGGTAAAGTGGTATGAAGAAGTGATGGGCTTTGTGAATATCCTGTCTTTCGACGATAAACAAATCAATACAGAATACTCTGCCTTGATGAGCAAGGTAATGAGCAATGGCAACGGGTTCTCCAAATTTCCGATCAACGAGCCGGCAGAAGGCAAGAAAAAATCACAGATTGAGGAGTACCTGGAATATTACGAAGGCGAAGGGGTGCAACATATTGCGGTAGCTACGAAGGATATCCTTAGTACCGTTAAAACTTTAAAAGCTCGAGGGGTTGAGTTTTTAAGTGCACCCCCTGAAGCCTATTACAACATGATGCCGACGAGAGTAGGTGAAATTGATGAAGAAATAGCACAACTGAAAGAGCTGGGCATACTGGTTGATTGTGATGAGGAGGGTTATTTGCTACAAATATTTACAAAACCTGTGGAAGACAGGCCAACATTATTTTTTGAGATCATCCAGCGCAAAGGGGCACAGTCCTTTGGTGCAGGAAATTTCAAAGCGCTGTTCGAATCTCTGGAACGCGAGCAAGAGTTAAGGGGTAATTTATAAGATCTCTTATTCATTCAAAAACTGGGGAGGGCAGCGGGTGATTCAGCTGTCCTCTTTTTTGTAAATGGCTATCCGGCTTTTACTTTCCGCAGCTTAAATAATATTTACTATTTTCGGGCTGTGATATCAATGCGGGAATGGCAGTAAACATTATTAGCAGAACAAAACTTCTTTTTACCAGGCTTAAGGACGCCTTTGCGCTATTTCAAAAAAATGATCCCTTACGCCTTGCCGGTGCCACAGCATTCTTTGCCAATTTCGCATTACCCCCAATCCTATTGATACTAATCAGATTGTTCGGCTTTTTTATCGATAGAAAAATACTGGCTTCGAGATTATTTGAAAGACTTGCAGAGATTCTTGACGCCAGCAGCACATTGCAGATCAGGCAAACGCTTAGGAATATCCGGGGAATTGACCATCAATGGTATGCAACTTTACTCAGTTTTGTGTTTTTTCTTTTTGTTGCTACTACCCTTTTCAACGTCATCAAAAACTCTATGGACCAGATTTGGTCTATTGGGATCAGCGCCAAATCGGGCTTTCTTTTTAAATTGAAACTACGTGCCAGGTCGATGGTGATCATCCTACTGGCGGGTATGTTGTTTATCACGGGCTTTATGACAGATAGTATGCAGGCATTTATTGGCGGGTACATCAATAATGCCTCACCTACCGTTGGTAAGATATTTCTTTCTGCATTGAACCAGTTGTTATTCGTGGCAATCGTAACTACCTGGTTTACCGTATTATTCAGGTATTTAACAAACGGCAGACCAACCTGGATAACTGCATTCAGAGGCGGTATACTTACAGGTGTATTGTTCACCATTGGTAAATACATATTGAGGATCATGTTACCACTTAGCGGCATTGGCAATATATACGGCACCTCAGGATCAATTGTGTTGATCATGTTGTTCGTATTTTATTCTTCCTTTATATTTTATTTTGGCGCTTGTTATGTTAAAATACTGAGTGATTCCAGAGAAACACCTATCCGACCAATAAAAGGGACCTATAATTATGAAATAAAGGAAGTTCCCAAAGAAACCTAAGCAGCTTTAGGTTGGTGGATCTGCTCAAAGCCCTGCATTTCGAATACAGCGAGTTTACTCAAGATATTAAAGTGCAGCGTACCGAAGAAATTAACTATCCCTTGCTGGTTTCTACCTTCAATACAAATGCTTTCTTTAACGATTTCACGATGTTCAAGATTTTGATCATTAAGAATTACATCTTCGTCCTGTATTTTGACATTTGCCGCATCAATTGAAAATTGTTTAAGCATTTCCAGGAAGCTTTGTCCGTTTAGCAATAGTTCTTTGATATTCATGACAGTTTAGATTGAGTTAGTAAGGCCTCAGTATCAATTTTATTGCCAAAAAAAAGGGTAAACACTGAATGTTCACCCTTTTAAAATAAATGTTGAAAACTTACCTTTTATTAGAATAACTTATAAGCTAATCCAATAGTGAATAGTCTCAATTTTGTATCATTATAGCCATTCTCACCAATTTTAGAAAGGCCTTGTTCAAACCTTAAATCAATACCCAGCTTACTGACATCTAAACCTGCACCAAATTGCCATGCAAAATTCTGTCCTTTAAAGTTACCAGAAAATGCACTGCTTGCAGCTTGTCCCAAAGACTGGTCATCACTCAGGATAAAAGACACAACCGGACCTGTGTTTAATCTTAATCCAACACCCGCAGCACCAATTTTGGTACCTACTAAAATTGGCACATCTAAACTGGTAAATTTCACTTTGTTCTCCAATCCATTGGCATCTTTCAGTGTAGTGTTCTTTCCGCTCAAATACAACTCTGGTTGTAAATGAATACCTGCAGCACCTATACGTGCCCATAAACCAGCATAGTACCCCGCGCGGTTATCGCTGCTTAAGGTATTTTCCGTACTCAGTTTGGAAAGGTTAGTACCCGCTTTAATGCCCAGTTGAAAGCTCGGAAGTACCTGGCTGTATCCGGCAAACCCCGCGCAAATTAAGAGTGCTGATAAAATTATTTTTTTCATAATATAAAGTTTAGTGCTCGATTAATTATTTATTTAAGTAAAAATAGGAATATTTTAAATTCAAAACTAATTGCTTACTTTTATATATCAAATATGAATATTAATGATTTTGTTTTAAATATCGTTTCTACGCTAAAGCATAACTAGTGATGGATTTGAAATTTAATGTTTACGCGCTCATCCTGATCTTCTTTGGCAAGCTTACTCTTTTTCTTTCTTATTATGTATTCAAAAAAGAAGGTGGTGCAGTAAGGCTTTTCGCGATAATGATGTTTACAAATGCGGTGTGGTCTATCGCATACGGTTTTGAATTGGCCAGTTCCACGCTCAGTCAAATTAAGTTATTTATTGACATTGAATATGTTGGCATCACAACACTCCCCTTAACCTGGTTTCTATTCTGCTTACATCTTTCCGGCAAAGAACGATGGTACAAAAAACCATTTAACATTGGTATCTTATTACTGATCACCTTTTCTACGATGATCCTGGTCTGGACAAATCAGTACCATCATTTTTATTATAACAGCCTTAGCATGGATTATTCCAGCTATTTCCCTATGGTTAGGATAGATGCAGGTTATGGATATCATCTTTTTACTGTTTACTTCTATGTGCTGCTAGGGATTGGTAACTACTTACTATTTACCAAATTCAGAAAAGCAGATCCCATTTACAGGAATCAAAATTACCTGATCATTATTGCCTCTTTCATTCCCTGGATAGCCAACATTGCATATGTGACTGGGATAAGGCCAATGGGTAATTTAGACATCACTCCTTTTGCCTTTGTAGCCACTATTTTTTTAATTGCTATAGCTATATACAGGTTTAAGCTTTTTGATATCGTACCTGTTGCGCGTGAAAAAGTAATGGACCTCATGCAGGACGGCTTTGTTATACTTGACAACAAAAACAGGATTATCGACTACAACCGTGCCTTTAAAAAATACCTGACGTTTGTTAAAGAAAGTAATATTATCGGTTCGGGTATTAGTGAGTTACTTCCGGGACAACCCGAATTTATAAAATTTATTGAAGCGCATCAATCTGGAAAGATAGAACTGAAGGTAGAAAACGATGGTCGCCTTTATGACCTCGAGGCGGACATAGGTTACCTAAACGAAAATCAACTAAATAGTGAGGCCATTATCATCAAAATGCAGGACCTAACTTTATTAAGGCAGGATGCAAAGATTTCGCAACAACAAGCAGAAGAGTTAAAACGGTTAAATCAATTGAAGGACCGGATATTTTCCATTATTGCGCATGATTTGAGGGCTCCACTTGTTAACCTATCTGAGGTACTGAAGATGATATCTCACGACCTGATTTCCCCAGAGGAGTTTAAAGAACTGACGCCTACGCTTAGTAAAGACATCATCTACACCACAGATTTGCTAGAAAATATCTTGCACTGGTCAAGAAGTCAGCTGAAAGGATATGGCATCAACAAGGAATTTTTTGACTTAAAAGGGTTGATTGTAAATGAAGTGAATTATCATTTGCCTTCAGCGGAGGCTAAGCACATCAAAATTGTTCAGGATGTATTTCCAGGCGAGATGATTTATGCAGACATGCTCATGATTCAAATTGTAATCAGGAACATCATTAATAATGCAATTAAATTCTGTCATGAAGGCTGCGAGATCAACATATTTGCAGTTTATACAAAAGCGCACAAGATCAAACTTTGTATAGAGGATAATGGTGTGGGCATGTCGCCAGAGGTGCTTGACAAATTATTCAGTGGAGAGAACCAATCTACCCGAGGTACCATGAATGAGAAGGGAACTGGATTAGGACTCGTTGTCTGTAAAGATTTTATGGAAAGAAATAACGGCACGATATCCGTAACCAGTGAAAAAGGAAAAGGTGCAAAATTTTGTCTGCACCTTCCCGTTGATTCAAATTAATAGGATGATTAGTGGCCAGTTACTTCGTCTATGGCCTGCTGCTCTTTTAAAGCATCTACATTATTTTTAGAACCAAAGTTTTCGGTCTTCTCTGCAAAATATTCTAATATGCTCTTGATCGTCTCCAAGTTATCGGCTACACGCTGATGCATATCAGGAAGATCTTTATCCAATTTCTTATCACTTAACTCAATATTATCAACTTCGATTTTACCTATCTTTTGTATAATCGCCTGTTGTGAATGTTGTAAGTCTTCTAATTCTCTTACAATTTTCTCCATCAGCTCAAACTTTTTTAAAGTATCCATATTTTTGTTTTTTAGTTAGGTTATCAATTATTTACTTATAGCATCACCCAATTACCTTGCCAAATCTACATGCCAAACTTGGCCGGCATATTGTTGGTTGGTTAAAAAAACTTAAGACAAAGAAGTTAAATTTGGATAGACCATAAATAACTAATACTTTAGTTGTTTGTAATTTCCCCCGATATGAAAAAACTAGTGATTACGCTCATAGCCTTTATATTTTTAAGCGCTGCTGCTTTACAGGCACAAACTGCATTAAATAATGAGAAGCTATTGGAACTTTACCAGACACAAAAGTATAGCGAGGCGGCGCTTTACCTCCAAAGTGTTTATAAGGAAGACACTCAAGATCCCAAGGAACTTTCACAACTGGCATATGCCAACTTGATGGCAGGCCGGTTGCCTGATGCTGAAAAAAACTATTTAAAGCTATATGCCCTGCAGCCAACAAATTTGCCCACGTTGTTTAGCTTAGCCAACATCAACATTAGAAGAGGCAATGATGAAAAAGCAAAAGGTTATTACGCGGAAGTATTAAAAGTGGACAGTACCAATTTTAACGCCTATAAGCAATTGGCAATGTTGGATAAAGGGGATATGACGACGACTAAAATAAAGAACCTCAAAAAAGCAAATGCCTTGATCCCAACTGATGCTGAAGTGGCTTTTGAGCTTTGCGAACTGTATTTTAAAATCAACTTTTTCGCTGAAGCAAGTAAGATCCTGGAGCCTGCGTTACAAGCAGATACTACTAACCTGCAATTGTTGAAAATGAAAATGCCAATTAGCATGGCCAACAAGAAGTATACAGAATCTATCGCCACCGGCACTAAATTATTAGGTTATGGAGACAGCTCTACCTTTGTTTTAAATAACCTTGCGAAGTCTTACTTCCTGCAGCTTGACTATAAAAATGCTTTAAAATATTTTTTGATCATTAATGATAAATCTTTCGATAACGAAGGCCTGTTCTACAATATCGGGCTTAGCTACCGGGGTATTAAGGACTATAAGAGTGCTGTACCCTATTTTGAAAAAGCCATAAAAGAAGGCATATCCAATAAGATTGCTTCCTATTACGGTTTATTAGGTGATTCTTTTGAAGAAATTGGTAAAAATGAGGATGCCAATATAGCGTACAAAAGGGGCCTGTTGTTTGAGAACAATGGTAGTTTACTGTATAACATTGCATTGGTTTATGAAACCAAACTTAACGACAAAAAGAACGCCATCAGTTATTATGAGCAATACCTGAAAACAGTCAACGAAAAAGAACAACCGAAACTGGTCATCTTCATTAAAAATAAAATTGCTGAACTGAAAAAGTAATTACCGTTTTACCAATCGCGCAACATACTTTCCAATGATGTCGAATTCAATATTAACAGTGTCGTTTACCTGAACCTCCTGAAGATTGGTATGTTCAAAAGTATAGGGGATAATGAAAACGGAAAAGGCATCGTCTTCAGAGGAAACAACAGTTAGGCTGATTCCATTTACGCAGACAGAGCCTTTCTCAACGGTAACATTACCAGTGCTGACGTTATATTGAAAACGATACTCCCAGCTGCCGTCCAGTTCCGTTCTTTTGATGCACACGGCAGTCTGGTCTACATGCCCCTGCACAATATGCCCGTCAAGCCTGCCATTTATCTGCATGCACCGTTCCAGGTTAACTTTACTACCAACTTTAAGGCTTCCTATATTTGATTTTTGAAGGGTTTCCTCTATTGCGGTAACCATATGCGTATGGTCATCCAATTTAACAACCGTTAAGCATACACCATTGTGTGCTACACTTTGGTCTACTTTAAGTTCTCTGCTGATTGCAGATGCAATTGTATAATGCACATTACTGCCTTCATTTAATATTGCCGTGACCTCACCAAGAGTTTCAATTATTCCTGTAAACATGTTTATTAAAATTTGAGCCTGTTCTTCCTCCAGTTGCTTTCCGTAGCCTCAAACATGCTTTGTTCTTTTCCAGAGCCAGCCTTTTGAATATTTAATACTGCAGCAATCGCTGCAATCAATGCTTCATCAGGATCTGAGGTAGATAAACTATCAGGTTTAAAGTACTTACCCACAAAATGTGTATCGAATTCACCAGAGGTAAAGGCTTCGTGTTGCATCACAAATTTCCCAAATTTCAGTGTGGTTTTAATACCGGTAATGTCATATTCATCAATAGCTCTAACCATTCTATTGATGGCTTCTTGACGGGTTGACCCATAGGTGATTAGCTTAGCAATCATTGGGTCGTAGTAAATTGGAATTTCCATCCCCTGTTCAAAACCATCGTCTACCCTAACACCATTGCCTTTAGGGACGACGTAAGTCTCTAGCGTGCCAATATCAGGCAGGAAGTTATTCTCCGGATCTTCGGCGTATACCCGGAGTTCAATTGCATGTCCGCTGATCTTGAGGTCTTCCTGCCGGAAACTGAGCGCTTCTCCCCGGGCTATTTTAATTTGTTCCTTCACCAGATCTAAACCTGTTATCAGTTCTGTTACCGGATGCTCCACCTGGAGCCGAGTATTCATTTCCAAAAAGAAGAAATCCAGGTTTTCATCCAGGATAAACTCTACTGTGCCTGCGCCTTCGTAATTTACAGCCCTTGCTACGTCGACAGCACAAGCTCCCATTTGCGCTCGCATTTCTGGAGTGAGTATACTGGATGGTGCCTCTTCTACTACCTTCTGGTGCCGGCGTTGTACAGAACATTCGCGTTCAAACAAGTGGACGATATTACCATGCGAATCGCCGAGAACCTGGATTTCGATATGTCTTGGAGAGCTCACAAAACGTTCTATAAAAACAGCTCCATCACCAAATGCTGAGATCGCTTCACTTACCGCTAGTTGCATTTGTTCTTCAAATTCTTCTTTAGAATTGACTATACGCATGCCTTTTCCGCCACCACCTGCAGCGGCTTTGATGAGTATTGGAAAACCTACTGCTACCGCCCTACTTTTAGCTTCCGCTATATCAGTGATCGCCTCTTCAGTACCAGGAACCATGGGAATGTTGTATTTTAATGCAGCCGCCTTCGCAGAAAGCTTATTCCCCATAATTTCCATTGCCTCAGGAGATGGTCCGATTAAAATTAGCCCTGCTTCACGTACCAGCCTGGCAAAGGCGGCATTTTCCGATAAAAACCCGTAGCCTGGATGGATTGCTTCGGCCCCAGTTTTTATGCATGCCTCAATAATTTTTTCAGCAACGAGGTAAGATTGATTAGACGGCGCGGGCCCAATGCATATTGCCTCATCAGCATACCTGACATGTAATGCATTTCTATCAGCCTCTGAAAAAACAGCTACTGTTTTTATGCCCATCTCCCGCGCCGAACGCATAATTCGAAGGGCTATTTCTCCTCTGTTGGCAATCAGTATTTTCTTCATTTTAAATTTTTAATAATACCTACAGCCATGTCAATTAACGAAGGAGAAATACCTAGATGCGTAACCATTCTTATGGTTTTGCTACTGGTGGTGTTGCAAGCCAGACCTTTTGAAGCAAATAGCTCCACAATATCTGTAGCTTTATATTCGGGTGCTACTTCAAAGATTACAATATTGGTTTCAACCGGCATCACATCAGTTACATAACTTACTTCTTTTAAGGCCGCTGAAAGTGCTTTGGCATGCTGATGATCTTCCGCAAGCCTGTCCACATGGTGATCAAGCGCATAAATTCCTGCGGCAGCCAGGTAACCTGCTTGCCTCATGCCACCGCCAAATGCCTTTCTGATCTTAATTGCACTTTTGATGGTCTCTTTTGAACCAAGCAAAACTGACCCAACGGGTGCGCCAAGTCCCTTGGAAAGGCAAACAGAAATCCCATCAAAGTATTTACCATAACCATTTGCCTGGTCTCCGGTAGCAATTAACGCGTTAAAGATCCTGGCCCCATCCAGATGCAGCTTCAGACCTTTAATTTTGCAAAGTGCGCTGATCGATTCTATCTGTGAGAGCTGATAACAAGCGCCTCCCCCTTTATTAACGGTGTTTTCCAAAACCACCAAGGTAGAATCCGGGTAATGGATATTTGGCTCATTAATTTCCGGTTCAATCATTTCTGGTGTGAGAATACCGCGCGGCCCGTTGAGCAAACGTACGGAAGCCATAGAATGATAGGCAATACCACCGCCCTCATACCGGTAAACATGCGCGGTCTGGTCGCATATCACTTCATCCATCGGCTTAGTAAAGCATTTGATGGCAATTTGATTGGTCATGGTTCCGGAAGGACAAAACATTCCTGCTTCCATCTGAAAAGTGGCAGCAAGTTTTGCCTCCAAGGCACTTACTGTTTCATCTTCTCCGAATACATCATCACCCACTTTTGCATTCATCATTGCCTCCAACATGCCTGGTGTTGGCTTGGTCACAGTGTCGCTTCTTAAATCAATTCGTATTGCCATAAAAATTTAACAAAGCCAAATATAATGAGAGATTAGGGTCTTTTTAGCCGTCGTGAAGCCAATATCCGATACTTTTTTCTACTGTAAAAGGAAAGAGACAATTTTAAATTTGGAAATTAAAATAACAAGCGTATTTTAGCTTAGTGTTTATTTAACAATATGGTAACACAAAAACGACGAGCATTGTGTTAAAAAAGGCCTTTTTTAGCGTTTTTAACATATAAAAACTTAAAACAACCAAAACTAAAAGACAAAATTTATGAAAGAAAACCAGGTACAGGCAGTAGGATTGTTTACTTTTATTCTAAATTCTAAGTAAAATGATAGTTATTGCAGATGGTGGTTCGACCAAGACCAATTGGTGTTTAATTAACGAGGCAGGCAGGAAAATCCTTTTCAACACAGAAGGCTATAATCCTTATTTTTCAAGTGAAGAATATATAGTGGAATCTTTAAACAATTCACTACCTGATCATTTAGAAAAAGAGAAGCTTACAGAAGTTCACTATTATGGCGCAGGCTGTTCTACAGATGCAAAACGCAAAATAGTTTACGATGCGATGAAACAGGTATTCACAGGTGCAGACGTTCGCATCGGGCATGACTTACTGGCCTCATGCAGAGCTTTACTTGGAGATGAACCAGGCTTCGCAGCTATTCTGGGTACAGGTACTAACTCTTGTCTTTACGATGGAACAGACATTAGCCTGAACATCGACTCTTTAGGTTACTTTTTGGGTGATGAAGGAAGTGGTTGCTACATTGGCAAAAGAATCCTTTCTGATTATATGAAAGGTTATATGCCAAAAGGATTAAGAGAAAGTTTTTATGATAATTTTGCACTAACAAACGAAGACATATTCGACAATATATACAACAAACCATTACCTAACCGTTTTTGCGCAAGCTTTAGTAAGTTCCTTTACGACTTCAAAGACAGTTACGAAGATTATACCTATAACACGATTGTATATGCTTTTACCGCATTTTTTGAAAATCTGGTAATTCACTATCCAAACTACAAGGACTACAAGTTAAATTGCGTGGGTTCTGTTGGATATAGCTTTAGGGACATTCTAAGCGTTGTAGCTGATAAGTACGAGATGGGGATAGGAAAGATCATCAGATCTCCTATAGATGACCTTGTAGACTATCATTTGCACATTGCAAACAAATAAATTATAAAGGCCCGGAACAATTGTTCCGGGCCTTTTCTTTTGGCTTTAAATGCTTTTTAAAACGATATCTCTTTGCCAAATAATTTGGCGTATTTCCTTTTATCAAATTTATACAGCGTTGCGGCCCTGAAAGAAACCCCCTGTTGTTTTTCTTCCAGATCTTTCAGAACACCAAAGCTGAGCATCTTCTTTCTAAAATTACGCTTATCTAATTTTTTACTTAAAATCACCTCGTAAACATTTTGCAATTGCGTCAAAGTAAATTTCTCAGGCAATAGTTCGAATGCAATAGGCTGGTGTTTAATCCTGCGCTTAATTTTCTCCAGCCCGGTTTCAAATATCTTTTTATGGTCGAAGGCCAGTTTAGGCAAGTCCTTCACATCAACCCAGTTTGCTTTCTTAGCGTAAGTACTAATCGGCTTCACTGCTTTATCACCCCCCAACCTTAGCAAGGCATAATAGGCTATACTGACCACCCTACCCTGTGGGTGACGGTTTACATCACCGAAGGTGTAGTATTGTTCCATGTAGATATTGGACAAGCCAGTTAGTTCATTCAAAATCCTTGCGGCCGATTGGTCTAAACTTTCCTGTTCACCAACAATGTTACCCGGCAAAGCCCACCAATCTTTAAATGGCTCTTCATTTCTTTCGATCAAAAGAATTTTCAATTCTCCACCATCAAAACCGAATACAACGCAGTCTATGGAGAATGTGGAATTAAACTTTGGTAAAATTTCGCTCAAAATAATTATTGTTTAGTGATTCATTAATTTATTGTCCGCTCTGAAAGTGCTATCCTGCAAATATATATTGATTCTGCTGAATCAGAATAAGGAATAGTTTAGAAAAATAGGAATTTTAAATGGAAAACTATAAAATGATGATTTTAAAGGCTTGTAACATTTCAATGTGCGATCTTATTGAGCAACAAGATAGGTGATATAAACTAAAACTTTAAAACCGATCTTTAAAATATAAAATCATTTAAATATACTTGCCGCCTAATTACATAAAAAATACAAATAAAATTACTTAGTGTAAAAATTACACCTTATATTCGTATATAATTATGAAACCAAATATTAAAAATATTGCTGTACTTACATCAGGCGGTGATGCTCCCGGAATGAACGCCTGCATTAGGGCAGTAGTTCGTACAGGGATATACAATGGTGTAAATATGTTTGGGGTTTTGCAGGGATACCAGGGACTGATCAACGACAACATTATCCCAATGGATGCAAGATCCGTAAGTAATACGATACACATGGGCGGCACCATTTTAAAAACTGCCCGCTGTTTAGAATTCAAAACCGATGAGGGAATGGAAATTGCCTTCAAAAACCTTCAAGCCAGAGATATTGATGGTCTTGTGGTTATTGGTGGCGACGGGACCTTCACAGGAGCTCAACGTTTTGGTAAAAAGTTTGGTGTGCGTGTTATGGGGGTTCCCGGCACGATAGACAATGACCTTTACGGTTCTGATTTTACTTTAGGATACGATACCGCTATAAATACAGTAATTGAAGCTATTGATAAGATCAGGGATACCGCAGACTCTCACGACCGGTTATTCTTTATTGAAGTGATGGGCAGAGATTCTGGATGTATAGCACTTAGAAGTGGAATAGCTAGTGGCGCAGAAGCAGTTTTGTTACCGGAAAAAGAAACCAGTTTGGATGAACTTATTGCCCAACTGGAATCTGGAGCCTCTACCAAAAAATCTTCAAGTATTGTAATCGTATCAGAAGGTAATAAGTTCGGCGGTGCATACGACATTGCGAAAAAGGTTAAAGAACGTTTTAACCATTATGATACAAAAGTAACTATCTTAGGACACCTGCAACGTGGAGGAAGCCCGAGTAGTTTCGACAGAATATTAGGCAGCAGGCTTGGTTTTGCTGCAGTTAATGAGCTTTTAAAAGGAAATACAATGCATATGGTTGGCTTAAGGGGCAACGATATTGAAACAACAAGTATTGATGAAGCGCTCACAAGGCACTTCTTTAAATTGGAAAGTGATCTATTAGAAATGACAAAGGTATTGTCTATATAAAAAAATGGTAGCAGTAGTGTACAGCGGTTCTAAAACAGCTTTCTGGAAGATTGCCAGAGATGGGAAAACCATTGCTGACTGTACTATGCCCGGGATCAACCCCTGCTTTAACGATCAAAAAACCATTCTTCAGTTTCTGAATAAAAAAGCTACGCTGATCAATCACGCCGAAAGCATCAAAAAAATCTACGTATTTGCAGCAGGGGCGTCTTCAAAAGAAAGAAGGGATGAACTTGCTCAAACATTAGGCTTGTTTTTTAAGAACAGTAAGATCAAAGTACGTGACGATTTATATGGAGCTGCCATTTCTGCATGTTACAATAATGGCGGAATTGTAGGCATTTTAGGCAGTGGCGCCAATTGTTCCTATTTTGATGGTAAAAAGCTGGAAAAGAACAACTTTGGCCTAGGCTTTGTGCTTGGTGATGAGGGGTCTGCAAATTACCTCGGCAAAATTATTTTGAAGAAATTCATACAACACAAATTACCAAAAGAGTTGCAAACTGAGTTCTCTGTTAGGTATAACCTGGACAGGCCGCAAGTTCTGGAACGGGTATATAAAAAGCCCATGGTGCAGCAATTTCTGAGTTCCTTCTTCGATTTCTTTTTGGAACATAGAGAACATCCATTTATTACTGACATCCTGCAAAATGCCTTTGAAAATTATTTTTCCACATACCTGTTGCCAACCATAAAATTACATCCAGGTAAGGAGATACATTTTGTAGGTATTGTGGCAGGCAACTTTCAACAGGAACTGCGGGCCATGGCAAAGAAACATGGCCTGGAAATAACATCAATTACTAAAGAACCCATATACAATCTATTAAACTACTATTCAAATTAACAAAATGAGCAAAATTGGAATAAACGGCTTTGGCCGTATCGGCAGACTGGTATTTAGAGCTGCTTTAAAAAGAGGATTAGATATCGTTGCAATTAACGATCTTGTTGAGCCAGAATACATGGCTTATATGTTAAAGTATGACTCTACTCATGGTCGTTTTGATGGCACAATTGCTGTTGAGAACGGACATTTGGTAGTTAACGGTAAAACAATCCGTATTACTGCAGAGAGAGACCCTTCTAACCTGAAATGGGATGAAGTTGGTGTTGAGACTGTAATCGAATCAACTGGTTTATTCTTAACTCAAGTTGACGGACAAAAACACATTGATGCCGGAGCAAAAAGAGTAGTATTCTCTGCACCTGCAAAAGATGATACCCCTACTTATGTAATGGGCGTAAATCACCTTAAATTAACAGCAGACCAAACTATTGTTTCAAATGCTTCTTGTACTACTAACTGTTTAGCTCCTATTGCTAAGGTATTACACGATAACTTTGGTATAGTTGAAGGTTTAATGAGCACTATTCACGCTGTAACTGCAACTCAAAAAACAGTTGACAGCCCTTCTGCTAAAGACTGGAGAGGCGGACGTGGTGGTTTCTCAAACATCATCCCTTCATCAACTGGTGCTGCTAAAGCTGTAGGTTTAGTTCTTCCTGAGCTAAAAGGTAAATTAACAGGTATGTCATTCCGTGTACCGGTATCTGACGTTTCAGTTGTTGATTTAACTGCTCGTTTAGAAAAACCAGCTACTTACGAAGAAATTAAGAAAGCGATGAAAGCTGCCTCTGAAGGTGAGCTGAAAGGCGTATTGGCATATACTGAAGATGAGGTTGTTTCATCTGACTTTATCGGAGATCCACATGCTTCAATTTTTGATGCAAAAGCTGGTATTTCATTGAGCGATCACTTCGTTAAAGTGGTTTCATGGTATGACAACGAATGGGGTTATTCAAATGCGCTGGCTAAATTCGTTGAGTACTACGGAAACTTAAAATAAAACCCGTTCAACAGGTTTATATTTGGTTAGAAAAGAGGCAATTCTGGATAGATTGCCTCTTTTTAATTTAAGGAAGATACTCGAAAGGCAACTGATCGCCTAACCGCATTGCTCCCCAAACTCCATTAATAAAAAAGCTCTGGTAATTTTCAAAACTGCCACGGCTATCAATTATGGTTCTGCCAGCATATAAATTAAGGTAAGTTGCCGGAAGGTGTTTAGGTACTGCTTTTACATTTGTTCTGGCCAGTTGAGATGTTCCCCTTTGTATTTTTTTATTAGTGGACATTGCGGGCTTTAAGTATGTGATCAATAACTTTGGCTTAAATTTGAGTTCAGCCAGATTATTATCCATCTTGATCAGGTATTTACTCATATCTACCCGATTGGAATCTGGCTCGCCATCGCCTTTAACAATATGGGTCTCAAACCCTTCAGCGCTATCCACATTGTTATAGATAGACCTCAAATAGTGCATAAATGATCCATTATATGCTTTTAACCGATTTTTCTTCCATTTCACTTCCTGCTTCTCATTTCCCGTTAACTGTTCAAAAATGCAATCTCCTGTGAAGTTTGTAATCCCGTTTTCCCCGTTAAAAGTAAAATCTGAGAGGAGGTATTTGATCCGATAACCCAGATTTTTATTTTCAATAATCAAGAAATCGGGAGATGTCGCACCAAGAATACTTCGGTTTGTTGTATACTCAATGATATCTGCATTTATAATTTTGCAGTCCTTTGCATTGTTGGAGATCCCTATAAAGTTATCGAAAAAAGTTTTAAAATGTGCTGAACGCTGAACATCACCCTTATTACCCACCTGAACTTCATTTAGTTGGATGCGCCGTTCCTTGAGTACTACACTCCTCTTAAGCAACTGATCAGAAACAGCAATTGTTTCGTTGACTGGTGTAAACCCTACCATACTTACCACCAAAACATAAGAGCCTGATTTGATATTAAAAAAACTGAATTCTCCTTTACTGTTGGTTTTGGTTGACTGGGTAGTTCCACTGAGAAACACTGATGCTGCATCCAATGGTATACCGCTTTCATTTTTAACGGTACCTACGATATTCAAATTACTTTGCGCAAAAGTGCAGCTGATGGTGAACACCATAAAAACTGCAATAAATACATATTTCATTAAGAGCTTATTTGGTTAATTAATGACTTAAAGTTACGAGCTTATTTTTATAAATGGTAATAGCCACCAATACCATTCCATCATAATTGCCATATCAGCCACATTGAATATTCCAGTTTTAAAAATAACAAAATCGATATGAAGAAAGTCAGTGACAGATCCAAATACTACACGATCAAATAAATTGCCTATCCCCCCACCAACGATTAGTGCAACACCTATAACAACCATTTTAGGTAATCTCCGGTTAATCATAACATGATACAAACCCAACAGCATAACCAAACAAGGCAGAATAATTAACAAAGTAAACTTTACTGAAGCGGGTAAAAAGCTACCAATACTCAAAAATGCACCAGTATTTTCTACTTTCGTTAGGGTGATATTATCTATCCCAATCTTTATCTGTTCATTAAGATCTATCTTAGTCCTGACAATATTTTTGGAAATCTGGTCACAACCCGCTGTAGCAAGTACAATTACTAATGTTGCCAATCGGGTAATGTGTTTAGTTACTTTTATCTCTTTCAGTCAATTACAAGATAGACACAAATGGTAATATAAAAAAGAATATTCCCATGAATACTATTTTATCCAAACAATGCACTTCAAATCATCAATATTATATGTAACATATCAATTACGCTAAAATCCTTTAACAAAGGTTGTTGTACTTTTATGGTACACACACAACAAATGAATCTTTTTACTAAATTAACTTTACCATGCCTCTTGGTTGCGGGCAGCTTTTTCTATGGAAAAGCACAGTCATACACCGTTAAAGGAGCAATACTTGATACCGCAGGGCTGCCCCTTCCAAGTGCAGTAGTGAGAATTAACTGGCTTAAAGACAGTCTTGCCACTTCAACAAATACAGAAGGTGCTTTTAGTCTGGCTAAAGTAAAGTCTGCACAATTCACATTAACTGCGGCATATTTAGGTTTTCAGCCCTTCAAAAAAGAATACCAAATTACACAAGGCAATACATTTATCGTCCCCTCTATAAAATTGCTGCCCATATCAAATACGTTAGATGGCGTAACCATATCAGGTACGCCACCAATTAGGGTAACTGAAGACACGGTAAGTTTTAATGCTGCCGCATTTCCTGTTCGGGAAGGTGATGCTGTCGATGAAGTTCTCAAAAAATTGCCGGGCATAGTAGTTGACAAGGATGGAAACGTAACCAACCAGGGTGTTCCAATTACTAAGATCAAGGTAAATGGAAAAGATTTTTATGGCACTGATGTGGCTACTGCGATAAAAAACATGCCTGCAGACATCATTAAAAACATTCAGCTAATTGACGATTATGGCGATCAGGCAAAACTTACCGGAATTAAAACTGGTGAACCTGAAAAAGTTTTAAACTTAACAATAGCGGAAGACAAGAAAAAAGGATATTTCGCAAGGGCATCAGGCGGCATGGGCAGTTCAGACCGCTACAACACCAGCTTGCGGGGAAACTTAATGAAAGGCGAACGTCAAATCTCCTTTGATGGTACAATTGCAAACGCAAACATGAGAAACGGAGGCGGCGATGGTGTAACTACCAGAAGCGCGGGCGGGATAAATTACCGAAACGAATGGGGACCGAAATTGTCGGCAGATGCAAATTACAACTTTGACAACACGAAGAACAACACCATCAGTTCTGCATTTACCAGAAGTTCTCTTCAGGATTCCACACACGCATTTACAAGGTTAGAAAATTCAAACAATAACAATTTTAATAACCGTTTTAATCATGATTTTTCGGGTAATCTGGAATATAAAGCAGATACTATGAACTATTTTAAAATTTCTCCTGGCTTCTCCTACAATGACAATCAGGGCAACAGTCAGGGGGCATCAGAAATTACTCAGGAGACCTTAAAAACAAATAGATCAAGCACAAACTTTAACACTTCCAACTCCCTAAATTTTAGAACTAATCTTTTTTACAACCATAAATTCTCTGCAAAAGGACGCAACCTGAGCATGTGGGGCAATGTTAACTATTCAAATGGTGATAATTTCAGAAACTCTGTTAACGACTACATCATTACTAATGTTGGTTTGGACTCTACAAGATACCAGAACCAGTTAAATGATCAGAATAATACAAACCTGGGAACATATACGGGCGCTTCTTATATGGAGCCCTTTGGCAAGAAGACATTTGTTGAGTTTAACTATAATTTTGGAAGATCAGCAACTTCGAACGAAAAAAACCTAAGGGATGTAATTGGTGGTAATGAAGTTTACAATAATGATTTGAGCAACAATTACGATTTCCAATTTATCACCAATAAAGTTGGCGTAAATTACCGGTTTATTGACGAGAAGCTAAACTACACCATAGGGATAAATGCACAACCTGCAGTATTGAAGGGGCAGAACCTGAGCAAAAACGTGAATACCATGCAAAGGACATTTAACATCACTCCTTCTGCAAGATTTGTATACAAATTCACTAAACAAGAAACAGTAGAGGTAAATTACTGGGCAAGAAATAACCAGCCTGGTTTCTACCAGCTACAGCCTATTTCAGATAACTCTAACCTTCAAAATATCGTCACCGGAAACCCCAATCTAAAACCAGAATTTGTAAATAGCATAAACGCACATTACAAACAAGCTGATTGGAACCTGGGCCATTTACTGGATGCCAGTATCTCGTACAATCAAACACAGAATAAGATCGTAACTACAAAAGTACTCGTCCCGGGGACCATCAATCAATTTACCACCTATACCAACACAGACGGCTTTTACGACCTAAATGGAAACTACGGCTATACCAAACCTTTTACCGGCAAGAAATTTACGCTCAACTACGGAGGCTGGGCATCAACACAAAATAATGTTTCCTTCATTGATAGAAACAGAAACAATGCGCAAAGGATAACCTGGGGACAAAGACTTGGTTTAAGGGTTGATCTGGAAGACATTACCAACCTGGAATTGCAAAGCTCGTATTCAGAAACAAAAATAGACAACTCGCTGCCATCCTCTCAAGACAGGAAAACTGGTCGTTTAGAATATGGAATCAACGGGCGAAATTATTTTTTCAAAGTATTAACAGTTGGCTATGATTTTTCAAAAGTGGTCAATTCAGGCTTTAACTCGTCATTTGTAAACAACCCGACCATTCTAAGATTGTATATGGAGTATAAGTTCCTGAAAAAGGACATGGGTGTTCTTCGTTTAGATGGGTTTGATTTGTTCAACCAAAACTCTGGAATTACTACTGATGCCTATGATAACGTAATAGTTGACAGGAGGGTTAACCGCTTGGGAAGATACTTTATGTGTTCCTTTATATTTAAGGTGAGGAACTTTGGCGGATAATTCGTAATTTGATTTTCCATGAGGAAAATCATTTACCTATTTATCCTTTCTTTGCTCTTTTTCGGTTGCGCTGAGAAGGAAATTGAGAAAACATATCCTACCAGAATGATCAGTCAGGGAGAAACGTTTAACGACTATCCTGCCGAGTCTGACAGTACGATAACCTTTAATCCAAAGAATGAAAAGAAAGGAAACCAATTTGGGAAAAATCCGAGAGCGTGGTACCAGGTAAAATTTGGAGATACTGTAGTAAGCATCCAGACGGATAAAAATAATCCTTCTACAGTTAATGGCAAGTTTATCAGGGGCAAATTTATGAATACCCAGAAGACATGCCTTCTAGCACAAGTGGCAGATGATTCAGGGTTAATGGCTAAATTTTACCTAATCGCCTTGAAAAATCACCAGCTAAGGATTACTGAATTAGCAAGACCATCAGAAACACGGGGAGATAAAAAATATATTGGTCTGACAGACTTGGGTAGCGATGGCTTTCTGATCAATAATGAATTCTTAATCGGTTTTGTCAACGCAAAAGTCCACTTCCTAAAGCGACAAAATTCTGATGAACCTATCCAAGGACAATTCATCATGAAATCGCCAGACCATTCAACTCTTGTTTTTCTCCAGCAATCATCATTATATCAAATAAATTACCCAACAGATGAGAGCCTGACGGTACCATTAAAAGTAGATGCAACAAAGGGCGGACTTTTTATCCATATCTATGAAAATTACGTTTGGAGATCCAAGCGGCCCGGCATCATGTTTCTAATGGAAGACAAAAATACGCTTGCAACAAATTAAATACCACAGCGATTACATTTGGATATATCGCCGCATCATTTAACTTTGAGAAAAATTAACACAATTCAATATATACCCCTTAATCAAATATAATTCAAATGAAAAATTTAATCTATGTATTCGCAGTAGTGATCCTTTTTGCTAGCTGCAAAGGCAAACATGAATCTGTTTACGTTCCGAGAGTACTGAACGATACTGAACGTTTTAACTCTTACCAGGAAGGGGATGCTTTATTCATCGTAAAATACGGTACTGATGAGCGGTTGGCAGAAGATAAGAATGCAGAGGGAGAGTTTAGTGTAAAGTTCAGAGACACGTTAATTAAAATCCAAACTAACCCATCTGATAAAGCTGCAGTTGCTGATAAGTTCTCTTTTGCACAATATGTAAACACGCAAAAAACTTCTATTCTTGTACAGATTGCTGACAAGTCTGGCTTAACTGCCCCATGTTACATCATCAACTTAAATGAAAATAAAATAGATGTGGTAAGTCTTTACCGTGCATCATCTGGATCAAATGATAAGGAATTTACAAAAGGATTGGTTAAAGTGGCTAAAACAGGCTATTTGATTAATAATGATTTCTTTATTACTAACGTAAACGCAAAGGCCTATCTGATTAAAAGAGAAAAACCAGAAGAACGCATACAAGGTGATTTCTTTCTCTTATCTCACGATAAACAAACTTTGGTATTCTTAACAAAGACTAGCCTCTATCAGGTTCATTACGCTACCAATGAGGTATTAAACACGGTATTGCCAGCACAATCTGGCACAAACCCAGACCAAGTTGCCTTGTTTATTCAAAGCAATTACAAATGGGTTACTGCTAATGGCATCTCCTTTCTTCAAAAGATTAACAAGGGTGGCAGCGATAAAGTAGTGGATATCGCAACCTTTAAATAACGAGTTATTTTGACACAAAAAAGCCGGCTCAAATAGCGCCGGCTTTTTTTTATAATTTCATATTTTGAATGCGTACCGCATTGAGAATAGCCAGTAAAGCTACACCTACATCTGCGATGACTGCTTCCCATAGTGTTGCTACCCCTCCCGCGCCAAGCACTAGAACTACTACTTTTACCACCATTGCTAAAGTTATGTTTTGCCACACGATCTGCCTGGTGATTTTTCCTATTTTAATCGCCGTAAGGATTTTCCCTGGCTGATCGTTCTGAATCACAATATCTGCAGTTTCAATTGTGGCATCACTTCCAAGTCCCCCCATAGCTATTCCTGCATCTGCCAGGGCAACTACCGGTGCGTCATTTACCCCGTCTCCAACAAAAGCCAGTATCCTGCCTTGCGCTTTAAGTTCTTCTACCTTATTAACTTTATCTTCAGGCAGTAAGGCACCGTATGCTTTCTCAATTCCCAGAAGTTTTGCCACCTTGGCAACTACCGACTCCTTATCTCCGCTCAACATCACCGTCTGAATATTTAAACTATTTATACCTTTAATGGCATCGATGGCATCTTCTTTAATTTCATCTGCTATAAGAATGTACCCGGCATATTTACCTTCAATAGCGATTACAACAATGGTGTCGGCTATGTCCTCTATCTCTTTATCATATTCAATATTGAATTTACTGAGCAACTTGGTATTACCAGCAAGAACAAGCTTGCCATCAACTGTCCCTTTTAATCCATGACCAGGGATCTCTTCAATGTGTGTAACATTTAAATGCTCAAAATCCGTTGTATGCGCCTTAATCGCAGTTGCGATAGGGTGTGTGGATTTAGACTCCAATGCAGCTGCGTAGCGCATCAGTTGGTCCTCATCAATACCATTGGCAACAATCTCCTGCACGTTAAATACCCCTTTCGTTAGTGTACCTGTTTTATCCATCACCACGGTATTTATTTTGGTCATGACATCTAAAAAGTTAGAACCTTTAAATAGTATACCATTTTTAGAAGCTAGGCCGATACCACCAAAATACCCGAGTGGTATGGAAACTACTAACGCACAAGGGCAACTAATTACCAAAAACACCAATCCTCTGTATAGCCACTCCCTAAACTGATAATCTGCCACAAAAAAGTAGGGAAGACTTACAACAAGTACTGCAAGCAAAAATACTATTGGCGTGTAGATACGGGCAAAACCGGATATGAATAACTGAGTTTGTGATTTTCTTGCGGTAGCATCCTGTACCATTTCCAGGATCTTGCTTAACTTGCTGTCTTTGAATAATGAAGTTACCTTCACTTCTGCTAACTGATTTAAATTGATCATCCCAGCAAACACAGGCTGCCCTTTTTCCTTTTTATCAGGTCTGCTTTCTCCTGTGAGGGCTGCGGTGTTAAAAGTTGCCGATTCAGAATTTAATAGACCATCCAGTGCCACCTTTTCTCCAGGTTTTACTTGTATGAGTTCATCCAGTTTTACTTCCGCCGGACTGACTTCCGTTACTTTTCCATCTCTGATGACTTCAACACGGTCTGGCCTTACATCAAGTAACGCCTTAATACTTCTTTTCGCCTTGTCAACTGCTGAATCCTGAAACCATTCTCCTATGGAATAAAAAACCATAACTGCTACACCTTCACTATAAGAACCAATAGCGAATGCACCTATAGTGGCTACACTCATTAAAAAGAACTCATTGAAGAAATCAAAGTGCAGCACCTTTTTAAAGGCGATATTTAATACATTGTACCCTGCCAGAAAAAAAGCAGCAACATAAACAGGCAGATTAATAACAAGTGGTAGTTTAACTTTAAATCCTAGCTCTAACACCTGCATCACCAGCAAAATTACAAAGGAAGTAATTAGTGGCCAGTGCCCCTTCCATCCTTCTCCCCCACCATGATCGTGATCATGATCATCATCATCTTTATGCTCGTGGTCATGGCCGGGATGGTCTTCTACGTGTTCTTTATTTTGCATCATTTACTTCCAGCCAATGTCCATCAACATCTTTAAAATAGATCTGCTTAACACCGTCTACCCTGGTTGTAATGGTACTCGCTTTACCAGGCCAATCCTCAAAACTGATTTTAAGTGCGTTTAAATTCTTTACAAATGCATCTACTGATGGAACACTAAAGCACAAGTGCTCGTTCTTATCGAACACCAAACCTGTCTTAGCACCCTGGATCAAATGTAGCTGACCTGCTGCACCAAGAGTAAACCACGTGTGCCTGTTGTCTTTAAAGGGTTCCGGTATTTGTTCCAATCCGAAAACAGTTTTATAAAACGCTGTAGCAGTTTGTAAATCTGCCACATAAACTGCAATGTGGTTTAATACAACAGCTTGTGGTTTTTTTTCAGTTTGCGACATGGCTTTTTTAAATGGGTAAAAAACGATTAATGTTAAGATAATTAGAACACTTGCTTTCATAACTTGGTTTGGATGTTTTAAGATTTCTTAAGCAAGATCGTCAAAATCCTCGGGATTTGGCTGCGATCATTGTCGTCGAAATATTCTTCCAATCCAACAAGATTTAGCCCGTGCTTTCTACCTGCATTGATAAAGTCAGACACATTGTGATTAAAACAGTCAACCACCTGTTGCTCGCCTCCGGCAGTATCAAACCTCGCTTTTGTGCCAGTGTATTGTTTAAATGGATGCAGTTCCCCGATGTAAACATACCCGCCTGCATTTAAAGACTTTCCTACTTCATTAAATACATAGTCCAGGTTTTCGATGTGTTCCAGGATCAGACTGAACGTCACCAGGTCATACAGGCCATCTCTAAAATTCCACCTACGGGTAATATCCGCTTGTTTAAACTGCACTTTATTTGAAGTAAACTTGTCTTTAGCGCGTGCCAGCATCTGATCTGAAAGATCTACAGCAGTAATCTGTACCGCCTTATCAATTAACCATTCCGTATTTTTACCAGTTCCGCAGCCAATCTCTAAGACTTTATTGAAAGAAATGCTGGCTAAGGTAAGCTTTAAGGCCAGTCCCTCCAGATCTCTGGTTTTATTATCATTGGTATCGTATTGTGCGGCCCAAATGTTATAGGCTTGTTTAGTATTCATAGTGGATCAAAAATACTTCAATTATGAATAACACGTATATAAAAACTACGAAGGAGGTAACTTTCTGACCCTAACCGTAAATGGCTTCTAAAATAAATAAGAAGTTAAGTGCAATATATGTCGATAAAAGCACCAAAGAAGATATCCTGTCAAATCTATTGGCCTTGGTCAATTTGTCGTTTTTAATCAGCTTTAATGAATAAGCAGTCGATACAATGACGGCTAAAATAAACAACAGTGTAATCCCGTGTAACGTGTCTACAAGCGTAAAGGTTGTAGTTTCAGGCAAAGAGGCATCGATAATATATTTATTACCGATTACAGCGAAGAGAGAACCTACACTTAAACCAAACCTGGAATCTATACTATCTGTATGGATATAAAAACACATAAACGCAATCAAAAATGCAACATACATCCCCAGAAACATTTTCCAAAAGATACCCATGGCATTGCGACTTATTCCAACACGAACTTTAAAATTACTATATTCTGTATGTGGTTTTGCCACTGAAGTATCGCCAAAGGCAGTTTCGTAAAGCTTCGTTCCCGCACTTATCTTTAGACTGTCTACGTCCCATCCCCTCAGCGTAAATCTTGGATCAAATTGTTTACCCAGGGTATCAGGTTTAAAAATGAGTGCCTTGGAATCGAATTGTGAGTTTTCGATCGATAGCCTGAGCGTCTGATGATCAAAAGGAAAATTATCTATAGCCCAGGAATCCTTCATAATACACTGTATCTTCATTAGCAGGTATACCTCCTTTCCTGATGAATCTATAGTTGAAAATGATTTTGTTACGCTTTTTGCTTGCGGAATCTCCAGGTTTTCTACGAAATTGAACTCCCTATTCTTATATTTCAGCCAGAGCCAGAAATCTATTGTATATTCCTTTGCCTTGAAGTCTATATCATGGATACTCGTTATGTAAATTCCCGTCTTTACGGAATCCCTCACTTCGGCCTGACCGAATGAATGAAGTGAAAGGATTAAAAACCCCAATAAAAACGAGAGAACGAGCCGGCTTCTTTTATTCAATGTTGATAGGTGTTAACGAATGTCCTATAAAGATAGGAATACTTGCGAAAAAATTTCGTAAGAATGCAAACGCGCCTGATGGTCAAAGATATGGGAAGTAGCCATAACCTCATCTACCTGCGTTTGATCTATAAAACTTTGCAGATCTTGCGTCAAAGTTTCTTTACTACCTATAAAGGTGCAGGCCAGCATTTGGTTCGCTTGAGCTTCTTCGTAAACGTCCCAAATATCATCCATATTGTCAACCGGCGGCTGCAAGAGTTGGCGCTTGCCCGTAACAATACCCCTAAACAATTGAAACAAAGACGTTGCGAGCTTATTTGCTTCAGCATCTGTATCAGCAGCAACAACATTAATACAAGCCAGCACGTAAGGCTTGTCCAATTGCGCAGATGGCTTAAAATTCTTTCGGTAAATGTCAATTGCCGTTAAAAACTGTGCGGGTGCAAAATGGCTTGCAAAAGCGTAAGGCAAGCCTAGCGCTGCAGCGAGGTGTGCACTGTCTGTGCTGGAACCTAAAATCCAGATCGGAATATCAAGTCCTTCTCCGGGAATTGCCCTCACACTACTGGTACTGTTAGCGCTGGAAAAGTACTGTTGAAGTTTCAATACATCTTTAGGAAAATCATTTGCGGCGCTAAAACGTTCACCGCGTATTGCCATTGCAGTTACCTGATCAGTCCCTGGAGCCCTTCCTAAACCCAAATCAATCCTATCTGGAAACAGTGAAGCCAAAGTACCGAATTGTTCAGCGATCACTAAGGGTGAGTGGTTGGGCAGCATAATACCTCCAGATCCGACTCTCAAGGTTTTCGTTCCTGCGGCAATGTGTCCGATTACAACTGATGTGGCAGAACTGGCGACACTAATCATGTTATGGTGTTCGGCAAGCCAATAGCGTTTAAATCCCCATTCCTCCACATGCCTGGCCAGGTCAAGGCTGTTTTTAAATGTATCTGCTGGTGTTTTACCCTGTACAACCGTTGCAAGGTCTAAAACAGAATATGGCGTGTTATTAAGTAACTTCTTCATGTACAATTGATGATAGTCAAAATTACTGCCTAATTGTTTGAAACCGATTTCATAAACAGGGATATGACTTTAAATCCACTTTTTCCTATATTGCCGCAACCAAAATCAATAAAATGAACTCACTTTCCAGATGCCTGTTATTTCTCACTGCCCTTTTGCCAGTTCTTTCAAATGTTAGTGCTCAAGAACAAAAAGCAGTGATTCCCGGAGACTTTGCAGATCCTTCAGTGATTAGAAAAGGAAATCAATATTTTGCGGTAGGCACCTCATCAGAATGGGCTCCCCATTTTCCAATATACACTTCAAGTAATTTGGTAGATTGGAAGCAAACCGGCTACATTTTTGACAAAGCGCCTGAATGGACATCGGGTTCTTTCTGGGCTCCTGAATATTATTTTAACAACGGAACTTATTTCATTTACTATACAGCAAGAAGGAAGAAAGATGGGGTATCCTATATCGGAGTAGCCACTTCTGCATTTCCAGACAAAGGTTTTAAAGACCACGGGGTTATCATTGAACACGGCAAAGAAGCCATTGATGCTTTTGTCTACAATGATAACGGGCAGTTATATATCACATTCAAGGCCTACGGATTAGACAAAAGACCAATTGAAATTTTGGGAAGTAAACTTTCAGCAGATGGCTTAACGCTTGAAGGCGATACTTTCTCTTTATTAAAAGATGAGAAAGGCATCGGCCTGGAAGGTCAAAGTATCTTAAAGCAGGGCGATTATTATTACCTGTTCTATTCAGCGGGGAATTGCTGCGGACTCCAATGTGATTACAACGTGAGGGTAGCCAGATCTAAATCGCTAACCAGTCCTTTTGAAAACTATCAGAACAACCCAATTCTGGCAGAAACAGCAGAATGGAAATGCCCCGGTCACGGCACATTTGTAAACACACCCGGCGGCAAAACTTTTTACCTCTACCATTCTTACAGCAAAAAGAATAATGTATTTACAGGGCGGGAAGGCATGCTGGCAGAATTGAGCTGGGATAAAGAAACAGGTTGGCCGTCTTTAAATCCTAAAAAAGCAGCAAAAACCTCAATCGATGCGCAAAGGACAAATTTTACTGATAATTTTGATGGTAAAACTGTAGGTAAAGCATGGCAGTGGGATTTTAGAAATTCTACTCCTTCTACAAAACTGGCAAATGGAAACTTGTATCTATCAGGCTCAGTTAAAGCAGGAAACAATGCCGGGATTGTGCTCACGTTGAGACCAGTATCAACTAGCTTTACGGCAACAACTACCGTTACCAACTCAAACAGTGCGCTTAAAGGATTGGCATTTTATGGTGATGCCAACAGCGCAATAGGAATAGGAGTTGCAGGCAATAAAATTGAATACTGGATTGTAAAAGACAATAAAAGAACCGTTATCGCCTCAGAGCCGCTTTCCCTGGTAAATAAGGGGGTGAGTCTTAAGCTAACTGCCCAACCCGATCTTAACTGCAAGGTGTATTGGAGTCAGGAGCCGGGAAAATGGATAGAACTCAAGGGAGAGGCTGACTACTCCTATCAATTTTTGCCACAATGGGATCGAAGTCCTAGAGTTGGGTTAAACTTCAACGGAAGGGCCGACCAAAATGCTGTTTTCTCGTCATTTAAATTAGCTTTTCAATAACAGAAAAACTGATTACTACTTCAACTTACCAATCAATTCCTGCGCTTGATTAAAGTTCGCAGTTCCCTGTGGCACCCTTTGAAACCACTTAACAGCTTCAGCATTGTTGTGCTCTTTCACAAAACTTAGACCGATGAAATAAGCCGCGTCATATTTAAAAACAGAATCTCCGTTGTAAAGATTTACAAGCACTGTTCTGGCTTCCATAGCCTGAGAAGTTTCTATTAAAGTTATAGAGAAATAATATGACAACAGCGGATTTTGCGGGTTTAACATGTATTCTGACTGCAAAATTTTTCTCGCGCCTTCATAATCTCCCTTATTATACAGCGCGGCGCCAGCGGCTATGTTATTTTGCTGAGATGCGCTACGTTCTGCTACAGACATTTCCTTGCTAATGCGGTACTTTTCATATAGACCTCCAGACCATGGTGCCCACACCATGACACCAATGAGCAATACAGCAGCAATGCTGAAATATTTGATAAAAGGTTTAAAAGAAACCACTTTAGCTTCTTTCTTAACTGAAGCTCCTTCATCAATGAGGGGCTTGGATTCTTCTTTAAAATATTGCGCATTCAATAACTGTAAACTGGCGGCCAATTGTTGGTCCCGATTATCTGGTGCAATATTGATTTGGAGTGCTTGATGTATTTTCTGGTATTCCTCCAGGTCACGCTGCAATGATACATCATTCTGAAGTTTAGCTTCAAATTCTAGTTTTTCATGAAGCTCCATATCGCCCTCGCTATAACGGGCTACGGATAGTATATTCTCCTCTTTCATCTTATTCTTCCATTTTGTCTGATTGAACCATTTTAATGAGTGATGCCATACATTCTGATTTCTTCTTTCTCAGATAACCATATGTAACGCCCATCCTTTCAGCAACTTTCTCCTGTGCTTCACCCTTCATGCTCCATGTGATAATTTCTTTACACCGGTCGCCCAGTTTTTCAAAAGCACCAAGAAAGCGTTTGAATTGCTGCTCCTGATTTTGCAGGTAATCTGCATTTGCAAAAGTATCTTCTCCGATAAGTAATAAATCCTCATCGCTATTTGTTACCGGTAAAACTGATCTTTTTTTTATTTCGTTTAACCATTTACGTTTACAGATCAAGAGAATGTAGGGCTCAAAAGGGCAGGTCAATTCCAATGAATTGTATTTAGCCTGCTTATAGACATCCAGTAAGGCCTCTTGGAATACATCAGCAGCATCGTCTGCACTACCACTGTTAAATGTTATCCATGATTTAACCTTTGGGGCACATCGCTTATAGATTTCATTAACAATTGTCGCGTCATTATTAACTAGACCTGTAACGAGGTGTTGATCAGAATGTATGTTTTTAGCCATTGGCGCTATAATTACTAAAGAAATCACACTAAAGTATATTTTTTTTTCAAAAGAGGGGTAACAAATTGCAAGTGCTATTGATATCTATTCGAATCACCTAAAGGCGAAAGCTGAAAAGCCAGAATAGAGTAAGCAAGTATTGAAATATAAAATATAAACATCATGAAAAAGTTAAACTTCACATCAGCATTATTTATCGCAATCTTATCATTAACAATTGCATGTAAAAAAGACCGTCCCATTACGGGCACCAACACAGTAAACACTGCCAAAGAATTTACAGAGAAATTTGGGGCTCAAAAACAATTAAATACCATAAATGCCTCTAACCTTCCTCAAACAGTTTCACTTACAAATGGAACAAAAATCACATTTCCGGTTGGATCGCTAACAAAAGGTGGTATTCCGGTAACCGGGAATGTTACTGTTGAATCCTATGAAGTACTAAAGAGAAGCGCAGTTATATTTACCGGAACCAACACTAATCACGCTTCTGGAGCACCACTAGCATCAGATGGATTTATCTTTATTGGTGTAAAAACAAACGGTAGCAGTGTAGATCAGAATCTGGCGGTACCGGTAAAAATATCTATACCTGCAAAAAGAGATGGAGCAACTCAACTTTGGGTCGGAGTTGATCAGGCAGAAAAACCCTTAGTAGCCGCCGCAGCAAACCAAATGGCATGGGCAGCTCCTAGACAAGCCAACGGTGTTGGAATGAAAGAAGTTGGTGCAGTACAACAAGCTTTTACATTTGATTTCGGCAGTTTGGGATGGGTAAATTGCGACATCTTCTATAACAATGCTAACCCTAAAACTACGATAACTGTAGATGTATTGAATAACCCGGGATCGATGGCCAGCTTCCATGCCTACAGCGGAGAAACGTTTGTTTACTTCTGTGCTAAGGGTGCAAATGTTGTGGCGCAAATTTACACGCCAAATGGACTCAATAAAGTTAAAAGCTATGACAACATGATGCCAATCGGTTCTGAAGGAAGAATGTTTGCTTTCTCCATCAAAGATGGAAGGTATTACTATGCAGCCGTAGAAACTACAATTTCAGCCAATCAAAACTTTAGCCTCTCCTTAACTGAAACTACAGAAGCAGCGGTACAAGCAGCGATCAATGAACTGGATAACTACTAACACTAACAATAAAATAAACAATTAAGATAAAGTGCCGCCTGGCGCTTTATCTTTTTTAGTTATTATAAACTTATTTACTAATTTTAATAACATGAAGAAATGTTTTTTCCTGATAACGCTATTACTAATCGGAGCCACTGTTGCATTCGGACAAGCTCCACAGGGAAAAACACTGCCTGCCGACACGGTTCCTGCTATCATCAACGTTAAGGAAGAAAACGGTACACTTAAATTTACATCTGTCTTAAGGCCGCTTAGACAAATAGCTGGTGCACCTGAACCATTTTACACTTACTTCTGGGAGTTTGGAGATGGCAAATTTTCATTTGAAAAAGAACCATCTCACAATTATACTGATTCCATTATTCATAATGTGCGACTATTCGCCACCAATAGTTACGATGACGGAAAGCGCCCACCAACCCGGCCTAAACCGATCAAACCAGGCAGCAGTAGACCTGTCCTGGCATCAATTGAAGACCCTTCAGAAAAAACTTTCTTCAAAACAGAAGGCTCAATTGAGATGAAAACCAATTGTATGCCCAAACCCGGTGAAGACATGATGCTTTTGATGGGGTATAAGAATAGAACGGAAAACAGGCTAGCTACTCTGAACGGAACGATAACTATATTGTTCAATGACAAAGAGTTCAACCAAGACAACTTTGAGCTGGTAGACGCCCGCACTTATCATAACGAGAAAAAAGTAGAATACCGTAAAAATGGAAACCTGGCCATTTTAAAATCATCCAACATTTCCAATGGGTACTTAGCATCTAATTCAGGTCCGAGTATTGAGGAAGCAATTGGCAATTCTATGTTGGACGAAGAAGGCACAGCATTACTGAAGCATACAGCAGATGCCTTTAGATCAGGACAAAGTTGGAGGTTTGAAAACCTAAAAGCTGGTGAGCAACAATTCCTTTTCCTAGAATTTAAAACCACACCAGAAATGATAAAAGACACAAATGCTGTCGTAAAGCTGACTGGCATGTTTGTACCCGAAAACCCACTTGCCGCAACAGAGTTCTTTACAATGGAGCTTCAAATTGTTGCTTCCCATGATCCAAATAAGATGATGATGAAAAACAGCAAAATGAACTTCCGATTGGTTGGGAAGAAAAAGAAGCTGACGTATAAAGTTCATTTTCAAAATACGGGTAAAGGTCCGGCAAAGAAAGTCGACGTAGGCGTGGTAATAGCTGACGTATTAAATGCTCAATCAGTTAAGGTGCTGGATTCCAAACCAAAACTCACACTTTGCGACTCAGCCTATGCCAATCAGAGCTGCTTAGATACCTTAAATCGGGCTGATAGTCTCCACTTTATATTTAGTAATATCTATCTGCCCGGGCTTCAGCAAAAAGGTGTTCATGATGCAGACTCTACCATGGGCTTTATCGAATACCAGATAGGATTTAAAGAAAAACCTGCAAAACTCCCATTTAAAAGTGGGGCGGCAATCGTATTTGATAAAAACGAACCGATTTATACAAACAACTCGACCGGAAAATACAAGACAGGCATCTCCCCTGGTATAGTTGCCGGTTATGGCTTCCCTTTTGAAAATGGAAATACCCCCTATAACGGACAAAAAAATGTAAGCTTTGGTCTAAGCATTGCTCCCTTTGCACCGCACAGATACTTTTTACAGGCAGAAGTATATGCCAGTACATTTGCAGAGAAGGAATACCTAATCAACCGAACAGATGGTGGCAAAGTAGTGGTGATGGACGGTGCAAACGGAAGAAAAGAAGAGTTTCGCGTTAACTACATCGACAGTACAGCTGTGGTCAAGGCACTTACCATTAACCTGGTGCCACTACAATTGCGAAGGAATTTCAATAAATATCTAGGGGCAGGAATAGGAACTCTTGTATCTTTCAACATCAACAAAGAATCTTTGCCTTCGAGATCTGGCGTATTAGAATCGCTAGTTACTCCAGGAATGACAACAACCTTAAAAGAAACTTATACTAAAACAAAAGATGGAATCAGCGATTTCCAAAACACCGTTTTTGCTGATCTCCAATTGGGCAAAGTACATATAGGCCCTGCACTGGGTTTCCGCTATCTGTTTACATTACAAAATTCTAGCAACAGGCTAATTACTTACCTAAGCTGGAAGTTCTAGTTGCAGATCCGAAAGCATTCAAAGGGCAGTTCCACTATCCAAACCATTTGAAATTAATCGCTTATTCCCTATTTTAGCTAAAATACTTCGTGATGAGGATTGCTAAATTTTGTTATTTTACGATAGTCTTCCTGTTTTTATCAACAGTAACATCACCCGCGCAATCCACAAAAAACTTCCCGGTCTTAAAATACGCTCTAGATTCTCTCAAACGCATCAACAACCTCACAGACTGGCTTTACTTAAGAATAGATTACAGTTACAGTAACCCAAAACAAAGTCTCAGTTTTTTAATGGAAACTGAAAATAACATGTGGAGGTTGCCTAAAACGGATCAAGAAAAAGAAGCATTAATGTTGGTATTTAGTAACCAGGGTTATAATCAGCTTTTCTCTGGAAACATCCTTGAATCTATAGACAGGTATGAAAAAGCCTATAATTACTACATTGAAAACAAACTCAATGTAGCGGGTGTGGTAGACTATATATTTAAACCCTGGGCAAATAACTATACACGGTTAGGGGACTATGAAAAAGCCTTATTTATTCAAAAGCAAACCCTGGCCTACGCTCTCAAAGAAGGCGACAAAAAATCAATTGCAAGTAGCTACAACAATATGGCCATTTCGTATAGGTCTTTAGGAGATCTGCAGCAAGCAGAGAAAGCAGTTAAATTGGGCATTAGCTATTTGGAATCAGGAGCTATTTCTCTTGCTTTATTAAACAATACTTTAGCTGATGTTTATAGGGATGAAGGGAAAACGGAACTTGCAGTTACACTCATCGCAAAAAACATTGCTAATCAAAAGCTACATCCTCAAAATTTCGAAACCGCCTATTGGTTAATGAGCAGTTATATCACTGCCGGGGATGTCCAATTGCAAAGGAAAAAGTACGCTTCAGCACAAAGATTTTACCAACAGGCGATAAACATCAACCAGCAATACTACAAAGGCGAGCGTTTAAGAGAACAAGCCTACATCATTACCCAAATGGGTACTCTGCAATTAAAAACTGGTAAGCCAACCACAGCAATTAGTTATTATGACCAAACACTAAAGCTTCTGGGCTTCAATAATGAGACCTCCATTAAAATAGAAGCATTATATGGCGACAATCGTTTGATAGATGTGTTTTACCAACGTGCTTTAACCTATCAAAATTTAGGTAAAATAGCTGCTTCACTGCAAGACATGCAATATTCATTAGCTGCAGCAGATAAGATCAGGCTTGAGCTGGCAGATGTAAAAACCAAACATCGGTTTCAGGCTGATACCAAAAGAAAAGCGGAGCTGGCCATTGGATTGGGTTTTCAATTATTGGAACAAACGAAGCAATCCCGATATGCAGAAATTATTTTGGAATTGATGGAGCAAAATAAAGCCCGCACCTTGCTGGACGACATTGCAAGAAACAATTTACAACTAACCGAACAGCACAAAGATCCACTTTTTAGCACCCGCCAAAAATTGGGTCAGGCCATAGCCTACCGGGAGAAAGAAAGGCTGCAAAATACTGATGCTGACAAACAGAAAATTGAGTCGCTCCGATTCCAGTTGGAGTCGCTGGAAAAAAAACTCCGACAAAAATACCCAGCATTGGCGGCGCTCCAAGCGAACCAGACCATATCTGCACGGCAGTTGTTGCAACTTCTTCCTGCAAAAGGCCTTACAATTGAATATTTTTTAGGAAACAGATACCTCTACGTAATAGAAATACAAGATAAAAGAATAGTCTACATTAAGAGAGTGGCAGGTGCAGCTGAGGTTAAATCACAGGTCACTGGTTTTGTTAACAAATACTATCAAAAAGGGCCAGAGGTGATGATGAATGAGCCGAAAGCATTCTTCAAACAATCCTACCAACTCTATCAAACTTTACTTGGCAACTTAAACTTGCAGACTAAGGATCAGCTCACCATAATACCAGATGAGGTAATTGGCTACTTGTCGTTCGATGGGCTAGTCACCGATAGCACCTACAGTCTGTCAATATCCTCCTGGCCTTACCTGATAAAAAGGTTAAGTACATCCTACGGCTTCTCCTTACAAACATTAAATAACCAGTCACACGAAATACGTAAACCTGTAGATGGCTTTACGGGATTGTTCATTACTCATCAGAACGATAATAAACAATTTATCCCTGCAGTAGCTCAAGAAGCCGCGTCGATAAAGAAGATGGTCACAGGCAAATTTTTAATGGATAAAGATGCTGATGTTAAGGAGTTTACCAATGCCTTTGAAAAGACACGTGTATTACACATCAGCACACACGCTTACCTGTCTGGTATCAATAAAGAACCTACTCTCGCTTTTGAAGACGGGCCAATTTACCTCTTTGAATTGTCTGCCCTTAAAAATGCTCCTGCATTGATTGTACTAAGTGCTTGCAGAACTGCTGATGGGCAAGTTGCAGAAGGTGAAGGCATCATGAGCTTGAGTCGCGGCTTTACCGCTTTGGGTGCACAGGGCACAATCGCAGGTCTATGGAACATTAATGATGAGGCCGCCTCGGCGATTACGGCCGACTGCTATCAGGGTATACTCTCTGGAAAAAAGATCAGCACAGCGTTACATCTTGCAAAACTGAATTGGCTGAATGACAAACGAAACGGTGAACAAGAATATTTACCCTATTACTGGGATGCTCTGGTATATATGGGGTATGATCAGGTCCTGCATTTGAAACCCGCAGAAACCTTTTCCAAATATTATCTGCTGGCTTCATTGCTATTTGGTCTTATTGCCGTTATTACTTTACTGATTTTAAGACGAGTGCGGCTAAAGGCGGTATATTTAAAGAAATAGCAAACTCCCTACCATGACATTCCTCTTCTAAAGGTTTTAAAGTTGTTTCATTTGCTACCCCACTGCCAAAAAATTCCGTTGCATCCGTATTAAAAATTTCCTTCCATTTGGCTTTAAATGGCAAACCAACCAAATAATTTTCCCATAAAACAGGAGTTAGATTTAAGATCACAATCAGCGTATCTTTTGCTTTTTTCCCTTTTCGGATGTAGATGTAAACAGACCTTTGCGCATCATCAGCATTTATCCACTCAAACCCCTCATGAGAAAAACTATATTCATATAAAGCAGGTTCAGTTTTATAAAGCCTATTAATAGCCCTAACTGTCTTTTGCATACCCAAATGAGGGGGATGCTTCAACAGGTGCCAATCTAATGAATTCTTGAAATCCCACTCGTGCGTTTGGGCAAACTCGTTACCCATAAATAACAACTTAGTGCCTGGCTGTGTAAACATATAAGCATACAAGACACGTAAATTGGCAAATTTTTGCCACTCATCTCCTGGCATTTTGTAAATCATGGAAGACTTACCATGAACCACTTCGTCATGAGAAAAAGGAAGCATAAAATTCTCACTAAAAGCGTATGTGATGCTAAAAGTAAGTGCATGGTGATGGTGTTTACGGTTTATCGGATCATTTTTAAAATACTTTAAGGTATCGTTCATCCAACCCATCATCCACTTCATACCAAATCCCAATCCACCGGCATGTACCGGATGCGTTACACCCGGATAAGTGCTGCTTTCTTCGGCAATGGTGTGTACCCCTTCGTAATTGGCATAAACTGCGGCGTTCATGTCCTTAAGAAAAGTTACTGCACCTAGGTTTTCACTACCACCGAATTCATTGGTGCCTGATTGTTCCGGTGTTCTGGAGAAATCGAAATAAAGCATTGATGCTACCGCATCAACCCTTAAACCATCTACATGGAAATGATCAAACCAATAAAGCGCATTACTGATTAGAAAAGAGCGGACTTCATTCCTATCGTAGTTAAAAATATAAGATTTCCAATCTGGATGAAAACCTTTTCTCATGTCAGCATGCTCGTACAAATGCGTACCATCAAAATTATAGAGGCCATGTGCATCTCCCGGAAAATGAGATGGCACCCAATCCATGATCACGCCAATATTGTTCTTATGCAATTCCTCAATCAGGTACATCAGTTCCTGCGGTGTACCATGTCTGGAACTTGCTGCAAAATATCCGGTGATCTGGTAACCCCAGGATGGGTAGTAAGGATACTCCATCAAAGGCATAAACTCTACATGTGTAAAACCCATGTCCAGGATATAAGGAATAAGGCTTGTTGCAATTTCCTTATAAGTGAGCACGCGTTTAGGCTCACTTGGGTCACGTTGCCAGGAGCCCAGATGCATCTCATAAACAGACATGGGCTGGTTAAGTGCGGTCAACTTAGGCCTTTTGTTTAACCAGGATTTATCTTTCCAGGTATAGGCATTGTCCCACACAATAGATGCTGTTCTTGGAGGATGCTCCCAGCGTTTTCCAAAGGGATCACCTTTCTCAAGCTCTTCTCCATGAAATCCTCTTATTGCATATTTGTAAACATCACCTTTTTTTACACCTGCAATAAAGCCTTCCCAAATGCCAGATTCATCAGGCCTTTTATTGAGGTAATGTGCAGATTTGTCCCATTGGTTAAAGTCGCCAATCACCCTTACTTCCTGAGCGTTAGGGGCCCAAACAGCAAAGTAAGTACCGGCAGTATTATCTGCCTCAACCAAATGGGCACCCAGCTTGTCATAAAGCCTGAAATGCTTGCCTGAAATAAATAATGCAATATCAAAATCGCTCAATAAGCTAAAGGCAAGCACCCCCATTAGTTGTATATTTTAATTATGGTGAAATTCTTATTTGATTTGAAACGAAGACAACTGCGCTCATCTAATGTATAATCAGTCACTTCCTTATCGTCGACAGTAATTTTATTTACGTTGAAAGGTATACCAACGATGTTGTAATTGTAAAGCTCGTAATTAGGTGTATACAAGCCGGTTCTGCTTTGCTCAATGAGTAGGTTCGCCTCAGATCCTTTAACTGTAAATTTCTTTTCTGAGTAGATGTCCTGCTCATATGCAAAAGTATCACCATGATCTTCATACAAGAATGAGTTAACCTCATAATCTGCAAAATAAACATTCAGCAGCACCTCATCCACATCCTTCTCACCAACATATTGCATTACCGGATATTCCGGAATTACGGATCCTGCGCGTACAAATAATGGCATATGATCTAAAGCTGCAGCTATATTATGTTCGCTCTCGCCTGTAAGCACTTCATGCGTCCAGAAATTATACCACTTACCTTTTGGTAAGTACACCATTCTGGAAGTTGCACCCTGTTCCAATACCGGGCACACCAATATTTTATCGCCAAAGGTGAACTCATCCTGGCGGAAGCTGTTACTCAGATTTTCCTGCTCAAGCATTACCAAAGGCCTTAAAATAGGGAAACCATAACGGTGATGCTCCCAGAAAACAGAATACAAATATGGCATCAACCTATAACGCAGTTCAATATATGTTCTGTTTATACTTGTAAAAGGCTCACCAAAGCTCCATGGTTCCCGCTCTGCGGTATCACCTGCAGAGTGTGCACGCATAAACGGTGAAAATGTACCTAATTGAATCCAACGAGTGAATAATTCTCCGTCCGGCTCTCCACTAAACCCACCGATGTCCGTACCAACAAACGGTACCCCAGAGATAGACATTCGCTGGCACTGAATATTTCCCAATTTTAGGTGTTCCCATGTGGCCACGTTATCTCCTGTCCACACGCAACCATAGCGCTGCATACCAGAATATCCTGCCCTTGTAATGGTGAATGGCCTTTTATTGCGCATTAGTTTTTTCAATCCATCATAAGTAGATCGAACCATTTGCATCCCATACACATTATGCGCTTTACGATGTGATCCTCTGTAACCATCATAGTTATGCCTTACGTCGTTGGGGAAAGTTCCCGAACCAAATACAGCAGGCTCGTTCATATCGTTCCAAACACCGGCAACTCCAATCTCTACCAGCTCTTTGTATAGGTTACCCCACCATTCGCGAACAGTTGGATTGGTAAAATCAGGAAACTGGCATCGGCCCGGCCACACATGGCCTTCCATAAAGTAATCATCGCTACGGCGACAAAAGAAGTTATTCTCCTTACCTTCTTTAAACACCCAATAATTATCATCCACTTTAATCCCTGGGTCAATCATCACCACGGTTTTAAAACCATCGTTAGCCAACTCCTTAATCATCCTTTTCGGATCAGGGAAATGGGTTTTGTTCCAGGTAAAGCAACGGTAACCATCCATATAGTCAATATCCAGGTAAATAGCATCGCAAGGAATACTTCTTGACCTGAAACCATCTGCAATTTCTTTTACCTTCTTTTCAGGATAGTAACTCCAGCGACACTGCTGATATCCTAAAGCCCATTTTGGGGGCATAGGATGAGTACCTGTTAAAGTCTGGTATCTTTTAACCACATCCATCATATGAGGACCATGGATATAATAGTATTGTAATTCCCCTCCGTCAGCCCAGAAGCTTGTTTTCTCATTATCTTCCCTGGCAAAGTCGAAGTAGGAACGGAAGGTATTGTCGAAAAAGATACCATAAGCCGCTCCATCATGTACGCCCGTATAAAAAGGAATAGTTCTATATAACGGATCCTGATCCCAACCGAAGGAATAGGCGTCCGTATTCCAGTTCTGGAATTTACGACCCCTTAAATTCATGTTTCCAGATTTATCGCCCAGACCGAAGAAGTTTTCTTCCGATTGACATTTCTTAGTTGCATAAACATAATAACCACCAAACTCCACATTTTCTTCCCAGTGCATAGGTACCGCATCCTCGCTCATCACCATCTGACTCTGGTTTTCTACGAAAGAGATGTGGAAATCGCTTTTCCATACCTTGCAGGTGATGGTATTGGTAGAGACTGCATAGTGGTCTTGCTCCTCTTGCAACCTGAAAGTAGTTACCTTTTGATCTACAACTGGCACTGCGTAAGAAAAGTCGTCCAGAAATACGCTGTGCGGCGCGAGGCGAACGCGAATAATCTCATCGCTAACCACCCTAACCTCTACCCTAGCGCTGTCATCACCAAAAAAGAACCTATTGCCATCGGCAATTACCTTTTGCACAGGTCCCAGGTATTGCTTTACGATTGGCTTTAAATCAGTAACCGGATTATTTAAGTGTTGAATTACTTCTTCAACTGCTTCCTGCTTATTTATAATTGAGTTATTGTCTGTATTCGGATCTGTAATTTCTTCCATGAAAATCTTTAAGTATAATTTGCTTCCCTGTAGATCGTGTAATTTATACATCTAAAGTGTTAAAATTTCTACGAAAAGCAAAGGAATGTGGAGAGATAAAATGATTTAGCTGCCATGTAAATTAATTCGGCATGAAATAGGTTGACGAGCTTACTGTCCGCATTGATGCAGTAAGTCGGCAAAACTTACTTTTATCAAACAAGACAACTGCTCCTGTGACATTTTAGAAACAGCATAAAATGACGAAGCAACCTCTGAAAAGATCAGTAGGTTGCTTCGCTTTGCCAGAAAATACCTGGAATAGATTTTATAATATTGTTGACTAAGGGTTAAATGTTAAACCCACATAGTACAATGCTCCAACTGAAGGATTACCATACGAAGTGAAATAATACTTGTTAAGGATGTTGGATCCACCTAATTTAATCATGGATTTAATTGATGGAACTTTTAGGTTTATTTGTGCATCAAAGGTGCTAAATGCAGGTACGTCCCCAGAAGCAAATGATGAATTCCAATAGAAGGCATCCTGCCATCTGTATGCTACATTAAAACCTAGGTTTTTAATGATTTCTTTGTTACCGAAACCAAGGTTATAACGGATGGTTGGCGTATTGAAGTCATTAATGTACGTCGCAGGTAAGTCGCCAATTTCATTATAAGAAACGTTACCACTAATGTTGTAATTTCCAATCAGGTAATCCAGGCCTAGTGCTGCACCGTAAGATGTTACTTCACCTTCTGCATTTACAGGAACGCCGAATTTTGAAAATGCCGTTCCGTTTTGCTGATATACATCAACAGCTGTGATAAAGTTCTTGTATTTATTGTAATATCCGTAAGCATCAATTAACAATTTAGATCCAAGTAATCCTTTATATCCCAATTCATAAGCTTGGACACTTTCTGGTGTTACACCCTTAGGATCAAAATTATAAACTTGCAATAGTGCCGGGTTTGGAGTGCCTGCCGCAACAGAGCCCAGGAATGCACGGTAGCTTACATCAGTGTATGGCTTGTTTGTAGTTAACAATCCGTATTTATTTAAGCTACCTGGTAAACCTCCAATTAAACGTTGTAAACCACCTGCAACAGATAAATCAATATATTGATTTTGTGTAGTTGGATTGCGGTAACCAGTTTGATAAGAAACACGGATGTTGTTGTTTGGAGCTACAGTGAACACACCAGTTACTCTTGGCGTAAAGCGACCCTCAAAATTGCTATTTTTATCATACCTACCCGCAACAGTTAGCTTCAGTTTGTCGTTCAACAATTTTTTACCCAATTGCGCAAATGCTCCGTATTCTTTAATATTGATTTCGCCGTTAAGATCGTCGAATATGGTTCCGCCTGATCTTAATTGATATATCCTGTAAGAACTACCTACCTGAAACTCAACTACGTTATTAAAAACATTAGAGAAATTGTACATTCCCTCGTAATGGTATAAATTAGTTTTGTCATTGAACTTAGCACCAACTCCAGAAGCGATGGTACTGTTGGTCAGGTTAGCTTTTGCAGTTTCAAATTGAGGTGTTCCAGGAATTAAACGTCCCTGATCGGCAGCATTCCTGGCAGCAGCATGTGCCTGTGCGTCTGTTATACCCGGATTACCAAGTTTAGCACCTATATAAGTCCCTATGTATTGCGGATACCAGTCTGTAGATTTCTTACCCGCTTCGTTAATAAATGAACCCAGAATAGAGGAAATGTAGGAGTCACCAGACCTTTCTTGTGTGGTGTATCCTCTTAAAAAGAAGTCTTCACCTTTCAATTCCAGTTTATATTGCCCGATGCTGAAGTTGCGTAAAGAATAACGGTCTGAACCAGTATATACTGAAGTTCCTGTTCCCCAATTTGCCTGAGCAATGGCTTCAACCGTTGAAGTTAGCTTATAGTGCGCTGATCCTGAAGCTTTAAGGGATTGTGTATTATAGTCTACCAGAGCACTTTCATTGTATCCTGTACGTGTTACTGTTTGGTTTGGTAACACGCTTGGATTAGCTAGCCCGAAGTAAAAAGGAAGATATTGACCAATAACTGCAGGTCTTAGAGCCGCAGGTACATTAGCATTGATAAAGCCAAGGTATTGTGCATAAGTAGCACCGGCAGGAACATTATTCAGTACTGTTCTTGGATTGAACAAACCACCTGATGCAGCTAAGATACCAGCTCTTACAGCAGGCTCAATGCTTTGCGATACAACGCTACGCATGTTTTGACCGCTTTCATCACCATAAACATTTATTCCATCATAAGCAGGATCTGATGCACGGTCTCCAGCTTTAAACGTTCTTGAAGCACGGTCAAAGTTGCTGTAGTTATCAGCCTGCCAATCCTTAGCTTGCAAGAATGAAAAGGTTCCTTTAAGCGCGAAACGGTTGTTCCAGGCTTTAGCTAGTCTCACATCCAGTTGTTTGTATTCCTGGTTACCAGTATTGTTATCATTAACATGGTTGATTCCTGTCTTAAATTGGAAACTTGCACCTTGATAGGCGAAAGGGTTTTTGGAACTCATTAACATAGTTCCGTTGATACCACCAGCTCCATATAATGCTGACGATGCGCCTGGCAGTAACTCTACGTTATCCAGATCCAGATCGTTAACACCAATAATGTTACCAACCGAGAAATTAAGTCCCGGTGCCTGGTTGTCCATTCCATCCACATATTGGTTAAAACGTGTATTACCGTTGGAGTTGAAACCTCTGGTATTTACAGATTTGAACGTTAAACTTTGCGCACTTACCTCCACACCTTTCATGTTGGTTAAGGCATCATAAAAAGAAGGTGTTGGCAACTCTCTTAATACTGATTGTCCCATACGTTCTACAGAAACCGGAGATTCAAGGATACGCTCTGGGGTACGTGAGGCTGAAACGACAACTTCCTGACCCAGTATTGCAGATGATTCCAACTGGAAGTCTAAATTACTTACAGTTCCGCTAATTTCCTTTTCAATTGAAGTATAGCCTACGTAAGTAACTACTATGGTAAAGGGTGCTTTTTCTGTGGTGGAGAAGGAGTATTTTCCATTGCTGTTTGTTGCTGTTCCGGAAGTTTTCCCCTTGATGGTAATACCTACGCCAGGCATTGGTGCACTAGTGGCTTTGTCTGTGACAACTCCGCTAATGGTTACGCTCTGTGCCTGTGCAGATACAACTGTAACGCACAAGATTAAAAGCATAAATACGGCTTTTGTAAAAGTTTTGCTCATACTGTAATTTTATAAATGGTTAATTATATTCTAAATCTAGTACAAATTTTCAATTATCCAAATTGCTTTCCAGTTATAAATTAGTGCATATTTCTAATATGCTATAAATGATTAAGTTTTATGTTAAATTGCAGAACCAAATATTTCTAATAAGTACCTTGGCATATCTTTAATTTAAGCAGTGATGAATAAAATAAAAGCTATTATAACCGTTGTTATACCTGTTTTATTAACCTATTCCCTCAATACTAAATTCGGTGATACACCCCCGCTGCTTAAGTTCCTCAACCCGTTTACAGGGTTCTGGCAAAACGCAGAAAGCACTACCGTAAAGGCCAGCAAAAATATTGTTTTAAAGGATGCTTTACAGGATGTGGATGTCGCTTTCGACGACCGTATGATACCCCACGTATTCGCGAAAAATGACCACGATGTATATTACGCTCAGGGTTATGTAACGGCCATGCATCGCCTTTGGCAAATGGATTTCCAAACTCGGTATGCGGCCGGAAGACTTTGTGAAGTGGTGGGTAAAAAAGCGATTGAGGTTGATCGGTACCAACGTAGAATGGGGATGGTTTACGGCGCAGAAAAATCATTGGAGGGCATGATGGCCGATCCTCAATCTAAAGAAATGATTTTGGCTTATACTGCCGGAATCAATGCTTATATCCATTCATTATCTGCAGCTCAGCTCCCACTTGAGTATAAGCTTCTGGATTTTAAACCGGAGGATTGGACACCGATAAAATGTGCTTTATTGCTGAAACAAATGTCAGCCGTTCTGGCCATGGGTTCGGACGAATTTTATATGACCAACATTAGGAAAAAATTTGGAACCGATGTCATCAAAGACCTGTTCCCAGATTATCCTTTTAAAGAGGATCCGATCATCCCTTCCGGAACTAAATGGGATTTTACACCGCTTCCAATTCCTGAAGCTCCTACCTTGACAGATAATGATGTGGCGAGTAATGTGAGGACTAAAGAATTGGAGGAAGGAATCGGCAGTAATAACTGGGCCATTTCTGGCAAAAAAACAGCATCAGGATGTCCTATTTTGGCCAATGACCCACATTTGGATTTAACGTTGCCGTCTATTTGGTACCAGATCCAACTCAATGCTCCTGGGGTAAATGCTTATGGCGTTTCTTTACCGGGAGCTCCAGGCATTATTGTAGGTTTTAACAAAGATATTGCATGGGGAGTAACCAATGTTGCAGCAGATATACTGGATTTTTACAAAATTAAGTTTAAAGATAGTTCCCATAGCAGCTATTGGTATAATAATAAATGGAACAATACCAAAGTAAGGTATGAGAAAATTGAAGTTAGGGGTGGCAAGACAGAAACAGACACGGTTTTTTACACGCATCACGGACCGGTTGTTTACCTGGAAAGGCCGAAAAATTATTCCAGATCTAACAACGTTCCAACCGGCAGTGCGCTAAGGTGGATAGCCCATGATCGTTCAAATGAGCTTAAAACTTTTTACCTGCTAAATAGGGGAAAGAACTACGCCGATTACCGCAAGGCACTTACATTTTTTACCGCACCGGCTCAGAATTTCGTGTTTGCCTCCAACGAGAACGACATTGCCATAACTGCCAATGGAAAATTTCCATTGAAATGGAAAGATCAGGGTAAGTTTGTCCTTGATGGTTCTGATCCAAAAAATGATTGGCAAGGCTGGATTCCATCATCACAGAATCCTACCGTTAAAAATCCGCCAAGGGATTTTGTAAGCTCCGCCAATCAGTCTTCTACCGATCAAACTTATCCATATTATATCAATTGGGAGTTTGCCCCGTATGAACGTGCTAAGCGAATCAATGACAGGCTAACTGTAATGAAAAATGCGACGGCAGATAGTATAAGATTAATGCAAAGCGACAGCTACAGTATTTTTGCACAAAATGCCGTTTCTGCGATGGTTTCTAAAGTTGACAATGCCACCTTAAATGCTACGCAAAAAGAGGCTTTAAACAAAGTTACTGAATGGGATAAGTTCTATGCCCCAAACGCAATTGCAGCCAGCGTATTTGACCTTTGGGCAAAACGACTGCAATATGATATTTGGGATGACGAGTTTAGCGTTGATGATGTACCGATGAAATATCCTTCGAGAGACAGGACTTTACAATTGATATTGAATGAGCCGAATTCCAGATGGATTGACAACACGAAAACACCTCAGAAAGAAACTTTGAATGATTTAGTCAATGAATCTTTCAAATGGAGCTGTGACAGTCTGGAAAGAAAATATGGGCCAATTGGCACATTATGGGAATGGGCCAATGTTAAACATACCAACGTACCCCACCTTGCTAAAGTACCAGGATTTGGTTCCAAAACGTTAATGATTGGGGGCGGAAAAATGTCCATAAATGCACTTAGTGAGACAAATGGGCCATCCTGGCGTATGGTGGTCGAATTGGGTAAGACACCCAAGGGCCATGGCGTTTTTCCGGGTGGCCAATCCGGCAATCCAGGAAGCAAGTTTTACGACAATATGATCGATACCTGGGCCAATGGGCAGTTGTACGATTTGTATTACATGCAGACTCCTTCGGATCCAAATTCTAAAATAATAGCTAATTTAAAAATATCCAAAAAGTAATAAATATGGTATTTCTTGTTATCCTTATAGCCTCATTCTTATTGCAAATGGTTTTGCCATGGTGGGTAATTGTTGTTGTTTCTTTTGCCACCTGCGGATTAATTGGAAAAACCGGCAAGATTGCATTATGGTCGCCTTTTTTTGCCATTTTATTTCTTTGGACAGGTATGGCACTTTATAAAAGTTTGCCAAACGAAAATGTGCTTGCAGGCCGCGTAGCGGAAATGCTAGGGGTTAAAATTTGGTGGATAGTATTGGTATTAACTGCAATTCTTGGCGCTTTTGTGGCCGGCATCAGTGGCTTTTGTGGCTATCACTTTAGAAAAGCTGTGTTGGTTAAGAAAAGTACATCTTAATTACAGGCTGTTGTGTATTTTTGCGCTGTGAACGATTTAGCGCAGCGTATATTTTCCATTAGCAGCAAGGACGACTTTGATAAGGCTTGTTTAGCTGTTTTTGCCATCCAGGCGCAAAGATGCCACGTATACAAACAATACATTTCTAACTTGAAGATTGTACCTGAAAAGGTGAAGGCTGTCAATGAAATCCCCTATTTGCCAATTGGCTTTTTCAAAACCCATAAAGTTTTAAGCAGCGAGGAGCAGCCGCAAATTACCTTTAGCAGTTCTGGTACTACAGGAATGATTCAAAGCAGGCATTTCGTGACTGACCTAAATATTTATGAAGAAAGTTTCAATAGGGCTTTCGACTTATTTTACGGTCCAGCAGAAGAGCTTTGTATTCTCGCCTTGCTCCCATCATACCTTGAACGGGACGGTTCTTCCTTGATTTACATGGTTGATGCTTTACTGGAAAGAAGCAAACATATCGACAGCGGATATTTTTTACACAATCATGCTGAGCTATTTGATGCTCTTCAAAGACAGAAAAGCAAGGGGCAGAAGACGCTACTAATTGGAGTTACTTACGCTTTACTTGATTTTCTGGACAACTTCAGCATCTCGTTTCCCGAACTGATTGTAATGGAAACAGGAGGCATGAAGGGTAAAAGAAAGGAAATGGTGCGGGAAGAATTGCACCAGGCCTTGACAGCTGGTTTCGGTGTGGATGCAATTCATAGCGAATATGGCATGACTGAACTGCTATCTCAAGGCTATTCTGATGGCCAGGGCATTTTTAATTGCCCGCCCTGGATGCAAATTAACCTACGCGATACGAATGACCCACTTTCTGCTGTATCAGGCCAGAAAACTGGGGGTATTAACGTGATAGACTTGGCCAATATCAATTCTTGCTCATTTATCGCCACACAAGATCTTGGCAGAAGCAATCCCGATGGTTCTTTTGAAGTGCTGGGCAGATTTGACAATTCTGATATCAGAGGCTGCAACCTGCTGGTGCAGTAATTACTTTTAACCGTCTGTCGAATTTAACTGACAAGAATAAGAAAATTGTTATTCAGCTATGATCAAAAAGTAATTCTTTTTACCTTTTTGGACTATGATGAATTGATCGTTGATTAAATCAGCATTGTTATAACTAGCACTTGCATCAGCCACTTTAAGCTTGTTAACACTAAGTCCGCCCCCCTGAACTGTTTTCTTAACCTCTCCTTTTGAAGGAAATACATTTGTTTTTTCTGCCAGAAGCGTAGCTATATCTATTCCACTGCTTAGTTCAACTTTTGAAATATGAAATTGAGGAACCCCTTCAAATATTTCCAAAACACTTTTGGCATCCAGGGTTTGAAGAAACTCCAGCGCACCGTTTCCAAACAAGAATTCAGAAGTTTTGATAGCCGTCTCTAAAGCTGCTTCAGAATGGGTCCTAACTGTGATGTCTTCCGCGAGTGCCTTTTGTAGAGTTCTCAGGTGCGGAGCTTCGTTGTGCGCTGCTTCTAATGATTCTATTTCTTCCTTGCTTTTCAGCGTAAAAATCCTGATCCACTTTTTAGTATCGTCATCGCTGGCATTTAACCAAAACTGGTAGTATTTATAAGGAGATGTTTTCTCAGGATTCAACCAAACCGCGCCGCTTTCTGTTTTACCAAATTTGGTTCCGTCTGCTTTTTTAATAAGCTGTGTCGTTAACCCATATGCCGCACCGGCATCCTTTCTTCTAATCAACTCTGTACCAGTAACAATGTTTCCCCATTGGTCTGAACCGCCCATCTGAATAATACAATTGTGGTGTTTCCAAAGGTAATAAAAATCGTAACCTTGGATTAGCTGGTAACTGAACTCTGTAAATGACATACCTGTATCACCTTCCAAACGCTTCTTAACACTGTCTTTAGCCATCATGTAGTTGACAGTGATATGCTTCCCTACGTCCCTTATAAAATCAAGGAAATTGAAATTCTTAAACCAGTCTATATTGTTGACCATTACAGCGCCATTACCTTCGTCTGTAAAGTTAAGGAACTTGGCCAGCTGCACTTTCATCCCTGCCAGGTTGTGCTGCACCATTTCCTCGGTCTGCAGATTACGTTCGTCAGATTTTCCGGAAGGATCTCCAACCATACCAGTTGCACCACCTACCAATGCGTAAGGCTTGTGACCGGCCCGCTGGAAGTGAATCAATGTCATGATTTGGGTTAAATGACCAACGTGAAGAGAATCTGCAGTGGGATCAAATCCGATATACCCTGAGCACATTCCTGCATTTAGTTTCTCTTCTGTTTCAGGCATCGCATCGTGCAACATACCTCTCCACTTCAACTCTTCAATAAAATTGGTCATTTTTGTATCCTTTTGCGGCAAATATAGGAAAAGCTGAGTTATCCTATAATTACTCTGATCCAAAAAACCTGCTGGGCAGATAAAAATCCTTACTTTTAGTAATGAACTTCCTTTCCCATTTTTATTTTGAGCGAGATAACCCGGATGTGAACATGATCCTTGGTGTTGTACTGCCGGATTTTGTTAAAAATGCGGACAAAGGAATTAACCTCTACCCCGCTAAAACACCTCATCTTTTCACCGGGAATGACAATCAGTTGAGCATTTATAAAGGTTGGGAGCGGCACATAAAGGTTGATGCGTTTTTCCATTCATCTGATTTCTTTACCTACCAAACCCAACAGCTGAAGCAGTTGCTACTGCCGATAATGGAGACCACTGTGGTTAAACCATTTTTCCTGGCGCACATTGGCCTTGAACTGGTTCTTGATCATTTACTCATTATAAACGGAAATTTGAGCGTTGAAGCGTTTTACAATGCGCTGGCAGCAGCTGATCAATTGGCTACTGAACAGTTCCTAGTAAAAAGCAAATTAGATAACACGACTATATTTTTTAACTTCTTAAACGGTTTTATTACCAACAGATATCTTTTCAGCTACCAAAAATTAGAAAACATCTCTTATGCGTTGAACCGAATTTGCATGCGTGTTTGGAACAACCCCTTTACTGAAGAACAATTGTCTATGTTGACCAAACAGCTCATTGTATTTGCGAAACAGTTAGAAGAACAATATTTATCGATTTTTGTAGATATAGAGCGCCAGTTAAAATAGGCTTAATTTGTATCTTCGTTCCATGTCACTCCTCGATATAAAAGACAAAATGGACGAGCTGGTTAAGGAACTTAATCAGCATACCTACAATTACTATGTTTTGGCGATGCCAACCATCGCCGATTATGAATTCGATAAAAAGCTGGAAGCGCTTCAGAAGCTGGAATTGGAGCATCCGGATTTGGCAGATCCAAATTCTCCAACACAAAAAGTTGGAGGCGACATCACAAAATCATTTGTTACAGTTAACCACCGGTGGCCAATGCTGTCTTTGGGTAATACCTACAGCGAGCAAGACCTTAGAGATTTTGATGAGCGTGTTAGAAAAACAATTGGCGAGGATTTTGAATATGTATGCGAACTGAAATTTGACGGCCTTTCGATTAGTCTTACCTATGAAAACGATAAATTGATAAGAGCTGTTACCCGTGGTGATGGCAGTAAAGGTGATGATGTAACGACGAATGTTAAAACTTTAAATAAGATCCCACACCTACTTAAAGCAAAAGATGTTCCTCCGGTTTTCGAGATCAGGGGTGAGATTTTTATGCACAGGGCTGCCTTTGCCAGATTAAATAAGGAACGTGAAGAGCTGGGTGAAATTCAATACGCGAATCCGCGAAACTTCGCGGCAGGAACCATAAAGATGCAGGATTCTGCAGAGGTAGCAAAAAGACCACTTGATTGTTTTCTGTATTCTTTAAATACCGATAAAAATTACTTCAAAACACATTGGGATAGCTTGCAAGCGTTGAAAGAATGGGGTTTTAAGGTATCTGATGATACTAAGTTGGTGAATGGAATTGAAGATGTTTTAGCATTTATTGAGCATTGGAGTAATGAAAGGTTTAAACTGAGTTACGATATTGATGGTATTGTCATTAAAGTAAATAGCTATGCACAACAGCAAGAGTTAGGCTTTACTGCCAAATCTCCCAGGTGGGCAATATCTTACAAATATAAAGCCCAAGAGGTAGAGACTGTATTGGAACGCGTAACCTACCAGGTTGGCAGAACTGGCGCGGTAACACCGGTAGCCAACCTGAAACCTGTACAGCTTGCTGGTACTACCGTAAAAAGGGCTACACTTCACAATGCCAACGAAATTGAGCGCCTGGATTTGCACTTGGGAGACAGCGTATATGTAGAAAAAGGCGGAGAAATTATTCCAAAGATTATCAATGTAAACTTGGATAAGCGACTTGCAGGGGCGAAACCTGTTATATATCCGGTTGATTGCCCGGAATGTGGGACGCGCCTTATACGTAAGGATGGAGAGGTTGCTTTTTACTGTCCCAATGATGAGGGATGTCCCCCGCAGATTGTGGGTAAAATTCAACATTTTATTGGAAGAAAGGCAATGAATATAGATGGATTAGGCGATGAAACGATTGAAACTTTTTATCAGAAAGGATTGGTAAAGCACATCAGCGACCTCTATTTACTGCAAAACAAAGCTGATGAACTAAAAACGCTGGAAAGGTTTGGTGAACGCTCCATAGAAAACTTGTTAGCCGGAATTGAACAATCAAAAAAGATGCCTTTTGAAAAAGTGCTGTTTGGTTTAGGTATACGCTACGTTGGCGAAACCGTAGCTAAAAAACTTGCATTTGGTACAAAAAACATTGATAATTTGATGACTAGTAGCGTCGAAGAGTTAATGGGTATCGATGAAATTGGTCAGCGGATAGCAGAAAGCATTACCGAATACTTTGCTAAGCCGGATCATATAGAGCAAATTAACCTGCTAAAAGTCTTCGGCTTGCAATTTCAGGCACAAGAAAATGAAATAGCATTGCAAAGTGAGAAATTAACTGGAAAAACATTTGTAATTTCGGGCGTTTTTGAAAATTACAGCAGAGAGGAGTTGAAGGATTTGATCGAGAGTAATGGAGGCAAAATACTAAGCGGCATTTCTGCTAAACTTAACTATCTCCTTGCAGGTGAAAATATGGGTCCGTCTAAACTGGATAAGGCGAAAAAACTAAATGTACCACTGATAACAGAGGATGATTTATTTGAGATGTTGAAATAATAAAGTAAAATGAACAAATTTCATGGAACAGGTGTAGCATTGGTTACACCATTTAAGGCAGATGGATCGGTAGATTTTGACGGGTTAAAAAACCTGATCAATTACCAGATTGATGGAAATGTAGAATACCTGGTATCATTAGGCACCACCGGTGAAGCATCAACCCTTAATAAGGACGAAAAGAAGAAAATTTGGGAATTTACAGCAGAGGTTAACAACGGTCGTTTACCGCTTATTGCTGGCATTGGTGGCAATGATACCGCCTCTATTGCCAACTCGGTTAGCAATTTTAAAATAGACGGGTATGATGCGATTCTTTCAGCCAGCCCTTATTATAACAAACCGACTCAACAAGGTATATATGAGCACTATAAGGCGTTAAGCGAAGCTAGTGAGCTCCCATTATTGTTATACAATGTTCCTGGCAGAACTGGAAGCAATGTATCTGCGGAAACGACTTGCAGATTGGCGTACGACTTCAAAAATATTTTTGGAATAAAAGAAGCTTCTGGAAATTTTGATCAGTTCAACCAGATTATGCGCGATAAGCCGAAAGACTTTTTACTGATTTCTGGGGATGACCCGGTAGCTTTACCAATGATCGCACTTGGTGCAGTTGGGGTAATATCAGTAGTTGGTAATGCATTGCCAAAACAACTTTCTGACATGATCAGACTATCCCTTAAAGGAGATTACAATGCAGCTTTGCCATTGCATCTTTCGTTAATTGAATTTACAAGATTGATGTTTGCGGAAGGTAATCCTGCAGGTGCGAAAGCGTCATTGGCGTATTTCGGAGTTTGCGAAGACCATTTAAGGCTTCCATTGGTAAAAGTATCTGATTCACTTAGACAGGCAATTGTTGCCGAATCTAAAAAGCTCAGCAATTAAGTAATGATGTCATAATAACAAAAAAGCGCCCTGAAGTTCAAGGCGCTTTTTTTGTTATTGCGAATTATCTTATTCCATTACGAACTGGTTTTCCTTGTAATAACCATTCTTAAGTTTGTCAGAAACCTCACTGAAAGCGTCCAGAGTCCGCTGTACATCTTCAAGTGTATGCATAGCTGTAGGAATTAACCTTAATTCGATTAATCCTTTAGGGATCACCGGGTATACTACAATAGAACAAAAAATACCATAATTTTCCCGTAAGTCCATAGTAAGCGCAGTGGCTTCTAATAGCTCCCCTTTAAGAAACACCGGAGTAACCATTGTATTAGTAACGCCAATATCAAATCCGCGTTCTTTGAGGCCGCTTTGAAGTGTTGTGGCAATATTCCATAACCGCTCTCTTAGCTCCGGATTGTTCTTTAACAATTCAAGTCTCTTAAGCAAGCCAATAACCATTGGCATCGGCAACGCCTTTGCGAAAGTTTGAGATCTCATATTGTATCGGAAGAAATTGGTGATTTCTACGCTGGAAGCTACAAATGCTCCAATACCAGCCATAGACTTCGCAAAAGTTCCAAAATATACATCCACCCCCTCTATGCAATCTTGCTCTTCATGTGTACCTGCACCGGTGGGACCCATTGTTCCAAAGCCGTGAGCATCATCTATCAAAATACGGAAGTTGAACTCATTTTTAAGTGCAACAAGTTCCTTTAGTTTACCCTGTGCACCAGACATACCAAAAACCCCTTCGGTGATCAATAGTATACCACCACCGGTCTGTTCTACTAATTTAGTAGCGCGTTCCAATTGCTTTCTTGCGCCATCAATATCATTATGCTGATAAACAAAGCGTTTACCCATATGTAAACGCAAACCGTCTATTATACAGGCATGAGACTCGGCATCATAAACAATAACATCATTCCTGTCTACAAGGGCGTCTATGATGGAAACCATCCCTTGATAACCAAAGTTTAACAAGAATGCGTCCGGTTTTCCCACAAATGCTGCAAGCTCCTGCTCCAGTTGCTCATGATATTTGGAGTTGCCAGACATCATGCGCGCTCCCATAGGATATGCCATACCAAATTCTGCTGCACCTTGCGCGTCAGCTTTTCGAACCTCGGGATGGTTGGCTAAGCCCAGGTAATTATTTAAACTCCAAACTAAATGTTCTTTACCGCGAAAATTCATATGTGGAGCGATCTCTCCCTCTAATTTCGGAAATGAGAAGTATCCATGTGACCATTTATGGTGCTGCCCGATCGGGCCCATATGCTTCGCTATCTTTTCAAAAATATCCAATGCTATAGTATTAAGTTATTATGCTGCAAATTTAGGGTTATTATAACGGATAATCAATAATTACAAAAAAGCCTTAACAAATTGCTAAGGCTTCTTTTAAAATATTAAATTGTCTAATCAACGTTATCGTGCAGAAAGGAGTTGTTGGGTCTAATCTCTGTAGTTCCATCTTCATCGCTACTCAAAGTAAACCGAGATACCTGCGATTCCGACGAATGCTGCACTTGTTGTAAATTCATCTGTTTACGCTTATAAGCTGGCTCATTTTCCAGTTCCTGAAGGCCGTTACTTGTTCTTAACTTCATGCTAAGATCTTTCAGCCTCAAAATGCGTTCCTTGGATTTTTTCAGCTGATCCTCAATTGATTCGTCGCTTTTATCATCATCCTCTCCCACTTCAGCCTGCAACTCTTGTTCTGGCTCAAAGTCATTGTTGAACACTTCAGCCGGAGTTTCAAAAACGAAGTCAGTCTCTGCAAGTTTGATTTCAAACTCAAATCCTGATTCGTTCTGAGCTTCTGCCTCGTTGGCTTCTTCCTCCATAAAGGAATGCTTTACAAAGCTATTTTCAGACTCTTCCACTACCTTATTCTTTCCAGTGTTAAATAGGTCACCGAAAAGATCAGACTGTTTAGTGTCTTCTTTTAATTTCATCACAGGCTCCAGATTATGAACAACTTCAGCCTTTGGTGCCATGAAGGAGTTGACAGGTTCCACAGGTCTAACTAAAGGAGCTTCTTCGGGAGTTAATAGTGATATCTTCTTAACATTCTTTTTATCTTCTTCACGTTGCTCCTTGGTTTGGAAACCAGTTGCAATGATGGTTACCGACAGTTTATCTTCCAGATTTTCATCAATACAATTACCCCAGATCAAATCTGCAGATAGACCTGCTTTTTCTTGAATGTAATCGGTGATAATCGTTACTTCATCCATGGTAACCTCACGTAATCCTGAACTGATATTCAGGAGAATATATCTTGCACCCTCAATCTCATTGTCTTTTAATAATGGAGAGGCCAAAGCACCTTCAACTGCATTCAAGGCACGATTTTCTCCATCACAGGCAAAGCTACCCATAATAGATACACCGCTTTCCTTCATTACAGTCCGAACATCCTTAAAATCCACGTTGATATATCCTGGCACAGTAATGATCTCAGCAATTCCCTTTGCGGCTGTTGTTAAGATATCATCCGCCTGAGCAAATGCAGAACCTAAGGTTAGGTTTCCAAATATCTCTCTTAACCTGTCGTTGGATATAACTAAATAAGAATCGACATACTTTTTTAATTCATCCAGTCCGTCATTTGCCTGCATTTTCCGCCTTTTACCTTCAAACGCGAAAGGGGTTGTAATAATGGCTACAGTAAGTATATCCATTTCCTTTGCCGCCTTGGCAATAATAGGACTGGCACCTGTTCCTGTACCACCACCCATACCAGCAGTAATAAACAGCATTTTAGTTGTGCTACCAAGCATTTGTTTGATATCATCAATATTTTCTATTGCTGAGTTTTTACCAACTTCAGGAATTGACCCGGCACCCATACCTTCTGTTAAACTTGCGCCTAACTGTACTTTGTTTGGGATCGGACTAAACTCCAGGGCCTGGGCATCAGTATTACAAATTATAAAGTCTACACCTGTAATTCCCTGACGGTACATATGGTTTACCGCATTACCACCACCGCCACCAACACCAATAACTTTGATGATGGATGACTTATCTTTTAACATTTCGAACTGCATATCTTTATGAATCAGTTATTTAAAAATTTGTTTTACCTGTTCATCTACCTATGTAATATTAACACTTTTTTAACAGGCGTTTTCCACAAGTGTGAACAATGTGGAAAAATCGTGGTTTGTTGAAAAGTATTACGGCTTAATGTAATCTTCGTCGCTAACGCTCATATCATCTTTGATAAAATCCTTGGTCTTTGCCAACAATTTATCAAACAATCCGCCTCCCGAGCGCTTAATTTTTTCTTTGTCTTTCGGAGTGTCTACATATACACCAGGCTGCTTCATTTCCTCAATTAACTCTTCAGCTTTCTGAATTCCTTTTATCAATAAACCAACACTGGTTGCGTACATCGGACTTTTCAAATCGTCATACACAGTCTTCGGCATGTCATCGTACTTGGAAAGATGCTCATTTGGATAACCAACTCTGCAATCTAAGCCAGTAACATACTCTACCAACTGCGAAAGGTGCTTCAGCAAAGCGCCACCACCGGTAATCACCACTCCGCCAATTAATTTTTTCTCATAGCCTGAAGACTTAATTTCATAATAAACATGCTCAATTATCTCTTCCATACGGGCCTGGATTACATAAGCGAGGTTCTTTACTGAAATTTCCTTTGGCTCTCTGCCCCTTAGTCCGGGAACACAAATTATTTCGTTTTCTTTATTTTCTTCTGCCAATGCAGATCCAAATCTTGTTTTTAACAATTCAGCCTGATTTCTCATTACTGAACAACCTTCTCTGATATCTTCCGTAACACTATTTCCACCGAAAGGAATTACAGCAGTATGTCGGATGATACCTTCATGAAAGATTGCAATATCAGTAGTACCACCACCAATATCAACTAAAGCGATACCAGCTTCCTTTTCTTCATCACTCAACACTGATTCTGAAGAAGCCAATGGCTCTAATATTAATTCCTGAGTTTGTAAGCCTGCATTGGTTACACACCTCATGATATTCTTTACTGCGGTAACTTGCCCGGATATGATATGGAAATTGGCCTCAAGCCTTACTCCTGCCATTCCTATTGGATCTTTAATACCCGGCTCATTATCGATGGTAAATTCTTGTGGCAACACATGGATAATTTCTTCACCCGGTGGCATCACAAGTTTAAACATATCATCAATCAGTTTATCGATATCTTTTTTCCCTATCTCGTTATTTAATTCTCTTCTTGTAAGGATACCCCTATGCTGCAAACTTTTGATGTGTTGCCCGGCGATACCTACATTAACAACGCGAATCTCTACATTAGATTGCCCGCTTGCCAGTTCAACCGCCTGCGAAATGCCCTGAACTGTTTTCTGGATATTGGATACTACGCCTCTGGTTACCCCGGCAGACTCTGCCTTGCCGATGCCCAAAACCTCGATTTTTCCATGCTGCGTTCTCCTGCCAACGATAACGCAAATTTTGGTTGTACCAATATCCAAGCCTACTACTATTGGAGATTGAACGGATGATTTTTCTTTGCCCATAACAATATTGATTTGTTGAGTGTATATTTATTTGTTTTTCTTGGTATCTGTTTTCTTCTTTTCTTTAACAACAGTCTCTTCCTTTTTGATGTCCTCGCGGATCAATGAATCAATATCAGGAGACTCTCTTTGAGTGCTGTCGGCACCAAATTTAGTTGGAGCAGCTGCTAGTGCAGTCGAATCTACTTTGTTCTTTTCACACACAATCTGATTCGTGTATTTCACGTTAATAGACTTATAAGTATCCCATCCAACCTTCGGCATTGCCTGTTTATAAAAAGCCAGCAAATTCTTCATTTTCACATCAAGCGAATCTGCTGATCCCAAAATTATTCTCTGAATCCCTACGCGGGGCACAAGCTCTATGTCATTTTTGTCGTTAACATACAATTGCTCAATCTGCGAATCCCATACCGTATCAGACTTGATGTATAATGCGGTTTTATACAAATCTGCAGCTAGTTTTGTAATCAGCGTATCTACCTTCCCACTAAAATGCTCCATTATTTTTCCATTTGCCACCAACACATTTGCAGTGAAGTTTCCGGAAACTGGCATTTTTAATCCATCTCTGTCAATGTAATAGTCCTGGTCATTGGAATTAATTACCCTTAGAATTGGTTGGCGTTGCTGAATTTCAATATTGATTACACCATCCATATCCGCATAAACTGTAGCAAATGCGATATAAGGGTTAGACTTAATACTTTTTTCAATTTCCTCAAGATTAATATCCTCAAGGTTTCGCCCTATTAAACGACCCTGGCTCTGATTCAGTATAGCATCTACCTCTTCGCGCTCTATAAAATTGTCGGCACCGGGAATAAGGATTTTTATGTCTTTACACGCCATGGATTTTTGCTTTACACTAACGAAACTCATCAGCACAATCACACCGCTTAGACAGACTATCCAGGCAAAACCTTTAAAAACCGCTCTCCAATTAATTCTTTTAAACATAAGCTAAGAGATTTTTAAGCGGATTAACTAATGTATCAATATCTCCAGCCCCAACCGTTACCAAAAGTTCAGGCCTTCTTTGTTTCACTACTTCCAGCACCTCTTCCTTGGTGCATGCCATTTTATCTTCCAGACTAATCAGATCCAACAAATACCTGGAATCGATTCCGCTGATAGGCTTTTCACGTGCAGGATAGATCTCCAATAACATCAAGTGATCAACTGTACTGAGCACTTCAGCAAAGCCTGTTGCGAAATCACGTGTCCTTGTAAATAGATGAGGCTGGAACACCACTGACAATGCTTTGTTAGGATACAATTCCCTAACCGCATCAAAGCAGGCCTTTAATTCTTCAGGGTGATGTGCGTAATCATCTATATAAATCACCTCTGGTCTATTAACAATATATTCAAACCTGCGTTTTACTCCTTTAAAATTAGCAATAGCAGCCTTAATCTTTTCAGGTTCTACACCTGCTTTTATTGATGCAGCTACTGCCGCAGTAGCATTTTCGATGTTATGTCTGCCGGGAAGGGCCAATTCAACCTCTTTAAGGTGATGGATTCCGTCAGTGAAATCAAATACGAACCGCCCGTCTTTAACTTGAATATTTGTGGCCCGGATACCTTTGTCGTTATCAATTCCGTAAGTTTCTCCGTCCACAATGGGCAAACCAGCTTTTACAAATAAAGAACCATTTGGTTTAACTTGTCCTGCAAATAACCTGAAAGAATCTTGTAACTGAACTGCGTCTCCATATATATCCAAATGATCTGCATCCATGGAAGTGATTACGGCGATATCCGGATGAAGGGTCAAAAACGACCGATCATATTCGTCTGCTTCTACAACCACAACATCATTATCACCTAACAAAAAGTTGCTATTAAAATTTGTAGCAATGCCGCCAAGAAAAGCCGTACATCCAAATCCACTATCGTTAAGTATGTGCGCAATTATGGAGGAAGTAGTGGTTTTTCCATGTGTACCGGCTACTGCGATACAAAATTGACCTTTACTAATAATTCCTAAAACTTCAGAACGCTTTCTTAGTTCAAAATGATGATCTAAAAAATAATTAAGTATCAACGAGTCTTTGGGAATAGCCGGTGTATAAACAATAAGTAATTCCTGATCGGCAGCATCTAAATTACCAGGCAGTGAAGAAGGCTCATCAACGTAAGAAATTAGCATTCCTTCCGCTTCCAGGGTTTCGGTAAGCGCTGTTTTCGTTTTATCATATCCAGAAACAACGCAGCCCCTGTTTAAAAAGTACCTGGCAATTGCACTCATACCGATTCCTCCGATGCCTACAAAATATACGCGCTTAATTGTATTTAGTTCCATCAGCTTGCATCCCTCCCATCCGCTAAACTTAATACTTCCAGGGCAATCAGGTCGTCCGCATCAGGCAAGCCCATTTTTCCTATATTTTCTGAAAATGCCTGCATGCGTAGTTCATCTTTTAATAAAGCCAAAGCCTCACTAACCAACGTGTCCTCTGCAGACCTATCATTAATCAACAACGCAGCGCCATTCTTAACCAGTGCCATCGCGTTTTTGGTTTGATGATCCTCTGCCACATTTGGCGATGGAACCAATATTACCGGCTTTTTAATCAGACATAACTCAGCAATGGTACCTGCTCCTGCCCTGGAAATGATCAAATCGGCAGCAGCATACGCCATGTCCATTTTATTTAAAAACTCAAGTATCCTAATATTTGGATGAAAATCGACGCCCAATCTGTCTATGATGCCCTTGTAATAAAATTTTCCAGTTTGCCAAACCAGCTGAACATCCGCTTTCAGGATTTCAGGCAAATGCTTTTCAATACTTTTATTTAGGGTTCCAGCACCTAAACTACCACCGGTAACCAATATTGTTTTCTTTAAAGGATCCAGTTTCAGCATTTCTGCACCTTGGTGGTGCTTATTCGTGATATTCACCACATCCTTTCTAACCGGATTACCGGTTTTCATCAAACTATATGGCGGAAAAAACTGATCCATATCATCGAATGCAACACAAACTTTAGCTGCCTTTTTGCCCAACCACTTATTTGTGATCCCAGCATAGGAGTTCTGTTCCTGTATTAGATATGGGATGTTCTTTATTGAAGCTGCAAAAAGAATTGGGCCAGATGCATACCCACCAACCCCGACAACCACATCTGGTTTGAAATCCTTGATGAGCTTTAGGGCTGCCCTTAAGCTTCCAGCCAATTTAAATGGCAAACTCAAATTCTTAGCTATTGACCCTCTCTGAATTCCAGCGATATTAAGTCCGACAATTTTATAACCTGCCGCAGGAACTTTTTCCATTTCCATACGTCCTGTAGCCCCAACGAATAAAATCTCACAGTTCGGCCTCATACGTTTTAGCGCATTCGCGATGGAAATTGCCGGGAAAATATGTCCGCCAGTTCCGCCACCTGATATGATAATTCTTGTTGCTCCCATTATGCTATGCCATTGCAGGTATTTCGCCTACTATTATCTTTTTACTTCCGTACTCTTCTACATCCTTGCTCACACTCAATATTATTCCAAATGCAATACTGGTAAATATCAGTGATGTACCTCCCATGCTTACCAGGGGTAAAGGGACACCGGTAACGGGCCCTAAGCCTACTGCTACAGCCATATTTGCAAAGGCCTGTATGGTTAAACTAAAACTAAGCCCTGCCGCCAGCAGGGCGCCAAATGCCTTTGGTGCTTTGGTTACTATTCGTACACACCGATACAGCAGCACGATATACAGAACTACCACAACCATTGCTCCTAACGTGCCGTATTCTTCAACTATAATCGCGAAAATAAAATCTGAATAAGGATGCGGTAAAAAGTTTCTTTCTGTACTGTTACCCGGACCTTTGCCAAACATACCCCCTGTTGCCAGGGCAATCTTGGAGTGGTTTGCCTGGAAATTCTTATCTGATGTTTGTCTTTCAGGGTGCATAAACGCCTCAATCCTTGAGTTCCATGTTGCTGCACGTTCAGTTGTTAAAAACAAGATGACCATCATAAAAACGCCAGCTACACAAACAATAGATATCTGTTTGATACTTACACGTCCTACAATCAGTAACAGAATGCTCACGCCAAAAAGCATCAAGCCTGTCGACAAATTGGCTTTAGCAATTAAACCGAAAACAATCACCACAGAACCCATAATGGGTAAGAAGGAATTTTTAACATCCTTAATATTTTCCTGCTTTTTGGTCAGCATCCTGGCCAGAAATGTAATCAAAGAAAGTTTCGCAAGATCTGAGGTCTGAAAGGTTAGTCCAATAACAGGTACCTGAACCCAGCGCGCAGCACCGTTAATCTGACCGGTAAACAATGTATATACCAACAACGGTATGGTAATTAACATCAGTATTTTTGAAATACCTGCATAATACCTGTAGTCCAATAAGTGGGCCACATAAATCATTACAACGCCCATAACCACAAAAATCACGTGCTTATATAATAAATACTTTTCTACGGTAACACCTTTGTTGTAGGCAATTGTTCCTGTTGCACTGTATACAGTCAGTATAGAGATCATCGACAAAAGAATAATGATCAACCAAATCCAACGGTCGCCTTTTGTTTTATCCAGAATAGTATTTAATGCGATCATAGCTTACAATTCTTTTACAGCCGATTTAAATTGATTGCCTCTATCTTCGTAATTCTTAAAAAGATCAAAACTTGCGCAAGCGGGCGATAACAATACCGTGTCCCCTTTCTTAGCAAGATGGTAGGCAACTTGAACAGCCTCATTTGCCGAGAAAGTATTTACGATGATCTCCACATCATCTTCAAAGGCCTCATGTATACGCTTGTTGTCCTTACCTAAACAGACTATTGCTTTTACTTTTTTATGAACCATATCCTTTAACATGGAGTAGTCATTGCCTTTATCTACACCACCCATGATTAAAATCACTTCTGCATTAACACTTTCCAGTGCGTACCAGGTGGAATTTACATTCGTAGCCTTTGAGTCATTTATATAATCAACGCCAGATATCTTTGCGACATGCTCCAGTCTGTGTTCAATATTTTTGAAATCACCCATACTTTCGCGTATTGTGGCGTTTCTAATATCTAAAACTTTTGCTACTATGCCCGAAGCCATAGAGTTATAGATATTGTGTTTTCCCTGAAGGGCTAACTCTGTAATAGACATGGTTAATTGGTCGTTTAGGTTTATATTGATTTGTATGTTATCGTTTTCGAGGTATGCGCCACTATCCACCTTCTTGTGAATAGAAAAAGGATATGTTCTCGCGTTGACCCTTAATTTTTTCATGATCTTAATCGTCTCTTCGTCATCTTCGCAATAAATGAAGGTATCATCAGGCTTTTGGTTCCTGGTAATCCTCATTTTAGAGGCTGCGTAATTACTTAATTTGTAATCGTACCTGTCTAAATGATCAGGGGTTATATTGAGCAATACTGCTATATCTGCTTTAAACTCATGCATGTCATCAAGCATAAAGCTGGAAAGTTCCAGCACATACCAGTCGAAATCTGAAGTTGCAACTAATGCAGCAAAGCTGTTCCCGATATTTCCTGCCAAACCAACGTTTAAACCACCATTCTTCAGGATATGGTAGGTGAGCATGGTGGTCGTGGTTTTACCGTTTGAACCGGTAATGCAAACTGTCTTTGCATTCGTGTAGCGTTTAGCAAATTCGATTTCAGAGATTACAGGAATTTGCCTGCGCTTGATCTCTTTTATGATGTGGACAGTATCTGGTATACCAGGACTTTTTATTACTTCCGTTGCAGTTAATATTTGATCTTCCGTATGTTGCTTTTCTTCAAATGCAATGTTCAATTCCTGTAATTGTTGCCTGTACTGATCCGGGATGATACCAAAATCAGAAACAAAGACTTCAAAGCCCTGCTTTTGTGCCAGCATAGCTGCTCCAACGCCACTCTCTCCGCCTCCAAGAATTACAATTTTACCCTTTTGCATTACCTTAGTTTTAGCGTTATTATGGTGATAATTGCTAACAAAATTCCGATGATCCAGAACCTGGTTACAATCTTAGCTTCGTGATATCCTTTTTTCTGATAATGATGATGTAGCGGTGCCATTAAAAATATGCGCCTACCTTCACCCAAACGCTTTTTCGAGTACTTGAAATAACTTACCTGAATAATTACAGATAGATTCTCTAACAGAAATATTCCACATAAAATGGGAATTAGCAATTCTTTACGAATCATTATTGCAAAGGCCGCAATTATGCCCCCGATGGCCAAACTTCCGGTATCACCCATAAAAACCTGCGCCGGGTATGAATTGTACCAAAGGAAACCTACGCAGGCCCCAACAAAAGCACCAGCAAATATCATCAACTCTCCGGAGTTGGGGATGTACATGATGTTTAAGTAGTCTGCAATAACCGTATTACCAGAAACATAGGCCAATAACCCCAGGGTAATCCCTATAATAGCAGATGTTCCCGTGGCTAGCCCGTCAATTCCATCTGTAATATTGGCTCCGTTTGAAACTGCGGTGATGATAGTGATCACAAAAAACATGAAGACTATTACTGCATACTTCTCGTAGCCTGGACCTAAAAACTTAAGCACTTTGGCGTAATCAAACTCATTGTTCTTGTAAAAAGGCACATTCGTTAAGGTAGATTTTACATCTTGTGTATAGTAAAAGCTTTCCCCTTTTTGCCTTAGAATCATTGGTGCGTCGGCAGGCTTTGTGATACTTCCTTCATCAACAGTTTGCCTCACTACAATATTCGGGTTGAAATACATGGTCCAGCCTATTATTATTGCTAAACCAACCTGCCCCACTATTTTAAACCTACCGGCCAAGCCCTCCTTATTCTTTTTAAAAACCTTTATATAATCATCAACGAAACCAATTGCACCCATCCAAACTGTGGTCACGATCATCAAGATCACGTAAACATTGGTTAGGTTTGCCAAGAGCAGCGTTGGAATAAGAATACCCAATAAAATCATGATACCACCCATGGTAGGCGTACCTTGCTTTTGCATTTGTCCCTCTAAGCCCAGATTTCTAACGGTCTCTCCCACTTGCATGCGCTGCAAATAATTGATAATCCTTCTTCCGTAAACTGTTGTGATAATAAGGGAAATTATAATCGCAAGAGAGGTTCTGAAAGTGATGTACTGAAACAACCTTAATCCGGGAAAATCATAATTCTGATTTAAGTACTCGAATAAATAATATAACATTAGCTGATTAAGTTAAATTGTTCCAATAAGATTTCTTTGTCGTCAAAGTGATGCCTAACCCCATTCACTTCCTGATATTTCTCGTGGCCTTTTCCCGCAACTAAAATAATATCGCCTGGTCTTGCCAAAAGGCACGCCGTCTTAATTGCTTCTTTTCGATCTATAATGCTTAGTGCCTTTCTCTTATTTGTTGGCGACACTCCTGCTTCCATTTCTCTTACAATTGTGGCAGGATCTTCAGTACGCGGGTTGTCAGAGGTAAGGATAACCTTATCACTCCAATCGCAGGCAACTTGTGCCATTATCGGACGCTTGGATTTATCCCTGTCGCCGCCACAACCCAAAACAGTAATGACCTGTTCTGTACCTTTTCTAATATTTTGAATAGTGCTTAACACATTTTGTACGGCATCTGGAGTATGCGCATAGTCAACAATCCCGATAAGGCCATTTTTAGAAGTCAGGTATTCAAACCTTCCCTCTGCACCATCAAGTTTGCTTAATGCAGTTAACACAGCCAGCTGATCCTGATCAAGCAACAAGGCAGTCCCATAAACAGCCAATAAATTATAGGCATTAAACGACCCTACCAGTTTAAAGAATACTTCAATACCGTCAACATCAAGATGAAGGCCATTGAAACTATTTTCAACCACAGTGGCTTTAAAATCTGCAAGCTGCTTCAGTGCGTAAGTCTTTTTTGATGCTTTGGTATTTTGCAACATGACCATACCATTTTTATCGTCCGCATTCGTTAGGGCAAATGCAGATTTGGGCAAAAGATTAAAGAATCCACGCTTTGCTTTGATATAGTTGTCAAACGTATGGTGGAAATCCAGGTGATCATGAGTGATGTTGGAAAACACACCACCGGCAAAAGTTAACCCTTCAATTCTGTGTTGCACTACAGCATGAGAACTCACTTCCATAAAACAATAGCTACAACCCTGCTCTACCATTTTGCTTAGCAAATCATTCAAAGCTAGAGGATTAGGGGTAGTATGCGTAGCAGGAATGATTTCATCATTTATTTGATTCTGTACAGTAGATATCAGTCCTACTTTATAACCCAGTGCTACAAATAGTTTAAAAAGCAATGTGGCAATCGTCGTTTTTCCATTGGTACCGGTGATGCCAATCAAATTAAGCTTAGCGGAGGGGTTCTGATAGAAATTTGCAGCCATAATTCCAAGGGCAGCACTACTTTCTGCAACCTGGATATAAGTGACATCACCGCTTTTTTGCTCAGGAATATCCTCGCAAACAATAACAGATGCACCTGCTTTGATCGTAGATTCTATGTATTGATGCCCGTCAGACAAAGTACCTTTAATGGCAAAAAATGCAGATCCCGGGCTTACTTTGCGGGAGTCGAATACCAACGCGGTTATCTCCCTGTTTGTATGACCAGAGAGGCTTACGATTGATACTCCATATAATAATTCCTGCAACTGCATGTTATTGTAATTCAATTTGCAATAATAACCCCTTACCTATTCTGCTTCCTGCGGCAATTGATTGTGCCACAACCCTACCGCTTCCTTTAACACGTGTCTTTAAGCCGGCATTCCCGGTAAGGTAGAGTGCATCTTTCAGGCCCATTCCTTTAATATCAGGCATTATACCTTTTACAGTATTAAACTCCTCGTACACGATGCCGTTACTTGTATCTACTTTATTGAAGTCTTTGGATTTAGCGGCATATAAAGTTTTGATACCAAATGCATTGTAAACCTTTTTAATTGGCTTACTTGGCCCGGATTTACTTTCAGGATTAACCGTATTGCCCACCAATCTATCCGGAATTTTATTATACATCTGCATATCGCTGGCATAAATCCTGTCGGCTATCTCTTTAAATACAGGTCCCGCTACTGCGGCACCATAATAGCCATGCTTAGGACCGTTGATCGCAACCATGATTGCATACTTCGGTTTATCAGCAGGAAAATAGCCGCAAAAAGATGCCTGGTAACTTTTTTTGGCTTTGTAACCATTATTACCATCTGCAACTTGAGCAGTACCTGTTTTACCAGCAACACGGTATAGCGGAGAACCCATTAGCTTGCCCGTACCTTCAGTAACTACACCCTCCAGCATGGCTTGCAATTTCTTAACCGTTTCCGGCGAGCAAACTTGTTCGCTGATTACCCTGGCCTTAAATTGCTCAATAGGGTTACCCAGCCGCCTAATTTCTCTTACGAAGATTGGAGCGATATACTTTCCGTTATTGGCAATAGCATTATAAAAAGCAAGCATTTGCAATGGCGTTATTTGCATTTCATATCCATAAGCCATTTGCGGTAATGTCATGTTCTTATTCCAGCTTTTGAACCCCGGATTTTTAATTACTGGTTTGGTTTCACCAGGAATCTGTAGTCCCAGTTTCTCGTTCATATGGATTCTATACAGATGATCAGTAAACTGAGAAGGATTGTTTTGATAATGCTGATTAACGAGTTTGGCAACCGCAGTATTTGCAGATTCTTCAAATGCCTTCTTCACAGTAACCGTCCCGATACCACCATGCGAATCTTTGATGATATGTCCCGGGATCTTATAAAAACCATCACCAGTAGCTACAAGTGTATTGGTATCTACCTTTTTGTCTTCCAGCAAAGCCATGTAGGAAGCAAGTTTAAAGGTAGAACCAGGATCCTGACTGCCACCAATGGCATAATTGAATTGTTCCGTATAAACCCCCTCACTAACACGGGTGTAGTTGGCTACAGCCCTAACTTCTCCAGTATTTACCTCCATTAAAATAACCGTACCATGGTCTGCATCGCTTACCTTCAATTGCTTTTCAAGCGCATTCTGAGCAAGGTCTTGCATGTTGATGTCAATCGTTGAAATGATATCAGCACCTTCTTTAGGCGCTACTTCAGCTTCATCATTAATTGGCATCCAAACACCTCCGGCGATTCTCTGCATTAAACGTTTACCAGATTCACCATTGATGTATTCACCGTATGCACCTTCCAAACCAACACCATTGCTTACATTCTCATTCTTATAGCCAATAGTTCTGGCTGCGAGAAATTTAAAGGGCTTAATTCTTTTATTTTGCTGAACGGCGATTAAACCACCTGTATACTTGCCAATATTATATAAAGGAAAAGTCCTGATCTGTTTCAGTTCCTGATAGCCTACTTTGCGTTTGATCAACAAATACCTTTCATCATCCCTCCTGGCCGCACGCAGGTAACGTGAATACTCTTTAGCAGTTTTATCCTTAAAAAAATCGGCCAGTGCCATACCAAGAGAATCAACTTTACTGTAAAATACAGTGCTGTCACTTATTCCTCCCGCTTTCATGTCCATTCGCAATTCATATTCCGGAATCGACGTGGCCAGCAGACTGCCATCAACGGAGTAGATATTGCCACGGGCAGCATCCACGGTGACATACTTTGTAGAGAGACTATCGGCCATGGCACGCCATTTATGTCCCTCTACAAATTGTACGTCGCCTAGTCTGATCAAAACTGCAACGGCAAACAGCACGATCAGACCGAAAGACAGGTAAACCCTTAATAATATGTTAGCCCTAATATTCATTATTGCTGATTATAATTTTCTTTGGCGGTTCAGTTAATTCTTTAATACCCAGGGTATCTACTTTCTTAGCAACCTCTGTCAACTTACTTTTAAACATGAGGTCTGCTTTTAGCGATTTGTACTCCCAGCTCAGCTCCTTCACCTCTTTATTTAATTTATCAATATCTCTGATGTTCTTTACGGCCATATGGCTGTTGGCAATATAAAGCATACACAACACCGCAATGAAGATTAAGAAAGGCATCATTTCCGTAGCGGTTTCCTTCGTAACCAGATCCTCGCTAAAGAACTTAGTAAAAAAGTTATCCTTCTCAGGCTCTTTCTTCTTTACCTTAACCTCCACCTCCTCTAAAGGGGCTTGCTCTTCTATCTCTTCTCTGAACCGGTTATTCATAACTTTTCTCCAATTCTAAGTTTCGCACTTCTTGACCTGCTATTTCGCGTTAATTCATCCTCATCAGCAATGATGGCTTTTCGGGTAATCACCTTAAATGGCTTTTGTTCATTACCAAAAAAATCTTTATCCACCTCTCCCCTAAACTTACCCTTGGCAAGAAAATTCTTTACCGGCCGGTCTTCCAGCGAGTGGTAAGACATCACCACCAGTCGCCCACCTGTATTTAAAACGTCTGCAGTTTGCGACAGAAAACTTTCTAACACGTCTATTTCCCCATTCACCTCTATCCTAAGTGCCTGAAAAACCTGGGCGAGGTATTTGTTTTCTTTTCCCTTTGGAATATGAGCCGCAACTACCTTCTTAAAATCAGATAGCGTTACAATTGGCTTCTCTACCCTGCCGGTTACAACAGCCTTAGCAAGCGACTTTGCATTTTTCACTTCCCCGTAGATCCCGAAAATGAGGTGTAGTTGTTCTTCCGTGTAGGTATTCAATACATCGGCAGCAGTCAATTTTCTTTGCTTATCCATCCGCATATCAAGCGTCGACTCAAATCTTGTAGAGAAACCCCTTTCGGCCTCATTAAACTGATGAGAAGAAACCCCAAGATCAGCAAGAATGCCATCTACCGCCTTAAAACCCAATAATCGAAGGTTATTTTTCAAAAAAGCAAAGTTTTGATCCACGAAATGGAACCTAGGATCATCAATTTTATTGCGCTGCGCATCCGGATCCTGATCGAAAGCGATCAATACGCCGTCCTGATTAAGATTTTTTAGGATTTCACGGGAATGCCCACCGCCACCAAACGTCACATCAACGTAAACGCCATCAGGCTTAATGAGTAAGCCGGCGATACATTCTTCCAACAAGACAGGCACATGGTAGTTATCTTCCATCATCCCTCCTGTTCTTGCTGCCCATTACCTCTTCCGCAAGATTGGCGAAATCAGCAGGCGCCTTATCAAAAAGTGCTTCGTATGCTTTTTTAGACCAAACCTCAATTTTATCGAACTGGCAGGCCAGCACAATTTCTGAGTTTGGTTCAATGCCCACAGACTCCATTAAAGAGTTTGGCAAATTTACCCTACCGGTGGTGTCCATAGACAAGTCTGTAGCGCCACGGGTAAAATATCTAATAAATTCTCTGTTCTTTTCTTCGTACCGGTTCAGCTTGTGTAGATCTTCTACAACATCCTCCCATACTTTTTTAGGATAGATGACCAGGTGCTTTTCAAAGCCGCGGTTGATGATCAGGCCCTCTTTATCAACATTAGGAAGTTGCTTAATTAGCTTCGCAGGCACCATCAGGCGACCTTTCGCATCTAATTTACAATCAAACTCTCCTAACAACTGAACCATTTTATAATACGCGCTTTTTATGTAGTGTAAAAATAGATATCTCTACCACTTTTTACCACATCTTACCACAAAAAGTTTTCCACATATTCTGTTTCTACCACTTTCCCCCATTTTAGGCATTTCAGGCCCTAAAAACGAAGTGGTAAAAAAAACAGGCGTTTCGAAAAAACGAAACGCCTGTCCTTAAAATAGTTCAGTCATACTAGTCGTTAATTGCCTTAACACCAGGCAATTCCTTACCTTCCATATATTCCAGCAATGCACCACCACCGGTTGATACGTAGCTAACTTTATCCTCTAAATTAAATTTAGCAATGGCAGCGGCGGAGTCGCCCCCACCTATCAAAGAGAAGGCATTATTGTCCTGTGTAGCGGCCACTACTGCATCGGCAATAGCACGGGTACCCTGTTCAAAATTTGCCATTTCAAACACGCCCATCGGACCATTCCACAACAAAGTTTTAGATTCTTTAATCACTTTTGAGAACAATTCAACGGTTTTCGGACCAATATCAAGACCCATCCAATCAGCAGGGATTTTTCCGGTATCTACAAACTTTTTGTCCGCCTCATTGTCAAATTTATCCGCAATCACGGTATCCAAAGGCAATAACAAATTCACCCCTTTAGCTTTTGCCTTATCCAATAACTCAAGACAAAGCGCCATTCTATCCTCTTCTAAAAGAGAAGTACCGATTTCACCGCCCTGAGCTTTTGCGAAAGTATAGGCCATACCACCACCGATGATCAGGTTGTCTACTTTATCCAACAGGCTTTCAATTAGTAAAATCTTGTCTGAAACCTTGGCACCACCCATAATTGCAGTAAAGGGCTTTTCAGCACCGTGATTTACCTTTTCAGCATTCTTTAGCTCTTCAGCCATTAAGTAGCCAAAATATTTACCATCCGGGAAGAACTCTGCAACGATAGCCGTTGATGCGTGTGCACGATGTGCAGTACCAAATGCATCATTTACATAGACATCACCAAGTTTGGCGAGTTGCGCTGCGAAAGCTTTGTCTCCCTTTTCCTCTTCTTTGTAGAAGCGAAGATTTTCCAGCAAAAGCACTTCACCTGCAGCTAGTTGTGCAGCAGCAGATTCAGCTTGTTCACCAATACAATCAGCAGCAAATTTCACATCCTGACCTAACATTGCAGAAAGATCCTTGAGAATGTGTTTCAAAGAATATTTATCTTCTGGTCCGCCTTTAGGTCGGCCCAGGTGCGACATCAGAATTACTGAGCCACCATCTTTTAAAATCTTATTAATTGTAGGCAGCGCTGCGCGCATTCTTTTGTCATCCGTAATGTTAAATTCCTTATCCAGGGGCACATTAAAATCTACCCGGATCAGGGCTTTTTTATCTTTGAAATTAAACTGGTCTACTGTTTTCATTTTTAATTTAAATTTCTGGTTCCGTATGTGTTATTGAGTTAAAAGTTTAATCATGTTAAAATGCGGCCCTATTCCGGGAACTTCAAATTCATCAGAGATGATTTCAAAGCCCAGTTTATGGTAAAAACCAACCGCAATTTTACGGGCGTTGCACCAAATATAAGAAGCATTAGCAGATGTAAGTGTTTCTACCGCAAAATTAATCAATTCTGCTCCGTAACCCTTGCCTGCAGAAAGGGAATCAGTGGCCATTCCCCTCAACCTATAGCCACCTGTTCCCTGCTCAGGGTAATCTTCAGGAAAAAATGTGGCAATGGAAACGAGCTCTTCGCCTACAAAGCAACCTAAATGAAACCCATCCGTAATTTCATCAGTAGGGAATTTACATTTGTCGGGATCGAGACCATTTCTGAGCACTTTGCTTCTTAGCGGAAGCACTTGATCTGAGTTGATGTATTTAACCATTGTTATTGTCGATTTTTTGTACAAGATCGGCCAAACGTGCAGAGTAGCCAGCTTCATTATCATACCATCCCACAACCTTAACCATATCGCCTACTATAGAAGTTAGCTGGGCATCAAATATACAAGAGTGCTGGTTATCAATAATATCTACAGACACTATTGGATCTTCGGTATACTCCAAAATACCAGGCATCTCATTTTCTGCAGCCTTTTTAAAAGCAGCATTGATTTCGGCTATTGATGTTGGAGATTTTAGCAAACAGGTAAAATCAGTAAGGGAACCATTAAGTACAGGTACTCTTATGCCCGCACCACCCAGCTTATCTTCCAATTGCGGGAAGATACGGGTTATTGCTTTTGCAGCACCGGTAGTTGTAGGTATGATAGATGTAGAAGCAGCCCTTGCCCTGCGCAAATCTTTGTGCGGGGCATCGTGCAAGTTTTGGTCGCCCGTCATTGAATGCACAGTGGTGATGTAACCTTCCAGGATACCCCAATTGTCGTCCAATATCTTAATCATTGGCGCCACATTGTTGGTTGTACAAGAAGCGTTTGACAAAATTGGAGACTTCAAGTCGACCAGCTCGTCATTAACACCCAATACCACTATCGGGATATCTCTATCTGGAGAAGGTGCGGATAAAATGACTTGCTTAGCACCTGCCTTGATGTGGAGCTCAACCGCTTGCCTGGTGATGAATTTGCCGGTAGATTCAATAACGAGATCTATCTCCAATTCCTTCCAGGGTAACAATTCAGGACTAGCGTGCGAAGAAACCTTTATCTTCTTACCATTGATGATCAAATTACTATCATCAAAACTAACTGTGCCTTTAAAACCTTGATGCACAGAATCGTATTTGAACAAATGCGCCAAAGTACCCACATCACCAAGATCATTGATGGCCACCACATTGATGTTCCTTTCAATTGCGGTACGCAAAAAGATACGACCTATTCGACCAAAGCCATTAATTGCAACATTCATCGTTAATAATATTTGAGGTCGCAAAAGTACCGATAATAAGAGATTGTTTTTTAAGAATCGCGACGGAAAATATTCCGCCTGAGGTTTAGTGTGTCTCTAAAAAAAAGATCGACGAAACTATAATGATTAAATAAAAATTTCCCTCTTCGGTATGTCAAATAAGAATTCCCAATTAAACTGCAAAAAATAGTCATACAGATCAAAGAGAAATTACCTAAACTTTGAAAGCAAAGCACAAAACAAGTCATACAAATGGTATGGGTCGCCAACACACACACTATTTGAGAATCGCGAAGGCCTATATCTTGTAAACGATGATGAATATGGTTTCGATCTCCCTTTAACAATGATTTTCCATGAAAACACCTGATAAGTAAGATCCTCGACGAATCAAAAAACGGAACGATTAGTAACGACATCAATAAAGCGTAAGGCGCGTTGTAGAAGGTATCCGGTCCCTCGTCACAAATTTGGATAAACTTTATTCCTAAAATAACAGAAATCAGGCCGACCAGCATGGCACCTACGTCACCCATAAATATCTTCCGGCTTATCAAATTATATTTTAAAAATCCGATCAACGATCCGGAAGTTATCAGCCCCACAACGGCATATTCACTATATCCAAATCTTAGCAATTGCAAGGAGAGATAGAGGATTACAATAAGACCAAGAACTGCAGCCAGACCGTCAATTCCGTCAATTAGATTGAAAGCATTAATGATAAAAAGCATCAAAATGATTATCACTAACACGTTTAAAAATTGACTAAGTTGCACTCCATAAACAAGTGGAAACAATTCAACAGCCTGACATTGACCCTGCGCTATCAATAATCCCACAGCTAATAACTGCATTAAAAATTTCTCACTTGGTTTTGCACCACCAAGCAGATCGTCTTTAAGTCCTAGCAAAAACAAAATGGCTCCTGCTTTCAAAATCCCATAAATAAAAGTCGCATGGTCTAAGGCTAAAAAAGTAATTATATTTAAGGTTAAAAATATTCCTACACCACCTAGTCTTGATATATAAAATTCGTGATTCTTTCGATACTTATCAGCGCTATCGAATAGCTTAAAGTAAGCTGAAAATCTAATGATAACTGACATCAGCATTGCATTCAACATTACAGACGAAATCACGATAGGCAGCAATATGCTCATAGTATTTGATTAATTTTGCGTATCCTCTTTAACAGTACGATAACAATCGGCCACTTAATCTCCATAGCTTTCATGATGGCGTAATCCTGTTTCAGGACATCTATTTGCTTCTTATAGGAACCATTGCTTATTCCCCCCGCCCTCATGTTCACTAAAACACTATTGACAAAAAACGTCTTAATTTCTACTGTTAAAAACAGGCGGAGGATAAATTCATAATCCCCGGCAATCCTATATTTTGTCGTGTAAAGACCAGATTGATTAAATAGTGTTCGTCTGATATAGAGTGTCGGATGAGGAGGCATCCATCCAGTTTTAAGCTTCCGATAGGTTAAGTTACTTGAAACCCATTTGCGGCAGACCGTCCGGCCATCCTTGCGTTTTACAACGTTTAAACAACCATAAACTGCATCATATCCATTCAAAAAATAAGAGGCCATTGATGAGATGACTTTATCTTGTGTGAGAAAATCATCTGCATTTAAAACTCCGATCACATCGCCATTTGCACGTAAAATCCCCTCGTTGATCGCTTCATATAGCCCGAGTTTCGGTGTTGAATGTAACCTGATATTCCTGAAATTAAAATTTTCAATTTTAGAGATCGTCATATCTGATGATCCCCCGTCGACAATAACATGCTCAATATGAGGATAATCCTGTGATTGTACCGACTGGATACAACATTCGATAAACTCTTCTCCATTTAAAACAGGAGTGATGATGCTAAAAATCATAATAATTAATATATTTGCGTTTCAATATTAAATAATATTTATTGAAAATACTAAATTTCTTTTTATTAGAATATTGAACCTTTACAGAAATTATTTACAATTATTTAAAATTTTTACCGCCGGACAAAACAACTATAAAAACCCTAAACTGTATTTAATACTGTGCAAACTTTAGTCGATGTCGAATACGAAAATTAATATTGAAATAAACTATTTAAAAGTGGTGCAGATCATACTAAGCAGATGGTATTGGCTAATATGTGCCGTGGTTATCGGAGTTGGGTCATGCTTTGTTTACCTAAAGCTTATTCCTTTTCGCTATTGCTCAACTAGCACTTTGAAATTCGAAGAAAAAAAATCTGAAATAGCTGAACTTATCTCTGCAAAAAACTTTTACGAGCGCTCTAACAAAGTTGAGTCTGAAAAAAACATCATATTTTCTAATAGAATAATCTCGGCAGCAATAGATCAACTAAACTACAATATTGAATTCTTCATTCAAACGCACTTCAAAGACGAAAATATTTATCCGGTTACACCAATAAAAATTCAAATCGTAAAAAGAACCGCAGCTCCCATTCCTGATCATCTTTTTAGATTCAAGCGTGTCGACAACCGTACTTTTCTTCTCTCCCTTGAAATAGGCAGACATGTTATTGAGCGGCGGTTTAAATATGGGCACCATATTTCCTGGAGAGGAGTAACCTTTATGGTAGTAAACGAGAGAGAGCAAATAACAATTGATCCAGTCGTATTCAAATTGATAGATAGAAATGAACTAATTAAGAAAATAAGCAGCAATTTAAAATCAGATGATAGTCAGAACACCAATACTCTGACAATCAAATTCACAAGCTCAAATGCTATATTCTGCAGGGACTTCCTTAACGCACTAATGTCCTCATATATTAATTTCGATAGGCACCAGCGCCAAGCCTCGCTTACACAAACTTCGAAATTCATCTCCAAGATGTTATTAGATATGGATACAAAAGCCACGAAATCCTCAAATACAATTCAACAGTTCAATAGAACGAACAATCTCTATGACTTTAATGCACAGCAAGTTCAAAGCTTGAGTAAGATGGAAGTTTTAAAGGATAGACAAAATGAGCTGGAAATTCAAAGGCAACTGATAAAATACAATCTCGAAAAAATAGAATTAAAAGGTGAAACTAATAAGTTAACATTCGACTTGCGTGGTCTAACTGATCCGCAATTAGTTAACTTAATTACCAAATATCAACAACTGATTCTATCAAGAAACGAAAGGCTTAATCTATATACACCTACTTCGGATTATATCGTATCTCAGAATACCCAAATTGAAAACATATTGTATGGGATTCAAAATAGCCTTAAGGAGTATATGGCCACTAACGAAAAAAATTCAAGCATCGTATCTGTTTTACTTGATAGTTTACACAAGAAATTACAAAGTATTTCTGACATAGAGACGGAGTCTTTAAATCTGCAATCAAGCTATGAAGTAGACCAAAAGATCTATAAATATCTATCTGAAAAAAGGCTGGAAGCATTAGTAGCAAAAGCAGCAGTGGTTCCCGGTGCGATGGTTTTAGACCAGGCTTCAGACCCCTCCGAATTGGTCTCTCCCCTACCTCTAAAAACGTATTCATTGTTTATTATCCTTAGTATGGCCGGTGGGATAGCAATTATACTTCTGCTTAATTCAAATAATCCATTTATTTATGACCAGTCAGATCTTGAGTTAAACAGTTCTTTGCCCATATTGGGCACAATTCGAAAGTTTAAAGGCAGTCTAAGCGAGAAAAATAACTATTTGGCCCTTCAAAATTCACCTCGATCAATATTTGCTGAGTCCATCCGCTTTTTGAGAAGTAACCTTTCGCTTCACTATGACCAAGGGCTAAAAACCATTTGTATAACGTCTGAAACCTCCCGCGAAGGCAAATCATTTATAGCCTTAAATTTAGCGTACGCATTCACGCTAGTCCAAAAAAAAGTAGTGATAGTTAATGCCGACTTAAGAAAAATATCACAAAGTTTCCCAGACTTATGCAATGACGTTGATGGCTTAAGTTCTTATCTAACTGGGCACATCCATTTAGACTCCATAACCAAACCCTCAGCGATTGCTAACTTGGATGTAATCCCGTCTGGCCCGATTCCTCCAAATCCATCAGAGTTAATTGCTAGTAACAAAACGAAAGACTTAATTCTGTTCCTTAAAAGCCGTTATGACATTGTAATTATTGATTCTGCTCCGGCAGGACTGGTCACCGATGTTAGCCCTATAATGAAGTTAGCAGATGTTAATCTTTTCGTACTTAGAAGCGGCGTTTCAAAATATCAGTATCTAAAAACTGCGGACAGGATTAGAAATGACCTCCAAATCACCTCTATGGCGATTATTCTAAACGACTTTGAACCGGACAACTTTAAACAGCGATACTACAGTCAAGATAAATCTTATCCGTCATATCCAAGTAGTTATTACTACTCCGAACAACTAAAGCAGATACCTAAGGCATGAGCTCAACAAGACACCCACAAAAAAAATTGATACTACTCACGCTAGATAGCTTCAATAACGACGGCGGAATTCAAAGTGTTTGCAGGAGTTTAGGTTTTGCACTTCAATCAATATCGCAAAGATCTCAACAGTTTAATTTTTACATGAAATCGTTGTACGATGTTACCTCGGATGATAACTACATATGTCCAAGTCGGTTTCAAGGTTTTAACGGAAATGTAGCAAGACTTATCGGGAGTTGCTTTCGCATTGCAAGAAGAACGGATACAATTATCTTAAGCCACGTAAACCTTTTACCTGTAGCTTTCCTCTTATCTATTTTTAAACGGAGCATAAAAATTATTCTGATTGCTCATGGAACTGAAATATGGAGACCACTCAGCCCCTGGAAAATAAGATTTATAAAAAGGAAGGTGGTGATATGGTCAGTTAGCAATTATACCAAAAGTCAAATCTGTGAAATACACAAAATTGATGATGAAAAAATACACGTCTTACATAATTGCCTCGATCCCTTTTTTAAACCACCCTCAGCTTTTCGGAAACCCGAACAATTGCTGACCAAATATGGCTTAAAAAAAGACCAAAAAATACTGCTGACACTTTCAAGAATAACAAGACACGAACGCGACAAAGGGCACGAAAAGGTATTAGACTCACTACCTGGGCTTTTAAAGGAATTCCCTACGCTACACTATATAATTTGCGGAAGGATTGATCCGGATGAACTTGATCGGCTAAAAAGAATTATCAATCATCTAAACCTCACCCAAAATGTTAGCCTCCTGGGATTTATACCCCAAAAGGAATTAGTTATGCACTATTCATTATGTGACCTTTTCGTGTTGCCAAGTAAAAAGGAAGGGTTTGGTTTAGTTTTTATTGAAGCGGCTGCCTGCGGGTGTGATATAATATCAGGCAATAAGGATGGAAGTATTGAAGCCATGTTATACGGACAACTTGGAATGATGGTTGACCCCAATGACAACAATCAGATACGGAAAGCAATTCGTAAATCACTCTCAAGGAATCGACAAGTCGAGATCGCATTTAAAAGACAAAACCTTTGCCTGAGCATGTTCACTCAGCGCACTTATCAGGATAAAATATTAGCACTATTAAAATGACAAAGAAGGAATGGAGAATTGATGCCAAGTTCTCCTACAAAAAAATCACATTCCGAGATATTTATACTTACAAATATCTTTTAAAACAACTTGTATACAGGGATTTTGTGGCATCTTATCGACAAACTGTCTTAGGTCCAGCCTGGTTTATTGTTCACCCAATTATAACTGCGGGAGTATTTACATTCGTCTTTGGAAACATCGTAAATATTCATACAAACGGCATACCTAAGCCAATTTTCTACCTAACTGGTTTAGCAATCTGGTCTTACTTTTCAGAATGCACGACCAGAATATCTTCAGTTTTTAAAGACAATATTGAAACTTTTGGAAAAGTCTATTTCCCAAGGATACTCGTTCCACTAACGATATCCATTTCCATGGCTTTAAGATTAATCATTCAATTGCTGATAATTACAGTGATTCTGTTCTCAATAAAATTGGCCAACGAAATACCATCAGTCCCCAGGTCAGCGCTCCTAATAATGCTTGCATCTGGTATTGCCACCTGTCAGGCAATGGGAATGGGATTAATCATTGCCTCGCTGACAATAAAATATAGGGATTTGAACTTTTTGACAACTTTCACCATGCAGCTAATGATGTACGCAACAACATTGTTTTTCCCATTATCTGCTGTACCCAAACATTTACAAATTTTTGTGCAGGTCAATCCGATGACTACCGTAATAGAGACATTCAGATTTGCTCTGCTTAACAATGGTAATATCAACTATTTGGCACTGGTCTACAGTTTCTTTATATCCTTAATTCTACTTATTGTGGGCGTTATTTCCTATGAACATACCGGAAGAACTTTTATTGATAAAATCTAAAAATCATGATAAAAGCAGAAAATATATCAAAGTTATACCAAATAGCTAGGAAAGTGAACAACAATTACAACGGGCAATTCTGGGCGCTAAGGAATATAAATTTCACAATAGATCAAGGTGAAAAAGTAGCCCTAACTGGCCACAATGGAGCTGGAAAGAGCACCCTACTTAAAATAATCAGTAAAATAACAGCCCCCACAACCGGAACAATTAGTGGAAAAGGAAGGATAATCAGCATGCTGGAAATAGGGACAGGATTCCACCGTGACCTTACTGGAATTCAAAACATCTATTTGAATGGAGCAATGCATGGAATGAGTAAAAAGGAAATCAACAAGGAACTGGATTCCATCATATTTTTTGCTGAAGCCGATCGTCAAATCAATAGCCCGGTAAAGCACTATTCCTCGGGAGAATACATGCGCCTGGCATTTTCAGTTGCCGCCCATTTAAGGTCCGAAATCTTAATTATTGACGAAGTCATGGCAGTAGGTGACCGTGATTTTCAGAAAAAATGCGCCGAAAAACTTCAAGACACCAACTTACGTGATGGCAGGACCATCCTTTCTGTGAACCACAATTCGGATTTTATTAAAATTAGTTATGATCAGGAGATTAAACTTAGCAATGGAATGATCGTATGAAGCTCAACCATCCTGCTTTTGCGCTAATTTGCATCCCTTGGTTATTAGCCATGATTTTTTCGGATTTCCCTATCCTCTCCTTCCTTACGGCATGGTCGGGGTCATTTTATATTTTCTACATCACATTGTTTTCCCGTTGCTCCGTTTATTCGGTCTTTAGTCATGACAAAATAGCGTATATGCAGCCAATTTTTATGATTCAGCTAATTTTTGCAGGGTTCATGTGCTGTACGTCTATATTCTATTTTATCGCCCATTTAGACGGCGACCTTTTAGTCATAGCGAACTGTCAAAGAATAAGCCTCTTAGGCCATATTTCACTGGTATCTGGCATTATGATTACGTTGAATGAGAACAAGTCTAGTACAACATTATACCCTAAGAAATTTCTATGGACGCTATCAAAAGTGTGTGTTGTAAGTTTGGCTGTAGCACTATCGCTTGACTATATCCCAGGACTAATTCAGCTAAAATACCCATTACTGGTGCTTTCTGCGACTTGCGGTTCATATCTTCTTATTCATGGTATCTATCAACGGTCGTTTCTTTTTGCATTATTTGGAACAACTATCTACATCACAAACTTCATAAATTCAACCTTATCAGGATTTAAGGAGGGGATAATAGTTCAATGGCTAACCATCATATTTATCGCATTACCTATTTATAAAAAATCAATAATTGCATTAGGATTGCCAATAGCATGTCTTTTCTTATACATACTTCCCACTTACACAATTGTAATACGAGAGCAATCCTGGTTTAAAGGGAAACCCCGGGAAAATGCACGAGAGCAAGCATACCAAACATTTTTCGACGATGGAAATGATGAAATCATTGATCAGAATAACTGGAAATTTCTAACCAATCGGTTTAGCGAAATAGGTATGTTTAGCAAATACGTGTCTCAGGTACCAGATTCACATGATTTCTATGGTTTGGAAATCTTTTACAATACCTGCATCGCCCTGATTCCAAAAATGTTTTGGGACGAAAAGCCATCGATGGAAGCTCTTTCCATGAAACGTGTCTACGAAGCAGGGGTGGCTAAAAAAACCTCACCGATATCAGCCAAGACCAGACCAGTTGTAGATGGATATCTGATCTATGGAAATGTAGGCGTTTTTATTACGATGATCCTTTACGGGATGCTGACTCAAAGAATCTGCAATAAGGCAGAAAATCTATTTGGAGGATACGAAATGGGCTGCAGCATTATATTTAACAGTTTGTTTCAGCAACTGTGGCGAGGAAATAACCTGGAGTTTCTCATCAATAACATTGTTTATGCATACCTCCTCATGCTACTAATCTACAACATTATGAAATACACCAATTGCTTAAATCCAATATATGATCATTCACATTACACCGGCTTATAAACCAGCGTACATTTACGGCGGACCAACGATTTCGGTTGCACGGCTTTGCGAAGAATTGGCAGCGGCCAAACAAGAAATCATCGTACTAACGACAACAGCAAATGGGCCGCAAGAATTAAAGATACAAACTGGTAAAGCTTTACCAGTTAATAACGTCCCCGTTTATTACTTCAAAAGGTTAATTAGAGGGCAGATACATTTATCCCTTCAATTATTAAGGCAACTTAATAAAGAGCTACGCAAAAAAGATACGGTAGTCCATATCCACTCTTGGTGGAATGGAACTGCTATGCTATCTTGTATGTTGGGGATGATAAGAGGGAAACGAGTTGTCCTGTCACCAAGGGGAATGATCACTGCTTATTCTTTGAATAACAGACACTTCCTTTTGAAGTGGTTGATCCATAAAGTTATTGGAAATCGACTCATTAAATATTGCCAAATACATGTGACCTCAGAAAAAGAAGAGCAAGATGTATTACAAATCCAACCGAACAGCAATACCACGGTGATTGCCAACATACCTGAGTCATTGCCAATTCCAGCTGAACTTAAAACAGTGATGGTTAATATTGAAAGAGATTTTAATCTGCTCTTTTTTTCAAGAATAGAAGAGAAAAAAGGAATTGAATTGCTATTTAAGGCTTTGTCAGAACTTAAAATAGTTTGGTCACTGACAATGTGTGGTTTCGGGAAGGAAGTGTACATCTGCAAGCTTAAAAAAATGGCATGCGAACTTAACATCGATAAAAGGATAGTTTGGAAAGGATTTATTCACAACCAGAAAAAACATGCAGTTTTTAACCGACACGATCTGCTGGTCTTATTTTCAAAGAATGAAAATTTTGGAAACGTCATATTGGAAAGTCTAAGTTTCGGCCTTCCAGTATGCATATCAAAAGAAGTTGGGCTCGCTCATTTCGTCACACAAAATGACCTCGGATGGGTGGCAGACCTCAACATTCCTTCAATCAAGGCAGCTCTAATGGCTGCTTATTTCGGCTTTGATAAAAGGAAAACAATCTTCGAAAATGCAGCTTCCATTGTTTGTGAGAACTTTCATCCTACCACATTGCTACCGCAATACATCAAATTATATAATCGTCTATGAATTTACATTTCTCAGTAATCATATTAACCCTAAATGAGGAAATGCACTTACCAAGACTTTTAAAATCACTAGATGGACTAAATGCAGAAACCTTTGTACTTGATTCCGGCAGCACCGATAATACGTTGAACATTTGTCATACCAAAGGTATACAGACGGCGTTTCATCCGTTTACAGATCATCCTAATCAGTGGCACTTTGCATTAGAACACTTTAAAATCAAGACACCTTGGATCGTTGCGTTAGATGCCGACCAAATTGTGTCTAACGAATTACACTATTTTCTCCTCAATTTTTCAGATCACAACTTCAAACAAATTAATGGGATCTATTTTAATCGTAAAAATTATTTTAAAGGCACGTGGATTAGATACGGTGGGTATTTCCCTAAATACCTACTTAAAATGTTTCGTACCGGGATCGGCTATTCAGATTTGTCAGAAAATTTCGACCATCGATTTCAGGTTCCAGGCAACACATTAATCTGCAAAAAAGGAATTTTACTAGAAGAGAACTTAAAAGAAAACCAAATTAAATTTTGGATCGACAAACACAATAGATATAGCGATTTGGCCGCTAAGGGACATATGAAAAGACCAGCTGACGCTCTCCAACTTCCTATTTCCTCTATGTTGGGCACACCTAACCAAAAAATAATATGGCTCAAACAAGTTTGGTCTAAGCTGCCTTTATACCTTCGGCCATTCCTATATTTTTTTTATCGATTCATTATAAGAGGGGGTATCCTTGATGGCAGACATGGCATCATATTTCACTTCTTACAAGCCTTTTGGTTCCGACTGCTTATAGATATTAAAATTGACGAATTAAAAAACTCAAACGTACAAGAATGAAAAATACTCTTGAGACATTTCGTTTCCTCTTAAAATTTCTTTTACTTTTTATGGCCTTCCAAACAATTATAATTTCCTTCATTGGAATTACTACGCCAGGTGGATTTTTCATTTCCTGGTTTAATGACCACTTAAATTTCATCACGCTTTGGAGAAGCTTTCTAATCATATGCACTGCAAAAATTCTCCAAACACTTGGCTATGTTGTGCTGATAAATGCTACTGGATTGAAAGTAATTGGCTGTGCTGGTTTTAAGATTGTCTATTCATGTCTGGGGTATGGTATAAGCAATGTCCTACTCGCCTTCGCTTTTGCTTATCCAAAAGCAAACTTTCCGAAGTATTCGACAGCAATTTTGGGCATCCTATGTATCCAAATACTAAACATAGTCAGATTGTGTCTAATTGCAATATTTTATCAGCCTGCATTTATGGTTTTGGGTCTAGGCTATCATGAAATTTTCAATTTGTTCTTATATATATTCACGATCTCTGGAAGCTACTTATGGATAAAATATCAACCGAACAACTAAAATTTCCAATTCAGGAACTCAAAAAAGATTTCGACAAACATGAGTTCAGCATTGGTGCATCAATATTTAGATTGTCTTGCTGGCATATTGTCCGCCTGCTACTATTTACTTCAGGACTTATGCCATTTAGCAATATCCTTGTACTACTACTTCGTACTTTTGGCGCAAAAATAGGAAGGGAAGTCCGGATTAAACCTGGTATTTATATTAAATATCCTTGGAAACTCAAGGTTGGTAATTTTTCCTGGCTGGCTGACTGTTATATAGAAAATTTAGACGAAGTAAACATCGGGAATCATGTTTGTATTTCTCAAAAAGCGATGCTCCTAACAGGCAACCACAACTATAAATCAACAAGTTTTAATCTTATGGCCCAGGCAATTACACTTGAAGACGGAGTTTGGGTAGGTGCAAATGCCACTGTTTGTCCCGGCACCACAATTCGCTCACATTCCGTAATTCTAGTAGGGTCCGTAATATCTGGATTAACCCAGCCCTATCAAATTTACAAAGGCAATCCCGCAATATCAATTCGCCAACGCGTCATCAAAACGTCAGCTTAGAAGATATTTGGATTTAAATACAATAATCTTTTAAAACAGGCGTCTTATTACCGAGAGCGTTAATTTAGATGGAGCGGTGAAGGGTTGGTATGACCACTCACCGCTTTTTTTTACCACTTTCTATAACTCTTTGGCTAGTGCTTGAGCCGCTGCCAATTGCTTTCTTAAAATCGGCAAGTAACGGCTGGCAAATGCTTTAATCTCTGGATCTTTAGATTTGATACCGCTTTCAAAAATCCTGATATTATTTTGATGGTCTTCAATTATTAAGTTTAAATATGCTGCCTCAGAACTCGGTTCAGGCATCTCCATTTTGGGGAATGATAGCATCACCCTTTTGTCTGACGCCAGCCTATCTAATTCTGCCTTCGCCCTAGTTTGTTCAGCAATAAGCAACCCGGCAAAATCTTTTACCTTTTTGTTATTGGCTTTGTTTAATATCGCCTTGCTACTTCCAATTTCCAACATTTCGCTTACCGCAGCTTTATTAATAAAATCCACATCTTTTAATGAATCAAGCCTGATCTGTGCAGCAGCATCCGGCCCGTTTAACTTAGAAATTGCATTGTTGGCAATTGCATTGGCATTCTCTGAAGAGCCGGCACGTTGTGGGTTGCCCGAAGGTATGCCGATGGTTAGTGCGTCGCCAGATGCGTTAATTACTCCCTGGCTAGGATTACTGGTATTTGGCTTTAGTGTGGTGATTTTTGATTTTCTTGATGTACCACACGAAATAACAGTGCCAAGGATAAGTGATAAAGTGAGCAATTGCAGTAAACGTTTCATGGTCGTATTTTTAGGTCTTCTTACTGTTAAACTGCGACAGCTATCATAATGTTTTGATTGCTTTTTTCTGTGATTATGAAAATTTATATCTTGCTTAAAAATTATGCAACATGACAGAGGGAGAATTAAAAAAGACATGTAAAAATTGTAATGCTGTTGCCGTAGATCAGTTTTGCAGCCAGTGCGGACAAAGAGAAGCGCATCGAATTACCCCATTGCATGTTTCTCACGACATCATGCATATCTTCCTTCATGCCGATAAGGGTATTTTCCCATTTATCGCGAGACTTATCCTTACACCCGGCATATTGGCTAAAGAATATATTGACGGCAAAAGGAAAATTTTCAATCCGTACCAGTATTTCTTCCTAAGCATTGGAGTGGTCATTTTCCTGATGGTCAAATCGGGCTTCTATGAAAATATGGAGTCTATGAACCAGGCAAATGTAAAGGGATTGCCACAGGGTGTGCAAAACGCAATGGCAGATTTAAATCATTTTTTAAAAAGCCATACCAATTTGCTTACTTATGCATTTTTACCGCTTTTCGCTTTTTTTAGTTGGGCTTATTTTCGTAATAAAGGAAACAACTATGCGGAACATTTCACGCTTATCGTTTTTTCAATTTCACAAGTAAATACCATTAACGCACTTTTTCTGGCAGCTTCTATTCTTGTTAAGGGTACTGCGTTTCAATCAGCATTAATTTCATTTGTTTTGGCGATAGGTAGTTTGGTTATGACTTATCACCAATTCTATAAAGTAAAAATTGCTAATGCACTTGGCAAATCACTGTTGATCTTCTTATCATCTTACATCATCCAAATCACCATTACCCTGATCGTCTTTTTTACTTATTACTTTCTTTTCCACGCCGGTAAATAGCTTTATCACTTCAATTGGAAAATAAAAAAAAGCGGGAGACATCCATCTAACCGCTTTTTAACTATTAACTAAACTAAAATCTTATTTTGCCAAAGTCATTGCAACAGTTTCGGTCACCATATTTTGAGGCAGGATCATACTTGGCCTTACACTGGCAAATTTATCCAGGTTTACGTTTTGCATTTTGGTGGCAACTATTGTGCTTTGGTGGGCAATACCACTCATTTTCAATACTGCATTGTCTTTAATTTCTGTATATAAGCTGCTGGTTACAGCGTTGATCTTTGCAGTAGCGCTTTGGTTTAAAAACAATTGTAAGTACTGTACATCAAACTTGTTGCTGGTAGTTACTACTGCATTTCCGTAAGCTTCTATCCTTTGTAAATCCTTAACAGTAATGTTAATTGTTACCGGCGATGATTCCATGGAATTGATAAAAAGCGTTTGGCCCTGACGTTGTACTGAAGTTCGCTCTGCATTGAAGTTTTCAGAGCCACTTACACTTTCTTTGTTGCCTTGTGTTAAAACGATCTTTACGTTTCCGCTCACCCAGATCTTGTTAAATCCTGTTTCTGTTGCAACTGTTGTTGATGCTTTTTCTGGTGTTGCAGCAAAAGTGCTGAATGCTGAACCTGCCAATACTACTGCTGTTAATGCTACTGAGAATAATGTTTTTGTTAGAGTCTTCATGATCTATATTTTTTAAGATTTTCTTTGTTTTTTGTAATTAAGACGCAGTCAATCCCAAAACGTTGCAGCACTTTTCCCTGTATTATACCAGCGTTACTCAACTCACGACGAACGCCTGTAATATCTCGACCAACTCGAAAAAGAAAACTAAAATAAATGACCCCAGATACAATAAAACAAATATGCGGTCGTATATATACTTGAGAGCGTTAATTTAGATGAACGGGGAAAGGTCGGTATGATCGTTCCCCGTTTTCTTTTATTAGCTTTATGCTATGCAATTAACCTCCAAACTCCAATACAAGCGAAGCGAAAAAGGCGAGTTTCATGATATCGCAATGCGAGACCTTGATGAAACCATTAAGCTGATTCTCAGTTACCCTTGGGATGCTGAACGAAGCCTTGCTTCTGTGGAGCTAACTTGTCCTTCTGTTACCGTTGAGCATGTAAGTGGTTCATACCTAAAGATTGGCCCCTATTTCTCAGGAAAGTATTCCCTTTACTACCTTGATACCAAAAGGAGAGTTTACCTCAAAACAGTGGGCAAATTGGAGGAGGCTTGCGAATGGGTAAAGATTTATTTTGAACAAAAAGGGCAATTACAGGGGCTTGATAAATATGGATTTACAATTAGCCCTTACAAGCATTTTGAAACCAATTCTTTTGAATACACTATCGATAGCAGTGCAATCAGCAGATTTTTTAGGATCACGGGAATTATAACAGGAGCTTGCGCCCTTTTATGCTTTTTAAAATATATTGAAAACCCTGAGAAATTTTCTATAGGCATTCCAATTGTCGCAATTGCACTGCTTGCCTTTTTGCTTCTTCCACAGCTATACCTTTATTACGATTATCTCACCGCAGATAAGAATAGATTCCTGCAAATCTCCAGAGGCCATAATAAATTCGTTTTCGGCACAAGAGGTCATGAAAAAGAATACAGCAAGCTAGATATCAACTCCATAGATAATTTTGTAACAACTGCTTCTAAAAGCCCATGGAGTGATTGTGAGATATTTGTTATTACGTTCAATAATGGTGAGCAAATTAAATTTACAAGTTTACTAATTAGAGGAAATGTCTTAAGACTTAAATTCCCAGATCAAAAAATACGTCGTAACAATAAGTATTTCCCAACTTTTCAAAGTGTCTAATCTTAAAATAACGATACTAACCTGGATCCGTACTCTCTAAAGGATATTCAATTGATAACTTATAGATCTCCCTGCCCCTTCAATAACGAAAACCCCCATTTCCAGAAGCTGTTGTAAATCACGGGTGGCTGTAGCTTTTGAAGTTTTATTGATGCTCATATATTTTTTTGCGGTCATACCACCTTCAAAAGCTTGCATACCTTTTCCCATCATCTTATTTATGGCTTTTAATTGTCGGCCATTCAATTGGGATTTAAATGAATCAAAAAAACGTGCTTTTGCTACAGTAAACTGCACCATGCTTTTTGCATCGCGCTGTGCGTCCAAAATTACATTGGCGAAATAATTTATCCAGGGCGTAATTTCCAAAGATCGCTGGGCTTCCTTTAGCGCAGCATAATAGGCTCGTTTATCAAGCTCAATAATTTTAGAAAGGCTGAGCATTACCGGACGACCTAGCGATTCAGACAAAGCTTTCTCCGCTATAGCCCTCCCAATACGTCCATTGCCGTCTTCGAAAGGATGGATGGTTTCGAAATACAAATGTGCAATGGCCGATTTAAGAATAGCCTCTGCTGCTCCGCCCTTTAATGAGAAAGCAGCAGTGTTATACCAACTGACAAAATCTTCCATTTCCTGCGGAACTGTAGAGGAAGGTGGCGCTTCAAAGTGTACAACTTCCTTCCCATAGGATCCTGAAACAACCTGCATCGGCTCAGAACCCGCCCTCCAATGCCCGGCATTGATGCCTTTAACATTAGCCATTAACAGGCCATGCCAATTCGATAGCATATCTAAACTTAAGGGTTGAAAAAAAACTTCACGTACCTTTACCATGAGTTGAGCCACACCCACTGCGCGTTGATCTTTAACATTTACAGGGTTATCATTTAACCCAAGGTTGTTACGTATAGAAGACATCACTTCCTCTCCACTAATATACTCCCCTTCAATTTCAGAAGTTTTTATAGCTTCAGACAACATCATCTCTAAAAGCATTTCCTGCTTTAATTGTGCAGATAAACCAGAAATAATGCCATTAACCTCACCTGTTTCTTCTGCAAAAGCCACAATAAAAGGTTGTACGGCATCCACCTAGTAAACGAAATTAGGTCAATTCCTAAACTGCCAATTGTAAATCATGAGCCGATTAATAAACTTATTCGGCTCAAATATTAGCAAATTTTGAGCCGATTAGCGATTTAATCGGCTCACAGCTAAAATCACTTTCTATTATTTTCAGCAATCACTACCGGGCTTTACTGAATTTTGCATAATTTAACCAATATGGATATTCTCTCAAAAGCTTTGCTTAAAACCGACTTTATTTATACTCCTGTACTCAATTTCGCTTTGCAGCAAAATCACGTACCGGCAGTAAAATCACTGAAAATTCAAAACAACGCTGAGTACGATATACAAAACATTGATATCGAAATATCTACAGAACCAGAATTTACGGTCGCCTGGAAACAATCCATACAGTTTTTAAGAAAAAACGAAAGCTTTGAGTTTGGCGCCATACCAATTGCCATACAGTCAAAATACCTTGCAGAACTTACAGAACGTGTTGTAGGTCACGTTTCGATAAAGCTCACTTTTAATGGTCAGGAACAAATTGAAAATTTTCCTATTGAAATCCTGGCATACGACCAGTGGAATGGGATCTCTATCCTGCCTGAAATGCTTGCCGCTTTTATCACGCCAAACCATCCAGAAATCTCCAGGATCATCAGGAATGCGGCAATAATATTAGAGCGGTGGACGGGCAACCCCTCGTTTGATGAATACCAAAGCAGAAATCCTGATCGGGTGCGTAAGCAAATGGCCGCCATCTTTGAAGCCATTGCAGAAATGCAACTCATCTACTGTTCTGTTCCGGCAAGCTTCGAAGAGTCTGGTCAGCGTATCCGCCTGGCAGATGCCATCTTCTCCAATAAACTGGCCAACTGCCTGGACCTCTCTCTGCTCTACGCCGCGTGTCTGGAGGCAGTAGGTATCAGACCACTCCTTATCATTACCAAAGGCCATGCCTTTTGCGGCGCCTGGTTAATTGACGAAACCTTTGCCGATGCCGTTAATGACGATGCCTCACTCATTACCAAACGCATGGCAGATGGCATCAGTGAAATCGCCATCCTGGAAGCCACCTGCATGAATGCCGGTATGAACACTTCTTTTGATAGCGCGGTAGCGCAGGCGATGCAAAAGATTACAGAAGATTTTATCCTCTTTCTGGATGTAAAACGTGCCAGATATGGCAGTGTCAGACCACTACCTTTACGAATCCAAACACCAGGCGGCTGGGAAATTGAAGAAGAAATCAGCGCAACGCGAAATCACGATTCGCCTGAAGATATCTATGTAGGCGAAAAACTAAATTATACAGATAGGATCGATGTATCCAAACAACTTCTTTGGGAACGTAAACTCCTGGACCTTACTTTAAGAAACAGCCTCCTTAATCTACGCGTTACCAAAAGCATTATCCAGTTCATTACCATTGATGCCTCTAAGTTGGAAGATGCGCTTGCCACTGGCAGCGAATTTCACATGTTACCAAGACCGTCCGACTGGGATAATCCCCTGCGCGACACAGTGATCTATAAAAAAATTAACAATTCAGATCCCATTTCAGACCTTGTAAAGCATGAGCTTGGTCACTATAAAATTCGTACCTTTCTTAACGAGCAAGACCTGGCCTATAGCCTCACCACTATCTACAGGGCTTCCCGCACCTCCATGGAAGAGAATGGTGCAAACACCCTTTACATCGGTTTGGGCTTACTTAAATGGTATGAAACCGAGGCCAGCGAACGCCCAAGATATGCCCCGCTCCTGCTCATTCCGATAGAAATTGTTCGAAAATCTGCGCTCAAAGGCTACATCATCAAAAGCCGCGAAGAAGAAACCATAATGAACATCACCCTGTTGGAAATGCTGCGACAAGATTTCGGCATCAACATAGGCGGTTTAGAATCCCTGCCTAAAGACGAAAGTGGCGTGGATGTAAAAATGATCTTCAACACCATACGCCAGGCCGTTATGGAGAAATCCCGTTGGGATGTAGAAGAACAGGCCATACTCGGCAACTTCTCTTTTAGCAAATTCATTTTATGGAACGATATCCACAACAACTCCCATAAACTGCTTCGTAATAAAGTAGTGGCCAGTTTGGTTTCGGGGAAATTGGAATGGGAAATAGGAGAGCAACTTGACAACGAGGCCATACTAGACGATCAATTACACCCCGCAGCGCTGTCTTTGCCCATCAGCACAGATTCTTCACAGTTGCAGGCCATCATCAGCTCATCGCAAAACAAAAGCTTTGTACTGCATGGCCCTCCGGGAACGGGTAAGTCGCAAACCATCACAAACATCATTGCCAACGCGCTGTACCAGGGCAAAAAGGTATTGTTTGTTGCGGCCAAAAAAGCAGCGCTGGAGGTAGTAGAAAGTCGGCTGGAAGCCATCGGGATTGGCAGTTTCTGCCTGGAGCTTCACTCCAATAAATCTAAAAAATCTGAGGTATTGCAACAGCTTAAAGCAGCTACAGATATCCAAGGGAAAGCATCACCGCAAAACTATCTGGATGAGGCCGGTCGCCTTTTCGATCTCCGCGCAGAACTCAACCAATATGTTACGGCCTTACACCAAAAGCAGTCATTCGGTTACTCCTTGTTTGAACTGTTTAGCAATTATGGGCAAATCAAAAATGCAACTGGGAACGTGCGTTTCCCTGCAGCCAGGCTGGAGAACCTAACGCAGCAACAGTTCATCACATGGGGAGACCTGGCAGAAGAAATGCAGGCGGCAGCCCAGGTAGTAGGCAACGCGCACGGCCATCCGCTTAAAGCCATTGGAGTGAGCAATTTCACCCAACAAATCAGGGAAGAGGGGTCTTTGCTTTCCCAAAAGCTCGTCCAATTGCTCCAACAGATTAGAACGAGTGCTGCGCAGGCAGCAGAAACGCTCAAAATTGACATCACATTGGTTAGTCGCGATCAAAATGATGCGTTGTACGAGTTGGCTAACCATATGCTTAACCTTCCGGATGTTCCCGCCGCGCTTTTAAAGGTCGATTCATTTGAGCAAACCCTGGCCCAAATCATTGGCGTAGCCGATCATGGTATCAAACGAGATGAACTGAAAACAGCGTTGCGGCAGTATTTTGAAGACAGTGTATTTACTTTAACCGCAAGGCGATTGCTGACCGAATGGAACATGGCATCAGAAAAGTGGTTCCTGCCCAAATGGTTTGCGCAAAACAGCCTGCTAAAAGAGTTGACTGCCCACGGCATTGGCGCTAAAATCAATAAGGAGCAAGTACCCGCCCTGTTAAAGAACATCATCGCCTTGCAGGAAGAGCAAGCATTTATAGACCAGGCCAGTAACTTGCCAACTGCACTGGGCTTCTTATGGAACAACGGATCGGCCAATTGGCCCAATATCCTCAGCGCTTGCAACACGCTCATTCAAATTAACCGCAATGTAGCGGCATTGCTGGATGTTTCCGGCAGTCGGAAATGGCGCATGGCCATGGCCGAGCAATTTACCGAAGGCAGCAAGCTATTTATAAGTGCCAATTCCAACAACCTACATACTTACATAGCGCAGAGCGATGAACTGTCCAAAACAGAACTGGAACTAAACCGGGTGTTACAACTAGACCGTAAGTTGCTGACCCGCTCAGGGGCCGACTGGGTCACTAATCTGAGCACGGAGGCTCAAGGCTGGGTAGATCACCTTCACCAGCTAAAAGACTGGATCAGCTGGCTGCAAGTAAAAACAAAAGCTAACCAATCTGGCCTCCAACCACTGGTAGAAGCATACGAAAGTGGTACCATTGTCGGCATTAATCTCCATGCAGAGTTCCTTAAAAGCTTTTACCGTTCGGCGGCAGATTATGTTATAGAAGGCGATCCGCTGTTAAACGCCTTCAATGGCAGCCTGTTCCAGGATAAGATCAGAAAATTTCGTCAAATCAGCAAGCAATTTGAATTGCTCACAAGGCAGGAACTGTACGCCAAACTGGCTTCCAAAGTTCCTTCTTTTGCTCAAGAAGCCTCTCAAAGTTCAGAGATCGGCTTCCTGCAAAGGAATATCCGTAACAACGGTCGCGCTACCTCCATCCGTAAAATATTTGATGGCATACCCAATCTACTGCACCGCCTCACACCTTGTATGTTGATGAGTCCCATTTCAGTAGCGCAGTATTTCGAAGCCAATATCGAGCAATTTGACCTGGTCATTTTTGATGAAGCATCCCAAATGCCAACCTGCGAGGCCGTAGGCGCCATCGCGAGGGCAAGCAATGTGATCATTGTTGGCGATCCCAAACAAATGCCGCCCACCAGCTTCTTTGCCGTAAACAATATTGATGAAGAAAATATTGAGAAAGAAGACCTGGAAAGCATTCTGGACGATTGCCTTGCCCTCTCCATGCCTTCACAACACCTGTTGTGGCATTACCGCAGCAAGCATGAAAGCTTAATTGCCTTTAGTAACGCCAAATACTACGAAAACAAACTGCTCACCTTCCCCTCTATGGACGACATCAGTTCCAAAGTTAAATTTGTGCCAGTTGAGGGGTATTACGATAAAGGAAAAAGCAGGCAAAATAAATTCGAGGCAGATGCTATTGTCAATGAGATTGTAAGGAGGCTTTCAGACTCCACCCTGGCTAAGAAAAGCATCGGCATCGTAACCTTCAGCGCTGTACAGCAAACCCTGATAGAAGACAAGCTTACTTCCATTTTTAGCTTGCGACCAGATTTAGAGCAAATTGCCCTGGAAACCGAAGAACCCATTTTTATCAAGAACCTGGAAAACGTACAGGGCGATGAGCGCGACATTATCCTGTTTTCTATCGGTTATGGCCCTGATGAAAAAGGACACGTAAGTCTAAACTTTGGTCCTATCAATAGAGAAGGTGGCTGGAGGCGTTTAAATGTAGCGGTATCAAGGGCACGTTATGAAATGATGGTTTTCTCTACGCTTACGGCAGATCAGATTGACTTAAACCGCTCCCGTTCAGAAGGCATGGCTGGCTTAAAAGCATTTTTGGCCTATGCGGAAAAAGGCAGAGTGGCATTGCCAGGGCGTACAGCCAATACGGCCGATTGGGAACCCGAGTTTGAAAACCTCATTGCAGAAGAGATTCGGAAACACGGCCACGAGGTACATACCCAGATTGGCTGTTCTGCTTATAAGATAGACCTGGCGGTAGTAAACCCCGAGAACGAAAACGAATATATTTTAGGAATACTGTGTGATGGCAAAGGCTACGTAGCCGCTAAAACTTCTAAAGACCGGGAAATTGTGCAACTTGACGTGTTAAAGGCCTTGGGCTGGAATATCCATAAAATATGGAGCACGGAGTGGTGGGAAAAACCAGAAGCGGTAATAGCCGGTATCCTTAAAGCCATCAACGAAGCAAAAACAAAACCTGCTATCGCCGTTAATGAAGAGATCAAGCAAACCCCTGTTGCAAATGGAAGCTCCCAATTACATGCGAGGAATACAGAGACGAAGCAATCTCACCTGCAATTTTCCGCACTCCATTATGAAGTTACCGATCTGGAATACACCCATACCAGCACTCCCGAGGAATTTCTAAACCCGGCAAACCGCGGCAAGATAAAAGCACAGCTGTTCAATATCATCCAAACAGAAGCGCCCATCAGCAAAACCCTACTCTACAAACGTGTTCTAAACGCCTGGGGAATTACACGATCGGGTGGCAAAGCCGCTAGATACTTAGATGATTTAACTATGTCCATGTCCCTTCAACAAACAGAAAATATGGTTACCACATTCTTCTGGAAAAGCGGACAAGACAACACCAATTATAAAACTTTTAGAACAACAGATTTGGAAGTGCAACGAAGAGATCCGGAAGACTTGTCTCCAGAAGAAATTGCCAATGGCATACATGAAGTATTAAAAAACCAAATCAGCCTGTCCAGGCAAGACTTAATCAGAGAAACCGCAAAGCTTTTCGGATACGGGAAAGTTGGCGCTAATGTTTCAACAGCAGTCAACCAAGGCATTGAAACCGCTATAGGCCGGGGCTACGCAAAACTAGAAGGCGAGCGGGTAAAATTTGTAGATTAACCCATATTAAAACATTCTTGGCGTGATAAACCAGGCTGCTATTAATGCGACGACACCAATTGCCGTCAGTATCAGTTGCTGGGTACTCTGGTTACTATCTTTTGCATTGGAATAACTGATTAACATCCAAAGCAACCAGATGATGATTACAGCGAAGAGTAATGATCCGTAAACCAGGCCCGATAGGTCGTAACCCCCGCCACCAATACCGCCACTAGAGCTGCCATCATGAAGGATGAAGGTAAGTATGGTAAAAGGAAGCGCAAGGCATATTAGTTTTATAATAAATCCAGTAGTAATTGTCATAATGATCATTTGTTTAATTTTCTCCACTCCTCGAGCGTTAGTTCTATGTCATTAGCAGGGTCATATACTTTGATTTCGTAATTAGGGTGGACATATACCCTGAACATCAGGAAGCGCGAAAAATTGTCTTCCCCATGGGTGCCGGTTTCAATAAGGTAGTAAGCTTTCCCTTTAGCCGGCCTTTCGGCAATACCCACTTGATCTGCGCCGGACTGTACTTCAGGTATATTTTTAAGGTCTTTAATAATCTGCGCTTCAGTAGCCGGCGCTGCGATCACCTCTGCTGCATTAAATGGCTTTCCTTTAAGTAAGCGCAAATGAGAAAGGCGGTTGGCTGTATACTTACGATCATTGTCGCCAGCCTCATAAAGCGTGTCGGAAAACCAGCTCACTTTAAAAAGCCGGTCTTTCAAATGTTCGGATATTGCACTGTCGGTTACAAAAGAAACGGTATCGTTCTTTGAGTTGAGGAAAGTACTGATCCAGTAACCAGCATTACCATCAAAAGCGACAAACTGCAAGGTATCGGTATGAGTAACGGCTTCCTTGCTGGTATTTAAAACTGTGTTCTTCTCCACAGACTTTTTGTTTTTGCAGGCAACTAAGAGTATTGCAGTGAGAATAAGTAGCGTAAATCTGGTCATTAAAAACCTAGGTACAATTTCCAGTCCAAACATACAGGAGTTTTTGATAACTTACATACCTAGCCTGTCACTATGAAAAATTTAACGCTTATTCTTCTTATCGCATCTTTGTTTGCATCATTGGATAGTTTTGCCTGCGTCTGTGCTAATACCACTGTCGTTGAAGATTATCAGCGTGCCAGTTTCGCGGCAATGGTAAAAATTATTAAAATAACACCCGACTCAACAAATGCATTGTACAAAGACGTCGACATAGAGATGATTACTTTGTATAAAGGCAATCCGCTAAAAACAATTAAAATTATGAGTGACGACAGGAGTTCATGCCGGTTTGCAGCTACAGAGAATACAACATGGTTGATATTTGCCAAGGTATATAAAGGGGTCTTAAGTTTTGGAGCCTGCTCGGGAAGCCATAGAATGGATGATTTTTATGACCCAATTCAGGAGCCTAAAGCTGCGAAAAATTATAAAAGAAGCAGAGACCTGGAAGTCCTTACGCTAGACTTGCTTAAGAAACACGGTATTACAAATTTGAATCCTTCAAACCTCAAGTTCACAACTCCAGGATACAATTTATTTGATGGCTATAAAAACAATAACATGGTCGGAGTTTTTAAAGTGCAGATAAAAAAAACCAGAGGAGTAGGCAAAGTCAAAGCAATAGAAAAATTTAATAACCCGGATTTAAACAAAGCTTACCTAAGGCATTTATTAACCGATATTAGCGTTAGTGGGACTACGTTTCTGAAAAAGCCTACGGTTATCTATATCGTTTGCTATTACTATGGCAGCAATGAAAAGCCCGGCTACCTCCGATATTGGAATCTATAAGAATCAACTGGTTTTGGCTAAAGTTCTCATGCTGTATGTTATCTTTACTTCTAAATTTATCATTTTCAATGACGAAGTCAATTTTTCCTCAAAACAGTAGAAACCTGGTTATATCGATACTGCTGTTATCTTGTATCGCTCCTAAGATTTCCATTGCCCAACAGAAAACTAGCAATAAGGGCCTAAAAGACTATTATACCAAATTTTTCCCAATAGGTGTGGCAGTAACACCCGGTCAGCTGCAGGATTCTACGCAACGACAATTTATACTCAAACACTTTAATAGCCTTACAGCAGAGAATGCAATGAAAATGCAACCCATTCACCCCGAAGAAAACCGCTACAATTGGGAGGGTGCTGATGCGATCGTAAATTTTGCTGTTGCCAACCATTTAAAGGTGCGCGGGCACAACCTATGCTGGCATTCTCAAGCACCAAAGTGGATCTTTTACGACCAGTCGGGAGCTTTGGTGAGCAAAGAAGTTTTATTTGGGCGATTAAAAGACCATATCCAAACTGTGGTAGGCAGGTATAAAGGAAAAATCTATGCCTGGGATGTGGTGAACGAAGCCATTTCAGATAACCCAAAAGAATTCCTTCGCAACTCGCTATGGTATAAAATCTGTGGCGAAGATTTTATCAGCAAAGCGTTTGAATATGCCCACCAGGCAGATCCAAAGGCTGTACTTTTTTACAATGATTATAATACAGAATATCCGGAAAAAAGACAACGTATTTTCAAGTTACTCAAAATGCTAGTTGATGCAGGCGTTCCTGTGCACGCCATTGGCCTGCAAGGTCATTGGTCACTTAACAATCCTTCTCAGGAAATGCTCAATCAGGCAATCCAACAATATGCTTCCCTGGGTTTAAAAGTTCAGGTAACAGAACTTGATGTCTCTATTTATGGAGATGGCAATATACAGGAGCAGGCTGGCGATGCTGCAAAAGGATTTACACCTATGTTGGATCAGCAGCAGGCAAATCAGTACGGTACACTCTTTAAAACATTTCGACAAAACAAGGGAATACTAACGGGAGTTACCTTTTGGAATCTGTCAGACCGCTCTTCCTGGCTTGATAATTTCCCGGTTCGTGGAAGAAAAAATTACCCGCTTCTATTTGATAAAGATCTGCAACCCAAAACAGCATATTGGAATGTAGTGCGTTTTTGAGGAAACATAAACACAGTATTCCGTAATCAATAAGAAACCGGGGACTATCTAAGCAGATCTTCCCCGGTTTTAAGTTTAGGTATCCAGTAATAAATGATGTTTAGATCGTTATCAACTTTGGCTAATCCATTGACTCATCAGCTGTATAATCGCTCCATTGCGCTACACCTTCCGGTTCAGCGTTTTTGACTTCCGAACTACGCTCTTCGCTCAATTGTTCATTAAGTTGGTCCGCTGTCTCCAATTCTTCCGCTTTGTCATCATCCAGATTGGTCAATCCCTCCGTTTCGGAGATATGATCGAATGGCTCAGCAATATAATCCCACTGTAATCCCATTCCTGGCATCTCACCTTCATTCCACGGGCCGCGAACACTTTGTGAAGGCGACAAATTAAAATATTGTTGGGTATAACGAGGATCGGCCTGCAAAATTCCTGGAGGGAAATTAGGCTGAATCGTTTCCAAAGCCGCTTCAAACATTTTATAGTGCGCTACTTCCCTGGTCATCAAAAATGACAAAGTCTCCTTCACATAAGGATCATCTGTAAACTTCATCAGGTGTTCATAAACCAATTTAGCTCTTGATTCTGATGCAAGATTGCTTCTTAAATCAACAGTTAGGTCTCCATTGGAATGTATATAAGATGCGCACCATGGAATTCCCTGACTGTTCCTTAACGTTGGTCCACCGCCAGTTATGATCGGGAACTGAGGATTTGCGCTTAGCGCGGCATGGATGATATTTTCTTTAGCAGCCTTGCCTTCCAGAACCTGCATAATTTCAGACGAGTCAGCGGCGTTTTTCAACTCCCCATTTACTCCCTTAAGTAACATCTGAATGGTCGCGCCAACAATTTCCAGATGCGAAAATTCTTCCGTAGCGATGTCCATAAGCATGTCATACTTGTCTGGGTGTGGTTGCTTGGCACCAAAGGCTTGCGTAAAATATTGCATGGCTGCTGCTAATTCGCCGTTTTCACCGCCAAACTGTTCCAACAGGATGTTTGCGAAGGCCGGGTCGGGACGAGACACACGGGCATTAAATTGTAAATCTTTTGAATGATGAAACATGATAGGTAGGTTAAAAGTGATTAATGAATTGTTCACATAGCTAACCATTCTTATAACCTATAGTTTGGTAGAAAAGTACTGTAACTTAACTGTATTTATACCTGAAAGAAAATTTAGCAATTTATTATCATAAAATATAACATTTTCACTTTAGAAATATTTTATTACATAACACTACACCTCATTAAGTATATTTTCCGTGCCCGAACAACCTAAAAACTTATCGACCAAAGGATCATTTATTCCTTCACAGCTTTTTCAAGATAAAGGTTTCGCACGACTAAATTTATTTAACTAAATTAAATTATCTATATTGCCCGCCAGAAGCTCACCATTCGGGTTTATTGCGATATTTTCCCGTCACGACACATCAATATGAAGCAATTCGATGAAATCAAAACGCTGCTAGGTAATTCCACTACCTATTATTTGATTGCTGTAGATATGGAGTCTAATTACAGTTATCTCAACAGGCGCTATGCGCAGATTTTTGAGCCTATCCATGGCGATTTGATCGGTCAAAACTATGCAGTAACCTTACACCCTGACGATCAGCAAACTTGCAAAATTGTTTCTCATCTGGCATTTACCTACCGGGAATCTGCTTTCCCTGCAATGATTAGAAAAAATGATGGTCATGGCGGATATTTTATTACCAAGTGGGAATACAAAGCCATGTTTGATGAGGACGGTTCACCTATGGGTATTTTTTGTATTGGTCACGACATTACAGATCTTACCCAAATCACGGGAGAACTTGATGAAATGAAAAATACGCACTCACATCTGGTAAGGAAGCATGTAGCCAATCTCGTTGCTCTAGGAAAAATGCTAAGTGAGGAAACCGACTCGGGAGAAATGCGAACAATTTCTACTATGATTGAACAGAGTGCAGTAGATCTCGATCAGGTGATCCGCTCGCTGTACCATTAGCAGGCAATGGCGACGGCACATCATATCGATCCCCACGCTCACTAAACCATCAATAAAGCATTTAAGTATCAGTTGATCAATTTGCGTATCTTCTTATCCAGATCGTCAATATTAAATGGCTTGGCAACATAATCATCCGCACCCGCAGTTTCAGCGATAGATCTGCCTTCAGAGCTGGCGGAGTACATGATTACCGGTAATTGATTGAACCGCGTGTCTGCTTTGATATTCTGTAAAACCAGATCACCGGAAAGTATGGGCATCCATATATCTAACAATAACAAGTCAGGATTTTCCCGCTCCAATCCTTTAAGCACATTTAAACTATTGGTCTCTGTAATGACATCAAATCCATATTCGTCCAAAATCATTTCCATCATTTCTAATATCCCCTGATCGTCGTCACAGATCATAATTTTTTTACGCATTACCGTTCTCCTTTCCTGCAGCACTTAATGGAAGGGTAAAAGAAAAAACAGAACCTTTCCCCAATTCGCTTTCTACCCAAAATAAACCCCCATGATTTTTAATGATCTGATCACAGATATACAGACCTATACCCATTCCCGGGAAGTCCTTTTGTATGGAACCAACACGATAAAAGCGCTCAAAGATTTTTTTGCGTTCCTCTTCTTTAATCCCCATCCCAAAATCTTTTACAGATACTTTAACAAAATCGCTTACCCTGGACACATAAACCTCCACCTCATTTGCATCAGGCGAATATTTAATGGCATTGCTGATTAGGTTAGTCAACACTTGCGTCAGGTGAGATTCATCTCCATAGAAAGAAACCCCAGACGTTCCCCGGGTGATGATGCGATACTTAGGAGTAGCTGTTTGAATACCTTCTATCGCCTCGATTACCATCTTATCAAAATCAAAAAGCTCTTTATGCAATTCAATATTTCCCGACTGGATCCTGGACACATCCAATAGTTCGCTAAGCAACTGATTTAGCCTGTCCACATACAGTCCAGTTTTGGAAACCACAGATTTGAATTTATCACTTGCATTTTCAGGGATCAATCGCTGCATCATTTGCACATACCCTAATACTGTCGTCAGCGGGGTTTTTAGCTCATGGCTGGCAATGGAAAGAAAATCGTCCTTACGTTGTTCAATATTTCTGCGTTCAGTGATGTCTTCAATGGCCAGCAGGATCCGGTCCTTAAATTTTCCTTCAAGCTCCACGCGGTGGGCGTTAAGCAACATCAGTTTGCGGCCAATGTGTGGAAACTCATGCTCCACCTCATAATCAAGCACAGGATTATTAGTAGGCAGGATATCTTCCATCATTCTTTTCAGTTCAGGAATGTTCCATTGTCCATTACCCAGATCATACAGTAACTTTCCCTTGGTTTCATTGATGCTCACTTTGAAGGTATTCAAGAAGTGATTATTTACGCTAAGCACTTTGTAGTCCTTATCCATTACAATCAGGCTTTCGCGGATGGTCTCCACAATACTGGCTAAATATTCTTCACTTTCCCGCAGCATCTCAGTCCGTTCGGCCACCTTCTGCTCAATCTCTTTATAGTTTTGATCCAATTCCTGCTCGGCTTTTATCCTTGCAGAAATATCATTCTGGATCCCTATAAAATTTGTCACCTCCCCGGCATTATTCCTTACTGCCGATAGGTATAGTTCGTTATAGAACAAATCTCCTTGTTTGGTGTAGTTGCGAATCTGCACCATACACTTTTCGCCTGCATCAATCGCTTTTCTAATCTCAAGACGTGCAGGCTGGTTGCGATCCTGATTCTGGAGGAACCTGCAATTGCGACCAATAATCTCTTCACGGCTATAACCTGAAATCCGCTCAAATGCCGGATTGCAATAGATGATCGGGTTATCAGGTAGTAAATTATCAGTAATAACTACTCCCGTATTAGTAGATTCCAGCACTTTTCCCAAGAGCATAGAATCTTGCAGAAGATGTTCATTGTTAACGTTCATTCTAAAAAAATTTAATAAAAGAACGTCAGAGAGGCAAGTTTTGTTTAATTACTTAATTCTGTTTGATAGCGATTCGATGAAATCACTACGCTGAGATTACTGCATGAGTGGCTACACGACCGACTCCTATTTGTAGATTGCCTCTAAAGCAACCTGTACCTTTGCAGTATCATTTTTAATAATATCGGCGATTCCTTTGGCGGTAATTGCCGAAGTTTCAGCTGTTATTGCTATCGCGTCATTTTGATTAACCAGGGTAATTTGAAAATCATGATCACCAAATTTGAAACTGCAGGTTACCTCGTTATGCAATTTTTTAAGGGTAGCTTCGTATTGATAGCTGTTATTTAATTCATCATAAGCATCCTTTGCGGCATCGAGAATTTGATAGGTTTCTACATCAAGACCGTTCAAAACAATTGAAGCATCCTTAGGTCTGGCGGTTGTTCTTCCCGGCAGTCCATGTTGAAGCGCTGTCAGTGCTGGCAACAGATCTTCACTAACGATAATTTCGCGCGGATCATTAATGAAAACGGAGGAAGAAGATCCGTTCTCATCATTTTTTTGTTCCAAATGAATGCTGTCGTTGCCATCTTTTAAAACAGCAACATGCTCCGAAACATAGTCGATATGTATGTCGCATACGGCGTCTTTGATGATATCAACAACTAATTTTAATAATTCCTTTGGTGTAATTCCTTCCATCAATTCAGTTTTTGCAAAGATATAATAATTAAGCCCCTTCCAGAACCTTCAGCACGCTAAACCTCAAATACCCGTTTTCAACTTTTTGCATTTTATGGTTATCATCAAACAGCGTTACGTTAAACCTGGCCTCCAATAAATAATCAGATTTCCTCTTCTTTATACTGATGATTTCGAATTTAGAATCCCGCTGATCATTTTGTGTAACCGATGCCGGTTTACCCAAATCTGATTGCGTGTAAGACTTAAATTCGCCATTCTCGTTGATCAGCCTGACTGCAATTCCAGATATCGAATTGTTTCTCCAGTAATCTGTGGCATATTTATAAGATCCAGGGGCAAAAATAACGGTCCGGTCCTTCGGGTAGTTCAGCCAGCCGCCATTATTCTCTGTCGCAAATTCGGTTTCTGCCTTATTATAAACTTTTAAAAACGACAAGATCATGAACGACTTGTTTGCCTTTATGGTAAAGTTCCGAACAAACAAAAGCGAATCTGCATCACCTTGAATTAAATAATTAAAGTTAACCCCCGAAGTAATTTTAGTGTTCGACTGAGTAGTTAGTGTCATGTCTTTTTCGACCTGACTGGATACATAGTTTTTGCCATTCACGGTATAACTTGCGGAATCGCTAACTACAGTTTCAGCAGCAGGCAGGTCACTTTCCTTTTTGCATGCAGATAGCATGACCAGGACTATAAAAAGCCCAGACAGGTTTACTAATTTCATATTTGTTTCTTTTGTGTGTGCACAAAACTATATAAAAGCACGACTTAAATGAAGCGAAATCAAATTAAAGTCTTGCTATATTGCAGATATGAAAACTAAACTCCTCACTGTTACTATCTTATTGACATCATTTATTGTAAGGGCTAATCGAGCAGATCAAGTACGTAAAAGTAATCCGGGATTTGCTGTATCCCCGATAGTGTTGACTTCACCGAACGGCAAATTAATTTTAAGATTCAGCCAAAATCAGCAGGGTGATGTTACATATTCATTTACGGCCAATTCAAAAATATTAATCAGCAATTCAAAACTGGGCTTAAGCGGTATTGAAAAGCCAGTATTCATCAGTTCCTCCCGTCGTAACATAAAGTCCGTTTGGAAACCGATTTGGGGGAAGAGAGCGGTCGTGCCGGAGCAATACCATGAGCTTACATTGGACCTGAAAACCTACAAAATTATAGCGAGGGCATATAATGACGGAGTAGCTTTCAGGTATCAGTTACTTAAAGAAAACGCAGTTAGCGACCTCACACAGTTTAATTTCGCAGGCAATTACACCGCATGGTATTACAACGGTGAAAGCGCTAATATAGGTCCGGAGCAATTAACGGACTGTAATGATAAACGTTTGCCGGTGATGACCATTAAAGTAGATGATCACAATTACCTGGCTATTCACGAGGCCAGCCTATCCTGGGGAGAACCGCTGATATTGCAGTCAAAAAAAGGCGAGAACTTGTTCACGATAGCATCCAAACCAAGTGACGCCTGGAAGGTGGTCATGTATGGTACCCAACCCGGCGAATTGGTTGATTCGCACCTCATAGAATTATTAAACCCTCCGCCAGCAAATGATCAGGATTTCTCCTGGGTAAAACCCGGGGTTGCTGTATGGGACTGGCGTATCGCAGGTGCGCAGGTAAACGCCTTTACCTACGACATGTCACTTCCCTCCTGGAAAAAAATGGTGGATTTTGCTTCTGCAAATAACATGCGCTACCTGGCACTTGATGCCGATTGGTACGGCCCCGAATTTGGCAAAGAATCAGATCCGCTTAAAGGCGGTAAAGTAGCCCAGGTACACGAAATTATCCGATACGGCAAAACAAAGAATGTGGGCATCTGGCTATATCTAAATGATGTTGGCGGGCGGAAGTTCCCCATTGATCTCACCTTAAAACAGTATGGCGATTGGGGTGCGGCCGGCATCAAGTACGGCTTTATGTCGGGCAGCCCGGCTGAAAAGAATGAGCGTACACGCATGATCACAGAATTGTGTGCAAAAAACCATCTCCTATGCGATTTTCATGATGGCCCGGTACATCCATACGGACAAATGCGCACCTTTCCAAATGCAGTTACACGCGAATACTGTCAGGCTCAGCTGGATGGCGCTACTGTTCTGGAACCCAAAACATTTGTGACTTCAGTATTTGTAAACATGATTGCCGGACCGCTTGATATGAACAATGGGCTGGCTGACCTTAGTCAAGAGGGAAGGACTCACAGTCCCGCTTACACCACCAACACCACACTTGCTGCGGAAGCTGCACGTACCTTAATTACATTTTCAGGGGTAACGGTAATACCAGACATTCCGGAGAATTATCAAAAACATCCGGAAATACTTCAATTCATCGCCGCACAAAAAATGCCTTGGGTTGAAAGCAAAACAATCAAAGGAGAAATTGGCGAATACATCGTGATGGCGCGGCAGGCCAGCGATAAAACATGGCTCATCGGCGCAGCAACAAATGAAAATGCAAGGGAACTGGCTATCCCACTATCTTTTTTAAAGAATGGTAAATACAAGGCATTGATCATACAGGATGGTGATGATGCTGATTATCGTACCCGAAATGAGACTAACAAAACTTCACAGAAAGTCGTAAACCCTACCGACATTATCCATGTTAAACTTGCCCCAGGTGGTGGTGCCTGTATTCTGATCAAGGAGGAAAATTAATTTTTCTTTGTCGCCAGCAGTAAGATTCCCAGACCTACAGCCAAGCCTATGCCCAATGCTGTCTTCGTCTTTGTGGATGGCACCGGAATCAAAGTCTCACCATAGATTTGATGCGGAGCTTTGGAAGGCTCCAGCACATTACCCGAATCAGGTTCTGCTCCTGTAACTTTCATCAGCAAACGCATACCGCCTGATGCGGTATTGACCAGCAGCCTCGGGAAAATACTATGCAGCGTTTTCAAGGCATAAGAAGAAAAGTCAGGAAACTTATCCTTTCTTGGTCGAGTAGCCAGACTTAGCAATTGTGCAGCGGTATCGCGGGGATCGGCCGCAAATGGTGGAATCTTAAAATCTAGTCCAGAATATTTTGCGGAATGCATATTGCCAGTCGACCGTTGAATTTGCGGATAAAGATTACAAATATGAATATCCTTTTCATCGGAGAGCTCCCCTTGCAAGCATTCCATCATCCCCTTTATACCAAATTTTGTCGCCGAGTAAACAGCGCTATATGGCGCTGGCATGTACCCACCTATGGAAACGTTATTAATGAGTATGCCATGACGTTGATATTTAAAAATTGGCAATGCAACATGAGCGCCGTTGAGGTAACCCAACAAATTGGTTTTCACTACTTGATGACTAATCGAAATGGGAACTTCCTCAAATTTCCCGCTAGCCATTACTCCGGCATTGTTTACCCAAAAATCTATTTTCCCGGTAAATGTCAATGCCATTTCCGCAAGCCTTTCCACCTGAGCATAATCAGATACATCGCTAGGCACTGCGATTACCTTTGCCCCTAAGCTTTCGCAGTAGTGAGCTGCTTTTTCCAGTGCAGGTATGCCTCTGGATGCCAGCACCAAATTGCAGCCTGCTTTTGCAAATGCTTCTGCAGTTGCCAGTCCCACCCCACTGGAGGCGCCGGTGATCACTACAGTTTTATCTTTCAGATTAGGTATGTTTTGACTAGTCTTCATGTCGTTAGAGTTGATTGCTACATTCTCAACAAGCCATCAGGGGCTAATGTTTTACACTATAAAAGATGCGCTTTTGCATCACCAAATGATTTGGATTTCGATGCTGATTTTTTTATCTTCTCAACTCATTGTGAATATTGCCTCAACATTATGGATTCTGCACTGCAACAGCTTAAAAACTTTATAAACCTTGCCGGGCCAATGCCTGAGCCAGATTGGATACAGTTTTCTGCATTATGGAAGCCGGTCTTTGCAAAACGTAAGGAAATAATTACCGCAGCAGGCGAATCAGAGCCGTACTTGTATTTTATTCTTGAAGGCGTGCAGCGTGTATTTTATCAGAATGAGCAGGGAAAAGAAGCAACACTGGTATTCACCTATGCACCGTCTTTTGGAGGCGTACTTGATGCCATGCTGGAACAACGGAAATCACGTTATTTTTATGAAACGCTCAGTCAGTCGAGTTTTCTACGCGCATCGTATGCGGATATACTGAAGCTTAAACAGTCGAGCAAAGCAATAGATACATTCATTTACCAGTCTCTAAGTGCAACGATAAGCGGCTTGTTGATGAGGATGGCAGAATTGCAATGTTTCAGTTCAGAAGAAAAGTTTCGCGCTTTACTTTCGAGGAGTCCTCATATTTTACAACATGTTCCCCACAAATACTTAGCTAGCTATTTGGGTATAGACCCCACAAATTTTAGCAAATTTATAAACAAGCTCCCTATTTGAAAATGATGGTAAATACCAAGACTAAAAACCAGAGGTATTTGCAATTTGCGCTCCATGAATCATAGAAAAATATCAGATACCTCACAATTCTTAGCAGAATTAAATGAAATGGTGGAACTGCACTTGCAGCAAGCCATTTCCATTTACCAGAATACTTCAGCTTCCAAACTCAACAAACAGGCTGACCAGGGCGGCTGGAGCGTTGCACAATGCCTGGCACACCTAAACAGCTATGGAGAATTTTATTTACCGCAGTTGGAGATCGCCCTTGCAAATCCTTCCAGTAAGCCCGTACCCTTGGTAAAGCGTGGTTGGCTGGGTGATTATTTCATAAAAATGATGGATCCAAATCGAAAAGCCGCTCGATATCAAGCGATGAAAAAGCACCTTCCTCAAACAGGTATTAGCGCCCATCAAATCGTCGCAAATTTTATCGAACAGCAAGAACAGCTGCTAAAATTATTGAGGAGAGCCGGCACTTCCGATTTAAATAATGTAAGAATTCCAACGTCAATCAGCGGAATGCTTAGGCTACGACTAGGAGATGCATTGGCGTTCCTGATTGTGCACAACGAAAGGCATATTCAACAAGCGAATCGAAATCTCAAAATTCAAGAGTAACCAGTCGTTTTTCAATTACCTGTAACATTTTGGCCAAATACCACGTCTAAGCTACCCAAACACACATTTGACATGAATAAAAAAATCTTAATTTACCTTCTTCCCCTTATTTTTCTGGGCTGTAAAAAACAATCACCTGAAATTATACCCGAACCTACAAACCCTGATCCGGCCAAACCTTTGGTTTCAACCAGAAGCACCAACAGCAATGGACATAGCATTTTAACTACGTACAACTACAACGCAATTGGAAAAATCTACCAGGAAATCAGTAAAGATGAAATCACCGGACAAGAAATGTATGAAGATTTCCGTCATAAAGACGGAGTTCTGTATGCCTCTGACACATTCAACGACGACAGAAAATTAAGCAGGATCAATTACAGTTATTCAGAAAATAAATTGACCAAAATGCGGTATTACGAATATGACCAATACTTAAACACGGAATTTCTTTTTGAGCGTAATTTGGAATACAAGGATGGTCAAATTTACAAAATAAGCACGTCTGACATCAATGGTGTTACCGGAGAATATACTGTTTTCATCTTTTCTGGGGGCAATGTAACCGAAACTAAAACTTATTCCGCTAACGGAACTTTAATCAATTCTTGCAGGTACGAATACGATCAAAAAATTAACCCATATTTTGGTCAATATAGCAAATTACAGTCTGCCGTTGGTTACAGCCGTGCAAACGTTATTAAATCTGTGCAAACAGATCATCGTACCAATACCACTACCACGGCAAACTATACGTACGATTACAATAAGGCTGACCAACCGACTGCGATGTATGCGGTAACTGCACAACGCAAGCTAATAACCAATTTCTATTATTAGTCTTTTACGCTGCCCAGGTAATTGGGCAGCTGTATTTCCTTTTCAGGCGTCTTGTTTCCGCCGCTTAACTTACCGATGAGCCACTTCACAGGCTTACTTCCTACCGTTGCAACAAGTTGCTTTAAAATAAAGAGGCCGAATTTCGTTGTCGGGTAAACCGCCCACGGAATTCCCGGCGGCAATTTCTGACACTTTTCTACGTAGGGCCGCATTTTAATTTCATATGCCTGGAAGGCCTGTTTTACAGTTTCGGCTTTAAACAACTCACCAGCCAGTATGTAAGCTCCTGCCATGGCCAGGTCTGTACCTTTTCCGGCAATCGGAGTTGCGCACCAGGCTGCATCACCCGTAATGGCAACATTGCCGATGCTCCATTTAGCCGCCTTGACCTGACTCACCCTGTCGAAATACAAATCATCGGTCTGCTTAATCCCCTTAATAATCCGGTCAGACTCAAAACCTGTACCTTTAATCCTGGCAATCAAAGCTTCTTTCTGCGCTTCTGGCGACAGCCCTTTGTAGGCACCCTCCCTGGCTAAAAAAGTAACGGAAGCCCTGGTTTCTCCGTAGTTGTCAGGCCGCATTAAATATACGATGCCTGTAGCTGCATTACACCAACGTGCCCATTTACTATCGGTATCTGTTTTAGGAATCGTTAGGTATGCAGAATGCAAACCCAGGTATTTAAACTCTGGCTGACCGCCAAATGCCAATTCAGCGGTTTTTGAACCGATGCCCTCAGCGGAAATCAGGATGTCGAACGCTTCTTCCTTGCCACTGGCAAAGCCTATGCTTACCGAATCATCCCTTTGGCTGATACTGGTAATGTGATCGCCAAAACGGTAGTCAACGTCATCCTTTGAGTGTTCGTATAGAATTTTCACCAGGTCGCCACGCAGGATTTCCAGCTCTTGTGTCAACCCGATAGATTCTCCAGTTCTAAATTCTGCTATCGTTTTATTTGCAGTGTCAACAAAGCGGGTACCTATCTCTGTCGTATTTTTTTGACGGATCTCCTCCTCAATCCCCATCATGACTGCTATTTCCCTCGCCGGACCTTTCACGTCTATATTTTGGCCGCCCAGTCTAAGCGCCGGTGCTTTTTCTACCACGGTAACCGCAAATCCGTATTTAATAAGCCAGTAAGCTAGTGTGGGACCGGCGATACTTGCACCGGATATCAGAATCTTTTTGTTCTTCATCATGAGGCAGCTGGAGTTTTCAATCAGCTTTACAATGGGGGTAACAAACAACTCGTCTTAATGTTGGGGTTATAGGATTGAAGATAGATTTGGCCGGCATTGTTGAAAATAGTAAAAAAACAGTTATAAAATCAGCCTAAGCTATTATATTGCTTAAAAAATTACGTGTGGATGGGCAACTTGAAAAACATAGCCAATAAAAAAGAAAGCGCAATCAATTCAAATGAAGACTTCTGGAAATGGTTTGCAAACCACGCCAAAACCTTCCACAAGGTTGTTAAACAGCACACTAGCGTTGAAGAAGATTTTTTTGACAAGTTAGCCCCTAAACTGAATGAGTTAAAAGAAGGGATCAATTATGTGACCGGTATGCTGGATGAACATACGGCCGAATTGATTTTTACTGCGGATGGCATTGTCAAGAACCTGGTATTTACAGAAGAATTGGTGGCAGCGGCACCGCAAATTCCGGGATGGAAATTTACTGCACACAAAGAAGAGGCGGCTATTTCAAAAAACAAAATCAATGTGGATGACTATACCTTCCATAAAGACAATATGTTCTTTTATCCGGAAGAAAACCCAGCATATCCGGATGAAATCTCCCTGGTCATTACGCATGATGACGTTACCGAAGAAAATGTTAAGACGATCAGCACAGGCGTTTACGTTTTCCTGGACAACTACCTTGGCGAACTCAGGGCAGCCACAGCGATAGATAGCCTGGATTTACTCCCAACATCCGAAGCCAAGGGAGAACTGATACCGATTGAGAAACTTAAATCCTACCTGATCTGGAGAGAAAAAGAATTCCTGGAAAAATACGATTCGGTAACCATCGTAACTTCTGTACAACAACAAACCCTGATGCAGACGACACTGGAAAACGGGAACCCGCTCTTTGCGACCATAAACCTGGAATTATTGAAGTGGGACAATAAAAGCTCACACCCCTGGATATTAAGATTTGAAACCGTGTTTGATGGCTCAGGAAACAGTGGACTGCCAGACGAACAAACACTGCTACTTCTAAACGATATTGAAGATGATATGCTCGAGCATTTCGCAGATGTAAACGGGCAGCTTTATATTGGCAGAGAAACAGTTGGTGGTTTACGAACAAACTATTTCGCCTGTAATGAATTTAGGGAATGCTCCAAGATTGCCCATCAAATTGTACAAAGGCACAAGCACAAAGTAGATATTATCTACGAGATATTTAAAGACAAGTACTGGCAAACCTTCAGGCAGTATGAGGCAGTTGAGTAGTCAGCCTAATCTTGCTTTACATACCACTCATCATAAATGGCAACCTGACCACTTACATGAGTTATCGTACCGAAGGTATGCAGTTTACCGTTTTCAATTTTCAAATTGAATTTTACCGTTCCACTATCAAAATCTTTGTATGAACCAAAACTGATCATTTCACTATAAACACCACTATTTAAGGTATATAAACCACCTGCACAAGACACTACAAGCTTCTGGTTATCTTGTTGAGGTATAACCCGTTCTTGTACAACAACAACCATCCCAGGGGTAAAAATTTTACGCATATTCAGCGAGGAGCTATCGGTAGTTAGCACCCCGCCATCAGGCCTTGTTACTTTTTGCGATGTCGCTTTCCAAGTGCCTACCAGCTCTTTACTTTGAGCAGGAACCTCCACTTTTGTGTACCATTCATCGTAAATGGTTACAGCACCATCACTACCAGACAAAGAACCGACAGTATGCATTTTGCCCTTCTCCATCGTCAGCTTAAATTTTACCTTCATATCCTTGTAGCCTTTCCAAGATGCAAATTCTGTAAACTCTTGATAAACATCGCCATTTATGGTGTAATGACCACCTGCACAATTATTAACCATTTTCTTATTGTCCAACTGAGGCACTTTTACTTCTCCAACAACAACATACATTGTTGGTGTGTACATTTTGATCTGATTTAGATGAGCACTATCAGTGGTAAGCACACTGCCATCCGGATTTATAACTTTTTGACCTACCAGCTTCCATGTGCCAACTATGTTGATATTTTGAGCAAAAGTATGGAGCATAAAAAAAGTAGACAGGGCAATTGTCAGAGCGATAAATTTAGCTTTCATATTAAATATTTGGTTTCTCTAATATAATAATTCTTCTCAAATAATGAATTAATCCCTTCCAGCAAGAGAGACAACAAGTATCTACCTGGCTTGCCATTTATTAAAAAATACTAACTTCAACTATGCCGGTGATCGGTAACCGAAGTACGTTCACCTTACTATCGCTGCCGACTGCGACATCAATAATTTTGTTCTTTCTATTAACGATACCTCTATTTTGGTTTATCTTCGCTCAGGGCGCAAAAAGATGTCATGACAGAGGAAATGAGGGTTGGTGGCAATTTATTCCATTATACGGTTTTTGGATGCTGTTTGCTGATGGCGACATTGGAAGGAATGAGTATGAAGCGAGTCCTAAAAAGCTGCCATACGATAATACAAATTATGACAACTCTTTCCAATCGGACAAGCAGCAATTTTAATAAACTTTAGTTTATACTGACACGGAAACGTGATATGAAACAGCTCTTGCTATTAAGGCATCCACGTGGAAGATCCAGGAAAGCAGCGCCAATTTAGGTATTCCAGAGTTATTTGTTAAATTGAGCAAGGTAAATTAATCCTATGCTCCTAATGCTCACAAATCGCAAATTGAAATGTCTTATATATGCACTATTGCTTGCATTGGTAAGCTGTTCAACCCGAAACATTGAAGGTAAATATCGCACCAATAGCGCATTATATGGATTTTTTGGGAGCAGGCTAATATTGAGAAATGACTCCACATTTAAATACCATTTTGGTGGTGATCTGATCAATTTTGATGACAGCGGACACTACAGTGTAAAAGGTCGTGATTTACTACTCAGCTACTATCCGGTGAACCTGAAATTATACCAGGAAAACCCGCTGGAACTTTCAGATACCTCACATAGGAGTTATAAATTCAGAATCGGCAGAAAAAAGTTGTGGTCATACGATATACACGGAAACGTCGTCAAAAAAGGTAGTGCTTTGACAAGACATAAATTTCTTTTCCTCGGAGAACCACGCCAAGTCATGCGAAGAATGTACCTTAAAAAGATTAAGTAATCGCGATGCAAGTTAAGTGTATCCCATCCCTAACACTTTATAAAACTAGTTTTCCTTTATCATGATTATAAAAATTCATTACTATTTTTAAAGTATACTTTAAATCTGGTAAAACTATTTTAGTACAATACCTTAAAAACGATTGAAAATCTGAAGAAACTGGTGAACACTTTATAAGATATCTCTACCATTATTTCCTATGGGCTGCATTACAGAAGAAGTCTTTGGGGCGAATTTGAAGTATTTATAATCACTTCAAGAACGGCGAACAAATAAAGTTTACCAGCCTCCTTATACTAGGCTCAACTTTATGGAATAAATTCCCAGATCAGAAGATACTTAACCAAAAAAAGTTCTTCCCAACTTACCAAAGCTAATAATGTGATAATAACTATTTAGTATTACATACCAACACTGCAGCCGCAATATTAATCCCATTCCTGTCAGTCTCCATAGTAACAATAGTTGCCCGGTCACCTACTTTCAAATTTGCTTCTAAAATTTTGCCAGTCGAATCTTCAATAACTGTTTCTGCAGTAATTTTAAGAACTTCTTTAGCCTTGTCAGATCGCTCAATCGTTATCATATGATTCTTTATGTTTACAATCCTCCCAAGTCCCCCGGTTCCACCACATGGGTCAGCACCTTGACCCGAAGAACCTCCACCCACGCTCCTTTGCTCCGGCCTGGAATCTAACCGTACCGGCATTGAACCTCCCTGGTAAAAACCGAAACCGTATACAACAGCACCCATAGTAACAACACCAGTTACCATTGTTGCAATAATCACATTTCTCGCCTTCACAGAGTGTATTTTTTTAGCCAGCGCTATAAATATCCAATAACCAATCATCACACCCAACCCATTCAATATCACATCATCAATATCGAATATTCCCAATCTCAAAACTACCTGAGTGCCCTCTATTAAAATGCCAGCAGCAACGGCAAATGGAATTACCTTTTTCCATGACTTATAACCAAACACCATTGGAATAAGCAATCCAACTGGCATAAGCAAAATGATGTTGCCAATAATATTAATGCCCCCTATCAGCCAACCCTTTTCCCCAGACAGGTAAACCAAAATAGTTTTAAATGGAATTAAATTTGGCGGACCAGTTTGCGATCCTCCGAAGCTAAACATCATTGTACCAACCCTTATCATAGGAACATCTTTAAGCACCATTACTTTAAAAAGAAATGCACAATACGCAAGGAGAAGGAATGCCAATATTATTCGCTGTTTCATATTTTATTATTTATTTTTTCATCAATTATAGTCACACTAACCGCCACTGCGCTCACCGTTCATCCTGCCTTCGCTCGGCTTACCTGCAAATCTTTGCAATCTGATCGTAAAAGATAGCAGATAATATCTTCCTAACCTGTTTACATTACTTTGCGTACTGGCATAGGCATTCTGACTAGAGCTAAACCCAGTATTTTCATTAAATACATCATACACGGAAAAACGCAACGTGCCCGGATTTTTTCTTAAAACACGCCACTCAAAGTAAGTATTCAATAAGTTTGGATTTGTTGCATTACTAAAGCCTGTATAAATCACTTTACTGTAACTGTAACTTAGCGACCAGTCCTTTAAGAAATAGAACCTACCGTTTGTAGATAGCGTAGTTATTTTGAACATATTATCAAGAATAGCTTGAGCGTTTGAATTTTCTGATTTGTTGAACGTATAGTTCACACTAATATCAGCTTCTACAACGTTAGCGAAATCTATGCTGAAACGTGTCCCCTGAGTAAGCACCAAATTCTTTCCAGTGTTCTGTCGCGTAGCCTGATTATTCCCATCAGCATCCAGCACATCAGTAAGGTAGGAAATATTGTTATTGAAGGCGATATTCCCATTATAAAAGAAATTATACTTCCTTTTCGCCCAAGGCCTTAAAAACACATAATACGCAGACGCGCTATAAAACCCTGATGCATTCTGATATTTTGTTAGAATAGCACCTGCCAGCTTTGGATCGGCAGTATAGTTTTGCGGATACGTGATTGTGTTAGCCACAATTTTCTGGTCTGTCTGCGTCACACTCAAATTGGCAAAAAACATATTGCCAGTGCCGTTTATAAATTTGTTATAGCCAATCTGCACATTGTTATTGTACTCTGGTGCCAGTTGAGGGTTACCCTGAATGGGATAACTTGCGTTAGTAAAATCGGTAACGGGCTGCAATTGATAATACAAAGGCGAACTACTAGCTCCCCGGTAATTAATTGAAACCGCCTGCAGGTCTGAAAAATTATATACATACCTAAAAATGGGCGAGACATTCACCCTTCGTTGTGAAACAGGAAAATTGGTCAATGATGCTCCTTCCAGCGCGCTAGGCTGAACAGCTAAGCCAACAGTGAAATTGTACTTTTTATCTATTAACTGGTAATTCAAACTAAGCTGACTGGTTTTAAAATTGAACGTGTATGCATTGCTCAAGTCAAAATCACGATTTACAATACCAGGAGCGGCTAAAGTGTCCGTTACTCTAGCAACCTCCGTGCGGGATTTGTGGTAATCCAAATTAAACTCCAGGTAGGAGATTCGTCCCAGAGGTTCAGTTAAAGAAAGGGTTATTCCAGTGCTATCAGTATGGTTATCGGCATTTATCAATTGGTTAACAGGTACATTTGCTGCACCAGACCTATAATTGTAAATCGGATTGTAGTACTTTTCGCCAGTTCCCCTGCCGCCGGTCAACAACAGATTTATATTTCGCCCACGTTTCTGAAACTTATGATTATAGAGTAAAGTGAGGTTGTAATTTGGAGTGTGCGACCGTTCTTCTAAATCTCTCGTATAGTCCGAAATCAGCTCTTGGCCCAAACCTGCAGATCGCAATGTGCTAATGAAATATTCATTGCTTGTTAGACTACCGCAATAAACCTTTTGGCTAAACCTGAAGTAGTTTAAAGTATCCGGCTTGTACTCCGCATTAAAATTCGCCCGGTGATAAAGGTTTCGGTCATTTCGGCTGCTCGAACTATACTGTTTTGAGGGAGCCTTAACAGATAAGTTATCTCGTATCGATTGTGTTCTCGTATGTACCGAGTTATTGGCAAAGCTATAACTTCCATAAATACTTATTTTCTTACCCCATTCATCACGATAATTGACACCTACTGCCCGGGCAGTGGTAATCCCGGCTTGCTTTTCGGCAGAAAGGTCAGGCCCCTTTCTTCCCTCACCGCTAAAATCGAACAAGCTTGTGTTGGTATTATTAAAATCTCCTGACAGGGTGATTTGACGCTTATCCCGGAAACCAAATATATTTGCAGATGCCACATAACGAGAGCCTCCGCCTACAGAGCCTTGTCCTGAGTACCCGTGGTTCTTGTCTTTCTTAATGTTAATATTGAGCACCTTTTGAGAAGCGCCGGCTTTAATGCCAGTAATACTTGCCTTATCTCCATAATCATCTATCACTTGTACATTCTGCACCAAATCGGCCGGCAAAGTGCGGGTAAGGCTTTTTACGTCACCCGCCATGTAATCTTTGCCGTTCAAACGCACTTTATTTACTTCTTTTCCCTGGGCAGTGATGCTGCCGTCTTTACTTACATCAAGTCCGGGCATTTTTTTAATAGCATCTTCTAAAACCGCCCCTTCACGTACGCTATAAGCCGCAGCATTATATTCTAATGTGTCATTTTTTATCCTGACCGCCATATCTCCGCTAATTGTAATGCCACGTAGCATTATAAGGTCGGCTTTTAAAACAATAGGTGCCAATTCGGCTGTGCCACTGCCACTTGCGAGTTTATAGGTGCGTCTTACACCTTCATAACCTAAAGAAGTTATCACCAGACTGAACTGATTTTCATGTATAGAATCGAAGGTAAACCTGCCATTATCAGTGGAAACCACCATTAGACTGTCCCGTGCCGAAGTTAATCTAACTGTTGCACCTGCAAGCAATGTGCCGGTTGAGTCTTTAACCACACCTGTTACTTGTCTCCCCGTTTGGGCAAACCCCTGTGCAGTAAATATTAAAGCAGCAAATAACAACAAATATTTCAGTGTCATAAATCAAATTATTCACACAAAACAACTTTAAAAAATCCTGCAATAAAATGAAATAGACCATGAGCTAACAGTCATAGACGAAGGATACCTCTAAACCGATAGAGATAACAATTGGCTGTTCATCTATAGAAAACAACCTGCCGTCGGTTGCATTTGCAATTCACTGTCCAATCGGTGATATTGCTTACTTTTAGGTTACATGCAACAATTGTCGAAAAGCAAATATATCACCATATTAATCCATGTGCTAGCCTGGGGCTTATTTGGCTTTGGTGTTTTTTTCTACCTGCCCATATTTTCCGGACTAGATATTCATTACGGATTATGGATCAGGCAAATTATCACTTTTGCATTGTTAGTAGTAGCATTTTATATCAACGCACTGGTATTGGTACCAAAATTCCTTTTAAAAGATAAGCCCGCACATTACGGTGCAATAATCATCGGACTAATTATCGCTATAGTTATCCTCGACGGGTGGAATGATCATTTACTTAACCTTAACCGTTTTTTAGATGAAGCTTTTCTTAAACGCGTAATGAAACAGGTGCTGGCGCATCGCGGAGAAAATATCTTGCAAATCTTTACACTGGTAATCTCCGTTTTGGTTCTTGTCATCAGTACAAGTATGGCCACCATTTGGAAATGGCAAAAAGATAAACAAAGGGCAGAACAGTTGGAAAAAGAACAAGTCACTTCAGAGTTATCCTTACTCAAAGCACAGATCAATCCACACTTCTTTTTCAACACACTAAATAACATTTACATCCTTACACAGGTGGATGCAAATGTGGCAGGGCACGCCGTTCACCAGTTATCCCGTATGATGCGATACTTGCTGTACGAAACTCAGCAGGGGCATACGCAATTATCAAAAGAAATAGCATTTGTAAATGACTATATCGGTCTAATGCAGCTGCGACTCACAGATCGGGTGAGGCTCAACATCGAAATTCAAGATAGAATAATCGATATGCCTATGGCACCAATGCTGCTCCTTCCCTTCCTTGAAAATGCATTTAAATACGGTGTAAGCACAACACAAGAGAGCCAGATAGATTTAAGGATGATCCAAGAAGGCAGCAAGCTGTTCTTTATCTTAAAGAATTTCGTCTTGGAGGATAACAGTCAGAGATTGGAGCTTAATTCAGGCATAGGGCTAGTCAATACCCGCAGGCGATTAGCACTTCTTTATCCTGGTAAATATACATTGTCTATTGATGAACGTACCGCTGAAAATAAGTATATTGTTCACTTAATGCTTGATCTCTCATGACCTTAAATTGCATTGCGATTGATGATGAACCGCTGGCCCTCGCCCAGGTAAGTAAGTTCGTGGAGCAAACCCCGTTTTTAAGACTGGCAGGCAAATATGCCAATGCAATGCATGCACTAGGTTCAATACATTCCCAACAAATAGACCTGATATTTCTCGATATTCAAATGCCAGACCTTAATGGCATTGAGCTGGCACGCGTACTTGATAAAGGGGCGGGCAAACCCCGCATCATCTTCACAACCGCATACAACCAGTTTGCCTTAGAAGGCTTTAAGGTTGACGCACTGGATTACCTGCTAAAGCCATTTAACTATGAAGAATTTCTAGGTGCATCGCAAAAAGCATTACGGTATGCTGAACTGATGACCAAGCCTGCAAGAATAGAACCCAATGTTAACGGAGGGGAACAACCGGAAGCTGACTACATTTTTTTGAAAGTTGAATACCAATTGGTGCGTATCGCACTTAATGATATCCTGTATTTTGAGGGGCTCAAAGACTACGTAAGAGTTGAGCTAAAAAATGCAGAAAAACCCGTTTTGTCCTTAACCAGCCTAAAAGCGTTGGAAGAGAAACTACCATCCAAACAATTCATGCGTGTGCATAGGTCTTTCATCGTCTCGCTAGATAAGGTTACTTCGATGACAAGAAACTCATTACATATTGGCAAAATGCAGATCAATGTTGGCGATCAGTACAAAGAGGCCTTCTTAAACTTTATCGAAAAATGGGCATGAAAACAATTTTCACCACGGCATTGATCTGTCCTAGCTTGACTTTACCAAGTTTTCACTCTGCGATCTATTGTATACACCTAAAATTTTTGAAAGAATAAATACCGCGAATTTAAAACACCATTGGCTTTTCTGTGATAACCTTCGCAAACAATTCACTATCTTCAATTTCTATAAAACCTTGCAGCCTAATTTAACCAAATATGCATTTTAAACTTCGTACCCTCTCCTTTCTTCTGCTGTTGCAGATCGTTATTTATGTTCCAGTAAGCGCTCAACACTTACCACATAGTACTCCAGAGCAAGAAGGAGTTGATTCCAAAGGCATTCAGGATTTTGTGAATGCAACCCGTAGCAGCAAAACAGAGTTCCATAGTTTTATGCTGCTGCGCCACGGTAAGGTGATTGCAGATGGCTGGTGGAACCCATATGGTCCGGAGCTGAGGCATACGCTGTACTCCTGCAGCAAAAGTTTTACCGCAACGGCGGTTGGTTTTGCCATCAATGAAGGTAAAATAAAACTCGACAGCAAAATCATCTCTTTCTTTCCAGATCAAACACCAGCAACGATTAGTGAAAACCTCGCTCAATTGACCGTAAGAGATGCCCTGATCATGTCAGACGGGCAAGATCCCGAACCTAGTTACGTATCTGCTGATACCAATTGGGTAAGAAGCTTTTTAGCAGCACCTATCGTCCATAAACCCGGCACTAAGTTTTTGTACAACTCGTTGGGAACCTATATGCTTTCGGCCATTGTGCAGAAAGTAACCGGTCAGACTTTACTACAATACCTCACGCCAAGATTGTTTGAGCCACTCGGCATTAAAAATATAGATTGGGAAACTGATTTAAAAGGAGTCAATACCGGGGGTTGGGGATTACGCGTCAAAACCGAAGATATGGCCAAGTTTGCACAGCTGTTTCTGCAGAAGGGTAAATGGAACGGTAAACAAATTTTGCCATTGGGATGGGCAGAAGAAGCCAGTTCCGTAAAAATAATTCAGCATCCAGATATGCCAAAGGCGAATCGTGACGCGAGCGACTGGGAACAAGGATACTGCTACCAAATGTGGAGATGCAAAAACAATGCTTACCGCGGTGATGGTGCTTTTGGCCAATACATGATTGTGATGCCAGATCAAGATGCGGTAATCGCCATCACGGCTGAAACTTCCGACATGCAGGGAGAGATAGACCTGGTGTGGAGGTACCTACTACCAGCAATGAAAGCCAATAAACTACCGGAAAACAAAGTTGCTGTGGCGGAATTGCAAAAAGCATTGAAGGAACTGGCATTGCCGCCAAATCAAAAAAACAACAGCGGACTTGTTGCCGAAATCAATGGAAAGTCTTACACGCTAAAGAATGACCAATCTAAAATTAGCAACATCGCATTTAAATTTAGCGGAGATGGCAAATGCCAGGTAAGCTTGAAAGGTGATACAGCAAACTATAGCTTAACGTTTGGTGCGGGTAGCTGGGTTTCAAGCTCAACTAATAAGCCAGGCCCTTCACTAACTGCCCGTGCAAAAGAGATCCGTACCATGCTGTTTCCGGCAAAAGTAGCGGGCAGTTACTCCTGGACCGATGATCATCACTTAGCGCTAACCCTGAGGTATATTGAAAGTCCTCATACAGAAAAATTTGTATGTGAGTTTAATGGAGACAACATCACCGTTCAACAGAGCAACACTGTTGACAAAGGAAGGGAAGTGGTTTACACGGGAAAAAGAGTTTTATGATAGCCGGCTATTAGTTTACTTCTTTAATTTAGACTCCATGTCATCCAGATACTTTGAAAATTGATCGTCTTTGGTTGTCCATTTTCTGGTTTCCTTTGCCCAGGCAGTAAAGTTTGTTAAGTCTTTTTTATTGAAATAATCCCCAGCGATGTTAAATGCTATTTCCGCTTTGATTGGCTTTTCGTCGCAAACTTCAATCCCTTTAAGAGCTATTTTTGATGCCTCATCTATCTTCTGTAAATGAATGTTTGCATAGGATAGTTCTTTGTACAGATAACATTCTTTCGGTGAGGTTGCTATAGCGTCGGTTAGGACTTCGACAGCTTTATTAAATTGACCTAAAGCATTATAAGCATAACCGAGTTCAAATTCAACACCAGCAAATTTCGGATTCAATTGATAAGCTTTTTCTAGATAAGTTAGCGCTTTGCCACTCATGTCATAGGCGTTGTAAAAATAACCCCATCGCTGTAGACGTTCGATCGTATTTTCACCAGTTTTATAAATAGCAAGCCATTCCGGTACGGCTTTAACACCCAATTCGGCAAATTTCTCTTCTGGAATGATCGCAATGACTCCTTTGTGGGGCTCAAGTCTAACCTTCATCGTTGAATTGTCTAAAACGCGTGCAGGAATATACCTACCGGCTGCATCTATCTTAAATGTGCCCTCGTAATTAAATGTTAAACCTGCCTGTGAATCAATGTAAATGTAACCAAATAAATAGGCAGTGTCTTTTTCAGTCTTCTGGTACGCCACCCATTGGTCTTCACACTGCGCATTCCTTTTATCAAATTTTAGAAGGGTTTGAGCTTGGGCGTTAAGAGAAAAAAGGAATGCAACGATAATTAAATATCTCATATTAGGGCGTTAATTAAGTTTCTACTGCAATGTAAAATAATTAATTAAATTGGACTATGAACCTGCGCTCGAAAATTAAAAAAACACTGCTTCTAATATTCCTTCCAGGGGGCTTTATAAGCTCAAAGGCGCAGCAAGATTTTCAAGATACCTGCACTAAAAGCTATGATGCCAAGCTGAAAAGATATATTTACGAATATTCCAGTTTAGATGTCCAACCTCAGTACCCCGGCGGCATGGAGAAATTTTATGCGTTATTAAAAAAAGGGACTCAGAGTATCGCCCCACCAGAAATCTTACAAGGCACGTTCATCTATTCATTTGTCGTGGATGCTGATGGCAGCATTATTGGGGAAGAGATTCCTAAAAAAAAGGCTTCTGAGTATAATGCTATGGAGATTGCCGGACTTAAAACAATTAGGATGACGAAATGGATACCCGGCATATGCAACAAAAAAAATGTCCCAGTTCGCTTTACAATACCGGTGCACATTAATTGGTTGCAGTAAAATACCTTAACCAAACCAATATATTCTAATTTATCTATTGTAATCGAATTAATTATATTGCTTAAAATTATCGCTTACACATGGGCATTTTAAAAAGTATATTCGGTAAAAAGGAATCCGTAATCAATTCAAATGAAGGTTTCTGGAATTGGTTTGCAGATAACGCCAAAACCTTTCATGCCGTTGTAAAAAAACATAAAAACATAGAAGAAGACTTCTTTAACAAGCTTTCTCCAAAATTGAATGAACTCAAGGAAGGATATTTTTTCCTGACAGGAATGCTTAAGGAGGGCACCGCTGAGCTGGTTTTAACAGCAGACGGCATTGTAAAGAATCTGGTCTTTGTTGAAGAACTTGTTGCGGCGGCACCAGAAATACCAGGCTGGAAATTTACCGCACACAAGCCCGAAACCGATATTGAGAGTTTTGGTGTAAACATGAACGGATACAAGTTCAATAAAGACAACATTAGTTTTTATCCTGAAGAACTGCCTGCATACCCAGATGAAATTTCGCTTGTGATAACCCATAACGACTTAACCCATGAAAACTATAAAGATATGGCCACGGGTTTCTACGTTTTTCTTGACAACTACCTTGGTGAAGTTCGGGTGGTCACAACTATTGACAACATTGGATTTATTCCAAAAGATGAAGTGACGGAAAAACTTATCCCAATAGAAAAACTAAAATCTTACTTGATCTGGCGGGAGAAAGAATTTAAAGAAAAATATGAGGATGTAACTATTGATACTTCCGAGCATGAGCATTCAGTTATGGAAACCAAACTTAATAACGGCAATCCGCTATTTGCAACCATAAATACCGAACTACTAAACTGGGATAATAAGGCATCACATCCGTGGATGTTAAAATTTGAACTTCCATATGATGGTTCCAGCAACGACGGTTTACCAGATCCACAAACCCTGCAATTGCTTTACGCTATTGAAGAAGATATACTTTTGCAATTAAAAGACTTCGAGGGGTATTTGAATGTAGGAAAAGAAACTTCAGACGGTGTGCGAACAGTGTATTTCGCTTGTAATGAATTCAGAGATTCTTCTAAAATTGCCCATCAAATTGTAAAGAAGCATAGATCTAACATAGAAATTGTCTATGAGATCTTTAAGGATAAATACTGGCAGTCGTTAGCACATTTTAGGGCTTTTGAGTAGGTTCAGATGAGACGTCTATTTTTATCTTGTGCTATATCTCACCGGTGATATTAATAACTGGAGGACGTTTATTAGCGCTTATTTCGGATAGTTGAAGAATGTAATCCTAATAAACTATATGTCAATTTAAAAGCGTAGCGTTTCAAATTGAAACTTGTAACTTTATATAGAAACAACGTTTAACAATAAAATTCCTGTTGAAGGAATTAATGAAGAATCCGGAAGTTAAAACTAGACCATGATACAATTAATTGGAGAACTTCTTTTTTTATTTAGCAAACTTTTTGAAGAACTCATAGACTGGATGATAGAACGCAAAAGAAAGTCTTAATTGAATGAATACCTTACGTGGTCTGGTTATAGTGAAGATTGGAAGTATTTCGCCTCTATTGAAGTCGCTATTACATCATCATAAACTGAGTTCAATCTGCAAACAGTAATAAGTATGTCGGAAAGCCACTTAAATTTACCAACTCAATTTTCCCTAAAAAGCGTCATACTGGCTCTACCCTCTTCCATTAATTTCAGTTTACCTGGGGTAAATTCCAGCACTTTGTATTTCACTACTTTAGGTTCTATATAGTATTTTACACTTGGAACCATATCTGCAATCAAATCATAATGTGCTTTTCTCAATCGATCAATATTAAGTATTACTGGATTATACCCACTACTTTCTAATACTATATAGCGTATGGCGCTATCATGACTTAACCAGACAGTTCCCTGGCCATCTATAGAGGATTCTGAAACCGCAATTATATTCCAAAATTTGTCTCTAAAGAATAATCTTCCACTCATGGGATCTTTAGCATCATCGAATATTTTAAATGACACAACTGTCATAGGTAAAGCGCCAGCACGATATTCTAAAGTATAATTAGAAGAATCACGGCCGTTGACTATCGCTTCGTACTTTAACGTCAATACTCTATTTTTTATCATGTATGTTCCACGACCAAAATCTCCCCCAATATCCCCGCTAATTGTATGATCAAACCTTCCATTAACGAAATTAAAAACTTGCTTTCCATAAGAAGTTACTTCACTAAATTTACCAGTAATCTTTTGGCCGTTCGCTGCTTGAAATGTAAGCAGTGATATTATAGTCGATAGAAAAAAATATTGAAAGGCCACTTGCGGGATTTTTAAGAGTTTTAGGGCATCCATAATTATTTTTCTTTAATTCTCCTCTGCAAATTACTCATCTAAATTAACATTTACGTTCCCAGACTCTGGAAGATTGGATATGGCATTTTTATTTACTTACTTTAACAAAACGAACTCATATGACAAAGAACATACTCTTAGCATTGCTACTGATTGCCACACTAGGCTGTAAAAAAGACATTGCCTATAGTGATGACGACACTAACCTCTACAAGTGGAAAAGAGATTTGTATACAGCAACAGTCGAGAAGGAGAAACCTGCTGTGTTTATTAACAGGGAGGGAAAAACCGCATCAGCTCAACCTGCAATCTTTGTAAGTTCAGATGTAGTTGTATTGACCGAGTACCGCAAGGATAAACAACAAGATAGCATCTATAAAGCCAGCGGAAAAATGCAGGTGTATAAGTATGAGAAAATAAATTGAGTTTGTAGACCTCCACCTACTACCATTTGATCTTACCTTTTTTATAAAAAGCAAAGCTCATAACATTCAATAATATGGCTAGCCCGATAACGACAAATCCTAGTTGCTTTTGAAAACCACCACGAGCGAAGTAAGATTGCCCCTTCTGGTCTATAAATTGCGCATAGCGATTCAGTCCCTCTTCTCTGGTGTTATCAGTTTCGTAATAATAGATGTCAATCATATCGCCAACCTTTAAATCATCTATTGACTTTTGAGTTGGTTCGCTATTGGGTTCATAGATTTCAAAGACATATGGATAGGCATCAATTTTTAGATACCGATAGTCTCCTTTATCTCGTACTGGTAGATCCTGAAATTCTTTGGAGAAGTATTCAATGGTTCCGGTAGACTTGTCATATTCCTTCTTCTCTTTGGAATTATTAACAACCACAAATATGCCCATTCCAAGGATCAGGATTGAAACGAAGAATATTCCACGAAAACTAACTGGTATCATCATGCTTTTATATTATTTAACTTATACATCCAATCGGCACTAACCTACATTACTAAACTAAATAAATAAATCAAATTTTAATGCAAGCAATTGACAGATCAAAAATTTGTAACTGTTAACCCAACTCAATGTCTAATCATTGAAAAGATTCTTCTGAAAAAAATGATTGAAGAGTCTGCAAATTGAAGTACAAACCACGATGCATTTAATAGGGGAATTCATTTTTGAACTTTTATTCCGCTTCTTATTCGAGCTATTGTTTGAAAGCATTATCAATCATATAGCAAAGGGTTACAGATTGCTTTTCCCATTGCCGCCAAAACCATTAACTAAGAAACGAAACACAAAGAGCCAACGATTTCTTTTCAAGTTGCCAATAACGAAGTCAAAACAATTTATGAAGTTCAACAGCTAGCGGCATGGATTTATTTTCATATTGATATACCGAAATAGTAAATAAGCCTTTCCTATATTCCAGAGAGGTCAGCTCGTTGTTTTCAAACTTTTTCTCAAGGTGAAACCCCTCATACTTTAACTGCGCAATAATTTGTTTAACATGAGAAACCGGAAAAAAATCACAATGTATGCTGTGAAATAATTGATTGCCATCTTGCCATTGGCTTTTGATAATATCTACTGATGAATCACCTTTCAGCCAACTGAATTCGGTTATTTGCTGTTTATGATTGGTACGATTCGAAACCAAAACACTTTTCTTATCTCTTGCCAAATAATCGATTGCCTGTTGATGGGTCATATATGACAAAGCAATCATGTCTTTAATTTTAAGGACCTGATTATGTTTGTCAAGAGTCTCAAAGCAACCGTTAAAAAGAAGCATAGAGCCAAAAGCACTCATGAATGATATAATTAGAATAATTCGTATCACGATTGTCGATATGTTTCAGGAACTCCTATCATGCAAGATGCCACGCGATTCCAAAGGGATGTAATTAGCGGCGTCTCGTCTAGTATCCGCTGTAAAATTGCGTTAGTTAATTCAATTTCATGATGCATCTTCTTCAAATTATGTAGAGTAATAACCGCTTTGTTATTCCGTTTTTGTTTCTGCTTTAACTCCGCCAGATACGGCATAAAAATGTCCAGCCACTGTTGAGAAAGGTGGTAGTAATCAACGTTATATTGCCCCTCAATTATTTTTGGATTAAGCATATCCAATGTCTCTGTTAACAATTTAGTTCTTAAGATGTCACGCTTGCTTTCGTCCATTTTTTTTAGAAGTATGTATTTGGCGAGTTCTAGTGTTCTTTTTCTTTTACAGGGTAAGATGCTAATCTCATTATCCAATAGAAGTTTAACATATTTATTTATATACGTCTGCACACTATTCGACCACCTTTCTTCCCAATTTTCGGTGCCTATAATGTGGGTCCGAAGCTGCTCGCACACTTGGCCTAATTCAGTGTAAATAATCTCCTTTGAGTCAATAAAGTACCATCGAGGGGTTATTGTTTTTGTTCCCTTGATCGCCAGAAAAACCCAGGGTTGCTCAGAATAGCCAATACTGAGTTTGACTTTAACGGCAGCATCAACATCTTTATAAAGATCATAATACGCCTTCGAAATTAAAGGGTTAGATCCTTCGTATAAATTTCTCACACTTGCAAAAGCATCCTGAATACCTCCCCAAGAACGATCTTCTTTTTCATCATCATGAAGGGTCTCAATCATCGTCTGTGCAGTAATTACTTCATCATGAAAGTCTTCTAACAATTCTTCTGGCATAGAAACATTCCCACCAATCAGGCTTTCTGTATCCAACATCGTTGTAATTAATCTTTTGTCTGATTTCAAGGCAAAATTTACAGAATCGTCAGGCCACCATATTTTTATTTGTTTGTGAGGACTATCTAACCTATCAATCCTACCAATTCGCTGTTCGGCCATTCTTAATACGCTAGGCATGTCTAAGAATACAAGCGAGGACGCCTGTTGCAAGTTTACTCCTTCCGACATGGCATCACCACACAAAGCCAAAATATTTTTACTATCTGAACCTAAATCGAAACTTTTTAAAATTGTATGAATATCAGTTTTACTTGATGTTCCAGTTACTACATATGTTTGAATATCACTTTTAGGATACCTATCCGGCAAAATTCTTTTTGCAAAGTAATCCAGTGTAATAACAGTACTGTCAAATCCAATTACCAACCTATTTTCTTTAAAAAGATCCATAAGAATGCTGGCCTTCGCTAATTCTCTAGACACACTCATTTTCTTTGACAGAGAAGCAATTCTGGCATAAACAGCAATTTCTTCAATACAAGCATTCTGATACGCATCCAAATCAACCAACCATTCTGGAGAAAAGTCTTTAAAACTATTTACTGGCAACTTACGGCTGTGCTTGCGAATGGAGCCAATTATATTTCCTGTTTCCGCTTTATTAGTTCTGAAGTTATAATAATTGCGAGCTGCCGCTGTACCTTCTATGTGTTCCAAAAGTGCTGCTTTTGATGAACGCATTTTTGCTTGCACATTATATTTACTGAGGCCTTTTGCAGCCTTTAACCTTTTTTCAATATAGATACTCGGTTCGTAATCTAATCCGTCTTTTGGCCTTCTTAAGTCCTGTAAATAAAGGATCCCTCTTAAATTTTCAATTGCTAAATTTATATCCGCAGCAATTTGAATATCAGAACCAGTTTCGCCAGTTTCATATTTCTCAGGGATGTTTTTGGGATAGCGACAACGGTTACCCGACCGATTAACGTATTCCTCTGGCGATTGATCTATTAATTCATTGAGTTGTAATTTGGTCCTTCGAACGAGAAATTTCTCAATATATGTCCTCAAAGAATTGAATGCGGGAGTGTTCCGTTTTAAGCTTCTTTGGCGCTTCAAATCACGAAACTTACTCAATTCATCATCATTTAAATTGTCGACGCCCAAAAGCTCAATTAATCGAATTAAATCCTTAGGCTTTTTATTTATTGGCGTGGCGGTGGCTAGAATGATATTATCCGAAGTATGTAATCCAACGTTAGCACTCCTATTTGATTGGGAGTTTAAAAAATTGTGTGCCTCGTCAACCACCAAAATGTTAGCGATGCGAATTTCTTTCAATAAAGAACTATAATTTCTACCTTTAGGATAGCTTAAAGCTCCCAAAGAAATTTGACTGCTTTGAGAGAATTCAACATCTACAAATTCTCGACTCCAACTCTCTTTCACAAGTGGCGGACAAATGGTTATTGCATAAGATCTATTTTTCCGACCAGTTTCCCAAAGCCAGTGATATAGGACAAGCTGCAAGCTACTTATCATTTTTGTTTTGCCGGAACCAGTTGGATCAGCTATTAATACACAGCCTTGAGTTTGTAAAATATATAATGCTTGCCCGAGTCCTAAACGTTGAGAAGGCCATAACTTCAGACTATTAAGTTTAGTCTGTAATTCTGGGATATCTTTTAGCCATGGTTTATCAATCAGTTCAGATATCGCTCGAGCCAGTGCCTCTTTCCAAGTTGTAATCTTCAACAACTGGTGCAACATTTCTATTATCTGATCATTGAAATTCCTACCCAAGGTGTAAAAATTCTCGCCTATACGTTTGACGTCGTGGTACTGGTCTTGTTCAAATCTTCGCTTTTTATTATTTTCAATTCTAATATTCGCTTCATCTTGTATTGTAGTACCATTCTTGCTGAAGTTTGCTGAGCCCAAAATTGCATGTGATTCACCAATATAAAGTTTAGCATGTAGCCTATCTGAAAATTTGAAGGCTATTTTCCCATTTTTTATTAGTTCTATTAAATTAATGACTTCACTACCATTAGCTAATGAATAACTTTGTTCTGCCCAATAATCTTTTACTTCACGTTCAAGCTCTACGCTTTTCCAGAGTTTCCGAGTTCTTATTTCTGGCACGAATCCAAGGACAATTCTAACATGTTTAAGTTTCTCAAAATCTGCCTTTCTCCCAAAAAGCTCGATTAAGTGAGACAATGAGGTAAATCCTGTGACAATTAAATACTCTGAGCTATTATTTATATCCCTCCATATCTCTGAGAGGACTGTCCTTTTAGAGGTAAAGTCTTTTATGTTTAGCGGAAAGATTGAGTTATCAGGCCACGAGAGAAGCGGCGAGATAGGATTATCAAAATCTATTAAACTTTGGCTAGAAGATTGCTTTTTAACTTTACCCAATTTATTAATCCATAAATTCTGAACTCACTAAACAAGTTAATAAATTTCAGGCAAATAAATTAAATCATTCATTATAAATTATTTAATTATTGTTATATTTCTATAATTCTGTATCAGTCCAGGATAATAAAAGTTGATAAAGGATTTAACAGTGGATACAATTGATTTAAGATTGATATCTAAAATATCCTGATAAACATTATCATAAGATGTAAAGCCGTTTGTTTTTTTCTCTTTCAAATGCGTAAGTTCATCACGCAACTTCTTCAACCTAAATATTGTATCGAACTTCTTAGGAAATTTGGCAGCGAAATCCTTTTTACATAAATCTGGAATAATGCGCTTAATCTTGTCATCAAAGGGCACATACCTTTGAATGTATTCCTTCTCAACTAACTTCCCATTAAAGTTTATCAAAGCGTAGTCAGGAAGCATCTGATTCATAAACGCTTCGATAGCAAAAAATGAAAAAATTACCCCGACCGAAGCCACTCTAAATACAAAACTGAATGGCATCGCTTTCTCTGTCAATGACGGGTCTAATATAGCACTTGATAGCAGATTTCTACCTTTCTCCAGCTGTTCGATTGAATCAAAGGCTAGAGAGAAATAGAAAGTTACCGGGTTCGGCTCCATTAATAAAAAATGGCTTCTCTTGTACTTTAACTTATTTATGCCGTACAGTTTGTCGCCTCCAATTGTCATGAACATAAATTCTTTATTCTTAAGGGCTTTTCTTAATTGCTTTTCTGATGTAACTTTTGGTATAGAACTTAGGTCAACAGGACGATCGCCATCTTTGTTATATTCTAATCCTTTATAATTTATTCTAGTGCCTTTCATTGATATAAATTTTAAATAACTATCAACCATTTAAAATAGCGATAAATTGTTTACTTGCTACATCAACTTTTTAAAGAAATATTTGCTCTTGCTAAAGCGTTGAACTAAACTTCATAAACAAATTCTCTTGATGTTCCTTGAGCCGGTATATACTTATACTTTGTTCCAACAAAACTTTTGATTCTGGAGCAAGATAAAACAAGTGATAATCTCCACTAATGGGCATGTTTTCTAATAAATTAAATACACTTATTCCAACGCGGTAGTCTTCCATAGACTGATCGAAATTTGGTAAGTAATTCAATCTCCAGTTCCCTAGGAAAATCTTGGCTTAAGTCCCCATGGGTCACATACCAGTAAATATCTAACGCTTCAATATTTTCTAGTTTCATTTTTTGTGGCCAATATGTTTTGCGTAAAATCCCATCAGTTTTGCCTGTTAAAAATCTTCCCCGTAAGCCATCCTTGCGATGAATAATGTTTCCGTCTTCACCTTTTCGACCAGAAATTCCGATATAAATCAAATTTACCCTTCCCTGTTCTAACGCATAAATTAAATAAATCCCACTACATCTTATGGGCGCATTGCAAACCGCTGATAGTCTATCCTGCGGCTTGAAAAAGAAATGACCATTTTCTTTATATTTCTTTAGTTCATCAAACATAAATCAATTTTTAAATAAGCTAAAACTCACTTTATACCTGTAAAAAGAAATTTTACTAGTCACCGCCAGCGCCCTTCGTATTTTAAGGTCATCATCCAGAGCAATAATAACCCCTTTGACTAATTGTCCTGGCTCAGCAAGTTCCTGTAAAACATAACCCATATACCGTTGAATCTGCCCAACTACCTGATCACTTGCTCTCCCTCTTTTTAACTCCACGATTAAAAGCTCCTTTTTGTCTTTGCTCACTGCAAGAATATCAATGGGGCCGGTATCACTGGGAAATTGTCGACCAACTATCTCACCTTCATCTTCGAAGATGTCATACGACTTGCCAAGTTCTGTGTATTTCCAATTATGCACCAAAAAATCCTCTAAGTGCTTTTCTAATGCAAATACCGTTGGATCCTCAATAGAAGAATCGGTGGCAACAATCGAAGGTACATCTGGAGCAATCAGTAAGCTTTCAATTTCAGAAGCGTACTTACTGATTAAAGAAACCGTTCCTATCGAACCGGCTGAGTTCTTTAACTCGGTGCTCATTTCCGATCTGTCAATTGTCTCTGCCAACCATTTAACCGGTCTACGATGAGGCAATAACTTCCCTGGCTGATAAAAGTAATCACCGATTACCTCACCAATAAAATATGTCCCAGCACCATTGGGAGACAATATTATATCTCCTACATGAATACCTTTGGCAACAGTATGCAATGCACCGCAGGCTAAACCAGCTGCAACTTTTGTTTTTTCAGGATGCTGGGTAAGAAAATATGGAATGAACTTTTTATTGAATTCTCTCCAATTCTCTGGCAGATGGCCTGTCAAGTCTATCTCAAATCCAAAATCTGCTCCTATAAAACTCTCTTTAAAGCATTCGTTTGCATACAAGCTGCCCTTTCCGAGCATAATTCTGTAGTAGTTCTTCATTGCTAGTTGTCTACCTTTTCAACCCCATCAAAAAACGTATTCACAAAATCTATAATCTTGGTCATTACCCTTTCTACTTTCGTTTTACGCTCCAATACCTTCGGTGCTGACTCCAGCACACTTACTATTTCATCCCGTAGTGGCACACGTTCGCTATACAAATAATTTTCGATCACAGCTTGCAGTTCCACTGGCTTTAACTTCTCTTCGGTAACCAGATTATAAAATGCAGCCTCTTGCTCTTTAGACCAAAACTTGCTAAATTCTGCTTTGATGTCTCCATTCTTAGTTAGCTGTGGAACATTCTCTGCAATAAACTTTTCAATCAGTTCCTTCTTGCTCCTTAACTGCACCGTTCCGTCTATCAGATCAGTAATCTGTTTGGCTTGCTGTTGCTTTCCTTTTTCATCACTTTTGGGTACCGCCACAAACTTTGCCAGTAACATTAGGATATAATCCACATTAATCTCATCCCTGTGAATTAGCTCCAGTTCAAAATCTACATCATCCAGAATAGACACTTTCTCCTTTTCCGGTCCTTTCGAACTCTCATATAAATCCAGGTACTTGCTTTTGTAATCCTCAAAACTCTGGTCATCCATATCGATCTGCACAGGATCGAAATCTGCGAAACTAGTTAAGATATTTTTAATCCGCATTAACGCTCTAAACGCTTGCACAAAACGCAGCTTGTCGTTTTCACTATTCAAATCATTTACACTGTCAACTGTAGGGACAATCTCCAATAATGCAGCATAGGCTTCGTTAAACTTAGCCACATAATCTTCGTACGGTTCCATTACAATCACGTCGATTGCATCCTTATTGGAGAAAAGTGTAATCGCATCATCTGTAGCTTGCTTCAAGTTTCTGAAACAAACAATATTCCCCTGAGATTTCAACTCATTCAATATTCTGTTTGTACGGGAAAAAGCCTGAATCAAGCCATGGTATTTCAGGTTCTTGTCAACATACAGCGTGTTGAGTGTTTTACTGTCGAAACCAGTTAAAAACATATTCACCACCAACAACAAATCAATTTGCCTTTCCTTCACCCGTTTAGCAATGTCATTATAATACAAGTAAAAAGAATGACTGTCTTTAGTAGTAAAGCTTGTATTGAAAAGCTCATTATAGTCTCCAATGTATTCTTCCAACACATCCCTACTGTGTAGTGTTTTGTAAGCAGCGATTGGGTCCGCAGCCATGCTAAAAGTGTCTTCCTCTTCGATCAACCCATTTGCATCCTTATCGTCTTCGTTAACACCATAAGAGAATATCGTCGCAATACGAAGATTATGCCGGCCATCTTCCTTTTTACTTTTGAAAAGATCATAATACTTCGTAAGCGCGTCAATGCTGCTCACACAAAACATGGCTGTAAAATCTTTGGAATGCGTTTTACGTCCGTGATTGTCAATAATGTAATCGGCGATTTTATCTAAACGCTTCGGGCTCTCCAATAACTCTTGCGTGTCAATATCCTCCACAGGGATATCGACAAAAGTTGGCTTGTCAATTTTATCTTTATACCTGCCCACGTACTCAATCGAGAATTTTAATACATTTTCATCCTTGATAGCATCGGTAATCACATATTTATGCAAGCAGTCGTCAAATAATTCTTTAGTTGTACGCTTGCCATAAGAATTACTAATCGCATTTTCTGCAAAAATCGGTGTACCTGTGAAACCGAACATCTGGTAATTATTAAAGAAAGCCCGTATCCGCTTATGCGTATCGCCAAACTGACTTCTATGGCATTCATCAAAAATAAACACGATGCGCTGCTCCTTCAGCTTTTCCATTCTGCTGAGGTAGCGCGCATTGAATACCGCATTATTCAGCTTCTGGATGGTAGTGATGATTAACTTTGTATCATCAGTTAATTTGGTAACCAGACTATGCGTATCCTCTGTTTCATCTACACTACCCTTACTAAAGCTATTGAACTCTTTATTGGTCTGATAATCCAGGTCTCTCCTGTCCACCACAAAAACCACTTTGTCCACCAAGGGCAGATTGGTTAAAATTTGACTGGCCTTAAATGAAGTTAAGGTTTTACCAGAGCCAGTAGTATGCCAGATGTAACCATTTTTATTTGTATTCTTTACCCTGTCAATTAAAGCCTCCACCGCATAATACTGATATGGCCGCAGCACCATCAGCAATTTATCAGTTTCATTGAGTACAATATATTTGGTAACCATTTTTGCCAAGTGGCAAGGCTCCAAAAACACCTCTGCAAATTTAGAAAGCTGGGTAATGTTTTGATTACGCACATCAGCCCAGAAAAAAGTCTGCTTAAATGTAAGTGCAGCCAGCCGATTATTGGCATAATACTTAGTATTTACGCCATTGCTGATCACAAATAATTGTACATATAGGTACAAGCCGTTTGATGAGCAATAGGAATGCCTTTGGTATCGGTTTACTTGGTTGAAAGCCTCTTTTAACTCCAGGCCTCTTCTCTTCAACTCAATCTGAGCCAATGGCAAGCCATTGATTAAGATTGTCACATCATAACGATTTTTATAACTGCCTTCCATGGTAACCTGATTGGCTACCTGAAACTCATTCTTACACCAGTGATCCTGATTGATAAATTCGATATAGGCAACAGTGCCATCATCCTTTTGCAGTGCAAATTTATCACGAAGTATTTTGGCCCTTTCAAAAACACTGCTTTGCTTATTGAGTTGATTGAGTATTTTACTAAACTCCTTATCAGAAAACTGGGTGCGGTTGTGCTTTTCCAGTTGAACTTTAAGATTAGTTAGGAGCGCAGTTTCGTCTTTGATGACAACGGACTCATGACCTAGAGAGATTAACTGCTTAACTAAGATTTCCTCTAATATTTGTTCGGGTTGATGGGTCATCTTCCCTGTCCCCTTTGATGTGTATTCTTCTGAAATAAGTCATATCGACCCGACGACTTACTATCCGCTTGAAAATCGCCAGCAGGTTCAAAAATCTGAATATTCAGATGATCTTCCATTAGTTTAAGCTTATTTAAAATTAATGGCTTTACAACACCCCAATTTAGCCCACCATTACCACAACCCAAAGCAGGAATCGCAATGGATTTGATATTTTTTTCTTCAATTACTTTAATGAGGTCATCAAGACCAGATTCAATATATTCCAGCTTGGTAGAAGTATGCCAGTCTGTTTTTGTAGGAAAGTTGATGATGTATTTTGGACCGATTGCATGATTGGTGTTAGTGACAAACATTTCACCTGGCACCACTTCTCCTGCAGCACATGCTTTTTTATAAATCTTATAATTGAGATCAAATTTCTCCTTAAACTGGAGGGCAATCCCTTCACCCATTATACCTACCGTGTTCACAGCATTGACTAGTGCCTCCACATCCGCTTGTAATAAATTATTAGTCTTAAAATCGATCATTAGTAATAGTATTCTGGGTTAGCAAAGCGACTTCCAAGTTACTGTAAAGTCTCATCCGGTAAATACATGTTTTTACATTATTCATTCTATTTAACTAATATAGCACCTTTGGACGTCTAAACAAACATTTGCTGTAACAGCCCTTTTTTGAATTCTTTAGCGTTTTCTATTTGCTGGGAGATAAGGTTGATTTTATCGTCAATTGCGGAAAGAAAATTAGCTATTTTGGTTTGTTCTTCAAAACAAGGGAAAGGCAATTTCATTCCTGAAAATACGTCGAAGCTAATTTGCTTCCCGTCCCTTATACCAATCACTGAATTGCTCAGCTCTTGAATAAAGCTTTCTTTTTTCAGATAATATCTAAAGAAAATTGCTGATAATTCAATTTTAGGCTTTAATACTGTGTACGCCGGACTGCAGATACCCATTACATTAGAATATTCTATACCACCTTGAAAAGATCTTAGGCTGATTATAAAGTCGCCAACTTCAACAATTTTGTAAGACTTAACACTATCCTCAGAAGAATAAATGTCTTTGCCAATAGAACTCCTAAGAACAGCCCCTTGATCTTGAGTTATTGCTAATATTTGCAGGTCTCCATTATGTTTCTTATTCGTGTGATTTATAAAAATGTCTTTGGCTTTTTTAGTTACCCAGTCGGAATAGGGGGAACCTTGGTCATCTTTAAATCTAACCTCTTGGTTAAATATTTTTTGCATTACACCTTTTTTGTATTTATCCACCAGCTTTTTCTTTTTATTGAGAAGTTGGATCTTATCATCAACAAAAGTTAGAAAACTTGCAATTTTACTTTGTTCGATCAAGGAAGGTATCGATATCTCAATGTTTAAAAAATTCGGTTTTGAAATGTTCTTCATGGTGCCACTAGTACCCGAAGCAATGTTACTTATCTGATCTTTAATTTTCGTTGTAGCCAACAAGATACTTAGCCACTTTACATTAACTTTATTTTTGTCTAAGGTTGCCATCCATAGTCTATCCGGAATAAAAAGGCTCGGATAATCTTTATCAACATAACCACTTTCCCCAACTAATTGCGGAGTATTCATTCTGCTAATAAGAATAGTATCTCGAAGAGGATTCAGCCTCGCATTTACCAATTCTTCATCAAGAATTTTTTTATTTTCAGAACTCCTAAACTTTCCAAAACTAACAGAGCTGGTTTTTAGAATTCCGAATTCATCCTTTGAAGTAATCCTTATGTCCTCCGATTTAACACTCACTCCGGACTGCAAGGTTATTATGATTTGTTTTAAGCAGCATGATGTCCAATGATCTTTAAATTCTGAAAATCTTAATACCGGTATTTTTTGATTATCCATGTTAAAAAGGAGACTTGATTCCCAACTCATCACAGAATTTCAAAATCGTAGAATCTATAACGACCATTTGCTTGTCAATAACTGTTAGCCTATCGGCTAATGCGTTAAGATTAATTACTTCCTCAGTTTCAAAAGTTTCAACATAACGCGCGATGTTTAAATTGTAATCATTTTCTGTGATTTCAGTGAGGCTTGAACTATAACTATATTTTTCAATAACAGCACGCTCACGATAGACATTTACAATCTGATCAATGTCTTCTTGACGTAATTGATTTTGATTGCCATTCTTACCAAAATGCTTACTGGCGTCAACAAATAAAACGCTATCATCCACTTTGCGGCACTTTTTAAACACTAATATCGAAGTTGGAATTCCAGTACCATAAAAAATATTGGCCGGCAATCCAATTACTGCATCCAGATAATTACGATCTTGAATTAGGTATTTTCGAATATGCCCCTCGGCACCACCTCTAAATAAAACACCATGAGGTAACACTACAGCCATAATTCCATTATCAGCCAAGTGATGGATCATGTGTTGTACAAAAGCAAAATCAGCCTTACTACTAGGTGCCAGTTTACCGTATTGACTAAACCGGTCATCGCTCATAAACAAAGTACTGGCACTCCATTGTGCAGAAAATGGCGGATTAGCAACTATTGCTTCAAATTTCTTATCTAAATGTTGCGGATGTGTAAGTGTGTCCTCCTGTTTAATATCAAATCTACTGTAATGAACATCATGCAAGATCATGTTCATTCTTGCCAGGTTATATGTTGTTCTATTGAGTTCCTGTCCATAAAAATCAGAAACCTGGGCTTCTTTTGCTACCCTTAACAGTAGTGAACCAGAGCCACATGTAGGGTCATAAACAGATTTCAGTTTAGTTTTACCAGTTGTCACTATTTTAGCCAACACGGTTGATACCTGCTGTGGTGTATAAAATTCTCCCGCCTTTTTTCCGGCACCACTAGCAAATTGGCCAATTAAATATTCGTAAGCGTCACCTAAAACGTCAGAATTAGCATCTTCCAATTTGAAATCTATCTTATCTAAATGTGAAAGCACTTTTGAAATTAACTCATTCTTAGCTGCTTCAGTGCGTCCCAGCTTAGTTGAAGTCAAATCTAAATCTTCAAATAAATTATCAAAATCATCCTCACTATCAGTACCCATGGTACTTTGCTCAATGTTCTGAAGTATTTTAGTTAAATCTTCAAGTATAAAATTGCTTTGACTTTCACCTGCTTCATCCGCAAGCTTCGCATTTCCCCTTCTAGCTATTTCGCTAAATAATTCTGATGGCTTTAAGAAATATCCTAATTCGTGAATGGCTTCATCTCTTACCGCCTCTAGATATGGCTGGTCTTTTTCGGACCCCTCCTTTAAATTCTGGTACTTTATCTTATCCTCCTTAAGTATGCTGTTCGCATAAATCAGCATCTTTTCACTTAGGTATTTGTAGAAGATAAATCCCAGGATATAATCCCTAAATTCATCTGCATCCATCTTACCGCGCAAGGTATTGGCAATATTCCAAAGCTGCTGCTCTAGCTGTTTCTTTTGGTCCTCAGACATATACTTATTAATCGATCAGTTTTTTCAGTATATGCAATATGGGTTATTTTTAGGAAATTGAGAAGAGTGAAAATGCTAGGGAAGAATGAAAGCAATTCTACATAATTCTTTAGTTTAGGAGATGCGTACGCGACTTACCACAGAATGTGCCATTAATATATGTATGCACATTAGACCTAGGATTTGACTGTATTATCAAATTCAATACAGAATACCAATTACAAGGATATTATTGAATTTGCGATTCTTCTTTCATTACCCAACTGAGTTGTATAAAACCTCTGTTCTATTCCAAACAAAATATTCTTCAAATCATCCTCAGTGGAAATTTCGAAACTATTGTTGTTAAACGGAACTTGACAATATGTTTGGATATACTGATAAATATAATCTTTATCTACTTGCGTAAAATTGTTCAAGGTATCCATAACAAGAGCTATCCTCTTTCGATTAGGAATCTTCACAGAATTCAAATCAAATCCATTTTGTAGTGAGATGAAATCATTAGCTAAAAAGTTTTGAGTTTCAACATCTGTTGCCTCTCGGTATAGAGTGTCCAATCCATTAAAAATCATCTTTGCTACACTGATTTTTTTAAAGTGTAATATATCCGTATTCTTATTATAAATTGAATCTGGAACTTTATTAATCATCACGACCGGCTTATCCTTAATAATTTCTGGATTATCGCTTATCGAAACCCAAGATCTTTTAAGAAGGCTATGAGAATTTATCACTTGAAAACAATAATATTGTGTTTGTACAGAACATAAATATTGTATCTTGACATAATGATCCCTAGCTATTTGGTCATGGTTAGCGGAAATGAAAGCATTTTTAAGAAAATCCAACGCAAAAGGTGATTGTGAAAAATTATCTATTTTATACCATTCTTCTTCTTCAATTAATGTTGCGGGGTCATAAACAATGCTATCTTCTAAAGTAATGGGTATTTCAAAAATATTTTGATCTGTCAAGATTTTAAAGAGATTTGATTTTCTTTTAACTTTTGCTAATAAATAATCCATTTTATTCAGTATCTATAAATGTGTAATCGTTTATTCTTCTCAAATGCAGGAAGTCTGTATCTCCAGGTTTTTTAAGCCTCTTTTTTGTAATTAAAAATATTTTGACGTTGCTTGTCAGCTTTAAAAAATAAAAGTGATATCCGAATATTAGAAATATCGGATTGAAATAAAGGGTTTGTGATAGCGCTGTGAAGACATAAATAATAACAAATACAAAGACCATAGTTTCAAGGTCGGATATGCCAAGAGACACAAAGAAATAACCGAGATATGTGGGCAAGAACGAATTGTTAGCTAGTTCGATTTCTACAACATCGGATTTGGTAATACTATCTTGTCCAAGAAATTTCAGAAGAAAGAAACTTAACCATGTTAAAAATATTGGAGTCAAGATAAATATCAGTCGGGAAAGGTGAGTGTAGTAAGGAAGATGACTCAGTATTGGAAACTTGTATTTCTCATTAATTAGAAATACAACGATTATCAAGTAGGTCGAATTAAAGGCTAAAAAAAGCTTATATAGATATTTCATCCCTCTTATTTAGTAATAATGTATAAAGTAAATTAATGAGACAACAATTGCAAACACAATATATTTGCAATCCCCAAATTGAAAGTAGCGTTAAAGTAATCTCCCAGTATCCCTAAACACTGAGGCAAAGTCTGTATCGGTTAATTCAAATATTATTAAAATATTTGAATTACCTAATATATAACAGAATATTTATTTTTAGATAATTAAAAATCGTGCGTACAAGACAATTCAAAGCGATAATTGGTGTCGACGCCGATGTTTGTAAAACTTGCCTGCACATCATACTCCTTATTGAGAATGAAGATAAAAAGCTCAAAATATTGAACCGCTTGAAATTCTTAATCTAGTATTGTAACTTATGACTGAAAGATGTGGACGCCAATTACAATGGAAGAGCTAGAACAATGGATTTCCCGAGGTGAATCAAAACCTGAGGGTGAATCCTAAACTTTTGGAATCTTATTAAAATCAAACCTGAGAAATGGAAAGAAAAGGAATATGGTGATGAAGATGGCGGCTTTTGGGTAGTTTCAAGAAATCAGCGAATATTGGTGTAATCAAGACGAGCTTGATTGGACAGTAAAAGAACTTTTAAGGCAAAAAAATGAATAAGCATTTGAAATCTTATTTTCTTCTAGTATTAATAACTTCCATTTCCTCTTGCACTGAAATCTTCGAGGAAGGTTCTTCTACACTCATTAACCAGTTCTCCAGTATCGACAGTACTAAAAAGGCAATTGTGTTTGAGAACGCCGGCAACGCTACAGTGGATAATTCATTACATGTTTCAATCGAAGACCAAGAATTTGAATTATCCAATAGCAAACTGAGGAATGTATTTATTGCAGACTACGATCACGCCTCTACGAAACTAGATTCGATGACCATACGGTTGGCATGGAAGGGGAACGATACGTTAAATATTACATACGATTCCAAATTGAGAATATTTAAAAAACTACAGGAAATCAACGGTGTCAAAATTCTCTACCAAGAAAAATGATGAATTTAAAACCTTTCCATACTTTTATAATAATTAGAAATGGAAAAGTATACTTGCAGTCACTGTGGCGGCCAACATGACGATTGGCCTGCTTTAGCATATTTTGCACCAATCAACTATGATGACGTGTCTTCTCAATATGAAGGCAACTTTGAATTAAATGATGACTTTTGCATTATGGATTTTAGTGATCGAGTTGATTTTTTCATTAGATGTACACTAAAATTAAACGTGACAGATCATTGCGATGAATTGGATTATGGAGTTTGGGTATCCTTAATCGAGAGCAGTTTTAATAATTATTCCGACAACTTTTTTAATGAGGATCACCAAGTTTCTTATTTCGGCTGGTTATCTAGTTCGTTAATAGGCTATGAAAACACAGTTGGAATTCCAATGAATGTAATCACTCAAATTGGTAATTCCAGGCCATTACTTGTCCCACATCGAGATCATGATCATCCATTAGTAAGAGAGTACTTTAATGGAATTTCAAAAGAAGAAGCAGAAAATAGGATTGCACAGTTTTGTAAGCAGTGGGATTTTAATGAATCATGAAATATTTATTTAATGCACAATCGAACTAAATGCCCTTTACCATCTCACATCCAGCCATAGTTTTACCGTTAACACTCCTTCCTAAAAAGTGGTACTCACTCACTGGCTTAGTAATAGGAAGTCTAACACCCGATTTTGAGTATCATTAGTATGAAAGTGCAAAGTGATGTTAGTCATTCCACTTTCGGAGTCAGATACAAGCAATATGGCTTAGTTTTGTCGATGAGAACTCCAGATCCAGCAATTATAAGGCTCTAACAATATCAGCTTTTTCAGGCTGTCTTTAGGACTAAAGCTTGGCCACAGATTACTCCAATCTTGCATGAAGATACTCTTGTCTATCATCTTATGGTCTCGATAATGAAATATAACAGGGAATAAGACCACCACATCTTTGTACACTTTCGATCTGTGAATGCTCCTTGATATCGCTGTTTTTAACTCCTTGCTAGGCATGAACAGTTCGGTAAGACGGGGTGTCATCTTCGCAGAGAAATAACTGGTATCCACGTCGCCCCGGCTGTCAAATGAAACTGCTATTGAAAATAGATGTGCCTCGTTAATTGGCAACACAGCTATTGAATCCGTGAATCGATTTGTTCTAACTGATTTGAAGATTACTTCTCTGATGTCATACTTTTTAATAAAAACAGCCTTTTCAGGTCGAATATCTATTTTCGAATTTGCTTCAGTGGCTGAAACAACTTCTTGCTTCGTTTGCGATTTAACCAGCAAGCTTGCTGACAGCAGTATGAGCGTAAAAAATGTCTGTTTGGCCATGTTCTTCTGTTGACGCGAGTAAACAACCGGCTATCCTGGTTAATGTTAAGCGCTCCTATATTGTCTTTTCAGTTGAAATATACAATAATTTAACGAATGACGGGATTGTTATAGCGTAAGCCAATTCTATAGAACCATATACTCCTAAGTCTCTATCCCTTCTCCCTTTGACTTGCGTTTAGGTATGTGATAATATTGACTCATCCTTGCGCCATGGTTGACAAGTCCTGAATCGACTCAAGGTTTAATCAAGGACCAACCAAGGACGAACCAACCACTAACCAACCCAAAACGCAAAGCGAAAAAACACCGATATATCCTATACGGAAATAAGCTTTGTTTTATCCTGAAATACTCTAGTCTTAACCTTCCCTATCTCGCCTGATAATCGCGCGTTCTACAGCCTCTTCTTCTGATGTGGCGAAAAGGTAAATTCCGAAAACCTCTCCACCACCATTTATCCGGCTCACTTCTATTTGATCATTAACTGCCATCTTCGCACTGGCCATTTTATTGGAGATCATCACATCTTGCGGCTCATCACTATCCCTGGTGAGTTCTACATAATAGCAATTGCTGGTTTTGTCGCTGTGGTATTCCGGGTTTACCTCACAAACGAAAATCTCTGCATCGCTGTCCTTATAACGGTCGCGATAAGCCTGCGCCTTCTGTAGCGAATCAAATGCCGCATCGATATATTCTTTCGGATCCTCGTGTTGCTCTCCAACTAAATAAACGTATTTCTTCTTCACCATAGGTGTTTATATTTGGTATGTGTAATGTTTATGCCTCTTTATAATTTATCTTCCTTCTCCGTAATGACCAGGTAATTTAAATTGTTGCGAAGTTCCATTTTTGCCGCATATTCTGGAAATTCTAAATTCAAATTTTGATGCATAATGACATAAAAGTTGTCTAGTTGATTGTAGGGAACGATAAGTTGGTAGCAGCGAAGCTCTTGCAATTTCTTAGGTTCACGTACATCCAGGATAATGTTGTCATCGCATAACTGCTTACCGCAGTTTAAGGCAATCGCATAAAGTTGGGTAATTGGTAAATTCCTGACCGTAATGGTCTTCCCCTTCCCGAAAGTATCAGGAGATATCTTGATGCCCGGTTTATAGCCCGTCTTGTATCCGCAGAAACCAAACTTAAAGACGCTAAAGGTATTGTCGATTTTACACTTTTGTTTCTCCTGGCCGTAGGCAAAATTTAAGCAAAGCGTGGCCAGTACGAAGGTTAATCTCGTTTTTTTCATTTCAGTTTTTTATAAATTGTTAGTCGGTATTGGTTAGTTGAGGCTGTTCCAGAATCGAAACTAAGAAGTGGTTAAATGCAAAAAGCATGGAACCCAAACTTACCGTACTAGAGGCCGTGGAAGCCCGGAAACGAATAAGCAGGGCCCATGCTTTTTACACACGGGCACTTATCACTTATCCTCTTGTTTCCTTTGAAATTTCCACGTTTCTAGTACAAGATTCTTAGTGCTAAATGCTCTAATATTTAGAGATTTTGCAAATGTATTATTTCGCTATCTATCTATATCTTAATTTTTAGTTTACTAATGAATTATTTAGAGATTTTAAAAAACCGGGGGCAACAGTACCAGCCATTCACCCCCAGCACTTAAATTAACGCTCTCACAACAAATGTATACAATCCTCATCACCCAATCCAAGTAAAACCGCGAAACGGAAAAGATTCCAACATACGAGATGTTCTGCCAAATATTGTTTTGCTTTTCAGGTATTTTTGCGCCTCAATTTCGAGACAGTCCGTAAAAACCTGCTTTTATCATTTTCATTGAACAATTCCATTTCAACAGTGTTGCTTAAAAAACGAAACTATTATGAAAACTAAAATCTTTCTATTCCTAACCGCGGCGACTATGATTTTAGCATCATGCGGCTCTTCCTCAACTCCAGAAAAAGGTAGCGAGTCAAGGGTAATTGGCGACAGTACTGGCCAACCATCTGATACCACAATAACAGCAACAGGTGCAACTTCTGGCGACAATGGCGCTGGGGCAGACACCACAGATATGAACCGCCAAAGGGCTACCCGCTCAAAAGGAAATAATAAGTAAACGATAGTAATATATAAACCATAATTATGGGAAAGATCAAAAATCTGATAGCCGGCTTTGCTGGAGCAGTTGCACTCAATGTGCTGCACGAAAGCATCAAAAACAAACGTACAACACCCAGGATCGATTTGTTAGGAGAACAGGCTTTGCAAAAAACGGTTCGCTATTTTGGTGGTAACATTAGGGACGACGACGAATTGTATGCGGCAACCTTGGCTGGCGACATCATTTCTAACACCATGTATTATAGCCTAATTGCATCCAGCAAAAGTCGGTACATCTGGCCTAAAGCTATAGCCATGGGTTTATTGGCTGGTGTGGGCGCTGTTAAACTGCCGAAGCCATTGGGGTTAAACCCAAAACCTGTTGCTAAAAATGATCAGATCAAAGCAATGACTGTAGGATACTACGTGTTCGGTGCCCTGGTTACCGCGCTTGTTGCAACCAGCTTCAAGAAATAATAAGTCAGGCTCGTCAATAATAACTACTTCCTGGCTTGTGCTGCCCTGATTTTTAATCGGGCAAGCGATAGCGGGGTCTTGTCTAGCGTAGTCAGTATCCCACCATCTTCCAGATTGAAATAACTGACATACCGGCATCCGTATTTATTGGTCTTGGCCCAATCGTAAATGGCATCAATGTACTCCGGGAAATCGCCAATTCCCCTGCTATCATCAACTCCTTCCTCCTTTACAGCTACATTCCCCCACTCTCCTATACATACAGGTTTGTGGTGCGCCGCAGCAAAGCCAGATTGCCATTTCAGCATATACGGATCATTTAAAATCCGGTTAATGATCTGTTCTTTTGTCGGGTTTGTTTTACCCCAAGTCATCCCATAAGTATCAGAACCTATAATATCAACATATTCATCTCCCGGGTAAAACGGTTCAGGATTTGGCGCCCCTGCATTGGTGCACCACACAATTTCAAGCGTTTGTCCTGGCTTCGCGCTCATTGTAAACCCTTTCCTGATTAGCGGGATCGCTCTTCGCCAGGCCTTTACAAACAACCCTGCATCCTGCTCCACGGGATACATGTTGAACTCCCACCATATCCTGGAAAAGACTGTTTTAGTGCCGTATTTCGCCAATTTCATTCCCAGCGAGAGGTATGTGCTATCTTGCTGTCCGGCTATCGCTTCCTGTAAAAATTGGTTAAACTTGCCATTTACGTCCGTAGGGATTAATGGTGTACCTACGTCAACCGCCCTGTCGTAATGTTCCTTTTTCCATTTAGGCAATCCGCTCTGCTCCACCCACATCCAGTTCCCGTCCGCAATGTCTTTCCACGAACTCCGGCCCATCCAGGTACCGAATACGTCCTGCTGTATTCCGTACGCTTCGATGCTTTTTCCTGAGGAGCCGGTCAGCGTTTTAAATTGTGCATTGCACAACTGCGTTATCAATAACAGCGAGATCAACAGTAATTTTCTTTTCATAGGTTTAAAACATTGCTCCCTCAATCTAGCAAAAACCTTTTAAAAAAGCAGGTGTTAAGCAGTATCTATCTGCAATTATGGAAAATACAAATCACTTTGTCCCAAGGGACGGCAATACCGAAAGTCTATGGAATGCTGGCCTAGCCAAGCCGCAACAGGTTATTCCAGAGCACCTAAATCGTGTTTTTGATACGATCATTATTGGCGCAGGTATTACCGGCATCACTACGGCGTTGAACCTTCAAAAAGCAGGGCAACAATGCCTTGTTATTGAGGCAGGCACCTTAGGTTTTGGAACCACTGGAGGCACTAGTGCGCACCTCAATACTTTCTTTGATGCCACCTATCCGGAAATCGAGAAAGATTTTGGAGCAGACGCCGCTAAACTTGTGGCCGCATCTGGAAAAGAAGCCATGAGCACCATCAAAGGCAATGTCGACGAATATCAAATCGACTGCGATTTTGAATACAAAGGTGCTTACCTGTTTTCTGAAACTGATAAGGAAACCAGGCACCTCAAAGAAATATTGGCAGCATCCAGGAAAGCCGGAATCGCCGTAACTGAATATCAGGACAATGGTGTACCTGTCCCCTTCCAACTGGCAATACATTTTATAGAGCAGGGCCAGTTTCACCCGCTAAAATATATTAATGCGCTCGCAGAAGAGTTTGCAAGATTGGGCGGCGCCTTGCTTGAAAACACCTTTGTTACTGATGATCAATACGAAAATGAATTGCATACGGTATCTGCCGGGCAGTCTACTTTCACTGGCATAAACTTAATTTACGCAACGCACATGCCTCCGGGCATTACTCCTTTCAGTTTTCGCTGTGCACCGTATAGAAGTTATGTTTTAGCAGCTAAGTTGTCACACGATGCTTACCCTATTGGCCTGGCGTACGACATGCAGGAACCTTATCATTATTTCAGGACACACGAAATTAAAGGTGAAAAATACCTCCTGATAGGCGGTGAAGATCATAAAACCGGACATGGTGATCCTGTGGAGGCCATGAAAAACCTGGAAGCCTATGTGCGCAAATATTACAGGGTAGCATCGATTGATTATCAATGGTCCTCTCAATATTATGTTCCGGTAGATGGCCTACCTTACATCGGCGAATTGCCAGGTGCAAAAAATACCTACTGCGCAACGGGTTTTAATGGAAATGGAATGATGTTTGGAACCTTGTCTGGCAAAATCATCAGTGACCTGATCTTGGGAATTGAAAATCCATATGCTGATTTGTATAGTCCATCGCGACTAAAACCAGTCGCGGGTTTTACAGAGTTTGTGAAGGAAAATGCTGATGTGGCATGGCATTTTGTGGCCGACCGTTTCAATGCTGAGGACCTGGATTCCTTCGCAGATTTAGCACCCGGGCAGGGAACAGTCGCCGAAATTAATGGCAAAAAGGTAGCGGCCTACAAAGACGAAAATGGTAAAGTGACGGCACTAAATCCAACATGCACCCATGCAGGATGTACAGTTGTATTTAATGATGTAGAAAAAAGCTGGGACTGCCCTTTTCACGGCGGCAGATTTGACATTGAAGGCAATGTGATCACTGGTCCACCCAGAACGGCATTAAAAAAAGCAGTGCTTCCAACTTATAAATAAGTGATTGAGGAAGTTTCAAGACTGAGGAAATTTATTTTAACCAGGTATTTAATACGATTTCCCAACATATTATTCAACACAGCATTTATAAATGACCTGATTAGCATACGGTTTTTGATTGTTTTCACAACCCAGTTGTGTAAATTGGCTAGTATTTGATATTGGTATAAGGATTGTCTTAAATTTTATAACCTAAATATCCCAAAAATGACCGATTCTACTTTAAACGCTCGCATTTGCCAGGAAAGACCAATGCTGGATGCATTCGCTATGAAATTAACACGAGATGTTGAAGATGCCAATGACCTGGTGCAAGATACTCTGATAAAAGCCATTCGATATGCTGCATTGTTTAAAGAGGGCACTAACTTGAAGGCTTGGCTGTTCATCATCATGAAAAATACATTTATCAACAGCTATAGGAAACTGGTTAGAAAGCAAGGTGTAATGGATGTTTGTGAAGACCTGTCTTCTGTACAGCTAAGCACGTCAGCGAGTAGTAATCTGGGCGAAAATAAATTTGCCTTGGAGGATATCAACAAGGCAATTAAAAACCTTCCTGAAAATTGTTCGGTACCATTTTTAAGGTATTTTGAAGGCTATAAATACCATGAAATTGCCGACGAATTGAACGTTCCTATCGGTACGGTTAAAACGCGCATCCATATGGCAAGACAGATGCTTAAAGCTTCCCTTAAAATGTATAATGATTCGCTTTCTAACGCTCGCACTTATACCGCAGCAGCTTCAGCTTAATTCATCTTCAACCTCCTAACGCTCATGAGTCCAGCACTAAAATTACCTGCCGTTTCCCCTGGTCTAATTCTCCACATTAATACTACAGAAATGGAATTGGTAAGTGCAATGCGCACGGGTGACCGAAGGTCGCAAAACAAACTTTACAGCATGTACTCTGGTACACTACTGGGGATAATTTCAAAGATGATCAAAGACCGCGATGTGGCCGAGGACATTCTGCAGGAAACCTTCATTAAGATTTGGAAAAATATTGACAGTTATGATGAAGATAAAGGAAGACTGTTTACATGGATGGCAAGACTGGCGAAGAATTGCGCAATCGATCAACTTAGAAGTCGTGAACAATCCAAGAGTAGCAGAAATAACAGTCTTGAAGATGCTATGGACGAAGCTGAAAAATTAAGCTACGTCTCTTATAACCCGGATGTGATTGGTGTTCGCAAATTGACTCAACAAATAAAAGGTTCACAAAAATTAATATTAGATTTGATCTATTTCGAGGGCTATAGCCAGTCTGAAGCGGCCAAGGAATTAAACATTCCTATTGGAACTGTAAAAACAAGATTACGTATTGCCATACAAACACTCAGAGGCTTATTCTAGTATTGAACTAAAATTTACCAGTTCTTACGCTCACTAATCGTATTTATTCCATCTTAAAAATTCGCTGCCGCCGTCGCTGCAGCGCCGGGCAGGTCTCGCAGATTAATTAACAGTAAATAATTTATCGAATTGCACAAGTGTACACTTGTGTGCGTGTCTGTACACTTGCGTGTTTATCTGTAAACTTGTGCAATCTGAACCTTATCAGCTTGTAATCAACGATTTAGCACCTTATGTTTGCTGAGCCAATATGGCTTAACAACATAATATACAAATCATGAAAACATGTAAAATTCCATCAAATCCCCTCGGGGAGCACTTCAGGAGCCTTCGATATGGCCCCAAGAAAAACCTGTCCTTTCTGGCTGTTTGCTGGCTCTTTGCTGGGTGTCGGCTCGGTGTATTCACCCAGAACACAGCCCTTAAAGGCCGATTATTGTCAAAAAACGGTGTTCTTTCTATACCAGGCGTATGCAAGACTCTCAATTTTCTAACTCTTAACACTAAAAAATCATGGCAAAATTAAAATCAGGCATTCTTGGCCCGGTGTCCGGAAAAATCGGACCTGTTATTGGAGGCGTATGGAAAGGCGTCCCTTACGTGAAGGAAGCAAATCCTAATCCTGCACCACGTACTTTATCTCCTGCACAGCAGGCTAACTTGGATAAGTTCAAGTTTGTTAACGACTGGCTAGTTCCTTTCCATCCTTTCATCACCGTTGGATTTTCGGTACTCGCTATTCAAAAAACGGAAATAGCCGCAGCTTTATCCGCCGTTTACAAATCAGTATTCACCGGGAACTTCCCTAATATAGAAATCGCTTATGACCAGATGGTCATCAGTTCAGGAACGCTGCCAATGGTTAAGAATCCGGCGGCAAGCTTTATCAGTAGCGATCAGGTGCATTTTACCTGGGATAAAAATGCGGTGAAAGGAACGCAGTACATCGATCAAATGCTGGTAGCACTTTATGATCGCGAGGAGCAGTTTTGTGATGGCTTTATTGGTGGCGCCAACCGAGCTACGGAATACCACACATTCAAGCTCAATCCAGATTCTGTAGGTAAAACACTAGATGTCTATCTCGCCACGTTTTCCGTCGACCGCAAAAAAATTTCAAACACCCAGTATCTAGGTCAGATAAGTCCACCCTGATGAAAGCGTATTGCATCAGCGGCACTCGGTAGAGTGCCGCTTTCCTTGCGACGTCTAATATCATTGCGATGAATAACGAAGAAGCAATCCCAATTTAGAATCTTAACTATGAAAATACCCCTGTCGTTGTGATTTAATAATCCTCCAGAGTTGATGTCTCAATATGCAAACCTGGTATGTAAATATAATCGTAGGTTGGTGCATAATGATCATTTCTATCATTAAGAAACAATTTTACTTCACTCTTAGGAGTGCTGCAAAATAAAATGTCATTAGATTTAAGTTGTTGACTCATTTAAGATCTATAGTTTTGGCTGCAAATGCTCTATAGAAAAAATAGGGAATTATCACTTTGACTATCAATATATATTATAGGTATTAGCAGGACAAGACAGTGCATCACATAAAATTTTCAGATACATTGTTGTTAGCATTTCCCAATGATTGGGAAATACAGATATGTTTAGTATATTTGCTTACATATAATTTTATACCAAAGATGACCGAACTACCCTATACTACTGACAGTTTAATCTTAGTACAAGAATTTATAGATGAAACTAGAAAACGGATAGCTGAGGGCGTTGAAATTACTTTTACAAACAAAGCTAGCTCCGAATTGCAAACATTAGCTATTGAATTTGATATTGAAGTAAGTGACATTGAGAAAGCTATAACAAATCTTACCACAGAGCACTATTATACTGGTATTGATCCCTCTCCAAAAGGAGATTTTAACGTTTGTGCTTTTTGTACCTATATCGGAGATGATAATTTACAGATCTATTTAAAATATGGGCTTGAAGCAGCAGGATTGCAAATTCTACTATTTTCAAATCATATACCAGCCTATCCAATGACACAGCCATTTAAAAACTAATATTATGGAAACTAAGAAAGTATTGACTAGAAACAATGAACCTTCTAATGAGTTACATGAAATTGTTTATAAAACTCACAAAGGTTTAAGGCTTGAATATGAAGAGGTTTATTATTTAGATTTCGAAGTAGACGAGGACACTGGTATGATTGACAAAACTAAAATGGTTAAGCATTATACCAAGAATCAAATGGAGAGAAATATTAAGTCACTAAAGAATGCCTATTACATAGCAAAGGGGGCAGCTTCACCAATTGAAATTAAAACTTTTAGAAATAAATATCATATTTCGGCTTCTTTATTTAGTATAGTTTTAGGTTTTAGCAAGAATACTATATCCAATATCGAAAATGAAGGAATTACGTCGCTACCAACTGGTAGATTGATTAAGATGTGTATAGATAATAAGGATATTGTCTATCGATATCTGCAACTTAGCGACTCAATAGACTATCTCAAAAAAGAGGAAATTTCTAAAAGGCTTTTGGCAGAGTGTCTTTAGTTCTGAATGAGCAAAATTGCCTGAGCTGACTTTTATTTAGTGGCATCCTCTTTTCTTTAACCGCACGTCGTTGCGCAGTGCGCAGCACCAAAGCAATCTCAACTTAACATCATAAACTATGAAAAAACCGTAAAAGTAAATACAATCCATTAGATTAATGATGGGCTACAAGTTAAAGCGGCACTTTACCGAGTGCCGCTGATGTTGTCGTATCTTACCCTATCAAATGTCGCGCATGCACCTTCTATTTTTGCTCTCAATTGTGGAAATTTGGTGATAGTAGTTTAAAACTTAAATAAATACTTAGCGAAATGAGAAAGATAACTGTTCTATCATTCATCACTTTAGATGGCGTAATGCAGGGTCCGGGTGGCCCGGACGAAGATACCTCAAACGATTTTAAACTTGGTGGTTGGATGGCGCCTTATGGTGATGAAGACTCCGGACCCATCATGCAAAAGCAACTGGAGCGGGCCGATCTGCTTTTGGGACGCAAGACTTTTGATATTTGGGAGAACTACTGGCCTTCCCATACCGAATATTGGCCAGGCATTAACGAAGTGACCAAATATGTGCTGACCAATACCGTAGATAGTACCGAATGGACTAATGTAGTGTTCCTGAAAGATATTGAAGCGATAAAAGAAATTAAGGCTTCTAATGGCTCGGACATCAAGATCTGGGGGAGTAGCGAACTTGTTCAGCTATTGCTTGAGCATGATCTGGTGGATGAGTTTTGGCTCAACATTCACCCGGTCATATTGGGTAAAGGCAAACGCTTGTTCAATGATGTTGCCGTACCTTCAGCCTTCGAGATCGTTGAAAGCAAAATCACTTCCACAGGCGTGATCATGGTAAACTATAAAAAGGCTGGAGAGGTAAAAACGGGTAACGCAGGTCCAAAATAATGATTCGCAATTCATTATAAATCTGACAGGTGATCCAAGCAGTCCTTTGCTCTCAGTAATGTTGCAGCCTTGATCTCCGGATCCATTTTATCCCATGCGCGGTAGACCATCGCAAGCCTTGGGTTCTTTTCTAATTTAGCCCTGTGCAGGTCATGAAAATTCCAGTACAAACTGTTAAATGGACAAGATTGCTCACCTGTTTTTTTCTCCCTGTTGTAATGGCAGCCCTCGCAGTAATTACTCATTTTATGGATGTAGTTTGCACTGGCAGTATAAGGTTTTGAACCGGTGATTCCTCCGTCGGCATATTGGCTCATGCCCCTGGTATTGGTAATTTCTACCCATTGGATGGCGTCTATGTAGATACCTAGATACCAGAAATCCACTTCGTCGGGATCAATCCCGGCTAACAAGGCAAAATTCCCGGTAATCATGAGCCGTTGGATATGGTGAGCATAAGCATGGTCGAGGGATTGGGTGATGCTGTGCTTTAGGCAATTCATTTTGGTTTTACCCGTCCAATACCAATTTGGGAGCTTACGTTGATGGCTGAAATAATTCATCTCCGCAAACTCGGGCATTTTCATCCAATAGATACCCCGCATGTATTCCCGCCAGCCCAGAATTTGGCGAACAAAGCCTTCCAGTTGATTGATGGCAATTCCCTTTTTATCAGATTGCCAGGTCGCTATCGCTGCATCAATCACTTCTTTCGGGGAAAGCATTTTTGTATTCAGGCTAAACGAAAGTCGGGAATGGTAGAGCGACCAGGCTTCTGTATGCATGGCGTCTTGGAAAGTTCCAAATAGTGGGAGGCAATTACTCAAAAAATAATCAAGCAGTTCGAGAGACTGTTCACGGTTCAATGGCCAGTAAAAGTTTTTCGGATCTATATGACCTATGGTTTTCACCCCTGCATCAGTGATACGCTTGTATTCTGCAGCTACGTTGTTCTCAAATAATTTGGGCGGATTAGGGATATGGTTTTTAGGCAGCTTTTTACGGTTATCTTCGTCAAAATTCCATTTACCTTGCTCAGGTTCAGCTCCGTTGATGAGGATACCATGTTTCTTACGCATTTCCCGGTAAAAATTTTCCATCAAAAGCCCTTTCTTATCCCTAAAGTATTCGGCGAGGTCTTCACGGCGGGTGTAAAAGTGCTCCGTATCGTAGGCTTGAGAGGGAATTTTCAGGCGCTCACAAAAAGCATTAAGTTCCTGATTAAGACGGTATTCATCAGGCGATTGGTATTCAAAACGCTGTATTTGATGTTTTTTAATCAATTCCAGGCAGTTGAGCTGAAATGACTGCTTGTTATCAGGATTGTCCAGGCTGATGTAAACGCAGTTATGCCCCATTTGCCTGATCTGCTCAGCAAATTGCCCCATGGCAGCGAAAAATGCACAGGCCTTTTGGATGTGATGCCAGACATAATCTGTTTCGCTGCGCAGCTCCATAATGACATAAAGGGTTTTAGAATCTGGTTCATTAAACCAAGAATGCTGACCGTTCAACTGGTCGCCTAAAATGAGCCGGAGTTTGTTGTACTTTTGAATCAACTTGTGGTTCTTTTCGATCTAAGTAGAAAAATATTTGAAGGAAGTTTGCTTGGAAAAATCGACGAAACAAATTGGAAAGCTCAAAGATTTATCTTACTAAAAAGGCGCAAATTAATGCGCCTTTTATTACTTTTTTGTTGACTTTTTCCCAGATTCGCTAAGCGTTTTAGCAGCCTGAGATTTTTCTTGTTTTGATGATTTCGGATCACGCATCTCCTTGGATGCCTGTGATTTAGTTGCTTTCTTTTCCATAGTTTAGTTGTTTTATAGATGTAGATAAATAACCACTTATCGAATAACTATGTTTTAACTAATTTTATTTTTTTCATTCCATATTTTCCTAAGATCATTTTTGCTAATGGTCTAATTTTCCCAGTCGGCGCCCTTCAGCGCTGGCTCATTTAACGTGATCTATTATCTTCAAGTTTGAAATTAGGTCATGGAAATAACTTGGAGACCATATTTCAAGTAAATTTGGGTCCTTTATAAATCTGGAGATGTCTGCTTTGACAAAGTCCATCTTAACACTTTCGATCTTTTCGCTCAATAATTTTCTGAATTCCTCATCGCTGATGTGCTCTTGTTTCCAGTCGCCACTATCGATTGCCCTTAGCAGGAAATGGTTAAGATTGAGGGGGTATCCTTTTCTAATGTACCATTCCATATCATACCAATCCCGCCCCTTTACGTTAGTACCCCACTTCCGGAAAAGTAGCGCATGCATCTTTCCGGCAAATAGATCAGGAAGGGACAGGCACTTCACATAAAACGAAAATGGTTTGAGCAATAGCTTTTCCTCGGTAGAAAATCCCAATGGAGGCTTTTTATCCACCTCTATTTTGATTTTAATGCTGGCCACTTCCTTTAGTCCGTTCTGTGGAATAACGCCTTCCAGGACAAGCTCCTTCCAAATAGTTTCCGATTTTAGAAAGGCAGAGTTGATGTTGCTTTTCGCTGTTTTCTGTTTTTCTGAAATAGATACCTGCATACCAAGAGCAGCGAACTCGTTTATGATGGCTTCCTGGTATCTCTCCAGTGAAAATTCCGGGTCAATTGCGAGCAGAGAAAAATCCAGGTCCTCTGAAAAGCGGTCAAGCCCGTAGAATATCCTGAGCGCAGTTCCGCCATAAAAGGCCGCCTTTTCAAAAAAACCAGCGCGATTAAGTCCTGCCAAGGCAATTTCCTGCATGATTTCTCTCAATGCATCTTTAGCTTCCTCCCTGCTTGCGGGATGATAACTTTCAAGCCATTCCTTAATCATATTTTTCCGATCATTTTGATTAACATTTCCAGACTTTCTCTTTTGGGTGCATTTTCCAGCCAGCTCGACATCACAGTTAGATCAAACTTAGCGAGATCGTCTTCTTCCATTCTCAGGTTTCCAAAAACATAATCCCGTGCTGAAGATAGGCTTCGTAAGTTTATGCCCGCTGTTGCAACAATTTTGTCGCACAGTGCCTTTTCTGGGATGGCCATAATGGCATGCTGATCTTTAGATAAGCTTATGGTAGTAAGACCGAATGCATAATAAGGTAATGTAAGCTTTGCGTAGGTAAATAAACCAATGCTGGTCTTAAAATTTCTAGGAGCCTTTATAGTCATTGAGGTGACCGCAAAAACTTTCTCTGGAATTAGTCCGTAATGGCTGAGTGCACTCTCCATTGAAAGGTAGCTTGGCCCTAGGATGTGGTTGGCAAGCAGTGCATTTTCAGGCCGTTCTCCACCCAGAGATCTTCCTGCTACATAAAGTCCCTTTTTGATCGGGTCAATTAGGCCATCCGCCTTTAATGATAATATTTTATCATTTGGTCGCTTGTAGTCTTTTAAAAGGCCAGCCAGGAGCTGATGTGTAAGCGGCTGATTTGATAAGATTCTTAGTTCTTCTCGAATATCCATATGTAAAATATCAACAAGATAAACGGTCAATATTCGTTTATCTTCAATCAAAATTACAATAAATCTGTTAAAATGCAAAATATCAATAAGATAAACGGTAAATATTCGTTTATCTTATGCAATTTAAACAAACCGAAGTTCGACCATCCTCAAGTGTAAAAAAAGAATGATTCTCTAAACTAGAATGATTCTACATAATAGTAAGTAATTTTTTATATTAGACCCAACCAAAATAAACTTAGTGAAACGAATATATACGCTCGCAATTGCAATAGTCCTCACGACTCCCGTGTTGGCGCAAAACACCCCAGAAGAGGCCAGGAAACTGAACGAAGTTAAAATTAACAGCCTAAGTAAGCAGCGCGACATAAAAAGGCTGGATTCCATTGCGGGAACCTATATATTTTTCGGAAAAAAGAATGAGGTTATCGAGCTGACAAAAAAAGATGCACCGCTAACGGAAAAATATGCCCGGCAAATCTTTTCCAAGATACCAGGAATTTTTGTGTATGATATGGACGGAACCGGAAACCAGACTAATATATCTACACGAGGCCTGGATCCGCACCGGGGCTGGGAATTCAATATCCGTAAAGATGGCGTAATCACGAATTCTGACATGTACGGTTATCCGGCCAGTCACTATAACATCCCACTGGAAGCTGTTGAGCGAATCGAACTGGTACGAGGTACAGGTTCCCTGCAGTATGGGGGCCAGTTTGGTGGAATGCTCAATTACGTAAGCAAGAAACCGGATTCGTCTGCTTTGGCTTTTCAGAGCATCAGTACCGTAGGCTCCTATGGCCTGGTGAGCACGTTCAATTCCCTAAGCGGCACCAAGGGAAAATTTAAGTACTACGCGTGGTTCAACAAAAAAGCAAATGGTGGTTACCGAAAAAATGGAGATTCTAAATTTGATGCGCAAAACATCTCCTTATTTTATGAGTTTAATCCAAATTTGGAACTTAAGGCAGAATGGACGCGATCTAACTATTTGATCCACCTATCTGGCCAGCTGACCGATGAAATGTTCAAAACTGATCCGCGTTCTTCCACGCGATCACGTAATTATTATAACCCCGACATCAATGTGCCATCGCTAAGCCTGAACTGGAAAGCAGGTGAAAATACGGAGGTCAAATTTACTTCTTCCGCGGTATTAGGTACACGAAATAGTGTGCTATTTGATAAGCTGGCCAATGTAGTTGATGCCACAGACCCGGTCAGCCTGCAATATGCTAACAGGCAAGTTGATATTGACCATTTTAAAAGTTTTACCAATGAGCTACGGGTGTTACAGTCCTACTCTTTTTTGGGACAGACCAGCAACCTCGCCGCCGGCCTTCAATACATGAATAACGATCTTCACCGTCAGCAATTGGGCAAAGGTACTACCGGGACTGATTTTGACCTTTCCTTAGTTACCCCTGGTTTTGGAAGGGACATGCACTTAAAAACCAGCAATGTGGCTTTCTTTGCAGAAAACAGGTGGGTATTGCTGCCAAAACTGTCTGTAAATACCGGGATTAGGGTGGAACTGGGTAAGACTGATATGAGCGGGACCATCGTTAACTATCCGGCTAATGATATCCCTAACACCATCAAACATGAATTTCCTTTGTTTGGCGCAAGCGCGCAGTATGACATCAATAATAAGATGAACTTGTATGCAGGCTGGTCGCAGGCGTACCGCCCGGTAATCTTCAAAGACATCATCCCTGGATCCACTTTTGAACTGGCAGATAAAAATCTCAAAGACGCCAAAGGCTATAACCTTGAAGGGGGCTTTAGGGGAAACTGGAGGTTTCTAAATTGGGATGTAAGTTATTTCCAGTTGCAATACAATAACCGATTGGGAACAGTTTCACAAACCAATTCCAGTAACCAGGAGATCATCTACCGCACCAATATTGGCAACGCTAAAACCCGGGGTATCGAGTTGTTTAGCCAAGCGGAATTTCCGCTGGGAAAAACGTCCAGCTTCTCCTTATTTACCGCTACCGCATATATGGACGCACGTTATGAGAACGCCAGTATCAGGGATGCTAATGCAAAAACCACTATTTCTATTGACGGCAATAAGGTGGAAAGTGTACCGGAGTGGACATCCAGAAATGGTGTCACGCTGAAAATTAAACACAACAGCCTGAGCCTCTTGCATAGTTATACTGCTAAATCATTTGCGGATGCCTTGAATGCAGTAACACCAAATGCAACTGGAACTGTAGGTATTGTACCTTCCTACAACCTTTTTGATGTGAATGCAAGTATGGGACTGACAAACTACCTGCGAATTGGATTGAACGCAGGCAATGTATTTGACAAGAGTTACTTTACTAAACGTCCGCAGTTTTATCCAGGTCCTGGCATCTGGCCGTCAGACGGAAGAACGTTCTCGGCTACAGTATCACTAACTTTATAGCATTTTCTTGTACTCTTCCAGGGCTGAGGATTCCTTCTTGCCTGTGGAAGGGAATTTAAGCCCCAGGCTATCCAGGCTCTGCTGTACAATATTGGCAATAACCAGTCTCGCATACCACTTTTTATCTGCCGGAACGATGTACCAGGGACAATCCTTCGTACTTGTAGCGGTAATCGCTTGCTGATAGGCCTTCTGATAGTCATCCCAACAGGCGCGCTCTTTTAAGTCGCCCGCAGCAAACTTCCAGTTTTTTGTCTCGTCGTTAATCCTATCCAGGAACCGTTCTTTTTGCTCTTCCTTAGACAAATGCAAAAAGATCTTCAGCACGGTAATGCCGTTTCTGGAAATGTGCTTTTCGAAATCGCGGATACTTTCATATCGGTTTTCCCAAAATGAATTACCTGGTTTGTGCGTGCCGTTCTCTGGATTTTCATTGATCAAGTACTCCGGGTGCACTTTACTTACCAGCACGTTTTCATAATGCGAACGGTTGTGTATCCCGATCTTTCCGCGGGCAGGAAGCGCCGCATAATGACGCCACAGAAAATCATGGGCGTATTCTGTTGACGATGGTGTTTTAAAGCTGTGTACTTCACATCCCTGTGGATTGATGCCTGAAAATACATGCTCAATCGCACTGTCTTTACCTGCAGCATCCATTGCCTGGAAGATGACCAATAATGCTTTGCCGGAAGCGGCGTATAGTTTCTGCTGACTAACGTTTAATTTATTTTTCAGTTCTTCTAACGCGGTGATGCCCTGCTCCTTTTCTATTTTACCTTCGTAGGTTGTGCTGTAATTGGAAAGCTTAATTTTATCTCCTGGCTTGGCCAGGAACTCGTTGGCGTTTATTTTCATGGGCTGGATTATAAAGTCCCAACACGGACCTGCTGCAAAAAGTTTGGTCTGATATGAAACAAAATAAGCCGCGCGACTATTTCATAACTATGAAAACAATTCCGTTTATGGATTTTTCTATTGGCAGTGCCGACCTGGTCAGCATGCTAGTGGCCTTGCTTTGTGGTGGGATCATTGGGTTTGAGCGCGAATACCGAAACAAATCAGCCGGTTTCCGCACGATCTTACTAATCACTTTGGGCTCAACTATCTTTACCATTGTATCTCGCCACGGCGTGGGAGCGGACGATCGCATCTCGGCCAACATCATTACGGGAATTGGTTTTATTGGTGCTGGGGTAATTTTTAAAGATCATTTCTCTGTGAGAGGGCTGACCACTGCTGCCGTTATCTGGACTTCGGCCGCCATTGGTATGACTACCGGTATTGGCTACCATTCATTGGCCTTATTGTTTACACTAATTACCCTGACGATCTTACTTATGATGAGTCGCGTAGAGCATTTTATTGGTAAACTGCAGCGGCAAAAGCGAATCAGTGTAACCTTCCGAGATGCCGATTTCAGTCAGGTTGTGGCGCTGGAAAACGAGCTTCAAAGTGATGAGCTTAAGTTTGAAAGGCTCAGGGTAAGCAAGGAAAACGATACCCTTACCGTGGTTTGGGAAATCTCTGGAAAAAAACAGCACCTGCTCAAACTCAACGAAACATTGGTGCTGATGCCGAACATTATGAGTTTTAGTTAAGCTGAAATGATTACCCAGGTTTCTCAGTATTATTCATTAACATGTTTAATGCTCCAAGCTTTTCCTTCCAGAAATTATCATAATATGTCAACCATTCTCGTAATTCATCAAAACCATGAGGATTAAGCAGGCAATATCTTTCTCTCCCTCTATCTTCAATAGTCACAAAACCTGCAGTTTCCAGGATCTTGATATGTTTTGAAATAGCTGGCCGGCTCATGTCAAAATTTCCAGCTATGGTATTGATGGTTAAACTTTCCTGACTAAGCAAATGAAGGATTTGTCGGCGACTTGCATCGGCAATCACCTGAAAAGTATCTAAGTTAGGCTGTGACATTTGTTTCGTCCATTTTCTTTAACAGTCTTTTTGCAATTTTCAACCAGCCCTTGCCCATAACCAGGTAAGGGAGGTAGTTTCTCAATCCTTTAAAGCCAGAATGCACCAAAGTTAACTCGGTGCCATTGTCCTTCGATACCAAAGTCCAGGTTACGATAGAATCAAGCTTAACATCTTCCCCATCTCCGCCTCTCCAAGAATATTTTAACATTTTTAAAGGTTCAAATTCCAAAAGCTGACAGTAAATCCGCCCATCAAAACTAAAGCGACGAATTGGTTTTGCGCCAAAGACAAATTTATGGCCTACCTCCAATTTAAAGTCAGTTGGCAATAACCATTGGGCAAGAAGGTCTGAATCGGTAAGGTACTGCCAAACTACTGATGGTGGTTGCGTAAAGAACCAGGTATGCTTAATTTGATTTTCCATAATACGTAATTTTGAAGTTACGCAAATATAAAGAGTAACCTTTAGGTTACATAATTAAATTCAAAAATTTTATTTTCCCATTTACTTGGACTTTCTCAAAAAATCCAACCTGTTTTGCTTTAACCAACGTATGCCTCATCACTGTGAGATTAGGCGACAAGCTTAAATTCATTTATGCAGAAAAGATAAATTTTGAAGACACTTATGATATAAAGTGGGTATCAGATGACCTCACTTCCATAATATTTAGTTGCCCGCAGCAAGATGGCCAACTAATTGAACTAACAGTAAAAATCACACAACATCCGGAGCCCTTGTTCTTCAATGTATACAATTTGGGGTTTGGTCCAGCGGATGGTAAGGGAGGCTTCCTTGATTATGTCAGATTATCACATCAAAATATTGATAAAATGTTTTCTACAGTTTTGCTTTTTGCGTTGACTTTTTTGCACTCCGGTAAAAATCTGACAATCGGAGTGGACGGTTCGGACGACCGTAGAGCTCGCCTTTATCATCTTATGTTTAAGCATAATAGATCGTATCTGGAGGATTTTTTCGTTGCAATTGGCGTGGACTGGTATGTCCGGATTTTTAGAAATGGCGCTTATGAACAAAATCGAGATGGAACTTATATTGCTAAACCACGTCCAGAAAAATTTGATTATGTAAGGCCGAGTAAAGATTTGTATCGCTATTATATGTTTCAAAAAAGATAATGTGTTGTTTTCGACTAAGCAATTAATTAAATTTGCTTTATGAATCCAAGTATTCAAAGAAAAATCAATCAAATCAAAAACATGGCGGCGCATTCCTCTGAAAGTGCTGTACATACCCCTAGCATCAATCGTTCAGTTGACAGTTTGAGCAACGTTATCCGTTCCAAAAAAGATGCAGATGATTTTATGGCTGAACTCGAAGCGATTGGAAAGAGGATTAAGTAAATAAGTGAACCAACTTCACAAATTATTTACTCTACTTTAATCTTTTGCCGCTTGCTTGCGAGCGAACCATCCGATCCCCTGCCTTCTAAGCTGATCGTATAATTGCTTTTGATATCGGAAGTATAGAATGATATTCTGGCTTTGCCATTGGCTAATTGCTCAACCGAATCCAGCTATAAAGACAATCCAAGCAGGCAAAAGGGGGACATTGAAATATAATTTCCTATTTTAGCAGGGCCTTTTATGCCAAACACACCACACCATGAATCTATGTAAAAACTGTCGCCACGAATTAACAGGACCTTATTGTGCGCACTGCGGATTGCCTGCAGTTGCCAAACGCATTGATGGTCATTACATACAGCACGAGATTGAGCACGTACTGCACTTTGAAAAAGGCATCCTACTGACGATAAAGGAATTGATGTTAAGACCAGGTGAAAATGTCAAGGAGTTTATTGCAGAAAACAGGAGTAAATTGGTTAAACCGATCATCTTCATTATCGTTTCCTCGCTCATCTACTCCATCACCAGCCATTATTTTCATATTGAAGATGGTTATATAAATTACCAGAATACAAACGTGACCTATACCAGTTCCATTATGACCTGGATACAAAGCCATTATGGGTATGGGAACATTATTATGGGGATATTCATCTCCTTCTGGCTAAAATTGTTTTTTAAGAAATATGATTATAATTTCTTTGAACTGCTGATTCTGCTTTGTTTTGTAATGGGAATGGCGATGCTGATCTTTTCTTTGTTTGCCCTATTCCAGGGCGTAACGCATATCAAATCTATGACTGCCGCCGGAGTTGTTGGCATGATTTACTTAACATGGTCGATAGGTCAATTCTTTGATAAAGGGAAAATCGTCAATTACGTTAAAGCCTTTGTTTGCTACATGCTTGGTATGCTCAGTTTTACAATTATCGCATTACTGCTGGGGGGTTTGCTCGACATCCTATTTAAACATCATTAGTTTGCTCTAATAGGCATTATTCAACGTTAAAAGGCTTCCCTTTCCCTTCGTTGATATATGGTAAAAGACTGCCTGCAATGTACTCGTTCCAGCCACTACTACAATCTTTGAAGCATTCCAGTTTTGGCTGAAGCCCTAGGTGGGTGAAAGTGAGTTTGGTTTTGCCATTTTCCGTTGTAATTTCGAAGACATTCTTGGTGCCGTTCCACTCCTGCTGGTCTTTAATAAAAGTGAGTTTGCTATCGGTAACTAGCCACACCATACGCTTAAATGGCACATATTCAACGATTTTATGTTTTGAGTAATGTATATCTGCAAATTTAACTTCAAACTCATCACCAAGCGCTGTGGCGGATCCTTTTACCCCGGTATTCCACCACTTACCAATTTCGCCAATGGCGTTAAATACTGTAGCTGGAGATTTATCGATATAAAAAGTTGCTGTATAATTGGCCTTTCCCTCATCTTTTAGCTTCTCAGCATTTTCGATAGCCGTTTGATAAGGATTTGGGTTGCCTTTTCCTTTCTCAATCAAGTCTTTCAAACTACCACGCACATAGTTGCCCCAGGCATCTGAACAGATGTTATAACATTCGTAAGAAGGTACCAGGCCGATATGTGTAAAAACAAGTTCTGTCTGATCGCCTTTTTTTGATATTTCAAAGCTGATTTTAGTATTCTTCCACTCCGACTGGTCTTTAATAAAATTGAAATAATTGTTTTCTACCAGCCATACCACTTTTTTGTTGGGCACAAACTCTATAATTTTCATTTTACTGATGTGGACATCTTGATAGTGATAGTCGAACACTTCGTTTAACGCATCTGTACGGCCCTCGATTTGTTCTGACCACCAGCCCCGTACATTGTTTACTGCGTTAAATACTTGTTCTGGCGATTGCGCCACTAAAAAAGAAGTTGTGTAATCTTGCGCTTTCATATTTTTTACCGTTTTTGAGTTTGCCTGTGCTGTGGTGTGTGGCTGAGCTTTTAAACTTGAAGAAGCAAAGGCGACAAGCACACCCAGATAAAGACCAATAGTTTTCATACCGTAAAGCTAGGACAGGATTGTCATTTAAGGGATGTGCAATATGGACATTATAACGGGGCGATTTGGACAAAGCTATTTAAGATCATCCAGTCAGAAAACCGCATAACTTTAACGATGATCTGATCCAAATATTGAAGGGGTAGCATCAGCTATAGTTTAAGCGTTCGTTAACTCTTCGGTGTACCCAACGTCCACTTCCTTAATAAATCTGCAAATCTTGGTTTGTAGTCTTCTGGCAGCAGTCCTTCGAAACCCAGATAATTAAATGCTGAAACCCTTACTTTCCAATTTTGGTGATACAGATTGCTGCGCAGTTTAACGACTAATAACGATTTATCCCTGATCAACGGATTACTGCAATAATAAGTGAGATTTTCGATGGCAGCTATTTTTATGGCCAAGATTTCAGAATCCAGTTCGGGTAATAAAACATCTACCACTTTCTGTCCGAATTGCTTATTCTCTAACTCAATGTAAGCAAAGGCACTTATAACTGAAAGGTAATATTTTGGCTTTTTTGCTTTCTTAGCTTCGGATACCAGGGTTTCCAGTAGTGTTATGAAAAACCCTTCCCACTGCTCGAGATCTTTTGCCAATGCTTGGATTACAAAATCTAAGGGCATGATATTCCGATCAAACCAGAATTCTTTCAAATCAGCTTGAAATTGATCTGGATTTTCATTTGCGTAACTACGCAGTTCTTCCAAAATGTATTGCTGGGCATTCTCTTTGAGTTTATAATAGTTCTTGAAATGACTACCGAACTGATCTAATAATTGGTTCATAAAGATGATTGGAGCTGATAAATTGAAAAGAGCGATTTAGATTTGGCAAAGCTTTAAATATAGAAATTAAATTTAATGCTATATCTTAGAAATGAATCCAGAACAAAAACATGACTAGCGCCTATCCCAATGACTTTGTAATTAAGCCCCGTACATTCTACACTGCAGCAATGATCTATGTGACACTGTTTGGTTTAGCATTTGGTCCTTTTGTCTACTACCTGTCGAGAGCGTTGCATTACCCTATATGGTTACAAGTAATGTTGTATCTCATGGCTTTGATTTCTTTATATGAGGGCTTATCTACACTCCTGAAACCAATTTCCTTATCGTATCACGATGAGCAGTTCAGGGCAGGGTACCTGATTTCCAGTTATACATTTAAGATAAATGAAATTTCAGGATACCGCTCTATTGCTTATACTACAAAATTTGGAATTAGAAATGGTGTTGTCTTGTACATGAAGAATAAAAGAGTTACTGAACTTAACGAGGTATTGATGAATGGTGAAATATCTATTCTAAAAAATATTTTTGAAGAAAATAACATTCCCCGGTACGGTAAAGACAACATCATTTTATGGGTTACCAGATTCCCACGAAGGTATCAAACGTTTGTTGAAACTGTTGTGTAACATGCAATTGCTTAAAACGTCTTATATCAACGTAACCTAATATTGCCCTTATGAACAAAACGCTTTCTGCAATCGGCTTCAGGTTTTTATTTCTGCTCTGTATCCTATTCATTTTATTGAATAACAATGGCAGCTTCACATTTCTATATCCATTTTTTAGCTATAGTAACGCTATACAGAATGCACTGATAAGCTGGTTTGGAAATAATATTCTCCACTTGCCACAAGCAATAGACACCCAGGTAAATGGAAGTGGAGATACTACAGCCGGTTATGTGCTCTTGCTAATTATTTTATTGGGCTCAATTATTGGAACTGCAATTTGGACAGTTATAGACTGGAAACGAACAGCTTATCCGAAACTTCAATACTGGCTTATCGTGATCATCCGATTTTACGTTGGTTTCATGTTAGTGCATTATGGGCTGGCGAAATTAAATGACGGACAATTCCCTGGACCCTCAGCCAGTGGAATGGACCACACTTATGGTAGCTCCTCACCTATGGGTTTGGCATGGCGTTTTTTGGGTTATTCTGAGGGCTATAAAACGTTCATGTTTGTGGCAGAAATGATGGGAATATTGTTGTTTTTTAGAAGGACGACAACAATAGGGGCGATCTTATGTTTAATGACCTGCCTTAATATTATGGCCATCAACTACTTTTTTGATGTGCCTGTAAAAATACTATCAACGGCATTGGTATTCTTTTGCTTCGTGATCCTATCCCCTAATTTGGGCCGTCTGTTTAAGTTATTTTTTATGGGCGAGGCGATACAGCTCAACCCATTAAGTCCACCGTCTTTTAAACATAAATGGAAAGCAACAACACTTATTATATTAAAGTACCTGGCTATTGCCAGCTGTGCTGTCGTTCCAATTCTTGGCACCGCTTACATGGCAGTTACAAAAAAAGCTGACCCTAAGGAAACTATTTATGGTGCGTATCAAATCAGATCAATCAATTGGCCTGCTGGATCGCCTCCCTCGGATAGTACGTTTTTAAGCCATAAGTGGTATAGAGTAATTTTTGACAGCTACGACCGTGCTTTTATTAAGTTTGGTGAGGAGGAATTGATTTACTGCAAGGCTCAAATTGAAACCGACAAGAAGACATTGAAGCTTTCTTTTAACGATGAGCCTGGGGTGAGGTACACGTTAACTTACTGGTCGCCAGTACCAGGTGTATTGGAATTAAAAGGTGAACTTTTCGGAAAAATTGTAATCATCAATCTTCAAAAAATAGATCAGGAATTAACCAAGCAAGGCTTTAGATGGATCAATGAACATCCATATAACAGGTAGCGATTTCAAATTTGAACTTTGATTAGCGCTGTGCTGCAATCAGGGACAGGTTTTTGAACTGGATGCCTGCATTGAATGTGCCCGGGATTTCCCATCCTACATTTGTACTTTCAATGGCCAAGTCTGCTAATTCTGTACTTTTCAAATACCCATTAGCTTTGGCGGTGTTGAAGGCCTTAATCAGTAATGGGTAAATGTCTTTTTTAATATCAACCCATTTGCTTTGATGCAAACTACCAGCAAACAAAGTGGTACTGGCTACGTTGAGAATAAATTTCTTTGTTGCGTCTTCTTTACCCAAATCCTGGGCAGCGTATTCTTCCAGAATTGGATGCCGGGAATCATAAAGTGGTAAGCCGAACCAAAAATAATCGCCCAGTCCGGAAGATGATTTGTTTACATTTTGCACCAACAGGTATAAGGTAACCTGTGCAGCATGTAGGCCGGCGTTGTAACTTGGTCCTGTAAGATTATTAGCATACATCAATCTGGCACTAATGGTGTAATCCAGTCTTTTCATTTGATCTAAGCGCATTTGATTTGTTCGCTGTTCCAATAACAGGTGTGGCCATGCTTCATTTGCAACTCTTGGCTCAATATACTCGTTGCCTCCAAATATTTCGAGGCCGACAAGGGTTGTATTTCCAGACCTTAGAAAACTTACTTTTTTACCTTGATTGGCGTAAATGACTGTGTCTTTCTCTACCCTTGGTTGAACTCCCTTCAAGTTGTAACGCGTCGCCCATTGTGGCATTTTCCATGTCAATTCGCGTTTAGTTTTGCCAAACGGGTATAGGGTATCAATAACATCTGGATGCGCAGAACTTTCGCCAATGAGACCAATACCATTTTGAAACCTGGTATCGCTGATGATCTCTATTTGCTTTGACTTGTTTTGAGCGCTAACTGAAGTTGTTATTGCGCATAGCATAAAATAAAACAGGTGTTTCATAAACTAATTTAACACTCCTGAATCTACAACCAGCTGTGCATAAGTTCCCAGCATAGTGAGTGTCCAAACCAGACCACCCAGAGCAAGAATAATGATTTCTGTTGCAGATAACTTTTGATCAATTATAACCCTAACCTCCGACGATTGGGACAACAAAAAATTAAAGGCCTTAAGCGGCTGAATTAGAAAAAATCCACTCAACAACCATATAAAAAATATTGGTGGCCCTATTGTTCCACAAAACATTGTAAAAAAGTATCCAATAAATGAAAAGATTGGCCAAAAAGTTCCCTGGTAACCTTTTAACCTGGCGAATCTAAGTATCTTATAACAAAATGGAGCAAAATAAAATAGACCAAACACTACTCGTATAGCCGCATTTTTTCGGGAACCATCGCGTTGAATAAAGAATCGCCATGCTTTGTAAGTCCACCATATGGAGTAAAACCCAAAGCTGCATATATGAAGCATGAAAAATTTATGAACACCAATTATGTATTGCGTATCGGAATCAATATCAAAATAAGTTAGCTCAGTTTCTGCTATTTGGTTTTCTTGAGTCATGAGAACGGTAATTGAGACAAAATCATAATGCTGAATAATGAATTACGGATGAGTAGACTTTGATACAGGCTTCCTTAAATTAAGCTGGCCTTTGGGCCTGGTGTTCTTTATGATGCATACAATGATTACCAGAATAAGGGTGATGACAACTAAAACATATTTGAATTTGAGCATTTGATAAGTACTGATTATTTACCGCTCAAATTTAAGGTTTTAATTGACGTTTCTAGGGTGTTGCTTTTCCCATTCCCCAAGGCCAATTAATAACTTTTGATTATCAGAAATCCACTTGTTATTTGCATCCCGGTTGGCGGTGAAGTTTATGATGTGTGCAAAAAGCGGCATGTACTCAGATTTAGAGAGCTCATAAAAGTAATCTGCGTAGAAAGTCCAAAAGAAATCTTTGTCTTTTCTCTTTTTAGACAACTCGCCTGTTGTGCCAAAGATCATTTTTAACCTTTGCTCCAAAACCTCAACTTCTGTGATTCCCGGTATCTGGCTTGGCAAACTCGAAGACAAGGTGATTGACATGTTAATGGCGCTTAGATCGGTGTCCTTTGATGGCGTTATGGTAAGGGTGGCATCTTTCCCATCTTTAGCAACTCCTTTATCTAGAATTGCTTTGATATCTTTATATACTGCTACAGAACGATCGGTTGCTGGCTCAAGCATCAGAAAGTTACAATAGGCAAGTAGCGAATAAATGGCCAGTGAAGGATCTGCTTTAGTGATGTCACCAAATAACCTGTGACTGCTTGCATGTGTTGGATCTAGCTTCAATGCGGTTGTTAGGTAGGTCATTGCGTCTTTATCTTTGCCTTGACGGCCATATGTTACTGCCAGGTTATAGTAGATACGCTGATATTTGGGATTGGCTTTTATACCAAGCTGAAAATATTCTACAGCTTTATCAGCTTGTTTCTGATCATCATAAATACTACCAAGCATGTCGTACGCTGCTACCTGTACGTTGGTTTTTTGCTTAACTACCTCATTTAAATAAGGGATGGCTTCTTTTCCGGCATTGGTACTGAATAAAGTAAAGGCAATTTCATAGTTGGCACTTGGATGACTGGGTTCTAATTTTAAAGCCTCTTTATATTTAGCGATTGCTTCTGGATATTTACCGGCATCATGTAATTTAATGCCTTCCTCAACCAGTAAGTTGACAGGAGATTTTTCTTGAGCGATGACAGCAGTTGAAATAAAAAATAATAAGATAAGCGCTAATTGTTTCATGGTTAATTATTTGGTTAGCTAAAAATAACAAAAAATCCAGATAGCTGTAGCAATTTATTGAAGGCATTCGTTTACTTATAAAACAAACACTATGAATCTGGCTAAACTAACCCTACTTTTGTTCTTACTGTCAGCCGCATTTATGAGCTGCAAGAAAGATGGTATCGAACACAAAAGTGATCTTAAAACAAGCGCAAAGACCTTTGAACGCTTCAAAGCAAGCAGCAATAATTCCTACATATACGTCCTGACAACATCATCCTGGACAGGCTATTCATCAGAGTCAACAGTTACCATCAAGAACGGAGCTGTATTATCAAGGGCTTATGTGTTAAAAAACATAGATGATAAAACCCACCTACTGGTTGTTGTTGAGCAATGGCTGGAAGATAAAGACCATCCGAATCCTAAAAACTGGCCGGCAGCATTAACACTAGATCAGATTTATGAGAAGGCTAAAACGGAATGGCTGGTAAAACAGAAAAATACCGACTATTATTTGGAAACAAAAAATGATGGTATGATCTCTACTTGCGGTTATGTAGAAAGAAATTGTGCCGACGATTGCTTTGTAGGTGTCAAGATATCTTCTATAACTAAGCTATAGCGCAATTCTTCTCCTAGCTTCTTTAGCGTAGCGAGAATCTTTTAGTTTAGGATCCAGTTGTGCTAACGCCTTGGCAAAATAGGCTTTTTCTTGTTTGAGATTGGGTGCGGTAGCAATGAGGTAAGCACTTACGGCGGAAGCTTTATGTGTATCTATAAAGCGCTTTATAGTTTTAAATCTTTCCTTTTCGTAAAAATTTTTCTCCAGGCCTTGATACTCACTCATGGCTTTGCCATAATTCACATCATCATTTTTCGCCAAAAAACCCTTCACCAAAACATCAAGGCTGTCCAATTTTTTCTGGTAAGCCAGCGTTACTACAGCCTGCATTGACTGCATCAGATGAAGATCTTTTGTATAGACCGACTCTGTAACGACGGCCAATGGAAAGGGCTTTGGGTTAGCAGTGGTTGGGGCGTAAACCGTAGTATAATCCTTAACCGGGCAAGACAGCTCATAGTCGCTTCCGGATTCTAAGTACAGATACAAATTGGAACGTAAGGAATCTGGGGTAGACAGAAAGCTGCCATTTTTGATTTTTGTAGCTGCAAAATTGGGATCAGGCCAGGTAACAAGCAGGTCATAGACCCCTTCATCCAAGCCCTCTACATTGAGTTTCCATTGGTTATCTTTTATGGGCGTTCCAGCAATTTGGTGATAATGATCATCTGGCCAAAGCGTTACCATTGCTCCATCTGGCAAGTTGAATGCTCCTTTAATTGTATAGCTGCCCTCCTGTTTACATCCCTGTGCCAGCAATAGACACAGCACAATAATTCCACTGAAATAATGTTTCATTAACTTAATTTATCTTTTTAAATAGTTGCTGCTTCTGATCGCCTTGCAACAGCAATTTATCTTTTGTGCGATTGACAATTTGATAGGTCGTAATCCCGGCAGGCTTATATCGATTCTTGGTTTGCATTTTCATGTTCACTTTTAAGTCGCTAATTTTTCGGGTTAGTCGATTAATAGGAATGGTTACTGTTTCAAAAGCTACTACTGCAATACTAATGGCCTTGGCCGGTGTAGCATTGTAAACCAAAGCTGTTACATTACCCTCACTGTCGGTTTGCATTCCGGATATCGGTCTTCCCACACTATCGGTAAATGTTACTGTTGCTGCATTAGGCACAGAATCTGCGAGGACCTTAATCGTTACCACACCTGAATATTCATTGCTAAATTTATCAGCAGCAGTCAATTGATAGGAAGAAGAATCCTTATTTAGCGCTTTAATATACTGAAGGACAAGCTGATTGTTAATGATGGTAAAAGTACCCTCTCCGAACAAGTTGTAGCCATCTTTGGTGGACTGTTCTTTGAATGAGCTGCCTTTGAAGATAAACTTAGTAACCGAAACTTTATCGTCAAAAACATAGGTTCCGCTGAGCGTTTGGGACTTGCCTGAAAAAGCAATTAACAACAGCACGGTTAACAAGTAAAAAGAAAGGGTATGTGACTTATTTGGTTGCATTTCGCACACAAGATAATGATAGTTCGCAAAATTCAGACATTTACAGTTTCATAAACTCCTGTTTATACGCCGATGGCTTTTTAAACATCACTTCTTTAAATTGCCTGTTAAAATTAGAGAGGGTATTGAACCCGCATTCGTAGCTGATGGTTGAAATGGGAAGATCGGTTTCGGTAAGTAGTTTGCAAGCATGTTTTACTCTCAATTCTGCTATAAACCTGGAAAATGTTTTGTTGTTACGAACCGTAAAATACCTACTGAAAGAGGTTGGTGTCATAAATAGCATCGCTGCCAAATCCGGAAGCACGATCTTTTTACGGAAGTTTTGTAATGAATATTCATAAACTTTATTCATCCGATCGGTCTCGTTTTTATTAAATGGACCAGCATATGCAGTATGGGAGATGTATTGATAATCTTTGGCCTTTGACAAAGCAAGCAGTATGCTAAGGAGTTGAATAACGCTCTCCAGCCCGGATAGCTGTAGTAGGTCTTTCATCATTTTGATGACCCTTTCCTTTTCTTTGCCAAAGAACTCCAGGCCCCTTGCCCCACGCTTGAAAAGCTTCTTGAGCACCACCATTTCTTCTTTTTGCATCATATCATCTCCCAGAAAATTCTCGTTAAGATAAATGACCAGGCCTTGTATGTTAAGCGGACTGTCTTTCTTAAAGTATGCCTCATCACTGCGCCAGAGGTGCGGCAGGTCTGAACCGGTAAAAACAAGTTCGCCCGGGTGGAATGCCTTGATGCTGTCACCAATAAATCTGGTACCAGTTCCCTTTAGCACTACAAAAAGCTGGTACTCGGAATGAGAATGCCATACCGGATCAAAATGCTTATCATCTAACTCCTTAACCAGGAACATCTGTGTTTGTGGAATCTGCGATTTGTGAACGGCAACTTTCATGAACTTTATAATTGCATTTAACAGCCTAAATTAACCAAAATAAATGACAGAATACAGTCGGTATTTGATAAAAAAGTAAAAGGTTTTATGACCTGAATTGTAGAGCTTAGATATCATTAAATTCTAACCAAATTATCCCTGAATATGAAAAAGTACATGGCCATTGTTGTCATTATTTTTGCAGCCGCTATAAATTTTAGAGGAAGCTTTTATGCAGACAATAAACCGCGCCGATTGGAAATATTATTGCTTGGACACAAAAGCGAGCATCACAATTCTGAAAAATTTGCAGAAATTGTTTCGCAGGATTTTTTCAAGAACGGCATCAACATATCATATACAACTGATCCTAACGATTTAAATACCGGTAACCTTGCCAAGTATGATGGGCTAATGATCTATTCCAATCACGATACCATTACCGCCCCACAAGAAAAAGCTTTACTGGATTATGTGAAAAGTGGAAAAGCATTTATTCCTGTTCATTGTGCTTCCTTTTGTTTTCAGAATTCTCCTGAATACATCAATATGGTGGGCGGACAATTTAAGGAACACAAGACAGATACCTTTATTGAAACGATAGTGGATGCAAAACACCCGATAATGAAGGGTTTATCACCCTTTACTACCTGGGATGAAACATATGTACACGATAAGCTTGCCAAAGACATTCATGTGCTTACCGAACGTGGAGAGGGCAACCACCATGAACCCTATACCTGGGTAAAAAATTACGGCAAAGGCAAGGTATTTTACACCGCCTACGGACATGATGAACGCACGTGGAAAAACCCTGGCTTTTTAAAACTGCTGCAAAATGGATTACTCTGGGCTGTGAACGATGCTGCAAAAAAAGACTGGGACAAGCTTGCCAAACCAGCCCCTGCTTATACTGATGCGAAATTACCAAACTATGAAAAAAGAGAAGGTGGTTTTCAATTACAGGCAGCGCTGAGTCCGCAAGAATCTCAGTTGTTAACTCAAGTTCCGGTAGATTTCAAGATGCAGTTATTTGCCTCAGAGCCGGATATTGAAAAACCAATTGCCATGGCATGGGACGAACGGGGCAGGCTTTGGATTGTAGAGACCATAGACTATCCGAATACAGTTAGAGATGTTAAGGGTGAAGGTTTAGACAGGATAAAAATATGCGAGGATACAGATGGTGATGGTAAGGCGGATAAGTTTACGATTTTTGCCGATAAGTTTAATATCCCTACCAGTATCGTATTTGCTAATGGAGGAGTGATCATTGCCCAGGCGCCGGACTTTATTTTTTTGAAAGATACTGACGGTGATGATAAAGCGGACATCAGGGAAAAAATAATAACCGGCTGGGGTACGTTTGATACCCATGCCGGTCCGTCCAACCTTAAATACGGTATGGATAACCAGATTTGGGGTACTGTAGGTTATTCTGGTTTTGTAGGAAAAGTAGAGGGGCAGGATTTGAAATTTAGCCAGGGCGTTTATCATTTTGATGTAAGCGGCAAAAACCTGGAATACCTTGGTGGAACCAGCAACAATACCTGGGGGCTGGGCTTTTCTGAAAATAATGATGTTTTCCTATCTACCGCCAACAACACCCATAGTGCATTTTTGGGAATACCCAGCACTGCATTGGCAAAGATTGGACAGCCTGTTAATAAGGCAATTGACAAAATAGATGGGCATTACGCAATGCATGTGGTCACCAAAAATCTGCGGCAGGTAGACGTTTTTAACGGTTTTACCGCAGCAGCCGGACATAGTCTTTACACCGCAAGAAATTTCCCAAAGCGCTACTGGAACAGAATTGCCTTTGTAAATGAACCGACTGGCAGGGTGGTACACCAGGCCATACTGGAACCCAAGGGATCGGGATTCGTGGAACAGGACGGCTGGAATTTAGTATCCAGCTCGGATGAATGGTTTGGGCCAGTACAAACTGAAGTTGGCCCGGACGGAGCAGTCTGGGTACTGGACTGGTATAATTTTATTATTCAGCACAACCCTACCCCTCCCGGTTTTGAAAACGGGAAAGGAAATGCCTACATCAACCCTTTGCGCGACAGGACACACGGTCGTATTTACAAAATCGTATACAACAATGCAATTCCTGCCAAGATCAAATCGCTGGATAAAAAAGATCCGAAATCACTAATCAGCGGATTACAAAGTGACAATATGTTTTGGAGGACGACTGCGCAGCGTTTGATTGTAGAATCTGGAAATAAGGCAATAGCACCTGAATTATATAAGTTAATAAAAGATAAAAAAGTAGATGAACTGGGGATTAATCCGGCAGCAATACATGCACTTTGGGCATTGCAGGGCTTGGGCATGTATGTAAACCCGGAAGCGTTTAATGTTGCATTTGAAGCATTATCGCACCCCTCGGCGGGCGTTAGAAAGGCTGCTTTACAAGTACTACCAGACAACTCTGCATCATTAGCTGCCATTCAAAAGGCAGGCTTGTTAAACGACCCTAATCTAAATACCAGATTGGCTGCCATATTGAGGATTGCTGAATTGCCACCTTCCCCATCCCTTAAGGATGAGTTGCTTGCAGCAGAGAAAAACCCACAAAATAGTGGTGACAGGTGGATAAAAGATGCCTTAAAAATAGCGATTGCCAGGCATGTGGATTCGGCCGCGAACCCAGGAGCAGTGGCGCCAAAAAGCAACGACGTAAAGACAACTGCGAAGACTGAATCCAAGCCAGACCAAACCATCAGGATTACTCCGATAGTTAATGCGATGAAGTTTGCAACAAAAACCTTCACCGTTAAAGCAGGCAGTACGATAGAGATTGTGTTTGCAAATATTGACTTCATGCAACACAACTTGTTGATTTTGCAGAAAGGCAGTATGGAAAAAGTGGGTGCTGCCGCAGATAAGATGGCGCAAGATCCAAAAGGTGCAGAAAAACAATACATACCACAAATGCCTGAAGTATTATTCCATACACCTTTGGTGAATCCGGAAGAATCCTTTAAATTGAGGTTTAAAGTACCGGCTTCAGTTGGGAACTATCCCTTCATTTGTTCATTTCCAGGGCACTGGAGAATTATGAACGGGGTAATGAAAGTAATTAAATAACCAAAGTATAAACCTAAACAACTTAACATGTCAGAATCAAAAGTTGATATGAAACTCTTTTATGCCTGTTTCATATCATTGGTAACTACAGCCTTTGGCTTCATTCTTCGTGCATTGATATTGCCGCAATGGGGCGTTGACTTTAACCTTACCCAAACACAGCTTGGAGAAATTGCAGGTGTAGGCTTGTGGCCTTTTGCCATTAGTATTGTGCTATTTAGTTTAGTGATTGACAAAATAGGTTATAAGACAGCAATGATATTTGCAGTAGTATGTCATATTGCATCCGCTTTCCTAACCATTTTTGCTACGGGGTATTGGATGCTTTACATCGGTTCTTTTATTGTAGCCATTGGAAACGGGACCGTTGAAGCGGTTGCCAATCCTGTTGTAGCGACTATGTTCCCTAAACAAAAAATCAAATGGTTAAGTATCCTGCACGCAGGATGGGCAGGTGGACTTGTGCTTGGAGGCATAATGGCGCTAATGCTGGGGGTAGATACCCGCTGGGAATACAAGATTGCACTAATTCTTATCCCTACCCTGATCTATGGAGTGATGAGCCTGGGCCGCAAGTTTCCGCTTAATGAACGTGTACAGGCAGGCGTAACTTATAAAGAAATGCTGCAGGAAGTTGGTGCAGGTGGTGCGCTGATCATTGTGGCGCTGATCATTTTTCAATTGGGTGCCGTTTTTGGATGGTCTACAACCACCAATGTATTGATCACGCTTTTGATAACCGGAGGATTTGGTTTCTATACCCGCAGCTTCGGTCGACCGTTATTCATCATCTTGTTATTAGTGATGATTCCGCTGGCAACGACAGAATTGGGCACAGACAGTTGGATTACCGACTTAATGGCGCCTGAGATGACGAAGATCGGTTTGCAGGCCGGATGGGTTTTGGTTTACACATCGGCCATCATGTTTGTATTGCGTTTCTTTGCCGGGCCATTAACCCATAAAGTTTCGTCTCTGGGTTTGCTGGCGCTATGTTCAGGTATTGCGGTAATTGGCTTATACATGTTATCGGCCTCAACCGGGATTATGATCCTTGTGGCCGCAACGATCTATGGCCTGGCGAAATCATTTTTCTGGCCTACGATGTTGGGGCTGGTCTCAGAGCAGTTCCCTAAAGGCGGGGCACTGACCCTTAACATTACCGGCGGACTAGGAATGATAGCTGCAGGAGTAATTGGTGCAGGCATTTTGGGTTTTATCCAAGATAAATCAGTAGATCAAAAGATTGCGAAGTACGATATCACCAATAATACGGCGATACACAGCACGTATGTAACAGAACAGAAAACCAGTCTGTTTGGCGAATATAAGGCTTTAGATCAAGAAAAACTTGCGAGTGCGACACCTGCAGATCAAACTACTGTTACCAATATTAGGGACGGGGCTAAAAAAGAAGCACTTAGTTATATTGTGATTTTTCCACTGATCATGCTGGTCAGCTACCTTTTATTGATGCTCTATTTCAAAACCAAGGGCGGTTATAAAGTGGTGATGCTGGAGCACCGAACATCCTTAGAGGAGTAATATGGCAGCTGAAATAACATTTGGGGTGAGTACATGGCTATGGACCTCCCCTTTCCAGACTGCCAACATAGAAGAATTGTTTGCTAAAATAGCGGCGATGGGATTTGATGCAGTAGAAATTGCGGTAGAGGATCCTGATCTGATTGATGGCGAAGCGGTAAAAGCCGGGCTTGTAAAGTACGGACTAAAAGCAGTGATCTGCGGAGCATTCGGACCTACGCGCGATTTGACGCACGAAGATCCTGCAGTGCATCAGCAATGCTTTAAGTACATTGAAGCTTGCCTGGACTTTTGTGTGCTTTGGGATATACCCTTCTTTGCAGGGCCCATGTATTCTGCAGTAGGAAAAGCAAGGATGGTGAGTGCTGAGCAACGGAAAAAAGAATGGCAGCTGGCAGTTTCCAACCTAAGAATAGTCTGCAATATGGCTGATAAAAGAGGAATAAAACTTGCGATAGAACCGTTGAACCGGTTTGAATCTGACTTGGTGAACACGGCAGAAGATGTACTTAGGCTGGTTAAAGATATTGGCCATCCTGCTGCAGGAATAGTGCTCGATGGATTTCACATGAATATCGAAGAGCGAGATATTGCGGCAGCAATTAAGCTTTGCGGCAAAAAACTATTGCATGTTCAGGTCTCGGAAAACTACAGGGGATCTCCAGGTACAGGACAAACCCGCTGGGACGCCTACAGGGAGGGATTGAATGCCATTGATTACAAAGGAATTGTAGCCATTGAAAGCTTCACACCGGAGAACAAGGAATTGGCGGCCGCAGTTTGCATCTGGAAACCATTTGCGGACAGTCAGGATGACTTTGCATCAGAAGGCTTACATTTCTTACAATCAAATTTCAAATAAAATAACTTTTAGAAAAATCTATTGATATTTATGGAGCAAAAAAAGATAAACATTGCGATAACAGGGCTTGGTTTTGGAGCAGAATTCATTCCAATTTACCAACGCCACCCCAATGCAAATATGTATGCGATATGCCAGAGAGATGCAGAAAAGCTAAATGCAATTGGCGATGCATTTGGGATTGAAAGGCGTTATACAGACTATGATGAATTGTTAAAGGACCCAGGCGTAGATGCCGTTCACATCAACACACCGATACAAAATCATGCTGAGCAATCTATAAAAGCACTGAGAGCCGGCAAGCACGTGGCATGTACAGTACCTATGGCAACTAGCGTGGAAGAATGCAGGCAAATTGTAGAAGCGGTGAAAGAGACCGGTCTGACCTATATGATGATGGAGACGGTAATTTATAGCAGGGAATTTTTATTTGTGAAAGAACTTTATGAAAGTGGCGAAATGGGTAAACTACAATTCCTGAGGGCTTCCCATCAGCAGGAAATGGCCGGTTGGCCTGGATACTGGGAGGGTTTGCCGCCAATGCATTATGCTACGCACTGTGTTGGTCCGGTGCTGGCGCTGGCAAAAGCGGATGCGGAATACGTATCCTGTTTTGGGAGTGGTACGATCGACGCCCCATTAATTGAAAAATATGGTTCGCCATTTGCCGTTGAAAGTTGCCACATCAAATTTAAAGACTCAGACTTATCAGCAGAAGTGACCAGATCACTCTTCAACACCGCCCGTCAATACCGGGAAAGTTTTGATGTATATGGTTCTAAAAAGACATTTGAATGGACGCTGATCGAACATGATGCATCCGTAATCCATACAGGTGAAACCCCGGAGAAAGTGACGATACCGGATTATGCACACTTATTGCCAGAAGAGATTCAGGACTTTACAACTGGTGGTGTTTATGATGCAGATAGCAACCAGCACCTTTCGTTTATACAAGGATCTGGTCATGGTGGTTCACACCCTCATTTAGTACACGAATTCCTTTCCGCATTGGTTAACAAAAGAGAACCGTTTCCAAATGCAAGACAATCGGCCAATATTACCTGCGTAGGCATACTTGCGCACGAGTCTGCTATGGATGGGGGCAAAAAGATTGAGCTACCAGCATTTACGTTAGAATAAGTAGTTAAAAATAAGATTGATAAAAACTTTTGGAATAGATTTCTGGTTAGTAAACTAAAAATCTATTCCTATGAAAAATCTATTTAACCTATTTTTAGTGATGCTGACCGCAGTAGTATTTACGGCATGCTCCAGCACGAAAGAGACCGGCGGATCTGATGTTGATTCTACAGCGAATGTAAATGATGCTGGAACCGATACCACCAACCGGAACTTAAACACACCTGCAGGGCCAACGGCATTAACTTCAGGAAATTCGCAAATTACGGCACCTGACACAACCAATGCCATCCAGTTTATACAGGAAGCTGGTGCAGCAGGAATGAAGGAGGTTGAACTTGGAAAACTTGCCGAGCAGAAAGCGACAAACCAAGGCGTGAAAGCCTACGGCACGATGATGGTAGGCGACCACACGAAAGCTAACGAAGAATTAAAAACCCTTGCTGCTAAAAGAAATGTGACCTTGGGTAAAAGTGAAGAAACGACTACAGCTGCAGCTAGCTTGAATAAGTTAAGCGGTACTGAATTCGATAAAGCTTATTTGAAGACAATGATTGATGACCATACAAAAGCGATTGATCTTTTTGAGATGGCAACAAAATCTTCGGATGCGGAGATCAAAGCCTATGCGACGAAATACTTGCCCACATTAAAAACACATCTTAAACAAGTAACAGCGTTAAATAATTAATATGTACCATCGAAAGGCTGAGTGAACACTCGGCCTTTTTATTTAGTTAGCAAATCCTTAATGGTTTTCAATACGATTGCTTCACCGGGTCTTTTTGCATCCTCGCTTACCACATCACCATCTTGATCAAACAACATGTATCTGGGAATTCCTTTGATATTGTATTTTTGAAGTAACGCGGAAGATTGTAGTGCTGTTAGCAGGTAATTGTCTCCCTCAATATGTTTAGATGAAATTAATTTCTTCCATCTTTTCTCGTCATAAGAATTAACGCATAGGTATACGAATACCACGTCTTCTCCTGCTAATTTTTCTCTTAATTTCCGGGAGTTTGGCATTTCAAATAAACAAGGAAGGCACCATGTGGCCCACACATCTACATAAACTACTTTGCCTTTATGTTTTTGCAAAATGCCAGCCAGAGGATCTTTCTCACCGATTTCCTGAGCAACCAAATTATTTGAAAAAAATAATAACAGTGATAAAACTAACAATACATTGTAATGCCGTAAATATTTTGAGACTCTATTTGAATAGCTGTTGTTCATAAAAAACTTGTGGAATAAAGTTATAGGCTTTATTCTTTAAAACAAGTTTTGAAAGACTTAAATCACTTCAGCGTTGATGATTTTATTCATCATTCCTTTAAAAATAAAGGCATGAAAAGGAAGAACGGCGTACCAGTATAGTCGGCCCGAGATGCCTACAGGTCTGAAAGTGGCAGTTTGGTGAAAGACATTTTGATCATCTATTCTAAACTCCAGCCATGCTTCCCCAGGAAGCTTCATTTCTGCATAGAGCAATAAGCGGCGCTCCTTTTTATCTGCCAGGATTACCCGCCAAAAATCTATAACGCTGCCAGGAAACAGCTGATTAATGCTGGTACGGCCACGCTGCAAGCCTACACCGCCAAATAATTTATCCAAAAAACCACGTAAGCTCCACAGCCAGTCGGCATAGTACCACCCTTTCTCACCACCTATAGACCAGATATTCTCTAGTGTTTTATCTACATCTTTAACTTTAGCTGTTCTTTTGTCTTTAAAACACCCCTCTTCTGGTACTTGTACAAGATTTGAAAGGCCTTTCCCATAAACATCAGTATTCATGGCGTCGCGCCAGCTGGAAATAACCTGGTTTTGTTCGATCTTGCCAAAAGCCAATTTAATGGCTTCCTCGTAGGTAAGCGGCTGTATGTTTAGCTTTTCGGGTAAGTCGTTTGGTTCTGCAACAACATCTACTTTCATACTTTCTACCAGGTTGCTGGCGAGAGAATAGGAAGTTGAGGTCACAAAATAGAGCCAATATGAAGAGAGTTTGGGAGTCATGACCGGAACCACAAATATTTTACGTTTCAGCTTTCTGGCTTTTGCGAAACGCATGAGCATTTCTTTATAGGTGAGTACTTCGGGCCCGCCGATATCATATGCTTTGTTGAACGCGAATTCCTTTAACCTTACCCCATCCAAAAACTTGAGTACATCTCGGATTGCTATTGGCTGGCATTTGGTATTCAGCCATTTTGGTGCGATCATGACCGGTAGTTTCTCTACTAAATCACGAATGATTTCAAAACTAGCGCTACCTGAGCCCACAATGATTCCCGCTTTTAAAGTGGTCAGGGCATATTTATCTGACTTCAATGTTTCATCGACATGCTGCCTGGAACTCAAATGCTTTGAAAGTTCCTTGCTGTTCACAATACCACTAAGAAAAATAACCTGTTTAACTTGAGTTTCTGATAGCCTGGATTTAAAGTTTTCGGCAGTTTGTTTTTCTAATTTGGAGAAGTCTTTTGCGCCGCCCGACATGGAATGCAACAGGTAATAGGCGACATCTATATCATCAGGAATCCGGTCCAAAGTGGATTTTTCAAGAAAATCAACCTCAATGAGGTCCAGTTGATAGTCTTTATATTTTTCCTGATCAAACCGTTGCTTTTCCCTTACACAACATGTTACATGATGTCCGTGTTCAAGCAACACCGGGAGTAACCGTTGTGCAATGTAACCTGTAGCGCCTGTTAGCAGAATTTTCATCCCTTGTTTTATAGTACAACAGTAAAATTGCATTTTTGATTTAGCAATTACCTCCGCCTGATAACGAATGTATTAACTTTGGGAATTAATCATTTCAAATTTGATCTTTACCAAACCACTCAAAAAAGAAAACCAGGGAATTGCTACCCTACTCGCTTTTGCATTAATACCCTTGTCTGGCTTTGCTACGGATGTTTACATTCCTTCGCTTCCCAGCATGGCCGTAAAGCTTCATGTTAGCGAAATACAAGTTCAAATGACGCTTACCTTGTTCCTGATAAGTTACGGCCTGGCGCAGTTGTTTGTTGGCAGTTTGCTCGACAGTTTCGGGCGGTACCGCATTAACCTGATCAGCCTGATTATATTTGCCTTGGCAAGTGTAGTGGTAGCGAACACCGGAAATATCTATCTGATCTATGCCATGAGGATAATTCATGGGATTACGGTTGGGGCTATTGTAGTTTCTAAAAGGGCATATTTTGTAGACGTTTTTAGCGGAGATCAGCTAAAGAACTACCTGAGTATGTTTTCTGTGATATGGGCAACCGCTCCTATAATTGCACCATTTGCAGGAGGTTATTTACAAACCTATTTTGGTTGGCAATCTAATTTCTATTTCCTGACTGCGTTTGCAGCGGTTATACTTATTCTCGAATTAATTTTTAGTGGCGAAACCATCAAACAAAAGATGGCGTTTAACCTAAAGACAATTGGCTCAGTCTATGCTGGAATGATCAAGACAGCTAGTTTTACACTTGGAATAGTGATGTTAGGCCTTTCCTATGCGATGGTAATGATCTATAACATGACGGGACCTTTTATTATAGAACATCAGTTGGGACTTAGCCCGGTAGTTGCAGGTTATAGTTCGTTAATATTGGGAGTTGCAGTGATGTTGGGCGGACTTACCGGAAAGCTGACCATTGACAGGCCATTTAACAAAAAACTCATGATCAATTTATGGCTTCAGCTTGGATTTGGAATCATCATGTTAATCAGCTCTGCATATGTTTCTACACTATATAGTATGATCTGTTTTGCCTTTATGATCCACGCGACATCTGGTTATACTTTCAACAGCTTTTTTACCTTTTGTTTAAGCCGGTTTCCGAAAAATGCAGGTATTGCCGGAGGTTTAACCGGGGGAATTAATTATGTAATTGTATCACTACTAAGCTATAGCATCATTTATTTTATTCCTGCAAAAGATGAAGCTAATCTAAGTTACAGTTACCTGGTACTTATTGTTCTTTCTATCGCTGTGATGCTTTTAATCATTAAGCTGATGAAGCGTTCCAAATTAGCCTAAACTAAACTTCAGCTGTCTTGTTCTATTAATAAACTTAAGCGTTATGAATACTGAGAAAGACGAAAACCAGCAAGAGGCAGACAATGAATTGATCTTATCGGCAGAGCAAGATCCTTCAACCCCGGAGAAACCAATTAATGAGGAAGTTGCAGGTGGATATAATTCTGCGGAAGACACAGGTAATACAGCGGACGACCTGGAGTTAGAATTGAGCGATGATGCAGAAACTGATTTGGATGAAGCAGATCTAGAACTGCTAAATGGACAGGACATGGACGAAGATGAGACCATGTAACGGCATTGATGATAAATGAAATGTTGGAAAATAGTGTATAGAAAGTTGCCTGCCGAGGCTATGGCGCTTTACCCGTTTATGCTGTTTAAGAATGAAAACTTACTCAATAACAAAAGGGTTGTAAGGCACGAAACGATACACTTCAAGCAGCAGGTAGAATTGCTGCTTGTTTTCTTTTACCTAATTTATATCTTGCATTACTTTTTCAATTTAATTAAATTGAAAAATCATCATCAGGCTTATCTGAACATATGTTTTGAAAAGGAAGCCTATGAAAATGACACAGACCCAAACTATTTAAACAGCAGAAAAGCTTATTCATGGCTGAGAAATAATTAATTTGGTCATTTTTGATCTAAATACTGAACTTTAAGAATGTACCAGCCTCCATACTTTACTAAAGAAAATCATCAGGAAGTTCTAGACTTCATGCATAAAAACCCTTTCGTTACTCTTATTGGCTTTGATGGCATTTTCCCTGTAGCCACCCAGGTTCCAGTACAGATTGATGTGAGAGAAAATATAGTTTATCTAATTGGCCACATGATGACCAAGACGGATCATTTTGAAGCATATTCCAGGTACACAAATGTAATGGCCATGTTTCAAGGTGCGCATACTTATGTTAGCGCATCAGTTTACAAAGACCCGGCATCTGCATCCACATGGAATTACATGACCGTGCAAGCCAAAGGCAAAATAAGGATGTTTACGCCCGAAGAAACATACCAGGTGATTAAAAATCTAACAAACCAATATGAAGATCCAGCTAGTAGTCCGGCTGCCTTTCACAAAATGAGCGAGGACTATATTCAAAGAAACCTGAAAGCAATAACAGGCTTTGAATTGAAAGTTACCGATCTGAAGCATGTTTTTAAATTGAGCCAAAACCATCCGCAGGAAAATCGTGATGCGATTATTAAAGATCTAAAGGAAAGAGCAGATCCGATGTCTGCAGAAGTAGCTAAGAATATGAATTAGTGATTATTTTTATCTAACTTTATAATGAGCGGCAACTACCTGTTAGTCATCCGCTAACATCGTCTAACCAAATAACACCTCATGAAAAAATCACTCTTTTTCATTTTCAGCTTACTAGCTATTCCTTTAGCGATGCAAGCACAAAAAGGCATTACATTTAAAGTGGAGGAGTTAGAAAAACCCAAAGAATTGCTTAAATTAAGTAGCTATAAGGAAATTTACAACGACCTAATTCTAAATCAAATTGAATATCCTATAAGAAAGAAGGCGCAGGAAGATAAGGTAGACTTATATAAAATTATTGCTCAAAGTAAAGGGCCGGAGCAACTGGTTAATTTCGGTGATCACGCATTCTTTACCGGAATGTATCAGGCTTATGCCAACCATAGGCCCTTTGTTTTATCGCCAGATATGGTATGGCTATTAATTGAACAGGGATTTGCGAGGCACGTAAATAACAATGCGGAAAAACTACGCAAGTATTTTGTAAGCCATGAAGGTAAAGCCAGCTTAGTGCTAAATAGTCAGAGCATCCGACTAGATGACCCGAACGCGCCATGGGAAACAGATGTTTTCCCTGCCTTCGCAAACCAGGTTGCTGCGGCTGCAGGAGCTGATTTAACAACTGCAATGACAGCAGATTTCAGTACAACGACAGCCACAAGCCAGGCCACATCACAAATTACATTAATGGAGGCCGTTAAGCCTTTTTTTGATTATGTAATGGTGTACATTTCTTGCGGAATACCTGAAATTACCATAGAAGGGACACCGGCCGACTGGCAAAAAGTTTTAGATAAGGCTAACTACCTTAAAAAATATGAGTTGGGATGGTGGATTGACGAAATCAACCCAGTACTTAAAGAATTTCTAAATGCCTCAAACGGAAAAGTTGACAAAGATTTTTGGCGCAACATGTTTAAGTACCATTCCATTAAACAATATGGTGCAAAAGAATTGATAGATGGCTGGATTGTGAAGTTTTATCCATACTATGAAAATGGAAGAAGAAGTGATTTTAAAGGGTTTACCAGTTCACGTTCGTTACCTAGTGAGATGGTAAAAGTTGACGTTTCCTACAACGATGTAAGCCCTAGCGGCCAAACCATTACCACACCGTTGGAAATATGGGCTGGATTTACAGGACTCACACAGGATGAAAATACTTTTGCCTTGAAGCCTCAGATAGGTTGGATGGTTAGAAAAAAAGATCCAATGCTTTATCCAAATGTTGCGGAACAACTTAAAGAAAATGACGGAGCTTTCGGAGGAATTCACATTAGGGTAAACACTATTCCTGCGGAAATATTGGGGCTTACAAAAATAAAGACCTTAAGCCTGGACTTTATGGGAGATATTTTAATCCCTGAAGAAATGGGCAAAATTGATATTGGAACACTAAATCTAAAGGGTACAATAACACAAGACGAAGCCAGGCGCATTGTAAACTTATTACCCAAAACATTGGTTTTTATCAACGATGTAAAATTTTCGCCTGTTGGAAAATAAAAAGGCGCCTCTTTGCAGAAGCGCCTTCCATTTATCATGTTACAAACTAAGCATCGATCTTTGCATACTTAGCATTACGCTCGATAAAGTCTCTTCTAGGGGCAACATCATCTCCCATTAGCATAGAGAAAGTATGATCACACTCTGCCGCGTTTTCAATAGTGGCTTGCATTAACGTTCTTGTAGCAGGATTCAAGGTAGTATCCCAAAGTTGCTCTGCATTCATCTCACCCAAACCTTTGTAACGTTGAATATGAACGCTTTCTTCTTTACCAGCACCTTTTAAGCGTTGTACGGCAGCATCGCGCTGCTGATCGTTCCAGCAATATTCAAATTCTTTTCCTTTTTTAACTTGATAAAGCGGCGGCGCAGCGATGTATACGTATCCAGCCTCAATCAACGCTTTCATATACCTGAAAAAGAATGTTAAGATTAATGTTGTAATGTGAGATCCATCGATATCAGCATCCGTCATGATCACAATCTTATGATATCTCAGTTTTTGAAGATTTAGTGCTTTATCATCTTCTGGTGTCCCGATGCTAACACCGAGCGCGGTAAACATATTTTTTATCTCGTCGTTTTCGTAGATTTTGTGCTCCATTGCCTTCTCCACGTTAAGGATTTTACCTTTGAGTGGAAGAATTGCCTGGAAATTACGGTCTCGGCCCTGCTTGGCCGTTCCACCAGCTGAATCTCCCTCGACCAGATAAAGCTCACATTTTTCAGGATCACTATCGGAACAATCGGCAAGCTTGCCGGGTAAACCAGAGCCACCCATAACGCTTTTCCGCTGAACCATTTCGCGAGCTTTTCTGGCAGCAGCACGTGCCGTAGCGGCAAGAATTACTTTGTTTACGATTGACCTTGCCTCACGCGGATATTCCTCCAGGTAAATACCTAGTGCCTCTCCTACTGCAATATCAACAGCTCCCATCACCTCTGAGTTACCTAATTTGGTTTTGGTTTGCCCTTCAAATTGCGGTTCCTGGACTTTAACCGAGATAACTGCAGTTAATCCCTCCCGGAAATCATCTCCGGTGATCTCAAACTTAACATTTTTTAGCAAACCAGATTTATCTGCATAAGCTTTTAGTGTTCTGGTTAAACCCCTTCTAAAACCTGCGATGTGTGTACCACCTTCATGCGTGTTGATGTTGTTTACGTAAGAGTGTACGTTCTCAGCATAGCTATCATTGTACTGTAAAGCAAGTTCAACTGGTATACCGTTTTTAATGCCCTCTACATAAATTGGCTCAGAGATTAATGATGGTCTGTTGCCATCAAGAAACTGAACAAATTCTTTTAAACCACCTTGAGAGTGAAAAAGTTCAGTTAGGAAATTACCCTGATCATCCACTTCACGCTCATCTGTAAGCGTAAGCTTAATGCCTTTATTGAGGAAAGACAATTCCCTTAACCTCGAAGCCAGGGTATCATAACGATATTCTGTAGTTTGGGTAAAGATGGTAGCATCAGGTGTAAAAGTTACTATGGTACCTCTTTTATCAGTATCTCCAATTGATTTAACCTCGTAAAGGGGCTTACCGATGTTATACTCCTGAACCCATATTTTTCCTTCGCGGTGAACTTCTGCCCTTAAATGTGTTGAGAGTGCGTTAACGCAACTTACACCCACACCGTGTAAACCTCCAGAAACCTTATAGGTATCCTTATCAAATTTACCCCCGGCATGTAGCACAGTCATAACGATCTCTAGTGCTGATTTCTGTTCTTTTGTATTAATTCCGGTCGGTATTCCACGTCCGTTATCTTCAACTCTTATCGAATTATCTTTAAGTATATTTACATAAATGGTATCGGCATGACCGGCTAGCGCCTCATCAATGGAATTGTCTACAACCTCATAAACCAGATGGTGCAACCCTTTAATTCCAGTATCACCAATATACATAGAAGGACGCTTGCGAACCGCCTCTAAACCCTCTAATACCTGTATATTATCTGCCGAATAATTTGACTTTGAATCCTGTTCTTCGCTCATAATTTTTATTAAAACAATTAGCTTCAAATTTAACCATTTAAGGTCAATTAAAGGTATATGTTAGTAACTATTTGAGCTTAAACTGGCAAAAAACAACGTAAAAAATGCACTTGTTTAGGATACTAAATTTGAAATTTTATATTTGTTGAACTTTAGCATTTTTAACTGTTGCCGAGGCACTAAAAATACTATAAAAAAACAAAGGAAAAAAGCATTTTAGAAGCAGTTAAGGCTTCTTAATTTTAAAAATCAAATGAAAATAACAACCAAATTTAGCAGCATTGCTACCGCTGCAGTCATCATTTCTGTAATGTCTGCATGTCAAAACAAAGAGGCGGCACCTGCTGCAGGTTCGAAAACAACAACAGTTGCGGTTCCCGACAATGAGAAAATCGTTTATGTAAATTCCGATTCTTTATTAACAAAGTATCAATATTTTAAAGACGTTAATCAAAAGTTGGAAAGCAAAGCAAAAACAGCTCAGCAAGACATGGCTTCTAAAGCTCAGGCTTATCAAAGAGAAGTGGCGCAATACCAACAACAGGCAAATACTTTACCTGCAGACCAGCGCGCCGCAACAGAGCAAAGACTAGGCAGAAAACAACAGGAATTACAAGCGTATCAGCAAAATGCAGGTGCGGCTTTACAGTCGGAGCAAGCCGCTGAAAACGAAAAACTGAATGATAAAATTGCAGAATACCTTAAATCTTACGCCAAGAAAAAAGGCTTTAAAATGGTGTTAAAATATTCCAAAGGCAGCAGCGATATTTTGTTTGCTGATGAGAGTCTTGATGTAACAAGCGAAGTGATCATCGGATTAAATGAAGCTTATAAAAAGTAAATTCACCAACTTATTTTAAAGGCCCGGAGTTTCCGGGCCTTTCTTTTTTAATCCTCCTTATAAAGGCCACCAATTAAATCGTCTGTCTCTCTCCTATCCTTTTTAGTCGGTCGCCCTGTCCCTCTGTCGCGTTTTAATGCAGGTGCATGAAACACAGATTTGAAGGCGTGGGTTTCTTCTTCAGGTGTGATGTCCTTATACTTGGTTACCGCAATCTTCGACTCTACCCGATTGTATAAAAGCTCTACAACTTCGATTACTTTTTTTTCTATCCCTTTTGACACCTGGTACACATCACCCGGCTTAACAATAGCCGAAGGCTTAAGATTTTGACCTTTAAATTTTACCCTTCCTGCTTTGCAAGCTTCGGTTGCAAGACTTCTTGTTTTAAATAACCGGATTGCCCACAAGTATTTATCAATCCTGAGTTTCTCTTGTTCAGTCATAAGATTTCAAAAATAAGCAACAAAAAAACAACATTATGTATTGAAAAGAACGTTCAATACATAAAATTCATTTATTTTGTCAAAAATTAAAAGATTAACATGATAGCAGAATTAAAAAAGTTAGTAGAAGCCGCTTGGGAAGACAGAACTTTATTGGAATATAATGAATATTGCGAAGCAATTGAAACAGTTGTTATGCAGCTTGATAAAGGTGAAATGCGCGTTGCTGAACCTGTACTAAATTCTTGGGGCATCAATGAATGGATTAAAAAAGCTGTTATTCTTTATTTCCCTATCAGACAGATGAAGGTTACAGAAGTTGGACCTTTTGTATTTCATGATAAAATGAAATTAAAAACCAATTATAAAGAATTAGGTGTTAGGGTTGTGCCTGGCGCAAGTGCAAGATATGGCGCTTACCTGGCAAAAGGTGTGATCATGATGCCATCATATGTGAATATTGGTGCTTATGTTGACGAAGGCACAATGGTAGATACTTGGGCAACTGTAGGTTCATGTGCTCAGATCGGAAAAAATGTTCATTTAAGTGGTGGCGTAGGTATTGGAGGTGTGTTGGAGCCTGTGCAAGCTGCTCCTGTAATCATTGAAGATAACTGCTTCATCGGTTCACGTGCAATTGTAGTAGAGGGTGTTAAGGTAGAAAGTGAAGCCGTTCTTGGTGCAAATGTTGTACTTACTGCGTCTACTAAAATTATAGATGTTACCGGTCCAACGCCAAAAGAATATAAAGGCATCGTGCCTGCCCGTTCCGTAGTGATACCTGGTAGCTATGCTAAAAAGTTCCCTGCGGGAGAATACCACGTACCATGTGCCCTGATCATCGGCCAGCGTAAGGAATCTACCGATAAAAAAACATCTCTTAATGATGCATTAAGAGAAAACAATGTAGCTGTATAGCATCATGAATATTGGTTTTGATGGCAAGCGAGCAGCAAATAATCTTACCGGCCTAGGCAACTACAGTCGATCCTTGATTAACCAGCTAGCCAGCAAATATCCAGAAAACCAGTATTTTGTTTTTACCCCAGGCTCAAAGGACCTAACTCAAATCAATAAGTTCTTTGAGCCTGCTAATATCTCAAAGATTTTGCCCGACGCTCCCTCGCCTTGGTGGAGATCAATAGGAATTAAAAAGCAACTATTGGATTGCAAGATCGACGTATATCATGGTTTGAGTCATGAAATACCTATCGGCTTAGCACGCCAAAAAATCCCGTCAGTTGTAACTATCCACGATCTGATATTTTTATTATTTCCGAAGCAATTTAATCCGATCGACAGGTTCATTTATAAAATGAAAATTAAATATGCTTGTGAACATGCGGATAAGATTATTGCCATTAGCGAGCGAACCAAAAAGGATATTATAAAGTTTTTTAGCATCCGACCGGAGAAAATTGATGTAATCTATCAAAGTTGTGATCAGGCCTTTAAAGTGAAAGCAGAGGCTGACATTAAACAAAGCATAAGGAACAAATATCAGCTTCCGGAGCGGTTTATTCTCAGTGTAGGAACAATTGAGACCAGGAAGAACTTAATCACACTGGTGCGGGCTTTAGCCCATGTGCCCGGATCATCTAAATTGGTTGTAATTGGCAAAGAAACTCCTTACGCAGACTTGGTAAGACAAGAAATTATGAACTTAAATTTGAATGAGCGGGTTATCTTTTTAAAAAATGTTCCTTTCACAGACCTGCCGGTTGTCTATCAAATGGCAGAAGTATTTGTCTACCCATCAATTTATGAGGGATTTGGAATTCCTATTATAGAAGCATTGCATTCGGGCATACCAGTTGTTGCAGCCACTGGTTCTTGTCTTGAGGAAGCCGGAGGAGACAATAGCCTCTATGTTTCTCCAATGGATCACCTTGGATTTGCTAATGCAATTAATAAGATATTAGGTGACCCTATTTTACAGGACAAAATGATAAATACTGGTCTGCATTACGTTGAAAAATTTAACGCCGAGGTGATCTCAGATCAGTTAATGGCGCTGTATAAAGAACTTGTTGACTAACTAAACAACTAACTTAATGTTTCGCACAGAGATAGAAAACGCATTAAACACCTTGAAAAATGGAGGTGTAATATTGTATCCTACAGATACCGTTTGGGGACTAGGATGTGATGCTTTAAATAAGGAGGCCGTGGCAAAGATTAATGCAATTAAGGGCAGATCTGAAGACAAGAGTTTCATTGTGTTACTTGATAATGATAGTAAGATCCAGAGTTACGTTACCGAGGTTCCTGATGTAGCCTACGATTTAATTGAATATGCAGAACACCCCTTGACCGTTATATTTTCCGGCGCAAAGAATCTCGCAGAAAATGTCATCAATAAAGATGGCTCCATCGGCATAAGGATACCAAAACACGACTTTTGTCAGCAGTTAATGCAAAGATTCAGAAAACCCCTTACTTCCACCTCAGCAAATATCAGCGGCCAACCAACACCAACCGTTTTTGATGAGATCAGTAGCGATATAAAAGACAAAGTTGACTATGTGGTTAACTGGGAACAAGAAATAACCACTCCAAAAAAACCTTCAACAATAATCAAAATCGGCGCGGGAGGGCAATTCTCGTTCATTAGAAGGTAAGTTTTTGTACTTTTGCAGACCGAGTGATGGAAAAATATTTACAACATCCTGTTTTCAAGGTTATTGCAGAAACCGCAGCTTCAAACAATACAGAGGTATATGTAATTGGAGGTTATGTAAGGGATATTTTTCTAAACAGGCCATCCAAAGATATTGACATTGTAGTGCTGGGAAATGGTATTGATTTCGCGGAGCGAACAGGGAGTGCGCTTAAAACAAAAGTTGCTGTTTTTAAGAATTTCGGTACGGCAATGCTCAAGTTCAAAGATCTTGAAATAGAATTTGTGGGTGCCAGAAAGGAAAGTTACAGAGCGGATTCGCGCAAGCCCATTGTAGAGAACGGGACGATAGAAGATGACCAGTTAAGGCGTGATTTCACGATTAATGCCCTCGCTATATCATTAAACAAAAACAGTTACGGCAAGCTCGTTGATCCTTTTACCGGCCTAAATGACCTGGAAAACAAATTGATCAAAACCCCACTTAATCCGGAGATCACTTTCTCGGATGATCCATTAAGAATGTTAAGGGCTATTCGATTTGCTTCTCAATTGAATTTCTCAATTGACGAAAATTCAATAGATGCGATCAAAAAACAAAAAGAACGAATCAGCATTGTATCAAAAGAACGGATCACAGATGAGCTGAATAAGATTATTCTTTCTCCAGTTCCGTCAATTGGCTTTAATTACTTGTTTGACACTGGTTTATTGGAACTAATATTTCCTCAAATGACTGCATTGCATGGTGTGGAAATTATTAAGGGAAAGGGGCACAAGGATAACTTCTACCATACCTTGCAAGTGCTTGATAATATTTGCAAAGTGACAGATGACCTCTGGCTTCGTTGGGCGGCAATTCTTCATGACATCGCCAAGCCACCTACAAAGCGTTTTGAAGAAGGTCATGGTTGGACGTTTCATGGTCATGAGGATAAAGGTGCCAGGATGGTTCCCCAAATTTTCGCCCAACTAAAGCTTCCACTAAATGAGAAGATGAAATTTGTGCAAAAGCTGGTTCAATTACACCTACGCCCTATTGTACTGGCGCAGGAAGTAGTGACTGACTCGGCAGTTCGCCGACTATTATTTGACGCCGGTGAAGACATAGAGGCATTAATGCTGCTGTGCAATGCAGACGTTACGACTAAAAATGAATACAAGATTAAAAAGTACCGCAATAACTTTGAGCTGGTAAAACAAAAGCTAAAAGATGTTGAGGAGCGCGATAAAATCAGAAACTGGCAACCGCCGATTTCTGGAAATGATATAATGCAAACATTTGGATTAGGGGCAGGAAAAGAGGTTGGAATATTAAAAAACGCGATCAGAGAAGCTATTTTAGAAGGTGAAATAACAAATAGCTATGATGAGGCGTTAAAGTTTATGATGAAAAAAGCCTTGGAAATGGGCCTTCTCCCTGCAAGCCCTTAATTCTATTTTACAAAGTATATTTTATTTTTTAATTTTACAACTGGAAAAAAAGCTCAGATGGCAATTTATAGATTCAAAATAAGTTTCGAAGATTTCGATGAAGTAGTAAGAGAAATAGATATTAAGTCAAACCAAACTTTTGAAGATTTGCATAGAGCAGTCCACCGTTCTACAGGTTATACCGCCGAAAAGTCTTCATCATTTTACATCAGTACTGATAATTGGATTAAAGGCGATGAAATAGCCTACCTTCCAAATCAGCGTAAAACTGACAGAGGTGTTGCTTTAATGGAAAACTCTAAACTAAGTAGCTTTATTGAAGATCCACACCAAAAGTTTTATTACATATACAATTTTGACAGACCGTTCGATTTTCATGTAGAATTGATTAAAATCATTCTGGAGACAGATCCCAATATAGAATATCCTTTTTTAGTTAAAAGCTTGGGAGAGGCCCCTAAAATAATCGACAAGAATAATTTTGGGGCTGTTGCTGTATCCTCTAATCCGGTTTCTTCTGATTTTGATTTTTTAAATGAAATGGATTTTGTTCCTGAGGATACAGAAGAACTTGAAGCTATGGGAGGCAGAGGAATCAATACAGAGGTTAAAAGTGACGAAAGTGACGAGGAAGATACCGAAGAAACTGATGAGTTTGCAGATAACGATAGCTACGAGGACGAAGAGTATAAAGAAGATTACTAGTGCCGGATATGGCGCAAGATAAAACGCTTATTGTAATTGTTGGCCCAACTGCGATTGGGAAGACAGCTTTAGCAATACATCTTGCTCATTATTTCAATACAGAGATAATTTCTGCCGACTCCAGGCAGTTTTTTAAGGAGATGACTATTGGGACAGCCAAACCGTCGCCTATTGAATTGGCGGCGGCGCCACATCATTTTATCAACTCCCACAGCATTCAGGATTTTTTTAGCACAGGTGATTTTGAATATGAAGCACTTTCAATTATTGACCATATATTTCGGGATAAAGACATTGCAATATTAGCTGGCGGTTCTGGCCTTTATGTAAATGCTGTATGCAATGGACTTGACAACTTGCCGGACACAGATCTGTTAATAAGGGAGAAACTAAATGTTCAATTTGCCGAGCACGGTCTACCATTTCTTCGTAAGGAATTAGAAATTGCAGATCCTGAATATTTCCATAAAGTAGATCAATCGAATCCTCAAAGAATGATTAGGGGTCTGGAATTCTTCCTGTCAACTGGAGAAAAACTCTCAACCTATCTAACAAACACAAGAAAAAAAAGACCATTTAACGTGCTTAAAATAGGCTTAAACACAAACAGGAGTACGTTGTATGAGCAAATAAATTCCCGTGTTGACAAGATGATGGAAGATGGACTTCTTGATGAGGTAAAAGCGCTAAATGCGCATCAAGGATTAAATGCGCTGAATACCGTTGGATATACTGAATTATTCCGATTTCTAAACGGGGATATTAGTTTATTGGAAGCCATTGAGCAGATTAAGCAAAATACCAGACGATTCGCAAAACGACAACTAACTTGGTTTAGAAAAGATGAAAACACCTCATGGTTTGAACCTAATCAAGTTGACCAAATAATTAGTTACATACAGGAAAAAATTACTAGGCCTGCGCTGTAGGTCCGCCGAAGTTGATTGGGAAACCTGGAGGCTCATCCTGGGTTTTAATGCGCCCATTTACAGCTTCATATTTTTCAATATTATCTTGTATTGCGCCGAGTAACCGTTTAGCATGTTCGGGAGTTAAGATGATCCTGGACTTAACCCTTGCTTTTGGAACACCTGGCATTACCCTTATAAAATCCAATACAAATTCTGTATTTGAATGGGTGATGATCGCCAAATTGGAAAAAATACCTTCTGCTACTTCTTCAGAAAGTTCAATGTTAAGCTGGTTATCCTGATTTTCTTCTTGCATTCAACAAAACTAAATTTTTATTCCTAAATGCCGTAATCTATGGAAAAATTAAAGCAAAAAAAATCCCCCAACTTAAAGAAGGGGGATTTATAATAAATCTATCTAATTATTATGCCTCAATTTCTTCTTGTTTAGAAGCCAATAATTTATCGTACTCTTCTTGAGAACCAACAATAATACGTTCGTATCCGCGCACTCCAGTTCCAGAAGGAATTAAGTGACCAACAATAACGTTTTCTTTTAGTCCAAGCATATTGTCACGTTTACCAGCAATCGCTGCTTCGTTCAGTACTTTTGTAGTTTCCTGGAATGATGCTGCAGATATGAAAGATTTTGTACCCAATGATGCACGCGTAATACCTTGAAGAATTGAACTCGCAGTTGCAGGTCTTGCATCACGAACCTCAATTTGTTTAAGATCCTTGCGTTTCAACTGAGAATTCTCATCTCTCAATTTACGTAAAGAAAGGATTTGACCCGGCTTAACCGTGTTTGAATCACCCGCTTCAACAACAACTTTCTTATCATAGATCTCATCGTTCTCGATCATAAAGTCCCAACGATCTACAGAGTTATTTTCTAAGAAAATAGTATCTCCCGGATCTTCGATATGAACTTTTTGCATCATCTGATGTACAATAACTTCGAAGTGCTTGTCATTGATCTTCACACCTTGTAAACGATAAACCTCTTGAATACCGTTAACCAGGTATTCTTGAACCGCTGCAGGGCCTTTAATTGCAAGGATATCAGCTGGCGAAATTGATCCGTCAGACAATGGCATACCAGCCTTAACAAAGTCATTATCCTGAACCAGGATGTGCTTAGATAAAGGCACAAGGTATTTTTTAATTTCACCGTCTTTGGATTCAATGGTCATCTCACGATTACCACGTTTCACTCCGCCTAAAGTAACAACTCCATCAATCTCAGTAACAACTGCAGGGTTTGAAGGGTTACGCGCCTCAAATAACTCAGTTACTCGCGGCAAACCACCCGTAATATCCCTGGTTTTACCAGTTGCACGAGGAATTTTAACAAGGATTTGACCTGTTTGAACCATGTCACCTTCATCAATCGCAATGTGAGCGCCAACTGGGATGTTATAGTTTCTAATCAATTCACCTTTTTTGTCAACAACCCTTACAGAAGGATTCTTAGTTTTATCACGTGTATCGATAATTACCTTTTCACGGTGACCAGTTTGCTCATCTGATTCTTCACGGAAAGTCACTCCCTCCACGATCGCATCAAATTCAATTTTACCTGCAAATTCAGATATAATTACAGCATTATATGGATCCCATGAACAAATCCTATCACCCTTGGTTATTTTAGCTCCATCCTCAACATATAAGAATGAACCATAAGGGATATTGTTGGTCATGATGATTTTGCCTGTTTCAGGCTCAACAATCTTGAATTCACCAGAACGTCCAAGAACAATTTGCGTATCACCCTCTTCCGTTTTAGTTGAAACAGTACGAACATTTTCAAATTCGATAATACCATCAAACTTAGCAATGATCTGAGATTCTGCAGCAATGTTTGATGCAGTACCACCCACGTGGAAAGTACGTAGTGTTAACTGTGTACCCGGCTCACCAATTGATTGAGCGGCAATCACACCAACAGCTTCACCTTTTTGAACGCGTTTACCAGTTGCCAGGTTACGTCCGTAACAAAGTGCACAAACACCTCTCTGATTTTCGCAAGTCAAAACAGAACGAATTTCAACGCCTTCTAATGGAGACTCTTCAATCGCTTTTGCAATGTCTTCATCTATATCCTGTCCAGCGCCTACTAACAAGCTTCCGTCCAGCGGATTAAATACATCGTGTAGAGAAATACGTCCTAATAACCTATCATATAATGGCTCAACAATATCTTCATTATCTTTCAGCGCAGTTGTGTACATACCTCTCAGCGTACCACAATCTTCAGAGTTAACGATCATATCTTGCGCAACATCATGCAAACGACGAGTTAAGTAACCCGCATCAGCAGTTTTTAACGCTGTATCGGCCAAACCTTTACGAGCACCGTGAGTTGAGATGAAGTATTCAAGAACTGACAATCCTTCCTTAAAGTTAGAAAGAATCGGGTTTTCGATAATTTCACCACCTGAACCTGATTTCTGAGGTTTCGCCATCAAACCACGCATTCCGCAAAGCTGACGAATCTGCTCTTTAGAACCACGTGCACCTGAATCAAGCATCATATAAACCGAGTTGAACCCTTGGTTGTCGTTAGACAATTGATTCATAACGAATGATGTTAAACGGTTATTGATACGTGTCCAGATATCGATAATTTGGTTGTAACGCTCGTTGTTGGTAATGAATCCCATGTTATAGTTATTCCTTACCTCTTCCACTTCAGCAGAAGCCTGCTCAAGAAGTGTGTGTTTTTCTACCGGAATATTTACATCCTGCAAGTTAAACGACAAACCTCCTCTGAACGCCATTTGGAAACCTAATTCCTTAATATCATCCAGGAAGCGTGAAGCACGTGCCATACCAGTGATTTTAACAACATCACCAATAATATCACGTAATGATTTTTTAGTTAACAACTCGTTGATGTACCCTACCTCTTCCGGAACCATTTGGTTAAATAGCACGCGTCCAACGGTAGTATCAATTAATTTATTTACAATAACTCCTGCCTCATCTTTTACATTTACTTTAACTTTGATAAATGCATGAAGATCAATTCGTTTCTCATTATAAGCAATGATAACTTCTTCAGAAGAATAGAATATTGAATCTTGTCCTTTAACTACGCGTCCTTCATCTGTCCTGCGGCCTTTAGTAATATAATAAAGACCCAAAACCATATCCTGAGAAGGTACAGTAATCGGAGTACCGTTAGCAGGATTTAGAATATTGTGCGCAGCAAGCATCAATACCTGTGCTTCCAATATTGCAGCATGGCCTAGCGGCAAATGTACCGCCATCTGGTCACCGTCAAAATCCGCGTTAAAAGCAGTACAAACTAATGGATGCAATTGGATTGCTTTACCTTCAACCAATTTAGGTTGGAAAGACTGTATACCTAATCTGTGCAAAGTAGGAGCACGATTCAGTAACACTGGGTGTCCTTTCAAAACATTTTCGAGGATATCCCATACTAAAGGATCTTTTCTATCTACAATTTTCTTTGCAGACTTAACAGTCTTAACAATTCCACGCTCAATCATTTTACGAATGATAAATGGTTTGAAAAGTTCAGCTGCCATATCCTTAGGTAATCCACATTCATGTAGTTTAAGGCTCGGCCCAACAACAATTACGGAACGTGCTGAATAATCCACACGTTTACCTAATAAGTTTTGACGGAAACGACCCTGCTTACCTTTTAGGATATCTGAAAGTGATTTTAATGCACGGTTACCTTCTGTTTTCACAGCATTAACCTTACGTGAATTATCGAATAACGAATCCACAGCTTCCTGCAACATACGTTTCTCGTTACGCAAGATTACTTCAGGTGCTTTAATTTCGATTAAACGCTTTAACCTGTTGTTACGAATAATAACGCGGCGATAAAGATCATTTAAATCAGAAGTAGCAAAACGACCACCTTCCAATGGAACTAAAGGACGCAATTCTGGTGGAATAACAGGAACGATCTTGATAATCATCCATTCTGGATTATTCTCGATACGAGTCCTTGAACCACGGAAAGCCTCAACAACTTGAAGACGTTTTAACGCCTCGTTCTTACGTTGTTGTGAAGTTTCATTTGCAGCCTGGTGACGTAAATTATAAGAAAGTGAGTCTAGATCAATACGTTTCAAAAGATCCTCTAAGGCTTCAGCACCCATTTTGGCGATGAATTTATTAGGATCTTTGTCGTCCAGGTACTGATTCTCTTTAGGTAACTTGTCAAGGATATCCAAGTACTCTTCTTCTGTCAAGAAGTCCATATACTGGATGCCTTCATCAGACATTAATCCCGCCTGGATTACCACATAGCGCTCATAATAAATGATTAAGTCTAATCTTTTAGTAGGTAAACCCAAAAGATATCCAATTTTGTTGGGCAGTGAACGGAAATACCAAATATGCGCAACGGGAACTACCAGATTGATATGTCCCATACGCTCTCTACGTACTTTCTTTTCAGTTACCTCAACACCACAACGGTCACAAACAATTCCTTTATAACGGATACGTTTGTACTTACCGCAATGACATTCATAGTCTTTAACCGGACCAAAAATACGCTCGCAGAACAAACCATCACGTTCAGGTTTGTAAGTACGATAGTTGATGGTTTCAGGTTTTAACACCTCACCACTTGAGCGCTCTAAAATAGCCTCAGGCGACGCCAAACTAATGGTGATCGAGGTGAAATTGCTTTTTAATTTATTATCCTTTTTGTAAGACATAGCTCTTTTGTTTTGAGTACTTAGTCGTTAGTATTTAGTATTTAGACTGGCCTTTTAGCTTATCTAACTACTAAATACTATATACTAAATACTGTTTAGTCTAACGTAATATCCAAACCTAATCCGCGTAACTCATGTACCAATACATTAAATGATTCTGGTACACCTGGTGTAGGAAGGTTTTCACCTTTCACAATCGCCTCATAAGTTTTTGCTCTACCGATTACATCATCCGATTTTACGGTTAATATCTCTTGTAGAATATTTGCCGCACCAAATGCTTCCAGTGCCCAAACCTCCATCTCACCAAAACGCTGACCACCAAACTGAGCTTTACCACCCAAAGGCTGCTGCGTGATCAATGAGTACGGACCGATTGAACGGGCGTGCATCTTATCATCAACCATGTGTCCAAGTTTCAACATATAGATAATACCTACAGTTGTTGGTTGATCAAATTTCTCACCTGTTAAACCATTGTTCAGATAAGTTCTTCCTGAGGCAGGTAAACCAGCCTTAGCAATCCAGTCTTCCACTTCATTATGCTTAGCACCATCAAAAATTGGGGTCGCAAACTTAACACCTAATTCTTTACCAGCCCAAGCCAATACAGTTTCGTAGATCTGTCCAAGGTTCATACGTGATGGTACTCCAAGTGGGTTCAAAACAATATCAACTGGAGTTCCATCTTCAAGGAAAGGCATATCTTCATCACGAACAATACGGGCAACTATACCTTTATTACCGTGACGACCAGCCATCTTATCCCCTACCTTCAGTTTACGTTTTTTTGCAACATAAACCTTTGCCATTTGAACAATACCAGATGGCAATTCATCTCCAACACTAATGGCAAATTTATCACGTTTGTAAGCACCAAGCTCTTCGTTTACACGAATACCATAGTTATGCAACAACAATTTAATTTGATCATTTTTGTCGTCGTCAGTAGTCCATTTGTATGGATTAATGTGCGTATATTCTAAATCAGATAAACTCTTCTGAGTAAACTTAGCCCCCTTAGGGAACAACAATTCTTTATAAACATTGTAAACACCTTGCGATGTTTTACCATTTACAATTTGGAATAATTTATCTACCAGCTCGTTTTTAAGATTCGAAGTTGCAATATCATATCGCTTATCTAACTTCTCTATCGCAGATTTTTCTTCAGCTTTAGTAGTTTTCTTAGCTCTTGAGAACAACTTTGTATCAATTACCACACCCTTAATAGAAGGAGGTGTTTTCAACGATGCATCTTTAACATCACCTGCTTTATCTCCAAAAATTGCACGCAGTAATTTTTCCTCTGGTGAAGGATCTGACTCACCTTTAGGAGTGATCTTACCGATAAGGATATCGCCTTCTTTAACTTCAGCACCGATTCGAATAATACCATTCTCATCTAAATCTTTAGTGGCTTCTTCAGAAACATTAGGGATATCTGGTGTCAATTCCTCTTCTCCACGTTTTGTATCACGCACTTCTAATTCAAACTCTTCAATATGCAATGAAGTAAAGATATCTTCACGAACTATACGCTCATTAATAACAATCGCATCCTCAAAGTTATATCCTTGCCAAGGCATAAAAGCAACCTTCAAATTTCTTCCCAATGCCAGCTCCCCGTTCTCAGTTGCATAACCTTCACAAAGCACCTGACCTTTAACCACCTTCTGTCCTTTTTTAACAATAGGCTTTAGGTTGATACAGGTATTCTGGTTTGTCTTTTTGAATTTGATTAATCTGTAAGTCTTACTATCACCTTCGAAAGAAACCAAGCGATCGCCGTCATTTCTAACATATTTAATAGTGATCTCATTTGCATCAACATATTCTACAACACCATCACCTTCAGCGTTGATCAAAGTTCTTGAGTCACGTGCTACGCGACCTTCCAAACCTGTACCTACAATTGGAGCTTCAGGACGTAACAAAGGTACGGCCTGACGTTGCATGTTTGATCCCATCAAGGCCCTGTTCGCATCATCATGCTCAAGGAACGGGATCAATGAAGCAGCAATTGAAGTAATCTGATTAGGCGCCACATCCATTAAGTCTAATTTCTCAGGCTCAATAATCGGGAAGTCACCCTCATAACGTGCTTTAACACGAGGAGTAGTGAAATTACCTTTATCATCATATTCAGCGTTAGCTTGTGCTATCGTTTTACCATCTTCATCTTCCGCAGATAAATAAATAACTGGTTCATCAACAGACACAATACCGTTATCTACTTTCTTATATGGAGTTTCAATGAAACCTAAATTATTAATCTTGGCATGAACGCACAGTGATGAAATCAATCCAATGTTCGGACCTTCAGGAGTTTCAATCGTACATAAACGGCCATAATGAGTGTAGTGAACATCACGTACCTCAAAACCTGCACGCTCTCTTGATAAACCACCTGGGCCTAAAGCTGAAAGACGACGTTTGTGAGTAATCTCTGCCAAAGGATTGGTTTGATCCATGAACTGCGATAACTGGTTAGTTCCGAAGAAGGAATTAATAACCGATGATAAAGTACGGGCATTAATCAAATCAGTCGGGGTAAAAACCTCATTATCACGGATATTCATACGTTCACGAATAGTACGTGCCATACGCGCAAGACCAACGCCAAACTGAGCGTATAACTGCTCACCTACAGTACGAACACGACGATTCGACAAGTGATCAATATCATCCACTTCCTCTTTAGAGTTAATCAGCTTGATCAGGTATTTAACAATTGCTATAATGTCAGCTTTTGTTAATACTTTAACATGATCAGGTGTATCCATTTTCAATTTCCTGTTGATGCGGTATCTACCCACATCCCCAAGATCATAACGTTTATCTGAAAAGAACAAACGCTCAATGATACCTCTCGCAGTTTCCTCATCAGGTGGTTCAGCGTTACGCAAAGCACGGTAGATGTTTTCAACAGCCTCTTTTTCAGAGTTAGAAGTATCTTTCTGTAAAGTATTATAAATAATGGTATAATCTGCCTGACTTGCACCGTCATCTTTAGATAAGATGATCGTTTTAACTCCGGCGTCAATAATCATATCAATATGGTCGTCTTCTAAAACAGTATCCCTGTCTAAAATTACCTCGTTACGGTCTATAGAAACTACCTCACCGGTATCCTCATCTACAAAATCCTCAACCCATTTTCTTAGAACCCTTGCGGCAAGTTTACGACCGATATATTTTTTCAAGCCTGATTTGCTAACCTTAACTTCATCAGCAAGATCAAACAATTCAAGGATGTCCTTATCAGAATCGTAACCAATTGCACGCAATAATGTGGTAACAGGGAATTTTTTCTTACGATCGATGTAGGCATACATGACGTTATTTACGTCAGTAGCAAACTCAATCCAAGATCCTTTGAAAGGAATTACACGGGCAGAATACAACTTAGTTCCATTCGTGTGACGGCTTTGGCCAAAGAACACACCAGGAGATCTATGTAATTGAGATACAATTACACGTTCTGCACCGTTAATTACAAACGTACCCTTAGGAGTCATATATGGTATGGTTCCTAAATACACATCTTGAATAATGGTTTCAAAATCTTCGTGTTCAGCATCATTACAAGAAAGCTTTAGCTTAGCTTTTAATGGAACACTATAAGTTAATCCACGGTCAATACACTCTGGTATATCATAACGCGGTGGATCAATAAAATAATCAAGGAATTCCAAAACAAAAATGTTCCTGGAATCAGTGATTGGGAAATTCTCAGCAAACACCTTAAATAACCCTTCAGTATGACGGTTATCAGAAGTTGTTTCTATTTGAAAGAATTCTCTGAATGATTGCAACTGCACGTCTAGAAAATCTGGATAATCTATAATGTGCTTACTTCGTGCAAAATTTACTCTTTGGTCGACTTTATTTGCCAATGGACTAAAGTTAATTTACTTTAAGAATAAACTATTTGTTTGGTTAGCCGTTAAACAATTTCATCAACCAAACAAGATGAAAAGTTTATAAACAGGTATAGACTCCGACTATTCAGTCGGAGTCTATGGTTAAAGTGTTTGTAAAATTAAGTGATTACTTAATTTCAACTACAGCTCCAGCTTCTTCTAATTGTTTTTTCAAAGCTTCAGCTTCGTCTTTAGCAACACCAGCTTTCAATTCTTTAGGTGCACCGTCTACTAAGTCTTTAGCTTCTTTCAAACCTAAACCAGTTAGATCTTTTACCAATTTAACAACTGCTAATTTAGAACCACCAGCTTCTTTCAATATTACATCAAAAGTAGTTTTTTCTTCAGCTGCAGGAGCAGCATCAGCAGCAGGGCCAGCAACAGCAACTGCAGCAGCAGCTGGTTCAATACCATACTCGTCTTTTAAGATTTGAGCTAATTCGTTAACTTCTTTAACTGTCAAGTTTACCAATTGCTCAGCAAACGCTTTTAAATCTGCCATTTTTATAGATTTTTAAAAATTTACGTAAAATAATTTATTAAATATGAAACTTATTAGGTGTTCCTTAACCTTCTCTCTCTTGAAGAGTTTTAACAATTCCTGCTATAATTCCACCGCCAGATTTCAATGCCGATATCACATTCTTAGCTGGTGACTGTAATAATCCAACAATATCTCCAATAAGCTCTTCTCTTGATTTTAAGCTTACTAATGAATCTAAATGGTTATCACCAACATAAATTGATGAATCGATATAAGCTGCCTTAAGTACTGGCTTGTCAGATCCTTTTCTCAACGCTTTAATCAGTTTTGCCGGAGCATTACCTGTAGTTGAAAATAATAGGGCCGACTGACCTTTAAGTGCTGCGAAGATCTCTGTAGAGTCGCCTTCTAATCCTTCAATCGCTTTTTTGATTAAAGTATTTTTAGCAACTTGCATTTCAATACCGCTTTCGAAACATTTGCGACGGATGTTGTTAACCTTTTCAACAGATAAGCTTGAAGTGTCAGCAATATAAAAATTGCCGAATTCCTGCATCTTCTCTTGAAGAGCGGAAACTAGTTCGTGTTTTTCTTCTCTGTTCATAATTAGATACCCGCTACTGATTTAGTTTCGATTGCAATTCCTGGGCTCATAGTTGAAGAAACATGAATGCTCTTAAAATATGTTCCTTTTGCGGCAGATGGTTTTAGCTTAGAAATTACTTGAAGAACCTCTAATGCATTTTCATATATTTTTTCTGCAGGGAATGATACTTTTCCTACCGAAGCATGAATGATACCGCTTTTGTCAACTTTAAAATCAATCTTTCCGCCTTTTACATCAGTTACTGCTTTACCAACTTCGTTAGTTACAGTACCTGATTTAGGGTTTGGCATAAGGTTACGTGGACCTAAAACGCGGCCCAGTTTACCTACCTTTGCCATACAAGCAGGAGTAGTGATAATAATGTCAACATCAGTCCATCCACCTTCAATCTTGGACACGTACTCGTCTAAACCTACGAAATCTGCACCCGCTGCTTTAGCCTCTTCTTCCTTATCGGGAGTACAAAGAACTAATACACGAACAGTTTTACCTGTACCGTGTGGTAAAGTTGCGATACCACGTACCATTTGATTGGCTTTACGCGGGTCTACTCCTAAACTTACATCGATATCAACCGATGCGTCAAATTTAGTAGTAGTAATCTCTTTAACCAAAGCAGCCGCATCCTTTAAAGAATACGTTTTACCAGATTCTAGTTTAGCATGTGCCTTTTTTTGATTTTTTGTTAATTTAGCCACTGTTGTAAACTGTTTTTTGTTAATTAATTTGTCCAGGGCGCATCACCACTAACGGTGATTCCCATACTGCGTGCTGTACCGGCAACCATACTCATTGCCGATTCGATAGTGAAAGCATTTAAATCAGTCATCTTATCCTCAGCAATTGACTTAACCTGATCCCAAGTCACCGAACCAACTTTTTTACGGTTGGGCTCAGCAGAACCACTCGCTAATTTAGTAGCGTCTTTTAATTGAATCGCTACAGGCGGGGTTTTGATGATGAATTCGAAAGACTTGTCAGCATAAACAGTAATTACAACTGGTAATACTTTACCGGGCTTATCTTGGGTACGAGCATTGAATTGCTTGCAAAATTCCATTATGTTCACCCCCTTAGCACCTAATGCAGGTCCCACTGGTGGCGATGGATTTGCAGCTCCACCCTTGATCTGTAACTTAACAAGTGCACTGACTTCTTTTGCCATTTTCTGTTTTTGTTAATTTGTAATACTCAATGTTAAATGTTGGAAGCAATGTAACAATTAAGGTCTTTTATTCTTTTTCTACTTGCATATAGTTAAGTTCAAGTGGAGTCTTACGTCCAAATATCTTAACCATAACTTTCAATTTCTTTTTCTCTTCGTTAACTTCTTCAATAACGCCTGTAAAACCATTGAATGGTCCATCCATTACCTTAACGTTCTCTCCGACGTAATAAGCGATATTCATCGTCTCGCTTTGCTGGCTCATTTCATCAACCTTACCTAAAATACGGTTAACTTCCGCCTGGCGCATTGGTACAGGGTTCCCCCCTTTATCACCTAAAAAGCCGATAACACTATTAACGTTCTTAATAATGTGCTCTAGCTCTCCATCTAAAATTGCTTCTATCAAAACGTATCCAGGATAAAAATTACGTTCTTTCGCAATTTTCTTTCCATCTTTCATTTGATAGTATTTCTCCATTGGGATCAAAACCTGAGGAACCAAATGAGAAAATCCTAAACGGCTAATTTCAGAATCGATGTACTGTTTTACTTTTTTCTCTTTTCCGCTAACAGCCCTAACTACATACCATTTCAACTGATCGTTCATTGAGCTATATTAATTAGAAAGTGATTTATAAAAAGTATCTAAAACGAATGTAGAACCCTTATCCATAGCAAACACAACTAATGCAATGATAAGTGAAGCCACTAAAACCAGCACCGCAGAACTTTGCAATTCTCCCCATGTCGGCCAGGTAACCTTCTGGGTCATTTCTTCATACGATTCTTTAATAAATTGAACTACTTTAGCCATAATTAATTATTTGCACGGGAACAAGGATTCGAACCCTGATCAAAGGTTTTGGAGACCTCTATTCTACCATTGAACTATTCCCGTGTATTAATCTGTTTTGTCTAAAACAGATTTGTTTTTAGAAACAAAGTACTCAGGCTGTGAAAGCCTAAGTACTCTGCTTTATTTTATAAAACTGTTTTACATCCCTAACAAGGGCAGTTAAACTATTTTAAAATCTCAGTTACCTGACCAGCTCCTACAGTTCTACCACCTTCACGGATAGCGAAACGAAGACCTTTTTCCATTGCGATTGCGTTGATCAATTTTACTGTGATCGTAACGTTATCACCTGGCATAACCATTTCAGTTCCTTCAGCTAGTGAAATCTCACCAGTTACGTCTGTAGTACGGAAATAGAATTGTGGACGGTATTTGTTGAAGAATGGAGTGTGACGACCACCTTCTGCTTTTGACAATACATAGATTTCAGCTTTGAAATCTGTGTGAGGAGTTACTGAACCTGGTTTGCAGATAACCATACCACGACGGATATCAGTTTTCTCAATACCACGTAGCAATAAACCTACGTTATCTCCAGCTTCACCATAATCAAGGATCTTACGGAACATCTCAACACCTGTTACAGTTGATTTAAGATTTTCTGCACCCATACCTAAGATCTCAACTGGATCTCCAGAGTTGATTACACCACGCTCAATACGACCGGTTGCAACAGTACCACGACCTGTGATCGAGAATACATCTTCAACAGGCATTAAGAATGGAAGATCAGTTAAACGTGGAGGAATTGGAATGTAGCTATCTACAGCATCCATTAACTCCATGATTTTACCAACCCATTTTGGATCACCATTCAAACCACCCAAAGCAGAACCTTGGATAACAGGAATATCGTCACCAGGGAATTCATAGAATGATAACAACTCACGAACTTCCATCTCTACTAATTCCAACAATTCCGGATCATCAACCATATCCACTTTGTTCATGAATACAACTAATGAAGGAACACCTACCTGACGAGCCAATAGAATGTGCTCACGAGTTTGTGGCATTGGACCATCTGTAGCAGCTACAACGATGATAGCTCCATCCATTTGAGCAGCACCAGTAACCATGTTTTTCACGTAATCCGCGTGACCTGGACAGTCAACGTGCGCATAGTGACGGTTAGCAGTTGAATACTCAACGTGTGCTGTGTTAATAGTGATACCTCTTTCTTTTTCCTCTGGAGCAGAGTCAATCGAATCAAATGAACGCGCCTCAGATAAACCAGCATCAGATAACACTTTAGTGATAGCTGCTGTTAAGGTTGTTTTACCGTGGTCAACGTGACCGATTGTGCCGATGTTTAAGTGCGGCTTGCTGCGGTCAAACTTTTCTTTTGCCATGTTTTTATACTTATTAGTAGGTTAACTTTTTATTTATTTTTTGTTTTGATACAATTTTCAATGCAAAAAACCTTGTCTTACCTAGCTAACAGGCTTAACAAAGGATTTTATTATTTTTTGAGCCAAAGATGGGACTTGAACCCACGACCTCTTCCTTACCAAGGAAGTGCTCTACCGCTGAGCTACTTCGGCTTATCACAGCTTGCAATCAAGCTCCTTGCCGACTGCCCACCTTTTTCCAATTTGAGCGGAAGACGAGGTTCGAACTCGCGACCTATAGCTTGGAAGGCTATCGCTCTACCAACTGAGCTACTTCCGCTTCTTTTTTTTGTGGGGAGAGAAGGATTCGAACCTTCGAAGTCTTGCGACAACAGAGTTACAGTCTGTCCCATTTGGCCACTCTGGTATCTCCCCTAAAAAAAAAGAGCCTCCTATCGGGATCGAACCAATGACCTACTGATTACAAGTCAGTTGCTCTACCAGCTGAGCTAAGGAGGCTTATATCTTACATCCCTGAAAAACCAGGAAAGTATTTTACAATGTTAATCATTCACAGAACATTCCAAATCTTGTTGGGCCAACGCCCTCTCTGAAATGGAATGCAAATCTACAAGAATTAAAGTACTGCGCAAAATTATTTTTAAAAAAAAATTGGCAGGATTACACCTGCCAATTTAATATCAAAAACATAACAAAATATATCTCTAATAATCAGACACTTCATCAGCACTTAATATCTCTTTGTGCTCACTAAGTTTCGCTCTGGTTTTATCTTTATGCTTAGTAATTTGCTTCCTTAACGACTCTATCGCCAAATCTGTAGCCTCCTCAAAAGATTTACACTGCTCTTTTGCAAACATGGTAACACCGGGTACAATTAACTTAATTTCGCTAATTTTATTTGCCTCATCATCTACATTCTCTAATTTCAAGTAAACCTCACCACTAATAATCTGGTCGAAAAACTGGTCTAGCTTATCAACTTTCTTTTGTATAAAATCTAACAATTTGTGGTCCGCAGTGAAATGGATCGATTGAACTGTAATTTTCATATTTACCTCCTTGTTTTATGCCTTTGGATGGGCTTGTTTATATATTGATTTTAATCTTTCTACTGAATTGTGCGTATAAATCTGGGTTGCTGCCAAACTAGCATGTCCCAGTAACTCCTTAATTGCATTCAAATCTGCTCCTTTATTTAATAAACTTGTCGCGTAAGAATGACGCAGTACATGCGGACTCAATTTCTCCTGGGTAGAAATCATCTTCAAGTAACACTGCACAATTCTGTAAATTAATTTAGGATATGCATCCGCTCCTGTATCTGTAACGAATAAGACCCCCGTTTTGTTATTAAATTTTTGAATGTATTTTAGCTCTATGTACGCTTTAAGCTGATTAACAAGCACATTGCTTATTGGCACCACTCTTTCTTTATTTCTTTTACCCAAAACCTTAAGCGTTCCCTCGTAAAAATCCAAATCTTGGTCCTTTAACGATAGCAATTCGGACAGCCTAAGTCCCGCACCAAACAGCGTTTCTATAATCGCTTTGTTTCTCACAGATGAAAAGCTTTCATCAAAAAAATCTCCTGAATCAAGCAATTCATCCAGCTGTTCATATCCAATAAAAACCGGCAACCGTTTAGGTAACCTAGGAGCGCGGATTAATGACATAGGATTATTCACCACCATGCCGGATTTTTGTTGATATTTATAATAGCTTCTTAAAGACGAGAGCTTTCTTGAGATTGAACTTTCAGTCATCTTAAACTCTTCAAGTAAATGGACAATGTACTCCCGGACCATTTGATAGCTAACCTCAGTTAAATCTATTTCAAAATTATCTTTAATAAAAATGCTAAACTGTATTAAATCCGAGTGATAAGATTGTATCGTATGGGAAGAATATCGTTTCTCATGCTGCAAATAGATTAAAAACTTTTCAACTGCCATAAAAGAAAATTTGGTTGCTCTTAAAGTGAATCTACAAAAATTTAATTGATCAATGCAAAATGCACATAATAAAAAAGCCCCGAAGAAAAAATCCTTCGGGGCCTATTTATATGGTGTAAATTAAAAAGATTAAATAGTTCCTTCTAATTGCATATTTTGAATGTAAATAGCGTGTTTAACTTCAGTACGACGAGCAACAGATTTTTTCTCGTATGCTTGGCGACTGCGCAGTTCTCTTAATACACCCGTTTTTTCAAATTTCTTTTTGAAACGTTTCAGGGCTTTATCAAGTGATTCGCCGTCTTTAATATTAATGATGATCATAACGTTAAAATACCTCCTCTCGTTGTTTTTAGGACTGCAAAGATAAGGCTTTGTTTTGATTATCAAAACATTAATATTAAATAGTTAATTTCCGTTAAGTAGTTCTCTTGCAATCACAATCTTCTGGATTTCAGACGTTCCCTCTCCTATTGTGCACAACTTGCTATCCCGATAGAATTTTTCCACCGGAAAATCCTTTGTATATCCGTACCCGCCAAATATTTGAACGGCTTCAGTAGAAGCTCTAACAGCCACCTCAGACGCGAAATACTTAGCCATCGCAGATTCTTTGGTCATAGCCAACCCTCTGTTTTTTAGGTCGGCAGCTTGTCTGATCAATAACTCTGCGGCTTCAATTTCAGTAGCCATATCTGCAAGTTTAAAACTGATACCCTGGAAACTGGAAATTGGTTGCCCAAACTGATGTCTTTGTTTAGCATACGCCAAAGCAGCTTCATAAGCGCCTCTGGCTATACCTAACGATAAAGCTGCTATGGAAATACGGCCCCCATCAAGTACTTTCATAGCTTGTTTAAAACCCTCTCCTTCTAATCCAAGCAAGTTTTCTCTGGGCACTCTGCAATTATCGAAAATCATTTCAGTTGTCTCAGATGCCCTCATCCCTAATTTGTTCTCTTTCTTACCTGCTGAAAAACCAGGAGTTCCTCTTTCCACAACAATTGCAGATATACCTTTAGAACTTCCCTTTTCTCCAGTACGTACCATCACAACAGCTACATCACCGCTCTTGCCGTGTGTAATCCAATTCTTAGCGCCGTTGATCACATACTCGTCGCCGTCCAGAACCGCTGTCGTCATCATCCTCAACGCATCAGAACCTGTATTTGCTTCCGTCAAGCCCCAAGCACCTATCCATTCTGCTGTTGCCAACTTCGGCAGCCATTTTGCTTTTTGTTCACTATTCGCAAAGGCCAAAATATGTCCGGTACAAAGAGAATTATGTGCAGCTAGAGAGAGTCCAATTGATCCACAAACCTTCGAAATCCCAACAATCACATCAACATATTCCTGATAACCAAGACCCGATCCACCGTATTCTTCTGGAACTAGTACACCCATCAAACCCAATTCACCAAGCTGCTTAAACACCTCAACAGGAAAATATTGTTCCTCATCCCAGATCATTACATTTGCACGGATATGTCGCTCCGCAAAATCAGTAACAACCGCCCGGATCATCTCCTGATTTTCTGAAATGCTAAAATTATATCCTTCTGACTTATTTGTTGTTTCTATCATATTAACAGCATAAATTGAGGCAATTATAATCATTTTATGCCAGTGTTTATGCAGACTAGGATCATCAGAAAATAGAACGAAATGGTATTTAGTCCATATTCGTTCTCTCAGTATTTTAGGTAAATTAAAATGCCGAAAAAGTATTTTTATTTTTTTAGTTTTAAAGCGCCAAACAACCCATAAGAATATTTTTTATGCGACCAATTACCTGGCTTCACATCCGTGAGCAGTTAAATAAAGACTTGATAGGAAAGGACTCCTATCGCGGTGTAACCCTAACCTATTCCTGGCTTGCCAATCAATTTGGGCATTTTTCACTGGGCTTCATACCCACCGTAGCAATTCATCACCTGCTTACTTCAACCAATAAATATATAGTAAGTCTTTTATCCAAGATTGGAATCATCCTACCTGTTAACGATGCAGAATATTGGGCCGCTTTTGGAGTGTGGGGCATTTGGATCTTGTTCGAGACTTACAATTTCCTAAAACCCTTACTTTTTAATAAGACATCTAAACGAAAAGCTTTGGGCAATGGGCAATACACATTTCAGCCGGCATGGTTTAATGTAGCTTTTGATACCGTAACTGATCTGCTGTACTTTGGACTTGGCGCCATTTCAGCAAGTCTGCTGTGTAATTACCAACCCTCAATGCTCATTTTAACGCTCGTGTTGGTAATATTGGTATCTTATCCTGCCTATTATTGGTATACCATCAAAATGTTTATTCAAAACGCAGAGTATCCATTTCAATTGAGATTAAGCCAATGGAACCAAAACATCCAGGAACGTAATAAAGGATATATACTCGACTTCCTTAAAAGTAAAAACGAAGGCAAACACATCTTGGTTTTTGGCTCTAAAGGTAGCGGCAAAACTTCCCTGGCTGTTGCAATAGCAACTGAAGCCTCCATAAAAAGCAACTGCTGCAGCTATGTGACCGCCGTTAAATTACTGAGTATGTTTTACGACCCGCAAGACCAGCGGTACGACAGCTATCTTTGGTCATGGAGAAGTTGCGGCTTATTGGTTATTGACGACATCAATCCAGGCAAACCGGTTAAAAGTGACATCATTACAACCAACCTGTTCTATGAGATTCTTAATAACGTAGATAATGGTCCGCATAATATTGAGCACATACGGAACAAAAACATCATTTGGGTCATGGGAAGTGACGATCCGACAAACTTGCTGGAAGAGAAATGGAAAAAGCTATTAACTCAAATTGGTGTGGAGTTAAATAACATAAAAGTGATAGATCTGGACGAAGGCTAAGGCAAAATATAATTATCATAGGCAAAACTTACCAAATGAGTTAAACTTTTAACATCAAACCTTTTATATAATGGAATAATCCGCTTTTCAATTGCAGAGTGCGAAACCTTAAGTTCATGTGCAATTTCCTTAAAAGAATACCCTTTAGCTACTAATGACAGAGCTTCCTTTTCCTTATTAGAGATTGCAAGGTGACTAAAAAGTATTTTATTTAGCTCTTCCTCAAACTTCTCTTTTTCTGGTCCGTATGCGGCATAACGCATTATCTTACCAAAAATAAGGCTTCTGTTAATTTGAAAACGTCCTATAATTGATTCTATCCTACCATTTTCGGAGCTGAAAACACCCACCCTGGCAATAATTGGAACTAAGCTTCCGTTCTTATGAATTTTTTTAAGCTCTATGGTGAAACTGTACTTCTCCAGATCCTCAGTTTTGTTATGTATAAATTGAAGTGCTTTATCATTAAGATCATGAGAAAAGGGTGCGTATTCCGGGGCCGACATATTCACGATCGCCAACATGTTGATCTCATCGTCCTGATAACCCACTACTTCTTCCCATCCGCTCGCAAAGATCATCCTATTTTCTTTGAATGAATAAACATAGATTGCCTCTTCCGGAAACTTCGGTATCGTTTGTTTAAAAAAAATCGCTTGCTCACTATTCGGATCGGCTGGAACTGCTGTTACAAAATTTCTAGTGTAATCACCAAAATTCTTCTTTGACATCACTTAAATTGAGATCTATATTTTTAAAAAGCTGCGTATTTTCTCAGTTGATTCAGCCCGCAACCGGGGTTAAATTTGCAAACAAGATATTAAAAATTATTGATCATACCGCCATGTATACTAAACCAAACAAAACAATCACCGCTCACTTTTCTATCTTTATTTTAAGGCTGGCCGCGTTGGCGCTGCTGGCATTGTGTTTATATCAATCTGGGTTATAACTAATAATTGGCTAAAGCCGTTACATGATCTGAATATACGGCCAATCTATCCTTTCCGTTCAGAAAATCCAGAGAGATGATAAAAGAGTACCCGGTAACCATGCCCCCAAGTTGTTGAACTAGCTTAGTAGCCGCAACCACTGTTCCCCCGGTGGCTAGCAAATCGTCATGAATAAGTACATTCTGCCCACTAATCAGCGCATCTTCATGGCACTCAATCACTGCGCTACCATATTCCAGATCATAAGATTGCTTAATGGTTTTATACGGCAACTTTCCTTCTTTGCGAATCGGAACAAAGGGTACACCTAATAGTTGAGCCAACTGCGGGCCAAATAAAAATCCTCTGCTCTCAATCCCAGCAACCACGTCAATTTTTCTTCCTCTCGTTTGCAAACCAAGTTCTTTAACTATGGCGGCACATAATTCAGGATCTTTTAATATCGGCGTAATGTCTTTAAAAACGATTCCCGGCTTCGGAAAATCATTTACGTCTCTAACTACATTCTTAATTTTAGTGGCAATCATCATTAAAAGCTTAGGTAAGGTGTTAAACGCAGGATCAAGTCTGGCGTAAGAATGGATATTTTAGACAAATCAGCAATGCTATTAAAGTTTCCGTGCTGCTTTCTATAGGCCAAAAGTGCGTTGGCTTGCTTATACCTTATATATGGGTGATTTTTAAAATCTTCAATTTGTGCCGTGTTCACATTAATCTTTTTAATGGCAGAATCATCTACGCTGATCTGGTCCTTAATTTCTGCATATTTAGTTGAATCAATACCGAAAACTTCCAGCAACTGTTCTTTCCTATAAAAGCCGCCAATCCGATCCCGGTATTTTATAATTCTTATGGCAAAGGCTGGCCCCACTCCCTTAATCTCATCCAGGTCGGCACTGTCGGCAAAGTTCAATTCTATTAATCTCTTTGCTGGTTTTGAAGAAGTTACCTTTTTATCCACAGAAGCTTTAAATGTCAAATTTTCCTCTTTAATGGAAACATATGGAATCAGCTTATCAGCTAGTTGCGAACTGATGGTATACATTTTCCTGAGGTCTGCTGCTGTTTTAAACTTACCGCCTTTTGAGGTATACTTTACTACTCCGGCCGCCTGCTTTGGTGATAATCCGAGTGAAATCCAATCATCAATCCCTATTGTATTTGGATCAAATCGAAAAAGATTTACTTTTCTAACTGATCTAATATGGGCTTGTACCCCATAACTACGGTGACTACTAACCGCTCGTACCGATTCAGAATTTTCGACTAAAATCAACCTTTTCATGACAAGTTGTTCCTCATCACTACCGCCATTAGGGTAAAAAATAGAATAAGCATTTGGGGCAAAGGTGATTAGCACAATAACAATAATCAAGGCCAGAAGCCCATTGAACTCACTTTTACTGAAATCAAAGTAGTTATTTAGCCATTTTCTCATTGTTGGCGAAGGTACTACTGTTATTTAAAAATATAAATCTTATTTTTGAAATTGTACTATTATTCAACAACTAACCATACATGAAGATCATAACCACCCAGGAGTTTGCAAAGGCTACTAAAATAGACAAGCTAGGCGTACCAGGTCTAGCGGCATTGCTCATGGAGATGATGAAATTGAACGACATCAACAAGGTGTTTTCTCAAAATGTACATTTCAACGGCCTGGAGTTTGTTGATAAGATACTGGAAACGATTGGTGTAAGCATAGATTTTGATGAGGATGACCTTAAAAACATTCCTAAAACAGGCGGTTTTATTGCGATTGCTAATCATCCATATGGTGGTGTTGAAGGACTCGCATTGGTAAAGCTCCTATGTACGGTAAGGCCGGAGGCCAAAGTAATGGTTAACTTTATCCTGAAAAAAATCCCTAATCTCAGTGAATTTTTTGTAGCCGTTAATCCATTTGAAAATGTACAACATACTTCCAGTATAAGTGGCTTAAAGGCCACGTTTGACCTTTTGCAGAGTGGTACGCCAATAGGCATCTTCCCTGCCGGGGAGGTTTCTACCTTTAGTTTGGATAAACAAGAAATTACCGATAGGCTTTGGCACCCTGTAGTAGGTAAACTTATCGCACGCGCTAAGTTACCAGTAGTACCTATTTATTTCCACGGCAATAACGGGGTACTATTCAACATACTTAGCTTTATACATCCAACCTTAAGAACAGCCAAGCTACCTTCAGAATTTTTAAACAAGCAAGGATTAAAAATAAAGGTGAGGATTGGAAAGCCGATAAATATTGAAGATATCTCTTACAGGAACAATACCAATAAATTACTGGATTTCCTCAGGGCCAGGACTTATGCCTTGGGCACAGGCCTGGAAGAAGAAAGGAAACTTTTTAACCCCATTAACTTATTTAAAATAAAGAAAAAGCCCGAAGCAGTTATAGAAGAAACGGACCGCAACAAAATTGTAGAAGAAGTCACCCAATTGGAAAGCTTTAGGGTTTGGGTAGAGAAAAACTATGAGGTATACATCACCCCAACTGCTAACATCCCTAACATTTTAAGAGAGATTGGTCGCCTGCGCGAAATCACATTTAGGGAGGTTGGAGAAGGAACCAATAAGAAAATAGACTTAGACAACTACGACATCTACTATAACCACTTATTCATTTGGGATAAAGACCTTCAAAACATCGTTGGCGCGTATCGCATCGGCAAGGGGGATGAAATCCTCAACACCATGGGAAGAAGGGGCTTTTACCTGTCAGAGCTCTTTAAAATAAAGGAACCTTTTTATCCGATATTAAGAAAAGGGATAGAATTAGGAAGATCATGGATCCGGAAAGAATACCAACTTAAGCCCCTTCCATTGTTCTTATTGTGGAAAGGCATACTGAAGTACCTTATAGACAATCCGCAGTACCGTTATATGTTCGGCCCAGTTAGTATCAGTAATAACTTTTCAAAGTTCTCTAAGTCACTGATCGTAAATTACATTACCAAGAATCATTTTGACTATGAACTTGCACATTACGTAAAGCCGAAAAACAAGTTTAAGGCAGATCTTTCTGCAATCGATAAGGATCTCCTCATCGAAAGCAGCGAATCTTTAAAAGATCTTGATAGTTTAATTTCAGATATCGAAAACACACATATCAAAATACCTGTGCTGTTGAGGCAGTATATGAACCTGAATGCAAAGATCATTTGTTTTAACATAGACCCAAAGTTTTCAGATTGCCTGGATGGTTTCTTATTAGTAGATACCCAAAATATTCCGCCAGAAATGCTGGAGAAAATTGGAAAGAACTTTTAAGCTGTTACAGGGCTGGTTTCTTCAGTTTTAACTTCAACTGCAGGATTAGCCAGTTTTATTTTCTTTGAAAGTTTTTTCGCCAATTGTGCAGATCTCTTTTTGATCTCTTTTTTTAATTTTTTAGAATCCTGTCCTAACTCTGTAGTGATAGAAGTTAACGTGTTGATTAACTGCTCTTCTATAGCTGATATCGTCGATTTCTTGATAGCTTGCTTCAGTTTTTGCTTCTTTTTATTCATAATTTCAAATGTATATTAAATTAATACTTATTTAATATTATCATTATGTTAACGAAATAAACACTACTTAACATTAGAAAAAAATAAAAAGCCCTGACATCCACCAAGGCTTTTTCTTATCAACTAAACCGAAACGTATAAATACCAACCAAGTACCTATGTCACAAAAGTAGATTTGGCATATTAAACTGTCGTTAAGCATTCATTACCAAACCAAACAAATAGCCACAAAACTTAATATTACCTATATGTTAAATAATCGTATATTTAATGTAACCCTTATATAAACACATAGGCTATGGGCACTTTGCTTAAGTTTTTTGTTTCCGCTTTTATATTTTCTGCACTGGCAGCAACAGCCAACGCGCAGCATAAGGGGCATACGATAAACTTTGAGCTATATAATGACACCTTTAACGTCTATACTGACTCAGCTATACTTTTATCTCCACCATCAATTATAAGCGAAAGCTTTATCAAGCTAAGCTATAATAAGCTGGAGCAAGAGAATTACGCCCCCATCATAGATTCCCTTCAATCCTATAAAAAACACCATCAGCTTAACGACTGGCTGTATTACCAACTCATCAGGAAAACAGCTGAGAGCATCGCTCCTAAAAAATATAATTATGAGATGTATACCTTTTATAAATGGTTCCTGATGGTAAAATCAGGCTATGATGCTAGATTAACAATTGCGGCAAATAGGATTATCTTTTATGTGTACAACAGCGAAGATATTTCAGACATTCCATTTCTGATGTTCAAAGGCAAAAAATACATGTGTTTGAATTACCATGATTACAACCATGCCAACCTTAACGACGAACCTCCAACTGATATGATTGGTATTCCTGAAGCCACTCAGGCATTCTCATATAAGGTTACACGGATGCCTGATTTTAAGCCAACAGATTACGAAGACAAAAAAATTGAGTTTAGCTACAAACACCGGGTATATCACTTTAACGTAAAGGTTAATCCTAAAGTAGACGCCATATTTACCAACTACCCTGGAGTAGATTTCGAATCCTACTTCAATATCCCATTAACCAAACAAACGTACAGCTCCCTTATCCCTCTGTTAAAGAAGAATGTGATGGGGATGGGAGAAAAGAAAGGTGTAGACTATTTGATGAAGTTTACCAGATACGCCTTCCTTTATGAAAACGACGAAGAAAACTTTGGTAAAGAGAAACGCCTTTCACCAGAAGAAACATTATTCTCAAAATACAGCGACTGTGACGACCGTGTAGCGCTTTTCTTTTATCTAGTTAAGGAAATATACAACCTCCCTATGATTGCGATGCTTTACCCTACGCATATTACCATGGCCGTACAATTTGAAAAGCCAATAGGCAAACCCATAATTTACGATGGGAAAGCCTATTCACTTTGTGAGCCTACACCACAAAAGGAAGATCTAGGCATCGGACAAATGTCGGCCAAACTACAACTTGCATCATATCAGGTAGTCTATAGCTACGACCCAAAAAAGCCTTAGATTTATTTTTGATTGAGGTAGTAATACTGCTTAACATGAATTGTATCAGCATACTTTGCGTTAGGATCAGTTGATTCTATAAACAATTTAGTTTCAACCAACCATTTACGGTTCCCATTAGCATCATAAGAATTAAGCTGAATACCCTTACTTGTACCTTTTGCTACTCTTATCGGTATAGAGAAACAAGTTGGGCAAATGGTAAATATCTTTAGCCTTCCTTCGGCAACTTCCTTTTCACCCAAATTGAAACTGACACCTTTAGCAGGAGCCAATATAAATGCAGTTGCGGTAACACCCGGAGTTTTAACCTCACTCCAAAATAACCTATACCCTCCTGGCTTTATGGAAAAAGTAGCGTCATCAAAAGTGGAATTATTGGAATACGAATATGTACAGTTTGCACCTTGCGGACAATCGGTCAAACCTTTTTCCTCAGGATTTTCAACATAGCCCTCGTCTTTACTACAAGACAGGATCCCTGTTAACAGGGCAATAACGAAGAGTAATTTAGTAGCAACATTTTTCATAACATCTGTTTCTAACCAGTACGCGCACAACCAATGTTTCGCTACATCGCCTATATTAAATTTACGTTAATTTTCCAAAAAAGAAGCCCCGATCATAGACCGGGGCTTCAGAGATTAAACCAAATATATAGACTATTTTACTGCACCAGGAGTTGTGTAAGCCAAAGTTTGAGCATCAACTGTTGCCCATCCTGCTGCCCAGTTGTCAGTACCGAAAGCACCTTTGTAAGCCACTTGTGTAAATATTGCAGTAGATTTTACTTTATCATGTGTAAACGATGCTCCTGTCGCTGCTGCTGAAGTAGCTGACAAGGTGAAATTAGCAGTTCCAAGTGTTATCGCTGACCCAGTTCCAACGCCATAATCGCTAGTATAAAGGTATGGAGAAGTAAACAAAGCCCCTGCAAATGCTGTATTTGAAAATACTGTACCGGCTAATTTACTGGTCACATCAGCTAGAGCTGAAGCAGTACTTACAGTTAAATCTGTTTTGCTTCCGTAGACCAAGTTGTTTGAAAATACTGCAGAACCAGTAGTAAAGTTAGTTGAAGTTGCACCTGCTGTAGCAACTTTAGTATCATCAACATATAAGCCTACTGGGAAACCAGATATTACTGAGTTGAATATGCTGATTGAAGAATTACGACGAATCTGAGCACCATTTTGGAAGTTTGCATTATATGAACCACCAGTTGCTTTGATTGGGCCTAAAATTGTTACGTTAGAGAAAACTGCGGAAGTCTTAGGAAGTAGGTTAGATCCGTTACCATCGTTATCAGATTCGAATCCATTTGATCCAGATTGATCAGCAACAGTTGAAACACGTTGAGCCAAAGCAAACTGTACATTACCTGAATAGCCAAAATCTGTATCAAAATCATCATCCCAAGAAGCGATAGCTAATAAGTGCTTTGCATTAACCGTACCACCAAACCACTCAAAAGCATCGTCACCAGAACGATAAACTTGTATGTAATCTAAAGTTGTACCATTTCCAACACCACCCATTGTGAGTCCATTTATCTCATTATCAACTGAAAATGCTATGCCGGCATATTCAATACGTACATATTTCATAGTACCTGAATTGTCAGCTGCGTCAGTACCACCATAATAGATATAAGCTTTTTCATCTTTACCTGTTGGTTGTACTAAACCACCCTCAATTTTGACATCATTACCTTGGTTAACTGGCGCTTTACCTAATAAAATAACACCACCCCAGTCTCCTTGGCTACGTGCACCCGCAGCAAGCGCTGAAGTAAATACGATTGGCTTTTCAGCAGTACCAGTAGCGTTAATTTTAGCACCACGAGTTATAGTTAAAGTTGCTTTTGAAGCTTTATCACCTTTGATAATGGTTCCTGGCTCAATAGTAAGCGTTGCGTTGTTACTCACGTAAACAAAACCTTTTAACAAATAGATTTTATCTGCTGTCCAGGTTGTATTAGAACTGATTTCACCTGTTACTTCAACAGTGTTAGAAGGGACAACTACTGGTGGATCACCACCATCTTCAACGGTATTTTTTTTACAAGAGCTTGCAAAGAACAAAGCTGTTAATGCTACTAATAGAAATTTATTTTTCATCTGTTTTTATTTTTGTCTTTTATTATAATTGCAAATAGATTGATTTAAGTTATCCTTGCTGTTAAGTTCAGATTAACAATTTGTTAAGTAGACTTAGAATGAGTAGTTAAATGATAAGGATATATTTGTGCCTGGCTTGTATGAAAATATAGTCTCATCTCCGCCAGCATTACCATCATATTTTTTATTCTTATTATAGTCAAAATATACAGTATTACGCTCGCTAAGTATATCACCAACATTCAGCTTCAATTCTCCTTTACTCTTAAGTACTTTATACCCGAACTGGAAATCGAACACATTTCTTGGTGCTTCCCAAGTACTAGGGAAGTTAATTCCGCTAGCTTGTGCAATTCTTCTACCTATCCTATTGTACAACAAATTGAAATTCGCTTTATTATTAAGAGTAGTATGCTGTAATCCTGCGTTTATAACATATGGAGACTGACCTACCATTGGACGCGTTTTGTCTATATAGTTTTGATCATCTGGGTTTTTAACCGTAGACTTAATAAGGGAAAGATTAACGTATGCAGTTGTATTCTTTATTATAGCTGCGTCGCTAATAAATCCTAAATTCTTACGTGCTTCCAACTCTATACCATATGTTTGCGCTTTAGTGGTATTAAAGTAAGAGATATCTGGCGTAGAGATTACGTCATAACGGTAAGATTCAATTGCGTTATTGAAGTGTTTGTAGAATACTGAGAAAGAGAGGATTTCACCAGATCCAGGATATATCTCATACCTTAAATCAGCATTATCGATTGAAGTCCTCTTTAAGTTTGGATTACCTCCCTGATTTGCTAATAACTCGTAATCATAGAATGAAAAAGGTGCCAATTCTCTAAATTCTGGTCTTGCAAGGGTTCTATAATAAGAAGCTCTAAAATTGCTTTTTGGAGTAATGCTGTAAGTGAAGTTTACTGAAGGCAATAAATCCAGTTTGGTATCATCTACTAATGGCTTACTTGTATTTAACTGTACATGATAATTCTCTGCCCTTAAACCATAAATGATTCTATATTTTTCGCCAAACTTTTGATCCAACATGGCGTAGCCATAATTTGTGAAAGAGTTAGCATCATAATTATCTGCGTCACTTCCGATCTCACTTAATTTATAAACCCCAGATTGAAATAGCGATTTAGAAAAAATTTGATTAACAGGTAACGTCCTAATTTGATCGAATTGCGCAGGATCAATATTTGTTTGCAATTCAGCACCGATAAATCTTGCAGTAAAGGTACGCTCACGATACTGCGAGCCTAAACCAACCTTGAATGTTGTAGATGCGTTAAATAATTTAAAAGGAGTACTATAATTTACATCTCCAGAATAAATATTTTCGCTTAAATCTGTAAATAAACGGGTGTTTTCTTTTCCTAAAGAAGTAACATTTGCTGAATATGGAACACTTGTATCATTCTGAGAAGCTAAGGCTTTCGCATAATTGATTTTTAATTGATTTGGCTGATTATTAGTTACATTGCTAACTGAAGCAGTCCATTTCAACTTACTGTTTGGAGCGCCAATCTGGTGATCTCCTTCTAAAGTACTTTTGAATAATGATTTTTGCAATACATCATAAGCATAGAATTTATTTACCGTAGTTGATCCAAGGTTTATACCAGTACGTTCTGTATAATTATCGTCATAAGTACGATTGTAAATATTCTTGAAGCTAATTTTATTCTTACCATAGCTGTAAGCAAAATTCGCTAAGGCACCAAGATTGGTAGAAAACCTATATTGATTATCATTATAATCATAAACATAGAAAGAACGTTGCACATCCTGATATATAGTCTCAGAGTTACGATAAGTCAAGGAAACCAACGCACCAAAACGACTGTCGTTCTTAAACTGTTTTACCCTCCCAAGACTAAACTGATAATTTTGGGTAGGCGCTGCCGACGTCTGATTTATATTTAAATCATTAGGTAGAGATTTCAAAGAAGATATATTTTTTGCTGGAGTTAAACCTGCTGCAATCCTACTTCTTGAAGGGAAATTCGAAGCAAGTTGTTTTGAACCATCTTCAAAACCAAGGTAATTCAAAGCATTTTTACCAGTACCAAGAAAATCTTTAAAAGTAGATTGGGTATTGTAACTAGTACCTACTCCGAAAGATATAAAGTTTTCTTCGGGAATATCCTTAGTTGTGATCTGTACTGCACCTCCGGCGAAATCTGCTGGAAGATCTGGCGTTGCAGTTTTGCTAATTGTAATTTTGTCAACCAAGTTTGAAGGGACAATATCAAATGAGAAAGCCTTGCGGTTTGGCTCGGTGCTTGGCAAAGTTGAATTATCAAGAGTTGCAGTATTGTAACGATCACTCAAACCCCTCACGATAACAAATTTGTTGTCTTGTATCGTAGCACCGCTTACGCGCTTTAATGCTTCAGAGGTATTCTTATCTGGAGATTTCCTAATCTGATCACTTGAAATACCGTCAGAAATGGAAGCACTGTTCTTCTGTGTTGCATACAATGCATTTACACTCTCCTTTTTGAAACTCCCCTGTATAACAACTTCATTTAGATTCTCGCCACCGGCTTCATCCAATACGATATCGAATACAGTAGTTTTACCTGCCGATACTTCAACATCGCTAATTTCTTTGGTATTATAACCTACATATTGATATACCAAAACATATTTTCCGGCTGCCAAGCCTGGTAAAGAATACTTACCATCAACATCGGTGGCCATTCCTTTAGTTGTACCTTTAATTTTAACGGTAACACCAATTAGTGTTTCACCACTCTTCTTATCAGATACCTTACCAGAAATTTTTCCTGTTTGTGCGAATGCCGCTGCGCCGATAATTACAAAAAGTAAAGTAACTACTGCTTTCTTAAGATTCAATTGTGATTTCAATTTGCTGTATATTAATTTTCAGCAAAGCTATTACCACAATGTTAGGTATATGTTAGATGTAAATTACCATTTGTTTATCCCAATGTTAATTTAACATTAACATCCTCCCGTTTCAATATTTTAAACCCACTCGTATGCATATAAATTGCAATAACCATATCGGACCAATTAACAGGAACTTAACATCGTCTAGAAACGACGGCTTCTTTCCTTCAATTTTATGACCAATAAATTGACCAACCCAAGCCAAGACAAATATAACAAGGCACGATAACCATAGTGAAGGGCCTCCAGCAGCCTGCCAATGCTCCAGTTGTACAATCCCAAAACTCATCAATCCAACCACCCAAAGCATTAGAAATGATAACACCGGTGAAAGCGTAAAGTAATAGTACAAAGCAAAGGCAATTAAAAAAGAAGCCCAATTGAAAAAGCCATTATATTGTTTCAAGAATTCCAAATGCGGGAAGGGCATGGCCCAAACTAATCCGAGTAAACTAAAAACGATTAAAGGCACACAAATCCAATGAATAATTTCGTTGGTATGGTTCTGATGACTCTCTGCATATTTATCAAAAAGTACATCTAATTCCTTTTTCTCAGTTGCTTTCATATTATTTCATGTTATTTATTTTAGTGCTGACTCCTATTAAAATATATCTATTTAAATTAGAATATTTGATCGTCTGGATATAACTAGGCCCTGCGTAATTGTTTTGATATTTAAATGAATTAAAAATATCATACGCTTTCATCCACAATGTGCCATTTTTCTTAAAAATATCCAACTTTATATCTCCATTGATAGCCCATGAGAGCGACTTATTTAAATCACCAGCATAACTAAAATTACAAAGGGGATATATAGAAATTCGAAAAGCGCCTAAGCTATACGCGATTTTGTCAGAATAACTTAACATAAATATATTAGAACCACTTGATTCATATTTTTGTCTATTAAAAGCAATGTTCACAGTCGGTGTGATTGAAATCCTTTTAAACAAGGTAATTGCCAAGGAGCCGGTTTGGCTATATACCATGCTAGTGCTAATATAATTTTTATTCCTGTTAGTAATCGGTGTTTCCAAATATTGGATATTTGCGTTGTAAACTAAGATATTTCCGGATTTCAGATTGTTCGATGTAGATAGAGTTATCTGTGCAGCATTGGCCTTGCCCATATTATCAACATACGATACTTGGTTGCTATCACCAACATTGTCGATTTTAAAACCAAATTTAGATTCATAATGTTCAAATCTTCCAGACAATGATGAGTTAGACAAATCTGATGATCTTTTATTGTAAGTTACTCCTAGTTGGCTTCTCACTTCAGGATTTAAATATATATTCCCACGCGTTAGACTAACTAAATCAAAAGCAGTATTTATATTGGTAACTTGATAGGGTCTAGGATAGTTAGGGGTCACTTCATATTGGAAGTTTAGCTCATTTTTCTTGTCAATCTTATGATTAATTAGTAAGTTAACATTTGGTAAAAATTTCATAAACGCGTTTTGTTGTTCACGAATATTTCTCATGGATAAAATGCCTGATATCGATCCATCAACAGAAAAGGATTCCAAGTTCTTACGTATTTTACCTCCAACTTGATAGTTGGAATATGAGATAAAGACACTTGTATCAAGTATGGATAGGGAGTTAACTGAATAAATTCCCGGCTGATACACTAAGTTTTGACTATGATAGTTAACCATTACCTGCAAAGTACCATCCGACAGAATAGGTTCGTTGTATACACCACTTACGACTACTTTTTTATCTGTTAGTTTTCTATCCCCGGTTATATCATATCTTCGAGCATTCTTATCATCAATATCTAAAATAGTATTATTCTCTTCGATCTTATTGGATTGAATCACATGATTAATACTCACCTTTAAATAACGTCCGGTCTTCCTTTTAAGTCTCTGCTCATACTCAAGGTTGGTTAAAAGTGAATATCCTTTAGAATCCATGTTTTTAGCTAGTGATGCATTTGTATTTAAATTACTATTACTTATCATGTATTGTAATGAATCAATTTGCAACTCATTTTTAAAAGAAGAAATTCCGTTTAGTACAATTTTTTTCAAAGGATCAATCTTGTAGGTTAGTGTAACGTTACTAGGTTCCAAACTATACATCTCTGAACTTGAAATATTTTTTGTTGAAGAGAATTGATCCAGGTTTTCTTCATTTCTTTCAGATTGGGATTGATACTTCTTATTCTGCTTCTTGCCAGTAACTAATATATCTAGCTCTAGATGGCTGTTAATAAAATTATGGTAGCTAAGCTTTGGCATATATGTGTTTAAGTCATTTCCATTCGATGAAAAGGTAACATCAGGCTCCGCTAAAGAATAGGGACTTATGTTGTTTGCACCAAAAATCAATGAAACTTGTTCATGTGTATTATAGAAATATGTATCGGTGTTAAAAAAATACCTTTTAAGTGAACCTATCCCTACTGATAAATTTCCGAATCTACCTCTTTTAAATTTTTCTTTTAACTTGAAATTTAATTTTACTTCTGGGTGAGTCAATGTGGCATTAGATAAACTATCAATATTTGTCTCCACGATAGTAATATCCTCTAAAGTCAATGCAGGAAAATCTTTGTAGACATTCAAATTATTTTTACCAAAAAATTCACGTCCATCTATCAAAATATCTGTAACTCGCTTACCCTTAAAGTATAATTCACCTTTGCTATCTTTGTATAAGCCATTGGTGTTTTTGAAGAGATCATCAACCATTACAGATCTTTCAAAATGCTGATCTGTGAGTTTAATTGTCATGGTGTCACTATAACGTCTGTTAGCAGTAATATTCACTTCTTTTAACATGGCTATTGCAGGATTAAGCCTTATAAGGCTGCTAATTCCAGCCTGTTTTTTAATTGATGCTCCATTAATATTAAGTTCAATGAAATAATTGTCGGTAACCCTAATAGTGTAATCTTGATTTAGGTATTTTCGAGGTAAGAAAAATCTACCGACACTATCGCTGTATGTTTTGAATCGAAAATCATTCTTGATTACTTCGATCAATACACCTTCAATTGGATTTCCAGTAATTTTGTTTATAACTTTTAAGAATTGCCTAGTGTTATCTTGAGCAGTTGCCGAACTGAAGCATATAAACAATATTAACGTAGTTTTTAAAAAATGATTCATAGAAATTATCGTGGCAGCTAGTTGCAATAAATAACTTCTGAATTTAGAGTTAGGCTCTATGACAACATATATAGAGCATGCTAGGTTATCTAAATTACCTAGCATGCAATAACTAATAATTAACGAATATTTCTAGTAAGTGATTTCGTAATTCAAGTTAATGATTAATCAACGATCCAATATTCCTCATAAGAAAAATCGAAAATGCTCGGGTCGGCTTCAGAAATCAATTTAACTTTTACGTATTCGAAGCCAGTTCCGGTTAACTGAAGAAGCTGAATCACATGTATCCCAGTGAGTAAACCTGTATTAGGTACGCCGGTCGCTATTACTCCCTTAAATACCCCATTTTGATAAATCTCCATTTTTACAGTTGGGGTGTTCACTAGATTTTTATTCCATCCTACATCAATAGAAAAATCGTCGCTTACCATAGGAAAACTAGCCATAGTAACCCAATTGCTATAATCAACGCCACAAGTTCCGTTAGTATTAGCATAGGACTGCCCATTTAAATTTATTTGATTCTGAGCCTTTCCATCTGCGTCAGCTTGAGAAACAGTTGAAGAATATTGGTTTGCTGGAACAGAGTATGTTACAGCACTTCCAACATAACCACTTCCACAATTATTTTTATTGAACACCTGAGAGCGGGCTGCATTGTAATAAGTAGTAGTAACTTGCGGATTCACGGTGATAGATTGCTCTATCGTGCGTGCATATTGCGTATTTGTATTGTTAGGATTGTTTTGTCTTGTAACCATCAATCTCACTAACACCGTAGTCGGTGTTGAAGAGCTATTAGTCAAAGTTAACTTAAAACTAGTGGCATTATAAGTCGTGGGATTAAATGGTACAAACTGACTTATTGTTCCAGTGACACTGCCGGATGTTCCTGATGTAACAAGTATTGCATCAAGATAAAGGCTGCTAAAAAACCCATAAATGCTTTCAGAATTCCCTGTAACTGTTACTTGACCACCAGTAGTAATAGTTGTTGGGCTTGCATTTAATGTTTGGCTTTTAAGGGATGAGAACCAACACAGCAGTGCTCCTAAGATTAATAAATTTCTTTTCATGAGTGATAATTTTAAATATTTATTTAAAACTACACATCTCTCTAATTTTATTTATAGTTAATAAATTCGTTAATCAAAACATAATATGAATTTAATATGGGGAAAAATATTCCCTAAGTGTTGAATATATTATGCCTTTTCCCTATGTATTGCTTTCTTTGGTGGCACTTCTGTAATAAAAACAATGTCCATATCGTCCCAATCCTCTTTTGGCTCAGGATTTCCTTCAGACAGGGTAGCGTGTAATATGGCTGCAGGGCTAAATGCAGTACTATTTAGAAAGGATGGCCCTAGAAAAGTATTTTCAATATATACAAGAGAAAGCGCCACAATACACAGGCAACCCGGACTCAATATGAAATCAAGATAACGAGCAGGAAAGGTAGGTTTCGATTGACCTGCTAATATTTCTATATTTTGAACTTCAGCATAGGTATATTGCCCATTAATGATATCGAACATGCCCAATGATACAGCCGGCTTGGCATGGTGCGCATCGGGATGAAACTTTATTTCTTTCTTAGTATTGATCGTCGGGATTTGAATCTGAAGGTTCAATCCTGAAAAAACTACTTTAGGCTGAGCATAGAAATGCTTTTTTAAGGGCGTATTCTCATTAAACTCGAACCCTGCCATGTAATTGAAACTATCCTTATCAAACTCAAAAATATCCAGTTTTTTATTTTTTGACCTGTCCAAACAAATGTTCATCATGCCATCTAAACGGCCGCTTACATTTCCATCACCCTTAAAATTAAAAGTTGGCCTGATATAATTGTTTAAACCGCTGGCAGCCCCAAACGTATCAGCAGCTTTCAAACTGCCTTCTGTCATTTGATCTTTCGTTAGCCGGGATGCGCCGGTAACAATCTGTTGTCCGCGATGTTCCCTAAAAGTTACATCACCTGCGACACCTCTCCAGAAATTCCCTGAAAATTTTGCCATTTGTTAGTTTTATAAATAAATTAGTCATCGGGTGCTGTTAACATTCACAACCATGAAATCTCTTAATAAATCCACTAATTTCCCAGTTAAAATCCAGTCATAATCCAGCTTTTGTACAAATACCTGAACTTACCCTGGACTATATCTGGAGTCACCTGGAGTCATTACGAATCTTTACCGATGTCGAACTTATCTTGACGTCAATCACCCTCCCAATTCAAGTGTTTGAGTTAATAATATTACACAATATAATAATTTTGAATGTAAAACAAAAAAGCGACAGGTCATCTGTCGCTTTTTTGAAAATATCAAAGAAAAACTACTTCGCAAACGCCACTGATCTGGTTTCCCTGATTACCGTAACTTTTATCTGACCTGGATAAGTCATTTCCGTTTGTATTCTGTTAGAGATGTCTGCAGCTAATAATTCTGCCTGCTGATCAGTTACTCTTTCACTTTCCACAACTACCCTTAACTCACGCCCAGCCTGTATAGCAAACGTCTTTTCCACACCTGGATAAGACAAAGCCAATTCCTCCAGTTCTTTTAATCGTTTGATATAGCTTTCCACTACCTCTCTTCTGGCTCCCGGACGCGCACCGGAGATCGCATCACAAGCTTGAATTATAGGAGAAATCATGGAGGTCATCTCGATCTCATCATGGTGGGCACCAATGGCATTACAAATTTCCGGATGCTCTTTATATTTTTCAGCCAGTTGCATCCCTAAAATTGCGTGCGGCAACTCTGGGTTATCATCAGGCACTTTACCGATATCATGTAGCAAACCTGCTCTTTTAGCCATCTTAGCATTCAAGCCAAGTTCTGCAGCCATTGTTGCACAGAAGTTGGCTACTTCACGTGAGTGATGAAGTAGATTCTGTCCGTAAGATGAACGGTAACGCATACGTCCAACCATTCTAATCAATTCGGGGTGCAGGCCATGAATCTGAAGATCAATCACCGTACGCTCACCAATCTCTACAATCTCATCTTCAATCTGCTTTTTAGTTTTAGCAACTACTTCTTCGATACGTGCCGGGTGGATCCTACCATCTGTAACCAAACGGTGTAAGGCTAACCTTGCAATTTCCCTTCTTACCGGATCAAAACCAGATAAAATAATTGCTTCTGGAGTATCATCAACAATGATCTCAATTCCGGTAGCAGCTTCAAGGGCACGGATGTTACGACCTTCTCTACCAATTACCCTACCTTTAATTTCATCGCTTTCAATATGAAAGATGGATACAGTATTCTCGATAGCAGCTTCAACAGCGGTACGCTGAATGGTTTGAATTACCACTTTTTTAGCTTCTTTTGTGGCAGTTAATTTGGCCTCGTCAACAATATCCTTTACCTGGATCATTGCTTGAGTTCGCGCTTCCTGCTTCATGTTTTCTACCAGTTGGTTCTTTGCTTCTTCAGCACTCAGGCCTGCAATAGTTTCCAATTGTTTAACATGCTGATTCTTAATAAGCTCAACGTCTTCCTGTTTTTTAAGAGCAATTTCGGTCTGCTTCTCGAGGTTTTTACGTTGATTATCTAACTCCTGATCTTTGCGTGTTGCATTTTCAAGCTTAGAATTTAGTGATTGCTCCTTTTGTTTTAAAGAATTCTCACGTTGGTTGATCAGGTTATTTTTAGCATTTACTTCTTGTTCATGCTCAGATTTCATTTGAAGGAATTTCTCTTTTGCTTCCAGCAAACGGTCCTTCTTTAATATTTCAGCATTACTTTCTGCTTCTTTAAGAATCTTCTTAACCTTATTCTGTGCTGCTACCTCCTGCTGCTTAAGCAAACTACGGAGCAGAAATCTACCTACAACTACACCGATAGCTAAACCGATGAGCAGAGATCCTATTATTCCTATTATTTCCATTTCTATTTTATGTAAAAACTAATCATGCAATATGCACTATTTTAAAAAATTCATTTAAAAAAAAACCGCAACTAACTTTAAAAGTCCCACGTTTTAAAAACCTCAACGAGTTATAATTAGGATTTCAGTCATTTTCAGGTGTATAAATACAGATGAAATACACTCGCTCAATCCTATAAATATTGAAGTGTTAAGTTTTAAAAATAGTGAAACTCAAAAACTAGCTGCGGCTATATCTTTGTTTTATTTTAATACTAATATAAAGAACGCTCCTATTTGGAGAAAAAATCGCTTAATAAACTATCTAATTCTTCAACCTTGTCTGCAACCTCAGTATCCTGGCTTTGAGCCTTGTTTTCAACCCTCAGTACAGCAGTTGCATAATGCAATACCGCCATAGAGAGTAAATCCTGCTTATCTCTAACCGCATAGTTTTCCTGATAGTCCTTTATGCGTTCATTGATAATCTTGGCTGCACGCCTTACAATTTCTTCCTCTTCCGTATTTACCTTTAAGGGATAGATGCGGTCAGAAATAGTTATTTTTATCGAGATTTCTCCCATTTCTTAGCTTTGTTTCACTTTCCAGTATTCCTTATTTCTTAAGCAATACAACACACTTATCAATTTCACGCACAAATTCGTTAATTTTTTGCTTTATATCAAGAGACTTTTCACTTGTTCCGTCAATACTTTTAGCAAGTTTTAAAACCCTTAGTTTTTCCTCCAGGTCTTGAGTCTTATTTTTCGCTGCATTAATGGCAACTTTTACAGATTCATTTTCAAGCTTCAACAAGTCATTCTCCTCCTGCAATGCACTACAAAGCTCTATTAAGCGAGCTGTTTTATTAAGAACGGAGTTTAACTGAACAGAAACGGAAGACATTTTGTGCGTAAATTTTCTTTTTTAATACTTATATGCTAAGCTATAAATTTATTTTCTTATTTCCGCCTTAGCGGTTTGTGCTAAGTTATGTATTATCTTTTGCATAACCGCATCAATCTGCTTGTCCGTCAGTGTTTGCTCTTCATCCTGCAGTGAAAAGTTCAATGCGTAAGATTTCTTACCCTCAGGCAATTTGTCGCCAACATAAACATCAAACACCTGTACATTCTTGATTAACTTTTTATCAGTTTTAAAGGCAATGGCTTTCAACTCCTCAAAGGTTACCGAGATATCAACCAACATAGACAAATCTCTTCTAACCGCTGGATATTTGGGGATTTCTTTATTCAGGACTTTATTTTTCCTAACGATATCCAATAACAGAGCCCAGTCGAAATCTGCATAGTAAACATCTTTGTCTATGTCACTCTTTTTCTTGTCTGCTACCGTAACTGCCCCGAACGTCACAATTGATTTATCACCCCTAAAGTATTTAAGTCCGTAAGCGAAATTCTCACCGCTTACTTCTTCTGTCTGATAATTATTCACACCCAACCTGCCAATTACGGCATCTACAGCTGCCTTTAAATGATAGAAACTCACAGCAACAGGCTTTTGGTTCCACTGTTCAGTTTGTCTTGAGCCAGACATCAATAACAACAACCTTGGCCTCTCTATATATTTCTCGCCAATTAAGTGATAAGTTTTACCAAATTCATAGAACTTGATATCATTACTTTTTCTGTTCAAATTGTAAGCAACACTTTCCAGCGCCGGCATAAGTAATTCCTGGCGCATCACGTTAAGATCAGAACTGAGAGGATTTAAAATTTGAACGGCTTCCTCCTGTGCTTTTGAATACGAGCCTTTAGTGAGTGAATTACACCAAATCTCTAAAAATCCATTAGCAGTCAGCATATCAGCAATCACATGTTGCGTTTGCTCCTTACTTGGTTTCGGACTGTATGACAACGACGCATTTACCTTGCTAGGTATCGCGATGTTGTTGTAACCATATATTCTCAATACCTCTTCGGTGATGTCGCACTCGCGGGTAACATCAACTTTAAAGCTAGGCACTTGCAATGACAATACTTCGCTACTCTCGTTGATCACCGAGATACCCAATGCGGTAATGATGCTCTTGATTTCTAAATTTGGGATCTCAGCACCAATTAGCTTATTGACATTACGATAGCTAACCTCCACATCAAATGGTTTAATTGGCTGCGGATAAATGTCAGAAATAGCAGAAGAAATTTGTCCACCAGCTATTTCCCGAATCAGCAAAGCCGCGCGCTTTAAAGCGAAAAGTGTCATTTCAGGATCGGTACCGCGTTCAAATCTAAAAGACGCATCTGTTTTTAAGCCATGGCGTTTAGCTGTCTTCCTAACAGATACCGCGTTAAAGTAAGCGCTTTCTAAAAACACGTTGGAAGTTGTATCGGATACACCAGAATCCTTACCTCCAAATACACCGGCAATACATAAAGGCTTTTCGGAATCGCAGATCATCAGGTCTTCTGCAGATAATTTACGGGTTACATCATCAAGAGTAATGAAAGGAGTACCCTCTGCACATTTCTTAACTAGTATTTGTCCGCCACTTATCTTGTCGGCATCAAAAGCATGCAATGGCTGTCCAAGGTCATGCAATACATAATTCGTAATATCTACAATATTATTGATCGGCCTAATGCCGATTACTTTCAATTTATCCTGCAACCAATCTGGTGAAGCTGCTACTGTAACTCCTGTGATTGATACACTGCTGTATCTTGGACAGGCCTCTGAATCTTCAATCGTCACCGAAACATCGCCTTTCTCTGCGGAAGCTGCAAATCCAGAAATATCCGGCATAGTGACATTTGAACGGAAGTACGCAACTAAATCTCTGGCAACACCAAGATGTGAAGCAGCATCAGCCCTGTTGGGCGTTAATCCGATCTCATATTGGTAATCTTCCTCCAACTTAAAGTGTTTTTTTGCAGGAATTCCGATGGGTGTATCTGCTGGAAGTACCATGATACCTTCATGAGAATGTCCAAGACCTATTTCATCTTCGGCACAAATCATTCCTTCTGATACTTCTCCCCTAATCTTAGATTTACTGATTTTGAAAGGTTCTCCTTCGTTTGGAAAAACAGTAGTGCCAACGGTAGCAACAATCACTTTTTGTCCTGCAGCAACATTTGGTGCACCGCAAACAATTTGCAATATGGTTCCAGTTCCTGCATCAACTGTAGTTACCCTCAAACGATCTGCGTTAGGATGCTGCACACAGGTCAACACTTCGCCGGTTACCAGCCCTTCCAAGCCACCAACTACAGGCTGAACAGTTTCCAGGGATTCTACCTCCAATCCTATGTCCGTAAGAATCAGTGAAAGTTCTTGGGGAGTTTTATCCGTTTGTATAAATTGCTTAAGCCAATTGTATGAAATCTTCATGGTATGATATCCGTGTGAAACCGCAAAGATATTATTTAAAGCGGAAAGCAGAAAGCCTCCAACTGCCTATATTACATCGTACCAATACCGCTCATCATTAAAGCGCAGGCCCCTGCCCCTATCACTACCATGATTACGGAAAGGATAAGCAACTTCAAACCATTCTTTAAAGAAGTCCCGTTTATTGCGGCCACAATAATTTTAATGAGTCCAATCAAGAAGATCATAACTACGGCACCCCAATACCCTATTAATAAAATACCAAATCCCTCCATGTCAATTCATATTTAGCTTTTCCCTTATTAAATCAATTTTGTTGTCCCTGTAAAAGATATTCATGGTCTCAAAAGGGATGATCTTCATTTTATCACTCACAATGTGAACACAGGATTTCTTAACAGCCCGAACGTCAAAATCAAGTGGATCCATGAAATTCATAATGATAATGCGAAAAAGATTATTGTAACTCAGGTGGTCTGACTTTACCCTGGGTAAGCAGCACATCAGCTCCCCAAACTCCTCATTTGCACAATCTACAGAAATACCTGTACTAAAAAGATTAAGCATATGCTGTTTTAATTGTTCATCATGCTCAAATACAATGGTATTTTTGGAGTTGTTTAACAGATCGTCCGGATTGATCAAATGTGTCATTGGGATAACCTGGTCGTCCACCTTCAATGCATAAGCCATACACAATGCGTCTGGATTACAAGGAACGGGAATTAGATCTTCCGGTGTAAATACAGGATATTGCTCATAAATTTTACGCCGCACCTCTGTAAGCGTAATTCTTCCTGCCTGATCATTGTAATTGTCATTTCTACCGGCAACTTGCGTTGGCTGGAAAGTTACCCCTCTTACGCAGGGTTGCTTCAATGCATAGTCCAATATATCACCAATTTCATGATCGTTTAGACCTCTTTGAAGTGTCACCACCAATGTGGTGGAAACATTAAATTTATTGAGGTTGTCTATAGCTTTTCTTCTTACGTCTGTCAGGTTCTCTCCCCTTAGTTTTTGCAAAACATCTGCATTGAAGCTATCAAACTGCAAATAAATCTCAAAATCGGGCATGTAAGTAGCTAGCTTTTCCACAAAACTCACATCCTTGGCTATCCTGATGCCGTTGGTGTTTACCATTAGATGTTTGATTGGCTTTGTCTTTGCTGTATCAAGAATCTTAAAAAAATCAGGATGAACAGTCGGCTCACCACCGGAGATTTGCACCACATCGGGCTCGCCTTCATTGGCAACCACCACATCCATCATCCTATTGATCTCGTCTAAGGTGCGGTGCCGGCCGTAATTTGGAGAGGACATAGCGTAGCAAGTCGGACAACTCAAATTACACCGATCTGTAACTTCTATGACCGTTAGGCAGGAGTGTTGCTCGTGATCCGTGCACAAGCCACAGTCGTAAGGACAACCATAATGCACCTTGGTATTGAATTTCAAAGGCATTTCTGATTGCTTATTGAAATTTCTGATTTGCTTGTAATATTCTACATCGTCTGCGATCATCACTTTACTATCACCATGCGTACGACAATATTTAAGCATGAATACCTTAGCATCCTGAAAAACAATCTTTGCGTCAATAAGCTCTAAACACTCCGGACAGAGGCTTTTCGTGTAATCGTAATAAATGTAGTCTCTGGTTTTCATGCGTTGAAGTAATGAGTAAGTCGATGTATAAATTTATAATAATAGCACAATATAAAAACGGCAGACCAGTGGATACTGCTTAAATTTAAGAATAATGGATGATATGGCTTTAGAAATTCAATGAAAAACCTAAATAGAAAGTAAAATACCATAAACAATTTAAAGCGATCACCATTTAACATTGCCTTATTTCTGATAAGGTAGAAAAGGAGGAACAACATTAAGAGAAATATCAATTCATATAGCATGATTGGATGGCGGCTTAATCCATCTCCTAAATCCATACCGGTAAAAAAATTGGTCTTTACACCATACACAGGCTCATCGATACCCATTGAGAAACAACCAATTCTACCAATAAAGAGGGCGACGACAATGGGTACGACGTACAAATCGCCAGACGCAACCTTAACTCCTATTGCTTTTTTGATGAGTTCTACACCGAACAAACCAAAAAGTAAACCACCTATAATTGTTTTGCTTTCATAAATGAGTGAGAAGCTGAGATGGGAAAGACTTGACGGATCTTCCAGTACTGCAACTACTCTGGAGCCAAAAAGTGCTCCTGCCATTGCGCCAAGCATAATCCACAATCGGTTTTCATCAGAGATAGGGTCTACAGTGTTTCTTTTTAAATAGTAGTAAATCCTAATACCGATAAAAAAAGCCAGCACCTCAAAGATATAGTGTAAATGAAAGCGTTCTCCGAAAAGCTCGATTTGAATGGGGAAGTTCATCAGACCAATTTACATTATTATATCAAGCCCTCATCGCCAAAACTAAGGTATTTATGATTGGAAATAATCAAATGATCCAGTACCGGGAGGTCCATCATTCGCCCAGCCGCCACCATTTTTTCGGTTAGCTTTATATCTTCATGGCTAGGCTTTAAATTTCCTGAGGGGTGGTTGTGCGCCAATATGATATTTGCCGCATTATGATCAAGCGCAGCTTTAAAGATAAGCTTAGGATCAGCAACAGTACCAGCCATGCCTCCTTTGCTAACCAGGTGTTTAGCGATCACCAAATTTCCACGATTTAACAGGAGTATCCAGAACTCTTCGTGATTGAGATCAGAGAATGCCGGAAACAATGTTTGAAACGCATCTCTAGAGGAACTTATTTTAGGCATATCGGTAGTAATAACATCCTTCCTCCGTCTACCCAGCTCCAGTGCTGCAACTACTGAAATTGCTTTTGCCTCCCCTATTCCTTTAAATTTTGAAAGATCTGAGATGGAAGCTTTACCGAGGTAATCCAGATCGTTCTTAAAGTGCGAAAGAATTCTTTTACTTAGCTCGACAGCCGATTCGTCTTTGTTGCCGGAACCAATTAGAATAGCGATGAGTTCGGCATCAGTAAGGTGTCGCCTTCCGTTAACCAGCATTTTCTCACGTGGCCTATCTGCTTCGGCCCAGAACTTAATTCCAAGTTTTTGTTCATATTTTTCCATGATTAAAACATGAACTGCAATTTTTAGACATAAAAAAACCTGATGCACACTGTACATCAGGTTTTAATATTTTGCTAAGCTCTGTTTATTTTAAATAAACAACAACCTTATTTTAAATTATTAACAAACTTAGTCAACTTAGATTTATTGTTTGCGGCTTTATTTTTGTGAATAACACTCTTTTTAGCCAAACGATCTAACATAGAAATTACTTTTGGAAGTAATTCAAGACCAGTTTTTTTATCTTCTGCAGCACGCAATCTCTTAATAAACGTACGAGTAGTTTTTGCCTGGTATCTATTACGTAAACGTTTAGTTGCGTTTGCTCTAATTCTCTTTAGTGAAGATTTATGATTTGCCATTTTTTGTTATTATAATATTTTATAGTTTGGGACAAGCCCAATTACTTCTTGTTTTTTCGGACTGCAAATATAGAATTAATGTTTTTAAAATACAAAAGCATTAATAAATATTTTTTTGAAAATAACAAACAGTAAATTAAAAATAGATTGCGCTCCCACAGCTCCCACCCTTACGCCGTATTTCTCCCATGTTTCTCCTTAAAAAGAATCATTTACTGGGATAAATATGCCGCTTGTATGGGACAAATATAGCACAAAGCCTTTCTTTGAAAACATAAAATGTTATTTTTGAAGCAATCTAACGATTTAGAATGCATAAAACGAAACTGCCTCGTTGAACAACCAACAATACCCTATGAAAAAACACATCGCTATTTTCGCTTCTGGTTCTGGCTCAAATGCCCAGAAATTGATGGAACATTTTAAACGTGACGCCGAGGCCGAGATTGCACTGGTCTTAACCAACAATCCAGATGCATACGTTTTACAACGCGCCGATAATTTCGAGATTCCTTCACATGTGTTTGACAGGAATGAATTCTATCATACCGACAACATTATCGACTTACTTAAAAATCTGGACATTGACCTCATTGTTCTTGCAGGGTTTTTATGGCTAATACCAAAAAACCTGATCGATGAATATCCTGGCAGAATCATCAACATTCACCCGGCAATATTACCTAAATTTGGGGGAAAAGGCATGTATGGGGATTTTGTCCACAAAGCAGTGATGGCAGCCAACGAACCGGAGGGCGGCATAACAATACATTACGTGGATGCAAATTACGATGAAGGCGAATTTATTTATCAGGCCAAGTACAAGATTGATAAGGGAGACAACCTGGAAATGGTTAAATTTAAAGGTCAGCAATTAGAGCATCTTCATTATCCCCGTGTTGTGGAAAGCATTATAAAAAAGATAAAAAAATGACTACTTTTGCGGCTCAAAATTTTTCTCTGATGAGCCAATCAATTAAAATCAAAAACGCTTTAATTTCAGTTTATTACAAGGATGGCCTTGAGCCATTAGTTCGTTTACTTGCAGAGCAAGGCGTGCAGCTTTTCTCTACCGGCGGTACGGAACAGTTTATCAAAGACCTGGGCTTGCCTGTTACAGCGGTAGAAGACCTAACCGGATACCCATCTATATTGGGCGGCAGGGTAAAAACATTACACCCAAAAGTATTTGGCGGTATTTTAAACCGTAGGGCATTACCTTCTGATCAAAGCCAGATTGCTGAATACGAGATTCCTGAGATTGATTTGGTTATAGTTGATTTATACCCTTTTGAGGAAACCCTAAAAGCCGGAGGTACTGAAGAAGAAATCATAGAAAAAATTGATATCGGTGGCATCTCCTTAATCAGGGCTGCTGCAAAGAACTTTAATGATGTAGTTATTATCGCTTCTAAAGATGATTATGCGACTCTAGCTGAACAACTGGGTAACCAAAATGGAGAGACTACTTTGCAACAACGTAAAGCTTATGCAAAAACTGCGTTCCATACCTCATCCAACTACGATACTGCTATTTTTAATTACTTTAATACAGAAAACCCATTAACTGTATTTAAACAAAGTATTGGTAAATCTCAGACATTAAGATATGGAGAGAACCCTCATCAAAAGGGCGTATTCTATGGTGATCTCGATCAAATGTTTACAAAACTGAACGGCAAAGAGCTTTCTTATAACAACTTGGTAGATGTTGACGCTGCTGTAGCGTTGATCGATGAATTTGAGGCGCCCACATTCGCTATATTAAAACACACCAATGCTTGCGGCGTAGCCTCTAACCCAAGCGTTCTTGAAGCATGGAACATCGCCCTTGCCTGTGACCCGGTTTCTGCTTTTGGAGGTGTACTGATTGCAAACAGAGAAATTGATTTGGCTACAGCCACAGAAATTAACAAATTATTCTTTGAAGTCCTGATTGCTCCTTCTTATCAGGCAGAGGCGGTTGAGCTTTTCCGTGGCAAAAAGAACCGGGTAATTTTGCAGAGAAATGATGTGGAACTTAGTAAAAAGCAATTTAAAACTTTACTAAATGGCGTGATTGAACAGGATAAAGATTTGATTATTGAGGGCCCGGATCAGATGACTGCAGTTACTACAAAAATTCCTACAGCGCAAGAATTGGAAGACCTGCATTTCGCCAACAAAATTGTAAAACATACCAAGTCGAACACCATCGTTTTCGTAAAAAACAACCAACTTTTGTCAAGCGGAGTTGGGCAAACTTCAAGAGTTGACGCGCTAAAGCAGGCAATTGTTAAGGCTGATGCTTTTAAATTCGATTTAAAAGGTTCTGTAATGGCGTCGGATGCATTTTTTCCTTTCCCAGATTGCGTAGAAATTGCCGCTGAAGCAGGTATTACGGCAGTTTTACAGCCAGGTGGGTCCATAAAAGATGCCGACTCCATTAACATGGCAAACGAAAAAGGAATTGCTATGGTAACTACTGGTGTTAGGCATTTTAAACACTAATTATTTACTGTCGAATACAATAAAAAGACGTAGTTTTACATTACTATAGTACATAGAAGTTTTAAAATTTAATCATCACCTATAAATGGGTTTATTTAATTGGTTCACACAGGAAGTTGCGATTGATTTAGGCACCGCAAATACCCTGATTATACATAATGATAAAGTAGTTGTTGATGAACCATCTATTGTTGCGTTCGACAGGCAAACTAACAAAATCATCGCAATTGGCAGACAAGCCATGCAAATGGAGGGTAAAACCCACGACAATATCCGCACAGTAAGACCCTTAAAGGATGGTGTTATTGCCGATTTCAATGCCGCTGAGGCAATGATTAAAGGTATGATACGCATGCTGAACGGTGGTAAAGGATGGATGTTCCCTTCCCTAAGAATGGTCATATGTATTCCTTCTGGAATTACTGAAGTGGAAAAACGTGCGGTAAGAGATTCTGCAGAGATTGCCGGAGCTAAAGAGGTTTATTTAATTCATGAGCCAATGGCTGCTGCTGTGGGTATCGGAATTGACGTAGAAGAACCAATGGGTAACATGATCATCGATATCGGTGGCGGAACTACAGAGATCGCTGTTATTGCGTTATCTGGTATTGTATGTGATCAATCCATCCGCGTTGCTGGAGATAACTTCGATTCTGACATTGTAAACTACATTCGCAGGCAGCACAATATCATGATTGGCGACCGTACCGCTGAGAAAATAAAAATTGAAGTGGGTGCTGCATTACCTGAATTATCTGATCCGCCAGCTGATTTTGCAGTACAAGGAAGAGATTTGATGACGGGTGTTCCGAAACAGATCACAGTTTCTTATACAGAAATAGCACACTGCCTTGATAAATCAATTTCAAAAATTGAAGAGGCGATACTAAAAGCGTTGGAGATTACTCCACCAGAACTTTCTGCTGATATTTATCAAACCGGAATTTATTTAACCGGTGGTGGTGCATTATTGAGGGGATTGGATAAACGTGTTGCCGCAAAAACTAAGCTTCCCGTACACGTTGCTGAAGATCCGCTTCGCGCTGTGGTTCGTGGAACTGGTATTGCACTTAAAAACATTGGTAGCTTTAAATTCTTAATGCAATAGCAGAGTAGTTAGTAGTTGGCATCTAGACAGGGCTGCTAAAGTCATTAGACATCTGATCTTAATACTAATTACTAAATACCAAATACTGGGCCTATGCGTAACCTTTGGATTTTTTTAAACAGATACAACGCATTCTTCTTTTTCATTATCTTTTTTACCATAGGCATTGTGCTTACCATTAAGAATAATGCTTACCAACGTAGCGTTACTGTAAATAGTACGAATAAGATAGTTGGTGATGTGTATACGAATATGAATGTGGCCAGGCGGTATTTGAATCTGGGTACAGTTAACGATAGTCTTGCCCGGGAAAATGCGCTGCTAAAAACACAGGTACTTGCATTAAAAAATATAGATACAGCCAAGGACATTACTTTAAGAGATACCTCTGGTGTTCCTCAGTATACTTATTTGTCCGCAAGAGTCGTTAAGAATTCCATCGCCTTGCGCAATAACATCATTACAGTTAATCGTGGTTCGGCAGATAGCATTGCCAGTGGAATGCCTGTTATTTCTCCGGGCAACGGAATAGTTGGCTACATCAGAGATGTTTCTGAACATTTTGCTACGATAAGGTCACTGCTCCATAAAGACACTTACATTAGCGTAAACATCAAGAAAAACAAAGCAGTTGGTTCTTTGATTTGGGGAGATGGTAACTTTGATTACAGGAAAGCTTATATTAAGGACATACCTAATCATTTTAAGTTGAATTTAGGTGATACCGTGATCACCTCCAACTTCTCTTCCTTCCCAGCTGGCATTCCTGTTGGTAAAGTAAGTAACACTGGAATATCTAAGGGGGACAATTTTAAATTGATTGAGGTAATACTTTTTAATGATTTTAGCGCATTGCAATATGTGTATGTAATTAAAGATAAATTTGCCAAAGAACAACAAGCATTAGAAGCTAAAGTACCCGATGAACAGTAGACTGGTAATTATAAATATTGTAAGGTGGGTTATTCTAATCCTGTTCCAGATTCTTCTGCTGAGGAATATGAGCTTCTACAATCTGGCCAATCCATTTATCTATGTGCTGTTTCTACTACTTTTGCCATTTAGTACGCCCAATCTGCTTCTTTATTTGATTGCCTTCATCACGGGACTTACTATAGATGCTTTTTATGATACCTTAGGCGTTCATACCGCAGCATGTGTAGTTCTGGTCTTCGTAAGAATCCTATTTATATCGGTTTCCGTTAGTCGCGATAACTTTGATGAACCCGAACCAACCCTTGGTAATATGGGCTTCAAATGGTTTTTGCTATATGCTTCTTTGTGCATCTTCTCACATCATATTGTGCTTTTTCTTCTGGAAACTTTTAGACTCACAGAATTTAGTTATACCATTGTTAGAAGTTTGTTGAGCAGTGTATTCACCCTCTTCATCGTATTGTTGATTGAATTTATCTTTTACAACAGGAAGGCAAGGTAATGGACAGTTTGTTTAACCGAAAATACATTGTACAGGGCCTTTTTATCGTAGTTGCCCTAATTTTATTGGGTACGTTATTCTACATTCAGGTTTTTAGCGACAAATACTTCATCTCCGCGAAAAGTAATGTCTTAAAAAGGATATATACCTATCCTGCTAGAGGCGTGATCCGCGACAGAAATGAGAAGGTACTTGTTCAGAACGAATTGGTATATGACCTGATGGCCATCCCCAATGATGTAAAACCATTTGACACTGTTGCCTTGTGCAAGATTATAGAAGTGGACACGGCAAAATTCGGCAAAAATATGCGAAAGGCCAGACGGCTCTCCAGGTATCAGCCAAGTGCAATTGAAAAACAACTTTCAGTACAAATTTATCAGAGCTTATCAGAGCAACTTGCCCGTTTTCCAGGCTTTTTTGTGCAGAGCAGAACCATCAGACAGTATCCAGATAGTATCGCCAGTCAATTTTTAGGTTACATTAAAGAAGTAACACCTACAGACATTGAAAAGTCTGAAGGCTATTACCGTTCTGGAGATTACATTGGTAAATCTGGAGTGGAGCGTTCTTACGAAAAGGTATTACGCGGAGAACGAGGGGTTGTCAACATGTTATATGATGCCCATAATGTGCCAAAGGGCAGTTATGCAGAAGGCAAATTTGACACTGCTGCAGTGTCGGGTGAGCAGTTGATCTCATCGCTTGACATCAGGTTACAGAAGTTGGGTGAAGAATTGATGCAAAATAAAGTGGGCAGCATTGTGGCCATTGAACCGGCCACTGGAGAAATACTTGCTTTTGTGAGTAGTCCGGGTTATGACCCAAATGAAATGGTAGGCAGAAAGTCTGGAAATAATTATATGAAAATATTGGGTGAGGCCAATCGGCCGTTTAACATTCGTCCAATACAAGGATATTACTCACCCGGATCTTCTTTTAAACCCTTAGATGCGTTGATTGGCCTGCAAGAGGGAGTAATAGATCCAAATACAACATTTAACTGCCCAGGTTATTTCAAAGCAGGAAATCACACCACAAAATGCGAACATATAGATGGCAATATCTCTTTGCGAAGGGGATTGGCCAGATCTTGTAATACCTACGCTTGTTACGTTTTTCAGAAACTTTTAATGCAGCCTAAATTTAAAAACCAGCGACTTGCTTATGATGCCTGGCAAAAAAAGGTAGCACTTTGGGGATTAGGAGATAGTCTTGGGGTAGATCTTCCAGGAGAGCGTACCGGTAGATTGTACGATGGCGCTTATTATTCCAAGAAATACAGCAAGTACTGGGGTTACTCCACTGTAATATCTTTAGCGATCGGGCAGGGAGAAATGGATGCTACCCCTTTACAAATGGCGAATATTATGGCAACGATTGCTAATCAGGGCTATTTCATCAAGCCACATCTGATCAAATCAATCGGTAAAGACCATGTCATCAAAAAGGAATACCTAAAGAAAAACTATGTCGGTGTGGATCAAGTACACTTTGGCCCTGTCATCGATGGGATGCAGGAGGCGGTAAATGCTCCATGGGGAACTGCAAGAGACTCTGCCGTGCCAGGTATCATCATGTGTGGTAAGACAGGAACCGTACAAAATCCAAGGGGAAAAAACCACTCCGTATTTATCGGCTTCGCTCCACGTGACAATCCAAAGATCGCTATCGCTGTAATTGTAGAAAATGCGGGTTACGGCAGTGCTTATGCCGCACCGATAGCAAGTTATATCACAGAAAAGTATTTGAAAGATAGTGTGTCTGCTGGTAGAAGAACTGACGAAATGGAGTGGATGAAGAAGAAAGTGATCTTACCTGATCCTCCAAAACCAAAAGTAAAACCAGGAGTGAAACTTTTGGATACCGCAAAAAATAAACTAGATACCGCAGCAAAGAGATTGGCAGCGGTACCTCTTAATGGCATTAAAAGAAAAACCAATATTAAAAAATGAACAATCAAAACAACAGCAGGTTCTTTTTTAACGTTGACTGGATCAGCATCCTAATTTTTATTGCACTCTGCGGCGTAGGCTTTGTCAACATTTATGCTTCAGTATTCAATGAATCAGAATCGGCAGCTTTTAATTTTGGAAGCAGTTATGGTAAGCAACTCATATATATTATTGCGGCTCTTGTAATTGGTTTTTCTATCCTGTTGCTCGACGCTAAATTCTTCAGCATATTCTCGCCAATTATCTATGGCGTAACTGTATTACTACTTGTTGCCGTACTGGTTGTAGGTACCCGCGTTGCCGGTAACCAGGCATGGATCTCTATCGGCGGCGGTTTCCGCCTTCAACCATCCGAATTTGCTAAGTTTGGAACCTCGCTGCTATTGGCCAGGTACATTAGCAATTTCAATCCCAAATTCCGGGATCTTAAATCCATATTGTTTGCAGCACTGATTATTGGCTTTCCGCTGTTCTTAATACTTATGCAACCAGACACTGGTTCTGCGCTAGTATTTCTAGCTTTTATGTTTCCGATGTACCGTGAAGGTTTATCTGGCTATTTCCTTCTCATATTTTTGGGAATGATTGTGCTGTTTATTGCAGATTTCCTTGTCCCAATGCAGATACTTATCCCAGTAATTTTGGCAATCGGGTCCTTTTTTATCTACCAAAACAGGAGAAAACAGAAGCTCATGTTTTCAGCAATTTTAGTAACAATAATTGCCATTGCCTATTTGTTTCTGGTTAAGCTTACTTACGAAAAGGTACTTAAACAACATCAACGGACCCGTATAGAATTGATCCTGGGATTGAAGATGGATCCAAGGGGTGTCGGCTATAATGTTATCCAATCGAAAATTGCAATTGGTTCAGGCCAGGTTACCGGCAGAGGATTTTTACAGGGCACACAAACAAAGTACGGTTATGTACCCGCCCAAAGTACAGACTTTATATTTTCTACTATTGGAGAAGAGTGGGGATTTATTGGCTGCTTTGTGGTGATCGGGTTATATGTTTTTTTATTGCTTAGGCTGATAAATCTTGCTGAAAGACAGCGATCTAGTTTTTCCCGTGTTTATGGTTATTGCGTGGCCTGCATCCTATTCTTCCACGTGTTCATCAATATTGGGATGGCCATTGGTATAGTGCCAGTAATCGGGATTCCCCTACCCTTCATCAGTTATGGTGGCTCATCATTATGGAGTTTTACAGTACTGTTATTTATCTTTTTGAAACTTGATTCAAATAGAATGGGCTTTATTTAATCGCCTGGAAACCGCTGTCTTAAAAGATCATAAAACTTTTCTACTGTACCAGGTTTTGAATCCCAATTGTTTTTAACCGAATAGTTATTTTTCAGAAAAGCATCTGCCGTTTTAAAGTCTGGAAGCTTATTAAGAATATCTATCGCTTCTGAGTAAGCCAAGTTGTAACCATTAAATAAGTCTTTGATGTAAAGCAGCTTCTCATTTAAGTTTACAGCTTTCTTAAGATCCGTTATCACAGGTCTGCTGTTGTCTTCATTAAAATTTGGTGCTTTCTGACTGGCCAACAAATCATTAATAGTTGGTTTAGTTGTTGCAACTACAGGATCAGTATTTTTTCTCTCGATTAGCTCTGGGACAACATTGACACTAGGCTCAGGTGCAGACTGCGCTTCTACTAGAAAAGGCTCTGGGCCTACTTCATCCTCCACATCTTCCTTTATGCTTTCAGTCAAATTAACTGTCTCCGTATCCTCTGGTTCACCCATTTCTGTTTCAATACTTTCATTATTTGCTATCTCGGGATCAGTATCCTCAAAATAATCTACCATTTCCTCGTGATGGTTGTCTGCTATAACCTCTTCTAGTACTGGAGTTTCTTTTGGCGTATTGCCTGATAAAATAAATTCAAAAGTGGCTGGTGTATCATCAAATTTAAAGGCATCTTCTTTAAAAGAGATATGGTTATCTCTTTCTCCAGCTTCTTCTTCAATTAATTTCGGCGCCACTTCGGGGGCATGGATTGGCTCTTTCTCAACCTCTGCTGTGGATGCAGCAACTACCTCTTGTTCTGTAGCCTGTGGAAGTTCCTTCAATATTTGTTTCCCATTAAGCTTTTTGACAATTTGAACGTGATCAGAAAGAAAATTCGCGTTCGCCAAAAATAACTCTAGCTCCAGTTCGCTCAGCTGGTCAGGATTTTCCGACAAAAATTCATACTGATCCTGAAGCTCATTTAATATATATCCTATCTTTTTGAAGATGTTACTTTGGTTAACCATACTTATATAACGAAATAATTGATCTTTTATGTTGGTAACTTGCCTCTCAAAAATAGCACAAAATTTCGATATTAGCTGCCTATAAGTACCCAACAAACATGTTATTCAGCGAACAAATTTACAGGCGAGGAGAGTTTTGCGGCAGCATAGAAGTAATTTGCGGATCTATGTTTTCTGGAAAAACAGAAGAACTCTTAAGACGGATCAAAAGGGCTGAAATAGCAAAGTTGAAAGTTGAGATCTTTAAGCCAAAAACGGATACGAGGTATGATGAAAATGCTGTAGTTTCTCACGATTTTAATTCTATCCAATCCATCCCGGTGGAAACATCTTCTGCGATCCTATTGCTTAAAGCTGATACGCAAGTTGTTGGCATTGACGAGGCACAGTTTTTTGATGAAGACCTGCCAGACGTTTGTAATAAATTGGCGCAAAAAGGTATTCGAGTGATAATCGCGGGGCTGGACATGGATTTTTCAGGAAAACCTTTTGGACCCGTTCCTGCGCTGATGGCAATTGCAGAACTAGTTACAAAAGTAAATGCTGTATGTGTTAAATGCGGCTCCCCGGCAACTTATTCCTTTAGAAAGGTGGCCAGTGAGGCGAAGATATTATTAGGTGAGAAAGACAGCTACGAGCCCCGTTGCAGAAGGTGCTATTCTTTAGGCTAACGGGCAGTTACTACATCTTTTTCCTCTGAGATACTTTTCACAGCACTCCTTTTTCTTTTTATCCTTCTTGTCCTTTTTACCGGCCTTCTTATCTTTCTTATGCTTAGACATGTCTCTTACATCAATATACAAAAAAAGGTACATATTGTTTGCTTTCGCATCATATGTACCTTTTTAAAGCCAACATCGACATGTTGGTAAATTATAGAAGTTTACTCTTCTGAATAGCTGATACCGCCAACATGTTTATCAATTTGCCATCTTCCAGTGCCTTCCTCACCAATCACATCGAATAACTCCAGCGCACGACGGGCCTTATACTCTTCTTCTCTCTGTTCTTTAAAGAACCAATTTAAAAATTCAAGAGTAACAAAATCCTGTTCTTTGTAGCAACGTGCTGCAATGTTTTTAATAGATTGGGTAACACTTATTTCTTGATCTAGTGCATCTTCGAAAACTTCACGGAATGAATTGTAATCCTGTTTAATGTTGGAAATATCCGGAGAAACAGCAGAACCTCCCATATCAAGAACATATTTATAAAACTTAAGCTGGTGCATACGCTCTTCTTCCGCCTGCTTAAAAAAGTATTCAGAAGAGAAGTCATAACCATGCTGGTTACACCATGAAGCCATTGCTAGATATGTTGATGAAGAGTGAGCTTCCTTTTTTATTTGTTGATTGATAAGTGTCTCTACATCTGATGAGATTAAACACTTTGCACGAATGATATCTTTCATATACTTTATTTTATGTTTACAGTAAGCAACTAAGCTTACAAACATTTACAAAACAAAAATAGTGCAATAAAAATTCAATTTCTGGAATTTAAGCAATATGGAAAGATTCTAATTCTAAGTTAATTAGGAGATTACCTATGTAAACAATCGTAAATGATGTGATTAAGTTCTAGCATGACAAAGGTACCTTGAAGAATTTCCTTCAGTGCAATGATCTCTATTAGAGACAATACGTAACAATGATCGCAAGCGCAAATAAACAGGATTTCAACATCTGGTGCTTTATCACTATTTAATATCAGCTGTTCAATATCAATTTTATAAACAGCTTTTTTTAACTTCAATAAGTTACGGTAATCAAATCGTGCCAGCTTACCTCCAAAATCTACATACCAGCAACTCTCGCTATCTGACTGGTAAATGGCACCCTTAGCTGTGCTAAATACTTCGTCAAATTTAATTGCCTCTACTGAAATATGCGTCTGAGTTTTCTGCATTATTGATTGTTCATGCAAATATTGTTATTATTTAGATTGAATCCAAATCCTTTTTGTCGTTTTTTCAAAAACAAGACATGCCCCAGTTTTCTCATTCTTTATCACTAAATTGCTTACATAAAAACATATTAATAAATCTAAAATGTCTGGATTCTTCAATTTCAAGATCATTGCCTTTGTCTTTTTTCTATTTTTTACTGGGATTTTCCAGGGTGCAGCTGGTCAGACTAAACTTAATGTGGCCCTTGCAGGGTTGAGTCATGATCACGTTAACCTGATTATGAACAGCTACGTAAACGGTGAAGTAAACATAATTGGAATTGCTGAAGATAATAAAGAATTGGTTAAGCGCTTTAAAGAACGTGCAAAATTGCCCGACTCTATTTTTTTCAACAACCTAACTGCTCTACTGAAAGTAAAAAAACCTGATGTTGTGCTGGCCTTCAATGCAATAGAGGAGCATCTTGCTGTTGTTGAAGTCGCGGCCCCTCTGGGTATATCTGTGATGGTGGAGAAACCTTTGGCAGTATCTGTAAAGCACGCATTAAGAATGGCGGAACTGGCAAAACAATATAAGATCAAATTGTTAACTAATTACGAGACTACTTGGTACGACAGCAATCAGGAAGCCTATAAAAGAGTGAAACAGGATAAGCAAATTGGTGAATTAAGGAAAATGATTTTTCATGATGGTCACCAAGGTCCAAAGGAGATTGGTGTCAGTAAAGAGTTTTTAAGCTGGTTAACAGACCCTGTTAAAAATGGTGGCGGGGCAGTAATTGATTTTGGTTGCTACGGCGCCAATTTGATGACTTGGTTAATGGATGGTGTAATGCCGATCTCTGTCACTGCAATCACCAAAAGGATTAAACCTGCCGTTTATCCAAAAGTAGATGATGATGCTACAATTTTAGTTGAGTACCCAAATGCAACAGGAATAATTGAAGCGTCATGGAATTGGCCCTTTAATATTAAGGATATGGAACTTTTTGGGCAGACTGGCTACATACAAGCAGTTAACTCCAACACCTTAAGGATTAAATCCAACGGCCAGGATTATAGTTTACTAAAGGCCCAACCTTTGGAAAAATCTTACAGCAGCCACCTGGATTACCTGGCCGCAGTATTGAGAAATGAAATCAAACCAGTAAACGACTTATCTTCATTGGAAAATAATTTGATCGTGGTAAAGATTCTCGAAGCCGCAAAGCAATCTGCGAAAGAAGGCAGGAAAGTATTCCTACAAAAATAACTATTAGTATTCTCGAAATGACCATACTAATCGTTGTAAGTTGCATCGCCTTGTTGGTATTGCTAATTACCTGGGCAAAGTTCAATCCATTCATCGCATTCTTAATTGTTTCGCTAACCTGCGGACTTCTGCTCGGAATTCCTGTTAAAGATGTAACTGCTTCGGTCCAAAAAGGAATGGGTGATATCATGGGCTCTCTAGTCGCCATCATTATTTTCGGAGCGATGCTAGGTAAATTAGTTGCAGAAAGCGGTGCCGCCCAGAAAATTGCAACCGTGATGGTCAACCTATTTGGCACAAAATACATCCAATGGGGACTGGTGTTCACCGGATTTATCGTAGGGATTCCCCTTTTTTATAATGTTGGATTCGTCTTAATGGTTCCTTTAATATTTTCAGTCGTTTATAAATACAAACTACCTGCTGTTTACATTGGACTACCTATGTTAGCTGCCTTATCCGTTACACACGGGTTTCTTCCACCACATCCTTCACCATCTGCATTGGTATTGCAATTTCATGCCAACATGGGTCTTACCTTATTTTATGGTATCGCTGTAGCAATTCCAGCAATCATCATTGCTGGCCCGGTATATGCCCGATCTTTAAAGACTATGGTCTCTGTTCCGCTAAAAGTATTTCAATCAGACGATCTTCCGGAAGACCAATTACCAGGAATAGTTAACAGCATACTATCAGCACTATTACCGGTAATTCTGTTAGGTGGCGCTGCATTATATGGACTTTCAAAACCGGATGAGCATTTAAAAAATCTCATCAGTTTTCTATCAGAGCCCACCATTGTCATGCTAATTACCCTGCTGATCACAACCTATACTTTAGGTATCAGGATGGGCAGGAAAATGAAAAACATCATGACTATTTATGGTAGCGCAACCAAAGATATTGTGTTAATTCTGCTCATTATTGCAGGTTCGGGAGGACTAAAACAGGTGCTTACAGATAGTGGTGTCAGTAACCAAATTGCCACATCTTTAAACACATTACCGATAGAACCACTGCTCTTAGGCTGGCTTATTGCTGCGCTGATAAGGGTGAGCGTGGGTTCGGCCACAGTGGCAGGCCTTACCGCCGCAGGAATCATGGCCCCGGTCGTAATGCAGTCGCACAGTAATCCCAGCCTGATGGTATTGTCAATTGGTGCAGGGAGTTTAATGTTTTCGCACGTTAACGATCCAGGATTTTGGATGTTTAAAGAATATTTCAACCTGACCATCAAACAAACCATATTGTCATGGTCTGTAATGGAAACCCTTGTCGCCATCATCGGTTTGATTGGCGTACTCCTCATGAATTTGATCGTTACATAAACTATCTAAACATAAAATTGTTATAGCATTATGAACAGACATAAACTACTACTTGGCCTACTTACCACTCTAAACATCCTGTTAGTAACGTTACTGGTATCGTGTAAAAGTAACGCCGATAAAAACAGTTCGACTAATGGCATAGATAGCATGGCTAATGTAGATAGTGTAAAACCTGAGGGCACCCCTAACCCAGAAGCTGGTACTGATAGTATTTTTAACATCAACTCCATTCCGGTAAGCGACAAAGACTTAGGAGAATTTCCATTTGTCCAGTTACCCGATAAATATACCTTTGATTACGAAAAGGCCATTCAACAGAAGGACATTAAAGATGTGGACAAAGAGTATTTCGCAGTTTATGGAAAACTAATACCGAAGGAGGGCAAAACTTTTAAAGCCACGTTAGATAGGAATCGCGAAGACGGAAAACGATTCAACAGCCTGGAATTACAGAGAAGTATCGACAAACACATCTCCGATCTCGGGGGCATCAAGTTAAAAATTGTGCCCATTACGAAGGCTGAATATGACCGCGTAGGACAAAAAGAACTCATAGAAAACAAGTATGGACACTCGATTGACGCTAATAAGCTTGACGACATCCAAACATATGTAATTCGTACCAAGACAAAGGAGGTTTGGATACAAGTATTTCTATTAAACGAAGAAAGTGGTAGAATCACTGTCTTAGAAACCCCATAGCTACATCTTCATAGCCATATGGTGATGTTCTTCAGCACCCAGTTTCTTAAAATTGAGAAGCTTTAATTTTAACGGCGTAACTACATCACTGCCTTCGGTAATTTTTATAAACTGATTGGGTTTAATATTTTTGAATTTCTGCACCTTACCGCTCCCCTGCCACTTTATTTCCAGTTCATTGATAATTGCAGCAGCTCCGATACCAATTTCCCGCCTAAATGGTGCGGAACCAAAACTCCCACCTGAATTAACATCTTTATAGATATACCTCATTTTACCGTTCTCAACAACAGACAACTTTAAACGCGTACCAATAGCCGCTTTATTTGAACTAACACCTATTAAATCAATATTAATCCAGTTGTTTTTATTTTGACCGGGATTCATATACAAGGCACTTGGAAATGTATCACCCTGATAAGCACCGCCTAATTCTACGTACAGATCCTGGTCTCCATCATTGTCAAGATCAGCAAACGCTACAGCATGTCCTTTCTGTAAGCTTCCTATTCTTGCAGACCGAGTTACTTCATTAAAACCCTTGCCGCCGTTGTTTCTGAACATCCTGTTCGGTATCAGTGAATTGAAATTGGGGTTGCCTGTAGCAAAAAACATATCCAGCCAGCCATCGTTGTCGATGTCTCCAAAACTGGCACCCATTGCATACACAGATTTATAAAGGCCTATTTCTTCAGTTACATTTTTGAATGTACCATCACCATTATTATGATACAAAACGGGTTGACCTTTGTATTCGCTATTTATTCCTAATGCCTCAGAACCAGCAATGGTAGATAGCGTTGTATTAAAGGAATAATCGCATGCAATAATGTCTTCCCAACCATCGTTGTCATAATCGAAAAACCAGGTCGCAAATGTACTGTTAAGGTCTTTAGCTAAGCCAGCTTGTTTGGTCACGTTCTCAAAAGCAGGTATTTTTCCCTTCACCCCTTTGTTTCTTAACAAAATACGTTCTCCCATTGCACTAATGAAGATGTCTTGCCAGCCATCATTATTATAGTCGCCAGAGGTTACACCCTTTATGAAATATTTTAAGTCTAATTTAGTTTGGACTGCTACATTGGTGAACGTACCATCCTGATTATTGATGTAAAATTCACATGGATGCTGTAATTGCGGATCATTTGGAAAGCTCTCATTTCCGATAAAAAGATCTACCCAACCATCGTTATTGAAATCATTCCAGGTAGCAGTTTGAGTTGGGTGAGCAGAAAGTAGCCCATTCTGGATAGTTACTTCAGTAAAGGTTCCATCGCCATTATTTCTCATAAGAGAATTGTGAACGCTGCCGAATACCCCTTTCCATCCTCCCCTTAAAACAAAAATATCTTTATAACCATCATTATTGTAGTCGGTATGATTGATATTTAAACTGCCGGTCAGTTTGCTCAAGCCTGATTTTTCCGATACGTCTGTAAAAGTTCCATTCCCATTGTTATGAAAATAATGCATAGCGTCTTCTATTCCCCATGCAGAAGTTACAATATCCAAATAACCATCGTTATCCAAATCTTCTGTAACAACACCCCCTGCACGATTGTCTACATCAATTTTCAACCCGGCAGCAACGTCCTCAAAAGGTAGCACTTTGTCAGTTTCCGGATAAGGGTTAGTCAATAGATATTGTTTAGGCACACCAGCGGGATATTTATTTAGCGTCATGTAAGCAATATTCATTAGCCAGCGCGCCTCTGCATCCTTAGGATTTCTTTTGAGTATCTGCTCATAAAGCTCAATTGCTTTGGAAGACCCTGCAGGATCGCGATGCGTGCCTCCACCCTGAATTGGGTAAATACAAGACTGAGAATTGTGATTGGAAATACAATTGTATACCTCGCCCATTCTTAGGTAAGCGAAGGCTACTTCAGATTGTAGTCTAGTCAAATCAAATTCACTTCCTTTAACTGTAGGATCATTCTCAACTTGGTTATACAATGCTATTGCCTTATCGATATCACCCTTCTCCATAAATACCTTGGCACGAGAGTAGTTGATACGCAAGGCGTCATATGGGCTGGCAGTTTTTAATGCTGAATCCAAATAAGCCATTCTAGCGCTGGCATTAAAGATGTTGTCTGGACTATTGTCATGCGCTTTTTCTTTACGAACGACCTCTGCCATCTGAATGGCGGCTTTTTCATCGGCGGTTGGACCGCATGAGATTACAGCAATAGCTATCAAAGCTAAGCCTAGATATTTGGTTGTAAACATTTAACTGGGGGGTTAAAATGCTAAGATATAATTTACAACTTAAAGTAGTACAGTTTCTGAAAAAAAGATACGAGCTAAAGATGAAAAGAGGCATCATTTCTGAATGGAGAGACTGAGATAAGCATTAACCACGCTTTATATCAACAAAGAAGGCCTTATTCTTTCGAATAAGGCCTTCTTAAAGTAGTGGTATGGGCCGGGATCGAACCGGCGACACATGGATTTTCAGTCCATTGCTCTACCGACTGAGCTACCGTACCTACTTCCCGTTTGGGATTGCAAATGTAGTGTCTTTTTTTGAATGACAAAATCTTTTTTCAAAATAATTATATAAACAGCTGCTTTAAATAAAATACCGCTAATTTTAAACTTTATGCATGCATAATAATTTGAATTGGTGTATTTATTTTAACTTAGCGTCACTATAGAGATATTTCAAAGAATGGTGTCACAAATCATATTTATAGCAATAACGATACTGGCAATTGCCTTGTTCAGTTATAACCTCAAAAAAATAATCAGGAATATTCGGATTGGAAAAGCGGTTGATAGATCCGACCAACCACAAAAGCGGTTCATGACGATGCTTAAAGTGGCATTCGGACAAACAAAAATGTTCTTCCGCCCCATCCCCGCAACTCTTCATTTGGTAGTATACGCAGGTTTTGTCATCATTAATCTGGAAGTACTGGAGATAATGATTGACGGAATTTTTGGAACGCATAGAGTTTTTGGCGGACTAGGCAGCCTTTATAATTTATTAATTGGTTCTTTTGAAGTTCTTGCCCTCGGGGTATGGCTTGCTTGTCTCCTATTCCTCATCAGAAGAAACATCATCAAGTTAAAAAGATTTTCGGGAGTAGAAATGACCAGCTGGCCTAAGTCTGACGCCAACTATATCCTGATCACAGAAATATTATTGATGACAGCGTTTCTGCTGATGAATGCAGCAGATGCGAAACTTCAGGCATTGGGCTCCATTCACTATACCACTGCTGGTTCTTTCCCTGTTAGTCAATACTTACAAAGCTTCCTGCCAGTTACAGAAGCCTCGTTGACAATCATAGAACGGAGTTGTTGGTGGTTCCATATTATAGGCATATTTGCCTTTTTAAATTACTTGCCCTATTCTAAACACTTCCATATTCTTTTCGCCTTCCCAAATACCTATTTCTCCAATCTGGAACCAAAAGGGGAGTTTAACAACATGACCAGTGTAACTAATGAGGTTAAAGCAATGCTAGATCCATCCTTTACACCGGAAGAAGCAGCCGCTGGCAGATTTGGAGCAAAAGATGTAAATGACCTGACATGGGTAAATCTAATGAATGCTTATACTTGCACCGAGTGCGGAAGATGTACCTCTGTCTGTCCGGCAAACATAACGGGCAAACTGCTTTCTCCAAGAAAGATCATGATGGACACCAGAGACAGGCTGGAAGAGGTAGGTAAGAACATTGATAAAACTGGGAATGGTTTTGACGATGGCAAGTCATTAATCGACACATACATCAGCCGGGAAGAGATATGGGCTTGCACAAGCTGTAATGCATGTACACAGGCTTGTCCTATCAATATAGATCCACTGGCAATCATTACAGACCTCAGGAGGTATGCAGTGATGGAAGAATCTCAATCACCTGCCAGCATAAGCGCAATGTTGGGGAATATCGAAAATAACGGTGCCCCCTGGAAATATTCGCCTGCAGACAGGTTAAACTGGGCTAAAGAAAATTAATTCAACTACAATAAATTCAGCGCGTAATTAAACGGTAAGATGAGCGAGCAATTAAATTTTGAAGTGCCAACAATGGCAGAATTGATAGCAAAAGGCGAAGAACCAGAAATTTTGTTCTGGGTTGGATGCGCAGGCAGTTATGATGAACGGGCACAAAAAACCACGCGCGACATCTGTAAGATATTACATCATGTGGGGATGAAATACGCAGTTTTAGGCACAGAGGAAAGTTGTACAGGAGATCCTGCAAAGCGTGCCGGCAACGAGTTTCTTTTTCAGATGCAGGCCATGACCAATATTGAGGTGCTGAATGCTTATAATATTAAGAAGATCGTAACTGGCTGCCCACATTGCTTCAATACCATCAAGAATGAATATCCTGGCTTAGGTGGCACTTACGAAGTGATTCATCATACACAACTTATCCAGCAACTGATAGATGAAGGAAAACTAAAAGCAGAAGGTGGTGAAAGTTTCAAAGGAAAGAAAATAACTTACCATGATCCATGTTACCTTGGTCGCGGTAATGGCATCTACGAAGCCCCAAGAGCAGCACTGGAAATTCTAGACGCGCAACTGGTAGAAATGAAACGCTGTAAATCTAACGGCTTATGCTGCGGTGCAGGTGGCGCTCAAATGTTTAAGGAACCTGAAAAGGGAAATAAAGACATCAATATTGAGCGTATCGAAGAGGCCCTCGAAACACAGCCACAAATCATTGCCGCTGGTTGCCCATTTTGCATGACGATGCTTCGTGATGGAGTTAAGCTGAAAGACCAGGATCAAAGTGTCCAGGTATTGGATATTGCAGAGATAACAGCAAGAGCGAATGGCCTTTAGTGATCTACATATTGCTTCTCTTAACTCTGGTAGTAACGGGAATTGCTATTATGTTGGCAACAACGATGAAGCGATCCTTGTTGATGCAGGCCTGTCTTGTAGGGAAACTGAGCGCAGGATGCTTCGTCTCGGTCTTTCAATGTTAAAAGTTAAGGCAATTTTTATCTCGCACGAACATGCTGATCACATAAAAGGTCTTTGCAATCTCGCATCTAAATACAATCTCCCTGTGTACCTAACTCCAGGCACCCACACAGGTTGTAGGTTTAACCTAAGACAAGATCTCGTCAAATATATTAGCGCCAACAACACTGTTCATATTGGTAGATTGGAAATTATCGGGTTCCCAAAACTACATGATGCGGCAGAACCTTTTAGCTTTATCATAACGTGTGGAAATACCAGAGTTGGCGTTTTCACCGATCTTGGGATCGCCTGTGAACAACTCACATTTTATTTCAAGCAATGCAATGCCGCATTTCTTGAATCCAATTATGACGATGAACTGCTTAGTAAAAGCGCATATCCTTATTTTCTGAAAAAACGCATCACTGGTGGCAGAGGGCACTTATCAAACAAGCAGGCATTGGAATTATTCATCAGCCATAAACCTGCGTACATGAGTCACTTGTTGCTTTCTCACCTGTCAAAGGACAACAACTGCCCTGATCTTGCAAAAAAATTATTCCAGCAACATGCAGGAAATACCCAGATTATTGTGGCTTCAAGGTATCAGGAAACGGAAGTATATACTATTTTTGAGCAAGTAGCTGACCATTTATCCGCGTAAGACGGTCAGATAAATCATTTAAGTCTTGTGGTTCCATATTCTTCAAAGGAATTGTCATAAAATTAGCCATACTGTCCAAGTCCCCCTGTTTCCTGTCATTATAGGTCTGCACAATCACATCATCGCCGGCAGTCCGCAAAACTACGGTTCCATTTTTATCAGTACCATAATAATCTATAGACTTAAATTTCGTTAAATTGAAAGAGAAATATTCAACCTTACCGTTTGCATAAAAGCATTTGTATCTGCAAAAACCACTGTTGGTAACATTAAGTTCATAGCGCTTTAAAGCAGGAATTTCGCGCAGCTCATCATAATGGTCCTTCAGCATTTTTTGGAGAAATGAGCTTTCCTCAATAAGATCAAAAGGGTGAGAAAAAGCCATTAAAAATAGGCAGAAAGCTGCAAAAAGGCATGTTTTCAAGTAAATTGTAAACTTTTTCATCAGGGAAATGATTTCAGGGTATCAAGTTAAAAAAAAATGTAATTTTGAATATGAGTTTTTCTCCACAATCTAAAATTTGGATCTATCAAAGTAACCGCGCGTTTACAGAAGTTGAAACCATTGCAATTCAGCAAAAAATAACCGCTTTCACTGAACAATGGAAGGCACATGGCCACCAGCTTAAAGCTAAGGCAGAGGTACTACATAGTTACTTTATTGTATTCACTGTCGACGAGACTGCTTCCGGTGCAACTGGCTGTTCTATCGATGCATCTGTACGTGTTGTAAAGGAGATAGAAGAACAATACCAGGTAGATCTATTTAATAGGTTTAACATGGCTTATCTTGTAGATGATAAAGTTGTGGTAACGAACAAAGAAGATTTTGAAACTTTAATTAATATAAAAGCTGTCGGCCCGAAAACCATAGTGTTCAATAATATGGTGCAAAACTTGCAAGAATTTGAAACCAAATGGCAAGTACCCTTTGAGCAAAGCTGGCATAACATCGTTTTTGCTCACCTATTGTAACAGAACCCTCGCTTCATTAGGTTAAAAATCCAGAGGCCCTAACCTGCGCATATTTCGCATGATCAGGTATTGTCTGTGCTTGATGTAAGTCGTAGGCTTTCGGGGGGTCCAGCGCCTTGGATTAGGGAAGCATGCTGCTATAATAGCTGCCTGAGAACGGGTAAGTTTGCTGCACGACTTACCAAAGTATTCTTGCGATGCAGCTTCTGCACCGTAAATCCCGTCGCCCATCTCAATTACATTGAGGTAAACCTCCAGTATTCTTTCCTTACTCCACAGTATCTCTATAAGTAACGTAAAATACGCCTCAAATCCTTTTCTAATCCAAGATCTTCCAGGCCATAAAAAAACGTTTTTAGCTGTTTGCTGAGATATAGTGCTTCCACCTTTAATATTTTTCCCTTTCTTGTTGGTTTTGAAGGCTTTTTCAATCGCCTTAACATCAAATCCCAGGTGTTTTAAAAACAATTGATCTTCTGCAGAAACAGCGGCCCTCTTCATATTGTCTGAGATATCCTCAAAATCAACCCAATCTTTCTTCATCTTGGATGGCTTATCATCTGAGCTGCGTTCAATATTACGCTGAATCATTAGTAAAGTGATGGGCGGGTTTACAAATCGATAGGCCAGTACCCACAGTACGGTAACCATCAAAAACCACAGGAAAATCTTTGAAATAACGGAAGTGATTCTCTTTAAACGGGGATTTTTATTGCTCCTAACCACCTTTTTCTGCTTTGCCATCGGCCAAAGATAGATATTGAGCAACTCAAATCAAATTGCAAATCTAAGGGTATAAAAAAAGCGCCCAGAAATATCTGAACGCTTTTATATCTCAGTTAATGAAGATTACTCAGCAACTACTGCGAAAGGAACTTTAACTTTCACTTCTTTGTGTAAGTTTAAGTTGGCAACATAATCACCAACAAATTTAGGTTCAGTTTCGAAAGTAATGCGGCGACGGTCAACATCAAAACCTTGTTGTTTCAATGCATCAGCAATCATAATGGTATTCACTGCACCAAAAATCTTACCTGATTCACCTGCTTTAGCTCCAATTGAAAGTTTAACTTCCGCTAAACGTTCAGCAATGCCTTCTGCATCTTTCTTAATTTTATCTTGTTTAAAAGCCGCTTGCTTTAAGTTTTCTGCTAAAACTTTTTTCGCAGAAACAGTTGCCAACTGACCAAATCCTTGTGGGATTAAGTAGTTACGACCATAACCTGGCTTTACATTTACGATATCGTCTTTCTCCCCTAGGGATTTAATATCTTGTTTTAAAATGATTTCCATCTCTCAGTTCCTATTTTAATTGGTCAGCAACAAAAGGCAACAAACCAATGTGGCGTGCACGTTTAACCGCTTGAGCCACTTTACGCTGAAATTTCAATGAAGTACCAGTTAAACGGCGAGGTAAAAGTTTACCTTGATCATTGATGAATTTTAACAAAAAGTTTGCGTCTTTGTAATCAATGTATTTAATACCATTTTTTCTAAAACGGCAATATTTCTTCCTGTTATCGTCCACTTTTGGAGCGGTAACATATTGTATTTGATCCTTTGCCATTATACTGCAGCCTCCTGTTTTGGTTTCTTGTTAAAAGCTCCGCTACGCTTCTTTTCATTATACGCAACCGCATGACGGTCTAATCTAATGGTAAGGAAACGCAATACACGCTCATCGCGTTTAAGCTCCAATTCCAATTTACTAATTACATCACCTGTAGATTTATACTCTGTAAGGTGAAAAAATCCGCTTGCTTTTTTTTCAATCGGATACGCTAATTTTCTCAAACCCCAATTGTCCTCTTGAACAATTTCGGCTCCGTTATCAGTGATGATTTTGCTAAATTTCGCCAATGCTTCTTTAGCAACTTCTTCTGATAACAACGGGGTTAGAACGATAACAGTTTCGTACTGATTCATTGTTATTAATTTGTTTTTTAATTTAATCCCGCACTTTTATTACGGGAGGGCAAAGCTAACAATAAATTTCTAATAATCAAAAGGTTTAATGATTAGTAAATAGCAGGTTATCAAAATCGCTATACGCAATTATTTTCCGAAATGATACTTAAGCCCAACCTGCAAAATATTCAGCTTTACATCGAAGGCGTTGTAGTTTGATACTGAATACGCGGGAGTATAGGTAGCCCCAGCTTCTATTTTTTTATTGATGAGTATCCCTGCACTAAAATTATACGCGATGGATGCGCTATTCAATGCAACTTCTGTTTCGATAAATTGATCTCCCGATCCGGATACAGGCACTACTCTTCCAGCTTTATTGTTGTTGAATTTCGAATAGTTTGCTATCGCACCGACCCCAAAAAAAACCTTCAGCTTCTCCTGGTTGTATACGTTTGCCAACACCTTTGGGTTAAATGAAAGCGTCATGTGATCAAAAGAATGAACCATATCCCCATTTGCAATTTTCAAATCCTTTCCCATCAACAAAGAAAGTTCCGCTCTGTAAACAAAGAAAGCAGCGGTAGCACCATTAAATAAATCTGCACCCACTGATATACTTGGCATTAAAGATGATGTTCTAACCGCAGCATCGCTTGAAAGCGGGTGCTGACCAGTATAACGCGGCGATGTATTGCTTACCCCAACTCCAACAAAAAGTCTTGTGTTTTTCTTCGCAACTCTCACCACCTCACGGTTCATCATGGCTATTACTTTTGAAAGATCTTGCTCATTGTACTTAACGGATTCCATGTCACTTTCAAAATATTGAGTACCACTATTATAGTTTCTCATTTCAAACAGCAGTTGCCCTTTATAACGATCATTGTCGGCTATTAATTCATAGGGATCGGCACTGGCATTTCCCTTTAGAAAAAACCGCTCTCTTAAATCATCTCTATATTTGTAAAAAGTAACATTGAATCCTTTCAAAAGTACCTTTAAAAACACCGTCGCCTCAGTCGATGCAGAACCCTGACTAACAGCTAAGGTAAAACGCTCAAAATTTCCGTAACCCTTGATCCCATAGGCTTTGCAATTCTCCACCGTCATCGTCTGCAGCACACCATTTTCTCCAGGCTTAAACGTGAAGCTAGTTATCGAATTCAGCTGAGGTTTGTAATCAATATACCCCTCTAAAGTATCTTTAGCGTTGTTAACGATGTAACCTCTTTGGAAATTTGACTGCGCAGCAGACAGCACAGGAAGGGCTAAAAATAAGCCGATGAGAAAGCGTTTCATATTATTGGTTTGTCTTTGGTTGCCCAAAATTAATTTTATTTCAGACAAATCAAACAGTCCCCCAAAAAAAATCCTTCTTTATTATTTCCCAACAATACTATATACCTCTCTAAAAAATTTATAATTTCGTTGTCGCATGGAAAACTTTATCGTATCAGCCCGTAAGTACCGCCCGGCAACGTTTGAAACCGTTGTTGGTCAGCAGCACATTACAGGCACACTTAAAAATGCGATAAAAAATAATCAGCTTGCCCAAGCATTCCTTTTTTGTGGCCCTCGGGGTGTAGGTAAAACAACCTGTGCAAGGATACTAGCCAAAACCATTAACTGCACTAATTTAACGGCAGATCAGGAAGCTTGCGGTACTTGTGAATCTTGTATGTCTTTCCAGACCGGGCATTCGTTTAACTTTCATGAACTGGATGCTGCGTCCAACAATTCAGTGGATGATATCAGGAGCCTGATAGACCAGGTTCGGATTCCACCACAAGCAGGTAAGTATAAAATCTATATCATAGATGAGGTGCACATGCTATCGGCAAATGCATTCAATGCATTTTTAAAGACACTTGAAGAGCCGCCATCCTACGCAATCTTTATTTTAGCCACTACTGAGAAGCATAAGATTCTGCCAACCATTCTTTCCCGCTGCCAGATTTTCGACTTCAACAGAATTCAAGTTGACGATATTGCGACGCTTCTGAACAAGATCGCTGTTCGCGAACAGATTCTGGTAGAAGAAGATGGTTTGCACATCATCGCTCAAAAGGCTGATGGTGGCTTGAGGGACGCGCTCTCCATGTTTGATCAGATTGTTAGCTATACCAATAAAAACCTGACTTATAAGTCCGTAATCGCCAATCTAAATATACTCGATTACGATTACTATTTTAAGCTGACTGATTTTCTAACCAGCACCAATGTCAGCCAAGCGCTAATATTATTTGATGATATTCTAAACAATGGTTTTGATGGCAACAATTTTATAAACGGCTTGTCAGCGCACCTTAGAAATTTGCTGGTAGCCAAAGATCCTCAAACTACCCGGCTACTCGAAGTAAGTGAAAACATTAAACAACGGTATATCAGTCAAAGTCAGCTTACTCAGGTATCATTTATATTAACGGCCTTAAACCTAGCTAACCAGTGCGACCTCAATTATAAGAACAGCAAAAACCAACGACTACAGGTAGAGCTCACGCTGATCAAAATGTGCCATATCCCTTCGGTACTCAACTTGGCACAACTGCATAAATCAAGCCCATCAACTGACGAAGATCAGATTAAAAAAAAAACTAATCTAAGTTCTGAAAACGTCGAGCCGGCTGCGCAAACTATTACGTCAGCCCCATCAGTTAAAACAGAAATAGCTTCTGAAAAAAAACCAGAACAGACAGTAAAAGAGGAAATTACAGATAGCGCTATTCCGATAGCTGCCGCCAAAATTAACATTCCAACCAACCGCATTGCATTAAACCCATTATCAGATCAAAATAAAGCAAGCACGCTCATACCATCACTTACTGACTTGGCAAGAGCTGCCGCAGGTGAAGATGATAAAGAGCCCAAATATATTATTGGCGAAGCTAAAGAAGCCTTCACTATAGAACAATTCCTGGATTGCTGGAACAGCTATACCAATAAGGTAAAAGAAGAAGGGAAAATTAACGTTTACACCTTATTAAGTACCTCGGAGCCCCAGTTGCAAGATGATGATGTCATTTTGGTTCATGTAGAGCATAAGCTTCAGGAAGGATTACTGCATGATGAAATGATTGACTTGTTGAATTACATCCGGCCGCGACTGAAAAACTTTAATATCAGTATTAAAGCCAAGCAAGTAACGCGTGCAGCTGTAAACAGATTATACACCAGTACTGAAAAATATCAGTACCTGGTGGAAAAGAATCCTAAGCTAGAAGAAATGCGAAGGCGTTTTAACCTTGACATCAACAATTAATTTTTACTTAGCGGGAGTGTCATTTACAGGGTAACCTTCCTCGTCCAAATCATCCCGGTCATCTTCAGGAGTGCGTGCCAGAAACTCATCCTCTGGTTCAACCTCAATGCTTTCTCCGTTATCAATGTGCATACCTAAATCGCCAAGTCCGGCTTCTATCTGGTCTTCCTTTTTAGCATACTCATCGCCTACATATGGATTGGCTTCATCATAATCTGAATTAAAATCGGCGCCATTTTCTGAAGGAGTCTCGTAAGGAAACGGATGATCATAATCCTTATCAGGACCTTTCACATCCACTTCAAACGTATTCTTATCCTTGTCAAAAGACAAATTATCGAAATCCTTGGTTTCGCCTAAATCTGAATTATGTAATCTATCAGAAGAACCTTGACCTCCTGAAACCGTATTTTCATTTGCGCTCATAACATTATAATTTATAAAACTATAACGTTATCCAATCGGCATTTGTTTGCCATATAAATCAAAAAGCCCGTCTGCAAATGCAAACGGGCTTACCACTTTTCTTAAGAAATATTATAGTGATGCAAGTGCTGCATTTAAAGTCTCACTTGGACGCATGGCTTTAAACGCCAAGTCATCACTTGGATGATAATAACCTCCAATATCCTGAGGCTTACCTTGAGCACCAATCAGCTCTCCAACAATTTCTGCTTCCTGTTCAGTAAAGGCTTTAGCTAAAGGCGTAAACCTTGCTTTCAATTCTGCATCCTTATCTTGTGCGGCCAAACCTTCTGCCCAATACATAGCGAGGTAAAAATGTGAACCACGATTATCTATCTGCCCTACTTTTCTGGCAGGGGATTTATCATTTGCCAGAAACTTTTCAGTTGCAAGGTCTAAAGTTTCTGCAAGGACCAAAGCTTTAGGATTATTTTGTGTCTGGCCAAGGTGTTCTAAAGAAACAGCCAGTGCCAAAAATTCACCCAATGAATCCCAACGCAAATATCCCTCTTCTAAGAATTGCTCAATATGTTTAGGAGCAGATCCACCAGCCCCGGTTTCAAACAATCCACCACCATTCATTAGCGGCACAATAGACAACATTTTAGCAGAGGTCCCAAGTTCAAGAATTGGGAATAAATCTGTTAAATAGTCACGCAATACGTTACCTGTTACTGAAATCGTATCCTCACCTTTACGGATCCGGGCTAATGTAAATTTAGTGGCCTCAACTGGCGATAAAATTCGGATATCTAAGCCTTTTGTATCCAAGTGCGACAAATAGTTATTTACTTTTTCAATAATCTGCCTGTCATGTGCTCTATGGCTATCTAACCAAAAGACAGCAGGTGTAGCTGATAAACGCGCCCTGTTCACGGCTAATTTAACCCAATCTTGTATAGGTGCATCCTTGGTCTGGCACATGCGGAAGATATCGCCGCTTTCAACCTGCTGATCAAAAAACAACTTACCTTCAGCATCAATTACGCGGATTGTTCCTTTTGCAGTTGCCTGGAAAGTTTTATCATGCGACCCATATTCTTCAGCTTTCTGAGCCATCAAACCAACATTTGGCACAGAACCCATTGTGGTCACATCAAAGGCGCCATTTATCTTACAGTCTTCAATCGTTGCAGTGTAAACACCAGCATAGGAACGATCAGGAATAATGGCAATCGTATCCGCTAACTTGTTGTCTTTATTCCACATTTGACCCGAAGTACGGATCATTGCCGGCATCGAAGCATCAACAATCACATCAGAAGGTACATGCAGGTTAGTGATACCCTTATCAGAATTTACCATCGCCAATGCGGGTCCGTTTGCAATTGCCTCTTCTATCGCAGCCTTTACCTCTGCTTCTTGTATATTCCCGGCAATCTTCGCGTAAACATCACCCAATCCATTGCGAGTATCTACATGAAGTGCTTTAAAAAGCTCATCATATTTAGCAAACACATCTGCAAAATAAACTTCAACGATGGCGCCAAAAATAATAGGATCTGAGACTTTCATCATCGTCGCCTTTAGGTGAGCAGAAAGCAACACCCCGGCCGCCTTCGCTTCTGCAATAGCTTCTGCAACGAAGGATTTTAAAGCAGAGATACTTAATACCGAACTATCAATAACTTCTCCTGCCTTTAACGAACCAAGACCCTTTAATTCGGTAACCGCTCCGCTTCCGTCAACAAACTCTATTTTAAACTGACTTGCCTCTGCAAGGGTAACAGACTTTTCTGAACCATAAAAATCACCAGTACTCATACTGGCCACCCGGGTTTTAGAATCTGCCGACCACTTACCCATAGAATGAGGGTTAGCTTTCGCATAATTTTTTACTGCTTTAGGCGCCCTTCTATCTGAATTACCTTCACGTAGAACTGGATTAACCGCAGATCCCAATACCTTCGCATATTTGGCTTTAATTGCTTTCTCGTCATCTGTTTGCGCATTATCCGGATAATCGGGAATGGCATAACCTTGCGATTGCAGCTCTGTAATTGCACCAACCAACTGAGGAATAGAAGCAGAAATATTCGGCAACTTAATGATATTGGCCTCAGGTGTAGTAGCAAGCTTCCCAAGCTCAGTCAATGCATCGCCAACTTTCTGATCATCTTTTAGAAATTCTGGGAAATTCGCTAAAATCCTTCCCGCTAAAGAAATATCTCTGGTTTCTACATCAATGCCTGCTGAGGCGGTAAAAGCTTGTACAATTGGCAGCAATGAGTAGGTTGCCAACATTGGCGCTTCATCTGTTTTAGTATAGATAATTTTTGCTTTGTTCGACATGTTGTTTATAAATACAATTATATAAATGAAAATAAAAGCAGATTGTTTTTAACAAACATGCTCCCGTTAAAATCGCCTAAAGATAGGATTTTGTTGTCAACCTGCTATATAACGAAAACATATTAACGTAAATATGGTAATACATCTTAACGATTAGTCTGTCTAAACTATAGCTTTGTTATCGATGAAAATAATCTTTACCACTTTACTGGCCATCAGCTGTTCCTTAAGCTTTGCACAAACTAAATCAGATACCACAAAACACTTAAATGAAGTGATCATAAAGCCTTATTTTTCCAGTCAGCCACTACTTCGTTCTACCGGAAGCATCGGATTAATTGATCAGGCAGCATTAGACAAGCAACCTTCCAACTCGTTGGTAAGTGCGGTAAATACCGTTTCTGGCGTTCGCATGGAAGAACGCTCGCCTGGCAGTTACCGGTTATCAATTAGAGGGAGTTTGCTCAGGTCCCCGTTTGGCATCAGGAATGTAAAAATCTATTTTGACGATTTCCCATTGACCGATGCAGGAGGCAATAGTTATTTAAATGCGCTTGACGTGGCAGGCGCAAACCAAATACAAATACTTAAAGGTCCGCATGGCAGCATATACGGCGCCAACTCTGGCGGCGTAATCTTAATCCAACCGCAAAGCAGGGCTGATAGTACCACTGCACAATTAAAACTAGAAGGAGGTTCATTCGGGATGTTCCATCAAACCGCAATGCTTAAGCAGCAGTTCAGTAAATACAGCTTTGAACTGACACAAGCTTACCAGCGGAGCGATGGCTATCGCGATCATAGCGCAATGGACCGCAAATATTTCCAATTGCTCCAAAAGTTAGATTATGCAAAAAATGCCAGTTTAAAAGCCATAGTATTTTATTCTGACCTTCACTATGACACACCTGGCGGGTTAAATGCCGCGCAATTTTTAGCCAATCCAAGAGCATCGCGACCAGCAACCCCCGCTACAAAGAGTGCCATAGAGCAGCAAGCAGGTATTTTTAGCAACACCCTGTATGGAGGCATATCCAATACCTGGAACATCAGTCAACATTTCAATCATGTGATCTCTGTATTTTCTTCACACACAAATTTCAAGAACCCGTTCATCACCAATTACGAGAAGCGTAAGGAATCTACCATCGGCCTCCGCTCCTATTTGGAATATACCAACAATGCTCAATTTGCGAATTGGAAACTCAATGTAGGATTGGAAAGCATGCAGACCGCTACAGACTTTCAGAACTTCGACAACAACTTCGGCACAACTGGCGCAATCCAAGCGTCAGATAAACTAAAGGCGAAATCGAACTTTGCATTTGTACACCTAAGCGCAGATATAGCTTCAAAATTACTAATAGAACTCTCCGCAAGTTCCAACTTATATAGTTACAATTACGAAAGCCTGGCGCCAATTGCAATTGCCAAGCAAACCAAGAAGTTCAGCAATCAGTTTATGCCACGCCTGGCATTATCTTATCTTTTAACTAAAGATCTATCTTTAAGAGGCTCTATAAGCAAGGGTTATTCCCCTCCAACCCTGGCAGAAGTCAGGGCATCTAACAATGTGATCAATGTAGATTTACAGCCAGAATATGGCTGGAATTACGAAACAGGCGTACGCCTGCAAGCCATTGACAACAGATTGTATGCCGACCTAACCGGTTTTTATTACCATTTAAACAATGCCATCGTAAGGCGAGTAGATCAAAACGTGACAGAGTTTTTTGTAAATGCAGGTGGCACTAAACAATTGGGACTGGAAACATCTCTTTCTTTTTGGCTTATAACGGAAAAGCAGACAGGATTAATCCGCGGCCTTCAATTAAGAAACAGCTATACTTTAAGTCGGTTCAAATTTGAGGATTACCTGAACAATACAGACAATTACTCCGGCAATAGGCTAACGGGTGTGCCTAAAGCAGCAATTGTCAGCAACGCTGAAATACATTTACCAAAGTCGATCTATGCGTTTTTACAGCACAACTATACGTCTAGCATACCATTAAACGATGCAAATACGGTGTATGCTAGAAAATACCACCTGATGCAGGCAAAAATTGGCATTAAGGATCTGAGATTAGGCAAGTTGCCCTTAGAATTGTTTGCCGGGGCCGACAATTTGCTGAACCAGAAGTACAGCTTAGGTAACGATCTTAATGCAGTTGGCGCCAGATACTTCAATGCAGCCGCAACCAGAAGTTTTTATGGCGGACTAGTTGTAAAAATGCAATAGATTACCACTATATTTATTCCCCTATAAACACATAACAATGAATACTAAAAAATTATTTGGCGCCTTTGTGGTTGCCATGATCTTAATGAGCAACCTTGTTTCGGCACAAAAGAATCGTGTACTTGTATTTTCTAAAACTGCAGGTTTCCATCACTCGTCTATTGACGTGGGTATGGCTGCCATTCAAAAACTAGGGGCTGAAAATAAATTTGCGGTGGATACAACGAGAGATGCAAGCAACTTTAACACCGCAAACCTAAAAAAATACAAAGCAGTTATTTTTTTAAATACGACTGGGGATGCATTGAACAATGAAGAACAAACCGCTTTTGAGCAATATATCAAATCTGGAAATGGTTTTGTTGGCGTACATTCCGCAACTGACACAGAATATGATTGGGCGTGGTACGGCAAGTTAGTTGGTGCTTATTTTGTAAGCCATCCCGCGCAGCAAACTGCAACGCTCAACGTGGTAGATCGTACAACAATTGCTACAAAACATCTTCCTGCAGTTTGGAGCAGAAAAGATGAATGGTATAATTTCAAGAATATAGCTCCAGACCTTAACGTGCTGATCACTATCGATGAAACCAGCTACACAGGAGGAATAAATGGCGCTACACACCCTATGGCCTGGTATCATAATTATGATGGCGGTCGCGCTTTTTACACAGAACTAGGTCACGTTGAGGAATCTTACGCAGATCCACTTTACCTGAATCATTTGTTAGGCGGAATCAAATATGCGCTTGGTGCGAAAATGAAATAGTATCAAAATATTCAAATATGAAAACCCGAACTAGAGGAATGCTAACAGCATCTGGAAAAGTTCGGATTTTCTTTTTAAGAAACAGGGACCTAACAGGGAGATAACAGGGAGTTAACAGGGACTTAGCAGGGACAAAATTCCTGTTTTATCCGAATCAAATCCCTATAAAATCCGCTTTAAATCCTGGTTTTTTAACTTGTAATTAAGAAGCACTAGCTTATTCATCCAGAAGAAGGTAAATAGAGTACATATATTTTGGCAAAACAATTGCTATCCGCATTGTATGAAAAATATAAAGAGATTCAGATTTATCGTGCCAATTTTCGCAGTAGTAGCTGTGTTTTGTATAAGTTCATGTACAAACGATAAAAAAGCCGGACAACAAACAGATACCGTTGCTAAAACTAGTAAGGATACGACAGCAGTGGTTTCGAATGACCAGGAGCTTGGTAATTGTTATGCCTACATAAAAAATAGAGATACCGCATACTTAAACTTACAAATAGCTGGTGAAGAAGTTACTGGAGATTTGAGCTATAAATTATTTGAAAAAGATAGCAACAAAGGTAAAATAGCAGGTGAATTGAAGGGCGACACCATTATTGCCGAATATACATTCGACTCGGAAGGCATGCGTTCTGTTCGCGAAATCGTATTTCTTCATAAAGGTGGGCAACTGATAGAAGGTTTTGGCGATGTTGAACAAAAAGGTGTGAAAACAGTTTTTAAAAACAGAGCTGCGCTTAAGTTTGACAATGGTTTAGTTTTCGAAAAAACAGATTGTAAGTAACTTAACAGTTTTCAAATTTTTCCCAAAAACCGTCTATCGGCAGTCTAGCGAAAATATTAACTGGTTCTTTTTTAACGGGATGCATGAATTGCAGTCTTCTTGCATGCAGGCAAATGCTGCCCTTTCTGCTCCCGCGGGGATAGCCGTATTTATTATCTCCAACGATCGGACTCCCTAAAGAGGACAACTGTACGCGGATTTGATGAGAACGACCAGTTAACGGATCTACTTCAATTAAATAGTAGTCGTTCAACTCAGTGATCACCCTAAAACTTAGTTCGGCACGCTGACTACCCTGAACCTCAGTTTTGTAATAAGTTACCACATTTTTTTGAGGATTCTTTACCAACCAATGTACCAAAGTACCCGACATTTGTGATGGTTTGTTTCTTACCACTGCCCAATAAGTCTTTTTAACCTCCCTGTTTTTAAACATGGCGTTCATTCTTTCTAGTGCCTTGCTGGTCTTTGCAAACAAAATAACACCGCTAACAGGTCTGTCTAAGCGGTGTACTACACCTAAAAATGCACTATTGGGTTTGTTATATTTTTTAGCCAGATATTTTTTAACCTGCTCATCCAGCGGCTCATCCCCTGTTTCATCAACCTGCACTATATCGCCGGCTTTTTTGTTAACAGCAATGAGATGATTGTCTTCGTATAAAATATCCTTATCGGTAACAGGCATTAGTATTGTTCTTTTGCATTTGGAAAATCTTTGGATTTAACATCGCTGATGTAAGATTTTGCTGCACCCGAGATGCCTTCATAAAGATCTAAATACTGACGTAAAAATCTTGGCTTAAAGCCTTTGGTTAAGCCAATCATATCATTAACTACCAAAACTTGTCCGTCGCAATCTGGCCCTGCTCCTATACCAATTGTAGGGATGGAAAGGCTTTCAGAAACCTCTTTAGCTAATCTGGCGGGGATTTTCTCCAATACAATACCAAAACAGCCGGCTTCTTGTAAAGCAAGTGCATCTATTTTCAGTTTCTCGGCTTCCGCTTCGTCTTTAGCCCTTACCGTGTAGGTGCCAAATTTATAAATTGATTGTGGGGTTAAACCCAGATGGCCCATCACTGGTATGCCCGCAGTAATGATGCGTGAAATAGATTCTGCTACCTCGGTTCCGCCTTCCAATTTCACACCATGTGCGCCAGATTCCTTCATAATCCTGATAGCAGAATTAAGAGCTTCTTTTGAATTGCCCTGATAAGAACCGAAAGGTAAATCTACCACAACAAATGCTCTGGCTGCTCCTCTAACTACGCCCTGCGCATGGTAAATCATTTGATCAAGCGTGATTGGCAAGGTAGTTTCATGACCGGCCATCACGTTGGATGCAGAATCACCAACGAGCAAAACATCCAGGCCTGCGTCGTCCAGGATAGTGGCCATAGAGTAATCGTATGCTGTTAACATCGCTATTTTCTCTCCGCTATGCTTCATTTCTTGAAGAATATGAGTGGTGATGCGCTTTACTTCTTTGTTTACAGACATGGCATTTCGTTTTGTTGGAGCAAAATTACTTTTTACAACTGAAATAAAGATAGTTTTATTGTTTTAAAAAAGGCCTTGATATAAAGCTGCAAACACGTATCTTTGTACTCCGAAATGAAGGGGTTATTTAACAGCACATTTGTTAATTACGAAAGCGACATCAAAGTCGGATATAAACTTCCATTTTCCTCATTTTCCTTCATCAAAAATTTTCATTTTAATAATCCGCATGACTAATTACACAAAGTTACCTGCAATTTTGCTGCTCGCTGACGGCACCGTTTATTATGGTAAAGCTGCCGGAAAAATTGGTACAACAACTGGAGAGATTTGCTTTAACACAGGAATGACCGGTTATCAGGAAATCTTTACTGATCCTTCTTATTTTGGACAGATTATGGTAACTACCAATGCCCACATCGGGAATTATGGTATCCATAAAGATGAAATCGAGTCTGATAGCATTAAAATTTCTGGCTTGGTTTGTAAAAACTACAATATTGGGTTCAGCCGTAAGGAAGCTTCTGAATCTATTCAGGACTATTTTCAGAATGAAAATATTGTAGGTATTTCTGACATTGATACCCGTTCATTGGTACGTCACATCAGGAATAAAGGAGCAATGAATGGAATTATCTCTTCAGAAATTACCGATATTGATGAGCTTAAAGCTAAACTTGCTGAAGTACCTTCAATGGACGGTTTAGAGTTGTCTTCTCAGGTATCTACTAAGGATTCTTATTTTTATGGTTCTCCAGAGGCGCCGATTAAGGTTGCCGCGCTTGATCTGGGTATTAAGAAAAATATATTAAGAAATTTTGATCATAGGGATATATATATTCAGGTTTTCCCCGCTAAAACTACATTTGCAGAAATGGACAGTTGGGGTGCAGACGGCTATTTTATCTCTAATGGCCCCGGTGACCCGGCGGCAATGCCTTATGCGATAGACACCGTAAAAGAAATTTTAGCGGCAGATAAACCACTTTTTGGAATTTGCCTTGGTCATCAATTACTTGCAGAAGCGAATGGAATTGGTACCATGAAAATGTTTAACGGGCACAGGGGTTTAAATCACCCGGTAAAAAATATAATCAAAAATCATTGTGAGGTAACTTCGCAAAATCATGGTTTTGGTGTTGTTCCTGACGAGGTTAGGAAATCTGATAAGGTTGAAATTACCCACATTAACTTGAACGACCAATCGATTGAAGGTATTCGTGTAAAGGGTAAAAAAGCATTTTCTGTGCAGTACCACCCAGAATCATCACCAGGTCCACATGATTCCAGATATCTGTTTGACGATTTCGTTGACATGATTGAGGGTGAATTGACCTGGTAACAGGTCTTTTACCTACTAAAAACATCATTCTACCGACATTTTTAAAAGGAAGTAACTACGGTTACTTCTTTTTGTTTAAAACCTAGCTACATTTATTATATGGAGAAGAAAGAGGCCATCATCAGTGTAAAAAACCTGGTAAAGAAATATGATGATTTTGTTGCCGTAAAGGGCATCAGCTTTGATGTTTACGAAAATGAAATTTTTGGTCTGCTAGGCCCCAATGGTGCCGGTAAAACCACTACGCTGGAAATCATAGAAACATTAAGGGAAAAGACCGCAGGTGAAGTTTTCGTTGATGGGCACTCAGTAGATCAGGACGCGAACAAGATTAAACGAATAATTGGTGTGCAGCTTCAGGCAGCTGGATATTATCCAAACTTGAACCTTGTTGAGCTTTTGGAACTTTTTTCAGGCTTATATGATGTAAAGATCGATCCTATGGAAATGCTGGGTAAAGTAAATTTACAGGATAAAGCAAAAGCAAAATATAGAGCGCTTTCAGGCGGGCAAAAGCAACGCTTCTCTATCGCAACAACATTAATTAATTCTCCTAAAATTATTTTTCTTGACGAGCCAACTACAGGCCTTGATCCTCAGGCTCGCCGCAACCTTTGGGACCTGATAAATGAGATACGTAGCAACGGTACCACAGTTGTAATTACTACACATTATATGGATGAAGCAGAGCAGCTTTGCGATAGGGTTGCATTTGTGGAGCACGGTGAAATTATTGTTTTAGATACACCTGATGCCTTGATAGACAACTTGGTAAACAGTGGTTTCGAAAGAAAAAAAGAAGTGAAGAAAGCCAATCTTGAAGATGTTTTTATAAACCTTACAGGCAAGGAATGGCGAGCCGATAACTAACACAACAGATGAACAAACCTTACAGTAACCTTAACGCCACATTGGCACTTGCCAAAGCAAGTTTCCGTTCTATAATGCGCAGCCCTTCTGCGGTCGTATTTACGCTGGCCTTCCCTTTGATCTTTATTCTTGTATTCGGTTTCCTTGGAGGTGGTGGTGTGAAGATAGATCTGGCGGTTTCGCCAAAATCAGACACGCAAAACCCGGTAATTAAAGCGCTTGAACACATCAGTGTGGTCCGTTTAATAAAAAACAAAACCACAGAAGAAATAAACGCAGCATTAGAAAAAGGAAATTATGATGCGTTATTAGACATACAGAAGAATGTAGCGGGTACACCAGCATACCTGGTCAACGTGAAATACACTTCTGCTTCTAGAGATAAAGGAAATATCCTCAAGTCGGTTTTGAACAACTTATTATACACTTTGAATACAAGGGACATAAAACCCAGTGTGGCACAGTTGTCGGAAACTATGGTGACCGGAAGAACCTACCGGACAATTGATTTTATCCTCCCGGGACAACTGGGCTTTTCTTTGCTGAGTACGGGTGTATTTGGTACAGCGTTCGTATTCTTTAGTCTGCGTCAAAATCTCGTGATCAAACGTTTCTTTGCTACACCGGTAAGCAGATCGAGCATTGTTTTTGGAGAGGGCATAGCGCGCATTGGTTTTGCATTGTTAGGTGCAGTTTTTATCATTCTGGTTGGGCACTTCCTTTTTAAATTTACGCTGATACATGGAGCAATTACAGTGATAAATATGCTCTTACTGGCATTAATAGGTCTGATTGTTTTCATGGGTTTCGGCTTTGTGGTATCCGGGATAGCCAAGAGCGAAAGCACTATTCCGCCTATTTCTAACATCATAACCCTGCCGCAGTTTTTGCTGTCCGGAACATTTTTTTCTATCGACGCTTTTCCCACCTGGCTACAGCCAATTAGCAGGGCTTTACCCCTTACTTACCTAAATGATGCCATGAGAAAAGTAGCTTTTGAGGGTGCTGGACTATGGGATGTAAAGCAGCAGATTTTGATCATGATTATTTGGGGCATAGGTATTTATGCAGTAGCGGTAAAAGTTTTTAAGTGGGAATAGGCTCGTATTTAAAAATTATTATAACTTTGGGTATTGCCTTAGTAATTGTACATTATACACTAAGGCTTACGTAAAACAAAATATAAATAAAAAATGAGTTTAATAATCGATGTTCATGCACGGCAAATACTTGACTCCCGTGGCAATCCTACTATTGAGGTAGATGTAATTACAGAAAATGGTGTTCTTGGTCGTGCAGCAGTACCTTCTGGTGCTTCAACCGGCGTACACGAAGCTGTAGAGCTAAGGGATGGCGATAAAAAAGTTTACTTAGGTAAAGGCGTTTTAAAAGCTGTAGCAAATGTAAATGATAAAATTGCTGATGAATTAAAAGGTATTGATGTATTTGAACAGACTGCGATTGACAGCTTATTGATTAAGCTTGATGGTACAGAAAACAAAGGAAACCTTGGTGCTAACGCAATTTTAGGTGTTTCTTTAGCTGTTGCTAAAGCTGCCGCACAGGAAAGCCGCCAACCATTATACCGCTATATTGGAGGCGTCAATGCAAATACATTGCCTATTCCAATGATGAACATCGTTAACGGTGGATCTCACTCTGATGCACCTATCGCATTTCAGGAGTTTATGATCATGCCTGTTGGCGCTTCTTCTTTCTCTGAGGCTTTACGTTGGGGAACTGAGGTATTCCATAACTTAAAAGCGATATTGCACGATAGAGGTCTTTCTACTGCTGTAGGTGATGAAGGTGGTTTTGCACCAACGTTCGATGGTACTGAAGATGCTGTAGAAACTATACTTCAAGCAATTGAAAAAGCTGGCTACAAACCGGGCGAGCAAATCTGCCTTGCTTTTGATTGTGCGGCTTCTGAATTCTACAAAGACGGTAAATACGATTATACTAAATTTGAAGGCGATAAAGGTGCAATCCGCAGCAGTGCAGAGCAAGCTGAATATCTAGCCTCTCTAACTGAAAAATATCCTATCATTTCTATTGAAGATGGTATGGGCGAAGATGACTGGGCAGGTTGGAAAATGCTGACAGACAGAGTAGGTGACAAAGTACAGTTGGTTGGTGATGATTTGTTTGTGACCAATGTAAAGAGGTTGCAAAGAGGTATTGACGAAAAAACCGCTAATTCTATCTTGGTAAAAGTTAACCAAATTGGTTCTCTAACTGAAACCATCAATGCCGTTACTTTAGCACAAACTAATGGCTATACTTCAGTAATGAGTCACCGTTCTGGAGAAACAGAAGATGTAACTATCGCCGACCTTGCTGTTGCATTAAACTGCGGACAAATTAAAACGGGTTCAGCTTCTCGCTCTGACAGGATAGCAAAATACAATCAATTACTTCGCATTGAAGAAGAATTGGGTGCTTCTGCACGTTTTATAGGTAAAGATTTCAAATACACAAAAAAATAGTTCGATCATGATTTGATCTTGAGCCAGCACCTTTAACAGTGCTGGCTTTTTTGTTTTATTTTGGTATTGATTCCAATAAAAGATATATTTGTTTACATGAACCGTTTACTGGAACTGATAAAAAATAAGTACTTCCTATCTGTGATCGCATTTGTGGTATGGATGTTATTTTTTGACAAGAACGACTTTCTTGCCCAGTACGAATTTAAATCTGAAGTAAGCAAACTTCAGGAAGAGAAAGACTTTTATGTTAAAGAGATTGCCCAGGTTAAAAAAGACTTGAATGAGCTCAATACCAATCTAAACACCGCAGAGAAGTTTGCCCGGGAAAAGTATTTCATGAAAAAGGATAATGAAGATGTTTTCGTAATTATCCACGAAGATAAAAAGGATTAAACTTCTCCATTTCTTTTCCTTAAAAACCATTCCGAACTTAACAAAACCATGATTAACGCAAATAGCCACTTGTAGTTGATAAGCTCTTCATATTTTCGGTCTTCGTAGCTCAGCGTTTTGACATTCTCGTTGTTGATAATCTCCTCATAAATTTTGGAAAGAGAATTTGGCATATACATTTTACCGTTAGTTTGGGCAGATAGATTTCCTAACAACTCGTGGTTAGCAATGGTTTGCTGATATTCCTCGACGATATTGTTGATGTAAAATAATCCGGTTGCGCTGTAAGCTTTGCCCCCCAACCTGGTTGCTGCGGTATAATTATACCTTCCCGGAGGTAAAGATCCGGCGTTAAGCTGGTAACCAGATTCTGTCCTGGAGAACAAATAATTGTAAGACTTGCCCTTTTCATTTTTCACCTGTATGCTAACATCTGGAGTATTTACAGGCATATAACTATCATTATAAAGTGCAGCGTTGACCAATACGGCTTCATTCTCATCAAAAGCATTCTTCGCGGTATAAACTTTGAATTTCCGCTTATCATCTTTTAAAGAGAGGTACTGCACAGATTTACTGATCAAACCACCAACTACTGTTTCTTCTATATTATCCAATGCCTCAGAAAGCTTCCATCTCCAGATCCCCTCTCCTATCAAATATTCCGTCTTTTTACCGTCGTCGGTAGTAAAAATAAGTTGCGGATATTGCGTTTTTATTTTACCAATACGTTGATTGAGGGCAATGGTTGCATTGCCATTTACGGTTATGCTACCAAAAGGGGCTAATAGGGGGTCAAAGTTCTCCAAAATCTTCGAAGATGCGGCATCGATACCAAATGCGGTAAAATTAGGATTGGCATCGGAATAAACTTCTTGCAATGCACTAATATTCCCAGCATAGCTTATACCCTTCTGCATTTGATTAAATGCTGGAAGATTGCTCTGAGCACCTAACACATACCAGGTAGAAATATTGGACTGCTTTACCCGACTGAGAAAGGCTTGTGCTGTGTTATCAACTGATGGAAGCTGATATAGGATTACCATACCGTAATCCTTTAAGTTAACCGCATTGAGCTCATCGCCAATCATTACTTTAACCTCATAATGCTGATTGGCTGCAATTGCCTCTTTAAGAACAGCAACATCAGGGTGAGGTGCCGCAGCGGCAATCAGAACCTTTTGCTTCGCATCAATCACGTCTACAAAGATGTGTTGGACATTGTTAGTCACTGATATCTCGTTAGGTAATGAACCAAGTGAAATGGTATAGCGTTGTAAACCCAGCCTGGAAGCTTTAAGCTTTAACTGTACATTTTTAACAAAGGCATTTGAAGTAATCTGCACTGGGGCGGTAGCTACTTCCTTTCCATTTTCATATGCTGTCAGTTTGCTAGCTGCGCCATTACTCTCAAAAGCCTGTACCTGAACGTCAAGTGTAAATTCATTATCGAGGTAAACAATTTCATTACTGTTCACATTCGCAATGATCAGGTCTTTTTTAGGAATTGTATCACCAAGGGCTATGGTATATATAGGGGCCTTTAGTTTGCTAACATCGTAGAGAACGCTTCCACCCCGGTTAAATATACCGTCTGTAGCTAAAATAACTGCCCCGACATTTCTATTGAGCAATTCATCATTAAGCCTGCCTATTAATTTAGAAGCATTGGTGATCTTTCCTTTATAAGAAAAATCAAATCCTGACTTAACGCTATCGCTGAAACTGTAGCGACGGACTTCGTATTTTTCCGATAAACGGTCAGCCAGCTGCTGCAGATCTTTCTCGTATTTGCTTTTGTTAAACCCTGCAGGTTCAATATGCCCTGCGGATATGGAGTTATCCTGGCCAATAACAACAATAGGCTTTTCTAATTGGTAGGACACGCTGCGAAGCAGCGGAAAAAAAAGCAGGAAGGAAATGATGGTTATGATTAACGCCCTTCCTGCCGCCAGTGCAAATCTTACATTTTTACTTAAATGCGTCGTCTTACTATAAAGTATCCATGCGAACAGTAAACCTGCAAAGGTACAGCCACATAACGCTAAAAAAGTGTAAAATGTAAAGGAATCGCCCATCTACAACATACCGCCACAAACCGACAGCACTTGTCCTGTTACGTAAGCGCTCATTTCGGAGGCTAGAAATAAGCAAACGTTTGCTACATCCTCCGTTTCGCCTGCCCTTTTCAATGGTATTCCGTCCTCCCATCCTTTCACCACTTTTGGGTCCAAAACGTCAGTCATCTCTGTACGGATAAAACCAGGAGCAACTACATTGGTACGTATATTTCTTGACCCAAGCTCTTTAGCTAAGGATTTAGAAAATCCAATAATACCTGCCTTAGAAGCAGCATAGTTTGCTTGTCCGGCATTCCCCTGAACACCTACTACAGAGCTCATGTTGATGATAGAACCTTTACGTGCCTTCATCATCACTTTTGAAGCGGCTTTACAGACATTAAATACTGATTTCAGGTTTACATTGATCACATCATCCCACTGATCCTCGCTCATACGCATCAACAGACCATCTTTAGTAATGCCCGCATTGTTTACAACGATATCCAATGCCCCAAAATCAGCAACAATGGTATTGATCAGTTGCTCTGCCTCATCAAATTTAGAGGCGTCTGAACGATAACCTTTTATTTTAGTGCCATAGCTTTCCAGTTCTGCTACAAGTGCCTCGCCTTTCTCTACTGATGAAAGATAGGTAAAAGCAACATTTGCACCTTGTTCTGCAAACTTCTCCGCAATTTTACGCCCTATTCCTTTAGATGCACCAGTAATAAGTGCTGTTTTTCCTTCTAATAACTTCATTAATATATTTCTTTTTCTTATTAATCTTTTTAAACTGCTGGTTCTTGCTGACTAAGGCAATGAAAGCTCCCGAGCCCCCAAATGATGTCCGTTGAATCAATTCCAATCACTTTCCTATCGGGAAAAACACCTTGTATGATGTCAAGTGCCTTCTGGTCGTTCACATCCCTGAAAGTGGGAACCACAACCACTGCATTAGCAATATAAAAATTTGCGTAAGAGGCGGGCAGTCTGGTGTCTTCGTGTATTACTGGCGACGGCATAGGCAACTTAATGATATTTAATGGCTTTCCATTAACTAGCGTCATGCCTTGCAAGGTCTGCAAGTTTTCCTGAAGCAACAAATAGTTCTCATCAAGCGGATTACTTTCTACAACTGTAAGCACAGTATCTTCATTTACAAATCGGGTAATGTCATCAATATGACCGTCAGTGTCATCGCCAACTATTCCATCGCCTAACCACAAGATTTGCTGGGCACCATAACATTCCTTAAGGTATTCCTCAATTTCTTCTTTAGTTAAATGTGGATTTCTGTTTTTATTTAACAGGCAAGCAGTAGTGGTCAAAATGGTTCCTGCACCGTTAAATTCAACTGAACCTCCTTCCATCACAATCCCCGGATTAAATACGGGGATATCCAGATGATCAGCAATAAGTGTGGGTATCACATCGTCTTGCTCAAAAGGGGGATACTTTCCTCCCCAGGCATTATAACCCCAATCTACAATAACCTTTTTTGACTCAGCGGCGGGGTTAAGCAAGAAAGCCGGGCCATGATCCCGGCACCAGGCATCATTGCTCGGGTTAAAATAAAACTCTATTTGCGACAGATCAACGCCCTGCTCAGTAAGTTTCTCTATTGCAAAGGCCTTCGTTTCTTCATCGTTAACGTTGATTCTCACCTTCTCGCCTTCTGCTACAGCTTTTATAAACTGGCAATATGGAGCATAAATGGTGTCAATTTTACCCGGCCAGGATTCCTCTTTATGTGGCCAGGTAAGCCAGGTGGCTTCATGTTTTGCCCACTCCGGTGGAAAACTATAACCTGCCTTTTTGGGCGAATGATCAAATAGATTCGTCATCAATATATCTTTTAGTGATCTGTGAATAACTGTCTATTCTTCTGTCGCGCAAAAACGGCCAGTGCGTTCTATAGCTGTCGGATTTCGACATATCTATTTCTACTACTTTAAGTTCTTCTTCGTTATGAGGTGCTTGGTAAAGTATGGTTCCGAAAGGATTGGAAACGAAGGATCCTCCCCAAAATTCAATATCTGCTTCTCTTCCAACCCTGTTAATACTGACCACAGGAATTCCATTGGCTATAGCGTGTGACCGCTGAATGGTTTGCCAGGCATTATATTGTTCAGTATTGGTAGGCAAATCTTGTGTTGTTGCCCAACCTATCGCAGTTGGGTAAACCAGGAAATCTGCACCCATTAGGGCTGTAAGCCTTGCTGCTTCTGGATACCATTGATCCCAACAAATCAGCACACCGATCTTCGCGTATTTGGTTTTGAAGACTTTGTAACCAAGGTCGCCAGGCGTGAAGTAAAACTTCTCGTAAAAACCCGGGTCATCAGGAATGTGCATTTTACGGTATTTACCCAGATATTTGCCATCTGCATCTAATACAGCTGTAGTATTGTGATACAAACCTTCAGCACGTTTTTCAAAGAGAGAAGCCACTATGACAACATTCAATTCTGCTGCAACGATAGCAAGTGCATCGGTTGATGGGCCGGGAATGGACTCGGCCAATTTAAAGTTCTGATAGTCTTCTTCATCGCAAAAGTATAGGGATGTAAAAAGTTCCTGCAGGCAAACCACTTGTGCACCCTGCGCAGCAATTTCCCTGATCTTTACAATTGCTTTATCTAAATTCTCCTGCTTGTTGCTAGTGCAGCTCATTTGCACCAAACCTACTTGTACTTTAGCCATTGATAATTAACAAATAATTTTGGGTAAAGTTAGCCAAAAAAACTAAAATGGTAGCGGCAGGATCGTCTAAAATCGTTGCGGAGGCTACTGCCTGATATCGCCTACAACAGTGCTATTTTGACTAAAAGTAGACTGATATTCTTGTTGCAGGGAAAATAAACAAAATGAACAAAGGCAACCATCATGCTGTTCACTAATGAACTGCATTTCGTTCAGAGTTAACTGAACCACGCTGCATTGGCATTTGGTGTAGGAATTTGCCTTACACTCTATAGGCGAACCGCAACGTTCACAAGGTATTATTTCATGTTTTGTCATGCCTGTTGCAAAGATACGAACCTTAGGCGGCATCTGCTTTGAAGGCTTTCTTTATTACATTACTATTAAAAAAACGGTTATGAAAAAGAAAATCTTCCCTCTATTAAGCCTGTTTTTTATGATTGCCGCTATTAGCGCATGTAAGAAAAACAGCTCCAAAGATCCCCTTCCAGATCCAGGAACGGGTACACAAGTGCCATCATCTTTTAGTTATGCCACAACTAAAGACTTGTCTGTTTCGGTAAGGCTTTTGACCAATAGCGACAAGCCAATTCAAGGCGCTGTGCTCAATATTAGTGACCCAACGAATCCTGAAAGGATATTTCTGCGTGCAGTTAGTGATGCGAATGGTTATGTTAGAGGAACAGTATCCCTTCCTTCATATCTTGATACTTTGATAATCAGCCCAAATTTTGTTGGTTTAATGAATAAGGTGAAATCTCGAATTGGAGATAAAACGGCGCTAAATATAATTGTGGGCGGTCAGTTTATGGCAAGTGGGGATGTCGTTCCCGAAACAGTAACACCATTTATTGGCGCTCCGGGATCGATACTATCCACTATAGCGGGAGGCAAATCTTTAACCCTTAGCTATGGTTATCCTTCACCTTATACCTCATCTAGCGATGCTATCGCAACTAGCTCAACCTACCCGTTTGCTTTAGGCCGACCAAAATACTTGGATGCAACACCTGATGCAATTGACATCACGTTGCTTAACTTTATCAATGCATCACTCCCGGAGGGCAAACCTTTGACCACATCTCATCCCGAATATTTAGCTACCAGTGCAACGAATAATATTGTGGTGACGCAGGCAAGCGATATTTCAGTAACATTTGTTTCTGAAGGGGCGAGCTATTTAAACAGTTTAGCCTATTATAGCTATGATACCGATGATCCGCCAACAAACAATACGCTCGGCGGCATTTTAGGCGGTATAGATAAAATTACCATGGTATTTCCAAATGCTTCGGGTTATCAATCTGGCGGGGGTTTACTTTCTGGTGATAAAGTGAAACTCGGCAGATTTGAAGCCGGAACAACTATTGCATTTGTATTGCTTCAAAATGCATGGAATGGCTCAGGAGTTTCAACTTCAGGTACTAAGTTTTATTCTGAAACTAAATTCAATCCAGAAGCGTCTAGTTCCAGGAGAAAACACTCTGTCTTGTTATATGACGACGTCCATAGCCTTTACCTGCTTGGATTTGAGGATACCAGTCGCGAATCAAATTCCGATAACGACTTTAATGATCTTGTTGCTTACGTAACTGCTAACCCAGTTACTGGAATAGCAAACACAGGTGTTTCACTAATTGATAAGAGTGGAGACGCCGATAATGATGGCGTAATTGATCAGCTTGATGATTATCCAAATGACGCATCTAGAGCGTTCACCACTTATTCCCCTTCAAGCTCAGGTTGGTCTACACTGGCATTTGAAGACAATTGGCCAACTCGAGGCGATTATGATGTCAATGATTTGGTGGTAAACTACAGATACACATTTATCGCAAATGCACAAAATGCTGTTGTAGAAATGACTGGAGAATTTATGCCAGTTGCCGCCGGTGCGACATTTAAGAATGGCTTTGGGGTACAATTTCCGTTTTCGGCATCTGCAGTAAGTAGTGTTACAGGGCAAAGTCTGCAGAATAGTTACATCCAACAAGCATCTAATGGCGTGGAGGCTGGCCAGGCGAAAGCGGTAATAATTCCGTTTGATAATCATGAAAACTTGCTGAAGAATGCAGATGGAAGTCCGCAGGTAAATACGGATCCATCTAAACCGAAGGCCACACCATCAAAAGCTACTGTGAATGTGAAATTCGGCAGTCCTATTGCAGCGGCAAACTTTGGAACGGTACCATTCAACCCTTTTTTAATCGTTAATTTGAAAAGAGGTTATGAGGTGCACTTACCTAATAATGTACCAACAGACAAGATAAACACCAGTTTACTTGGGACAGGCGACGACAACAGTACTCCCGCAACAGGGCGGTATTTCCTGAGCAAAGACAGTTCCCCATGGGGGCTAAGCTTTACGGATACCTTTAGTTATCCAATAGAGTTTAAACCTATCACTGAAGCGTATCTTCATTTTAACGACTGGGTAAAATCTGGAGGCACTTCCTTTAAAGACTGGTATGTCAATACTTCGGCAGGTTATCGTGCCAGTAGTGGTATTTACAGCAAATAATTAATGTAAAAATGAAAAGGCTGGCTATGATTTTTGAATCATGCCAGCCCTTTGCATTTAAATATATTGGGTTAGAATATTAACCTGAACAGCTGATACAGCCTTCTTCCATAGTACAAACTGGACCCTCTATAATTTCTTCGGCACTCTGTTTTTGTGAAATGTGCTCAGGAATTACTGGCTCCATGTTTTTACCTGCCTGATTCTCTACGGTAAACTTAACGGCTTGCGAGGCAGCTTGTGTACGTAAGTAATACATACCTGTCTTCAGTCCCTTTTTCCACGCATAGAAGTGCATTGAGGTTAGTTTTGAAGTATTTGGTGCATTTATGAATAGATTTAATGATTGCGATTGGCAGATATAGGCACCTCTGTCGGCAGCCATATCGATAATACTACGCATTTTAATTTCCCAAACAGTTTTATATAATTCTTTGATGTAATCAGGTATCTCAGCGATATCCTGAATAGATCCATTAGCCAGGATAATTCTATCTTTCATAGCTGGGGTCCATAATCCAAGTGCTACAAGATCTTTTAACAAATGTTTGTTTACCACGATAAATTCACCACTTAATACACGTCTTGTATAGATATTGGAAGTATATGGCTCGAAACATTCATTGTTACCCAATATTTGTGAAGTAGATGCAGTTGGCATAGGAGCAACTAACAAAGAGTTGTAAACACCGTCCTTAATTACCTTTTCACGCAAAGTTTCCCAATCCCAGCGGTTACTATCTGGAGTAACATTCCATAGATCAAATTGGAATTTGCCTTTAGAAAGTGGTGAACCTTCAAAAGTTTGGTAAGGTCCATTTTTTACAGCCAGATCATGAGAAGCAGTCATTGATGCGAAATAAATAGTCTCAAAGATCTCTTTATTTAAAATACGGGCGCCCTCACTTTCGAAAGGCAGGCGCATTAAAATAAATGCATCTGCTAATCCCTGCACCCCTAAACCCACAGGTCTGTGGCGCATATTCGAATTTCTTGCTTCTTCAACAGGGTAATAGTTGTAATCGATGATCTTATTCAGGTTCAAAGTAGCCTGATAAGTTACATCATATAATTTTTGGTGGTCAAATTCACCGTTGATCACAAATCTTGGTAAAGCAAGGGAAGCAAGATTACAAACCGCAACTTCATCTTTAGACGTATATTCTATAATTTCAGTACACAAGTTAGAACTCTTAATTGTTCCCAGGTTCTGTTGGTTGGACTTGCTATTTGCAGCGTCTTTGTACAATAGGTAAGGTGTACCGGTTTCAATTTGCGAATCAAGGATCGCAAACCATAATTCTTGTGCTTTAATTGTTTTACGGGCTCTTCCTTCTCTTTCGTAACGCTCATATAGCGCATCGAATTCTGCACTATGGCAATCTGCTAAACCAGGAGCTTCATCCGGCGAGAATAAACTCCAGTCGCCATTTTCTTCAACACGTCTCATAAACAAATCACATACCCAAAGGGCGTAGAATAAATCACGGGCACGTAACTCCTCTTTACCATGGTTCTTACGCAGATCAAGGAAACTAAATACATCAGCATGCCAAGGTTCTAGATAAATGGCAAAGGCACCTTTACGTTTACCTCCACCCTGGTCTACATAACGGGCAGTATCATTAAATACTTTTAGCATTGGCACAATACCATTACTTGTTCCATTGGTACCTCCAATATATGCTCCCGTAGCGCGGATGTTATGAATACTTAAACCAATACCACCAGCACTTTGAGATATTTTCGCTGTTTGTTTCAGGGTATCATAAATTCCCTCTATACTATCATCCTGCATGGTTAAAAGGAAGCAAGAAGACATTTGAGGTTTAGGTGTAGCTGCATTGAACAAAGTCGGCGTGGCATGAGTAAACCAACGTTCGCTCATCAAGTTATAAGTTGCAATAGCACTTTCTATATCTCCTTTGTGAATTCCAACTGATACGCGCATGAACAAATGTTGAGGGCGTTCAACGATTTGTCCATCAACTTTCAAAAGGTATGACTTTTCCAAGGTTTTGAAGCCAAAGTAGTCAAAGCCAAAATCCCTGTCATAGATAATAGTGCTGTCCAACAACTCAGCATTGTCTTTGATTACTTCCCAAACGTCATCTGCAATTAGCGAGGAAGGCTTTCCTGTTTTAGCATCAATGTAGGTGTACAACATCTCCATTGTTTTGGAAAAAGACTTTGTAGTATTTTTATGCAAGTTCGATACTGCAATACGAGATGCAAGCAAAGCATAATCAGGATGCTTTGTTGTTAGTGAAGCTGCCGTTTCTGCTGCCAGGTTATCCAGCTCAGATGTGGTAACACCGTCGTAAAGTCCTTCGATTACCTTTTTTGCTACATCGATAGGATCTACTAGTTCCGCATTAAACCCGTAACATAACTTTTCAATGCGGGCAGTTATCTTATCAAACCTCACCGCTTCTTTGCGGCCATCTCTTTTTAGTACAAACATATTATTTCAGGGATTTAGTTATCTATTTAAATATAAGCTATGATTAAATTTTACTGGGTTGCGGAACTAAAAGTCGTCATCTAGAGAAAACGCAGAAGCTTTATCTTCTGTTGAAGTCAACACACCACTCTTTTGGTAATCACCTACCCTTTTCTCAAAGAAATTGGTTTTTCCCTGAAGGGAAATCATTTCCATAAAATCGAAAGGATTGGTGGCATTATAAATTTTGGTATATCCAAGTTCACCAACCCATCTGTCGGCTACAAATTCAATATACTGTGACATAAGCTTGGCATTCATTCCAATTAATGCTACCGGAAGTGCATCAGTAATAAATTCCTTCTCAATTTCTACGGCATCTTTAATAATCGCATGAACCGCTTCTTCGGTAAGTTTATTAGAGAGCATGCTATATAACAGACAGGCGAATTCACAGTGCATACCCTCATCTCTCGAGATCAATTCATTACTGAAAGTAAGCCCCGGCATCAACCCGCGTTTTTTAAGCCAGAAAATAGAGCAGAAACTTCCACTAAAGAAAATTCCTTCTACTGCTGCAAAAGCTACCAGACGCTCAGCAAAATTACCGCCCTCTATCCAACGTAAAGCCCATTCTGCTTTACGTTTAACGCAAGGAACAGTATCTATAGCGTGGAATAGCCTGTCTTTCTCTTCGGGATCTTTGATGTAGGTATCAATCAGTAAAGCATAAGTTTCAGAATGAATGTTTTCCATCATAATCTGAAAACCGTAAAAGCATCGTGCTTCAGGTAATTGCACCTCACTCATAAAATTAACAGCAAGGTTTTCATTTACGATACCATCACTTGCTGAGAAGAAGGCTAAAATATGCGAGATAAAATGACGCTCACCACTATTTAAATTGTCCCAGTGTTTTTGATCATCTGAAAGATCAATTTCTTCTGCGGTCCAAAAGCTAGCCTCGCTCTTTTTGTACATTTCCCAGATTGCCGGGTACTTAATTGGTAAAAGAACGAACCTGTCCTTGTTTTCTTTCAAAAGTACTTCTTCTTCTTGCATTGCCTCTTTTTAATAGTGAATGATAATTAGGGGGCGGTACTCCATAAATCTTACAGCCTAGAAATCCGTACTTAATGATAAAAGATTAAAAAACTTTTCAATTCCTACAATCTTAAGCAATTAAATACTAAACCTTTAACTAAAAATCTGTGTGTGATTTATTAAAGAACCTTACTAAAACAAATATAAAGTATGAGGCCTTTTTTGTAGAACAAAGTTGTTAACAACTAGAGGAAATCGAGAGTTTAAAAGATCAGATTACAGTCATAATCAATCCATAAAAAAGCTAATTATTTCTTTTTAAGGGGTTAGGGAAAGTCTAGTAATGTTAATAATTTAAAAAAACTGACTTTAATGTCAGGATAGTTAGGTATTATCTTCTGGCAAGAGATAGCTAATTTCTACCCTAGATTGGCCCTTTTTATAGAACCCAAGTTCCTTCGCCGCAGCTTCCGAAACGTCAATCATATATTTTTTAGAATGAGGGCCTCTGTCATTGACTGTTACGTCTACAGACTTACCGTTATCCAGATTGGTTACCGTGACTATTGTTCCAAACGGAAGAGTTAAATGCGCAGCTGTCATTTTTTTACCACGATACCTTGCCCCACTTGTCGTTTTTCTCCCCTCAAACTTCTTCGCATAATAGGTGGCATACCCACTTTTTAATGACATTTTAGATGTTGAAACTATTTCCGCTTCAGGATTTGTTACAACACTGTTATTAGAAACATTTGATACAAGTTCTTCAGAAGAATTTTGAGCGAAACCCAAAGAAGAGATAAGCATACCGCATAAAAATAAACAATACTTCATATTTACTATAGTTGGTGAGCCAGCAAACATAAGCAAACTAACCACTTATCAAAAAAAAGCCCGGGAAGTTATCCCCGGGCTTTATAGCAATATCTATAAATATAATTTTATTTCTTATCAGGAACAAAGTTCATGGAAATTGAATTTACACAGTTCCTGGTATTTTTAGCTGTGAAACCTTCGCCGATAAAAACGTGCCCAAGGTGGGCCTTACAATTTGCACAAACAATTTCTGTTCTTGTACCATCTGCATCAGGAATTCTTAGTACAGCCCCTTTAATCTCATCGTCAAAGCTTGGCCATCCGCAATGTGATTCAAATTTAGATTCAGAGCGGTACAACGGTGCGTTGCAACGCTTGCAAGTATAAGTACCTTTTTCCTTATTATTGAGCAGACTTCCAGTACCGGGGAATTCTGTCCCCTTTCTTACGATCACATCTTCTTCTTCCTTAGTTAACTTATTCCATTCCATATTCTTTCCTGTTTTCTTTGGGTCCTCTTTTTTTGGATTCTGGGCGCAGGCCAATAAACCTGTCATCAAGAACAAACCGCTTAAAAGTAATGTTTTATTGATCAAAGCTTTCATCTGTATCTGATTAGTTAAAGCAATATACGCACATCATTGTTGCTAAGTTTTAACCTCATGCCATAATACTGTCATTATGGTTAGATGCGGATCAGCTGTACTTATAAAAAAGAAAAGCTCCGATGAAATTCACCAGAGCTTTCGTTTTATACAAGAAGGTTTTTATTTTTTTAATAGCGCAACCATAGCCTCTCCGATTTCAGCCGGGCTTTCTACCACGGTGATACCGCATTCTGCCATAATTTTCATCTTCGCAGCTGCTGTGTCGTCAGCACCACCTACTATAGCCCCCGCGTGTCCCATTCTACGTCCAGCCGGAGCTGTCTGTCCTGCAATAAAGCCAACAACCGGTTTAGTTCCGTTCTCTTTAATCCAGCGTGCAGCCTCAGCTTCCATTCCGCCACCGATTTCACCGATCATAATGATACCTTCAGTTTCTGGATCGTTCATTAACAGCTCAACTGCTTCTTTAGTAGTTGTACCAATAATTGGATCGCCACCAATACCAATTGCTGTAGTAATACCTAAGCCTGCTTTAACTACCTGATCTACTGCTTCATAAGTTAACGTTCCAGATTTTGAAACTACGCCTACCGTACCTTTTTTGAAGATAAAGCCAGGCATGATGCCGATCTTAGCTTCTCCAGCAGTGATAACGCCGGGACAGTTCGGGCCTATTAAACGACAGTCTTTGTCAGAAATATATTCTTTAACTTGAATCATATCCTTCGTTGGGATACCTTCAGTTATGCACACTATAACTTTAATACCGGCTTCTGCTGCTTCCATAATGGCATCAGCCGCAAAAGCTGGTGGAACAAATATGATGGATACATTTGCACCGGCTTTGTCAACGGCATCTTTAACTGTATTAAAAACCGGTTTATCAAGATGAGTTTGCCCACCTTTACCCGGTGTAACACCGCCTACAACATTAGTTCCGTATTCAATCATCTGAGAAGCATGATAAGTACCCTCATTACCGGTAAAGCCCTGAACAATAACTTTTGAATCTTTATTTACTAAAACACTCATGTATCCTTATTTTTTGATGCAAACTTAGAGAAAACTGGCTTCAATTACGAAAGCAATTGAAAAAAAATTCAACTTAGTTTTTTCTCTACCCTGCTATCAGGGATAAACCATATGATCGCTACAGCAACATAACAAACAATTCCAATAACAGGAGAAATAAAACTTCCCCCTATTGCAACGGCATAGATGATGGTAGATAACAAATCCTTCCCTTGTCTTTTAAATGTTGCAGCAAAATCAGAATCGGGTCCGTGCAAATTCAATAACGTTCGTTCCAGGATAAAATAAGCCATGGCAGCCATAAACATTACGCAGCCATAAACTGCTACTGGCCAGGTTTCATAGTGATTTTCCCCCATCCATGCTGTGGCAAACGGAAACAAGGATAGCCAAAAAAGCAAATGGAGGTTAGCCCATAATACTTTCCCATTTACCTTTTTAACCAACTGCATCATGTGGTGATGATTGTTCCAATAAATACCGACATAGATGAAGCTAAGTATATAGCTCATAAATACCGGAAATAAATCCAGTAAAGCACCGATACTGCTATTATGCGGCACTTTTAACTCCAATACCATGATTGTTATAATGATAGCTAAAACCCCATCACTAAACGCTTCCAATCTACTTTTATTCATATCTACTTTTTAACCAATAGTTCCTTAATTCTAATGTTCTTAAAGTCTACAGGTTGTCCCTCGCTCTGCAAAGCGATGAAACCGCTGCTCAGCAGCTTACCGTCTTGTTTATACTTTGGATCATACCCATTGGCAACTCCTCCACCTATTTGTGGCTTGGAATACTGAAGGACGGTATCCCCATTTATAATGTGTTTAATAAGTGAATCGCCCAACACAATCAATTCACCTTTAACCCACTGCTCTCCATCGTAAGTCTTTGAACTAGAGTTGATGCAATGGTCAGTCGCAATTTTTCCTTGATACACCACATCTGTACCGGGAGAGCACATGTTACCCGTTGGTCTTGATCTCCCATCCCCGAGTCCGGCCAGCAACTGCATCTCTATCGATATTGGCCAGTCCTGTTCCTTCAGCATTGTTCTGGGGTCTTGAGAATGAAACATTACACCACTATTTAAAAGCGTATAGTCTGGTGCCCCTCTTTGCTGTTTGCCCACGAATCGATATTCGAATTTCAAGTGATAATAGGAAAAGGGAGTTTTGTAATAAAGATGACCAAACTGGTTGTTAAAATCACCATATTGGTCATACCTGATCTGAATAATGCCATCAACAACTCTGAACGTATTACCAAAGTTCTCGCCCACTTCATGATGATAGATCTTTACAAACCAGTCATTGATGTCCTTGCCATTAAACAATGGCTTAAAACCCAGTTCTGCATCATTAGCAGTGTTCTTTTTTCTAATGCCCCCACATCCCGTTATCAATGCGCACAAAATTATTACCAGTACTAATTTACTTTTCATAGTCTACTTTCTTCATTTTTTTCTATTGTTGCCGGCTGTATCGCCAGTTTGTATTTTTCTTCGTCAAATTCATTCTCGCTCTTTGCAATTACTATCGTGGCAATGCCGTTGCCAATCATATTTGTAATGGCCCTTGCCTCAGACATGAATCTATCTACACCTAGTAATATTGCTATGTGTTCTACCGGCATAATCTTCAATGCAGTTAATGTAGAGGCTAGAACAATAAACCCACTTCCGGTTACACCTGCCGCACCTTTTGAAGTTACCATCAAGACCGCCAGGACGCTTAATTGCTGACCAATTGATAAATTTATATTAAAAACCTGACAAAGAAATATTACTGCCATCGAAAGGTAGATAGCTGTTCCATCCAAATTAAATGAATATCCTGTCGGGATGACCAAGCCCACCACAGATTTTTTGCAACCTATTGCCTCCATCTTCTGCATCATACTGGGTAATACTGATTCTGATGATGACGTCCCTAAAACAATCAAGATCTCCTGTCTAATGTATTTGAGATATTGCCATATGCTAAATTTATAAAACCAGCAAATCCCATTCAGCACAAAAAAAATAAAGAGCAAGCAAGTCAGGTAAACAGCTCCCATCAATTTCGCCATTGGCAATAGCGTCTCCAGTCCATAGGTACCTACACTATATGCCATTCCTCCAAAGGCACCTAGGGGCGCTACCCGCATTACCACTTTCATAATGTTAAATAAAACCTTGGAAATTTTGTCGAACGTGCTCAGCAAAGAATGTCCGCTTTCCCCCATTTTATTAAGACCATAGCCAAACAAAATGGCGAAGAATAAGATCTGGAGAATCTCACCTTTCGTAAAAGCTTCAAAGATATTATGAGGGATAATATGTGCCAGAAATTCCAGCCAATTAATCCCATCAGCCTGGCCGGTATAAGCTTTTAATTTTTCTACATCGCCTTCAGCTACTTTTAATCCGATACCCGGCTTTAAAATATTGGCTACCAACATACCTGCTACGATGGCAAACGTAGTCACTATCTCAAAATATAGCAGGGCTTTTCCGCCAACGCGACCTACTTTTTTCATATCACCCATATGGGCAATACCCAAAACAATGGTCAGAAAAATAATCGGAGCAATCAACATACTTATCATATTGATAAAACTCTGACTGATCAATTTGGCTTGAGGTGCAAAACCCGGATAGAACGCACCAACGAACACACCAAAAGTAATAGCAGCCAACACCTGAAAAGTCAGGTTTGAAAGTATAGATTTCATTTTACTAGTATAAGAATTTTTTTAGATAAGTAAGGACTTGGCAGCCATCTCCACACTTTGTCCATCATAATCCCCAAGATAAATCCCCGGAATTCCACAAACTTCGTTGTATGCTATTTTAACGACCCTTTACATTTTGGCGTTCAATTTGCCTAAGTAATGGTATAGGGATAAGTGAAAGGGCGTATCAATATAAAGTTGATGCGACCGTTTCCGGATCAGTAGAATGGCTTTGAGGGATGCCATTCTGCTGACCCCGGAAAAAATAAAAGCTCCTGATCTCAGGAGCTTTTTTTATGTTTTGCCTGCCCTTCACGGATCTCCCGCTCACAGGACTTTTTTCTTATTAACCAGGCGATTTTTAGGTATTTCCTCTGCCTTATTTTCTGTTAACAATTTACCATTAAATATGTTCGCTGTTGCTAAAATTTATCAACAAATCAACATTTATCAACCAAATTGGTACCTAATTCTTTTAAGCACTAAAATTAGCGCCAGCCGATAGAGAATTTTTGAAATAATTCATTATCTTCAATTAGAAATTAAACCACTACTAGCCAAATGTATCCCTATTCCAAATTAGCTTCAAGATGCTTCTTGCTTGCATTTATTTTTTTTCTTTCCTGCAACAATACACATAACAATCAGACTGAAAATACCCTTTTTACTACCTTGCCTTCAGAAAAAACGCATATCGAATTCAACAATGTGATCACAGAAGATCCACATGCCAATGTGATGTCGTACCAATATTTTTATAATGGTGGTGGCGTGGCCGTTGGAGATCTAAATAATGACGGACTGGACGACATCTATTTCTCAGGCAATATGACCCCCGCAAAATTGTACCTCAATAAAGGTAAAATGGAATTTGAGGACATTACTGCCAAAGCGGGTTTTGATGAATTTGAACCTTCCTGGAAAACCGGAGTTACCATGGCTGATGTAAATGGTGATGGAAAGCTAGACATTTATCAATGTTATTCAGGAGGCCTACCTGCGCCTAACAGGCAAAACAAACTTTATATCAATCAGGGTAACGATCAATCCGGAGCACCAATTTTTAAAGAACAAGCTGCCGATTACGGATTGAATGACGATTCTTATAGCACCCAAGCAGTATTTTTTGATTATGATAAAGATAACGATCTGGATCTTTTCCTACTTAATCATAACCCTAAAGTATTTACTACACTTGAAGAACAATCTGCACAAACAGTTCTTAAAGAGCCAGCTCCTAAAATCAGGGTAAAGCTTTTTAAGAACAACAATAACTTATTTACGGATGTGACAGATCAGGCTGGTTTAATCAATACTGCTTTTACTTATGGTTTAGGTGCAGGAATTGCCGACGTAAATAACGATGGCTGGTCTGACATTTATATATCTAACGACTATTCTGCACCGGACTACTTATATATAAATAATGGCGACGGTACTTTTACAGATCAGTTGAGCGGTACCATGGGGCACACTTCTATGTATTCTATGGGCAATGATGTTGCCGACATCAACAATGACGGGCTGGCGGATATATTAACTGTGGATATGCTACCCGAGGACAACCATCGCCAAAAACAATTATTCGCCCCGGATAATTATGAGTACAATAACATACGGCTAAACCTGGGTTTCCACCAACAGGACATGCGCAACATGCTGCAAATTAATAATGGAAACGGCACATTTAGCGAAATCGGGCAACTAGCCGGAATTTCCAATACAGATTGGAGCTGGGCACCTTTGTTTGCCGACTATGATAACGATGGTTTTAAAGACCTATTTGTAAGCAACGGTTATATGCGCGATTATACAGACATGGACTTTCTAAAGTATCAGGGAGACTTTTTAAGACAAACGGACCCAGATATCGTCAGGCAAAACCTATTAGAAGTCATTAACAAAATCCCTTCATCCAATGTAAAGAATTACTTGTTTAAGAATAATGGCGATCTTACTTTTTCCAATAAGACAACGGAATGGGGTATTGAATTACCATCCAACAGTAATGGGGCGGCATATGCCGATCTGGATAATGATGGAGATCTGGATATCGTTGTAAACAACATCAATCTCCCAGCTTTTATATACCAGAACTCCTCATCAGAAAAAAATAAGAACCAGTTTCTAAAAGTTAAACTAAATGGCGCGGGCGGCAACACACAAGGCGTTGGCGCAAGGTTATGGCTGTACAGTGGAGGCAAATTACAATACCTGGAACAAAACCCATCAAGAGGTTATCAATCCAGTGTTAGTCCTGTTTTGCACTTTGGCCTTTCTGAAAAAGCAAATATTGATTCTCTCAAGATTACTTGGGCAAGTGGTAAACAGCAAATTTTAAGTAAGGTAAAAACAAATCAAACAATAGTTCTGTCTGAAAAAGACGCGCTACAAAAAGCCATTCCTTCAAAGTCAGTTTCATCGTTATTTACTCAAGTTAAATCCCCGGTTTCATTTAGCCAGCCGACAAATACCATAAATGATTTTAAACGCCAGCCTTTGCTTACCAATCCGCTTTCTTTTGGCGGACCATGCATGGCTAAAGCTGATGTGAATGGCGACGGCCTGGAAGATTTGTACATTGGAGGTGATGAAAATCAGCCAGGAATGTTATTCATGCAAAACAAAAATGGTTCGTTCACGATCAAATCAAATCCTGCTTTTAATGAACCAAAAAGACCGCAGGATGCTGACGCCACATTTTTTGATGCCAATAATGATGGGAAGCTAGATCTATATGTTGCCAGTGGTGGATATAGTAGCTATCTAACTGATGACAAGCTTATGCTGGACAGACTCTATCTCGGTGATGGAAAAGGAAACTTCCGTGTTAGTCCGTCAAAATTACCTATTATGTTGAGCAGTAAAGGCTGCGTAGCTGCAGGTGATGTGAATGGAGATGGTTTTACAGATCTATTTGTTGGCGGCAGAGTAATTCCTGGAAGGTATCCGGAAACGCCACAAAGCTATTTATTGATTGGCGATGGCAAGGGCGGCTTCAGCGATCAGACCTCCAGTATTGCACCACAATTGCAAAAAATTGGGATGGTGACAGATGCGGAATGGGCAGATCTGAATGGCGACAATAAACCTGACCTGGTACTGGCAGGTGAATGGATGCCACTTACCATAATGATCAATGAGAAGGGAAAATTAACCAATAAAACCACTGCCTATCTAGGAAAAAATTACTCCGGCTGGTGGAACAAGATCCTGCTGGAAGATATCAATGGTGATGGTAAGCCCGATCTCGTAGCAGGAAACATGGGCTTGAATACACAATGTAAGGTCAGCGAAAAAGAACCGGCAGAGCTATATTTTAAGGATTTTGACGACAATGGCTCAGTAGATCCAATGCTATGTTTTTACATACAAGGAAAAAGTCATCCTTATGTGTCACGTGATGAACTTCTAGACCAAATGAGTATTATGCGTACTCGCTTTGCTGATTACAAAAGCTACGCAGATGCAGACATGAAAGATATTTTTAAACCAGAGGAGTTGAAAGGCGCTTCCCGGTTAACCGCAAATTGTTTGAAGACAGTAGCCTTTATCAACAATGGCAATAGCAAGTTCCGGGAGATCGCATTGCCTGCACAGGTACAATACGCACCGATATTCACGATTACTACATTAGACTATAACAAAGACGGGCATAAAGACTTGCTATTATGCGGAAATATAACCAAAGCGCGGCTGAAGTTCGGAAAGAGTGATGCGAACTTTGGGGTACTTCTTAAAAATGACGGAAAGGGGGATTATTCCTATATCCCACAAAGTGCATCGGGTTTTAAATTACTAGGGGATGTACGAAGTACAGTAGCTATAAATAACAAGCTACTTTTCGGCATCAATCAAAGCAACCTGGTTACTTACCAGCTCAAATAAAATTGCTTTAAATTAAAAAAAGAGGAGTCCAGAAAGGCATCCTCTTTTTTTATTTGAAATTAACCTGAGTTAAGAATTTCCGAAGATGGCTCTATAGGCCGACCAGCATGCATTCCTTATTTCACGCGGAAGTTCATCTTTCACATAAAACTGCATACCTTTTTCGTTATAAAAATAACGGAAGTAATTGCCAAGTCTGTCCGGCTGCTCGCCTGTCTGGCTGTTCTTCCTGGCATTCAGCCATAGCGCATACGTTACTTCAACCCCATTAAGGGCATTTTCAAGATCTTGTATTTTACCGGAATTTTTGTCGTTCAATATCAATTCACTATAATCACTCATATACTATTCCATTAACCAACAAAGGTAGGCATAATATATGGGTAAACTGGAATACTCTAAGAAACAGGCGTTTTGATACCCACTGAGTTGAACTGAAGATCGTACAGACGCTTGTAATACCCATTTAGCTTCAACAGTTCCTGATGGGTACCACGTTCTTTAATTTCACCCTTATCCAGCACTAAAATCTGATCTGCTTTTTGTATGGTTGATAACCGATGGGCGATAACAATAGACGTTCGCCCCTGCATCAGGTTTTCAATAGCACGCTGAATCAGCATTTCTGTTTCTGTATCTACTGATGAAGTAGCTTCGTCCAGCACCAGAATTGCCGGATTATAAACCAGGGCACGTATAAAAGAAATCAGCTGTGCCTGTCCGGCAGATAGTGTGGCACCCCGCTCCATTACATTGTATAAGTAACCACCTGGCAACCTTTCAATGAATTCATGCGCACCCACCTTTTTGGCAGCATCCACAACCTGCTCCATCTGGATCTCAGGATTATTCAGGGTAATGTTGTTAAAGATAGTGTCAGAGAAGAGAAATACATCCTGCAGTACGGTAGCAATGTTTTTGCGCAGGTGGTTTAGCTCATAATCCTGGATCTTTACGCCATCCACTTTAATCTCCCCTTTTTGGATCTCATAAAAACGGTTCAAAATATTTATAGTAGATGATTTTCCAGCCCCCGTCGCACCTACTAGCGCAATCGTTTTACCGGCGCCTACCCTAAAGGAGATGTCCTTCAACACGTAATTTTCTTCATTATAAGCAAACCATACGCCCTCAAAGGAGATCTCCCCTTTCATGTTTTTTGTCTGCAGGGTTCCATTATTCTCTGTAACCTCATCGGTATCTAATACCTTAAATACACGCTCAGCACCAACCATTCCCATTTGCAGTGTATTGAATTTATCCGCAAGCTCACGGATTGGCCTGAACAGCATACCCAGGTACATGATAAATTCTGTAATGACACCAGGTTTGACGTTTAAGGGGTGTGCAAGGATAGACCTTGATCCGTACCAGATCAACAGACCGGTAGATACAGCAGAGATCACTTCAACTACCGGGAAAAATATAGAATAATACCAATTAGACCGGATATTGGCATCTCTGTAACGCGCATTGATATTCACAAACTTCTTATATTCCTGCTGTTCTCTCGCAAAATACTGGATAATGGATATCCCTGTAATGTGTTCCTGCAGGTAGGTATTGAGGTTAGAAACCTCTGTTCTTATTTGCTGAAAAGCAATCTTAATGGCTTTCTGAAATATCGACGTAGCCACAATCAGCAATGGCACAGGCAGCAACACTACAATGGTAAGCATCCAGTCACGCGTTAACATCACGGCCACAATAACCACAACCATCAGCACGTCTCCAATAATCATGATCAAGCCTTCAGAGAAAATCTCCGCAATGGTTTCCAAGTCGGAAACAGTACGGGTAATCAACTGCCCTATTGGTGTGTTATCGAAATACTTTAAACGAAGTGTTGTGATGTGGTTAAAAACATTGATCCGCAGGTCTTTCACTGCCGATTGGCCGAGGGTATTGGTGAGCAGCGTGTGGCTATATTGAAATGCAGTTTGCAAAACCAACAGTAACAGCATTAATAAAGTCATGTTCAGCAACCCCGGGTAATCCCCAGCAAAAATGTAGTGATCCAGCGTGTAGCCAATAATGATTGGTCGCAACGGCGCAATAACTGCCAGGAGTATGGTAAGTACTACAGACCAAATAAAGGTACGCTGGTAAGGTTTAACATATTGAAAAACCCTTTTCAGTAAACCTACATTTATAACATCTCCTGTTATCTTAGACATATCTCAATTGACATAAGGATATTTAACGCTAACCAGGTAAAGACCACATGCTGGAACCGACTGTCCTGCCTTACTCCTGTTTTTGCTGATTATAATGGATTCGAATTCTGCTAAGGTAATTTCATTTTTACCAATCTGCACAAGCGTACCTACAATAGCGCGTACCATATTCCGCAAAAAGCGATCTGCACGAACCGTAAAGCGTAACGCTCCATCTTCTTCAGTAAAAAAAGCCTCCGTTACTTTGCAATTATTGGTAAAAGTTTGAGTATTGGATTTACTGAAGCAGGAAAAATCAGTAAAACGCGGCAAAATAGCAGCTGCCTGGTTCATCACCTCCACGTCCAGGTTACCTTTAAATAACCAGGACCTGTCCAGTTTAAAGGGGTCCTTGTTAAAATGAATGTAATAATGATAGGCCCTTTCTGTAGCATCAAACCTGGCATGCGCATCATCCTGAACCTTAAAAATCCGTTTCACGGAAATTTGATACGGCAATAGCGAATTTATACCGCCAACTGCCCTGTCCATTGTCTGTCCATCTGGAACAGGTTGGTCATCATCAAAATCCAGGTCGAAATGCGCAAAAAACTGCGTAGCATGAACCCCGGCATCTGTACGTCCACAGCCTAAAGTGCAGACAGTTTGCCTGAAATAGGTAGACATGGCCTTATCCAAACATTCTTGTACCGTAAGCGCATTAGGCTGTATTTGCCAGCCATGGTATAGGGTGCCGTTATATGCCAGCTCAATAAAATATCGCGTTCTGTTCAATGCTACAAATCTAACGTTCTAAATCTATTTTTAGATTGCTTAGTTTTGGTGTTTTAATATCTTTGTTAAAATTATGGAATTGATATGATACAGAGAATTCAGTCTGTTTGGTTGCTACTCGCTTCGCTAACATTGTTACTACTCCTCGTAGTGCCGGTTATAGGTACTGTCAATGGAGCAAAAGAATTCTGGATCCAGGCCACAGGTTTATTCCAGCAGGAAAATGGGGTCACTACCAAAATCGACTCTTTCAGGCCGCTGTACATTTCGGTGGTTGCCGTTGGCGTAATGGCGCTAGCAATTATCTTCAATTTTAAAAGACGGACTTTACAGAAAAGAATGATTGGCGCACTCATCGCGATGATCGGCGGAATCTCGTTTTGGACCTTTAATTTTGCGCAGAAAATTCCAGGTGGATTAGAGCATGCTTCTTACAAATTTGGGGTTGCTTTACCGATCCTGGCTATACTATTTTGTGCACTTGCAATACGCGGTATCACAAAAGATGAGCAATTGTTGAGATCGGCAGAAAGACTCAGATAATTAAGCTCCTCATTTTTATTTAGTTACGTTACAGTAAAATACCAATTATTAACCATACCTTTGCGGCTTAATAAATTATAATACATGACAAACCCATTTAGTAAATTGGGGATAAGTGATGACGTTGTTAATGCTGTAAAGGATTTAGGTTTCGAAAATCCAACACCTATTCAGGAACAAAGTATTCCTGTACTGTTAGAGGGCAATAACGATTTTGTTGGTTTGGCCCAAACAGGAACAGGAAAAACAGCCGCATTTGGTTTGCCGCTGTTGGAATTGATAGACTTTAAGAGCAATAAGCCGCAGGCGCTGATTTTATGCCCTACAAGAGAGCTTTGCTTACAGATTACCAGTGACATCAAGAATTTCTCAAAAAACATCTCTGGTGCTAATGTTGTTGCCGTTTACGGTGGAGCAAACATTATGCAGCAGTTGCGTGAAATTAGAATCGGTGTACAAATAGTTGTGGCTACACCGGGCCGTATGTTAGACATTATTGGCCGTAAAGCTATAGATTTCAGTAATGTGAAATATGTAGTTTTGGATGAAGCCGACGAAATGTTGAATATGGGCTTCCAGGAAGACATTAACGACATCTTGTCGACTACTCCTGATGACAAAAAAACATGGTTATTCTCCGCTACAATGCCTCCAGAGGTTAGAAGAATAGCTAAAAATTACATGGACTCTCCAGTAGAGTTAACCATGGGTACCAAAAATACCGGTAACGTAAATATCGAGCATGAGTACTACATCGTACGTGCCAGAGATAAATATGCTGCCTTAAAGCGTATCGTAGATTTCAACCCCGAAATCTTTGCTGTAGTATTCTGCAAAACCAAACTGGACACTCAGGACGTTGCAGAGCATTTGATCAAAGATGGTTACAATGCAGATGCGTTGCATGGAGATCTTTCTCAGCAACAACGCGACAAGGTGATGCAACGTTTCCGCGATCGTAACATGCAATTGCTAATTGCTACTGATGTTGCTGCACGTGGTATCGATGTAAACAATGTAACACATGTAATCAATTACTCTTTACCAGACGAAATTGAAAGTTATACGCACCGTAGTGGCCGTACTGGTCGCGCCGGAAAAACTGGTATCTCTATCTGTATCGTTAACTCTAAAGAGATCGGTAAGATCCGTCAGATTGAAAGAATCATTGGAAAACAGTTTACCAAAGCTGATCTTCCTACTGGTTTTGATGTTTGCGAAAAACAATTGTTTGCATTAGTACATAAGGTACATAATGTGGAAGTAAATGAATCGCAGATCGAGCAGTACATGCCACGCATTATGGATGAGTTTGCCGAACTCAGCAAAGATGAGGTCATCAAACGTTTTGCTTCTCTTGAGTTTAACCGCTTTTTAGAATATTACAAAAATGCGCCTGATTTAAACTCTTCTGCAGATGATCGTGGTGAACGCGGAGAACGTGGTGAGCGTGGAGAACGCGGATCAAGAAATAGCGAAGGCTATACCCGCTTATTTATCAATCTTGGTTCTGTTGATGATTTCACCAGAGGCGATCTGTTATCTTTTGTTTGCAACAACGGAAAGATCAGTGGAAAAAGTATTGGAAAGATTGATCTAAAAGGTGTGTATTCATTCTTCGAAGTTGAAAACGCAACTGTAGAATCGCTATTCAATAATTTTAAGGGTGTTGAATTCAATAACCGCGGAGTAAGGATTGAAAAAACTGCTGACGGTGACGGCGGCGGTGGTGGTGAACGCAGAGGTGGCGGCGGTGGTCGTGGCTTCGGTGGTGGTGAAAGAAGAAGCGGCGGTGGCTACGGAGGCGGCAGACGCGAAGGTGGAAGCGGAGAACGCAGAAGCAGTGGCGGAGGAAGCGGCAGACGTGAAGGCGGAAGCAGCACAGGTGGCGGTTTCAAAGATTTCTCTGGAAGAAGTCGTGATGACCGTGGCGGAAGCGGCAGACGCGAAGGCGGAAGCAGTGATAGGAAACGCAGATCTTAATCTAGATAAACTACAAAAAAGGCCCTTTTGAGAAATCTAAAGGGCCTTTTTTATTAGTGAGATGCAGGTCTCGGTTTGATCTGCGATGCTTTCAGATAAACTTTAGCACCTTTTTTGTTCACACAATATTTTCTGTTGCTTCCGTCGATGTACACATCTGTACCATCCGGAGCCATCATCCCTTTCCAGGTTTTATCAGCTATTTTGGCGCTTCCCTTAACAGCCACTTCAGCTGTCTTGTTGCCTACCTTTGTAGCAGCATGATCAATAGTTTGTCCGACCGTTTTCTTTTTTTCCTGTGCAAAACTACCAAATGCAGTTGCAGTGCTTAGGGCAATGATAAATAATCCCTTTAAATATTTAGTTTTCATAGTATTGGTATTTATACTATGAACAAAGACTGGCAGATTTTGTTTGCTAATTTAACAGCTCAGTAAGCTGTTTCATTTTTAAATGCGGAGATTGCTTTTCATAAAGTATAGCATACACAGCCTGGCAAATAGGCATATCCACCTTATATTTTTTGTTTACATTGTGCATGCACTTCACTGCATAATAACCTTCAGCAATCATATTCATCTCCAGTTGCGCTGATTTTACGGTGTAGCCCTTACCTATCATATTACCAAAAGTACGGTTACGACTAAACTGAGAATATGCAGTCACCAGCAAATCGCCCAAATAGGCTGATTCTTTAATATCTCGGTTAATCGGATGCACCACATCAACAAACCGCTTAATTTCCCTGATCGCGTTAGAAATCAGCACCGCCTGGAAGTTATCCCCATATCCTACTCCATGGCAAATCCCGCTTGCCACCGCATAAATATTTTTAAGAACGGCAGCGTATTCAGTCCCGAAAATATCGTCTGAGACATTAGTTTTAATATACCTGGTTTTAAGCAGTCCTGCAAAGAAAGCCGCAAGCTGCAGGTTTACGGAAGCGATGGTCAGGTAAGAAAGCTTTTCCAACGCTACCTCTTCGGCATGACAGGGACCGCTAATCACCACAATATCTTCCAGTGGGATTTGATATTTACAGTTTAAAAACTCACCAATAATCAAATTCTCATCAGGCACTACACCCTTAATTGCAGAAATAAACTTTTTCCCCTTCAATTGCTCTGGCGTGATCCCCACCAGCGTCTCCTTTAAAAAGGCAGCCGGAACATTCAATACAATATAATCTGCATTTTCAATAATTGCCGATATGTCGCTGGAAATATGGTCTCCCGGAATCTGGATTTCCACAGAGCTCAGGTAGTTCGGGTTGTGCTTATACGTTTGCAAGTGCGCAATGGCTTCTGTATTTCTCATCCACCAAAAAATATCTTTAGGTGAAGTGTTATCAGAGAGCATTTTGATGATTGCAGTAGCCCAGCTCCCGCCGCCAATCATTGCAACTTTAGGTGTCATAATGTATAAATAAAAAAACCCGGTCTCATGTTTTAGACCGGGGCAATTTACTTATTTAAAATGACTGATAATATCAATTTTATTTAGGGCTCGCAAACAGCTGATCCTTAGTGGTTTTTTCCACCTTCATGCCGTCCTTAAGTTTATTCTGAATAGCAGAATACGGACCGGTAACCACATCCTGACCAGCTTTTAAGCCAGTTTTAACGATGATATACTGATCATTCTGGATTCCTGTAGTTACTTCAACCTTCTTCACGGTAGCGTCCGTATTGTACAGGTAAACATATTGCTTAACGGTCTTATCGTTCAGCTTCGCTTTTTGCTTATCCTGGTTGGCATCATTAGCTGATTTTTCGCCATCTTTAGCTGCCTTATTTTTGTCTTCCGTAAATACGCACTGTATTGGAATAGCAAGACCATTTAACGATTCACTTTCAATATCAACCGTTGCTGAAAGCCCTGGCCTAAATGGTGATGGTAAATCCTTCGCACCGCCTTTAACATCGCTGTAAGATTCTGCGACAATACGCACCTTCACGTTAAAGTTGGTCACCTGGTCTACACTGGTAGTGGTACCTATATCCTTAGATGAACTCGCAATCTCGGTTACAATCCCTTTGAATTTTTTATCGGCAAACGCATCTACTTCGATAACTGCGCTATCGCCCACATTTACACGGTTAATATCGTTCTCATTAACATCTACGTTAACCTCCATGGAAGAAAGGTTGGAAATTCTCATAATCTCCGTACCAGCCATTTGAGCGGTACCAAGAATCCTGTCGCCCAATTCTACAGACAATTTGGAGATTACACCATTTACAGGGGCAAATATAGTTGCCTTTGCAAGGTTTGCGCCTGCCTCTTGTACGTTTGCACCAGATTGCTCCAACATAAATTTGGCAGCGGTCAGTTCTTCTTTAGCGCGACCAAGATTAGTCTTTGAAGTTAGGTATGCAGCTTTGGCAGCATCAAATTCCGAGGCAGAGATCACTTTCTTATTAAAAAGTTCTACGTTACGTTTGTACGTTGCCTCTGCATTAACCATATTTCCCTGCGCCTGTGCAAGCATCTGTTGTGACGATGCCACGGTAGCTTTTTGAGAGCTGTATGAAGCAGTAGCCCTATCATAGCCTGATTTTAAAACATCTGGTCTAACACGGCAAAGCAGCTGGCCTTTTTTAACCACATCACCTTCTTTAACCAATAACTCAATCACTTCACCGGACACTTCAGAGCTCAGCTTTACTTCTGTTTCCGGCTGGATCTTGCCACTTGCTGTAACGGTTTCAATTACTTTCCTGTCAGCGGCTTTTTCTATGGTCACCTTTTCAGCCTTCTTGCCTCCAATAAGGCCAGTAAGTTTTGCAACCACCAGTAATACTATGATTACAGCTACTGCAATTAATATCGGTTTTAGTTTCATTTGTTATTATTTATTGTTTGTTATGCCTGGTATTATTAGTTATGATTAAGTTTAAAAGGTAATCTGGCGGCCCAGGTAATAGTCAATAACTTTGGCCCGGAACAGAAAGTCATATCTAGCGCGGATATTGTCAATCTCAGCTTTGTTTTTATTGGTTTGCGAGGTACTGTAATCCAGAGAGTTTACCAATCCAACATTGTAACGCTGTTCAATTACAGAAAATGCTTCCGTACGGGCGTTAAAGGTTTTTGTAGTGGATTCGTAAGTACTTGCTGCCGCTTTTAAATCTGCAACTGCCTGGTAAATAATTTTATTCAGGTTATTTTTTGCCAGCTGCTCATCGGCTTGTACCTGCAGTAAATTGATGCTTGCCCTTTTCACACCAGATTTTGCCTGCAAGCCGTTAAATATCGGGATACTTAAGCTCATTCCTAATCCTTTGGAAACGTTGTTCCTGATTTGGTCAGAGAACGCGGCATTAGGAAAACCTGTCGGATAATTATAATTGTAGAAGTATCCAGTACCATAACTACCACTAATGGACAAACGCGGATAAAGGTTACCTTTTGCAATATCCACACCTTTTTTTGCTGATGAAGTTTGCAAAGAAGCCAATTTCAAATCCGGGAAAACCTTTACTGCTTCTATATAGACATCTTCCGGGTTATAAGCGGTAGATGGCTTATTGAAAGTAGAAAGCACAGGTGCTTGTATATCATATTTAGTTGAAGATGGTATATCCATCAATTGCGACAGGGTTAAGTAAGAAATGGTCAGCGCGTTATCCGCTGTGGTCACGTCCAGTTCGGCAGTGGCCACAAGTGATCTTGTTTCTGCAATATCAGCAAGTGTTTTATTACCCACATTCAGCAATTCCTGTTGTTGCACCAGTTGGTCCTGGGCGACTTTTAATTGCTGGGTAGCAGCAACTAGCCTGTCTTTATTGTATAAAATATCCAGGTAAGAAATAATCACCTGCAGGGTCAGGTCATTCTTCAATTTATCAGTGTTCGCTTTCCCAACTTCCAGTAAAATCTTGTTCTGCTTAATCTGGTTTACTTTTGTAAAACCGTTAAATAAGTCAGCGCTGGCACTGGCACCTGGACCAAAATTATAATTCTGGGTGTTCTCATATATACCTGATGTACCGCTGTTGTTACGGCCCCATGACATCCTTTGCGATATATCTGCATTTACGCTTGGGTACAGGGCTGCTTTAGACTGTGTAAGCGTCACATCTGCCAGTTCTTCGCTCAACTTTGATTTTTTAACCTGAAGGTTATTGTTGAGCGTGTTTTCGATAGCTTGCTGTATCGTTATAACCTGTTGTGCAACAGTCACTTTAACAAGTCCTAATGTTAAGAAAAGAGATAAGGCTATAGTAAGCTTTTTCATAATTTAAATTTCACAATAATAAGATAAACAACTTTTTGATTTTGTAAATTTTCGGGTACAACAACAGTTTCCTATCTTTGAGCATGTACCTGGTCCGATCTCCGCTATTACTTAAATGGTATTATCCTCAGCTCATCTGGAATAAAAAACGGGACCATAAAGTCATTTATTTAACCTTTGACGATGGACCTATACCCGATGTTACAGACTTCGCACTAAAAACTTTAAAAAGCTTCGGTGCCAAAGCTACCTTTTTTTGTATTGGAGACAATATTCATAAACATCCCGCCATTTTCCAAAATATAAAGAACGATGGCCACAACATCGGTAACCATACCTTCAATCACCTAAAGGGCTGGATTACACCAGATCCGCTGTACCTGGATAACTTTAAAAAATGCCAGTTGCAAACCTGCAGTAACCTATTCCGTCCACCTTACGGGCGAATCAAAAAATCTCAAATCTCGGCCGTCCGCGCTGCCTATCCCAACATGGAAATCATCATGTGGGATGTGCTCAGCGGAGATTTCGATCAATATCTGGATCCCCATCAGTGTTACCTCAACGTGATAAAACATACACAAAAAGGATCAATCGTTGTTTTTCATGACAGCCTTAAGGCCGCTCCCCGTCTATATTATGCCTTACCAAAGGTACTGGAATATTTTACTAAGCTCGGCTATAGCTTTCAAGCCTTACCGGCGCCCAGGTTCAACGGGTAGCACAACGCCAATCCAAGGCCAAAACTTCCTAAACGCGCACGGGCCGATTTAAAGGCTTTTAAGGCAATCTGCAACATGCTAAAGCGTTCATAAACGGACAGCAGTGTTCATTATGGGACTCTATCATTTGTTTAGAATAAGTATAAATAATATAATGATTTACAGATGATGGCCTCCCCCTGTTTTTTTTTGTAAATTCGCTACAAATAACAAAATACTTACCCTTTTAACCCATATTATCAATGGCTTTTGATATTGAAATGATCAAAAAGGTGTATGCAAACTTTGGCCCCCGCGTTGAGGCGGCACGTAAATTAGTAGGCAGACCTTTAACACTTTCAGAAAAAATTCTTTATACCCACCTTTGGGACGGAAATACCAACACTTCTTTTGTAAGAGGTACTGATTATGTTGACTTTGCCCCTGATCGTGTTGCAATGCAGGATGCAACTGCCCAAATGGCTTTATTACAGTTTATGCAAGCAGGCAGGCCACAGGTTGCCGTTCCATCTACCGTACATTGCGATCACCTGATCACTGCAAAAAATGGTGCGGAAATAGATTTACCAGCTGCAAATACAGAAAGCAAGGAAGTTTTTGATTTCCTGGCTTCAGTTTCGAATAAATACGGTATCGGCTTCTGGAAACCAGGTGCAGGTATCATTCACCAAGTTGTTCTGGAAAACTATGCTTTCCCGGGTGGTATGATGATCGGTACAGATTCTCACACAGTTAACGCCGGTGGTTTAGGTATGGTTGCCATAGGTGTTGGCGGTGCCGATGCCTGCGACGTGATGGCCGGACTTCCATGGGAGCTTAAATTCCCTAAGCTGATCGGTATCAAATTGACCGGTAAATTAAATGGCTGGACTTCGGCAAAAGATGTTATCCTTAAAGTTGCAGGTATCTTGACCGTAAAAGGCGGCACTGGTGCAATTGTAGAATATTTCGGCGAAGGTGCAACCAGCATGAGCTGTACGGGTAAAGGTACCATCTGTAACATGGGTGCAGAGATCGGCGCAACTACTTCTACTTTCGGTTACGATGAGAGTATGGAACGTTATCTAAGAGCAACTGATCGTGCAGAAGTTGCTGATGCTGCAAACGCGATAAAGGAACACTTAACTGGTGATGCAGAAGTTTACGCAGACCCTGCTAAATATTTTGACCAGATTATTGAAATTAATCTTGATGAACTTGAACCTTACCTAAACGGTCCTTTTACTCCAGATTTGGCTACGCCTATTTCTAAAATGAAAGAAGTTGCCGAAGCTAACGGATGGCCAATGAAGATCGATGTAGGTTTGATCGGTTCTTGTACCAACTCTTCTTATGAAGATATCTCGAGAGCGGTAAGCATCGCTAAACAAGTAAGCTCAAAAGGCTTAACTTCTAAAGCAGAATATTGCATTAACCCTGGCTCTGAGCAAATCCGTTTCACCATTGCCCGCGATGGCTTCCTTGACGTGTTCAACAGCATCGGCGCGAAGGTATTTACCAATGCATGCGGACCGTGTATCGGTATGTGGGACAGGGTGGGTGCTGAAAAGCAGGAAAAGAATACCATCGTACATTCGTTCAACAGGAATTTCGCGAAACGCGCCGATGGTAATCCAAATACATTTGCATTCGTTGGATCTCCTGAACTGGTAACTGCATTGGCTATTGCTGGTGATTTGAGTTTCAATCCCCTAAAGGATACCTTGACTAACGATAAGGGTGAGCAAGTTATGCTTGATGCGCCTACAGGGTATGAATTACCTCCAAGAGGTTTTGATGTGGACGATGCTGGTTATCAAAAACCTGCTGAAGATGGCAGTGGCGTGCAAGTACTGGTATCTCCTACCTCACACAGGTTACAACTACTAGATCCTTTCAAAGCTTGGGAAGGCACAGACCTTAAAGGGTTAAAATTACTGATCAAAGCAAAAGGTAAATGTACAACGGATCACATCTCTATGGCTGGCCCATGGTTAAAGTTCCGCGGTCACCTAGATAACATTTCCAATAACATGCTCATCGGAGCGGTAAATTATTTTAATGATTCAACCGATTCGGTAAAGAATGTCTTAACTGGCGAATACGGACCTGTTCCTGCAACGCAAAGGGCTTACAAAGCGGAAAACTTGGGTTCTATCGTTGTTGGCGATGAAAACTACGGTGAAGGATCTAGTCGCGAGCACGCGGCGATGGAGCCTCGTCACCTTGGTGTACGTGCCGTACTGGTAAAATCATTTGCCCGTATCCACGAAACAAACCTTAAAAAACAAGGTATGCTGGGATTAACCTTTGTCAACAAGGACGATTATGATAAGATTCTGGAAGATGATGTAATCGATATCAATGGGTTAACCACTTTCACGCCTAACGTTCCTTTAACGCTGGTATTAAACCACGCTGATGGAACCAAAGAGGAGATTTCGGTAAACCACAGTTACAATGCTCAACAAATTGATTGGTTTAAAGCTGGTGGTGCATTAAACATCATCAGGAGAGAAGCAGCGCTAAAAGCCGCTGCCAACGCATAACACGTCATCCCCAGCATAGGACGGGGTCTCGTTACATAAAAAAACTCCCGTTCAAAAAACGGGAGTTTTTTTTATGCAATAAAGCGACTGCATTTACCTGCTCAAAAACTCCTTAAACCAGTACCCAGAATCCTTAACAAAACGCTCCTGTGTTTTAAAATCGGTGTACACCAGTCCAAAGCGTGCTTTAAAACCTTCGGCCCACTCAAAGTTATCCATTAAGGTCCAGGCCATATATCCTGTAATGTTAATCCCTTCATTCTTCGCCCTTAACACAGCGGCCAGATACAATTCATAATAAGCAATCCGTTCCTCATCATGTACCCGGTTATCTGATGTCAGCACATCCTTATAGGCGGCTCCATTTTCCGTGATCATCAAATTTTTAATGCCCGGATAAGCAGCAAACTGTTTAATAATATTATAAAAACTGTCGGCATTCACCTCCCATCCCATAGCCGTATGGGGCTTCTTTCTGCTCTTGGCCTTTACTTCCCAAGCCTGTATTACCGGCACAAAAGCATTGTATTTTACTGTTAGCGGAAAGTAATTCTGCAATCCTATAAAATCAAAATCAAAGGTCATTCGTGCCGTATGCCGCCAGGTGGAATGGTTTATGGCAAATTTTTCCAACAGTTCCCAGTTGGCCGTAGGGTAGCCCATCCCCAGCAATGGCTCAACAAAAAGCCGGTTCATTAACGTATCTATACGGTTGGCAGCCAGTACATCTGCATCGCTTTGCGAGTAAGGTATTATTTCCGAACAGGAAAATGTGGTCCCGATTACGGCACCTTTTACTTCCGCCCTAATGATCCTTCCGCCGTCTGCCTGGGCAATTGCCGTATGGTGGACGGCCGAGAAAAAATTAGTGACACCTGTCTTTCCTGGCGCATGTATGCCCAGCATATAGCCCAGGGACGTAAAACCGAAAGGCTCATTTAATATTATCCAGTGTTTCACCTTATCGCCATATTCTTTGGCGCATAACAATACAAATTCATTAAAAGCCTCATTAATCGCGAAAGAAGTCCAGCCCCCCTCTTGTTCCAGTGCATCCGGCAAATCCCAATGGTACAGCGTCACATAAGGAACAATGCCCTGTTTCAAACATTCATCAATCACCTGATGATAAAAGCGTACGCCCTCCCGGTTAATCAAGCCTTTTCCCTGTGGCAATACTCTCGGCCAGGAAATGGAAAAGCGGAACACAGAAAAGCCAAGTAGTTTCACCAGCGCAATGTCTTCTTGAAAGCTGTGGTAAAAATTGCAGGCGTCTCCTGCCTTTTTTGAGAAGGTGTCCCAAATGGATGGCCCTTTCCCAAAAAGATCAGACGCACCTTCAATTTGGGCAGCAGCAACCGCCACCCCCCAAACAAAATCTTTCCCAAAATCTGATGCTTTGATCATTCTTAATTATTCCGACGCAATATCTAACATTAGTATTAACTTCATATTAACTTATAAAGTTTAAGTAAGCGCTAAAACAATCTATTACCACCCCATGAAATCGATATTGATTTTCGTATTCCTGATCATCACGACGACCGTATTAAAAGCGCAAGTCCCCGATCAAAGTTGGTGGACTTTCTCCTATCCCCAAAACAAATCTCAGGGTGGCGGTCTGCTCAACTTAAGCTACCTCAATGAACGTTTGGCTGGCGAAAATGGTTTTATCCGTCTAAGTAATGACGGCAACTCTTTTGTAAATGAAAAAGGCAATGCAGTGCGATTCTGGTCCTGCAACGGCGGTAGTCTGGCGGCCGAGTTTAGTGATGCAAAGTTAGACACCCTGGCTAAATTTCTGGCCAAAATAGGTGTTAACCAAATCCGCTACCACGCGGCCGTCAATCCGCATGGCAAAAACACCAAACTTACAGAGGTAGATACTAATGAAATTAGGAACATTTGGCGCTGCGTGGCCGCCATGAAAAAACAGGGCATCTATACGGTCATCTCCCCTTTCTGGCCCCATAACGGACACATGGGCGGCTGGGTACCTGAAGAATGGGGCATCGATGGATATTCCGGAAAGGACGATTTATGGGGTGTCCTATTCTTTAATGAAAAGCTAAAAGCCGGGTACAAAGCCTGGGTAAAATATTTATACACGACTAAAAACCCCTACACCGGCATCGCCCTGAAGGATGAGCCGGCAATCTCCATCATCCAGGTTGAGAACGAAGATGCCGTATTCTTTTGGACCATGAGTGCCATTAAGCCAGAACTCACAAAACTCATCGGCACGCAGTTCTCCGCATGGCTGAAACAAAAATATGGAAATACCAGAGTAATTAAAGATACCGTGGATCTGTTGCCCATCTATAACCTAACCATACCGGCCACCAAAAATAGCGCAGCGCAGATAAAGGACCAAGTGGAGTTCTACGCCTATAAACAGCATGCCTTCTATCAGGAAATGGTTGATTATTATCGTAACCAGCTTGGCTGCAAACAGCTCATCAATGGCAACAACGGGCGCACAGCTTCTCAAAGTAGGCTATTGGACCTGGAGCGGTACACCAACAGCGCTGCTGATGTCATGGCAGTGAACAAATATTTCGACTCGCAGCACAAGGGACCAAATGAGGGATGGCGCATTGATCCCGGTGATTTCTATGACGCACCTTCGGCCCTCAAAAATCCGCAAAACCTACCCACCAACATCAAACACGTAGCCGGTCACCCCATGATGGTTACAGAAAGCGCATGGAACCTTCCTAATAAATACCAAACTGAAGGACCGCTGCTCGTTGCTGCCTATAGCGGATTAACCGGTCTTGATGCTTTCTTTTGGTTCACGCCAACCGCAGCAAATTACGCCGCAGATCCTTATTACAATTTCATAAACCTGAACGGTCAGCATCCGTTAAACCGGTGGACCAACTCCACACCTGGTGAAATGGGCATGTTCCCAGCCAATGCCTTAATGCACAGGATGGGTTATGTTAGAGAAGTGAATGCGTTTAAGGAACGGCGGACCATGGAAAGTTTGTACAACCGCGAAGTCCCTCAAATTTTTGAAGAGCAATCTTTTGATCCCAATCGGGATTTTGTGGTTTTCGATAAGAAAAACGAGGGTAAGGCCGAACTTTCTCCCTTAACATTTTTAACCGGGGGTATTACCACCAACTACGGCAACAATAAAAACGAAACCATACTTGCAGAGAATGTAAATCAACTCATCAACACCAAACAACAGCAGGTCACTTCCCTAACTAAAGAACAACAACTGAATTACAAGAATGGCGTCTTTATCCTCAATACCCCAAAAGCCAAGGCCATCAGCGGGTTTCTAAATACGAAAAAACACTTTGATCTTGATGAGGTCATTATCGAATCAACTAACGAATATGCTACCATAGAGCTGGTCAGCATGGACAACAAATCCCTAACCAGTTCCAAAAAAATACTTTTACAAGTAGGCACGTTATTCAGGCCTACCGACTGGAAAGAAGAACCGGCCGTATCCGGAAAAAAAGATCAGGAAATAAAAGGCTTTAAAATCACCAATACTGGCAAAATGCCCTGGCTAGGTATGCCAGCTTCAGGAAGCATCAGCATCAACAACAAAGGGCTAAAAAAGGCCACGCAGTTGGATGCAGCGGGTTACGCGGTCAGAAGCCTAAACCTGGAAAACACCAGCAAAGGCATCCGGCTCCAGCTACCTGTAAATGCCTACTATATCCTCTTAGAATAAGCAGAGCGAAAACCTACAGCGAAAGGCCGATTTCTTTCAACAATAAGGCTGCATTAAAAGTCTTGCACGGCCCCTGCTTCAGCTTGTAGTCAAAATTCATTTCTCCTTCCGACAGTTGTATGTCGAAATGATAATTTCTCACCTCTTGGGGATAATCAGCTACCATCTCAGATAGCTGTAAATCATGCGTAGCAAAAAGCGCAGGTGTTTTTTGAGCAATTAGTTTTTCTATAAATACTTTAGAACCTAAATACTTATCCCTGCTGTTCGTACCCCGCAGCATCTCATCTATCAGCACAAAAGAACTTTTATCACTGGCAGTCGCGTCCAGTATCATTTTCAACCGGTTCAGCTCTGCTTTAAAAGTAGAGGTTTGGTCGTTCAAAGAGTCTTTGATCCGCATGTAGCTCAGCAAACTGAATATCGAGGAATTCAACTGCTCTGCGCATACGGGCGCACCTGCAAAGGCCAGCACCATATTAATACCCACCGTTCGCAAGAATGTACTCTTGCCCGCCATATTGGATCCCGTCACAATATCCGTAGTGGGCGCTGCCGCCAGCATAAAATCATTAGGTACACGGACATTTTCTCGTATCAGTGGGTGACCTAAGCCCATACATGAAAAGCTAAAAGATTCCTCAATAACTGGGAAAATCCATTCTGGTTCGTTATAACGTAGCGTAGCAAAAGAGACCAACTCCTCAAACTCGCTAATGCGATACAATCCCTCCACCAAATTCTCTGATGAATCCCTATGCCATCGGTAAAGCCTAACCGCGCAGCGCAAATCCCAAAGCAAAAACACATTTAGGAATGCGGCCAGAAAAACATTTAACCGCGCATCAAAAGCCGTAATAATACCAGCAAGTTTTTTAATCTGCAGACTAACAGATTGGCCCGACTTAACGTTTACAAAAAGCCCTTTGATATAGGCAGATTTCCAGCCAACATCTTCCGTCCATTTGATCGTACCCGAAAAAGAATTGAGCAAATTGGAGCTGCCAGAAAAGCCATAATAGATTTGGTTGGTCGCCGCTAAATTAAAAAAGGTGACCGCCGCATTAAAAAGGGCAAGCAGGCCAAAGATCGACCAAAGTACCCCATTAAAAATGATCGCCGCTGCAAATACGCCAAAAGTAATAAATGGCACAGCCGATACGTAAATCTTAAGGAAAGGCTTCCGTGTAAATGCCAGTTGCTTCGGCAGCTGATGCGTTAGTTTATCCTTAATGATAGCTAGCTGCTCCGGGTTATGGTCCTCCAACTGGGCCCTAAAATGGAAGGTCTGTTCAATATGCGTTTCCAATTCCGTTATGGCTTCCTTTCTTAGTGCTATGGTCTGCCTGTCGTTGGCACTCAGCAAATTACCGGCAAGCAAACGCATACCATCTGCCGTTTTAGATCGATTAATCAACGCAAATAAAGAACCCGGGCCTACTATATCCAGATCAGATGCATAAGGATGTGCCTCATCATTAAAAAGCGCACCATTAGCATAGCCATTTTTACCGGCCAATACCAGGTTTACTTCATTCTCATACACCCAAAGCAATTTTATGGCGTAGGCCAGCTCCTCTTGCAGGGCAGCTTGTCTTTTTACAAGCATCAAAAAAAATAAGAGCGGAACGGCTAGCATTACTCCAAACTGCCAGTAAAAACTGTAGTTAATAATCAGTGCTACAATCAATATCTCGGCAATAAAAGCGCCCAGTCGTGATAAAGCAACCTGGTTCAGCTTACTTTTAAGGTCACTGATAATTGTTTGCTGCGCAGTCACATGATCTTTGTATCCGGCAAGAATGTTCTCCTTTGTTTTTACCATTATACAGCAAATTTATCTAAGTTTGGCTAACATATAACCGTCAGGTCGATTTTATTTTGCTGCGCAACGCTATATTGCTATCGTCATCCTGAACTCGATTTACTTAGTAGCCTTCCGCTGCGCTCCAGATCAGGATCTCGCAACAAAATGAAGCTTTGCCAAGGAAGCAACGGTTAAAAATTTAAACAGATGAAAATAACATTGCTCGTTGTCGGGAAGACGGAAGACAAATACCTGATTGAAGGAATAGAGAAATACATTGCCAGGTTAAAACACTACATCGGCTTTAACTTTGTGGTGATTCCTGAAATAAAAAACACCAAAAACTTAAGCGAGGCACAGCAAAAAAGTAAAGAAGCAGAGCTAATCCTAAAAAACATCAGCAACTCAGATCAAGTAATCCTGCTGGATGAGAAAGGAAAAAAATATACCTCAGTGCAGTTTTCCGATTATTTAAACAAACAAATGATTGGGAGTGTTCAGCATGTAGTATTTATTATAGGAGGGCCTTACGGATTTGATGAGCAAATATACAAGCGGACGAACGCTAGCCTTTCCCTGTCAGACATGACGTTTTCACATCAAATGGTGAGGCTGTTTTTTGTAGAACAGTTGTACCGGGCTTTTAGTATTTTAAAAGGGGAGCCCTATCATCACGAGTAGTTTATGGAAATAATGTCCATTAAGCATCATTAGTAAAAATAAGATTATGCGTTTACCATCAGAATATAAAAGGAAATACGAGTTTAAAAGTAATAGAAAAGGCGATCGACTAGGCTATATCATAGCTATTGTCATTTCTGCAATTGCGGTATTGCTCTTCTGGTACTTTGGCTAAACGCCTTGTCCCGTATTTCCTTTAATGATCAAAGACTTACTTCTTCCCGGTTAAAGACTTAATCAAATCAGTCTCTTCAGTTTTGTATGGAGTTCCATCTTTCTTAAAAATCTCGTGGAACCACAATTTAGGTTCAGAGCCATCTTTAATCGGCTCGTCCCAAGCATACTTGGTATTCGTTTTACCGTCAACCAGGCCCCAGTTTATTGCCGCTATCTTTTGCTCCTTCAACATCGGTAAAATCACTTGAAAAGTACTACCATTTCTTCTGGCCATATACTCGGTACAAATCAACGGTCGGTTGTATTTTTTCAATTCATCAATGCGTTTTTGGTGTACTTCAGGTTTATCGTAATTATGATAAGTAATCACATCACTGTTTTCCACCTGAAAAGCATTTAGGTCTTTCAAGTTATCATCCCACACCCCTGCAGAAACCGGTTGCGAAGGATTTACTTCCCTTGCCCAGGTAAATACTGCCTTTAGCAAAGGCATAGATTTGTTGCCGTAACCATTATTGCCAGGCTCGTTGTACAAATCCCACAATAAAATGCGTTTATCTTTCCCAAAGGTTTTAAGGATGTCCTGTACATATGCTTTCAAATATCCCCATTGGTTCGGGTCGTCGTGCACCGCCCTAAGCGGACTCCTTAACCAGCCGGAGTTATGCACTCCAGGCTTCGGTGCCGGTTGTACACCAATCGCGCCATCCGGGTTCCAGCAATCGTCGAAAAAAACCAATAAAGGTTTAATGTGATGTTTCGCGGCGATGTCTAAAAAAGTATTGATGTTCTTCTTAAAACCTTTCGCGTCTTCTTTCCAGGCCAGGTCATGCAAGTAAACTCGAAGCGTTTTCATACCTAAACCTTCAGCCAGGTTTAGTTCCTTATCAATGGCAATAGGATTAAAAGTGGCAGACTGCCAGAATTCCAGTTGGTTAATGGCATAAGCAGGAGTGTAATTTGCTCCAACCATCCATGGCTGGGTAGCATACCAATCGTTCGCCTTTTTCTCGGTCCATTTAACGGCTTGGGCCGAAACTCGACCGACAATAGAAAGTAACATTACTAAAAACAGCGTCGCTGTATATTTCTTCATCGTCTAATTTTTTTTAAAATGAATATGAAGTTAGTAAAAAATGGCAGACCGGAGATCAATTCAGCCTTTTTATGTAACAATTAAAACAAAACAAATGAATGGATTTATAGATGGAATGAATGTCTAAACTCCATTGGTGAGAGTCTGGTCTTGGTTTTGAATAATTTACTGAAAGATTGCAGGTGTTCAAAGCCAAGTTCATAGGCAATTTCGCTCACGGTAAGACTAGTGGTAGAAAGTTTCTCTTTGGCCAGTTCAATCAATTTGTTGTGTAAATGCTGCTGGGTATTCTGTCCGGTTAAAGATTTGAGCAAGCCACTCAGGTAACCAGGTGAAATGTTTAAGTTTTCTGCAATGTAAGTAACGCTGGGCAGTCCTTTTTGAGCGAGCTTACCGCTGGTAAAATAAGCAGAGAGCAGGTCTTCTAGTTTGATCAGAATCTCGTGACTGGCGATTTTTCGGGTAATGAACTGCCGCTGGTAAAATCGCTCTGAGTAAGTCAGCAAGAGTTCCAGTTGCGCAATAATTACAGGCTGGCTGAACCGGTCAATATTCGCATGGTATTCTTGTTCAATATTTTCTGAGATCGTGTTGAGCATGTTCTCCTCCTTATCTGATAAATAAAGTGCTTCATTTACCGAATAATTAAAAAATTCGCATTGCTTAATGGTTTTAGCCAGCGGAGTACCCCATAGAAAATCCGGGTGGATCAGGATCATCCATCCTTCTGGGCGATGCGCCACCGTCCCTTTTTCAACCTCCACCCCAAACACCTGACCGGGCGACATAAAAAATAAGACGCCTTCATCGAAATCACTGGCCTGTTGCCCGTATTTGAATTTGGCGTTCTTTACCCTTTTCATAGCGATGGAATAAAAATCATAAATTATGCTGAAAGGGCCTTCCGCAAGGGGCCTATTCAGGTCGTCCATATGCACAAGGCTAATCAAAGGATGTGCAGGCTTTGGCAAGCCCGCAGCACGGTGATACTCAGTGATGGTATGAAAATGAAAAAGTTGATGTGTGCTCATAACTTAGATGAAGTTCGTTAATTTTTATGGTAAACCGCGGCAAACTCTTTAGCGAAATCGACTAGTTTAACCTCACCCATTCTGGGCTGATTTTGATGAAAATTTTCCAGGGTTTTGCCACTGTGCATCGCTGCCTGCATCTCCATCAGTGTCTCCGCCAGCTTTTCCGGTAATTTTGCTATTTTTAATCCTTGAAGCATTTGTTCGTCCGACAGCAATATCCATTTTAACCAAGGTTTACCTATTGCCGCGCCAATAATATTCGCTGCTTCGTTACAAGTCATTTCTTCACTTCCTACGTAACGAATAGTTTTATCCAATGGCGACAACACCAGTTCTTCAGCAATTGTCTCAGCGATATCTTTTGGCGACACGAAAACAATTCGGTCCTCCCCTCCGTAATTGCCCATCATCAGGCCGATTTTACCCGTTATCAAACACCAAATACCGGAATAACGAAACGTTAGAAATTTGCCAATAAAACCTTTGCCCTTGATTAAATCCATGGACTGGTAAAAGTTAGTGTAGAACGCGGCAGGCCGCATGATGGTAACAGCAGCATCCAGCCCACCCAGTAAGTGTTCCACATTCTCGGCTTTTACCAGGTCCGCGGCCCAACCACTCAGTAGGACAACTCGCTTGGTACAGGCATCTTTAAGGGCTTGGGCATAATTTGACGCTATCCGGTGCAAACACTCACCAAGATCGGGTTCTGTAAAGCTCAGGGGGATCGTGGCATAAACCGCATCTGCTTCTTTGAACGTATCAGTTAAGAACTGAACATCGGAGATGGAGCCAATTTCAGGTATCGCACCTAAGCTTTCAATAGCTTGTTGTTTTTCTGGATCGCTGCTGATCACAATCACCACATGTCCCTGAGAAATTAATATTTCTGTCAGCGGTTTACTAATGTTCCCTAAAGAACCGGTCACGATAATTTCATCCGTTTAATTATTTTCCAAGTGTGTTAATGCTATTGGGTATAAATACCATTTTCAATATCGGTAAGCAAAGTAGAATGGGTAGGTTTCCAGTTTAAATGATCCTGTGTCCAAATACTTGATGCGGGACAATCGATGGCAGCCATTTGGGAAAACCAGCCAAAATGTTCGGGTGCTGCTGCAGGTGCAATAGCAACCAAAGGGAGGCTGAGTTGTTTACCGATGGCTTCTGCAATGGATTTAACGGTAATGGCTTCTTCGGCAGCGGCGTGGTAACGCGCACCAGCTGTAGCGTTTTCTAACGCGAGGCGAAACAAACGGGCTGCATCCAGTCGGTGTACCGCATTCCAGCGGTTCTCTCCTTCGCCGATATAAGAAGATACCCCCTTTTCTTTGGCAATATTAACCAGGATGGGTATAAATCCATGTTGATCATCATCTCCGTGTACCGAAGGTGATAACCGAACAGTTGCGGCCCGAACGCCTAAAGCAGCGGCGACATCTGCGGCTTGCTCTGAAGCACGTGGCCATGCCGGGTTAAACGTAGGAATAATATCTTCGGTGGCCAACTGTCCCGGATTGACCAAAGCTGTACCAGAGGTGACAATAAAAGGGCGGTTAGAGCCGGCCAACACCATACCAATGGTTTCAATTGCTACTTTATCTACTTCGCAAACTTCCGCGAAGCGGGTAAAATCATGTATAAAACCGGCATGGATCACGCCATCTGCGGCAGAAGCACCGCTACGCAAACTTTCCAGATCTTCCAGATCGCCCCGGTGAACTTCCGCCCTTGCGTCAATCAGTTTTTGAGCTGATGCATCTGAACGGGCTAAAGCTAATACCTGGTGTCCAGCACTTATTAATTCCTGCACAATGGCAGTACCGATGAAGCCGGTGGCTCCTGTAACAAATACGCGCATAATTGATTTCTTTTGTTGATACAAATATGGAACGCTTCGACTACTAAGATTTATCCAAATCTGCTTTTGGTTTAGTCAAAATGGCTACACTCATAGATTCAGACACAACATAAATAGATATGGCTAAATACCCAAGCTGTTTTGACAGATATTTGTACTATAAAATAGAAATATGAAAATAGTTATCACAGGTTCATTGGGACACATCAGCAAACCGCTAGCGCTTGCATTACTGCAAAAAGGACACAGCCTCACCGTAATTAGCAGTAATGCGGATAAGAAGAAGGCTATTGAAGAAATTGGAGCCATCGCTGCCATTGGCTCGGTAACCGATGCAGCGTTTTTAGCCAAAACATTTACAGGGGCCGATGCCGTCTATACGATGGTACCACCAGTAAGTTATATGCAACCTGACCTGGACCCGGTGAAGCATTTCAGTAGCATCGGCAAGAACTATGTAGCGGCGATCAGGCAGGCACAGGTAAAACACATCGTTAATTTGAGCAGTTGGGGAGCCCACCGCGATAATGGCACTGGTGGAATTGTGGGTGCATATTACCTCGAGCAAATCATGAACGAACTTCGTCCAGAAGTTAGCGTCACTCATATTCGTCCTGCATCTTTCTATTACAATCTTTTCAGCTTTATTCCCATGATCAAATATAGGGACAGGATCGCAGCCAATTACGGTGCTGAAGACCGTACGGTGTTAGTGGCACCCGAGGACATCGCGGTAGCTGTGGCGGAGGAATTGGAAAACATGGCAGCAGATACCACGATTCGTTATGTGGCCAGTGATGAGTTAACTTGTAATCAAGTGGCGGGTATTCTGGGCGAGGCGATTGGCAAACCTAATCTAAAATGGGAACTCATTTCAGACGAACAGATGCAGCGAAACCTGGGAACAGCGGGTTTACCTGCAAAATCTTCAGCACTTTTGGTTGAGTTGCAGGCGGGGCACCATAAAGGTATAACTGCCGAAGATTATGATATGCACAAACCGGAATTGGGCAAAATAAAGTTGAGAGATTTTGCCAAAGATTTTGCTCTTGCTTTTCAAAAACAGGTATCTTAGAACATGACAGATCTGGGTCCGCAACACATTAAATCTATTGCTGAATTTCATCGGCTCCGGGGATTACCCGGACCTGTGCATCCCTTGATAAGTGTGGTACGCTTTGAAGAAATGAAACAAGAGGCAGATCATCCGCGAAGCTGGGTTCTTGACTTTTATGCCATTGCGCTGAAAAAGAATTTTCATGCGAAGCTTAAATACGGTCAGCAGGCATACGATTTCGATGAAGGCACCATGACCTTTATGGCCCCGGGACAAAAGATAGGGATTGAAGCTAACCCAGACGAGCCTATGGAACATTCGGGTTGGCTGCTGATCTTCCAAGATGATTTTCTATGGGGTACTCCATTAGCTAAAAACATTCGCAAATATGAGTTTTTCGACTACTCTGTAAATGAAGCGCTTTTTCTCTCAGAACAGGAAGAAAGTACCGTCAATGGCATCATGCTGAACATACAAACGGAATATCATCGGAGTATTGATCAGTTTACCCAAAATATCATTATCGGCCAGCTGGACGTGCTACTGTCTTACGCCCAGCGTTTTTATCAGCGACAGTTCCTTACGCGTAAGTTAAGCAACCACGGTATATTGATCCGACTGGAGGAAATACTTAATGAGATCTTCCTTTCAGATAAATTAAGCAATAATGGGATTCCAACAGTATTGTCCATTGCTGAGGCTCTTCATGTTTCCCCAAATTACCTTAGCACTGTGCTGAAGACCCTTACCGGAAAAAGCACGCAACAACATATTCAGGACAAACTGATCGGCAGGGCTAAAGAAATGTTGTCCACTACTGGTCTCTCCGTGAGCGAAGTGGCCTATTTGCTGGGCTTTGAGTACCCGCAATCCTTTAGCAAATTGTTCAAGAGTAAAACCAATCTTACCCCTGCAGCGTTCCGGCAAACCTTTAATTGACATAAAAAAGGAAATTTACCTCCATCCGCAACGATATCATTAAGAAGGCTATCGTTCCCAGATTAAGCTAAGCTTATTTGGAAAGTAATCTTCGGAAGCCTTGAATGAAATTGCTAAGCTGAATTTTTAGATATGGATCCGTACATTCGCCGTCGGCATTGAATTTTCCTTTAACACCTGGCACCACCAGCGCTGCATCTTCGCTAATCCAACCGCCCAGGGTCTTTATTATCAGTCTAAGCTGGGCATGACCGTGTTGCCCATCTGCTGAAGCAGTTATCAAACCTACTGGTTTGTCGAGGAAAACAGTAGTAGCTACGCACCATTCGGTCAAATTTTTAAGCCTTGCCGGGATGCTAAAGATATATTCAGGAAAACAAATTATTACGCCTTCAGCAGAAGCTATCTGATTCAGAAGCCCGGCAACGACAGCGGGCAACTGTTCCGTAAGTGCCGGATCAAAATGAGGCAACACACCCAAATCATCAAACACAGTAACCTGAAAAATTGAGTTGCTCAATTTCATAAGTTCAGTTACGAGCTTGCTGTTGGAAGATTCCTTACTCGCACTTCCGTTAATCGCCAATATGTTGCTGAGTTGTCGTTCCATAATTTCGTCTAATTTCCCCGCAAATTTATGTAATAGCAAAGCCTTCTACCAGTACTCCCTCAGCAAAAAGTTTGCTTCTCAGAAAAGGCCTGACCAGTTTACTCTCGCTTTTGCTTTGCTACTATACTTCCCTTGAAAATTTGCTTCTCAGAAAAGGCCTGGCCAGTTTACTCTCGCTTTTGCTTTACTACTATACTTCCCTTGAAAATTTGCTTCTCAGAAAAGGCCTAGGAAGTTTTGCCCTTCTTCAGGGCAAAAGATTCCAGCCTTTGAAGAGAACGCATATTTTCCTACCTTTGCTCCGCATTAAACGCCGTTTGCACCGGTATCAATGAAACATGACAACATATCAGACACTACTTTACTATTGCTATAGCCCAATAGCCAATGCAGAACAATTTGCTGCAGATCATCTTAAATTTTGTAAATCCTTAAATTTGGTGGGCCGGATTATCGTTGCCGATGAAGGGTTGAACGGAACAGTTTCGGGAACGAAAGCATCCTGCGAAGCATACATGACAGCGATTAAAGCCGATGAACGCTTTGCAAAGACCGATTTTAAAATTGATGACGTAGCAGAACCTTCTTTTATCAAAATGCACTGCCGTTACAAATCGGAGATTGTACACTCGGGTTTAAGAGATCCAAATATCATTGATCCAAATAGACAAACCGGTAAGCATCTGGAGCCTAAAGAATTCCAGAAAATGATAGACCAGGAAGATGTCATTTTACTGGACGTTCGTTCCAATTACGAGCACAACCTGGGCAGGTTTAAAAATGCGGTTACGCTTGACATGGAGAATTTCAGGGAATTCCCGGAAAAGATCAATGAGCTGGCCAAGTATAAGGACAAGAAAGTAGTGACCTATTGTACCGGTGGTATTAAATGCGAAAAAGCATCTGCCCTTTTGCTCCATCATGGCTTTAATGACGTATACCAGTTACATGGCGGCATCATCAAATACGGAAAAGAAGCTGGAGGGGAAGACTTTGAAGGCAAATGTTATGTATTCGATAACCGGATTGCTGTAGATGTAAACGCAGTGAATCCAAAGATCGTCTCTACCTGTTACAATTGCGGAAAGATCACGCCGAAAATGATCAACTGTGCCAATCCGGAATGTAATGAGCACGTAACGCAATGTGACGATTGTGGAGATGAACTTCAAGGATGCTGCTCAGTTATCTGCACCACAAATCCGCGTAAGCGACCATATGATGGGACTGGTTATTACGTAAAGGTACCACAACCTGTTAATCTTGTTAAATAATAAGATAAAATACGTAATCTGGGCACTGCTTCATGCCTTTTGCGGCGTAGCACTGGCCCAGGACATCAAAAACATAGGGGTTCCTTATGTTCAAAATTTCTCAAAATCCACCTACCTTTCCGGCAATCAGAACTGGTCGGTAGCGAAAGATAAAAAAGGAGTACTCTATTTCGGCAATGCCCAGGGTTTGCTAACTTACGACGGAAAGTACTGGCAGCAATACGAATTACCTAACCGGCAAATTGTAAGGGCGGTGGCAACTGCCGGCAACCTGATCTACACTGGCGGCTTTGGCGAATTTGGCTATTGGTCTGACAAGAATGGCCAGCTAAAATATACTTCACTTATAGGATTGATTCCAAGGCCGCACGGCATTAAAGATGAGATTTGGAAGATCTATGCAGACGGCAAGCGGGTACTATTCCAATCGTTCAAAAACATTTATATTTATCAGGATGGTAAGATTAACCTAGTTGGCGGAGACAACACGTATTTATTTCTGCACCGGGTTGGGCAAAAATTTTATGTGGAAAATCTGGATAAAGGCTTATTTGAGCTAATTGGCAATAAACTTATCCCATTAGAAAATTCAGGTACGCTGCAACCGTCACTGGTGATGTCGATTCTTCCATACAAAAATGGAACCTTGCTGATCGGCACCGGTAAAGACGGCTTAATGGTATACGATGGTGATAAATTTAGCGAACTGAATTCACCCGCAAACGCCTTTTTAAAGACCTACCAGCTCAACAACGGCACGCGTCTGCTCAACAGCTATTATGCTTATGGCACCATCCTGAACGGGCTGATCATTATCGATGAAAATGGCAATGTGGTGCAGCGCATCAGCAAATCAAGCGGCTTACAAAACAATACTGTGCTGAGCATGTATGCGGACGAAAGTCAGAACTTATGGATGGGGCTCGACAATGGTATAGACCGTGTAGAATTCAATTCACCTTTATATTCCTATTTCGATAAAGCAGGTCAGTTTGGAACGGTTTATTCGAGTTTGATCCATGGGGATAACATTTACCTGGGTACTAATCAAGGACTTTTCTATAGCAAATGGGAAGCAGGCAAACAATTCAGTTCTTTCGATTTCAAGCTGATCCCCGGATCTCAGGGACAAGTATGGGAACTGGCAGATGTTGATGGACAATTGCTTTGCGGACATAACCAGGGGACTTTCAGGATTGACGGGACAAAACTGAGCCTGGTATCTGGCGAAGCCGGCGGGTGGACCATAAAGAAGCTCAATTCCAATCCCAATTACCTGATTCAGGGCTCTTACAATGGACTGGTTCTGTTTAAAAAGAATGCCGCCGGTTTGTGGGTATTCGACCACAAAGTGAGCGGGTTCTCAGAACCTTCCAGGTATGTGGAGCAGGACGAGCGGGGTGACATTTGGGTTAGTCATGCCTATAAAGGTTTGTACAAGTTGAGATTAAGCGCTGACCTCAAAAAAGTAGTTTCGGTGATTTCCTATGATGAAAATCAGGGATTACCGGCTGACTACAATATCAACGTGTTTTCTCTGGAGAATAAACTGGTTTTTTCATCCAATCATGGCTTTTTTACCTACGACCAGATTAGCAACCGATTTAGCAGTTACGCCGCGCTCAACAAATCTCTTGCGGGACTTTCCAGCTCCAACAAAATTATTCCTGCGGCAGCTAAAAAATATTGGTTTATCAATCATGGTAAAGTCGGCCTGGCCGATTTTAACGAACCCGGCAAACCAAAGATAGATACCGCAACTTTCAATGTGCTTGACGGCAGGATGGTACAGTACTATGAGAACATCAGCCGGATCCGTGATAACATCTACCTGATTAGTGTGGATGATGGGTTTGTGATCTATCATGGCAACAATATCATTTCCGAAAGAAAAAATTCACTGCCTCAGGTTTTGATCAGAAGAGTAGAAGACATTACGGATACCTTTAAGCTCCTGAGCGAAAATGGAGACAATAGTTTAGCCATCAAAATTCCTTACAGTAGAAATAACCTCCGGATCTCTTTTTCCCTTCCCTATTACCGGCAGGCAAAAGTAAGCTTCCAATATTACCTAGAAGGCTACTCGAGGCAATGGTCTGACTGGAATCCCGCATCGCAGAAGGATTTCACCAACCTATCCCAGGGCAATTATGTATTTAAAGTAAGGGCCAGGGTAAACGAAACTTTAAGGAGTGGTGTTACTCAATTTGAATTTACTGTACTTCCACCGTTTTACCTGAGCTACTGGGCATTTGCTTTATACCTGGTGTTCGCGATTGCGTTGGCCTGGCTGGGGAAAATATTATATGAACGTAAACTCCTGCGCGATCAGCAATCCATTACTGCAAAAATGCGTGCCGAAAAAGAAGAGGCGCTGAAAAAAGAAGCGGAAGCAACAGAAAGGCAGATCATAGAATTGCAAACTGAAAAGCTACAGGTAGAATTGGAAGGCAAAAATAGGGAATTGGCCAATTCGGCTATGAGTCTGGTCTACAAAAATGAATTGCTACAGAAATTGAGTCAGGAAATGTTGAAGATCAAAGACTCCAGCGGAAAACTCCTGGGTGAAGATCAGCTGCGCAGGATCCAGAAAGTGATAGAGGAAGGCATGAACGATGAACGGGATTGGAACCTTTTTGAAAGCAGTTTCAATGAGGCGCATGAAAACTTCTTTAAAAAACTGAAGGTTAACCATCCAGACCTGGTGCCTAACGATTTAAAATTATGTGCCTACCTCCACATGAACATGAGCAGTAAAGAAATGGCGTCTTTGTTAAACATTTCCTTAAGGGGAGTAGAAATACGACGATATCGACTGCGTAAGAAGCTGGATGTACCCCATGACAAGAACCTTTCAGAGTTCCTGATGGAGCTATAACACTACATCATTACCACTCATCATCCCTTTTTTCACTACACCAATGCACATTTTTTTTGATGGGGGTTGTAGTAGGCATTATTTATTATGCAAGCATAAAAAAGCCCATTTTAGCGTAGATTAACCAAGATTTAACAACTTGATAACAACTAGTTTTTATGGTGATGTAGTAATGTGAAGGCCACTTTTTTGCATTGCTTAAATAGTGTATGGACATTTAACTAACTAAAAATAACTAAACGTATGAAACGAAGTCTTACAAAGTTTTCTGTTTTTTCTTTTTTATGCTTTCTATTTATAAACACAGCATCGGCACAAAACATTACTGTGTCTGGTGTGGTTACGGACGCATCAGATAAGAGTCCGCTGCCAGGTGTTGGCATATTGATAAAAGGAACGAAGATAGGAACAACAACAACTGCAAATGGCGCTTATAGCATTAACGCGCCCGCAAACGCTACACTGGTATTTACTTATATAGGCTATACGCTAAATGAAGTGCCGGTAAATAGTCAAACCACCATCAATACGGCATTATCTCAATCTGCTGCTCAACTGGAGCAGGTGGTAGTAGTAGGTTATGGTACCCAAAGAAAATTGGATGTTACCGGTTCGGTAGCTACTGTAAAAGGTGAGGATATCTCTAAACAAGCTTCACTAAACCCGGTAAGTGCATTACAGGGGAAAGTAGCGGGCTTATCGATCACTAACGTAGGTACACCTGGCGGAACTCCTCAGCTAACCATTCGCGGTACAAGCACCATTTATGGCAATACTGGCGCATTGTATGTAGTGGATGGCGTATGGTATGACAACATCAACTTCCTAAACCCGGCAGACATTGCGAGCATCAGTATTTTGAAAGATGCTTCCAGTCAGTCTATTTATGGAATCCGTGCTGCCAATGGCGTTGTGTTGGTAACCACAACAAAAGGTAAGAAGGGAGATGCCACCATCAATTACAATGGATCCTTCGGAATACAAAGTGTGACCAATATGGTTAAAATGGCCAATGCCAGTGAGTATGCAACGGCAGTAAATGAGGCTTACGCTTTACAAGGCCAAGCGCCTTTATTTGCCAGCACCGATCTTGGCACAGGAACTAATTGGTACGATCAAATCCTTAGGGATGCGATAGTGACCAATCACCAGCTTTCAGTAAGTGGCGGTTCTGAAAAATCCACCTACAACTTATCATTGGGCTATTTGAATCAGGACGGTATCGTTAAGAAAAATAATTACAAGCGCTACACTGCACGTTTGTCCAACGACTTCCAGATTTTTGAAGCACTAAAAGTGGGATATAATGTAACCGCAACGGCAAGCAATTCAAAAGATGCGCCAGCGAGCATTTTCAGAGCACTTTATGCAGCATCTCCTGTGGTACCAGTGTTCAAGGCAGATGGAACGTACGGTGATCCTAATGATTATAACCTGGGCAACGGAAGTAACATGAACCCGCAGGCCACGCTGGATTATTTTAACCAGACGACCAGCAAGTATAAAGTAACCGGTAACGTTTTTGCCGAGCTTAAGCTGTTCCAGAACTTTACCTTCAGAACCAGCTTAGGCGGTGATTTTGGTCAGGAAGAAGTGCGTGGCTACGTACCTAAATACAAAGCCAGCAATACGCAGCAAAGCACCATTACCAAACTGGACATCGACCGTGTGGAAGACCGCAACTGGATCATTGAAAACACATTGAACTTTGATAAGAAATGGGACGACCATAGTCTGACTGTTTTAGTGGGCCAAACAGCACAGCGTGTGAAACAATATACCATTAATGCAGAAGCACAGGGCGTTCCTTTCAGTTCTGAAAGCGATCTTTATCTGGCCCTCGGTGATGCTGCAACACGCAGTGTACTGGATGCAGGAAAATTAAGCACTTTTGCTTCGTATTTTGGAAGAGTTAACTATTCCTTCAAAAACAGGTACCTGTTAAATGCTTCCTTGAGAAGAGACGGTGCCTCGCAATTCTTTGGTACAGGCAGTACCTGGTCTAACTTCCCTTCTATTGGTGCCGGATGGGTGATCAGTAATGAAGATTTCATGAAAGACCAGCAATTGTTCAGCAACCTGAAATTAAGAGGTAGCTGGGGTAAGGTAGGTAATGCGGGCGTGCCGTTTAATCCATCTACCTTAACTGTAGATCAATCAGCTTCGCTAATTGCTATTTTTGGCGGCAATCCATACACTGGTGCGAGTATCCGCAGCGTTGTGCCTCCCTCATTACTGTGGGAGCGCAGTGCAGGAACTGATGTAGGTCTGGAAATGGGCTTCCTGAGCAACAGGTTGAGCGTAGAAGCGGATTATTACAACAGAAAAACTGAACAGGCTATTTTTGACATTCCGGTACTAGGGAGCATCGGTACAACAAACAGCACAATTATCGCCAATCAGGCCGATATACAAAACCACGGATTTGAATTTTTAGCTACTTGGGCTGACAAGACAAAAGGCGGACTAACCTATTCCATTAGTGGAAATATTGGGATCAATGAAAACAAAGTAACAAACGTAGCCTCTGGAGCCAACCCAATCTATAAAGGTGGCGCAGGTATTACAAGCGGTTATATCTCTACCAGGACGGTGAACAATAGGCCGATTGGTGAATTCTTTGGCTACAAAGTAGATGGAATATTCCAGACACAGGCGGAAGCAAATACCTGGACAAATAACAGTTTTAAAGCAGGTGATTTTAAATACGCCGACATCAACGGAGATGGAACAATCGATCTTCGCGACCGTGTGGTACTGGGTAATCCTAATCCTAAATTCAGTTACGGGTTGAATACTAATTTTGGTTACAAGAGCTTTGATTTGACATTAGATATCCAAGGTGTTGCAGGAGTTGATGTTTTCAATGCCAATCTGAGCAATCGTTTTGGTAATGAAAATTATACCGCTGATTTCATTAAAAACCGCTGGACTGGTGCCGGATCTTCAAACACTTATGCCTCTGCTAGTTTGGCAAGCGGATTGAATAACGCACCCAACTCCTTTTATGTAGAAAAAGGAGATTATATCAGGCTTAGAAATGTGCAGTTGGGTTATACACTGGCACAATCCCTAACCTCTAAATGGAAAATGCAAAAGCTTAGGGTGTTCCTTAACGCACAAAATGCGCTGAACTTATTTGGATATAAAGGCTTTAGTCCGGAAGTAGGTGGAACACCAACGAACGCCGGGATAGACACCAATGTGTACCCGCTCTATGCAACTTACAACTTTGGGGTTAACGTAACATTTTAATCGAATTTAACATGAAAACAACTATAAATATACAGTCGGGCTTTACCGCAGCAGCGCTTTGCGTGTTGTTATTAACCGCCTCCTGCAAGAAAAGTTTCCTCGATGTTCCACCACAGGCACAGCAGCCTGCAGTTGAATTCTGGAAGACACAAGATGATGCTCTTAAAGGCGTAAATGCCATCTATGCACAACTTAGGAGCTGGAACAATGTGGCCTTTAATGCGATTTGCATTGAAAGTACAGGTTCTGATGAGGCAGATAAAGGCAGTACGCCAACTGATGCCACCTTCTTTAATCTTTATGATACTTTTACCGTGACCTCTACGCAAGGTGCGTTGCAGGATTTCTGGACGGGTCAATACCAGAACATTAACCTTTGTAATCAGGTATTGGACAATGTTCCTAACATTACTATGGACGAGGCCTTAAAATCCCGTTACCTGGCAGAAGCTAAATTTGTAAGGGCTTACTCCTATTTTCGGCTAGTTCGCGCTTATGGCAGAGTAGTGTTGCGCCTGCATGTGCCAAAAGATGCCACAGAATATAACATGCCTCAATCTGATAAATCAGCTGTTTACGCTCAAATTGAGAAAGACCTGACCGATGCGGCAGCGGTACTTCCAGCTTCTTATGGAAGTACAGATTTGGGCAGAGCGACAAAAGGTGCAGCCATAGGACTTCACGCTAAAGTAGCGATGTATCAAGCGAAATGGAGTGACGTGCTGACCTACACCAACCAGGTGATTGGAATGGGCTATAACTTATTTGGAGATTTTGAGAAAGGATTTAGGACACAAAATGAAAACAGCGTAGAATCCTTATTTGAAGTACAGTGCGAATTGGTTGCGGGCAACGGTGATGCGTCAAACTCACAATACAGCCAGGTGCAGGGTGTTGCCGGCGTATCCGGTGGAGGTTGGGGTTTCAACACGCCATCTGAAGCATTGGCCAATGCTTTTGAAGCAGGAGATCCAAGAAGAGATGCCACCATCATATTCAGAGGAGAAACCACCCCAGAGGGTGACGTGATTCCAAATACGGTACCAAATGAGCGTTACAATCAAAAATCATATGTTCCATTTTCTCAATATGTTTCTGGCTTTAACGAGGGTGCGCAACAAAATGTGCGTGTACTGAGATTTGCAGACATTTTGCTGATGAATGCAGAAGCAGCCAACGAGCTTGGTGATGCTACACTTGCTAAAACATCTCTAAACAAAGTAAGGGCACGTGCCAGGGGCGGCAATGCGGCAATCTTGCCGGATGTGACTACTAGTGAGAAACTTGCATTGCGTAACGCGATATGGCACGAGCGCCAGGTAGAACTGGCCATGGAGTCTGACCGTTATTTTGATGTGATCCGTCAGGGTCGCGGACTGGAAGTTTTCGGTCCGAAAGGCTGGAAAGCAAATAAGAATGAGGTATGGCCTATCCCTTCTACAGAAATTGATCAAAGCGGGGGCTTACTTACCCAGAACCCAGGATATAATTAATTCATTTTAATTACTTTAGAAGTTGCCGGTACACAACCGGCAACTTCTATGAATCAAAGCACATGGTAAAATACATATTGACTTTTCTGGTAATGGTACTGGCAACACAAGTAGCCTGCACACAACAAAAAAACAATAGTCTGGACCCGAACCTGAAAATAAGGAAGAACCTGACCGATGATCAATTACTCGATCTGGTACAAAAACAGACCTTTCGCTACTTTTGGGATTTTGCCCATCCGGTAAGTGGTATGGCCAGGGAGCGCAGCAATGCTTCTTTTGGTTACGGGGATGAAGTAACCACAACGGGTGGTACTGGTTTTGGGATAATGGCTGTTGTAGTAGCGGCCGACAGGCATTGGATCGCGCGCGACAGTGCATCCCGATTCCTGCTCAAAATGGTGAAGTTTTTAGGCAAAGCAGATGCTTACCATGGTGTATTTCCGCATTGGTTAAACGGGCAATCCGGTAAGACCATTCCCTTTAGCAGGAAGGACGACGGGGCAGACCTGGTAGAATCTTCTTACTTATTCCAAGGATTACTAACTGCAAAACAATATTTCAATGCAGACAACCCGATTGAGAATGAACTGCGCGGACGAATCTCTGGATTATGGGATGAAATAGAATGGGATTGGTTTACAAAAGGAGGAGAAGAAGTATTGTACTGGCATTGGAGTCCGAATAATGGGTGGGCGATGAACTTCCCGCTTCGCGGTTATAATGAATGCCTGATCACTTATGTATTGGCGGCATCTGCTAAAAGATATTCCGTTCCTGCTGCAGTTTACCACAGGGGTTGGGCCCAAAGTAATTTCTTTAAAAATGGCAAAGAATTTTACGGTTATAAACTCCCATTGGGATTTGATAGTGGCGGTCCGCTTTTCTTTTCCCAGTATTCCTTTTTAGGGTTGGACCCACGTGGGCTGAAGGACCAGTATGCCGACTATTGGGAACAAAACAGGAACCATACCCTGATTAACCGTGCTTATGTATTGGCAAATCCTAAAAATTACAAAGGATATGGCGCGAATAGCTGGGGATTGACTGCCAGCGACAGTTGGCAGGGATATGCAGCACATTCCCCCTCGGAAGACCTTGGTGTGATTAGCCCGACTGCCGCACTTTCTGCTTTCCCTTACACCCCCGAATTCTCGATGAAGGCGCTTAAACATTTCTACTTTGACCTGGGCGACAAGATTTGGAGCAAGTACGGTTTTGTAGATGCCTTTAGTGAAGAGCACAACTGGTATGCAAAATCACACCTGGCAATAGACCAGGGCCCCATCATTGTGATGATTGAAAATTACAGGAGCGGATTGCTCTGGAAACTCTTTATGAGTAACCCTGATATCCAGGCCGGCTTAAGCAAGCTCGGTTTTGAATCACCTATTTTAAAAAAATAATACATGAAAACTACCCCTCTTCTTATACTTGCCCTACTCTTGACTTCCCTGACTGCTATGGCCCAGCAAAAGAAAACTGTGCCAGCTGCCGATCAAAAGATGAATACCTTCATCAACAATCTGCTCAGCAAAATGACCATAGATGAGAAAATCGGTCAGCTAAACCTGCTCACCGGCGGCGAAGCCACGACAGGTTCCGCGGTGAGTACGAATGTGGAAGCAAAAATAAAGAACGGACAAGTAGGCGGTATTTTTAGTATGACCACGCCGGCGAGGATTAGAAAAGCGCAAGAAATTGCGGTTAACCATACCCGATTAAAAATCCCAATAATTTTTGGTCAGGATGTGATCCATGGCTATAAAACAACTTTCCCTATTCCGTTAGCTTTATCCTGCACCTGGGACATGTCGTTGATCCAGCAAACAGCAAGGATCGCCGCGACCGAAGCGACTGCAGACGGATTAAATTGGACTTTCTCACCTATGGTTGATATTTCCAGAGATCCCCGCTGGGGCAGGATTTCTGAAGGATCTGGAGAAGATACTTATTTGGGAACCCAGATTGCTAAGGCAATGGTAAAAGGCTACCAGGGCGACGACCTATCGAAATACAATACGATGATGGCCTGTGTAAAACATTTTGCCCTTTACGGTGCAGCTGAAGCCGGCAGGGATTACAATACCACAGATATGAGTATGGACCGTATGTATAATGATTACCTGCCACCATACAAAGCGGCTGTAGATGCCGGTGCAGGAAGTGTAATGACCTCATTCAACGACATCAACGGTGTTCCGGCAACTGCAAATAAATGGCTAATGACAGACCTGTTGCGTAAGCAATGGGGATTTAAAGGCTTTGTGGTAACCGACTATACAGCCGTGAACGAACTGATAGACCATGGGTTGGGCGACCTCAAGACCGTATCCGCTTTATCGCTGAACGCTGGCGTAGAGATGGACATGGTTGGTGAAGGATTTTTAACCACTCTCAAAAAATCATTGAAAGAAGGAAAAGTAAAACAAACACAAATAGACAATGCCTGTCGACTGGTGTTGGAAGCGAAATACAAACTTGGGCTTTTTGAGGATCCATTTAGGTATTGCAATGAAGAACGTGCAAAAAAGGAGATCCTGACACCGGAGAACCTGCAATTTGCACGTAAAGCGGCCGGGCAATCTTTCGTACTGTTAAAAAATGAAAACCAAACACTGCCACTTAAAAAGGCTGGAACAGTAGCACTAATTGGGCCGCTTGCGAACACTGGCACTAACATGCCAGGCACCTGGAGTGTGAACAGTGATCTGGCCAATACCAAATCCTTGTTGGAGAGCATGCAAACTATCCTGGGCGATAAAGTTAAAATACTGCACAGCCTGGGTGCCAACCTGGTTGGCGACACTGCCTACCAAAAAAGGGCAACCATGTTTGGAAGAGATATCCCCAGGGACAGCCGCCCGGAAGAGGACATCATAAAGGAGGCTGTTTCCATCGCCAAAAAAGCTGATGTAATAGTTGCCGCGCTTGGCGAAAGCTCTGAAATGAGTGGTGAAGCTTCCAGCAGGACAAACCTGGAAATACCTGAAGTGCAAAAGAGGTTACTAGAAGCATTATTAAAAACCGGAAAACCGGTGGTGCTGGTTTTATTTAGCGGAAGGCCGCTAGTGTTGAACTGGGAAAACCAGAACGTACCTGCCATACTTGATGCATGGTTTGGTGGTACTGAAGCTGGTGCTGCCATTACAGATGTATTGTTTGGCGATGTCAATCCATCTGGTAAACTGACCACTACATTTCCACAAAACGTTGGGCAGATTCCGCTGTATTATAGTCATAAAAACACAGGAAGACCACTAAAAGAAGGCATGTGGTTCTCTAAGTTTCGCTCCAATTACCTGGATGTAAGCAATGAGCCCCTCTACCCTTTCGGTTTCGGCTTGAGCTATACCACGTTTAAATACAGTAACCTTCAATTGAGCAGCAATAAGCTGAAAGCAGGTGGCAATTTGAATGTGAACATCAGTGTGAGCAATACAGGAACTGTTGAAGGTCAGGAAGTGGTACAACTATATCTTCAGGATTTAGTTGGGAGCACTACCCGCCCGGTAAAACAGCTGAAAGGATTTCAAAAGATCAGTTTGAAGGCAGGAGAAACGAAAACACTGACCTTCAAGATCAGTGTGGAAGATTTAAAATTTTACAATAGTGATCTGAAGTTTGTTGCAGAGCCAGGCGACTTCAAAGTATATGTTGGCGGAAATTCAAGAGATGTGCTGGAAACAAGTTTCAGTTTGATATTGTAAAACAGTATCTTGACTAAAATTTCTTATCAATGTATAATCTAATCAAACCTTTATTGATATTATTACTACTTTCTACCGCTGCTTACGGGCAAAACAAGCCATTCTGGGACGAGATATCTGCGTTCAAAAAAAGTGACAGTATTGCGATGCCTCCTAAAAATGGGATTGTATTTGTAGGCAGTTCATCCCTAAGGATGTGGAAAGACCTGGAGGAAACGTTTAAAAGCTATGATGCCATAAACCGGGGCTTTGGCGGATCGGACCTGGTTTCTGCAAATGATTATATCCAGGAATTGGTATTGAAGTATAAGCCCAGACAAGTGGTGATCTATAGCGGGGAAAACGATGTGGCGGCCGGTGTCAATGCAGAGGATACCTATAACCGCTTTGTTACGTTTTTTACAAACGTACGTAAAGGCTTACCAAAAGCGACCATTACTTATGTATCCATGAAACTGAGTCCATCGAGGTCCAAGTTTTCTGATGTAGTTTTAACAGCAAATGCGTCCATAAAGGCATACATTGCCAAGCAAAAAAATGCAAGTTTTGTAGACGTTACCTCTAAAATGCTAGACGAGAATGGCAATAACAGACTGGAACTTTTCCAGTCGGATATGCTGCATATGAAACCGAAAGGCTACGAGATTTGGGCAAAAGCAATCACGCCGTATCTGAAAAAGAAATAGTTAGATTCTCTTATATATACTAAATCAATCCGCAAATGACTCCTTTGAAATTGATTGGCGCTGCTTTATTCCTATTCAGTACGCTGAGCAGTACTGCACAGGATTTAAGCAAATTTGATAAAGGAAATTTTATAAAGGGTAAAGACAGTATCTATTACAGGATCCTGTTTCCTTTAAATTTTGATCCCGCAAAGAAATATCCCATCGTATTCTTTCTGCACGGCTCCGGAGAAAGGGGAAACGACAACAACAGCCAGCTTACACACGGTGGTAAACTGTTTCTTCAGGAAGACAACCGCCGCCGGTTTCCGGCAATAGTTGTATTCCCACAATGTAGCAGCGATAGCTTTTGGGCCAATGCTGACCTAAAATCAGGCTTAAATGTGAGTGCAGACCGTATATTTGCTTCAGGTGGTAAGCCTACCAAATCCATGCATGCCTTATTGGGTATGATTGACAATTTTCTGGACAAACCTTTTGTAGATAAAAAGCGTGTGTATGTTGGCGGCCTTTCTATGGGTGGAATGGGCACTTATGAATTGCTGAGGCGCAAGCGGAAGACATTTGCCGCAGCTTTTGCGATCTGCGGGGGCGACAATATTGCAAACGTACAGAAATACAAAAAGATCCCTTTATGGATCTTTCATGGAGAAAAAGATGATGTGGTACCCGTGGGATTATCAAAAGCTATTGCCGATCAGTTAGTAGTTCTCGGCGTAAAGCCCAAGATGACGCTGTATGTTAACGACAATCACAATAGCTGGGATTCTGCATTTAAAGAACCCGGGCTATTGCAATGGCTGTTTGCTAATCACAAATAATTATTCTGCCATGTTGTGGTATACGGCCTGGACATCGTCGTCTTCCTCTAGCTTATCAATCAGTTTTAATACATCTGCAGCTTGTTCTTCACTTACTTCATGATGAGACAATGCGATACGCTCCAGTTTCGAACTTTTTAATTCAATCCCCTTCTCTTCTAATGCTTTTTGCAATGAACCGAAGTTTTCGAAAGCACCCTGTGCTACAGCGATATCATTTCCATCTTCATCAGCTTCTACATAAAGCTCATCCAATCCGGCATCAATCAATTCAAACTCCAATTCTTCCAAATCAATCGCATCAGTTGGCACAAACCTGAATATAGATTTCCTGTTGAATACAAAATCAAGGGAGCCGGTCTTACCCAAAGTGCCACTGGTCTTATTAAAATAACTACGAACATTGGCAACGGTACGATTGGTATTGTCAGTAGCCGTCTCTACAAGAATTGCGACACCATGAGGGGCATAACCTTCATAAACGATCTCTTCATAGTTGGCCATGCTTTTATCTGAAGCTCTCTTAATAGCAGCATCAACACGATCCTTAGGCATATTTACAGCCTTAGCGTTTTGAATGGCGGTACGCAAACGTGAATTGGTTTCCGGATGCGGCCCATTCTCTTTAACGGCCATAACGATATCTTTACCTATGCGGGTAAATTGAACGGCCATCTTGGCCCAACGTTTAAATTTCCTTTCTTTACGGAACTCAAATGCTCTTCCCATTGTAGTATTTAGTAGTTAGTATTTAGATGTTAGATATCAGTAGTTAGAAGCCAGTGGTTAGTACATCGGGTAGGTTCGCTCCCTGCCCAAATACTAACTACTTCATACTACCTCCTATTTTTTTAAATTCTTTAACATATCACTTGTCATTTTTGCAAGATCAAACTCAGGCTTCCATCCCCAGTTGGCACTTGCAACACGATCATCAATCGACCTCGGCCAGCTATTCGCAATGAGCTGCCTTGGATCATTTTCATTGTAAGTTAATGTAAATTCAGGAATATGTTTTCTGATCTCAGCGGCTAGCACTTCCGGCGTGAAACTTACCCCTGTAAAGTTATAACTGGAACGAATGGCAATCTGCTCAGATGGTGCGTCCATTAATTCTATGGTGCCGCGAATGGCATCATCCATATACATCATCGGCAATTCTGTCTCTGCATTTAAAAAAGAAGCATAACTTCCCTTTTTTAATGCCTCATGAAAAATATGGATGGCATAATCAGTAGTACCACCACCAGGCGCAGCCTTCCAACTGATCAATCCAGGATAACGGATACTCCTCACATCCAATCCAAATTTCTGATTGTAATATTCACACCAGCGTTCGCCTGCCAGCTTGCTGATCCCGTAAACAGTATTCGGATCCATTACACAAAACTGCGGCGTATGGTCTTTGGGCGAATTAGGTCCGAAAACGGCTATTGAACTTGGCCAGTATACTTTTGCTGTTTTATAGGTAATAGCGAGATCAAGAATATTCAATAAGCCATTCATATTTAAATCCCATGCCAGTTTTGGATTCTGTTCGCCGGTAGCCGACAATAGCGCAGCAAGTAGGTAAACCTGAGTTGGTTTGTATTTATTAAAGAGGCTATTTAGGGTTTCCTTTTCCAGCACGTTGACAAACTCAAATGGCCCGGAATTCTTGATGTCGTAATCCGGGCGTCGGATATCGCAGGCCACCACGTTACTTTCGCCATAGGTTTTTCGAAGGGCGGTTACAAGCTCGGTGCCGATCTGTCCGTTTGAGCCTAATACTATAATTTTTTCAACCATGTTTTTTCTTGAATTGGGCAAAGTTATAAAAATGAAACAAAGCTCTTTAAAATCTTTTTAGGAATACAAATCTGTAGGGCAATTATATGAAAATAAATAAAGTGCAGCTGATATAGGCCTTTAAGCACTTGAAAGGCACAATAAAGGGTATAGGTAACAAAAACATTATATTTTTACTTAAATTGTGTATTTAGAACACTAACTATTTATTTTTTCTTAATATTACAAAACGAAAGACATTTAGCACACAACTATGTCACCAAACCGCCAAATATGAATTGTCCACCAAAAGACCTTACAGTGTTAAATACATATACTGCATTAATCGGTGTGTGGCCGGCGCATTGGTAGCCTCTTGTTCTGTGCATTAGTAATAAAACCAGTAACAATTTAAGTTAATGAAAACGAGAAAAATTAGAATGGGTATGGTAGGCGGAGGTAAAGATGCATTTATCGGAGCTGTTCACCGTATCGCTGCAAACATTGACGGGCAAGTAGAATTTTGCTGCGGAGCCTTAAGTATCAACCCGGAAGTAGCCAGGGAATCTGGCGAAATGCTTTTTCTTCCTGAAGAGCGCATTTACCTCACCTACGAGGAAATGATCGAAAAGGAAAGCAAGCTTCCTGCTGATCAGCGCATAGATTTTGTAACCATCGTTACCCCTAATTTTGCGCATTTCGGACCAGCAATGCTGGCGCTGGACCATGGTTTTAATGTGGTGATCGAAAAGCCAATCGCACTATCGTTAGAAGAAGCAAAACAATTACAGCAAAAAGTTGAAGAAACCGGACTGCTTTTATGCCTTACCCATACTTATTCTGGCTACCCAATGGTTAAACAAGCCAGACAAATGGTGAAAGACGGCGTTTTAGGCAAAGTTAGAAAGGTGATGGTTGAGTATCCCCAAGGATGGTTGAGTACCTTGACTGAAAGAGAGGGCAATGCGGGTGCTGCATGGCGTACTGACCCAAAGAAAAGCGGTAAAAGCGGATGTATGGGTGATATAGGCACGCATGCTGCTCAGTTGGCAGAATACATTTCTGGTTTAAAGATCAGCAAGCTATGCGCAGACCTGAATATTGTAGTGGAAGGTCGCGGCTTAGATGACGATGGAAACGTATTGTTGAAATTTGATAACGGCGCGAGCGGTGTCTTATCTGCTTCCCAAGTTGCTGCTGGTGAAGAAAATGCGTTAAAAATAAGAGTTTATGGAGAAAAGGGTGGATTAGAATGGCACCAGATGGAGCCGAATACTTTGTTGGTAAAATGGCTTGACCAGCCTGCACAGGTTTACCGTGCCGGACAAGCTTATCTTTCTGATGCAGCGAAACACAACACGCGTGTACCGGGCGGACACCCTGAAGGTTATCTGGAAGCATTTGCAAATATCTACCGCAATTTTGCGTTAACATTATCAGCGAAGATCCATGGAACTACTCCTACTGAAGCGATGCTGGATTTCCCGAAAGTGGAAGATGGTGTTAGGGGTATGGCATTTATTGACAATGTAGTGGCGTCAAGCCAGTCTGACCAAAAATGGTTTGATTTTAAAGTATAAATAAGGATGACAACAATTAAAGGACCTGCGGTATTTTTAGCCCAGTTTATTGGCGATGAGGCACCGTTCAATTCATTAGATTCGATTTGCGAATGGGCGGCAAGTCTTGGCTTTAAAGGGATACAAGTACCCACGCTAGACCCACGATTTATTGACCTTCAAAAAGCGGCAGAAAGTAAAACCTACGCGGATGAACTTACAGGCAAAGTAAGATCATACGGTTTAGAGATCACTGAGCTTTCAACACACCTTCAAGGCCAGCTTGTAGCAGTTAACCCGGCATACGACCTTGCGTTTGATGCTTTTGCACCAGACCAATATAAGAATAACCCAAAAGCAAGACAGGAATGGGCGGTGCAGCAAATGAAATATGCGGCTAAAGCTTCACAAAATCTTGGGCTGAATGCACATGCCACTTTTAGCGGCTCTTTGTTATGGCACATGTTTCACCCCTGGCCACAGCGCCCGGAGGGTTTGGTTGATACAGGCTTTACAGAGCTTGCGAAAAGATGGACGCCGATCCTAAATGTTTTTGATGAATGCGGAGTTGACGTATGCTATGAGATCCACCCTGGTGAAGATCTCTTTGATGGCATCACTTATGAAATGTTCCTGGAAAAAGTAAATAACCACCCGCGTGCGTGTTTGTTGTATGATCCATCACACTTTGTGTTACAGCAATTGGACTACATCCAGTATATTGATTTTTACCATGAACGCATCAAAGCGTTCCATGTAAAGGATTCAGAATTTAACCCGACAGGTAAACAAGGAACATTTGGAGGATACCAAAGCTGGGCAAACCGTGCCGGCAGGTACCGTTCTCCGGGAGACGGACAAGTAGACTTTGGAACCATTTTCAGTAAACTGGCACAGTACGATTATAAAGGCTGGGCAGTTATGGAATGGGAATGTTCTATTAAAGATGCCCAGGTTGGCGCCCGCGAGGGTTCAGAGTTTATTAAAAAGCACATCATTAAAGTGACCGATAGGGCATTTGATGATTTCGCATCCTCTGGAGGTGGCGATCACGATTTTAACAATAAAATTTTAGGTTTATAAACAAATACACAAATGAAGAAATCACTTCTAATTTTAGGTTGCCTGGCCCTGACCTGGGCATCCTGCCATAGTCCCGAAGAGCGGGCTGCTATGAAAGCATCAGCAGATTCTGCAAAGTTAGGCTTAAATGCACCAGCACCTATGGCGGCGGACTCAGCAGCAACTGATTCTGCGACCACAACGGCAGCACCGAAAACGGATGCTCCGGTTGTTGCAGCGGCAACAACACCTGAACCAGCGGTAAAAGCTGAACCAGTGAAAGCTGCAGCGGTTGCTGCTACGGCAGAACTTCCAGGAGAGGCCTTAATCAAGAAATCTGATTGCCTTGCTTGTCACAGCGTTAAAAACAAAATCGTTGGTCCGGCATACGTTAATGTAGCTGCGAAATACACTGCGGCTGACATTGATCATCTTGCCGATAAAATCATTGCTGGAGGTGCCGGTGTATGGGGAGATGTTCCGATGAGTCCGCATCCGGCAGTAAGTAAATCTGATGCCAAGGAAATGGTAAAATACATCCTATCACTGAAGAAATAATTTCGTAACCTAACCAAAATAAACAATGGAAGAAATCAAAAAAGACCAGGAGGCTGCCTCAAGACGTAGTTTTCTAAAAACAACCGCTATTGCAGCATCTGCATTCATGATCGTTCCGCGACATGTTTTAGGTGGACCAGGTTTTCTTGCGCCAAGCGACAGGTTAATTGTGGCCGGTGTTGGTGCTGGTGGTAAAGGAGAATCAGATATCGCGATGTTCGCTAAAAGCGGAAAAGCAGATATCGGATTTTTATGTGATGTAGACGACAGAAGAGCAGCTACTACCCGTAAAAATTTCCCGAAAGCCAAGTACTACAAAGATTGGCGTGAAATGTATGATAAGGAACATAAGAATTTTGATGCAGTGTCTGTTTCAACACCAGATCATAACCATGCTATTATTGCTTACCATGCCATGCAATTGGGCAAGCATGTGTATGTACAAAAACCTTTAACCCACGATCTTTTTGAAGCACGCTTATTGACCAATGCGGCTAAACAATATAAAGTTGTCACCCAAATGGGTAACCAGGGTGCATCTAACGATGGAACTAGATTATTATCTGAATGGTATGATGCTAATCTAATCGGAGATGTACATACTGTATATTGCTGGACTAACAGACCAGTATGGCCACAAGGTATCGCTTGGCCCAACACAAAAGCAGAGATTCCAAAAGAACTGGACTGGGACCTTTGGTTAGGTACTGCCCCTAAAAAAGACTACGTAGACAAATTGGTGCCGTTTAACTGGCGCGGATGGTGGGATTATGGAACAGGCGCATTAGGAGATATGGGATGTCACCTAATCGAAGCACCTTTCAGGGTTCTTGGACTACAATATGTAAAAGACGTACAGGCAACAGTAGGAAGTGTATATGTTGATGAATTTAAGAAAGGAGTTTTCCCTGAAAGCTGTCCTCCATCAAGCCACATTACTATGACTTTCCCTAAAACAGATAAAACAAAAGGAGACATTACACTACATTGGATGGACGGTGGTATTCAGCCGGAAAGACCAATTGAATTAGAAGCCAATGAAAGATTTGGTGACGATGGAAACGGTTCATTGTTCATCGGTACAAAAGGTAAAATGATCGCCAGCACTTACTCTAACGATCCACTATTATTGCCTACTTCGCGCACTAAAGATGCAAAAGTTAAGCAAAAATGGGCTCGTGTTCCGGGCGGAGCTGACGGCCATTACGCACAATGGGTAGAGGGTGCAATAGCCGGATATGGTAAAACTGAGCTAAGTTCTTCGTTCGATAAAGCAGGACCACTTACTGAAGCTTTATTAATGGCAAATCTTGCAGTTCGTGGTTACGACCTTAAAGGCGGTCACATCAAATTGCTGTGGGATAACATCAATATGAAAGTAACCAATTTTGACAGCGTAAACCAATATGTGAAACGCGAATATCGTGAGGGTTGGAATCTTAACAATAAATAAATTAATGAAACAATACATTTTCTCTGCGCTCATCATTGGTTCAATGATGAGCAGCAGTTTTTCGAAAGCCCAAAGCGGCGCTTCGAAAGGTTTTACCAAATTATTTGACGGGAAAAGCACAAGCGGATGGCACACATATGGTAAGACTGCGGCCAGTACCAAATGGAAAGCAGATGCCGGAACGCTTCATTTTGTCCCATCTTCTGAAGGTGACGGAGGTGACCTGGTAACTGATAAAGCATACAGCAATTTCCATTTGAAGATTGACTGGAAGGTAGCTCCGAAATCAAACAGCGGAATCATCTTTTACGTACAGGACGATCCGCAAAAATATGGGGCAACTTATATGACCGGACCGGAAATGCAGGTATTGGACAATGATGGCCACCCTGATGGAAAAATTACGAAACACCGTGCCGGCAACCTCTATGATTTGATACAAAGCAGCTCTGAGCCGGTTAAGCCAGTAGGTGAATGGAATACTGCAGAAATTATCGCTAATAAAGGATCGCTGGAGCTTAAGCTCAATGGGATTAGTGTAGTAAAAACGACTTTATGGGACCAAAACTGGAAAGAACTGGTAGCTAAAAGTAAGTTCGCAGCATGGGAAGGGTTTGGTGCCTTTAAATCAGGTAAAATAGCCCTTCAGGATCATGGTGATGAAGTATGGTACAAGAACATCATGATTAAAGAACTATAAATAAAGCGTAACTAAAAAACAATGAATTTAAATAACCGTATTAAATTATCAACCATGATGTTCCTGGAGTTTTTTATCTGGGGATCATGGTTTGTGACCATGGGTACTTACCTGGGAAAAAGCCTTTTATCAGACGGCGTACAAATTGGCTCTGCCTACAGTACCCAATCTTTGGGTGCAATCATTGCCCCATTCATTATAGGACTAATTGCTGACAGATTTTTTGCAGCGCAAAAAATACTTGGAGTTTTGCACTTGGTTGGTGGTCTTTTACTTTGGCTTGCCTCAACCTCATTAAATTTCGAGAGCTTTTTCCCTTTCATCCTGGGCTATATGATCGCCTATATGCCAACGTTGGCCCTGGTAAACTCCATCTCCTTTAAACAATTGAAAGATCCTGAAAAGGAATTTCCTGCTATCCGCGTTTTTGGAACCATTGGATGGATCGTTGCCGGCGTGATCATTGGCTGGTTAAATTGGGAACAGGATGGAAATTTGGTAATGACTTTCAAAGTTGCATCCATTGCATCGATTATTTTAGGATTGTTTAGTTTCATCCTACCACACACGCCACCAGTAAAAAAAGGCGAGAAAACGACTGTAGGCGATATTCTTGGACTGGACGCAATAGGTTTATTAAAGAATAAATCTTTCCTAATGTTTTTTATTGCTTCAGTTGCGATATGTGTTCCACTATCCTTCTACTATAATTTTACCAATCCTTTTCTTAATGAAGTGGGAATGAAAGCCGCCGCGGGGGTTCAAGCATTAGGGCAAGTTTCTGAGACTCTATTTATGATCCTGATGCCCTTATTTTTTGTTCGTCTTGGTGTTAAAAAAATGCTGGCCATTGGGATGATTGCCTGGGTGATCAGGTATTTGTTCTTTGCTTTCGGTAACGCAGATACCAATTACTGGATGTTGATCGGAGGCATTGTACTGCATGGCATTTGTTATGACTTCTTCTTCGTTACCGGTCAAATCTACACAGACAGGCTAGCGGGAGATCGATTTAAAAGTGCGGCACAAGGCTTTATCACCCTTGCTACTTATGGAGTTGGGATGCTGATCGGATCGTTTATTTCGGGTATGGTAGTTGACAAATATGTTGTTGGCACCGGGCACGATTGGTACCATATCTGGATCATTCCGGCTGCAATTGCTGCAGTAGTAGCCATATTATTCCTTTTATTCTTCTCAGATAAGAAAAAGACTGAGACAGTTACCGTTTAAATAATTAGAACATGAAATCAGAATTGAGCAGAAGGACTGCGCTGAAGAATATGGTTGCCGGGACCGCTGCATTGGGCGTTTCGGCGGCTTTGCCTGCCTTTGCTTTTGCAGAACATAAAAGTACTATGCTTAAAGGAAATGTAAACCATTCGGTTTGCCGCTGGTGTTTTGGCGGTGTAGATTTAGATACACTTTGTGTGGAAGCTAAAAAGATAGGCATCAAAGCGATCGATCTCGTTGGTCCTAATGACTGGGATACTTTAAAAAAACACGGATTAGATTCCTCACTATGTAATGGTGCAGAGATCAACCTGGAAGATGGATGGAACGACACGAAGTTTCATGCAACCCTCATTAAAAATTATTCGGAAATGATTCCAAGAGTAGCTGATGCAGGTTACAAACAACTGATTTGTTTTAGCGGCAGCAGACGTGGTAAAGACAATGAGACTGGATGGAATAACTGTGTAGAAGGATTGAAACAGGTATTGCCTATTGCAGAAAAATACAAAGTGACGCTGGTTATGGAACTGTTGAACAGCAAGGTTGACCATAAAGATTATCAGTGTGACAATACGCCATGGGGTGTGGAGTTGTGTAAAAGATTAGGGTCTGAAAACTTTAAACTGTTATACGACATCTATCACATGCAAATTGATGAAGGTAATGTGATCAGCACCATTAGAAACAACTTTAAATACATATCTCATTATCATACCGCAGGTGTACCGGGAAGGCATGAACTCGATGAAAATCAGGAGCTTTATTATCCTGCTATTATCAAAGCTATTGTTGCTACAGGATTTAAAGGTTATCTTGCACAGGAATTTATCCCAAGAAGTAAAGAAGTATTTAAATCTTTAAGTGAGGCAGTTAACATTTGTGACGTATAATAATCATGAACTCAAGAAGAACCTTTATTAAACAGGCAAGTATCGCGGCGGCAGGTGCTGTCATTTTACGTAATTTTTATTGTACACCGGCAGCTAGCGGAAAAGTAGTAGGCTTACAGCTGTACACTTTGAGAGAGCAGTTGCCAAAAGACGTAAAAGGCGTAATTGCTAAGGTTGCCCAGGCTGGATACAAAGAGGTGGAAACCTATGGGTACACTGCCGAAACAGGGTTTTGGGGATTATCGGCAAAAGACTTTAGCCAAACTCTTAAAGAGAATGGATTGAAGGCCCCGAGCGGACACTTCACCCTGACCGATTTTATTAAGTCTGGAAATTTGGAAGAGTTGAAACCTTTAATCGAAGGGGCAGCAACCTTAAATATGGAATACTTTACTTGTCCGTGGCTAGATCCTACTTTAAGAACCAGCATTGATGATTTTAAAAGACTTGCGGAAAGATTGAACCAGGCAGCTGGCCTGGTCAAAGCCTCAGGATTGCAAATGGCCTATCATAACCATGATTTTGAATTTACCAAGTATGGCCAAGAAATGGGTTATGATGTTTTACTTGCCGGTACGGACAAAGACAACGTTCATTTCGAAATGGACTTATACTGGGTAGTAAGGTCTGGTCACGATCCAATAGCTTTATTTGAGAAACATCCGGGTCGCTTTGTGATGTGGCACGTTAAGGATATGGACAAAGCCAACCCTAAAATCAATACAGAAGTTGGAAGCGGATCGATAGACTTTAAGTCGATTTATAAACATGCCAAGCAGGCCGGTTTAAAGCACCTCATTGTAGAGCAGGAGAATTTTTCAATGGATCCTTTTGCCAGCATTAAGAAGAGCTTTGACTATGTAGACCACAACCTGATATAAAGACAATATCGTCGCAAAATATTAAAGGGAAGTGGTTTAAATCGAACCACTTCCCTTTTTTTACGTAAAATAATCTCATATTTGCAGACTTATTAAACGTAAAACCAGTAATAAATTTAAAAAAGTAAATAACAAATTAGAAAAAGAACATGAAACCATCAGAAGCTTCGCTGGTGACGCTTCATGACAATTAAAACAACTAAAAGAACATGAAAATTGCAGTAGTAGGAGCCACCGGTTTGGTAGGCACCGTAATGTTGAAAGTATTAGAAGAGCGTAACTTCCCGCTAACCGAATTGATCCCTGTAGCCTCTGAAAAGAGTGTTGGTAAGGAAATCACTTTCAAAGGTAAAAAGTTCGCTGTTGTAAACATGGATACAGCAATTTCAATGAGACCCGATATTGCTTTGTTTTCTGCTGGTGGAGGTACTTCATTAGAGAATGCACCACGTTTCGCCGAAGCCGGCACAACAGTGATCGACAATTCTTCAGCATGGAGGATGGATCCGTCCAAAAAATTGATCGTACCTGAAGTAAATGCACATGAGCTGTCTATTGATGATAAGATCATTGCCAATCCGAATTGCTCAACGATACAAATGGTAGTAGCACTTAAGCCTTTGCACGACAAATACAGAATCAGACGCGTAGTGGTTTCTACTTACCAATCCGTAACCGGTACAGGTGTAAAAGCAGTGGATCAGATGATGAATGAGCGTAAAGGTATTATGGATGGGCCAATGGCCTATGCTTACCCTATTGACCTCAATGTAATCCCTCAGATCGACGTATTCACCGATAATGGCTACACCAAAGAAGAAATGAAGATGATCCTGGAAACCCGTAAGATTATGGGTGATGACACCATCCGCGTTACCGCTACAACGGTGCGTATCCCAGTGATGGGTGGACACTCTGAATCGGTAAATATTGAATTTGAAAATGAATTTGATGTTGCAGAAGTGAGGGACCTATTGTCGAAAACTGAAGGACTCATTGTAGTTGATGATCCGGCAAACCTGAAATATCCAATGCCAAAAGATGCTCACGAACGTGATGAGGTATTTGTAGGCAGAATAAGAAGAGATGAATCTTTACCAAACACACTTAACATGTGGATTGTGGCGGATAACCTGCGCAAAGGTGCTGCGACAAATGCAGTACAGATTGCAGAATACCTGGTAAGAAAAGAACTGATATAAATTACCGTAAAATACGTTAGCGTGATGTGGAAAAGGCAATACCTGCTATTTTTACATCACGTTTTTTATTTGAAATATGCTTAGAAAATTCCTTTTTTTGTATTTACTATTCATTGGACTGGTGTCCAATGCACAAAGTCCGGTTCAAAAAATAGAACAGGCATTTAATACTTTCCTTGCAGATGATCAAACAAAATATGCGATAGCTTCGCTGTGTGTATTAGATGCAAATACGGGGAAAACGTTATTTGCCCGGAATGAGAATATTGGACTGGCAACAGCCTCCACTTTGAAAACGATCACATCAGCAACAGCATTCAGCATACTTGGAAAAGATTTTAGGTTTCAGACCACACTTAGCTATAGCGGAACGATTAGCGGTGATGGAACGCTAAAGGGAAACCTGATCATTACCGGTGGTGGCGACCCCACGCTGGGATCATGGAGGTATGAAAGCAGCAAAGAAGGTGTAATCCTGGGGCAATGGGTAAAGGCGATCCGGTCTGCAGGAATAAAAAAAATTGATGGCAGCGTTATTGGCGACGAAAGTATATTTGGGACTCAAACAACACCTGATGGCTGGATCTGGCAAGATATTGGCAATTATTATGGCGCAGGCGCTTCTGGACTTAGCTGGAGAGAGAACCAATTTGACTTACACCTTAAGGCAAACCGTGCTGACAATTCTGTCAGCATTACAAAGACTGTCCCAGCTATGCCGTATTTGCAGATTGTAAACGAGGTCAAGGCTGGTGCAGAAGGAACTGGCGATAACGTTTACGCGTATATACCTCCACTTAGCACTATTGCTTATTTACGAGGAACCTGGGGATTTGGCGCTTCAAAAGATGGCATTTCTGTAGCGCTTCCAGATCCTGCGTATGATGCAGCTTTCCGATTGCAAGATACCTTAAGGCGGGTTGGGATAGTGGCATCAGGTATCACAACTACGAGTAGAATACTCAACGCAACTCAACAAACGCTTCCAAAAATCACTCAAAAACTTAATACGATCTCCTCCCCTTCGCTCAGTGACATTGTTTACTGGTTTAATAAAAAGAGCGTTAATCTTTACGGGGAACACCTCATCAAAACCATAGCATGGAAACTTGGAAGAACCGCGACAACCAAAAACGGTGCGTCCTCAATTATTAATTTCTGGGCAGAACGCGGAATAGACAGAAATGCATTGAATATATTAGATGGGAGCGGCCTATCGCCTGGCACACGAGTAACCACCTTTGCGATGGCAAGTGTGCTCTATCAGGCGCAAAAAGAGAATTGGTTTAGAGATTATTATAATTCATTGCCAGAAAACAATGGCATGAAACTGAAAAGCGGAACCATTAACGATGTCTCTGCATTTGCAGGCTATTATACCAGTGCAAGCGGCAATAAATATGTGATTGTCATCAATGTAAACAATTATACAGGGTCTGGGATCAACAAAAAGTTGTTCCGTGTTTTGGATGCCTTAAAGTAAATTTTGGTAAATTGCAGGGATTATGAAAAGATACTCTGTGTTATTAATCCTCTGCCTGTTGAGCTTTAAAGTATTTAGTCAGGCGGCAATTGCTGACATCCCTGCCACAACCGCTAACGAAGCTGCAAACCATACTTCCGAAATCGCCATTATTCCAGAACCGGTCTCTTTGATTAAAACGGAGGGCCATTTTATATTGCCGGCAAATGTAGTTATTCATTCGCCTGCAAATCCGGAGCTTAAACAGGTCGTGAGTTTTCTGCAGGAAAGGCTGTCCATTCCAACGGGTAGCTTTGTCTCCAATGTAACCGATAAGAATACCAAATCTACCATCAATTTGGTTTTAAACGACAAAACCAATGCATTTATTGGAAAAGAAGGTTACACCCTAACCGTAACCCCATCGTTGATTACCATTAAGGCCAACAAGCCTGCAGGTCTATTTTATGGTGTGCAAAGCCTGATCCAGCTTTTCCCAAAGGAAATTGAAAGCAAGGAATTGGTTGAAGATGTAGAATGGGCTGTACCATGTGTTGAGGTTACCGATTATCCGCGTGTAGGATGGCGAGGACTTATGTTTGATGTGGCCAGACATTTCTTTACCAAAGCTGAGGTAAAACAATATATTGATGCCATGGTAAGGTACAAATACAACTTGTTGCATTTGCATCTGGCCGACGACGAGGGTTGGCGAATTGAGATTAAAGGCTTACCAAAGTTGACTGAAGTTGGTGCATGGCGGGTAAATAAAACCGGGGAATTTGGAAATTTTATTCCTCCAACTGCTGATGAGCCTCGCACCTATGGTGGTTTCTATACCCAAGAGGACATTAAAGAAATAGTACAATATGCGAAAGACAGGTTCGTTGATGTGATGCCAGAAATTGATGTGCCCGGTCACAGTTTAGCTGCCATAGCATCGTACCCGGAATTATCCTGTACCCCAGGCGCAGAAAATTATAGGGTAAGATCAGGAGAGCGGATCATGGACTGGTCTAAAGGTTCCCCTCCTATTGCACTTATTGACAATACGCTTTGCCCGGCTAATGAAAAGGTTTATGTTTTTCTGGATTCTGTTATTTCCCAGGTTGCTAAATTGTTTCCCTTTGATTATATCCACATGGGTGGAGACGAGGCCCCAATTAATTACTGGGAAAAGAACGACAGCATCAAGGTGCTGATGAAACGGGAGGGACTAAAGAATATGCATCAGGTGCAAGGTTACTTTGAAAAGCGGGTCCAGAAAATCGTAGAATCCAAAGGAAAAAAATTTATGGGCTGGGATGAGATCCTGGATGGAGATATGCCAGCGAGTACCGCGGTAATGAGTTGGAGAGGAACAAAATATGGCATTGATGCCTCAAAGAACAAACATGAGGTAGTGATGAGTCCGACTACATATGCTTACCTGGATTACATGCAGGCGGATCAAATTACAGAACCGCGAGTATATGCTTCCCTGCGACTAAGTAAATCTTACGAATTCGACCCTATACCTGCGGGTGCAGACCCAAAGTACATTAAAGGCGGACAGGCCAACTTGTGGACAGAACAAGTGTATAACATACGACAGGCCGAGTACATGACCTGGCCACGCGGTATGGCCATAGCAGAATCAGTTTGGTCGCCCGTTGAAAAAAAGAATTGGGTTACTTTCTTTTCCAAAGTAGAGCAGCACTTTAAACGCCTGGACATTGCTGAAACAAAATATGCACCAAGTGTTTACGATCCGATATTTTCAGTAAGCAGATCTGCCGACAAACAGTTGATGATTGAGTTGAGCACTGAAGTGGAAGGGCTGGATATTTATTACAGCTTTGACAACTCCTTCCCAGACCGTTTTTATCCAAAGTATACAGAAAAATTAATGCCGCCAAAGGATGCTACTATGCTAAAGGTTATTACTTATAAAGGTAAAATACCTGTAGGACGAATGATGAACATGCCAATTGATGAGTTGAACAAGCGGGCGCCAAGAAGATAAAGAAATTGAGATATTTTGTTCATATTGGCTATAATGGCCTGAATTACAATGGATGGCAGAAACAATCTGGAATAGCAAACGTTCAGGGTGTTATAGAAAAAGCGTTGAGCAAGATCATGAGAACAACCGTTTTCGTAAATGGCTGCGGACGAACAGATGCGCATGTGCACGCCAGCCAGTTTTTCTTTCATATGGACATAGAAAGGGAATGGGACTTTGATCTGCTTTTTAGATTAAACAAATCATTACCTTCAAACATTGCTGTTTTTGACATCATACCGATGGAGGGTGAGCCACATGCCAGGTTTGACGCTGTGTACCGGTCTTACGATTATTTTTTACACACCTATAAAGACCCGTTTTTAAATGGGCTAAGCGCCTATTACCTGTTGGACAATCTGGATTTTGACAAGATGAAAAAGGCTGCTGCCATCCTGCCCAATTACAAAGATTACCGTGCATTTTGCACCAGCCCGGATAAGTATGAACATACAATATGCAATGTGATGAAAGCCTCTATTTCTATTGACCCCAATGGCGACAGGATGAGGTTCCAGATCGCATCGAACCGGTTCCTGAGTAAGATGATCAGGATCATTATGGGGCAATTGCTCAAAATAGGAAGGGGTACTTTATCAGTAGATGAATTTGAAAATTACCTGATCAACAACCAAACACCTGCTTTGATTACCCCTGCACATCCGCAGGGGCTTTATTTATCAAAAGTTACCTACCCCTATTTAGACATTCCACCGCGTACAGCATTTTCTGCGATCCTGCAAAAACAAGCAGACCAGTCCTGGATCACTTTATAACTGAAAGATGAAAAAAATATCAATTGTTTTCCTATTGCTGATCAGCACTTCGGCAATTGCTCAAGATCCTACAGTTCCTTATTTCGAAATGACGAGAAAAAGCTTCAATAAGCACAATGCTTTTGAAACTACGGCATTTGTAGAGCAGCGCTGGCGACTTCCAGGGAATAAAGGTTTCAATGAAAGTATCTATTATGTAGAAGCACTACTTAAAAAAGCAGGGTACATTTTACAGAAGGGCAATGAAGAAGAGGCTGCACTGACCTATCGCATTGAGAAACGTCCAATGAAAAAAAACGCCTGGGATCCAGTTAATGCCAGCATCAGTATTGAAGGAGAAAAACTGCCATTATTGGAGTTTAAGACCAACAGGAACATGATCGCCATTGGATCCAATGCAACGCCGGCAGGCGGTACAAAAGCAGAAGTAGTTATGGTTGATGCAGCTGCAATAAAAACGCTCGGTGAAACAACCATTAAAGGAAAGATTTTATTTTCAGAAACAAGCAGTGGAAGGCTATTTAATGAAGCCGTTAACGCTGGAGCAATAGGTGTACTTGGCTATGCCATGCCTACTTATACACAGCCAGAAAAAAACCAGAGTTCTATACAATTTTCTGCGATCAGCAACCAGGACAATAAAGGCTGGGCCATTAATTTGTCTTACCAGGCTAAGGAGCGTTTAAAAAGGGCATTGACAAAAGGCCCTGTAAAACTGAAGGTAAGTATAGAAACCAATAGCTACCCTTCAGAAGAATTAACCATAGTAGCGAATGTAAGAGGAACTGTTTCTCCAAACCAGCGATTTGTATTTAGCGCCCATGTGCAGGAGCCCGGTGCTAACGATAATGCAACAGGAGTTGGCACACTAACCGAAATGGCGCGTGTTACTGCGGAATTGGTAAAGGAAAACAAACTTATACCCCAGCGCACCATAACATTCTTATGGGGAGATGAAATTGTATCCACACAGCGCTACATCAAGGAAGATCCGGAAAGAGCAAAGGGAATATTATGCGGCATGAGCTTGGATATGGTTGGAGAAGATACCAAAAAAACTGGAGGTAGCTTTCTGATCGAGAAAATGCCGGATCCTTCAGCGATATGGACAAGGGGTACAGATAAACATTCTGAATGGGGAGCTGGCGATGTTAAGGAGGAGGATTTATTTCCACATTACTACAATGATTTTATCATGAAAGTTTGTCGCGACCAAGGCAAACACGCCAACTGGACGGTAAACTACAATCCATTTGAAGGCGGCAGTGACCATACCCCCTTTTTACAAAATAAAATTCCCGGACTGTTGATGTGGCATTTTACAGATATGTACTACCACACTGATAATGACAGGTTGGATAAAGTTTCTGCAGCTACCATGCAAAATGTAGGCATAAGTGCATTAACAGCGGCATATACCCTCATCAATGCCAATGAAGTTACAGCCACTTTTATCGTTGACGAAGTAAAAAAGGCGGCACTTGAACGCTTGAAGACCGAGTATGATTTGAGTAAAGCGGCTATTGCCAGTGGCAAACCAATTGCAGATGAACAGAAAATAATTAAAACCTGGGGTAAGTATTATACAGATGCACTTTATACGGTCAATTCACTACCGGTAAAATCTGAAACTGCAGGTGTTGGACCAGCGGTAGAAGCTGCCATTTTAGTCATAGAACAACAGACAATAACTTATTTAGCCGATTTGAAATAATTGATGTCTTACTTTCTCGGGAGTAATATTTATTCCATCCACAGACATATAGGATCTTTTATAAAAAGGGTTTCTTTCCGCTAACTTCATTTCTATGAAATTGACCAACTGTTCTCCGTCAAGATCTTTAATTAAAGGGCGCTTGTGCTTTCCATTTTCCAGTCTTTTTGCCAATGCAGCTGGCTCCATTTCAATATATATAGTTATGCCGGTACTATTCATGAATTCCATATTGTCAAAGTAGCAGGGCGTTCCGCCACCAGTAGAGACGATACAGTTGGTGGGATAGTTGATAGACTTTAACAAATCACGCTCCAGAGCTCTGAACGCATCCTCGCCATTTTCCGAGAAGTACTGGCCGACAGACATTCCGACTGCATTTTCAAGTTCATGGTCCAGATCTATAAATTGGTAATCCATTTTAAATGCAAGTCTTTTACCAAGCGTTGTTTTGCCGCAACCCATAAAACCAATAAGGAATATTCTCATCTTAAGCTAATTTTACCCTTGGATCAACAAAGGCATATAAAATGTCAACTAAAATATTAATGATAACGAATACCAGGGCAACGAATAGAATTGACCCCATGATCACCGGAAAATCGGACATCTCTAATGCGGTTACCGCTGTTCTGCCCAAACCGTTGTATCCAAATATGTATTCGACAAAAAAAGATCCTGCCAATAAAGACGCAAACCAACCTGAAATAGCTGTAATTACAGGATTCATAGCATTTCTAAGTGCATGCTTGTAAATGATACTGGTTCTACTTAAACCTTTAGCACGGGCCGTTCTAATGTAATCCTGCGCCAGCACGTCAAGCATTGCGCTTCTGGTTAGCTGGACAATAATGGCCAGCGGCCTTAATCCCAATGTTACCATTGGAAGCCACAGGTTTTTCCAGGTCATGATTTCACCTTCAAAAGGGTCGTAGCTGTACAAGCTGCCAGACATGCTCAAGCCTGTATAATCACTCCATACAAAGCCAAATAGCCAGGCGATGATAATCCCCGCAAAAAATGATGGGGCCGAAATACCCAAAATAGCAAAAGCATTGGCCGTTTTATCTATCCAGGTATCCTTATTCACCGCTGATAGTACTCCTAAAAAAATACCAATTATTGTAGCAAAGAACATTGCACTAAGCGCCAGTACAAAGGTGTTAGGAACAGTTTCCCGAAGTATAGCCGTGACGTCTCTTTTTGTCTGATACGACCTGCGCAGGTAAGGCCATTTCAATGCAAGAACACTGTTGCCTAAAGCGATCAATTTTACATAACCATATTTTTCTTCAGCCTCGGCAGTATGATCATGAATGCCAAGAGGAGACAAATCATTAATGTAGAGAAGAAATTGTTCGGGCCTTGACCTGTCCAACCCAAATTCTTTACGTACCGCCTCAAGGGACTGCACATCAGATCGCTGTCCCATGGTCATCCTCGCGGGATCACCGGGAAGTACATTGAATAGTAAGAAAACAACGATAATTACGCCCGCCATCACAGCAAATCCATAAACGAATTTTTTGAAGGCGTAGTAAATCATATTATTTGCCGAAATAATTTTTGGAAAGGTCATCAAAAGATGGTGCATTATGATAATGCCACTTATTTACCACCACCCCATTTTTTAGCAACATAATCCCCGGATTCGCTCTTACCATACTTTTAAGAGGTACTGCATCCGCGTAGAAAACTTCCATAAATAGTTTCATCCTCTTACTGAATGCATCTGCATCCTGAGCAGAATTAGCGGTAAGTAAGACCGTACGGATGTTGAATTGTTCAGTAGCATTCAATGCCAGCGCGTTTAATGTTGACATAGCTTTTTCATCTGTGTCCTTTAAATTCCAGGCTACGATGATCAGGCTATAATATGGGTTTTCAATAATTTCTTTGGTGTAATCTGTACCAGAAGCATCCATAATTTTTAAATCACGGATCTTTGGTTGATAACCTGCTTTGACTAGTCGACTTTCTGGGGTGCCAACGATCTCCCAGTTATTGTCTTTCCAAATACCCGTTTTGAGGTATTCTTTGTCGGTCAGTATTTTCTTTTCAGCAGTTTTCTTGTTAGTGAGGTTATAAGTGATCTCATACTCATCCGGCAGTGCTCCTACAGGGATACTCATAAGCTGAGGTATGTTTGCTCCTACTTTATAGGGAAGGAAATCAATAACCGGCAAATAGTTATAAGTAAACTGCGTAAATAATAATGAAGCAGTAAAAACAAGCGAAAATAATCCGCTTTGCCAACCTGGATGGGTAGTAATTGGGTGAATGTCTTTTTTATAAATAAAAATGTAAAGAATCATCACCAGCAATACCAGATCCTTAGAGAAAGATTGCCAAGGTGTTAAGGGTATGGCATCTCCGAAACAGCCACACGATGTAACCACCTTGAAAAAAGCAGAAACAAAGGTTAAAAATGTAAAGAAAATAATAATAGCCAGTAAGCCAGAAGTGACCTGCTTGCGCCAGAAACCGAAAAGAAGCAGCGCTCCTAAAACGATTTCCAGGATGCAAAGTATCATTGCTATAGCTGTAGCATATCCTGAGAAAAAAGACATGTGGAATACATCAAAATATTCTTCCAGTTTATAGCCAAAGCCAATCGTGTCATTCGCTTTTATCAGACCTGAGAATATAAATAACACCCCAACAAATACCCTGAAGAAGTTTAAGATTGCTTTCATAGCTAATTAACCCCCAATTTAATTAATGCAAATACCGCATAGTTGAGCATGTCCTGGTAATTTGCGGCGACTCCTTCCGATGCAATGGTTTGTCCAAGGTTGTCTTCAATTTGCTTTACCCTAAATATCTTCATCAGGATGAGGTCCGTAAGCGAGCTAATTCTCATATCTCTCCAGGCTTCGCCATAATCGTGGTTTTTTGCAAACATTAGTTCTTTAGTAATAGATACCTTTTGATCAAACAACAACTCAACGCGCTGCACCCCAAGCTCATTTGGCTCATCGGCTGCCATATCCAGCTGCATCATGGCAATCACACAATAGTTGACAATTCCGATATATTCGGATGTAATGTCTTCCCCTACCTTGGATACTTTCTTTTCTTCAAGGGTCCTGATGCGCTGAGCTTTAATAAATATCTGATCAGTTATGGAAGAAGATCTTAAAATGCGCCAGGCAGTGCCGTAATCACTGGTTTTCTTTATAAAAAGCGCTTTGCAAACTGCAATTACTGAATCGTATTCTTGTGAAGTATTTGTTGCCAATTTTATCTAAGTTTGTATCATTAACAATGGCTAAAGATACGTTTTTATACCGAAAGACCACACTGAACCTGCGGGGAAAGCTATTGGATTTAGCCTATCCTTGCGTAATGGGAATCATTAATATTACGCCAGATTCTTTCTATGGCGATAGTCGAGTTTCCACCGAACAGCAAGCTATGAACATGGCAGAAAAGCACCTTAATGAAGGGGCGGTATTTCTTGATCTGGGCGCTTATTCTTCCCGCCCTGGCGCGGAAGATATTGATGAAGAGGAAGAGTTAAGTAGGCTAATTCCGATGGTGGAAGCCATTCATAAAAATTTCCCGGAAGCCTTTTTGTCGATAGACACTTTTAGGTCTAAAGTAGCCAGGGCAGCGGTAGAATCTGGGGCACATCTCATCAATGATATTTCTGGCGGCAGTCTTGATGATCAGATGTTTGAAACCGTGGCTTCGCTTCAGGTGCCTTACGTGCTGATGCATATGAAAGGAACACCTCAAACCATGAAGAACGAGGCAAGCTATGCTGATTTTCGTATGGAAGTGAATAACTACTTTAGCGATAAAATAGCTGCGCTGAAACAGCTTGGCGTTAAAGATGTGATCCTCGATCCCGGCTTTGGATTCGCGAAAACTACAGCACACAACTTTGAATTATTGAATCATCTGGAAGATCTTCAGCATTTTGGATATCCATTACTTTCCGGGATATCCAGAAAGGGAATGATCTACAAAACCCTTGAGATAACTGCTGACAAATCTTTGAATGGTACCACCGCATTGAACACCATATCCTTAATGAAAGGTGCAAGCATATTAAGGGTTCATGATGTGAAGGAAGCTGTCCAATGCGTTACACTGGTACAAAAAACGCTTCAGGAGTATCCTGATTAAAAATTTCCTACCTTGCATTGATGAAAAGTTTAGACTTCGATTTCCTAAAAATCACAGTTACAGACGTGATCGACATTATTCTTGTCGCGCTAATCATTTACTACATCTACAATTTAATCAAAAATACTATAGCAGTAAACCTGTTACTGGGCATGCTGATCATTATGATGATCTGGTTTGCTGTGAAACAGTTGCACATGAACCTGCTTACTGCAATCATAGAAAAATTCATCAGTGTAGGTATCATAGCGTTGATTGTCATTTTCCAGCCGGAAATCCGGCGTTTCCTGCTTCTTATTGGCAAGAACACTTTTCTACAAAAAAATAAGGCATGGTGGGGTTATCTTTTTGGCAGTAAAGGTGTAGAACGAGACAACCTGGTTCGCATTAAACCAATTATTGATGCCTGCAAAAGCATGAAAAAATCTCGCACGGGAGCCTTGATCGTATTCGTTAAATTTTACGACGATCAACTGTTTGCTAACAGTTGCGAGATCATTGATTCCAAAATATCAAAACGATTACTGGAGAGCATATTTCAAAAATACAGTCCGCTTCACGATGGAGCTGTTGTCATCTCAGAAAATAAAATTAAAAGTGCTAGCTGTATCCTACCATTAACAGACAATGACAAGCTACCGCCTCAGTTTGGCTTAAGGCACCGAGCTGGGATTGGGGTTTCTGAGGCCACTGATGCAGTAGCAGTAATTGTATCTGAAGAGACAGGAGAAATCGCCTATGCTAAGCAAGGGCGCGTAAGAATGAATGTTTCGTTCGGAGAGTTAGAAAAACTGCTGAATAAAGATTTTTAAACTCAATAATAACTGTAGCCTTGCAGGAGTGTTTGATGATCAAATGCTTTGAAATTTTCGTCAAGTGCTTTAATTCCAACTTCCATACTCGTAAAGTTTAAATTACCAAAGCTGCTGGCCAATGCCGTATCAGTTGCATCAAATCCTGTCGCTATCTTGACCAAACCATTAATAGGAACGAGCTTAGTGGCATCCATGATGATCCAATGTCCACCAAGATATACTTCAAAGCAAGCGTGAAAATCTGGTGGTTGCAATTGATAGGCATATCCTGTAAAATACCTTGCGGGGATAGTTAGCGCCCTGCATAATGCTACACCAAGATGTGCAAAATCCCGGCATACTCCTATTTGCTCTGTTACCGTATCATAAGCCGATGTTTGTGGTGTGGTGTGACCTGAGCGGTATTCTACATTCTCAAAGATCCAATCCCTGATGGCCATTACTTTATTGAAGGCAGATTCGATATGACCAAATTTATCAAATGCAAATTTGTACAGTTTGTCTGACTGGCAATACCGGCTGGGATTTAGATAAGGTAAAACTAAAATGGGCATGAGACTTATTGGAACATCGTCAAGCTGTGCAGCGGGGATGGTTTTGATTCGGTTTTCAACAATGCCAGTGTAGGTGAACACAACTTCTGCTGTTTGTGGTATCTCCAATACTTTAAATCGTTTTTCGCCACTAGCAGCCACCCATTCATAGGAAATAAGTTTTTGGGAAGATTGAAAGTCTTCGCTAATCACAAACTGACCAAAAGATTTAAAAGGCTGTATATTGAGGATCAAAGTAGACAAATCTGCTGATCCGTATTTTAATGTTGTTGAAACCTCAAACTTCATATTTCCGCCTCGTTAGGAACCGGCAATTTATTAAAAGCAACCTCCATCCATTCATCAGATATATTATTCAATGCTTTTTTCAGTTCCTCAGCCCACTGATCGGAAATATACTCCAAATCCTTCTTTCCATATCGATGTTCAACCATTCCAAAGGTATTATTTTGGTAAAGCACAACGTCTATCGGAAAATCCACATCATTAGCACTTGCCCTAGTTGAGTCAAAAGAAAGAAATCCTGTTTTTAAAGCTAAGTGCATACTTGATTCGCTAGTCAGTGTACGGTTTAGGATGGCTTTTCCGTGTCCAGAATTTCCAATCACTACAAATGGTGCTCCTTCGCCCAATTCAACCCAGTTACCTTCCGGATAAAGGAGGAACAGCTTATGTTCCTCATCATCTCTCAATTGTCCGCCAATTATGGTATGCAAGTTAAATTTTAAGCCACTTTGTTCCAGCTCTGCACGATCTTCCTGGGCTACCCGCTTAACTTGAGCTCCAAATGCGTTAACTGCCTTATAAAGTTTGTTATGAACCTCACCTTCTTCAATAAGTTCTTTAAAATATTGTACTGCTTTGTCCCTGACAGAACGCAGGCCGCTGGTCATGATGAAGAGCGAATATTTATCGCGCTGCTCGATATGAACTTTCTTTTTTTGAGTCGTATCAGTACCTGAAGTAATTCTTGTATCGGCAATTGCCACAAGGCCCTCCTTCACCTTTATCGCTAAACAATATGTCATACCCAAATATACCAATCAGGTTAACAAATAAGGCGTATTTAAGCTTTTATTTATTGAGTTTACCCTTCCAGAAGGTGAATTTATTATACAGATTTTCAAAGTCGAACGGCTTGGTCAGAAAATCGTCCATACCAGCCTCTATACATTCTTCTTTATCTTTTTCGTAGGCACCAGCTGTCATAGCAATAATGACCGGGCGGTTGTTTCCATAGATCTTTATGATTTCCCGGGTAGCTTGTAAGCCGTCCATCTCGGGCATTTGCACATCCATTAATACAATGTCGTAATGTTGCCGCTTTAACGAGGATAAAACTTCCAATCCATTAGAAACGACATCACAGCCGTAGCCAATCGCTTTAAAAGCATTGATTACTATTTTTTGATTGATGATGTTATCTTCTGCGACAAGGATCCCGATCAAATCGTTAACTTCAACGTGAACAGGTTGCAAGTTAGATGCTAAAGTCAATTTATCTTTTACTGCCGCTGATTTCGATAGCGTATTTATCAGCATCTTTTGGAAATAGGCTTGCTTGATCGGCTTGTCCAAAATAGCAGCAAACAGTTCACGCTCATTTTGCCGATCGGCAGGAAACTGCCCTGCAGAGCTAAACAATACCATTGGCACACTATGCCCATATTTTGCATGGATGGCAACGGCAACATCCACTCCATTCATCTCTGGCATCAGCAAATCAATGATCACTACATCATATTCGTTTCTCTGCATTAAGTTCAGGCCTTCAGTTCCACTGATTGCAACATCAGCATACATTCCCCAAAGCTCGCAATGGCCTTTTAATATCTTCAGGTTGGTCTTGTTATCGTCTATTAGCAAAGCCACCTTTCCTAAGATCTCCTTTTGTGGAGTTGCGATCTTAAACTCTTTAATTTCAGACTTGGCTTGGATCTTTATCGTAAATCTAAAAGTTGTCCCTTTTCCAACCTCGCTCTCCACCCAAATCCTCCCTTGCATTTTCTCTACTAATCTGGAGCTAATGGCTAAGCCTAGTCCCGTGCCTCCATATTTTCTTGTTGTAGAAGAATCGACTTGCGAAAAAGAATTAAATAACTTGTGCATCTTATCCTCGGGAATACCGATCCCACTATCCTTTATTGAAAATTCTAACTCATAATTACTTTCATCACGAGATACAAGCTTGATAGAGGTTAAAATTTCTCCGCTAGGTGTGAACTTAATGGCATTACCTACCAGGTTGACGACAATTTGCCGAAGTCTGGTCATATCTCCGATGACTTCCATTGGAACATGAGGATCAATTTGATACAGAAGATCTATATCCTTTTCATACGCTTTTAATGCAAGTAAATCATAAGTTTCTTCAATAATTTTATGTATAAAAAAGGAATGCTCCTCGAGTTCAAGTTTTCCAGACTCAATTTTAGAAAAATCTAGGATTTCATTAATAATCTCAAGAAGGGCGTCAGCACTAATGCGTATGGATTCTACAAAATCAAACTGGTCTTCGTCCAAATGTGTGTTGCGAAGTAAACTGGTCATGCCAATTACTCCGTTCATAGGAGTGCGAATCTCGTGACTCATATTTGCGAGAAACTCTGACTTCGCTTTGTTTTGCTCCTCTGCAAGCCGACTTTTCTCTTCAAGTTGAACATTTAGATCTCTAAGGCGCTGGTCGAAAATATATTGACTGGTGATGTCATCAAATGTCCACAATACACCACTCACATAATCGGATACCGTAGGCGTACAACAAACATCAAGCACAAAAAAAACAGGATCATGAAATATCCACTTCCAGTTGCTAATTTTCTTATTTTTAGACTTGAAGATTTCCATTCCCGTCCTGAAAATTTCCTCTTTATTAGAAGCCGAATTGCGCAAATGCTGCATGGCTTCAGACAGTTTCGCTGGTACTACACTCCCGCTATCCAATTTAAAAAGGGTGGCTGCACGGTCATTGATCCAGCTATTTTTCCCACTATCATCTATATAAACGATACATTGAGGTACTGTGTGTAAGATCGCGTTAAAACCAAGTTTTAGTTCTTCAAGCGCATAGTAAGTATTGGAAAGCCGTGAAATTTCGTTAATCTTATCAAGGCAACTATTGGCGAATTCTATAAAATCTTCACTAAATTCAAAACACTTTTCCCAGGCTAAAAAAATAAAGCCGTCTCCATTACTATGCTTTACCGGAAAGACAGCAAAGCAATATGGATTTTCAAGTAAACCTAATAAATTAGTATTCACCTCGAATGGCGTGACATAAAATTGAGGTTCTCTCGCAGCACTTAAGTCTTGTAAAATAACAGGATCCAGGTAAGTCATCTGTCCCATATCGGTGTCAAGGTTTATTATTCTAGAAGTGAGTGTGTCTTCATTTCTAATCAATAAAGCTTTTGAAGCCTGAGAAATGTCCTTCAATGCCACAACACTTTTCTGCATAATCCATTCCCATGTTTGGAATCGTTCTGCCATGCCCATTTGTTTAATGAACTTTAACGCGGCTTTTGCCCAATCGACATTTAAACTATGTTGCGACAATCGGTTTAGATAAAAGATTTAATAATGTCAATAATTTCGTCAGGCGCGCTTATATGAGGAAAATGACCAGTCGCATTTACATATTTTAATATACTGTTATTGATATGTTCATTTAAATATTGGGCGACAAATGGGGGAACAGCAATATCTTCATGAGCCTGCACTAATAGGACTCTGTTTTGAAGCTTACTAAGTTCTTCACGCATGTCTGATTCAAAAATAACTTTGGCGACTGAGAGCGCAATATCTGGTCTAATAGCTGATAAAGTCCGCGCAAACTCCTCACCTAGCTCAGGAACATCTGGATTACCCATTGCCACAGCAGAAAAACCACTAGCCCAGGCATAGTAGTTAGTCGTCATCGCTTCATACATGCTATCTAATGCCTCCTGGGTGAAACCTCCAGTATAATTTTCCTCATCATCATTGATATAACGTGGAGAAGCATTTAAGAAAACAGCTTTTGACACAGCCTCTGGAGATTTATTCATAGCTAATAGTGCTATCATCGAACTCACAGAATGTGCTATTATTATGACATCATCCAAATTTAGCGCCTTTAATATTTCGAGCATGTCATCCGCATAAGCATGCAGGGAATTGTATTTGTTCGGACTATAGGCATCTGGATCAGCCTTACCTGCCCCAACGTTATCGTATAAAATAATCCTATAATCGTCAACAAAGGCTTCCTTAATATTTTTCCAAACGGTCTGGTCTGTGCCAAAGCCATGAGCAAAAACAATCGTTTGCGCAGCCTCAACATTACCTTCGATATTTAAATTGTGCTTTTTTTGTATTTTAGGATCCATATCATTTGAGTTTATACCTTTTCGAGCCCTTTATCACTAACAAAAATGTAATTTAGCAACTCTGAAAAGGCCTATTTTCATGATTAAACATTAAATATCAGAAAACGACAAATTACCGAAAAAAATGTTTAAAGTTTATTAAATCTGTATTATTAGTAAATCAAATAACGTAATGACCGATAAATGTTTCATTCGATTTCCCAGATGATTTAATATTTCATACTTTGTGGCCTATAAATAAATTTGAGCCCTAGGGATAGGACCAATACTCATGATTTTGAAAACCTTTTACGCATTATTATTTTCACTTTGCATTGGAGTGGGTGTTTGCGCTGCGCAAGACAATTCAGTGTTGCACTCGGAAACAAATGGTGTTATCGACCTTCGCAAGGAATCATTTGAAGAGCCAATAGAGCTTCGTGGCACATGGGGTTTTTATTGGAGTATGCTCGTTGCGCCAGAAGATTCTGTAACAGTACCACCTCAATACGTAAAATTTCCGTCGAGATGGACAGATTATAAGTCCTGGGAACGGAAACTTCCTGCATTTGGCTACGCTTCTTATAAAGTAAAGTTGTTATTGCCAAAAAGCGATGAAACACTGAGGATTGCGATGCCTGAAACATATACTGCCTACGCGCTTTTTATAAATGGCAAGCCAGTTGCCACTAACGGGAAGGTAAGCATAAGCTCAGAAAAGTTTGTCCCCCACTGGGAATATAAAGCTTTTGACGTGCCCAGAAACACGGAGGAACTGATTATACTTCTACAAATCTCCAATTTTGTTCACAGTAAAGGCGGCATCAGCAAACCGCTCGTGATTGGAAAGAAGTTTGATATTGAACTTGAAAGGCGTAGCGCTGAGGCAATCGATTTTATATTGTTCGGCTGTTTAATAATGGGTAGCCTGTTTTTTCTAGGTCTTTTTATTCTTGGAAACCGCGATAAGGCGATTTTAATGTTTGCCATATATTCTACTGTTTACAGTTATAGGATCATCGGTGTGGATGACTATGTTCTCCATACGGTGTTTCCAAATCTGGACTGGTACATTGCGATTCGGATGGAATACATGAGTCTTTTTTTAAGTATCGGACTCTTCGCGCTTTACACAAAGTATCTTTATCCCCTTGAAACCAATAAAAAGATAATAGAAATCGTCAGCATCGTGTGTTTCACTTTTGCATTAGCAACCTTGTGCATTTCCCCAATATTTTTCACTCAGCTAATCAATCCATTTCTAATAGTCACCATCTTTTGCCTGGTTTACGTTCCGGTAATTTACACTATTGCGTATATTAAGAAAAGGCCAGGCTCCATTTATACCCTCCTTAGTTCACTTGCATTAATACCAGCTTTCGCGATTACCCTTTTGCACTATTGGGGAATCATAGGTTCACACCAGATTCTAAGTTTCTTTTGTTATATCTGCTTTTTCTTCCTGCAGTCATTAGTCCTTTCACATCGCGTATCATTTGCTTTGAAGCAAGCCACCACTCAGGCAGAAGAAGGTTTGGTCGTTAAAAGCGAATTTCTAAGTACAATGAGTCATGAGATCCGCACTCCATTGAACGCGGTAATTGGAATGAGTCATCTGCTGCTTAAAAATGAGCCCAGAGAAGATCAAATCGAGCAACTGGACATCATGTTGTTTTCAGCTAATAATTTACTAGCTATCGTGAACGACATATTGGATTATACAAAGATCGAGGCCGGCAAGGTCACGTTTGAGCATATTGAAATGGACATTGCATCAATAGCCAGGAATATTGTTAGCGGCCTGCAGGGATCCGCTACCGACAAAGGTATCTCCCTTAAACTTGATGTAGACGAGAAATTAAAGCATAAGCTAATGGGGGATCCTACACGAACCTCACAAGTCGTGACCAATCTTGTCCACAATGCCATTAAATTTACCCAAAAAGGAAACGTTCAGGTTGGAATTGAAGTAGCGAACCAAAATGAAAGAACTGTCACGCTAAATATATATGTAAAAGACACTGGGATTGGAATTTCGGAAGATAAACAGAAAATCATTTTTGAGCGCTTTACCCAGGCGGATTCCTCAACATCAAGAGGTTTTGGTGGAACAGGACTTGGACTTGCTATCTCTAAGAAGATCCTGGAGTTACAAAAATCGTCATTAAAGCTCATTAGCGAGGAAGGGAAAGGATCTACTTTCTATTTTATTCAAATCTTTGAGAAGAGCATTAAAGAAATTAAGCCCCATGACCCAGAAACTCTTCCAAACGAAGCGGATAAACCTTTAACCGGCGTTCATATCCTCTTAGTGGAAGACAACCTGATGAACGTCCTTGTTGCCCAGAAGTATTTGGAACGCTGGGGAGCTACCATTGATGTAGCACATAATGGTCTTGAAGGACTAAATACGGTCGACCCAAAAATACATCGATTGGTCTTAATAGACTTACATATGCCCGTTATGGATGGGTATGAAGCCACTAGAAACATGCGATCAAGAGGAATAAGCATCCCAATTATAGCATTAACTGCTAATCTTCCGAATGAAATTGCGGAACAAGTTAGGGATGCCGGTATAGACGATTTTGTAGTGAAGCCTTTCTTGCCAGACGAACTATATAGCAAAGTCTTATACTATGCTTCAAAGCACCAGCACTAAAGATAAAATGAAAAAGCCCCTGACATCATATAATCAGGGGCTTTTAAATATGCACAATTGGTTAACAATACTGTTCAAATGCGCCTACCAAGCTGTCGGCAATCATTTGTGCTGGTCTACCTTCTATCTGATGGCGTTCAATCATATGCACGAGCTTACCGTCTTTAAATAAAGCCATTGCCGGAGATGATGGAGGAAAAGGCATCATATAACCCCTGGCTCTGTCTACAGCTTCCTTTTCCATACCTGCAAAAACGGTTACCAATTTATCGGGATGTTTGTCATTAGCTGCAGCAAGTCTTGCAGCTGGACGTGCGTTGGCCGCGGCACAGCCACATACTGAATTCACAACTACAAAAACAGTTCCTTCAGTACCAATTGCACTATCTACTTCCTGGGCAGTCTTCAATTCTTCAAAACCTACTTTTGTAAGTTCAGCACGCATTGGTTCTACTAGATACTCTGGATACATATATTTTAATTTTAATTGTCAATTTGAATGTACAAAGGTACAGTGTCCAGATGCAGCATCAAAGCGAATAAAAAACTGGCGTTCAGTTTTTACCTTTAAATTACTTTGTTATTTTTTCCCCATTTCTTCCAGAACTCTCTTCAATTCTTCGGGATTTTGTATAGTAGCCCACCCTAGCACAGCAATCAGACCAATCATGATGATTACGAACAAAGCACTAAGTATCAAAGCGATTATTGCACATATACGTCCTGCCTTAGAGTTTTTGTAAGAACTCTCGGTGTATAGCCCTGGGTTCTGTTTAAAAAGTTTGAGATCTTTGTTACCCAGAACTAAGCCTATAATGCCAAGGATTAATCCAGGCAATCCATAACAACAACATGACAGAATAGCAAGTATCCCTAATACCAGTACAGGTGTACTGTTTGGCAATGCTTGCTGCCCGAAGGACCCAAACGGATGCACAGGCTCAACAGGTTTTTTAAATTCTGGAGGTTTTGGTGAAGGGTTATTTTCTGACGAGTCCCGAGGGAATTGATTTTCTGACATGGTGATTGAGTTTTAGTATAATTTATGGTTGTATATTTTATAGATATAATTAAGAACAATTACAATCGCAATGATGAGGTATAGGAACTTAATCAGCTGGGCCCCATTTTTAAAATCAAATTTTAGATGCAGAGGAACAAAAATGATAAACATTAAAATAGGAGCAACAGCAGGGTACAAATGAACAGAAGATTTAACATCACCCTGAACTAATGCTAATATGGATCTTTGAAAACCACATCCAGGACAATCCAAACCTGTTAACCTTTTAAACGGGCAAGCCAGTAAATGTCCCTTTAGCCAATCAATGATTAATAAAAATGATAACGAATATGTCATGTATCGCCTTGCACCTATTGTATTTTACTAATTTATATAAATAGTTGAAAAATAAAACTATCATTTTTGAAGATAAAGCCCCTTTTCAACAAACAGTCAATGGGTCTAAAGTCAGCCAAACATAGTAAATGCTATTGGCTTAGTCCCTTTTTGAATTTAGCTAAACTATTCCCTACTTTTGCATACGAAATGCAGAAGGAAAATTAGAAGGCGTGAAATAAAATCATGTTAAATCCAATCCACTGTAAATCATAAACTTAATCATAAACATATGTCATCAGTAGAGACAACTTACGTTCCTTATAAAGTTAAGGACATTTCACTGGCAGAATGGGGCCGCAAAGAGATCGGATTAGCAGAGGCAGAAATGCCAGGTTTGATGTCGCTTCGCGAAGAATTCGGTCCGTCACAACCGTTAAAAGGCGCACGCATTGCAGGCTGCCTTCACATGACCATTCAAACCGCAGTTCTAATTGAGACCCTTGTTGCCCTTGGCGCAGAGGTTACTTGGTCATCATGCAACATTTTCTCCACTCAAGATCACGCCGCCGCGGCGATTGCCGCTGCGGGTATCCAGGTTTATGCCTGGAAAGGATTGGACGAAGAAAGTTTCGATTGGTGTATTGAGCAGACACTACATTTTGGTCCGGATCAGCAACCATTAAACATGATTCTTGATGACGGTGGTGATTTAACAAACATGGTATTTGATAAATTTCCCGAGCTAATTGCAAACATTAAAGGCCTATCAGAAGAAACTACTACCGGCGTTCATCGTTTATACGAGCGTATGAAAAACGGAACATTGCATTTACCTGCAATTAATGTGAATGATTCTGTTACCAAATCTAAATTCGATAACAAATATGGTTGTCGTGAATCATTAGTTGATGCGATTCGTCGTGCAACAGACATCATGATGGCTGGAAAAGTTGCGGTTGTGGCTGGTTACGGAGATGTAGGTAAGGGTTCTGCTGAATCTTTGAGTTCACAAGGTGTACGTGTAATCGTTTCTGAAATTGATCCGATCTGTGCGTTACAAGCCGCAATGGAAGGTTATGAAGTTAAGAAGTTTACTACAGCTGTATTAGAAGCTGACATCATCGTCACCACAACCGGTAATTGTGACATTGTTCGTGCAGAGCACTTCAAGACAATGAAAGATAAAGCTATCGTTTGTAATATCGGTCACTTTGACAATGAAATTGACGTTGCCTGGTTAAATTCCAACTATGGCGATACTAAAGTTGAAATCAAGCCGCAGGTAGATAAATATACTATCGATGGTAAAGATATTATATTATTGGCGGAGGGCCGTTTGGTAAATCTTGGTTGTGCTACCGGTCACCCAAGCTTTGTAATGTCTGCTTCATTCACTAACCAGACACTTGCACAACTAGAACTTTGGACAAATACAGATAAATATGAAAACAAAGTTTACGTCCTTCCTAAATATCTTGATGAGAAAGTAGCTCGTTTACACCTGGCAAAAATTGGAGTTGAGCTTGACGTTCTGGATCAGCATCAAGCTGATTACATTGGTGTTCAAGTTGAGGGCCCGTTCAAACCAGAAGCTTACAGATACTAAAATAAAATAATGTATGGATTGGGGTGTTACTTAAATGTAACATCCCTTTTTTTTGTTCCTCAGTTTATAAATACCTTAACTTTGTGCTATGGCAAAGCTTTCTGTAAACATTAATAAAATTGCAACCCTGCGCAACAGTCGCGGTGGGAACAACCCCGATTTGGTAAAAGTAGCATTAGATTGTGAGCGATTTGGAGCAGAAGGAATTACCGTCCACCCACGTCCCGACGAAAGACACATTCGCTACCAGGATGTTTACGATCTCAAGAGAAAGATTAAAACTGAATTCAATATTGAAGGAAATTGCAGAGAAGAAAAATTTGTTGACTTGGTTTTAGCGAACAAGCCTGTGCAGGTGACGCTTGTACCAGACGCCGATGGACAAATCACCTCAAACCATGGCTGGGATACAATTAAACACCATTCCTATTTAAAAGAAATGGTTTCGCTTTTCAAAGCTGAAGGTATAAGGGTGTCCGTGTTTGTAGATCCTGTTGTTGAAATGATCGCAGCTGCTGCGGATACCGGGGCTGACAGGATTGAATTATATACAGAAGCCTATGCTCATAATTATTATGATAACAGGGAAAAAGCTATTGTACCCTATGTAGCTGCTGCACACAAGGCACACGAAGTCGGATTAGGCATCAATGCAGGACATGATCTCGACCTACACAACTTAAGATACTTTTCGGAAAGTATTCCCGGACTTCTGGAAGTTAGCATAGGTCATGCCTTAATTAGTGATGCAATTTATTTAGGAATGGAAAATACGATACAAATGTATCTTGCCCAACTGAAGCACTAAATCGTTACCCAATTGCTCGTTTATCTTGACCTGAAATAGGCGTATTTTTATTAACTTTGCGCAACTTTTTATTCAAAGAATTCATGAGCTTAAACATTCATTACCAAGAAGACTTTAAAGACCGTCACATTGCGCCAAATTCGGATGATACCGATGCGATGCTTGCTACCCTTAGGGTAGGTTCTGTTGACGAATTGATAGCGCAAACTGTTCCTGAAAAGATCAGATTGAAGCAAATATTAAATCTGCCCGCTGCGAAATCTGAGAAGGATTACCTAAGCGCGTTAAAGCAGACTGCTTCACTTAACAAAGTGTTTAAGTCTTATATCGGACAAGGTTATTATGATACAATAACGCCCGGGGTGATTTTGCGAAACGTGATGGAAAATCCGGGTTGGTATACACAATATACTCCTTACCAGGCAGAGATTGCACAAGGTCGTTTACAAGCGCTCCTTAATTTCCAAACAGCGGTTATTGATCTAACAGGAATGGAGATTGCGAATGCATCCTTACTTGACGAAGGTACTGCGGCTGCTGAAGCCATGTTTATGCAATACAGTTTGCGTAAAAATCAATCTGCGAAAAAATTCTTTGTTTCAGGACTGATCTTCCCCCAAACTATAGACATTCTTAAAACACGCGCAAATCCTTTTGGTATTGAGTTGGTTATTGGCGATCATTTGACTTTCGATCTGCATGACGAATTTTTTGGGGCGATAGTTCAATATCCGGCTGGTAATGGTGAGGTATATGATTATACCGCATTTGCAGAACAAGCTCACGAAAAGAATGTTAAAATCACAGTCATTGCCGATCTGTTGAGCCTTACATTATTAACCCCTCCTGGAGAGTGGGGTGCAGACATCGTTGTTGGTACCAGTCAGCGCTTCGGCGTTCCAATGGGATTTGGTGGTCCGCACGCTGCATTCTTTGCAACTAAAGATGAATATAAACGCGCAATACCTGGACGGATAATTGGGGTTACTATAGACAGTAATAATAATTACGCGCTTCGCATGGCCCTTCAAACCCGGGAGCAACACATCCGCAGGGACAAGGCGACATCCAATATATGTACAGCCCAGGCCTTATTGGCAATTATGGCTGGTTTTTATGCAGTTTACCATGGACCTAAAGGCTTAAAGCTAATTGCAGAACGCACCCATGGCCTGACCATTACGTTGGCAGAATCTTTGAAGAAAATTGGTTATAACGTATTGAGCCAAGTATACTTTGATACGGTTCAACTGGATTTGCATAACCTTGCAGATTCTATTCACAGAGAATGCATTGACAATGAGATTAACCTGCATTATAACGGACCTATCGTAACCATTTCACTTGATGAAACAACTTCTTTTGAGGATGTTAAATTACTAGTCAAAATATTTGCGAAAGTAAAGGCTGTCGCTGCTGATGCAGTAGAAATTTCGGAAGGACCAGTCGAATCTGTTATTCCTGCTCCACTCCAACGCAGCTCAGCCTATCTGACACACCCGATATTTAACGCACACCACTCGGAGCATGAAATGCTCCGCTATGTTAAATCTTTGGAGGCAAAGGACCTATCCCTTTGTCACTCTATGATTGCGCTTGGCTCCTGTACCATGAAGCTCAACGCTACAACAGAAATGATTCCTGTCACATGGCCAGAATTTGGTAAAGTTCACCCTTTTGCGCCTGCAGATCAGGTAATGGGTTATTATACAGTTTTCAATGAACTCGACAAGTGGCTTAGCGAAATTACTGGTTTTGCGGCAATGAGCCTCCAGCCAAATGCAGGTGCTCAGGGTGAATATGCGGGATTGATGGTAATTAGGGCTTACCATCAGGATCGTGGTGATCATCACCGTAACATTGCATTAATTCCTTCTTCTGCGCATGGTACTAATCCTGCTTCTGCAGCAATGGCGGGAATGAAAATCGTTGTAGTTAAATCTCTTGAAAACGGAAACATCGATGTTGAAGATTTGAAAGCCAAAGCGCTGGAATATTCAGCTAACTTATCATGCCTCATGGTAACTTATCCGTCTACTCATGGAGTCTTTGAAGAAAGCATCATTGATATTTGCAATACCATACACGAGAACGGCGGACAAGTTTACATGGATGGCGCTAATATGAATGCGCAAGTTGGTCTGACCAGTCCGGCAAACATTGGTGCTGACGTCTGTCACCTTAATCTCCATAAAACTTTTTGCATTCCTCACGGAGGCGGCGGACCGGGCATGGGTCCAATTGGCGTTGCAAAACATCTGGTTAAATATCTTCCAGGTCATGCGGTTGTAGACATAAATAATGAAAAATCGATCCATGCTGTATCTTCAGCTCCATGGGGATCAGCATCAATCTTAATCATTTCGCATGCTTATATAGCAATGATGGGGGCAGAAGGATTAACCAATGCTACCAGATATGCCATTTTAAATGCAAACTACATGAAAGCCAGGCTTGAGGCTCACTATCCCGTATTGTACTCGGGTGCCAATGGACGTTGCGCACATGAGATGATATTGGACTGCCGGGCATTTAAAAATCACGGAATAGAGGTAGTTGACATCGCAAAGCGACTGATGGATTATGGTTTTCACGCACCAACGGTATCGTTCCCGGTAGCAGGCACATTGATGGTTGAACCAACAGAAAGTGAACCTAAACATGAACTAGACCGTTTCTGTGATGCGTTAATAGCCATTAGAAATGAAATTATTGCTGTTGAGAATGGAACATTAGATAAGATAGACAACCCTTTGAAAAACGCACCTCATACTTCTGCTGTAGTAACTGGAGATGAGTGGTCACACGGCTACAGCAGACAAACAGCAGCATTTCCGCTCCCATATGTGGCAGCTTACAAATTTTGGCCATCAGTTGGCCGGGTTAATGACTCTTACGGAGATAGATCATTAATATGTGCCTGCCCGCCTATAGAGAGTTACCAAGAGAGCGAAAGCTTTGCTTAAATCTTAACATAGATCAATAACGAGCATTAAACCTTTTGGTACATTTGCGTTCTAAGATGCATCAAAAGGTTTTAAAAAAACACTATTCATAAGAAAACAAATAATGAAATTAAAAATCACATCCGTTGCTTTACTACTTCTAGTGGTAGCAGTAAGTTCTGCGTTCATAGCGCCATTTAAACCAACTACATATAAAGTAGATGCAGAAAAATCAAGTTTAACCTGGCTTGGTAAAAAATTGACAGGAAGCCATAACGGAACTATCGCTTTACAATCTGGAAATTTATTGTTCGATGGCAAGAAGCTAACTGGCGGAAACTTTGTAATCAACATGCCTACAATTAAGGATGCTGATAAAAGCGACAAGCTTGAAGGTCACTTGAAAGCTGATGATTTCTTCGGTGTTGATAAATTTGCCACTTCTACTTTGATAGTTAAAAAAGTGGTAGCTGGATCAGGTAATAATGTTACCATTACTGGTGATTTAACAATCAAAGGAATTACGAATCCAGTCACGTTTCCGGCAACAGTAACATGGAATTCGGATGGCACTGTTACCGCTGCGGCAGATAAAATTATCGTAGACAGGACCAAATACGGCATTAAATTCAGATCAAAAGGTATGTTCCCTGATGTTGGAGACAAAATGATTTACGATGAGTTTGAGCTGGCTGTTAAGTTGATAGCTAAGAAATAATTCAAGATAAGATATCAAAAAGGCTATTGCTATTGCAATGGCCTTTTTTTTGCGATAAAAATAAACTAACAGTTTAAACATTTGTATAATATTTTTCTATCTTAGTTGTACACAATATCCCATTTGTTAATACGTTATGTCAGATTATAAAATCAACCTCCTTGTTATTGATGATGATGAAATCAACATCTTCATTATCAAAAAGATCGTAGCAAAAACCGGTTATAACGTTGAGATGACCTCTAAGAATAATGGACAACTGGCCATTGATTATTTGGCTCAAGTATCCGAAGACAAAACTAGATTTCCGCATTTAATGCTTATAGATATTAATATGCCGGTTCTAAATGGATGGGAATTTCTGGAAGCATATGAGAAATTAAGTCCGGAAATAAAATCAGACATGTATATGCTCTCCTCGTCCGTTTATGAAAATGATATTGAAAAAGCAAAAACTTATAAGTCCATTAAAGGATTTATATCAAAACCACTATCAATTGAAAGACTAACCGAACTGCTAAGGCTAATCACCCCTTAATTTATAGTATTTTAAAGTTACCATTAGTTAACTCGACATAACCACTTGATTTTGACTTACCATGGTAAAATAGGCAGTTCCAATTTTCAGCCGCAGCTTTGATTCCAAACTCTTCTCTAAGTTCCATTGCTTTTCTACCGTCAAAGTCGTACTTCGCAATAAATTTTTTGATTAATTCTTCAGGTTCAGGCAAAACATCACCACCAAAAAATACTTTGTCTGTTCCGTCATCAATTAAAAAGACTTGATGAAACGGAGTATGTGCACCAGTAAGCTCATAACCAATCTCCGCGGTTAACTCCCCAGAACCTTCTATAAAATGAAGTTGTGCATTGCGTTGTAGAAAATCAAATATCTCTGTTCTATACGAAGATGAGCTGCTTGTAAAGGCACTTTCCCATTCGCCTTGCTGTATGACATAAGTAGCATGAGGAAAACTAAGTTCCATCTTTCCATTTATGTATTGGACCATGCCCCCAGAGTGGTCAAAATGTAAATGAGACATTAGTACTAAATCGATGTCATCAGGATCAAATCCTGCCTTCCTGATGTTTTCATGAAGAATAAACTTACCATCAGTGTTGTTATACCCTAAACCCGTATCAAAGAGCAAAAGGCTAGTATTAGTTTGCACCAAGAATGGTTGTACATATATAAATAATGACGCTGGACGATCCTGTGGTTTGTCAACAGCAGGATCAAAGGGAACAAACTTTTTAGAAGCATCTACCGAGTAGGAACCCTCGTATAAAGTGAAAACTTGCAATGGCGTAATCTTAGTGAAAAAAAAGAATAAATGATATATTTACCATATCAACGCAAAGATATAGAACCTGCCTGAACAAACAACCAAATGACGACGAAGAAAAGATGGGTGGAGACACCGAAAGGCGATGAGGAGTCGGCAATTTTGTTAGCACAGCAACTCAACATAGACATTACATTGGCTGAAATTCTGGTTCAAAGAAATATTACTTCGTTTGAGCAAGCAAAAGATTTTTTCCGTCCAAGACTTGATTTACTCCATGACCCGTACCTGATGAAGGACATGGACAAAGCAATTCAACGAATAGACTTGGCGATAGAAAAGGAAGAAAACATCTTGATCTATGGTGATTACGATGTGGATGGCACTACTGCAGTTGCGCTGGCCTATAGCTTTTTCAGCAAGATTACGAGAAAGATTGAATACTACATTCCCGACAGACATAAAGAGGGTTACGGAATTTCCCGTGCAGGGATTGACTACGCCAGTCACAATAATTTCAAACTGGTTATTGCCTTGGATTGCGGAGTCAAATCACTGGAAATGATAGCTTACGCGCAAACTTTAGGCGTAGATTTCATCATCTGTGACCACCATTTACCCGGCGAGAGCCTACCGGAGGCAATAGCCATCCTAGACCCCAAGCGTAAAGATTGCAGCTATCCGTTTAAAGAACTTGCGGGCTGTGGAATAGGCTTTAAATTAGCACAAGCCTATGGGATAAAACATAACCTGCCAGATAGTAGCTACTTGCAATATATTGATCTGGTTATGGTTAGCATAGCAGCTGATATTGTACCAGTTGAAGGCGAAAATAGAATATTAGCCTACCATGGTTTGATCAGGCTCAACGCTAATCCTTGTACCGGCTTAAAGGCCCTGATGGATAGTTCGGGAAAAGCAAAAATATATACACTAACAGACGTTGTGTTTAATCTCGCACCTAAAATTAACGCTGCAGGTCGCATGGACCATGGTAATCAGGCGGTGAAAATGCTGATCTGTGATGAAGACCATTTAGCGATTGAACAAAGTGAGTTTATTAATCTTCAAAATTCTGATCGTAGGCTTTCTGATAAGAGCATTACTGCTGAGGCCCTTGCTTTAATAGATGATTCTGCAATTTTAATGGGGAAGAAAACAACGGTTGTGTACAACAGCAGTTGGAATAAAGGAGTAATAGGCATTGTTGCTTCAAGACTAACAGAAAAATATTACCGGCCTACAATCGTGCTGACAGAATCGAATGGCCTATTAACAGGCTCTGCAAGATCAGTAGCTGGCTTCGATCTGTATGAAGCTCTACTGGGATGTGAAGATTTAATGGAACAGTTCGGTGGGCACAAGTTCGCGGCAGGATTAACTTTGAAAAAAGAAAATATAGACCTATTCTCGGAACGTTTCGAGAAAGTGGTTGCCGCTACGATTACAGATGAGCTGCTTTGTCCAGAGGTTACCATAGACACGGAAATAGAACTCGCGCAAATAACTGGCAAGTTTCAGCGTATCATTGCACAAATGGCGCCCTTTGGCCCACACAATACTACTCCAACATTTGTTACCCATAACGTTTACCTCTTGCGTTATCCGCAGGTAGTTGGCGAAAAACACTTAAAGTTTAGTATAAAACAACTAAATTCAGCAAATTTTGAATGTATTGGATTTGGACTTTCGGAATACGAAAAGCTTTTACAACTAAATCGGCCCTTCTCTGTTTGTTATACAATTGAGGAAAACGTATGGCGGGACCAGAAGACAATTCAATTAAATGTAAAAGCAATTAAAATTGATAATTAATACACCAAATGATATTAAGAGCAGAGCATCTGATTAAGAAATACAAGCAGCGAACGGTAGTAAACGACGTTTCCTTTTCTGTTAGTCAGGGCGAAATCGTAGGACTGCTTGGACCAAATGGAGCAGGCAAAACTACTTCCTTTTATATGATTGTAGGGCTGATTAAGCCCAACGAAGGCACCATCTATCTTGATGATGTAGACATTACCGCTGATGCCATGTATAAACGTGCACAAAAAGGTATTGGCTACCTCGCCCAGGAAGCATCAGTATTCAGGAAGCTTTCTGTTGAAGACAACATTATGGCCATTCTGGAAATGACTAAGATGACTAAAGAGGAACGTCATGAAAAACTTGAGGAATTGATCAACGAGTTCAGCCTTCATAAAGTCAGAAAGAATCGTGGAGATCTGCTTTCGGGGGGAACGAAGAAGGACAGAAATTGCCAGGGCGCTTGCTGCAAGCCCCAATTTCATCTTGCTGGATGAGCCATTTGCTGGTGTGGATCCAATTGCGGTAGAAGAGATTCAAACCATCGTTTATAAGCTTAAACAAAAGAACATAGGTATTTTGATTACCGATCACAACGTACAGGAAACACTGTCAATTACTGATAGAGCATATCTCCTATTTGAAGGCAAGATCCTGGAGTCAGGCACTCCTGAAGTACTTGCAGCTAATGAAATGGTGAGAAGGGTATATCTTGGCTCCAACTTTGTATTGCGCAGTAAAAGTTTATAACCAGATTAAACACTTATGGCAATTGTAAATTCTATTTTTACATGGTATATGAAAAAGCGTGTTCATCAGATCGAGCTTTTCATGAAATATCCCCATGATGTGCAGGAAGAGTGGTTTCATAAACTGATTAGCAGTGCTCAGGATACCGAATGGGGAGAAAAATACCATTACCATAGTATTGAAAACCCAAAACAATTTAAACAAAGGGTTCCCATCCAAAACTATGATTCTCTTAAACCATACATAGAAAGAATGCTGAACGGCGAGCAAAACATCCTCTGGCCTTCAGAAATAAAATGGTTTGCCAAATCGTCAGGAACAACTAGTGATAGGAGCAAATTTATTCCTGTTTCCGAAGAGTCTTTGCAGGAATGCCACTACAAAGGTGGAAAAGATCTGCTGTCTATATTCTGTAACAACCGCCCCGAGAACCAAATACTAACAGGTAAAGGACTGGTCCTAGGTGGAAGTCACCAGATCAACCAACTCAATGAAGATTCCTTCTATGGTGACTTATCAGCCGTATTGATAAAAAATCTACCCATTTGGGCAGAATATTATCGTACACCCAATATGTCAATCGCCCTGATGGACAACTACGAGATTAAAATGGAAAAAATGGCTGAGGCCACCATTAAAGAAAACGTAACAAATATCGCGGGAGTCCCTACCTGGACTATTGTGCTGGCAAAAAAGGTGCTTGAAATCACTGGAAAAAAGAATTTATTGGAGGTTTGGCCCAACTTGGAGCTTTATACACATGGTGCTGTAAACTTTAAACCGTATAGGGAACAATTTAAAGAGCTGATTCCATGCAATGATATGTATTACCTGGAAACTTATAATGCCTCTGAAGGTTTTTTTGGCATACAAGATGAAGTGAATTCTGACGAAATGCTGCTTATGCTAGACTATGGCATTTATTATGAATTCCTTCCTATTGAAAATCTGGAAGATGAATATGCCGATACGCTTTCCCTTGACCAAGTCGAGTTAAATAAAAACTATGCCATCATCATTTCTACCAATGGAGGGCTATGGCGCTATATGATTGGAGACACTGTACAATTTACAAATATTGCTCCGTATCGAATCCGTATTACTGGTCGAACAAAGCACTTTATAAACGCCTTTGGCGAAGAGGTGATCATTGATAATGCGGAACAGGCGATCTGCAAAGCTTGTGATGTGACAGGGGCAGTTTTTAAAGACTACACGGCCTGCCCTATTTATTTTAAAGGAGAAGATGTAGGCGGACACGAATGGATTATAGAATTTGACCAGCAACCAAACGATTTTGAGAAATTTGTTGACATACTGGATCAAACTTTAAGAGACGTTAACTCAGATTATGACGCCAAACGCTTTAAAGATATGGCACTAAAACGACCAATAGTACACAATGCGCCTGCGAACACCTTCTACAACTGGCTTAAGAAAAAAGGTAAGCTTGGTGGGCAACATAAAGTTCCGCGATTAGCAAATGACCGGAAATATGTAGAAGAAATTTTAGAGTTGCTGTAGTGATTTTTTTTAGCTACATTCAAATAGCTAAATATTAATTACTTATGAAAACAGTACAACAAATACTAGATGCGAAGCCGTCGCAAATATTTTCAGTAGCTGAAAATTCATCAGTTCTTTCCGGGCTCCAATTGATGATGGAGCGAAATGTTAGCGCCCTGCTCATTACTAAAGAAGAAGTGCTTACAGGAATCTTTACTGAACGTGATTACGCCAGAAAGATTATCCTCCATGGAAAATCATCGGCAGACACGAGCATCTATGAAGTCATGACTGCACAACCCATTACCGTGCTGCCAACAGACAGCATTGAAAAATGTATGCAACTAATGACAGACAAACATATAAGGCATTTGCCAGTTATGAAAGATGAAAAGCTGCTTGGAATGGTCTCTATAGGAGATCTTGTAAAATTTATTATTGCTGATCAAAAGCAAACCATATCTCAGTTGGAAAGTTACATTAGCAGTTAAAATAAATGGCCGGCTTAATTCTCAACCGGCCATTTATAGTTACCAAATAGACTACCAGATCTTTACCCGGTCCTTTGGTGCAAGATAAAGGGAATCGGTAGATTTCACTTTGAATGCTTCGTAAAATTCAGGAATATTCCTCACTACGCCATTTACCCTGAATTTAGCAGGAGAATGCGGATCAGTCCCAACTTGATTTCTTAATGCTTCTTCATTGGCTTTATTTAACCAAGCTTGTCCCCAACCAATAAGCACGCGCTGCTCACCAGTAAACCCGTCCATCACAGGAGCTGGCTTACCTTCCAAGCTAGCCTTGTAGGCTTTCATCGCGATACTCAACCCACCTAAATCACCTATATTCTCACCTAAAGTAAATGTGCCGTTTACGCTAAGATCAGGAAATACTTTAAAGCTATTGTATTGTGCAACCAAAGCATTGGTGCGCTTTTTAAACTCAGAAAGGTCTTTAGGAGTCCACCAGTTTCTCAATACCCCGTCGCCATCGAAGGTACTACCCTGATCGTCAAACCCATGTCCTATTTCATGGCCGATTACTGCACCTATACCGCCGTAGTTTACGGCATCATCTGCCCCCATATCGAAATAGGGTGGCTGAAGGATTGCTGCTGGGAAGACAATTTCATTTAGCGTCGGATTATAATAAGCATTAACTGTTTGTGGCGTCATACCCCATTCTTTCCTGTCGACCACTTCCCCAAGCTTATCCATAGTACGTTTGTATTCAAATTCAGTAGCGCGTAGGGAATTACCATATAAATCACCTTTAACTACTTTCAGGTTACCATAGTCTCTCCATGTATCAGGATATCCGATCTTAGGCATAAACTTCTTAATCTTAACTAGAGCCTGCTTCTTAGTTTCAGGGCTCATCCAATCCAATGCATTGATGCTTGTCTCATAAGCTTTAAGTAAATTATTGACTAGCTTCAACATCCTTTCCTTTGCTGCAGGAGGAAAATGTTTCTCCACATATAATTTCCCAACCATCTCCCCAAGATTGGCATTTACCATGGCAACAGCTCTACGCCATTGTGGTTTCTGCTCTTTTATGCCTAGCATAGTCTTGGAATAGAAATCGAAGTTTTCCTGGTCCAGCGCTGTATTTAAAAGTGTGGCAGCTCCCGTTACAGCTCCCCATTTAAGATAATCTTTCCATGTATCTATTGGTGTACTTTTAAAAATGCCGTTCAGCGCTTTTGTATACGCTACTTGAGTAACAACAATGCTATCGGGGTTTTTAACGCCGGCCTCATTTAAAAAAACAGTCCAATCAAAATCAGGCGTAAGGCTTACTAAACTTTTCACAGCATATTTATTATAAAGTGCCGCAATATTCCTGGTATCTTCTTTTTTCATTTGCTTTCCAGCAAGCTGAGTTTCCAGCGCCATGATCTGTTCTGCTTTCCTTTTAGCATCAGAAATACCCGCAATGCCAAGCATCTTTTCAATGTGGATTACATACTTTGCACGAAGGGCTGCAGATTTCGCATCTGTTAAAAAGTAGTATTCCCGGTCTGGCAGTCCAAGTCCCCCCTGCCACGTTAACAACATATAACGTTTTGGATCTTTAAAATCTTCTGTAACGCTAACGTTAAAAGGAATTTTAATCCCGACCCTATTGGCATAGGCCATATAGGAAACCAAATCCTTAGCCGTCTTTATGGCATCAATCTTCTGAAACTCTTTAGTTAAAGGCGCCAATCCAATTGAGTCACGTACCTTGCTGTTCATGAACGATTCGTAAAAATCACCTATCTTCTGTTCTTCAGAACCGTCCTTCGGACTACCTTTTGATGCATTTTCGATAATTGCTTTTACGTCTTCCTGCGCTTTATCATTCACAATAGCTCCTGCGCCGTAAGAAGCCTTGTCAGAAGGAAGTTTGGTATTTTTAACCCATGTACCGTTTACATAAGCAGTGAAATTATCTCCCGGATTTACCGTAGTATCCATGTTCTTTATAAGAATGCCGGAATGTAGCTCACCAGATGTATCTCCGTTTTTACAGGAAAACGTGCCAAGTATCGCCAACGCCACAACGGGCATGATCATTTTGTTAATTCTATCCATCAGTTTTTATTTGAGTTAACATTGTTAGTATCCAAATTAATTGGAAGATTAAAAATACATATATTTTTTTGTTAAAGGAATTTTACAAAAGGATAACGGTTCATTGACGACTGAGGCCTGATTCTTGATCGAAATTACCTTTACCCTAATTACAACTATGATAGAATTTTACAAAAGTATTTCAGTGATTATTCTCTTCAGTTTGGTCATACTGATAACGTTTGTTGAAATGTTTTTTAGCTATACCCACGACAGACACCATTATCAAAAAAAAGATACGCTTACCAATATTTATTTAATGGTTTCTGCGTTCATTGTCAACCTAACCACTAAAGCTGGAACTTTCCTTTTACTCCACTATGTGTATTTGCACTACAGGATATTCCAGATTAACAATACAATATTATATTGGCTGGTGTTGATCCTCGCTCAAGATTTCCTCTACTGGGTACTGCATTACACAGGTCATTATGTCCGTTTCTTCTGGGCGATGCACGTCACACACCATTCTTCAACATTTTTTAATCTGACAACCGGTTTTAGGTCTACTGTATTTGAGCCTTTATACCGTGTTTTCTTTTACCTTCCGCTTGCCTTTATGGGATTTGATGCGTTCGATATTCTGTTCGCATATTTGATTACTCAAATATATGGTAACATAGTGCATACTCAGGCCATAAAAAAACTACATCCAATCATTGAATATATTTTTGTCACCCCTTCGCACCACCGTGTTCACCATGCAAGTAATTTAAGGTATCTTGACAAAAACATGGGTATGGTACTGATCTTATGGGACCGATTATTTGGGACCTTTCAGCCGGAAATTGACCATGAGGACATCAAATTTGGTTTAACTAAACAACCTGAAGACAATGGCCCGGTGAACATTATTTTTCATGAATTCATTGCAATCTGGCAAGACATGAAAAAAACGCCTAGCTACCGTAATAAGCTAAAATACATTTTTTATCCTCCGGGCTGGAGCCATGACAACAGCACCCAAACTGCAAAGGAAATGCAGCGAAATCTTCCCTACATTTGATTTTACAGGAATGATTTTGCTAAATATCATGCAAATTATAGATCGTTAAACAAATATCCGCTGTAGGCTAAACCTTTGGCAACGCTTTTAAAGTTATCTCCGGAGTTTAGCTTGATGTGAGGAAATTTGGTCTTGAATAATTTCTGAATACGCCCAACCATTGAGGTACCTCCTGTTAAAAAAAGACTATCTATGTCTGTCGCACTTATTTTGTGCTGTATCATAAACTTATCCAGGTAATCTTCAATGCGGACCACATCCTTTTCGATGATCTCTTCGTAATGCGACAATTGGATATTTTCTTCAATTTTTATATCCATTTTTTTATAGCGGAATACGGAATGATTAGATTTTGACAACTCAATTTTTGTTTTTTCGATTGATTGGAACATTGAGTAACCTAAATTATTATCTATCAGTGTGATCAAGTTTCTAAACTTGGCATCATTGCCAGAAAAGTAGTAATAATTTTCGATGTCTTTTTTAATTCGTTGCCCGTTAAAAAAATTCATTTGTTCCCAGGAACAGATGTTTACAAAAAGTGACTTTGGCACAGTAAGAATTTTACCTAGCGTTGCTTCGTAAGTAGTGTTTTTACCAAAGTACGGCGTACCAATTTCCCACATGAATGCAGAATCAAAGCTATCTCCGCCAATGTAAATACCACCAGTAGCCATCATGTCATTTTTCCTGTCCTTTGCACCAACCTTTACAGGATCCAGAACTAGGTATGTAAAATCCGTAGTACCACCTCCAAGATCGGCAACCAATACGTTTTCCTTTTTCTCAAGCGTCTTCTCATAAGCAAAAGCTGCCCCAATAGGTTCAAACTGAAATCTTACTTCTCTAAAGCCAGCAATTTCAGCCGCTTTGCTCAATCGGTTTTGTGCAAGAGTATCTTTCTGAACATTGTCATCATCAAAAAAAACTGGCCTGCCAATCACTGCTCGCTGGCAATCTTGACCAGTTAGCTCATCAGCTTTGCTTTTTAGTTCTCTTAGAATTATGGCAACCAAGTCTGATGCATTGTACTTTCGGTTATGAATCCGGGTTTCTGTGAAACTGCTTCTGGACAGGATTTGCTTAATTGATTTAATGAAACGTCCCTTCATTCCATCATTGAGATACGCTGAAATTGCTTCCTCCCCTACTACATAGCTTTGTTCATCTACACCCTTTAGCTGATGATAAAAATAGATTAGTGAAGGAATAATGATAGTACTTTGAATTTCTTTCGAATCTTCATCATAAATGGCCAGGGCAGAATTGGTTGTACCAAAGTCTATACCGTATAAGTAGTTTTTCATAAAAGGGATGCAAAACTAATAAAAAAACCCACAACAAAGCGGTGAGTTCTGCCTATCTCATTCTGCTGTTACTGCAGTTTTACAATGTAATCTACAATTGCGTTTCCACCAGCATCCAGCGTAAGAGTTATTCCCTTTTTATCTTGCTTAAATTGAACTTTCTTATGATCTATCATCTTGTACGCGCTCTTGATCTTCTTATTTTCCAATGGGATGAATACCTGGTTGGAAGATGGAATCTTGAGAATGTGTACATAGAATATATTGTCGCGTGCAGTGATAACTCCCCAATCCTGAGCCGGTATGATATTACCGCGTGTACCATATATGCTTTCACCATTGGTCTTCATCCACTCCCCTACTTTTGCCAAAGTATCAACAAATTCTGGCTGTACCTTTCCATTGGGCATAGGACCGATGTTGAGCAGGAAATTGGCATTTCTTCCTGCCGCATTGACAATGTAATTTACCAGCTGGTTTACAGATTTATAGTTGTTATCATTAATATTGAAACCCCAGCTGCCATTCATCGTTTCGCAGGTTTCTAATGGTAGTTGACCAATTTTTGCATCAGCGCTGAAGCCAGCAGTATTGCCTCCTGGCAAATCCTTTTCAAATAACTGGAAATCTTCACCCTCCTTTACAGCAAGATGGTGATTATTGCCAATCATGATTTCGGGATTAAGATTATGAATTAATGCGTAAATTTCATCGAAATGCCAGTTGCTGTCTTTCCTATCCCATTCTCCATCAAACCAAATCCCTTTTACACTTGGATAATTCGTAATTAACTCGGTTAACTGCATTTTCATAAAGTCGATATAGGCTTTCCAGTCACCATTTACTGGAACTCCATCTTTCATTGGGCTACCATACGCATAATCTTCGCGACCCCAGTCAAGTAGGGAATAATAGAAGCGGAGTTCTATTCCCTCCTTTTCACACTCGGCAGCCAATTCTTTCAATGGGTCCATTTTATAGGGTGTAGCATCAACGATATTATAGGGAGAAGCCTGAGTTTTATACATACTAAATCCATCATGATGCCTGCTAGTGATCGTAATATATTTCATACCGGCATTTTTTGCTATCGTTACCCACTCCTTTGCATTAAATGCCTGTGGATTGAAAAAATCAGCCAGTCGCTTGTAATTATTATAGGGAATCTTCCTGGTGTTCATTACCCACTCGCCATCACCTAGCGTACTGTATATCCCCCAATGAATAAACATGCCCAATTTCATATCTTGAAAATGTTGTCGGGCCTTCAAATTTGAAGCGGATGGTTTGTAACGATGGTTCTCTTGAGCAGAAGAAACTAAAAAAAAGAGAAAAAATGCAAAAATTAAGGCTGTAGATTTCATTGGTTTATAGATTGGTTACCAGCAAATATATCATACATAAACGCAAAGATATTCAACGCAATTATCCAATTCTTAAAGGTTACTGGCAGATATGCAAAAGCCATAGAAATAAAAAAAGGCAAGCGACCGTTTTACCGTGCTTGCCTTTTTGGCTCCCTCTGCTGGGCTCGAACCAGCGACCCTCTGATTAACAGTCAGATGCTCTAACCAGCTGAGCTAAGAAGGAGTACTCTGGTTACCAAAACCGCCTTTGGATCTTCTTTAAGAAGCAAACCCTCGTTCGTTTTGGGAATGCAATATTAGGGCTTTTAAATTATTTATGCAATATTTGTAGCAAAAAAAAATTAAAAAATATATATGAGCCTGATAATCATAGGAACTGTAGCTTTTGATGCTATCGAAACACCTTTCGGAAAGACAGATAAAATAGTAGGCGGTGCTGCAACTTACGCCAGTTTATCCGCATCCTACTTTTACGATAAGGTAAAAATTGTAGCGGTAATTGGAGATGATTTTGGAAAAAAGAATATTGATAAGTTTGCAGAACACGGGATCGACACAGAGGGACTTCAGGTAAAAGCAGGAGAAAAATCTTTTTTCTGGTCGGGAAAATACCATAACGACATGAACAGCAGAGATACCTTAATTACGGAGCTGAATGTGTTAGAAAACTTTGACCCCATTATCCCTGAAAGCTATCAAGACTGCGAATATCTGATGCTGGGGAACCTTACCCCTATCGTGCAGCAAACTGTAATCAAACGGCTTAAAAATCGCCCAAAACTTATCGTATTGGATACCATGAATTTTTGGATGGACATTATGATGTCTGATTTACTGGAGACAATTAAGTTGGTTGATGTACTAACCATTAATGATGCGGAAGCAAGACAGCTTTCCGGAGAATACTCGTTGGTCAAGGCCGCCAGGAAAATTCTGGAAATGGGACCTAAATATCTGATCATTAAAAAAGGTGAACACGGCGCATTATTGTTTCATGAAGACAAGATATTTTCTGCTCCTGCACTTCCCTTGGCTGATGTATTTGACCCAACTGGCGCCGGAGATACTTTTGCCGGCGGCTTCATAGGATATCTTGCCAAAGTGGGAACAATTAGCTTCAACAATATGAAAAACGCAATAATTTATGGTTCTGCACTTGCGTCATTCTGCGTAGAGAAATTTGGTACAGAAAAAATATTAAATCTTACTGAAGAAGAAGTAGCAGCACGTGTTCAAGAGTTTGTAAACTTGAGCTCGTTCACTATAGAAGCTTAATTACATCAACCTACCGATAACAGAAAATTTTTCAAATACACTTTCAGTGTGCGGGGCGTCAGACAACTCATCACTCAGGTCTTGCCCCGCCCAATGTTCGTAATGTTTGCCGTTCTTCCAAAGCCTACTTTCGGAAACGTCATAAATCAAACCTCTATAGGCCACCCAAATTTGAGGTTTATCTTGTCCGTTTCGCAGCGCGAGTTGTTGTTTTGTATATATTGGGAGTTCCATTCTTATTTCAAAAGTATACAATTATTGCTATACCAAATAAAAAACACAAAAGGCCTGATTCGATTGAAACAGGCCTTTGAGAAGGGAATTTAATTAGTTTAAGCGATGTCGGCTCCTAAAATATCTTTTGAATAAGTTTTCAAATATTTCTTCAGGATTTGTCTGGCAACGTGTATTCTTGTTTTTACTGTTCCAATTGGAATATTTAGCTCTTCTGCAATTTCATGGTACTTGAAGCCTTCAAAGTACTTAATGAAAGGAATGTAATATTCAGGGGCTAAAGTAGAAAGAGCTTTGTTTATGTCTCCTATCACAAATTTACTTTCACTTGTGTTTGAAGAAGCACTGTAATGAAGGTTCGCTGAAGAAATATCGTCAGTCTTAGTAATCAGCGCATTGGTTTTAACTAATCTTCTGTAGTTATTAATGAAAGTATTTTTCATTATCGTAAACAACCACCCCTTCAAATTTGTTCCCTCTTTAAATTTGCTGTAGTACGTAACAGCTTTTAACATAGTATCTTGCACTAAATCATTTGCATCTTCTATGTCTTTAGTAAAATTTAAAGCGAATGACTGCAAGGACACTGAATGATCATGGAGTTGCAGGTTGAATTCATTTTTTGTCATGATGTTTAAGTTTTAGTGGTTTTAAAAAACAAAGAAGCTTTATCAGTGGCGAAACGCTTTTTGTTTAATGCTGTACACGCTAACCTATACAATAGGTATACCAAAAAATGAATTTGGATGTTAAGAAATCAATTTTGTCTGTTTAATGGCAAAGAAAGTAAATGTCACAAAATATTTACTTCTCTTTCTAAACGAACACCAAATTTGGCATCCACAGCCAAAATGATCTGTTCTGAAAAACTATACACTTCTGTCCCGGTTGCATCTCCGTGATTAACCAAAACGAGTGCTTGGTGTTTCCAGGTGCCTGTTTGTCCAATAGTAACTCCCTTAAATCCGCATTGCTCAATAAGCCATCCCGCGGCCAACTTTTCCCCGCCTTCTGGAAGAGAGTAATGAACAACGTCTGGAAATTTCTTACAAAGAACCCGAAATGCCGCTGCACTAACAACAGGATTTTTGAAAAAGCTACCCGCATTACCTATAGTTGAAGGGTCAGGAAGTTTGCCTACCCTAATCTCTGATACCACAGTTGAAACATCTGCAATGGTTGGAGCTGTAATGTTACGCCTTTTAAGCTCTTCCTGAATAGCTCCATACCGTGTATTGATCTTCGGAGTGTTGCTAAGTTTAAATGTAACCGAAGTAATTATATATTGTCCTTTGAGTTCTGTTTTAAAAACACTCTCCCGGTAACTAAATTTACAGTCATCGTAATTAAAGATTCTCTTATCGCCAGTTTGAATTTCATAAGCAATGCAAGAGTCAAACACATCTTTCAATTCAACACCGTAGGCGCCAATATTTTGTACTGGCGAAGCCCCTACTGTTCCAGGAATTAAACTGAGGTTTTCTAATCCGGCGAAACCATTATTAACGCAAAATGTAACCAGCGCATGCCAGAGCACACCAGCTCCTGCAGTAACTTTAACCCCATCTTCTGTTTCGGCATAACTGATGCCAGGTATACTTATCTTCACTACCAACCCTTCAAAATCCTTCGTAAAAAGAACATTGCTTCCGCCACCCAATACTAGCAATGGCTTACTTTTAAGGTCCGTCTGAAGTATTTCACTCAAATCCTCCACAGTTACAATCTCCACAAAGGCAGCAGCAAATGCAGAAATTCCAAACGTGTTGTATGGCTTAAGCGAAATATTTTCTTGAACAGTGAGCATGGATATATTAGTATATAAAGTACAAACTTAGAAAAAAATAGTTAGGCACTTTAATTGCCCCTTTGTATATTAGATTTTTTATGGAAAACCAGGATAAGAAGAAAATATTAATTATCGAAGCTGCACTAAAGAGATTCGCCCATTATGGCCTTTCAAAGACGACCATGTCTGAAATAGCAAAAGATATCTCATTATCCAAGGCGCTTTTATATTATTATTTTCCAGACAAACTAAGTTTGTACGTAAGTACCATGGAATACCTGATGCACAAGGTTAGCCGGGAATTCGTAAAATCCATAGACAAGACTGCTACGGCAAAAGAGGCTGTCCTGAAACTGCTGCAAAAGAGACAGTCATTTATACAAAAATACTACAACCTGTACGAATCCAGCCAAACGATTGGGAATGACTTGCCTGATGATCTTTTTGAGAAATTTGAAAAAGCAAAAACTTTTGAGAAGATCATTATCAACTCATTATTTACGCGCGGCATTTCAAGTGGAGAATTGACAATGGAAGATCCAAAACTGGCCACAGACATATTTCTTGATGCCATTGCTGGAATCCACTTTAACATTTTGGCCAAAGACAAAAACATATTCCCCGGCAAAGACCAGTTTAAAACCATCTTTTATAAAGAAAAAATATTCGCAGAAATATTTATGACTGGTGTCTCAGCCAAAGCACATTAAAGTCAATTTCAGGTAATTTTGGACGATTTATCATTTTAAATTTCGGCAGTTCAAATAATGGCCTTATTTTTGACCATTGAAATAAAAAAGTCAGAAAGAAAAAAAGTAGGATGTTAGTAATGGACAAGAAAAGAGATGCAATAATAGAAGGCGCGATAAAGCGCTTTATCCACTATGGCATCCAGAAGACGACGATGAATGAGATTGCTGAAGACCTCTCTGTATCAAAACCATCATTATATTATTATTTCCCGGATAAAAGCAGCTTGATAGAAGGCGTGATCCAAAAGATATTTGATGATTATTTCGAATTAGCTGAAAAAGAATTGCTGATCGAGAAGTCGCTAGACGAGCGTCTTAATGATTTTATAGAGATCAGATTTAAGTTTTTTCAAAAATATTATATGCTCCACCTGTCCGGATCCAGTCCTGACGCCTCCTTAAACTCAGATGAGCTTAAGGCTAGGTTCATGCATATGAAGAAGAAGAACGTGGATATCCATGTCAGCATTTTCAAAAGGGCATTGGACAAGGGAGAAATTGCTGAAACCGACCTGGAAAAAACAGTTGAACTTTACCTGGAGAGCCTAATGGGAATAACTTCGCTCTGTATCATGCACGGCAACAAAGAACTATTCCCAAGCAAGAAGGATATGAAGATCATGCTTGACAAACAGCTTAGTTTATCAAAAATATTTGTTAAAGGACTTAAATAAGAATACAAACTATACTATATTATATGAATGCGATCATCAAACAAATAAAAACCATCCCCTTGCTCCTACTGGGTCTGGCATTATCCAATACGGTAACTGCACAGCAAACTTTAAGTTTAAAGGATGCCTTAAATTTTGCAGTACAGAACAACGTTAGGATTCGTAAAGCTAAGCTGGACATAGACAAAGGCAGGTATAAGGTAGAGGAAGTGAGAGCCCAGGCTTTACCACAAATCACAGGAACAAGTGGCCTTACCTATAATCCGATCATTGGACAACAGGTTGTTGATTTCGGGGGACAACTACAGACATTGAAATTCGGTCAAAAATGGAATTCAACTGCTGGTGTTCAACTTTCTCAACAGATTTTTAATCAACAAGTATTTACCGGTCTGCAAGCCGCAAGGTCAAGTGAGGAATACTACAGCCTTACATCTCTTCTAACAGAGGAGCAGATCATCGAACTAGTAGCCAACAACTATTATCAGGCACTCGTAACCAGGCAACAATTGGTTGTGATAGAGAACAACATTAAAAATGTAACGGCGAATGAAAATGCCATCGCCAGCAACTATAAAAATGGTTTGGCTAAAAAAATCGATGTTGACCGTATTACGGTAAGGCTTACTAACTTACAGACACAACGCGAGCAGATTTCTAATTCAATCACTCAATTGGAAAATCAGTTGAAGTTTGCGATGGGAATGCCGGTAAACACGGCCATCACGCTTCCTAAAACTGAACTTTCTGAAGTTACAGAACTTCCTCAGTTTGCAGATACAGTGGCATTGAATAACAGAACAGAGATTAAAATTCTAAATACACAAGACAAGCTATTATGGCTTCAGCGTAAAGCATATGTTGCTGAGTATTATCCATCATTAGCTTTATCAGGAAATTATACCTATTCCAGTCAGAGTGGTGGTTTTGATTTTTTAAGCTCTAACGCTGCCGCTATTGGCTATGGGTCATCGGCAATAGGATTAACCTTAAAAGTGCCAATATTCAACGGCTTTTTAACCCGTTCAAAAGTTCGTCAGGCAGATGTAGATATCAAAAAAGCAAACGAAGATAGAAGGGAAACGACCAATTCCCTGAACTTAGCGTTCGATAATGCTAAGAATCAATTACGCTACAGCTTGAATGCAATAAATGCACAGAAGAAGAATGCAGATCTGGCAAATGAGATCTATAAAAGTACGCAGAACAACTACAACAATGGCTTGGCTACTTTAACTGATTTGCTGGACACAGAAAGTTCGCTAACCGAGGCACAGAACAGTTATACTCAGGCACTCTTAAACTATAAAATTGCTGAAATACAATTAATCAAATCAAACGGAAATATAAAATCACTATTACAATGAAAAGAATAATTATAGCAGTCCTGGTAATTGCTGCCGCTATAGCAGTTATCGCCTTCATATTAACCAATAACAAGAAGAAAAATGAAGCCAAAACTGCTTTCATTGCAGAGGGTGGTGGAGCGGTTGCCGTTCGCGTTGCAACTGTAGAAAAGAAAGTGGTTGACCTTGACTTTAGTGTTAACGGTGTATTTGCGCCGAAACAGGAACTCAATTTTATGGCTGAAAGCGCTGGCCGTGTGAGTAAGATTTTCGTTAAAGAGGGCGATTATGTTAGCAAAGGTCAAGTGCTGGCTCGCATCGATGCCGAGATCATCAATACAGACAAAGAAACTGCCGAAGCTACTCTTGAAAACGCAATAAAAGATGAGGCAAGATACAGCAGTGCATTTGCCACAGGAGGCGTAACCCAACAGCAATTGGATAATGCAAAACTATCTGTAAAAAATGCACGCTTAAGATTACAAAGTGCAACCAAGAAAGTGAGCGATGCCAACCTTAAATCTCCCATCAACGCTATTGTAAATAAAAAATATGTTGAAGTTGGTGCTTTCGTAAATGCGCAGGGAACGCAAATGTTTGAACTGGTTGATGTTTCCAGTTTGAAATTGAAAGTGACCGTAAATGAAAGTCAAGTGGCTAATCTTAAGGTGGGCGACAGGATCGACATCAAATCGTCGGTATTTCCTACAGATAAATTTAGTGGTAAGGTTACTTTCATCGCCGCAAAAGCAGACGCCACCTTAAATTTCCCAATAGAAATTGAAGTAGGAAATAATGCAAAGAACACCCTCAAAGCGGGTATGTACGGAACGGCTGTATTTAACTTCCCTAAACAGGCTCCTGTAATCTTAGTTCCACGCACCTCATTTGTGGGTAGTGTAAGCAGCAATCAGGTGTTTATATACGATAAATCAAATAATACTTCTAAAGTTCGTAAAGTAACGTCAGGACGCATCTTAGGTGATTTTGTGGAAATTCTTGAGGGATTAACTGAAGGAGAAACTGTGATCACCAGTGGACAGATCAATTTAGCTGACGGCACTGCAGTAAGTATTGTAAAATAGAAAGAGATGAAGATAACAGATATATCTATACAGAGGCCCTCCCTGGTAATTGTGGTTTTTACCGCGCTTACCTTATTGGGGCTATTAAGCTACTTTTCGTTGGGCTATGAGTTGTTACCAAAATTCTCCAACAACGTTGTTTCAATTTCAACCATCTATCCTGGGGCTTCACCATCGGAGGTAGAAAATACCGTAACTAAGAAAATTGAAGATGCAGTATCATCAATGGAGAATATCAAAAAGATAAACTCCGTTTCATTCGAGAGTTTATCAACGGTAACGATTACGCTAACGGATGCAGCAAACATCGACATATCATTGAATGATGCACAACGGAAGGTAAATGCGATACTGTCAAATTTACCAGAAGATGTAAAAGCTCCTTCATTAAGTAAGTTCTCCTTGGATGACCTTCCTGTAATCACGATGTCCGCTTCCGCAAACATGGATGATGTAAGCTTTTATGATCTGATCGATCAAAGAATTGCTCCAGTGATCTCAAGGGTAAGTGGTATTGCGCAGGTGAATCTAATTGGCGGTTCTGAACGGGAAATTCAAGTTTCTTTGGATGCCAATAAACTTCAGGGATACGCACTTTCTGTACCACAGGTTCAGCAGATGATTTTGAGTTCAAATCTTGATTTCCCTACCGGAAGTGTTAAGACTGCAAATCAAGATGTATTAATCCGCTTGTCTGGTAAATACGCCAGCTTAGAGGAATTGAGAAACCTGGTACTAACCACCTCAAAAGATGGCGCCCAAATTCGTTTGGGTGATGTTGCCGATGTACAGGATGCTCAAAAAGAAACCGAAAAATTAGCACGTATCAACAGAGCGGGAGCAATCGCGATACAAATCATCAAACAAAGTGATGCAAATGCGGTACAAGTAAGTAAGGGTGTACACGCCGTTATTGAAAAACTTAAAAAAGAATATGCAGCAAACAAGCTGGACATCAAGATTGTAAACGATAGTTCAATTTTCACGTTGGAGTCTGCAGACGCAGTAATTCACGATTTGATCCTTGCTGTGATATTGGTTGCGTTTGTGATGCTTTTCTTCCTGCACAGTTTAAGAAACGCGTTAATCGTAATGGTATCTATACCGGCTTCATTAATTGCAACTTTTATCGGCATCAACTTATTTGGTTTCACTTTAAACCTGATGTCACTGTTAGGCCTATCACTCGTAGTCGGTATTTTGGTGGATGATGCCATTGTGGTGCTGGAGAATATCCAGAGACACATGGAGATGGGTAAAAATAAAGTAAGGGCGGCTTCAGATGCAACCCGGGAAATTGGTTTTACCGTAGTGTCCATTACCCTGGTAATTGTCGTGGTATTCTTCCCTATCGCCATTAGTTCAGGTCTGGTATCTAATATTTTACGCCAGTTCTGTGTGGTTGTTATCATTGCAACAATGCTTTCATTACTTGCATCCTTTACCATCGTACCGTTATTGTTCTCCAGGTATGGAAAATTAGAACATATCGAAGGTAAAAATGTATTTGGCCGCTTTATTCTTTGGTTTGAGAAGCAGTTGAAAAAATTCACGCTATGGATTACTTCAATCCTAACCTGGTCGTTAAATCATAAAAGACGCACCATGGCAGCTGTTGTAGTTTTGTTTGTGGCAGCAATGTGGTTAGCCGGGGCAGGCTTTATCGGTTCTGAGTTCTTTCCTAAATCTGACAAGGGAGAGTTTCTAATTCAGATCGAAATGCCTAAAGATGCGCCGCTATCACAAACCAACTTCTACACGCAGCGTGCTGAAGCATTTTTGGCTAAACAACCAGAGATAGTACAACAAATTACTACTGTGGGACAAGCGAGTGGAGATTTTGGAGGAACACAGGCAACTGCCTACAAGTCCGAGATCAACGTAAAGCTTGTCGATCGTAAGGAACGTAATAACGTGTCATCCGACATTTTCGCAACCAAAATGAGTCGTGCCCTGGCAAAGGAATTGGTAGGTGCAAAGGTAAAAACAGTACCGATTAGTATTTTGGGTATCGCAGAGAACGCACCAATTCAACTCGTTGTAATGGGTTCTAATCTGGATAGTGCTTTAAAATATGCAGAAGGTGCTCAAAAAGTACTTGCAGGAATACCTGGTGCAACTGAAATCAAGTTATCTGTTGAAAAAGGAACTCCTGAGATTAACGTGCAGGTAGACCGCGATAAGATGTCGGCAGTGGGCTTAACATTGCAAACTGTAGGATCAACCATGCAAACTGCTTTTGCCGGTAATACAGATGGTAAGTACAGAAAAGGCGAGTACGAATATGACATCAATATCCAGTACCAGGATTTCAATAGAAAGAATGTGGATGATGTACGTAACCTGGTTTTCGTTAACTCTAACGGCGCTCAGGTAAAATTATCGCAATTTGCAACCATTACTGAAGGTTCTGGACCTAGTCAGTTAGAGCGATTAAATAAATCCACTTCCGTATCCGTAAAAGCCCAGTCTATTGGAAGGCCAACAGGTACTGTAGTTGCTGAGTTTCAAAAGAAATTAGAAGACCTGCAAAAAGACGGAAAACTTAAAGCACCAATTGGCGTTAGCTACGCCTGGGGCGGAGATCAGGAAAACCAGGCTGAAGGTTTCGGAACCTTAGGTATTGCCTTATTGGCATCAATTATTTTAGTTTACCTGATCATGGTAGCGTTGTACGACAGTTTTGTTTATCCCCTGGTGGTAATGTTCTCGCTTCCGCTTGCGCTAATCGGAGCATTCTTGGCACTAGCACTCACCAACAACTCAATCGGTATATTCACCATTCTAGGGTTGATTATGCTAATGGGTCTGGTTGCAAAAAATGCGATCATCCTGGTCGATTTTACCAACCACATGAAGGCAGAAGGAAAAACTACAATAGAGGCGTTAATATTAGCCAATCATGCCCGTTTGCGTCCAATCCTGATGACTACCATCGCCATGATTTTTGGTATGCTACCGATTGCCTTGGCAAGTGGTGCCGGTGCAGAATGGAAGAACGGTTTGGCATGGGTTATTGTTGGGGGACTAACCAGTTCACTATTTTTAACACTAATCGTGGTGCCTGTAGTTTACTTAATCTTTGATATCATTCTGGATAAGCTAGGATTTAATAAAAAGGGTAAGAGCATTGACGAACTAATGGCTGAACCATACGACCACAAAGATGTTTTGGAATATGACATCGATGCGAGTCACTAATTAAATAGTAATCATTTTGAAGAGGAACCCTAAAAAGTTCCTCTTTTTGTTTTTCGAGCTTCAGTCAAATTTACTATCTTAACCACTTGATATGCTGAAGTACAACTGGTTATTTGTTATTTTTCTGAGCTTTTTCATCAATACCAAAGCGCAGCACCCCCCTGTCTTTGAGGGAATGCGAACAGACACCACAAAAATTGTTTGGAATAACCTGAGGGTTAACCTGGTAAAATATAGTTACGGCAAGCCAAATATTAATTTCTTAGCCATCCATGATGATGAGGATACCGGAGTAAAAGCAGCCTTTGAGTACATTCAATTCAGTGGTGGAAGCATCATCGATTGCCAATATGGTAACGGCAGGAATTTCAAGTTCTCCCATAATGGGAACGACTTTATAACGGATCCCAATAGTATCTACACTTATGAAGGCTTGGTAACCCGACTTTTCAAATTTGGCAATGCAGACAATGATCAGGTTTTGAAACAGTTGGAAAATGTGTCAAAAACAATACTAGAAACCTACGATGCCAGCAAGCAAGGCTACTTTTTTACCCTTCATAACAATGCCGATGGCGGTTTTGGTGTGTCTTCCTACTTAAAGGGTAACGAAATGGCTGCTGCTGCTGATTCTGTTTGTATTAATCCGTTCAACGATCCTGACGACCTGATATTTGTTACAGATTTAAAGCTTTTCAACAGGCTTAAAAGGGAAAATATAAATGTCGTGCTTCAAGCCGCTGAAGTACCTGATGACGGATCGCTTTCTGTATATGCGATGCAAAAAAATATTCCTTATGTAAATGTAGAAGTGCAACATGGCCATCAGGATGAACATCTGCGGCTTATTGAGATTGCAGTTAAAGCACTATACGAAACATACCCTCAGATAAAAGAAAAGGCCGCAAAATAATTTGCAGCCTTCTGTATTGTAACGAATTTAATTAAATATGTATTGCCCTATTTTCCGTAGCGGCCATCGCTGCTTCTTTTAGTGCTTCTGTATAAGTTGGGTGTGCGTGGCAAATTCTTGCAATATCTTCTGCAGATGCTCTGAATTCCATGGCAACAACAGCTTCGGCAATCATGTCGGCAGCACGCGGACCAATCATATGTACACCAAGAATCTCATCAGTTTTCGTATCGGCCAACACCTTCACAAAACCATCCGTATCCATACTTGCTTTTGCTCTTCCACTAGCTTTGAAGGGAAAAGAACCGGCTTTGTAAGCAGTTCCCTTTTCTTTCAATTGCTCTTCTGTAAAACCAACAGACGCCACTTCAGGCCAGGTGTATACAACTCCGGGAATCAAATTATAGTTAATGTGCGGTTTCTGTCCTGCTAGTCTTTCAGCAACATAAATGCCTTCATCCTCCGCCTTGTGGGCAAGCATAGCGCCTTTGATCACATCGCCAATGGCAAATACACCAGGAACACTAGTTTCCAAATGTTCATTTACCGCGATCTTATTTCCCCTATCTTCAGTTTTAATCCCAATATTTTCTAAACCAAGACCGGCAGTATAGGCTGTACGGCCAACCGCAACTATGCAGTAATCGGCGTCCAGACTAACTTGCTCTCCTTTTGAATTTTCAGCAGTAACTGTAACTTTCTTACCTTTAGTAGTCGCCCCGGTTACTTTATGGTTCATGTAAAATTCCATTCCAAGGGATTTTTTTAACACCCGTTGCAATTCCTTTCCCAAACCAGCATCCATAGTGGCAATAATGGATGGCAAGAACTCAATAACAGAAACCTTTGTACCCAATCTTGCGTATACAGAACCCAATTCCAGTCCAATTACGCCGCCACCTATTACAATCATTTGTTTAGGAACTTCCTGAATATTTAATGCCTCGGTAGAGGTAATGATGCGCTTTTTGTCAACAGAAAGAAAAGGCAAAGCCGTAGGCTTAGATCCAGTTGCAATAATTACATTCTTCGCAGTGATGGTTTCTGTACTGCCATCTGCCTTTGTCACCTTAATGGTGTTCTTGTCTACGAAAGATCCAACACCTTCAAAACTATCAATTTTATTTTTTTTGAAAAGATATTGTATGCCTGCTGTGTTTTGGTTAACCACATCGTTTTTACGAGCAATCATTTGCGGCATGTCCACGCTCAAATCCTTAAGCGCTATCCCATGTGTTTTAAACGTATGGGCTGCGTTATGAAAATGCTCTGAGGAATCCAGCAATGCTTTAGATGGAATACATCCAACATTTAAACAAGTACCACCAAAAGTTTTATATTTTTCTATTACCGCTGTTTTCATGCCTAGTTGGGCACATCTAATTGCGCCAACATATCCGCCGGGACCGGAACCAATTACAACTACATCGTACTGCATATGAAATATTTTTTTGCAAAGTTAAGAAACCTCAAAAGAATAACCGCATGGCGTACTGGTTTATTATAAAGTTCTATCTTACTATGACAAGCTGGGCAATACCAACCGCGTCCTTACGGGTAGCATGGTTCAGGAACTTCAACTTCATCCTGGTGATCTGATAACTTTCAAAAGATTTAACAACTTCAATCTTCGGGTTCGCTTTCATCAGTTCATCCACCGCCTCTTTTTCTCCATATAAATAATAGGGCTTTGCAGGCAGTGCATTTTCCTCGCCTAAGCGATAATCGTGCACCACTTCTTTACTGTAAAAATCAATCGCGTAAGCATAGTTGTTCACCATTTTAACCACCGGCAGGTGTTCGGGATTGTTCGCATTGAGCCATGTAGCCGCTTCACTGTCTGATTGATATGTTGTTAAACCTGGATAATAAGCAAGATTAAAGTAAACATTAACGATGATCATCAGTGCCGCAGTTTGAAAAAATATCTTATGCCTGTCTTTTATTGTGAAGCTGGCGTAGCTAAAAATTGCAATGCCAATCGCCAGCAATATGCTGAAAAGCAAAGTTATACTCGCGCTGAACAAAAATTGTATGACCAGCAATAGCAGTACAACCAGCACCATAATCACTTTTTGAGTAATAGCTATACCCCGCAGCACTTTAGGCACCTCTATTTTATTGAAATAACTGGCGGTAATTATGGCAAAAAACGGAAAGATAATAATGATATAATGCGGCAGCTGAAATTTGGATAAGGAAAGCACCAGGACGGTCAAGATCGAACCGCTGATGCACAGCCAGCTTGCTTCGTTTAGTCTTCGCTTTTTATTCTTAAAGAAGTCGACCACAGCTATATAGAACAGGACCGACCAAGGCAGAAAAGCCCAAAGTATAGTATGCAAAAAGAATGATGGATCACCTCCGGACTTTTTTATGGGGCCAGTATTAAAAAAACGTCCAAACTGGCTATCCCAAAAGAAAAACTTAATCCCCGAAACACCATGTTGATTAAAGACCAGCTTTTCTGGATGCTTGTCAAATTGCAAATACAAACACCACAATTCTGGTATCACCATAATCAAAATAAGTACAACTGAAAGCAACCACCTGAAATTGAATAACATTTTCCAATTCTTCATGATGATGAGCGGACCTGCAATCGCACCGAAAACAGGGATTAACGCAAAAATCCCTTTGGTCATCACGGCACAAGCAGCCCAGAAACAGCCAATGAGCAGATGAACAAACCATTTGTTTGACTGTGCTTTATAAAAATGATAAACGCTGCCAATAATTAATCCGGTGAGGTAAGGTTCTGCCCTTACGTCCATGTCCGACAAAATGATGTGTTGCGCGGTCAGGAGAATTAGCGCAGCCCACAACGCAATTTCCTTATTGTAAATGGTTAACGCCAGCTTGTAAGTATAGATAGCCCCAATAAAAGTAAAAAGAATAGCCGGCAACTTATAAGCCCAGGAACTCATCCCAAACAGTTTAAAGGATAAAGCAGCCATCCAAAACGGGAAATGGGGTTTGTCCAACCAGTCGCGACCTTCTACAAACAGGTCTGCAAAATTGTTCCTAACCACCATTGTCTTGGCTATGGAAGCATATAACGCACCATCGGGTCCAATAATAGTAACAAATAGTCCGCTTAGGTTAACAAAAACTGCCAATCCAATAAATAGATACAGCCATTTGGCCTTTTGCCCTGAAACCTGGTGCTCCATTGTTTCCATTGTTAATTATTTACATCTGCGTCAGGATGCAAAAGTAACTAAAAACCGCTTTTCAAGTGCAGATGTAAATTTTTAAAGACAACTTCGTTTAATGGAGCTATAAAATTATATTTTTTGTAGGTTTATCGAATAAATCTGAATCACCATGGCACGTTTAAAACTCCTTTTACTTACCGTACTTTTTAGTACCGGCTTCGCCAGTTATGCTCAAAATTTGGACTCCATTTATGTCCTTGAAAACTATACAAAAATTGAACGCAGCATTCCAATGCGAGATGGGGTAAAACTCTTCACTGCCATTTATATCCCTAAGGACCAAACCAAGAAATATCCGTTCCTGATCAACAGGACACCGTACACCGTTGCACCATACGGGGCCGATAAGTTTAAAACCAGTCTCGGTAATTTTCCCGCCATGATGCGCGAAGGCTTTATTTTTGTTTATCAGGATGTCAGGGGAAAATGGATGAGCGAAGGGACGTTTGACGACATCAGACCACAGGTAGCCAACAAAAAAACTAAAAAAGATATCGATGAGAGTTCCGACACCTACGATACCATCGATTGGTTGGTTAAAAACATTAAGAACAACAATGGCAAAGCAGGGATTTACGGAATATCCTATCCTGGCTTCTATTCTACTACATCCCTTCCGGCAGCACATCCGGCATTAAAAGCGGTCTCGCCCCAGGCCCCGGTAACCGATTGGTTTGTGGGCGATGATTTTCACCACAACGGGGTGCTGTTCCTGATGGACGCCTTTAGCTTCATGACCACCTTTGGGGTGCCTAGACCAATGCCCATCACTCCTGATAAAGGACCAAAGCCCTTTAAATTCCCGATTGCAGACAATTACAGATTCTATCTGGAAGCTGGTTCCGTTAAAAGCTTAAAGGATCAGTACTTTGCCGATAGCATCAGGTTCTGGAACAATTTATTTGCACATCCAAACCTGGACACCTTTTGGAAAGCAAGGAACATACAACCTCATCTGAAAAACGTAAAGCCAGCCGTAATGGTGGTTGGCGGTTTCTTTGATGCCGAAGATGCGTACGGAACCTTTGCAACCTATAAAAGCATAGAGCGACAAAACCCGGGAGCAAACAACATCCTGGTTATGGGGCCCTGGTTCCATGGCGGATGGGTAAGAAGTACCGGCAGCGCTTTCGGAGATATCGAATTTGGCCAACCTACCAGCACGCAGTACCAGGAAAAATATGAACTGCCGTTCTTTAAGCACTACCTAAAAGGCGAAGGTGATTTTAATCCCGCAGAAGCAAATATTTTTGTAACCGGCAGCAACCAGTGGAAAAGCTTTTCCGCATGGCCTCCTAAGGAAACTGAACAGAAAACCCTATACCTACAGCCCAATGGCAAACTCGCCTTTGAAAAAGTTGGCAGAACCGACAGCTGGGATGAATATGTGAGTGACCCCAACAACCCCGTGCCCTACCAGGATGGTATCCAAGCAAAAAGAACAAGAGAGTACATGATAGATGATCAGCGTTTCGCGGCAAGAAGACCTGATGTTAAAGTTTATCAGACTGATGCACTCACTGAAGACATCACCCTAACAGGTCCTGTTTTGGCTAACCTGGTTGTTTCCACAACTGGCACTGATGCAGATTACGTAGTCAAGCTCATCGATGTATATCCTGAAGATGCACCCGCCCCAATCCCAAATCCAAAAAACTTACTAATGGGTGGTTATCAAATGCTGGTCAGGGGTGAAATCATGCGCGGAAAATACCGTAACAGTTTCGAAAAACCGGAAGCCTTTGTACCAGGCATGGTAACCAAGGTAAACTATGCTTTACCTGATGTCGCCCATACCTTCAAAAAGGGACACAAAATAATGATACAGGTACAAAATTCATGGTTCCCACTGGCAGATAGAAATCCTCAGAAATTTATGGACATCTACCAGGCCGGGCCATCCGATTTCCAAAAAGCCACCCATCGGATATTCCATGATGTAAACAACTCATCTTCTATAACCTTAACTGTTTTAAAATAAACATGAAGCGATTTGCACTAGCGCTTGTCTGGTTGTCACTTGCCGCACTGGTTAGTAATGCCCAGGTAGGCGCAAAACAATTTAGCAAACAAGATAGTCTAAGGGGTCAGTATGGTTCATTGAGGAGCTGTTATGACATCAACTATTACCACCTTGATGTGCGTATTGACCCGATAGAAAAAACCGTCTCGGGCAGTAATGAATTTCGTTTCACTGCGGTTACAGATTTTAGTCAGCTTCAAATAGACCTATTTTCTGATTTGAAGATTGATAAGATAGTTTTTAATGGTACAGAGATCACTTATCAACGAACACTCAATGCAGTCTTCCTTGCCTTTCCATCACTAATTAAAAAAGGCAGCAAACAAAGCTTTAAAGTTTTCTATTCCGGCTCACCAAACACCGCCAGAAACCCACCCTGGGATGGCGGCTTTATCTTCAGCAAGGACAGGTCTGGTAATCCATGGATATCCGTAGCTTGTCAGGGTTTTGGTGCTAGTTCCTGGTGGCCTACAAAAGACCATCAAAGTGATGAGGTTGATAGCATGCAAATCAGCATTACCATCCCTAAAGGCTTAAATGAAATCTCAAATGGCCGTTTAAGGAGCATCGTTAACAAAGACAACGGATGGGTGCAGTACAACTGGTTCGTGAGCAATCCAATTAACAATTACAACGTTACTTTTTATATCGGCAAATACGCACACTGGACTGATAAATATGCGGGCGAAAAAGGCAGCTTGTCGCTGGATTACTGGTCGCTGGCAGAGGATAGCCTTCAGGCCAGACCACACTGGGAGGCAGATACCAGGCGCATGCTCCAATCGTTTGAGCACTGGTTCGGCCCCTACCCGTTCTATGAAGATGGCTACAAACTGGTTCAGGCTCCCTTTCTTGGAATGGAACATCAAAGTGCCGTTGCTTATGGCAATAAATTTAAGATGGGTTATTTGGGTAGGGACTACAGTAAGTCGGCCGCCAACTGGGGCTTAAAATTCGATTACATCACCATACACGAGAGCGGACATGAGTGGTTCGGGAACAACATTACCTCAAAAGATATTGCGGATATGTGGATCCACGAATCATTTACCAGTTATTCGGAAGTATTGTTTCTGGAGACCTATTATGGCAAACAAGCCGGATCTGAATATGTGATCAGCAGCAGAAAAATTATCAGGAACGATCAGCCGATAATTGGTCCGTACAATGTGAATACCGAGGGCTCATCAGACATGTATTACAAGGGGGCAAATGTTATTCATACGCTTAGGCAACTGATCGGAAACGATGAAAAGTTTAGGGGATTGTTGAGAGGGCTTAACAAAACATTTTATCATCAAACTGTTACCACCAATCAGGTGGAAAGCTACATTTCTAAATTTACTGGTCTTAAATTAACCAAGTTCTTTGACCAATATTTAAGAACTTCTGAAGTACCTGTTTTGGAATACAACATCGATCCTGCAGGAAAATTAGCCTACCGTTGGGTGACCGAAGTTCAGGGCTTTGATATGCCGCTGAAAGTAACACTGAAGGATGGAACCTTCAGTACCATCTACCCTACCAATAAATGGCAGTCAATTAAGGTTGATGCGAACCTGACGAATCAAAATTTCAAGGTCGATTCCAACTACTTCATTAACATCCGGCCAGGTAAACCTCAATAATCAAATACCATAAAAAAGCCCGCAATTGACATAATCGCGGGCTTTTTATACAGTATGTAATAGCTGTTAAATTCCTAAAAGTAATCTTGCAGGATCCTCAAGCAATTGCTTAACCCTTACCAAAAACCCAACAGATTCTCTTCCATCAATGATGCGGTGATCGTAAGACAATGCCAGATACATCATCGGGCGGATGACCACTTCCCCTTTTTCTGCTATTGGACGCTCAATGATGTTGTGCATGCCCAATATGGCCGACTGTGGTGCATTGATAATCGGAGTAGACATCATAGAGCCAAAAACACCACCATTAGTAATGGTAAATGTCCCACCGGTCATTTCTTCAATGGTCAATTTGCTATCCCTTGCTTTTGTAGCCAATTCTATCACCGTTTTTTCAATCTGCGCCAAACTCATGCTTTCAGCATTGCGGATGATCGGTACAACCAATCCTTTAGGTGCAGAAACTGCAATGGAGATATCAGCAAAATCGTTGTAAACCAACTCCTCGCCATCTATCCTTGCATTTACAGCAGGAAAATCTTTCAATGCCTCACAAACCGCTTTCGTAAAAAAGCTCATAAAGCCCAGGCCAACTCCATATTTCTCTTTAAACTGATCCTTGTATTTTCCGCGTAAGTCCATAATTGGCTTCATGTTAACCTCATTAAAGGTGGTCAACATCGCTGTTTCATTCTTTACGGAAACCAGACGCTTAGCAACAGTTTTTCTCAACGGAGACATCTTTTGTCTGCGCTCGTTCCTCGCTCCCGCAACGGCAGGGGCAGCAGGTGCTGGAGTAGCAGCTTTTGGAGCTTCCGCTTTAGGTGCAGCTTTTTCTGCGTTTAATGCGTCTTCCTTGGTAATCCTGCCATCAACACCAGTGCCTTTAACAGCAGATGCCTCAACACCCTTTTCTGCCAATATTTTACCTGCAGAAGGTGATGGCGTGCCTGAAGCATAAGTATCAGCAGATTTTTCAGCAACAGGGGTGGCAGTTTTATCTGCAGCCACAACTGGTTTTTCATCTGCAGGGGCAGCAGCTTCTTCTTTTGGTTTAGCAGGCGCAGCACCGCCGTCTTCAATCTTACATACAACAGCTCCGATGGCCAATGTGTCGCCTTCGGCTGCAACTACTTTTAAAGTTCCAGCTTGCTCTGCAGTCAATTCGAATGTTGCTTTATCTGATTCCAGCTCAGCAATTACTTCATCCATCTCTACTGCATCACCATCATTTTTCACCCAGCGCGATAAAACAACTTCAGTTATTGATTCTCCAACTGGCGGAACTTTTATTTCTATACTCATAATGACTATTTTCTTAATCTACATTATATACTTTACTCACCGATTTTTTCGCGATCTTTTGCTCCTTTTCAGTTACAGGCGTTTCAAAAGCCCTTGCTAAAATAAAGGCCTGCTGATCGGCATGTTGCCTGGCAAATCCGGTTGCGGTACTGCTGCTTTCTTTACGGGATATCACCTCTATGTCGTTAAAGATCGTTCTTCTAACTTTCCGCAACAAGTATGGCCATGCGCCCATGTTCTCTGGTTCTTCCTGTACCCAAACGGCTTCTTTGGCATTTTTATATTGCTTATACACTGCTTCCATCTGCGCAAGCGGAGTTGGATACAACTGCTCCACACGAACGATCGCAACATCTTTGATCTGATCCTTTTCTTGCTTCTCCAGCAATTCGTAATAGATCTTACCACTGCAATACAATACCCGGGTAACGTCTGCCGCCTTAACATTCACGTCAGCAATAACTTCCTGGAATTTTCCATCAGTAAAATCCTCGAGCGGAGATACGCATTTTGGATGGCGCAATAAGCTTTTTGGCGTAAATACCACCAACGGCTTTCTAAAGTCGCGTTTAAATTGTCTTCTTAGGGAATGGAAGAAGTTAGCAGGTGTACTGCAATTCACTACTTGCATGTTATAATCAGCGCACAATTCCATAAAACGTTCAATCCTGGCCGACGAATGCTCCGGACCCTGACCTTCGTAACCATGTGGCAACAACATCACCAAGCCATTTTCTCTTTGCCATTTGGTTTCCGCACTGGCGATGTACTGGTCTACTACAATCTGAGCGCCGTTAAAGAAATCTCCAAATTGTGCTTCCCAAATTGTTAAGGCATTCGGGTTGGCCATGGCATAACCATATTCAAATCCCAATACGCCGTATTCAGACAAGTGTGAATTGTAAATATCAAAAGTAGCTTGCTGATCTGAAACATTTGCCAGAGGGATGTACTCCTCTTCCGAATCTTCTAATGTCAATACAGCATGGCGGTGTGAAAACGTACCACGCTCAACATCCTGACCGCTCAACCGTACTCTTTTACCTTCAGCAAGCAAAGTACCGTAGGCAAGTTGTTCACCCATGGCCCAATCGAATACATGCGTAGTACTTGCCATCTTGCTGCGCTCGTCAAAAAGCTTTTCAATTTTTTTGAAGAACTTTTTGTCAGCTGGCAGTGTGCTTATTCTTTTTGCAATCTCCAGCAGGGTAGATTTTTTTACAGCCGTGTTCGGCGATGTTTCAAAATCCTTTGGCGTAGCAATTCGCATGTCAGACCAGGCACCTCCAAATTTCACATCCTGATAGGTGGAAGTGATCTCCTTAGCTTCATTTAGTCTTTCCTGCAAAATGCCGCGGAATTCTTTTTCAAGCTCCTTAGCCAAACTCGCTTCCATTTTACCTTCACCAATCAATTGCTGAATATAAATATCACGGGGATTTGCATGTTTTTCTATCGTCTTGTAAAGCAATGGTTGGGTAAATTTAGGCTCATCTGCCTCATTGTGTCCAAACCTGCGGTAGCAAAGTATGTCAATGAATACGTCGTTCTTATATTTTTGGCGGTATTCCATGGCCAAATTAATGGCATACACCAAAGCCTCCACATCGTCTCCGTTTACGTGAAACACCGGAGATAGCGTTACTTTAGCAATGTCAGTACAGTAAGTACTGGTACGACCATCTTTATAGTTCGTAGTGAAACCAATCTGGTTGTTGATGATCAAATGGATTGTTCCACCTGTTTTATAACCATCCAGTCCGGCCATTTGAATTACCTCATAAACAATACCCTGACCAGCAACGGAAGCATCACCATGTATCAATATCGGTGCAATGCGCGCATTGTCGCCACCGTATTTAAAGTCAATTTTAGAACGTGTCATCCCCTCTACTACCCCGTTTACGGTTTCCAGGTGAGATGGATTAGGGCACAAACTTAAATGCACGCTACGTCCGCTATTGGTTGTTACATCAGTAGAATAACCAAGGTGATACTTCACATCTCCGCCAAATGGAGATTCTGCACTGTAGCCTTTACCTTCAAATTCTGCAAAAATATCCTTGTAGGTTTTTTGCATAATATTGGCAAGTACGTTCAGGCGACCGCGATGTGCCATCCCTATTACAAACTCTTCAATACCCAATGCCGCTCCTTTTTCTATTACAGAATCAAGCGCAGGTATCAATGCTTCAGCACCTTCCAAAGAGAACCGCTTCTGTCCTAAAAATTTAGTTCCTAAAAAGTTCTCAAAACTTACTGCTTCATTTAACTTTTTTAAGATCCTTCTTTTCTCATCAATTGAAAAGTTGGGTGTGTTACGCACACTTTCCATCTTATTTTCAATCCAATGCAAAATCTCCGGGGTACGTACATATTTGTATTCCGCACCTATCGATTTACAATAGGTCTGCTTTAAAAAAGCAACAATATCTTTTAGTTTGGCTGCGCCTATGCCAATTTCAATGCCTGAGTTAAAAACTGTTTCCAGATCAGCTTCTGCTAATGCAAAATTCTCCAGATCCAGCGTTGGTAAATGTTGTCTGCGCTCCCTTACCGGATTGGTTTGGGTAAAAAGGTGACCTCTCTGCCGGTAACCGTTTATCAAATTCAGGACACTAATTTCCTTTAAAAAATGTTCTGGCGTCTCTGCAGTTACCGCATTACCTGATGAGCCGCGACCGAAGTCGAAACCCTCGAAAAATTTTTGCCAGCCAAATTCAACTGAATTGGCGTCTTCTTTATAAGATTGATATAAGGATTCTATGTATTCGGCATTCGCACCGTTGAGATAAGATAAATTATCCATTATTTTTGAATTGCTATAAGTGTTGCAAAATTAGGATTTTTTACCTTAATATACAGGTAAACTTCTTTATAAATCTTCAAGAAAATCCACCATATCGCAAACGTTCTTAAGTGGTGTAAGTTGATCTTTAACAAGAATATCAAATTCAGATATCAAACTTCCGGCCACTATAAGCGGAATGTTCAAATTATCCATAACCTTACCGATCACTTTATTGATATCTTTCCCCAGGTTGAGGGAGGTAAGGGTAATAAAAGCGTAGTCAGGTTTATAAGATTCAATTACTTTTTTAATATCGCTATAAGGAATTTCCTGGCCTAAATACAGGGTTTCATGACCGCATTTTTTCAGCAGGTAACGCGTAAATAACAGGCCGGTCTCATGCATTTCAGCCTCAGGCAGAAACAAAACGAATCTTTTCGGCTCCTTTTTAACGGGCATTTCAATTTTATCAATCTCCACGATGATCCGCTCCCTGATCAGGTTGGATGCAAAATGCTCATGTGAAGGATCAATTGTGCCTGTCTGCCACAACATCCCCACTTTCTTCATAAAAGGATAGAGTACCACGTCCATGGTCCTGATCAGACCCAATTCTGCCACACATCCCGTTAATATATCGGTAAAATGCGCTTCATCATATGCTATAGTGGCGTTGGATAAGTGCAGCATTTGTATAGAATCGTTTTTCAAATCACTCTTCAGTTGTTTCACCAGGTTCGTGATCTGGCTGTGACTCATCTTCGCTATTTTACTGATTTTGTAGCCGTTCTCGTTGAGAGCAACGATATTCAGCAACATTTTCAGGTCGTCTTCGCTGTAATACCTAATGTTCGTAACGGTTCTTTTTGGCGGCACCAGGTTATACCTCGTTTCCCATGCCCTGATGGTATGAGCTTTTATGCCAATCAAGGCTTCGATATCACTAATTGAAAAATTCTTCACGCCAATTCTTACAACAAATGTTAAACAAGTTTGTTTAAAATCCAACTTTTGTTAACATTTTATTCCTCAGAATGATATAATATACCAAATGGCAAGAATTAACCAGCTAATATTCAGTTTATTATGTGAATTTTTGCTTAAACTTCAGGAAGTTCGGCTTCAATAGCCTTTAACTGCTTCTCCAGGTCAAATATGGATTTGGATTTCAGATCCAATCCTTCTCCCGCAACGTTGGCCCAGTTGCCCCAATTACTTGCTGCAGAATAGTCAATCAATTTTTCCTCGAAATAAAAAGCACCTCTGGTCCAGTGCAAATGTAGCACATGAATTAAGTAGGTCGCCACTAGCAGTCTCCCGGCATGCGGAATAAAGCCTGTCTCATTCAGCTCACTCATGTAGGCATCTACCGCGGCATGTCCGGTCCTTCCTGTCTTCCAATTTTCGATCAAAAGCTCTTCTTCACCGGAAGGAGAATCATCGATAATCGACAATAAGTTTGGCTCTTTAAAGAATTTTACACCATGTTTCTTGAACATGAACCGGAAATAATCCCGGTAAAGCAGTCCTAATAAGATCTGACTAAAATTTAAATTGTTGCCAAATCGTTGCTCGGCAGATTTAATGGTCCAGTAAACTTTTCTAGGGGATAGGCAACCCAATGCCAACCATGCAGAAAGCTTCGAGCTATACGCCTTTTTGCCGGCAGCTTTACCATTTGGCTTATGATAAATATCAGAGTTTACATGCAGCAATTCATCCAAATGTGCAACACCCGCTGCCTCACCACCGCAACCGAAATTATTTATTACGGGACTAAATTCTGATTCAAATCCCAAATCCGATAAGGCCGGCATTTTGCCCCAATCGCTGTTTTCAACAAAAGTAATTTCAACAGGGGCTTCAAAACATTCCTTAACAATCGCATCGCGCTCTGTTTTCTTTTTGAATTGCGCAAAAACATCAGGAATATCCTTAATTGGAAATGGTAAATCTTCTTTATTATAAAGTGTGTGCCCAATAAAGTGCTTTAAATTTATTTTTTGCGTCCACAGGATATCTTCTACCAGAGCAGAAATTCCTGTCTCTTCAACGCCCACCTCCCTGTGGTGGTAAACTTCTGCAATATCGAACTGCTCTACAATTTTTAAGATATGGTCCTCAGGCCTGCCCGAAACCACCAATAAATTACCCCCAAGCTTTTTAAATTCGTCCTGGAGCGCACCAACACTTTCCAACAGGAACTGAGCCCTGTTAGCGCCAGTCTTAGAAGTTAAAAACTTGGTCTTGCTAAAATACCTTGGGTCAAAAAAATAAACGGGCAAAATAGCGTCAGATTTGGCAATTGCTTCCACCAGCATTTCATTATCATGCAGGCGCAGGTCATTTCTGAACCAAACCAAAATCTTTTTAATCCTCATTAATTTACTCGTCGCGTATTTGTTAGGAATACAAAAATATACGATTTTTCAGGTTAAAAAGTAAAGTAAAAGCAATATTTACATAACAAAACAATTATTATCTATTTTAGCACATCATTAAAGCAAACCAAAACTTCAGAATCCAGTTATTAATTCATGAAACAGCACATACTGATAACGGGAACTACGGGGATGATCGGAAAAAGATTAATGGCACAACTTTTAAAATTGGGCCACACTGTATCTATCTTATCAAGAAAACCCGTCCAGATTAAAAACGTGAAGACTTTCTTGTGGGACATTTATAAGCGAGAGATCGACGAATCGTGCATGAACGGTGTTGACACCATCATCCACCTTGCTGGAGAAGGCATAGCTGATCAAAAATGGACAAAAGAACGTAAGCAACAAATTATCGACAGCAGGGTGATCAGCACCGAATTGCTTTATCATACCATAGAAAAAACGAAAGCCAGCGTTAAGCATTTTATAGCTTCTTCGGCGACTGGCTACTACGGCGATCGTCAAGATGAATTGCTAACGGAGGATTCCGATCCCGGTGAAGGTTTCCTTGCAGAATGCTGTGTTTTATGGGAACAGGCGGTAGATAAAGGACAGGTTTTCGATATGAGAATTGTCAAGATCAGAACAGGATTTGTCCTGGGTAAGGGAGATGGCGGACTAGCTTCTTTAGACAAGCCCATTCGCTTTTTTGCGGGTGCGGCTTTAGGCAGCGGTAAGCAATGGATCCCATGGATTCATGTTGATGATATTGTAAACATTTATGTGGATGCAGTTCAAAAGAATACCTATTCAGGGATTTTCAACGGATGCGCACCCTTTCCCGTTACCAACGAAACACTAACTAAGGCCATAGCCAAACAATTACACCGGCCGGTCTGGCCAATCAATGTACCTGAAAAGGTATTGGAAATGATTCTTGGAAAAATGAGCATTATCGCTACGGTGAGTACCAATACCTCTGCTCAGAAATTACTCGACCATAACTTCAAGTTCAAATATGTTAACCTGGAAGAAGCCTTAAAAGAAATTTACAAATAATGAACAAGGAAGTTAGTATTTGCTGGCTGAGAAGAGACCTCAGATTGGAGGACAATGCAGCCCTTTATCATGCACTTAAGAGCGACCATCCAGTGCTATTGCTTTTCATATTCGATAAGAATATCCTGGATAAACTGAATGCCAAAGATGATGCGCGTGTTACCTTCATCTACCAAACCATCTGTAGCCTGCAAGAACAGCTATCAAAACACAAATCTTCCATATTTGTCGGCTACGGCACACCAGAAGAAATCTGGAGGGAGGTGATGCAGAAATACCAGGTGAAATCTGTCTTTGTCAATCATGACTATGAGCCGTATGCGCGACAAAGAGACGAGTCTCTCGCAGAGTTTCTCGCCTCAGAAGGGATTGGCTTTAAATCATTTAAAGACCAGGTGGTTTTTGAAAAAGATGAAGTAATAAAGGCTGATGGAAAGCCTTATACCGTTTTCACTCCTTATTACCGACAATGGGAAAAGAAATTGAAGCCATTCTACTACAAGGAATACCCGGTAAAAAAGTACCTGAAAAATTTGTTAAGTTCTCCGGCACTCAAAATCCCAGGTCTCAACAGCATGGGTTTCACCCAATCAACCAGTGAATTCCCTAAACTCAACTTTGCAGCAAAACTGGATAGTTACGAGGAGCGGCGCGACTATCCGGCAGATGAGGCGACTACCCGAATCGGTCTGCACCTTCGTTTTGGAACCGTTAGTATTCGTGAAGCAGTTTCACAGGCCATTAAACACAAAGCACATAAATGGCTCTCTGAACTGGCCTGGCGAGATTTTTACATGATGATCCTGTGGCATTTTCCGCATACCAGCAACTCTTGCTTCAAACCAGCCTATAACAACATCCATTGGAGAAATAATGAAAAAGAATTTGAGGCATGGTGCAAAGGCTTAACTGGTTATCCGCTGGTGGATGCAGGGATGCGTCAGCTCAACGAAACTGGCTTTATGCACAACAGGGTAAGAATGGTGGTGGCCAGCTTCCTGACTAAGCACTTATTGGTCGACTGGCGTTGGGGCGAGGCCTATTTTGCTGAAAAACTTTTGGACTATGAAATGGCAAGCAATGTTGGCGGCTGGCAGTGGGCCTGCGGCTGTGGTAACGATGCAGCACCCTATTTCAGGGTATTCAATCCTGAACTTCAGGCAAAGAAATTTGACCCAAAGAACGCCTATATCAACAAATGGGTACCCGAAATAAAACAACAAAAGCATGTCCAACCTATTGTCGACCATGCTTTTGCCAGAGAAAGAATTCTAAAAGTTTTTAAAGATGCCTTGAAGGATCAATAAATCAATCTTCCGTTGCAGTTACCTCCACATCAAAATCTAAACATTCATTACCAGCAACTATTGTAGCACCAGTAGTCGCATTACGATTACCGGCAGCACCATATCCCAGTACGGAAGGTATGATCAATCGCATTGCAGTACCCTGTTTAAAATTGGTAAACACCATAAAGCCTTGTACCAAACTAGTGAGCGTACTTACAGCACCTGTGCCCGAATCGAATACAAGTCCATTTAAAGCCCTACCTGTGTAATTGAATGTGATGGTAGAAGCTTTTGTAATCTGTGAACCTGCACCAACAGTGGAAACAATATAGTATACTCCTGATGGAGCTTTAGTAGCGGTTAACTTATTGGCGGTCAGGAATACATTGATGTGTTTATCATCTAATGCGGCCTGGCTTTCTGTATAAGTTTGAATGGTAATGTCCAGAATCTCATTAGAAGGAACCTTCAGGGTCTCATAACCATTCTTCCCAAATGCCAAATAGGACGGCAAGATAATCCTTCCAGATCCGCCCGCTTTCATCTGGTTCAATACATTCAGCATGCCTTTAACGTTGATGCCTAATAACTGAGTTGAATAGCCTACAAACGTACCAAGATTGGAAGTTTCTGGTGTGGTATAATAAACCGTACCGTTTAAAAGTGACTTTACAACCACGCTGTAACGTACAGAATCCGTGTTTTTATAAAGTTCACCTGTACCCTGACTAGTTACCTGATAATAATAACCAGTGCCCTTAGGATCCTTAATGGCGGAAATATTATTTTTTGCGATGTAATCTTCAATTTTTTGGTCATCAATACTTTGAACGCTTTCGTAATCTTTCTTACAAGAGTTGAGAAGAACGATCAGCCCCATTAATAAAAAGGCGTATGATGATAATTTCTTTAACATATTATTTTTCTTTATCTACTTTTTTTAAATTAATCTCAAAATTGAGTACCGAGTTTTTAGGTATGTTCGATACCACAATATAGTTTTTGTATGCCTGACCGGAAGGAACCAGTAACCTGATCCGCCCACCCTCTTTTATCAGCGGCAAGCCATTCCTCCAACCAGGTATGCTTTTATCCAACTCAAATTTATATCCAAGGGTGTCAGTTGTTTGGTTTACCAAAGTGTCGTTGAGCAATCTGCAGGTATACGTTACCGTTAATATATCGGTTTTTTCAATAGGCACTGTACCTGTCCCCGGACTAAGAATTTTATAATACAAGCCGGATTCGTGTTTAACAAGATCAATTTTGGTAGAATCAGACCATTTTTTTATTAGGGCCTCATCTTTTTTATATTGCTCTTCCTCATTGTAAACTTCGGGCTTTTCGCAAGAGGCAACAATACCTGCAAATAGCAGCACTACCCATAAAAGCCCATTTTTCAACATATCGCACAAAAATAGTCTTTTATTAGGGATACAACAATTTTTAACCAATTTTAACAAATTAGAAGTTAGTATTTAGATGTTAGTAATTAGTATTTAGACAGGATGCATGTTAGCGGATCAAGTAACACACACGCTATAAAACTCATGCTCTCTAATTACTAAAATCTAAATACTAGATACTGCAACGCTCTCTAACTACTAATATCTAAATATCGCAACGCTCTCTAAATACTAATATCTAAATACTAACTACTAATAGCAATACTTATTAGCTGCAATTACTTGTTGGGCAACTTTCTGGCGGGCATTCTTCACGTTAAAGGCCTCCATTTTGGTAAACCTCCGCAAGCCAACCATCATCATCCTCAGTTCGTCGCCGTCCGCAAATGCCCAAAGCGCTTCTTTGCCAGCTTTATTTACGCCGTCTACGGCTTCAACAAAATACACCCTCATCATATTCAGTTGTCCTTCACACGCTTCCTCACCTTTTAAGCTAACCAATTTTTCGGTCCGCAGCATGGCTGATTCAGCTACATAAACATAACTGGCCATATCCGCGATATTCATCAATATCTCCTGCTCTTTTGAGAGACTCATCATCAATTTCTGAACAGCGGCACCTGCAACCATCAGCGTGGCTTTTTTCAAATTCGCGATGATTTTCTTCTCCGCAGCAAATAGGGTATCATCCTCCTCACTAAAGTCAGGGATCGACATCAATTCTGACGCAACAGCAGTCGCAGGCGTCATCAAATCCAATTCCCCCTTCATGGCTCTTTTCAGCATCATGTCTACAGTCAGCAGCCGGTTAATTTCATTGGTACCTTCAAAAATCCTGTTGATCCGCGCATCGCGATAAGCACGGTCCATAGGCGCCTCTGCAGAAAATCCCATACCGCCATAAATTTGAACACCCTCATCCACCACGTAATCCAGCACCTCAGAACCCCAAACTTTAAGTATCGCACATTCCACCGCAAATTGCTCCGTAGATTTTAGCTTTGCTTTTCCTTCATCCATTCCTCCTGCCACCAGCGCATCAAATGCATCGTCAATATTTTGCCCGGCCCTGTAGTTCGCCGATTCCACTGCGTACACTTTCGCTGCCATTTCAGCAATCTTGTAACGGATGGCGCCATATTTAGAAATTGGTCTTTCAAACTGAATGCGTTCATTCGCATAATTTACTGCGGTATTGATTACAGATTTAGAGGCCCCAATAGCTGCTGCCGCGAGTTTAATCCGACCGATATTTAGGATATTCACAGCAATCTTAAAACCATTCTGGCGTTCAGAAAGCATGTTCTCTACAGGCACATGGCAATCGTTAAAAAATACTTGCCTGGTAGATGAACCCTTAATGCCCATCTTATGCTCTTCCGGATTCATGCTGATGCCTCCAAACTCCCTTTCCACAATAAATGCGGTCAGGTTGGCATCGTCATCTATCTTGGCAAAAACGATGAAAATATCAGCAAAACCACCATTGGTGATCCACATTTTCTGACCATTGATCACATAATGTTTACCATCTTCCGTCAGTTTCGCTTTTGTCTTTCCTGAATTTGCATCAGAGCCGGAGTTCGGCTCCGTCAAACAATAGGCAGCTTTCCACTCCCCTGTCCCCAGTTTAGGGATGTATTTATCTTTTTGCTCCTGACTACCATAATAGAGGATCGGTAGCGTACCAATTCCGGTATGTGCAGACAATGCTACCGCGAAAGAGTGACCAGCACCAATCACGTCAGCCACCAGCATAGAGGTATTGAAATTCTTGCCGAAACCTCCATATTGTTCTGGTATAGATACGCCAAGTATGCCTAATTCTCCTGCCTTATCCATCAACGATGGCATTAACCCTTCTTCCTGCGTATCAATCCTATCCAGTTGCGGAAAAACCTCTGCAGCAAGAAAATCCCTGCAAGTCTGGGCAATCATATTTTGCTCTTCATCAAATTCTTCAGGAATAAATACATCCTGATAGTTGGTTTCAGTTATTAAAAACTCACCTCCTTTAATCGTTTTTTTGTCTGTAGCTTCCATTGAAGTAGTAGGTATTTAGTAATTAGTAGTTAGATGTTAGTATTTAGACAGCGTTGCAGTCGTTGGTATTTAGTAGTTAGATATTAGTATTTAGATAGCGTTGTAGTAGTTAATATTTAGATATTAGTAATTAGAGACCATCAATATGCGCTCTGTCTAAATACTAACTACTAAATACTAAAATCTAATCTTAAATACTAAAATCTAATCTCAACTCAGCATTTCAAATATTCCTGCAGCACCCTGCCCGCTTCCCACGCACATTGTTACCATCCCGTATTTCTGATCTCTTCTTTTTAACTCATTAAACAATTGCACGGATAGTTTAGCACCGGTACAACCCAAGGGGTGACCAAGCGCTATTGCTCCGCCGTTTACATTTAGTTTTGCGGTATCCAGGTTCAATTCCCTGATTATGGCGAGAGATTGTGACGCAAAAGCCTCATTTAATTCAATAAGGTCAATTTGGTCAAGCGTCATACCCGCCTGGGCCAAAGCTTTAGGTATGGCGTAAATCGGACCTATTCCCATAATGCGGGGAGGTACACCTGCAACGCCATAACTCACCAATCTGGCTATGGGCTCTACGCCCAGTTCTTTCAGCTTTCTCTCCGAAACCACCAATACAAAAGCAGCACCATCAGATGTTTGAGAAGAATTACCCGCCGTAACACAACCGTCCGCAGCAAAGACAGGCTTCAGCTTCGCCAGCTTTTCTATAGATGTATCTGCCCTCGGCCCCTCATCCGTGTCTACGATATAACTCCTTGTTTTCTTCTTCAGATTTTCATCCAAATAGGTTTCATTGATGGTGATGGGTAAAACACCAGCTTTCAGGTGACCGTTTTTAATGGCCTCCACTGCTTTTTGATGAGATTGATAGGCAAACTCATCCTGGTCTTCCCGATTCACCTTGTACTCTTTAGCAACAGCCTCGGCAGTTAGACCCATACCCCAATACCAATCCGGATTGTTTTTGGCAACCTCGGCATTCGGTACCAGCTTCCAGCCGCCAAAAGGCATGCCCGACATCACCTCTACTCCTCCGGCTATGATACAATCAGCCATACCACTCCTAATTTTAGCAACAGCAGTGGCAATAGTCTCCAGGCCAGATGCACAATAACGGTTTATAGTTACACCCGGTACCTTATCGGTATCCAGTCCCATCAGCGAGATCATCCTACCCACATTCAATCCTTGTTCAGCTTCCGGCGTAGCATTGCCCACAATCACATCATCAATCTCTTCTTTATTCAAGTTGGGCACAGATGCCACCAGTTGCCTGATCACCTCAGCAGCTAAATCATCAGCTCTCGTAAAACGAAACACGCCACGTGGCGCCTTTCCTACAGCGGTTCTATATCCTGCAATTATATAAGCTTCCATTTTATGGTATTTAGTAGTAGTTAGATGTTAGTATTTAGAAATTAGTGGTTAGATAGAGGAGCGAAGTTTTGATTGAAAAGCGTAGCTCATTTTCTGCCATTCATTTATTCGATCCGTCAGTACATCCAGCTGGTTCATTGATAAATAATTTAAATTTTTTGATATGATTAATTGTGTTTCTGTTTCGTAGGAAGACGCATGTGCAATTGATAAAAAATGCAAAAATTCCTTTGTGGAACTCCGTCCTGCGCCTTCTGCAATATTAGAAGGAATGGAAACAGAAGCCCTATTGATTTGACTAATCAATCCAAATTTTTCCTTGTCAGGAAAATCCGCTGTCACATTATAAATTTCCGTAACAAGCTCTATTGATTTCTGCCAAACTTTCAACTCTTTATATTTATGCATCTCCTATATCTAAATACTAACATCTAACTACTAAATACTAATTAATAACCTAATTCCTAAGTGGCTTACCCTTCGTTACAATACTTTGAATACGTTCCAGCGTTTTGCGCTCTCCGCATAGCGATAAAAATGCTTCTCTTTCCAGGTCCAGTAAATACTGTTCCGTTACTTCGGTCGGGGCTGAAAGATCTCCTCCGCACATTACCCAACCCAGCTTTTCCGAGATTTTTTTATCGTGTTCAGAAATGTAGTGGCCTGAATACATGGTGTTCGCTCCGGCATATACAATACCTAAACCCTGCTTTCCAAGCACGCGGATGTCTTTACGCGGTACAGGTTTGGTATACCCTGCATCTGCAAGTTCCAGCGCTTTAGCCTTGGCATCAGCAATCAGCCTGCTCCGGTTCATGGTAATCGAATACTTGTCTTTTTGGAGGTATCCCAATTCAAATGCTTCCACAGCTGATGTAGACACCTTGGCCATACCTATAGTCAGGAACCTGTCTTTCAGCACATTTTGTATAATCTGGTCTTCCTTGTATTCATCAGAAGCCCTAAGTGCAAATTCTTTGGTTCCACCACCTCCCGGTATCACCCCTACACCAAATTCCACCAAACCCATATAAGTTTCCGCATGCAATTGCACATGGTCGGCATGCAAACTAAACTCACAACCTCCCCCAAGCGTCAAGCTGTGCGGGGCTACTACTACCGGGATAGAAGAATACCGGATGCGCATAGAGGTATTCTGGAACAAGCGTACCGCCATGTTCAGTTCATCCCATTCCTGCTCAATGGCCATCATAAAGATCATCCCTACATTCGCACCGGCAGAAAAGTTGGCACCATCGTTACCAATCACCACGCCACGGTATTCCTTTTCAGCAAGATCAATGGCCTTGTTTATGGCCTGTAGCGTATCGCCACCAATGGTATTCATCTTGGAGTGAAACTCCACATTGATAATGCCGTCTCCCAGGTCAATAATTGACGCCCCGGAGTTCTTCCAGATCACATTGCTGGTCCTCAAATTGTCCAGCACAATGAGCCCTTCCGTACCAGGTATCGCCTTATAGGTTTTAGTAGGGATGTCGTAATATTTTTTAACTCCGGCCTCCACTTTGTAAAAGCTTGTATGACCATCAGCAAGCATTTCGCTTACCCATGCAGCAGGTGCATGTCCATAAGCTTTCATTCCCGTTATTGCTTCCTGCACACCTACCGCATCCCAAACTTCAAACGGACCCAGGTCCCAGCCAAATCCTGCGCGCATGGCATCGTCAATCCGGTAAAGTTCATCTGAAATTTCCGGTATGCGGTCAGACACGTATTCAAACAAGCCAAAAAAAGAAGCCCTGAATAGTTCTGCAGCTTTGTCCTTTCCGGCAGCAAAAACCTTCATCCTGTCTTTTACATTGTCGATGGACTTTGTCATTTCCAGGGTGGCCGACTTCACTTTCTCCTGTGGCCTGTACTCCAGTGTTTTTAAATCCAGCGCCAGGATTTCAGTTTTCCCGTCCGCTGTTTTTGTCTTTTTATAAAATCCTTGTTTAGTTTTATCGCCAAGCCAGTTATTGGCGGCCATCTTTTCCACATAAGCGGGCAGCTTAAATAAATCATGGGCTTTGTCGTCCGGACAATTTTCATAAAGCCCCTTCGCCACCTTAATCATGGTATCCAGTCCCACCACGTCGGTTGTCCTGAAAGTAGCAGATTTAGGTCGGCCTAAAGCCGGACCAGTATATTTATCTACTTCTTCAACCGTAAGCTCCATTTTTTCTACCAGGTGAAGCAGGGACATAATGGAATATACGCCTACCCTGTTGGCAATAAAAGCTGGGGTATCCTTACACAGAACAGTAGTTTTACCCAAAAACTGGTCGCCATAATGCATTAAGAATTCAACCAGTTCAGGTCGGGTATATGGTGTTGGTATAATTTCTAATAACTTCAGGTATCTCGGCGGATTGAAGAAGTGCGTACCACAAAAATTCGCTTGAAAATCAGCACTGCGACCTTCAGCCATCATATGGATGGGTATGCCCGATGTATTTGAGGAAACCAGGGTTCCAGCCTTCCTGTGCTGTTCTACCTGCTCAAAAACTTTCCGCTTGATGTCAATGTTCTCCACCACCACCTCGATGATCCAGTCCACCGCAGCAATTTTTGATAGGTCATCTTCAAAATTACCTGTGGTAATTCTGCTCAATACTTTTTTTGAATAAACTGGAGAAGGATTGGTTTTGACGGCACTTTGCAGGGCGGCGTCTACAATACCATTCCTAGCACCCTCCTTTGCAGGGATATCCAACAGTAAAACTTCTACCCCGATATTGGCAAAGTGACAGGCAATCCTCGATCCCATAATTCCGGAACCCAATACTGCAACCTTATTTATCTTTTTGTTCATCATTTACAATCGTATTTGTATATGCCAGTGTCAATTTATTCAATTTCTGTAAAGTGCTGATCAGGCTGCTTTTTTCGTGGTTCGTTAAGTTCTCATTCAAATACTCATTAAAAGAGATCACCACATCTTTGGCCAGATGGCGCTTTTCTACCCCAAAATCTGTCAGGAAAACCTTCACAGAGCGCTTATCGCCGACAGAAGCTTCCCGGTAGATCAGACCAAGCTCCTCCATATTGTTGAGCATCCTGGAGAGACTGGTTGCCTTAACACCCAACAGGCCCGCCAGCTTAGAAACCGCCGTTCCTTCCTTCTCAATATTGATCAATACATAGCCAATTGCCTGGGTAATTCCGAAGCCGGAAGCAATCTGATTATAACTGTTGGCCATGTTCTGCCAAACCACTTTTAAAAAATAATCTATCGTTTCCTGTTGTTTCATTTTACTATGCTTGCATAACAAAGCTATCTATAAATTAATTATTATGCAAACAAATTATCTTAAATTTTTCCCAAAAAAAAGCTGCCCTGAAAGATCAGGACAGCTCAGTAATTTTATAAATTCAGACTAGAATAAAGTAAATTCTACCCTTCTGTTTTTCTGTCTTCCAGCAGCAGTTTTGTTGGTGGCAATTGGTTGTTCCTCACCGTAACCAGTAGCTTCAATTCTGGATGCATTGGCACCTTGTGAAACCAGGTAAGACCTAACCGATTCTGCCCTGTCTTTAGACAACCTCATGTTCAAGGCGTCAGAACCAGTGTTATCTGTATGTCCTGCTAATTTCAAGCTAAAGTTTTTCTCCATTAACAAAGCAGCAACCCTGTTCAATGTGCTGTAAGATTTAGACCTGATGGTCGCCTTACCCAAATCAAATTCCAGGTTTTTAATCGCATCAGCAACAACTTTTCTGTCGGCCTCTGTAATGATCACTTTTTCAGTAACCACAGGAGCTGGAGCTTTAAGCGGGCAACCTGCACCGTCTACAACAGTACCGGCTGGTGTACCAGGGCACTTGTCCAATTTATCAGCAACACCGTCGCCATCAGTATCTTTTAACAAGTCGTTCAAATCTGAACGCAATTTTGCATTTTCAGCACGTTGTGCATCAAGATCGCTTTTCAAACCATCAGCAGTACGCTTAGCAGCTAAGGCTTCGTCGTAAGTTAACGCTACCGGATTGTGCCATGCTTTTTGTTTTCCTGTACCCAATGCAAATTCAAGTCCTGCATAAGCATAAGAGTATCTGTCGCTATTTAATTTGTAAACTCCGTCCAGGTTATCACCGTCAACAAAGTTCACAGTCCATCCCAAATCGAAATTAATTTTTTCTGCAACCTTAAATTTAGCACCTAAACCAACCGGAATAATTAATTCACTAATGGTATTGCCTCCAGCATAATCAGTAAAAGTACCGCCAGACGCAGAAGCTGAAGTTTCTACCTTATAGCCAGCTAAACCAGCACCTGCCGAAGCATATAGTTGCAAACTGTTCTCTTTGTTAAACATATCGATGTTAAACAGATTCACCACAGCATTTAAACTACCAGAATAAGAAAGGTCGGTTTTAAAAGCATTTACAGCACCCGTTGGTGTTGTACCTCCGTCAAATGGTTCGCTGTTGTCACCACTTAGTTTTCCTCTAACACCGTCTAAGCGCAAAGAGAAATATGGAGTGAATTGTTTCTTAATATATAAGCCGTAGCCCAGGTTTGTTTTCCAGTTAGAAAAATCATTCTTACCTCCCAGTGGTGAAATTGGTGTAAGTGCACCAGCATTTACGCCTATCGACCAAGTTGTTAAAGGCATCGGACCAGAACTCATTGTTGTTTCCTGAGCCTGAGTGGTTCCGGCTATCAGCATTGCAGCAGCAAGAGGCAGACATTTCAATAGATTTTGTTTCATAATCAAAGTATTTTAATTTATAGGTGGTTTTATTTTACTCCCTATAATTCAATACTCAGGCCATTTAGATAAACCACGTTTAAACATCTATTTAGTAGTTTTCACTGTGCTTAATTCTATACAAACGGTCGGCAACTACCAACCCAAAAACTGATCATCCCCGCGAGGATCCGCCCCACCCTGATAGTATCCCCATTTGGTTTTTAAGATGGCATCTACCCTGCCTATTTCTCCCCTATTGATCAGCAGATAACCTTTGGCGGTCAGTTTTGAGGTAACTGCACTGTCCAGTGCCCCCTCCTCTACGGCCACCTCATCAGGCAGCCACTGGTGGTGAAATTTCCGGGCAGCCACTGCGGCTTGCATTTTCATGTCAAAATCAATAACGTTCAATATCGTTTGAAAAACGGAAGTGATGATGGTCGATCCACCGGGCGTGCCCACCACCATATACAGTTCGCCATTTTTCTCCACTATTGTGGGCGTCATGGAACTTAGCATTCGTTTAGCTGGCGCGATGGCATTCGCTTCGCCGCCCACCAGACCATACTTATTGGGTGATCCCGGTTTAACGGAGAAATCATCCATCTCGTTGTTCAGTAAAAACCCGGCACCCTTTACTACGACCAATGATCCATAAGATCCGTTTAATGTGGTGGTGATGGAAACCGCGTTACCAGCCTTATCTACAATAGAAAAATGGGTGGTTTCTTCGTGCTCTTTAGCAACTACGCCCGCTTTCACCGTGGCACTTGCCGATGCATGGTTCCAGTTCAGATCGCTCATGCGCTTTGCAGTGTAAGATTTGGCCATTAGCTGTACTCCTGGTACCTTAAAGAAATCCGGATCACCCAAATACTGGGCCCTGTCGGCATACACCCTGCGTTCTGCCTCCACCATCAATTGTACCGTAGAATCCGAATTGAAGCCCCAGCGTTTCAAAGGAAAAGGCTCAACGGCATTCAAAAGCTGCACAAGCGCAATACCCCCACTCGATGGCGGCGGCATGGTAATTACCTTAAAGCCTCTATAAGTTCCGGTTACCGGCTTACGCCATATTGCTTTGTAGGCGCTTAAATCCTTTTGAGAGATGATTCCGCCACCCCTGTTCATTTCAGCAATCAGATGAGCTGCAACTTCACCTTCATAGAAACCAGCAGCACCCTTATCCTTAATTAATGTTAACGTCTTAGCCAGGTCAGCTTGCACCAGCAGATCACCTTTAACCCAGTCGGCATCTTTGTGAAATGCGGTACCGTCGGGATTTAGCCGGCTCAGCTCACTCTTCAGCGCGTTCATTTCCCTGGCCTGCCTTGCAGAAATTTTGATACCCTGCTCTGCCAGTTTAATAGCAGGCAGCAATAGCTCCTCCCATTTCAATTTGCCATATTTTTGATGCGCCTCGGCCATCCCTGCTACAGAACCCGGAACCCCGGAAGCCAAACTGCCATACAAACTCTTGTCCACTATAGGATTACCGGCACCGTCCAGATACATATCCCTCGATGCGCGTTCAGGTGCCTTTTCCCTAAAATCTAAAGTATTGCTTTCACCATCCGCAGCGCGGTAGACCATAAAACCACCTCCGCCAATATTGCCCGCGTTGGGATATACTACGGCCAGCGCAAATTGCACCGCCACCGCAGCATCTACTGCATTACCACCCTTTTTTAAAATTTCGAGTCCGACTGCCGATGCATATGGACTGGCCGTAACCACCATACCGTTCCTGTATTCGGTACTGTTTTCTTTGTCCAGTTGTCCGTTTACACAAGCAGGTAAAACCCCGCTAAAAATCAATAGACACAGCAGTACATTAAGGTGTTTTGTAGTTTTCGGCATCGGCGTAGATTTTTTCGATAATATCTTTATTTTTCTCGAGAACTACCTTCCTTTTCAAACTTAATTTTGGGGTAAGTTCCCCGCCGTCAATGCTCCATTGTTTCGGCAACAGGGCAAAGCGCTTTACCTGTTCCCATTTACCAAAATCCTTGCAGGTATATTCTACAATTTGTTGAAACTTATCGATAACCTGCTGATTAGCTACCATCTGCTGATCGGTAGTGTATGGAATTTCCTTTTTCTCGGCCCAGGCTTTTAACGCCACAAAATTAGGCACAATCAATGCCGCCGGGAACTTCCTGTTTTCGCCCAGTACCATCACCTGCTCCACCAATATGGTCTCCTTAAATTTGTTCTCTACCATTTGCGGCGCCACGTACTTACCGCCAGCTGTTTTAAATATTTCTTTCTTCCTGTCGGTGATCTTTAAAAATCTGCCGTCCAGCAGCTGACCGATATCACCAGTATGGAACCAGCCATCCTGGTCAATGGTCTCCGCTGTTAGGTCGTCACGCCTGTAATAACCTTTCATAATGGCATGGCCCCTGGCCAGCACCTCACCATCTTCAGCAATTTTTACTTCCATGCCTTTAATCACCGGTCCCACAGTACCAAACTTGGTATTGCCGAAATGGTTTACGGTAATTACCGGAGAGGTTTCTGTTAAACCGTAACCCTCAAAGACGGGCATATCGGCCGACCAGAATATCCTGGCCAACCTTGGGTTTAGCGCTGCGCCACCAGAAATGATCACGAGTATGTTGCCTCCCAGGGCTTCCTGCCATTTCTTAAAAATCAGCTTCCTGGCAATGCCGAGCTTTAATTTATAGAACCAGCCATTTTCAAACTCAAATTGTTCCCCTAAACCTACGGCCCAAAAGAACAAGCCTTTTTTGATTCCGGTAAGTGCTTTACCTTTCTCCATGATCTTTTCATAAACCTTTTCGAGCAAGCGCGGAACGGTAGAAAAAGCATTGGGTTTTACAAACTGAATATCGGCCACAATGGTTTCCATGCTTTCCGCATAGTACACGGCAGTACCGCAGTACAGGTACAGGTAAACCACCATACGTTCAAAAATATGGGAGAGCGGCAAAAAGCTCAGTCCTTTATTGATCCCTTCAGGAAGTAACACAGCAGAATTCTGGAAATTCTTTACCAGGTTATCATGCGTTAACATGACCCCTTTGGGGGTGCCCGTTGTACCCGAAGTGTAGATCAGTGTCAGGATGTCGTCCGGCTTTACCTGATCGCGATAGGTATCCAGGTTGATGTGTTGCAGTGTTGCGCCATGGTCGGCCAATTGTTTCCAGTTTTCCGCCTGGTCAACCTCATCAAAAGTATAGATCTTTATTCCGGTAGCCAGTCCGTCGCACACCGGTTTAAGTTTAGCATACAAGTCTGCATCCGCTACGAAGACCACGGTCACCTCAGCATTTTCCAGTATAAATTTGATATCATGAGCCGCAAGCGTTGGATATAGCGGGATCTGGTATGCGCCCAATTGCATAATGGCGAAATCGCTGATGTTCCATTCCGGACGGTTATGAGACATCACGGCAACCCTGGATTCTTTACCCACTCCAATATCCGCCAGGCCCCTGCTTAAGTTATCTACAGTATTACAAAAATCTGCAGTTCCGTAACTCTTCCATTCGCCGTTAATTTTGCCGTTTATAAAATTCTCCTTTGGGAAATTCTCCAGGTTATACTGGAGCAGATCAAAAACCCTCGTTATCGTTACGGCCATACCTTGCAGCTTATATTTATGAATTTGGTTATTGATGTTAAAGCTAATAATTATTCTTTTGGAAATTCTTTAAGAAATGCAATATTCATATCTTGCAGAATAAGCACAAAATTATGCAGGAACCTCATCCACTTAACCAGGTAGCGGAATTTCATACCACGTTTAAACATCCCATAAAAGACAAACCCGGACTCCCATCTACAGACCGATGTAACTTGAGGGTATCCTTACTTGCAGAAGAATTGCAGGAACTGAAACAGGCCATTGACGACCGTAATATTGTAGAAATTGCAGATGCCCTTTGCGATTTGCAGTATGTTTTATCCGGGGCGGTACTCGAATTTGGACTGGGTGAAAAATTTAAAGAACTCTTTGATGAGGTGCACAGATCCAACATGAGCAAAGCCTGTAAAACACAAGAAGAGGCCGAAGAAACGATCCAGCACTACCGCAAAAATCACCAGTGCGATGCTTACCATCAGGAAGAAGAATCACTGTTTTTAGTTTATCGTAAAAACGACAATAAAACATTGAAATCCATCAACTATTCACCAGCTGATTTGAAGCGTATACTTCAAGAATTATAACCTACTTAATAACAATAGAAAAATGAGTGATTGTATAAGATTTGACTAGTTAACAACTACTCTTAAACTTGACAATTAGAGTTATATCCCTATTTCCGCTTCTGCTGTTTCTACCCTAGTTTTTCCTATCTGGGTTTTTCTTCCTGTTGTTCCTTCTTGTGGAATTTCTCCAAATCTTGGGGAATTGAAGCCCTATACTTTGTTAAGCGAGGCATATTTAAGTGGAACGTTACATTACAGGATTGCCATTCAAAAAACCTTAATAAAAATCTAAATTTTTAGACGAACCATTACCGCCAATTGCCAGAAAATGTCTAATTTTTAAAGACATAACAATTAACTTATAACTTTTAAAAAATGGAGAAAACCAAACAACAAATCAGCCGAACAATCAAGTTCGTGAAAAACCCCGTAGTAGCCTACGAAAGCATCTGGCTCCGGGTAATGGTGGCATTTTTAGTCGCCCAAATGATGGTACACATTTTGCGCCAGCGGCATGGGCTGGACTCCTATCTGGACTGGACCTTCCACCGGACCTGGTTAATTACCTTCGGAATTGCCTTTGCCATTATGCAGTGGGCATACCTGTTAACCGTGTACCTGGATCATAAAGTGCCCTGGGATAGAGCGACAAAAAAGCGCCAACAGAAACAGATCCTGTACGGCGTGGGTATTCCGGTACTATTTGATTTCATAGCAATGACCATTTATTTCGGGTACTTTGGCTATAACATCTTTTATACCGGCTGGCCAACACTGTACCTGCCCATTACGCTTTTTATGCTGGGTTTGTTGAACTTCTATTATTACAACAAGTACAAGGTATTTGAGAAAAAACAGGAGAAGGCAAGAAGGACGAAGGAAAGAGAGTTAAAGACCCTGGCACAGAAAACGGTAGAGAAGGAAGTTACGGAAACAGAAAGGATATGGCTGTATTCGAAGGAAGACAAGCAGGTATGGGGCACTTTCAATAACGGGAGAAAAATCATCACGCTATTCAAATCCCTCACAGAAATTGACCTCACAAATGAGTGGATGACACCAAACCGCTTTTACCGCGTCGCCTGGGAAAATATCCTGACCGTTAAAAAAGTGGACCGGCAGTTCCTCATCATACTGAAGATCCCGAAAGATTATGAAATTATGGTGAGTAAAAGAATGTCTATACTTTACAGAGATATCTTGAACAAAATGTCCTAAGCATAAAAAAACCGAAGGCGTCTCCCAACAACCTCCGGCCAATCTACTATTACATTTCGATTAATATTTATTGCATCTTCTCAAGAAATGGATCATCGCCTACCTCCACGGTAAACTGATATAAATGTTCCAACTTTATGACCACTTTCTTCACCATCAATGCCCAACGGTGAGTCCCAGTAGGCTGATTTACCAAATTAAGTTGATCAACTCTTTTAAAAAGTTCCAGTGCCTTTAACAGCAATGTGCAAATCCTAAACTTCTTCCTATTTATTTCCAGCAGTAATGCAAAGGGATCCAGTGCAGCACGCATCAACAACATATTTTTTTCTGATTCTGTATGAAATTCGACTAACTCATGTTCTCTTTCAGAATCGTATGGAGCATTATTGTCTAGTCTTTTCAATAGTTCCTCGAAATATTGGAAGTCAGTGGTATGTTCTGGCATATGCTTTCGTTTTTATTACTGTTAATTATGCTGTCTCATCCAGTCGGGCATTGGTTCGCCTTTGAGAAAGTGGTCGAAGAAACCTTGTAACCTTTCAGAATAATCGAGGATGTCAGCTTTGTCAGTCAAAGAATGGTGACCGTTATCGTATTGCAACATCCAGACTTTTTTGTTTAATCTTCTTAATGCAGTAAAAAACTCTACACCCTGTGAGAAGTTGACTATTCCATCTTTCTGATTATTCATCATTAGTAAAGGTGTACAAACGTTGTCTGCAAAAAATATAGGAGAGTTCTTTATGTAGAGGTCTTGTCCATTCCATAAAGTTTTCTCAAGTCTGCCTTGTACAATCTCTGCCCATTCTCTAAAATAGTTATTTCCGTTTCTAAGGGTAATTGAATTTACGGAGCTTACCAGATCGGAAAACCCAGACGACGAGTGTGCTGCAGCGAATAATTTTGATTGAGTAATAATGAAATTTGTTTCGTAACCGCCAAAGCTATGTCCGTCCAATCCTAACTTGTCAGCCAAAACAAACGGCATTTTCGAGAAGGACCTAGCCAACCCTTCTACTACTTTCAAAGCACTTGGACCCGGAGATCCTTTTTCATACTCAATATCTGGTGTACAAACGAGATAGCCATGAGACACAAACCAAGGTATGTTTATCGCGTCGAAAGATAGTTCGGGCCTAATAAAGTGATGCAATTTATCAGTCTGTTTTTGATAAAATTGAATAATAACAGGATATTTTTTTGTGCTATCGAAGTTTGTTGGCTTATACAAAATTGCCTTAAATTTCTTCTGATCAACTGACTGGAATTGCAAAAGTTCAGCGGTAAGCCAATTGTAGCATCGTTCAGGGAATACCTTACTTATGCCTTTAAAGGTTTTGAAATCTGTAGTGAAATAATAATTTGGCGATTCATCTGTTCTTTCCTTACGCACAATCCAGGCATTTTTATTTTGCGCCTTTATTGGATACATCCCAAAAATGAGATTATTTTGTGCCGAATTATAAAAGCAATCCCACATTGACAACTTTTTTGGAGCCTTTCCATAGTCAGAAGTAATGCTAAAAAACCCATTTTGCTTATTGCAATTATCGAAACCAGTTAATAGTTTCCAGCTCTCATAGCTGAACTTTAAATTTTTTGGCTTATTGACAAATCTAAAAGTAATATTATTAATGCGACCCTTCCCCCCTGTAACGTTGATTAATTTCTCAGGAAACTCCAAGTCTAATTTCCAGATGTCAAAGTTATCGTAAAAGAATGCTGTGTGCTCACCAATCCAACCCGCAAACAAAAATAGCTCACGGTCATTATAAGCAATGTTATACTGGTGGTGGGTAAATTTAAGCCTTTCAGTTAGATTAGTCGTTTTATTATTTGCTATCTTATATCCAAGAAGATTTGTGAAAACGCTATCTTTTCCAATGATATATTTACCATCAGGAGAGGCGGAGATGGCTTCAAAGCCGAGATTAGTTTTTTGTCCATTGATTATATTATAAATATAATGACGGGAAACGGAATACTTATTCCAGTTTCTCTCTGAATAGTCACCCAAACGATTGCTTATACAAACCATGCTATCCATTTTGAAAAGGAATTCTATTTCTTCCGTACCATGGCTCAATTCTCTGATTGAGTTTGAATTTAAAATATAGGCTGCGCTAGATATTCCTTCAGTCGGCGTGATCTGAGATCGCAAACGAATATCTTGATAACTCCAAATTTGTACTGGTATATTTTTAATTCTTGGATTGTTATTCAAAACTTTAATAAAAAGCATTTTGCCATCACGGCTAAATTTTTCAATACCGACCAATGTTTTTCCATGGCTTAGTGACTGAAATTGCTTGGTGGAAGTATGAACAAGTTCATAGCCATTGACGGAATGAATAGAAAGTATTTTGCCGTCAGATGAAGTGCCTCCAGATTCGGCAATAAAGGCGACCTGTTCGCCGTCATCATCTAAAACGACATCTTCTACATTCTTGTAAATACCTAGTTCTGAAAACCTAAAGTTGTCCGGATTTATAGTGGCGACACTCTTAGTATTATTTTTTTTTGAAATCACGGCCATTAAATCGGACGATTGTCCCAAATGGTAAGAAATTATATTTTCATAGGACTTGATATCTCCATTTACTAGGTTTATAAATGAAAGTGAATTCAAATAATCATGGACTATAAGGAACTCTTTGTTCCTAAAATTTATTATATGATAAGATTTAACATTTGAAATAACTTTGTCGACTTGATGACCAAGTTTTAAAATGTACAAATTATTGTTGCTATCAATGCACACTGCATTTTGGCTTTTTGCCGCTAGCTTAAAGTCAGCTGCGCCATTTATTGTTAATTCCCAGTTCGTTGACAAAGACTTCAAATGTACTCTGGGGTTATGCATATAGTTTTCAACAGATACGTAACCAGCAAATTTTCCGTCACTGCTAATTGCGGGGTCCTGCACACTTTGCCAAGAATCAATAGCTTGCTTACTTAGAACTGGTCTGTTAATTTTAGCTTGAGAGAAACATATTTGACAAGCTAATTGCAGACAGAATAATAACGAGTACGATATGCTATCAACTCTCATAGCTGTTTTCATTTTACATCCCATGTTGGTTCTTCGGTTTTCATTTTTTTAAGTGTTAGGATAAATTGATCGATGAAATAGGGTTGGCCATTAAAATCACGATCAGGCAGCGCTTTTGAAATTCTAATGGCTTCACTTTCCAAAGAAATAGCTTCTTTAATTTTTCCAAGCTTATATAAAAGGTTTGCTTTAGTATCATAATACTGTAGCCTTGAGAGTAAATTTTTTTCTGTCCGTATTGCAAATGTGCTCCATTTTACAGCCCTTTTTATTGCGGTTCTATTATTAGAGTTAAGAAAAACGTCCCAAGCTGCATTATTTACATTTAAATAAATATCCATCCCTTCATTTTTTGGTGGATCGTGCTTTAAAATAATTGACTTCAAACGACTATATTTATTCCAATCATTAATCTTGCGATAGAAGTACATCTGCTCTCTCCTTAGAAAATTTTCTGTAGCGTGAATTTTTGGGTATTTTATTTTTAAAATACCTCTCAAATTGGACCAATCAGGTCTATTTGTTTTTGCGGCACCATTATTATAAAGAAATGAGTCTAGAATACGTAAATGTAGAACTGCCTTTAACCATCGGTCCGCTGTACCTTCGGACAGCACAGTATCAATTCTAATTGGATCATTATATGCTGCTGCAAAGAAATTGTCGTCAAGTGTTATCAAAGTAGCTGGTCCGTTTTCTTCCAAAAAATCAAGATTCGGTCTAGTAAACTGTTTACTGGGATCCAGTCTATTTAGGTAAAACAATTTATAATTTTGCGAAACTTGCTTTGCTAATTCAACTTCGCCTAGAAATGTTCTCGCTGTCTTTGCAAGTGCAGGCATGTACCTATATTCCCGCATTCCATTTTGAAATGCAAACAACGCATTTCTAATTGCTTGCCAACCTGAATCTGTCGTTAGTGTAAGAAGATTCTTCATAGTCGAAACATCTTTTATACCTTTTGATTTGTAAATTGCAGTCCCAACGAGATTGAAAAAATGATATTGAGGAACAACATTGTCTGAAACGGTTCGGACAGGAATAAAATGGGTTTTTATAAGTCCAACAATTTCAGGATCTGTAAAAACATTGGAATCCATTAGGTCGCATTCCTGACATGATCGTGGGACAATATTTAAAAAAATACTCTTATTGCGAACTTTAGCCATATTTAACAACTCCGCCCAACCCGGCATTTTTTCAAAATTAAAACCCTGTTTTTCTTGCGCACTAATAACCAATGCTCTTTGAAAAAGCAGTATCAGTAGGATGAATTTTTTCATATATGTTAAAAAATATCGAGCTCCAAGATGGAGCTCGATTACTTTCGGACAGATCAGTAGCCCGGATTTTGATTAAGATTAGGATTAGTTTGAATTTGTCTAAAAGGTAATGGATATAGTGCTGAATTGCTTTTCCAAATGCCACCTTTTTTGATAGTTATGCCAGGCATAACTAAGCTGATGGTATTTGTTCTTTTTAAATCTAGCCATCGGTGACCCCATTCAGTGAATAACTCAACTTGCCTTTCATGAGCGACTGCGATCAGTGCTGAATCTTTAGATATTGATGATGACAACTGCTTCAACTGTAAGTTCGCATTTGCAGCAAGATCTGTCGCACGATGGCGTAAAAGATTTATGTCTGCAATTCCTTGCGAAACTTTTCCCTGTTGAATCAAAGCCTCTGCTCTGATTAAATACTGTTCAGCTACTCGCAAAACAATTGAATATTCTTGAGGAGAGGTGTCTTCCGCACCGATTTTATATTTGTTTGGAAAAAAATAAGGTTCACCAGATATGTCTTGCATGCCGATCCAGTTTACTAACCTCTGATCTCCAGCTTCAAAACTTTCTTTTAGTTCTTTGCTTAAATATACGGGAAAAGTAAATCCATCTGGCCCGGTTGGCGGAAGATTAAACAATATTCCTTCGCCGGTGTTCTGAGAAGGGCCGATACCCACTGGCTGTAATGCCCATATCGTTTCTCTGCTATTTTTTAGAAAGACGCTATTAATTGAGGTGAGACCAAAAAGAGTATTATTTATGATTTTTCCGGCTTCAATTTCCGCATTTGGATAATCCTTCATATATAAATACACTCTAGCTAACAATGCTGTTGCTGCAGATTTATTTGGGCGGACTCGTTCAAGAGTAGTTTTAAATAATGTTCCATCAAGAAACTTTTCACTAATTAAGCTCTGAGATTTAATAAGATCACTCTTGATCTGTTCATAAACTTCCGAGACCGCATTTCTTGGCTGGAGACTGGTGGAAGAATAGTCTGTGGATATAATTATCGGCACATCTCCATATAAATTGACAAGATAGAAATAATATAGTGCCCTCATAAAATAAGCTTCTCCAAGCAATTGGTTCTTGACAACCGGTGTAATGCTTGTAGAATTATTTAATCCTTCTATAGCGGTATTGATAACGAATAGCTGATTATAAGATCTTACCCAAAAGTTTGTTGCCTGCACATTACCAGCAACAAGATTATTCTGATAGTACCCTAGTAATTCGGCATTATTCGCACCTGGGAGCAATGTTAATTCGTCTGCCGATAACGATGGATAGACACTCATAAGCGGTAAACCGGCCCCGATAGATGGTATTCCATTGATGTTATCCGCACTCAAATTAGTATATAGTCCAGTCACTACAGCTATCGCAGTGGCATCATTAGCAAATGCATTTTGGGCATTTAAACTATTCTTTGGAGCATCTATCTCAATAAACCTCTTACAGCCAATTAACATGATGAGCAAGCACGCAAACGAAGTAAAGTATTTTCTAAAAATTATTTTTGATATCTTTTTCATAATCAATCTTATAAAGTAACCTGTAAACCAAATGTTATTACACGAAGAGGTGGTAGATTATTGAATGTTGAATTTTCAGGGTCTAATCCTATATACTTGGTAACTGTGAAAATATTTTGACCCTGCGCAAAAACCCGACACCGATCAATCTTTAGAGACTTTAAAACCTTTCCAGGTAGCGTGTATGATAGTGAGACATTTTTAATCCTAGCATATGAGGCATCAGTATAAGCAAAATTACTATTACCAATATTAGACAATAATAACCTTGTACTAAATTTTTGGATTTCAGCGAGGTCTCCATCTTTTTGCCAGCGATCCAATACCTGTATTGGCTCGTTCCAGGCAGTTCCGTTTCTAAAGGTTGTTCCTAATCGCAAATTTTGACGTTGTTGCTTTACAAATTGAATCAAAACATTCAATTCAAATCCCCTGAATGAGAAATCATTCTGAAGACCACCATAGAATTTAGGGCTAGGGTGCACATACTTCGTAAGGTCATCGGCGGTAGGAGCTATAGTTAAATTACCGTTTATGCCTTTAAATTGGTATAAGCCAGTTTTGCTATCTACACCTGCATAATCATACACTCTTTTTACGTCCAATGGTTGGTTTAGAATCAGAAGGCTTGCATATGAAGATTCACTTAGATTCGGAAACTCTATGAGTTTATTGGCATTGGATGTAATATTAAAGTTGGTTGACCATGTAAAGTATCGTCCATTAAAATTTTTTGAATTTAGAGTTATCTCCCAGCCTCTGTTTTCGACCTTTGCTGGAAAATTTTTAGTTATCGATTCAAAACCTGACTGATCAGCTAAGGAATAACCGATAAGCTGATTACTTGAACAGTTCCGATAGTAGCCGACTCCTGCAAGAATTCTGTTGTCAAAAAATCCGATGTCTACACCTAATTGCATTTTTTTCGTTAATTCCCATTGAAGGTACGGGTTAGGTAGCGAATTTGGCTGCAGTCCAACTATTCCTTGATAAGGTAATGCAGCAATATATCCAGGAATAGATATATATTGATTTAGGTACTGATAATCACCAATCTGATCATTCCCCGTAGTTCCATAACTAGCTCTGATTTTGCCAAAGCTTATAAAACTAATTTTGCTTTTCAAAAAATCTTCATTGGTGAACTGCCAGGCGCCCCCTACTGCTCCAAAATTTTCAAATTTATTTTTGGCACCAAATCGACTACTTCCATCTCTCCTTGCGGTCAAATTAATAATGTATTTATCTCCCCAATTGTAATTAAATCTTGCAAAAATTGCACTGTAACGATAGGTACTTAATATTCCTGGGTTGGTAGTGATAGTTGCAGCAGAGCTATAATCAGCCATCGTTTGGTCATTTGAATATCCCGAAGCAGTTATGCTTTGTAATTGCTTTTCAGTGTTCTGGAAAGTCGTTCCCATTAAGAAATTTCCAATTCCTTTGGCTATTTGCAAGTTGTATAATATTTGGGGTTCTATTATCCACGAATCAATTCTTCCATTTCCAAATTGAGATAACCTTGAATAAAACGATTGAGTTTCCGGTGTCTTAGAAGTGAGTGGAAACGTGGCGACTTCTCTGCTGGTCATATCCGTATATCCTAAATTTGCCCTCAAAGACAGACCATTTAAAATTTCATATGATAATGTCGAATTTGCAATTAAGTTATTAGTCTGAACCAGATAAGTGTTTACATAATAACGCAAAGGATTATTATAAAAAGTGGACACGCTATCTGCTCCAGACGGAATTCTTTCCCAATTCAGACTTCCATCATTTCTATATAGGGCCGGCGCGTTAGGTGCCAGGGAGAGTGCACTAGGTGTTAGATCTTGATTGGGTAATGCATTTTTATCATTGAGATAGGTTCCTGAAAAGCTTACTTTAAACTTATTGTCCATTGAACTATGGTTAACATTCAGGCCTAGAGAAGCCTTATTATCAGAAAATTTGCCGGGAAATACTGTTGTTTCACGGTGATATCCGCTATTAAGTCTAAAGGTGGTTAGATTTGATCCTCCTGAAATCGATAACTGGGCATCGTTATAGGAAGCAGCCTTTCCAATCAATTCCTCCTGCCAATTAGTATACCTATTTTGATCCCAAATCGTCAAATCATAATTTGTTAAATTTTTTTGATTGGAAGGAATTAATTGACTGGGTATAGCTAGTGCATCATTTTTGTAAGCCTCTTTACGCATCTCTAAATATTGCTGAGTATTGAGCATTTTCAATTTATGAGGGACACGACCTACGCCAACTTGAAATGTTCCGTCAACTATAGTTTTTCCGAAACTGCCTTTTTTTGTTGTAATTAATATTGCGCCGTTTGCAGCTCTCGAACCATATATCGCGGTGGCATCTGCATCTTTAAGCACCTCAATACTCTCGATATCCGCAGGATTAAGGTAACTTAATGGACTCCCTTGACCGATTTGTTCCGCACCACTAAAGGATGGGCCACCTAAAATATTGGCTATAGTTGGTAAAAGTTGTGAGGTATATGGTACACCATCTACAACATAAAAGGGATCGGTTCCTTTAGAGATTGAATTTACTCCCTGAATATTGACTACAATGCCGCTTCCAGCTACGCCGGAACTTTGGTTAATGAAAATGCCTGGTACCCGTCCTTGTAATGCCAATATCGGGTTATTAGTAGGGGAATTATTAATATCCTTTGTTGTAATCCCATTCGTATTTCCAGTAGATAAACGGCGGCTAGTTGTTCCATATGCGATAATCTGCACTTCGTCAAGCTTCGAATTACTCACCTCCAAAACGATATTAGACAAATCAATATTCGCACCAACCTCTTTAGTCAAATAACCAAGATAAGAGATCACCAATACTGCGTCTTCATTCACTTTTGCTAGATAAAAATTTCCTTCCTTATCCGTACTTGTGCTTCTACCGCCTTTCAAAGACACAGATACCCCAGGCAATGGGTTTCCCCTCTCATCTACTACCCTTCCCCGTACATCAATCGCTTGAAATCGGTCTACTATGTTTTCGATAATACCCTTTTCCTCCTTCCGCTTTACGATAACTGTTTTTTCTGAGATCTGGTAACTCAAAGGCTGGTTGGCAAAGCATACCTCCAATGCCCGCTCAATGGTAGCATTGTTCAATTTTACATTTACTGCCCTGGTATTTTTAAAATCGTTGTCTGAGTAGACAAAGTCATAACCACTTTGCTCACTGATCTTTTCCAGCACAGCCTGCAATTTGGCCTTGTTGGCATTGATCGTGATCTGCGCCTTTCCTGCAGCTGCTACTTGTAGCAGGAATAGGATCATGATGAGCGTGGTCAGTTTCATAATACGTATAATTTGTTCCGGGACGCCTGAATAACATCGCCCAAAAATTCTTTCATGAATTTTCATTAAGTTTGATTGTTTGGTTCTAAGTTTTGTTGTTTCTCGCAAGGAATTGATGAACAGCGCCGGACATCAACGGGGGTTTTCCAAGAACTCCCGTTATTTTTTTTAATGCTGGTTAGCGACTACTGTTCCAAAAAACGTAAAGTTTATCTCATTACAGTAATCCTCCTTTCTTCAATTTTAAAGTGTACAGCATTGGTTAAACTAATTTTATTCAAAATTTTAGAGATCTGATCGGTCCTGCTCATGGATCCTGTAAATGGCATATCACTGAAATCGCCTTCATATACCACCTCCACATTATACCACCTCGATAGCTTACGCATGATGCTCTCCATCGGCTCGCTCGTAAAAACAAACTTGCCGTTTTTCCAGGCTACCGCCTTGCTCACATTGACTTCTTTTACGGAAACAAAGCCGTTCCGTGTTGTACTCGCCTGCTCGCCCGGTTTTAGGATTAGCTTGCCATTTAACCTGATTTTTCCCTCTAGCAAAGTAGTCTTCGTTTCCGGCTCATCTGCATAGGTATTGATGTTGAAATGGGTACCCAATACCTTAACCTGCTGACCTGCACTTTCTACTACAAACGGACGCGAGGGGTCCTTCGCAATCTCAAAATAGCCTTCTCCTTTTAAACTCACTGTTCGCTTCGATCCATCGCCCAGGTTCGAAGCATACGTTAAACTGGATGCCGCATTCAACCAAACCTCCGATCCATCGGGCAACTTCACCTGGTAGGTTTCTCCCTTAGCCGTGGTGAGTGTGTTATATGAAACTTTGTCGGCATCCTGAACTGATTTGCTTCTCAGCTCCTTCGGGGTCAGGATCTCATATACCAATTGCCCATTTGCCGTCTTCGTTACCGTAACTCCTGCTTCATTAGCCAGTTTACCATTCGAAGCATCTGTTAACTTTATTTTCCTGCCGTTGGCTAGTGTTAAGGTCGCCCCATGCCTGCCCGGCGCTACATCATTCACATATTGAGATCCCGAAACGCGTTCAGGATGACGGGGTGCTTTAAAAAAGTAAATACCAATGGCAATCAATGCCACCGCAGCGGCAATCCCAAATCGATACCAGCCCGCCGGATAGAAACGAACGCTTCGCTTACCGGCATGTTCTGTTCCAATTTTTCCTTCAAGCGCATGATAAACCCTGCTTAAGACTGCTTCATCCGCAGCAGACGTAACCGTATCTACATCCGAAAGCAGAAGTTCCTCTCTCACCATTTGGGTAAGGTCTGTATAATCCTTTCCCTCAAAATAAACCGACAGCCATTCCAGTTCTTGATCAGAAATATCTCCGGCCAATAGCTTCGGGTACAACGTTCTTAAGTATTCTTTCGGCTCCATATTTAACATTACGTTTCAAAATCAACTGTCAATGACAAGCATGAAAAATAATTGTTAAATAATTGTTAAAAACTGTCACTTTATAGAGTACGACGGTCTTATGGCGCTCATGGGGGCTTTGCCGTTTATTGCGTTTGGCGGTACCTTTATAATTCTTTAGTTTTGCATTATGTTATTGTTAAAGCACAACATGATGTTATTGTTAAAGCACAACACAATGTTATTGTTAGAACACAACACAATGTTATTGTTAGAGCACAAACACTGACTAACTAAATTAGGAAGGGGGTTTTCCAGTTCTAATCTTTTTAATATGAGAAGATTTGCATAGAATATTCCGATGTCCAGACAGTGTCTGGACATTTAAGCTGGTAACGCTTGTGCGAATTATTAATTATTGAGGACAAGGCTAAAAGAAGTTTTTATGAAAAGGAGACCATTAGTTCAACACGATCATTCCGTGAAATGAAAAGACAGATTGATAGTTCTCTTTACGAAAAGTGCTATTGCCCTCAGGGAAAAACAATAAAAAAAAGGTAACTATACCCACTTGGGACAAACTTTCGCCTGATTAAAAATTTCCTTGTTTCTTAAGCCGATCTTTGTGTTCTCATAGATGGTTTCAGTTCTCACAGTGAATTTCTTGTGACAGTCTTTATCTGCACACTTAAAGCCTCTGTTGGTTATATAAGCTTTAGTACTTCCAAAATGTGGACAGCATGGAGTATTAAGCCAAGGCTTAGTACCAAAATACTTATCACACGTTTCTTCGTCCGTGTTAACTATATTTTAGCACGGTTTTTGTTTTTATTAATTAAGTTATTACATTTGAATATTATGAAACTCACTGCTGAACAAATAGCTAAGATGAAGGATGGTTTTAAGAAAGCTGCTAAAGAAAAACAAGCTTTTGTAACTCATTTTGCTAATGGAGGGAAAGTAGAAGATTATAAATCTCAAGAAAACCAAAAAGTTGTCAGACCAGTCTGAAGTTCTACCCTATAGTTTAATAAGTCAAGATGGTAGCGATGTGTCATACACATTTGTTACTGACCACGATATTCAGTATGTGGTACGCTATATTAGCTCAACCGATTATTATTTCGATGAAACATCAGATATTGGAGATTCTGAAATTTTAGAATTTCAATTTGTCCCTATTGATAAAGGCACGAAGCCCATTAATGATTTGCGTGTTGCTAAAACTTTAGTAACTTCTATGAAAAGTGTGCTAAAGTCACGAAAAAATGCAGTGTTATACATATGCGATAAAAGTGATGGAAAGCAAGCTGCAAGAAGTAAACTATTTGACAAATGGTACAAAAGGTATTCGTGGGATAGTATAGCTAAACATGAGGGAAAATTAGAAAATCCCGATTCGGAAGATTCAGAACACGTTTCCTTGATCGTTAACACAGAAAATCCTTTTGCAAATAACATTGTTGAAGCGTTTAGTTTCATAATGCAATCTGATAAGTAGTTTTTATTTTTTACTCATACCAATAATCCAGTGGTGTGTATTGATACTTCGTTCTGATACTTGCTTTGCTGTCATACATGTTGTAGATTCTTTTCTGTATCACATAGAATTTACCATCAGCCCAATAAGTCCGTATATACCTTGGGTTTATTGCGGTCAACAACTCCCAACTTATAGTCGTTCAAATACCTGGTCGATACTTTTGCCAATACCTGCTCCATCGTTCCAGTAAAGTAAAGATCTACCAGATTCTCAAGAGAAGGGATTTTCGTCTCATCCAACCTGGAAAGCACTTCATTACAATCAGGAGATACCGCAAAAGTAATGCTTTAAGTATCACCAAATACCAGGCCTTCAGGTTAGACAACTTTATCTCTTTTATCCAAAAAGCCAGACACCGTCTGGCCAATTGGGATGGTCGTATTATGTCGAGCTACTCAAACTTGGGTGGATTATTATTAGCCTTTAATTACCTCGAATAAATGATCAAAGAGGCTCGATTTTGTGATTTTCACCTGATGCGATAATGGTATTTTGTAATCCCTTGTGCGTTCAATCTTGATCAGACCAAACCAGTTCGCGAAGCACTCAAAAAAGCGTACTGTATATGCGCTGTGATGGCTATCACAAGCTTTGGTTGTCATGTCTTTTTGATGTGCGTTCCAAAGTCCTTTCTCGAATGCCCTGATCAGCTTAAAGCTGTAGAAAACAGCCGTATTAGATCTTGATCCATATTTAGATAGCAAGACCAATGAATAAGCCCATCCAAGATTTCCATATTTGCCACCATCCTCAAGGCCGTAAAAGTTACCCCAGTAAAAACGGTCCGTAAAGTAAGTCAGCAGTGTAACAAAGCGGACCGCCTTCGGCCCTTCCATCAATTTTTCTCCATGTTTTGTTAGGGACATTGCATTGTTACGCTTCTTTACAATCCCCTCACCCAATAGATATTGTTTCAAAGGCCACAGATAGGGCACCTCATCTTCCCGTATTTTTTTATTGAACTCCATGTACTCCCACTTAATGAGCTCCTGATTGTAAAGCATTTCACATACACGTACAGGAAGATTGCTTTTTGTAGTCAGCTTCAATATACCGGCATTCCTTATTTCGTTAATCAGCAATTCCGAGAGTTTAAAAATCGGTACCTGGTCTACATAGTAATCCATTTCTTTACTGAATTGTAATACACTCCCTGGTGCAAATGGTGAATGGAGCAAAGCTTCCATATCCTCTGGACTCAGACCATCAAAATCAGCAAGAGGACTGCTGTTTATTTTTCGCTGATATTCAGTCATGAGTGCATTCAATTCCTCCATGCTCAGCTTACCGCTCTGGGCCTGTGGATATTCTTTGAAAAAGGAAGTCACAAAATCATCGGCTGCACCCATATGTTAGTTTTTTAGATAAAAGTAAATAATATTATGCACTCTGATGAATGAGCCTTTTCCTTAATAGGGAAAAGCTTGCCCTGCAATATGTGTTGGGTAAAGCTTATTCCCAGTGTGTTTATCTAATTTATTTTAAGTAATTTAGTTCGGGGAAGCGTTCAGTATAATATCTTGTCCGCATTATTCATAAAACTTGAACAGGGAAGTTAAATCGCAGGAAGAAACCAACCAACTGGCGGCACTCAAGTCCGGCAGCAACACCGCGTTCAAATTTTTTTATGACCGATACAGTCCGCAACTCTATAAAAAGCTCCTCAAAATGGTGCACATCCAGGAGATTGCCGAAGAACTCCTGCAAGACCTTTTCTATAAACTTTGGGAAAAAAGAGAAAGCATTGATGAGGAACAATCCTTCCAGGGGTATTTGTACCGAATTTCAGAACACATGGTGTACGACCATTACCGCAAAGCAACCCGGCAGGCACGACTAGCCAGAGAGGTAGCCCAACAAAGTACAGAGCTGCATTCTCCTATTGAAGATTTCATCGATGGCAAAGATGCGCGGCGACAAATCGCTGAGGCAATATCCAGGCTCCCGGATATGCAAAAACGGGTGTTTACGCTATGCAAAATTGAAGGCAAATCCTACGAGGAGGTGAGCGAACAATTGGGCATATCTAAAGCAACCATCAATACCCACATCAGCCGGGCTACCAAAACACTGAAAGCAAAATTAACAGACGGCAACAACACCGCCTTGTTAATTGCGGTAATGATTGCTGCAAGTTTAAAATAGCTTTGAATGCCTCCCGCAGACAGCTAGTTCTTCAATCCGGTTTCAACCACTAAAATATCCTTCGACATTTCTGAAATCCCGTTAACAGTTAAGGTAACACGGTATTTCCCCGGATATTGGTAGGCATGCATCGGAGAGCGCTCAGAGGATGTACTTCCATCGCCGAAATTCCAGCTAAACGACTTAGCGTCCAGCGAAGTATTTTCAAAGTACACACCCTCAGCGATTTTGTAAGTGTAATTCTCCAATTCAAAAGATGCCTGTACAGGTTTTTTACAGCCAAGGGTAACCGTAACCACGAAAATGATTGGTAATAAATTTTTAGAAAGCTTAATCATTGTTTAAGAGCTAAATGATAATTTAAAAAAAAAGTCATTGTTCTACCCGCTTAATCAGGGCAAAACATTTATAAAATCAGTAATTATTTAAGTAAAACTTTTCAGAGTGCAAGAGCAAAATTGAGCAGTTGCACAAAAATAAAAACTTTTCCCAAAAGCGACCAACATAACTGAGATTCTTTGATATAAAAAGCATTTTTTAAAGGGTTGGTTCGTCCTTGATTCGTCCTTGGTTCGTCTCTGATTAGTGTTTTCTTCGATTATATTCAAACCAATATCTACCTAATGACTACGCAAAGTTGGTTCGAAAACTAAATAATAATTAACTTCGAGCTAACTAAGAAAACAACCAGATATAAATCAAATGGGAAAATTACTAGCAGGGCCATATGGCCCAACAATTGGAAAAATCGGCAACAATGTACAGTACATGTTGAACGGCAAAAATGTAATCAGGATGTGCGGCGTCATTACTAAACCTCCAACAGTAAAACAATTGGCAAACAGACAGCAAATGAAAGTTGCAAACGATTTTGTTAGAGATATAAAATCTGTTGTCAATGTAGGTTTTAAGTTTGTTGTGGAAGACACAGACCGAAACCAGTACAATGAGGCAGTATCTTACCAAAAGAAAAATGCAGTTGTTGGAGAATATCCAAACTTCACCATCGACTACACAAAAGTTAAAGTAAGCAAGGGTGAACTCCCCATGCCTGTTAACGCTTCAATCAACAAATTGCAAGACGGAGTGGAATTTAAATGGGATACTCCTGTGCTCCATGAATACGCTAGAAGAAGTGATAAAGCCATGTTGCTCATCTACTATCCGGAAAGTGGCAGGAGCATTTTTAATTGCGAAGCAAACCGTATTGATGGAAAGCAGCTAATTGAATTGCCTGAAGAAATGCTCAATGCCCATTTCGAAGCTTATATGTTCTTTTTAGCCTGGGATGTGAATAGTGTTAGTGACAGCGTTTACATTGCTCAATAGCAGACACCGCTGATACTTTACCCAAATTTTAACCCTTACTTTACAACATTTGGCATTGATTCTTAATAATTTGATATTTTTCTTTAAGTTTGGTTAACAATCAAATGAAACCATGTTTAAAATCCATTTACTAATCATTTATGCTTTCCTGGCCCTTATTGGCTTCACGTTAAGCGAAACTACTTTCAATTCTGAATGGCACCTGTCTGGCATCAAAGCAGACACGCCCCGCAATGCTTCTAAATGGCCCGGCGAATTAAGCCTGACCAACTTTGCAACCTCAGAACTTACCCCCAGCCCTGCTTGTATCGCAGTGGCGCCAACCGGCGAAGTTTTCGTTGGGGTAGACAAGATCGGCTCCCTGGGTAAAGAACCTGGAAAAGGCAGCATCGTGAAACTGATCGACAGTGATAACGATGGCAAAGTCGATAAACACACTCAGTTTGCTGCTGTAGATAACCCAAGGGGTATCATCGCACTCGGCAATAAGGTGTATGTATTGCATACTACTTTTTCTAAGGAAACTCGTATCGCAACCGGCATGGCCCTTGTTGTTTTTGAAGACAAAGACAACGATGGTGTGGCCGACGGCCCTTCGCAACCGCTGATAGAAAACATCAGTTCTCCAAAGTTCGTACAGGACCGTGGGACTGACCACGCAACCAACGGAATCCGTTTGGGTATCGACGGCTGGATCTACATCGCTGCCGGAGATTTTGGTTTTTACAACGCGGTAGATCGTGACGGCACCAAACTTACCCTGCATGGCGGTGGTATTGTTCGTGTTAGACCTAACGGCAGGGAAATGGAATTGTATACCCATGGAACCCGCAACATCTATGATGTGGCCATCGACCCGTATATGAATATTTTTACCCGCGACAATACCAACGACGGCGGAGGCTGGAACATCAGGTTCAGTCACCATATCCAGTCGGGAGAGTACGGTTATCCATTGTTGTTTAAAAACTTTACGGAAGAGATTTTACCCGGACTAGTTGACGTTGGTGGTGGTTCTGGAACAGGTTCTCTTTTTATGGATGAGCCAACCTGGCCTGCTAAATACAACAATGTGCCAATGATGGCAGATTGGGGTAACAGCCAATTGTATATTCACCGTGTTACACCTGATGGTGCAAGTTTTACGCAAAAAGACGAAGAATTTATCAAGTTAAACCAGATCACCGATTTAGATGTGGATGGTTCAGGTCGATTATACCTATCTGCATGGGACGGTGCCGGTTATTCTGGTAGTCCGGACAAAGGTTTTATCGTTCGTGCTGTTCCTAAAGGATGGAAATACAAAGCATTCCCTGATCTTAAAAAAGCATCGGTTAAAGCATTAGCTGCATTAATCAAATCTAACAGTGCTGTTGCCAGGATCAACGCACAGCAGGAATTGCTAACCCGCCCTGCTAAAGATGCGACAAAGGCGTCCTGGGAAATTGCCGCTGATAAAAGTCTTCCGCTATACAGCCGCGTTGCTGGTATCTTCGCTTATGCCCAATTAACCGGCGAAGCAGGAATCAGTAATTTGGTGCAACTGAGCGCAGATAATGCGGTGAAAGAATTTGCACTTCGTGCATTGGCCGATAGAAAACCTACCGTAAAAAGTGTTCCTGTTGCTCCTTTTATAGCAGCGTTAAATGACGCCTCTCCAAGAGTTCAGGCTGCTGCCACCATCGCGTTAGGCAGATTGGGCAATGCAGAAGCAATACCCGCCTTGTTACAGGTGAAAGTTCCTGCATCTTTTGTTGCTCCTGCTAAAAACACAGAAGGGCCTCATGCTACACCAAACTCATCCATCATCCTGTCGCACCTTGCTGTTCAGGCATTGGTAAGCTTAAATGCTACGGATGCTTGTGTGCAGGCAATCAATACGGATAATTCTACCATCGCACTTTGGGCATTGCGCTACATGCACAACCAGAAAGCGGTAGATGGTTTGATCTCTGCTTATCAAAAAGCCGACAAACCTGCTGTTAAAAAAGAGATTGTCACTACGCTTGCCAGATTGTACAAAATCGAGGCACCGTACTTCGGTACCACCTGGTGGAGTACACGTCCTGATGGTCACGGTCCTTATTATGAGGCTGTGGATTGGGAGCAGTCTCCGGTGATCAAGAAATTCCTGACCGGCGTTTTCGCACAAGGTGCAGTTGGTGATAAGCAGTGGTTTGCCGACCTGAATGAAAAGAACCAAATGGGTATTACTGAATTTGGCGGCGAGGAAACTCAGGTTGCCAAAGATGAAGTAAAAGTTGATTTGGAATCGATCAGAAATAAAAAAGGCCAGATCGGCGAATCTTCTATTGAAGACATTATGCTGGCCATGGCGAAAATCAAAGGTGATCCTGCTTTGGGTAAAGGGCTTTTTGCTAAACAAGGTTGTGTGGCATGCCATAGCTTAAACAAAGGTGAGCCGCTGAAAGGTCCGTTTATGGGTCAGATCGGGTCGATCATGAGTCGCGAGCACATTGCAGAATCTATTCTAAAACCAAATGCCTCTATCTCACAAGGTTTTGCAACTGTACAGATCGAAGCAAAAGGTGATAAATCTTATATGGGATTTGTTACGGCAGAATCTGCTACTAAAATTACCTTGAGAGACATCTCTGGTCAGGTAACCAATATCAAGACCTCAGATATCATCAGCCGTAAAGAACTGGAGACTTCGATGATGCCTACAGGTATGGCAAACTCTATGTCGTACGAAGAATTTGCATCGCTGATCACTTTCCTTTCTCTACAGAAAAAATAATACAGCAGCATTACCCGGAATGGCCTAACGGTCGTTCTGGGTGATGCCGCTTAATGCAATCTCCTGGGCATCCAGCGGCATGATGTAACGTTTATCGTTTGGAGGTAGGGTATACACCTGCCCGTCGATTGTTCTGGTTAAGGTTACCGCAAAGCGGCTATCCTGGTTTAAACGCCTCAAATCACTCCACCTTATTCCCCTAAAGGCCAATTCTTTTCTTCGCTCGGTAAGCACCCAGGTCAATACTTGTTCTGCATTGTTACTCGCCAGAGCGGTATAGGTACCTTTCCAGCGCTTCTTCAATAACGTATTTAAATCGTTAAGTGCAGCAGTCAATTCCAACTTCCTGGCTTTTGACTCGGCCCTGATCAGGTAAAGTTCATCTGTCGCCAAACCGCTAAATAAATTTTTGTCTCCGGAGTAATTGCCTTTGAAATTAAAGCCACCGGTTACGGCCTTGAAGAATACTGTCTTACGGTAGTCGTTGGTCTGGTAACTGGCATATAAAGCTGGGTCCGTGATCAACCTCGCTGCGCTAAATATGCCGTAAGTAAAGGTATTTTGAAAAATAACTTCGGTATTAAGTTTAACCAATGGATAGGTAGCTGCAGCGTTTAGCGTGGAATAATCAATCAGCTCCGACTGAATTTGTAAGGCGGAATCTGCATACAATCCTGCTTGCTCATAATCTTCCATGGATAGATATACCCTCGCCAGCGTAGCAAAAGCTGCCTGTTTTGATGGCCTTGTTTTAACGATTGGTTTACTGCCCAACAACCTGGAAGAGGTTTTCAGATCGGCGATCAATTGCCTGTAGGTGGCTGCTAAGCTTGCCCGCTGCAGTTTGATGTTCACATCATACTCCAATCTCAATGGGAGGCCTGCATCCTGATCTGCTGAAGCCGGGTGGTATACCTTACAATATTCCTGGGTTAAGCCAAAAAAATCTGTAGACCTGAAAAACAAAGCGCTGCCTTCTACCTGGTCCCAATCAGCCTGATTCTCTGGTGTTGCTTTAATTTTTTTAATGCCCTCCAGCACAACATTTGCATTCAATATCCTGCGGTAAGCAGTCTGCCAGTCTGAACTGTTTTCATTACCATAGAACGTTGCTGTCGGCGCCCATAAATAGGCGCTCCTCTCCTCCACCGTAAATAAGGAGGCAAACGAAGCATTGGTAATGAAAAAATCTCCTGCAGCGATCTCCGTTAATCCCCCTGTACCATAGAAGTTGAATATTTGGAGGTTATTGTCCAGCAGCGCCTGGTAATCGGCAATACTGGTGGGTACAACCAAAGATTTATCAGGTTTCGCCTCCAACCAGGAATCACTGCAGGACTGCAATGTAAAGGCAAAAATCGCCACCAAACTTAAATACACACTTAACTTTTTCATACTATTTTTAAAACCCTGCTTTTAGTCCCAATGCGATACTCCCTGGTTCCGGAAAACGGAAACCAGAAGTCGAATATAAAGCTACATCGGGGTCAATTCCAAAATTATTTGCTTTCCATGTCAATCCTAAATTGCTGGCATACAAATAAATCTGCATGCGTTTTATGGCCAGCTTTTTCCAGCCGTTCACATCAAAGCTGAGGCTGAGGTCCTGCAGCCGGACGTGATCTCCTTTAGCCACCAGCACGGCGGACTTCTGATAAAAGTCATCGCGTGCCCTTGTTGTACCATAGGCTGGCCTGGATGGGATGTCTGTAAAGGCCTCGTCTCCCGATTTCTGCCAACGCTTGTTGTAATCCTGACTCTGATATTGATTTGGATTATCATACAACCTGCCGTATTCTAAACCCACCTTCTTAAAGTAATAGCCCAGCTTGTAGGCCAGGTTAAATGCGAGCGTAAAACGCCCGTAAGAGAACATATTGTTCATGCCCCCAAAGACCGTCGGTGTTGCTGAACCCATATATTGCAAGTCGTTCACCGTCGTATTTTTTGCAATTTCCTGATAGTCGCTACTGGGCTGTCCGTTTAAATATCCCCTCGGGTCTCCTGTTTGGGGATCCAACCCTGCCCATTTGTAGGCGTAAATACCGTACACAGGCCTGCCTTGCATCGGTGCATAGCTGGTAGCGCCGGTAAACAAGGTTGGATTGGAATCTATGAAATCATACGCACTCACTTTCTCCTTTGACGTGGATATGATCAGGTCGGTTTTCCAGCGAAATTTGCCTGCAAAGATTTGCGTACTCAGGAGTACATCAAGGCCGGACGATTTCATTTCCGCAAAATTACCTCTTAACACACTGATTCCTGCCGTAGAGGGAAAGGCTTTATCGCCCAGGATATCGGTTCCATTTTTTTTATAATATTCAATCCTGCCTGATAACACATTGTTCTTTAAGCCAAACTCCAGTCCGAAGTTAGCGATGCCAATTTTCTCCCAGCGCAATTCCGGATTTCCAATGTTGCCAATGCTGGCAATATCCAGTCCGGTCAGTACGGATTTCCCGTTAAAACTGAATGTGGTGATCCCTGTAGTTCTTTTATCCAGGTTTCCATTGTAACCATAAGAGGCCCTCAGTTTCAATACCGGTAGCCAATAGATGGAATAGAAATCTTCCTGGGCGGCGTTCCAAAGCAGGCCGGCCGACCAAAGCGGAACATATTTTTGGTTGGTCTTCAAGCCAAAATAGTTGGAGCCGTCTACCCGCGCACTTCCGGATAGCGTATACTTTTGATCAAAGGTATAAGCGGCGTTGACGTAGGTAGACCTGATTCTGTCAAGTCGGCCTCTTTCTGGCAATTCTTCTCCAATGTTACGGCTTCCAGATGGATTTAAGGCATAGACAGTGGACCTGTTTACGTCCACCGAACTTCCATCTGCCGCGTGATAACCATATTTTGTACCATCGTTTAAGATAGAGCCTACTGAAGAAAACTCGTGACCTAATATTGCGGATATGCCATGCTTGCCAAAAGTCCGTTCATAGTCCAGCTGGAACCTCAAATTGTTAGCGGCAAGTTTACCCACACTGGCATAATAGATACCGCCCAACGGAATTGGGTAGGCGCTAACCCTTCCGTTTTCCAGCTGTGCAAAACGATTGATCTGGTTACGGGTTTCAAAACTTTCCAGTCCGGTCAACCTGCTTCTGCGATCGGTGATCTCCTGGTACTGGTATTTTATTGCTGCAGTAAGACCTGCAAACACTTTAAATTTGATACCGGTGTTTAGTCGCAGGTTAATATTATTGGACGCTGCAGGTGATTTACCCAGCTCCTCCAGCGGTCGGTAATCCCAGTCCAGGAAGCCCATATTTTTTGCCAATGCCTTATACCTGCTGTTGGGCACCAAATCCAGTGTGGCGGGACTTCCATCGGCATTTTTAAAACGGTAATAGGGCAACACATTCTGCGCGATTTGATAAATCGCACTATCAACCGTCGCCTTGCTGCGGATTAAATTCAGACCGGCTTCCAACTCCAGGCGGTCAAAAAGCTTTAAGGTGTTCTGACTGTTAAGGCTAATGCGGTTGTTGTTGTTTTTCTGGAGTGAGGTGCTGCTTTGGTCATACCCTACCGAGAAATAGTGTGTAGAATAGTGCGTACCCCCTTTTAATGACAGGGCATGTTGTTGCTCAACCTTGTTTCGGTAATAATAGTTCAATATCTCGTTCCTGGAATCGTTCTTCCGTAAAACATCCAGCTGCTGCTCCGTAATTGCCGCGGATTGTCCGTTCCGTTGCCTTTCCAAAATTTCCACGACCGGAGAAATCGCTGGGTAACTGGTCACATCATTCAATGCTGCATCATAGCGACCGTTTGCGAAAAGGTATTTTTCCAGATCGATAAAATCTGCCGCAGAAAGCCGGCCCTGGTCATAGTTAAAATCCGGCTTTGAAGAAATGTTCACATTGCTATAGAACTGGGCCTTTAAGGGCTGCTTCAATACGCCCTTTTTGGTGGTGATGACAATAACCCCATTGCCGGCCCTGACTCCCCATATCGCCGCTGCAGCAGCATCTTTTAATAAGGTAATACTGGCCACATCATTTGGGTTGATCGAATTGAAATTGCCGAGAAAAGGAAAATTATCCAGGATAATTAAAGGCTGATCATTTGCATAAATGGTAGACCGGCCCCGGATCGAAAAATCCAGGTTCCCCTGGTTACTCGCTATCGTATTTTTATTGAACAGCAATCCTGAGGTAATGCCTTCGAGGCGACTAAACACATCGGGACTTACTTTCCGTCTGAACTGGGTGGTGTCTACCTGCACAAAGCTACCGGTAACCCGCTGTCGTGGTACGTCCTGATAACCGGTGCTTACAATTTCAACTTCCTGCAACAATTTATTGGAATCAATTGAAGTGTCATCAGGCTTTATTGGGATTTCACCGTCTTTCACGATAATGGTACTCCCTATGATGACATAGCTTAGCGGCAGGTTTTCAATAATGGCATCCATAACTTCAGAAACTGCAGCCTGTTTGAAATTTACACTAATGACCCTCCGCACATCCAGTTTCTCTGCGTTCCATACGACATTGAGTTGTGTTTGCTTTTTTAACGCTGCAAATACCTGCTTTAAACTGACGTCTTTTTTCTGGTAAGTCATGCGTTGCGCATGTGCAGAAAAAACAAATAATAAGCAGGCAAAAAGCAGTACCAACTGGGAACGGAAAAACATGCCCCAATTTATAGATAAAATTACGTACTCAGCACAATAATTTGGATGGAAATTAACTTAAAGTATTAGTTCTCGAGCATTGGAAGATACTTTCTCCGATTTTCCACGAGCACCCAAAGATTGATGGCCAACATTACCAATGCAATTGGCAAACCGCTGCGGTCTGTGATGGTATTGGTGCAAAGAATTCCTATCACTATAGGGAATATGACTATTGCTCCTAAAGCCCGTGTCTTAGGAATGATAAACAAGATACCACCAATTACTTCAACGAGTCCGGTCAACGGCATCAGCCATCCTATCTGCATAAATGCCGTCATGGCCTTCATCAATTCTGCAGGCATTTTTTCAGGCATTGGCATGTAGTTAAAAAACTTGTTTAAACCGGCATTGATCATCATCAGTCCGAATAAAAGGCTGACTACAAATAGAATTTTACTTTTCATATAATTATCCCTTAATTTTTATCAGAAAAGGTAACGAATTTCTAGTTTAAATACAATTCATTTTTCGGGAAACCATCTACTTTTGTTAAAGCACCAAATTAAACACCTGAAGAAACAGTGATGAAGTCAATTTGTAAATTTTACGGCGGGAGCATTATTTTCCTGGGCTTATTGTATGCTCAACCCCAAGTGGCAGGTGCGCAAATCGATCGTTATCCTCCTTTATCGGCAGTTAAAAAAGGATTGTTAAACCCCCTGTCGCCCGACCCTATTTTTAATTATACCTGGGCAAACCCCAGGGCAAGCGACGGACTGGAAAGCTATACCCTAAAGCCGGTCGGCTGGACCGCTTCTATCCCTCAACATTTCAATCTGGCCGATTTCAAAAAGAACAATACCATTGTGGTGAATGGTGAAGGTGACCTTCGCTTTGATTTTGGCCAAACAAATGCGGCATGGCTGGAGTTTGACAGTCCGGACCTTAGCGGGGAAATCGAAATGAGCATCAGCGAATACAATCAACCTCCCAATTATCCGGCTAATTATCCTTCGAAAACATTCAAACCAAAAAGGTATGGCAATACTTACCGGCTAGAGCTGAATCCGGAATTATATGAAGGTGTCCGCTTTGGTTGGATCCACGTGCGTTCTTTCAAAAAGTCCTGGCACATGACGGCGGTGAGACTGGTATGCCAGACCAGGCCTGTAAATTACAATGGTAGTTTTTCCTGTAGTGACGCGATGTTGACCCGGATTTGGTATACCGGTGCTTACACGGTTAAACTAAACCTGCTAAAAGATTACCTGGGCGCGATTTTAATGAACCGGGGCGACAGGTTTTCGTGGACAGGTGATGCCCACCCTGCGCAGGCTGCAGCGATGGTGGCTTTCGGAAACTACGATTTCATTAAGAAAAACCTGGAATACACTTCTACCCAAAGCAATGGCATTAGAAGTTATACCTTGTATTGGGTATTGAGCTTAATTGACTACTTCAACTATACCGGGGACAAAGAAACCCTGGAATCCTATATCAACAATGCTTGTGCAAAACTGGACGATGCTTACCAGGTTTATGGCACAAACCCGAACCTGGAATATTTCGGCTGGGACGAGCGCTTAGGGGCCGGCTTTGAACACCCAAATTTACCGGAACCACAAAATGCCTACAAAATGCTATCCATACGCACCTGGGCTGCCTTTGCGGAGGCAATGGAGGCCTGCGGAAGAAATGACCTGCGTAACAAATACAGCGTCTACGCAAAAAATAAAATGGCATTACTTAAGCAGGATGCAAATTGGTATGCCTCATTTGGATTGCATGCCGGAGCTGATGCGGTGACGACAGGACTACTGACCAACCCGGAGAAAAAAGCAATTTATGAAAAGAACTTTACCGACAAGGTAAACCGAATTTCCTATTCCCCCTTTAACCAGTTCTTTGTGATACAGGCCTTTGCCAGGATGAACAAATATGATGATGCCTTGAGTGGGATACGCGACCTCTGGGGCGGACAAATCACCTACGGGGGCACCACATTTTTTGAAGATTACCGACCATCATGGAACAGTATCCTTGGTAAAAACGACCCTGTACCCAGCAACCAATGTGGCTTTACCAGTTTGTGCCATCCATGGGGAGCGGGTGTAACCAAGTGGTTGAGCGAGGAAGTATTGGGCATCAAACCCACGTCACCAGGCTTTACAACGTTCGACATCCTGCCGCATCTTGGGCGTACCCTTACCCAGGTTTCTGGAAAAACGCCCACTAAGTTGGGTGATATCCAATTCAGCATTGATGTGTTGAAAGGAATTTGCAGCTTTTCCTCCCCTGCCGGTACGATTGGCCGGATAGGCATCCCAAAAATGGAAAAGCACATCAGGCGGATTAAAATTAATGGACAATTGGCCTGGGATGGCACCTATCATCCGCTGAAAGGAATTAAGGCCGCAACTGAGGATGCAGATTTTGTTTACTTTACGGGCCTGTCGGGTGGTCGATATTTGGTTAACATCGAGTATACCGGCAAAACTCCAGTCTACCGGGAAGCAATAGCGCATTATGATGCCCGTTATCTAGGTGTTGATACCAAAACCAGTGGCAATTGGGGAAACACCTACGGAAAAGACGGTTATGTATTGTGTAATTACGCCGGAAACGGAAAGGACAAACAGCAGTTGCCATCCTACGTATCGGCCATCGCATACTATAAAGTTAAGGGCGATAACCAACCACTGAACACAGTTTGGGCAAGGGGCATTGATGATGCACGCGCTTTGGCTCCCGATCCAAACAACTCTTTTCCCAGGAACGCCGCTTGCTTGTTTGCAATGGATGGAGATCAGATTGGTTACACTTACACCTCAAGCATACTAGTTAAGGGAACCCATGATTTTAAAGTTTCGCTCTATTTTGTGGATTGGGACCATAAGGATAGAAAAATTGCGATTGAAATGTTTGATACAAACACCTCAAAACTAATAGCCCCGGTAAAAATAGTGGACAAAGCGACAGGGGGTGTTTACATTACCTATGCCTATAACAAGTCCGTGAAGTTCCGCATCAATATGGTACGCGGCGATAATGCACCATTGAGCGGTATATTCTTCGACCAGCTTTAACAGGGAATACCAATTAAATCGGATACGCAGTATCGCTTTTGGGCTCCGACAATACAAAGAAACTTTGCACCGTGGTGATGTTAGGAAGCGTTGCCAGTTTATTTCGCAAAAATATATGATAAGCCTCCATGTCTTCTGTAGCGATGCGCAGGATAAAATCAAATGCACCCGTCATTTGAAAACACTCCATCACCTCACTGAATTTCGACACCTCCTGTTCAAAGGCATATAGCGTATCTGAAGTATGGTCTTTGAGCAGCACCTGCGAAAATGCGAGCAAGCCCTTGTTGATCTTTTTACGGTCTAAAATGGCCACAATCCTTTTGATGTATCCCTGATCTTTCAATCGACGGATGCGCTCATGTACAGTAGCAATAGATTTGTTGAGTTTATAAGCGAGTTCCTTGTTGGTGAGGTTAGCATCTTTTTGGAGAAGCCTTAAGATCTCCAGATCTGTTGGGTCCAGCGTATTAGTACTCATATCAGTCTACGTAAATGAAATAATCAGTTTTATTAGAATAGTGCGGCTAAACTATAAAAAGTTTATGGAATAACAGCATAGCACTGAATACGTTCCTATAGACGATTACGCTTTTGAAACTGGCTTTATCCCTTTTTCCTGCAATTCCTTAACGATGTGCTGCCCGATTTCCAGACCAACTTTAACCCCGTTTACAATGCCATCCTTAAAGTGGATTCCTCCCCAATACCTACTCATGGCCGCTTCTTCCGCGGCTTTATTGAAGGAAACAAATTTCCTCGATTTAAGGCCGTATTTTTCCTCAACATTATCGGTGTATTTAAAATGATCACCAAAATAATAGGTCAGGATAGTCGCAGTGGTGGAAGAGATATGAGAATGTCCGCTCATGTACTCAGGAAATGGTGGCGTTTGCAGCATGGGCTTCCAGTTGGGATCAATAAGATTTCTAATCGCCGTTTCTGGCCTGATCCGGTTACTCCTGTACTTTTCATCCCAGCAGCTGATGAAGCTATCGGTAAGCCCCATGGAAACCACGGTGTAGATCTCCAGAGACTTGGAGAAATTAACCTTAGCTTTCTGACAGGCGATGCCGGTTATGCCAATCCAGTGCGCTCCCGGGGAGATTTTCTTCATCCCTACCAATAGGTGCCCCTGATTTTTTAAAGCGAATGGATTGCAGTCCCAAAACGCCGCTATATTTCTATTTTCTTCGGTCAGGCCCTTACCTCCATCTCTGTAATTTTCTGTAAGCAATTTAAAAAATGCGGAGTTTTTGTCCTTGGAATACGGAATAGGGGGAATGGACCTGAACTGTGCTGCAGAATCAATAAAAAACGGCCTAACCGTATTGAAGTAAGGTTCAACAGGTGCGAAAAACGCAGGCGGGGTTGGATACCAACTGCCTTCCGTGTTTTTTGGCGTATAGCGCGGATAATTGCTGATGCGGTTATAGCGGTCCTTCTTCGCGTATGGCATGATCTGCTTCACCACCTGGTTGGCATAGGATTTTGATTGCGCGATGATGTCATCTGAGAAACCGACTTTGCGGCAGGAATCTAAAAACTTGTTCTCAAATTCATTAAATAACTTACCGGATGGCTGCATTTTCTTCGCGGTGCCGGTCATGGCCAGTATCGCACTGAGCTGTACGGAATATTGTCCGGAATCCAAAGGCTTAGTGATCTCCGGAAACTCGTTTAATATCCCTTTAAATGACAATATACTGGAATCATTTAAAGCGAGTACGGTATAACCTGAAATACAGGTGTAAGAATAAAATCTGGCTGCTAGAGGAGGATTGGTCACATCATGGATCATCAACTGTGTCATCTCTTCCAGAACCTTGGCGATATCCTTATTCGTTAATTTGGGATCAGCTTCTTTCTTACAGCCTGTTAAGCAGAACAATAACGCACAGCAAATTATAATATGTTTCATTAGTTTGGTATATACTTGGATGACAATAAATATAAATCTTTTCTTTAATTATATCCATATTTATAAAATAAACGGAAACAAATACCTTTGTCCTGATTATCATTTTGAAAAGAGAACAGAAAATCTATTTAACACTGCGCATTGCCTCGGCGATGTGCTTTATTGGACACGGAATTTTTGGACTGATTACCAAGCAGGTATGGTGTAACTACTTCGCGGTAGTAGGGATAGAGCAGGACATGGCCTACCAGCTCATGCCTGTTGTGGGACTGGCAGACATCATTTTAGGGCTTGGCCTGTTGGTTTACCCCTTAAAAATTATCCCAATATGGCTGGTAATTTGGAGTTTAATTACTGCAGCAATGCGACCACTATCCGGAGAACACTTTGCCGAATTCTTGGAAAGGGCAGGCAACTTTGGCGCGCCACTGGCCTTGTTGATTTTGTGCGCAAAAGAACGGGGTTTTAAAGGCTGGAACAAACCGCTTCAAGCTCCATTTATCCTCGGTGCTGAAAAGTTAAAAAGTGTCATCTTATGTCTAAAAATAACAGCGGCGCTTTTACTTGGCGGGCATGGCTGGCTAAATCTGCTTCATAAAAAGGGCCTGATTAACCAGTACCTATCGTTGGGATTCAATAACGCAGACCTCACCGCAAACATTATGGGAACTATAGAAATAGTGGCTGCACTGTTTATTTTGATACGCCCCATCCGCCCGGTCGTTCTATTTTTCCTGGTTTGGAAAATGGGCACGGAACTGTTTTATCCGCAATGGGGATTAGTGGAATGGGTAGAGCGCGGCGGTAGTTATGGTACTTTACTTGCTTTATATTTTGCCTTACAACCGGAGCAAAGCTTGAAAAACTAGCCCTCATCGGTTTTAAAAGAGATCTGAAAGGTAGTGCCGACATTGACTTCGCTTTGTACATCAATCTTGCCGCCCAGGTTATCCAGTTGTGTTTTAACCATGAATAAACCCATTCCTTTACCTTCCACATGCTGGTGAAAACGCTTGTAAAGTCCGAAAAGCTCATCGCCATATTTATCTAAATCTATACCCAGGCAATTGTCCTCAAAAACAACCATTTTCTCTTTCGGTGTTTCCCCAGTCTTTATTTTGATCATCACGGGTATATCTGCCCTGCTGTACTTGATGCTGTTGGAGATCAAATTGTAAAAGATACTGTAGAAATAGCTTTTGATCGTCCAGATACTGTTCCAAGCATCCACATTCATTTCCACGGTAACTTCCGGGACTTGAACGGGCGACAATAAGTCTTTTAAGATGTCATTTACAATAACAGACAGCACAACGTTTTCTTTGATCTCACTAATGTCCCTCTTGGTATTGAGTATATTGTTCAGGTCGATAATTACGCTATCTAATTTTCCGGCGGAGTTGATCAGGTGTTTACTTAAATCAGCCACTTCGCTTTCACTTAAGTTTTCCTGGTTCAGTTCATTTGCCAGGCCTGAAATATTAGCGACCGGCGCGCGTAAATTATGGGAAACGATGTATGAGAATTGCTCCAGCTCCTTGTTACGCTGCAGTATGTCGTTTACCATATTCGTCCGCTCAATGTCCGCAAGCTTTCTTTCATTGATGTTCTTGAAGTAAATGGAAAGACCGATTTCGGAGGGATAAGCAATGACTTCCAGCCAAACAGCATAGGCTTCATGATAGCTTTCGTAATGTTGAACCTTATTCTCGGCTACAGCTTTGTGATAATTGATGTAGGAAAGAGAACCGACAGATTCCGGATATTCTTCCCAAACATTTTTCCCAATGATATCCGCGCGTTTTTTACCGAGCATTTGTTCCGCTTGCTTGTTCCAATAGGTTACGACCCAGTTCTTATCAAGCGCATAGAAGCCATCCTGTATACTTTCTAATATAATGTTCTTTTCTGCTGCGATGGCGTCAAGGATCTTCAGGTTCTCTTTATGAGATCTGGAAAGCTTGAATTTGGCGAGTGCACTTTGCAGCGCGGAAGGCAAGCGGTCGAGCCGGTCTTTCAAGATGTAATCGTCAGCACCCCTTTTCATGATGTCGACCGCAAAATCTTCCGACATTGATGCCGTAATTAAAATAAACGGAATATTTAAATCACTTTGTTTGAAAACGCTGAGGGCTTCATAAGAGTTAAATGCAGGTAAGGAATGGTCTGACAGGACCACATCAGGCATAAATTCATTGATCCCGTTTACAAAAGCTGCCCTGGTATCTACTACCGCTATATCAAAAGCCAGCTGACCTTTCAATAGGGCACGATGAACCAGCATGGCATCTTCCGGTGAATCTTCAAGATGTAAAATCTTTAACTTAACCATCGTCGGTCTTAATTATAGTGATTTTCTAAGTACTAGTCTTAATTATCAAGGGATTGATCGGAAATCATTGGTAATATAGAGAATTGAACTTAAGTAATTGTTAAAGAGTTATAATTTAGTTAAACATTTGCGGTTTCTGCGATTTGCAGAAACATTTTTTTAAACTCATGTGTTCTTTTTGAAACCCTGCTGCTATGGAATTTCAAGAACAACAATCACACGCCGATATTCAAACCATTAATTTTGAACCAGATAATCAGAGAGTTGAGCCGAGCGCTACTGAAGAGCACGATTTATTTGATGAAGCCCTCTGGACGCAGCAGGACGGCGATTTGCCCCTGTGGAGAATGTGGCGATAACAACTATAAGTTGAGCCAGTTGTTAAACAAAAACCGGAATCGGCATAATACTTGTTAAACTCCAGTCTTTAACTCAAAAATTGAAAATTTATGAAAAGATTGTTTTTTACTTTTATTGCATGCGCTGCATTGCTAACATTTAGTACCGCTAAGGTAAATGCCCAAAACTACAAGACTGGCCTGGGATTAAGAATAGATGCTGGAGATGGTTTTACAGGTGTAGGTTTTGACGTGAAACACTTTTTTACAAGAAACAATGCTATTGATGCCAACTTGATCTTTTTTGATGGCGATGTGGTAGGACTAGGCGCGGAATATCAATACAACGCTCCTATTCAGGGTGTGAAAGGTTTGGATTGGTATTTAGGTGTGGGTCCTAATTTCTTATTTGGACACAATGCAACCGCAGTTCAACTAAGACCAGTTGCAGGTTTAGACTTGAAAGTACCTGGTGCACCAATTGACTTTGCGTTTGACTGGAGACCGATGTTTACATTGAACGACAATTATGATTCTGTAAATGCAGCCAGATTTGGTATCTCTATCAGATATGCATTTTAGTAAGACAAATTCCTAAAACCGTTTAGGAACAAAATATAAAAAGGGCAGGTAATTCGTATTACCGGCCCTTTTTATTTGGTATGCTGACGCGCTTAATAAAATACCGCTTTTCTAATCTTAAGCTGTTCTTCTGTCGCCGCATCATCCAATTGAGCTGTTAGCTTAACATTTGGATTGGCTGTTAGCACCAATTTTACTTCTTTGACAATGCCGTCTCTTCTGACTAACAAGGTAATCACATCGCCAACTTTTTTTGTAGCAATTAAAGGCATCTTTTCCAGTACTACGGTTAATGGTACGCCGTCAACACTGATGACCTCATCATTTACGTTTAACCCACCGTTCCATGCTGCAGAGCCGCGCAACATCGAAGATACCACAAACAGACCCTCTACTTTTTTGGAGGCCACGCCCATATAGGGCTCCTGATTTCCAGCATTGTCATCTTTGACCAAAATACCGGCGTATCCTAAATATTTTTGGTAATCAACCGGTGTTGTCCCGTTTACATATTTAGCCCAGAAATCGGTGAAACTAATTCCGCTGATCTTCTCTACCGTTGCCTTAAATTCTGCGTCTGTATAACCCCTTCCCAATTTTTTGTAATACTGGTGGTACATATCGTGCATCACATCGTCCAGCGACTTGGCCCCTTTAGTGGCCCTGGCAATCTCCAAATCCATTAATGTGCCTATAACAGCGCCCTTGGTGTAATAGGAAATGGAAGTATTCCCGGAGTTTTCATTGGGCCTGTAACTCTTTATCCAGGCATCATAGCTGGCCGAAGCAGCGGACTGAATCCTGGCACCTGGTATATTGTAGACTGCTGCAATTCCCGTTGCAAAGGCCTGGGCCGTTTCTGCTTCTGTACGGTATCCTGCACGCAATAATATTTTATTTTCAAAATATGAGGTAAAACCTTCAGCAACCCAAAGATTAGTAGTGTAGTTCTCATTGTCGTAATCGAATGGCCCAAGTGCGATTGGCCTCAACCGCTTTACATTCCACAGGTGGTGGTACTCGTGCGCAACAAGACCAAGAAAGCCTTTATATCCTTTTTCTGTAGCATAGGAATCTCTGGCCACACCCAACACAGTTGAATTGAGGTGCTCTAATCCGCCGCTTCCCACACTCACGTTATGGACGATAAAAGTATAGTGCTTGTTCGGATTCTCTCCATAGATGGCCGTGATCTGTTCAATCACCTTTGGCATATCAACTTTCAAACGTTCCTGATCGTAATTCGCAGTGCCATACATGGCAACTTCATGTTTCACACCAGAAGCGGTGAATTCAAATACGTCCTGGTTGCCAACCTCGATAGGGCTGTCGAACAGCACATCAAAATCTGACGCCCTGTAGGTAAATTTCTCTCCAGCGACAGGCTCCAGTCCGGTAGAAACTTTACTCCATCCTGTAAATGGAATGATCTCCACGGTACTTGGTGATTTCAGCTGACCGTCCGGGTACATAAAAATAGAGGTGCTGGAAAGGAAAGCGTGTGTATCGTCTACAAAGGAAGTCCTTACCGACAGCTCAAAAGCGTATACCCTGTATTTAATTTTAATCAGGTTCGCTTTTGCGGAGTGTATCCTCCAGGCGTTTTTACGGACCTTCTCAAACTTAAGGTCTTTACCATTTGCAGTTGCAGAGAACCCCTCCACACTTTTGGCAAACTCCCTGACCAGATAAGAACCTGGTGCCCAAACCGGCATTTTAACATCTACGTAATCCTTAACCAATCCGGAAATGTTCATTTCTACTTCTGCATAATGTGCCTGGGGCTCTACAAAACTGACCTCAAAACCAACTTTAACTTGTGACTTACCTGCCATACCTATCGATAATATTACTAATACTAGTCCTAACGCTCTTCCGATCATAATTACCTGATTTAACCGTGTCAAAACTAGAGAAAATAGCGCTTTAATGCAATCAAAAGCGTTGCGATGCATTTACAACGCTGTAACATACTTAATACAACATAGGTAAGGCATCATATTTGAATATTTTTGCCATTAGATATTGACTTAACAACTGTATGAAAATAAGATACATTATTTATACTATTCTTGCTTTAGGCCTTGCTTATTTAATTTACCACAGAATTACTTCCAATAAAAAAATAGAAGGTGAAGGGAAAGGTGGTTCTGGCGCTGCAGGCGCAAAAGGAGGTCCCGGAAAGGGTATGCAGGTAGAGGGAATTGTTGTGCAAACAACCGACTTTACCAACGACCTGGAAGTAACGGGGACTATTGAAGCGAATGAGTCAGTATCATTGAGAAGTGAAGTATCAGGTTTGGTGACCAGCATTAATTTCAAAGAGGGATCCAATGTAACTAAAGGCAGTTTGCTGGTGAAAATTAACGACCGCGACATCCAGGCACAATTACAGGAAGCCATCACCAAACAGAAGCTTTCTGCCACGAACGAAAACCGCTCAAAGCAATTGCTGGAAAAGGGAGCGATTAGTCAGGAAGAATACGATACCTCTCTGGCCGATCTGCAGTCGCTCAGATCACAAACCCAATTGATCCGGGCACAACTGGCAAAAACATCAATCTACGCACCTTTTAGCGGTAAGATCGGATTAAGGTCGATTTCTGCAGGAGAATACCTGACACCGGCTACCATGATTGCGAACCTCTCCAGTATCAACCCGCTAAAAATCAGTTTTTCAGTACCAGAGAAATACATCGGACAAATCAAAGAAGGCAGTGAAGTTACCTTTACTACTGACGGGTATTCAAAAACCTTTACCGGTAAAGTCTTTGCATTGGAGCCCGGCGTAAATACACAAACCCGTACGTTGCAGATCAAGGCTTTGGTACCAAACCCCAGTGGTGAATTGCTACCCGGTTCTTTTGCAAAAATAAAACTGGCACTCAACACCGCTAAAGATGCCATCCTGATCCCGAATGAAGCCATTATTCCGGTATTAAAAGGCAAGACTGTATTCATCAGCAAAAATGGAAAGGCAGTTCAGGTACCTGTTGAAGCTGGTACAAGGACGGCCGAAAAAATTTTGATTACCTCTGGATTAAAAGTGGGAGATACTGTGCTGACTACCGGCGCGATGGCGCTTAAAGCCGATGCACCCGTTAAGGTTACCGTTGTAAAAAAATAGCGCATGAGTATTTCAACTACCAGTATAAAACGGCCTGTTCTGGCCATTGTCATGAATTTGGCCATACTTCTTTTCGGGGTGATTGGCTACAATTTCCTTGGTGTACGAGAATTCCCCAACATAGATCCTACGGTAGTTTCTGTGCGGACCTCCTATCCCGGAGCGAATTCGGACATCATCGAGTCGCAAATTACCGAGCCCCTGGAAAAATCAATCAACGGTATTGATGGAATCAGGAACATTTCCTCTTCCAGTAACCAGGGAACGAGCAACATCACGATAGAGTTCAACCTGAATAAAAACATTGATGATGCAGCAAACGATGTTCGGGATAAAGTTTCGCAAGCGGCTAGAAGTTTACCAAAAGATATTGACGGTAACCCTGTAGTCAGTAAGGCTGACGCGAATTCTGATGCCGTGATTACCATGACGGTGCAAAGCGATAAAAGAAACGTGATGCAGCTGAGCGACTACGCAGAGAATGTGATTGCAGAACGTTTACAAACCATTTCCGGGGTGAGCAGTATACAGATCCAGGGACAACGCAAGTATGCCATGAGGGTTCGCATAGACCCAAATAAATTGGCCGCCTATGGCTTGACATCACAGGATATAGTTACCGCGCTCGACAAAGAAAACGTAGAACTTCCTTCAGGAAAAATTACCGGGGCAAATACCGAGCTTATTGTAAAAACACTGGGTAAACTAACCAATGCAGAACAGTTTAACGACCTGATCTTAAAAACAGATTCCAACAACCTGGTTAGGTTGAGAGATGTTGGTTTTGCAGAACTGGGCTCTGAAAACGAGGAAACAGTTTTGAGGGAGTCTGGCAAACCGATGGTTGCCGTTGGATTAATACCGCAGCCTGGTGCCAATTACCTGGATATCTCTAAAGAGTTTGACAAGCGTTTTGAACAACTACAAAAGGACATACCGAAAGACATCAAGCTTAACATCTCTCTGGATACGACGAAATTTATTAAGTCGTCCGTTACAGAGGTTGCTGAAACGATCATCTTATCCCTTATCCTGGTCATCCTGATCATCTATTTGTTTTTCAGGGATTGGGCGATTGCGGTACGACCGTTGATAGACATACCCGTATCACTGGTGTTTACCTTTTTTATCATGTACATCTTCGGATTCTCGATAAACGTGCTATCACTACTGGCTATTGTGCTGGCAACGGGACTGGTGGTAGATGACGGGATTGTGGTTACGGAGAATATCTTTAAAAAAGTGGAAGAAGGCTACTCTCCTTTTGAAGCAGCGATCAAAGGATCAAACGAAATATTTTTTGCCGTGATTTCCATTTCCATTACCCTGGCCGCGGTATTTTTGCCGGTAATATTTCTACAGGGATTTGTGGGCCGGCTGTTCCGGGAGTTCGGCATTGTCATTGGTGCGGCGGTATTGATTTCAGCTTTTGTTTCGCTGACTTTAACGCCAATGCTGAATGCCTATTTGATGAAAAAAACAGGGCACAAAAAATCGAAATTCTATGAAATGACGGAGCCTTATTTTGTGAAATTGAATGACGGTTATGCACAAAACCTCAATAAATTTCTTGACAAAAAATGGCTGGCGATTCCCATTATTGCCGTATGTATTGGATTAATTGCGTTGTTCTGGACGATCATCCCGAAGGAAACTGCGCCGTATGACGACAGAAGTGCGATCAACATGAACGTGAGCACCCCGGAAGGATCTTCGTTCGCCTATACAGATCGCTTTATCATGAAAATCCAAGAGCTGATTGCAGATTCTGTTCCGGAAAAGAAAGTAAACATCACCATCACTTCGCCTGGATTTGGGGGCGCCGGATCTACCAATAGCGGCTTTGTACGGATGGGTCTTGTTGATCCCGACGAAAGGGAGCGTTCGCAAGCAGACATCGCTGCAAAATTAACCGCTATGACCAGGAAGTTCTCTGAGGGAAAAGTTACGGTGACCCAGCAACCTACGATTGCAGTGGGCAGACGCGGAGGTTTACCGGTTAACTACATCATTCAGGCACAAAATTTTGAGAAGCTGAGAGAAAAGGTGCCTCTTTTTATGGATGAGGTTGCGAATGATCCAACCTTTACAACTTCTGATGTGAACCTAAAATTTAATAAACCTGAGATAAACTTGAGCATTGACAGGGACAAGGCTAAAAATCTGGGTGTATCTGCGGCAGATATTGGTTCTGCTTTACAGCTTGGATTAAGTGGTCAGCGCTTTTCCTACTTCTTTATGAATGGCAAGCAATATCAGGTAATCGGACAATTTGAAGTGGGCGACCGCAAAGACCCACTGGATTTGAGCTCTGTATATGTTAGAAATGACAAGAACGAACTGATCCAATTGGATAATCTGGTAACCGCTAAAGAGGAAAGCAGTCCGCCGCAACTTTACCGTAACAACCGTTTCACGGCAGCGACTGTATCTGCAGGATTGGCACCGGGAAAAAGCATTGGCGACGGTATTGAGGCAATGGACCGGATTTCTGCAAAAGTACTGGATGAAACCTTCTCTACTGACCTGGGCGGAGAATCCAGGGATTTTAAGGAAAGTTCTTCTAATACCCTATTTGCCTTTGGCCTTGCCCTCCTATTGGTTTACCTGATTTTAAGTGCCCAGTTTGAAAGCTTTATTGACCCAATCATCATCATCATTACGGTACCCATGGCGGTGGCCGGTGCATTCCTATCACTTTGGCTGTTTGGCCAAAGCTGGAATATTTTTAGTCAGATCGGCACGATCATGCTCATTGGTTTGGTTACCAAAAACGGTATCCTGATCGTAGAATTCGCCAATCAGCTGAAAGAAAAAGGAATGAGTATTCATGATGCGATCAGGGAAGCAGCGGTGTCCAGGCTACGTCCTATCCTAATGACCAGTTTGGCAATTGCCATAGGCGCGTTGCCAATTGCAATGGCATTAGGTGCAGCAGCAACCAGCAGGATCGGTATGGGTGTTGTAATTGTTGGCGGAACAACCTTCTCCCTGGTGTTGACGTTATTTGTTATTCCGGCTGTGTATTCGTACTGGTCCAAAGAACATAAAGTAAACAAAGATCTGGAGGAATCTTTAGGAACTGCAATTGAAAATGAGAAAAATGAAATCGCTAAATCATAAGAACATGAGGATCAAAAAGTCCACTCTTTCTTTAACGTTGCTGCTAGTCGCATTTTTAAGCACAGTTTGTGCACAGGAAAAACTTACTCTTAAGGAAGCGGTGACCGTAGCACTCCAAAATAATTACGACATCAGGCTGGTGAACAATGATGTTCAAATAGCAAAGAATAATGTAAACCTGGGCAATGCAGGGATACTGCCAAGGCTGGACGGGTCATTTAGCGAAGGCGGAAGCATACAAAACACCACCAGAACCCAAAGTACAGGAACACAACAAACACTGACCGGAGTGCGCAATACGAACATGAGTTATGGTGTGGCACTTGGCTGGACTATTTTTGACGGATTGCAGATGTTTACGAATTTAGAACGTCTTAAAGAATTGCAAAAACAAGGAGAAGTAAACTCAAAAGCCACTATTTTAACTACAATTAGTGATGTGGTCAATGCCTATTATACAGTGTCCAAAGAACAGCAGCTGGTTATTGCCAGAGATAGCGCCCTGGATGTTTCCAGGCTGCGCCTCAGGATTGCAAACAGTAAACTGAGCATAGGAAGGGGTTCAAAATTAGATGTGCTGAGTGCGACGGTTGATTACAACGCAGATACATCGGCATACCTGCAGGAAAAGAATCTGTTCAGGAATGCGATGGTTTCTCTCAATCAGGTCATGGCCAGAGATCTAAATATTGTATTTACGGTGGACACGGTATTCGACATCAATCCGAAGCTTGATTTCAGTACGCTGCTCGGACAAACTGAGCAACTGAACCCAAATCTGCAAAACGCATTCATTAACAAAAAGATAGCGGAGCTGAACCTAAAGCAAATCAAGGGTCAGCGTTATCCAACAGTGGCCGTGAACAGCGGATATGAATACCAGAAAAGCTCCAGTCCGACCGGCTTCAACACGCAACAACGCGCAAACGGTTTGACTTACGGCCTAACCGCAAGTTTGAATATTTTTAATGGTTTCCTACAGCGCCAAAACGAGCGGAATGCCAAAATTGAGATTAATTCATCGGAGTTAACACTAGACAAAACAAAATTAGACATCAGTGCGCAACTGACTTCAACCTTTCAAAATTATGCAACAAATCTTGACTTGTTGTCGGTTGAAAAAAGCAATGTGGAAGTGGCCAGGCAAAACCTGGACATTACTTTGGAGAAGTACAGGTTAGGAAGCATTGCGCCACTTGAACTTAGAGAAGCACAACGAAATTCAATAGATGCGATTGTCAGATATCTGGAAGCGCAGTATCAGGCGAAGCTTACGGAGATCAGTTTAAAAGAGATCAGCGGAACTTTAAATATCCAATAAGATTAGTATTTTTAGCAAATGATTTTGGTTGCAGACAGCGGTTCTTCTAAAACGGATTGGATGGGATATAGTCCGAATGAGAAAATTAGTTTTAGCACACAAGGAATAAATCCATATTTCCTAAATGCGAACGACATATTCAAGATTTTCTCCAAAAAAAAGGAACTGCTTAGTTTTGCAGACCAGGTAAAGGAGATCTATTTTTTCGGGGCCGGCTGTTCATCGCCGGACAAAATTGAGGTGATTTCAAATGGTATATCTTCCTATTTTACCAATGCCTATGTTTCGGTGGAACATGACCTTATTGGCTCTGCATATGCTACTTGCGGGGATGAAAAGGGCCTTACTTGTATACTGGGAACTGGCTCCAACATTTCTTACTATGATGGCAAAGATGTACATGACGGCGCACATGGCCTGGGGTACATTCTTGGCGATGAAGGTTCGGGCACTTATTTTGGCAGAAAATTGATCACCAGTTATTTGTATAACCAAATGCCGGCGGATTTAAGTACGGAATTTAAAGCTGAGTTTGACCTGGACAAAGAAATGGTGATTACCAATGTTTATCAAAAACCAGCACCCAATATATTTCTTGCATCCATTAGCCGCTTTATGGCCGACCGTACGGAGCACCCCTTTATCTTAAACATCCTGCGCGAAGGATTTCAGGAATTTGTGGATACCAACATTAAAGACTTCGAAAACTATAAAGAATTGAATTGTCATTTTGTAGGATCAATTGCCTATTACTATCAGGACACACTTCGTGAGATTTGTAGAAAAAACCAGGTCAACGTTGGAAAAATCTTCCAAAAACCAATTGAAGGCATTTATAATTACATCCTTAAAAAAGAAGGCATCACCGCTTAGCGTCTCGTATCTTTTTTACACCATAACAGGCACCAGCCAAAAGCATTAAGGTTACACCTCCATCCAGTGGAACATCTGGATCTCCTCCCGGAAGTCCCGGATCACCATATTGTGCAATAGCAGATCCAGCGATAAGAAACATTAAAAAAATAAGTAAGCCGTATTTCATACGTCCAAACTGGTTGGTTTAATTTTAGGGATACCAGCTTATTTGAAAATATTTTAAAATAAGCTGGTCTTTTTATTTCAAATCCATCCAGTTTGGTTTCAGAATTACCTGACATGAAACTGAAACACTTTGGACTTATACTCATCCTGATGGTATGCGGCTGCTACACAAATGCCCAGACATGGATGAATGGATTTAGTTACCGAAAGAAAATTACGATCAACAAAAGCAAAGTCGTGGCCAAAACTATTGTTTACACGCCAAGCAACATCGTAGATTATGATCTGGTTGACTTTCCGGTTTTAATTGACCTGACTGACAACGACCTGATTTACTACCCCGGTACCTGTGGAAATAAAATACAGGATGCCAATGGAAGAGACATTTCGTTTGCCTTGAGTACCGCCCCTGCAACACCATTAAATTTTCAGGTGGAGCGCTACGAGCCGACTTCAGGGAGGCTTGTTTGCTGGGTTAAGATCAGCTCATTAGCGGCCAATAAGACGGCTACGACCGCCACATCCATTTACCTGTACTATGGAAGTTCATCGTCAGGAAATTTGCACAATCCCTATGGCAGCGCCGCACTTGGTGCCTGGAACAATGATTATACAAAAGTGGTGCATTTAAATGAATTGAATCAAGCAACAGGTTTACAAAACCTGAGCAGTGCGGGCGCTTCCAGCGAACAGGCTTTTAAACCTGCAAAAGTAGGTGATGGCATCGACCTGAATGAGGGATCTAACGCTTTCAATGCCGGTCTGGAAGAAAGTACCACTGTCAGCATTTCTACCTGGATAAAACCGGCAGCGGTAGGTAGAGATCAGGTGATCATGACCAACGACAGTTTGGGGCGCGGTGGTTACCAATTAAAGCTCAATTCTGCCAACAAACTGGTTTTTGATGTCTTTAGAGGCGCCTCTGCCCCGGGAGGAATAACCGGCGGATTAACTGCCTTAAGCGCTGGAACATGGTATCATGTGTATGCCCTGTTCTCTGGAACGGTTGCCACCATTTATTTGAACGGCACAGCTGTGGGGTCGGGCTCTGTGTCAACATTCCGCCTTGGTGCTGGCGGCACGCTAAAAATTGGGCGAAGCAGATTGGGGACGAATAAATTTTACGGAATGATCGATGAAATCAGGGTTCAAAAAATCAACACAGGCACGGAATGGATCACCACGGAATACAACAACCAGAATGACCCCGCGAGTTTCTACACCATCGCTGCTGAAGAATACAATCCTTCTGGCTTCTACAGATTTACAGGTTCTGGAAATCAATGGAACTTAGCTTCGAACTGGAGTACGGCAAGTATACCAGGAGCCAATGCAAACGTAGTGATAGCTGCAGGAAAATCAGCTCGCTATTCCGGAACAGGTTCAAATCAGCTCAATAAACTCATTGTTGAACAAGGCGGAAGTTTGACTTTGTCTTCCGACCTACAATTCGGGTGTATCTCGCAGGTTGCTGCCGGAGGTAAGGTTATGCTGACCAACGGTGCTACACTCACATTTTCGTCAAATTTGCTCAACAACGGACTGATCGCTTCCGATGACTCGGGAGGTACGGTAAAGTTTGCCGGAAGCCAGGAGCTTCAGGAATACGGCGGCATTGGAACACTAAAAATACCGTCACTGAAAGTAGACCAGCTACTTGCCCAATCTAATCTGTTACTAAACTCGACTGTGCAAGTAACTGGCTTTGTAGACGTAAAAAAAGGAATATTAAATGCGAACGGCAATCTAAAGCTGCTGGCCACCTCTGCCACAAATACAGCTGCTGTATTGCCAATTGCTGATCCATCAAGCGCAAGTATCATCGGACAGGTGACCGTTGAACAATTTATATCAGGAAGCTATCCAAGTCCGGCGACTGCGAGGGGATGGCGACTTTTAAGTTCGCCAGTATATACCGGAATATCCGGTGGAAATAAAGAATTTGACTTGCTGGCACTGAAAAATGTAATCTTTATTACTGGAAATGGAGGGCTGCTGAATGGCTTTGACCCTTCCCCATTAAACGGGGGGACTATTTATACCCATGACCAATCTTTGCCGGGTACGCTATCTCAGAAATATATACCCATTAAAAACACCAACGATAAGATCCCGTTGGGAAAAGGAATTTACGTGTTCTCCAGAGGGAACAAGACTATTGAAAATGCTTACGCGCAGCAAATTGAGCATGCCCCTTTTTCCAATCCTGCTTCCTATACCATACAACACAGGGGACAATTGTTTACTGGTAATCTCATTGTCTCCTTATCTAATCGTAAAACAGGTGCAGAAGGAGACGGATTTAACCTGGTTGGAAATCCCTATGCATCTCCCTTAAGATGGGGCAGTATTACAAAATCTGGAGTTTTGCCTTTTATATGGCAATTTGACCCATTGAACAACGCCTATATCGTGAGCGACGCTCCCGAAACGATCATCCCATTGGGATCAGCATTTTTTGTTAAAGTGGTCACGACAGACGCACAAGGGCTACTCACTTTTACCGAAAACGCAAAGTATACCAGTGCCATACCCGCTTTACCCTATCTCATGTCAGGTAAATCAACCGCAGCGAATGGTTTACCTGATATCGTATTTAGGCTAAAGATTTCCAAGGAAGACTTTAGTCAATCTTATGTACTTAAACTGAAAGATGGCGGACGAGATGAAGTGACTGACGAGGATGCTTTGAAGCTGGGTGAAGGTATTGTAAACATCGGAGGAATTGCTGGAAACGCTAAATTAGCGATAGACGAGCGCTCGCTACCTATAGCATTAAAAAACATAGATATCTACGTTAAAGTATCTGCTACCGGAAACTACAAACTAAGCATTGATGGGATCAACTCAAACTTGATTCGTGCTTTTTTGGTAGACCATTATCTTGGAATTCAACGGGAAATTGGAACAGACACCCTACTTTACGATTTTTTGGCAGATAAAAATATCCCCACTACTGAAGGGGACTCACGCTTTAAGCTCCTGGTAAAACCAAAAGAAGCAGACTCGGAAAATAAAATGGAGATCGCTGTATTTCCAAACCCTTTCCACGACCAATTAAAGCTCCGCACAACTGTAGAGTCAGGTATGGCCTGCTATCTGGAAATTAAGAATGTGATTGGCAATACTGTTTTGCGTCAGGGACTAAGAGGAAGCATGGAGGTAAATACAAATAACCTTCCGGTGGGGATGTACCTGCTGCAATTGATCTCTTCTGAAGGAAAAAAGATCAAAACAATTAAGATTCTTAAAAATTGACGGGCTTATCAATTATTAAACCAGCAAGGCAAAACCTTTGCCTGCAGATTTTTTCTTTGAAACCCTTTTATTCATTTCGGCACGAACCATTGAGGCGACCCACTCCAGCTTTTTTTGTTCTTCAACATGGAATGCCCGGGACGTTTTATCCACAACACAGACCGATCCAACATTGAAGCCTTCATCAGTTGTGATGGGTGCAGCGGCATAAAACCTGAATCCATGTTCTCCGGCAATCATCGGATTAGTAAGGATGGAAATCTCCTTTTGTAAATCTTCAAACACCGTTACTTTTTGATTGAGGATGGCCAGGGAACAAAGGCTACTTTCACGTTCAGATTCCATACCTGACTCACCCTTTTGATTTGCTTTCGTCCAAACCGTATGCCTGTCGACAAAGTTAATCATCGCAACCGGCGCATCTAAAAGCGTTGCCGCGATAGCAGCCAGTTGATCAAAGATCGGTTCAGGTTTTGTATAAATAATCTTGTACTTTTTTAAGTTCTCTAAACGTTCTTCTTCATTAAGAGGAACGAGATCAGTCCCGTTTGTCATATGTGCTTTAGCAAATCATTATCCCTTGGCTATCGCGTTTTTAAACCAAATAGCCAATATTTACAGGGCAATTACCATACCTAATAATCGCATAAACGGTTCGCTGAACAAATGGATTCTTGCTAAAAATGAAAAAAATCGGTTTAAACAAAATGCAATAAGCTTTTTCATCCGACTTTATTTTAAGGGATAAAAAATAAAATTTCCATCCCCGGACGACAGTTACAGAAATACTTTTTCAGAGTGGTAAAAATTACTCAAACGGGGATTATTTTATGCAATTCACCCCAGCAAATAAAACAAAAAAACCGCCGGCGAGTAGGAACTGCCGGCGGCTGAATAATAAGGAATATCAATGTTATTTTTTTGTTACTTTAAATTCTGTCCGCCTGTTTAAGGCTCGGCCGTTAGGATTGTCCTTTCCATTCGCGAAAGTATTAGGGGCCACTGGCATCGTTTCACCATAACCTTTACTCGTCATCCTGGCTTCAGCTATTCCTTTGGATACTAAATATTCTACGCAAGACCTTGCCCTTCTATTGGAAAGGTCCAGGTTATAAATCTCCACCCCTTTGCTGTCCGTATGCGCGCCCAATTCAACCTCAAGTTGCGGGTTATCAACCATTATGGTATATAAATTATCCAGTTTAGCTTTAGAATCTGGTGTCAGCTCCGCTTTGTCAAATTCATAAAAGATGTCTTTGATCACGATAGGCTTGTCAATCTCAAAAGCGGTTAAACATAAATCCGGACTGAAAAGCGTATCCTTTTTTGCCAGGTCACCGTAAGAATAATTCACAATCTTTGTGAAATACTTGTCCTTCTCTGCGCTTAGCTTGAGCCTCCTGTTCGTTTCCACTTTAAAATCATACCTGCCGGTCGCATCCGTTTTAAAAGTTAACTTTTCCAGGGAATCCGTTAAATTGACAGTTGCATTTGCCAAAGGTTTGAGCGTCGCGCAATCCAATACCATGCCACTAACAGAAAGAAACTCTTTCTTAACGAAGAAAAGCTCCAGACAACACAAAGATTCCCGGTCTGAGCTGATGTAGCCTTCACTATCTGCATCATTGCTGGAGGTAAAATAAATATCATCTTTTGAGGAATTAAATGGATAACCCATGTTCCTTGGTTCAGACCATTTTCCAAAATCACCTGCACTTTCAAAGAAGTCAAAGCCCCCCAGTCCAATCTTTCCATTGCTACTAAAAATTAGCTTTTTAGTAGCCGAATTATAGTATGGGGCTTCATCGTCTTCGGCCGTATTGATTGTATTGCCCATGTTGACTGCCTGGCCAACAGTTCCGTCTGGCCGGATGGAGCAATACCATAAGTCGAACTTACCAAAGCCCCCCGGCCGGTCTGATGAAAAAACCATGTATTTGCCATCTTTGGAAATGAAGGGCTGCTGGGAGTTAAACCCAACTACATTAACCCGCGCACCCAATTCAACCGGCTCCGACCATTCCGGGGATCCATCAACGGCGTTGAGCTGGTATATTTTCTTATTACCTTTAGCCGTCCAGCTGGTGATGTACATCATCTTCCCGTTTGGATGGAAAGTAGGTGCTGCAGATTCTTTGCCTTTTCCCCTCGCGAGCGCTCGTTTTACCGAAACCCGCTCCTGCAGTGGATTTCCCTTTACTTCATAAACAGCATTTAAATAGGGGCTCTCTTTCTTCTCAACTTTGTTATTGGTTTCGTCGCCCGATAATACTTCCTTTTTACCAAGCGTGTTAATGGGTCTTGATGAGGTGAAATAGAAATCTCCGTCCTTTATTGCCGGCGTATAGTTGGAGCCTTTTTGGTTGATGTTATTCTGTAATTTAGTTAGTGCGTAGAGCCGGGGATACCGCAGTTCGTACAGCGCAAACTGGCAGGAGGCGATTTCCAGTTTTGCTTTTGCCGTATAGTTGTCGTTCACCTTATAAAAGTCTACAAATTGGTTGAATGCGAGAATGGCTTCATTAAACTTTTGATTTGCTCTTAAGGTCTCCGCGTACCAAAAAGAGCTGAGCACATACTTTGGATTTTTAAATGCCTTTGCGAGGGCATACCAGTGTTCCGCATCTGTGAAATTCTTGTACCCCCTTAGCGACTCCGCCAACTGGAAGACACAATATTCGTAGTCTTCCCGCTTCGGACTTTCCTCTTTTATCTTGTTTTCGAATCCGTAAGGAACTATAAATCCTGAACTATCTGATGAAATTTGAAGGGCCTTTTTATAGTATTCAGCAGCCGCGTAAAATTCATTGTTCTGAAAGTATACATCTGCAACCTTTTTGTTATTAGTAACGAACTGTGCTTTTGCCGAACAACTTAAGATGAAGAGGACAAAAAGTGTTTTAAGCGATTTCATTGTTAGTTATTTATGTAGTTATAATCTTGGACAAAAGAAGTTTGGACCTACAATGCCTCTCCTACCGGTAAATGCAACTGAAAGTTCCAAACCACCCTGGCTCCTTGTTGCCCTATTTAATGTAGAGGTATTAAAATCATAGCTGAGTCCGAACACCATATTCCTGAGGTGCAGACCGAAAAAAGCGATTGCTGCATCATCGACACGGTAGTTAGTCCCGAACATCAGATCGATTTCCTGATCCAACATCAGCTGCGCATATGCTCCTGCTGCAATTTCACGGGCATTACCTTGCTTCATGAATAAAGCGTTAGGCGTAATGTCAATCGCCTCAGAAAGTTTAATTCTTGCCCCACCATGAGCTGCGTAACGGATTGGCATTCGAATGGAATTCCCCAGGAACTTGTCAACAGGTCGGGTCAGGTGTCCGGCCATTGCCCCTCCGAAAACATTTACGCGTTGATCAGGATTTCCGTCGAAATACATAAAACCCGCATTAAAATCTGGGACTAGTGTATTTGAGGAAGTGAAGGACTCGTTTATACCTAAACCCGGATCATAACCGGTAACCGGATTATATTGGCTGCCAAGTGTAACCTTGGAGGGATCAAAACTCTTATTTAGAATGCCTGCCTGCAGTCCAAAATTTAGAATATTCAACCCAATGCGCCCAAAATGCACACGGTAGGCACCAGAGACCATCGCACTGAGGTGGTTATAGCTAATGTCTCCGGCATTTTGATTCAACACCATCGCGCCGAAGGCGAGATTTTTAACAGGTGCTTTATCAAAGGAGGCTCCCCCAGTTAAGAAGGCATTAGACACAGATCCCCATTGCTGTTTCGCATTCAGGGAAACCCTATATTCTCCGTCTGTTACGCCGGTAAGACCTGGGTTTAACCAAAGTGGATGTGCATAGTATTGCGAAAAGTGAGGGTCTATTTGTCCGGCAACATTTAGGCTGCCCATTAAAATGAACATTCCAGTAGTTATTAGTTTTGCTAAATTTTTCATGACAAATTTGTTTTTCGGGTTAACGGGTAAATGATTCATATTCAGTTGCTACCTCAGTAATGTTATTGTTCCTTTCTTCATGGATTTACTACCGTCGTTAAACACCACATCCAGATAGTAGACATAAACACCGTTGGGCTGCAGCTCACCTTTATAGGTACCATCCCATCCGTTTTGAATTGATGTTGATTCGTATAAGAACTGACCCCATTGGTTATAAACTCTAAGTTTCATTTTAGAGATGGTGTTGCCATAGACATAGAATACATCGTTCTTACCGTCGTTATTTGGTGTAAATGTGTTTGGAACGAAGACCGTATTTCCCTGCGGATTTATAGCCCTGTCTGTAAGTGTTGTTGCATTGCTTAGCTGACAAGCAAGCTGACCTTTAGCACGGACCATGATGGTTACACTTTGATCTGGCTGCAAGCCTGAAACCGTGTAGCTTGTGCCAGATGGGCCTGCAGTAGGACTGATCCATGTTGCACCATTATCGAGCGATACCTCATAAGCTGTTGCCCCTGGAACGGCGTTCCATTGGAAAGTAATTGCGCCAGGCGTTGCAGTTTGTGCAGTAACAACAGGAGCATCCAATTTTGGAAGCACGGTAACTGTTACCGCGGTACGGGTCATACTTACACATCCGGATGATTTGTTAACGCTCTCTACATAATAGGTTGTAGTAGCACTTAGTGAAGAAACGGTGAAAGGGTTGCCTTCGAACACAGGAGTTCCTCCAGACTGCAATGTATACCAACGGTAGTTTACCAGCGGATCGGGGTTATTCACAGTAAGCACCGTACCAGCACCTGAACACTGAGGATCAGTTGCTCCGGAAACAGATGCCGGAGCAACAGGTGGAACGGCAGGAATTACAGTTACTGCGGTTCTGGTGGTACTTATACAAGATGCTGTTGAAGCCTCGGCATAAAACGTGGTACTGGATGTGATCACAGGTGTAATGAAGTCGACCCCGGTACCCAACAAATTACCACCGACAGCTGCACTGTACCATTTGTACGTTACTCCAGCTTGTGGATTTAAGATACTCAATACAGTCGCGCTGCCAGAGCAAACGTTAACGGTATTTGCGGCAACAGATGGTGCTACAGGCTTAGGAGATACCGTTACCGTAACCTTTACTCTGCCAGTCGGATTTCCGCAGCCAGAAGCGCTTACTGCCATCACGTAGAAATCAGTGTTGGCATTTAGCGTGTTGGTGGTATACTGACTGCCTGAGAACAGTAGTGTTCCGTTCGTAGCGGCATCGTACCACTGATAGGTAACTCCGGTCTGCGCATTCTGTACGGTTAACACCGTAGCATCGCCACTGCAGATATTGGTACCCGCACTGGTGACAATAGGCACTTCAGGAAGCGGGTTAACCACCACGTTGACTACTCTCGCAGTGCCAGGGGTGTTTTCACACCTGTTGCTGCCACTTACCGTTACGTAGTAAGTAATAGACGCATTAGCAGCAGGAATGGTTAGCACAGGGCCTGCAAATACTGGATTGTTTAATGCCGCATCAGTGTACCAGATAAACATCGGATCATTTACGGTAGTGCTGCTGGCTGATAAGGTAATGGTTGCGCCAGAACAGTAAGGACTGTCTGCCCCTGAAATGATCACATCAGCAGTTGTAGCCGGCGTGTTCACAACGAGGGTGATGATCTTGGCATTGCCTGCCAAGTTTTCGCACTTGTTGCTACCCCTAACCGTTACGTAGTAAGTAGTTGTAGCAGTAAGTGCTGGCGTGTTAAATACCGGGCCGACAAAAGCGACGTCAGTAAGTGCGGCATCGTTATACCAGGTAAAGATTGGATCATTTACAGTTGAACTGCTCGCTACGAGTCGGCCTGCATTACCAGAACAGAATGGGGCATTGGCACCTGCAACGTCGATATCAGCTGCAGTTGCCGGCGGGTTGACAACAAGGGTGATCACCTTGGCTGTGGCAGGCAGATTTTCACAACTGTTGCTACCCCTAACCGTTAAGTAATAGGTAGTGCTGACATTTAAAGTTGGCGTATTGAAATTAGCCCCCACATATACCGGCACGGTTAGCGCAGCATCACTGTACCAGGTAAATACCGGATTAAGAACGGTACTGGACGTAGCAGTAAGTGTGGCAGACGAACCTGCACAGTAGGATGCATTGTTACCTGCTATATTGATATCGGCAGGTGTTGCCGGTGGGTTAACTATTAATGTTACTGCTTTTGCAGTAGCAGGTGTATTTTCGCAACTGTTGGTACCTTTTACCGTTACATAGTAGGTTGTGGTACTGCTTAAAGCAGGAGTAGTAAAGGTAGCGCCGGTGTGAACTGCAGTCGTTAATCCTGCATCGCTGTACCAGGTGAATACCGGGTTAGTAACTGTACTGGTAGTGGCACTCAAGGTGATGGCAGAACCTGCACATACTGCAGAACCACCCCCAACAATATTGATGTCTGAAGCAACTGCAGGAGGATTGACCACTAATGTAATGACCTCTGCATTTGCCGCTAGATTTTCACATTTATTATCTCCCCTTACGGTAACGTAATAGGTGGTAGTTGCGGTAAGAACCGGAGTTGTAAAAGTGGCTCCTGAATAGGCAATATCAGTCAATGCCGCATCTTTATACCAGGTAAATACAGGGTTGGTTACCGTTGTGGTTTTTGCAACCAGCGTTGCGGTGCTTCCGGCGCAAAGCGCAGCATTAGCCCCATCAACTTCCAAATCGGCGGCAGTAGCTGGCGGGTTTACGTTGATAGCAACCACTTTTGCATCGCCAGGTAAATTTTCACATTTATTGTCGCCCTTAACGGTTACATAGTAGGTTGTTGTAGCTGTAACCGGTATATTGACACTGGCACCAGTGAAAGCTACAGTTGTAAGAGATGCATCAGAATACCAGGTAAAGATTGGATTAACAACTGTTGCAGCACTGGCTGTTAAATTGAGCGTTGTGCCTGCGCAAACCGAGGCAGGAAGACCCGCAATGGTTAAATCGGCAGCCGTAGCGCCTGGATTAACTTTAACAGTAATTTTTGTACGCGGTGCTGTACTTGTGCAGGAATTGGCATTTGCTGCTTCGACAAAGAAATCATAACTGCCCACAGTGAGGTTTCCTGTAGTATAAACCGGAGTATTGGCAGCAAGCAAATTGCCAGCTGAGTCGTACCAGTTGAATGAAACGTTGGCAACAGTGTTTACAGCCAGAGTAACAGGAGTGTTAGGGCAAGCTACTGTTGGATTTCCGGCAGCAGGAACAGGTGCATCCGGCGCATTCAGTACCGTTACCGTAACTTTAGTCTTCACACTTTCGCAACCATTCCTGCTTGCCGATACAAAGTAGTCGTAACTACCTGCGGCAAGTGAAGGATCAGTCAAGAATGTTGCGCCATCCTTACCTGTTTGATAGGTAGTTCCCAGATACCATTTGTAAGTTAGGCTCGCATCAGGATTTTGAACTGATAAAGTTGCTGAAGTACCTGCACAGGCATTTACATTAGCTGCTAACACTACTGGAGGTGTTAAAATTCGCTGAGCATAATTAAAGTTTATTGAAGTGAGTGCACCAAGCAATCCGGAATTGAGCCGTACCTCTACCCTGTCGAATACAGATGCAGGTGTGAATTCTATTAAGGCTTCTGTATTTGCGGAAAGCAATTGCAGATTAAGCAACGGATCACTGATGGTTCTGGTATCACCATTACTAGTTGCGTCAAGATAAGTAGTTACCTGTACACTTTGCAACAAGCCAAGGGAAAGGATAGTTCCAGGCGAAACTAATTTTAACCGGACTTTATCCCCGATTACAGATGGCCCGGTAAATATTGCACGTTGGTAAACGGAGGTACCAACACCTACAGGAATTCTCAATGATGATCCTGTATTGACGTTGTCGTCCCAAACCTGATCCGGGTTGTCTACTCCGGCAAGCGCAGCTAACAATCCCGATTTTCCATTTTCCTGGGCAGTGGCCGCTTCACATGGAACACTCTCTGGAGTTGGAGCAGGATTTACAGTGATGGTAACAGGTGAACCTGCGGATATACAAGCTCCAGCTGTGCTGGTTACCCAAATGGTTGTATTGGCAGTAAGTGGATCTGTAAGGAATGTTCCGTTTTCTCCATTGGCAGGAGTAGAAAGAACAACAGCTCCCGGAAGCGCAGGATCTCTGTCATACCATGTGAATGTAGCACCTGCGGTAGATGAGGTTGCTGTTAACAATGCGCGTTCTCCGCTGTTAACTGTAGTGGAAGCTGGTGTTACTACTGGAGGCGTAGGTGTACCTACATCAACAGTTGCAGTAGCTTGTGCAGAAACCGTTGAGCAGGCAACATTTTGTGCTACAACTGTATAAGTGGCAGGGCCTGCTACAGCAGTAACTGTATAGGTGCTTGATGGGCCAGACTGAACTATTGTTGCTCCATTTTTCCAAATGTAAATCACTCCGGCTTGAGGATTTCCGACGGTTAAGACTACATCACTGCCCAAACAAACTTTTACGTCAGCCGCTAATAATTGCGGAGTTACCGGAGCTGGTGTTACCGTAATATTTACTGGTGTTTTGGCGCTTGCACAGCCAGAGGCAGTATTTGCCTCTACAAAATAGACCGCATTGGCCGACAATACTGGAGTGGTAAAGCTTGTTCCTGTTGACCCTGTGAAGGTTCCGGAAGCATCATACCAGCGATAAGTTAGTCCGGCAACTGGGTTTTGTACAGTCAGCGTAGCAGCTGATCCGGCACAAGCAGTTGGATTAGGAACCGTAATTTGTGGCGCTGCAAGTACGCGTTGGCCATAATTAACGTTAATTGAGGTCAACGCCCCAGCTATTCCGGAGTTTAGTCTTACCTCAACATTATCGAATGGTTGAGCAGGCACGAAGCTCACTAGCGCCTGAGCACCCCCACTCAGCAATTGAATATTAACTAAAGGATTATTGATCGCTATCCCATCGTTATTACTGGTAGCTCCATTATAGGAAGTGATGGTAACATTGCCCAGTAAACCTACAGACAATAAACGAGCAGGAGAGCTGAGTAGTACTTTTACAGTATCTCCAGTACCCGATAGGTTGGTAAAGCCAAGACGCTGGTAGATGGAGGCGCCGACCAATCCAACTGGCATCACCAGCGAAGAAGCGGTTTGAGTATCATTGTCGACAGCCTGTCCGGCATTGAAAACATTCGCAAAAAGAGCTAATCCGGTGATACCGTTGGTTTGCGATGTGGCGGCTTCGCAAGGAACTGTAGTTGGAGTACCACCGCCATTTACCGTGATGTTGACTTGCACACGACCGGCAGATGTACATCCGGAAGCAGATACAGATTCAACAAAATATGAAGCATTGGCCGATAAAGCCGGCGTAACAAAAGTGGAACCCGTGAACACCGGGGTAGTCGAACTTGCTGAGTCATACCAGTTAAATGACGTAACAGAAGGGTCTGTTGATGAAGCAGTAAGTGTGGCTGACTGACCAGCATTCACGGTAGTTGATGAAACTGCGACTTGTGGCAACGGAGGAAGTGGATTAACGGTTACATTAACAGCTGTACGTGATGCGGAAGCACATGCCCCATTAGCTGCCTCTACATAGAACGTTGTATTTGCTGTTAAGGCAGGTGTGGTAAACACAGGGCCGCTAAACATTGGGCTGCCTCCAGAAGCTGCGGTATACCAATTGTACGAAATGCCAGGCGCAGGAGCAGTGATCGACAGAATTGCAGATGAGCCAGAGCAAACTGGTGCCGCAGCAGCGACTACAGGCGCTGAAGGAGGTGTAGTAACTGTTACGGTTACAGGAATTCGCTGAGCATTTGCGCAACTTCCTTTACTCACTTCAATGTAATAAGTGGTTGTTGCGGTTAACGTTGGCGTGGTAAAATTCTCTCCTGTGGCCAGTAATGTACCGCCAACTGCGTCACTATACCAACGGAGCGTTGTACCTCCATTTGCAGCAGCTGAAAGTAAAGTAGCGCTACCTGAACAAATAGTTTGGCCATTGGCAGAAACTGTTGGATTTGGATAGATGACTTGTGCACCATAAATGCGAAGATTCATTAGCACCGATGCCAGGCCATTTGCCCTCACCTCCACCCTGTCGTAGTTAGCTACAGCAGGAAGTGTGGCAATGAACCTGTTTCCGCTTAATAAGCTAAGGTTGAGTAGCGAAGCACCAAGATTGTAAGTAGCGACAACTGTGCTGCCATTCATTACCCTGACCTGGATACCTCCCAGCAGGACCACATCTGCAAGTCCACCAGGGGTTTCAAGATCCAGGCGGATGCTATCTGTTCCTACTCCGGCGGCAGGGAAGATCAGCCGCTGATAACCCGAACCTGCAACACCAACAGGGAGACTGATGGTTGTATAATTAGTAAAATTGGCATCTACAGAATTTCCGGCATCTTGAATACTACAAAGTACACATATGCCATTAATTCCACTTTGTTGTGTATTTGCAGCATTACAATTTGGATTGGGTGTACCACCCAAAACAGTTACCGTTACTGCTACACGAGCCGCACTAACACAACCAGCCTCATTTGCAGTTTCTGCATAGTAGGTGGTAGTAGCGGTTAAAGGAGCCGTTACAAAAGTAGGGCCGGTGGCTAAAATTGCACCGCCTGTAGGGGCAGCATACCAGTTTATAATATTATTCCCGGTAGTAGTTGCGCTTAACGTAGCCGTTTGTCCGGAACTAATAACAACACTGTTTGATGTAACTATAGGGGCATCCGGAATCGGACTGATGTTCACATTTACAGCAGTACGCGTGGCGCTGGTGCAAGAACCAGAAGCAGCTTCAGCATAATAAGTAGTATTTGCTGTTAACACAGGTGTTGTAAAGGTGGGGCCGCTGCCCAGTATCGTACCGCCATTAGCAGCGCTATACCAATTGTAGGTAAGGCCGGCAACCGGATTATTTATAGCAAGGGTTACAGCAGAGCCCGCACAAATTGGAGGTACATTAACCAAAACAGGTGCAGCTGGCACTTGTGTAACTGTGACAGTAACAGGTAAACGTTGCAGATTTGCGCATCCAGCCTTACTTACCTCTATATAGTATGTTGTTGTTGAATTCAATACCGGAGTTGTAAAACTTCCGCCGGAAGCCAAGGCAGTTCCACCAGTTGGATTTGCAAACCAACTTATAGTAGTGCCACCGTTTGCAGTTGCTGTTAACGTTGTTGCGCTGCCTGAACAGATATTTTGTCCGCTTGAGGCAACTGTTGGATTTGGATACACTACGGTTGCACCGTAGATATTTAAGTTACTCAATGCGGCAACCAATGCACTAAAGCGTACTTCTACCCGATCATAAACCGCAGCAGCAGGCACAGTTACCTGAAAGCGGTTACCGTTTAATAGTTGAAGGTTTACTAAGGCAGAATTAAGCGGATAGGTTCCCACAACAGTCGATCCATTCATCACACGAACGGTGATGCCACTTAGAACACCTACATCGGCCAGGCCTGTAGGGGTTTCTAAATCCAGACGGATGCTGTCGGTTGCAGTTCCAGGAGAAGAAAAGATCAGTCTCTGATAGCCGAAGGCTCCAACACCGACAACTAAATTGATCCTTGTAAAATTATTTAAGTCGGAGTCAGTTGAATTTCCGGCGCCTTGAACACTGCAAAGCAAACATAACCCGTCAATTCCGGTCTGCTGACTCGTTGCCGCATTACAATTCGGGTTTACCGGGCCACTGGTAACTGTTACAGTTACAGGCACTCTTGAGCTGCTGGCACAACCAGAAGCGGTTAACGTACCAACATAATAAGTTGTTGTTGCGTTTAGTGCCGGAGTGGTAAAAGTGGCGCCGGTTGCCAGAACAGGTCCTCCTGTAGCGTTGGCAAACCATTGTATCGTATTTCCAGCATCGGCACTTGCCTGGAGAGTTGTTGTTTGTCCGGGGCTCACCACCTGGTTAGCGGTACCTACCACTGCAAGGGCTGCAGGTGGATTAACAGTTACAATTGCAGCAGTTCTGCTGCTTACGGCAGTACCGGAGCTAGCTTCTGCATAATAAGTTGTTGAAGAATTCAATGCTGGCGTGGTAAAACTTGATCCGGTTGCAATTGACGTGCTTCCTGTTGACGCATACCACTTGTATATAACACCAGGTATCACGTTAGAAACTGTTAATGTTGCAGGTGAACCACTACAGGTGCTTACAGCGGCAACTACCGGCGCATCAACATTAACTTGTAAAGCATAATCCGTACTTGTAGATAATCCTGCATTATCAGTAGCAGTGAGCTTAATGGTGTATGGTCCGCCAGTAGTAGGTGTTCCCGAAAGGACACGAGTGGTTGCATTAAAGGAGATTCCCGGAGGAAGTCCGGTTGCTACATAGGTGTATGGTGCAGTTCCACCGGTTACTGCCGGAAGAGTTTGATTTGGATATACAGTACCTACTATTCCACTTGGCAGACTTGCTGATGGAAGTGACAAGACGCCATTAACTTTAACTGTATAGGTTTGGTTTGCCATTGTACCGATTGCATCAGTAACGGATACATTTACATTAAATGTTCCTGATTGCGTTGGTGTGCCGGAAATCTGTCGGGTGGTTGCATTAAATGCAAGCCCTGGAGGCAAATTGGTTGCCACGTAGGTATATGGGGCAGTACCACCAGTTGCGGCTGGGATGGTCTCAGTTGCATACGGGCTTCCCACCGTTCCATCTGCCATAATTTTTGGAGCTAATACGAGCGGTGCGCCGACAGTGATGGAATAATTTGTAGTTACGGTCTTCCCATCTGCATCGGTAGCGGTTACCGGAATGGTGAAATTTCCAACTTGAGTTGGCGTGCCGGAGATTTCCCTGCTTGATGGGTTAAAAGTTAGACCCGGAGGCAGTGCTGAAGCACTGTAACTATACGGGCCATTACCACCAGCAGCAGATGGTATTGTTTGCGTGCTGTAAGTTGTGCCGACCGTACCATTTGCAAGAGTTGCCGCCGGAAGCGTTAGTGGATCTCTAACAACAATCGTATAATTACCTACTACAGTATTTCCATTGGCATCAGTAGCGGTTACTGGAATGATGAAGTTCCCAATTTGCGTAGGTGTGCCCGAAATTTGCCTTGTTGCCGGATCGAAAGTAAGGCCGGGAGGCAGATTGCTGGCAGTATAGGTGTATGGGGTTGTACCGCCTGTTGCAGCCGGAATTGTTTGTACCGGGTAGACCGTTCCAGTTGTTCCGTTTGGAAGCACCGCCGCCGGCAACAGTAATGCAGGAGTAACTTTGAGGGTAAAATTAGCCGAAGCAACACAAGCTTTACTATCTGTTGCCAACACAGAAAAATTGAAGTCGCCAGTGCCAGTCGGCGTTCCTGCTATAGTTCCATCGTTCGCAATGGAGAGACCAGCGGGAAGCACACTACCGGGAGCCAGTGTATAAGTAAATGCAGGTGTACCTCCTGTAGCTAAAGGAACTTGTTTGGAGTAGGTGGCGCCGAGTGTGGCATTTGTTAATGCGATACCAGCAAAGCTGATGGGAGGATTAACATTTACTGTTACCGGGATACGTTGTTGGTTGGCACAGTTTCCCTTACTGACTTCTATGTAATAAATAGCAGAAGCACTGAGAACCGGAGTTGTAAAACTATTACCAGTAGCTAGAGCAGTGCCCCCTGTAGCGGTATCATACCATTTCAAGTTGGTACCACCATTTGGAGTAGCGGACAAGGTTGTCGCATTACCTGCACAAACGTTTAGACCACTACTGGCTACTGTAGGATTGGGAAATATTATTTCCGCTCCATAAATGTTGAGGTTACTTAACGCAGAGACCAAAGCATTTAACCTGATTTCTACCCGGTCATAAACTCCGCCCGCAGGAACTGTTGCTTTGAAACGATTTCCTCCTAAAAGTTGCAAGTTCAGTAACGCTGAATTGAGCGGATAGCTCGCGACAACAACGTTGCCGTTCATTACCCTTACCGTAATACCGTTTAGAATTGTTAAATCTGTTAAACCGGTTGGAGTTTCGAGATCCAATCTGATGCTGTCTGTTGAAGAACCCGGACTGGCAAATAACAAACGTTGATATCCAGACGCACCGACACCCACTGCAAGATTGATCCTTGTGAAGTTGGCGGGATCATTATCAATTGAGTTGCCTGCACCCTGGATGCTGCACAACACACATATACCATCTATCCCAGATTGTTGCATTGTAGCTGCATTACAGTTTGGATTGACCGGATCATTGGTTACAGTTACTGTTACCGGGACTCTTGATGCACTTGCGCAGCCCAATGCACTTTCCGTTCCGACATAATAAACGGCGGTGGCGTTCAGGCTTGGGGTGGTGAATGACGGTCCGGTGGCTAGTGGTATTCCACCAGCCTGACTTGCAAACCACTGAATGGTATTTCCGCCGGTAGCCGTAGCCTGCAATGTGGTACTTTGACCGGCACTGATCGTTTGACTATTTGTAGTAATTACCGGTAAATCCGGAATTGGATTGAGTGTAACTGTTACTGGTACTCTTGCTGATTCTTGAGCGCAAGAGAGATTTTTTGCCGAAACGTAATAGGTTTTGTTCGCGGTAAGGACCGGTGTAACAAAAGTTCCATTATATGAAGTGGTAACAGGTGTACCCCCAGTTGCACTTTCATACCAAAGCAATTGATTACTTGAAGGAGTTGTCGCCCTCAGCGTTGCAGACGTTCCTGAACAAATACTTACGTTATTGGATGCAGGAGCAGTAAATGTTGGCCTGCCTGCTGATCGCGTTACGCCATATAAATTAAACGTTTGCGTTAAACTTGCATTTAGTAAAGATGAAATCGTAACCTTAACACGATCGAACTGGGTACCGGGACTAAACGGAATAGCGGCAGGCTGTCCTGTATTTAGCAAGCCTAGCAGGTCAAGATCCAAAAGAGACGACAGGCTACTGGTATACACAGAAGTAGCCCCATTGTATGCAGTTACAGAAATATTGTTCAATAAGCCAGCATTAATCAACGCTTGCGGGGCTTGGATGGTTACATTAAAATCATCACCCGGAGTAGAGAGCGTTTCAAAGTAAATGATCTGGCTAATGGTACCAGCTACCCCAAGAGCACCAAGGCTGATTTGAGAAAAATTCGTTAGATCGGCATCGATCGCCCGTTCCGGATTTGTAACTCCAGCCTTTCCAAGGCCCAGAAGATCAGCCGTAAGGCCGGTACCCTCAAATCCAGTAGCGAATCCTTGCGCACAGGGATCAATAGTTCCACCATGAAAAGCATAATATACGTCAGTATAACTAGTTGCACCCAAACCTAGAACCGCATTCGTAAAATCTTTTATATAAACGCGGTCATACGCTTGTGCGGGAGTTATGGCTACATAAAAATATCCATTTGCATCTTTGATCAATTTTATGTTGTCGGTGGAAAAGGGATTTGCGCTATTTCCATTGAATACATTATTTGCAGCGCCAGTTCCCATTCTGGCACCGGCTTCAAAATACCTGTTGCCCAGTGCGACAGTACCTACTACATTTGTAAGCACATTCCCCAGGTTGCCGCCTAACAAAGTATTTAGCAAATCGGCATTCGGTGAGTTAATCCGGATATAACTGGTGGTACCTGCTGGCACGACCGCGGCAAATTTCAATTCAATCTCTCCTTGAAATGCGGCAATCCCAAGTGCCAAACCCGCACTGGACTTTACCCTTGCAAAAGTGGAAGTTGATGTACTTATTGCATTTGCAGGATTGTCAACAGCGTTTGTGTAACAAGGACTAAGGCCCAAATTCCCACAACCCAATAAAGAAGATATTGTGGCAGGGCTTGAATAACTTACTTCATTTGCAAATATTCTTGTTTGCGCATACGAATTTAAATTCAATAGCGTTACTAGAATAATTACTAACAAAGAGGAGAGAATTCTTTTTACGTTTTCGGTTAAAGTAGATGTGCATTTCATGGCAGAGGGAATTGAGATTCTTGATTGCTTCATACAATTTTAATCATTGATTGCCTTGTTAGCCACGTTCGAATTGTTCATTAAAATGGCCTCAGATCGTTTTTCTGTTCATTTTGTTCATTTTTGATCTTATGAATGGGCAGTTATCGCCCTCAGATGGTTTAAAGAACTGTTATTTAAACAATTGCACGATTCTACCCAAAACAGCCGTTTCGATTTAGGATGTGAACACAAACAATGTTCTGACATAAAGCATTATATTCGTTTAAGCTCTAAATGAAATGCCTAAATAAATTTGCGAAATGGACGAACCCTCTGTCTTAAATGATCTCAGAAATCAAATTCTTTCAAAAACAGGAATACGAAATATTACTCCAGCAGACTGTAAAAGAATATCGATAGAGATCAGCAAAGCACTAAACAAAAATGTTAGTGAAACGACCATTAAGCGGCTGTTTGGGTTTGCTATGGTGAGGCATAATTTCTCGAAATTTACCTTATCCACATTAACAGAATACGCAACGAGCCATCCTCAGACCTTCGCTTCCCATTTAGAACTACGGGCTGCAGAATCAAAAGAGTTCAATTGGTCTGAGGTACATGAAAGATCTGCCACGCTAACTAATGCTACCATCAAGAGTATAAAAAACCGATCTGGTGTTCCTTATGAAATCACTGTTAAAAGGAAGTTTTCTGAACACGACTTTGACGATTTCTACGTGAGTGATTACACGTTTACGTCATTCATCTCCCAGCCCGGTTACGGCCGAACGATTATTTTAAGTCACCTTGCAGAGAAAATTATTTCTCGAAGAGATGCAAACTACAAAGAAGACACTTTAGCATTTATTACCATTTATAGCCTATTTAACAAAGAAAATCCACAAGCAAGTTTCGAATCCCAACTCAAGCTGATATTGGGAATTCCTCAACATGAAAACCTGATCTCACAAGCCGATAGTCATTTTAAAAAGACAGGAAGAAAATTCCTGATTTTTCTTGACGGATTTTCTGATGTAGCCTTACTGAAAGACCTCAGGAGACATCTTTTTAATGGCATCATAGATTTTATTTGCGCACTGGAAGACAGCAAGGCAATCAAATTGGTAATGAGCATGCGTTCAACCACATGGGTTAGATTTTACGACTGTATGCGACAGTCTGCTTATTTGAAAACCAAATGGTTTCCTGGAAATTATTATAATTTGAATGAACAATCTAATGTGCCGCCTTTCACAGAAAAAGAGGTTGACATGATCATTTCAAAAATTGATCATGTGGATCCTGAGATTGTAAAACCAAGATTGAAAAGTCAGTTAAAATTTCCTTTTCACGTTCAGCTGTATTACCAGTTAAAGGAGGAGGATCCAAACTTCAATTATGCCTCTAACATTACGTTCTACGAGTTAATTTCCCGGTTTATACAAGACAAGATATACAGGTCGAATTACTATACCGAGAAAATACTGTTTCTTAAAAAAATTATCCAGCTGACTGACAATGGCAAGAAAAAAAACGCAGTTTCCAAAGACGATCTGATCAGTGAACTTGCCGCATTTAAGAATGCGTATTCAGAATTGCTTTCAGATGGTATATTAATGGAGGAAAGATCATCTGAGGAATTTCATCCAAAGGAATTTGTTCGTTTTATCCAACCACAGGTATTCGAATATTTTCTATTTATTGAATTATTGGAACAGTTTCATTTAAAGATAGATGAAGGCTTTTTTGATCAGGTTAGAAAAACATACAGGAATGGTCCCATTAAACTCCAGATTATTCAGTGGACCATCCGCTATTTTGTCCGATCCGGGGATTTCAGTTATCTGAAACACGCATTTTCTTTAGAACCTAATCATTCTGAAAGAACCTACCTGATACTTTTTGCTGCTGAAAATCTCGATTATAGAATGAAAAATAGCACTGATGCTATAGCACAAGATCAGGTAGAGCTTTTTCATAACCAAATTATCAGAGCGCTTATAAATTTTGACATTGGTGATCCCTGTTACAGAGAATCTGTAGAAATGCTGTCGAAAATTTCTGTCGATGAAACCCATACGACCATATACAATGCATTATTGTCCATTTTGGATTTATTGAAACTGAAAGAGAACCATGAGGATCGAATTGTATCGGGTAAAAAAAACAGGCTGCTCTCTTCATCCAGCGCTTTGGTTTTATTAAAAAACATCAGCGAACTAAAAGTTTGCGATTACCTGAATGAACAAGACAAGATATATACGGAATTGATGAAAAATATTCCTTCCCATGTTTCGAGGCATGAGATGAATGATTCAATTATCCTTGTGTTTGCCCTTCACTTTGGACTGCTGTTAAATGACCGACAAAAAACAGAAGCGCTTTTTAACCTGATTAAAATACAGAATCCAGAAATATTTAAAAGCAGAAATCCATTTGCAATATTTTTGTTAAGTATAATGTCGTTATGGTATACCATCTACGATCCTTCAAAGAAATCCAGGCAGTCGGCATCAATCTTAAATGAAATTTACGACGAAAAAGAAAGGTATAACATCAGCAATTATACTGCGCACATCATTCAGTTGAATAGTGCCTGTAATAGCAGAATTGCCGGCAATTACGAACAATCGCTTTTTGATGCGACTATTTGCCTTCAATTTTTCAGAAAAGCTGAATTAAATATTTGTGCACTGATTGCTTTTGATCTGATCATAGCGTTACTTAAGGAAGGTAAGGACGCTACAAAACTCAATGAAAAGATGTATGAAAGACTCTGCTTTATTGAAGACCGAAAAATTCAGTGCAAAAATTCGTTTATTCCATCGGAAATGAAAAACGTTAAAAAATAACTTGTCTTAAACAATTGGTTCTATTTCTCTTGCGATAACATCTGCTATTGAGGTTTGAGCCAAAACGTTTAGTGTGGCGTCTCTCACATCAATAAATGTTTTCCTAATGCCGCAAGTAACCTCATCATGACACTCATCGCACTTCCTGTAAAATTTTAAACTTGCACAGGGTACCATGGCAATTGGCCCGTCTGTTATCCTTAAGATATCTGCCAGGTAAATGTCTTTGGGATCTTTATTTAAACTATAACCCCCTCCCGCTCCCTTTTTACTATACAGATAACCTGCATTACGCATATCGAGTAAAATCTGCTCCAAAAATTTTCTGGGTATCATTTCCATTTCCGCAAGCCTAACAATCTGCATCGGCGGATTTCCTGTGTTTTTGCCAAGCGCTACAAGTGCTTTTATTGCATATTTAGTTTTCTTAGACAGCATATATAACAAAGCTAATAAAAAGTTTAAGTAAACTTGTTCGTTTTTTAACCCGCTCACGGTATATCAGTGTTGTTTCGTATTTTTACGGCTTCTGATGCGAAATCCCTATGGCACGAATACTAATTATAGAAGACGACCGAACTTTCTCTCAAATATTAGAGGGCTTTTTAAACAAGCACCAACACCACACCAGTATTGCTTATACTGTTAAGAAAGCCCTGGATCTTTTGGAAAGTGATAGTTACGACCTGATTCTTGCAGATTATAGATTACCAGATGGCACCGGTCTTGATGTCATCTCCTCCTTAAGGTCAAAAAATATAGAATTCAGCGTGATCATTATGACAAGCTTTAATGATGTGAGAACTGCAGTTAAATCTATTCAGTTAGGCGCTATAGATTACATTACCAAGCCAGTTAACCCAGATGAGCTGTTAATGGTGATTAACAAAACGCTCAATAAAACAGATAAAAAATCTTTAGGTACAGGTGTAGAACATGGTGATGCCATTAAAGGTAAAAGCAAAATCGCCGATAAACTTAATGAGTACATTTCTTTGGTTGCGCCGACAGAAATGTCTGTAATTGTACAGGGAGAAAGCGGAACAGGAAAGGAATATGCCGCAAGAGCTTTACATATGCAAAGCAAAAGGAAAGACAAGCCTTTTGTTGCGATAGATTGTGGCGCACTTTCTAAGGAACTTGCTGCAAGTGAACTATTTGGGCATGTAAAGGGCGCATTTACAGGTGCCATTAATGATAAAAAAGGTCAGTTTGAAGCTGCAAATGGAGGGACATTATTTTTAGATGAGGTAGGTAACCTCAGCTATGACGTACAAATTAAGCTGTTACGTGCGCTGCAGGAAAAAACAATACAGCCTTTGGGAACCACAAAGAACATCAAGGTAGACGTAAGGGTGATTACCGCTACAAATGACGACCTGAAAAACTCCGTTGCTCAAGGTTCGTTCCGTGAGGATCTGTATCACCGGATGAATGAATTTAAAATACAAATCCCGGCCCTGCGCGACCGTGAAAAAGATTTAGAAATCTTTATTAAACATTTTATAAAGCAATCAAACCTGGAGCTTGGGCGGGAAGTTAAGACACTGGCTCCGGAAGCGAGTGATATTTTAACGAGGTATGATTGGCCTGGAAATTTACGTGAGCTAAAAAATGTGATTAAAAGAATGGTATTGTTGTCTACTACTGAAATTGCCGGGTTAGCATCCTTGCCGGAAGAGATGATAATCGCTGTAAATCAGGCTCAGAAACCAAGTGGAACAGATTTGAAAGCAATTAACGAGGTCAACGAAAAATCACTCATCCTGGAAACCCTCGTAAAAGTTAAGTACAATAAGTCTAAAGCCGCAAAATTGCTCAACATTGACAGGAAAACGTTGTATAGCAAAATGGAGCGTTATGAGATCGAATAATTTGATTCTTCTTTCTGCAACATTTTGAGCGCATGCGATAAAGACGAAAGCAAATTCAATATTTCCAGGCGGTTTTCGGCTATTGAGTTTGAGTTCTCGGTTCTAAGCCTCAATTCCATAACTCTGAATTTTGATGAAAGCTCGTTAATTCCGATCTGTGCAATCCTTCCTGCCATTCTATGCAGCACCAGGGAGGTGAGCTCAACATTATTTTCGCTCAATGCAGCTCTGATCACCTCCGAATCATCCTCGCTGTCTTTGGTGAACTGATCTAATATCTGCCTCATCAGAACTGGATCCCCAAAAGTCATCTTTTTTAATTGCCCAAGATCAGCATTAAGATTTACAGGTAAGTCGATATGATTGCCGTTAATCACGTTTAGCAATTGAATAGATTTAAACGGTTTGGTAATTAAAGCATCGAAACCACTTTTAAGGAGCGCTTCATGCTCATCAGGCAACACTTGAGCAGTGATTGCAACAATCTTTATGTGGCGGTTCCCTTTCAATCTTATTTTTCGGCAAAGTTCCTCCCCACTCATTCCAGGCATACGGATATCCATCAATATGTGCGAAATTCCGATGTCAAGATCTTGTTGCAATAATGCTATAGGGCTATTGAAGCATTGGTAGTCAACACCCGCTTTTCTAAAAATGATGCCGCATAACTCGAGTATCGAGGGATCATCATCCACTACCCAAACTTTGCCCTGGAAATCCTTTTTTAGCGCAGGACTTTCCAAGAGGTGCGGGGCACTTCCAACTGCAGCTGCAAAAGTGAGGTAAAATGTAAATGTACTCCCGATATTGGATTTGCTTTTTACATAGATTCGACCTCCCTGACTCTCAATTAGTGCTTTGACAATTGTAAGGCCTAAGCCGGCGCCTGACTGCCTTCGCAGATCTGTCTGGCTGGCATTAACTTGTTCAAACTCCTCAAAAATCCTTTTCGAATCTTCTTCAGACATCCCTATCCCTGTATCAGCAACGGTGAAAGTGAAATGATGGTCGTTCTCCTTCTTCTTATACTTTACCAATAGGCGGATTTCGCCTTGATCCGTAAATTTCACTGCATTTGCGAGCAGATTTAACAGGACTTGTTTTAATCTAAAGGCGTCGCCGCTAAGTAAACCCAGTTCATTTAGTTCAAAACTCGTTTTCAGTTGCAGTGATTTGGCTTCTGCTTCCGGCTTTATTACGGTGATGATTTCATCAAGAAGCAAGTCCATGTGGAAAGCTTCGTTGACAAAAGTAAACTTACCAGAGATGATCCTGTTATAATCAAGTATCTCGTTAACAATTTGCAAAAGATGTTCGGAGGAGTTGTGAATGGCTTGAACATGATCAGGATCCGGAGTAGCTTTTTCCTCCATGATGAGTTCAGTATAGCCTACAATTGATTGCAAGGGTGTTCTGATCTCATGGCTCATATTTGACAAGAAGCGCTGTTTGGCCATCCCATGATATACGGCCTCATCCTTTGCAATTTCAAGATCATGTCTGTACCTGTTACTCCTGGTAATGTCTGTCAGGATCAGGTAAAGTAACACGATGGTGATCAGCAAGAATGCAAGCAAAATTGCTGTGATCGTATCTATACCAGCATTAACTACTTGCTTTGCCTGGATTGCATTGAGATCAATCTGGGTGAGCACTTTGCTTTCAACCATCCTTAATACTTCGAGCATTTGGGCAGTTAGTTTACTATTCACCCGAGCCAAATCGGCCTCCCTACTTAAGAAGCTCGCATTTTTTTGTCGCTGTTCTACTTCTATATTTTTGAATGATTTCTCAATTCGCCTAATCATTGCATCTTGCGCAGCAAGTGCTATGGTATCCCGTTTAATCCGTTCTTCACTCCTGATCACAAAAGACTGACCGGTTCTACCCTCCTTCTTTTTACCAAATATTTTGTCCAGAAAACTCCTTGGTTTCTGATCATCAGGCAAAAAAGTTGTAGTGGAGGTTTTTTGTTCGGTAGCTAGAATAGTGCTGTCTTTTTTTCCCGGACTTGCTACGGCGATGCTCAGCTGCTTCATGTTGTCTGCCAGCGGCTTGTTATTCATCAATCTGCCCCTGATCAATAAATAATTCAGAAATTGCTTGTCGCGTTCAATAAGCAATCTTTTTATAGTGGCAATTCTGGAAGTTTGAATTGAATCTGTCGCGTAAAGAATCGCGAGCGAATCAATAAGTTTGCGCAGTTGGGCTGATGCCTTAAAAATTTTGCTATAGTTGCCTGGCTCCAATATGGCCTGGCTTTTCTGCTGCTGGTCCAATGTGCCAATATTTCTGGAAATGGAGTTTACAAGTGCTAACCTGCTGCTCGGTGCGGAAACATTATCTACAGTAGTTAGCATTTCCTTGAAGACTGATTTACTTACACTCCAGGCGGTCAATAGTGATACGCAAGCGAGTAGCAGCGCCAATATGATTTTTCCTTTAATTCCTTTGAAGAACTGTCTTTTTTCGGGCATCAATCAAAAGTAGTTTCATTAATAACGGAATTTCAGGCATTGTGTTTTACCCTGCTTGCTGCCGATAGTATTTACTTCTATATTGAATTGGCGATAAACCTGTTAACCTTTTGAAGGTTGTTCTAAACGCTTTATTATCTGTATAGCCCACTTTGTACATCACTTCGTTGACATTTTCCCTGGAAGATTCTAAACTAATTTTAGCAGCCTCCACCTTTACCCGCTGAATATATTCGGCAATGGTATTTGAAGTTGCCTTTTTAAATCTCCTTTCCAGATTTCTTCTACCAATTGCCAGCATAGATGCCAGTTGATCAATGGTAATTTTATCCTGGAAATTGGTTTCAATAAACTGTTGTACCTTTTTAATCGACTCGTCTTCATGTTCTTTCTGCCCTTGAAAAACGGTAAATGAGAGTTGGTTGTCTCTATCCAATTCAATTGCAAACACTTTAGCCGAAAGCACAGCGATTTCCCGGCCGGCATATTTCTCAATAAGGTATAGAATAAGATTTAAATAAGAAAAGGCTCCCCCACTGGAATACAAGCCATGTTCATCTGTTATGATTTTTTCAGTAACCAGGCTCACCTCTGGGAATAACTTTTTGAAGTCATTCTCGGCTAACCAATGTGTAGCACATTTCTTCCCGTTCAGCAATCCAGTAGAAGCCAATAGGAATGCGCCCAGGCAAAGACTTGCCACTTCGGCTCCCGAATTATACTGGCTGATGATCCATGGAATAAATTCCCTATTGTTTTCTATGGCGAGATTGAGGTCCCCATCCAAAGCCGGAATAATAATCAAATCCGTTTTCTTTACGTCAGCAATTGTGCGGTCTGCATTAACGGTAAATAAGCCACCGCTTACCGGAGTCTCCCTGGCAAGGCCAATAAGTTCCACCTTGAAAATTGGATCTAAACCCCGCATTTGGTAAAATGAATTAACCTGGCTAAGAACCTGTCTTGAGCCTTCAAGGCTACCCAAAATGGCACCCTTTGGAACAAGTATAGAAATATGCTTCATAACTTAAAATTAGGGAAATATTTGCATTGTTTAAGCATTCAGGATCTGAATGGGTGGTGTATTGAGTGTCTTCCGACTACTCATTACACCAGTTAATACAATAATTAAGCATATAGATAAGAATATAATCATCACAGGTATAATCGGTACGGCCAATACTGCATCAAATACAAATATGGACAATGCCCAACTGGCAAATAATGACAGTAAAACCCCGGTACCTGCAGCAAATACCCCAAGAAAAGCATATTCCACGACGGTGATAATGATAATTTGCCGTTTACTTGCCCCTAAAGTCCGCAGTAGGACAATTTCCTTTAAGCGCTGACTTTTACTTGTGAGCACGGCAGATATCAATACAACCCATCCAGTGGCCATACTGAATGAGGCCATGAACTGAATTACGAAAGTAATTTTAGAAAGTAAGTCCTCCACCACTTTTATAATTAATCCCAAATCTATTACTGAAACGTTTGGAAAATTCCTTACTACCGCTCCCTGAAACTTTGCTGACACAGACTCGGATGGAACTTTTGTCATCAATACATGGAACTGTGGTGCATCTTCCAAGACCCCTTTGGGGAAAACTACTCTAAAGTTAGTTTGCATCCTGGTCCAGTTTACTTCTCGAAAACTGCCAATAATTGTTGAGATGGGTAATCCCTGAACATTAAAAAGTACGGTATCTCCTATCTTTACATTAATGCGCTTTGCATAGCCATCTTCCAGGGAAACAAATACGTTCCCATCCTTTTCGACATTCCCTTGCCATTTGCCTTTAACTATCTTCTCCGCGGAAGTGAGTGTATCCTGAAACGTGACGCGTAATTCTCCCTGTAATGCTCTTGCTTCTCGCCCCTCTCCTTTTGAGGTACGGCCGTTAATCTTATCAATCCTAACCGTGACTACTGGAACCTGCGCAATTACCGGCAGTCCAAACTTCTTTGCGAGCGTGGCCGCTGCATCTTTTTGACTGCTCTGAATATCGAATAGAATCATATTTGCCTGGCTCTTTGAAGAAGATACCTGAACCCGTTGAACCAGTATTTGCTGTATTAAAAACAGGGTGCATATTAATGTTGTTGACAGACCGATGGAAACTGTAAGCATTAGGGTCTGGTTGTTTGGCCGGTAAAGATTTGAAAATCCCTGTCTGTATAAATAAGAGGAAAACCTGCTAACCAGCTTTCTAACAAGGAACATTAGCAATTTTGAAATGCCATATAACACCAAACAGGCCAGCAAAATAGCCAAGCAGAAAGCTAGCGCATCAATCCAGTTGTTCATTTGGAGACGAGAAAAACCAAGTACAAAAAGGCCGATACCCAGGTACACAACTATCAAAAGGTAATCCATTCCTTTCCGTTCTTTTTCCAGGGACTGCCTGATGGCGTTTAGCGGCGAAATGCTTCTTACTGCCAGCAATGCCGGCAACGCAAACAATACGGAAATAAAGGCTCCCAAAAATACTCCCTGAACTACTGCCGACCAGGAAACCTGCATACTCAATTCAACAGGAATGAAATCTTTAAAAACAACGGGAAGAACAAACTGGAGCATCGTTCCGCAAAAGGCGCCAATTAGAGCGCCAATCAACCCTAACACTATGACTTGGATCAAATAGATTAAAAAAGCCTCCCGGGTTCGTAAACCCAGGCATCTGAGTGTGGCAATTGTAGTCAATTTTTCCTTGATGTAAACCTGAATTGAACTCCCCACTCCTATACATCCAAGTAAAAGGGCTATGAAGCCGGATAGTGCTAAGAATCTGCTAACATCCTGAAAGGACTTGCCTATCCGTTCTTTTCTTGAAGCGACAGTTTCGGTATCGAGCCCTTCTTTTTCAAACAAAGGATGGAGCCTTTTTAGATCGTTCTTAAGCTGTATATCACTATTGTACTTAAAGTAAAATTTATACTGAATCCTGCTTCCGATTTTAGTGAGACCTGTTTGCTCCAAATACCTTAATGGAATATAAACAATGGGGGCGACAGTCGAGGAAATTCCAGACTGTCCGGGTGCTTTGTCCAACGACCCGCATATTAAAAAGCTGAGCGATCCAACTTTAATAGAATCACCTTCCCTGGCATTATATTGAAGCATTACTGTGCGGTCAACCAATGCGCCCCTTTCCATACTCCTGAATTTACCTGCGGCATTTAGAGGTGTAGTTTCTAAACTGCCATAGTATGGAAAATTACCCTCAAGCGCTTTTACCTGCACGAGCCTGCTCTGATCCGTTTTCAGAAAGTAAACCATAGAAGCAAAGCTTCGCTCCGTTGCAGTTTCATCACCTAATTTTGACAGGACCTGCATGGTCTTTGCAGAAACAGGTTTGCGGGACTCAACCGTTAAATCAGCTCCCGTTAAGGTTTTCGCCTGATCGTCAATGTCCTGCTCCATATTATCCTTAAAGGAATATACGGCTACAAGCGCAGCAATTCCAAGAACAATTGAGGAAACGAACAACAGTAATCGCGACCGATTTTTTCGTGCGTCGCGCCAAGCCATTTTAAGTAGCCAGTTAAAGCCGACCTTACTGTGGGTTGTAGACAAATGATTATTTTGCATCGGATCCATCAGCAATTATTTTACCCCCCTTTAGTTTGATCACCCGGCCGGTACGGCTAGCAAGCTCTGGATCGTGAGTAACAATAACCAGCGTTGTCCCTGCTTCACTATTTAAATTAAACATCAATCGCTCCACTTTTTCACTGGTTTCCGCATCGAGGTTGCCTGTGGGCTCATCGGCAAACAAAATTGCCGGACGATTGGAAAATGCTCTTGCTAGTGAAACCCTTTGCTGCTCTCCACCAGAGAGTTGTAATGGGTAATGATGAGATCGGTTGGCGAGGCCCACTCTATCCAGCAAATCCAAGGCGTAGCCACTTACGTCCCTTTCTCCACGAAGCTCCATCGGAACCATTACATTTTCAAGCGCCGTCAATGTTGGAATGAGCTGAAAGTTTTGAAAAATAAACCCAATATGATGATTTCGAACTGCTGCGCGTTCATCCTCCGAGAGGAAATCTAATGTTATACCATTTAAAGTGACCGAGCCGGAGGAGGTACTATCCAGACCGGCACAAAGTCCGAGCAAAGTAGTTTTCCCACTACCTGACGGCCCTGTAATTGCGACAGTTTCACCTGCGTTTATTGTAAAGTTGACATCATCCAAAACAGTTAAGCTTTTACCAGCACTTTTATATGTTTTCGTTACGTGTTCAATTTCTAGGATCTTATTTGACGGCATAGTATTTGACTTACTCAATATCTAATTGTTAAAATGTAAATTTATACTTTTATCACACCAATATGTCACGTCTCAGCACCTTAGGAGTATTAATTTTAGCTTTAAATATGCTTTTCGCCTGTAGTGGAAAGAAAAGTGAAAAAGAAAAGCCAAACACAGGATCAGATACGATGAAAAATGAAAATCAGGTGGCTTCCCGTAAATCAATTTTATTCTTTGGAACAAGTTTAACTGCTGGCTATGGCCTTGAATCTATAGATGCAGCTTACCCACAGTTGATCCAGAAAAAAATAGACTCATTAAATCTACCATACGAGGTGATAAACGCGGGATTAAGTGGCGAAACTTCTGCAGCTGGAAAAAATAGAATTGATTGGATGTTAAAGAAGCACATTGATATTTTTGTACTGGAACTCGGTGCTAACGACGGCCTGCGGGGCGTACCAGTTAAAGAAACCACTGTAAATTTGCAAGACATCATCGATAAGGTTAAACAAAAATACCCAAATGCCAAATTAATGCTTGCTGGTATGGAAGTACCACCTAATATGGGCGAAAAGTACGCTACAGATTTTAGGAATATGTTCAAAATGTTGGCCGCGGAAAATCAAATGGCTTTTTTGCCATTTCTACTACAGGATGTTGCGGGCATTCCTTCCTTGAACCAGGCCGACGGTATTCACCCCACAGCAAAGGGGCAAATCATTGTCGCAAAAAACGTATGGTCTAAGCTCAAAGATTTACTCTAGCAGATTTTTCACGCTGGAAAACATCTTTATCATAAGTGTGTTATAGATTTTACATCTTGAAACAACCAAAGTTTATGAGAAAGCTATTCCTCCTATTTGCAGCGGCCGCAATTGCAGGCGCATGTAACAATACCAATAAGACCAATCCTAAAGATGTTGCGGACACTATATCGACAGAAAAGAGCGCAGCACAATTAGCACTTCCCGCACCGGACACCAATGCTGCAAAGACGAAATTCAGCAAAGTTATAGGGTGGCCGGATGGCGTTACTCCAAAGGCACCGGCAGGCTTTACAGTAACAAAGTTTGCTTCCGGCATAAAAAGTCCAAGAAACATTTACGTTGCACCCAATGGGGACATCCTTGTTGTTCTCTCCAATTCAGAGCGCTCAGTGAAGGAAAAAATTGTGAGTACAGTTACCGGAAAATCAAAATCTGAAGTGGCGGGAGCGAGCGAAAATACCGTTGTATTATTTCGCGATTTAGACCATGATGGGAAACCAGAATTGCGATCAGATTTAATTAAAGGACTCAACCAACCCTTTGGTATTTTAATTATCGGGAATGCGCTATATGTAGCAAATACAGATGGCCTAATGATGTTCCCCTATAAAACAGGAGATACGAAGATCACGGCGAAAGGCAAGCTAATATTGAGTTTACCGGCAGGGGGGTATAATAATCACTGGACACGAAACCTAATTGCAAATAGCGACAATTCAAAAATTTATGTCTCCGTTGGGTCGGGAAGTAATGCCGCAGAAAATGGGATGGAAAATGAATTGAGGAGGGCAAATATATTGGAGATTAATCCTGACGGAACAGGAGAGACGATTTATGCAAGTGGCCTTCGTAATCCAGTTGGTATGGCATGGGCCCCCGGTACAAAAACATTATGGACTGCAGTTAATGAACGAGACGGTTTAGGCGATAATTTAGTGCCAGATTACATCACGAGTGTTAAGCAAGGGGGATTTTACGGCTGGCCATATTCCTACTACGGGCAACACCAGGACCCTAGATTAAAAGGACAAAAGCCTGAACTCGTAGCCAAAGCGATTGTACCTGATTTTGCAACAGGCGCACATACCGCTTCTCTTGGACTTACATTTTACACAGGACAAAGTTTTCCAAAACCATATCATAATGGCGCTTTTATCGGACAGCATGGCTCTTGGAACAGATCTGAGCTATCTGGTTATAAAGTAGCTTTCGTGCCTTTTAGCAATGGAAAGCCAAACGGAACATTACAAGATTTCTTAACAGGATTTATTGCGGATGAAGAGAAAGGGGAAGTTTATGGCAGACCGGTAGGTGTTGCCGTTACACCAGATGGCGCTTTACTCGTTGCCGATGATGTAAGCAGCACCGTGTGGCGGGTAGCTATGAAATAAGTGGCATAATTTTTCGTAACAAAGGGTATGATCAAATCAAGCAAGCCGCATTATTCCGGCATTAAAACAATTCTCATTATTATTCTGGCTGCAACTTCTTTTTTAACTTCGTGTAAGAAAAAAGTTAGGTCTGACATTTCAAAAGTTTTGTTTGCAGAGACAAAAAACAAAGCATTCAAGAATCTAAATGCCGATACGTTTGCAGTAGTTATGGAAAAATTGCTGGTTGAAGAAAAAGCCCAGCTGGGTAATCCAAAGTTGATTACTGCATATTACACCGCTAACGACTTTGAGCCTAAATTGGTCCTTAAACATTTCCCAAAGGGCGAACTAAAAAATGTGCCGGAGTTTTTAAGTAAGTCGGCCGAACATGGTTTGGATCCTCGACTATTTAACGCAGTCCGAATTTCGGAACTCGTAAATAAATTTTATGACAAGAAAGCAATTAAAACCCCAGAAGAGGCATATAAAGACCTTGCACATCTGGAAATTTTAATAGCCAACTCTTTGATCGACTACAGTAATGCATTGCAATTCGGAGTACTTAGCCCCAGGAAAATTTACGCCAATTATTACACAGAAACCAAGAGACCTGACAGTGTGAGCATGATGAAGGTGTTTGAAGTAAATAACATACATAATTTCTTAGATAGCATCCAACCCAAAGACCCACAATACATTGCACTACAAAAGGCATTGCAGACGGGGATTTCTGGTACTGGCCTATCGGCAGAGGATGGCAGCCGTATCTTAAAAGCGAACCTGGAACGGTTACGCTGGAAAAACAAGCCAAAAGAAAATAAATACGTGATAGTAAATATCGCTGATTTCAGTCTGGATGTAATAGAAAATGGAAAATCAGCCCTAAAGATGAAAGTATGTGTTGGAGAAGGAAGAAATAAAGATTTTACCGCTTCACTTAAAGAATACGATGAAACCGGTTTGAGCAAGGATAGACCATTTTCAAGAGAGACACCTCAGTTAAATAGCAAGATCCACAGTGTTCAGGTCAATCCGATATGGAATATCCCAGAAAGTATTGCAACAAAAGAAATCGTTAAGTATGCTGCTAATGACAGGTTTTATCTTTCGAGCAAAAATATCGATGTATACCTAAATGGTAAGATTGTTGAAGATCCCGAAACGATAGATTTTTCTGCAGCTGATGCCGGAACCAAGTACAGCTTCAAGCAAAGACCGGGTGATGATAATTCTCTTGGAAAAATTAAGTTCCTTTTCCAAAATGACGAAAGCGTATATCTGCATGACACTCCGGCGAAAGCAGCATTTAATCTCCCTATGCGAGCTGTAAGTCATGGTTGCGTACGTCTTGAAAAACCGCTTGAATTAGCAAGGGTATTATTTGGTGAAGGAGATAAATTTAAAACAATCAGTAGCCAGATGCAAAGTGAAAACCCCGAGGCTAAAGACATTGTGCTTAAGCCTCAGGTTCCAGTGTACTTAACCTATGTAACGGCGTGGTCAGATGATAACGGCACCTTACAGTTTAGAAAAGATGTTTATGGTCTTGATATCGTATTAGATAGTTATTTGCAAAGGCTAACGGCAAAATTATAGCCTGTTAATTACTGGCAATAACACTTCTAGTTAAACTGTCTGCGTTTTTTGATGGGTTAGCATGAGCAAGATCTGCCGCCAAATGTGTATCTAAAAATTTGGAAACATAACGCTGATCGCTACCATTTATGAAGAGAACGGTTTTATCTGAAATGGTATTGATCACTTCATTTGCCAGTTCAGGAGCTACTGCAGGACAACCCTGGCTTCGACCTAATCTTCCTAGCGCATTAATAGTTCCCTGACCTACGTAGGATGCGCCGTGAACGACTATAGAGCGTTTACGTGCGTTATCGTTATAACCATCATCCATTCCGTCAAGTTTTAAAGACCGGCCGTGCTTGCCACTGTAAATTTCTCCAGTAACATAGAAGCCCAAACTGCTTTGAAAAGAATCATTCACGTTGGAAAAATGTGTAGCCATATCGGATCCGCTTCCCTGTCCGTGTGCAACCCAGGTATTCAACAACAATGACTTCTTGTCAAGATCGATAATCCACAGCCTTTTTGAAGTACTTGGTCTATCCATGTCGGCAATACTGATCACTGATTTAGAATTTGAAACCTTGCCCATCATTTTCAAATTGAAATAACCCGTGATGGCTTTCTCAAACACGACTTTGCTTAACCCAGAACTTTCCAAATGAACGGAATCATAAAGATCACTTACGTATTTATTGTATAAGGAATCTTCTGATGCAGTACGCACGATTGGGCTTGTCTCAACAGGAGACTTCCAGCTTAATGTAAATAGCGAAAAAGTGATTAAGAGAACACCTGCTCCGCCTAAAATGTATTTTCTCATAGAATCTGTTTTTGTAACTCTGTGTGTTTATACTTTATTAGGTAAGTTTGCGTCAAATAGATGGGTTTTGTTGAATGTTAATATTTAAAAGTATAACAAATATACGAAATTGTTACAAAACAAAATGTCCCTTTTATGTCTTTTACTATACTGTGACATCTCTATCGTAACCATAAACTTTATGGTAGGTGATGTATGAAACCAGTAATACTGCGAATAAAATCACTGCTGTAATGGCGTCTCTACCAAATCCATCAAGGTAAATATGGCCAATGAAGGCACTAACATAAACAATACCGATGGCAGTATAACCCCATTCTTTTAGCCTTACCGGCAATTTTGGGATAATCAATATCAAACCGCCGATAAACTGTCCAATACCGACCGTAGTTCCTAGCCATTGCGGAATTTGCATGTGACGCATTCCTTCCTGCGCCATGGGGCTATTCATAAAGAAGATTCCTGGCAGGATGAATAACGCAAGTAGTCCTGTAGTAATCCAATAAATAATTTTTGTGCTTTTTCTAGTCATGGTTTTTTTGGTTTTAATTTGAATATAACAAAATTAGGAACCGAAAACCAAAATTAATGAGGGTATGAACGACAATTTATGGGGTAGGTTACGACAACTGCAACAAAAAATGCGGCAGTAATAATTAGCATTTGCGTAATCATTACTGCCGCAGCAAGCAATTTATATCTTAAAATTAAAGCGTACGAATCTTGATATTTCTCCAATAGCTGGAACCAGGATGCTCTTGAAGTGCAATTTTTCCCTTTGCAACTTTAGCAAAATCAGAAAAATAAGCATCTTTAAATTTGCTGTTAGCTACTAGTTTGTTCCATTCATCACTACCTATTTGTCCTTCAAATGTTTTAATGCCATTCAAGTAAAAAGTAAGGTGGCCTTTATTCTGGATCAATCTAACTTTGTTCCATTCTCCTACTGGTTTAGGTTTTGACACTGATGCATCACCTGCCATGTCATAAAGACAACCGGCAAGGTGGTTTTCTTTTTTGTTATCATCTGCATTGATATTATCTAAAACTTGCATTTCAGGACCAGTTGTGTACGTCGCTCCGTATTTAGGATCTTCCTGAATATCGAAAATCAGCCCACTGTTACTTCCTTTTGCAACTTTCCATTCCAGGTTCAGTTCATAGTTCTCATAAACCTCGTTAGTCACCAGGTCTCCTCCTCCATTTCTTGGTTTAGTCTGATCGAACATAATTGCACCATCAACAACTTGCCACTTAGACCCTACGGTATCACGCAGGTAAGTATGCCATCCTTTGGTGGATTTGCCATCAAACAATAATTTCCAGCCTTCCTTTTTTTCTTTTTTAGTAAGGGAATTAGGCTGCTGCGCAAATGATGCAGTACATAGCAGCATCAAGGCTACAACAGCGGTAAATGATTTCTTCATGTGTAATTAAATTTAGGAATACTAAGGTAATTCAAAAAAACAATATTTTATCCATGTAACGACTTTTACACTCAATAGGTATTGAAGGATAAAAGTATTTTCGATTCTGTTAATATAATTTGGAATTATTAAAAATAATATTCTATTTTAGAATAACCAAATTAAACCAAACCAACTGTATGCCATTTATTGCACTTGAAGACCATCTTCCTGGAATAACCGGATTGCTGGAGTTTAGTAAAACCACTGCACAGCCAATACGCGATCTCACCCAATTTTTATTACGCGGGCCTTCTTCTCTGACTGAGGCAGAGCGAGAACTGATTGCTACAGTAGTTTCTCATGGCAATGCGTGTACATTCTGTACTACGGCACACACTGCCGCTGCAGATTTACTTGCCGGGGAATCGCATACTGCTCAGAAAGTTAAAGAAGACATTGATACTGCACCTGTAACTGAGAAAATGAAAGCCCTTCTTCACATTGCCAAGGCAACTGGAAAAGGCGGCAAACAGGTTACCGATGCACACATCAAGCAAGCTAAAGCTGAAGGAGCAACTGATATTGAAATACATGATACGGTACTCATCGCAGCTCTTTTCTGTTTGTATAACCGATACGTGGATGGGCTGGGAACCTCACTGCCTGCGGATCCAGCGTATTACGATGTTTTAGCCGATCGACTGGTTAATCATGGTTATACCAGGCTGCCTCAGGGCTACGATCACCTTAAAAAATAACAACAACCAATATAAACCAACCAAATCAGACAACATGAAGAAAGTTCTACTTTTTGTATTACTACTGTGCTCAATTAACCTCCTGGCACAGGACATTAAACTCACCGGATCCGTAAACTCAACTGAAAATAATACTCCAATCATTAGTGCCAGCGTGAAGGTGAAAAACAAAATAGCTGGTACCACCACCAACAGCAACGGAGCATTTACGTTAAACTATAATGGCAAGCTCCCGCTGACACTGATCGTTTCCGCAATAGGTTTTGAAACTAAAGAGATTGAAGTATCTTCAGCCGGCCAAATCTCAACGATAGCTTTAAACCCGCAGCCTGTTATGCTTAACGAAGTAGTAACATCCGCCGCCCGCGTTAGCCAAAGTATCCTGCAATCACCTGTAAGCATAGAAAAGATGTCGCTTAAAACGATTAAAGAGAATCCTTCATTTACTTATTACGATGGATTGCAAAGTCTTAAAGGCATGGAGGCGGTAACCAGTAGTGTTACTTACAAACAGGTTAACACCCGGGGGTTCAACACTACCGGGAATTCCAGATTTCTCCAGTTGGTAGATGGAGTAGACAACCAAACCCCGGGGCTAAATTTCTCAGTGGGAAATCTTTTTGGCGCATCGGACCTCGACATCGAATCTGCGGAAGTTATTCCGGGAGCTGCTTCAGCACTCTATGGTCCGGTAGCATTTAATGGATTATTAAACATCAAAACCAAAGATCCTTTCACTTATCAGGGCCTATCCTATCAGATAAAAACTGGAATAAATCACCTGGGTTCAAATCAAGGAGGATCTAAGGAGCTCAATGATTTTGCTTTGAGATATGCACATGCCTTTAACGATCGCTTTGCGGTAAAGATCAATGCATCCTATTTACAGGGAGTAGATTGGTACGCCAATGATTACACAGACATAAGTTCAACTACCGCTCCAGAACTGCGAGGCCCGAATAATCCGGCAAAGGACGGGCTGAATATATACGGCGATGAGGCTTCAAGAAACCTGCCTGGTATTGGAGTGGTATCACGTACAGGTTATGAGGAGCAAAACCTAATGAACTATAATGTATATAGCCTTAAGTTAAACGGTGCATTGCACTATCGCATTTCCAATGGCTTGGAGGCCATCTATCAATACAACTATGGAGTAGGTACTGCAAGCTACACTGGCAGCAGCCGCTTTGACCTTAACAATTTTGTACTTCAAAATCATAGATTGGAATTGAAGGGAAGTAACTTTTTTGTCCGCAGCTATGTAGTTACAGAAAACTCCCACGACTCTTACAATACCCGTTCGTTGGCTCAGTTCATTAACCGTGATTGGGTAAAAGACCTCAACGGAAATACAGTAGCCCCTAACCTTGCAGACGACACCTGGTTTGCACGATATACCGCGGCGTTTAACGGAACAAGACCCGGAGTTGTAGGAAACAATCATTCCGCAGCCCGCACATTCGCAGATCAGGGAAGATTTTTGCCTGGATCGGATGCTTTCGAAAAATCAAAAGATGCTTCCATCCACAACTACGGACTAAGTGGTGCTGGTGTATTCAGTAACAGTAAATTCTACCATACAGACGCACAGTATGATTTTTCAAATGCCGTTAAAGTAGTTGAACTACTTGCAGGAGGAAGTTTCCGCAATTATAAAATGTTTACCAATGGAAGTCTGTTTGACGACAAGACTAACAAGATCGGTATCAAAGAATATGGCGCTTTCCTGCAGGCAGGTAAGAAGCTTTTGGATGAGAAACTAAAACTAAGTGCATCCATCCGTTATGATAAAAATGAGAACTTTAAAGGAAGTGTTACCCCTCGTTTCTCTGGTGTATATACTGTTAATCAAGTTCACAATTTCAGGGCTTCGTACCAAACAGGCTTCAGAAATCCAACTCCTGTTGATCAGTTCATTCACCTGAATGTTGGGCCGATTACGATTCTTGGTGGTGCTCCGAGTAATAGTGCAGGCTTAAACGTTTATGAGAACTCTTTCACGGCGGCATCTGTTAACCTGTTCGGCCCCGCTGTTGGTGCAGCGATTGCTGGAGGCGCGACACCTCCAAATGCCATTAACCAAAACAAACAGCTATTGGTTAAATCAAATGTGGCTTACATTAAGCCCGAACAACAGAAAGCTTATGAATTTGGTTACAAAAGCCTGATCAATGAGAAATTATTGGTAGACCTTAATTATTACCACAGTTCTTATACCAACTTCCTACTCAACACTGTAGTGATAAAGCCTACCGCTAACGTCTTATTACCAGACGGAACAGTTAATCCTGTTGCAGCCGGGGAGGTTGCAGCACGTACAGTAAGTGCATTTCAGCTTTATACAAATGCTACAGACAAAGTTTCTGCTCAGGGAGTAAGCGCAGGTCTAACTTATTTATTTGACAAAGGGTATGTTCTGGGCGGTAATGCAACCTGGTCTGATTTTAACTTAGGCAGTGCAAACATTAATAATATTGCACAATTCAATACGCCGGAATATAGTACAAATGCAACTTTTGGTAATTCAAATGCCTTTAACAATGTGGGCTTTAATGTAGCCTGGCACTGGCAAAGTGCGTTTGATTGGTATGGTACTTTTAATGGTGTAAGACCGGGTCGTATCAAAGCATATTCTATGGTAGATGCGCAGATCAATAAAAAAATACCCTCCATCAATACTACAATTAAACTAGGCGGAAGCAATATTTTCAACAAATATGTTTCACAGGCATATGGCTCCCCTGCAGTTGGAGCAGTGTATTATGTAGCCCTTTTATTTGATAACCCTCTTAAATAGTTACCCCATGAGCACCATCAAACTAAGCAACACTTACCTCAGCATTTTATTCATATTGTGCTTTGTTAGCAGCGCGCTGGGCGGAACAGTGTCAACATTAATGTCTGTTTACCTTCCGGTTGTGGTTAAAGACCTGCAGGGAAATTTAAGTCCGGAGGAACTCAACAGCATTAGCGGTTTCATCAATGCCTTATTTATATTTGGCTGGGCATTTGGCGGCTTCAGTTGGGGCTTAATCAGCGACAAAATTGGCAGAAAGCAGGCATTGCTTTATGCAATTGCCTGTTACGGCATATTTACATTTCTAACAGGGCTTATGCCGCAATGGATTGGCGTTGTGTTATGCAGGTTTATGAGCGGATTTGGAGTGGGTGGAGTATTGGTGGTTTCTTTCACATTACTAAGTGAGGTATGGCCACAAAAAAGCAAAGCTATTGTTACCGGAATCATCTCCATTGCATTTCCTGTTGGTATCTTCTCTGCCGGACTGATAAACTTTATCGTATCATCCTGGCGGGAAGGATTTTTCATTGGAGTTGTTCCTGTTTTACTGGCTATGGCCGGGGCCTGGCTATTGAAAGAATCTGATAAATGGCTGGAGCATAAACAGCAGAAAACTGCCAGCACAAAATCAATATGGTATGCTGAAGAAAACAGGAAGGAACTATTAATTGGCTCCCTGATGTTTGGCACGATGCTTATTGGTTTATGGGCTATTTTTTCATGGCTACCAACCTGGGTGCAAAGCCTCATCAATGTTGATGCTCCCAAAGAGCGCGGACTGAGTATGATGTGCATGGGAATGGGTGGATTAGCAGGTGGGTTCTTTTCGGGATGGTTGGTTAACTTGCTGGGCCTTAGAAAATCTATGTTGCTGTGCTTTGCTGTTTGTGCTGTCATGGCATTTATACTATTTAAGACCAATAGCAATTTCAGCCCTGCAATCTTTGCAGAGATTGGCGTATTGGCCTTATTCTTTGGAGCGAGTCAAGGAGTATTGTCTGCCTATATACCACAATTGTTCCATACAGGGATACGTGCAACTGCAACCGGATTCTGTTTTAACATTGGCCGGTTATTTACTGGAAGCGCAGTATTATTTATAGGGGTTTTAGTATCATCATTAGGAGGCTATGGGAACGCAATTTTTACTTTTTCTATTGTATTCCTTATTGGCTTTGTAGTGGTGTTGTTTGTTAAAGATAAAAAAGAAGTGGCTATTTAAAATCAGGCAATATGGCACACATAAACGTACCAGAAGGTGTTCCGGGGATCAGGTCCCTGGTCATGTTCAGACCAGAAACAGGAAAATATCTATACGCCCTGGCGCAAGAGCTTTTGAGAGGCGAATCTCCGTTATCAGAGGCAGATCGAGAATTGATCGCAGCACATGTATCAAAACGAAACGATTGCTTCTTTTGTATGAGCAGTCATGCTGCCGCGGCCCGCTGCTTGTACGGAGAAGAAGATGAGGCAGTTGTTGATGATGTTTTAAAAGATGCGCAACTGGCCAAAGTGAGCGAGAAAATGAAAGCACTTTTACACATTGCAGGAAAGGTTCAAATCCTGGGCAAGGAGGTAAAACAAGAGGATATCGATCAAGCCAAACTGAAAGGAGCATCAGATAAAGAGATTCATGACACTGTATTGATTGCAGCGGCATTTTGCATGTTTAATAGATACGTAGACGGACTGGCAAGCTTTACACCAACAGATCCCGAGCTCTACAAAGAAATGGGTAAACATATGGTAAAAGGCTACAATCTGCCACCTCAAAAGAATTCATAATGGCATATATCAACTTAGAGAATGAACTTCCGGGAATAAGAGGTTTAATGCAATACAGACCAGAGACAGCGGCACCGCTTAATGCACTAGCGGAAGTGCTGTTGAGGGACGATAACAACTCATTAAGCAGAGGAGAAAGAGAAATGATAGGCACCTATGTATCTTATCTAAATGATTGTTTCTTTTGCCAAAACGTACATGGCGCGCTGGCGGGACATTACTTAAATTGCAATATTGACGAGATCGATGCGATAAAAGCCAATTTCCATACCTCAATGCTTTCATCGAAAATGAAAGCGCTACTTGAAATAGCTGCCGCTGTACAAAAAGGAGGAAAATCTGTAACTGGTGCTTTGATAATGCAAGCCAAAGGCGAAAACGCAACTGACCAGGAGATTCATGATGCCGTACTGATAGCTGCAGCGTTTTGCATGTTTAACAGGTATGTGGACGGGCTAGGAACTTCCGCACCACAAGACCGGCAGTTCTATGTAAATCGTGCACCTCAGCGTGCCGAGGAAGGTTATTTGATTCTTACTTAACCATCAATTTTCTTTTCAGAAACTCTGCTGTTGCTGCGCTAACCTTAATACCATTGGAAAAAAGCATCCAATGGTGGGTATCATCAGGTATAACCAGAAATTCATAAGGAAACTTCATGGCATCAAATCTTCTGGCCAGGTCTATACTCTGACTAAAATTTACATTCCGGTCATCATCAGCATGTATAATCATTACGGGTGAGGTCCATGTATTCAGATATGTTACAGGAGATGATGCCTTTGCAATTTCTTCTGCCAATAAAGCATCTGGCGCATCATTCCGTGATTCGGCTGTGGGGCTGCTAAACCGATTGTTTACCCCATGGATATCTACGCCCGCGGCGAAAATTTTAGAATCTTTACCAAGCGCAAGCGCAACCAAATAACCACCGTAAGATCCCCCATAGATACCGATGCGCTTTGGATCAATATCTGACTGAGCAGCAAGCCACTCACCTGCGGCTTTTACGTCGAGATATTCTGAGGCACCCTGGGCTCCGGCATTCAATGGCTTATGTAATTTAAAACCGTACCCAGTACCGAGCCTGTAATTGACAGAAAGCACTGTAAATCCCTGACTAACCAAATATTGATTTAGCGCATAATCTATAGAATAATAATCCATGTAATGCCACCCCAGCAACATTTGCCTTTGCGGTCCTCCGTGTACGTAGACAATTGCAGGCCGCTTTTCGCCTTTGGAATTACCTTGCGGAGTAAATAGCTGCCCATGAACCAAGGTGCCATCTTCTGCCTTGAAAATAACCTGCTCAGGTATGGTCAATTGCCTCATCGGAAAATCTGCTGGAATTAACTCAGCTCCAATTGTGACAGCCTCCTTTTTACCGGAGGCGATTACAGCAGGCAACAATGGCCGCTGAGCATTTCCGCTCAAAAAAACCAAATCTCCAGAGGTAGCAGTCACTGCAGGAAAGACTTCTATGCCCTTTCCATTTGTGAGGGCATTTAATCGACCCTTTTTCACATCAACCTTGTAAATATGTCTGCGGTCTGAATCATCTTTTTCAAGTCCTCTATTCGCACTAAAAAATACTGTCGAACCATCAGGGCTCAACTGAATGTGCTCAATTGCAAAATCTCCTGGGGTTAAAAGCGAACCATTGCCACCATCCGTGTCAACACTGTATAAATGAGGCCAGCCATCCTGATATGATGTGAACACAATTTTGTCCTTGGCCCATAATAAATTTGCCCCTCCTTCAATTGCGGGAAATGACCCCATGATTGTCTCGGATGCTTTCCAGATGCGCTTCCCGCTATCGTCCTCCATACTGGCCTTCCAAATCTCCCATGGTTGATGTCTTCTGGCCAATATAGAATCTGCGGCCCCACCGCTTCCTGAAGTTCTGATGAAAATGATTTCCTTTCCATCCGGAGACCACCGGGGTGAATTGTCTTTACAGAAGGCGGGCATGATCCATTTGACAGCGGTTTCGGCATCTTTATAAATACCTATGAAAGAATGATCAACGCGACCTGAAACAAAAGCAAGTTTACTGCCATCGGGCGACCAACGTAAACTACTGCTTAAACCTTTTGCATAGAAAAGTAGCTTGGGTAGAGTTGATCCATCTATAGGAATACTCATCACTTGCCCGGCTTTGATATATGTTAGGTTTTTATTGTCTGGATGGATTATTGGATTATCGCCTTCGGCCAGCTCATTCACCGAGCCTCCCGCGAATGGAACGCTACAAACCTGAACCTTCGGGACAGCCGGCAACGAAGCTGCATTTACAGGGATTGCACCATCCCTGCCGCCATGATCTCCACCCCGTACAAAAACCACCCATTTACCGTCGTTTGAGATAGACAAGCTGGTGATTTCTTGTCCTTCGTCCTTGTCGTATCCTGTTACTTTTCTAGCCTGATAGTTGGGGCCCTCAGCTACGTAGACATTACGCCTCCCCTTTTCACTTACAGCCCAAGCAATTTTATCACCGCTGGTACAAGCAGTCAGTCCAGAAGGGAAAGGATAACTTAAAATCAACTCCAAGCTGAAAGACTGGGAGAAAGTGGAAATAGAAAACGACAATGTGAAAAACAAGACCAATATTTTTTTCATCATACACTTTTGGTTATAAATTACATAAAAGAGCCCTAACTTTAATGGTTAGGGCTTTAATAATAGGCTGGAAAAACATCATTGATTCCACCACAATTTCGTTGTTCTCAATGGATTTGCAGGAACATTCGCTCCATTTTTACTCCTCTCTCCGCTTGGATAATCTAATCTTCTGATAAACGATGTCAATACCGCATTGGAAGGCAAGGTAAAATCCTTGTATTTGTAATCATATCTACGAGCATCATTCCATGCCTCCGGATTTAGATAAGTTGCTACATATTTTTCTTTAAATATAAGATCTAATGATAAGTTTGCGGAGCCTACAGACGCCGCGGCTAAATAGGCTATCCGCTCTGCATCATTTGTGGGAACTTGTAACTTATCCATGTTGGCGTTAATTCCAGCTAAATAAGCATTATAAGATCTGGTCTTATCAGTAGTAAATGCGGCTTCAGCCTCTATGAACTTAAGTTCAGCATATGTAACAATCAACAACGGCGCTGTTGCGCTTGTCCACGGAGAGTTCTGCGAAATATAATTTTCGTCCTTAACTGTGTTATTTCCAGGAGCTCTGTTCCCAGCTCCATTAACAGTACCAATCCATGGCGTGGCGGCCGTTACTGTTGGGTCAGTTATTTTTCGTATTCTGGGATCAAATATCCCGTAAGTTTTACCATTTAAATGATCTATCAACTGTTCAGAGAGCCAACCTCCCAAAGTTAAGGCAGCATTATTTACGGCAACAGTGGCCCAATTATTTCTCAGGACAAAAGTCGCCATTCCGGCGTCTTCTGCATTGTTTGCATACGAGTTAGACACCGCAGTTAGGACGTCAGCCGGATTATATTGGGAAGTTTTGCTCACTTTAATTAATAATCGCGCTTTCAACGCATAAGCAGTTTTAAGCCATCTTGCTCTCTCAGTAGATGCAGATGCCCCATAGATCATGTCACTCGCCGCATTGAGCTTGATAACAGCGTCAGTTTTTGCAAGTTCAATTATGGCCTCGTTAATTAAAGTTAAACTTGTAGCATACAACGTTTGTTGAGCATCATATTTTGGCGTCAAATTCTTAATATTGAATGCTTCACTAAAAGGAGCATCTCCCCAGAGGTCATTTACCAGGATTAAATTATATGCCAAAATAACGTCGGAAACACCGAGATATTCACTTGAACCTTGCGCTATCGCAAGCTTCTTTAGTTCGTTAACATCGGCCATAGCGAAATAGAGAGCATCCCATGAACTCGTAAAATCGATAGTTTCATAAATATCGCTGGCAGCAGCAATTGAAGGGTTAGCTGTGTATTGGACATACGGGGAGATCAGGCTTCCAATTGTATAGCTGTTTATACCTGCCTTGCTGGTAGAGGTAGCCAACAATCCTGATAATGTAGGCTTAGTAACTAGATTGGGATTTTGTGTTTTTTCATCAAAATAGTTTTTACTGCAGCCCGGGGAGATTAACGCAATAGCAACTGCGATCAGAGTAGTGTACTTATATATTTTTTGCATGATCTTATCAATTAAAATCCAACATTAAGAGTAAATAAAAATGATCTGGCTGCTGGATATGTCATACCAGAAGATCCGTCAACTATACTTCCGCTGTCTGCTGATACAGACTCAGGGTCCAAACCATAGTAATTAGTATGAAGCAACAAATTATTTCCAGTAATAGAAACTGAAGCTGTACGTAGTACTTTTGATGGAAGCCATTTTACAGGTAAGGCATATGCCAAACTTGCAGAGCGAAGTCTTATCCAAGAGGCATCTTGAACAAATGGCTCAGAGAGAACTCGATAATAGTTACGGTAATAACCTTCTCCATATGCTACTCCATCTGGGCCAGTACCTTGTCCAAGCCATACGCTTTTTGTGTTTGGAGTTCCATCAGCTAGCACTCCTTCAAAAACCCGGAAATCCCTCCGGTCTCTTGTATAATCTGCAATTCCAAATGCAGCATTGAAATTCTCAAGCCTATTAAAACGCTCAAAACCCCATCTTGCATCTATCAAAGTTGATAAGCTGAAACTCTTATAGGTGAAAGTATTCGAAAGTCCACCTACCCAATCAGGCTGACTGTTTCCAAGTAATTTTTGTTTAGTTAAAGATGATATAGGAAATCCATTAGCCCCAATTAGCAATGGCCGAGATTTATCAGTCCTCATAGGATCTTCCGCATCTGTACCATAATAACGCAAGTAATAAGATCCATAAATATTTCCATATGGCTGACCGGGGATTAACTTAAACGTAACTGGAGAGTTTATATAACCTCCGGTACCTGCGCCATAAACAACTTCCTTTAAATCATCTTTCAAACTAACAACTTTGTTTCTATTAGCAGAAAAATTTAACGTCGCGTTCCAGGTGAAATCCCTTGTTTTTAGAGGTGTGCCAGTTAAAGTTAGTTCAATCCCTTTATTTCGCATCGTCCCAATATTGGAAGAAGCACTCACGTACCCGGTTGCAGAAGAAACCTGAGCTCTTATAATTTGATCTTTTCCTAAAGAATAATAATAAGTAAAGTCAAATCCTAGACGGTTTTTGATCAGAGACATTTCTAAACCGGCCTCGTAAGTATCTGTAAACTCAGGCTTTAAGTCAGAATCACCTAAGTTACTTGATATGGTCAATCCTGTCGTACCTGTTGGAAGTCCGGTATAAGTGGCAAAACCATTTGATGTTGGATAAAACTTTGCATCCTTTCCTATGCGCGCATAGGACATTCTTAACCTACTTTGGCTAATAAAGTCAGGTAATTTGAAATGATCTGAAAAAACGTAGCTCAAACTGGCAGAGGGATAGAAAAACGAGCGATTACTTGGTGAGAGTGATGAACTAATATCGGTCCTACCAGTAACTGTTAAAAACAAATAATTTTTATAATCAAAAGATGCCTCTCCAAAATATCCATTTGAACGATAGTCATCAATATTTTGAGTAGGAGTGAGTACTTTAGCGTTAGTTAGTCTGTAGTCATTGTAGACGCCCAACACACTACCTAACACACCTTCATCTTTAAGATGCCTATCAAACACCTCAAAACCGAGTCTTAGTGTGCCATTTAAATCTTTTGCTATGTTTGAGGATAACGTTGTTAAAAACGTTGTGTTTATTCCTCTATACTTAGTATTGTATTCCCCAACAAAACCATCGGCATTGTCATATGATGCTTCCCCGGTAATACCTAATTTTCCTGGAGCAGTTCTAAATCGATTATCCGTATAAGTGTCTAACCCGGCACGGTAGCTAAAGTTAAGCCATTTCAATGGCGAATATTCTAGAAATGCACCACCAATAAAACGGTTCACGTCTCCTTTCAATCTATTAGTTGCCGCCCCATAAATCGGGTTATTTGTTCCCCTGTACAATTGAGTGCCGTCTGGATTAAGATAATCCCTGACATCCCAACGTCCCGAAAAGTAAGTTAAACTTTCGCCAAAACGATCCGCGTCATAACTGTAACCACCCGAATTGGTAAAATTCATATTTACACCGGCTTTCCATTTCGGACTTATGGTAAAGTCAGTATTTAGTCTACCTGAGAGATTTCTATAATCAGTGAAAGGTAACATACCATCCTGAAAAAACGACGATAATGATGAGAAGAACTTCACTGTCTCATTTCCGCCTGTCACTGTTACCGCATTCCTAATTTGGTTACCCTGATCAAAAGCACGCTTATAATTATCAAAAAGCGCGTCTGGATGAGTGGGGTCGATTAACTTAGCTTCAGCAATGGTGGGTCCCCATGCTGGACCCAGACCTATCGGTACATATGCTCCTAAAATTCCAGCGGTATATTCTTGTTGGATGGCAGGAGTTTTATTAACATTATCCACACCGTAAGTGCTACTGAAGTTCACCCTGATACCATCACCCTTACCTTTCTTTGTTGTGATTAAAACAACCCCATTTGCACCTCTTAATCCGTACAGTGCAGTCGCAGCACCACCTTTTAAAATATTAATTGTCTCAATATCTTCCGGGTTAATGTCAGATGCCCTATTGCCGACAGATCTAACATTAGCTCCGGCTCCCGCACCCAGTAAGGATGTAGTATTATCAATCTGCACACCATCAATTACATATAGTGGATCGCTGGAAGAGGTTGGATCGATAGAGTTAATTCCCCTAATTTTGATATTTGCGCCTTGACCCGGACCACCTCCCACACTAGATATAGTTGCACCCGCAACTTTTCCTTGTAATGCGTTAATTAAGTTGGGTTGATGATTAAAGTTCAAATCTTCAGATTTAACGCCCTGTGCTGCATATCCGAGAGATTTCTTTTGTCGAGTAATCCCTAATGCTGTAGAAACCTGAACCTCCTGCAATTGCTGACTGTCCTCTTCCAACACTATGGAAAATGCGGCCTGACTGCCAACAGGCACTTCCTTGGTAACATAACCAATATAGGAAATTACCAATACGGCATCTGGTCCCGGCACTTGCAATGTAAAAGCACCATTGGAGTTGGTTGATGTTCCAATACTACCTCCTTTAATTTTAATACTTACTCCCGGCAAGGGGGTTCCTCCGTCGGATGAGGTGATTTTTCCATTAATGGTTTTTACCTGGGCATGAAGCGTGAAATTTGCCAGTAAAAGAAATGGAAGAAAAAGTAGGGTAAAAATTTTTCTCATAGTTTACAGGAATTAGTTGATAAAGTTTCGTTACGGCAATATAATAAATTGCACAAAAACATCATCAATATCTACCTAACTCTCAACTACTTTCAATCAAAATATCAAATGACAACAAATAATTGCCCACTAAGAGACTGATATTTACTAAATTTTAACAAGTTAAGCCAATAAACAAGCCAAACTACCTTAGAATACGCTTGTAAGTATTCATTTCTCTTATATTATCGACTGATTTGTCAAAAATTTAATAGAAATATACCTACTCACAATTCCTGACCAAGTATCAATGACTGTGATTTATCTTAAAAGTAGAGGGAGGCTGAAGACTTAAAACCGGAGATTTTCAACTATTGACAAAAAAATGACTGTTAAAAAATGTTAAGAACATCGTTTCTATCTTAGGTGGTAGTATTTTTGGCAACGGATATGAAGGTTATTGCTGTATTTTTTCTCTCCCTGTGCTTCTTTCTGACAAACGGATACAATTCCGTTTATGCAGATTTGCAAAATGGTTTGGATAATAACGTCTCCTTAAACACAATTATCCCAAACCAACATTTAAGCCCGGAAATCGCAAATCACAAGTCCATTTTAATCAAGCATAACCGCTTTGGTGAAAAAAAGGAAGATTTCCTAACTGTTGAAGATGACGATGAAGATCTGGTATTGGCAAGAAAATATGTATTGCTTACCAATTACTTCATTACAATTGCTTACGTATCACTCTTTCTTCTTTTTTGCCGCCACCTAAAAAATCATTTGTCAATAGGCAGGCACTTAATCCATACCTCCTCCAGTAAATATATTCTGCAAAGATCTTTGCGGATATGATCACACTATTCTTCGGTTGCCGAAGTTAAGAACCATATTCTGCTGTAAAGTGAGATCACATTATTCTTTTCTTATGCCGTTTTGGTTGTACACTGCGTAGCCGATTTTCAATTTCATTAGGAAATCCCGATCCCCAGTCATCAAATCGCTTAATAAACCATTTTAATATCATGAAAAGAATAGTAATGCTCGCGGGTTTGTGCGCAATATTTTGCCACACAAGCTGTACCTCTAAAAAAGAAGTAAAAGAAGAGTCTGCAAACTACACAGCAACCAGTCCACTGGTGCTAGACACTTCCATTACGAAGGAGTATGTGTCGCAAATCAAATCTGTACGCAACATCGAAATCAGAGCCCTTGAAAAAGGTTTCCTGCAAAACATTTATGTGGATGAAGGCCAGTCGGTAAAAGCCGGACAAGTGCTGTTCAAAATTGTTCCGAAAATGTATGAAGCCGAATCCCAAAAAGCGGAAGCAGAAGTTAAATCTGCCGAAATCGAACTTCAGAATACCAAAATGCTATCCGATAAGAATATCGTTTCCAAAAATGAACTGGCAATGGCAAAAGCTAAATTAGATGGTGCTAAAGCAGAAATGTCTATGGCTAAATTCCATTTAACAGCTACCATAATTAAAGCGCCGTTTGATGGAACGATTGACCGGATTCCTAAAAAACTGGGAAGCCTGATTGATGAAGGAGAATTGCTCACAACGCTTTCAGACAACAGCCAGATGTTTGCCTATTTCAACGTTTCTGAACCTGAATACCTGAATTACCAAACAGATGTAAAAGACCGCGGAAGTAAAAAAGTAGGATTGCTGCTGGCAAATAACATGCCATTGAAATATAAAGGTGATGTAGAAACCATTGAAAGTGAGTTTGACAGCGAAACCGGAAATATTGCATTCCGTGCAAAATTTCCAAACCCTGATAAATTGCTTAAAAACGGCGAGACCGGAAAAGTTCAAATGACCGTGCCACTAAAAAACGCACTGATCATCCCGCAAAAAGCAACATACGAAATACAGGATAAGTTTTACGTTTTTGTTATCGGAAACGATAATGTTGTACATTCCAAAAACATCACCATCAGCAGTGAAATGCCTGACTTATATATAGTTGGCAGCGGTATTAATGCTTCTGATAAGATTCTTTTAGAAGGTGTACAAAATGTAAAAGATGACGACAAGATCAAGTTCAAGTTTGTGACGCCAAAACAAGCCATTTCTGAACTGAGATTAAATGCTGAGTAGTCGAACCATAAATCAAAGAACTAATGTTTAACAAATTCATACATAGACCAGTACTGTCTATTGTCATCTCACTCATCATTATTTTCTTGGGTGCGCTGGCCATAACAAAGCTACCGGTTACACAATTTCCGTCAATTTCACCACCTAAGGTGAACATTACGGCAGAATATCCTGGCGCCAATGGAGAACTGATGACGAAAGCAGTATTGATCCCGTTAGAGCGTGCAATCAATGGCGTTCCCGGAATGAAGTACATGGCTTCTGATGCAGGTAACGATGGTGAAGCATCAATTCAAGTGGTGTTCAATCTTGGAACTGACCCGAACCAGGCATCCATCAACGTTCAAAATCGTGTGGCTTCCGTTGTAAATAAACTACCCCCACTGGTTGTGCGCGAAGGTGTAAAAATCACCCGTGAGGAGTCGAACATGCTGCTATACATTAACTTATTCAGCACAGATCCCAAAATGGATGAGAAATTCCTCTTCAATTTCGCAGACATTAATATTTTGTCTGAATTGAAAAGGGTTGATGGTGTGGGAAATGCCGACATCCTGGGAAACCGGGAATATGCAATGAGGATCTGGCTTAGACCAGACAGAATGCTTGCTTATAAGGTCTCAGCAGATGAAGTACTAAAAGCACTCGATGAACAGAGCTTAGAGGCTTCACCTGGAAAAACAGGAGAAAGTTCCGGAAAACGGTCAGAAGCTTTTGAATACGTATTAAAATACCCAGGTCGTTTTAACACCAAGGAGGGATATGAAAATATCGTTCTAAAATCAAGTAAAGATGGAGAATTGCTGCGTTTAAAAGATGTAGCGGATATCGAATTTGGAAGTTCCTTTTACGATATTTATTCCAATCTGAACGGACGTCCTTCCGCAGCAATCGTATTGAAACAATCTTACGGAAGTAACGCCAGTCAAGTTATCAAGGATGTGAAAGCAAAACTGGCCGAGATCAAATCCAACTCCTTTCCAAAAGGGGTAGACTATGAAATCAGTTATGACGTTTCTAAATTCCTTGATGCTTCTATTGAAAAGGTGATCCATACGCTAGTAGAGGCCTTTATATTGGTTGGTATTGTCGTATTCCTATTCCTGGGTGATTGGCGTTCGACCCTAATTCCTGCCATTGCAGTTCCCGTATCACTTGTAGGAACATTTGCAGTAATGTCCTTTTTCGGGATTACGCTGAATTTGATTTCATTATTTGCGCTCGTGCTCGCGATTGGTATTGTGGTTGACAATGCCATTGTCGTCGTCGAGGCTGTCCATGCCAAGATGGAAGAAAAAAACCTGTCGCCACTCCTGGCCACGCAGGAAGCCATGCATGAAATCAGCGGTGCAATTATTGCCATCACTTTTGTAATGACTGCCGTATTTATTCCGGTAGCGTTTATGTCTGGGCCTGTCGGAATTTTCTACCGGCAATTCTCTATTACCATGGCAACTGCCATTGTACTTTCAGGAGTAATCGCGTTAACACTTACGCCAGCTCTTTGTGCCATCATGCTTAAAAACAACCACGGAACAGTAAGGAAGAAAACAGCAGTGAATAAAATGCTGGATGGTTTTAACAATTGGTTCAACAGGGTTTCCGGCAGATATCAGGGCTTACTGGGTAAAATTGTAAACAAAAGATCAATCACTTTTATCATGCTGCTTGTTTTTTGCGCCGGTATAGGTTTTTTAAATAGCAGTTTGCCTTCAGGCTTTATTCCAAATGAGGATCAGGGGATGTTTTACGCCGTAATCCAGACCCCTCCCGGATCTACGCTAGAACGTAGCAATCAGATTGCACAAAGGCTACAGAAAATCGCTGAAAAAATCGACGGTGTTAAATCAGTTTCTTCGCTTGCAGGGTATGAAATCCTTACTGAAGGTACAGGCGCAAACTCAGGAACCTGTTTGATTAATTTAAAGAGCTGGGAAGAACGTAAGCATTCCGTAACGGAAATTATGGAAGAACTGGAAGAGAAATCTAAAGACATCCAGGGAGCAACTATAGAGTTCTTTCAGCCCCCAGCAGTTCCAGGTTATGGTGCCGCAGGCGGATTTGAATTGCGTTTACTAGACAAGGCAGGTTCTGGCGATTTCAAAAAGATGGAAACCGTCAGCAGGAATTTTGTTAAAGAACTGAATAAACGTCCGGAACTCTCGTCTGTATTTACCTTTTACAGTGCCAGTTTCCCACAATATATGTTGAGGATCGACAATGACATCGCGCAACAAAAAGGTGTAAGTATCGATAATGCTATGAATACCCTTTCCACTTTAGTGGGTAGTAATTATGAAACGAGTTTCATTAAGTTCGACCGACAATACAAGGTGATGGTTCAGGCTTTGCCACAGTACCGCGCTTTACCGTCGGATATTTTGAAACTCTACGTTAAAAACGATCGGGATGAAATGGTGCCCTTTTCGGCGTTTATGAAGTTAGAAAAAGTGTATGGTCTATCAGAGATAACCAGGCACAATATGTACAATGCTTCGGAAATCAGTGGTTCATCAGCTGCCGGTTATAGTAGCGGTACTGCTATTGAAGCTGTTGCAGAAGTCGCAAAGAAATCTTTACCAAGGGGCTTCGGCATCGACTGGGCCGGTATTTCTGCCGATGAGGTAGCTCGTGGAAACGAAGCGATTTATATTTTCCTCATTTGTCTTGGTTTCGTATACCTGATTCTGGCAGCACAATATGAAAGCTTCTTGCTACCTTTTGCTGTAATCCTTTCACTACCTGCAGGTATTTTCGGGGCCTTCCTTTTATTGAAAATCGCAGGATTGGAAAATAACATATATGCGCAGGTGGCAATGGTAATGCTCATCGGCTTACTCGGCAAAAATGCCGTGTTGATTGTAGAGTTCGCAGTACAACGCCACCGTGCCGGGGATTCTGTACTCAAGGCTGCTATTGAAGGTTCTGCAGTAAGGTTCCGCCCTATTTTAATGACATCCTTTGCGTTTATAGCAGGTTTGATTCCATTGGTATTTGCTTCGGGGCCAGGTGCAACAGGAAACCGTACCATCGGTTCTGCGGCGGCGGGCGGAATGCTTATCGGAACGCTATTTGGCGTACTAATTATCCCTGGGCTTTACTATGTATTCGCAAAACTATCAGAAAAACACATTATCGTTAAAAACGAAGATGAAAATCCATTAACCGAAGAAATCGATCATAATGTATAAACTCCAATTAAATCGATACATCCTACCGCTAGGCCTATGCCTGGCGGTTGCCAGCTGCAAGATTCCAGAGATCACACAACACAGTGAGAACCGGTCAGTTCCTGAATCTTTCGGCTCAGATAAAGACACCACCAATGCAGCCGCTGGTCAGTGGCGAAACTTTTTTACAGATAAAAATCTAGTTAGTTTAATAGATACAGCACTGAAAAACAACCAGGAGCTGATGATCACCATGCAGGAGATTGAGATTGCCAAAAACGATATTCAATCGAGGAAAGGTGCATTACTTCCAACGGTAGGTATTAAAGCAGGTGCAGGATTAGAAAAAGTTGGCCGCTATACCAGTCAGGGTGCTGGTGATGCGTCAACGGAGGTTGCGCCAGGCCGGGAATTTCCTGATCCACTCAGCGATTTCACAATTGCCGCCTATGCAAACTGGGAGGTAGATATATGGAAAAAGCTGCGCAATGCAAAAAAGGCTATGATCACCAGGTACTTATCGACCGTTGAGGGTCGAAATTTCGCAGTAACCAATCTGATTGCTGAAGTTGCAAACTCCTATTACGAACTACAAGCTTTAGACAACCAGTTACTGATAGTTAAACAAAATATCGGTCTGCAAAAAAATGCCCTGGATATTGTAAAGGTTCAAAAAGAAGCTGCCCGAACTACAGAACTTGCTGTTCAGAAATTTCAGGCAGAAGTCTTAAAATCTCAGAGCCTGGAATTTGAAATCATGCAGAACATAAAGGAAACAGAAAACAGGATCAATTTCTTGCTTGGCCGTTACCCTCAGGAGATCCAAAGGGACAGGGCTGAGTTCTTAACCGTAACACCAGCATTAGTACAGGCAGGAATTCCCTCCCAATTGTTGGCCAACCGTCCGGATATCAAACAAGCAGAGTTGGAACTTATTGCTGCAAAACTTGATGTAAAAGTAGCACGGGCAGAATTCTACCCATCACTGGATATCTCCGCTGCCGCTGGATTTCAAGCCTTCAATACCGCTTACTTATTCAGAACACCAGAGTCACTGCTGTATTCCCTTGCGGGAGAAATTGCTGCACCGCTAATCAATAGAAATGCAATTAAAGCAGAATTTAAAAATGCAAATGCGAGACAGTTACAAGCAATGTACAACTATGAACGTGTTATTTTAAACGCGTACATGGAAGTAGCTACAGAACTTTCGAATGTGAGCAACTTGCAGAAAAGCTATGATTTGAAAGCGAAGCAAGTAGATGCGTTGAATAAGTCTAACGACATATCAAACGACCTGTTCAAATCTGCAAGGGTAGATTACTTCGAGGTACTGATGACTCAAAGGGATGCCTTGGATTCGAAACTGGAATTGATAGAAACCCGCAAGGCTCAGCTTACTGCAGCAACAAATATCTACAGGAATTTAGGAGGCGGTTGGAAATAGCTTTTTTTTCGCATATTTGCCAACCAATTTACATTTAATGAAAGTACTGAAATACGGGTATGTAGAATTTGACGGGGCCATACAAACTTATTGGCAGCAACAGGGCATGACCCATGTGGTGTTAAAAACTGTTGAAGATGAGATGTATGATGAAATAGAAGAGGCAGCTTTTCAAATCATCCCTCAAAAAATAGCACTGGGTACAGTTACGGAATTGAATACAATAGATTCCGAATATGTGAACGAGTGCGCTGCCGGGGAAGATCCGGATGTCAAATTTATCGTACACGATACTGATTTATAACCTAAAAAGCGGGCGTAATAGCCCGCTTTTTAATTAACAGCATATGCCTTTATTATCTTGCCGCCCTCCACGCAAGCCGCAACGTTCACTTCATCCAGTTTCATCCAGTTTCATCCAGGAAAATGCGTTAATTGGCGATACATAACCCGCAGTGGCAAATCAGGCTTGGCAACACCCAGCGATCTTGCGTGCAATATCGTTATTAACAACCAAGGGAGGAGGAGCAGGCTGACTTAACACTTTAACGTTTTCTTCTTTTTTCCTATTGCGCCTTTTGCCACAACCTTTTCAATATAAGTCGTTGCGTCGGGAACTTTACAGGCTGTACCATTCATATCAACAATGACATGCCCGATGTTCTTTGCAATATTCATTGCATGATCACTTAGCGCAACAACATAACTACCAATTGCAATAACAAACCCGTTCATCGTGTAAATAACCCGGTTTGGTGAGGAGTGAATGCTTCCTTCAACTTTATCCAATAAGGTTTTTAAACCGGCAATATCCAATTCAGCATCTTGCTTAAGGGCTACCACATTACTGAGTGTAGACCAGCCCGAAGCTGCAATATCTTCATTCGCTGATGCGATCCAGGTTGTTGCCAACTCATAACCAAAATTGCTTCCGGCAGCAACCCAAGGCACTGTATATTCGGCAATATTCTTAGAATAAGCTTGCTCAACCCAAGTCTGAAGATCCTCTCTGCTCATTTTTTTATCGTCGGCAATCAGTCCTGCCAAATATTGCGCATCGGCATTGCCGGTAGCGTACAACTCTTTAGCGAGTTGATAATCAACTTTTATTTTTTTCTCAATCGTCTTTAAAAACTCTATTTTAACGCCAAAAAATGGCTCTTTCACTCCATGTTTCAGCAAGATCTTTTTAATGCTTTCACTGCCATGATCCTGCAAATAGGCCATAATTTCATTTAGTGTCATATTGTTCCAAGAATACTTGTTGTTTGCTAATAAAGATAATGAAAACTAACGAATCTAACTTATTACTAAGCGAAGGAATATCTGCTGTGGTTAGCCGCTGTTCGCGATACGCTATGTCTACAATGCGTTTATACAATGGAACCTGGGAGGTTGGTAAATGGTTATAGAACCTTACCTTTTACTAACGATCGCTTTGACACTTCATAGTGGTTACAAGGGCTACGACTGATATCAAACGTATGCAAATTATCAACTGAACAAAAAAGCCGGACATTGTCCGGCTTTCTATCTATTGAGTTGCTTAATTACTTTCCTGTGTAGTTTTGCGTGCTCAATACTGCATCCAATTTATCTAAAAGATCGTTTCCGCGTAAGTTTTTAGCGATGATTTTGCCGTTTGGATCGATTAAGAAACTTTGAGGAATAGCCGCAACGCCATAGGTAATTGCGACAGCGTTTTTACGGCCGTTTAAATCGCAGAGTTCTACCCAATCAAAACTATTGTCTTTTATCGCATTTAGCCAGAGCGACTTTTTATCATCCAAAGAAACACCTACGATTTCGAAGTTTTTGCTTTTGTATTTGTCGTAAGCTTTGTGCAGAAATGGATATTCAGTTCTGCAGGGCCCACACCAGCTAGCCCAGAAGTCGATCAGCACGTATTTCCCTTTGAAGTCCGACAAGGATACGATTTTGCCTTTATCGTCTGCCTGACTGAAATTCTCTGCAGGGGCACCAATTGAAAATTTAGTTGCCAAAGCAATGCGCTCGCCAATTACCTTACCCTGTTGCGTATCTTTTAAATGCTGGCTCAGCATGGCATATAGTTCGTTAACTTCTTTGGGTTCTTCTACAACAATGGCACGGCCCGAAACTAAATCGAAAGACACATAAGAATCTGTATGGGAAGAGATAAAGTTTTTAGCGAGCTCTTTACCGATGACACTCCTTGCATACAGTAGCCTTTTGAAGGATGCTGCTGAATCTTCAGGCAGTGCTTTTCTTTGCTCCCTCCAAATGCGCACGACTGTATCCATTCGTTGGTCAACAAGCGTGTTGTAAATGCTGAAATCTTTTTGAGTTTGCCCACCGCTGATGGTGGCTTTAACCAGGCTAGGCCCGTTGATTTCCGTAACTCCCGGATCAATCATGAAATTCGCCCAGTCGCTCTGCGGTAAAACATCACCGATCTTCGGGACTTTGCCGGTCGGCGTTAAAAGTTTCAGGTACATGCCGGCCCTTACCGGCCTGTTGATCATTCCCGAAAAAATGAATTTCCCGTTTTCGGTGATGGACGAATCCATCACCTTTTTGCCGTTATCTTCATAATAAAACATCACCTTCATCGAGGTTTTTAGTCCGCTAAGATTGCCTTTTATGGTAAAGGCCTGTTGTGCCATTATGCTGCTGTAGCTGCAGAGCACAATTGTAAGTATGTTAATTATTTTTTTCATGGTATTGTTTAATTGTATCCTGGGTTTTGAGTTAAACTGCTATTGAGTAACCTTTGCGCATTTGGTATCGGATATAAGGCGGCATCAGGATTGAAATTAGGTTTTAAGGATTTGATGACTGTATTTACCCTGCCGGTACGTTTAAGGTCAAGCCAGCGGTGTCCCCATTCATTATTGAGTTCAATTCTTCGCTCCTGTTCAACTGCCAGCAAGGCTGATGGCTTATCTGTTGCTGTAGAAACGCCCAAGCCCGCCCTGTCGCGGATGGCGAAAAGATCATCCTTCGCCCCGTTGATGTTCCCTTGCTGTGCTCTTGCTTCTGCACGGATCAGGAATTGCTCGCCCAAGCGTAAGAGGGTGTAGTATTCTGCATTTGCACTCAACGTAATGCTCTTGTATTTGTAAGGATAGGTGTAGGTAACCCCGTTGTAAACCAGAGTTGCAGCCCATGCGGTTTTACGGGCATCACCCGTTTCGAAACCAGCTGTTAAGGCTGGATTGAAAACGTAGGTAGGTACTTTGGAAACCGGATTGGGCAATACGGTAATTGCGTACCAGGTGTAACCGTTATTGTCATTATATAACTGGAAAATGGCCTCCTTGCTGGTTGGCACGAAAACCTTGTTTAAATCCCTGTTGAGTTCAAAAAGCGCGGTATTACCAATGACACTGGAGGCCTGTGCTTCTGCATTTGCCCAATCGCCAATATACAGATAAACCCTCGCAAGCATGGCGGTAGCCGCCCATTTGTTAACGCGGGTCCTTGTACCTGCGGAAATAGAATAATCGGCCCGAAGGTTATTTTGGGCGAACTTCAAGTCTTCGATAATTTGGGCATAGACTGTAGCTACCGGTGTTCTTGGCAGCGTAATGTTTTTAGCAACATCCGTTGTTAGGATGAGCGGAACATCGCCATAAAGATTGATGAGGTAGAAATAGCAAAAAGACCGAATGAACCTAGCCTCTGCCATAGCCTGGTTCTTAAAGTTGGTACTAATGGCCGAGCTTCCCAGTACCCCCTCTATTATGGCGTTTGCGGAATAGATAGCACTGTAGGTATTCGTCCAGATGGAGTTCACATTCGCGTCGGTCGACAGGATGGCATTGTTTGCGTAGTTGTCGAAATTTGTACCCACATATTGTAGTTCATCGGCGCTAAATGCCGGCAGGGTAGACAATCCCAGTCGGTAGGGTCCCGACTGTATTCCGAAAGTGCTGTACATACCACCCAGCGTAGACTGCACAGTGGCAGAATCTGTAAATACCGTAGATGTTAACAGCTGTGTGCTGGATGGATTTATTTCTATTAATTTTTTGCAGCTGCCGAGTGTAAACAACAGCCCGAGGCTGAACACTACGGCGTATATTTTAAATGTATTTTCTCTTTTCATGGCGGATGTTATAAAGTAAGTTTGATACCGGTAACCAACATTTTTAAAGGAGGGATATTACCCATTGTTTCAGGATCAATACCTTTATATTTGGTGAAGGTCAGCAAGTTTTGTCCGTGTGCATATACCTGAACATTGGAAAGTTTCAGCTTTGTAATCCATACCTGTGGCAGGTTGTAAGACAGGGAAACATTCTTCAGGCGCACAAACGATGCACTTTCAACTGCTGCATCTGAACCGGCATAGAAAAAGTAGGAATTGAGGGCCTGAGAACCCGCAGTAGCTGAATACTTCAGCGGGATATCCAGCATACTTACAGGAATGTTGTTCGCACGGCCCGGATAGGTAAACAGGCTTAAATCTCCCCGCTGCGCGGTGCGGTTGGTAAACTGGAACAGGAAGTCGAGCTGAATCCCTTTATAAGTAAAGGTATTGTTGAAGCCACCGAAGAATTTAGGGTCGAGGTTGCCTGAAACAATTTGATCGCCGTTAAGTCCGCCGGTAATCACCCCGTCGCCATTCACGTCCTGTGCGGTAGGGATACCATTAACGATTCCTGTGGAATGGTAAACCGTGCGTAGGTTTAAGGACTTGCCTACTACGTAAGTGTTGGCATAGGAGGACTTCTGGATATCTGGAAATGAAAGCAGCTTGTTTCGCGGGATGCTGAGGTTAAACGACGACCGCCAGGTAAGTTCGCTGTTGCTGATATTGGTAGTGGCCAATTCAAACTCAAAGCCTTTGTTTTGCACTGTGGCAGGTATGTTTCCACTATAATTGCCGAATCCTGTTTGTCCGGGTAGTGGAATGCTGGCCAACAAGTTACTGGAACGGTTGCGGTAGTAATTTCCTGAAACAAACACCCTGTCTTTAAAGAAGCCGAGTTCAAGGGCCACATCCAGTTTCTTCGTTACTTCCCATTGTAAATAAGGGTTAAGGATACGGGAAGGGGTTAAGCTTGTAGTGGGTCCGTAGGTACCATTGGCCAGATAGGTGCTGAGGTAAGCATATTCCTGGATGGATTTGTCGCTCCCCACACTTCCGTAGCTTGCCTTCAATTTACCGAAGCTTAGTAATGGCAGTTTTTCTGCAATTATATTTTCTTGTGAAAAGATCCAGGCTGCTGCCCCGCTGCCGAAGGTACCGAATGGTCGCTCGGGACCAAACCTGGACGAACCATCTCTCCGGATGTTACCGCTGATCAGGTATTTGCCTGCCCAATCATACTCCACACGTCCGAATCCCGAATCGTATTTATAGTCGGTATAACCTGATGTCTGGAAAAATACCGTCAGTGCTGCTAAACTTGTTGCCAGCAGTTTGTTGTTGAATGACCCGAACAGGTAATAAGGTTGTACGGATTGTGTTTGCTGCCAGCTACCGCCCAATAGCGCATTTAATTTTCCTTTACCCCAGGTATGTGTATAATTTAACTGCGGTTCTGCGATATAGGTTTTTACATAATTATTTCCCAAAAAGGTGGTTTGTGTAAAATTTGTATTGGGATCGAAAGCTTCTGCAGGAGAAACGTTTGAAGAGAATACATTGATGTAGTTGTAACCCAGATCGGCCTTTGCCGTAAGTCCCGGTAAGATCGTATAACGCAAATTCATGCTGCTTACAAAGTTGGTAGATTTTAATCCAACCCTGGTGTTGAACGCTGCGAGCGGACTGGTAAAGCCGGGGCCGAAGTATAATGTCCCGCTTGGGTTATACAATGGGTAATTGGGCGGCAGTGCGTAATTCTGGTTGCCTATGGTATAGTTGGGTATGCTGTTATTATCTATACTGTAACTGCTGGTTAGCCCGATGCTGAATTTGTCATTTTCACTTTTATGCTGTATACTGCTGTGGAACTGAACGGCCTCATCTGCAGTGCTTGTTTTCAAGATCGTGGATTCCTTTCTGTAATTTCCTGAAATCAGGTACTGATCATAGGCATTTCCTCCTGACACATTAATTGCCGCATTAGTTTGGTGAGAGGTATTGCCAGTAAGCAATTTGGGATAATTGGTGTAAGCTGATTGGTCCCACAGTTTCAGGTCGGGCGCATTGGCTAAAGTAGGTGTTACCCCATCGTTGGCGAATGCCTGGTTCCTGATTGACAAATACTGCTCTGTGCCCAGCATTTTCAGTTCGTTGGTAGCCTTGCCGAAGCCTGTGTTCACATCTACGCTGATGTTATTGCCTGGCTTTCCTTTTTTGGTGGTGATTAGGATCACTCCGTTAGCACCCCTGGATCCGTAAATTGCCGTTGCATCGGCATCTTTAAGGACAGTAATGCTTTCAATTTCATCTGGACTAATGTTGTTTAGCGGGCTAAAAGCAGTTAAACCAAATCCGCCGGCGGTTTGTTCTACCGGTTTATCTCCGAAAGGGATCCCATCTATAACATACAAAGGGGTACTGGCGTTGAAGCCTAAACTTGTTTGTCCCCTGATAGATGCATTATAGGTAGCGCCTGCATAGCCGGAGCTTTGGGTGATGAACAAGCCTGGAACGCGTCCGCTCAGCCCTAAAATAGGATTAGAGATTGGTTGCTTTGTAATTTCTTCGCCATTGATAGTGGTGGAGGAACCGGTAGTTAAGCGTTTGGTGGACGTTCCGTAAGCAACTACAAATACTTCATCCAGCTTAGAGTTGCTGACCTCCAGTTTGATCACACCAAGATCCGCTTTTGCGTTCAGTTCCTTTGTGAGATAGCCTACTGAACGCACCACAATCACTGCTTTCTCCTCTACATTCTTTAAGGTAAAGTAACCGGTAGTACTGCTGTAAACGGATTGGTTTGTTCCTTTAATAAAGATGGTGGCGCCTGGTAGCGGATTTCCGTCCTCGTTAACTATGCGACCGGAAACTTCAATATTCTCAAACAGGCCGGCGACCTTATCCAGAAAGGTCTTTTGCTTTTCCGTAACAACTACTGCTTTGTCCATTAGTTCAAAATTTAGAGATTGATTCTCAAAAATTTGCTTGAGTGCTTCGCGCAGACTGATATTGATTAAGTTTATTGTAATGGGGTTAGTGGTTGACATCATTTTATCACTGTAAAAGAAATCGTACCCGGTCTGTTTCCTGATGTCTGTGAAAACAGTTGCCAGTGATGCATTTTTCCTTTTCAAGGTTACAGTTTGCCCATAGGAAGTTGCACTTACCTGAAATATTGCGGTGGTTAATAAAACTATGATTAATCTCATAATCAATAGAATTTTAGGCGGTATGCCGAGGCGGAGCATACCTAGGTTAAAAGCATTTATTTTCATACTTTTGATGGTCTGGGTTAATACATGAAATAGTCGCAAAATTATTTTTTCCGGTTTCCGGAAAGGGTTAACTCAAACATAGACCGTGTTTCGATTCGCAGTCGGAATGCGGTTTTTTATTTAGTCACCGATGGTTATTCCTGAAATTATTCTAGTAAAATTTTCTTCATGTGTGGTCTGGTTGTTTAGTTTAGTTGATTAATTAATTGTGCTCGGTTATTTCATTACAGTAACTTGCCGACCTTCGATTTTAAATCTCAGTCGCCTGGTCGTCTGCATAATTTCTAAAACATTGGAGATACTCTGTTCCCGGGTTACTTTTCCGCTGAAGGTTTGGCTTTTATCCACTCCTTGTTCATAGATCACATCCACATCATACCACCTGGATATCTTGTGCATGATAGAAAATAAGGGCTCTGTATTAAACTCAAAATCTCCACGCTTCCAATCTATGGCATCTTCGGCCTGTACCTCAGCTATTTTAAATGTGTTGTTCACAAGTGCTGCCTGCTGATTTGGCCTCAATATTCTGCTATTGCCAGCAGCGCTCACGCGCACACTACCTTCAAGCAGTGTAGTCATGATGGTATGTTCATCCCCGTAGCTATTGATATTAAAATGGGTTCCTAAAACCTCCACAATTTGATTGCCGGAGTGAACTTCAAAAGCCTGCCTTTGAGTCTTTGGATAAATTGTACCTCCTAAAAATTGCTTACTGACCTCAAAATAAGCTTCACCAGTAATTGCAACCACTCTTTTATCTGTGTCTTTAAAAACTGTTGGGAATTGTATAGACGAAGCTGAATTTAACCAAACATGAGTTCCATCCGGTAGTGTTACTTCATAAGTTTGACCTTTGCCTGTACTAGCTTTCAGGATTTGAGGCGCTCCCTCTGTAGATATTTCTGCAATTGTTCCCTGCAAATCAGTTCCATCATTATACTTTATTTTCCTTCCACTGACCACCATGCCATTTTGTGAACTACTCAATGCAATTACATTGCCGTTTGACAGGGTTAAGGTTGCACCGCTGCGGCCGGGCGGAATGTCATAGGAACCTGCTGCAATTTCAATAATATTATATTGAGTGTCTCTTGAAAGAAGAAAAAGGCTAGCGCTTAAAGCTAAAAATAAAAGTGCAGCCACAGATGCAACATATTTCCACAATGCAACCTTTTTAGGGATAAAATGTATGGGAAGTTGAGCAAAAACCTCTTCCTTGGTAGTTAACATTTGATCTTCCTCGACAGCAACTTTTTCCGGTTTCCAGGTAAGGTACCAATTTTCCAGGAGCGCTTTTTCCGCTTCAGTGCATTGACCTGCGAGGTACTTTGTGATTAGGGATTGTAAATCTTGAGGATGCATATGTTAGCAGTTTGGAGCCATTTAGATATAGACAGATCAAACATACCTTTGGGGGTAGAACGAAATCAAAATAGCATTACTTGTTACCAAAAACCATCAGAAGATAGAGTACAATCCCTAGTTTGCCCCTTAGAATTCGCAAGGCATTTTTAACCTGGGTTTTCACAGTTAACTCAGAAAGACCCAATCGGACTGCAATTTCCTTATGACTTAAGCCTTCGGACCTGCTCAACTGAAAAATAAGTCGCATTTTTTCTGGTAATTCACCGACTTCTTTATCAATTAAAGCTTGCAATTGCTTCTCCCTGGTTAAGTAGTCAGTCTGATTTATTCCAACGGCTTCTAAGTTGGGAAGTGCGGTGGTGTATGCTGATTCTACTTTTTGCCGGGCAATGTAATTTAAGACACCGTTACGAGTTGCTGTATATAAATAGTGGCTTGGATTAGTAAGCTGATCCAGCTTTTCTCTCTTATTCCATAATGCCGTAAACAAATCCTGAATCAGGTCCTTTGCAGCATCTTCATCTCTCACCCGTTTGAGCGCATGTATGTAGAGTAAATCGAAATACCTATTGTATATCTCGGTGAAAGCATCAACATTCCCCGCTTTAATCAGGGTAAATAGGTTCAGATCAACTGAAATATTGGAAGATGCCATTGGTATAAGTCCCTATTAGATTAGTTTTCTAAACAAACATAATATTTATTTCCTTTTTCTGAACTCAGAAAACTTGCAAAACATCTAAATCAGGAAGTTACCATCAATTACAGAATCCCTTTGACTACAAAATTGCGCCATATGGTTAAATTCAAGGTGCTTCTATTTTCGAAGTTCGTTTTATAAGCTAAAATTATGAAAATTGTATGAACAGGCTCTATCGGAACATTGGAAAACCACTGGTAACCGAATTGGTAAATGTCGGACATTCAGTTACAGTGATCTCAAGTAGCGAGAGCAGGGCACATAATTACCGAGATTCACCTCCTTTAAATTTTGAAAATAGATTTGCAACATAAGGAAAACAAAATATTATTTGGAATTACGACTGCATTTTCCGCAAAATTTTCTAATATTTGCGCAACGCCGCCATTATTAATATGTAAAGTGCAATTTTGAATCGCCAACAAACCTGATTCATACTAAGGCAAAAAAAATACCTGTGACCCTAGGTTAGTAGAGGTACTAACCACCGCAGGAATCTCCCATGTTGGATAAGGGAGTTTCTAGTGTTCGTGATTTTCACGGCACAAGATTTAGGTAGTTAATAGAAAAAAGCAGGGCCACTTTGGAGAGAGACCCTGCTTTCTCGCATTTTTTTTATCGCTTTTGTCTTTAACTGTCTTACACGTTCTGCGGAAAGGTTGAGTAGAACTCCAACATCTTCCGGTTCCAGCATAGGAGCACCGAAAAGCCCGAATAGATGAATGATCAACTTCCTATCGCGTTCTGAAAGCGTAGTTAAGAAAAACTTTGCCTGGTAATCGAGATCCTCTTCATTAACCCAACCTTCTGTACCGTGCCCATCTGGATTGTGAAGATAATCCATCAAATTGTTGCTTTCACTTGCACCCGGCATAATGTCATCGAGATAAGTTCCCCTATCGTTTACCAAGATTACATCTGCAACGTGTGCTTCTGTTTTGCCAATTTCTTCAGCAAGTTCTGCAATCGTAGGTTCTCGTTCCAATACTTGCTCCAACTTCCGCGCAATCTTATTAATCTCTCCCAAATCATTCTGCTTATTCATGGGTATACGTACCACGCGCAGATTTTCATTTAAGGCATTCAACATGGCCTGCCTGATCCACCACACTGCATAGGAAATAAACTTAAAACCACGAGTTTGATCAAAAAGCCCAGCAGCTTTAATTAAGCCTAAATTTCCTTCACTAATCAAATCAGTAAGGTTCATCCCCATATTTTGATACTTCTTAGCACAGGACACCACGAAGCGTAAATTAGCGGTAACTAAGCGGTGTTCGGCAGCCTTGTTGCCCAGTTTTATTTGCCTGGCCAAGTCTTCTTCCTCTACATTCGTTATCAATTGATAACTAGAAATATCATGAAGGTAACGCCCCAACATGTCTTCATTTCTGTTGGTGATTTTATTGACGATCTTAAACTCTCTCATACGGCATTTGGTTCCACGGCAAAGTTCGTCAGCTGGCTTTTTCATTTCATGAATTCAGAGTGAATCGTTAAATTTTCCTTATAAATGAATCTTCTACCATATTTATTTCTGTTTGAAAGGAGGGCTTAAGGTTAGCCGCCAATTTTTATTTGGTTTGTCCACAGAAAACTGTACGCACCAGGGAGATAGATTGCACATAGTTTGCACTTTGCCAGGTTTTCTGCTCCGTTCGGAATGAGTTAAGGTTTATATAGTATTTATATAAATGTTAACTAGCCTTACCCAAGACCTTGCTTCGTTTATAGTCTAACAAAGGATTACCCAAGGACCTACCAAGGATTAACCAACCTATAACGAAACACGAACAGAACTGTGACTTACCCTAACAGCGCAATGCTGCTAATCTTCAATTACCGGTATGCTGAAATAAAACGTGGAACCTACTTTTGGTTTGCTTTCTACCCAAACCTTTCCATTATGCCTTTTTATAATTTCTGAACAGAGGTATAAGCCAATCCCAAAGCCAGCAATACTGCGCATTTCATGGCCTTCTACACGGTAGTATCTTTCAAATAATTGATTGATGTCCTTTTGAGCAATACCCATCCCCTCATCCCGTACGCTGACTTTTGAACAATTCTCTTCTGCAACACAAGCTATCTGAATCTTAGTACCAGGCGCAGAATACTTGAGCGCATTACTTATATAATTTGTGATCACCTGACCAATTTTATCTCTATCACCATCTACCCAAGTGGTGAGCACCGGATCAAAAATGATGTGATGTGAGTTGGTAACTGGGAGTATTTCCTCTTCAATCTCTTTAATCAGCTCCTTCATATCAAAGCGTTGCTTATCAATATGAATTTTACCGGATTCTAATTTAGAGATATTCAAAAACCCATTGATCATGGTTGTCATTTTTCCAATTTGACGTTTTGCTTTTTCTAAAATGTTCTCTGAGAAAGTATCAGTAGCTCTTTTAGCCTTATATTCCAAAACCTGGATAAAACCATTCAATGAAGTTAGAGGTGTTTTCAACTCATGACTTACCATGGCAATAAAATCATTTTTCCGTAGTTCGTCTTCCTTTTGTTCTGTTATATCTAACATTGTCCCAGAAAAATTGCCTGCACCCTCAAGTTCCGAACGGTATAGCTTACCGGTAACTTTAACCCATCTCACTTTTCCTGTATGGTAATCAACAATAGAAAATTCTAAATTAAAATCGTCACCATTGGCGAATACCGCTTCAACAGCCTTCCTGACTTGCTCCTGAAATTCTATCCCGACCTGGCTTATGACCGCTTCATAGGGCATTTCTTTATCTCCTGTATAACCAAATATTTCTTTGGATCTAGATGATGAACTGATTTTACCGGTTTGGCCGTTGATACTGAAGGTACCCAACTTAGCTTGTGATATGGCGATGCTTTGCTTTTGCTCCGTTTGTTCCAATTTGGTAAAAGCAGTGGTTAAATGCTTCTGTGCCGCTTCCAGCTTTTCACGTGCGATAATTTGCTCGGTGATCTCTGTATTGGTACCAAACCAATTGGTAACGGCTCCATGTTTGTCTTTAGTTGGAACTGCTCGGGATAAGAACCATTGAAAATTTCCATCTTTATCTCGTAATGGAAAGGTGTCCTCCCAAATGAGACCTTGATCAAAATGCAATTTTATTTTACTTTTAACACCTTCAATATGGTCTGGATGATGAACCTTAGCCCATCCCCATCCTTTCATTTCATCAAATGAAGAACCAGTATAATCATACCAGCGCTTGTTGTACCAATAGATTTCACCGCCAGGATTTGCCATCCACGCCAACTGCGAGATGTTATCTGCCATTAATCTAAATTTCTCCTCATTTTGAGTCAACAATTCCTGGGAAATTAGGAGTTGCTCATTGCTGGTCCTGATTTCTTCGTTCGCAGACTCAAGAAGATTAACCTTTCTTCTGAGTTCCATTTTATCCATTACCTGTTTGGCAATGGTGGTTAAAGCGCTTTTCTGCTGTGAAGTAAGTGTTCTGGTAACAGAATCAATAACACATAAAGAGCCCAAAGCATAACCATCTTCATTAACGAGAGGTACCCCTGCATAAAAAGCGATATCAGGATGGCCAGTAACCAAAGGATTGTCGCGGAAACGCATATCTTTCGTGGCGTCTTCCACTTCAAATAGTTCACCCGGGTTGACGATGGCATGGGCACAAAAAGAGTACGCCCTGTCAGTTTCTAAAGCCGTAATTCCTTTTTTTGACTTAAACCATTGTCGTTCAGCATCAACAAGACTAATTAAAGCAATTGGTGTATTGCAAATAATTGTGGCGAGCGCAGTCAATTCATCATATTCCTGTTCAGAAAAGGTATCTAGAATTTTGTATGACAATAGGGCATCATGGCGATCCTTCTCGTTAGGTAGTATGGGAAATGCTGGCATGGCTTAATGTTTTCAATAGGCATGCCAAAAATACGCTAAACTTTTTTTGGAGGAAGATCAAATGCTATAGCTTCATGCTCAAAATGACCATTATGTGCACCGTCGCAAAAAGGCTTATTTTTCGAAAGCCCGCAGCGGCATATTGACAACACTGTGCGGCCCTGAAGACCATAGTTATTACCGTTTCTGTCCACGATTTCGAAATCGCCTTCTATTTTTACTGAGCCGTTGTTGTTGATGGTAAGTTTTGTTGCTGACATCTAATAATGAGTTTGACCTCAAAAGTAGAATAATGAAGCGAGCGCAGGCAATCTGATTACAATTTAGAAACGTTATTTTCTGCCCACCTTTGGGAATTGAGATATACGAAGCATTGTGCATCCATAGGGCACTAAGGTAATTTCCTCCTCTTCATTTTCGCTTTCCAGTCCGTAGATGTGGCTGTATGGTATTGGTCCGGCCATGTCATTATATAGTTTCCAGGATGGAATTCGCTTTGCCTTTGTTTTGATTTTAATTGGTGCATTTTCAAGATTCCAAGGGTAATTGGTATTGCTTCCGGTGGTTTCTACTTTGAAATTTTCTTTCAGCTTCTCCTCGTTCATATCAAACAATCCATAATTCCAAGGTGTAGTTGGGCGAACTTCGGTATAGGAAGTTCCATATTCATTTGGGTCTTTGGTATTCTCTACTTTAGTTACCTGCTCACCAATCTTTAATGCATAGGTAATCGGCCCCCGTTCTACCGACATAGAATTCTCATACCATTTATTTTTGAAAATATGCATTGGCAGCATAAGTTCTACCACATCTCCCGGCATCCAAGACCTGTTAATTTTTATGATCTGACCACCCTCGGCTTCTTGAATAAGCACCCCATTTACCTTTATAAAACCCTTTTTACACCATGCTGGTATTCTTAAATGAAACGGAAATGAAGCAGACCTCCTACTTTGTAGGGTAAATTTTACAGTTTCGTCAAATGGATAATTGGTTTCCTCTTTAAAGGTAATTTCTGTTCCATTTTCTACTTTTGCGGTCACCTCACTAGCGGAATATATTAAAGCTGCAATGCCTTTATCTACTGTAGTATACCATAAATTCTGGGTAAACTTTGGCCAACCCTGATGCATATTTGATGCACAGCAAGGATATCCAGTTAAAAGACCGTAGCAAAGATCTGTGCCACCGTGATTATCTCCGAAGTTGTGCATTTGCCTAGTTAACATAACCTGGTTGGCCTGTTGAAAATATTGATGAGTTTGAAAATCATCTGAGATTTGTGTTGGCAATGCGTTGAATGCAATTTTTTCCAACTTATCTGCGTAGTCTACATCTCCTGTAATCTCTAGCGAGGTTTCCAGGCTGAACATCATTTCCACCGCAGTGCATAACTCCGAACCTTGCGTGGGGTTATTGCCGTGCAGTGCCTCATCTCCACCATAGAGTCCGTGCGCCATACCGTTGTAGTTTCGGATGTCCTGAAACCCTTTTTTCATTGCATTCAGATACTTTTGCTCCGGATGATGTTGATAGTACACAATGGGGTCTTTTAACCCCTGAGCCAAATTGACTGTATGAATGCTGCCCATTTTACTGAGCATATCTGTATTTAGAAAGGCATTTGTGAAATCAAAAGTCTGTTTATGGATCAGCTCGCCAAGTTCCAGCAGAAATTTATCTCCGGTTTTATTATACAACCAGTAAACAACAGCCAGATTATCTGCACCACGAAATCTTGCCCAATAAGTCCAATGATCAAGGGGTTTCTCCGGGAGCTCCTTCAATTGATATTTAAAGTAATTGGTCATCAAGGTGATTACCCTTTTATCTCCAGTAGCCATGAAGTATTGCTTTAAGATTTTAAGCATTACCATTTTAGGCCACCAATCGCGCGCATTATCACGTTGCACTCCAGCCTCACCCGGATAATCTTTTGCCGGGCCAAAGTATCCATCAGGGGTCTGGCTTTTGATACTCCATTCTATCCAAGGCCTTACTTTGGCGATCAAGCCTTTGTCTTGAAGAATGTAAGCCAAAGGCAATAAACCATCGACCCAATAGGGTCCACGCTCCCACTGGTCGCCATCTCCGCCCAACCAACCATTGCGACTACCCATCACCAAAGGATATTGTTGGTCAATACTGCCTGTACTGCCATTTTTCTGACGGGTCAACATTTCCAGCAACCAGCCTTTCGGTTTAATTGCGCCAAGAGGAAGCTCCTGATATGGGTTAGAAACTAAACCTTCCTTAGGTGAAATGTATTGTGAAAATGCCGCAGATGCCAGAAAAAGCGCAGCGATTAAAAAGTTATATTTTTTGTACATATGGATTAAAATCCTTAAAGTAGATAAAAGTTTTTAAAGTGCTGGGTGGAGCCCTTCATAAACTACAGTCCATGAACCATCTTTTGGGAAACCTGGTGCAGATCCCGTTGAACCATCCCAGCCTTGGGCCATCATCGCCACTGCGTACAATAAACCGCCATTACTTGGAAAGTAGGGATATGGTGCGATGCCACCGCCCGAAAGGCCGTGTTCATCCCAAGTGAAGCTTGGATAATCCAGCAGGTAACTGACGGCTTTGTCTGCATGTCCCAACCGTGCTGCAGTCATTGCGAGCATCGGAAAATCCCAACCCCAGGTATGTTCAAACTTCCATGTCTTTTCAACCATGCTTAATGTTCTGTCCATTGTTTGAATATCTACGCCATCGCCAGGCAACATACCATAGGCGCCAATAAGCGCTGGGTGCTCAAAATTGTAAATTGACCACATGTTGTGGATATTTTCCCAAGATTCATATTTCCCATCTTTTTCAGGAAGGGCCGAAAGTTTATCAAGGACGTCCTGATATTTTTTGTTCTCCTTAAGCCCCATACGCTTTCTCCAATCCTGGGCTAAACGCAGACCTGTTCTCCAGTAACTCAACTCAAATACGGGATTGATGGTGGTATGTTGATCTGCATTCTCTGATACGACCTGTAATGGATAGCCCAGAATGAAACGGTTTTCCAATCGGTTATACACTGGATATGAGGCCATAAAATCGGCTGTTTTTAGTACAATATCTTTCCATTTGTTAATAGTAGCCGGTGTTGGATTACTTCTGTAATCCAGTTCAGCGAAGAAAATAGGATGGGGCTGTTGCCAGATCAGAAGAGGGTTGGTTTCATTGGGCCATTCCCACCTTTCCCGCCCTCCGAGTGTTTTGGGCCATCTTACACCATCATAGCCTTGTTCCTTTGCTTTTGGAACATAGTAGGACACATCTGACCGATAGATAGAAGTTAGCCCGTCCATTTTAGACATCCTTCCCCACAATGCATAATGGGCAGCATGCCACCACAACATCTCAAAATGGTATTTCCCATACCATCCATTATTGACAAGTCCACTTTCTTGCGGAGGTAATGTTCCTGCTTCGTTCACTTCCATTAAATACTGTGAAAGAACAATGCGACGCTCTAACTCTTTCCAGCGTGGATCCCTACTTTTTGAAAGGTCAATAGCACCACCGGTGTTCCAGAATGATTTCCATTTTTGAATGCTCGCCAGCTTTGTTGAGGTAAATGTTGGAAGCTGTAATGTTGTACCCAGATCCTGAAAACCCAAGGACACCTCAATGGTTGAACCACCCTTAGGAGCTAACAAATAGGTATGCATGTTCTTTCTCTCGAGCTTTCCGCCACCCTTCCAAGATAGCAATACATCAAAGCTAGTCGAATCCAGTTTCCGCGTAAAAGTTGCGTTGTCTTTACCGATATTGGCTGTAGTGATGTGCTTGTCTGGATTATTCCAATCGCCTGCATTGCTGAATTCCTGGTTGGATGCATAAGGAAATTCCAGCTGCAACATGATGGTTCCATCGTTTAATTTAGGGGCTTGTACTTTAAGGGTAATTGCATCTTTTACAGGGTCACATATAGTCGTTACGATTACTTTTTTTCCTGCAATCTGATAACTACTCACGGCAACGCCCGTCCACATATCCAAATCTTGAACAGGTGATTCAATATCCTTTAAGTTGAGCAAGCGTCCATCATTGTCCTTAAAAATGAACTTTAACCTCCCTAAATTGAGGCGTTGAGGATTGGCACGCATCCAATAATACAAATCATGCTCCTGCTCGTTATGTACATCATAACGTACCCATCTACCTTGCATATTCCACTCGCGGCCTTTGTACAGGTATGGATCTGTTCCTTTGGGTACGGGGAATTTATGCCAGCCCCAGTCTGATAGTGTGTTCACATCATCATAAAAAGTTTGCAAGCCAGTAATATCAAAACCGAATGCAAAATGGCCATTACCTACCTGAGTAGGGCCTCTTAAGTCCTTTTTTGTGATGTGGAGATTATGGCGACTAACCAACGCTTTGCGATCAATCTTTTGAGCGACGACAGTTGGAATAAAAGCAACTAAGGCCGAGACTATTAGACAATAGCCGCACAATATTTTGTAATTCCAGTTATTAATTATCTGAGTAGGCTTTAAATCAGGATCAATCTTCATGTGCTTGCTTTGGCGTTTTTCTAGTTAAAAACAATAATAGGTCAAATTTAGGCTTAGAATTATATTTCGGATTACTAAAAATGTTGAATTCGTTGCGCTTTTTGATATTTTATTAATAGACAAAGGAGAAAAGTTAAAAAATCTGGGTAAAATATCAAAAAGAACAAACAAAGTTTCGATCGGGACAATCTGCTTAAAGGACTAACAGCTATTTTTGAAAGGTATCTTGAATATCCCATCCACATGAATTGGTCAAAAGCTTACTTTATTTATCCTTCCATTTCTGTTCTTTGGATGACCCTTTGTATACAAGGTTCCTATGGACAGAAAATTAATTATGAGCCAGTTTCAGAGGCTAGAGCGGGAAAATTATTTCCATTATCTCCAGACCCATTGGTAAATATGAAATGGGCATCGCCAAAAGCAACAGATGAGCTTGAGGTTTACCATCTGAAGCCGGTTTCATTGAAACCAAGCTCAGCAAAGATGTTCACTTTAATGACTTCGGTGCCATAGCCACAAAGGACAACAATATTTGCGAACAGTCCATGACGATTGACTTTCCGGTAAATGATACCGAGCCACACCGGATTTCTTTATACTTTCTGGACAAAGGTGACCCAGGAAGAAGATCTGCTATCGAAATATTTGATATGAACACATTGAATTTGGTAGGGCCGATGATTTATGTAAGACATTATGACAAGGGTAAGTATGTGAGTTTAATTTCCAAGGCCCGATTCGCCTGCGAATTTATCAAGTAAGAGGAATTAACGTGTCCTTGAGTGGAATATTCCTGGACAAGGCGAAATGAGCACCCAAAATTACATTTGTCTACCTCTTTTGTCACGATTTACTGCTTTTGACAAACATTGGAAGTGATTCAATTTCTGAAAGCGTGGGTAGAGATAAAGAACTGCGAAAATTATGTTTTCATTTAAATAGTAAGCTTAGCTGTCATACACTTGCAGATGAATATCCGTTAGCAAAATTATATAAAATTTAAAATAAAAGAGATAAATACTAAAAAAAATAGTAATTTAGTTTAAAAATTAAATATGGAAAATAATAATTTTAATCAATACCTAGCGATAATAAAGCCGAATAAGTGTGTTAGTTCAGATGCTATGCGCATGAAAATTCGATGTAAAACAGAATATGACTGGGATTCTTCTCTTCCTCATTTTACCGTGCTCGATATCATTCAACCTGTTCACAACGAAGAAAGACTAGTTAAATGTTTTGAAAGAGAGATCGCAAATATTCCACCATTCCAAATAGACCTTTGCGGATTTGACTATTTTTCTACACAAACCTATACACTTTATGTAAAATTGAAAGATGAAAAAGAATTTTCAGAAATGGTACGGCATATTAGGAAAGTTTGCAAACCAATATTGAAGTCTATGAAGGACTACCCACCTCACTATAATATAAAAAATGCTCATTTAACTATAGCAAAAGGAATCCCAGAGTTGGAATTCTCAAAGGCATGGCCAAGTTGGAAAAATGTAGATTATCAATCTTCTACTACTGCGAATCGTATTTTGTTATTAAAAAGGCCGTTTACCTATGCCAATTTGAAATATGAGATTTTAGGTGAATACCCTCTCTTAGGAAAAGGGCTATTAGACACTCAAACAAAATTATTCTAAAAGCAAAAATCCCGCTCTACTTTTCGTAAAGCGGGATCGTAGCCCGTAGGGGAATCGAACCCCTGTTTCCAGAATGAAAATCTGGCGTCCTCACCCCTAGACGAACGGGCCATTTAAGATTGCCTTAGTTTCTTACAAAACTACGAACCTTTTTAGGTAGCGGGGACCAGACTCGAACTGATGACCTTCGGGTTATGAGCCCGACGAGCTACCAACTGCTCCACCCCGCACTATATACAATTTAAAAGTTTCTGTTAAATCCTTAACTCTTCTTCCGAATTGGAATGCAAAGATATAATTCGTTTCTTTGCGGTGCAAATTTATTTTAAAAAATATTTTCATGTCGCACAAAGCAGGTTTTGTAAGTATCATCGGTAAGCCAAATGTTGGCAAATCAACCTTAATGAATGCCCTGGTGGGCGAAAAGCTTTCTATCATTACTCCGAAAGCTCAAACTACCCGCCACCGCATTCTCGGAATTGTTAATGAAGAAGATTATCAAATCGTTTTTTCGGATACCCCCGGCATCATAAAACCAAGGTATGGCCTACAAGATTCCATGATGAGTTCTGTAAAAGGTGCTTTAACTGATGCTGATTTACTGTTGTTCGTTACTGACATTAATGAGCAACATGATGAAAATGATGTACTTGAGAAAATTATCAATACAACCATCCCAATGATTGTGCTGATTAACAAAATTGATAATGCAACACAAGAACAAGTTGATGAGAAAACTGCTTTCTGGCAGGAGAAACTAAACCCTAAATATATCTTCGCCATTTCCGCCCTGCATAAGTATAATCTGGAAGGTATCATGGAAATGATCCTGGATTATATTCCTGAACACGACCCGTTTTATGATAAGGAAGACTTAACCGACCGAACCCAGCGTTTTTTTGTATCTGAGATTATCCGCGAGAAAATATTTAACAACTACCAAAAAGAGATTCCTTACAGCACTGAAGTGGTAATTACTGCCTTTAAAGAAGAGGAAAAAATCACCAGAATCAGTGCTGAGATTGTAGTAGAGAGAGATTCTCAAAAAAATATTCTGATAGGCAAGGGTGGTTCAATGCTAAAAAAGGTTGGAACTGAGGCGCGTAAGGACATCGAGAAGTTTCTTGATCAAAAAGTGTTCCTGGAAACTTTTGTTAAAGTTATTCCCGACTGGCGCAGTAAAAAGAACTACTTAAAAGGTTTCGGGTACGAAAATTAAGCTTACCTTTGCAACCCCTTAATAATTAATACAATTCACAAATACACATGAGTAACATTATCGCAATTGTCGGAAGACCAAACGTAGGCAAATCTACCCTTTTTAATCGCTTAACTGAAAGTCGCAAAGCCATTGTTGATGATTTTAGCGGTGTTACGCGCGACCGCCATTACGGTTCTGCCGAATGGACGGACAAACAATTTACAGTTATTGATACTGGCGGTTACGTTGCCAATTCTGAAGATGTGTTTGAAGCCGCAATACGTGAGCAAGTAATTATTGCCATAGAAGAAGCTACTGTTTTATTGTTTATGGTAGATGTTACTACTGGAATTACTGATCTTGATGACGAGATTGCTCAATTGTTAAGAAAGAGCAACAAACCAGTTTTCACTGTTGTAAACAAGGTTGACAATACACAGCTTCAAAACGAAGCCGCTGTTTTCTACGGATTCGGCTTGGGTGAGATTTACCCGATATCGTCAATGACAGGTTCTGGTACAGGGGATTTACTGGATGAAGTGATTGAACATTTCGAAGATATCCCTGAAGACGAGAATGCCTTACCTAAGATTACCATTGTTGGTCGCCCGAATGTGGGTAAATCATCTTTGATCAATGCGCTAATCGGTAAGGAAAGAAACATTGTTACCCCAATTGCCGGTACAACCAGAGATTCTATTCATATTCACTACAATCAGTTTGGGCATGAATTTATGTTCATTGATACTGCAGGACTGAGAAAAAAGACCAAGGTTAAAGAGAACATCGAATTTTATTCCGTAATGCGCACCATTAAGGCGCTGGAAGAAGCGGATGTAGTAATCCTGATGATTGATGCGATGGAAGGTTTGGAGTCTCAGGACGTGAACATTTTCCATCTTGCGGAGAAAAACAAAAAAGGAATTGTTGTATTGGTAAACAAATGGGATTTGGTAGAAAAGGACAGCAAAACCACCAAGTTATTTGAGGATCAGATCCGCACAAAGTTGCAGCCGTTTACTGATGTACCAATTGTATTTACTTCTGTAGTGAATAAGCAAAGGATTTTTCAGGCGATTGAAACCGCGTTGGAAGTTCACAAGAACAGGGCTAAAAAGGTGCCTACTTCTAAATTAAATGACGTGATGCTGCCGATAATTGAGAAATATCCACCGCCTGCGCTGAAAGGAAAATACATCAAAATCAAATATATTACGCAAATCAATGCCACCTCCCCTATGTTTGCATTCTTTTGTAATCTTCCACAATATATTAAAGAGCCTTATAAACGATTTGTGGAGAATAAACTCAGGGAGAACTTTGATTTTAGCGGCGTACCTATTCAGATCTATTTTAGACAGAAGTAATTTACTGCAGGCTGGTAATGGCCTGCTTTACAACCGCATCACCAAGGTTAAGCGCCCTATAATAACCAGCGCCACCAAGATGGTATTTACACAGCAATACTTTAACATCATTTAAAATCACCGGCTTTGCGGCAGCCAGCTGCCTTGGATCAATTACGATATTCTTGCTCTGTATGTACTTAATGAGGTCTTTGTAATCAGTATCGTTTATGGTAAATGAGTTGAGGTTTTGTTCTATAAAGGATGGCGTATACCTATTTGCCAAAACATCATAAACAAAATCAACAAGCACTTTCTTAGCTGCAAGATTTGCATACAACTTGTTGTACCCCGCTGTATCCAGCCTTACGTAAATATCCGGTTGGATGCCCCCTTCTGCAACAACCTTCTTTTTCAACGTGTCTTTTGACATTTGCTTACTATCCGTGAGCTCCCCATCGTTGAATCGGTCTTCAATTTCATTTTGGTAAGCATTATAGCCATTTTTATAAGATTTCTGAATGCTCCTGCCTAATGGGGTATAATATCTTGCAATAGTAAGGTTAAGGGCGGACCCATCTCCAAATGGAAATTGTTCTTGGACTAATCCTTTTCCAAATGAACGGCGACCAATAATAATACCCCTGTTTAGGTCTTGTACGGCACCGGCAAGTATTTCGCTTGCTGACGCTGAGTTCTCATTGATCAATACCGCTAATTTACCGTCTTCAAATTCACCACCGCCGGTAGCTACATAATCTGTACGTGGTTCGTGTTTTCCTTCTGTATAAACAATTAACTTATTCTCCTGAAGTATCTGGTTGGCCAGACCGGTAGCTGCCGTAAGATAACCACCACCGTTGTCCCTTAAATCGAGTACGAGCTTTTTCATGCCCCTGGCCTTTAAATCTTTTATAGATTCTACGAAATCCTTATCCGTATCTGCCCCAAACTTACTAATCCGTATGTAGCCGATTTCGGGGCTAAGCAAATAGGACGCATCAATCGTGCTCACTTTTACCCTGTCACGCTTCATCGTTAATGCCACTTGCTGCGCAACTCCCGGATGCAAAATGGTTAATGTTACCGGAGTTCCGCGTGGCCCCTTAATTTTACCCATCACTTGTGTTCTGGGCAGAGACATACCACTTACGACAAGGGAGTCTATTTTTAAAATCTTATCTCCCTGTTTAATTCCGGCTGCATAAGCTGGCCCATCTTTAATCACATTAGTAACGAGTAATGTGTCTTTTAAGATGTAATATTCTACGCCAACACCGGCAAAATTACCACCCAGGTTGTCTGCAAAGTCATTGGCTTCTGATGGTGGCAGATAAGCACTATGCGGATCTAATTTATGAAGCAGGCTATCGATAGGTAGATGATTGAGAGAATCTGCATTTATATCGTCTACATAATTTTTGTTGATGATGTGTATGATTTCATCTACTTTTTCGGCGTTGTTATCAGCGAGATGGGTGGTACGTGTAAATTGATAACCCTGATCTTTCAGAAATTTATAGCCCATAAACATCCCTCCTATTAAGGTAATGGAATAGGTTAAGGCAATAATGGCGTTGTAACGGGTTGTCTTCTTCATTGGCGCGATGACGCATACAAAGTTAATAAAATACAGATCATTTATGTAATTAACCCATATCAATTTTATTTGTTTATCCTAATATTTTTTGTGGTTTTAAATGATGGCGCTATTATTTCTCGTTTAAAAAGAAAAAGCCGAATTTTATAAAATTATCCTGGCAGCGGGTTGTAATCGGCTAGTAGAAAAATAGAAATAAAAAGAACATGATCAGAGTGACTGAAAAGGAATCAAAATATCATAACATCGATAAGATGTCGGTTGCTGAGATCCTTCAAAATATAAATAACGAAGATAAAACCGTGCCTTTAGCTGTCGAAAAAGCGATGCCGCAAATTGAACAGCTAGCTGTGGCTATTACGGAAAGAATGCTTAAAGGGGGGCGGCTTTTTTACATAGGTGCCGGCACAAGCGGTCGGCTTGGCGTAGTAGATGCATCTGAATGTCCGCCTACATTTGGGGTACCATTTGATCAGGTAGTTGGAATTATAGCAGGTGGTGACACCGCGATTAGACGAGCTGTAGAAAATGCAGAGGACAATGCTGAGCAAGCCTGGAATGACTTGCAGGAATACGACATTCTAAGCGGCGACTGCCTGGTTGGACTAGCGGCTTCAGGCACTACACCTTACGTTGTAGGCGGCTTGAATACCGCTCGTAAGCATGGCATCTTAACGGGATGCATAGTTTGTAACGAAGGCGGACCAATTGTTGCAGAAAGCGATTTCCCCGTTGAAGTTGTGGTTGGGCCGGAATTTTTAACAGGATCAACGAGGATGAAATCTGGCACTGCTCAAAAATTGGTATTGAACATGCTGAGCACAACAGTTATGATCAAACTTGGCAGGATTAAGGGAAACAAAATGGTAGATATGCAGTTAACTAATCATAAGTTGGTGGACCGGGGTACGCAGATGGTCATGGAAGAATTGAACATGGAACGTGATAAAGCTGAAGAATTACTGATCCGTTACGGAAGTGTGCGCAAGGCTGTGGAAGCCACTCAAAACAACAAATAGTTATGCACGAAATAGAACCATATTACCAGTGGAGGGATGATTATATCGCTGCGGAGGATGAGCGCTCGCCATTTTTTGAGACCCAGTATTCAGAGTTTTATTTTGACAAACAGCTTTACAATTTCCTTATCCATCCACAATGGGATGATTTTGGATCCAACACCTTATACATAAAAGTCCTTTACACTGATTATGACAGAGGGTATAGCATAATTGAATTTATTGGGGAATGGAATGACGCCATCAATAATGACATCATGCTATTAAAAAGGGAGATTATTGAGCTGATGATTGACGAAGGCATCAATAAGTTTATCCTTATTGGAGAAAACGTACTCAACTTTCATTCATCAGAAGAGGATAGCTATTATGAGGAATGGTTTCAGGATGTGGAAGACGGATGGATATCAGGAGTCAATTTCCAGGATCATGTGATACAGGAATTCAGAAACAGCAATATTGATTACTATATTAATTTTGGCGGACAACTTGACGATTTGGCATGGCGTACACTTAAACCTCTTCAGATATTTAAAAAAGTTGAAGAAATCCTGACAAAAAGACTAGGGGCATAAGATTTGTATCAAGAAAAGTATCATTATATTTAACTAAATTTTAAATCAAATGGATAATAAAAATAATTACGAATGGGCACAGGAATCGGTGTTTGTGCAGCAGGAAAAAACAGTAGCCAAGAAATTCTTTGCCAATGTTTTCTTGTGGATGTTTGTTGCTTTAACAGTATCGACAGTCGTTGCATTTTATGTATCAGCAAATAAAGAAATACTTTTTAACTTTTTTAGCAGAGAGACTGGAAAGCCCAATATCTTGGGGTGGGCATTAATGCTATCACCATTGGCTATATCACTAATAATGAACATGGGTCTAAGTAAGCTTTCATACGGTGCAATTGTGGGTTTATTTTTGCTTTTTGCGTCCGTTCTGGGAATTAGCTTGAGTTCAGTTTTACTTGTTTATACCTCGGCATCCATTATAAGTTGTTTTGCAGGTGCTGCCGGAATTTTCGGAATTATGGCATTTCTGGGCTATACAACTGAAGTCGACTTGAGTAAATTTGGGCCAATTTTAATGGTTGGGGTGGTTGGATTAATTATTGCAAGTATTGCGAATATTTTTATTCAAAGTGAATCATTTGATTTAATTATGTCGTATGTAGGCATTGCAATTTTTACGGCATTAGTCGCATATCATGTTCAAATGTTAAAAAGAATTGGTGCCGGACTGGAAGAAAACGGCGCTCATATGCAAGATGCCGATACTAAAAAATTAGCTATTATTGGCGCGATGTCGCTGTATGTAAGCTTCATAAACATCTTCCTATTCCTTTTGAGGATATTCGGAGGAAGGAGATAATAAAAGTAATTTTTAGAAAGAGGCTCGTTGATATCAACGAGCCTCTTTTATTTGCACACTTACCCTCTTGCCAAGGAAAACACATCTGTTAGCGCAATAATATGAATACCGGGTTTAGATTGGATTGCTGCACTGACCATTGCCTGAGCCACAGTTGTTCCAGATATAGGCTGGTATTTTTTAAACAAGCCCAATTTATTCAATGCTTTCAAAACCCAGAAACCTGCTTTCTCTCCAAAACGACTTTTATCTCTATCACCCACAAGCAAACTTGGCTGGATCAAATATATGCTGGAAAAATTTAGTGTCTTTACATCTCGTTCTAACTCACCCTTCATCCTGGAATAGAATATTCTTGAATCTGGATCTGCACCGGCTGAAGAAACTAAGACATAGGTATCAACACCGTTTGTAGCTCCCGCAGCGGCAAAGTTATACTGATAAGTATAATCAATTTTATATTGCGCAGCTTCACTGCCCGCCTGGGATTTTGTAGTGCCCATACACGAGAACATTACATCCCCTTTTAACAGGTGAGACCAACTTGAAGACTTGTCGAAATCAACCAAATGCTCTTCCAATTTTTTTGCAGAAATGCGCATAGAACGGCGCGTAAACACCATAACCTTTTCCAAACGGTTATCTGCGAGAAGTAACTTTACAAGTTCTTTACCTACCAGTCCGGTTGCACCAATCACCAATGCTATTTTTTTCATATTGTTAAGTCCTATTCATACAAAGTAAACAATTAACAATTAAGACACTACATTTGTGACAGGCAATGGCGAATACTAATAAAAATACAAAAACAAGACTGGTTTATCTATTACTCATTTTCATCGTAATTTTTGGAGGTCTCATGTCAAGGCGTATACCAGCAATACCTCCCGGGTTTGGTGATTTGCTGTGGGCAGTAATGATATTTTTAATGATTAGATGCTTAATCATCCGGGCCCGTATAAGCACTGTTGCAATATCAAGTTTATTAATCTGCTATGTAGTGGAATTTAGTCAACTCTACCACGCTTCGTGGATAGACCATGTAAGAGCAACAACTTTAGGTGCTTTAGTTTTGGGCCGGGGATTTTTATGGAGCGATATACTAGCGTATACAATAGGGGTCTTGACTTGCGTAGTAATAATTGGCTTCTCCAGTTTTAGAAGCAAGCTAACATAAAAATAGCGACTGTTATTTAATAGCCGCTATTTTTATATATATTGAAACGTATCTGCTTACTTGGCAATGGCCATTGATGATCTGTCTGCGATCATTATTTCCTCAGATGCATACTGTGAGGATTTTAAAGTGGCAAAATTGTTGAATTTTACATTATTCATATTACTTGCGACAATTGTACTTTGGTCTGCAGTTCCGCTGATTTTTAATACTGCGCTATCATTTACAACGCTGTAAATACTACCAACGGTTGCTTTAATCCTGGCAGTTGCACTTTGGCTTAAAAACAATTGAAGATATTTTACATCGAAGTTGTTGCTGGTTACCACCACTGATTGTCCGTATGCTTCAATGCGTTGAAGATCTTTAACAGTGATGTTGATGGTCACTTGCGATGATTCCATTGAATTGATGTATAGTGTTTGGCCCTTGCTCAATACTGAAGTTTTCTCAGGATTAAAGCTTTCCGTCCCTTGTACAATTTCTTTATCACCTTGTGTTAAAATGATCTTCACGTTTCCGCTAACCCAAATCTTGTTGAAATTTATAACTGAAGGAATTCGTGATGAGATGGTAGTGGGCTGCTGAGTTGCGAAAGTTGAGAAAGCGGAAGAAGTTAAAACTACTACTGTTAATGCTGCTGCGAATAATGTTTGTGTTAGAGTTTTCATGTCGTTTGATTTTTGAGGTCTTTTTTGTCGTTTTGTAATTAAGACGTAGGGATGACAAAAACGTTGCACGGCATTTTGGAATACTATACCAGTATTGGGTAAGTACCGACCAAACCCGAATATTATTCGACGAACGCCTCCATCAAAATTTAATTTCCATTCAGTCTTGCTACAGGCCCATATAGCGAACTTTATTCGTATTAATAGTTGTTTTTTTGGAAATGATTTTTCTTTGTTGCACTTTTGTACTGCTTATAGAGAAAGACGGAGGGATTAGACCCTGCGAAGTCTTAGCAACCTGTGCTTACAAGGTGCTACATTCTACTGAAGCCTGTTATTTGGCCTCTGAAAGATAAGTTAGTTGACGGCAGAGATGCCAATCGGTTAGCAGACTTTATCATTCTCGTTAAGCTTTGTTTATAATTCGTTCGGCACTTGTTTTGGCTCCGCCACTATCAAAAACAGCTTATTATCAACTCATATGGATACTATTTAAATGAACATTAGAGAAGAATTAGAAAAACGTATTCTGATCATCGACGGTGCAATGGGTACTATGATCCAGCGCTATGTTTTAACCGAAGAGGATTTTAGGGGAGAACGTTTTAAAGATCATCCTTGCGATGTAAAGGGCAACAATGATCTGCTCAACATCACGCGGCCGGATATTATCAAAGCTATTCATACAGAATACCTCAAGGCTGGAACTGATATTATTGAGACCAACACTTTTAGTACCCAACGCATTTCGCTGGCCGATTACCAGATGGAAGAGCTTGATTACGAAATGAGCTTTGAAGGAGCTAAAATTGCTAAAGAAGCCATCAATGAGTTCATGGCCAACAATCCCGACAGGAAATGCTTCGTTGCGGGTGCGGTTGGGCCAACAAACCGAACCCTTTCCATATCACCAGATGTGAATGATCCAGGCTACAGAGCGCTTACATTCGACCAGTTGGTTGATGCCTATGATGTTCAGATCAGGGGATTGGTTGACGGAGGTGCTGATGTACTGCTAATTGAAACAATATTCGATACTTTAAATGCAAAGGCAGCCATTTATGCAATTAAGCAATATGAAAAAATAATTGGTAGGAAAATAGAGATCATGATCTCAGGAACAATAACAGATGCTTCTGGAAGGACACTATCTGGCCAAACTGTGGAGGCCTTTTTGAACTCTGTAATTCATGCGAAGCCGCTAAGTATCGGCTTTAATTGTGCGCTTGGCGCAAAAGACATGAGGCCACATATTGAAGAACTATCGGCGAAGGCAGGTTGTTACGTATCGGCCTACCCAAATGCTGGTTTGCCAAATGAATTTGGTGCCTATGATGAAATGCCTCATGAAACTGCCCACCTGGTGGAAGATTTCATACAGCATGGGTTTGTTAACATTGTAGGTGGATGCTGCGGCACCACACCCGATCATATTGGCTGCATTGCTGAAAAAGCCAAGGGTATTGAACCAAGAAAAATACCTGAAATACCAGAATATCTCCGCTTGAGCGGATTGGAGCCTGTTGCGATCACGCCCGAAAGTATTTTTGTTAATATTGGTGAGCGAACAAATATCACAGGGTCTCCTAAATTCTCTAAACTTATCTTAAGCGGAGACTTTGAAGCTGCACTCACTGTGGCAAGACAACAAGTAGAAGGCGGAGCACAGGTGATAGACGTCAACATGGACGAAGGGATGATTGACTCTGAAGCCGCGATGACCAAATTTTTGAACCTGATTGCTTCTGAACCGGATATTTCTAAGCTACCGATCATGGTTGACTCATCAAAGTGGACGGTGATTGAAGCAGGTTTAAAGTGTTTACAGGGCAAAGGAATTGTAAACTCCATTTCTCTTAAGGAGGGTGAAGACAAATTCAGGGAAAGTGCCCTTAAGATCATGACTTACGGAGCAGCCGTAGTAGTGATGGCTTTTGACGAGCTGGGACAGGCCGATAATTTTGAAAGAAGAAAAGAAATTTGCAAAAGATCTTATGATATTTTGGTTAATGAAATCGGCTTTCCTCCGCAAGACATTATTTTTGATCCAAACATACTTACTGTTGCCACCGGGCTAGAAGAACATAACAATTACGCTGTCGATTTTATAAACGCTACGAGATGGATCAAGGAAAACCTACCGCACGCCAAGGTTAGCGGTGGTGTATCGAACATCTCATTCTCCTTTAGAGGAAATAACACTGTGAGGGAGGCGATGCATTCTGCGTTTTTATACCATGCCATTAAGGCTGGTTTGGATATGGGCATTGTAAATGCAGGAATGCTTGAGGTATACCAGGAAATACCGCCGGAACTGCTGGTACTCGTCGAGGATGTCTTATTAAACCGCAGAGATGATGCTACTGAACGGCTCGTGGAATTTGCAGATACTATAAAATCCAAAGGCAAGGAAATTGTGCGCGACGAAGAATGGAGAAAGGAACCTGTTGAATCACGTTTGTCACATGCTTTGGTTAAGGGCATAATTGAATACCTGGATGCAGATGTTGAAGAAGCGAGGCAAAAATATGCAAGACCAATACAAGTAATTGAAGGTCCTCTGATGGATGGGATGAACATTGTGGGTGACCTTTTTGGTGCTGGAAAAATGTTTCTTCCCCAAGTTGTTAAATCTGCCAGGGTTATGAAGAAAGCCGTAGCCTATTTACTACCTTTTATTGAGCAGGAAAAACTGGACAATCCGGATCAGGATCAAAATTCATCTGCAGGACGGGTGTTAATGGCCACCGTTAAAGGTGATGTGCATGATATTGGAAAAAATATTGTCGGTGTAGTCCTAGCCTGCAACAATTTCGAAATCGTAGACATGGGTGTAATGGTTCCAGCGCAGGACATTATAAAAAAGGCCAAGGAAATTAACGCAGACATTATCGGCCTAAGTGGTCTGATTACACCATCACTTGATGAGATGGTTCATTTTGCAAAAGAAATGGAGCGTGAAGGTTTTACCATTCCACTAATCATTGGTGGGGCTACTACCTCCCGCATCCACGCAGCGGTTAAGGTTGCACCAAATTATTCAGGACCGGCCATCCATGTGCTGGATGCTTCCCGAAGTGTGACCGTTTGCAGCACTTTGATGAATAAGGATACCCGGGATGCCTATATATTAAGTATCCGTGAAGAATATGATAAAGCCCGTGAAGCTCATTTAAATAAGCGATCGGATAAACGATTTAAAACAATTGAAGAGGCTCGGACTAGTAATTTCAAAATAGATACTGCTCTCGTTGCTCCTGCCCCTACATTTACCGGGACACGTGTTTTTGAAAACTATCCCTTGGAAGAGCTGGTGCCGTATATCGATTGGACACCGTTTTTTCAGACCTGGGAGTTACGTGGCAGCTATCCACGCATTTTAGAAGACAAAGTAGTTGGTGATGAGGCTAAAAAATTATTCACGGACGCAAAGGCATTGCTACAAAGAATTGTAGATGAGAAGTTGCTGACCGCTAAAGCAGTAATTGGGTTTTGGCCGGCGCAAGCTGTTGGAGATGATATAGAACTACAGGTTACAAATCAGGATACACAAGAAGATACAACAGTGATGATTCATACCCTTCGCCAACAGGCAGAAAAGGTGGATGGTCAGCCTTACTACGCACTCTCTGATTTCATTGCACAAAAAGAAACCGGCGTACAAGATTATTTCGGGGGATTTGCTTTAACCACAGGGATTGGCTGTGATGAATTGGTTGCAGAATTTGAAGCCAATTATGACGACTATAATAGCATAATGGCCAAGGCGTTAGCCGATAGATTGGCGGAAGCTTTTGCAGAAAGGATGCACGAGCTGGTGCGTAAAGAATATTGGGGCTATGCAAAAAATGAAGATTTGAGCAATGAAGACCTGATTAAGGAAGAATATGAAGGTATCCGTCCCGCACCAGGTTACCCTGCTTGTCCTGAACATACTGAAAAGGGCACCTTATTTGAATTGCTTGATGCAGAAAACAAAATTGGCCTGCACTTAACAGAAAGCTATGCCATGCACCCTACGGCAGCGGTAAGCGGTTTTTATTTCGCACATCCTCAATCACGCTATTTTGGTCTGGGTAAAATTACCAAAGATCAGGTTGAGGAATACGCGACCAGAAAAAACATGACTATTGACGAAGTGGAAAGATGGCTAAGCCCGAACTTAGCCTATTAAAAATTAGCTCGATTTTATTACGCGAACAGAACCAGACAAATGAAAATAATTGACCATATCAAAAATGCCAAGGGCAATACCTTGTTCTCCTTTGAGTTGCTACCACCCATAAAAGGCCAAAGTATCAAAGGCATATTTGATGCGATTGATCCGCTAATGGAATTTAACCCCCCTTTTATAGACGTTACCTATCTAAGAGAGGATTATATTTATAAACAACACGCCAACGGCTTGCTAGAGAAAGTGGCCTACCGTAAGCGCCCCAGTACAGTAGCAACTTGTGCGGCCATTATGAATAAATATAAAGTTGATGCAGTACCCCACTTGATTTGCGGTGGCTTTACAAAAGACGAAACAGAAAATGCACTGATTGACATGCAATTTTTGGGTATAGATAACGTGTTGGTACTTCGTGGTGATGCGAGGAAAAGCGACGCCGCATTTATACCGACTCCAAATGGGCACGCATTTGCCTCTGAGCTTTTAAAACAAGTTGCAGATTTAAATAAAGGTAAATACCTACACGATGACATGGGCACTTCTGAACGCACGGATTTTTGTGTAGGTGTTGCAGGTTACCCTGAAAAACATTTTGAATCACCAAATTTAGATACGGATTTCAAATACCTGAAACTTAAAGTAGACATGGGTGCGGAATTTATTGTAACGCAGATGTTTTTCGACAATTCCAAATACAAGGAGTTTGTTGATAAGTGCCGTGCAAACGGTATTAACGTACCAATAATCCCCGGACTTAAGCCCATTACCAGCAGCAAACAATTGGTGAGCCTTCCAAAAGTATTCCATCTTGATATCCCGTTGGAACTGAGCGAAGCGGTGCAGGCTTGCAGCAATGAAAAAGATGTAAAAGCTGTTGGGATTGAATGGATGATCAATCAATGTAAAGAACTGAAAGCCATGGGTGCACCGGTGCTACATTTTTATACCATGGGTAATCCGGAGCCTACAAAGAAGATCGTACAAGGCGTATTTTAGTATTTTTTGGAATACTCTTTGTATCTTACATCTTCCATTGTTATAAAACTATGAAAAGACTGTTGATACTTGTTGTATTAATTATTAGCTCAATTGCAGCTTGTACCACTATTAAAACCGGTACAATTGGAAGTGAGGGGTTGTCAAAGCTGGGGGGTGTATGGGTATTAAATCACGTTTCGGGACCGAGAATGGCGTTTAATGGGCTATATCCAGGAAACAAGCCATTTATAGAATTTAATACAAGAGAAAAAAAATTTAGCGGCAACACCAGTTGTAATTCCTTTTCGGGCGCATTAGTTGCGGACGACAGCAATATTAGTTTTAATGAATCCTTGATGATGACAAGAATGGCATGCCCTGGTGAAGGAGAAGCCGTTTTTACTGAAATGTTAAAAAAAGTAAATACTTATTCAATCTCCAGTGATACAACTCTTTATTTTATGATGGGAGATATTATCGTAATGCGTTTCTATAAAAAGCAGGACTAATAGCCCTGCTTTTTACAGCAAGTCTTATTTGATTTCTAACAGATATGCTTTGAATGCCGGATAGCTATTTTCTAATGATGTTACGCACTTAGGCCTATCCATTAATTCCCTCACCTGCTCCGGTATTTCAATTTTTGATTTGATATGTTCTGGAAAAATATCAGGGAATTTGCAGGCATGGGCAGTGGATAGAAATACCCCGGAAATACTGCCCTTTATTTTTCTGCGGTATTGTTCAAGCGCCAGATATGCGATTGCAGTATGCGGACAAGCGATATATTTATAATCATCGTAAATTTGGTTAATGCCAGCTAGTGTTTGCTCATCAGTGAAACTATAACTGGTTACCTTATCTTTTATCGCATCAACATCTCCACTGAACAGATCCATGATTCGGACCCAGTTGCTTGGGGCACCAACATCCATAGCATTGGCATAGGTTTGAACAGACGGCTTGGTTTCATATACACCATTTTCTAAAAATCTCGGAACGGTATCATTCACATTGGTTGCCGCAATAAATTGCTTTACAGGAAGGCCCATTTTGAATGCTAATAAACCTGCCGCAATATTACCAAAGTTACCTGATGGTACAGAGAATACAACTTCGGCTTTGCCAATGCGCTCGAGCTGGGCATAAGCATTAAAATAATAGAATGTTTGAGGAATAAGCCTGGCGATATTTATTGAATTTGCCGAGGTTAGTCGCAATTTCTCATTCAACTCCCCATCAGCAAAAGCCTGTTTGACCAAAGCCTGACAGTCATCAAATGTCCCATCCACTTCTATTGCATGGATATTCTGACCATTGGTGCACAATTGAAGTTCTTGTATATCACTTACTTTACCCTTTGGGTAAAGGATGGTTACTCTTGTATTTTTTACGCCAAGAAAGCCTAATGCGACAGCCCCGCCAGTATCACCAGAGGTAGCAACGAGCACATCCAGCATTCTTTCATTTTCTTGTAAGAAATAGGCCATTATACGACTCATAAAACGAGCTCCAAAGTCTTTAAAAGCAAGAGAAGGTCCCTGAAAAAGTTCGAGGACATATACTTCGTCTTCAAGTTGCACGACAGGAGCATCAAAATTGATCGCCTCTGAGATGATACTTTTAAGGTCTTCAGTAGGTATTGCACCATCAAGCAATGTCGAGGCTATTTTAAATGCAATCTCAGTTAAGGTAAATTTATCTATGTTTTCGATAAAGTCAGCATCCAGTTCAGGGATAGAAGATGGCATATAAAGACCCTTATCTAGCGGCATGCTGTTAAATACGGCAGTTTGAAAATCTGTCTCGAGTTTATGGTTATTAGTACTATATAGTTTCATTTGATTAATCAGTTATTACAGGGCCTTTTTTATTTACTTCAGAAACAAAAGAAAGGCTATTAATGGCCATCTTTTTTAAATGGTTTTGCAATTGCGTGGTGATTTTATGAGCACTTTCAGCGTTCCGTGTCAATGCAAATACAGAAGGTCCAGAACCAGAGATGCCAAAACCAATAGCGCCGGCATCAAGTGCGAGCTGCCTTAAGACATAAAAATCGGGGATAAGAATGGCACGAGTAGGCTCTACAAGTACATCTGTCATGCTTCTGCCAATGAGATCATAATCTTTCATAAAAAGGCCACTTACCAATCCGGCTACATTCCCCCATTGCGTTACAGCATCTTTAAGCAATACTTTTGATCGGATCATTTGCCGCGCATCCTTTGTTGGGACATCCACTTCAGGATATACAATAGCCGCATGCATGTCATCTGGATATGGTAGGGTGATGATATCTAATGGGTCATAACTTCTGATCAAAACAAAACCACCCATTAATGCTGGAGCAACATTATCTGCGTGTCCATAACCACAAGCCAGTTCCTCTCCTTTCATGGCAAAAGGAACAAGCTCTTTCGCGGTTAAAAGATTATCAAACAAAGTGTTGATTGCAAATAGTCCGGCGACGGTACTAGCCGAACTGGAACCTAGTCCGCTACCTATAGGCATTTTTTTGTGAAGCTCAATGTCTACCCCGAAGTCGGGGTGGCCAATATAATTCAAATAATGCTGCACGCTCGCACTAACTGTATTTTTTTCAGGGTCGATCGGCAGCTTACCATCGTCGCCAGTGATCTTTGAAATAACGATACCCTTTGTATCCTTTACTTTCATAATCACCTCGTCTCCCGGTGCATTGACGGCAAAACCGAGTACATCATATCCACAAACTACATTTGCCACTGTTGCAGGGGCAAACACTTTTATTGATTTGTTCATTTAAGTTTTATCTTTTTCCAACGTTAATTATATCTGCAAATACGCCTGCTGCAGTCACTTCTGCTCCTGCACCTGGGCCTTTAACCACCAAAGGGCGCTCTTTGTACCGATTGGTAGTAAATGAAATGATGTTATCACTTCCCGACAGCGTGAAGAAGGGATGGCTTTCATTAACCATTTGAAGCGTAATCGTTACTTTTCCATTTTCTAGTTTACCGATGTATCGCAGTACCTTTCCCTCAGCATTCGCAGAATTTTTAAGGTTCTCGAAATAAGCAGCATTGTTCTCCAATTCTTTGTAGAAATCAGCAACTGTATTTGCCGCCAGGCATGATGGCGGCAACATATTTTGAAGTTCGATATCCTGTTCTTCTAATGGATATCCAGCATCGCGTGCGAGAATAAGCATCTTACGCATAAAATCTTTTCCATTAAGGTCGTCACGCGGATCAGGCTCTGTGTAACCTTTATCTTGTGCTTCTCTAACTACCTCATGAAATAAAACGCCACCTTTATAGTTATTAAAAATGTAGGATATAGTTCCAGATAATATCGCCTCTATTCTTGATATCTTATCACCGCTGAGCATAAGGTCACGTAGTGTTCGAATTATAGGCAAACCCGCCCCAACATTGGTTTCATAGAAGAAGTCCACGCCATAAGTCCTAGCTGCCTGTTTGAAATTCGCATACTGCTCATACTCTGCAGAGTTACCCAACTTATTACAGGTAACTACAGAAATGCTGGATTGTAATATATCCAAATAAAAATCTACGGGGTTTTGACTAGCTGTATTATCAACGAAAACACAATTTGGCAGATTCATAGCAATCATTTTTTTAATAAATTCAGGAAGACTTGCAACTGTTTCTTGCTGATTCAATTCTGACTCCCAATTTTTGAGATCGATACCTTTAGGATTAAGGTACATTTTACGGGTGTTACTTATACCCATTACCTTTACCTGTAAATCGTTATTGTCTGCCAGAAAGGGCATTTGACTTTGAAGTTGCCTGAATAGTGTTTTACCGATATTACCTGTACCGAGGCAGAAGATATGCAGCGTCTTTTTAAGGTCAGCATAAAAAGCATCGTGCACCGCATTTACGGCTTTGGAAAGATCTGCTTTAGAAATGATCACCGATATGTTATATTCTGAAGATCCCTGGGCGATAGCGCGGACATTAACACCATTACGGCCTAACGCACTAAATAGCTTTCCGGACATACCTGGCGTACGCTTCATATTCTCACCAACGATAGCAACAATTGAAAGTCCATTCTCCACCTCTGGATATTCTAATTTTTTAGCTTGAAGTTCCAGTTCAAACTCTTTGTTGATTAGCAAAAGTGCTTTCAATGAATCAGCAGGCTTGACTGCAAAGGTAATACTGTGTTCCGAAGAGGACTGAGTAATCAGTACAATATTAATCTGCTCACGTGATAAAAGTGAGAATAAGCGCCCGCTAAATCCTGCCTTACCTACCATCCCACTCCCAGATAAATTGAGTACGCTGATCTCGTCAATAGATGATATTCCTTTTATTGGCAGATTTGAAGGACTAACACCATGTTTGATGTAGGTTCCCGGGAAATTAATATTAAACGTATTTTTGATAACTATAGGAATTCTCTTTAGAAAAGCAGGTATCATTGTTGGCGGATAGATTACTTTAGCCCCGAAATAAGAAAGTTCCATGGCTTCTGTATAACTTAATTCCGGCAAAGAAAATGCCTTGCTGACCATTCGGGGATCGGCCGTTAACATTCCATCAACATCAGTCCAAATCTGGATTTCCTCCGCATTAAGTGCAGCACCCCAAATTGCAGCTGTGTAATCACTACCTCCTCGTCCAAGCGTGGTTACTCGCCCTTCATCATTACTGGAAATAAAGCCTGTCACAAAAATGAGCTTGTCTTTATTGCTATTGTAAAAATCTTTAATCAACATCTCTGAGAGGTTGGTGTTGACTTTCGCTTGTCCGAAATTATTGTCTGTTTTAATCAATACTGACCCGTCCGCGTAAATCGCTTCAGGAAACTTTTGCCTGGCAATATGGCTGATCATCACAGTTGCGCAGCGCTCTCCATAGCTGAGAATAAGATCCTTAGTTTGTGGGCTCAGTTCTCTAAGATTGTATACCGATTGCAAAATGTCTTCCAATTCATTAAAAAAGATCTTAAGCTTTGTTAATACGGGATTTTGTGCACTTGCAGGCAACAGGGCTCTTATCACCCTAAAATGCCGTTCTTCTATCTCCTTATGCAGGGAGGTATAGTCTCCAAGATTCCTGGCTTGCTCCGCCATCTCCAAAAGTGCGTTAGTAACTCCGCTCATTGCAGAAAGTACCACAACAGGGTAACCTTGTTCTTCAGTTGTAGACAACAATCCAATTAGGGATTTGATGCTTTCTTCTGAACCCACCGAAGTACCCCCGAATTTTAAAATATTCATAATAACAGGTTATAAAAAAAGCGCCTTCCTGTTTAGAGGAAGGCGCTTTTTTTGGTTTTATTTTTTCAATTTTTCCATTAGCTTGCCTTCCCCCGAGAAATCCCGGTGGTGCTAGTAATGGTAGTAGTTGATGAGTTTATATACATTGTATTTTTTACACTAACTGTGCTGTGGCGTAAAGTAAGCTTATATTTATTTAAGAAGCAAATGTTTTTTTTAACTTATTGGCTTAAGCGTTCTACTGTAAAGAATTGTATCTCACTATTTAAACCCACTATACATCACAACAGAAATTACTAACTTTGGATATTATATGCAAGGATTAGTTATAAAATCAACAGGAAGCTGGTACAATGTACACGGGGAAGATGGCAATAATTACGATTGCAGGATTAAAGGAAAATTTAGAATACAAGGTATTCAGACTACAAACCCTATCGCCGTTGGAGACCTGGTTGAATTTGAATTGGAACCTAACTCCGATAAAGGTATAATTGGTAAATTGCATGAACGGAAAAACTATATAATCCGGAAATCAATTAATTTATCCAAACAAGCACAGATCATTGCCGCGAATATGGATCAGGCATTTTTAGTAGTAACACTTGCTTCTCCAAGAACCTCACTGGGCTTTATTGATCGATTTCTGGCTACCTCAGAAGCCTATGGCATTCCTGCTACACTGATCTTCAACAAACTGGACCTCTTTCATCAAGAGGGGTTAGCGATACTTGACGAATACAAGAGTATTTATGAACAAATTAACTATCCCTGCTATTCGGTTTCTGCTTTAACAGGAACAAATATCCCTTTGATATCATCATTATTAAAAGACAAGACGACACTATTTTCCGGTCACTCTGGCGTAGGTAAATCGAGTTTGATCAATGCATTATTACCCGGCAGAAGTATCAAAACTGGCGATGTTTCTGAGGCTACGGATAAAGGCCAACATACGACTACCTTCGCAGAAATGCATACACTTCCCTTTGGCGGGTATTTGATCGATACGCCAGGCATTAGAGAACTAGGTATTTTTGATATAAAGCCTGAGGAGCTGGGTCACTATTTTAGAGAAATGAGATCTCTGATGAATAAATGCAGGTTTAACAATTGCCGACATGTGAACGAACCAGGATGTGCTGTGATCAAGGCAGTTGAAAATGGAGATATAGAATTAAGCAGATATGAAAGTTACCTTAGTATTTTTCATGGCAATGAAACCAGAGCTTAGGAATTTATGAGGGCGGTTATACAAAGAGTTACCAGTGCCACCTGCCGGGTTGAAGGTGTAATTACCGGAGAAATTGACCTCGGATTATTAGTGTTGTTGGGTATTGAGGATGCAGATACACTCGAAGATTTGGAATGGTTGGCGGGTAAAATTTCGGCAATTAGGATTTTTGGTGATGAGAATGGTTTGATGAACAAAAGACTTTCAGACGTAGATGGCAATATTTTATTGATTAGTCAGTTTACACTTTTTGCTTCGACAAAAAAAGGGAATAGACCAGGATTTACTAGAGCAGCCAGACCTGAAAAAGCCATTTCACTATACGAAACAATGATTGAGAAACTATCTCTCCTATTAGGGAAAAGGATAAAATCGGGCATATTTGGAGCTGATATGAAAGTTAGCTTACTGAACGATGGTCCAGTCACGATAATGATCGACACAAAAAACAAAGAATAATAAGCAAAAATGACGATTAAGGAAGCGCAGGAAACTGTTGACAAGTGGATTAATACCACTGGTGTCCGTTATTTTAATGAGTTGACCAACACCGCTATCCTAATGGAAGAAGTTGGAGAGGTGGCAAGGATCATGTCGAGAGAATATGGAGAACAATCTTTTAAAAAAAGCGACGAAGCGGTAGATCTAGGTGATGAAATGGCCGACGTTTTATTTGTGCTGATTTGCCTGGCTAATCAAACCGGGATAGACCTAACCGAAGCGTTAGCCAAAAATTTGATTAAAAAGAATATTCGTGATGCGGACAGGCATAAAAACAATGACAAACTTAAATAAAAAAGCGGGACTGATTAGTCCCGCTTTTTAAACATTTTGCTTGCGTTAAGTAGCTTTGAAGTTAATCCAAGGTTAAAGCAGCTTTGATTTTAGCTGCCGCGTCTTGAAGCTCTTCAGAACTAGGCTTAAGTTTCTCTTTACTGAAATTCATATCTCCTACTTCATTCATAGGGATTAGATGAATGTGTGCATGAGGCACTTCCAAACCGATAACTGCCACACCCACCTTTTTACATGGAAAAGCCTGCTTCAACCCAGTAGCGACGATCTTTGCAAATAAGGTCAACCCGAAATAACTTTCTTCATCCATATCAAACAAATAATCGATTTCCCTTTTCGGAATGACTAGTATATGCCCCATCACTAGGGGATTGACGTCTAGAAAAGCTAAGAACTCACTTGTCTCTGCAACAACATATGCAGGAATTTCACCATCAACGATTTTTGAGAAAATTGTTGCCATATTTCTGATTATCTACTTATTTCCAGTATTTCAAACTCAATTTTACCAGCAGGAACTTGTATCTCTGTTTTATCACCGACAGACTTTCCTAAAAGACCCTGAGCGATAGGGGATTTAACCGAAATTTTCCCTGTTTTTAAATCTGCTTCAGATTCTGCGACAAGTTGATAAGACATGGTTGCGCCGTTTTTAATGTTTTTAATTTTCACGATGGATAGTGCCAGTACCTTTGACGCATCCAGCTTAGACTCATCTATTAGTCTAGCTGTTGAAAGCGTATTTTCCATTTTAGATATCTTGGCCTCATGTAAACCTTGGGCCTCTTTTGCTGCATCGTACTCAGCGTTCTCCGATAGATCGCCCTTATCCCTTGCTTCTGCTATAGCTTTAGATATCTGTTGTCTTCCTGTAGTTTTTAAATACTGTAATTCCTCTTTCAGTTTATCTAAACCATCTTGGGTATAATATGTTACCTCTGTCATAGCTCAATGTATTATTTAATTTTTCTATAAAAAACAAACAAGACTATATTGGCTACTTCACCGATATAGTCTTGCTTTGAATTGTAACGAAGATAATAGGGTATTATCAGAAAAGCAAATTAATAAGCTGATTTTAATTTATCAGCCAGAACCTCAGATATTTTCCGATAAGAATCAAATGTCCATCCTCCAACATGCGGAGTAAGTAACACCCGTTGGGAAGCAATCAGCCCCTTAAACCAGCTTTGACTGGCCAGAGCGGGAAATTTTTCTATTTGTAAAACATCCAGCCCCGCTCCAATGATCTTGTTTTGGTTCAGCCCGTTCAAAATAGCGTTCGTATCCACAATTTCTCCTCTGGCAGTATTGATGAAAAATATAGGTTTACGAAAGTGAAATAAGTATTCATCATTGACCATTTGCCTAGTCTCTGAAGTCAACGGAATATGTAAACTAAGGACATCGCTCTGCCGAACTATCTCTTCCATACTCACTTCTCTGGCAAATGAGTCTGAAAATCCAGTCTTGTATTTGTCATAAGCAATAACATTTACCTCAAATCCTGAGAGCTTCCTTGCAAAGCTTTTGCCCATAAACCCATAACCAACTATACCTACAGTTTTTCCTTTCAATTCAAATCCGCGGTTGCCCTCTCTATCCCAGATAGCTTCCCTGATTTGATGATCGGCAGCACGAAAATTGTTCATAAGTGAGAGTAGCATACCAATTGCATGCTCGCCTACTGCGTCCATGTTGCCTTCTGGAGCATTTATTAGTGTAATGCCTTTTTGCTTAGCGAATGCTTCATCTATATTATCAAGTCCGGCTCCTGCCCTGGCCACAAATTTCAGGTTTTCGGCTACTTCCATTAATTCTCGGTCTATTAGAAATTTTGTTCTAACTGCCAAGCCAATATAATCTTTTATAATCATAAGGGTTTGATTCCTGGTAATCAACGGTTGATCATGGACTTCGAAGCCCAATGCTTCAGCACGCTCTTTAAACACAGGATGGAGATCATCAACTATAAGAATTTTCCCTCTATTCATTTTAAGTAACAGTTATTGCACAAGCTGTGCTAGATGTTGTGTTAAACTAATAAAATCTGCAACACTAAGTTGCTCTGCACGTTTATCAAAATAAGGGTGGCTATCCATTTTATCTTTTGGAACGACGCCAGATAATGCATTTCGTAGGGTTTTCCTTCTCTGATTAAACCCCGCTTTTACTGTTCGCCAAAACAATTTCTCGTCGCAGGGTAGTGTTTCTACCGCATTTCTGCTCAGTCTAATAACACCCGAATTAACTTTTGGTGGAGGATTAAAGGTTCCTGGTTTAACCGTGAAAAGATACTCTATATCATAATAAGCCTGAATTAAAACACTTAATATTCCATAGTCTTTAGTCCCCTCTTTGGATGCGCAGCGTTCTGCAACCTCCTTTTGAAACATCCCAACCATCTCTACAACGTTAGAACGATTTTCCAATATTTTGAAGAGGATTTGAGAAGAAATATTATAAGGAAAATTACCTATGATAGCATATTTACCCGGAAAAAGATCCGAGAGGTTCAGTGCAAGAAAATCACCGTTGATCAGCCGGCCGCCTAACTGGGGGTATTTATCTTGTAAAAAATGATAAGATTCGATGTCAATATCTATTAGAAAGGTTTCCAGATCCTTCCTTTCCAGGAGGATGTCTGACAAAATTCCCATGCCAGGGCCAACTTCCAATACCTGTTGATACTTATCGGTATGAACAAGGCCGTCTACAATTTTTGCAGCAATTTTTTTATCCGTCAAAAAATGTTGCCCAAGATGTTTTTTCGCCTTTACCAAACTCATAGCCAAATGTAATAGTAGCCGCAAAATAACTAAGTTTTATCAGTATCGGGCTAACATTAGATTGAAATTCTGTAATTTGCGCGAAATTTCCATTCGGATATGAGCGATAAAATTAAAATTGGAATTAGTATAGGTGATGTAAATGGGATCGGTTTAGAGGTGATCATTAAGTCGTTAGCTGAACAAGTAATTCTTGATTATTGTACAGTAGTAGTTTATGGACATACCAAAGTGGCATCCTATCATAGGAAAGCGTTAGGTATGGGTGATTTTGTTTTCAATGTGATCAACGGGCCGGAATTCGCGAATCCCAAAAAAGTGAATATGATCAATTGCTGGGAGGAAGATGTAAAGATTGAGTTGGGGGTTGCAAATGAAACAGGGGGAAAATATGCTTTACTTTCTTTAGAAAAAGCGGCTGACGACCTAGTGAATGGCAAGATTGATGCATTAGTTACTGCGCCAATCAATAAACATAATATACAGTCCGACACGTTTAAATTTCCAGGACATACCGAATACCTGCAAGAACGCAGCGGCAGTGGAGATGTTTTGATGTTTCTGCTGAGTGAAGACATAAAAGTTGGTGTGGTAACAGGGCATATCCCGTTGACTGCTGTAGGGCAAAATATCACCAAAGAAAAGATCCTCAAAAAACTTATTATGATGAATGAGAGTTTGAAAAAGGACTTTTGGATTGAGAAGCCAAAAATTGCAGTTCTAGGACTAAATCCGCACGCTGGCGACAATGGTCTTTTAGGTGCAGAAGAAGAACAAATAATTATACCGGCGATTTATGAAGCGTTTGATAAGGGCATAATTTGTTTTGGTCCTTACCCCGCAGATGGTTTTTTTGGCAAAGGAAGCTACAAACAGTTCGATGCGGTACTGGCAATGTACCACGACCAGGGACTTATTCCTTTTAAAACTATAGCTTTTAGCACTGGCGTTAATTACACTGCCGGACTTAACTTTGTGAGAACGTCTCCTGACCATGGAACAGGTTATGACATTGCAGGAAAAAATGAAGCGGATCCATCATCATTTACTGAAGCAATCTTTTCTGCGATACACATTGTAAAACACAGGCGGGAGCAGGAAGATCTACTAAGAAACCAGCTGAAAAGTGGAGGTAAAATAGTAGAGACTGCCTTCGATTTAAAAGATGACGCAAATTAGCTATTGAAACTATTTGCACCGAATGAATTTTATTCTTACATTTGCGGGCTAAAATTTTGTTACCATTGAAAGCATTAAAACAATTTTCAATCCCATTTACAGGCTTAAAAATTGGCAAACATCAGTTTGATTTTGACATTGATAACAGCTTTTTTGAGGCTTATGAGTACTCTTTAGTTAAAAAGGGGCAACTAAAAGCAACTGTTGAATTGGATAAACAGGAAACAATGTTAATACTTCAGTTTCAAATTGATGGAACAATAGTATTAGATTGTGATAAATGTTTAGCAGAATTTAATTCACCAATAAGTATCCGGGAAAGGCAGATCGTTAAGTTTGCTGAGGATGAACTTGAAAGTGATGATTTGGAGATCATCATGCTCAATAAAAAAGAAAGCGAAATTAACATTGCAGACTTGATTTATGAGTTCATTACTGTATCGGTTCCTTATATTAAGATCTGTGAGCAGAATGGCGGTGGTCAGCAATGCGATCAGGAAATGATAGCCAGATTGGAGAGTTTGGCTGTTGGATCACAAGAAGAAGAAGAAAAAACAGATGACGACCCACGTTGGGCAGCATTAAAAAAATTAAAATAATAATTAAATAAATCAGCAATGGCACATCCAAAACGCAAGATTTCCAAGAGTAGAAGAGACAAAAGAAGAACTCACTATAAAGCAGAGACCCCTTCTTTAGCTACTTGTCAAACTACAGGTGCAGTACATACGCCGCACCGCGCTTATAACGTTGATGGTAGCTTATACTACAACGGTAAATTGGTTATTGAAAACACCGCGATAGCTTAATTTTCTAAAAATAGTTTGTGTTTTAAGTCTTTGAAAGTTTAACTTAGGGACTAAATTACGGCACTTATTGCCTCATACACAAACTGATTTTTACTATGAAAATAGGTCTCGATATAATGGGCGGAGACTATGCTCCTAAAGCTAATGTTTTAGGAGCAATAGCTGCCCATCCTTTGTTATCTCCTAATGAGCAAATTGTGCTTATAGGTGATATGGAACAGATTAAACCTTTGCTTGCCGAACATGGATTTAATCCAGATCTTTTTGAGTATGTTCATACTAAGGAGGTTATTGGTATGGGCGAGCATCCTACAAAGGCCATAGTTCAAAAACCGAACTCCAGTATCTCTATTGGTTTTCAATTACTTAAAGAGGGTAAAATTGATTCATTTGCAAGTGCCGGAAATTCAGGCGCTATGCTCGTTGGTGCAGTTTTTAGTGTAAAGACCATTCCAGGCATCATTAGACCTTGCCTTTCCACCTTCCTCCCAAAACTTAGTGGTGGGGTTGGATTGATGGTCGATGTTGGTGCAAACGCCGATTGTAAACCAGATATCCTCCTGCAATTTGGCGTACTTGGTAGCTTATATGCCGAGAACGTGATGGGAATAACTAAGCCTAAAGTTGCGTTAATTAACATTGGAGAAGAGGATGAAAAAGGCAACATGCTTAGTCTGGCCACCTTCCCATTGATGAAAGACACACAGCTTTTCAATTTCGTAGGAAATGTTGAAGGAAGAGATTTGTTCAATGAAAAGGCAGATGTAATTGTTTGCGATGGATTTACTGGAAATATTATGCTGAAATTAGCAGAATCATTTTATGTGCTCACCAAAAAACGAGGCCTAAAGGATGAATTTTTCGACCGGTTCAATTACGAAAACTATGGCGGAAGTCCCGTTTTGGGTGTAAACGCACCAGTAATCATTGGTCATGGCATATCAAGTCCGACAGCAGTAAAAAACATGATCCTTCAATCTAGAGATATGGTGACAACAGGTCTTGTTGGCAAAATTCAGGCTGCATTTAATAATTAATAAACATGGGTAAAATTCATGCTGCAATCACTGCTGTTAATGGATACGTTCCAGATTACATTCTTACTAATAAAGAAATGGAGTCTATCGTGGATACAACAGATGAGTGGATTACCTCCAGAACAGGAATTAAAGAGCGGAGAATATTAAAGGGAAAAGGCCTGGGAACATCAGATATGGCTGTGCATGCGGTAAATGGATTACTTAATAAGAGAGGTATCTCCGCAGAAGAAATTGAACTCATTATTTTCTGTACAACAACTCCTGACCTACCCTTCCCTGCCTCAGCGAATATCCTTGCCGATAAAATTGGCGCAACGAATGCTTGGGGATATGATTTGCAAGCGGCTTGCTCTGGCTTTATTTATGGAGTTTCTACTGCCTCACAATTTATTGAGTCTGGAAAACATAAAAAGGTTCTGGTTGTTGGGGGAGACAAAATGTCTTCGATTATCAATTATAAAGACCGAACGACCTGCATCATTTTTGGAGATGGATGTGGCGCCGTACTTATGGAACCAAATGAAGATGGATACGGGGTTATGGATTCCATTTTACGAAGCGATGGATCAGGAAGGCAATATCTGCATCAGAAAGCGGGTGGCTCTGCAAGACCTGCATCACATGAGACTATTGATAATAATGAACATTCGGTTTATCAGGAAGGTCAAGCTGTATTTAAGTTTGCTGTAACCAATATGGCGGATGTTGCAGCTGATATCATGGAACGTAATTACCTTAAATCGGAGGATGTAACATGGTTAGTGCCTCATCAGGCCAACAAACGTATTATCGATGCCACAGCTTCCAGAATGGGTATTGGATCCGAAAAAGTGATGATCAACATACAGCGATATGGAAATACAACTAATGGCACTATTCCTCTCTGTTTATGGGAATGGGAAAGTCAACTAAAGAAGGGTGATAACATTATCTTAGCAGCTTTTGGAGGCGGTTTTACCTGGGGTTCAGTATACTTAAAATGGGCTTATTAAATTTATATCATAAAAAATCATAACTTAGTTAATTCTAAAAACATATTGTTTTCTTAAAATAACACCAAAAAATGGATATTAAACAAATTCAGGAACTTATTAAATTTGTTTCCCGGTCGGGCGTAAATGAAGTTGCTATTGAGCAGAAAGACTTCAAGATCACTATTAAAACAAATCAAACTCCAACAGTCGTTCACGCTACTGTTCCTGCTCCTGTTGTTACATCTGCAATACCTGCCGCCGCCGCTCCGCTGCCTGTATCGGCTACAGAAACAAAAGCTGCTGTAAGTGCCTCAGAAGATACTTCTAAATATATTACTATAAAATCTCCCATGATCGGTACTTTTTATCGCTCATCAACTCCAGATAAGCCTTCTTTCTTAAACGTTGGAGATGAAGTTTCAGTTGGAAAAGTAGTATGCATTATAGAGGCTATGAAGTTATTCAATGAGATAGAAAGTGAAGTTTCGGGAAGAGTTGTAAAAGTATTAGTAGATAACGCTTCGCCAGTGGAGTACGATCAGCCATTATTTTTAGTAGAACCAATGTAATCCGTCGTGCTGACCAAGGTCAGCTTCTCATTTAAAAATTAGGCCTTGAAACTGATTTCAAGGTGACGAAAAGAAAAAATAATATGTTTAAGAAAATATTAATTGCCAACAGGGGTGAAATCGCGTTGCGTATTATCCGTACCTGTAAGGAAATGGGCATTAAAACCGTTGCGGTCTATTCTACTGCGGACAGGGAAAGCTTACATGTACGCTTTGCGGATGAGGCTGTTTGCATCGGCCCTCCACCAAGTAAAGATTCTTACTTAAGTATTCCAAATATAATTTCTGCGGCGGAACTTACAAACGCGGATGCAATACATCCCGGTTATGGCTTTCTATCAGAAAATGCTAAATTTTCTTCAGTATGCCGTGACTACGGAATCAAATTCATAGGTGCAACTCCAGAACAGATTAATTCAATGGGAGATAAGGCATCTGCTAAAGAGACGATGAAAAAAGCAGGGGTTCCGACAATACCTGGTTCTGAGGGATTACTTGAAAGCGTTAAAGAAGGGATTAAACTAGCCAATGACATAGGTTATCCTGTAATATTAAAAGCTACTGCCGGTGGTGGTGGACGAGGAATGCGCGTAGTTTGGAAAGATGAAGATTTCGAAAACGCCTGGGATAGCGCGCGCCAGGAATCTGGAGCTGCTTTTGGTAATGATGGATTATATCTTGAAAAATATATAGAAGATCCGCGTCATATTGAGATTCAAATAATAGGAGATCAATATGGTAAAGCATGCCATTTGTCAGAACGTGACTGCTCTATTCAGCGTCGCCACCAAAAATTGGTCGAAGAAGCCCCATCTCCATTTATGACACCTGAACTTCGAGAAAAAATGGGCGAAGCGGCAATTAAAGGGGCTATCGCTGTACAATATGAAGGTGCAGGCACGATAGAATTTTTGGTTGATAAACACCGTAATTTCTATTTCATGGAAATGAATACAAGGATACAAGTGGAACATCCAGTTACTGAAGAGGTGATCAATTATGACCTTATTAAGGAACAAATTAAAGTAGCATCAGGTGTTCCAATTTCAGGAAGGAATTATCTTCCGGACATGCATGCAATCGAATGCAGAATCAATGCTGAAGACCCTTTCAATAATTTCAGGCCTTCACCAGGAAAAATTACCAATTTTCATTCTCCAGGCGGGCATGGCGTTAGAGTTGATACCCACGTATATGCAGGTTATCAAATCCCATCGAACTACGATTCTATGATTGCTAAATTGATTTGCGTAGCACAAACACGTGAGGAAGCGATCAGTACTATGGAGCGTGCATTAAGTGAATTTGTCATTGAGGGTATAAAAACCACTATTCCTTTTCATCTTAAATTAATGAAGGATCCTAACTTCAGGGCAGGTAATTTCACCACCAAGTTTATGGAGACTTTCGAATTTTCTGAATAATAAAAACTTTTTATAACATTTAAAACGTAAATACCATTCTAAATAAATAGAATGGTATTTTTGTTTCCAAATAAAGTACATGAGTGACAATAAAACACGGGACCTTATTGGTGCTATAAAAGAAAAAGGTAAAACGTTGGAAGCAGAAATGTCTTTCTTTGATCATATTGATGTCTTAAGAAAGCATTTACTACGTGCGTTAGCTGTGGTAGTCGTATTAACAGCTGGCGCTTTCTACTATACAGATTTTATTTTCAACACAATCATTATGGGACCTAAAAACCCAAGTTTTTGGACCTATAGGATGATGTGTAAGCTTTACGAACGCTTCCCATCGATAGGTGAAGAATTTTGTATACGAACACTGGATGCTAAGATAATTAATACAGAAATGTCTGGGCAGTTTACGCTTCAGTTAAATTCATGCGTAATGACTGGAATAATATTAGGAATTCCCTATTTACTATTTGAGCTCTGGCTTTTCATAAAACCCGCGTTGCATGAAAATGAAAGAAAATCTGCAAGTGGGTTTGTGGCTTTTGCCTCCATATTGTTTTTTACAGGTATCATCTTTGGCTATTATATTATTTGTCCGCTTTCAGTGAATTTCCTAATCAACTTTACCGTTAGCCCGGAGATACAAAATACGTTTACAATTGATTCCTACTTATCGTCAATTATGACCCTAACACTGGGTTCTGGCATTATTTTTCAACTTCCGGTTATCATTTACATCCTATCAAAAATTGGGATCATGACCCCGGCTTTTATGCGGTCAAGTAGAAGATACTCAGCGGTGATTATCCTTATCGTTGCTGCAGTTGTTACGCCCACAGCGGATCCATTTACCATGTTAATTGTTGCACTTCCTTTATTCCTACTTTATGAAATGAGTATCTACATTTCTGCGAATATTGAGCGAAAACGAAAAAAGGAACTAGCAGCTTAAGATTATTGCTATAACTAAAGCTTTACAATTCTTCACCATATTTCTATTTATTTTTGAAAAATATGTCAGTTCAACAAAACCTTAAAATCGCCATTGGCGCAGACCACGCAGGATTTGAATACAAAGAGATTCTTAAAACATATTTGAGTAATAATTATGAAGTAAAAGATTTCGGGACTTATTCAATTGAATCGGTGGATTACCCCGATTTTGCACACCCTGTTTCCTTCGCCGTGGAAAGCGGGGAATACACATTTGGCATACTTGTATGCGGAAGCGCAAATGGTGTCGCTATAACGGCCAATAAACACCAACATATTAGAGCAGGAATTTGTTGGCTGGATGAACTAGCGGCGCTTTGCCGGAAACATAACGACGCAAATATACTTTGCATACCTGCAAGATTCGTATCAGAAGATTTGGCTAAACAAATGGCAACCACATTCCTCACTACTGATTTTGAAGGCGGTAGACACGGCAATAGGGTAGAAAAAATTTCATGCTAGAAATCTAAGAACTAACTTTATGAGAAAACAATTTTTATATACAAGCTTTGTGCTATTGATGGGATGCACAGCCATTGCACAAAACAAGGACGCGGTTAAATTTAGCCAAACCATTAATAAAGATAACGCATACAAGCATCTTTCTGTACTTGCTTCCGATGAATATGAAGGACGAGAAACAGGAACAAAAGGCGGTTGGATGGCTGCAGATTACATAAAAAATCATTTTAAATCTCTGGGATTAAAAGCTATTGTAAATGGCGATTATTTTCAGAAAATTGATATGGTTAACTATAAACTCAAACAAATTTTAACAATTGAAGGGAAGCCTGCTGAACCACTTACAGATTTTTACATAACCAGCAGATCTACATCTGTAAACGGTTTTGCATTTAATGCAAATACCATATTGTTTGCGGGATACGGAATAAATAAGGATGGTTATAATGATTTCGAGGGTCAGGATGTAGCTGGAAAGGTGATCATGTTCTTTAAATCGGGACAGCCAGTTGCATCACCTGCTGCACCCAACACCCGAGGAGAATTGGCTGCACTTAATACTAAGTTTAAATACTTGACAGACAAAAAAGCACTCGCAATTTTGGTCATTGATCCATTAATTGATACGATGACTCCTAGCGCGAAAAACGAATTGCTTTCTTCTCCTCTGGTAATGAAAACGCAGGAAAATATTGAAAAAATGAAAGCGCCGCAAGGAATGGTTATCATTAATATCGGAACATCCCTTGCCAACTCAATACTTTCTGCAGCGGGAACTAGTATTGATGCAATAAAAAAGAAAATCGAAGACACTGGTAAACCTGCCTCACAAGAATTGAAGGTTAGCATCAGCGCTAGCGCAAGTAAAGTTGAACAACCAGTTAGAGCTGAAAATGTATTGGGTTTTCTGGAAGGTTCAGATGCAAAACTTAAAAAGGAAGTTTTAGTAGTTACCGGGCATTACGACCATATAGGGTTAACTACTTCTGGAGAAGATAAAGTGAACAATGGAGCGGATGATGATGGATCTGGAACTACTGGTGTTCTTTTACTTGCAGAAGCGTTTGCAAAAGCTAAAAAGGCCGGAAAAGGTCCAAAAAGGAGCATTTTATTTATGACTGTAACTGGTGAGGAAAAAGGACTATTGGGGTCTGAATGGTACTCTGAACACCCAGTGCTTCCCCTAGAAAATACGATCACGGATCTTAATATAGATATGATTGGCCGTGGGGATAAGGATCATGCAACCGATAACAACTTCGTGTACATCATTGGATCGGATATGTTAAGCAGTGACCTCGACAGGATTGGAAAAAAAGCCAATAAAGACTACGTGAATATCAATCTGGATGAGCGTTACAATAACCGTACTGACCCAAATCGATTCTATTACCGCTCAGATCATTATAACTTTGCAAAACACGGAATTCCTGTAATCTTTTACTTTAATGGAGTACACCCAGATTACCACCAACCAGGAGACGAGGTCAGCAAGATCGATTTTCCAATGCTGGCAAAAAGAGCTCGACTAGTTTACTTTACTGCATGGGAATTGGCCAATGGTTTAAAAAGACCCGTGGTTGATAAAAATGACGACGGCACCCCAAAAAAATAACTCAAGCCCACTTTAGCGAGTGGGCTTTTTTGTTTAATCAGATTTCAATATGAAGATATGTTTATTGAATATAAGCGCAAATTTCTCTAAGTTTGAACATGACTAAGATTGCGGAAGAATTTTTGGTAAAGGCAGATGAGAAAGCATTCGATCAAGGACATCGTAAAACCATTAATCACAATATAGGAAAATACAACATAGCAGTTGAGCGTGGCCTATCAAAGTTTGAGAACTTGGAAAACTCCAAGAAAAAAGCCCATGTGATAAAATGGAGAGTAATGGAGAATCTAGACAAAATGCTCCCTGAGTTTGAGTCTAATTTCCAAAAAAGGGGTGGTAAAGTAATTTGGGCTAACGATGCTGAAGAGGCTCAGCGGGAAATTCTTAACATTATTTCGAAGGTTGGTGGAAAAACAGTTATTAAGTCGAAGTCAATGACAACCGAAGAAATTCATTTAAACGATTTTCTTGAAAAAAATGGTATTGAGTCCCTAGAAAGTGATCTTGGTGAATATATCGTTCAACTACTTGGACAGCCTCCCTACCACATTGTAACTCCTGCAATGCACTTAAGCAAGGAGGACATCGCCAAACTTTTCCACGAAAAATTTGGAACTCCATTAGATTACACCCCTCAGCAACTTACTCAGAAAGCACGTGAATTGCTTCGAGAAAAGTACCTTAGTGCGGATATTGGGATTAGTGGCGGTAACTTTCTAATTGCAGACACTGGTAGCATTGCGCTCACTGAAAATGAAGGAAATGCCAGGCTTTGCACTACCTTTCCAAAAGTACATATAGCCATTGTAGGTATTGAAAAAGTAATCCCTTCTATTGCAGATCTCGACCTCTTCTGGCCCCTACTAGCAAGCCACGGAACTGGTCAGAACTTAACTGTGTATAACACAATACTGAGTGGTCCAAGACGTGGGTCTGAAACAGATGGGCCAGAAGAGATGTATGTGATTTTACTCGACAATGGCCGCACCAATCTTTTAGCTCAAAAAGAACAAAGGCAAGGTTTGTATTGTATCCGCTGCGGGGCATGCCTAAATGCTTGCCCAGTCTATAAAAACATTGGAGGACACACTTACAATACTACCTACAGCGGGCCAATCGGCTCTATTATCACTCCACACCTCAAGGGCATGAAAGAGTTTAAACACCTAAGCTATGCATCCAGTCTCTGCGGAAAATGCTCTGAAGTTTGCCCTGTCAAAATAGACATACATAAAATGCTGCTTCTCAATAGGCGTGATGCTGCGGCGAACCATGACAACACTAGGATTGAAGAATTTGGCTGGAAAGTTTGGAAAGCAAGCATGTTAAAGCGCTCCAGAATGGATCTAGTTGGCGGTAAAATAAAGAACTTCTTCCTTAAATCAATGTTTGGCAAAATTTGGGGAAAATACCGAAACATGCCTGTGATCGCAGAAAAATCCTTTTCAAAGCAATGGGTGGAGAAAAACAAAGATCATAAAAGCATTTAACATGATCTTCGACAGGAAAGGGAAAAGTGATAGCCAATTGATTCAATTCTACAGGCAACTCCTTTATCCTAGAATGATCGAAGAAAAAATGCTTATCCTTTTAAGGCAAGGCCGTATTAGTAAATGGTTTTCTGGTATTGGGCAAGAAGCCGTTGCGGTTGGAAGTACCATGGCCATGGAGGCTTCTGAATATATTCTACCGATGCATCGTAATCTTGGTGTTTTCACATCAAGGGGAATCGCCTTACAAAAACTAATGGCCCAATGGCAAGGCAAGGCTACCGGTTTCACCAAAGGCAGGGACCGTTCTTTTCACTTTGGAAGTCAGCAACATAAGATTATTGGAATGATATCTCATCTTGGTCCACAAATGGCTATTGCTGCCGGTATCGCACTAGCTGATGTGATTGCTAATAAAAAAAAGCTACGCTGGTTTTCACAGGAGAAGGTGCAACAAGTGAAGGAGATTTTCATGAGGCCATAAATGTGGCTGCTGTATGGGATTTACCCGTTATATTCTTGATCGAGAACAATGGCTACGGATTATCAACACCAGTCAAAGAACAGTTCAGATGTCAAAATCTGTCCGATAAAGCAATTGGTTACGGCATTGAGGGTATTCAGATTGACGGAAATAACATTCTTGAAGTTTATGATACCATTGCCCTAGCGGCGCAAAAAATGCGGGTAAACCCAAAGCCAGTGCTTATCGAATGTCTCACATTTAGAATGCGTGGCCACGAAGAAGCATCCGGCACAAAATATGTACCGCAAGAACTGCTTGATTCTTGGCAGCTTAAGGATCCGGTAAAAAATTATGAACAGTATTTATTGGATACTGATGTTCTTCATATAAAAGATATAGCTGCGCTGAAAGAAAGACTTAAGAGCCAAATTGAGGTTGAAATTGAAACTGCTTTTACAGAAGCCGAACCGATAGCCAGTAGTCAATTGGAGCTTGCAGATATGTACGCTCCAGCTAACCCGATAGGTAAAGATTCCATTAGCGATTCGAAAAAACACATGAGATTTTTAGATGCGATTTCGGACGCACTTAGTGAAGGTATGCAAAGGCATCACAACCTCATTATTATGGGGCAGGACATCGCAGAATATGGAGGCGCATTTAAAATTACTGAAGGCTTTGTGGAGAAGTTCGGTAAAGCCCGGGTGAGAAACACCCCCATTTGCGAATCTGCTATCATCGGGGCGGCGCTTGGATTGTCTATTAATGGCTTTAAAGCTATTGTAGAAATGCAATTTGCCGATTTTGTAAGCTGTGGGTTCAACCAAATCGTAAACAATCTGGCAAAAACACACTACCGGTGGGGTGAAAAAGCAGATGTAGTGATCAGGATGCCTACCGGTGCAGGAACGGGTGCAGGTCCCTTTCATTCACAAAGCAATGAGGCGTGGTTTACCAAAACACCTGGGCTAAAAATCGTATACCCCGCATTTCCTGAAGATGCCAAAGGACTCCTGTTAGCTGCAATAGATGATCCTAATCCTGTCATCTATTTTGAACATAAATATCTTTACCGCAGCACAAGCGGATCTGTTCCCGAGGGGTATTACGGGGTTGAAATTGGTAAAGCAGCTATTTTAAGAAAAGGAAGTCAATTCAGTATCATCACCTACGGACTTGGGGTTCATTGGGCATTAAACTATTTGAATAAAAATACTGAGTTATCTTGCACACTTGTTGATCTCAGAAGTCTGCAACCATGGGATCGAGAAGCAGTAGAACAAGCTGTTAAAGTTACAGGAAAAGTGATCATATTGCATGAAGATACTTTAAGCTCAGGCTTCGGAGCCGAAATAGCTGCCTGGATCAGTGAGCATTGTTTTAAATATCTGGATGCTCCGGTAATGAGATGTGCAAGTCTAGATACAGCAATTCCTATGAACAAGACACTTGAAGATACTTTTCTCGCAAATAGCAGGCTGGCAGATACGATCAGCCGGATACTGGCCTACTAATTTTGCTTGGCACGATAATGGAACTGTATCCTGCTCAGCATATTACATGAAAACAACAACATTCCTCCTTATTATTTTATCGGTATTCAATGCCTGCACGCAAGGCAGCAAACATCCCCAGGCCGACCTCATTAACAAAAGCACTGGAGAAGGTCTGAGCCCACAGCAAATCATTTTATATGCTGATTCTATTGATGCAAGTTTGAATGCTATGGAAAAATCGGTAAGCCTTATTTATATAGCCGGTGAATCCTCGTTCCATGTTGAGCGGTATAGCTTTCAGGGAATGCCCACTATGTTGGTGAAGTATACAGGTAACGAAGGGATAAGCGGAAATAGTGAGAAATATTACTTCAAAGATGATAGCCTTATTCTCATCAAAAAGAATAGTAAACTAATGAAAGACAGGAATATCGTATTTACCAATGATCGCATTTACTTGAGAAAAAACATACCATTTCTGGAAGATCAAAAGACTGCGTCATCAGCAGAAAAACTTTTACCGATACCTTTTAAGGAGATTAAAACAGACCAGCTGAATGCAATCAATTTCCAGGATTCTGTGCAGTTTTTGAATGATGCCATTGCTGGCAGGAATAGATTTGAAATGGTATTCGATCAATTTATTCCAGGATCAGATGCCGCCTCATTGCTATTAAAAAGCAAGATTCCAGGAGGTTACACTGCAAGTTTGAACGTTATTCAAAAAGACGCATTTATAGATAGTCTGCAACAAGATCCCTCTTTGTTTAGAAATCAGAAATTAAATTTAAAGTGGAATATTGTGAACAATGAAGCGGTTTATGTTCCAGTTAAGGTAACTTCAGCAAGTGGGTTAAACAAATAGATATTTCCATTATCAAGACTCGTACATCTAAATCTTTTTCGCAGTCGCTCCCCTTTTTTAAATCGTCTTCCATCCTTTATAGTAAAAGTGGCATTTAATGGAAGTTCTTCTAACCTATGAGCGCTATCGTTCGCAGTTGCATCATATTTTTTTAGCGTCCTTGACAAGTTCAAATCCGTACAACTAGCAGCAGTTGGATTATTCAAATAATTTACAATAGCATATTGAACATCTTCCGGAAAGATTTTCTTTTCCAGAAATGGAACCATCATTTTCTTAAAATTCCGCTTCCATTCTTCACCATGCGGCTTAACGTTATTTTTGTGATCATTCCATGTTAACAGATGAGCGAATTCATGTACGGTTGTCACTAGAAACGAGTAGGCATTGAGATTATTATTTACGGAAATCTTATGGCCAATTCCCTTATGGGGATGCCTATAGTCGCCAAGTTTAGTTGAGCGAGTTTTTGATATCTTAAATTCGCACTGAAAATAGTCGATCCAACGCGCAATCACGGGGGATGCTCCAACTGGCATATATTGTGCTAAGATATTCTCCTTTTCCACAACCACAAGTTACGGAATTACTTTAGAAATTGATAGACAATCAAACTGGCCACATAAGCTAATGCCGTCATGTAACCAAACTGTATAGCAGGCCATTTCCAGGATTTGGTTTCCCGATAAACTACAGCGACAGTACTCATGCATTGCATCGCGAAGGCATAGAAAAGCATAAGAGATAGTGCTGTGGCGAAAGTAAATATCGGCAAGCCGGTTTCCGGATCTATGGCATCTCTTATCTTATCCCTAAGCCTCATTTCACCTGCATCATCATCCACACTGTCAACACTATAAATTGTTGCCATAGTGCCTACAAAGGCTTCTCTGGCAGCAAATGAAGTGATCAGCGCAATGCCAATTTTCCAGTCGTAACCCAAAGGTCTTATCACCGGTTCAATAGACTGCCCCAATATACCGGCATAAGAATTCTCCAGTTTTTCTGCAGCCATATCACGCTGCAGACTATTAAAAGTTACGCTGTCTTGAGGTGATAGTTTAACATTATCAAACTTTTTCTCTAGCGAGCGATATTTAGCATTGATGCCATCAAATCTTTTCGGCGGACCGTAAGTAGCCAAAACCCAAAGAACTATAGAAATCGCGATAATTACTTTACCAGCCTCAAGCACAAAAGTTTTAGACTTTTCGTACATCGTCAAAAATACATTACTCCATCTTGGCATCCTGTAAACTGGAAGTTCCATGATAAAGTAAGAGCGCTCTTTCGCTTTAAGGATAAATTTCATTACAAAAGCCACAAGCATCGCAGCCACAATTGTGATGATGTACATGGCCATAAACGTAAGCGTCTGCAAGCTAATAAAACCAAAATACATTTTATTGGGCACCACGAGGGTGATCATCAGGGAATACACTGGCAGCCTTGCAGAGCAGCTTACCAACGGCGTAACCATAATCGTTATCATCCTGTCTTTCCAATTTTCAATATTTCTTGCACTCATTATGGAAGGCACTGCGCAAGCAATACCACCAATCATAGGTACTACAGATTTACCGCTCAAACCGAACTTACGCATGATCTTATCCATCATAAAAGTAACTCTGGCCATATAACCAGTGTCTTCCAAAATGGAAATTAATGCGAAAAGAATTGCTATCTGCGGAATGAATATTACAATACCACCCAAACCTGCAACTACTCCATCCAGTAAAAGATCCGTTAGTACACCCTGTGGCAAGATTTCATGCCCATAGCCAGTTAACCAGGTAAATCCTGATTCAATAAGATCCATTGGATAGGCAGACCAAGAAAAGATGGCGTTAAAAACAAAGAAAAGAATGAGTAAGAAGATAAAAAATCCCCAGAATCTATTAGTTAATACCGAGTCCAATCGGTCTGTCAGTTTAAACTTACGTTCAGCTCCGGTAACTTTTATTACATCTGCTAACACGGTGCTTAGGTGTCGATACCTGGCAATGGTCTCCGCGGCTTGAACTTTGGATGATTCGAACAAATGTTGTTGCACTATCTTCTCAATTTCTTCCAGTTGTCTGTCGCTAAGAAAAACCAGATGTTCATGTTGGTGTAAAACTTGTAAAGCGAAATAATCATTTTCGGTATTAAGCTCATTTTTAATTTCACCTATTGCCTGCGCTGCGAAAATCGAAACATCGATACCCGGTACCTGCGTGCTAATACGTCCTGTATTGGATAGCGCAACTTTAAGCTTATCGAGACCTTCATTCTTCCTGGCAGACATTTCGACTACCTGGATTCCTAACCGCTCAGAAAGTTTGTTTACATTAATATCAATCCCCTCCTTTTTTGCCATGTCGGTCATATTAAGAACCAACAGCATTGGAATATCTAAATCTGATACTTGAGAACAGAGCAATAAATTCCGCCTTAAATTTGTGGCATCGGCAACAAGTACAATCAGGTCGGGGTGACTGGCATTTTCCTTATCAGCTAAGACCTGAAATACAATACTTTCATCCCTGCTCTTTGGATATAAGCTATACGTTCCGGGAAGATCTATGATCTCCGCACCTCTTCCATCCGGAAGATTGCAGTAACCTATTTTCTTATCAACTGTGATACCGGGAAAGTTGCCTATTTTTTGGTTTAATCCTGTAAGCAGATTAAATAAAGTAGACTTACCAGTATTGGGATTACCAACAAGAGCAATTTTAATATTTTTCGCCAAGTTCTATTGTATTATAATAATAGATGCCTCGCTTTTTCTCAAGCAGAGCTGATATCCGGCAACTCGAATTGCGATAGGATCACCCAATGGTGCAAAGCGCTCAACTTCGACAAGCTCCCCCGGCAAGCAGCCCATTTCCATCAGTTTAACTGACATTTCAAGGTCTGTAAATGCAACAATGGTTCCCGTTTCTCCAGGATTCAATTGCGAAAGTTTCATCTGTTTGTATATATTATTTCAGGCGCAATTTAGCCTTAATTTATAATAAATCCAAATAGAGAACATGGTTAACCCGAGGCTATTTTTGTGGATAGGCGCTATAACTAACTTTCGGACATTTACATCCTGAATTGAAAATACCACAACCTCCAATTAAAGTTGCGGAAAGCAATAATATCAGCAAACTAGTTTTTCTTTTCATAATAATCTGATTTATGCAAAAGTACGTAACTGCAAACTGCCATTAAGACGCCCAACATATCACAAACAAAATCCCAAACCTCGGCAGACCGATATGGAAAAAACTTCCATTGTATCAACTCAATTCCAACCCCTATTGCAGAAGTAATAAACAGTATATTAAATATGGTAAAAAACCGAAAACGATAGCTCTTTTTTTCTAAAATTCGGCCAAAAAAAAGTAGAACGGTTAGTATAAAGAAGAAACCTAAATGAACAAGCTTATCAAAGCCTTCAAAAAAAAAGCCTGACCTCGACGAGGCAGGCATTCTCATGCAGCAAAGTATTAAAATAAAGACAGACCAGGCAATAGCCCAGCTGTGGTATTTTATCTTTCTTAAAAACCCCATTTATTATGCTCCAACAAGAGCCTTATATGCATCAGCATCCAATAGTTCATCAACTGAAGCAAGGTCTGCTAATGTTACTTTCACCATCCATCCTTCACCATAGGGATCAGAGTTTACCAATTCAGGACTATTGTTTAATGAGTCATTCACTTCTAATACAGTAGCTGTAACCGGCATAAAAAGATCAGAAACTGTTTTCACTGCCTCAACAGTGCCAAACACCTCATCTTTAGCAACTTCATCCCCAACAGTATTAATATCTATATATACAATATCGCCCAACTCACGCTGTGCAAAATCAGTTATACCAATCACAGCATCATTGCCTTCAACTCTAAGCCATTCGTGGTCTTTTGTGTACTTTAATTCTGATGGAAAATTCATTTTCTAAATTTTATATATTAATATAGTTTTTTTATGCAAAGTAAGTTACCTGCGTTTCAAAGGTAATTATTCTCGCTATTTATCACAATCCTAATTCAATGTAATCCTCAAACTAAATCCGAAATTACTGAAAGATGTATTAAATGTTTGTGAGGTGTATGGCTTAGTAATATTAGAATCGTAAAACAGCCTAATATTAAAGCGCTGATTCAGTATATAATCTACGCTTGGCCGCATTGTAATGTTTTTTGCTCCTGATGATACTTCGGCCTCTGCAACATCTGCCCTATATATTACCGTTTTATTATCCCGAACGGCTACATCCAGCTTAAAGTCCATGTTGTTATCCATCTTCAATTGGCTAAACAACCCAAATGGGAACCTAAACTTAGTGGTTCGGTAGCCAATTCCAAAAACCATATTGTTTTCCGAGAGTTGAGCAAGTTGACTATTCGAGAGACTAAGTCCCAATAGTCTCGACCTGCCGAGTTCGAAATTTGCTGTAAGGTTATTCTTTAGTCGGGTATCTACACCAATTAACGGAGAAAACTGCTCCGCAATAGTAACTTGACTATATTGATAATTAGGAAGAAAATTATTGTTAACATCTCTCGTGCTTGATGCACCATTTGTTTCCTGATACCTAATCAGGGAATTAAAACCGTTCACGCTGTAAACGGACCGGTAAGAATGTTTTATATCAATGGAACTAAATTTATCAGCCAGGTAAGGGATCCGTGTCAAGCCCCTATAATTCAGTCTCCAATTTGGTAGTGGTATTTTCGGGAAAGTACTCAAACTGGAAGATGAGGCGTCTTTCCCAGTATATGCAGCTAAAAATGCCGATACCAATACGTCTTGTGAATTCTTGTCGTAGCCATCTGCAAAACCTCCGGATGTACCGGATGAGTTAGGATTAATACCACCCAACCTTCTTGAAATCACCTGCCGGTTGTTCATGAAATTGCTATATAGCTGAGAGAAGGTACTTCCCGAATTTTCAGAGAACGCAGTTCCAAGCGTAATGAACGACACACTGTAATCTCCGGTAGTGAAAGGACTCAGGTTCCTAAAATCACGAAGATCATTGTCGTATCTAAAATTGCTGGAATAATTTAAAGTGCGGTTCTTATTTGCAGTAAGCGTAATACTCAAATCTCGAATAGGTTCTATTAAACTGGTAAGACTCAAGTCTTCTCTGAGTGTATTAATGTATAATTGCGACTGGAGTGTATCACTGGTTATCCAGCCATTACTCAACGCCAGGTTTCTGATATCTCTCTGACTACCCAAAACAAATCCAAGACCCGGCGCGCCAGTAATGTTGTCCAAACCCAGATAACTGGTCTTAGGTAAATAGCCCGGCAAAAATATACCCTTAGTTTCAGTATAAGCACCGGCAACATTCTTTACTCCTGTCAAAAGCCCGATGAAGAAACCTGTTCCTGTTTGCTTCTCGCCAGTAGGGTTTGCTTTTCTAACAAATCCAAACTTATTGTACAGACCAGTAAAATTCAAACTTGGGTTAACCTGGACTACTCTTGAGTTTTGTATCGTGTTTCCAAGATTGATGCTGGGATCTCTCAATGTGGAGAGCGGCTCTGTTTGCCAGTTAAAATTAGTACCATATCTAGTGGTCACCGTTACCCATTCCAACCCTGGTATTTTATTGATCGGCAAATTATACGTCAGGTTCAAATTATGCGTATAATCTGTATTTCTGCCCAAACGTTTTAGATTCTGCCAAAGTGTGTCACGTTTAATACCTTCAATCCTACCTTCTGGCTCATCAATTATAGAGTAATTAGTTGCATCAAAATCCAGCGTCATGGACCTACTTAAATTCCAGGTTATCCCGTAAACCCTTGTCACCAGAAAGTTCTTATTGTAAGTTGTATTTATAGGAATATAGTTATTTGGATCATTATTACGCAGGCTGTTTTCTGAATAATAACGATCAAGATCGATCCTAAAATTAATGGCACTTGGCAATATGCTAAAATTAAATTCCTTTAACAAAGCCAACTTGTTTGATTTAATTAGCTTATCCAAAGGGCTATATACTTTAGCTTGAGACGCATAGTTGTATGCTAAAGATGCCCTATATGTTTGCTGTATATTATTTTGATTAATAAAATCACGATGTGCAAACTTGGTATAGGCATAACTGGCATTTAAGTTTTCCACGTCCCAAACCTTTGGTGTTTTCTCCAGGTTCGTCCGTTCTTTGCGTACATTTGTAAAACTAATGCTGTTCCTTGTAGTAAAGTCCTGAGCATAGTTTAATATTTCCCTTTTCTCTGTTTTTGTTGCAGCGTCTAACGCGTTTTTTAATTCTATATCTGGGGTTCTCGGATCATATTGAGGGGTACTTACCTGGCTTGAGTAACTTACAAACATAGGAACTCGTATGCCTGATTTCTTTGGCAAAAACTTTCCAAGTTCCATACTTGATGAAGCATCAAAAAATACGTTATCTGCCCGATTCCTTTCACTAACCCGCTTTTCAAGGGAACCAAAACCAATAGTAGACTTACTTGCGGAAACATTTACGTCAGCAAAGTCGGCCAGTTGGGCATTCATCCTGGCGGTCGCCGCCCAACCGCCACGTTCATCAAATTCTGTTAACCTCAATTCATTAAACCAAACCTGAGCACTTTTATCCAATCCATCGTCTCTTAGCGGTATAGCTGCATTCCTCAACGGATTTTTCAGGCCAAGCATGTAAACCCTTATTTTACTCATATCCGGCTGCCCTTTTACGGTAATTGAATAACCATTTTCCACATAATTAAACGGAATATTCACTGGCCAGGGCTGTCCATTAAGTAGTGCCTTATTCCTGGCTAATTTGGCATTTTGGAACAACTCCAGCTTTATGTCTATCTTATTTTGATCTGGCCAAATCGCGTAAGGATCGCTTGTTCCAGGTGATGTTACTTTTAATGGCAACGAATATTCATAATAATTATCTTGGTTATCCGCACCTATTCTTAAGAAAGCATTTAAATCATTATCATTGAGTTGCGTGTTGCCCAACGCCTCTAAATGCACATACATTTCCAGTCGCTTATAAGACCTGAAATCGTTTATAGCAGTTTTGAAGGCAGCCCGACCATAGCCATCTCGGAGGTTTCTTAAATTAACGGACAACGACTGCTCATTTTGTCTGGTATCACCGCGGTAATTGCTGAAATCTCGTTCTCTTTCAATCCCAGGCGGCACTACGTAGGGTATTGGTGTACGTTTCCCGTTTTCCTCAATATTTACAGTGGCAACCTCTATAGTTGAATTATCAGCGCCCACTGGCAACAAAGCCTGGTCAACAATAACCTGAGAAGGGTCATTGTTAACATTATATTGTCTCCACTCACCCCTAACCAACTGTATCTTACCAAATCTCAATATAGAAGTATCTGCAAAATTGGTCATAAACATCCTGATAAAACGGATTGACTTAAAGTCTTGAATATTTCCTACTTTTTGTTGGTATTGTGCTAGCGGTATCCTGATCTGGTACCAGGTAACTGGCTGAGTAACTCCATTTGCAAGTTTTACCTGGGAAGTAATTTTATCCGTAACAAAGTTCTGCCCTACCTGTAAATCTCCCGGACGCATAGATACTTTGTATTGGTAATATTCGTCACTTTGCGTCATGTTATTATCTCTATTTACATCTTCCCCATCAGGCAAAGATGTGCTTGCAGAATTCTCTACTCCGAAATCCTCCTGAGATTGCTGAGGTGTTTTAGAATTACCTTCTGTTCCGTTATAACGTTGGTACCTCTTAAGGATGCCAGCATTCGACTGGTCCAAGAACCCGCTTCTATAGTAAGAATAATCATCTGATGATGGATCGTTGTCAAGTGCAGCAGCAGCATCTGGATTTAACTGCGCCTTTATCTGCGCAATTAATGCGGCAAACTTGCTCTTTTCATCGGCATTGGACAATCCATCTAAGCCAACGTCCTGAATTCTTCTAGCACCTGGGTCATTGTCGAAAGCTTGAACAACAGGCTGCAATTTTGGTACACGACCCCAGTTTGTTTCATCAAATTTACTTTGATCGCCATTTGCAGGCAAGCCATTTTCCAATGATTTTCGGCCGTCTTTTAAAATATCCTCAGATATATTTCCAAGGTTAAAATAAAGATCTCCACCCGCAGAATTTGGCTTATAGATATTGGGATCCATCACCCATAATTCAATAAACTCAATATTGAGGGCTTCAAAATCATTTGTTTCTAGTCTTCTAAATAAACCACCCCATCTGGAACGCGGGTTTGTAAGTGACCCGTTAGCTGTAAATCCAGTTGGCGTATAATTATAGGGTCCCCTAACCATCGGGTAAAACGCAAGGTCTAAGGTAGGCAATGTTACCGCTTGTCCTATCGCTGTTTCTTTGAATGGGAATACTTCCTGCTCTATAACCTCTCTTACATAGTGATTTGACAATTCGGTTCTGTTACCTTTCAAACTAGCTGGTAGGTTACTTGCCGTTCTGTTATAGAATATCGGATCGATATTATAGAAGGCAATTTGCGCTCTGTTATAACCATAGGCAAGGTTGTCTATCAGCTGTGATTCCGGAAAAAGCTGAGGCGTACCAGACAACTGCCAGGCAATTGCACTCTTTAAGTCAATTATAGAGCGGGATGCCTCAAAATCATCCAAAAAACTGACTCCACCAGTGGATCCCCCCACATCCAGAGCTTTAGGATGTCCAGGTAAAAGTTGAGCGAACTCGCCCGAAAATGTGATGTTAGATGGCGCTTTTGTAGAGATAAACGGCAATTTGTCAACCATTTTGGTTAGGAATCTCGACGCCGAACTATAGTTTACATCCATTCCCCAGATGCTGTTTGATATAGGCTCTTCGCCAAGGTTAACTTTAGGGGTTAGTGGCTTTTCAGACAAACTCATGAAAGTTCCTCCTAAGTTGAGTTTATTGTTTACCTTATAATCTAGCCTTGTACCAAATAATGATCTTTGTTGCAATCCAAAGAGCTCATTATTTTCTGTAGAAATCCTTATTGGCTGCCCTGAGATCAGCAAGCCTGTATTTAGAATTTTTACTCTTCCGCCCTGATAATCCACTGTAAAATCAACCCCCTCTTGCAGTGGAATTGTACCAGAAAACACTTTAACTGAACCCTCTGGTACATTAATCGCATTCAGGCTAAACTCAGACGAAATTTCCGATTGGTAGTTACCTTTTATCACATACCTGTTTTGCCGGGTAAAAAGTTGTTGTGCTATAACCTTGGTGGAGTCATATAATGCGGTATAGGTGTATTTATTAATAAATGCCTGTTCTGATGGCAAAAACTGTGCTGCAAGATCCTTACCGAAAGGTTCTAATTGAGGAAATATAATCCGGCCATTTAAGGGATCTATAGTGATGTAGCCATTTTTGGTGTTTGTAACTAAAACAGCAGTGTTGTTCGTAGTGTTGGTTTGAGTCCCGGCATTACCAAACGATGTACCGCCTGAACTATTATTGGTGGAGCTAAAGGGGTCGTTATCTATTTCAAAATCAAAGATTCCATCAGGCTTTAACTCATTTTGTTGGTTCAATCTGTCAAGTCCAACTACCTGTAACCACAATTTATCTTTTAAAGGCTTATTAAATTGATCAAGTTTCTCCCCTTCCGTTATTACAGGCCGGTCTATCCCACTAGCTTCATCAGTCCTGAAAATGTCGAGTTTGAAATTTTGAGCGCTGATCTGAAAACCACCAATACTATAGATATTTTTCATCATCAAATCCCAGGTAGGTAAGTTGGTTTTAGTAGTTTCGTTCTTCAATAATTTTGCAAACAATGCTTTAGGTGCAGCCTGATCAAAAGGTATATCTGTTGAGAACTCACCTACCTGATATTCTACGCCATTGAACGTGTACCGATAGGACACCGCCAGCACTTCATCAGTATTTAACGCATTGTTCAGAGAAATGTAGCCCAATTTCGGATGGAATGTAAATTCTCTGTCTGCCAATTTACGGGCATAAGTCAGCTTGGCAAAATTATCTGTTCCCCCATTCGCCTGAAAAAATGAAATGATGTCATTAGAATTTGTTTGTCGTGCTCCTGGGGGTAACTTTTCCAATAAATTATTTGACGCTCTGGGAAAAAGCGGATTGTTAAATCCCGATGGAAGGGCAGAATAACCAACACCGCTCAATTGGGCAGTATTGTATGGATTATTCTCTCCCAAATCAATAAAACCCAGCACATCTCTGGAATCCTGTGTATTTCCAGACTTGTTGGTAATCCATACTTCAATCTTGGTAATAATTACACCAGATGTGATTGTAGGTGGATTGGAAAGCGCCTTATTGTAATTGTTCCTGAAGTATTGTGCCAAAAAGTAATGTTTGTTGGCTTCATAATTATCTCCGCTGATTTTAAACTCATTTTGTTGAGCCCCATTGCTAATCTGTATTTCGCGGGACTGCGACTTCTGCTGGGTAAAAACCGTATTAACATTTAATTTTCCAAATTGTAATTGCGTCTTGATACCAAACAAGGCTTGTGTTCCAGTAATTAATGTCGTGTTTAACGGCAAACTGACATTACCTGCCTCTATTTTCTTAATGATATCGTCTTCACCGCCCGTATAATCCAACTTAACCTGGTTCTCAAAATCAAACTGGGCTTCAGTATTGTAGTTCATGTTGATTTTCAGTTTGGTACCGATGTTTCCGATTACGTCCATCTGTATCCGCTGATTAAAATCAAAATTGCCCTGAACCCTTTGCCGCTCATTGAAAAGAGGATTCTCGTTTCTGTTGATACGGCCCAAAAAAGTTAACTCAGCTTCTCCGCGAGGTTGCACATCAATAGTTGTTCCTCCAAAAATACGCTCAAAAGCCCTGCTATTGACTTTTAGACTGGGTATTATACCAGTGCGCCGCACCTCGTCGACTTCTTGATTGGAAAAAGCACGCCAATTTTCCCGTTTAATTTCGCTACTAATAAGTCTCTGGTACTCGTCTATGGAAAGATATTGGGGGATTGCCATCTGCTTATCGCCAAGCATCTGCCTGATCACATATCGCTTGCTTACCGCGTCATAATCAACTTCCCTGCGCAAATTTCCGGGAAGTGGTGTAAACGGATTGGACACGGGCCTGATTCCCAACCGACTCTTTTCCTTTAAGCTGAAATTATTCTTTGCCGTATCAATTGCCTTTGTTGTTTGAGCAACCTGTGAAAAAGCTTGCCGCCCACTTAAAGACACAATTAAAAAGAAAATAAGCGTTAAAAGTCTTTTCAATTCTAAAAATTATAAGTTTTTTAAGGCAAACTTGATCAACTGCTCTACAGACAATTCCAGACCACCGCTTTTTACTGCATTATCCAATACTTTCTCAGACGCAGGCTTAGCAAACCCCAGCATCATTAAAGCAGATAAAGCTTCCTCCCTCACTGTATTATTAAGCGGAGCGGCTATCAAAGATCCGGATCCTTCTTTCTTTAATTTGTCCTGCAACTCCAGTACAAGTCGCTGAGCTGATTTGACACCGATTCCTTTTATGCGCTGTATTAAGGTTAAATCTGCATTTACAATCGCAGTTTGTATCTCATTGGGCGTAATGGACGACAACATCATTCTACCGGTATTGGGACCAATGCCAGACACTGATATCAAATGTAGAAATAACCTTCGCTCCCCCTCATCCGCAAAGCCATAAAGCGTGTGTGCATCCTCCTTAACGTGTAGCCAGGTGTAAATCTTGCAACGTTCAGCGCTTCCTAAAAGGCTGTAAGTATTTAAAGAAATATTAATGTGGTAACCTATACCTCCGGCCTCAACCACAATATAAGCGGGACATTTAAAGGTTAACCTGCCATCAATATACTCGTACATACCTTATTTTTTTGAAATTCTTTTTAGTAAACCGCCTCTTTTTGAATTGGCTTCCGCTTCCTTCCCCTGTACATCCAGAACCGCTATAGTTACCATATTTACGATCTCCCTCACAGAACTACCCAGTTGCACGATGTGAACAGGCTTCTTCAAACCAAGCAGAATTGGTCCTACCGCTTCCGCTTCGCCAAGCTCCTGCAGCAATTTATAAGCGATGTTTCCCGATTCCAGATTTGGGAAAATCAGCGTGTTTGCGGGGGCATCAATTAATCTGCTAAATGGAAAATTATCTCTTAACAGTTCATTATTAATGGCAAAATTGCCCTGCATATCACCATCAACAACGATATGAGGATGCTGATCATGCAATAATTTCACAGCCTTTCTTACCTTTTCGGGCACTACGCCTTCATTAGACCCAAAGTTAGAATATGACAGTAAAGCAACCCTTGGTTGGATGTTAAATTTGCTTACAGCACGTTCCAATAGCAAGGTCAAATCCACTAATTCTTCAGCAGTAGGATCAACATTAACAGTGGTGTCACCAAAAAAGACAGGACCTTTTTTTGTCATCATCATGTACATCCCTGCTACACGGTTAACACCCTCTTCAGTACCAATTACCTGTAATGCTGGTTTAATGGTTGTAGCATAGTTTTTTGTTAAACCGGATACCATGGCGTCCGCTTCTCCAAACTCCACCATTGATGCACCAAAATAGTTTCTATCCCGCAGCATTTTAGAGGCTTCCAATAATGTTACTCCCCTTCTCTGTCTTTTCTGATATAAGAAATTTGCATATTTATTCATCCGCTCCTTCTCTTCAAAAGGATCAATAATGGCTACACCTGCCAGATCAAGGGCATTTTCCTCAATAATTCGTTCAATAACTGCTCTATTGCCCAATAAAATAGGAATCGCTACATTTTCATCCTTAACAATCTGTGCAGCTTTTAAAATTTTATAATTATCTGCTTCAGCAAATACTACACGCTTAGGATCTGATTTTGCTTTATTGGTGATAGCACGCATGATGGCATCATCCCCACCTAGCCTGCGCTTCAATTCTTCTACGTATGCATCCCAATCAGTGATGATCTTCCTGGCGACGCCAGAATCAATTGCAGCTTTTGCAACAGCTGTAGATACATTGGTCATTAATCTGATGTCCATTGGCTTTGGAATGATATATTCCTTACCGAATTTGATGTTGTTTACATTATATGCCATGTTCACTGCTTCCGGAACCGGCTTTTTAGCCAATTCTGCAATAGCTTTGACTGCAGCAATTTTCATCTCCTCATTAATGCCAGTTGCCCTCACGTCTAAAGCCCCCCTAAATATATACGGGAAGCCTAACACATTATTTACCTGATTAGGATAATCAGAGCGTCCAGTTGCCATAATCAAATCCTTTCGTGCGCTTACAGCTAGCTCATAAGCAATTTCCGGATCAGGGTTAGCCATCGCAAAAACAATAGGGTTTTTAGCCATGGATTTCAACATGTCCTGGCTTACGCAATTTGCAGAAGAAAGACCTATGAATACATCTGAGTCCTTCATGGCTTCTTCGAGGGTCTCTAGTTTTCTTGATGTCGCAAATTCGGCCTTAATTACATCCAGATTTTCACGGGTTTCCCTGATCACACCTGAGCGGTCGCACATCACAATATTTTCCTTCTTTGCGCCCAAAGAAACGTATAATCTTGTACATGAAATGGCAGCTGCACCGGCGCCATTAACTACAATCTTAATCTTGTCCATTTTTTTCTTCTGCAGCTCGCAGGCATTTAATAATGCAGCTGCAGAAATGATAGCAGTCCCATGCTGGTCATCATGCATCACAGGAATATTCATTTCTTCCTTCAACCTACGCTCTATTTCAAAGCATTCGGGAGCCTTGATATCCTCTAGGTTCACTCCACCAAATGTTGGCTCCAAAGCTTTAACGATCTTCACAAAATCGTCAACATTTTTGGTATTTAACTCTAAATCGAATACATCTATATCAGCAAAAATCTTAAACAAAAGACCCTTACCCTCCATAACTGGTTTACCGGCTTCGGGACCAATATCTCCCAATCCTAGAACTGCGGTGCCATTACTAATTACCGCAACCAAGTTGCCCTTAGCCGTGTATTTATAAACCTCTTCTTTATTTTCAGCTATTCTTAAACAAGGTTCAGCTACTCCTGGAGAATAGGCTAATGCCAGATCTCTTTGAGAGTTAGTAGGTTTAGTTGGTATGACCTGGATCTTCCCGGGACGCCCCTGAGAATGGTAGTCTAAAGCGTCTTGTTTTCTATTGATTTTACTCATAAAAATGGATAATTGTAAAAGGTCAAAGTTACAATTCTTTTATATAGCCTTAAAATAAAAAAAGGCTTCCAAACTACATAACAGATACTAAATTTAGATGAATTTGAACAAACTGAACAAGCTACTTAACCTCTAAAAGGCCTTGATGTATTCTTCTCTTCCTGGATGTTAAAAACCTTAAGCTTCTGTCCTGGAGCAATAGCAGAGCCTTTCAATTTATTCCAAACCTTAAGATCCTGTACTTCCACGTGGTATTTGTTGGCTATAATTCCAAGACTCTGCCCTGAAGCCACCGTATGGTAAAAAAACAGACTCTTAGACTTTGCTTTAATTTTCTTAGATATATGATGTTCCCCATCAGAAGCAAGAAACACTTTCATTTCAGGTTCTTCCTCCTTGTTCAACACATCATAAAGTACTGTAAAGTCCGCCAAACTAACTTTTGGAAGAATAATTCGCTTTGGTGCGGATTCAGAGCCGTTAACTATTTTTTTCCTGTAAGACGGATTTAGACTAATCAGATCTTCATCTTCCATATTCATGGCCTTCGCGAGCGTAGAAAGAGAAATAAATCGACTGACTTGTATCGTATCTGTGTTTTTCAAGAATGCGTTGCGCTGTGTCTGTATCTGGTGCTTTTCTGGACAACTCATTACATATACCGCAGCAATAAATGCGGGAACATAATTTCTGGTTTCCGTTGGCAAAAAACGCCTGATGGCCCAAAAATCATTAGAGTCTGCTTTTTCCATTGCCCGTTTCACTGCGCCCATGCCACAATTGTAAGCGGCAATGGCTAAAATCCAGTCGCCCAGCTGATCGTACGCATCTCTAAAATAGGCAGCAGCAGCATAGCTAGCCTGAATCGGGTCCTTGCGCTCATCAACGTAATTGTCAATGCTTAGACCGTATCCTTTTGCTGTAGCAAACATAAATTGCCACAACCCCGTCGCACCAACCCTGGAAACGGCATGAGGATTCATTGAAGATTCTATAATCGGCAGGAATTTAATTTCGTTTGGAATATGGTAACTCTCCAATGCTTTTTCAAAGATCGGGAAATAGTATTCAGATAACCCCAGCATTCTACCCATCATCTCTTTCCTGCCACTATAAACATCTATGTATTTTTGAACGTGCTCATTGTAGGTTAAAGGAACGGTTTTCTGTATAGAGTCAAGCCTGTTCTTATAAGCAAAATTGTAATTTATAAACAACGGTGTCTCGGGTAAAACCGGAACCGCTGTCGTATCATTTAAAGAAATTGGAAATTGTTGTGCGGCTGCCGGGAATACGGTTAAAGCCAAAATGCAATACGATAAAAAATGTACTTGTATTTTCATAGGCACTGTTCAATCTTTTAGTTTTCGTTTAAAAACGCATGAGCGAAAGAAAGTAATTCCTCCTCAGCGAAGTGCTTAGCCATTAATTGAATACTTAACGGTAAACTCGCCTTGTTATTGCCCAAAGGTATCGCCACTGCAGGTATTCCGGTTAACGATGCCAGCACGGTAAAAATATCCGCGAGGTACATCACCAATGGATCGGCCATATTATCACCGATATTAAATGCTGGTGTCGGTGCTACGGGTGTAACGATTATATCGTAATCTACAAGTAAGGCTTCCATTCTTTCCCTAATCAGCCTCCTCACTTGTTGAGCCTTTTGGTAATAGGCATCATAATAACCTGCACTAAGTACAAAAGTACCAAGCAAAATTCTTTTCTTAACCTCTTCCCCAAAGCCCTCTGAACGCGACTTTTTGTACAACTCATTTAAGCTTGCAGCTTCCATATTACGGTGTCCAAAATGTACACCATCAAAACGTGACAAATTAGAAGATGCCTCTGCCGTAGTCAGCACGTAGTATGCTGGCACTAGGTAATCCAGCAGGTCGAACGATACGTAATCAACCGTATGTCCTTGTTCTTTAAATGATTCAATAGCTTGCAATATAGATTGCCTGATCTCCGGATCAAGGGCTTCGCTATCCAGTGTCTCTTTCAGCACGGCAATTTTTCGTTTACCACTGCCGGTAAGATTAGCAAAATATGCCGGAACTTGACGCTGAGAAACCGTACTATCGTAATCATCTGCCCCAGCTAAAACTTCAAGTAATAGTGCAGCATCACTAACGGATGATGTAATGGTTCCTACCTGGTCAAAAGAAGACGCATAGGCGATAACGCCGTAACGTGAAATTCTTCCATAAGTAGGTTTAAACCCAATACAGCCACAAAACGCTGCGGGTTGCCTTACAGACCCACCGGTATCAGTCCCTAGAGCAGAAAGACACATGTCAGCCTGAACCGCAACTGCAGAACCACCTGATGATCCACCTGCCACCTTACTTGGGTCGGCTGCATTTTTAACAGGACCATAGAAAGAGGTTTCGTTAGAGCCGCCCATAGCAAACTCATCGCAATTTAACCTACCGATGATAACTGCATCTTCTTGCAACAATCTCTCCGTCACTGTAGCGGAATAGGGAGAAATAAATCCCTCCAGCATTTTTGAGGATGCTGTTACTTCATGATCTTTATAACAGATGTTATCTTTCAAACCAATAACCATACCTGCCAATTTTCCAGCGGTTCCGGCTTCTATTTTATCCTGCACCCTTTTTGCCTGGGCCGAAGCAGAAAGAAAAAACACCTCATTGAATGCATTGAGGTGTTTTTGATCTTCTATTTGCTGGAAATAATGGTCTAATAACTGTGGTACTGTAAGTACCTTTTGAGCTATAAATGCTTGTATCTCTTTAAGAGAATTGTACTTCTTCAAACTTCAGTAATGCAATAAAATTAAATAGATAGAACCTATAAAGGCTTGTTGGTATTGGTCCTGTTGCGTTCAACTGGCTCATTTTCGTCCACACCATCTTTACCGTCTTTAAATTCTTTAATACCTTTACCCAATCCTTTCATCAGTTCAGGAATTTTCCTGCCTCCAAAAAGTAAAAGAACGATCACCAGGATAACAGCGATCTCCATGCCACCTAAAGCGGCCAATATTGTTGTATTTAACATGATATTTTAGTTAAAGGTTAGTTTTATCAGTTTCTATTCTATCGTTTACATTTAAAGGCTCAGCTACCGCTGTCTTCTTTTCCAGATTTATCCCTTCATTTGTTGACGTATGTATATTGCTAGTAGCCGTTTCTTCTGGATGATACCTGCTGCCAGTATTGTTATCATTTATTACCGAATCGATATCATCTGCAATACCTACGGAATTAATGTTCCTGTGGATTTCTCTTTTTACACCTTCGGAAGCATCTTTAAAATCCCTTATTCCTTTTCCCAATCCCCTGGCAAGCTCAGGCAATTTCTTACCTCCAAACAACAACAACACTACGGCTAAGATTAACATGATCTCGCCACCACCCATGTTCAGAAATTCAACTAATGTCGCACTATACATCGCTTATCTATATTTAAGTTTACAAATATAACTATTTAATAATAACTTTTATTTCGCAATCCAAGCTTCAGGATTTTGTGCCGCAGCACCTCTCCGGATCTGAAATTGTAACTGAGGAGTACCTTCGGTATTGGCTACAACGCCGATAGACTGCTTTGTAGTCACATTATCACCTTTTGCAACGCTTACTGATTTAAGATTTTGGTAAACAGTAAAGTACTCGCCATGTTTAATCAAAACATAATATCGCCCCAATTGAAGATCTACAGCCCTCACCTGCCCGTTAAATACCGCCCTTACTGAGGCATTCTCAGAAGTCTCAATATTTACCCCATCATTTGTGTACGAGGCCTGGCCTTCCATATGTCTTCCAAACCCTTCAGTAATCGATCCCATAGCCACCGGCCATGGTAAGGCACCCCTATTGCTTTCGAAAGCAGCAGACAATTTCGCTGATTCTGGCGTAGCAGTCAGATATCCCCCGCTGGATTTTGCTTTTGAAGCCGCTGGCGCAGGCAGGTTATCTGCTTTCGCCCGCGCAGCTGCTAAGCGCTCTTTCTCTTCTTCTTCTTTTCTGGCAGCCTCTATCTCCCTGTTAATTGCAGCCCTAATGCTCCGGTCTATCGAAATCTGCAGCGACCTTCTTGCTGCGATATCTTGCTTGTATTGTTTTTCCTCCCTGCTAAACTGCTTTAGCACTTTGGCTTGTTCGTTCTTACTTTTACCCAAGATACTCCTCTCGTTCTCCTGCTCTTGTAACAAAGTGCTTTTCGCTTTTAAATTCTTGTCCAGAATTACAATCTTGTAGCTCAGGTCTTTCTCTTTACCATTAATATAGTCGGCCTGTTTCTTTCTATACTGCCCAAACTGTTGCAGATATTTAATTCTCTTATAAGCTTGATTGAAATCACTTGCTGCAAAAATGAACATCATTTTGTCGTAAGCATTCTTATTCCGTTGCGCAAAGCGAATCATACTTGCGTACTCTTTTCTCAGCTGCTCCAATTGTTCTTTTAGCGTATGTACGGTATTGGTATTCTCATGGATCTGGTTATCCAGATTCTTCATTTCTGAATTGATTACCCCTATTTTATTCTGCATCAGCCTGATTTTTGAGTTCAGGGCATTGATTTGGCTCAACGTCAGTTTTTTATTGCTCGCTGCTTTGTTCGCATTCTTTTGTAGCAGGTCAATTTCACGCTGCAATGCTTCTTTCTTTCTTTTCAACTCTATACTGCTTTGTGCTACCGCAGCAGATACAGAAAACAAAAGAAATAGGAATAGCAATAGTTTGTGTAGCTTCATCTGTTCAAAAGTATAAAAATCAGTTTACAAGTTCGTAGTTCTTCGGAATACTAAAAGGAAAGTCTAGTTGAAGGTTTCTGTCTATCTTTTGATAATCCAGCTCAATACTCACTTTTTTAGTCCCGGCCATGGAGTTGATGCTTATGGTTGAAGGAAACAGCCCATCGTTCACTTGCTGGTAAGTGCCATAAGCCACTTTCAATGCCTGACCAGATTTAAGGTCATTCAGGTTATTCTCCTGCACTTTTAATAAATTGTTAAAAAGAACACTAAACGCTAAGGTACCGTCCTGTCCTTTCACTACCCATGCAGCGTCCTGCTGATTAATTTCCGCCAATTCTGTCATAAAATCCGGTATGGCATTTCCCGCAAAGATGGCTTGCAGCATTTTAAAATTTACATTCCTGCTGGTATACCTGTAAGCATAATTAAAAGGCTTTTTAAGGTATGTCTTTTGAAAGTTATTTCTCACCTGTATGCTATCAGGGGTAATTAAAGCCCGGGCCACCTCTATACCCAAAGCGGTAATGCTCACCCAAATTTGTTTGTCGCGTTCCATCCTGATGTTCATGGTTACCCCATTTTTGCTTCCCGCAAAATCCAGGGAAGCTTTTGATTTTATGGCCAACGTATTAAATATTACGTTTTTACTCTTCAACAAAATCAGGTTTTCAGCCTTTTTATTCGCAGCTACGGCAATCGGTGCAGCTGTCGATTTGACCAGCTGTTTCTTCGGCTTACAGGCAGCAACAGTGAACATTAATAGCACAAGCAGCCATTTATTTGATATCTCTCTTCTCATTAACCTTCTTATTTAACTCCTTGTACAACTCCATATAAACGGCATTTTCAGTATCTAATTGCAAAGCGGCTTTAATTTGTGTCAACGCATCTGCATGTTTTCCGGCCCCGGTCATCGCCATGGCCAAATAATAATAGAGCGCACCCTGGTTTGGGTAAACCGCCAGTGCCTCATCACCCGTCTTCATTGCGTCCGCAAACAGGCCTAGCTTAACCTGTATATTCATGACCTGCTCCCAAACTTTATAAAGTTGGTCGGTCATCTTCAAAGCCGATTTAAATTCTGTCAATGCACCGGGCAGATCACCCATCTGGTACAATACCTCGGCATAAACTGCCCTTATAGCCGGATCAGCCGGTTGTGTCTTAACCGCTATGCTGACTAAACCCTTCGCATCGTTCATCCGTTGCTGGTTTTTTGTACCAGTAAACAGCATCATAATAATCTTAACTTTCTGGTCTACCGGCATAGCCTGATTTGCAAAGGCAGATTGCAGTGCGATCGTCGCTTCGGAACTTTTCTTTTCCGCCTTGTAGACATCCGCTATAGCAAGATCCAACTCATAATTATCGGGTTCTTCCAGCTTTGCTTTCTTTAATGTCTCCAAGTCATTACCCCCAGCAATCTCTTTGGTCTCACCCGATTTTTTACCCCCAACTCGCTTTCGTGCGGCGGCAAGTTCGGCGGATGTGCCAAACTTTGCTTCCAGTTCATCATAACTTTTAACAGCCTCATCCACTTTACCCCCTAGAAGCAATGCATTAGAGCGGTCGAAATAATAAGAATCGTTGTTTGGATCAAGTCCAATCAGTTGGCTAAAAGCACCAACGAGCGCATTCATATCCCCTTTACGTTTATACATTTCTACCAGAAATTTCCAGTACCATATATTGGAAGCATCTAATTCCGTTGCCTTTTTAATAGCTAATTCTGCCTCGGGCATTTTGTTTTGCCGATAATTAACTGTCGCCAGTTCAAAATAAACGGCAGCATTTTTAGGATCTATGGCCAATATTCTGTTAAAACTTTCCGCGGCTTTACCATAGTTTTCACTCAATTTATCCTGAAGGCCGGCAAAAAATAAACTTTTCACCATGGTAGTGTCAATACCCGCCGCCGGCGCAACCTGCGCAAAAAGCGGCATACAGTACATCAACCCGGAAAGTAAAAACCATTTTGCCCTCATTATTTAATTATTTACCGGTATGTCCGTATCCTCCCGCACCGCGAGCGGTATCATTTAATTCTTCAACTGCGGTCCAGCTAACAGTTTCATGTTTAGCAATCACCATTTGCGCAATCCTGTCGCCATTATTCACCACAAAATCCGTATCCGACAGGTTCACTAATAACACTTTAATCTCCCCCCGGTAATCTGCATCAATCGTACCCGGCGAGTTCACAATGCTGATCCCATGCTTATAGGCAAGTCCGCTACGCGGACGAATCTGTGCTTCGTAACCCACAGGCAATTCAATGTGTAAACCAGTTGGAACTAAAACACGCTGCAAAGGTTTAATGGTAATCTCAGTTTCTGTAAAAGCCCGCATGTCCATTCCTGCAGCATGAGCAGTTTCATATTGAGGTAGTGGGTGTGTAGAGTTGTTGATAATTTTTACTTCCATTAATTATTATTTTGATTTCAATATTTTCATGATATCGTTTTTCTCAACGAGGTAGATACCGCCAAGAAACAAAACGAGCAGGGCATTCCCAATAAAAATATTTTGTTTAAAGATATAAAATGACATATAAACCAACACCACCGAAATGCCCAAATATCCAAGCATTCGCTTAAGGTTGTAGGGTATTGGATAATATTTCTGACCAAGCACATAAGATATCACAGTTATCATCAAATAAGCGAGCATGCTTACCCAGGCTGAACCCATGTAACTATATTTAGGAATCAGCACAATATTCATTACAATGGTAAAGATTGCACCTACCATTGATATATACACGCCGTAGCGTGTTTGATCTGACAATCGGTACCATACTGAAAGGTTCATATAAATACCAAGGCACACATAACCGAATAAAAGGAAAGGTATGGCAGGTAAACCAATCCAATATTTACTTGCTATAAAATGCTTCAACAAATCAATATTTGCAATAAGGCCTACAAATAAGACTGCCAGCGCCAGGACAAAATAATTCAATATCGTAGCATAAGTATTTTTAGCATTGGCATTTTTAGCATGGCTAAAAAAGAAAGGTTCTGCACCCAATCTAAATGCTGTATTAAAAATACTGATGAATATGGCCAATTTACATACTGCTCCATAGACACCAATTTCATGGTCGGCGATTTCGTTAGGCAAATATTTACTTAACAAGATCTTATCAAGGTTCTCATTAATGATAAACGATAAGTTAGCAACGAGGACTGGCCAGCTATACCCCAGCATTTTGGCAAAAAGTGATTTATCAAACTTTAATTCCAGTTCTAGAAATTGAGGAATCAGCATGATTAAGGTAACAATACTTGCAACAAGATTTGCAATAAATACGTACCCAACCCATTTTATTCTAAACCAACCAGAAAGCCATTCTGCGCCAAGACTATGATGTTTAATAAGTGCAGGCAATGCATAGATAAAAATCAAGTTCAGACCTACAAAACATCCTATATTTAAAAATTTGATCAAACTATACCTGAAGGGTTTACTCTCAGCCCTCAGTTTCGCAAATGGAATGACGCAGATCGCATCCACAAATAGGATCCAAACAAACAACTGCACATATTTGCGCTGGTCTGCAAGTCCTGAAATGCTGCCATTAAGCGTATATCCGGCAAAATAGTCGGTAAAGACCAAACCAGTAATTAAAAATAAACCAGCAATAAAAGTAATGGTCCAAAAGCTGTTGTTGTAAACTTCTTTTTTCTTATCCTCATGCTTGTTCAGGTATCTGAAAAATGTAGTTTCCATCCCAAAAGCCAGTATTGGATTGATTAAGCTGATGTAACTATACATTTTGGTGAAAATGCCATATATTCCCTCAGCATAGACCCTAGTGTAAATGGGGGTTAAAATGAAATTAAACAGCCTGGAGAAAATGGTACTTAAACCATATACTAAGGTCTGCCCGGCAAATTTCTTAAATACAGACATCCCTATTTTTTAAGAATTACAAAGTCCTTAAAATCTTTTACAGGTCCAGTGGTTACTTCACAATGCTCAACCTTAGCACGATCTGGACCGTCATTACACCACTCAATAAAAGAATCCAGTTCCCATTGTTCTCCCTCTGCTTCAATGTATACAGAACCGTCCATTTCATTTCTAACCAATCCCCTGATGCCAGACTGATCAGCTACATATTTGGTTGTTTCCCTAAAAGTAACACCCTGTACGTTACCTGTTATCCTTATATCTAGATGTATTTTACTCATTGTTATTACTATACTATCATTAATAATACCTGCTTCTATAACAGGTCCAATTCGCTTAGCCTTTTTTTCGCGGCAATAAATTCTTCCCAAATTCCCTGTAGAATCTCATTAGCGGGTTTAATCTCGTTTAACATGGCCGAAACCTGGCCAATTTCCAGCTCTCCCTCTGCCATATCTCCTTCAAACATACCTAATTTTGCACGAGAACGGCCCAGCAATTTCATTAGTGCTTCCTTATCTGCACCTTGTGCCTCAGCATGCGCCACGGCATCTGCAAATGCGTTTTGAAGTAACCTTACCGGAACGAGATTTTTCATCCTCAGTTTGGTATCACCTTCTGCGGCCGCAATGATGCTGTTCTTAAAATTAGAGTGTGCTGATGATTCTTCCGCAATCGCGAACGCAGATCCGACTTGTACGCCTTCTGCACCCAACGCAAAGGCTGCGAGCATCGCCTCTCCGCTGGCTATACCGCCAGCTGCTATAACAGGGATGTCAACTACAGCTTTTACCATCGGGATCAGGCACAGGCTTGTTGTTTCCTCCCTACCGTTATGTCCGCCTGCCTCAAACCCTTCTGCAACTATCGCATCAACACCAGACTGGGCTGCTTTCACCGCAAACTTTGTATTCGCGACAACATGCACCACCGTTATGTTATTCTTCTTTAAGAAATCAGTCCACACTGCCGGGTTCCCCGCCGATGTGAAAACAATCCGCACGCCTTCCTGTACAATCACATCCATAACTTCCTGCACATTTGGATACAATAATGGCACATTAACCCCAAAAGAATTGCTCGTGGCCGCTTTGCATTTTATGATGTGTTCACGCAAGACTTCTGGGTACATCGAACCGGCACCAATAATGCCCAATCCACCTGCATTGGATACCGCAGCAGCCAGTTTCCAGCCACTGCACCATACCATTCCTGCCTGAACAATTGGATATTTGATGCCAAAAAGAGACGTGATCCTGTTTCCCATATCAATACAAACGCCTGGAAAATTCTGTTAGTTTAACCTGACCATCAATCGCTGTAAAGCCAAGAAGGTTAATCCCTGGCCTTTTACCTGGCTCCAAACTGCCAAAGCGGTCGGCCAACCCCAAAAACTCAGCCCCATTTAAGGTTGCCCATTTCAGCAATTCCTCAACCGGGATATCAAAGCGGTCTTGAAGCGCCAGCATTTCCTCGAAAATACTCAGCTTGTCATTACTTGCTAAGCTATCGGTTCCCAGGGTGATTTTCAGTCTGGCTTCTCTAAGCATATTGACATCCGGCAAGCGGTCTTCAATGTACAAATTCGCATTGGGGCATAAGCACCAGTACAGGTTATTATGCGTCTGTTGGGCAAACGTAACATCTTCCAGATTGGTAAAAGTATTGTGGACCAGCAGCGTTGGCTGGGTATTGGAAAGTAAAGGTAAAATGGTTTGTAATGAGGTTTTCCCAGATGCTTTAAAGAATTCAATGTCCAGGGCCAGCATAAAATACAGATCCAGGAACTCGCCTTCTTTTTCCATAAAAAAAGCATTTTCATCCACCGTCTCCTGGTTATGTATGCTAACGATACTGTTGTCAGTCTCCGCTATTTGCTTCAATTCGCCAAATAATACTTCAGATACAGAATAGGGCGCATGCGGCACAATAGATGCAGGTAAGGGCGCAAATTCTTCTTTCAAAGCCAAAGCACGGTTTACTGCTAAATGCGCAGTATCCGGATTAAATCCCAATGCTTCAATAAATGTATGGTAATGAATCAGGCTTCCGCGCTTCGTCATCCGCGAAACAGCGCTATTGGAAATATCTCCCACGGCTACAATGCCACAATCAAACATCTCTATATCTGCCCTGAGCATGGCACTGTCCTGCAAGTATTCATCCTTATACGCATCGGAATTACGCAGCTCTATTACCTCCTGCACAAAAGCAGGCAAGCCCTTATGTTTCTCAATTGCCCCTTTTAAATTGGAAAGTTCCAGGTGGCAGTGTGTATTGATAAAGCCGGGCACAATCAACCCATCATAATGTTTAATATGATCGGCGGGGATGTGGGCGGCTTGATCCTGACTCAGGACTTCCACTACGGTCCCCTCTGCATCGAGCCCAACAATACCATTTTTAATGGGAAGTCCAGCGTTAGTATATACGTACGATGCAGAAATGTATGAAACCATACTTACAAAGAAAAGGTATTTACATCAAAAAATACAAACTTGTGTTCCTCACTCAATTTAACGGTTAAATAAATACATTTGTATGGCCATTGCAATCAAAAACCTCATTAACAGAAATGAACCGTATAGACCGCCTTTTTGGTATCTTGGTGCTCCTTCAAACCCGAAAGCATGTCACTGCAGAAAAAATCGCTGATCAGTATGAGATCAGCGTGCGGACTGTCTATCGAGACATCAAAGCCTTAATAGAGCAGGGCATCCCTATCAGTTTTGAGCAGCCAAAGGGATACTTCATCGTACAGGGTTACTTTTTGCCACCAGTGTCTTTTAACACTGAAGAAGCTAATGCGCTTTTAATGATGGAAAGACTGGCATCAGGCTTTGCGGATCGATCGATCCATAAACATTATTCTACAGCACTCAACAAAGTAAAGGCAGTACTTAAAAATTCGCAAAAAGAAAAACTGGAAGCACTGAATGACAACATCAAATTTCAGCTACCTGATGCCTTTAAAAATGAATCCGAGCACTTGTCCGTGTTACAAGAAGCTATATCATCTCAACATTGTATAGATATTGTCTATACTAACCACAACACGGAGAATAGTTCCAGAAGAATTGAACCAATCGGACTAATTTTTTATGCTTTCAACTGGCACCTTATTGCATGGTGTCAGCTTCGAAATGAATACCGCGACTTCAGGGTATCCCGCATACAATCTATTAAATGTCCATGCCATCCTTTTACAAAACAAGATCATATGAAACTTAACGATTATATGAAGCTCTTGCCCGTTAGTTACTAGTATTCAAATATATTTGACAATGTTTAACCAATAGATAATGCGCCATGCTATTTAAAATTTTAGGGATAAACCTTTTGATCCTTGTAGCCTATACCACCCTAATTGTGGTAAACTCCGCGATGGAAAATAAAGGATTCAATATTGCCATTGGGATGGGTCTATGCGCCTTTATACAATTCATTCTTAACGTCGTTACTGGTTTCATCTGTTTAGTAATTGGCAAGCGCGACTTAGGGAAATTCTTATTGATTAGCGCCGCCATATTGGTGCCGGTTAGTTTTGTCAGCTGGCTCATTCTGCTTAGTATTTATGGTTAATGCAGAACCATCAACCCATCTAATACATCCGCTATTTTTTGATATGGGTACTTATGCGAAAGAAAATAGTGGTTTGCATTGATATCAGCGTTCCAAGTATTATTACCTTCTTTATCTACCACAAATTTTCCCGGACCATTTACATAAAAATAATCAGCCGGATTTCTAACCGCACACAACACAGCAGTTTCATCCCAGGACTGCCTGTTTTTCTCTTCCTTACCGGAGTACGTGCGTAAATTGTAAGCAAAGCCCCAGGCAACCGGACTTGATTCTGGGCCTTGTCTGGCAACCTTACCACCCGTAAAAATTTTATCCCCTATTTCAAAACCACTAAACAAGATAGGTTTTGGCCATTTGCTAATGGCATTGTACGCAGCTTTTGCATCCCGTTCCACATTAAATTCCCTCCCCTGCGGAAATGCGCCCGCCATAGCCACCCAATTCTTCACTTTCTTTTTTACCAGATCAACACCGTTCAACGGCGAAAACTTGTCGGCCTTTGAATTCAACAGGTCACTAACATTGGAAAAGAAGCCAACGGTGATAATGGTTACGCTGTTATCTTTCTCACTAGCCAGCACTTTCCGGTATACGTCCACTGCAGCAGGATATTTTTTCTCCTTTAACTTTTCCTGATTGAAATTTTGAAGTAGCGCATCATTCCAGTTATTCCCACTGGGAAAGTTGGGCGCAGTTGGCCCTGCAATCCCAATCGGTATAAGCGGCTTATGGAAATAAGTATTAAAAACTTCAATTACTGGGGCAATTGAGGAATGACCGTCACTGGCAATTGTTGCCAGGATTTCGCACTCACCTTTAGCTGCTAAAGCATGTAAAACAGCTATTGCACCAATATCATCGTAATCCGGACCCATATCTGTATCAAAGATGATCCTTGGCTTTTGAGGCTTCACAAAACTCAAGGAAAACACGGAACTTGTTGTTGCGTTAACTAGCCCCAGGCAAAACAGGAAATACTTCAGGTACATTTTCATATGTACAATATATAAACTTATTTCCTACCTTTAGCTAAACTTTAGGGGTGCCTTGTGCTGAGAAATACCCTTTGAACCTGATGCAGTTAGTACTGCCGAAGGGAAAAGTAAAGCAACACTTGTGTTGTTTACCAATCCTCCTACGGGTCCACTCCTATCGTATTAAATTTTAAACAGGATGGAGATTACCGTAAATCAACAAAATTATTCAGTTTCAGAAGCATGCTCTTTGCAGCAATTGCTGGATACCGTTCTTGCCCTTCCGGCAAAAGGTATTGCTATAGCCGTCAATCAGGAGATCATTGCCAGGCACAATTGGGAAACCCATATCCTCTGCCCCCTCGACAACCTCACCATCATCAAAGCAACACAAGGTGGATAACCCTAAAACCCTAATCATGAAAACAGAAAAAACTCCAGATGCACCAATCATTAGCCGCAGCCCATTTCCGGCATCGCGCAAAGTATATGTAAAAGGTCAGATCCATGATATTGAAGTGGCCATGCGAGAAGTTAGCCTTAGCGAAACCAAAATACACGGCAGGTTTGGCGAAACTGAACCCAATGCAGCAGTAACTATTTATGATACCAGCGGACCATTTACTGATCCTGATATTGACATCGATGTAAAACAGGGTTTGCCCCGCTTGCGCGAGCCATGGATTATTGCCCGCGAGGACTGCCAACAATTGGATGGAATTAGTTCCGAATATGGAAACCTGCGCGCCAATGATCAAAAACTAGACGCTTTACGATTTGCCCACATCAGTAAACCTTATAAAGCTAGGCCCGGCATGAACGTATCGCAAATGCATTACGCCAGAAAAGGGATCATTACCCCCGAAATGGAATACATTGCCATACGCGAGAACCAGCGCATAGAACTATTAAAGGAACAACTGGATGGGCAATATGAGGTAATGGCACATCAGCATCCCGGCCACAGTTTTGGTGCAAATACGCCCAAAGGGTACATCACGGCAGAATTTGTACGCGCGGAGGTAGCTAGTGGTCGTGCCGTAATTCCATCAAACATCAACCATCCTGAAAGTGAACCGATGATTATTGGTCGCAATTTCCTGGTTAAGATCAATGCAAACATTGGCAACTCTGCCGTGACCTCCAGCATCGAAGAAGAGGTAGAAAAAACCGTTTGGGCATGCCGATGGGGTGCGGATACCATCATGGACCTGTCTACCGGTAAGAACATACACGAAACCCGCGAATGGATCCTCCGCAATTCTCCTGTACCCATCGGTACGGTACCTATTTACCAGGCTTTAGAAAAAGTAAATGGCAAGGCGGAAGACCTCACCTGGGAGATTTTTAAGGATACCTTAATTGAACAGGCAGAGCAAGGCGTAGATTATTTTACTATCCATGCAGGGGTATTGCTACGCTATGTACCACTTACTGCTAAACGCATCACCGGTATTGTCTCCCGTGGCGGGTCTATCATGGCCAAATGGTGTCTGGCACATCACAAAGAGAATTTCCTGTACACTCATTTTGAAGAGATTTGCGAAATCATGAAAGCCTATGACGTAGCCTTCTCTCTGGGGGATGGGTTACGACCGGGCTGTATTGCCGATGCCAATGATGCGGCGCAGTTTGGTGAATTGGAAACATTGGGTGAACTGACCAAAATTGCCTGGAAACATGATGTGCAGACAATTATAGAAGGACCCGGACACATACCGATGCACATGATCAAAGAAAACATGGACAAGCAGCTTGCCCATTGTGGAGAGGCTCCTTTTTACACCTTAGGTCCCTTAACAACAGATATTGCACCTGGGTATGATCACATTACCTCCGCTGTTGGTGCAGCCATGATCGGTTGGTTTGGTACAGCAATGCTTTGCTATGTTACGCCTAAAGAACATCTGGGCTTGCCCAACAAAAAGGATGTGAAAGACGGTGTGATCACTTATAAGATTGCAGCACATGCTGCTGATTTGGCAAAAGGCCATCCGGGCGCTCAATATAGGGACAACGCCTTAAGTAAGGCTCGCTTTGAATTTAGGTGGGAAGACCAGTTTAACCTGTCGCTGGATCCTGACACGGCACGCGAATTTCACGATGAAACCTTACCTGCTGATGGTGCCAAGATTGCACACTTCTGCTCCATGTGCGGCCCCAACTTCTGCTCCATGAAAATCACACAGGATGTACGCGAGTACGCAAAAGAAAATGATATGGCTGAAACAGATGCACTCGCTAAGGGCATGGAAGAAAAAGCACAGGAGTTTTTAAAGAAAGGCAGCGAAATCTATTTGTAATATGGAGTTGATTGTAATTTCCAGCCCGACTGCTGTTGCCAAGGAAGGTAGCTGCATCAATTCCCTTTTTCAGGAGGGTTTGGAATGCTTTCATATTCGTAAACCCCAGTATCACATTCACGCTGTGCGAAAACTGATCGATGATATAGCTCCCGAATACCATAACCGCATTTCGTTGCATCAATTTCATGGGTTAGCGGTCGACTATTGCCTTAAAAGATTGCATTATACCGAAGCCCACCGCAAGCACTTAACGCCACAAGAACTGACTGCAAAATTGAACGAGGGCTATATTTTAAGTACATCAGTTCACGACATTTCCTTATTGCCGGCACTAGAAAACTTCGAGTATGTCTTCTATGGGCCAGTCTTTAACAGCATTTCAAAACCAGGTTATCAAAGCTCATTAACTGCCAATTTTCAATTAAACAAGATCAAAAGCAAGCCCAAAGTGATTGCGCTAGGCGGTGTGGAAGCATCCAATTTGGAAGATGTCTTCAATATGGGTTTTGACGGGGTTGCAGTTCTAGGAACACTGTGGAATAGTCAGCAGCAAGTCCTGCCGGCCTTCCAAAAATTAAAAAATTACATCAGCTCGCTTAAATCTGAAAACAATGATTGATAAACTGCACTATATCTCCCAACAAACGGACAACAGATCGCACATAACTGCCATTACTCGTGCATTAGAGGCTGGCTGTAAATGGATACAGTTAAGAATCAAAAACCAATCTGCCCCGCTAATCCTTGAACAGGCAATAGCGGCTAGAAAATTATGTGACCAATTCGGTGCAAAACTGATTGTGAACGACTATCCGAAGATCGCCTTGCAAGCAGCTGCGGATGGCCTGCACCTGGGTTTGCAAGATATGTCTGTAGCTGACGCGAGGCGTATTATTGGTCGGCAAAAAATGATCATTGGCGGCACCGCAAATACCTTTCAGCACGTCCGGCAAAGAGTGAAAGAAGGGGTAGATTATATTGGCTGCGGACCTTATCGTTTTACCACAACGAAAGAAAAATTGAGTCCCATTTTAGGCTTAGAGGGCTTTAAGGCCATTATGAAAGAGATTCGTGCAGAAGGAATTTCCGTTCCCATAATCGGTATAGGCGGTGTGTTGCCAGAAGATATTCTTTTGTTGTTAGAGGCTGGCCTATACGGCGTAGCGATGTCGGCTGCGATTACCAAAGCCATAGACAGTAAGGCAATAGTCCAACATTGCTACGAACAATTAAATAACACTACAAGAAATGTATTCATATAAATTTAAATCCTATGTTAACCATAGCAGATAAAACTTTTAGTTCCCGGTTGTTTACAGGAACAGGCAAATTCAGTTCGACCATTTTAATGCAAGATGCCCTATTGGCTTCGGGTTCAGAGCTCGTAACTGTCGCGCTCAAACGCGTAAATCTTGACAACAACCATCAAGACGACCTCCTCATCCGTCTGAAATATCCCCACATCAATTTGTTGCCTAACACTTCAGGGGTACGTAATGCAAAAGAGGCTGTATTTGCAGCCAAACTGGCGAGGGAAGCACTGGAAACCAACTGGATTAAACTGGAGATACATCCAGACCCAAAGTATTTAATGCCCGACCCGATTGAAACCCTCTATGCAACTGAAGAATTGGCCAAATTGGGGTTTATCGTTTTGCCCTACATCCATGCAGATCCGGTATTGTGCAAGCGTCTTGAAGATGCAGGTACCTCTGCAGTAATGCCATTGGGATCACCGATTGGCAGTAACAAAGGATTAAAAACAATTGATTTCTTAGAGATCATCATTAGTCAAAGCAATGTTCCAGTGATTGTTGATGCCGGTATCGGATCTCCATCTGATGCAGCATGGGCTATGGAAATTGGTGCAGACGCCGTTTTAGTAAACACGGCGATTGCAGTATCAGGCAATCCTGTACAGATGGCGCAAGCTTTTAGAATGGCCGTAAACGCGGGTCGAATGGCTTATGAAGCTAAACTGGCTTTACCGGTAACCCAAGCTGTGGCAAGCAGCCCCTTAACTTCATTTTTGGATGAGTAGTTTCAAAGACCTTTTCGATACCTATAACTGGGAGGAAACAAAAGCTAGCATCTATGCTAAAACAACGGATGATGTTGAAAGGGCATTAGCAGCTAATAAGCGAACGCTGGAAGATTTTAAAGCCCTGGTTTCACCTGCCGCCGCGGGGTATCTGGAGCAAATGGCAGTTGTGAGCCAACTGTTAACATTAAAGCGTTTTGGTAAGGTAATCCAAATGTATGTCCCGCTTTACCTCTCTAACGAATGTAAAAACATTTGCACATACTGTGGCTTTAGCTATGATAATAAGGTAAAACGCAAAACGCTAACGCCAATAGAGATCATGCAGGAGGTGGCCGTGATCAAAAAAATGGGTTATAACCATGTGCTCCTGGTTACTGGCGAAGATAATGAAAATGTTCATGTCGATTATTTCAAAAAGGTGCTCGAGTTACTCCGTCCGCATTTCGCGCACATTTCTATGGAAGTGCAGCCGCTGGACCTCGAAGATTATCAGCAACTAACACCCTATGGCCTAAATACGGTTTTAGTATATCAGGAAACTTACCATCAGGAAGATTATAAAAAGCACCATCCAAAAGGTAAAAAATCTAATTTTCAGTACCGGATAGAAACGCCAGACCGACTGGGCTAGGCAGGCATCCATAAAATTGGTTTGGGAGTGCTAATTGGACTGGAAGACTGGCGTACCGATTGTTTTTTTACCGCACTACACCTCAATTATTTAGAAAAGCACTACTGGCAAACCAAGTATAGTTTGTCCTTTCCCCGATTGAGACCCTTTAGCGGTGGACTAGCACCTAAAGTAGAAATGAGTGACAGGGAACTTGTTCAGCTAATCTGTGCCTACAGGCTATTCAATGAAGAGGTAGAGCTCTCCATATCTACACGGGAGTCAGAGGATTTCCGGGATAACATCATCAAACTGGGCATCACGAATATCAGCGCGGCTTCAAAAACCAATCCCGGAGGATATGCCGTTGAACCGGAGTCGCTGGAACAGTTTGAAATTAGTGATGAACGCAGCGCTGAAGAAATTTCCGCGGTCATCAGGTCCAAAGGGTACGAGCCGGTCTGGAAAGACTGGGATAATAGTTTGGCAACATAGTTATGTTTAAAGACGAAGAACTGAAACGGTACAATAGGCAGATCATCATGCCAGAAATTGGGATGAAGGGGCAGGAAAAACTAAAGAATGCCAGAGTACTGATGATTGGCGCAGGTGGATTAGGCTGCCCAGTATTGCAATATCTTGTCGCAGCCGGAGTTGGCCAGGTCGGTATTGTGGATGGCGATGTTGTGGATATGAGCAACTTACATCGTCAGATTTTATATAACACAAATGACATCGGTGCATTGAAGGCGGTGGTAGCCAAAGAGAAGCTTGAACTCGTCAACCCGCATACTTTAATCACCGCGTATCCCGTGAGATTCACCGCAATAAATGCGCAAGATATTTGCAGAAAATATGACCTGGTAATAGATGGGTCTGACAATTTTCAAACACGTTATTTAGTGAACGATACCTGTGTATCTTTAAAAAAGACACTCATATTTGGCTCAATATTCAAGTTTGAAGGTCATGTTTCCGTACTCAGCCATCAGGGTGGGCCCGATTACAGGGATATTTTCCCTGAAGCGCCGCCAGCTGACGAAGTACCCAATTGTGGTGAGATTGGAGTTTTGGGCGTGCTGCCTGGCATAATTGGCAGCTATATGGCGAACGAAGCCATCAAGGTTATTTGTGGTATCGGCGAAACCTTGTCGGGCAATCTATTAACTATCAATGCGCTTAAAAACTCAATACATATTTTTAAGATTGGCAAAAGCGCAAAGCAAAACGACATCCAAATAGTTCCAGATGCCCCAATAAATGAAATCAGCATAACGGATTTCGAGAAATTTCTAGCGGAATCTCCGGATGAAATCTATCTCATTGATGTGCGTGAAGAATACGAGTTTGAAGATTACAATATTGGCGGTATCAACATTCCCCTTCATGAATTAAAAGACCGCGCACACGAATTGCCTCAGCATAAAAAACTAATCTTCTGCTGTCAGACCGGTCAACGCAGTAATATTGCAATCCGCATATTGAGACCTTTAGTTCAGAGGGACATGTATAGCCTTAAAAATGGGCTGATGGAAGTGTAATCTTACTATTTAAGCCTTTTAAGCGCATCATCTACCGTTGGTAAAAAGTTTACGCGGCTCCCATTGTTACTTTCGTAAATAAAACTCTTAATGCTTTGACCTTCATATTTACTGAAATCCCCTATTATACACAACTGCACTTTAAAATTAGAGTACTTCTGTAAAATTTCTCCTGCAAGGCCTGTCTTAAGATCAAAGAAATCCGGTGTAAAATGGTATTCATGCAAAATAACCTTATCAAAATCCTGGTAATAAAGATCTACTAATATTTGCAATCCTTGTTCTGCATTGCCAATTTGCTGACCTTCAGCCATCAACTCCGCAACCTTGCCTGCGCCTTCTCCGTGCACTTTAATTTCCATGTTTCAAATATAAGATAAAGCGCTTTTGAATTTTAATTGTCGGCATGAATCTCTAAATTGCTATGCTTGTAACCAATATATGGACCAACCCAAACTATATCCCAGTATACTAAAATCCAAACAACATTTTGAAGTTCTCGATGGTTTGAGAGGTTTAGCCGCAGTAGCTGTTGTTATTTTTCACTATATGGAATGGGTTTTTACAGACCCTAGCCAAAACTTTATCGGTCACGGATTCCTTGCGGTAGATTTTTTCTTTTGTCTCTCAGGCTTTGTGATCGGCTATGCATATGACGACCGGATCGGTAAAATGGGCGTACTTGAGTTTTTTAAATCAAGATTGATCAGACTACACCCGATGATTATTTTTGGCTCCGTGTTGGGCTTAATTACGTTTCTGCTCGACCCCTTTGCTGGTCATCCGGAATTATATACTACCGGCAAAACCATTTGGATATTTTTGAGCTCCATTTTGCTCCTGCCATATCCCGTAATGGAAGAACGTGGTTTTAATAATTTTGGTTTAAATGCACCTGCATGGTCTTTATTTTGGGAATATGTTGCCAATGTCATTTACGTCATTGTCCTTTTTAGAATTGTCAAGAAGGCATTACTGGCCTTAATACTGGTTGCCGCAGCAATACTCTGCTTTGTTAGTTACCGGGCCGGTAATTTAATAGGTGGCTGGGACGGAAAAAGCTTTTGGGACGGGGGAGCCAGGATCTTTTATTCCTTTGTAGCCGGACTCGCCATTTACCGTTTCAACTGGATCATCAAAAACAAATTGGGCTTTTTAGGTATCTGCATTTTGCTGTCTTTAGCATTCCTCATGCCAGGCAGTAAATGGAATTGGCTTACTGAACCTGCCATAGTCCTGTTTTATTTCCCGCTATTGATTGCACTCGGCGCAGGTGCAACATCAACACAAATCTTAAAAAAGCTTTGTGTTTTTTCCGGCAAAATCTCCTACCCTTTATATATGACGCATTACGCTTTTTTATGGATGTTTGGAAACTATTATACCAGTCATAAACCGGGCGCCGAACAACTAACCTTAATCGTGATTACCGCTGTAATCCTGTCAATAGGCTTCGCTTATTTAGTGATGATCATGTATGATATTCCATTACGGAGATATTTAAGCACTAAAAGGAAAGCAACTTAACCTATTTTAAAAAATCATAAAAACCTTTTTCAATAGCGGGTGTTGGACGGTAACACCTAACCTATTAAAACAGATTTTATGAAAGCAGCAGTATTTCACAAACCGGGCGACATCAGTTATACAACTGTAGCTGATCCACGCATCGAGCTGGCAACAGACATTATTTTAAAAGTGACCTCAACCGCCATTTGCGGATCGGATTTGCACATCCTGAGCGGCGCAGTTCCGCAAACCACCGATATGGTAATGGGCCATGAATTTATGGGTATAGTTGAAGAAGTAGGCGCAGAAGTTAAAAACCTGAAAAAGGGCGACCGCGTAATCGTGCCATTCCCTATCGCCTGCGGCCATTGCTTTTTTTGTAACCATGGCGCATCTCCTTCCTGCGAGAATTCTAACTATAAACACTATGGGCCAAATGGCGACATGATGGATCAGAAAGGCGCAGCTTTGTTCGGTTATACTGACCTCTACGGCGGTTATTCTGGCGGACAAGCTGAATACGTACGCGTGCCTTACGCAGATGTAAGCCCAAGAATCATCCCCGATAACATTACCGATGAACAAGCCCTTTTCTTAACGGATATCTTCCCTACTGGTTGGTCGGGCGTTGACTGGGCACAGCTTAAAGGCGGAGAAGTAGTAGCCATATTTGGTTCTGGTCCTGTAGGCCTAATGGCGCAAAAAGCTGCTTGGCTTCATGGGGCAAGTCGCGTTATTGCAATTGACCCGCTCGACTACCGCCTGGAAAAAGCCAAAGCAGTAAACAATGTAGACACCCTAAACCCGCACAAAGTTGATGTGATTGAAGCCATCCGGGAAATGACACAGGGCCGCGGTGCAGATGTTTGTATAGATGCCGTAGGTTTTGAGCCAGAACGCACATTCCTGGACAAAGTTAAAGCGACCGTCAATTTTGAAAAGGGAAGTATTAAAGTGCTGGAGATGTGTTTTGAAGCAGTGCGCAGAAGTGGTACGGTTTCCATATTGGGTGTATACGGCAGTCCTTACGACAATTTTCCACTCTTCCGCATCTTTGATAAGGGATTGACCATTAAACAAGGTCAGGCTCCGGTATTGAACCACATCGATACGCTGATTCAATTGGTTAAAGAAGAAAAAGTGGTATTGGATGACATCATTACCCACACCCTTCCACTTAGCGAGGTATCACATGCTTACAAGATTTTTGATCAAAAAGAAGACAATTGTGTAAAGGTAGTGCTCAAGCCCTAAACTTTTAATAGCCCGATGCTGGGTTTAGTCGTGGATTCTTCGGGGTTTGGTCGTGGTTTGTTCGCATAGCGGTACCCGAAACCCGAAGAATCCACGACTAAACCCTTTTTTATTCTACTTCTAACCCAGAACAAATTATTATTTTCTTACTAAATTTTGCACTGCCATAGGGTTGTCACCGGCTCCCCTTTTCTTTGTTCAAAACAATTACATGATGAACAGGATCAAAACCTTTTTAAAAGAGCTGGAAGAAGAAGCATTAACTACCCGAAAAATGCTGGCCATCGTACCTAACGATAAGTTTGAATGGCAGCCACACCCAAAAAGTATGACACTTAAGAGATTGGCAACTCACGTTGCCGAACTACCGGGCTGGGTAAGCATTGCGTTAACTACAGACGAGCTCGACTTTGGTGATAATAGCCATGTTGCCCCTATCATTAATAACACAGCAGATATTCTTTCATTCTTTGAGAAAAACTTAATTGAAGCACGTGAGCAATTAGTAGACAAAAATGAGATTGTGTTGGACGAACCCTGGACAATGAGGAATGGAGCGCAAATCTACAGCACCAGGTCAAAGAACGAAATCGTTAGAATGAGTATCAGCCAAACTATTCATCACCGCGCACAACTTGGCGTTTATTTAAGATTGCTGGATGTTCCTATACCAGGCAGTTACGGACCAAGTGCCGACGAAACGGGAGGCTAACAATCAGCGCTTTAAAGATTTTGGTAGTATATGTGGGTATAAATTGATTTCTTTGTAAAATATTTCAATTTATACCCCAACCATGGCTGAGTCTGATATCCGATTAAATAAATACATTAGTGAAAGCGGCCTGTGCTCCAGAAGGGCGGCAGACAGGTACATTGAGCAGGGTAATGTATACATTAACGGTAAGAAAGCCAAAGTGGGCGACAAAGTAATCTTTGGCGATATTGTTTTGGTAAATGGTCAAACCATCGAGCCGCAGGCCGCAGAAAATACCGTATTAATCGCCTATAACAAACCTGTTGGAATTACCAGCACCACTGAGGCTGGAGTTAAAAGCAATATCGTTGATCATGTAAACCATAGCGAGCGCGTTTTCCCTATCGGTAGGTTAGATAAAGATTCTCAGGGTCTTATTTTTTTAACTAATAATGGTGATCTGGTAAATAAGATTCTCCGGGCGGGTAACAACCACGAAAAAGAATATGTAGTTACCGTAAATAAGCCGCTTACAGAATCTTTCCTTACCGGAATGGCTAAAGGTGTACCCGTATTGGGCGTTATGACCAAGAAATGTAAAGTGGTTAAGGAGGGTAATTTCACTTTTAAAATCACTTTGATACAAGGGCTCAACAGACAGATAAGAAGAATGTGCGAACATTTTGGTTTTGAAGTAACCAAGTTGGAACGTGTGCGCATCATGAATGTAAGTTTGAAAGGCATCCCCGTTGGCGAATGGAGAGAGTTGACTCCTGAAGAGCAAACCGAAATCTACAACATGGTTGCCAAGTCTAGTTCCCTTGAAGGAGCATCTGCTGCGCCAAAACGTGTAAATAAAAAACCTAAGGCTGTTTTTGAAGAAAACCTGATGGAGAATGTAACTCCTAAACGTGCTTCAAGCAGAACTCCAGGTTATAAAACGTCAAAAGGTGCCCCAGGCGCCGGTCGCTCCTCCTCTGTAAGCAGGGCGGATAGACCTGCAGGAGGCAAGGGTAAGTCGGCACCCAAACCAGCCGGTGCTGGTAGAGGGGCCGCAACTGGCGGATCCAGATCGGCAAGTGCTAATCCGGGCGACTGGAATAAAAGTGGAGGTCCAAGCAAGAGGCCTATTAAACCTGGCAATGGCAGATCTGGTACTCCGGGAGCTAAAACCAGAAGTCCGAAAAGGTAATAATTTTTGGTATCTTTGCGCGTAAATGCCTGCTACTAAGAAAATAGATATTCGTGCGCTGGATTTGCCGCAGCTACAGCAACACTTCGTTGCGATGAAGGAACCTTCCTACAGGGCCAAACAAGTATATCAATGGCTTTGGGAAAAATCTGCCCGTTCCTTTGATGAGATGAGCAACCTTTCTAAAGAATTAAGAGCCAAGCTGGACGAAAATTACGCCATCAATGTGGTGGAGGTGAACAATTCTCAATTTAGCAACGACCATACCATTAAGAATGCCTTCAGACTTTATGACGGAAACATTGTAGAGGGCGTATTGATCCCTATGGACGACAGGATGACGGCTTGTGTGAGCTCCCAGGTCGGTTGCAGCTTAACTTGCAAATTCTGCGCAACTGGCTATATGGATCGCAAGCGTAATCTGAATGCCGATGAAATATACGATCAGGTAGTGTTGATTGATCAGCAGGCAAAACAGAATTACAAAGCACCGTTAACCAATATCGTTTACATGGGTATGGGCGAACCTTTGCTCAACTATGCCAATGTAATGAAATCTATTGAGCGCATTACCGCGCCAGACGGCTTAAACATGTCTTACAAGCGGATAACAGTTTCAACCGCGGGCATTGCCAAGATGATTAAAAAGTTGGGCGATGATGGCGCAAAGTTTAATCTGGCACTTTCCTTACATGCTGCGAACGATAAAAAACGCAATGAGATTATGCCCATCAATGAGGCAAACTCCCTGAAAGCATTGGAAGAGGCCCTTAAGTATTACTTTTCTAAAACTAAAAACCCGGTCACTTACGAATACATCGTATTTAATGACTTTAATGATGAATTGCAAGATGCTATGGAGCTGGCCAGGTTCTGTAAGCACATTCCCTGTAAGGTGAACCTGATAGAATACAACCCCATTCAATTTGCCGACTTTATTAACGCCGCCGGGGATAAGATAGATGCATTTTCAAACTACCTGAAAAGTCAGGGCGTAAATACCAACATCAGACGCAGCAGAGGCAAGGATATTGATGCAGCGTGTGGACAACTAGCGGTTAAAGAAGGTCAGGGGCAGCAAGAACACGAAGTGCAAAACTAGTTTCAAAATAAATTTCTTCAAAAATTACCACTTTTTCCTTTAAACAGGTGAGGTTTGCCTATGAATACTTTTAGAAGAATCCTGGAAGACCTGATTGGATTGCTTTATCCAAACCTGTGTTACGGCTGCCTTAAACATTTATATACGGGAGAATCGCTGATTTGCACGGAGTGCCTGTACCATATTTCTTATACAGATCATCACTTGGACCCGAACAACCGGGTGGCTAAACAGTTTTGGGGACGTATCGATTTTAATGCTGCAATGGCCCTGCTTAATTTTAAAAAAGGAGCCCGGGTACAAAATCTCATCCATCACTTAAAATATAAGAATCAAATGCTACTGGGTGAACGTCTGGGCACAATGGTAGCAGCTAACTTAATAAACTCTCCATATTTTGAGGGATTAGATTTGATTATTCCCGTTCCCATGCATCCACGAAAGCAGCACAAAAGGGGGTACAACCAAAGCGAGTGCATAGCAAAAGGAATAGCTGCAGAGTTGAATATTGCAATAAACACCACGGCACTGCTTAAAACGAGGGAAACCACTACACAAACCCGAAGGAGCAGGTATTCCCGCCATGAAAACATGAAGTCGGTCTTTTCACTCACAAAGCCTGTCGAAATTGAAGGTAAGCACATTTTGCTGGTAGACGATGTCATCACCACCGGGGCTACAATAGAAGCCTGTGCCATAGAAATCTCAAAAGCAAAGGATATAAAATTAAGTATAGCTGCTGTTGCTTTTGCCGACTAAGTAGGCTAAGTTTGTTTATGCGTAGATTATTAGGTGTGTTTGTTGTCAGCATCTTTGCCTTTATCGCCTGCCGAAAGGAGGATGCCGTAACCACAGATCAGCATGTTAAGTTATCTTTCTCTACAGACACTGTACTCTTCGATACTGTATTTACGGCGGTGGGGTCTGTTAACAGGCGCATCAAAGTATACAACACCGACCCTAAGGCAGTTAGCATTAGCAACATCCGACTTTGGCGTGGGAACAATTCTTTTTTTAGTCTGATCATTAACGGTGTTTCTGTTAACGAAAAAGACAATGTACGGATTTCAGGAAAAGACTCCATCAGCATCTTTATCAAGGCTACCATTAACCCGAATAACTTTAACCAACCTTTCATTGTCGAAGATTCAGTCCTTTTTACCACCAATGGAAATAAACAATCAATTGCCCTGATTGCTTACGGACAAAATGCCGTTTTTATTAACGGGGAAACCATTAGTGCCAATACCACCTGGAACGCCGGGCTACCATACATCATTAACCGGTCTGTAACTGTTGCCGAAAATGCAACGCTAACGATAACACCGGGTGCTAGAATTCTGTTCCATGGCAATTCTCTCATGAACATACGTGGTACACTCAACGCAGTGGGCAACATTAACAATCAGGTGCTTTTTGCAAGTGATAGGTTGGAAAATTTCTACGATAATGAGGCGGGCCAGTGGCAGGGCATTCGCTTTTACCCTAGCAGCATGGCCTCTACAATCAACTACGCTTTGATAAAAAATGCCATAATAGGCGTAACAGCAGATTCTTTAACAGCTGATGGTACACCTAAACTATTACTAAGCAACAGCACCGTAAAGAACATGACGGTTGCCGGGCTCGCGGGTTATCAGGCTAATATCGTCGCCTTGAATAACCTGTTCTACAATAGCGGACAGTATTTAATATACGGTGTGGGTGGCGGAAGCTATAACCTGAAACAAAATACCTTTGCCGGGTTTAACACTGAGTTTCCCAGAAGAACCCCTGCCCTTTATTTTTCTGATCTCGGAAATGGACGTTCTGCAGATTTGAATCTGGAGTTAACCAACAACATCATTTGGGGGATGTTAACCGAGGAACTGGCAGTAGAGAAGAAAACTGCCTTTAACATCAACGCTAATTTTAAAGCGAACATCATCAAAACAGCATTGCAAACTTATGCAGTAAATAATTTTATCAACACAGACCCTAAGTTTGTAGACATTGCAAATAACAATTTTAAACTGCAAACCGGCAGTCCGGCAATTAATAAAGGAATTATTTTAACAGCAGATCCCTATTATAATACCCTCTTAATTAGAGACATGATTGGTACAACACGTACCTTTCCTTCTGAACTAGGATGTTTCGAGCAACAATAATTTAAATTTATTTTGGAAATTCCAATATATTCCGTTCCTTTGTTCTTGAGAGCGTTAATTTAGGAGTCGATAGTTCACGAAAGTGGTTATCGGCTCTTTTTTATTTAGAAAGATGCTGTTGAATAACGCTCTTGATCTCATCAGGTTTAAAGGGCTTCAAGATATGCCCATCCATCCCCGACTCCTCAAATTTGATATGTTCGTCATGTAACGTCGACGCCGTCAAAGCAATTATTGGAACCTGCTTGTAATATTCTCCCGACAATTCCCTGATGATAGCAGTTGTTTCGTAGCCATCTATACCCGGCATTTTGATGTCCATAAAGATGAGATCAAATTCTTTTTTCATCACCTTTTCAATGGCCTCTTTGCCATTACTGGCAAAATCCAGCACAAAACCCCATTTGCTGAGAATGCGATTGGCTATTAAGATATTGATGTCGTTATCATCAACCACCAATATTGATTTTCCGGCAAAGCTGGCAAATTGATCCGTTAGCACTAAACCATTGGCTTCCCCGGCTACTTTATCAAAAAATATGGCGAAAGAAAATGTTGTCCCTTTCCCCTCCACACTTTCAACCAGAATATCAGAATCATACAGCTTGAGCAGCTTTTTGGTGATGGCAAGTCCCAGTCCTGTGCCTCCATACTTCCTGGAAATATCCGCCTTAGCCTGCGTAAAAGTTTCAAATATATACGAAAGCTTATCGTCAGGTATACCAATTCCGTTATCAATAACCTGGAAAAATAGTTCTACTTGTTTTTCATTCTGACTGGTCAAATTGATGCTCAGCTTCACTTCTCCGTGGCCCGTAAACTTAATGGCATTACCCAATAAATTCATGATTACCTGGTATAACCGCGTCTTGTCGCCCATTACAGTTTGGGGCAAGTCTTTTGTTACCAAGGTTAAAATGTTGCCCTTCTTAGCAGCGCTGACTTGCAAAGAACTAATGATGTCTGTCGCCAATGCCTTAATGTCTGTAGGAATGGCTTCCAGCTGCATATGCCCAGTTTCAATCTTTGTGAAATCAAGTATGTCGTTAATAATATTGAGCAGGTTTTCCGCAGAAAATTTGAGGATATTGAGGTCGTCAATCTGCGAAATTTTAGGGTCATTTTCCAGCAGCAAATGCGTCATTCCAATCACGGCGTTTAATGGAGTCCTGATTTCGTGGCTCATCACGGAAAGGAACATTTCCTTTGCTTCGCTTAGTTGTAATGCTTGTTCTTTTGATTCTACCAGTTCCCGCTCCACCTGCTTGCGCTGGGTGATGTCAGTAATGAGGTCAATTTGTCTAACTACCTTACCTTTTGCATCAACTACCGGAGTATTTGCCACGTTAAGCCAAACGCTTCGGCCATCTTTGGTAGTTGCCTCCACTTCAATCACATAGGATTCATTATTTCTTGCCTTACTCCTGGATGCTGAAAGCAGCTCGCGCTGGCCATCACTGTTGGCAATAACATTACCCAATTTCTCTCCCTGAATTTCTGACAACGAGTAGCCCGTTAATTTTTCAAGACTGTTGTTGATCCAGGTAGTATTGCCGTTCTTATCTGAAATATTTACCCCGGTATTGGTCTGACTCGCAACCATCGATAAGAGTTGAACTTCCTCTTCTGCATTTTTCTTATCGGTAATATCAATGATGATCTCCACCTCCATATCCACTTCCCCTTCATCATTGAGCACTACCGTGTTGTAAATAGACAACCAAATCGGTTGTTTGTCCTTACGATAGGCCAGTAAGTCTACCGTAAATGATCGGTTTTCCTTAATCCAGCCACGTGCTTTGGCCAACAATTCCAAATCGGTTTTAGGGCCTACAATCAGATCCCCCAGTCGCTTCCCTTTCAAATCTTCCAGCGTAAAGCCGGTTATCTTTTCAAAGGCATCGTTTACCCAGGTCACATGGTTATTGGCATCATTGATGACCACGGCATTGTTTACCTTACTGGCTACAAAAGAAAGCCTCATGAGTTCATTTTCTACCCTTTTGCTTTCGGTAATGTCACGGCCATAAGTGTACCAACGTTGGTTTTTTACAACCATATTCCAGCTTAACCAACGAATAACACCGGTTTTACTAACTATCCTGAAATCAATATTGAAACTTTTTACCTTGTTCTTCAGTCCTTGCTCTATCGTGTGCAGCAAGCGGCCCTGATCTTCTTCATAGCAAAAACCCCACATGCTTAAGCCTGTGGCTTCTGCTGCTGTATATTCTAAAATACTGGTTACGGCATCATTTATGAATAAAATCGTGCCTTTGTGATCCAGAATGCAATGAATCTCGGGAGAAACTGTAGACAGGTTAAGCAATTCCTCAAAGCGGCTGCTTTTTGCAACCAGGTCTACACTCTGCTTCTTTAAAGAAAGATGGGTAATGATTTCCCTGGCAAGTATACTTAACCCTTCTTTTTGTTCAGGAGAAAGCGCATTGGGCTTGGTATCAAATACACCGATCACACCCAATTTAAATCCATCCTTATCGATAAGCGGTGCACCTGCATAATACCGTACAAATGGCGCATTCAATACCCTCAAGTGTTTGGCAAATCGCTCGTCGAGCAGCGTATCCTTTACTTCTAACAGGTCATCTCCCAGTATGGTATGATAACTAAAAGATACATCTCTGGCCTCATAGGTTGTTTTTACGCCAACAACGGATTTAACAAAAAGACGATCTTCATCAACCAGTGAGATCAGCGCGATAGGTACATTACAAATCAACGTGGCCAGTTTGGTAATGTTGTCGAATGCCTCCTCCTGGGGGGTATCCAATATACCATACTGCCGCAATGCGTTTACGCGGTCATCTTCACTGGCTGAGGGATTATTGCTGCTTTTTGATGACATTAAATGCTTCTTATCAAGCTTATCTTATTTATATAAAGGGAACTTGCTAACTAACGCGATTACCTGCTCTTTTACCTGTTTTAAATTTTGTTCGTCTTCTGGATTGGTGATTACCTGATCTATCAGGTCAACAATTTGTTGCATTTCAGCTTCTTTAAAGCCTCTGGTAGTAATTGCTGCGGTACCAACACGGATCCCTGAAGTAACAAATGGAGATTTGTCATCAAATGGAACCATGTTTTTGTTCACCGTAATATCTGCCTTTTCCAGTGCTTGTTCAGCAACCTTACCTGTAATGTTCTTGTTTCTAAGATCAATAAGCATTAAGTGGTTATCAGTACCGCCAGAAATGATCCCATAACCTTTGGCCACAAAAGCCTTGCCCATCGCCTGCGCATTTGCTTTAACTTGGGTGATATAGGTCAGGTACTCATCACTTAACGCTTCGCCAAAAGCAATAGCCTTTGCAGCAATAACATGCTCTAGAGGTCCACCTTGTGTGCCCGGGAATACGGCCATATCCAATACGGACGACATCATTCTGATTTCTCCTTTAGGAGTTTTCAATCCAAACGGGTTTTCGAAATCCTTACCCATCATGATCATGCCACCGCGAGGGCCACGTAAGGTTTTGTGAGTAGTTGTGGTAACGATATGACAATGAGGAAGCGGGTTGACCAGTAATCCTCTTGCAATCATTCCCGCAGGATGTGAAATATCTGCCATCACCAATGCTCCGATTTGATCTGCAACCCTTCTGATGAAGGCGTAATCCCACTCTCTTGAATAGGCAGATGCACCACAGATAATGAGTTTTGGTTTTTCTGCAAGCGCAATTTCTTCCAGTTTGGCGTAGTCAATTAAGCCATCCTCTTTTTTTACACCATAGAATAAAGGGTGGTACAATTTACCAGAAAAATTAACTGGAGAACCATGAGTGAGGTGACCTCCATGAGAAAGATCAAAGCCAAGGATCTTATCACCAGGCTGGATAACTGCAAGCATCACTGCTGCGTTTGCCTGTGCCCCAGAATGCGGTTGTACGTTTACCCACTCTGCACCAAAAAGCTTCTTAGCACGTTCAATAGCAATGGTTTCTATTTCGTCTACCACCTGGCAGCCACCATAATACCGTTTGCCCGGAAGCCCTTCAGCATATTTGTTGGTTAAACAAGAGCCGGCTGCTTCCATTACCTGCTTGCTTACAAAATTTTCTGAAGCAATCAGTTCCAGCCCGTTTTCCTGGCGTTCCAATTCTCTGTCAATCAATTCAAAAATTGTAGTATCTCTAGTCATTTATTCAAAGTATATTTTTGTAAAATTAATGATTTTCCTTCTTAATTTGACAACAAAATACCTTACTTTGTGGTTCTATTCGATAAATGCTGCATGGAAGACACCAACGGTCCATTTTTACCAAACATCAATTACCCTGCTGATCTTAAGCAGTACACGGAACAGGATCTGGAACAAATTAGTCAGGAACTCCGACAGTACATTATTGATGTGGTAAGTGTGAACGGCGGACATTTCGGTGCAAGTTTAGGTGTAGTTGAACTTACTGTAGCTTTACATTATGTTTTAAATACCCCTTACGACAAGCTGGTTTGGGATGTAGGTCATCAGGCCTATGGTCATAAAATCTTAACCGGTCGCAAGTCGCGTTTCCATACCAACCGTATCCTCAATGGCATCAGTGGGTTTCCAAAGATCAGTGAAAGTGAGTACGACACTTTTGGCGTAGGCCACTCTTCTACTTCCATTTCGGCAGCCCTGGGTATGGCGGTAGCTTCTCATTATAAAGGTGAAACAGACCGTCAGCATGTTGCAGTAATTGGCGATGGTGCCATGACGGCCGGACTCGCGTTTGAAGGGCTGAATCATGCCGGTATTGAAGATTCTAACCTGCTGGTGATCCTGAACGACAACTGTATGTCCATCGACCCTAATGTGGGCGCGCTTAAAGAATACCTCACCAGTATCACGATCTCCAAATCTTACAATCGGTTCAGAGACGATATCTCAAGTGTATTGATCAAACTTTCAGAGCTTGGACCTAATGCACATAAATTTGTTAAGAAGATTGAAAAAAGCATAAAGGGCACCCTGCTAAAACAAAGCAATTTGTTTGAAGCGCTTAATTTCAGGTATTTCGGACCGGTAGATGGCCATGATGTGGTACGTTTGGCTCAAATTATAAGAGAACTTAAAGACATTCCCGGACCAAAGCTTTTGCATTGTGTAACCGTTAAAGGCAAAGGCTTCGCTCTTGCTGAAAAGGATCAAACCAAATGGCATGCGCCAGGTCTCTTTGATAAGATTACAGGCGAAATCAAGAAACCGGTAATTGATAAACCGCAGCCACCTAAATATCAGGATGTGTTTGGTCATACCCTCGTTGAACTTGCCGAAGAAAATAAAAAAATTGTAGGAATCACTCCTGCCATGCCTTCAGGATCGTCTATGAACATCATGATGAAAGCCATGCCTGAGCGTGCTTTTGATGTGGGTATTGCAGAACAGCATGCCGTTACATTTTCTGCAGGTTTGGCTACACAGGGGCTTGTTCCTTTTTGCAACATCTACTCAAGTTTTATGCAAAGGGCGTACGACCAGGTGATTCATGACGTTGCCATACAAAACTTAAACGTGGTATTTTGTTTGGACCGCGCCGGCTTAGCAGGTTCTGATGGCGCTACGCACCACGGGGCATATGATCTTGCCTTTATGCGCTGCATCCCCCAAATGACCATTTCTGCCCCAATGAATGAGGAGGAACTGCGCAACCTGATGTATACTGCCCAGCAGGAAAACATGGGGCCTTTCGTGATACGTTATCCAAGAGGAAATGGCGTTATGACCGACTGGAAGCGTCCTTTCAAAGCTATAGAAGTGGGTAAGGGCCGTAAAATATGTGATGGTGAAGATGTCGCAATTTTAACCATTGGTAATGTGGGTAATTTTGCTGTGGAAGCTTGTAAAGAGCTGAACAGCGAAGGAATACATCCCGCACATTACGACCTTCGTTTTGTAAAGCCATTGGATGAAGCCTTATTACACGATGTATGTAAACGTTATAAAACTATAGTTACTGTTGAAGACGGCTGTTTACAAGGTGGTATGGGCAGTGCAGTACTGGAATTCATGGCCAACAACAGCTATTCCAATCAGGTAAACAGATTAGGAATTCCGGATGAGTTTATAGAACATGGGGAACAGGCAGAGCTTTGGGCATTGTGTAACTACGATACAAACGCGATCATCAATGCGGTACGCAAAACTGCGGTAAGCAGGACAACAAAAACTATGGCTTCTTAAGCAGAAAATGGGCCACGCGGATCTTCATCCGCATGGCCTGAATATATTTAACTATGCCCACAAATTTGCTGGGTAAACGCCTTCTTCAGTTAACTTTTGCAATTGTGCTTTTACTACAGGAGCATCTTCTTTAAAAGTTACACCAAACCATTTCGCTTTAGTTGGGATCATTTTCACCACACCGTTCCCGGAGTTGATCAAAGTATCAGCAACCTCAGGGATCAGGAATTCTGCTTTAAGATCTTTGTTTAAGTTGGCATCAAGAAATTTATAGTATTCTCCTTCACTCCAGTTAACAAATGCCGGTGTAAAGCAGAAAAAGTTCATACTTACCTTGGTATCCAAAGGCAATTCCTTTTCGGCGTCTCCTTCTTTGGTGATGGCTTTACCGTCCTGCTTGAAAATTTCTTTTCTCTCTATGATACCGGTAATGTTACCTGATCCATCTACGCTGATCTCACCACGGGTTACAGAACCGTTGTCACTCAATGTATTTCTTAGTTCATATCCTAAACTTGCATACTTACCATCTTCTGCTGCTGTAGTCAGGAATTCATAGGCCAGTTGAAATGCTTCAAAACCGTAGAAATCATCCGCATTAATCACAGCAAAAGGAGCATCAAGGGCTTCTTTAGTACACAATAGCGCATGCTGCGTACCAAATGGCTTTGCTCTATCTGCTGGTATTTCGCGACCGCCGCTAAATTTATCCAAGCTCTGGTATACATAGTCCAGCTCAATTTTCCCATTTAATTTAGGCTCGATTGCAGCTTTAAAAGATTCTGCAAATTCTTCTCTGATGATGAAGATGACCTTTCCGAAGCCCGCTTTGATGGCATCGTAAATGGAATACTCCATAATGGTTTCTCCCGAGGGACCAAAAGATTCAGTTTGTTTATTTCCGCCATATCGGCTTGCCATTCCGGCTGCTAAGATTACTAAAGAGGGCTTCATTTCAGACATTTTACAGGTTTTTTATTTTATGTGCTAAATATATGGGTTTCCCGCAATAAAAATAGTTATAAGCAACAAAAAAGCGCTTTATACCAGTCGTTTAATCAACTCTATACAAGCCCTGCTGTTGTGATAAGGGCATTTCCAGAATCCTGCTTTATCTTCGCCTGCCATTAGCGCATGGTCGGCGTGTACCCCCCAAAACCACTCACCGTTTTTCTGATCCACTATATTCAATTTTGTAAATTGCCATATCGAATTAAACTGATCAAAGAAAACTTGCTGACCAGAAACCTCCCAGGCATTAACTAAACCCACCATGGCTTCAGCCTGTACCCACCAGTGTTTTTCAGAATTGTGCTGCCCGGTCACTGGGTTGTACTCATAATTTAATCCTCCGTCTGCATCCAGACCGGCAGCCGTGGCTGCTGCAATTCCAATAGCAAGGTATTTAGATTGCCCCAGAACAAGCTGATCATTGATGACCGATGCAGCTTCCTGGATTAACCATGCCGCCTCAATGTCATGACCGTAGGATATTGCCGATGATTTGAGAATCCAATCGTCATCAAAGAACAGACCCAGATGCCCTTCCGAGCTGATCATCTTATCCGTAAAAAGGGATATAATGTCTGTTATCGCAACTTTTAACGCGGCATCGGGCCATACGCGATATAGGTTGGTGTAGGCCTCCAAAATATGCAGGTGGGTATTCATGGTTTTCCGCTCATTGGCGTCTTTCTCGCTTAAGCGGAGGTCCTCCAAATCCTGCCAATCCCTGGTAAATGCTTCCAGGTAACCGCCCTTTTGCCGATCGCGTGCATGATCCTCCAGATCTTTATACAACTGCTTTGCCAGCAACAAAGCTTCTCCATCCTTACTGGCCATGAAGTATTCGGTTAGGCCGTAAATAGCGAACGACAACGCATAGCTTTGCTTCTTGCTATTCGCAGGTTTTCCCTCGCATGTTAGCGACCAATATACCCCTCCAAATTCCTTATCTATAAAGTAAGTCTTGAAATATAGAAAACATCTATCTGCTAATTCGAGCCATTGCTGATCCGAAGCGTAATTAAAAGCAGCAGAAAATGTCCACAAAATTCTTGCGTTGAGCACAGCGCCTTTCTCTGCATCTTCCACCTTTACTTCACGATCGTCTATCCTTCCAATAAAACCTCCATCCAGGTTATCAATGGTATTTTTTTTCCAATAATTCAGTATGTCATCCAACGCTGCTGCAAATTCATTTCTTAATGCTTCGAGATATCTTGGCGTAGTGGATTCAGACATGATTCAAATTTTCTTCAAATCTATAATACCCGGTAAAAACATCATAATACTATTTTAACTAAATTGCGGTCATAACCAAGTAAAGATGCCAAAACAACTGATCCGTGAAATTACGCCCTTAACGCAAAGCGATTGTTTCACGATATTTTCCAGAGACAAAAAGGAGTTCGATTTCCCATTGCATAACCACGAAGAAATGGAGCTCAACCTGATCATTAACGGTGCCGGCGCGCAACGCATTGTGGGCGATCACATCGCTGAAATAGAAGAAATAGAACTGGTTTTAGTAGGCTCTAACCTTTCACATGGATGGTTTAACCACCATTGCAAAAGCAAGGACATCAAGGAAGTAACCCTTCAGTTTCATAAAGACCTTTTTGATGAAAAATTCTTAAAAAGAAATCAATTGTCGAACATCAGGAACATGTTTGAAAGTGCCAAAAGAGGTTTGCTTTTTTCGCAGGATACGACCAGCCGGATGGCGCCAAGATTAATCAGTTTAGCTACGCAAAGCGGATTCGCTTCCATACTGGAACTGATGTCGATATTGCACGACCTATCTATCTCCAGGAACAGCAAAATGCTTTCTGACCCAACCTTCACCAAAGAAGAATACAATTACAATAGCCGTAGGATTGAAAAGGTGTTCGACTACATGAACGCCCATTTTAGTGTAGCCATTACTTTAACGGAAGTAGCTAAAATTGCAGGGATGCCCGATGCTTCTTTCAGTCGCTTTATCAAACAACGAACGGGCTATACTTTTATCGACAGCCTCAACGAGATTCGCCTTGGCCACGTGTCCAGAATGCTGATAGACACCACTCATTCCGTGGCCGAAATTGCCTATAAATGCGGCTTTAACAACATGGCCAACTTTAACCGCACCTTTAAAAGCAAGAAAGGCTGTACGCCAAAAGAATTCAGGGAAAATTACCTGGGCAAAAGGGTCTTTGTGTAGTTAACTTTTACAATCCCTCATTTGCATCAACCAGTCTGCAAATCTCCCTTACAGAAGAAGAAGAATTCAACCCATCTTCGGGAGTATTGATCACATAGTCCAGCAATTGCTCAACAGTAGATAGTGCCAGGTGCATGCGCGTATCCGACGAAGCGTAATAGATGAAAACTTTTCCATCTTCATCAGCAATCCAGCCATTGCAGAATACCACGTTAGAAACGTCTCCTACCCGTTCCTCTCCTTCTGGTGCCAGAAAATAACCAGATGGTTTATGAATCACTTTGGTCAAATCGTCCAGACTGGTCATAAACAGGTACAGCACATAACGCAATCCTGCAGCTGTATTTCGCACGCCATGTGCCATGTGCAGCCAGCCCTTTTCTGTTTTAATTGGCGCAGGTCCCAGACCATTCTTAGCTTCGTAAATGGTATGGTAAATTCGCTTATCAATCACTGTTTCTAACGCTACAATCGCCGGATTGATTGCGTCTGACAAGCCGAAACCTATACCCCCGCCTTTACCTGCTTCAATAAACCCATCCTGCGGGCGGGTATAAAAGGCATATTTACCATCCACAAATTCAGGGTGAAGTACTACATTACGCTGCTGGGCTGATGGCGTTTTAAAGTCCGCAAGCCTTTCCCAATCCAGCAAGTCTTTACTTCTGATGATGCCACATTGGGCTACAGCTGATGATTGGTCTGCCTCTGGCACTCCGGGATCCCGACTCTCCGTACAGAATATACCATACACCCAACCGTCTTCGTGTTGCACCAAACGCATGTCGTACAAATTGGTCTCTCCTTCAAAATGGGGTACAATAGCTGGTTTGTCCCAAAATCTAAATCCATCTATCCCATTTGCGCTCTCAGCAATGGCAAAGAACGACTTCCGGTCGTTACCCTCTACCCTCGCCATTAGCAAATACTTGTCCTGAAACTTAATCGCCCCAGCATTAAATACCGCATTTATCCCTATCCGCTCCATTAAAAACGGATTGGTAACCGGGTTCAGGTCATACTTCCAAAAATATGGAATGTGGGCGCTGCTGAGCACAGGGTTTCTAAATCGTTTATAGATACCATTACCTATCAATTCCACTGAATTTTCTTTAGCAATGGTTTCCTCGTATTGTGTTTTTATATGTGTTAATCGCGTTGCAAAATCCATATTGTGTATTGTATTTTAATTCTCTAATTTGTTCCACCAGGTTCTTTTCAGGATCATGGCTATAATGGCAATGGTACCCAGGGTGATGATGAGCGGCACTTTCATCCACAGGATAAGGAACATAGGTAAAGCTGTTAAGCACAATTGGGCAATAACGCCAATGATTACATTAAACATATCCAGCTTAAACCTGTCGTTTCCTTTAAAACTTGCCTGCTCGTCCAGCACCAGATGATGTATGGGTTTCCAGAAACCCCATGGCCTAACTGTTTTGTAAAAGGATTTGAGTACCTCGGTATCTGTCGCCGGGGCTGTATAGGTACCAATAAGGCAGCCGCTGATGGAAATTAAAAACAGCAGCGGGAAATAATACAGGAACTGTATCCCGCTAAAGAAATGCGAGAACACCAGTGCCCCTGCAATACCCGTAACCATGCCCCAGAAAAAGCCATTGGCATTGAAGCGCCACCAATACCATTTCAACATATTGGCTGCAATGTAGCCCCCGTAAAGCCCTGATACGATCCATTGCAGGATGCTGTTCACGTCCTTAGCATAGAAACCCAATAGTACGCCCACCGAAACCACTACCACCCCAGTAAGGTAATTCATCGTCATGATCTGTTTGGTACTGGCTTGCGGACTAATATATTTCAGGTATATGTCGTTAACAATGTAAGCCTGGGCGGCATTTAACGTTCCGGAAAAGGTACCCATAAAAGCGCCCATCAAACCGGTAAGCACGATACCCAGAATACCGACAGGCAGAAAGGAATTGATTGCAGCAGGAAGTATCTTTTCAAAATCAGTTCCGTTTGGCGTAGCCAGGTCAAGTTGCCGATAATAGAGCAAAGCCAACACGGTTAGTCCGATCACCATCGTATAACGAATGGGCAATAAAATAATCGATACAAAGCCTGTCATTTTCGAAGCGTCTTTTGGCGATTGTGTCGACAAGACTTTTTGCATGTCGTAATTCGGTGCAGGGCCCGCGAGACTGGCAAACACCCCTTTAAAAAGCATCATCATAAAGAAAATGCCGAACAGGTTGTATCCATCATCCGTAATCTTCTTCCCTGCATCGGGAATAATGGCCGACCAGTCCAGGTTCAAATTCCAGCCAAAGAAAGGACTGTCCCAACCCTGCGGTACATTCAATCGTTGTGCGCTTAGATGTGTAAATGCAATGTAGCCGATGGCCACACAACCTACCGTCATTATAGCATATTTAATTACATCACCCAGCACAATACTATGCATCCCGCCCAGTATAGAGTAAAAGGTTGCAAAGAGCGTAAAAACCAGTCCATAAAAATGCGGCACATATTGCGGCGCTACCTGGAAAGGCACATAAGCCTGTACCAAATGCCAGGGAATAAAAATTTCAACAAATTTACCCAGGCCTACAAAACCATAAGCCAAAAAACCCAGGCAGCCGATAAGTGCAAAAACCACGGTAATGTTATGCGATGCTTTCACACCCCTGCCCTTAAGGCCAAACCTGGTAGCCAGCCATTCCGCACCGGTATCTGCATTAGAACGCCTTAGCCATTTGGCTAAAAACATCATATTAAACACCTGGTTAAAAACTGGCCAAAGCCATGGTATCCAAATGCTTTTTAAACCGTAAACGAAACATAGCGACACCATCCACATGGTTCCGCTGATGTCAAACATATCTGATGCATCACTCAGTCCGAGCATAAACCAGGGCAGCTTTTTACCGCCCATCATGTAGCTTTCCTTGTTTTCCTTTGCCTTGTTGCGGTAATACCAGCCAATAAGGACCATCATCACCAGGTAAAAGACCAGGATCAGCACATCAATCAATTGAAGCTTCATCGCTGTTTATTTGTAGTAAAGCTGATCCATAAACTGATAGCGCCGCTGATATTGTTCACCTCCCTGTTTGCTTTCGGTATCCAGGTACATGACTTGAGGGATGCTGCTTTGGAGTCCAGACCATTTTGATAAACCTGGACCATTGGGGTCGCCTGTTTTAATAAAATTGATAAAATAGGCTTCCATCGCTGCCGAAGCTTTATAATCATCCGCACCATATGCGTATACCTGGTCTTTGCCCAGGTTTCCCATAGCGTAAGCAATGTCTGCAGAGTGTGGCGCACCAACTGGTTTTTGGTATTGATCTTCCTTGCCTTTTACTGCCGGAAGCACTTTTTTATACAAGTACCGGAACACAGGATATCCGTTTGTTTTGCCATGAAGGTCTATCCATTTCCAGGTGCTAAAACCAAGAAACCTATCACCGGCCAATTCAGTCGCCACCGGAATTACATCTTCATCCCTGGTCACGGCATAAGCGCGTTTTGCCTCTGCCGCCTTATCGCCATATATTTTATCCAGTGCCTTAATGTAATTGTCCACCGTCGGCGCTTCATTACCCAAAACCGAGTGGTAATTTACTTCTGCCGAGGTCCAGCCTGCAAGTAAGGGCACATCAGCTTGCAATCCCTTGGTATAAATATTCACGGGTTGTTCTGGTAAAAAATAACCATCTACAATTACAGGAAAATATACTGCGCCAGGCTTGCGGGATAGTTCCAACAGTTCTTCCGCTGGCATTTTTTTGAGATCAGCCACGGTAGGCAGCTTTGCATCGCTCAAAAATTGAACACCCAGTGCTTCTGCCTGCTTCAGTGCTATGGGTTTATTGATTCCTAAAATAGACCCGCTTTGCCCTATCGCGCGATTAAACAGTCCTTTTGCCAGTGGCGAAGCCATCAACAAGCTTACGGAAATAGATCCGGCCGATTGCCCGCCGATCGTCACCTGCTCGGGATCTCCGCCAAATGCGGCAATGTTTTCTTTCACCCACCTTAGTGAAGCGACCTGATCCAAGAGTCCATAATCGCCTGAGGCCTGTGATGCCGCAAATTTACTAATTTCCGGATGGGCAAAGAACCCAAATATACCCATGCGGTAGTTTACCGTGACTACAATTATTCCTTTTGAGGCCATATCTGCGCCATCGTACCTCAACTCAGATCCGTCTCCAGCCGAGAAGCCTCCTCCATGAAAGTAAACCAGCACGGGGAGTTTCTTGGTGATTTTGGAGGATGGACGCCATACATTAAGGTAAAGACAGTCTTCACTCACTTTTGGCGATCGGAAAATCATGTCTGTATAAATAAATTTTTGCATTGCCCTTGGACCAAAGGTGGTGGCCTTGCGCACGCCCGACCAGTTTTTGGCAGGCAGTGGGTTTTGCCACCGCAGTTCGTTAACAGGCGGCTGAGCGTAAGGGATTCCAAAAAACTGATCTACGGATCCGGCTGTCAGTCCTTCCAGCACGCCATTCTTAACGGTAACTTTAGGCCCTCCATTTGTCTGTGCAGATGCCTGGATGGCAAACAATAAACATAGCATTAGGGTAATACATTTTCTACTTTTCATATCTCTTTAATTACCAAACATAAGTACCTACTGCCCCGGCAGTCAGCTTTGTTTTCAAAGTCTTGCCATTAGCAGCAATGGCGAACTCATGATCTGCGGCAGTTTTATTGGCCACAATTAATACGATTTTACCATCTGGTCTCTTAAATGCCACATTGCTGAGGGCATCCAGGTTATTACTGGCAATTCTAACCGAACCCGGTACTGCATATTTTGCAGCATGCGCAACAACATAATAAGCGGTATTACGGGTAACCTGATCTCCTTCTATGGTAACAGCACCCTGGCAAATCGGACAGCCTCCATTATCTGTATGGGGCTCATATTTAGCGTTGGCCGCCAGGTTCCAGAGGATGACATTCTTGCTCCAGTTCCGCGTTGCGCCGATCAAAATCCGGTCTACCGGATTGGAAACGTTAAATCCATTCCTGCTCACCGCCATCATTTCTGTGAAATAGAGGTTTTTGCTCGGGAAGGCATCGTGCACTTTACTCATCGCAGTGGTCTGACCGGCATACAAATGAAAGCCTGACCCGTCGATGTATTTAGCGGCTTCAGGGTCATTCAATATCGAGATTGGGTATTCCGGCGCATCACAGTTGTGGTCGTATAAAATGATCTTGGTCTTAATGCCCGCAGCTTTCAATACCGGACCCAAATTGTTCTTGATAAAGCGCAGCTGCTCCTTCGCAAACATCTGCATACTTGGGGTATTGCCATCATTAAAAGGCTCATTCTGAATGGTAATGGCCGCAATATTGATACCCTGCTTTTTCATCGCCTGGATATACTTTAGAAAATATTTGGCATAAACCGGATAGTATTCCGGTTTTAACTTTCCTCCCTGGATGTTGTTGTTGGTTTTCATCCAGGTGGGGGCCGACCAAGGTGAGGCCATGATGGTAATGTTTGGATTTATGGCCAAAATCTCCTTAAGTACAGGAATCACATCCAGCTTATCCTGCTCCAGGTCAAATTGGTTTAGGTTTACATCAGTTTCTCCCGCTTTCAAATCGTTATAAGAGAAAACCCGGTCGTTTAAATCAGAGGCACCAATACTCAACCTCAAGTAGCTAATGGCGATGTCTTCTTCATTTTTCCCAAACAGTTCATTCAATAGTTTCTTACGTTCCGGGGCCGTCATCCTGATGATGTGTTGCGCGCTACCGCCCGTTAACGCAAAGCCAAAACCGTCGATGGACTGGAAAGTCTGCCCGGCATCTATACCAATCGTCGGTATATTTCCTGCCTCGCCCGTTTCAAAATTTTGGACTACCTGTTTGGCAAGCTTTTGAGTTTCCTGCTGATTCGTGATCCAGGATGAAACTTGTTGCGCGTTTGCCGACTTGCTTAGCATAGCAAATGCAAAGGTGGCCAATAGATAATGATTAATCTTTTTCATCCTTATAAAATAAACACGGTGTCTGTATTAGGCGCAAGTGTAAAATTGGCAAGTTGCCCTTTGTCGTTGATTAATGCAGGAGTTGCAGTCAAATATTTGCCAGTTTCACAATCGTATTGTTGTATTTTTTTGACTGGAACAGCGGTTTTGCCAGGTAATGTCAACACAGGGCTAACGGCCAACCTGCCAGGGTTGTACACGTAAATAAATCGATGTGTTCCACGTTTTACAGCGTATACTTCAATCCCTGATGTTTCGGTTGATACGTCAAGTTTGCTGAATAATCCTTTCCCTGCCTTTAGCATCTCTTTGGAAATCGTGCTTACATTTCTGATGTAGGCGTCTGTGCCGCGGTCGTCAAAAAACTCCCACCACCAGGATAGCGGCAAGATCGGTGTGGGCGAGAACAGACCGTACCACAATCCTCTTTTGAAATCACTGTCCATTTCATCGGCAAAAAGATTGAAATTCTTAGACCAATCGTACTCATAGCCATACTCCCCAATAACGTAGGGCTTTTTAAATTCCTCCGCATATTTTACAATGGTAGTGGGCAAGACCCTATTGTTCTTGTAAATGTGTTTTTGATTGAAATCTATGTTCTTCAGATCATTTAAACCCGCTAAGTCGCGGTGAGAAATACTGGTGGTCACCAAATGTTGATAAGGATCTATGCTTTTTAAATAGGTACTCATCTCGTCATGCCACTGCACAATATGTGCTGGGTTGATGGGATTGCTGGCATTTCTAAATTGCACGTTATCAATCTCATTAAAAAACTCCCAGGCACCAATTGCCCCGCTATAACCCCAGCGCGCTACAATAAACCGAAGCCGGTTGCGGTATTGGGCTTTGGCCTTTTCATTCACAAAGAAATCTGCAGTAGTCGTTGAATACCTGCCATTCTTTTCATCATGGGTACCCTCACCCAGTGTCAGCATCATAACCAGTCCTAATGAATCAGACAAGTTTATCAGACGGTCCATTTTCCTGATCGCACTCGGATTAAAATATTCATCAGATGGGGTATATCTTTTGCTGTTAAAACCACCTTTCCAATCCAGTGGCAGGTTCCATGAAGAAATCCAGGTACGGAAATAATTACCTCCATGTTTAGCAAGTGAAGGCAGCATGTACTCGTAATTGTATTTGTCTTTTTCGTGTAGGGCTTTAAAGAATTTAGAATCGTCGTCCGCACGTGATTCCCATGCCAAATTCTCTCCTATTCCCCGAAAAACGGTTCCATTGTCGTATTTAAAACTCCAGTCGTCATTGGCATGCAGAATTCCCTTTCCTGTGGAAGCCAATGCCCTAAAGACACCTTGCTTTGTAGAAAAAGTATTTTTTTCGCCCACTTTTAGTTCAAAGGTATACGTGTACTTTCCCTGCTCCTGTGGCAAAAAGCGCGACTTCCAATTGGACACTTTAGCAAGAGCATTACTTTCATAATAACATGGCAGTATCAGTTGCTTTCCTGATGGGGATTTGATCAGCATCGAAAGTGCAACTTCTTCCTGCAGGTAAGGGTTCTTAAATGCTGCCTCAATGGCAATATCCCATTCTGCCAGTTCGTATTGTTTAATGATTTTGCTGGTACTTTTATAACCAACAACTTTATTTTGCGCAAATAAAGGCTGGGCAACTATAATAAAAATCAGGGCAATCGCCAGGTTAAAAATTGGTTTCATTCGTTCGGTTATGCATAACCTAAAACAGGTTACTGTAGTTTATAATTGATCATAACGAAGATAGGGCGAATGTACCTTGAAGAGTAGTAGTATTTTAACAATTGATTATATCAAAACCGAAATCACTGAGGTTTTACCAACCAGAAAATGGCATTCTTTACCATAGTTGTATAAGCCGGGTTATCAAAAAGCTCCGGACCATGCCCCATAAATACATATAGATTTTTAGCAGGTTTAGTCTTGTTTGTCCAAACCACAGGGTGATCTCCCATCTTAATATCGCCGTTCGGCACATAGCTTTGTTCATTTACACTGGCTAAAACTTGTATCTGCTTAGCTAACCTCGGATTCTTATCATAAGTATACCACTCTTCTTTCTTAATGTTGAATGTACCTGGCAATCCTTTAAACACTGGATGTCCTTTCTGCTCTACAACCACATCGCCGCTGGCAAATTTGGCAATGTAATTTTTAAACTGAATTCCGCCCATGAAATCGCAGTACCATTTCCACAAAGGGAAACCATCAAACTCCCCCAGCAGCGTGGCATGATGAAAGCCCAGCCAGCTACCTCTGCCATGGTCAATATAATCTTCAAATGCCTGCTCGGCTTCCTGGCCCCAGTTGTAAGGCGGGTAATCCAGCTGAATCACCAGGCGGTAATTGGCCAGTACAGATTTATGGAGCATCTTCGGGTTCTCGTAATAGTCTACTGTAAAGTTGCTGTCGGCAGCCAATTGATTAAGCCATCGCTTAGCGGCAGTGGAATAAGCTACATGGTGACCGCCATTCTCTGCAATTGCCGCTACTTTAAATCTTGGCTGGGCCATCGCAGTCACCGCCTGTAAAAACCATGCTGCATGGGGCAACCATTGTTCCGTCCAGCGCCATTCATTACCACCTGCCTCTGTTTTAAAATCAATTCCTGTCCCGTCCCCATTTCCATCCTTACCGGTAATGCCATTGGAAATGCCGCCCTTTTGTGAACCGTGACCAAACAAGGCGGCCATATACGGAACATTATTCTTACCAAAGCCATACATAAAACACATTTGGTAAGGATTACCGCCCATTACCCACGATAGCTGATCTGAGGCATACCGGGCAAGTGCAGGCATAACTCCCCAATTACCAGAAGCCGGGTAAACCAATCTCCCGCCAACAATCGCTGCGGTAGCCAGAGAGGCCAGTCGGGCGTTCTCGCCTTGCCACCACCATCCGGTCTCGTTTTCCTGAGGGATAAAGAAACCCTCCTTCACCTTACCTTTGTATAAAAAGCTTTGTCGCGCGTAATTAAATGGGTTATTCACCTTACCTGTTACACTTAAGTTGTAATCGAGCGCTTTCTTAATAACGCCCAACACTGCAGTTCTTTTCACAGGATCATTTTCTGCATCGAGGTAGCGTGCCAGCGCCACTACAGGCATTCCGGCATCTGCGCCATGCCAAAAGGGTCGGCCTGCATCATTGGCAAAGAAATAACCCGCCGGACTCATCCTGTTCACCAAGCTCAAAGCTCTTCTTCTGGCTTCATCACCATAAGATGCTTCTTCGGTCGCAATCCACAATTCCGTAGCCGCCATCAAGGCGCAGTAATCGTCTATGATGTTGTCTTTCCCATCATCTGTATATTTCGAATTGTTGACCAGCAAATGTGCAAAAGCCCGTTTGGCACCATCAAGGTATTGGCCTGAAGTAAATGCTCCATCCTTCTTCCACCTGGAAATGCGTGCCAGGGAAGCAATGGCCATACCGCCCCCTTCTCTAAAAGCACACTGATAGTCAGTAGTGGTCACACTATTTGCCAGCAATCCAACGATGTCCCGCGCAGCGGGGTCTTTATTAAAGTGGCTAAAGATGATCATGTAAAAATACCCTTCGGGGGTTAGCGACCGCATTAAGTAATCTGCTCCGTAAAGTGCTTCATTTTGAATGGAATCTGCAGCGCCCATATCTTTCAACATTCCCGGAATTGCCTCTTTGGTATTGATGAGCGACCATGCGACCAAGGGGATTTGCTGGGGCGACATATAATTGGCATAGGCCAGGTGTGAAAAATATTTACTGATATCACCGGAAGCATCTGCCCAACCACCCCTCATGTCTACTTTCTTGTCACTTCCTTTTGGAGATATTTTAACATCTGCAGCCAGTTCCTGAGGGGTGTTGGCGCGCTGCTGATGGTAATAATGTACAATAGATGGAATGGTCAACCTGGCCAAGCCTGATTGATCAAGTACGAATGTATTGGATACGGCGACTTGATTTCCAGCCTTAAACCTAATCTGGTATCTCCCCCGCTTTCTAAAAGTTGAAAAATTCAATTTATAGAATAGCTTTCCTTTAAACCATTCGTCTATTGTTGTGCCATTGCCAATAGGTCCACTAAATACCGATTTTCCGGTAGCTTCATTGATCAACTCAAAACGGGTTAATGGGGGAAGCGCTTTATCCAGTTGCAAAACGGCAGACTTAGGAGCGGAACTATCAAATCCAACCTGGTTTACAAATATCTTGGCTTGGGTGTAGCCCGATAAAGATGCGCAGCATAAGGCTATAAAAATGAATGCCTTTTTAAATTGGTTTACCATCCCTTCATTTCGTCTAAACTAATTATTTGGTTAGCTTTAATTAAGCTATCAATATCCTCATTTTTATTGAATTTGAAGGTCAGTTCAGACCAGCCCATAAAAAAAGTCCACTTTGGCTGGGCTTTTAGAATCTTCAACGTGGGTAATGTCTGGCATTCGCCAATAGCAATCGGTTTATTGCCGCCTGCTTTCACCATCACGTCATACTTGTCTTTACTGAAACCCGTCTTATCATCATAAATATCCAATGCGGCAACATCCCAATAGGCATCTCCAGGATTATAGGAAATTACATCGCTTGCAAGCGTACCAAAGTCCTGGATGTCCCAAACCCAAATCAGGTTTTTCAGTCCTTTAACCTTGCAGAAATAATCGTGCGTTAGTTGGTATAACTTCCTAGTACCCTCCGGACCAGGTCGTCCTCCCCACCAGAAGACGCCCTGATTCATCTCATGCAGTGGCCTAAACAAGACTTGTACTTTTTTATCTGCCAATTGTTGCAAATAGCCGGCAATTTCATCCATCATGCCTTTCCATTTGCTGTTAATGGCGCTACCATCGGTCAGCAATTCCTTCCATTGTGCATCATTTAATTTACTCAGCACGCCATTTTTATCCCAGCCACATGGTTGTTCCAGTGCAGGATTACAGGCATGCCACATGATGTTGACCAGGGCTCCTTTTTCCCATTGTCTAGCCGCCTCATGAATCATCAACTGCCTGTTGGCGATGTTGTCCGACTGGAACAAGAAATCCCCGCTCCAGAGGGCAGGATATTTTCCGGTAGTTTTAAACACCTCGTTGGTCCAGGCAGCGGGTTGCCGGTTGGGTTCACGGTTGTGGATTCCAAATACGGTCTGCTTACCGGAAATCCGTTTAAGGTATCGAATTACTGATCTATTTGGCTGACTAAATGCCTGAATGGTTGTAGTCAGTAATGCAATAAAAAGTATGTAGAATAAAAAGGCTTTCATTTTAGGAATTTGGTTATTCATCATAAACTAGAGTAAAAATAGCCAAAGCGCAGTCCCTAATTTAATCCTTTTTTAACATAACCACATGGTAAGTCGACAACCGCTAACATAAAAACCTATGTACAAAAAAAGTCCCGGCACAAGGCCGGGACTTTCATATTTTATTTAATTATAGATTATTGGCCTTTACAAGCTTCGATCAATAACATTTTGTTAGCCTGAGGACTCTTAGATCCTAAGAAGTCATTTTCACCCACAACTGTGCTCATGTCAGCAGCAGTGATTGGCCTGTTAGAAACTACCTTAGTTTGAGTTCCCCAATTCGCTTTGAAGTCATAAGAAGAACCAATTTTAAGGTTTGTGGTTTTGAATGCACCTTTTACAGCTGTTCCCAATAATACATATTGACTGTCTGGAGCCCCAACTGGTTTGTAGAACAAATCAAAGTTAGGAACAACGATTGTACCTTTACCAGGGCAATTTACATTTAACAACAAGGAAACGAAATCTAGCGGAGTGCCAGGATCATTAACTGTTATTGTTAACGCAGTACCCGCACAAGGATTGTCGATCTTACCACCACCTAACACTGAGAACGGACTAACATAATCACGGATTACGTAGTTAACCGCTACAGGAGGTAAGCCTTGAAGAACAACTGAAGCACCAGCACCAATTTCAATTGGATAACTGCTCAAAATAGTTCCGTCATTTGCAACAGTTTCAAAATCAACAATTTTCTTAGCTCCGTTTAATAACCAAGGTGCTGAGATCGTTGCAGTTGGGCTAATACAACCTGGTGTTTTGATTACATCACCAACGATAAATACGGTTAAGTGATTGGTTTGGAAGCTAATAGAAAGTTTTCCAGAACCATCAACTACAGTTGTACCTACAGTTTCGTATTTGAACTGACCAGTAGAAGTTTGGTAACTATAGATAGATAATTGATCACCAGCTTTTAACTTAACACCTGTAGCTTGAGGTACAAAATCAGGATTCAACTCGATAGCAATTGTGATAGGTGTACTGAAGTTCCTCACCTCAGAACCTCCAACAAACATTCTGATATCAGTAAAACCTGCTGGGAAGAAGAATGCAGGAGTAGCAGTTCCGTCCGCACCAATAACATTTGGCGCACTTAAATCACCACCTGGGAATAATGCCAATGCAGCAGGATCATCAGCATTCATGTTGATTGCTTGGGCAGTAACACTTCCACCAGTTAAGGTATTTCCAGCAGCGTCTTTAAATTGAACACCTGCAGGAACAGTAATAGTAGTTGATTCAGTTACCGTAGAAGAAAGTGGTGTTCCAAAAGTAGTAGTAGTGGTAGTAGCACCATTTGCCGCCAAAGGAATTTCCTTAACCACTACAGTACTAGCTGGTGTAGGAACCACTGTTTTTAACAATACAACCTCAACGATTTGGCTAAATTGGTTCAACACCATCTCCACAGGGATAAGCTTAGGCTCGTAACCTGGAGCAGTGATGCTCAAATTAAAGTTTATTTTTTTGGAAGCAGTCGGAACAGCCTTTGGCTCAACACCAACAGTGATAACACCACCTGGTGCAGCAATTGCTTTAGTTCCTGAAAAGTCGTAGATGCTGGCTGCATCAGTACCTGTTGCACTTACAGTCAACGCCGGCAAAGTCTCACCATTACCACCTTTAACAATCACAGTAGCTTTGTATTTGATCACATCAGCATCAAATAGCACATTAATCTCGTAGGCTGGGTTCCTGCAACTGTTAAAGAACAGTCCCACCAACATCATAAAGCTGAATAGTTTAGTAAAATTTCTCATATATTATTTATTAAGTAGATATTATTAATTAAAGGCCGAAATTCAAATTGATCTGTACTACTGGCAAGAAGCGGTAATAAGACATATTTTTCTGTAACTGTGCCTGGTTACTGGTATTTAAAGTTAAATAGTTTGTTCCTGTAAGCGTCGCTTTAGGCTCTCCCATATAATACGTTCCAACAGCAAAACCGATATTGAAGGCATTCTTAGGAAATACGTTCTCAAAACCAAATCCAAGGTAAGGAGCAACTTTATCCCACTTCACACCACCAATTAGCTGACCAAGATCAGAACTTGGTATCAAAATATCGCCATACTTATAAGTACCGCGGTAGCTCACTACTACATCACCCTGTGCTTTCCAGAAATAGCCGGCTCCTGCAGTTACTACTACTTTTTTAGATAAGCCTTTTTCTTTTAGGAATGGGTGAAAATCAAGCATCAAATGCGCGTTTGCAAAATCAGCATCAAAATCAACATCTGTCGGTTCTGACCTCACTTTGTAAACACCTTGACCGCTGATAGGTAGAATACTGGCACCAACGCGGACAGCAAAAACAGGTTTTGGCGCATATTTTAGATCTAAACCTACACCTTGCGTAGCAATTGTAGCACTAACAGTCACCTTAGGGCGGCTTGCACTGTCAATTGTAGCGGTACTTTGCGCATTTAGCTGCGTGCAGATCGTTAAAAGTATGCTCAAACTTAAAATAGTAATTGTTCTTTTCATAGTTAATTGGATTGGAGAGTATAATATTGATTGATTATTAATATTTTTTATTGTTTTTTCCCAAAAAGCCAGTTTCCCCGCTAATTAAAGCCTGCAAATCCGGTGAATTTTAGCGCTAAGTTAATCATTATCATGTTATTATCACTGACAAATTTAAAAATAATTGCATATTTTTTTAAAAACTACTTTAAGTTAATAAGCATTCTTATGTCCGACTAAAACTTGCCACACAGTTAAAAACGCAATCTTAAGGTCCAATAACATCGACCAGTTTTCCAAATACCAGATGTCGGCTTCCACACGCGCTTCCATTGCACCTTCTTCTCTGGTCTCTCCCCTAAACCCACTTACCTGCGCCCATCCCGTAATTCCAGGCAGCACGAAATGCCTTACCATAAACTGGTCAATCAAGGCAGAATATTCACTGGTATGCTGTATCATGTGCGGCCGAGGCCCCACAACAGACATCTCGCCCAACAATACATTGAAAAATTGTGGCAGCTCATCCAAACTGGTTTTCCGCATAAATGCACCCAGCCTGGTTATTCTCTGGTCATTTTTTATCGCCTGCTTTTTATCTGAATCGGTATTGACACGCATGCTCCTGAACTTCCAGCAGCAAAAAGGCTTGTTGTCTTTGCCAGATCGCCATTGTTTAAAAAAAACCGGACCTTTTGATTCCAATTTAATCAGGACAGCCAGCAAGGGGATCAGCCAACTTAAAACAAAAACCACAACAAATAAGGAAAACCCAATGTCGAAAACACGCTTCATTACTTTATTGTTCATGTTTTCCAGAGGCTCGGCACGCGGACTAATCACCGGAAAATGCCCTAACATTTTAACGTTCACGTGTTTTCTGAAGTAATCCTTCACATCAGGAACCAGTTTGAAACGGATCAACTCTTTGTCTGCTTCACGCATCAGGCGGTTAATTTTGTCAATAGCACGGTCTGGCAATGCACAATAAACTTCTTTGATCTGATGCCGTTTCACGTAATCTATACAGTCGTTAACCCTGCCCAACACAAATACATCATCCGCCTGCAAATGTGGCTTATCGTCGAAAAACCCTACTACCCGGTAACCCATTGTAGATTTGCTTTCCATAATTTTTGCCAGCTCCACGCCTACAGGACCGGCCCCCACAATAACCACTTTGGTATACTCAATTAAATTTGCACGGTGCGACCTTCTCAGGAGTAAAAAGGCGATCTTTCCCCCAAAAATAATGGGGTAAATACAACAAGCATGTACAGGATCAGGTCGTTCGTAAAAGTAAATTCAGGAATCAGATAAACCAGCGCACAAATAAAAACGGAGAACAGTACCAACGACATAAATGACTGCCGTACTGTTGGAATCGCGTCTTTAATAAAGATGTCCCGATAAAGCCTGGTAATTTGGGTAACATTAAACCAAATGAAGTTGACCAGTAATACATGGACCATATTGATATGGTTCATGTCGATATGATGTTCAGGCCAGTAAGCAAACAGGTAAGCAAAATAACCGGCAAGATTTATCAGGGCCAGATCAACCAGTACGCTGATCATTCGGTAATAAGAACCGTACTTTTCGGTCATTGAGCTGTTTAAGTTAGATTTGCTGTTCCCCCTATCATGCTGATAGTTATATCCCTGGCAACATTCAAAGTTAAATTATTTTTTCCAGCAAACTTAAAAAAAGCTTTCAAAAAAAATACCCGCTCCTGGATGCTTTTTTCAATGGTTAATAGGCATTATCTTCTCCGCGAAGCATATTGATTACCGTCATAAAAATAATTTTTACGTCAATCATGCCCGTCCAGTGTTCCAGGTAATAGATGTCATGCTCTACGCGTTTTTCCATGGCGCCATCTTCTTTAGTTTCCCCTCTAAATCCATTCACCTGTGCCCAGCCGGTAATACCGGGTTTCATAAAGTGGCGCACCATAAACTGGCTGATGATGGCTTTGTATTCTGCGGTATGGCTAAGCATATGCGGCCTCGGGCCAACCACACTCATGCTTCCATACAAAACATTGAAAAATTGTGGCAACTCATCTATACTTGTTCTTCTCAAAAATTTGCCAATCGGGGTAATCCGGTCATCATCTTTAGTCGCCTGCTTTAAATTGCTGTCATCATTTAGCCGCATGCTCCTAAACTTCAGGCACCAGAAAGGCTCATCGTTACGCCCGCTGCGCAACTGCTTAAACAATACCGGTCCTTTACTTTGCAATTTGATCAGGATGGCAATGATCGGAAACAGCCAGCTCATCACGAAAATGATCACCAGCAGACTAAATACCACATCGAATGCTCGCTTTTTAAAGCGGTTGCCCATAATCTCCAGGGGTTCATTCCTAAGCGTAATGATGGGAAATTCTCCGCCCATATAATTAATGGTGTAAGGAGCGGCCAATGTCCCGGCAATATCTGGTATAAATTTTAACCTCAGTAAATACTTATCTGCTTCATGAACCAGGTCGTTGATGGCCGACATCCTTTCCGGGGCAATGGAAACATACATGTCTTCCACGCCATTCTCCGCTGCAAGTTGCATCTCTGCGATCGCAATATCCGTTGCCACCTTATTTTCCGGAGTATAAATACCGGGGTGGTCGGCAATAAAACCATAAAAAGTCACATTTCTTTGCTTTTCAAGATACGCCGCAATACGTTTACCCGTAGCGTTATTGCCCATTACAGCAATCTTTTTGGTCACATGAAATTTCTTGACCAGGTAAAACTGGATAACTGTCCCCACAAAGCGATTCATAATAAAAGCTACGGCCAATAAAGCATAAAACACCAGTAAAAAGGTCCTGGAAAATTCGTTGTCTCTTAAGAACAATAGGTAGAGCGAAAATAAAATGAAATGCACCAATACACTTCTCCAGGTTCCACGGTAAATGCGTTCCACCCTGCGTGCGCCATACTCTGTATACAATCCAAAAAGCAATGCAACAAACAGCCAAATTAAGTTGCATACCACAACGTAATGCTGTAATAACTCATAAGAAACATACTTTCCGAAATAATTGGTTACGAAATATGAGAGAAAGTAAACCAAATTAAGCATCAACACATCTGTAACCGGCAGGATATATCTGAGGAGGTATAGGTATCGGGTCTGCATAGTTAAAAATTAAGGATCGTGCCCAAATATAGCGTTTTATTGCTCAAAATGAATGAAATGAACAAGAGTTTGAAATTAAGTACGACTAAAAAAGCTTTATGTTAAGAATAGGTTAAAATATAGCCAACTATTCCGTATTTTTTGTAAACCAACCAATTTAAAACAGCGAATTCAAAATCCCGAAACTAAAAGAATTTGAAAAAAAATTAATTTTTAAATAGTATTTAAAAACCAATTATCGTTACCTTACGTTTATAGTTAAGAATATTTTGTTCTACAAACCAAATATAGCAACCCTATTGCGATATAAATTTTATAATGATTAAACACCGCTAGGTGTAAATTATTACGTTAACAGGCACATTAACGCTTTTTGTATGTACGAAACATTTTTATTGCAAGAATTAAGACTAAAAGTCTGCCTAAAGGCAGGATTTTCAAACATCACCCCTTCAGACTGTAAACTCCTATCTGTAGAAATTCGTAAGGCAACCCAAAAAAACATCAGTGAGACCACCCTGAAAAGGTTCTTTGGATTTGCAGCAGTTTGTCATGGATTTTCAAAATACACAATAAGCGCATTGTCTGAATACGCAAATTTTAATGCTCCTGCTGTTTCCGGGCAAAATCTACGCGCTGACGCCTCACTTTCTCCATGGGAAAACCTCAACTATAACATCGGTAGAATAACCGATTATGTCTTGAAAGAACTCAGAAACAGATCTGGCCTCCCTTATGAAATGACTGTTAGCAGAAAGTTTGCCCAACACGATTTTGAAGAGTTTTACCACAGTCATACCAACTTCATGGCATTTATTGCCCAGCCGGGATATGGAAAAACAATTCTGCTGAGCCACCTAGTACAGGACTACTTCAGAAATGAACAGTCCATGTTCCGAGATTCTATCCCACTTTTCATTAGTGCCTCAAGCTTCTACAAGCCTGATCAAATGGTTTTTAATTTGGATGAGCATCTTAAAAATGTCCTTGGGATTAAGCAAGATGCCGATTTAATTGCTTACCTGAACGACATAGCGAAAGACAAAGGGAAATTTTTCCTAATCATTGATGGTTTTACAGATCTGGTTGTGAAAAGAGACATGAAATCCCAACTGTTCGATGAAATCATCAATTTCATTTGTGCACTGGACCACAGTCCCAGCATAAAGCTCATCATGAACATGCGACCAACGATGTGGATCCGATTTTATGAAAAAATACGTCATTCGGCCTATTTAAAAAGCACCTGGTTCCCCGGAAATTACTACAATCCTAACGATGTCTCCAATGTACCGCCGTTAACCGAGGATGAGCTCCAGGAAATCATCAGGAATACAGGCTATACGGATTTCAGAAGCATTAACCCCAATCTAAAAACGCAGCTTAAATTCCCTTTCCACATCCCTTTGTTTTTCCAGCTGCGCGCTGAAGAACCCTATCTGTCTTACAGCAGTAACATCACGTTCTATGAACTGATCGACAGGTTTATACAGGATAAGATTTTCCGTTCTAATTATTTCACGGAAAAATTACTTTTTCTCAAGAAATTCGTGGAAACCACCAATTACGGACAAGACAACTACCATGTAGAAAAAGACCTGATGATTTCTCAATTGATGGTCTTTAAAAACGCCTACATGGAATTGATAGCTGATGGGATCCTGGTTGAAGAAAAGCGAAGTCACAATTTCTACCCAAAAGAATACATCAGTTTCCTGCACCCACAAATTTTTGAGTATTTCATTTACATGGAATTGCTGTCAAATTGTACAGAACCTGTTTCCTCCGGTAAAATCCTGGCGCACATTGACACCACCTATAAAGGCAATTCCATGCGCTTCATCTTGTTGCAATGGGCCGTTCGCCACCTCATCCGCTCAGGAGAATATACCGCGCTTAAAAATGTCTTCAAATTGCCCCTGATCAACTACGAGCGCAATTACTTGGTCCTGTTTATAGCCGAAAACCTGAAATTTACCTTGAACGTTCGTCCCGGAAATATAGTTCAGGTGCGGGAGCAGAAAGTTCATAAATACATCCTTGAGGCACTTAGTAACCTGGATTACATCGACTCCTGTTATGCTGAGGGTGTACAAGCCTTAGCGGATATTTGCGACAAGGACCAGTATTGGGTATCTTACCAAACTATCCTCACTGTCACCGACATTTTAAGTCTTAATCCAGAGCGAATCCAAAACAGGATAGATCAGCTCACACCTTTCGAAGCCATTTGTAACCAAAGTTTTGTAAATCCACTTGATTTCTTAAAAATTGCGCATGCCCGTACACAAGGCATCAAAGCGCCAGTTGAAAATCTACTTTCAAAAGTTGATTATTGGATTTCCGGACGCAACAAGCATTCGGAAATGGAAATACCCGATACCCTGACAGGTGTCTTCTACATGCTACTGCTGGGCACTAACCTTTTCTACGGCAATGCATCAAAATCTGCTGAAATTGTTCATATGGTCTATATTTTACACCCAAAACTGATCTACAGCAGGACACCTTTCGCCACTTATATATTGTTATTGTATGGCATTGCCTGCGCAATGGAAAATCAATTTAAAAAAGCCATAAAGATTAGAAATATCGTATCGAACATCGCCAGCCAGCGCGACATCAATGGCTTTACTTTGTATTCTGAATCGCTGCTCATCTTCCTGAACGCCGTGATTGCTAAATTCAATGGGGATTACAATACAGCCATCCTGCAAGCGGAAACTGCATTGGGCATATTTAAAAGAAACAACTTGAACGTGAATGTATTGATTGTTTATAACCTCATTATCGAAACGTACAATTCCTCCGGCGATATCGCGAAGATGAACGAGTATAAATATGAAAAAAGATGCTTCCAGGAAGATTTACAAATCCCGAAAGACATCTTTCCATACAGTCCTGTTACCAGGCACGATTAATTTTATTTATTCATCATCGTAAATTCCTTTAGCTTCACATCTGCTGCAGTCAATACAATGTACAGGTCCTTTTTACCAGTTGTTGCGGTCAAATCTGCTACGCTGCTCTTTCCATCTGTGAGGCTTGCTTTACCAATTAACGGACCTGTTGCAGAACCCGTCCTAACTTCCACAACTCCCGGGGAAGTTTTGTCACCAGGGGCAAAACTGATGCCGCTGATACCAGTCAAATCAATATTCTTCAACACCAGATAGGCACCGGCACTTTTCGAGCTGGCAATAGAACGGTTTCCGTTGAAGTCAATGTCATTATTCTTATCGGTATTGTTCACCAAAACGGTTGGGTTGCGCAACACCACAACATGCTCGCCAAACTGTGCAGGGGCTAGTTTTGATCCCTTATCCTGGTAGGCTGCTCTAAAGATAAAACTACCTTTGTTTGGTGCATTGGCTTCTACATTCGTGGTATAAGTACCAACAGTTGGCAAACTTTTGCTGGCTTGTGTTTTATTGCTCAGGCTTAAAATATATTTAACAATGGCATTCAATTCCGATGTCGGCATTCCACTGTGGGCCGGCATCATCGCATCACCCCAAACACCAGATCCACCATTCGCCACTTTCTTTACCAATGTTGCTTGCGCAGTACTCACGCCTTTATACTTTAAGGCTACCTGTGTAAATGCAGGGCCGAGTGATTTGGCATCCAGCATATGGCAGGCGTTACAATCGCTTTTCTTAATCAAGCCCTTAGCTACCTCATATTGAGCAGAGGCATCAAAGTTATTTTGCTTTTGGGCAACCACGGTCATGTCATATCCTTCAGAAAGGTAATTGATCGACATAGAAACGGCAGATGGCAGGATGCGTTTGTTCGCTAAGCTTCCATCTTCTTTATCGTTTACGCTGACATTATAAGCTACAGTACTTCCCGGGAAATAGAAACTGGAGTTTCCTTTGGTAAAGTTCACCTTCACTTCCGGTATGGCGTTACCTGCAACGATATCCACAGACTTGCTGTTCTTCGCACCTGAAGGATCCGTAACGGTCAGTGTTGCTTTATAAGTACCGGCCACACTTAAGGTGATCAATGGGTTTTCCTTGGTGCTGCTTTGCTTAAGTACTCCTGCTTTCGTGATCTTCCAGTCGTATTTCAATACGTCTCCATCAGAGTCATTGGTTCCCGCAGAAGACAATTGTACGCTTAGCGGCAAGGCACCGGCGGTTTTATTAGCGGCCACCTGTACCGAAGGTTTGCGGTTACCGCCATTGTATTCTATCTTGATCAGCTCAGCTTCCGGCAGGTCTTTAAAATAACCATTTCCGTATTCCAAAACGTATAAGCTACCATCCGGTCCAAATTTCATGTCTATCGCCCCGTGCAACTGTAGGTTTGGTAAAAATCTTTCCATAGAGACGTATTTTCCTTCCTCGTCAAACGTTACCGACATGATCCAGCCGCGTACCCAATCTGTAATCAGCCATTTTCCCTCATAATACGCCGGGAAAAGGCCTTTGGCATTTTTAAAATCACTTTGATGAAAGATCGGACCGCCTACCGCACTTCTGCCGCCGCTTCCCAATTCCGGAAACTCCTCACTCACCGCATATGGATACCAGATAAAAGGATACACTACCGGAGGCAATACGGTCAAACCGGTATTGTTAGGAGAATTGTTCACCGGCTTCAACGGGTCCCACCATTCTCCTGATTTTTGCGTGGCAAAGTCATAGTCACGATAAGCTTCCTTTCCGTTAAAATATGGCCAGCCAAAATTACCTGCTTTCTTCGCGATGTTAAATTCATCATAAGAACGCGGACCTCTCAAATCTGATGAGTTAGAACCATCCGGACCAACCTCGCCCCAAAACAACCAGTTGGTCTTGGAATCTATCGTTAACCGCCAGGGATTTCTGTTACCCATGGTATAAATTTCAGGCCTGGTCTTTTCTGTTCCTTTTGGAAATAAATTGCCTTCTGGTATGGTATACGTTCCATCTGGTTCCGGATGGATCCTCAGGATCTTGCCCCTCAGGTCATTCGTATTTCCGGAAGATTTCTGTGCATCCCTTGGCGATTCTCCCGGGCGCTCATCAATCGGCGTAAAGCCGTCCGAAGAACGGGAAAAGGTATTGTCGCCAGTGCTTAGCAGCAAGTTCTTGTTTTTGTCAAACAACATACCCCCACCAACATGGCAGCATTCTTCCCGTTGTACGACTACGTCCATCACTTTCTTTTCTGTGCTCATGTCCAGCTTACCGCCATTCCAGGTAAATCTGGATAAACGGTTCACAGAAACATCCTTCGGAGAATAATACACATACATCCAATGATTTGTTGCATAATCCGGATCCAGGATCATGCCCTGCAAACCATCTTCTCCTTCAGAGTGCTCGCCGGTCTTACTCACGTATTCCCTGCTCACATTAAATTCAGCAATGACCTCCAGCTTATTGGTAGCCGGGTCATAGACCTTCATTTTTCCTTTACGTTCGGCATACAATACTTTACCTCCAGCCAGTATCTGGAATTGTATAGGCTCTTCCAGCTTTTGTTGCAATACGACTTTCGTAAAACGGTTATCATCGGGCTTTGCAGCCGATTGTGCCATCACTCCACTTCCTGAAACCAGTAACAACGCAGATGCGGTCAGCAGTTTCAAAGAACTCCACTTATCCATAGCTATTATTTTTGTTTAGTAATGATGTTACGGAAATTAACCACACTTGCTGCCACATCCTGGCTGCTGCTCTGCCAGTTGTATTCGTATTCTGCAGAAATTCCGCCTTTAAAATTTTGTCTTTTCAATTCCGCAATTACAGCAGGGATGTCAGAAACACCTTCTCCCCAATGTACATCGTGGCCACCTGGCCCTTTTTCATGAAGGTCTTTCATATGCGAGTGCAATACGTGTCCTTCCAATGATTTCAAACAAGCTACCGGGTCTAAACCTGAACGTACCCAGTGACCAATATCAGCGCATGCGCCAATACGTTTGCTTTGACCTTTAATGGCTTTCAACACAATCTCCGGGTTCCAGTAATGTGATGGGTTTGGATGGTTGTGTATCGCCAGGTTAATTTGGTATTTATCGCAAAGCGTAGAAATGAATGGAATGAACTTCTCATCAGGCTCAGATGTAATGGTTTCGATGCCCATGGCTTTTGCAAATTCAAATAATTTAACCCAATCTGCTTCAGATCCCGCACCGGTCACCCCAAAGGCAATGAGTTTAACATTGGCAGCTTTTAGTTTGTCCAATACTGCTTTTCTGGTAGCATCGTCCATTTCCGGACCCATTTTACCGGCAATGCCTCCGCCAATTTCTTGTCCCGGAAAAGCTTCCACGTAGCGCAGGTCGCAGCTGTCGATCTTCCTGATCGCTTCAAAAAAAGTGAATAGACGGAAGGTATACGCTTGTGAGCCCAGCTTCCAGCCTAATTTTGCTTCCGGGTGTGGAGCTGATGATGTTTTACTTCCACCGTTCATGCTCTTGCAAGCGGCAAAGCCGATGACCACCAGCAGTACCAGGCTAATTTTTGTAATAGTTCTCATGTTTAAAGGTTTCATATTGTTGTGTAAAAATTGATAATTACTTGCTGTTGTTTATTCCTGATACTGAAAAGGGTTTATCTTCTTCGGCAGTCCCACGCGTTCTTGCCGGACTATTGCCCATCTCAAACGTCAGTGTCCCGCCATCGGCGATATCCTGATACCTGATATAATTATGTGTCAATACCTTCCCGTTCAATTTGGCAGACTGAATATACACGTTTTCCATGCTATTACCATTGGCATTGATGATAAATTGTTTGCCGTTCTCCAGGGTGATGGTGGCCTTTTTAAAAACCGGACTGCCGATGACGTATTCATCCGTACCCGGACAAACGCTGTATAATCCCAGCGCGCTGATCACGTACCATGACGACATCTGCCCCTGATCTTCATCTCCCGGGAAGCCCTTTTCTGTAGCATTATACAATTTGTCCATCACCTGTCTTACCCTATACTGGGTCTTCCAGGGTTCTCCTGCATAGTTATATAAATAAGGTACATGCATCACCGGCTGGTTACCGTGTGCATATTGTCCCATATTGGCCAATACCATTTCCGTCATCTCATGGATCTCCTGTTTGTAAGAGCCCACCTTAAATTTAGAGTGCATGGTAAACAGGGAATCCAGCTTGGCCACAAATTTATGGGTACCACCCATCAGTGTGATCAGGCCTTTTGGATCGTGAAATACAGACCAGCTGTATTGCCAGGAATTGCCTTCCGTAAATGCACCACCCCATTCAATCGGATCAAAATCAGGAATCCATTCTCCCGAAGGAAGCCTGCCCCTCATAAATCCAACCGTTGGATCAAATACATTCGTATAATTGAACATTTGCCGCGCAAATACATCCTGATAGTGCTGATTACCTATGGCCTTTGCCAGGTTGTAAGCACAAAAATCGTCATAAGCATATTCTAAGGTCTTGGCCGTACTTTCATGCACGGTGCCCAGCGGTACAAAACCCCTTCCAAAATAGTCCTGCCATCCTTCCCTGCCGTTAGACCCGCCCCAAAAACCTTTATTCGTAGCTTCGTGGTAATAGGCATCCAATGCTTTCACCGGGTCAAAGGTCCTGATCCCTTTCATCCAGGCATCTGCCAGCAAAGAGATGGCATGGTTGCCCAGCATTACGCCAGACATCCCGGGGTTAGACCAGGTCGGAAACCATCCGCTCTGCTTTTGGGCATCCAATAGCGATTGCATATACCTGCCCTGCATTTCCGGGTGCAAAATATTGCTCAATGGAAACTGTGCCCTAAAGGTGTCCCAAAACCCATTGTCGGTATACATATACCCGTCATAAATCTTCCCGTCGTATGGCGAATAGTAATACGGTTTACCGTTAGCCTTCAGGTCGTAGAATTTGCGGGAAAACAAGTTCGCCCTAAACAGGCAGCTGTAAAACGTAGCCAGCTCTTTTGCTGTGCCGCCTTCTACTTTTACCCTTCCCAGTAATCGATTCCAAATCAATCCTGCCGCAGCTTTGGTCTGTTCCAGGGTGTTAAATTTTCCCAATTCGCGGTCCAGGTTTAATTGTGCTTGTTCTGCACTGATGTAGGACGATGCCACTTTGACCTGTACTTTGCTGCCTGCTTTAAATTTCAGGTAAGCACCTCTGCCTTCCCCACTATCACTTGTTTTGCCTGCTACTGTCGTATTGCTTTTATTGTCCCAGGTGCCATAGGCCTCAAAAGGCTGGTCAAATTCCAGCACAAAGTAATTGCGGAAACCATCCGGAATAAAACGCCCGTTGTTTACCCATCCGGTGATCTTGCGCTTCCCGGGAGCAATTTGAATTTCACTATTTTTCAAAAATCCATCCAGTACTAAAAACGCGTCGCTTCCTGCCGGGAAACTAAAGCGCATGTGCGATCCTCTTTCTACCGGAGAGATCTCCGTAGTAATCCCATTGTCAAACGCGACTTTATAATAATGTGGCTTGGCAATTTCATTTTCATGGGTAAAGCGCAGTGCACGCTCATCTTCCTGTACGGTCAATTTTCCTTTGCCCGGCATTAGCGAAAATACCGCATAATCATTCATCCAAGGACTGCATTGATGTACCTGCTGAAAGCCCCTTATCGTGTTGCTTTTATATTGATACTTCCAGCCTTCGCCATTTTTATTGGTCTGCGCAGAGAAAAAATGCTCTCCAAAAGGTAAGCCGATCGTCGGGTAGGTACTGCCGTACGACAAGCCGTAATTGGAATCCGTGCCCTGCAAGGTATTTACATATTTAAGCAAGTCCTGCTCCTGCGCTAAAGCAACAGTACATACCGACTGCCCAAGCAGCATTCCAACGATAAGGAAGTATTTACTCAACCTCATTTTTTCTTCGGATCAAATACCGCTACGGCCACCCTGGAATCGGCGCAACCATAGTAAAGCATGTACTTGTTCTTGAAATAAACCAGTCCTTCAATAAATACAGTACCGGCCGGGTATTGACCACTCTTTTCAAAAGAAGCGGTCGGCACCATAAAAGGCTTGTCCAAACGGGTAATCAATTTAGAAGGATCATCTTTGCTGAACAACATTTGCCCGGCACAATAGGAATTGGCCGTATAATTCGGGTCTGCATTTGCACCCGACGCATTTTTTCCATTGTACATCAGGACGATTCCTTTATCAGTCAATATTGCAGGCGGACCGCATTCGGTCAGGCTGCTATCAAAAAAGCCTTTTCTTGGCGATGTTAATATTTTTAATTTCCCATCACTGTCGGTCACCGGCTCCCAGTCCACCAGATTTTCGGAAGTTGCCGCATACACATGGTTCTCTCCCCAATACATCCAGTACTTGCCCTTATACTTAGTGATCACCAATTTCCCATTTTTCAGCGTAGTCAGCACAGAGGCAGATTTTGAGGCGATGTTGTGGAACTTCCCGTTATAGGCATCCTGAAATATCGGCCCGTGCTTTTTCCAGGTCACCAGGTCTTTCGATGTAGCTGAGCCCAGTCGCGGCACCTTTTTGTTCCATTGGGTATATAAGATCAGGTAAGTTCCATCCTCCGTTACGGCCACGCGCGGATCTTCACAACCACCTGTCCATTCAAACTCCTGCTGGTCGTCCTTTCCCGGAAACAATACAGGGGCCGGTTTGCGCAGCATCACAATCCCTTCTTTACTTTCCGCAAGACCAATCCGGGAGGTACGGTGACCAATTCCTACGCCTGATTTGTCTTCTGCCCGGTACAATACATAGATCTTTCCGTCCTTCACCGTAGCTGCCGGGTTAAACGTATCATTGCTTTCCCAGTCCAGATCCTTGTCCTGCATCGGGTCGTAAAACCTGGTATCGTCTTTAGGGGAGATCACGGGGTTTACCCCGGCAGGGCGTACAAAAGGTCCCAATGCCCAGTTTGGCAATTTTGCAATTGGAGTTTGTGCCTGCACCTGTACAAACAGAAACAAGGCCAATACAGTATATATTCTTTTCATCATGATCTTAGTTTATTCCCCAGCTTTTATTCGGTGTACTTCCCATTATTAATTCCAGTTTACCTCCCGCTACAATATCCTTGTGGTCTATATAAGAATGCGGGTATGGTTTACCGTTTAGTTTGGCGGATTGTATGTAAATATTTTTCGGACTGTTGTTATTGGCGATGATGCTAAACTGCTTTCCCTTGTAATAACTGGGATCAAGTGCCAGGTCAATGCGGTTAAACACCGGACTCGTCAACTCATATCGGGTACTTCCAGGCGTAATTGGATGAAAACCGCTTGCAGCCAATACGTACCAGGCACTCATCTGCCCAACGTCTTCATTGCCCACCAGACCGATTACGGAATTGTGATAAGCTTTGCTGCATATTGCACGCGTCCATTTTTGCGTTAACCAGGGCGAACCCAGCTTATTGAACAGGAAAGGCACATGATGCACCGGCTCATTGGCCTGGTTGTAATAGTCGTTCCACATCATATCGGCCGGCACCTTGTCGAAGAAATTGGTCAAATCGGCCAGGGTCTTTTTCCTTCCGCCCATCAAACTGATCATACCCTCTACATCCTGTGGCACAAACCAGCCTTGCTGATAAGGGTTTGATTCTACAGAGCCATAGCCCTGGGTCATTCTGCCATTTGCTGGCCAGGTTTCCCAGCTGCCATCATCGTTCTTTGGTCTAAACCATCCCTTTTCCGGATCCCAGATGTTTTTATAAGATTTTGATCGGGCAAAGTATTTCTGCTGGTCGGCAGTTTTACCCAAGCCCTTTGCCAGTTCAGAAACACACCACTCAAAATAGGCATACTCCAATGTCGTAGAAATTCCCCCGGCATTGCCCTTTTCCCCGTTACCAAATTTCTCTACACTGTTTACGGCCAACTGGTAACCTTTGTTCACATCAAAATTCCTGATCCCCTTCGCATAGGCATCAGCCATAACTGATACCGCAGGATTTCCAATCATACAACCGCTATAGGCATTCAAAAATTCCCAGCGTTCCAGGTAATCCATTTTTTTCTCGTCCGCCAGGGAAATTAAAGAGTTGACCATATCGTTTACCAGGGCAGGGTTGATGACTGTTTGCAAAGGCATCTGACTTCTAAATACATCCCAGCCGCTAAAAATCGTGCGTTTGGTAAAACCTTTAGCCTGATGTACTTTTCCGTCTCCGCCCGGATAGTTTCCGTCGGCATCCTGAAAGGTACGCGGGTCTATCTGGGTATGGTACATCGCGGTATAGAATACTGTTTTTTCTTCTTCTGTACCGCCTGCTACTTTTACCTTCGACAAAGATGCATTCCACAATGCTTTTGCATCTGCACGTACCTTGTCAAAATCCCAACCTTTAATATCTGTCTGCAAATTATTTTTCGCACCGGCGATGCTGACGAAGGAAATACCTGATTTCACCAAAACCTGTTCGTCTTTGGCGGTTTCAAACTCTGTGTAAAATCCAAGGTGTTTACCTTCCTGTGCCTTTACCATGGGCAATACCTTTGCATCTGCGATCAACTTCTGGTAACGTTCGCTGGTGACATCATCGCGCTTGCGCGACCAGTCGCCCGGTATTTCCGCGCTCCACACGCCATATTTCTTTAACTGCTTGCTAAACTCCGCATAAAAGTATACGGTATAGTCTGCCTTGCCATCCCCATTGCCCCAGCCACCACCTTCAGGTGTGCATTTCATCCATCCTTCAATGGCATTGTCGCCCACCACCTTCACAGACTGGATGGACGATGTGCCGCCTACCCTTCTGGCCAGGTCAATTTGAATTCTGGATAGTTTATTTTGTGGAAAAGTAAACCGAAGCATTCCGCTCCTGCGCGCCGCAGTGGCTTCTGCTTTAATGTGATCGTCTGTCAGCTGCACAGCATAATAACCCGCAGCCGCTTTTTCAGAAGTTTTATCGTAACCCGAGCGGTAACCCAGTTCGGGATGCTCGGCACTGCCCGATGCGGTAAAGAGTTTCCCTGTAGTTGGCATCACCAAAAAATTACCGAGGTCACCATACCAACCAATCCCGCTCATTTGTGTAAAAGCGAATCCTTCTATAGTCGTATGTTCACTGCTGTAGCCAGAGCCATTGTCGCCACCCGTAATGGTATTCGGACTTACCTGCACCATTCCATAAGGAGTAGTGGCCCCCGGAAATGTCTTACCCAAACCATGCAATGATCCCGCAGCTTTTTCACTGGTACTGGCCCCAATCATCGGGTTTACATAATCTGCAGGCGTTTTCTGATCGGGTTTGGTAAAAGCAGCAAGTGCCGCCAAAGCCAAAAAGCCGATTAAAAATTTAGGATAGGTCATTACATTTGGTTAAACGTTCAGCTGTACCAAAACACTGATAGTGTAATTAATACACTATAAACATAGCAATATGTATTTCAAAATACAAAAAATGACACATTGTTTTTACACTAATAGAAGTCGTAGCTCCTCAGCCCGTTAAATTTATTATAGCCCGAGCTGCCCGGAAAGTATTTCTCATAGCCTATACTCGCCTCTGTACTGCCGCTGGTATTGGTATAGTTAATCTTGGAGGTAGTTGCATCGTGACTAATGCCCAGTCGCAGTTTTTCCCCGTTCTTATCGCTTTTAAATATGTCAAATATAAAAGAGATCACCAGCGCATCAGGCGTGTTCTGTCCGCTGGTACGGTACCATAGCCCAGTGTTCACACTCCTGTACTTGAATTGGGCGCCCATGCTGACGGATCTGGATGAGGCTTGCTGATAATACACCACAGATGGAATAATGTACACCCCATCGTCATTGTAATAATCGTACTGCGGTACCAGTGCGAAACGCAAACTGGCATTCGCTACAATGCGCACCGGCAGCTTCGCCTGCACATTGGTAAAGCTTTCGTCGGGCTTATTGATATGGTAAACGGAAGCCCCCGCCATAAAATTACGGAACACCACATTGATCCCGGTTCCCGCATCAAAGTAAAAACGGTTGGAGATATCCGGTAGCTGTGCCGAAGTACTGCTCCCTGGTATGAAACCAGTGTTCATGTCTATCTGGTCAGCAAAAACCAATTTATCCCGGTCAATCTGCCTGTTGGTAAAACCGGCCTGTATTCCAAAGGAGGTCACAAAGTCATCACCGCCTACACTGTAGGCATAGGTAGCGGCAATGTTGTTCTTCCTTAAAAAAGCGACCCCCTCACTGCTCCTGGTAAACTGTAATCCTACACCCCCGCCAAAATCCGGGATATTGATGTCGGCCGAGGCGCTTAGGTAAGACAAGTCACCGCCCAGGCCCGACCACTGGTTCCTATATATCATGTTCATCCTGATGTCGCCCTTAAACTGTCCTGTCAACGCGGGATTCAAGTAGAGCGGCGCATTATAAAACTGGGAATACACATGATCCTGCGCAAATGCTTTCAATCCGAACAGACAAAACAATAAAAACAACCTGCTAATTTTTCCCATCCTATCTGATCAAGTTTATGGTTCCCGTACGTTTGGGTGCGGCAGAGTTTAACGTAACGCCTTTCCATTCCGTCCCATTTCTCATTTGCAGGTCTATTTTCCAATAATATACGCCTTGCGGCATTTTTTGTCCTTTGTAAGTTCCGTCCCAACCTTCTACAGGTTTGCCATCTTCCAACCGCGTTGTCTCCCACAATAATGCGCCCCACTTGTCAAAAATGCTCATCCTCCAGCTTGCTATACCAGTTCCTTTGGCTTTAAATTCACGAAACTGCAGGTCATCGCTGGATGGGATAAAAGAATTGGGCACAAATAAGCTTCCCGGTTCTCCGTCTATGACTACAGCTATCGTGTAAGAAGACGGACAACCAGCCACATTATTCGCGGTTAGACTCACTTTGAAAGTTCCCAGCTGGGTAAATACATGACTAGGGTTCGCTTCAATAGAAGTGGTACCATCTCCAAAGTCCCACAAATACCTGATGCCGCCAACAGTCGTGTTGGCAAACTGAAATTTCAATCCCGGGTAACCGGTAGTTCTGTCAATTGTAAAGCGCGTTACGGGCTGTTCAAAAACGGTGATTGTTTCTGTGGTTGTCGTAGACGTACAATTGTTCATCGCGGTCAGCTTTACCACATAAGTTCCCGGCTGTTTAAAAGTATGCGTAATCTTCTCCGGCGAAGTGGTTGAAGTCTGCGTAGTTCCATCTCCAAAATCGTAGGTATAAGAAATGGCGTTCCCGCTGTTGTTGGTAAAAGGAACTACCAGGGGTGCACAGCCTTGTTTATCCTTCGCATCCACCACCAGTTCGGCAAATATGTTATTGGGCGCAATGCTGATGGTATGTTGCGATGTATGCTCACCGCATTCATTCTTCGCAGTCATTTTTATCGTGTAAAAAGTGGTCGTCCCAACAGCACTATAAGTATGCACCACATCGGCCCTGTCGGTAAATGTTTGTGCTGCGCTGCCATCTCCCCAGTCGTAAGTATAGCTCGTGCCGGTAGATTCAGGTGAAGTATTGACAAAGGTAACGGGCAGTGGTGAACAGCCTACCGTACTTCCTGGCGAAAATATAGAAATTGGCGTAGTCCTAACGGTAACCCTGCTGGTAAAAACGGCGCTGGCGCCACAAACGGTGCTGGCATTTAGGGTCACGATATAAACCTTGTCTTTTCCGGTCGGGTCAGCGGCAAAGTTGACCACACCAGGATTGGCATCAGTCGAAGTCTGTCCATTTCCAAAATCCCATTTAAAGTTCACTCCCGCAGTAATGTTGGAGGTATTCGTAAAATTCACCAGTAAAGGTCCGCAACCGGAAACCTTGTCCTGCGTGTAACTGGCATGCACATTTTTCAGTGTATTGAAGGTATGTACCGTTTGGTCTATGTTACAACCCCTGCTACTGGTTACTACCAACTTAATCGCCACAAATGTGTCTTCTGTCGGTATGGTATACCCCGGAAAGTTAACTCCTGTACCAATCAGTACATCAGCTCCATTCCCTACTTTTGCATACCAGGTGTAAGTGGCATTCCTGTCGGGGTAGGCAATGGTTTTGATGTTGAATGCATCAATGGCGAATGGCGCGCATTCTTCCGGGCTTGCCACTGTAAATTCTGCCTTGGCATGTGGTTTAATTTCAACGGTAACTGCATTACTGACCAGTTCTGAATAGCCTGTACAAATGGTAGTTTTAGCAACCCTGCGGTATTGAGTGGTCATTGTAGTCAATCCCGGGGCATAACCAATACCGGTCGCGCCGGCTATCGTCACCCAGGTTGTGCCATTGTCAGTACTGCGCTCCCACTGGTAAACATAATTGCCATCGCCGCCTGTAGGCACAGTACCGGTTAAAGCTGCAGCAGTTTGTCCCAAACAAATGGCTTGGCCACTGCTCACGGTGTTGTTGCCCAGCGGATCATAGACCGTAATTTTCACTGCATTACTAAACAAAACACAAATCCCGCCACGGGTAATCCTGCGGTAAGAAGTTGTAGCAGGAATGTTAACGATCAGGTCTTTCCTGGTCTCATCCGGCATCAGCGTCCAGTTTGCGCCATCATCGGTACTGCTCTGCCAGCTGTAAGTATATTGCCCGTTGCCACCGGTAGGTGTCTGACCGGTTATGGTTACTTCCTGTCCCTTACAAACGGGGGCTGCATTTGCAGAAATGTTGATGTTACCAAGCGGAGGAAGATTGGTGATGATCACCTCATCTGTGGTAAAACAGCCTGCTCCGGTAGTGATTGTCCATGCAAAAGTATAGGCTTGTCCGCCCAGTAAACCGCTTACCGTAGTATTGTATTTTGTTGCGTCCGCAAATGTGACGTTTTGCCCGGAAGTAACCGTCCAGCGACCGCTTTCCCCGTTAGCGGGTACGTTCGCTTCCAGCGCATAAGCCACGTTGCTGCAAATGGTTTCATCTGCGCCGGCATTCGCGACAGTTCCCTGCGGATTTACGGTGATCACAATCACTTTAGAAGGACCCGGACATCCCGAAGCCGCCAACGGCGTAATGGTATAGGTTACGGTACCGGCCACATTCCCTGCATTGATCAACACGTCACTGATGTTGCTGAGGGCGGTTGGCGTGTTAACCGCAGTATTACCGGTTATCTCAGGTATTGAAGCCGTGCTGGTATAAACATATTTAACATCCGCTGCAGGTGGTAAATTTGAACTGATCGCGATACGAATGGCATCGCGTGTACAAATCGCTAACCTGGCTGGCGTAGCGGTCAGCACCGGAGTAGGTGCAACAGTGATGGTCAGGTCTATCGGCACACCTGTACAGCTGCCCGACACCGGATTAATGCGGTAGGTTACGGTGCCGTTTGTAGTTGCGTTGGCCGGTAGGGAGATCAGATCGGTAATAGTGGAGCCGCTGCCGTTGCTCGCACCGGTTACGCCGCCCGTGGCACTTTGTACCGTCCAGGTAAATGTACTACCAGCAACAGTACTGGTAGGCGTATAAGCGAGCCTGGTATCAGAACAGATGGCCAAGGTATTCGCACTGGTAACCGTATTGATGGCTTTGATGTTCACAAAAACAACATCCTCCACGGTGTTACATGGCGCAGGTAAAGTTGTGGTGATCCTCCAGCTTAAAGCGACTCTTCCGCTATTGCGCTCGGCAGTTGTTGGTGAATAAACGGAATTTGGATCATTTCTGCCCAGAGAGAAGGTTCCGTTTCCACCGAACCAGGCCGGCGTATAACCCGGTACCGGGGACGCGTGTAGTGGCGCTATCCCGTCATAGCAGATTTCCACATCGTTACCAGCCTCTACAATAGGTGATGCATTGAAGGTCAATTTCTGCGTGGCTGAAACCTGATCACACCCATTTTTATGCGTAACCTTTATGGTAAATGCCCGGAACGCCTTAAACTGTATACTTGGGTAACGGGAGGAGGCGGTTGTATTGTTCACAAATGCATAATCTGCAGCGGGGCCATCAACCGTCCAGGTATAAGTATCGGCTTCCTGTGCTGATGCGGGTGTACCAGTGATCACCGTTCTGGTATCGCCGCCGTTCTCATTAAAATTATAAGTACCGTAATTACACAACACTTTGTCGGGAGAAAGTGAAGCTGTTGGTGGCGAGCTGACCAGTACATTCTGCACAGGGGTGGCTACCTCCCCACATTTTGACGCGTTGATAATCAATCGAATGGTATACTCTCCCGGGGCGCTGAACCTAATCTGGGGAACACGACTATTAATCGTTGTTCCATTAATGGTCGTGTAGGTATTAGGCAATATCTCCCAGGTATAGGTATTGGTGCCGCAATTGCTATTGTCTACGAAAGAGGTATTGTCAGGAATCAACACGGCATTATTACACATCCCAATACCTGTAGCCACGCCATTTAGCGTAAAAGAAGGTCGGGCTTGTTCCTGCACGCAAACCGTTTGGGTAACCGGGTCTGGCGGACAAGGCGCTGTGGAGTTCGCTTCCAAAGTAATGGTATGGTTTCCGGGCGAGGTAAAGCTGTAGCTTAGCTTAAAAGATTTTGGCTTGTCTATCGCGCCAGGCACCACATTACCGTCCACATACCAGGTAAAAGTAGCTTCATTCGGCTGACAGCCCCTGCCGTTGGTCTCCGGAGTTTCTCCCAGTGTAGAGGTATTGGTAAATTCGGTGATGGTATTTAAACAAGTAGTTGCGGATATCGTAAAACTATTGACCGGCTTAATACTCACCTTTGCTGTAGTAGATATTGGCGTACCCACGGTTCCACAGTACTCATTCTGGGCAAAAATGCTAATCCCGAAAGCATTGTAGATGGTGGTACTGCCCAGGTTAATGGCATTCCCGCAGGCCGTGCCCGTATAGTTATGTCCTACCTTATTGTTATTGGCCCTGATGTCCTGCAAAGTATAAACGTTTTCTTTCGTATCGCCCCAGTTTACCCGATAGGTATTCCCCGGATAATTATTGGCAATCCCGTCAGATCCATCTACAATCACATTAAATTCAAGGGCTGGGCCGCCTAAACAAAGGTCACTGGTCCCCGCAGTACCAAATGCAGTAATGGTTCTGTTGTTCACCACCATATAGGCTTGCGTACCTACCCTGCCGTCTGGCATCAAGGCTTTTGCATACACCGTATAATTGGTGGTCTGGACGGCCGTAAATGTCCTTATGGTGCCCCCGGAAAAATCGAGTGTTGCAGATGGGGCATTGGTCGACTCATTAATAGAGCTTGCTGTTACCGCAGTTCCTGTGGTCGACTCATTGGTAAAGTTGAAGTTATTGTTGGCGCGACCAGAACCGCTGCAGGAACCTAAAATATTGTCTGCTGCAGAAATGATCTTGTTGCCAGGAACAGTGATTTTCGCTTCAACTGCCCCGCCTGCAATGATCGAGAAAGGAGCAGACTGTGCACTTACCGTTGCGGGTGCAGTAGATTTGATTCTCAACCGATATCCCAGTCCGGGTAAAGTGCCCGCAGGAATTACCCCATTCACGTAGGTACCGTAAAAGCCGGTGAACTCACCTATCTTTTTCTCCACTCCCGCACTGAAATTTCCCGTAGCATCAGAAAGCCAAAGCTCAAATTTATTGCCGGGTCTGAGATTTGTTGTGGTGGAGCCTGAAAATAATGCAGCAATAGTAGATTCAGGAGTATATGGCCCCTGGTCAACGGTAGTAATAGTAATGCCCTGTCCAAAACTGTTGTTCAGACCAAAGAAAAGCAGCAGGAAAATTGTGAAAACGGGTAGACGTTTCAGCATACTGTCAGATCAGAAGGGATTCCGCTCCAAAAATATGTAATATTCTTAATAGAATTTCAAATTACTCACATTCAAATGAAATTTTTAAAGACTTTTTACGTTGGGAATCAAAATTCTGATAAAATACAAAAGGCGCCGTAAAACAGCGCCTTGATTTTGAATTATTTAGCTCGTTAATTTATTGGCAGTCCGGTAGTGCAAATTTTGCCAGCACATTAACTGTATTGCTTTCCTGAACATAGGTTGCAGTTCCGCTAACCGTTCCCGGGAAAGTGAAGTCAGATTTTGTAAACTTGATAGACGTTGTTTTATATTTCTGTCCGTAAAGTGCCTCAACAGTATATTCCGTATTGTTCTTCAAGGTTAGGTTCAGCTTCCCGTCAATAATATATACGGCAACAGCCGAACCTGTGGTTCCTTTTTCATAAACGAATGCAAAGGTGCTGATATTTTCATTTACCGGCTTGTTTGGACAAGTTCCCTGCAACGTCATCTTTACGTTCACCAAATCGAGACTTGCAACTGGTGGGAACGTTACATTAACCTTACCTACACAAGCATCAAAAAAGCCCGTTTGTGTAATGATGTTTGAAAACTGATCCAGTACAGTTATTTTAATTTTCCCTTGTGGAACGCGCTCCGTAACCACCGTATTGTCTTTGATGAAAACCAACGCCCTTGACTTATAACCTACTTCTGATTCTACAATAACATTGTAAGTAGCGGCAGCATTTCCTGAAGCAATAAAATTAATACTTAGAGGAGTAGTGCAGAATTGTTGTGCCCAGTCGAAGTTCCAGTAAGATAAATGGCTTGCCGCAAAGCTGCCATGCAGTTTGCCCTGTGCGTCTTTCACTATTGTGGAATTAGATTCGAATGTCCATTGTCCGGTTTTATCATCCAAACTCCATACAGGAACAACATCGCCTTCTTTTACCGCAGCACCAGTTACCGGGTTTACAACGGATTCACTGATACCCATGGTTACATCGATTGGCTTAGAGAACTTTTTCACCTCTGTTCCGCCTGCATACATGTCCATGGCGATAAAACCTGCCGTTACAAATGCCACACCACCTGGAATCGGCTGACCATTGGGACCGGTTATGGAGCTGATTTCAAATCCCCCTGGAAAAGCAGCAAGTGACTCCGAGCTTTCCGTTCCAAACTGTACGATTTTACTTTCCAGCTTGGTTGCAGAGATCACGTTCCCGCTGGCATCTAAAAATTGTGTACCTGCAGGGATTGTCACCTTTGCTGTTTCGTCCATAATTCCGCTGGAAGGGGTTTCCACAACAATAGGCGTTGCACTCACCCCCCCAATCAAAGGACTCTCCTGAACTTTAACCGCCGTTCCCGGCAGCGGATTTGCGTATTCAATCAAAGGGACTACCACTGAGAGCGGCTCGTCACGAGTTATTCTGAAACTTTTCGTTGCCGGCGCAAAGCCGCTAACTTCTGCGGCAACGGTAAATAGGATAGGGCTTGATTCAGATGGAACAATACCTTTTTTCAAAGCCAGGAATATCTTTCCACCAGTCGCTTTAAAATCCGTTTTATTGTCAACCGTTACCACTTTATCAGCATCCTTTCCGCCAATGGTAACCGTAAAGGTTCCTGGTTGATTTGGAGCGTTATTAACCGCATTTACAAACTGAACTGCAGTTGGCGCTTTCAGAACATAGGTATTCACGTTTATAGTCACGCCTTCTCCCGGGTCTTTGCAAGCATAAAGAATAACACCAAAAGTCAAAAGGGCAATCAGCACTAAATATATATCGTTACGTTTCATGTTCTTATTTTTTAGCGATTCTAAAATTAAAATTTAACTGAACTATCGGCATCCAACGGTAATCCTTCATGTTTTCTGCGATGATGGGCCCGTTATGGCTGTTGTCAGAAAGGTATTCCGTTCCGGTCATGGTTACATCCGGGCGAGACAGATGATAAACACCAAGATCCAGGTTTACATTAAACCTGTTTTTCGGCAAACCTTTACCAAAGCCAATTCCCATATATGGTGCAAATTCTTTGTACTTAATGTTTGCGGTTAGGGTACCCAATTCTTCAGGCTCCAGCGTAATCCCTTCCTGCGTTACCGATTGAGTGGGTGTCATCACCGCCCTGCCGCGGGCGTCAAACAAATAACCTACACCACCTACCAGCCTCAGCCATTTAACCGGACTAATTTCTGCAAGTGCGTGCACATTGGAAAAAACTCCTTTCAAATGGTTGTCTGTAGCGATGTTATCAAAATTAAAACCCTTACTGATTGAGGCAGAACCGAAGGAACCACCCGCCCTTGCGGCTAGAAAAGGAAAAAAATCGTACCGAAAATTCATCCCAAGACCTTGAGTACCGCCCTGTAATTGAAGGCTCAAATGGTCCAATTTGAAAAAAACAGGATTTAAGGCCAATTTTGAAGAATCAGCAGGCAAATTTTGCGATCTGGCTACGGCAATGCTGCACAGCAACACTACCGTTGAGAGTATGCGTTTATTCATGATAAAAAAAGTTATTTGGTCTGAGTGATCGGAAGGCCGAACGTTATATTCCAAAGATAGCGTACCGATTTTGGCAAATCAATACCCAGAAGTGGGTATATTTCAAATAAATACGGACAAATTATTTATAAATTTCCTTCAAGTCTTTTTCAAAAAGCGTATAGGGATCATTATAGAATTTTATAAAGTCAGGAACACCAGGGTGACCGGGATAAGGCGCATAAAAATGAGTAGGACTTTTGCTGTCGTTCCTCCATACCAGTACATAAGCCATTTGTATGGTAGGGCGTTTCATCACCTTTAATAAAACCTCATTCCACCAGTTGGGGTTGGTTAAAGATTCCAGGCCCGTTTCTGTAAATGCAGCTAGCTTTTTATTTTCTTTTGCCAGTCCGGTAACCAATTCCAGTTTCCTTACTGCAGCATCCAGGTCGTATTTCCCGTCCCTGCCCATGTCGCCATAGTTGTCGGTACCCAATAGGTCAACAAAACCATTCCCCGGGTAACGCTCCAAATACTTTTCTTTGCTGGTAAAACGGTTGTCCGGAGAAAAGGCATAAATAAAATTATGCACGCCTGCTGTATCCCTCAAATAGCTCACCGTAAATTGCCAAAGCGCCTTAAATTCTTCAGGTGTGCAGTGCGTGTTCCCCCACCAAAACCAATCGCCATCCATTTCATGAAAGGGCCGGAAGATGACGGGTACTAAGGCTCCGTCCTTACCCTTTAAACTCTTTGCCCAATGGGCCACCCCATCTAAAATGCGTTTATACTTTTCATGTGCAGTCCCGCCGGGGATGATGTATTTTACCGCTGGCAAGGAAACAGAATCCTTCCAGTAAAATTCACCTGCCGAAACCGGGTTGTTAAAATGCCAGGCTACGGTAGTTACCCCGCCCCTGTTGTAGGTGTCAATCACATTTTGCCGGATGCGTGCTGTTGATTTTACAATTTGATCTTCCGGTCTGCCAGACAATTCACTTAAATCCACCCCGATTACAGCAGGATGAGTACCAGTTACCGATTTCACGTCAGAGCGGTCGGGATCACCATACCAGCCATGACCATATTCTGTGGCGTGTTGGTGACCGAACAATGTATAGTTTTTGGAAAGGACTTGTAAATTTTTATAAAGTGCTTTAGTTTCTTTGGTAGCTTTCGGATCAGTTAATTTAAAATTTTGTCCGAATCCGGGATTTAGAACGGAGACCAGCAGTCCGGCCAGCAGACAAAATCTAATAAGCGTTGGCTTCACCTCTTAAGATATTGATGACGGTCATGAAAACGATTTTCACGTCCAAATTTCCGCTCCAGTTTTCCAGGTACCAGATGTCGTAGCGCACACGGTTTTCCATGGCCACGTTCTCTTTGGTTTCGCCTCTAAAACCGTTTACCTGCGCCCATCCGGTAATTCCCGGTTTGGTATAATGGCGAACCATAAACTGGTTAATAATAGCCTTATATTCTTCAGTATGGCTCAACATGTGCGGACGCGGACCAACAACGCTCATCTCACCAAACAATACGTTAAAAAATTGAGGCAGTTCGTCCAGGCTACTTTTACGCAAAAACTGCCCGAAAGGAAAAATGCGGCTATCCCCTTTAGTGGCCTGTACCTTATCGCTGGCAGCATTCACATGCATGCTTCTAAACTTATAACACCAGAAAGGTTCGTCATTCCTTCCGCTTCGCAGCTGTTTGAATAGGACTGGCCCTTTACTTTGAATCTTGATGATGATGGCGATGATCGGGAAAAGCCAGCTCAATACAAAAATGATCACCAGCGAACTGAAAGCAACATCGAACACACGTTTTTTAAAACGGTTACCAATATCTTCCAGAGGTTCATGGCGCAGTTTGATTACAGGGAATTCCTTACCAATGTAATCAATCACATAAGGCACCTTCAGGGAGCCTGCAATATCAGGAACCAGCTTAATGCGCAGGCAGTACTTATCGGCTTCGCGTACCAGGATATGGATTTTACCCATACGCTCAGGTGGAACAGAAACATACATTTCCGTTACCCCATCCGATGCTGCAGCTTCCATTTCGGCAACAGCCACTTCAGATAGCAGACCGGTCTGGTAATTATAGCCATTGTCGTTGTTCCCAATAAAACCATAAAAACTGATGTTCCGCTGTCTTTTAAAATATTCTGCAAGTCGCTTACCTGTAGGGTTCATCCCCATCACCGCAACTTTATTGGTCGCATCCAGTTTATTGATCACCACAAACTGTATTACGGTGCCTATAAATCTATTTAACGCAAAGGCAAAAGTCAGGGTCAGGTAAAAGACCAGGATAAAAGTCCGGGAAAATTCTGCATCTCGTTCGTACAAAAGATACAAGGAAAATAACACAAAGTGAGAAAGAATACTTCTCCAGGTACCCCTGTAAATGCGTTCCAGTTTTCTTGCGCTAAACTCCGAATACAAACCAAAAAATAGCGCATTAAATAACCAGAGTAAATTACAGATTACGGCATATTGCTGGAAGAGCGGATAAGATACCCATTTGCCAAAATAGCCGGTCACATGATACGATCCCCAATAAACCAGGTTAAGCATTAAGAGGTCTGTAATCGGTAAAACGTACTTTAAAATGTAGAGGTATCTAGTTTGCATATAGTTGCACCAAATATAGTATTTATTCCTATTGATCTGGATTACAGTATTTAAAAACTAAAGAAATTTTTATTTGTTATTAACTTGCTATTAACTGAAAAATAATATTAGTTTAGCATTATACTTAACCCTAACCATTTATAAATCTAGCCGCTATGGAAATCCTCATTTCATCCCTCGCTATCCTTTACGCCGCCTTCTGGGTATGGCTGTATTTCGATGCAAAAAAAGCAATTGTTTTAGAAGATTAAAAATGGACGCCGGTCAATTTTACAGTTGACCGGCGTCTCATCAAAACCTTTTCCCGCCAAATCGGTTAAATTCTTATTAAGCATCATTTATGAACAATAAGAAAATAACATTCAAAGGCATTTGGGAAGTATTAAAAAACTCCTTTACCGGTTTTAGCGACCATAAAGTCACCAAGCTAAGTGGCTCTCTGGCGTATTATACTGTATTTTCTATGGCCCCATTAATGGTGGTAATCATTTCCCTATGCGGTCTGTTCCTTGGAGCAGAGGCGGCAAAAGGAGAAGTTTATGGTCAGCTAAAAGGCTTCCTTGGCGGAGAGACCGCTGCCCAGTTGCAGGAAGTAATTGAAAAGGCTTCGCTGGGTGGAAAAAGCAAAATAGCGTTCATCATAGGAATAGGAACATTATTGATTGGTGCTACGACCGTCTTTGCAGATATACAGGATTCTATCAACATGATCTGGGGATTAAAGCCTAAGCCAAAAAGAGGCTGGCTAAAAATGCTCCAGAACCGTTTTCTTTCTTTCTCGGTCATTATCAGTCTCGGGTTTATACTACTCGTTTCTCTTGGTGTTACTGCTGTAATTGATGGTTTCAATACCAGGTTACAAGCAACCTTTAAAGATGTATCTGTTATCTTTTTCTACGTACTCAACACCATCATCACCTTAGGCGTAATTACCCTGATCTTCGCAGTCATATTTAAGGTATTACCAGATGCAGAGATCAAATGGCGGGACGTCATTTCCGGCGCAGTAGTCACGGCCGTACTCTTCATGATTGGAAAGTTCGGGATCTCCATTTACATTGGGCAGAGCGATGTTGGCGGAACTTACGGTGCGGCCGGATCCTTAGTTGTGGTTTTGCTGTGGACATACTACTCCTCTATCATTTTATATTTCGGTGCAGAGTTTACAAAAGCCTATGCCCTGGCTTACGGATCCGAAATCCATCCCTCGCATTATGCAGTAACAACCAAAGAAATAGAAGTTGAAACCGGCGGGGATTCCATACAGGACAACAACGAAGAAGCGACTAAAGTGCCATAACAAATACTAGTAAAAATTAAATCAATCCCTGTAAAATACAAGATTTGATCAGTTGCGCAGTGTTTTTGCTTTGCGACTTCTGCATTATATTTTTACGGTGCTGCTTTACGGTCTGTTCACTAATAAAAAGCTTTTCGCCAGTCTCCTTATTATTCAATCCTTCGCCAAGACATTTAATGATTTCGATCTCCCGTTTGGAAAAGTTTGCCATCGTCTGCACACCGGAGCTAGTATTTAAATTTAGATAGGAAGGTTCGTCTTGCAGTCCAATCAATGAAAACTGGTAAGTATTTCTATCGCTCAAATGGTCAATTCTGGTATGAATGTTTAAGGACTTTGCATATCGCCCTTTGCTGTCTAGCGTCAGCATTAGTGACTGGTGGTTCATTAAAGCATATTTGCCATCTCTCATCTTAGCCCGAAAGCTATAACTCGCCTTGTATTTTAGCAATTTATCCGGCCCGAGGTTACTGTAAAAGAGGTCAGAAATGGCAGCTTCTGTCTTTCCTACAAAATCCACATCTTCAGGATGTATAATACTAAGTATGTCGTTGAATATCACTGTTTCGGGATCGAAACCATGCATTTCTGTTATAGATTTATTGACGTGCGAAAGTGACATATCATAAAAATCGATCACATAGTAGTAAAAAGGGCCAAGATTAACAATCGAATTCGCCAGGTCATCGAAATTATGGTGGGGCAGCACCGTATTTTCGAGAGCTTTGTTACGGGTTTCGGCCCAGACGTTGTGAAGTTTTTGTATTTCCGCATTCATAAGTAGCAGGAACTTAGATTCCTGCTAAAATAAAAAATGAAAGGCAATGTTAAGCGCTTAAATAGCATAATTTTTTAAAGAGAAATAGAAATACCCAAGTACTTTTCGCAAACTTAAAATAGTAATGTGCAAAAGCAGAGTTGCAGAGTGATAAATCATCATCACAGTTTTGCAGGAAACTGTACCCAAGATGGTACCGGCGAACAGGTATGTATAAAACACTTTCATAAACTACTGATGAACAATTACATCACATTACACACACCTGTTCGACGCTATACCACACTTTAAAATTTGATAAATATGAGGCGCGATTAATGGTATCCGGCATGGAAATCTATTAATCTTATGAAATCCACTTTTATTAAAATTTATCTATTATCCTTTGCGTTGCTCATTTCTGGAAAGATGGCAGAAGCCCAAAAACAATCAGGCTATATCGCTCCACAGGACACCGTTAAATTAAAACGGAATCCCAATGCTTCGTTAAATACCTATACAACCTCCAACATTACCGCTGCAACAGACAGCCGGATGATTGGGGCAGCAGTAATAGCCGCAGCTAAGTTAAAGGATACTACAGCCTACAATAAAGCAGCAGGAATCCCGGTCAACCAGTTGTTCAAGGAGGACGACCTTACTGAATTCTCAAAGGGAGGGTTCGTAAATATTGTAGCCTTGTTTGAAGCAGTCAATAAAAACCTGCCGGAATCAAGTAAATTACAATTCATCACTACAACAAACGGTACGAGCAGCAGCATTAGCAATCCGCTTGAACTAAAAGACCTGCGCATCAAGATGGCGGCGAACCCCGCAAATGCAGCCGGAAACCGTCCCCAATGGCAGGAAAATATTTATCAGGCTTATCGCGCAAGGGACTATGGCACCAAACTGGAGAACACCATCACCATTACCTCGGCAACCCGTGAAATGCGTGAAGACCAGCAATTGGCTTTGACGACTGATGCAGGCAGGGAAATTACCTTAGCGCAACTGTTACAACAGCAAAATGGAAAGCCAGGTGCAGAGACCAGAGCTGTAGTTGCATTTCGTGGAATGACCTACCCTGGACAAATAGTAAGTCCGGAAACCGCGCATGAAAATTACCGACGTGCCTTATTTTCATTGATCGATTTACAACAAAGCGATTTTGAACACCATCCGCAAACAGCTAGCTTGCTCAATGCCATGACTGCTGATTTGCAATCAGGTGTTCAGAGCAAGATCATTGCTGCGCTTAAAGGTAGCACCTACTTTGACAAAAACCTTCCTGGAAATCTTGGTCCCGTACTGCTGACCGAACCTGACGTGATCAACCCAGGTGAGTTGTCGGCCAATGCAAAGTCTAAAGCACTGGAGTTATTTACGCTAACTGCCTTACATTACGGAGAACGCGACGCTTCCAAATTGTACTTCAGGTTGCTGAATCAGCAAGGCGCATTAGCAGCTGCCAGCACACAAGATTTTACAGCCAAAAGATTAGCGCAGCTAAGCTACCACGGAACAGAAAAAATGAAGTCCGCAGGTCTTGGCGCCGAAAGCCGCAACAACATGACCTTTGCAGATTTAGTACTTGTCGCAGTTGCAGCGCCAGCCAGCCCGGCAACTGTAACCAGGCAAGCTTCTCTTTCCTTAACAGAAGTAGGGAAAGCGATTTCAGAACGGTATGAAACCACAATCATCCAAACAACCAAAAGCATATTCCAACTCAACCCAAGAATCAGTGTTGGTTCCAGGTACACTACCTATAAAGCGAATTACGACCCAATTGGCTACGCAAACAATGTTGGAGTTACTCAAAAAGGAGTGGAATTCCGTCTGGAGTCAGATCTGTATTTAGGCAAATTAGACAAAATGCTCAGCACGGGTTTGAAACCATTTATCTATCCGGAATTTGGAGTGGTATTTGGTACCGGTAAACGTGCGGTCGGCTACGACGGCGGAAGTGTAAGGGGCATGACCACCCTTCCAAGTTTCAAACAGGACTACATCAATTGGGGCGGACATCTTGGTTTAAACGTTGGCCCGGTATTGGTTGGCGTAGACGCTTCCCTCCTTTCAACTAAAGCTGGTACAGACGCCAATCAGCGCTTCTTCGATTTGTCAAAAGCCATGACCTATTATCGCTACAGTTTCCTTACCCGCATTTTGAGCTGGGATTTAGGAAAAGCATCGACTCAGCGATTGTACACCTTAACCCTCGATGCAGAACTTGCGGGCGAAACCAATAATGAACGGACGTCAAATCGCACGCGCACCCAAAATTCAAGCAGCCAGGTGAAAAGTGGTGACTGGCAAACCCTGTACGACCGTGCCCATCCAAATGGCAAGTATAACAGTACCATTGCCAATCAAATGCTTGCGGATGGGACTGTAAAAGCTTCTTATCCTTCTGCAAATTATGCTGCGGCACACATAGGAATTGTCCGTGGTGGTTTGGCATTTAAAGTTACTGGAGGGCTATACAATAAAATGGCAATCACTGGTTACAATTCAGGTAAGGGAGAGTGGGTATCACAATTATTCAAAAATACCTTGAAAGGAAATGGATTCGCTGCAGCAACCCTAACTTATAACTTCGGTACTTCAGGAATGAGCAAAACGACCAGGACAGTATCTAAAAAATCTTCGATCAATGGAGTCGATTCAGAAAGCTCGACAGCAGATGCACCAAAAACTGAGCGTATTCAATCAGGCGTAAAGTCGAGAGCACTAATTATGATCAACAAATAGATCAATAAACCCTCTTCTCTGCAAGGAGTTCAGCATAACGTTCTAAAAGTGCGATGTACTTATTTTTCCAATACTCGTCGCCTTTGTCTACTGAATTCCCTGCGGGGAAGAGATTTTCTTCCGTTGCTTTTGGAAATGTAACAGGAAGTTCATTGTAAAAATCATGAGCGATCACCTTGGATATCTGCTCAATAAGCTCAGAAGGCAATTCAGCTTCTGCAAACCAATTGTATACCGTTCTTCTGTTTACATGAAGATTTCTTGCAAGCGCACTAATATTAACCCCTCTCTTTCTAATTACTCCTTCGAGTAACTTTCCCATGTGTACTTCCATAAACTTCCCTGCTGAGCCAGAAAGCTGAGCATTTTGTGGAGAGGGCATATCAATTAGGAGGCCAAAAAAGGAATTGAGTAGTAATACCGTACAAGTATACTTACAAATGACAAAAAGCTGGTCTATTTGAAAAAGCGGCGTATTTTTACTTGATCAGCTTCAACAAATACTGGCCATAACCACTTTTTACAAGCGGTGTAGCCACTGCCCTTAGCTGTTCCCCATTAATGAAGCCCATACGATAGGCTACCTCTTCAATAGATCCGATTTTTAGACCCTGGCGTTCTTCGATCACCTGAACAAATTGTCCCGCTTGCATTAAAGAGTTAAAGGTTCCGGTATCCAGCCAGGCAGTACCGCGACTCAATACGCCAACTTTCAATTTACCTTGCTCCAGGTAAACCTTATTTACATCAGTGATCTCATATTCGCCACGGGGCGATGGTTTGATATTCTTAGCAATTTCTACCACACTGTTGTCGTAGAAGTATAATCCCGGCACGGCATAGTTTGACTTAGGTTCAACAGGTTTCTCCTCAATTGAGATGGCTTTTTTATTGTCATCAAATTCAACCACGCCATAACGTTCCGGATCAGAAACTTGATAAGCAAATACCACCCCACCGTCAGGATCAGCACTTTGCTGAAGCAGTTTAGACATGCCCTCGCCATAAAAAATATTGTCGCCAAGCACTAAGGCCACTTTATCCGAACCAATAAAATCAGCACCTATCACAAAAGCTTGCGCGAGTCCGTTCGGTTCAGCTTGCACCGCATAAGAAAATTTACAACCCAGCTTGCTTCCGTCGCCCAGCAGCTTCTCAAAATTTGGCAAATCATGCGGAGTAGAGATGATCAAAATCTCATTGATCCCTGCAAGCATTAAAGTGGAAAGCGGATAATAGATCATCGGTTTATCGTAAACCGGCATCATTTGCTTGCTCATTACTAAAGTAAGGGGATGCAACCTTGTGCCGCTACCACCAGCTAATATTATTCCTTTCATATTAAATTGCTTTATGCGTTACGTCTTGCTGAACTTGGTTCAGGATCTCTATACAATTCTTTAAACTATCCCTCCAATATGGAACCTCAATTCCAAATGTTGATTTAATCTTGGTTTTATCCATTACAGAAAACTTCGGCCTCGCAGCTTTAGTTGGGTATGCTGATGTAGGAATTGGATTTACTTTCAACTCAGTTTTACTGATGTCAAAAATAGCCTTGGCAAAGTCGTACCAGGAGACAGCACCTTCATTACTATAATGATAAACACCATACGCTTCATCATACATATCAATGATATCCAGTATCACATTTGCCAGATCAATCGCATAGGTTGGCGAACCAATCTGATCGGCGATAATGTTCAACTCATCACGCTCGGAGCCAAGCTTCAGCATGGTCTTCACAAAATTATTTCCGTATTCTGAATACAACCAGCTGGTGCGTATAATATAGTGTTTTGGCAGGTTGGCAATAATATCTTGCTCGCCTTCCAGTTTGGTCAACCCATATACGCTGATTGGCTCAGCAACATCGTCTTCTTTCAGCAAGGCCACCTGATCACCCTCAAAAACGAAATCAGTAGAGATATGAATTAAAGTAGCATCAAATTCCTTGCACAACAGTGCAACGTTTAAAGCGCCTTGTTTGTTGATTTGCCTGGCCAGTTCGATTTCATCCTCAGCTTTGTCGACAGCAGTATAGGCAGCGCAATTAACTACAAACTCCGGCTTTTTTTCTAAAAAAAGTGCCCTTAACTTCTCTACGTCTAAAATATTCGCCGCACTTTCATCCGGAAAATCTAAGAGTTGGTAACTACCTGTTTCATCAACAGCTTTCAGGCATTGTCCTAATTGCCCGGATCCACCTAATACGATTGTATTCATATGCTATTTAAAAGTAGGCAATATTAAGTCTTTTTCACTTAAACTTTGTTTATTTTCAGGAATTCCCCAATCAATATTTAGGGTAGGATCGTTGAAGAACAATCCACCCTCAGATGCCTTATTGTATGTATTGTCGCATTTGTAAGCAAAAACAGCCGTTTCGCTTAGCACAGAAAATCCGTGCGCAAAACCGCGTGGAACATAAAGTTGTAAGTTATTTTCGCCAGTAAGCTCAACTGCTACCCATTGACCGTAAGTCTCAGAGCCGGCTCGAATATCAACTGCTACGTCCAATACGCGGCCTTCAATTGCCCTCACCAGTTTAGCCTGTGCGTACTCGCCTTTTTGGAAATGCAAGCCCCTGATCACCCCGTAGGTAGAAGCACTCTGATTGTCTTGTACAAAATGACCTTGTTGTCCGGTTAATTCTTCAAACTTTGGCTGGTTAAAACTTTCAAAAAAGTACCCTCGGCTATCTTTAAACACAGCTGGTTCGATGATAAAACAACCCTTAAGTTTGGTTTCTGTAGCCTTCATTTATCTTTCTGCGTATTGATTCTGATAATAGGATTGATAATTGCCCGAAGTTACGTTGTCTAACCACTCTTCATTTTCCAGGTACCAATCCACTGTTTTAGCCAGTCCCTCTTCAAACTGAAGAGAAGGTACCCAATCCAACTTTTCCTGTAGCTTTGTAGAATCGATAGCATAACGCAAGTCATGGCCAGCTCTATCGGTAACATAAGTGATTAGCTGAGCTGAAGAACCAGGTTCTCTTCCAAGCTTATCATCCATAATGGTGCAAAGCAAATTGATCAGGTCAATATTTTTCCACTCATTATGTCCACCAATGTTGTAAGTCTCGCCAGTCTTCGCCTGATGGAAAATGACATCAATGGCGCGCGCATGATCTTCAACCCATAGCCAATCCCTAACGTTCTCTCCCTTACCATAAACAGGTACGGGCTTGTTGTTTTTGATGTTATTAATGGCCAATGGAATCAATTTCTCAGGAAAATGATGTGAACCATAATTGTTTGAACAATTGGAAATCACTACATCGATACCATAAGTATCGTGATAGGCACGAACAAAATGATCAGAACTTGCTTTAGAAGCAGAATAAGGACTATGCGGATCATAAGCAGTAGATTCCGTAAACATTCCTGTTTCGCCTAACGCACCATAAACCTCATCAGTTGATACATGATAAAAACGCTTTTTATCAAAATCGCCCTTCCAGTATTCACGGGCAGCATTTAACAAGTTCACTGTTCCGATCACGTTGGTCATGACGAAAGCAGTTGGATCGGTAATAGACCTATCCACGTGAGACTCCGCAGCCAAATGAATTACTGCATCAAAATTCTCTTTCTGAAAAAGATCATTCATCGCCGAAGCATCAGTAATGTCAGCCTTTATGAAGGAATAATTTTCTTGACCTTCAATATCGGTGAGATTTGCAAGATTCCCCGCGTAGGTCAGCTTATCCAGGTTTACAATCTTGTACTCCGGATAGTTTGTAACAAACCTTCGCACCACATGCGAACCGATAAAACCAGCACCACCTGTAATTAGAATTTTCTTCATCCTAACCGCACGTTATTTATTATAATTTTCAAAGTCTTTATGGTCTTTTGCAAAAAGAACCGACTCCGGTAGTGATTTAAAATAGTCATAGGTGATCTTTAAACCTTCAGCGCGGCTTACTTTAGGCTCCCAGCCTAACAGGGCTTTGGCTTTAGTTATATCCGGTCTTCTTTGTTTAGGATCATCTACAGGAAGATCTTTCAATACCAGTTTCTGATTGGTACCCGTTAATTTGATGATCTCTTCACCAAATTGCTTAATCGTGATTTCATCAGGATTACCGATGTTCACAGGCTGGGCATAATCGCTTAACAACAAGCGATAAATACCTTCAATCAAATCATCAACATAGCAAAAAGCACGGGTTTGAGAACCATCACCAAAAACGGTTAAGTCTTCACCACGTAAAGCTTGGCCGATGAAAGCAGGTAATACACGACCATCATTCAGTCGCATTCTTGGTCCATAGGTATTAAAAATCCGAACAATGCGGGTTTCTACACCATGGAAAGTATGGTAGGCCATGGTAATGGCTTCCTGGAAACGTTTAGCTTCGTCGTAAACCCCACGAGGACCAACTGGGTTCACATTACCCCAATACTCTTCAGGTTGCGGATTCACACTAGGGTCACCATAAACTTCAGAAGTAGAAGCGATCAGCATGCGGGCACCTTTAGCCTTAGCTAAACCTAATAAATTATGCGTTCCCAAAGATCCAACCTTTAAAGTTTGGATTGGGATTTTTAAATAATCAATAGGACTGGCTGGCGAAGCAAAATGCAGGATGTAATCCAGCTCACCAGGAACATGCACAAAAGAAGAAACATCGTGATGGTAAAATTCGAAATCCTCTAGTTTGAACAAATGCTCAATATTTTGAAGGTCGCCCGTAATCAGGTTATCCATACCAATTACATGATAACCTTCCTTAATAAACCTGTCGCACAAATGCGATCCTAAAAATCCGGCAGCGCCGGTAATTAATACTCTTTTTTTACGTGGTTCCATTATATTATCTTCCAATAGATTGAACTTTAAAACCAATAGCGGTTAATTTCTCTACATCAAGAATATTACGACCGTCAAATATTTTAGCAGGCTTCAGCATGCTGTCGTAGATGCGTTGCCAGTCGTATTCTTTAAATTCATCCCATTCCGTCAAAATGGCGATGGCATGAGAATTCTCACAGGCGCGATAAGGATCTTCAAAAACTTTAACATATTCCTTATTCGCTTCAGGTTTACGTGTCTCCAAATAATCCAAATCAGCTAAGATCTGACCTTCTTTGACCTTTGGATCATATACACGGATTTTTGCCTGCTCATTTAATAACTCATCAGCCACATAGATGGCTGCAGATTCACGCGTATCGTTGGTGTCTTTTTTAAACGCCCAGCCTAAGAAAGTAATTTTCTTACCAGAAACTGTATTATACAAACTGCGTACGATGTTGAGGGCAAAACGTTTCTTTTGGTGATCATTCATGATGATCACTTGCTCCCAATAATCAGCAACTTCTTGCAAACCGAATGAGCGCGAAATATAAACCAGATTCAAAATATCTTTTTGGAAACATGATCCACCAAAACCAACAGAGGCTTTTAAAAACTTAGAACCGATACGACTATCGGTACCAATCGCTCTCGAAACTTCATTCACATCCGCTTCAGTCTTTTCACACAATTCGGAAATTGCGTTAATGGAAGAAATCCTTTGCGCTAAGTAAGCATTCGCTACCAGTTTGGAAAGCTCAGACGACCATACGTTAGTGGTCAAGATGCGCTCTCTAGGAATCCAGTTATTATATACATCAACTAATGCTTGTACGGCTTCCTTACCCGCCTCTGTAGAATCACCGCCAATTAACACACGGTCAGGCGCTAATAAATCCTCAACTGCAGTACCCTCCGCTAAAAATTCAGGGTTAGACAAAACCTCAAACTTCACCCCGCTACCTGAGTTATGCAAAATATCTCTTACAGCTTCAGCAGTACGAACCGGCAATGTAGATTTCTCTACAATGATCTTGTCACTTGTAGAAACACGGGCAATTTGTCTTGCGCAAAGCTCAATCCATTTTAAATCTGCTCCCATACCTTTACCCGCACCATAAGTTTTGGTCGGTGTATTCACTGAGATAAATATCATTTCAGCCTCAGCAATAGCCTTATCTACATCAGTAGAAAAAAACAAATTTCTTCCCCTTGCTTCAGCAACTACTTCACTCAAACCGGGTTCATAAACAGGTATATTATTCACATCTTCATCATTCCAGGCAGCAATACGGGCTTCATTTAAATCAACAATAGTAACTTTAATATGCGGGCATTGTTTAGCTACAACAGCCATTGTTGGCCCCCCTACATACCCTGCTCCAATACAGCAAATGTTAGTGATGTTCTTCATACTTTTTTATTGTTTGAGTTTTATAATTTTAGCAAATATAGTTATGTGGTTGTTAATTTTTTAGCGCAATTAAGTTAATCTTATTTTGCTTAGTGTAAAATGTACACAAATATAGTTATTTAACTACAAATGAATATATTTGCTGTCAACAAAGTGCGATATAGTTTATAAAATTCAAAATAAAAATCAAATATCAATGAAAAAAGCTCTGATAACAGGTATTACAGGTCAGGACGGCGCATATTTAGCTGATCTATTGTTAAAAAAAGGTTATGAAGTACACGGGATAAAACGCCGTAGTTCATTGTTCAACACAGACCGTATTGACCACCTTTATCAAGACCCGCATGAGAGCAATGTAAAATTCGTTTTGCACTATGGTGATTTGAGTGATTCTACCAACTTAATTCGCATCATTCAACAAGTACAACCAGATGAGATTTACAATTTAGGTGCAATGAGCCATGTACAAGTAAGTTTTGAAACTCCCGAGTACACTGCAAACGCAGATGGTATTGGTACGTTAAGAATTTTAGAAGCCATCCGTATTCTGGGTTTGGTAGAAAAAACTAAAGTTTACCAGGCATCAACTTCAGAGTTATATGGATTGGTACAAGCTGTTCCGCAATCAGAAACTACACCATTCTACCCACGTTCACCATATGCAGTAGCAAAAATGTATGCGTATTGGATTACGGTTAACTACCGTGAAGCATATGGCATTTACGCTTGTAACGGAATCTTGTTTAACCACGAAAGTCCGCTTAGAGGAGAAACCTTTGTAACCCGCAAAATTACCCGTGCAACTGCGAAAATTGCTTTGGGTATGCAAGATAAGCTATATCTTGGAAACTTAGATGCACGTCGCGATTGGGGGCATGCTAAAGATTATGTAGAAGCAATGTGGCTAATCTTACAGCAAGAGAAACCAGAAGATTTTGTAATTGCAACAGGAGTTACGACTACCGTACGCGATTTCATTAAGTTAGCTTTTGGGGAGGTAGGAATTGCCTTAGAGTTTAAAGGTGAAGGCGCAGATGAAAAAGGATATGTGGTATCTTGCAGCAATGAGAAATATCAGGTAGAAGTTGGTAAAGAAGTGGTAGCTGTTGACAAAAAATATTTCCGCCCAACAGAAGTAGATTTGTTGATCGGAGATCCGACAAAATGTAAAGAAAAATTGAAGTGGGCTCCGAAATATGATTTAGCCGGATTGGTTAATGACATGATGACTTCAGATGTTCAGCACTTCGAAAAAGAAAGAATGTTGAAAGAAGCAGGTTACTCAGTTAAAAACCAATTCGAATAATTAAATGGAGCAAACAGCAAAAATATATGTAGCAGGACACAATGGAATGGTTGGTTCTGCTATTGTAAGAAAATTAAAAGCCGAAGGTTTTAACAACATTATCACCAGGTCTTCCAAAGAGCTGGACTTACGCAACCAGCAAGCGGTATCAGCGTTCTTTGCTACGGAAAAACCTGACTATGTTTTCCTGGCTGCTGCAAAAGTAGGAGGTATCTTAGCAAACAACATTTACCGCGCAGATTTCCTTTTTGAAAACCTAATGATCCAGAACAATGTAATCCATTCAGCTTATGAGAATAAGGTGGAGAAATTAATGTTCCTGGGCTCATCTTGTATCTATCCAAAACTGGCACCACAACCTTTAAAAGAAGATTACCTGTTGACCGGCGAGTTAGAGCCAACCAATGAGCCTTATGCGATTGCTAAAATAGCGGGTATTAAATTGTGTGATGCTTACCGTTCACAATACGGATGTAATTACATTTCTGTAATGCCAACAAATCTTTATGGCCCAAATGACAATTACGATCTGAATAATTCTCACGTCTTACCAGCTCTAATCCGTAAGGTGATCACTGCTAAAAATAACGGAGAACAAACTGTGACCATCTGGGGAACAGGAACGCCTAAAAGGGAGTTCTTATATGTTGATGATTTAGCTGATGCTTGTTTTTATTTGATGCAAACTTACAATGAGTCAGGCTTAGTAAATGTAGGGGTTGGTGAGGATGTATCTATTCTGGAATTGGCAAAACTGGTAGCAAAAATTATTGGTTTTGAAGGTGAAATTATCACTGATACAAGCAAACCAGACGGCACACCAAGAAAGCTAATGGACGTAAGTAAATTGAATGCCCAAGGCTGGAAAGCTAAAGTTTCTTTAGAGGAAGGAATTTCAAAAGTATACAATCAAGTTAAAGACCTAAACTGGAACTAACCTAATTGCAACCGCCGTGTCACCCGCGTCATTGCGAGGGCGCAGCCCGAAGTAACTCATTAACTACCTCTGTCATTGCATAACCACTTTGTCATTGCGAGGAGGAACGACGTGGCAATCTAATTTAGAAAACTATGAACAAAAATAACTACGTTTTAATAATGGCTGGCGGCGTAGGCAGCCGTTTCTGGCCAAAAAGCCGCAACAATTTCCCGAAACAATTCCTGGATATATTAGGAATAGGCGAATCTTTACTCCAACTCACGTACAAAAGATTCTTAAAGCTGTGCCCTGTAGAGAATATCTTCATTGTAACCAACAGTCAATACGAAGACATCATCTTACATCAGCTGGATGGAATAACTACCGCACAGCTGATCTGTGAGCCCAGCAGAAACAATACTGCACCTTGCATTGCTTACGCTTCTTTTAAACTAAAAGGATTAAATCCCGATGCCAATATCGTTGTGGCACCATCAGATCATTTTATTCTCTACGAAGAAGTTTTCATCAGCAAAGTAGAACAAGCCCTGGCTTATACAGAAAAATATGAAGTATTGGTAACTTTAGGTATTGCCCCTACCCGTCCGGATACGGGTTACGGCTATATTAAATATGCAAGTGAAGAAGAAGGAGGCGTGCATAAAGTTGCTCAATTTAAAGAGAAGCCAACTTTAGAGAAAGCGAAGGAATTCTTGGCAGAAGGCAATTACGTATGGAACGCTGGAATTTTCATTTGGAAGGTAGGTTCTATCATCAATGCCTTGAAAGAGCACGCAGAAGATATCCATAACTTATTTTCAAAAGGGGATATTGTATACAATACACATGCCGAGCAAGCTTTTATTGATGAGCATTACCCAACCTCTCCTAATATTTCAATTGACTATGCCATTATGGAGCAGGCTAACAATGTCTACACCATCCCTGCAGACTTCGGTTGGTCTGATTTAGGAACATGGGCTTCACTGTATGAAGCTGCGCCTAAAGATGACAACAACAATGTTATTGCTGCAAGACAGATCAACGTTACTGATACAAAAAATAGCATCATTCACATCAGCAATGAAAAGCTAGCCGTTATAAGAGGCTTAGATAACTTTATTGTTGTTGATGAAGGGAATGCACTATTGATATATCCTAAAGCTGAAGAGCAGTCGATTAAAGGAATCGTTCAAAAAATGAGCACCGAATTTGGTGAAACCTTTATATAGGAATAGGAATTAAATCAAAAGTATCCTTATCTATTACGAATAGCCAATTTTAAGAAAAAGTCTTTACTCTTCAAGAACCATTTCTCAAAAAGATTCCAGCTCAAAAGAGCCACAATTAGAGAAATTGCCGTACATACGATTAAGACACCAATTTCCCATATAATTTGTGAACCAAAAATAACTTTTGGTTCACCAATTACTTTCATAACTAACTGCCTTAAAAGTGGATGAAATATATATAATCCATAGCTATACTTTCCAAAAAAAACAAGTATCCTACTGCTGAAAAAACTTTTTGATATTGAGTCTTTGCTAGATTGTAATACCCATATAAGAATTGCAAAACAGATACCCAACAATGTTAAGAAAACCGTAAAAAGAATTGGGTGCATTTCTACTCTTGGCCCCAAATTATATAACAATATAAGACAAACTATAAAAAGAGCATAAAAGCTATATGATAAGTATTTCTCATCGAACAAGACCTTTGTAGAGCCAATACTTAGTAGAGCAACATACGCACCAAATACTAGGCCATCAATCCTTGTGAAGGTAAATACATATATTATTTCACCAGGCACTGAAAGCAGATACATGATAATTCTAAGTAAAAGTGAAATAGTAATTATTCCTAAGAACACCTTGGAAAGATGTTTTACATCAACAAAAAAAATGACGAACGGCCATATAATATAAAATTGCTCTTCAATAGATAGCGACCACAAGTGACCTAACCCCGCTCCAAAAAAAGATCCGTTTAAGACTTGCTTAATATTGGAAACGTAAAGAAAGAACCAAGGAATGGATTCCTGTGCAGATCTGATTTTATTCTGCTCAATAACTCCTAAATGATTTGAAATCATTGGATAGAAGATAAAAAAAATAAAAATTATATATAAATAATATAATGGGAATATTCGAAGGCTTCGTTTAATATAAAAGAGCTTTAAATAATTTTGTAAATCTAAATTTTTGGACCACAATAGAATTCTAGTTATTAAGAATCCCGATAACACGAAAAAAATATCCACACCTATCCATCCCATTCTAAGAATCTTTGTGAAAATTTCATCGCTTAGGGTATTAGTTACAGATGTAACATGACTGAAATGATAAAGCATAACCATAATTACTGCTAGCCCGCGTAATCCGTCTAGACCTACAATATGTTGATTTGATTTCAATACAAAAGAAATTTAAAGTGAAATGTTGACTATTTAATAAACACTCGCAATATCGCTAAAAAAAGATGCATAGAGTTAAAATTGTTGAACTTATTAAATTAAAAAACTATTGTAGTTACACATCGTTTTATCTACAAATAGACTATATTTATGCCACCCCGGGATACTAGTTAAAAACATTTTTTTTTATCTTTAATGAAAATATTATTCGTTGTCCCATCCTATAAACCAGCATATATCTATGGAGGTACAATAGTAGTTATCTTCATGTTGGCTGAGCAACTCGTATTACAAGGAAATGACGTTTCAGTTTTTACTACAAATGCAAATGGAAAATTTAATCTTGATGTAAAAACTGGAGTCGAAGTTTTAATCGATGGCGTTAAAGTAACTTATTTCAATAGGGTGACCGGTGATCACACACATATATCACCTAGCCTGTGGAAAAATTTATATACAAAAGCTAAGGATTTTGATGTAGTTCACATACATTCTTGGTGGAATCCATTAATAATTGGCGCAGTATTTATATGTCTTTTGAAGAGAATAAAGCCTATTTTTTCACCACATGGGATGCTTAGCAGTTATATTATCGAAACCAACAATCCAACTAAAAAGAGGTTTCTAAACAAGTTTATTGGAACAAAGCTTCTTAGGCGAACTATTCTACATGTAACCGCTCAATCTGAATTAGATGAATGCCAAGAATTGATTCCAAATTGGGGCGGAAAAATAATTCCAAATTTAGTGAAATTGCCGAGCGAAGAATTGAATCGCGAACGAAAAAATGAAATTTTTACAATAGGTTTCTTATCTAGAATAGATCGGAAAAAGGGTTTGGATTTTTTGATAAAATCCCTTAGCAAAGTGTCTTTCGATTACAGATTTTTAATTGGTGGAGACGGTGATCTAAATTATATCTCTGAGCTTAAAGAATTAATACGTGAGCATGGCATTGAACAAAAAATTAAGTGGGTCGGATGGAAGAACGGAACAGAAAAATTTAAGTTTTTATCAGAGATCGATCTTTTTGCATTAACTTCTCATAATGAAAACTTCGCGATAGTAGTGATTGAGGCTCTATCTGTAGGCACCCCCGTTCTAGTTAGTAAGCAAGTAGGGCTTAGTAATTATTTAATCAAATCAGGACAAGGATGGGCGTGTGACTTAGATATTACTAGCATTACAGCGAATCTTGAGGAGATACATCAAGATTCAAATAAACTTGCTAACATAACCAATTCTTCGCCTTTAAGAATCCGAAAAGACTTCGATCCTAAAAAACTAACTTTAGAATACATAGACCTGTATGATACGGCTAGTTTACCTGTTATTTAGATGCCACTGAATTCCAAAAACCCCTCCAAAGTTCCTTGTCAGTTGGCCGAAATCAAATGCTACACCTGCGCTTAAAAAAAACTGTTGCGAAGAATTAATATCCCATATAAATTCCTGAAGTGTATAAAATTGATTCTTTGAGGGAGTAAAATCTCTTGAGGCATAATCACCGTAATTTCTTGTATATGTTATCATCGATTTCGCAGATAGATTGTCTCGAACATTTACTATCGCACCAATGTGCCCACCAATCACCCGGTTACTGATAATATTTGATAATCCAGGAATACTGTCTCCTTTAGCATCCCAATCAAAAGGTTCAATATTATCAAAATATTTGGAGCCCCTAACTCTATTAATGAAAAGGGGAGTGCCTATAATCCGGTCATTATATTCCCAACCCGTCTTATAAACTCCATTATTATAATAACTTTCTCTTGCACTTAAATAGTAAAAATTATTCATTTGCTTAGTGTAAAGAAACTCTGCAACAAATTTCTTAAAGATATCGCCCTCATTTTTATTAATCACATTAAAACTGAATAATCGATCTATGTTCCTGTAGTCAATACCCTGCCCCATATCGAAGGGAGTTTGATTATTTAAGAGAAATTTAGAATTATCATTTTCCCATTCCACGCCTGCCTCAATAACTCCGCGATGATCGCCCGCTCTATTTGGAGAAATGCTTCCTTGGACACTACCATCATTAGCCTCGCGAACTAATAAGACGTTTAGAAAGCCCATTATAGACCTATCAAGTTTAAGATCCTCTCGCCTTCCTCCCCAAACAGCGTAATGTTGAACGCCTCCATATAATTTAAAACGTCCTCTACCCAATTTTATATACAAGTTCTTTTCATGCAAAAAAGCTTGTTTCATATATTGATGATTACCCATCCAACCATGACTAATCTGAGCTTTGAATTGAGCAAACCCATTAGTAAATGGAACATCCCCATAAGCTACTGAAGCCGTTATTTCAGGGATTGGCAATGAATTACCACTCATACCCAATGAACCAGATGAAAGATCTGGATCTATCTCCCCTATAATCTGCCTGAATCTCCCCGCCCTAACCATCATTTTTTTATGCTTTACACTAATAAAAGCCTCATCTACAATGGTTTTTCGCAAATGAGCATTATTAAACAAATCTATGCCATATTGAAAATAAAATCCATGATCTTCTTTGTCGTAAATTGGATTGTACTCCTCTCCGGTATGATAGGCACTTGTTGCATTTATATGTGTTGAAAAATCAAATTTCTGATCTGAGATGACTCCAAATTTATTAGACACTAACCATAGTGGTAGATACGATTTAGTTGCTGCTGTAGCAGTGGTGCCTATTACAAACCGAAGTGAATCTAATAATTGCGATTTAACTTGTAAACTTGTTATAGTCAAGAGTATCAAAATAAAAAATCTTCTCATCTTAATTAATTTATATCAGATATCATCCGTGCGAGAATGTTATCCTTATTTAAATACTTTACTGCATATTTCCTGGCATTTTGACGAAGGGAATCGCTGTTGCATTTAGAAATACTAATTATTTTGTTGGCTAATAGGTCTTCATCCTCTGGATCTATTGCAACACCCATCTCATAGTTATCAATTATATCCCGAAGCGTTGTCCCAATATTAGCGGTAACAAGAGCCAGTCCCCCGACAGATAAAATTGTAGTAAGTTTCGAAGGCATTACTAAATCGCTAGCGTTTGCTTTTTGCAATACTAAATGTATATCTGCCATGTTAAGAAATTCATTAAATACATGGTATTCCTGAAGGGGAAGAAACTTAAGGTTGGTTAATGTTTGTTCTTCGGCAAGCCTCATTAATTCTTCTTTGTACGGTCCAGTTCCACAAATAATAAATTGTAAACTAGCATTCATACGCAGGTTTGCCGCTATCCTGATCAAACTATCTAATCCCTGCTTCTCCCCGATACTGCCAGAATATAGTATCACCGTATCATTTAGCTGATAACCCCAATTTATCTTTAACTTTTCCCTGGCTATCAAAGGATAAAAACCTTCAGTATCTACCCAATTAGGAAAAAACAAAGGCTCTTTTTCTATTTTCCTTCTAACCTTAGCCAACATCCCTTCAGAAATGGTACTTACGTAATTTACATGTTTCATAATAAAACGTTCCATGACAAATAAGATGGAAAAAATACCGTCAGGAAGCATCTTTAGTTCTTTCGCGGCATCTACTTGGAGATCCTGAATATGATAGACAATTTTACCACCTTTAAAAAAACGATAAAACAGCGCGAGAAAGCCTAAGTGAAATGGCGGCGCGATAGATAGAATCAAGTCATATTTTGGCTTGAACAATAACCTAAGAATAATTAAAAAGGAAGATAAGAAAAATGTGGCCTCATGAATAAGTCTTTTTAGTCCTGAAGGGACCGAAGGAATATACATAGGGCAACGATAAATTTCTAGTCTTCCTTTTTCCAATGTTTCCTTTTTATAAAATCGATTATAATAGGGCTTTTGTACCTTCCAGTTTGGATAGTAAGGAAAGCTAGTGACCATCGTAGTTTGATGCTCATTTTCTGCAAGCCAGGTAACCATCTCACCTGTATACTTACCAATGCCGGTAAGCTCAGGCAAACAGTTAATCCCAATGACCATTATGCGATTCTTTACTTCCATCTGGGCTTAATATATTCAGCAGGATTTCCCTTATAGATTCCATTTCCAGCTAAACTCTTTGTTACTATCGACCCCGCAGAAACCACAGTATCTATACCTATCTTTACATCTGGACCAACAAAACAACTGGCACCTACCCAACAACCATCTTCCAGGATGATCGGCCCATTACGATAAGGCATAGTAGGGTCTCTATAATCATGATTTCCGCCGCAAAGAAATGCCCTTTGAGAAACACATACATCATTTCCTATAACGATCGTCTCGAAATTTAAGATAAAAGCTTCCTCGCCTATCCATACGTCATTGCCAATGATCAATTTCCAAGGCATATGAATATTGACCCTAGGCTTTATCACTACACCATGCCCAATTGTCGCGCCAAATATTTTAAGCAAAATTCTCTTAATACTACTTGGGTAAGGAAAAGCTGTTAAGAAAAATATCATTTTAATGAAATACCATAAAATCTCCTTTAATTTTCCTGCACCACGGTCAAGACCAATGAAAGAATCGAAACGGCCAAGGTTTACTTTAGATAGAAATCGTTCGTCATTCATAATCAACTCTCAATATCTTTCTTTAAATTTTCTTCTTCTATTAACCTTATAGCAAATAAAATTTCTACTAATGTTCGCTGTAAAGTGTAATGCCAACCACGCCAACCATTAAAAATTAGCCCCTTAATAAACAGGGAGTAAAAAAATACGAGAAAGGGAGCGATAATCTTAGTTTTTCTAATTCTGGAAGAAATATTTAAATTTTCTAACTCACTATCTAAAATTTTGTCACATTCCTTTATAGCATATCCATCTTGATTACTTAACCACCGGCTTAATGATTTGCGATCGTCATGTAAGATATGAGATTTATATTTCCCAATAGCCCCATCGACGTTTAACCTGTGAGCATGACCATCATTGAAATATGATCCAAATTTTTTAACGAATAATACGGTTCTGGGTGTTGTATTGTCTCTTAATAAAGGCTTTCCAAAAACTAAAAACTTAAATTTTACGGCATAAGCAACTTTGTCATTGGACTTAATGATTTGCTTTGTTTCTTCTATAAATTCATCTGTAAGAACATAGTCAGCATCTAAACTAAGTACCCATTGGCTGTCTATCAACGATAATCCATAATTGCATTGGCTTGCAAATGAGTCAAAAGCTCGTTGCACGACTACAACATTAGAGTATGAAGCAGCTATTGCAAGAGTATCGTCAGTGCTAAAGCTGTCTATAATTAGTACTTTATTGAGCCATTTCAATCTCTCAAGAACACGATTTAGATTGGGCTCCTCGTTTTTCGTTAGAATAAGAGCTTGTAACATTGTGGATTCGATCATAAAAGAGATTTAGTTCAAAAATACTTCAATTTCCGAAATTCTAACAGAATATTTAAATGGAAAATTAAAACTTTATTTGTCATTAATTATATTCTCATATTCGTGGATATACTTTGGTATTAACTTTTCTGGGGCGAAAATATCACCTACTATTAGATTACTTGTGCTATTAATACGAGTTCTTTTAAGCTTATCGCTTTCTATGTCTAAAATTTTTGCTGCTACAGCTTCAATTTCGAGACTGGTAACCCATCCTAAATCTCTTTGCTGTACAAATTCAGATAATGCAACTCCATAAGAGAGAAGTACTGGCGTACCTACATGAAGTGACTCAATTACAACATTAGCAAAATTCTCATTATATGAAACCAAGGCAAAAAGATCTGCATTCATCAATAATTTGAATTTTTGATCTCGATCTACCCAGCCCAGCCATTCCAATTGATGTGATATATCTAAATCTGCTGCGAGTTGCTTAAGCTCTTTAATATATGAATCTTCGCCAGATCCCGCTATCTGCAATCTAAATTCAAAGGGCAAACATGCAACAGCATTTAACAACAATTCGATACCCTTTTTTGGATGAATTCTTGACATGAATACCAAAGTAAAAACTTCATTAGGTTTTTTAATTATCTCCAATTTAGGCAGCGAGATGATATTTGGCAGAATAAATCCTTTCCAATCTTTTATTACATGTCTGCATTCCTCAAATTCAGATTTGGCAGTTGCATGTAAATTGGTTTGAGCTAATAGATTTCTACCAAATGCTTTATGTATAATTTTCTTAATTTTGCTTTGACCTGAATTAAATATATATATACTTAACATTCCCCTGGGAGATACAACCACCTTTTTTCCTTTAATTAAGCATATAAATGCGGAAACCAGTACTAAAATACTCCACCACGATTGTATATGTATTATATCATATGAATTAACGTTAGAATAAAGAAATTTCCAAAGAGCAGGAGAAGCATGAGTTGGGTCTTTTGATACCCTCTTAAAATATCTGACTGTCACTCCATCTACATCAATTGGAACCCCAGCTTCAATTTCTAATTCTGTTTCGCCATTTGCAGTCGTGGTAAAAACGTCAACTTGCTGACCATGAAGTATCAAACCTTCGCAAAGTTTCGCTACAGATTCAATAGGTCCACCATAGATGTAAGCAGGCTTATAGGAAGGAACAATTTGTAATATCTTCATAAATTCCGAGGGAGGACTATGCATTTATTTTAATTTCAGAGAAGACATAAATTTTAAATATAGTACAATCCCTAATTAATACTTAAATATATCATTTGAATTTTACTTAAAGCGTTCTCTAAGTTAAATCTAGAAACATTCTGAAATCCTCGATCTAAATATATGGCTTTTTTCTCACCTTCTAAAGTTAAACCCTCCTGTAAAACTTCAGCAGACTTAAGTGCCCACTCAGATCGCTTTGCAAGATCAAATGGCATCTTGTTAATCAATAATGCAGCGTTTCCGGCTACTTCTAGCATAGGATTTTCATTCGTAGTCAAAACTATTACACCTGATGCCATTGCTTCTGCAATTGGCCAACCAAAACCCTCGGCTAGAGATGGAAAGACAAATATAGAGGCTCCGGCGTAAGCATATTTAACAATCTCATCATCAATCCCAGAAAAAAAATAAATTTCATTTTTAAATGGAGATTCAGATCTGCGATTGATTAAAATATTAGAGGGCTTTTCTCCAACAAAAATAAGCGGTAGAGCACTATTATATTGATTTCTCCATGCGTCATATATCGCTAATACTCCTATTCTATTTTTATACCATTGATTACCTCCAATATGCAAAATGTAACCGTCTGATAGATCAACTCCTAACTTTTCGCTTACTAAATTTCTTGCAATATTAATTGGAATAGGATTAAAATCATCAGAAATCCCATTATAGACAACTTCTGAACGTAATGGCTTCTCAATTAATAATCGCTCTAGGTCTTGTTTGGTCTTATTTGATATTGATATAAAATTACGTCCTTTAATATAACCCCTTCGAATAAATTTTTGATAAGCTTTTCCTGTAGAAGATGTTGGATTTTCTGCTATTTCTCCTAATGCAGATAGTTGAGCCAAAAAATCATGGCAATGAATAACGTGAGGTTTATTTTTAACTAAAGGGACATATGGCCCTAATGCGTTATCTGCAAATACATATAGTGGATTCCCCTTGATTAACAAAATTCTAATTTTTGATATTATTGGAAAAACAAAATATTGATCTAAATATCCTAGCCATTTCTTAAGTTTTATCAAAGGAATTTTTGAAAAAAAGGGTTGCGGGCGCCAAACTTGAACATGATGCCCACGTTCGCTCATTCCGTCAGCTAACATGTTAATAAATCTGGACATGCTTCTTGATCCTAAAAAATGCGGGTGCGCAAAAAAAACAATTTTCATAATTTAGAAACATTTATATTATCATTCAATAAAATAATCTTAGGCTTATTCATAGAAGCGATGATTAATCCACCTATTAACGCTCCAAAGCCAAGCGATGTTGGTTGCGCCCATTGCCCTTGGGGTATGGTAAGAAGTCCAAAACTAAGTAGCATCCACGGAAGAATCTCTCCCTGATCTAGCATTTTATAACCCTTAACAAAAAGCTTGAGGCATAGTCCTAGTCTTATAAAAATTATCCCTAAACCTAGAATTGGTCCCATTTCACCGATAACTCTACCCCATTCCTCTTCTGAAATTAAAAACACAGTATTATCTCCAGTTAATAATTTACTACCAGCATTTGTACCCATTCCTATACCCTGGCCAAAAAAGGATTGTTCAGAAGAATTAACGAGAGCCGAAACAAGTCCTCCCAGATACCTATCTCCTAATACTCCTTCAATACCACCTTCTGATTCATTTGCATTAGTGAATCGTTCAGTAAAAGCTTCAGTAGCAGTTTGGAAAAAAGATAATTGACTTAACACAATCAAGCCAATAAACAAAGCGAAGAAGGTAGTTATGATTTGGCCGACATATTTCCCGCTTTTCAATGCGGCTATAATTGCGAAAATAACTGAAACACCAATTCCAAAAAAAAGACTTCTACTTATCGATAGAGGTATCGAAGCAATAACTGAAGCAGAAGCAAATAATAGGACTATTTTATTGACAGAATCAGAACTTAGCCAAAAATAAATAACGTATACAGCGACCACGCTAAAAAATAGTGTCGTACCATTAGTAAATGAAAAAGTACCCGGAGGCCTAAAATACCCGAGGGCCCCTTGAAATCCTGCTCCGGCGACATCACCTCCTAATCCACGATTTACCCATGCAGATTGTGGGCTGTAAAACTGTAATGCGATTAGTAAGCCCATTGGTATAGATATCCATAAGATCACTTTTCCCAAGTCAATAACATCTTGCCTATCAAATACACGCCCCATGGCAAAGATAAAAGGAAAATGAATTAAGATAATTCGCGCACCATATAGTGCTACCGACAAACTCCCATGTCCAAAAATCATTGCTGTTATCAGACCCAGAACTCCAATAATCATCATACCCCATAGATAAGGAGATTTTGGTAGTGCCCCAGATTGCCATACTGTAAATATCACCCATAACGCAATAGGATCGCGTATTATTAATAAAGGAGTCGCTAAACTTGGTAAAAACCACTTCCTCAGTGCTCCCTCAAAAATCAGGAGAAAAAAATATAACCAAACTCCTCGTTTAAGTAGAGGCAAAGAACTTTCTGTTTTCATGATAAACAAATTTTTACAGCATCAGCCAGTTCTTGTCCATACACCGACCAAGGTCGAGACTTTGCCGCCTCAATTGCTTGTAAACCAACTTTTTCTATAATGTCTGGATTTTTCAATATCTCAGCTATTTGATTTTGCAAAGCTAAAGTAGACCCTGCTTCAATAATCCATCCATTTATTCCATGTGAAATAAGATCGGGTCCAGCGGTTCTATCCGTTGTAATCACGGGAGTGCCTTGTGACATTGCTTCGGTAATTACCATTCCAAACCCTTCAAATAGAGACGGAAAAACGAGGACATCATGATCACGCATCATTGCTAAAATTTCATTGTGAGGTAAGCTATTAATCCACCTATGCTTTTTCAGCGACAAATCTAAGGCAACACAGTCATTATTCATTTTGTTACCAACTATCGTTAAAGAGACTGCAGAACCCAAATTCTCCACGGCCGCAAAAAGATTCGCTATGCCTTTACGTTGTGATAATCCCCCTACAAACAATAATTTTAGAGGCCGATTTTTAACACTAGTATAATTCCTACTAGCTACTGCGGGCGGAAAACCATATGGTATAACGTGTATAGGGGCAAGTGGTCCTTCAAAATCGGCTAAAGTTTTAGCTGTAAAACTACTTGCAACAAATATCTGATGTGCAAGCCTCAATTCACTATCCTTTTTTATCAACTTTTCACTTGAGTCCTTAAAGCTAGTGATGGTAGCAGCATATTCAGGCCATTTTTCAAGTTCTATCTGTAAAAGCTTTCGTGCAGACCGCCAATAACCGATTGGCAAATCATAGAGACAGAGTAACCCTAGATCACTAGCTCTTTCAAAAGTCGAAAGTGCGCCATCTTCATAGGCATAAACAGCATTGACACCTTTTCCTAAAGCTTCATTTAAATTAGATTTAACGTAATTGTCAAGTGTTCGATAGACAGAATCCACAGAAAAATATCCAGATTCCTGCTCAATAAGCTTAGATAGATTAAGCTTAGTTGAACACATTCTACCCAACTCAAACCAAGGTAAGGTATGCGTATACGGCCGTAAACAGACATCATAAGCTCTCCTTTTAAAATCTCCCAATCCTTTTAAATTTCCTATTTTATCGTAGATGTTGTTTGGGAAAGTTGCAACAGTTGTATAAAATGAATCTAATAGCCCTGCATTTAATAGTTCCACCGCAGCCGATCGAACAAATGAATTCCCCGTTGGGTGTGATAGTATTATTTTTTTTTGCATATTTATTAAATTAAGCTATGATCTAGCTATTTCTTAGTTAACCTACAAGCCAAGCTCTATTAGAAGCTAAAAACTCACATGGATTATAGTTTAAATCCTTATATCTAGTTTTTGTTGTTGCACGAGCTGGAACTCCTACAACAACTGCATATGCTTCCACAGATCTGCTAACAACTGCACGTGCTCCAACAACAGCCCCTCTACCAACAGTTACTCCTGGTAAAATCATAGCACCTGTACCAATCCATGCATAATCTTCTATTATAACTGCTCCACGAGTATGCTTCCACTCTGGATCAAATATATCATGCGAAGCTGTCAAAATCTCGACTCCATCATTAATGCACACTCTCTGACCAATCATTACCTTATCATGTAAAGCAATCTTGACACGGCCTAAAAACGATTCACAACCAATTTCAAGATTTGATTTATGCCCATCAACCTGTACCTCACCTATTTCAGCTAAAAAATGGATCGATGCTCCTTTATTTATCAATCGATGCTTCCGAAACGACCTTTCAAACAACGATGGAAGAAGGAGAAATCTTTTCGCCCAGGTTATATAAAATTTTTTGGAGGAAACTGGGAATTTAATCCGGTTTCTCCATAAATAAAAGATACTAGCCATATTTTTCAAGGTGTTTTACATATTGAATAGCAACATTAGTAAGGGTAGGCACATAAGTAAAATCGCCGTGTGATTTGAGAAAATCATTTAGACAACCAGGTTGATACTCTACTATCCCGAAAGGATTATTCTTAATACTTTCATGTCCTCGCGCTTTCCAATTTCTTGCTACACATAATAGATTTATACGATGTTCACGCATCGCAGCCACAGAACCACTCTTTTCTAGCAATTGAAAAGGCGTAGTAAAAAAGCCATATCTCACAGATGATAAGATTTCCGAAATTTCATCAGGAGACTTCTCTCCAAAACATTCAGCATCAAGACCGTTAGCTCTCCAAATAGAGGCCCATCGAGTCTGTTCCTGACCATTTCTACCAAGAAGTAGCAGTTTGACCTTTGTTAATGTCAATTTTTGGTATTCGGCCGCTTCCTTGGCCAACTTTTCAATGGGAGCTCCGTGATGCAAACCTCCGAATGTCACAATTTCCAAATCTCTATTCAAACTCTTATCGCAATTAAATTTTGATTTAATATCATCATGCGATTTGACCGGAATATTTGAGAATAGCGGCAGATACTCAGCACTAGTGCCCATTTGGCTCAGCAATTCCATATATAGTGTCGTCTGAGTGAATATAGATGAAGGTTGTAAAACTTTGATTAAATTTTTAATTACTAATTTTTGGAAGAAACCTAGTAGCCTTTCCTTGTATGTACTCTCCGTTGACATTCCTATCCAGAGCTCATGGAACATAATATTCCATTTACAGCCTCCAGCCAATTTTGTGAGAACTTTTGCCAGTCGAAAGGGTAAACCTTTCGGATGAAATGAAAAAGAAACGTATTGTAGATTTAAAACATCTGGTTGAATTTCTTCAATAAAATGTTTAATCAGATTTATATCTTCATTATTTAAGTTTACTTCTGGAAATCGAAAGACTTCAATTTTACCGAATTCAAAGAGGTAATAAGTCCTATCCCTTTCCTTTATGTGTCTATCATTTAATGCAATAATTGACACCAAATGTCCAAGTTTAACCAATTCGTAAGCCAATTGTCTGACATAGTCTCCTACACCGTCTTTCCCAGGTTCCAGAGATCCACAAATGAAAATTATCTTCATATCAATTTACAATTTTCCTCTCATTAATTTTCCTGGCCGGAACTCCCCCCCATATCTCCATCTCAGGAATTGATTTAGTTACAACTGCACCTGCGGCAACTATGGCCCCACTTCCAATCTTAACACCTTTTAAAATAGTCACCGCTCTCCCTAACCAAACATCTTCACCTATAATTATTTCTTCTTCAACACCAATTTGATCTTTTATAGGAAAACCAACAACCACTCCATGATTATGGTCAATAAAACAACAATCTGAGGCTATCAGGGTATTATTACCGATAGTGATTTTCGAGGTAACGTTAAATTGACAATTTGAACCTATAAAAACATTATCACCAATTAAAAGAGCTTTCGAACTATTCCAAATACTATCTATTTTGAAATAAATATTATGTTCTAAGATGCAATAATTCCCAATTGTGATTCGGTTAGGCCAGGTTACGAAAACTTTTGGGACACGAGTTCCTTCTCCTATATCCATTCCTAAAAATCGGAACATAAATCCTCTTAAAATTGAACTTACTTGTTTAACACCCCTAAATTTTGCTGCGAAAAAAGCCTTCTGAATAAATCTATTTGTAAATAGCATGAAATAACCTATTTAAGTGAATTTTTCATTTTTAAATAATTATTATATGCGTTGCCTATTCCGTTGATATTAACTTTCCTAGTTACCACAAATTTTAGTATCTGTGAAAGAGTTAAAAATCTATTTTTAACTGTAGGTCTATAAATTAATGACAAACATAAAATGGAGAAAATATTTGCTTCCACTATTGTTGCAGGATTTAGGCTGTTCGCGGTAGTTGTCGCATCATTGTGGATAATGTAAGTATCCTTCAGGATTTGAATATCATATCCCAAATAACGCAATCTCGCGCCATATTCGAGATATAGAGTTCCAAATTTATAAAATTCAGCATTATATATTCCATCATCAATCAATTTATAAGGGTATATTGTTGCCCCACAAGAAATGCCATAATACGCTTCTGTCGAACCTTCGAAAGGATAATATGAATAACCTCTGGGATGCAATTGTCCCGGAATAGGGTATGGTTTGACGCGATCTTCGTCATGATCAGAAATGTATTCTCCTATGGTCAAAATGGTGGACGGAAATTGAATGATCGAATCTATACAAGCTTTAAGATGACCTTTTGGAAATAAATGATCATCGTCCATAGTTCTGATATGTGTACCCGTACATTGTTTAGCGACGAAATTTCTATTTGCATACAAGCCATTATGTGGTCCATCTAAATATTTGCAACCAAATTCAACACAAAGTCTTATGTTTTTCTCCTTCGATAAAATTTCTGAAGAATCATCTGAAATAATGATTTCGTAAGGTTTATAGTCTTGCTGTGCTAAACTTTCTAATGTCTTCCTTAAGCTATCAGGGCGATTTCTCGTCACCAATGCAATTGACAATTTAATTTCTTCCTCGACCATATTAATCATCCTTTAATATTACCTATTTTCGCTTTAGCCCATTTTAATCCACCAAAACTAGGTATATAAGTTATTTTTTTCATGGAAATTAAAGATTTTGATACCTTAAAATTGGACGAATATTGTTTTTCAGAAATCTAAGCCTTTGCTCGTGAAATGTATTGACTTGCAATACTAACCTGAGAATATTTAGTATACATGATGACTTGCTTATTTTTTTGCTAAATCTTTGAGCACTTAATCTGTGTTGAAAGTAAAAAAGTTCTAAAGACTTTTTTACCGACAAGTCTAAGTTTGAATCCTTGATGTCAAGATATAAAGCACGAGCTGATTCATAATATCTTAGTGTTCTTTGTGCTTTTTTTTCAAATTTCTGATTTCCTTCTGAATATGAACGAGGGTGCCTTCTAAAAACAGAAAGAATGCGATTAAGCTGAATAACTTTCCCTTTCGGAGCGACTTTAAGAAACATGTAAAAGTCAATATACATATCAACTTCGCCACGAATATCTATCTCTTTTAATATATTCATTCTACAAGCAAAAGTTGACCCTAAACCAATACTTGCCCCTTTAAATATATTGGCTTTCAAAATCTCAATTCCATCAAAAGGAATATTTAAATAAGAGTGATCATATAACTGTGGAACAGATGTACCTGTTTCTTCATCTAGACGAGAAGCTGCATGGCTTACTTGTACAACATCAATGTTCTTTTCAAATTCATTTACAACAGTTTCAATACAATCACTTAGATAATAATCATCCGCATCCAAAATAAATAGATATTTACCAGTTGACTGTTCAACACCAAATCTGGTTGCAAAAGCCTTACCCTTATTCTCTTGATAAAAATATTTGATTTCAATTTTATCAAAGTAGCCACTGACGACATCTTCCGTTCCATCTTTGGAACCATCATCTACAATAACAATTTGAATTGATTCTTTCGGATAAGATTGATTGATGATACTTTCAATTGCATACCCAATAAATAATTTATAATTGAATGTTGCAATTAACACTGTGACTTGGGGTTTGGTAGTAGTCATATTAAATTAAATCCGCTAGTGGTTTAGTATTAGAATTTATGAGAATCTCGTGCAAATCAACCAAATTTTTAATATTATTGTCACGTTGAAAAAAATGGCTATTTTTTGAGAGAAAACCAAAATCTTGTTCCCACCATCTAATTTCTTGTAATTTGGCGACAACTTCAGAGTCAAATCGGAATTTAATTAATTTAGCCGGCACGCCGCCAACAATCGCATAAGGAGGAACGTCTTTTGTAACTACCGATCCGGCACCTATAACCGCACCATCACTGATCGTGATACCTTCGGAAAGAAAAACTCCTGCTCCTATCCAAACATCATTTCCAATAGTAGTATTCTTATACTCAGTAAAATGAAGTTCATTTGTTATACTAAAACCAAAGCAGTTTAAAGGGCTATAAAATATAGGACTAGTACTAAGAAAAGCAATGGGATGAATACCAAGCCCAACTTTAAAATCAGGTCCAATCGAGCAATACTTTCCAATTCTAGTGTTATTCACTCGGCTATTCTCGCCAACATAGCTAAAAGACCCAAGTTCTGAATTGTTCAATACCACATTAGCACCAATCCTATTATTTCCTCGTAGTGTTGTAGCTTTTATCTTGGAATTTTTATCAACAAGGATATCGTCATAAAGGATTGAATTATTAATCATCACGCTTTCATTAAAGATTGCGTACTTTGTGTGCAGATGACAATGTTTAATAATGACTCCAAATCCATTTATAAATTTCCAATATTTGACAAAGGAAATAGAAATGTGCATCACTCTTTTCAAAAACAGGATCATATTTATTTTATCTTATTTATCTTATAAATCGCATATGTAGTGTTAGAAATATACAGAAATGCAGCTGTCATAATGTTAAATGCTAAAACACCACTGAGCGTAGAAATATTAAAAAGCATAACTCCGACAATTATAACCAGAACATCTATCGCTATAGATAAAATGGGATTAATCATCCATCCGCGACTACTAAATAATGTAAAGGATACGCCACCTAAAAATGTGAAACAAGCACCAATCATACAAAGAATAAGTTCCGAACTTAAATGAGTATAACGATTACCGATAATATAGAGTAATTGAGATGAAAAGAGCCAAGTAAAAAGTAACAAGAAAACACAGGCACCCAAAACTAGTCCCTGTACGCTAATAAAAAAAAGGAATAATTGTCTCCGGTTATCCACCAATCGTGAAAACCTTGGAACTAATAATGACCCTGACATTGCTGAAAAAACACTCAAAATCATTGTCAAACGAGTAAGTGCACCAACTTCAGCAATCGAATTTGTACTTCCAAAAATCGAAATCAGCCAAACAGTAATTTGACCTGAAAAACAAAAATAAATTGATGTGGGCAGAATTCTCTTTACAATTTTGAGAATATCCTTCTCAACCTCCGGACTGTGTTTTTGACTGAAATCTGAAAACCCGCTTGCTATTTTCCTCAATTTGAAGTTTCCATAAATTCTGGTTATACCATTAATAACTAAGGCAAGATAAGCGAATGGAAAAAAAAATAACAATAAGGCACTTAAGAAAGTTCTACTTAAGCTAACAAAAATCTGATTTTTCTGAAGAGGAACAATATCTTGATGTAATTTAGGAATTATTTCCAGCAAAGAATCTGATAATGCGGCAAAAAAAGCAGGAATCAAGGCAATAACAATTAAAATAACTGTCAGAATACCGGCTCCATGCTGTAAGAGCAGATATGATAAGATGGGAATTGCAATAAGCAGGCTTACGATTGCAAATTTTCTTCTCAAAGCTAATCCCGTTACCAATACAACTCCAAGTTTCTCTTTGTCCTTCCAAACTTTTCCACCACTTGACATCACGCCAGCGGAAATCCCACCATCAGACAAGACGCTTAAAGTACCGAGCATTGCATTTGTAATTGTATAAAGAGCATATTCTTCGGTAGGCATTAAACGAATTATTAAAATACCACAAATCAGTACAGAAGCTTGGACAAATAATTGCGCACCACCAGTGACTGTAATCAACCTACCCAACTCAATGAACTTCGAATAATTTGAGTGCTCCCTTAGTTTCTGCACCGAAATTTTCATCAATTACGATTTAAAAAATTTTCTGAAAAAACCCGTAGGCTTAGACTCATTCCCATAAGTTCCGTAACCATATCCATAGCCATAACCATAGCCATAACCATAACCATAACCATAACTTGCATCATTTTTTACATCGTTGACAAGAATAGTAATTTGCTTCATTTTCTTGCCTGCATATATCTCTTGTGCAATATTCAGTTGTTCTTTATAAGTATAGCCTTGACGAACTACATAAAGTGTGAGATCGGCATACCTGCTTAATAATTGTGCATCAGTGACCAAACCAACAGGGGGAGCATCTATAATAACATAGTCAAATTTTTCATACAAATATTTCATCAAAATATCTGTCCGCTCATTTAAGATAATTTCTGCAGGATTTGGTGGAATATTTCCAGAACTAATTAGAAATAATTTATCTAAAGTCCCCGACGGTTTGATGATTTGCTCTGGAGTTAAGTCTTTAGAAACAATAAAATTAGTAAAACCGTAATCATTGTTTAAATTCAGTTTGTTTGACAAATTTGGCTTTCTCAGGTCCATTTCCATAACAATAACCCGCTTTCCAGATATTGCAAGTACAGAAGCAAGATTTATTGATATAAAAGATTTTCCCTCACCAGACATACTAGATGTAAGTAAAATCGTTTTTTCATCTCCTTTAAGAAAGAAGGCCAAATTTGTTCTTAACGCTCTAAATTGCTCAGAGATAGAAGATCTTGAGCCAGCGGTTACAACTAAAGAACTATCATTCGATGGGCTATTACCAATCTCACCGATAATAGAGGCTTGGGTTAAATTTAATATTTGATCCTTAGAGATTAATCGAGTATTTAATCGGCTCTTAGCAAAGATTATTAAAAATGGAATTAATAAACCTACAGCAATTCCGTACCCATATACATTAGACGTCACTGGACTAATTGCTCCCCCAGAGACCGGAGGCTCTATGACTTTACAATTTGAAATATTAGAAGTTTTAGAAATAGCAGTTTCCTCCCTTTTTTGCATTAAAAAAACATACAATTCTTGCTTAATCTGCTGCTGACGGGCAAGATCCAAGTACGTTCGCTCAACAGCTGGTACATTATTTACCTGACTAGCAATGGTACTTGACCTGGATAAAATTTTATTTTTAGATACAGTTAAGGACTTTTTAAGATTTCCAAGACTTGTCGTCATATCGGCTCTAGCACCTTTAAGCTGTTCATTTAAATTTTTAACATAAGGATTATCATCCGTTTGGGTAAGACTACTTTTCTCTTTCGCCAAAACAATCGAATTATATCTTTCAACTATCGAAGCGAACGCCGGATCTTCTATTAGATTACCGCTGGGACTTATGCGCTGGTCACTCCCAGAATTTCGTATGTAATCTTCCACAAGTTTAACAACACTCAGTTGCGTTTCAATTTTACTTAGCTCTTCAACAGTTTGCCCAGTTGATTCAATGAGTTGACTAGATTGCGCAGACATGTCCGCTATCTTATTACTCTGTTTAAATGATTGAACGTTACCTTCAATATCACCTAATTCTCTTCCAACGTAAATTAATCGCTCCTCAATAAATTTTATAGTACTATCAGCAATCTTGTTTTTGTCTTGCAGATTACTTGATATGTATGTTTGGATTAATTTGTTTAAAACATCTTCAGAAGTTGATATTACTTCATCAGTAAAATCCAATGATAAGATTTCGACCTGTTTATTGGGAATCGTAACAACAAGCTTTTTCATATACGTATTCACGGTTCGTGAAATACTAGATACATTTACAAGATATGTAGACGTTTGATCCATATTCCCCAAGCCTTTCTCTATTTCCACCAACCCTAAACCAGGTATATTAAACTGCTGATAGTAATTAACAGTTTTACTGGATTTACCCTGTGTTATAGAAATTAAGGCCCCTTTAGATCTAACTTCAATCGAGGCGCCTTTAATGCTATCAGGTGAACTTAGTAACTTCAACACAAACGGTGTAGTTTTATATAGATTTACAGAACGTATCTGACCTTCATGATAATAAGAAATATAGAGTTTCAAATCTCTAACAACTTTATCCATTAGGTGGCGAGTCTTTAGTATTTCAGCCTCACCTTCAACATTGTTTGACGTTCCAAGCTGTCCTCCAAGGGCTTTGGCTAAAGCATTTTCCCCAGAATTTCCTTTTTCATCGCCTGTAATCATTACTTTAGCGGTGGTTTTATAAATTGGAGGAGTATACCTTAAATATACATATGATATGAAAAGAAAAATTGCTGACGACAGAACGAACCAATACCAGTTTCGTCCCATTCGTGCAATTAGTAATCTTAGATCAACTAACTTTTTCTCTCCAAAAACATCATCATTTTGGGTAATAGTATTGCTCATGTAGTAAGGCTTATAAACGGCTTGAAATTGTGACTAATAATGTTGCAACGGCGAGTCCTATTGTAATTAGTTGTGTACGAGGAGCGTTATTTGCGTCAACTTTTGCTTTAGTTGGCTCTATGTACAACACGTCATTCTGTTTTAAATAAAAATATTGGGAACTCAACAAGGTTGAAGAATTTAAATTTAATCGAACAATATCTTTTTTATCTCCATTTTCACGCAAGAGCAATATATTATTTCTCTTGCCATATATAGTTAAATCTCCAGCCAATGAAATAGCATCCAATACAGTAACTTTCTCGTAAGGAACCGTATAGGATGAAGGTTTATTGACTTCTCCTAATACCGTCACTTTAAAATTTGCGAATCTGACTTGTACAGTCGGATCTTTATAATACTTCGCTGCAACCTGCCTAATTGCCTCAATTGCCTGACCTGTTGTTAATCCTGCTAACCTTATTACCCCTAACATTGGCATTTCAATAGTTCCAGATTTACCAACCAAAAAACCATTTGGCGAAGTGGTAACTTGCGTTGCAGATCCTGTCTCACCAGAAGCTGAGCTTCCCGAAGATGCAAACGCGTTTTGTCCCATGGTTTGAACACTAATGTTCAAGATATCATCGTTTTGAATAGTTGGTTCTTTGAATTCCGCAGACAAAAGCTGATTGACTTTTATTGAATCCAAGTTTGAAAAATAAGTGGCGTTTTGTGCAGTTTTACATGAAGACAGTGTAAAGATCGAAATAGTAAACAGAAAAACACAAACTTTGACTTTGAAAGATAATTTATTCATAATTATAGATATAGCGCAAATTTACCCATTTTATTCACAAAAATAGCTCTTTATTTTTAAAAGGGTATGCTCCGATTTTATTATATAATGAACCGTCCCGTACCACAGTTGTTAACGCATGCAAATGCTTATCGTGATGTAAATCTGAAGATGCTAGATCATAAAACCTCTTTTCCAAAAGGTATTCCGATATCTTTTTCACTTCCTTCCCATAATATCCGGTCACCGAAAGCAGGTTCAACTGAAAACAAACACCCATATCTTTAAAGCGCTCAAACCTGCCTTTTTCTGAATGATAAAAAAGATAGCGCTCAGGGTGAGCCAGAATTACCTTATAACCCTTAATCTGTAGATCAAACACGACCTGCTCTATATTCGGCGTCTCATTTAAATACGACATTTCAATTAATACGTAATTACCAGGATGGGTCATTAAGCCATCTATAACTTTAAAAGTGTCGTCTACCATATATTCCGCCGCGGCACTAACAGTAACATTAATACTAGCTTTTTTTAGTGCTGCTTCTGTAGCTTGTAATGCCGGTAAAATAGTATCTGGATTGTTAGGATATAGTTCTGTAAAAATATGTGGCGTACAGAGAAATTTACTGTACCCCAGCTCATGTAAACTTTTAATTAGCTTAACGGACTGTTCAACATCCGGCGATCCATCATCTAATCCAGGTAAAAGATGGGAATGCATATCAATACCGAGCCATTCGATATCTGTAACATGTGATTTTTTCTTAAAAATTGAAAACATTATTTGTCAGAGGGTTTTAAAATTACAATGTTCCTATTTACCTGGGGGTTTAACAAAAGGGGATCAATCTTTGTCACAAAAATATAAAAACATAGCTTATAACCTAATATGAAAGCCCATTTATTTAAATATTTAATCTAATAATCATCAAATGATTACATGAAACTTTAATAATGTGTAATTTATACACTAAGTTAAGAGGGATTGCTTCGATTTTTTCTCGCAATGACGGAGTCTGCTCGAAATGGGAAAGGTGATTTCCACCCTTTTTATAATTTGAATAAAGGGTAATAAAAGGCATAAACTTCATTGCATACCATTTTACAATTGTTCAAATTTAATCATCAACACATGGAACTCCTCAACCCCAATACAATTGCAGAACTAATTTCATTTGCCATTGCTTGTCTATTCTGGTGTGCGCTGTCGAGCTTAGCGGCGTGTACATCAGAAAAGATAGGCATCTGCCCAACCTCTATATATAAAATGCATTATTTTGGCAGAATGCACCACAGTTAGTTATATTCTATAGGTTATTTAAACTTACGGACTTAAACTGAAATGATTGGTCATTTGGCTGTTGCTTTTCTTAGCTGTGTATTATAGAATTGTTCAGCAACGGCTACAGTACCTTTGTATCCAATAACACAGCGGTAATGCCTGGCGTTTTCGTAGTCTCGAGCCTATACTTCTATGACTTTAAATTGAAAAATGAAGAGCATGAGGAACTATTATTGGCCCCCGCTTTCTAGTGAGTAAGATAATAAAACGTCATCCGCCAGAACAATCTCTTCGGCATTTTCCAGGAATGCAGCAACAATATTATACAGCATGCACACGCCTCTCAAATCGTAGTCACCTTAAAGTCCGACGGCAATAGCTTCTCCTTATCTATAGCGGATAATGGCGTCGGTTTTATTTTAAACAATTTAATGTTTGATCAAAAAGGCGTGGGACATAAATACCTTTAAGAAAAGGGCAGCCATGATAAATGGTAGTGCATTAATTTCCTTCAGACTCAGAGAAGGCACACAAATTTTAATTACAATTCCTTAAGCATGGAGAAAGCTATTATAAATATTACGATTGTTGACGACCATACTTTGTTTAAGCTCGGCTTGATTAAATTACAATCTAAAGCAGCACATTTGGCACACGCCATTCTTTCTATACAGGAGCACTTCTTTTTTATCAATGAACTGGTTACCGGCAAATTGCTGCGCAACATCCAGGGTGTTGAATAGGCTAAACCAGAGCAGCCTGAACTGATTACTAATGAGGTAAGGTTTTGGCATTGTCTGCACCGACTTAACCTACAGGCAAATTGCCTATCAAATGAACCAAGTCCGCATACCATTGACAACTACCGTGAGACGCCATCTCAGAAATTTGAAGCCAAATTAAGAACAGGACTAGCCGTATTCGCTATAAAAAATAAAATAATCGCCCTTAATAATTAATTAACACTAATATTTTGGAATTTGTAATTAAAATACCGCATTTTTACATAGCCAAATTAATTAATCATAATGAACGGAAACGCTTCTCTTTAAACCAAAGAACTGTATACACTATTATCATTAATTACCCTCAAAATGGCAACCAATTTAGACACCAGCTGGCTAGAAAAAACAATAACCTATGAAAAGTGCCCAAGATGCACCACAGGAATCTTAGACACCCGTATCCCAAGAAGCAAGATTGTGAAATACCTTTTCTTTTGGATTGACGTAAAACGTTTTAAATGCAATAGCTGTAGTGCAAAGGTATACGTTAGGAATAAATAAGGGCTAATTATCTGCAATATACCTACATATAGGTATTTCCCCAGGGAGCACCGGGCGATAACTTTACCAAAAAAAAGTTAACGAAATGAAGAGAAACTCTACCCTTCCCCTGATCCTACTAGGTATGATCATCTTATTTTCCGCTTGTAAAAAAGACAAGACAGATCCTATTGTTGAAGAAAAAGTGCCTGACCCAAAAGTTGTCGTAGAAAGCGTAACGACCAAACTGGCAACTGTACCTACGGCTAGCATTTTCACGGAAGTGCTAAAAGGTGTAACCTTATCTGCAGCAGATGTTAGTCTAGGTTTAACCGTATTTGCCCCTACCAACACTGCCGTAAGTTCCTACAACTCCTCCCTCCCAAGAAAATTATCTTATCTGGCTACTAAAGGCAATACTGCCGGAATAAAAGGTCCTAATAGCATCAGCGCAGCGGATTCCAACTCGGTTAAGCTGTCTGAAGCTGTATTGAAAGACCATATTGTAAAAGGAGTGCTCAAACCGGAAGACCTGGTTGATGGTAAAACCCTGGTGAGTTTAAGCGGTAAAAACCTAAAGGTAACCCGCGAAGGTAGTGTGATTAAAATTAACGGCGTAACTTTAACTACTGTTGCAGCTGATGGTACACAATCGGTATTTACCGTTGGCGTGGTATTGAGCAGCACAGAAACTGTAGATGCTGACCGGATCAATGTGATATTGCCGGTTGCTATTGTTAGTAAAGAGGTGGTTTTTTCTTCAACGCCTAATGATACTGTTCCTGTTAAGGGGTTCAGGACAACCACTGCAAACATCACTTACCTGTCCAACACCACCTTGCCCTTAACTTTTGAAACGGTTAATGGAACCAATTACAACCGTTTATCCATTACTTATAACGCGAGCAAGGTGCCCACCTCTGCCATTAAAGGATATAAGAACAGTCCTCAGGTCTCCATTTACAAAACCAACGGTCGTTATGATTATGTAACCAATACTGCGGGAGAGGTGACCCGCCAGAATATTTTTAATTATGTAACGGATACCGTGAACGGGTCAAACATTGGTAAGTACGATTATACTTATGATAGCCAGAACAGGCTGACTACAATTGCCAAGGCAGTGCCATTATGGGATGAAGCTTATACCATGTCGCTAACTTATGGTTCAACTGGAAATTTATCAACCTACAGCTCACGCAACATCACGGCATCGGTGTTGACTTTCGACACGAAGAATGGAATCTTTAAGAATGTAAAGAAATTGTATTTACTGGACAGGGATACCAACTATCCATGGGGTTATTTCTCTGTAGCAAACAACCTGATTAAAGTAACGGTGCCGGGCTCAGCTGAGGTGAATGTAGCTATTGAATACAATGCCGACAATTATCCAAGTAAGGTAACCTATGGTGAGGATGTATACACCATTACTTATAAAACCTTTTCGGTATTCAAATAATAAAGATGATGCGGTTTCCAGCTTATATTGGAAACCGCAAATTTCTTTATGCCGCACTTCTGATCAGTCTCAGTACAACTGCAATAACTGCAATTACCAATAGTGCGTGAATGATGCCTCCTGTGTAGTAACCTCCTAAAAAGCTGATTGCCCAAATGATAACGAGTACTACTGCGATTAAATAAAGTAAATTTCCCATAGCTAAATAATTAAGTTTTGATAGTTTTATCTAATAACCTATAAGTATCAATTTTGTTTTGAAAACAGCAGATTACATTTATTCAAAGGAATAAATGTGTTTGACAACACTTTTCCAAAGGAATAAATGTGAATGAACACACTTTTCCAAAGGAATCAACTGATGTTCCTCGCGATTTCGTGTAGCTTTTCTTTGAGTTCTTCCGGCTTAAATGGCTTGATGATACAACCGTCCAGGTATTGATATCCTTCGTGTTCTTCTATCGCCACGCCTATGGATGCGGTGAGTGCAACAATGCTGATTTTAGACTTCCTCGCATCATCCAGTTCCCTGATACATTTAGCTGCTTCGAAACCATCCATTATCGGCATATTGATATCCATTAGAACGATATCATAATCTTTGGCAACTACGGCATCTACTGCCTCCTGACCGTTAACTGCGATATCTGGTTCTATATCCCATTTATTGAGTAAGCGTTTAACCACCATCACATTGATCTCATTGTCTTCTGCAACCAAAACCCTGACTTTGCTGATTTCAGGCTGACTAACCGCTGCCTCAACTACCGGATGCTGGTTTCGGATTATTCCATAGTTCAATTCAAATACAAACGTAGTACCTTCCTCTTCTTCACTGGTTAACTTCAAGTTACCTCCATGTAATTCAACCAGCCTTTTCGCAATAGCTAAGCCCAGCCCGGTTCCATGGTATTGCCGGTTACTTTTGGAGGCTGACTGTATAAAGGGATCAAATATGTTAACTTGCTGCTCCTTTGAAATGCCAATACCGCTGTCTTCTATTTTGAAACGGATTTGGATAGTATGATCTTGCCGGTCTACTACAATAGCCTGCAACAATACTCCGCCCTGCTTTGTAAATTTTACGGAGTTACCCACAAGATTAAAAAGGATTTGGGTAAGTCTGGTCTCATCACCGTTTACGTACAATCCTTCTAGTTGCGGATCAATAGCTGTATTGAATTGAAGGCCTTTTAAATCAGCCTTTGCCTTGAAAGCACCAAACACATTTTTTAGGAGGGTGTCTAACCTAAAATCATGATTCACCAAAGTGACCATTCCCGCTTCAATCTTATTGAAATCAAGGATGTCATTAATGATAGACATCAGGTTTTCTGCAGAAAAAGTTAGTACATTTAGGTTGTCCTTTCGCTCTTCCTCTGTTCCCCCCATCCGCAATAGGTTAACCATACCAATCACCGCGTTTAGCGGAGTACGTAACTCGTGCGACATGGTGGAGAGAAAATTGGTTTTTGCAGTAGCTACATCTTCTGCGGCTCTCAAGGCCAACTGTAACTCTGCTTTAAACTCCATTTCCTTCTCATTCGTCTTTCTGAACGCTTTGAAAAAGAAATAATGGATAAAAATGAGTAGCGTAAAATTGAAAATCAACACAATACTGAAGGCAGTAGAGTTGATATTTTGGTCCCATATGTGATAGGAAGAGCCATCATAGCGGGCAAACACCACAGAAATAACGATCGGCAGCATGCTGACTACGGAATAGAACAAGCCCCAGCGAAAGCCCAGCAGATAATAACCGGCAGAAATAATTAGAAATGAATATTGGACCGTCACAATATTAACGCCCTGACTAAAAAGCCATACATTGGTCCAGATCATCAGGCAAATGCAAACGATGAAATAATGCGCAATTGCCCTCCAGGATTTTCCCATCAACAGCAGCACCACACCCAGGATAAACAACACCAATAGTATACTCATCCTGACCAGCAAAAGGCCGCCGCCTTCTAAAGTATAAACAATTTGCAAGATGATTGACAGGCATATAAATGCCAGCATCAGTTGCAATAACATCTTAATTCTGGCCCTATTGAGTATCTCTGGCTCGTTCTTAAGAATAGATCGGTATTGGATGAGCAGATAGTTTAGCATTGAAATTGGCGAAAACTACATTAACACACCTACGGCTAATATATCGCTACAAAAAACTCAATTTGTATGCCACAATATTGTTTATCTTAAAACTGAATTCAATTTTCTTACTGTTTAATTGAAAATAGGAGATTTAAGTAAACCGTTGATCCTGAATTGGGTTCATTTTCCAACCAGTTGTTGTACTTATTTGCCTGTTTCCAGATGCGGGGCATCAACAGGTTTTGATTCTGGTGATCCTTTTTGTCTTAAATACACGGTAAGGAAGACGATAGCCAGCACAGAAAGGAACTCGCTCTGCCAGTTTTGAAAGGTTTCAAACCAAAATTCTGGTTCGCCAAGGTACTGCATCACGCTTTCCTTCGGCAAATGTTTAGCCGCCTGTTCTACGTTATTATTTTGCCAGCTTCCATACAAGTGCAGTCCCCAGCTTGCAAAAAACAAAAGTCCGAATGCAATAGCCAGGGAATTGCTATAGATCTTTAAAATCCAACCTCCTTTTTTGACCGCCCATGGCGCATCTGGGGAAGGCTTTGGCTCCCGGTCTACTTCTTCTTTTTCATCCAGCTTCTTGGATTCTGCGGAACCAACTTGTCGCAAGCACACTGTTAGCAATACATATAAAGACATCTGCAGGAACTCACTTTCAAAATTCTCGAATGTCGCTGAAATGAAGTGTCCGCTCTTGAGGTATTTGCCCAAGCCGATCTCCGTGGCGCCGTCCTGTTTCAATTCTTTGTTATGCTCCTTCCAGCCAGTCAATGCCTGTGCCGCAAGTGTAACAGTAAATAGGGCTAAAAAAACTAGGCTAAGGCCATTTCGGTAAAAGAAAGAATGTTTGTTGGTATTTGGTTTATTCATGGTTGTTCTGTTAAACAACAACACAACCACCAGGAATACAAATTGTTTTAGGCTTTGCTCCCAATTCTGGAGCCATCAGTAGGGATGATTCAGCTTAATGATTTTAAAATCTGGTTAAGCTTTTATCAACTAAGCAACCTCATTACATGTAATCTTTCAGATCGTCAATTGGGTCATTGAAATCATCTGGGATAGACAATTTTTTCCCTTTTAATTTCCCTAAACGCAATAGCCCACCAGGTTGTCTGAAAGCTTCAGTCGTTACCTTAGCTTCACTTAAAAAAGTAACTAAAACTTCTGATCTTTTTACAGCCGGTGCTGGCTCGAGCAAAGTAAGCACCCCATTTTCGTAAACACCTTTAAGCGCAGTATACATAGTTGATATTTTATGCAAATATACAAATTCACTACTTAAAATGACATAATTGGTTTTTCAAAGCAATCGGAGAAAAAACCAGTTATGCTGAATCCCGCACTTCCAGCCGATATCCTTTTCCATGAATATTAACCAATTGCAAACCGGTATCTGCTTCCAGCTTTTTGCGGAGCTTGGATATAAATACGTCCAGGCTGCGACCAACTATTACACCCTCATCTTCCCAGATTTCCTTTTGCAAACGACTGCGGTCAATGACCTGGTTGGGCGATTGGAAAAATATTTCCAATAACCTGGTTTCCTTTTCAGTGAGGTCTTTCTTTTCCTGGTTTACGACCAAGTATTGATCTGCAACATTAAACAAACTATTTCCAAGCAAGATCTCTCCTGCTGATAAAATACGTTTCTTTCTGCGCATCATGTTAAAAGTATACAATCCGTAACCTAAAACCGCCAATATGGGCATGCCCATATAAATAGTTCTTTGTTGCCTGGAGCTGATGATGGCGTTGTCTTTAAACTGGATATTGATCGAATAGAAATCTTTGGGCTGCATACGCCCCCTGCAAGCCAAAATACTTTTTTGTTCTTGCGCCAACACAGCATATCCGTAAACCATTTGCGAACTTCCATATCTTTGTACATTAACAATATAGTCCTTACTCAATCCCGCTGTAGCCAGACTTTCTTTTACGATTTTCATCAACGAATCGGGCAAAAATCCAAGCTTCTTTTCAAAGGTAATTTGATATTGGTTATTCGCCAGCAGCTTAACCGGCAACACACGTGAAGTACTGTCGCCAGACTGTAGCAGCAACTTATGCCCTACCTCTCGCATCACAATCATTTCCATTGTGGCATCGGACTGATCGTCTAAACTGGCATTACTCGCAAGCATACCGCCAAGCATGGTGATGAGCACACAGAACGCCATTGGCGCAATTACCTTTAGAACAGTGATATTCATATCCTAAAGCTAAGGATAATTTGAAGGCTTCACCCGCCTGAAAGCACGTATTTACAAAAATTTACATTTGATTTAAGGCTATAATTTGAAAAAAACCTTGAGGCACCGACCGCAATTGTACTGCTTGATGCGCAACAAGAAGATCACACACGGGTGAAAAGAATCCGCTGTTCATCCCGGATATCCGGCTAATTAACTTATTTTTACCCCTTGTAGCGATATGATCAAATGAATAATCAATCTCCCATTGAAAAGATAATTGCACCGGTAAACAGGTTTATACACCTGGAATACACCAGTGGGATCGTCCTGCTCATCAGTGTGATTATTGCCATCATCTGGGCCAATTCTGCCTGGCATGAAAGCTACCATCACTTTTGGGAAATTAACTTTTCTGTCGGCTTCGATACCCATAAGTTAAGTCAGCCGCTACACATCTGGATCAACGATGGTTTAATGGCCATCTTCTTTTTTGTGATTGGTCTGGAGCTGAAAAGGGAGTTTATGGATGGTGAACTTTCCTCTCTTCAGAAAGCGCTTTTGCCCATGAGCGCCGCACTCGGCGGGATGCTTGTGCCAGCAATGATCTATTTCCTCATCAATCGGGGCACGCCTGCCGATCATGGCTGGGGCATTCCTATGGCCACAGATATTGCCTTCGCGCTTGCGGTACTTTCCATGGCGGGTAAACACATCCCATCTTCTATTAAGGTTTTTCTTTCTGCCCTTGCGGTGGCCGATGATCTCGGCGCGGTATTGGTGATTGCATTTTTCTACACCTCAGGTGTTGATTTTACGGCGCTGGGCATTGCCGGCATTTTCCTGCTTGTCTTGATTGCAGGGAACAAACTGGGGATACGGAGCAGCATTTTTTACCTGGTGATAGGCATCTGTGTGTGGATCGGGTTCTTACTATCGGGCGTACACGCCACCATTGCAGGTGTACTGGTTGCCTTCACCATTCCTGCGGTAACCAGGATCAACGAAGAGGTGTATTCCGACAATCTTAAAAAACTGACCTACCAGTTTGAAAAAGAGATTCCGAGCAACAGTACCTTAACTACTCCACAACAACATCAAACCATACAGCATGTAAAAAACCTCAGCCTGGCCGCCGAGACCCCACTTCAAAAGATTGAGCATGCCCTACATCCCTGGGTCGCTTTTGGCATCATGCCCTTATTTGCCCTGGCCAATTCCGGCATCGTCATCGGCGCTGATTTCCTCACTTCAGTCATCAACCCGGTTTCTATAGGGGTAACCTTAGGCTTAGTTCTTGGCAAATTTGCAGGCATTCTGTTCTTCACCTGGTTAATGGTTAAAACCGGCCTGAGCATATTGCCTGAAGGCGCCAATTGGAGACACATCACCGGCGTGGCACTCCTTGGTGGTATTGGCTTTACCATGTCGCTTTTCATCAGTGGACTGGCGTTTAAAAACCCGGAACACATTGATCAGGCAAAGTACGGTATACTGATCGCCTCGGTCATTGCAGGTGTTGCCGGCCTTATTCTATTAAAAAGGATAAAAGGCACTGGAAAAGGTTGATGCTGTACCACTAGGGTAGCAGCGGCATTACTTTTACCGATTTGAATTTGATGCTTCCATGTTTGGCATAGAAATACAAACCCCCACCCTTCTGCTCCGGTTTTCGGTTTACAATGCAGCGCTTGTTATTGATGCACAGGTCTATGATATCGTCTTTAAGTATCAGATCGATCTTAATGGTTTTATCCAATCCAGCGACTGCCTTGATCTCATCTCCCGCCAGGTTGACAGTCCCGTTAATGGGCGAAAAATTGAGTCGGTAGCCCCGCTCTGCCCGGTCATCTGCCCTTAAATACAATCCGTATTCTTCCAGCGATGTTCCTTGTGCTATCTCCATGGTAATCCGGCATTGTGCAGGTACATTTTCCATCCTCGCAGATCCAACTCCATTCGGAGCGGTTATGGCGACTTCACCCAGCCCGGCCACAGCATACTGTTCTGCAATAATTTTTAAGTTGAGGTCAGCGCCCGCAGCGGGAATCATCTCCTCTGGAAATTGCGTATCTAACGAACCATCCGGCGCCTGTATGAGCTCGCGAAACAACAAATTGCCTCCAAAGATCTCCCCATGGTTGTCGTTATTTTCATGCCTTGATGGAATCCAGGAAGCCGCAATACGCCTGTCGTTTTTAAATGATGCTGTTTTTACCACGTTCGACCAGTTTTCAATCAATGCCTGGTGCTTAGGTTCTTCCCATGGTCCGTACGGTTGTCTGGATTTCACATAATAGGTATCTCCATTATCGCTGTAGAGCAAATAATACCAGCCCTTCCAAAAGAAATAATCAGGACACTCCGGCACAGAACCCTGGCCAGTCAAAATAGGTTCGCTCACTGCCCAGTTTTTCAGATCAGTAGAAGTGAGGTGGACCAATGCCCCGCCTGCATGTGCCAAAGGTGAATTTTCTTTCCAACTGGATACCAATAAATGAAACTCTCCGGTCTGCTCATCTACAAAAACCTTTGGATCCCTAAAATCACGTTTGCTGTAACCTGGTGCCGAAGTATAAAATGGATTGGGTTTTTGCTTATCGAAATTGATCCCATCGTTACTAATGGCATAGCTGAGCTGCTCATTGATATTGCCTTCCTTATTGATCAGCCTGGTGGCATAAAAAGCATAATATTTACCCTTATAAAAAGCGATAGAGCCTGTGCAGATCGACTTTTCCCATTCTTCGTCGATCCCCAATACTACTTTTTCCTGTTTCCAGTTCTTCAGATCGGTTGTGGTACTGAGTGCCCACTGGTGACCGCCCAAGCCTTTCAAACTGGCATGATGGGCCGAATCCAGCAACCAGTATAATGAGAATTTCCCATCCTTATAATAGGGCATGCAATCACCCACAAAGAGGTCGCCCTTTGGTCGCCAGTACTGCAAATTCCCGGTCGACTGTATTTTCGGGTCGTACTTCACCCCAAGTTGCGCATGGCACAGGCTGCTGGTAAAAATGAACAAGCTGAGTAGTAAAATGATTTTAGGTTTCATATTTTGTTAGGTTAGTGGATATGCTGAATTTTTGTGATTAATTTTCGTTACAGGATTTTCCCTTGACCAATTCTGCTTTTAGGGTTTTGGTTCTATTCACATCCGGACTGTCGATGCTTTGAAGTAAGGTACTGACCGCAAGCTTGCCCATTTCTTCCAGTGGTTGCTTTGAATGGGTAATGGGGCAATAAAAAAGGTCGAACGCCTCAGATTCGTCGAAACTGAATACCGATATATCATCTGGCACTTTGATCTTTTGCATATTGAGGTATTTTAGTCCCTCCAGCGCAAGCGTGTCAGTGGCAAAAAAAAGGGCGTCGATGTTGGAACTTTTGTCCAGTGCGGCAGAGATGGACTTTTGAACAGCTCCAGCAGTGGCCACTTCGTAAAGTATACTATGATGGCTATCAATACGGTGATCTTTCAGTGCTTCGGCACAACCCCTACTTCTTTCCTGCAAATGAAAGAGATCGGTTTTTAAGTTGAAAAATGCGATATTCTTATGCCAGGATTTCACTAAATAATCTGTGGCGCGGTATGCCGCATCAAAGTTATCAAGCAAAATATTATTGGTGGGTATGTGAGGAAAGTGGCGGTCGACCAACACAAAAGGGATATCCGAATTTGACAGCATGTCAATCTGCGCCGCTGCCCCTTCCACAGGGACAATGATCAATCCGTCAACCCTTCTGTTTATAAAAACCTGAAGCAGTTCTGAAAACTTCTCCAGGCTTTCGTCAGAACTCCCGTAGATTACGGTATAATTATTTTTCCCGGCTGCCGCTGCTATGGCACTAGTGATACCAGTTGTAAAACGATATTTGATGTCGGCCACAATCAGCCCGATCGTATTTGTCTTCTGGCTTTTTAAACTTCTGGCAATTTGATTGGGCACATAATTGAGCTCCTTGGCAACAGCGATAATCTTTTCTGCAGTTTCCTTATTTACTTGGCGGGCCACCGCCTGTCCGTTCAAAACATAAGAAACCAACGCAACAGAAACTTCTACTTTTTCCGCAATTTCTTTAAGACCTACTTTTTTCATTTAAACGTTTAAAATGCTTGATTTATATCAATATTAAAAAATTTAAACGATTAAAGCAAGTAGGATATTAATTCGAATGCCATCAACAAACTATCCAATCCACTTGTTATTCCCTGCCATTTTTAAGGCTTCCGCTTTGCTGTTAACCGCCAGCTTCTGATAAATATTTTTGATATGGCTGCGAACGGTTTCTTTACTGATAAACAGGTCCAACGCAATTTTTGTATAGCTTTTTCCTTCCGAGATCCCTCTGAGCACCGCGGTTTCGCGTTCTGACAAAGGGGAATCTTGTGGACGGATAAAAGATTGCACAACCATTTTTGCAATTTGCAAACTCATGGGTGCGCCCCCGGCAAATGCTTCCGCAATGTTCTGGATGATCTGATCAGCGGCCGAGTTTTTAACGATGTAACCGCCCGCACCGGCACAAAGGGACCGAAATACTTTATCACTGTCTTCCACAACAGTAATGATCAACACAATACAAGCTGGCCTCTTTTTTTTAATCCTGAGCGTCCCCTCGATGCCATCTATACCTGGCAGCTCAATGTCCATGAGCACCAGGTCTGGCGCATCCCTTTCCAGGTTCTTTAACGCATCTTCGCAATTGCCGTAATGACCCGCTACATGGTAACCGGTTGAATTGGAAATGAGCGCAGCGAAACCTTCCCTAATCTTTACGTTGTCTTCAACGATGGTGATTTGTTTTTCCATTAACTGATGTTTAGCGGACTGACAGGCACAGTAACCTCAATCCGGGTACCGGAAGTATCCTTTAAGATTGCAAACCCAAAATTATTTTTGACACATCTTCTTTCCATATTGGACAATCCGTAATGTTCCGCATGCTGATCCGCAGCTTTCCAGGTCCCGTTATCGCTTAAGATGTATTGGATATGGTCATGCGGACAAACCATCGATAGTTCCACTTCTGTTGCGCCTGAATGCTTGACCACATTGGTCATCGCCTCTTTAAAAATGAACAGCACATTAAGTGCAGCCATTGGATCAAGCTGTTGCGACTGGCATTCTGCGGCATGTGAAGAAAAGGCAATATCAAACTGGTTATAGTAACGTTGTCCGTAGCCTGTCAGATAATCAAACAATTCTTTAGGCTCGTCGCTATTGTGGTTGAGGTGCCATAAAAAGTCTTTACTGCTGGCATACAGGGCATTGCTGTTATAGATAATGCTGTCTACGATTGGCTGAGCAGCGTTATCGGCCGATAGCTGTTGTTTCAGCAATGCTGCCTGTCGGGTTATTGCGGATAACATATTGCCCGTCTCATCATGAAAATCAGTAGCAATATTCTCGCGCATGGTGTTCAATTGGTCAGTACGTTGTTTCACCGCCTCATCTAGCAAGGTGATTTTGGAGTCCTGCAATGCCCTGATCTTTGCCCGGTCGCGTTCCTGGTCGTACTGCTGCCAGGCGAGGAAGCCACCAAAGAAAATCGTGATCAGGCAATTCATACCCAAAGCATATTCCGGGGGACCTAAATTGGATTGTACCGGTGTTGCAAGTCCGGCATGGATGGTCTGCTCGTAAATAAACACAAACATGCCCAGATTGGTAAGGATAGCCCATCCGCCGAATTTCTTGTCCGCCCAGATGGCGCCCAGCAGGTACATGTGCAAAATGGTAATATTGGACGAGTAAATTAAGCCGGAATCCTGGATCCAGTCGTAAATAATAAAGTAGGTAACCAGGGCCGTGATGGTCATCGGAATCCGGTAATGACCAAAATATTTACTGGAGAAAAGCATGGAGACGAGGAGACCATTGTTGATCAGGTAACCCAATATCGGCCGGTGCATCCAGTGCAGGAAAACCGGGAACAAGATCAACAGCGGAACAGCAATCAATGCCGAACTGACCACCACCCGGAATTCGTGGTATTTGGGATGGGTGTTGTTATCCCGCATCTCCTTTGGCATGAAATAGGTAACCGCCTGGTCGAATGTCATGAAGTCAAGATAAGGGATATCCGGCTACAGTCCCAAAAAAACCGAAAAAATACCGCAATCTGGGGGATTGATGAGCATCGTGTTTTGAACTAATTTTGCTGCAATCAAACCATTACCGTGAAAAAATTAATCCCTGGAATTTTCCTGATTTTATTAGCTTTTGCGTCCTGCAAAAAAGATAAACCAACCGCACCTGAACCCGCTCAGGCTGACAATCCCGCCATTAATCAGGGAGATTCCAGGTTAACCATTACGACGATCGCTCCAACTTCTGGTCTGCCCAACACAGTGGTTACCATCAACGGTGCCAACTTCGGTACCACTGTGGCAGACCTGATGGTATTTTTTAACGGGGTGAAGGCGACCGTCCAGTCCGTTACCCCTACCGCTATAAAGGTGTTAGTACCGGTAACCACAACCGGAAACATCAATGTGATAAAAATGACCGAAGGCGCCCAGGGCCCGGTCTTTAGTTACCTCTCTCCTGAACTCAATTCCGCATATATAAGTGGCGACGTGACCTTGAAAAACCAATCGGAGATCAATACTTTTCTTGAACTCAATAAGGGTAAGCAAATTCAAATCACCGGCAATCTGAATATTGGTGGTTCAATTTTGAACAACAGCCCTTTTACAGACATCAACTCCCTCACCGGGCTCGCTATCATCAAGTCCGTATCAGGCGCTATTTATTTGGGTGGGATCGGTCTGTCTGAAGCTCCTTTTCTAAAAACAATAACAGCCGCGGGGAGCATCGCCATTTCCAATAGTGCTTTTACCTCTCTGAGTTTCAGTGGCATGCAACCTTATGCTGGATCCCTGGCATTGAGCAGTTTGAGCCAATTGACTCGTGTTGACATCAATTTGTCGCCCAGCGTGGGAACCATCAGTATTTCCGCCTGCCCGCTATTGGCCGACTTATCCTTTCTAAATGACATCAGCACCGCAAACCAAATAGCGATTAGCGGAGTCGCTGCAACGTCGATTACGATGGATAAGTTACCAACCCTCGGCAGTTATCTTTCCATTAGCGGAAACAGAAACCTGACCCGGCTGAGCTTTAAGACACTGGCATCTATAGGTTCTCTGGTGCCGGGCGGAATAGCATACCTTTTCAACAACCCATTACTTTCGGATATCAATTTTAAAAGTCTAACGACAATTACCGGAAAATTGACAGTTAGGAGCACCAACATCAGCAACATGGCGGGATTTGGCGCACTGCAAAAAGTGGGTTCATTGCTTATTGAAGGCAATTCGCAATTGACAGACCTTCATGGCCTTGAGCAACTCAGCGTCTTTAGTTCCGCCCCGATCCTCAGCAGTGGACTCTATAGTTCAAGTGCGATCAGCAGGGTTAACGGCATCTACATTGGAAATAATGAAAAGCTGGCTTCCCTCGATGGCCTGCAAAATGCAGGGAGCGTACAGATTGCCTATATCGTCGACAATAAATCACTCAACGACCTCTGCCCTTTTAAAAAAGCAATTGCTGCTTTAAACGTATTAGCTCCATATAAATTTAGCTATCGAAATTCTGTGGATCAAAACGTGACGGCTACGATGCCTGCCCTAACCATGCTCAGGAATGGAAATAACCTTACCACGAAAAACGCAGTAGATGCGGGGGCACTTTGCCAGTAATCACGAACTCGCCCAGACGAACTAACCTACCGCTTTTAACAATATCCTTCTGCCAATGATTTTCTGAATGAGTTTTTTGAGTTTGGAAACATAATCTTCCTTGAGCCAGTCGAGGTAGTTTTTAGTCACCTTCCCCAGGCACTTTCCATATTGCTTAATCCTCCAGTCGATTTCCTTATCCAGTTCTGCTGTCAACAGTATGGCCTCCGGAAGCGAACTGCTGTTGTCAACACACATCAGGGCATGCTGCCGGATAGAATCCCTCACGACGATCTTTGGCTTATCGCCATTGGCCAGCGCCGCAGCATGGGCCGCCTGCACATCAAATGATATCTCCAGACTATTCGCAAACTTAGCCCGCATATCTGAAGGCATTTGGTGTGCCTCATAACTGGTTTTGGCATGCAGCCCTTCATGGTAAATTTCCGGGTTTTCAAAAACATGCTGCCAGTCGATAGCGGCATCCCATGCACCAAACCGGTCTGTATTGTTACCTAAATCAATAATGGTAAACGTCTTCTTTGCCGCCAATTTTCGGGAGCCCCGGCCAATCATTTGGTGATAGAGCGTAAGCGATGTAGTTGCCCTGTTTAATATGACCGATTGGATCGTAGGCTCGTCAAAGCCTGTAGTTAAAATGGATACGGAAGTTAAGATGGCTCCCCTGGTCTTTTTATACCAGGCGAGAATTTCTGCCCTTTCGGTAGCACTCGTTTTATTGTCCAGGTGCCTGATCGGGTAGTTTAATGCCGTAAAAGCCTCCAGTACCTTTCTCGAAGTGAATATCCCGTTGTTAAAAATCAGGGTCTTTTTATTTTTGGAATGGCTTTCGTAAGCATGCACCAGCAAATCCAACATTGCCGGAGAACTGTACAATTCATCAGAGGTACTTACTGTAAAATCTCCGTGTAAGCCTGTCTTAAGTGTATTCATCTCCACATCGTACCGCCAAACGGTAGGCTTGGCTAAAAAACCTTGTTCGATTAAAGAACCAATCGGCGCTCCCACAACAAGCTCATCATAGTTGCGTTTCATCGGCAGGTTGATGTCGGAACTGAATGGAGTGGCAGTCACCCCAATTACCGCAGCATTCTTGAATTTTCCAAGCAATTTGTGGAAAGAGTTGTGGTGTGCCTCATCGATAATCACCAGGCCTACATCGTTGGTGTTGATGAGCCCGTCATTAATCCGGTTCTTCAGCGTTTCAACCATGGCGACATAACAGGCAAAACCGTCTTTTTTGTTGATTTTTTTTACCGCGCTATTGATGACCTTATTTTGTAACGAACACATGCTCAGCGCAGATGAAGTTTGCCTGCACAGCTCTGTACGGTGTGTAAGTACGATGACCTTCTTATGGTATTTTTCCAGGAAACGGCTCGCTATCTCCGAAAATATGACGGTCTTGCCGCCACCGGTAGGCAGCTGGTACAGCAAGCGGTAATTTCCGTGATGTTGCTCCAGCTTGTTAAAAAGCAAAGCAATGTCACTCTCCTGATAGTGATACAATTTTTTGACTGGAGTCGATTTCTTTTCCGCTGCTAAATTTTCCATGAGCATACAACTCTTCGCAAAGCAAAATGTTTCAAGATTATTTAAGCAAAAAGGGACCAACATCCGTCGACCCCTTTTCGAAACAAAACACAGAACTTATATTAATTTTTTCCGATCATTCAGATTTGTCCGGCCACCTTAGTCGGTACCGGTCTTGCTTTTACAATTGGTTTGGCAACCGGCTTTACCAGCGGAATGATTTTAGAATCCTGCGCTGTTGCCTTACTCCCTTTCTTTTTCTTGAACTTCCGACCGTACCAGATCAGGAACCCGGTAATTGGCAAGGAAGCACCAATTAAAGAAGCTAAGAAAGCGAGCACTTTGCCGGGAAATCCGAGGATACTGCCCACATGGATATCGTAATTCATTTTTCTTAGTTTGCCGCCGAAATCCGCATCCTGATAGGCGATGGAATAAATATCTTTACTCTTAAGCAGTTTTACAGTATGCTGGTCGAACGTGTAACCCTGACTGTTATAAAACTGGCCGGCGGTAGGATATACCGTAATACCAATGGTAGATTTCGCCCTCGCCGTGTCAGGAAATGCATAATAGAAACCCTGAGATTTGGGATGTTTGGCAATGACCTGGCTCCAGGCCAGATCCATCGCCTGTTGAGGGGTATATTTTCCAGCCTGAAGGGAATCTGACTGCATTCTTCTGCCCCCACGTCCTTCCAGGCTTTTCCCACCTGTAGTTGCCCAGTACAGGCCTTCGCTATACCAGCTGATGCCGTACACCATCCCAGTTAGAGCAATGGCCAGCAACACCAGCAGCGAGTAAAAACCCAGCACATTGTGCAGATCCAGGTTAACCCTTTTGAAAGAGGCACCCCATTTTATTTTGAAACTTTTATCTGTTGTGGATTTGTTCCATTTCTTAGGATACCACCAGATCAGTCCGGTGATCAGCAAGACTACGAATACCAGGGTACCGTAGTTGACAATAGGCCTGCCTATTGCGAACGGCAACCACAAAAAACGGTGACCGTTTAGGATGAACCTGAAAAAATCGACCTCTCCCTTTTTACGCACTTCCTTTTTAAGGATTTCTCCCGTATAGGGGTTCACTTTCAGCGTGATACCTCCACCCCTGCGACCCTGTTCATTAGGGCTTTTCAGGTTCATGGTCACTGCCCTGCCCTGTATGTACTGCGCATAAGCAATCACCTTACCCGGTGCTGCCTTTGCTGCAACAGCGCTCAGTTGAGATGGTGTGAGCACAGCTTTATCCTGTCTCGCCACTTTGGTTTCAGGCTCCAAAAGTCCTTCTATTTCCTCGTTGAAAACCCAGATGCAGCCGGTAATACAAACAATGAGCACAATGATACCAGAGGCCAGGCCGAGCCATAAGTGCAGCCATTTATTGATCCTGTTAAAAAGAGAATCCTTGCTCTTCTTTTTTGGAATTGAATTTTTATTAGGGGTGATCATTGTGCCCATCTTCTATCTTAAATGAATATTCTAATGCGGTTTGAAGATTATTGTAAATGTTGAATTGCAGTAATGACACCGCCCTCAACTTTTAATCCTCTGGTCGCTGTGGCAGTTGTCGCATCAATTTTGTACACATAGGTAGTGCCATCAACCAGGTTCACACCGATGTAACCTGTTTTACCGTCTTTAGGACTATAATTGGTTGTGGTCACACTGGATATCGTGTTCACCTCAGCAAATCCAGTTACTGATTTTACGGTTTTGGCAACTACATCAACAATGGCCAGTCGCTTGCCGACAACGTATTGTCCTTTAGTGGCTTTAGGTTCGATATTCGCAATGAATTTGTTCTGACCGATGTACAACCAATTGGTGATGACATAACCATTTGATGCTTCTTCAAAATTCATAAAATAACTTTGGTCGAATTCTGTGGTACCAGCTTTAATGCGTGTGATGGCAGAAGGTTTTGTGGAAGTCATTTTAACATCCACAGCTACAGTTGCCGGATCGTCATCTGCTGCCACCGACGATGAAAATGCATAGCAGTCACCATTTTCCACCACACCTAAACCGTCGGTAAAATAACGTCCTATGAAACTGGTCCGCGTATCCCTGATGGTCTTTTCGTATTGCATTTCCGGATAAGAAAATACCGCAATTCCAGCCTGATCAGGAAACTTGGTGAAAAAGCTGTTGTAGATGCTGAAATATGGTGCAAATACCTTGTTTCCAACTTGCTTGATCCAACTTAGGTGCGCAATTTCACCATTACCACTTGGTGCAATGGCATCAGCAGTACCTTTGGCAACTTCCGCATTGGTAGTGGTATTGACACGGTACCATTCGTATACAGTCGGAGTACCTGCTGCAGCGATCCTTCTTGGTACCCTAACCATCAAAATATCATCATTTACAGGGGCAAATGCATGTACGGTAGCGGAAACAAAGTCATTTAGTTTTTTCAATTTACCTTCATTCACATTGTAAACGGTAACTGCACCGGGGCTACCCTGACCGTAAAGCATACTGAAGAATTTATTGTTGGCGGTTACGTAATACCGGTAGGTACCATCCTGTTCAACACCATTACCAATGATGGATGCAGCGCCAGTTTCCAGACTGCTTGCGGTAAGCAGGTAATCTGCTTTCCCAGCGATTGCAGTAGGCGTAACGGCTATGATATAATTCCCCGGGTTTTCAGGGACAACTTCTCTATCTGCTTTTTTATCGCAAGAACTGATCACTCCTGCAAAAGCAAGTGCAAGAAGCATTTTTGTAACTGTTGTTTTCATCTTATTTTATTATTGTATATGATTGATTTAGAATTATTTCGTGCTGTTGATAAAGTACCTGAAGTTTAAATAATAGCCCCGGCCCGCTTTCTGTAAAGCGAAATTGTCGAACACCGGCTTATCAGCCAGGTTGCGTACTTCCAGCGAGACATTGTAACGCCCGTTCTTCATGCTGTAAACGAAGTTCACATCGTGGCTAAGCTGAGTGGGAATGGAGTTTTTGTATTCGGATGTCGCCGTACCAAAGCTTGGCCAGTCCAGCCAGAAGCGGTTGACGAAAAGCAGGTTATAGCCAACGGTTAGGTTATTGCCCTTTTCAAATACGTTTCTGAAAGACCCGGAAACGTCTGCATTTCCAAAAAAGTAAGGAATGTTCGGCATTTGGTCCAGGTACACCAGGCTTTCTGTAGGATAGTAATCATTGGTGCTCGGGTTCCAATCGCGCTTCTGCAGGTTTCTCAGCATTTGGTACGTCACCGTTGCCCCGGCACTTAGCCAGCTCTTGTAAGAATACCTGAGTTCACCATCAAATCCAGTAGTCCGGACTCCGTCCCGGTTATCGGATATGGAAAATTCTCTTCTGGGTCCCGTTCCGCCGACTAACCTACTGAAAATAAAATCTTTGGAATGCCTGTAGATTGCGTTAGCAGTGATCGAAAAACGGTTTACCTCATTTACCTTGAACCCGTAGATCACACCCAGGTTGAAATTATTACTCTTTTCCGGCTTAAGCAAAGGATTGCCCGCTTCGGTTTCCAGGTTACCGAAAATCTCATTGGCTTCCGGCATCCGGTTGGTCAATTCATAAGAACCCTTCAATTGCAAATTAGGAAGCAGATAATACGCCAGCGCCGTTCCATAGCCCAGTTTATTGTCGGTATTTTTCTGGCTGAAGCTATTGACTACACTTTTCAACATGATGTGTTTACCAAAAACATTCACACTCCACTTGTTGGCCACATCATAGGAATACCCAAAACCCAGCACATTCTTGTCCATTCTCTTCGGAACATTCTGGGCATTGAGATCCGGGAACAACAGGTTATCCTGCTTCCTGTCGAACGTAGAGAACACGTTATTGACAGCAATTCCCTGGTGTTCGCTCAATTTGTAACTGACCATTGCCGTTGCCAGTCCGTTATTGTTGTGGTACTTGATGTACTGCCCGTTTTCGGTTTCACCCATGGTCACTTTTGGGTCGCGAATCCCGTCCCAATCGTACTTTGCTTTTGCGGTATCGATCGTGGTTTCAAAGCCCAGGTTGTAATTGGCATTAATAGCCACGTCCAATCCGGGAAGCAGTTCCGCTTTTTTGTATTTCAGGGAGGGCATTAAAATATTTCCGCGCCTGTGCAATTGTCCGTAAACGGCAATTGGCGTAGCGGCATTCTGCATTTCCTTATAATTTTGACCTGTTGTTACCCCCAGTAACAATTGATCTGCCCATGATTTTCCGACCACACCTACATTCGCGATCAGGGTTTCATTGTGGTACACGTCGTGGAACCTTTTGACGGTAGCCGACCGCAACGCCGGTTCCATATTGTTCTGTAAAAGGGTACGGAGATTTATTTTGTAGTCGTTATCTGAGTAGTTCTGAAAGGCACTGAGCTGAAAAGTGAGTCCACTTTTAGCGGTAACTGCCCCATTGATCACACTGCGGTGGGTATTGAATGAGCCATAAGAATAGGAAGCATCCACATAATTGCGGTGCTTGTTGCCGGTGACAATATTGATGGCCCCGCCAAGCGCATCAGAACCCAGCCATATCGGCACTACGCCTTTGTACACCTCCACCCGTTCGGCAATGTTGATGGGTATGTTATTGACCTGGAAGGATGAACCGAAATTATCCATTGGGATCCCGTCGATAAAGTAACGGATATGCCTTCCGGAAAAACCATTTAGCGATACATTAAAATTGGAACCCACTCCTCCAGACTCCCTAACCCGAACACCCGCAACACGATCCAGTGCACTGGAAATGTCCATCGTGGTGTTGTATAATTTAGTGGCATCAATTGCTGTGACGTTATAAGCTTGCCTGTTGACTTCCTGGGCTTTGGTGCGACCAACAACGGTAACTCCCGAAAGATCGTTCTGGTTCTCCTGAAGAGAAATAGACAATGGCTTAGCGTCTTTCAAAGGAAAAACAACCGTTATGGTGGTCGCGGTGTAGCCAATATACGTTACCCGCAACTTGTAACTTCCGGCAGGAATGCCGGAAATTTGGAAAGACCCGGCTGCATCAGTTACCACAGATTTGTTGAGGGACAGCAGAGTTACCCCCGCTCCTGAAAGCGGGATACCAGTGGTGCTGGTAATGGTGCCCTTCAGGACAGTGTTGGGTTGTGCATAAACATCGGTGCCCAAAAACACCAACAACAATGTGGCAAAAACTAAAGAAAATGTTTTGTAAAATAAATACATGTATCGCTTGCTCTTATTTAGACTAATTCTTAATATTGCTGCAAAAGTAATGGTTTGTGCATACGTGATGTGCAGGAATTTATACGGATTAAACAGGAATATGTTCAAAGCAGAGATCAGGCGACCAGAAGAAATTTTATTGAAATGTATTTTTGAACCAACTGATTATCCGTTGGTTAACGTTAGATTTGGAGAGAACAACTTTAAAAAACGATTGCTGAAATGGCCGGATAACCGACCCTTAACCGAGCATAGTAAGGAGGACAAATACGTGATTGATATCCAGGTACCGGAAGTCGTCATTCATCAAATGCTGGGGGAGCAAACAGGAAATGACCTAGAAAAATCGCCGAAAACAAATTCCGAACGACTGTCGCCCCAAATGCGAAACATCATCACCGACATCCTTCACTGTTCATTTAAGCTCAAGCTGAAACGTGCCTATTTGACCACAAAAGTTGCAGAGTTGCTCATTGAAATCTTAGCAGTACGCCCTACGCGCAGCTCTTCAAAAAAATGGGCTGAACAAGACCTGAAGTCTTTCGAAAAGGTAAAGGATTTATTAGGGCAGAATTTAAAAGCAAACCATTCCATAGAGGAACTGGCCATTCTTGCTGGCATGAACAGAACCAAATTACAGGAAGGTTTTAAGGACCTGTACCATAAAACGATCTATAATTTTACCATGGATTTAAAGATGACCGAAGCCAAGGCACTGTTAACGAAAGACCATAACCTGAGCTTAAAAGAGGTGGCCATGATGCTCGGGTACAAACATGTAAATCATTTCTCTGTAGCCTTCAAGAAGAAATTCAGTATATCACCAGCAGCATTTATGAAGTTGCTGCAATTGGTGATGCCATTTGGACTGTGTTTTTAAACGATCGCCATGCGAAGTGTACCTGCGCATGACGATACCATAAGGCTATTTATTGATCAACCGGCTTTTGCTGTTCATAAACCTGATGGGCAACGGTACTGTCAGGCATCAGATTTCCCATTCCAACCTGAAGCTTATTTTTAAGTCCGGAGATCACTTTATCCTTACCCGCCATCAGCGCTTCGTAGCCGTCCTTCGCGACATCCGCCGGATCTGCCATCGCATCCTTGTCCTGCACCGCCTTGCTGTCCTGCATATCGGCCTTGTTAAAGAAGTCGGTATCGGTTACGCCTGGCATAAGCGCAGTTACGGTGATTTCTGTATCCCTCAACTCTTCACGAATGGCTTCCGTAAAGGACAGTACAAATGCTTTTGTTCCATGATATACCGCCTGCCATGGCCCCGGGGTCTTGCTCGCAATCGAAGCTGTATTTAAGATTTTTCCCGAATTCCTTTCCGTCATGTCTTTCAAAAACAATTTGGTCAGCACCACCAGGGAAGAAATGTTTAAATTGATAATGTCGAGTTCCCTGTCGATATCCGTTTCCTCAAACTCTCCGTAAACGCCTTGCCCGGCATTGTTGACCAACACATCGATGCTGATATTTTGCGACTGCAAATCGGCATAAAGCGCGAAGGCCTCTTCAAGATCAAATAAGTTTTTAGCGAAAGTAGTGACCGCCACCCCATGCTTTTTCAGCTCGGCAGCAGTGGCATCCAGATGGTCCTGTTCCCTGGACACGATAACCAGGTTATACCCGTCTGCCGCAAATAATTTTGCGAGTTCTAAACCTATACCGCTTGTTGCGCCGGTAATTAAGGCATATTGATTGGTGTTTTTCATAAATAATATTTTTCGTCAGTAGATTTTATAGGTATATCACTAACACGCTTGATGAGAATTGGTTTCAGACAATACTTCCTATGTTCAACAGAATAGGCAAAACCTTATCAAAAATTGGTTGTTAAACGGACAAATACCTCATCTACCTATGAAAAATTATTTGCTTTATCCCACGATGCTCAGTCTGGCACTAGCTGCTAACCATGCATTGGCACAACGCGGAATTCCGCCTAAAGAAGTCACGAAATCCCTTTCTGTAACCAAGTATGCTCAGGTGATGGACTTCAAACCGGAAATGTTAAAACTGCTCAAAACACCTCCGGGATGGCAGGTGAGCATAGCTGCATCAGGATTGGGTAAGCCCCGCATGTTGTATACCAGTCCGCAAGGCAACGTGTACGTAACCAGACGCGATGGCGGTGATGTACTCCTGCTGCAGGACAAAGATGGCGACAGTAAATTTGAAAATTTAGTCACCGTGCTTTCAAACTTTAAAGGCGTACATGGCATCACCATGAAGGACAATTGGATGTACCTCTGCAACAGCCATGAAGTACGCCGGTACCCGGTAAAGCCAGATGGTACTTTAGATGCCATGGCCGGAGAAACTTTAATTAAAGATTTACCTGATGGCGGACAGCATCCCAACCGCACCATGGATTTCGGACCGGATGGCATGCTTTATATCAGTGTAGGTTCCCTATGTAATGATTGCAAAGAAAGCGATAAAGAAACAGCCGTGATCCTGCAGGTTGACCCTAAAGACTGGTCCCGAAGCATTTATGCAAGCGGACTGAGAAATACGATTGGCTTCGACTGGCATCCTCAAACCAAAGAATTATGGGGCGTTGACAATGGCGGTGATGCCAAAGGCAGTGAATGGCCGCCTGAAGAAGTGAACCAGATCAAGAAAGGTGCAGACTACGGCTTTCCTTACGCCTACGGCAAGCAGGAAGTAGATAAGAGTCGCGAAGACCCTGCAGGCAACACCAAAGAAGCCGTCGTTAAAAATACAGAACCTTCTGTGCTTGAACTGACCGCGCATATGGCGCCAATCGGCTTTACTTTTTTCCGCGGCGCGGCAAATATACCTGCAGAATGGGCCGGCGACGGGCTGGTGGCCTGGCATGGCTCCTGGAATGCCGAAAAACCGGTGGGATTTAAAGTACAAAGAATACATTTCGAAAATGGAAAAGCAGTGAAGGCAGAAGATTTCTTAACGGACTTTTTACAGGGTGAGTCGCGTTTTGGCCGACCAACCGGGATTACCGTTACAAAAAACGGCACCATCTACATTGCTGATGATGCCGGGGGGAACATTTACGCAGTTAAAAAAACGAATTAACATGAAATTACTACAATACATCGCCATCACCTCAATAGCGGTGAGCGCTATTGCAGCCGCAAAACCTGAACCATCGCCGAGAATAGAATTTGATGCCCTGGAAACTTATCCGGAAGGCATAGCGTTTGATAAAACTGCGAACGTTTATTACGTGTCCTCTGCCAGATTGGGACAAATTGGAAAGGTAACTCCACAGGGAGCTTATAGCGTGTTGCATGCCGACAGTACCCTGAGGTCGACCTACGGAATGAAAGTCCACCCCGATGGCAAACGTTTGTTCGCTTGTGTTTCGGATGCCAACTACAGTAAATACACCAATCCGGCAACGCGCATGAAAATGGCCAGGCTGATCAGTGTGGATTTGAAGTCAGGAAAGCGACTTTCCGATACTGATTTATCCCTATTGGTGCCCGGTAAACATTTTGCCAACGACCTGACCTTTGATGGACAGGGCAATGCCTACATCACCGATAGCTTTGCCGGAGCCGTTTATAAAGTGGATGCCAGCGGCAAAGCCACATTATTCGCGAAAGATGAGCAATTCAAGACCGAAGGAGTAGGACTGAATGGAATTGTCTATCACCCGGCTGGCTATTTAATTGTCGACAACAGTTCCAAAGGACAGCTTTTTAAAATTGACCTAAAAGATCCAAAAAAAGTAACCAGGGTAATGACAGACCAATACTTTATGGGTGCAGACGGATTACTGTTAACCGATAACAATACCCTGAATGTTGTGGTCAACGGAGGAACTGATAAAATTTTTCAGCTGACGAGCAGCGATAACTGGCAAACTGCAAAAGTGAAAGCATCTACCCTGGTTACCGACAGGTTTACTTATCCTGCTACAGCAACAATGAACGGCAAAGACGTATGGGTGATGAACGCCCAGTTCAACCAATTGGTAGATAGCAATTCCGTACCTGTAAAGAAATTTGCCATCCAGCAGGTTATCTATACACCAGTTAAGTAATAATCTCTGATCGCAGTGCTCTTTAAGGGCATTGCGAATCTTTTAAGGTTTAAAAAAAGCCATTTAACATAAATTTTTGCCGCTCACTTACGTAAATTTTATGTCCTTCCGGATATTTCATGATGGCGTTCGCACCACCAGTTGGGATTTCTTCTGCGCGCAGGATATTGTCTATTCTGATAATTGCATTTTTTGGAAAGAGAAGGTATTCACTGGGAGGCAATTCCCTGAAAATAGATACCAAACTTCGATTTACTTCTACAACACCACTTGCCCGTTGATATACCTTATTTCTTTCTTTCGTCGTTACGAAAAGAATCGGATCGGACAACTCCGCTGGATCCCGGAAAATTTCTTTTTTCCTAAAAAATCCATCCCGCTCTGCAAAAAACCAAAAAATATAATAAAAATTCACAACGGCCAGCATCAATCCATCCAACAAGCCATATAGCGATATCCAACCTGTTTGCCACATGGAATCCCCAGGCCGGTACATTAAAGAGCCAAGCAAAAATGCCAGTGCAAATGACACGACCCAGCCTAACAAAAACTGCAGTAAGAGACGGCTCAGCGCATCCGTATCCCAAACAAATTTCCTGTCTAACTTTTTCGTAACCCAACGGATGTAGGTAATGATCAGCAACGCAGCCACAGCATTAACGAGCCATAGCACCAGGAAAGCTTTGCTTTCCATTAGGGCATTAAATGATTTCCATCTTCCCAGTGAGGCGATGAAGTAACCGCCTACTATTGAAAGCGGAATCCGGACCAATAGGTCAGCGTATTTTACAGATCTGGAAGAGCTTAAATTTTGGAGAGCTGTCATAATATTGAGTGTTAATTGAAAAATTTACCATAGTAACATAAAACTATAAATACTAAATAAATTAATCAAGAGGAAATAAAATATCTTGAGGATAGGCTCAGAAGAATTTACGCCATTTTCTTTCAAAATACACAAGTGTACACTTGTGTGCGTATCTGTAAACTTGCGTGTATAAGTGTACACTTGTGTATGATTAGGCCTTACGGGCTTGCAATCAACGATTTAGCACCTTAGGTTTGCTGAGCCAATACGGCTTAACCACTAAATCAAAAAAAAATGAAAACATGTAAAATTCCATTAAATCTCTTCGGGGATGAGCTTAGGAACCTTCGATATGGCCCTAAGAAAAATCTGTCTTTTCTGGCTGTTTGCTTTGTCTTTGCTCTGTGTTGGCTCTGTGTATACACAAAGAAAACAGGGTTTAAAGGCCGATTATTATCAAAAAACAGTGTTCTTGCTATGCCAGGCGTATGCAAGACTCCAAATTTTCTAACTTTTAAACCTAAAAAATCATGGCAAAATTAAAATCCGGCCTGCTTGGCCCTGTATCCGGAAAAATCGGACCTGTTATCGGAGGCGTATGGAAAGGTGTCCCATACCTGAAAGAGGCGAAAGAACATCCAACCCAAAAACCCCGCAGCGCGGCACAGCTTGCTGCCCTGGAGAAGTTCAAGTTCGTGAACGACTGGTTGATCCCTTTTCATCCCTTCCTCACCATTGGCTTTACCAATCTCGCCGTTCACAAAACGGAGATCGCAGCTGGGCTTTCTGCAATTTATAACAAAGTTTTTAGTGGGTCATTTCCAGATCTGCAAATTGCTTACGACGAAATGGTCATCAGTTCCGGAAACCTGCCTATGGTTAAGAATCCGGCAGTCAGCTTTGTCAGCTCCGATCAGTTGCATTTCACCTGGGATAAAAATGCGGTAAAAGGAACGCAGTACATCGACCAGATGCTGGTCGCCCTTTACAACCGCGAGGAGCAGTTTTGTGATGGCTTTATCGGTGGCGCCAACCGGGCTACCGAATTCCACACGTTTAAACTCAATCCGGATTCCGTGGGTAAACCGCTTGATGTCTACCTCGCCACATTTTCTGTTGACCGTAAAAAAATTTCAAACACCCAATACTTAGGCCAAATAAACCCATTATGAGAACGCACTTATTAAGAACACTGATCAAACACGACCTGGATCCGCAGAAACATACCTTGTCGCCCCAGCAAATCTCCACCTGGAAAATCATCATTCCTGATGTGAACAACGAACTACTGAACCAGCTGGAGTTCCTTTATCGTTGCCCGTTTGACCGTTGTTACCTGAGGGACAGCGTGCGGGGCATTCAGTCGGAATGCATCAGCCTGTTGAACGCTGCTGATAAACTAAAAAATCTGCCGCCGGATAACGAACTGCTTTTGAATGAAGCGAAGCGCGCGTTGGACGACATGCTGCAAGTGATTGAGGAAAAATATGCTGACTTCGCAGCAAGAGACATTTTCATGGCGAATTGCAGTTTCAACAAAAGTTTGGCAGGAATAATGGAAAACTATCGCATTCAGGCAAACGCATTCTATGACAGAAAAGTTGATCCCGAATTGCAGCAGGTGATCCTCCACCCCATCAGAGACGTCAGCGAAAGAAAACGCTGTACTTATGGAAAAATCAATTATTTGATCAATCTGCAGGAAGAAATGACGACTCTTTTAGAAATCACGCAAGGAGATGTAACAGAAGAACTGATCGAGCTATTGCTGAGCATGAATTTCAATACCGATGGCTTTTTTAAATATTATTCACAAATAGTTGAGCAAAACTTGAAAAACGCATCGACTAATACTGAGGCTCAGTGGATCATAAAAAGTTATGAAAAAAGGTTCAAAAATCCATCCTACCGGAAGAAAAAGCTTCATTTCGACGTGAACAGGAAATGTGTATGCTCTTTACTCAGCAATTTTTTGGAAGCCAGGATGGCTGCACCACCCGAACCAATACCCCGTATTAAAATCCACAGTCTGCTGGCAGTAGATCCACTTTCGTATCTTTTTCGATTATTGGTAGATACTGATGTGCTCAAACCGGATGGAAAAAAGGAATTTTGTGATTTGCTGGCCAACCTGTTCACGACCAGTAAAACGGGCAAAAGAGCTCTTTCCGGTCATAGCTTCTACGTGAAGTTTCGTTCTCCCACGCGTGCAAGCAGAAGGGTGATCCGGCAAATTTTAAACAGGATGATCAAATTGACCGAGCAGGAGGAGGAGTGATGAAAAAGCACGAACAAAGAATCATAGAATCCGTTGTATTTATCATTGGATTTATGAAGCAGGAATTTATAAAAGTCTGCTTCTTAATTGCCTTGGATGATGAACTTTCAGATCTGAAAGGCATGGTAAGTCCAGCTTCCGTTTGCGACGTAGATGAATTTGGAGAGATATGCTCTTTTGAGGTGGAGCTGAGGCTATTGTCAATACTTGATGATCCTCATATTAAAGTGATGATGCAGTCTTTGGAGCTATTGTCGGTAGCCAGGTATAACCTTCAGCTGAGGAATAAAATGGAGGGTGTTGACGCCAACCCTGATGAAAAGGCAATTGATCTCGCTAACAAAACCTTTAACCGCTTTTTCCCCTGGCGCGGTGCGCCTAAAATACGCACCAGGCGGACCATGCTCAGGATGTTGCCGCAGCACTATCAAAAATGCTATTTGGCGCTATGGGCTTGTTCAGAACAATTGCTTAGGAGTCGTATCAGCATATCTAAAACATCCAATGAAGACTTTGAGCGCGCAAGTGCATTCTTGTCTTTCGATGACCTGGAAACTGATAACAATAATGCCAATTTCATCTATTCCCTTTTAAGTGAGTTGCAGCAAAACGAGTTGCTGTTGCCAAAGAAGGTTAAGAAGTAAAGACACATTTAGGGTTATAACCCTAAATACTACGCATTAAATATGAGTTTAAAGGGTTATAACCCTTTAAACTCATATTTAATTATCTTTGATTGTGTAAATTGATATCATGGAAATTCTAAAAAAGGACATCTACCTGAATTACTTTTTAGCATTTATTGACAAGCCACAAAGTTTAATTCATTTACCACATTTTTACTGTTAATTGTTTTACTTTCCAGAACTAGTATTACTCAACCGACAAATATCGCGGACAACATTTTTGAATTAATCATATACTATGGAGATTTTCAATGTCTATAATCAATAACTAAGTGTACATAATTTGACATTAGATAAATTATCAAAAACAATAGATACATACATTGCACGGTATATTCACGGATACCTTTCTTTTTAAAGATTGAAAATAAAATGAAAAATAATAAAACTATAAAATTAATAAATGGCAATAGATATAGAAAAATCATCCCAAAATCTGGGATTACATGTTCATTTATTTTGTGATATATATTCTCAAAAAAGATTATTCTACTGGTTAACCATAAAAAACAATTAAATACAAGCAAGAAACCTGTAAAATAATTAATTTTCTCCTTTATGTAGTTGTATTTTTTTTCCATTTCCATTTTTCAAACACTTAATTAAATTTAAGGCTTTTTCGTCTTTGTACTATCTAAAAAATTCGACACTTGCTTTTCTACAACTTGTTTTAAGTCACCATCAATATCAGTGTGACTGCTTCCCTTGACGTGAATGTTCCTTCCTTTTACTCCATCGGCGAAATTCAACTTTGAGCCAGATATGTTTCCTAAGGCGTCCTGATAATAATTTATTGCATTACTGACATTATTACCAACATCGGTATTAGTCTGCCAATGGGTTAGCCCACTTCCTCTTGGATCCAATGTAATTAGCAAATTAATCTTTGTTGATGGGATATCGGATAGTGCAGTCACTAGATTTTCACCACCTAAACTATGACCAACAGCGATTATCTGACCATGCGGATTGGCCTTTTTAAATGCCTTTATTGTGGCTGAAATATCTTTCGGCGTTATATCATTTTTAGACGAAGCAAATGTAACCACTTGTAAATCGTCAAATTTTTTGGCTAGAGTTGATCCTAAGGTGCCTAGATCGTTATCAGATCCTAAGGCTGAATTTCTTATCCCAGCGTTCTTAGTCTGGGTTTCGTTCGTAAATGGAGGACCTGCATATCCCTGAACAACAATAAGCAAGTTCTTTTTTCCCTTTTCAGGCGGTGCGGCTTCTAATCCATCTAAATCAACAGCCTGTAAGGGAGAATTACTGGCAAATTGATAAGGAGTAAGCTCTGGGTAGTTTCTACTAATCGGATCCACACTCAAGAACTTCGCAACCCTCGGATCATAGATCCTCATCCCGTAATCCTGCTGGTTGGCTGTGCCTTTTACCTCATTGTCATTCTCCTTGCCATTGAAACCATACCTGTAGGCTGAAGTGGTTACGCTCCTGCCCGGCTGTACCATCCCAAACGGATAATAATCCTGCGCGCTAACTATTGTCGGTTCCTGTAAGCCGCCTGTCAGTGTTCTGGTCTCTGTGATCACGGCCAGTACATTGCCCAAATGGTTGCTCAGTTCATAGTTCCGCTTATTGGCCGTGTTCCAGATGCTGCTTCCTGCAGCAGAACCTATGTTTAGCTCAGGCCGCCACATCCCGATTCTCGAACTGCCGTACAGCTGCTGCTCTCGCCAGTTGGTAACACTTCCTGTATTGTCGTAAACACCCAGCGCATTCCCTTGTGCATCCCTCACATACCAGGTGGTAATACCACCCGATAGCTTGCTTACCCTGTTGCCCGAGGGGTCATAGCTGTAACTGATGTTTCCGCTGCTTTTGGTTATGCTTCTGATCTTCCCGTAAACACTCCATTCAATAGCTGTTATGCCTTCTTTAGTATCACCTATCAGGTTACCAATGCCATCATAGCCGTAGTTGCTTTGACCATCCAGTTCCCCCGTATTTGGCGTGCCAGGTGTTGCGTCTGTTAACTGGCTAAGTTTGTTATTAACCAATCTTCCGCTGCCGTCCCTGTTGTAACTATAACCCAACTGGTCCATTACCGTGTTTGCGGTAGGGCCGTTGCGTTGCAGGCTCAGGATATTCCCGTTCCCGTCATAGCTGTAGTTCTCACTGTATTTGTTATTGATGCTGGTACTGCTCCAGGTCGTAGTACCGTTACTTAAGTCATGCTGGCGCATCCTGGTCAGCCTGTTCAGCTGGTCGTAACCATAACTGTAACCCGTTGGATTGTTTGAGGCAATGCCCTTTATGGCAACTGTACCTGTACTGATGTTGCCATTGTAAAGTGCCGCCCCTGTCGTGCCTCCAGTTTGCCAGCTCATGCCATAAGCCGAGCCGCCACCAATCGGGCTGTAATCGCCCGGGTAATAACCCAAACTGTAAGCTATAGCATCCCTGCCGACATTGTTAGCTCCGTCTGCTCCCTGTTCTGCATTGGCAGACAGCGCATTCCCGTTTACCCCTTTTAACCAGCCCTGCAAAGTATAGGCATAGTCCATACCTTGTGCCTTGGCACCGGCCTGTCCCAGTTCCATTCTGGCTAATGGCCCATGCAGGTAATAGCTGTAACTCGCATCCAGTTTCTTAGTGGTATTGTCTAAACTGCTCCCTATTCCGTAACTGGAAACAGTAGCCTGTACGGCCGACCAGCTTTCGGTCAGCCTGTTCTCTGCATCGTATTTGTACCCATAGTAAAAGGCATCGTTCTGTCCTTGCTGGTAGCCTACAAAGTTCACTTTGCCGCTGGCCAGATCATATTCGTAACCGATCTTCTTAACCCCTAAGCCAGATACCTGCTGGTAAAGTGTTTTCACATTACCGCTCAAATCATAGTCGTAATAGCTGGCATTGATGTTCGTTGCAGCAGCATTCTCCCTGTAAATGCTTGCAGCTATACGCTTGCGCAGGTTGTTCTGTGTTAATCCCGAAGGCACGCCTCCTGTTACTGCCGGTGCAGCATCGTAAACTGTCTGCGTCAACTGGGCATCTGTACCGGAAGAAAGGAAAGCCGTGTAAAAAGTATTGTCCAGGTAACCTGGGGTTTCCAGCTGAGCTGGCGAGGTAAGCGTAGCATTGCTAACTGTTTTTTCTCCTACTTCGGTAATCCTGCCTATTACATCATATTTCGTATAACTGTACTTATTTCCTGGAGCTTGCTTTGCGTTTTGTGAAATGATCAGCCTACCCAGCAAATCATACCAGAACCTGCTGGTGCCTCCATCCGGGCTTTGCTGTCTGATCACCTGACCTGTACTATTGTAAGCATAGGTAGTCACCAAATTGTGCGCAGGGTAAATCGCTTTATACTGGGTCTCTAAAGTACTGTTTGCAGCGATGGTAGTTGCACTGCCAGCAGCAGGAACGTTAAACCGGTACCAGGTTGCAGCCAAATCCACTGGTGCAAAGCATCCGCTTTCCGCATTGGTTTTGATCTCTTGTGCAGTCATTAGTCTTCCAGTGTAAAGCCTCATGTGCTTTAACGTGGAAATGTTCTCAGGCATTACTAAAGATGGCGAGGTGCTGATCGTCCAGCTGCAACCTGCAGAGGGTGCTCCTGCCACAGGCGTATACTGTTTTCCGTTAATCCACAATTGCAGTGCTCCAGATCCCAGGTTATTTCCTTGTACAACCACATGTGTCCACGGCAGTATCGGGTTAATACTACTGATATCTGCTGTTACGTGATTGGACAGGGTAATGCTTACTCCGCTGGTAACTGCCTGTAGGGTATACACATCAACATTTAGCAAATTTCCATTTATACAAGTTTGGAACATGTACTTCGTATCTGGTGTACTCACAATCATCTGTCTTGATGAGTTGCTATTTTGGTACAACCAAAGCTCCACTGCGGCGTTGCCTGCGTAGGCTAAAGTGTTGGAAAGACTTTGCAGCGCCACAGGCTTGTTTGCGTCTGTACCGGGCCCACTATAGGTACAGTCGGTAGCAGTATAATTCCTCGCCTTATCTACAAGCTGTGTTTCGCTCTTGCTGAAAATGTTCACACCTTCTGGCGGTACTGTTCTTACGAGGTTACCCGCCTGATCGTAATAGTATAGCGTGTAATGATAAAGTTGCTGTGGCATTAGCAATCGTACGTTTGCTTTCGCAGCAGCGCAAGTGGCCACATACGCCACCTCAAACTTTCTCCGTTCTTCAGCGATATAGGATTCATACTGCTTTTTACCATTTCCAACTGCAAATTCAATGGCCTCTTTCTGACAGCCATATGGAGGTATAATGATCTCTGAATATGGCGCTTCATTACACAATTGTGTATCACTGCTGGCCTCAAAAGTTTTATACCTGTCGTAGCTTAAAGAAAATCCCCATTTGAAATTCAGATAGTTTGATAATATAGATTGGTAATTGGATGACGACGTATTGATGGAATTGCCAAAAGCAGTGTTCATTGCCGCAATCGCATTATTATAGTCTGTCTTAGTAATGCAAGTTGTTGTATTTTCCTCCAGGAACAATGGTAAAGTAATGTCTTTATCCAGTAAGAACTTACAATTCACACAGCCTTTTAGCAATACCTGGAAATCAGCATAAGTCATTTTCATGGCTGTTCCGTATTGCGTTTGCAGGTAATTGTAAAACTGGAGATCAGTGTATCCGCCAGGGCGTAAAGCAGTCAATTTTGTACAAATCGACTGGGTGGTATTGGTCAGGGTCCTTTCTGCTGAAACATGTGCAGGACTATACGGATATGGTGCGTCAATCAACCAAGGGTTCAACTCGTTTGTAAATGTACTTATAGTTGCTACCGCCTTGATCACATCACCAAAATTCCGGCACTGCGCGCCATTTACCATAATATAGGTATTGCCTGCGAAGCTACTGGCCCCAAATGGGTGGCTGATGTCTCCACCTGCTGCACAGATCTGGATAAGCTTTGATTTCAATAAATCCTTCTGTGCCTGGGAAGCACCGATTGCAGTTAAACCTGCTGATAGCCTATCCATCCAAACCACTGCATTGCTGTCGCATGTCGATTTAACGGAATTGTACAAATCCAGTTCCAGGTTGTTATAGGTCTGACCAGCCGATGTGGTTAAGGTTCCTGAATAATTTACAGTACTAAATCTAGAAGTTTTTAATGGTAGAAGGGTTGAACATCCTGTAGTAAAGTTCTGCTCAACACCCTTAGCGGCAATTTGGTTACTTAATGTATCGGACTCTTCTAAAGCTGCTACCCAAACATCTCTCAATGTTACGAAAGTGTTTGGCACAGTTTGTATAACAAAATATTCCTTAAACTCGTAATTACCGTAGTTTTCTTTTGATGCTGGGGCATTATTGGATTTCGAAAGTTTTTGCTCCTTAATACTGTAATTACTTCCATTTCCGGCATCAAACATTAAAATTTCACCTGATGTACTGCTCCTGGCTGCTGTCGAATCCGCTACTTGCGTAGTATTCATCATCCTGCAGGTACTGCTGCCATAATAATCATAGCAGATTTGCACCCAAACACTATTGTAAAAATGTACAGCACCGTTTTCTTCGTATACGGAATAGCAGTCGTAATAAGCAGTTGAAGAATTGTAGGAACTACAAGAAGGAAAGCTTGGTGTTGTTGATTGACTACCGCTAATGATAGTTATTGTATATGGGTTACAGGCATAATTTACGCGGTAAGTATTACTAGTAGGATGAGAATTTACATATACGTCCGCAGAAATATAGCAACCACTTGTGCTTATTCTTTGAACGCAGGTAAATAACCATATGTTGAAAAAACTTCTCGTTTGGCCGTCTGAGAGCGTCACGGTTAAACAGGTGTAAAACGTCGGGTTTGCATAAACACAAGCATCTGGATTTGGAGGTTTTACATCTGCAACCCCCGAAACCAGCGTATAGGTATATTTTGAGTTTGCAGCGTAGTCATATTTTACGAATTTATTAGCGGCTATCTGAGATCCTGTAGACCCAAGCCCCAATCCAAATGAACAGCCTGGAGATCCGCTTCCGGGACTGGTTATATTCAGTGCTACGCCTACTTCACAGGCACTTCCACAAGTGGTTGCACCGCGTGCCAATTCATAATACTTTTGCTTCAACTCAAGGTAACTTTCTCTATACGATTGCCATTCTCTGTCAATTACCCTGCACGCGGCAACCTTAGCACAGCTGTTCCACCTCACGGAATAAGAAGTTGAACCATTCTGATTTGTAGTTGCTGTAGAGTCTGCACAGTACAACTGATAATCTACGTATTGCGATAGTCCTTTTACAGTTGCTGAAGAAACATAATCGTTTAATTTTAGGATACGGGAACTGTATTGAAGTAGATCGGCCGACATCGAGCTGGCGTAGCTATTTCCTGCTCCTCCGGTGGCAAAGAAAGGATCTGCTGCGAGTAACCATGCACTGTTGGTATCACTGTACGTTAGTGAGCCTGTAGTTACCGCTGGCACTCCTGCCGCTGTAGTTGTTTGTCTCAGCTTCTCATCCCAGTTGTTTGACGCACTGTTGGCCCAACAGAACTGTAATTTGCAATATTCAGGATGATATTCTAAAAACATTGATGCCCATTCTGGTCTCCAATATTTTACCAGATCGGCTAATGTAAAACTGGTATCATTTGCTGAATTCCGACTGCCGTTTTCAAACGTCACCAAGTGTGCCTTGTAAACAGAATCTGTAACGGGCTTTATAGGAAAAGCATTACGAAATTTGGCATACAACACATTTAATTCTGTTTCAAGCGGAGCACCGGCAGCAGTAAATAACGCATATTGTCCTCCAGGAGAGACGTCCTCCAGCATTGGTATCATGTATTGATCACAAACACTTAATGAAGATCCGCAGCTGCTTTGCAATGCCTGTGCTGTACTCAATAGCGTAGCATGTAAGCCACTGATGTAGCCTTGATAAGCCACTGAATCAACCCCCATTGTTCTTAGCTTGGTGTTAAACATGCTTTTAAAGTCGGCAAGTGTTCCCAGCTTTTCTACGGCCGTTTTACAATCGGCAAGGCAGTTTTTAAAGTTGTCTAAACTCAGGTTCAGTTCGTTGAGGATAAAATCAGATTCCTTCTTTACCGCTCCGGCAGTTTGTCCTTGCGCAACGAACTCGTCGGTAAAATACTTGATGACATCCCTGTTCAGCGATAGCTCAAAGCTAATATGATATTCCCCTATTTTAGCAAATGTAAGGTCAACAAATCCCTCATAACCACTGGTCTTTGCAGGGTCAGCTGTTTTTGAGCCGATGCTGATCACACTGGAATTGGTATAAATTTCAGTTTGGCAATCATCAACCACCCTAATCTTCAATTCATAATAACAGTTACTACATGGCTGAAAAGCCCCGCCCGGATACCTGCTAATCAATTGTTCTATGTTATATTTAAGTTTAACCGCGCCGGTTACTGCTGCCAGATGAGTAGTACTGGCTTTTAACGTTAATGCTGTACTGTTGTATACAAACTTAGCCGGACTGATCAACTGAACGGTGTCAGAAAGTGCTGATGGCATAGATCCAAGCGCATCTAAATTAGCCGGATTGCCACCTGCAAGGGCAGTAGCAACTGTTTTACCCGCTGCATTAAGGTAACTTACACTGATCTGCTTATTCGCATCGGCTACCATGTTTTTAAGGTAATGATCTGCGAAACCGGCATCATTACCAAAAACTCTATCGAGTTCCCACTGCTCTGGCTTGCCATAATAGTATTTTGTTACGCGGCTATCGGCAACTCCAGGCTGAAAAGCCGGACCAACGCCACCTTGCAACTTGATCCTTCCAGTATTGTCTGCGGTGTATTGGGTTACCGACAAAGGGTACCCGCCAGCATCCGGGATATATTTGTTAAATGGCCTTGTTGCATCATTTTTGAAATCGCTGCTTGCAGAATAATACCTCGAAGCACCTGATGCCACGTTCAAAATTTGAGGCAGCGTTTCGCAAAATGCAGCACCGATATTAGAAAAGCTATACTGAAGTCCTAAGGAGTTCTGGTTAAATTTTTGAAAGTAATGGAGGTTCTGAAAAGTCACTCCCTCTTTTATCGGCGCGGGTAAAATACTTGCTGCCGCACGTCCAAACTGGTCGTAAATATTCTCCTGTACAACGGCCACATTCTCCGCGTTATTCAACGTAACAGTTTGCCTGCCCCTAAGCGAACCATCGAAATAGGTGACAACTTCCTTCTTTTTACCCTCTTCGGCAAAACTGGCCGAATATTGCCAGTTCATTTTTGATTCGTGCCAGTTGAGCGCCCAGGCGGTATATTTAACGGGACTGTCCTGCTTATATGACCATACCCCCTCAACCCTTAACCCATCAACAGTGTAAGAAACTTGTCGTATCCGTACCAATATTATATCTGCATTGTACATTAGCGATATCAGGTAACTTGGAACTGTTACCGTAACCCTGGTTGCATTATTCTTAAAAAACTTAGCTACTTCGGTATCAGCACTGCTATAGGTGTTATTGACCAACGCATCCAAAGCAGTTGTGTTATCAGGAGTTTTGTCAAGCGTTACCCACTCCAGGTCATATTCCTCACCAGATGGCAACGGGTTCCAGGTCAACTGTAGTTGTGTGTTGCTATTTATCGTTCCGCCACTGCTTAAGCGCTGCATGCCGCCTCCACCACTTTTCCCTTGCCCGGTCACAAAGGTGCCGGTTAAACTAATGGGCATCAATGGCACAAACTTATACTTCCGGTCAATTACAATGTTGCTGCTCAATTGAAAGATATCAGGAAGTTCGCTGCCAAGCTCCTTACTTACGGCATCAATAACATATACCTTCACGTAGTATCCGTCCGTAAAGCGATAGTCATCGCTCACCTTGTATTCTTTTCCGGCACCCTTTTCGTAATTCACGTTTAGGTTTACGGAATCTATTATGGTCGGAACGTCCTGCGTAGGGGTACTAAAATATTCCACCTTCAGGATTACCTTCAGCTTAAAGCTCTTTTGTATCTCCTGCTCATTCAAAATACTCAAGGTAATGGCATTCTTTACGGAAATATTGGTAATATCAGACCAGGTAAACTCGGGGTTTCTGAATTTCTCATCTTTTACAAACAAAGAATCATTCTTTTTAAGTGTACCTCTGATAAAATTCTCATACGGCTCTTCCGCTGCCATGGAATTTAAACTCCACAACAGGAATAAGCAGATTATTTTTACAATATTTTTTGAGCCTGGCGTCATTTCTCTATGCTTACAAAACTATTAATTCATATTTTTCATATCCTGTACTAAGTACCCATTTAGCATTCAGTTTATTCACAAAACGGCCAGGGTCGTACTTGCCGTCGTCAGAATATTGTCCGGATTTTTTGATGTCAATGGTGATGGTTTTATCATATCCTTTGTTTTCGGGATGCTGTGGATCACTCAGGCGGGTAAAGATCTGTCTGGGTTCAAGTTCCTTCGCATCAAAGCTGACCGTATACTCTTTGCAGGTTACGTGATAGTCGTTCTTTAAAGATATCTGTTCGGATTCGCCTACAACCTCATCTGTTAGTGTAAAACCTTCACCTTCCAGATTTTTTAGCAAGATTTTAATGTCTGGCATTCCTGCGGGACTTAAAATCTGTTTCGCAGTGGAAACCAATATTCTTTTTAAATCGTGATCTGCAAACACATATACTTCAGAGGTATTTATTGTTTCCGTGTTTCCAAAAAGACAATAGAAGTTCTGACCACTTTTACTTAGCAAATAGTTTGCATTATTGATGTTCTCGGTACTATCTGCCCCATTAACAGAACTGATCTTCCCTGATAAAAAGAAGCTTTTCCCACTGGCATCAAGACGCTCGCATACAGCACGTAATCTGGCTAGTATTTTAGTGTCATAGACAATTGCTGTTTTTGTTTCAGTTACCACCTCCACTTTTTTTGTTGGAGCAATTGCCTTTGTTCTATACCAATTGCCAAAAGCCAGGGCACTAATTGACGCCAGAACAATGACGAATATTGAAAACTTTATGTAGTTAATTGAATTTCGCTTTCTCATAATTATTGTTTTTTACGATAAGAACTCCTGCTTTCTTTTAAGGTGATAATTCCTCTTTCAGTTTCCTTTTTAACCCTGATTAGTGACCCCTGATCATCATATTCATAAAACGTGGCAAAACAGTTCTCGTCAAGTTCAGCCATAAGTTTCAGCGTTTTATTGTCGTAAGCATAGGTTTTCAGATGTGCAGCAACAGGATGGATCCGGATGTCATCAACATATACCGCAGCGTTATTTGGGTTCAGAATAAGTTCAAATACGCTTCCCGGAACCGCAGTACAGTCAATCACACCTTCTACCAATTTCCACCCCTCAACTACTGCTTTACAGCTCAGTGGCACCAGGGCCATCATTCCCCCGGAACCTTTTACGAACAGGTTTAAATCAAGTACCCGATCGGTCGCGTGCCCGTCATATACCCATGCATTAAAAGTATACTTGCCGGTTGGCTGAGGCTCAAATCCATTTGGGGCCAAACCTGGTGTAGACAGTAAATAATAGTTTTTGGCACTTAAGTTCCCTAAATACGGGCTGCCTTTTTTATGTTCAAAAGTATGCCTGATGGTAGTCAGTTTAACTCCTGCCAAGGGGAGGATGGCACTGTAATTACCGGTATGTGAAAAATTAGTGCTTGCGTAGCTGCTTAGTCTTGCGCCGTTCAGTGCAAACTCCCTAACATTACAGTTGTCCTGACTGGTTACAGGCTGACCGCTAAACTCGAAACTATTCTCAAAAATCTCCCGGTTCATGGCATTAGATGCTACTGCAGATGGCAATTCCCCATTGAACTCGAATTTTGCGGCACTATACCTGTTTAGGGCATCCCGGTTCTCCAACTCCTGCCCGTATTTATCATATAATGTGACTGTATTCGCAGTCACCCATAAGTTATTGGCGGTATTGACCGTCCATGGAGCGGAACTCCCAGGATTATACCAATATGGCGTAAATGCTTTTAAATAGCCTGCATCATCAACACCTATACCACGCTTGCCTGCGCCAAAAATATCATCGTAAGACCGGCTTCCTTGATATACTTTACTTTCAGAAGGTCTCCAGTTCCCTTTAAAGCCTTGCAAATATGGATTGATAGGTTTACCAGGGATATTACAATCTTCTACCTTTGAGCCATCCGGGTAGGTATAATGATAAGTGTAAGAGGTAGGGGGTTGGTCCGTAAGAGACCTGAAACTCAATGCCGAAGCACCTCTTAACTCCTTCGTAGTAAAAAGTAACCCGTTATCTTGTGTATAAGGCAAATGATTGAGCAGCTCCTGGTAAGTATTGTTGTAAATCTCTAATCCGGCAGCGCCCGCGTTATTTGTATTGTCTTGTCCGGCTACAAACTTGTTGGTGAATTCGACACGGATTGTGTGGCGGCCGGCAGTTAAATAAAGTGGTTTAATGGTCCAGTAACTGTAACTGTCGGCGGAGTTATTAGCGAGTTCCCATTGTGCTGTTGATAAATTATCCACGTATACTTTCATACCATTGTCCGCCCCAAAACCAAAATAATAATATTTTGACTCTGGAAAATCCACGCATTTTTCAAATCCAATCCACTCATCTAAATTAGATGCAATGGGTATAGAAAGCCAGATACCCGACCTGTTTAGTGGCCAGCAACTATAGCTGGTAATTGCATTTGGAACATCTGGCCTGCTGCATACACTTGTATTGATAGCGTCGGTCGTCATTCCACCTTGAATTGATTTTGCTTTAAGAGATGTAGTATCTTGTTTTAAGCTGGGAGCCGTACGCAACAATCCGTCAACACAAGCATCTCCACCCAAAAATTTTGATATCCTGGTCACTACAGTTGAGGTAGGGAATTCTTGAATTCTCGAGCCCAAGCTGCTGTACAAAGAATTTAGAGACCCTCCTGAAAAGCTAAAACAATAAGCAGTATTCTCCACCATTGTTGGCCCAGGCAAATCGCAATCAGGTCTTACTCCCCATTCATCGTCATATAGCGTTGCAGCCGCACTGATAACCTTTAGCGCGGAGCCAATGTCCGTATTTGCTGTTACCTGAAGCTTGTTGCTTACAATTGGGTTATTTAAACTTACCACACTGCCCGCACTGGCACCAAGCAAATTTTTAAAGGACGAACGAACTATTTTGTAAGGCCCTGCAGCAAGTGTAGTCACCAGTTCCCCGTTAACGCTAATGAGAATTCTGGCAGTACTCTTAGCTTTCACCCAGTACCGTGTGCCATTGGCTATACTGATCAGTTCATCCCCTTCATTTACAATACTATTCCAAGAAGAATTAATTTCAAAACTGCCATTTAATGTTAAATCTTTTAAAATTAAACCAACATTCTGGTACGCACCCCCCATGTAGGGATAGATCCAGTAGGCAGGGATATTGGTGGTATAATAAAATTTGTTAAACTCATTCTGGGTTTTTGTCACCACAGCATCCCCGGTAACCCCATCGTAAACGAGGTTTTCGGTAGTGATAGAAGATCCGTTCTCAGTTTTGATCACGCTGCTGACTATGCCATAGTTTTGTATGACTTTAACCGCACAGGCCGACCTGAAAAGCTTGTATTCATTATTTCCGCTAACCGGCCAATGTGGTATTGGTATTGGGAACCCCCAAATGGGTATCAAATCAAAACCGATATTAATGGCCTGCCCTGTATTTTTAGATTCCTGTTCCCTAAAATCAGTAAAGAACTCAATGTCGCGGCCAAGTGTGACATTATTGACTACTGTACCGTCACGTTGCACTACATTTACCGTATTGTTCAATCGCAATTCCGCGGCTGAAGGATTTTCTACACTGTACTGATATACGGTAGATGATATTTCAGATCCGGCCTGATTGAAAATACGAACAGCTTTGGGTTTCCCATGCATGTCGTTAGTTTCAATGCTATAACCCTGCGACAAAACCATTTCCTCTATACTGTTGGTGCTCACTAATGAATAGTTACTTGCCAGTTTTGGATTGTATTTTTGGATTGGCATTACTTGTACCCGCACAGGAAAATCCTTTGCCGTGTAGAACTCATTACTTACCGATCCGGTAGCAGGATTAGATACTTCGGCGCCATTTGCTTCAAGGTCTCTAACAGTTACTTTGCTGTATACAACTGATGGTGATGGGAAAAAGGATTCTCCAAATGGTTCTTCCAGTTCGAAATAATTATTGATTGCACCTTTGATGCGTTGCACATAAGGTACAGGCTGCTTAAAAGGGTTTTCATCATTTCCTACAGGTGGTTCATAACTGGCCACACCGCTGCTAATTTTACGCGTTCCCTCTAAAGTGGTATAGTCATATGACTGCCCGTATATTCCCGGTGTCGCCTGAGCATCGCCCGTGAAATTTTGCCAATTATCGCTAATTTGGATCTTCCTAACCCGAACGCCGCCACCAACTTTGTATCCTGATATTTTACTAATCCGTACAAAGCTCTTTGTCAAATCTATATTATTTGCAAATTTCTTTCGTTTGGCTTTTACGTAGAAATTTTCCTTTAGCTCGCTTAAATTCTTAGCCGCATCAACAATTGCCGACACTGCAGCCTTTGCAGTACTGCCACCGGTACTGCTATTCACACGGTTTAAAAATCCAGGATAAGCATACCTGGGGTATTCATTTTTCATTTTCTGCCAGGCAGAAAACCGAATGGGATTTTCAGTAACATTAGATTCCGAAATTCGCTCAAAAAAAATGGAGGCGACATTTGCCGATATTTTTACGCTATCTACTCTGCAATAAGTGGAAATAAAATCCCAGTTTTGTCCATAACTCAACCTATTATCTGTGCCGATCTCGGTGTATAGCTTAGTATAAATGTACGAGGAGCCACTTAAATAAGTTTTCTTAAACCACTCCGTTTGCTGCGCATTATTAAAACCCGATGAAGGGACCGAGTCGAGAGCTATTTGCAAACCAATTGCATTTTCCAGCTGATTGGCAGCTGGTGAAGCGATCATTGCTGTGACAGGAGTCATCACAGCAGCTCTTTTATTTTGAACATAGGCATAACTATCCGCTTCATAGGTTACATCAATTATACCACCTGTAGGAAGCTCAATCTTGGTTAAGTGGTAAAGTGCAGCATTTTGATCTGCAATCGTTTTATTTTGAGAGCTATATGGATATTCTTCATTTGTAAGACTTCCAGGATTAACGGAAGCTGCCTTAAAAGTTCCCCACCTGTCCGTTGCCATACTGGTGTAGTTAACATCATTTGCCGAAGCACCTTTGTTATTGTAGGTAAATAAATAAGGATGCTCTTTACCTTTTGGTGAGTTACCATACTCAAACCATACCCTTTTTAAAGTCAGTTTGCCATTTACTACACCCGTATCGTCCGCAGCGTTATTCAAGCCACCACGTGAATTGGGCGTTATTTTGCACAATTCGTAAGAATAGGCAAACTTTACTATTTTAATAGGTTTGGTTTTATCTGCTTTAGAATATAGCCTTATTTCTTTTAAGACCCTCTGCTTAGCATTGTTATCCCGATCACCCCTAAAATCTACTACCCCTAAACCATCCAAACGGTCGGCGGTAATGAAGTAAGCAATCTGGGTTTTTGATTCGATAGAATGCGGATAATAAATTTCCTTTTCGCCATATACTATGCTTCCTTTATCATCATCAGGATCAGCAAGAAGCCCCCTGTTTAATACTGCCGTGCGTGTAAGTGTGGTCTGTCCTGGTTTACGCCCCGAGTAAGGCGTACGCCATTTATAGGTATCGATCTTTGAATAATTAAACTTTATCGCCGTACCCATATCATCATTGGTCACCCCATCACCGGTTTTATCGGCATAGTCAGGCGACAACATCGCCGTGAGCAAATAACTGGAGGCATAACCGGGCTGCAGCTCCTTATGATAGTATTCGTCGATTCCTTTTTTATATCCAATATCACCAGCACCAGTTTTTAGAATAGCAAGATTAGTATTTACCATACTGGTATCTGCACTCACATTCATTCTGCCCAATGCGAAAGAATATTCTTCCTGTTTTTTATTATAAACAGGAATACCATAAACCATCCGGCTATTGTTGTCGCCAGCAACAGTGATTTCCGAAATATGATGGGACTTCTTCACTCCATCAACCCTTGAGCTAACATCCGGAACGGGTGTACTTTGTAAAAAAGTATTGAATGAAGCTGAATCAATGAATGCATAAGTTTTTATGGTTTTATCCAAAGCGGCAACTTTTGCTTCACTGGCTGTAAGAAAGGATATGCTTGTTCTCCGCTCTTGACGCTTTTTCTTAATAATCGGCTCAGTAATCAAGATATTTGAATTTGTAAAATAATTGGTATTGGTCACAAATGAAGAATCCGCTGTCTTTCCTTTTAAGTTCACACTTAGAATATTGGTGCCGGCCACCCCATTTTCACTAATCCCTCTATCGTCCACTTTTCGGAAATATACATTTTCATAAAGAGGATTAACTTTAGACGAATCTTGGAATTCGCCTTTCTTTAAGTAATTGTTATTCGACTTCCACTTTCTGGTCGTATTGGTGGTTGTTTGCTTAAATTCCGTCACACCGCCATGTCCATACGCTCCAAAACCTATGTCTAAACCACTCGTTTTCACATTGCTTTTATCGCTGACCTCATTATCAGCACATACTCCTGTACCATCGCGGTAAAGACGAAATTGTCCTGACCCACCCTGACTATTGTAGGTAAAAATATCTGGGGTATGAACTGGTATGGCAAGGTTAGGTAGCTCGTTAATAATCGGATTTTCCTTTTCTCTTATAAAATCCTGTACACCTTTAGGATTGTCTTTTCCTCGCTCAGCATATAAGAATCCGTATTCTTTATTAATACTTTCCGTGTTTTCAACCCTCCGTGTGCTTTTATAACCTGTTCCCCCAACACCGGCAAACACGCCAAAAACTGCTGCGCCTACATCAAGACTAAACGATTCGTAATCAGAAAAGTATGGAATCTGAACTTTTGGATAAATTGGCTCTGTATTATAGGAAATTGCAGGAGTAGAGATTTTATAACTGGAAAAGCTTGCACCAAGAGTGAGACTCTTCAAACCAGAGCGGCTATTGTATCCTAAAGAAGAGCTAAGTCCTGCGTTAACAGTAGATTTTGATTTTGCTTGTTCTGTAATTGACAAAGAGACGTTAGGAGAAATGTCGACACCACTTGATGTATTGGACAGTACGCCTATTCCCATGCTGCTTGTTAACAGTCCACTGTTTGCAAAGGAATAGGACATGCCGGCATTCACTCCAAGTTCGGCTCCGATACCTGTATAGTTGTCGCTAAAAACCCCAAACGTAAATGAGCCATTTAATCTAGCTTTACCCCTGGTCTCAATCTTTGCAGTCACCTTTCCGCCGACAGTGATTTTAGGTTTCGTATAATGGGTAGTTGTCAGAGAATCTCCGGAAAAATCATCAGGAACACCACGCACCTGTCTATTAATGGAACCAACGTTGAGATTCCATCCTAAGCCAACCCAACTTGCCTCGTCATCCATTCCAACGCCAGACTGATAGTTTAAATTGAGCGGATACCCGTCCACATCGATAAGTGGGATATTATATTTGAAATCTCCAGATAGCAGATCCACCATATCAGATGTCCCTGCAGGCTGGAAAGATTGTGACTCAGGCTGTGCAGGTCCTGAAGTGAGTGCGTATGCAGAAAGCGGCAAGATTGAACTTAGCGAAATATTGAACAACAATAGATAAGCTACTGGTTTTGCATGCCTTCTTATAAAATTATATCCCATATTATTTAAACCCTATTTGATAGTTCTTCTTATTCATGTATTTGTCCTGGTAAATCAATGGCATGCTTTGACCCTTTTCATTCTTAATGTAACCGAAACTAACCAGGTACTCAAAATACTTGGAACTGCCGGCGGCAACGTATTCAGTGCTTAGCGGATAAATTTTGTTCTGGCCATCTAAAAGGTAAAAACAGCTGTCTGCACGGTACATCATTTGTTCGGAAAGCTTCAGGTTTCCCTGTGTAAATTTTTGATCGGGATAGATTCTTATGTTATAGGAGAGTCCTTCTTTATCTGCTTTCAACTTCAGCGCCCATACCTTTATATCAGCATCGATAGCATTACCTTTCAGGCCTTTGTCCTTGCACCCGAAGACTACAAATAGAATAAGTAGCGCTAGTAATTTTTTCATTTTAAGTCCTTATAAATAAAGCGTAGTTTTTTTGAAGGACCATTTGGAAGTTTTAAATCAAGCAAATAAGAATACCCATCCCTAAATGACAAGTTTCTTGAAAAATCAAGCTGAACCCTATTCTTGCCTTTTTTAAGCTTTACTTTTGGCAACTGTCTGATTCTGATTCCCGGATCGGTTACGCAACTAATGGAATAATTTAATGGTTGCTCGTTGTAAGAATTGACCAAAGTAAATTTCACGTATCCATTTGCAACATAAAAATTGCCGCGGAAAAGATCTTCTATATCTCTGTAACCATTGTCGTCTTCCACTGGTGATTCCTCTTCCTCGCAATTAACAGTGAATTCCCATATCTCGGACCTGTTGATAATGGTTTGATCTATATAAGCGGTGACCTGCCATGCATAACTTTTTCCTGTTATCAACTCCTTTGCAGAGGGTGGATACAAAAGAATTGGGTTATTAATTCCTTTTTGCTTTACTACCGGAAGGTTATAATTTAATGCCTCCACAGGAGTCTGGCGATCTTTAATTTCAACAAGCAAAAGCTCATACATAGTACCTACGGCCGTTGGTATTGACGGTTGCCAGGTGAGGACGGGCTTTTTATTACAGATTTTTTCTTCGTTATAAGGCTCAATTAAATCAAGCGGAGCGGGCGGAAGCACTTCACTATTAAAAATCTGATCAATCAGAATTTCCTCTGTAGAAATTGCTGAGATCACTTGAAAGTTGTACTCATAATTACCTTGCGGAAAATATCCATTTTTTTGAAGAAAACGTGCTGAAGCGTTATTGGAGAGTTGGATCGTGGAGGACTTGATCGCATTTGCAGGAATAACGTTATTCCCTTTATTAATGCTGAAAGCCCGGGTAAGGAGGGTCACTACCTTGCCCAACTTATCTTCTGTAACCGTTATCGATAACCTCACGCTCATGCTACCCGAAGTATTGATAATACTGGCATTGACCAACCCGTCAATGCTTCTCCCGTATACTTCTGGTATAAATTGTACACTGAGCTGTGCGGAAGCAGAAACTGAAATCAGTGTAAGTATAGCTATAATGATATTCTTATATAACATCTTATCTGTTTAAAAAGTAACGTATAGATAATTCACCTCTCCCAGTTGCGAACAAATCAGGATATAACGGATTAATCAGGTTTTTTCTCACATCAAGAAAGGCACTAATGTCAAAATTCTTAAATGCAGATAACTGAATGGTTTGACGGATACCGGCCTGTCGTGCAATATTCTCATTATCCAAATAAGTGACGGCGGAAGAAATATTAACATTCCTGAATATGGTATATTGGCAACCAAAATCCGCATTCATCATGTCTCCCAAAACTTGCGCGCCGCTGAGCTCTTTGTTATAAAATGCATTTCCTGATAGCGAGAAAGCCTTCAGCACAATTGTTTGTGAGTAGATTACTGTAGCAAAGTTGGTATTGGTAATCAAGCCTGGATTAAGCATAAGTTGTTTACCAACTGATAAATGACTAAAGCCATAATTATCACCCAATTTATAATTGGCGTTCAAGTCAGCTTGAAGCTTTTGAGAGGAAAAGACAGCAGCGCTCATCCCATCAACTTTATCAACTCCATTCTCACCATATTTTAAATTCACAGAATAGCTTCTGGAGATTCGGTATCTACTGTCAAACTGTACATTGTAGTTTTTCCAATGTGCATGAGATACGGCACTCAGTGGCGTGTTCTTCAGATCAGTTCTGGCATTGAGAATTAACCTATTTCTCATGAACGACTTCTTTAAGCTTCCACCCATGCGCAATCCCATATTACCATAACCCTGCTGACCTGGATTTTGATAACCTAAACCTGAATAACTAAAAAAGCTATTCGCCGTCAGCCCCAATTTTTTAACGTCTACATTATGTTTCATACCAAGAGACACGGTTTGCAAAAAATCATCCCTAAAATAATTGCCCATTTTGAGGTCGTTATTCAGAACCAGCTTATCAGCCTCAGCGACAGAAACGTTCTTATACTGTGTGGAGGATTTTGACATTTCCACTGTAAACTTGCCGATGGCGTTGAAATTTACATTCTGACTTACAATAAATGCACTTCCGTTCCTGGGTACAGCATTTTGCAAATTTAATCCGCCATTTGACTGCTTATCGAATGATCCAACCCAGGACAATTTCCCACTTCCAAAAGCAAAATTGCTTGCTGGTATGCTGGCATAGGTTACCAGTTTAGGCACTGAAAACAGTGAGCGGTTAAATCCAACATCTTTTGGCATTTCCGATTCCTTATTCACACCCACACCTAGATTAACCGGTCCCCTGCTTGTATTTAATGAAAAATTCGTTCCGTTTAGTAAGGCCTCCCTATTCAATAACCCCGGAATTTTTTGTCCAAAACTACCAACCTGAAATTCCTTGACACGGGAGTAAAGTCGCCCGGCAGGGCTTTGACCTTCTTGCGTCATGAGCTCGTTTTCAAGCATACTCTGGAGGTCTTTTACATCACCTTTATTTGAAATAAATTTTTGAATTAATAAAAGTTTCCGCTGATCCAGTCCGCTGCTTTGCATTTTCTGCTTTAAAGAGAGTATTACGTTTGTTATTTCTTGCTTTTTTTGATCAGCCTCTAACTTCAATTGCTGTATTTTCTCTGAAGAAAGACTATCTAATTTATTAGTAGCGGTTTGCTCCTTAACTTCCATTAGTTGATCAAGCTTCCGTTTAAGTTGTTGCTCGTCCATCTCCAACAATGCGGTAATTTGTTTGCTATCGTTTAATGCAGCGTTGAGTTGAGGAAATTTCGATATATCGGATAAAGCGCTGGAGCTCATTTTTTGAATAATGTTCTTTTTTAAGTACCCAGGTATATCTAACCCAGAGAGCTCCATATTTTTAAACCTTGAAAACTTGTCCAGATCATTCTGATAAACCTGCTGAAATTGGGATTTATCTAAATTGACTTTAAACAATGCATCTTTCATAGAACTTAAACCGCTAGAAAAATTCGAGTTATTGGAAATATCCAGCGCAAGGGGGAATTTTGAGATTTTTAATTGCGCATAAACGCTTACATTATATAATTTACTGGAACCAGTCAAATTATTCAATCCATTATTTAATAAAAAGGAATTGTCGACAGCGAGATTCTGCAGCTTGATCGATCTGTTATTTCGCAACGAATCTTTTAAATCATTTTTTTTCTTATTTAGGTTAGCTAAATAAGCCCTGGATGATTTATCAATATTTAAAAACTTTCCGCTAGAATCTTTAATCGAAGAAATTTTATCCTTAAATTTTGCTTTAAGTGCAGATGACTCCGCCCGAAGTTTGCTTTTAAAGACACTATCGATCTTAATGGAATCAATTTTTATAGGCTTAAGTGACGGCTTAACTTGCGCAAATGATGATTTACAAAAAATCAACGCTGGCAGACAGATTAAAATAACGAGAGTTTTCATAATGCGCAGTTTTCACCACTCCCTTTTGCGCACAATTCACCCACATCAATACTTGAGAAAAGCGTTTATATTTAATTAATTATTGCATTGAAATTACTCTTAAGAAATTCAGAATCCAAATAAATGGCAAACTATTTTTGTATTTAATGTTGAGTCGTAATTTGTGGTAAGAATAAAGTGTAGTATATTCACAAAAAGTATATAATTGCTATATCTGAATGCGCTTTTCCCTCTTCTTATATTTACTTTATCCCATATTTCTAGAACTTTTTGGTGCCGTTCCGATAAATGATGATGTTCGTAACGCAACCAGTCTATCGTCTTCAAATGGTTATTGTTCACTTGATGCTGAATTCAGTAACATTGATGCAACAGCCAGCGGATTTCAAAAAGCGTCTCTATGGCCTTCTGATGGGAAAGACGTATGGTTTAAATTCACTGCACTAAAAACCGACGTTTCTGCAACCGTGTCTGGAAAAACTAGTGCTATGAGCATCAATACGCTTCAAACACCACTAGTGGCCTTCTATACCTTTAATGGGACTGTTCTTACTGAAAACATTGGGTCCATGTCCACCTCAAACAATACCACTACCGCATACAAAGGCGGTTTGATTATAGGTATGGAATATTATATCCGAATCAGTGCAAGTAACAATGCTACAGGTACATTTAAACTTTGTCTTAACAATTATACACCTGCAATAAAACCAGGTCAAGACTGCAGTACCGCTTCTTTTGTTTGTAGTAAGGAAACATTCACTGAATTAAGTCTATCTGGTGCAGGCAATAACAATCAAGAATCTGCGGGGACCTGTTTAAATGGAGAGTCAAATTCTGCATGGTATAAGTGGATTGCTGCAGACGATGGTACGCTCACATTCACCATCACACCAACCTCAGACACGGACGATATTGATTGGGTTTTGTATGATCTTGGACCAACTGGCGACTGCATAAATGTAAATGCATCTAATGCAATAAGATGTGCGGCAGGGAATGGAATAAGTTGCAGTCCTTCTTATTTTAAAACAGGTTTAGATTTGAATTCAACAGATTTGTCAGAACAAAAAGGTTGTCCAATTGGACAGGATGGATTTCTGAAATATGTTGATATGATTAAAGGTCATACCTATGCACTTTTGATCGATAATTTTTCAAGTGCAAATAATGGCTTCACATTGGCATTTGGGGGAAATGGCTCTTTTAGCGGCCCTCCAATTGAAATCCAAACCACCAAGAATAACGAATGCACCACCCAGCAAAGCTTTTCTTTTGCTGTGCAGCAAGGAGATTTTAATTCTTTCAAATGGAATTTCGGCGAGGGCGCCAATTCTGCTACTGCCAATTCAACTGGTCCCTACCAAATAACATATGCATCATATGGACAAAAAACTGTAACATTAGAAGCAAAAACCACAGCGGGGTGTACCACTACGAGTTACTACAATTTCCAGGTGACTGAGAAACCAGCACTACCAATTATTACTGCATCAAATTTAAACTTGTGCGTTGATGATCTATTAAAACTGACAACTTTTTTTAATCCGAATATTACTTACAAATGGACGGGACCAAATAATTTTTCGTCCACCGAACAAAATCCAGAAATAAAAATTACGGGCCCTGAAAATTCCGGAGATTATAAATTGACGACCAAATTTGGCGATTGCGAAAGCGATGCCGCTACAATTAACATTCCTACCATATCAAAAAAACCAATAGCAGAGTTTTATACCAATCCACCACTAAACACAAAATATGCCATTCCAACTACTATCTCCTTTATTAATCAATCAATAAATGCCGATACTTATAGTTGGGATTTCGGAGATCAGGGCTTTTCCAATCTAAAAAATCCCACACACATTTATACTGCAGCGGGATCCTACAATATATCGCTGACGGCCGTTTCTGCAAACAATTGTGCAGTCACTGTAGCAAAGGGACGCTTAGTTTTGCTTGATAATGCAGACATTTTTATCCCATCAGTATTCACACCCAATGGAGATGGAGTAAACGATGAATTCCAAGTCAGTATGGTCAATTTAAGGGCGTATCATATTGTTATTTTGAACAGATGGGGTATCAAGGTATTTGAAAACACCAATATCCTAAGCAATTGGAACGGTCAGCACCAAAACAAGGACCTACCGGTGGGTGTTTATTTTTTCCAGATTAGAGTTAAAACTATAAACGACAAGGAAATCAATCAATCAGGAACAATTACCTTACTTAGATAACAAACCCTATTTTCCTTTCTTTAAAGATAAAATTTCTTTCCTCATAGTCTCAATCGCTTTTTGCTGTTCAATAAGGTGTAAAGTAATTTCTTCGATTTTTTGAAGCAATTTCAAGTTCATTTCCCCTAAGTCAACACCATTGGCTTTAACTTCAGCAGCAGACGGGATACCGGGTAGGTGATTGGATTTTTTTATGTAGTTCTCTGTTTCACCTAATGATAACATTTTATAAACCTTATCAAAAACAAAGTCAGGCCATGCACCTGTTGGTTTTACTCGAATAGAATTGGCAATCACATTTCCTGCGACAGCCAGTTTATAACCTTTAGGGTCAACTGTCCCTATAGCTACATTCCCCGATCCATCCAGGCGCATCATTTCACTAAATGTGTTGTTTCCGTCATAACTCATGCTGCCCCATGAAAAATGGTTATCTATATTGTCACTTGCAAAATATTGTTCAAATTGATGTAATTGTATTCCAAAACCCCATTTGTAATTAGCATTTTCATAAATGGTCAACTTATCGTGGGCAATGCTACCACCTAATGAAAGTATTGCTTGAGGAGTTAATGTACCAATACCTATCTTTCCCGAATTCGTAATTACCATTTTGGCATTCCCATCTCCGTTAGTAATAATCTGAAACCCATTAGGTACGGCTCCCAAGTTATATAGAATACGGCCGCTAAAATCTGGGGATCCGATAAAGGCATTGTCGGTCGAATTGTTTACAAAATCAATATATTGGGCGTTATTACCTGTGCTACGTAATTCCAATCCAACATCAGCATTATTAGTAAGCTTCAACACGGCGCCATTTGCATCACCAACAATAAACAATGGTGATAGTGGCGTAGATGTTCTAATTCCAATATTCCCTGTGGATGGCCAAGGATAAGTATTTTGTGCAGCCGCAGTTTGGGCAGCGATACATAAAAAAAATAATGTAAAAATTGTATTTCTAGACATAGCGTTAATTAACTTATTAGCTACCAAATAAACGCCTTTATATCTAGTATCCAGCATTTTTTCTTAACTAGATTTAAATTTTCTGATATTACAAATCCTAATTTTTGTAGCTTAATTTAATTTACTTTTTAAGATGATTTCCTCTAATTTCCTGGTCCTCTTACTTTGTTCAATTAAATGCAAAGTCAGTTCCTCAATCTTTTGAAGCAACTTCGCATTCATCTCTCCCAAATCAACCCCATTAGCTTTTACTTCCGCAGCGGAAGGAATTCCCGGCAAATGACCTTTCTCTTTAATCTGCTGTTCTGTTGATTGCAGCGATGGGAGTTCGTATTCTTTAGCGAATACATAGTCAGGCCAATTGGCTGTCTCCACTTTAACTTCCCGTGCTCTGATCTTCCCATTTACAGAAAGCTTTTCAGAAGGAGTAATTGTTCCAATTCCCACATTTCCAAGTCTGTCAATTCGCAAATGTTCTTTCGAATCTGATCCGTTGTTATGTGTTACAAAAGCTATCTCGGCGCTATTACCCAAACCTCCTGAAGTATGAACAATTGCCATTCCGGTGGAACCGTTATCTCCAGCAGAAAGATTACCGTTATTGAATGTCCCGTTTGCACCAGTCAAACCAATAAAAGCAAATTGCCCCGCATTTAAAGAAGCATAAGTTCCGAGACTGATACCCTGACCACTATTTGTAATTGGTACCGAAAGCGGATTGGTTAGAGTAGTTGTTCCAATCCCAACGTAACCACTAATGTTCATAAAAATTCCAGCTGTGGTCAAATTACTAGCACCAGGCTGTATTGCAAAATTGTCTGAGTTATTAGGAAACCCCATACCATAAATCATGCTTCCACTTCTGACAAAAGATAGGTGATAGCCACTACCCTGGCTTGTCGATCTGACAATTTGAACAGCACCATACTGTGCTGGATCATATAATTCTCCTAGATCAGTTCGTCCAGAAATTCTAATAGGAAGTGTGCTGGAATTACCATTACTCAAGACTGTTTGTAGAGTCTGCGAGTATCCCGTGGCCCCTATCAAAACCATTAAAAAGAACATTAATTTCTTATTCATTGCTATAAATTTTATTTACCTGATGTTGAATTGCTTAGTTTAGTTTTCACCTTTTCAACCTCCACCTTAAGATTTCTATTTTGCTCAGCTAAATCTTTAATACTTTTAGTCTGCTCAATCAGATGCAGCGTCAGTTCCTCAATCTTTTGCAACAGCTTCGCATTCATTTCTCCCAAATCCAACCCATTCGCCTTTACTTCCGCGGCGGATGGAATTCCCGGCAAATGACCATTATCTTTAATATGTTGCTCTGTGGCTTGCAGCGAAGGGAGTTCGTATTCTTTAGCAAAAACATAATCCGGCCATGCACCCTGAAGCTTCACTTTTACAGATTCCGCGACCATATTTCCCGCTACAGCCAGCTTATAGCCTGACGGAACAGCAGTTGTATTTATTCCCACTCCTCCTTCTGGATTCATATAAAAGCCTGTCTGGTAGGTCTACCCTCCATAAGAATATGATGATCCAGAATATTGGAGTTGTAAACCCTTAGCACCATGATCAGTATCTACTAAAAATCTTATTCCATACGAGTTGTTGGTACTAATATGATTTACAAATTCTAATGCACTATTGCCGTTACCAATTTGTCCCAACCGGATTTGTTCAAAGTTGTAAACACCGGGGATTACCAATTGATGGATTGATCCTCCATTAAAGTTTCCAATTTGAAGACTGTGCACTGGATTGGTTGTCCCGACACCAACATTTCCGCTAGCGGGGAAAGCATTGGTTTGAGCATGGACTTTCATATTCAAGCAGGTCAAAAAAATGACTAAAATTGCCTGAACAATATCAACTCTGCAATTTTTAGAAAATTTTTTAAATACACAACAAAATGGCGCAGGCTGAAAGCTCAAGCTAGAATAAGCTATGGGAGTTTTGGTATTCATGAGAGGCTAATACTTTGACTTTAAATTGTATGTAATTTACTAATCGTAAATTAGAATAACAATACTTATATTTATTTAATCTCAAAAGGCTAATTCAAATATCAAATATTATTTAAAAAACTATGTTTATAACTTATAACTGGCCCTTAACAACATGAACAAAAATCTATTTAGCCTCTTTATTTTATTCTTTTCGTTTTCTATCTGCGCCACTGCACAATGGGTAACTACTGCCACAGATACAACTAACATTGCCAATACAAATTTAAACAACGTAGGTATCGGTACTGTATCTCCTGTTAATAAACTCCATATTAACGGTGCCATCACGCTTACAGGAAGCCCCGCCATCTATCATAACCTTTATTATAATTTAGGGTATAAATATGCTGGCAGTGGCTATGGAACTGGAATTCTATTAAATGGACAGGGGAATGGCGGTATAGATCTGCAAACTGCTGCCAATAATACTGGTGGCCTAGGGGCTACTGCGTCCCTCACTTCCCGAATGTTTATATCAAATACTGGCAATATCGGCATCGGGACAATGAATCCGGGAAACAAATTAGAAGTATTGGGCACTGGAAGGTTTACTGGCGCTGACATTGCCAGTAGTGGCGTAGGCACTGAAGTGTTTTACACTAGTAGTGGAGGATACCTTCAAGCCTACAATAGAAATACCAGCAGTTTCGCTCCCTTAAATATTCAGGGCAATATCATCAGTTTCGGTAGTATTGACAATGCTGCATCATCTTTGCCTGATCTTCGTATCGCATCAGGCAAAGTTGGCATTGGAATAAATAATCCTTCTCATAAATTAGATGTAGCGGCAGGTAACGGAACTGTAAATTTCGCAGGACTTGGAGCAGCCAATGGTGCAATGAGATTTGAAGGCACTGGAAGTATGGGATCAGCTATAAAATTTAATAACGCTGCAGCGACTATCGCGAATAATGGCGGAAGTAATGAATTGCTCCAATTCACTGCGACCGGCTCTTTTGTTTTCAATTTAGGTGGTACTGCCAAAATGAGAATAAATTCAAATGGTAATGTAGGGATTGGGACAAACACTCCTGATGCCTTATTAACAGTCAACGGATCTGTTCATGCGAAGGAAGTTCAGGTAAATTCATCAATTCCTGTTCCTGATTACGTTTTTGAAAAAAAATACACCTTAAGAAGCTTAGCTGATGTACAAAAATACATCATCAAGAACAAGCATTTACCTGAAATCCCCTCAGCAGCACAAGTTGAGGAAGATGGCTTGAAACTTGGTGAGTTTAATATGTTGTTACTTAAAAAGATAGAAGAACTGACTTTGTATTTGATAGAAAAAGATAAACAGTTGGAGAACCAGAAAATCAAACTTAATGAACAAAAAAGCCTTTATGACCAGTTATCACAAAAAGTGGATGTACTTTCGAAAGAAGTGAACAAAAGTAAACGGATCAAATAAAACCAAACGATTTACGAACTTTACGGCAACCGTTTTGAAGTCATCATTCAAAATCACTTCTACGGTTCATCAAAGGCATTTCTCGTATGGCACGGCGCTTGTAAAAAGAATAAAATGCAATATGCATAAGGTGTATAAAATTAGTTTTATTTTTAGTTAAAAGCCGGCTGCCATTAGATAATGGGGCCGGCTTTTGTTTGCGTGTATCGCTATTTACTTGCTAATCACCGTCATTAAATGTCAATGATTAATTCCAATCCGGCCATAACAATCGTATGGTCGCCTGCCAAAATAACTTTATACACTTTTATTCAGGATGCCCACTACTAAAAAACGAATCCAGTTTGCAAAATTGGCACCTATAACTGGGTAAATTAGTAACCATCCAAAATAAGATGCTAAGTCATCATCAGCAGTTAATATGAGGTACAGAAAATACACAGCAAATCTGATCAAAAAGCGTAGAACAACTATTACGAATTAGGCCTGCACTATAAATAGGCTTTATTGGTTCCTGTGGAGCTATTTCATTTATTTTTTTACACGGGATTTTCGGCCTCAGTGTTAATATCGGAGTCGATTTTGTCGGTTATCCACGTATGGTGCATGCACTACCCTGCACTACCACAGGATTTTTAAATTCCTTCTCTTTGTATCGTAATGTTTGACGGGACATTGATGGATTACACCCGGGAAGGTAAGCCGACTTGTTGAAGATCAAAATTACGAATTAACAGATTTATAAATTTTTAATCCTTAGAAAAAATGGGAATTATTAGAGGTGGAATCCTGGGCGGATTCCGAAACAAAGCAGGTTCAGTAATCGGATCTTACTGGCGCAGATTAGACATCATCAAAGGCTTGCCACGCATTAGTGGTAAGGCCCCAACCCAAAAGCAGCTGGACCAGCGCATTAAATTCGGACTGGTCACCGGTTTCTGCAGCTGGATCGGCGACTTGATCGATGTAGGCTACAAAAGTTTAAGTGAAATAGAGACGCCAATGAATGTGGCCGTTTCCTATCACTTAAAGGAAGCCATCACCGGCGTCTCACCGAACTTTATGCTGGACTATTCGAAAGTGATGTTCAGCCAGGGCAAATTGAGACTGCCATCCGAATTGCAGGCGATTGCCGGTGCAGCCGGAGAACTGGATTTCAGCTGGTCGCCCGCAGGTACAGACAATAAATTCAGGAGGTCGGACGACAAGCTGTCGATTATGGTTTTCCATCCGTCAACTAATGAGTTTGTGACTGTTCAAAATGTAGTGGCCCGTTCTGTGGGAAGCTACACCTTGAGTCTGCCTGCAGACTTGAGCGGAGAATCGGTTCATGTGTACGTAGCCTTCAACTCGGTCTTTACAAGAGACCTGGTTTCAGAAAGCAAGTACTTAGGCCTGATCGCGGTACTGTAGTCCGCGAGATTAATTAACCGGGGGTCCATCATTTGATGGCCCCTCTTTTTAACAAACAAAAATTCAAAAAAAATGAAATTACTGCTTGATAGATTACACCAGTCGAGGTACTGGGTGCTATTCAAAATCATACTTTACATGATGAATATCTGCTTTTTATGTTGGTTGTTACCCCATTACAATTTGGGTTTAGATCCTACTGCAGGGTACATCGACCCAACCATCTGGATGCTCATACTCCTATCGTTGCTGTGTGTGCCGGTTGTAATTGGAATTTCCGCATTACTGCTTTCACACTTGTGGCGATTGATTGGACTGCCAGCCCCGAGAAATATGGTTTCACAATTTAATACCTTACCACCATGGCAAAAATTGAAATTGCTCTATGCATCCTATGCCTTGCTGGCATTGGTGGGAGTAGGCTGCCTGATCGCCATCTGTTAGCTGATGCTGAGATGTCTGCCAGGTCGCCAATCTTTACTTCCGCTATCTATGAGTACCCTGAGACCAGGGAAATGAACCGCATGCTCATGGGCAAACATTTTGACGCCAAGAGCAGGGCGTTTAACCGGAGGGTTGTTTATAAAAAACTGATCCCTATTGCCGAAGCTGAACTTTGGGTGAGGGAAGCCACAGGTCGAAATGATGGGAAGAGGGTTGAAGAATATTTGGCATCTGTGGGTTTAAAACAAGGGCAGCCCTATTGTGCAGCTTTCCTCTCCTGGGTGTTCAAACAAGCGGGGTATGCTGCGCCGAGAACAGGCTGGTCGCCAGACCTTTTCCCCAACTCCAGATTGGTTAAAGCTGCTGCACCCGGTAATGTTTTCGGGATTTACTTTCCTGCGCTAAAGCGAATTGCGCATTGTGGACTGGTAACCGGGGTTCAGGGCGATTGGGTAAAAACCATAGAAGGAAATACCAATGGATCAGGGGGTAGAGAAGGCGACGGGGTATACCGCAGGTTAAGGCATAAAAGATCGATAAAGGCCTATGCAGACTGGAAAGGAGGTTATCGGTTATGAAAAAATCAATCCTGCTACTTTGCTGGCTGATGTTGATGACCCGGTGCAGTTTGATGAAGAAAACGACCAGGGAACAAAGTCATGAACTGCAAACTACTTCAGCCACTGCCGGGCTCAGTCAACTGGATTTAACGAAGGCCACAAAAGAAACCAATGAATACTTTTACAGAACAGACGGTTCTTTATTGGGCCACAAAAACATAAAAGAGCAGGTTAATCAATCGGGATTTACAACGGCAAAAATAGAAAAGTCCGCAACGGCTAACAAAGAAGTAATTATCAAAGACAGCTTGCCAAGTAATACCCTCATTTGGATTGCAGGTATAGGAATGGTCCTGGTGCTGCTCGTTGTTATGAGACTGCTCATAAAAAAATAAACAGGCCATAGTTTTATTTCCCCGAGGCTTTTGGATGAAGGCCCGGGGTTTTTCTATGCTATTTTCCTAAAAATTTCTTTACTTCTGTAACCAGGTTACCTACGCGTTGAACTGCCAGCCTTATTGATTCCGGACGGACCCTAAAATGCTTTGCCCAGTACTCAACTTCGTAGTATTCCAATACGTTGATCTCGTTATTGCTCATTTTGCTTTCCTCGTAAGTGTTTTTCATAGCTTGTTGCTGAAATGGGTATATCTATATTTGGTTGATACACAACACAGAAGATTGGGAAATGTTTTACCGGCTATTTATTGGCATAATGCGCTATTTTGCGGTACAACTCATCCGGGTTAAAAGGTTTGCTGATGTAATCATTCATCCCCACCACAAAAGCTTGATCTTTAATATCCAACATGGCGGAAGCCGTCAAAGCGATAATCGGTAGTTTCTGGTATTTCTCACCCGCCAGTTTCCTGATTTCTATCGTAGTTTGGTATCCATCCTTTTCCGGCATCTGCAGATCCATCAATACCATATCGTAATCATTCGTTTGAACAAGTGTTAAAGCAATCTCTCCATTTTCTGCCACATCACATTCCACATCCCAAATCATCATGTATTGTTTGGCCAGGATCACGTTAATGGCATTGTCTTCCGCAATCAGTAATTTAACACCCTTTAAGCTTTTGGTCTCTATCTCGTGAACACTGTTTTTGCTGATGAACTGCACATCGCTGTTTTTCATTTCCAGACTGAAACAGAATTCTGAACCCCTACCGAATTCACTCCTCACTTTTATTTTACTGCCCATGAGTTCCAATAACTTTTTCGTGATGGTTAAGCCTAGACCAGTTCCACCGAATTTACGCGTGGTATCAGAGGCAGCCTGTGTAAAGCTGTCGAAAATATAAGGCAGCTTGTCTTCCGGAATGCCGATACCGGTATCCGTTACTTCAAAATCTATAATGGTATGTGTAAGTGTGCGCTTGTTGAAAGATGCAACGATGGTTACCTTTCCTTCTTTGGTAAATTTTACGGCATTACCAATCAGGTTGGTCAAGATTTGCCCAAGTCTGACCGGATCTCCTTTAACCACATCCGGCAAATCCTGATCGATCAGCAACTTCAGCTGAATGTTCTTTTCATTGGCTTTTTGCAATAACGCGAGCCTGATGTTGCTAACCAGTTCCTTTATGCTAAAATCAGCTTCTTCAAATTCGACTTTACCGGCTTCGATTTTGCTGAAATCCAGGATGTCATTGATCAGCACCAGTAAATTTTCCGCAGAAAATTTAAGCAGGCGGAGATACTCCATCTGGTCCGGCCTCGGCTCCATCTTCAGCAGCAGGTGCGTGAAACCGATGACCGCATTCATTGGTGTTCGAATTTCATGACTCATGGTGGAAAGAAATTGCGACTTGGTGAGCGCGGCCTTTTCTGCAATATCTTTAGAAACGATGAGCTGGGTTTCCAGTTCTTTTGCCTTATCGATCTGCTCTTGCAAAAACTGGATGATGTGGATCAGGTCATATTCAGAATGTTCGAAGTCTGGCATCGCATCCGGGGCCAGGGAACTGATCGCTTTCTTTAGTTCTGAGATCGACTGATGCTTGATCTCATTTTCTTTGTGCAGGTGGTTGTTGACTTCCTGGTATTCCCTTTCGCTGATGGTGAAGGCGTGATCCGAAATCTTTTTTGCCTTCTCAAAAGACTGGAAAGAGTTGTTGATCTGATCCAGGAAATTCAGGATCGTTTGATCGGCCAGGTATTTTTCAGGAAGGAGCTTTTTGATTTGACGGTTCAGCGTACTGTGGTATTCCATCATTTATAATTCAGTTAAAGTGGTGATGGTCATGGTTTGGTTGTGCAGCTCGCACTGCGTTCCTTCTGTGAACGGAGAAATTTCACCGTAAGAATAGAAACCTGTAATTGCCGCAGCAGGACCAAGGATCGCTTTAGCGGCTTCTACTTCTTCATCTGTCCGGTCTTGCAAAATAAGTTTTCTACCTACGCAGCTCACTAAGATGGCCAATTGCGTTTGCTGGTTTTTGATGGAATTTTTAGCTGCTGTTGATGAAGCCTCGATCAGCTTGTCAAAGTTGGCTTTCATCAGCCGCACCTTGCTGCCTTCAGGAAGATTACCTGCAAAGGTCATGGATTTTTCTTCCTCATTTACACTAAGTATGGTACGTACGAGATTTTTATCGGAACCATTAATCCGGATAGAAAGTGGAAATAACAACGCTGAGCCGGGCAGTTCGTTGACGTAATCCCCTAAATATTGCTTGTAGAGGTCAAGCGCATTTTTTCCGTCGATCTCGTACAACACATTTTTATCAGATTTGGTGATCATACGCTCGTGACCAAACTCATCCCAGCCGCCAAAGGAGCCGTGACCGATTTGCAAATCCTTGCCATAAAATCCAATGGCAATCACATTTCCTTGCGAAGGAATCTCATTAAGTCCCGTAAACGTTTTTTCAAATCTGGCCGCATCGCCGGCAAGGCCACCGGTGATGGGCACCTGAGTTTCGTTGTTTTGGTTAAAGCCGCTGACCAATTCGCTACCGTTTACAAACGTTCCATCAGAAATGATAAAAACGCAATTCAAATCTTCTTTAGAAAGCGCGCTCATTAAAAATTTACCAGCTTCGAAACTGTTCTCATGCTGCTTGATGGTGGTATTTACGCAACTGATGCGGCCTTTCTCCAGTTCTATTGCAGTTGCGACGACTGTATTGTCGTACACGACATCGTCCATGATCTCTCCGGCAGTTGATGCGCAGACGATGCAGGCATTTGGATACCATCCTTTCAATGAATCCTGAATTTCTGGTTTAACGATCAACGCAGGTGAACCAAATACCAGGACGAGCTGGCATTGCACTTCATTTAACAGGGAATCTGCTGCAGTCCAGGTTTGGTTGGAGAAAAGGTGTTGTTTGATTTTCATCAGTTCCAATTTATAGCTAATGGCCGCTCATGAGCACATCAGGGGCCGATTTTAATTTAACACATATATAAGGAAGATCGATTTAAACATAGTCATAATTTAAGAAATGACATAAAAAAATCTAACTCTCCTGGTGTTTAACTTAAAAGGCCATTCATTACGGCATAGCGGATTAGTGCAGCTGTATTTTTTGATTTGGTTTTTTCAAGTAAAGACTGACGGTGGCCTTCTATGGTTCGCTTGCTAAGAAAGATCTTATCAGCAATCTCCATATTGGTATAACCTTCTGCAATACAATTTAATACCTCGATTTCCCGTGAGGAAAGCACTATAGCATTTCCCGGTTCGAAGTTGATGGCACCATGAAGTGTAAAATGATCTAGGAGTTTAAAAGAGATCTCCGCACAAATGTATTGCTGGCCCGCGTGGACTTGCTTTATGCAGAAAATCAACTCAGCGGCATCCACATTTTTGATCAAGTAGGCAGATGCACCCTTGCTGAATGCTTGAGAAACATACTTTTGATTTTCAAACATCGAGAGTACAATGATCTTGATTTCCGGAAATCTTAGCTTTATTTCCCCAATCAGGTCTATACCCCCCATTTCAGGCATTTGGATGTCGGCAAGTACAATATCAATCTCCAGGCCTTCATCAAGAAATTTCAGGGCCTGCTGACCATCCTTTGCCTCTTGAACGACTTCCAGCTGAGGATCAGCTTCCAGGATAAGCTTGATGCCATTACGAACTATTTTATGGTCTTCGACCAACAATATCTTTATCATGTGAGTGCTAAGATTAGCGAAAGGTAAGTACTTTTCTTGGTACGTGAATTGTTATTTGTAAAATGCAATCTAATATAAACTCATATGGCTTTCAACAGCAATCATGGAAACTACTTTAAGACATCGATAAACGATTTAGACGCCGCGTATTCCATTCCTTTCATTAAGTATTTTGAGGGACTTTCTTACGCGGAAATTGCCAAAGAGCTGGATCTTCCAGTGGGCACAGTGAAGTCAAGGATCCAGGTAGCCAGACAAGCACTTAGGGACAATTTTAAGATGTACAGTAAAAGCTTCGGCAAAGCAGCCATTGCGTCCTAATTAATACACCAACTCATTTTAATTATATTTTTTTGATGAAAGCCCTGGCTAATTGCCGGGGCTTTCATCTTTATATTTATTTGCAACGCTTCACGTATAAATCGCAGCATATCAGTAGTAAACACCTTATTTTATTATAATTAAACAAATAAAGTTTGGGTGCGTTATTAAGCTAAATATCGAACACAAAAAATAATATATTATGGCAACCGCAACTAAAACGGGCAGCAAAAAAACAGCTGCAACCACGACTAAGAAAACAGCTGCCGCAGCAGGCAGCGTAAAGTTATCTGCTAAACCGACCGGTAAAACCGGCAAGATGGAAGATTCAGAATTCCATGAATTTTTTGTAGATGAACTAAAAGACATTTATTGGGCAGAAAAACACCTGGCAAAGGCATTGCCTAAAATGAAAAAAGCGGCGACCAGTCCGGAATTGCAAGCAGCTTTTGAAAAACACACGGAAGAGACCAAAACCCATATTGCAACTTTAGAACAAGTTTTCGGATTGCTGGATGAAAAAGCAGCAGCTAAAAAATGTGATGCCATGGAAGGGTTACTTGCAGAGGCAGACAGCATTATTGAGGATACGGAACAAGGCACTCTAGTACGTGATGCCGGTTTGATCTTAGCTGCTCAAAAAGTAGAACATTACGAGATTGCAACTTATGGAACTTTAAGGGTATTTGCTGAAAATATGGGCCACACTGATGTAGTAGATCTATTGTCTCAAACACTTGAAAACGAAAAAGCAACTGATGTTGCATTAACTCAAATTGCAGAAAGCTTTGTGAATGAGCAAGCTGCTGCAGAATAATTAAAGATACATCTACCTCCCGAAAAGCTCTGCCAGTTGGTGGAGCTTTTTTTGTATTCCCTGGTTTAGATCGCCCGGCTTTAATCGCCACATCCAATTTCCCTTGACAGAGGCGGGGGTGTTCATACGGGCCCTGCCATCTTTGTTCAGCAAATCCTGCATGGGGATAATCGCAATTTTGGCTACCGAGGCATAGGCCATCGCGATCAGCTCTGCGTTTACATTGCTTTTACTTACTTTTTTGCGAATATATTGGGATAATCTCGTCCTGGTATCCAAATCCGTTTCCTCCAGGTACCATCCGAGTGTGGTATTATTGTCGTGCGTACCGGTATAGACGATGCAATTGTCGGTATTATAGTTATGAGGAGCATGAATGGATTCAGGCAGGTCTTCGCCGAAGGCAAACTGCAATACCTTCATCCCGGGTAATGCAAACTGGTCGCGAAGTTGAAACACTTCAGGGGTAATCTCACCGAGGTCTTCCGCAATAAAAGGGAGCTGACCAAAATGGCTGACCATGGCGTTAAAAAATTGGGTTGATGGACCGGACTTCCAACTTCCTGATTTTGCGGATTCGCTTTGTGCAGGAATCTCCCAATAATCCACAAATGCCCTAAAGTGATCCAAACGAACCAGATCGTATAAGGCGATGTTTCTTTCTATACGCTGGATCCACCAGCGGTATTTCTGTTTGGCCATGGCCGACCAGTTGTAAACTGGCATCCCCCACATTTGTCCGTCTGCATTAAAATAATCTGGCGGCACACCTGCGACCCCAAGAACTTTCCCATTGTTATCTATTTGAAAAAGCTGGGGATTTGCCCAGACATCCGCAGAATCAAGCGCAGCATAAAAGGGCATGTCGCCAATCAGCTGAATATTCAGGACAGCTGCTTCTTGCCTGATTTTTGCCCATTGCCTGAAGAACTGGTATTGTTGCCATTTGATTTCAGTGATCATTTCATGCCGGGTTTCCGAAATGACGGTCAGCGCATTAGCGGAGCGTTGTTTGAAGGCCTTTGGCCAATCAAACCACGGCCTGCCTGAATGCAATTTTTTCAATACCTGATAAAGCGCATCGTCGTCCAGCCAACCTGCCTGTGCTGCGCAAAACTTCTCAAAATCTTGCTGATCGGTTTGTCGAAAATTTTGCCAGGCTTTGGTCAACAGCTCCTGTTTAAGTTGCTCTGCCAATTCAAAGCTGACTTTTCTCCTGGTTTTGCGGGCATGACTGTCCAGATCTGCCTGGTCCAGTAAACCATCCTTCAATAGCAAATCGGGACTAATGAGCAAAACATTACCAGCCATGACAGATGTGGCGCTGTATGGCGAATAAGACTGCTCTTCAGCCAGGGGATTCATGGGCAATAATTGCCAATATTTTTGACCTGCCGCGGCTAAAAAAGAAAGAAAACTACTGGCGGACGGACCGAAATCGCCGATACCATATGGAGAAGGTAAAGAAGACACATGCAACAGTATCCCTGCAGAACGCTTATGCGCTGGTTTTTTGAAATGTAAAACAGCAAAAGGCAGTTCATCAAAAACTTGACCCAAACGTAAAGAATTTCCTGTTTTAACCTGCAGGTCTTTCAGACAATCGTGACATTCACCAGCTATAAAATCAGGGAGTACGATGCTGGTATCTTCCCAATCTGCCTTACCTGGCTGCACGATTTCATCATTAAGCGCTGAAAAATTAAGGGGAACTGCAAAGATGAGGTAATCGTTTTGGTATCGCCTGGCGAAAGCAAAGACATTTGCCGAATATTTTCCGCTGACTTCCAGGGGCTGATATGTACCTTTTTCAAACACATCCGGCAGGCGGTTTCGTAATTGGAGCAACTGATTTAAGAAAAATAATTTGATTTTCCCTGAAGCAGCATTACGCCATAATTCCGGCAATTCTATGACGTCCTTTTCGATTTCTTTCAGGAACTTATTTCGAAGCTCATAGTCGACCGGCCGCCTGTTATCGGGATCTACGAAGCTTAAGTCCCAAAATTCGCTGCCCTGGTAGGTATCAGGAATGCCAGGCGTTCCATGTTTGATGATCAACGCGGCTAATGAATTGATTTTACCGAGCGCAGCAACCTTTTCGTTAAACTGTTGAAATGCCGACCAAAAAGGACGTTTTTGATCTAATAAAACGGAAATGAACCGCTTGCAGTCGGCCTCGTATTGCTGATCAGGCTCATCCCAATTGGACTGGTCTTTCGCTTCTCTGAGCGCCTTCTCGGTATATTCCAAAAACCTTCCGGCAAAATCTTGCTGTTCCTGCTCTAAATCTGGCCAGGCAGCAATTAAACTTTGGTAGATAAAATATTCATCATTCTGATTGGGCTGCTGATGTTGAATTTCATCCGCATTCAGGATTTTCCAGTCGGCAACCTCCTTTAGCCAAATGCCCTTGAGATCTGTCAGCACATTTAATCTTGCCCTGGCGTCCTCTCCTCTTTTGGTATCGTGTGTGGCAGAGGCGTTCATGCTGAGCGGCCAGCGGTGCTGTCTTTCCAATATTTCTTCATGAAAATCTTTGGCTGAAATACCAAAACGCTCTGGCGAATCGCCCACTTCGTTGCTGCCGATGAACCGGTTAAACGTATACATCAGTGTGTCTTCCACGCCTTTGGCCATGAGCGGTCCTGTGAACTGCATCAGCCGGAGGAAAAATTGCCCTTCTCCGGCAAAAAGGCGCTTGCGAAAATAAGGAAGCACCGGTTCAAACTGGGGCTCTTCTTTTAACCTGTCGAAGATGGCATCAATGGCTTCACGATCAGCTGCCGCGAGCGGCTGGAGGGCATTGTAGAATCGGTAAACCGGACAAGCGATCAAAAATGCAGCAATGAGCTCACGGAAAATGGTATTGTCTGGCAGCGGCGGTTGGGGTTTGTTGTACGACAAGAACAACTGGTATAAATTTTCCAGTTCGCCCTGCATGTATTTTTGGAGGAATTCCCTTTTCTTGCGCTCAACCTGCTGTGGAACTGTCGTACGAAAATGACCCAGATTTTTATAAAACTTATTGAATTTCTTTTCTGCTTTTTGGTTGGTGAAAAGTTGGTTAACCAATCCAAGATGGTCATAACCCGTGGTGCCCTGTACCGGCCAGTTTTGTGGGAGGACCTCTCCCGGTTCCAGAATCTTCTCCACTACAATATAGGTTTCTGGTCCGCAAAGTTCCCGGAGGCGATAAAGATAGGCGGTTGGATCATAAAGTCCGTCTACATGATCTATACGAATACCCTGAATGGTTCCATCCACTAACAATTCCCTGGTCAGGCGATGGTATTCATTAAAGACATTCTCGTTCTGGATATTTAGGCAAATCAGGCTATTGACGGTAAAAAAGCGGCGGTAGTTGATGGCCGTATGACTTTCCTGATAGTTACACAGTCGGTAATACTGCTGACTAACCATATCTTGAATGGGAAGGTTCAGGTCTGTATCTTCCCGCAGTGGCCAAAGGCTCTCGTGATATTTTAAAAAATGTTCCCCATTAATTTTTGTTAAGACAAGATCTTCGTTCGCCATAGCGGTCTCCACGTCCGTCCCGAGGAAAGGAGCCATTATTGGTTCTTTGCCCAAATCCTCAGAAATAATATCGAAGTACTTTCTATAAGCAGAAGTTTCGCCATACTTAAGCACGTCCATCAGCCATTTATTGTGGTGATGAAAGGCCATGTGGTTGGGCACAATATCCTGAATCCAGGATATGCCGGCCGATTTGAGTGCGGCACTTAAACTTTTTAATTCATCCAGTGTACCCAATTCCGGGTTGACCTGATTTGGATCTGTACCATCATAACCATGCATGCTGCCTGGTGCAGCCTGAAAAATTGGCGAGGCGTACAAGGTTCTAATGCCAAGGTGCTTTAAATAGTCGACCTCTTCTTTTAAATGTTTGAAGGTGTAGTCGGCATGAAACTGTATGCGGTAGGTGGATTGCGGATTAAACATAGGTAGCGGAATAGGCAATAAAAGATTCGGGCTGAATGTGAATACTATGCTCTGTAAATGAAAGTAATGAATTTGAAATAACACCGGAATAGCTGTTGGAGTTTGAATCCAGTAGCAAGCGCCTATCTTTTAAGTTTGTGGGAAGCGGCAAAACCTGGGCCTTTCCAGAAAAATTCAGCACACAAAGGATGAGGTTGGCACTACCGGTTAATCCACGCTCAATCACCAGGCATTCCTGCGCCTTATGTAAATGAACATGCGTGGCCTGTCGGTCGCACATTTTCAATGCCAGCTGATTTTTACGCAGGGCAATCAGATCCTGATAGAAACGAAACAGGCTTGCATGCTTTTGCTGTTGTAACAAATCCCAGTTGAGCATGGAATTGTTAAAGGTTGACAAGGCCTGCGGATCAGGAGCTTCTCCCCCTGAATGCATTGCTGCGAACTCTTCGCGACGGCCTTTTCTAACCATTTCGATCAGTTCAGCATCTGTGTGGCTCACAAAGTATTGAAAAGGATTGGTTTCACCCCATTCCTCCCCCTGGAAGAACATGGGCAAAAAGGGAGAAACGCAGACTGCCGCTGCCATTACTTTTAACATTTCGAAACTGACCAATTCGCTGGTCCGCTCGCCGAGCATGCGGTTACCGATTTGGTCATGGTTTTGAGAAAAGACAATGAATTGCTTACCGGGATGAGCTGTGGCGGCTTTCCCGAATGTACGGTCGCGCTCCGTAGAGAACATGCCAGTATAAACGTAGGCGTCTTTGAAAGACTTGGCCAGGTGTTCAATTCCGGAGAAATCTGAATAGTAGCCGGATTTTTCCTGACCGGCGGTAACGCGCAGTGCGTGGTGAAACTCATCCACCCACTGGGCATCCATACCATAGCCACCATTTTCCAGGTCGGTGATGTATTTTGGGTCGTTGAGATCGGATTCTGCAATCAGGTAATGAACACGGCCAGTTTGCGCCATTAGGATGTCTGTTTTCCGGCTGATCTCCTGCAAAATATGAACGGCACTGAAATCCTTAATGGCATGAACAGCGTCTAATCGCAAAGCATCCACATGAAAATCCCGGAACCACATCAGGGCATTATCTATAAAGAAATTCCGCACGGCGTCACTACCCCGATCATCGAAATTTACAGCGTTTCCCCAGGGCGTTTGGTATTGGTCAGTAAAATAAGGGCCGAATTTCTCCAGTTGGTTTCCTTCAGGGCCGAGATGGTTGTAGACCACATCCAAAATCACGGCGATACCTTTGGCATGACAAGCATTGACCAGGTTTCTTAAACCTAGTGCCCCGCCATAGGAATTCTGCACCGCAAAAGGAAAAACGCCATCATAGCCCCAGTTGCGTGTACCTGGAAAGGATGCAACCGGCATCAGTTCTATTGCCGTTATGCCCAGGTTGACCAGGTGCTCCAATCGGTTAATGATCCCATCAAAATCACCCTCGGGAGAAAAAGTACCAGTGTGGAGCTCATAGATCATGTATTCGTTTAGCGGATGATTGCGCCAGTCGGAATCCTCCCAATCAAAAAGATGCATGTTTAGTGCTTGCGAAGGGCCGTGAACTCCTTCGGGTTGAGCAAGCGAGGCCGGATCTGGCAATTTTTCATTGTCTACCAGGAAATGGTACTTGTCGCCATCTATTAGCAGATCAGTTTCCAGGTACCAGTACCCATGTTCCTGCGGCTGCAGCAGGATTTGCTGGCTACCGAACAAGATAGCTACCTGAGACGCGCGTGGCGCCCAAAGCAGGACATGCGCCTGGCCAACCCTGTCGAAGTTGACTCCAATATTTCTTTCTGGTAAATGCATTAGTTAATAGCTGAACTCAGTACAACAATAGACCGGCCTGCGACGTGCAATTCCTGCTGAGGCTGATATTTTGGCGTTTCTGGAATGACATCAAAGTTCGTATCCAGGATAACCTCCCATTCTGACCCATACTGCGCAGGTGGGAGTTTGTAATCAAGCCCTTCATCATGCGCGTTAAAGATCACATAAAAATGATCATCGAAAATCTTCTTACCGTGAACATCCCTGCTTTTAAGGCCTTTGCCATTTAAATACACGGCAAGCGATTTTGCGAAATCCTGCTCCCAATTGTGGTCCTGCATTTCAAACCCTTCAGGCAGGAACCAAATGATATCTTCAATCCCGGAACCCTTTATAGGCCGACCCTGGAACCACCTTCTGCGGCAAAATGCGGGGTGTGCTCTTCTAAAGCTGATGAGCTTTTGCGTATAGCTGAGCAGTTCCAGATCAGCTTGAGGCCAGTTGATCCAACTGAGCTCATTGTCCTGACAATAGGCATTGTTATTGCCTCTTTGTGTGCGGCCCATTTCGTCGCCAGCCAGCAGCATCGGTACGCCCTGCGAGAGCATGAGTGTGGCCAGCATGTTTCTTTTTTGTTTATTTCTAATCAAGTTAACGGCTGCATCGTCAGTCTCCCCTTCAACCCCATAGTTACTGGATCGGTTGTGGTCTTCCCCGTCTTTATTGTCTTCTCCATTTTCCTCATTGTGTTTTTGGTTATAGGATACAAGATCATGCAAAGTAAAGCCATCATGCGCGGTGATGAAATTGATGCTGGCGGTTGGCCGACGGTTGTCATCCCGGTAAAGATCGGGACTACCTGTAAACCTGGATGCAAATTCACCGAGCATGCTGTGCTCTCCCCTCCAATAATCCCGGATACAATCCCGGTATTTTCCGTTCCACTCTGCCCAGCCAGGAGGAAAATTACCCACCTGATATCCCCCTTCGCCGATGTCCCAGGGTTCTGCGATCAGTTTTACCTGGGAGATGACCGGATCCTGGTGGATGACACTAAAAAAGGCACCAAGCATGTTGACTTCATCTAATCCCCTTGCCAATGTTGAGGCAAGGTCAAAACGAAAACCATCCACATGCATTTCCTGGACCCAATACCTTAGGCTGTCCATCATTAGTCGGAGTACACTCGGAAAATGCGCGTTCAATGTGTTCCCGGTTCCGGTATAGTCCATATAATAGCGCTTATCCTCCGTTAATCGGTAGTATTCCGCATTGTCGATCCCCTTGAAAGAGAGCGTGGGACCAAGGTGGTTTCCCTCGGCCGTGTGGTTATAAACGACATCAAGGATCACCTCAATTCCCGCCTTATGGAGCGCTTTGACCATATCTTTAAATTCCGTTACTTGTCCCCCGAGTGTTCCGCGGGAAGAATATTTGGTGTCCGGACTAAAAAAACCGATGGTATTGTATCCCCAATAATTGCTGAGCCCTTTTTCTACTAAAACATTGTCGTTAATAAACTGGTGGATCGGCATGAGTTCAATAGCGGTGATGCCAAGCGACTTTAAGTGTTGTATAATTACAGGATGGGCAATGGCAGAATAGGTACCGCGAATCTCGTCTGGAATTTCGGGATGCAGTTGCGTTAAGCCCTTCACATGCGCTTCGTAGATAATGGATTCGTGATAACTTGTAGCCGGAGCGGGGACGTCCTCCCAGTCGTACGCCGAATCCACCACGACCCCTTTAGGAATAAATGCTGCACTATCTAAAGTGCTGAAAGTTAAATCGTTTTCTCCCACTTCGTAGCCATAAAGGGACTCGTGCCAGTTAACAGCCCCGGATATGGCTTTAGCATAAGGATCGATCAGCAATTTGTTGGGATTGTAGCGGTGGCCGTTTAAGGGATCAAAAGGACCATAAACACGATATCCGTAACATTGCCCGGGGAGTATACCAAGAATATACACATGCCAAATTCCACTGCTGCGTTCGAACAAGTTGACCGTTACATAATTTTCCCCGCAATTTTCTTCAAACAGGCAAAGCTCCACCGCAGTTGCATGTCCGGCGTATATGGAAAAATTTACGCCTTTGCCGTCCCATGTAGGGCCAAGAGGATAAGGGCTACCTGGATATATTTCCAATCCACCCATATTAAGCCTTAAAGTTAGTTGAGAACATCATCATTTGTTTCGTACTGATCTGTTAGGGAACAGCGCTTGTTGTTAAATTGTTCTGATTTAGGTCCGAATTGTTGCCCCTTACCGAAACCGGTTTCTTTGCCTGTTCCACCAAGGCATGTTGTTAACGGCCCCAAAGTTCCGAAAAGCGGCCATACGTTTTTTGGCGATGACATAACTGCAACTGAATGGTGCTTTGAGCTGTACGGAAAATACTTTCCCTTCTTTAGTGACCCTTTCAATGAGGTCGCCACGGACGATCAATTCCCTTCTGATCACAAAATAGGCATCGGAAGGAAGGGCGGAATTGGATGCCTTCATGGAGGCATGAGGCCAAGGGACAATCTGATTTTCCATATTGTAGGCGATGGTATAGGCGTTTTGATAAGTAATCAATGCGATCTCGAAGAGCGCTTCAGGTGAGGTGGAAGTGATTGCAGACCGGCGCTTATTGGCAACGATGATTCTTTGAGCGCGCCGGTAGAATCTTCTGACGTGGTTGAGGTTAAAATAGACATAAACGAACGAAGCCAGTAAAGCAAAATCCTGGTATTGCGATGAAAAAATTGTTGTTGTGATCATGCCGCGAAACTCTGTGGCTTTAGGGAAAATATACAAGCTCAATTTTATTTTTCCCCTTTAAGGCAGGACAAACTCGTTTAACCGGTAGTTGATCCCCTTCGGTGATTGGGGTCATAGATCATGCACAAATGAGCTTTTACAGCCCTTAGGTTTGCCGACAGTTAACCGTGCAGCAATGCATTATTTTAAAATTTACTAATGATCTTATGAATCAAAATTCTACCATGACAACGGCTACTGCGACGTATGCCTTTACACAATCGGGAGTTGATGCCTTATTACAGGAACTCTATCAATTGCCGAAGTTTGAACTGAAAGCAGAATCAGAAACTTTGAAAACCAATTTCCGGGAATGGCTTTCGGATCGGTTTGAGCTTAAACCTAGCCAGCTTGACTACCTGAATAATATGAACGCACAAACGTTGAAGCTTACTGCAGCGTCCTGTAGTTTTGCCCTGGCCAACCAATTGCCGATTTATGTAGAAAAACCGGCAAACGAGTCCAAAGATGACGACCCACCAAAATTAAAAGAGATTATGGTGAGTACTAACTTGAAATCAAAGTCCGCAAACGACGGCAAATGGGGTGCCTTCGGTCATGTGACCGTATGCATCGGCTACAGGGATTAGTGGTTTAAACAATTGAGGAATTAAAGATAAGAGGATGTTGATCAGGCATCCTCTTATTTATTTAACCCGAAAATATGGTCAGCTGGCAAATTTTTCGTAAATTTCTTATTATTGAGCCATCCCAAATATAAGCCAATGAATAAGTTTCCAGTGCCGGACAATGAGCAAGAGCGGTTAAAGTTTCTACAGGACTACGAGATATTAGATTCCGGATACGAATACAAATTTGACCGCATTACAGAGCTCGCTTCCATTATTTGTGAAGTACCTATATCCCTGATATCGCTTATCGATGAAAAACGTCAATGGTTTAAATCTCAAGTAGGCCTGGATGTAGCAGAAACACCGAGAGAATTGTCGTTTTGCCAATATGCCATTATGGGCGACAATTATTTTGAAGTTCCGGACGCTAAGAAGGATGACAGGTTTGTAGATAACGATTTGGTAACCGGTGATCCGAACATCAGGTTCTATGCGGGCTACCCGCTGATTGATCCTAACGGATATGCTTTGGGTACGCTGTGTATTATAGACAGGCAACCCGGACACCTGAATGATAAGCAAAAGAGGGCATTAGAGCTGTTGGCTGAAGAAGCGATTGCTTTAATAGTGGAGCATCGGAAGAAAAAGGAACTGGATAATTTTGAAAAACTATTCAAAATCTCCAACGACCTCATCTGCATTGTAGGCACAGACGGCTTTTTCAAAAGAGTAAACCCGATGTTTGAGCAGCTGCTGGGCTGGGACAAAAAAGACTTGAAGACGCGGTCGCTCTATGATCTGGTCCATCCGGAAGATCTGAAACGCTCGCGCACGGAGATTTTAAAATTAGGCCGGGGCGCAAATACCATTGTACTAGAACACAGATTGAGGACGAAAGCCGGCGATTATAAAACCCTGCAGTGGGTGGCCACACAAGAACCTCATACACATAATGTATTTGGAATAGGCAGGGACATGACCGAAGAGCGCCTTCGGGAAGTGCAATTGGTGATCAGCGAGAAAAGATTGAGGGCATTTTTTGAAAACTCTCAGGGCTTGATGTGTACGCACGACCTGAAAGGCAATTTCTTGTCTGTAAATTATGCCGGGGCAGCCATATTGGGTTATTCCACTAAAGAAATTTTAAGTGGGAGTTTGTATGACATCACGCCTCCGCAAAGACATCCTTATGTTGATGCGTACCTCAAACAAATAGCGGAAACAGGAAGTGCAGAGGGACAAATGCTCACCAATCATAAAGATGGTTCTGTGCGTATCTGGATGTTTAAAAATGTGCTGGAAATTGTACCTGATGGCCCATCTTATGTCATTGGAAATGCGATTGACATTACAGAAAGGCATAAACTGGAGCGGGATCTGGAACATACCAAGCAGTTTTTAGATGATGTGCTGCACGCGGCATCCGAAGTGAGTATTATTGCGACCGATGAGAATGGCATCATCACTGTATTTAACACTGGGGCAGAAAAGCTTTTGGGTTATACTGCAGAAGAGATGATTGGTAAGGCGACCCCTTACCAGATCCACATGCCGGAGGAAGTAATGGAAAAAGGCAAAGAACTGACTGCAAAATATGGCACAGAAGTATCCGGGCTGAATATTTTTATCAAAAATGCGGTGAGGCACGGTTCTGAACAAGGCGAATGGAGTTATGTACGCAAGGATGGACAACTCCGTAAAGTTTCGGTAGCGATCACCCCGATCAGAAATAAGGCCAATAAAATTAGCGGTTACCTTGGAATTGGGTTGGACATCACCTCGTTAAATAATCAACGGGAGGAACTGAAGATTGCCAAAGTGAGGGCCGAAGAGGCGAGTATCGCTAAGTCGGAATTCCTGGCTAATATGAGTCATGAGATCCGGACCCCGCTAAACGGCGTGATCGGGTTTACCGACCTCCTGCTCAAGACCAAACTCAATGAAACGCAAAAACAATACCTGTCGATTGTAAACCAGTCGGCCAACGCCCTGCTTGGCATCATCAACGACATCCTGGACTTCTCTAAAATAGAGGCTGGCAAATTGGAACTTGCTATAGAAAAGTGTGATTTGTATGAAATGAGTGCCCAGGCAACTGACATCATCACTTACCAAATTCAGACTAAGGGATTGGAGATGCTGCTGAACATTCCATATGATTTGCCCCGATTTATTTGGACAGATCCTGTTCGGTTAAAGCAAATTCTGATCAATTTACTAAGCAATGCCTCTAAATTTACGGAGAAAGGGGAAATAGAGCTTAAAATTGAGATCATTGGGGAGCAGGAAGAACTAAGAATCTTTAGGTTTAGTGTGCGGGACACCGGCATCGGGATTAAGGCCGATAAGCAGGAAAAAATATTTGAAGCTTTTTCTCAAGAGGATGGCACAACCACCAAAAAATATGGGGGAACAGGGCTGGGCTTGACCATATCGAATAAGCTTTTGGGTTTAATGGGCAGTAAGCTGGAGTTGACGAGTGTAGCAGGAAAAGGCAGCACATTCTACTTCGACATTGCCCTGCCTGCGGAAGAAGGTGATGCCATAGAATGGAAAGACATTGACCACATCAAGAACGTACTCATTGTGGACGACAATGAGAACAACAGGATGATCTTGAAACAGATGCTTTTATTGAAGCAAATTAACAGTGACGAAGCGAAGAATGGTTTCGAAGCACTACAGTACCTGGCGAAAGGCGAAGAATACGATGCCATCATCATGGATTACCATATGCCCTATATGGATGGCCTGGAAACCATTAAAAAGATCAGGGCCAATTTTGAGATTGGCGATAAAGAACAGCAGATCATTTTATTGCACAGTTCTTCTGACGATGAGCTACTACAAAGCGCCTGTAAAGAACTCAACATCATCCACCGGATGGTGAAACCCATAAAAACCGAGGACATCTACAACGTACTTTCCAGATTATACAAAGAAGAACAGCACCATATAGATGTTAAACCGGCTGAGTTGAGCACAACTGCAGCCAAGGTGAATATCCTGATTGCTGAAGACAATGCCATAAATATGTTGCTGGCAAAAACCATCATCAGACGCATAGCGCCAAACGCCACCATTTACGAAGCAGCGAACGGTGTGGAAGCATTGGCCTATTGTGAAACCAATAAGCCCGACTTGATTTTAATGGATGTGCAAATGCCCGAAATGAACGGGTACGAAGCAACCCGGCAGATCAGGGAGACTGACGCAGGAAGGCAGGTGCCCATATTGGCACTGACTGCAGGGAATGTGAAAAGTGAGAAAGAGAAATGCCTGGAAGCCGGAATGGACGACTTTATTTTGAAGCCAATTGTAGAAAGTACTTTAGCGCTTGCCTTTGAGAAATGGCTGCATTTTTATGACGTGAAGCAAGCGGCTCACCTGCATTTCGACAAAGCGCAGATCACGGCCAACATCGGCAATGATGAGCGGCTGATGACCGAGGTAATCCAATTGACCAGAGCCGAACTGATGGACGCAGCTGAATCTATCCCAAGCCTTTTTATGGCAAAAGATTTAAAGGAGCTCAATGCCGTTGGCCATAAGCTATATGGAACGGCCATGACTTCCGGACTGAAATTATTGAGCGGTATTGCCAATGAGCTGGCGCATCTGGACAATGCTAACGATGAACAGCTGGACCTACTCAATGAAAAATTGCAGGCCGAGATTAAAGTTTGCTTGAAATTATTGGTTTAGAGTCGCGCGTCTACAAATTCCCTAGGAATGAATGACTTGATGTCGAAAATCACTGCACCTTGTTTTTTGTAGGTTTGATAATCTATTTCTAGAAATTCATTGTGTGCCACAGCCACAATAACGGCTTTGTATTCCCTTTTATCCAGGTCCTTCAGAAGTGTAATTCCGTATTCTTCCATTACCTGATCTGCGTTAGCCCATGGATCGTACACATCGGGAAGGAGCCCGAATTGGCTCAACTCTTTATAGATGTCAATGACCCTTGTATTCCGGATATCCGGACAATTCTCTTTAAAGGCAAAGCCGAGGATAAGTACCTTTTCTCCTTTCAATTTATCGCCTTTGGCCAGGATCAGTTTAACCACTTTGTTGGCGATGAAGATGCCCATGTCTTCATTCACCTTGCGGCCAGACAAGATCACCTGGGGTACGTAACCCAATGCATTTGATTTATATGCCAGGTAATATGGATCTACCCCAATGCAGTGCCCACCTACCAGGCCTGGTTTATATTTTAGAAAATTCCATTTTGTGGCGGCCGCTTCCAATACATCAGCAGTATCAATATCCAGTTTATCAAAGATCAGGGCCAGTTCGTTCACAAAGGAGATGTTGACATCCCGCTGGGCATTTTCTATCGCTTTAGACGCTTCGGCCACCTTAATGCTTGGCGCCAGATGCGTACCGGCAGAGATGATCTCCGCATAGAGGTTATTGATGACAATGGCGGCCTCTGGCGTAGAACCAGAAGTTACCTTTTTGATTTTAGTGAGGGTATTTATTTTATCTCCCGGGTTGATCCGCTCTGGGGAATAGCCGCAGTAGAAATCTGAATTATAAGTTAGTGAAGAGTATTTTTCCAAGACAGGCACGCAATCCTCTTCGGTACAGCCTGGGTAGACAGTGGATTCATAGATGACGATGTCGCCTTTCTTTAATACTCTTGCCAACATCTCTGTAGCCTTAAGGAGTGGATTGAGGTCAGGATTTTTAAAGGCATCAACCGGCGTTGGAACCGTTACAATGTAAATATTATAGTCTTTTAATAAGGCTTTGTCGGCCGACAACATTAACCCCCTACTGGATTCTTTAGCTCCCAAAACCTCCCGCAATGCATCGATATCAGCTTCCTTGGTTGTATCCTGATCTGCCAACAGTTCATTTACCCGGGTTTGGTTAATATCGAATCCCAGCACCTGGTATTTTTTTGCAAATTCTATGGCAAGCGGCAGTCCGACATAACCCAAGCCTATAACCGCGATTTTCTTATTCTGTGCTGTCGACATCCTGTAAATCTAGTAATTTTACTAAATTTGGTAACATATGCGCCAAATATTATCGCTTCTTACTTTGTTCCTTTTGTTTTCTTTGGGGCTTCACTCCCAGGTGATCATGATGGACAACCATTTGGAATACAAAAATTTGGGTAAGCAGATCCATTATTTTGAGGACAAATCAGCAAAGTTAGGTCTGAATGAAGTAATGGCCTTGGAAAAAAATGCGAAGTTTAGCCTCGGGAAACAAGAGATATTCAACTTTGGCAACAGTACGTCTGCATTTTGGCTAAAAATTAATTACCAGAGCAAGGGTGTTGCGCAAGACTTTTTGGTGATCAGTTCTCCGAATATTGAACACATCGACTGCTATACCGTACTGGCCAATGGCCTGAAAACCCATACTGCGGCCGGCTCAGCAGTGCCCGAGCAGCCAGGGATAATTACCACCAATAACTATACTTTTACATTACCCTATCAGTACGGGAATTCACCTTCAGCAACGATCTGGCTAAGGGTAAAAACTAATAACATCCTGATTGTACCTGTTAAACTGGCCACTACCAATAATTTCCTGCCTGGGTCAGCTATGCGTTACAGTGTTGAAACGATTTACATCGGGGTATTATTGACACTTTTGCTGTTTAACCTGTTTTTGTTCATCAGTTTAAAAGACAATACCTACCTGTACTACAGCATCTATGTGCTTTGTTTGTCGGTTTACGTATTGTTCTTTATGCGGGGCTATGGCTTTGTGTTTGGAGATGACTTCAGACTGATGGTGAATAGGTTCCCACATAGTTTCCTGGGTTATTCCATCATCGCTTCGATCTTATTTTCCTGGAAGTTTTTAAATATAAGGGAAGTGTTGCCCCGACTGGTCGTACCCATTTATGTGATTTTAGCGGCAAGCTTGCTGATGATTGTAACCAGTTTATTGGGCTATAAAAGCATTGCCTCCAGCATGGCACAGGTAACCGCGATGATTGCCTCAACTACCTTATGGATTACGGGAGTACTGGCTTATTTGAAGGGCCATAAACCCGCTAAGTATTTTATACTGGCCTGGACATTCATTACCATCACCGTTGTGATCGTGGTGTTGAGTTTGGCAGATGTTATTACCTATACGGACTTAACTATGGAACTGGTTCCTATCGGTTCTACCTTAGAGCTGTTGTTACTGTCCTTTGCTTTGGGTGACCGCTACCGTACCTTAATTGACAATGAAAAAAGGGTTAGGGAGGAGAACATTGTGTTGATCCAGCACCAGAAAGAGCGGTTGAAGAAATTGGTAGATGGGAGGACGGTAAAACTGAGGAGTACGATTGCCGAATTGGAGGCTTCCAATGCGGTAAAGAATAAGCTGTTTTCCATCATCGCCCATGATTTGAAGAGTCCGTTCAACAGCTTGATCAGCATCTTTTCCTTAAAGGACATGGATTTGTTGGATTTCGAGGAGTTGAAGACGCTGCTGAATGAGAACCGGAGAAATATTGAGAGCATACACAATACCTTGATCAATCTATTGTACTGGGCGAAGAGCCAGATGGAAGAGATCAACGTTCAGCCAACATTATTTGACTTGAGTGCTAAGACAGAATCGCTCATGATGGTCTACGAGCCTTTGATTTTGAAAAAGCGCATTCTTGCACATTACCACCTCAAGGGCGACTTTATGGTGTATGCGGATGAGAACCAGGTGGAGCTGATCTTGCGAAACCTGATTGACAACGCGATTAAGTTTACCCCTAAAGGAGGTTCGTTAGGATTGGCACTGGAGCAATCTGGCAATGCTATAGAGGTCTGTGTGAACAATACGGTAGGTGACGATTCAGCGTTCAATTTAGCGGCTATTTCAAGTGCGAACCTACTCTCAGGCAGTTATGGCACTGCTGGAGAAAAAGGCGTTGGGTTGGGGCTGCATTTGTGCAGGGAATATATTAAGGAAAACGGAGGAGAGTTGAAGGTGGATATTAACGGGAATGTGGTTTCTTTTTGTTTTGGATTGCCGATGGGGTGATGATTCGGATTACCTGATGCCTCCCGACACCAGGTCTGCTATTAAAAATCTTGGTATAGATTTCTAAACGTACTTCTAAGACCGAACGTGATCAGCTGGGTGTTTTTGCTGGTCAAACCTTCACTGCTCTCACGTCTGTAGACCCCGCCTACTTCTAACCTGAGGTTGTACTTTGGGTTCAGCAGGTAAGAGGTTTTCAGTTCGGCGAAATAAAGGTTAGTTTTAATGCCCTGGCCTATGTAATTGCCGTAGTAATTTACATGCGTATCATAGGAGAGGTTAATATTCTTACCATAGTTCAAGCCCTCCGGATCTAATCCATATCTTGCGTAAGTTCCTTGTGCCTGAAAATCAAAACGTTTATAACTATAATTCATTATCCCAAGTAGTTCCCTAAAGTTTGCTCCAAGTGGATGTGCCAAAGGCTGATTCATTCCTGAATAGTTGCTGATTCTTTGATAATGCGCATAAGTATATGGTCGCGCCGTATTAAATTCAACCAGATAATTTAGGCTTTCTACATTAGCTAAGTCGGAACCGCGGAAACCTAATTGCGCAGCCCATTTATTAGCCCAGTATCCTTTGCCGGCAAAAACTTCTTTTGCAGTAAATTCATCAAACATGAATTGCCCATAAATCGTGGTCTTTTCCAAGAGTTCGTAGTGCGTGTTTAATCCTAGCCGGATCTTATCAGGTGATTCTGCATTAAGGCCTTCAATTGGCCTAAGGAATACAAAGGGATGAACATAATTAAAATCAAACCCTCTTTTCCCTTCAGGCTCCGCATCTGCCCAGGTAATGGCCTGAAAAAATCCGATTGATAAGCGATTGTTAACGTTCCAGTCAATATAGTGCATGGCGTTCCATTTCGCTCTAGCTCCCAATCGCCTATCTGAAGTTAGTCGTTCTGCACCGTTATCAAGCATGTAAGAAAATATAGTTTGGTATTGTACATTACCTAAGCTCGTTCTTAAACGCAAGAATGAATAATTGGCGGCCACATCTGAAAGGAGCATAGACCGATAACCATCACCAATAAAATTCTTATCATACCCTAAGGCGATATTAATGTATTTGCTTGGTGTAAATGACAACAAAGCAGTTGCATAAGCATAGTCCTTGGTTTTACCAGAGATTTTAAGATCTTCCGCAGCTTCGCTAGGAATGACTTTATTGGAATCAATATACCTAGTTAGATAATTGGCGAATACACCTTGATTCTCAAAGGCATTAGTGTAAAAAGAGAACTTCTTACCTATCGTGCCTCCTATTTGGAAACCCCTGGTGTTTTTCCAGGTAGTTTTCGATTCGTCGAATTCTCGACCAATTTGAAAATCTGGCAGGAAGTCTGCATAAACTGTGTAATCGGGCGCTGTAAAATTCAACAAGTGTTCCTCAGTTACCTTTCTTCTCAGCCAGCTCCTTCTATTAAAACTATCAGTGCCCAACTTCATTAACTGAGAATATCTTGAGTTTAAGATACTGTCATCCGCATAAAAACCTTTTATTGAGCTATGCAATTTGCAGCCTCTGTCGTACACCTTTTTATTTAGTTTCTGATAAAAAGGGTAGGAATAAGGAATATTTTGGTTAGGTGTGGCGTGCTGTGCAGTTGCAGCGAAAGTCATCAATTGTAACAAGCAGGCAGCTAAAAATAATTTTCTCATTTAATGGCTATTATTTTAAAGCTTGGAGTCTACAACATCCAGTTCTTCAAATTTAGAATTCTGACTTTTGTATTCTTGCACTAAAGACTTCATTTTTGTAACGACCTGGCGGTCTTCACTATTTTTTGCCGAAGCGATTAAGGAATAAATTGCAGTTTCCACTTCTGAAAATACATATTCTCTTACTTTGCCAATCATGATTTTTTCATGGTGCGTAGGCATTGTGTTTTCGTTGTCATTAAGCAATTCTTCAAAAAGCTTTTCACCAGGACGAAGCCCCGAATATTCAATTTTAATATCTTGATTAGGAATTAGACCGGCGAGACGAATCATCTTATGGGCAAGATCAATGATTTTAACTGATTTACCCATATCGAAGACATAGATTTCGCCACCTTTGCCCATACAACCTGCTTCCAACACTAAGCGACAAGCTTCTGGGATGGTCATGAAATACCTGGTGATATTTGGATGTGTAACAGTTAAAGGCCCTCCTTTTTCGATCTGTTGTTTGAATCTAGGAATTACTGATCCGTTAGAGCCCAATACATTACCGAAACGCGTTGTAATAAACCTTGTAATAGGTTTGATATTCATTTCGTTGATATAACTCAGTCCATTTTGAAAAATGTGGTTATCTGCACTCAAAGAATTATTCAACGACTGTACATATATTTCAGCGATCCGCTTAGAGGCACCCATTACGTTGGTTGGATTAACAGCTTTGTCAGTAGAAATCATCACAAACTTACTGACTCCATGCTTAACAGCTTTATCCGCGATAGTTTTTGTGCCAAATACGTTTGTCTTAATCGCCTCACAAGGATTATCTTCCATCATAGGGACATGCTTGTAGGCCGCAGCATGATATACATAGTGAGGCTTATAAGATTCAAATAAGTTCTCCATGCGCTTCTCATCGCGAACATCACCAATATAAGATAAGAAATTTTGATTCTTGTGGTTTTCTGTTAATTCCAGATACAACTCGTGGAGGGCCGTCTCGGATTGATCATTTAAAATAATTAGACCTACTTCAAACTTTAATAACTGTCGAACGATCTCGCTACCAATAGATCCTGCGGCTCCAGTAATTAAGATTCTTTTATTTTTCAATTGCTTTCCGATCCCATCAATATCAATATTAATTGATTTCCTATTTAAAAGATCCTCAATATTGATATTTTGAATTTGCGCCGTATTTAACTGCCCATTAATCCATACATCAGCTGGGGGAATATTTAACACCTTTATTCCATTCTCTAAACAAACATCGACAATCTGATTCTTTCGTTCAATTGGTATAGTATAGGAGGCAAAAATAATTTCATCTAGCTCATGTTCTATTATTAGATTTACCAAATTCCTAGCGTCTAAAATTCTTACCCCATCAATAGTTTTACCTACCTTACGTTCATCATCATCCACGAACGCGATAATATTTTTATTAACTTTTGCATCATGGTCAAAAGTACGCTTTGTCGCAACACCCGCTTCTCCAGCACCATAAATCATGACTCGAACCTTGTCCAGTTTCAAATTTTTAATATACAAAAAGAAGAATTTCACCAAAACCCGGTAGGTAATGAGTAACAGAAAGCTTGCAAGACCATTAACAACTAAAGTACTGCTAGCTATGTATTGATGCTGGGTAAAAGCAACAATAATCATATTCACGAAGAAAAACAGCCCATTACTTATTAAAACTGAAAACAGAATTCGTATGCTGTCCTGAGCACTAGTATACCTAATTATACCAGAATAAGTTTTTACATTGAAAAATACAAAACTATTAATCAGTGTGAGCACTAAAATATTTCTGCTAAATTCCACATAGTCCAGATTATTAAGATCAAAATTATATTTGATCATATATGCTACTGATAGGGAAAGCATGCAAATGATCAAATCTAAGCAGAAAATGATCCAGCGGGGAACTATATTAACCTGTGTAAACAATTTTTCAAATTATGATATTTAACAAATGTATGCAAATTTCATGCTATTTATATAAACGGCTTAAAAGAGTCAAAGCAACATACTAAATGTATCAAAAACAGATCATTAAAATAATCGCTATACTGACGTCAAAAATAAAGAAACTATTTTAGCAACCTAGCAGATCCCTCTGTCCAAAATCTCAAAGCGATGAAGGCTAATAAACATGATGCAACAAAGCAACTAATAAGCATAAATGAATCTTTAAGCAAAAGGACAGCAACGATATTAATTACCCATTGAACTACAGCGTAGCTTATTGCAACATAGATATGTGGGATTTTTTTTTCATTGGCGAGATATTGATAATAGTGACTTCGGTGTGCTTCAAAGATATCTTCTTTACGCAGGAGACGAAAAATAATGGTTGTCATGCTATCCATGCCATATAGAAGCAGCAACAATATATAGACAATATTGCTTGTTCTAATGATTAACGAACCAATAAAAAAGAGGAGTATAAAAGCTATGCTGACACTGCCCACATCACCGGCAAAACATTTAGCTTTTGTACGAAAATTAAAGAAGTTGAAGACAAATACAGCTAATGCTGCTGTGATGATGAGATTGGTGCTGGTAAAAACAACCTTATATTCATTGATGTACCAAAGACTAACCAGAGTTATAAGTGCATAAGCACCTGTAATACCATTTATGCCATCCATAAAGTTAATAGCATTGATGGTGCCGATTGTGACTATCAGAGCGGGTATAATTATGTAGAAGGGGAATTGGAAAACCTCCAGCTGATAGAACATAAGAGCTACCGCAATAAAATGGAAGGAAATGCGAATTTTATTGCTAATGGGCTTTAGGTCATCTAAAAAGCTGATGAAACTAATAATAAGCACGCCTGTGAGGAAATAAACATATTCCAGTCCGAAAAAAAAAGGATAAAGGAGCATGGCGATTGCGAAAATTATACCCCCTCCTCTAATTGTAATTTTTGTATGAGAACTTCTGTGGTTAGGTTTATCGATGATGTTGTAACGGTCTGCGATTTTGAAATAGAGATTTTCTATAAAAAATAAGATAATAAGGATTAGAATTGGGGTGATCAAACTCATAAGTTATTTTATTTTAAAATGCTCCAACACTGACCTGGGTTTCCATGCCAACACTTTCCGTGCTCTCGAATCGTCAAAAGTAAGGTCAGAAGTTATTTTACTAAGTTTATCAGAATTAATGGGTGCACTTTTACCAAGTAAGTCCCCAACTTTAGCCATTAAGGTAGCAATCCACAAGGGCAAATTCCTAACTTTTCCCTTGCCTAATTGCAATGAAATTGAATGTGATAGATCAGCAAAGCAGGGATGAAGCATATCAGTAAGATTATAGGTGCCCCCGATACTAGCCGCTTTAGGAATAATTTTGGCGACATCTTCAGCAAGCACCATACTTTTTGTAGCTTTTCCACCTGCAATATCAAAATAAAACCCTTTCAATACCCCATTAATCATCGCTTTAAGATTTCCGGGTGGATTTGGTCCTGCAATTAATGGCAACCTTAAAATAGAACAAATCACACTGTGTTTTTCACACCATTCCTGCACAATTTTTTCTGCTTGTATTTTACTCAGACCATATGGATCTTTTGCCAATAACGGGCTTTCTTCATCAATTAACGATCCGGTTTCCTTGCCATATACAGCAATTGTGCTGATGAATACAAAAGACTTTGGTAATGTTGGAGCCGTTTCTAAACCATCCAGTAAATATTGAGTTCCCTTAACATTAATATCAAAAAAGGCCATTTTCTCAATCTGTGTCACTGGAACACTATGGGCTTTACCTGCACAATGGATAACCAGATCGTAAGAATCAGACAATACTATAGAATCACCTGATGAAAAATCGTATTTTAGGTCCTCCTTTGCTCTACCAAGCGTAGTAACTGAATACCCTTCCAATCTAAAATATGGGCACATAATTGAGCCTAAAAAACCTGAAGCTCCAGTTAATAATATCTTCATCTCAATGGCCTAATCTTCGTAATACCTGTTGGTTTATTTTCTTACGTTCTTTATCAAAGAACCAACCCCATTTGTTAAAATAATAAATAGCTGATTGAATTCCGATCCAAGTTAAACTCCATGATTTGTGAGAGCCCTTTTCGAAATGGTGTACGATTGAAACATCCGGATAAAACACAGTTCTGTACTGTTTAGCAATAAGCCGTCTGCATAGATCTGTTTCCTCTCCATACATAAAAATCCTATCATCAAACAGACCAATCTCCTTAAGACAAGAAAGTCTTAAAAACATAAAACATCCCGACAAATATGGAACATCCATAATCTTGTTATAACCTGTAAATCTAAGTTCAAAGATTTCATTTCTCTTATCTACCAAAAATCTACTCGGATTAAATCTTCTACCGATCCAATCATACGGAGTTGGCAATAATTTGCAGAGATACTGTAATGAACCATCTGGATATAAAACCTTTGGCATTAAATTCCCTACGTCCAAATTTTGATTCATATAATCCCTAATTACCGCTAAAAGATTCCCATCAAAAGATACATCGGGATTTAGTACCAAATGATAATCAGACCCATCGGCCATGGCTTTTTTAATCGCAATGTTATGTGAAGCTCCAAAACCAGGATTGGTAGGATTATGTATGTAGTCTATTTCTCTGCTGCTAAAAAGTACAGCTAAATCGTTTGTAGGTGAATTGTCTATGATATATAACTTTACATCGATTGACGAGTTCAAAAAGCTATTGACGGCATCTAAAAGAACTTTCTCGTCGTTTTTATAGAGGACTATACAACCTGTAACTGAAATTTTATATGTATTCATTTCCTATATTTAATACCTAGTTTATTTTCTTGAGCGAATAAACATTGGTCACTACTAAATTCGTATAGTACACTTATGGTATTCTAACCCTGAAAAATAAGGAATCATAACTGGCCGAGTCCTAGTTTATTCCCATTTCATTTATATATTTTGCAAACTTACTACCTGTATATTCCCAAGAACTGTTATTACAAGTTTCAAGTGCATTTTCAGAGAGTTGAAATCTTAAATTGTTATTGCTGATCATTTCTTCAAGGAGAACTTTAAGCTGCATCAAGTTACCTGGTTCATACATTAGGCAATTTTCCCGATCTTTGGCATATTCATTTATACCTCCTGAACTACTTGAAATAACGGCACATCCACAGTGCATAGCCTCTAATGGTGGCAAGCTAAATCCTTCCCACAAAGAAGTTGAGACGAATATGCCAGAAGATTGATATACCGCAGCAATTTCGGCATCTGACTCAGGTTTGATCAATTGTATATGACCAAGGTTTAAGCTACTTAAATCTTCCGTTGAGATGATATAAACAGCCTTGACTTGTTTCTTGATTGAATCGTCCATCATTGTATTCCATACTGTTATAAAATCAGAGGTTCTTTTCAATGGGTGTTTACGGCCTACCAGGCAGACATTAAGATTTTTTTCAGTTTCACAACTCAAATTATTGAAGACCTCTTTATCAACTGAGGGATTGATTACTTTGCATTCAACATCTTTCCTCTTGCTGTATTTAAGAAATTGTCTATATACAAAAGTAGAAACAAAAACATGATTCACGTTCAGCTTAAACGAGTATTTGGTAAATGCTTTAAAAATCCATAAAACAGCTTTATATTTAAGAAGGAAAAGATCATCAAAAATATGATAGTCATCTGATTGTATTAAACGTACGACCCTGTTGCGATAGGATTTGGGAACAAATCCTAAGAACATACACAATATTGGATCTGAAATTATTATTATTGCATTTGAAGATTCTCTAAGAAATTCAATTAGCCGTTTATATACTGAATATAAATTAGCTAATTTCCCTTTAATAGAGGTTGCCATAACACCAACCTTAATTATCTCAACATCAAAGTGAATTTTATAATGGGTGACCTCCAAAGAATTATTAGGGTAAAAAATTTTTACGTCATAGGCTTCATTCTGGGCAAAATGATTGGCAAGCTCTATAAAAACCCTGTTTCCACCACCACTTTTTAACTGTGGAGTGATAAATGCTATTGTTTTCATTAAAGTTTTTTAAGATATATGTGGACCAACGAAACTGCGACAGTCCAAGAATATATTGGGTAAATATAGACATTAGAAAAAATTTATCCACTAATCATTTGTCATTAATATATACACTGTTTCCCTACTCGTCAATAAATTTCTGACCTTAAAAACCGATTTTATAGGGACCACTCAAATGGACAAAGTAAAGTGCAATTATTAGCTGGAAAGCGCAAATGAACAGTATCAGAATCTTTCCAAAGATGGATGGTCGAAATATATATATAAAGTATGGTACTAAAAAAATCTCCACAACTGACAATAATTCCGAAACCCTTCCTCCAACCATATGAATATCAGAGAGCAATATATAGCTTAAGCAACCATAGAAATGGAGATCTAAAAACACATTGTAGTATTTAGTGTGTTTAGATATTGCCTTTTCTTTTAGTCTTAGTATAAAATTGAAGAATAATTTTAAATAAATCATGATAATATAAACTCCTGCCGTACGTTCACCGACACCAGCCTCAATAGTTCCTTTATACATGTAAATTTTTGAGAGAATATAGGACTCAGAATTCAAATCAAATCCTAGCACAAGGTTTAAAAGATGTATTTGGGAAACCAATACACCTAGAATCATAAGAGCAAAAGCGCCTTTTAAACTTAAATTTAACCTACCTAATATATAGTAAAATGGGATGAATAGTATTAATGAAACATGAAAGCAAGAGCCTATCAAGATTACAAAAAGGAAATTTATAAATTTTCTCTCCTTGATAAATTGTAATGAAACCAGCAAAAATGAGGCTGCGACAGCTTCACGAATCTGGGTCATTGGATGAAGGAAATAATAGTAAGAAAAATAATAAGGAAGGACAAGTAGAAAAGATTTTGTTTGCTTCATAGCTGCATAGGTGAAACTACCTATAGACAACATGGCATATATGAATATCAAACCATTGAAGTGATTAATTGAATTCGCCACAAGATTTGAAATAATACTATAGGTAAATTCCATGCCTTCGCCTGATTCGCCATTTTTTATCGATAAGTACTTCGCAAGGTAGACATCGTAGTCTGCCGTTATACTTGCTCTAAAACCGCAAATCAATGTCAAGATTAGGCAAATACCCAAAAATAAAACTTTTCGCTCTCTAATACCTACTGGTAAGAGGGCGGCAATTGACATGATAATGAAGATAAACCAATAAAAAGCCATTGCTTTAGTTATTCTTCGCTAAAAAGCTTTTCACTCCATCAAGAAGTTCTACATTAAATCTTATTTTAAAGAAATTCAATAGATTAAATAATACACCTGCAAATTTATACTGAAAATTTCCACGTTCCTTAATAAGTCTAATCATATTCTTACTGTTTTGGAAGTCACCTCTACTATTAAGCTTTAGTACCTGCAACATTAATAAATAGGAAAAAACCCTTCGATATTTTTCTTCTAATAATCTGTCCCCTTGAGAATATTCTTCGTAGACAACTAACCCATCAGGAAGGCCATAATTTTCTCTTATTTCTTTTTGAGAACCTTGTTGCGCATGCTTTCTGTATTTAATTAATGGCTCAGGAATTATTCCAGCAGGATAATTTTTTAAAATTCTTAGCCACATTTCATAGTCACCTGCAGACTTATATTTCCCGTGAATTTTAAAATGCCCCAATTTATCATATATACTTTTACGAACCATAACAGTAGGGGTAATCAGAAATGGCACAAAAGAATCTAAGATTGCTGAAAAAATTTCTTCAAAATTATATATATTTCTATTCTTAGATTTTAGACTTCCAGGCAACTTAAGTTGACCCTGTTCATCTCCAACAGCATTAATTAATTTCGCCAAGGTCGAAACGAAACCGCAGTCTGCATTTAATTCAAGAAAAGCAACGGATTTTGAAACTATTTCTGGATCATAAATATCATCAGAGTGGTAGACGGCAACGAGTTCTCCGTTTGCAAACGAAATTGACTTATTCATATTTAATCCTGCACCTATGTTTTCGTCGTTCAACACATATTTCCAATTATATTTTTCAGCGAACTCTTTGATGATACCTACAGTTCCATCTGTCGAGCAGTTATCAACAATAATTACCTCAATGTTAGTATAAGTTTGATTCTTAATACTAGTAAGAGTTTCTTCAAGATAAGCCTCCGAGTTATATGTAGGAATACACAAGGAAACCTTAGGCCAATTTTTCATTTTTAAATTTTAGGAGCTCAACAATGTCTTTAAAATTAGTTAAAAGATATACTGCAATAAAGATAAAAAAACATACTACTTTAAAGACAAAGACCTCATTTGTAAAAGCTGTGAACAAGAGACTTACAGATGTAATCGTTAATATCGAAAGATTGCGCAACACTATACCAAAAGGAATTTTTATTGGAATATCAATATTTCTCCTAAAAAAAATACACAGCAAAATAAAACTGAGCACGCTCCCTACGAGCGTTCCTATACTAACCCCGATTATGCCCCATTTTTTAATTAATATAATACTCAATATAAGATTTGTAACTCCCTCTGCAAACGTGACTATGATTAGCAACCTAATTTTTTTTACCGCAGATAATAAAGTACTAATTGAATTTACACAAGATAAGATAAAGGTATAAAAACCAAAAGCGAGAAAAATTCTATTACCTAGATATAATCTCGGATTATTTGTCCATGTAAGAAAAATCTCTTTGCTGAAAAGAAAAATTCCGATACATATAGGTCCGGAAAGGAGAGTCATGATTAATATCGAATTTTTAAGGCCCTTCTGAATTGAATCATAATCTTGAACGCTATTATACTTGCCATAAAATGGCAACAATACTGCATTTATAGTAAATAAAATTGAGAAAAAAGCTGTGAAAATTCTAAATGTTAATGAATAAGACGTTACACTATTTACTCCTAAAAAATTGACTATCACAAAATTATCTGTATTCCAGACTAATAGCGCTCCCATGCTCACTGCAAAATATCCTGCACTTACTTTTATGATCTGAATATACTTAACAGAAGATGTCTTAATCTGCTTATTTTGTATAATAAAATCATGTGAAAGATAAAATCGTGCATGGATAAACATTATAATTGAAGAAACCAATAATAGCAAACTCCAACAGATTGCATAGAATGAAATGTTTCCCCTACATAGACTAGTAACCAAAAACGAAAATGGGATGATTAGATTATTAACTATTTCATACTTTTTACTAAGAGAAACTTTACCTAAAATAAGGAATATAGAAGATGACAATTGGAAAGGTGATCTTATAAGATAAAGTATAATCGTTAGAAACAGGATAGAAGCATATAACTGTGTCTGCTTTGTTTTACCGAAAAAGAAATCATAAGGGATAACCTGAAATAAGTACAATACTGATATTAAAATCACCAATAATCCTACTATGGAAGCCATAATTCTTAACGATTTTCGGAAAATTTCGCCAATGCTTTCTTGATGAGAAGAGTTCGTCGCTATTGTCGTTAATGCGGTTGGAATACCAAAATTGGCTAGCATCAAATATTGAAGTATTGTGTTTATAACGATCCAGATGCCATAATTAATTGCTCCAAAATATTCTACGTAAAGTGGAACCATTAAAATGTTGGAACAAACATTTATGAATATACTTAAAAAGCTAAAAAAATAATCTTTTAATTTCGGTCGCATTACTTAAATAGTTTAACCCAAATTAAGGACCTGGCAATGATCATGTAAAAAAATGACGGAATTAGTAAAATCCAAATATCAATAATCCAGAATGTTGGGAATTCTCCAAACAATCTTATAAAGTCAGAGAGAATTTCCCCAGAGATTTTTATGCCGCGCATTTTCGAAATTATAATTGCTCTTGGATAGGAATCTTTAATTACTCTCTTAGTCCTTCTTCTAAATTTATTTTCATAGCCCCATTGAGGCATAACTTGAAAAATTTCGACTAATTTTAAACCAATTAGTAAACCAAGTCCATTTTTATTCCAGGTTTTCAGTTGATTAGCTGATGGATTCTCAACTATATTTTTTGATTTCATTAATACTGCACGCTCAATACGAAGTGCCTGTAGCACAACTGCGTAGTGAATCCAGCCAGAATCTATAAAAGCTTGAGTCTCACAATTCATCCAAATCTTTTTAGCTATTATATTATTCGGAAAAAATCCAGATCGGAAGTTAGTGCTAAATAAAAATTCTTCAGCTACGTTGAATACTTGATAATCTTGGACCAAGTTCTTACTACCACCGACAAAGACTACACCAAAATCGTCTCGCTCACGCAACAATGCCATTAATTTGTCCAAATTTCCGACTAAAAGGTCATCTGCACCAATCGCCCAAACATATTTGCCCCGCGCATAGTTAAATATTCTGTTTAGATTTCCATCAAATCCAACATTCTCCTTATGCTGAATTAATGTTAAATTTGAATAGTTTCTAACTATATTTACAGTTTGGTCTGTTGAAGAATTATCACAAATAATGATTTCTACTTCATTATGGTTAAAGTTGTACTTTTGAATTGACTCAATAGCTTGTTCTATGAATTTTTGTCCGTTATATACAGGAATTCCAATTGTTAAGAGCATTTTACATCTTCTAATATCGTGTCTATCACAGTTTTAACGAACGTGTTTATTGAAAACCCATCGACAGCCCGCGATAACAGAAATTCTTTGATCGCTGCCTGATATCCTTTTATATCTTCATCAGTAAGTCGAGCAAGGAATTTGTGCATCTCTGCAACTGAGTTGAAATCATTGTAGTTGATGAAGCAATTGCTTGGAATATATTCTGAAATATTACTTGCCCCTTTGTATATAGGAATTGTTCCTGCCATTAAAGAATCAAAAATCTTTTCTGTTATATAACCCTCGAAATTGTTGGCATTCTCAAAGCATAAACTAAAATTATATTGGGCTAAAACTTCCGCCTTTCTTCTAAGTTTTCCCCTATAGGAAGAATAATTATTTTGGATAAATTTGAATTTTCTATTTATTTTATTGAAAACTATTCCGACCAAGTCATTATTCAAAATCTTAATGTCCCAATCGGTGCCATACAAATCTAAATATCCAGAATAATTCTTTTCATACCATTTAATAACGTCAAGACGTTCAGAATAAAGTTCCTGAGCATGTTGACTCACTTTGTTACCGCTTATTACTATTAAATCTTTGTTCCGTTTCCCAAGTTCGAAATCAGCAGTTACATTATAACTGTAATTTATTTTAATGTACTTTTCCGGATCTATCGATATCAAATGATCTGACCAGGTCAGAATTTTTTTAAAGGGAATATGCAAGCCCATTTGAAAAATTTCTGATTTAATTATTGGACTTTCCAGCGTGATCAAAAATAGCGGAATATTGTTCTTAATACCATATCTAAAAAGCTCGTTACTTTTCCCTGGATAATCCAGAAAAACTATGGCATCGGCTTGTTCTTTCTTAATAATATGTGAGGTCCCAATACTCAAACCCTGCTTCTCGGCGACATCTCTCATCACCTTAAAAGGGGTTAATAGATTGTCTCCTATAACCGTATTATCACTTACAAAAAGAAGATTATTGCTGTTTAGCTGTGTATGAAAATTATGGAATAAAACCTTCACTTAAAATTGTATATAATCATAAATATTCCCTTATCTGTAATTCTCTATTTAAATTTCCTTTTTAATGCTATCGCGACAGGTTTTAAAACCAGTAAAGGATAACCGAATATAAACAGCATAGGAAGATGCAAAACCCAAAAAGATAGACGGTCTTTAAAGAAAAATTTCATCAGTCGTGCTATTTTTATTCTTTCAAAAAAATTAAATGGCGCCAGCAATATAATATCCTTTAAATTTCCATTGAAACGATCATCCACAAAGCACTGAAATGTTTCGGACTTATAATCCAACTGCAACATTTTAGAAATCACTTTTAAATGGATCAGCCCCAACTTAAGCTGGTTTCCATTATTACTCCAACGGGCATTTCCTACTCTAACTGTGATCATCTTTTTAGAAAATGCATAAGCTTTAGCATTAATTGCTATTACTTCTAGTAGCGCACTAATATGGATCCACTGATTTCCCATATAGGAATCTAGATTTACAGAAAGCCAATCCATTCTTCTAATGATAATAGATGAAATAGCAGATGTTCTCCATTTACTCCATTTAAAGAAATCGTCCTTATCTTGAAATTGTTGGTCAGATTCCATTAGATTAGCGGCCAATTCTGTGTTGGTAGATATATTTAAGAATCCAACATTCAATAATAAAAAACCATAACCCTCATCTCTCCTTATCACCTTTAAAATTTCATCAATTGTATGATTTTCCAGATAGTCATCGTCTCCCAATATCTCCACATATCTGCCTGTAGCCATTTTAAAAAGATTATCCACATTCCTATCAAAACCAACATTAACTTCATTTTTATGATATCTTACTATGTTGGGATAAGCGGTAACAAATTTATTTACCAACAGCTCCGTTTGATCCGTAGAGGCATTGTCAGATATAAGGATTTCAATATCTGAAGAATTACTCTCGTTAAGTTGTGTTAACACACTTTCTATTGCTTGGATCAAATATGCTTCGCCATTAAATGTTGGAATGCCAACAGTTAATAAAGTACTTTTCATTAGCTAATTTAAAAGGTGATTATTATAACTACGCCGCTCATACATTAGGATAAATATTCCCTAATTACCTTAGCTATGTAATCATAATGATCATTGTTTAATCCAGGCCAAACGCCCAACCAGAAGGATTGGTTCATAATCGTATCTGTATTTTTTAAATCCCCGATTACACGATGCTCAATATTTGCATATGCAGGTTGGCGCAATAAATTACCACCGAACAACAACCTAGTTCCTATCTTTTTCTCTTCCAAATGCTGAACTAACATATGTCTGTCGCTAGAATCACCTTCCCTCAAGGTAAGTAAAAATCCAAACCATGAAGGATCTGAATTAGGGGTCGGTTCAGGCAGAATAAAAACTTCTTCAAATTCTTTCATCCTGGAATATAATGCTGCGTAATTCTCTCTTCTTCTCTGTACGAATTGATCGATCTTGCCGATTTGCGAAACTCCGAACGCAGCTTGCATATCTGTAACTTTTAAATTAAAACCAATATGAGAATATGTATATTTATGATCATAACCGTATGGTAAGCTACCCAATTTCTGTTCAAATCTACATCCACAGGTATTGTCTTTTCCCGGTTCACAGTAACAATCACGACCCCAATCCCTAAAACTCTCAGCCAACTTCGACAGTTCAGGATTATTGATCAATACAGCTCCACCTTCACCCATGGTAATATGATGAGCCGGATAAAAAGAAAAAGTGGAAATATCTCCGAAAGTACCTGTTTTTTTTCCTTTATAAGTTGCGCCCAAAGAGTCGCAATCATCCTCGACAACCCAAAGATTGTATTTTTTTGCAACGCGCATAACTTCGTCCAAGTCAAACGGATTTCCCAAAGAATGCGCAACCATAATCGCTTTTGTTTTTGGCGACACAGCCTTTTCTATATCTTCTGATAAGATATTATGTGTTGCAATATCAACGTCAACAAAAACAGGGATTGCTCCAAACTGAATTAAAGGATTTATCGTCGTAGGAAAACCTGCAGCTACAGTAATTACTTCATCGCCCGGCTTAATCGCGCGATCTCCGAGTTTTGGTGACGTTAATGCATAAAAAGCTACTAAGTTTGCAGATGAACCAGAATTGACGAGCAAAGCTTTATGAGCACCAAAGTATTGTGCGAAATCATATTCAAATTTGTTTGCAAATCTACCGGCGGTTAACCATCCATCCAACGCTGCATCTACCCCTAACAAAATATCCTCTTCATCTAACACTTTTCCTGTAACAGGAATATAATTTTGTCCAGGAATGATCACTTGAGAGGTTTTTCGTTTTGCAATTTCTCTTAAAGCATTTTCAAGAGCTGAGTCTGTTATGTTTTGTAGCATATATTGTGTATATAAATCGTAAATAATTAAGTTCCTTCCATTTCTATTGGTTTAGCAAAAGGTTCCATTTCTGTAATGGGCTTGCCAAACGCAATTTTAGGATAGGTATTCGTATGGGGATCTATCATGACCTGGAGCAATTGTGGCTTAGCGATATTTTCATCACTCCATAACCAAGATGCGCCCGCTTCCATCTCTTTTGGATCCGTAATAGTCATTGCATCAATTCCATAAGCAAGTGCAATTTTCGCAAAATCAGGCGCACTATAACCCCAATATGTAGATTGATATCTGGATTCAAAATAGCTGTCTTGGAATTGTCGTATCATACCCAAGGTATTGTTGTTGAGTACTAAAATCTTTATTTTCAAGTCATTTCTAACAATAGTCTGCAATTCCTGTATGTTAATTTGCATGCACCCATCGCCAATAATTACAACGACTGGTTGGTTATCCAAGGCAATACATGCGCCAATTCCCGCTGGTAACGAAAAGCCCATTGCGCCCATTCCTCCGGACGTCAGGAAATGCTGCCCCTTTTTGAGCTCTAATGATTGTGCCGCCCACATCTGGTGACTGCCAACATCAGCCAGGTAGGCTTTTGCAGCTCCTCCCATTTGCGAGATCACATGCATAAATTCATTTGGATTAATTCCCGTCGGTGTTAACTCTTTTACATCGGGCCACAATGCTTTTAACTCGTTAATCCTGCTTAACCATTCCGTTTGGACTCCAAAAGACTCTCCATTGAGTTGAGTAGAAAACTCTACAAAGAAATTCGAGAGGTTTGCAACTATGGCCTTGCAGCCAAATACCCGATTATTTATTTCCCCCATTTCGCAATCAATGTGGTAAATCTTTCGGTTCTCAATGAATTTCGTATCTGCACCAGTTTGCCGAATATCTAACCTACTTCCCAACACGATCAAGAGATCACATTCCCCAAAGGCAATGTTAGCCCATCGATTACCATAACTTCCAATAAAACCAACACGAAGCTCGTCGCTATAGGTAATTGCATCTAAGCCAAGTAACGTGGTAATTACCGGAACATTCGTTTGAGTTACAAAAAGGTCAAACTGTTCCTGAGTATTCGCTGCCTTTATGCCTCTACCTGCTAAGATTAAAGGCCTTTTTGCCTCTTTAATCTCTGAAATTAAATCAATTAATAGGCTTGACTCGATAGGGTTATGTATCTGCTTTTTAATTGTTCTATTTACGGGCTCTATTTGGGCACGTTGAACATCCATGGGAATATCTATTAACACCGGTCCTGGTCTACCTTCAACTGCAATTAGGAATGCTTTCTCGAAAACATCTTCAAGATCGTTAGGATCATTTACCAAAAAGCAGGCTTTAGTAATTGGCTTTGCCATTGCCACAATATCAGTCTCTTGAAAACCGAGTTGACGAATGTCTCGATCACCCTTTTGCTCATGCCTATTAACTTGTCCAGTAATGAAAATAGCCGGGGTTGAATCAAAATAGCAACTGCCAATTCCAGTTAGCAAATTCGTAGCTCCTGGACCACTTGTTGCTAAAGCAACGCCTGGCAAATAGGTAACTCTAGCATATCCTTCGGCGGCAAACGCTGCTGCCTGTTCATGGTGCATCGTGATAATCTTAATATCAGTAGTTTGATTAAGAGAGTCTAAAATATGTGTAATCATGCCACCAGACAATTCGAAAACACTTTCGATTCCTTTTTTTTGTAAGAAATCTGCAATAAAATCTGATGCTTTCATTTGACGTTATTCTTTTGATAGAAATTTAAAGTTTTTTGTAAAGCTACATTAAAGTCAGTGAACTTTATAGGCCCTATTTGTTTCGTAATTTTAGATATATCGCCTTCAATGTGCATTGACTGGTTGTCCCGGTAAGGTATTTTGCCAAATTTTAATTGAAATTTTGGATTAACCTGATGCCTTATCATTTCTAATAATGCTCTTAAAGATTGAACTTCGTTAGACGATACGTTATATACTCCTGAAATCATTTCATTTTTCAAGACCTTTTGAAGGATTTCTGCAAAATCCTTTACATAGAGGTAAGCGTATTTTTGAGCACCTTCTGTCAAATCCATTTCGGAACTGTTGAGCATTGCCTTTACAACTGAAGGAATTAACCAGTTGTCATTCTCCTTTTCTCCAAATAGAGAAAAAAGTCTTAACCAGACCCAGTTTATATGGTTTAATTGACAGAAAGATTTTAAAAGTTCCAATGAAGCCAACTTGACTGATCCGTAAGCATTAAGCGCAGAAACAGCCCGTTCTTCAGCTACTTTCCCATTTATATTACCATACTCAGCTTGTGAACCAAGAAATACAAATTTATCTACATTAAGTGCTTTGGCGATCTCAAGCAGCTCGACCAAAAAGGGTAGGTTTTTAACTTGTGTTTCCCAATTATCTCTATCTTTCGCTTCGACACCGATCCACGCACTATGAATAATAATATTTGGAGATTTTTCTATAATGGAGTTCTTCCAAGATCCATCAATATCTACCCAATCTATTTGTTCTTCAAATTCTTGGCACCTCCATATATCAGATTCAGACCGTTTTAAGCCGATAATTCGAAAATTGCTTTGTATTAAGGACTCTGCAATATGCGAACCTAAAAAACCTGTAATTCCGGTGACTAGAACCTTAAGCATCTAAGAAGTCTTTAATTTGCTTTTCAGTAAATTGGTTAATCGTATCCTTATTCTCATAAAAGGCTCTATACCAATCCATAGTCATCTGAACCGCTGTATTTGCATTCAATCTTGGTTTCCATTTTAATTCATTAATCGCTTTACTAATATCCAACTTCAGCAACCCAGCTTCATGTGGTTGATCGGCGTTACTTTCTATTCTAAATTCACCGCTTCCCCAGCATTCTATCGCTAGCTTAAGCATGTCTAGAACAGGTAATGCATCCGTTATGTAAGGACCGAAATTGTATGCATGACTGTACTTTAACGCATTATCTTCCAATTTAGCACCTAAAATTAAATAAGCTACGACAGGTTCCAATACATGCTGCCAGGGTCTAATTGAATTCGGATTTCTAATACTTATTTTTTTTCCATCACATAAAGCTTTTGCAATATCTGGAATTAACCTGTCTTTCGACCAATCTCCTCCACCAATTACATTTCCTGCTCGTCCAACAGCGATTGCCTTCTGGTGGGTATTGTAAGTTGATATATTGAAGAAGGAACTTCTATAGGAATCTATTACCAGCTCCGCGCACGCTTTGCTTGCACTATATGGATCATAACCGCCTAGACGATCATTTTCACGATAAGGATAATCCCACTCGTTGTTGTGATAGACTTTGTCTGTCGTAATTAAAACGATAGCACACTTTTTATCTAACAAACGAACAGCGTCCAATAAATTTGCTGTACCTATTGCATTTACTTCGAAAGTCTCGGAGGGAATTTCATAGGATAGCCTAACGAGTGGTTGGGCGGCCAAATGAAAAATAAAATCGGGCTGAAAATCTACAACTGCTTCTTTAAGCGCATTTCGATTTCGTAAATCTGCAATCACAGAATCGCATAACTGATCTCCACTTATTTTAAAATATAAATCATCTAAGGTCTGCGGTTCTAAGGCATATCCTTTAATATCGGCACCTAGCAGGTGAAGAGTTTTTAATAACCATGCGCCTTTAAATCCAGTGTGCCCAGTGACTAAGACCTTTTTGCCCTTATATATTTCTTTGAGATAACTAAACATGTTTACCAAATTTTCCATTTAGCCTGGCCAGTACTCCATAGCTGTTCTAACTCCATTCTATCTCTTAAAGCATCCATTGGTTTCCAAAACCCAGCATGTTTATAGGCAGAAAGCTGCCCGGCTTCGGCAATCTCTTTCAATGGCTTGTTTTCCCACTGAATTTCATCCATTTCGCCTTCCAAATATTTGAAAATGCCCGGTTCTAAAACAAAGAAACCACCATTAATCCACATACCGTCTCCTTGTGGCTTTTCCACAAAATGCTGAACAACCCCTGAATCATTCATCTCAATATTACCAAATCGACCAGGCGTTTGGATACTTGTTAAAGTGGCGAGATTTCCATGGCTTTTATGGAAGTTAACGAGATCATCGATATTGATATCAGCTACGCCATCTCCATAAGTAAGCATAAAAGTCTCATCAGCTACATATTTTTGGATTTTCTTTATTCGACCCGCCGTATTTGTAGTTAGACCGGTATCTACCAATGTCACTTTAAATGCTTCTGAATTTGAAAAATGTACATCAACTGTATTTTTACCAACATCTATGGATACATCAGAGTTATACAAGTAATAGTTTAGAAAGTATTCCTTGATACTTTGCGCCTTATATCCAAGACACAATACGAAATCATTGTAGCCATAGGCCTCATAAATCTTCATGATGTGCCACAAAATTGGCTTTCCACCAATTTCCACCATAGGCTTTGGTCGGGCTTCCGTTTCCTCCATTAACCTTGTACCTAAACCTCCAGCTAGTATTACTACTTTCATATTTTTTAAATTTCAATTAACACATTATTATTTAATGGATATGAACAGCATAATAGATATTCATTCTTAACTAAATCACTTCTTTCCTCGCTTAAGCCGATCATCTTAGCCATTCCAGATATCAACATCCCTTTGCATGTACTACAATTACCAGTTTGACAAGAATATGGCAACTCAATATCTGCGTCTAATGCAGCCTCCAAAATGCTTTTTCCTTTTATTACTTCTAATTGATATGTCTGCTCCTGAAATCTTAACTGCATTTTTTGGGTAAAGACGTTATCAAAGTCTTTTGGATCTTTTATTAATTCAAAGTCTTCAGAAAAAATATGATTCGGATTTATATTTCTTATTGCTAAAGCCTTTTTTACAGATTCTTTCAGTCCAGTAGGCCCGCAAATGTAATGGGCACTCATTGCTAGGTCATGATCCTGTTCTAAAATAGAGAGAGCTTTTGTCTGATCAATCCTACCTTGTATTATATTGGGATTGTCGTCATCAACAACTAATATTGTATAAAAATGTTTAACGTAAAATGAATGCTGGTATTGCTTTTGCAGTTCTTGAATTTGTTGTAAAAAAATAGTAGATTCATGGCTACGATTTCCATAAATCAAATGAACTTTTACAGTCGGTTCAGTAAATAGAATATATTTTGTTATAGAAATTAAAGGTGTAATTCCACTTCCTACGCCCCATAAATATATGCTATTAAATCCTTTATCTTCTTTATAAACAAAGTCTCCCATTGGGGGCATTACTTGTATGATATCACCTTCAGCTACTATATCACATATATGGTTAGATATTATGCCATTTACAACCCGTTTAACCGTTATTTCTAATAATTCATCTACACCAGGGCATGAGGAAAAGGAATATGGCCTAATGTAACGCCTTTCATTTACTCTAAATATTAGAGTAAGATATTGACCTGCAAGATATTTTATTTTTTTTAGTCCTGGTTGCTTAAAACATAACGTAACAACATCATCCGTTTCCTTTCTTTTTTCAACAACCTTTAACGTATAAGTGTTCATTGTTCGGCAATTATGTCCTTAAAAACCTTTCTCATTAATAGCATAAAAATAGCTAAAAATCCGGCTGATAATGCACCTAAGATTATTGCTTTAGATTTGCTTATTCTATTAACTTCTAAAGGATAAACAGGCTTATCTATTATCTGGATCAACGGGGTCTCCTTTAGCAAAGTCATTTTTATCATTTCTAAATTTTGAAGCAAAGATCCCAAAACTGCTTTATTAGTTTCAACAGAAAATTGGGAACGTTGCATGGGAGCGCTCCGTTGAACTTGCCTTGTGGGATTTAAATTTGGCGTTGCATCTGCTACTGCAGCTACATTATATATAGCTCCATTCATAACTGTACGGACAGAATCCGTCTTTCTTTGCAGAATAGTAATATTCTCTAAAGACTTTTTAGTTTTAGTTTGAACATAAAAGTCATTCACATTTTTTACAATTTGTTCGTTAAAAGTTTTAGCAAAAAATTCGTCTTCTGAACTCACTTCAGCTTTTATAATGCTTAACTTTTTATCGGGTTTTGCCACCTTAAGATATGAGCTGTTGATGCTTTCTACTATTTTTCCTAACACACTATCTTGCAATCTTGAACAATGATTGCTGCTTTTTTCTTTTCCAATATTCAGGAATGACATATTTTTTAATTCAGGACTTTTTGACCATTCTTTCTTAAGCCCATTAAAATCAATGTATCTATCTACCAACAATTCGGCTTTACCTTTATAGTTGATCTCTGTTAACAATGCTTTTTCAATCATAGCGCGTGACTTATATAATTCCAGGATATTATCACCTTGAAAAATGCCACCACCATCATTGCTTAAATCAATTCCTGCAATAGAAGCCAACCCAGCTATCGAGGACAAACTTCCTCCATTGCCTCCCCCATCGTCTAAGACAAAACTAGTTGCAGCAACATAGACCGGCCTTTTACTCCAGGCATAAGCAAATCCAGTTATTCCACCAAGAAGGCAAAAAAAGAATATAAATATCCATTTAGTTTTTAGATAGATAATAAAGTAATTTGCTTTGCTAATAAGTTCTTTTAGTGAAATCTCCTCACTGTTAACAATTACATTTGATTTATCTTCCATTTCGCTGTAATTATCTTAATAAACTAACTACAATCGCCGCCAAAGAAGCAACTGCCGTACCAATACCAATCCATCCTTGAACCGTTAGCGGCTCCTTCTCCGCTTTCTTAGGAACTAATATTTCCGCACCAGGCAATACCTTTGGATAATTATTAATAAATAAAAATTTATTTGCGGCCTGCACCGACCCATTTGCATACTTAATGTGTGCTCCTCTTTTATAGGCATTGAAAGTAAAACCGCCTGCTCCATTGATATATTGTTTAAATGTCATTCTTGGAGAATAAACAATACTGTTCGGGCTTAATACTTCTCCAGTTACTTTAACCGTTTGCAATTGCTTCGGAACACGCAAAATGTCTCCTTCCTCAACTAATAAATCAAACCTGCTGCCTGGTTTCCTTATAATACGTTCTAAGTCAATTCCTACTAAGTCAGAGGTAATTACTTTTTGACTGATTTCCGATCCTAAATTATCCTTGGCTCCGCTTTGCTGTAATCTCTTCAAATTCAATAATTTCCGTTCTTCCTCTTCTTTAGTGTCAATTGCATTTTTATTTGCGGTATTTACCGCTGCAGGCCCCGGCCTTTTCAATGATGCTCCTTCTACATATGCAGATGGCGTTAATCCTCCCGCTCGTTTTATCAAATCAGATAAGCGTTCATTCTTAGAACTGATCGTATAAATACCAGGATACAAAACTTCTCCTTCTACCTTGACCTGTCTTTGTACCTCATAACCTGTAGAGCTTCTCACTGAAACTATATCATATGGTTTCAAGATAAATGTGTCACCGATCAATTTTAAATTCTGATCAACATTTACGGTAAACAATTCTGCAGATAACGCTGATTTAGATAAGGCATCGCTGTTCCTCACTCTTCTAGATATCTCAATCCTGTTTGGCGTCGCGCCTTCTTTAAAACCTCCAGCCATCTGGATCAAGGCTTCGAGGCTCATGTTATCCCCATATTCAAAAGAACCAGGAGATCTTACCTCTCCCTGAATGCTTACTTTATATTCATCTCTCAAATCAAAAATTGAAGAAATGGTGATTTTATCTTCACGTTGCAATTTGATATCTGCTTCGGTTCCATCCAGAATTTTAGCCACATCAAATGAAATTAAGGAAGGTGAATTGTCGGCATTCAACCTATTGATATACCCCCTGTTTAAGAAGGCATCCTCAGTTAAACCGTCTGCTTTGGTAATCAAGCCCTTTAAAGTTAATCCATTATCCAGCTCAAACTGCCCCGGCCTAAATACTGCGCCCGAAATCTCTACTCGATTAGCAAAACGGTCCAATATCCGCTCCACAACATATTTATCTCCATTCAGCGGACCGTAGGCATTGAAGCTTTCTGCCGGAACATCTGTTATGCTTCTTTCTTTATTCGTGTTTTGTAATACTTTGATTTGTGCAGTATATGCCTTGTCACTAAAACCACCGGCAAACCTAATCACGTCAGCCAAGTTCTCTGTGCTTAACACCTCGAACAAAGCAGGACGTTTTACCTCACCTGTTATCTCCACCCGACTTTGATATACCGGGATGTTAACCACATCCTGATCCTGCAAACGCACATTACCTTTTTGTATGCCATTCAATAGAAAATCATACACATCGATGGTTGATACCACCTTATTGTTTCTAATAACCTGAATCTTTCTAAATGATCCATTTGAATTAGGACCGCCAGAAGCATTTAATGCGTTGAAAACTGTGGATAGTGAGGATAAGGTGTAAGAACCAGGTTTAACCACCTCTCCTAATAAGGTTACTTTTATACTTCTGATGTTTCCTAAGTTGACCGCAACATTGGTTCGTCCACTCCTCAGAGATGGATAAGTAGCAGCCAAACTGCTCTTTATCTTTGCGGTAGCTTGTTCTATCGAGAGTCCGCCGACAGCAACCGGACCAACGTATTGTAACCGGATAGTGCCATCCGGACTTACCTTCAAATTGTAATTTACATCATTATCACCGCTTAAGTCGATCAGTAACTGATCATCCGGACCAATGATATAATTTTTAGGGGTTGCCATCCTCACATTGGGCTCAAAAGAAATATTACTGTTTGAAAACAGTTCAGCTCCAAAGATTTTAGGTTTCAGGTTACCTAATACATCTACAACAACTGGTGATCTTCTTTTATTGGTATCTGCGGATGTTCTTTCAGAATTTAAATCAGCATCAACCGAAGTAGGATTTGCTGCAGATCCAGAATTGGCCCTCAATCTCGCCACCCTCGTCCTTAACTTTGCAATTTCTTCAGGCTTCATACCCTGTGCAGCAGCCATTTGCTCCAACTGTGCGTCATTATAACCCACAGACTCCGCACGTTGCATCATTTCCCTGATCTTGGCGTCCGACAATTCATCTACCTTCACATCTGCATAATTGGTTTGCGCAAAGGCTACCTGTGATAAAAGTATGGCAAAAAAGAATAGAAAGCCGGTTAATGCTTTTTTGAATTTCATATTTAGTTGTAGAGGCGTAATATTATTAAAATTTAGAAGCGTAAAGTTATTCAAAATAATTAAGTGTTTTAAAACCACCCAACTTTAAATGTTCGTCTTTTTTCATCAGGTTTAAGTCTGCCTGGATCATATCCTGAACCAATGCAGGTAAATCATATTTCGGCTCCCAACCCAATTTGGTTTTCGACTTGGTAGGATCTCCTAGTAGCAGTTCAACTTCGGTAGGTCGGAAATATTTTTCATCTACCTGAACGACAATCGTTCCAGGCTTCAAATTTTCATCATTCAATCCTAATTTAGCCACGATTTCCTCGTCCACGTCAATAATCACACCCCGCTCATGTTGATCCTTGCCGCTAAACTCAACTTCTATGCCAAGTTCGGCAAAGCTCATTTTCACAAAATCTCTTACCGTTGTAGTTACACCTGTTGCTATTACAAAGTCTTCCGCATTTTCTTGTTGCAGAATCAACCACATCGCTTCGACGTAGTCCTTCGCGTGGCCCCAATCGCGTTGCGCTGATAAATTACCCAGATATAAGCAACTTTGTAAACCTAAAGCGATCTTACAAGCTGCACGCGTGATTTTCCTGGTAACAAAAGTCTCCCCTCTTAGCGGACTTTCGTGATTGAATAAAATACCATTACATGCATAAATGCCGTAAGCCTCTCTGTAGTTCACCGTGATCCAATAGGCGTACATTTTTGCTACAGCGTATGGGGAACGCGGATAAAATGGCGTGGTCTCACTTTGCGGTACTGCCTGAACCAAGCCGTACAACTCTGAAGTGGATGCCTGATAAATTCTTGTTTTCTTTTCTAAACCCAGGATCCTGATCGCTTCCAATAGCCTTAGCGTTCCGATACCATCGGCATTGGCAGTATATTCCGGCATTTCAAAGCTCACATGTACATGGCTCATTGCTGCCAGATTATAAATCTCGTCTGGTTGCGTTTCCTGAATAATGCGGATTAAATTGGTAGAATCTGTAAGGTCGCCGAAGTGCAGTTTGAAATTGACACCTTGCTCATGCTGATCCTGATATAAGTGATCTATCCTGTCGGTATTAAATAAAGATGAGCGTCTTTTTAAACCATGTACAAAATAACCTTTCTTCAATAGGAATTCTGCCAAATAGGCTCCATCCTGTCCCGTAACACCTGTTATTAATGCAACTTTCATGTTGTAAATTAAAAATATACGGTTGCAAACATACGCAAATATTACCTTGAAATGAAGAAGAGAAACATGGGGGATTAATTACCGCCCAAATGCAGCTGGATGCCTATAGAAACTGGATTGAACAGAAACTCCGACTTATAATATTTATTAAGCGTCCGGGTGTTATTGATGTCCTGCGCAACAATGTCTTGTCGCTCATAAGAATAGAAAAAATCCATATTGGCTTCTGCAAAAAAGGACACTTGCTCCACCACATTGATCTTGAAACCAATTACCGGCGATAACACCAAGCCCGTTTTTGTAGCTTCTACATCTTGTGAGCCTGTAGCCGATGCAGCTATCGCCTTCAACGCATTTCTATTCTCCAGAGTGCCTTTAAACTGATTAGAACGATAGCCCAAATCAATCCCAAAATAAGGTTGGATCCGTGAGTAGTTGAAGTTTTTTTCAAAGCCTATTTTAATTGAATAGTCGACCGTTTTCCCATCAGCTATTTCGCAGGTTTCGCAATTGTTGTAAAAATTCTTTGATTTGTTATAGTAAGTCCCGTTTATACGATAACTGATCTGATTGTCGTTAATCTTGAACATGAAGCCATTGAACGGTGCACTTACCAAGCTGTAAGCATCGGACTCATTCAGAATCTTTGGCATTTGCATTAGGGTATAACCTCTTGCTGCGATGCTGTAATTGTAATTAGCACCCATTTGAGAAAATACGGGTATAGAAAGGACGCAGAAAACTAACGCGAGTGGAATTTTTTTCATGGTTTGTTTGGTACAGATATGTCTGAAAGCGTCATCCCTATTCAAATATAATTAATTTTAGTAAATGTAATATCGACACTCACAGCAATTAACATTCCGAAAAACGCTAGTACCTGCTTTTTTCCTTTTTCCCAATCCAAACGTACCGGTTAGTCGTACATTTCGGGCACCAATAAATGCGTATCGGTAAAAATCCTAATAAATGTTTCAGCACAAATCCACGGGGTACCTGGTAATGGAAATCCGTATTGCACTTTTTACATTTGTAATCTTGATAGCTCATTAACTTATTACAGGGTTTAGTTATATCTGGTACAAAAATATACAGAATAATTTTCTGAATCCAAGTATTCCATAAAGTTGTATGTACGGCAAAAAATACGCCACGGTTTGCTCATTGTTTTAACTTAATAAGAAAAAAGTTTTAATGAACTTATAATCAGTTTATTAAAATTAAATATCTCAACAATCAGGGGGTGTTCTTACAAATTAAAATCTGTGGAATTAACTAGATAAGAGAATATATTCCCAGTTAGTAAAATAAATATCCTCAATTCAAGTTGTCCAACAAAAACAATATGTTTCTCGATTTTTATAGCTTTGCCCTAACTACTATTACATAAAAACTATGACCTATCCCGAAAAACTAGCCGCAATCCGTCAGCAAATGACAGCTGATCATGTTTCCGCATATATTATCCCCTCTGCCGATCCGCATATTAGCGAGTACCTGCCTCATCATTATAAGTGCATACCGTTTGTGTCCGGTTTTACAGGTTCGGCGGGAACGCTGGTGATTACGCATGACTTTGCAGGGCTGTGGGCCGACTTCCGTTATTTTGAGCAGGCTGCAGAACAATTGGAGAACAGCGGCTTTGAATTGGTAAAACAGAAAGTACAACATGCACCTGAATACATCCAATGGCTTATTGATACCCTACCTGCTGGAAGCACCATAGCCAGCAATGAAAAATTATTATCTGTACTTTTAGGTGGACTGTTTACCCAACAGTTTTCTGTTAAGGGAATTAGTCTGGCCGACAAAGATTATTTAAGCCCAATCTGGGAAAACCGACCCGAGCTCCCATCTGAAAAAGGATATTTAATTGGTGATGAAGCAGCAGGGCAATCTGTAAGCAGTAAACTAGCCCAAATACGGGAAGCGCTATCTAAATCTGGTGCAAATATGCAGTTGGTGTCCTCTTTGGACGACATGGCATGGATTTTTAATATCCGTGGAAAGGACGTGAGTTACAATCCCGTGGTGCTGAGCTTTGCTTTGATCGACCAGGATCATGCAAAAGTTTTTGTTGATTCCGGTAAGCTGAGCAATACGGAAAAAGAAACCTTGCTGAAAAGTGGCGTTGAAGTATTTCCTTATGAAGAAATAGAACCTGCCCTTCAGAATATCCATAAAAACAGCACCATCCTTATTGATCCTAAACGCAATTGCTTTGCCTATTTAAAATTGCTGCCACCCACCGTTAGGGTGATTAGGGAAACCAATCCGTCTACCAATTTAAAGGCGATTAAAAATGGAACAGAGCTACGTAATACACGTTTAGCGATGTTAAAGGACGGTGTGGCACTTACACATTTCCTAAAATGGCTTTCAGAAAATATTGGAAAGATTACCATTACGGAATTATCTGCAGCAGCAGAACTGAGAAAATTCAGGGCGGCACAAGAGGGATTTGTCGGTGATAGTTTTAATACCATCAGCGCTTATCAGGCGCATGGTGCATTACCGCATTACGGACCAACGGAAGAGAGTGACGTGGAAATTAAGTCGGAAGGTTTGTTCCTCTTAGATTCTGGCGGACAGTATTTATACGGTACCACAGATATTACTCGGACAATCCCCATGGGCAGCAATACAGAAGAAGAAAGCACAGATTATACCCTAGTGCTAAAAGGGATGATTGATGGTTGTAAAACCCGCTTCCCTAAAGGCACTTGTGGCTATCAGATAGATGCGATAACCCGCAGACCGCTTTGGGACTATGCATTAAATTATGGCCATGGTACCGGGCATGGTGTAGGATACTTTCTAAATGTGCATGAAGGTCCGCAGGTTTTCAACCCAACAGCGACTCCTGTAGCTATTGAATTGGGCATGGTGACCTCGATAGAACCTGGCTTATACCGCCCGGGTAAGCATGGAATCAGGATAGAAAACCTGGTGAATACCATACCAGATGTGACCAACGAATTTAACGAGTTCTATGCATTTGAATGTTTAACCATCGCTCCCATCAACACAAAGATAGTCAAGAAGGAATTACTTGAAGCCGTACAGATCAAATGGCTGAACGACTACAACGCAATGGTTTTAGAGAAATTGAGTCCGCTTTTAAACCCTGATGAAATAAGCTGGCTAAAAGAAGAAACGAGGGCTATTTAATAGCCCTGTCCAAGTGTACATAACCACCATCTACATAGACCAGTTGACCGGTGGTGTGACTGGACACTTCTGATAATAAAAAGACTGCTGCATTGGCAATTTCTTCTGCGGTAGTCATCCTTTTACCCAATGGAATTTTAGAAACAATATCTGCCAATTTCTCTTCTGAGTTTGGAATAGAGTTGATCCAGGTTTGGTATAATGGTGTAAAACACTCGGCTACAATTACCGCGTTTACGCGGATTCCTTGCGGTAACAATTCCAATGCCCATTCTCTGGTTAACGCATTTCTGGCACCGTTTGATGCCGCATAGGCAGAGGTTCCACCCTGACCGGTGTCGGCTACTTTTGAGCCAATGTTAACAATCGATCCCTTTGATTCAATGAGATAGGGCAGTGCTTTTTGTGCCATTAGGTAATAGTGGATCACATTTTTATGTAAACTAGCCACAAAACCTTCGTAAGTTCCGTTTTGTAGCCCAACGCCGTCGTTAACGCCGGCATTGTTTACCAAGCCGTCTATCCTTCCAAATTCAGCTACTACGGCTGCTGTTGCTTTTTCTGCGGCTGTTGGATCGGATAGTTCTGCAACGACCTGGAAACATTTCGCTCCCGTCGCCTTAATTTTATCCACTGTCTTTTGGTTATCTGCTTCATTTCTGCCCACAATTACCGGTATTGCGCCTTCTTGTGCCAATACGGCAACAATACCTTCTCCAATACCTTTTGCACCGCCTGTTACGATGACTACTTTATCTTTCAGTTGCAAATCCATCGATTGCTAGTTTAAGTTGTAAAATTTTACTGCATTACCGCTCCAAACAAGCTGTTGCTCATCGGTACTCAGCTTTGACATGTACTTTTCCAGAATGGCGCAGACTTCAGCATACTGGGCAGCAACTAAACATACCGGCCAGTCAGACCCAAACATTACTTTTTTTGCACCAAATGTTTCGAAAACGATGTCTAAATAGGGATGGAAATCTTCCTGTTTCCAGCTTTGCCAATTTGCTTCCGTAACCATACCGGAAACTTTGCAATACAGATTTTCAAAGCTTTTTAATGCCTCAATACCTTTTTGCCATTCGCCGATGCCATTGTCTTTGATGTTTGGTTTGGCGATGTGGTCCAGCACAAATGCTTGTTCAGGATGTGCTTTTAATAGTTCAGGTAAGTATTGTAACTGGTCCGTATAGATCAAAATGTCGTAAGTAAACCCATGCTTTTTTATTTCGGCTATTCCTGCCGAAAAATCAGGTTGTAGCATTAAAGCCCGATCCTCTTCTCCCTGAAGTATATGTCTGAAACCTTTTAATTTCTTATTCTTTTTTAATTCTGCGAGTTGCTCTGATAAGTTTTGAGCGCGCAAATCTACCCATCCAACAACGCCTTTGATAAAATCATTTTGCTCAGCAAGTTGGAGCAAGAAATTGTTTTCATCTGGCGACTGATCAGCCTGCACGGCCACACAGCCGTCAAAACCACTGCTATTCAACAATGGCGCTAAATCCGCAGGCATATAATCCCTTTTTAGCACCGCCATCTCTTCAGTGATCCAGCCATCCATATCAGGTGTATACTTCCAGAAATGCTGATGCGCATCTATCTTAAGCATAGTTTTTTAAATGCTGCTTTGAAGTGCCCAGTCCGTCAATACCCAGTTCTACCACATCTCCCTCTTTCAAATAAATCGGCGGTTTGAAACCTAGCCCTACACCTGCCGGTGTTCCGGTCGAGATCACATCTCCAGGCAATAGCGTCATAAACTGACTTACATAAGCGATCACAAAGGGTACATTAAAAATAAAGTTGGAAGTATTGCCATCCTGCATGATCTTGCCATTTACGGTAAGCCAAAGGCGAAGGTTATCTACATCGGCTATTTCATCTTTGGTTGCTAAGAACGGGCCTAATGGTGCAAAAGTATCGCAGCCTTTACCTTTGTCCCAGGTGCCGTTTCTTTCTATTTGAAACTCGCGTTCTGATACATCGTTGTGCAACACATAACCGGCTACATAGTCCATCGCGTCTGCTTCTTCCACATAGCTGGCTTTTTTACCAATTACCACAGCCAATTCTACTTCCCAGTCTGTTTTAACTGAATTCTTTGGAATGATGATGTCGTCGAACGGGCCGACTAAAGCGGTGGTCGACTTCATAAAAACCACAGGCTCTGGTGGCAATGGCGCATTAGTTTCTTTGGCATGGTCTGCATAATTTAGCCCGATACAAACAATTTTTGAAGGCCTGGCCACGGGCGATCCCAACCGGGTATCTTGAGGAATTTCTTTTAAACCACCTTCATTTTCTTTAACAAAAGCAGACAGTCTTTCCAAACCATTATCGTTAAAGAATTTTTCGTTATAATCTTCGCCAAAGGCAGAAGTATCATACCACAGATCATTGATGATAACTCCAGTTTTTTCCTGATCTGCCGATCCCCATCTTATTAATTTCATTGTGCTAGTTATTTAATTTAACAAAACCTCCGTCAACCGGATAATCGTTACCTGTTATAAAATTTGCTTCATCAGAACATAGGTATAAGGCCATGCTTGCCACTTCTTCTGGCTGACCCATCCTGCCTATTGGCTGGCTTTTAGACAATTTCTCAAAAATCTCTTTCTCTTGTCCCGCATAGTTCTTAGCAATAAAGCCGTCAACAAATGGGGTATGCACACGTGCCGGAGAAATACTATTGCACCTGATGTTATCGGCCATGTAATCCCGTGCCACGGATAATGTCATTGCCGCGATAGCGCCCTTGCTCATCGAGTACGCAAAGCGATCTGTGATGCCCACTATTGCTGCAATGGATGCCATGTTCAGGATTACACCACCGCCGTTTTTCTTCATCAATGGAATCGCTGCAAACAGGCAATTGTATGCGCCCTTTACATTCACATTAAAAACTTTGGTAAAATCTTCTTCGCTGGTGGTATCGGCCCTACCTATGTGGGCAATACCTGCGTTATTTACTAAAATATCTACTTTGCCGATGTTGTTGAATATATTCACAACAGCTTGCTGACTAGTCACATCGCAGGCGTGGATGGCCGCTTCTCCGCCAGCCTGCTCAATTTCCTTTAAACTCTCAGCCGCCGCATCTGCATTAACCTCTAGGATGTGGACTTTCGCGCCCTGCCTAGCAAACAATACTGCTATTGCGCGACCTATTCCACTGCCGGCACCGGTAACAACTGCCGTTTTTTCTTTTAAACTAAACATAACTAATTATAAGGAGACGCCTCTTTTCCATGGAATGAAGTCGTCCTGGTTTAATAAAACTGCTTTTGGAATCACCTCGCCGCTGGCTGCTTTTACACAATATTCCAATATCTCTGCGCCCATTTCAGCTATGGTTTTTTCACCCCTGATGATGGCACCTGTATCAATATCAATGATATCGCCCATCCTTGTGGCCAATGCCGTGTTGGTGGCCACTTTTATTACCGGGCAAACGGGATTCCCGGTAGGTGTACCTAGTCCGGTGGTAAAAAGGATCAGTGTTGCGCCGCTGGCCGCTTTACCTGTCGTTGCTTCTACATCATTTCCTGGTGTACAAACCAGGCTTAAGCCGTCTTTAGTAGCAGGCTCTGTATAATCCAGCACATCAACAACTGGTGATGTCCCTCCTTTTTTTGCGGCACCGGTACTTTTTATGGCATCGGTAATTAGTCCGTCTTTGATATTGCCCGGCGATGGATTCATATGAAATCCAGAACCTACGGCATGTGCTTGTGCATCATAGGCGCGCATTAGCCGAATAAATTTCTCTGCAGTAGGCTGGTCAACACACCTGTCTACAATATTCTGCTCTGCGCCGCACAGCTCTGGAAACTCTGCCAGTAACACTTTTGCGCCCAGGGCGACTAATAAGTCGGACGTGTAACCCACAGCCGGATTAGCTGATATTCCACTAAAACCATCACTACCGCCGCACTTTACACCCACCGTCAATTTGCTCAAAGGTGCAGGCGATCTTTCTATCTTGTTGATCTCCTGAAGTTCTACGAACGTCTTCAGGATCGCATCTTTGATCAATTGGTCCTCACTCTGGCTCAATTGCTGTTCAAATATCAGCACCTTCTTTTTGAAGTTTGGATTTCTTGTCGCCAGATCGTCTAAGAATTCTTGTGTCTGCAAATGCTGACAGCCCAGGCTAAGCACTGTAATACCAGCTACATTGGGATGATCTGCATAAGCCGCAAGTAAGTTGCTCAATACCGAAGCATCTTGCCTGGTTCCACCGCAACCACCCTGATGGTTTAAGAATTTGATACCATCTACATTTTTGAACACCCTATTTTTTGGCATCCCGGCGAAAGCAATTTCATCGATTTTGAAGTCGGCAATATCCTGACCGGCCTGACTGGCTTCCAGTAACTGCTCGGTAAATTGCTTGTATTTGTCAGTGACATTATAACCCAGCGTATTGTGCAGCGCCTCCTTAATCACATCCATGTTCCTGTTTTCACAAAAAACTGTAGGAATAAAAAGCCAGTAGTTTGCAGTGCCTACACGGCCATCTTCACGATGGTAACCATTAAAAGTCCTGTTGATGAAAGCAGATACATCAGGCTTATGCCATTGGTAATCTACTGCTCTGTACGCATAATCCTGAGAAGCATGGTGGACATTGGCAGTGGTCATTAGTCCACCCCTCGCAATCGGCGTGGTTGCCTTCCCCACCAAAACGCCATACATGATTACCTCATCATCAATCCCCAATGGATCGATAAAAAATTTATGCTTGGCATGTATATCGTCCTGTAATATAATAGTTTGGTTGTTCCAGGTTATTGCATCTCCCTTAAAGAGGTCCTGTAATGCAACCAACACATTATCTGCAGGGTGAATTTGTAAAAAGCTTTTTTTAAAGTTGTCTGACATCAGGCGTTCAATTCAAATATTTTATCCATAATTACCCACTTTTCGCCGGGTTTTGTACCTGGAATGGCTTGCTGGTACTTCCACATCAGCTTTTCCCATTCCTGTACCTTTTCATTAGCAGCATCCATGGCGCCTTTTTGTTCAAAGCTAAATTGGTCGCTCACTTCCATGATCATGAAAAGCCTGTTCCCAAACCTGTATATCTCCATTAAGTCTATTCCAGCACTGGTAATGCTATTCTTTATTTCCGGCCAAACAGCCTTGTGGTAGTCTATATATTCTGCAATTAACTGCGGATCTTCAACCAGACCCAGTGCCAGGCAATATCTTTTCATCTGTAAATTTTAAACTGTTTTGATCACTTTATGTCCCTTTACTGCAAACAAGAAAACAACTACGAAGCAGGTTAGTGGTACCACATAGCCGATTTGAATGTTGCTCGTTATGTCAGTAATATAACCCATTAACGGTGGTAATATTGCCCCGCCTACTATCGACATAATGATCAAACTACTACCAAATTTAGTGTCTTTTCCCAAATCCTTTATACCTAAAGAGAAGATAGTTGGGAACATAATCGACATAAAAAAAGCGATTCCTATCACTGAGAATAAGGCTACCATGCCTGTAGCGGTTATCGCAACCACACAAAGTGCGATACTCACAATGGAATAAATAGCCAGTAATATTCCCGGCTTAAAGAATCTCATCAGGAATGTGCCCAGCACCCTACCAATCAAAAACGCCAGTCCTGCTCCACCCAAATAATCTCCGGCAGTCTTCTGATCAATGCCGGCTACTTTAGTTGCATAGAGAAGAAATAAACTGAACACACATACCTGAGCGCCTACATAAAAGAATTGAGCAACGACTGCCCAACTCAAGTGCTTATGCCTGAACGCCTCCAACACTCCTCTTTTTTCACCTGTTGCTTCTTCTTGTTCTTTAATTTCAGGCAGCTTTATAAAAATGAAAATGATGGTAATTAGTAAGATGACGCCTCCCAAAATGAAATATGGCGTTTTTACTGAAGATGCTTCTGATGCCAGGGCCAGTTCCCTTGCTGAGGCGCTCATCGTACTGAGCTGTTTGTCTGACAGGCCTTCTATTAGGATCACCCTTGACCCTATAACTGGGGCCAAAGATGCTGCAAGTCCGTTAAACATTTGCGAAAAGTTGAGGCGGAAAGTAGCTGTTTCAGGAGGGCCGAGTAATGAAGCATAAGGATTAGCCGCTGTTTCTAAAATGGTTAAGCCACATGCAATAATGAATAATGCCCCGAGAAAGAAAACATACAACTGAGTGTTCGCAGCTGGAATAAACAGAAAAGATCCAACAGCAAAAAATACCAGGCCGACAATTATTCCTGCTTTATAGCCATACTTCTTTAAAATGAAACCAGCAGGTAAGGCCATCACAAAGTAGGCGATGAAAACTGCAGAGTCCACAAGCGTAGCTTGAAAAGTACTTAAACTAAATGAACGTTTTAAATGTGGTATCAGAACTGGATCAAGGTTGTGTACAAACCCCCACATAAAAAACAGTGAGGTGATCATGATAAAAGGGAATAAATAATTATTCTTCGTCATTGGTTAGTATTTGGTTACTCAAAGTAAGTGTTTTAGGCTGCTGTATATTTCGGTATATTGACCAATCGTTAAGTTATTTTGGCAGTGATTTAACATCTCCGCCATAAGGTCTGCATACTTGAACTTATTTCTCGTCTAAAACCAAACTTAGATTCGGCAATCCCAGCGTAGTATGCGGAGAAAGCGGGTTATGCAGTTTCCAGCTGATAGGATAGTATTTACCCTTTTCCATGCTTAGGGTTTTCAACTCCTTTTTATACCAAACTTGTTTTACATCGGTATCAATACTGATGTTGCTGCTCTTCTTAAAGCCATTATAGTATTTAACAATGAGCTGATTCTTCCCCTTTTTTAAATGGAGCAGGATCAGGTCCTTCATCTCTTTTACTTTGAAGGGATTGTTGTGCTCTGCCAATACCTGACCGTTTAACGATACAGTTACTGCATCTCCACTGGTGATTCCAACGATATAAGGCTGGTCTGTAGCTGAAGTAATCTCCTGCAACAAGTAAGTAGCACTGTTCCGATCCATCAATACGGTGTAGGTTTCATTATTTTTCCAGGCCGATTTAAGTTCCCAAGGTTTATTGTCGCTCCCCGGCCACGGCTTGTTCACATCCACATCCTTCAAATTTCCATGTACACCGCCCGGTCCGGAATAATAATAGCCCGACTGGTACAGTGGTCCCCAGCTGATATTGGCTTTATCAGTTGCCAATGGCGATGCATCGCCTCCGGTTAAGGAAACGGTGGTCACCTTTCCATTAATCTCTAAGTCAATGCTTTTTCCTTTCTCGTTGTCCGTAAAATAAAGTACCGGTTTAACGGATTGACTCACCGTGGGATTAATGGTCCACGATTCCATTACCGTACTCTGGTAACGGTTGCTGTAATCAATACCAGAACTGCTGTAATGTTTAAATGCATTGTGACCCGTCAATTCCAGCGAATTTCCTTTCAAGTCGATAATATTGGCGGGCGGGACTTTGTATCCATCAACAAATTCAATCATGATCACTTTGAATTCCCTTGCGATGTCAAGTGATGCCGGAACTGTAATCTTAACACCTGCTGAATTTTGACTGAACTTAGGTTTGTCCTTTTCTCCCAATACGCTTACTGATTTGATTTTACCCGTTAGTCCAGGCAAGTTGATCAGGTTATTTTCAGGCGCAGCCAAGAGATGCAAGTAAAGTTTATTAGGCCTGCTGGTTAAACTGCCCCATTTAAATGATATGTGGAACGGATCTGGGTCTGTGCCGTAGATGGCTTCTTTGTTCTTTGAGATCCATTTACCCATGGCAAGCAACACGTCCTTTTCAAATTCAACAACAGTTCCATCACCTTTTGGGCCAATATTGAGCAGGAAATTGCCACCGCGACTGGCAACCCTAATTAAACTGGTCAGTTTTTCACGGATTTTATCTTCCTCTTTACCGCGCTTTTGGAAAGAACGATAGCCCCATGTTTCATCGAAAAACGAGGCTGGCGATTGCCATGGAACGCCGATTACATAGTCAGGCTCCTGATTATCCCCCATCACATTAAAATCACCCATATCGTTCCCAATACGGCTGCCTATCATGCAATTTGGTTGTAACTTATGTACTAAGTCTCTCAAATCCTTACTCTCATTTGCATTTTGAGAGCCCATATCAAACCAGAGTTCAGATACTGGTCCATAATTGCTTAACAACTCGGTAATCTGTTTCTTATTGTATTCTACATGTTCAGGGGTAATGTAATCAGAATTGCTGCTGGATATTGGCGAAGCCTGAGGAAAATGCCAGTCAATGAGCGAGAAATAAAGACCAAACCTCAGTCCTCCTCTTTTACAGGCCTCAGACAGCTCTTTTAAAACATCTCTTTTATAAGGTGTTGCCTCAACGATGTTGAAATCCGTTGTATTGGTTTTAAACATGCAGAAACCGTCATGATGTTTGGAAGTGATCACAATAGAGCGCATTCCGGCATTTTTGGCCAGTGCAACAATAGAGTCTGGATTCCACTTTTCCGGATTAAATGTTTTTGCCACGTTTTCATAATCGTCGCTGTAAATACCGGCATGCGCCTGAATTTGCTCGCTCACGTTACGTGTTGCAGGTTTACCATTCCAAACTCCTCCAAGGACAGAATACACTCCAAAATGGATGAACATAGAATATTTTTGGTCCTGCCATTCTTTTAAGGCCTTTGGATCATGTTGCCCAAATGCCATTGCATTTACAAATATTAAAAATACTGCTAAAAGTTGTTTCTTATTCATACCCGTTCATAAATGGAGGTACCGCCAGCGGAGTATTCCGACTAACAGAAGCCAATATCAAAGAAAAACGAAATGAGGTATTCAATATTTGAAACTATTGCCAAAACAATAAGCAATTTTGGCTGATACTAAGTATTCATTTCCTGAACAGTTTCTTCCAGTTCGGAAAACCACTCGGCGCCATATTTCCGCAGGAGCGGGCCTTTTAAAAATTGGTAAACCGGCACCTTTAATTCCCTGCCGAAGGAGCATGCATCGTGGCAAATGTGCCATCTATCGTAATTCAATACTTCAAACTCCGGATATTGGGTTACCCTGATTGGGTAAAGGTGACAAGATATCGGCTTTTGCCAATCCACCAGTCCTTGTTCATAGCCCTTTTCAATGCCACATTTAGTGATTCCATTTTCGAAAGTAACGTAAGCACACTCCTTATTCCCATCTACGCATGGGGTAGTCAGGTCGCCGTCTGCATCCACTACAGAAGTTCCTTGTTCTTCAATGGCTTTGATTCCTTTGGGCTCTAGCAGATGCTTTATTTTAGGATAGATCTCTTCAAGTATAGCGGTTTCTGCAACATCCAGAGGCGCTCCGGCATCACCTTCTACGCAGCAGATTCCCTTGCATTTATTTAGGTTGCACACGAAATTCTCTGTGATAAGATCTTCGTGTACTAGTGTATTTTGTACCTCTATCATGTTACTTAACTATTGCCAATGGGTATTTCAAACCATCAGCAGATTTTATCTCCATCACTACCGATCCCACCAGGATTTCTACTTCTGCTTTTACAGGCACCCGGTTACCATCGTCGGTAATCCAAAGATACAGCCTGCTATCTTTCTTAAATATTCTTCCTGGCTTAATGGAGGGACTAAATTTAAGACATTTGATTTTACCCAATTTCGTTTTTATTACTTCTCTACCTACAAACTGAATTTCCAGCTGACTCACCTCATCACCCAAAAAGTAATTCAGTTTCACATAATCACCTGCTTTCATTTTTGAAATGTCCAGGCTCCTTGCAAAATAATAGGAAGAAACCAGATCAAAGGTTTGCTGCGTTGGTGTAGAAAAAGTTCCTTTGGTTGCCGTAACTTTTTTATCGTCCTGACTAAACCGTGCCTTGTCTTGTCTGCGGTAACTACCCTCCCTGATGTTTTCCTGATAAAAATAGGGCTTAAGATCTTTCCGATCTATATACGAGTCATAGTGGTCTCTTATCTTATAGAACACGTCGAATGTACCTGACGTTACTCCGTCAACACTCAATCTGTAAGTGGGCCTGCCATCAAATTTCAGGTCAGAGTCCAGCACTTTCAATGTACCTTCAGCGGCAGTTATGAATCCATATCGCAACTTATACTGCAATACTTCACCGGGTTGAAATACCGGTTCTTTTACGAACGGAAGTTCCTGGGCATATGAACACAAGCCTGCAAAGGTGGCGATGGTCAACAATAAAAACTTTCTCATACCCAGATTAAACAAAAAGCAATCCAACTTTAATCTTTACGTTTAAAGATGGGCACAGTTGAACATGGCTCACCGTACATAATGCTCTTAACAACAGGCGTTAACAAGCTTGTTATCTCTACATATGCAGCTACTGGCACCTCTATATCTGCACAGCCCTTAATCACCACACGTTCATCGGCAAAGGATTGCAAATCTATTTTAGCAAGTGCTTTTGTAAACAATACAGCTTCCAGGGTTTCCAGTGTACCAAATATGACTTCATTGGCGTAGGGCTTCATTTTATTGGCAAGCAGCATGTAGGCCCAGGTTGGCACGATGGCGTCGGTACTGCAGGTTATTGCCACATTCTTGCCCTGATAGGCCGACCAGTCGTGGGTTTTGATAAACTCCCTGAAATCCTTCTCCCTCAGCATCAAGCCGTGAAACAGGTTGTCCTTAATATCGTAAACTAGCCGTTCTCCTTTATCAAAATAATCTTCCAGATTAAGGGTAACCAAACCACTGGTGGCTACTTTATTGACAAAATTTTCCTGAATTTCCATAGCTTAAAAATCTATAACAAAAAAAATGCAAACGCCCTGAAGCAAAAAACCGGAAGTAGTATGTACTTCCGGTTGCAAAATTACGTAAAATAAGACTAATAGAATTTCACCCTATTGTCTTTTATATCGCTTTTATCCTGTAATGCCTGGAAAGCTGACCCTAACGAACGCTGAGCGCTCATTTGCATCATGGCTTCCTTTTGCTTGTAGGTGTTCGCTAACGGTGCAGGATTTGCAAAACCGTCTACAACAAAGGCGTAAACGCCACCTTCGCCGATGACTGATTTGGACAACTTTCCCGGTTGCGAGCCAAATACGGTCCCAACAAGTTTGTTTTCTTGTGCAGCTCCAGGGATCACTGGATTAGCGAGCACCATATTTTGTACAGGTAATACACTCTTTCCAATTTTCTGAGCTACCTGATTAAGATTTCCTGAACCAGCTAATGCTTTGTCCATTTTCTCTTTTAACATTTTACCTTTCACAGCGATGCGAACCATAGGCTCAATTTCTTTCTTAACCAAATCAAGGGAAAGCGGCCCTTTCGGACGAACATCCGTTAAGTGTGCAACCACAAATGCGTTGTCCATCTGGTAAACCTGATCAAGTGTTTCACCTTTCTTAGCTTCGTAAGCATCACGAATTAGTTGGCGAGGGTTATCTAAACCTGGTGCATAACCTTGTGTAGGCGTAATCTTGTCAGCAACGGCAATGGTGTATCCGCTCTTTTGCGCAATAGCTGCAAAATCACCATCCTTTACCTGATTCAAAAACGTGCTTGCTTTCTTGTAAGCTGCATCTTTAGTCTTGTTACTTGCAGTGAGGTTCTTTTCGATGTAGGCCAATTTAACCACTTTGGATGAACCAATTTGCTTTTCAATTTTAAGTAAGTGAACACCAAACTGAGAAGTCACAACTTTCAAATCACCAGCACTGCCGTTAAATGCTGCATTTTCAAATTCAGCAACCATTTGTCCGCGGGCAAATGTACCTAACTCACCACCTTTATCTTTAGATCCGTCAGTACTGTATTGTAAAGCCAGGGACGCAAAGCTCGCTCCCTTTTGAACCAAAGCTTTCAATGAATCTGCCATTTTCACAGCTTTATCTACACCACCCAACTGAGCCGGGTTAAGCAGAATGTGACTTGCTTTTACAGAATCTGGTGAAAAACGAGTATCGATAACCTTTACCAGTTTATAAGAGTTCCCTGAAAATTTAGGGCCGTAAAATGAACCTGCAGGCAGATTGAACACTACTGAATCAACAGCTGCGTCCAACTTTCCTTTAGTCAAATAGGTATAAGGTACTTTTACATCAGAATTAACTGCAGCAAACAAAGAATCATTTGTTGAAGTTTTAAAATCACCTGCTAACTTATCTATTTGAGTTTTAACAGCAGCAGTATCTTCTTTAGTAGGGTTTACGCTGAAGGATACATATTGTAAAGAACGCGTTTCTGTTGGGTTTTCAAAACGCTTTTTGTTGTTATCATAGTACTCTGAATAATCTGCATCTGTAGGCTTAATGGTTGCATCAGGTACAGCTGCATAATCTAAAGCTACATATTTAAAGTTCGCAATCTTGTTGCGGTTCATGTATTCATCGTTAGCTTCCAGGGTGGAAACATACATAGAGTTATTAATTAGCTTTGCGTATTTCTGTTGTAAAGCCTGTCTTTCAATCTCAGCTTCCAAAGCCTGTAATTGAGGCCTTACTTTAGCATCCTTATAACCTTGTTTAAAGGTGTTTAGAACTTGTGCCCTATCAACCTGTCCGGTTTGCGGGTTTCCGAAGTACTGTACAATAAGCGGACTTGGTTTTGGTCCCTGGATCAAGTCAGATAATTCATCAGATGATACAGTTAAACCTAAACGGCTATATTCTTTGCCCAATAGTACGTTTGCTACTTCTCCCTGCCATACGTTATCAACTGCCATCGCCTGCATTTGCGCATTACCAGAACCACCATATTGTTGTTTGAACTGAGCAACACTCTGCTCTACTTTCGGACCAAATTGATCTATATTAATTTCCTCACCATCAATTGTTCCAACTACTTTTTGAGAAGCGGCCCAGAATGGTTTACCCACGTTAATTGCATCACCAACTAAAAATGCAACAATTGCAAAACCTATGGCCCCAATTAGGATGTAGCCTGCGCGATTTCGCAAAAATGTCATTAACCCCATAATATTATCTTTATTAATTTTTTTTAAGAGGGCGCAAGATACAACTTTTGAGAAAAAAAGTAAATTTATTACAAAACATATTTACTGCCCGTAATTATCAGGCACATAGACCTGCCCGGTACCATTGTCCCACGTTATTGTGTTGAAGTCTTCCGTAGCACTAAAGTTTACTGCAGTAAGCACCGTACCATCGGGCTTTGTGATTACGCCTTTTGGAGAAAAGAATTTCTTTTTTGTTTGGTCCCAAACCAGTTCTTCCGTATTATAGGTCAGTTTCTCATTGATTACCACGACATTCCGCTGGAAGGTAGCCGTTTTCTCCACATCCTTCATAATCGCGTAATCTGATGTAATGGAGCCCTTGATCGTTGCCTCCGGATTCAGAAAATTGATTTTAACCCCCTTACTCATTTCCTGGTAACTGGCACCAGTCATAGGCACCACCTTAACCAACATAGGCGCGAAGAACTGAGCCTTTACTTTAGCCGAATCACTATAGGTGATGTTTACGTCCCGGGTAGTATCGCTGCTCAGGTTGATCTTTCCGTTAAGTTTGGTGGCCGACTTCAAATCATCTTCCCCGCAGGAGTTCAGCATTTGAAGCATGCAAAGTACAATAACGTAATATATTATACTTTGTGGCTTCATTAATCTAACTTAAATCTTCTAAACCACCTGTCGTTCAACGTAAAGCCCAAGTGTATTTTCAAGTAGTTCTCTTCGATATTGCCATTTGTAACCGAACCCATTTTACCAAGTTCCGCAGTAATGTTCATTTTATAGAAAGAAGTCCTTACCACGTTTGGCGCTAAAGGAAGACCAAGCCCGAAGGAAATACCCATTTGCTTAACATCATCTCCATTTGCCAGCTTGATATAGCTTTTATCATAACTCACTCCAAAGCGATAATCTACGCGTTTAAAGTAATTACCAATTGAAGTAATGTCCGGTGTAATCTGCCCACCTAAGGATACACCCCAGCTGTCTTGCAAGTTCTGTTGATTAGTAGTTGCCCCATCCAGACTGTATTTTGACCATTTACCTGTTCTAAAATCTGCACCAACCATCCATTTATCATCTTTCTGTATGGATACGCCAAAGTTATGGATTAATGGAAGTTTTAATTTGGCAGAATTGTTCTCTGTGTTCGCAACGGTATCAAATGCAGCCTTTTCTACACCACCCTCTTTTAAGTACTGCGTAATCACCTGTGTTTTGTTGGAACTGATGGTCGACGAAGAAGATCCTGAGTAACCTAAAGTGATCCGACTCTTCGTTGTTAACGGAATTTCATATTGCGCACCGTAAGAAAAACTGATTCCACCTACGCTGTTTTTGTTTTGTATCCTGGAATTGATAGCCGGACTGGTCTCTAACTCTGTAGAAACCGTTTCCATTAAATTCCCGAACAGGTACTCCACATTTCCGCCGATTCTAAAATGATCACCAATTTGCTGACCAAGACCGATATAAGCCTTTGTAAGCCCTCCCTCTCCCGAGTGCGGATAATTGACAGTGTTGGTGTCTATTTTTGCAGTAGTATTAAATTTGTAGCCCAGTTCTGTATAAGGTAAAATCCCAAAGCTCATCCCTGTTTTTCCCCTAACGATCGGAAAAGCCAGTGCAATGTGGCTTAGGGTAGAGTTAAAGCTCTTTTCAGTTACGCCTGACTGCTTTAGCTGGGTAAATGTTCCGGTTGCCGCAATATCTATCGTGGCTAAATTGATACCAGAATAGGTCGCCGGATTTTGCAAATTGATCAGGTTGTCTATCCCAGGTCTGAAAACACCAGTAGAAATTCCACCCATTGCCCTAAGTTGTGGAAGCAAGGAGCCTTTAAAATTGCCGATACCATAACCGGAGTAAGGCGACTGTGAGGTAACCTGGGCATCAACAGAAATACTGGTAAGCAATATCAATATTGCTGCTATATATTTAATCTTTTTGTACATATTCAAATGCAATAACTTCATTTAATCCTTTTAAAACCAAGTAGGGATCGTGTATAATTTGAGGCGCAAAGATGCTGTTTTTTAATTGCTCTAACAAAAAAGTAGCATCTCCACCGGTTATTAACACTTTTAATCCTGTATTTTTTACTGTCTGCAGGCTGATATTGTGGCTAACTTCGCCAGCAACACCCTGCAAAACGCCATTTTTAATGGCAGTAATCGTATCAACACCTTCTGGTATGCTCAAGTCTTTTTTATCCCAGTTTACATTTGGCAAACGCTTGGTATAATAACTTAATGCGGAAAACCTCATTCCTATTCCCGGACTTATGCTTCCACCAAAGTACTCCGCATGGCTATTGATCAGATCGTAAGTGATGCAAGTTCCTGCATCTATGATGAAACAATTCTTTTCCGGATAATAGGCACTGGCTGCAATCACCTTTGCCCATCTGTCCAATCCAAGGGTTTTCGGTGTTTTGTAATGGTTTTTTACCGCTGAAGCTGACGATGTCGAGAAGGGATGATACGTTGTTTTAGTCTTGAGCAATTCTATCAATTCCTCATGCTGATCGGCTACGCTGGATACAACTGAATTCTTGACCTGGTACTTGTTGATCAATTCGCTCAGCACCGCAGGAAAAACAGGCCCAGAACCCTGATAATGAACAAGCTCCCTGCCGTTAAAAATAGCGAGCTTATGATTTGTATTACCAATATCAATAACAAGGTTATGCATTAACAACGCCTGAGTCCATAGTCACAAAGCTATTAATCTTTAATTGGTTTGAAGGATCAGATTTGTTAAAAATAGTTAAACAAACAAAAAGTACTGAATGGCAAATACCAGGATCAGGAATAAGCTTTCATAGAACCAGCGCTTTCTTGCATTGGAGAAGTAATACGCCAAAAGCACGGAGCCAGGGGGCACGCAAAGCAAGAAATGATAAACACTAAAGTCTGGCTTCGTATAAAAACTAAGTATACTGATGATAAACATGAAAAAAAGCATTTGAAATGCCTTTCTCGTACTGATAAAACTCCTAAAGAAGTTCTCTCTTAGCTGTAGTGATGCCAGGATGATCATTAAGGCTACCGGAATGAGCACCAGGTAATCGTTGTAGTTGATTTTAAAAACTGATGGAAACTTGTTGCCCAGCGGAAGCCAAATTTTATAGAACTGCGAGAGACTATCGTTCCAGTAATAGTAAACCCCAACAAAAAAGAAGATAATCAGAAAGCCAACCAGTCCGGACACCCACTCTCGCCAGTTAAATGAGCGGTATAGCAATAATGACAGCCACAACATGCTCAGCATGACAATGAATGGGAAGTAAATCAGGGTGCCGATAGCAATAAGCATCCCGATATCAAACATGATCATAATCGCCGTAGGCGACTTCCCGATTTTCAGGAACTTGTCCATAATCAGGATCAGGAGGAAATTACAGATCAGGGTCGGACTAAGTATCAAAAAGGGCATAAATAAACTGGCCGAAGTAACATACAACAAGGCAGGCAGGTATCCAGGTTTATTGAGCAGGGAGTGGTTATTAACTATCCGGTTAAAAAGTATTGCCTGCACCAATATCAATATACCAGCCAATGTGACGTTTGCCATTGGAGATATACTGCTAACCGGAATAGCGATCAGGAATTTAGCATATGATTCCAGAAACTCAAATTGCAATACAGCCGGTAAATCTGCGTAGATCGCGATGCGCATAAAAAAGGTATACGCAAACAGAATAAGCAGGTTTAACGGATTTAATGTTCTGAATTGATTGATCATGCCAGTGTACTAACGGCAAAGTAAAGCAAATTATCTGGCAAACCGCTTTACAACCTGATCAATTACTTGCGCAGTTTCGTCTGGAAAATAAAACCGGTGTTCCTGAGGATTTTCAACCCAGTTTTTAATAATTGGCAACCAGTTCTTATTGCTCCCCCATATCACAGGCAAGCCGAATTGCTTTAAGGCATAGGCATTACATTGTTGCTCATATTGAAATTTCATCGGAACTACCAGTAACTTCTTACCCAAATAAAGGGCCTCTGCAGGTCCTTCAAACCCTCCGCCTGTTAACAATCCGGCACAAGATGCCAGGCTGGTGTTAAATTTTAAATTGTCAATCTTAAAGACCTTTACATCTCCCGATTCGTAATCAGCCGGACAGTGCTTGGAGAAAACTTCCCACTGCACATTCGGTATCGCATTTAAAATTGGGACCAGGGATTTATCATCTATCGCCGGCAGGTAAACAGTGTAATGCCCCGCATCCGAAATGACCATATCCCTAATCTCCTTACGGATTACGGGTGTATGGATAAAATCGTCATAACGGTCAAAATGAAAACCTAAATAATGTGTTGCGGGTGCGTAGTACTTCATCACCAGCTGGGCCCAATCTATACTCTTTGGCTTAGGTACTTTTGGCGATTGAAAGGAGGCTTGGTGACTAAGTCCGACGCTTTCAATACCTTGTGTTTTACAGGCCCAGGCTGTTACGGGTTCAAAATCATTCAAAATAAGGTTATAGTCCTTTAGCGGTATATTCCTCATGTCTTTGATAAACCTTGGCAAATTCATGGTTTTCCAGGTTTCCAGATGGTTCACCCCACCCTTTTTACCAAAAATAAAGCTGAAACCATGTAGTTGAAACTTGATGTCTTGCGAAAGCTTTACATCAGCCTGTGTACCGCTAATTAATAAATCCACATCTCCATATTGCTGTAACAAGGGCACAATTTCTCTGGCACGACTCACATGCCCGTTCCCGGTGCCTTGAATGGAATATAGAATTTTCATTGGGATCGAATATCTGCAAATTTTGTGCTTTACACAATTTCTAATTTTATCTTTTGCAGAAGTGTGCCGATATCTAATTTGCTATGAAGGTCGTCGCCATCAGAAAGTACCCCTTCTTCTACTTCGTCCTTTTCAAAATCTTTGTGGTTGTATTTAAAGATATTCCAGTTTTTATCATTGTATTCCAAGGCGGTAAGATTTTCCACCCAGTCGCCACTGTTCAAATAAGTTACCGCGCCTTCTTCAACTTCAATTTTACGCATTTCAGGCTGATGGATGTGTCCGCAAACTACGTATTCATAACCACTTTCTACGGCCAGTTCCGCGGCGGTATTTTCAAACTTATTGATAAACTTAACTGCATCTTTAAATCTGGCTTTGATCTTTTTTGAAAAGCTCATTTTTTCACGACCAATCAAGGTAAGGAGCCAATTAACCATACTGTTGATCAAAATCAGGGTATCATAACCAACTGCACCAAGCTTTGCCAGCCACTTGGAATGTTGCATGGTAACGTCAAAGATATCGCCATGAAAAAACCAGGCCTTTTTACCATCCAGTTCCAGAATTAATTTATTTTGCAGATGAAAGGCCCCCATATGAATATCTGAAAACTTTCTTAGCAATTCATCATGGTTTCCTGTCAAATAGTACACAGGAACCCCTTCTACTACAAACTTCATCAGTTTACGAACTACCTTCATGTGAGTTTCCGGCCAGTATCTTTTGCTGAATTGCCAGATGTCAATGATGTCACCATTCAGCACCACCATTTTTGGCTTAATGCTTTTCAGGTATTTCAAAAGTTCCTTGGCGTGGCAGCCGTAAGTGCCCAAATGAACATCAGAGATCACCACAATTTCTACCTCTCTTTTAGACATCATCTTCCTCCATTGTCAGTTCAAACGGGCCGAAGAAAAATACCAGAATGGCAATTAGGCAAACGAGTAAGAATAGTTCAGCCATGACGTACAGTTTATTTTACAAAACTGCAAAGCATAGATTAACAAGTCATTAAGCCATTGTTATGCTTTCAAACCAGCAACCTTGTTCTTCCTTTCACTGTAGAATGCAAAGCCAAGAGCAGCCAGTAAAAGGATAGTTCCTACCAAAGAAATCTTTTCGCCCAGGTAATAAGATACAGGTTCAAACTTAAACTCTACTTTATGATTTCCTGCTTCCAGCTCCGCAGCGCGAAGTACGTAATCTGCTCTGAAATAAGGCTTTTCTACTCCATCCACATACATATTCCAGCCTTTATCGTAATAGATCTCAGAAAACACGGCAATAATATTGCGCGGAGCGCTATAAGAATACACCATGTGATCTGGATGATAACTGTCCAGTTTGATAAAGGCTGTAGGATCTGCACCAACATTTTTACCGGTAATCAGGCTTTTGTAACGCTGATCAACAATGGCCTCAGCTTTAGGATCAAAACTGCTGATGGCCTTCATCTCTTCATCGCTATCCTTTACATATTGCACACGTTGTACAATCCATGCATTCCCGGCTGCAGTATTGTTACGGTTCATGGTGTAAGAACCGGTCTGCGGGTTCTGCGTAATGATATAACGGGTGTTCAGCATATCCAGCACATCCTGATTTACACTCTTAGTCAATTGATTTTCAATTAACTCCTGGTAGCGCTTTAACTTGGCAGCATGGTATCCACCAATCGTTTTGTGAAATTGTGAAGTGCTGGCGTCCTGAAAAGTATTAACACTTAGATCAAGCACCCTAAAATCGGGATCCTTATCAGAAAGAATTGCATTATCAACTTCCCTGGGCTGAAAATGGTTGGCCAGGTCGCTTTTGCTCGCAAAATTACTGTTGTTCAAATACCGTCTGTCTACCTGCCACATGTCTATCAATACCGCGAGGCCTAATAAGATCACCGCAGCCTGCATATTGATCTTCTTGGTAATCAATGCCCAAACTAAAGCATAACCTATGGCAATAAATAATACAGAACGCAAAGCGTCGGCTCTGGCAAGATCCGCACGGTCAGCTACCAGTGAAGCCAGTATACTCTGTGCAACTCCGGCATTATTTTGAAGCATTTGTGTTAGGGCTTGTAGCATTTGCTGGTGGTTAGCCGTTGTAAAGCTGAAAAACGCGGTAGGCATGATGGCAACAAGTAAAGCAAAACCACCTGTAATTCCACCGGCAATCGTCAATTTCTTGACCAACGTTTTTTGATCATAAGCACCGTCTTGGGCCTCTTTTATCGCTAAAAATGCAAGTAATGGAACCATCAATCCCACCATAGCCAATATAGATTCTACAGCCCTGAACTTATTGTACATCGGGAAGTAAGTAAAGAATAAATCGGAAACCACCGGAAAGTTCTTCCCGAAAGACAAGAGCATAAATAGCACAGTAGTACCTAATATCCACCACTTTATCCTGCTTCTCACCACCAGTAAACCGAAAACAAACAGGAAACAAACGATAGCACCGAAATAATACGGACCGGAAGTTCCCGGTTTTTCACCCCAGTATTGTTGCATTCCCAGTTGCCCGGCCAGTTGCTGTATTGCTCCGGTTGGATCACCTCCAGTAACGCCCTGAAGCGTTTTGTAGGTATGGCTTTCTGGATTAACCAATGCATCTATACTGGTTGCACCACCATACAAATTCGGTATCAGGAAGGTGAAACTTTCTCCGACACCCTGGCTCCAACCATAGGCAGATTCTTTAGAGAGTCCATCAGCTTCTTCCGGCGCACCGGTAGTCAGGTTTGATTTTCCCCTGTTTGATTCTTTTCCATATTCGTAGGTAGTCCACAATTTGCCGGCATTCACCATAAATGATAAGATCATAGCCACCGCAAGGAAGGCTAGCGCCTTTCCAAACTCCTGTATTTTTTTGGATTTAACGGCATGATAAACCTCTATCCCAATAAAGATCAGCAATGCGATCATGAGGTAGTAGGTCATCTGTATGTGGTTGGCCCTGATCTCCAATGCCAGGAATAGTGCAGTTAAGCTGCCCCCTAGCCAATACCGGCCACGAAGTGTCAGGATTACACCGGCGATGATAGGCGCACAAAAAGCAATTGCAAAAGCTTTGTTGCTATGGCCGGCGGCAATGATGATAAAATTATATGAGGTAAATGCAAAGGCTATGGCACCTGCAGCTGCAAGCCAGGGATTTATTCGCAATACGCAAAACAACAGGTATGCCCCTAATAGGTACAAGAGTACTACACCTACCGGATCTGGAAATATCGCTGTGATCAGATTGATCACATACGTGGCTCCATTGTATGGATGCTGTACCCAAATTTGGTAAGCTGGCATCCCGCCAAACATTTGGTTGGTCCACAAAGGGCCTTTCCCATCTTTTTCCTTATAGTCTATGATCTCTTTAGCAGTAGCTTTTGCCTGCAATACATCGCTTTGAGCAGGCGCTTTGCCTTGTAGCACCGGACTGAAATACACGAAACAGATCACAACAAAGAATCCGATAATGGCAAGGTGGATGCCGTTCGCTTTTAACCAATTATTCATTAAGGTTTGTTTAAATATTAAATAGCCCCAAACTTATATAAAATTGGTTTAATAAAAAAGCAGGAAGTGTCCTACTCCAATATCACTGCTACCCGGCCAACCTGCCCATCTTCCAGCATCACTTTTATTCCTCTGGAGTGATATGGGGCAGAAGTTAATAATTTTGCCACAGTGCCTTGGGTTAACTTCCCGCTTCGCTGGTCTTTTTTAAGGATGACCTCAACTTCCAGTCCCGGATAAATGTCTTTTCTGTTTTTTCCGTCCATTTCGCAAATGTAATCCAACTGCCATAATCTTTTCGTATTTGTAATAATTAAAATCCCTAACCGTCTATATTTGTAGTTAAAGACTAAAGTCATCAGTATGGCACTATTAAAATTTATACTTATTACCTTTTTGGTACTCTATATCATCCGCGTAATTTTGCGTCTCATTTTTCCAGTGATGTTAACAAACATGTTTGGCAAAATGCAACAGCAAGCGCAGCAAAACCAACAAAAGCGACAAGGTTACGATAAAGGCCAACGCGAGGGCGATATTTCTATAGACTATATGCCTCCTCAGCCTAAAGGAAATGCCGATAAACTGGGTGATTTTGTAGATTACGAAGAAATCAAGTAATATCCGAGGTAGCTTTTATTTAAAACGCTCTTCAAATACCTTTTCCATCGCAAACATCTCATCACGCAACCGGGCTGCCAGCAAGAAATCCATATCTTTTGCTGCCTTTGCCATGTCTTTTCTTGTTTTGTCTATAGACTTTTGCATTTCCGGCTTGGTCATGTACTGTACGATAGGATCGGCAGCCATACTGACCTCGTCTACCTCAATATAAGGCTTGGCCCGCTTGTTTTCTCCCGAAGAGAAGTCTAACACCGACGTTTGCTCGATAATGGCTTCCCGGCTCTTACCCACAGTCTTAGGTGTGATGCCATGCTCCAGGTTATAAGCAATTTGTCGCTCCCGGCGCCTGTTGGTTTCATCAATCGTTTTCTCCATAGATTCTGTAACGCTATCAGCATACATGATCACATGCCCCCTATCGTTTCTTGCTGCCCTGCCAATGGTCTGTATCAATGATCGCTCTGAACGCAGAAAGCCTTCTTTATCGGCATCCAAAATGGCAACCAAGGAAACCTCTGGCAAATCCAGTCCTTCTCTTAACAGGTTGATCCCTATTAACACATCAAATTCTCCCAGTCTCAGTCCCCTCAATATTTCTACACGTTCCAGTGTTTTCACTTCAGAGTGGATGTAGCGGCACTTGATATTTAACCTGTCCATGTATTTGGTCAGCTCTTCGGCCATTCTTTTGGTTAAGGTGGTTACCAGAACGCGGTCGCCCATTTTTATCGTTTTGTCAATTTCATCCAGCAGGTCATCCACCTGGTTTATCGCCGGCCTGACTTCAATTAAAGGATCAAGTAATCCCGTTGGCCTGATCACCTGTTCGATCACAATACCTTCTGATTTTTGTAACTCATAATCGGCCGGGGTAGCACTCACATAAATGGTCTGTGGCGCCAGGCGCTCAAATTCCTCAAAATTCAATGGCCGGTTGTCCAGCGCCGATGGTAAACGGAAACCATACTCTACCAGCGACATCTTTCTGGACCTGTCACCACCGTACATCGCCCTGATCTGTGGTACAGTAACATGACTTTCGTCAATCACCATCAGGTAATCATCCGGAAAATAATCCAGCAAGCAGAAAGGCCGCATACCTGGCTGTCTTCCATCAAAAAACCTGGAATAGTTTTCAATTCCTGAGCAATAGCCCAGCTCTTTCATCATCTCGATATCGAAATTCACCCTCTCTTCCAGTCGCTTCGCTTCCAACAATTGCCTGTCGCCAATCAATTGGTTTTTGCGAATTTCGAGCTCTTCCTGGATGCCCCATATAGACGAATTAAAGCGGTCCTTAGGTGTCACAAAAAGATTTGCCGGATAAATGGCCATGTCTTCCAGCTTCTCCAGCGTTTTACCGGTTACCGGGTCAATGGCACTCAACTCTTCTACATCATCCCCAAAGAACGAAACGCGGTACGCAACATCCAGATAAGCGGGAAATATATCAACGGTATCTCCTTTAACACGGAATGTTCCGCGCTTAAAATCATTGGTGGTGCGGGCATATAAAATTTCCACCAGGCTGTGCAAAAACGAATTCCTGGAAATGCGTGTCCCAACGGAAAAACGAAATACCGAACGGGAAAAATCTTCCGGATTTCCCATACCGTAAATACAGGAAATAGAAGAAACGACAATCACGTCACGTCTGCCCGACATCAATGCTGAAGTGGTGCGTAACCTGAGCTTTTCTATCTCTTCATTGATGCTTAAATCCTTTTCTATATAAGTATTGGTACTGGGCATAAATGCCTCAGGTTGATAATAGTCGTAATAGGAGACAAAGTAATTCACGGCATTCTCCGGAAAAAACTGTTTAAACTCTCCATATAATTGTGCAGCCAGCGTTTTATTATGGCTTAAGATCAAAGTTGGCTTCTGCGTTTGTTCAATTACATTGGCCACCGTAAAGGTTTTACCAGAGCCGGTAACCCCTAACAGCGTTTGGTAATGCTCTTCTGCATTTACACCTTGTACCAACTGCTGGATGGCATTCGGCTGATCACCGGTGGGTTTATAATCTGAGACGATTTTGAACTTCATAGTATTCAAATTTAATCAAAAAATACAGGATTTATTACCAATTGCAGGTCATAAAAGCTATATTTAGATATGGTATTCGATCTTAGTAAAACAAATTCTATCGCAAATGTTTTTGTCGCCGAACTCAGAGATGAACTGATTCAAAAGGATGCCATGCGTTTTAGAAGGAACATGGAGCGACTGGGCGAATATTTTGCCTATGAGATCAGTAAAACCCTCCCTTACACCCAAACAGAAACGCAAACCCCTTTGGGAACGGCAGCTACTGTGCAATTGGCCCGGCAACCTGTACTGGCGACCATACTACGGGCTGGCTTAACTTTACATCAGGGGATGCTAAATGTTTTTGACCGTGCAGATTCGGCCTTTATCGCTGCGTACCGCAGAAACCATAAGAGCGGCAGTTTTGAAATTCAAATAGAATACATCTCGGCGCCGGACCTCAGCGATCGGATTGTCATCATGGCCGATCCCATGCTGGCGACAGGCATGAGTATGGTACTTTGCTGCAAAGAATTGGTAGGCAAATACAACATAAAAGAACTGCACATCGTATCGGCCATTGCCAGCACGGAAGGAGTACGTCACCTCAGGGCAAATTTCCCAAAGGCAAAGCTATGGTTAGGTGCAATTGATGAAGAAATGACAAGTAAGGCTTATATTGTTCCCGGATTAGGCGATGCAGGAGACCTCGCCTACGGATCTAAGCTATGATTAAACACCTATTTTTTGACCTCGACCATACCATTTGGGATTTCGATAAAAACGCACAGGAAACCCTGCAGGAACTTTACAGCGAATATAAACTGGATGAACTCGGCTGCGCTTCTGCACATCAGTTCATTACCCTCTACACAGAGAACAATCATTCTTTATGGAGAGAATACCACCTCGGCAACATCACTAAGGAAACCTTAAGGGCAGAGCGGTTTCACCGTACTTTTGTACAGCTGGGTATTGCTCCCGAAAAGGTGCCTCATCAGTTTGAGGAGGATTATGTCAGGATCACGCCAACCAAAACCAACCTCTTTTCAGGTTCTGAAAAAGTACTGGGCTACCTGCAAAAGAAATATACCCTGCACATCATTTCAAATGGCTTTAAGGAATCTACCTTAATGAAGATGTCGGTATCCAACCTCAATCCCTATTTTTCTAATGTCATCATCTCTGAAGATGTGGGTGTGAACAAGCCCAACAAGGCCATATTTGCCTACGCGCTGGATAAAGCAGGAGCGGCAAAGGAAGAAAGCATCATGATTGGGGATAGCATAGAGGCAGACATTAGGGGTGCCCAGGATTTCGGGATGAAAGCCATTTATTTTAACCCCATGAATTTGGAGAAACCTCAGGATGTGGACTGGCAAATTAATCATCTGGAAGAACTGTTGCAGCATTTTTAGCTTTTAGAAACGGACATGAGCATTGAAAAGGATTATCAAAACGTTAAAAATGTCGTTGAAGCTTACCAGCAGAAGTTAGCGCTAATCAGCGACGAACAATGGCAGTTAACCCCGCCTACTGGGGGATGGTCGTACAGCGAAGTTTATTTTCACATTTTTGATTCCAGCATCCTCACCCTGGATACCCTGGCGGATGCAGCCCAGGGAAATGGCAAAGTTGTAAGAACGCCTTTTATTCCAAAACTGATCCTATTTTTTGGGGCACTACCACCCGGCAAAAAATTTACTGCCCCAAATAAGCTCGCCGATCGCGTTAAAAAAATTAGTCGCGATAAAACTTCAATATTGATCAACCAGTTCCTAAGCCAACTGGAAACCGAAATACCAAAGCTGCAGCGTGCCAGCAAATCAGTAAAAACTAAACATCCCAGGCTTGGCTATTTTAATGCGTTTCAATGGCTTCGTTTCGCTTACATCCATTTAAACCACCACCTAAAGCAATTAAAGCGAATTGAGAAGAGCTTTTAAATTCACATCTTTGCAAGAATGAAAATCCCAGCCATAAAAGGTTTTGACGAAGAGGCATTCCAAAAGTATGTAAAGAATACGGGCTGGCTGATGTTCGGCAAGGTACTCAGCATGTTTATCAGCATCCTGGTTGCAAGGCACCTCAAACCAGATTCTTTTGGCGATCTTAATTTTGCCTTAGCAATGACACTGATTATCAGCGCAGTTGGATCATTGGGCCTGGACAGCTTCATCATTAGGGAAATCATCAACGAGCCTTCAAAAAAAGACGAAATTCTTGGAACGTCCTTATGGATGAGACTTGGTGTTAACTCCTTATTAATTCCTGCCAGTGTGCTGGTCTATATCGCTTTCCACCATTTCTCTAAACAGCCTGGAACTTCTTTAACCTGGATTATTTTCTTCTACGCAGCGGCATCTATATTTAAATCATTCAACATCATAGACGCGTATTTCCAGTCTCAGGTGCAATCTAAATACGTAGTTCATGTCCAAAACATTCAGATCCTTTTTACAACCGCTTTTAAAGCCTTGCTCATCTGGTTTAATGCAGATTTAATCTGGTTTGCTGTTGCATTTACACTTGATGCGGTCTTTTTAGCTACAGGTTTGGTGATGATGTACCACAGACAGGGTTTTAAACTCAGAAACTGGACTTTCAGCATGGAGCGGGCAAAAAGTTTGATCAAACAATCCTATCCCTTAATGTTCTCGGCCGTTATGGTTTCAATTTACATGAAGATAGATCAGGTGATGCTTAAAAGTGCAGGTAGTGAAGCCGTGGGCATTTATAGCGCAGCTTCAACCATCAGCGAGGCATGGCTTTTCATCCCCATTGCCATAGTAACTTCCGTTTTCCCTGCCATCATCAATGCGCGTAAAACAGATCTGGAACGTTATAACAAGCGAATAATTAACCTGTATGACTTGTTAGTTTACATTAGCTTGCCTACCGCAATTTTTATCAGCTTTTTTGCCAACGACATCATTCACTTGCTTTATGGAAACAAATTCCAAGGAGCCGGCCATATGTTATCCATTCACATCTGGTCGGGCATTTTCGTTTTCCTTGGGAGTGCCAGCTCACAATTTCTACTGGCCGAAGGCTACAATGGACTGGCCTTGCAGCGAACGATTGCAGGTGCCATCGTCAACATTGCCCTCAACTTTTGGCTGATTCCTTTGTACGGAGGAATTGGAACATCCATTGCCACGTTAATTGCCTATTTTGTCTCTACTTTTTACATCCTGCTTATTCCAAAAACGAGGCATCAGGGTATCTTAATGCTGAAATCACTTTTTTTAATCCACTTATTTCAAAAAATAACTGCCAGAGGGAATGCACGATAAGGCGATTCTGTTAACTTTGGTACCCAAACCGATCCAAATAAACAATGAAATCCTTAAGAAAGGCTTTAAGAACTTTAATTTATATCCCTATTGATAAATGGCGCAAGATGCGATTGAGGTCTAAAATTAAGACCAGCAGCAGCAAATTGCAGATCATTATTGGGGCTCATGATACCGATTACGAAAACTGGTTACCTACCAATATAGAAAGCCTGAACTTGCTTGAGGCCGATTCTTTTAAGTACCTGTTTGGCGACAAAAAGGCTACGCGTTTCCTGGCTGAGCACGTTTTTGAACACATCAGTTATGACGATGCCCTTATCGCCTTAAGAAACTGCTACCAATATTTAGAAAAAGGGGGGTCAGTAAGGATTGCCGTACCTGATGGCTTTCACCCAAATCCCGAATACATCAATATGGTGAAACCAGGAGGTTTTGGTGAAGGTGCTCATGACCATAAACTATTGTACGATTACCAAAAGCTTTCTACAGTATTCAAAGAAGCGGGTTTTACCCCTCGCCTGCTGGAATATTATGACGAGAATGGACAGTTCCATTTTAACGAATGGGACAGTAAAGACGGGCACGTTATCCGGTCCAAAAGATACGACAAACGTTTCAAAGAACCATTGGGTTACTCATCATTAATCATTGACGGCATTAAAGATTAAGCACTGTGAAAAGCAAACTTTCTAAATCAACCCTGTTAGAACCAGGCAAACTAAAAGTTCTACTCTCCCTGGGCTTTAAAGGTTATTTGGCCGATAGAGGCTGGTTTGACGCCTTTAAAACCAAATCGGCCATTGATGAGAACGGCAACGCCATTCCATGGGTAACCTACTCATTTATAGACTTCATCAAAGACCGCATTACTAAACAACACGATATATTCGAATTCGGGTCTGGTAACTCCACCATATTCTATGCTAAACTGGCAGGTTCAGTTTATTCCGTAGAGCACGACAAAGAATGGTTTGACAAAAGCTCTAAAATCAACCTTCCTAATGTAAAAATGATCCAGTGCGATTTGCAACCAGGCGGAGATTACTGTAAAAGTGCGGCACCTACAGGCAAAAAGTTCCATGTCATCATTGTAGACGGGCGTGACCGTGTAAACTGCTGCAAGCAGGCCATCTCGGCTTTAACAGAAGACGGGGTTGTGGTGCTGGACGATTCTGAACGCGCCGAATATGCAGAAGCGCATACCTTCTTTAAAGAGAATGGCTTTAAATACCTGCCCTTCTCCGGCATGGCACCTGGCGTGATCATCTCCAAATACACTTCTATTTTTTATAAAAGCAACAACTGCTTAGGAATTTAACATCAGTACCCTCAATGGCACTTGTAACCGATAATATTGCCGATGCTTATAACGACTTCTACACTGGCAATGAAGTAGAATGGCGCATGCTGGGCGCTAAATCTAAAGCAAAAAACATCATTGAAGTCTGCAAATCCATCAAGCCCTCCAAAGTACTGGAAGTTGGCGCCGGCGATGGCAGCATTTTACACTACCTTAATGAATGGGGTTTTGGCGATGCGCTTTACGCGTTGGAAATTGCCGAAAGCGGCGTAGCTATCATTGAAGAAAGAAAACTGGCAAAGGTAAAAGAGGTGAAGTGCTTCGACGGCTACACCATTCCTTATGCCGATAACGCATTTGATCTCGTGATCCTTGCACATGTTCTGGAACATGTAGAGCACGAAAGGGTACTGCTTAGGGAACTCAAACGTGTAGCCAAGTTTATCGTGATCGAGGTGCCCCTGGATTATCGATTTGGGATAGATCAGCGAATGAAACATTTCCTGGACTACGGCCACATCAACATGTACACGCCTACTCTGATCAGGTTCCTGTTGCAAAGCGAAGGCTTAACGGTAAAGGTAGATAAAACTTCACTAACTCCTGTAGAGACCATTAAATTCTGTGAGTTCCAGGTACTGAAAAAGCAGAAATCTCTGCTTAAGGTTTTGAAGATTGAATTGGAATACCATATTAAAAAAATGCTTGGAAACCTCTTGGGAAAAAATAAAACGGAACAATTTGGCAATGCTTATACCGTTCTTACTGAGAAATCCGATCAGAACCTGCAAATATTTTAACCATGCAAACCTTTGCACCTATTGCCTTATTTGTTTACAACAGACCACAGCATACTGCCCGTACCATAAAGTTCCTGCAACAAAATACGCTGGCTGCAGAGAGCAGGCTGTTTATTTTTTCTGATGGGGCCAAAACTCCTGCAGATGAGCCTGGCGTAACTGAAGTTCGTGAGCTGATCAAAAATACAGATGGCTTTAAGTCGGTAGAAATCATCAACCGCAATGAGAACATGGGACTGGCACAATCGATCATCAGTGGTGTCACACAATTGGTTAGCGATTACAAGCAAGTGATTGTTTTTGAAGACGACCTGATTACTTCCCCGCATACCCTTACTTATTTCAATGAAGCGTTGGACCTTTACCGGGATAACCATAAAGTGATGCACATCGGCGCCTACATGTACAATCTGAAAACGGAGCTTCCAGAAACGTTTTTCTACCGGGCGGCCACCAGCTGGGGCTGGGCAACATGGGAACGCGCCTGGGATCACTTTGAACCCAATATCGATGTGCTCACGAAACAGTTTGATAAAGAAAAGAAACATGCCTTTTCTATTGAAAACTCCATGAATTTTTGGAAACAGATGCAGGATTTCAAAAACGGAAAAAATAACTCCTGGGCCATCAGGTGGTATGCATCCATTTTTTTAAAAGGCGGCTTAACCCTCAACCCTTCACATTCCCTCGTTAATAACATCGGTCACGATGGCTCAGGTACACATTCTGGCATCAATGAAATCTATAATGTGATCATCAATCCCAAGCAGATTACGCAATTCCCTTCCAGGGTGGAGGAAGATCCTGAAGCTTACCAGGCAATAAAATCATTCCTAACAAACAGGAAGGGCTCTTTCTGGCAGCGCATTAAACGCTTTGTTATCGAAAAACTGAGTTGATCTATTGCGACTGTTCGTATTTCAGCTTATTGATCTCAGTTATTCCCTTTTGGATGTCCTTCTTCAAGCGCCAATTGTCCGGAGCATCAAACCGGTAATATTTGTACAAACTTAAAGCAACAAAATGAGCCTTTTCAATCATTTTAATGCGGTATTTCAAATCCATTTCCTCAGCTTCTAAAAGGGTCAGCTTCTTCATTTTATTGATCAGCCCGAAATTCCTATCTACTGGTGCAATCGCCGATTGCTTAATCACAGCCAGCTTTTCCTTTTTACTCAATTCTGATCTCAACTGAAAGAAAATGCCACTAAATGTCTCGTCATTCGCAATAAACTCTTGACGCAACTTTACATATTCTTCAGTTTGGTATCTTGGCAAAAACAAATAAGTCCCCAGCACCAGTAAAATAAATGCCGCTCCCGCAATACCATACCTAAGGAAACTGGAAACCTTCCTTTTAAACAGTATAGGGTTATAAAATAAATAACCGAATATAAAGCCGGCCACTAAGCCCGCAACATGGGCGGTATTGTCTACCCGCTTTCCAAAATAACCATTGATCAGCATGTAGGTAACCAGAATAACGGTACTAATCAACAATGCCTTATTTGCATTTTTTTCAAAAGCCCTGCTAATCAGCAGCGCCAGGAAAGCACCAAACATGCCCAGTATTGCACCTGATGCGCCGCCCAAAAAACCGGTATGGTGCGAATAAATGCTTAAAATACTGGCGCATGCACCGCCCATAAAGTAAACGGCTAAAGTCTTTCCAGATCCCAGCTTGTTCTCAATCATTAACCCAATGTATACGAGGGTATACATGTTAAAAAACAAATGCCAGAATGAAAAATGGACGAATAGCTGTGTGATTAAACGCCAGAATTCTCCTTCCAAAACGTGATTCCTTTCCCCTACCCCAAACCGCAAATAGACATGGTTGACCGCAGCCTGAGGATCCTGAGGGGAGTTTAAGGTAGCAACCACCAGCACTCCAAAAAGCAAGATATAATAAATGAAATTGAGATTTAAAATTAGAGGTGTTACTACATAGCCCGGCTGGGGCAGGAAGAGGTACAATACGTTTTTTATCTTATCCTTGGCGGTAAGCGGTGCCTGATTAAAGTAATTGTCGTCCTGATCGACAATGTGCTGGTTAAAACTTTCAATTCGTTCTTCCCAAATGTCTTTAAGGTGAAACTCCACATAATCAAATTCGGCAAAAAACTTTTCCTTGTTTTGGGTATTCTTCCCGTAATCATTAAAAAGCAGTTGAACGCCTATGCATTCACTTTTAAAAATAGCGAAGTTATTTTTGATGCGAATGGAGATCTCTTCACTGTATGATGCGGCCGACAATCCGGTATATGCTATGATACCGGAAGCCGAAAGGTGACTTAGTTTCCAACCGAGGTTCTCAATTGCCTGTTGGGCAATAATCAAATACCTATCGGCAGGAAAACCACCTAGAGGTATAAATTTCTCAATTTTTGGAGAGTAGCCCCAATTTATGCTCATGTATTAATGCTTTCTTGCTTCAAGAATGATGTAAGGCGATAGTTGCTTCGAATCAAACGGGATCAGCTTGGTCAATACTTTACCAGCAATCCAGATCGACTTTTTCAATAACCTGGTACCTGCAGATTTCTTTTTCTCATCCTCCAGCCAAACGCTGAAACGGCCAAAATACCTGGATTGTACCACTTCCAAACCTGCCTTTTTACAGATTTTAGCCAACAGTTCCGGATCCATCGAATCAATATTGTGTTTATCGTAATTCTCCCTGTCGTAGTTTTTTTGCAGCCAGCCATTGATCGCATTGAAGTTTGGGAGGGTAATGAACAACGTTCCACCTGGTTTAACAAAAGCAATGTGCCTGTTGATGATGTCTTCCGTATCTACAAAGTGTTCAATCAATCCGCAGGATAAGACCAGGTCATACTGCTGCTCCGGTGTATACTTAAACAAATCGGTCTCCACAATGTGGATGTCTTTTGCAACAAGATCATTGGCGGCCAGCAAGGCATTGGTAACTGGCTCGTGCACAAAATAATCCAGCAGCGTTACGTCAAGGTTAAAGTACTTCTTTAAAAATACCGCATAGTAACCGGGAAAACCACCCAGCTCAATTGCGGTTTTTACACCCCTGGTCTTGATAATGGCTCCAAGCTCTTTATTAAACAGGTAATTTCCTGGAATGTTGACAGACAGGTCTGTTTTGCGTTCCCAATAATCCACCCAAAACTGTCTGTCTGTAAGCAAGTTCTCCATCTTATTTCTTTAAGTCTTTTAATATTTCTGCTACCGCACGCTCAATCTGTGGGTCCTTCCCTTCCAGTCTGTCCATAAAGGTATTCTTCACGAAAATATCAGGCTTAACACCTTCCTTTTCTAAATCCTGACCACTTAAGGTATAGCAACCCCATGAAGGTAAACGATAAGAAGAACCATCCACCAAACCCTTCGCAGAAGTAAAGATGATCCATCTGTAAGACTCTGTACCAATGATCTTACCCAACTTCAGCTCCTTAAATCCGGCTGCGGTCATCTCCGCGTCGCTTAAGGACTGCTCATTGATCAACAACACAATGGGTTTTGCCGCTGGCGCGAAGTTACTTTGAGGCGCTAATTTACCACCCCTGTATTTCCATTTCAGGTAAGGGCGCTGCGATAGAAATTTCAATACTTCATCATGCACATTACCGCCGGTATTGTAACGCAGGTCTAAAATAACTGCTTCCTTATTGTTCTCTTGCGCAACCATATCCAGCAGGAAGCGCTCCAGTTCATCACCGCCCATATTTTTCATGTACGAGTAGGCAATGCGGTCGTTACCCAGTTCCTTTACTTTCGCCCTGTTGCGCGCAATCCATTCATCGTATAAGTTGCCTTTCAGCGCACCAGAACTTTGCGGGTGTATTTTTGCAGTAATGGATTTCCCTGCGCGGTTAAACGTAAGGGTAATTTCCTGATCTAGCGATGGACTGGTAAAATAATAGTCGCGGTCCACATTCGGATCCACCTTCACCCCATTAACAGCCGTCAGTACATCTCCTGGATTAATATTTACGCCATCGTGTCTGGCATTACTTTTCGCCAGCACACGGTCCACTTTCAATGGATCAGTGTCAGAGAACACAATACCTGTTTGGTTGGTCACATAGTTCAATGGTTTGCGCTCTTCGTTACCAAAACTGTTGAAGCCCTGATGGGAGGAGTTCAGCTCACCCAGCAAATCGCTCAATAAAATCCTCAGGTCGTTCCTGCTCGTCACAAAGGGCAGGTAGCCTGCATATTTCTCCCGCAGCTTTATCCAGTCAACCCCATGGAAGTTTTCGTCGTAATAGTTTTCTTCCATTCCGGCCCAGGTTTCATAGAACATCTGGTTAAACTCCCCGCTCAGGTTCCGGCTAAACTTAAAGCCAATGTTCAGCGGCTCCAACCGGTTGGCATCAATGTTATATTTGTTGATGGTGCCACGCGCCAAAGCATAATACTTGCCGCCTGCCTCTACAATATCTCCGCCCCCATCGGTAACCTTTTCCGTTTTATTCGCCTCAAAAGGCTCTATAGTGGTACGGTAAAGTGCCTGGGCACCGCCTTCATGGTCAGAATAATAAAACACATAGGTTTTCTCCCCTTTAGAAAAGACAGCTGTTCCGTACTGTGAACCGAACGACGGACTAATCAGCTCAATCCTGTCCATAATGTCCTGGGTATTGATCTTAATCATGTCCTTGGCCTTCTCTGTCTTAGAAGCCACTTTTGCCGCACTATCCGGCTTGGCAGGCTTAACTGCCGGTGCCTTTTTGTCCTTAGGTGATTTCACCACCGGAGGGTTTTCCGTTTTCTCTGTCTTCTTAGGAGCCGTAAACAAGTCGTCAAATTTATCGCTGCGGTAAGGCTGGTCATAATCGTCCAGCGCCATGCGGTAAACCCTTGCGTTTTGCGGACCAAACGGATAAGAAGGCTTGGTACGCATGCTGCTGAAGAAAATGTACTTGCCATCTGGCGACCAGGATGGCGAGGATTCTGTAATGCCGGTATTGGTCAGGTTAATGGTTTTATTGTCTTTAATGTGGTGTACAAAAATATCCTGCTCAAAATTACGTATGGCCGTAAACAGTACATATTCTCCATTGGGTGAAAACGAAGGCGAAGAATTTTGGAAGGCCCATATCTCATCCTTCACAATCACTTTGCTATCCATAGATTTTAAGTCCAGCAACCTCACTTCATCCCTTCCGCTCAGGTAAACTGCAAACGTCTTGGCTTTATTTAGGGTGATGTCCCGGTTATTCCGGTTGTCTTTGGTCAGCTGCTTGATGTTGCCGCTGCCATCGGCGTTCATGGTGTACCAGTTTTGGTAACCCTTATAGGTCTGGTTAAATAAAAGCGTGCGGTTATCGGCTAGCCATTTCACTTCCAGTATGCGTTCATCAGCAGTACCAAAAGAACTGGAACGCTCCATCTTTCTAATGTACTTGCCTTCCGCATCACTAACAAACAATTCTCCCCTGGATACAAAAGCCAGTTTGTTGCCATCGGCCGATAGGTCGAAGGCCGAGATGTTTCCCCTAACGTCAAATTCCTGTGTCTTGTCCAGCACATTATTTCTGGAAACACTTACATTAAGTTTCTCCGATTTTTTGGAGGATACATCATATAGATAAAGTTGATAATCTTTCTCAAACACTATTTTATTTCCCGCAGCAGCAACAAAAGGGCGTTTAATGGAGGTGTCAAAGCTGGTCAGCCTGGTCTTCTTACCTGCAGTAAAGGTGTAAAGGTTTAGTTCATCGTTGGCTTCGTCAGATGCAAAGTACACCGTCCCTTTCTTGTCTACGCTCGCCCAAAAATCCTTACCTATGTAATCTGTATACTGCTTGTAGGTTTTCGTTTTAGGATTGTAGGATTGGATATCCGGGTTAAACGCCCCTTTATAACGCTTCCGGTTTGCAAAATTCTTGCTCTCCCAGGTATCGTTAAAGAAAAGCTCACCGTTAGGTGCTTCCGCGATGTTGTGCGTTGTATTGAAATACGTATCAAATAACCGAACTGCGGTACCACCGGTTGCCGCTACTTTATAGCTGCTGTAGTTGTTGTACCTGCTGGAGGTAAAATATATGGTCTTAGCATCCCAGCTCCATCCGTCTACCTCATCACTCCCATCATTAAAGGTCAGCTGTTTAACAATGCCCCCTGCCACCGGCATGATGTAAACATCATAATTACCAAACTGGTTAGATGAAAAAGCAAGCCATTTGCCATCCGGAGAAACCCGTGGATTGATCTCATCGCCAGCCATCGCTGTAATGCGGTTCGCAGCGCCACCTGTTGCCGGCACTTTCCAAAGGTCGCCCTCAAAACTAAAAATTACGGTCTGTTCATCGGGTGTCAGTGTAGGATAAGCCAAAAAATACGGGTCATTTTGCGAAAATGCCGCTCCACTGGTCAGCATTAAAGCAGATGCAATGGCATAAAATAGTTTTTTCATAAAGCCTTAATCGGATAGGAGAACGAAAATACACAAGAATTTAACAAAGGATGAAACTTAGCTAAAATAACAATAAATTTACCTGCGGAAAGCGTTCTATTACAAAGCAAAACCAATCAATCACCTATTTAAAACACATTAATTGAAAGTAGTACACCTAAATACATATGAAGGAAACGGTGGTGCCGGAAGGGCCTGCTTAAGATTAAATGAAGCTTTGAACGCCATCGGCGTCGAATCTAAAGTGATGGTCTACTTTCAGTTCAAGGAAAGCGTGCTTACCGGCACGTTTAGCAAGGGCCCCATCAAAAGGGCAAGGGCAGTTTTCAACATTCTCTCCGAGCGGTACCTCTCAAAAGCAGTAGCTAAAGCGGTAAAAACACCCTTCTCCCTGCAGTGGTTCGGCACTTCGGTCATCAACCACCCGGCGGTAAAAGAGGCCGACATCATTCACCTGCACTGGGTTAACCACGGCTTCCTTTCTCCAAAGTTCCTGGCAGAGCTGGACGAGCTGGACAAGCCAATTGTGTGGACCTTCCACGACAGCAATGCCTTCACCGGCGGATGCCATGTCCGCTACTCCTGCGAAAACTACCATAAAGAATGTGGCTTTTGTCCCCTGCTGAAGCAAAGCGGCAAGAACGACCTCTCCCACAAAACCTGGCTTAGAAAAAAGAAGGCCTATTCAGAGTTGAACTGCCATATTGTGGCACCCAGCAACTGGATGGCCAATTCAGTAAAGCTGAGCAGCTTAATGGGCTTCAGGGCCACAACGGTAATCCCCAACACCATTGAAACAAGCATATTTAAACCATACGTAAAAGCAGAAGCCAAGAAGATCCTTAAAATCAATCCAGCTCAGTTCGTATTGATGAGCGGCTTTATGCCCTCCAAAAACGATAAGCATAAAGGCACGTCTTACCTCATCGATGCATTAAACGATCTCGCCACGCGACCGGGAATCGACAAGTCAAAAATAGAACTGGTGATATTTGGCAATAAGGACAATGCAGAAATGCCTGAGTTCCCATTCAAGACTACTTTCCTGGGAACCATCAGTAACGATGAGCACCTGGCTAAATGTTATTCTGCGGCTGATGTTTTCATCACCCCTTCGCTGGAAGACAACCTTCCAAATACGGTAATGGAAAGCCTGGCCTGTGCCACACCGGTAGTTGCATTTACCACCGGCGGCATACCGGATATGGTCAAACATCTGCAAAATGGCTATCTTGCTGAATATGAATCATCAGAAGACCTCGCAACAGGTATCGAATGGCTCTACCATGACGAAAATGCGGCAGATATCCAGAAAGAAGCACGAAAAACCATCATTAACCATTTTTCTGAACCGGTAATTGCCGAAAAACACTACAATTTATACCAATCCCTTCTGGATTTAATGCCAAAATAATGGTATCTTACGGGAACTATGCAGCCCAAGTTAAGCGTCATAACAATCGTATATAATAACGTGAACGACATTGAGCGTACCATGCTTTCTGTGCTTAACCAAACCTATCCTAACATAGAATACATCGTCATTGATGGCGCATCTAACGATGGCACAGTAGAAAAGATCAACCAGTACAAAGACCGCCTGGCCAAAATGGTATCAGAACAGGACCGGGGCATATACGACGCGATGAATAAAGGCCTTGCGCTGGCCACTGGAGAATACGTCTTGTTTATGAACTCCGGTGATGAGATTTACGCCCCAGAAACCGTTGCTGATGTCTTTGAAACGGCACATTCGGCCGATATCTATTATGGCGAAACAGAAATGTTTAACGAAAAATGGGAGAGCCTCGGGCAGCGCCGGCATTGCGCACCAGAACAATTCAACTGGCGTAGCTTTAGGTATGGCATGAGCGTTGGTCACCAGGCCATTTACATCAAACGCAGCATTACAGAACCTTACGACCTCAGGTACAAATACAGTTCAGATATCGACTGGATCATCAAGGCCACCAAAAAAGCCTCCAGTATTGTTAATACCCACATCTATGTGGCTAAATACCTGGTTGGGGGCATGTCCAAGAAAAAACACCTGGAAAGTCTAACAGAGCGCTTTTCCATCTTCACCAAATATTACGGACTGATCCCTAACCTGATCAACCACCTGGTTATGGCAATCAACCTTACCCAATATTTTGTAAGGCACCGCAGGACTAACGATTAAATAAAAAAGCCCCGATAACAAACGTTACCGGGGCTTTTTCTATTAAGACAATTTAACTACAAGAATTTCTTAGCGTTAATCTTACGCTCATTCTCCGTCAAATATATTTTACGTAAACGCATGCTTAATGGAGTGATCTCGATGTACTCATCAGCCTGGATGTACTCCATCGCCTCTTCCAAAGAGAATTTGATCGCTGGCGCAATACGTGTATTGTCGTCAGTACCAGAAGCACGCATGTTGGTCAAAGCTTTACCTTTAACAATGTTTACTACCAAGTCGTTATCACGGATGTGCTCACCCATAATCTGACCTTCATAAACATCAACACCCGGATCAACGAAGAAACGACCACGATCCTGCAATTTATCGATTGAATAAGCAGTAGTGTTACCTTTATCCATAGAAACCAACACACCGTTTAACCTTCCAGGAATTGTACCTTTCCAAGGCTCGTAAGCTTTGAAACGGTGAGCCATAATTGCTTCACCACCAGTAGCAGTAAGCACGTTATTTCTCAAACCGATGATACCACGAGCAGGAATTTCAAACTCCAAATGCTGAAGATCACCTTTAGGCTCCATGATCAGCAATTCACCTTTGCGTTGCGTAACCAATTCAATTACCTTACCGGCAACTTCACCAGGAACATCAACGATCAAAGTTTCAACAGGCTCACATTTCTTACCATCAATTTCTTTAATGATTACCTGAGGCTGTCCAACCTGGATCTCATAACCTTCGCGACGCATGGTCTCGATCAATACTGATAAATGGAGGATACCCCTTCCATATACCAAATAAGAATCAGGAGATTCAGTCTCTACCACTTTTAGGGCAAGATTTTTCTCCATCTCTTTGTATAAACGCTCCTTAATACGCTGAGAGGTTACAAATTTACCCTCTTTACCGAAGAACGGAGAGTTGTTGATGGTGAACAACATGTTCATGGTAGGCTCATCAATTTTGATTACAGGAAGTTGTTCCGGTGCATCAAAATCAGCAATCGTATCACCAATGTCGAAACCATCAATACCTACAACAGCGCAGATATCACCAGATTTAACCTCAGCAGCACGGATCTTTCCTAAACCTTCAAAAGTGTATAATTCTTTTACTCTTGATTTAACAATCTTACCATCACGCTTAATCAACGTTACCGGTTGGTTTTCTTTAATTACCCCGCGGTGAACACGTCCAACAGCGATACGGCCAACAAAAGAAGAATAATCAAGAGAAGTAATTTGCATTTGCAACGTTCCTTCCAACATTGGCGGAGGAGGAATATTTTCGATAACGGCATCCAATAACGGGAAGATATCAGTAGTTGGCTTAGTCCAGTCTGTACTCATCCATCCTTGTTTAGAAGAACCGTAGATTACCGGGAAGTCCAGCTGATCTTCCGTAGCCTCTAAGTTGAAGAACAATTCAAAGATTTGCTCATATACTTCCTCTGGGCGACAGTTTTCTTTATCTACTTTGTTGACAACAACGATAGGTTTCAAACCTAAGGCCAGGGCTTTTTGCGTTACGAAACGCGTTTGAGGCATTGCACCTTCAAAAGCATCACACAATAACAACACACCATCAGCCATTTTCAATACACGCTCAACCTCACCACCGAAATCGGCGTGACCAGGAGTATCAATGATGTTGATTTTATAATCTTTATACCTAACAGAAACGTTTTTTGAAACGATGGTAATTCCACGCTCACGCTCCAGGTCGTTGTTATCAAGTATCAAATCACCTGTTTGTTCGTTGTCACGAAAAATAGAACAAGTGTGTAAAATCTTGTCAACCAATGTAGTTTTACCGTGGTCAACGTGTGCTATAATAGCTATGTTTCTAATTTTTTGCATAAAATGCGCCTGTATTTTGGCGCAAAGATAAGGTTTATTATCGAATTATCAGCCTGTTAGTTGAATTATAATAGCATTCGGCTGGATGCTCAACTGATCAGCAGCTCACCCAAATACACACTCGTACTCACTTTGTCGCGGGCCGCGTTGGCATAACTCATCCAGCAATGTACCTTATCGGTACTGAAACTATCCGGGAGTTGTATGCGTGCCTCTTTATCGTTTCTTATGGCGATATCTTCGAAGGTCACGAATTGTTCCCTGGCGGGATTGTACACAATAAAGGTCGCTTTGTCGCTATCGTTGTTAAACGGAGTGGCAGGCAAATTGTCCCATTTGATGTGAATGATGCGGTCGACCAATACCAACACTTCAATTATCCATGAGATCAGGAGTTCACCTTTACTAAAAACTGCCTTCTTGAAATCTATACTGAAATCAGGAGCTTCGCCCTTTACTGCTTCCTTCAAGTGATAAGACAAGGCCAAGTTTAAGGGCGTTTTATCGCCCTGAAAAACCTGATAACCCAAATTGATTATATCCAGCAAGGGCTTAAGCCAACCCACTACCAGGGCAAACTTATCCCGTTGAATTTGCTGCGCCGGTGTAGCCGGCTTTGTCGACTTTCCCGCAGCCTTTCTCACATAGTCCACGCCGCGGCAACTTGCCCCAACTACATTCCCGACTTTACCATAAACCGGACCATTTATTCCATTTTTTAACCTTCCCATAGTATTATAAATATTTTATTCCAAAAATTTCATGTCGAAAATCAACCCGTTCATGTCAAGATTCACACCTTTCGTGTTGAAATTTTCCCTCCTTTGTCATTGCGAGGAGGCACGACGTGGCAACCGAGCCCTTCGCGAGCTCAGCGAAGCTAATCTCCCCCCTCCTCCCTCCTTTGTCCTTGCGAATAGCTTTTGAGTTGCTGAAACGAGTTCAACACGCTTATTCCAACCAATCAGCAAACGCCTTAATCGTCCTGCGGTGGCGAAGCCGCCGATATACCCCATTACCTTCCCTGCTACTCTGACTATTCGTATTCCCCTCAATCGACTGGCAGAAGTCGCCCTGCATCCGCTCCAGCAAACCACAGTGCGCAATCCGTTTTAACTCCGGAAAGTAAATCCCGATGACCAGGCCCTTCTCGCCATCCAGGCGCAGGCCTGCATCTCCAACTCCAACTTGCACCAAGCGCTCTGCAGGAAATAGTGATGGACTCCAGGCCGTGCGCGGAGCCAAATATCCCGCTTTCCAAAAGCACCAGCTTACAAACGCCGCGCACCATGGATTCCCCTTCTTACACCCTACATAATTCAGGTAACCTTCCACTGCTGCCCCATCGTTGTGCCCGGTCTTTTCCCTCACACCAAGCTGCGATCTGGCTATCGCCAACACCTTGTCGTGCCTGGTCCTGTTGTCGTCCTGAACCCGGAATGATCTGTTTGCAACCCGCCAGGGAAGATCCCTCGGAACACGGGATGACAAACCATGAAAATTGTACAACAACCCATTCGCTCCGGACAAAGCGGCTACAACACTGCGATCAGCGCACCAACCCCTGCCAGCACCAATAGTGCAAAGCAGCATAAGTAAAACCCTAATTGTTGCCATAACTGTAAATCTTTAAACTGTAAAACCATTGTCCTCAGATGCGGCAAACCCAGTGCGCACCAGCTCCAGTGTAGCAACCACCAACTCATCCCAATTACCATTAAAAAGCTGAGCAGGCTCAATACAATCAGCATCCATATACCCGGGTCAACCGTACCAATATTCCCATCCATTTGTGCAAACAACTTTGGCAGGGTATACCAAACCAGCACCAGTATAACCCCCAGCAAATAACTCTCTAAATTCTTCTTTCCCGGCTTTTCCACCGGCATCATAAAGTTCAACTCCTTCATAACATTTTTTTTTAACTAACGGGCGGCGTGCCGCCCGCTAATTCAATCCTCCAACAAAGCCCCGTAAACCTAGTGTTGTTGTTTAGACAGAAAATTTGGTGTCTCTGATGAGGCATAGCGTCATTGCGCGAAGCGCGATTATGCAGCCTCAGAACGAGATCACCTAATTTTCCTATTACAACACCGTCACGGGCCCCACATAAACACTATCCGATACCTTCTTCTTATCAGCACTGGCGAAGAATAACCAAGTGTGCACTATTTCCCCACCAAACTCAGCAGGCAAACTCATGGTATATTCCCCGGCACTTCTTGCCACCACGTTTTCAACCCAGGCAAACTGGTAAACCGTCGGACAAAACACTACCGCAGTGATCTTATCGGTCAAACGCGCATGACCGGCAGGCGCGTTCACCGTCCAGGAGAAATCGATCTCAGATGAAACCGCAGAAACCGCAGCAGCTCCAGATATACCCCTTAAACCACCATTGGCCAGTTTAACATTCGCATAAGTAACCGTTTGCATCGGGTACACCCCGCCAATGGCGTGCTTCAGGTTGTAAGAGAAGGCAGCGTTGTATGGCGTCTGTCCGGTTTTGTAGCTCTGGAAGCCAAACAAAAGCACATCGCGTACCTCCTGTAAAAATCCACTCATAATTGTAAATCCGCCTTGCTGCGACAGCTGAGGAACCGTAGCCGGAATGTTTGATTTCTTCGGACGTGCACGAATCGTGTCAATCCCTCTCCAGTTGGCACCAACAACGGTACCTACCAGTCCTGAGAATCCACCAAGGATCCCCCTTATTATTTTTCCCATATATAAATATTTAATGGGTTCAATCTCATCGTAACTTTGTTTAGCTGTGGTTAACGATGCTACTAATCAGCTTTATTGTTTTGAAAACTACAGGTCATCTGGCATATAGCCAATTCTTCTTCTAGGCTTAGCCTTCTTTTCCATGAGTTCGTCCAGGTAACTAAACAATACTTCCATGTTTTTATCTTGATGATCTTGCTTTAAATATTGCTTTTCAACTTTTTGTTTTAGTTCTTGGATTTCAAGTCTTATATCTGTGTTATCAGACAGGGTTTGCCTTAAGCGAGTAAATATTCTTATTATTTGAATATTCACTTGAATAGCAATTGTACTATTAAGTACACTAGAAAGCATTGCCAAGCCTTGTTCAGTAAAAACTAATGGGCTATACTTTACATGTTCCCCTTGTTTTAAGGTGCCAAATTGGCTCCTTATAATTTTATGTTCCTCTGCCGTCAATTCAAACATAAAATCCCCAGGAAACCGTTCCAGATTTCTTCTTACCTGCCGTTTCAGTTGTTTCGTTTCCACCCCATACAATTCCGCTAGATCCCTATCTAGCATTACCTTTTGTCCCCTTATTAAATAGATCTTATTCAATACCACTTCATCAGAAATACCTAAAAGCTTTTCGTCCATTTTTATTTTAATATATTGGTTCGAGCACTACAAATTAATGCAGCTAAATTATTGATCACTGAAGTAACAACCAAATATTATTCAAAAAAATAAACCGCAAAATATTGAATATCAATATATTAAATCTTATATTTTATCAATAAATTTCTAAAAAGTGCAATACCTTTTCAACACCAAGCCAGGCTCCCTATTCCCTACTCCTACTCCAAACAAGCGCTTCCCTAATGCCGCTACTTTATCAAAAAAACCATAAGGCTGCAGTCCATTAACAAACCAATTTATCGAGGCACGAAAATCCCCTAGCGCACCTTCCCACCTAAACACTGGGCGGAATTCAAAAGGACTACCCACTTGATCCAGCATCAGTGCTACCTGCACCTTACCGTTCCTGATGTGCGAATGAAATACCCACCTTACGCCCTCATTGTTGTTGTATAAAAACAGCGGTTTAGCATTGAAGGCACCAGCTTCAAAAGCTCTACACTGTTGCACCAGGACACCCACAAAATCCAGTGCACAAAACATGCGTTTGATTCTAACTCGCTCGCCGGTCATGTTGTTTCTAAAAACCAGGTCGCCACGATTACCGTTCATCCAGTGCATTTCCATTAAGAGTAGATTTCCTTTCATATATCTCGTTTTTCAATACCCAAAGGTATAACGGCTTAGTGTCCAGATGAAGCCCTTTTGGCCAAAAATGGAAGCTAGTTTGAGATCACAATTTGCATCATTTCCCCTTAATCAACAGCAATGCACGCGCTAAAATATCATCAGTCCCGTTAATTGCGGCTTTCAGCGTCTTCTTTACTTCCAGGTCCAGCTTCACCCCATTTTTCTGATTGGGCGTATGGTCCATATAATATTCTCCAAACCCAGAAAAAAAGGTCATGTAATTTCCGGGCAGGGTTACCGTAACGGCCATACCATTTGCGCCGGCAGTGGTACGTCCTATGGTCGTGGCTTTCGTCACGCCTTGTATGGCAATCACGTTCCATTCACCCTGACTCTGTATGCCTTCATCCACCAATAAAAAATACTGCTTATCCTTCAACAATACATTAGCGTTGGGCACAATTACAGCATATTCCATTAGCATTTGCCTTTTGCTCAAATCCGGACTCGTTACAAAAGGGAATACGTCATAAGAAACCGTGTCTGTTTTTCTGGCGATATAGGCGGCAAGGTTGGTACCAATACTACCATCACGGGGATAACCACGCGCATCAATAACAATTTTTTCGCAACCCTTCAATGCCATTGCTACACTGTCCAGTTCTTTGGTATAGATTCTGTTCATACGGATGTAGCCCACATTTCCATCTAAAATTTTCCAGTTAGGAGGGTAAACCGCCGGGGTCGCCATCGGGCGAATTACCTTTCCCCATAAGTTATAGTAATCATTGCGGTTTATCCTGTTTAAAATAATTGTCTTTTCTAACCCATCCTGGAGTACCGTAACACTGGCCTTACTGCCCACGCTACCGGCAGTAAACCAGGTTGCATACAATTCACGCCTAAAACCTGCGCTGTTGGAGGCTACCAATAAAGGTTCCCATTTACTAATGATCGAATTTACTGGTATGCCATCGATGGCAAGGACTTCATCGCCGTAATGCAAGGCCTCCAAAGGTGTTTTCTGCGCAGGGTCTGGCATAATCGATGTCACATATACCTTATCGTCAATTTGCTCACAAGCAAAAGGTAAGTTGCCGTCCATAAAACCTTTGGGCGACCGCCCGCTTAGCTTGTTCATTAAAATGCCATGTCCATCTTTTATAGCGGCAGTCAGTTCCATCAGCGCCATAAAATATTTATCGTCTGTATCCGCCTCCAAAAACTGCTTTACAAAATAGGGCAAGGAAGTTTCCCAGTCTACCGCAATCAGGTTTTTATTGGGCGAAAAAAAGTGAATCGTATTCCAAAAGTTAAACAGTCCCAATAACCGATGCGCCGCATCAGGAGTACCATTACTTATAGTAGTCGTTACCGGCTTTCTAAAAAAAACGGTGTTCTCAACAGGCAGATGACCGGGTCTAGTACCGGCCCTCTTTAACAACATACTGGCGTTTTGAATCAATAGCCCATTTAAAGAAGTATCTGATTTACCCTCAAATATCAAATCCGGCTTAGCCCCCAGCGTTCCGTCTTCATAAATAACTTCAGAGGTCCTTACTTTTGCGGTCAGCCCGCCTGGTAATTCCTGATAGTAAAAAGTACCATATAAATATTCCGGCACTCGTCCGTCGAAAACAACCCGGCAAGCCCCACGGTTGCGAAGCGCCATGACGGCTTTTACGGAGTTTACATTGGTATACCTATTGATCACAAAGCAGTATTGATCAGCACTGTACTTTTTTGCTTTTTCAGGTAACAGATAAGCCCCTTCGGCAATATTTTTCAATCCCTGATGAACCTGCAAGTGTGCCACATTCCCATAGTTATCCGGATCAAAAAGATTGATGTCCTGCGGAAAATCCTGGCGCATCAAGCCTTTATAAAAAAAGCTGCGTTCTGTAGGTAAGATCATGCTTCGGTTTAGCATACTGGCAATCAGTGGCTGCACAAAAAGCCTGTATTGCTTTATCCCAAGATCATTGTTGATTGATGCGCTGCGGAGGTCGACAATCACCTTTTTAAAACGGCTTTTCAATAAAATGGAATCTAGGGGCAAAAACTTATTAAATGCAGTTTGGGGAAGAGCGATATAAGTTAGATTTCCCGGCAATGCGAAAACACCAAAGGCATTTCTTGCCGTTAAAACTGTTCCTACATCTTTGTTAGCAGTAGTTATAACTACCGACTGAGGATCATTCACCCCTATAAGCAGGTTATCAAGACTTTGTTTAAAATTTGCTTCGGAGGGATCGGTTAAAAGCTGACCAATATTTTTTAGGAAAAGACTGTCGCCGTCCACGCTCCCCTTACCCATAACCGGATGAAAGTAGTTAAGCACTCCCCATAGTTTTCCGTAAGCACCAATGCGTTGCAAGCCTGGGTCGGCGGCCTCAGCTGTATTGATTTTCATCTGGCTAAAACCAACCAGAGGCAGAAGAGATGTCAAAATCACAAAAAGAAAAAATTTCATAACACTAGAATTTGCTCAAAAGTAGCGCAGCTACCTCGCAAAAAATTGTAGAAATCGTGCAGGACTTTAGCCGGCAACCCAGGCTAAGCAATCTTGCTCCACGCTGGCCACTTTTCTTAACTGTGCGGGGTTGTAGCCAGAAAGGCGCCTCATCTCTTTGTTAAAGTGAGGTTGATCGTGAAAAGCATGGCGGTAAGCAATATGGGTAAAAGAAGCCTCATCCCTCGCCAATACATATTTGAGCGCATTTCTAAAGCGAATGGTGTTGAAAAAAGATTTCGGACTTTGGCCAATCTCTGCCATGAAAAGCCGGTAAAGCGTAGAAGGATTTACACCGCAGCGCTGGGAAAAATCATCCAGCTTCAGCAAATCCGCAGATTTCCCTGTCATTTCATTTATGGCGCTCGAAACAGTAGGGCTAAAGCTTAAATCAGATAGCCGGCTCAACAAAAACTCTTCTAAAATTGCAGCGCGTACTGAGTTTATAGGAGAAGAGAACACCCGATCAAGGATGCTTTGCGCATGAACAGGAAATAGGATGTCAAACGCATTCTCAGCAGCCATTAACTCCTCAAAAGGAATATCGGTAAAAGCCCTGATCGCTCCCGGATGAAACAAAATACAAATCTGATCTAAGGGAGCATCAACCCTTGCATTAAACGGCTGGGTATGGAAACCATATAAACGGCTTTGGTATGTACTGCATCCCTTGCTTACCTCACAAAGGTTTTGCCCACCGGCATGCGTGTAATTGATGTTGTTATCGCGGTATAAAGAAAGACAAAGATTTGAATTAGGAAAAGTAGTGTAAGCATGTGGCATGATCCCTGTTGAAGACAGAAACAGGAATGGCTGTAGGTAATGGCCCAATAGCTGGTGCTGAATATCAATAACTTCTACTTTCATGATTTAGAAACCAAGATACAGAATAGAAAACAAAACGGCTGCATCGTTTTTAAATGACGCAGCCGCTTATCAATTATCAAGCTTTCTTAGCACGCGTTAGCGTAGAAGGTGTAATACCCAGGAAAGCACAGATTTCCTGGTTGGTTAAGCGATAACAGATACCTGGAAATTTTTCAACAAACATCCCGTAGCGGTCAGCCTTATCGGCCATTAAAATATCCAGTTGATCCTGCCTTCGCTCCGTTTTCAGGCTCATGATCTTTTGTGTTAATTCATGCGCTGCAATGTGCGACCTGTAGATGCCATCCATGCAGCAATTGCTCAAACTTACCAGTTCCGCATCTTCCATCAGTCCGATATAAAACTTCTCATTGGGCAGGTGCTCTTTAAAAGCATTCAGCAGCACGATCATTTCGTTCTCTTTCCAGATGTAAAAGATTTTTTCCTTTTTATCCCGTTCACTCCTGGTGTACAATTTGGCGAGGCCTTTCCTTAAGTAGTGTGCCTCGTCAGCTTTCATGTTTGGGATCAGTAGCATATCGCTTTTGTATCCATATTTTGCGCGTAACGCGCGGGGTGCCATTAAAGCGGTCTCCAGTTCAATAGGGAATTGCGGATATAGAGACCTGAGGTAGGCAATGGCATCATTTTTCCATGCCGTGGAAGTCATCTCCGTCAGATGTTGGTTTTTCATTAAATTTTGAGGTAAAAATTAAAAAGAATTGATTAAAAGTATATAGGGATGGTGTTCACCTACTCGTGATCAAGTTGAGTTCATTGTTAATTTATATTTGGTGCAAGGGCATCGCTGCTCTTGTCATCCAGAGCGAAGCGAAGGATATCATGTGTTGTCTTGGCAGAGCTGCCTGTGACTGCTGCGTGCGACAGCGGGGGCAAAACCTGAACTACGGTCAAAGGCACTGGATACCTACACAACGCAGAACAAGCAAGCCCACGCTATCGCAGGCATTGCTCCATTCCCCGTTGTGTTTAAAATTTCCAGTTTTATGACCGTGGGATAAGAAGATGCAATCATTAGTATATTTTCAATTCAGTACTATCTGCTTTTTATTAATAATTTTAAGTTTAACAAATATAGTTAATTCAGCAGCCCAGTTACAACCTGTTACTTTTAATTTAATCAAGTGCTTTTCAGGTTTCAATGAGATCGAATACTTATAATCTGCCTATATGACATTACGGTATCAGAAAAACACATTGTTCGTATTTCGATAAGCTGCTAAAACCTACTTTCTCAACAGCATGTGTGGAGAAAAATTCAAAGTTTCTCTCTAAGTTTTGAGGCAGAAGCATCTGTCACAACCAAACATTTTATTATTGCTGTACCATCAACTAAATTCAAACCAACTTTATTTAAATATTTCACTACCTCTGTAAAATCAAAATCGTCTAACGGCAAGTTAATATCAAGTAAGGCATTCTGATGTGTTTCATCTAAAATAATTGGAAACTTTTGTTTCCTTTCCTGTCTTGCTGCGGCAATTAGTCTGTGAGGTAGGTTTTTCAATGGCAAAGCTTTTAATATCCAATTTTTCTTATTTAAATTATAAATGGAAGAAAATTTTCCAGTTTTTGATTTGGCATGTTCAAAGTTAGCTTTGTTCGAAATAATCAATCTATATACCGGTATTTTTCTATCCTCAATAGTTAGCTTAAAGCTAAAAGCGTCTTCAAGTTCTTTTAGCAGATGTTTTCGGAGTTGAGCTGGCGTTGTTCCAGGTATTGAAATGTTATAAGAATACATATTTTCACCTGTAGTTTCATTTCCCGCACCAAATCGATTATTATTCGAGGTTTCAAGGAGCAAAGCAGGAGAATAAGATTTGTACAAGATAGTATCTTCATCGCTCCATTCTGGAGTTCCCAATGCTGCAAGTTTGACTAATTCTGTCAAAGAGAATCCATATGCAACCCCTTTTCCTGGGTACAGCATGTTGGGGGATATACTATCAATGTCCGAGAAGCCAGTAGTGAAATATTGAAACATGGAATTGTCCCATTTTGCTAGTATAGACCGGTATAAAAAATTGGTATCAATGCCACCATTCGCCATTTTCCCGCTAGTTAATAGAGGTAGCCGGTCATCCCACTTTGAAATTCTATGTGTTTCGCCTTTAGTGTATGAATAATTAAGTTTCACATCTCTACCATCTATCAGAGCACTCAACGCAGCGGAATCAAGAGAGTATGTTTTCGCAACGATCTTACCTTCTGGATTAACAACTAAAATAAATGGCACTGATTGCAATCCGAAAAGATCGAATGAAGCGCTATCAAAAGCAGCTGTTAAATCCAGATTATACTTATTTTTCAACTTTTTAAACACATCTTTAACCCGATAACTATAATTGTTCTTATCAGTGGAAGACTGTCCAATAAGAATAAATTCTACGTCCTTTCGGAAATCAGCCCTCATTTTGTTTAATTTTGGCATATTTGAAATGCAACTGCTACAAATCGTTGTCCACCAATCTAAAACCAGCCACTTTCCTTTAGAGTCAAAAATTCCCACTTTCGTTTTATCCGTACCAATTAAATCAGTGAATACATAGTTTGCTATCGGTTCTCCTATCTTGGGCACATATTGATTACTATTATTTGATTCCTGCGCTTCAACATATTGACTTAAATTCAAATTAAAGACGGCAACTAGACTAATAAATCTAAGCAGGATAAGCATTATTCTTAATTTATTCATATCAATTTTATTTTATATATCCGTCATTTTGAACTATATTAGGATTGTTTTGAATTTCCTTTCTAGGGATTGGATAGTACTGTTTAAAATTATTCCAAGTGGAACCTTTGACAACTGATTCAGCAGTCATAACCTCGTCAATCTTACCAGTTCTTTTGAGATCTAACCACCTATGGCCCCATTCAGTAAATAACTCAACCCGACGTTCTCTATATATTGAACTCAATAAGTTTTCCTTATTTATTGTAGGATTAACGTTAGCGATAAGTGCTAGTCCAGCTCTATTTCGTATGACATCCAAATCCGATATAGCTCCACCTAATTTATTTTGTTGAACTCTCGCTTCAGCTCTAATTAAGTATTGTTCGCTCAATCGCAAAGCTGTGGACTGCTCTATTTGAGCACCACCGTAAGTTTCTTTATATTTATATGGGAAAAAATAATCAACATTCGGCGTAACAGTTTCATCTGTAACTTTTCCAATCCAATTTTGGAGGCGCAAGTCACCATTTTCAAAAGCATTTAAGAGAGAAGTACTAATCGTATTGGAATTACTTCCGCCACTAGATGGTCTCGAGTATAAAACATAACCAATTCCTTCAGGAGTGTCAAAATAATTCGGTTGAGGAAGCATAAATTGCAAAATTGCCTCTTTGCTATTTGCTTTAAATACATCACTTAGTGGTAACATTGCGTATAATTCTGTATTGTCAATGACAAAGCTGGATTCAACTTCCGCCTGACTATATTTTCGGGTATACAGATATACCCTAGCCAAGAGCGCAGCTGCGGCAGATTTATTCGCTCTTACTCTTAGCGATGAGTTAGCAAGATTTGATCCTTCAACATAATTAGCACTCAGACTATCTTTTGCAGAACTTAAATCCGAAACAATCTGCTCATAAATTTTATCTTGACTTTCCCGACGAAGGGTTTTATTACTAATATAGTCTGTACCAGTTACCAAAGGCACATTCCCATAGAAATTTACTAAATAAAAATACCAAAATGCACGCATGAATTGTGCCTCAGCAATCACCTGCTTCTTTATTTTAGGAGATAGTGAGGAGGATGCTGAACAGCCTAAAATAATTGCATTACACTGATATATAGAATAGTAAGCACCCGCCCAGGTATTATTGGGCTGCCCTATAAAAGGATCTAAATTATTTCGGTAAATTTGTTGTAGCGTTGGTGTTAAGGAATATGACTTCAATTCATCAGCAGAAAGGCCTGCATCGCGACTAATGATGAATGGATCGGCAGATTGTGTAATTGAATTAGCGTAAATACCAACGAGCGCTGAAATTACAGTCCCGTCTGAAGAGAAAGTTGTTGAAGCTATGAGAGATGTGTCGGGAGGATCGATTTGTACGAATTTTTCACAACTTGCAATTATAATTAGAAAAAATAGAAAAACTGCATTGATTAATTTTCTCATTTGTCTGTAGATTAGTGTTATAGGATATTTTTATAAACTGGCTCTCACTCCGAAACTGTAGATTCTAAGTGGCGGCAATCCAATTGTCGCTGTTTCAGGATCCAGACCTGTGAATTTTGAAATAACAAATAAATTCTGACCTTGCGCGTATACACTGATACCTGCCATTTTTATCGCACTTAGTATTGTTTTGGGTAAAGTATACGATAACATAACGTTTCTCAGTCTCACAAAGGAATTGTTAGACGCCGTGGCATTACTACTAACATACTTTCCATTCACGTCATATGTAGCAGAATAATCTGCAGTATATTTTTGATATTTTCCTAATTGCGTTGGACTACGCCAGCGGTCCAAAACGATTCGCTGTTGATTAACATTTGAGTTTCCTGGTGCGGAAAATATCTCCCCATTGTAGCCGATTTGTTTCACAAAATGAAACATAAAATCCAAAGTAAAACCACTGCATGAAAAAGTATTGTTTATTCCAGCACTCGCTTTTGTTCCATAAAAAACTGGAATTCGGTCAGCAGTTGTAATTTCTCCATCCTTATTTAAATCCGCAAATGTATAACGCCCAGTTTCTTTATCCAAACCATTGTACACATAATCGTAGTTTATAGTTAAAGGTTGACCAATGGCATAGATTTCTGCGTAGCTGGAACCTTCTAGATTTGGATAGGAAACTAGTTTGTTTTTAGGAAAATTGATATTTAAACTAGTTTGCCAACGAAAACTGCGGCGATGTAGGTTAATGCTGTTTAATTCGAATTCCAACCCTGTGTTTTGAAGAACAGCGGGTAAATTGGCAATGACTTTATCGAAACCTGTTACAGTTGGTAGTGAGTATCCTACTAGTTGATTCTTTGTTCTGTGTCGGTAATAATTGGCACCAAATTCCAAATTTCGATTAAAGAAGCCTAACTCAATTCCACCTTCCATTTTGTTTATGGTCTCCCAGTTATAAAGAGGATTGAATAAATTTGTTGGTCGTAAAATAGGAGTACCTCCATAACTTCCCCCCAAAGGTGAGTAACCACTTAAGTAAGCGTAATCTGCTAATTGGTCGTTTCCTGTCTTTCCCAGGCTTCCCTTAATTTTCCCAAAACTCAGAAATCGAAGATTGTCTTTTATGAAGTTCTCTCTTGAAAATATCCAAGCAACACCAACCGATCCAAAATTTCCAAACCTTCTGCCAGGGCCAAAGCGACTGCTGCCATCACGACGACCTGTTAAATTCACTATGTACCTATCGTTTAAATTATATCCCAGACGTGCATATGCCGCTATATACTTATACTCTGAGTTTGTAAGAGTGAGGCCTGTAATTGTTGTAGCACCTGCATAATTTTTGATAAGTGCATCACTTGAAAATCCACTCGCCAACTGACTTGTAGTTTCGGTAGAGGTCCCCTGAAATGTACCACCAAACAGTGCATCGATATGGTGAAAACCAAAGTTCCTTGTGTAGTTCATTTGAGGCTCGATAATCCATGTACTTGATTCATTAATCGCTCTTTGATTAGATCTGAAGTCATTGGCAAAGGCACTGTTTGCTGGGTCAAAAGCAGTGAATGGAGTCAATGTGATAGATTTACCATTATTGATGGTATATCCGATGTTAGTTTTTATTTGAAGCTCTGGAATTATTGCGTACGAAAATGCAGAGTTGGCAATCAGATTTCTTAGGTATAGAGTAGTGTTAATATTGGTTCCTGCAAGTGGATTTGGAAAAGTAGAATTTTGCCAATTTAATGTTCCATCAGCATTGAAGAAGTTGGGACTATTTGGTGCCCGAAGGACATTTGATGTAAAATCTGCGTCAGGTAAACGATTTGAATTTGAAGAATAATTAAGGTTGATATCTGCTCTAAATTTTTTATTTTCTGACTGGTGATTGAAGTTTAAAATTCCTGAACCTACTTGATATTCGTAGTCCCCTGGAAACACAGTAGATTCCTTGCGGTAGCTTAGGCCAAAAAGAAATTGTGTATTTTCATTTCCACCAGAAATATTTGCATAAGCGTTAATTGTTTGAGCCGTATGCCCAAACATTTCATCTTGCCAGTTTACATTATGAGTGGTATCCCACTCACCATTTAGATCGTAATCGAAATCTCCAACATGAAGTCCGTCATTTTTCAGACCCTCTCGCCTCATCTGTAGGTATTCGTTTGTTTTCATTAAGTCAAGACGAGAAGGAACGTTTGAAAAAGACTTGTAAACACTTGCTTCTATTTTTGTCACCCCTGATTTGCCCTTTTTAGTAGTGATTAGTATAACTCCGTTTGCGCCACGGGAGCCATAAATAGCGGTTGCATCAGCATCTTTTAACACATCAATCCTTTCAATATCTTCAGGCCTGATTGATGGAAACGCACTCATATTTTTACCAGCTCCTCCTCCAAAGTTTTTAGCATTAAACGGGATTCCATCTATTATGTATAACGGATCTATTCCATTTGCCAAGCTATTATATCCGCGCAAACTTACCCTCAACTCTGATCCAGGGACACCTGATACTTGAGTGATCTGAAGACCGGGTATATTACCTTCTAAAGCTGTCAGGATATTATTTATTGGTTGCTTTTCCATATCCTTCGTGGTAAAAGTTGATATAGTTCCAGTATTTTTATCCTTATCAGTATTGTAGTATCCTTTATTTACAATAGTTACTTCTGCAAGATTACTACTTAAAAACTCTAATTTTATGTCTCCTAGTTCCTCCTTTAACCTTTTTATCTCGAGTACCTTGTAGCCTATATTGGAAATCACCAATACAGCTTTCTCATCAACACCCGCTAAATAGAAATCCCCATTGGCATTGGTCGACACACTCTTTCCGCCTTTAACTTTAACAGTTGCGCTTGATAACCCATTACCTAAAGAGTCGACCACCCTACCCCTAACATTAATATTTTGAAATCTTGCAATAATGTCGTCGAGAAAACTTTTCTCTTTTTGCTTTACCGTCACCATTTTGTTTTCAATGGTATAGCTTAGTTGCTGGTTTTTAAACGCCAGTTCTAAAGCGGTTTCTAGCGTTACATTTTTCAGCTGGATGGTTACTTTTTTAGCATCATCCATCATTTTATCACTATATAAAAAGTCGTAGCCGGTCTGTTTCCGTATCTCTTTAAATACAGTGGTTAAGGGAACATTTTTTTCATTCAGGGTAACTTGTTGCCCGTAGGTGCTGGCACTTACCTGAAGTATTGAAGTGGTTAATAAAACTATGATTAAGCGCATAATCAATAGAATTTTTGGCGGTATGCCAAAGCGTAGCATACCTGGGTTAAAAGCATATTTTTTCATACTTTTGTCTCTTGGGTTAATACATAAAATGGTCTCAAAATTGTTTTATCCCGAACTTGATTCGGGAAGGGTTAACTCAAATTTTAAGCGTGGAAGTGTTCGAGCACTTCCGCGTTTTTCTTTAAGCTCCCCGCCGCTGTATTAGCCTATTCTTGTAGAATTTTTTTCATGTCTTTAGTTCGGTTTGTGGTTCGTTGATATATTAATTGTATTAGGATGGTTCTTCTTCTTTATCCTGGATTTAGTTTATCTATGTCATTTGTTCTTATTCTCTAAAACGGTTACTGCCTTTCCATTAACTTTAAATTGTAGCAGGCCTGTAGAGGCTAAGCTCTTAAGTACCGCAGAGATATTTTGCGATCGGGAAACCCGTCCGCTAAAGGTTTGCTGTACATCTATTTTTCCCTGGTAACTTACTTCAATATTGTACCATCGTGCCACTCTACACATGATGGAAGCCAGGCTTTCCCTCTCGAATATGAAATCCCCATTTTTCCAATCTACCGCAGTTTCTGTATCTACATCTTTAACTGCTATTTCGCCAGCCTTAAGCGTGGCTTGTTGATTGGGTTTAAGGATTGCTTCATTTTGAGATTGGCGCACAGCCTGTCCTGAACTTGTTTCAGACTCTACTCCCCGCAATGACGATAGTTTAACAGAACCTTCTAATAGGGTAGTTTTAACGCTAGCTTCATCTGCGTAAGCATTGATGTTAAAGTGCGTACCCAGTACCTGTACTTCCTGTGTGGCTGTCGCTACAATGAAAGGATGAGTCTTATCTTTAGCAACCTCAAAATATCCTTCTCCGGTCAGCTTAACCCTGCGTTCTTTCAGTGCAGAGAAATTCGCAGGGTATGCTAAGCTAGACGCGGCATTTAAACTAACCAAGGTCCCATCCGGTAAAGTCAGGTCGTATGTTTCTCCATTGGCAGTAGATAGGGTGTTTATTTTATTGTTCTCTACACCTTTATCTTTAATTTCATAGATCAGCTTGCCGTCTGCAGTTTTGGTGATCGTTACTCCTGACTGTTCGGCAAGTTTGCCATTGGCAGCATCCGATAATTTTATGGTTTTACCGTTGGCCAATGTCAGGGTTGCCCCTTGCTTACCTGGCGCAATGTCGTTTTTATATGTCAAGTCATCCTGAACTTGTTTCCCGATCTCGGTATTGGAGTATTTAAAGAAGTAAACGCCAAAAGCTATCGCTGCTACCGCAGCGGCAATGGTGGCTATGCGCGGCCACATTCGTATAGTCTTAGCAGGTATTTGCGCTGGTGGTAGGTTAGACCAAATCCTTTCTCCTACTTCTCTGGCATTAAATTCACGATTATCTTCTGCTGCGGTTTTCGCAAATTGATTGAATGCAGCATTGATCTGCAACTCTTCCTGCGGTTTAGCGAGTCCGTTATTGAATTTTTCTAAAAGTGCTTTCTCCTTGGAGTACTCTTGTTCCATGCTTTCGCTATTGGGTTAATTAATGGTTTAACGACCAACCTCAAACAGAGTACTATGCCAAATTAAAATATTATTAAAAAAATGTTAATTGAATCCCCAAGCTTGCCCTTGAGGCTACGAATGGCATTACTCATCTGGTTCTTCACCGTCTGTTGCGAAATACCCAGCTCTTTTGCAATCTGCTGATTGGTCTTGTATTCTTTCCGGCTCATCTCAAAAATGATCCGCATCTTCTCTGGTAAATTCTTGATTTCCCTCTCAATCAAATCGTACAGCTCCTTCTCCACATACAACTGATCTGGCAGGGCTTCGCCCAGCTGGATCACCTGTTTCAGGTGCTCCAGGTAACGCACTTCTACCTTACTGTGCTTTACCAAATCCAGCACCTTATTTTTAGTAAGCTTATACAGGTATGGCGCTAATGGGACATTTACATCCAGCTGATCCCTCTTCAACCACAGGGAGGTAAACACCTCCTGCACCACATCTTCGGCTACTGCCGAATCTTGTAACAGCTTCCTGGAAAACCTAAACAACAACTGCCAGTAACGATCATAGATAGATTTATACGCAACGTCATCCCCACCCCGAAATAATCCGGCCAGTTCTGTATCGCTGTATTTGTTATAATCTATCATCTACGGTTCAATTTGGTTGTGGTAATTAGTCGTTACGTTATGGCTAAATCCATATCCATGCGCTGTGGCGGAAATCACTAATTCCTAAACAAATATCTTCTAGTTATTTGTGAAAGACCAAACTTTCAGTAAAATATATTTTTAATAATGCTCCTAGCTTCCACAGTGCCTGAAATAGATTGCACGTCATTGCTAGGCACGAGGCAAACTCGTGATGAAAATAAAGTGGATAGGAATAAGTTATAGTCTGGATTGGATTTCCTTAGAGACCACGAAAACCTCATTTTAGTTTAGGTATAAATGACGACAAATAAAGCCCTTAGATCAAATGCGGACATTTTTATTAATTTTAGGATTATTACTATCAAGTTCCTGAATAACAACTTCATCATGCCCAAAAAATTAGCCGTTTTATTAGCAATTCTTATTTCGCAATTTGCATGTAAGTTTAGTCGAGGATTTGAGATTAAAGAGGTTAAAGAGTTTGAAGGTGTAATTAAATACCATGAAATTGATAAAACTCTAGAAGAAATGGATGTGGATGATACTGTTACAGTCTATTATGCAAATGGAAACTATGCTGCTTTTCATTCAGAAAAGACATCAGAATTTTATATTGTTAAAGACTACTATCTTAATGGTCTACATCCCTTAAGGTTATTTGTCAGTAACCTATCCGATACATTGCAATCGTTAAAGATCGACGCTACTGTTGGAGAACTTCAAAGCTTTACATCAAAAAAGTCGAATGAAAAAATCCTTTCTCGTGAATGCGAAGCCATAGAACTTACCATTAGATTTGACGATAATGGTTCTGTAAGCTATACTGATAACACGTTTTTATTTTCAAGAGGCTATTTAAATGTAAATAAAGACCATTTTAAGAATTGGAATTTAGGCTTTTTTAATAAAGTGATAAATGAATCTGGGACTTACTATTTAAAATTTAAAACAGTTCATTTTGATAGTTCACACAAAAATATCTTATCAAGTAAATCCTACGAGGTTATTTCCGTTAAAGAACAAAAAGTAGATCAAAAACTATTTTTGATAGATACCCTCAAGATTAAATAGCTTAAGTGGGTATTTCGCCAAAAGTGGGATGAATACTTCGTCATAATAATCCACACGGGTATTTTGATGAAAAGTACAATGGCTATAACAAAGAGCTTATAATCGAAATATAGCAGATAGCAACCGCTTATAGCGTTCGGTTTTTATTGTCATATGTGAGTTACTTTGTAACGACCAATTTGGCCGTTTCCGACGCTATGCCTATTGTTGCAATGGCGCCACTATTAAAACTTAAGAAATCGGTTTCTATGCCATCACTAAAAATGACTCCATTTGTGGGCATTAGGGATTCGATCGTTAAATGTGATTTTTGCTTAATTGAGCCCAGGGTAATTCCCGTCTGCGTTCTGATGCTTTTGAATGGTTCCCTCACAGCAAAGATCAGTTCATTTTCTTTAAATACAGGCCTTTTGAGTTGTTGATTTCCTCCGAAGGTATTCGTGATACCATAAGCCATATTCATAATTGAACTGAGCCAACCTGTTGAGCCAGCCGGTGTAGAAACGATCAGTCCGCTTGAGGAGTGTTCTTCGGTGATTTCTCTATGGGTTATTTTATACTTTGCAGAGACATGAGAGGAGGCTCCTATAAATAGGTCGTTAAAAGCGAGCAACCGTTGCCCATCGTTGAGCCTCGCCTCTGCAAACCGTTTTGTTTCGGCATGGTATTGATTGGCTATAACGGCCTCAACACCTTTGATAAAATTCGTCGTGCTAAATGGCAACAGAACCCCATCATAGCGTTTTGCATCTGGATTTACTGCTACAATCGGAATACCTCTTGAGTATTTTGCAGTGTTAGCTACCAGGCCATCCTGACCAATTACGACGATAACGTTTTTTTCAGAGAAGATAAAAGAGGGTACAAAGGCCCTGTCAAGAATTTTGTATTTGATGACTTTGGTAAGCCTGGTCTGCAGTGTATTTAATGAGTCATGGAAGATTTCATGCTCATTCTCATAGTCCTCAAAATTCCCGCCTAATTTTTCAATATAAAACCTGGCCTGTGCTTTAGTGTTAAACCGTTCTATTAAAGCTTCCAGTCTTGTTTTGTTTTTGACTATAATGGCATACTCTACGCTCATTTTCTCTTTTCTGGTCTTTCGCTAAGCAATGAATTTAATAAATCAGGGCTGATGTTTAGATTGCCTATTTTGTCAGCATTTTCAGCTAGTTCTCTGAAGGCAAGGGCAATATTGAACCTAGGGTCAGAATTGTTGTTCAGTGCAGTCAAAATTTTCCAATCCATTTCTTTGTACGGCTTCAGTGTGGCTTCTAAAACGTAGCCTTGGGTCTCTGCTTCTATTTTATCATTGGCAGTTTTTTGCTCAATGAATTGCTTTCTTTGATTCTCTACAGAGATATCGGCCTCCAGCTGCATTTCTCTCAACTTTCTTTCGTTGTCAGATTGCTGGACCATAGATTCCATTTTCTTTTCCGCAATCTGCTTTTGCTTTTCCTCTACTGCTATTTCTGTATTTAATTCTGTTTCCTTTATTATGCGTTCCTGTTCAACGGCAAAGTTCCTGCGCTCATAGATGGCCTGGTCTGCTTCCTGCTGTAGTTTTTCCCTGGTTTCGGTTTCCAGCGCTCTTGCCATTTCTGGAGTAGCCGAAATACCAAGAATATTTGCTCCAAGAATTTCAATGCCCAACATGCCTATTGCAGCAGATGCTTTTAAACCTTCGAGGATGTTATTCTCTATTGCTTTGGCGGATCTTATGGCATCTTTCAGTTTAATGCTGTGTATGTATGCTGAAGTTGCAGTTTGAGCTTCGTTGATAATCCGTTGGTTCAGTTTCTCAATATCGTTCTTCTTGTATATCCCATTGTCGTTTACAGTGAAATCTAAAACATCTGCCAGCTCTTTTGGTCTGCTGATCTTATAACTGATCTGACCCTGGATGTTTACTTGCTGGTAATCGTTAGTGGATTCGCTAAAAATAAAAGGGAGATCATTACTCCCCATCGGAATAGCAACAATTGAACTGTTCGGGGCAAAATAAAAGAAAGAGAGTCCGCGCCCCTCTCTTTTTATGCTTCCATTTTTGAAATGGAGTACATAAGTCATTGAGTCAAATTTGATGTGCTGGATACCAAACATATGCGTTAAATTTTAATGTGTAAATGTTTATTTTGCGTAATAATGACACAAATAAAAGAACTTATTTATTACAATCCAAATAATTTGCGTGTTTTTTACACAAATTAAATTTGCAAACCATATTTAAAGGAGTTTATAGAGGTCGAATCCTTTGATTTTTAATTGTTTATATTTTTTACTATCAAATGAATATAATTTTCCTGGACGGCCTGCATTGATGACTGGCGCCTTTTCATTCAGTTCTACAACGAGACCTAATGACATTACCTTGCGCTTAAAGTTCCTGCGATCTATTTCATGTCCAAGCAGTTTCATATAAAGTTGCTCCAGATCGGAGAATAGAAATTTTTTGTCAAGTAGTTCGAATCCTATAGGTTCATAAGTGATCTTGGCTCTTAATCTTGTAATTGCTTTGTCTACGATTTCCTTATGATCAAAAGCCAGCTCAGGTAGTTCATAGATATTGAACCAAGCTGCTTCAGAGGCGTCTGATGAGGCAAACAGGCTAAAGTCAGCAGATTTTACAAGGCCAAAATACGAAATCGAAATAATTCTTCTCCGAGGGTCCCTATCTGGTGTTCCAAACGTAAATAGCTGCTCGAGGTAATTTATAGATATGCCTGCTTCTTCCTTTAGTTCACGCGCCAATGCTTGTTCTAGTGTTTCGTGATTAAGCACAAATCCGCCGGGGAGCGCCCATTCATTGATATAGGGATCTATTTTTCGTCTAATCAATAGAACAGATATGCCATTTTCCTGATTATAGCCAAACACAATAGCATCGACGGTTACTTTAATGTCTTGATTTATGAAAGAGTCTTCTCGATCCATGTTTAAAGAATAGTTGGATACAAAGTAAACGATTTATAAGTTGCCTACAAGATTATAAAGTTTAGTCTAATAAATGAAACCGATAGGATAAGTAAGAGTGAATTGATAGTAATTTTGGCGCCCATTAGCAGGTATTAGATCCCTAAAATCAAGAAAAAATTGACTATATCCATATGTATATAGTTATCCATATCTACGTAATTTTATATCTATTTACATATAATTTTACTATTTTTACATAAATAGATGTAAATGCATATAATGAAAGGATTAGCGTCGTTTGTAAAAGAAAAGAGAAAGCTTGCCAGATTAACTCAGGAGGAATTCGCTGAGCGTGCCGGCGTCGCGCTGACAGTAATTCGCAAAATTGAGCAGGGAAAGGAGACATTGAACCTATCCAGCGTAAACCAGGTTCTGCTGATGTTCGGAAGTATACTTGCGCCAGTTAGCACAAAAGAAATTGCTCCAATACAATTCCCGCAACAGTGATATGCACCTCAAGAATTTTTCAATGATCCTATCATCGCAAGGCTGGATTTTATCTCCGGCATATGATTTATTAAATGTATCGTGGCCAATCCCGCTGACAATGAGGAGCTAGCGCTTACATTGGGAGCTAAAAAAAGAAAGATTGGTCGGACTCAATTTGACGGGCTTGCTGAGCGCCTGGAATTAACAACTCGGCAAAAGGATCGAGCTTATAACCGATTGCAGAAAAATCAAAATATAGCAGTGGACTGGATCGAAAAATCCTTTTTACCAGATGATGTAAAAGAAGAATATCTCTCCATCGTAACCTCACGATACAAGCAACTCGGAATGTGATCCACACGGGTGTCTTAATGAAAAGTACAATGGCTATTAAATGATATCGCCACGACCACAAAATGACCTACCGCGCGCAAGGGATAGGTTAAAAAAATATTTAAATTGAACTCATGCACTCAAAAGGTTTATTAATAAAATTCAGTATTGGAACCATAATGTTGTCACTTTTTCATTTAGGTGGAAGTTGCCAATCCAGTCCCAATAAGTGTTTAGACTCATTGCTTAAAAGAAACGTTCTATGTAAATTATCAGGTGGTGAAAAAGTTCGTATTCGTTCAAATCATATTATTAATGCAGCCTATGCATATAAATATTGGGTTCCTTTAAATTTCAAAGAGATAATTTCTCATTCTCAAATTTATACTGATACTGTAAGATATCTAAGTACAGATAAAAAGTGTTCATTAAAAATATGGCCAGGAGAAACTATTGATTTTCCGTTAGGACAAGTTGATGCGTTAGGACAGTCGATAGGAATTAATTGCTCTGATATTGCGCGCGTTGAAAAAATAGTTAATGATCATATTTTGTTTCTAAAATCAGGCAAAGAAAAGGAACTCTCTGGGGTTAAAATAAATGAATTTTGTGATGGCGTTTTCGGCTACAATTTTCAAATGGCATTGAAGGGCAACTCAGCGGAATTTGGCTATATATACAAGACTGAAATCTCAGAAATCCCGGTGTCAGGAGATCTAATCTTCAAGCACTTTCTCTATAAATATGATATAAATTATAAGGAAAAATATGAAAGTATTGGGCTGGCTATGGCCAACGAATTTTCAGAGTTTTGAGTTTAGTCCCATCCATCGGAACGGCATAGGAAAGATTGTTGAAAGCCTTAAGATAGATATGAATGGTTTTTTTAGAGGGTAAATATTGATTACATTTAAGTGTGCAAAAGCGAAAGCAAAAATTTCTTTTATTCGAAAACATCAAATGGATTGCTCTTGAGAAACTATTATTTACAATAGTTTTTGTTTATTTTATTCCGAGGGCTTTAATGTATCCAGATTATTCCCCAATAGGGTGAATAATTTTCGTGATTATATTTTTCATAATCCCCCTCTGCTTTTTATTGTTTTAATGGCGTTTACCAAACTTTCCTAAGATATATTCACTGCATTATGAATGGAAGAAATAGTCTTCTAGAGCAATGTTTAAAGAATAGTTTGATAAAAGTAAACGATTTTAAGTTGCCTACAATAGTAATTAAAAAGCAAATTATTTTGCAATCCATTTAAGTAACAGTGGTCGTAGAATTAAACCTCTGCGAACATCCTTAACTGCACCTCCGATCGCTCCAAATACTCAATGACAACCATGTCACCCTCATGGAAGCAGTGAGATTCAACAACAGGATAAAAAAACTTTTTTTTTGAGAACACTTTTGGATGCTCTTCCAGCTTGAGTTCAAATTGCTGGTCGTTATGCCAAACTTTCTTAGAAATCCTGGTTGTAAAAACACACTTATTGCCGCTTTTTAAATCGCGGCGTAGCCCCAGGACCGACTTTCTGTAAAAATACAATCCGAAGCAGGCGAATATAAAGAAGTAAGTGATAAAGGCACCGGGGTAACCCATAGTCTCAATCGCCGATTTGGTACTTCGCTTGCCCGGTACAAAGGGGAGTAGAAAACTAAAAAGAAGCATTGCGGCTAGAGAGAACATCAAGCTGCGTTTCGCCTTCGGGTACAATTCAGTTGCAATCAACTCCACATCGCCTTGCGATAATTCTTCATATTCCAGACTACTCATCGTTACAAAAATAGTTTGTTTGCCTTATTGCTTTTGATCTCCTTCAATACATATCCCAGCTCTTGGTCGCTTGTCGAATTGTCATCCCGTTTAATGATTTGATCGGGTATCACTCCGTGACCATCGTCCTTCCACCCTACCATGAAGATCCTGGCACAGGAAATTGAGAAGGACAGCTTGGTATTGGGCATCACCAATTCAACTGTGTTTGCGGTGAAGCTGGTGGTTTCTTCAGTCTCCTGACCTACCAGGGTCGCCAATTTATAGTGCTTCAAAGTAGCCGCGAAAATGGCCGCAGCAGAATAGGTTTTCTCACTGGTTAGCAGGTACACTTTGCCATTAAACAATAAAGGACTTACTTCAGGCTTTTTAGGTTTAAAACGCTCTGTAGCCAAAGCTCCTTCTTTGGTTGTCATGATCGCCCTGCGTTTTGCATTGGTCCGTATATATATCGGATAATACAGGTAATCGTACCATTGAAACCAGCCGCCATATTTCCGGTTCATCTCCACAAACTCTGCTCGTTTCTCCTTGCTGATCCGGGTTTCTATTTTATCAAACTGACTGATCGCTTTATTGGTCAGATAACCATAAAGCACTTCTCCCAGCCTGGTTGTGCCGCCCATATTCTCACGCATATCAATAACCAGGTGTTCGTACTTTTTGCCTTTCATGATGGTAAAAACGCTATCGCAAAAGGGTTTAAATCCTTCCAATCCATCACAAACGTTAAATTGTATTACGCCCGTTTTATGTTCAGGCAGCTCGTGAAAAGCATAGTTCTTTTGAGGTACAGAAATAGTCAATTCTTCCAGCTTGTCCTGTGGCAATCCTTTTAGTGTTGTCGACTTTACTTTACCTCCGTCGACATACTCAATGCGGTATTCATCATAGCCCCCATAACGTTCCCAGTACATCCAGCAAAACCCTGGCGAATTGGATACTTCTGCAAAATACTCGCTCTCGGCATTGTATCCAGACAAGAGCTTTTTAACCACCTCCCCGGCCCCGACTTCATTAATACTGACGATTTCAGCGTTAAAAGGTATTTCTGTTTTCAAAGAGTTGCAATAGATCCGACCAGCGCGCATGTTAACGGGCAATGGAAAAAACAAACCACCATTCTTTTTATAGGTCTCAATTTCAGCATCGGGACCATTTACATAATTATGCCCGTCCTTAACTACATGAAACAGCACCGGCGCAAACAAACTGATAAAGTCCATCCGGGTCATCGGCTTGGTAATTGATAATTTCAACGCCTCCAAACGCTTTAACACAGTATCTTTTGGTGTCTCCTTGTAAAAATCAGGGTGTACCTCTCCGTACTTTCTAAACACAAAGTCTAGATCTTGTTTCAACAATTCAGGGGCATATTTCGGATACTCCGGCTTATTGTCAAAAACCTGCCCAAAAACAGTCATCGCAATCAAAGAAAATGAGAGGCTAAGTAAGAGTAACCGGATGGTAAGTTTCGAGCGCATGAGTATGTACATCTTTTAATTAAACGACTGCCTAAATTCCAAAGGCGAGATGTTTGTCTTTGTCTTGAAAAGTTTGCTGAACGATTGTGAATGTTCAAAGCCCAATTCATAAGCAATTTCCGAAACCGATAGCTTTGTCGTGGATAATTTTTCTTTTGCCTTTTCTATAATGGCATTCTGTATGTACTGTTGTGTGTTTAGTCCTGTCAAGGAACGCAACATATCACTCAAATAGCGTTGCGACAACTTTAATTCCGTGCTGATGTAGTTCACGGTTGGCAAACCGCTTTTCAAACTGCTTGTTGCAAAATAGTTGTTTAACAGCTTGTCCAAAGAAGTGATGGTATCGTGATTGATTGCTTTCCTGGTTATAAACTGCCTATTGTAAAAACGATTGCTGTAATTCAATAACAACTCTATTTGCGACACCAAAACATCCTGGCTGAAATTGTCAATATTGTTTTCTAACTCATTGGCTATTGAAGCAAATAAGTTGGCGATAACTTCTTTTTCTTTTGCGGATAAAAATAAGGCTTCTGAAACATCGTAAGAGAAAAAGCCATATTGATTTATTGTGCTTCCTAACTGATAATTCCGTATAAAGTCTGAATGGAAATACAAAGCAATCCCTTCATAGCTTTCTGTCTCTTCGGGTGAAAAAACAATTTGATTAGGCTTCAAAAATGCCAGTCCACCCTCTTCAAAGTCGTAATGCCCTTGTCCGTATTTTATTTGCCCCGTAAATGTAGGCTTAAAGGAAATTTTGTAAAAATCCAGACTTATTTTTTGCCCTTTCGGAAATTGATCAATCGAAACATTCTTGTAATCAACCAGTGCAATCAATGGGTGCATTGGTGCAGGAATTCCCAAGACCCGTGCCAACTGGGATATACTTTTTAGGTGATTGATGTTAGGTTGTTGTTGCATTTTCTTTTACGAACTTAATCAATTTTGTTTTGACGGACGAATAACGATATCGCCGATTTCAACATCGCTTGGTTGACTTATTGCATAAATTACCGCATTGGCAATGGCTATGGGATCTATAGCCATTTGTTCCATTCCGTTCTGAACTGCCGTTTTCATTGCTTCATTTTTTATATTGTTCGCAAAATCTGTTTTCACAAATCCCGGCGAAATCCCTGTAATGCGTATGTTTCCGTCCGACTCCTGACGAAAAGCTTCTGCAATGGTGCGAATGGCATTTTTGGTTCCTGCGTACACGCCTTGCATGGGCACAATCTTTATTCCTGATGTGGAAATGATATTGACGATATGCCCCGATTGTTGTTGCTTAAAAATAGGGATTGCGGCCGCCATCCCATACAAAACGCCTTTGAGGTTGATGTCAATCATTTCTTCCCAACCATCTATATCCAATTCGTCAATACGGCTTAATTGACTGACGCCTGCGTTGTTTAACAGTACATCTAACTTCCCATTTTGCTCAACTGCTGTATTTACCAGCCTGATTAAATCGGCTTTATTTTTTACATCAATTTGAACAAAAGTGGCTTCGCCACCTTTGCTGTTGATTTCGTCAACAACTTGTTGTAATTGTTCCGTTCGCCTTGCACCCAAAATAACCTTTGCACCGTTTTTTGCTAATTCTATTGCAATGGCTTTACCCATTCCGCTACTTGCACCGGTAATGGCCACAACTTTTCCCCTAATATTTTGCATGGTTGTTAGTTTTTATTTGTCTATCTGCTTTGCTAAAAATTCGGGATAACGGTCACCCACAAGGGTAATCCCATTTACCGTGACGTCAATTTTTGCAAGCTCATCGGTCGTTAAAACAGCCGTTGTGCTGCCAATATTTTCTTCCAGGCGATGTAATTTTGTAGTTCCGGGAATTGGTGCTATCCAAGGCTTTTGAGCCAATAGCCAAGCCAATGCCAATTGTCCGGGTGTGATGTTTTTTTCTCTGGCAATTTCAGAGAGTCCATCCACTAAAACCTGATTGGCCTTTATATTTTCTTCGCTAAATCTAGGAAGGATATTTCTACGGTCAACATCTGCTAATTTTGTGTTGATGGCACCTGTGAGGAAGCCTTTGCCCAACGGACTAAACGGAACAAAACCAATTCCCAACTCTTCTAGTGTTGGTATTATTTCAGTTTCTGGTTCACGCCAAAATAAAGAGTATTCGCTTTGTAATGCTGCTACAGGTTGAACTGAGTGTGCTTTTCGAATCGTTTTAGCACTTGCTTCCGATAGACCAAAGTATTTTACTTTGCCCTCTTGTATCAAGTCTTTCACTGTTCCTGCTACCTCTTCTATCGGAACATTTGGATCAACTCTGTGCTGATAAAGCAAATCGATGTAATCTGTTTTTAGTCTTTTTAGAGATCCTTCAACCACCGCTCTAATAGTTTCGGGTCTGCTGTCTAAACCTATTGCCGGCCTCGCATCTTTACAACCAAATTTTGTAGCGATTACTACATCTTTTCGATAAGGCTGTAATCCTTCGCCCACAATTTCTTCATTGGTATAAGGTCCGTAAGCCTCCGCAGTATCAAAAAATGTGATACCTCTTTCTACTGCATTGCGTAATAGCGTTATGGCTTCTTTTTTCTCCATCCCTTTTCCATCCAAAAAATTTAAACCCATACAGCCAAATCCTAATGCGGAAACTTCTAACCCGCTATTTCCTAACTTTCTTTTTTGCATAACTCTTTTTTAATTCCTTTTAAACTCAATAAATTTCAAGTACAAAATTCTTGATAGTCGTCAGATGAAATGTATCCGAGTTGGTATTTGTTGTAGTCAGAAAGTATTGGATGGTGCCTAACCTTACGCACCCAGGAGGAGACTATTGCTTTACTGCGTTAAGAAATCTAATAAATGCCCGTCACGGTCGTACATAGCTGTTCTGAAGTTCAATTCCCTTTCTAGTATACAAATGCAGTGAAGTAAATGCCTGGTCGTCCTGCTTTTGGCGCGCCTGTCCGTTTTTCCACTGCATGTTATGATCTGCAAGGTAATTTGAGTTGTTAGCCATCCCTGGCTCAATTTCTTTGTTGATAATGCTGGTAGGAGTATACCAGTAAGTTTGTTGCTCAACGTTAGTGCCTCAATTTAGTGATTTTATTTGTTCAAACTCGTCCCTGATAATTTAATTTGATAAGGAAATTGCTGGATATTTTCAGCTTTGCGATCCAATGGAATATGTGCAGATGGGGCAGCACTGACGACCAACCAAAGAAATTGAGTGTCTTTCGGCACATCGAAGGTCGCTAGTTCATTCATGTCTGAATGCATCTTGCCATATACCCGTTTACCATTCGCTCTGTAGGCGACAAACCCAAATCGCCAGCCCGTTCCTGCTGCTTTAGCACTTTTAGCATCATTTAATGCGCTTAGGCCTTGAAATTGAACGGAAATCTTCTTTTCGGATTCTGGTACTTTTAACTGGATGGCATTGTAGCCGTAGCTTTCCAGAATATTTTCTGGGGCAATCTTCAGCCATCCGCTATCTGTTTCGATTAACTTGCTATGATGCTGGTTCTCATATTTTTTCGCTATCGTATCTATCCTCTTGATATCCCAGGTCACAAATCGCCTTGCGGCATCAAAAATCTCATCGTTAAATTTGTTTTGACTAATTTTAGTGATGCGCTGGTAGGTTTGTGCCGGATCTTCACCCTTTCTAACCTCTCGAAGCAGTTTACCATAAAATTCCTTCCCATGAAGGCTTGCCCAATACTCAATTACAAATGGGGAATGGTAGGTATTAATTGGGTGCAAAAAGGCATGATGTGTATTTTCCAGAAATGCTTTGAGGTGGAAATTTTCGAACGTGAGCCAGTCTGGATACACTTGCCATAGCAAATATTGCGCACCCATTTCATTAAAAGCGCCTCTAAAACTTGTTCCGTTATGGTCAGTTTCTGCAAAGAATTGGAATACATGCCCAAGCTCATGGGCGAGAACGCCGTAAGGTTCTTTGCTCATCCGCACAGCTGGCGACCATAATATTCCAACTTTTTGATCTGCCCCCCATCCGTATGCCGTACCATCTTTACCACCCGTAATAAAAAACAGAATCTTATAGCGGTCACTTATAGAACTTCCCTTTTTAACAACCTTCAACTCCTCGGCATAGTATTGATAATATCGCTCCAATTCACTGACTGCTCTGGTGATGTCAAATCTTTTGGTTCGGTCATCGTTTAACAAAGGATCATCTCCATATTCCTTCGACCAATAAATCATGAAATTAGCAGATTGAACACTCCTTTTATTACTGTACTCGCTCTCATTGTTATTGAAATCGTTGTTATCTGGGACCGTAGAGATCTTTTTGGGCAGATAAATCTCCTTACCACCATCAGCAGCTTTGGTGTTAACGCTTAGTGCTGCAAACGACCCAATTATAAGTAGAACAATTGCTAACTTTTTCATAAAGGGAAGATAAAATATCCTAAAGACACCTTATGCCAAATGATAAAATTTGGAAAGACATTATTAAAATATAGCTGGCATCGATAAGGCATAATTAGGTGAGCTCGCGGATTATAAGTCGCACATCGAATAGTATTTTGTCCTGATCTCTACTAATATTGATTCAGCTTTGTTGTGATCAGGTTTTTCCGGCAGAGAGGAATTTCTATAAGCGACCTGTACACTTTCCATTTTGGCTTCCACCATCTCCATTAGCGCATCAAACTCAAATTCGCCATTGCGGATTTTCAGGAGAAAATCTCTGTCTTCTCGTCTAACGATTACCTTATGTTGCAATGCAATCTCTTCCGCCATATTAAGCAGTCTAAACGTGTGCATCATGTTCTTTGAATCGTAGCTTTTACCGTGAGTTAAAGTAAACTGATAACGTTGCTCATTTCGCTTTGCTTCCCATTCTTGATATTCCCTGTATTCACGGCAATAGGTAGAGTAGCCATCTTTATTAAAATTTATTATAGCAATATGTTCCAATCCTTTAGGTACAGTACTAAGCTGCACATCATTGGCATTAGGACCAGATGCAATTCCTGCGAATCTGCCTTCATTTAATTGTTTCTCATGATAAAGTAAGTAAACATCCCGAAAATGATCGAGCTTAACAAGGCCGCATTGATCCTGCGTATACTGATATGCCATAAGCCACTCTTTGAGTGCGACACTACCATTATTGTGTGTTACGTAACAAAAGTCCAGCACCGATTTATGTTCAGCATCCATTGGGTTATTGATCTTTTTATTCAACCCAAGTGCTTTCCTAATTTGCGTTTGTGCATAACCGGCAAAAGTATCCTGGCAAAGTTTAGATAGGAAATCTTCAGGCTTGATGAGTTCGAGTAAGGGGTGACGGAATAAAACATGCTCCCTGGGAGTGCTTAACAACTCTAAGATATTGGGATTATTCTTCGTCAGCAATTCCAGAAAACGGCCGATCTCAAAATACACTTCATCACTGGTTTCGTTGGCAATTTGCTGTTGCTGATCAAACCCATAAAGCTGATGTTGGGGCATAATGAAAATCCCCTTTTTGTCTATATCGGAACCCTCCACGTTCAAATGGTATGCCGTACTGCCACTAACGCAATCCAACAGGATCAGCTGCTTATGCTGTCTAAGTTCTTTATAGGTCATACCCCAATGTATTTTCTGAAAACTTGATCCAACTCATTTGTTTGCTGCCTTATAGAAGGTAACAAAGGTATCTGGATCTTGCAATTAGATAGCGTGGTAGCCAGCCAATCATTCAGCAATGCCACTGGCTCAATCATCGCTTTTTCATCCGCCACAAGCTTTTTCTCCATCAACTTCTCAATGCCTTGCTGAACTTTAGGGTCTTTAATCAGCACCTTTAAAGGTTCAAATTCCATTGGTGGTACGCTATGACGCTCAATAATCCATAAGCATGCAAGAACGGGCCGCAATGCATAAAAGTAGCGTTTCATCTTCACATGGTCACTTTGCAGATCCTCAGAAAATGTATTGTAAGCCATCGACAAATAGTGATTTGCAGCAGATCGCAAAGAAAAGTAACTAGGCATAAGTCCACGCATTTCCCTTGCAAAGTTAGGTTCCTGGCAATATACAATAGGCGATTGTAGCCACTCGTATAACGGTCCGTTGGATTTTAAAAACAGCTTTAAAGCCTTTTTGATATCCCAGCCGCTAATATCCAGCACCTCATCAACGGGTAAGCCAACGGTATCCGTACTGTCGGCTATACTCAGATAATCATCAGCTGCTCTGGTGTAAATAAACCGGACATCAAAATCACTGTCAGGGGAAGCAAAACCCCACGCGCGACTACCAGATTCACATGCGTAAAGTATTTTTATGTTTTCAGACTGCTCTAATTCGAGTAGCTTCTGAAGGATAATTTCTGTCATGATTCAATCGTATAATTTACATAATATAAATGAAAGAGCAACACTTGGCCAGGGTTTGCATTTTGCGTGACGGGCGAAGTAACACTGATCTACGGCATCTTCTTTAACTATTAAGGGCAACAAAGTCAATATGCGCAATTTTAACTGCTCTACCATCTGAGCTACATCAGCTTACGCCAACGACCGGGATCGAACCGGTGACACGAAGTAGCGCATATTTACGGCACCTTAATATTTTTTAAAAAGAAGGGTAAAATTCAATAAGGCAATCTGCGCTGAGCTCTATCCAGTTGAGCTACCTTACAGGGACGGATTCGAACCGACAACCGCAGCGTCCAATCGAAGTAAGACTTATTTACGACACCTTCTTTAGTATTTTATAAGGAGCAACAGGCGATTCGGGATGGGGGACCGCTTTTGGGACTCGAACCCACAGCATCATTTGCACGACACTGCCCACCCCCTCCAATGGTGCGAAGTAACCCGTTTCTACGGCATCCTTATATTTTTTATTTCTTTAAAAGAATGAGGAACTGGGCTCCCCATTCTTGGTTTATAATTCTATTTTATTGATTGCATCCAATGCGGATTCGCCATTTTCCAAAGCGGCCAGTACTTCAAAAATTTTATCACTCCAGCCCGCGATTAGGTAGACACCATTCCGTAGTATTTGCAATGGAGCTTGACCGTAACCTTTTAAATCGAACAGGTATAGTTTAGCTTCGGGTGATACCGCTTTCTTATAACGCAACCACAATGTCTGTATATGACTATCTGAAGCAGAAGTGGCATTCCACAACTGACCATCGGTAAACAACAACACTTTGTCCATCCTGATCCTACGGGAAAGAATGTCTTGGATCACCAGGTAACCATTAGTGGCATAACCCACTTCACCCTCACGGCGGTAAAACTCCTGCACATTGCTCAATATATTGCTGCGGGGCACAGTAATCGTTTTCCATGAATCACCAAACATGCCAACCACTGCATTTTTACAACGTGAATGCAAGAGCATAGCCAGCATCAATCCTACATCGTAAAGTAAGATCTTTGATTTTGCGGACACAGGTGTTTGCATGGACCCCGAAACGTCGCAAGCAATGAGCACACTTGTTTCATGATCAAAACCTTTGATGTTTGCAGCACTTGCCTGAACCGCCTTTTCCAAAGCATCCAGTAAATCACCGCTATACCCTGTATTTCCCCCCTGCACCATGGCCGCTAGTTTTTTTACAATGCCTATGACAGGGCCAGTAGCGGATGGGTCAATCAGTTCGCGGTAAGCCGCCAGATAACGGAAAGGGAACTGCTTTGCTTTTGCTACTTCCGCGGCATCACCCAAACGGGCACATACCTTTTCGAAATGTGCATAGCTTACACCAACTTCCTGAATATTTCTCAGGTTTCGCAGCAGGGCCATATAGCCCAGCTTTCCGCTGTCAATCAGCTCTTCCCATTTGCTACGGAACGCCATGGCTTTGGATTCAACGCTGTCAAAATTCATTTGGCCTAATGCAGATAACTCCGTCTCCCAGGTATAAGGCGTTTTCAGATCATCCGTAACGATTTTGTTGAACAGTACTTGCTGCAACTCGTCTTTTGCCTTAGGGTGCACCAGAAACAGTGCATCACGCAGTTTGATCGCCCCATCACGGTTATATTTACCAAACTGGTACTCATCAAAACGGTTGAAAGCGGTCGACAAACCTTTTTGCAGTTGCTTTGACAAGCGGTTCAGCCTTTTCGTCCCTTTACGCTCGTTGAGCAACTCATAGCAAGCCAAAAGCTCAGTGATCTCATCTGCACGACCAATTACGCCGTCGGTAACCCGGGCGACGAGATTATCGCCCGAGTGCAGCTTAGCCAATTCGGTAACCAATACTAGCGGTACCGAACGCATATACATTTTAGTTCGCGCATACACAGCGAGTTTACCGACAAACAGAGGTTCGCATTGAGCGATCAGTAAACGTAGACGTTCCACTCGCGTTTCATTCTTTTCGTAAAAAGAATCGTTTAAGCTCCAGGTAACTACCGTAGAATACAATTCGAATTCCGGTGTCATCAGAAACGCTTTTGCACCTTCGTGGTTTACCGTTTGATTTTTTGTTCTGCTCAACAGGTTAAATTTCATTTTGAACCTCCTTTTAGTTAGTATTATTTTCTTTTGTCAATACAAAGATTGAAAGCCATTGCGCAGTGTATCTGCGCAGTAAAAATTATTTTAAATTATTTTCTAATCTTCTGGTTTTTCTCTTGCATCTGCCATTCTCACAATCCTTGGTTCAAACTTCGCAAGCACTTCAACCAAGTCCTTTTGCGCAGCCATTACCGCATGAATGTCTTTATAGGCCATTGGTGCCTCGTCCATATCACTACCCATAAGGGTAATTCTCTTGTCGATCAGGTTAGCTGCAATCAGCTTTTTATCCAGTGTTCTGAAAGCCGCACTCCTGCTCATTAAACGACCTGCACCATGGCTGGCCGAGTTGATACTGGTTGCATTCCCTTTTCCCCGCACCAGAAAACCTGGCGTACTCATACTTCCCGGAATGATTCCCAAAACACCTTCACCTGCTGGTGTGGCACCTTTACGGTGCACCATCACTTCAGTACCATCTGCCAATTGCTCTTTCCAGGCAAAATTGTGGTGATTTTCTATTCTTGCCAACGGATTGACTCCCAAAGCACGGGCGATCTTATTGTGAATCTCATGATGGTTTGCACTTGCATATTCACCAGCAAGATTCATGGCGATCCAGTATTCCTGACCTTCATCCTTATCCAGGTCGAGCCAGGCCAGATGTTTAGCCTCGGCAGGCAGTTTTGTCTTGGTCATTGCGATCTTGCTATAGTGGTCTGCTACCGATCCACCAAACCCGCGTGAACCGGAATGCGACAACAAAGCCAGGTATTTACCGGCAGGAATATCTGCTAAAGCACCCTCAACGAGGCTCAATTCTCCCCATTCTACAAAGTGATTGCCCGTGCCGCTGGTACCCAACTGGGCATAAGCCTTGTCTTTCAAAGTACGGATCACCTTGGTTTCATTCCAGGTCGCACTGTCGAACAAGGAACTGTCAAAGTATGATTTAGTGGTACACCCGATTCCGAAATAAGTATGGTCAACCAATATATTTTTAAGCTTATTAGTCTCCGTATCAATAGCTGCTGCAGGCAGGTCAAAGATGCTTAAGCACATTCGGCATGCAATATCTACCCCAACTGCAAATGGAATAATCGTGTTTGACGTGGTCGCCAGCACTCCGCCGATCGGCAGTCCATAACCTTGATGGGCATCAGGCATTAAGGCTCCAGCAACAGCTATCGGCAGTTTTATAGCTGTCCTCATCTGCGCCAGTGCACCTACTTCAATATGTTCCAAACCCCATACCGGAAACTCAGCGATTTCTTCCTTCAGCTTAAAATTGCTGCGCTCTTGTTTAACAAACTTACCTTCCTTACGCATGGCGATCACATCTTCTGCCAAGTTCTTAAACTTGCCGCCTTTCTTCAGGGCATAGGGCATTGGATCATCAATCAATGCTTCTATATTGGCCAGGATTTCTGCCTTCCCCATAACGTTATGTTTCAATAAACCATTGGCCACGCGACTAAAGTTCACTAGGATTTCTACTTCTTCGATACCTAAAGCCCTTAATTCGTTGTTGCTGATTTTTTCTTTTTCCATGACTGTTTTTATTATTTACTGACACAAAGAAATATAGCTCCTGCGCAGTCTATTTGCGTACTTGAAATTAATTCATAAATTCATTGAAAATAATTTCCAATTCAATGCCTGTCAATAGAAACGCCCTCATCCGCTACCGCACCATAGACCAGTGCTTGCAAAACCGTTATAAAAAATGGACGCTGGACGATCTGATCGAAGCCTGTAGTGATGCGATCTATGAATATCAGGATATCGATACAGGTGTGAGCCGAAGAACAGTACAGGCAGATATGGAGATGATGCGCAGCAATAAACTGGGCTACGAGGCACCAATTATCGTGGTCGATAAAAAATACTACACGTATAGCGACAAAAACTATAGCATCACCAACAGCCCACTCAACCAGCAGGACATGCAGGTGCTAAGTGAGGTATCTGGTTTGCTGAAGCAGTTTAAAGGTTTTAATCATTTTGCCGATCTCAATGAAATGGTGAGCAAACTGGAAGACAAAATCTACACGCAGAATACTAATAGCATTCCTGTGATAGATTTTGAACGCAACGACAACTTAAAAGGTCTGGAACACATTGAAGTAATCCGCAAGGCCATTGTAGCCAAAAAAACGATCTGCATCACCTATCGTTCGTTTAAAGCCCGACAAGAGAGTAGCTTTTGTTTTAGTGGCTATCTATTGAAAGAATACCGTAACCGGTGGTTTGTATTGGGCGTGCAGCACAAGCGGAATGGAAGAAACCTGTATAATCTGGCGCTCGACAGGATCCAATCGATAACAGATCACGAAGAGCCTTATCAGGAAAACACCACGCTTGATCTGGCTACTTATTACGACAATTGTATCGGGGTGACCAAATCTCCTCAACAACGTGATTGCGAGGTTGTTTTTTGGATAGACAAGGACAATGCGCCTTATATCACTACGAAGCCGTTGCACCATACGCAGACCCTGCTAACCGAAGACGAAACAGGGAAGATATTCAGTATAAGGGTAATCTTAAATTTTGAACTCGAACGGGAGCTACTGGGTTTCGGTTCCAAGATGAAAGTATTAAGTCCCAGAATTTTAGTGAAACAAATCAGGGAGCAACTGCAAAAGTCAATTGATCATTATCAGCTAACATGAAGTGGAAATATAGAATCTATAGGTATCCCTATATCAAGCTAAAGTGATATTAGTGTGATCAGGGTAAACATCAATCCGGTGATCAACATTAAAAAGAACAAAAATGATCTAATTTCTATTGCTTTATGGCCATCTTTTAACACAAGTCGGCTAAAAGGTTCTGACAATATAATTGCCAAGGCAAATAAAAAGGCGAATGCCAGTGCCAATTGCGCACCTATCCCAATTGGAATACCCTCGTTGCTACTACCAAAATAACCCAGTTGATCGCCCACAAACAATAAATTCCAAATAACAACAAAAACAATAACCGCAGACCATTTCATTGGAAAACTTCCGCTGGATTGATATTTTAATATCTTGGCCTCTACTTCTGCAGGTATAGGTTCAGCGTTATTTAAAAACCCGGTATCTTCAATCCGTTTTATTAAATCGCGACTGCCGGACGTCAAAAAGATGATCTTGTGGCTATATCCATTAACTCGATGATTAATTTTTATTCCGGCTCCAGAAGTTAGCGAAGATGGTTCGAGAGAAATAATATCAGACGGTCTGAAACATACATTGCCAATGATTGATGCATTTAGTTGCAATTCATTTTTATTAACAAATAATTTAGCAAATGGCCACGTGGCTCGGCCAAATCCAATATTTGCGCCTCCGGTTTCTTCTAGTTCATACATCATTACTTGTTTAGAATATTTACGCCTAAGCTATTTAAAAGCAGGCAATTAACAAAATTAGCACCTCTATTGGCTTAGAAGATATCAACTAACTAAATGTTTGACTAGATGCACGGTATGAATTTTTCGATGTGACCATTGCACCGAGCGATGGCCACCAATTGAGTAAAGAAGAAAGAGAACTTATTGAGGAACGTGCAAAACTGGTCACAAGCGCCTCATCAATTCTTCCCGATAAACCTTTCCTATGGGCAGCTTCCTGCTATTGACCGTGATCTCGTTACCTTCTAAATATTTAATCGCCTTTAGTGATAGCACAAATGATTTATGTATACGGATAAACATATTGCCAGGCAACTGTACTTCAAATTGTGTTAGCGTTTGTTTAGACATAATACGCTCGCCTGTATTTCGATAGATAAAAATGTAGTTACCGTAAGCTTCTACATATTCAATTTCTTTTAACAAGATCTTCGCAAGCTTTTTATCAGATTTTACCATCAAAAAATCCTCATTGTCATTCAGCTTATCGGGAACGCCAGTATTGCGATCTCTGTTAACGACTTTTTCAGTGGCCTGTACAAAACGTGGAAAGGAAAATGGCTTTAACAGGTAGTCAACTACCGACAACTCAAATGCTTCCAACGCAAACGCTCCATATGCCGAAGTAATAATTACGGCAGGATATTTCTTAAGTGAACGCAACATCTCAAAACCGCTTAGCCGCGGCATATTCATGTCCAGAATAATGAGGTCTATCTCTTTTTCGTTTAATATCTGCATCGCTTCAAAAGCATCCTCGCAACTGGCAGCCAGCGTTAAATAGGGTATTTGCGAGATGTACGTTTTGAGTATATCTCGAGCAATAGGTTCATCATCTACTATAATGCAATTCATATCAGCCCAGTTCTATATCCAGTTTTATTTCAAACAAATCACCTTCCTTGATAATATTTAGCGAATGCCGCTGCGGGTAAATCAAATTTAATCTTTGTTTAACATTATCAAGCCCCAACCCGCCTTCTGCTTTATTTGCAGACAGAGAATATTCCGGATCAATGGAATTCTGAACATATAGCTGTAATCTATTTTCATTAAACTGAAATATAATGTGTATAAAAGGCCGACGGTCTTTAGGACTTGAAAAATGCTTAAACCCATTCTCAATGAATACAATTAATAACAAAGGGGCGATGCGTTGGTCTGTATAATTGCCAAACACTTCCATTTTTATTTCCGTTTTATCACTAAGGCGTATCTTTTCTAATTCTACGTAGTTAATAATGTAATCCAGTTCCTTCTTAATGGGCACATAGTTTTGATTAGTATCATATAGCGAATAGCGCAGCAATTCTGATAACCTCAACATCAACCCTGGCAATTTTTTAGATTCTGCAACCGATAACCCATATAGATTATTAAGGGTATTGAACAAAAAATGGGGATTTAATTGTGCCTTTAGGTGTCTAAGTTCATTTTCCTTCTGATGTTTATCTAAGATTAGCCCGTCAAGCGCTACCTTATAAATAGTGGCCATCACTGTAAACGTAACTACTGAAAAAGCAATGTGCTCATTCCTCCAGTCCACACGGTCAGTGATAGGAAAAAGCATACCTACGGCGTTTAGTACATAGGGTAGCAAAAAAGTAAGTAGAACCAGCTGTAATAAATAGGCCGCTGCCCCCCAAAGCCAGCCATATTTTTTAAAGAGCGGTATCACCAATAAATTTTGGGAATAACCAGGTATCACAAATTCCAACGTCACTTGTAGTACTAAGCAAATCATAGTGAGGCCGGTCATCCTATCGGGATACTCCTTAAAAAAGATTACCGCGCATGAAACAATCAGCCAGAAGCATAGGTGGGTGTAAACTTTATATGGCTTCAGAAAGAGCTGTGTCCAGTCAAATGGTTTCATTGTCCAAAGAAAGAGTAACTGTAAGCATAAAACAAATTTTGATGATGAACGTCCATTTTTGAATGATGAACGTCAAACACAGCCGTTTATCATCAATCTCCTTCATGTTGTCACTATTATTTTATCGCCTGGGACTGCCCCGCTACTTTCGGTTATAAATCAAAAAATATGAATGCGAAATTTTTACTCACCTTTATCTTATTGGTAAATGTCCTTGCAACAAAATCACAAACCACCAACCTAAAGGATACCACAATTAGGAAGCCGGATACGCTTCAAACAAAAAGTGAAGTACATCGTCTTGAAGAAGTGGTGATTAAAAATAATAAACCTGTAGTACAGCAGGACATCGACAGGATAAGCTATAACATCCAGGCCGATCCTGAGAGCAAAAGCTCAACTATTTTACAGATGATGCGTAAGGTACCCCTATTGTCCATCGATGGCGATAACTCGATTAGGTTGAGGGGGAATACAAACTATAGAATATTTATTAACGGAAAACCCTCTACTATTGTCGACAGAAATCCGCAGGCCGTATTACAAAACATGCCGGCTTCGAGTATCGAAAAGGTGGAAGTGATCACCACAATTCCTGCAAAATATGAATCGGAGTCTCTGGATGGGATCATTAATATTGTGACTAAAAAGCGTGTTAGCGATGGCTATTTGGCAAGTGTAAATGCAGCTCACCGATTTCCGGTAGGCGGACCAGGGGTTGGAGGAAATTTTACCGTTAAAGATGGCAAGTTTGGTATTTCAGGCTTTTTGGGCGGAGGCTTTTTTGATTCACCACAAATTACCAATTCAAACAAACAGTACTCAAGTAATGCAATATTAACCCAGGGTACGGCTGTGAAATTCAATGGTAGAAATGGATATTTAGGCACAGATTTCAGTTATGAAATTGACAGCCTTAATTTGTTCACCGCGCAGTTCAATACCAACGCAAATCATAACCGTACAAAAAGCGATCTGCATTCGCTGTTAACTGATTTTACTGATCCGACCCAAAGTTACAGACTGATTGGTGATAATACTGGAAAGGGCTTAAATTTTGATGCTTCGCTAAATTATCAATTAGGTTTTAAAAGAGATAAAAATCAACTGCTAACTTTCTCTTACAGAATTCTTCAAACAAATAATGATCGATTCGGAAATTTTGATGTCGCCGACGCGATAACCTATCAATCGCCAGATTATCAACAGCGCAATGACGAAAAATCATTGGAACAATCTTTCCAGGCTGACTATACACATCCATTTAAAAAATTAACTTTAGAAGCCGGGGTAAAAGGAATTATTCGAAACAATAAAAGTAACTTCCTTTATGATACCCTCAGCACAAATCAAATATATACTACGAATGATGGGCTCAGCAATAACTTTAATAACAAACAGAATATTATTGGGTTCTATAACTCGTATCAATATAGAATAAACGCCTGGAACTTTAAAACAGGGGTTAGATTAGAGCAAGCTAATGTTGATGCAAGTTTTATTTCTAACAATACGCAAATCAACAAATCGTATTTTAGTTTTCTCCCATCTGTATCTATTCAAAGGCAGTTTAAAAATAATAACAGTCTCACATTGGAATATTCACGAAAAGTTCGAAGACCTGAAATTCAGCATTTGAACCCCTTTGTAGACCGGTCTAATCCAAACTTCCAATCAAGTGGAAATCCTAATCTGCGACCTGCCTCCTCCAATAGCATAGCCTTAAGCTACGGTAGTTTCAAAAAATTAGCGCTAAATATCCGGGTAAACTACGACTTCAATTCCAACATGGTTTTCCCAACCTCGCTATACGATCCTGTTAGTAATGTAACACGATCCACTTTAGAAAATTCCGGTCATTTGAACATGTTGGCCAGTAACATATACATAAGCTATCCGCTTACTCCAAAGTGGAATATAACTTCTAATTTGACAACAATATATGGGCGCGTTGAAGGTTTAGTTAATCAAACAATAGTGAGCAATCAACGGGTAATGTATTATTTCTCAGCCTCATCAACCTATCGTTTTGACAAGGGATGGAGCACTGCTGGGAGCGTTAATCTCAATGGTGCTGATATCAATTTGCAGGGAATAGAAAATAGTCCTTTCCGAGGTTGTGGATTTAGCCTAACCAAAGAATTAGCCAAAAATAAATGTTACTTTACTGCTGAAGCCAGCAGCCCATTTTCCAAGTACCGTAATAATACAGGCACAACAAACGCTCTTAACTTTCACCAGGAAAGGAATAACCAACGATATGCCAGAAGTTTTTCTGCAAGCCTGAACTATCGCTTTGGAGGGTTGAAATCAAGCCTTAAGAAGAACAAAAAGGGAATTGCCAACGATGACAACGGAATTTCACCATATTGATTATAGGGTAACAAAATTCAAGTTTGATTGATATCAATGTAAACAACAAAAAATTATATTTAAAATCAATACGGGTCGAAGTATTAAAAAGTAATAAAACTAGCGACCACAATGCCATTGCAGTTAATCCACTTTATTCACCTGCTGGCAACAGTGGAGATAATCCGCTTTACAATCCAGCATCAAGATCCATTAATGAGTCAGGTGTATCTGTCAAATCAAACACTAAAACAAAACCTAAGCAGTAAAGCAAAAGTGTAGCATCTCCGTAGCAGTAAAAAAATTTCTGGATTTTCTTGGCTTTTCTCAAAAAAAACACAGTGACTTGCACTAAGCTTTGCGAATAAACGCAGCGATCCCAATTTTATGCAAATAGAACAAATCATGATTTATCATACTCCAGACTGGGTAACGGCCATCGATGTTAAACTTGAAAACGAGACTGTGTGGCTTTCAGTGGGCTACCGTGTTAGTTTTAAAAAGGGCACCCAGTTCCGTATCTGGGTCAACAAAATCCTCAAAGATTACCTAATCAGAGGTTACTCTGTTAACGAAAAGTGCTTAAAGAAACAGATAAGGCAATTAGGTAAACTTTTGTATACTTTATTTGCTAATAAGTATACATTTATATACTTTTGATATGAATTTAGCAAGTAAATATACCATCTAACATGAAATGGAATGAGCTAAAGAAATTGCTTCAGAAAGCCGGATGGCAGAAGCTTAGAGATGCTAAGGGTAGTCACGAAATATGGCACAATCCTAAACTTGAAGGAAAAACGATAATAATTGCAAATCATCCGTCCCAAGAGGTAGGAACTGGACTAGCGAATAAAATTCTTAAACAGGCGGGGCTTAAATAGCCCCACCTGTGAGATGAAGGTTGCTCGATACCTTTGCATCGAGCCTTCAATCGAGATGAGAGATATTACATTATTAGACCGATGTTGGTCGAATTAAAAGAACGAAATGAAAAAGATAGTTTTTGTAGTAGAAAGAACTGGAACGGGTTTTTCTGCCTATTCTGAAGACTTTGAAAATATTCCTGTTGGAACAACTGGGGAAACAATTGAGGAATTAAGGGCCAATATTGTCGAAGCGTATAATTCTTTTGCTGAGCTTAGCGGAAAGAAAGAATTATCAATTAATGATTTTTCAATTCAAATCGATGTACCACAATTTTTTGAATATTACAAAATAATCAATGCAAGCGCATTGAGTAGTAGAATTGGCATGGATAAGACACTATTGTCTCAATATGTTAATGGACATAAAAAGCCAAGTCACAAGCAAATTGAAAAAATCATGACTGGCATTAAGCAATTAGGCAATGAATTGGCGTCGTTAGAATTGTCATTTTAACTTTAAGCCAAGGAAAAGCAAGAGGAGCACTTTTATCTATTGTGCCCCTCAAACTTGCATATAAAGACATTAACAATTATTTCGATTTCTTAGTGGTAATAAAGATCACACCGTTTTTAGCTTTGTCGCCATATTTTTTTATGTAAGGTATGCCGTCGCTGCTATCCTGCGCATTAGCATCAACTGATCTTACAGCTTGAATATCTGATACAGGCAGTTTCTTCAACTGGCTTGATGTCGCAATTTCACCATTGATCAAAATTAACTTGTCTTTAAACTCAGCCTGACTTGCGGGCTCAGTCAATTTAACATCAATAACTTTAGGTCGCACCGGATCGCTGGTTATTGTGTAGGAATAAGATACCCCGAATTCTTTTCTGGTGGAATCTATTTTCCCGTCTGAAATCATCACCATCTCTTTAGGCATATCAGAAATTACAATACTGGAGATCGTCGTATCACCTTTCTTTTTAAGGATAGTTATGGTTTTGGGCTTCACTGTGTCAACCCGTTTAGATATGCGAACTGCTGTTATTTTTTTATTTTTCTTGGGCGTGTCGGTCTGCTCAATGTGATAATTTGAAGCACTAACCTGTGCATTGGATTTTAAAGACAGGAGTTGGGTTTTAACTACTTCTGCTTTAGATATGCCGACTATAAAAAGGCAGGCAAAAACACTTGGAACCAGGAAAGCATACCTGGTCAGGTTTAGGTTCGAGGATCTTTTTGCGTTCATCATCTTGATACGTTTTTTTAAGGTTAAAAAATTAAAATGGTTAGTTATGGCAGCCGATGCGGTCTCGGCAGTGCTTACATGTAATAGGCTATATTGATAGGCTTTGCTGTCGGCCCCTTGCTGCAGGATCTTACGGTCGGTAATAAATTCTACATTTTCGCGCACTGCTTTCTTCATCAGCCAAACACCTGGATTAAACCAGTAGGCAACTACGCTGAGCTCGGCCAGTAAAATATCAAGCGTATGCCATTCGTTAACGTGTACCTGCTCATGGCGAAGTACGTTTTCTAGATCAGCGGGCTCAATATTGTCAGGATTAATGTAGATATTTTGCCAAAACGAGAAAGGACTGATGTTTGCCTTAGTCACCCGCACCTCATGGTCATGAAAAACAGCAGGAATTGAACCGCGGTACAGTCGGTAAAGGGAAGCGAGTTGAAGTGTTAATCGCGCAGCAAAAACTAACAAACCCGCCCAAAACAAATAAGTTAATACGGTCCAGTAAGCAGGTTCTTCGGCAAGTTGTGTCGCCGAAGTTTGCCAGTTTATAGCTATCTGCTGTACGCTTGCCAGTTGCTTATGTTGTAAAAGCGCTGGTATATCAACAAGCGGGTAAAGGGAAGCGCATAGAATACTTAAAACCAGGTAAACACGATTTAGGGTATAGAAGGTGAGCTGGCGCAGCACCAGGTAATAACCCAGGCAAAACACAACTAGCGCAATATTTACTTTTAGCAGGAAAATAAATAACTCAGGCATATGATTAAGATTTAGGATGCTCAATCATGTTGATAATCTCTTTTAATTCCTTGGCGCTGATCTTCTTGTTTTTAGCGAAAAAGGTAACCAGATCCTTGTAAGAGTTTTCAAAGTAGTCGCTCACAAAACCGCTCATAAAGCGTTTTTTATACTCCTCCTCTTTTATGGCTGCTTTGTACCTGAAAGAGTTTGCCACTTTCTCGCTGCTTACAAAACCTTTACGCTCCAGGTTTTTTACCGTTGAGGCAAGGGTAGTGTAGGGAGGTTTAGGCGCAGTCATCGCGTCTAAAAAGTCTTTGATAAAACCCTCCCCGAATTGCCATACTGCTTGCATGGCTTCTTCTTCTTGTGCTGATAATTTTTCCATAGCTTATTACGATCTTTTCGTAAATCTACGAATGTTTCGTAACAAACCAAATTTATTTTAAAATAACGGCATGAATATGAGCTAGTTTAACATATTTTAACTTTACGATAGCGTAAAAAAAATAAAAACAGCCGAAGTATCTGGGGAAAAGAAATTGTTGAGCAAGAGGATCAGATATGCGAAAGACGGCCCTATTAACTATTGCTTTGGATAATTTCTGCAATATCAATGTGCAGCTGCGGCAATTTTGAAATTATGATATCCCATACAATTTCATAATCTACACCAAAATAGTCATGAATTAAGCGATGACGAGTATTTGCCATTTTTCTCCATTCGACATGAGGGTTGTTGATTTTGAAATCAGGATCTAATTTGGTAGTGGCCTCTCCGATTATCTCGAGGCTTCTAATCACAGCACGTGACAAGATGGGATCATTGGTAAACTGATCTTTATCTTTGTTTTCGGTGGCCTTTAGCACAAAAATGACCTCGTCAACAATATGTCTTAGCAACTCAATATTAGATAGCAACATTTTCTGCTTGCTGGAGAATATGAGGACCTATATACTTACTTAAAGACTGTGTCGTAACTAATTCAACTCTTCGTCCAAGTAAATCTTCAAGATAAAAAGACAATTCCATAAAATTGTCGTAACTTTTTTGCTGTGGCTCAAATTCGACTAGCAAATCGACATCACTGTTTTTTTTGAACTTGCCGGTTAGAAACGAACCAAAGACACTGAGTCTACAAACTCCATACGAACGGATTTTCTGCCTATTAGTTAAAAGGGCAGAAAATAACATTTCTTTATTTTTGACGGCGGCACTCATGATAGCAAATTTAATTATAATTCAGTTGGAAAGCAATATTCGAAATGATCATACTACTCACGGCCATTCCACAATTCGCCGATGTTCAGTCAGCAAAAATTGTCTACTCTTCGCAGTGGCATCATCCGTTAAACTGCCGAAGGTGATGATCGGTGCGTTTATACAATAATAGCCAATTTGCTCTTCCGTCATTTTTCCAAAAAATGGATGCACCAGGTTCGGGTTTGAAATAAGCATAACGTCCCGTTTAAGACTTAAAATAAGCTCTTCATCTGCTAAAGGTCTTGTCATTCAAACAAATATACCTGGATAGATATATATTCCGAAGGTGTTAAAAAGACAAAATCAATGGTAAATTGCGACACAAGAATCTGTTTTTGTATTTTACACGTTGATGAATTCCCTTATGAATAAAAAGATGCACGCTGTTTTCACAGCATTTACTTTCATATTATTGTTAGGCAATGTTGCAATAGCGTATTCCGCTATTAATAAAAAACAGGAGAATAAGATAAACGGCAAGATTACATATAGCAAGAAAAATCACCGCATTACTTTATCCTGGCCAGCATTCGGCGGTTCAGGAAATTATGTAATCACCAGAGGTGGAAGTCGACTGGCAGCAGATTTTCTACAACTCGGTTCAACTTCCAAATTAACATTTACCGACAATAAGCCAAATAAAGTTCAATACGAAAACTATTATAAAATTACCCGAAATGACATCACCATAGTCCTCTCCCTGGAGCAACAGATTTTTGGCGACAATATGTATTTCTACGACAGGAAGTATGAAAAAGCAGAGACGGCAAGAAACGACATTAACTCGCAATTCGGAGCGATTGGTCGTGGAGGTTCCAACGGTGAGTGGACCACCAAACGACAGGCCTATTATTTCAAGTCGAACGTAAACGGCCAAAGTTACGATCCTGGGGGCTCGGGTTCTGCCTCATCCGCAGCAGCGAACGCCATAGAATTGGGCTTCTATTCACACATTGGCGGTTTGGGCAAAGTGCCCTCGGCAGTTAAGTTGGGTGCAATATTCACCAGACCTCACCTTTCCGGAGGAGCAAATGCCACCTGTACTTTTTGGCGTTCGGTGGAAAACGTATCCGTAATGCGGGATTTTGCATGGACAGTTTCGCAATCAACCAGCGCACGAAGAATGTTAATTGAAAGCACTTCTAAATATATTTCAGATATCGGAGCCAACAATTTCTGGGGCAGCGGCGGTTTTATCGCCGATACCCATTACACCTCATCCAGACCAAACTGGGGCGGACAGCAACAGTGGCACACCCGGAACGCCATCTTCCCTGCTGGTTCGAACACCATGGGCGGTTCTTATAATATGGTTTGGCAGGGTTGTGTCAACCCTCCACAATCCGATGCCATCAACTCTTCAATTGCGGCTACGCCCATCATCAGGGAAAAACCTTTTCTTTTTATTGATGATGATCAGGAATATAAAATTTTCGTTCCGGCATGGCAAAAGGATAGAACAGGTACTTCCTGGTCGGCAACAGCAATGGGTAAAGGAAAAATCCAGGACTTGCTCACGGATTGGTATGTGGCCAAAGAAGGCGACACCGATGTGGAAATTAACAATGCGCTGAAAGCGGGCAAAAACATATTTTTCACACCCGGTCATTACGCCTTGAACGCACCTATTCAAGTGAATAGAAAAGATGCCATTTTGCTTGGTGCCGGCATCGCCTCCGTAACATTGGAGCCTACTGAAAAAAACACCTGGGGCTGTATTTATGCCGACGATAAAGATGGGATTATTATCGCAGGGCTACTCATGGATTCGTCCAACAGCACAACCTATCAGATTAGGGTTGGTGAAGAGGGAGCAAAGGCAAACCATGCGGAGAACCCAATTTTGCTTGCGGACATCACTTGCAGAGTTGGCGGCGTACAATCTAAAAATATTCAGATCCATACGGCCATGCAAATCAACAGCAGCAATGTGGTGGGCGACCACTTTTGGTTGTGGCGTGCCGACCATGGCTCGCAACCTGGCGGACACGTTCGCTGGTCGAGGGATCGCTGTAAGAATGGATTAATAGTTACAGGAAACGATGTGACCCTTTACGCGCTATTTACTGAGCATTTTCAGGAATATGAAGTGCTTTGGCTGGGTGAGCGTGGCAGCACCTATTTCTTCCAAAACGAACCTCCATACGATGCCCCAGATCAAGCCAGCTGGAGCAGTCAGGGCGGCCGTGTTAATGGCTATGCAGCATTCAAAGTAGCCAACACTGTAAAAACTCATCTTAGCATCGGAATGGGCTCTTACGCAGTGTTCACAGGGACTGACGGAAACGTAAACAAAAGCAATGGCTTTGAAATACCCAATAGCCCAAATGTAAAACTCGAAAAACTGGTGATCACCCGCTTTTCTGGTCCGGGTAACATTCTGAACGTTATCAATGGTACTGGTGGCAGCACCTCAACCGGCGTAAAACGTGTGGCAGTATACAATAACAGCGCTGGCACACCCCCTTACGATGAAGAATTTAGTCTACCCAATCGGGAATCCTATCCTGCTTATATCAAGATGGAGAAGTAGTTCATTTTGCGACTTATCTTTGTCTCTAAAGATCTCTTGTCAACTACAATAAAAACTATAAATTTGCCGAACTCACCACAAAAGCATGATTAAGAACACTACTGCAGCCCTAACAAACGAACAATTAATAAAAAAGAAAGATCTTCTTAAAGGCGTTTCCATTGGTTTTGGCATTATCTACATTATCGCGATCGCCATCCTGATTTATATCTTTGCCACAAAAGGTTTCAAAAACCTTTCTATAGGACTAATCCCAATTTTTACCTTCCCATTAACCCTGCTTCCCTTATTGATCAATTTAAACACAGTAAATAAAGAGATCAAAGCAAGAAAGCTTTAGTTCCTGTTTTCAAGGGGCAATGTACCACTCTTCTTCTCGCATTGAAATTAGCTCAAGCGCACTTCAGTCGTGCCTTGTTCGCAAAACGGGTACCTTTTTGCGAACAAGCTAATACCTGGGTACGACCAAGCTACGCTTAAGGGTAAACCTAAACCAGAGCTTGTCAGGTCTTAGAATGGTACAACTAGTGGATAATATTCCTTACCTTCAAGGCAGATGAAATCAGAACGCTTCTTCATGGATGAGCAGACCTATGCTGATCTAAATGTGCATCAAACAGACAAAAACTATTTTTCCCTGTATGGACTGTTTAAAAAGACCAAAATCCTTGGCGGTCGTGAGCGGTTGGAACAAATGCTGCGCAACCCAACTAATGATTTCGAAGAGATAAAGTTGCGATCTGACGCAATTGGTTCGTTGATGAATATGCCTATCGACCTGGACATCACCCATAGTCAAGCCGATTTAATTTTGCATTACCTGAAACACGAGAAAGATTACCACAATGGAAACTTGATTGATGCTACAGTTGCCTATTTAAAGAATAAAATCCGTGAAAGCCCATCCTATTACACCATACTCATTGGCATAAAACAATTGATTAAATTGTTCGTATACAGCGATGAACTGATCATCAAACTGGAAAACAGCAAGTCTGAATACCTGATTGACATTGCCGGAAGATTAAAATCCATCCTGGAAATGCCTGTATTAGCGAATGTTGTCAAACTGAGCAAAAAGAAAAAACTCCGGTACTTTGAAATTGGGAGACTTGACAGTATCATCCGCAGGAAGGGCAAATTAGTTATCATCGACCTGCTTCATCTCTTTTATGAGCTTGACGTGCTTGAGGCCGTAGCTAAAATCGCACAGCGGGATGGATTCTGCGTCGCAACCTATCATGAAGGGGAATCTTTAAATATCGAATTGGAAGGTCTTTTTTATCCCGGCATTAAACAAGCGGTGAGAAACAACATCAGCTTAAATCCCGATCAGCATTGTATTTTTTTAACGGGATCAAACATGGCTGGAAAATCCTCCTTCCTCCGTTCCCTTGCGACATCAGTATACCTGGCGCATCTGGGTTTTCCGGTTCCAGCAAAGCGGATGACGACTACAATACTGAACGGATTAATGACTACCATTAATCTTGGCGACGATTTAAATTCGGGCTTGAGTCATTATTTAAATGAGGTATCACGAGTGCGTAAGATTGCAGAGCTGTTAAACCATCAAGACAAAACACTTGTGCTTCTTGATGAACTTTTTAGAGGCACCAACCCTGAAGATGGGTATACCGCATCGGGTGTGGTACTAAAGGGGTTTTCTCAAATTAAAAATTCCGGATTTATTGTATCCAGCCATTTGTCACAACTTGCTTGCGATTTAGAATCTGCCAACGTTGCTTTCAAACATTTGGAACATATCATGGATGAACACGGTTTAAGATTTACTTACAAACTTGAAGACGGGATTTCCAGGGAAGGGATCGGGATGTATTTCATCAACCGAGAGGACATTGCCGGTTTACTAGCCCAGGCAAGCAACCAATAGATTTAAAAATTCTTTGTCTATATTTAGTAACCAAACCAACTCTAATGGATCTTTTTAATCTTCTGCTAACCTTGCACATTACCGGAGGTGCGATAAGTTTAATTACAGGCGCCGTTGTAATCTTGCTAAAAAAGGGCGGGAAACTTCACAAAATCATCGGCCTGATCTATTTCTATAGTTTACTACTGGCTTCATTGGTGTCTTTTCCAATGTGTTTCCTTCATCCAAATTTGTTTTTGTTCATCATAGGGGTATTTACCAGTTATATGCTGCTGACGGGAATACGTTATCAAAAAAAGACAGGCAGCGGTAGCGTAAACGTGTACGACTGGATGCTTTCAACAATCATGTTATTCTTTGGATCAGGTTTTATTGTGCTTGGCGCAATCAATCTATTTAATGGCATAAACTTCGGAATTGTTTTGCTTGTCTTTGGATCAATCAGCCTTGCCTTCGTTTTACAAGACTGGCGGAATTACAAAGGCAAATCGCCCATTAGAAACTTTGGCCTAACTACTCATTTACAAAGGATGATTGGCAGTTATATCGCAGCCGCCACAGCCTTTCTGGTTGTAAATAATACGGTCTTACCAAGTATATTGGCTTGGCTGCTTCCCACGGTTATATTATCTCCATTAATTTTCTGGTGGACAAAAAAATATCTGGTGCGCATTTAGCCTACTTCTCAGACTGCATTATTACTGGGCCGTGACTAGCTGAAATAGGGCATTCCTTACCTTAGCTATTAAATAACTGAGCTAGCGATGAAGAAAATAGGATTTTTATCATTCGGACATTGGTCTGACCACCCTGCTTATCAAACTCAAACTGCAGGTGATACCTTGTTACAATCAATTGACCTTGCGGTTGCCGCAGAGGAAATTGGTTTGGATGGTGCTTATTTTCGGGTACATCATTTTGCACGTCAACTGGCTTCGCCTTTTCCCCTTCTTGCAGCAATCGGAGCCAAAACCAATAAAATAGAGATCGGGACGGGCGTAATTGATATGCGCTATGAAAACCCACTTTACATGGTGGAAGATGCCGGTGCTGCCGACCTTATTTCTGGTGGTCGCTTACAGCTGGGTGTTAGTCGCGGCTCGCCCGAACAGGTTATAGATGGATGGCGCCATTTTGGTTATGAGCCTGCCGAGGGAGAAACCGATGCAGATATGGGGCGAAAAAAAGCTATTGAATTTCTGGACAAGCTGGATGGTGCCGGATTTGCCCAACCCAACCCTAACCCAATGTTCCCTAATCCGCCCGGCCTGCTAAGACTGGAACCACATTCAGAAGGCCTGCGTGAGCGCATCTGGTGGGGAGCAGCATCAAATGCAACGGCTACATGGGCAGCTGAGAACGCCATGAACCTGCAAAGCTCTACCTTGAAATTTGACGAAAGTGGTAAGCCATTTCACATACAACAGGCAGAACAGATTAGGCTCTATAAAGAAGCCTGGAAAAAAGCAGGCACCAGCGCGAGCCAAGGGTTTCGGTAAGCCGTTCTATTTTTGCATTGGTAACTGAGCAGGACAGGTACTATTTTGGGCAACAAGGTAAAGGATCAGACAGTTTTGGCTATATCGAAGCGGATAAACGTGCAGTTTTTGGTAAAAGCTACGCAGCCGAGCCCGATCAGCTCATTAAAGAACTGGCATTAGACGAAGCGATACAGGAAGCAGATACCGTGCTGCTGACCATACCCAGTACCTTGGGCGTAGATTATAATATCCACGTGCTTTCTGCTATTTTAGAACACGTTGCCCCAGCTTTGGGCTGGCGATAACTATAATTCTGTCTCAACAAACTCTGCCCTCAGGCCGTAAAACAATGCGGCAGAATAACTGTTGTTCTAGAAAGATCAATCACATGAACGAGCAAAACATTGACCCTAAACCAACCGATCAGGATAAGCCAAAAACCGGAAACCTGAATGAAACAGGACTTGATGAATGGAACGCAAGGCTGGACAATAACCTGGAGCCGGAAGCTGAAGCAGATCCATTTGCTGACGAAAATGCAGGCGAATACCAGCGCAATGTTGGACATGACAAGCCTGAAACAACTAGCGAAGATTAAACCATTCTCGGCGGAAATGCCCAAAGCAAAAAGGCAGGCAAGGCTTTAGCCCAGGTAGACACATTGTGCTGACCACCAACCATCTCGTAGTAAGCGATATCGGCTGGTCTGGTATAGCCTTTCGCGAGCAGCTCTTTGATCACATCGATCGTATCATCTATAGAATCTATAATGCAATTCTTGTTGCGATCCGCTTTTTCATCTTCGGTGCCTGTCATCAACCAGAACTTTAAGGCAGGCTTGCTTTGCGTATCCCTGATGACCTGGTGTAAAATCCTGTCGGCATCAGTATATCCATCTTTCAAATCCTTTTTTCTCCACCAAAACGAACCTGACAATACACCACTTATATCAAAAAACTGATCGTTATTCCAGGTAATGTCAAAAGCGCTTAGTCCGCCCAGAGAGTAGCCAACAAATCCTTTGGTTCCGTTGATGTTAAAACCTATAGCGCTTTCTACAAAAGGAAGTAGTTCATTAATGATAAATTGGGTATAAGCAGATGCTTTAGCGCCCCGACCCATAAAATCAGGAACGCCCGCCACACCGTATTCCTGTATGCGGTCTGCAGATGCCTTAATGGCCACTACTGCAGTAGCCCCTATCTTTCCTTTGGAGTACAGATCGCGCAGGATTTGCCCCAGCTGCAATTCTTCAGCATCTTGTCCGTCGTTAACCAGCAATAAATTTAAGCGCTCATTTCCCAGCAGATTTTCAGGAAGAAAAATCTCCAGTTCAACCGCTCTTTTCAGGTTTCCTGACTTTAATACATACGCACTTTTAACAACCTCCGAAATCAACATATCGGCGCAAAGGTACTATTCTCCTTAAAAAATCATTATTTGGCATTTGTAAAATTATTTAATAGAAATGGCTACCTTAAAGCACCTAAATATTAACCTATGAAAGAAGAATACAAGAAATGGTATAGCCATAACCTGGGTGGCGACCTGGAGATGCTGGTATTTGGACATAGCGGCTACCCGGTAATCTTATTTCCTACCAGCATGGGCAGGTACTACGAGAATAAAGATTTTAAAATGATTGACTCCATCCAATGGTTTATTGATGAAGGAAAGATTAAAGTCTATTGCCCAGACAGTATAGACAAACACAGCTGGTACAATAAGGGGGCACAGCCAGCCGACCGCGTAAAAAATCACATCTGGTATGATAAAGCGATTTTAGAAGAAGTTGTTGGTTTGGCCAGGCACGAGACCGGCTATTCCAAAATTGTAACGGCAGGCTGCAGTTTTGGTGGTTACCATGCAGCAAACTTTGCCTTCAGACACCCATGGCTGGTGAGCCACCTGTTTAGTATGAGCGGCGCATTTGACATGCGGAGCCAGCTTGACGGCTTTTACAATGACGATGTGTACTTTAATAACCCGGTGGATTTTTTAGTGAACGACAGCAACCCGGAACTTTGGAATATGAAAATCATTTTGGGAACATCAGACCGGGATATTTGCAGGGCTGACAATGAAAGACTATCAGGCATATTGAACAATAAGGGAATTAGCCATTGGCTGGACATCAGGCAGAATGCCGATCATGACTGGCCGATATGGAGGAGCCAACTGCCCGAATACTTATCAAAATTGTAAAACATTTAAAGCTATTTTGCTATTTAAACTAATGGAAACTAAAACATTAACAAGTTTATTATGAAGAAAATTGGAATCTTATTTGGCAAGGAAAGATCGTTTCCTGAAGCCTTGGTGAATCGCATTAATGAAATTGCCGCAAAAGGAATCTCTGCTGAATTTGTAAGTATAGATAAGATATTTCAGGCAGAAGCGCTTGACTATGCCGTGATCATTGACCGCATTTCTCAAGATGTGCCTTTTTACCGTGCCGCAATGAAAAACGCAGCAAGTACCGGTACTGCAGTAATTAATAACCCGTTTTGGTGGAGTGCGGATGAAAAGTTTTTTAACAATGCATTGGCCATTCAAATAGGAGTACCTGTACCAAAAACAGCTTTAATCCCCTCATACGAAATGCCGGACGACACGTCTGACCAATCCTTCAGCAACCTGGCTTTTCCAATGGCCTGGGAAGAGATTTTTGAGTATACCGGATTTCCTGCTTACATGAAACCCTTTGACGGGGGCGGTTGGAAAGAGGTATACAAACTGCACGACAAGGAAGACTTTTTTGACAAGCACAGCAAGACAAAACGCACAGTGATGATGCTGCAAGAAGAAATTGAGTTTACCGAATATTTTAGGTGCTACTGCATTGGAGGGAAACATGTACGCATTATGCAATATGAGCCGCGCAATCCCTTCCACTTACGCTACCAGGTGGATACACCACCATCCAGCGAAGCCTTACTAAAAACGATTCACGACTATGTGATTAAATTGAACCAATATTTGGGTTATGATTTTAACACCGTAGAGTTTGCCGTGCGCGATGGCATTCCATACGCAATAGATTTCTGTAACCCCGCTCCAGATGCAGAAGTAACCAGTGTTGGACAGGCCAATTTTGATTGGGTAGTGGAAACCACTGCACAGTACGCCATTGAACGTGCCAAAAAGCAGGTGGCCGGACAAGACAATTTAACCTGGGGCACCTATGTTAGAAATTCTGCAGCGGGATTGCCGTTAGTGGTCAAAGCCCCAGTGGAGTCTAAAGTAGCTAAGCCTAAGGCAGTAACGCCAGTTGCGGCGAAAGCAGCAGCTCCAGTAGCTGTTAAAAAAGCTACTGCAGCCAAAGCACCGGCTAAAACAGTCGCAAAGAAAGCCCCTGCCAAGCCAAAGAAATAAACCAACCAAATATGAAGAACGAATTTACGCTTGGGATTGAAGAGGAATACATGGTTGTTGACCCAGTAACACGGGAATTGACATCGCACGATCAGAAGATTGTTGAAGCCGCCCAAAAAATCCACAAGGACCAGGTTAAAGCAGAAATGCACCAGGCGGTGGTGGAAGTGGGAACAGGGATTTGCAAAAACACGGAGCAGGCAAGAACAGAAATATCGCAGTTGCGGCATACCGTGTCGCAGCTGGCCGGTGAGCTGGGATTGCGCATTGGTGCTGCCGGCACACATCCTTTTTCACACTGGGAAAAGCAGCTGATTACGGAACACCCGCGTTACAGCGAAATTGTTAATGAGTTGCAGGAGGCTGCCCGTTCTAACCTGATTTTTGGCCTGCATGTACATGTGGGCTTCCAATCGCGGGAACTGGCCATCCACATCGCCAACCAGGTTAGGTATTTTTTACCACACGTTTTTGCTTTGTCTACCAACTCCCCTTTCTGGGAAAACCGGAATACGGGCTATAAGTCTTTCCGCACCAAGGTGTTCGATAAGTTCCCGAGAACCGGGATCCCTGATATTTTTAACAGCATAGAGGATTATGACAACTATGTAAAACTGCTGATTAAAACCAACAGCATCGACAATGCGAAGAAGATTTGGTGGGACATCAGGGTACATCCCTTTTTTGAAACCATTGAGTTTAGGATATGTGATTGCCCGATGCTGATTGATGAAACCATGGCTTTTACCGCATTGTTCCAGTGCCTTTGCGCCAAACTTTATAAATTGAGGCTGCAGAACTTGACTTTCATCAGCTACTCGAGAGCCCTGATCAATGAAAATAAATGGCGTGCAGCAAGGTATGGCATTGACGGAAACCTGATTGATTTTGGTAAAGAGATGGAAGTGAACTGCAGAAACCTGATCCTGGAATTGCTGGATTTTATTGATGATGTGGTGGATGAACTGGGTTGCCGGAATGAGATCAATTACGTTCTGAAAATATTAGAAAATGGTACCGGTGCCGACAGGCAATTGGCTGTTTACGAACAAAGTGGTAACTTTGAAGCCGTAGTGGATTACATCACTACACAAACTTTAATAGGAGCGAAATAGTGGGCACAATTGACAGGCATAAGATTAGGGTTGCTGTGATTGACATGAACAATGGCAACGCCAACCAGGGGATGCGCGGGATACAGGAAATCTTATTGCGTTACAGGGAAGAATCTGGTCTGGATCTTTCCTTTGATATTTTTGATTTAAGACAAAAGGGGGAAATACCGGACCTGAGTTACGATATTTTTATCTCCAGCGGCGGTCCGGGTAGTCCGTACGACGGAGAAGGCATGAAATGGGAAAACGACTTTTTTGACCTGTTAGATGCCATTGAATCATTTAATGAGACGAACGAAGCGGTCAAAAAACACGCTTTCCTGATTTGCCATTCCTATCAAATGGCCTGTAGGAAGTTTAATGTAGGCAAAGTAATTAAGCGCCGCTCTACTGCATTTGGTATTTTCCCGGTTTTTTTAACAGAAGCAGGCACCGATGAAATACTGTTTGACGGACTTTCCAATCCATTCTTTACGGTTGACAGTAGGGATTGGCAAGTGGTAAACCCCGACGATGTTTCTTTCTCTAACCCTTACGCCAGCGTTTTGGCGCTGGAAAAAGAAAGGCCGCATGTAGACCTGGAACGTTGTGTAATGGCAGTTAGGTTTACAAATGAAATAATTGGAACACAGTTCCACCCGGAAGCTGATCCGGTTGGAATGAAGATTTACCTGTTACAAGATGAAAAGAAAGCCGCCATTATTGCAAACCACGGTCAAGCCAAATACGATGACATGCTAGCCGGGGTTGACGACCCGGATAAGTTACAACTGACACAAAGTATAATATTACCCAATTTTATTACACAGGCGATAAATACGCTGCAGGAAGAAGTTTAACTATGATTGGCAAATACCGCGAAGCTTTTAACAACAATTTCTCTGACCTCAGGTATCAGGAATTTTTGGCCAATTTACAAGAGGGCTTCCCGGAAATTCCTTTCAGGGTAGCCGAAACTCCGGTATTTATAACTGCTGATTTGCAGCAGAAATTGGCTGAAGCAGGGGAAGAAATTATCAATTTGATAAAAAGTGATGGTTTTAAAGCACTTACCGAGCGGGCTATTCCGCAGGACTGGAAGGTTCCAGGCGAAAATGACCACCCGCATTTCCTGACTTTCGACTTTGGGATATGCAAGGACGAAAATGGCAACCTGGTGCCGAAGTTGATAGAGATGCAGGGCTTCCCTTCCCTATACGGCTTTCAGCTGCATATGGCACAACAATATGTTCGTTCTTACGGACTAGATGCAGACTTAATTCCGTTTTTTAATGGCTATGATGAAGCATCCTACATTGCACTATTGAAGCAAGTGATAGTAGGGAACCATGAACCGCACGAAGTGGCACTAATGGATGTGGATGCACCTAACCAAAAAACCGCGATAGACTTTTATGTTACCCAGAAATACTTAGGCATCAAAATATTGGCGCTAGCCGATATTTTTAAAGAGGGCAATTCCTTATTTTACCTGGAAAATGGAAAGAAAATTAAATTAAAGCGCCTGTATAACAGACTGATATTTGATGAAGTAGCTGGAAATACCGACCTATTTAACGATAGCTTTGACCCCAGGGAGGAGCTTGACATAGAATGGATTACGCACCCCAACTGGTTTTACCGGATCAGTAAGTATACAATGCCTTTTCTAAAAAGCGATTTTGTACCGGAAACCCATTTTTTAAATGAATTGCCGGCGATACCGGAAGACCTGGAAAATTACGTATTAAAGCCCTTGTTTTCTTTTGCCGGCATGGGGGTGGTTATTGATGTTAAACAGCAAGACATCCTGGCCATTGCCGATCCTGAAAACTGGATTTTACAGCGCAAGGTAAATTATGAACCGGTAGTAGCATCCCCAACGGGAGGAGTTAAGGTGGAAATACGGCTGATGTACCTGTGGCCGGACCATTCTGAACCCAAACTTTGCATTAACCTTGCGCGCTTAAGTAAGGGCAAAATGATAGGTGTTCGGTATAACAAAGACTTCGACTGGGTAGGCGGAACGGTAGGCCTGCTGGAAGGCTAAATTTACATTTTGCAGACCGCTTAAGTGAGCGTTTTAATTAGTTTTGTATTATGGACATCCAAACAATATTGGTCATTATCATCTTTATTGCTGCACTGGCTTATGTGGGCAGGATGGTTTATCGTTCATTAGTGCCAAAAAATGGCGGATGCGGCGGCAACTGCAAGTGTGGTGTGGATTTTTCTGCCATCAACCCTGAAAAGAAATAGCTCCCGCAATGGATCCCTTACTTGAAACCTTTAAAACCTACCTCCAACATAAAGTAGCGATTACCGACGAACAATTTGCCCTGATTTCTGATAAACTGAAGATCAAGAGTTTCGAGAAAAATGAAATGATCCTGATGAAAGGGGATACTTCTGCGAACGGATACTTTGTATTGAGCGGATTGATGAGGAGTTATTCTATTGATAGCAAAGGTAAAACCCACATCATACAGTTTGCCCCTGAGCAATGGTGGTTAAGTGAACGGAACGGGATGTTGTTTAATGAGGCATCTGATTTTTTTATAGACGCCATTGAAGCGACCAAAGCCGTATTAGTACATAAAGATTTCATGAATGATGCCGCTAAGCATGTGCCCTGCATGCATGACCTAAACCATAACATGCTGAACAACTCCATCCGTTTTATGCAAAAGCGCATCAATATGTTGCTTAGTGCTACAGCTGAGGAGCGGTACCTGAATTTTATTACCCTATACCCCAACCTAACCCTCAGGGTTCCGCAGTGGATGATCGCTTCCTATCTGGGCATCACACCTGAGTCGCTTAGTCGCGTACGTAAGGATTTGGCGCACAAGCATTTTCGCACCTAAGGTATTTTTATTACTTTCTTAACATAGGTCAATGTGGTTGCCGCATTATGGCTATACATTTGTATTACAATTTTGATAACAACGAAAAAATAATATTATGGCAACTACTAACTGGGCATTAGACCCAACCCACAGCGAACTTCAGTTTAAAGTAAAACACTTAATGATCACGACCGTTACTGGTAGCCTGAATGTGATCAGCGCAAGTCTGACTTCAGAATCTGATGATTTCGAAGATGCAAAAGTAACTTTTGAAGCAGAAACCAATTCGATTGATACCGGCAATAAAGACAGGGATAACCATTTGACTAGCGGTGATTTCTTTGATGCTGAAACTTACCCGAAGATTAGCTTTACCTCTACTTCTTTTAAGAAAGATGGCGGCGACTACGTATTGACTGGAGATTTAACAGTTAAAGGAACAACTAAAGCTGTAAAATTAAACGTAGAATTTGGTGGTATAGCCACTGATCCATGGGGAAACACTAAAGCAGGCTTCACTTTGTCGGGAAAAATCAACAGAACAGATTTTGGTCTTTCATGGAACGCAGCTTTAGAAACAGGTGGTGTAATGGTAAGTGAGGAAGTAAAATTAGCAGGTGAATTACAATTTGTAAAACAAGCCTAATCAACAACAATGCATCCAGTCAAAATTAAAGAAAGGAGACGAAATGGAAGCAAATATTAAAAGTGTGTCGGCCGTACTCAAAGCGCCGGCACCTCATATGGTAGGAGATGGATTTAGGGTACACAATTTTTTCCCAAGTGGGTATAAAATTAAAATGAGCCCTTTCTTTATGCTGGACTACAATGCAAAAATTAATTTTTCTGCAAGAAATGAGCCCCGTGGCGTAGGCGTGCATCCGCACCGCGGCTTTGAAACGGTAACCATTGCTTATCATGGCGCCGTAGCGCATCACGACAGCGCTGGCAACAGCGGAATAATTTATCCGGGAGATGTGCAATGGATGACTGCTGCCAGTGGCATTTTGCACAAAGAATACCATGAGGAAGAATTTAGTCGCCAAGGCGGAGATTTTCAAATGGTGCAACTTTGGATTAATTTGCCTGCAAAGGACAAAATGAGCAAGCCAAAGTATCAGGATGTAAAACAAGCAGATATGGCTAAATTTGTTTTACCTGATGGAGGTGGTGTGGTTGAGGTAATAGCAGGTGAGTACAATGGGCTGAAAGGTTCTGCGAGTACATTTTCGCCAATGCATTTGTACAATGCCCGGTTGAACAAAGGCGCGAAAACCAGGATCAGTTTGCCGGCAGATTTTAACACCGGGTTTGTGATTATCGAGGGTGGGGTTCTAATAAATGGAGATGAGGTAGCAGTTACAGACCAATTTGTACATTTTAAAAACGATGGAACTGAAATAGCTATAGAGGCATTGGAAAATTCAGTAATATTGGTGTTGAGCGGAGCGCCGATTAATGAGCCGATTGCGCAGTATGGTCCCTTCCTGATGAATACCCCGGAAGAAATACAGGTGGCAATAAGCGACTATAATCAAGGAAAATTTGGTTATTTGGAAGAATGAAATCCCTAATTGATTTTTTATAAGTAAGGGCTGGAGTGTTGAGAGAAACTCCGGCCCTTTTTATGCCTTCTCTATGAGGCAAACTGCATAAGCAACTACGCCCTCTTCCCTACCGATGAAACCCATTTGCTCATTGGTGGTGGCCTTAATAGAAATATCATCTACAGAAATGTTGATCGCCTCGGCGATATTCTTTTGCATAGCGGGAATGTGCGGATTGATCTTTGGCGCTTCCAGACAAATCATGGCATCGATATTTCCGATTTGCCAACCCTTCTCCTGTATCAATTTAACACTTTCCTGAAGCAGGATCAGGCTGCTGATGCCTTTCCACCTCGGATCCGTATTCTTAAAATGAAAACCTATGTCCCTTAAGTTGGCTGCGCCCAGTAGGGCATCGCATATGGCGTGTAACAAAACATCGGCGTCGGAATGCCCAAAAGCGCCTTTGGAATGCTCCAAATTAACCCCGCCCATAATAAAAGGGTGTGCTTCTTTAAGCTGGTGCACATCAAAGCCAAAGCCTACCTTTATTTTCATAATTCTTGTTGTGTTAGTTATTTGGACTCTCCAAAGTTAAAAAGCAATGTGAACCGCAAAGTATTGGCTAGCGGACTTTTTTGTGCATTGGCGATGAGGTAAGAAAAATCGATATTAAAAACATTGTATTTGAGGCCCGCCCCTACTGTAAAGTAACGCTGGTCTCCTTTTTTAGGGTTCTCATAAAAATAACCTGTACGAAAAGCAAATTGTTGATTGTACCAATATTCAATACCCGTTGCAATATTAATTTCCTTTAATTCTTCGCCAAATCCCCCTGGAGCGTCTGAAAAAGAGCCGAATATCCCTGCCGGAACGGAGCGATTTGGGTCTTTTCCGGCTAAAATATTACCGTTGCTATCGTATCTAGGTTGGGTTGGAACCAATAATTTATTAAAATCTAAGGCGAATGTAAATGTGCTGTAATCATCTACAATAAATGTACTTGCACCACCCAATTTAAAGTTGGTGGGCAGAAAACTTTTGACAGCACCATCTGTATAGCCGATCTTGGTGCCAATATTTGAGATATTGCCCCCTGCAGATAGGATAGCATCTTTGCCAAATAAAACTGAATTAGTCTTGTAATAGGCAGATACATCAACGGCCACCGCACTGCCAGCGCCAGTTTGCTGCCCTTGAACGGTTTGTCCGGATGACAGGTTCGAGTAAATATACCGCAAAGAGGTACCAATTGAAAAGGAATCGCCGAATCGCTTTGCATAAGTAAAATCCAGGGCCAGCTCATTAGGACTATAAATACCCAGTTCCTGCTGGTTTACATCGATAAACTGAATTTCACCCAGAGAAAAATAGCGCAACGAACCTCCGATGGTATTGGTCTCATCAAGCATATAATAGCCGCTTAGGTAACCTAAATTGATATCGGGAACCAGGCTTTTAAGCCAGGGGCTATAAGAGGCCGCAAACCCATATTTCTTATCGAGAAAAGCGAGCTTTGCGGGATTGATGCTCATGGCATTGGCATCGGGATGAACGGCTACACCTGCGTTACCCATGCCACCAGACCGGGCATCCGGGGTAATTAAAAGGAAAGGAACGGCGGTAATGATGTTGTTCGGATCGCTACCTGTAGTTAGTGCAGGAGGCTGCACAGACTGCGCTAACAATCCGCTAGAAACTGTCATCAAAAAAAAGCCTAATACAGTTTTTAACAAGTCCCTATAGCTCATCTGCTGTAATAATTAAAAATTATTGCACGCAAGTTAGCAATACTAGTGAGCAATTTCAAGGAAATACGCTTGGGCGCGTTTACTTTTTAGTTGCAGGTGAAAACTAACAGGGCTTAAATAGATGCTCTTGAAGCCTATTACTAAACTTTTTTTGGCTTGTACACTATTTTTTATGTAATTTTAAACTTAGTTTGATGATTACTAAGCCATGGAAAAAAAGATCTTATATTCATTTGCCTCACTTTTAGTTATAGCTATTTCATTCAGCTCTTGTAAACCGTCGAAAAACGGCGTTTCAGATAAGACTGGAATGGCTTATAATAAAAAAGAATTTGGGGGATTTGAAGTTAACAATAAGTTTAAGCGCGGACCAGGCCCTGGATTGGTAGAGATTGAGGGTGGTGTATTTGTGATGAGTGGCAGTGCAATTAACACTCCCGGACAAGAACTAAGTACTTACAACCGCAAAAGAGAAACCACAGTTTCTTCATTTTACATGGATGAAACCGAAGTTTCCAATACGAATTGGCTGGAATACCTGAATTGGATAAGAACCAATTATCCTACTGATTATGAATATTATTACAACGAACTTCCTGATACGTTGGTTTGGAGAAGACCACTATCTTATAACGAACCTTACGTAGATAACTACCTTAGGCACCCCGCTTACCAGGATTATCCTGTAGTTGGGGTTTCATGGGAGCAAGCCGACAGGTATTGCGCATGGAGAACTGACCGGGTGAATGAGTCTTTGCTAAGAAACCAGGGCTTTATGACCAGTTTTCAGGATCTAAATGGCACCAACAAAACGAACGCAAACAGTGCAACAACACCTGTTGCAGCAAATGCTAACAGACCCAAAGAGCCATTTAATACAGACATTTATTTAAATGGCCAGTATGACGATAAAGGGAAGAAAGCGCTCCCAGATCTTAACCCAAGAAGTACTGCTGCGGCAGCGACTGCCGGTGCTCCTGCAGGTGGAAAAAATACGGCTACCAGAAACGTTAGACTTGAAGATGGTATTTTGAAACAACCTTACCGTTTACCTACGGAAGCAGAGTGGGAATATGCTGCACTTGGTCTTATCGGCAACACGGAATATGAAAATATAGCGGAAAACAAAATTTATCCTTGGAATGGCCTGGGCTTAAGTTCTGCAAAGAAAAAAACCAGGGGCTTGATATTGGCCAACTTCAAAAGAACCAAGGGTGATTACATGGGTGTAGGCGGATCTTTGAATGATAAGGGTGGATTAACGGTTGCAGTGAGGTCTTACATGCCAAATGATTTTGGTTTGTACAACATGGCTGGAAACGTAAATGAGTGGGTTGCCGATGTCTATCGCGTAAACACTTTTGAAGCTGCAGATGCATTCAATCCATTTAGGGGTAACTTCTATGAAGACAAAAAGATTGCCGACCCTATTACCGGGAAAATAGAAAAGGATAACCGCAACAGACCTGTAATGGTTGCTGCTCAATCACAAAAGAAACAAACCTGGGCAGAAAAGCAAGCTGCTGCAGCGAAATCTCCTGATTCTTTGAAAAATACCTATGCTGACCAGAGAGGCTACCGCGATCCGGCAGGTGATTTATACGGGGAAATTACCCTGGTAAATGATAAATCGAGAGTATACAAAGGAGGATCCTGGGATGACCAGGCCTTATGGCTTAACCCGGCAACAAGAAGATATTTACAACAGGATGAATCAACAGCTGACATCGGTTTCCGTTGTGCGATGACGATGTTGGGTGCTTCAGAGATCCGTTCTACCGGAAAGCCTCAGTTTAGTGTTAAACCACCGAAAGCATTTAACAGCAAGAAAAGATAATTTACTAATTTAAAGCAATTGATAAGGGCCAGATAGGCCCTTTTTTGTTTAAGAGAATTGTACCAATACCTGGTTTTTCTCTACTTTGCTGCCTTTTTCTATCAAAACACTTTTGATCTGTCCGTCGGCGGGCGATTTGATCATATTCTCCATCTTCATCGCTTCTAGCACCAAAAGATTATCTCCTTTTTTTACCTCTGCTCCTGCTTCAGCGAAAATATTTAGCACAAGTCCAGGCATTGGCGCTTTGACGTCTTTAACCTTAACCGATTGCAAACTATCCATACCCAACTGCTGGAGCAATAAATCGTACTTATCTTGCAATTCGACCGTATAAGTGTTTCCGTTTACTTTTATACTGCATAATTTACCGGAGCGTTCTGTCGAAATGAACTCAATATTGTATGACCTATCCTTATAGAGGATATTTGCATGTTGACCTTGTAGTTGAATATAATCAATAGTTATTTCCTGACCATCAATGCTGAGAACAGCATTGTCAGCTTCGATTTCATGCGCATACCTGCCATTTACCTTAGCTTTCATATATCACTATTGACTAAATGCATATTGAATTAAATTAGCGCCCATTTTTAAGGCGTTTGATCTACTTTCCTGGGTATCTCCAGGATAAGTTCCATAGTCTTCCCATCCATTGCCCAGATCGCATTCAAAAGTGTAATAACAAACTACTCGTTCTCGCCAGATAAGCGCAAAACCTTGCGGACGTTTCCCATCATGTTCATGAATTTTAGGAAGCCCGTTCGGAAATTTAAACTTTTGATTGTACAAGATATGATTTGCAGGCAGCTCGACAAATGTTAGTTCTGGGAAAACCTTTTTCATTTCCTTACGGATGAACTTATCCAAGCCATAATTATCATCAATATGGAGAAAGCCCCCGCCTGTTAGATATTTTCTAAGGTTGGCTGCCTCAGCATCGCTAAATACCACATTTCCATGGCCCGTTAAATAAACAAAGGGATAATTGAAAAGTGTTGCGCTTCCAATTTCTACGATATCTTCCTGGCCCGCAAAATTGGTCTTCAGATTTTTATTGCAAAATTCTATTAGGTTAGGCAAAGCGGTGCGATTGGCATACCAGTCTCCACCGCCATTATATTTAAGCTTCGCCATTTTATAGGTAGGTGCCAACCAGCTATTAAAAATGGCAATTACTGTTAAAAAAATAATGTTTAACCTCATCTGTTTAAGTAATTAACCTCGAAACAAGCCGCAAGGCCGGCGGTCTCTGTCCGCAATCGGGTATTACCTAAAGTTACTGGTTTGTAGCCGCACTGCAAAGCCAATTTAATTTCATCTGGACTGAAGTCGCCTTCCGGACCAATTAATATGGTGTATCTTTTATCTGGTACGCGAAACTCTGACAGATAATTTCTCGGCTCCTCATCTAAACAGTGTGCAATAAATTTTTCCGACGATTCATCTTGTTTAAGAAACTCATTTAAGCTCAGATCAGGATTAATCTTGGGATGATAAGCTTGAAGTGATTGCTTTACAGCTGATGTTACTACTTTGTAAAGCCGCTCTTCTTTGGTTGTTCTCCGCTCACTACGGGCACAGATGACCATGGTGATTTCGTCTATTCCGATTTCGGTTGCTTTTTCAAGGAACCATTCCAAGCGGTCCATGTTTTTAGTGGGCGCTATGGCAATATGGAGATAGTGATTTCTTTTACGATACTCAAGAACGGTATCAATAACTTTAACGGTTACGCGTTTTTTATGATCGTCGATAAGTTCAGCTTTATATAGCCCTCCTCTCCCGTCGATCAGGTGTATAACCGCCCCCTTTTGTAGTCTCAATACTTTTGTACAATGCTTACTTTCCTCTTCACTTAAGGAATACTCACTTGAATGAATATCCGGAGTATAAAATACATGCATTGACCTAAATATTAGTGGGTATCCACCATATCAGCTTTGCTGATGACAAGCTCAAGCTTGATGGTTTCAATATTCTGTTCAGTTTTCTTTAAAATCGTGAAAAGGTAGCCGTAGCATTCTTCACTATCACCCACTTCAGGAATCTTCCCAAATGCATGTGAAACCAGACCACCAACAGTATCAAAATCTTCATCTTCTGGAAGATCATGAGGCAGGTGCTCATTAACGTCATATACAGTAGCATATGCATTAATGATAAACTCGGTCTCGGACACCTTCTCAACTGTAGGCTTCTCTTCATCATACTCGTCTTGTATCTCGCCTACAATCTCTTCAACAATATCTTCAAGCGTTACCATTCCTGCTGTTCCTCCAAACTCGTCAATCACAATGGCAATTTGAATTCTTTTTTGCTGGAGTTCACTTAGCAGATCATTTATTTTTTTGGTTTCTGGGACAAAATAAGGCTTTCTGATGATGTCACTCAATGCCCATTCTTTGTTTCCTGCAAGTAGAGGAAGAACATCTTTGGCGTGCACAATACCAATAATCTTGTCGATAATCTCATCATAGACCGGCATGCGTGAATAACCTTCTCCAATGATGATCTCTACAACCTCTTCTTTTGAAGTGTTCAGTTCAATACCAGATATCTTGGTTCTGGGAACCATTATGTTTTTTACTACACGCTCATTAAAATCGAATACATTTTTAATAAGTTCATGCTCATTATCTTCAAGCGCACCACTTTCTTTTCCCTGATCAAGTAGATATTGCAACTCCTCATTACTGTGCAAAGATTCATGTCCCCCTGCAGTGTTGATACCAAAAGGTTTCAGAATGATTGAAGCGAGGCTGTTAAGCGTCCAGATAAACGGCTTAAAGACAACATAAAAGATCTGTAATGGTACGGAAACAAATAGTGTAGTTGCTACCGGCCTTTGTATGGCAAGCGATTTAGGAGCTAGCTCTCCAAACACAATATGCATTACAGTGATCAGTGAAAAAGCAACAACTGTAGAGGCAGAATGTATGAATGCCTGGCTTACATTGAGGTTAAACCCGATAAACATGTTTTGAAAAATGGTATGCATCACATCCTCACCAACCCAACCCAAGCCAAGTGAAGCGAGGGTAATCCCAAGCTGTGTAGCGGCAAGATAACCATCTAAGTTGTGCACGATGTTCTTAGCCATCTTGCCCACACGACTGCCAGATTTTGCTTTTATCTCTATTTGAGAAGCTCGCACTTTAACAATTGCGAATTCTGCAGCAACAAAAAATCCATTAAGCAGCACCAGAAATAGCGCAAGGATCAACCGCCACCCAACAGAACCGGTCTGAGGGTCGACTGCAGCAGCAGCCAGAGATAGAGTTGACGCTGGCAAGTACGTGTTAACAGACGCAATCACAAACAAACAAACAGAGTTTAAAATCATTAAATTTATTTCCTAAATTTTTTATCGTACAGCTCAATACTTTCCTGTATCACTTTGTGCGCGTACCTAACTCCAAGCAGGTGCTCAATGGTTACCTGTTTTTCTTCCAGAGCCTTATAATCCTGAAAGAATTTAACAATTTCTTTCATTGTATGAGGAGGAAGGTCTGCCAGATCGTTGATATAGTTTACAGACATATCATTTTTTGCGACTGCGATGATCTTATCGTCCTGCTCGCCATTGTCAACCATATGCATTACACCAATAACTTTTGCTTCAATTATAGTCATTGGATATACGTCAACCGAACAAAGTACCAGGATATCGAGCGGGTCGTTATCGTCGCAATATGTCTGTGGTATAAAGCCATAATTAGCCGGATACATTACTGAAGAGAATAGTACTCTGTCTAACTTGATAAGATTTGAATCTTTATCAATTTCGTATTTCGCTTTTGAGCCTTTAGGGATTTCGATGATAGCATTAACGATTTCGGGTAAATTCTCTCCCGGAGAAACGCTATGCCAAGGATGGGTTTCGTAGTTACTCATTGTTATTGTTCAGTGTTAATCGTTTCTTCATCATTGTTTTTAACCACCTTCTTTCTTACAAATGCAATCAGTAGTGGTATAGTGGTAACAACAATGAAACCTATTATTATATATAATAAATAATCATTTATTTCTTTTTCAAATCGCTTTCCAAGGAAATATCCTAGCAAAGTTAGGGAGGTTATCCATAAAATCCCACCTGTAATGCTATAAAATGCAAATTTTTTAAATTCAAGCTTAACAACACCTGCAAAAATCGGCGCGAAAGTTCTTACTATTGGAACAAACCTTCCCATAATAAGGGCAAATGCACCTTGCTTGTTATAGTACTCCTCTGCCGCTTTTAAATATTTCTGCTTAAAAAAAAAGGAATCCTTCCGTTGGTAAAGCATTGGTCCGGCTTTTCGCCCAAACCAATAACCAGTAAAATTCCCGGAAACCGCACAGATCACCAGTCCAAGAATCATCACGTAAATATTGACATCAAGCTTGCCCGTAGCGACAAACATTCCCGCTAAAAACAAAAGGTAATCGCCCGGCAAAAAAAAACCAAAGAATAGTCCCGTTTCGGCAAAAATAACAAACATCACAACGTAGAAACCACCCTCTCGGAGTAATTTTTCGGGGTCAACGAAATGTTGTAATGAAGTCCAGAAATCCTGCATATTTCAATTATTCGTAAAACTACAAATAATTATCAATAGAACTCATTATATCAAATTTAAAATTACGGCAGGATAAACCCCTAAAAACACGGTAATTACAAGCGAAAACAGTAGCACTATTTTGTATTGAACAGGCGTATTAAGGTCAACTTCAGGTCCCTCTTTAAAGTACATCGCAACGATAACCTTGAAGTAGTAGTAAAATCCAACCAAAGCATTCAAAATGGCAAATCCTACTAAATAAAACTGATAATCACCCATCACATTTAAGAACATCAGATACTTACCGATAAAGCCTGCCGTAAGCGGAATCCCCGCTAAGGACAACATGGCCACAGTGAGTACAAATGCTGTTAACGGATTACGTTTTGCTAGTCCGTTAAAACTATCAAAATGATCGCTGCCAATCTTTTGCTTTACCAATATCAACACTGCGAACGCGATAATACTTGCAAACGTATAAGCAGAAGCATACACCAATACGTTGTTTGAAGAAGCACTGGATATGGTTATTAATGAAAATAACAGATAACCGGCGTGAGAGATACTAGAATATGCGAGCATTCTCTTGAAATTCTTTTGAAACAGCGCGGTGACATTACCTATAAATAGAGTTAAACAGACGATAACTATGAGCGGTGGAAGCCAGAAATCATGCAATGGTGCAAAAGTACCAGCAAATAGCCTTAAGAATGCAGCAAAGCCTGCTGTCTTAACCACTGTAGACATAAATGTTGTAATCAATGTAGGCGCACCTTCATAAACATCTGGAGTCCAAAAGTGAAATGGCGCAGCACCTATTTTAAAGCTCAAGCCAATCAATAATAAGATCACACCTGGATAAAACATCGGGGAAATTTCACGGTAATTTCCAACTAAATATTGGTTGATGGTGTGCAAATCGAACGAACCAGTTGCACCATAAATAAGTGTTATTCCAAACAACAGAAAGCCAGTTGAGAATGCGCCCATGAGGAAGTATTTAAGCGACGCCTCATTGCTGCCAAAATCGTTCTTGCGAATACCTGCCAGAATATAGAGGCTGACAGACATAATTTCAAGACCGATGAATAACATCGACATATTCTGATACGAAACCATGATTAGAATTCCAGAAAGCGAAAACAGAATAAGTGTAAAATATTCTGCAATATTCTCGCTATTTTCAGCAAAATAATTCTGGGTAAGCAAGAAGATAAACAGGGTTCCAACAATACTTACTGCAGAAAAAGCCAATGCAAAATTATCCATTTGCATCATATTATAATACGAAATGTTGCCGTTCCAAGAGCATACCACAAAACCTAAAGAGATAAGCAAGCCAATAATAGTGATTGGCAATAGCGCTTTCTTCGCTTTGAATAAACCCGCATAAAGCACCACCAGAGCTGTAACAGCTATTGTTATAATGATATTCATTTGCTTAGATTCCCAATGTTAATTTTTGTGTTACTTGATTTATTAATTGTTGCACAGCTGCCTCAGATAAATGCATAATTGGCTTTGGATAAACACCAATTATGATAATCAGTATGCAAATGATGTAAAGAACGGCTTGTTCTGATCCTTTAATGTCAGTAAAGCTAATAGTAAGCTCGTTAGTTTTACCCAACATCACATTTTGATACATTCTAAGCATATAAACCGCTCCAAATACAATTGTTAAGCCAGCAAAAACGGCTCCCCAAATACTGAATTGATAGACACTCATCAACAATAGAAACTCGCCAATAAAACCATTTGTTCCAGGCAAAGCAACCGTTCCTAAGACGATGATCAAAAACGTTATGGCTAACTTAGGTGCTTGCTTTGCAATACCACCCAAATCGCTAATCTTATTTGTTTGCATCCTGCTGGATATAATGTCAATGACGAAAAACAACCCAATAACATTAACGCCATGGCTCAGCATTTGGATCATTGCTCCTTGCATTCCCTGAATGTTTAGTGCAAATATCCCTGCACTGATGAGTCCAACGTGCGCTATTGATGAATAGGCGACTAATCGTTTGGCTTCTTTCTGCATAAAAGCAATAATAGACGCGTAGACTATGCCGATTACCGATAATACAAAGGCCGTTTGTCCCCAATCCTGTACTCCAAGAGGTACAATAGGCAACAACCACCTGATCACCCCATAAATACCCATCTTAAGCATAATACCAGACAATAACATTGTACCAGCTGCAGGAGCTTGGGTATAGGTATCAGGTTGCCAGGTATGGAACGGGAAAATTGGCATCTTGATAGCAAATGCGATAAAAAAGGCCCAAAATATCCATCCTTGTTGAACGCTGTCTAGTCCGAGACTATAAAATGCAGCGATATCGAAGTTATTAGCTGGATTTTGAAGATATAGATATATAATACCTAATAACATGAAAAGTGATCCTGCTATTGTGTATACAAAAAACTTCATGTTTACTTTTATACGATCTTTTCCTCCCCATATCGCACAAATGAAATAGATAGGGATTAGCGCAGCCTCCCAACCAATATAAAACAGAAAAGCGTCAAGCGCCGTAAAGACAACGATAAGTCCGCTTTGCATAAACAAGATCAACGCGAAGAATGAAGCTGAATTTTTATACTCATGCTGATAAGCTGAACATATAATTAACGGTATTAATGCATTGGTCAGCAAAATGGTTATGATACTTATTCCATCAATACCAGCGTGAAAATTGATTCCTAATTGCTGGATCCATGGATAGTTTATAACGAACTGCGTTGATGCATCAGGAGTAAAACTGCAAAGCACAAGAATAGTAACTGTTACAGAAGCCAGTGCCGATATCAGTGCTACATATTTGGCAGATTTACCTGAAAATGCAGTTACCAGTGCTCCGACTAATGGTAAGAATATAAGAAGTAGTAAAAGTTGTTCCATTATTTCGTTGTGAACTGTCTTTTATAATGATAAATAAGTATACAATAACATTGAGATGATTCCTATCACCATCATGAAAATATAAAAACCGACATTTCCAGATTGCACAAGTCTTAGCCCTTTACTTGCCTCCGAAGTCCCCCAGCCTAAACCATTTACGATTCCGTCAATTATTTTATTGTCCACTATTTTATAGAAAAAAGTAGAAAGCAAATCAAGTGGCTTACGTATAACGGCGTCATATATTTCATCAATATAAAATTTATTGTATGACAGGTTTACAAGAAGCGGTCTCTTTGCTTCGTCTGGAATTGGAACATGATTTTGTTTAACATATTTACCATACGCTATAGTTATAGCTATCAAGACCCCGATAATAGTTATTCCCATTAGCATAAATTCTGTAGCGTGATCTCCGCCTTCTGCATGGTGCGCGATCACTGGTGAAAGCCATTGAGATAACCAATGGTGGCCACCAAGTACTTCAGGGATACCAATAAAACCGCCAAATGCAGATAAAATTGCCAAAATGATCAAGGGGATGGTCATCGATTTAGGTGATTCATGAATTTTCTCTTCAGCATGATGGGTTCCCCTGTACTTCCCGAAGAAAGTTAAAAACAGCATTCTAAACATGTAGAAAGCCGTCAAAAATGCGGTGGCAACACCAATTACCCACATCAACTTATTATGCTCGTAGACATGTGCTAATATTTCGTCTTTTGAGAAGAAACCGGAAAAAGGCGGTAAACCGGCAATCGCCAAAGTTCCTACAAGCATTGTAATGAAAGTTATAGGAAGCTTTTTACGAAGTCCGCCCATATGTCTCATATCTTGCTCGTGATGCATCGCATGAATTACCGAACCAGCACCAAGGAAGAGCAGTGCCTTGAAAAATGCATGCGTTATCACATGAAAAAACCCGCCATCATAAGCGCCAACACCTAAGCCCAGGAACATGTAACCTAATTGGGAGACAGTTGAATACGCCAGGACTTTTTTGATGTCTGTCTGAGTCAAAGCAATCAATGCACCAATAAAGGCCGTCGCTAAGCCGACAACAGCAATAATGTGCTGCACCAACGGTGCGAGGTCAAATAATATGTTAGATCTAGTGATCATGTAAATACCCGCTGTTACCATGGTAGCGGCGTGAATCAGCGCAGAAACCGGAGTTGGGCCAGCCATCGCGTCTGGTAACCAGGTAAACAATGGTAATTGCGCAGATTTACCACATGCACCAATGAATAACAATAACGCAATAAGCGTAATCGTACCATTGCCTGGCATCATAGTGGAAGCTTGCGGAAATATTTTTGAGAACTCAATACTTCCAAACGTGGTAAATATAAAGAATACACCAAGCAGGAATCCAAGATCACCAATTCGATTCATAACGAAAGCTTTCTTAGCGGCAGAAGCATAGCTACTATTGGTGTACCAAAATCCGATCAGTAGATAAGAACACAACCCTACCCCTTCCCATCCAATAAACATGACGATATAGTTAGATCCAAGGACAAGCAGTAGCATGAAAAATATAAAAAGATTCAGATAGCTAAAAAACTTCCCAAAGCCATCATCCTCATGCATGTATCCAGTAGAATAGATATGGATAAGAAACCCAACACCAGTTATAATCAACAACATGACTGAACTTAGCGGATCCACAAGGAAAGACAATGGTATCTTCAAAGAACCTGCAGAGATCCAATCAAATAAAAACACCTCGTGCGACTTAACCGGATCAGCGCCTAACTGAAAAAATATGGCAAGGCTAATTAAAAAAGAAATGAATATTACGCCGCTTCCAATAAAACCGATGAGGCCCTTTGAAAATGTATTCCTACCCAGACCATTGATGATAAAACCAATGAAGGGGATTAATGGAACCAGCCAAACTAAATCTATGATCATCTTATAACTTATTCTTAATTACCATTTAAGGCGATTCAACACATTGATATCAATCGACTGCGTATTTCTGTAAACCATTACAATTATACTTAAGCCTACGGCGACTTCAGCAGCAGCCAAAGCCATAATAAAAAACACAAAAACCTGTCCGGATGGGTCATTACTATGTACCGAAAAAGCAGTTAACAATAGATTTACTGCATTTAACATCAACTCTACCGACATAAATATCACTATAGCATTACGGCGGGTTAATACCCCCACAACACCAATCGTGAAAATTATTGCACTTAACCAGATATAGTGATTAAGTGGTACACCTTGCAATTCCTGAGTAATATTCTGCACTATATTTTTTCTTTTTTGGTTAACAATACAGCTCCAACCATCGCTGTTAACAACAGTATTGAAGACAATTCAAAGGGCAACATAAACGGTCCGAATAATTCTTTACCCAGGTTTTTTAATAACCCAAGATTAGGATTTCTTAAAATAACAGGATCTGATATGGAAGTAGCTTTTAAAGAACCTATCAAAGTAACCACTAGACAACACCCTGCAATAACTCCAACAATTTTCACCATGTTAGATTTCAAAGGCTCATTGTCCTTGTTTAAGTTTAACAACATCAGTACAAAAAGGAAAAGCACCATAATTGCTCCCATGTACACGATAAAATTTACCACCGCTAAGAACTGCGCATTAAGTAAAATATAATGTATAGTGAACGTAAAGAATGTTAGAATTAGGTATAAAACGCTATGTACCGGGTTCTTTGCAAAAATTACCATCAATGAAAAAATGACGCTCAATGTGGCAACGAAATAAAATACTGACACTCCCATTTATATGCTAGTTAGCGGTTGTTCAACCAGTTTATCCTTACCATAAATGAAATCTTTACGCAAGTAATCTGAAGGAACGATTGGTCCGTCCAAATAAATTGCTTCTTTAGGGCAGGCCTCTTCACATAAACCACAAAATATACAGCGAAGCATATTAATCTCATAAACCGCTGCGTATTTTTCCTCTCTATAAAGGTCTTTTTCTTCTGGCTTACGCTCAGCTGCAATCATCGTAATCGCCTCTGCCGGACACGAAAGTGCACAAAGTCCACATGCAGTACAACGTTCCTTACCATTTTCGTCCCTTTTTAGAGAGTGCATGCCTCTAAAATTGGTAGAAAATTCTCTCTGAACTTCCGGGTACCTGATAGTTGCCTCCTTTTTAAAAAGGTGGCTTATTGTTACAGATAACCCTTTTGCAATTGCAGGAAGATACATGCGCTCTGCAAACGTGAGGGGCTTCTGTTCTAATACTTTCTTCTTACTGGTTAATGGTTCCATTAAACCTCCTTATTATACCGCATTGCGGATCGTTAAAACTTTTCAATTATGGCAATCACTACTCCTGTGATAATGATATTTGCTATAGCCAGTGGAATTAAACCCTTCCAGCCCAAATGCATCAATTGATCATAGCGGAAACGAGGGATAGTCCAGCGCACCCACATAAAGAAAAAGATAAAAGCAAATATCTTAATAAAAAACACCAAAGTACCTATCAATGGTCCAATAGCAGGGCCAGTATGTAGCAACACCCAATCCATTCCAGGGTAGTTATAGCCCCCAAAATATAGCGTAGCCATTACGGCAGAGGAAACAAACATATTTATGTATTCTGCAAACAAATAGAACCCAAGTTTCATAGAAGAATATTCCGTATGATACCCCCCAATTAGCTCAGTTTCGCACTCCGGCAAATCAAACGGCGCACGGTTGGTTTCTGCAAATGCGCAAATAATAAATATTAAAAAGCCCAGAGGTTGATAAATAATATTCCAATGCCATCCATGCTGTTGCTCGACGATTTCCTTTAGACTCATCGTATTGGTAACCAAAAGCAAGGCAATAATCGATAAACCCATTGCTATCTCATAACTGATATTTTGAGAGGCTGCCCTGATTGCGCTTAACAAAGAGTATTTATTATTAGATGCCCAGCCACCAATCATAACTCCATAAACACCAAGAGAAACTACACCAAAAATATAAAGTATACCAACATTGATATCCGTCACCTGTAATGGTACAATTCTATCCCCAATAGCGATAGCACTTCCCCATGGAATAACCGCCGTACCTATGCAGGCCGTTAACATAGCCAATCCAGGCCCCACCATAAATAACCATTTGCTTGCATTGGTCGGGATAATCTCTTCCTTCATGAACATCTTCACACCATCAGCTAACGGCTGTAATATCCCAAATGGGCCAGCTCTATCAGGCCCGAGTCTATCCTGTAAAAAAGCGGCAACCTTTCTTTCCGCATATGTGGAGTACATGGCTATCAATAAGCTAATGGCAAATATGATGGTAACAAGTACAAATTTTTCTATAACGAAAGCTATATCCATTAGAATTTGGCTGTTTTTTCTAGTTCAACTTTATTTGCTTGCTGCAACTGCGGGTTATTTTGAATAACTGGAAGTGGCTTAAGCGTTTCATAGTGATTAGATGCGATCACCGACGCATCGCTAATATGCGTAGGATGTTCAATTACCCAGTCGTCGGTCTTTTTCTTATCGAAGCGACAAGTATTACAAATGAATTCCTCAACTTCTCCATAAATATCTTTACGGGCAGTCACTCTTAGTACATCTGCTCCCTTATACCACAACGTAACCTTTCCGCTACACGTAGGGCAATCTCTGTGGGCATCAATTGGCTTTGTAAACCAGACCCTGTTTCTAAACCTGAAAGTCTTATCCGTCAATGCGCCTACCGGACAAACATCAATAACATTTCCAGAAAAATCATTGTCTACAGCGGTTTGAATATAAGTAGAGATTTCAGAATGATCTCCTCTGTTTAAAATTCCGTGAACGCGTTTGTTGGTGATCTGATCAGCTGTAAATACACAACGATAACACAATATACACCTGTTCATATGTAGCTGTATTTTATCGCCTATATCTATTCTTTCAAAAGTTCTGCGCTCAAATTCGTATCTGGTCTTTTGCAAACCGTGCTCATAGCCCAGGTTTTGCAAATCACATTCTCCCGCCTGGTCACATACCGGGCAATCAAGTGGATGGTTGATCAGCAACATTTCTACAACACCACTTCTTGCTTCAATCACTTCAGGTGAAGTGATGTTCTGCACTTCCATCCCATCCATCACGGTAGTGCGGCAAGAGGCCACAAGCTTTGGCATTGGTCTTGGATCTTTTTCTGAACCCTTGCTTACCTTAACAATACAGGTACGGCATTTCCCACCGCTTCCTTCAAGCTTGCTATAATAACACATTGCAGGTGGCACGATGTCTCCTCCAATTTGTCTTGCAGCATTTAGAATACTTGTACCGGGTGCTACTTCTACTGTTATCCCGTCTATGGTTACCTTAACTTTATCACTCATGATTGTTAATTTCCTGTCGTAACTTCTGCTTTAGCAATTGGTTCAGCATAGTTTGCTAAACCATAATTTGTTTCTAATGATTTGATCGGCTCTTTCACGTGCCATTCAAATTCATCCCTAAAATGTCTGATCGCACTTGCAACTGGCCATGCAGCTGCATCACCGAGCGGACAAATTGTATTTCCTTCTATTTTCTTAGAAACATCCACCAACAGGTCTATGTCACTCATCTTGCCATGTCCATATTCCAACCTATGCAATACCTTTTCCATCCAACCAGTACCTTCCCTACAAGGTGAACATTGTCCACAACTTTCATGATGATAAAATCTGGAAAAATTCCATGTATTTCTAACGATGCACTGATCTTCATCAAAGGCTATAAATCCACCAGACCCCATCATACTACCAGTTGCAAATCCGCCTTCAGATAAAGACTCATAGCTCATCAACCTCGAATCGCCATTGGCCAGTTTCAGTGTAAGATTTGCAGGTAAAATCGGAACAGAAGAACCTCCAGCTACCGTAGCCTTCAACCGCTTTCCATTTGCAATACCTCCGCACCATTCGTCTGAGTAGATAAATTCCTCAACAGGCAATCCCAACTCAATTTCATAAACTCCTGGCTTCACAAGGTTACCAGAAGCTGATATAAGTTTGGTGCCAGTACTACGGCCGATTCCAATTTTGGCATATTCTTCTCCACCGTCGTTAATAATTGGAACCACAGCAGCAATAGATTCAACATTGTTTACTACGGTTGGGCAGCCATATAAACCTGCAATGGCTGGGAATGGAGGTTTAATTCTTGGATTGCCGCGTTTGCCTTCCAAGGATTCTAAAAGCGCAGTTTCTTCTCCACAGATGTAAGCACCACCACCTGGCTGAACATAAAGCTCGAGGTCATAACCTGAACCTAAAATATTCTTACCTAAAAACCCAGCGTTTTTTGCTTCAGCAATTGCCTTCTCCAATATGCGGATTTGAGGCATCATTTCTCCTCTAACATAAATGTATGAGGTGTTTGCTCCAAGAGCAAAACTAGAAACAATCATTCCCTCAATAAGCGCATGAGGGATATAAGTCATTAAATAGCGATCTTTAAAAGTTCCGGGCTCAGATTCATCTGCATTACATACCAAATACCTGGCAACTCCTTCCGGTTTGGCGAGGAAACTCCATTTCATTCCAGTCGGGAAACCTGCGCCACCGCGACCTCTCAAGCCAGACTTCTTAACCTCTTCTACAACTTCGTCAGGGGTAAGCGTCTTTAATGCTTTTTCCACGGCACGGTAGCCACCTTTTTGGCGGTAGACCTCAAGTGTATTTATACCGGGTACATTTATGTGTTCTAATAACAGCTTCCGTCCCATTATCTATTGCGTAAATCGTTAATCAATTCATCAACCTTTTGCTCAGTAAGGTTCTCATAGAAAGTGTACTCAGGGCCAATTTGTAAGACAGGACCATAGCCACATGCTGCTAAACACTCCACACCTCTCCAGCTAAATAGCCCATCGCTCGTAACTTCGCCTTCTTTTACACCAAGAGATTGCTCCAGATGATTCATAATCTTTTCCGCACCAACCAAACAACAAGGTCCAGTTCTGCAAACCTCCATCACATACTTACCCTGCGGCCTTAAAAAGTACATGCTGTAAAATGAAGCTACTTCATAAACTTCAATGCTTTGAATATTAAGATAGGACGCTACCTTATCCATTGCATTCGGACTCAGCCAGCCTAATTCGGCCTGAGTTTCATGTAAAATGGGAAGCAAAGCAGACTTGTGCTTTCCTTCAGGATATCTTTTAACAATTTCACCAAACTTCTCTGCAAGAGCCGGCGAAAATTCTACAGGTTGTTGTTCTTCTACTTTAAGCATCTAATTCTCCTGCAATAATATTCATGCTACTCATGTTGATAATTGCATCTGACAACAGCATGCCTTTACTCATAGGAGCAAACATTTGATAATTAATAAAACTAGGTCGTCTAAAATGTAAACGATAAGGCGTTCTTCCCCCATCATTTATAAGGTAAAATCCCAACTCCCCATTACCCCCTTCAACTGAGTGATAAACTTCTGCTTTCGGCGCGTCAATCTCACCCATTACTATCTTAAAGTGATAGATTAAGGCTTCCATATTATTATATACTTCCTCTTTTGCAGGCAGATAAAATTCTGGTACATCGGCATGAAATATTCCTGATGGTTCATGTTTAATCTTTTCCAGCGCTTGCTCGATCAGCTTAACACTCTGCCACATCTCTTCGTTTCTAACTAAATAGCGATCATATATATCACCGCTGGTTCCCACTGGCACCTCAAAATCAAAATCTTCATAAGAAGAATAAGGATCACTAACACGTACATCGTAATCGACGCCTGCAGCACGCAACAGCGGACCAGTCCATCCAAAATCCAATGCCTGTTCAGCAGACACCTCTGCCACCTTTGCTGTACGGTCTATAAAAATACGGTTACGGTTAAGCAAACTTTCAAACTCCCTTAATGCAACGGGGAATTCTTTCAGGAACTTATTGATCTTAGTAAAAGCGATTTCATTAAAGTCACGCTCAAAACCACCGATCCGGCCAATGTTAGTAGTTAACCTCGCACCGCAAATCTCCTCATAGATTTCGTAAATATGTTCTCTGAACTGAAAAAGGTATAAGAAAGTAGTAGTAGCACCTGTATCCTGAGCAATAATTGTATTGCATATGATATGGTCCGATATACGCGCAAGCTCCATGATAATTACCCTCAAGTAATCAACACGTTTTGGCATTTTGATATTAAGCAGTTTTTCAACAGTCATGTGCCACCCCATATTATTAATTGGAGATGAGCAATAATTTAACCTGTCGGTTAATGGAGTGATCTGATAGAAAGGCCTGTGTTCCGCAATTTTCTCAAATGCGCGATGGATGTAGCCAATCGTTGAAACACCACTTACTATACGTTCTCCATCTAGCTGAATCACGTTTTGAAAAACACCATGCGTTGCAGGATGAGTAGGTCCTAGGTTTAGGGTGACCAGCTCATTCTGTGGATCGTTATCTGTATATACTGGTTGATTGTGATTCATAATTCTTATCTACCAAAGTATTCGTCTTTTTTATCTACTCTATTTGGATCTTCCAATGGGTATTGCTTCAACATCGGATGAACACCTAATTCATCCATATTTAAAATCCTTCTTAAATCTGGGTGACCATCAAACTTAACTCCGAATAAGTCATAAGTTTCTCGTTCCATCCAGTTTGCAGCATTCCAGAGATTCGTCGCTGTGGGGATATTAGGTTGGTGCTCATCGATAAATACCTTAACCCGGATTCGTACTTTGCTAACCATGCTGTGCAAATGATATACAACAGCAATTCCATGTTTCTTTTCTGGGTAATGTACCGCAGTAATATCAGTTAAGAAATTAAATTTTACAGGACCATTGTTCTTCAAAAAACTAAGTACATCCAGTATGATATCTTTATGAGTTTCAAAAGTTAAAAGTCCATAAGGCTCATTTACACCGATTATTTTATCGCCAAATCTCTCAGTTAGCGATACGATCAATTCATGATTGGTTCCTTCAGCCATTATAATATACCGTATGATGCCAACATTTCTTTGTACTGATCTGAATTTCGTCTTCTGCCCGATTCATTTCTAACCAATTCCTGAATCTTGCCAAAGCCATCCAGAATGGCTTCTGGTCGCGGTGGACAACCAGGAACATATACATCCACAGGAATAATTTCATCAATACCCTGCAGAACTGAGTACGTATCAAATATACCTCCGCTTGATGCACAAGCACCAACGGCCATTACCCAACGAGGCTCTGCCATTTGAAGATACACTTGCTTTAAGACTGGACTCATTTTTTTTGCAATAGTCCCCATAACCATCAATAAATCGGCTTGGCGAGGAGAAAAACTCAATCTCTCAGATCCGAACCTTCCAAAATCATAATGAGAACCCATGGTTGCCATGAATTCAATACCACAACATGAAGTAGCAAATGGCAAAGGCCATAATGAATGTGAACGTGCCAGGCCAATCACCTTATCAAGAGAGGTTGCAAAAAAACCAGATCCTTCAATGCCTGGAGGCGCGTCTACTATATTGATGTTACTCATAATACAAAACGAAAAAGGCTCATTCCTGTAGAGAATGAACCACAAATTTACAATATTTTGAAGCCAAATGAATTAGGCATCAATCATTTAGAAACAATCTAAATAGATTAATTCCAGTCCAGGGCCTTTTTCTTCAATACATAAATAAAGCCAAGCAAGAGTGTACCCATAAAGATGAACATTTCAATCATTCCATTCATGCCGAGCTCCCTGAAATTAACTGCCCAAGGATACATAAAGATCACTTCAACATCAAATAAAACAAAAAGGATCGCTACAAGAAAATACTTGATGGAGAAGGGCTGACGAGCATTACCTACAACTTTAACACCCGCTTCAAATGTCGATAACTTATCTGCTGTTTTCCTTTTTGGGCCAAGGAAGTGAGTTGCAATCAGCGTAACTACCACAAACCCTAATGCTACAACAATTTGAAATATGATAGGCAGAAAATCTACCGCTGCACTTTTAGTTTCCATATTGATTAATTCTGACGCAAAATTAAAAGAAAAAGGCAGGATAACAACCCTGCCTTTTTCTTTTGTTCAATTTATATTATTTCTTTTTAGCTGGTGCTTTTGGAGCAGGCGCAGTTAACGATTTGATTCCTTCAGCAGCTGTCGCATTTGCAGGATCAAGGGCTAGTGATTTTTCCCAATACAATTTTGCTTTTTCCTTATCATCCTTATAGGAAGCGAAACCCGCAATTTGGTTATATGCTTCAATCATACTTTTTGAAGAAGGAGCTGGTTGTACTGCTTTTGCTACTCTTGCTTCAGCAGAATCCAGGAACTGCTGGTAATAAGGCAATTTTCTACCTGTCGGCTCAGTTTCACTATCTAATAGGTTATTCACTCTGGCTCTCCATAAGTAGACATCGATAGTTCCAGGGGATGCTTTAGCCACATGCGATAAAGATGAGTCACCTTTCACTAAAATTTCCTTGGATGGATTTTGCTTCGCATTGAAACCTTGTCCGTAATAGAAGTAAGAAGCAAGACCATGATAATAATAATTGTACAATGAACCCTTTCCGTTTGGATTAAGTTTATTAACAACATCATAGGTTGATATTGCTTTAGGCCAATTCTTAGCATCATAGAAAGACTTAGCTACATCAGCAAGCGCCTCTACTTTAGTAGAATCCATTTGTACCGCTTTCAATATATTCTTTAAAGCCAAACTATCCTCTTTAGCTTGCAATTGAGCCTTTCCAAGATACAAATAGTCATCAGATATCAAACGTGTTGTATCCTTCATTTTAGCAAAGAACTCATTCATATACTGCAAACTTTGAGGGTAGTTCTTATTTTCATAAGCCGAGTAACCTCTTAACCTCGAAACAAACATGTTCTTAGAATCATTAGGATTCATGGTTGCCAACTCACTTGTTTCAGTTTCCAATGTAGGGAAATCTTTTGCATAAAATAAGAACTGTGCATAACGCAATCTTGACTCATAAGACTTGTCTGTCAGGTCAAGATACTTCTTGTAATTTGTCAAGGCATCTGCAGCTTTAGCTGCAAAATTTTGTGGCTCCTGATTTGCCCATTGCATATAAAGCTCAGCCAACTCCCTATAAGCCGGACCGTAATTGGCGTCTGATGCAACCACATTTTTTAATTCCGTTTCTGCATCAGAAAAAGCTCTAGACTCTTTATACATCCGTCCAATTTGGACAGTAGCTCTGTATAAATTCTGATTGATACTCAAGGCCATCATGTATTTTTGAAGTGCTTCTGAGTTTTTTCTCTGCATCGCATAGTAGTCACCGAGAGCAAGAAACGTTTCAGGATCTTTATCGTTAGCATCTATCTCATCAGCCTTTTGCAAATTTGGAAGTGCTGCCGCAAAATCTGGCTTATCTAAACTTAAATAGGCCTTACCAATGTATAAATACGGAGTTTGATCCTTTTTAGACGCTACTTCGATGGCTTTATCGAAATTCGTTTTCGCTGAAGCTGCATTGTTAGCAATCAGATCAGCATGTCCTAAACCAACATAATTTAATGGAGATTTTGGATCTGCTGTTACACCTTGGGTAAACGCTGCTCTTGCGGAGTCCAAATAGTCTCTTTGTAAGTACACATCTCCAAGGCTAAAAAAGTTCTCGGCTTTTGCCGATGATTTTACCAACGCTTTAAGCATTGATGTCGCTTTTTGGTACTGTTCGGCATCTATAGCCTTTTTTGCATCAGCTAAACTTTGAGCAAAAGCGGCAGAACCCATCACTACTAAACCTAAACTTAAGGCTATTGCTTTCTTTGTCATTTTCATTGGTTCTTCAATTTAATTTTAAATGGACTCACATTTGTAAGTTCCGCGGTTCGTTGTTTTATCTCACTTAATATACCAATTCGATTTAATTATATTATCATCAAATTGTAACTGTTAATTTAGTTTTTCAAATATAAAATTTACTTGGAACTCTTCAAGTTAAATTCTCTAGGCATCATTTTATGTGGACCTAATCCCGATTTCAACACAATTAATTGTCCTCTCTGGCTCATTAACCAATTTGCAAAACCCGTGCCTAAGCCATCCCGGCCCTCGCAGTTGATAATATATACGTTTCTCAGGAAAGGATAGATGCCACTAATCAAATTCGTTTGAATAGGCTTATAATATGCGTCATCACCTTTTTTGCCCTTCAGGTTTTTAACGCCCATCGTTTTTACCTTCCCAATATAATCATTCATATTGGAATTATTTGCCAGTAGCCAATTCACACCCACCACACCAATATAATTTTCATGGTCAACAACGTATTTAATGACATCGTTATTGTTCTGCAAAGTATAAACTCCCGATTTGGGCAACTGCTTGACGCCAGCAAGCGTCATAAAATATCTTAACGTACTCGAATAGGGATTGTCAAATACCAACGCCTTACCGTCTTTTGCATTGCCTTTTAGGATATCAATAACTTGTTCCGTAGTTATGTTAGAATCCAGGTTACTGGAATGGGTAATTAGTGCAATGCCATCAATTGCAAATCTTGATGTTTTTGGTACGATGCTTCTTCGTCTATAAATAGTATCTTCCTCGTGAGTTAACATTCGCGATAAAACGATCAATCTAACACTGTCATTCAAAAACGCAGGAACTATTTTTCCTTCATTTCCTGGAATCACCGTAAATCTGGCATCCTTATAATCACTCTTGAAAACCGCAATTTGATCGGCTATTATAGAAGAAAACGATTCATCAACCAAAATTTTAACCTCTCCCGAAGTCCTAGTCTCCATTGCAGGATCAACTGCATTTGCTTTCCTTTCGCTTTTGCAAGCAAAGAATAGGCTGAGAAAAAGGGCTAAAGTTAAATATTTCATTTATTCTTCTTTTTGATTGATTAACCTTAAAAAACGGATCACGGCATAAACAATAAGAATAACCCCTAACAAGATCCGATACTTAGGATCAAGGGTTATCGGCATGTCCTTCCAAAGAATTAAACCGAAGCCCAAAACCAGGTAAAAAGCAAACATGACAAGCCCTAAAATAAACAGAAATCGCTGTTGAGGCGATTTCTGTTGAAATGATTTTAAGTTAAACATGTTTATTGTGACAGTGTAAAACTAATAGGGATGTTGTATTTAACACGTACCTTTTTACCGTTTTGTATACCCGGGATCCATTTAGGACTCGCTTTCAAAACCCTTACAGCCTCTTCATCGGTTCCACCACCCAACTTACGGTCCACTTTAATATCAGTTAAGCTACCATCCTTTTCTACAACGAAAGAAAGGAATACTTTACCTTGAATATTATTTTCCTGAGCCATTGGCGGATACTTTACAGTTTTCTTTAAGTAAGCATAGAATTTCTCCATACCACCTGGGAAAGATGGCTGCTGCTCTAGACTCACAAAGTCATAAACCCTGGTATCTTCAACAACCGCAGCCTGCTTTGGACCATCACCTGCTGCAGTAGCAATTACGATATCTGCATCAGGATCACCTTCCATTGTTTTCTGACCTGGATCTGCTTTTTTCAAATCCTCAATGGTTGGGGGATCTTCCTCACGTACCAACTCATCCGGTTTAACAATCGGAGGAGGGAACTTGATCTGATCTTGCTTCGGAGGTGGCGGCTCTACCGGTGGCGGTGGAGGAGTCTCCGGATTCACAGGAGGAGGAGTTGCAATCGCAACCTCAACCTGCTTTTCAACTTTTTCCTCAGGCTCAGATCCCTTAAACAAGGATGCAATCTTTGGAGAAAGGAACAGCAGTATGAACACTGCAGAAGCCATTAGTAATGATTTTGCGGTGTTAGAACTACTTTGCTGACGAAGCTCATAAGCCCCGTAGCTTTTGTTCTTGCCTGCAAACACTACATCAAGCCATTCCTTATTTAATAAATCTATTTTTGAACCAAACATAGCTTAATAATTTAATTTTAATAATTTATAATATTCCGGCGGCTTTCATCGCTTCCTTCTCGCTATCCAGAATATAAACATCATCGATTGCTGGTGCAGTCTTGATGCCGGCGATGTTCAATTCGTCCATAATATCAACAAAATTCTTATAATTTGCGCCATCAGTTGGTTTGATAATTACAATCAATTGCCTTCTTCTTGCTTTCATAAGATCTTCTTTGTTCTTTATGATCGATTTTCTAACATCTGCAAAGCCTTCTATATTCGGCTGGCTTTTACCAGCTTCACCCATGTACCATGCTACTTTGTTTTTCTTACCCAACAAAATTGTCATGGTCTCAGAAGCACGCAGCTCCAATTTAACGTCGTTATCTTCCTGATCCGGTTTGGCGATATCCATCGCAATTGGTTTAGACAGGGAGGTTGTTAGCATGAAGAAAGTAATCAATAAGAATGCAAGATCCACCATCGCGGTCAAATCGACCTTGGTGCTTGCCTTCTTGGTTCTTACCTTACCGCCTTTTTTGCCCCCCCGCTGGAGGTATCTAATTCTGCCATAGTATTTTTTTATCTGGCACCGCCTTATTCGGTGGATGTAATTAAACTAAATTTGTTAATTTTTTGTTTCTGAAGGATATCCACGATCTTTTTAACAACAGGATATTCTTCTTCCGAATCACCTTTAATCGTAACTCGCATTTGAGCCTGGTGTAATTCCGCAACTGAGTTACGTGATTGTAACAACCATTCAGATAATTGATTATTGGTAGAATCCACAGGTATACCATCTGTTGTTTTAAGATACTTTGTACGCTCTTCAGCACTCATATCTATAAAAGCTGGAAGGCTTGCGATTGGAACTCCAAATGCACCCACAACTCCAAAACGCTCTCTTTGTTCAGGCGTGAATTTGATCTTATAACGCTCACCCATCTTGTCAAGCGTGGCCATCTTGACATCCTTTCCTATCACTTCATAGAAAACCTTTCCTTTTCCAATTGAGAGTATGGCGATATCCACATCTGGTACTTTAAACTTGTACGTTGATGTTGGGATTTTAACCTCCAAAGGATCAGGCTGGCGTGCTGTTGCTGTTAATATAAAGAAAGTAAGTAACAGGAAGGATACGTCGCACATGGCGGTCATATCGATCGAAGTACTCTTTCTTTGAACCTTTGCTCTTGGCATAATTTTAAAAATTACTTATTGTTTTTACTAATGATGTTAATTCTTCCGGTTTTCCATAAAGCCGGTAAAAAAAAATTCATTATTTTTTATTTATGCGTACTAGCGTAAGTTTGGATGATGCTAAAACCTGCTTCATCAATTGCATAAGTCAATTTATCAATCTTAGATGTTAAGATGTTATACATGATAATCGCAAAAGTTGAAGTCGAGATACCAGTTGCTGTATTGATTAGTGCCTCAGAGATACCAGTTGCAAGTGCAGCCTGATCTGGAGCTCCAGAGTTAGCCAATCCACCAAACGCCTTGATCATACCTGTTACAGTACCCAATAGACCTGTTAATGTACCTACAGATACCAAAGTTGCAATTACGGTTAAGTTTTGCTCTAACATTGGCATTTCAAGTGTTGTAGCTTCTTCAATATCTTTTTGAATTGCTAAACATTTTTGTTCTGTATCCATGTTGGTTTCAGTTTCCATTTCACGGTATTTTTTCAAACCAGATTTGATAACATTAGCAACAGAACCTTGTTGTTTATCACATTCTGCAACAGCCGCTTCAATGTTGTTAGAATTCAAGAATCCTTGAACTTTTTTTACGAACGCATCTAAGCTTCCTTTTCCAGTTGCTTTGCTGATTACAATTAAACGTTCAACAGAAAATACGATTACCATCAATAACATACCCATAAGGACTGGAACGATGAAACCACCTTTGTAAGCCATACCTGCATAGTTACCTACTTTTGGTAAATTCTCTGCGTTATCATCAATAAAGTTGGTAGGATCTCCAAGTATAAACTTGTAGATACAAATTCCAATGATGATACAAATTGGAATAGTTAACGTTGCAAATAAATTTGAAGCCGAAGAAGAGCTCTCTTTTTTCACTGTTACTGGTTTTGGTGCGTTTGCCATTTTTTTTTTAGTTTTTAGTTTTTAGTACTTTGTTTTTTAAAATTAGATTATTATTCTGTAATACACACAACGACTATCAGAAACAATTGTTGCAATAACAAATTTATAACTTTGATTTAAATTCCAAATTAAATAATAGTTATGTATCCAATTCGTTTCTTAAGCCGTTCTCCCCGTTGGTAATACTGTATAATTAAAAAAGATTGCCACATCGCTGAGACAATCTTTCACAATTAAAACTAAAAAAAAACTGAAATGCAAATTTTTACCTAAAAAAAATACATTTTATACACTTTTCCACATAGTTCACGCAAAGCCCAAGACGATCGTTCGCTTAATTTATCCACCAGCCTTCTTAACCTTAAATCCTTCTTTTAGAAGTAGATCTACTATTTTATCCCTAAAGTCCCCCTGAACTAATATTTCACCGTCTTTGGCTGATCCGCCAACGCCGCATTTTGTTTTCAGCATCTTACCCAATTTTTCAATCTCCTCATCACTGCTACGAAAACCAGTAACTAAAGTTACAGCTTTTCCACCCCGGTTCTTTTTATCCAGTGATACTCTTAAATCTTGTTGATTATTGGCAACTGGCAAACTCATCTCATCATGCTCTTCTTCATAAGAAAAAGACGGATCTGTAGAATACATAATGCCACCAAGGTCACTTAAAGTCTTTTTTTTTGGTTTCATAATCAATTTATTAAGGAACTATAATGTTTAGCGACAATGGAGAAACTGATATCTCAATTTCCTTTCCCATAAAAAATGGTTCTCCATCTATATGGATAGGCCCATCCTCTACCCTCTTTATTTTCACTTTTCTACCTTTTATAATTTGTACCATCTTAGATCTATCTGTAACCGCACTAATCATCTCGTAGGCAAGTAACGGCAACTTAAACATGGAAAATTCCTTTACGATACAAATATCTAACAATCCATCTGTCACAGATGCTTTCGGAGATATGTGGGCATTGTTTCCATATTGTGAAGAATTTGCAATACTGATAAGGAAAGCTTTAAACGTATAATCAATTCCATCTATGTTAAGGTGGTAAATTTGCGCTTTATAATTCAATACCTCTTTTAAACCAAGTTTTAAATACCCTGTCAACCCCCTGGATTTATCACCAGCAAATACGGAGCTGATATAGGCATCAAAGCCTAAACCCGCCATATTATAAAATCCCTTGCCATTAAATAACCCACTGTCGATTGTTGCAACCTGATAATGATTGATAAGATCTATCGCGCCAGCCGGTTTTAGCGGAATCTTTAAAAACCTGGCAAGGCCATTTCCCGAACCAAAAGGGATAATACCAAGTACTTTATTGTGTTTCAACACCACTGAGGCAACTTCATTAATAGTTCCATCACCTCCAACGGCCACAATAATATCAAAGCTTTTATTTGCCGCCTCTTCTGCAATTTCAGCAGCATGACCGGCATATTCCGTAAAACTGTAATTGGCTACGAACCTGGTGTTGTCTAATCTCTTTTCAATTAATGCAGGAATTTTGTCTTTATTTTTCCCACCAGAGATGGGATTAATAACAAATAGAATGTTGGATCTGGACAAATGCGTTCGTTTAATACTCCGCAAAATAATCGATATTTTTTGACTAATTTAAATATATATAGTAATTTAGCCGCGTCAAGTGGACTGATTTGCGATGCTATTTTTATAGCGGGATTGCAACCACGTAAAAAAAAGTGCTAATTTAACATACACTTCATTTTACTGCCTGTTTTTTGCAGGATCAGGATCATTTGTATAATTGTTTAACCCAAAAATAAATTATATATAATGTCATATCTATTCACATCCGAATCAGTTTCTGAGGGTCACCCTGATAAAATTGCAGATCAAATCTCAGATGCACTTATTGATAACTTTTTAGCATTTGATGCCGAGTCAAAGGTTGCCTGTGAAACCCTGGTAACCACAGGCCAGGTAATTCTGGCAGGTGAAGTAAAATCTAAAACCTATCTTGATGTTCAGCAGATCGCCCGTGATGTGATCCGTAAAATCGGTTATACCAAAAGTGAATACATGTTCGAGGCCAATTCCTGCGGAATCCTTTCTGCCATCCATGAGCAGTCGCAAGACATCAACCAGGGTGTAGACAGAAGCAGCAAAGAAGAGCAGGGTGCAGGCGACCAGGGTATGATGTTTGGTTATGCTACTAACGAAACTGAAGACTACATGCCGTTGGCACTAGACCTGTCTCATAAATTACTACAGGAGCTTGCCGCATTACGCCGCGAAAATAAGGAGATCTCTTATTTACGCCCGGATGCAAAATCGCAGGTAACGTTAGAATACGATGATAACAACAAGCCTGTTCGCATTGATGCCATTGTTATCTCCACCCAGCATGATGATTTTGATGAGGAGGCAACAATGCTTGCCAAAATCAAAAAAGACCTGGTAGACATCCTGATTCCAAGAATCATTGCAAAATATCCTCAGTATGCTCATTTATTCAATGATCAGATTGAATACCACATTAACCCAACCGGTAAATTTGTAATCGGTGGTCCGCATGGCGATACCGGTTTAACCGGCCGTAAGATCATTGTTGACACCTATGGTGGTAAAGGTGCCCATGGTGGTGGTGCTTTCTCTGGTAAAGACCCAAGTAAGGTAGACAGGAGTGCGGCTTACGCTACCCGTCACATCGCTAAAAACCTGGTAGCAGCCGGTGTTGCAGAAGAGATACTGGTACAGGTGAGCTATGCCATCGGTGTTGCTAAACCAATGGGTATCTACATCAATACTTATGGAACAGGTAAAGTGAATAAAACGGACGGTGAGATTGCGAAAATTGTAGAGGACTTGTTTGACATGCGCCCATATTTCATCGAGCAACGTTTAAAATTAAGAAACCCTATTTATAGCGAAACAGCAGCATACGGACACATGGGCCGGAAGCCGGAAACAGTAACCAAAACTTTCAGAACACCTAACGGCGAAGAAAAAACAGTTACCGTTGATTTGTTTACCTGGGAAAAACTTGATTTCGTAGATAAAGTCAAAACAACTTTTTCTCTGTAAACACCTATAAACAAACAACTTATTTAATCAGCCTATACTCAACAAATAGGCTGATTTTTTTGTGGTCAAACCATTCTCTTTTGCAGTTGTTATTAATAAAAACAAATTATTATGGAACGTCCGGTAGAAATGAACACACTTAGTCAAATTTTAGAAAAATTGAGACTTAAAGGTTTAGACAACGAAATAAAAATGACAGATCATGGTAAGATGCAGGGTGTTGGATTTGATAAAATCTATAAGCCGGAAGACCTTACTATTATTAAAACATATCGTTTTGAAGGAGACTCAGATCCGGCAGATAACTCTGTGCTATATATATTAGAGGATAAAGACCATCAGGTTGGTTACATTCTTGATGCATACGGAATGTACAGTTCACAAGACGGAGCTGGGTTCAATGATTTTCTTAAAAAAATCCCCACGGCTGACCGCGATCTACAAGAGTTATTCAGCTAAGCCAAAACTCATTTTAATATTTAAAAGCCTCTATGAGGCTTTTTTTATTTACCCATATTTCTGCCAAGCCCTAAAAACAATTGATCGGTGGTGATTTTAGGGTAATAAGATCCCTTTTTTAAAAAATAATTTGCAGATGTAAAAAATCACAGTACATTTGCCCACTAAATCTATAGACTATGTTCAAGTACTCTACTTTTTCGCTTCCCAATAATGAAATAAACTTCCCTCCAGGATGCTGTTGTTGTTGATTTTCAGCACTAACAAATCTTACACAACAGAAAGAATCCAATTTAAAAACTCATACCAGATAAGCCATTACATGAAACGATTATTACAAATAATAAAATTACTGCCATTAATTATCCTGCTTTTACAAGCTTCAACTATCCTGGCTCAAACGAAATTAACCGGGGTGGTAAAAAATACTAAAGGTGAAACGTTGCCGCGAGCAACGGTATTAATAAGAGGAACCAATATTTCCGTAAGTGCAGATGACAACGGCGCATTCACTATCGACGCTAAGCAAGAGACACCATTCTACCTTCAGGTACGCTCAGTTGGGTACAAACCACAAGATTTTCAAATTCTAAAAATCCAGGATACGCCTTTGGACTTAGTTTTGGTGGAAAGCGCACTACTAGATGAAATCGTTGTAACATCCAGAAGAAGATCAGAAGTACTTCAGGATGTACCTATCGCAATTACAGTAATAGGCGGACAAGCAGCCGAAAACGCGGGAGCTTTTAACGTTAACCGTTTAAAGGAGCTTGTTCCTTCGGTTCAATTGTACGCCTCCAATGCAAGAAACACTACTTTAAACATCAGGGGTCTAGGATCCACTTTTGGATTAACTAATGATGGTATAGATCCGGGAGTTGGTTTCTATGTTGATGGCGTTTACCAAGCCCGACCTGCTGCTACATCAACCGACTTTTTAGATATTGAACAAATAGAGGTTTTGCGTGGCCCGCAGGGAACATTATTTGGTAAAAATACCACTGCAGGTGCATTCAACATCACCACAACAAAACCAACATTTACCCCAACTGCAAAGGCAGAATTTAGTGCCGGAAACTACAATTTCTTTCAAGCTAAGGCTACAGTTTCTGGAGGGGTTGCAAAAGATCTTGCGCTAAAGCTATCCCTATCTGGCACACAACGAGACGGCACGATATACAACGTTACCGAACAACGTCAATATAGCGGTCAAAATAACCTCGGCTTCAAAGGTCAGCTGTACTATACACCTTCAGACAAACTATCTGTATTATTGAGCGGCGACGCGAGCTTCCAGCACCCTGCAGGTTACCCGCTAGTTGTTGCCGGAATTACTACGACGGAAAGAAGCGCATATCGCCAGTACGCTAAAATCGTAGCAGATCTTGGTTACCAGCAACCAAAAATAGATCCGTTTTCTAGAGAGATTTATACCAATACACCTTGGAAACATAACCAGTCTATCGGTGGAGTATCTGCAAACGTAGACTACAAAATCGGAAATGGAACATTAACCTCTACTACGGCATGGAGATTCTGGAATTGGGATCCAACAAATGATAGGGATTTCTCTGAATTCTCCGTTCTTACCAAATCTCAAGGTACCTCCCGCCATGATCAATATTCACAAGAGGTAAGATATGCTGGTGATATTGCCGAAAAAGTAAGCGGTGTAATAGGTGTATTTGCCCTTTACCAAAATTTGAAAGGTCTTTCTCAAACAGAAGAGGTTGGTAAAGACCAGTGGAGATTTGTACAAACTGCTGCCACAGGCGCTCAAGCTCGCTATTCAGAACCAGGCTTACTGGATGGTTATGGCATCAAAACCAATTCAACCATTAAATCACTAAGTACTGCAATATTTGCACAAGCAGATTGGGAGTTTCTAGAACACTTTCATGTTTTACCGGGCTTAAGGTTTACATATGACAAAAAGGATGTCGATTACGACAGGGTAACATATGGAGGTCTACAAACTTCAGATGCTGCTTTACTTGCACTTAAGGCAGCTGTTTATGCCAATCAAAAATTCAACACCAGTACAGACAATAACAACCTGTCTGGCAACTTAACATTATCATACCGTCCAACCACCAAATTAAATGTGTATGGAACTTTTTCCACGGCTTACAAACCTGTTGGGGTTAATGTAGGTGGTTTACCAACTACGGCAACAGGAGAAGCTGATTTATCGTTAGCCGTCGTTAAACCAGAATATGTTAAACATTACGAATTGGGATTTAAAACAAAGCCTGTTAAGGGCGCTATAGTAAATATAACCGCTTTCGATACAGAAATTAAAGATTATCAAACCAATGTTCAATCGCCACAGCTAGGAGTAAACAGGGGTTACCTCGCTAATGCAGAGAAGGTAAAAGTGCAAGGGCTTGAAATTGATGGAACTTATCAAGCACAAAAATTCTTAACATTGAATGCAGCTGTTGCATATTTAGACGGCAAGTACGTTAAATTTACAAATGCACCACTTCCTTTAGAGGAAACCGGTCATACTGAACTTGTTAATAATGTTGCCACACAGGTAGCTTTTAAAGACGCTTCCGGAGGTAGATTACCGGGAGTCTCAAAGTGGAATGTTTCTGGTGGCGCAGAATTCAGCATCCCGGGTAGTTTAGCCACAAGAGAAGGCAGATATTTTATTGCTGGCGATGCAAGTCACCGTTCTGGGTATTCTTCAAATCCAACTCCTTCCAGGGTACTAAATGTGGAGGCATATTCACTTTTAAATGGCAGAATTGGCTTTAAATCAGACAAATTCTCGCTATTTGCATGGAGTAGAAATATTGGCAACACCCACTATTATGAGCAACTGCAAGCTGCAGCAGGTAACTCAGGATTATACGCCGGAGTACTTGGTGATCCTAGAACATTTGGTGCTACCTTACGCTTTAACTTTTAGTTCAGAATAAAAATAAAACAATAAAAAGGGCCTAATATCATATGATATTGGGCCCTTTTTATTGACGCACCGCTGGATTAAGGCACGGCTCATGGAACTGCCTATAATCTACCATACATCTGCAGGACAACACCCATGCCTACTTCAGGTAATCATCAGGTTATAATCAGGTTCTACTCAGGTTAGACTCAGGTAAACCTGAACATGACCTGAACATAACCTGAACAAGACCTGAACATAACCTGAACCAAACACGGGAATTGTACGGATCTTATACTTGAGTTTGGCTGCAGTTCTAAGAACTCTTACCTACGCGGAATACCATTTTATTATGTGTAAAACCTATGCTCATTGCTCGCTCTAATATTTATTCGAGCTTTAAAATCGAAAGGCTAGCCTTTTGAGACATCAGAGAAAAACGGATATAGCAAAAAAGCCACTCGATTGAGTGGCTTTTGCGGACCGGACGGGACTCGAACCCGCGACCTCCGCCGTGACAGGGCGGCATTCTAACCAGCTGAACTACCGGTCCGTTTTTCCGTTACTTTCGTTTCGGGATTGCAAATATAGCGCGATTATTTTAATTCGCAATATATATTTTAAAATAATTGTAACCTGCTATGCTACAGAGCCTTCTTTCATCTTCTCCGCGTTCTCTGCAAACTGTAGCGCATCAATAAGCTCTTGTACGCCCCCATCCATGATACCACCTAAGTTATAAAGTGTCAAACCAATGCGGTGATCAGTTACCCTTCCCTGAGGATAGTTGTAAGTTCTGATCTTCGCAGATCGATCACCAGTAGAAACCATTGTCTTACGTCTTGCGGCTGTATCGCCATTCTTTTTCTGAAGCTCTATATCGTATAGCTTACTACGCAACATTTCCATCGCAATTAACCTATTACCTAACTGAGACCTGTCTTGCTGACAAACCACCACAATACCAGACGGTTTGTGTGTTAGCTGTACTTTGGTTTCCACCTTATTTACATTCTGTCCACCAGCACCTCCAGAACGAGAGGTGTGCAACTCGATATCCGCAGGATTGATGTAAAGATCAATTTCTTCAGCCTCTGGTAATACAGCTACTGAAGCTGCCGACGTATGCACTCTGCCCTGCGTCTCTGTATCTGGAACCCTTTGCACACGATGTACACCAGACTCATATTTTAATTGGCCATATACGTCTTCTCCACTAACCTTTAAGATAACTTCCTTATAACCTCCCGCTGTTCCTTCAGTCACATCTACGGTTTCTACCTTCCAGCCTTTTTGCTCAAAGAAGCGACTATACATCCGGTACAAATCTCCAGCAAATAAAGCTGCCTCATCTCCACCTGTACCACCCCTAATTTCAAAAACTGCGTTCTTTGCATCTTCAGGATCTACTGGAATTAACATCAATCGAACCTTTTCTTCCAGTTCTTCCTGCTGTTTCAATAATAAATCCAGCTCTTCTTTTGCCATTTCTCGCATTTCCTGATCTTTCTCCGTGCTTAAGATCTCCCGGTTCGCGTCAATATTACTCATCACATTTTTGTAGATCTTATATTCATCTACAATTTTGCCTAAGTCTTTATATTCCTTATTCAAAGCGGCAAAACGCTTCATATCCTGCATAGTATCAGGATTACTTAGCTGTTCCTCAACATCTTCCCAACGAAGTTTGATTGCTTCTAACTTTTCTAACATATCTTTTTCAGAAACTAATAATAAATGTAATATTTATTCGGGCAGCAAAAATACGGCTTTTGAATTAATCTTTTTCGAAATATTTCAGGCTAAGCTCTTTGCCATTGAACTCAGCATATGAACAATAATGTAGCCATTCTCCGGTATTTACATATTTGACACCGTCCCCCAGCTCAAGTTCCAGCGGCAAATGCCTGTGTCCGAAAATAAAGTAATCGAAATGTTGCTGCTGCAACTGCTCCTTCGAATAGACTGCCAGCCATTCATTCTCCAGCCCCATAAAATGTTCTTCTGAAGTACTGGTATGCCTGCTATGGCTGGACCACCAATTTCCAAATCCCAAGCCAATGGCAGGTGGAACCAGAGAAAATAGCCACTGACAAAGCGGATTTCTGAAGATCTTTCTTAATATCTTATATTTATGATCACCCGGGCCGAGTCCGTCGCCATGGTGCAAATAAAACTTTTTGCCTCCGCGCTCCATGATCAGTTCATCACTGATAATCTGGATGCCCATTTCTGTAGTGAAATATTCATTCATCCACATGTCATGATTACCCTTAAACATATAAATTTTTATTCCAGCATCTGTCATTGCAGCAAGCTTTCCTTGCAGACGAATAAATCCCTTTGGAATTACCATTTTATACTCATACCAGAAATCAAACACATCACCTACGAGGAAAAGTTCCGCACAAGTTGGCTCAATTTCGTCCAGCCACCGTATGATTTTATCTTCACGTAAACGACTTTCCTTATGATTTGGAGATCCCAGGTGAAAGTCGGAAGCGAAATAAAGGTTCTTAGTCATTGATAAACAAAGATAATTAAATTATCAAACCACCCAACTGTCATAAGTCCTACGGACTATATAGATTATTTATAAATAGCAATGATTTACAAACAAAAGTTCGTAAATTCGCCCAAAATTTAAATACATGATTTCTACTGATATAGCCGTAATAGGCGCCGGACCCGTAGGTTTATTTGCAATATTTGAAGCTGGTTTATTGAAAATGCGCTGTCATTTGATTGATTATTTACCTCAGGTTGGTGGTCAGCTGTCAGAAATCTATCCTAAAAAGCCAATCTATGATATCCCAGGATACCCTACGGTTTTGGCGCAGGAGCTAGTAGATAATTTAATGGAGCAGGCTAAGCCATTTCATCCAGGCTTTACATTAGGAGAACGAATTGAAAGCTTAGAAAAACGTGGTGAAGCCGATTTTGTGTTGACCACCAACATGGGCACTGTTATCGAATCTAAGGTTGTGGTTATAGCTGGAGGGCTAGGTTGTTTTGAGCCCCGCAAGCCGGCTGTATCAGGTTTGGAACAGTTTGAAAACGGAAGAGGGGTAAATTATATGATTCTCGACCCTGAGAAATACCGTGATCAAAAAATGGTTATCGCAGGAGGTGGGGACTCGGCGCTGGACTGGACTATTTTCCTTGCAGATATTGTAAGCGAGCTAACCTTGGTGCACCGCAGCGAAAGCTTTAGAGGTGCTCCAGACTCTGTCAACAAAGTAATGGAACTTGCAGAAAGCGGCAAAATCAACCTTGTTTTAAACAGTAACCTCAATTCTGTCTCTGGAGAAGGTAAGTTGGAGGTAGTTGAACTAATCCATAATAAAACCATGGAGAAAACGGTTGTTGAGGCAGACCACTTGATTCCTTTATTTGGTTTGAGCCCTAAGTTAGGCCCGATCGAACAGTGGAGCTTAAATATTAGCAAAAGTGCAATTGAAGTAAATACGGACGACTACTCTACCAACATTCCTGGTATTTACGCAATTGGAGACATCAATACCTACACCAACAAGCTAAAGCTTATTCTTTGTGGTTTTCATGAAGCTGCATTGATGAGTCATAGTGCTTATCAATACATGAACCCTGGTATTAAATATACCATGAAGTACACTACTGTAAATGGCGTTTCAGAGTTCTAACGATGGAAGAAAATAATATACTTGTACACGTACAAAATCCTGATGGGAGTTTAACCGATCTTGAGGCTCCTGTAGACATGGGTTTAAGTTTGATGGAATTTTTAAAGGCCTGTGAGTATGATATTCTTGCAACTTGCGGTGGAATGGCACTATGCGCTACCTGTTGCGTAGATGTACTTGAAGGTGAAGAAAAGTTAAACGAAATGACAGACGATGAGTATGCGATGCTTGACACACTACCCGATCTTTTGCCAAACAGCAGACTTGCCTGTCAGTTGCAGTTAAACCACAATATGAATGGCTTGGTTGTAAAACTACATGGAACCTAAAGCAAATATTGTAAACCTTTAATCTTTTACTGAAGCGATCGACTTTACAGGGCTGCCAATAGTTTTATATTCACCTTCGCCCTTTAAAATTGCCAGCATCTTGTTAGAATTGGTCAACAAAGCTTTAGCTGCAGCCAGTTCTTTATCGTACTGAAACGCCTGGACTACTTTGCCTTTCTCGTAATAATAACGGCTTACAATCTGTGTCTCTAAAATTCTTTTGATCTCTGGTTTATAGGTAATTAAATCAGTCTTTTTAGCGCCAAGCATTTTCTCTTTCAAATCATCAAGGTCTGCTTTAACCGCAGCTAGCTTGTTTTCTTTTTCTGCCTCAGATCTCAGATCTGAAAGCAACTTTTCTGTTTGCGAAGAATAAGAATAATCTTTCCCTGCAAGAGAGGTTACAAAATCTGAATAATCTGCATCACTCAACTGAAAGACAGCAGCCGGGGCAATTTCTTTATTTTTCTTTCTATAGACATTGGCATAATCAAAGAATAGATTTTTAGAAACAATGGAAGCAGTTATTGGACTTGGCTTGCTATTATTGATAAATACATCAGGATAGACACCATTTCCGTCGTAAACACTTCTTCCTGCGCTTGTACTAAATTTAGACACTACGGAATCGGCAAACTTGATAGTAGCTCCATTCGCATCCCTATGCGCATAATCAAGGGCTTGGATGCATCTCCCTGATGGCGTGTAATATTTAGCTACCGTAACCTTCACAAGGCTATTGTATGGCAAATTGAAGGTCTGCTGCACAAGCCCTTTACCATAACTGCGCTGGCCAACGATGATGGCCCTGTCAAGATCCTGCAAAGAACCTGCAACAATTTCAGAAGCTGAGGCTGAAGAACCCCCCACCAAAACAACCAACGGAATTTGAAGGAGCAAAGGATCGTTGTATGTTTTGTATGTGATGGTTTTTTGTGGATTCCTCCCTTTCTGCGTAACCACCAATATATTTTTGTTAATAAACAGGTTGACTATTTTTACAGCCTCTTGCAAAATACCCCCACCGTTATACCGCAAATCAAGAATCAAACCCTTGGGTTGTTGTTTATTTAATGCTACAGCAGCATCTTTAACCTCTTGAGCTGAATTTTCCAAAAACTTGTCCAAACGTATATAGCCAATATTGTCTGGCAATATTCCGGAATAAGACACATTTGGCTGTTTGATTTCATCCCTGATTAACTTTTTTGACATAACCGCTCCTTCACGAATAATCACAAGATCAACAGCAGAGCCTTTAGGTCCTCTCAATAGCTGACTTATTTGAGTTCTGTCTTTACCTTTTATCTCATTATCATTAATTTTCACCAACTGATCGCCAGGTTTTAAACCTTGTTTATCGGCCGGATAGCCTTCAGTAACCTCATTTACAAATAGCTTCCCCTCTATAAACAGTGTTCCGGCACCTATACCTCCGTATTGGGTGCTTACATATTTAAGTTTATAATCTTCTATTTCAGATTCAGGAATGTATTCTGTATAAGGATCAAGATTACCAAGCATGGCATCGATGCCATTTTTCATCAGTTCAGAAGGATTGGTCTCTTCTACGTAATTGATGTTAATCTCCTTATATAGTGAAGCGAAAACGTCTATATTTTTAGAAACCTGGAAAAGATCCTCTTTGAATGACCAGGTTAAGGTAGCAAAAGCCACTAGACAAAGTGCCGTAATTAATTGGATTTTTTTCATCGTTCACTGATCTGTATAAAGTAAACTTAGAAAAAAAAGCACTCATTTGCAATTACTGCAGTATAATACAAAAGCTTTAAAGTCTATTACCGTCTGGGTCTGCCAGCGCCTTTTTTATGGTGAACTCCACGTAATCACGGTCTCTCTTTACAAGTCCCATTAGTTGGTTTACCAACACGTCTTCCTGTCCGGGTAAAAAAGAGATGTCCGACTGGGCCAAATCACGGTATTTTCTTAGAAATTTTATTTTAACCTTAAGCCAGGTTTCAGGAGTAAGCGTAAAACTTGCCATAGTATTCGTTTTGTACAAAAGTATAAAATAAGCGTTAAACAACTAACCCATCTCAAAAGATATTTGATTAGTTCTACCTTTCTTTTAAAACGGTAAGCATATTTTCCCCATTGTAATTGAAGGAAGTGTCTCCCTGTCGCCAAAATCCACCGCCGTGCCCGATAATGTTTCGTTGGCCAGTAATGCGAATAGAACCGCCTCTTTTGCATCCGGGCTAATACCCAACTCTCCTGTTGTGAAAAATTCAATAGGAGACAATGAGTTTTTAAGTGTATGTAGTAAAAGTGTATTATGTGCACCACCACCACTTATATAGATCTTGGTTTGTTGCGGATATGTGATGCATCGGTTTATGGCTTGAACAATTACTTCCGCAGTAAATTTGGTTAAAGTAGCAAGCACATCTTCCTTTGCGATATATAGAGTACCTGATCGATCCTGCGCCGCTTTAAGATAGTCAAGATTGAACAATTCAGGTCCTGTGGTCTTTGGAAAAGCAGTAGAGAAAAAATCCAGATCCAGTAGGGCCTGTAATAATTCGGTATTGATCGTTCCCGATGCTGCTAAACGTCCATCGTCATCAAATTCCATACCTTCATAATGTTTTTGCACAAAATGATCCATTATGGTATTCCCCGGACCGACATCTGTGGAAAATACTTTACCCGCATCATTATCTGCTGGCAAATAGGTAAAATTTGCTATGCCTCCTATATTTAACAAAATCCGCTCATCCCCATGCTTAGAGAACAACAAATAATCTCCATATACTGCTAACGGCGCTCCCTCTCCCCCTCCGGCAATGTGCTTCTGTCGAAAATCACAAATGGTAATGATGCCAGTTTTAACTGCAATATGATCTCCATCACCTATTTGTAGGGTTGCATTCGGGAACTCATCCAATTGATGCAATGATCGTGGTGCATGGAATATTGTTTGTCCATGGCTAGCAATAATATCCACATGATCAGCGCTAACATCCCAGCTTTCCAGTGCTTCTAACACCATTGATCCGTGTACCTGCCCTATTTTTTCGTTTAGTAAACTAACCATTTGTAAATCAGCAGCTCTTTTTGAGAATACTGATCTGATCTCTTCCTTAAAAGAATTACTATAGGACGTTGTTTTAAACTGAAGTAGCTTAAGTTGTGTAGCGATTCCATTACCGGATATAGAACACAAGGCAATGTCCAGCCCATCTAATGAAGTTCCCGACATCAACCCGACTATTAACTTTTCTTCCTTTTTAATCGTATTAAAAAGCCTTGTCCAATTTAAATTCATCGTGGATTTTTAAGTATTAACCAGTTCAAACCAAAGAAGAACTGACAGTACTTTTAAATGTAGGAAAATTGAAGAAATTTGAAATGATAATCTGTAAATTCACAAGTAGGTTGCAATGGGCACTATACATTATTAAAAAGATACCCAAAACTTTTTAATAATTTGAATAAGTCCATTGTGCCAATTATATTTGCTGCTCCGTATAAACAAATAACATATAGTAAATGGCAAGATTGAATCTTCTTGAAGAAACCAGGTTTGAGAAACTTCCGGTTTCAGTTTTTGAAAATCCGAAATTAGCTTCTTTAAGTGTAGCACAAAGAATTGGAAACATTATAAAGGAAAAACAAAAAGAAGGTAAATCTGCGGTTCTGGGACTCGCTACTGGTGCCACACCGGTTGCAGTATATGCAGAACTAGTAAGAATGCACAAAGAAGAGGGGCTAAGTTTTAAGAACGTAATTACCTTTAATCTTGACGAGTACTATCCAATGGCACCCTATGCCGTTCAGAGTTATGTTTCGTTTATGAACGAAAATCTTTTTGATCATATCGATATTGACAAATCGAATGTGAACATTCCAGATGGTACTTTAAAGCTGGAAGATATTCCCGCATTTTGCCTTGCGTACGAAAAAAAGATCGGCGAACTAGGTGGTCTAGATATACAAATACTCGGCATAGGAAGAACTGGGCACATTGGTTTTAATGAACCAGGATCCGCGCCAAACTCTGGAACTAGATTGGTAACCTTAGATGACCTGACAAGAAGAGATGCTGCCCGCGACTTTGGAGGAAAGTCATTTGTCCCTACTAAAGCAATCACAATGGGAATTGGTACTATTTTTAAAGCCCGGGAAATTATACTCATGGCATGGAATAGAAAAAAAGCATCAATTATAAAAAAGGCGGTTGAAGGTGAAATTTCAAGCGAGGTCCCTGCCACCTATCTTCAATTATCTGAAAACGTAGAATTTATTCTGGATCAGGATGCTGCTTCATTGCTTACACGTTTTGATACTCCTTGGTTGGTTAAGGACTGCAGTTGGGATGAAGTGATAACCAGAAAAGCAGTGATATGGTTGGCAAACTCCTTAAACAAACCAGTCCTTAAGCTAACTGAAGATGACTACAACAACCACGGCATGGCACAGTTGGCCCTGGATAATGGACCTGTTTATAATATTAACATTCACATATTTAACAAACTCCAACACACAATAACTGGTTGGCCAGGCGGCAAGCCACATGCTGATGATTCTCAACGACCAGAACGCGCGGAACCGGCGAAGAAAAGGGCAGTAATTTTTTCACCGCACCCTGATGATGACGTCATCTCGATGGGTGGTACATTTATTAGACTAGTAGATCAACAGCATGACGTTCACGTTGCTTATCAAACTTCGGGTAATACGGCTGTTTGGGATGATGATGCGCTCCGTTTTGTAGAATTCAGCATAGATTTTTCAGAGAAAATGGGGATGGAAAGACCGGACTTAAAGGAGCTTTATACTAACATGCGTTCCTTTATGAGTCAAAAACTCCCTAACCAGGTGGATACTCCCGAGATTCAAACCGTTAAAGGTTTGGTGCGTAAAGGTGAGGCTATTGCTGGAGCTCGTTATTGCGGACTGGAAGATGACCATATTCATTTTATGGCCCTGCCTTTTTACGAAAGTGGGAAAAACCAAAAAAATCCGGTTACCGATCTGGATGTCGAACTTACAATTGACCTTCTACAGAAAATAAAACCACATCAGGTATTTGCCGCCGGAGATTTTGAGGATCCACACGGAACGCATATTGTTTGCTTTAACATTATTATAGAAGCGTTGAGAAGAATTGCCAAGACTGAAAGTTGGGTAAGCGACTGTTGGGTATGGATGTACAGAGGTGCGTGGAAAGAGTTTGAAACTCATGAAATTGAGATGGCTGTACCGCTAAGTCCACAGGAGGTGGAAAGAAAAAAATTCGCTATATTCAAACATCAGTCGCAAAAAGACAGGGCTGTTTTCCCGGGTGACGACGCCAGAGAATTTTGGCAGAGAGCAGAAGATAGAAATAGGGAAACGGCAAATGCTTATGATGAGCTGGGCCTGGCCGAATATGAGGCAATGGAGGCGTTTGTTCGGTATAAATTTTAAGCCTTTTATTTATAATACATGACTACACCCCAACACGCGCTGCCGGCGCCCAACAGACTGCTTTCTTTAGATGTCTTTAGAGGTGCCACAGTTGCGGCCATGATACTAGTAAATAATCCTGGTGATTGGGGAAATATCTATGCGCCTTTAGAGCATGCGGAATGGAACGGGTGTACCCCGACAGATTTGATTTTCCCCTCTTTTCTTTTTATAGTAGGGGTATCTATATCATACGCGATGGGCACAAAAAAGTTGGATCCCGCCTCACACAAAAATATTTTATTAAAGGCGTTTAAGCGGGCATTAATTCTTTTTGGACTCGGGATATTCTTATCCCTTTTCCCTAAAGTATTTACAAACCCCATCGAATCATTTGAACATGTCCGGATTCCGGGCGTCCTGCAAAGGATCGCCCTCGTATTTCTTTTCTCTTCTATCATTTTTGTTAAATCATCTGAGAAAACGATCTTTAAAATTATCATTATTCTTCTAACTATTTATTGGGCATTGATGACTTTTGTGCCCGTTCCGGGAGTTGGTTATCCAAATCTGGAAAAAGAAACCAACTTGGGTGCGTGGATAGACAGAGGTCTATTAACAGAGGCACATCTTTGGAAATCATCAAAAACCTGGGATCCAGAAGGCATTTTAGGCACAATACCCGCAATTGCGACAGGACTTTTTGGTGTACTTGTTGGAATTTATCTTAAGAGAAAGGATATTGATCCAGCTACAAAAATATCCTGGTTATTTTGTACAGGTCTTGCTGCAATTGGGCTGGGATTACTTTGGAACTTACAATTTCCAATAAACAAAGCACTTTGGACCAGTTCGTTTGTATTGTATGCCGGCGGTATCGCAACAATGGTATTCGCATTATGCTACTGGATCATAGATGTACAACAGTACACCAGGTTTACGACACCATTTGTTGTTTACGGAAGGAATGCCATAACCGTATTCTTTATCTCAGGGCTCATACCCAGGATTTTAAATATCATAACTGTACAAGCAAAAGATGGCAATGAAATCAGTTTAAGTACATATTTATATTCAGGTTTTCAAAACTATTTCTCGCCAATTAACGCTTCTCTTGCCTGGGCAATCACTTTCGTTCTTTGCTGGCTTGGTATCCTGTGGGTGATGTATAAAAAGCAGATCTTTATAAAGATCTAGACTTATCTAAGTATACCAACAGGGCCACTTGGCTCACTTTCATTTTTAAGCCTGTCAAGAGCTGTAACCAAATAGTTGTAGCGCTTTCCTTTCTCAGTATCGGTATCAATGAAAGAATTGAATTCTTCGTAGCTGATCTTAAGGATATTTTTTGGATTAAGGATACTAACCTCCTCTCCTTCTTGAAATCTATAAATAACATATCCTGAAGCAGTTTCTCCATCTTTAGCCTTAAATGGCCTGAGCCACTTTAAATGTACTCCGTCGCCTAATGCCTCTGCCGACAATTGTTGGGGTGGATTAGGCAAGATGTCGTCTAACCAGGGCATTTGCGGTGGAAGGGCGGGATAGATATACAAGTCATTTTTTAGTGAATCTCCGACTGCGCGAGCTACATTGGTAAACGATTTAGAACTAAAGAATACACTTCCCTGTACACGGGTATTCTTTCTAATATACCTTATTTGTTCGGGAATCTGGTTTGGTATACTCCAGGCAGCTTCAGACCGTTGGTTAACTAAATAAGCCGCCTGCCCAATGTAAAGATGCCTGCCAAAGGTATTATTGCTCCACCAATCAACCAGTGTAGCGAATGGTGCAACTTTTCTGGTAAAGCTAAAATAGATTTGTGGATTTATATAGTCTACCCAACCCTCCTGAACCCATTTTCTGGAATCTGCAAAAAGTTCTGCATAATTTGATAATCCAGCTGTTGCAGACCCCAAGGTATCTTCAGAACTGTTTCGCCAAATACCAAATGGGCTAATTCCGAACTTCACATAGTTCTTGTAAAAATGGATACTATCATCCAATTGCTTGATCAGGGTATTGACATTGTTCCTTCTCCAGTCGCCAATATCTGTGAAACCCTGTCCATATTTCGCAAAAGTCGATGCATCATTTATGCGCTGACCTTCCACCTTGTAAGGATAAAAGTAATCATCAAAATGGATTCCATCTACATCATAGCCCTTCACTACATCTAAAATTACCTGAATGATGTATTCACGAACTTCCGGTATGCCTGGGTCAAATTGCTTTTTCCCTGCATAAGTAAAAAACAAATCAGGCCGCTTCCTGGTCATGTGTGTCTCGTGCATTACTGCACCCGGTCCCATGGACGCTCGATAAGGATTAAACCAAGCATGCAACTCCATTCCCCTGAAATGGGCTTCCTTGATTGCAAACTCTAATGGATCGTAACCAGGAGCTGGCGATAAACCTTGCTTCCCCATTAACCACTGGCTCCAGGGCTCACGGGATTTAGCATAAAAGGCATCAGCAGCTGGCCTAACTTGCAACATAATGGCATTTATTCCATTTGCTTTATGTCGTTCTAACAAGCCAATTAGCTCTTGCTTTTGCGCATCAACAGTTAAGCCTGGCTTTGAAGGCCAATCAATATTAGAAACTGTGGCGACCCAAACGCCCCTAAACTCTCTTTTTGGAGCAATTTTTGACGTGTTTTGTGAAAACAGACTTAAAGGGGATACCAGAAATAATAAAAGCCCGCAGATGCTGGTTTTAAGCATTTTTTAATGTTGTGTGTTATAGAAAATAAAGTTTCATTTGTGTTGTTTGGAGTGCGTTACTACTGCCAACCTAAGCAAGTAAACGATTTTTTTTAATGTCTCATATAAAAAACTTGTTTTTTTTACCTTTTAACTATTTTTTATTTATGTTCGCTTCCACCTAATCTGATAGAAGTTAAAAATGGCCGACAAAACCGATTTAGTAAACAAAGGAGACCGCAATAAGATTTATTTTCTTGTGATTGTGATTGCCGCGTTACTAGGTACCAATGCTTACCTTTTTTTTAAAGACAAACATGAAAGTCAGCGTTTTGTTAGTGTAAATCTTGAAAAAGATCGGCTTAAACTGGAAGTAGAGAAAATAGAGGCTGAACTTGATAAAGTCAATACAATTAATGTTGCCTTAAGTGATAAGTTAATTACTGAGCAAAGACTTGCCAGGGAAAAAATTGCGGAATTAAAACTTGCTCTTGAAAAAGGTTCCTTAACTGAAAAGGACCTGTCCGATGCGCAACAACAGATAAGGGAACTGCGAGAATTTCTCCAGCGTTACAATGAAGACCTACTCAAACTTAAGAAAGAGAATTCTCACTTAAAAACAGAAATGGACAGTCTGGAATCCTTTGCGTTAACTGCTAAACTGGAAGCCGAAGCATTGGCCAAACGAAACGCAGAACTGAGTGCAAAAGTTAAAACCAGCGCTGCACTTAAGGCATCCAACATTTTCGTAACGGCTTATCGGGTAAAGAGCAGCGGAAAAAGCATTGAAGTAACTAAGGCTTCTACGGCTAAAAAGCTAACTGTTACCTTTGAAATTGTACCCAATCAGCTTGCAGCGAAAGATTATCACAAAATATACCTGAGAATTTTTAATCCTTCGGGAAATTTAGTAGCAGACGAGAACAACATGTTTGAGGCTGATGGACAGGAAATGCAGTTTACCAGTTCAACTTCCATTTCTTTCAACGACGACAACACATCTTATAAAATGGATTGGGTTAATCCTAATGAGTTTGTTAAAGGAACATATGATGTAATTCTCTATGCTGACGGCTATACCATGGGTAGGGCGTCTATTGTACTAAGATAGAGGGAAAGACAGATAGAATGTAGTACCTACATTTTCCACCGATTTAAATACAACCGCACCGCCTGCATTTTCTACAGCCTGTTTTACGAATGCCAGTCCGAGCCCCGTACCTGAAGACTTTGTAGTAAAGTTCGGCACAAAGATCTTTTCCTGCAGCGAAATATCAATACCTTTCCCATTATCCTCTATCTCTATATAAACTTGCTCTTCATCGTTACTAATGAGTATCTTAATCAAGCACTTCTTAGTATCTAGAGATGCTTCGATAGCATTTTTCAAAAGGTTGTTGAATGTTCTTAGAAGCTGATCTTTATCTCCCAAAATACTAATCTCAGTAGTAGTGTGGTTTAATATATAGATTTCAACTGAATCGCTATTTGTGAAGACATTTCTTGCCTGGCTAATTATTGGAAGCAATTGTAACTTCTCCAATTTGGTATCAGGCATCTTCGCGAAGTTGGAAAATTCCGAAGCAATGGTAGATAAGCTATCAATTTGTTCAATGAAAGATTTACTAAATCTTTCAAACTTTGCTTCAAAATTTGGATCCTTCTCTTTCCATGACTTTTCAAGAAGTTGCACACCTAACTTAAGTGGTGTCAGTGGGTTTTTAATTTCATGCGCAACTTGTTTGGCCATTTCACGCCAAGCACTCTCCCGCTCTGAACGGGCTAATCTGATCGCACTTTCCTCAAGGGCTGCTATCATTTTATTATATTCCCGTATCAATGAGCCGATCTCATCATGTCGCGACCATAAAATTGGTTGATTCTTCTGACCTAATTTTGTTTTCTTAATGCTTTCTTGAATAAAAGTAAGCGGACTGGTGATCTGATTAGCAAGAAACACTGCCAATATTCCTATACCGACAAATACCAATGCGTAAATATTGATCAGTGTATTGATAAAAATTCCAATCTTACTCCTATAATCTGCTTCGTTAGCATAATAAGGCACGCTGATATATGCGATTGTTTGATTCTGTGCATTACGGATTGGGGCATATGCAGCTGAATAAGTAAAAGTTCCGATTCTTTCCATCGAATTGATGTAGTCCGATTTCTGCAGTTTGCTCAAATTAATAAATGCCACCGGGCCCATCCTCCTATTAATTATACCAAGATCAAACATTTTTGGAAGAGATGTGTAAATTAATGCCCCACTGATATCAAACAGGTTTAGATAAGCAGCATTGATGTCAGCAAACTGGTTAAAATCATTAATTGACTTGTCAGTTACCGCTGGAATACCGCCAACTGAAATTTGTCTCTCGTACGACTGCTGAACTTTGCGTACCTTATCCTTTATGAAGTCATCTTGCTGAATTCGATATTCTTTGCTGATATAGAAATAAGTTGCCCACCCCACTATGAGCAGTGTAGCAACTACAGAAAGAATTATAGAAAACTGTATCCTGGTTTTATATAATATTTTATTTGCATTAATCATTAAAGAGCGGTTAATGTTAAACCAGCCGCCCCAGCTTTCATCTATGTTTTTTAATAACCAGATCAATATATAGAGGATCGCTGAAAAAATAATAAACACCAAAAAGAAGAATGACAATGTAGCCAGCAACATAATACTGCTAACTCTTTCTTTGCTGATGACTACAATTTTTGACTTTACAGGGGAATAAACTAAATGAGAGTAGTTAGAAGTATCATTAGTGAAATATGTTTTAAGTGATCTCTTTGCAAACTCCGCAGAGGACACTTTATAAGTAAATTTGCCCGACTGGCTTTCCAGTTTATCATCCTTATAAAAGGCTATTGAGTAATTGTTGTAATCTTTGTCATTCTTGATCAATTTGTCCACTAAAATCTCAGGCAGTTGACCTCTGTAATTATAGGCTTGAGATTTCAACTCGACAACCAATGTACCCAGCAACCTATTCCTGCTATACAGGGGAATGATCCCAAAGTAGTTCTGATAGCCAAATGTGTCGTTTAAACGGTAAAAGAAGTTGGATTCAGGTAGTTTTATTGAACCAGATTGAACCAGTTTCTTGAAATAATTTAACGGTAGTGTTTCCTGAACGGCAATTGGAGAATCTAAACTATTATAAACAAAGATGTTGTACTCAAAACGTGGAAGATAGTCGTCAAGATACTGTTTATCGATGTTTTTCTTCAGTTCAAGAATACTATTTAACGCTGGCTGCCTGAAATAATTAAGAACGAAGTTATTAGAAAGGATACCGTTTTCAAGATTTTCAATTGTACTGACAACTGCAATATCATCAGGCGCTACAAGTTTTTGAGCAAGTGCAATCCTATTACCTTTCTCTTTATCATCTATGAATTCCTGGTATTTAAGTGAAGAAATGGATGCAAGGCAAAAAAACAAGGCTGCGAATACGGTTACAGAGAATCTATTCTCTCTTACATAAAAATTCCAACCAATAATAAATATAAAAAGAGCGTAAAGCACGAAAAACAAGCTTAATCCAGCTTGCAGACTAAAAATAAAGTACGCGAAAAAAGCCGCAAAAAATAGTAAGATGCGCTCCCTATTGGTTACATTTAACTGCAGTGTTAACTGCATAAATACACTCGCTATGATATAAATGTTAAACCAAACCAGGCATAAAATAATGATGCTGATCCAGCTGATCCAACCGAGGTCAATGATGTTTGTAATGTCAAAATTGATCTTGGAGTTCTCAATTAATCCAAGAAAGACGTTATTAAAAATGAATGCGAGTATACCAAAGAGAATTAACAGGACAAATTGAAATACAAGGCCTGCTATCTTACTTCTAGAAAGCCATGATGGTAATTTATACCTGTCGCTATAGGTGTAAATGAAAAGAACCACCCAGGATAATGCGATTACATTCAGCAAGAAATCTCCAAGGGAAGGCAAAAAAAAGCTTTCGGCATATACACTGGGATTAAAAATGGACAATTCAAACTGCCTGTTGAACCAACCATATTCAAGATCGGTTATCCTTATCGTTAAAAAGAATAAGGCAATCAAAATAGTGCCAGGAATTAAATCTCCCCGCTTCGCAAGCCATGAACAGAAAGAATTAAAAAAAAGGCAAAAACTGAAAAGTCCAATTGCCCACAGCCAGATCTCAATGCTTGCGTAAATACTTTTGGAATAGCCTTGTTTTAGCTTGACCTCAAAAAGTAGCTTGCCATTAAGATTTGAGATTGGGTACACGTCATAATCAGAAAAAGTCGCCCTTGCAAGCGATTGTTTATCCGAGAGGTAACTAGAAATTTCATTTTCGAGATACTGATTCTGTATGCTGTATTGATTTTCTACCTGTATGAGGAAGAAAATGGTGACCTCATCAAGAGATTTCTTAACCACCTCATACCAGCCATTGGAAAATTGCAGGAAAGAAGACCCTTCTTTTATGAGCTCCGGATTAGAAGGAATTGCTTTTATTGAACTCCAAAATTTTAACTCATCCCCTTCATAAGTAAGCAGATTTATTCCTTGCTCCCTATAGGTTAAAATAAAATTCCTTCCTAACTCTTCATCTTTATAAAACCGCTTAATTCTTGCTAATTCATTTTTATCAGATAAGAACCGGTTTACAATCAGCTCCTTTTTAGTTAAGCTCTCCTGTAACTGAGCACCTTCATGATCCAGAAGTTCTTTTTTTGTGATAGAGTGTCTTAAAGAAATAGCCGTGATAATGCAGCAGGCACCTAATATCAACAACAGAAATCTTATTTTGCCTCCTATACTCACATTAATAATTTTTAAGTTACTTGTGCACTACATTATACTATTGCTGCTGAAGATGTAGTTAATGTTCTGTTAACCTTTTTTACTAAACCTTGTAAAACATTACCCGGACCAACTTCAATAAATTCAGTTGCACCGTCTGCAATCATTTGCTCCACATCTTGAGTCCATCGCACCGCCCCTGTAAGCTGTGTTATTAAGTTCTCTTTAATTTTTTCAGGACTTGTATTGGCCTTTGGAAAGACATTTTGATATATTGGACAAACAGGAGATAAAACAGTGATTTTATCAATCGCTTCTTTCAATTCCAACCTGGCGGGCTCCATCAAAGGTGAATGGAACGCGCCACCAACGTTCAATTTTAGTGCACGCTTTGCTCCAGCTGCTGTTAACTTTTCACAGGCAATATCAATTCCTGAGATACTTCCGGAAATTACAACTTGACCAGGACAATTATAATTTGCCGCCACAACTACATCATTAATCTCACTACAAATATTTTCTACAACTTCATCCGCAAGACCAAGAATGGCTGCCATTGTAGAGGGTTCAAGTTCACATGCTTTTTGCATTGCGTTTGCGCGCGTAATCACAAGACGTAAACCATCTTCAAATGTTAGCGCTGAAGTTGCTACCAATGCAGAAAATTCACCTAGAGAATGGCCAGCAACCATGTCTGGTTTAAAGTCTTCACCCAGTACTTTAGCTAAAATAACAGAATGAAGGAATATGGCGGGCTGAGTTACCTTAGTTTGCTTAAGTTCCTCTTCAGTTCCGGAAAACATAATATCACTTATGCGGAAGCCTATAATTTCGTTTGCCTTTTCAAAAAGATCTTTAGCTATAGGGTTCTCGTATAGCTCTCTTCCCATGCCCGAAAACTGAGCACCTTGTCCTGGAAATATATATGCTTTCATTGTTGTCATTAAATTAAATTAAATTGTTGAGTAGTTTCTTTCTTAGTTGTAATTACAATACTAATGAAGGTTCGCGGTGATTAACCTTAAAAATTCTGCCCTTGTTTTATCTTTTGCAAATTCCCCTGTAAATGCTGAGGTTGTTGTTACAGAATTTTGTTTCTGGATTCCCCGCATTGCCATACACAGGTGTTTACATTCAATCACAACGGCTACACCAGCAGGCATTAATGTATCTTGAATGCAGTCTCTAATTTCATTTGTTAACCGCTCCTGGACTTGCAAACGGCGAGCGAAAGCATCTACGATGCGAGGTATTTTGCTTAATCCTACGATATGCCCGTTAGGGATGTAAGCGATATGCGCTTTTCCAAAAAAAGGCAGCATATGGTGTTCGCACATTGAAAATACTTCTATGTCTTTTACCACTACCATTTGGCTATAATCTTCTTTAAACATCGCGCTTTTAAGTATCTCGGCAGGATTGAGATCGTAACCATGGGTTAGGTATTGAAGTGCTTTCGCAACCCTTTCAGGCGTTTTCAGTAAACCCTCCCGTTCTGGATTTTCACCCAACTGAACTAAAATATCTTTATAATGATGAGCTACGGACTCTATTTTAACCTGATTATACCGGTCTATTTTAATATAGCCGTTCCCTTCATCATCCAAATGTTCTATATGATTCATATGTGTAATGCTAACCGAAATATTCTACAAAATTGTTCTCAGTTTCATAGATCTTAATGGAATGTAATTGAGCACCAGATTCATTAATCAGATCAACCAACTGCTCCCAAATAGCGATTGCCAAATTTTCGGTTGATGCCAATTTACCTTGCATGAAATCTACGTCAAGATTTAGATTTCTGTGGTCAATTTTATCTACGACATAGGTATTGGTAATATCTTTCAGCCATTTTAGATCAACCAAGAAACCGGTTTCAGGATTAACTTCACCTTTTACAGTAACATACAGTTGGTAGTTATGTCCATGCCAATTTGGATTAGCGCATTTACCATAAACTGCCGTATTTTCATCTTCCGTCCAGTCTGGCCTTGATAATTTATGGGCGGCATTGAATGATGCCTTTCTCGTTATATATATCATTGCAGGTTATAATATTGGCAAACTTAGATAAAAGTTTGCTAAATTCATGCCCCAAAGGCAAGCCCTAAATGAAAATCCTCATAGTTGTAGCCACAAGGCAGGAATTATCGCCACTCATAGAATACTTCCATTTGCCTGAAGGTGAATTTTTACAATCAGATGCCTTTGACATACTCGTTACTGGAGTTGGTATTGCCGCAACGGCATATGCGCTTGGCAGGTATCTGCATTTGAAATACGATCTGGTTTTGAATTTAGGTATTGCCGGAAGTTTCGACAGAAATATTCTATTAGGCAGTGTTGTAAATATAGTTAGTGATACATTCTCTGAGCTTGGGGCAGAAGATGGAGAGGCATTTATTTCAATAGATGAACTTGGCTTTGGGAGAAGCCAATTTACATCACAGCATAGTTCAACACTACACTCCATCTCTGATTTACAGAAGTGCAATGGAATCACCGTCAATACCGTACATGGTAATGACCTCACAATCGAAAAGATCATCAAGAGTGTAAGGCCGACAACAGAAAGCATGGAAGGAGCAGCTGTACTCTACTGCTGTGAAAAGGCTGTTGTTCCATGCCTGCAAATTAGGGCAATATCTAATTATGTGGAAAGACGAAATAAGGATAATTGGCAAATTGGATTAGCAATTAAAAACCTGAATAATTGGGCAATTGGCTTTTTGACAAATACCTAACGTAGCGCCTTTATATTGTATTTACTTTTACATTATGAAACTTAGCTTAGGATTTTCTCCCTGCCCAAATGATACGTTTATTTTTGATGCCCTGATACATCATAAAATTGAAACTGAAGGATTAGAATTTGAGGTATCGTTTGATGATGTTGAAACGCTAAACAAAAAGGCTTTAAATACCCAATTAGATATTACTAAACTTAGTTTTCATGCTTACGCGTATGTTAATGAACAATATGCACTACTTGATGCAGGCAGCGCTCTTGGATTTGGCGTGGGTCCGTTGCTGATCTGTAAAGACGATCAATACCTTGCGGCAACAACTAATCTCGATGAAAAATTATTAGTAGGAATTCCCGGTAAATATACCACAGCCAATTTCTTACTGGGAATTGCCTACCCTAACCTTACTAATAAAAAAACATTATTATTTTCTGAAATAGAAACTGCACTGATCAATAATAATATCGATTTAGGCGTGATTATTCACGAAAACAGGTTTACTTACGAGGAAAAAGGACTTCATAAAGTAGTCGATCTGGGCAGTTATTGGGAAAAACTCACCGGATGTGCGATTCCTTTAGGGGGCATCGTTATAAACAGATCATTAGATTTTAAAGTGCAGCAAAAAGTTAACAGATTAATTAAAAAGTCTGTTGAATATGCATTTGCCAATCCAAAATCAGGTTTGGACTTCATCAAAAAACATGCACAGGAAATGAGCGAAGAAGTGATGTATAAACATATTGATCTCTATGTAAACAAGTATTCAATTGATTTGGGCCAAGAGGGAAAAAAAGCAATCGAAGTCTTGTTTAAGATCGCAGCGGAAAGAGGTATTATAAATCCACTAAAGAAGGCTCTGTTCTTAACTAGCTAAACTAATTGCAAGGGCCGTCCGGAATTTCTTTTGTAATCTTAAGAACTTTGGTTACCACCATAGTAGAATCAAAATCAGATGATACTATAGAACTGTCTGATTTAATTAAATGACATACAACCTCTATATATACGGGTTCGTAAGGCTTTTCAAAGTTAAAGTTACTATAAGCAAGCTCCAGCGTTTTCGCACTATCAGCAACCCAATATTCTTTACCCTCTTCACAATCGGTGAAAGACTTGATCTCAGGGCCAAAACTATAAAGTCCTTTGAATATCTTCGGCACATGTTTTTCCTCGTTTGCAGATTTCCGATCACAAGCAACAAGCATAGTAATAAATGATATGGCAAGGATTATCGATCTCGTGAAAAAGCTCATACTATTATAATTGTTGATTTAAATAATCAATTTTTTTAACACTCAAATTAGCTGACAAAGCTGATGCCACAAAAGAGAAAAGACTAACCGTTGAAAACACCAGCAGAAAATCTGTCCACTTGAAAGCAACAGGGTAAGCATTAGAAATCATCAGGTTCTCTTGAGACATCTTAACCATTCCAAATTTTTGCTGCAGAAGACAAAAAATGAAGCCGATTATTAAGCCAAACATACAGCCGGTCATGGTAATCATCATGCCTTCAAATAAAAAAATCTTTCTGATAAGTGACTTTCCCGCCCCCAAACTACTGAGAATAGCTATGTCTTTTAATTTATCAATCACCAGCATGGTCAAAGAGCCAATGATATTAAATATAGCGATAATTAATATGAATGTTAAAATAATATACACGGCCCATTTCTCACTTCCAAGAATATTATAGAGCACTTTATTTTGCTGAATTCTGTCTTTTACTTCAAACTTGTTTCCAATTTTAGCTTCTATATCCTCTTTAAAATCTTCGGCATTAACACCCTGTTTAAGGTTTATCTCAATAGAAGAAATATTTATAGGCTCTCCAAGAAGTTCCCTGGCAAATTGGAGCTGGACAACGGCGATGTTATCAAAATCCTGCTGCACCTCAAATATTCCTGACACAGGCACTGAAAGTACAGTAAAATCATCTGCCGGATTGAGTGAATTTGAGGCTTTTCCTTTTTTCGGGGAGAAAATTTGAAGCTGATTGAAAGGATCAGTTATGTTGACCATAAGATACGTTTGGAGCGCCGATCCTAACACAGCATATGACCCTGAACTATTGTGTAATAAAAACCTTCCTTCAACGGTAATGCTGTCCAAACTTTTGTTTCTCAAGTATTCTTCACTCACACCTTTAACTAGTCCAACGGACTGTTTGTCATTATATCTTAACAGAGCGTTTTCAGATAAAACTTCCGAATACGAGTAAATAGCTGGATTCTTCTTCAAGCTTTTAAAATATGCAGAACCAGGATCAAAAGTTTTACCCTCTTTCGGCGATATTATGATCTCAGGGGTAATCGTATTAAACATTTTAAGCACTACCTCACCGAATCCATTAAATACCGATAAAATGATGATTAAGGCTGCGCTACCCACGAATACACCGACAACAGAAATTGTTGAAATAATATTAATTGCATTAGTAGACTTCTTTGCAAAAAGATACCTTCGGGCGATATAAAATGGCGTATTCAACGTCCTGCGCTTTATGTTAAGAATGGGTTGTGTAGTTTTTCAAATCCAATTGTAGTAGCCGGACCGTGGCCTGGGTAGACTTCACAGTCATCAGGTAATTTAAACAAGTTATTCTTTATACTATTTATTAATTGGGCATGATTTCCTCCAGGGAGATCAGTGCGTCCTATACTATTGTAAAAGAGAACGTCTCCACCAATTAAAAAGTTATCATCTTTAGCATAAAAGCATAGGTGAGCAGGAGAATGGCCCGGTGCGAAAACAAGTTCTAAAGTACTTTTACCGAACGATACGTATCCGGTTTCAGGCAGAAAAACTTCTGGTTCAGGAGATAAATCATATCTAAGGCCCATAGCTGGCAAATAACTAGCAATAGCTTGTAATACAACAAGCTCGCCCTTATGAAACTGTGGTTTCAAACCCCAATTATCAAATACAAACTTGTTTCCAAAAACATGATCGTAATGACAATGTGTATTAAGTAGCAGAACAGGAGTCAACTTCTCAAGCTTTATAAAGTTTACCAACTCATTTTGCTCCTCCCCGTCGTACATTCCAGGATCGATAATTACGCATTGGTTCGTCTCATCGTATAAAACATAGGTGTTTTCACCTATGGGGTTGAATGTAAACTTCTTGATTTTGATCATAATAATTAGTGTTAATTATGCCATCTAAAGGTCTCGATCATTTTGTCAATATCTTTTTTGATAAATGTGACCACTGGTTGAATTGAATCATATTGAGGGCGCTCATTAAAATACAAAGCACCTCTAAAATAATGTTTAACGCTATCAGTTAAAAAAAACTGGACAGAAGATGCCGTATTACCTTCAATAGCATAATATATGCCGTAAACCTTCTTTTCTGGATAGTTGATTAGTTTTTGATCAATTGCATTGGCTTTAACAGTATGCTTAAAAGCGAAGGTTCTTGCGTCTTCGACCAGTCCTTCGTACTCTTCCTTATTAAGCACATCATAATAAGTTAGGTGCAGCCTCCCATTAAATTGCTTAAAATATAAGTTGTACCAGCAGTTGCCCGATTTTCCGGACGGCTCAGGTACCATCTCTGCATAAATGGGATAATCAAATGAATAGGCACAACCCTTGTTGAACTCTTGATAAGCCTTTGTTGGAAAATCTATTTTATAAAAGCCACGAGGCTTTGGCGCATAGCTATCACCATTGCAGGAAAACAAAGCAAAGACAAGAAAAAAGAATACTGACCTTAGTTTACCCATCTACTGATTCCAAAGATACCATGATCTTTCTGCCTGGAGGTACAACATTTCCAAACCATTTTTAACTTTCGATCCATTGATCCTTGCTTTGTTTAGAAAGGTAGTTTCTTCAGGATTATAGACCAGATCATAAACCAAGTGGGCTGGACTCAATTTATCATAAGGAATCTCCGGACATGATACCACATCTGGCGACATCCCCAGAGGAGTAGTATTGATAATTATCGTATATTCTTTCATCATCTCTGAGGTAATGTCAGAATACAGAATTGATGCCTCCGAAGGCCTCCTTGCAACAATGATAAATGGTATCCCCAATTTATTCAGCACATATTTAACAGCTTTAGCCGCCCCGCCGTCGCCTAAGACAAGTGCCTTTTTATGATCAGATTCTAGAAGTGGCCTCAGAGATTCTTCGAATCCATAAGCGTCCGTGTTATATCCTTTAAGAGATGCAACCCCTGCTATCCGTTCTATCTTAATGCAATTCACCGCCCCAATAGCTTTAGCCGCGTCATCGACCTCATTCAAGACCGTTAATACCTCTAATTTGTATGGAATGGTCACATTTAATCCTTCCAGTTGCTTATCGCCATTGATCAAACTTTCAAACATTTGGAAATTCTCCAATGGATACAACTCATAGTCACAACCTGTTATCGATTCATTGTCAAATTTTGCAGCAAAAAATTTTTTAGAGAAAGAGTGAGATAAGGGGAAACCTATGAGTCCAAATTTTCTCATTGGAATTACTGGTTATTAAGATTCAGAAAATAGTCAAATGTATCACCCCTTAAACCTAATCTAATGGTTTCCAAAGGAATAACCTCAGCCGGAGCGATATTACCCAGATTCACATTTGTGCCTAATAATTTAATGAACCAAACCTGCTGTTCTTTTTGTGGTGCTTCCCAAATGATGGTTTCCTCTGGAATTTGCGTTAATATTTCATCTACCAGGCCTTCTCTAACCTCCCCGGAACCTCGATAGATTCCTACATTCCCACCTTCTCTGGCTTCTGCAATCACTTTCCAGGAACCAGCATCAAGCTCAGCCTGCATCAATTTAATCCATTTATAAGGAGCAAATATTTTTGCGGCATCTTTTGATCCAACCTCAGATATCACAGTGACATGTTTAGAAAGCTTTTGGATATACTCACACTTTAAATCGTGTTCGATAGTAATTGATCCATCAGAAACCTCAACATACTCCATTCCAAATTGTTCCAATACCCGGCAATAATCATCAAATTGATTTCTAATGATAAATGCCTCAAACAATGTTCCCCCAAAGTATGTTGGGATTCCTGCAGATTTATAAATGGAAAGTTTTTCTTTCAGCTTAGGTGTTACAAATGAAGTTGCCCATCCTAGTTTTACAATATCTGTATGAACGCCTGCAACATCTATAAAATCTTCCGTTTGCCTCAAACTTAGTCCTTTGTCCATTACCATGGTAATCCCTTTATTTCGGGGTTTTACAGGGCGCTCTGGTATATTATTTAATGGGTAATTCATATTAGTCACAAAGGTGAAAAAAATCAGACAGTTTTTACAAGTAATATTTAATAAACCGGTAGTTGTTATTTTATGAACCGACTAATTACTTCTAGTATAGACCCATTTTCCTGCAATTGCGGTAAGTATTCAAAAAGGATGTAATGTTTTTCCGGATCGATAGCCAGTGCAGTTTCAAGATAAATAAGTGCATCATTCTTTTGTCCGAGTGCAAATAAATAGGCTACCATGCGATAATACAACTCCGCTGCGTCTGGATTATTCTTGATCGCATCGGCAATTGTCTCAGATGCCTCGAGCAACTTACCTTGCTCATACAGTACAGTTGAAAAATCCAACCAGGCTTCAACATCTAATGGGTTATATTCTAATACTTTATAATATGCTTCTACTGATTCCTCAATCTGCCCAAGTTTATAATAGGCATCAGCCATTGCGAACCAAAAATCAGGATTTTCGTCATCCAGTCCTATAGCCTTTCTGTAAAAATGTAAGGATTCGAAAAAGCGCTCCTCAAAGTTTAAAGTTACCCCAATTCCAAACCAGGCATCAGCCATTTTGGGGTCCATTTTTACAGATTTCTTATAATAGGACCGCGCCTCATCCATTTTTTCAAGCTTCTCATAGCACTCTCCAATTGCACAATAAGTATCCGCATTTGGCTTCTCATACTCAAAAGTTTGCTTATAAACCTCTATTGCTTCTGCATAGCGATCTAACTGTACCAATGCATTGCCCTTGTTATAATAGGCAGACGCAAAATTATCCTTTATCAAAATGGCATAGTCATACGCGTCTATCGCTTTTTCAAAAAGATCAAGCTTATGGTAAGAATTAGCCAGATTATACCAGGCAGCATATGAATAAGGATCCTTATCGATATACTCTTCATAAAACTGAATACTCTCTTCTTGTTTATCTAAAATATCGTAACAAAAAGCAAGTTCATAAAGCCCGTCCTTATTTTCCATGTTAAGCTCCAGACTTTGTTTTATATAAATTATTGCGCTCTCGTAATCCAACATATTTTGGTAAACATATGCAATTTGAAGCAAGATCTCATCTGTGGTTTCAGCGAACTTTAAAGCAACTTGAAAATTGTCTAGCGCCTCAGAGTAACGCTCCAGGCTGTTGTAAATATTTCCTCTTAAGACATAGATTTCCGACTCGGATGCTTCTAAAAGTTCTGCTTTCTGTAATGCAAGAAACGAGCGCTCTAATTGATCGGTTACGAAATACAATTGGGCCTGCTTAACTAAGAAAACAGCAGCATAAGGATGCTGGTTTAAAGCATATTCAATCACCTGAAGTGCTTTTACAGGATCGTTCTTTTCAATGTAATAATCTATGATATTCTCGAAAGCCTGTGCATCAAAGAAATACTGATCCTGATTGCGTATCATTTCTTCATAACGTTCTACAGAACGTTGGGCATCGTCACTAAATTCAAAATAAAATTCCTCTTCCATATATCGAATGATTAAAGAACAGATCCCTGTTGACTATATCTTATAAGTTTACAATAATATTTGTAAAACTTTTCAAATAATTTTCCACATCCAAACAGCCTTACTTATAAATAACTGATAATAAATGATATCGGGGTCCTGGACTGAAATGTTTTACAAAATAACGTAACTTTAGCCTATCGTGGGTAATCTTAAGGTCACGAAAACCTGCGTCTGATCTCCCGATAATAATAACATATGCGCGACAATATCAAAAGTGTTCTGGAAAAACTGGGTATAAAAGACATCAACCCATCTTATAGTACAGGAAGTAAGTGGTCTAACTTACATAACGGAACCACCATCAATAGTCTTTCACCTGTAGATGCACTTTCTATAGCAATGGTAGAAGTAATTACTACACATGATTATCAGCATGTCATAGCAACTGCCAAGTCGGCTTCAATAATTTGGAGAAAACTACCAGCACCCAAACGGGGGGAGATTGTAAGGCAATTTGGCGACGCACTACGCAAAAATAAGCGCGATCTTGGAACACTGGTATCTTACGAAATGGGAAAGAGTTTGCAGGAGGGATTAGGTGAAGTCCAGGAGATGATTGACATATGTGATTTTGCAGTTGGTTTATCCAGGCAACTTTACGGTTTAAACATGCACTCTGAACGGCCAGAACATAGAATGTATGAGCAATGGCACCCTCTTGGAATTGTAGGCATCATATCAGCATTCAATTTTCCTGTAGCTGTCTGGAGCTGGAATGCTGCATTGGCATGGGTTTGTGGTAATGTTTGTGTTTGGAAACCATCAGAGAAAACTCCAATAACTGCAATCGCTTGTCAGCGTATCATTGCTAATGTACTTATCGCAAATGACATACCGGACGGAGTATCAAACTTAATCATTGGGGGTGCCGACATCGGAAAGATGTTGAGTGAAGACAGTAATATTCCTTTGATTTCGGCAACTGGATCTACAAAAATGGGAAAGGCTGTTAGTGTAGCCGTCGCCGGTCGACTTGGCAAATCGATCTTGGAACTGGGAGGAAACAATGCGATCATCATTTCTAAAGACGCAGATCTTGATATGGCAATTATTGGTGCCGTTTTCGGGGCAGTAGGGACCGCAGGACAGCGTTGTACAACAACAAGGAGGTTAATTATCCATGAAGACATCTATGATATATTTACTTCTAAATTGGTAAGCGCCTACGGTCAGTTAAGAATTGGTGACCCTTTAGACGAGACCAACCATATTGGACCGCTTATAGATATCGACGCTGTTCATAATTACTTAAGTTCAATAGAGAAATGTAAATCAGAAGGGGGAAATTTCCTTGCAGAGGGAGGTGTTTTAACAGGGCAAGCGTATCTTTCCGGATGCTATGTAAAACCATGTATCGCGGAAGTTGACAATCATTTTGAAATAGTCCAACAGGAAACCTTTGCGCCAATATTGTATCTTATCAAGTATAGCTCCCTGGATGAAGCCATCGCTCTGCAAAATGGAGTACCACAAGGGTTATCATCTTCAATAATGACGCTAAATCTTCGCGAAGCTGAACATTTCCTATCAGTCTCAGGCTCAGACTGCGGCATTGCCAATGTCAACATTGGTACCTCAGGAGCTGAAATTGGCGGCGCCTTTGGGGGAGAAAAAGAAACTGGAGGAGGAAGAGAGAGCGGATCTGATGCCTGGAAGGCCTATATGCGCAGACAAACAAATACCATAAATTTTGCAAATACATTGCCGCTTGCGCAAGGTATAAAATTTGATCTTTGACCAACACAAATAAATATTATGGAATAATGAGTATGTTTATTTGAAAGCATTCCAATTTGATGTATGTTTAAAGATTTTAAATACTTACAATCCGTTTGTTTTAATCTCTGATAAATGTTACGTGTAGATAGTACCAAACCTTGCAAAATTGTATATTCATTATGTAAGCATACGTATTTGGGCTATCTCATTGAACCTCATATTGTTCAATTAAATCCACAGGGCGATTTTTCATTAACCTATCAAAGACTATTTTCTCATACTGCCAGGGAATTTGCATCCCATCTAACAGAACAGGATTTCAAATTAATTAAGATACTTGATGAGACTGAGCAGGATTTCATCATAAAGAAATACTATAAAAAACCTGTTAGACCAGTAGAATTCTTTAGTAAGTTCTTTACAGATAAATTTTACGACAGCGTACGTCCTAAAATTGAAAAAAGACTATCAGAAGTACTGGAAGTATTGAAGACCAAAACATCTTTATACCTGACAGATAACGATGGCTGGCCCGCCGAGCGAAAGATAGACATTGCAACATCACCTTCTACTGTACTTTTCCATTTCAGGAGAAATGAGGAGGAAACCCGTTATTTTCCGACAATAAAATATCAGGACCTTCGTATAGATTTCATGTTTAAGGATGCTCAGATCATCAGTAACCAACCAGCCTGGCTACTTCTAAATGATATGATTTATTTTTTTGAGCAGGACATCGAAGGCAAAAAACTTTTACCTTTCTTAAATAAGCGCTTCATCACCATACCAAAAGCTACCGAAGAGACTTACTTTCAGAAATTTGTTGCCCCTTTGATTGAAAAATATCATGTTTACGCAGAGGGTTTTGAGATTAAAACCGCAAGATTTAATCCAATACCTGTTATCAAAGTAATATATGTAGAAAATGGCATTTCTCAGCTACAACTTTATTTTAAATATGGTGAACATGCATTCACTATGGGTAGCGAAAAAAAAATTACTGTCCGACTATTGAAAGATGGCGACAACTACACCTTCACCAGAATAAAGAGAGACTCAACTTTTGAAAAGTCTACCTTCAACCTACTGCTAGGAATGGGCTTAAAAAAAGTTAGCCCCTTATTTTATAATATGGAAGTAGTTACCCTTCATCAAGAAGAGGCCAATGCATACTCTATGATCAATTGGGTTAACGAACATATATTGACGCTTACGGAAAAAGGTTTTGAAATTGAAGCACCAACCGGATCCAAAAAGTTTCTATTCGCAACAAACAAGATAGATTTCGACGTTAAGGAAGACAATGACTGGTTTGACATAAATGCCATCGTTTATTTCGGCAATCATCCAATACCCTTTATCTCTTTAAAACAGCATATTTTAAACAAGAAAAGGGAGTTTACTTTGCCAGATGGATCGATAGCTATCATTCCTGAAAAATGGTTTACGCAATATGGCAGCTTGTTTAGCCTTGCTGATGTATCCAAAAACCTTCGTCTAAAAAAACACCACATCGGTTTAATTAATGAACTTGCAGAAGATGGTATTGCGAATGTTACCCTCAGCAGAAAGTTAGAGAAGTTAAACAACTTTGAAAACATCGCAGATATGCAAATGCCGGTAAATTTCAAAGGAGATCTGCGCAGTTATCAAAAGGCGGGTTACAACTGGTTTAGCTTTTTGAGAGAATATAACTTTGGCGGTTGCCTGGCAGATGATATGGGTTTAGGTAAAACCATTCAAACTCTGGCAATGCTCCAAAAGCTAAAGGAAGAAGATGAGCAGACATTAGCACACAGTACCTCATTAATAGTGATGCCCACTTCTTTAATTTACAACTGGCTAAATGAAGCAAAGAAATTCACTCCAAAGCTAAAAATCCATGCGCATACTGGTACTTCAAGAAACAAAGATGTAACTAAGTTTGCAAAATATGATATCATAATCACTACATATGGCATTACCAGAGTAGATGTAGAAATTTTAAAGAATTATTATTTCAACTACATCATTCTAGACGAAAGTCAGAACATAAAAAACCCTACGTCTAAGTCCTTTAAGGCTGTTAAAGTCCTCAAATCTAAAAATAAGCTGATATTGAGCGGTACGCCGGTAGAGAACTCAGTGAGTGACCTATGGACCCAGCTAACGTTCTTAAATCCAGGTCTTTTGGGTACCCAGTCATTCTTTAATGAAGAGTACGTACAGTCCATCGAAAAACGCAAAGATGAAGACAAAGCGAAAAAGCTGCAGGCCATCATCAAGCCTTTTGTTTTACGAAGAACAAAAGAACAAGTAGCCGCAGAGCTCCCTTCAAAAACCGAGCAGATATTTTATTGCACAATGAGCGAAGATCAGGCCGCTTCTTATGAGAAAACAAAATCAGCGTATCGAAACGATCTACTGAGCAGTATGGATGATGGATCGTTCAAGAAAAAACAAGTGCAATTACTTCAAGGGTTAACTGCCTTACGTCAGCTGGCAAACCATCCAATAATGATTGATGATGAATATGATTCGGATTCCGGGAAATTTGAAAACGTCATTCATACATTGGACAACGTACTTAAGGGAGGGCATAAAGTCCTTATTTTCTCACAATTCGTAAAGCATCTGGCCATCTTCAAAAAATACTTTGAGCGAGAGCGCATTCCATTTGCCTACTTAGACGGCTCAACAAAGAACCGTGGGGAAATCGTAGCGGATTTCCAAATGAACACCGATTTAAAAGTGTTTTTAATCTCCATTAAAGCCGGTGGTGTAGGCATCAACCTGACACAAGCTGACTATGTATTTATTTTAGATCCATGGTGGAATCCTGCCGTAGAGCAGCAGGCAATTGACAGAAGCCATCGTATTGGACAAGAAAAGAAAGTATTTATTTACAAGTTCATTGCTAAAGATACTGTGGAAGAAAAGATTCTGGCACTACAAAACAGAAAAAAAAGACTGGCAAGTTCTTTGATCACCACGGAAGAAAGTTTTATAAAATCCTTAAGCAAAGAGGATATCCAGGAGATCTTAAGCTAAACATTAAGCCATTCCATGTATTTAGTTCTTTCAATCATCGTCGCACCCAGACTCAATAGATGATCATTTGGGATTTGGCAGTCGATAAGTCCGTAATGCCTTGACATACACAGATTGATGAGTGCTGCTTTTGATGCATTGCTAACTAAACTAAACATACTTTCTCCACAAAATACCTTTCCTAAGATCACCCCATATAAGCCACCAACAAGCTTTTCATTCATCCATACTTCAACACTACCTGCGTATCCTTTCTCAAATAGGTCAATATAGGCTACTTGCATTTCTTGGGTAATCCACGTCCCAGGCTGATCTTTCCTTCCTATTTTTGCACAATTTAAAATCACGTCCTCGAAAGCTGTGTTGTATGTGACGCTGAACATTCCAGATTTAAGCACCTTATTCATACTCTTACTTACTTTAACATCTTTAGGGTAAATTACACAACGCTCGTGAGGGGAGTACCAGCAAATGGGATCTTCTTCACTAAACCAAGGGAATATGCCATTCTGATAAGCTAGAAGCAACCGCTCCAAACTTAAGTCACCACCAACGGCAAGCAGACCGTCGGGATCAGCCAATCTTGGATTAGGAAAAATAACTTGATCATCAGGCAATCTAAAAACCATTTACAATAATAAGACTATTGTGCGATCAGCCCAATACTTTTGGAGTGTTCTATCGCTTCTTTACTCGTGTCAAATAAACAAGTACTAATTTGCTGGCGACTGATCCTTTTTAAAAGCTCATTGGTGTCGAATTCCTTATCCTTCCTAACGTTTCTAATGTATACTGCAGCAATATTCTGGGGATATTTTTCTGCAATCGCAGTATAAATGGTAGGATCTCTCTGAGAGTTATCACCAAAGAAAACGAACTTCTGATTGGGAAATGCATCGAGGATTCGCATCACGCGGATCAATTTTCCTTCATGACCTGTCTTCCCTGTCTTAATCAAATCCTTCCATCGCTTTATCTGGTTTAGTAAAAAAGCTCCTTCGGGTAATCTGTTGAACCTGAAGGTTTCTACCAAATAGTCATATAAATTCCATTCGCTGCTGGAAACATAAAAAAAAGGATTTGGCTGATCGCTGTCAGTATGTGCATTTGCCAATAATTTGTAATGAGTGTACGCATCCTTGAAAGTCTTCCTTGTTCTTGGATTTTTAATGAACAGTTCTCTCAGTCTTTTACTAATCGTTGCAGAGTGAGAGACCATTATGGTGTCATCTATATCAGAAATGAAAGCATATTGAGTAATATGTGGAACGTAAATCTTTCCCTGACCTATTGCCAGTACGGAGCCGTCATCTGCAATGGCTTCTACCTGTACGCCATGCCAGCCAGCTTTAACCTCATTATTGGCTTTCCATTCAAATTTGAAGAATCCATCGTATTCTGTTCTATTGTAAACTTCCTGCCCATTAAAAGTTAGCCTAACTTTAACAAAAGGATAAGGCTTTAAGATAAAGAGTTTAAACAAGTGTACGATGTTTACAAAAAGACTATTGCTAAACTTCTGAGTTGTTTTGGCTTTAAACCTGAAAACATGCCCGTATACCACCAGGTTATTTGTATGCCCGTATCCGTGGTAAACTTTAACACTTGTAGATTTATTCATTACTTATCAAAACAGTGTACCATTAAACTTGTTTGTGTAATTAAATAATACACCATGTCCAACGCTGGCAAAACCCAGAACTTACTTTTTATTTTAAACCCAGGATCAGGCAACGGTCAGACAGATTTGAAAGAGGTTATTCAAAACCATCTCTCAAAAACGAGTCATATTTTTGAGATCTACACACTCCCAAAAAAATGCTCCATTCAAAAGCTAAAAGACAAAATAACCACAGCCAAAGCAGATAAAGTTATTGCGGTTGGAGGTGATGGCACCTTAAAGCTGGTAGCTGATTGCCTTTTAGGTACAGATACTCCTATCGGAATTATACCTGCCGGATCAGCTAATGGAATGGCTAAAGAGTTAGGGATTCCTTTAGAGCCTGCTTTAGCTTTGGAGGTATGTTTACAGGGAACACCAAAAAAAATTCATGCAGTAACTGTTAATGATGAATTGTGTATTCACCTCGCAGATATTGGCTTTAACGCATACTTGGTTAAAAAATTCGATAATCTTGGGCACAGAGGCATGTGGGGCTATACAAAAGCTGCATGGCAGGCACTGTGGAGCCACCATAAAATGGAAGTTGCCTTTAAAATCAAAAATAAAATGATCCGTTCTGAGGCGGCAATGGTAGTTATAGCCAATGCTACGATGTATGGTACAGGTGTAAAAATCAATCCCGATGGAAAGCTTGACGATCAGGTCTTTGAAGTGGTACTTGTCAAAAAGTATTCTGTAATGGAAATCTTGAAGCTAAAGTTCACAGAAATGAAGCTAAACCCAGAAAACATAGAGGTGTTTCAAACTACGGAACTGACCATTAAAACCAAGCACAAAGCACATTTTCAAGTAGATGGAGAGTATTTAGGCAAGGTAAACAAAGTCGACGCCACCATTATCAAAGCAGCAATTAGTGTTATTGTTTAACCTCACTTACAATATTTAGCCAATAACTCTTTAGAAAGGTCAGATCCCATATATTTGATAAATTTAAATTCTTCGCAGGCGCCCTGCAGATCGCCCTGCCTTATCTTTTGTTTACCATCTTGTAAACGCTGCAATAAATAACTATCATCGTAGCCCAACAAGGCTTTCAATTCCGAGGCTTTACTTTCAGTTATGCCTGGCTTTTTATTCATTTCTTTATCCCGATAATAATTTAATACCGCGTTCGTCAAATCGGTATTTGCCTTATACGCTTCAATGGCCGCCTTAACATCTTGAGGTGTACGCCCTTCGCAATCTGTAAGTTTAAAAGATATAGGCGCAATAACTACTAGAGTACTATCATGACCCTGAGGCACTGTCCACTTACCGCTGCTTAACCTAATTAATCGCAACGCTTCATCGTCGAGATCAGTTCCAATTCCTTTTCTCACCTCAGAATAGTATACCCTCCCTTTATTATTAAGCTTGAAGGCAATGGTAACTGTTCCGCTAATGCAATTGGATAGGGAATATTTAGGATAGATCTTATTGTTCTGGATGAAAGATTCCAGCCCACCTTTTAATGATGGCTGGGCATGGAGGTAAAATCCCGAAAATGTCAACAAAACAAAAAGAAGTCGTCTCATACTTAAATCTACGCAATTTAAAACGAGTTAGTTCCAAATGTATTGCATAGAATAAACAACGGGTCAGGGCAATTCTCCAGAAATGCTTCGCTTTCGGAATATCGACAAACGCCTGGATAATCACCAGTTAGCCCCTCCATATCTTTTATTACCTGAAAATGTAAATGCGGTGGCCAATAGCCATTTTCTTCTTTCTTACCAAATGAAGCGAATTTTTCCCCGGCAGCAATTGGCATTCCTGCTTTCAATCCATCCAGAGCCGAAAGACTAAGGTGCCCATATAAGACGTGAAAGTGCAGGCCATTGAGCTCATACTTAAGAATGATGGTAGCCCCGTAATCCCCAAAATTATTATTGAAATGATAACTATGCACAACTGCATCGTTAAAATTATATACAGGTGTGCCTACAGCGCCCCAGATGTCTACCCCCAAATGTAATCTCCTGGGTTCCTCCTCCGTATCGAAATGGGCACTGCGACTATAAATAGTACGATGCTCATTATAGCCGCCTATGCCGTACCTACAGTTGCTTTGTTGTAACTTTCGATTAACCCAGTGAGAAAAAAAGTCTGTATCACTTAAATCCACTGTAGTTAATTCCTTGTTCTTGATAGTGAAATCAAAATGATAAAGACTATCCTTACCAATAATAAAATCTACTACCTGTTTCATGGCTAACCTGCCTGCTCTTCGTCTTCTTTACGCTCTCTTGAGATCTTATCAAAGATCTTATCCATATGCTCCACATACTCGTTGGTATCATCAACAAAAAAAGTTAATGTAGGAACGACCCTCGCCTGATGGCGTATTCTTGAACCTAATTTGTAACGAATCTCTCCCACATGCGAGTTCACCTCGGCAACAGAAAGTGTGGTATTATTGGTATTCAGAAAGCTCAAATAAACCTTAGCGACAGCAAGATCAGGAGATACCCGAACCTTAGTTATCGTAACCAGGGTATTGGGTAAATAAGCCGACCCTTCGCGCTGAAAAATGCCTGCCAGCTCTTCCTGTAATACACCGGCAAATTTTTGTTGACGTTTACTTTCCATAATTTCTTTATTCTATAACAACTCTCAACTAGTATAACAGCTTATCATAGGGGTAGCGTTCTGTATGTAATGCCACAACTTTATCGTACAATAATTGCTTAAATTCTTCCAAATTCTCCTTATGCAGGGCAGATATAAATAGTGCTGGAGCATTATTTGTACCCATCCAGCTCTTTTTAAAATCATCCAGTGTTAAGATTACTGGCTCGCCTTCTTCATCCTTAAGTTCAGGATTCACATAGGCATCAATTTTATTAAAAACCATGATGGTTGGCTTATCCCTGGCACCCAATTCTTTCAAGGTTTCATTAACCACATTGATTTGATCTTCAAAATGACTATGTGATACATCAACTACATGAATAAGTATATCTGCCTCTCTTACTTCATCCAGTGTTGATTTAAAGCACTCCACAAGGTGATGAGGCAATTTCCTGATGAAACCTACCGTATCTGACAACAAGAAAGGAAGGTTTTCTATAACAACCTTTCTAACTGTTGTATCCAATGTTGCAAACAGCTTATTTTCAGCAAAAACTTCTGATTTAGAAAGCATATTCATGATGGTAGACTTGCCTACATTGGTATAGCCAACAAGTGCAACTCTGATTAGCTCAACACGATTCTTTCGTTGGGTTTCATTTTGCTTATCTATCAATTTTAACCTGCCCTTCAGTAACGAAATCTTCTCCAAAATCATCCTCCTGTCGCTCTCTATCTGAGTTTCCCCGGGGCCCCTCATACCAATCCCTCCTTTTTGTCGCTCAAGGTGGGTCCAAAGCCTGGTTAGCCTTGGCAAAAGGTATTGGAGTTGTGCCAGTTCTACCTGGGTTTTAGCTTGTGCAGTTTGCGCACGACTAGCAAAAATATCTAAAATCAGGTTACTCCGATCCAATACCTTAACCTGTAGCTCACGTTCAATATTACGAAGTTGTGATGGCGATAATTCATCGTCAAACACCACCATATCTATCTCTTCAGACTTGACATAAGCCTGTATTTCCTCTAATTTTCCTGTGCCAACAAAGGTAGCACGGTCCGGTTTCAGCATCTTTTGAGTAAATTCATGCTCCACCACACCACCCGCTGTATCTACCAAAAAGGCAAGCTCGTCTAGATATTCCCTGGTCTCCTCAGCCTTTTCCCCAGGTCTGACTACCCCAACAAGTATCGCGCGTTCCTGCTTAAGCGCTGTATCGTAATATTTTTGTTTTCCCATTGTAAAGTACAAAGATACAAAAGTTATACCGAGTTCAATTCAGTCACAAAGCTGCGCATGGCTAGTGCAGGGTCAGAAGTTTTCATAAAATTCTCTCCAATAAGAAACCCATTAAACCCTGCTAGCTTTAAATCCTTAATTGTGTGCGTATTGCTAATGGCACTTTCAGAAATTTTCATAAACTGATCCGGGATTTGCTTTACCAAATGAAATGATGTTTGGATATTCACTGTAAAATCAGCCAGATTCCTATTGTTTACCCCTATCGCGTCTAGATCATCACAAATGCTTCGCTCGAGTTCTTCTTGATTATGGACCTCCAACAATACGTTAAGTCCTAAATCTTTGGCAAAGCCTGCAAGCGCTTTGATTTCAGCAGGAGATAGAATTGCTGCTATTAAAAGGATGATATCGGCACCCCAGGCTTTTGCCTCAAGCAGCTGATATTGATCTATCATAAAATCTTTTCTCAATATCGGAATAGTATTGGCAGCCCTGGCTTCTAAAAGATCTTCAGACTTACCACCAAAAAAGTCCACATCCGTTAGCACAGATAGCGCCGATGCACCAGCAAGAGCATAACCATTGGTAACATCAGCAACCTTTGCAATTCCGTTAATCACTCCTTTAGAAGGAGATCTGCGCTTAAATTCCGCAATAATACCTGTCCGGTTTGGGGCCAATAGAAATTCTTTGAAAGAATAAGTCTCCCTTTTAAAATGCACCTCTTGTTTTAGCTGCTCAACAGAAACCAATTGCTTAGCTTCCGCAACCTCTACTTTTTTCCTTAAAACAATCTGATCTAAAATATTCATATTAGCTTTCTAACCAGTTTTTCATCATCTGTTTTCCATATTCAGTAAGCACACTCTCGGGGTGAAACTGAACACCACGAACATCCAACACCTTGTGTCTCAATGCCATAATCTCATTAGTATGATCTGTTGCAGTCACAGTTAGGCAATCAGGCAAGCCTTCGTTGCTGACTACCCAAGAGTGGTATCTGCCTACGTTAATTACCTCCGGACAGTCTTTAAATAACAGCTCATCCTTATCGGTCACGGTTATAGGCGTTGCAATTCCATGCATTGGCCTGCCAAGATTCAATAAGCTACCGCCAAAAGCCTCTGCAATAGCCTGTTGCCCTAAACATACACCGAATATACTTTTTGTCGGCGCATAGGTTTTAATCACATCAAGCAGCAAACCAGCTTCTTCCGGAATTCCAGGCCCCGGAGACAACAAAATCTTTTCAAACTGACCTACATCGGCCAGTTCAAATTTATCATTACGCCACACCTCAACATCTCTACCCAGCTCATTTACTAAATGCACCAGATTGTAAGTAAAGGAATCATAATTATCTATAACCAATACCTTATTAGGCATGTCTTTCATCTCTTTCATTTTTTATTAAATATCAGCTGCCATTTGAATTGCTTTTCTCAACGCAGCAATTTTGTTATTTACTTCATTTAGCTCATTTTCTGCAATGGAATCTGCTACTATGCCTGCCCCTGCCCTGTAATGAAGATCATTATTTTTACTCATAAAGGTTCTTATCATGATGCAATGGTTAAACTCATCGTTAAAGCCCATGTAGCCCAGTGCACCTGCATAAAAATTCCTGCCCAACCCTTCGTACTCATCAATTAGTTGCATCGCCCTGTATTTTGGTGCCCCGCTTAAAGTACCTGCCGGATAGGTATCAGCCACAATTTTAAAGGCAGGTATATTGGCCTGCAGGTTCCCTGAAACTTTTGATACCAAATGGATCAAATGAGAATAGTATTGTACTTCTTTAAAAGATTTAACCTCAACACCAGTACAATGCCTGCTTAAATCGTTACGTGCTAAATCTACCAACATCACATGCTCAGCACTTTCCTTAGGGTCATTCTCCAGTTTCCTGGCTTGTTCCGCGTCTTCCTCATCATTACCTGTCCGTTTAAACGTTCCGGCTATAGGAAAAATATTTGCCACACTGTTCTTTATTGTAATTTGTGCTTCTGGTGAGGAGCCAAATAGCTTAAAACTTCCATAATCAAAATAAAAGAGATATGGCGAAGGATTAATAGATCTTAAACAGCGGTATACGTTAAACTCATCTCCTAAAAAAGCTTGCTTATACGCCCTGGACGGTACAATCTGAAACACATCCCCTCTAAGAATGTGCTTTTTCATCTTTTCAACAATATCCCTGAAATCCTGGTCTTTTAGGTTAGAAGTCTCTTCGCCATTAGTTTTAAAGCTATATTCTGGAAAATTCTTATTCCTGATGATATACTCTATCTTTTCCAAATCATCAGTATCGTCCCCATTAAACGTATTTTTAAACAAGGTGATCTCGTTCCTGAAGTGGTCAATTGCAATGATGTATCTGTAAATATGATATTGCATAACTGGTATTTCTTCCTGCTTAGGAGATTGTGCAGTGAAAACAATATCTTCAAAATGCTGCACAGCATTCCAGGTAAAATAACCAAATAGTCCGCTGGAAATGTAACGCTTATCCTCCAGCCGGTCTGGTGTAAATTCCGCTTTGAAACGCTCTATTTCTTCCGTAAGCACAAAGCTGTCTTTTTCTTCTTTCCTGCCGTCAGGAAAATAAGTTTTCAGCAAGCCATTCTGCAGTACGATACCTGATACGGGTTTAGCACAAACATAACTAACGGAGTTCTCGCGACTATGGTAGTCTGAACTCTCCAAAAGGATAGTATTCGGAAAAACATCCCTAAGCCTCAAATAAATGCTTACCGGTGTAGTGGTATCTGCAAGTCTCTTTTTGTAAGCAGTACTGATTTTATAATTACTCATACTCGTTATCCTGAACTTGTTTCAGGATCTCATTTTAAATTAGTTGTAAAAAACAAAAACCCGGCGTGTGGTCTACGTCGGGTCTTCAATGTGGTTTGGTTTAGGTTGATAAACTATAAGGTACACGAGGATTCGACGAAACTCTTTTCAGAATTGCTATGCCATTGCCAAGTATGTATATTGTTAATCATGTCCAACAAAAATATAAATAAAAGTTACAAAGCAAAATTAAATTGTCAATTTTATGAAACCCCAAACAATGAGCGTGTTGGATCAGCTTTAACCATTGCTACAATTGCCGCAACAATCAGCACTAACGCAAGCCCGAAGTATAAAGCAATATTACGGTGCCTAACTGGTCCCTCATCTGTAGTTTTCTTCGATCTCGCATTACCATAAGTAATTAAAATAATAGCAAGTACCATCATACCAATGTGTTCCATTTTCCAATACCTGCCGATTGCTACACTGCTATCCGCTTTATACCAATCGTTCATAAAGTAAAGAATTAGCCCAATCAATAACTGTATGTGCGCGGAAATTAGTGTAAACACATTAAATTTCCTGTTTCCTTCAGTATAAGGTTTTTTACCTAGCCAACCTGTAAACGCTTGTATGAAAGCCAGAATCAATAAAGTTAAAACAATGTAACGCCAACCGGAGTGAGCGCTCTTTAAAATGCTATACATAATTTAATTTTTTTTCAAACTTAAAGAATATGTTTCTCTTTATGCCTCCAAAGCATCATAAACAACAACCTTTTCCCAAAGTGGGCTACAGTTTTTAATAAACTCCAGGTGAAGTGGATGCGTTTGATAAACTTCCTGTCCTTTTAAATCACTAAAAAACATTAATTCTGATACACTCCAGCTTGTATCTACCACATCCCTTTTTTCGGTTGAGGCCACAACGCCTACATGAAGCTCTTTAACTGTTTCGATCTTCTTCAGCTTTTTTAAACCTGCAATCAGCTTGTCTTTGTCTTCTTTTGAATCTGGGTTCTTTAACCAGAAGAACACATGGTGAACCACGGGATATTTATTTTCCATATTTGTAAAAGGCATTGCTTTGGCGGCAACCGTACCTGCAGCAAGCGCCGCAGCAGTTCCTAGAAATTTTCTTCTGTTCGGTTTCATAATCTGATAAAGATAGCACACATCCTGCATTTCTACAAGTTATAGAACGGTTCACAACATGTTCCTACTTTCTCCTGCCTTTCTCCCACGATTCTCCCTCAAAAAGTACTTTCAACGGCACTTATATGGGAGAAAGCTAGGGAAAACATCGAACAAGTGGGAGACTTGACTATAATCTCTTACTTTCGTTTATGGACTTTTCTAATAATTATATCCTGGAGGATGATCGCGTTCGATTACGCCCACTTACTTCGTCAGATTACAAATTACTAGCTCCCTATGCATTGAATGAACCAGATACCTGGAAGTATTCGGCTGTAAGCCTGATTGGCGAGGATGGAATGCTAGCTTATATTACTGATGCTTTGAAGCAACGCGATAATCAGACCAGCTATGCGTTTATAGTTTTCGACAAATTAAAAGAGCAATATGTAGGCTGTACCAGATTTTACGACATCCAGCCATATCATCAAACTACACAGTTAGGCTATACCTGGTACGCAGAGCGAAGCAGGGGCACGGGAATAAACAAGCGTTGCAAATACCTGTTGCTTCAGTTTGCTTTTGAAACATTGGGCATGGAAAGAGTTGAGTTTAGAGCCGACCTTAGAAATGAGCGCAGTATAGCTGCCATGAAAAGTATAGGCTGTACTCCAGAAGGCGTATTAAGGCAAAGCCTAAAACTGCCAGATGGAAATAGAAGGGATTCTATTATTCTCAGCATTTTAAAACCGGAGTGGCATGGACACATCAAGGAATCTTTGAAAAGCCGGATACATTAAGATACCTACAAATAAAAAGTCCGGCTGTCTGAAATATCTTCAGTACATCCGGACTTTCTATTTTTGAACTCCGTTTTAACGGGTACTGCTTTATCGAATTATTTATTTACCGATAGCGCTTTATCAATTATAAAATTAAGTGCAGTTCTATGTGCCTTTGTTTGTTCATCAGAACTAACTGCTGACCCCAACTGATCTTTAAGTTTTACTAAACTTGATAAGGCTGCAGCCTTACTTGCATTGTCGTAACCACCTGGTGAAGCCACGATAGCTGTAAGCGCTTTTACATATTCTGTTTGAAGATTTTGGCGGAATAGGTTAACATTGCTTTTAAGATCGGCAGCAAATATATCGTCAGAAAGGTCATTTAAAACGCTGGCAACCGAATAGGTATTGCCGTACAATCCGCTGTTATTAATCCTACTTAATGTTGAAGGGTGTAACAACTGCGCAAGCGTACTCATTTGTAGCGAGAGGAATGTACTTTGCGGCTTGATGTCTTCATTATTTCCTGAGAAACCGAATCCCCTACGTTGTATTTGTAGATATGGGAATAGCGCTTTATCAGCATCAAATGCATCTGGAGCAAAAACATATTTACTTAACAATTCCAATGATTTTTTTTGATAAGCCTCAGGAACGGGTGTAAAAGGTGCTGTTGTTGTTTTCTGGCCAACAAAACTCCTGTCTACATATACACCACCTACAAAACGACTTAGTGCTGTAGCCATACTAGAGCGTTGTCCGTTTAGTTGCTGATAGCGGCTCCGAAGTTCCTGATAGCTCTGGTTTGGCTTACTGAATCTGGATTTTAATTTAGGGATCATGGTGTTGATCAACTTAAACCTATCTTCTCCATACGTAACCATATCATTGGTCTGATCGTTAACATTTACACGAGGATCTATACCACCACCCGGACTACGCATGTCATCAGCATCATTACCAAAGGCAAGTTGTGGATCAGTACTGCGATTTAAAATTTTATTTAGTCCTGCCTCTTCTTCAGCTTCTGAAAACGGCGTATAACCGTATTCAATAGCCCAAAGATCATATGGGCCAGCTTTGGTCGTATAATAATCACCCTGTTTGCTGCGGTCGCTGCTCACGTTAATGGCTGGATAATCCATTACAGATCCCTGCAAACCAATTTTCCTGGTTAATTTTGTGTCGTTCATTTGTGCTGGGCTAAGCATTTGGCTGGCTTTCATGTTGTGATTAAGGCCTAAAGTGTGACCCATCTCATGCATAATCAGATAATAAAGAAATTGCTTATGCATCTCTTTTACAGTTGCTGCTCTCACTGCCTCAGGAGCGTCTGCATCCAATACTTCAATTGCAGACAAGCCTGTTTGGTATTGTGCACTTAACTCTTGGGCCAATGTACAACTAGCCATGTGGCTTTTATCGAAGCTCATGTGCCCCTGTTGTGTTTGAGCCATTGCTTGAATTGGATTTTCCCAAGGCAAAGAAATTGCAGCAGCACTTCCACCGTTGTAAAGTTCGTCCTGAATGGCAACACCAGCACCTGATTTCCATTCAACAGTAATATCTGCACCAAGAATTTGCCCTGTTAAGGGGTTAAAGAAACTTGGGCCAATTGCACCGTAAGAAGGATAGGCTGAAGAAACCCAGCGGATTACGTTATAAGAAATATCTGAAGGATCCCAGGTGGCATTATCAGGCATTTGTTTCATCACAACTGCATTTTTAAAACCAGCCTTTTCAAATGCTTCATTCCACTTTTCCCCTGCTTCTTTAATAATTGGGCGGTACTCAATTGGGGTAGTGTTCTCGATCCAGAAAACAATTGGCTCTACTGGCTCACTCAATTTGGCAGAGGGGTCTTTTTTCTTCAAATACCAGCGACTAATAAAATCCTTATATGGGGTTGGAGATAGCGAGGTAAGGTTATCAACTTCTGCACCAAAATAACCCACCCTTGGATCATCCTTACGTGGACGGAAGTCATTTTTAGGAACCTCCATAAACGAATGCTGCATTTTTACCCTAACATATCTGGCATCGGTAATATCTTTTCCTCCTCCATTAAATGGCATCGGGTTATCATAAGCAAGATCTACTACAACATCCGTATTGCCCGGAAAGGACTTTACCGCTGTGTATTTCGACTTAGAAGTATTTAGCCCTCCTAAATTAAACATCGCACCTGGCGGCATCCCCGGAGGCGTCATAGGTTTTACTGGGTCGAGTTTCTCACTCATAAATAAACCGTCAACGCCAATCAGATATCCTGTTGAGTCACTTGCGCTAAATTTATCAGAATAAAAAACAGCATCAGAGACGTCTACGTTTGAGGCTTTGCTTACCGGATTAGCTTTATCATAATAGAAATTGGTATTTTCCTGAAGGAATTCAATTTTATCATCTGCTTTACTAATATGGAATAAAATGGTACTTCTAATCATATTCTGGTTTAAGAATAAGGTAGTTGGTCCGCCCATTGAAAAGCTTTGGTAAATAAAATCTTTACCCAGCTGGTCTTTCTTTACATAGAGCTGCAAACTACCTGTAACTGTATCTTTATACAGTGTAAAGAGGCCATCAATTTTCTTGCTGGACTTAATTTTCTCTGTGATACTCGCCTTGGCTGGTGGAGCAATAACTTTTTTCACCGAGTCGACCGTTTTCTCCAGTGCTTTTTTCTTATCCTGAGCAGACGCGCTAAATGTAAGTAGAGCTGCTACAGGAAATAACCATATATGTTTTTTCATGTAATAATTTTTCAACTAAAATAAGTATTTAGAGCTTAAATTATAAAAGACCAGTTACTATTTAACAAATTATTAGCTGTTTTTTAGATTACCTTGCCAATAATCAGTTTCATAGTGCTCAATTTTTCAATTGGAAAACAAAATTAGTGGCCTGATAGATACTTTTATTGAAAATCGTGTTGGCATTTCGAATAACTTTCTAAGCAAAAATCTATCTACGGGCTTACAAAAAAGACTACACGCCCTAAACCATGGTCATCTGCTTTTAGCGGCGGGCACTGGCAATGCGACAGTGGTATCTCATGACAAAAAAGTAAGGGGAGATAAGATTTATTGGCTGGACAGGAAACACAACAATGCGTATGAAAATTCTTTCTTCGATTTAATAGATCAACTGGTTTATGAACTCAACAGCACCTGTTATACCGGCATCACTGGCTACGAGTTTCACTATACGCTGTATGAGAAAGGCCATTTCTATAAAAAGCATTTAGATCAGTTTAAAAACAATACGGCCAGAAAATACTCCGTCATTATTTACCTGAATGAAGATTGGACAGCTGCTGATGGAGGTGAACTTAGGATACATCATGCTGATTGGTTAGAGAATATAGCGCCAACTAATGGCAAAGGGGTATTTTTTCAAAGCGATGAGCTGGAGCACGAGGTGCTGGTAACTCACAAATCGAGACTGAGCATTACTGGTTGGCTAAGGGTAGATCAAAGCCATTAATTTGAGTTTACTCAGCATTTATTGGACAAAAATTTTCACATTTCCTCAAAATAAACGGCAAAATCGAGTAAAAATGGTGTTATAATCTTAATCCCTACTTTTTTTGTGATAGATTTAAAGACTTAACTAAATCTTATGAAGAAAATTCTACTCAGCTTGGCTTTGGTGTTTTCTGCTACACTAATGTTTGCCCAGCAAACCTACCCCGTTAATGGTTCTTATGATATTAGACAGGGGTTATTTGCCTTTATAAATGCAAACATTGTAGTCAGCGTAAACCAAACCATCAAAAATGGCACGTTGCTAGTAAAAGGCCAAACCATTCAATCTGCAGGTACGGGTACCACCATACCCAAAGGATATGTGGTTATTGATCTGAAGGGAAAATTCATTTACCCTTCGCTCGTTGATGCCTTTACTTCTTACGGCTTACCCTCAACAGCGCCTGTACTGGCTCGTGGTTTTGGCGGTGGCGCGCGTCAATCCATCTTCACCTCTACCAAGAAAGGGGCATATGGATGGAACGAAGCGATCAGACCGGAAACGCAGGTAAGTGCCATATTTACTGCCGACACAAAACAAGCCGAAGAATTGCGAAAGGTTGGCTTTGGTAGTGTTAATGCAATTAACCGGGATGGCATTGCCAGAGGAACATCTGCCGCGGTAACACTTAGTGACGAAAAAGAAAACAGTACCATGCTAAATGCTAAAGCATCTGCAAACTACTCATTTAATAAAGGAACGTCTCAAAATGACTACCCTACATCACTAATGGGTTCCATCGCCTTACTACGTCAAACTTATTATGATGCCCAATGGTATGGCAAACAGAAAGAAGAATACAACATTTCTTTAGCCGAATTCAATACCCAGCAAAATATTCCTCAACTATTTGAGGTTGACGGATGGCAAAATGTATTGCGGGCAGACAAAATTGGAAAAGAGTTCAGTAAGCAATACATCATCAAATCTGGAGGAGATGAATACCAGCGTATAGATGCCATAAAAGCTACTGGAGCCAGTTTGATCGTCCCAATCAATTTCGCCAAAGCCTATGAAGTAGAAGATTCTATAGAGGCGAGAAATATTACCCTTGCACAAATGAAAGCCTGGGAACTTGCTCCTACCAACCCCGCTGTTTTGGAGAAAGCTGGGATAAAATTCTCGTTGACAGCTTTTGGGTTGGACAATGTAAAGGACTTCTGGACGAATATCCGCGCAGCTATCGAAAACGGTCTCACAGAGAAGCAAGCTTTGTTATCTATTACGGAAATTCCTGCAGGTATGATCGGTATTTCAGATAAGGTAGGCACCCTGGAAAAAGGCAAACTTGCCAACTTCCTGATTACTTCTGATAGCCTATTTAAAAAAACCAATGTTATTGAAGAAAACTGGGTACAGGGCAAGCGCTTTATCTTAGTTAAAAAAGATGCTTCCGGGAATGTTACCATTCCTAAGGACAGCTTAAATAAGTCGATTGCAAAAAAAACAGAGCCTAAAAAACCTGTAGTCATGGGTCAGTTGATCTATCCATTTTCTGCCTTTGGAGCTGCCACAGCGCCAACCCAGGAAACCATTCTATTAAAAAACGCAACGGTTTGGACAAACGAGAAAGAGGGGATTTTGCAAAATGCAGATGTATTAATTGAAAATGGCAAAATTAAAGCAGTTGGTAAAAACCTAAGTGCGGGAAATGCAAAAGTTATTGACGCAACAGGCAAACACATTACACCGGGTATAGTTGATGAACACTCACATATCGCCGGTGCGGGAGGAATTAATGAAGGAGCGCAATCCTCTTCCGCTGAAGTTAGGATTGCAGATGTGATCAATTCTGAAGACGTAAATATTTATCGTCAGCTGGCTGGCGGGGTAACTACTTCTCATATTTTACACGGCTCAGCCAATCCTGTTGGCGGACAATCTCAGCTGATTAAATTACGTTGGGGAAAGCTACCTGAAGAACTGAAGTTTGCGGGGGCTGATGGTTTCATTAAGTTCGCCCTGGGAGAAAATGTTAAGCAAAGCAATTTTGGCACAGGAATGCGCTTTCCGGTAACCAGGATGGGTGTAGAACAATCGTTTGTCGATGAATTTACGCGTGCGAAGGAATATAAAGCCGCACTATCTGTTAAAGGTAATAGTGTACGCAAAGATTTGGAACTTGATGCTATCGTAGAAATCCTGGACAATAAGCGCTTTATTACTTGCCACTCCTATGTGCAATCTGAGATCAACATGCTCATGAATGTAGCAGATAGCCTTGGATTCAAGATCAACACCTTTACACACATTCTTGAAGGCTACAAAGTAGCCGATAAAATGAAAGCACGTGGAATTAATGCATCTACCTTCTCTGATTGGTGGGCCTACAAAATAGAAGTTGCAGAGGCCATTCCATATAATGGTAAAATCATGCATAATGTAGGTATCACTACCGCTTTCAACTCAGATGATGCCGAAATGGCGAGGAGACTAAATCAGGAGGCTGGAAAGGCCGTCCTGTATGGCGGCGTCCCTGAAGAAGACGCACTTAAGTTTGTTACACTTAACCCCGCAAAAATGCTTCACATTGACAATAAAGTTGGCAGTTTAAAGTTAGGAAAGGACGCGGACCTCGTTGTTTGGTCTGACAACCCGCTATCCATTTATGCGAAGGCTGAAAAAACCTTTGTGGATGGCATTGCATATTGGGATATGGAACGTGATGCACAAGTAAGAAAGGATCAAAAGACAGAACGCAAAAGACTGATTCAAAAAATGTTAGACAGCAAAAAAAATGGCGTTAAAACACAACGCCCGCTTGGAGATGCACCGCGACTATATAACTGTGAAACACTTGAAGACTATTCTGCAGGATTAAATGAACTAGAAAGGAACCATTCTCATGAATAAATATATTTTAACCCTACTCCTAGTGGGATTGGGACTTGGTGCTTTTGCGCAGGCAAACATTTATCCTGCTAAAGCCCAAGACAAAAAGACGGCAATTATGGGTGCAAAGCTGCATCTGGGTAATGGACACGTAATTGAAAATGGCTACTTGATCTTTGATAAAGGAAAGATAATTGCCGTAGGAGATGCCACAGTAGCAAAGTTCGATTTAACGGGCATCAATGTGATCACGGCGAATGGTAAACATGTTTACCCCGGTTTTATCGCACCGGTTACCAATTTAGGATTAACGGAGTTTGAATCTGTAAAAGCTACACTTGATTTTGAGGAGATCGGTAATTTCAATCCGCACATTCGCTCGTTAGTGGCTTATAATACCGATTCAAAAGTACCTGCAACATTACGAAGTAATGGGATCTTAATGGCACAAGTGACCCCGCAGGGAGGAACCATTTCAGGAAGTTCATCAGTTGTCCAACTAGATGCCTGGAACTGGGAAGACGCAGCAATTAAAAAAGATGATGCCCAACATATGACCTGGCCTGTTACACCTAGCTTTAGGGGTGGGTTTGGAAGAGCCTCTGGAGGAAGCCTTGACGCCCTTCAGGAACGTACACAAGCATTAATTAATGAGCTGGATCAGCTATTTGCTGAAGCGAAAGCTTATGCTGAAACGGATAAACCAACAGTTACAAATTCTCGATTGGCAGCAATGAGGCACCTTTTTGATGGAAAAGAAAAGCTCTTTATTACTGCGGATTCCCAGAAAGACATCACTGATGCCATTAAATTTGCCAAAAAATACGGCATAACACCTGTCATTGTTGGCGGTGACGAAGCATACTTAATCATCCCGTTTTTAAAAGAAAATGGGATTGCTGTTGTTGTGAAACAACCACATGCTTTGCCAAATAACAACGATGATGATGTAAATATGCCTTACAAAAATGCTGGCCTGCTTGCCAATTCAGGGATTGAGGTTGTGGTAAGCATAGACGGCTACTGGCAGCAAAGAAATCTTCCTTTTATGGCTGGAACCGTTGCTGCATGGGGCCTGGATAAGGAAAAAGCACTGCAGACGATTACACTGAATACTGCTAGAGTTTTGGGGATAGATAAAACGACTGGTAGTTTAGAAATTGGAAAGGATGCTACTCTACTCATCTCTGCTGGAGATGCATTGGATATGAAGACAAACAAGGTGGAAAAAGCATTTATACAGGGAAGAGATATCAACCTGGACAATTTACACAAACAATTAGACAAAAAATTCAGTGATAAATATAGTGCTGAAAAAAAATAACCTTTGTGATTGCTAATTTAAAGGGCATCTTTTTAGGCGCTCTTTTTTGTTAACATACAAATATAATTTATGTAACATACGATACATATCTTCGGTGTTATTTAATATCTCTATTATCACATTATGAAAAAAATCTTAGTACCCGCGGCAATGTTTCTAATCGTATTAACTGGTGAGGCGTTTAGCCAAACTAAAGTAGTGGCACATCGCGGTGCATGGAAGAATACAGGTGCCCCTGAAAATTCAATCGCATCTTTAAAAGCTGCTATAAAAATGGGTTGCGCTGGAAGTGAGTTTGATGTACATATGTCTGCCGATTCTGTGCTATTCATCAACCATGACGCCAATATTCAAGGCTTGCCTATCGAGAGAACCTCCTCAGAAATATTATCTGCTTTGAAACTGGAAAATGGGGAAGCTTTCCCCAAGCTTAAAGATTATCTCCTTGCTGGTATAAAGCAAAAGAAAACGCGCCTGGTGTTAGAAATAAAACCATCAGCGATCAATAAAGAGCGAGGGATTGCTTTATCTCATAAGGTATTGGAAATGGTAAAGAGCCTTAAGGCGGAATCGAAAGTAGACTACATCAGTTTTGACTATGAAATCTGTAAGGAAATGATAAAAATTGCCCCCAAGGCAAAGGTACAATACTTAAATGGCGACAAAACACCGGCTGAGCTAGTGGCGGATGGGATTAGCGGCTTAGACTATAACCTAAAGGTGTTAAAGCAAAACCCAGAATGGATAAAGGAAGCGAAAGCCAATAAGCTAATTACCAACGTCTGGACGGTAAATGACGAGGCCGCAATGGATTGGCTTTTAAGCGAATCTGTTGAATACATCACTACGAATGAACCTGAATTACTGCTGAAAAAGCTTAAAAAATAGAGCATAAAAAAGAGTGGCCCTATCCGGGGTCACTCGATTTTAACTAACTTATTATTCATAAAAAAACTGGCTGTTGGGGAAGGAGTCGAACCTTCAAGGGGTAGTTAGCTACAGTTCAAAAATTAATTTGTGGTCAACCCATAAACTGCGTTTATCCATTAGTCCCCACCACCGAGACAAGAAGGCGTGTCTGCCAATTTCACCACCCAACATTATATAAAGAACGATCTTTATAAACAGCATCCTGCTATTTATTTGCTGTAGGGGAAGGAATCGAACCTTCAAGGAGTAGTTAGCCCTTACGGGTTTCCCAATTCTCCACCACCGAGACAAGGAGGTGCGTCTGCCAGTTTCACCACCCTACAGAGTATAAGCATGTGTTAAAGAACTATTTTTTATTACTTTCTTGATACAAATGTAACAACAAGCTATTAACGTTGCAAATATTTTAAACATTTAATTTTATTTTTATAATATTAATAATTAAATTTGATATTAGTTACCAAATATTAAAATGATGCTTAAAAAAGAAAACCAAAATTTAGAAATTGATAACCTAGATATTGACATCCTCAAACAATTGATGCTGGATGCCACAAAACCCTATACGGAAATCGCTAAAGATTTGATAGTTTCAGGGGGAACGATACACGTGAGAATGAAAAAATTGCATGAAATGGGGATCATTAAGGGCTCTCACCTCATCATCGATCCTCAAAAAGCAGGTTATGACATTTGTGCTTTTTTAGGTATCTACCTGGAAAAAGGAATCCAATATAAAGATGCGGTAGCACAGTTAAGTAAAATAAAGGAAGTTGTAGAACTTCACTACACTACAGGCTCATACAGTATGTTTGCAAAGATTATTTGCCGGGATACAAGTCACCTAAGACATGTATTAAATGAGGAGATTCAGGCTGTTCCAGGGATTCAAAGAACCGAAACATTGATTTCCCTGGAAGAAAGTATAAGAAGACAAATCGAATTATAAAAAATGGGGCAATTGCCCCATTTTTTATTTAAACATATTTTTTAAAGCCTCCAGTTTTAATTGCAGATCACCATCCGCATTTTTTTTCTCTTTATGAACAGCCTTTGGATTTTGCTGTTTAGCAGGCTGCCTATTCTGTTCCGGCCGTTGGACTCTACCAGGATTCTTCGATTTCCCAGCAGGTGTCCTTTGCTCCTGCTTTTGTTTTGGCGCTGCAGCTTCTGTTTTCATAGAAAGAGAGATTCTTTTTCTCGCCACATCAACCTCAACAACAGTAACCTCAACTTTCTGATGCACCTTAACAACTTCATTTGCATTAGAAACAAATTTATTTGAGAGCTGACTGGTATGAACAAGTCCGTCCTGATGAACACCAATATCAACAAAAGCCCCAAAATTGGTAATGTTCGTAACAATACCGGGAAGTTTCATACCAATCTTTAAATCAGCAATTGCATTTACTCCATCTGTAAAGCTAAAAGCTTCAAATTGATCCCTGGGATCTCTGCCAGGTTTGGCCAATTCTGATAAAATATCGTTTAATGTAGGCAATCCAATCTCATCGCTTACATATTGCTGAAGTTTAATCTGTTTGCGCAAATCTGCATCCTTCATTAGTTGTGACACACTACAGTTAAGATCCCTGGCCATTTTATTTACCAATGGATATCTTTCGGGATGGACTGCACTGGTATCAAGAGCATGTTCTGCATTCCTGATTCTTAAAAAGCCCGCCGCCTGCTCAAAAGCCTTATCTCCAAGTCTAGGAACCTTTCTTAAACTTTCGCGTGTTTTAAACGCGCCGTTTTCATTGCGATAATTGATGATATTTTGCGCTAGCTGAGGTCCTAATCCAGAAACATAGGCTAATATTTGCTTTGAGGCTGTATTGAGCTCAACGCCAACTGCATTAACACAACTCATTACTGTATCATCAAGAGATGCCTGTAGTTTGGTTTGATCTACATCGTGCTGGTATTGACCCACACCGATGGATTTGGGGTCAATTTTTACAAGTTCTGCAAGTGGATCCATTAGGCGGCGGCCAATAGAAACCGCTCCACGAACAGTAATGTCTTGCTTAGGAAATTCTTCACGTGCCACATCAGACGCCGAATAGACAGATGCACCATTTTCGTTAACCATAACAATCAGCACATCGGGCAGTACCAATCCTCTTAAAAATGATTCTGTTTCTCGTCCCGCTGTGCCATTGCCGATGGCAACTGCTTCAATTTTATATTCAGAAATTAAATTATTAATAATTGTTGCTGAATCTTTAGCTGCCCTGTTTCCACTGTGCGGATAGATGGTGGTATTTTCTAGCAATTTGCCTTGAGCATCAAGACAAACTACCTTGCATCCTGTACGAAAACCCGGATCAATTCCCATCACGTTTTTCTCTCCCATGGGGGCGGCTAAAAGAAGTTGTCTTGCATTTTCAGCAAATACCCGAATGGCTTCTTCATCGGCTTTTTCTTTTGAAATTCCGCGAACTTCTGTTTCCATCGCCGGTCCCAGCAGCCTTTTATAGCTATCATAGACTGCAAGTTTGACCTGCTTTGCACTCTGACTTCCATTCTTTATGAATTGCTTCTCCAGTAAAACTATTGCCCCTTCTTCGGAAGGCAAAGTATCCACTTTAAGCACGTTTTCATTTTCAGCTCTCCTAATGGCTAGCAAGCGATGAGAAGGCACCGCTTTTAGAGGCTCTTCCCAGTTGAAATAATCTTTGTATTTAGCGCCCTCTTCGTCTTTACCTTTAATCAGGGTAGATTTAAAAATGGCATGTTGCTGAAAATATTGCCTCATGGATGTTCTCGCATCCACGTTTTCATTGATCATTTCAGCAATAATATCTCTTGCACCCTGCAATGCCTCTTCACTGGAATTAACTTCAAGTGCTGTATTTAAGTAGGCTTTCGCCAGTTCTTCAGGATTGGAATTTTCTTGCGCGAGAAGTTTTAATGCTAACGGTTCTAGTCCTTTTTTTCTAGCTTCAGAAGCTCTCGTTTTCCTTTTTGGCTTATAGGGTAGGTAAATGTCTTCTATCGTAGCAATATTAATAGCTGCATTGATTTGTGCCTCAATTTCTGGAGTGAGTCTATCAAGTGCGGAAAGCGCTTTTAATATGGCTTCGCGACGTTTATCGAGTTCCCGCAACTGAAGTATGCGATCGCGGATTGAAGCAACTTGTACCTCGTCCAACGTTCCAGTCATTTCTTTACGGTAACGTGAAATAAATGGTACGGTAGCACCATCATCCAATAGCAAAGCAGTTGCAGAAACCTGCTTTTCTGATATGCCAAGTTCTGTGGCGATAATTTTAGAGTAATTACTCATTTTATTTCTTATTTAATTTTCAGGCGCAACGGCGCCAAAAGTAAATAAAAAATCCCGCAGGCCTTCACCAGCGGGATTATATTTTTGTTATGTGATAACCTAGTACTTTGTTACTTTGTTACGTATAGCACTTCTTTTACTGCTTTTACCACTTTTTCTGCATTTGGCAAACTAGCGGCAATTAGAGTAGGTGCATATGGTAAAGGAACGTCTGCACATGTAATCCTAAGCACTGGAGCATCAAGATAATCAAATGCATTCTTTTGCACATTAAACGCGATCTCTGAAGAGATAGACGCTAAAGGCCAAGCTTCCTCTACAATTACCAAACGATTAGTTTTCTTAACTGAGGCAATGATGGCAGGATAATCAATAGGGCGTACAGTACGCAAATCGATCACTTCAACACTAATACCTTCTTTAGTCAATTCCTCAACTGCTGGGTTAACAACACGGGTAAGCATTTTTCCAAAAGTAACGATGGTTACATCAGTTCCTTCTTTGACAACATTAGCTTTTCCTATTGGTAAATAATACTCGCCTTCAGGAACTTCGCCTTTATCGCCATACATCACTTCAGACTCCATGAAAATAACTGGATCGGGATCAAGTATAGCTTGCTTTAACAATCCCTTGGCATCGTATGGAGTAGAAGGAACAACTACCTTTAAACCGGGACAGTTGGCAAACCAGTTTTCAAAGTTTTGAGAGTGTTGAGCGCCAAGCTGGCCAGCATTACCTGTTGGTCCGCGGAATACAATCGGCACAGAAAACTGACCACCGCTCATAGACAATATTTTGGCAGCAGCATTGATAATTTGATCAATAGCAACCAAAGAGAAGTTAAACGTCATGAACTCAATAACTGGAATCAATCCATTCATCGCAGCGCCTATTCCTATTCCTGAAAAACCCAGTTCGGCAATAGGCGTGTCGATAACGCGTTTGTCGCCAAACTCATCCAGCATACCCTGGCTCACCTTATAGGCACCATTGTATTGCGCCACTTCTTCGCCCATCAAAAAAATGTTCTCGTTCTTGCGCATTTCTTCGCTTAAGGCTTCACGTAAAGCTTCTCTAAATTGAATCTCTCTCATTATCTATGAAAATATTAATTGTAGCAAACTTAGATAAAATTGTTTTTATATGCAATTTTATCAATCTATGCATTTTGATTGAAAGTAAAGTGTTACACTATTTTCCGAATAACGTCTTGTAAATGGAATATTTATAATTATCTTCTACCAAACTGGGCTTAAATGAGGGCGCCTCGAACAATTCAGTTAGTTTTTTACGCAAAGCATCCAAAAACTGAGGCTTAATTTCTTCTAAAAATTCTCCGTTTAGATTTTGCCTGCCTGTTTTAAACCAAACGCCATCCTGGCTCATAGTTTTTACGATATAAAGATTAGGTTCAACACAGTTCTTTCCTGCAAACTGCTCATAGGCATAGGTGTAAAGCAACGTTTGAACCAAGGCTTTATTAATATGTTTCCCATCTGTATTAAATAGTTCTTCGATATCTTTAAATGTCAATTTATCACTACCAGTCTTATAATCAATGATCTTAGTGATTCCGTCCTTAACGTCAACCCGGTCAATGTATCCAAATATTTTTACGCTTGCTTCACGTCCATTTAACGGAAAGAACACTTCAGCCTCAACTTTTTGCTCGAGACTAATAATGGTAAACGGCGTCTGTGACTCATCTTGGTTTAATATTACATTGACGTAGGCATCAACTATCGCCAAAACTACTTTCTGCATACCCTTATATTCGATAACAAGCTGTGGATTTTGGAACATAACTGCCGAAAAGGCTTTTTGTATCAACGCGGGAACTTTAGTTCTCCTAATTTCAATCAGTTCCTTCGTGATTTGCCCATCCTTAAGTTCCTGGTAAAAATACTCCATCACCTTATGAAGTATAGAACCAATTTCATTTGCCTCTACAACAGTACTCACTTCTTTTGGCTCTTTAATTCCGGCAATATAATTAAAGAAGAAATCTATGGGATTGGAGATATACTGCGTTAATGCCGATGGCGAGAACATTTTCTTTTTATCTAAGTAAAGTTGCAAAGTCTCGCGAATGAAAGCATTACTATGCTTATCAATTTCAATGCTCTTAGCTGGTGTAGCCTTAACACTGAGACTCAACTCATGATATTTAAAGCTGAAGCCGCTCTCAAAAGCCAGCTGCTTTAAAATGCGACTGGCTTCCCCAGATGTAGATTCGTCTGTTAAACTGTTGTACACCAAACTAATGCTTTTAGCCCTTTGTATCAATCTGTAGACCATATAAGAAGAGATAGCATCCAGATTCTCCAAAACAGGTAAGCCATAAACTCGCCTGATGCTATCTGGGATGAAACTATTGCCTATTGAAGATTTGGGTATAATCCCTTCATTAAAACCTAAAATAACTACCTTATCAAAATTCAGATTTCTTGTCTCCAATAAACCCATTACTTGTATCCCTTTCAAAGGATCTCCGGAAAGTGGAACAGCAACTGATTTAAGTGCCTTTTGTACCAGGAAAATTATAAACGTAATGTCCTCGCCGCCAATGTGCTTGCCAAAGGTATCATGTAACCTATTCAATTCCTGAATAGTTTTTACAAAAAGCTCGGCATCAATTTTCTTCAGTGCTTTTGTGTTCGATAGCCTGTTAAGCACAAAATCGAGCATTCCTAATAATCCAGACACAACCTCTTCTGGACCTCCAATCTCCTTGTAAAAGACTTCAAATAACCCACTTTGCCGCAGCAGTCGTTCTTGTGCTATCTCCACCTGGTTTTCAGTAAGCAGGGCGGCCTGGATTTTGTCTCGCATGCGTTGACTCAACCCGGTCAAAGGGTGCGTTAAAAATGCTTCTACATTTTGGTAGGTTACCTTTTTACTCTTCAAAATCTCTAGCTGACTATTAAGCCATAAATCTGTTAACCCAAAGATACTGGAGGTAGATAAGGCAAATCCCATGGTAACATTTAAGGCTACTTCCTGACCATGGTAAGCTGAGGGAATAGTTTGTAGTGTGGGGATTAGCAAACTTTCATCTGCAAGCACAACTACTGTAGAACCTACCTCTTTATTGTCAAGGTAATCATCCGCCAGCATGGTGTTCAATATCTTGGCTTGGACAGATTGACCCTGAACTTTATAAACATCTACATGCTGGGCTCCGAAACCCATAAAACCTGAGCGGTTAGCAAACGTATTGATTAATTTAAGTTGGTTAATATTCTTTCGTAAAAACAGACCAGCCTCCTGTAGCGGATCGTCAAGGTAATAAGGGTCTGTGTCAAAATAGAACAACGCTTTCCCTGCTTCCTGCAGCTGTGTAAATATTTTAGCCTCGGCAGCACTCAGGGCATTAAAGCCAATGAAGATAATTTTACCTTTATCGAAGCTTTTAATAAAACCTTGCTCACTTACGCCCAATTCTGCCAGCAACCTGTAAACATAGCCATTAGTAATGTGCTGTTGCTCCTTTAGGGATGCATGAAACTTATGGTATAGCTTTGGCATTCGTCTCCACATTTTTATAAACAGCTCTTGTTGTTTTTTATGCTTTCCCTCCGAATACGAGGTCCAGAACTGCGATAAAAATTCATATTGCTCCGTACTCAGGTAATCAAAATCCTGATTAATGACAGATATATCCTCCAGGTCACGGTACAGCTTACCAGCGTCCACCAGGTCAATATCAAGCTGGTTAAAATCGCTGAGCATGATCTTTGCCAGCGGGAAAAATTTATAACTACTGATCGGCTCCAATCTCTCCTCGGCAAGCAGTTCGTTATATATTTTATGCAGCGTAAAAAACTGCATGTAAAAATCAGACACCTTGTAACTAGATGATGCTGCGAAAAATTCTTGAATTGTAAAAAACGACGGACTAAAAAAAGGCCTATTTATATATTGCGCAAGATACTTTTGCAAATAAGATGTTGGGCGTTTGTTATTAAAAACAATTGCACAGTATTGCAAATTGTCGCCAAACCTCGCCACTAAATCTTCCGCTACTTCTTCTAAAAAAGGCTTCATTCTGTTAAACTAATTTTAAAGTGCCGCTCACCGCATAAAACAAATAGGTTTTCACATTGCTGTAACCCATGGCGAGCAACAGCCCTTTGTAGGTAGTAACCTGCTCAATATGCTTTTCACTTTGTTCAATGGTAAACTTGTAATCAAGGATAATCACCTCCTCATTAGTAATTACTACTCGGTCTGGTCTGTACATTTTGCCATTTACATCGATTATACTTTTCTCAGTTATATTGTCTTTTCCTCTACTAAAAATCTGTTGCAGATCTGAATTATTTAATACCTCAAGCACCTCTATCGTTAGTCCGTTTCGCTCATCCTCCTGTATCACCCCATCGATTACAAGATTATCAATCACTACGTTGACTTGTTTTTCGTTACTCGCATTGGCCAAGATTTCGTGGAGCAAGGATCCCTTTCTGCCAGAGCGCTCCATATTCAACACATGCTTCAAATGCTTTTCTTCAGAGGGCACATAAAGTTCTGCCAAACGCAATGTAGTTGGGTAACTATCCAGCTTAATTAAATTCAATTCTTCAATTTTGCTTTTGATGCTCACGTGCTCAACAATTTCGTAGGTGTTTCCATCAAAATCATTTTCAAAAGTATGGTTTAGTACGTCGCCCATGTTGCTCAGCTTACCTACTTCTTTTTTAGCCATAGTGGCGATGTAGAGGTAATCCTTGGAGCGAGTGGTGGCAACATAAAGCATATTTAAAGCATCCATATTATTGTATAACAACTCCTCATAATATGCCTTTGCAATGGACGAATCCGCCAATGCTTCATTATATCGTAATGGTATACCCCGAAGTTCTTTGTATACAGTATCTTCAGATGACACCCAAAAAGTAGAATTTACTTTTCCTTTAATTTCCCAGTTACAGAAAGGGACAAATACAGCCCTAAATGCCAAACCCTTGGACTTGTGGATCGTAATTACCTGTATGGCATCCGCTCCTTCCGGCGAAGGCAGTGACTTCAGCACCCCATCTTCTTCCCACCAGGTTAAAAAAGCGATAATTCCTTTTTCACCTAGTTTTCCAGCATGGGCACAGAGATCCCTAAATGCAAGGAGGTATGGCAAATGATCCAGCAGGTCCTTCAATTTATAACTGTCAATCAATATTTCTACCAATTCCGGTAAGGGCAATTGTAGCCAGCTCTGCCAGTTATCACATAATGTTTTAGGTAACACCTGATCTAAACCGGAAAGCGGGGTGGTATTGAGATGCAGGAAGTACCTGGCTTCGGGCTCATTCCCATGGAGCGTATGGTAGAGCGAAATACAATTGGCCTTGTATAGAGCAATTTGCGATTCTAATCCAACTAACATCCGCAGGGTGTTAATAATTAGCTGAATCGCCTTGTTGTTTACAATCAATAAGGCTTCGCCAGATAGAACCGGCAAATTATAACCCATCAATGTTTTCACAGTTAAAAGAGCTTCGCTATTTGAACGTACCAATATGGCAATGTCTTTCAAGGCATATTGGAGCTGATCTTTTAGATAAAAAATTTCTTCTACAATGTCGTTTAAAGCTAAATCCCTGAACACTGTTTCTGTGAATCTTGTTTCATTTGGAGAATCTTCCTTACCAAATCTTTTGATCTTTACCGTACCGCCCTTCAGCGTCCCGGAAGCGAAGTTTTGGGTTGAGCCTTCATAGATATCTGTGATGATTTGCCCATAATTTTCGTTTGCCCACCAAGTTCTTATATCATCCGCCCTTACTGCGATATTTTCATTCAACTCCTGCTGTAACGTTTGAGGTATTGACCGGTAAAGGAAGTTGTTAAAAGTTATAATATTCTCAGCACTGCGATAGTTTTCAGCTAAACTTTCTTCCAAAACATTAATAACCCCGATATCGAGCTTAGCGAGTTTATGTAAAATATTCCAATCACCATTACGCCATCTGTAAATAGATTGTTTGGTATCGCCAACAATTAGGTGATCAATCATGTTTCCTGTTGGAGTTGCAATGGCATTTGCGAGCAGAGATTTAAAACTACCCCACTGGCTGGTCGAAGTGTCCTGAAATTCATCAAATAAAAAATTCTTGTAGCGGTTGCCTACCTTTTCCCAAATAAAGGAAGGGTTATCTCCGGCATCCTTCGTTATTTCTGAAATAAGTTTCTGGGCATCGCTGATCAGCAAATTTTCGTTTTCACTTCTATACCTTTTAAGCAAAACAGCAATTTCCTGCATCAATCGCAAATAATACAGGTTTTTATTAAAGGCTACAGCAAGACTGTATTCCGGCAATTTAGCAAGGTATTGCGTCTTCAATTCCCGAAGCAAAGGATTCGCAGCATGATAAACTGCATCGAGGTAGTTGTTCTTTTGGAACCATTCCTCGGGTTCATCTATGTATTTAAATAGGGGTTCTACTTTAGATAAATCTCCCCTAGCAACCAGAGTAATTTTGGCAAGTCCACTTCGTGATTTGCCTTTAAATACATCTAATTTTACGTCATGTTTATCAAAAATCTCGAAAATGCCCTTTGCCAACTCAATAATCTTAGATTCAAAACTACTGATCTCCTGTCGGGTAACTTCGATATATCTCTTAAAGAGGTCATCGATATTGTCTGTACCCAACTCTTCTACAGCCTGTTCAAAAACCTGGAAACGTTCGGTAAAGATCTCACCGATTAGATTATAGAGTTCAGTTTTATAATTCCAGCTTTTGTTATCGCTTATGCGCTCAATCGCCAGATCAATGATCCATTGTAAGAGCTGCTTGTTGTGGTCCAGTGCCTCATCTAATTTTGCAACGAGATCGTCTTTTACTTTGTTATAGTTCATTTCCAAACTATAATCTGCATTGAGGCCCAACTCAAAAGCAAATCCGCGAATTACCTTTTGTACGAAACCATCAATGGTACTTACAGAAAAACGGCTATAGTCATGTAATATCTTCCTATAAATCCTTTCAGCCTTCAGCTGCAGCTCTTGCGCACTAAGAGATGAGTGGGCTTTTAACACCAATAACCTGTAATCCTCTATTTTTTTTGACTTATCGCCTTTGGCCAAACCCTCTAGCACTTCCAATATGCGGGTTTTCATTTCTTCGGTAGCCTTATTGGTAAAGGTAACTGCCAAAATCTCCCGATACTTGGTTTCTCCAGAAAGTAATAAGGTGAGGTAATGTGCTGTTAAACTAAAAGTTTTTCCAGAACCCGCAGAGGCTTGTAAAATTTTAAGAGGCTGTTGAGGCATAAAAGTAAAGCTACAAAATAGTTATTCTCCGTCGCCATATTTAAAATAGGTATTCACTGTAACTGGTAATTTCCCGGTGGCAGTAATTTGGTTTTTGAATACAGATGCCGCAGCTTGTTGCATAAAATCCTCCTTTTGGTAAGCTACTAGAAGCGCACTACTATTTTCCAAACCAGGCAGTGAGGCCAAATTATACGGATTAGCAAAAAGAACAAAAGATGCTTCTTTTTTAGCCATGTCGCTAATCATCATTTTTAGGTCGGGGCTAAGCACCATTCCGTTGCCCGGCCGGATTCTTGTGTCATGTATACTAATAATAACCTGTTCAAAATCTGGTATACCAGCCAATACCTTCGCAATCTCATTTGCATTTGCATTTTTATCCAAAGAGTAAAAAACCGAGTTTTGGTAATCTGCCCCGAGGCTACGCTGAAAAGTAGTTACTCCAGAAGTACCAATACTAATAATGGCAGTTCTTTTTTCTTTGCCCAACTTTTGAATAACCGCTTTACCTCTCAATACCGTCATTGATGCTTCAGCTAGGTGCTGCAATAATTTTAAACTTTCGGGACGTGTTACATCCTGAACAACATTTTGCGTCACTATCGTGTCCCGTTTGTTTAATCCCGACCAGTATTTTGCAGTTAGAATTTTTTTTACGCTCTCGTCAATACGTTCCATTGTGAGTCTTTTTTGACGTATCGCCTTAGCCACTAACCTAATGGCTCTTTCACTATTTTCAGAGAGCTCCAGAATGTCATTACCGGCAATTACTGCCATCACATCAGCCTCCCCATTCTTAAAATATTTAATCACTCCCTTCATACCCATAGCATCTGATATGATAAGTCCTTTGAATCCAAGTTCAGCTTTCAATATTCCAGTAACAATAGGCTGTGATAGGGTTGATGGCATGTTTGGGGTGCTGTCAAGAGCAGGGATGTTCATGTGTGCTATCATCACTCCTGCGGCTTCTGCCTTGATCAATTCACGAAAGGGATAAATCTCAAGGCTGTCCAGTCTCGCCTTACTAAACTTCAGCTGAGGCAAATCATAGTGAGAATCTACGTCTGTATCGCCGTGACCCGGAAAATGTTTAAGACTCACCAATAATCCGCCGTCCTGCATACCTTTCATAAATGCCCCGGCTTTGTTAGCTACATTATACTTATCCTCGCCAAAAGAACGGTAATTAATTACTGGGTTTTTAGCATTGTTATTTACGTCTACATCAGGTGCCAGATTAAGCTGAATACCTACCCTTCGGTAATCTTTAGCTATCTCCAATCCCATCTGGTAAATTAAGTCTTTGTTTTGTACAGCACCTAAGGCCATTTGATAAGGATAAGAAATAGTACTGTCCAATCGCATGCCTAATCCCCATTCACCATCAGACGCAATCAGCAAAGGTACTTTCGCATCTGACTGGTATTTGTTCGTTAGTAAAGCCTGCCTTCCAGGGCCTCCCTGAAAAAAAACTACTCCACCGAGGTGTTCCTTTCTGATCACTTTGCCAACAGAATCCTCATAGGCTTTACCCAAATTTGTGTGTGCTCTTACGAAAAACAGTTGTGCAATTTTTTGTCGCTTATTGAGTTTGCTAAATACAGAGTCAACCCATGGATTTGGTTCAGAGAGCGACTTTATGTATGACTTATTCTTTATTTGCCCTGCACATAATAATGTGATAAATAAAAAAGGGAAGATGAGGTAGTGTTTAATTGCCATTTAAGAAGCTAGGTATAAAATTCAAAGTTATGTAAAACCTCTGGTTAAAGAAAAACCGCCTGATGTTGCAGGCGGCTCTTTAAAAGGGATGTTATCCTCACACAAATAACTCGTTTATTATTTCTCTCGTTTTCGATCATTGTCCTTATTGGAAGTTTGGTCTGATCGCTGACCGCCCCCATTAGTTATTCCTTGTTGTTTCTTATCATCCTTCGCATTGTGAAAGGAACGGTCTGACGTTGGATTTCCTTGTGGACTCCCTGTATGCTTTAAATCTGTTGTCGTTTTCATAACTTCTTATTTAAGTACAAATTATAAACGTCACATCACTTATTATTGTTTGAATAAAACTTCTCTAAAATGTGGTAAGTAAAAAAGCCACTTTTTGAGCGGCTTTTTTATCAATGTTTAGCAGTTTAAAATTTTACACCTACACCTACAGAAAACACTTGGTTTTTGTATTCAGGCGTAGTTCTTGAACCGTCTTCATTATTTTTCTGGAAATCCAACGCATAACGGCCATGGATGTCAAATTGGCTATTAATATCGTAACGGAAACCAATCACACCACCAAGAAGACTTTTCTTGAAACGGTCAGATTCGTCCTCAACAATAGTTTCCTGTGCACTTCCGAAGGCACTATCAAATTTGTTTTTAGTGCTAGTTAAAAATGATACTTGCGGACCAACCACTAGATTTAAACCACTTCCACCAAGGTTGATACTCGCTAAAATTGGAATATCAATAAAGCTGGTTGTTTGGGTGAACTCACCAAAACTCGTGGTTGCCTTGTAGCCTTTTGTTGCATACAATAGCTCAGGCGTAAATGCTAAGCCCTTAATTAACGGAATATCAACTGTTACACCAGCGTTGAAGCCAGGATTAACTTTCGTATCAAAGTTATTGTTACCATCTCCCTTAATAATATCAGGTAAGTTTAGTCCTGCTTTTACGCCTAACCTAACTTGTGCGCTTGCAGCTGTTGCCGCGAAAAGGCCAATTGCCAAAATAATTATCTTTTTCATGTGTTTAATTTTTCACAGACTTATGAAAGAAATGTGCCATGATTTTCACTTCAAGAAAGAAAATTGACAAAAAAGGCCGTTAAAACACGATAGGCAGCTTTTAAGGTGCTATTTATGAAAAACTGACGCCCACGAAAATGAAAACAACATGTATCAAATTTAATACATTAGCTATTAACTACTTTAAAGAATCTGCATTCGCTTATTAAGTGCCGCGCGAAAAGCGTCAGACACAGGAATCAAAATATTATTCATAATTATCATTCCTCCATCGATTGTATCAATCCTCCCCACATTTATTATAAAAGATCGATGCACTCTAAAAAAATCATTCCCTACTAACTTTTGTTCAACTGCTTTTAAAGTGGAATGAATAATATATTCTTGTCCATCCAAGCATACTTTTACATAATCTCCCATAGCTTCGAAATAGAAAATATCAATTAATTTTAATCTTCTTACAATATTAGAGTCGCGGATGAAGATGAATTCATCTCCTCTGCTTTCTAATGCGAAACTCCTCATCTTTTTAAGTTCTCTGGCCTTCGTAACTGCTTGTAGAAATCTAACAGGAGAAACAGGCTTCGTAATAAAATCAACAACATTTAAATCATACGCTTCTGCTGCGTATTCAGAGCCCGATGTTGTAAATATAATTATCGGCCTAGTTCCGCTTAAACTTTTAACAAGTTCTATCCCACTCATTTCTGGCATCTCTATATCTAAGAACATTAAATCTACAGATGAGTTTACCATCTCCCTAGCCGCGGTAGCAGCATCAGAACATTCGCCAACTAGCCTTAATGAGGAATCCATGCTCACTAACTGTTTTAGTGCTGTTAGTTCAATTTTGTTGTCGTCAACAATCAAGCAATTCATTCGGCATAGGGTTGTTTACACTAAAATAAATAAAAATTAAAAAGGTATATCAGATTTTTATTTTAAACGGGCAATTTGGGGTGCTTATCTTCTGAAATCGCCTTTCTATCTATTCCTTATTTGATAGAATTTACGTAAACTATACATTTGCGGACTTCTAATACAAAAATGAAAACAAAAAGAAATCTGTCATTCACAATATTACTCATCATTCTATCTTATTCAGCCAAGTCGCAGGTTGGCTTTATGAATCCTGTTGGCTTCAAATTAAAAAACGGAATGCATGTTATTGTAGCGGAAAACAAAAATACACAAAAGGTATACGCTAGCCTTACTGTTGATGAAATTAGCACAGCACCTAACTACGCCTTACTCGAGTTGTTGAATATGACGCTCAATAAAATGGCGATTGAATCTCAAGCCGGCATTACTTTTAACGAGAAAGGCGGCAACATCTCTACTTCAATTGCAGGTTTGGAATATGCATTATCTGCTTTACAAAAGACTGTTTACTATGCCTCGTTTAGTGAGGAATCCTTTAGAAATCTTAAAATTGAGCTAGTGAATAAGATAAAAGATAGGACAAAATACTTCCCAGAAGATGTCACGGAAGCAACAATCAATAAATTGAACCTTGCTGATCTAAAAAATCTATACTTAGTATCTTTCCAGCCTTCTAAGTCCTATCTAACAATTGCTGGTAACGTCAACCCGGCTGAAGCAAAATTACTCTTAAAAAATATTTTTAGAGAATGGGCATTTTCAGAAAAAAATACCGAAACCAGTAAATAATAGACCGACAACAATTAAGGTTGTCGGTTTTTTTTTGACCTTTAATTCGTTCAATTTTGTGTGAATTGCTTTCAAAGAAATCAACTACATCAGTTTCCAATATATCTGCAATATCAAAAAGCTTATCCAAAGTGAGATTACTGCGTCCTAACTCTAACTTGCTGTAAGCATTTTGAGAAAGCGCCAATTTTTGAGCTATTTGATATTGAGAATATCCCTTAAATTTCCTGATATTCTTAATGCGCAACATTAGAGCATCTGCCTGAAATCTACCTTTACTCATGGATGTAAATATAATGTTTGTTTACAAAAACAACAAAATACTTAAACAATACGCGCTCTGTTGAGCACATGTCTATTTCATAGAGCTTTAAGTGATAAACTTTAGTCTGCCAGGCAAATTAAGCTATCATCTAATCAAGTTCGCGGCGTAAGATTTCCTTTAAAGGTGTAATACGTACCACCTTATTTAACAATTCTCCTCTTTTCAATTCAAATAATTCTTCAAACAATACGACCTTCTCATGTGGAATATCCTGCTTTGCATCTATCAGCATATTACGGTAGTTGTGAAAAGTGTTTAATGATATGTTCAATAACTTAGGCAATTTCTTCATTGCTTGCTGGTGATCAGGCAAATTATATTTAAGCAAGCATTCGTTGATTTTATACTTTCTTATTTGTCCGGGTTTAACCACTGTTCTCGATTTTTTTTCCATGAATAATTAGTTATTAATATAAAAACGATATCTAAAAATTAACATCTAGTATTATTTCTCACCACGTATCCTAAATTTTATTTATTTTTACCAAAATTTTAACGAAAGACGTCACGAGTTTATTACACAATATTACTTAATTTATTACGCACTATACAAATAATACTTAATTTTTTATGGATTTAAAGGAAATTGTAGATACTCTTCTTAAAGAAAAAAAGCTCACTAAAAGATGGTTGGCCGCAAAAGTAAAGATGCAACCAGATGGCTTTAGATTGGCTTTAAAAAACCATTCTATTAAATTTGATGAACTTTCGCGTATGTCTGAAGCTCTGGAGGTATCTCCATCCACGTTCTTCTCAGCAACTCTAAAAGAATACGAGAATAAAAACTTAAATAATTCAGTTTTAGAAACTGATGAAAACAGGCTATACTTAGAAAGTTCATCTAAAAATGAGGTAAGGTCCATCAAAACTCAGAACAAAAAGCTTAAGGAAGAAGTATTGATCCTCAAAGAACAACTTCAAGATAAATCTAAAATCATAAAACTACTTGAAGATAAAGTAAAATAACGCGGTCAGAATTTGCATTCTGTTGCAGAATGCCCCTAAATGGTTATAATAAATGTTGATGAGATAAATTATTATTAATATAGAAACATATTAAATATATTTTTTGATATATTCACTCCTCAAAACCAATCAATTATAAACTCATAAATTAAAAAAACGTATGGACAAGTTTCAAAAAGTGAAAGATCTTGTGGATTCAATCCAGAAGGATGCAGAAAAATTTTACAACGGCGGCAATGGTGCTGCAGGTACCCGCGTACGCAAGGGAATGCAGGATTTGAAAAACTTAGCTACTGAGATCCGCAAAGAAATCACAGAAAAAAAGAACTCCAAATAATTCATCCGATTGTTTAGGAAAGAAAAAAGGCCATCTTGAAATTCAAGGTGGCCTTTTTAAATTTTAGGCACTTATTTTGTTTTGAAAAATCCCAAGCGTCAATTATGTTACTCATTCAAAATATAAGACTTTCCCGAATTCTAAGAAATACATGGCAGGTGGACCTTATCATGATAGGCTCCTGTACAGCCGCATATCTTGTTAGGGAATACTTGATCGCGCATCATTTTGAGATACCTGTAATCATCCCATCTCTGTTGGGAACTGCTATTGCATTTTTTATTGGCTTCAACAACAATCAAGCATATGATAGGTGGTGGGAAGGAAGAAAAATTTGGGGATCTTTAGTCAACGACTCTAGGTCTTTCGCACGAGCGTTGATTAACTATGTGGAAAATGAACCCGAAGTATCAAAGCGAATGATTTATCGTCACATAGCCTTCTTATATGCCTTAAAAGCAAATTTAAGAGGGGTAACTGATGAAATCTATACCAAATACTTAACCACCGCTGATCTTCATGAGATATCAAAACACAGCAATTTACACAATGCGATTCTCAATCTTCAAGCACGGGATCTCCAACTTATCTCGAAAAAGAACGCCATCGATGGCTTTAGATTTATGGAGATTAGCCAAATGCTTACCCGCTTTTCGGACTCCATGGGGATGAGTGAAAGAATAAAAAACACTGTATTTCCAACTACTTACACCTACCTCACCAAAGTATTTATTTGGCTCTTTGTTATCAGTTTTACTTTGGTAATTAGTCAATCGGCAGGAGTGTATTCCATTTTCTTAGGATGGTTAATAGGGTTTGTGTTTGTTTCTACCCAGATAAATGGTATGAGTTTGGTCAATCCATTCGATAACAAATCAGCAGGCGTTCCATTAAACCAGATTACTCGCAATATAGAAATTAACCTTCTACAGATGTTGGGAGAGGATAAAATTCCAGAACCCATCAAGCCAATTAATAACGAATATATACTATAAAGGCTCTTTAGTCTTAACTTGATAAAATGTGTAGTAAGCAAATTGGTAGGCCATGAATGATCATTAGTTTGTCTTTTCGATATGCAACAGTATAGAATTGATAATGTATGGTTACCTGGATATGATATTCATACTGAAGCTAGAACGAACAAGATGTCAAAAAATCTATCAAAGCAAGGTCTGCTATAAATAAAAAAGCCCAGTGCGTTAACACCGGGCTTCTAGTTTACTTCTGGCGGAGAGTGAGAGATTCGAACTCTCGATACCCTTTTGAGGTATACACACTTTCCAGGCGTGCTCCTTCAACCACTCGGACAACTCTCCTTTTGAAGGATTGCAAAAGTAGAAAAATTATTCGATAACCGTTACTTTCAGCATATTGGTTTTACCTTTTTGCTCCATTGGTATAGCGGCAGTATTGATAATTACATCACCTTTTTTAACTAGCTTATATTCTTTAAGCAAGTCATTAACGTCTTGGATCGTCTCATCAGTACTTTCAAACTTATCATAATAAAAGCCCTGTACACCCCAAATTAAACTTAAACTGTTTAATAAGCTTCTGTTACTGGTGAAGATGTAAGTCAATGCTTTTGGTCTGTGACTTGATATCTCAAAAGCAGTGTAACCACTAACAGTCATAGATACAATACCAACAGCATTGGTTTGTTTAGACAAGAAACAAGCAGAATCGCAAACAGCATCACTCAAGAAGCTTTCAGCTTTGGGCTTAAGGAACTTTTCAGGATGAAATGGATAGTTATTCTGCTCAATGTTCTGGATGATTTTCTGCATGGTTTCAATAACGATCAAAGGAAACTCTCCTACAGATGTCTCTCCGCTAAGCATTACCGCATCTGCTCCGTCCAATACAGAGTTAGCCACATCATTTACCTCAGCACGTGTGGGCCTAGGCGTAGTGATCATGCTCTCTAGCATTTGTGTAGCCACGATAACTGGCTTAGAGGCTGCACGACACTTCTGAACGATCATTTTTTGCAATAATGGAACCTCTTCCATCGGCATTTCAACCCCAAGATCACCACGGGCAACCATAACACCGTCTGAAACGGCAATAATTGCATCAATGTTAGCAATAGCTTCTGGTTTCTCTATTTTAGCAATTACCCTTGCAGTTTTTCCGCGTGCAGCAATAATTTCTTTTAATTCGGTAATGTCTTCTGCGTTACGCACAAACGAAAGACCGATCCATTCTACATCATTTTGTAGTACGAATTCCAGGTTCTCTTTGTCTTCCGGTGTCAAAGAAGGAATTGATACTTTAGTATTTGGAAGGTTAACACCCTTTCTTGAGGTCAGGATACCTCCATGAACAACTTCACATAATACTTCATCTTTCAAATTAGTTTCAATTACACGCATCTGTAGTTTCCCGTCATCCAGAAGGATGATCTCACCAGGCTTTACATCCTGAGGAAAAGTATCATATGTGATATAAATACGTTCTTCGTTACCTACGCATTTCTGAGTAGTGATGATTGTTCGTGAACCATTTATAAGATTTATACCGCCATCTTGTACCATCCCGATACGAATTTTAGGGCCTTGCAAATCCGCAAGAATACCTACATTATAGCCATATTTTTCATTAAGACCACGAATGGTGTCCAGTACTGCCTGGTGGTCTGCTTGAGAACCGTGAGAAAAATTTAAACGACAAACGTCAAGTCCGGCGTTAAACATACTATATAAAACTTCAGGTTTGGCTGATGCAGGACCTAAGGTAGCTACAATTTTTGTTCTTGAATGAAATGGTTTCATTAGGTTATTAATATAATTTTGTCTGATATTCTAACTTCAAATATAGTGTATTTAATACACCCACAATATAAAATTTACATTACCAAGTTTTCACGAGACTTTAACCGCTTTGGATCTATCTGCGCAGCTACCTGAATATCAGGAAGTTTATTTAATCCACTAAGTATGTAATTGAGGTCTTCCTTATCTATATATTGGTGTATGACCATAAAAAAATCTACTTTATTCATTTCTGGAATTAAAAACCCTTCTGCGTTTCGGTTGTTTATCAAATAGTATTCGATTTCGCCCTGTTCCACAAAGAAATAGTACTTAGTGAAAGAAAGTGGGTCTTCATCAATATTAAAATAAACTTCATGGTCTTCGATTTTTTCAAAATCAAAGTTAAGGCGGGTATTGATTTTGTGACAAAGAACATAGTCTTTAAGAGACGCAGTAATGGCAATAAGGACAAAATCGAGATCTAATGATAGTTTTAAATAAGTTTTGTTCAAAACACAATATGATTACTGGAATACGAAATTATAAAACTAATTTTACTTTAATGTTCGAAATAAAAACATTAAAATTGATAGAGAAATAAAAACATTTGAAATGTGTTAGAATTTATTTTTCTTTGCACTGAATTATTTAACCATTAAATTATAATCATTATGTCTGATATTGCTTCAAGAGTTAAGGCTATTATCGTTGAAAAATTAGGTGTGGACGAAAGCGAAGTTACACCAGAAGCTTCTTTCACTAACGACTTGGGTGCGGATTCTTTAGATACAGTAGAACTTATTATGGAGTTTGAAAAAGAATTCAATGTAGCAATCCCTGATGATCAGGCTGAGACCATTGGTACAGTTGGTCAAGCAATTGCTTACCTGGAAAAAAACGTTAAGTAAAATACGGTCTCCGTATAATCCGCATAAATGGAATTAAAAAGAGTTGTAGTTACAGGGTTAGGTGCGCTCACTCCAATTGGTAATACCATCCCTGAGTTTTGGGATGGCTTATTAAATGGTGTGAGCGGCGCTGGCCCTATTACTGGTTTTGACACCTCAAAGTTCAAAACAAAATTTGCATGTGAGCTTAAAAACTTCAATCCTGAAGACTTTTTGGATAAAAAGGAGGCCCGCAAATTAGATCCATTTGTTCAATATGCCTTAGTATCAACCGATGAAGCCGTAAAAGACGGAAACTTCAATTTTTCTGAATTGGATACCAATCGTATTGGTGTAATCTGGGGATCAGGTATAGGCGGTTTTAAAACTTTTCAGGATGAAATGAAGAACTTTTTCTTGGGTGACGGCACGCCACGCATTAATCCCTTCTTTATTCCTAAAGTCATTATTGACATTGTTCCAGGCCATATTTCTATAAAATATGGTTTACGTGGACCAAATTTCGCAACAGTTTCTGCTTGTGCCTCTTCGACAAATGCAATGATCGACGCTTACAATTACATCAGACTAAATATGTGTGATGTGATCATCAGCGGTGGATCTGAAGCAATTATCAACGAAGCAGGCATAGGGGGCTTTAACGCAATGCATGCGCTTTCTACAAGAAATGATGACGCTGCAACTGCATCCAGACCGTTTGACAAAGACCGCGATGGTTTTGTTGCCGGGGAAGGTGCAGGGACGATTATACTCGAAGAACTGGAACATGCAAAAAAACGCGGCGCAAAAATTTATGCCGAACTTGTTGGTGGCGGCATGAGTGCAGATGCCAATCACATAACGGCTCCTCACCCGCAAGGATTGGGTGCGAGAATGGTGATGACCAACGCATTGAGAGATGCGGGCATGACTACTGCCGACATTGACTACATTAACGTTCATGGTACTTCTACCCCATTGGGTGATATATCAGAAAGCAGGGCTATTGTTGATCTTTTTGGCGAAGACGCTTACAAACTAAACATTAGTTCAACTAAATCGATGACTGGCCATTTATTAGGGGCCGCTGGTGCTATAGAAGCAATTGCGTCTATACTTGCAGTACAGAATGATGTAGTACCTCCTACAATCAATCACTTTACAGATGATCCAGATTTTGATCCAAAATTAAACTTCACATTCAATAAGTCACAAAAACGTCCTATACGTGCGGCATTAAGCAACACATTTGGATTTGGTGGCCATAATGCTTCTGTGATTTTCAAAAAATACGAAGAGTAACAGTCCTTATTTCAATTAATGTCAATACTTGACCTGTATAAACTTTATCTGTCCGCAGATAAAGACTTTATAAAAAAGTTGAACAATATTTTAGGCTTCGTGCCTGGAAATACCGTTTTGTATAAAATGGCGTTCAGACACAGGTCTGTTGCAAAAATCTTGAAAAACGGCAGCAGAAGCAGCAATGAGCGATTGGAGTTTTTAGGCGATGCAATTCTAGGGTCAGTAATAGCAGAGTTGCTTTTTAAAAGCTATCCTTACAAAGAAGAGGGATTTCTGACGGAAATGCGATCTAAAATTGTAAACCGAGCCAATTTAAATCAACTTGCAAGAAAGATGGGTTTTGATCAGCTTATTGTATTTGATCAGAAAACAGTAAACGTCCAAACCAAACATCATTCTATGTTGGGCGATGCATTCGAAGCTTTAATTGGGGCCATTTATCTGGATAAGGGCTACAATTTCACTAAAGACTTCTTGCTTAAAAGGATTGTGAAGCCGTACATAGACATTCATACTCTTGAATTAACAGAAACCAATTTTAAGAGTAAGTTAATCGAATGGTGCCAGCGTCATGGTAAAGATATTTCATTTGACATGGTACAAAATAGCGAAGGAGAAAGCACAAAATTGTTCACAATAAATGCTGTTATTGAAGGCGAAAGTTTTGGAGTGGGAAGAGATTACAATAAAAAGAACGCCGAAAAGCTAGCTGCAGAGAAAGCCTGCGAAGCATTATCCATTTAATCTTTTATTTTTTTAGGCTTTCTTTATAAGTTTTATAGGATTCTCTTATATATTTAATGGCATCATATTTAGCCCAATACTGCGCCTTATCAAATGGTGGGCGGTAATAAATCATAAAATCTTCTAAATCCGTTCCCTTCAAATCTGTATTCTCCTGAATAATTGTCTCATTAAAAAATCCGTCAATCAGTGTTTGTTGCATTTCAGTCTCATAGTATTTGCCAAACCTCCTTGCATTCTTTGGGGTCCGGCCAAAGGTCTCATAAAGTGCGGTAAGTGGCTTAAAAAGGAAGGATAGCACTGGAGGCTTACCTGAATAAAAGACGCCCTTATTTCGGTACTCCTGCTTCATCTCTGTAAGTTCAAGCTTTTTTGACTGCTCTGTAATTTTTACTTCTTTCAGCATGGTTCCCCTCCTCAACTTAATTAATAGGTCTGTCTGAGATCGAACCACAACAGCGGAGTCTGAAAACTCGCCTGCATAAATTAATAAGGTATCCCCAACAGCAGCCTTGATTTCAAAAATGCCAAGGCTATTGGTAGTGGAAGTGAATGTTGTTCTTCTATTTTGAATTTGTGCAGAGCCAATCCTATTATTTGTACCCAATTCAAGTATAGCCCCCTTCAACTGGAATTCTTGTTGGGCGAAAAGCGAGGTGGAGGAAAGCGATAACGCCAGGAAGCTTAATAAAAGATATAGGCGATTAATTAACATTAGCTACATATAATTGGGTAAACTTAAGAAAGTTTGCTAATAGAATAAGTTAAAAAAAGTTAAATGGTTTTGAAAACGCAATAAATTATATCTTTGCACATGATAAAATCAATGACAGGGTATGGCCTTGCCTTAACTGATCATGAAAATGCAAAATTTTCAGTAGAGATCAAGTCCCTAAACAGCAAGTTCTTAGAACTGAACTTAAAAATGCCAAGAGCGTTTTCAGAAAAAGAATTGCTTTTGCGCAACATTTGCAGTAAAGACATTGAACGTGGCAAAGTTAGCGTAGCTATTAACGTAGAACGTGGTGAAGAAAATTTAAAAGGAGCAACAATTAATGCGGGACTGTTAAGTAAGTATTATAAGCAGCTACAAGAAATTAATCAAAGTCTAGGAGCAGATTCAACTAATCTTTTACAGGCTGCACTTAATTTCCCTGAGGTGATCAGCTATGCTGAAGAGGAGATTAATGAAGGTGACTGGGATATACTTAATGCTACATTTGTCAACGCTTTGACCAACTTTAACCAATTTAGAGCCGCAGAAGGTATGGTCTTAAGGACGGACCTTGAATTAAGAATTAAAAACATATTACAATTTTTCGCTGAAGTTGAGGTGTTGGAACCACTCCGTATTCCTTCCATAAAAAACAGATTAAATCAGTTTCTGGAAGATAATGTAGGAAAACTAAACATAGACCAGAACCGTTTAGAGCAAGAATTGATATATTATATTGATAAGCTTGACATTACTGAAGAGAAAATAAGACTTAAAAGTCACTGCGACTATTTTATTGAAACCCTAAAAAGCAAGGATGCTAATGGTAAGAAACTCGGGTTTATTTCTCAGGAAATTGGCCGTGAGATTAACACAATGGGAGCTAAAGCTAACGACGCACAAATACAACAACTTGTTGTTGGAATGAAAGAAGAGCTTGAAAAAATTAAGGAACAACTATTAAACGTTCTTTAAGCTTTTGCTTGAGGACCAAATAAATTAAATGAAACAAGGTAAACTCATTATATTTTCAGCACCTTCTGGAGCAGGCAAAACAACTATAGTAAAGCATTTGCTTAAGAAATTTCCGAACTTAAGTTTCTCTATTTCTGCAACAACCCGCGAATCAAGGGGCGATGAACAGAATGAAAAAGATTATTATTTCATTACCAAGGAGGATTTCCTTCACCGTGTTGCGCGCCAGGAATTTGTAGAATTTGAGGAGGTGTATAATGGTACATTCTACGGCACCTTAAGATCCGAAATAGAAAGAATTTGGAATGATGACAAACACGTCATATTTGATATTGATGTAGAAGGCGGTCTGCGTTTAAAACGTAAATACGAACAGGATGCATTGGCTATTTTCGTACAACCGCCTTCTCTTGACGTTTTAAAGGAACGTTTAAGTGGTCGCGGTACAGATAGTCAGGAGAAACTTCAGGAACGATTTACAAAAGCAGAGAAAGAGTTGGAATATGCTGATAAGTTTGACATCATATTAAAGAACCACGACCTAGACACCGCCTGTGCTGAGGCCGAAGAGTTGATAAGTAAATTTCTGGGAAACTAGTAATCAGCTTAATGAAAACAGGGCTATTTTTCGGATCTTTTAACCCCATACACATTGGACACTTGGTTATCGCTAACTACATGGCTGGATTTAGCGGTCTTGATGAGGTGTGGCTAGTTGTATCTCCTCATAATCCTTTAAAGAATAAAAATGGTTTGGCAAATATGTACGATCGCCTGGAGATGGCCAAGTTGGCTACCGATAATGCCAAGCACATTAAAGTGAGTGATATTGAGTTCGGTCTTCCTCAACCCTCCTTTACCATAGATACACTAACCTACCTTAACGAAAAATACCCAGAAAGGAATTTCGCATTAATTATGGGGGCAGACAACCTTACATCTTTTAAAAAGTGGAAGAATTATGAGGTTTTATTAAAAAATTATGAAATCTACGTTTATCCGAGACCTAACATAGATTTGTTCCAATGGCAAAAACACCCTGCAGTAACTATCACAGAGACACCCCAAATGGACATCTCCTCTACATTTATCAGAAAAGCAATTGCTGAAGGAAAGAATGTCCAATATTTTGTTCCAGACGCTGTATTGAATTTTATTGACAGCAAGAACATGTATCGTTAACTGCGATATAGCAAGAAAATCGTTGGCTTCTTATGCAGGTCAATCCGCTCCTGTCTCCACTGTCCTACAGACATTGTTTTAACGAACTCGTGTTCGCTGGTCATATTACTGGCTATACAAAGTAATGTTTGGGCGGCTGTATTTTTTAAAATGTCCTCGAACATGTGATTATTTCTGAAAGGGGTCTCAATAAAAATTTGCGTCTGTTTATGTTGTTGAGCCAACTGCTCCAATTCTTTGATCCGTTTAACACGATCCACTTTATCGATAGGCAAATAACCATGAAAAGTAAAGCTCTGCCCATTGAAACCGGAAGCCATTAGCGCAAGAAGCAATGAACTGGGGCCAACCAGGGGAACTACCTTTATTCCTCGTTTATGAGCTTCGGACACAACCTCTGCTCCGGGGTCTGCAACACCAGGGCATCCAGCTTCACTCATTAAACCAACGTCTTTACCTGTCATCAGTTCCTTAAAATATGGAACCATAGAATCATTTCTCTTATGTTTTCCATAATCATGAATGGTCAGGTCAGACTGGGGCGTTTTTATCCCTGCTTCCTTTAAGAACTTTCGGGCTGTTTTCTCGTTTTCGACGATATAGGTGGTCAAAGAATTGATGGTATCACCTAAGTAAGCTGTAAAAGATTTGCTTGCTGCGTTTTCCGCCAGAGGGACAGGGATCAAAAAGAGTGTACCTTTTTCCATAAATTATTTTAAATGATATTAATTACTGCAAAATGCGGTATTTTTTTTCTTTTGCTACAAAGGTGCTAAATTATTGTAATCTACGTGCAACCTTGTTTGCTTAAGGATCGTCCTTACAAAAAGTATTTTGTAAATTGATACATTAATAACAGATTATATGTTCGCACATACAAGACTTAAACCAATATAATTACGTTATCATCCATAAGCATAATGTAATATTTTATAAAGCGTTAAACTTTGAGTTGGTTTGGAACTCAAATTGATATACAAAGATTGTTAGGTAAATTTAAAACACACACAAAATGAAACACATGATCAAATTACCGGCTATTGTGCTGGGGCTCATGCTCCTTCTAACCGGAACCACACAAAAGGTTATGGCACAAGACGAGGACGTGTCCATGCAGTCCTTCTATGATGAATTATCTCCTTATGGAACTTGGATTCAGGATCCTCAGTACGGATATGTATGGAGACCTGACGTCGAGCAGGGCGAATTTAGGCCTTATTACAGCAACGGCCGCTGGGCGATGACCGAATATGGCAACACTTGGGTATCGGACTATGATTGGGGCTGGGCACCTTTTCACTACGGCCGTTGGGTTTATAATCGATACAGCCAGTGGGTTTGGATTCCCGATACAGTGTGGGGACCGGCATGGGTAAGCTGGAGAAGCGGAGGTGGATATTATGGATGGGCACCAATGGGTCCGGGTATGAACGTTAACGTAAATATTAACATTCCTGATCTATGGTGGGTATTCGTGCCACAACGAAATATCTACTACAATAGCTTCCCACGTTATTATTCTCGCAGAAATGTTGTAATTATTAACAATACTACAATCATAAACAACACCTATGTCAGGAATAACCGCTATTATTCAAGTGGCCCAAGAGCAAATGATATTAGAAGATATACCGGAAGGGACGTACCTGTTTACAGTGTTAACAGAACTGCAAGACCAAGCAGGACCAACTTTGATGGCAATAGGATTAATATGTATTCGCCTAGTCGCAGCAGAGCAGGAAATACTGGGGTTACAGGCCCAAGAGAGTCAGTAAGAGGTGAAGGTTATGCAACAGCCAGACCTGATCGTTCTTCGCAGGATGGTAGACAAGGTAATGGCTATGATCGACAGGTAAGAGGTGACGACAGAATCACAGCGAACAGAGAGCCAGTTGGCAACAGACCGGATAGAAATATACAACAAGCCCAGCCGCAAAGGGATCAGCAGCAAAGGGACGAAAGGGCTGCAACAGCCAGGCCAGAGCGAGTTGGAAGACAAGATCAGGCACAGCCGCAAGTTAGGCCTGATCAAGGTCAGAGAGCCGCCCAAGTAGACCAACAAGTTCAGGCAGAAAGACAGCCTCAAACTGACAGGCAGGTACAAGCTAGGCAAGAACAACCAAGGCAACAACAAGCTCAGCCACAACGGATGGAGAGAAGACCGGAAGTCCAACAGGCACCTCAACGCATGGAGCGTTCTGCACCGAGCAGATCTTCAGGAAACGAAGGTAGGGGAAGCACTTCATCTGGCAGGTCGTCCAGAGGAGGACGAGGATAACATTTTCAAAGCATTAAGAAAGCCGGCACACAGCCGGCTTTTTTATTATCTTTGCAGCTTTGCAAAAGCTCAGAGAGCGCAGCTGTTTAATTCTTTATGATTCATCCAGAAATAGAAAAACGAAAAACATTCGCCATTATTAGTCACCCAGATGCGGGAAAAACAACCCTTACTGAAAAATTCCTGCTTTTTGGTGGCGCCATCAATACTGCAGGGGCTGTAAAACGAAATAAGGCTAATCAAAGCAGTACATCAGACTTTATGGAAATAGAGAAGCAGCGTGGAATTTCCGTTGCAACTTCCGTGATGGGTTTTGAATATAGCGGTAAACGAATAAATATTCTGGATACCCCGGGTCACAAAGACTTTGCTGAAGATACTTATCGCACATTATCTGCAGTTGATAGCGTTATTCTTGTTGTAGATTGCGTTAAGGGGGTAGAAGAGCAGACAGAGAAGCTGATGGCAGTTTGCCGTATGAGAAACACACCGGTTATTATCTTTATTAATAAGATGGACCGAGAAGGTAAAGACGCATTCGACCTGCTTGACGAAATTGAGAGTAAATTAAACATCAGTCTTTGCCCATTGTCATGGCCAATTGGTCAGGGTCACACCTTCAAAGGGGTGTACAGCATTTATAACAAACACTTAAATCTTTTCGAGGCTGATAAAACCAAGATCAGCGAACCAGTAATTGAGGTGGGCGATTTAAACGATCCAAATCTTGCAAACTTCCTTAAGCCAAAAGAGCTAGAGGGTTTAAAAGGCGATCTGGAATTGGTTGAAGGCGTATATGGCTCACTTGATAAAAGCATGTACATTGAAGGTTTGTTAGCACCTGTATTTTTTGGCAGTGCCATCAACAACTTCGGAATAAAAGAGTTGCTGGATACGTTTATCAATATTGCCCCAAGTCCAAAAAGCAGGGAAGCTGAGCAGCGTGAAGTAATGGTGGATGAGAAAAACTTCACTGGCTTTGTATTTAAGATTCATGCAAATCTTGATCCGAAACACCGCGATAGGATTGCATTTTTAAGGATATGCTCCGGAAAATTTGAACGAAATAAATTCTATTATCACTCCAGACAAGATAAAAAACTAAAATTCTCAAACCCAATGGATTTCATGGCTAATGAGAAAAGTATTGTTGAAGAGGCTTGGCCTGGTGACGTTGTAGGATTGTACGACAGTGGAAATTTCAAGATCGGAGATACATTAACTGAGGGGGAAAAACTCCAGTTTAAAGGAATACCAAGCTTTTCTCCGGAAATATTTAAAGAGGTAGAAAACAGAGATCCTCTGCGCACAAAACAACTGGAAAAAGGAATACAGCAATTAACTGAAGAAGGAGTTGCACAATTATTTACTCAACAGCCCGGCAATAGAAAAATCATTGGCGCAGTTGGTGAACTTCAATTTGAGGTTATTGCTTTTAGACTAGAACATGAATACGGGGCTAAAGCGCACTTTAGAATGCTCAGCTATGGCCGGTCAAATTGGGTAACTTCCAAGGATAAGAAAAAGCTGGAAGAATTCTTAAAAAGAAAGCAACAGCATATTGGCGAAGATAAAGACGGCAACCCTGTTTTTCTTGCAGACAACGACTTCATGATCAATATGACTATGCGCGATTATCCTGATATTGAATTTCACAAAACATCTGAATTCAAATAATACAAAGAAGGCAACTGTAACCAGTTGCCTTCTCATATGTTGACTCTATTTTAGTTTGCTTAGTGCTGCTTTAATTCTTGGCAACATATCTTTAATGTCCTGCAACGTACAGGCGCCCACAGAGGCCCTGTACCAAGGCATGTCTTCCTCATTACCAAATGCAGAGAACGGTACTAACGCAACCTTAGCTTCTTTAATCAGGTAAAAATTAACGTCAGCGCTATTCTTCAAAAGTTCTCCATCTGGTGTAGATTTTCCGATGTAGTTAATCCTAATGGTCAAGTAAATGGCGCCCATTGGCTCTACAGCATCCACATCAAAACCCTCTTTCTTTAAATTAATGAAACCGCTGTATAAAGCATTTAAACTGTCTTGAACCTTCGACTTAAAAGATGATAAAAAGCCATCTAACACTTCCTTTTGTCCAAAATAAGTTGCCATGGCAACTTGCTCCGCTTTAGGTGCCCAGGCACCCATATGCCCTACAAGTGCTTTCATCCTGTTTACAATATCTGCCGGGCCAAAGCCCCAACCTACCCGCACTCCGGTCGCTGCAAGGCATTTAGAACTGCCATCTACAAATATGACATAGTCTCTTATCTCAGGCCTTAAACTAACCGGATTTACATGGTCTACACCAAAGGTAAGTAGTGAGTAAATTTGATCATACATCATGTACAATGGCTTTTCATTCAGACCCCTGGAATGGTTTTCTTCTATCACCGCATCGCATATTTCAGCAAGTTGCGCTGCAGTAAACATTGTACCTGTAGGATTTAGCGGAGAACACAATGCTAACAATGTTGCCCCTTTAAGATGTGGTTTCAGCTGCGCAGCCGTTGGCATAAAGTTATTTTCAGCGTCAGTTTCAACTGCTATAGCTTTAGCTGAAGTCAAATGGCAATAGTGGTTATTATTCCATGACGGCGCCGGAAAAACAACTGTATCGCCTGGATCAATCAATGCCAGGTAGGTGGCATAAATCAGCGGCCTGGACCCTCCGGAAATTAAGATCTCGGAAGTGCTGTATTCCAAACCAAACCTATCTTTTAAGATTTCAGATACGGTTTCACGTAGGAGCAATATGCCATCAGCAGGGGGGTAATTGGTTTGATGTGCATTGTAGGCACTTACGATCCCCTCTTTCAATTCTTCCGGTATTGGAAATATTGCGGGGTCAAAATCCCCTATGGTCAGGTTGGCAATCTGTGCACCTTTGCGCTTCATCTCATTAACTTCGTTACCTATTTTAATGATCTCCGATCCGATAAGAGAACTAGCCAATACTGATACTTTCATTTCTTAATGTTTATAGGATTAATATTTTAACTTAAGCCAGCAATTGCTTTATAGCTTCTTTAGTTTTATCAAATTGGAACTGATCCAATATGGCTGTCATCATATCTTCAATTTCGGTATTGCACAAATTGCCTATACTTCCTTCGTGGGTATGATTTACAGTCTTTGTAGGTGAAAACGTGCCGTTCTCTATACTTTCGCCAACAACCTTATACGCTTCTCTAAAAGGTGTTCCTTTAAGTGCAAGCTCATTTACTACTTCTACACTAAAAAGATAGGCATATTTTTTATCATCAAGGATATGATCTTTTACCGTAATATTCTGCAGCATAAATGTTGCTATGCCCAAGCATTCGTTTAACGAAGTTATAGCTGGGAAAAGATTTTCTTTAAGCAGTTGTAGGTCTCTGTGGTATCCAGATGGCAAATTAGTAATCATCATAGCAATTTCATTAGGCAAAGCCTGGATCTTGTTGCAACGTGATCTGATCAGTTCAAATACATCAGGATTCTTTTTATGAGGCATAATGCTAGATCCAGTTGTCAATTCATCCGGAAAACTAATGAAACCAAAATTCTGACTAATAAACAAGCAAACATCCATCGCCATTTTTGCCAGCGTTGCAGCAATTGACGACATGGCCTGTGCCAATATCCTTTCTGTTTTCCCCCTGCCCATCTGCGCGTATACAACGTTGTAGTTTAACCGCTCAAACCCTAGCAGTTCAGTAGTCATCGTTCGGTTAAGGGGAAATGAAGAACCATAGCCTGCGGCTGAACCCAACGGATTCTTGTTACAGATCTTCCATGCTGCAAGCATCAATTCCATATCATCAACCAAGCTTTCAGCGTAAGCACCAAACCACAGTCCGAACGACGACGGCATGGCAATCTGCAGGTGTGTATAACCCGGAAGTAATTTATCTTTATGTATATTACTCAATGCAATGAGCTGCCCAAATAAAAGAGTGGTATTTCCGACCATTTCCTCAATACAGTCTCTAAAGAAAAGCTTAAGGTCAACTAATACCTGATCGTTACGGGAGCGGCCGCTGTGTATTTTTTTGCCGGCTTCGCCTATTCGCTGGGTAAGTAACCACTCTACTTGAGAGTGAACGTCTTCTACAGTGTCATCAATAGTAAAACTGCCCGCTTCAATTTCAATATAAATGTGTTTAAGTTCTTTTTGTATCGATGCTAGGTCGGAGGCAGTAAGCAAGCCAATACTTTCTAGCATTTGCACATGCGCCAATGAACCAAGCACATCAAATGCAGCCATTTGTAAATCCAGTTCCCTGTCTTTGCCAACAGTAAATGTTTCTATATCTTTATTAACGGTTACGTTCTTCTGCCAGATCTTCATTTAAATTTCATTATTGAACCGCAAGCTGCGGCAAACTATGTGCAAATATCATAAAAATAAGGAGAATCACATGCCCAAACGACACGCCTTTTTATACAACAGGCATCGAAACATAAAAGACTGTTCCGCTTTCGGGCGTACTTTCAAACCAGATACGCCCATCTTGTTTGTCAACAAAGTCTTTACATAGCATCAAACCTAATCCGGTGCCCTTTTCCAATTCCGTACCGTAGCTGGAAACAATATTCATGGTAAATATTTTAGCCTGTTTTTCCGGAGAAATACCAGTCCCATTATCGCGAACTGATAAAACACATCGGCCATCACTAACCTCACTCTTCAATTCAACCACCCCTTCAGCATAGGTAAATTTTATTGCATTGTTTAACAAATTTCGCATTACCGACTGGAACATATTTCTATCGGCCCTAATTACAGTAAGTTCGTCTATATCCGTAAGAAAACGCACCCCCTTAGCTAGCGCAGTTTGCTGAAACATTAGCACAGTAGGTCCTAATACCTGCCTCAAAGTTAGCTTCTCAAGAAACATTTGGTCATTCTCCATCTGGCTTTTGGTCCAGTGTAGCAAATTCTCTAATAAATACTGGGCATCCCCCAAAGAACGGGCTAGATCTCTTTCAACTACGCTTCTTTCATGTGGGGTAAGTTCTATATCGTTAAGTAGAGAAAGGTATTGTTTTAGGGAGGCTAGCGGACCTGTCAGGTCATGAGAGATGATCGAGAATAGTTTATCTTTTTGGCTATTCATCAACTGAAGCTTTCCAGCCTTCTCTTCGGCCAACTGCTTTTGCTCATCATAATTCCTGCGCAATTGTACTGTACAAATATACAGCAGTGTAACTACAACAATGTAGGTGAAAACTACATCAGTAAACATCTCGCCCCGGTTTGCATAATGCTGCTTTATTACTCCGGGATCCAGGTACTCCAGGTAAACAAGAGTGCCCATTATCGCCAGGTTTAGCAAATACCAAAACAACCGCTGCTTCTTTGGAATCACCACTACAATTAAAAATAGTGTTAAAGCAAAAAGCAACAGGATACTCCCAGATATGCCTGAATTGTAGAAGTAGGCAAACGTAATACCTATATTTATTTCAATTGCAGAAAGCGATGCTGCCAAATTTAGCATACCCCTAAAGCGGCTTATATAGTATAGAAATGCCTGTAAAACAACAATAATAGCAGATATCAGTGCAGATAAATGTAATGTGGTAGAGAGATTATAACCAGTGAGAATAATAAGGGCAACAAAAATAATAATCGAAATGCTATGGAATATCCGGGCCTCCATAGAAAACTCTTCAGTTGTTCCTATTAGATACCGCCAACGCTGGCTAAAGGAGAGAAATTTAGACTTAGACATTCAAGAGTACCAATTACAAACATAATACTTTTATATTTATGACCAAATTCATCTAAAATTTTCTTATCATGAAAAATATTCGCAAACGCTCTAAGCGCAACTTGTTGATCGGCTTTGGGTTCACTTTAGTGATCCTGATCATCAGTTCTGTACTTTCCTACATCAGCATTGAGCAACTGTTGAATAGCCAGAAATGGGTAGACCATACGGTTCAGGTAGAAACTGGGTTAGACAATTTGATTTCCAGGATGAAAGATGCAGAAACGGGACAGCGCGGGTTTCTCCTAACCAACGATGAGAGTTTTCTTGAACCATACACAGGCGCAAAAAGTGATGTGGCAGAGCTTTTAACAAATATCCAGCTTCTCACAAGAGATAACCCAATTCAACAACGGGAGATGCCACATTTAGAGACTTTGATTAAGCACAAGTTCGATTTGATTGGTAATTCAATAGTCGATAAAAAAAGAGGAATACCCCCAACTTCGGCGATGCTCCTCCAGGGAAAATCAGTAATGGATTCAATTAGGAGAACGATAACTAACATGGTAAACCGTGAGAAAAAATTGATGATTACCAGAAATGCAGAGATGGATAAATTTGCCACCTACACACCTGTAATAGTAGGTATCGCGTCTTTTATCGCAATGATTATCAGCATCGTATTTTATTTCAGGGTTCGCCGGGATGCCCGATTAGCTGCTGATCTCCAAAATGAGCTTGTAGTTAAAGAAGCAAATAAATTAAAGCAAATCACCACAATTGGTAATGTTGCGGAGAAAATTGCCAAGGGTGATTATAACATACGCTTAGATAAAACCGATCTCGAATAAAGCTATTTACCTCCAATAACCGGTTTAAGCATAGCAATATATAGGGCTATCCCCTCTGCCACTTCATCAACATAGATAAATTCATCTGCCATATGCGACCTCCCTGAATCACCGGGACCAACTTTTACAGATGGGATGCTTAACAATGCCTGGTCTGATGTAGTGGGCGAGCCGTATGTAGTTCTTCCTAATGCTATACCAGCTTGAACCAATGGGTGCTCCTTGTCAATTGAAGAGGGTTTAAGTCTTATGGAGCGGGGAGTTACTTCACAATCTACATTTGTACGGATAATTTTCAGCACTTCCTCATTCGTGTAAGCATCAGTTACGCGCACATCCACGGTGAATGTGCAAGTTGCGGGTACCACATTGTGTTGAGAGCCTGCATTAATGATCGTTACCGTCATTTTCAGCGGACCAAAAACGTCTGATACTTTAGAAAATTTATAGTTTCTAAACCATTCAATATCTTTGAGCGCTTTGTAAATTGCGTTATCACCTTCCTCCCTGGCTGCATGCCCCGCTCTGCCAGTGGCAGCACAGTCCAAAACCAATAGGCCACGTTCTGCAATGGCAAGGTTCATCTGTGTTGGCTCTCCAACTATGGCAAAATCCAATTCGCCAAGATCTGGCAATATACACTCTAAACCATCGTTACCAGATATCTCTTCCTCTGCTGTTGCGGCAAGACAGATGTTATAAGCCAGATTTTGCTGATCATAAAAATAGAGGAAAGTGCCGATAAGAGATACCAGACATCCACCAGCGTCATTGCTGCCTAGTCCAAAAAGCTTATCTTCCTCAATTAATGCATCATAGGGGTCGCGGGTGTAACCGGAATTGGGTTTAACAGTATCATGATGAGAATTGAGCAAAACGGTAGGCTTAGAAGCATCAAAGTGTTTATTGTATGCCCATATATTGTTAAGTTTACGATGGGTTTTAATATCACGCTGCTGCAAAAACTGTTCAATGGCGTCACCAGTCTTATCTTCCTCTTTACTGAATGATTGTATCCGGATCAACTGTTTTAACAATTCCAGGCTATCCTTTTGCAGTTTCTCTATCATGTGTTGGTCGTTTTTGTTTATTCTTTGGTATACAAAGCGCCCGCTTTTAAAGCAGACAGCTTGATTCCTTTAATTAATGATGAGCTAAAACCATTGTGTTCCATCTCATTTAGCCCTGCAATAGTACAGCCTTTTGGCGAAGTTACTTTATCTATTTCTTGTTCTGGATGAGATTGCATTTGCAGCAACAGATCAGCTGCTCCTTTTGCCGTTTGTACGGCCATTTTGAGAGCCTCATCAGCATGGAAACCAATTTCAACACCACCTTGAGATGCCGCCCTGATCGCTCTTAAAAAGAAAGCTATACCACAGGCACATAATGCCGTGGCAGAAGTCATCAGATCTTCGTTAATTTTTACAACTGACCCCACCGTTTCGAACATCCGGGTAACTTCGGCTATATTTTCTGAAGTGGCATTATCGGTCGCCACGCAGGTCATTGATTGACCAATTGCAATAGCTGTATTGGGCATCGCGCGAATCACCTGAACTTTGCTTCCAAGTTTGTTCCGGATATCAGCACAACTCACGCCAGAAGCCACAGAGATGAATACCTGCTTTTCAATATTTACAGATGGCACAATTTGATCAAGCAACTGATTTAATTGTTGCGGCAATACGGCAAGAACAATCAAATCAGCCGTTGCTGTTACGGCAGCATTATCGGTATTCGTCTTAAATCCCTGGGCTGCCAGGGAGCTTAAATTGGCGATATTACGTCTCGTCAGACTAATTTGTCCAGCGTCTGCATAACCTGCTTTCACTAGCCCTTTGGCTAGGGAAATGCCAATGTTTCCGCTACCTAATATGGCAATACTGCCTTTAAACTGGTTCATATCTAGTTGATTAATCTGGTTCCAAAATTTTGCAGATCTGTCTGCGAAAGTTCATCCGCTTTCCCGATATATACCGCCTCTACCCCACTTTTAATGGCCTCAAAGGCGTTGTGCAACTTCGGTATCATTCCGCCTGATATTACTCCTGCTGATTTCAAACCCTCAAATTCTCCCATCCTTATCTCGCGTACCAAAGAATTGTCATCATCAATGTCTCGCATTACTCCTTTCTTTTCAAAGCAATAAATCAAAGTGGTTTCATAGCTCTTCGCCATTGCAACCGCTACAGCCGAGGCAATGGTATCTGCATTAGTGTTTAGAAGTTGGGAATCTCCATCATGAGTTATTGCACATAAAACGGGTACCATTCCGGCTTGTAATAACTTGTCAAGAGCATCCGCTGAAACTGAGTTTTCATCCAGATCACCCACAAATCCATAGTCAATTTCTTTAACTGGGCGTTTAACCGCCTTGATAATATTACCGTCTGCACCGGTAAGCCCAATGGCATTACTGCCTTTAGCCTGTAGCTGCGCCACAATATTTTTATTGATTAGGCCAGCATATACCATCGTCACAATTCTTAAAGTTTCTATATCAGTAATACGTCTGCCTTCAATCAATTTAGGTGCGATACCTAAGCTGTCGCTCAATTCGGTTGCTATTTTACCGCCCCCATGTACCAGTATTTTTTCTCCTGGCAAAGCAGTGAAGTCAAGTAGAAACTGATGCAGCTTCTCAGAATTGTCTATTACGTTTCCGCCAATCTTAATAACGCTTAGCTTTTTCATGTATTCTATTTCAAACCTTCCAGCATATGTTTTAATACTGCTTGTGCTGCCCAAAGCCTGTTTCCTGCTTCATGGATTACCAGCGAGTTAGGGCCATCCAATATTTCGGAAGAAAGTTCCAGGTCTCGCCGAACGGGCAAGCAATGCATAACTTTTGCATCATTAGTGCTTTCCAGCTTGCTATTGTTCAACATCCAGCCCTCCGGGTAAGTCAGCACCTTGCCGTATTCTTTGTAGCTCGACCAATTTTTAACGTAAATATAATCTGCCCCCACCAAAGCTTCATCTAAATTATGAGTTATCGTTGCTCCAGGCGTAAAATCCTCATTCAGTTCGTAACCTTTTGGTTGAGCTATTGTAAAATCTATCATCCCGTCTTGCTGCGCTTTACACATCCACTCTGCAAAAGAGTTTGGAACGGCTTGCGGCAATGCCTTAATATGAGGAGCCCAGGCCAGGACAACTTTAGGTTTTCCTTCACCCTTCCAGGTTTCTTTAATGGTAATCAGGTCAGCCAAACTCTGTAGAGGATGTCTTGTCGCACTTTCCAAACTAACCACCGGTACACCACAGTACTTAATAAACTTCGTAAAAAAGTCCTCATTGTAGTCCTCGTCACGATTAACCAGTTTCGGAAACGAGCGTAAACCCAGTATGTCGCAATATTGCCCCATAACTGCGGCTGCTTCCCGGATGTGCTCCACGGTGGTGCCGTTCATTACTATACCATCTTGTGTTTCCAGGGCCCAGCCTTCTTTGTCCATGTTCATCACCATCACGTTCATCCCCAAATTAAGCGCAGCTTTTTGAGTACTTAAGCGGGTGCGCAAGCTTGGGTTTAGAAATACTAGTCCTAAAGTTTTATTCTTTCCCAAGTCTTGCAGGGAATAAGGACTTTCCTTTAAAATTAAGGCATCCTTTAACAGCTGTTTAATATCGTGTACATCGTGTACTGAGGTAAACTGGTTCATCCTTTTAAAGCTATTTTAAATTCACTAAGAAACTGGTCAGCATGTGCTATGGTCAAATTCAGTGCAGGCAACAACCTGATCACGTTAGGCTTTGCCTCGCCTGTAAAAATCTTATGTTTAAATAACAAGTCTTTTTTAACATTCGGTAAGGATTCCGGTAAGTCTATCCCTATCATTAATCCCCTTCCACGCACTTCCTTAATTCCTTCAATTTTTTTCAATTCTGCAATTAGGTAAGCTCCTATTCGTGCAGCATTTTCCATGAGATTATCCTCATCAATAATCTCCAATACTGCTAATGCCGCTGCGCAGGCAAGGTGATTACCACCAAACGTTGTACCAAGCATGCCATGCCAAGGTTTAAATTTTGGCGCAATGGTGATGCCCGCAACCGGAAAACCATTACCCATACCCTTCGCCATGGTATAGACATCTGCCTCAACTCCCGCATAGTCGTGAGAATAGAACAAGCCTGTTCTTCCATAGCCGCACTGCACGCTATCTGCAATATATACGGAATCGTAATCATTGCAAAGCGAGCGGATCAACTTTAAAAACTCCACTGATGCCTCTTTTATACCCCCTACGCCTTGTATACCTTCAATGATCACTGCAGTAACCTCATTCCCAAAAGCTGCAAATGCTTCTTTCAAAGCTAACTCATCATTAAGCGGAAGAAAAACTACATTATCCGTCTCATTTACCGGGGCAATGATTTTTGGATTATCTGTAGCGGATACGGCCAAAGACGTACGACCATGGAATGCGCCTTTAAAAGCAATTACCTTTTTTTTGCCATTGTAAAATGAGGCTAGTTTTAGTGCATTTTCATTAGCTTCAGCCCCTGAGTTACACAAAAACAATTGATAATCGACTTTTCCAGAAACCTGCCCTAACTTTACCGCCAGTTCTTGCTGCAATGGGATCAGTACAGAATTGGAGTAAAAGCCAACCTTATTCAATTGATCAGTTACACGTTTAACATAATGCGGATGGGTGTGACCGATGGATATTACCGCATGACCGCCATAAAGGTCTAAGTATTCCTGTCCTTCAGCATCCCAAACATTGCTGCCTGATGCTTTGGTAATTTCTATATTGTTTAGTGGATAAACGTCAAATAAGTTCATTGTAAATAGTTTAAATGTGAAAATAGATTAAAATGCTGCTGCTTTGAGATTTAAGCCTTGCCGCTCCTCAAGCGCAAACATTAAATTCATATTTTGCACTGCCTGTCCGCTGGCTCCTTTTAACAAATTATCAATAATACTCACTATAAATAGCTTACCATCGTGTTTCTCCACATGTACTAATCCTTTATTGGTATTTACAACCTGTTTAAGATCTATATTTTTTTTACTTACATGTGTAAATGGATGGTCAGCATAATAATCTTCATACAGTTGCTGCGCAGCTTCTTCTGTCAGATCGCTGTCTAAATAAATCGCCGCTAGAATACCCCTGGTAAAATCCCCGCGCTGCGGAATGAAATTAATGGGGCTGTTAAAGATTGGCGATAATTGTTTAATACTTTCGCCGATCTCGTTTAAATGTTGGTGACCAAATGCCTTATAAACCGAAAGGTTATTGTTTCTCCAGCTAAAATGAGATGTCGCTGCCAAACTTTGGCCAGCGCCTGTAGACCCGGTAGTCGCATTAATATGAACTTCAGCATTTAACAAACCTTTCGCTGCTAGTGGAAGCAAGGCCAGCTGTATACAGGTAGCAAAACATCCAGGGTTGGCAACAAAATTTGCCGCTTTAATATGATCGCGGTTTAGTTCCGGCAAGCCATATACCCAGTTTTTACCTGCATTCTCCCTCAGTCTAAAATCCTGACTTAAATCAATGATCTTAATGCCCTCAGCAATTTTATTGGCTTCTAAAAACTTCTTCGCATCACCATGTCCAACGCATAAAAACAGTACATCAATATCACTTGGTAGCGCTGAAGTAAAACGAAGATCAGAATCCCCAATCAAATCTGTGTGCACATCAGAGATCAGGTTACCGGCATTGCTGCTGCTATTTACAAAAATGATATCTACATTAGGATGATTAACCAATAGGCGAATCATTTCACCACCAGTATATCCAGCACCGCCAACTATCCCTGCCCTAACTTTCATCACCATTAACTTTGTGCCAGATCATCACCTGATTTCCAAAAATCTTTGAAAAGCCTTTAACATCTTCACCGCTCCAGGCATTGTTCATTTCTCCATAGCTACCAAACTTATTGCTCATTAGGTCGTGTTTAGATTCAATACCTATAATATTAAAACGATATGGCAATAACTCTACAAAAACCTTTCCGCTCACAACTTTTTGTGTGTCTGCTAAAAAGGCTTCTATGTTGCGCATAATTGGATCATGAAACTGCCCTTCATGCAACCAATTACCATAGAAAGAGGACAATTGTTCTTTCCAGGAAAGTTGCCATTTCGTAAGCGTGTGCTTCTCTAAAGTGTGGTGAGCTTTGATGGTCACCATAGGTGCCGCAGCTTCAAAACCAACACGGCCTTTAATACCAATAATGGTATCACCAACATGGATGTCTCTTCCAATGCCAAAAGGTTGTGCAATGGCCTGTAATTTCTGAATTGCCCTTACCGGCTCATAAGTTTGCCCATCAATTGCCACCAGCTCACCTTTCTCAAAAGTCAGCTCCACTTTACGAGCAGTTGTCTCGGTAATTTGGGTTGGCCAGGCTTCTTCAGGGAGTGTTTCGTTAGAAGTAAGGGTTTCCTTACCGCCAACCGAAGTTCCCCATAAACCCTTATTAATGGAGTACCTTGCTTTCTCAGCACTATATACTACCCCGCGTTCTGCCAGGTATTCAATTTCCGCTTCGCGGGATAATTTTAAATCTCTAATTGGGGTAATGATCTCAACATTCGGAATAATAATGTTAAAGATCATGTCAAAACGCACCTGGTCATTTCCTGCTCCGGTACTGCCATGTGCTACGTAATCAGCGCCTATTTTTTTAACGTAGTTGGCAATTGCGGTTGCCTGACTAACGCGCTCTGCACTTACCGATAGCGGGTAAGTCGAGTTTTTAAGCACGTTGCCGTAAATTAAATATTTTATGCAGCTATCATAATAGTTCTCAGTTTCATCAACTACAGCATGCGACGCTACGCCGAGTGAGTATGCACGCTTTTCAATTTCCTGTAATTCCTCGTCAGAAAAACCGCCGGTATTCACAATAACGGAATGAACTTCAAGACCGCGGTCCTGAGCCAGATAAATGCAACAGAATGAGGTATCCAAACCTCCGCTAAACGCTAAAACAACTTTCTTCTTCATCTTAATATTACGGCTATTTAAAAAATATGGTAAATAATAAAAACAGGGATTTCAATCCTTTATTTTGAGGTTTCGATCTTACAACCAGCTTTTGCTTAATGCTCATAAAGCGTTCATATAATGTCGGGTTCTTTTGCAATTCTTCGGCAAATTTCTTTGCAGCATCATGCTTCTGCTCAACTGGATCGTACAGCATCGCAGTACACATACAGTTTTTGCGTTCCTTCATCGTTAGGATTTCAAAGTTAACACAACTCTGGCAACCTTTCCAGAAATCCTCGTCTTGCGTAAGCTCAGAATAGGTTACCGGCTCATAACCCAGATCAGAATTGATCTTCATCACAGCGAGCCCGGTTGTTAATCCGAATATCTTCGCTTTAGGATAAAGTAATCTCGAAAGTTCAAATATTTTCTCTTTGATAGCGTGAGCAAGTCCGGCTTTTCTGTATTTCGGACTAACGATCAAACCTGAATTGGCAACGAATTGACCATGAGACCATGTTTCTATATAACAGAACCCTGCCCAGGATCCATCCCTATGAAATGCAATTACGGCCTTACCATCTGCCATTTTTCCTGCAACATACTCCGGAGAACGCTTGGCAATTCCCGTACCACGGGCTTTTGCCGATTCTGCCATTTCCTCGCAAATTTCTTCTGCAAAGACACGATGTTCAGGAAGTGCAACCTGCACTATAAAATCGTTTGTATTCATTAATTAGTTAACGAAAAAAAATAAATGTTCTGATTAATTGTTTTTTGAGAGGCAATCCTCTGTGGAATCTACTGGGTTATCTCCAGAGATTTACTCAAATGCGCGGCGTGTAATTTTGCCGGTTTGTGATCACAAAAAATATGGGCTGCAAACGCTCAATAAACATATCCCCTGAAGCAAAATTATTTGCTTGCACAGCGTAAAGTTTATGTGTTTGGTGATGGGTCATTTTCTGTTTATAATAATTCTTTAAATGAGTTGAGGCGCAAAGGTTTAAATAAATATTGAGTTGTGCAATACATTTTTGATTTTTTACATTTTAGCAATACTTTTTTAACATACTTGTCACGGCAATGTTTTGATTATCTGAGGAACAAACCAATTCAGGTAAAACTGTGTTAATTTGATCAAAAACTAAGAAATGTCTTTACTATTCTCACCGCTCGAAATAAAAAACGTTTATCTAAAAAACCGCATCACAGTTTCTCCTATGTGCCAATACTCGGCAGAAGAAGGATTTGCAACCAACTGGCACCTGGTACACCTCGGCAGCAGAGCCATTGGCGGTGCGGGGCTCATCATACAAGAAGCTACTTCAGTTTCGCCAGAGGGCAGAATTTCTGCCGGCGATTTGGGGATATGGAGTAACGATCACATTCCGATGCTGAAACAGATAACTGATTTTATTCATCAAAACGGATCTATTGCAGGCATACAACTGGCACATGCAGGTAGAAAAGCAAGCTTTGATGTACCATGGAATGGAAGCGATTGCATCCGGGAAAGTGAGGGTGGTTGGAAACCAGTTGCCCCAAGTGCCATTCCTTTCCATGAAGGTGATGAAATGCCAATTGAATTAACATTTGAAGGAATAGAAAAAATCAAATCCGATTTCAAGGCGGCTGCGAAAAGGTCTTTACAGTCAGGATATCGTGTTATTGAGATTCACGCAGCCCACGGTTACTTGTTACACCAATTCCTTTCGCCAATTAGTAATCAAAGGACAGATCAGTATGGTGGAAGTTTCGAGAACAGAATCCGATTATTGCTTGAAGTTGTATCCGCTATTCAAGAAGTGTGGCCCGCTGAGAACCCATTATTTGTAAGGATTTCCGCGTCCGACTGGGTAGAAGGGGGCTGGACACCTGAAGAGTCAGTTCAGCTATCCTCAATTTTAAAAGACAAAGGAATAGATCTTATAGACTGTTCTTCCGGAGGGTTGGCGCCCCATCAGCAAATCCCAGTTTTTGCTGGCTACCAAGTGCAATTTGCAGAGCAGATTAAAGCACAAGCGAATGTATTAACAGGTGCCGTTGGTCTCATTACGGAGCCACGACAGGCGGAAGACATTTTACAGGCTTCAAAAGCAGATTTGATCTTCATGGCAAGAGAACTCTTAAGAGACCCTTATTTCCCGTTACACGCAGCAAAAGTGCTTGATACAGATGTAAGCTGGCCTGTCCAGTATGAACGGGCCAAGAGAAAACATTAGCATGAAACTGCCAAAGGTTTCATTACTGAGGCAACTTGCTTCCTATGATCATCCAGTCTTGATCACCCAATCCTTTCTCAATAAATCTATCCATTAATTTTACAACAGCGGGTATTACTGTTAGTGGAACATTGTTATTACTTGCTTCGCTCAGCATCAGGCCGGCGTCTTTTCTTGCCATGTCCAGTTCCCATGAAGGCTGTGAAAAATCTCCACCAGACATCCTTTTCAATCTCCCTGTTAACGAAGCTGCAGGATTCCAGTCAGTAAATAAGTCAGTAACTTCATCAGCGGTAATACCGGATGCCTTGGCCAGCGATAGTGCATCAGCCAAACCGGCAGTCAGCGCGATTAAAAACAGGTTTCCTGTAAGCTTCATACCCGCCGCCTTACCTTCTGTTTCGCCAAGGTTTACCAGTTTTCCGGTCATTGCAGAAAGCTGCTCTTTTAAATTCCCAATTACCTCTTGGTTACCGGAAACCAACATATTTCCTGTACTCTCCTCTGCATTTACCGGGCCCATAAATACAGGGGCATGCAGATAAGTGTAACCTAAATCAGACCACTTTTTTGTTCTGGATATGGCCCCCTCAACAGAAGTAGTAGTATGGTCTATGATTATAGCTTGCGGACCAAAACCAGATTTCGCCGCTTCCAAAACTTCATCTACCGCAGCATCGTCTTTTAACGTGAGATGAATAAATTGCGCCCCTTTAACAGCTTCAGCAACATTTTCAAAAACTAAGGCCCCATCTGCTTCCAGCGGCTTGGCCTTTGCCAGTGTTCTGTTCCATATCTGTACCGAATCCCCTTTACGGAGCATTGCCCTAATAAAACCTGAGCCCAACAATCCTGTTCCTAAAAAAGCTTTCATGATCATATATTTGATTGTAAAACTAAGTAATTCAACACAAATCTTATTCCAAGTAACTACTTATTGTGGATTGATTATATCTCAACGAACAGGAAACCATTAGTGTATTTCTTACGTACTTGTGTTTGTATACCTGTAAAAACATATCATTTACCTATGATATTAGCGGTTTGCCTAATGGCAGACCGCTTTTTTTGTTTTGATGAGTTGGTTTAAACCAAATTGGCTTAATTTTGTTTCGTATAAAACCCAATAAATATGTTTGATAAATTGATGGCCGCACAGCAAAAGGCTGATGAAATAAAAGCAAGATTAGATACTATTTCTGTTTTTGGCGAGGTAGAGGCTGGGGCAATCCGAGTTACTGCTACAGCAAATAAAGCGATAACAGCAATTGACATCGATGATGAATTTTATAAAGGCGCAGACAAAGAAGAAATTGAAGAGCTTCTATTAACTGCAATTAATAAAGCCCTAGCCCAGGCCGACCAAGTAAGTGCAACTGAAATGTCCGCCATGACGAAAGACATGCTTGGTGGTTTAGGTGGAATGTTTGGCGGTTCCTAATGGGCCGCCAGCCAGTTCTCACCTTCTCCTATTTCTACTTCAATTGGTACATTTGTCTTGATCGCTGTTTTCATCCTGCACATGATGATCTCTTTCATAACTGCTATTTCTGATTTAAGAACATCAAAAACCAATTCATCATGCACCTGCATCGTCATTTTTGACTGCAAACCTTTTTCTTGAATATCCCTGTGTATATTGATCATCGCTACTTTGATCATGTCCGCTGCAGAGCCCTGTATTGGCGCATTAATCGCATTTCGCTCTGCAAAGCCTCTAACTGTTTGATTGGCAGAATTGATGTCCCTAAGGTAACGTCTGCGGCCTAGTATAGTTTCGACGAAACCATTCTCTCTCGCAAAATTCATGGTGTCCGACATGTATCTTTTAATTCCAGGATATTGCGCAAAATACTGTTCAATAATCTCGGCAGCTTCCTTACGTGGAATACCCAGATTTTGTGAGAGGCCGAAAGCACTTTGCCCGTAAATAATTCCGAAGTTAACTGCCTTTGCATTTCTCCGCTGGGTAGAAGTCACCTCTTCAATGGTTATTCCATAAACGCGAGCTGCTGTAGCGGTATGGATGTCAATTCCTTTATTGAACGCATCGAGCATATTCTCTTCCTTGCTAATGTCTGCTATGATACGAAGTTCAATCTGGGAATAATCCGCAGATAATAAAACGTGGTTCTCATCCCTTGGTATAAATGCCTTACGTACTTCCCTTCCCCGCTCTGTCCTTATCGGAATATTCTGTAAATTCGGATTATTGGAACTTAGCCTACCTGTGGCAGCAACCGCTTGGTTATAACTGGTATGTACACGCCCAGTCTTCGGATTGACCATCAGAGGAAGCGCATCTACGTAGGTCGATTTTAGTTTCTGAAGCTGCCGGAAGTCAAGGATATCTTGTACCACATCACTTTTACTGGCCAAAGCCAGCAAAACATCTTCCCCGGTTTGATATTGCCCGGTTTTGGTTTTTTTAGCTTTAGGATCTAAACATAGCTTTTCAAAAAGCACTTCTCCAAGTTGTTTGGGGGAGGCCAAATTAAATTTAACACCGCATTTGTCAAATACGCTTTGCTCAAAGCGACGAATATCAACTTCCAGCTCCTTTGAATAATTTATCAGGGTATCCATATCAATGCGAACACCCTCTTTCTCGATATCAGCCAGTACGTAGATCAATGGATTTTCTACATTGGTAGCCAGGTCTTCTGCATTCAAGTCTTTCAGCATAGGCGCAAAAACTTTGGAAAGCTGCAAGGTCACATCCGCATCTTCGGCAGCGTAGTCCACCACCTGCTCCACAGGAACATCACGCATATTTCCTTGTCCTTTACCCTTTGCGCCAATTAGCGTGGTAATGCTTATGGGTGTATAACAAAGGTAATTTTCTGAAAGAACATCCATATTATGGCGGGTATCAGGATCTATGAGGTAGTGCGCCAGCATCGTATCAAATAATTTACCCTTAACGGAAACGCCGTACCATTTCAACATCAGCATATCATATTTGATATTCTGTCCAATCTTAATGATGCTCTCATTTTCCAGCACAATCTTAAATTCATCCAGAATCAATTGTGCTTCGTCTCTTATTTCTGATAAGGGGATATAATAACCTTCGCCCGCTTTAATGCTAAAGGATAAGCCGACCAATTCTGCAAGGTTCGCATCTGTACCTGTAGTTTCTGTATCAAATGAAATGCTTTCTTGTTGAAGCAATAGTTCAATCAATTCCTTTCTTGCTTCCGGAGTAGCAATCAACTTATAATTGTGCGGGGTGTTTTCTATCGTTTTTGCCTCCCTCGCTTCTTCGAACATTTCTGGTGTGGCAACAAAGGTCTTGGTAGTACTTTCAGGTTGCTCTGTACTATTTCCAAAAAGATCAAATTGTTGGGATGCTTGCCCTCTTGAATCGGCAACAGAGAATTCTTCGCCAAACACCCTCCTGCCTATCGTTCTAAATTCCAACTCTGTAAACAATGGCTCCAATAATTCCCGACTTGGCTCTTCCAGTTGTAACGCCTTCTCATCAAACTCAACTGGGACATTCAAAATAATTGTGGCTAGTTTTTTTGATACCATCCCCTGTTGAGCATACATTTCCACGTTTTCCCGTTGCTTCCCTTTTAGTTCATGTGAATTGGCTATGATATTTTCGACGGACCCGTAGGTTTTGATTAGCGATTTGGCTGTCTTCTCTCCTATTCCTGGGATTCCTGGAATATTGTCTACCGCATCTCCCCATAAACCGAGAATATCAATGACCTGAAGTGGATTGTCGATCTCCCATTTGGCCAATACTTCAGGAACGCCCATAATCTCCATGTCGTTACCCATTCTGGCCGGTTTATAAATGAATATGTTATCAGAAACGAGTTGCGCAAAATCTTTATCAGGAGTCATGCAAAATACCTGAAAACCCTGCTGCTCTGCTTCTTTAGCCAGTGTGCCGATAATGTCATCTGCCTCAAAGCCATCTTTGGTGATGACAGGAATCTTAAAGCCTTCTATCAGTTTGAAAATATAAGGAATAGCCGCAGAGAGGTCCTCAGGCATTGCTTGGCGGTGTGCTTTGTAGGCTTCAAATTCTAAATGCCTTTCTGTTGGAGCATCGGTATCAAAAACCACCGCAATATGTGAGGGCTTTTCTTTTTTAAGCACTTCCAGCAGCGTATTGGTAAAGCCCATTACAGCAGAGGTATTTATCCCAGTGGACGTAAAACGCGGGTTTTTACTGAGCGCAAAATGGGCTCTGTAAATAAGCGCCATACCATCTAATAAAAAAAGCTTTTTCATAATATAAAAATAATCTTACCTGGATAAAGGTACTAATCCTCCAATAATTTCCGTTATTTGAACGCTATGAGATCTATCTTTATATTGTGCTGCTGTTTGTTTGCTTCTGGCGCTTATGCGCAGGACATCATTGTTATTTCTGAAGGAAATTTTATCAGAGGAACCATAAAGGCCACCAACTTTTCGAGCGTGATCTTTAAAAATGACGCAGAAGCTTTGGTAGAGTATAAGGCAAAAGACATCAAAGAGTTTGTATGGAACGGGGAGACTTACGTAAGCAAGCCCATCCTGATTAAGAAAGATTTGGAAATTCGATTTTTTAAAGTGCTTGAACTAGGGGCGGTTAACCTGTACTCAATTGGCGGAAATTTGCAGGTTGAGGAACCTGTGCAAAAAAGAGCGAAGTTTAGGCCCTCTATAGGTATTGGTGCGGGAAGCGGTGGTTTTGGAGGTATTGGCATGGGTGGCGGAATTTCCATAGGAGGGGGAAGAAATAGCGCTCCGGCAGTACCTAAGCAGATTATTCCTGCAACTTATTTTATAGAAAAGTTTGGAACCGGACCAATGCAGGAGCTTTTTGCAGAAAATGGCACAGCCGCAGCCAGGACACCTGTCGTAAAATCTATTCTTCTACAAAAGCTTACCAACAATGAGGCCATCGCTGATAGGATTAAATCTGTCGAACTTTTCGACGCAAAACTTCTTAGCGCCATTGTGGAGGATTACAATGCGGCCGCCAAAAAGTAATTATCTGGCGATACAATCAATCCTATGGTCGTTAACCATCCCGGTTGCCTGCATATGTGCATAGCAGATAGTAGTTCCAAAAAACTTAAATCCTCTTTTTTTCATGTCTTTGGCGATCGCATCCGAAATCTCAGTTCTGGCAGGTATGTCTCCCATAGAACGTACTTGATTTTGGATCGGCTTTTTATCTGGCAGAAATCCCCACATAAAATCTGAAAAAGAGCCGTACTCTTTCTGGATCTGAATAAAAAGCTTTGCGTTATTGATTGCGGAGTTTACTTTTAGCCTGTTTCTAATGATTCCGGGATCATTCATCAGGCGCTCCACATCATTTTCATCAAAAGCCGCAACTTTCTCCACGTCAAAATCTGCAAACGCATTTCTGTATCCATCCCTTCTTTTTAATACGGTGATCCAGCTTAAGCCTGCTTGTGCACCTTCCAGAATAAGAAATTCAAACAAAGTTTTATCGTCGTAAACAGGCTTGCCCCATTCTTCATCGTGGTATTTTATGTATAGGGGATCACTACCGCACCAACTGCATCTGACAATATCTTTCATGTTCTTTAATTTATAATTCTTGCATTGGGTCCCAAAAAACCTGCTTAAAATTTTTTACCTTATCTTTTTCCACTACGATGCCTTCTCTTTCCAGCAGTTCCTGCATCAATTCTGGTGGCGAGAAATGAAATTTGCCGGTAAGAAGCCCCGAACTGTTAACCACCCGATGAGCCGGTACAGAAGGGTGTGCAAGTCCCGCGTTACTCATGGCATAGCCAACCATTCTGGCCGATCCGCCTGAACCTAAACTTTTGGCAATCACCCCGTATGAACATACCCTTCCTTTCGGGATTAACCGTACCAAATCAAAAACCTCATCGTAAAAGGATTGTTCCATAGAGCTAAAGTTTATCTAACGAAAACTGAATGTAGTTGATGCTCTTATCGTGCTTAAGATAAATGCGCTCGTAATGTGTTTTTATAGAAAGTACATCATCATAGAATTCAGATTTATACAACTGGTCTGTCTTTTTATAGCATGATAATCCCAGCTCATCCACTTTTTCTACGGTGTATTGATAAAGCCCGTCGTTATCTGTTTTCAGATTTATCCGCCCTTCTGGCTTTAGGAACTGTTTATATTTGTTTAGAAAGCCCGGATAAGTGAGCCTTTTCTTCTCGCGACTCTCCTGCGGCTGCGGATCAGGAAACGTAATCCATATCTCGCCTACCTCATTTTTATCGAAGTAATCCACAATATCCTCGATTTGGATCCTGAGAAAAGCCAAATTGGCAATACCCTCATCAATACCTGTTCTAGCCCCTCTCCAAATCCTGTTGCCTTTTAAATCTATACCTATAAAATTCTTTTGAGGAAACATTCTGGCTAGATTAAGAGCATACTCCCCTTTACCGCAAGCCAGCTCAAGGATTATCGGGTTGTCATTATTAAAATGTTGGGAAGCCCATTTTCCTTTCAATACCTTACCCTCTTCCATTTGATAAACATTAGAAAAGGTATCTATCTCTGCAAATTTTCGTAACTTATCTTTACCCACAATAATTGTATTTATTACAAACTTAAGAAATCTTGCAACATTAAATTCATTGCCATTCTAAAGTAAAGTAGACTTAACCACAAAATGTTTAATTAGGTCAAATAATCGAAATTTATATATTTGCTAAAGTAAATAACATTTAGCTATATGACATTAGTTCAGTTGGAATACATAGTTGCAGTCGATACATACCGAAGTTTTGTTGGTGCAGCCGAGAAGTGTTTTGTAACACAACCTACCCTGAGTATGCAGGTACAGAAACTGGAAGAAATGCTGGATGTAAAGATTTTTGACCGAAGCAAACAACCAGTTACACCCACGGAAATTGGGAGTCAAATTATTGAACAGGCCAGAATTATACTACAAGAAAGCCTCAAGGTTAAAGAATTGATTAACAGTCAGCAGCAAGACGTTATTGGCGAGCTTAAGGTCGGAATAATACCGACTATAGCACCTTACCTTTTGCCTAAAGTGATTGCTGCAATGATGGAGAAATACCCGCAATTGAAATTAATGATTTGGGAATATACTACAGAAGACATTATCCATCATTTGAAAACCGGCGTACTGGATTGCGGAATCTTGGCAACCCCACTGGCTGACACCAATATTGATGAATTGCCGCTCTATTATGAAAATTTTGTAACTTACATTAGTAAAAACAGTAAACTATTTAAAAAGAAAACTATTGATGCGAACGACTTGGAGGACGAAAATATATGGCTGCTAAATGAGGGCCACTGCATGCGTTCGCAAGTGCTTAACATCTGTCGATCTACTAAGCAGAATAGAATACAGGGCCTTACATATAACACGGGTAGTGTGGAAACATTAATAAGGATGGTCGACATGAACAATGGTGCTACCCTACTGCCTGAACTTGCGCTGGAAGAACTAAGCAACAAGCAGATGAGTAAAATACGCTACTTCAGGTCACCTGAACCCGTTAGGGAAGTGAGCCTGGTAACGCATAAGAATTTTATTAAAAAAAGAACTTTAAATGCATTAAAAGAGGAGATTTTAAACGTAATCCCTAAAAATATGAAGCAAAAGAAGAAAAAAGACATTATTGGCATTTAATATGAAAAGAGCGCTGGTTTTCTTTTTAGCAATTTCTTTACTAATTGCTGCTTGTAATGAATCAGAACAACAAGCTGCACAAAAAACCGATACCATTACAGCCTTGCCAACTACCGAGTATTGTACTACGGGTATACCCCAGAGATTTCCGGTTGATCCTGTCAACTCCGAGATCAAAAAAGGCATAGGAAATAATGCAGGCATGGTATGGATCCCCTCTTCGCCAAACCTCAGGGGATTTTATATGGATACAACCGAAGTTACCAATGCAGCATTCGCAAAGTTTGTGAAGCAAACAAAATATGTGACTACTGCAGAGCGCATACCCGATTGGGAGGAACTCAGAAAACAGTTGCCACCGGGAACGCCTAAACCTCCGGATAGCTTGCTCGTTGCAGCATCGCTGGTATTTTCTTCACTTGGTAAGAAGGTGAACATGAGCAACCCTGGTGCTTGGTGGATCTGGAAAAAAGGAGCAAATTGGAAACATCCTCAGGGCGCTTTAAGCACCATTAAAGGAAAAGAACAATACCCCGTAGTACAACTGTCATGGGATGATGCATTGGCTTATTGCAAATGGGCAGGTAAGCGCTTGCCTACCGCTGCGGAATGGGAAGCCGCGGCAAAGGGCGGTATGGAGAATGCAAAATATCCATGGGGCAATGAAGACATAGATCAGGGCAAAGTGAAAGCAAATACCTGGCAGGGGATTTTCCCGACTGAAAATACGAAAAGAGATGGGGTTTATGGCTTGGCGGCTACCGCTTCTTTCCCCCCTAACCATTACGGCTTATATGATATGGCCGGCAATGTTTGGGAATGGTGCAGCGACGATAGTAATGGGGAAAAAGTGGTTAAAGGGGGCTCTTTTCTCTGTAATGCGACTTACTGTGAGGGGTATCGCATCGATAGCAAGATGACAAGTTCCAAAGACACCAGTCTTGAGCACACAGGTTTTAGGTGCGTTAAGTAATTTCTCGTATCTTCAATTCAAATATTGATTTGAATGAAGCTATCCTTTCCTGCAATACCACTTGTGCGGAATATTCTCTTAACCGCAGCCATACCGCTTACTTTTTTAGGCATGAAACCAAAGCCAGACACCAGGCCTAATATAATTGTTATCCTGGCAGATGACCTTGGATTCTCCGATTTGGGTTGCTACGGAGGAGAAATTCAAACCCCCAACCTGGATCGCATTGCAAAACAGGGAATACAGTTTAAACAGTTCTATAACGTCTCCAGATGCTGCCCTACCCGGGCATCATTGCTAACCGGCCTGTATAACCACGATGCTGGGATAGGTGATATGACCACCCCTGAGAACAGCGAAGGATACAAAGGCTACCTGGGCAAAAATACAGTTACTATTGCAGAAGTACTAAAAGATGCTGGTTATCATACGGCCATGGCAGGCAAGTGGCACGTATCCAACACTATTGTTCAGAAAAACAGAGAAGAACAATTAAAATGGCTGCACCACCAAACCGTCCACCCGCTATTTTCACCACTACCACAATATCCTACCAACAGGGGATTTGAGAAATTTTACGGAACGATATGGGGTGTAGTAGATTATTTTGATCCATTTAGCTTGGTAAACGGCACTACCCCAGTAGCCGCGGTGCCGAAAAATTATTACCATACAGACGCCATTAACGATAAAGCTGCAGGATTCATCCGCGACTTTAGTAAAACTGATGCGCCATTTTTTTTATACGTGGCACATAATGCACCCCATTGGCCTGTTCAGGCCCTACCTGAGGATATCGAAAAATATAAAGACACTTATAAAGTAGGTTGGGAAGCCATAAGAAAAGCCAGGTATAAAAAAATGGCGGTACTGGGCATCATCGATACAACAAAGACCAAACTGTCTGACAGAAATCCGGCCGACATCACCTGGGCAAATAACCCGAATAAAGAATATGATGCAAGGACGATGGCCGTGCATGCAGCAATGGTAGACAGAATGGATCGGGGAATTGGTAGAATATTAAAAACCCTGGAGCAGACTGGGGAGATCGACAATACCATCATTATTTTTTTAAGCGATAACGGCGCAAGTGCTGAATCCAGCGAAGGCTACGGACCTGGCTTCGACAGGCCCGGCGAAACCAGGGATGGCAGGCTAGTATCCTACTCCAAAGCTAAAGATGTGATGCCTGGTCCGGAAACTACCTTTTTCTCTATTGGCCCCAACTGGGCGAACGTAGCCAACACCCCTTTCAGGCTTTGGAAATACCAGAGTTTTGAAGGTGGCGTCCATACGCCCATGCTCATATCATGGCCAAAAGGAATTAAAAACAAAGGCAGTAAAACGGATCAAATAGGTCATGTGATGGACTTTATGGCTACTTTTATAGAAGTTGCAGGTGCAAAATACCCGACTGTATATCGTGGTAACGAAATAACCCCTCTAGAAGGGCAAAGTCTGGCGCCTATTTTTAAAGGAAGGGATTTGGTCGTGGATAGGCCATTGTGTAATGAACACGAAGGCAGCAAATATGTGCGTTATCAAAATTGGAAGTTAGTTGTTGCAGGGGTTGATAAGAACTGGCGACTATTTAACATGAACAATGATAAATCAGAGACCACAAACCTTGCGGATCAATATCCAGATAAAGTGGCTACGTTAAGCAAAATATGGGATGAGTGGGCAGTAAAACATCATGTACTTCGGAAACCAAAATAGGTTGAGCCCGAGGAGAAAATTTCGATGACGAAAAAAAAGCGCTCCTGCAATAGATGCAGAGGCGCCTTAATTATAAAAACAAAGTTCTTATTTTGCTTTTTTGAAACGGTCTGCAACAGCATCCCAATTTACAACATTCCAGAAAGCAGCGATATAATCTGGTCTTTTGTTTTGGTATTTTAAATAATAAGCGTGCTCCCAAACGTCCATTCCAAGGATAGGCGTTCCTTTAACTTCAGCAATATCCATTAATGGATTATCTTGATTTGGTGTTGAAGAGACAACCAATTTGCCGTCAGCACCAACGCTTAACCAAGCCCATCCAGAACCGAAACGAGTAGTGCCAGCTTCCGCAAACTTAGTTTTGAAATCAGCAAACGAACCAAAAGCTGCTTTAATTGCATCAGCCAAAGCTCCAGCTGGCTCACCACCTTTGTTGGGGCCAATTACTTCCCAAAATAAAGAGTGATTATAGTGTCCGCCACCGTTATTTCTAACTGCCGGCGGGAATTTTGAAATATTTTTTACGATTTCATCAATGCTTTGAGTAGCCTCAGGCTTCCCTTCCAAAGCTTTGTTAAGATTAGTAACATAAGCTTGGTGGTGTTTACCATGGTGAATCTCCATAGTTAGCTTATCGATATGTGGTTCTAATGCGTCTGTTGCGTAAGGTAACGCAGGTAATTCAAAAGCCATATTATATGTTTTTAGTTTAAAAATTTATTTATGATGAACGCAAGGATAAACTTCCGGTGCAATTCTTCTAGCAAATATAACATTCAGGGGTTAAGTTTTGTTCAATAATATGTCAACTTTGCCCTCTTTTATTTTGAAAGAACTTAGTCATCAATTCTCCGCAGGGAATGGCTAGCACATTAGATTTTAAAACGGTCTTTGGGTGAAGTAGTTCTGCCCCTTTACTCAAAAAACCCCTTTTAGGCTCGCTCGCACCATAGACAATTTTCCCAATTTGCGTCCAGTAGCTCGCACCGGCACACATTACACAGGGCTCTATAGTAACATACAATGTACATTCTTTCAGGTACTTGCCACCCAAGGTTTGCGCAGCAGCAGTAAAAGCCTGCATTTCCGCATGCGCAGTAACATCGTTTAGTTGTTCGGTAAGATTGTAGCCCCGGCCAACAATCCTGCCTTTGCAAACCACAATCGCACCTATGGGAATTTCATCAGCGTCATAGGCCTTTTGCGCCTCATGCAACGCTAACCGCATAAAATGCTCATCTTCTGCTGCGGGATCCTCTTCTTCTGAAAAATTGTAAAAACTCATACCTCAAAGATAGGATTTATATCATCTTACTACCATTTGGTACTTGCTTGTCCAGCGCTGTCAAAACAATATGGCCATCTGCATCTGCGAAGCCTGTTACCAGGAATTCAGACATAAATTTACCAATCTGCTTTTTTGGAAAATTAATAACCCCTACAATTTGCTTTCCTACCAATTCTTTCTGAGTGTAATGAAAAGTAATCTGTGCACTGCTCATCCTGATTCCAAATTCGCCAAAGTCAACCTTTACTTTATAAGCAGGGTTTCTTGCTTCCGGAAACTCAAACACTGCTAATATTGTCCCTGCCCTCAACTCTACTTTATCAAAATCATTCCAATTGATCTCTTCCATAATTTTTTATCGTCCACTAAATTTAAAACATTTACCTCCACAAAAGAGGTGTTTTACTTCGACAAGTTACCTTATGGCGAGACTCCTAAAAATCTAACGTCTTCTTGTTCATCCTTAAAGCAAATTTCTTTATAAAGTTATATAAGTCATAAGGTATCTTTGTCGAATGATTGATATTATCCTTAAAAAAGGCAAAGAAAAAGCTGCAGTCTTGCACCATCCCTGGATTTTTTCAGGAGCTATAGAAAAAGTAAAAGGAGAACCAGCAAGCGGCGAAGTAGTAAAAGTATGGTCTGCCACAAAAGAATTTCTAGCTTATGGATATTATCACGCTACATCAAGGGTAGCGTTGCGTTTATTGGAATGGAATGAAGACACCGCTATTGACAAACAATGGTATCAGGAAAAAATAAAGATCGCGGTTGCGGCAAGAGAAAGGATCTTGGGCGAACAAACCAATACCTGTAGGCTTGTTTTTAGCGAAGCGGATTTTTTACCCGGACTAATTGTAGACAAGTATGCTGATTTTCTTTCGGTACAAATATTAAGTGCAGGGATAGATATAGTAAAAGCCGACATCATTGAGATTCTAAGAGAAGAACTAAATCCAATAGGGATATTTGACAAGAGCGATGCTTCGGCACGCAAGCACGAGAACCTAGAGGCAGAACAAGGCTTGCTATGGGGAGAACAACCTCCTGAATTTGTTGAGGTTAAAGAAAACGGCATCATTTATCATATTAACATCGCCGACGGACAAAAATCAGGCTTTTACTGCGATCAGCGGGACAACAGGCAAATCCTTGCTGAATACACAAAAGGAAAAACAGTGCTCGACTGCTTTTGCTATAGCGGAGGATTTACATTAAATAGTATGCTGCATGGAGCGGCAAAAGTAACCAGTGTAGATAGCTCTGCACTTGCTGTGGAAACCCTTGCGCACAACCTGAAACTAAATAATTTTGAGGGAACCCTCCAAACAAGTATCCAATCTGACGTAAATAAGCAATTGCGCGCTTTTAAAGATGAGGGACAAAAATTTGAGGTGATTGTCCTTGACCCGCCTAAATACGCCCCATCCAGATCAGCTTTAGACCGCGCAGCACGCGCCTATAAAGATCTGAACAGGCTAGGTATGCTTTTGCTAGAGAGTGGAGGGATATTGGCCACTTTCTCCTGCTCAGGAGCGGTAGATATGGAAACTTTTAAACAGATTATTGCCTGGGCGGCATTGGATGCTGGAAAAGAAGTACAGATCCTAAAACAGTTTCACCAGCCAGAAGATCACCCTGTTAGGCTTTCTTTCCCTGAAGGAGAATACCTGAAAGGGCTGTTGCTAAGGGTACTTTAATTAATCTTCAGGCAGTCGGTCATACTCTCCCTTAAAGGCATAATAGCCAAATATGACGAGCCCAGCACTGATGGGAATAAAGATAAATAAGATGATACCCCATTGCAGGGCGGTGTTGGTTTTGGCTACACCTTCTGGCGCCAGGCCAATCTTATCCATCGCCTGCATAAACAGGAATATGATGGATGCCGGACCGAGTATCATCCAGAATAAACCGAGTACTTTTTTAATCGCGTTCATGATCTTTTTAGTTAGTTACCGCCTTCACCGTGGTCCGGCTTTTTGTTAGATAAATAAATAGCCCCTATAATAAAACTAAGTGTTGCAATTCCGATCGGGTACCATAAACCAGACAACGGTGTGGAACCAGAGAAACTGGCAATGAGCGTTGCAATAAATGGCACTAAGCCGCCGAATACTCCATTACCCACATGGTAGGGCAAAGACATAGAGGTGTACCTGATCTTTGTTGGAAAAAGTTCCACAAGAAAAGCTGCTATAGGTCCGTATACCATGGTTACCAATAAAATCTGGAAGAAGACCAATCCTACAAACTTCCAAAATACGGGGGTAGAAAGCTTTTTATCTTTATAAACTTCCGGGGAGATCAACGTTACCGTGTTTGGATTTTCAAACTTAGTAAACGAGGATGTTTTAGTGTAAGATCCGCCATTATTTAAAGTTACAACCGCACTGGCAGTGATCAATGTATCCGAAGTATTTACAATGGGTGTCTTTTTGATTACAGGATCCGAAACACCTTTAATTTCACTCAGTTCAATTTTAGTGACATCCGTACTGTCGACAAACTCCTGGTAAATGGGGCGGTAAAAAACAATACCCAGCAACATCCCGGTAAGCATAATCCACTTGCGACCAACTTTATCGCTCCACGAACCAAAAATAACAAAGAATGGGGTGGCAAATACAATAGCCCATAATAAGATATATCGAGAGTCATTAAAATCGACTTTGCAGGTGTTCTCGATAAATGACTGTGCGTAAAACTGACCTGTGTACCAGATAACTCCCTGCCCCATTGTTGCGCCAAACAAAGCAAGCAGCACCATTTTGAAATTGGTTTTATTACTGAAACTTTCTTTAAGCGGATTTTTGGAGACTTTACCTTCTGTTTTGAGTTTGGTGAACATGGGCGACTCGTGCATTTTCATCCTGATGTAGATGGATACGCCAACGAGAAGAATGGACAACAAAAATGGAACTCTCCATCCCCAATCGGCAAAGGCCTCAGCGCCCAGCATATTCTTTGTGAGCACAATTATACCTAAGGAAAGAAATAAACCACCAGTGGCAGTGGTCTGGATCCAACTGGTAAAAAATCCCCTTCTGTTGGCAGGTGCATGCTCGGCAACATACGTAGCCGCGCCACCATACTCACCCCCAAGGGCAAGTCCCTGAACAAGTCTTAAAATTAATACTAAAATTGGTGCAGCGTAACCAATACTGGAATAGGAAGGTATTAAGCCAATCAAAAAGGTAGATCCGCCCATCAAAACCAGCGTTAGTAAAAAGGTGTACTTTCTACCAATAAGATCGCCAAGGCGGCCAAATACCAATGCTCCAAAAGGCCTGACAATGAATCCTGCTGCGAAAATAGCGAGCGTATTGATGAGTGCAGAAGCTCCGGCATCTGCCGGAAAAAGCTGGCTACCAATTATAGTGGCAAGGCTTCCGAATATGTAGAAATCATACCATTCGATCAGTGTGCCTAGTGAGGACGCTCCGATCACTTTGAAAATACTGTTTTGTTGAGGTTGAGTGCTCATTCAGGTTTGTAAATTTGGCTAAATACTAAATCTACAATTTATTATGAAAAAGCTACTCTTCTTCTCTAAAATAAACTTTGTAATAATTCATGGACTTATCATCATCAAAACCCTTTTCAATCAGATCTTTGTCGCCATGAATATAAATATGAAAGTTCTTATCTAACTTAAGGACACTCTTAAATACCCGCTGTTGCTTTTTTACAGCTGCGCCGGAAATGTCAAAGCTGTCTGGTATCGCCGCATCAAACTCCTCTTCATAACTCTTTTTATAGTTCTTGAATGATTCGATTCCCTCTTTGTTTCCAATTACTTCATTAGAAAACTCATCAATATCAAAGCTTTCCTTCTCTTTAAAGTACTTCATAGATTTATTGAGCAGATCTATCTTATCCGCTTTGGAAATCTCAAAATCGTGGTCGAGCTGCTCAGTCACAAAGTTCTTATACACGCCAAGCACATTATTGGTCTGGTTAAAACTATCGTTGCGGATTTTAAGTTTTAAAAACTCATCTTTCCAGTATACGGCTTCGCCGCTCCGGTTGGTTTGATCAATAACTGCTACCCGGAAGCCCTGTTCCTTATCGGTATCAAAAATGAGACAACCTTTGTCCAGCTTATTGATATTGATGGCATCTTCTTCATAGCTAAGCCCGAAGCCCTCGCTCTGCGGGTAAACCTTTAAATAGGTTTCTTTGGTTTCTGATTTGAAGATTCCAATCGCATCATGTAACTCTCCTTCAATCTGCACATTTTCAAAAAAAGCAAGGTAAAGTTCTCCTGATTTTATTTTAGGATGTCCGGATACTTCATAAAGGTGCTTGGCGAGTTCCTTGCTATTTTCATGAAAAACAGTACTGTCATCAAATATCCCCTTAGCGAAATGGTAAACCTCATTTAGGTTCAAATCGTTATTGGGATGAAAAAAATGGTAGATCTCGTTTGTTTTTTCAAAAGGCTTAAGAAAATACTGTTGCAGCAGAGTGCTTAACATGTTGTCGTTTATAGCAATAGATTGCTCTGACAGCACGTAGTGCTCGTCCTGCGCTTTATTGCCAATTCTATGTATAGAAAGTTCGGCCAGGCTGGCTTCAAAAAATGAGATCATTTAAAAAGGATTTATTTGGCTTTTCTATCTTGAGGGGAATTCCTGAGACTAATCGGTTTTTGAGAATTCTTCTTCATTTTAAGATTCAACATCTCTACCAATACAGAAAATGCCATAGCGAAATAGATGTAACCTTTAGGGATGTGTTGTTCAAAGCCTTCTGCCAATAAAGACACCCCAATAAGCAATAGAAATGAAAGCGCCAGCATTTTAACCGTTGGGTGGTTGTTTACGAAATTACTAATACCGCCAGCAGAAAACATCATAATGATTACCGCGATAACAACGGCAGCGATCATGATCTCCACATGCTCGGCCATACCCACAGCTGTGATTACTGAATCTAGTGAAAACACGATATCCAGTAAAAGGATTTGTACGATAACACCAGAGAAGGAATAAACTTTGCCCTTAATTTCTTTCTCTTCTTCGCTTTCTAGTTTGTCATGAATTTCATGGGTGCTTTTATAAATAAGAAAAAGACCACCAACAATCAAGATTAAATCTCTTCCTGAAATTTCTAATTTATGCAACCATTCCGCATCGGTTATACCAAACCATGGGCCAATACTGAACAATGGGGTAGTCAGCGTCATTACCCAGGTAAGTGACAACAAAAGCAGAACACGGGTAATCATCGCCAGGCCTAAACCTACTTGCCTGCCTTTTTTTTGCTGATTGGCGGGAAGCTTGCCGGAGAGGATAGAAATGAAGATAATATTATCTATTCCTAAAACAATCTCTAACAACGTTAGGGTTAACAGAGATATCCAGGCTTCGGGACTGCTTAAAAATTCCATATCATAAGTTTTGCTGCCCGCTAAGATAAAAAAAGCTTGCTGATTACTCAACAAGCTTTTGGTCTATTTGGTTTCCAGCCTACTTTACAGTAACGGAACCATAATCAGATCTTATTTTAACTGTGGCATTACCGCCGTTGCCTATTTTTCCGGTGTAATCCTTGGTTGAGGAATAATCTTTTGTTTCATTTAATTGTTTTGCCGTAACCCTGTCTCCGTATTTGAACGAGGCATAGCTGGTATGCACATCTAAATCTGCATTATATCCGCCGGCAAAGTTCAATGAAATACTGAGATATTGGCCATCTACCACTAAGTTTTTTACCCCAGAAGTAATATCCGCAATAGTAAGTTTGTTGTAGTCCATATCAAACTTTCCATCTCCTGACAAGGTGCCTATCGTAGCGCTGGTATATTGCGCCTTTAAGTCTAATTTACCTACTGTACCGATAGTAATGTTATTGTATTGCTGGTCAATCTTTGCATTGCCTCTGATGCTGGTAATATTTACATTAGCGTATTGCGCATTAAGGTTTAGGTCATCTACTGTTCCGATGGTTAATCCGGAGCCATACTGTTGTTTAATGATTGCGTCACCCTTAATAGTGCCAATTTTAACACCTGAATACTGTGCATTTAAATCCAGTTTATTTACTGTGCCAATGTTTAAGCCAGAGCCGTATTGTTGTTTAATTACTGCCCCATTTAGGCTTTGCACAGTTGAATTGCCATATTGAACGGAGATATAATTGTTGGCATTGCTTAAGTTCTGAGCGGTGAAACCACCATATTGTACTTTAGCATATAACGCACCGGAAAGATCTCCCATTACCACATTCCCGTATGACTGTGAAAGCGTTAATGCGTTTGCCGCAGGCATATAAACTACATAATTGATCCTCACTTCTCTTCTCCACCTCTTACCGTTGCGACTACCACTTCCCCAGTTACCGTTTTGCTGATCCATCCTGGTTTTGAAAGTGATCTGATCACCAGCTTTGCTGGCATCAATTGTCACGTTATCTAATAACTTCTGAGCTTCATCATCCGTGTTTGCATAAGATTTGATGTCCACATCCACCTGCACCTCTCTTTTGTCCCAAATCTTGATTTGCATGGAGCCATATTGGTTACTTAGCATCAGTTTATCAGATTGATCTGCGGGAAAACTTTTTGTAAAGGTCTTACTCCTAAAAGGACCGTCTTCATTCTGATTCTGAGAAATAGAGGTATTGACATCTTTATTTGCCGTTGATGCTATGTTTACGTTAACATCCTGAACTGTACTTAAATTTGTTGTTTGAGCAATAACCGTATGGTTAAGTATAACTACGCCGGCTATTAGGCTAATTAGATTTTTCATATTTTATTTTCCTTTTTATACTGATCTACTTCGTTGATAATTAATAATTGCTGATTGATAACCTCCAGCTGGAGTTCCAGGTTCCGTACCATAGCCTTAACAATAAACCTTGGGTTCGGACTGCTTTGTAATTCGCTCTTTAGGTGCTCATAATCCGCCCCAAGCTTCGCTATGTCTCCACTAAACTTCTCATAAAGTATTGGGTTCTTTTTAGCGTACAACTCCAGGCTATCACGCTTTTCTTCAATCATGCTGGCAAACCTAATCTCCTTTTTTGCATAGCCCGGGTTTACATCCGCTATTTCAACTTTGGCGGTTCTGTTCCGATTTGTATAAAGTATGGCAACCCCCAATACCAGTACTAATGAAGCAGCAATACTCAACCCAAACCTAAGTTTAAAAGGTTTATTTTTTTTTTGCCGGTCCAGTTGTGCTGCGATCTTTTCCCACAGCTCATCTGGTGGGGTAAGCGTATCAAATTCCTTTTTGTTACCCTTAATGTACTCCTCTAATTTTTTGCTCATCTTGCGCTCCTTTCTTTTTCTAATAAGCTGTTTAACTTTGTTTTCGCCCTCATAAATTGAGAGCGCGAAGTATTCTCCGATATTTTTAAAATGTGTGCAATCTCCTCATGGTCGTATCCTTCAAACAGATATAATGTAAGTACAACCCGGTAGCCATCAGGCAGCTTCGCAACAGCTTCTTTAATCTCATTTACTTTGTATTGTAAATCTTGTTCATCTTCATGTTCCTCATCCGCTATATCTACCCCCTCAAGGCTAACCAATTCTGCCTTTCGCTTTCTTAACAGGTTGATTGATTTATTGATCACAATTTGCTTTAGCCACAGGCCGAAAGTGGTTTCTGCCCTAAATGATTCAATCCTGGTAAAGGCATCCAGAAAAGCTTCCTGAAGTACGTCCTGTGCCTCAGCCTCGTCATTTACAATCCTGACAGCGATGTTATACATTGCCTTTGCATACAATTTGTAGATCTCAAATTGTGCTTTTCTACTGCCTTGCCTGCATGCCTCAACCAGATCAACATGCTTATCTATGTATGCTATTTCCAATGTTATCGTTGTTCTGTATATATGACACACTGATTTTTCAAACGTTGCATCTTGATGCAATTATTTTTAATATACCAAGTAAAATCAAGAGCAGTTGAAATATGTGGTTCAAAATCAATATTTTTGCCGCTTAATAAAAAAATAAAATGTTAAGAACAACTACTTGCGGAGCTTTAACGATAAAGAACTTAGGGGAAAATGTAGTCTTGTGCGGATGGGTACAGAAATCGAGAGACTTGGGAGGGATGACATTTATTGATATCAGGGACCGCTATGGAATAACGCAACTGGTATTTAATATGGACGATAATGTTGCGCTATGTGAGGCTGCCCGCGGCTTAGGTCGCGAGTTTGTGATCAAAGCAAGCGGCTTGGTAGTAGAGCGTTCTAATAAGAATTTGAAAATGCCAACTGGCGAAGTGGAGATCAAAATAACTGCATTGGAGATTTTAAATGCGGCAAAGCTTCCTCCATTTCTAATAGATGATGAAACTGATGGCGGTGACGATTTAAGAATGAAATACCGTTACCTGGATTTGAGAAGAAATCCGATCCGGAATAATATGGTATTGAGACACCGGATGGCACAGGCTGTACGTCGTTACCTGGATAAGCTAGATTTTATAGAAGTGGAAACACCTGTGTTGATTAAATCAACCCCAGAAGGAGCAAGGGATTTTGTGGTTCCAAGCAGGATGAATGCTGGTGAATTTTATGCATTACCGCAATCTCCGCAGACTTTTAAACAGTTATTAATGGTTTCTGGTTTTGACAGGTATTTCCAGATCGTTAAATGTTTTAGAGATGAGGATCTTCGTGCAGACAGGCAGCCAGAGTTTACACAGATCGATTGCGAGATGTCGTTCATTGAGCAAGAGGATATTCTAAATACTTTTGAGGGCCTCATAAGAACCCTTTTTAAAGAAATAAAAGATATCGAATTACCGGAAGTACCGAGGATGCAATATGCGGATGCCATGCGCTTATATGGATCTGATAAACCAGATACTAGGTTCGATATGCAATTTGTTGAACTGACTGACTTAGTAAAAGGTAAAGAGTTTGCTGTTTTTGAAAATGCGGAACTGGTAATTGGTATTAATGCAAAAGGTTGCGCCAGCTATACCCGTAAACAAGTGGATGAACTGACTGACTTTATCAAACGCCCGCAAATAGGTGCTACCGGCCTGATCTATTTAAGACACAACGAAGATGGCTCGCTAAAGTCTTCAGTAGATAAGTTCTACAATGAGGAAGATTTAAAAAGATGGTCGGCCGCACTAAATACCCATCCTGGCGATTTAGTCTTGGTAATGGCAGGCGGGAAAGATAAAGTTAGAAAGCAACTAAGTGAATTGCGCCTGGAAATGGGAACAAGACTTGGGCTGCGCGATAAGAACAAATTCAGCGCCTTATGGGTATTGGATTTCCCGTTATTGGAATGGGATGAAGAAACAGAGCGTTACCATGCCATGCACCATCCCTTTACATCACCTAAACCAGAAGATATCGCTATGCTGGATACCCAGCCTGGTGAGGTACGGGCAAATGCTTACGATATGGTGGTTAACGGAACAGAGATTGGTGGGGGATCAATTCGTATCCACGACAGAACGCTTCAGGCACTAATGTTTAAGCACCTGGGATTCACTGCAGAAGAAGCGCAAAAGCAATTTGGGTTTTTAATGGATGCATTTGAATTTGGTGCGCCTCCACATGGTGGAATAGCATTTGGATTTGACCGTTTATGTTCCATTTTTGCTGGCTTAGACAGTATAAGGGACGTTATTGCGTTCCCGAAAAATAATTCAGGCAGAGACGTAATGATAGATAGTCCATCTACGATTGACGATAAGCAGCTAAAGGAATTAAGAATAAAAACAACGATATAATAAAAAAAGGGCTTCGAGCCCCTTTTTTATTTAATAAGTTTCGCTATCCGGCGGAATACCATAATCTACATATCCTGGCCCTTTAGTCACCTTCTTTTTCTTTGAACCACCAAACCATGACTTCACCGCATTGAACATACCAGATAGGTGTTCAGCGTCAAGAGATTTTCCAACTTTACCTGAAGCCAGCCCTACAAGAGCCTTTGTGATTAATCCAGACCCTCTAAAAATAGTGTTGTTCATAATGAGTGGAAGCACGAGCGACATGACACTGCTACTGATGTTTAATTTCTCATCAGCCTTCAGGAATGCCGAAGGAGTTGCATATTTTTTGATCATATTTCCCAGCGTAAACTGGTGGATATACAACTTAGCATCCTTTACAAGAGCTTCACCCTGAATAGCATTCTGCTCCTTTAAGCTACATACCATTTCATGAAGCTGTTCGATATTGTTGATATTATACTTTTTGCTCTTCATCCTTATCTGCCAGTTTGTTAAAATAATTCCTGATGGTAAAGTTGATAATGGCCTTTTCAATGTACTTGTCCTTGGTATAATAAACAATCAAGGCAAGAAGTATGTAGATAATGGCTACGCAGCCGAAACCTTGAGTGTAACTTCCCAAAACATCAGATAAGAATAAAGCAAGCGTAAAAGTCCCGAACAGGAAAGCCAATACGAAACAGATGACTACAGCAGCGTTAGTAACAAGATCTGCAAAAATCTTGGCCACCTTCTCTACAAGGTATAATCGTGTATATTCTACCCTGGTGTCTAAATAAGCTTTCGCGTCTTCGTAAAGATCTTCTATGCTTTTTTCTTTATTATCCTCCATATTTGATTCTGTAGTTAATTAAGCGTGCTCAATATCATCTGCAAACTCATCCTCAGTTTGTTTGATCTTACTCTTAACAGAACTTACTACTTTGTCTTTCAAACTAGAAAGATTGTTGATCTCATCTGCTGCGATATCCTTGATTGAATCACCAAGGTCTTTTAAAGACTGACTCAATTTATCCCTTGTTTCGCTGCCTTTTTCTGGCGCAAACAATAATCCTAATGCGGCACCTGCTGCTAAACCGGCCAAAAGGCCTATCAATACTTTTGAATTATCATTCATCTCATTTAAATTTTATAGTTAACAATTAATTTGCCAAGGGAATTTATGCATTTATAACGAATCCTGTTCGGAAATTGTTTTAATTCTTTCCAATCTCTCAGAAGCCATTGCGCTGGTCTCATATATTTTTACCAGCAGAATGAACCATGATATAAGGAGTGGCCCGAATACCAAGCCAAGTATACCAAAAAGCGGAATTCCGATAACCACACCAATTACCGTGATGATGGGATGTATATTGCCTACTCTTTTGGCGATCATAAATCGCAGTACGTTATCAATATTGATGATCACCACAAAACCAAAAATGAGCATTGCCCAGCCTGCAAAATTATGTCCGTTCGCAATCTGCAATAACGCAGCGGGAACAAATACCACCGGTGGTCCAAGTATGGGAACAAATGAAATAAACGTAGTGATCACCCCCCAAAACACGGGCTCTGTATAACCCAGTATGTAAAAAGAAATACCAACAAGAGAGCCCTGAACCAAAGCAATAAATCCCTGACCCAGAACATTTGCATAAGTCGTATTGCGCATCTCTTCTGCAAAACGTTGTACATTTTGTTCCCTAAATGGTGCGTATTTAATTAATGCGCGTTCAAAAGCTTCCATCTGCACCAACATAAAGTACAGTAAGAAATACATTAGCAACAGTCCTAAAATAATGTTAAATGCTCCGGTAATGATCGATGGAAAAAGTTCGGTTGCCCAGACGCCAGCTTTCTTTAACCCGTCCCCAACCAGATTTTGAGAATCCACCCCTATTGGCACAAGGCGCTTCATCTTAATCAGGATGTCTTTAAAATATGCAGGGTTATTTTGAAGTTCAGCGATTTTTTCGATAACCATACTGCTCAATGCATAAAAGGGAAGGATCAATACCAGCACAGAAACAAAGAGCAGCAGAATTGCAGCAACGCTCCTGTTCATTTTTCTAACGTCTACCAGGTACACATAGCCGGGTCTCAATATGGTGTAGAGCACAAGTGTACTAAGAATTGATCCAAAAATGCCTTGTAACGAATATAAGATCAGGCAGCCTAAAGCTATAATAATAAGAAGAGTAATGTTGTTCCGTTGCTTATAGCTAAATATTGACATCTGTTAAATGCATTAAACGCCTGGTAATTACCCCTCCTTTCCCAGGGGCAGCTGGAGTAAAAATAAACTTCCTCTACCCAGTTGCTTCACTACAATATTGCCTTCGTGACTGGTCACAACCCTTTGAGCATGTGTCAATCCAAGTCCTAAAGCGCGTTGCCTGGTGGTAAAAAAAGGTTCAAAGATTCTGCTTTTTAAATCAGAATCAATACCAGTGCCATTATCCTCAATTCCTATGGTATAAATACCATTTTCAATCATGGAACTAATGTAAATATACTTCGGATAGCTATCTGTGGCTTCTACCGCATTCTGTACGATGTTTAAAATGGCCCGCTTAATTTTAGGTCTATCTAATAACATTACCACATCAGTATCAATTAACTGTTTGCTAAGCTGAACATTTTGTCCGGCAATTAAGTCTTCAGCTGCATCAAGAGATTCATTGATTACGTCTCTTATGGAATGCATCTGAAGATTGAGACTTTTTGTTTCAGTGCTAGATATAAAGTTCCTGATTACCCTGTTGATCTTATCGCAATTGCTCTTAATGATTTCTATGTAGGATTGGGCTGATTCATTTGAAACGATGCCTTCTTCTGCGCTGAGTTCATCAAGTGCCAGGTTTACCGTAGATAAAGGATCTCTAACCTCTTCTCCCAGACTACCTGCAATGTGCTCTGATACAGACATCTTACCAAGGTGTACAGATTCCTGCTCTTTACCTTTTCTGTAACTAAGATCCTTAATCATGGTATGGCTTACCTCAGATACCCGTTTCATATCTGTATAAATAAAAGAAGAAAGGCTACAATGGAACTCTTCTCCACTCTTGGAACACAGGACACACTCAAAATCAGTCAGTATTCCTTTCTGATCCAGTAGATCGATAAACCTGACCGCATCTTCCGGATACTTAAACAACATGCTATACTTATGATCAATGACCTCCTCTGGCAGATATCCGAAATAATTTAACCCCCCGGGATTCATGTTCAGTATCACTCCGTCATGGTCCGTCACCATAATCGGGTCGTTTGCTTTTTCAAAGATTGTTCTATACCGTGATTCGCTGGTTTGGAGCGACTTCAAAACATCGCTGTGTTTAATCGCGTAGCGAATGCTCCTTTCCAATAACGATGGGCTAAGTTCATCTTTTACTAAATAATCAGCAGCTCCTGTGTTCATCGCCTCTTCGTCTATACTTGAACTTCCTTTACCGGTAAGCATAATAATGGGTTGTTCACAGCCAGAATTGATGGCTTCTGTAAGCAATTCAATTCCTGTACCGTTACCCAGTCTATAATCCAATAGATAAACATCGAATTGACATTTCCGCATTGCGCTGATACCCTTGCCATAGGCGTCAACCCAAGACAATTGGTAAAAAGAGGAAAGCTGTTCAAATAGCGCTTTTGTTAAAATATAATCTTCCTCGTCATCGTCAATCAACAATACCCTTACTAATTTCATTTCAATTTTTATTTTTTTTTATGGGCAAAACAACCTTAAAAGTAGCGCCTTCCCCCTTCACCCCTTTCGCTACAATAAACCCGGCATGATTTTCTGCAATCCGCTTGCAGAGCGCCAGCCCAATTCCAGTACCATCGTAATCTACTCTCGACGTAAGCCGCTGAAACACATCAAAAATCTTAATCGCTTCTGAGTCTTCAAATCCTATTCCATTATCTGATACTTCAACGATGCAGTATTGCTGTGATGGCAGGGCCTCAGACCATTCAAGTTCATGTCCGTATGTCAACATAGTCCGCACCTCTATTATTGGTTGCTCGTGTTTATTAAATTTTAGTGAATTACTGAGCAAATTTATAAATAACTGGGTCAATTGCGATTCCATACCATCTATCAGCTGCTGAACGTCAACTTTTACAACTGCGCTCTTTAATTCGATCAGGTGATCCAATTCGTGTATGCTGTGATTGAGCACATCTTTTAACTCAACTTGGGTAAATGCCTTCTGTTCACGACCAACCTTCGAGAAGGTCAGCAAGTCATCTACTAACTTTCGCATCCGCTCAGATGCACCATGTATCCGGTTCAAATAATCCATTGCCCCACTGTCAATAACCCCTGATAGACTTTCTTTCAGGAGGTTGCCGAAGGCCTGAATCTTTCTTAATGGTTCCTGTAAATCGTGCGAAGCCACATAAGCAAATTGCTCTAAATCTTTATTTGACCTGCTCAGTTCAATCATTTTTTCATCCAGTTGTACCTGGGCTTCTCTAAGTTCGGTTACATCCTGGGTGTTTCCAATGTAAGCATATTGATCATTCAGACTAATTCTCCTGTATTCGGCTGTAGACAGTATGTGCTTCACCTTTCCATTTGGCTCAATAATCCGATAGTTTATTTTGAAAGACTGCTTCCTATCCACCGCATTTTTACATGCAGATAAAAATATTTCACGGTCATCTTCATGGACAAGGGTAATATAAAACTGAAAGTTGATAAATACGGAGTGGGGAAGATATCCGTGGATACGGTACATTTCATCTGACCATAAGATGAATTCTGTGCCTTCACGCCATTCCCAACTACCACTATGAGAAACTGTTTCTGCTTCTCTGAGCAAAGATTCATTTATCTTTAACTTCAGAACTGCTTCCTTAAGCTCCGTAATATCTTGAATTGTGCCTACTAGCTTAGCCTCTCGTTCAATATAATAGCCTTGTCCAAGCACATACTTTCTCAACCCGGAAGGCAGCAAGACCTGATATTCAACGGCAAAGGAAGTATTGTTTTCAATTGCCTTATTGATTTCCTTACTTACCTTTTCCCGGTATTCCGGAGCAATCACTTGCTGATTTATTTCCAGGTTGGGAACAAAATTGTTATCCTGAAATCCGTAGATCTTATAAAGCTCTGCAGACCAGCTGATCTGGTTAGTGCCTGCTATAATTTCCCAGGTACCTAATTGAGAAATTTGCTCTGCGCGACTAAGGAGCTCCTGTTTCTCAGAAATCTTTCTGTTGATGATTGTTAGTTCCTTAACCTCATACTTTAGCTTATCAATTGCTGTTGTTTTCTTTAAAAGGCAATATCCCAATATAATTGATGAAATAAAGAAGATAACAACAGCAGTTAACACTAGGTATCCAGATTAATGGCTCTCATTTTATTATATAACGTTTTGCGATCAATATTAAGGATTTTAGCCGCTTTAGTCTTATTAAAGTTTACCTCCCGCAGCACTTTTAAGATCGTATCATACTCTGCTTCCAATGCCGCATTCTTTAAATCCCTTGGCTTCTCAGCCCGTACAATTGAGTTTTCAATTGCCGAAGCTTTAGCATAAGTAGAGATCTCCAGAGGAAGTGCTTTGAGTTGTATTTCCTGAGTTTCTGTAAGCAGTGTTGCTCTTCTTACCACATTCTTTAGCTCTCTAACATTTCCCGGCCAGTTATAAGTAAGAAAACACTCTACAACTTCGTCCGAAAAGCCCTGGACACTCCTGCTCAGTTCCTGGTTGGCAAAATTTAAAAAAGTATTGGCAAATACCATAATATCCTTACCCCTGTAACTGAGTGGCGGCAAATCAATAGAAAATTCATTGAACCGATGGTAAAGGTCTTCCCTAAATTTTCCTTTTTGGATGGCGTGCCCCAGATTTTCATTTGTTGCTACAATAATGCGAACATCCAAATCAATCTCCTTGGTACTTCCAATTCGTTTTATTTTTCGCTCCTGTACAGTCCTCAATAGCGCGGCTTGTATTTCGTATGAAAGGTTACCCACTTCATCAAGAAACAAGGTACCCCCATTGGCCATCTCAAAGTGTCCTATCTTGGTATACAGCGCACCTGTAAAAGAGCCCTTTTCATGCCCAAAAAATTCACTTCCTGCAAGTTCTTTAGTGAGCGATCCGCAATCCATTGCAATAAATGGATTGTCTTTTCTTGGACTATTGAGGTGTATTGCCTTCGCCACGGATTCTTTACCGGTACCGCTTTCGCCAGTTAAGATAACACTATATGAAGTTGGAGCAACAAGCTGAATTTGTTTTAAAAGTTCCTTAGAGGCTGGGCTCTGACCGGCTACAAAATTATCAGCCTGTACGTAGCTCTGTTTTGCTGCCTTTTGTTTAGGTGCTTCGTTTACGGTATCGTTTAAATTGGTATTTAGGGCAATTTGAGTCTCAATCGCTTTATTTATGGTATTTAATATTTCATCCGGGTAAAGTGGCTTCGTGATATAATCGTAAGCGCCAAGCTTAATGAGCTCAACAGCAAGTTTAATGTCCGAATATCCCGTTATAATGATTACGCCGGTACCGGGAGAACGTTCTTTAATTTTAATCAACATCTCTTTCCCGTCAGTATCCTCCAGTCGATAATCGCAAAGCACCAAATCGTATGTCTCTTTAGCGAGATATTCCAAGGCACTTAATCCACTTGTTGCGGTAGAAACAATAAAGGAATTTCTGGTTAAAAATTTGGATAGCAGTAGGCCGATGTTTACTTCATCGTCAACAATTAATATTTTTCTCATATAACAAATAGGCTGAGGCTCAATTAGGAAATAAATATAATGAAGTTATTTTTATTATGGGTAATATTTTCTACACTATTTACCAAGAAATGAAGGTTGCCTTTTCTCCAGAAATGCTGCAACCCCCTCTTTGAAGTCGGCCGTACCAAAGCACTTACCAAATTCATTGATCTCGATATCATACCCATTAACCCCTGTTTCTCCAGCCGCGTTAACAGATCTGATTGCCGCTGCTAAAGCTAGAGGGGCTCTTAGCTTTATTTTATTCAACAGATCTTCTGCTTTTGAAAAAAGCTGTTCCTGTGGCACTACATAATTTACCAACCCTATTTGTTCTGCTCTTGCTGCTGTTATGGCTTCGGCAGTTACGATCATTTCAATTGCTCTGCCTTTTCCAATAAGTGCCGTAAGACGCTGTGTGCCACCATATCCAGGAATCAAACCCAGCGTAACTTCGGGTAAGCCAAGCCTGGCGTTGTCTGATGCGATCCTGATGTGACAGGCCATGGCAAGTTCCAATCCACCGCCCAGCGCCCAGCCATTTACAGCTGCTATAACCGGCTTACTACAGTTCTCGATGGCGTTAAAAACCATTTCTTGTCCACCTCTGGCCAATGCTTCGCCTTGTTGTTGATTAAAGCTGGAAAACTCTGAAATATCCGCACCTGCCACAAAAGCCTTGTGTCCGGAACCTGTAATCAATACGCATCTTACTTCTTCGTTTTCCTCTGCAAACCGAATGGCGGCGGCAAGCTCACTCAAAGTTGCTTTATTCAACGCGTTTAATTTAAGCTCACGATTTATCGTAATGTAGAGGACCTGATCCTTTACGATTGATAGAATGTGCTGATATTCCATATCTAAAAATTTCTGTTTTCCGTAACCCAGGCAGTGATATAGGCCACAATGGTATTCATTGTTGTTCCGGGGGTAAATAAATGCCCAACTCCTATCTCGTTTAACTTCTTGATATCTGCATCGGGTATAATTCCGCCTCCAGTAAGCAATACATTGCTGAGTTTTTTTTGTTTCATTACCTCAATAATTTTCGGAAACACCGTCATATGTGCGCCGGAAAGTATGGAAACCCCGATGGCATCCACGTCTTCCTGTAATGCCGCATTCACCACCATTTCTGGCGTTTGCCGCAATCCGGTATAAATCACTTCCATTCCGGCATCCCTTAAGGAGGTAGCTATTACTTTGGCCCCGCGGTCGTGTCCATCTAATCCTACTTTTGCGACCAAAACGCGAATTGGCCTGTTTAAAGTATTACCCATAATTATACTTAGTACATGGTAAATGTAAGTAAATTAGCCGTTTTATGTTAACTTTGGGAACCTATTTTATTGATTTATGAGTGAAGAAAAGTCGTTGAACTTTATTGAGGAGATCATAGAGAACGATCTGAATACGGGTAAATACGAGACCCTGATTACACGTTTCCCCCCGGAACCTAATGGTTATTTGCACATCGGGCATGCAAAAGCAATCTGCCTGAACTTTGGCCTGACCAAAAAATATGGCGGTTATACCAACCTGAGATTTGATGACACCAACCCTGTCACTGAAAAAACAGAATATGTGGATAGTCAGCAGGAAGATATTAAATGGCTGGGTTTTCAATGGAAGAACGAACTATATACTTCAGATTACTTCGATACACTATATGAATATGCCGTTAAGCTGATTACGGATGGCTTGGCTTATGTAGACCATAGTTCAGCAGAAGATATTGCTGCATTGAAAGGAACACCCACAGAACCCGGCAAAGACAGCGCGTTCAGGAATAGAAGTATTGAAGAAAACCTCGCTTTGTTTGCTGAAATGAAAGGTGGATCTCTGGAAGACGGGGCCTGTACCTTGCGTGCAAAAATTGATATGGCAAGCACCAACATGTTAATGCGGGATCCGATTATCTATCGCATTAAACATGCTGCACACCATAGGACAGGCGACAAATGGTGCATCTATCCGATGTATGACTTTGCTCATGGGCAAAGCGACAGCATTGAGACCATTACGCACTCCATTTGTACACTTGAATATGTATCGCACCGGGAATTGTACGACTGGTTTATTGAGAAACTGGGAATCTTCCCATCAAAGCAATATGAATTTGCGCGCCTGAATCTTTCTTACACGGTAATGAGCAAGCGAAAACTGCTGCAATTGGTTAACGAAGGTGTAGTTAGTGGCTGGGACGATCCACGGATGCCGACGATTAGCGGACTTCGCAGAAGAGGTTACACGCCGGAAAGCATCAGAGAATTTTGTGAAAGAATTGGAATAGCGAAACGTGAAAATGTAATAGAGCTTAGCTTACTGGAGTTTTGTGTAAGAGAACACCTCAACAAAACGGCAACCAGGGTAATGGCGGTATTGGACCCCATTAAACTAGTGATCAACAATTACCCTGAAGGTCAGGAAGAGATCCTCATTGGTGAAAATAATCCAGAGGCTGAAGATAAAGGTGGCTCCAGAGAGATTCCTTTCAGTAATGAGCTGTGGATTGAGCGGGAAGACTTCATGGAAGAGCCTGCAAAGAAATGGTTTCGCCTGGCACCAGGAGCTGTAGTAAGACTAAAACATGCTTATATCGTTAAATGCGAAGGTTTTGAAAAAGATAGTGAAGGTAATGTAACGCAGATCAACTGTTCATATATTCCAGAATCAAAAAGCGGTGAAGATACGAGCGGTATCAACGTAAAAGGAACCATCCATTGGGTGAGCAGTAAGCACGCTAAGACAGCGGAAATCAGAATGTACGATCGCCTGTTTACAGTCGAGTCTCCTGATGCTGAAGAAGGTGATTTCAAAGATTATCTAAACCCAAACAGTATGGAAGTGATTAGCAGGGCTTATATTGAGCCTTTCCTGGAAACTGCTGATCATGAAGGACGTTACCAGTTTATCAGAAAGGGATACTATACGTTAGACAAACAATCTTCTGCAGGAAACTTAATTTTTAACCGCACAGTTTCTTTAAAAGATGCCTGGGCAAAATCAAATAAATAGCCCATTTACTACAAATATTTTTTGTAGAGATTAAATAAAATCAGCTTATCTGCAGGGGTCAGTACCGGCGTAATGTCGGTTTGCACAAAATGACGTTTAAAAGCCACGATCGCTGCAGATAAGTTACTGATGTCGTAACCCATTATCCTTAGCGCCAGCTTTGTATCAAAATCTGCTGGTGGCATGTTCAAGATATCATCATACCACAATCCAAATCCCTTTTTGGCAAGCAGTTTCCACGGAAAATCATGTGGATCGGGCTTCCTGCTTGGCGCAATATCTGAGTGACCGATAAAGTTGGCAGTTGGGATTTTATAGCGCTTCTTCAATGTGGCCAAAACTTTGATCACGCTTTGAATTTGTGCAGCGCTGTAAGGTTCAAAACCATCGTTATCGATCTCAATCCCGATAGAGGAAGAATTGATATCTGTATCATTACCCCATTTTCCGATTCCCGCATGATGCGCACGTAAATAATCGTTCACCATCTGGACAACCTTGCCATCCCTTCCAACTACATAGTGAGCACTAACTTCACTTTGCCCCTTTACTGTAAAGGTTTTAATGGTCTGATCAGTAGATTTCTGGGCGGTATGATGTAAGATCACAAAATTCGGCTTCCTTATACCGAAGTTTATAGAGCCCACCCACAGTTGAGAATCGACAGCAAAAGAGTCAACCCCCTGAGTTAATGGAGGTGTAGATCCAATGGTTTTGGCAAAGCCTTTTGCCTGTGTTTTATAAATCTTATTAGTGGCAGCATATTTGTTCGTAGAACAAGACGCCAAGACATGTAGTAAAAGAACCAAAACAGCAATAGCGGGTGAATTTCCAGTTTTCATGACGGTAGGTTTGAAAACTGTGAAATTACTATTTTTTACTACTTTTAGGCGCAAATAATCGATACAATATCACTATGACATTTTCTACTTCCGCTCGTTTATTTATGGCAGGCCTTGCTACTGTAGCAAGTATCGCCTCCTGCAATCAACCTAAAACCAAGTCTGCCACAAATAGTAAGCCTGCATCTGGCAAAGACAGTCTGGAACGTTATGTAGACGAAAGGCTGGATATTTATGAAAAGGTAAAACTGAGCACCAATGTGAACGAATTGAGCTCCAGCGAGCGGGAAATATTGCCGCTTTTGATACAGGCAGCTCAAATAATGGATGATATCTATTGGAAACAAGTCTATCCGCAGCGCGACAGCTTATTGAACACAATCAAGGATGAAAAGACCAAATCTTTTGTATGGATAAATTATGGCCCGTGGGACAGGTTAAATGGCGACAAGCCATTTGTAGCAGGGATTGGTCCGAAGCCAGACGCCCTTAATTTCTACCCGGCGGGAATGACCAAAGATGCCCTAAAGAATTCTGATGTAAAAGATAAATATGGTTTATACTCTGTGATCAGGGAAGAACAGCCAGGCAAATACATGTCCGTTCCTTACCACATTATTTATGCTACAGAGCTACAAAAAGCATCAGCATTATTGAAACAGGCTGCCCTACTGGCTGAAGACGCCGGATTTAAAAAGTACCTAAACCTACGCGCTGATGCCTTGATATCCGACAACTATACCGCAAGTGACTACGCCTGGCTTGACATGAAGACGAATACGCTCGACATCATACTGGGCCCGATTGAAAACTACGAGGACAAGCTTTTGAATGCCCGGGCTTCTTACGAAGCTTATGTTCTGGTGAAAGACAAGGTCTGGAGTAAGAGGCTGGCAAAATACGTAAGCATGTTACCAGAACTGCAACGTGGTTTGCCAGTTGAAGCAAAGTATAAAAAGGAAAAGCCAGGTACCGATTCTGAGCTTAATGCCTATGATGTGATCTATTATGCTGGGGATTGTAATGCGGGTTCCAAAACCATTGCGGTTAACTTGCCCAACGATGAGCTGATCCAGCAGAAAAAAGGAACGAGGCGTTCTCAATTAAAGAATGCAATGAAGGCTAAATTTGACAAAATTCTTGTTCCCATTGCCAAAGAATTGATTGATGCAGAGCAACAACAATACATCAACTTTGATGCTTTCTTTGCCAATGTGATGTTTCACGAAGTAGCGCACGGATTAGGTATCAAGAAAATCATAACAGGGAAAGGCTTCGTTAAAGAAGCACTTCAAGAACAATTCTCCTGGCTGGAAGAAGGCAAGGCAGATGTGCTAGGTTTATATATGGTAACTGGATTGCTTAAAAAAGGAGAACTGGAGGGCGACCTGAAGCAGTTTTACACTACCTACATGGCGGGTATTTTACGTTCAGTAAGATTTGGTGCAGCTAGTGCGCACGGGATGGCCAATATGCAGTGTTTCAACTTCTTTAAAGAAAACGGAGCGTTCATCAGGAATTCTAACGGAACCTATAAGGTTGATTATTTGAAATTTGAAGACTCCATGAACAAGCTGGGCAACATGATCATCACCCTGCAGGGAAATGGTAATAAAGCTGCGGTAGAAAAAGCGCAAAAGGAAAAGGCAATCATAGCTCCTGAACTGCAATCAGACCTGGATAAGCTCACAAAAAAAGGCATACCTGTTGATGTCGTATTTGAACAGGGTGTGGATGTTTTAGGTGTTAAGTAAGGAAGGTTAAGAAAGGTGTTTGGTGATGATGTCTTCCAACTCTTGTATGTCAAAAGGCTTAGATAAATAGCCATCTGCACCAGCCTCCTGAGCAAGGGATTTAACATCGTTATTGGCAGAAAAGTAGATAACAGGTATTACTTTTAAAGTATCATGCTTTTTCAGTTCCCTTGTTGCCTCAATACCACCTACATCTGGCAGCCAGTTGTCCATAAAAATAATATCCGGAGTATAACCAAGTACCTGATCAATTATATTATTAGATGTCGACGATGTTTTTATTTCATATCCTGCATCTTCTAATATAATTGTGCACAATTCCAGGATATCAGCGTTATCATCAAATACAAATACTTTCTTATTCTTCATTTAGGATAATGATTAATTTTTTTGTCAACAAACTTATAAATTATTTAAGTGAATTTATGAAATCTCCGATGTTTTCAATTCCCAATTCTTGATCTATTTCTACATGTATTTTAGCCTGGGCTGGCATATAAGCTACCTGAGCGGATTCCAGGCTTTGAATAACCACCGTTCCTCCCCAAGATTTTACACTTTTTAATCCATTTACCCCGTCAGAATTAGAGCCTGACAATAATATACAGGTGAGCTTTTCTCCATATACTTCAGCTGCTGTTTGAAAAGTAACATCGATCGAAGGCCTGGAATAATTGATTTTCTCAGAGTAATCGAGAGAGAAGGTTCGGTCACGCTCTATAAGTAAATGATAATCGGAGGGTGCAATATAAATAGTCCCGGCAGCAATAGGCTCCTTTTCATCAACTTCTTTTACCCTAAGCCTGGTTCTGCTTGACAGCAGGTCGGGCAGTAACGAATCGGTACCATGCTTGCGGTGGATCACAATAATAACCGGAAAAGTGATGTTCACATCCAGAACTGGCAGTACCTTTAAAAGTACTTCCAAACTACCGGCAGAGCCGCCAATGATCACCGCATCACATCTTCGGGTCATTTGCTCTTCCTCCAGATTTTTTGGCCGGGTACTCTTTTATAGTTCTTGGAGATACTGGAAAAATCCACCGTTTCTTTTGTACCTAAAGCCAAATAACCTAGTTCTTCCAAACTATCATCAAAAAGATTCAGCACTTTATGCTGCAAATCCCGGTCAAAATAAATCAGTACGTTACGGCAAAGGATCAGTTGAAACTCGTTAAAAGAATGATCAGATACCAGGTTATGGGTAGAAAAGATGATTTTACTTTTTAGGTCCTCATTAAATTTAGCCAGGGAATAATTTGCAGTGTAATAACTGGAAAAATCTTTTGTTCCGCCGGCAGCAATGTAGTTCTCTGAATATTGCTTCATCTGGCTCATGCCAAACATACCCTGCCCGGCCTTTTCAAGTACCGCAGGGTTTAGATCTGTAGCATATATTAAAGATTTGTGCAACAGGTTAAGTTCCTTCAAGAGAATGGAGATAGAATAGGCCTCCTCACCTGTTGAACATCCAGCCAACCAAATTCTGATAAATGGGTAAGTCCCCAATGTTGGCAATACCGCATCACGGAGGGTCTTAAAAAACACCGGATCTCTGAACATCTCGGTTACATTTACTGTAATCTGTTCTACAAACCTTTTAAAGTAAGCGTTTTCATTGTTGATCTTGTACCTAAATTCTGCAAAGCTAAGGGCTTTGTCTAAACCATATAGCCGGTTAATCCTCCGCTTTAAAGATGCTCTGGAGTAACCGGTGAAATCATAACCGTAATTCTCCAAAAGATCGGACAGCAAATGCTCTACCTGTTCATCGTCTATCTGTGTCCCTTCCAAAATCAAAGTATATATCTGGTCAACAACCCTGTTAATTCGTCCACATTAATCGGTTTAGAAACATAACCCACAGCACCCGCCTTTAGGCAGCGTTCCTTGTCGCCAACCATAGCTTGTGCCGTAACTGCAATCACAGGAATGTTCTTTAGGTCTTCAGTTCCATTGATTTCGGCAATTGCCTGATAACCATCCATACCGGGCATCATCATGTCCATCAGTACAACTGCAATTTCATTGTCCTGCTTAAGTATCGCTATACCCTCTTCACCGCCAGTAGCAGACAGGCATTTATATCCCCTTGCTTTCAATACCGCGCTTAAGGCAAAGATATTTCTGTTATCGTCGTCTATTATTAATACTTTGTTAGCCATATTACACTTTATCGTAAAGCCAAACGCGAAGTAATGAGATCAGCTGGTCAATATCAACCGGCTTGGAAATGTAATCCGAAGCACCCGCAGCTATACACTTTTCCCGGTCTCCCATCATTGCTTTCGCAGTAACAGCTAAAACAGGCAATTGTTTGTATGCAGGCATCTTCCTAATCTCTCTGGTACTCTCGTATCCATCCATTTCCGGCATCATCATGTCCATCAACACAATATCCACCATCGGATTGTCTTTTAAGATTTGAAGTGCCTCCTTTCCATCTGTAGCAGCTAAAACCTTCATCTTATGCTGTTCCAGCGCCTTCGTAAGCGAGAAAATATTACGCACATCGTCGTCCGCTATCAACACGGTTTTATTATTCAACACTTCATACAATCCGCCCAAGCGCTCAGAAGCAGGCTTCCTGTTTTTATCTATTGATTTCTCCTCTACCAGGTGAAGGAAAAGTCCGGCTTCATCCAGGATTCTCTGGTAAGAATGGGCCGTTTTTACCACGATAGAATCTGCATACTGCTTAATGCGACTTTCCTCTCCCTTAGAAAGGTTTTTTCCTGTAAAAATGATAATTGGCAGGTTTTCAAGCCCCTCGCTTTTCTTGATCGTTTCCAGGGTTTCATAAGCATTCTTATCCGGAATACCCATATCCAAAATTACGCAGTCAACTTCCTTTTTATGCAAGGCGCCTATGCCTTCTTTAACATTCCCGGCAACTTCAGTAGTAATGTTATAGTTACTCAGGAAATAACTCAGCGCTTCGGCATGCTGCTTATTTTCTTCTACAATTAAAACCTTTTTGGGATGTCTGCTTAGCGCATGCTCCAGTTTTTGAAAGATTTGCTGCATCTGCTCTAACGCAAAGGGCTTGTTGATAAAATCCACCGCCCCTTTTAATAAACTTTCTTTCTTAACTTCCAGAGAAGACATGATGTGTACCGGAATAGGCTTGGTCTCCGGGTTTGATTTTAATTCTTCCATTACCTGCCAGCCATCTTTAACAGGCAATTGGATATCCAGTAATATGGCAACTGGCTTATAATAGTTTGCCATTTCAATACCCAGATCTCCCCTCACTGCAACGATACCTTTGTAGTTTCGCTGGCGTGTAAAGTTTAACAGTATTTTAGCAAAAGAGGTATCATCTTCAATGATCAGGATCACTTTATCACCCGGCACGATATTAGGCCTGTCGTCTTCTACTTCCTGCGGAATGTGTTCTACCGTAAATCTCGGTTCAGGCACCTCTGCCTTCTTTTCGTAGTAAGCGGGCGCTGCTATGATGCGCTGATTAGGTTCTTCAACTTCAACAACAGACCCGTCTATAGGCAATGAGAAGGTAAATTCACTTCCTACATTTTCTTTACTGGTCAGTTCTATCTCTCCACCAAGCAACTTTGCCAGTTCCCTGCTGATGGAAAGGCCTAAGCCCGTTCCCCCAAACCTACGCCGTGTTGAGCCATCTGCCTGTTGAAATGCTTCAAAGATCAAACCCTGCTTATCTGCCGGAATACCTATGCCTGTATCAGATACCTGGAATACAACAGATTGATCTGCTTCTTCTTTTCTAATGGTCAGTGCAACTTTACCATGTGAAGTGAACTTGATGGCGTTGGAGAGTAGATTTTTCAAGATCTGCTCCAGCCTCATCTTGTCGGTAACCATATTGCTCACCTGCTCGTCCAGGTCAATGATCAATTCCAGATTTTTGTTTCTGGCTATTGGGTTAAATAAGGAGCGCATGTCCGTGGCCACTTCGGTCACATTAATTTCTGCAAACTCCAGCTTCATCTTTCCTGCCTCAATTTTCGACAGATCAAGAATCTCATCAATCAGACCCAGTAAGCCTTGTCCGGAGCTCTGAATTACCTCTGCATATTCAATATATTCTTCGTCCAGGTCTTTGTTTTCAGACATGAGTTTGGACAGTAAAAGTATAGAATTTAGTGGCGTGCGGAGTTCGTGCGACATGTTGGCCAGGAATTCCGACTTGTACTTGGTGCTCAGTTCCAGCTGTTCTGCCTTCTGCTGTATGTCCAGATTTCTTTCCTGTATCAGCTGGTTCTTTTCTTCTAACAGGCTGGTACGCTCTTCCAGTTCCTGGTTACTTTGCAGCAACTCTTCTTGCTGTACCCTAAGCTCCTCTTCAGATGTCTGGATTTTCTGGGTTTGGGCCTCAAGCTCTGCATTAAGGCCTTCCAACTCACTGTGTTGAGCTTGTAACTCCTCAGCTTGTGCCTGGGTTTCTTCCAGGAGTTCTTGCATGCGCTTGCGATTTTGGGCGACATGAATGGCGATACCGATGTTCTCAGAAACATTGTCTAAAAAGTCAAGCTGCAACGGCGTATAAGCTTTTAAAGAACCCAATTCAATTACCCCTACCATTATCCCATTTCTTAAGACAGGAATTGCAGCAATGCTTGTTGGAGGCGTCGAGCCTGAAGCATAGCTGATGGTCATCTCTCCCTCCGGGATTTCATCGATGATGATGGATTTACCAGATTTAACAACCTGCCCGGGTATACCTTCTCCTATTTTTAAAACTCTTCTCTTTTCAACGTCTGTTAGGGAATAACTTCCCTCCAGGTGTAGGCGCTGATCTTCTCCAAGCAGGTAGAAAGCAGCCACAGCACTCTTTGTGTGTCCCACAATATTTTCGACTACATCATTGGTAAGGACCTCCAAATTCTTCTCCCCCACCATTTTATCATTTAAACTGGCAATTCCGGCTTGTAGCCATTCTTTATCTGCCAGCAATGAAAAGGAATATTGAAGGGATTCAGCCATGGCATTTAAGGATATTGCCAAACTACCCAAACCATCTTTCTCTTTCTCATCAAGCCGTATCTGGTAGTCACCGTTAGAAATCTTGCCAGCAATATTTTGTATCACTTCTATCCTGTTATCAATCTCCTCATTCTTTTCTTCCAGCTCCTTTTGTAATTTCATTCTTATCGTGAAATCGCCGGATACTTTTCTGTAGAAGAAAAAGGTAATTAAGATCGCCAGCGCGGCAGCAATCAAGATAAGTGCAGGTGTATAGCCCGATATTTTATTCAGCTCTTCGGTTCTCGCGCTCAACAGGCGTTTTTCTTCTGCCTGCATTTTTTTGATCACATTACGAGCATCATCCATGAACACTTTGCCCCTCAGCAATTCATCTACGCTCACGCTCCCGCCACGACTCTTAATGTTTATCGTCTTTTCTATTATGCCCAGCCTGTTCTCAACGATCTCTTGTAAACGCTTCACATTCTCTTGTTGAAAAGGATTGTCAACCGTTTCTAAAGCAACCAAACTTAAAAGGTCTGCAGCATGTTCCTTGGCGCCGTTATAGGGTTCCAGAAAAACTTTATCTCCAGTTAGCAAGTATCCCCGCTGACCGGTTTCAGCATCTTTTAGTGTAGAGATCACACCATCAAGGCTGGACATCACCCTGTTGCTATGGGCTACCAGGTCGGCGCTCTTGATCAGGTTATTGATACTTGTATATGAAGCAAGTGAGGTAATAAATAATATTAATAGTGAAAGTCCTAAGCCAATTCTTAGGTTATTTTTTAAAGATGAATTCATAAAAATCTATACTTAATCTTTTTCTGGTCCTTCATTTACCGGTAGTATAAAATAAAACTCGGAGCCTTCGCCTGCCTTGCTTTTAACGCCGATCTCTCCCTTGTGACGCCTGATAATCTCAGAAGAAATATACAATCCTATACCTAATCCCTGGAAATGAATTGCCGTTTCTTCAACCCGGTAAAATTTATCAAAAACATGTTTCTGCAGTTCAGGAGCTATTCCGATACCATAGTCCCGTACGCCAAGATAAACTTTGTCGCCCATAGGTTCCACATTAATTTTTACTTCTGTAGTTCCGGGAGAATATTTTATGGCATTCGTTAAGAAATTGATAATCACTTGCTCCACCCGTGTTTCGTCTGCGTAAATTTCTTTTGAGGCCTTTCCTTTGCGGATGAGCTTAAAATCCGGGTTAGATTGGTGCATGATTTCAATAACGCTATCCAGCAATGCATTCAAATCAAAAAACTTCTTGTTGAATTTCAGCTTACCGCTTTCAATCTTGGAAATATCCAGCAAATCAGCAATCAGGTCATTCAGCTTCTCCATTTGCACTTGCGCCTTGCCCAAATGCCGTTTTACGGTTTCTATATCACCTCTGTCCAGGTTGCGCTCCAGCAATTGCATATAACCTTTTACACTGGTTAAAGGGGTTTTCAATTCATGACTGGCAATACTAATAAACTCATCCTTTTTACGCTCTGCCTGCTTTCTAAACTCAATTTCGTCTATCAGGGCTTTCTGGATCTCTATTAGTTTTCTGCTCTGTTCATAGATCCTATAAAAGGTTTTCACTTTCAGGAGCAGAATATCCATGTCTACAGGCTTGGTTATGTAATCCAATCCTCCAGAAGAGTATCCTTTAGTGATAAACTTATTTTCCGTGTTAACTGCCGATAAGAAAATAATAGCTGTTTCTTTGGCCTTACTATAGCCAGAAATCGCTTCAGCAACCTCAAAGCCGTCCATACCTGGCATTTGAACATCGAGAATGATGAGCACATATTCATTCTTAAGCACCTTTTTGAGGGCCTCCTCACCTGAGGAAGCGGTATCAACTTCAAAATTATGCCTTTCCAGAACCTTTTTTAATGAAATGAGATTCTCGGGGGTATCATCTACTATTAATATCATTCTCGAGGTATAAATGGAGCTTTAAAGTTATACAACTCTCGAGAATATTTAGGGTATAATTTCATATCATATCAAAAAATTGCAACTAACGTTATTAAAGTTCATTTGAGTTAAATGTGTCGCCTTGCTTTAGATCTCCCGTTTCAAATCCTTTTTTAAACCAGTACATGCGCTGTGCAGATGTGCCGTGGGTAAATGCATCAGGCACCACCTCACCCTGCGACTGCTTTTGCAACTTATCATCACCAATGGCATTCGCAGCATTAAGCGCTTCCTCAATGTCACCTTCTTCAAGTTTGAAATCTTTAAGGTTTTGTGCATGGTGCGCCCACATGCCAGCCAGGAAATCGGCCTGTAGTTCCAGTTTTACAGAAAGCTTATTGTATTCGGTTTCACTTACTTTTCCCCTGGCTGCATCCAGCTTTGCAGATATGCCCAGCAAGTTCTGTACATGGTGCCCAACCTCATGGGCAATCACATATGCTTGTGCAAAGTCACCCGCAGCACCAAATCGGTTCTTAAGTTCTTCATAAAAAGAAAGGTCAATGTATATCTTTCTGTCGCCCGGACAATAAAACGGACCAACAGCAGAACTCGCGCCCCCGCATGCCGATTGCACGTAATCTGTAAATAAAGTGAGTTTCTCAGGTTCCTGATAGGTAGAACCCATTTCTTTGAATTGTATTTCCCAGACCTGGTTAGTAGACTCAAAAACCCCGTCCACAAATTTACCCTCCGCATCGGTTGGGTCGCCGGTTTTTCCTTCTGTAGCCTGTCCTTCTCCAGCTGGGAGCTGACTAACGAGGCCAGTGAGGTCCTGTCCAAAAATTAATCCAATAATAACTACGATAACTCCGATGCCCCCGCCTATCGCACCGCCACTCATTCCCCTTCTATCGTCTATATTGCCACTTCCTTTACCGAACCACTGCATATAAAAATTGTTTATTTGGTATAACAATTACCTACGACAATTGTTATACCAAACTGCAATTTTTTAGCTATTGATTAAATATCTTTATCGCAGTGTGAATTCGCTCTTGAGCGATTTCCGCACCCAGCACAACGGAGATGTCAAAAACACCAGGACCAAATTTACCACCAACCAGCATTATCCTGAAAGGCAACATCAATTCGCCCGGCTTAAAATTATGGGTAGTGGCTAGGGCTTTAAATTTCTCTTCTTGTTCTGCCGCAGTTAACTCCTCACTCAGTGTTGAGGCAAATGCTTCGAAAAAAGCCGCTTTTTCGGCACTCCATTTAGACAATACCGCAGCACTATCATAGTTTTCAGGCACAGCAAAGAAATAGCCCGACTGCAGGACAAAATCAGTCAGCAGGTTACATCTGTCTTTAATCAAGTCAATCACCTTCAACAAATAAGCTTCATCGGCAACCGCAATACCCGCTGTTTCAAGCGCGGTTTTTACAGCAGGGGCTAAAGTTTTAGCATCGGCATTTTTAATCCACTCATGGTTATACCATTTTGCCTTCTCAAAATCAAACTTCGCACCAGCCTTACTGATTCTTTCAATGGAGAATTTCTCTATCAGTTCTGCCAAGGAGAAAAGTTCCTGATCGGTACCATCATTCCAGCCCAGCATCGCCAGCAGGTTTACAAAAGCTTCCGGCATAAAGCCAAGTTCTTTAAATCCGGCCGTTAAATCGCCAGTTTTAGGGTCTGTCCAATTTTGTGCATAAACAGGAAAACCTAATCTATCGCCATCACGTTTACTCAATTTACCATTACCATCGGGTTTCAAAATCAATGGCAAGTGTACCCAATTAGGCATGGTATCTTCCCATCCCAAATATCGCCACAATAAGATGTGAATTGGTGCGGAAGGTAACCATTCTTCTCCCCTAAAAATATGGGTAATTTCCATGGCTTTATCATCGGCTACTACCGCCAAATGATAAGTAGGCATTCCATCTGCCTTTAACAACACTTTATCATCTACCAGGTTGGTATCAAAACTAACATGGCCCCTAATCAAATCGGTAAAGGAAACCAATTCATCCTCAGGCATTTTTATACGCACCACATGCGGTACATTGGCCGCCAAAAGTTGAGCAACTTCCGCTTCACTTAGCGTTAGTGAATTGCGCATCTGGCTCCTGGTAGAAATTCCGTACGTAAAATTATTAACCTCCTTACGCTTGGCATCCAACTCTTCAGGGGTATCAAAAGCATAATAGGCATAACCATCGGCAATCAGCTGGTCGGCATATTGTTTGTAAGTAGCCTTTCTTTCACTCTGTCGGTATGGCCCAAAAGCGCCTCCCAATTGCGGACTTTCATCTGGTGAGATCCCGCACCACTCCAGGCAAGAGACAATGTATTCTTCGGCGCCTTCCACAAAACGGGTCTGGTCGGTATCTTCCACCCGCAGCACAAACGTGCCATTGTGCTGTTTAGCAAACAAATAATTGAACAATGCAGTGCGTACACCACCAAGGTGCAAACCGCCTGTAGGGCTTGGCGCAAATCTTACTCTTACTTTCTTTTCCATATTACTGTCCGCAAAGATATATTTTTGTAATTTGCCTACATAATCTATGAACCCTTACGAAAAAAAGCGGCGCTGGAAATTCTTTCTATTGGTATTTGCCATTGTAATAGGCGCTGCTTCTGTTTTCTACAGTGATTTTTTTGTAAAGAAGATGGAGCGCGAAGAGCGCCTGCAGTTCCAATTGTATGTTAAAGTAACGGAACAAGCCATCATGATGTATGATGATGACCGCTACACCGGCCTAATCGATCTGATCAGGGCAAATACAAAGTTACCGGTTATATTAACCGATTCTAAAGATGAGTTCCTGGCCTCTCAAGGTTTGGATTCTACCAAAACGTATTATAACATAGAAAAGAAACCCGGCATTAATTACGATCCCGATTATTTCAAACGGGAGTTGAAAAAGATGAAAAGCCAGTATCCTCCCATTCCTATCAAAAGCCTGGGACTAGATGGCTCCAACTGGTACATCTACCATAAAGATTCGCCTACACTAACTCAATTGCGTTACTTTCCATACATCCAATTGGGCGTTATTGCTTTATTTCTAATTACGGCCTATGTGGCCTTTAGTTCGGCAAGGAAAGCGGAACAAGATCAAGTATGGGTGGGTATGGCCAAAGAAACAGCACACCAATTGGGCACGCCGATATCATCCCTGATGGCCTGGGTAGAGCTCATGAAATCCCGCTTTGATGCGGAAGATGATCCCCTCATTGCAGAAATGGAGAACGACATCAAGCGGTTGGAAGTCATCACCGATCGCTTTTCTAAAATTGGATCTAAGCCTATTTTGGAAGACCATGTGGTATTTACAGTAATCCATAATTTTGTAGAATATTTCAAACTGCGCACATCTGATAAAGTAGTTTTCAGCATCACCGGTGATGAACAGGTAAGGGCTATGTTAAATGTACCGCTGTTCGATTGGGTAACTGAAAATCTATTAAAAAATGCAGCCAATGCTATTGAAAATGAGGGTAAAATCACCATTGATATCATTGAGAACCTCACTAAAGAAGAAGTCTTTATAGACGTAACAGATACCGGGAAAGGCATTGCGCGCTCTAAATTTGATGCCGTATTCCAACCCGGTTATACCACCCGGAAACGAGGATGGGGATTAGGGTTATCCCTCACCAAGAGAATAATAGACAACTACCATAGCGGAGAAATATTTGTAAAAGATTCTGAACTGGGCAAGGGCACTACTTTCCGCATCATTCTAAAAAGCAGTATCACTTATGAACCGACCGCAAACTAACGAATACCCCATCTGGGGCGAAACTTATATCAAACTTGTAGACGGCGATGTCATTGACCTACTGGAAAGGCAGGCTACAGAATTTGCTGATTTCATACACAGTTTAGAAGAGCGTGCCGATCATGCCTATGCCCCGGGAAAATGGACTATAAAAGAATTGATAGGACACATCATTGATACCGAACGCATTTTGGTTTACCGCATCACTTGCTTTGCCAGAAACGAACAACAAGCACTCCCCGGCTTTGAAGAAGATGATTATGTAGCCAATGCACATTTCTCTGACAGGAACCTGAACAGCTTTTCAGAAGAATTTTCTCTGCTTAGAAAAGCCAATTTATACCTAATTAAATCACTAACCGAAGCAGAATTGAACCGAAGCGGCACCGCATCAGGCAGACAAATTACGGTCAAAGCAATTGTTTACATCGTTGCAGGACACATCATGCACCATACAGCCATCATAAAAGAGCGATATTTAGGGTAATGGATTAATCCATCGGGTTGAAGCATATTTCCCAATAATTATTTTCAGGATCCGCAATGATCCCTCTATAACCACCCCAGAAAACATTTTCGGGCTTTTTGATAATATTTGCCGACTTCCTTTCCAATTCCATAAAGATCTCATCTGTTTCCTTAAGGGAATTGGTATTTATGGTAATGTATGATTTTGGAGCTGCGCCGGTGGCTACTTCGGGGCTGCCAATGTACCGTGCATGATCTTGATCTTTATAAATGCTGAAGATCAAACCATTTTTTAACCTGAACATTACAATCTCTGTACTTTCTGAGTGAATTTCCCAGCCAAATGTCGTAGCATAAAAGTGTTTCAGCTTAAGCAAATCGTTGGCGGCTAGGGTAATGGCATTTATTTGGGTTCTCATAATAGGGGTTCTTATTTGGTGTTCAAACTTATAAAATAGCAGCCGAATTTACCAGTCTAAATTGAAAAAGCTTCCTTCGTAATTGATTTGAGATGAGTTCTTCACAAGTTGTAGGCTTCTTCACACTTTGTTCACACCTGCTTCACACCAAACTCACAATCAGGGACTTTTTTGTGAAGAAAGCGTGTAGAAGGTCTGTATGAGGTGAGCATTTGCCTCGACTGCATCTATAGCCAGTCCTGAACTTGTCCCGACTCCGTACAAACTTACTTGATAATAATTATAAGCAAATAAAATAAATCAATATCTTTGGGCATTAAGTATTTATAAAATGACTGAACAAGAAAATAACAACAGCTTCGATTGGATTTATTATGTATTAGGCCTGGTTGCCGGAATTTTAACTACCTCAGCAATTACATTGCATTTTGGCTGGTTGCTTTTTGGAGGCCTTTTGGGTTTTATTTTCGGTGCAGTTTTTCTTAACTCGATCGTTAAAGGTCGCGAGTACTAATTTAACTTAACCCGATATAAACATGAAAAAATTAGCTTTAGTGGCAATGTTTGCCCTATTTACCATTGCAGCAAATGCTCAGGACCCTAAATTTCCTGGTTTAGATGGCAGTCCGGCAGATCTTTCTTATTTTCCTGCAAACACTACCCAAAAAAACACTCCTCCTTCTATTCGCCTGATCTATTCAAGACCTCAGAAAAAAGGCCGTGTGATATTTGGCGAGTTAGAGAAATTTGGTGCAGTATACCGTTTAGGTGCTAACGAATCTAACGAGATCACTTTTTATAAGCCAGTAGTTATTGGTGGAAAAGCAATCGCAGCAGGTTCTTATAGCTTATTTGCAATCCCTAACAAAGACAAATGGACAATGATCATCAACAGCAAAATCCATAGCTGGGGTGCTTACTCATATGATGCATCTAAAGACGTGGTAAGGACTGATGTTCCTGTTAAAACATTGGCAGCACCTGTTGAAGCATTATCTATCATATTCACAGAAGCAGCCGGTGGCGCTAACTTGGTTGTAGGATGGGACACTACATCTGTATCATTGCCTATTACCATTAAGTAGTTAAAAACATATCTTTCTGACGATATCAGAAATAGCAAAGCCGGATAAAAATATCCGGCTTTTTTGTTTCCTAACTTTTTTATGAATGTCCTTCGGCGAAGAATTTTAAGCCAAGGATAGAGCCAATTAAAGTGGTAATGAAAAATATCCTCCAGAAATTGGCGGGCTCCTGAAAATAAACAATTCCTATAATAACTGTTCCTACCGCACCGATGCCAGTCCACACTGCATAGGAGGTTCCCATCGGTAATACCTGTGTTGCTTTATTTAAGAAAAAGAAGCTAAGGCTAATGCAAATGGCGAACCCAATCGTCCATTTCAGGTTAGAGAAATTGTTAGACAGCTTAAGGCATGTGGTAAAACCAACTTCAAATAGTCCTGCGATCACTAAAATTATCCAACTCATAGTTATGTGTTTAAGCTGCAAAAGTATTAATTTTTTAATATTAGGTCTTGAATGAACCATCCGGTCACCCTGAACAACCCTTAGTGTACAATATACGCTTTGGTCAGCCATTTGTCATTAATCAATCGATTAACAAATTATACTATAATTAATCAATCGATTGATTAATTTTGTCGCACAAATGAAGATGGAAAAAGCAGATAAAAAGGCCAGCATTTTAGAAGCAGCAGAAAAGCTGTTCTCTGAACTGGGCTACGAGGGTGCTTCAACTCGTCAAATCGCGAAGGAAGCGGGGGCCAATATGGCCATGATCAATTATTACTTTGGCTCTAAAGAAGGTGTATTCTTTGAGATTATGAGCATGAGGATCAAAGATTTCGCCGATCAGTTGAGCGCCATTAGTCAGAAAGATGTGCCGATGATGGAGAAACTACTACTGGTAGTTGAGCGTTACGCAAACAGAATTCTTTGCAACCACACTTTTCATAAAATGATGCAACGGGAATTAAGCTTGCCGCAACGGCCGGAGATGTTTACCACGCTTAAGAATGCAATGATGGCAAACATGCTGATCATTGAGGACATCATCAATGATGGAATTGCGGATGGAAGCTTTAGAAAAGTGGATGTACGCATGTTGATTGCCACGGTAATGGGAACTATAAGTGCGGTGGCTACTTCACCAGCTAAAATCACCTCAGGAACAAACCTTGATATTGAAAAAACAAAAGACCGGAAAATTATTACCGAGCGACTGATTATCCATCTGAAAGAACTAGTTACAATTTACCTAACACCCCAAAAATGATACGCAATACATTAAAATTAATTCTTCCAACCCTCCTCCTTCCCGGGCTGATGTATGCCCAGGAAGTTAAAAAACTGAGCTTACCAGAAGCTATTGATCTGGGCATTGCCAATAGCAAGAACCTGAAATTAGCTCAGAGCAAAATTGATGAGGCAGTTTCCAGGCTGGCAATTGTGAAGGACAATAAACTGCCAAGTGCATCGGCTTCTTTTTTATACAACCATGCCGAGATTCCAACCAACACCTTAATTATTGGCGGAGGTGACCCTATTCATCTGCCTAAACGCGCTGATGCTTTTGTAGGTACTGCAGCCGTTGAGGAACTGATTTACGCGGGTGGTAAATTCAAGTATGCAGAGGAATCTACCAAATTGCTTACTGAGGTGGCCAAGTTGGATGCAGATAAAAACAAAGAGGAAGTAAGCTACGCGGTAATCAATACCTATTACGCACTTTACAAAGTGTTGCAGAGCAAAAAGGTAGTTGCACAAAACCTGGAGTCTATTGCCAGTCAGCTCAAACAATCGCAGCGTTTCTTTGAGCAAGGCATCGTTACTAAAAATGATGTGCTGAGGTTTCAGCTTCAGCAAGCCAACGTGACGTTGACCGACATGGAGATTGAGAACAATCGCAAAATCATCAACTATAACCTGGACATTTTGTTAGGCCTTAACGAAGGTACCAATATAGAAATCTCCGAGCCTGAAAACGGGGTTAAAGTTGCCGGTTCGCTCACTAGCTACATAGATTTAGCCATGAGCAACAGACAAGAACTTCAGCAACTGGAATTGCAAAACAAAGTTGCAGGAGTTAACATTAAAACCATTAAAGCGAATACCTTACCTACTGTAGGTGTTGGCGCAAACCTCTATTACATTAACCCAAGTGGCAGCTTTATCCCCCCGGTTAACCAGTACCTGATGCCAGTTACTGTAGGCGCTAATGTATCCTGGAACATCGGAAACCTTTGGACCAATAAGAACAAAATTTCTGAAGCCAGGATACAACAGCAAAATGTAGTGATCCAGAAAGACATCTTCTCTGATCAGGTTAAAACCGAGATCAACAAAAGCTACCAGGATTATCAGCTGGCAGTAAACAGGATTAAAGTTTTAGAAACTTCCATTGCCCAGGCTACTGAAAACGACAACCTGTTGGCGTCTAAATACAAAAACAATGTGGCCTCTGCCATCGATAGGATTGATGCGGAAACATTGTTATACCAGGCAAAAATTAACCTGGAACTGGCCAAAGCCGATGCCGGACTTGCCTATTATACTTTACTAAAATCAACAGGAAAAATAGCTAACTAATTCTCAAAACATACCACAATGACCACTGAAAAGAAAAAGAAAAACAAAGTAGTACCGATTATATTAGGGGTACTTTTAGTTATAGGCGCCATCTTTGGCACCAAGGAATATATATACTACAGCAAGCACGTTGATACCGATGATGCACAAATTGATGGCGACATCAGTCCGGTTGTTGCCCGTGTTGGCGGTTATGTGAAGGAAATCAAGTTTGAAGAAAACACCAGCGTAAAAGAAGGTGATGTATTGGTTAAACTGGACGACAGCGATTACAAAGTAAAGCTGGAACAAGCACAGGCCGGTCAGCAAGGCGCTAGTGCAGGTGTAGGTGTCTCACAATCACAAATTGCGGCTACTGCTGCCAATACCAGTACTGCAAAAGCGAACATCGAGGCCGCAAGAGTACAATTAATGCTGGCTCAAAAAGACTACGACCGTTATGCAAATCTGGTTAAAGATGGCTCAATTACGCAACAACAATTTGACCAGGCTAAAGCGCAAAAGGAATCTGCCCAGGCTGCTTTTACCGCTGCTAAGGATCAATACACTGCTGCCGTTAAACAAGTTGGCACTACCCAATCGCAATTGGCGGTAAGCAATACCGGCGTAACACAACGCCAGTCGGAAGTAGATTTTGCAAAACTTCAGCTTTCTTATACAGACATCAAAGCGCCATCTTCTGGTATCGTTTCCAAAAAGAACGTACAGAAAGGACAATTGGTACAGGCTGGTCAGGCACTGTTTTCTATTGTTAACGAAAACAGTGTGTACGTAACTGCCAACTTTAAAGAAACCCAATTGGAGGAAATTACTCCGGGCTTAAAGGTAAAAGTTGAAGTAGATGCTTATCCAGATGAGGACATACAAGGAGAGGTTTACAATTTTGCACCAATTACAGGAGCAAAAGGATCGCTGCTCCCTCCAGATAATGCTACAGGTAACTTCGTAAAAGTTGTTCAAAGAGTTCCGGTTAAAATTAAAATTACCAAGGCCTCTAAAGAGATGATGGCTAAGCTGCGTCCCGGAATGAGTGTTAAGGTTTCTGTTTCTTTAAAAGACTAGATAATGGCCGAAAAAGGTTTAAAAAAATGGGTAATCACTTTTACGGTGATCACAGCCTCCTTATTGGAGCTGATTGATACGACCATTGTAAATGTGGCCATTCCCCAGATACAAGGTAACCTTGGCGCAACCCTAGAGGATGTGGCATGGCTATCTACCGGTTATGCCGTGGCCAACGTAATTATTTTGCCCATGTCTGGATGGCTGGGCAGCAGGTTTGGCCGAAAGAATTATTTCCTGTTTTCTATCATCCTTTTCACCATAGCATCGTTTTTATGCGGTAACGCGACCAATCTGGAAGAACTGATCGCCTTCAGGATTCTACAGGGTCTTGCAGGTGGTGGTCTAATCTCCACAGCACAGGCAATCCTGATTGAAACCTGGCCGCGTGAAGATGTGGGTATTGCTACGGCCTTGTTCGGATTAGGTGCTGTAGTAGGACCAACTGTTGGTCCCACTATTGGTGGTTATCTATTGGAGATCAGCTCATGGCCTTTGATATTCTATGTGAATATTCCCGTCGGAATTCTCGCCGCCTACTGTACGTACATGTTTGTTAGGGAGACACCAAAAGATGGCAAAGGAATGCCGGTAGACTGGTGGGGTATTGCCCTTCTCGCCATTGCGGTAGGTAGTTTACAGACTTTGCTTGAAAAAGGCGAAAGTGAGGATTGGTTTGCAACACCTTACATTACCGCCCTTGCTGTAACATCGGTAGTTGGCCTCCTACTGTTCATCTGGAGAGAGATGACGACCGATCACCCGATCGTAAACTTTAAGATCATGAGGCACAGGAGTTTCTCTGTTGGTATGTTTACTTCCTTTGTTCTTGGTTTCGGTTTGTATGGGTCAGTATTCGTATTCCCGATATTCTGTCAGAATTTACTAGGTTTCTCTGCCCTGCAGACAGGTGAGTTGTTATTTCCGGGCGGACTATGTACCATTGTCATGATGCCTTTCATTGGGATCATGTTGAAGAAAAATATTCCCGCGCAATTTATGGCCACCATTGGGATGTTCCTGTTCTTTGTATTCTGTTCGATGCTGAGCAACTCTACATTACAATCAGGCACCAACGACTTCTTTTTACCATTGATGGTAAGGGGAGTGGGTATGGCCTTGTTATTTGTTCCGCTAACTACATTGGCGATACAGGATTTGAAAGGTCCTGAAATTGGTCAGGGTTCCGGATTAAACAACATGATGAGACAGCTGGGCGGATCATTTGGTATTGCTTCGTTGACTACCTTGATTCACATCCGTCAGGGTTTTCACAGGAGTAACTTATTGGTGAACATCAACGAATATAATCCGGCATTTACCGATCGCTTCAACGGCTTCATCAAGAATTTTATGGCCAAAGGATATACTTACCTGGATGCGAAGATCCTTTCGGCAAAAGCCATTGAAGGAACGCTGACGAAACAAGTATTGTTACTCACTTACAATGATGCCTACTGGGTTGCCGGTTTGATCATGTTGTGCTCTATTCCACTGTTGTATCTTCAAAAGTTTAAGAAGAATGTACAGTTGCCTGTAGATTCACATTAAATAGAAAAGGCGTTAAGATTACTTAACGCCTTTCTTTTACCCAAAAAATTTTTACAATTAACTCACTCGCTATCTGTGTTTTAATGCTAGAAACAGCGAAACGATTAAAAAGGATTTGTTTAAGTCCTATGTGACTAAGTTAATTACTTTTTGCTAAAAAATCAAATTTAATTTAGTATGCCTTTGGGGTCTTTTTTTTGCTGCATTTTTGGTAGCTTAAGCGCGAAAAATTACCTTCAAATATGATGCAGAAACAACGCGCAAAAGGCCAGAGAGAATCCGTATTTAACAACGAGGTTGTATCCAGATTTGAACTCTACAACAGCCTTTTTCTTACGCTACCTTTTTACAAGATTAAAGACACGGGAACTTTACTTCCATTATTTATTAAATTTTGTGAAGAAGGCGTAGTAAACCACGAAACACCAGACAAAATTATTACGGCTTTTTTTAAGAAGTATACGCAGCATAACACCAATAAGGACATTATTGACTTGCTGTTCCGCTTTATTCAATACATTGAAAGACAGGTGGTATTGTTTGATGCGGTAGAGGATGCTTCGTTCAACAAGTTAAATGCCGATGATGAGGAAAATGCCTTGCTTTCCTACTTAAAGAAAGGTGTAGACAACCATCAGTTAAGCGATAAGATAGCCGCCTTGATTGAAGAGTTTTCTTTACGATTGGTACTTACCGCGCATCCTACCCAGTTTTACCCGGGTAGTGTATTGTCCATCATTACTGACCTGACCACGGCGATTAAGACCAATGAAATCTCTACCATACACCTGTTGTTGCAACAGTTGGGAAAGACACCATTCTTCAATAAAAAATCGCCAACACCGGTTGATGAGGCGCTAAGCCTGGCCTGGTACCTGGAAAACGTTTTCTATTTTGCCGCAGCCAATATCCAGTCTGGTATTGACAAAACATTGAACGACTTCAGCTTGTCGCCAAAGAAGATCATAGAACTAGGCTTTTGGCCAGGAGGTGACAGGGACGGTAACCCTAATGTGCATACCGACTCTACCATACAGGTGTCTAAAATGTTGAGACAAATCCTGTTCCGTTGCTATTATCGCGACTTCCGAAACCTAAAAAGGAGAATCACCTTTAGGGGGGTTGAAGATTCAATTGCTATAGTTCAGGACATCCTTTACAAGAATGCTTTTGATCCAAACATTGACCATAAAAACATTGCTGATGATGTGATCAGGCATTTATCAGATATCAAAGCGATCCTGGATAAAGACCATGACGGGCTATTTGCCGACTTGGTTTCCGGTTTGATCCGCAAGGTGGAATTGTATGGTTGTCATTTTGCTTCTTTAGACATCAGGCAGGACAGTCGCGTTTTAAGGAAAGTTCATGCTTATTGCAGACAAAGCAAACCGATCATTTCGCTATTCCCGGAGAACTATGACGAGCTAAGTGAAGAGGAAAAAATAAAGGTGCTTTCCTTTAAGAGTGCAAAGGTTATTTATGGAGAGAAGGGTGATTCATTAACTGAAGATACGCTACAAACCATCGCCGAGGTAAAACAAATACAGGAGAGCAACGGAGAACTGGCTTGCCATAGGTTCATTATCAGCAACTGTCAGCAAGCAAGTGATATTTTACAGCTCATTGAGTTGTTCTTATGGAACGGCTGGCAGGAGAATAATCTGACCATCGACTTTGTACCCCTATTTGAAACAGTACATGACCTATCAGGTGCTGCAGAGATTATGGAAACCCTATATTCACATCCGTTTTATAAGAAACATTTGGAGTCCAGAGGCAACAAGCAAGACATCATGCTGGGCTTCTCCGACAGTACAAAAGATGGTGGTTATTTGATGGCCAACTGGTCTATCTTTAATGCTAAAGTTGCCTTAACAGAGACCGCAAACAAACACAATATCCAGCTGGCGTTCTTTGACGGTCGCGGTGGCCCACCTTCAAGAGGCGGTGGTAAAACACATCGTTTCTACGCATCCATGGGTAAAGAAATTGCGAACAAAAACATCCAGCTAACAGTGCAAGGGCAAACCATCAGTTCACAATATGGCTCTATCAACAGCGCTGAGTTTAATATTGAGCAATTGATTAATGCAGGGATTTCTGCGGGCATCAGGGAAAAGCACAACATCCTGTTAGATCCGATACACAAGTGCCTGCTGGATGAAATGGCCAACGATAGTTTTGATGCCTTTGTTTCATTGAGAAAACATCCGTTGTTTTTAAGTTACCTGGAGAAATTCTCGCCACTAACCCTATTGTCTAAAATAACCATTAGCAGCAGGCCGGTGAAAAGAAATTCGGGCGAAGCCCTAAAACTGGAGGACTTACGTGCCATTAGTTTTGTTACTGCATGGAGCCAATTGAAACAAAATATTCCTGGCTTTTTTGGTGTAGGAACTGCGCTGGCTAATCAGGAAAAGAAAGGCAACTGGGATAAACTGGTAGAAACTTACAACGAGTCTGGGTACTTCAAAACAATAGTAGAAAACTGCCAGATGTCTATGAGCAAATCAGATTTCGCGATCACTGCCCACTTTGCAAATGATAAAGAATATGGTGCATTCTGGAAGATGTTGTTTGATGAATTTGAGCTTTCTAAACGCATGCTACTTAAGTTATCAGGCCATGAGAGCTTGATGGAGAATTATCCTGCTGAGAAGCGCTCCATAGCTGTGAGAGAAAAGATTGTGCTGCCATTGGTGCTGATCCAACATTATGCTTTGGAACGTCTTCAGGAAGAGTTACCAGAGCAAGAACAACAATCTTTAGAGAAACTGGCGATAAGAACCGTTTACGGTATCGTTAACGCAGGCAGGAATTTGGCGTAAAAATTTGTTATATTGATATAACATTGTCGTCGATCATAGAGTCGTCATTGCGAGGACGAAGCAATCTCATCCACATGAAGAGATTGCTTCGTTCCTCGCAGTGACATTTACTTCATTCAACGGAAGTAGTGCTTGTCGCCGCTACCAACTCCTGGTGTGTCGCCATTTCAGGTTAGCTTGGTAAGTTCTACAATCTGTTAGTCAAACCTATTATAATCTTTTAGATAGATATAGATTTTCTCTATACGGGCATCAACAATAAGTATCCTGAATTACTGAAATGGCGTTGCCAGTGTAGCGCAATAGCCTTACCTTTGCCGAAAATAAATATTAAAAGAAATATAATTATGGCAATAGTTGGTAGAAAGTTCCCTAGTGTAAGTATTGATGCAATGTCCGAAATGGGCGATGACTTGAAAATTAATGTATTTGAAGAAGCAGTAAACAGAGAAAGCAAAGTGTTGTTGTTCTGGTATCCTAAAGATTTCACTTTTGTTTGTCCAACAGAGCTTCATGCTTTTCAAGAAGCATTGCCAGAATTTGAAAAAAGAAATACCATCGTAATTGGTGCTTCTTGCGATACCAACGAAGTTCATTTTGCTTGGTTAAATACACCAAAAGACAATGGCGGTATTGAAGGCGTAACATACCCTATCCTTGCAGATACCCACAGGCATTTGGCTAATATCTTAGGCATTGTAGAACAAGATGTAACTTATGATGAAGAAGGAAACGAATCATTTTCTGGTTCAAACGTTACTTTCAGAGCTACCTATTTAATTGACGAAACAGGTAAAGTGTTCCACGAAAGCGTAAACGATATGCCATTGGGTAGAAACGTAAAAGAATACCTTCGCTTAATAGATGCTTACAGTCATGTTCAAACACATGGTGAAGTTTGCCCTGCTAACTGGGAAGAAGGAAAAGAAGCAATGAACGCCAACAGAAGCGGTGTTGCTGAGTATTTAAGTGCTCACTAATTAAACACAAAAGCGATGTTTCAAGAATTAACAGAAGACAACCTGCAAGCGTATGTTGCCGATAATAAAAAGGTAATGGTTCAGTATGCGGCATCATGGTGCGGTAACTGCAGGATCATGAAGCCGAAGTTTAAAAAGCTGGCAGCAGAAAACGATGACGTTGCATTTTTAATCGTTGATGCGGAAAAGCTTCCCAATTCACGAAAACTGGCAAACGTTGATAATCTGCCAACATTTGCTGCCTTTGAGAATGGTCAACTGGTACACCAGGTGCAAACCAACAAAGCAGAATTGTTGAACGAGTTATTTGATAAAATAAAATAATGAAGATTCCAGTAATCAGACAGCTGTTTCAAAATAGCAATCCTGAAGATCTTGAAGCTACATTGAATGTCCTGGAAGCATTTTGCGAGTTCAGGGGCGTAAATGAGCACGAGATTGACGTAGCAGGTGAGCTCATCACCAACATCTGCGGGGCCTTAGAAGTTCATGCCAGTGTAAATGCAGGAGCCCTTGAAAAAGATGCGCTCAATGCATTCTCCCAGAAAGTAATGGGATCTATAGATAAATAAAATTAAGGTCCGGCGTAAGCCGGACCTTTTCTATTTCTTCAGTGTAGTTTCAAATAATTTAAAGATCCGCTTATATTCATCTGTCCAGCTGCTGGGCTCAACAAAGCCATGGTCCTCAACCGGATATACTGCCAGCTCCCAATTATTTTTGCCCAATTCTATTAGGCGTTGCGACAGGCGGACAATGTCTTGAAAATGTACGTTCACATCTACCATCCCATGGCACATCAATAAGTTCCCTTTCAAGCCATTTGCAAAATAGATTGGGGAACTTCTTTTGTAAGCCAGCTCATCATTATAAGGCTCGTTCAAAATATTGGCGGTGTAGCCATGGTTGTAATGTGCCCAATCAGTCACCGATCTTAATCCGGCGCCGCTGACAAATACATCTGGTTCTGTAAACAATGCCATGAGCGTAATGAAGCCGCCGTAAGAGCCGCCGTAAAGGCCGACATGCTTAGGGTCTACATTATACTTCTCTACTAGCATTTTAACGCCATCAACTTGATCGGTGAGGTCTTTGCCGCCCATATGCCTGTAAATGCCTGTGCGGAGATCTCTGCCGTATCCAGAGCTGGCTGTGTAATCGATATCAATAACGGTATAACCGTTATCCGCCAGAAAATTATTGAACATGTATTCGCGGAAGTATTGGCTCCACCAGAAATGAACATTTTGCAGGTACCCCGCACCATGTACAAACACCACAGCAGGTCTGTTGGGATGTGGATTTTTTGCAGGGTATACTCTAGCGTACACATCTGAGCCGTACCGGTTTTTAAACGACACCATATCTGGCTGGCGCCATTTGTAGGAACTGAATTCTGCGGATGAGGAATTGGTAATTTGAACCGCTTTGGCTCCTGCTTTATTTTCTTGCAGGTACAGCTCCCAGGGTTTGTCCATGTAGGAATAGTTGATGGCAATCCATTTCTCGTCTGGCGACAGGGTTACTTCGTTACCGCCCTTCATGCTGGTAATTTGCTGCAATGCTCCCCCCTGGGCATTTAATTTATAGAAATGCGTAATGCCCGGGTGTTCTTTGTTTCCCGTGATGTAAAACGTCTTCTTGTCTTTGGACAATTGCAAGCTTTGTACCTCCCATTTTCCTGAGGTTAACTGCTTCTTCTCGCCAGTGGCCACATTGGCCAGATACAGGTGTGAATAACCAGTTGCCTCACTCTGATAATAGATCTGGTTGTTGTTTAACCAGCCCAAGTTTCTGGCACCAACACCCGGACCGCCGATCCAGGCTTCGTCACGCTGACGGTCTACTAAGCTTAGGTTTCCTGTGGCGACATCCAGTTTAAGGATCCACAAATCTTTGTTATCTAACGCATCTGCAACGACAATAGCTGTTGTACCAGCATCGTTCCAGAAAGGCCCGGAAAGATTTACAGCCCTATCTTCATTTTTCTTTTTTCGCTCTTCCAGTTGTTTTGGATAGTCCTTTACGTAATCTGGCAGGTCTTTAATACCGGGGATTTGCCCGGTATGTATGGTGTAAACTGTGTCCTTTTGATTGTCGTAAATGTAATTCTCATACGTAGGCATGGGCTCTCCTACTTTAGTGCGCCCCGGGATATCTTCGGTATAACCACTGGCGGTAACATAGTTAGGCACAATGGTATTTTGGCCTGTGGCAGGCATGTTAACCAGGCGGTACGTCACATACCTGCCATCCGGACTAACCACTAATCCGGTCATAAATTTATCTTCAAGGTAAATGGGCTTGATCGTTTTTTCTGCGGCAGCGGTTGTGTTTCTTCCAAATCCAAAACGCGCGGGCGAAACTGCTTTCTTGTCTTTCTTCAATACATCAAACAGTTGGCCCTGATCTTCCTTTAACCAGGTATTTTGTTCGGTAACTGGCTTTTTTTCTGGGTTGGGTGCTCTTTTACCTTTTACAAAATTAGTCAACTGTTTGGTCTCATTGGTTGTTAGATCTATCAGGAAAAGATTGTCGCCTCTTTGGTAGGATATATTACCGTTACTTAGAAAGCGTGGCCCGCTCTCTCTGTCGACCGTATTTGTTAGTCTCTGTTCTGCTTTTGTTTTCGGATTGTAGAGATAGATGTCCCCTCCTTTTTCATACAAGGCTGAGGTGTTGCTGGTGTTGTAGGTATAATTGGGACCAATTACCTTATCCATCCCTTTTTCATCTTCTTTTTGTGGTTTACTGTTGGAGATGCTGATGCTGTACAGCTGGTCTTTGTCTTTGTTTTCCGGATTCCAGTTAAAAAATACTTTCTTGCTATCGGCCGACCAGCGGTAGTTGCTTGGTGCAACGCCCATCCATTTGGGATCTCTCATGATTTTTTCTACAGTGAGCGGCGCCAATTGCTGAGCTTTGCCAACTGAAACAATAAAAAATAGCAGGAACAGGTATTTTTTCATGGTGTTTTCTCTGTTAGTTTGGGTGATAAGCGCAATTTATGGAAAACTGCACAGCCCTGCTTACAAGAAAACGAAGATTTTATGATTGTTACATTAAGAATTACCTGGCAATACGACCAGTTTTGTCTACGTTAACGTTAAAAGGGTTATTATAGCTGTGTAAAAGAACCGAGAATTCCCTCCGGGTAATTACCCGCTTCTCATCAAATGTTGTTTTAAACTTGTACAGCTTATTCCAATTTTTTAAAACTTCTGCTCTGATGGTTTGGGGCATTTTACCGCCGGTGTAGCAGATCAGTTCCAGGGCCGAGCCAATCGTCATTTGTTCTGCCTTATAATCGTCGAACCAAATCTGCGCTTTGTAGAAATAGTCTTTAAATGGCTGCTTGATCTCCTGTGTAGAAACTTGGCTTTCTGGATGGAAAAGCGCTTTACCGCCCTTAAGCTCTGCTTTCAATATCCCGCTTAATCCCACATATTGTATGGCTTTCCAATTGCTGTCCAAATCAGTAACATCAGCAAAGGGAATCAATGACAGTTTGAAATTGATCAGTTCTCCCTGTATGCTTTTTAAGTTGGCTTCGGAAGTCTTTTTATCGAAAAAAGCGGCAAAGGCTGCTGTTGCACCGGCGGACTGACCAGCAGAAATACGTTGGTATGCGGGGTCTAAAGCAATCAGGTTTTCCTGCTCCGGGATCAAGAACTGGTACAGGGAAAGTATGCTGGGCGCTCCCTCGCCATTGTTGGATGAGGAAATGCTGGTGCGGTACAAATTGTTGTCGTAGGTTAAGCTTTGAGATTTTGCTGCTGGATATTGGATTTGAAGTGATTCTTTGAGTTTCCCGGATTCGTCTGCATCGATCAGCACTTTGGCTTTGACGGTTTTGCCGTCTTTTAACTCCACAACCCAGCCGCTTCCAGATCTTTTAAATTTAGTCCAGCTCGCACTTTTAATTACAGTAAGGTTTTTTATGGTATCTGTCCAGGCTTTCAACAGGTCGTTCGCATTGTTCTGTTGACCAATTTTCTTTGTGGCTTTTAGGTAATCGCGCTCCAGACCGGTTGCATCAACAGAATCAATTATCGGCGCTTTAAATCCTGCCTCCGTCATCAAAATAACCGTAGCCACTCCTGATTTTGCCGATTGTATGCCGGCGCCTATGGCATTCGCCGTGTTTCCAACCACCAATACTCCAGTTTTAGTGGTTTGCGCGTTTGCGGAAGCAAAGCAAACTATGACAACCAAAGCCACAAAAAATCCCCGTTTCATTTCTATTGTATTTATAAGCGCAATATCCTCTAATTTGCACTTATTTACGATTATTTACGAAGTAGATTTTCTGTTTTAACCTAATTTAACAATTAGCCTATCCTAACGGAGGTCATAGTCAGCGAACCGCCTACCGCCTTGTCGTTAAAAAGGCTGATGGCATCTTGTTCCGTTCTTAAGCCCAGCGTATACATTAAGGGTAAATAATGCTCTGGCGTTGGGATGGCCAGCATGGCTTCTTTACCTAGCGACTGGTAATTGATCAGTGGCTGGTGTGTATTGTTGAGGATTAAACTTTTGAATTTATCGCTGATCTCCAGGGCCCAGTCGTAACCGCCCCCGTTGATCATCTCCCAGCTCATGATCCTTAAGTTATGGACCATATTGCCACTTCCCAAGATTAGCACGCCTCTTCTGCGCAGCTGATAAAGTTCTTTTGCCAGTTCATAATGATACCGGGCATCTTTTGTATAATCAATGCTAAGTTGTAATACCGGGATCTCTGCATCCGGGTACATGTGCCTCACTACAGTCCAGGCGCCATGGTCAAGCCCCCAGTCGTGATCCAGCCCAAGTTCTACTCCTGTCAACAGTTTTTTTGTTTCCATTGCCAGGTCGGGAGAACCTGGTGCGGGATAATTCACATCAAACAGTTCTTGTGGAAACCCTCCAAAATCATGAATGGTTTGCGGGAAATCCATCGCGGTAATATGAGTGCCTTTCGTAAACCAGTGTGCCGAAACAACCAGCACCGCATTGGGCTTCGGGATGTCTTTAGCTATACCCGCCCATTGCAAGCTAAACTCATTGTCTTCTATCCCGTTCATCGGAGAACCGTGACCAATAAAAAGGACCGGCATCAGGGTTTCCTGGATAGGAAACTTGGAAGTAATGGCTTTGAACTGTGATAAACCCGACATGACCTTAGCTTTAAAAGGCTTCGCCAGCTTTAGGCCAGCGAAGCGTATTGCTTATTATTTTGCTTTAGCAAATTCAAGATTCAGGGTGATCTTAACGTCTTTACCAACGTTTGCACCAGCCGCAGCCAAATCATAATTCACATTGTAATCAAAACGGTTGATGGTAGTAGTTGCAGAAAAACCTGCTTTTGTGGCGCCCATGGCATCTTTAATACCGCCGTAAACTACAGCAAACTTTACATCTTTGGTTACGTCACGAATGGTTAACTTTCCGCTCAACTCATAATTATCACCACTTAATTTCTTCAAAGAAGTGCTTTCAAAAGTCATTTTAGGATAAGTCTCTGCGTTAAAGAAATCGTTAGACTTTAAGTGTTTATCTCTTTGTTCAACATCAGTGCTGATGCTGTTTACATCTACTGTGAAGCTGATTTTAGCATCCGTTAAATCTGGTTTAGCAGCTGCCAATGTACCGTCGAACTTTTTAAATGAACCACTTACAAAGGAAATACCCAAGTGTTTTACCGAAAAACTTACAAATGAATGCGCTGGATCTACTGTCCACTTCGTTTGTGCAAATGATGCCGTGCTGATGGAAACAGCCACTAAGAATAAGAATATTTTTTTCATGTTGATGAATTTGATTTGGTACAAAGTTAGTAGGAATGACTGCCTTTAAACTTGATGTATGGTAAGAAATGCTTCTTACTTTAAAACATTGAAGAAGTTAAACTCTACACGGGCAAGATACATGTTTCGGGTATAGCGACTGGCCAGGTTTCCTGCCACTTCAAATCGGTATCCCAAATCAACCCTTGTTTTGCTGTTCAGCACCATTTGTACTGCTGGCGCGAAATCTACGTAAGACCTCCCGTTTAAGGGATTTGTTTTACCCAATACTTCAAAATACAGATTGAAATTGGGCTGATGATAATTTTTATACACCACGGGGAACAACAAATATCCTGAGGATAAGCTATAGGAAAGCATTTGATTTGGCGCATCCCTGTTTAGCAATTGCCGGTCCTGATCTCTGAAAGATTTTGCATACCCGGCAGTGGCTGAAAGTGCCAGTTTGTGCAGCAGCTGTGTAAAGATCAACCCCCCTTGCACTCCACTGTTATCGCCCTCCAGGTTGATGTCTTCGGTATACGTTGGCCGGTTACTTTTGCTGACCCTCATAAATGCTGATCCACGAAAATGGCGCTGCAAATTATCGTTAGACAGGAACCTGTACTTTGCGTAAAAGCTCCCGCCTTCAAATTTATAGTTGCCGTCCATATCAGAGAAAAAGGCTTGGGCATGCGTCATCAGGTTTTTATTAAACCCGATCATCATCTCTGGTATGGTCCGAGAAACAAAAGACGGATTGTTCATTCCCTCATTGGTCAGTCTTATCCCGATCGCTTTTGAGGGCATGTTACTTGCCGGTTCTGAAAACACGAATAGCTCCTGGGATTTGCCGGTGCTGCTCCACAAGAGCAACACCAGCATAAAAACTTTGTATTTCATAAACAGGTTAAATCAGGACGTGATAAATCCTAGTCTTAATTCCTTTAACCAGTCCGTAGCCGCTTTGGTAGCTGTCATCCTTAAACTGGGCCGACTTCTGTTTGAACGTTGCAGTAGGAACAAAGTTCTTATCCACGATCACTGCCTTAACCTCGCCACTCAAGGCTTTATTTTTACCGTTTAAGATCTTGAAGGTATCTGAGCCGATTTGGAGCTGACCGCTTTCATCTGCTTTGACATTACTGAAGTTTATTGTTGCTGCAAGGTTGCCTACAGAGAAACCTGCATCTTGTACTTTTTTCCTGATCAGGTCTATGTTTACCGGACGGTCCTTTCTAAACTTGATGTTAAAGGTGTTGGTATTCAAATCAGGCTTAATGGACTCCACAAAGCCAAGTGTTTTTAATGATTTTTCTGTGGCCTGCGAACACATAGAGCAAGTTAGTCCGTTAACCTGGAGTTCTGCAGTTGAAATTTGTTGTGCAAACGATTGCTTAAATGGTACTGCCAATAGCAATAGCAGCAAGTATTTTATAATTTTCATGATGAATGTCTAAATAATTTTAAAATGGCACGAATTACCCGAAGGTGATCTGTTAAAATTTAGAACAGGCCTAATTCCTGAAAATACAATTGAAAATATGGAGGGAAAGGATAGCGGATAATGGTGGTGCTTTATTGAAGCCCCTTGCCGGCAGACTGGCAACTGCTTTGTTTGCCAGGGAGGAGAAATGCTGTCCCAAAAATAACTGAAGGCTAAAATCAGCAGGAAGTTTGACTTTAACTCCTGCCTGGTGACTGTCTTTTATTTTAGCCTCTACTGATCTGGTCTTACAGCAATCGTGTTCCTTGGTTACTTTCTTATCTTCCTTACATGCGGGGCAGGTAGCCACCTTATCAATCTTTACAGAAGACAGTTTTCCGCCACAAAAATGCATATTGATAGCCAGCCCAATCATGCTGATCAGGTAAAAGGCACACAATGCCGCGGCTATCTTTTGCTGTAACTTCAATTTATGTTATTGACTGATTTCGATCTATTAAACAAAGCTAACGAAAAATTATTGTTCAACTGCCGTAGTGTCTGTGGATAGAAAGTAAAATATTAACTTAGCCAAACCAATAAGCGTATTCATGAAATCCATAATCACCCTTCTTTTTTGCTTCCTATTCGCCACAAGTTTTGCTGCCAAACCACCCAGGCATAAATATGTGAAGATCAAAACTGATCTGGGAGAATGTGTGGTTATGCTTTATGACCAAACGCCATTGCATCGCGACAACTTTATCAAATTAACAAAAGCGCATGTTTATGACGGCACACTGTTCCATAGGGTCATTAAAAACTTCATGATTCAAGGTGGTGATCCGGATTCGAAAACAGCGCTCCCAGGTGCAGCACTGGGAGAGGGTGATGTGGGCTATAGAGTTCCTGCTGAGTTTAGGGATAGCCTTTTTCATAAGAAAGGTGTACTGGCCGCAGCAAGAGACGATAATGAAGAAAAAGCCTCAAGCGGAAGCCAGTTTTACCTGGTACAAGGCAAAGTTTTTACTGATGCCCAATTGGATACGGTTGAAGTGAAGCGCTTAAAACACAAAATTCCTGAATGGCAAAGGCAAGTGTACAAAACCCTCGGCGGAGTGCCACACCTGGACCGCAACTACACGGTATACGGAGAGGTAGTTCAAGGCCTAGAAATGGTTGATAAAATTGCTGACATGAAGACGGATAGCAACGACCGGCCAACCAGTGATGTGAAAATGATGGTGACTGTATTAAAGAAACGGGAAGTAAGGAAATTGGAAAAACAATTAAAACGCATAAACAGTAAAAAATGAAAATCATCTCTTACAATGTAAACGGGATCAGGTCTGCATCTACTAAGAACTTCTTTGGGTGGTTGCAATCAACAGACGCAGACATGGTCTGCTTGCAGGAGGTTAAAGCCCTACCCATCCAAATCCCGGAGATTATTGCTTTAATTGAGCAGTTGGGATACCATCATTATTGGTTTCCGGCAGAGAAAAAGGGCTATAGCGGGGTTGCAATACTTACACGCGTTAAACCAAACCATGTAGAATATGGCTGTGGTGAGGAATGGATTGATCAAGAAGGTAGGATTTTAAGGGCTGATTTTGATGACTTCTCCTTGATGAGCCTGTATATGCCATCAGGCTCTAGTGGCGACGAACGGCAAGTTAAAAAATATGAGTTCATGCGCTTTTTTGATGGTTATATAGCAGACCTAAGGATAGCTTATCCAAACTTGATCATATCTGGCGATTACAACATTTGCCATACTGCGCTGGATATCCATAATCCTAAATCCAATGCCAACTCCTCCGGTTTCTTGCCTGAAGAAAGAGAATGGATGGAATTGTTTCTGCAAAATGGGTTTATCGATACTTTCCGCTATTTCAACAAAGACCCTCATCAATACACTTGGTGGAGTTTTAGGGCAAATTCAAGAGCAAAGAACCTGGGCTGGCGTATCGACTACCACCTGGCGACTACCCCAATGCTGGAAAAATTAAAGCACGTGCGCATCTTACCAGATGCCATCCACTCTGATCATTGTCCGGTTTTGTTAGAGCTAAATCCTTAAATTGAGGGCTTAATTCTTAAAAGCGAGAGCCTAATTCTTAAATTAAACGCTTCACCCTTAAATTGATCCCTTAATCCTTAAAATAATAGGTTTTCTTTGGGGTGATGCAGAGGTCTAACGGGACGTCATGCGCATCAACATCATCGATAATGGAAACTGGCTCAAATAGGCAGACCCCAACTTTGAGCGTATTCAAATTTTGAAGAAAGCGGTCATAAAATCCTTTACCATAGCCCACCCTATAACCTTTAAGATCGAATGCGAGCATGGGCACAAGGACGAGATCAACATCACCATCATGGAGCACGCCCTTTTGAGGTTCCAGTATATTGAATTCATTTTTGCTTAAGGTTTCCTGGCCTTCGTAAACAATATTGGTCATCAGAGCGGTATCAAAATCTGCTTTGGGAACTATGATCTTGATGTCGGGATGATGATCCGTCAACCAATCGATAAACAGAAAAGTGTTTGGTTCCTGCTTCTCGGCAATTGGAAGAAAGATGTGCAGGGTCTTCACGCTACTGAGATCAATTGAAGAAAACTGGCGCAGCAATTCCCGGCTATAAGCAGCTACCGCGGCATTAGATAATGTCCTTCTCTGCACCATTGCCCCTTTTCTTAGCTCTTTCTTCGTCATCAAAGCAAAGATAGTTATAACCCCGAATAACTCTAAAATCAAATTACCCGTCCAACCTCGCGCACTCAACCTGTACATACCCAAGTTTCACACACCATGCACACCCTCCCACACCCAAACGTCAAACACCCAAACGTCAAACATCCAACAGTATCACATCCGTCACGCACGCATCCGTCACAAACCCAACCCAATTCCCGAGCCACCCTGCTTTTTATTCGCTTGCCTATACGTGCAGAGAAAAATCAAGGTTGCGCAGAAGAGGCCTAGGAAATTTGGCCCTTCTTCAGGGCCAAAGATTCCAGCCTCAGAAGCGCACCTTGATTTTTCCCAACCAAAAAAAAGCGTATAAAAAAGATGGCTTCGGGAACCACTCCGAAGCCACAATCAACCTAAACCTAAAACTAAACTATGAAAACTCTTATTTAACTCTTTCTATGTAATCACCTGTGCGTGTATCAACGCGTACTTTATCGCCCTGATTGATAAACATAGGTACTTTTATTTCTACTCCTGTTTCAACTGTTGCATACTTAAGTGCATTAGTTGAGGTATCACCTTTAACTGCAGGCTCAGAATACGTCACTTCCAATTCCACGTGCGGAGGTGTTTGTGCCATAATTGGCTCGTCACTTTCAAAGGCAATGATCACATTCATACCTTCTTTCAAGAACCTAACACTCTTTCCGAATAACAATTTTGGAATATTAAATTGCTCAAAAGTATTGTTGTCCATCACCACTAGCGCATCGCCATCTTCGTAAAGGAACTGATAATCGCTGGTTTCAACTCGGCAAATCTCTACCTCTTCATCAACACGGAATCTGTATTCAACCAGTTTACCGGTTTTAACGTTCCTCATTCTTGCCTGGTAAAATGCGCGTAAGTTGCCTGGTGTACGGTGTAGGAACTCCTCCACCTGTACCAATTCTCCGCTGAAGCGTAGAATATTGCCGTTTTTTACATCTGATGCTTTTGCCATTGTTATTGAAAGTTAGCCCATACTACCGGCTTTTTTTCGTGCCGCAAAGGTGCAGTGTTTTTTTGGATTACACAATAGTAAAATAAAAATAATTTGACAAAAGAGAAAACAGGCCTTTAAGGCCCCTATAAACAGATAATAAATATAAAAATTGTTATTTGTAGTCTGTAATTTGTAGCAGATGATCGCAAAAAGAGTACTCCACCTCTTGGTTAGAGCCAATAATTACCAGGCGATTTGTGGTAAATTCTTTAATTAGTTCATGATACCAGGACACCCCTTGTATATCCAGGTTAGAAGTTGGCTCGTCTAAAATGAGTATTGGGGTGGCTGAACAACAAGCCAATAACAACTTTGTCCGTTGCTTCATACCTGATGAGAAATATTTCAAGGCTTTATCTTCCGAACGTGCCAGCCCAAGCAAAGAAAGGATGTCCTTACGTTCAACCGAAGGGTGGATGTCTTTGAATTTGAAATGAAAATCTATGGTTTCTGATAGCGTAAATTCTTCAATAAGATCAAGGTAGGGTGCGGCTACACTGATGCTCCTGTAAATCTGTTCTATGGGCACTGGCCCATTATCGGAATAACTGATTGTCCCTTCTGAAGGCGCAAGATTGCCCATCAGTACGCTCAATAGGGTAGATTTCCCAGAGCCATTCGGCCCAAGTATTGCATATTTACCATGAGCATGGAAAGCATAACTAATACCCCTGAAAATCCAGTCCTGATTAAACCTGCGACCTATTTCTTCAAGCTTGATCGTCATTGATCTGCTTAGCTTCCTGAGCCAAAACCTTTCATGACACCCCTGTTGGAGTTCCTGATGAAATCAACAATCTCGTCACGTATTTCCGTAGGCTTAAACTCTGCTTCAATCATATCCAATGCCTTGGTAACATTATTATGCTTTACAAACAGTACGCGGTAGATCTCTTGTATTTCATTGATCTTTTCTGAAGAGAAACCTCTTCTTCTTAAACCAACTGAATTAATCCCTGCATAAGAAAGTGGCTCCCTGGCTGCTTTAACGTAAGGAGGAACATCTTTTCTTACCAATGAACCACCGGTTACGAAAGCATGCGCACCAACTTTTACAAACTGATGGATGGCAACTAATCCTGCAAGTACCACATAGTTTCCTATGGTGATGTGACCTGCTAGTGTAGTGCTGTTGGAAAATATACAGTAATCGCCCACCTCACAATCGTGAGCAATATGAGAATAGGCCTGAATCAAGCAGTTACTGCCAATAACAGTCTTCCATTTGTCTTTAGTCCCTCTGTTGATTGTTACACATTCTCTGATGGTGGTATTGTCGCCGATCTCTGCAGTGGTCACTTCCCCTGCAAATTTTAAGTCCTGAGGCACCCCTGAAATAACAGATCCAGGAAAAACCCGGCAATTTTTACCGATTCTTGCCCCATCCATGATCACCACGTTTGAACCGATCCACGTTCCTTCGCCAATCTCAACGTCTTTATGTATAACTGCAAATGGTTCGATAACAACATTATCTGCAATTTTTGCCTGTGGATGTATGTACGCTAATGGTTGTATCATGCTGCGGGTTCGCTATCTTTTACTTTTACAATTTGTGCCATCATTTCGGCTTCAACAACAACCTTACCGGCCACCATTCCAACACCTTTCATTTGGGCAATTCCTCTTCTAATCGGCTCCATCAAATCACACCTGAATACGATGGTATCTCCTGGCGACACTTGTGCGCGGAATCTTACATTGTCAATCTTTAAGAACAAGGTAAGATAATTTCTCGGATCAGGAACTGTACTCAGTACAAGTATTCCTCCCGTTTGTGCCATCGCCTCTATTTGGATAACGCCGGGGAAAACCGGGGCACCTGGAAAATGTCCTTTAAAAAACTCCTCGTTCATCGTCACGTTCTTTACCCCAACTACGTGTGTTTTTGAAAGTTCTAATATCTTATCAATAAACAAGAACGGCTGTCTGTGCGGCAATATCTCCATGATTTGCACCACATCGTAAAGCGGCTTTACCGACGGGTCGTACACATGCTGTGTTTTCTTGTTCTTTTCTTTCTTAATGGCTGCTTTTATCTTTTTAGCAAAGGCAACATTGGCTGCGTGACCTGGCCTTGCCGCCATAATGTGACCTTTAAGGTGTACTCCAACCAAAGCAAGATCGCCAATCATGTCCAACAACTTATGTCTTGCAGGCTCATTTTGGTATCTCAACTCCATATTGTTCAGGATACCCTGAGGAGCAACTTCCATTGCGGTGCGGTTAAATATCTTAGCCAGGTGATCCAGCTCTTCCTTGGTTACCTCCTTATCCACAATAACAATGGCATTGTTCAAATCTCCGCCCTTGATCAGGTTATTTTGAAGCTGGTATTCCAGTTCATGTAGAAAACAAAAGGTCCTGCAGGAAGCAATTTCTTTTTTAAACTCGCCTATGCTGGAGATTCCAGCGTGCTGACTTCCCAATACCGGAGAGTTGTAATCGATCATACAGGTAAACCTGTAATCATCAAGCGGCATCGCCACGATCTCTACCTTACGGTCCGGCTCAGTGTAAGTGATGTTGTGCGGAATTTGAAAATATTCTCTATCCACATCCTGCAATTGCACACCGGCGGTTTCCAGTGCTTCCAGAAATAAAATAGCACTGCCATCCATAATTGGAGTTTCAGGGCCATCCAGCTTAATCAATACGTTATCCAGATCCATACCCACCAACGAAGCCATAACATGCTCTACGGTACTTACACTGGCACCATTTTGAGAAATGGTAGTGCCCCTGGCAGTATCGGTTACATTGTCGCAGTCCGCATCAACAATAGGATTGCCCGGCAAATCTGTTCTTTGAAACTTAAACCCATGGTTTTCAGGCGCAGGGCAGAAGGTCAGCGTAACATTTGCTCCTGTATGAAGGCCTACACCCTGTACGGAAATCTCAGATTTGATAGTTTTTTGCTTAACGTTCATTATTGCTGTGCTGTGCTATTGTCTTTCTCAATGATTTTATTTAATTCTTCAACCGAGGATTCAAGTGTGGCTACCTTTTTAACGATTGCCGGTAATTGCTTGAAGAGTACCGAAGCCCTCATCCAATCGCGCAGTGGCTGTGCCGGACTACCGTGCCATTGTTTATTCTCTTCTGTAGTATTGAAATTTATACCCGCCTGAGCACCAATTTGAGTGCCTTTAGCCAGGGAAAGGTGTCCTGCAATACCCACCTGACCGCCAATAACAGACTTTTCTCCAAGTTTAGTGCTTCCCGATATTCCTGTTTGCGCAGCTACCACACTGTGTTCACCTACGTCAACATTGTGGGCAATTTGTATCAGGTTGTCCAGCTTCACACCCTTGCGGATAAAAGTAGAGCCCATGGTTGCCCTGTCGATCGTGGTATTTGCACCGATCTCCACGTCATCTTCTATCACTACATTTCCAATCTGCGCAATCTTGGAATAAGTACCATCCGGCTGTGGTGCAAATCCAAAGCCATCGCTGCCAATTACAGTATTGGCATGAATCATTACCCGGTCTCCAATTACAGACCTGTTGTAGATCTTAACACCCGGATAAATGGTACAGTTGCTACCAATTGTTGAATCCTGACCAACGCTTATCTGAGACATGATCTTGGTATTGTCGCCAATCACTACATTTTCTGAAATATAACTGAATGCCGCAATGTAAACGTTCTTCCCGATTTTTGCAGTAGGGTGGATAAAACTTGGCTGTTCAATTCCAGACTGTACGTTCATGGCATTAACCGCCTCATTGTACTTCTCTAGCAATACTGAAAAAGCGCTATAAGGATCTGCCACTTTAATCAATGTGGCCGTAACCTTTTGGGAAGGAACAAAATCCTGACTTACGATTACAATAGAGGCATTACTGGTATACAGATAGCTCTCATATTTTGGATTGGATAAAAAACACAAAGAGCCGGCCTCACCACTTTCAATTTTTGAAAGTTCATCGACCTTAGCATTCTCGTCACCATCTACGGTTCCGTTTATAAATTCGCTTATCTGCTTGGCAGTAAATTGCATTTTACAAAGTTATATGTTAAATTGATATGAACAAATAAACCTAATTGGAGTAGTTTGTATTGGTGTTGTATTGAGAACTCTAAAAACGGGATTAAAATTTATTTATTTTGTTAAAAAGTGCTAAATGATTCTGGGATAACACAAAATGTACTTTTTAACAGTCCTGTCTAAAGATTCTAAGTTAGACAAATCAGATGCCTTTGCAATGTCAACCGTCGTATTGTTCTTCAACAGTATGTTAATATTGCTGTCTCCGGCATTGTAGGCCCTATTGCTGATCACGTCTGTGAAAACAAAAAACGCTGCTTCTTCCTCTGTAAGGTTGAGAGATGTGGCTGCATTTTCTCTAAGGCGTTGCACTCTGGCTGGGTCCGGCACTTCGGTGGTAATCTCCACTTTATATAGATTTCTGTCGGTCAGCATCCTGCAAAGCGTAGAAAGGATCTTGTCGGGATGAATCCGCCATGCTTTAATAGAGGCAAAAATATCCTGATCATCCAACTCCGCAAATTTTACGATATGGTGTTCCGAGCTGAAAAATTCTTCCTCCGCTATGTTATTCACCAAAAAATGTTGTAAAGCGGGTGTAGCAAACAATTGCTCCTGTTTCATGGCCAGCTCCTTTGCCCTTTTCAATATTTTCACCAGAACCTGCTCCCCGGCAATCACTGTTTTATGCAAGTAAACCTGCCAGTACATCAATCTTCTGGAGATGAGGAAGTTTTCAATAGAATAGATTCCCTTTTCTTCAATAACCAGGTTATCATCCAGCACATTGATCATTTTGATGATCCTGTCGAAACTGATCACACCTTCACTTACCCCTGTAAAAAAACTATCCCTGTTCAGGTAATCCATCCTGTCCAGGTCAAGCTGACCAGAAACAAGCTGTGTTAAAAAGCTCTTGTGGTATTTGCCTTCAAATATGGTAATGGCTTGGCTTAGCTTTCCATTGTGCTCTTCGTTTAACTTTTGCATTAGGAGCCTGGAGATGTCTTCATGCCTGATGCCGTTGACCAGAGAATTCTCCAAAGCATGAGAAAATGGGCCGTGACCGATGTCGTGCAACAGGATTGCAATTTTGGCCGACTCCTCCTCCTCTTTGTCAATATCATGTCCCTTTCCACGAAGTACATCAATGGCCAGTCCCATCAGGTGCATGGCGCCAAGCGCGTGATGAAATCTGGTATGCAAAGCCCCCGGATACACTAAGTGGGTCATGCCCAACTGCTTGATATACCTTAAGCGTTGAAAGTATGGATGGGCGATGAGGTCAAATATTAATTCGGAGGGGATAGTAATGAAGCCATATACTGGATCATTAATTATTTTCTTTTTATTCAATCCGTGCAAAATAAATTATACGGTACAAAAATTGCTATTTTTATCGATAGTAAAAAGGCAATGACTAAAAAGGTATGTTCGTCATCCTGATTTATTTCAGGATCCCGCACAGGCATAAAAAGAATTATTTAAATTATAAAAATATAGAATGCAGGAAATTAAGATCCTATGGGCCGATGACGAGATCAATCTACTAAAACCACATATTTTATTGCTTAATGAGAAAGGCTACCATGTGACTACCTTCACCAACGGTAACGACGCCCTCGAAGCTTTCGGAAATGAATACTTCGATCTGGTTTTTCTTGATGAAAACATGCCTGGCATAAGTGGCCTGGAAACCCTAACTGCAATTAAAAACATCAGAAGCGATGTTCCGGTGGTGCTCATTACCAAAAGCGAAGAGGAAAACCTAATGGAGGATGCCATAGGCTCTAAGATAGACGACTACCTCATTAAACCGGTAAACCCCAAACAGGTACTGCTCACCATAAAAAAGATTATAGACAATAAACGCCTGGTTAATGAAAAGACTTCCATGGCTTATCAGCAAGATTTTAGACGATTGGGGATGACCCTCAACGATAAGTTGAGCTACGAAGAATGGGTAGATGTGTACAAAAAACTGGTGTTCTGGGAGCTGGAATTGGAAAAGCTGGACGACCCGCAAATGCATGAGATCCTGACCATGCAAAAATCTGAAGCCAACATGCAGTTCTCCAGATTTATTGAAGATAATTATTTGGGATGGGTGAATGGCAAAGAAAAAGCACCTCTCCTTTCTAATGAATTGTTAAAGAAAAAAGTATTCCCTCTGGTGGGAACCAATACCCCTGTTTTCTTTATTTTGATAGATAACTTAAGGTATGATCAATGGAAAATTATCAACCCGTTAATTACTGAACATTTCCGCCTGGATGAAGAAGATACCTATTCCAGTATTTTACCGACTGCAACGCAATATGCCAGAAACTCAATTTTTTCAGGTTTAATGCCTTTGGAAATGGAAAAACGCTTCCCCTCGTTATGGCAAAACGACGATGATGAAGGTGGTAAGAACATGCATGAAGAAGCATTTTTGGCCGACCAGATTAAACGAAGTGTAAGAAAGGACTGCAAGTTTAGCTACCATAAAATCCTGACTTACGATGATGGTAAGGCACTCAATGAGCAGCTCAACAACCTGATGCAAAACGAGTTTAACGCGATCGTTTACAACTTTGTGGATATGCTTTCACATGCGCGTACGGATATGCAGATGATCCGCGAGCTGGCTAACGACGATGCGGCTTACCGCTCTTTGACACTTTCCTGGTTTGAACATTCCCCATTGTTTGAGCTGCTTAAAAAGATCGCTCAGAAAAATGTAAAGCTGGTCATCACTACAGATCACGGAACCATTAGGGTAAAACATCCAAGTAAAGTGATTGGCGACCGCAATACCAACACAAACCTGAGGTATAAGCAGGGCCGGAACCTTAATTTCAATGCCAAGGAGGTCTTTTTGATCAAAAACCCGCATGAGGCACAATTGCCTAAAATTAATATCAGTTCCAATTATATCTTTGCAAAAGAAGATCGTTATTTCGTTTACCAGAACAACTACAACCAGTTTGTAAACTATTACAACGAAACCTTCCAACATGGTGGAATCTCATTAGAAGAAATGATCATTCCAATCGCAACATACAGTAGTCGGTAAGATGACCCTTGAAGTAAATAGCCTTGCAGATATCACTATTGCCGCAAAGCAATTGGCGGCAATAGTAAAAGAAAACAAAATTTGTCTCTTTTATGGAGATATGGGCGCAGGTAAAACTACCCTGATCAAATCCATTTGCGCAGCACTCAGTGTTCAAGAAACAGTAAGTAGTCCCACTTTTTCCATAGTGAACGAATATCATGCTGGTGATCAGGTGATTTACCACTTTGATTTTTACCGGATCAAATCAATCCAGGAGGCATTTGATATTGGGTATGAGGACTACTTTTACTCCGGCAATATTTGCCTGGTAGAGTGGCCGGAAAAAATCCAGGAACTGATCCCCGAAGAAAGAGTGGACATAGAAATTGGCATAATTGACCAGGACAAGCGAAAGCTTAATATCAAAATCTACAATTGATACTTGGTCATATCCAGTTATTTTGCGTAATTTAAAACCAAAATTTACTCAACAGCAATGGCAACAGGATTACGTGAAGGCATGGCGCAGATCGCTCAAAAAGGTTTACTGCAGCCCAAAGAAACCTTGTCAGAATTAAACAAGAAAAGCGATAGTCTCTACATCGGTATCCCCAAAGAAATCTCTTTTCAGGAGAACAGAATAGCACTTACCCCACTCTCTGTCGCTTTGCTTGTTAACAATGGGCATAAGGTGGTCATTGAATCCGGGGCAGGCAACGGAGCAAATTTCTCAGATAACGATTACAGTGAACAGGGGGCCATCATATCATTTGATAAAAAAGAAATCTTTAATGCTGATGTACTTGTAAAAATTGCGCCTCCTATGCTGGAGGAGATTGCACTGATGCATAAAGGGCAAACGCTAATTTCAGCATTGCAAATGGGTGGCTTGAAAGAAACCAGTCTGAAGGCATTGATGGATAAGAAGATCAACGCGCTGTGTTTCGAAAACCTGCGGGACGAGGGAAATATCTTAAGTGTGGTACGTGCCATGAGCGAGATTGTAGGCGCCACCTCCATATTTATCGCTGCTGAATACTTAAGTAATGTGACCGGTGGCAAAGGACTGATGCTGGGCGGATTTACCGGAGTGCCCCCAACAGAAATTGTCATCTTAGGCGCAGGTACCGTAGGTGAATACGCTGCAAGAACAGCGCTTTCATTAGGATCCGACGTAAAAGTTTTCGACAGCTCGATTTATCGCTTAAGGCGCTTGCAAAATAACCTTGGCAGTCGGGTTTTTACCTCAGTTATGCAACCGATAGTTTTGGAAAAAGCCATTACGACTTGTGACGTGGTGATTGGCGCCATCAGGGCATCCCATGGCCGTAGTCCCTGCCTGGTGATGGAAGAGACGGTAAGCAGGATGAAACCAAATTCGGTAGTAATCGATGTGAGTATTGACCAGGGAGGTTGTTTTGAAACCTCTGAAGTAACCAACCACAAAGATCCGGTATTCAGGAAACATGATGTAATCCACTATTGCGTGCCAAATATTGCCTCCAGAGTACCTAGAACAGCTTCTTATGCCCTTACCAATATCTTTACCCCAATATTGGTAGATATAGGTGAGATGGGTGGTTTAATGGGCGTGGTTTGGAGCAAGCCCGGAATTAGGGATGCCTTGTACATTTACCAGGGGCACCTGACCAATAAAGATCTTGCCAATCGCTTTAACATCCCGTATAAAGACATTGAACTGTTGGTGGTATCAAATCAGTAGTTAGCTAGTAATTCTCGTGGATATAGGTCATAATCCTGCCCATTTCTTTTCTTACCGTTGCCGTAGGTACCACAAAGTTGTTGTTTAAGAAAGAGAACAGGTATGTTTTCCCCTTTTTTGTAACCACATAACCACTTTGGTTGTGCACATTTGCCAGCGATCCGGTTTTACCAAATACAAAAGGCTGATCTGTTTTCGGGTACGCGTTCTTTAACGTCCCGCTCATTCCCCCAGCCGGTAGCATCGCAAAAAGCTTCTTAGGATTATTTACTTCTTTGTAGATGAGCTCCAGCAGTTTAATAACACTCCTTGGGGTAACCAGATCATACCTGGACAACCCGGAGCCATCCGCCCAAATAAATTTATCCGGCAAGGACGAAAGGTATTCTTTTTGAATATGTGCAATCGCCTTATCTGTGCTCAATTCTTGTCCAAGCTGGTTGGCGTATACCAACAGCAATTGTTCAGCAATAAAATTATCACTCGGTAATAGCATCTCCTTAAATACGGAGTCTGATTTGATTCCGTAATAAGTCTTCGCTCCAGGCGGCATAAGCATTGAGATGGACTCAACTGGTCGGCCCAGCGTATCTGAAAGCAGGCTCAATGTGGTAGCCAGGTCTACTTTATAAGGCACCTTTTGATTGAAGTTTGACGGCAATACAACAGCAGGGTAAGTGAATGAATTACCGATAAAGGCTCTTGTAACGGAAAAGGTTGGTGCTTTAGCTGTCGGGTCAGCCATTACTTTATCTGCAAAATACTTCGGAGAAACAGCCAATTTGCCATTTGTATTTTTAAGGTCTACTAAATTGTCTGCAATTGGGAACTCATTAATTTCAGCCTGGTAATAGTCGTTATAATCATCCCACTGCCAGCCCTTTCCATAAAAACTACCCGTGTACCTGCCTGGTGCGAAGAATAATTTCTTATTGCTGTATTTTAAGAAATTAAATGCCTTTATCGCTTTGAGCTGACTTTGCAAAAAAGATGGATCGCCAGTGCCCCAGAAAATTAAGGAATCCCCTTTTTCGATATACCTTAAAGAAGGAATTGAGTCGGGCACCATCTTCAATCCGGCATAAAAAGTAAACAGTTTGGTATTTGATGCTGGTGTAAAATATTGATCTGAATTCCTTTCAAAAACCATGTGGCCTGTTGAAAGATCATACAGCGCGAATCCGGAATAATACTGTTTAAGTACGGCTGATTTTGTAAAAATCTTTCCTAACTTATTCGCCATTTGACGATCCGCAGAACAAGCAAACAGAAATAAACTAAGTACACCAACTGAAAATAAAATGCGGAACCTGCTATTAACCATACCAATATATTTACCCGTTACTAATTTATTAAATTAGTTCAATGATTGTGCTACAGCGCGTTAATAAGTTACATTTAGTTGGGTTAGGCTTAATCCTGGCCTGCTGCATTTTTGACGCGACCAGCAGTACAGCGCAACAGTTTGAGTTTAATGGCAAAAGGGCTAAGAACCGCATTAGCTTTAACCTCATCAAAAACCTGATCATCATCCCGCTATTCATTAACGATACAGGGCCTTTTAATTTTATCCTGGACACAGGCGTTTCTCCATTGATCATCACCGATCCAAAAATTATAGAGGGCCTAAATCTAAAAATGCTAAGGCCAACCAAAATCAGCGGCCTGGGTAAAGGCCCGGAAATTGATGCCTTAATAACCAGCGAACTTTCTGCCAGGGTGGGTAAAGCCACCATCAAGAATATCCCGACTGCTATCTTGGAGGATGATATACTGGGCCTTTCCAATTACCTGGGGGTTAAAATACATGGACTGATCGGCTATTATTTTTTTAAAAGCTTTTTGGTCAGCATCAACTATCCGTCAAAGACACTCCTCTTTCAACTCGGTTCTAAAAAGCCGAAAATAAAAGGCGACAAAATTCCTATCGAGCTGATTTACAATAAACCCTATACCACTATAGAGACGGTGATCAATGGTTTGGGTACGTTGCAAACCAAAGTAATTGTGGACAATGGCGCAGGGCATGCCATTTCGCTGGAAACTTATAGAGACAACCCTTTTCCTACCCCGGAACCGTCTTTTGAGGCCAATCTTGGAAACGGCCTAAGCGGACCCATCAGCGGTAAAATTGGGAGGATTGCATCGCTAAAAATTGGAAGTTACCAGCTCAACAATGTCGTCTCTTCCTTCCCTGTTTATGATGATGCCATGGCCAAGACTTACCTCTCCAATCGCAATGGAAACCTCGGCGCCGATGTGCTGAGCCGGTTCAACATCACCTTTGATTACGAGAATGGTTTGATGTATATCAGGAAAAACCCAAACTTTAAACTACCATTTGAACATGACATGTCTGGTTTGGAAATATTTGCCGACAATACGGATACAAAGCGATTCTTTGTGGTGAGAATCGAGCCCGGATCACCGGGAGAACAGGCCGGTATCCAAACCGACGATGAAATACTTGCCATCAACTTTGTAGACACCAAGCGAATGGAGCTTGGTGAGATCACAAAACTGTTCAGGCAACAAGACGGTAAAACCATATTCTTAACCCTTAACAGACATGGCGAACTTATTTATAAGTTGATAAAACTAAAACGTAGAATATGACTTTATCATTTAAAATGTAGCAAATGTTATCCTTTTGAAGAAGAAGCCTTAATTTTGAGATTATGCAAGTGTCCCCAATAACAAGAGGCTTAGTTCTCTGTGCCTTTACTTTATCCATTTTTATAAGCAGTTGCCAAAGTGAGGCGGAAAAAGAAAAAGAGCAGACTAAAATTAAAGAAAAGAAAATCGGTAAAAAATTAGACTTTACACCAATACTGGGAATTAGGTACACAGAGGTAAAACGGAGATTCAGCACAGGATTATCTTATAATGAGCTTGGGTTTGCTCAGGAGCCAACCTGGATCATTGAGTTTAAATCTAACGATACGGTCATGGCATGGAGCCCACAAAAATTGCGCATGCAGCCCTTCTTTCTAACTTTTGACCATGGAAACGTCTATAACTTCGCCAAAGAATATTTCCGCATCAAGAAAATTACCAAAGACAGCCTTTTGTTTCAGCGCCTTCAGCTCAAAGGAAAAGAGATTTTGAGTGATATCAGTTCTGATGTGAACATCGTTTATTATAGCGATGACTATATCAAAAACACCCTTAAAACAACCGCTGCCCTTTTGCAAAAGCCTACCCCTGCAGACACCGCTTACATTAAGGGACTGATTGCTAAATCCAATAAAGACCCCTTAAATCCAAAAACTGTATTTGCAGGAAGGAATCCAGCCGTTTTTACACCAACCAGCCCTGTGGTTAGCGCTAAAAAGATTTCTACCGTTAACCGATTGGTGGGCAGAACTGAGGCATATGATTACCTGTTTCCAAAATACCGCTTACAAATCAATAAGGCGTATCAGGACTTCGCTTACGAGATTTCTGCGATCATTGATTCCAAAGGAGGTGTTCATCTAAACAAACTTTATTTTATCCAGCCAGAGTTCCTCGAATCGAGAAAAAAAACAGTGCAGGGAATACTTGATGTTTATGTGAAGAACCTTTTTAAAGTAACTCCGGGTAAGACGCTGGGAATGCCCCACTCCAGTGAAGTTACGTTGGTTCTGGTAGGAAAAAAGCAATAAGATGCTCTGAGACAAAAACTTAGAAAACGTAAAAAAATATGCATTTGCATTTTAATAGAAAAATAATATGTACCTTGCACACTTAATTTTATAATAAATAATACAATGCAAGAAGGAACAGTAAAATTTTTTAATGTAACTAAAGGTTTCGGATTCATTATCCCTGCAAACGGAGATAGCGAAATCTTTGTACATTCAACAGGCCTTATCGATGAAATTCGTGAAAACGACAAAGTTGAATACGATGTTGAAAGCGGTAAAAAAGGGTTGAATGCGATTAATGTTAAAGTAATCTAGATTATTAAAAACATAAATTGTGCAGAGGATGACTTAACGGTCATCCTCTTTTTTTTGCCCGCTTTTTACCAGGCCTACAATTGTTTGAGCTCGCTTTAGGTTGATGATGAATTCTTCACAAGCGCTTAGCTTTTTCAGGCTTTGTTCACACCTCCTTCACACCAAAATCACATTCAGGTACTTTTTTGTGAAGAAAGTGTGACGGAGGTGTGCAGAAGGTGAGACTTTGCATTAATTCGTGTATGTTCTAATGTGCTACTTATCCCTAACAATACCTTAAGCTGTTATATACAAAATATAGCCGATTAATAAATTAAGTTGCGCTTATTTTTTAACTTTAGAAATCATCCAACCCTATGGACAGCAATTACGCAAATCTGGTTTCTAAAATTAATGAGTTCACTAAAAAGTTTTACCTCAATAAACTTTTAAGAGGAAGCATTTATGCTGCTGCAGTTATATTGGCGCTGTTTTTATGTTTATTCGTCCTCACCTACTACCTCAACCCGGGCGTTGGAACCAAAACCATTTTGTTTTTTTCTTTTGTAGCAGCAGACCTGGTTATGATCTTTATTTGGATCATCAAACCCTCTCTCCTCTATTTTAATTTGAGGAAAAGCCTCAGCATAGAAGAATCAGCCAAGCTTATTGGCGGTCACTTTTTTAGTGTACAGGACAAGCTATTGAATACGTTGCAGTTAAAAGCCCTTGCAGACCAACACCCACAAAACAGCAGTTTAATCCTAGCCGGTATTGATCAAAAGATTAATGAGCTAAAGCTCATCCCTTTTGCCAGTGCCATTCGCCTTGCAGACAATAGGAAATATGTTCGGTTTGTGCTCATTCCTTTGTCGATCATTTTATTGATCGGCTTGATTGCGCCTGCCATTTTAAAGGAAGGTTCTAATAGGTTTGTGCAGTACGACAAAGAGATATTGCCAGTGGCACCTTTTAACTTCAACCTTTTAAATAACTCTTTGCAATTTTCGCAGGGTGATGATGCGGTGGTTAGTTTAAAACTAACTGGCGACCAAATTCCACAAGAAGTGTATATTTCTGACGGTGTGAATAGCTATAAGCTGGAAAAAAGCGGCAAAGTTAACTTCAATTATACTTTTAAAAACATCCAAAAGAGCAGGAAGATCCAGTTTTTTGCAGGTGGTTTCAACTCGGTATCTTATGATGTTGAAGTAAATGCAAAACCTGCCATCTTGAGTATGACTGCTGAGCTGAAATACCCGGCATACCTCCATAAAAAACAAGAAACGATTCAAAACGCGGGCGATCTGTTGATACCGGAAGGGACTGCCGTCACGTGGAACATCAATACCGAGAACAGTTCTGCGTTAACGTTTATTTTAGGCAATGAGCAATTGGGCCTTAGTCCAGATGATAATGTTTACCGATTTAGTAGAATTATTAAGGACGATCTGGCTTACACCGTTAGTCCGAAAAACCAATTTGTATCTGGCAAAGATTCCATTCATCACCAAATCAATGTGATCCGGGATGAATTTCCTTCAGTAAACGCGGTTGAAAAACCAGATTCACTAAGCAGCAAAGTGTTGTATTTTACAGGGAATATTGCCGACGATCATGGCTTTAGTGGTTTGGCCTTTATTGTGAATGTCAAGGAGAACGGCGTTTTGAAAGCCGTAAGCAAAAAGTACATTCCCGTAAAGAAAAGTGACCTGGAAAGCTCCTTTTTCTTTGTTTGGAATTTAAAGAATGAAGTGCTTAAAGGCGGTCAGTCTTTAGAATATTACTTCCAGGTTTGGGATAATGACGGCGTAAATGGTGCAAAAACCAGCAAATCAGATATAAAAGTATTCGAAGTGCCTTCTGCTCAACAGGTTAATGATAAGCTTAATGAGGGCAGTAAGAGTCTGAAACAACAGATGGAGAAAGCGATTAAGCTTGCCGGCGATGTAGAAAAGGAAACGAAAAAGCTAAGCGAAACATTGTTGGATAAGAAGCAACTTTCTTTTGATGACAAGAAATTGGTAGAGCAGCTCCTGGATAAGCAAAAGCAGCTTGATGAGGCCGTTAAGAACATTAAGGAGCAAAATGAAAAGAATACTTTCCAGAAGGAAGAGAACAATGCGCTGAAAGATGAACTGGCAGAAAAGCAAAAGAAGATAGACGATTTGTTTAATAATGTGCTGGACGAAAAAACGAAGTCGCTGCTTAAAAAGCTTCAGGACCTGATGGATCAAGACAATAAAGACCAGACCCAGAACGAGCTGTCTAAGATGCAGATGGACAATAAGTCGCTCAAAAACGAATTAGACAGGATCCTGGAGTTGTACAAGCAATTGGAATTTGAACAGAATCTTCAAAACAACATTGACCAGCTGAAGGATCTTGCGAAGGAGCAAAAAGAGTTGGCTAAGAAATCTGACGCAAAGGAAAGTAAGCCTGCGGATTTGAAAGCTGAGCAAGATAAACTGGCGCAAGATTTTAAAAACTTAAAAGAGGAGTTGTCCAAAATAGCAGAGAAGAATGAGCAGCTGGAACGCCCGAATGCTTTTAAAACGCCTGAAGAGGAAGCGCAGGAAGTCTCCAAACAGCAACAAAACAGCAAAAATAGTTTAAGCAAGGGCGATAAGAAAGAGGCTGCCAAGAGTCAGCAGAAAGCCGGCGATGAAATAGAAAAGATGGCGCAAAAGATGGAGGAGATGCAAAAGGAGTCTTCTGATGCTCAAAATAATGTGAACACTGAGGAGCTTAGGCAGCTATTGGAAAATCTTTTAAAAACTTCTTTCGACCAGGAAAAGGTGATGTTGGCTTTAAAGAACATGAACAGCAGTGACCCGCTGTATACAGCCAATGTACAAAAGCAGAGGGGCATCAAAGATAACCTGAAAACAATCTCTGACAGTTTATTTACCCTGAGCAAAAGGGTGCCTCAAATAGAAAGTGTGGTGAATGAGGAAATGCAGAAAATTAACTTGAACGTTGATAAAGGCCTGGAAAATCTTGGTGAACGAAACACGCCTGCAGCAAACAGGAACCAGCAATATGCCATGACTTCTATCAACAATTTGTCGTTGATGTTAAGCGAAGCCTTGGACCAGCTTCAAAATGCAAAGAAGAATGCGAAGGGTGGAAAGGGTGGCAAAGGCAGCATGAAACAGTTGCAGCAGATGCAGCAACAGCTTAACAACAGTATGCAGAAGGCGCGCGAGCAGATGCAAAAGGAAGGCAACAATGGCAAGGCAGGCAAAGGACAGATGAGTCAGGAATTCTCCAAAATGGCACAGCAGCAGCAAATGATTAGAGAGGCCATGCAAAAGCTTAACCGGGAACAGACTAAGGGTGGTAAGAATGGGGCCGGCGACCTCAGTAAGTCGATCGAAGACATGAAAGCCACGGAGTTAGACCTGGTGAATAAAAAGATAGAACAACAAACGCTGGAGCGGCAGAAAAAAATATTGGACAAGATGCTTGATGCAGAGCAGGCAGAGCGAGAAGAAGACGAGGATGACAAGCGCGAAGCCAAGGCTGGTAAAGAGTTCCCGCCATCGTATAAAAAGATGCTGCAAGAGTTCAATAATTCAAAGCAATCTGAAAGCGAATGGCTGCAAAAGCTTCCGGCGGATCTTAACTACTACTATAAAAACAAGGTAGCCGAATATTTTAAATTGTTAAATTCGTCAAAAAAATAAGTGCAATGCCAATAGGGACCATCAATTTCTTTGCTGAAGAAACCAATTACCAGTTAAAACAAAAACGGGGATTGAAAGCCTGGATTAAGGCAACGATCGTTGCAGAAGGTTATCGGTTGACAGAGTTGAATTTCATTTTGTGTTCTGACGCGTATTTACTGCGTATGAATCAAGATTACCTGCAACATGACACTTACACCGACGTGATCACTTTCGACAATTCTGAGGTATTAAAAACGATTGTTGGCGATATATTCATCAGCATAGACCGCATTAAAGAGAATGCAGGAACTTTAAATGTTAGCGTCCGCGAGGAACTTTGCCGGGTTATGGTTCATGGAACCTTGCATTTATTGGGCTATAAAGACAAGACAAAAGCCGCCAAGGCTTTGATGACAGAAAAGGAAGACTTTTACTTGAGCAAGCTTTCTGATACTGAGGCAACGGTATAGAATTCATGTTTGCCTTTTATTGTTTACTTTTGTAGTAATTTCTTATAAATAAAATCGTTAATAAAACACTTTGAGCACATTAATTGCAGCCGAAAGCCTTGGTCATGCTTATCATGATGAATGGTTATTTAAGAACCTAACTTTAGGAATACAAACAGGTCAGCGAGTTGCGCTTGTGGGGATCAATGGTGCCGGCAAAAGCACACTTTTAAAACTACTGGCCGAGCGCTTCTCTCCTTTAGAAGGAAAAATCGTAAAGAATAAATCTGTAAAGATTGGATTTTTAGATCAGGAGCCTTCCTTCCCGGATGGATATTCCATTAGTGATTTTATATTTTCACTGGAGAACAAACAACAGCAGCTGATTAAAGAGTACGAGGAACTAATAGAAGATCCTAACCCTGATGAAAAAACGCTGAACAGGTTGTATGAAGAACTCAGCGAGCACAATGCCTGGGAATATGAGCATGAGATTAAGACCATTTTAAGCAGAATGGGCATCACCAGGTTGCAGCAAAAGATATCTACATTATCTGGCGGACAAAAGAAACGTTTGGCCCTGGCTAAGCTTTTAATCGAAGATCCGGAAATCTATGTATTGGATGAGCCGACGAATCACCTGGACATCGATACAATTGAGTGGCTGGAAAAATTACTGACCTCTGGAAATAAAACCATTTTACTGGTAACTCATGATAGGTATTTCCTGGACAATGTGTCTAACACCATAGTGGAACTTGACAGAGGTAAGATCTACAATTACAATGGCAATTACGCTTACTTCCTGGAGAAAAAATCGGAGCGAGAAGCATCAGATGAGAGCACCTTCCATAAGAATAAGAACCTGTTGAAAAAGGAACTCGAATGGATGAGACGTATGCCACAGGCTAGAGGTACCAAATCTCAAGCTAGAATTGATGCCTTCTATGATTTAGATGCAAAAACTAAGCAAAGAGGTGATAATCAAAGTATTACGTTAAAAGTTAAGATGGCCAGGCAAGGAAATAAAATTCTTGAACTGGATCATATTGGGCAGTCGTTTGACGACAAAGCAATCATCAATGATTTCAGCTATACTTTCAAAAAGGCAGATCGTATTGGTCTTGCCGGAAAGAATGGGACTGGAAAATCGACACTGCTTAACATTATGACCGGTATACTTACTCCGGAAAAAGGAAAAGTAGGTACTGGTGAAACTACTGTTTACGGTTATTACAAACAAGGGGGTTTAGCCTTTAATGAGAAAGAACGTGTAATCGATATTGTAAAGTCTGACGCGGAATATATCAAGATGGCCGATGGCTCAACCATTTCCGCATCTCAGTTATTGACCTTGTTTTTATTCCCGCCAAAGAAGCAACATGGTATGGTTGAAAAGCTGAGTGGTGGTGAGAAAAAGAGATTGCATTTGATGAAAGTTTTGATGCAGAATCCTAACTTCCTCATACTGGATGAGCCGACAAATGACTTGGATATTGACACGCTAAATGTGCTGGAAGAGTTCCTGGAGAACTTCCCGGGAGTATTGATTTTGGTGTCTCACGACAGGTACTTGCTGGACAAAATGAGTGAACAATTGTTCATCATGGAAGGCAATGGAGAAGTGACGATTTACAATGGTAATTATTCAGAGTACCGGTTAAGTTTGAGCACTCCAAAAGAGGTTCCTGTTGCTAAAGTTGTGAAGCAGGAAATTATTGAAAAGCCTGCTGGAAAAAAATTAAGCTACAAAGAACAGAAAGAATTGGAGGATTCAGAACTAAAGATTCAGGAACTCGAGGAAGAAATCAGTAGCCTTACAAAGTCGATCGCTGAAATGGATTCTGCGGACTATAAAAAATTGAAAGACCTAAGTGATTTGATAGAAAAGAAGACCGAGGAACTGGATGTAATTACCAGTCGCTGGCTAGAACTTTCTGAAATATAATTTGATTAAATGCTATGTTTCACGTGAAACTTTATTCATCAGTTCCACGTGAAACATATTAGAACATAAGACATGTTTAAAGAATATGATGTGATCGTTGTCGGTGCTGGACATGCCGGTTGTGAAGCTGCGGCAGCAGCGGCAAACCTCGGCTCTTCAGTGCTGTTGATTACCATGAATATGGAAACAATCGCTCAAATGAGTTGTAATCCTGCTATGGGGGGAGTTGCGAAAGGGCAGATTGTTAGAGAGATCGACGCAATGGGTGGCTATTCTGGTATTATAGCAGACAAAACGACCTTGCAGTTTAGAATGCTTAACCTATCTAAAGGTCCGGCGATGTGGAGCCCTCGAAGCCAGAATGACAGGAAAAGGTTTGCAGAGGAATGGCGATTGGCTTTAGAGCGCACGCCTAACGTTGATTTCTGGCAAGACATGGTGAGTAGCCTGATCATCAAGGACGGCATTGTAACTGGCGTTAAAACTTCCATAGGAGTTGAAATTAAAGGAAAAAGTGTCGTGCTTACAAACGGTACTTTCTTAAATGGACTAATTCATATAGGAGAGAAGAAATTTGGCGGAGGCAGAACTGGAGAAAAAGCGGCAACGGGTATCACAGAACAGTTAACAGCCTATGGTTTTGAAGCTGGCAGAATGAAGACTGGAACGCCACCAAGAGTTGACGGTCGCTCGTTGAACTATTCCCTGATGGAAGAACAATGTGGCGATGAAAATCCCGGCCGGTTCTCTTATACCAATGTAGACCTTCCTACAAAACAACGCTGCTGTTGGATTACTTATACCAACGCTAATGTACACGAAACATTAAAGGAAGGTTTTGAAAAATCCCCAATGTTTACAGGAAGAATTAAAGGCTTGGGCCCGCGTTATTGTCCTTCCATAGAAGATAAAATCAATCGCTTTGCGGAGCGTGAAAGACATCAGATTTTTGTTGAACCCGAAGGTTGGGATACTTGCGAAATTTACGTAAACGGATTTTCTACCTCCCTACCAGAAGACGTACAGTATCGTGCATTAATTCAAATTCCTGGATTTGAAAATGCCAAAATGTTCAGGCCTGGTTATGCGATAGAATACGACTACTTCCCACCTACCCAATTGTCGCTTACTTTAGAAACTAAGTTGGTCAAAAACCTATATTTTGCAGGACAAATCAATGGTACTACGGGATATGAGGAAGCGGCGAGTCAAGGATTTATTGCCGGTATCAATGCACATCAGAAAGTTTGGAACAAGGAAGAGCTGATCATGAAAAGGTCAGAGTCCTATATTGGCGTACTTATCGACGACCTGGTTACAAAAGGCACGGAAGAACCATATCGTATGTTTACTTCCAGAGCTGAACATCGACTGCTGCTAAGGCAAGATAATGCAGATATACGCCTCTCTCCTATTGGACATCAACTGGGCTTAATTAGCGATGAGCGATTAGCAATCGTTAAATCGAAAGTTGCAAACTCTGATGCCATCGTAGATTTTACCAGGAAGCAAGGTATAGAGATGGAAGTTGCAAATGCATTGTTAACAGAGTTAGGTACCAGTGAGCTGAACCAAAATGTCAAGTTATTCAGTTTGTTAAGTCGCCCACAAGTTGGAATTAACGACATCAGGAAAGTGAGTACTCCCCTAAACGAAATGCTAGAAGCTTTCGATAAAGAGACTATAGAACAAGCGGAGATCAAAATAAAATACGAAAGTTACTTTGAGAAAGAACAGGAAATTGTCAACAAGATGCAGAAGATGGAAGACAAAGATATCAATCCTGATTTTGACTATTCACAGTTAGGTTCATTGTCCAAAGAGGCTAGAGAAAAATTATTGAAAATAAAACCACGAACATTAGGTCAGGCCTCAAGAATATCAGGTGTTTCCCCATCGGATATATCTGTTTTAATGGTACACATTGCAAAATAACATATAAGTAATTGATAAACAGTGTTTTAGATAATGTATTGATCAATAAATAATTGACTTATTTTAAGCACTTCTCAGCCATTTTAATTATTTTTTGATCAATTATATCTAAACACGCTTAAAATTCAACAGAGCTCATTTAAATGCGAAAAAAGAACATTCATAGCTTAAGAGCCAAGATGGCATACATAGTTGGCATATGTTTATCAATTTATGGGTGTGCAAGCATCCAACAACCACAAGGTGGACCGAGGGATACCACTCCTCCGGAGATTTTAAAAATGACTCCGAAAAATTTAACAACGAATTTCAATGAGAAGAAAATTGTCATAGAGTTTGATGAGTACTTCAAAATTGCCAACGAAGTAAAGGAATTTTCCATCTCTCCTGAATTGGACATTGCCCCTACCCTTAAGGTTAAGCAGAAACGTTTAGAAATAACATTTACAGATACCTTAGAAAAAAATACAACCTATACGCTAAATTTCGGTAAAGCCATAGTGGATATCAATGAAGGCAACGCCATTAAAAATTTCACTTACGTATTTGCAACTGGCCCTGAGCTAGATTCTTTGAGCATCAGCGGAAGGGTGACCAATACCAAGACCGGAAAACCGGAGATTGATGCAGTAGCTTTTATTCTGCCCCTCAATAGAGATACTTTATTTGGAAAAGGCAAGCCTGCCATTTATACACGTACAGACAGCAATGGAAACTATAAGTTGAGCAACCTCAGAACAGATACCTATAGAATTTATGCGTTGAAAGAAACCAACGGCGATAAAATATACCAGCAGCCTACAGATGAAATTGGTTTTATAAAAGACTCCGTGCTATTGACTAAAAATCTCGATAGCATGAACATTAAATTGTTTAAAGAAGATGCCAAGGTATTTAGAATCTTAGAGCGGAAAATAGATAAAGATGGTAGCATTAATATCACCTTCAATCAGAAGTTAAAAAAGCCGGAAGCCATAGTACTGGATCCGCCGGATCTGGATGTCTCTAAAAAGTTAAAATTCAGTCAACATCACGATTCCCTTAAGGTATGGCTGACAGCTTTGGCATTCGACTCCGTGAAAATTGCGATTAAAGATGAAGGAAAACTTTTGCAGACCACAACACTAACAAGAGGTAAAAAAGAAACGTACACCAGAGCACTTACTGCTGCAGGTAATCTGGAGGGTTCTATATTGAATCCTAACCAACCGTTAAGATTAACCTTTAACTTTCCCGTTAATCAGGTAGATTCTTCTAAAATAACGTTAATGGAGGATTCAGTAGCGATGACCAATTTTACCGTAACTAAGGATAGTGTAGACTTCCTTAGCTATTATGTCCGCTACCCCTGGAAGGCAAAAAAATCATACGATATTAAGTACGGAGCTGGAGCATTTACAGGTATCTTCAATGTGAAAAATAAGGAATTCACTCAGATCTTTAAGCTGGCAAACCGGGATGATTATGGGAGCTTAATTACAAAAATTACTGTTCCGGAGAAGAACAAAAGCTACATTCTAGAGGTACTAAATGGAAATAACACCACGGTAAATACCATTGTGGTTAGACAAGACACTACGGTAACCTTTAGAAACTATAGATCCGGCAAGTACTTTTTGAGGATTACGTACGACACCAACAAAAACGGCATTTGGGATACCGGGAATGTATCGCTAAAACTCCAGCCAGAACGCATATGGAATGAGCCGAAAGAAATGTCCATCAGGCCGAACTGGGAAAGGAATGAAACCATTGTGATTCCAAAGGAACGATAAGAGTCCGACTGGCTTATCTAAACCAGTCGGAATACATGATATAGTTATCTGGTAGTTTGTTCAACAGTTCGCGCTGTGCATCGGTGATGGCTTTGACCTTTTTAGCGGGTGTACCAGCGTAAATGAAGCCGCTTTCACAATGGGTGTTCTCCAACACCACAGCGCCTGCGGCTATGATTACATAATCTTCTACAAGCGCGTTATCCATCACAATCGCCCCCATCCCAATCAATATATGGTCATGCAGGATACAACCGTGTACAATGGCATTGTGCCCGATAGAAACCCGATTACCGATTGTTGTAGACGCTTTCAAATAAGTAGCGTGAATTACCGCACCATCTTGTATATTCGTATCATCACCTATGGTGATAGAATTGACATCACCCCTAATTACTGCATTAAACCAAACCGAGCAATTCTTTCCCAGAACAACATCACCAACGATAGTTGCATTTGGTGCAATAAAGTTGTTTTCACCTATGATTGGATGTACTCCTTTAACTGGTAGTATAGTTGCCATAATTTAAAAAACAGTATCAATTAATTTATCCATGTGTTCAGGGTAATCAGTGGTAAAGTGAAGGCCCCTACTCTCCTTTCTGGCCATGGCCGACTTAATCACCACAAATGCCACCTGAATTACATTTCTCAATTCACAGAGTTTAACAGAAACCTTATTCTCTTTATAGAAATCCTCAGTTTCCTGGTGTAGGAGAAATAAGCGCCGCATGGCACGCTCCAGGCGGAAATCTGACCGGACAATACCCACATAATCACTCATTAATTTCTGTGTTTCCCTTAAATTATGTGTAACCAATATATCCTCATTGGATTGCGTAACACCATGGTCATTCCAGTCAGGTATATTGTCAGGTATAATGTTCTTTTGAAACGCCGCAACTGCGTCTAAGTAAATCCGATGTGCAAAGACAGGAGCTTCTAACAGAGAGTTAGATGCCAGCCTATTGGCACCGTGTAAACCGGTAGAAGAACATTCACCACAGGCATATAAGTTGTTGATAGACGACCTTCCATTCTCATCCACCAGGATGCCCCCACACATGTAATGAGCAGCGGGTGTAACTGGAATGAGGTCCTTGGTCATGTCTATGCCGATCGATAAACACTTCGCATATATATTTGGAAAATGGCTTAAAATATCAGCCTTGCTCCTGTTTCTGATGTCAAGATAAACGAAATCTTCACCAGACTTTTTCATTTCAGAATCTATGGCCCGGGCAACAATATCACGAGGAGCCAAGGAACCCCTTTTGTCGTATTCATACATGAATTCCTCCCCATTCTTCCTTCTTAACACCCCTCCAAATCCTCGAACTGCTTCAGAGATAAGAAAAGCCGGATACTCCCCCGGGTGATACAATGCTGTTGGGTGGAACTGTATAAACTCCATATTCCGCAATTTTCCTTTAGCGCGATAAACCATGGCCATTCCGTCTCCGGTAGCAATAACCGGATTCGTGGTACTGGAATAGATGTGACCAGCACCACCAGAAGCAAGGATAGTCACATTAGCTAAAATCTTTTCAACATCGTTACGCTCTGTATTAAAGGCATATATACCATAACAGTTGATATCAGTAGTACTCTTATCAACATGTTTACCCAAGTGGTGCTGGGTAATGAGCTCCAGACAAAAGTAATGTGTTAATATCTCTATGTTATCATTTTGATGAATTTGCTTCAACAACACACTTTCAATTTCGTAACCCGTTACATCCTTATAATGCAACACACGGTGCTCAGAATGACCACCTTCCTTCGCCAAATCGTACACACCAGTCTGATTCTTATCAAAGTTTATCCCGTAGTCGATAATCTCCTGAATCCGCTGTGGGCCCTCTTTAACAACGATTTCCACAATTTCCTTATTGCACAAGCCATCACCGGCAATTAGTGTGTCTTCTATATGTTTTTCGAAAGAATCGTCTTTATCAACAACAACTGCGACACCGCCCTGGGCATACTTCGTATTTGACTCATCCTCATTAGACTTTGTAACTATCAGGACTTTACCGTGTTTAGCAGCTTTGAGTGCAAAACTCAATCCGGCTATGCCAGAACCTATCACCAAAAAATCGACTTTTCTCATTAAATGTACGCGTTTAAAAAACTATGTTAACAACCCTACAACAAGTGTTAACTTAATGTCTAAATAAATAGAGCAAGTATTGTTGAATGTTTAAAGCTACTCTAAAATGATAATTCAACACAATTATTTAAGTTATTTTTAAGCAACTTTGTGGAGTTTATTAACTTTTTATACACCTGTTAAGAATGAACATATCGCTATTGATAAGTTTTTATGTCAAATAATATAACGTTGTAAATCAGTTAAAATTCAAAATATAAAAGCATTTAAATTGTTGGTAAGTTTAGAGTAAGTCAGATCACAGCATTAAAATCCAATACTTACAAACAATACCAACACACTAATAAACAATAGAAATCTATTTATATTAAATAATTATAATTTATTGATCTGTTGAAAGCACTTACCTTTACAAATGCCAAACAGAACTTAAAGCAAAATACGAACAGATGGAAACGGATACATTAGAAGAATTAAGCAGGAAAGGATTTGTTGACGAAAAGATTGATCCTACCCTTGATCTATTTGATGAGATTGAAAAGTTAAAAAAGGAAAAGAATGCGATAATACTTGCGCATTATTATCAAGAACCTGATATACAAGATATTGCAGATTATATTGGAGACAGTTTAGGGCTTTCTCAAGAGGCTGCAAAAACTGAGGCAGATGTGATTGTTTTTGCAGGAGTTCATTTCATGGCCGAAACAGCTAAGATCTTATCGCCAAATAAAAAGGTATTGTTGCCTGATGTAAAGGCGGGATGCTCATTGGCCGACAGTTGTCCGCCCCACCTGTTCAGGAAATTTAAAGAGAAATATCCAGACCATGTGGTGATCACATACGTGAATTGCACAGCAGAATTGAAAGCTTTAAGTGACATTGTTTGTACCTCTACAAATGCAGTACAAATTGTAGAAAGTTTACCAAAAGAAACAAAGATCATATTTGGTCCTGATAAGAACCTCGGTGCCTGGGTAGCCAAGAAAACTGGTCGTGATCTTGTATTGTGGAACGGGGCATGTATGGTGCATGAAATTTTCTCCAGAGAAAAGATAACCAAACTAAAGGAGCGCCATCCAAACGCCAAGTTTATTGCCCACCCGGAATGTGAAGAAGCAGTATTGAGTATGGCCGACTACATTGGTTCTACAACAGGTTTGCTGAAGTATTCTACAAATAGCGATGCAAAGGAATTTATTGTGGCAACGGAAAGCGGTATTATCCACCAGATGGAGAAAGCAAACCCTGACAAAACCTTTATACCTGCTCCTCCTAACAACAACTGCGCATGTAATGATTGCCCTTACATGAAAAGAAATACGCTGGAGAAACTTTATTTATGTTTAAAAAACGGTACACCAGAAGTTACTGTTCCAGAACATATCATTGTTGAAGCGAGAAAACCCATAGAACGAATGCTGGAGATATCAGCACAATTAGGATTATAATGTTTGAAAATAAAGAACGTACAGATATAGCAGAATTGGGTGAATTTGGTTTGATCAAACACCTGACTGATAATTTTAAAATTAGACATGAAAGCAGCATCAAAGGAATTGGAGACGATGCAGCAGTACTAAATTTTGAAGATAAGCAAGTCTTGATATCCACTGATCTGTTGTTGGAAGGAATTCATTTTGATTTGGCTTATGTACCCCTGGTGCATTTAGGCTATAAAGCCGTACAAGTGAACCTAAGCGACATTTATGCGATGAATGGTATCGCTACCCAGATTACAGTTAGTATAGGCTTATCCAGCAAGTTTCCTTTGGAAGCTGTAGAAGAGATTTATAAAGGAATTGAACTGGCATGTAATAAGTTTAACATTGATTTGATAGGTGGAGATACTTCTACCAGCAAGCAAGGGTTGGTGATCAGTGTAACCAGTATAGGCTATGCAGACAAGAAAGATGTGACTTATAGAAACGGTGCTGGAGAAGGTGATTTACTCTGTGTTTCTGGTGATTTAGGTGGTGCTTATGTTGGTTTGCAGATATTAGAAAGAGAAAAGCTGGTATACCTGGAAAATCCAAATATACAGCCCGATTTGGAAGGAAAGGACTACATCATTGAAAGGCAGCTAAAACCCGAAGGAAGACGGGATATAGTAGATTTATTGTCGCAAATGGACATTAAACCTACATCGATGATTGATGTATCTGACGGATTGGCCTCTGAGATATTGCATATCTGCCAACAATCAGAAAAAGGATGTAATCTCTATGAAGAAAAGATACCGATTGATCCATTGACCTATGAAACAGCGAGGGAACTGGGTTTAGATCCAACTATCTGTGCCTTAAGTGGTGGAGAAGATTATGAACTTCTTTTTACCATTAAACAAAGTGATTATACCAAGCTAAAACATGATGTTGACATCACTGTTATTGGACACATTACCGATAAAAATTCCGGCTGTAAGATGATATCTAAATCCAATGTGGTACATGATATTAAGGCACAGGGATGGAAAGCATTTTAATCTAAAAATTTGGTGTCTATTTGCTTAGTTGCACGGGCACCTAATTTTTTGATCTTTTCTGACGTACTGGCCAGGTTACCTGATCCTTTACTCAGTTTATTTAGGGCCTTATCATAAGCATCCTGACTCAGTCGTATGTTTTTTCCAATACCTTCCATATCCGCTAAAAAGCCTACAAATTTATCATACATGCTTCCGCTTAAGCGAGCTATTTCCAGTACATTTCTATTTTGCCTTTCCTGTTTCCAGATACTGGAAATTGTTCTTAAAGTAGCCAGTAGAGTGGATGGGCTTACAATAACTACTTTTCTATCCCAGGCATAATTAAAAAGTTCAGCATCCTGTTGAACCGCAATACCAAAAGAAGATTCTATGGGGATGAAAAGCAATGCAAAATCAGGGGAATTTATTTGATAAAGGTCATGGTAGTTTTTACTGGACAAGCCCTGTATGTGTGTTTTAATAGAAAGGATATGCTGTTTCAAATAGCTTTCTTTTGCCTCATCGGTATCTGCAGAAAGCAGGCGTTCGTAGGCAACAAGTGATACTTTGGAATCTATGATTACATGTTTATCATCGGGCAAATCTAAGATCACATCGGGTTGTAGCCGGTTGCCATCAGCATGATTCAAGTTGGTTTGAATTCTATATTCTCGGTCTCTTACTAATCCTGAACGTTCTAAGATTCTTTCTAATATGATTTCACCCCAGTTTCCTTGCTTTTTACTGTCGCCTTTTAGTGCCCTGGTGAGGTTGCCGGCCTCTTCACTGATCAGTTTACTCTGGTCCATTAGCTGGCTAATTACACCTTTAAGGATATTTCGCTCGTCAGATTCTGATTTATATACCTTTTCTACCTTCTCTTCGAAGGCCCTGATATTTTCCTTTAGTGGGTTTAAAATAATATCCAGATTTGTCCTGTTTGTCTCCGTAAACTTGGCAGACTTTTCATCTAATATTTTATTGGCAATATGTTCAAACTCCAGTTTGAAACGATGTTGCAGATCGTCAATGTATTTTTCTTGTTGAACCTGTTTTTCAATTTGTGCCAGGAGCCGCTGCTCGGCTTTAATCACCTTGTCCCGTTCGTTCATGTAATTTAAGCGCAGCTCAGCTATTTCTTCCTGTAATGATTTTTTCTCTTTTTTATTGGAGTCGAGCAACCTATATATAAATATAGATACTAAAATTATGATCAATAATCCTATAACAACTACTTCCATGCTAATATTTTTAACAAAAATGCTCAATAAAATATAAATTGACAAGGGAAATTTATTGCGGGATTTAAGGCTATAATTTGGAATGATTTTACAGTAATAGGCTGGAAGATAAATTTGTTATCAATTGATCTAATTGTAATAATTCTAAGTATTTTCTTTTTGGTTGATAAAAGGGAACGCTTTTTGATTTACCACAGCTGAAAAACATACACTTACGATAATGGGAATTTATTTATTTTTAATAGTTCCAGTTCTGATATTAAGCATGTTTGTGCAGTGGCGATTTAGAAGTAAATTTTCAATGTATGCAGAAATGCAATTGAACTCGGAATTTTCAGGCAAAGAAGTTGCAGAAAAGATGCTGCACGATTACGGAATATTTGACGTGAAAGTAATGAGTACTGAAGGACAGCTTTCAGATCATTATAATCCTGAGGAAAAGACAATTAACTTAAGTACAGATGTATATTATGGCAGGAGTGTAGCTGCCGCTGCAGTTGCCGCTCATGAATGTGGCCACGCCGTTCAGCACAATAAATCCTACAGTTGGTTGAACTTACGTACCAGCATGGTACCTCTTGTAAGTCTTACCTCCAACTTATTACAATGGGTGTTGATATTGGGTGTTTTGTTGATTGCTTTTACTTTTAATCCTTTTGTGCTCACTATTGGTGTTGCAGGATTGATCTTAATCACCTTATTTAGCATCATCACGCTGCCTGTGGAATTTGATGCCAGCCGAAGGGCATTGATCTGGTTAAAGAACAATCGAGTTGTTTTGCATACTACAGAAGAACATGCGCAAGCTAAGGATGCATTATGGTGGGCTGCCATGACCTACGTAATCTCTGCATTAGGAGCCATGACCAATTTGGTTTACTACTTGTCTATCTTATTTGGTAGGAATAAAGACTAATTTAATCGATAAGGAACAATTAATTCAAATTCAGGTATATCTACAGTAAAAGAATTGTTATCGGCCAGGCGGTGCATCAGGTAATTGCCGCTCATGTTACCAATTTCTGTAGAAAGTTGACATCCGGACACATAAGAATGACTTTCTCCGGGTTCAATAATTGGTTGTAAACCCACTACCCCTTCTCCTTCAACTTCACGCTGTGAACCACTGGAATCAAAGATAAACCACTGCCTCCTTTTAAGTTGTACAGCATAATCTGATAGGTTTTCAATAGTGATCCGGTAGGCAAACATAAAATAGTCATTGGCAGGATTAGATTGATCTTCCTGGTAACTCGTTTCTACTGAAATCTTTACACCCTGGGTTATAGCTGTAACCATAATTCTTGATATTTATCTGCTATTTCGTCCAATATACTATGAATTGTTTCAATATTATCTTCTTTTACCAATAGCATCCGGTAATTTTTAAAATCTGGAATTCCCTTGAAATAATTGGCATAATGACGCCTCATTTCAAATACCCCTACCCTTGGGCCCTTCCAGTCAATTGACCGTTCAAAATGAGTCCGGCAAACGGATACGCGCTCTGTAATGGTAGGGCCAGGTAATATCTCCCCTGTTTTAAAAAAATGTTTAATTTCTCTAAATATCCATGGATAGCCAATTGCGGCCCGACCTATCATAATACCATCCACTTCAAATTCCAGTCTCCAGTCTGCGGCCTTTTCTATACTGGTCACGTCGCCATTTCCAAAAATGGGTATTTTAATGCGGGGGTTCCGCTTAATCTGCCTGATGAGTGTCCAATCTGCTTCTCCTTTATACATTTGTGCTCTTGTACGGCCGTGTATCGTGAGTGCCTGTATTCCAATGTCCTGAAGTCTTTCTGCCACCTCTTCTACGTTTTTGGTTGTATCATCCCAGCCCAGTCGCGTTTTTACAGTAACCGGAAGATGGGTGGCTTTAACAACAGCCTCTGTCATACTCACCATTTTATCAATGTCCTGTAATAAAGCAGAACCTGCACCGCGACAAGCCACTTGTTTTACAGGGCATCCATAATTGATGTCCATCAAATCCGGGCCAGCAGCGGTTGCTATCTCCGTGGCTTCGCGCATGTGGTCAATTTCGCTACCAAAAATCTGGATGCCTATTGGGCGCTCATATTCAAAAATGTCCAGTTTTGCCCTACTCTTTGCGGCATCCCTGATCAATCCTTCTGAAGAGATAAATTCGGTGTACATCATATCAACACCATTTTGCTTGCAAACAAAACGGAACGGCGGATCACTTACGTCCTCCATTGGAGCAAGTAATAAAGGGAACTCCCCAAGATCAATATTTCCTATCTTTACAGACATTTTTCTATCTTCAAACCAAATTTCAAGCTACAAAGGTACAAACTTTACAAATAATGAATTCCATACAAAAGTCAAGACAAGAGAATAGCCCTTATTTGCAAGCTTTAATGCTGCTGGCCTATGCGCTGGTAGGCCTGGCTGTTTGTGCGTTCCTTGCATTTGGAGGCGTATTTGCCATGTATGGTATGGAAATATTTAGAAACCCACAGATACTAACGGGCGGTGACCTGAAGTACAGACCGGTGCTGCAGATATTCTTATTTGCACAGTCGGTAGGTCTTTTTCTAGTCCCTCCTTTTCTGCTTTCGCTAACGGAAGGACAAAAGTCCAGCCAATTTTACGAATTAAAGAAACCAGGTTTTAAGCCGGTGGGATTGGTGGTGTTGATCATGATGTTCAGCATGCCGTTTATGGAATGGACTTCTTTGATCAACCAGAAAATGAGTTTGCCGGATTTTCTGAGCGGAGTAGAAAGATGGATGAAAGAAAGTGAGGAGTCGCTAAAACAAACTACCCTGCTTCTGCTTAAAATGGACAATACCAAAGATTTCCTGATCAATATATTTCTGGTAGCCCTAGTTGCGGCGGTATCTGAAGAGTTTATGTTTAGAGGAGCAGTCCAAAGGATTTTAATTCGAATATTTAACAATACACATGTGGCCATTTGGGCTTCGGCATTTATTTTCAGTGCCATACACCTGCAATTTTATGGCTTCCTCCCAAGATTTTTACTTGGTGCTGGTTTTGGCTACCTCTACGTTTGGAGCGGAAGCTTATGGTGCAGTATTCTGGCGCACTTCTTAAACAATGCTTTTGCAGTTTGCCAAGCCTATTACATGCAGCAACACAATATGCCTTTGGATGATGCAGATAATACAGCGCATTTTCCCTGGTATGGCTATTTAATTAGTTTTATCATCACCATTGCTTTGTTTCAAATCTTTAAGAAGCAAAGTAAACCAGCGTTAAAACAACACGAATCCCCCTTTTTAAATACAGAAGTTTAAATAAATCAGATGAAAACACGCGCCATAACCGCATTCTTCTTTACCATTGTGATGCTTGGCTCTATCTTTTTAGGGAGCTATACCTATACCGTTTTTTATCTTCTTTTAAGTGTAGCCACCCTGTTTGAGTTTTTTAGCCTGATCAAAACGGCGGGGATCAGACCCCACCGCAATATCGCACTTGCCGCTGCTTCGCTTATATTCTTGATGACTGCAGGGCTCCATTATTTACAATTTGAAACCAAGTATTTGTTGTTACTTGTACCGCTCATTTTCTCGGTATTTATTAGTGAATTGTATAAGAAAGAGAAGATTCCTTTTGCCAATATTTCCTACACCTTTGTAGGCTTTATCTATGTAACAGCACCTTTTTGTTTCTTTTACTCTCTGGGTTTTATGATCCCCGGAAACTATAATTTTCATTTACCACTCTCCTTTTTATTGATGCTGTGGGCAAATGACACCGGCGCCTATTTATTCGGATCAAAATTTGGTAAAACCAGGTTATTTGAACGACACTCTCCTAAGAAGTCATGGGAAGGGTTTTTTGGAGGAATGCTGACCAGCGTTTTGGTCTCTTATATTTTGTCTTATTTCTTTAAGGATATGGGCGCTTTACTTTGGGCAGGCATGGCAATATTAATCGCCTCATTTGGTACACTTGGAGACCTGGTAGAGTCGATGTTAAAGCGCAGTCTGAATGCAAAAGACTCAGGCAGTATTTTGCCTGGTCATGGTGGTTTTCTGGATCGTTTTGATGGTTTACTGCTGGCCGCGCCAGTTGTTTACGCCTATGTGTACCTGATTATAAATTGACATGAATCTCAAAAACGTACTTCGGACTGCTGTTCTTTGCTTATTTATTAGTGGGGCTCAATTTTGTCAGGCACAAAATATACCTGATCCGAAGGCGCATTTTGGGTTCAACATCGGCGACGATTACCAGCTGGCTAATTTCACACAAACGGAAGCCTATTTTAAAAAGTTAGCCGCTGCATCAGATCGAGTTAAACTAGTAGATATCGGTAAGACCGAAGAAGGCAGAACTCAGTACATGATGATCATTTCATCGCCTGAAAACCTGAAAAATCTTGCGCGTTATCAGCAAATATCACAACAGCTTGCCCATGCAGAGGGTTTAAGTACACAGCAGGCAAAAGATCTGGCCGCCGAAGGTAAAGCGGTAGTATGGATAGATGGAGGCCTGCACGCCAATGAAACTGTTGGCATCCATCAGCTGATAGAGAGTGCCTATCAATTTGCCATCAGGCAGGATGCGGAGACTAAAAAGATTCTGAATGATGTGATCATATTGATGACGCATGCAAATCCCGACGGTCAGGAACTGATCAGCAATTGGTATATGCGCGAAAAAGACCCTTTGAAGCGAACGCTTTCTGGAGTTCCCCGGCTCTATCAAAAATACATTGGGCACGACAATAACCGCGATTTCTTTATGCTGAACATGAAAGAAACGCAGAATATTTGCCGGCAGCTCTTTGTAGAATGGCTTCCGCAAATCATGTACAACCACCATCAGGCAGGGCCTGCTGGAACTATTGTCGCTGGTGCACCTTACAGGGACCCATTTAACTATGTATTTGACCCCGTATTGATGACCAGTCTGGATGCGGTTGGAGCAGCGATGCACAACCGTTTAAACGCCGAGGGAAAACCAGGATATACACAGCGTAATGGATCATCCTTTTCTACCTGGTATAATGGGGGATTGCGGACCACTACCTATTTTCACAACATCATTGGCCTGTTAACAGAAATTGTTGGTAGTCCTACTCCCACCGAAATTCCTTTAGTGCCTGGCAGGCTATTGCCCAATAGCGATTCCCCTAACCCAGTTGCCCCTCAGACATGGAAGTTCAGGCAGTCGATCGATTATTCGGCATCTTTAAATTATGCGGTATTGAACTATGCACAGCGTTACAAAGACGAACTGTTGTACAACATCTTTTTGATGGGAAAGAATTCTATAGAACGGGGTAGCAAAGATTCCTGGACATTCTCACCAAAGAAATTAGGAGCCATAAATGCGGCTTATGCCATGGATCAAAAACGGATGACAGTAACGGGTATAGATGAATCATCACGTTCCATACCCGCTAAGTATTATGATACAGTGATGAAATCGCCCGCGTTGAGGGACGCCAGGGCTTATATCATTGCTGCAGATGAATCCCAACAAACCACGGCTGTTCGTTTTTTAAATGCGCTGATCAAAACAGGTGTTCAAGTTCAACAAGCAACGGCTTCCTTTACAGCAAATGGTAAAATATATCCTAAGGGATCTTTTATTGTAAAAACTGACCAGGCCTTTCGTCCGCATATATTGGACATGTTTGAGCCACAAGATCATCCCAACGACTTTAAGTACCAAGGAGGGCCTCCTACGCCGCCCTACGACGCCGCAGGATGGACACTTGCCTTTACCATGGGACTGAAGTTTGATAGAATGCTGGAAGCTGTAGAAGGAGCCTTTTCGAAATTGCCTTATGGAGAAGAAATCAAATTAACACCCGGGAGAGTTCCCAATGCGTCAGGATACGCAGTAAGCGGAACAGTAAATGAATCTTATACACTGGCAAATGACCTATTGAAGGCGGGTTTGCCGGTTTTCAGGAGCCAAAATGACGGGTCCTTTTACATTCCGGGCTCCGCAGCGGCTAAAAAAGCAATTGACAAATCTGCGGCAGTGACTGGGCTGAAAGTTTTACCGGCACAAAAAAAGCCTGAATCATTAGCAAAATTGGGCAAATCCCGAATCGCGATATGGGACATGTACGGAGGATCTATGCCGTCGGGGTGGCTTCGCTGGATCATGGAGCAATACCATTTTGATGCGACAGTGGTGTATCCACAGGAGATTGACAAGGGCGACCTCAAATCCAAATATGACGTGATCGTATTTGTAGGAGGCGCCATACCCGCTTACCAGGCTAAACAACCTGCAAATGCTACAATAAACGGCGCCAGGTTCAGCGGACCAAAGCCTGAAGATGTGCCGGAGGAATACAGAAACAGGCTTGGTAGAATAACACAGGATAAAACGATTCCTCAATTAAAAGCATTTATGGATGCCGGGGGTGATATCGTGACTATTGGCAGTAGTACGAATTTGGCTTATCATCTTGGATTAGCTGTTAAAAATGCTTTAGTAGAAATGGGCGAAAGCGGTGAAGAAAAACGGCTGCCAGCTGAGAAATTTTATATACCGGGCAGTATTTTAACTGTTAACCTAGATAGAAAACAACCCGCAAACCTGGGTATGGATAGTACAGCGAACATATACTTTGACAACAGTCCGGTTTTTAAAATTTCGCCAAATGCAGTTTCGTCGGGCTTAATAAAACCCTTAGCCTGGTTTGGAACGGCTAGTCCACTAAAAAGCGGCTGGGCATGGGGGCAAGCCTATCTTTTAGATGGTGTGGCGGCTTTTGAAGCAAAACAGGGGAAGGGCCGGTTGCTGGCTTTCGGACCGGAGATTACTTTTAGGGCCCAAACTCATGGCACTTTTAAATTATTGTTTAATCAACTCTACAAGTAGGTTGATGCTCTAGTTTTTTCTGCGATTCCCATCTTAAAAATATAGCTTCCGAGTGCTGCACAGCCATAATTTCAGAAAATGGCTATTGTGCGAATATCTAATCTAATGCAACGAACGTTTTTTTGTGGTGTCTTTTATCTTAGGTTAAAAAAATAGCTAATTTAAGAATGAAAAAACTATTACAGGCATCATTAACTTTTGCCACAATTCTATTTCTGTCCTTTACTGCAACAGGTAAAGCCAAGCGCGTCAAGGAAAAATTCAGAGCCTATAAAATTGTGATGAATGGAGTCAATTTCACCGTAGATCCAAGGATTGAATTGTTTCATACGATGGAAGTGATGAGCGGGATACCATTAGTGAACTTCATCGAACTGGATTATAAAGGAAAAATTGCTTCCCGGTTTGCGCCTTTTCAACAGCATGCTCTTTTTAACTATGTTAAAGAAAAAGGGCTATACGGCGGGCTCTTTAATTCAATTGATGCCCCAATGTGGTTTATGTTGCACATGACCAATGATCTGGAATGGCGGGCGGATATTGATGTACCCGAGGCAAAGGTTCCCGCATTGGATTCACTAAGGCTGTTGATGAAGGATTTTTTAGTGAGGTCCGATTATCCCGCTTTTTTTAACAGCAATGCAGATTTGTACAAGATTTCTTTGGCAACGCTCACCTACAACTTGCCAAATTTCGATGAAAAGAACCGATTATTAAACTATTGTGGTGCCGGAGAAGGGAAAAATATCCAGTTCAATGTGATCCTAAATTTCCTGGGCTGGGGCAATTTTGGTCCGCGGATCTTTAAAAAAAACGGGGCTGAGTTATATGCCATAATCGCTCCTGAAAAAAGCGCGATCCGAGTGCCTACATTTGACATCGCTGCCCTTTATCGCTTATTATGGCATGAGTTCGCGCATTCATTTGCCAATCCTGCGGTTGAAAAAACAGAAGCCCAATTTAACCAGTTTGAGTGGATGTGGGCTCCGATTAAGGAATCCATGCAGGCACAAGCTTACGCTTCCTGGCAATCGGTAGTCAAAGAGCATTTTACCGAAGCGATAGCCTGCCGCATGGCTGCTCAGAAATTCGGCGAAGATGCCGCCGAACAGAACTATGTAAGAAATCAAAAAGGCAAACGCTGGATCTACCTAAATCCCTTACTTAAAGCCTTGAAAGTATATGAAGCAAACCGGAGTACTTACCCGACTTTGGACAGCTTTATGCCGAAAATAATTGCTGCATTCAAGGAAATAAAGCAAAACGATATTGATCAATGGATGGCAGAAACGGAAGCAATCAGGAAGCCCGATTTAGACGTAATGCCGACGATAGGGGATATCTATTCGAGGAAAAATATACTTTTTATTGTGTCTAGTAATGAGCCAGATAAAGAGGCCGAGTTGAGGCTAAAGGAATTTATGGAAAAGTTTAAAAATCTTGTTCCTGTCCTGAAAGATGCGAAAATTGTTGCGGATACTACGGCGTTAAAAATGGACCTTTCGGAATATAATCTATCTGTATGGGGATCACCGAAGGGAAATAAATTCCTGGAGAAGTACATGCCTCAAATCCCGCTTTTGATAACAAACGATAAGATTGTAGCGGAGAATATTTATGAGGGAACAGGGTATGGTGTGCTGATTAGTTGGGTAAATCCTAAAAATCTTAAAAATGTGATGGCAATATATACCGGCCAAAGCCCTGCGGATGTTGTCGATTTTAATAATATCCCAAACGGCAGCGGAAACTACCATATTTTCCGGAACAAGATCACCTTAAGGCAAGGCAATTTCAGTCGCCAGGGCTTAATTTGGTTAGCGAAATAAGATAGCTGGGTAGCCATGCGAGCGTTAGGGGATAATTTGCGATCCTGATTTTGTGTAACTGACAATGATCTGCTATCCTTTGGTTTTGATGGAACGCTGTAGGCGAACTTGTTTCAACTCATTCGGTATACCCGAGACGCCGCCAAAATCCGTATCATGCAGAAACTGTTCTTTAAGCAAGAAATTAGGAGTGATGACCAAATAAATAACTTACCTTGTCGTACATGCTCCATAAAGCATTAAATTCTTAACCCTATGAATGTCGCTGGTGTTGCATTGGCTTTAATACTCATCATGAGTTTGCTGCTTTATTTCCGGCTAAGGAGGCACTGGCAAAACCAGGAACAAAGGGCAGAAGATTATAAACGGCTCTTTGAATGCATTCCCACCCCAATGTATATTTATGACGACCAGACTTTCCGATTCCTGGCGGTGAACGATGCCGCCATTGGCCAATATGGCTATACCCGTGAAGAGTTCATGCAACTGAAGCTTACCGATATCCGTCCTCCGGAAGAGATTCCGGCGCTCATCAAATTCCATCAAGCCCTGCCGAAAGGACACGTAAACGCCGGCCGTTTACTCCATATCAATAAAGCGGGGCAACGCTTTTATGTTACCGTCTATACCCATCGAACTACGTTTGAGGGCAAAGATGCCCGGCAGGTGTTGATCATCAACATAGACGAAAAAATGCGGGCTGAGCAAGTTATAAGTGAGAAATCCGCTGAATTAGAGAACATATTAGATAACATCACAGATGGATTTTATGCCTTGAACAGCCGCTGGGAGGTAACTTTTATCAACAAAGCGGCAGAACAGGCGTTGTCCTGCACGAGGGATGAAGTCATCGGCAAAAACCTTTGGGATTTCTTTCCGCGTTCCCGCGAGGGTCGCTTTCATACCGAATACGAGCGGGCAATGACTGAAAGGGTCAGTGTGCATTTCGAAGATCTTTATGCCCCTCTTGGAGTTTGGGGATCGATGAATGTCTACCCGACCAAGGATGGCATAGCAGTTTATTTTGTAGATATTACCGAGCAAAAGAAAATTCAGGAAAAGATTTACAACGACGGACAGAACCTCCGGGCGATCATCAATAATACGCGGGACTTAATCTGGTCCGTTGATAAAGCAAGAAATATCATCACTGGTAATCAGGCTTTTTGGGACCGGGTAAAGGAGCTAACGGGCAAAGATGAGGCGGAGGTAACCAGAGTCGATTTTGAAGAGGAAAGGGTAAAAGTATTTTTCGAAAGTTATGAACGGGCCTTTAAAGGCGAAGCTTTCAGCGTTGTCAGGCAAAGGGAGTTCGATGGCAAGCAGGTTTACGAAGATCTCTCATTTAATCCGATCCGTGACCAACATGAGGAAGTCATTGGCGTGAACTGCTTTTTGAGGGACATCACCGAGGCGCAAGCCTATCTGAATAAAATTGAAGACCAAAATAAGCGACTACGGGAGATCGCTTGGATCCAATCCCATCGCGTTCGTGCACCATTGGCTGCCATTCTTGGGCTTACCCAGCTTTGCAGTCTGGACGATTCGCCGAACGCTGAAATCATCCCTATGCTAAAGAAGGCTGCCGAAGAACTGGAACAGGTGATTGTAGACATCACCAAACTAACGGACGACCTGATTTAGACTTCATTCCGGGATTTCCTTAATGTAAGATAAAATGTCGTGCCCTTATTTTCTACGCTTTCCACCCAGATCTTTCCGCCCATTAACTCAATAATCTCTCTGCTAAGTAATAAACCAAGCCCTGTGCCATTTTCATTCGAGGTGCCAGGTGTAGAAACTGATACGCCATTGTCGAAAAGCTGGTCCTTGATTGCTTCCGACATTCCCTTGCCATGATCTTCAACGCTTATGGTTATGTTTTTGAGATCCGTTTTGGCGGTTAGGTTAATTTCGCTGTTTTCATAACTAAATTTGATCGCGTTTGTCAGTAGATTACGGAGCACAGTGGCGAGCATGTTCCTTTCGGCGTGAACTTTTAAATGGTCCGGAACAATAATATTGATCTTAACTGATTTGTTAAAGGCCATCAGTTTAACCTGATCTACCGTTTCACGAATAATGTGTGGCAGCTCGAGCTCTTCCAGCTGGAATTTTTCAAAAATAACTTGCGATTTGCTCCAATCGAGCAGGTTGATCAATAAATTTAGGGTATGATCGGCCTGACTGGTGATCAATTGCACATATTCCGTAATTGAATCCATGTCACCGGCAGACAACTCCTCGGTCATCAACGCGGCCAGGCTCTTAATTGAACCCACGGGATTGCGCAGGTCATGGGAAATAATCGAAATGAACTTATTCATCGATTCGTTACGCTCCTTCAACTGGAACTCCATTGATTTTCGTTTGCTGATGTCAGCTACTACGGCAACAAAATGATAAGGCGAATCCTTATTTTCTTTAAATCCCGATACATGGCTGACTACCCAAACGATGGTATTGTCTTTGCGGACATAGCGCTTTTCCATACTGTAGCTTTCCCGCTCACCGTTAAGCAATTCATTCCTGATCGTTTCTTCCCTGTTCCAGTCATCTTCCACTATCAGATCGGTAATGTGCATTGATCTGAGTTCTTCCAGAGAATATTGAACAAGATCAAGAAATTTTGGATTGGCAGACAACGTAAAATTGTTTTTATCAAAATAAACGATTCCGGCATGGGCATTGTCAAAAATGTTCCTGAACTTGTTCTCGCTGGCTTCCAATAATTTTTTTTGTTGAATTTCAGTGCTGATGTCGTAAAAACTCACTACTGCACCAATTAACTGTCCCGCTTCATATTGAGGATAGGCGTGGTAACGTACCGGGATTGCCACGCCGGATTTGGACCAAAACACCTCGTCATCCGCAATAATTTCAATGCCTTCCCGAATGGCCTTTCCGATCTTGCAGCTCTCGGCTGGGTACTCGGTCAGGTCCAGATGGCTGTGATGAATCAAACTGTGCATATTTTTTCCGTGCAGTTCACTGTCCGAGTTGAACCCGAGTGTCCGCCAACAAGCGCTATTGGCATATACACACCTGCCGGTTTTGCCAATCGCATAAATCCCTTCCGTGATCGTGTCCAGAATGTTCCTGTAATTAAATGTTAACCCAGTTTCATTAGTCCCGGCTTTGCTTGTCTGTCCAGTAATAATTAACGGAGGGAATCCAGACTTATTAAATTCATTCATTTTTGAGCTAAGAAGGAAAAGTGTTGAGTTTAATAATTCAATTAAGCCTAATGTAGTCAAAGCTAATTGAAATAAGCCAGTAAATGTCAATCTTTGACGGTAAATGTCGGATAGGCAAACAAACATACAGGCCTGTTAGATTGTTCTTCGAACAATGGAAAAGGCAATGGAATTTAAGGGATTTGTAAAAGTGACGGGTGCGCGTGAGCATAACTTGAAGAATGTGAGCGTAGAAGTCCCCAGGGATGCGCTGGTGGTTTTTACGGGCGTATCAGGTTCGGGAAAATCTTCCCTTGCATTTGGAACCCTGTATGCCGAAGCCCAGCGGCGCTACCTGGAATCAGTTTCGCCATACGCCCGCCGCTTATTTAATCAAATGGCTATTCCAGAGGTAGACGAGATAGAAGGGCTGCCGCCTGCTGTTGCCTTACAGCAGCAACGGGGTTCTGCCAGCACACGCTCAACCGTGGGCAGCGTTACTACTTTAGCTAATTTATTAAGGATGCTTTATTCCCGCGCCGGCGACTACCCGAAAGGGCAGGAGATCATTTACGCCGAAGCATTTTCACCGAATACTCCGGAAGGCGCCTGTCCCGAATGTCACGGCCTTGGCAGGGTATATGAGATCAATGAAAAAACCATGGTGCCCGATGATCGACTGAGCATCAGACAAAAAGCGATTGCTGCATGGCCTTCTGCATGGCAGGGACAAAACCAGCGCGACATCCTCACTACCATGGGTTACGATATCGATATTCCCTGGAAAGACCTGCCTAAGAAAGATCGAGACTGGATCCTGTTCACCGAAGACCAGCCTGTTGTACCTGTATATTCCGGGTATACTCATGAGGAGATCCAGCGCTTTATTAAAAACAAACGCCAGCCTGATTATATGGGCACGTTTACGGGAGCACGCCGCTATGTACGCCATACCTTTGCCACTACGCAAAGCCAGCTGATGAAAAAGCGGGTCTCACAATATATGTTAAGCACAGCATGTCCACTTTGCCATGGCAAGCGCCTCCGTCAGGAATCGCTAAGCATAAAGTTTGCTGGGTACGATATTGCCGAGCTTTCGGACCTGGCGTTAAATAAACTAGCCATCATTTTTGAGCCATATGCCAAAGGCGAAGCGATAGCGTTTAAAAAAATCGAAGCGAAACATCCTGAAAAGGTTGTTGTTGCCCGCCGTATTGCTGAAGACTTCCTGGCTCGGCTACAGGTGATGCTGGACCTTGGTCTAGGTTACCTGAGTATTAGTCGCAGCACGCCTACGTTATCGCCCGGCGAGCTACAGCGCTTAAGGTTAGCTACTCAGGTACGGTCCAACTTATTTGGGGTGGTCTATGTTTTAGACGAGCCGTCTGCAGGCTTGCACCCGGCTGATACCGAAGCGCTGCTGCGGGCGCTGGACAGGTTGAAAGCATCGGGTAACTCCCTTTTTGTGGTAGAACACGAGATCGATGTGATCAGACATGCCGACTGGATCGTGGATGTAGGCCCCTTGGCGGGAGAGCAGGGAGGGCATATTCTCTATAGTGGCATCCCCTCAGGTTTGCGCAATGTAAAGGCTTCGCTGACCCGTCATTATCTGTATGAGAACCCCAAAACGGCCGACAATCAAATAAGAATTCCTAAAGATTGGCTAAAACTCGCCGGCGTTACGCGCAACAACTTGAATCAGCTAAAGGCGGAATTCCCGCTTGGTGTGCTCACGAGCGTTACAGGCGTTTCCGGCTCTGGTAAAAGCAGCCTGGTGAGCCAGGTACTGGTCGAGTTGGTCTCCCGGCATTTAGGTGTACAAATAGACAGCACCAGCGAAAATGAAGCTGATCCCCTGGAGCAAACAGAATTGCAGGCCCTGGATGGGCGTATTGTTTCCGGGATGCACAACATCAGGCGTCTGGTAGTAGTTGATCAAAAGCCTATTGGCCGTACACCGCGATCCAACCTGGCCACTTATACCGGACTGTTTGATCATGTGCGCAAATTATTTGCGACCACACCGATGGCCAAGGCCCGGAAATACGATGCAGGCCGCTTCTCATTTAATGTGTCGAAGGGACGCTGTCCGCATTGTCAGGGTGAAGGGATGGTAATGGTAGAATTGCTGTTTTTGCCGAGCGTGTATACGCCTTGTCCGACTTGCGGTGGCACCCGCTATAATCCCAAGACCCTGGAGATCCGCTACAAAGAGAAAAACATTGCCGAAGTACTGGGTTTGACGGTTGATGATGCAGCCAATTTTTTTGACGAAGAACCAGTTATCTGTCGGGCTTTAGAAGTGGTGCGCGAAGTAGGGTTAGGTTACCTGCGCCTTGGTCAGCCTGCCACAGAGCTATCCGGGGGCGAGGCCCAGCGCATTAAGCTGGCAACGGAATTGCAGCGTGCCCAGCATGGCCAAACACTTTATATCTTAGATGAGCCGACCACTGGTCTGCATCCTTCGGATGTGGAGCGGCTGATGCTGCAACTGAACCGGTTAGTAGATGCGGGGAATACGGTGATCCTGGTGGAGCATGATATGCATGTTATTGCTGGCAGCGACTGGGTAATTGATATTGGTCCCGGCGCAGGTGAGGTGGGAGGCAAGATTGTAGCAGCCGGTATACCAAGCGAAATCGTCAGTGTTAAAAGCAGCCGCACAGCACCTTATCTGGCAAAATATATTTAAGGCACAACAAATTTGAGTATTGGCCAATACGACTTATTGCTTAGTTGCAGCAAATTAATTAATTTTAATTCATGAAGTATAGGGGAGCCCAACTGTCTGATATTAAGCAGATGCAAGTTGTTAGACACCTGGTTAAGGAGAATACGTTAAGTAACCCAGACTTAGTACCCGATAAAGACGTGGCATACTACATCACTGTGAAGGGAAAAGGTTGGGTTTGCGAAGTTGATGGCATTGTGGTTGGGTTTTCCATTGTTGATTTGGAAGAGAAAAGTGTATGGGCATTATTTGTTGATCCTGCACATGCTGAAAAAGGGATCGGAAAAGAATTGCACCGATTAATGATCGATTGGTATTTTAAGCAAACCAAAGATAAAATAATGCTGGGAACAGCACCGAACACACGTGCAGAGCGGTTTTATGCACTTCAGGGCTGGGATAACGTAGGAAGCTATTCGAATGGGGAGACGAAGTTTGAATTGAGCTTTGACAATTGGAACAGTTAGCCTAAGTTTAAAAAATTTAAACCAGAACACGCTAACGTTGTTGATACGATATTCAGGTGTATTGAAACAAAACTGATCTAAAATTTAGGAAATGAGCAGCATACAGAACATCGATTTATTAGCACCTTACCTCAGCGCAGATCAGATCATCAAACTGGATAAAGCGGCCAGCCGCCACCAAGAACAGTCTAATATTAACTTCAAAGTTTTGTCCGCTGTGGATAAAATTATTGAAGTAGAAACTGCGCAGGGAGAAACCACCTCAGGCAAATATGCGACCGAAGCCACACTGGTTACACGGACAGAAGAGTTGTTCAGGAAACATTTGCCTTTGTACAACATCATCGTCAGCCCGGAAACATTCCAGGCTTCACCAGCCAGTTTAGTCACCACTGCCTGGATTGAAAAGATGATGCTGCAAAAAGGCATCCGCATCAAGCAAATCGCATTTGACACGGGTATAGACCGGGAAAGTATTTCCGATTGGGTAACAGGCAAACGCCGCATGAGCCAAATTGTGAAAGCGCTGTTCTATTACTACCTGATCCGATAATTGGCCTATCGCAGACTAACCTGCGTTTAATGTCAGAAAAGCGACTAAGTGTTGCTCCAATAATTCCGTATTATAGGTTCCCTCCGTAGTATGGTCAGTAAGTTCCAGGCTGTTATCACCAACGGTGATCGTATAGGCGTTACCCTCAATAACTTCTGGAAAGCTGATGTTAACGATATCAGATACATGCGCGAATTCAACAGCCAGGTTACTCCCAATCTGTTGATTGACATAGGCAGGAAATTCAGTTTTTAACAGATCAAATAAACTTTCAGGGCTTAATGGTTGTACGTTGTTAATAGAAATCATATGTTTTTACATGACCATCCAATAATGGTGCCCCGATTCTTAAATGGGCAGGGAGTAGACAGGGGCAACATTCAGCTTCCGATCAGGACAATAGTGTATGATCTGGACTAACCTTTTGAAAGCATCCCAATGTCATTTCTAATCAGCTGAACCTTTTATTGGGAAAATCGGAGATATTTTTGTGCTATTGATCATGTACAACTAATAATGAACTACAATGAACACCAAAAGTCTATTCCAGCCATTCGCGCTGAAAACCTTAAATATTAAAAATCGCATCGTGATGGCACCGATGACCCGGTCGTTTTCACCGAATGGCATACCAACTGCAGACGTTGCGGCCTATTACCGAAAAAGAGCTGAGGGCGAAGTCGGGCTGATCCTGTCAGAAGGCACCGTAATAGAGCGGCCCTCTTCCTCAAACGATCCCAACATTCCGCATTTTTATGGTAAAGAGGCGCTTTCAGGCTGGCAAAATGTCATTACCGGCGTACACGCAGCTGGGGGCAGCATGGGTCCGCAGATCTGGCACATGGGTGTGATGGATAACCACCATTCCGGCTGGCTACCTCCAGTCCCTTTTGAAGGCCCATCCAGTATGACCCGTCCCGGATTTAGCAATGGTAAGGCCATGACCGAATCGGATATTGCGGATACCATTGCCGCATTCGGGCAGGCAGCAGCAGATGCGAAGCGTCTGGGATTTGACTGCCTGGAACTGCATGGGGCACATGGCTACCTGATCGACCAGTTCTTTTGGGAAGGTACAAATGACCGGACAGATGCTTACGGGAGTAAAACCTTGCCGGAGCGCACACGTTTCGCGGTAGAAGTGATTAAAGAAGTGCGGAAACGGGTTGGAGAAGATTTTGCAATCATCATTCGCTTATCACAGTTTAAGCCTTCGGACTACGATTTTAAACAAGCCAAAAGCCCGCAGGAACTGGAAGCCTGGCTAAACCCTTTATCGGATGCCGGAATCGATATTTTCCATTGCTCGCAGCGCAGATTCTGGGAGCCGGAGTTTGAGGGTTCTGATTTGAACTTTGCCGGTTGGGCGAAGAAGCTGAGCGGAAAGGCTACGATAACCGTTGGGTCAGTAGGTCTATCTGGTGATTTCTTTGGTGCGTTCCGGGGCGATAGTTCTGAACCTAGCTCGTTAGACGAATTGGTAAGACGTATGGACCGTGGAGATTTTGACCTGGTAGCTGTGGGCCGTCCTATCCTGGCTGACCCTTTCTGGGTGCAGAAGATCCGTGATGGTCGTGATGCCGAATTGAGAACTTTTACTAAAGAAGCGCTAGGGCACCTGGTGATGGCATAATTACGAGATCCAAAACCGAACTGATTTTATCGAAATAACAGATAGGTTGATCTGATCGGGATCAACATTTCAAGCTAAATTTCAAACTGATTTACAGGCCTGGAAACTACATTAGATGCGATGGTTTTTGACTTGCCCCAACCCCAATCTTCTCTAAAGTCTTCGTCGGCATGGAAATAGTATTTTGGATTGAATTTGGAACTAGGCATGCTGATCTTAGTTCTTTTGTCTGTTTTACTTGTTGTTTTCATGATTTATTGGTTAGTAATGCTTTAACAAACTGAGAAAACAAAATGTTTTGGTAATATCTTATCTTAGGGCTAATCTATATGCAAATGAATCCTGAGGTAACCCAACTTTTAAATCAGTTAAACCATCCGCTACGCGAACAAATTGAAGAGTTGCGAGCCATTATCTTAAATGCAGACCAAGGGATGAAAGAGAACGTAAAATGGAACGGGCCAAACTATACATTTAAGGGTAACGATAGAATCACGCTAAGGGTTCATCCACCTGGTGCGTTAAATTTGATTCTTCATTTGGGCGTAAAAGCTGTCCCCTTGGCTGAGCCATGGATCATGGACGATTCCAAGCTTCTGCAATGGAAATCAAATGACAGGGCGGTTATCGACCTTAAAAAGCCAGTTCAGTTCGAAGTAGCCCGGCCGCAGTTAGCAAACATCATCAAAAAGTGGATAGCGGGTCCGATATAGATCAATCCTTCTCTCCCGAACAGAACTAAAAAGCCTTTACTACCTGAATTGATAGCTAACTCCTATCTGAAACCGGGTACTCACCTTTTTCGAAACACCAAGGTAAAACCGCTGGGCTGTCTTTTTACTGCCGAGCTCAGGAATGCCATTTTCTTAGCTACCATCATTGTTATCCTGCTTATATGGGCAGTGGTTTTGTTCTTTTTGGGGGTTAAAAAGGCAAGGAAACCAAAAGATATCCGGTACCGCTAATTACCTTACCAAAGTGCTTTTTACGATAGATGGAGGGGTGCAAATCACATTTACAGCATAATGCTGGCCAAGTTATCGCATATTCCAGCAATTTAAGCTTGTGCGGCAAAACATTTTCAGCTAAACCATTGTTGGATGATCGGCACTTTCCAGCCACCGAATTAGCGTGAACAACAACAGAAGAATTGCCATATTGGGCGGAGGGCCAAGTGCCCTTTTTATGTTTAAGAGATTAATTGAGTCGGGCATAGAGAACCTGCACATTGAAATCTTTGAAAAAAAAAATAAGCTAGGAGAAGGGATGCCCTACAGTACAGATGGCGCCAATGATGAGCACATCACCAATGTGTCCAGTAATGAAATACCGGAGTTAGTTACCGCCCTGGCAGACTGGGTACATTCCGTTCCAAAAGATACACTGCTTAAATACCATATAGATCCAGAAAGATTTAACGAATATAAAGTACTTCCAAGGCTGCTATTTGGACAATACCTGTCTGACCAGTTTAGCCTGTTGCAGAAGAAGGCGATTGAGGAGGGAATTTCTTTTCTGGTTCATTATAAAAGTACAGTGACAGACATTATCGACCGGCCTAAAGAGCGCGAAGTGATTGTAGAAATCAACGGGCAGGAAAGATTCATTTTTGACCAGGTGATTGTCTGCACCGGACACAATTGGCCACGGAAACATGAAGGGCAAGTTGAAGGTTATTTTGATTCCCCATACCCGCCTTCCAAGCTAGCTTTTCAGGCCAATCATTCTATTGCGCTCAAAGGATCTTCGCTTACTGCGGTAGATGCGATCAGAACCTTGGCCAGGCATAATGGAGAATTCGGTAAAGACGAGCAGGGCAAACTGCATTTTTCTTTGAGGCCTGGCAGTGAAAACTTTAAGCTGATGATGCATACCCGAAACGGAATGCTGCCAGCTGTCAGGTTTCACCTGGAAGATTCACACCTTGGGAACGACGCATTGTTGAGTAAAGAAGAGATTGAACAACACATAAAAGACAACGATGGTTTCCTATCCTTGGATTATGTTTTTGAGCACGATTTTAAGTTGCCGATTAAATTAAAGAATCCTGATTTTTTCGAAAAGATTAAGGACATGAATTTGGAAGAGTTTGTGGCGGCAATGATGGATCTACGCGAAAAACTCGATCCCTTTCAACTGTTGAAGGCAGAATATGCAGAGGCAGAAAAATCGATTAAACGCCGGGAGTCTGTGTACTGGAAAGAGATGCTTGGCGTGCTGAGCTTTGCCCTGAATTACCCGGCAAAATACCTGTCGGCTGAAGATATGCAGCGACTGCAAAAATCTTTAAGTCCCCTGATCTCTATTGTGATTGCCTATATCCCGCAAAGCTCCAGCGCAGAGCTGATGGCGCTTCACCAGGCAGGCGTGCTAGATCTGATTCCGGTTGGGGAACAAAGCAGTGTAGAACCCGGCCCGGGCAGGGGGGCAATTTACCATTACCAGGATGAGCAGGGACAGGAGGTGGAAATGCATTACCAGACCTATGTGGATTGCGTTGGACAGCCCCATCTGTCTTTCGATGATTTCCCTTTTCGTTCTTTGACGGAGAACGACACAGTTAGTCCCGCCAAACTAAGATTCCGTACCGTTGAGGCCGCAGAAGAAGCAATGGAATTGGGAAAACCGGTGAGTGTTACCACTCAGGGCAATTATTACCTGAAGGTATCAGGAATAGCCATCAACGACCATTTTCAGGTGGTTGACGCTTATGGAGCTTTTAACGACCGGATTTATATGATGGCGGTACCCTACATTGGCGGATTTAACCCGGATTATTCCGGGCTGGATTTCTCAGAAGCCGCTTCGGAAGCAATTATCAATAGAATGGCGAAAGATTAGGAAGGAGGACTGGCTGGTTCACACTAAGCCAGTTGGCCTTCATGCTGCTGACTCTCCAATTTTTCAATATCATAGCCATTGGCTCTTGCTATCTCTATGAGGTCAATTACCGTATTTGGGTCCAGGTCTGGTTTTCTTGCCATGATGAACAGGTATTTTTCGTCAGGATGACCAACAACAACATAGCTGTAGTCGTCTGCAAGTTCAATAATGCGGTAACCAATTTTAAAGGGCCATAAAAACTGTGCTTTCATCTCGCCATCCGGATGAGACTCGTCAAAAAATAATTTTGAGGTGATGGACTTTTCTTCCGCTTTACCTTCTTTGTGGTAAGTGGTGTAAACATCGTAATGATCATTTTCAACCAAGGTGTATGTTTCTGTGGTTTGCTTCCAATTTTTGTCCATCAAGGTTGGAATGGAATATAAAGAATACCATTTGCCTGCAAACGCGTTTAGATCAATAGTTTTAACTGCTGAGTTTTCCATAATAAGTTTTAAATATTAGGAGAACAGCGGTTAGGCCACATTGTTTACAGAAACCATAATAGGGATTGCCTCACCAGCTGTTCAAAGGAATTCATAAAGGCAGGCAAAACACTTAGGGCTTGTGGTTGTTAATTGATAAAAGGAAATCTTATGGAATCATTTGACGTACAATTATTAGAAGACCAGTTTACTATTGAACCCCAGGAAAACGGGTTATATAGGATTATGGAACGAGAAGAAAAAGTAGGGGTGATCTATACGGTTGCCGATGGCGATCAGGTCAAATGGACTACTGCAGATGAGTTGGAAGATGGCTTTGTACAGCAAATTGGAGAACTGATCACAGAACACAATATGTAATGGCTGCGTTTTACCATACCATCGATCCCTATTATATTAAGATTGAGGATAGGGTGCTGACCGTACTTCCCCTGGAGGACGGAGTTTACCGTGTTCAGCAGGATGAAATGCCGGTAGCCGATCTTTATCCAGAGATTACTGCTGCCGGAGTATACTGGAATGGCTTTGGTCAAATCAGTGCGGGTTTAGCTGATGAGATTGGAAGTCAAATTTATGCCTGGGAAATTTAATTGTTCAGTTGGGTAATCCATACTACGGCGCGCTAATACGAGGGGTTAAGAAATAATCCTAATCCGTATCGGCCCTTTAATTTGAGTAACATCTACAGTTTTTCCTTTCTGGGTGATGACGACTTTATCGCGATGATGCAAATTTACGGCAACATGCACTACCTCTTTCATGTACTTTCGCCAATCTTCAGGAAATAACATACGCGCGATTTCTGAGGGGCAAGTACTTTTTTCAGGGCCACGCTCCTCAGCAACAGCTAGAATTTTGGCTGATATTTTCTCTTGCAAATTCACACACAGGGTTTTTTAATTAATGCACTCGATCTCCGGTTCATTTAAAGAGAACAGCCTTTTTATCACATTGTTTATAGATGCCAGCGAATACATTCTTTGATGTTTCCCAGTTTTTATACGCCTGGCATACAAAGAACACTGTTTTTGGACAAAAATCGGCCTTTAAGGGGTGTGTTCTCTGTGTATACACAGAGCAGACACAGAGCAAAGACAGAGCAAACACAGAGAATAGACAGGCTTTTCCTAAAGCCATATCGAAGTGTCTAGTATAGCTTTACACCAGTCCTGTTTCCTATATGGCTGTAATAAATAATGCGGTTTCGTAAGAGTTACATTCGGGTTTCATAGGTGTCAAACACCTTCTCGACACCTATCATACTCCTTTGTAAGTGGTATCATACCCTTATTTTTACGCCTGCTATCTAGGAGCTTTCTAAGTGGGACTTTCAACAAAAGTGTCCAGTAATATCCACTAAACTGGCCGTATATTCGGGATTTTATGCAGAAGAACAGGGCTTGCCAAAATGTTAAATCCCACACTCTTACATAAAGCCTTCTGCTACCATAACCATTTGTTTTGAGCCGATAAAAATGGAGCATCGCTGATGGAGTTCATAGGGATCAATATCCAGGATTCTTTGATGTCCATCTGTGGCTCTGCCCCCGGCCTGCTCAATAATAAAAGCCATTGGGTTACATTCGTATAAAAGCCTGAGCTTTCCATTAGGAGAACTTGCGGTTGTAGGATAAATGTAGATACCACCTTTAATTAGGTTGCGATGGATATCAGCAACCATAGACCCGATATACCTAGATGTAAATGGCCTGCCTGTTTTTGAATCCTCAACCTGAACATACTTAATGAATTTTTTTACCCCCTCTGGAAAATGGACATAGTTCCCTTCATTAATCGAATAAATACTCCCTGTTTCCGGAGTTTTCATTTCTGGATGTGAGAGACAGAATTCACCAATTGAGGGATCCAAAGTAAATCCATTAACCCCATTTCCAGTAGTGTATACCAGCATGGTAGAGGAACCATAGATGATGTAGCCAGCTGCAACCTGTGCTGTACCTTTTTGCAATACGTCTTTCAGGCAGGGTTCGCCCACAGTAGACTTACGACGATAGATGGAAAATATCGTACCTACGGCTACATTACAGTCAATGTTAGACGAGCCATCCAGGGGATCGATACACACAATGTATTTAGCATTTTTAGAAACGGGCGAGTCGATAGGCACAAACTCGTCCTCCTCCTCTGTAGCCACAATACAGCATTCACCACCGCTGGTTAAGGCCGAGATAAACTGATGATTGGCAAAAACATCCAGTTTTTGCTGGCCTTCACCCTGGATGTTGATAGTTCCAGCATTGCCTATGATGTCTGCAAGGCCGGCTTTGTTTACCTCCCGGTTTACAATTTTAGCCGCTATGCCGATGTCGCGCAGTAACCTGGAAAGTTCACCTTTGGCAAAAGGAAAGTCGGCCTGTTTTTCTATGATAAACTGGCCGAGGGTTTTAGCTATGGGCATAAGTAGATCCTTGTTTGCGTAATACTTTTGGAAATGCCTCCAGCATCTCTGAGCTGGCATAAGCCTTATACTGAACAAAATTGCGGATGAAAGCACCGGCAAGTTCTGCCGATTTTTTATCATATAGGTCTTTGTCCTGCCAGGTGTTTTTCGGGTTGAGGATTTCCGCTGGCACACCACTACATTCCAAAGGCATTTTTAGTCCGAAGATCTCATCGCTTTGGTAGTCAGCTTTCTCCAGTTCACCAGATAAAGCAGCAGCAATAATAGCTCTTGTATAGCTAAGCTTGATCCGGTTTCCGGTGCCATACCCTCCACCAATCCAGCCGGTATTGACCAGCCAAACGTTTATTTAGAATTTTTAAGCTTTTCGCCAAGTAATGATGCATAGCGAACAGGGTTTAAAGGTAAAAATGCCTTCCCAAAACAAGCTGAAAAAGTTAGCTGCGGTTCTGAAATGCCCGTTTCTGTACCGGCAACTTTTGCTGTGTAACCGCTTAGGAAATGAAACATGGCCTGTCCGGCATCCAGTTTAGAGATTGGAGGCAAAACGCCGAAAGCATCGCAAGTCAGAAAGAAAATGTTCTGGGGTATTCCCGCTACTGACGGTACTACGGCGCCATCAATATAATTGATAGGGTAAGCTACGCGCGTATTTTCTGTTTTAGAAATGTCGTTGTAATCTACGATGTTAGAAGCGGGGAAGAAATCTACATTTTCCAACAGCGCCCCAGGCTTAACGGCTGCGAAAATTTGAGGCTCTTTCTCCGGACTCAATCCGGCCACCTTAGCATAGCAACCCCCTTCGAAATTAAATACCTTGCTTGCCGACCAGCCATGTTCATCATCTCCAATGAGTCTCCGATAGGGGTCTGCAGATAAAGTTGTCTTGCCAGTACCTGAAAGGCCAAAAAATATGGCGGTATCACCTTTTTTACCAACGTTGGCCGAGCAATGCATGGGCAGTACTTCTTTAGCCGGTAAAAGAAAATTTAGCACGGAGAAAATCCCTTTTTTGATTTCGCCGGTGTAGCCCGTACCGCCGATTAGGATCATCCGTCTTGAAAAATTCAGGATACTGAAATTGGTTTGTCTTGTGCCATCTTTTTTTGGATCAGCCAGAAAAGAAGGAATGGCGAGAATGATCCAACCATTATCTACCTTTTGAGAGAAATTCGCTTCATCAGGACGAAGAAACAGGTGATGTGCAAATAAGTTCTGATAGGCGGTCTCCGTGATTACCCTGATTGGAATTTGAAATTCAGGATCAGCACAAGCAGCCGCGTCCCTAACATAATAGGGCTTACCATCCAATGCAGCAATCATTTTAGCGAGCAATGTATCAAACCTGCCTGCGTCAAAAGGAATATTCACGTCACCCCAAAATACAGAGTCAGCAGTAAACTCGTCCTCGACAATATAGCGGTCTTTAGGCGAGCGCCCGGTAAATTTTCCGGTATCGATGGCCAGCGCACCAGTGGAAGTAATTACTCCTTCGCCGTTTTCAATAGCGCAAATGCTCAATGCCTCTGGCGAACGCTGATAACGGGCCAATTCTCCTGACAGGCCTGGATAGTCCCTGCCAGGTTTAATGGTAAAACCTTTGTTCATACAGTAATAAGTTAGTCGGGCAAATCTAACTACATTTTTGCGTGTAAACCAAAGAAAATCAGCTTATTGTGAGAAATACACACCCCTTAAGATGCTATCTTACAGGAAGTTGGTGATAAAATTTTTTTAACAAAACATCGGTTAATCTCATGTCATGTGGAGCTGGCTTTTCCTAGCCGCCAAGAAATAATCTTCTCAAATTAGGTAGGAGTTCATGCAGCTTTAACAGTAAGTCGGTTTCCTTTGAATTGCAAACCATCCACTAATTCAATGGCTTTATCTGCTTCTGATTTGCTTTCCATTTCTAAGAAAGCGTAGCCTTTGCATTTTTTGGTGATTCTGTCACGTACTACTTTTATGGTGCTTACAGAAGCGTAGGCACTTACAAAGCCAACTAGCTCTATTTCGGATATTTCGGAGCTTAAGCCTCCGACAAAAATTTTAGTCATTTGGTGGTGGGGAGATATTAACCTGTCTTGATAACGGGGGATTTATAAATATATTGTGATTGGTGTAATAATTATCTTAATGGTTTTAAAAGGTATTCTAGTCCGTTCAATTTGATCTCATAAAGTGTGGCAATCATTTCGCCCAACTTGCCCGGGGGAAGCCTTCCTGATGGAACCAAACCAAATAAGTCTCCGGAAGATCGCACATGACCCGGCCCTTGTATTTGCCAAACGGCATTTTCATGGTAACCAGATCTTTCAGTATTTGTGGGTTCATGTTTTCTATTTTATGACTAACTGTAACATCTCTACCGCTTCATCTACCGAGTTCAGGTTGTCAAACGCAATCCTCAAGCTGTCTTTCACCTCTTTCAGATTACATAGGCGCGGATGTATTTGTGCAAAAAGCAAAATCTTATTGAACATGTTCGAATCAAAGAACTGGGATTGCTTGTCGGTAATAAAATACCCCCTGAGCACACCTTTCTTAAAGCTGATTTTTTCAAAAGCCAGTTGCTTGGCTACCCATTGTAATCGCAATACGTTAAGCATGGTTTTAACAGGCGCAGGAACCGGCCCGAATCGATCTTTAAGGCTCAGTTCAAATGCTTTTAGCTGTGTTTCGTTCTCTATTTTTGAAACTTCTGTGTATAGGTTATAGCGCTCGGTGATGTTGGTCACATAATCATCCGGGATGTACAATTCCAAATCGGTATCTACTTGTGTGAATGCCACAAATGGCCGCTCTTTCTCATCTTTAAAGAGGTCCTTAAATTCGTCTGATTTTAGTTCTTGTATGGCCTCGTCCAAAATCTTGTGGTACATTTCAAAACCAATTTCTGCAATAAAGCCACTTTGCTCGGCGCCCAGCAAGTTACCACTGCCCCGGATGTCCAAATCTCTCATGGCAATGTTAAAGCCACTGCCCAGGTCTGAAAACTCTTCTATCGCACTTAAGCGCTTCCTGGCCTCTGAGGTGAGTGTGGATAGTGGCGGACTCAACAAGTAACAGAACGCTTTTTTATTGGATCGGCCTACCCTGCCCCGCATTTGGTGCAAATCGCTCAGCCCAAACATGTGTGCATGGTTGATGATGATGGTGTTGGCGTTCGGAATGTCCAGCCCCGCCTCAATAATGGTAGTGGCCACCAATACATCTTTCTCGCCGTTTATGAAATCTAACATCACATCTTCCAGCTGATCGCCATCCAGTTGTCCGTGCGCGATACCGATCCTCGCCCTTGGTACCAATGTTTGGATCAATCCTCCCAATTGCGGAAGGTCGTTTACACGGTTGTGGATGAAAAATACCTGCCCCCCTCTGTCCAGTTCAAATTGCACCGCCTCCTGGATCAATTTATCGTTGAAGACATGCAACTCTGTATTTACCGCCTGCCTGTTTGGCGGTGGGGTGCTCATGATGGACAAATCTCTTGCGCCCATCAAAGAAAAATGAAGGGTACGTGGAATTGGGGTAGCCGTTAAGGTAAGCGTATCTACATTTACCCGCAATGCCCGCAGCTTTTCTTTTGACGTAACGCCAAACTTTTGTTCCTCATCAATGATCATGATACCCAGGTCTTTGAACTTCACATCTTTACTGAGCAATCGGTGAGTTCCAATCACGATGTCTACTTTGCCTTCTGCTACTTTAGACAAAGTTTCTTTGATCTGCTTTGCAGTTTTAAACCTATTGATGTAGTCTACTGTACAGGGGAAATCTTTTAGCCTTCCGGTAAAAGTTTTGAAATGCTGTAGCGCAAGAATGGTTGTAGGTACCAGCACCGCGGCCTGTTTGCCATTTGCCACGGCTTTAAACGCGGCACGGATAGCAATCTCTGTTTTGCCGAAACCTACGTCGCCACACACCAACCTGTCCATAGGATGCGGGGCCTCCATGTCCCTTTTTACGTCGCTGGTTGCTTTTACCTGGTCGGGCGTGTCTTCGTAAATGAAAGACGCTTCCAATTCTGTTTCCAGATAGCCATCTGGGTCAAAGGCTGTCCCCACCTGTGCCTTACGCAATGCATAAAGTTTGATCAGGTCCCTGGCGATGTCTTTAACTTTTTTTTTTGTTGTTTTCTTGAGTTTATCCCAGGCCTCAGTACCCAACTTATTCATTTTTGGCGGAGTGCCGTCCTTACCGCTGTACTTGGCAATTCTGTTTAAGGAATTGATATTCACATACAGCAAATCGTTATCTGCGTAAACAAGGCGGATCATTTCCTGGGTTTTGCCATTTACTTCCACCTTTTCCAGTCCGGCATATTTGCCGATACCGTGGTCAATATGGGTGACAAAATCGCCTGGCTTTAAATCGCGAAGTTCTTTTAGGGTTATGGCTTGACTGCGCTGATAGCCTCTTTTAAGCTTGTATTTATAGAAACGGTCAAATATCTGATGGTCGGTATAAAATGCAACATGCTGCTGACGATCGATATAACCTTCTCTTAAAGGAATATTGATGGGCGTAAATTTTGCAGTCTTGTCTATATCATCCAGGATGGCATACAGACGCTCAGTTTGCTTTGGCGAAGCGCTAAAGATGAAATTGTGTGTTCCCTCTTTTTCATTCTCTTTCAGGTTATGGATGAGCAGGCTAAAGTCTTTGTTAAAGGAAGGCTGCGGTTTAGTATCGAACTGAAAAACATGATCGGTTTTGTAAAAAAACTGCTTGCCGAATTCTGTGACCACAAAGCTCTGGAAGATATCTGCCATCATCTTTTCGTCTGTAAAGGCAAATTTGGGATCTATCCAGTCTTGATTCTCCTGTTTTTCTTTTGCCGGAAGGGCTTTCCACAGCTCGACAGCTTTTTTATACCCTGATTTAACAATGTCTAAAGTAAACTCGACGTCTTTAAACCAGAGTTGGGTGTCGTTATCGATATAATCTAGAATGCTGATATTGTTTTCCGTCAGGTATTTGGATTGCACATTCGGGATCACCACAAGTGTTTTCACATCTTCCACAGAAAGCTGGCTTTCAATTTCGAAAGTCCGGATGCTCTCTACCAGGTCTCCAAAAAACTCTACCCGGTAAGGGAGGTCATGCGAAAAGGAGAAAATGTCAACGATTCCGCCACGGATTGAAAATTGACCAGGCTCGTACACAAAATCTGTACGGTTAAAATCATAATCTATCAGGAACTCGTTGATGAAGTCAATACTTAACTTAGTGTTGAGGTGAATTTCGAGGGTGTTCTTTTCCAGGACTGTGCGGTCGATCACCTTTTCGGCAATCGCTTCGGGGTATGAAACCACTATTTTACCAAACTCAGAATGGTGGTTGAGCTCATTGAGCACTTCGGCCCTTGCCAAAACATTTGCCGTGTCTACCTGCGTAAAATCAAATGCCTTACGGAATGAAGAGGGAAATAATAAAACTTCCTTATCTATAATTCCTTCCAAATCAGAAAGAAAGTAGGAAGCTTCCTCGCGGTCTGGCAGGATAAACAGCATGGGTTTATGCAGGAGAAAATAGGAGGCTACTGAAATGACAGCATCGGCAGAACCCACCAAGCCCTTTAACTGGATCTTGGTTCCTTTACCCAGGTTGAGCGATTTTGCAAGGTTGACGACACGCTCATCTTCCTTATATCTGTTTATCAGGTCGCGGATATTCACACCACAAATGTAATATTTATGATTAGCTTTAGCTGTAACAAAATAGGCTTTAATCTATCTAAAAATAAAGGGATAAAATGAAAATGCTCAGCTACATACCATTAGAACTGTTGTTTTGGGTTGTAGCACTCACCTTACTTGCCCTGGCGCAGCCAGTGCCAGCAGGACAGGAGGATCATTTTACACTATGCCCCTTAGCGGCGATGGGTTTTGATTGGTGCCCTGGTTGCGGAATTGGGCGATCTATTACCCAACTGCTGCATGGTAACCTGAGCGATAGCCTAAAGCTGCACTGGTTTGGAATACCAGCATTGCTGATCCTTTTATACAGGATTATGGTGCTGACGAAAATTGAGTTGAAGCGTTTTAGAAGATTTAAATTAATATAGGAGAAAAGGATATGTTTGATTCACCATTTATGTCGCTACCGGGCATTACGCCCCAAGAGTACTCGTACTTACAAACTGCAACTACAGGCTTTAGTGAACAGCAATTGAGAGGGTTTTTAATGATCTACAGCAGCAAGCGGAGAAATCCTGACGACATGGTGCTGTACTGTATACTGGGATTTTTTATTCCGGGATTGCCAAGGTTCCTGGTTAACCAGATCGGTATGGGAATCTTATATTTTTTTACAGTGGGACTTTGTTTTATAGGTACAATTATTGATTTGATTAACCATAAAAACCTGGCTTTTGAATACAACCAGCGTATGGTTTTCGAGAGCTTGCAAATGGTTAAAATGACAAACTTGCAATAGTAAATGAGGTTATCTGTTTTAATTAAGCACCTTGAAGATTTTGCGCCCTTACAATATCAGGAAGATTATGACAACTCCGGTTTATTGGTGGGCAATCCGGATCAGGAGGTTCATTCTGCCCTGGTAGCCCTGGACTGTATTGAAGCGGTAGTTGACGAAGCTATACTGCTGAGGTGCGATTTGATCATCACCCATCACCCCATCGTTTTTAAAGGACTAAAAAAGTTTAACGGCAAAAACTATGTGGAGCGCGTGGTAATGAAAGCAATAAAGAATAATATTGCTTTATACGCCATCCATACCAATTTGGATCATGTGAGTAACGGTGTGAACCGTGTGATATGCGACCGGCTTGGGTTAACGAATGCCAAGATCTTAAGCCCCAAAAAGAACCTGTTGAAAAAGCTGGTGACGTTTGTGCCCAACGAACACGCAGATGAAGTGAGAACCGCACTTTTTGCTGCGGGGGCGGGAAATATTGGAAAATACTCGGACTGTAGTTTTAATGCTGATGGCACAGGGACTTTTACTGCAGGAGAAGGGACTGAACCCTATGTTGGCACGCAGGGTGTGCTGCACCAGGAGCAGGAAACCCGTATTGAGACCATATTTCTAGCCGAAAAGCAAAGGAAAGTTGTTTTGGCGCTACTGGAAAACCATCCTTATGAAGAGGTGGCGTACGATATCTATTCGCTAGACAATAAGACAGACCACATAGGCGCGGGAATGATTGGCTGGCTGGAGCAAGATATGGCCGGCTCAGATTTTTTAAGGCATGTGAAAGAGAGTATGGACGCATCTGTTGTACGCCATACGTCCATACTTCCAAAAAGGATCAAAAAAGTGGCAGTATGCGGGGGAGCGGGAAGCTTCTTATTGCAGGAAGCGATAGCTGCCGGCGCAGATGCTTTTGTTACCGCAGATTTCAAGTATCACGAGTTTTTTGATGCGGATGGTAAATTGGTAATTGCAGATATCGGACACTTTGAAACAGAACAATTTACATCTCATTTGTTGATAGATATTATTCAAGAAAAATTTCCTAACTTTGCAATCCGTTTAACGGAGCATAATACAAACCCCGTAAATTATTTGATTTAATGGAACAAACTGTAGAGCAAAAGCTAAAGGCTTTGTACGAATTACAAAACTTGCATACTAAGATTGATAAGATCCGCCAGATTCGTGGCGAGCTTCCAATGGAGGTTGCAGACCTTGAAGATGAGGTTGCCGGCTTGGAAACACGTATACAAAAATTTAAAGCTGAATTGGATGATTCTGAGGATGCCATCGTAACCCGTAAGAATATGATCAAGGAAGCACAGAACCTGATCAAGAAATACGAAACACAATTAAAAGAAGTTAAGAATAACCGTGAATATGACGCTTTAACTAAGGAAGTTGAAATCCAAACTTTGGATATTCAGGTTTCTGAGAAAAAGATCAGAGAGTTTGGTTTCGACATTGCAGCGAAAACTGAAGTCTATGAAAAAGCAGTTGTTGATATGGAAGCCAGAAAAAAAGACCTTGATGTAAAGAAGGGTGAACTGGAAACAATTACTTCAGAAACAGAAAAAGAAGAACAGTCCTTGTCTAAAAAAGCAGAAAAAGCAGAGACTCAAATTGAGGAACGCTTATTAACTGCTTATAGCAAACTAAGACGTAATGCGAACAATGGTTTAGCGGTGGTAACAATCGACCGTGACTCATGCTCTGGTTGTTTCAATCAAATCCCTCCTCAACGCCAATTGGATATCCGTCAGCGTAAAAAGATTATCGTTTGCGAGCACTGTGGAAGAATCCTTGTAGATGAGGCCTTGACGTTAGAAGTTGTGCCAGCTTAAAAATATTATTTCCGATAAAGAGGGGGCGGTTATCTTACCGGCCCCTTTTTTTTGGCATGTTTTGTGATCTTTTCGGCTCCTGATATATGGGAAAAAATATACGCCCAGGTTTAATCCTGTTCCTCTTCGCTTTCTTTTTGCCGCTTTGCAGCGCTGCTAAGTTTGACTTCAATGCGAATTGCCTTAATGCTTATGAGAACATATTCGCGCTTAAATTGAACAGCGCAAGACAACTCATTGCTATGGAGAAGAAGACCAATCCTAACAATGGTATAACCCTTTTGCTTGAAAACTATGTGGACTATTTTTATCTGCTGACCAACGACAGCAAACAGGAGTTTGACAGGCTGGAAGAAAATAAATCAACAAGATTGGACGCGCTTGAAGATGAAGATAAAAACTCTCCTTATTATTTATATGCCCAGGCGGAGATCAACCTGCAATGGGCACTTATAAGGGGTCGTTACGGAGAATATTTTACCGCTGCCCGGGAAATAAAGAAGGCGAATGGGCAGCTTCAGGAAAACAGCAAAAAATTCCCGGGCTTTCATTTGAACAGTAAAGGATTGGGCTTGATCAATGCTTTTCTGGGCAATCTTCCTGATGGTGTGTTGAAAAGCACCTTGTCGACTTTCGGGATAAAAGGAAACGTACAACAAGGAATAGCCATGCTGGAGAAGCTGGTTGATAATTTACCGCAGTCTAAATATGAGCCTTTTTATGAAGAGGTGGTTTTCTATTATGCTTTCGTGTTGAATGATATTGCACACAGCCCCTCCGCCTATGCGAAAACGATGAAATACAGTGCCAGGATTAGCAATAGCAGTCTGCTGAAAAGCTATCTCCAGGCCTTGGTTTGCAGTAAGAGCGGTCATAATGACGAGGCAATTGCTATTCTTGCGGCGAGACCAACAGGAGGGGCTTATCAGGCATTTCCTTACCTGGATTACTTATCAGCTTCGGCAAAATTAAACAAGCTTGATTACTCAGCTGCCATGCAGGATTTTAATAAATTTTTACAGCAAAATAAAGGGGTAAATTATATTAAGGACGCAAACCTTCGTCTTGGTTGGATTGAATTGCTTACGGGGGATAATAAAGGGTATAATGGATATGTAAGCAATGTTAAATCTGCGGGCTATAATTACCAGGAAAAGGACAAACAGGCCCTAAATGAAGCCAACGATATACCTCCAAATAAGGCGCTCCTCAAAGCGCGGTTACTGTTTGATGGTGGATACTTCAGTAAGGCTGCTGAATTAATTTCTGGGAGTACTGCGAAGGATTTTGCTGCGGGAAGGGACATTACAGAATATTACTATCGACTAGGGCGTATTCTTGATGAAACTGGCAAGGATGAAGACGCTTTGCTGAAGTTTCAGAATGCAATTAACCAAGGTAAAGGTTTAAGATATTATTATGCCGCAAATTCTGCTTTACAAGCAGGAAAGATTTTTGAAAGGCAAAAGAATGTATCCAAGGCACGTGCTTTCTACAATATCGCAATTCAAATGAAGAACCATGATTATGAAAGCAGTATAGAAACGCAAGCCAAAGCGGGACTTTCGAGGTTAGCTGCAAATTAGAACCTGTAGACTACAGCATTGATGTGCATGCCGGCTCCTACAGAGGCAAATACTGCATAGTCGCCTTCTTTCATTTGATAATCTGGCATTTTACCCTTCAGTACGAGGTCAAGTAGGGTAGGAATTGTTGCAACAGAGCTATTGCCCAACCAGGAAATAGTCATGGGAACCAGCTTTTCCGGAATCTCATCCAGGCCATAAAGCTTAAACACCCGCTTCATGATGGCATGATCCATTTTTCCGTTCGCCTGATGTATGAAAACAGTTTTGATGTCTTTAATGTCAACTCCAGCTTTATCGATGGCCTTTTTAACCACTTGTGGAACATTAATCACTGCAAATTCATACAGTTTTCGGCCATTCATTTTTAGGTATAGGTTTCCGTTATCTTCTGCGGGATTATTACTCTTACCCATCACCAATAGTGAGCCATAGGTGGCAGCAAAGGTTTGCGCTTTGTGCGCAATAATGCCAGTTGGTTCTTCAGATTCTTTGGCTTCAAAGATCACGGCAGCGGCACCGTCAGAAAAGATCATCGTATCACGATCATGCGGATCGGTTATTCTGGAAAGTGTCTCTGATCCGATGACCATTACCCTTTTCGCATCGCCACTCTGGATTAAGTAATTCGCCTGGATAACGCCTTGCACCCAACCCGGACAGCCGAAAATGATATCGTATGCTAAGCAATCGGGATTTTGGATGTTTAGGATTTGTTTAACTTTTGCAGCAAGCGCAGGAATCATATTGGTTCGATTGCTGCCCGAAGCAATGTCTCCGAAATTATGACACAAGATGATTTGATCAAGGGATTCTTTGTCGACCCCAGAACTTTCTAATGCATTCTCCGCAGCTATTGCAGCAATATCACTGTTCACTAAATTGTCGTCAATGTAACGGCGTTCATTAATCTCCGTGATCTCCGAAAATTTCTTGATGATCTCAGAAATATCTTTATCCAGAATTACGCCATTGTCGTAAAAAGTAGAATCCAAAAATGCATCCCCAGAAATCACTTTTTCAGGAATATAACTCCCTGTTCCTCTAATAACAGCGTATAATTTTGATGTATTGCTCATTTTGAACCGCAGACCCTTTTGGTATATGGTATAAAATTAAGATAATAAAATTAGATATGGAAATTTATGAGAAATCTTCAACCAAGAAAACGAACAACTCCTTTGGACCGTGAGCACCGAGGACCAGTGTTTTTTCGATGTCGGCAGTCCGGCTTGGGCCAGTAATTGTGCTGATCATTGATGGGATTTGTGCTCCGTATTTATTTTTGATCAATGCAAATGCATCCTTTAAATCCATTACCAACTGACCAGTTCTGGCAATCACAATGTGATGATGTGGAAAAATGCTTAGCCGTCTACCTGCCGCATTTTGATTGGAAACCATTACAGAACCATTTCTTGCAATTAATGCTTCGCACATGGTGATGCCTACCTCTGCCAGATGAAAGTCTTTATCTGTTTTATAAAATGGGAATTCGTAGGTTGACAGGAGTTCCTGTAGTTCAGGCTCCCAGCAATAAATCTTCCTCCAGTTGAATTTATCGGCCAGCTGCAGGATGTTTTCTATAAATTCAATGCCATTTTCGCAGTATATGAAATTGCCGGATACTGCTGTGAGTTGTTCTGCGAAGAGGATCTCCGGATACTCCGTGTTTTCAGTGTAAAGCGGGGTATCTTCCAAATTAGGATAAGGGCTGTCTCTTTTTTCAAGGAGTGCCTTTCTTATCTTTTTTAGCATTTGCTCTTTAGGGGAGATGTTTTCTTGCATGGTCAATAATTCTGCCGCCAATTGTCGTTTACTGGCGGCAGAAATAAATGTTTATGTTATGCTTCTACAGGGGTGATTTGTCCTGTACTTGCTCCCGGAAGCTCGGTTCCGGATATAGGAGTTTCAAATAATCGCTTGCCAAAAATCTCTTCCAGATCATCTTTAAACAAGACCTCTTTCTCTATCAGGATGTCCGCAAGCTTGATTAGCTTGTCTTTATTCTCGCTTAACAAGTTAATAGCCCTCTGGTACTGACTCTCAATTAAGTTGGATATTTCCTTATCGATCGTGATTGCAGTATCCTCAGAATAAGGTTTCGAGAAATTGTATTCTGCCTGACCGGAAGAATCATAATAAGTAACGTTACCCAGCTTCTCGTTCAATCCGTAGATGGTTACCATGGCACGCGCTTGTTTGGTCACCTTTTCCAAATCACTTAATGCACCAGTAGAGATCATATCGAACATGACCTTTTCTGCAGCCCTTCCACCCATTGTGGCACACATTTCATCCAGCATTTGATGTGGGCGAACAATTAGTCGCTCCTCTGGCAGATACCATGCGGCACCCAGGCTTTGCCCCCTTGGTACGATGGTTACTTTAATCAGGGGAGCAGCGTGCTCCAATAGCCAGCTCACTGTAGCGTGACCCGCTTCGTGAACGGCGATTGCACGTTTTTCTTTAGGAGTTACAATTTTATTTTTCTTTTCCATACCGCCAACAATTCTGTCTACGGCATCTAAAAAGTCTTGCTTATCAACGGCTGGTTTATTTTTTCTGGCAGCAATCAGGGCTGCTTCATTACAAACATTGGCGATATCTGCACCCGAAAATCCAGGTGTTTGTTTTGCCAAGAATTCTGTGTCCAGGTTACCATCCTTTTTAAGTGGCTTGATGTGCACTTCAAAAATTTGCTTACGCTCAATAACATCCGGTAGGTCCACATAAATCTGTCTGTCAAAGCGTCCTGCTCTGAGTAAAGCTTTATCCAAAACATCAGCTCGGTTAGTTGCAGCCAGGATGATAACGTGGGTATTGGTTCCAAATCCATCCATTTCAACCAAAAGCTGGTTAAGGGTGTTCTCCCGCTCATCGTTTCCTCCCATCATGCTATTTTTTCCCCTGGCGCGACCGATTGCATCAATCTCGTCAATGAAAATGATACATGGCGATTTATCTTTAGCTTGCTTAAACAGGTCGCGGACACGCGAAGCTCCAACGCCTACAAACATTTCTACAAAATCAGATCCTGATAAAGAAAAGAAAGGAACTTGTGCTTCTCCGGCAACGGCTTTAGCCAATAAGGTTTTACCAGTACCAGGTGAACCCACTAATAGCGCGCCTTTGGGAATTTTACCGCCCAGGTCTGTATATTTTTTAGGATTCTTTAGGAAGTCGACAATTTCCATTACTTCTTGTTTTGCCTCTTCTAATCCTGCAACATCATTAAAGGTAACGCTAACCTGACTTTCTTTATCAAACAACGTAGCCTTCGACTTTCCAATGTTAAAAATTTGTCCGCCGCCTCCGCCAGCGCCACCACCCATGCGGCGCATGATGAAAATCCAGAAACCGATGAACAGTAACAATGGTATGATCACTGTAAAGAACCAGGAGTTGAATGAGCTCTGTCTGGTGTCTTTTTCTGCCAAAATCTGCTGATTAGGAGGAATGTTTTTCTGTGACTCTCTTAATTGTGCGTCCAGCGCATCCATGGATCCGGCTGTAAAAAACACAGTAGGCCCGGCGTTGGTGCCGAAATTACTTTTTGTTTCGTACTGTTTGTATTTGGGATTGCTTAAGCGGTCTTTTTTTATGTAAACCTCAACCTTGACTAAATCCTCATGCTTATAGGCAACCAGTTTTTCTACATCGCCCGGAGCAAGCATCTGTGTTTCAAATGTTCGGTAGGGAATAGATTTGCTGTTATCTGTTGTGAACAAGAATTGCAAAAGGATTATGCCGACAATAATTGCAGCATAAACCCAAAAGATATTGAATTTTGGGCCTTTTTGGGGTTTCTTAGGTATGTTGGGTAATTTCTTTATTAGCTTGGGCTTTGTATTTTGATTCTCTTCCATTATTAATTAAAAAATGTGAACGATTAAGCGCTTTTGTAAGAAGTGGTCTGGGCATCGCCCCATAGATCTTCAATTCCGTAAAACTCGCGTTTTTCAGTCTTAAATATATGCACAACAATGTCAAAATAATCGAGGATGATCCACTCTCCGGATTCCTGTCCTTCTTTGCGCCAAGGGTCTGTTTGAGTATTCTTATAAATTTCTTCTTCAACACTATCGGCTATTGCTTTAACCTGGGTAGAAGAATTTGCACTGCAGATGATGAAATAATCAGAAACGGAACTGTTCAGTTCCCTGAGATCCAGGCGAACAATATCGTTGCCTTTTTTTTCTTGTATGCCTAGAACGGCTATTTCTGAGAGGTATGTAGAAAGGTTTCCTATTTTCTTTTTTACCATTAAAATGTTTTAATTTTGATAAACAAATATACAATCAACACTTGCAAAATACCACTTTTTCCACATTATTTATCGGCCAAAGTTTCATATACCTGCAAGCAGTAGATTCAACGAATAACTACTTAAAAGTATTGTTGTCAAAATCCGAGCCATTAGCCGAAGGGACTGTTATTATGGCAGATGATCAGTTTGCAGGGAGAGGGCAGCAAGGAAATACCTGGCTTTCCGAACCCGGAAAAAACCTGACCTTTAGCATTTACCTTAAGCCTGCTTCTTTAAATGCAAACGACCAATTTCTGCTCAATAAAGCGGTTAGCATAGGCATATGGAATGCGCTACAGCAGTTTGTGGATCAGGGTTTAAGTATCAAGTGGCCTAATGACATTTATGTATTTGATCAAAAAATTGGAGGGGTGCTGATCGAAAATACACTCATCGGCAATGCCATAAAATCAAGCATTATTGGCATTGGAATAAATGTAAACCAGCAGAACTTCAGTAACAATGGCTTAGTACGGGCGTCATCCCTAAGCGAAATTTTACAACAGGATGTTGATCGGATCACTTTGCTTCAAAGAATCTGCCATGCTATTGAAGTTCAATATTTGCGGCTGCGGTCTGGCGGGATTGCTGAACAGCATAAAGAATACTTAAGAAAATTATATCGGTTCGCTCAACCTTCTCTATATAAACACAATGAGCAATTGTTCGAAGGCATGATCACCAATGTAACTAATGGAGGACAATTGGTATTGATCTCCGAGGATGGCGAGTTGAGGTTTAGCTTCAAAGAGATAGAATTTTTCAATAACAATTGAAAATTATCAGTAATTTCACCCCCGCATCTTAAGTCGGGTTATTAATGACGATCAAAAGAAGGCAGAGCAGAAAAAATAATGAGCAAATTAAAACATATAGCAGTATTAACGTCAGGAGGTGATGCTCCGGGAATGAATGCTGCAATAAGGGCTGTTGTAAGGGCAGCGATTTATTACGATTTACAAGTTACCGGAGTTTTACGTGGTTACGAAGGCCTGATTAACGGTGATTTTATTGAAATGGAGCGAAAATCCGTTGCGAATATCATCCAGAGAGGCGGAACGATTCTGAAAACCGCAAGAAGTGATGCATTCAGGACAAAAGAAGGTCGCGTTCAGGCACACGAGCAATTGAAATCAAAAGGTATTGATGCTCTTGTGGTGATTGGTGGCGATGGGACATTTACAGGTGCCAATCTGTTTTCCGAAGAATTCGGTTTTCCTGTAGTTGGCTTGCCGGGAACCATTGACAATGATCTAGAAGGAACCGATTTCACCATCGGTTATGATACGGCAATCAACACCGTAATTAACGCTGTTGATAAAATTAGGGATACCGCGGAATCACATGACAGACTTTTCATAGTGGAAGTAATGGGCCGTGATTCTGGACTTATCGCTTTAAGAAGTGGAATAGGAGTAGGGGCAGAGGCGATCATGATTCCTGAGGCAAATATGGGTGTTGAAGGATTGGTTACCCGGTTGGAGAATGGACGTAAAGATAAAGCCTCTAAAATTATCATTGTTGCTGAAGGAGATGACATCGGTGGTGCGTTTAATGTTGGTGAGGTACTAAAAAAGAGATTTCCTGCGTATGACATTAGGGTTTCCGTTCTTGGCCATATTCAGCGGGGTGGCAAGCCAAGTTGTATGGATAGGGTATTGGCTAGTCGTTTAGGCGTTGCAGCAGTTGAAGGATTGCTTAACGGCCAGTCCGGAGAAATGGTCGGACTTAAAAATAGGGAGATCATCTTCACGCCTTTCGATCATGCGATCAAGCACATCGACGCAAAAGAGATTAGCCCGGCCTGGTTAAAACTGGTAGAAATACTTTCTTTATAATAGTTTTTCCAAGACCTCACTCCAAGTATTTACCCTTTCATAATCTGTTAGGAGTAAGTTATGGGGTGAGGTAAATAGAAGTTTGCGGCCGTTAAAACCAACAAAGTTTTTGGCCCTGTCGTCAATAATCACATCAACATTTACGATCTTATCGCCGCAGAACATGATGTTTCTCCAGCTGATGAACGGGAAATGTTCTCCGAGCCAATCTAGCTTATCTTCCAATGAGTTTCTAAATTCCATGGCTGCAGATACGATGTACACTTCATGTTTTTCCTGAAGCTTTTTAACGGCCTCGATACTTCCGTCTATCACCGGGAGATCTCTAAAAAAACCTTTTTCATTGATGTACTCAAACCACTTGTTGTTGATGTTTTCAGGCACATGGTGGTAGAATTCCTTTCCAGGCTCCATTGTCAGGTTTAAGGGGATTCCGTAGTCGCGGTTATACAGTTGAATAAACTTATGTATCGGATCGGCCAGTACCTCATCCATGTCGATTGCAATTCTCATCTAAAAATAATTGTGGCAAACACATTTGTTTTTGCCGGGTTTACTGTGGCCAAATATCTTGTTTTAAGATACGAGTTGTGTTAATTGAATTTAAAATTATTGCATCTTGCTAATCATTAGGAATTTACTTACTTTTGCATCCCCGCAAGCACGAAGCTCCGGGAACTATGTTGAATACATAAATAAAAAAACAATGGCAACTAAAATCAGATTGCAAAGATTCGGTAAAAAGGGAAAACCTTTTTTCCACGTGGTGGTAGCGGATTCCCGTTCACCAAGAGATGGTAAATTTATTGAGCGTTTAGGTTCTTATAACCCAAATACCAATCCAGCTACTATCGAGCTTAACTTTGATAAAACTTTAGACTGGGTAAACAAAGGTGCTGAGCCTACGGATACTTGTCGCGCTATTCTTTCTTACAAAGGTATCTTGTACAAGAAACACTTAGAAGGTGGTGTTAAAAAAGGAGCATTAACAGCTGAGCAGGCAGACGCCAAGTTTGCAGAGTGGTTAGGTGCTAAAGACAACAAAATTGAAGGCAAAAAAGACAATTTAACTAAATCTAAAGAGGAAGTTAAGAAAGCTGCATTAGCTGCTGAAGCTAAGAAAAATGCCGACCGTGCTGCTGCTCTAGCAATCAAAAATGCACCAGTTGAAGAAGTTGTAGAGGAAACTCCTGAAGTTGAAGAAGCTCCTGTAGCTGAAGAAACAGTAGAAGAAACTCCTGCAGCAGAAGCTTCAGAAGAAGAAAAAGCATAGTATTTTTATTATTCTTAATTATAGCGAAGGTTTTTTCATCAGAACAAATCTTCGCTATTTTTTTTAAGGCCGTTTAATCAAATCAACTTTGACACAGGAAGAAGCATTTTACATCGGTTACGTTACCAAAACTAAGGGCTTAAAGGGAGAGCTGCAGTTGTACTTTGAGTACGACGAGCCAGAATTACTGGATCTTGACGTGGTTTTTGCAGAAATTAGCGGTAAGATGGTACCATTCTTTATTTCTTCCTACAAGCTACACAGTAACAATACGGGGAATTTTTACTTTGATGATATCGATCATATCGACAAAGCCCAGGTGCTCGTTAAAAAGAAAATTTATTTACCAGCTGATAAAATGCCCGACAGGTCTGAGGATGATTTTCATTACAACGACCTGAAGGGATTCATCGTTTCAGATGAGACACATGGCGAACTTGGAGAGGTGATTGAGATCAATGAATACCCGCAGCAGTTTGTAGCAACCGTGCTTTACAAAAATAAAGAGATCATGTTTCCGCTAAATGAGGATATGATTATAGATATCGATGAAGATGAGGAAACCATGCTGGTTGATCTTCCGGACGGTCTGCTGGATATTTATCTAAATCCTTAATATCTTTATTTATGCGTTTTGATATCATCACCGTTTTGCCTGCGCTTCTTGAAAGCCCTTTTGCACATTCTATTCTACAGCGCGCGCAAAAAAAGGGGATTGCAGAGATTGTTGTGCATAACCTTAGAGATTATGCCAGTAATAAACAGAAGAGCGTGGACGACTATCCCTATGGCGGTGGTAGTGGAATGGTGATGTCTATCGAGCCATTTGCCAAATGCATCGAATTGTTGAAATCGCAGCGCGAATACGATGAGGTTATTTTTATGAGCCCTGATGGTGTTACTTTCAATCAGACCATAGCAAATGAGTTGTCTGGATTTAAAAACGTTATGGTGCTTTGCGGACATTACAAGGGAATAGACCAGCGCATCAGGGATTTATTTGTAACCAGGGAAATTTCTATAGGCGATTATGTCTTGTCGGGCGGGGAACTACCTGCTGCTGTAATGGTAGACGCGATCATAAGGCTCATACCAGGAGTTTTAAACGACGAGACGTCAGCGCTGTCAGATAGCTTCCAGGGAGAGCTGCTGGACGCGCCGGTTTACACGAGGCCGGCGGACTGGAATGGCAGTAAAGTACCAGAAGTGTTACTTAGCGGTCATGAGGCGAAAATAAACGAGTGGAGGCACGAGCAGGCATTGTTACGTACACAGATCCGTAGACCAGATTTGCTGGAGGATTAAATACTTGCCAATAAATCAGCAGTTTCGCTTGTTAAAGGCAGTAAACATGTGGAAATAGTAAAGATTGTGGAAAAAATTAAAATAGACTTTTATTTATAAAATAAAATTCCTAATATTGCAGTCCGATTTTAAACAACAAAAAGTCGGCTTAATAGCTTAAAATCATGGATTTAGTAAAATTTGTTGAAGAGCAGGTAATCGCAAAAAATGAGTTTCCTGCATTCAAATCAGGAGATACAGTGAGTGTTCACTATAAGATTCGCGAAGGTAATAAAGAGCGTATCCAAATTTACCAAGGTGTAGTATTGCAACGCAATAGCGTTGGTGCTAATGAAACGTTTACCGTTCGTAAGATTTCTAATGGTGTTGGTGTGGAACGTATTTTCCCAATCAACTCTCCAAACATCGCGAAGGTAGAAGTACATAGCCATGGTAAAGTTCGCAGATCTAAATTATTCTATCTGCGTGAGCTTACGGGTAAAGCAGCACGTATCAAATCTAAAAGAGTTTAATCTTTTGGTAAATCATATACTAGCCTTCCCGAATCAATCGGGGAGGTTTTTTTGTTGGTAGGACTTTTAGCTTTGACGCTATTATGAACAGCGAATTCTTTGAACAAATATTTTGGGGTAACACCATAAAAGATTATTGTTTCTTTACGGCAATCATTGTGCTCGGATTGCTTTTCAAGCGGATTATTTCCAGGGTACTTAGCTCATTGCTTTACCGTTTGTTCAGGAACTTCGCGGCTGATATAGAAGATGGTAAGTTCGTATCCCTTTTGCTTAAGCCTATAGAGTTCTTTATACAGGTGTTCACTTATTATGCTGCGGTTAACCAACTTAAGCATCCTCTTGATGTCAGGTTATTTAGTAATGCCGGTCAGATCAATAAAACAAAGTTGCCGGTAGAGATTTATCTGGGCCAGGTTATCGATAAGATTTTTCTGTTTCTCATTATTCTCTCCGTATTCTGGATCATCCTTCGCATTATTGATTTTGTAGCACATGTCTTAAAATATAAAGCCAGCATTACTGAAAACAAGGCAGACGATCAGCTTGTCCCTTTCCTGAAAGAGCTTACTAAAACTATTGTTTGTTTCATTGGGTTTTTTGTGCTGTTAGGTTATGTTTTTGAAATCAATGTCCTTACCCTCATCACCGGACTAGGAATTGGTGGTATTGCTGTGGCCTTGGCCGCAAAAGAGAGCCTTGAAAACCTGATTGGATCATTTACCATCTTTCTGGACAAGCCGTTCACCGTAGGGGACGTGGTTAAGGTAGATGGTATTGAGGGTACTATTGATAAGGTGGGTTTTAGAAGTACGAGGATTATTAGTCCCGATAAAACGACCATTATCATCCCCAACCGTGCGATGATTGACGGCGTGTTGGAAAACGTAACAAGGCGGAATTTTCAACGGATCATTTTCATGATCGGTTTGAGTTATTTAACAGAGCAGGAGAAAATACAGGCTATAGTGGCAGATATCACCAATCTTTTAAAAGCCCATCCGCAAGTACAAGATGGTTCAGCCCGATTGGAATCCTTTGGAGAGTCCTCTTTAAATATTCAGGTGATCTATTTGGTTCCTAATGAAAGTGCAGCGACACCAGCAGAGATCAAGGAAGAAATCAACTATAAAATTATAGGAATCGTCCAGAATAATGGTGCGGATTTCGCGATTAAGCCAATTCAGCTAAAACCGTAATACCGCCCTTTACCACCTGGTTAAGTTTAAGGTTTACCTTAGTGCCAACAGGTAGAAATATATCTACTCTGGAGCCAAACTTAATAAAGCCGAACTCTTTGCTTTGCTCTACAAGATCACCTTCTTTGACATACCAAACAATACGTCTGGCAAGGGCTCCCGCAATTTGTCTGAACAATACAGGCGTTCCGTTTTCATGTTCAACAACAACGGTTGTACGTTCGTTTTCGGTAGAAGATTTAGGGTTCCATGCCGCCAGGTATTTACCAGGGTGATATTTAAAGAACTTGACTACTCCAGAGATTGGATTCCTGTTGATGTGTACATTTACCGGCGACATAAAGATTGATACTTGCAGCCTTTTGTCTTTAAAGTATTCTCCTTCTTCAGTTTCCTCAATAACTACAACTTTTCCGTCTGCCGGACAAATTACCAGGTTGTTGCCAGAGGTAAATGAGCGAGAAGGGTTCCTGAAAAACTGAAGTACAGTTAAGAACAACGCTACAGAGAAAATATAAGCCAACCAACGCAACCAGGTAATATCAGCAAACCTATAGTCTATAAATGCATTTAAAACAAATATAAAAAGTAGTGAAACGGCAATCGTAGTGTATCCTTCCTTGTGTATGGTCATTTTTCTGATTTAAATAAACATTGCAAAATTGTGAAAAATATTTGGATAAAGCGGCTAGCTTAATCAACAGTTTTAGCCCTGTAAATATCTTTTAAATTTCTGCCGAGGCCATTGTAATCCAGACCATAACCTACTACAAACTCATTTGCGATTTCAAACCCGACATATTCCAGCTCTTCAATTGGCGCTTTTAATGCCTTAGGTTTAAGAAGTAATGCGCAAACCTTTACTGAAGCAGGTTTCTGTTTTTGGATCTCTTCAATAATAAAATCTAAAGTGAACCCAGTATCCACAATGTCTTCCACCAGGATAACATCACGTTCAAAGAGGTCTGAAGGAAGACCAAAAGCCTGTTTGATTTTGCCGGAACTTTCTGTTCCCTCGTAGGAAGAAACTTTTATAAACCCTACTTCACAAGAGACTGTAATTTCTTTAAGCAGATCAGCCATGAACAAAAAACTCCCGTTAAGCACTCCAATAAAAATAGGACACCGGTTTTCATAATCAACGTTCAGTTGTATACCAATCAGGCGCGTGCGCTTGCAGATATTGTCGTTCTCCAGGAATATCTCAAACTCTTTATCCTCTATCTGAATGGTGTTCATGCTAGCCGTTTTCTTTGTTTTGTTTCTCTAATTCCTTTTCCTTCTTCTTCTGCTCCCGCTTCTCTTGCCTTAACTGTTTTTTTGTTTTCAAGGTATCAGTTTTTGGCAAAACCTTAACGGTGTCTGTTTTAGAACCGAAAAGACGGTCGAACAGATTCTTCGACTGGTCCTGCATCTCCACAGCAGGTAGCGAATCTTCGCTGTCCAGTACATTGGTGTCTACTACAACTGAATCCGGCAATAAATATTGTCTTAGGCCTTCTCTAAGCCGAACATTATAAAACCCATAACCACTGGTATCTGCAGGTGTTAGCCCCCTTCTAGCCATGATGTTCCCTATGTACTGAAAGTAGTTGTACATATAGTCCTTTAATCCGCCACTACCTGTAAACTTATACAAAGCAGCTTTAGGTCTCGGTACAATATTAGCCAAAAAGATGCCCTCCCCAATGTTCAGTTCCGCTGGTGTTTTGCCAAAATAGTGGCGGGTTGCCTCCCCGATCCCGTATACATTCCGGCCCATTTCTATGATGTTGAAATATACTTCCAGCATGCGGTTCTTGCTCACCAGCCTATTATTTTCTATTAGCCACACGATCAAGATCTCTTCAGCTTTACGAGCCAGTGTTTTTTTTCTGCTTAGAAACACGTTTTTCACCAATTGCATGGAGATCGTACTTCCGCCGCGTACAAATTTCTTTTCCTTGAAATTTACAGCAAACGATTTACGGATAGATTCCTGTACAAAGCCTTTATGAGAGAAGAAAGAAGGGTCTTCTGAGGTCAGGATTGCATTCTTAAAGTTGCTGGAAACTTCCGATAGCGGAGTGTAGTTCGGATTTGATGGGCCAATCATGATGTCCCGCATCGGCTTCCCATATTCGTAAGGCGTATATATAAACGGTCCGTTGATTTTCTGAAGATTGGTTTTCCCCCACTTTACAATCTTAAAGTTGTAAGGGATTAGTCCGGAATCAAATTTAACACTATCTGGTTGCGAGCTATCCAGGTAAAAATTGAGTGCATATTTTACCTTTCCACTAACTTTTAGACCTTCCAAAGATTCAAATAAACCCTGTGGAAATGCGTTTAATATTTCCTGAGCATCCTGTTCAGGGGCGTTGAGTTTAACCTCGTAGATTTTATTAGGACTTAACGTATACTTTAGATAGGGGTGGATTTCTGCTTTTTTCAAAAACACAGTCGATGTACTATCCATCGCCACATAATTTGGTCCGACCAGGAGATTTGCCTCAATTCTGGCTTCAGGGACAACGATATCATTTGCGGCAATCTTCGCATGGTTGATCAGCAAGTTTTTAACGGACCAGGAACCCTCTATTTTATAATCATCACCACTGTAATCGGCACCTTTTAAAACCGTTCTTATGGTGTCAAAACTCAGTTTTGCATGAAGCCTATTGTTCAGGTATGGCAATTCAACTTTCTTATTGTCTGCAAATACCATGACATCAAAATGCTTGCTTCCGGCTTTCACCTCACCCTCTGCATGCCAGGTAGATTCCGTACCGTTTACTTTGATGGTGGACTTAAGGACACCATTTTTTATGGTTGCAGAAGTGGTTAAAAAGGACAGCTTTGCTGTATCGTTATCATTCAACGCAACCATCAGGTTCTTGATTTCCATATCGTCCGGAACCTTGTAAAGAATCTGGTTCAACAGGTTGCTGGCAATTTCAGACAGCGCTACCTTTGACTTGTCCGCTGTATTGTCCTTCTTTTTGCGCTTTAATATGAAGTCTAAATTGCTTAAAGAATCCTTAAATACGAGGTTAATCTTTCCGTCATTTAAGGTCATTTCAGACAGCTTCACATCGCCAAAAAGTAAAGGAAATAATTTTACACCAATGGTTAAGTCTGCTATATTACTCAAGGTATCGCGTTCTTTTGGTACGAGTGTAATATTAGTCATGTGTACGGTACTCAGCCCGCTAAACCCAGCTTCGCCGATCTTGATGCTTAAGTCGTAATCCTTATCGGCTTTATATATTGCTTTGGCAATCATTTTCCTTAGTAAAGCCTCCCTTTTACTATAGGCTACGCTGCCTGCTATTATGGAGAGGAGGATAAAGATCCCTAAAACCCAAGCGCCTATCTTCAAGTACTTTTTAGGGATGTTAATTTTTGGAAGCCGCATGTTGTAAATTAGGTGTTTAATGCTAAACGTTCAATACAAACTAAAAGTTTATTCGCGATAAAATTACAATAAAATGGGGCATATAAAATTAAATAAGGGCTAAATTTGCGGTTAATGATGATTAGTCCAGAACAAGTGCTTTCTGCACTCAGGAACGTAGAAGACCCGGATCTAAAGAAAGACCTGGTTACCCTTAACATGATCAAGGATCTTAAGATCGATGGCAACAATGTTAGTTTTACACTAGAGCTAACCACTCCGGCATGTCCAATGAAAGACATGCTAAAAAATGCCTGTAACAATGCTGTGAAGCATTTTGTGAGTAAAGATGCGGAGGTGACTATCAATGTTACATCCAGGGTTACCAAACCAATGGACACCACCCAGCTTAAAGACATCAGGAATATTATTCTGGTTTCATCTGGTAAAGGCGGCGTTGGTAAATCCACGGTTGCAAGCAACCTGGCCGTGACGCTGGCGGCAGAGGGGGCAAGAGTAGGGCTGATTGATGCAGATATCTACGGGCCATCTGTGCCAACCATGTTTGATCTGGTCGGCGCCAAACCATCCGCCAGGGAAACTGAAGATGGCAAGACGCTGATTTTACCGATTGAGAAACATGGCATCAAGCTGCTTTCTCTGGGTTTCTTTGCAGATCCGGATCAGCCGGTACCGTGGCGTGGGCCAATGGCATCAAATGCAGTAAAGCAACTGTTCAATGATGCCGACTGGGGTGAGCTGGATTACCTGATTGTAGATCTTCCGCCGGGAACCGGCGATATTCACATTACCATAACGCAAAGTTTCCCAATAGCGGGTGCGGTAATTGTAACTACGCCTCAGCAAGTGGCATTGGCCGATACCCGTAAAGGACTGGCTATGTTTAAAATGCCAAGCATCAATATTCCTGTATTGGGCGTGGTAGAAAACATGGCATACTTTACGCCGGCAGAACTTCCAGATAACAAGTATTATTTATTTGGGAAAGATGGCGGTAAACAGCTGGCCACTTCCTTTGCGGTGCCTTTCCTTGGGGAAATCCCTTTGTTACAAGGCATTTCAGAAGCTGGTGATGCTGGTGCTCCAATTGCATTAGATAGGGATAGTATTTTAAGCAAAACCTTCTCAGAAATTGCAGGAAGGGTGGCGCAGCAGATTGCGATCAACAATGCAATCGCCTAATTCATAAAAATTTACTATTTTTATACTTTAATATAAAACCAATGAATTTAACAGAACAAGTAGAGCAGGCACTGGAAACCATCCGCCCATATTTATTAGCCGATGGAGGGGATGTTGCCATAGAGGAAATTACGGAGGAGAATGTAGTTAAATTGAAATTGTTAGGTAACTGCGGATCTTGCAAAATGAGCTTCATGACTATGAAGGCGGGAATTGAACAAGCCATTATGAAAGCCGTGCCTCAAATCACATCTGTTGTGGCCATTAACCTGGCAGAACCAGTTTAGCCATTTTAACACAATTTAACTAGTCGTGTTGTTTAATACAGGTAGATTTGTATAATGAAGTATGCTTTAACCATCTTATTGCTTCTATTTGTTTCTTCAGTGTTTGCACAGCAGACAGTTGAAAATAAGAAACTGATACAGTTTTCCGGTATTATTACTGACGTAGACAGTAATACTGTGGTGCCCTATGTAACGGTGACCAACCTCAGTAACAAAGAGCAGAAATACGCGGCTAACTATAAGGGCTTTTTTTCATTTATTGCCCATCCCGGTGATACCATTCTTTACACCGCTGTAGGTTACCGCGATTTATTGTTGCCAATTCCATCAGACATTACAGAAACAAAATATACTGCGCAGATTAGACTAAAGGCAGAGATTGTTAATCTGCCAACAGTTAGGGTCTATCCATGGGCTACTGTGGAAGACTTTACAAGGGATTTCATGACGATGAAGATAGCTGATGATGATTACATTATTGCTATTAAAAACCTGTCTAGAGAAAGTATTGGGGGTTTGATGGTTACCTTACCCAGAGATGGGGGAGAGATACAGAGTGCAAACTTCAGGTTAAATCATTACAATTCTCTAAATAAGAACATGACGCAAACTAATCCATTGCTAAATCCATTTGCATGGGGTAAGTTAATGCAGTCTATCTTTAAAGGAGATAAGAGCCGAAGCGCCGATAATTAACGTTTCTTCCGCTGGTTGGGGAAACGCATCTTGTAATCTGCCTTTACATTACCTTTAGAAATGTTCTCCAGTTTACTTTGCAGCATTCTTTTACGCAATAAGCCAAGCTTATCTGTAAAGAGTGTTCCTTCGATATGATCATACTCATGCTGGATTACGCGAGCGGCCATACCCGTTACCTCTTCTTCATGAAGTTTCCAGTTTTCATCGTAGTATTTGATTCGAATATTGGGTTTGCGCATGACATCTTCCCTAATATCGGGTATGCTTAGGCAACCTTCATTAAAAGCCCATGGTTCACCGGTTTCTTCTAGCATTTCTGCATTGATAAATATTTTTTTGTAACGTGCTTTATCATCACTGCCGGTATCCACAATAAACAGACGGATAGGTAAACCCACCTGTGGCGCAGCCAATCCAACACCGTTAGCGTTGTACATGGTGTCAAACATGTTCTTAATCAGTTCCTGTAATTCTGGGTAGGTCTCGTCAATAGGAGCGCAAACTTTCTTAAGAACAGGATCTCCGTAGGCTACAATGGATAACTTCATGATACAAAAGTACAAATATTAAGCTAAAGGATAAAAAGTTAGGGAGCTCAAATTGGATTCGTCCAGTATTTCTGTAGATATATTAGCCATATCAGTCCTGGATACCGATTCAATTTTATGGAACACAGTTGCCAGATCATCAATCCTGTCGTATTCCAGTAAGCTTTTTGCCATAGAGATGATCAAGCCGATGCGGTTCTCCTCACCTAATGCAATTTGACCTATAAATTTTTGCTTCGCCTTTTGAAGTTGTATTTCGCTAAGTGGATTTTCCCGTAGTTTCTTCATCTCCTTGAAGATCAAACCAAGAGCTCTGTCAACTTTTTCTGAATCTGTGCCAAAGTAAATGGTAAAGATCCCGGTGTCAGTAAGCGGGCTATAGCCAGACTCTATCGTGTAGGCGATGCCATATTTTTCTCTGATCTGCAGGTTCAAAACAGAGCTCATCCCTGTGCCACCAAAATGGTTGTTTAACAAGAGCAGCCCGGTTTTATTCGCGTCGTGCAGGGAATAAGCAGGGCAGCCCAGGACAGTATGCGCCTGGGTAATTGGTTTATGCTGTATCCGAGTAAACAACTCCTGTTCAACAGGCGCGATCCGATGCGGTTTGTGCAGGTTTTCCTTTACATCAGCATAATGTTTGTTGCCTATTCTAACCAGTTGTTTTAGGGAGTAATTACCAATCACAGCAATAATGATCTTATCGGTGTGGTAATTATCAGCAATAAACTGCTGGATGTCCTGACGGTTTAACCCTGTAACAGAATCCAACGTGCCCAGAATGTTTCTGCCTAATGGATGGCCGGCAAAGGCCATGTCCTCAAAATCATCGTATATGGCCTCTTCTGGCTGGTCCTGGTAAGACGCAATTTCATCAAGGATAACGCCTTTTTCTTTCTCCATTTCCTCATCTGGAAAGGTGGAGTGGAAGACAATATCGTTAAAGAGTTCCAGTGTACGGTCCAGATAGGGATTCAAAAATGAAGCATGTATGCAGGTATATTCTTTCGTGGTGTAGGCATTAAGATCGGCACCCACGCTTTCCAGTCTGTTCAAGATTTGATTGGTAGAGCGCTTCTCTGTTCGCTTAAAAATGAGGTGTTCTATGAAGTGCGCTAAGCCCGACTGGTGTTCTTTTTCATCTCTTGAGCCGCTGTTGATAATGATGCAGGCATGAGAAATTGCAGAAGCAGAAGGTACATGTAATAAGCGGATGCCATTAGGCAAAGTATGAACGTTATATTCCATCAATGCGCAAAGGTACACAGAAATGTTAAAAGTTACTGCTTGCTCCACCACCACCAAAACAAAATCACATCGTTTTTTGCTAAGGCCGAGGGTTGTGTAAACTAATGGTAAAATTGCCGGCCAGCACCAAAACAACCAAGCAAAGAGAATGGCCTTGTGCTTGAGAGACCAGGGTGGGTTGCTCGGGCTTATCTGTTTTGGAACTCATAATCGTAAATATAACAAAATAGGGTGCCCATGCAATGGACACCCTATTCTTCATTTTAGAACGCGATAGAATTAGATCAACTCAACGCTTCTGCTTACAAATGCAGTTAGTTCTGCACCAGTCAGCATACCCTGAGCCAATAAAGCTAAATCTACTGCTTGCTTAGCTAATAAGCCCTTAGTCTCATCGCTATCAGAGGCCAGGATCTTTGCAATTAGCTTGTGGTTTCCGTTGATCGCAACTTTATAACTATCTGGCATGTTACCGTAGAAGCCCATACCGCCACCCATTGCAGCCATATCTTTCATGCGGCGCATAAACTCGTCCATAGTTACCGTAACAGGCAATTCTTCTGGGTTTAAGCCAACAATTTCTACAGTATAACCTGGTTTGGTGATTGCTTTTTCAAAAACCTCTTTAACAGTTTTGCTTTGATCTTCAGTTAGAACCGATTCTACGTTATCATCTTTGTCGATCAATTTACTAGCAACACTAGAGTCCACACGTTTTAAAGAAGTTTTTTCCAGTTTCTGCTCTAAATGCTGCACAAAGTGATTGTCAATTGGAGAGTCCATCAACAATACATCATAGTCTATCTTGTTCGCGCTTTGTATAAAACTGTCTTGCTTAGCGGGATCATTGCTGTAGATGTAAACAACCTGACCGTTTTTGTCCGTTTGGAAAGGAGCCACTTTTTCGCGGTATTCTTCCAATGTAAAGTTTTCTTTCTTGGTGTTGGTCAACAACGCGAAATCTTTAGCTTTATCGTTGAACTTTTCTTCGCTCACCATTCCATATTTCACGAACAAACCAATATCTCCCCATTTTTCTTCATAACCCTTGCGGTCCTTGTTGAAAAGTTCAGCAAGCTTGTCGGCGACTTTTTTAGTGATGTAACTGTTAATTTTCTTTACATTGCTATCTGCCTGTAAGAAGCTTCTGGAAACATTCAAAGGAATATCTGGTGAGTCAATAACTCCGTGCAATAACATTAAAAACTCTGGAACAATGTCTTTAACCTCATCAGTAATGAATACCTGGCGGGAGAACAACTTGATCTTGTTTCGTTGCATGTCGAAATCGTTCTTCACTTTAGGGAAGTACAATACGCCTGTTAGGTTAAACGGATAATCAACATTGAGGTGGATCCAGAATAAAGGATCTTCTGAAAAAGGGTATAATTGTTTGTAAAAAGAAAGGTAGTCCTCGTCTGACAAATCTGCAGGTGCTTTTGTCCAGATTGGGTTTGTAGTGTTAATGATGTTGTCCACCTCAACGCTCTTAGTTTTAGCTTTACCTTCTTCATCTTCACCATCAGGTTCCTGCTCAGTTTTGGTTCCAAATTTAATAAGTACCGGAAGGAATTTACCGTATTTATCAAGGATGCCCTCTAACTTATGTTTGTCTAAAAATTCTTCAGATTCCGCATTTACGTGTAAAGTTATGGTCGTGCCGCGTGTGGTACGGTTACCTGCAGAGATCGTAAATTCAGTACTTCCGTCGCACAGCCATTTAGCAGGCTCTGCTCCTTCCTGATAAGATAAGGTCTGAATCTCTACCAGATCTGAAACCATGAATGCAGAATAGAAGCCTAAACCGAATTTACCAATGATTTCGTTGGCATCTTTTGCATCCTTAAATTTCTCTACGAATTCACTTGCCCCAGAGAAAGCAACCTGGTTAATGTATTTTTTGATCTCTTCGGCAGTCATACCCAAACCATTATCAGAAATGGTGATGGTTTTTGCATCTTTATCTACCGCAACTTCAACCAAGGGATTGCCCAATTCGCCGTTGTACTGGCCCAGGGCGGCTAATCTTTTAATTTTTTGTACCGCATCTACGGCATTAGACACGAGTTCTCTCAAAAAGATCTCATTGTCTGAATACAGGAATTTCTTGATGATCGGGAAAATATTCTCTGTGTGTATGGAAATACTTCCTTTTTCTTCTATGCTCATATGGTTAACTGATTTTTAAGTACATAACCCTACTATCAATGTGTATTCCAAAGTGGTTGTACTTGTCAAATTGACAGGCGCTTTTCAAATCATAAATAATCCTATCTTTAAAAATATTTTATTCGCATATATTCAATTAAATTTAAATCCAATGAGAAAACTTCTTGCAATTTGCGCTATTCCGCTATTATTAATCTCATGTTCTAGTATCAAGCAGAATCAACCCGGAAAATGGATCAGCCTGTTTGATGGAAAAACCCTCAATGGCTGGAAGAAAAACCAGAACCCGGAAACCTTTAGCGTGGAGAACGGAACGATCAAAGTTGCAGGACCAATTTCGCATTTATTTTATGATGGCCCGGTTAGCAATCACAACTTTAAGAACTTTGAGTTCAAAGCAATGGTGATGACAAAGCCGCAGTCCAATTCAGGAATTTTTATCCATACGGTGTTTCAGCAGGAAGGATTCCCTGGAAAAGGATATGAAGTGCAAGTTAATAACTCGCATGGCGACTGGAGAAGGACCGGAAGTTTATACGGTGTTAAGGATGTGAAGGAAACTTATGTGAAGGATAATGAGTGGTATGAAGAATACATTATGGTTAAAGACAAAACCGTTACCATTAAGATAAATGGCAAAACTGTAGTAGAATACACAGAGCCAGAAGAAGAGGGCAGAAAAAATGCTGGAGGCAGGGCATTCTCTAGCGGTACATTTGCTTTACAGGGACACGATCCAGGAAGTGTAGTGTTTTACAAAGACATAAAAGTGAGGTTACTACCAGATTGATAAATATGACAGGCAGTGATTGTCTTTTTACATATTACACTGTTGTGATCTTGCATTTGGGTTATTTACCGGATAATAATTAATATTGAACATGAATGTAAAGAGAAAGATTATTGGGGGAGTTTTTGCATTGCTGGCAATGCAATTATCAGTTTCTGTCCAAGCACAGCAGCAGGTTAAAGTTCCAAACGGATGGCACTTGCTGGATCAAAGTAAAGATGGGTTCAATGGCATCAGCCTTAACCGGGCCTACGCAGATCTACTTAAAGGAAAAAGCAGCAAAACGGTTACTGTTGCTGTTATTGACTCTGGGGTAGATACTTTGCACGAGGATCTGAAATCTGTTTTATGGAGAAACGTAAAGGAAATTGCCGGTAACGGAAAAGATGATGATAAGAATGGTTACACCGATGATGCGTATGGCTGGAATTTCTTAGGTGGTAAGGATGGAAAGAATGTTACAAATGATTCTGAAGAGTATCAGCGCTTATATTTCAAATTCAAAAACCAGACGATTGTTGAACCTAAAGACACTGCAGTTTGGAGAAAGGTTCAAAATCTAATGGCGGCAAAGGCTAAAACATCTAAAGTTCCTTTGGATACGCCTCCAAAAGATTTTCGTAATGATGTTGTGAAAGACAATTACTTTGATTTTTCTGATCGGTATTATGGAAACCCGGATGTGATGGCTGACTTTTCTTTCCATGGAACGCATTGCTCAGGTATCATCGGCGCCAAAAGAGACAATGGTGTTGGGATAGATGGCGTGGCTGACAATGTTAAGATCATGATGATACGTACTGTTCCTAATGGCGATGAGCATGATAAGGATATTGCCCTGGCCATCAGGTATGCGGTAGACAATGGTGCGAAAGTAATTAGCATGAGCTTTGGTAAGCCATTTTCTCCAGAAAAGAAATGGGTAGATGAGGCTGTGCGTTATGCGGAGAAGAAGGGCGTTTTGCTTGTTCATGCTGCAGGTAACGACCATAAGAATATTGATGTGGAAGATAACTTTCCTAATCCGATCTATTTGAAGAACGGCAAACAGGCGAAGAACGTCATTACTGTTGGAGCCAGTGGAGATCCGGGTTTAGGAGGATTAACTGCTTCTTTTTCTAACTATGGTAAAAAGATGGTAGATGTATTTGCGCCTGGAGTCAGGATATACTCAACCATTCCTGGAGGCAATACCTACGGAAATGCAAGCGGAACAAGTATGGCGGCACCTGTGGTTGCAGGGTTAGCAGCACTCATTTTAGAATACTATCCTAAATTAAAGCCGGCTGAAGTAAAGGACATCATTGTGAAATCTTGTGTAGCTCCTATAGCTAAAGTGAAAAAGCCAGGTACTGCTGAAGAGGTTTCGCTTGCGGATCTTTGTGTATCGGGTGGTATTGTAAACGCTTATGAGGCAATTAAACTTGCTTCGACTTATAAGTAAAAAAAACCGCAATTAGGCCTTTAGAGATAGGCGCTCAATCACTCCATATGCGAGCGTGTTGAGCGCTTATTTTTTTCACAGGCGTTTTGAGAAATGACCTAATCTTCCAGATAAAATGGCGTTTTGGTTCTTCTAATTTTCTGTATTGCTCCAGTTTTGATTTGTCGGGTACGCTCTGTGCTCAGGTTAATTTTGATGGCAACATCTTCCATTTCAAAGCTGGGGCTGCCAAATAATCCAAAACATAATGTGAGCACATATCTCTCCCTTGGCGAAAGATCTTTTAGGATGGAAACTACATATTCTGATATTGCTTCTGAATTGATCCATTCTTTTATCGGATCATGTTCTTCTGCGGGTAAATAATTTAACAATGTATGCTGATCATTATCTCCGCCGGGTATGCAATCTTCCAGGTAAGTCGTTCTTCCATTGCAATAAATGAAGTCGGCCAGCTTATTGTCTGGTATTTCCATGCTTTCCGATAGCTCAATAATTGTAGGTTCTCTTTCTAAAGTTTGTTCCAGGAGTTGTGAAGTTTTAACCAAATTCATCATACCCAGTTGCTGGTTCATGGGTAATCTAACCAATCTGGCATTTTCATTCAAAGCGTGCATGATCGACTGACGGATCCACCACACAGCATAACTGACAAATTTGAAGCCCTTGGTTTCATCAAACCGCCTGGCGGCAGTGATGAGCCCGATGTTGCCCTCGTTTACCAGATCAGCCAAGCTGAAACCATTGTTTTGGTATTTTTTTGCGCACGATATGACGAAACGCAAGTTGGCAGTAACTAGTTTGTCCAAGGCTGCATCATCTCCGGCTTTAATTTTTTGCGCTAGGATGACCTCTTCTTCTGGGGTGATCATACCAAAGTTGTTTATATCACACAGGTATTTGTTGAATGAGTGCTCGTCCCGTCTGGTGTGGGATTTATTAATTTTAATTTCTCTCATTTTGATAGCATTAAAAAGCAATTTTTTTATTTAGTAATTAGGTGGTAAAGTTCAGTGGTTAAAGTTTTTGAATAAAGCACAGGCTTTAAATCTGTGAATTTTCCAGAATTAAGGCCATTTTCTAACCGATTAGATTGTATGGCTCTGTCCAGAATGGCATTTACAATATTTTATTTTGATAGGGCTCTAAAAATGAACTTTCGTTTAACGCATCGACTACTTTTTTGGATTTATTAATGCCAAGAGTAATTGCTTTAAACAAAATTTGGTGAAATAGATCTTAAGCAAGCCTTTGCCGTATATAATTTTGTAATTAGGTCTGATTTTGGAAAAAAACTCCGATAAGATATAACCTTAAGGTTTTAATATCTTAGCTTTTTAACTTTAAAGCGTTTACAAGCGGTTTCATAGCGGGCCTGTAGATACGGGGAGTAGTTAGCCCACGTGTACTTGATCCGTCATTTCATGAATGGATAAAATTTAGGTAAGTAGCAACAGGGTTGTCTGGATGGCCAACCCTGCTGTTTTTTGCTCATTTGAGCTAGAGGGAAGAAAGTTTGAGTCGCAAACTGTTACTAACTACAGATACTGAACTTAAGGCCATCGCGGCCCCTGCAATCATGGGGTTTAGCAGAAATCCGTTTACAGGGTACAATAGGCCAGCCGCAATTGGAATTCCCACAACATTGTATATAAATGCCCAAAAGAGATTCTGACGAATGGTGTTGACGGTCAGCCTAGATAGCCTAAGCGCCTTTGGTATTTGTAATATATTGGAAGAAATTAGGGTAATTTTAGCCACATCTATGGCAATGTCCGATCCATGGCCCATCGCAACCGATAAGTTAGCTTGGGCCATAGCCTGCGCATCGTTTATGCCATCGCCAACCATCGCCACAATTTTGCCTTGTGACTGAAGTTCTTTTACAAAATCTGCTTTGCCCGACGGGGATACCCCACTTTTATAGTTGACAATGCCAACTATTTCTGCCACAGCAGATGCAGTTTGCTGATTGTCGCCCGTCAGCATATACACCGCTATCCCTTGCGTTTTCAATGCTGCAATTGCTGCGGCTGAATCTTCCCTTAACTGATCTGAGACGGCAATAATGGCCAGTAGTTTTTGCTGATCGGCAAAATAAATTACGGTTTTGGCTTCATTTTGCCTGGCCTTGGCTTCCTTTTCCAGTGCTAAATCGATAGTAATATGATTAGACTGAAGCAACTTCATACTGCCGGCGAAATAATTTTTTTCATGATGTGTAGCCTTTATACCTTCTCCTGTTATACTTTCAAAATGGCTTAATGATACGGTTTTGCTCACCTTCGATTTAAGATATTTGGTGATGGATTCAGCTAGCGGATGCTCTGACTGTATTTCTATGGAATACAAGAGCTGTTCCAATACATGGCGGTTTGCCTCTATACCGCTTAACCAAAGTATCTCCGTAACTTCTGGAGCGCCTTTGGTTAGGGTGCCGGTTTTATCCAGCACGATGGCGTTGACCTGATGGCCGAGCTCCAATGCTTCTGCATCTTTAATTAGAATGCCATTTTCAGCTCCTTTTCCAATACCCACCATGATCGCCGTTGGTGTGGCCAGGCCCAGGGCGCAAGGACAGGCAATAACCAGTACGGTTACCATTGCCATTAGGCCTTGTGTGAATCCATTTTCTCCACCTAGCAAAATCCATAGGAACAAGGTAAGAATGGCAATAAACAAAACTACTGGAACAAAAACTCCTGCAATCTTATCTACCAGTTTTTGCACTGGTGGTTTAGAGCCTTGGGCATCCTGAACCAGCCTAATGATCTGGGCAAGCATGGTCTTGTCGCCTACTTTTTCTGCCTTAAATCGTAAGCTGCCTTTCTGGTTTATGGTACCGGCGAATAACTTGTCGCCCGCATTTTTAGCCACTGCCACCGGTTCACCTGAGATCATGCTTTCATCAACATAAGAGCTGCCTTCATAAACTTCACCGTCTACGGGGATTTTATCTCCCGGGCGCAACAAAATTTGATCTCCTGGCATCACTTCAGCCAAGGGGATTTCTTCTTCTTTAGATTGGTGGATCACGAGCACCGTTTTCGGCTGCAATCCGACTAGTTTTTTAATCGCATCTGAAGTGTTGGATTTTGCGCGTTCCTCCAGTAGCTTACCCAGCATAATGAAAACGATAACAACAGCTGCGGCTTCAAAATAAACGTGTGCATGCAGGCCTCTCTGGTGCCAAAACTGCGGATTGATGGTATTGAAAATGCTAAATAGGTAGGCCACGCCAGTGCTCAGGGCCACCAGGGTATCCATATTAGCGTGTCCATGTTTAGCTTGTTTAAATGCATTGATAAAAAACTGCCTACCAAATATAAACAGGACTGGGGTTGTAAAGATCAGCATGAAGTAATTAGCATGATTAAGATCCATAAAAAACATGCCCATCAACACAACCGGGATGGTTAATATAGCAGCAGCTGTGGTATTTCTTTTTAATCGGATGTAATTGTTTTGCTGTACCTCCTCTTGTTCTTTTTCTGCGTTTTGCGAAGTTATGATGAGATCGTAACCAATTGATTGAACTGCCTTTTGCAGCCCTTCGAGGTCCACATCATTAGATTTAAGTTTCACTTTCGCGGTTTGTGTGGCATAATTGACTTCTGCAAGACCTACACCCGGCTGTGCATTGAGCATACTTTCTACGCTGATGGCACATGAGGCACAACTTAAACCTAGAACAGGAAGGGAAAGTGTTTTGCTGTATAATGAGGAATCCATTTTTTCTAATAAGTATTACAAAGATAGCCCAGAGCCTGGTTAGCGCTGTTATAAGATTCTGAGAAAAATTTATAGGATTTGAATGTAGCGTTTATGGAACTATCGTCGTTTCTTAAGAAAAAGGAGTTAATGGCCATTACCCTATTGTTATATTAACACTATTTATCAGATGAAGATTAAAACACTATTTACTGCGCTTGCGCTTACCGCTACACTTTCGTCTTGTATGAAAGATGAAGAGTTTACCCCACAGCCTGTTGCAGGGTTAAGCATTATACATGCTTCGCCAACTACAGAGAAATTAGACTTCTATGTAGACAATTCTAAAGCTAACCTTGGTGTAGATTTCGCCTACGGAACTAAGGTTGACTACCTGAACCTTTTTCCAGGACAAAGAAAGCTGAGCATCACCAAAAAAGGAGTTCAAACCATTCTCAAATCGGAAAACTTTACATTAGATGCATCAGTTGGCTATTCGTTATTTGTTGCAGGCCAACTGGAAAATGTGAGTTTACTTTTGCTAAAAGATGACTTGAATTTACCTGTTGCAGGGAAGGCCCGGATTAGGTTTGTAAACCTAAGTCCGGATGCTCCAGCGCTTAGTCTGGCTATTTCAGGTAAAGATACGGACTTGTTTACTAATAAATTATTTAAAGAGTATAGTACCTTTGAGTCTATTGATGCGGCAGAAAAAGTAACATTCAATTTGAAAAACAAAGAAACAGGCGCTGTTGAGGCAACGCTTGCCGACGTTAAGATTGAAAGTGGAAGAATCTATACCATTTGGGTGAAGGGACTAAAAGCTGCTACCGATGACAATAAGATAGGTTTAGCTGTTTTTCAGCACAAATAACTGAAATTCTAAAAAACGCGGATGCTCCAACTTGAAGACCTGTTAAAAGGTTGTGTACAAAATAAGAACAAGGCTAAAGAAACGATATACAAATCGTTTTACGGCTATCTTATGGGAGTAGTTTTGCGGTATGTTAATGACAGGAATGATGCAGAGGAGGTGGTAAACGATTGCTTTGTGAAGATATTTAAACACATGACATCGTTTACCATTCCTGAAAATAAAGAGGAATTGCCAAAGGCCTTTAAGGGCTGGGCCGCCAGGATCTCTTCTCGCACTGCAATTGATTTTTTGAGAACGAAGAAAGTAAGAGTTTATGTGGACGAGATTGAAGAGAATCAGCAGCCGATTACTGAAGTAAATGTTATCTCAACCCTTAATGTGCAGGATATTTTGAGGCTGCTCAATGGCTTGCCTGAGACGCAAAAAGTAATATTTAACCTTTATGAGATTGAAGGTTATTCACACGATGAGATCTCAAAACTGCTTAATATTTCCGGTAGCTCAAGCAGGGTCTATCTAACCCGAGCAAAAAATAAATTGAGAGAACTGTATTCAAAAACTTTAATTCAATCGTATGTCAACTAAGCGTTTGAAGCCATCAGACGAGCGGGAACTGATCGCTCAGATAAAAGAAGGCCTGGCAGGCTATGAGGAGGATTATGCGCCTGGCGCATGGGAGAATTTCCAGAAGAAAGGGGGAAAGAAGCGCGGCCCGGTTTTCTGGATGTTTAGCTTAAGTGGCGTGGCCGCATTGCTATTGTTAACCTTTGGCTTATTCCTGTATGTTAACAAAAACAGTGAAATTGCTGTTGTTACAAAGCAAGTTTCCGCTTCAGTGCCGGAACAAAACAATTCAGTTTCTGGCCAAAGTAACCAACCTAAGCTTGCAGAAACCAACAACCGCGAAGAAGACACTATCCGGGACCAGTCAACTAGATCTTCTAGTCCATCAGATGTTATATTGACAAATAGACCCATAGTTACTACAGTTCAGGAACCCGTTAATACTCCTGTTGTCGTGGCTGAACAAATAGTGGCCGTTCCAAAAAACGACTTTTCTGGTAACGATAAACCTGTTGAAGCAAAAGCAGCACCTATTACCCTTGATGAATTCTTGGCTAAGGAAAATGCATTGAACAGTCAGGCTAAGTCAAAACCAGCGGACAGACCTAAAAATAACAAATGGGATCTGGGTGTTGTTGTCGCACCATCAATAGGAAATTCCAAAAAGCTGAACATGGGTTACGGGATGAGCATGGCCTATAATGTTTCTAAGAAAGTAAGCCTAAGCTCTGGACTATCTTATAACGAGATGGGCGTCTCCAAAGATCTTGGCGCTGTTTCTAATTATTATGATGCTGCACCTGCCAACGCTTTTGCCAGTGATAGCAAAAACTTAGAGGAGGTTAACACTCAAATTACAGGTATTGATATCCCACTTGAAATGAAGTATCGGCTGAGTCAGCGATTTTATGCAAGTGCGGGTGTTTCTGCTTTTGCTGTGATTAACCAGAAGCAAAGCAACACTTATCAGCAAAATACAGTTCAACAAAGCACTACCGTTTCTCCAGCAGGTGATGTGAAGCAAGAATCCTATTTAGTTACGCAGAAAGTAACCGAAAATGTTCCGGCCACAGAAGTAAGCAAAAGAAGTGTAATTGGGTTTTATAACTTTTCTTTTGGATACCAGCAAAAGGTTTCCAAAGATAAATCGATTGGAATAGAACCCTTTATTAAGTTGCCTATGCGAGATATTTCAAAAGAAAACCTGCGCCTTATGGGCACAGGTTTAAAGATCCGGTTTGATTTCTAGTTATTTTGATATGCCTTCTAAAGCAAAAAGAAAGCTATAATTCAATGCCACGTCCTTTAGGTAATCAAATCTGCCAGATGCACCGCCATGACCAAAATCCATATCTGTTTTTAACAGGAGGATATTATGATCTGTTTTTGTTGCCCTTAATTTGGCTACCCACTTTGCCGGCTCGAAATACTGTACCTGACTATCGTGCAATCCAGTTGTGACTAACATATTCGGGTAGGCTTTTTTGTCAATGTTCTCATATGGGGAATAGCTCTTCATGTAAAAATAAGCATCCTTGTTTTTAGGATTTCCCCATTCGTCAAATTCATTAGTCGTTAACGGAATGCTTTCATCTAACATGGTGTTGACTACGTCTACAAATGGCACCTGCGCCAGTACACCGTGCCATAGGTCGGGAGCCAGGTTGATCACTGCTCCCATGAGCAAACCTCCAGCACTGCCACCCTGCGCGTAAAGATGACCTTTGCCTGTAAACTTCTGGTCGATCAGGTAATGCCCACAGTCAATAAAATCGGTAAAAGTATTCATCTTTTTCATCAGCTTCCCGTCTTCATACCAATAGCGCCCCATCTCTTGTCCCCCGCGGATATGAGCAATGGCATAAACAAATCCCCGATTTAACAGGCTTAGGTTGTTGCCAGAGAATCCGGCATCCATGGACGCACCGTAGGAACCATAACCATATAACAGCAGCGGTGCAGTCCCATTTTTATTGAGTCCCTTTTTATATACCAGCGAGATGGGTATTTTGGTTCCGTCCTTCGCTGTCGCATACAGCCGCTCCGTAACATAATCTTCTTTATTGTAGCCGCCCACTACCTCTCTTTGCTTTTTCAGGGTTTTCTCCTTTGTTTCCATGTTATAATCGTACACCGAGTTAGGTGTGATCATTGAAGTATAAGCGTAACGTAAGATCTTGGAATTATATTCTGGGTTACCAGAATTCATTGCGGTGTAAGCAGGCTCATCAAACTCCAGGTAATGCTCATCCTTGCTAGTCAGACTTTTTATCCGCAGTTGAGTAAGGCCATTTTTACGTTCTGATAAGACTATAAAGTCTTTGTATTCATCAACGCCCGACAAAAGTACATCTTTGCGATTCGGGATAACTTCCTTCCAGTTTTCACGGCCGGGTTTATCCAGTGGCGTTTCCATCAGTCTGAAATTTTGGGCATTCCAATTTGTTACGATCAGGAACTTATCTGCTAAAGGAACAACATCATACTTAACGTCTTTTACCCTGGGTGTGAAGACTTTAAAATGGCTTTCAGGTTTATCTGCATCAATCATCCGCAACTCATCAGATAGGGTTGCAGATGAATATACGAAAATGTATTTGCCTGATTTTGATTTCCCTACGCCAATATAATTGGAATGGTCTTTTTCTTCATATACCACGGCATCCGTTTTTGGATCTGCTCCAATAATGTGCTTTTGGATCTTCTCACTAAGTAAAGTTACCGGGTTTTTTGAAGTATAGAACAGCGTCTTATTATCTGCAGCCCAAACTGGATCAGCTTCCGTGTTGGTAATTGCATCTTCCAAAACGACTCCTGTTTCCAGGTTCTTGATGTGTATAGTGTATTGCCGGCGTGATACCTGGTCTACACCATAGGCCAGCAGTTTATTATCCGGACTGATGCTAAAACCTGAGGCCGCATAATATGGATGCCCTTTAGCCATTTCGTCGATATCCAGAAGCACTTCTTCTTTGGCCTCAAGGCTTCCCCTTTTGCGACAATATTTATAATACTGCTTCCCGTCTTCCGTCTTGGTATAGTAGAAATAGCCGTTTTTGAAAACAGGAACAGATTCATCTTTTTCTTTTATCCTTCCCTTCAGTTCATTAAATAGGTTTTCCTGTAAAGACTTTGATCCACTCAGCATGGTATCCAGGTACTTATTTTCTGCAGTAAGGTAATCGACTACCTTTGTGCTGTCTGGTCCTTTTTTAAAATAGTCGATCATCCAGTAATAATTATCAACTACGGTATCGCCATGCAGGATACGCGTTGTTGGTTTAATTTCTGCCACGGGAGCTTTCGCGTTGGGCCATTTATAAGTTTCCATTTTATTATCTTTGTTTGTGCAGGAAATGGCCGTGTTTAGCATCAATACCCCTGATAGGATTTTCTTCATGTCTGCGGATTAAGAAGTTATACCATGCAAAATAAAATTTATACCTCATAATCTGCACATTATTAAAGAATTAAATTATGCAGCAACCTTTTGACGTTCAAATAGGAAATATTGATTACGCCGTTTTTCCAGAGGGAAATGATACGTATGTCATTTTTAAAGATGGCAAGGAGTATGTATCTATACAAAAAGATACCGACCTGCAGTGGATAAAACTAGATGCAGAGACGGGAACTCCAATCTTTGAGACAGACGAAGAAATTAATAGTATTGGCCGGGAAATACTAGCACATGTACCTGAGGAAGAAGACGAAGAGCTGGACGAGCAAGAAGAAGATTAACCAGACCAGCTGTCCCTGTCCAGACTTCTGTAGTGGATGGCCTCTGCGAGGTGTTCCAATTTGATGGTTTCACTGCCTGCAAGGTCTGAAATGGTACGGGACACCTTTAATATCCTGTCATATGCCCTTGCTGACAGCCCTAATTTTTCCATTGCCTTTTTAATGAGGTTTTGACCCGCCATGTCTATTTGGCATAGCTGACGAACCATATTTGGACTCATTTGCGCATTGTAATGCAGGTTTGCATCTGTGATGAAACGCTGCTGCTGGATTTCTCTTGCGTTAATCACCCTGTTTCTGATGACCTCACTTTTTTCACCGGAGGCAATGGATGTCAACTCATTAAAATCTACAGGCGTGACTTCAACGTGCAAGTCGATACGGTCCAGCAAGGGGCCTGATATCCTACCCAGATATTTCTGAACAACACCCGGGGCGCAAGTACATTCCTTTTCTGGATGATTATAAAAACCACAGGGACAAGGATTCATAGAAGCGATGAGCATAAAGCTGCTAGGGTAATCTACACTTTGCCGGGAGCGGGATATGGTGACGTGCCGGTCTTCCAACGGTTGTCGCATTACCTCTAAAACACTTCGTTTAAATTCAGGAAGCTCATCTAAAAATAGGACCCCATTATGGGCGAGGGAAATTTCGCCGGGCTGAGGGTTTGCCCCGCCTCCAACTAAAGCCATATCAGATATGGTATGGTGCGGACTGCGGTAAGGACGCTCTGTCATGAGTGTCGCAGCTGCGCCAAGTTTGCCGGCAACAGAATGAATCTTGGTTGTTTCCAGCGCCTCTTGAAGGCTAAGGGGCGGTAGTATGCCGGGCAACCGCTTGGCGAGCATGGTTTTCCCGGAGCCAGGCGGGCCAATCAAGATCAGGTTGTGACCGCCTGCGGCGGCAATCTCTAGGGCGCGTTTGATATTTTCCTGCCCTTTTACGTCGGAGAAGTCGTGATCATAGGAGTTAACTTTGTTGAAAAACTCATCTCTTGTCTTGACAATAACAGGTTCGTATTGCGCTGTCTTGCTGAAAAGTGCGATTACGTCTTTTAAGTTCTTCATGCCATAAACAATGAGACCGCTAACAATTGCAGCTTCCCTTGAATTGTCTTTAGGAAGAATAAAGCCTTTGAAACCGGCTGTTTTGGCTTGAATAGCAATTGGCAAAGCCCCTTTTATAGCTTGTAATCCCCCATCCAGGGAGAGTTCGCCCATGATAAAATAATGTTCAATCTCGTCCGTTTCTATTTGTCCGGATGCCGCAAGAATCGCAATAGCGATTGCCAGATCATATGAAGAACCTTCTTTCCTGATATCTGCGGGGGCAAGGTTAATGACAATCTTCTGTCGCGGCATTTTTAACCCGGCAGATTGTATTGCGCTTTCAATTCGCCTAAGACTTTCTTTGATGGCGTTATCCGGCAGGCCTACGATGTGATAGCGATTACCGCTGCCGATACTCACTTCTATAGTAATGGTTAAGGCGTTAACGCCAAACACAGCACTCCCATAAGTTTTTACAAGCATATTTAGTTGGTATAATTATACCCGCTAAACACTGTGGAATATTTGATAAAGTGGTAAAAAGAAATGAAGTTTTTTACATTTTTCCTTGTGGCATCTTAGGCATGTTGCGCATCATCTTCGCTGCAGCAGCAGGATTTGAGAATTGCTTCATTACCTTACGCATATCTTCAAATTGTTTAATAAGCTTGGTTACCTCTTCTACCTTGGTGCCAGATCCTTTAGCAATCCGTATGCGTCTGCTTTGTTGTATACTATCTGGATTTTCACGCTCATATTTAGTCATCGACTGGATAACCGCTTCTACGCTTTTGAATGCGTCATCTTCTATGTCAACATTCTTCATCATTTTGCCAACACCAGGAATCATGCCCATCAGGTCCTTCATGTTACCCATCTTTTTAATCTGTTGGATCTGGCTATAGAAATCGTTGAAATCGAATTTGTTCTTGCGGATTTTCTTTTGAAGTTCTGCAGCCTCTTTCTCATCAAATTGCATTTGCGCACGCTCAACGAGGGAAACCACATCACCCATGCCCAGGATACGGGATGCCATACGCTCAGGATAGAACACATCAAGCGCCTCCATCTTTTCGCCGGTACCAATAAATTTGATAGGTTTATTTACAACAGATTTAATGGAAAGCGCAGCACCACCTCTGGTATCACCGTCTAATTTGGTTAGGACCACACCAGTAAAGTCAAGCCTGTCGTTAAATACCTTAGCAGTATTTACAGCATCTTGTCCCGTCATCGAATCAACTACAAACAGGATCTCATGTGGTTTAGTTTTAGCTTTAACCTCAGAAATCTCATTCATCAGGCTCTCATCAATTGATAATCGGCCTGCTGTATCAATTATAATAACGTTGTTATTGTTCTTTTTACCTTCAGCTATACCTTCAAGCGCAATCGCTACAGGATCTTTAGAGTCTTTATTAGCATAAACTGGAACACCCACCTGTTCACCAAGAATCTGCAGCTGATCTACTGCCGCAGGGCGATAAACGTCTCCAGCAACTAAGATTGGTTTTTTGCCTTTGTTCTTAAGATGTAAAGCTAGTTTACCGGTAAATGTTGTTTTACCCGCACCGTTTAATCCCGCAATCAGAATAATGGTAGGATTGCTTTTCAAATCAAGTTCTGTAACCTCACCACCCATTAAAGCAGTAAGTTCATCATTCATGATCTTGGTAAGCAACTGCCCAGGCGATACGGTTGTCAATACATTTGCGCCTAAAGCTTTTTCTTTTACCTCATCAGTAAAAGTCTTGGCGGTCTTATAATTTACGTCGGCATCCAAAAGCGCTTTACGGATTTCTTTCATGGTTTCTGCCACGTTAATCTCTGTAATGCTGCCTTGTCCTTTTAAAACTTTAAATGCGCGGTCTAGTTTGTCCTGTAAATTATCAAACATCTGTTTTAATGCTTAGTGTTAAATGTATAAGCTGCAAAGTTATTAATTTTTGGTTGTAAATGCTTGAAGCCGTTTAATGTTTATTAAAGAGCGTTATACACCTTGCAAAAATAGTTGCACAATTCTGGATAACAAGGAAATAAAGTCGCACTGTTACAAAGGGGCTATCCAGCACTGTTAACATGAAAACTATCTTGACCTAAGAAAAATGAGAAAGAATTAAGGGAATATTAACAGGTCATTACCTTGGAAATGTAAAGCCAAAACCAAGCGATAAATTCTGACTGGCTTGAATTTCTTTATCAGAATCTTTATCAAATAAACCAACCGCATTGATCTTTACTTCCATAAACTTATTAATCCTGGATCTTAAAGTCATATCCAACCTGTGATCTACATGCTCTAGTTTCCTGTCGTAAGGAATAAACATGTTATACCTGGCGTATAGAAAAACATTTTTAAAGATTTCTTTATCGCGCAACTCACTAGTAATCTGGAAAGCGAGCTCGTTTCTAAAAGTCTGCGGAGGCCTGGCTCCCTGGCGTTGTCTTAAACCAAAGTTACCACCATTAAATCTCGGATTGATAACAGCTGTATCTAACATAAATGTTTGCTTAGCTGTTCCAGTACCAATTCTTGTAGAGAAATAAGGTACAGGCTTGTACTCGAAACCGATAGACTCTGTAAGGTATCCTGGCGACATGAATTTAGAGAGTAAGCTTTGTTGCTCAGGCCCGTTATTATCCCTATAATATGCGTATCCACGGTCAAATTGTGTTTCCAGCGTTACAGATCCGAAGAAGAACCAGCTCTTTGAAAACTGGAAGTTGGCTTTATTGTCCCAAAATATCCTATCTCTGGTCTTCTTTTGAAGCTGATCTTTGTTTTTAATCTTTCCGTATTCTAACCTTAATTCACTGGTGTAGCTATAGCTTTCTTTGCTGTAAGCTGCCCGGTAGTTAATAAGACCGCCCAAAGCAAGAGAGTTTACACCCCCAGCCTTCCAGTTTTTAGAAAAGGCACCCTGATTTACATCAATACCAATCTGCGTACTGGTTTTCCAGTAATTGATCTTTTCTGAAAGCACAAGTGGGGCTATTGGTGTGGGCTTATAAGGAATTGTTCCCGTACGCGTTGGAAGTGGGCTGCGTTTTAGCTTGATTTCCAATCCGTTGGTATTAATTGGAATGGTATCGATTTCCTGGGCCATCAGGCCTGAAGACACGAGAAGTAATAACAATAGGCAGATATTAAAACGCTTCATCATTACAAAGAAAAACAAAAAAGTGACTTTTTAAAAGTTTAATTAAGGTTTTTATTAAAACTCTTTAACGATCACCTTAGGTAGCGGCTGCAACCTGAAGGCCGAAGGGTTGCGTTTGTAACTGGCATAACTGTTCCTTAAAAATACCACAAAGGCGTAATCAGATGCGCTGAGCACGAAATCGTAACTTGGACGGTATTGTTCCATGAAGTCTGTTGCAACTGAATCATTTAGCTGCAAAATACTTTTAACATAGTTGGGATTAAATCTAAAATCTATAATCGATTCCTTATAGTCCCGTTCCAATATTTTTTGTAAGTGCCGTGCATTTTTACCTTCCCTGCTTACCAGGTTGTAAATGGCATCAATTCCCAATCCTACACCACCCGGGCCTAAATTGAGCAAATCTTTGGAACTGCCTTTGTCCAGCTGGTATTTATATTCTTTAAGGCGTTTATCGTATTGCTCTTTCGGACTCAGTTTTTTTCCATTAATAGACACTTCCTGCAAATTGATACCGAGTGATTTTAACTGAAAATAAATGGAAGAAGGGCTTTTAAGCACTACAGTATCAACAGCGTACCCCTGCAAAATAGCGAATAAGGTATCCCCTGGTAGGCCATTTATTCTGAATTCACCCTTGGGCGTGTTATAAATCCCCTCATTGGTATGGGAGTTGTAGATATAAACTTTAGCCAGTCTGAGCTTTGAGTCCTTGTCTACCACAAATCCTTGTACAGTTCCGGATTGTGCGAACAGACGGGCACTGAAACTGAAAAAAAGCAGTAACAACAAAAAAAGTCTCATAAGATTACAAAGCTACAAGTTAACCAAATGAGACATACCTACGTTAACATTATTTAACTATTATTAGCTTTTGTCCAATCTTAATGCCGTCGGCACTTAAGTTGTTGATGCTTTTGAGTTCATCTATGCTAATGTTGAAACGATTGGAGATGTTGTAAAGCGTATCACCCTTTTTAACTATGTACGTTTTATCTGCAGATAATGATGTTGCGCCAGAAACCGTCGTACTGGTTGTAGGTAATGTGGTTATGATCTTTACCGGACTGATCTGGGTAGTATCAGGAACTTTGAGTACCTGTTTCGAAGGGGGAGTTTCCACAGGCGTAAACTTTTTGGATTCTTTTGGAATGTTCGCATTGATCTCTGTAAAAACCCTGTCTTCGCGTTTAAGCTTTTCGGTTTCAGACTCAGACCTATCATATTGAGCCAGTTGGTATTTTTCAATAATGCCAATGAGCATATCTGGATATTTAGGATTGGTTGCATAACCAGCTTGCTTTAGTCCGAGCGCCCAGTTTTTGTAGTCATTTTTGTCCAGCTCAAATAGAAAGCTATAACGCTTACGCTTTAAAAACTCAGAATGGTCTTTGTAAGATTCCCTGGCATCTTTATAAACACGGAAACAATCATTTGCCTGATCATCGTCCTTATAATATCCTCTCCCTTTCCATTCGGAAGTGCATTTGATGCCAAAATGATTATTCGCAAACCTGGCCAGACTGCTGTTTCCACTTCCGGATTCCAATATGCCTTGTGCCAGGGTAATGCTTGCCGGAATGCCGTAGGTGTTCATTTCTTCGATAGCTACCGTTTTAAATTCTTCAATGTAAGATAGGGTGGTGCGCGACTTATAATCTGGATTGGCTTTAGTGGCCGCTTTTTCTATCTGTTTGTTATTGCGACTGTATTTCCTTGTTTTACAAGCGGAGAAAGTGATTGCAATCAGGAGTAAATATAGGGTGCTTTTGTTCATTAGGTTATTTTTTTCTGATGATAAAAAGGCCGTCCCTAACAGGGAGGATCAACTTTTCAACACGGTTGTCTGCGGCAATCTTATCGTTAAATGTAGTAATATTCCTGGTGTCTTTGTCTTGTGAGTTACTGAGTACTTTGCCGCTCCAGAGTACATTATCAACGATGATAATCCCACCTGGTCTTACGCTGTTAAAGACCATATCGTAATAGTTACCGTTGTTTTTTTTATCAGCATCAATAAATACCAGGTCATAGGTTTCTTCCAAAGACGCAATACTTAATGTCGCATCACCAATCCTATACTTTATTTTATCCTGGTAACCCGAAGCTGCAAAATTCTCGCGAACCATATCTTCCAATTCTTCGTTGATGTCTAATGTGTAGATAATACCATCGCTATTTAATCCTTCAGCAAGACACAATGTTGCGTAACCAGTAAAAGTGCCAATCTCCAGAATTCTTGATGGATTTACCATCTTGCTAATCATGCTAAGTACTCTACCCTGATAATGGCCAGATAGCATCCTCGGCATTAAAACCTTAAGCTGAGTCTCCCTGTCTATCTTTTTCAATAGCTCACTTTCTGGTTCACAATAATCAAGCAGCAGTTTTTGTAGATTTTCTTCAATCATATTGGTTTGATGTGGGCACCCTAAATTAACGGGCCTGTTCCATAAAATATTGCAGGATAATGGTTGCGGCAATGGTATCTACCCGCTCCTTGTTTTGTCTGTCTTGTTTTTTCAAGCCGCTTTGCATAATCGTTTGTTGTGCCAATCGGGATGTAAACCGTTCATCAACCCAATGCTGCGCGATTTCAGGATATGTTTTTCTTAGCGTTCTAGCGAAACCCTTAACATGCTGTGCAGAATCTGACGGGCTGCCGTCCATTTGTTTAGGATCTCCGAAAACGAACGCTTCAACTGGTTCAGTTATGAGATATTGTTTCAAATAAGCCATGATGTCTTTAGGGTGGATGGTGTCCAGCCCTGTTGCTATGATCTGCAGGGGATCTGTGATTGCAATCCCAATTCTTTTTGTTCCGTAATCAAAGGCCATTATTCTTGCCATACAAGTCAAAGGTAATAAATTGATATTATCCTCCGGGCTTGTCCCATATTTCTGCTGCATTTCTCCCATATATCTCCCTTAGGAGGCTCTTTCGTGAGATAAGCATGGGAGAAATGCAGCAGAAGTATGGAAGAAGTAAAAGCCCACGCTATGGCATATACTAAGTATGGCATGATTAAAGCCGCGTCAAATATGTTAAAAAATTACTATTTTGCACCAAATGCAATTTAAGAACATCATAGGGCAGGAGCATATTAAGCAACAATTGGTTCAATCGGTAACAGATAACAGGATCAGTCACGCGCAATTGTTTCTTTCATGTGATGGCAGTGGCGCACTTCCTTTAGCTATTGCCTACGCACAGTACATTAATTGCTTAGACAAAGAAGTGGACGATAGTTGCGGGGTTTGCTCATCTTGTAGAAAATACGAAAGGTACATCCATCCGGACCTGCATTTCTCGTATCCATTCTTTGCTTCAAAGGACGTAAAGATTGCAGTTGATGTATTAGAAGAGTGGAGAAGTTTGCTTTTAGAAGACCCGTACCTGGATCTGGACATCTGGCGTTCTAAGTTGAATGCAGATAATAAGCAAGCAAATATCAACATTGCTGAATGCCACGACATCATTAAAAAGCTAAGCTATAAAGCTTTTGAAGGAGACACCAAGGTACTGATCATGTGGTTGCCGGAGTATTTGGAAAAAGAAGGCAACTCGCTTTTAAAAATTATAGAAGAACCACCTGCCAATACGTTATTTATTTTAGTGGCAAATAACCAGGAGCAAATCTTATCAACCCTGCTCTCTAGAACGCAGATTGTAAAAATACCTAAGTTGCCATTTGCCATAGTGGAAAGCTACCTGATAGAAAAACACGGCTTGTCTGAAAACCAAGCAACCGAATATGCGTTTCTCTCAGATGGGAACTTGATAGAAGCCAAACAATTGGTGGCAAATACGCAAAACGAAAACTCTGAGAAATTTGCAGAATGGCTTAGGATGGGCTACGGAAATCGTGTATTGGAACTTACCGCATTTGTAGACCAGATAGCCGCCTGGGGTAGAGAAAATCAAAAGAATTTTTTAAAATACGGCATCAGTTTTATGCGAGAATGCAGCTTGTTGCTGAGCGGTGCGGATGAATTGGTTAAACTGCCACCAATGGCCTTGCAAACAGCCAAAAAATTATCGGCCCACGTGCTGGACCTGAACATGGCGGATTCCATTATTACTGAGCTTGAAAAAGCGCATTATCATGTAGAGCGAAATGCAAATCCTAAAATTCTGTTTTTAGATGTATCTTTACAGCTAGTCAAAATAATTAAGTTTAAAACGTTCCCGCAAGGGACTCAATATATATACAATTAATATGGGATGTGGAAGTTGTTCTACAGGAGGCGGTTGCGCTCCCTCGGGCTGCAAAAGTAATGGCTCTTGCCTTACTGGCGGTTGCGGAAAAATGGAAGTTTACGATTGGTTATCCAACTTGGATGCACCATCTAATTATAAACCTTTTCCCGTTATAGAAGTTAAATTTAAGGGTGCCAGAAAGGAATTCTTCGTTAATACAGACAATATTTATCTGGAAATAGGTGAGTTAATTGCTGTTGAAGGACCAACTGGTGGTTATGATATCGGGCATGTTTCTTTAACCGGAGAACTGGTAAGGACACAGATGAAACGCCGTAAGACAACTCTTGAACAAGTTACCAGGAAAGTATACAGGAAGGCTTCAGAAGCTGATGTGGAAAAATGGAAACTAGCCAAAGGTTTAGAATGGGAGACCATGCATAAAGCGCGCACCCTGGCGCTTGACTTGCGCCTTTCCATGAAAATAAGCGATGTGGATTACCAGGGGGATAAAACCAAAGCTACCTTCTTTTATACTGCAGAAGGTCGCGTAGATTTTAGAGAACTGATTAAAAAGATGGCCGAAACCTTCAGGATCAGGATCGAAATGAGACAGATCGGAATGCGGCAAGAAGCCGGAAGGTTGGGCGGAATTGGCTCTTGCGGAAGAGAGCTATGCTGCTCTACCTGGTTAACCAATTTTAAAACAGTGTCAACGGCTGCAGCACGCTATCAGAACTTATCTTTAAATACATTAAAGCTTGCCGGGCAATGCGGCAAATTGAAGTGCTGCTTAAATTATGAGTTGGATACGTACCTGGATGCATTGAAAGATATTCCAGATCGTATTGAGAGCCTTCAAACGGAAATTGGCGTTGCAAGGCATCAGAAGACAGATATCTTCAAGAAAGTAATGTGGTTTGCTTATCCAAATACTGAGGATTGGATTCCTTTGAAGGTAGATAGGGTTAAGGAAATCATGGCCATGAATAAGCGGGGACAAAAGCCTGTAAATCTAAAAGAAGAAGCCATTCAGTTAACTCCTGTAGCAGTAGTTGAGAAAACTCCGGACTACGAAAATGTGGTTGGGCAGGATAGCCTAACGCGTCTTGACGACAAGCCGAGAAATAAGAATAATAGAAACAATAACAATAGAAATAAGCCAGCACAAGGTACTAAGCCAGGACAGGGCGCAAAACCAGCACAAGGTGTTAAATCTACTCCAGGAGCAAAACCAACACAAGCGGTAAAGCCGCCTCAGCATATCAGGAACCGTCCGGAGCAGAAAAAAGATGGCGCAAATCCTCAGCCGAGACCAGCCGGACCTATATCTGGAGATGCTGTAGTTACTACACAGCCATCTGCCAATAGAAATAAGAACAGAAATAAAAACCGGAGGAATAAAAATAAGGATAAGCCTAAAGATGAATAGTTTGAAAGTTTTGTTATCACTTTCAGCTTTAATGATCTTGTTTTTTTGCGGATGTGATACGAATAATATTGTAGATAGTAATGTGGCTATGCCTTCTAGAAATTGGAGTTATGCCAACAAAGTAAGCGCTGTAGTGGAGGTTAAAGACCCTGCTAAGGTTTATGACATCTATTTAAAATTAAGACATACTTCAGATTACCGTTATGCTAATCTTTTTGTCTTGCTGAATATCAACGGGGCTGGAGAAAAAAAGTTAACGAAAAGGTATGAGTACCGATTGGCACATCAAGATGGACAATGGATTGGAGCTGGTTCTGGAAATTTATTTACTTACACATTACCGTTACTGACCAACTATAAGTTTCCTAAAGCCGGGACATACCAGTTTGAAGTGGAGCAAAACATGCGCGATAACCCGCTTAGGGAGATTAGCGACGCCGGTATAAAAATATCACAACAGGGGGAGTAGTTGTTCTAACGCCATTCCCCGCGACCCTTTTAGAAGTACCACACTATTTTTAACAGGGGATGCGGATAGGTAATCCGATGCTTCTTTAGGAGTTTTAAAAAACAAGCCTTTGACCTGGCCCTTACTTTCAAAAAAGTGTTGTCCAATTAAAATGAGCGTGTTAGCCTGTAGGCTTTCTGCATGTTTGGCAATAATTCCGTGCTGTTCCTCAGATTCTTCTCCAAGCTCAAACATGTCACCTATAATAATTACTTTATTCGGGGCATTAAGCTGCTTCAAGTTGTTTAGCGCAGCAGCCATACTGCTCGGGTTTGCGTTATAAAAATCGCATATGACTGTATTGCTTGCTGTTTCGGTGATTTGCGACCTGTTATTTTTTGGGAGATAACCCGCCAACCCGGCATTGATTTGTGCAGCACTCAACTCAAAGAATTGCCCAATACAAATGGCTGCCAGGATGTTTTCAAAATTATAAGTGCCGGTAAGGTTAACTGCCAACTGATGTTCGCTTTCCTTATTTTGCCATTGTAATTTTATATATGGATCAGTGCTGAGCAGTTTTCCTGAAACCGCATCTTCTTTTTCAGAACCATAGTAGACTACTATATTTAATCCTGCTGCAGCGCTCATTTCCAACAAGTATGGGTTATTTCGGTAAATGAAAGCAGTGCCTTGATTTGCTTTGAGATAAGTGTAAAGTTCTGCCTTTCCTTTCTTTACCCCTTCAAATCCACCGAATCCATCAAGATGTGCCATTCCTACATTACTGACAAGGCCATGTGTAGGCTGAGCAATTGTGCAGAGAAATTCAATCTCCTTCTGGTGGTTGGCGCCCATTTCGATAACTGCGATCTCATGCTCCGAGGTGATTGATAATACAGATAAAGGAACACCGATGTGATTATTGAGGTTGCCTTTTGTAGCAAACGAGCGGTATTTCTCTGAAAGTACCGCATTGATCAATTCCTTCGTGGTCGTTTTGCCGTTGCTTCCGGTTAGCCCGATTACAGGAATGTTCAAATGAGCACGGTGGTATTTTGCCAAGTCCTGCATCGCAGCTAGCACATTTTCAACCAGAAAATGCTTTTCGCCAGTTTTTAGAGTAGGATTGTCTATGATGGCATATGCCGCCCCGGCTTCAAGTGCATTATCTGCAAAAGTATTCGCGTCAAAATTATCTCCTTTCAATGCAAAGAAAAGGCATCCGGCTATTATGTTCCGAGTGTCAGTACAAATTATTGGATGCTTAGTATATAGCTCGTATAAGGATTCAGTGCTCATCATTAAAAAAATAAAAAGATAGGTAAAATTACACTATGTAATACAAACACAAAATAATCTTTACTATTTTGGAGTATAATTACTACTAATGAGATATTTCCGGCTTCCGTTCCTACTATTATTTTTCTGCTTTACTATAGCTGGCGCCCAGGTAAAATCGCCAGATGCTTTTTTGGGATATCCTTTAGGCAGTCGCTTTACGCCACATCAAAAGGTTGTCGACTACTTTAGGTACGTTGCAGGCCAGCATGAAAAAGATATGAGGCTGATAAGCTATGGGAAAACTTATGAAGGAAGAGAACTTCTGGTGGCTATTGTATCTTCCAGACAGAACATGGATAACCTGGAGCAGATTAGAAAAACTAACCTAAGTATTAGTCGCGCGGAAAAAGTTGATGTGAAGACAGGAAAGCAGCCAGCCATATTGTGGTTGAGTTATAATGTGCATGGGAATGAGGCAAGTTCTACGGAAACTTCGATGAGGACGCTCTATAATCTTGCAGAGCAAAAGGATGGTAACGTTAAAGAGTGGTTAAAGAATGTTGTGGTGATCCTGGATCCCTGTCTTAACCCAGATGGGAGGGAGCGATATGTTACCTATTTTGGTGAAGTTGTTGGTCAGCAACCTAACCCAGACCCAATGGCCAGGGAGCATTTTGAGTTGTGGCCAAATGGAAGACCTAACCACTATTATTTTGATCTAAACAGGGATTGGGCATGGCAATCTCAAGTAGAAACACAGCAACGGTTAAAATTGTATAACGAATGGATGCCGGAAGTGCATGTAGATTTTCATGAACAAAGCTATAATGAGCCCTATTATTTCGCTCCTGCGGCAGAACCCATCCATGTTGACATTACGCCCTGGCAACGGGCTTTCCAGGTTACAGTAGGTAAGAACAATGCAAAATATTTTGATGAAAACGGATGGCAGTATTTTACTAAAGAACGTTTTGATCTGCTTTACCCATCCTATGGCGATACCTACCCATTATATAATGGTGCAATTGGAATGACGTACGAGCAAGGTGGTATTGGTGCTGGACTGGCAGTAGTCACTATTGATGGGGACACCCTTACGCTCAAAGACAGGATAGATCATCATTATACTACAGGGATGGCTACGGTGGAAACTGTCGCCAATAATGCTAGCCAACTGGTTACAGAGTTTAAGAATTATTTTGAAAAAGCAGTAGCATCGCCTCCGGGTGTGTACAAGACTTACATTGTGAAGGCGCAAAATATGGGTAGAATTAAACGGATGGCCGCATTGCTGGACAGGAATGGCATTGAATATTCTTTCGGTGCTGATAAGGCTTTAAGAGGCTATAGTTATGAAACCAAAAAAATAGAAGGTTTTAAGGCAGAGCGGAACGACTTAGTAGTTAATTTATCTCAGCCGAAGGCCGTATTGGCAAATGTGTTGTTTGAACCGCAAACGTCTATTTCAGATTCCAATACTTATGATATAACTGCATGGGCCTTACCATATGCCTATGGTCTGAAGGCTTATGCAGTCAAAGAGTCTATAAAAGGAAGTTTTAAGACATTAGAAGAAAAGAATGATCAACCTGAAAGTATAAATAGGCCGTACGCATGGATCCTTCCATGGAATTCTATTGACGATGCGCAGGCACTAATTGCTTTACAGCAAGCAAATATCAAAGTACGCATCGCAGAAGAAGGCTTTACAGCTGGTGGAAGGACTTATAGTTCAGGAACTTTGCTGGTATACAGGACTGAGAACGAAAGAAATGTAAAAGGCTTAGCGGCACGAATAGCTGCGATCCAAAGAGACGTTAGAATTAATTTCTATCCGGTAGCTACGGGTTTTGTGGATAAGGGTAAAGACTTCGGCTCCTCTGTTTATAGTCCTCTTGTGATGCCAAAGGTTGCGGTAGTTTCAGGAACAGGCATCTCCTCTCAAGGGGTTGGGGAAGTCTGGCATTTATTTGAGCAGGAATTAAAATATCCGTTAACACTAATAGGTATGCAGAATTTAGTAAATCTGAACATCAATAAGATTAATGTGCTGATTCTTCCTGATGGGAATTACGGGGATAACCTGAATGAAAAATTGGACGGTTGGGTAAACAGCGGTGGAAAATTGATACTTATCCAGGATGCGATTTCGAGCCTCATTGGCAAAAAGCCTTTTAATATTAAGCTGAAAGAACAAGCCAAAGAGGAGTCGAAACCCGTCAATTCAAAGAAATATGCTGATCGGCATCAGGACGATCAATCGAACGCTATTCCCGGAGCAATTTTTAGGGTTAATCTGGACAACAGTCATCCTTTGGCGGCTGGATTAGGTGATTACTATTACGCTTTGAAGACTGACGATATGATTTATGAGTCGAACGGATCAACATTTAATGCCGGGGTTTTAAAATCCAATAGTTATGTTGCTGGAATTGCCGGAAAATCAGTGTTGAAGAAGCTAGATAATGGAATGTTGTTCGGGGTTCAAAGTTTGGGGAAAGGATCTGTCATTTATTTTGCGAGTGATGTGCTTTTCCGGTCATTTTGGGAAAGTGGCAAACAGATTTTTGCAAATTCTGTGTTTTTATTGAATTGAGGTAGTCTTGTCGTTCCCTTTGGGATGGGTTATTGTCCAATTTAAATTGTTAAATTCTGTGTTTCTGTGTAAAAAGGTAGCTTTTGTATAAAAACCTCTAAAAAATTTGGTGTTTATCAATTGATGGTTTAATAAAACTTCTAAAAATCAAAATATCTTCTATTAATCAGAATATTGTTCTGTTTTAAACGAATACTCCCGCCAGTTTTAATGTCATTAAATTGTCATTTCAAAGATGCTTAATTCTAACTTTAATCTATCAGGCTTCAAAAAGCTTTATATTGTACTAACTATTAATTAACCTAAATTTTATTCTTTATGAAAAAACTTCTACAAAGTTTGTTCATTTTGATGCTATTCGCTGTTTCGGCGGTTGCACAAAATCGAACAATTACTGGTACGGTAACAGCTAAGGAGGACGGTCTCCCTATCCCTGGCGTTAGCATCTTAGTCCCAGGAACAAAAAATGGAACGTTAACCAGTGCCGCAGGTAAATATGCATTAAGCGTTCCTGCTAGTGCTACCAAAATTCAATTTGCCTATGTTGGTTATGTAACCCAGGAAATTACAATCTCGGGGGATGTTGTAGATGCGGTTCTCGTATCCGATACAAAACAACTTAGTGAAGTAGTTGTATCTTCCTATGGGGTGGTTAGACAATCACGATCTGTGGCAAACAGTGTGGTCAAAGTTACTAACGAACAAATTACCCAAGTTTCAGAGCCAGATGTTTTAAAAACACTTCAAGGAAAAGTTGCTGGTGTGGATATTCGTACTTCGCAAGGTACTCCTGGCGCCGCGACGAGGATACAAATGAGGGGTAATACATCATTCTCTGGAGATTCACAACCGCTAATTGTTGTTGATGGGGTGCCTTATAGCAATGATCAGGTAACAACTTCGAGTCAGTTAGGTGGAGGTGGTGCTTATGGTAGCGGAATTGCTAACATTGATCCGAATGACATCTTGAGTATTGTTCCCCTAAAAGGTTCAGGTGCTGCAGCGCTTTATGGCTCTCGTGCATCTAATGGGGTACTTTTAATTACAACCAAAACAGGAAGTGCTGGATCAAGCAAGCGAGGTTTCGAAGTAAATGTAAAAAGTTCTGCTTCACTGGAGCAAATAGCAAAGTTGCCGGAACTACAAAACCTTTATGGTACAGGTTCTTATGGCAATTATTCTGCTTCAAATGGTTCGTGGGGGCCGGCTTTCACTTCGAGGTCTACCATTCCTGCATGGTCAGCTTACTTAGCTGCCTATCCAGAATTGTTTCCTGATGGCACTGTGCCATATAAAGCTTATCCTGACAATGTTGCCAGTCTGTTTAAAGATGGATATGTGTTGGAAAACTCTGTGAGTTTAAACGGTGGTGACGATAAAAATGCAATTGTGGTAACCGCATCTCAGCTAAATCAAAAAGGGTATGTGACAAATTCTGACTATAACCGTTCTAATATCGCTGTGGGTGGTAGCTCTAAGCTAGCTATGGGACTGACAATTAAAGGGAATTTAAGTTACAGCCGCTCTACTCAAACGGGAGGTTATTTTGGAGAGACTCAAAACGGAGCTCCTTCATTGTTTTCAAGAAGTTTATTCTTGGGACGTAACTGGGATTTAAGTCTTCCTTTTGAAGATAAAAATGGCAACAGTATCATATATGCTGGAGCGGGACAATTTGATAATCCATTATGGTCGGCAAAATACAATACCACAAATACTGCTGAAGAGCGGATGATTGCTAATATGAAAGCCGACTTAAATTTGACCAAATGGGCAAATCTTTCATTTGCGCTAGGAACAAACGTAAATACACTTAACCGTCGCGAAGTTATTGAAGTAAGCTCAAGGGCGGCTGAAGGTAAAGGACGATTAACTCTAGATAACTACCGTAAGCAAGAAATTGAGTCAACTACCCTATTAAATCTAACGCCTAAATTTGAAGGAGATTTCTCATTAACTGGTTTGCTAGGATTTAACTTTAATCAACGTGGTTCAACTCGTAATGCGGAGATTGGAAATCAATTTATTGAACGCGGAGTACATAGTTTAAGAAATACTTCTCAACAAAGTTTTGCTGCAGATTCTTATTCAAGAAGAAGGATTTTTGGGTTATTTGGTGAGGCAACTGTAGGATACAAAAACTATGCATTCGTTACTGCAACAGCCCGTAACGACTGGTCTTCAACACTTCCAGTTGACAACAGAAGCTACTTCTATCCAGCAATTCAAGGAACATTTATATTTACTGATGCGTTGAAAGTTGAAAGTTCTGTGCTAGACTATGGAAAAATTAGAGCTAGTTATGCAAAAGTTGGTCGTGATGCAGATCCTTATGGAATCGATAACGTTTTTGTATTTAATAGCAACTTTCTTGGTATACCAAATGCAGGTATCAGTTCAACGGCAAATGATCCTAATTTAAAACCAGAGTTTACAAAGGAATTCGAGGTTGGAACTGAGTTAAGTTTCTTTACCCAGCGACTGAATCTAGACGTGGCTTACTATAATAAAATTTCGACAAACCTAATCGTGCCAATACCTACCCCTTCCAGCTCAGGTTTTGTGGCTTACTACACCAATCTTGGTGAGATAAGCAATAAAGGTCTCGAAATACAGCTATCAGCTACACCAGTTCGTTCTCGTTCTGTTACCTGGTCTTTAACAGGAGCATTAACCAAAAACAAGAACATGGTTGAAAAGCTTAAAGAAGGCGTTACAAGAGTTGACCTTGCTGGTTTCGCAGCCTCTACAGGTTATTCAGCATATGCAGAAGCAGGAATGCCTTACGGCTATCTTCGCGGTTCAAGAAGTTACAGAGATGAAGTTGGAAACCTTTTAATTGATCCTGCTACAGGAGCGTTAATTGATGATGTTGAACAAGGATTCATTGGTGATCCAAATCCAAAATATAAGTTTGGGTTGACCAATACAGTTACAGTTAAAGGGATTACTTTTTCTGCTTTACTAGATTATACCAGAGGGGGAAGTGTTTATTCGACAACAATTCAAAACGAGTTAGGTCGCGGTACTTCCTCTTTAACTGCAGACAGAGAAACCACTTGGGTTATACCTGGTGTGTACGGTGATCCAAATACTGGTAAAGCATTATTAGATGCAAGTGGAAACAAAATACCAAACATCACTAGAATCACAACCAACGATTTATATTTTAACGGCGGTGGTGCATCTACCTTTGCTACAAATGGAGCTAACGAATGGAGTGTTTATGACGCTACTGTATATAAGTTAAGGGAGATCAGCATTGGTTATACTATTCCAAAATCATTGTTCAAGAAAGCGCCAATAGGTTCGATTCGTGTAAGTGCAACCGGTAGAAACCTTTGGTTCTATGCTCCTAACATTCCAAAGGGAACTAATTTTGACCCTGAAACTAATAGTTTCGGAGCGACAAACATTCAAGGTATTGAACTTTCCACTGCTCCAAATGTTAAACGTTACGGTTTTAACCTTAATGTTACTTTCTAACTATAAAAATATTTGATATGACAAGTAAAATAAAATATTTAATTCCGGCTGTGCTGATGATCATGTCATGCAAGAAAAGCCTGGATATTAATTCAGATCCATATAGTCCGGCCACCGTTAGCGTGCCTAAGCTACTTCCTGCTGTGGAGTTAAACTTAGGTGTTAACTTAGCTACATCATCAGGGTTATCACAAGTTCTGGAAGTATACATGCACCGTTACGTAGTAAGGGAAGATCCAAATCAATACGGTGCTACTGGTGATGATTTTAATATTATCAATGCCTGGTCTGGTCTTTACACCAGTACATTGACAAATTTAGATGTAATTATTGCTGAAGGAACTGCAAAAGGCAACCTAAAATATGCAGGCATTGCTGAGGTTCTTAAAGCTTATACTTATAGTCAACTCGTTGATGTCTTTGGTGATGTTCCTTTTTCAGAGGTCAATAAGCTTGTTTCTGATAAGATCATTAGTCCTAAATTTGATAAGGGAGCAGATATCTATCCTCAACTTATTACATTGTTGGATAAAGGTATTGCTGACATGGCTGCAACGGCGACTAATGCGCTTACACCAGGTACTGATGACGTAATCTACAAAGGAGATATTGCGAAATGGACTAAAGCCGCAAATACTATCAAATTGAAGCTTTATCTTCAACAAAGGCTAACCAAGAGTGTAACCGCTGAAGTAAATGCTTTAATTACAGCAGATAAATTGATCAGCACAACTGCAGAAAGCTTTGTGCTTCCGTTTGGACCAAATGGCGCAACAGATGATCGTAATCCAGGATTTGCTGACTATTTTGCTGCTCAAAGAAGCCAATACCAAAGTCCTTGGTTCTATGAGGTGTTAAAAGGCTATAATCCGAGTATTTTTACAGGAACTCCTGATCCACGTGTACCTTACTATTTCTTCAATCAGTTAAAGCCAACGGGAGCAAGTACAAACCCAACAGAATATAGAGATGGCGGATTTCTTTCCATTTATTTTGGATCTACGGGACCGAACGCTGCACAGTCGCAACAAAATTTCATGACAGAGCCAGGAATTTATCCTGTAGGCGGAAAGTATGATGATGGCAGCGGCGGGCCCGTATCGGCATCAAGCGGCACAGGTGCTGCGCCATATAGATTTATAACCTATGCAGATGTACTGTATATGAAGGCAGAACTTATCAAAACAGGTGTAATTACTGGTAACGCTGCTACAATGCTTCAGTCTGCAATTCAGGAATCTTTCAAACAGGTTGACTATGTAGTAACAAATTTTGTAAAGCCAACACAAACTGTTCCTGCTTTAGTAGGTTCTACTGCGGTAACAAATTATATTACAAAAGTTATGGCAGAATATGCAGCGCCGCATTTTGTTACGGGTTATGGTGCTACTACTGTTGATGCTAAACAATTGGAGATTATCATGACGCAGAAATGGATATCAAGTTTTGGTAGCGCCGTAGATGCCTATACTGATTATAGAAGGACGAAATATCCTACAATTTTTGATCCTTCTAATACGGCAATGGCACCTGGAGGTAAAGTTCAGCCACCAGTTAATGGAGATCCTGCGCAAAGTCCACAACCGGCGGTCACTGTTCAGGTTTCTAAAAAATATCCTTTGACATTACCTTGGTCCAACCCAGAGTTATCAACCAATGCTAACGCACCCGGACAGAAAGTGGATCCGTCTACATACAAACCATTTTGGTTACCATAATATTTAAACATAAATCAATCGACATGAAAAAATTAGTTATATACATGTTTATCTTCTCTATTGTAATTGCGGCCTGCCGCAAAGAGGATAACCCGAAAATTCCTGTATTGGAAAGAGTTCCACTGGCTAAATTGTCAGTAGATAAAACTGGCGACGCGACAATATCTGCATTGGCCCCTGATGCCTTTTCAGGAAAATTTGTTGTAGATCTTTATTACCCTAACGATACCAAACCAACTAAGTTTGACATCGTTGTTATAAAGAACGGGAATGCCGCAGTTGTAAAAACCATCCAGGCAAATGTTACGACCTATCCTACTACATTGACGTTGACCGGAACGATGATAAAATCCCTATTTGGAGTTTCGTCTGTACTGGGAGATAGTTACACAATCGGTGCGGATGTAACTGTAAATGGCAAAACTTACCCTGCGTTTTCAACATTGGGTGGTACTACTAAAGGAGGTGTTTCTTCATTGGCAGGTTCAACTCCTCAAATTACATTTTCTGCTGTTTGTCAGTTTAAAATGTCAGATTATGGAGCGGTAGGGGCATCAGTTCCTTACACCGTTGTAGAAGACGGCTGGTTAGATTATGCTGTTGGACAAACTATCCCTGTTACCATTATTGATGCCACGCATTTATCTTTCATGTACGGTGCCAATGATGCAAAGCCTATTGTAATTACCGTAAATCCGGCGGACAATACTACTTCTGTTGCTAAAGTAACTTATGGAAACTACGGGCCAGGCCCAACCTTCTCAGCAGTTTCTGTAGCAAATAGCCCAAGTAATGTAGTTGCACCATGTGAAGTTAAAGTAGGCGTTAAATTAACGCATACAGATTCTAGCGGTGGCGGTTACGGAGATTATGTAATTACTTTAAAGAGGAAGTAGCCTGTTGTTGCCGAAAAGACGATTTGTAAATCGCATTTTGTCCGAAACTTAGGTTTATTAAAGTCTTTCGCATAAATTGAAGTTTAATATCATTAAAAAAGCCATTCTTAACTTAAGAATGGCTTTTTTTGATATATTTTAGGGCAAAGTTTTACTTACTGTTACGGTTTTCTCAATTTTTGATTTTAATGTTGAGTTTTCTAATAACTCGATATTCAGTTTGTTTTGATTTTGACTGCTCGGCCAATAATTGTTAAAAAAAGTTAAAAGTTCTGTTTTTTTCTCATAAATGAACATGATCAACTTATTATTTTATTGAAATCTGTTTTGGGAAAATTTAATTCTTTTAATGCAGCATTTTAGACGTTTTCTAAGCTCAATATTTAGTCATTGTTATGTCATAAACTATTCAGTTTATAATAAAAATTATGCTTGCATATAATATTGGATATATATTTAGGCATTATTAACTAACCTAAATTTATATTTTATGAAAAAACTTCTACAAAGTTTGTTCATATTGCTGTTTATCGCAGGGACTGCGATGGCGCAACAAAGAACAATTACTGGTACAGTTACAGGAAAGGACGATGGCTTGCCACTACCAGGTGTGACTGTAAGAATTCAAAATTCAAAAGTTGGAACTCAAACAGCAAGTGACGGTAAATACGTGATCAACGTACCAGCTGGTTCTGCGTCACTTGAATTTTCCTACCTTGGTTACACCTCTCAAGTTTTGCCTGTAGGAGAGTCAAACGTTGTCAATGTATCATTGGCTGCTGACTCCAAAGAACTTGGAGAAGTTGTGGTAACTGCTCTGGGTATTACAAGGGTTAAAAGAGATCTTGGTTATTCTACTCAAACTGTAAAAGCAGATCAGCTTCAAGATAAAGGTGATGGTAACATCCTAAACCTCCTACAAGGTAAAATCGCTGGTGTGGAGATCACAGGAGCCAGCGGTAGCGCCGGTTCATCTACAAATATCATTCTTCGTGGTATGTCATCAATGTCTGGAACAAATCAGCCATTATTTGTGGTTGATGGTATTCCAATTAGTAATGATCTGGATAACACGACTAACACCTTATTTACAAACCAACCAGCAAATAGGGCTCTGGATTTGAATGCAAATAACATTGAGTCTATGAACATTCTTCAAGGTCCTGCTGCCGCAGCTTTATATGGATCAAGAGCATCTGCCGGTGCGATCATTATCACAACCAAAAAAGGAAGCGGTATGGCAGGCAAAACTGATGTTACTTTGAATTCATCTTATGGTGTACAAAACGTATATGGTTTTCCAAAGCTTCAAAATGAATTTGGGCAGGGTGCTAGTGGTGTTTTCAACTCAACCTCTACAAACTCGCTTGGCTTAAGGTTTGGAACTACCCCATCTTTAGCTAACGGATTGATTGTAGCTCCAAACACTGCGCCAAATGTTAATGGTATTGTTTATGCGCCAGGAGATATCATTCCTTACGCACCTTACAAGGATAACTTTGCCAATTATTTCAATCAAGGAACTGCTTGGGATAATAACTTGCTGATCAATAGTGGTGATGCGAAAAACAACTACTCGTTCAGCGCAGGAAATTCGAGCACTAAAGGTATTCTGCCTTCCTCTGAATTCAAGAAAACAACTATTCAGTTCAGTGCTGGTAAGCAACTTACTGAAAAATTGAACATGACTGGTAGCATTAACTACTTCAATACGCTTCAAAATGGCGCTACTACTCAAGGTAATGGTGCTAACAGTAGTATTTTTGGTATTTTTGGTGTAACGAGAAGTACAAACCTCGACTACTACAGGGAAAACTACAAAAATCCAGATGGAACGAACAATTGGTTTGTTACAGGTAGAGATAACCCTTATTTCGCAGCTTATGAAAACTCATTCAAAAGTAACCTCGGCCGTTTCTTAGGAAATGTGAATATTGGTTATGATGTTACGAATTGGTTGAATGTAAGTTACCGTTTAGGGTTAGATACATATACTGACAGACGTAAACGCTACGTTGCTGTTGGTTCAACACAGGCTACAAGTTCAGCCGGAAGTATTCTTGAAGATAACTTTTTTAGAAGTGAAATAAATGGAGATCTCCTAATCACTGCTAAGAAAAATGATATTTTCGTTCCAGGTTTAAATGCAACTGCGTTATTAGGCCAGAACGTAAACCAAAGAGTATTCCAGAATCAATATGTTTCTGGAGTAGGTCTTACCATCCCTAACTTTACGAATGTAAGTAACGGTGCTGTCTTCACAGGATCAGGTGAATCAAATACAAAAAGAAGGTTATTGGGTTACTACAGTCAGGTAACCTTAGGATATAATAACTACATATTTTTAGACTTGACTGGTCGTGTAGATAAATCTTCTACTTTGTCTTCGAAAAATAATACTTATTTCTACCCGTCTGCCTCTACAAGTTTTGTATTCACTGATGCATTTAAGATTCAGTCTGACATCCTTTCTATTGGAAAAATTCGTGCTTCATATGCAAAAGTCGGTAAAGACGCTTCTCCTTATAGTTTAGAAAGTACTTATTCAACAGGTGGTTACGGAAACAACACTGCTAGCTTCACATTCCCTTATGGATCAATTGCCGGATTTGGAGCTTCAGGAACAATAGGAAACCCAGATTTAAAACCCGAGTTTACTACATCTTATGAGTTTGGTTTGAGTTTGGGCTTGTTAAAAAATAGGTTATCATTGGATGCGACTTACTACAATCAAGGGAGTAAAAACCAGATTGTTAGCGTGGCCTTGCCAACTTCAACCGGGTTTAACTCAAGGCTAACAAATATTGGACAGATTAAAAATAAGGGTGTTGAATTGTTATTAACAGCTACCGCTGTGAGATCTAGCGCTGTGAGCTGGGATATCTCTGCCAATTTCTCAAGAAACATCAACAAAGTTATATCGATCGCTCCGGGTATTACTTCATTCCAAGTTGCTGGAAACGTGTTTGGTGGAGTTATTCCTTCGATCTATGAAGGACAGGCTTATGGTGTGATTGTTGGAAGCAAGCAATTGAGAAGTCCGGACGGACAATTAGTTGTTGATAAAAACACTGGCTTGTACAACACTTCAACAATTCCAAATCAAATCGTTGCGGATCCAAATAAAGAATGGACTGCAGGTTTGACTAACACAGTTAGATACAAAAGATTTACATTTAGTGGATTGGTTGATTTCAAAAAAGGTGGAGACATCATCTCTTGGACAGCTGCTACATTTAGAGCTAATGGATCTTTAGCCGTGACAGCTGAAAACCGCGAAGAGCCTCATATTCTACCTGGTGTTATCCAAAATGCTGATGGCTCTTACAGCCCTAATAATATCCAAATTCCTGGTCAGACTTATTGGAACTCTGGGTTTGGTGGAATCGGCGGTGGAGAATTCACTGTGTTTGATGCAACGACATTCAGATTAAGAGAAATTACACTAGGATACGATCTTCCTGGTAGTGTACTTAAAACCGGCGCAATCAAAAACATTCGTTTAACTGTTTACGGAAGAAACCTTTATTACTACGCACCTAATAGTCCTATTGACCCTGAAGTTAACACTCAAGGAGCAGGAAATATTCGTGGATTGGAGTTGCAAAGCGCTCCTAATACCAGGAATTTCGGCGCTAGTTTAAGAGTAACTTTCTAATATTATAATTATAAAGACATATGAAAAAATTTATAATACTTGCAGCAGTTGCTTTATCATTCGCATCCTGCAAAAAGTTTTTAGATGTAAACAACAACCCCAATAACCCAACGGCTGTTCCATCTAAAGTTTTATTACCGAACACTAGCATTGGAATTGGATGGGCAAATACTAACGAGCTTGGTAGGGTATCCTCCGTTTTAATGCAATATAATACAGGGTTAGCCAATTCTGCACTAACATACGATTCTTACAACATCGCTGGCCTTTTTGACAACCAGTGGGATTTTGAGATCTATGCGGCAGTTGTAAATAACCTTCGGATAATTATTAAACAAAGTGAGGCAAATGATCCAGCATACTCTGGAATTGCAAAAATTCAGTTGGCTTATATCATATCCGTTGCAACAGATCTTTGGGGTGATGTTCCTTACTCTCAAGCGGGCTTTGGACTAGAATTTCCTCAGCCGCGTTATGATAAGCAAGAAGATATCTATCAAGGAAACACTGCTTTAGGAATCGTTTCATTATTTGATTTGGTGAAAAGTGGAATAGCTGATCTGAATAAGACTTCGGTGTTAAAGCCTACAACTGATGATATAATTTATTACTCATCAGCAACACCAACGACGAACATTGCGAAATGGAAAAGAGCGGGTAATTCACTGCTTTTAAAATTTGCTATGACTGTTTCTAATGTGAACAAAGCATTGGCTACTTCAACGATCAACGATGTCCTTGCAAGTGCTGATGGTTATATTAATGATAATACACTTGATCTTCAGGTGCCATTTTCTACAGCAGCAGGTAATCAGAATCCAATGTATGTTCAGGACATATCTGGAAGTTTTAAAAATGGTGAAATGTTAAGCTCAAGATTATTGGCTCTATCTAAAAGCTTAAATGATACTGTAAGATTATCAAAAATGTATACTAAGCCATTGGGAACAAGGTTTGTTGCATTTGAAAACGGTCAAACAGGAGCCGCTCCTGCTCTAGCAAGCAGATCACAATACAACACGTATGTCGTTGGAGCAGCAGGTGAGGCACCGGCTAGATTGTTAACCAACTTCCAAATGAAATTTATCTTAGCAGAAGCTGCTGTTACATTGGGGATTAATGCAGCAAACGCCAATACGCTATATCAAGATGGTATTAGGGCGTCAATGACTAAGGTAGGTATGACTACAGCAGAAATCACTAATTATTTTACAACTAACCCAACAGTAGTAACATTAAGTGGTACCCCAGCAAATATGGTTAAGCAGATCATTACTCAAAAGTATTTGGCATGGGTAGGTAACGGTATAGAGGCGTATAATGACTATAGGAGAACAGGTTACCCTGTATTGGCTCTTGCGTTAAACGTTACTGGTGGTGACAATCCTTCTGTTATCCCGAAACGTCTTGCCTATACATCAAAAGAAGCAAATTCAAACCCTAACCAACCAGCTCCGAGACCGAAAACGGATCAAAAAGTTTGGTGGGCTTTGTAGAATTAATATGATCATTAATACTTTTAAATACGAATCATGAAATTAAATATAAAACCAATTCTATTTTTAGGAGTAATACTTTCTGTGGCATTTGGATCTTGTAAAAAAGAGAATATATCGCTGAAAAATAATTATCCTGAAATACCAGTAACAGTTGCCAATAAGGTAGCTACGTTTACTGCGCCTACTGTCAGTACTTCATTTGCTGCCGGGGCACCAATAAGTATTGTTTTAAGTATTCCAGCATCATCTGGAAGAACCATAAAGGAAATTACCAGAGTAGCGGCTGCCACAACTTATGGCAGTGTTCAGGTAACAACCGGATTGTACAACACCGCGCCTATTGCAGGAAATGGGACAACCGTTACTTTCAGCACAACATTGGCAGAATATTATACTAAAACAGCTACGCCTGTTGCATCGCAATTAACAGCCGCAACTTCAGGCACAGCAACTAGTTTGTTAACTAGAAACTTTTACTTTATGATCACATTAGACAATGGTCAGGTAATTGTTCCAACTTACGCTAGAGTTTACGTAGACAAATAGTAAGGCTATTTCGATGGAAAGGCGTCTAACTGATTCAGTTAGACGCCTTTTTATTTGTTACATATATATATATATATATATATATCAGAAGAGAACAGACATAGATGTACTTTTAACATCTGCCCTTATTTTCCTCCCAACTACCATCGCCCTGTTATCTTCAATATGCCCAAAGGGGAAATCAAAACATACAGGGTAATCATAGTCCTTAACTAATTCCCATATAACTTCTTCGGGTGATGAGCCAAAGGGTATATCTTCTATTGATATCTCATTAAACGCACCGACAATCAGCCCTTTTAACTTCGCCAATTTTCCACTGCGCTTTAACATCCGCATCATGCGGTCTATGGAATATTCATGTTCCCCTACATCTTCCAGGAAGAGAATTTTATCAGTATAATCTATTTCAGAGGAAGATCCTTGAAGCATTACCAATAAAGTAAGATTTCCACCAATCAATATACCGTCAGCTTCTCCTGAGCGGTTTTTTATCTTGCATTTAGACTCATAATTATAAACCAAATCTCCGCCAAAAAGTGCTGTTTTAAGCGATAGAAGTGCCTCTGTACTGGAATCATGAAATGTATAAGGCATTTGCGCATGAATACATTGTACACTATAGCGAGCAAAAATGTGGGAAAGTAATACCGTTATATCGCTGAAGCCAACAATCCATTTTGGGTTCGCCACAAATGCGGTAAAATCAAGTTCATCTATAATCCTAAGGGTGCCGTATCCACCCCTTCCGGCTATAATTGCTTTTATTGATGGGTCATCCAAATAGGTTTGTAAATCTTTAGCTCTTAGGGCATCGTCACCTGCAAATTGATGGTAACTTGCGGTTACTGTTTCGCCAATTATAACCTCCAGTCCCCAATCTTCTAAAACAGCGACAGCATCGTCAATACTGCGCGGTAATTTCTTAGCCGGACAAACGATCGCGACTTTGTCGCCCTTTTTTAAATATGCTGGCTGTTTAATCATTGGTAAAACACTTATCTTTGCCAAAATAATAAAAATAGTTTTGGATAACAGTAAAATAAAGAGATATACCGTAACAGCAGCATTGCCATACACCAACGGCCCTGTCCATATTGGTCATTTAGCCGGCGTTTACCTGCCTGCAGATACCTATGTGCGGTATTTAAGGTCTAACAAGCGTGATGTAAAATTTATTTGTGGCTCTGATGAAAATGGTGTTCCCATTACATTAAAGGCCAAAAAAGAAGGGGTTACACCACAAGTGATTGTAGATAAATATCACAAAATTATTGGCGATTCTTTTAGGGAATTTGGCGTATCATTCGATATTTACCACCGTACTTCCTCTTTAACACACCACCATACAGCCTCAGATTTCTTCGAAACACTTTATGAAAATGGTGTTTTTACAGAAGAAGTAACAGAGCAATATTACGATGAAAAGGCACAAACCTTTTTGGCCGATAGGTACATTACTGGTACCTGTCCTAAGTGCGGAAACGAGAATGCTTACGGTGACCAGTGCGAAAACTGCGGAAGTACGCTAAACGCAACTGATCTTATCAATCCGAAATCAACCTTATCAGGCGAAAAGCCCGTTAGAAAAGAAACCAAAAACTGGTTCCTTCCCCTGGACCAATACGAGGATCGTTTAAGAACATATATAGAAAGTCATAAAGAATGGCGACCAAATGTTTATGGACAGTGCCAAAGCTGGTTAAACGCAGGTTTACAACCAAGGGCAATGACCAGAGACTTAGATTGGGGTGTAAAAGTGCCGGTAAAAGGCGCCGATGGGAAAGTGCTTTATGTATGGTTCGACGCACCTATTGGCTATATTTCTGCTACTAAAGAGCTCTTTGAATATGCACGGTTAGACGTTTGGAATCCAAAGGCAGAAGAATATTACATCAACCAAAACGAAGTAGAAAAAGGTAACTGGGAAGAATATTGGAAAGATGAAAGCACTAAACTGGTACACTTTATAGGTAAAGATAACATCGTATTTCACTGCATTATATTCCCTGCTATGCTCATGGCGCATGGCGATTACATCCTTGCAGATAATGTCCCGGCCAATGAATTCCTAAACCTGGAAGGGCAGAAAATTTCTACCTCTAAAAATTGGGCGGTCTGGTTAAATGAATATTTGCTTGAGTTTAAAGACAAGCAGGACGTACTTCGTTATGTGTTAACTGCTACTGCACCAGAAACGAAAGACAACGATTTTACCTGGAAAGATTTTCAGGCCAGAAATAACAATGAACTGGTTGCCATATTGGGTAATTTTATCAATAGGGTTACGGTTTTAACGCATAAGTATTTTGCTGGCAAAGTGCCTATGCTAATGGAAATAACAGACATAGATCAACAAGTAATTGATGAGCTTGCTGCTTATCCTGCCAAGATCAGTGCTTCTATTGAAAATTATCGCTTTAGAGAGGCCTTGTCGGAAGTGATGAATGTTGCCCGCTTGGGTAACAAATACCTGGCAGACACAGAGCCTTGGAAGGTGATCAAAACAGATGAAGACCGGGTAAGAACCATCTTAAACATTAGTCTTCAAATTGCTGCCAACATTGAGATCCTAATAGAGCCATTCTTGCCATTCACGGCAGATAAGCTGATGAAAATGCTCAATTATGGCGGTCACCTATGGGAAGATGCGGGTAGTATTAACCTACTACATCGCGGCCACCAATTGAATGAGCCAACTTTATTGTTTGAGAAAATAGAGGACGAGGCAGTTCAGGCGCAAATTGATAAGCTCAATCAGAGCAAAGCAGATAATGCTGTCCCAGCGGCTACTGAATCTGCAAAAGAGAACATACAGTTTGATCAGTTTACGGCGATCGATATCCGTGTTGCTACAATTATTGCTGCGGAGAAAGTAGAGAAAACCAAGAAATTGCTCAAGTTAACTTTAGATACAGGAATAGATCAGCGAACCGTAGTTTCGGGCATTGCAGAGTATTATAGCCCAGAAGATGTTGTTGGTCAGCAGGTAAGCTTAATCGTAAATCTTGCTCCAAGAGAAATTAAGGGCATACTGTCCCAGGGAATGATATTGATGTCGGAGGATGCAGATGGAAAGTTAGCGTTCGTTTCACCTATCCAGAAACACCATAACGGAAGCATCATCAAGTAAGGGTGATCTGCGCGGCAAGCTCTAGATCCTCTGTGATTTTGAGGGATATTACAGATTCATTATAGCTGTATCACGTTTTTATCATGGACTCATTAGTATGCTTTTCCGATCTCTCTTACTTTTTTCGCGAACTCAACACCTTTTAATTTTACGAGATTACCTTGTTGAAGAGGTAAGTTTTATTACTATATTTGCGCCTGCAATTGGATTTAATGAGAGTGTTGCAACTTGGTCCCGTAGTTCAACGGATAGAATAGAAGTTTCCTAAACTTTAGATATGAGTTCGATTCTCGTCGGGACCACTAAAAAGAGAGAGCATTGTTGTTCTCTCTTTTTATTTAGATGCTATTTCTGTATCAATTACATGCTTCGATGGGTGTCATGATCGTAAACTTCAGAATAAAATGATTAGTTTAGGAAAAGCGCGATCATGAAAAAAGTTGTTATTTTCGGTGTTATCTTCTTCCTGTTTTACCAGTCGGGTTTTGCACAACTTCACCTGCCGATTACGGTTACTCATTCAGAGAATGGAAAATTTTCGATTAAGTCCGTTTCCTACAATTGGGGCAGGTACAATCCTAAAGGTTTGTCTACTGTTTATAAAGGGAGCAAGGTATTGTACAAAATTGATAGATCATTTCATTTGTTCGAAAGAAACGGGGATATTGAAAATGCTTTTTTAGCGATTTCTAATGATGGTTCCACTGTTGCTTATTTAGCTCAGATGGCAGACCAATACCCCGACTATGAAAATGTGGTAATTTATAAAAATGGGAAATTTTTAAAGTCTTACACCTTGACAGCCTACAGTAGCATCGACACAATACGGTACAATTCACAGCTTTTTTACGCCAATAGCGATAAGGTTATGGATTATGTTGTGGTACCCGATTCTGGTTTACGTTGGTTTTACAAAAAGAATGTCAGCGAACGGGACTTATTCCTGTCTAAAAATTCCGTGTTTAGCCACAATGATACGATCTACTCTACGGATCCTCAGGAAATGGTCACAATTTTTGACTTGCGGCGTGCACAGATTGTTGAAAAGGTCCCTTTTGACGGGATTTATAGCCGGATAAAAAATTATAAGCGAATAGCCCCTGATTATGATTTTGCGCTAATGGCTAATAAACGTATTAATGATTTTAAAGTTAAAGGCAAATCGACTAAAGTTTCAGATACGTTAGAGAAATTGCTGGGAATTCAGTATTTACTGCCTGACGATCCAGACTTGAATAAATATAAATTGTACAATTTCGGGCTTCAAGGTTATCTGAGCCGGGATGGCAAGTTTACAATTGATGAGTTCAGGTTGGATTCAATACTTGACAGAACGCTGATCGAGAAATTCTTTAACACAACCAAATTTGAGGCAGAAATGATTTCGGCAAAATTGGATAAACAAGCCTTCTTTTTCTATGGCATATTCGGAAAACCTATTGATGAGGCAGCTGAAAAGGAGATTATGGCTAAAAGACAAGAGCTTAACCGTAGATTAACGCTAGATTCCATTAATCACATATACATTCCGTCAAACATCAGGTCCTGTTTTATAGAACTGGATAAAAAACTAACACCAGAAGCGATTTCGAATTTAAATGCCTTAAAATCAGCAGGTGAAATGGACAATCTCGATTTTGGAATGGGTATGTGGATGCGAAATAATTGGGGGCTTTGGGGAGGTTCCAGATTGTCTGTTTACATGAGGCAACGTGGATTTAAAGACCCAGATTTCATGTCTAGCACAATTCTACGATACTATTATTTTTGGTTCAAAGGTAATAGTGAGATTTACAAACAGTTCGAGGCAAAATATCCTGTTGACTGATCAGAAAATGTTATAAAAATCACGGTTGCAATCAATGTACCATACGCTTATTTCAACATCGCCACCTGCAAGTACAACATCACTTAAGATGGCATAATTTTGCCAATTGGCGTTTGCAAATAAGGGGCAGGAAAATCACCGTAGCGTCTTTTTCAAAACAAAGCAGCACCATTTTTTCAGCCATTGAAAAAAAATGGTCTAAGTGCACCCGTATTTTAACCTGTTTTAAGCAGGCGAGCCACATTAATGTAGATAATAATTATCTTAAAAGCTTATTACGAAATAGCGATTTGTATGTTTAAAAAAACTAAGAATATGTTAATGGCCCTGGCCATAACATTTTTTATTGTTAATTCAGTAAAGGCCGTAAATCAGGAGAACCTACAAAATTTTTTTCGGCAGAATCCAACTATTTTAAGCGCAACTAAGCTTAACACCCACACTATTGAACTGGTGCTTTCACACAAAAAGCGAATGCTGATTGATTTTTATGGAGATAACATATTCAGGCTATTTCAGGACACGATGGGTGGAACTTTCCGTGATCCGGAAGCAAAGCCTGAAGCGAGGATTTTAGTGGATAACCCTCGAAAACCTATCTCATCATTAATCTTAAGTGATTTAAACAATCAAATTGCCGTTAAAAATAAACAAATCACTTTAGTATTTGATAAGCAAACAGCTCAATTTAAAGTACTGAATACCGCAACACAAAATGTAGTGTTAGAACTAATTAGGCCCATCAGTTTCGATCCCAAACAAGTACTCCTGACTTTAAAAGAAAACGATAACGAATATTTTTATGGTGGTGGTGTACAGAATGGGCGCTTTTCGCATAAAGGAAGAGTCATTTCCATTGAAAATCAAAACAGCTGGACTGACGGGGGTGTTGCTTCTCCGACACCATATTACTGGTCTACAAAAGGCTATGGCTTGATGTGGTACACTTTTGAAAAAGGCAGATATGATTTCGGCGCCAAGGAAAAGGGAGTGGTTAAATTATCCCATGATAGCCCCTATTTGGACGTGTTTTTCATGATCGATCAAGATCCTGAATCTTTGTTGAATGATTTCTACCAGCTAACAGGAAACCCAGTGCTGTTGCCTAAGTTTGGATTTTATGAGGGCCATCTCAATGCTTATAATAGAGACTATTGGAAGGAAGACCCAAAAGGAATTTTGTTTGAAGACGGGAAAAGCTATAAGGAGAGTCAGAAAGATAACGACGGAATTAAAGAGTCACTGAATGGCGAAAAAAATAACTATCAGTTTTCTGCCCGCGCCGTGATAGACCGATATAAGAAAAATGATATGCCACTAGGCTGGATATTACCTAATGATGGGTATGGGGCAGGTTATGGACAAACGCCTACTTTAAATGGTAACATAGATAACCTAAAAGCATTTGGAGATTATGCCCATAAGAACGGTGTAGAAATTGGTTTGTGGACCCAGTCAGACTTGCACCCTAAACCTGAAGTTGGCGCTTTGCTGCAAAGAGATATTCTCAAAGAAGTACGTGATGCTGGAGTACGGGTATTAAAAACAGATGTAGCCTGGGTGGGTGCCGGATATTCTTTTGGTTTAAATGGCGTGGCTGATGTAGCGCAAATTATGCCTAAATATGGCAACGATAGTCGCCCATTCACCATCTCGTTAGACGGTTGGGCAGGAACACAAAGGTATGCCGCCATTTGGTCTGGCGATCAAACAGGCGGTGTTTGGGAATACATTAGGTTCCACATTCCTACTTATATTGGTTCAGGGTTATCAGGGCAACCTAATATCACTTCTGATATGGATGGCATTTTTGGTGGCAAAACCCCAATTGTTAATATCCGCGATTTTCAATGGAAAACCTTTAGTCCTATGCAATTGAATATGGATGGCTGGGGGTCTGATCCTAAGTATCCGCATGCTTTGGGCGAGCCGGCCGCGTCTATAAACCGTAATTATTTAAAGTTGAAGTCGGCATTGATGCCTTACACTTATAGTATTGCCAAAGCTGCGGTGACAGGTCTGCCTATTATAAGGGCAATTTTTTTAGAATATCCCAATACGTACACTATGGGTCAGGCTACTCAATATCAGTATCTCTATGGATCCGATTTTTTAATTGCACCAATTTATCAGGCTACCAGATCTGATGCCGAAGGGAACGATATTAGAAATGGTATTTATTTGCCTGAAGGGATATGGATAGATTATTTTTCAGGAGAAAAATATGAAGGCAATCGCATCATCAATAATTTCGATGCCCCTTTATGGAAGCTGCCCGTGTTTGTTAGAGGCGGAGCTATTATTCCGATGACAAATCCGAATAATAATGTGTCAGAAATAAATAAAGGAAATCGCATTTACGAGTTTTATCCTCAGGTGAAGAGCTCATTTATTGAATATGACGACGATGGTACAACAGAGGCATATAAATTGGGTAAGGGTTCAACCACAGTTATCACTTCAACTCTGAATAAACAAAGTACACTACAACTACTTGTTCAACCAACTAGAGGGGATTTTAATGGATTTGTAAAGCAAAAATCAACAGAGTTTAAGATTAATGTTACTCAAAAGCAAAAGCGTATCTCGGCAAAGATAGGAACTCGGGGTATTAAGCTAAAGGAGGTTCAAAGTATGACAGACTACAATAGTCAATATAACGTTTACTATTATGATGCTGCGCCAAACTTTAATGCTTTTGCTACAAAAGGTAGCGATTTTGAAAAACAAGTGCTGAGTAAAAACCCTCAGCTATTAGTTAAGTTAGAAGCAACCGATGTGAGCAAGAATGCCGTATCGGCAACAGTCGGCGGGTTCCAGTTTACTCCGGTTGAAAGGAATCTTGTTTTAGCCGGCCCACTTACCGCACCATCCAATCCCGAAGTTGTAAATGAAAATAGAGAAGCGTATGCGCTCAAACCTACGTGGAACAAAGTGCAAAATGCCGATTTCTATGAGATAGAATTTAATAGCGTGCTTTACAGCACCATTAAAGATACCACGCTTTTGTTTGATGGCCTACAAGCTGAAACTAGTTATTCCTTTAAAATTCGCGCAGTAAATAAACAAGGCCGTTCTGAATGGACAGAATTCAAAGCAACCACTAAAAATAATCCGCTGGAGTTTGCGATCGCAGGAATAGTTGGCAAAGCTTCAGTACCAGACGAGGAAAATGCAGAGGTAGATAAGCTTTTTGATTTTGATGAGGGTAATATGTGGCACACCAAATGGGGGACAAAAGCGGTTCCATTTGATTTGGTAATTGACCTAAAATCTATAAACCAACTGGATAAATTTAATTATTTGCCACGTACCGGACGAGGTAATGGCGTATTGTTAAAAGGAACGGTTTATTATAGCAATAACAAGGAAGACTGGAATCCCGCTGGCAGTTTCGAATGGGTAAACAACGATGCTGTTAAAGTATTTAGTTTTGACAAGCACCCAGCTGCCCGTTTTCTTAAGCTAAGCATTACGGAAGGCGTAGGTAATTTTGGATCAGGTAGGGAATTGTATGTGTTCAAAGTACCGGGTACGGAGAGCGTTATTCCCGGGGATATTAATAATGACCATTTAATTGATAGAAATGACTTAGTCTCTTATACGAATTATACTGGTTTACAAAAAGGGGATGCCGACTTTGAAGGTTATGTAAGTAATGGCGACATCAACAAAAACAATCTTATAGACGCTTATGATGTTTCAATAGTCGCCACCCAATTGGATGGCGGAGTAACTAGCGATAGTGCTGAGAAAGTTTCGGGTAAGATTGAACTGAGTACAACGAAACAAGGCTATAATCAAGGGGAAACAATAGCGATTAGGGTGAAGGGCACAAACCTTAAATCAGTAAATGCCTTAAGTTTTGCACTGCCTTATAATCAAAGTGATTATGAATTTGAAGGAGTGGAAAGTCTGGCAGTTAAAAACCTGGAAAACCTGACTAATGACAGGTTACATACCAGCGGCGTTAAAACGCTGTATCCAACCTTTGTTAATGTTGGTGAAAAACCATTAATTGATGGCACAGTGGATCTGTTTGTTATAAAGCTTAAGGCGAAACGAAAGTTAAAATTCGATCTTAAAATGGCAGACGGCTTTTTAGTAGACAAGAAGCTAAATACCGTTAGATTTTAATTGGGATCTACAAACACCCTTTTTACGGCATTTAAGTATCCATAGCCAAATACGTTATCTGGCTGCAAGTAGCTGGTTTCAGTCCATTCGTTCCAACTGTTAATTGTGATAAGCGGAACTTGTTTAGGATGAGCATCCGCAAAGGCTTTTGCCATTCTTAATCCTTTTTCAAAGTTTTCAGGTGTGTTGTTTTTAACTACAGCGCTGTGGCCCGTTCGAGGACTATTATCCCAGCCTACGCTGATGTGTGGATAGTAAGTAAATTGGAACGCAGTATCTATTCTTGCCCATTCTTTTTTTACGTTCTCAAGAACATTTACATAATCGTCGTTAACATTCGTAAAATGTACAAACTGATAATGCGTTGCGCTGGTAAAGCCTAATTTCTTTACAAATGCATTTTCAGGATTTTTAGTTTTGCTGCCATCGAATCCACTGTAGTTGGTGTTGATTGACCACATGGTTAACTGTAGATCAAGCCCAGGGAAGCCCGCCTTTTTCGTTTCTTCTTTAAACCAGTTTAATGCATCAGCAGCTTGATCTACACCCCCTAATCCCTCAATTAACTGTGGAAGATCGTAGATCATAAATACTGGCTTACCATTGATCTTGTAATATTGTGGAAGCTTAAAGTACTTGCTGATGTTACGTTTGCAGATTTTTTCAAATTCTGGGCGACTAACTTTTCCTGTCCATATCACATTGTTCTCATTGTATTTATTCAACCGGGTGTCCCAGGTATTAACTACGTCATGATTGGCCCACATCAGGTAAAACTTCATATCGCTGGAGTTATCTGCTTTAAGAAAACCATTGTCAAGCGTAGTCTCCATAAACGGCCGACCATCATACCAATACCAATCAAAGATGAACACGTTCACACCATGCTTTACCGCCTGATTAATTTCCATAGACATTACTGAAGGATCCGACTCATTTACTGGTCCCCACAATGGTATGCGGTTCCAATAGTGTCCCGGAAATCTTTGCTGCATTGAAGTAACGGTTTCCCATTCTCCATTACCTGCTGGCCAAAATGGGCGCAAGCGCGGATCATCACTTACATACGCCGGATATAGAAATGCTGCAACATCATATTTTTGCTTTTTCTGTACTTGCTTATTTTGTGCAAAGGTTGATATGCAAGTAATCAACCCGAGCAAAATAAGCGTAAAGTTTAGCGATATTTGGAGTATAGGTCTTGATCTCATTTCGGGATATTTGGTTAGGACAGCAAGTATGCTAATCAAATCTATTTTCTTTTTACAAATTATCCATCATGTACTGTCATGTAGATTTGACTTGATTAATTGATCGTTTAAATATTTTGGAGAATGAGTATATTTCAATGAGCCAATACTTTAAGCTATGACTACAAAAATTGAAACCATTGAGGAGTACATTGCTTCTTTTCCTCAAGATGCGCAAACACAAATGAAGGAAGTGAGGGAAGCAATCAGAAAGGCAGCTCCTGATGCACAAGAACGCATAAGTTATGCCATACCTACTTTTACGCTTAATGGTAATTTGGTGCATTTTGCAGCTTATAAAAATCACATTGGATTTTATCCGGGAGCTGCTGGGATTGCCGCGTTTAAGGAAAAACTCTCCGTCTATAAAGGGGCTAAGGGTTCTGTGCAATTCCCAATCGATAAACCCATGCCGCTTGACATCATTACGGAGATCACCAGATTTAGGGTAGAGCAAAATCTGGCAAAGCCGCAAAAAAAGAAGCGATAGCTATTTGCCGGTAGGGAAATTTTCGATTACCAGAATTGCTGCGCCGACCAGTTCTGCATCCAACCCGATCTCGGAGATCAGGATTTCAGTTTCACTTGCCAAACGTGGAATGCAATACTTGTTTAGCGCTTGTTGAATCGGAGCAAGTATTAATTTCCCTACCTTAACTCCACGTCCGCTTATTACAATCACTTTTGGATTCATCAGGTGGATCAATATAGAAAGGGCTCTTCCAATCTTATAACCGGCTTCAGAGAGTAGTTCAACTGCAAATGGATCGCCCTTCAAAGCAAGTTCCATCAGTGCGTTTCCTGCATCTAAATCTGATTTTTCAGTGTAATGCTGAAAGCTGGAAATTCTTCCGCTTCTAACACCATTTCTGGCTATTTCAGAAACAGCAAGCAAGGACGCTTCAGCTTCAAGGCAACCTTGCTTGCCGCAAGAACATAATGCGCCATCTTCTGCAATAGGGATATGGCTCACTTCACCTGCAAAACCAGCATGACCTCTAAATAATTCACCATTAATGATCATTCCCAATCCAATTCCCCAACTCAGGTTTACGACCATCACATCTTTGATAGATCTTGCGATACCAAATTTCAATTCAGATAACGCGATCAAACTGCTATCATTGTCGATAAACACGGGCAAACCCGTTGCTTCAGAAATGGAATCGGGGATACTTTTTTTTCCAGAGCTGAGATAGGTATAGTTTATCCCTTCATTAACGTTAATGAAACCAGGCATCCCAATCCCTATGCCTACCAGTTTTTTTTTGTCGATGTTCTGATGGTCAACATGATCTTTTATGATGGTTATCAAGGCGTTTAAAGCATCGGCATTGTTCCTTAAGTCAAGATCAAATATTGATACAGGAGAGGTATAGTTGTTCAGCAAATCTACCGTCACTATCTTGGTTGAGAGTTGATCCATCGCTACTGCAACAACAAAAAGCCGATCTGATTTTACCGCGTACATCAAGGGCCGCCTACCTCCGCTGGAAGGGGCATGACCCTTTTCAATAACCAAACCCAGTTCCATCAAATGGTTGAGCGACTTGGTAACTAACGGAATACTTTTTGCTGTTTTCAAGCTCAGCTCTGCGCAAGACATGATCTTCCCATAATAGAGCTGCTGGATAATTTGGGCGTAAAGCTTCGAGTTCTTTTTATTGGTATTAAACACGATAATGTCTTAAAGGTAGACCACAAAATTAATGTTTAAATTGATAACGGTTCAAGAAGCATTCGCTTAAATTTAATAACTTAGCATTAGAATAATAAATTATGAAGTTATCCCTCTCCCTAATTCTTCTATTTGTATTCCATTTTTCTTATGCTCAAAAGAAGCCCCTCTTTGATTCGAAAGGATTAAAGGTTACCTGGGAAACCGTTGAGAACAATTACAAAGGTACAGCCGAGACCTATTCTAAGTTAACCATAACAAATTTTGGTAAAGAAGCTTTTCCTGCATATGGTTGGACAATTTATTTTAACGCTCCTAATCTGAGAAGCTTGTCTGATGAAAATACTGCACTTAAGATTGAACAGATCAATGGCGATTTCTTTAAAGTCACTCCAGGCAAGTCTTTTAAAGGCTTAAGTTCCGGCAAATCGGAAGTGCTCCAGTTGTTATCGAGAAATCTCATCAAAAGGACCGATTTGCCTAAAGGATTCTACATCGTCTTTAACAGCAAGCCGGCGGATCCAAAATCGCTAATTTATGAGGCAGTTACTGCTATTGATTATAAGGATCAGCAAAAGGAGCTGGCAGAGCAAACATTTGCAGATAATGCCATTATTGAAGACATTCCGTTAAACTTATTGCCAGCAATATTTCCAACGCCGTTAAGCACAAAAAAAACCAAGGATATTTTTAGTCTTGGGAAGCTAACAAAAATTATTACCGACCCTTCTTTTGATAAGGAAGCAAGTTATTTATCTGACGAAATTGAGAAGATTTTTGATTTTCGACCAGTAATGGGTACTATAGAAAAGCAGAATGTCATCATTTTGCAAAAGCTTTCGCTAAATTCCAGGCAAGCCTATAAATTGCAGATCACTTCTAATGAAATCATTATAGGAGCTTCAGGAAATGAAGGCATATTTTATGGAATCCAGTCTTTAAAAAATTTAATTTCACCCGCTGCATGGTCAGTGAAGCAAGAATCTGCTAGTATTCCGGGTTTACTTGTTAGTGATGCCCCGCGTTTTCCGCACCGTGCTTTTATGATGGACTTAGCCCGGAACTTCCAACCTAAAGCGGAGATTCTAAAGGTGATTGATATGATCTCCCTTTATAAGCTCAATGTGCTGCATTTACATCTTAATGACGATGAAGGATGGAGAATTGAGATACCTGGTCTACCGGAACTCACAGATGTAGGGGCTAAAAGAGGTCATACTTTAACAGAGAAAGATAACCTGATACCTTCCTTCGGATCAGGGCCTATTGTCAACTCAAATTCTGGCAGCGGGTATTTGTCTAGAGCTGACTACATTGAAATTTTAAGGTATGCTGCGATCAGACACGTGGATGTGATACCCGAATTTGAAACTCCGGGTCATGCACGGGCTGCCATAAAATCAATGGATGCCAGATACGATAAACTGATGAAGGCAGGCGACAGTGAAGGTGCTAAAAAATATTTGTTAAGGGATTTGGATGACCAGTCAGTATACCGCTCTGTACAGGGGTGGAACGATAACGTGATCAATCCGGCATTGCCATCAGTATATATTTTTATGGAAAAACTGATCGATGAAATGTTATCCATGTATAAAGAAGCTGATGCACCATTGGCAACCATACACTTTGGTGGAGATGAGGTGCCAAACGGTGTATGGGAACAATCCCCTGCTGTAAAAGCGCTGCTAAAAGCAGATACCTCGCTTAAATCTGTTGATGAAATGTGGTATTATTATTTTAAAAAGCTCAATGAGCTGCTAAAATCAAGAAAACTTTATTTGTCTGGCTGGGAAGAGATTGGCTTAAAGAAGGTTGCAATAAATGGTCAAAAGCAAATGGTATTGGATGCTCGCTTTGCCAATGAAAACTTTCACACGGATGTTTGGAATAATCTTGCGCCTAATGAGGACCTTGCCTATAACTTGGCGAATGCAGGATACAAGGTGGTTTTAACAAACGTTACCAATATGTATGTTGACTTGGCCTACAACAAGAGCTTTGATGAGCCAGGGCAGTATTGGGGTGGTTTTGTAGATATGAATAAACTTTTTGCGTTTATTCCCTTTGGTAGAAAGAGCAGTTTGACGGAACAGGGTAAGCTCAATATTGTTGGATTACAGGCCCCGCTTTGGAGTGAAATCATCAGCACCGAATCGCAATTGGAATACCTGATGCTGCCAAAATTATTTGGCCTGGCAGAGCGAAGTTGGGCGCCAAATCCAGATTGGGCAATTGAAAAGGATGTAAAAAAGGCGGCTTCATCTTATAATTATGCATGGTCTGAATTTGTCAATGTTGTAGCCAAGAAAGAACTTCCAAGACTGGATTATTACGCCGGTGGCTTTAGCTACCGGATTCCATCGCCAGGTGTAGCAGTCGCAGAAGGCAAAGTAAGTGCTAATTTACAATTGCCGGGCTTTGAAATTAGGTATACTACTGATGGCTCTGTTCCAACAAAGAACAGTAAGTTATATACAGAGCCGCTATCGGAGATTAAAAATCTGTCATTCCGGGTGTTTAATAAATCCGGGCGTGGTGGTAAGACCGTTAAATTCTAATTATCTTCGCTGATATGTCTTCACATCATATCGTTAGAGAGAAGCAGGAACCTGCATTGTACATCCACCATCTGGGTAACTTTGACGAGGAATACCTTGGTCAGCTATTAGAGTGGAGCCCTACATTAATCGTAAACGCTGCTGAATATGAAAAGGTAATCAGCCTCGGTTTAAAGGTAGATGGGGTTGCTGGAATTTCCGACCCACTTTTATTTCAGGAAAATACCAGGATTATTAATGCGGTGTCTAACAACCTTAATGAGGTTGTTGATCATCTGATTTCTGAAAAGTATCCGGCAGTCAATATCATTGATATTCAAAATTCTTTACCAGATCTTATTGATGCACTTTCTAAGATTGATATCGTAGTATTTACAGAATCCGAAAAGGCTTACGCAATACGTACAGGATTTAAAGTATGGAAACCTGCCGGAAATCTTTTTAGTATACAGCCAAACACAGATTTTAAAGGCAGTAATTTAATCCCTTCACAAAACGGTCAGCATCAAGTTATAGCTGATGGATTTGTAGAATTTATATTTAACACCCCATATTTGTTAATCAGCGAACCGTTATGATCGTTTTAAGAAAAGCAAAAGAAGAAGATATTGAGGTAATTCAGGATATTGCCAACAATACCTGGTACGATACGTACGCAAGTTTCATCACAGATGAGCAGATCAAATACATGCTCAACAAGATGTATAATAAAGGTGAGCTGCTGTCTCAACTACAGGGCGGCCATACTTTTCTGATTGCAGAAGAGAATGATAAAGATCTGGGTTACGCTGGCTTTTCTGTTGCTGATGCTGAACTGAAGACTTACAAGCTTCACAAATTATATGTGCTGCCCTCTGCTCATGGAAGGGGGGTTGGCAAGTTGCTGATCAACGAAGTTTTTAATCTTGTGAAAAAAGAAGGTGGCGTTGCAGTACAACTCAACGTAAATAGAAATAATAAAGCAGCTGATTTTTATCAGTCGGCCGGTTTCGTAATAAAAGAAACCGTCGACCTGGATATCGGCGACGGTTTCTTTATGAATGACTATGTGATGGAGAAATCCATATAACCGGTTCTTAAGCCCGTTGCTCTATTGTTTTAACTTAGGGATTCTTGTTGGTGTATCTATGCCTTTAACAATCGTTATGGCGCTCTTTGCAATGCCTTTGATTGTCGACAAGATATTTTCAACATCTAATGAGCTGAATTCATCTTTTACCGTATGGTACAATTTATCTGTATCGATTTGGTCTGTACTTATGGTATGTGCGGGCACACCAAGTGCTGCAAGAGTAGCATTATCGCTGCGGTAAAATAGATTCTGCTGAGGGTAAGGATCGGGATGAAAGGTAAATTCTGTTCCTTCCAGATTTTTTTGTAAGATTTTTCCGAAATCTGATTTATCATATCCGGTGATAAAAGCTGTATTTTTTCCGAATTTACTGTCTTTACCGATCATTTCGATGTTGAACATCGCTACAACATCATCAGGGTTAAGTTTAGATGAGAAATACCTCGCGCCGAAGCCGCCAATCTCTTCAGCAGTAAATGCCACAAAGATCAACGTGCGCTCGTTATTATTTAGTTTTTTATAATATTTAGCAAGCGCGATCATTGCGGTGGTTCCAGAAGCGTCGTCGTCTGCACCATTGGCAATGCTGTCTTGTGCATCGCCCTTGATAATTCCAAGATGGTCGTAATGCCCTGAGAAAACAACAATTTCTTTTGATTTGGATTTACCGGGGATCATGCCAGCTACGTTGAACAGGGGCATTTTAGTTAACGTATTGGCTATTTCCACTTTGAATGTACTAGCGGCTTCTTCAGCAAGTACAAATACAGTCACTGCCTGATTCGCCTTCAAATCATCAGCGTCTACAATATTGCCTTGTTGTAACCTTTCTCTGATTCGCTTAAAGGCGTCAACAAATTTCGCATCTACCAAAACCAATTGTTTTTTCTCACTGCGTATCAATTGCCTAAACTGGTCCATAAAGGCTTTATCTGCATCCATTTTAACCACGCCATCACTGTTTGTATTGTCGAATGTTAAACTGGCAGATGTGCCCCCGTAAACCATTATGTTTTCAGCTGCTATCGTTTTTCCATCAATTACCACATTTGTAGACTGGGGCTTCACGGTATATTTAAAGAATGATTGTCTAAATCCAGTCTCACCGGTAAGTGGCTTTAATCCAATTGTTTTAAATTCGGACTCTATAAATGTTGCCGCTTTATCAATCCCTGGGGAAAAGGTTGCACGACCCTGCATTTCATCACTACTCAAAGTTTTTATCAACTTTTCTACATAGGCCTTTGTAATGATGTTGTCTATTTTCTGAGCGTAACTTTGGTGGCCAATAAATAATGCCGTTAACAGGTAAATTAATTTTCTCATGCTTTGATGTTAGTATATGGAGTTCAGTTTGTTTTTTCTTTGATTGATTTCTGAAGAGACTCTCGTGTCGTGTACACCGTCGATAACGGTTACCTCATAATCTTTGTCCTTGTCAGACTCATGAATTTGGGAATTCTCGATGTTGTTTATTGAATTGTCATATGGCCCACTCGAACTCATCAGTTTCACAAACACTGGTAGACATTCAAAAAAAATAAATAACAAGCCGATAAAAGTTACTGCGAGCGAGGTGTCCGTATCTCTTGTCCCGTTCGGGTTAAAACTAAGCTGGCCAAGCGCCCAATTTCGATCTGCAAATCCTGCAATCCCAGCCAGGCTATCCAGCTGTTTACCTGTAAATAACTTTTCATTCATCAGCCCGTCAAACTGCTTCCGGTCAAGCACAAAACCTTCCAGTCTCCTTACTGAAGAAGAAAGTGTATCTAATTCTTTTTGTCGCTGCTGAAGTTCCAGTTCTTTTCTTTTAGCATAAGGGCCATAGCCCATAACGCCCGATGTTTCGGTCGTCTTGTTCCCGAAGATTTCAAAATTCAATTTTTGGCGGTCGGCCTTAATTGCGCTTTCCAAAGAATCGCGTTGGGCCTTGGTTTCATTTAGCTTGCCAATCTCAATTTTATATTTATTGTCGAACGCCAAGTTAAGTGTATCGATTTTAGAACGTTGATTGTTCAGGTAACTAACTTTTAGTCGCTCTCTAATCTCTTTATCAAAGATCTTCAACTCAAGAGGACGGGAGATAACTAAGCCAATCATAATTGCAAGAAGAATCCTGGGTGTTGCCTGTAAAATCTGCTTTCCGCTACTTGCACTTTTGTTAATACTCGAAACAATATATCGGTCCATATTAAAGATGGCAAGGCCCCAGATCAGCCCAAAGAACAAAGCAAACAGAAATGCAGCGGGATCGCCCTTAAAAACAAAATACATGGCATAGCCACCAGAAAGGGCTGCAAACAAACCGGTGAAGAAAATGGTAGCACCGATACCGATATATTTATTATGCTCGGTAGGATGTTTCTCCAGAGTAGCAATATGTGCGCCTGAACAAAACCAAAAGAACCTTGATATAGAATTCATGAGTGTAGCCCAAAGTTAGTGAAGAGCTAACTATTAAACGCTCAGACAACCTAGTTGTTACAAGATCAGTAGTTAGTTACTAGTATTTAGTAGTTAGATATTAGTATTTAGACAGATTGCCCCGCTCTCTGCCGATATTTCTAAATACTAATATCTAACTACTAAATACTACTTCGTATCTTTGAAAAAAATCCAAATGTTATGATTAAGGAAATAACTGTTCAAGAGCTAAAAGATAAAATAGACAATAACGAAGATTTTCAGCTGATCGATGTCAGGGAAACGTTCGAATATGAAACGTCTAACATCAATGGTGAAAATATTCCTTTGGGAGGTATTTTGATAGAATCAGATAAGATTGCAACTGATAAGCCTGTTATCGTACAGTGCAGGAGTGGCAAGAGAAGTGCTGCTGCTATTATGCAATTGGAGCAACAATTGGGATTAACAAATTTATACAACCTTCAGGGAGGAATCCTTGCCTGGCAAGAAGCATTTGATCCTGATATGCAGGTTTATTAATCGATGAAAAAGCAAATTGCATTAAATGTATTTTATAACCTCGGACTGATTGTTTCAGTCTGCGGGTTATTTTGGGCATTTAAAAACAACAACTACCTGATCATGGCTTTATTCATAGCCGCATCAGCATTGTTTTTATACCTTAAAATACAACTGATAAAGGATGTTCGTACAACGCTTAAAGCCACGCTCAAGAATAAGGAAAAAGGTCAGTAGGAATTCCCCGCAACCCTAACCCAGGAAGGGTACTCATTTCGTACTTTCCATTTTTAATTACAGGGTTTTCAAAGGGATTATTTGTCGTTAACCAGGGGCCATCCAGATCTGCCCAGTCGCACAATGGCGCAAGGGCAATGCCGGCCAATGTAGCGCAGGATGTCTCGCTCATGCAACCTATCAATACCTTCATGCCAAATGACCTGGCCTTCAATATCATTTGATGGCCTTCATACATGCCGGTACTTTTCATTAATTTCATGTTAATGCCATGGTATGCGCCCTTTAGTTGGTCCAGATCTGATAACCTTTGCACTGCTTCATCTGCCAGGATTGGTATCGGGCTTCGTTCGGTTAACCAGGCATTTCCGTCGCGGTTCAATTTGTCCATTGGTTGCTCAATTAGCCGTACCCCCTTGTCATGTAGCCAATATATGAGGTCAATGGCCTGTGCTTTATCAGTCCAACCCTGATTTGCGTCTACATAGAGCGGAAGGTCACTTACTGATCGGATGGTGTTGATCAGTTCTCTGTCATTATCCCTACCTAATTTGATTTTTAAAACTTTAAAATCTTTTGCATCATCCACCTTTTTACGAATGATTTCAGGAGTATCTATACCAATGGTAAAGCAAGTTGCCGGCATTTTGTAAGGATCAGCGCCATAGATTTCGTAACAGGGCTTATCTTGTATTTTACCATTGATATCATTTAAAGCGATGTCTATAGCCGCCTTAATAGCTGGATGTCCACGTTCTAAATCATCCAGGTAGGAAATAATGGTTTTAAAATCAAATGGATAGCTTAATTTGTTCCAGTCAACTTGCTTTAAAAATCTCACTGCAGTTTCGAAACTCTCCCCCATATACGGCACCATGGATGCTTCGCCGTAGCCTTCTATACCTTCATAAGTTAATTTAAGCAGCATAACCGGCGTATTGTTCCTGGAGAATTTAGCGATGGAAAACGCATGTTTTAATTCTAAGAGGTAGGGCTTGTAAACTGCTTTCATGGTCATTCGCTTTGTTCCGTAATGCTAAAGTTAACGATCATTTATCATAGCTTTGCAGGCAAATAGATTTAATATTGCTCCTGTAATGAACAGTACCATATATCAGCCATTCAAAAACTTCGACTTCAAATACAAGAACTGCTTTTTAAGTGGGGATACTTTTTCTACGCCTATTGTTGAGATGCCCATCTTACCACAATGGTTGCTTGATGTGGCGAACTTCAGTGGTGAAGAGCAGATTAAACTGCTGGACGAAAGCATTAGGAGCTATAACTCATTAAAGGTGCCCGTAAATGAAGAGGTACTTCAACATTTTATCGAACCTCTTGAAGAGAAGATTGCTTCTGCATTTGCACTCGGTTATGCTGCGGTTTCTAAACTGGATGAAGTAGATCTTTTCCGTTGGATTGGCAAGTTCATGTATGGCCTCTTATATATCGAAATGCACGCTGCAGTTAAACAGCAGCAAATTAGTGAAGACGGTATCAACATGTCTCAGGGACTGATGCATAAATTTGGCAACCTGCATACCATGATACAAGGGATTTACACTAGCGTGGTATTTGAAGATTTCACTCCCTGGTCCATCATTATACTCCCTTTGGATCAGCATAATACCCCTTTCAGTTTTAGAGATGAGATCAATACCCTAACCTTCTCCTTAAAGCTTAAAGATTTTGCCATCATTGCAATACTCCAGGATAATGGCACAAACAAACGGTATCATCAGGAAATTTTAGATCAAATTGGTGTTGAACCTTTGAGCGCGCAACAGATTGAAGAGCTCACTGCGCGTTTTTATTACAGCGCCTACTTATTTAATCGCCTGCCGGAATATGCCATTTTACCAGTAGAAGGTTCAATTTATATCGATGCTATGCCTTTGCGAGGTACACTTAATAAGGCATTGTTTGACCACTGGCAGCATAAAATCTATGCCCAGGTGCTTCAAGATTTTTGGAAGCCATGGGGACATACTTTATTTGAGATCATCAAAGACCCCACCAACCCAATCAGCTACTTTAATCCTCCATCTCTGCCAGAAGGATAGTAGGGCTTAACCAAATTTAACGATAAGTTGTTCAATAAAACTAGCAATAATGCCCTGTTTTAATATTATTGTTAAGATGATGCCAGATAATGCTCCAAAAAAATGGGCGTCGTGGTTAATGTTATCTCTTTGTTGCTTGGCGGCATACACACAATAAAAAAGATATAAAGGGCCAAAAACGATAGACCAAATTCCGAATGGAATGGGCATGATGTACATCTTTGAGAATGGCTGAAATAAGATATAACTGAACAATACTGCGCTGATTGCTCCAGAAGCACCCAAGCTATGGTACCATGTGTCATTTTTGTGCCTAAACACCGTTGGCAGATCACTGGCAACTAAGCTCACGAAATATAGAATGGCAAAATTAACAGAGCCAATCATGCTCTCAAGTGCAAAACCAAATGAGAAAAAGGTTAGCATGTTAAATATAAGGTGCATCCAATCAGCATGTATGAAGCCGCTTGTTATTAAAGTATAAATCCTGTTTCTTCTGGCAACATTATAAGGACTTAGTATAAACTTGGCCATCAAATTATGGTCATTGAATGCATAAATACTTGTTACAATGGTGAAAATAAAAATGAAAGAGGCTACTGGTGTATTGTTGATGAAATCCATTTATTGTTAGTTGGTTAGGGTATCCTTAAGTAGTCGGGCAATGGGGTAGCGGGTATAGGTTTTCTCGAAATAATCAGAGTTTTTATAAATAAGGTCCAATTGGGCCTCTCCGCTTTTTGCCAGCTCTGGGTTTTTCTTTTTTTCTTCTTCCAGGCGCTTTTTCAAACTGGGATCTTTCTTCATTAGTTCTGCAGCGGTGTCTTCAAAAACATAGGCGGAGAAATGTTCCTTCATACTTAATATGGAATCAAAAAAATTCCAGTTAAAGAAGGAATCCATCGCCTGTGGCTCTAAAGTTTCAATTATATAGCGGTTTGTTGACTGATTTACATACACAACGTAGTCGCCCGCATAAAATTGTAATGATTGCTGTACCGGCTTAACCTTTACGCCAGAATGCACATAGTGACCTTCAAACGGTTTAGTTCCTGTCTTATAATCTTCGATATAATACAATTCTACATCCAGTTTTTTGTCAGACGCTAATTGCTTCATCTCCACTTTATTCAGCTTCAACAACTCAATAACTTTTGTCCAGCCTTTTGGGATAATATAGGCGATAGGCTTATTAACCGTTGTTGATGCTTTAAAAGAATTCCAATATTTTATAGGCTTTGTATAAGGTTCATTCCTGTCGTAATACAATCGATCAAAGCCACTTACCTCGCTTGGCTTTTGCTTTGCGGCAAACCCTTTGAAATCCAGCATTTCCATTTTAGTCTCGTCCAACTTCCAATCTATTGCAAATTCTTGTTGGTTAGCTACTGCAGCATCTGCTTTCTTTTTATTATCCCCAATCAATTGCGCATCCCTGGCAACAATGTCGATATAGATTTGCAACAATTTATAAGTAGCATCAACCCGCTTGTCGTATGCCTTTAACATGTGCGTTTCGGGCATAAAGCCAATGGTATTATGCAGCGTGGTATAGCCTGTTGAATACCTGGGTGATTCAAGAAATCCCGTGATGCCGGCATCTGGCGTTTCTTCAACAGAATTTACATAAGGCGTCATCTCATAACCTACCTTTTTCATTTCCGCATACAAGGATGGCAGCATTTGGCCAGTCATATAATCCGACAAAATTGTGTTGAGTTTATCCTTATGTGTAGGGATTAGCGTCATGGTATACTGATAGTCGGCACCATTGCTGGTATGCGTATCTACAAAAATCTCTGGCTGCCAGATGTTGAATAGCTCCTGAAATGCCAAAGAATTCTTTGAATCCGATTTGATGAAATCCCTGTTTAGATCATAATTCTTGCTATTGCCCCTGAAGCCGTAAGCAAGCGGACCATTTTGATTAGCTCTGGAGGTGCTGGTTCGGTTAAAACTGCCGTCAATATTATAAATAGGAACAATACAGATGACCACATTTTTTGGAATTCTTTCAGTTTTCAGTAAATCCTTCGCCAACATCATGCTGGCGTCAATTCCTTCAGGTTCACCAGGATGAATGCCATTATTAATCAGCAATACGCGTTTATTCAGTTTCTTAATTTCAGCGGGAGTAAAGACTTTGTCCTTCGATAAAACCAATACATGCAGGGGCTTTCCGAAATCTGTACTACCATAAGTTAGCAGTCTGGCCTGCGAAAAGGTTTTAGCTAACCCCTCATAGTATTTAATTGCCTGTTCATAAGTTGCGGTTTCTGTTTTGCCGCTGATTTCATATGGCGTGAGCTGTGCTGAAGATTCCATAACTGAGAAAAGAATAAAGAAAAGGAATAATAGTCTCATTTGCCGGGTTTAATAAAGATTTCTTTTTGAAATACCTATTGGTCCAAAATGATATTTGATACCAACGCTGTAAAAATTGTAGATATCAGGGTTGGCGTTCTTAAATTTAACGGATGAGTCATCATAGCCATCCAGGCCTTCTCCAATTGTTAAGTTGCTTTGCAAATTTATATTTAATGCCACTTTTGGTATACCACTATTGCTTCTAAAATAGAAATTGATGCCCAGGTTAATCGGAAAGGCAATATCATTGGATGCATCCAGTCCGGGAAACTTATACCCGGTACTCGGTTGGTAGCGCACCACACTTTTCATTTTGTTGCGTATAAGACCGGCTCCGCCTCCAACGTAAAGATCTTTTATAAAGTTGCTGAAAGAGTTGCGATCATAGTCAACAAATGCCCCAAGTGCAATTTTAGCATTAACCGTAGCAGCAGTATAGCTATTGATGAACTGCCGCTCATTTGGGTCAGAATGAAGATCTCCCCCCACTATTTCACCTTTTTGTATCTCGCCACCAATGCTAAAAAAGGGGGTAAAATAATAATCCAGTGCGCCATAACCAGCCCATCCAAAATCGTGCTTACGCAAGTCGGTAAACGAATGTGTACTCCCGAACCCGGCACCTAGACTTAGCTTTTGAAAGTTCGACTGACTAAAAGCCGTTAAGCTTATCATCACTGCGAATATTGACGGACACACTCTTTTCATGAATCTTTCTATAACTTTGTGTTTTTAAAACAGCCATGCTAAATTATCAAAATAAAACCAGATCACTCGAATCCCGCTTCATAAAGTATGTACAGATAGATACACAATCAGATCCGCTATCGGCTACCATACCTTCTACTGAAAAGCAAAAGGATCTTGGCAGGGTGTTAGTGGAAGAGTTGTTGGAAATTGGAATTGATGATGCGCATCTGGATGAACACGGCTATGTTTATGCAACTATTCCTGCAACTTCAGATAAAAAAGTGCCGGTGATTTGCTTCTGCTCGCATATGGATACTTCACCGGACTGCAGCGGTAAAAATGTAAAGCCTATTGTTCATCAAGATTACCAGGGGCAGGATCTTGTGCTGCCTGATGACAACAGCATTGTTTTGAAAATGACTGAACACCCAGATCTTAAAGATCAGATTGGCAATGACATCATCACCGCAAGCGGAACTACTCTTCTAGGAGCAGACAATAAAGCTGGTGTAACAGAAATCATGGAGGCTGCAACATTCTTAATGGCAAATCCTGAAATTAAACATGGTATCATACGCATCTTGTTTACACCAGATGAGGAAATTGGACGGGGCGTTGATAAAGCGGACCTTAAAAAGCTTGGTGCTGATTTTGGTTATACCGTTGACGGGGAGACATTAGGTTCCATAGAAGACGAAACCTTTTCTGCAGACGGGGCTGTCCTTACCATCAACGGTGTAAGTACGCATCCTGGCTTTGCAAAAGATAAGATGGAAAGTGCTATAAAGATACTCTCAGATGTCATCACCGCACTGCCTACGGATTGTTTGTCGCCTGAATCAACTGAAGATAAAGAAGGATTTATCCATCCGGTAAGCATCAGCGGAAGCGTAGAGCAGGCAGAAGCGAGATTCATCATCAGGGCTTTTGATGATGAGCAGTTACAAGCTAACGGCGAGTTTCTGGATGCTACTGTACAAAATATTATTGAAGACTACCCCAACTCTACCTATACCTTAAAGATTACTGAGCAGTACCGAAATATGAAAAAAGTGCTGGACCAATTTCCTCAAGTGATTGAGATTGGTATTGAGGCGATTAAAAGAACTGGAGTAATACCGAAGCGACAAAGTATAAGAGGTGGAACCGATGGGTCCAGGTTATCATTTATGGGATTGCCCTGTCCAAATGTATTTGCTGGTGAACATGCTTTTCACGGTAAACAGGAATGGGCTTCTGTACAGGATATGGAAAAAGCGGTTCAAACCATTATTAACATTGCTGTTATTTGGGAAGAGAAAGCCTAGCCAGGTATTGGTCGTTATCGTCTTCAAAAATGATTTCTACCTTCCAGCCCTTTTTTACAGCTATGTTTTTCAGCGTTTGCTGATCAACATATATCCATTCAAACCAGTTGCCTTTATGGCCCTTATACTCATACCTGAAGCTGACTTCACCATAGTACCCATTTATGGGAAATGCAACTTCCTGATACAGGTATGAAAGGTCTGAACTGTCAAATACCAGCTGTCCGCCTGGATTAAGCAGGCTCTTCACCTTCTCTAAAAATGCTGTTAGGGCGGGAATAGTACCGGTTAAACCAATGCCGTTCATCATGAAAAGTAAGGTATCGTAGCTCTCACCATCGTATTTTAGGATATCTGCCTCGATAGCTTTTTTAATGCCGCGCTGTTTCATAATGCCTACTGCAACCGCAGAAATATCCATAGCTGTAACGTTAAGGCCGCGCTTTTGTAAAACAAGCGCATGACTTCCAACGCCTGCACCAACATCCAGTATTTTGCCCTTGCAAAGATCCAAAGCTTTCAATTCTAGTTCAGGCATTTCATCCTCATCCCTAAAATAAATGTCAACCGGCATCTCCTCCGGATCATCATAAGAATTGTGTACCCAAAGAGTTTCTGCAGGCGGTTTTAAAAACTGATCCTTTAATGCTTCACCAAAAACATCCATGCCGCGAAATTAGCGAAATTTAGAAAACTGTCGTCATCCTGATTCATTTCAGGATCTTGTGCTACTGAGCAGACTAAATTACAGCTCATATTCCTGATGGTACTCAGGAATAGCAACGTGTTTAAAACCTGTTTCTTTTAACCTTGTTGCAAAATTTTGCTGTACATCATACTCGCCATGTACCAGGAATAGTTGCTTCACTTTATCAGGATCCTGGCAAGAAAGGAAATGCAAAAGATCTTCATAATCGCCATGGGCACTCATAGACTTGATAGATTTTATTTCTGCAACCACATCATAGTCGTCCCGAAATATATTTACTGATTTCTGACCAGACATTAATCTGCCGGCTAAGGAGTGAGGATCGGCGTATCCTACCATTAGAATGGTATTCTTACTATTGCCAATGTTGTTTTTAATATGATGTCTTATCCGTCCGCCTTCTGCCATACCTGAAGCAGAAATGATCACGCAAGGCCTTGAGTCATCATTTAAAGCCTTAGATTCTGCAACACTTTCAATAAACTTAAGGCCCTTGAAATTGAAAATATCATCATCAACCTTAAGTACCTTTTTAACCCCACTGTTATAAACTTCAGGATGATTTTTTAGTACTTCTGTAGCTTGCATAGACAAAGGACTATCTACGTAAATGGGAACATCAGGCAATTTGTTCTTTAACTCAAGACCATTTAGTGCATAAAGAAGTTCCTGTGTACGACCAACACTAAAAGCAGGGATAATCACTTTGCCTTTTTTGACTTCACAAGTTTTACGAATGATTTCAAGTAACATGTCCTCTATTGGGTCGAGATCCTTATGCAAAGAATCTCCATAGGTGGACTCCATTAAAATATAGTCTGCCTGCTCAAATCGCTGCGGACTCTTAAGGAGTAAGTCGCCGTACCGGCCTACATCACCACTAAAAGTAATCTTTGCTGTCTCACTTTCTTCAGTAATGGTTAAGTGAACAGCCGCACTACCGATAATGTGCCCTGCATCGGTAAAATAAAGGGTAATCTGATCATCAATTTTAAAATCTTCGTTGTATTCCACTAATTTAAATTGGCTGAGCGTTTTAATCACATCATCCTCAGTGTAAAGTGGCTCTTCTATTTCCTCATGCTCCTTTTTATGCTTATTCATAAATTCTGCATCCTGCGTCTGGATCTTTGCAGAATCCATTAAAAGAATTCTGGCTAAATCCATTGTAGGAGGAGTAGCATAAATATTGCCGTTGAAGCCGTTTGCTACTAATTTCGGCAACAGTCCACAGTGATCTATGTGTGCATGAGACAAGATCACATAAGTAATTTCCGAAGGCTTAAAGCCGAAGTAACCGTTTAATTTATCGGTTACTTCGCCCATGCCCTGGAACATTCCGCAGTCTAATAATATTTGGTCGTTGTTTTTTAAAGTAATCAGGTGTTTACTTCCCGTTACAGCACGTGCTGCACCATGAAATGCAATTTTCATTCAGTAAGTTATGCCCTAATGTTTGAAATACTGTCTTTAACTCTATCAGTTACATCAGCCAACTTGTCTTTTGAAGAATCTAATAAATCGCAGAACCAATCTGCCACTTTATCTTTTACATCACCAGATTTATCGGATGATAGAATTAATGCTACTGCTGCACCAAGCGCAGCTCCTGCTAATATTCCTGCAACTATTTTTGTTTCCTTTTTCATCTTTGTACGATTAAGTTTTCAATTCAGTGAGACCTTTGTAAGATTTTTAGATCCTGCGCACTGTTAGTTATAAAACAACAACAGCACCGAATAGTTCTGGGAATGACTATATTTATGATGATGCTGAAAACTTTGTCCTATTTAAATATCGCTTTTGCGATACTCTATTTCTTGCTCTATCTACTCAACAGCACGTCATATGCAATGGCGGGAATATTGGTAGTTATTGTCTTTAATTCACTTGTGCTTAGGAACATAGAACAACAGAAAGCATTTAAACTAGTGCATTTTATAATCGGTGCGACCAATGTTTTCTTCGCCGGTTTTTTAATCCTCTGGGTAACACATGTAGTCTTGTCCTCCTTAAGATACGATTATTTTGGAAACTCCTGGCTGTACATCATGTTATCCATTTCCTTTATCATTTGTATACTACTGCACTTTGTTTTAGTTTTTAGGAAGTTTAGACAAGGCGTTACACACTAATTCTAGATCTCCTTATTCAAAGCGGCAAACGCTGGCACGCTTTCTTATTTTGTCAGCAATAAATGCAGATAAATATTTTATTTTAGCGGATAAAAAATAGATTATGCGAAAATTTTTCTTGGTTCTGTTCTTGATTTTAGGCGCGGCGGTATCTGCATTTTCTCAAACGGCACATCAGAATTCAGGTTGGTTATTTTTAATGAATACCCACAAAATAAACGATAAATGGGGCGTACATTTTGATGTACAATTGCGGTCTGCAAACGATTGGGAAAATCTCAGGAACTTATTGATCAGACCAGGGCTTACGTACTCTTTAAACAAAAACAACGACCTTACTATCGGCTATTTATTCACACAAACCTATACACCCGGCGCGCCGGCAATTACAGAGAACAGGGCTTGGGAGCAATATATTCACAGGCATAAAATCAGTACAGTAAATGTGACTCACAGGCTTAGATTGGAGCAACGATTTATTGAAAAGATTGCCTCAGATGATGTATTTGCTCAGCGCTTCAGGTATTTCTTAAGATTTTTAATTCCATTAAAGAAGGACATCCAGTCTTTCGAAAAAGGCCTATTTGTTGCCTTGCAAAATGAGGTGTTTTTAAACGTTCAAAACAAAGACAAGATAAACAGCAGTTTTTTTGATCAGAACAGGGCTTATGTTGCGGCCGGTTACCGCGTAAGTAACAAGCTGGATCTTGAGCTTGGCTATATGAATCAAGCTGTTAAAGGCGCAACAAATAATATCAATAACAATGTTGTACAGGTTGCTGTGTATACAAAGTTTTAACAAAGTTGGCTTAATTGCTTTTACTTACTACAAGGCAGAGAGTGTTTTGAAAATGTTAAAAAAACAAATAAGGATAACGAGGTCAAATAAGTGAGAGTTTTCTGGCAATGACAACGCTGTGGATTTCCTCAGTGGTTATACTTCTTTTGTAAACTTTTTCAAACAGGTTTATTAAGCCAAATCCATGGTTTTTGAGTTCTGAAATTAACTTTTGCGTCGAATGGAAATAGAAGTAGGCCCTGTCCCCGCTGCTACTGGTTTGAAAACCTGATTTAAGGTAGTCTCCTTCAACAAAACTGAGGTATAAAATGCCATTGTTGTTAAGTAATCCTGCGCAGTCGTCAACCATTTTTAAAGTATCTGTTTCCGATAAATAAGGTATGCAAAAGCCGCAAACGATCCCATCGAATTTTTGGGTAAGTTGATCCAGGTTTCTGCAGTCTAATATACTAAACATTACTCCCGGATTGTTTTTCTTAGCTAATTCGATCATGTTTTCTGAAACATCTGTCCCTTCAATCTTCAAATCGGGCTTTTTAGAAAGTAGATATTTAGTGATGTTACCAGGCCCAGATCCGATTTCAAGAATGCTTGCGTCCTTTTTGCCGATGTTTTCGCAGAAGGCATCATAGGTGTCATTGTATAAATCAAGGTCCATAAACTTGTCTTCATATACTTTGGCCACTTTATTCCAGGTCTCAAACGTTTCTTTATAGCTGTCCATAAAAGCAAAAATATAACTTATAATGCATATTCTGTCCTTGCATAATTGGCGCATCTAGAATAGTATAGTTAGTCGGATTTAATACCACGTGATAAATTCTAGCATGCAGTTAGACTATTATATTTAATTGTTGTAAATTCAACTCGAAAACACACAAATACAATGAAACTAAATCTAAAATATTCTGCAATCAGGATGGCTGCAATTGCAGTTTTGCCATTGATGTTATTGAGCTACACTTTTAAATCGCCAGAGGTGACTGTCCCTAAATGGAAACAGATGTTTGATGGAAAAGACCTTAAGGGCTGGGAAGTGAAGATCAGAAACCATGATTTGAATGATAATTTTGGAAACACTTTTAGAGTGGAAGACGGTAAAATTGAAGTGAGGTACGATCAGTATACTAGTTTCGATCAACAGTATGGGCACCTATTTTATAAAAAAACGTATTCGCATTACTTGATCGGAGTAGAGTATCGGTTTGTTGGTGATCAGGCAAAAGGCGGTGAGGGTTGGGCTTTACGCAATAGTGGAATTATGATCCACGGACAACTTCCTGCAGAAATGAGGAAGGACCAGGATTTTCCAAATTCAATTGAAGTACAGTTGCTTGGAGGAAATGGAGATGGAAAACGCTCAACTGCCAATATTTGTACGCCGGGAACACAATTTGTAAAAAATGGCAAGGTAATTAAAACACATTGCGTGGATTCAAATTCGGACACTTTTAACGGCCCCCAGTGGGTTCGCGCTGAGGTACTGGTATTGGGTGATTCTCTCGTAGTTCATTATATTAACGGGGTAGAAGTCTTGCGTTATCAGCATCCTCAAAAAGATCCAAAAGGAAATGAGGAAGAGGGTGAATTGTTGAAATCTGGTTCTATTTCATTACAAAGTGAAAGTCACCCAATTGATTTCCGAAAAGTAGAAATCATCGATCTTGAGAAGTATGCGAAAGATCCTGTAAAGCTTGCAGCGGTAATACAAAAATTAACTTCTGAAAAGCGAGTTCCGAAACAATAAGTATCTGCGCCACGTGCGCTTTTAATTCCTGAAATTACCATTGTTTTTTGTTGTTGCAAAGTAGTGGTGTACTTTGCACATGGGTCTGTGCTTGATTCGATCTGCCATTAGAAAAGATTCGCTTGAGGTTTGTTCGGAGATATGGCCCTTTTCTCCGAACAAACCTACAGCAAACCTAAACCAAATCTACTATTATACTGCCCAAAGGGTGAGAACAACTTGCAGAGTTAAATGATGGTGTCTTAAATAGCCCTTCTGTAGTCGTTGCATCGTCAATCGACGAGCTAAGGGCTAACCAAGGACCTGTCAAGGACCTACCAAGGATTAACCAACCCAAAAAGGAGATCGGAAAAAGATGCGCTTTGTCCTGCACTTGAATTTGTCTTCTTGTTGGTGACTTTAGTTTTTTTAGGTCGTTAAGGAAATGGAACAACGCAATTAGAAAGATTCACTTTTTTTCATCAAGTGTTTGACAATTAAAGATATTACGCTATCTTTGCAGTCCCTAAAATTAGGGGGAATAAATAATTGTTTAACAAATTAAATACAAGCAAGTGAATACGTTAAGTTACAAAACTGTCTCTGCCAATGCAAAAACTGTTAACAAACAGTGGGTTGTTGTTGACGCACAAGGCGAGATTTTGGGGCGCTTGTCATCGAAGATCGCAATGATCATCCGTGGTAAAAACAAGCCTGAGTACACCCCACACGTAGACTGCGGCGATAATGTGATCGTTATCAATGCAGACAAGATTAAGTTGACCGGAAACAAATTCAGTGAGAAGATCTATACTTCTTATACTGGTTACCCAGGTGGTCAGCGTTTCATTTCTCCGAAAGAGTTAATGGCGAAACATCCAAAACGTGTTATCGAAAAAGCAGTACGTGGTATGTTACCTAAAACTAAACTTGGTGCTAAATTGTACACCAACCTTTATGTTTATGCAGGTGCAGAACATCCTCATGCAGCACAATCACCAAAAACCATTACACTTTAATTAAAGAAGAAATGTCAGTTACTAATACTTCAGGAAGAAGAAAGACTGCTGTTGCTCGTATCTATTTAAAAGAAGGCAGCGGCACTATTACCGTTAACGGTAAAGATCACAAAGAATATTTCCCAACCTTGCCATTACAATATATCGTTAATCAATCATTCACAGTATCTGAATTGGTTGGTCAGTATGATGTAAGCGTAAATGTAGCAGGTGGTGGTGTTAAAGGCCAGGCAGAAGCAGTTCGTTTGGCTATTGCTAAAGCTATTGTTGAATTAGATGCTGAGAAAAAACCAGCATTACGCGCTAAAGGGTTAATGACCCGTGATATGCGTATGGTTGAGCGTAAGAAACCAGGACGCAAGAAAGCACGTAAGAAATTCCAATTCAGTAAACGTTAATCTTAAGGAGACAAAACAATGGCAAGAACTACATATCAAGACTTATTGGATGCAGGTGTACACTTTGGTCACCTTACCCGTAAATGGAACCCAAAAATGGCACCATATATTTTTATGGAACGCAATGGTATCCACATTATAGATTTAAATAAAACTTTAACTAAAACTGAAGAAGCTGCTTCAGCGATTAAACAAATCGTGAAATCGGGTCGCAAGATCTTATTTGTAGCTACTAAGAAACAAGCTAAAGAAATTGTTGCTGAGCAAGCAAAAAAAGTAAACATGCCTTTCGTAACCGAGCGTTGGTTAGGTGGTATGTTAACCAACTTTGCAACTGTACGCAAGTCAATCAAAAAGATGGTTACCATCGATAAGATGACTAAAGACGGTACTTATTCAATCCTTTCTAAAAAGGAGCGTTTAATGATTCAGCGTGAGCGTATTAAATTGGAAAGCTTATTGGGTGGTATTGCGGATCTTAACCGTTTACCGGCTGCTATCTTTTTAATTGACGTTAAAAAAGAGCATATCGCTGTTAGCGAAGCGTTGAAATTAAACATTCCAACTTTTGCAATGGTTGATACCAACTCTGATCCTTCTAACATCGATTTCCCAATTCCTGCGAATGATGATGCTACTAAATCTATCTCTTTAATTACTGATGTGATCATCAAAGCAATTGAAGAAGGTTTAGATGAGCGCAAACGTGAGAAAGACGAAGAAACTGAAAAAGAAGCTGTAGCTGCTAAAGCTGCTGCTGATGCTCCGGAAGCTGCTGCTCCTGGTGCAAGAAGAAAAAAAGTTGAGGCTGATACCGAAGAAGGTACAAGCGAAGAAGCTTAAAATAATTTAATTTGGGTTGTATGGTGCGTTGCAGGGTTTACTTACAACAATACTGTACAACCCATAATTTTTAAATCATAACTTAAAAAAAACTAAAATGTCAGTACAAATTACTGCTGCAGATGTAAATAAATTACGCCAACAAACCGGTGCCGGTATGATGGATTGCAAAAAAGCATTAGTAGAAGCTAACGGCGATTTCGAAGCCGCAGTTGATTTATTGCGTAAAAAAGGTCAAAAGGTATCTGCCGCTCGTTCTGGCAATGCTACTTCTGAAGGTCTGGTATCGATCCATGTTTCAGCAGATGGTACAAATGGTAAATTAGTGGCTTTAGCTTGTGAAACTGAGCCAGTTTCTAAAGTTGAAGATTTCCGTAATCTAGCTCAGGCTGTTTTGGCAGCAGCAGTTGCCAACAATTCTGCATCTGTTGAAGAATTATCAGCAGTTTCTTTGGAAGATGGACGTACAGTTGCCGAAACGATTACTGAACTAACCGGTAAAATCGGAGAGAAAATCGTTATTCAGGAGTATGCAAATGTATCTGGTGAAAAAATCGTTTCTTATATCCACTCTAATGGTAAAATGGGTGTTTTGGTGGTATTTGAAGGCACTAATGGTGTAGATATTACTGAAGCTGGTAAGGATGTTGCCATGCAGATTGCTGCAATGAACCCTGTTGCTGTTGATAAAGATGGTGTTGATCCTGCTACTATTGAACGCGAAATTGAAATTGCCAAAGATGTAATCCGTCAAGAAGGCAAACCAGAAGAAATGGTTGAAAAAATTGCTGCAGGTAAATTGAATAAATTCTACAAGGACAGTACATTATTAAACCAGGAGTTTGTAAAAGACAGTTCAGTAGATGTTCGTAAATTCTTAAATAATACGGTTAAAGGTTTAACTGTTACTTCATTTAAACGCATCCAATTGGGCGCTTAATTACAGCCCTGATATCTTATTGAAAAGGTCTCCCGAAAAAACGGAGGCCTTTTTCTATATTTGGGCCTTATGATCGCAATAACAAACAGTAAGTTTTTTAATGATGATGTACTGGTTACAGACCATACTATTTTCATAGAAAATGGTAATCTTATCAGGATCGGTCAGGATGTGACGCTCGATAACTGTCAAATTATCGATGCGAAAGGCGCTTACGTTAGTCCGGGTTTTATAGACCTGCAAATTTATGGTTCTGGTGGCAATTTGTTTTCAGCGTATCCAACATCGGAAACATTGCGACAAATGGATGCTGATCTGATCAGCAAGGGAACTACAGATTTCCTGGCCTGTGTGGCCACAAATTCTCCTGAGATTGTGATTAAGGCAGTTGAAGCCGCTAAAGAATATCGTAGTGAAGCTAAAGGTTTTTTAGGATTGCACTTGGAAGGACCATATCTTAATCCAAAGCGCTTAGGTGCGCACTTGGAAAAGTATATAAAAAGGGCAACACTTGATGAAGTGAAGAAACTGGTGGAAGATGCAGATGGTGTGGTTAAAATGATGACCATAGCTGCGGAGGTACAGGATGATGAGGTGCTGTCATATTTAGCCGGTCAGGATATTACTCTTTCGCTGGGACATAGCGATGCAACATTTGATCAGGCCAACCAGGCATATGCCAAGGGATTTACTACAACTACACATCTCTTTAATGCGATGCCGTCGATACATCATAGATCGCCAAACCTACCTGCGGCAGTGCTTAATCACAAAACAGCGATGGCAAGTATTATTGCAGATGGGCAACATGTAGATTTTGAAATGGTGAAGCTGAGTTATAAACTGATGGGCGACCGGCTTTTTTTGATTACAGACGCGGTTACCGCTTGCAATATTGGACCTTACCAGCACCAGCTATCAGGAGATAAATTTATTACCCCGGGCGGAACGCTTTCTGGGTCAAACATTACGCTATTGCAGGCAGTGCAAAACTGTGTAACCAAGTGTGATATACCGCTTGCGGCCGCACTTCGAATGGCGTCTTACCATCCCGCTAAGTTGATGGCACTTTATAGTAATAAGGATGGTTTTCCAATTGGAAGTCCTGCCAATCTGGTGTTTTTAGACGATAATTTGCAATTACTGAAAGTTTATGTTGCGGGGGTTGAACATTTGGGCATCAGAAATTAAATAGCTATTTTTGAGGCCATGAAGTATAAAAGGATCCTGCTAAAGTTAAGTGGCGAATCGCTAATGGGCGACAAGCAATACGGAATTGATAATGAGGTTGTAAGAAAATACGCCGAAGACATTAAAGCTGTTCATGACGAAGGTCTTGAAATTGCAATAGTAATAGGAGGCGGTAATATTTTTAGAGGACTTAGTGCAGAAAAATCCGGAATGGACAGGGCACAGGCTGATTATATGGGAATGCTGGCAACAGTGATCAATAGTATGGCACTTCAAGATGCTCTGGAAAAAGTAGGATTAAAGACCCGGTTGCTTACTGCCATTAAAATGGAGCAGATTTGTGAGCCATTTATTCGCAGAAGGGCAGTAAGACATTTAGAAAAAGGGCGTATTGTTATTTTCGGCGCCGGAACGGGTAATCCTTATTTCACAACAGACTCTGCTGCAGCACTTCGCGCAATTGAAATCAAAGCTGATGTGGTGTTGAAAGGTACGCGTGTAGATGGAATTTACACTGCGGATCCAGAAAAAGATCCTTCTGCAACGAAATACGCCGAAATTTCTTTCAAAGAGGTTTATGCTAAAAGTTTGAATGTAATGGACATGACTGCTTTCACTTTGTGTGAGGAGAACAAACTTCCCATTATTGTTTTTGACATGAACAAAGCAGGTAATTTTATGAAGATTGCCAACGGTGAAGAGATAGGAACATTAGTTAGATAAATACCCCAAGATATATTTAGGTAAACATTGATAGTATGAATGACCTCATAAAGAAACAGTTACAAGATGCCCAGGCAGCAATGGACAGAGCAATCTCGCATTGCGAAACAGAGCTAACAAAAATTCGCGCAGGAAAAGCATCCGCAGGAATGCTGGATGGTATTATGGTTGATTATTATGGCAGCGCGACTGCGCTTAGCCAGGTTGCCAGCATTAACACTCCCGATGCAAGAACGCTGATTATTCAGCCATGGGAAAAGTCTTTGTTAGTTCCAATTGAACGTGCTATTATGGAAGCCAATATTGGCATCAATCCTCAGAATGATGGGATTGTAATCAGGCTTGTAGTTCCACCGCTAACAGAGGAAAGAAGAAAGGATCTTGTTAAAAAAGTAAAAGAAGAGGCAGAGCGTGGCCGTGTTACGGTACGTAACATTCGTAAAGATGCCAATGAAAAAATCAAAAAATTAAAAGGCGAAAGCGTTTCTGATGATGAGATCAAAACGGGTGAGGCAGAAGTTCAGAAGATAACCGATGCTTACATCATAAAAGTTGATAAACATGCAGAAGCAAAAGAAAAAGATGTAATGACTGTATAAGGTATATTATAGTTTTTAAGTAATTTAAAGGGAATGAGGTAAATGCTTCATTCCCTTTATTTATTTTTGCCACCCTAATTATAAAAATAATGAATCTACTGCTCCAATATCTTAAGACACACAAATGGGTTGTGGTTTTAGCATTGGTACTTGCCGCATTTAACATAGGTTTCTCGCTAATGGACCCTTACTTTACAGGTAAGATTTTAGACAGGTACATCAACAGACATAATGAACTGAGCCGAAGCGAGTATTTATGGGGAGTTTTAGGGCTTGTAGGGCTGGCCATAGGCGCTGCTATGGTTTCCAGAATTGCCAAAAACTTTCAGGATTATTTTACCAATATCATTGTGCAAAAAGTAGGGGCGAAGATGTATGCCGATGGCTTGAAGCATTCCCTGGAATTGCCTTATCAAGTATTTGAGGATCAGCGAAGCGGAGAAACTCTTGGTATCCTGCAAAAGGTACGTTTGGATAGTGAAAAATTCATTACCTCATTTATCAGCATTCTTTTTGTAAGTTTAGTTGGTTTAGTGTTTGTGATCGTTTACTCCCTTTCTGTGAGTTATAAAGTTTCGCTAATCTATGCAGCTTCTATCCCCATTATTAGTTTCTTAAGTTGGTATTTAAGTCGTAAAATCAAAAACATACAACGGTCTATTGTTGCTGAAACCACGGCTCTGGCGGGTTCAACAACAGAATCATTGCGTAACATTGAACTGGTAAAAAGTTTAGGTCTTGCCAGTCAGGAAATTGATCGCTTAAATAAAACCACCTATAAGATTTTAGGTCTGGAATTGCGAAAAGTTAAATATGTACGTAGTATGAGCTTTGTACAGGGCACCACGGTAAACCTAGTCAGGAGTACGATGGTTGTGGTTTTATTGATGTTGATCTTTGATAAGGCCATTACCCCGGGGCAGTATTTTTCTTTTCTGTTCTATTCCTTTTTCCTTTTTGGCCCTTTACAAGAGCTAGGTAACGTAATATTGGCTTGGAGAGAGGCCGAAGTATCTTTGGGTAATTTTAAAAATATTTTGAATACGCCAGTAGATAAAAAGCCAGCGAACCCGATACAATTGGAGAAAATCGAATCAGTAGCATTTTCTAATGTAAGCTTTAAACACCTTTCTGGCAAAACCAATGCCTTGAACCACGTTAACTTTTCAGTGAATAATGGTGAGACTATTGCGTTTGTGGGTCCATCAGGCTCCGGTAAAACTACATTGGTAAAATTGCTGGTAGGTCTTTACCAACCGGTTGAGGGGCAGGTTTTATATAACAGGAATTCTGGTACTGAAATAGATCTTGATCTGTTAAGGGAGAAGATTGGGTTTGTAACTCAAGATACCCAACTGTTTTCGGGTACGATCAGAGAGAACCTGCAGTTTGTGAAACCGGGCGCAAGTGATGAGGATTGTATGCGTGTTTTACACCAGGCTGCGTGTCAAAATTTACTGGCGCGGGCTGACAAAGGCTTAGATACCGTGATCGGTGAAGGTGGGGTAAAGGTTTCAGGTGGAGAAAAGCAACGTTTGTCTATCGCCAGAGCGTTGTTACGCAATCCGGATATTTTGGTATTTGATGAGGCCACTTCTTCTTTGGATTCTTTGACAGAGGAAGAAATTACTGCCACTATTCGCGATGTCTCTGTATTAACAAGTCATGTAACCATTTTAATTGCGCACCGTTTATCTACTATTCGACATGCTGACCGGATTTATGTATTAGAAAGAGGCCATATCATTGAACAAGGTAAGCATGCTGATTTATTGGCCGAAAAAGGCTTGTATTTTGCCATGTGGAGACAACAAATTGGCGAAAGAGAAATTGTTTAGGGATTCTGCTCGTTAATCTCCTGCAGGCTTAACTTGGTGAGTTCTTTTGTTTTGAAGTAGGTGATGCCGGCTATAATGATGGTCATGCTTCCGCCGAAAACTACTGCGGGAACGGTTCTCATAAGTTTCGCCGTAAGACCGGATTCGAAGGCACCAATCTCATTAGAAGAGCCGATGAACATACTGTTTACCGCAGAAACTCTACCGCGCATTTCATCTGGGGTAAGCAACTGCATGATGGTGGATCTGATAATTACACTTACACTGTCAAATGCACCTTCCATAAATAAGAATACCAGCGTAAGATAAAAGCTTTTGGAAAGGCCGTAGCATATTATGCTGCTGCCAAAACCTACAACTGCAATCAACAAGTTTCTCCAGGGTTTGTTCATTGGGGAGAAAACCGTCATAGTAAGCATGGTTAATACTGCACCAAGAGAGGCGGCCGCCCTCATTAGTCCCAATCCTTCTGAGCCTACCTTGAGGATGTCATTAGCAAATACTGGCAGCAAAGCTACTGCCCCTCCAAAAAATACTGAGAAAAGGTCAAGGCTCATCGCGCCCAGCATCATTTTACTTTTAAATACAAACCTAACCCCTTCTGTTAAGCTCTTAATAATACTTTGAGCAGGTATGAAGGTTGGCGGATGTGATTTTAAAAAGAATATACAAACCAGTGCGATAAAGATAAATGTGATAATGATGTAATAGGTAACCGTGATCCCATAATAGGCGTAGATCAATCCTCCTGTCATAGGCCCCAAAATAGAAGCCGCCTGCCAGCTGGAGCTGTTCCATGTACTGGAATTTGGGTATAGCTTTTTTGGAACTATTTGCGCCATCAGCGAAAAGGTAGCCGGACTAAAAAAGCCCCTTGCAATTCCTATTCCGAATACCATAAGGTACATGATAGGTACAATGGAGCTGGATGGTACATACTGTTGCATTTGTTTGGTAGTAACGATTAACATTACCAATGAACAGAGAAATACCCCGGCAAATACTTTTAAAAGAAGCCCCCGTTTCTCAGATTTGTCTGCTATATAACCACCATATAATGCAATGCTGATGGCTGGTATTGCCTCGCAAAGCCCTACTAGTCCAAGCGCCAGCGGATCATGTGTAAGGTGGTAGATGTGGAAGCCAATGATAACTGCCTGTATCTGATAGGCGAAGGTGAAGAAGAAACGCATGCCCAAATAGGAGCGAAATTCTCTGTACAGGAGGGCTGCGTAAAAGGGTATGGGTTGTTCTGCGGGGTCAGTATTGTCCAAAGGGATAAGATTTTAGACAAATGTAGGCGATAGGAAAATAAATTGTGCAGATAAATTAAAAAAGTGAGTTTACATGACTTTATCGTAAAAATCCAGATAAGCGTTTCTCATGTTATCAGCTTGATTGATAGCAGAGGATGCTGCTATACCAAAAATGCCTGTAGCCATGAGCCCATCTATATCATTAATCGTAACACCGCCTACTGCAAGCACAGGTAGATCAATTTGCTGCTCCTTTAAAATAAGCATGGCATCTGCATAGCCCCTAATGCCTAACAGGGGAGCATTATTAGGTTTTGTAGTGGTTGTTTTAAATGGTCCGAAGCCTGCATAATCGGCTCCCTGCTGAGCCAGGCGGATTAGCCCTTCTACCGTATTGGATGAGCCACCTAGTGTGATTGCTTCTCCAAGCTGTAATTTTAATGCGCTGAAATCAGCGTCCATATCTTCGATATGGAAACCCTGGATATCTGCTTTTCCATTGAAGTGAATGTGATCTGTGACGATCAGGGTTGCCCCCCAATCGTCGCAGATTTCTGCAATCACATTGATATCTTTCAAAAGTTCGTCATCTCCCTTAGTTAAGCACCGGTATTGAATCCATTTTGCACCTGCTTCACAAGCAATCCTGGCCTGTTCTATGTGCGTGTGCTGTTCAATGTCATGCGTAATGAAATGGAGTTTTTCGATGAACTTCTTCATGTTTAAAATTTGAGGTTAAGCGAAAGTAGGAAATTTGTTCCTGCCTGAGGGAAATAAAAGTTTTCTGTAGTAACTGTACCCTGATAAGCAGAGCTGTAGGTATATCCATTGCTCTCATATTTCTTATCGAAAAGGTTGCTTACCAGTAATCCGATATTTACATTTTTCAATCCTTTGAAGTTAAAGTCGTACCCTAACCTTGCATTGTTAACCCAATAGGCATCCAACTGCCTGCTGCTGTTCTGTGTATTGTCCATAAATTGCTTGCTTACATATTTACTTTGAACAGCCAGGGCCAGGCCACTTATCGGCTTATAAACCAGTTCTCCAAATAATACTGAAGCAGGGGAAAATGAAATATCGGGGTTGGCATAGTTGGTAGCGATGATGTTCACCACATCACCATTGTCGTCATATTCAGAAACGTAATCAACATAATCCTTAATTTTATTTTTGCTTAACGCGGCGTTTGCATTGACTGCAAATTTAGGACTGATGATATAAGAAGCATCTAACTCTATACCGGCACGGTAGCTTTTTGCCGCATTTTGACGGTAAGCATCAGCAAAGTTATTGATCTCCCCAGTAAAAATAAGTTGGTCTTTGTAGAACATCCCGTAGGCGGTTGCACCAACATTTAGGTTGCCATCGTTAAAGCGATACCCTAATTCCACATCGTTTAATCTTTCTGGTTTAGGCAATAGACCTGCTCTGATGTTGGTAAAGTCATCACGGTTGGGTTCTTTATTGGCAACGCTAAAGGAAGCGTACAAGTTGTTTTCTTCATTAAAGGTGTAGGTTGCGCCAACTTTTGGATTGAAAAAATCATACTTGTTGTTGAAGTCTAATGGTATCAGATTTTTATCATTCCCACCAATCTTGTAGTTCACTTTTCTGTATTGTAAGTCGGCAAACAGACTAAGTTTCTCCGCCGGACTATAGTTTACTTTCCCGTACACATTGAAATCATCTTTATCACCTTTACCATCATAATAGTGACGGAAATTGTCGCCAGTAGAGGCGTATTGCGCCCAGATCACTTGTCCGAAGTGCTTTCCGTTGTATTGATTGTATGCACCACCCAACACAAATGATAGGTTGGATGCCGCATTATAATTCAAAGCGAATGTTGCGCCATAAAAATCATTATCCAGCCATCTTCTGCGGACCAGGTCTGAACGGCTAATTGTTGTTGTTCCTATTACTACATTAGGTAGACCATATTTACTGAAACGGTCTTGCGATTTAAACTCTTCGAAATATCCTTTCCCATCTGTGTAGTGTAAAGCGCCGTTTAGTGATAACTTCTCATTAAATTGCTTAGCATACAAAGCCTGGTAGTGGGTTTGCGCATAATTGTCGTTCTGGTCTTTATAAGTAAAGGAATTGTAGGTGCGGCTATTGGAGGTTAGGAGGTGCTGAGCATCGGCATCAGATAAGTAATTTCTGGCGATGTAGGCATCCATTTCTGCCTTGTCTCCGTTTAAGCGTGATTCTGGAACACCGTTCCATGCCTGATACGTTTTCTCTGTTCCTGAAAAGATATTTATCCTGAGCAGATCGTTTTTGCCATGGTAAGCCCCTGATAAGAAAAATGACCTGAGATCAGAGGCAGCGCGATCTATAAAACCGTCTGATTTGATACGAGATAATCTGCCATCAAAACTCCATTTGTTGTCTATCAGTCCGGTTCCAATTTTAACCGTATTTTTCAAGGTATTGAAAGAACCATAGGTGTTGTTAAGCTCGGCATAGGCATTGTCTGCAAGCGATGCCGTTTGAATGTTCAGGCTACCACCAAAGGCACCTGCGCCATTAGTTGAAGTGCCTACGCCGCGTTGAATTTGAATGTTGTCAACAGAAGAAGCAAAATCAGGCATATTCACCCAATAGGTACCCTGACTTTCGCTGTCATTGTATGGGATTCCATTAATGGTTACATTTACCCGGCTGGCATCGCTTCCCCGGATTCTAATACCAGTATAACCTACACCGGCGCCGGCATCAGAAGTGAGGACTACGCCAGGCGTGTTGTTTAAAAGAAATGGGAGGTCTTGCCCGAAATTGTTTACTTCCAATTCTGCTTTAGTAATGTTTTTGTAAGTAGCAGCAGATTTGGCGCCTGCCCTTGTTGCTTTTACAGTAATTTCATCCAGTTTGATAAGCGTATCTCTTTTAACGCTTACAGCAGGTTTGTTTTGTGCATTAGTTAAAAATGGCACAAGCAGCACAGAAAGTGCGATCACTAATTTTTTCAATCTTTTGTATTTTTAAGTTAAACCACTGTAAGTAAGGGGCACTTACAGCCAAGTTAAACTCCATAACTCCAATCCCTCCGCCGGCATTATCCGGATCAGGTGCATATATCTTATAAAGATATAATGGGTATGCTCTCAGCCTGTTTTTGTGTTTTTTACAAAACAAGGCACCCCTTTTTGATGTGACAAATGTATATAAAATTTTTAAACCAAATAATATTTTGTGTGTTATGTGGTTTTTAAAAAACGATCAACAGCGGAGATTGCGTTATTTGTGCGGTCTTTGATGCCTCCGACTAACTCATAGGTTGCGTTAAGCGCTTTTAATTCCCTGTGCCAGGTGTTTAAAAAGTGTTCCCTTTTATGAGGGAAATCCCGAAGAGGATCTTCCTGCCAGGGGAGATCGATGTCCATGAGCAGGTAGAAGTCGTATTTGTAAATGGGCAATGCTTCTAAAACAATTGCAGGTGTTTCTCCAAATACTTCATCGCTCCAGATCTTAACAGTAATAAAAGTGGTGTCGCAAAAGATAAGAGGCTTCTCTGCGATAGCGAGGATAGAATCTTCAAGTGCAAGCTGACCATGAAACATATTGACCTCGTCCTGCAAGTTGCATGGAGCTGTTAATGCAGCACAATAATATCTTGCATATTCCGGAACCCATAAGGTTTTGTAGTGTTTAGCCAGTTCCTGTGTGAGGGTAGATTTCCCGGTGCTCTCTGGACCAACGATGGCTATCTTTTTAATTTCCTTGTTCACGGTAAATTTTCCTCCAATCTAAATATCCTACAGTAGCGATGTAAATATAGAGCGCATACATGATTGCTGTGGCATAAAGGTCTTTGGAGACGTATACGCCAACATAGATAACATCAACAAAGATCCATATAAGCCAGTTTTGCAGCACTTTACGTGCTAAGAAAACCTGGGCAATTAAGCTGCAAGCAGTGCAAAAACTATCTATGAATGGAAATGAAGCATCAGTTTGTTTATGTAGTATCAAACCAATAATACCCGTGAAAGCAATAACGCCTAAGATAGAAAATAATATTTCTCTTAGCGTGATCTGTGTCACAGGTGTAGATAGTTCTGGATTGTTTCTTCTTTTACTCCAGAAGTACCAACCATAAAAATTGGTTGCAAGAAAATAAACTTGCAGGCCCATATCTGCGTAAAGTTTAGACTGCAGAAAAATAAATATGTAGATGACCACACTAACAATAGCGATAGGCCAATTGTAAATGTTGTTTTTAGCAGCCAGCCACACACATAAAATTCCGGTAAAAACACCGAACCATTCCAACATCCCGGTTTGCAAAAACAATTGCTGGAAGCTATCCCCTAAGGCATCAATCATAAATCAAAAGTAAGGAACGCAGCGATTTCTGCAATAGCAGTACGATTAATAAATTAGGAGTATCATTAGCATTATTGCGTTTTTGGGATGGAGGTAAAGCTTAGTGAAGTTTTTATACTCACATCTGCTGTGGTGTTATTTCTTAACACGTATTCCAATCTTAAGCTAATGCTGCTTCCTTGCACATAACTATCCAAAAAGCGGGAGTTATCTATGTCCAATACCAGATCTGAACCAATATTTGGCTGAACGTCGTTTCTTGAAGCTACCAGCACTTCGCCACTGCTACCGCTTGAGATGAATAGCTTTACCGACTTAAACATACTCAGGCTTGTATTTGCAGGATTATATGCGGTCATTTTAGCCGATGCAATCCGCACTTCTTTAATGTAATTCGTGCCATTCTGATTGCCAAATACCTGGTCTATGCTGGTAGCTGAAGAGCTTGCAGAAATAGTGGTATTGGCTTTGCCAGATGCCGGGATGATAATATTTGAGGTATATGGAAACGTTGATTTAATAATGGATTGTACCGTTGCACAGCCTGCTACCAGCAGGGTGGCGACAAAAACATATGGAATTAATTTTTTCATAAGCAAGGTATTACAAATGTCGTTCCAACCAGTATGTAGCTCTTTTTTAAAACAATAGCCCATTTGATGTGTCTTTAATACAGACTTTCGCATTAATCCGGACAGATTGTATGCAAAACTAATCAGCTATTTAACGGGCTTTGCCCATAAATTAAATGATATGAAGAAGTTAAGAGTAAGTTTTTTGGCGACAGTAATGGTGATGTTTATCCTTTTTGCATTTAGTGCGGCAAGGGTTGGCGGCATCAGAGGTAAAGTTTTTCCTATTGATGGTGCAGATAAAGCCATGGCTATATCAGGTAAGGATACCTTAATCACTGATGTTGTTGCAGGAAGTTTTTCATTTTCAAATGTAAAGAAGGGAACCTATACGATTTGGCTGCATGCAAAAGCGCCTAATAGAGATACTTCAGTAGAAAATGTTGCGGTTATTGATAGTGCAATAACAGATATTGGCGAAGTGAAATTGCTGCAATAATTCCTTAATTTTTGTAGAAAAGGGCTTTTTAGGGCCCTTTTTCTGTTTTTGAAAAAATACGTGGTTTGTAATGTGCAAAAGCGTAACTTTGCATCCCGACAGAAGAGTCGGTGATCTATGTTGATGATCAATGTATCTCCCGGGACGATTCTGTCTATAAATAGATCATTTTATGCCAAAAGACACCTCCATACGCTCAGTACTGATTATCGGATCTGGACCAATTATTATTGGTCAGGCTTGCGAGTTTGATTACGCAGGATCCCAAGCAGCATTATCGTTAAAAGATGAAGGAATTGAAGTTTCAATTATCAATTCCAATCCTGCTACTATTATGACCGATAAGGTAATTGCAGATCATGTTTATCTCAGACCATTGACAGTGGCTTCTATTGAAGAGATTTTGATAGAACGTAAAATTGATGCTGTACTACCTACCATGGGTGGCCAGACAGCCTTAAATCTTTGTATTGAGGCAGAAGAGCATGGTATTTGGGAGAAATACGGTGTCAGGATTATTGGTGTTGATACCGCAGCAATTGAGAAGACCGAGAATAGGGAAGCATTCCGTCAGTTGATGGTAGATATAGGTGTGGGTGTTGCACCTTCAAAGATCGCAAACTCCTTTCTGGAAGGTAAAGAAGCGGCACAAGAAATCGGCTATCCTTTGGTTATCCGTCCTTCTTATACACTTGGTGGATCCGGGGGTGGTTTTGTTCACAAAAAAGAAGAATTTGATGCAGCACTTAAGCGTGGTTTAGAAGCCTCTCCAACACATGAAGTGCTCGTAGAAAAAGCGGTTCTAGGCTGGAAGGAATATGAACTAGAGTTGTTGAGAGACAGCAACGATAACGTAATCATCATCTGTTCTATCGAGAACTTTGACCCAATGGGTATTCACACCGGTGATTCCATCACCGTTGCTCCTGCAATGACCTTGTCTGACAGGTGTTATCAGGAAATGCGTAACCAGGCTATCAAAATGATGAGGGCTATTGGTAACTTCGCAGGGGGCTGTAATGTACAGTTCTCCGTTAATCCTGATAATGATGACATTATCGCTATTGAAATTAACCCAAGGGTTTCGCGTTCATCTGCACTGGCAAGTAAAGCAACTGGTTATCCAATCGCTAAAATAGCTGCGAAACTGGCTATCGGTTATAACCTGGATGAAGTTGAAAATCAAATCACTAAAACTACCTCTGCTTACTTTGAGCCAACACTTGACTATGTAATTGTTAAAGTGCCAAGATGGAACTTCGATAAATTTAAAGGTGCCAACATGGAGCTCGGCTTGCAGATGAAATCTGTTGGTGAGGTAATGGCAATTGGCCGTACTTTTATAGAGGCTTTACAGAAAGCTTGCCAGAGCTTAGAGATAGGACGCGCAGGTTTAGGTGCCGATGGCAAACATGTTCGTAACATTGAAGACATTATGCATGGTTTGGAGCATCCAAGCTGGAACCGTTTGTTCCTGATCAAGGATGCGATGAGCATGGGTGTTCCATTGGAATCTATCCGTAAGGTAACCAAGATTGACAAATGGTTCTTATCTCAGATACAGGAATTGGTATTCCTGGAAACCGAATTGAAACGCTATTCTTTAAATAATATACCAAAAGATTTCTTCTTCAACCTTAAGCAAAAAGGATTCTCCGATGTTCAGATCGCTTACTTGCTGGGTAACGTAACTGAAGATGAGGTTTATGAACGCAGAAAATCACTGGGCATCAGACGTGTTTACAAAATGGTAGATACCTGCGCCGCTGAGTTTGCTGCACAGACACCTTATTATTACTCCACGTACGAGGAAGAAAACGAATCTATACCTTCGGACAAGAAGAAAATTATCGTACTGGGATCAGGCCCTAACCGTATTGGTCAGGGAATTGAATTTGATTACTCTTGTGTACATGGTTTACTAGCGGCAAAAGAATCTGGATTTGAAGCCATCATGATCAACTGTAATCCTGAGACGGTTTCTACAGACTTTAATATGGCTGATAAGTTATACTTTGAGCCTGTGTTCTGGGAACATGTACGTGAAATCATTGAACTGGAGAGTCCTGTAGGTGTAATTGTACAGCTGGGCGGACAGACAGCATTGAAAATGGCAGAAAAGCTTCATCAAGCTGGAATTAAGATTATTGGTACTTCTTATAACGATATGGATATCGCGGAAGACAGGGGCCGTTTCTCTGATCTTCTAAAAGAATTAGATATTCCTTATCCAAAATACGGTGTCGCAGAAAATGCGGAAGAGGCGATTGTTGTTGCCAATGAAGTAGGCTACCCGGTATTGGTTAGACCAAGTTATGTATTGGGCGGACAAGGGATGAGCATCGTAATCAATGATGAAGATCTGGAGAAAGCTGTAGTTAAACTGTTGGGCGACTTGCCGGGTAACCGGGTGCTGATTGATCATTTCCTGGATAGGGCAGAAGAAACCGAGTCTGATTCTATCAGCGACGGAGATGATGTTCATATTGTTGGGTTAATGGAGCACATCGAGCCTGCAGGTATCCATTCTGGAGATTCTTTTGCGGTATTGCCACCGTTTAGTTTATCTGAAAAGGTGATTAACGACATGGAAACTTACTCGAAGAAAATAGCAAGAGCACTGAATGTGATAGGCTTGTTAAACATACAGTTTGCGGTTAAAAACGACAAAGTTTATGTGATAGAGGCAAATCCAAGGGCTTCAAGAACGGTTCCTTTTATCGCTAAGGCGTATGATGTTCCTTATATCAATATCGCTGCGAAAATCATGTTAGGGGTTAACAAATTAAAAGACTTCACCATCGAGCGTAAGCTTGCAGGATATGCTATTAAAGAACCTGTTTTCTCTTATGATAAATTCCCAGAGGTAACTAAAGAATTAGGTCCTGAGATGAAATCAACTGGAGAATCTATCCGATTTATTAAAGATTTGGAAGACCCTTACTTCAGAAAGCTTTATAAAGATAAGTCGATGTACTTGTCGAAATAGTATTGAAAGTCCCGAAAGGGACTTTTTTTTATGCCTAATTTTTGCCCCATATCCGGGTATTGAGGTCAAGTTCATTGATGATCTCATACATAAATCGGATTACGCCCAAGTCTTCCTCCAGGAAATTACCGTCTAGCAAACTTTTAAAAACAGGTGGTTCAAAATAGTCTTTGGAAAGCGGAAAGGCGATATAAACATAGCTGTCAGTAAAAGAGACGGAAATGGTTTCCTTAGTTTTATGGTCCAATTCACATAACCTTTCCATCATTGCCGGGGTAAGGATGTATCTGGCTTCTACCTGGTCGGTTGAATAGGTAACAAACGTATTGCAGAAATCTGTATTTTCCAATTTTACTAACTCTTTGTCTGAAGAGGAGAAGATGCTTACTTTGTCGGATATCCAGGCGCCAATTGCTGCCCCAAAGTCTTTTGGTCTTACGACTGTGGTGCCGTTAAAATGCTTGTTAAAATCTGCACAGAAAACAATCCCTTTCAAGATGGTATGCCAATGCTCTTGTCGGCCGTTTTTTGTTTGCGTTACTGTCTTGTATTCTGCATGCACTTCAGAAAATGAGAACTTGGTACTTCCCGCGCTTCCGTAGACCTGGTCTTGACTCTTGTAACGATCTGGACGTTGCGTGAAAAGCTGAGATGCAACGAAATTACCTTCAGAGAGTCCCTTTTCGTATTGCAATTCCAGACTATTGTCAATCGATTTTAGTGCGGCACCTATAACGCGTTGCTTAAACTCATGGCGATATTCGTTAAATTTTTGTGAAGCCTTACTAAGGAACACAAAGCCAACAATTAGTGTTATGCCTCCGCCAATTGCACTTAGTAGAAGTAGATCGCTGAATAAAAAAGCTGCTACTCCTAGCAAGACTCCTGTACCAATAATCAAATAGCTCTTTAGCTTAGCGCTCGAAACATCTTTACGTTGAACTTCTAATTCAACTAATGTATTTTGAAGATTGGAAACGATTGTTGCTTCGGGCATCTAACTATTAAAAAGAGATTTTGCACTGATGTTTTGACGCTCTTCTTCTGTGCTGGCTAACACAGACATTGGTTGATAATTTAGCATGCCCGCTACAAGGCTTCCAGGGAACATCATGATTGCATTGTTATAATCAGTAACAGCTGCGTTATAGGTTCTTCTGGCAGCAGCAATTTGTTCTTCACTTTCAGTCCACGTACTTTGTAAATTAATGAAGTTTTGGTTTGCTTTTAGGTCTGGATAGCTTTCAACACTTAACATCAAACTCCGCACGCCCGTGCTTAGTTGTTTGTCAAGATCTATCTTTTGTTCCGTAGTTAACGTTAAGTTTCCTGCCTGACTTCTTAATTCTACGATTTTAGTTAGCGTTGCTGATTCGTGTTGCATATACTGCTTAACCGTTTCAACAAGATTTGGAATTAAGTCAAATCGCTTTTTAAGCATCACATCTATTGACGAAAATGCGTTTGTGACCTGATTTTTCTTACCGATAAGAGAATTATAGAATGTGATGCCGAATAATAGGACCACAACTAATATAATGGCTGCAATGATCATAATTTGGGATTTGGTTATGCAGCTAATATATAAATTTCTAAGAAATTATTCGGTATTCATCATGAAAGTCATTGATCTTTAATGAAAAATGGATTTCTTTTACCGTTAATTAGCTTATTCGCTAATTATTAAGGATCACTACACCTTTAGCTTCAAAAGCAAGTTCTTTTTTAGGGTCAGTAATTTCAGCCACTTCTTCTGCAGATTGATGAGCATCTTCAGCATAATGGCGTAAAGTTTCAACGGAGATGGTCTGTTTTTTTGCGATTCCATCAAGTGCAACTTTTTTACCGACGATGTCCATTGGCATAAAGAATCCGTAGTCTTTGAAGGTAATACCAATCGGCTCCCCGTCAGGCATCTTCAACGTCATCCAACAACCTTTTTTCTTACATACATCCACAACTTCTCCTGAGATTTTCATGTTAACCGAATCTTTATCGCCCATCGCCGCTTCCATCTTGGCTACAGGTTTAATGTTTACCAGTTTAACTCCCTCGCCAAACGTCTTCGGAGCGATTTGTTTGATGGCTTCCTGAGCAGAAGCACACATTGTGATTAAACAGAATGTAAAGCCAATAATTGAGGTTTTGAATTTCATGAGCCCTTTTTATTTATTCGTTTTTGATAGCGTTAATATAGTAAAAATGTTCTAGCATAGAGCTAGCTAAAAATTTGTAATGGCATAAAAAAATCCTCGCCATCTTACGATAACGAGGATAATCATCCCTATTGTTAGTCATCAATCATAAATGAATGATAACAAATTAACTAATACAACTTATAGGCCAAATGTCACCGGTAGGTAATGATGGGCTTATATAGTTGAAATATAGCGAATTATATCTTTTTTCTTAAGTTGTAGGCAATTCCTAGTTAGGTAAAATAAGCCCCAAAATGCGTAATTATGCAACATATTGCCCGTTTTGGGGAATTGCGTCTAGCCGAAGAGTTCAGAGAACACATCCTCAATTTTACTTGCAGCCTTAATAAGTATTCCGAATTTGTTCCTATCTAAGCCCTTCATGTTAAATGAGGAAATAAATATGGATTCGAAGCCTAGTTTTTCAGCTTCTAATATCCTTTGCTCTATGCGATTTACCGCCCTGATCTCTCCAGATAAGCCAACCTCTGCAGCAAAACAGGTTTTGGAGGAAATAAAGATATCTTCGTGGGAAGACACGATTGCCGCCAGGATTGCCAAATCTATTGCCGGGTCTTCAACTTTTATCCCACCCGCTATGTTTAAAAAAACATCACGCATGCTTAGTTTAAATCCACAACGTTTTTCAAGTACTGCCAGGAGCATGTTCATTCGCTTGGTGTCAAACCCATTTGCAGATCGTTGAGGCGTTCCGTAAGCTGCTGTGCTAACCAATGCCTGTGTTTCTATAAGCATTGGCCTGGCGCCTTCTAGCGTTGCAGAAATTGCAATGCCACTCAGTTCTTCATCACGCTGTGACAGAAGAATTTCTGAAGGATTGGAAACCTGCCTTAATCCACTGGCATGCATTCCGTATATCCCCAATTCTGCAGCAGCGCCAAACCTGTTTTTTATCGCACGTAATATTCGGTAGACATGGTGCCTGTCCCCCTCGAATTGAAGCACCGTATCTACCATATGCTCCAATATTTTCGGACCTGCAATTGCTCCATCTTTAGTGATGTGACCAATTAAAAACACTGGTGTATCTGTCTCTTTAGCAAACCGCAACAATTCTGCAGCACATTCCCTAATTTGCGATACGCTTCCAGGAGTGGACTCGATGTGCGCTGAATGTAAGGTTTGTATAGAATCTATGATCAGCACATCTGGCTCAGTTTGTTCTATTTGTTTAAAGATATTTTGTGTAGAGGTTTCTGTAAGGATAAAGCAATTAGCTGTCGGACTGGTCGTTATCCTTTCTGCCCTCATTTTGATTTGATGTTCACTTTCTTCTCCGGAAACGTATAAGATTTTTTTGCCGGGGATGTTGAGGGCCAGCTGGAGCATCAGTGTTGATTTACCGATGCCAGGTTCTCCTCCAATTAAAATTACTGAGCCCGGGACAATACCCCCGCCTAATACGCGATCTAGTTCTGTGTCTCCACTTAGCATTCGCTCTTCCCGTATGATCTGGATGTCGCTAACCCTTGTCGGTTTGTTCACCCGCTGCGTTTCTGTACTGTTTTTCCAAGTTGGAACTTTAGCAGTAGGTTTTTCTACGACTTCTTCAACAAAAGTGTTCCATTGCTGGCAAGAAGGACATTTGCCCAGCCATTTTGCAGATTCATAACCACAGCTCTGGCAGAAATATGCTGATTTGATTTTAGCCAATTGAATTCGATTAAATAACGTTTACGAATTTAGATTATATTGTAATAAGTTGTAAAAATAAACAGGCCCGAATTCGTAGAATTCAGGCCTGTTATCAAAGCTCGTTTTTTTATAATTTGATTTCTTCGTCTTTAGAAGAAAGAAAATGAAATTCAGTTAGGCTGTAAGAAGGTACTGAACGGATCTTAACACGCTGACCGAATTTGAAGAACCATTTCCATTGTAGTGAAATGATCCCTTTTTTTATGAAAGCTTCAATGTAAGGGTGTACACAAAGCGTAATATTTTTTTCATTTTGCTCTTGCAAAATATAGGTCAAATTATTCTCGATGTCATCCATCAGAACGATACTTGCCTTAATCTCTCCTGTACCTGCACAAGTTGGACATTTTTCGCTGGTTACGATATTCATTTCCGGCCTAACACGCTGGCGGGTAATCTGAACTAATCCAAATTTACTAGGAGGCAATATGGTGTGCTTGGCTCTGTCAAGCAACATGAGGTCTTTCAGGTAATCAAAAAGAATTTTTCTGTTAGTAGCTTTGTGCATATCGATAAAATCGATGACCACAATACCACCCATATCACGTAAACGAAGTTGACGGGCAATCTCTTTTGCGGCTTCCCTGTTTACTTGTAATGCATTTTCTTCCTGATTCTCTTTACTTGCTGTTCTATTGCCGCTGTTTACGTCAATAACGTGAAGGGCTTCAGTGTGCTCAACAACAAGATACGCACCTCCTGCCAGGTTTACCGTTTTGCCAAACGAATTCTTGATTTGCTTTTCAATGCTGAAATGCTCAAAGATTGGTTCTTTATGCTTGTAAAGCTTCACGATCTTTTCCATTTCAGGTGAGATTTCGTGAACATAGGAGCGGATATCTTCGAAAAGTCCGGCGTCGTTTACATAAACGTTTGTAAAGTCGGAGCTAAGGATATCACGGATTAGTGTTGAAGTCCGATCCATTTCTCCCCATACCCTCTTAGAAGGTTCGGCCTCCGGTAGCTTCTTAATGAAGTTTTCCCATTTGGCCACAGAATCCAGTAGATCTTTCTGCAGTTCGGCAACGCCTTTACTTTCAGAAACGGTCCTGATGATCACACCAAAGTTCTTCGGCTTAATACTTTCAATAATCTTTTTTAAACGATTACGTTCAGTATTGCTCTTGATCTTTTTAGATATGGAAATTACGTTGGAAAATGGAACCAGTACAATATAACGGCCTGCAATAGAGAGATCAGAACTGAGTCTCGGGCCCTTTGTTGATATTGGTTCTTTGGCAATTTGAACTGGAAGTATAAGGTTTTTACTGACTACTTCAGATATTTTGCCGGCTTTGTTGATATCCCCCTCTAACTTAAAATTATCTAATAAGGTTCCATTAACAGAGCCATTACGCTTAATTTTAGTGAGCTTTATTAAAGACTGAACTTGGGGACCAAGATCAAAATAATGCAGAAATGCATCTTTTTCATAACCAACATCAACGAATGCGGCATTTAGTCCGGGCATAATTTTCTTAATGCGGCCAAGATAAATGTCGCCTACGGCGTAGTTATTATTGATCTGTTCCTTATGAAGTTCTACAAGTTGCTTGTCTTCAACTAAAGCTATGGTCACTCCCAGAGGAGAGGAATCTATAATTAGTTCTTTTACCAAAAGCTACAGAATTAAAGGCTTATGCCTTATAAACACATGGACAAAAACGCAAAAAATTGCTCCCGGCAATTCATGATTATCATAGATTGCCGGGGCATTCAACTAAGAAAAACTATTTTTTCTTATGTCTGTTTTTTCTAAGGCGTTTTTTACGTTTGTGCGTAGCCATTTTATGTCTTTTTCTTTTTTTACCGCTTGGCATAGTTTTGTAATTTAAATATTTTTATAAATCTGTTTATTAACTTTTATTTTTTTAGCTCGATGACCTTATCATCGATAAACTTGGATAGCGTAGGGTTCGCTGCAAGCTTTTTGCTCTGCAGGTAAGCCTCGATAGCTTCCGGGTTTTTACCTAGATTCTCGTACGCAGTAGCCAAGTAAAAATACGCATCCGGCGAAGGCTGAATTGCAATGATGTCTTTAAAACGAGTTATCGCTTTATCAAACTGACCTGATTTAATTGCAAAGGTTCCAAGACTTGTATTTGCTTTCAAATTCTTTGGATCCTTCTTCACCACATCAAGAAGCATTGCTATCCCTTGCATTGGCATGCCCATCCCATTTACAATTGTAATCCCAAGCCCTGTTTTTGCCTCTATGTTGGTAGAGTCTAAAGCTAGCGCATTGGTGTATGCCGTATTTGCTTTCTGCAAAAGGGCAGGTTGCAGTAAGCTGTCACGGGTGTTGTCAAATGCTTTTGACAATTTATCTCCAGCATCAAGCCAACTTTTAAGCGACTTATCTTCATTTGCAAAGATCTCGAGGTATAATGAACTTGGTACTATTTGTTCTACATCATCCCATTTCTGTGCAAGCGCTTTTGCCGCAGTAGCTTTCTCGCTCCCGGAGGCAGCATTATAAGATTGCTCCAAAGATGTGATCTCTGAAGCAATACTTGGGCTTACAGCATTTTTAGCCGAGGCTGATACTTCTGCAAGATTAATAGGTGTTGCTGATTGGGGAGCCATCTGTCCGCTGGCGGCCGGCCCTTTCCCGTTTTGCTCTTTCGGCTTTACCAGCCCTTTAATATCACGCGTAAACAAGAAAGCTACGAGCAGGAAAACTGCCCCTATTATTACTAACTGTTTTGAACGGATACTGTTGAGCATAATGATTAAGCTTCTACGCTTACTTTCTTAGAGTTACTTTTTACTTTATCTACAAATACTTTTGCAGGTTTAAAGCTAGGTACGAAATGCTCAGGAATGATAATTGCTGTATTCTTTGAAATATTTCTTGCAGTTTTTTGTGCTCTCTTCTTAACAACAAAACTTCCAAAACCTCTTACATAAACATTTTCCCCACTGATCATGCTTGACTTGATCACTTTGAAAAATGCTTCAACGGTTTCCTGTACATCTACTTTTTCAATTCCTGTTTTCGTTGATATTTCTGAAATAATATCTGCCTTAGTCATATTTTATGTTATTTAAATTATTGTGTTTGTTACTATTATAAGTGTTTTGGGGTTGCAAAAGTATTGCTTTTTAACGAGATAGGAAAATAAAAGATGATTTATTTGTCGCACCATGTATCAGCCTATTGCAAGTTTTATAAAAAACCAATTCAATAACGCCGTATTTTTGTTTTTATGAGTTTCCAGATCGAAATTATTACCTGGTATTTACAAAATAAGAGAGACCTCCCCTGGCGGAATACCCGAGACCCATATGTAATTTGGCTCTCCGAAATTATTTTACAGCAAACTCGCGTAGAGCAGGGCCTCCCTTATTTCACAAAATTTTTGGACGCTTTTCCAACTGTTGCTGAATTTGCCGCGGCATCCGAAACACAAATATTAAAGCTTTGGCAGGGCCTCGGTTATTATTCCAGAGGAAGGAATATGCTGTATACTGCTCAGCAGATTTCCACAGAATATCAAAATGTTTTTCCTACCGGTTATGATCAGTTAATCCAATTAAAGGGGGTGGGTGATTATACTGCTGCTGCGATATCTTCTTTTTCTGCTGATGAGCTAAAACCAGTATTGGATGGCAATGTGTTCCGGGTATTGTCACGCTATTTTGGTATCACCACTCCGATCAATAGTACTGATGGGAAGAAAGAGTTTATTGCGCTTGCGCGGGAGCTGATCGTCGGACAAAAACCTTCTCTCTACAACCAGGCCATCATGGAATTTGGGGCATTGCAATGTAAGCCAAGATCTCCAAATTGTCAGATCTGCCCGCTTCAATCCGGATGTTATGCGCTTGCTCATCATCTTGTGGATGTTCTTCCTGTTAAGGAAAAAAAATTGAAGAAGCGCACCCGTTACTTTAACTATTTTTTATGCGTTAAGGAACAGCAGATTTTAGTCCACCAAAGAACCAGTTCTGATATCTGGCAGGAGCTATTTGATCTGCCACTTATAGAGACTGAAAAAAACTATCTGGATGATGTGGAATTCTTCGGCGTACAGTTAAACAAAAGCTATGGAGCTGGTGTTAACATTACGCATTTGGAGCAAAAACGACACTTGCTTACGCACCAAACTATATATGTTGATTTTTTTGCTTTAGATAATTATATCATTAACTTTAATCAGAATGCAGATATAAAATGGGTTACTTTAGTTGAATTTGAACAGTTACCTCAACCTAAAGTTATCGCTAATTTTATTAATAAGCATTTTACTAACCAAGTATAAAAAAACGAGATTGCATGTCAGGTATTAACAAAGTTATTTTAGTCGGGCATTTGGGGAAGGACCCAGAAGTAAGACATTTAGATGGAGGTGTTACTGTAGCCAGTTTTCCTTTGGCTACATCAGAAACCTATAATAAGGATGGAAAAAGGGTAGAGCAAACCGAGTGGCACAATATTGTGCTATGGAGGGGTTTGGCAGAGGTGGCTTCCAAATATTTACAGAAGGGTAAGCTGGTTTATATAGAAGGAAAGCTTCGTACGAGATCTTTTGAAGACCGTGAAAAAATTAAGAAATATGTAACAGAAGTAGTAGCGGAGAACTTTACCATCCTGGGTCGTAAAAGTGATTTTGAGCACACACCTTCAACTACTGAGAACAGCACACCAAAGAGTGAGGGCGATTACCTGGATAGTGATCCTTCAGGAGATTTACCTTTTTAGCATTTAAAGCATTCAAAAAAGAGGGCTCGCGCTTAAGCACGAGCCCTCTTTTTTTATTCTACAGTTACAGATTTCGCCAGGTTCCTTGGCTGATCTACGTTGCAACCCCTCATTACCGCTATATGGTAAGATAGTAGTTGTAGAGGAATGGTGGCAAGCAATGGTAAAAATGCTTCACTCGCATCAGGTATTTCTATACAGTAATCTACCATATTCCTAACATCCACATCTCCTTCAGTAACAATGGCCAATACAATACCCTTTCTTGCCTTAACTTCCTGAATATTGCTGATTACCTTTTCATACGATGAATTTTTTGTCGCAATAACCACTACTGGCATTTCTTCATCAATAAGGGCAATCGGACCATGTTTCATCTCTGCAGCCGGATAGCCTTCCGCATGGATGTAAGAAATCTCTTTTAGTTTAAGCGCACCTTCTAAGGCTACAGGGAAGCCACTTCCTCTACCTAAAAATAAGCAGTTCCTGGAATCTTTAAATTTATAGGCAATCTCTTTTATCAATGCATCTGATTGAAGAGCTTTTTCAATCTTAGCAGGAATATTATCTAATTCAGTAAGTAATTCTGCAAGTTTAGAACTCGTCAGTGTACCTTTTTGCTGCGCAAGATGGAACGCAATTAACGTTAGCACAGTAACCTGTGCAGTAAATGCTTTTGTAGATGCCACACCAATTTCTGGTCCCGCATGGGTATAAGCCCCAGCATGTGTAATTCTTGGAATAGATGCGCCAACAACGTTGCAAACGCCAAATATGGTAGCGCCTTTTTCTTTTGCCATCTCTATGGCAGCCATTGTGTCTGCTGTTTCGCCAGATTGTGAAATGGCAATCACTACATCTTTTTCTGTGATTATTGGATTTCTATACCTAAACTCAGAAGCATATTCTACTTCCACAGGTATCCTTGCATATTCTTCAATCAGGTACTCCCCAACAAGACCGGCATGCCACGATGTTCCGCAGGCAACAATAATGATCCTGTCAACATTCTTAAGCTTATGTGCATACTCACTTATACCGCCAAGTTGAACTCTTCCTTCGTTGGGATAGATCCTACCGCGAAGGCAATCTCTAACAGAACGAGGTTGCTCATTAATTTCTTTAAGCATAAAGTGCTCGTAACCTCCCTTTTCAAGCATCTCAAGTTTTAACTCCAGTTCTTGTATATAAGGGGTTTGAACCACATTGTCTAATCGCTTGATCAAAAGGTCGTCTCGCTTTACAAAAGCGATCTCATTGTCGTTCAAGTAGATCACGTTTTTGGTATACTCAACTATTGGTGTCGCATCAGAAGCAATAAAGTATTCACCTTCACCCACACCGATAACCATCGGACTACCTTTTCTTGCTGCAATAAGCTGATCGGGCTGGTCTTCATCCATTACCACAATAGCATAGGCACCATTAACTTCTCTCAGTGCCAAACGTACAGCTTCCAACAAGTCGGTTTGCTCATTCTTATAAATTTCTTCAATAAGGTGAATCAATACCTCCGTATCTGTGTCGCTATTAAATTGGTGACCGCGACTCAGCAGTTCTTCTTTAATGGTGGCATAATTTTCTATAATTCCATTGTGGATGATGGTAAGCTTGCCGTTATTAGAAGTATGTGGATGAGAATTTCTATCCGAAGGAGCACCATGTGTAGCCCAGCGGGTATGCCCTATACCAATAGTACCGCTTAAATTCTTCCCTTCAGCAAAGGCTTCCAGCTCGGTAACCTTTCCAGCTTTTTTATAAATGTTTAATTGATGGTCAGCTATCAGTGCGATACCGGCACTGTCATAGCCTCTGTATTCTAATCTTTTAAGTCCTTTTATAATTAAAGGCCAGGCTTCTCTGTGGCCAATATAACCAACTATTCCGCACATATATTTATGTATTAAAAAAATAAATCCTCCGAAATTAAGTAATCTCGGAGGATATAAAAGTATAGTTAATGAAATATCTAGTTCACCTTTGTGTAATAGATATTTAGTTTGATTGCTTTGTCGCCTGTAGCAGGGTTAGACGAAGAAATAACCGAACGTGATGGTGAAGTAAGATTAGGCGTTAGTACCGTTTCATCATGACCTACAACTGAAAGGTATGTTCCATAATCTTCCGTTTTTCCATCAATCAAATCTTGCAAATAACCTGTTAGCACAAATACATATCTTTTGTTTACAGAATCATACTGTCCGTAAATAGAATCACTGCCGCCAACATAGAAATTGCCGTTAGTAGCGGTGTAATCAATCAAATTAACCCGATTGCCGGCAATGTCGTTTCTATACAGGACTAATCTCCTGGCAGGTGTAAATGGTGCTACATCAGATCCTGAGGCAACGTTGACCACAAGTTCAGCCCGGTTTACCACAATTCTGGAGTTTGTACCAGTTCCTTTAACAGTACTTGCAAAAGCAGCGAGATCTGGGAAAGAAAGCTTGGTACGCAATCCTGTTAACCCCTGAAGATAACTTACGCTATACGGCGTTACTGGATTTGGGGCAGTCAGCTGTGTTTGAACAGGCGTTCCTGAATAGTCATGTTTTATCGTAGCAGCAACTGGTCCCGTTGTTATGGAAATTGGAAAACTTACGCCAACTGTATCCTTAGAAACCGAATTGGTAATGTCTTTTTTATAGTAAAGCTGGAGGTTTGCATTTGTGCCAGCAAAATCAATCATCATAATTCCGCCTTTACCTGTTGAGGTTGCTTTATCAACACTGATACGCAAACCTTTAAATGCCGCCGAAAAACGTGAATTTTTGGCAAGCGTTACAGAATCCAGGTTTAGTATGTTATTTTGAATAAATGCATTATCCAGCTTAATCCTTAATTCAGGAACAACATATCGAGATGTATCGGGTTTGCCCACCACTATATCAAAAATCCTAACTGGGGTATTCGGACTGATCTTTCCGGTAAACGTTCCAATAACAGGTGTTTCAACAGCATAATCCCTATCGCTTGAAAAATTAGTTTGAAAAGTAATGTCTTCTTTTAATTGCTGAACCCTAAGACTGTAAACAGTCGTTGCGGTATCTCCATAAAATTCATTTATAACAACTCCTGTTATTGGTTTAATCGTTCTTTGATACGGTAAAGTCAGAATGGCCGAATCTATAGTAGGGTTTTTACCAAAACTATAACCTGCTGTTTGTAGTGAAACCGCCATTGAAAGACTAGCTTCTGTAGTGCCGAAAGTAGCATCACCGCTAATATACCCTAATGGATGTCTTGCAACGCCCAATGAGCTTGTTGGAACATCTTTTTCGGTAACTGCTTTTACGGTAACGGTATTATTTAATGTCCCTTTAGTAGCAAGGGTAGGGTCAAGTTCAAAACCAATTGTATTAGCGTCTTTGCAAGAAGACAAAAGAAAAAGACCTATCAACAGTGTCAATAAGTCTTGTTTTATAAATTTCATATTTAAGTACCTGAGTTTATGCTATTGAAACCAATTCTTCATTTGAAATCTCTTCATATAAAGCATAGAAGTTTTCAAAATTTTCGGTTAAATTAAAAGCTAAAGTTGGTTTATTGGAATCTTTAACAAATTTTAACACATCAGAATTGATCTTTTCATCAGCTAAAACTACTGCATCAGAGTAAGTTATAGCACCCATATGCAATGCTGCACAATCTGCTTTTTCAAATACTTTCGTATCTTCAATTGTCATAGCGCTCATTACTGCTTTTTTGTAAAGATCTGTGTTAAGGGTTTCGGTGAAACAGTCTTCGTAAACAGAATATACTACTTTAGAATTCTTAAAAGTAGGGTCGTTTTTATACGTAGTTTTAATATATGCAGGAACAAGTGATGTCATCCAGCCATGGCAGTGAACAATATCCGGAGACCAGCCTAATTTTTTAACGGTCTCAAGCGCTCCTTTGCAAAAGAAAATTGTTCTTTCATCGTTGTCAGCATAAAATTTGTTCTCTTTATCTCTGAAAACATACTTGCGCTGAAAATAATCTTCGTTATCAAGGAAATACACCTGCATGCGGGCAGCAGGAATAGAAGCAACTTTGATGATCAGTGGGTTGTCGTTGTCGTCAATAATGATGTTCATACCCGACAGGCGAATCACCTCGTGTAATCTGTTCCTTCTTTCATTAATGTTCCCAAACCTTGGCATTAAGATGCGGATCTCAAATCCTTTATCCTGCATTGCCTGAGGTAACTGGCGGGTAATTTCTGAAATCTTTGTGAGTTCAAGGAAAGGCGACATCTCGTGTGTAACAATCAGTAGCTTCGTTTTTGCCATCTCCATATTCGTAAATAAAAATTTATGTTAAAGAAAAGATTATCAAGGGGCAAAGGTAAGCATAATTATAACATTTATCAAGATAATACGCAAGATGTTTTGTTCAGAATATATAAATAACCAACTTTACTCCCTGAAATTTTATTAGCTGGTTTGAAAGTTATACACACTATTGCAGCGCTAAAGTCGCTGCTAAGTCCAATTAAATTGGCTAAGCAGAAAATTGCGCTTGTACCAACAATGGGCGCACTCCATAAAGGCCATGTCTCCTTAATTGACATTGCTAAACAACACGCCGATGTGATCGTTTGCAGCATTTTTGTAAACCCAACCCAGTTTACAGATCCAAAGGATCTGGAAAAATATCCCAGGCCATTAGAACACGATATTGAGATGCTAAGAAGTGCAGGTTGCGATCTTGTTTTCATGCCTTCTGTGAAAGAGATGTACCCATCACCAGAGGAATGGCATATCGATCTTGGTCCGGCAGAGTTCCTTTTGGAAGGAGAATTTCGCAGGGGTCACTACCAGGGAGTTACCCAAATTGTAAAAAAACTGTTTGATGCCGTGCAGCCAGACGTAGCCATGTTCGGTCAAAAAGATTTTCAGCAGGTATTAATGATCCGCAATATGGTTGCGAAGTTTAACATGGATGTCGAGCTCTTTTCATGCCCTATTATAAGGGAGGAAGACGGGTTGGCCATGAGCTCCCGTAATATCCATTTGAGCGATGCCGATAGGGCTCATTCCTTAGTTTTAAGTAAGGCACTTAATTTTGTAAAAGATAATTTTCAGCAATTCAGTATAGCCGAACTGCTGGATAAAGCGAAGGAAATAATAAACGGGGTCAAAGATGTAGAACTTGATTATTTTACCATCGCCAATCAGGATACCCTGCTTCCTGCAAAGGATAAAACGGAAGGTAACCTTGTAGCCCTGGTAGCCGCTAAAGTTGGCCAAACGCGCTTAATTGATAATGTGCTACTTTTTTAAGTAACTTTGCTCCATGATTATCGAGATATTAAAATCGAAGATACACCGTGTTAAAGTAACACAGGCAGAACTTAACTACGTTGGCAGCATTACCATTGATGAAGATTTGATGGACGCCGCAAACATTATTGCAAACGAAAAAGTACAGATCGTTAACAACAATAACGGCGAGCGTTTCGAAACCTATGTGATTAAAGGTGAACGGGGTACCGGTACTGTTTGTTTGAACGGTGCAACGGCACGTAAAGTTCAGGTTGGAGATATATTGATTATTATGTCTTATGGCTCCCTTTCGCAGGAAGAAGCCAGAAACTACCATCCTATATTGGTGTTTCCAGATGATAACAACCGCCTCCTAAAGTAGTCGTATTACCCCTCATTAAATATTTACTATGCAGCCATAGTAATTTCATTCAGATTAGTTAAATTTGGCTTAACTTATTATTTGATTAATAAAATTATGCTATTTCAACTAACTGAAGAACAATTGATGATCCAGCAGGCTGCAAGGGATTTTGCACAGCAAGAACTGAAGCCAGGCGTAATCGAAAGAGACGAGCACCAGAAATTTCCTGCAGAGGAAGTTAAAAAGCTTGGTGAACTTGGTTTTCTGGGGATGATGGTTGCTGAAAAATACAATGGGAGCGGCATGGATGCCATTTCCTATGTATTGGTAATGGAAGAGTTGTCTAAAGTTGATGCCTCCGCCTCAGTTGTTGTATCCGTAAATAATTCTTTAGTTTGTTATGGTTTAGAAGCCTACGGAACCGAAGCGCAAAAAGAAAAATACTTAAAACCACTTGCTGCCGGAGAAAAAATTGGTGCCTTTTGTTTGTCGGAACCCGAAGCCGGATCTGATGCCACCTCGCAACAAACTACCGCAGAAGATAAAGGCGATTATTACCTGCTCAATGGCACTAAAAACTGGATCACCAATGGCAGTACCGCATCTACTTATTTAGTGATCGCGCAAACCGACCGGTCTTTGAAACATAAAGGCATCAATGCTTTTATTGTAGAAAAAGGCATGGAGGGATTTACGATTGGTCCGAAAGAAAACAAGATGGGAATCCGTGGTTCGGATACGCATTCTTTAATGTTTAACGACGTTAAAGTTCCAAAAGAAAACAGGATAGGTGAGGAAGGGTTTGGGTTTAAGTTTGCCATGAAAACCTTAGAAGGTGGTCGCATTGGTATCGCTGCCCAAGCCTTAGGCATCGCCGCTGGTGCTTACGAATTGGCCCTGGCCTATTCCAAAGACCGTAAATCCTTTGGCAAACCCATTTCAGATCATCAGGCTATCGCTTTTAAACTGGCAGATATGGCCACCAACATTGAAGCCGCAAGGTTGTTAGTTTACAAAGCTGCCTGGCTTAAAGACCAGGGTCAACCCTATACCCTTGCGGGATCAATGGCTAAATTGTATGCTTCAAAAGTTGCTATGGACGTAACTGTAGAAGCGGTACAAATCCACGGAGGTTATGGCTTTGTTAAAGAATACCATGTAGAAAGATTAATGCGCGATGCTAAAATCACTCAGATCTATGAAGGCACTTCAGAGATTCAGAAGCTGGTTATTTCCAGGGATATCCTAAAGTAACTATCTTTTTCCAGATCCAATTAAACTGCCTAGTATCGCTTTTATCAGCGCTATCGCTATCGCAAGAAAAGCGGATGCCCAGAATCCTGTAGTACTAAAACCCTGCATGGCGTTGGCAACCAACATGATCATTAACACCGTGATCACGAAAGACATTAAGCCAAGTGTTAGAAAGTTAATAGGAAAAGTAAGCAGCCTTAAAATAAAGCCTATAGTAGCATTGGCCAGCGCAATCAGCAAAGCAGCAATAATTGCGGTTCCAAAACCGTCTACATTTACCCCGGGTACTAATCTTGCGCCAAGAAATACTGCAAGTCCCATTATTAATATTTCTATAATCAGTCTCATATTGTTTAATTTAGTGGAATGGTTAAGTGTTTCGCTAAGTTATCAGTTTTAATTATATCAGTAAGCATGTTGGCTTGTTCCACATCAAATAATAAGCCACTATCTATTCATTTTTCAGCAGATAGCAGCAGTATCGTCATTGATAATATTGATCAGCCGGGCTTGTTGGCACTAAAAAATCTTGAAAGCACAGACTCAGTTTACCGGGAACTAATTTCCGTTCTGCAAACACCATCAGCAAAAGACTCTACTTTGAAAGAAGAGCCTATTGAGGGAAAGTATTTAACTACCGACAGCAGTGTAGTATTTACGCCCCAACAACCTTTTGTAAAAGGCAGGGATTATCTGATCATCACTCATATCAATGCTAAATTCGGCGACGCCGAAAGCATTGCCAAAGGAAGCCTAAGTACAGGGGTTAAACCAGTGCAAAAGAATCTTACTAGATAAAAAATTAATAGGCTTCAATCTACTTTATGAGTGCAGTGAAGCTTGGGTTTAGTTATAAGCTAAAACAATATTTATACAATATTTAAACATTGGTTATACAATGCTTATACAATCAATTATTGTTTAAATGATGTTTTGTTAAAGTTTAAAAACATTATTAATTTTGCTTTGGTTTAAAACCAATCTAGTATTAATCGTTATGGGAAAAGCAACAAATGGAGTAAATGGTTCGGTTTCGGGCAAAGTAGGAAACGCAGTATTCTATGTAGTAAATGGAGAAGGATTTGTGCGTTCCAGACCGAGGAAAAGAAGAGGAAAAAAAACAAAGAAAGAGAAATCTAACACAGACGGTTTTTCTAAGGTGCAGCATTTCATGAAGCCCTTAAAGACATATTTAAGGATAGGCTATAAAGATTACGGTACAAAAACCGGTGGGTACAGAGGAGCAGTGTCTTATGCATTGAACAACGCAATAGATGGAGAATATCCAAACCAATTTGTTAATCCGGAGAAGGTAAGGGTAAGTGGCGGAGATTTGCATTTTCCTGCAACTGCTGCGGTCGCTTTAGGTTTAGATGATGTGCTTACATTTACCTGGAGCACAGAAATTGGCGAAAATGGAAATGATTATGATCAGGTATTTATGTTGGCCTATTCGCCCGTTGAGGATGGATTATTAAACGGATTAAAAGTTGGTCAGCCTACTGGTGCATTCAGGAAAACTGGCACGGATTCATTGCAGCTTACTCGCGACAATGAAGCCGTTGAATACCATGTTTATATGGGTTTCGTGGCAAGAGATCGCTCCAGCCAGGCACATAGCTTATATATGGGGAAGATTGTGGTGCCTGCCAAATAGGTTATTTGAACATTGCTTTTAGATAGCCGTTAAGTTGCCTTGGAGTCATTTCTGCACTGCTAGTTGCTGAATAAAGGATTTTATGGTTTTGATCAGTTAGCAAAACTAACATGTTGTTTTTCGTTTGATAAGCATTGATTACATCTTGTGCATTCAGAATAAGCCGGGTATTAACTATCGGACTTTTTTCTAACAAACGCAATGCTTGTTCAGTTGGAAGATTGTTTACAACCAATATTTCAAATTTATCAGGATTTCTGTAGGTTTCAAAAACCTCGTTAAGTTGACTATATACATTACTGCCTGAGCCATTGTAGCCAGAAGACCAGAAGAAAATTGCAATGGCCTTGCCGCTAAGCTGATCTTCACTCATGTATTTTTGGAGTGGCTTTAGATCCAAAATTTGTCCCTCTATTAACTTAGGGTTCTCTGGTTGCAGCATCAATTTAGTCATGGAATCTCTCTGGGCCTGGATTTTCAAATTTATTTTGGAGATGACATGTTTAAAGTCAGAAAATTTATTCAATTTCCTTACGGACATGATGTATTCGTAGGTTCTTAATTTGGCTTTTACATCTGCGGGTGATACAAAATTACCTTCCTCATCATAAACGTTTTCATCAGTAATGTTTAAGTCGCCCAGCCTATTAATTAGGTCGCTGCCTTTAGCAATAACAGAAGATGTCCTCACGGTTTTCTTTTCCGGAATTTGGCACACGGCAATTGTGGTTAAGAACATGCATGGCAGCAATAGTTTAAATTTCATTATATGCATTGGATGATAAGCCGTTAAATGTTTCCCAATATAAATAAGTGTTCGGGCTTTTCATTTTTATATTACATTTTTATTTCTTACATTTGCACGATAATAGTGGGCAAGAGGGGGCAGATGTCCCCTCTTTTCTGTTACTATGCAATTGGTTATGCAGATAGAAAAAAGAGTTATAGAGTTAGTGGAAGAGAAAATCTCTGACAGGCCTGAGCTGTTTTTGGTTGAAGTAAAAATGCTACCCAACAACAAGCTTATTATACATGTTGACGGCGATGAGGGGATAAACATTCAGGACTGTGCAGCAATAAGCAGGCATGTGGGGTTTCATTTGGAGGAAGAGAATACGATTGAAAAAGCCTATAATCTTGAGGTTTCTTCGCCGGGTGTAGGCGAGCCGTTGAGGTTAAAGAGGCAATATGAAAAGAACATTGGCAGAGAAGTAGGTGTTAAACTTGCAGGTGGTGAGCAGAAAGAAGGAGAACTACTTTCTGTGAGCGATGAAGGCATCGTTATCGAAGCTAAAGTAAAAGAAAAAGGTAAAAAAGTTCAATTGGTAGAAACCAGTTTGAGCTTTAGTGATATAACAGAAACAAAGGTTTTAATTTCATTTAAATAAAAATGAGCAATATTAATTTAATCGATTCATTTCAGGAGTTCAAGGACTTCAAGAACATCGACCGTCCGACGGTGATTAGCGTATTGGAAGAAGTATTTCGTAGCATGCTGCGTAAAAAATATGGTACCGATGAGAATTGTGACGTGATTGTAAATCCTGATAACGGGGATTTGGAAATCTGGCGCACCAGGAAGGTAATGGAAGATGGTTTCTCTGAAGACGATGATCTAGAGATTGAACTTGCTGAAGTTAAGCAGCTGGATGCCGATATGGAAGTTGGCGACGATTACATTGAGCAGATTACCTTAGAAAGCTTTGGAAGAAGGGCAATTTTAGCGGCCCGCCAAACTTTGGTTTCTAAAGTTTTAGAGTTAGAAAAAGACGAGATCTTCAAAAAATATAAAGATAGGGTAGGTGAAATCGTAACAGGTGAAGTTTACCAGGTTTGGAAGAAAGAAACGCTTGTTTTAGATGATGAAGGCAACGAATTAATGATGCCTAAATCTGAGCAGATTCCTGCAGATTATTTCAAAAAGGGAGATGCTGTTCGTGCGGTAATCCTTAAAGTTGATATGGTGAACAGTACACCTAAGATCATCATTTCAAGAATTGCACCTGAATTCTTGCAGCGCTTGTTTGAAATTGAGGTTCCTGAGATTTTTGATGGTTTAATTACCATTAAGAAAATTGTTCGTGAACCGGGCGAAAGAGCAAAGGTTGCTGTTGAATCTTATGACGACAGGATTGATCCGGTTGGTGCCTGTGTAGGTATGAAAGGTTCACGTATCCATGGTATCGTTAGGGAATTGAAAAATGAGAACATCGATGTAATCAATTTTACACAGAATATATCGCTATATATTACAAGGGCTTTGAGTCCGGCAAAGATCACCTCTATCAAGTTGGATGACGAAACTAAGCATGCTGCAGTTTATTTGAAGCCAGATCAGGTTTCATTAGCGATTGGCCGTGGCGGACACAATATTAAACTGGCAGGTAAATTGACGGGATATGAAATCGACGTTTATCGTGAAGCTGGCGAAGAAGATGAGGATGTGGATATTGAAGAATTCTCGGATGAAATTGACAGCTGGATCATCGATGAGCTTAAAGCTATCGGTTGTGATACTGCCAAGAGTGTTTTAGCGCTTTCCGTGGATGAACTGGTAAAACGCACCGATCTTGAAGAAGAAACAATAAAAGAAGTGATGAGTATTTTAAAATCAGAGTTTGAATAACACAAAAACTGGCTGTTTACACATGAAATAAACAAGAATAAACGTTACTTTTGTATAAGAATTAAAGAAAAAATAGGATAATCAATGTCAGACGACAAACCAATAATTTTATTCAAAGCAGTTAAAGAACTTAACGTAGGGATTGCTACGGCTGTTGACTTTCTGGAAAAGAAAGGCTTTTCTGTGGAGAATAAACCTACTACCAAGCTCTCTCGCGATATGTATAACGCATTGCTGAAGGAGTTTCAGGGCGACAAAATCGTTAAAGAAGAAGCCAATCAGATAGTTATTGGTAAAATTCGTCGTGATGAGCCTGAAGTAACTGAGAAAGTTACTGAGGCACCTAGGAAAAATATTGAATTTGAGAACGAAGGTATTTTAATTAAGAACCTTTCGTCTTATACGCCTCCGGTAGAACGAGTTAAGGAAGAAGCACCAGTTAAACCTGCTGCTGTCACTCCTCCTGCACCTGTTCAGGCACAAGAAGTAAAAGCTGAAGAAGGTTCACTACCAGGCGTTAAGATAGTGGGAAAGATCAATTTAGATGATCTTAATTCTAAGTCTCGCCCTGCGAAGAAAGAGGAAGAAGCTCCAGCGCCAGAACCAGTTGCTCCCGTTAAACAAGAAGTGCCGGTTGAGGAGGTTAAAGAAACGCCTGCTCCTGTTGCAACTGTTAAGCCAGAGCCAGTTGCGGAAGCAAAAGCAGTAGAGGAAATTAAACCTGTTGATAAGCCTGAGATTAAATCTGAGCCTGTTGCAGTTACTGCGCCAACACCCACTCCAGCTCCTGTTGCTGCTCAAACTCCTGTGGAGCCAGCAAAACCGGTGGAAAAACCTGAAGATGAGGTTATCAAGGCAAGATCTGTAAAATTATCTGGCCCAAATATTATTGGTAAAATAACTTTACCGGTAACGCCTGAGCGTAAGTCTCAGCCAGTAGCATCATCTGCAGATAGTGCTGATGCGAAGAGAAAACGTAAACGTAAAAAAACACCTGGACAGCATCCCGGACAAACAACAGGACAAAATCCTGCTGGACAGCCTGGTGGTCAAGGTGGACAAGCTCCTGCTAGACCAGCTGCGCCAATTGGTAACAGACCAGATTTTAGGAACAACACCAATAATACAGCAAACAGGCCTAATTTTAGGAATGCTAAACCGGGAGCTCCAACAGGAGGCCCTAAGGAAGAACCTACAGAAAAAGAAATACAAGATCAGATTAAAGCAACACTTGCACGTTTAAGTGGAGCTGGTAAATCTGGTAAGTTTGCTCAGCGTGCTAAATTACGTCGTCAAAAACGTGATGATGTTGCCTTGTCGGCTGATGAAGCGGCAATGGAACAAGAACTTCAGTCTAAGGTACTGAAGGTAACAGAGTTTGTTACTGCAAATGAGCTTGCATCCATGATGGATGAACCAGTTACCAAGATCATTGCCACATGTATGAGCTTAGGTATGTTCGTTTCCATTAACCAAAGGTTGGATGCTGAAACATTGACAATTGTTGCGGATGAGTTTGGTTACGAGATTCAATTCGTTAAACCTGATGATGAAAGTGATATCCTGATTGAGGAAGAAGATACTGACGACGATCTATTGCCGCGTGCTCCTGTAGTAACGATCATGGGTCACGTCGATCATGGTAAGACTTCCCTATTGGATTATATCCGTAAAGCAAATGTTGTTGCGGGTGAGGCCGGTGGTATTACCCAGCACATTGGTGCCTATATGGTAACTACTTCTACAGGTAAACAAGTAACCTTCCTGGATACACCAGGTCACGAAGCGTTTACCGCGATGCGTGCAAGGGGTGCAAAGGTAGCGGATATTGCGATCATCGTTGTTGCTGCGGATGATGCGGTGATGCCTCAAACAAAAGAGGCCATCAATCATGCTCAGGCAGCTGGTGTTCCATTGGTGTTTGCCTTTACTAAAATTGATAAGCCGGGAGCTAATTCCGATAAAATACGCGAACAACTATCTATTATGAATATCCTGGTTGAGGATTGGGGAGGTAACTTCCAGTCGCAGGAGATTTCTGGTAAGAGCGGTTTGAACGTAGATTTATTGCTTGAAAAAGTATTGTTAGAAGCAGAATTGCTTGACTTAAAAGCTAATCCTAACAAGCGTGCAACAGGTAGCGTTATTGAGGCTACATTGGATAAGGGTCGTGGTATTGTTACTACTGTTCTTGTACAAGCAGGTACTTTGAAAATTGGTGATCCTATTTTAGCTGGTAGCTATAGCGGACGTGTTAAAGCGTTATTTAATGAACGTGGGCAGAAAGTTGATAAGGCTGGTCCATCCGTGCCGGTACAAGTATTGGGTATGCAGGGTGCGCCTACAGCGGGTGATCGTTTCAATGCACTGGAAAGTGAAGTTGAAGCAAGAGAGATTGCTAACAAACGTTTACAACTAATGCGTGAGCAGGGTCTTCGTACTCAGAAACACATTACTCTGGATGAGATTGGTCGCCGTTTGGCAATTGGTAACTTTAAGGAGCTTAATTTAATTGTTAAGGGTGACGTGGATGGATCAATTGAGGCACTATCTGACTCATTATTGAAACTTTCTACACCAGAGATACAGATCAATATTATTGGTAAGGCCGTTGGTCAGATCTCAGAATCTGACGTATTGCTGGCATCAGCTTCTGATGCAATCATCATCGGTTTCCAGGTTCGTCCTTCGCCAGGTGCGCGTAAGCTTGCCGAGGCAGAACAGATTGACATTCGTTTATATTCGATCATTTATGACGCGATCAACGAAATCAAGGCTGCAATGGAAGGTATGCTTGCTCCAGAGTTTGAAGAGAAGATCACTGCGAATGTGGAGATTAGAGAGACCTTTAAAATCACTAAAGTTGGTACAATTGCGGGATGTATGGTTCTTGATGGAACGATTACCAGGAACAGCAAAATCCGCATAGTTAGAGACGGTGTGGTGGTTTATACCGGTGAGCTTGCTTCATTGAAACGTTATAAAGATGATGTGAAAGAAGTATCAAGAGGCTACGAGTGCGGGTTGAACATCCATAACTTCAATAACATTGAGGTTGGTGACATCGTTGAGGCCTACGAGCAAGTTGAAGTTAAAAGGAAATTATAAATAGAAATACAAATTTATTGAAAGGCTGTCTGATGAATTTTTAGACAGCCTTTTTTTATGGTTATGGGTCTTAAAAGAAGGGTTAAGGATTATTTAAAAAGAAGAAAGGAAATAGTTGATGGGCACCGCATCATTAACCTCTATGATACAGACTTTAAATTCAATGTTTGCGTGTCTTATTTAACGGGACCCTTTTTAGAACCAAACCACTTTAAGCATCAGAATTTCGTAACCTCACATATCGTTGCCGAAACATTCAGGGACTTAGGTTATAACGTTGATGTTTACGACTATCTAACCAGCATGGATATCCCTTATGATACTTACGATGTAATATTCGGCATAGGGGATAACTTTGAGAAGTCGTTTTACAGCAATGACAGAAGTATCCCAAGGATACATTTAATTACAGGGACACATCAGGATTTACACAATACAAATGGTCTTAAAAGTATCAGAGATTTTTACAAGTTATCTGGTGTTTGGTTAAGTGATGAGACAAATATCATGACAGAAAACCATTATTACGCGATGTATGAAGCTGATGCAGGTTTGATTATGGCCGAAGGTTATGTATTTGAAAATTGCAAAGCGGTTTTTAAAAATAACCTCTATACGTTGAATAATAATATACTGGGCACATTTTCCAGGTTCGCCTATAAAAGCAGAAGGACACATAACTTTTTGTTCTTAAGCGGGGGAAAACAGTTAACAAAGGGTTTGCCATTGGTATTGGAACTGGCAAAGACCCGTAGGGACATCAATTTTTATATTGTGGTACCTCGTCTGAATTCCGTACTTGAAGCCTATTACGCAGAAGTATTTAGGCAAGGTAATGTATATCTGCATAAAGACCTCCGGATGGACTCACCTGAGATGAAGGAAATTATTGAGGAGTGTAATTATGTGCTTACTCCTAGCTACGTAGACGGTTTACCGGGAGGAACGATAGAGCCTATGTCTGCCGGTTTGCTGCCATTAGTGAGTAAGTATTGTGGCTTTGGTGAAGCTGAGTTTATATTCCAATTTCAAGAACTTTCAGTTGAATGTATAAGTAATATGGTTGATGTAGTTATTGGTTTGGATGATGAGACATATTTTAGTTATAGTCAAGCTGTGAAGGAATATGCGTTAAAGAGCTTTGGTAAAACAAGCGTTAAAAAGCAATTGAAATCTATCTTAAAATTAGAGCTTCCAAAACGGCTATAATATACTACTAATTGCTTTCGATTATTTTTTGCACACCGCTCTCTAAATAAATATCTTTGAAACACAATAGTAGGGAGTTCGTCTTGGGGAAGCATCTGGTTTTAATTTATTTACTTCTAATTGGTTTTTGCGGTTATAGTCAGCAGCAATTTCCGGTATGTGGAGCTTTCTCTAGTTTTTACAGTAAGAAATCTATTGACATCACCACTTTTGGGGCTAGTACTGTGCAGGGGATTCCGGCTCCTCTTAATTTTCAAACCCCGTTAAAATCATTTCTCAACAACTGCTTTAAAGATATTCCTGTTAATATTGATAATTATGGAATAGCAGGAGAAACCACCGCTCAGGGTCTGATCAGGTTTGATGCAGCCATTGCCAATAAAACGGGGTTTCTACTTATTTTAATGGGTGCTAATGATGTTATTCAATTGGCGAATGGAAATGGCCGGGTTAGTACGACGGTCGATAACATGAGAATAATGATCCAACGGGCCAAAGCCAGTAATCTGGACGTTATCCTTGGGACACTCCAATATTTTGTGGAGATTCCCGGAAGAACGCCTGAGGCGCTCCTGTCACAAAGGAGAAACAGATTTATTACGTTGGTAAATAATGCCTATAAAACCCTGGCCAAGGAAGAGAATGTACGGGTGGCAGATATAAATGCAGTAATTGGTAAGAATAAGCAACTGTATGCTGATGGAATCCATCCAAATGCCAGGGGCTACAACATATTAGGACTGGTATGGTTTGATGCGATTAACCAGGAAATTGCACTCTACTTTCAGGTATCGACGGTGCTGCAAAACGCGCCTAACCCTGCCAATGACAGTACAAAATTGCGCTTTAATTTGTCAGGTGCATCACGCATAAAAGTTACGATGTACAACATGGCTGGACAAAAGGTTGCAATTGTTTTTGACGACTACAGAAATGCAGGCTACCATGAAGAAGATATTTCAACTACACAATATGCCGCCGGAATATATCTGTTATATTACGAGGGTACAGATATCAAAATGTCTAAAAAGCTTGTAATCTATCATTAAGGGAATGGAGACTATAAAAAAGAATTTCGATTTTGTTGACACAATTAGGTGTTTATCTATGATGGGTATTGTGTTTGAACATACAGAAGTTTTTGGGGCGGCTAATTATGGGTCTTTTTATACCAGTTTTGCGCAAGCGGCAGTTATGCAGTTCTTTAAGTTTGCAACGATTGCTTTTTTTCTGATTGCAGGTTTTCTGATCAACCATAAATTTGTTGATTACACAGCCGTTCAATATTTAAAGAACAGGCTTAAAAGTACTATTGGTCCATGGGCATTCTGGCTTAACATGTTTATACTGATAAATGTATTGGGGTTACTGTACGTTGCTTACTTCAAATACAATGGTGAACGGCATATGCCATCTCCTTTTATGGACTATTTGGGTACGGAATATTACAACGTAATATTTACGACAAGTTTTTGGTTTATCCCAAACTTCTTAATCTGTATTGGGATATTGCTGGCTTTTAAAAAATACCTATACAGCTTGCGATTTGGGATAATACTTGGTTTGGCTTCTCTTTTTTATAGCGTTAATTTACATTACGGGTGGATTCGCACTCAGCATACTACTGCTTTATTCGGATTTGTCTTTTTCTTGTGGCTTGGCGCTCTTATGAACAGGCATATAGATGAAGTATTTGCCTTCATTAAGAAGACCTCATATATATGGTTAATTGGATTAACGACAGCATTATTTATACTATCCAATCTTGAGATCGTTTATCTGAAGTCTGTGGGCAGCGAGGATGCTTATAATACCTTAAGAATAACGAACATATTATACTCGCTATCGTTCTTCGTAATTTTATTAAAAGTTGGATCTATAAATCAGGTGAACAGGATTTTTCAACCTCGTAAAACCACGTATGGAATTTACCTGTTGCACCAAATTATTATACTTAAAGTGCTTTCGGAAATATTCAGGCCCTTCAACCTGCAAGTTTCTACGATGACATTGGTGGAAGCGATTTTATATAGTGTTGGTAGGTACGTTCTCACTTACTTTATTTCCTTTGTAATCGTTAATTTAATCTTAAAAACTAAACTTCGTTGGTCTATTGGCTCGTAGTTAGAAACTTACTCTTTAGCCATCGTTTGAATTTTCTTCGTAAAAGATTGTGCTTTCTCCACCTTTCTTCTAAGCTGAATTCTCTTTTAAAAATGTCGTAATCCGCTTGCTTTTCTGGTAATATGAATTTTGGATAGATGATTTCGTATATATCTTCTAAAGGTACATTTTCGTATATATTTTGATCAGTATGCGTATGCGTGGCATCAGGTCTGTATCCAATGTTTTTTATTAAACTAACATTTGGGTTTATGGACAAACCATAGTGGAGGTAATTAATAATTGTTAATTGGAAATCCCAGGTATCTATCTTACCTGACTTTAAGGCATTAAAAGTATCTACCCATGAATCGACTATGAAACGATCATCAAAGATTTTAGTGAACTGTGTTCTTATGTCTTGTTCAGAATAATTCTTAAGGTCTTTATCATAGTCTTTCCACGCCCTTCTCCAAGTAGCCCAACCCCAAACGCCTGTATTGTTTGAAAAGAAAATTGAACCATCACCCCATTTTTTCCCTAGCTGTAGATTGCTCCCCGTGATGTGACGTACTCTACTATCTTCTCTATATTTTTCTAGCAATTCGTCACAGAAGCTGAAAAAAGATGGAGCAGGTAGACAGTCATCTTCGAGTATTATACCTTCGTCTTCATGATCAAAAAACCAATCAATGGCTGAAGAAACAGCCTCTTTACATCCTAAGTTTTCGGTTCGAAAAAGTGTTTTTACCTCACATTTCCAGTCAACTTTAGAACTGACTTTTCTAGCTTTATCACATAAGTCTTTTTCAAGTGGCTTATCTTTTCTTGGTCCATCTGCTGCTATGTAGAGCAAATGCGGTCGTGCTTCTCTGATCCGTGCAAATACCTGATCTGATAAATCGGGTCTGTTAAAAACTAACAAAAGTACAGGAGATTTAGTATGATAATTTTTCATTCAATTATTTGATATTGCCTGAAGTTTAATGTATATGCATATGTGATTTCAAGATTTAATAAACTCTTGAATTTTGAGTGAGATTGGGTCCGGATTTTTAGTTGGTGAGAATGCGAATACTAAGACGTCTCTTTGTTTTTGTTTTTCTTTTGACGACCCCGCAATCAAAATTCTTAATTTGGTGGCTAAAATAAGTCTGAATTTACTGAAAATGTTTTTATTGTATTTTAGTCTAGTTTTTATTGCCAAAGCATACTTATCTAAGACTTGATTACTTTCCTGAAGACCCTCAAATAGCTTTGTCCTATATTCAACAGTTAGCCTGTTTGCAGGCATGTAGTGCGTAAATTTAAGCCTAGAATCGTAGTATAATTTATACCCCTTTAAGATTAGTCTTTGGCAGTATTCAGAATCTTCGCCTGCAGTGAGTTTTTTCCCCGATCTCCCAATGAGTAGTGAAGGAACATTTCTATAAATTTCTTTATAAAGCTGTGTTCTTGTTCCCATACCAGCACCCCACAAATGGCCTCTTTCAGTGACATCTCCGCTCGATCTGCCCTGATGCCCAACTGCATATCCAGCTTGATGGTCTTCAAACCAATTAGGCAATTCGCCAGAATATGTGACTGCTATGCTTTGTCCTCCAACAGCCCCGATATCTGGATCATTTTTAAGTATATCATATACATTTTGGATATAGTCCTCCTCCAACCAATTGTCATCATCACAAATGACAAAAAATTCAAACTTAGCTTTAGATAACCCAAGTTGTAATGCATTGATTTTTCCGGGATTATTTTGTTTCAATAATGTTAAATTAACTGCTTTTACTTCATACTTATTCCATTCGATTTCGGCTATTTCAGCGGTATTATCAGTTGAAGCATTATCAATTAAGATAACTTCCCATCTAATTCCATTTTCTACTTTTTGCTTAGACAAATATTCAAGAGTTTTTGGAAGCCTTTTGGATCCATTGTACGTACAAACTAGAACAGATATTCCCGTTTCCATTGTTAATTATTTTTTTCTTTTTATACCTTTTCTGAAGTCGTCCCATAAGGCGATGACTTTCAATTTATTGATATTCGTTTTTGGTGATAAAGAAGTATTGAATAGGTTTTTAATTATTAACCTGTTATTTTGATCTATACTATCTTTCACTTTCCAGTAATCAATAAATTTTTTCTTATATATTTTATAATAGGTACGCTCATCAATAAGCCTATCATTGTACATGATGTTAATAATCTTCAGTTCCTCAATAAAATTTAGTCCGCTTTTGTATGACTTTCCACTAACGTCGTTATCATGCTTACGGAAATAATTAAGGAGCTTTGCACTTATGTGAACTTTTCCCATTTTCGCTAAGTGAACCCATAAATACCAGTCTCCACAAAACTTGAATGATATTAATTCATTCTCGGATATCAGGCTGAATTTATCTTTTCTCCATAATGCCATGCTAGCATTGAAAATTGATACTGAAGTAGACATATATTTCTGGATAAAATTATGACCATCAACTAGTTCAGAAAGGACTGGATGGATGGACTGAAAAATAATTTTACCATCATCATTAAGGCAGTATGATTGGCAATAGCTTATAATACAATCTTTATCTTGTTCTATACCATTAATAAGTGTTTCCAGTAAAGTTGGTTCACACCAGTCATCACTTTCTGCAATCCAAATGTATTTTCCAGCTGCTAACGTTACGCCTTTCTTCCATTGCTTAAAGGTACTGCCACTATTTTGTTCATTGAAAATGATATGCGAAACTTTTGGATTGTCTCTATAACCATCTAAGATTGTAACGCTGTTGTCAGTTGAATGGTCATCTAATAGAATGAGCTCAAAATCCTGATAGGTTTGGCCTAGAATAGTGTCAATTCTCTTATTCAGATACTTTGCGTGATTGTAGTTGGGTACTATTACTGAGACCTGTGGCATTTGCAATGATCAATTTTGTAATTGTTCTTATCGTTTAATCTCAAAAAACACATTTTAATTTTTATTCTTGGGTAAAAATATCAAAAGTATGCTGATGAACCCTTTTAAAAGTTTCCAAGTAAAGCTGTGCTTCTTAATAATAAGTAGCTGCTTTCCCCTTTTTGATTGGAGGAATCCAATGTCTTTATAATCCTCCTTAAATGCAGAGAAGTATTCCTCGATAACCATGTTTCTTTCATGATGCATTTTCGGATGGTTATTGATATCTGAAGACAATCCCTCCGTGTCATAGTTGCTGATGATCTGATCTAAGTGATGTGTACGAACATTGAGTTTACAGATCGCATAAATAAAGAATTCCCAATCAGAAATGATGGAATATTGTTCGTTGTAATAAAAGACATCCTCAAATAAGGACCTTTTGATAAAACTGGCCTGATGAGAGATGCTGTGTTCTAAAAAGAAAGAGAAAGTTAGTTCATTTGGAAAGGATCTCCTTGTTTTTACATCATTTTCAACGTATATGATATCGCCGTAATAGATATCAGCACTTCCAATCATAGCTTTCTTTGCTTGAAAAAGGGTATTTTTTTGATGAAGGGTATCGCCGCTATTTAAAAACAACAAGTAATCGCCCGTAGATTTTCTAATGCCCTTGTTCATTGCGTTATAGATACCTGTATCCGCTTCACTTACCCAATAACTGAAGTGTTCGGCGTTTTCTTCTATTAGTTGTCTACTGCCATCGTTACTATCTCCATCAATAATGATGAATTCAAAATCATTTGAGGTTTGATTTAAGACACTCTCTATGGTCTTTTCCAAACCTTGCCGATTGTTATAATTTATAGTAATGATAGATAGGCTACTCATCAATAGTATCAAATAAGAGTTTTAACATTCGTGTCACTGCGGCTGGGGCATAATCTGATATAGCTTGTATAGAGTTGTCTCTAATTTGGTTCCAGAGTACTTCTGAATTGTACAACGTTAAAGCCTTCTCTGCAAATTCCTCAGTGGTATTTGCTAAAAGTACATTTTTGCCGTCATGTAAATCCATTCCTTCTACTCCGATATCAGTTGATATTACTGGCAATCCAAATTCCAGACTTTGTCCTATTTTGCCCTTCATTCCAGCTCCATATCTTAATGGAGCAATAAAGATTTTGTTGTTATTAAAGAATGGGGAGACATCATGGATATAGCCGGGCACTGAGATATTTGGCGCGCTAAATCCTTGAATTTCAGGAGTAGGATCACTGCCAAGTAATGTTAAATGTATTGTTGGGTCTGTTTTCCAGATCATCGGCATGATGTCGTTAACAAGCCACCTTGCGGCGTCGATATTTGGGGTGTGTTTATAGCCTCCAATAAACAGAAGTCCTTTTCGATTAATGAATTCAGGTTGTTCTTTCTCGACACTACTATAGTGAACATTCGGAATCACAAAGACGTTATTGATGCCTTCCTGCTTCAAAGTATCCTTTTCAACTGCAATAACAGTTATGGTTGCATCGCTTTTTTTTGCCAAGCTTAGTTCTATGGACTTAGTTTTTAAAGCCTTGGCCTTTAACTTTTGGTTGTGTTCGTTCGCTGCCTGCCTTAGCATCCTGAGGTAATGAAGGTCTACCGTGTCAAATATTTTTTTTGTGTTGATGTTTAAAATGTTTTGATATTTTTCATTGAGGGCAGGCCGTGAAATCCAGGCATAATGAATACTATTTAGCTTCGAATTGAGTTTCTTGATTAAATCGTTTTTATTTTCGAAGTGGAGGATTTCAATTCCTATACTTTGAAGGTCTGTGGCATAAGGTTGCGTAAGCTTTCCATCATCCGGCAGGAAGATTATGTTTAGATCCAGCGACTTAAAAAGTTTTAATAATTCAAACAGGCGTTTAGAGCCTGAAGATTTATCATGGTAGGGAACATAGTCGTCAATTACCAGAATAGTTTTTTCAGCCCCTATTATGGGTGTCTTTGGAGGTTGCCTGGAGAAAAAAAATGAAGCTAGTTTTTTAATAATTTTTTTCATCAGCGTATACATTCTTTAACTATAAATCGGATCTTTTTATAAAGCGACTTACGCCTTGCGTAGAAAAACGTATTTGCATTTGCAGTAAGCAGTTTAAACAAATTCAATGAAAAATTCTTTTGAGCCAGTTCGTGGTATCCTTTTAATAGTTCTGTTATTAATTGCTTAGTTTCTTCGCTATTTAATTTATGATCCTTAAAGATACGAAGGTTGTTAATCCTTTTCTGCCTGCCTGTGGTTTTATCATTACTGGTAGAGCTTGTTGCATGGCGCCTATGCTGAACTAAGGATTGATTCGTAAATGCTAATCTGCCAAGATTTGCAGCGGTATATCCCATCCACCAATCATAATATAAATCGTTTGGGAATGGGGTTATATAGTTTAAAAGTTCCCTGTTTATCAAGCAAGCATGGCCTGAAACGCAGTTGTCATATAACAAGTATTGCTCACATTTGCCGGCTACAAAATTATGATTGTCACTTATTTTTTTCTCACTTAATTTTCCTTCAATGATTAATGCTGAATCATGGTAAATAAGTAAGTTCTCTCCAATTTTTTGGTATAGAATGGATAGTTTATCGTAATGCCATACATCGTCCTGATCTGCAATAGCGATAAATTGTCCATTGCAAAGTGAAAGCGCTTTTTGGAAGTTTTTGTTGAAGCCAATGTTTTCTGTGTTTTTAAAAAGCTGTATTTGGGGATATTCTTGTTTAAACTTTTCAAGTAATTTCCAGGAGCCATCTGTGGAGGAATCATCTACAATAATAACTTCCATGTTTTTGTAGTCCTGCCTAAGAATGGAATCCAATTGTTCCGCCAGATAATGCTCACCATTGAATACGCAGAGCGCTACAGAAATGAGGTCATCAGCCATTGTTTCTCCTCTTCTTAATGCCATTTATCATCCTAACAACAAACAAAGATATTGGGTTGGCGAGCAGTCGGCCAAAATAAGACCCGGAGAGATGGAATACAGTTGATGGAGATTGTATCCACCTGTTCCTAAAAAAGTGGTTGTATTTATTGATCAGCTTTTCTCTGATTGTATAAAAGGACTCATCTCGGTTTCCGTAACTTTTATGGGTCAAATTAAATGAGATGGCATAGCTGGTAAATCCACGTAACTCTGCATTTAAGCAGAGGTCTGTTCCATACAAATGGAAACCGGAAAGATTGTTCGATAAGGCCAATCTTGAGGAGTTCTTTACCAAGATAAAGTTCTCGTCAAGAGATGATACTTTTAAAGGGAAGGTGCCTTTATGTTTAAATACATCATTTGGATAAGAGATATGATAAACTATATAGTTTGGCCCCGCTGCACCAGCGTTTCCGCAAACTGCCCAATTTGGGTCAATATCATCCAGGTTCTTTAAGTGTTGATCAAGATCAGACCTTCTGTCTTTATTAATTAGCAAATCCTGGTGGCAGAGGATCACATATTTTCCTTTGGCCCGTTCTAAAAGGATATTAAGTCCTTCAAATGCATCAACGCTATTGCCGGTTGAATTGTCGATATACAAAAACTCGCAATCGTCTGTCTGAAAGCCCGCTTGTATAAATGACTGGACCATTTCCTGATATTCTTCTATCTTGGTAGTAAGTGTTCCTATTGAATATTCAAATTCATAGGTGCAATTGTTTTCTACCTGATTTAGAAAAGAAAAATCCATATTAACTACTGAAGGTTTGCATGTTTATTAACCTGGCATATAGACCACCCTGGGCCATCAGTTCCACGTGTGTCCCTGTTTCTTTAATTTCCCCATTGTCGAGTACCACAATAACATCTGCGTGTTGTATAGTGCTAAGTCTGTGGGCAATTACAATAGAAGTCCTATTTTTCATTAAGTTATTTAAAGCTTCCTGAACCAGTTTTTCAGATTCGGTATCTAAGGCAGAGGTAGCCTCATCTAATAACATAATAGGGGGGTTAGCCAATATCGCTCTTGCAATAGAGATTCTCTGACGCTGACCGCCGGACAGTCTTCCACCTCTATCTCCTACAAATGTTTGATAGCCATCCTGAGTATTTACGATAAACTCGTGGGCGTTGGCAATCTTAGCGGCAGCGATGACTTCTTCTTCGGTAGCTTCTGGTTTTGAAAAAGAAATATTATTGAAAATGGTATCGTTGAAAAGGAAAGATTCCTGGTTTACGATACCCAGCTGGTCTCTAATACTTTCAACAAGAAGATCTGAATACTTGTGTCTATCGATCGTGATAGTGCCATTTTTTGGGTCGTGAAAGCGGGGTATCAAATCCATTAATGTGCTTTTTCCACCACCAGATGGCCCGACAAGTGCTACAGTTTGGCCTTTCTTAACTTCGATTGAAATGTTTTTAAGGATTTCTTTTTGTCCGTAATCAAATGAAACATTATGAAGTACTAATGCATTATTGAAGCCATCTAATTTTACGGCATCAGGCTTGTTAACAAGCTCCGGCTTTGTATCTATCATTTCTAACACCCGTTCACCTGCCGCGATTCCAGAATGTATCCCGCTAAATGCCTCGGTTAATGCTTTTACTGGCTGCATAACCTGTGAAAAGGCTGCTATGTAAGCAATGAAATCTGCTGGTTGAAGGGCTCCAGATTGTTTATTTATGATGAGTGAACCGCCGTAAATGACAATGCTAACGACTACCAATACACCTAAGGATTGTGATACTGGTGAGGCTGACTGTTGCCTGCGGACCATTTTTCTAACCAAATCAGAATAGAATACGTTTTCCTGATGAAATTTATTTTTTATCCTCTCCGTAGCATTAAATGCTTTAATAATCTTAATTCCGCTTAAAGATTCATCTAAAAAGCCGATCATCTTTGCAAATGATTCATGCGCTTGGGTTGCCTGCCTCTTAAGCCTTTTTACGATCTTGCTAATGATAAAACCTGAAATAGGGATGACCAATAAAGAGAATAATGTGAGCTTAATTGATATTGATAAAAGAAGGAACACGTAAAAAAGCAACTGAACGGGTTCTTTAAAAATTACCTGTAAGGTGTTGGTAACTGAAAATTGAACTACCTGTACATCTGATGCAACCTTTGAAATGATGTCGCCCTTACGTTCATTGTTAAAGTAACCAACTTGTAGGTCCATCACATTATTAAATACAGTTTTACGGAGATTTAATAAGGTATGAACACGTAAATCTTCCATAAAACGCTGGCTGAAATACCTGAAGAAGTTTGACAGCAATACAGATACAAGTATAACTGCACACACGACAATCAGTGTGTCATTTTTGCCATTAGTTACTATGGAGTGATTAATATATTCCCTGAATTTGGAAAGAATATCTATTGAAGATGTTACTTTATCCTGTAAAGAAGGTGCCTTATCACCCGCAAAGAGTGTATCCAGCAATGGGGATAATAGGGCAAAGTTGAATGTATTAAAGAAAATTGCAAGTAGCGTGGTGATTACATAAGGTATTGCAAACTTTTCAATGGGCTTGGCAAAAGAAAGTAATCTGAAATAAGTTTTCATTAAATGAATTTAATGAGCAAAGTTACATTTTCTTATTCAATCCTTTAATAGGTTACAACAGTTCAATAGATTTGGATTGCACAGACGCATTGATCACATCAATTATAGAGTTTGCGTTTCTAGTTGACTGATATTTATTTTTTAGTGTAGCTATGTTTTTTCTTGACTGCTTAATCAAAGGAAATAAAGAAAGATAGTTGTAATAGCTTTTGAGTACCCAGAAATTCCCAAGGATAATTTTTGGAATCAACTCAAATAACACTAAATAGATAGGCCATACGATCGCTCTGACTCCACTTAAATGGATGGAATTAAATATGAACCGGTTTCTGAAATAGATTTTCTTAATAAAATCAGATTTGATTTGAGTTTTGGTGCTACCGCTCACTTGGTGGTAGCACAAGGCGTTATGCTCGTAATAACATTTCCACCCCAAAAGCCAAGCCCTGGTACTTAAGTCAGAATCTTCAGAAGAAAAAGGAGAGTAAATTTCATCAAACCCCCCAAGCTCTTTTAGTTTAGCCGTATTGACTAAAGCATTCGCTCCAGATAAATAGGCCGTATAAACTTCATGGTCATCATTTTTGCTGCTGTAATAGAACTTATTTGCTTTTAGCCGTGGGCCTTTGTAAAATAATATCCTTGCAGCATCTTCAATATGCGATCCATCTGCGCTCATTATTCTACCCATTACTCCGAAAGTATCTTCTTTTTTAAAATACTGCCATTGATTTTTAAAATAATCTGGGTCAAGTTTTACGTCTGAATTAAGCAGAAGGGTTAACGTATATTTTGCCTTTTGGATGCCGTGGTTGCAGGTATAGCTAAAACCTCGATTTTCATCATTTATTAAAAGCGTTACTTCTGGGTAGTTTTGTGTTAAGAAGGCGATACTTGAATCGTTAGAACCATCATCAATCACGATCACTTCGTAAATGGCCATTGAGTTCTCCAGCGCTTTGAAAACAGAAGGAAGATATGCTTCAAGAAGATGCCTGCCGTTGTAGTTAGGAATGATAACAGAAACACTATTTTCCATAAAGCATCAAATTTACTTATTGAGTTTATATTATTGTATATTATTTATGCAGGTAAATATCTTCTACCTTTTTATAAAAGTAAGATTTGAGATGAGTGTTATAAAAACATTGCTACAAGGTATTGAACAACGTGATTTTTTATCTCTAGCTAGAGGTTTGACTTTGGTAGAAAATGAGCTTTCCGGAAGTGAAGAATTTTTACAGTCCTTAAGTATTAAACGTAATATTCCAATCATAGGGATAACTGGGCCTCCTGGGGCCGGAAAAAGCACTTTGGTTAACGCGCTAATTGAGCAGATGGTAAGCTTGGATAAAAATGTTGCTATTCTTGCGGTTGACCCAACATCTCCTTTCAATTTTGGATCGCTGCTGGGCGACCGGATTAGAATGGGAGCACAGTTTAATAATCCTAATGTGTTTATTCGTTCTGTTGCAACGCGGGGATCTGTAGGAGGGTTATCTGCTAAAATTATTGAAATGTGTGATGTGCTGAGGGCTGCTAAATTCGACTATATAATTGTTGAAACTGTTGGTGTGGGTCAATCTGAAATTGAAATTGCCGGCTTGGCCGATAAGGTTATTGTTGTGCTAGTTCCAGAGGCGGGAGATGAAATTCAACATATCAAATCTGGATTGATGGAAATAGGAAATGCCTTTATTGTAAATAAATCAGATAGAGAAGGAGCGGATACTTTTGCTAACAACCTAAAGAAGATGTTGCACCAACGTGAGGATGTGGTTCCAGTTATTAAAACAATTGCAGACAAAGGGCTGGGTGTGGATGAACTATTTAGATGGATATCAGATGATTCACGGGTTACCAACGATAGACGTTTGCTCCTGTATCTTGAAAAAGTTTACAAGCTGATTCAAAATGCAAGGATGAAGAATGTTGATAGGATAGAATTGAAGCAAAGGCTGATCAATGCTTTAGACAAGAGCGATTTCAACATATATAAATTCGTTGAAGCTTTTGAAAAAGAAGCCTAAGCAATTCTTTTGTAATTTTTGTACTCGGCCAATCTGATACCTGTAAGCTGATAGAATTTTTCTAACAACTTTCTTCTCAGACTTAATTTTTTCTTGAGTTTCGTGGGATCCAAACTAAACTTCCAATTTACAGATTGAATCTTATTTTTCATAGACTTAGGATGAGTACCAGAAAATGAAACAAGACTATCCGCATTACCATAATCAAATTCAGCAGTGTCTGGCACAACTTCAGTTTTTGCATTTTCATCATAAAATGTATTGAAGTTTTGCTTTTTTCGGACCAAACCTGCAGGGGGCTTGACCCACCCATAATGGTTTATGTGAGCGTCAATCAGTTTAACTCTTATTTTTCTTCCATCAATGCGAAAACCTTGCGCATCTCTATAAGATTTTACGGGCAGATTTCTCCTAACGATTCTTATCTCTCTTCTATACCATCGCCTAGATTCAGCGATAAAATCGTATGAGCCATAAAAATGATTGTACTTAAATAAAAGGCCTTCAATATCTTTTTTATTCAAGCAGCTCTCCATTTCCATCTTTATTAATGGCAGGTCATTTTCATGTACAGCTTCATCCCCCTGGATATAAAATGCCCAATCCGCGTCTTTAGAAATAGCATCGAAAGCTTTGTCTGTTTCTGCGGCGAAAACGGCACCTCCCTGTTTTAGTGTTTCATCCCAAATAGTATCGATAATTTTTATTTTATTGGAGCCAATATTTTCAATGAGTTGCCTGGTTTGGTCGGTCGATTTCCCAACGGCAACAATAAATTCATCACATATCGGGAGTATAGAATTTATAGCCTCTACAATTGGATAGTCGTTTACAACAGCATTTCTGATGAAAGTAAATCCAGATACCTTCATGTTTTTTCGGAGAACCGTGGTGGTAGTTTGAGCCTTTTTCCAATGCTCACCTTTTTCGTATAATAGTTTATTCAGAAAATATTTGAATTTTAAATGGCCATTGTAATCTATGCCTTCAATCCGGAAAGGAATATTTCGATCTTCTTTTAGACAAAGAGAAATGGCATCTGTGAAAACACTCGGCCCTGTCATTCTGTGTACGTCGTTCGGGTAAGTATTGTCTTCAAGATTTTTTATAACCAGCTCCATTGTTTTTTTCATAAATGGATGATTGGGCTCGAATATAAGTGCCCATTGTACATACAGATTAGGATTTCTTTCTGTAGAGATTACTGCCACATCGTCTGATTTTATGAAGTTTGACAGCTTTCCTTTTATGTCACTATCTATGTCAAGGTATATGCCTCCTTTTTTTAAGAGTACCGCATACCTGAAAAAATCTGCTTTTGCTGCACCTATTTGGATTTTTTTATAGAGGTGGAAAATATGTGCATCAAATTCTTTCGCAATAAAATTCTCTACTCTGGCGTCATCATAGAATTCATACAGATACTCAGGGTTTTTTTTTCTGAACCTCGCGATATGCCATCTGGTTAATGGGGGTAATGCAGAAGATTTAAAAGTCTGATGAACAATTTTAGGAATAGACATTGTAAATTTTTATGCTGCAAAAGTATTGAAATTATAAGTACGATCAGAAAGTGTCTAAAAAACTAGACTAGCAATTATATAAGAATATACATTTCTGATTATTCTTATAAGTTAAATAAAATTTGCAAATTGTTACGTTTTTATATTTGTGCCTGTAATAAGTATCAAATTTGGCTAATTCTTACATTTTACAGAGTTTGGAACGGAGTTTGTATAGTGTTTTGAGAAATTAAAAATTTGTTTAATTTTGCTACACAAAAAAATTATACAATTAAAATTTGTTTAACCTTAAAAAAGAAAATTATGAATTATTCTACTTTAAAAAAGAGTCTAGCAGTTTCTTTTGTAGCGTTACTGGGAGTTACTTCTCTAGCTAATGCTCAAGATTCTACGATGACTTCTTCTTCTGCCAAGGTATTTGGTGGTAGAGGACAGTACAGAACTTGGTCTTTCGGAGTTAATGCAGGTGTATTGTCACCGTTCATTGCTATCGGTGGATCAAACGACTTTACTAATTGGGATCCAACTTTAGGTTACGGCATCTCATTGAGAAAACAATTAGGTCATGCATTTGGCTTAGAAGGTAACATCTTCCGTGGAAAAGTATCTGGTACTAACCAAGATGCTCCAGGTGGTATCGTTGGCGGTATCAGAGATTTCGAAACTGAAATTGGTTACTCTGCAGATTTAAGAGGTGTTGTTAACGTTGCAACTGTTGATTTCTTACGTCGTGAGAATTCAGTTAATTTCTTCGTAACAGCTGGTTATGGTTTGATCGCTTATGCTCCACACCCTAACACTGCAAATCCTGCAACTGATTTCAAAGACAAAGCTGGAGATGATCACAACAACAAGTATGTTAAGGAAGCTTATATCCCAGTTGGTGCTGGTATCAAATTCAAAGTTTCTGAGCGTGTATCATTTAACTTAGGTTATACTATGCACTTCATTGATTCTGATAACTTTGATGGAGTTTACGCTAAAGCAACAACTAAAGATAAATTCTCTTATGGATATGCTGGTCTTGAGTTCTCTCTAGGATCTAGTTCTAAACCAAACTTGGATTGGGTTAACCCACTTGCTTTGATGTATGATGAGTTGAAAGACCCAACTTTACGTCAAGAAGTTGAAGCTTTGAAAAACCGTGTATCTAACGTAGAGAAATCTATCGAAGATTTGAAAAAAGATACTGATGGTGATGGTGTTTCTGATCAATTCGACAAATGCCCTGGAACTCCAGCTGGTACTGCTGTTGATGGATCAGGATGTCCACTTCCAAAAATGACTGAAGCTGCTCCAGCAAGTTCAGTAACTGGTTTCGAAACTATCCAATTTGAATTTAACTCATCAGTTTTAAAAACTGAAGCTTACCCTACTTTAGATAAATTATCTTCAGTATTGCGTGAAAACGGTGGTAAAGTAGCTGTAAATGGTTACGCTTCTAGCGAAGGTACTGCTGCATACAATTTGAAATTGTCTAAAGACAGAGCAAATTCTGTTAAAACTTACTTAGTTAACTCTGGTGTTAACGCTAGTCAAGTTTCTACTAAAGGTCTAGGTGAAGCTAATCCAATTGCTTCTAACGATACTGAAGAAGGTCGTATCCAAAACCGTCGTGTTGAAACTGCTAGAAACTAGTATTTCTTAACATAACTTACAAAAAGAGGGCTTCATCATTGAGGCCCTCTTTTTATTTTTTACATTTGTAGTCAAGCATCAATACATTTCAATCATGAATAAAATAGTTAATACTACAAATGCTCCTGCCCCAATTGGTCCATATAGCCAAGCCGTAATTGCAAATGGCTTTTTATTCCTTTCCGGACAAATCGCGATTAATCCTGAAAGTGGAGAAGTGGTGAGTTCTAGCATAGAGGAAGAGACACACCAGGTGATGAGAAATATCAAGGCTTTACTTATAGAGGCATCCTATGAGTTTCATGACATTGTTAAAACGACTATTTTTCTATCAGACATGAATTTGTTTACTAATGTGAATGAAGTTTATGGTTCCTATTTTGAGCGTAATTTTCCTGCAAGAGAAACAATAGCTGTTAAAGGTTTACCCAAAGGCGTTAACGTTGAAATCTCTATCACTGCATTTAAGAGTTAACCTTGCCTGAGCAAAAAATTAAGTATTTTCTTTCAGGGATTCTTTCGTTTGCCATATGGGGTTTTTTTTCTATCCCTTTAAGAAATCTTAAAGATTTTCCTGCCTCTGAGATTCTATATTATAGAGTCTTTACTTCGTTGGCTGTAGTATGGATTACGATATTGATCTTTAGAAGGAAAGAATTAAAATCAGACTACAGATACCTACGTTCTTTAAATAAGAAGCGTGTTGTAACTGTATTTATCCAAATCATTTCGGCCACAATTTTATTGGTTTTAAACTGGTATACCTTCATTTATGCCGTAAATAACGTGAGCCTTCAATCTGCTGCCTTTGCTTATATGGTCTGTCCTTTGCTCACTGCGTTTGGAGGCTTTTTACTACTGAAAGAGCGGTTGTCTACTCTTAAACTTGTATCATTAGCAATTGCTTTAACAAGCATTATTCTACTGGCAACAGGTTCCTTATTAGAAGTAAGTTGGTCTGTTTTAATAGCACTACTTTACGCAGGTTATCTTATTATCCAACGGAAAATGCAACACCTCGATAAGTTGAATGTTCTGGCTGTCCAAATCGGCGTTGCTGTAGCTATTATGCTGCCTTTTTATATATCAAGTCATGACGCGCCGCCAGAGAGTCTTTGGTTCTGGGGGAACATATTTATAATCGCCTCAGTTTTCACCATTATCCCTTTGTTTTTGAGCCTTTACGCGCTCATTGGAATCCCTTCTTCCACATTAGGGATTATTATCTATATAAATCCTATAATCGCGTTTTCTGTGGCCATAATACATTTCGACGAAAAAGTTGATCCTCATAAACTATTTTCGTATGTTCTTTTACTAGTCTCTGTGATTGTATTTAATTGGAGTATTATAAAAGATATTTTTACATTTAAGGGTAATAGAGCGTAGTGTTTTGTTTGCTGAGAGTTTAGATACTGGAATAGAATTTCTTAAGGGCGTTGGTCCAAAGCGTGCCGAAATCTTGCAGAAGGATCTGGGTATATTCACCTGTGAACAGTTGTTGTCCCATTACCCCTTTCGGTACATAGATCGAACAAGATTTTACAAGGTTAATGAGTTAAGTGCTGACCTTCCATATGTACAGATTCTTGGAAGAATAACCAGCAAGGAACAGGTTGGCGAAAAACAGAAAAAGAGAATAGTTGCCAGGTTTACTGATGAAACCGGATCTCTTGAGCTGGTTTGGTTCCAGAGTTTAAAATGGGTTGACGAGCATATCTTGAAAGGTAAGGTTTATATTGTATTTGGTAAACCTAATTTGTTTAATGGAACGTTCAGTATATCCCACCCTGAAGTGGAAAGTTATCCAAGACCTGTAAATATTGCAGGTAATTTGACCTTGCAACCTGTTTATCATACTTCAGAAAAGCTCAAAAAGTTTCTATTGGACAGTAAGGGGATACAGAAACTGCAGCATCTAATTCTTGAGCAGTTCTTAAATCAAGTGAAAGAAAATATACCCGCTTATATTCTGGAACGGAATGCTTTGGCTTACAAAAAGGAAGCACTATTAAACATCCACTTCCCTAGAGATTTAAAGAGCTTAAAACAAGCTGAAATACGTCTTAAATTTGAAGAGCTTCTCTTTATCCAGTTGCAATTACTTCACAATAAACAACAGCGTGAGTTAAGATTCAAAGGGCATGTATTTAAAGTTGTAGGTGAAGCCGTAAATACTTTTTATAACGAATTGCTGCCATTCGAATTTACTAACGCACAAAAGCGCGTAATCAAAGAAATTCGACTCGATACTCAACGGGGTATACAGATGAATAGATTAGTTCAGGGAGATGTAGGGAGTGGGAAAACAGCTGTGGCACTTATTAGCATGCTTCTGGCAAAAGACAACGGTTACCAGGCTTGTATGATGGCTCCAACTGAAATATTGGCCCGTCAGCATTATCAATCGGTGACCTCATTGCTAGATGGTAATCTGGTAAATGTAGCAATATTGACAGGAACATCAACAAAAAAGCAGCGTGTTTTGATCCACCAGCAGCTGGAAGACGGAAGCTTGGATATACTTATAGGGACTCATGCGGTAATTGAAGATAAAGTGGTGTTTAAAAATCTGGGTTTGGTTGTTATTGACGAGCAGCATCGTTTTGGAGTAGAGCAAAGAGCACGTCTATGGAGAAAGAATTCCATTCCGCCTCATATCCTGGTAATGACAGCTACGCCTATTCCACGTACGTTGGCGATGACTTTATATGGCGACTTGGATGTATCTGTTATTGACGAACTCCCTGCCGGAAGAAAGCCTATTGAGACCTTGCATCTTTTTGAGGGGCAGCGGTTGAGGATGTTTGGTTTTATGAAGCAGGAGATTGCAAAAGGTCGGCAGATTTATGTTGTCTACCCACTAATCAAGGAAAGTGAGAAATTGGATCTTCTACATCTCGAGGCGGGAATAGAACAGATCAGATATCAGTTTCCACTTCCTGAGTATCAGATTAGCATCGTGCATGGTAAAATGCATAATACGGACAAGGAGTTTGAAATGCGCCGATTTGTTGAAGGTAAAACCCAAATCATGGTGGCAACCACAGTAATCGAGGTAGGGGTCAATGTTCCTAATGCTTCTGTTATGATTATTGAAAATGCAGAGCGATTTGGGCTATCTCAACTGCATCAACTTCGAGGCAGAGTCGGACGGGGAGCAGAACAGTCATTTTGTATTTTAATGTCTGGTAATAAACTGAGTAAAGAAGGGAAATTACGTTTGGAAACTATGGTTAAGACTAACAACGGTTTTGAGATTTCAGAGATTGATCTGCAATTAAGAGGGCCGGGTGATATTTCAGGAACCCAACAAAGCGGAGTTCTTGATCTAAAGCTAGCAGACTTGGCCACGGATCAGCTGATCCTGCAGCAAGCAAGGGAAACAATTATTGGAGTCCTCGCCGAAGATCCCCATTTGTCTGACCCAAAGAATTCTCTCTTCAAGACTTTTCTTGAAAAGAGAAGCAGAGGTATTGCGTTGGATAAAATTTCTTAATTATTCTTCATCACTTCCAGGCAACGAACCTGTACCTGAATACGCGCCCTTTCTGATGATCGGAGTTTTCATATACTTATAAAGTTCGTCCAGATGTAATAAACTGCCATTGGTCAGGTTGCCAAGGAAAATAATCACAATATTCTTATCAATATCTCTTACATAAATGTGTCTGAAGCCGTGCCACCAACCTGTATGATAAACAACTTTCCTACCATTATCACCATCGAAAATCCTCCAGCCGTAACCATAATTAAAATGCCCGTTTATAGGTTTATTATGCCCTTTATATGCAGAATCCAGGCTCTGCTTGGTAAGAAGCCTGCCATTTTTTAAGGACTTGTCATAAAGTACCAGGTCGTGAAGCGTGCTGTAGATTCCTTTATCGCCAACTGGCCCATCAAGAAAGTTTTGAACTACTGAATATCTCCAGGTGCGGTCATGTCCAACTACATCAACAGGAATTTTAGGATATACTGTTGTTGAATACACATGGGTATGTTTCATTCCTGCTGGCTTAAATATGTTTTCCATCATATAGTCTGCATACTTCTTGCCTGTCACCTTTTCTATAATAGCCGCCAGAACCATAAAATTGGAGTTGTTGTAGTGGAAACGCGTGTCAGGTTTAGCATACCGGTTAGGTTTATACTCAGCAATTAGGTTCATAACATCTACGTTGCTCATTGGCTTTTTCTTGTCCTTCCAGATGCCATCTGTAAAATACACGTAATTCATCATACCGCTTCTATGAGAAAGCAGCAGCTTTACAGTAACACCATCATAAGGGAAGTTTGGGTAAAACTTTTTTACATCATCATTTAGTGAAAGCTTTTTTTGCTCAACAAGTTGCATGATTGCTGTTCCAGTGAAGGTCTTTGTGACAGAAGCAAGTTCAAATTCTGAGTTTATTTTTAGGCTGTCCCTGTGCAGATAATCTGCCCATCCAATTGCTTTTTCATACAGGATTTTCCCGTCTTTTGCCACAAGCATATTCCCATTAAAACCATACTTTTTGTGGAGATTATATACAAAGTCCGCTATCCATTTGTCGCCTTTTGCCGGGTTATAAGCCAGAAGTAAACTATCTGCTTTATCATCTTGCACTGTTCGTTCTTTGCTTGGCTTTTTCAATTCCCCGGTTTTTTTGGAGTCAGAAGAACAGCTAAAAAATAAAAAAGATGCCATCATGGCAACTACTAAGGTATTGCGATATATCATGAAATAGGGTGTGTTCAAATAAAGCCGGAAAATTAAGGATATAAACCCTTTTAAAACAAAAGAGTTTTAAACATTTATCTTTTCATTTTTATGGAAAGTCAAAATCTTTAATCGTCTTAAATATCTTACATAAATCCAATAGTTTAAATCTCAAAAGCTTTAAATTTGAACCGAAATAATTAAATAGCAGTTATGAGTTTTAGAATAGAGCATGATACGATGGGCGAAGTTCAAGTCCCGTCAGATAAGTACTGGGGTGCACAAACAGAACGTTCGAGAAATAATTTTAAAATTGGACCTGAAGCGTCAATGCCCAAGGAAATTATACACGCTTTCGGCTACCTAAAAAAAGCCGCCGCTTTAGCCAATACAGAACTTGGCGTACTAAGTAAAGAGAAAGCTGATTTAATAGCCGCGGCATGTTCTGAGGTAATTGATGGAACGCTGGACGCAGAATTCCCACTTGTAATTTGGCAGACCGGTTCTGGTACTCAAAGCAATATGAACGCTAATGAAGTTATTGCAAACAGGGCACATGTTATAAACGGTGGACTACTTTCAGATGATCACAAGATTTTACACCCTAACGATGACGTAAACAAATCCCAGTCATCAAATGATACCTATCCAACAGCTATGCATATCGCTGCCTACAAGCAAGCTGTTGAAATAACAATTCCGGGACTGGAGAAACTTCGCAACACATTGAACGCTAAAGCTGTGGAGTTTAAAGATATTGTTAAAACAGGCAGAACCCATTTCATGGATGCTACACCTTTAACCTTGGGTCAGGAATTTTCTGGTTACGTACAACAAATTGATAACAGCCTAAGAACCATTAAAAATGCTTTGGTTGTGGTATGCGAACTTGCATTGGGTGGTACGGCTGTTGGAACTGGCCTTAATACGCCAAAAGGATATGACGTTCTTGTTGCTAAAAAGATAGCAGAACTTACCGGCCTGCCATTCGTAACTGCGCCTAATAAGTTTGAGGCACTTGCGGCACATGATGCCATGGTTGAACTTTCTGCTGCCTATAAACGCACGGCCGTATCTCTGATGAAAATAGCTAATGATGTAAGAATGTTAAGTTCCGGCCCGCGTTGCGGAATCGGTGAGATCATCATTCCAGATAACGAACCAGGTTCGTCAATTATGCCTGGAAAGGTTAATCCAACGCAACCTGAAGCAATGACTATGGTTTGCGCACAAGTAATGGGAAATGATGTAACAGTAGGTATTGGAGGAAGCAACGGGCATTTTGAATTAAACGTGTTTAAGCCAGTTATTGCAGCGAATGTTTTGCAATCAGGCCGACTTATAGGTGATGCCTGCGTGTCCTTTAATGATAAGTGCGCAGAGGGAATCTTACCTAATCTGCCTGAAATTAACAAACATCTTCAAAATTCATTGATGTTGGTTACCGCGTTAAACCCACATGTTGGCTACGAAAATGCTGCAAAGATTGCTAAGAAAGCTCATAAAGAGAACAAAACGTTAAAAGAAGCGTCAATAGAATTAGGTTTGCTCACAGCTGATCAGTTTGATTCATGGGTTCGTCCTGAAGATATGGTTGGTAGTTTAAAGTAATCGCTAATCATGCGCCTGTTTCCAATTCTCTGTCTAATTATACTGTGTGCCATTACATCTTGTAAAAGGCTGCCCGATATCCAGGGTAACGGTCAGCCTTTTTTTCAGGGGGTTTGGAATCAGGACAGTGTGTCAAATTCCGATAAACTTTTGAGCTATACACAGCATAAATTTAAGATCTCCTGTGATTCTTTTTATGTTGATTTGACCACGCATTCAAAAGTTAACTATTATTCAGACTCCTGTTTTAATAATGGGATTTGGAAGGAATATGCCAAAGGCACTTATGAATTTAAACACGATACCATTTTTCTAACTGGAACATTTACAAAAGAGAATTACCGGCAAAAAATATCAGGCTGCTATCAGATCGGACAATACATCAAGTCTTTTAAAGTTTTAAAGACCTATAAAAACAGATTGGTGCTGGAAAGTACAGACAATCAAAGAATTATTGATCTCGCTTTAAAAGAACATATAACTTGTGTGCCAAAGGCACTTTAATCAGAACACATGAAAAGATTTATCAAATTAGTTTTAGTGACCATTGCAGTATACATTCCAGTGCAAGCAGGCGCATGGAGTATGCTAGGGCATAGAATTGTTGGCCAAATAGCCGAGAACCACCTAACTTCAAAATCCAGGAAAGCAATAAAGTTAATTTTAGGCAATGAAAGCTTAGCTATGGCTAGTAACTGGGGCGATTTTATTAAATCAGATAGTAATTATGATTCTTTATATAACTGGCATTTCGTAAATCTTCCGGAAGGACTTGATCAGCAAAAATTATTCAATTACCTGGATACTGAGAAAGAGCCTAATGTTTACAACAAGTCGCTACAACTCATCAATGCTTTAAAAAACAAGCAGACTACCCCGGAGCAAAAAAGATTTGCGCTAAGAATGCTCATCCACTTTATTGGAGATCTCAATCAGCCAATGCACACTGCGCACAAAGAGGATTTAGGTGGAAATAAAGTTTATGTTACCTGGTTTGGAGAAAAGTCTAATTTGCATAAAGTTTGGGATGATGAATTAATCGATTATCAGAGGTTAAGCTATACGGAGTATGCAAAGGCAATCGACTTCCCCACTACGCAAGACATGATATCATGGAAATCGAAGTCGTTAAAGGATTTTGTTTACAACTCCTATCAGGTTTGCAGTAAAATTTATGCTGATACAAAGCCTGAAGCAAAACTGAGTTATAAATATAATTTTGATTTTGTCGATACCCTGAACAGGCAACTGCTTACTGGAGGCGTGTGCCTGGCAAATATCCTAAACGATATTTACCAGTAACACATCCAATACGCTATTAAACCCCAAATTCTTTGTCAAGGTACTCTGTTACTTTACCTATTGCATTATCAATAGTATCACTTAGTATAGTAATATAAGAACCTGGTTTTGCAGTAGCCATTATGTATTTAAAGCAATCATTCCCGTCATTGTTGATGATTACTTCCTTATTCGGGTCAACCTGGTTTATCCCGGTCAGCAATAGGTCAATCAACTCCTGTCTTGTTCTGCCACGTAAATACTTTTCCTGACAAATGATAATTCGGTCGAACATCTGAGCCGCAATTTTAGCAGTTTCAATAATGTCTTCATCACGTCTGTCACCTGTTCCCGAGATCACACCCACATGTTCAGTAGCCTCAATAGATTGTAGGAAGCCTTTAATTCCATTAAATCCGTCAGGGTTATGAGCAAAGTCCACCAGCACTTTAAACTCTTTAAACTTAAATGTGTTCATCCTGCCAGGTGTTTGTGCCGCAGAGGGGATAAAAGTCTCCAGTGACATCTTTATGTCCTCTATTTTATATCCATACAAGAAGGTTGCTAAAGTTGCCGCAAGCACGTTCTGAATCATAAACTCAACCGTTCCACCAAATGTCAAAGGTATGTGAGTTACTTTTTCAACTCTTATTTTCCATTCCCCTTTTTTAATGGTGATATACCCATTTTCATAAACAGCAGCGATTCCTCCTTTTTTGCCATGTTCTACAATTATAGGATTGTTCTCATCCATGCTAAAATAGCCCACATTACAATCAGTATTTTCAGCAATTCTTACGCAGTATTTGTTGTCAGCGTTGAGCACTGCCCAGCCTGATCGTTTCACCGCTCCAATTACCACAGCTTTCACGCGAGTAAGATCATCAAGTGTATTGATATCTGATATTCCCAGATGGTCTTCCTGAATATTGGTCACAACACCTATATCACAACTGTTAAATCCAAGCCCCGCTCTCAGGATACCTCCTCGTGCAGTCTCCAAAACCGCGAATTCGACTGTAGGGTCCCTTAAGATAAATTCCGTGCTAACTGGTCCGGTAGTGTCACCTTTCATCAGTTTGGTGTTTTGTACATAAATCCCGTCAGATGTCGTAAATCCAACTCGTGTACCATTACTCTTTACAATATGTGCTATCAGTCTGGTCGTTGTTGTTTTACCGTTTGTTCCGGTTACGGCAATAATGGGTATCCTGGCCGATTTACCTACCGGGTATAACATATCAATAACAGGAGCTGCAACGTTTCTTGCCAAACCTTCGCTCGGCGCAAGGTGCATTCTAAAACCAGGTGCAGCATTCACTTCCAGCACCACGCCACCGTTTTCAGGTAGTGGTTGGGTTAGGTTTTCTGCCATAATATCTATTCCGCAAATGTCCAAGCCAATTACCCTGGATATCCTTTCGGCAATAAATACATTTTGTGGATGAACCAAATCTGTAACATCAATGGAAGTGCCGCCTGTACTTAAATTCGCAGTAGATTTTAAGTATACGACTTCACCTTTTTGTGGAACAGTTTCCAGCGTGTAAGCTTTTTTCTCCAGCAGGTCAAGGGTGTCGCGGTCTACGTTGATCTCAGTAAGTACATTTTCATGGCCGTACCCGCGTCTCGGGTCCTCATTTTCTTTATCAATTAGTTCTTGTATGGTATTGACACTATTGCCCGTAACATGTGCAGGAACCCTTAATGCAGCGGCCACCATTTTATGATCTATGACCAGCACTCTAAAGTCATATCCAGTTATAAATTTTTCTATGATGACTTTCCTGGAATACGTCTTTGCATATTCAAAAGCGGCTGTGGCAGCCTCATCTGTTTTTACGTTTATTGATGCACCTTTGCCGTGGTTTCCGTCAAGTGGCTTAAATACCAGTGGATATCCTACATTTCTTATTGCATCAGGCAGGTCTTCGATGTTCGATATGGTAACCCCCTTGGCTACAGGAATCGCAGCATCTTGTAACAGCCTTTTAGTCTCGTCTTTATTGCAGGCAATGTCTACAGCAATGCTGTTGGTACGCTCTGTCATAGTAGCCCTAAACCTGACCTGGTTCTTGCCATAACCCAATTGCACAAGTGAACTTTTATTAAGTCTTATCCAGGGGATATCCCTTGCAATTGCTTCATCAACTATTGATCCGGTACTTGGCCCGAGGCGCTCTAGCTCCCTCAGTTCACGCATTTTTTGAACGTCCCCCTCCAGGTCGTATTCCTTATTGTTGATTAGCGCATCGGCTATCCGCACAGCAGATTCTGCAGCAAACATACCTACCTTTTCTTCCAGGTAGCTAAATACAACATTGTAAATTCCTTCCGTTTTGGTTTGCCTTGTTCTGCCAAATCCGGTGTCCATACCTGCAAGTGTTTGTATTTCCAGCGCAATATGTTCAATCACATGACCCATCCAGGTACCTTCATCCACCCTTGCTAAAAAGCCTCCGGGGGCACCTTTTGAGCATCGGTGCGTTTGTAAGGATGGAATCAGTTTTTCTATTCTTTCTCTAAAACCATCAATCAGATTTGTTGGCAACAATTCCAGCTCTTCCAAATCGAGCCTCATCTGTATTAATTTTTTTCGGTTAATAGACCATATGTTAGGTCCTCTAAGGGCCTGAATGCTTAAAATTTTCATTGGAACAGATTTTTCTAGTCAGCGCTTTCAGGTTTCAATTTAGACAAATTACCAGCCAATTTTGATCAATGAAGCCAATAATTATCAGAAAAATATCAATTGACCCCGTACCTGCGAATTATGGTGTAATATTCACAAAAAATCTTAATTATTACACTAATGACTATATATTTGGCATAATTGGAAATTTAAAAGCTTAAAATGACTCCAAAGGGTAAGTTAATTATTATAGGTGGCGCCATAAATACCGGAAGTTTTACAGAAACTCAATTTGGCCTGCCTCAAAATATGAATTTTTTCGAGCGGGGTATATTGAAGAAAATCACCGTCGAGTCTGTTAAAAATACTGAGTCCAGGTTTGAGATTATCACTACTGCATCTTTAATACCTGAAAAGGTGGGCGAAGAATACATCAAAGCATTTTCACAGCTCGACGTACATAATGTTGGTGTGCTGTCCATTAGCAGTCGTGAGCAAGCCAATTCACAAGAATTTTGTGACCGCGCAAAGGCTGCCGATGTCATCATCTTTACTGGTGGAGATCAATTGCGGTTGTCGTCCATATTCGGTGGTACAGGCTTCCATCGCATACTGCTGGACAAGTATCAAAACGAAGAGATCGTAATTGCTGGTACCTCTGCTGGCGCGGCGGCGAGCTCTAAAAATATGATTTATCAGGGAAGCAGTAAGGATGCATTGTTGAAAGGTGAAGTGAAGATTACGGGCGGACTTGGATTTATTGACGACGTTATTGTAGATACTCACTTTGTACAGCGTGGACGTATTGGTCGCCTGTTATATGCTGCAGCAAGTAATCCAGGAATTCTCGGAATCGGACTAGGTGAAGATACTGGTTTATATATTTCTAACGGAACAAGAATGGAAGCTATCGGGAGTGGGATGGTCATTTTAGTGGATGGGCGCGACATGGCTGATACCAATCTCACTGATGTAGAAATGGGACAACCTGTATCTATTAAAAATATGGTGGTACATGTGATGTGCGACGGGGATATATACGATCTGTCGGACCACAAACTAACCATTCATCATCCAAAAGTTATTTCAGTAGATTAATAATGAAGATAATTATTCATGGCGGGTTTTTTAGCGAATCGGCAACTAATCAGGAAATGAAAAAGGCGAAGCAGGATGCACTACTTGAAGTAGCAGCAAAAGCTTTTGATTACTTACAACACCACAATGCGATCGAAACTGTAGTATATGCAGTGAGTTTGCTGGAAGACAATGAACTCTTTAATGCCGGTCTTGGCTCACAAATACAGAGTGACGGTAAAGTTAGGCTAAGTGCTTCATTAATGGATGGCAAAAGCCAAAAGTTTAGTGGGGTAATCAATATAGAAAATGTTAAAAACCCAATTCAAATTGCAGGAAAACTGCTTAGCTATGATGATCGGGTGCTTAGCGGAGAGGGTGCCCTTAATTTTGCCAGGCAACAAGGATTTGGGTACTTCAATCCCGTTACACCACAGCGGCAGAACGAGTTTGAAATGAAGCGAGATCAGCAAGCGCGTAAAGGAACAGTTGGATGTGTTGCGTTAGACTCAAATGGTGATATCGCAGCGGGTACGTCAACAGGAGGAAAAGGTTTTGAAATTCCTTGTCGCGTTAGCGATTCGGCCACTGTAGCTGGTAATTTTGCAAATGATTTTGCCGGGATCTCCTGTACCGGGGTTGGCGAAGATATCGTCAATGCGGCACTAGCGGCAAAAATTGTGACCAGGGTTACGGATGGCATGTCCCTTAGTGAATCCTGTAAAAAATCTTTTGAGGAATTGAAACGTTTTGATGGTTTCGCTGGCGTTATTGGCATATCGAAAACAGGAGAGATATTTTCCATGGACTCTTATCCTTATATGGTTTGGGCCTCAAATGACGGGGAGATAAAGGTCTTTGATTAATATTTTTCCATATCTTTATGGCATGAGAAAGAGTTTGTTAGCTTTTGTTATGCTTTGTTTTGCATTAGGGGCAAATGCGCAAACCAACCATTTCTTGCCACAGCCATCACCAGGCGGTGCTGCTATCAATATTGTTTCTTCCAGTTTGGATGAGAGCGAAGGAAATACTTATTTCGCTGAAGCAGAGCGAAACGAACGTAAAGGCGAACTTAATGAGGCGATTACGCTCTTCGGTAAAGCTGCTTTCGAGTACAATAGCGTCAACCAGCTCAATCATTACGGCACTGCGCTCCTGCGCCTAAGCAATGCTCATTATCTATTAGAGCATTATACAGAAGCTGAACAAGTTGTTTTAAACGTAGCAATAAAAAATTATGCAAAGCTGGGTAGTAAAGACGGACTGATCGACAGCTACAGCCAACTTGGTAAGATTTACCTGGCTGTAAATAAATATACCCAGTCCATGTGGTTCTATACGCAGCAGGGCATACTGGCTAAACAAATTGGAAGTAGCCGGGCCTATATAGATTCTGTAATAGGTATTGCGAATGTTAAAATCCGTAAAAAAGAATACGCGATGGCCAAGGTGGATTTGGACAGGGCAGAGTTGCTCGCTTCCGGTGCCAACGCCAGTCAGTATAAAGCTAAAATAAGAGAAGCCAGGGCATTGATACCTGTTAAAAAGGTAATAAAAAAGTGATGTAATTGGTTAACTTTGGTAAGTTTACAGAAAAGAGACAGTAATAATACTGTCTCTTTCTGGTTATTATTGAAATTGGTATCATATTAGTGTGTAATTATAAAATGAATTTTAAATCAGTTAAAGAGATGTTGAGAAGAATATTAATGGTAACGTTTACCGCCGCCGTCCTCGCATGCCAGGCATCGCCTAAACCTCAGGAAATGGTGAAGGGGATTAGCAACATTATGCCAGATGCCAAGCAGGCACTGGTATGTAAGGAAATCGTAACCCTCATAGAGAATTATAACTACAAGAAAATTAAAGTAAATGATTCTATCTCTTCTGTAGTGCTTGATAAATATATTAAGGACCTTGATCCTTCTCGCAACTATTTCACATCAGCTGACATCAAGGATTTTGAGAAATTTCGATTCAAACTGGACGATGATTTTCGTAATGGCGACCTGAGTGCCCCTTTTTATATTTTTAATGTTTATTTGAAAAGATATAACGAATGGATCGACTATAGTGTAGCTCAAATTAAAGCCAAGTACGATTTTAACGGTAATGACACGTACGTGTACGACCGCGAGAAAATGCCTTGGGCAGCATCTTCAACTGAATTGAACTCACTTTGGCAAAAAAGGGTTAAGTATGAACTAGTGAATTTGAAAATTGCAGGCAGTACTGATGCTAAGAATGTAGAAGTATTGGATAAGCGTTATGCAAACTTAAAATCACAAGTTTCTAAAATCAACAATCAGGATGTATTCCAAACCATTATGGATGCATTTACCGAGAGCATTGATCCACATACTAATTATTTTAATCCATCTAATGCCCAGGCATTTAGTGAAGATATGGCCAGGTCCTTTGAAGGTATCGGAGCAAGGTTACAATTGGAAAACGAAGTCCTTAAAATCGGTGAAATTATACCTGGAGGACCAGCATTTAAAAGTAAATTACTCAATACTGGCGATAGGATCATTGGCGTTGCTCAGGGCAATGCTGAGTTTGAAGACATCACAGGCTGGAGAATTGAAAACTCTGTATCTAAGATCAAAGGACCGAAAGGCACTACAGTAAGGTTGAAGATTATTCCTGTTGGCCAGGAACTTTCTGCAAAACCGGTTGTGATTGCTCTTGTGAGAGAAAAGATCATCATGGAAGATCAGTCGGCAAAAAAGAAGGTAGAAACCGTTAAATCCAATGGCAATACCTATAAAATAGGAATCATCACCCTTCCGGCCTTTTACGCAGATTTTGCTGCGGCCAAGCAAGGAGATAAAAATTATAAAAGTACCACAAGGGATGTAGCACTTTTGATTGATACGCTTAAAAATAAAGATAAGGTTGATGCAATTATGATGGATCTGCGCTCAAATGGCGGGGGGTCGTTGCCAGAAGCAATTAACCTCACAGGTCTGTTTATTGATAAGGGGCCCGTTGTTCAAATTAAAGATCTTAGAAATGAGGTTGAAGTGAATGAAGATACCAATCCTGGTGTAGCATGGGACGGTCCTTTCGGTGTAATGGTGGATAGGCTGAGTGCCTCGGCCTCTGAAATATTTGCCGGAGCAATTCAGGATTATGGTCGCGGAATTATCTTTGGAACTCAAACCTACGGTAAAGGAACTGTGCAATCTTCCATTAAGATGGACGATCTGGTTAATCCTTCAATTCTGCAGCGCTTAGCCGCTTTGGTTGGTAAAACCGGAAAAGCTGCCGGTAAAGATACACCGGAGCAGCCACAGTTGGGTATCATCAATTTAACGATGGCGAAATTCTATCGTATCAATGGTAGTAGCACGCAGCATAAAGGTGTAATGCCCGATATTAAATTTCCTTCACTTTATCCAATGGACAAGATTGGAGAGGATACTGAAAAATCTGCATTGCCATGGGATACGGTAGATAAATCAAATTTTACCCCGGTGTCAGACCTTTCGGCTACCAAGGCAGAATTGATCAAATTGCATGATCAGAGAATGGCGTCTTCGTTAGATTACAAAATTCTTCAACAAGATCTTGCTGATGTAAAGAAAAGGGATACAGAGAATTCTGTTAGCCTGAATGAGGTAAAGCTTAAAAAGGAGCGAGATAGCCTGGAAGCTAAAGCGTTGGCGAAAACAAATATGCTTAGGGCCTCTAGAGGCTTAGCCCCTGTAAAGAAAGGTGATAAGATAACGAAAGAGGAAAGCTTCGATTTTGTTCAGGATGAGAGCATGAAAGTCATGGCAGATCTGATGCAGCTAAAGGCGTTAAAAACTAAATAATAAAGAAAGGGGGCTGATTAGCCCCCTTTCTTTATTGCTGTTTTTTGCCGATTTGCATCGACATCATTTCTTTCATTGTCTTATTCATTCCCTCAGTAGATCCATCAAGGAAGACTACGTTTCCATCGCTGTTCTCCGCAAAATGCTTGATGGATTCCGTCCACATGGTAAATAGTATAACAGAGATGTCCAGGTTTGCCTGTTCCATTTCCTGTGCTGCTTTCGACATACCATGAGCAACCTCTGCCCTGAATAAGGCGATACCCTGACCTCTTAACTGGGCAGCTTCCCGTTCAGCTGCGGCAGCAATTTTAATGGCATTACCATCAGCTTCTGCTCCTTTGGTTTTGGTAATCAACAAAGCCTGTCCTTCGTTTTCCGCTGCGGCTTTCAGGTTATTTGATGCTACAACCCGGCTCATTGACCGCATAATTTCCTCATCAAAAGTGATGTCGTTGAGCTGAAGATCTTGCAGGTGATATCCCCAGCTTTCAAGTACGATGTCAATTTGCTCTTTTACGTGCAATACGATCTCGTTTCGCTGAGCCAATACGTTCGCCTGTTTTTGCGTTGCTACATACGCCCGGATAGAGCCTTCAATCGTTCTGATAAGTGCCTGCATAAGATTGGTAGAATCAACAAATTTGAAGGCGACATTTTTTATGGTCTCCTCATCATGGTTAAGTACAGAATAAAGGAGCATCGCTTTAAAATAAACGTTTGCCTGATCTAAGGTTACAGCTTGAAAAGATAATTCTACTGACCGGTTTTGTATGGATATCCTGGAATGAATATTTTCAATCAAAGGTATTTTTAGGTTTAGCCCTGGCCCCATCTGCCTTCGGTATTTTCCAAAAATGGTTACAACAGCAATGGTGCCTTGTTTTACCGTTACGAAAGAACTGAATAGCACTACCAGTGCAAAGAATAATAAAGCGTAGAGAAAGTATCCCATGATCGTTAATGTTTATAGTGATAAACATTGAAGGTACAAACTAATTTGTATTAGGCACAGATATTGTATTAACAATTTACATCTAATAAAAATTGACTTATGAATGTAAAACGCACCTTCGGAACCATCTTAACTGTATTGGGAGTAATAGGACTAATCTATGCCGGTTATGGCTTTACACAGCATGACGCTGCAACCAGACAATTAATTGTATTTGGTATAATAGGGGCAATATTCTTTTTTACAGGAGTAGGCTTGGTAAGAAATACGAAAGACGAAGCTTAGTCTTTTCTTTCTTTAATTGTTGTTCCTTCAAATACCAGGCGATTGCCTGGAAAATCCAGCCCTGTTAGCAGTTTTATTTTTCTAAATGCTGCATGGGTTGGATCAACAGTTAGCCTGTTGATTTTATCTTGTTTTACCGAGACAACAAAAGCATCAATGAACTCGCCATTTGGTTTAATCTTTAACTTCAATAAAGGAGCAATTCCGTTCGGGCCACTTAAGTTAAACATTCCATACGTACAGAAGTTCCCCAGACTGTAGGCTATGAACCTGTTTTTATAGACTTCCACAGCACGCGTAACATGAGGACCATGGCCTAGTACTACATCGGCACCTGCGTCAATCACCGCATGTGCAAATTGGTATACATTACCCCTGTTCTCTTTATAAAAGATTTCATCTTTTTTAAGTACATGTTCAAATTTGGACCCTTCGGCTCCACCATGGAATGATACAATTACAACATCTGCCTGTGTTTTTAATTTGCTAACGAGTGTTGTTGCTGCGGCGATGTCTGTAATTTGAAGGGTGTTCTCATTGGGCGCAAACGCACAAAATGCATATTTAATGCTATCCTTCTCAAAAATACTGTAAGGGTGTGACTGCTGTCCGGCAAACTTGATGTCAAGGGAGTCAAGTATCTGAATAGTCCGTTTTCTGCCGGTGTTATCAAAATCTCCAATATGATTGTTTGCAATGCTCAAAACATTGAAACCCGCGTCTTTAATAATTTTTGCGTAGCGTTCAGGCATTCGAAACGCGAAACAGCTGTTGCTCAAGGTATCTTTACATTTCGTAGATTTGCCGGTATCTAAGAGGCAGCCTTCTAAATTTCCAAATACGATATCACCTTTTAGATGATCGATAACGCTGCTAAAACTATGGATGGCATCATCTTTTGGCAGGTTTGATTTTGAAGGGTAGGCTGAACCCAGCATGATGTCGCCAACTGCTGTGATGGAAAGCGTATCTGTGCTTTTAGTTCTGCTGAAAGGCGTATCAGGTAATGTTTTCTGCAACGTAGTTTCGGCGCTGTTGCCAATTGTACAGCTGAGGAAGACCAGTAGTAAAAGAACTACATAGATCAGGTATTTATTCTTCGACAAGCTCTTCTTTAAGTCCTTCCATTATTCTGCCGCCCTTGTAAAAATAACGGGAGTAATAGGGTTCGTTCAGGTTGCTGATCACTACACCGCGTGTGGATGATGCATGAGCAAAACGGTTGTCGCCAAGGTAAATTCCAATATGGGTAATGCTTCTGCTTTTGATCTTAAAAAATACAAGGTCGCCTTCTTTAAGTTCATCCTTTGGAAGCGGGTTGACCATGCTAAAAATATCGCGCGAATTTCTTAAGATCGTGGTGTTGAAAACTTTATCGTAAATCGCTTTGGTAAAAGCAGAACAATCAATGCCTTTCTTAGTATTCCCCCCAAATCTATATGGAGTTCCAATCCACTCATATATAAATTTATAAAGTTTAATATTAGATGTCGCGTCCACTGCAACTCCCATAACCTGGGAAAAGTATTGTGATGCTAAGTTGTCAGGATCTTCCAGTTTACTGGTTTCTTTTGCTTTGGTTTGTGCGTTTAAAGCAGCAAGGCTGCATAATACAATCAAAGTAGACAACAAAAACTTTTTAATCATGTTATACTGTTAAGTTTGGGTGATAAGACTTACACTTAAACGTACGCCACCGTGGCTTATTGTTTGAGAAGCAAACATATGTATTTTAGTCATTTTATGCAAATGTACAGGGGTCATTATCAATACTTATTAACATTTTGTATAAAAAAGGATCATAAACACATGTTAACACTGGTCAAAAAAGTAAAATAATATAAGGTGTTCAGGTACAAGCTCAGTACTTTGTTGGGCTCTGTAACCTTACTGTTCATTTTCCATCATTTTCTTCGATATATTACAATAAAAAAGTAGATTTGCTCTCATAAATAAAATCAACACCCCAACAATGAGTGCAGTAGAAATTAATAAAGATACCTATCTGAAGTGGTTTGAGTCGATGTTGCTGATGCGCAAATTCGAAGAGAAAACAGGACAGCTTTACGGACAGCAAAAAATCCGTGGGTTCTGTCATTTATATATTGGTCAGGAGGCTGTAGTTGCCGGAGCGATTTCTGTAATGCAGAAAGGTGATTCCATGATTACTGCATATCGTGATCATGCGCATGCTTTGGCTTTAGGTGTTAGTGCTAATGAGATCATGGCAGAAATGTATGGTAAAGCAACCGGATGTTCCAAAGGAAAAGGTGGTTCTATGCACATGTTTAGCAAAGAGCATCATTTTTATGGAGGCCACGGTATTGTAGGCGGTCAGATTCCATTGGGTGCTGGTATTGCTTTCGCAGAAAAATACAAGGGTACTACCAATCTTAATGTTTGCTATATGGGTGATGGCGCAGTTCGTCAGGGTGCTTTAAACGAAGCATTTAACATGGCGATGCTTTGGAAGCTGCCTGTCATCTTTGTTTGCGAGAACAATGGTTATGCAATGGGTACTTCTGTTGAGCGTACCACCAACATGAAGGATATCTATAAAATCGGTTTAGGTTTTGATATGCCATGTGCACCGGTTGATGGTATGGATCCTGTAGCTGTTCATAATGCGATGGATGAAGCTGCACAACGTGCAAGAAAAGGCGAGGGACCAACTTTCCTTGAAATGCGTACCTACCGTTACAGAGGACATTCCATGTCTGATCCGGCTAAGTACCGCACCAAAGATGAATTAGAAGAATACAAAGCAAAAGACCCAATCGAAATGGTTAGAGAAATCATTTTGAAAGAAAAATATGCAGAGCAGTCCTGGATCGAGGAAATCGAGGCCAAGGTAAAGCAAATCGTTGATGACTCTGTGAAATTTGCAGAGGAATCTCCATGGCCGGAAGCTTCAGAATTGTATACTGATGTATACGTGCAGCAGGACTACCCATATGTTAAAGATTAATTTGAACGTATTCAATAGATAGTATATAGAATGGCTGAAATAGTTAGAATGCCCAAAATGAGCGATACCATGACCGAAGGGGTGATGGCAAAGTGGCATAAAAAAGTTGGCGATAAAGTAAAAAGCGGTGACGTGATGGCTGAGGTTGAGACCGACAAAGCTACCATGGATCTTGAATCTTATTGGGACGGTACCGTATTATACATTGGTGTTGAAGAAGGTAAGGCAGTTCCTGTTGACGCAATTATTGCTGTAGTCGGAAAAGAAGGCGAAGACTATAAAGCTGCTTTAGATGCTGAAGGTGGTGCTGCTCCGGCTCCTGCAAAGGAAGACAAAGCAGAAAGTAAACCTGCTGAAACGAAAGAAGAGGCACCTAAAGGCGCAGCGCTTACAGATGCCGATATCGAGAAGCTCGGTGTCACTGTCGTTCGTATGCCGCTATTAAGCGATACCATGACCGAAGGTGTTATTGCAGAGTGGCACAAAAAGGTTGGTGATAAAGTTAAAAACGATGATATCCTTGCCGATGTAGAGACCGATAAAGCAACCATGGAAGTGATGGGTTATGCTGAAGGTACTTTATTGCACATTGGTGTTGAAAAGGGACAAGCCGCAAAGGTTAATGGTATTATCGCAATCGTTGGTCCGGAAGGAACAGATATTAGCGGAATATTAAATCAGGGTGATGCTCCTGCAAAAGCAGTTTCAGATAAAAGTGCTGATGCGCCTGTAGCAGAAAAAACCCAGGCTAAAGAAGAAGCTGCCCCAGCGAAAGAAGAAGAATCTTCTGCCTCAGGTGATCGTGTTAAAGCCTCTCCACTGGCAAAGAAAATAGCTAAAGATAAAGGGATAGACCTAAGTCAGGTTTCCGGAAGTGCCGATGGTGGCCGTATCATTAAAAAAGATATCGAAAACTATAAGCCTGCCGCTCCGGCCGCAGCAGAAGCTAAAGGCGCACCTGCTGCAACAGCAGAGAAAACCGCTGCTCCGCTTCCTGTCTATGTAGGAGAAGAGAAATTTACTGAGAAACCAGTAACCCAGATGCGTAAGGTAATCGCCAAACGCTTATCTGAAAGCTTGTTTACAGCTCCTCATTTCTACCTAACCATGAGTATCGATATGGACGGCGCTATCGCTGCCCGTACCAAAATGAACGAGTTCGCATCGGTTAAAATATCGTTTAATGATCTTGTATTAAAAGCAGTAGCCATTGCGCTTAAACAGCATCCTAACGTAAACTCGTCTTGGTTAGGTGATAAAATTCGTTACAATGAGCATGTGAACATCGGTGTGGCAGTAGCGGTAGAAGATGGTCTACTTGTTCCTGTTGTGCGCTTTGCTGATGGTAAATCACTTTCCAGGATCTCGGCAGAAGTAAAGGATTTTGCACAACGTGCTAAAGCCAAAAAACTACAGCAGGCTGATTGGGAAGGTTCAACCTTTACCATATCCAACCTTGGTATGTTCGGCATCGATGAATTTACAGCCATTATTAATCCTCCTGATGCATGTATTCTTGCGGTAGGCGGTATTTCTCAAGTACCAGTTGTTAAGAACGGTGCAGTGGTACCAGGTAACGTGATGAAAGTTACATTAAGTTGTGATCACCGTGTTGTTGATGGCGCTACCGGATCGGCTTTCCTTCAAACGCTTAAAGCGCTATTAGAGGAGCCTGTAAGGTTATTAATCTAACAGCCCATATCATATTGATAAAAGGATGCCTGCTCAACTGCAGGCATCCTTTTTTTATGCCCGTTAGTTTCGTACTTTTGCACCCATGTCGAATATTAAGCCTTCATTAGCTAAAGGAACCAGGGATTTTTCTCCGCAGGAGATGATCAGGCGCAATTATATTTTTGATACCATCAAAGCAGTCTTTAAAAAATATGGTTACTCAGAGATACAAACTCCGGCCATGGAAAACTTATCTACCCTAACCGGGAAATATGGTGATGAAGGGGATAAACTGATCTTCAAAATTCTGAATTCCGGAGATTACCTTTCTAAAGCCAATTCCACTCATCTGGCCGCTTTAAATTCTAATGCTTTAACCAGCTCAATTAGCGAGAAGGCTTTGCGATATGACCTTACTGTCCCTTTTGCAAGGTATGTGGTCATGCACCAGAACGACATTACCTTGCCATTTAAACGCTTCCAGGTACAGCCTGTGTGGCGGGCAGACAGGCCTCAAAAAGGTCGTTACCGGGAGTTTTATCAGTGCGATGCAGATGTAGTTGGTTCGCCAAGCCTGCTTAACGAAGCTGAATTTGTCCTCATTTACCAGGAAGCATTAAGTAACCTGGGCCTAAAGGATTTTACCATCAAAATCAATAACCGCAAAATTCTTACGGGTATTGCCGAGGTGATCGGTAAACCGGAATTGATCATCGACATGACAGTGGCAATTGACAAATTGGATAAAATCGGACTGGAGGGTGTTACCAATGAACTTATTGAACGCGGATTCACTGCTGCTGATGTGGATATGCTCAAGCCGGTAATCCTCCTGCAGGGCACTAATGAGCAAAAGTTAAAAAGTCTTAAGACTGTACTTTCCAGCTCGGCTACTGGACTTGCCGGTGTTGAGGAAATTGAATCTGTTTTCTCCTATGTGTCCGGAATGCTTGGCCCTGATGGATCAGTTACACCTGATCTGGAACTGGATATTACACTGGCACGCGGACTAAATTACTATACTGGCTGTATCTTCGAAGTGAAAACCAATGAAGTAGCTATGGGCAGTATCGGGGGGGAGGTCGTTATGATGACCTGACCGGCATGTTCGGCTTAAAAGGATTGACGGGTGTAGGTATTTCTTTTGGGGCCGACAGGATATACGACGTGCTCCAGGAATTGAAGCTTTTCCCTGATTCAGCTGTCGCAGGTACCATCGTGCTCATCAGTAATTTTGACCAGGAAGCAGAAAAGTATGCCCTTCCCGTTTTGCAACAATTGCGTAATGCCGGAATCGCTGCTGAGCTTTATCCTTCTTCCGCAAAACTGAAGAAACAAATGGCTTATGCCGATGTAAAAGCTATCCCTTATGTAATCTTGATTGGTAGTGATGAAATGCAAAGTGGCGAGTTGACGCTGAAGAACATGAAGTCGGGCGATCAACAGAAACTGTCAGTTGCCGGCATCATAGAGTTGCTTTTCGTTAATGCGTAGCCATAAATTTAGCTAAATTATCTGCAGCAACTTTTCTAATCTTGCGCTTAAAGTACGGCGTCCACCCCATTAGCAGGCCTGTAATTCCAAATGCTTGCTTGGCCCAGCTGTAAAAATCAAACGCATCACGATGGGAAGTAATCTTCCCGTCTTTAAAGGTAAATGAAGCGTTGATCTTGTTGACCACTGTATTGCCTGTACGCGAAAAGGTATAGGTAGCTTCCCAGTAGGCCCCGCCCTTATCGTCATCCGCCCAAACATCCTTAAAGATCAGCTCCATATCTTTACCGTTCTTCACCAGCATCTCCCACATCTTTCTTACTTCCAGGGCATTTAAATTGTTAAATACCGCATCAGTAAAGGTGGCATCGTCAGCATAGCACGTTTGCATCATTGCCCAATCCTTATTTTTAAAAGCAGTGTAAAATTTGTTGATCAGGTTTTCGTTCGCGTTCATTTTTTCCGGCATTGGTTAAGCCAATTAGCTTCTAATATATATAAAAAACAAATAAAACAGATGAACTGTTAAGTAGCTATAAACTACAAAACATGAGGGCAATCTGGAAGGGTTCAATAGGTTTCGGACTGGTAAATATTCCGGTCAGGCTTTTTTCTGCGGTGCAGAACAGCGGACTGGATTTTGATATGCTTGATGAGAAAGACCATTCAAAAATCAGGTTCAAGCGGGTAAACGAAACCACCGGCAAAGAAGTACCTTACGAAAAGATTGTTAAGGGATACCAGCTAAACGAGCATTATGTTATTCTAGAAGATACTGATTTTCAGGATGCCAGTCCCGAAAAAACGAAAATGATAGAGTTGGAGAACTTTGTAGATATCAGTGAGGTAAACCCAATCTACTATGAAACCTCCTACTATGCAGAGCCTGAAAAACAAGGTAAAAAAGCTTATGCTTTGCTTCAAAAAGCATTGGTCAAGTCCAAAAAGGCCGGTCTCGCCAGGTTTGTTTTACGAAGTACAGAAAACCTCTGTCTTATTCACCCTTTAGATAATATTCTTGTGGTCACCAAGATCAGGTTTGCAGAGGAAGTGAGAAGCCATTCAGATTTGGATATACCTAACGGTGATGCCATTGGGAAAAAGAGATCGATGTGGGTATGGCCCTCATCAAACAATATGCCTCGGCATTTGATATTAATGGTTTTCATGATGAGTACAGCAAAGAATTGCTACGGATCATCAAGGCAAAAGCCAAAGGCAAGCGTGCTGTTGTCAAGAAATTAAAACCTAGAGAAGAATTGAGTGATGATTTGTACGGTCAGCTGATGAAAAGCTTGTCCAGCAAGAAGGGGGCCTAAATTAGTATACTTTTCCTGCCAGTATACCTTCAATTCTGTCTAACAGCTCATCTATATCAAAGGGTTTGGCAAGGAATCCGTTTGGCTTAAATTCCCCATGTTCTACATTTTCAGCAGTGTATCTTGCTGAGATCATCAATACCGGGATGTCGGCAGTCTTAACGTCAGATCTCAATTGCTTTAACAATTCTCTTCCATCTGCGTCTGGAAGCATGATGTCAAGAATAATCAAATCCGGGTTAAAAGACTCTACATGTTGCATCATGTCTGCGCTCTTGTTAAGACCAGTTACCTTATAGGCCTCACTTTGTAAAATCAAAGTGATCACATCAAGTATGGCGTGATTATCCTCTATAACAAGTATGTTTTTATAAACCGCTGCGCCTTTTGTCAAAATAGAATGCTTTGTAGAGTGCAAATATATTTAAGTAGTTTGATTTGTTCATACATTTTTTAAAATTTATAAACAGATTTTTACAATTAAGTGGTTTTAGAGGGTAGTGAAAAAATAATCACACTTTGATGAAACCTTTTCAATTTAATATAGTCTTAATAGTAGTTTTAGTTTTAGGTTAAAAGGGTATGATTGTGGCGATCGTACCCTTTTATATTTGAGGCTGATACGTGGTCGTATCCACAACAGCCTTTAGGTCCTGCAGTATCGTGTATAAGCCAAAATTGGTACGGTTTACATAGATAAAATGCTTTACGCCCCTGGCCTGTTTAAACTCCGGCATCTTCGCTATTTTCTCCCCATAGTTATATAATTCCTGGAAAAACTCCGGATTGTCGAAGTTGAAGGTTTTACTGGTATAAGGCATGGCAAACAACTTGATCATTTCCAGGTAGGCTTTATAATAAAACTCAACTTGCCGCTCGGTGTCTTCTTTATGAATCATGTCCAGCTTTCTAAAGGCATCAATGGTTTTCTCTTTATCTAACATGACGTCGCTTGATACCAGGGAGAAGAAAGGAACATAAAAGTCATCTGGCAATTCTTTTATACATCCAAAGTCAATCACTCCCAGCATTTCATCAGGGGTAATCAGAAAATTCCCCGGATGCGGATCAGCATGCACTGCCCTCAGCTCATGTTGCTGAAAGTTATAGAAATCCCAAAGCGCCTGACCAATTTTATTCCTCAACTCCTGAGAAGGGTTGGTCTTTAAAAATTCTTTCAGATGCAAACCATCTATCCAATCCATGGAAATGATTCGCCTGCCAGACAGTTCCGGATAATATTTGGGGAACACTACGTTCGGAATGTTTTTGCAGGCCTCAGAGAAAGCGATAGAGCGTTTCACTTCCAGCTCATAATCTGTTTCCTCCAACAACCTTTCTTCTACTTCTTTAATGTAAATGTTCAGTTCTTTTTCGCTCATTCCAAGTAACCGGAAAGCAAAGGGCTTTACCAGCTTTAAGTCCGAAGAAATGCTGTCGCCAACTCCCGGATATTGAATCTTCACCGCCAGTTTTTTCCCGCCCAACTCTGCCTGGTGTACCTGGCCGATGGATGCGGCATTGTTAGATTTTAGGTTAAACTGATCATAGATCTGTTCAGGCGTCTTTCCAAAATTCTTGGTAAAAGTCCGTACAATCAGTGGACCTGATAACGGCGGGGCATTGTATTGCGATTGTGAGAATTTGTCTACATAAGATTTTGGCAGGATATTCTTGTCCATACTCAGCATCTGTGCAATTTTCAAGGCACTGCCTTTCAACTCACTTAATGACTTATAAATGTCCGTTGCATTGTCTTCGTTCAACTCATCCCTGTTCAGGTCCGGATTGAACAATTTCTTTGAATAATGCTTCAGGTAATTTCCGCCTATCTGGATTCCCGTCTTTACAAATTTTGCAGAGCGTTGTGTTTTTGAAACCGGAATACTTTCTTGTTCCTTCATTTATTAAAACCTCATCTTTTCTTTAAATCCATTTCTGGACAAAAACTTCCCATAGTCAATCAGGTTATCAAGTGGGGAGTGCTGAAACAGATCAAACGTAACATTAATGCCTTTTTCAATCGCCTCGTCAGTTTTCTCAAAGCCTGCACTCTCATCTTTCACCCAAAACTTCACTATAAATGCAAATTGCAACCACAGCGCGTCTTTATATCTTTTACTTAAAAACTTTCTTTCCGCAAGTTCACCACTTTCAATACCATTATTGATGATGTCTTCTGCAAAGTTTTCAAAAATCGGCTTTACGCCGGATAAGATCGACGGTGTAGAAAAGCCAGTTCCTGAAGATTTCAAACTAAAAAGAATAAAGCTCCTCTGCTTCTTCAGCACTTCTACATAGCTGTAAAAAAAGGCCAGTATCTTTTCTCTGGAGCTGTACTGCTGCCAAACCTCCTGTTGTTGCAGGGTGTCAATAGTTTCAACAGTAAGATCCACCCATATCAACTTTTCAATACTGTCAAACGACGCGTAAAAATCATAAAAATCAGCCTCCTCTATTTTTAGTTTTTTAGAGAAACTATAAACCGACTTAGGCTGTTCTCCATTCGTCAGCAAGTAATTGATGTACCCGGTTTTGATTTGTTCTGCAGTTGCCATTCTTTTTGTTTTATGAACGTAATAATGAAATACTTAGTTCTGATTAAATGTAAAGTTAACGCAATCTTCTGTCATTAATTCGCGACTTAAGCCCGATTTGTCAAAGAAATCTATAATTTTGCCCTGCATTGAAACACAAATGGAAACATATCAAACAAGTATCTGCATACTTACTGCTCGCAGTATTTATGTTTGCGCTTACTCCGTTAAGTATATTCCATAACCACCATTCAGAAACCAAGGCAAGCTGTGCCAGTGGCGAGGTAAAATGCATGCATAAAGAGCACGTAAAAAGCGGAGCTGACAACTGCGTTATCTGTGCACTTCATTTCGAAAAAACCTATTGCCACAACGATTACTATTTTCATGTTTTCCTGCAAAACAAGCAGCACACCCCCCATTTTTATGAGCTTGCCGGTTCTTACACAGAACTCATTGGTACCTCACTTCGTGGTCCGCCACTAAGTTAATTTCCCGTCGCGGCTCAAATGCCGCATTCTTCACTCAATTTTTTATGGAGGGGCAATGCCCTGTCCGGCTATTTATTTAATTCATTTTATGAAACAGATACAATTTTCACTGGTTCTTTTACTCTATATATTATTTTCAGGTACTGGATTTGCCGCATCACTGGCAGATGTTACCGGTAAAGTTACAGATGCACAAAGCAATACCGCGCTGGCGGGTGCTACAGTTGCCATTCCTGATCTTCGCAAATCCGCCTTAACAAATGAAAATGGCGAATTCATCATCAAAAACCTCCCGGTCCGCGGTAAACTCCTGGTGCAGGTAAGTTATGTTGGCTACAAGACCATTACCAAAATGGTAGATTTTGCAATCCCTGCCGAACTGAATTTCGCCCTGCAGCCAAGTGTTATTGAAGGTCAGGAAGTGGTCATTACCGGATCGGCCTCAAGCTCCGACAACCGGAAGAACAGCACTTCTGTAGCTACCTTAAACAAATCTCAATTGTTATCGCACCCCTCTACCAACCTGATGGATGCCATTTCCAGGTTACCGGGGGTAGCGCAAATCACTACAGGCCCTTCAATTTCTAAGCCCGTAATCAGGGGCTTAAGCTATAATCGTGTAGTTACCTTAAACAACGGTGTTAAGCAACAGGGACAGCAATGGGGCGATGAGCACGGTATAGAGATCGATCAGTACAGTGCAGATCATGTAGAGGTATTAAGAGGGCCTGCCAGTTTAATGTATGGTTCTGATGCCCTGGGTGGCGTTATCAATATTCTTGACGGTTTGCCTGCCCCGGAAGGTACCTTAAGAGGAGAATTTCTGACCAACTATGCCACCAATAACGGTTTAACGGGCAATTCCCTGATGTTACAGGGCAATGAGAACGGCTTTATCTACAAGGTTCGCGGCACCTACAAAAATGCCTATTCCTACCAAACGCCAACAGAATACGTGCCCAATTCCGGTTTCAATGAAACCAATTTCGAAGCACAGGTAGGTATCAACCGCAAATGGGGTTACGCCCATTTAGATGCCTCAAGTTTCCGGAACAACATCGGATTTTATGAGCCTTTGCGGAACGCCGGCGGACAACTTACCGATGAGGACGGCAATCTCTTCACTGATGCACAAAACCAAAACCGCTCCCTGGCTTATCCTCAACAGGATGTTCGCCATTACAAAATTGCCTTAAACAGCAATATCCTTATTGGCGAAGGCAGCCTTAAAGCCACACTTGGCTATCAGCATAACCTCCGCCGGGAATTGGAAGCTGCGGGGGCCGACGGACTAGCCTTATTTTTAAACAGCCATACTTACAGTTACGATCTTAAGTATTCATTAAAGGAATTCAACGGATGGGCGCCTGTTATAGGTGTTTCCGGTGAGTTCATCAATAGCGATAATACTACTGGAGCAGAGCAGCTCATACCCGACTACACTTCCAGTGCTCTGGGAGGATTTGTATTCATCAAGAAATCCTGGGAAAACGACAGCTTTAATGCAGGTGCAAGGGTAGACTACCGGAAAATGGATGGTAAAGCATTCAGTGGCGATTCTGAATTCTCTGCCTTTTCCAATAAATTCTCACACGTTACAGGAGCCCTGGGTTATACCCATGAGTTTAATGATGCATTGAGTTTTAAATCAAATGTTGGAAGCGCATTCCGGGCACCAAACATTGCAGAACTTTCTTCTAACGGCGTGCATGAAGGTGCCTTCCGCTACGAAGTAGGAAATCCTTCGCTAAAGCCAGAGCAAAGTTATCAGCTCGATGCATCGTTTGATTATCAGAACCAATACATCAGCGCTACACTGGGCGGCTTCGCTAACCTCATCAACAATTATATTTACTACAATACGGATGGTACCACGATCACCGTAGATAATGAAGATGGCAGTTCCAGGGATTTCCCGGTCTATAATTTTGTGCAGGACAATGCTTTCCTTCGTGGTATAGAAGCTTCGTTAACCCTGCATCCGGTTAGTTTTATTCATTTCGAAAATGGGTTTTCTTACACGAGGGCTACCAACCGCAGCACCAAAACCTCTTTACCTTTCATTCCCGCAGCAACCTTAAGGAATGAACTGCGATTTGAACCGAAGATAAAGGGTACCAATAATTCTTATGTGGCTGTAGGTATAGACAATTTTTTCAAACAGGATAAGATTGATAGCTTTGAAAGCACCTCCAGTGGTTATACTTTGTTAAATGCGTCCTTAGGTAGCACACTCCGCTTGGGGAAATCTCAAAACATTACCGTATACGTTGCTGGTCGTAACCTGCTAGATAAAGCTTATTACGATCACCTTAGCCGGTTCAAACCTGGTCGTCTGAGCGATGAGGATCCAACTCTTGGCATTTATAACCAAGGCAGATCCATCACATTTGGGCTCAATATCCCATTTACGGTTAAAAAATAGTCACATCGTTGCTACACACAAATCCCGCCCATCATCAGGGCGGGATTTGTATTAAATAATGGTTAGCTTAGAACTTTAGTGCCTTGTCTTTGTTTTAAATTAAAGTCATTATTTCATGTTTAGGAAAAATTTATTCCAGTTATCGCTCGCCATATCGCTTTCTTTTACCTTAGCTTCTACTTCGTTTGCCCAAAAAGCAGATACCATATCCACCACTTTAGAAGGGGTTAAATATGCCTATCCGGTTAAGTATTACCCGGTACGTGCAGAGGGACAGGACCTCAGAATGGCCTATATGGACATCCTGCCTACCCAGCTCGCCAATGGCAGAACCTTAGTCCTTTTCCATGGAAAAAATTTCGCTGGCTACTATTGGACAAACGTGATCAAAGCACTAACCAGTCGCGGCTTTAGGGTGGTCGTACCAGATCAGATTGGTTTTGGCAAGTCGTCCAAAGCCATCATCCACTACAGTTTTCATCAGCTGGCCAAATGGAATAAGGCACTTTTAGATACCCTTGGGATTAAAAAAGCCAGTATTCTTGGCCACTCTATGGGTGGCATGCTGGCCACCAGGTTTGCCCTATTATATCCTGAAACCACTGAAAAACTCTTATTGGAAAATCCGATTGGACTGGAAGATTACAGGGGTTTTGTTCCTTACATCACTACAGAAGAACAATACCGTACTGAACTTAGGTCTACGCCCGAAAGCATCCGTAAGTATTACCAAACTTCCTACTTTACAGTTTGGAAGCCAGAATACGAAGAATTGGTGCGTATCGCTGGCGGAATGACCAATAGCGGTGATTATCCAAGGGCAGCAAAGGTAGCGGCCATGACGTACAGCATGATCTATGAGCAGCCTGTGGTCTACGAATTTTACAATTTAAAAGTGCCTACCGTATTGTTTATTGGTAAGGAAGATAAAACAATCATTGGCAAGGCATTGCTAAGTCCTGATCAGCAAGCGCTCCATGGGCAGTATAAGCTGCTTGGTAAGCAAACAGCCGCCAAGATACCTGGGGCAAAGCTGATCGAATTTGAGGCATGCGGACACATACCTCATATCGAGGTACCAACAGAGTTTACAGTGGCCCTTTTAGGGAGCCTCTAGAATTTCTAATTGGATCAGTACTTGTTCCTGACTAACAGGATAGCTCGCATCGTTCACAATGCTGTCATATACCGCATCAAACAGCGGTAAATAGCTTCCTTCCAAGGAAGGGATCTCTTCAACAGTGCGGTTGCCTTCTGCATCAATTAAGGTTAGCTTCCCTTCGTTGCCCGGCAATTCAATACCATAGCCTTCGTCAGTCAGCTTCATGCCTTTCAACAGTTGTTCTTCTTGTATATCTGATCTTTTTTTATGTAATGATCCATTTTCGCCATGCAATACGAAGGCAGGTAGCGGATCAACCAATAACAAGTTGGCATGTACGAAAACATTTACACTGTTTGGATATCCGAGGTGGATGGAAAAGTAGTCGTCCACTTTAGTGCCCTTCCTGTTTTTCCCTAATATTTTATGGAAAGTATCTGGTTTTCCAAATATGCTGATGGCCTGGTCAAGCAAATGCGGACCAAGGTCATACATTAAACCACTGGCTGCATAAGGTTCTTCTTTAAATGTTTTTGGGCCTATTGCCGTGCGGTAACGGTCATACCTAAAGTGTACTTCGTTCAATTTTCCTAGTCTCCCGCTCTGGATCACATTGCGTACGGCAGAGAAATCACTGTCCCAACGCCTGTTCTGGTAAAAAAATATTTTTTTACCGGTCTCGGCCGATAGCTTAAACAATTCTTTTGCTTCTTCAACAGTGGCACACAATGGTTTTTCTACCAGGATATGTTTTCCAGCTCTTAACGCCTTGGCAGCATAATCGTAATGGGTAAAGTTTGGTGTATTGATAATGATCAGCTCTGTTGCCGGATCATTAATATTTTCGTCAATGGTGTCATAACTGATAATGCCTGGATAATCAGTTGCAGCTTGTTTGTGGTTGCGTTCTGTTATCGCATGCAGCTTAAAGCCGGGGTGTGCGTTGATGAATGGGGCATGAAAAACCTTGCCAGACATTCCGTAGGCCAATATACCGGTGATAATTTCTTTATTCATACCGATAAAAATACTAAAACACTTGACTAAAGCCTACAACTAATTTCAATAAAGATGCCCCTCTAATTGTATCTTTGTGCTATGAAACCTGCAGAAGTACATGCGAGATGGAAGTTATTGCAAACCAAAATCGCAACCGAGTTTGATTCCGATATTCCTGATCTCAAGGTCATACTTTTTCTGATCGGGGTTCAGGAGCTGGGTAAAGGTCCTGGTAAATACAGCAAGCGACAAAAAGAAGAATTGATGCACATCGCTACTTGCCGACTGCTGAGCGAGATGGGTTTTTATGAATTAGAAGGGCTGGACCAGGATGGCTGGCCGCACTGGACGCTCGTAAAACCGGTGCCATCCTTTGCGATGATGGAGCAGGAATTGTTGCTCAAGTCGCTCGCCATCCAGTATTTTGACGACATCTACCAGTAAAATTTTTCCCATAAAAAAAGTCTGGCAGATCGCTCAGCCAGACTTTCTAAATTATAGGTAGGTATTATTTTCCTTGTGTTTGTGCTTCCTTCTTCAAAGCATCGTTGGCAACAATTACTACCTCAACCCTACGGTTTGCAGCTCTGCCTTCGTCAGTAGAATTGTCAGCTATTGGCTCAGAAAATCCTTTACCGATCGTCAACAAACGTGAAGATGGAACTCCCTGAGAAACTGCATAGGCTTTTACAGCTGCAGCACGTCTTTCAGAAAGACTCATGTTATAAGCCTCAGTACCTTTATTATCCGTATGGCCAATTACTTTAATGTCTGTTCCTGGATATTGGTTTAATGAACCTGCTAAAGATTTCACATTCGTTTTTGCTTGTGCAGTTAATTCTGCCTTATCAAATCCAAAAAGAATACCACTGTCAAATTTCACAATAATACCTTCACCTTCGCGGATCACTTCTGCATTTGGGATCGCATTCTGTATTTCTGCAGCCTGCTTATCCATTCTTTTTCCTATAAAACCACCGGCAGTACCACCTACTGCGGCACCAATCACAGCTCCAACTGCAGTGTTACCAGCCTTCTTGCCTATAATAGCGCCAATCACACCACCCGCTGCTGCACCAATACCTGCACCTTTTTGTGTTTTTGTTAAACTGTCACATCCCTGAAATGCCATTGCACTCATTGATAATGCTATACTGAACGTTGCTATTTTAAATTTTGAAGTCATCATAATAATATAAGTTTATTTTCAAAGTCAGTAACTCAAACGTAATGCCAGTTTTAGTTTTTACTCAGAAAAATATTCTTCCAGCTCCTTCAACGAATTTTCGTCGGTATGGAAATCTTTAATTATTAAGCCTTTTTCCACCAGGACAATTCGGTCGCACACGTCGGTAACATGGTTCAGGTCATGGCTCGAAATAAAAGTGGTCATCTTTCTTTCGCTTTTTAAGGATTTCAAGATGGTCTTCAGCCTAATTTGTGTGGTAGGGTCCAGGTTGGCAAACGGCTCATCCAATACCAGCAGTTCCGGGTTTTGCATCAGCGCTGCGGCAATACCAATCTTATTTTGGTTTCCCTTGCTAAAATCGCGGATGTATTTTCCGCTATTCAGGATCTCCCCGTTAAAGAACTCCTTGTATTTTTCCAGGTAGGCGGTCACATCCGCTACACTCAGGTTGTTCAAACTACCAATAAATACAAAGTATTCTTCAGGGGTAAGATAGTCGATCAGGAATCCCTCATCCAGGTATGAAGCCGTATAGTTCTTCCAGTTGGAACTGCTCATTACATTTTCATTTTTAGAAATCACTTCGCCTTCAGTTGGTCTGATCAGGTCCAGCAGCATTCTGAAAAAAGTTGTTTTACCGGCTCCGTTGTTTCCAACAAGGCCAACTGTTTCACCTTCCTGGATTTGCAAATCTGCAATGTTTACAACGGTTTTATCGCCATAAACCTTTTTTAAATTCTTAATTTCTAAAATCATAATTATTCTCTAAAGCCCTCAGCAATTTTATATCTCTGTTTTTCAAACCTTTTTGTAATGTAATTCACCCAAAATCCACGCATCACCAGCATCACCAATCCAAATATAGATACCGCCAGCAATCCTACATATGGCTTGTTCCATATCCCAAAAGGCACGTAAATCAAAATGGGCGTCAACGCGTATGGAAACATCAGCAACCATTGTGTGGCCCCTGTACCCTGGTAATTAAAAGTGGCAGCTTTGGTAATGTCCAGTCTTTTGTAATTCAGGGTGGCCAGGTACAATACTACTACCGTTCCAAAGCCAATGTTGTACAGGTAAGCGGCCAGGTGCAGCAACAGTAATTTCGGACTCAAGAACCCGTAAAAACTAGCCAGCAAGGTCACTATCGTACAGCCAATGGTAAACAGCAGGAATTTTGCTTTGATGAAATCCTTAAAATTGATCTTGCTCACCAACAGTCCGTCAAAGTGCGCGCTCTGCCATGCAAACATGAATTGCCCATAAATAATGATCGATATGCCGGTCATAAATATTGCGCCGAACATCATCTGCCCAAACGCGTCTTTTTCAAGTGGCTTTTCTTTGTAAAACAGGAAGCCGTAGAATAAAAAGAAGAAACCCATAATCACCGCCGATCGTGATCTTTTATGGCGCAAGATTAGTTTTAGCTCCAGTGCAGCCAATTCTCCCACCTTGCCAAACCTGTTTAAAAAGGCATAATCGGTACTCACTTTTTTCTCCTGGGCACTGCTTAGTTCTTCTACATACAGGTTCCTGCGCAGGTATCCTGAATTCACGAAGAAGACCAGTATTCCGGCCAAAGTAAAAAGAAAACCCAGGTATGGGTATTTGGCTATTCCCCTGAAAATAAAGTCAGAGCCTGCCATAATAGAAATGATCTTATAGTATTCCAGTGCCGCAAATGCAGCAACAATGACCAATCCCACAACTGTGTAGAGCACATTGGAGATCGACTTCCTTTTTAAATACAGCACCAGGTAATTGTTAAAAAAGGATAGCGACAGGATGGATACAATGTACATTAAGGTAGCGAATCCTCCATATGCCGGCATCACCTTGATAAAACAAAAAGGGAAGAAAATAAAGAATGGCCAAAGGTTAAAGGCCGAAAAAAGTGCCTTTACATTCAAAAATTTGATGATCTGGTTTTTGGTCACATTCAAATGCAGGTAGGGCACAATACTCAGTGTCGGCAGCTCCTGCAATTGGAACCTCATCACAAAGTCCAGCGCAAAATAATAAAGGATCAGTCCGTTAAAGCTGTTTAGCGCATTCTTGCCGGGAAAAACCTGCTCCAGAAATTGCGACATGAATATGCCTATGGAAATGGCAATTGCTAAAAAGTAGAGCATAAAGAAGCCCAGAACTAATTGTGCGGCAATACTGCCGTTTTTGTTTCTAGACCGCCAAAATGATTTCCACTGGTGACTTAAAAAGGTGCTTAGCATATAGTTTAGTAGTTATTCTTCAATATATAATAGATTTACTTTTACGGGTATTGTTACATCAGTAATTGTATTTCTCTTTCCAGTTCGATCTTAATTTTTCCCGCATTTTTTCTTCTGCCGGATTCTTACCCGGATCGTATAATTTTGTACCGCTCAGTTCATCCGGAAAGTACTCCTGCGCAGAGAAATTCCCTTCATAGCCATGGCTGTACTGGTAATCTTTTCCATAGCCTATGTTCTTCATCAATTTGGTCGGTGCATTCCTGATGTGTAGTGGAACAGGCAGGTCGCCCGTCTTCGAAACCAATGCCTGCGCCGCGTTGATGGCTTCATAAGCGGCGTTGCTTTTCACAGAACTGGCCAGGTAAGTTACGCATTGCGAAAGGATGATCCGTGATTCCGGAAAGCCGATTACATTCACTGCCGAAAAACAGTTGTTTGCCATCAGCAGCGCATTCGGGTTGGCGTTTCCTATGTCTTCTGAAGAAAGGATCACCAGTCTCCTCGCAATAAATAACGGGTCTTCACCACCAGCAATCATCCTTGCCAGCCAATACACTGCAGCATTTGGATCGCTTCCGCGAATGGATTTTATAAAGGCCGAAATGATGTCGTAATGTTGTTCTCCTGCCTTATCGTACATGGCCAGGTTCTGCTGGGCATGTGCCAACACGGTTTCGTTGGTCAGCACCACTTGATCTCCGCCAATGCCGTTCACAGCAATTTCCAGCACATTCAGTAATTTTCTCGCGTCACCGCCAGAAAGCCGTATCAATGCTTCATGCTCCTTGATGGTGATCTTTTTTTGTTTCAGGATCACATCCTGTTTAATGGCAGTGTCCAGTAAACCCGAAAGTTCTTCTTCAGTAAGCGATTTTAAGATGTAGACTTGCGATCGGGAAAGTAAAGCGGAGATCACTTCAAATGAAGGATTTTCAGTAGTTGCACCAATCAGGGTCACCAGCCCGCGTTCTACTGCACCCAGCAGGCTGTCTTGTTGCGACTTACTAAAACGGTGAATCTCATCAATAAACAAGATGGGCAAACCCAGGAAACTGTCCTTCAGCTGCGCTGCTTTATCAATCACCTCACGGATGTCTTTAACCCCGGAGTTAATTGCGCTTAAATTGAAGAAAGGGCGGTCCAGCGTTTGCGAAATGATATAAGCCAGTGTGGTCTTGCCCACGCCGGGCGGCCCCCAAAAAATCATGGATGGCAGTTGCCCGCTTTGTATGGCCTTGCGCAACACGGCATCCGGACCAACAATATGTTTTTGCCCAACATATTCATCCAGGTTCTGTGGACGCATCCGTTCTGCTAATGGAGGCAAATTTTGCATGAAAGTAAATATACAGAATATTTATTCTGTCTTCGGGGCGCCTCCTGCTGTTTTTGGCTTTTTCTTCCAGAATTTTTTCTTAGGTGCACCTGCAGGTTTTGGCCTGTCAGCGGTTGTCGTAGCTGCTGTTTCCACCGGAGCTGTTCCCAGCCCTTCAGGCATCGGCATGCGCTCTATCTTTTTCTCGATCAGCTTTTCAATGTTCTCCAGTTTTCTCTTATCTTTTTGGTTAACCAAAGTGATCGCGGTGCCCTTAGTAGATGCCCTTGCAGTCCTTCCGATGCGGTGTACATAGTCTTCTGCATCATGCGGTACATCAAAATTCACTACCAGGTCAATTCCTTCCACATCAATTCCCCTGCTCAGTACATCTGTACCTATTAAGATCGGAAGTGCTTTGTTCTTAAACTTAAGCAGTGCTGCTTCTCTTTCTTTCTGCGTCAGGTCAGAGTGGAAAGCCTCCGCTTTTAAGCCCAGGTTTCTAAATACTTTACCCAGGTTCTTTACCTTGTCCTTGGTGGAGGCAAAAACGATAATACTTTTATAATCGCCTGATTTAAGGATCTGTGTCAGCAATGGCACTTTCTGATCGTCATGCGCCATATAGATTTGCTGATTGATTCCCTCCGCCGGTTTGGAAATCGCCAAACTGATCTGCTCCGGGTTCAACAGTAAGGTGGAGGCCAGTTTCCTGATCTTTGGCGGCATCGTTGCAGAGAAGAGTACCGTTTGTCTTACTTTCGGCAAATAGCCCACTATTTTCATGATATCATCATAGAATCCCATATCCAGCATCCTGTCGGCTTCGTCCAGTACCAGGTGTTTAAGCTGGTCCAGTTTCAATACCCCGGATGAAAGATGCGAGATGAGTCGGCCAGGGGTCGCAATAATGATATCCACTCCTTCGCGCATGGAGCGTTTTTGCTGTTCGTAGGCAATGCCATCACCTCCTCCATAAACAGTTAAGGAACTGATATTGGTGAAATAAGATAAGGCCTCTACTTGCAGGTCTATTTGCTGTGCCAGTTCCCTTGTCGGGGCCAGTATCAGCGTATTGTTATGTCGTTCGGGGGTTTCACTGATCATGTTCATGATCGGCAACAGGTAAGCTCCTGTTTTTCCGGTCCCTGTTTGTGCACAGGCAATCAGGTCTTTTTTATTCAGAATAAGTGGGATAGCCTGTTCTTGTATAGGTGTGGCATTGCGAAATCCCATTGCCAGTAACCCCTCGTAAAGGTCGGGGTTGAAATTAAAATCTTTAAAATCCAATCTACTTTTATTGTTAGTTTTATGCGATAAAAGTAACCTTTTTATTTCGCTTTATACTTATCCGCATAACCGAACACTTTTTGAAGCAGGGTAGAGCTTCTTGCACCGATGTTTTCCCTTATCTTTAGTTCTTCCTGTGCCACTTGTATAAACATGCCATCTATCGCTTTTTGTGCCACATAAGAAGAAAGATCAGTAGAGATCGGACTCACCAGCGGAATTTTATTGTACGCATTTGCAGCATCGCCCCAGTATTTGGTAGCGCCAACTTTACTCAGACTATTGGAAATTACCGGCCTGAATTTCTCCATCAGCTGCGCTGTAGTCACTCTTTTAAAATAGGTGGTTGCCGCATCTTTATTACCCAGCAGGATATTGGTCGCATCCGCAATGGTCATCTGCTTAATGGCAGATATAAATATGGGTTTTGCTTCTTTCGCCGCATCCTCTGCCGCGCGGTTAATGGTCAGAATCACATTGTCGGCCAGCGAGGAAAGCCCTATGCTCCTCAAGGTTTTTTCTACCTTCTGTGCTTCCGGCGGAAACAGGATCTTCACCGCCAGGTTACCTAAAAAGCCGTCTTTTGCAGAAAGCAGATCGGCACCATTTGTGGTGCCGATCTCTAATGCTTGTTTTAATCCCAGGCCAATCTCTGTTGTGGTTGGATTGCCCATTGGAATTTGTTTCAATATATTTCCAAGTTGCGCCTGACTCTGTACATCACAGCTGTTCAGGGTCGCGATGATGATAATGGCTATAAAAAAGTTAATTCTTCTCATTGAGTTTATTTGTCTGCTCAATAGTAAGCAAATCTTTGGCCAATAATCTTGCAGATTTTGCCAACTTGATAAATTCGGAGCGATATCCTTCCTTGTCTTCGCCCTTTGCTTTTTCTGCCACACCAATCAGGTGTGCATAGCTCGACTGCTGTTTGTAATCTGATTGCCTCAACAGCATGCCGAATTCTACAACTGCAGCGCTAAACCTAAAATTGTCTGAGGTCTGGTCAAATGCTACTTTTTTGTCCAGCACCGGGGTCGAGATCAGTTTACTCAGCGCTCCATCTGGTTGTTTGTACCTGAGTTTTACCGTCATCAATTCTTGTCCGTTACCTTTCAGTACAGGTGCTTTTGCCGGCTGCTGCTGGTATTTAAGTTCGTCTATATTTCCATCGAAAATGCTTTTAACACCAACGGGTATCACCTCGTACAAAGCGGTCACGGTATGTCCTGCCCCCAGCTCTCCTGCATCTTTCAAATCGTCATTAAAATCACGGGCCTTTAGCATCCTGTTCTCGTAACCAATCAGGCGGTAGGATTGTACCTTGGCCGGATTAAATTCTACCTGTAGTTTTACATCTTTGGCAATGGTGAAAAGCGTACCTCCAAATTCATTGATCAGCACTTTTCTGGCTTCGCTGATGTTGTCGATATAGGCATAGTTTCCGTTGCCTTTGTCGGCCAGTTTTTCCATTTTACTGTCCTTCAGGTTTCCCATGCCATATCCCAGTACCGTTAAAAAAATGCCGCTTTTCCTTTTCTGTTCAATTAGGCTTTCCATATCGCTGTCGCTGGATGCGCCCACATTAAAATCGCCATCGGTGGCCAGGATCACCCGGTTCTTGCCGCCTTTTATAAAGTTTTCTCCGGCTACTTTATAAGCCAGTTCTATACCTTGTCCGCCCGCAGTGGAGCCCCCGGCACTTAGTTCGTTTAGTGCTTCCTTAATTTTTGCACGTTCATTGCCTGGGGTAGATGGCAGGACCAGACCTGCATTTCCGGCGTATACCACAATGGCAACATGGTCAGTTTCCCTAAGCTGGTCTACCAGCATTTTTAATGAGGAGACCAGTAGCGGTAATTTGTTGGCGTCGCTCATCGAGCCGGATACGTCTATCAGGAACACAAGATTGGATGCAGGAAGCTTATCTGTCGACACCTTCCTGCCCTGCAATCCGATCTTTACCAGTTTGTGGTTTGTATTCCATGGAGCGTCAGCAATTTCTGTGCTGATATGAATTGGGTCTTCACCTTTCGGCTGCTCGTAGTCGTAATCAAAATAGTTGACCATCTCTTCAATCCGAACGGCATCCGCCGGAGGCAAGACGCCATTATTGATAAATCTTCTCAGGTTACTGTAGGATGCCGCGTCCACATCGATGGAGAAGGTCGATAGCGGGTTGTCCACCGCATTCTTAAATTTATTTTCCTTGCTGGCTGCGTAGCTTTCTCCGCTTTCCAGCCCTCTTATATTAACGGAGCCGCGCATGCCCGGTGAACCGGTGTTGTTCTGGATGTTCAACCCTGCTACCTTTCCTTGCAACAACTGTTGTACCTGCCCAACAGGCACATCCTGTACTTCCTTGCCACTTACCACATAGCTGGAACCGGTTAGGGCCTGCTTGTCCCTTTTTACGTAACCCCTTACCACAATCTCCTCATTCAACTGGTTTGGCGTTTCTTCCAGCTGCACATCAATTACCTTTTGCTTTTTAAGCTGCACCCTAACGTTGTTGTAAGAGATGTAGGAGAACACCAGCTCTTTTATGGAGGGGCCAACAGTTACACTATACCTGCCTTTAGCATCTGCGGTTGCCCTGACTTTCAACGGACTGCCCGGTTCTGCTGCGGATACGTAAGCACCTGTCATGGCGGCGCCGGTTTTTTTATCGGTTATGGTTCCGGTAATTGTTCTGTCCTGTGCCGATACGGTAAAACTGCTGATCAGCAGGAAGATGAATAGCGATAGTTTGAGATTTTTCATACGAGTTATATTTGCTAAGAGGATGTCGGCTTTGCTTAATTTCCATAAGAGTGTCAGAAAATATTTTTATACTTGGGCAAATATCCCCTTAGGCAGGCTTGAAATTTATTAAGAACAACTCCCGGATCCAGGAACAGGACGATGCAGAACTGATCGCCAGCTACAAAAAAAGTGGCAGTCTGGATGTATTGGGCCAGTTGTACAATAAGTACATGCACCTGGTGTTTGGGGTGTGCATCAATTACCTGAAAGACGAGGAGCAGAGCAAGGATGCCGTCATGCAGATCTTTGAAGAGCTGATCATAAAAGTCAAGGTACATGAAGTGCAGAATTTTAAAAGCTGGCTGCACGTGCTCACACGCAACCATTGCCTGATGGCCATCCGCAAGCAATCCAAAAATGAAACGGTCTCATTAGAAGAAACTTTTGTGGAAAATACGGATTTTGTGCATCTTGATCTTGATGATACAAAGGAGCAGAAACTTTCCGTTATGGAAAAGTGCATGGAAAAGCTTCCGGAGGAGCAAAGGGTAACGGTAGATCTCTTTTATTTACAGGAGAAATGCTATAAGGAAGTGGCTGATATGACGGGCTATGACATGCTCAAAGTAAAGAGCTACATCCAGAACGGGAAAAGGAACTTGAAGATTTGTATAGAAAAGAATAGTGGTGAATAACGATTGGTTAGATATAGCGGTTTTAGAAGACTACCTGGATGGTAAGCTTGATGCCAAAACCATGAACAGGGTGGAGCGCGAAGCGCTGGAGGATCCGTTTGTGGCAGAAGCATTGGCGGGGCTCAGCAATTCGCCGCGCCGCTCTCTGGATTCTATTTCCATCTTGCAGCGACAGCTGCAGGAAAGGATTGCAGCGCAGCAAAGTACTAAAAAGCGTTCGGTCATTACCTGGCAGCGACTAAGTATTGGCTCTGCCGCTGCGGTGATGTTCATTACTGCAGGGATCGTATTCTGGATGAAGCAAGCCAATTACCAGCAGTTAAAAGATAAAAATAAAGAGGTTCAGGTCGTGCTGGCACCAAAGCCAGCGCCTAAAACAACGGCTCCACTACCAGCGCCGGAAGCTGAAGTGCTTGCTGATAAAAAAGAAACCCCTGCTTCAAATTCGGTAGAAGCAGCCATCATTGCCGGCAGTCAGGATTTGGCCGTCAACAACAGTATAAAAAAGGCAAGAATGCGTGCGCGCACTGTGCCAGGTACAGTTGTTGCCTCGGGCGACCAGAATGTCGCAACTGCCGCTACCGCATTTTCTGCACCGGCCAATGCGGCTCTAAGCGAAGTGCAGCTGAGCAAAATGACGACAAGTAGCACGGCTGATACTTCTGCATTCCTCAGGGGCTCAATAATTGACGCCACGACCAAACAACCTTTGGCGGGCGCCTATATTTCTGTTAAGAACGCCGATGGGATACTTAAGGTTATCGCGACTACTAATAAGTTAGGTCAGTATGAGATAAAGAAAGACAGTACCATCCTTGGAAAGGAGCTCACCGTCAGCTATATCTCTTATGAGAATGCAGTCTTCGCCGCCGCGGGAAATATTAGAAATGTAGTGCTGACAGAAACTAAAAACCAGCTGAGTGATGAAGTTGTCGTGCGGGGTTACGTAAAAAGGGCAAAGAAGGATTCCGCTGGGGCCAGCTATGTCGTAAGTGGAAAAGAAGTGCAGGATGTTCCGGTTGGCAAGGCCGAGCAGCTGTTGCAAGGTAAGGTTGCGGGTTTAAACATCCAGAACAATACTGGTGCGCCGGGAAAAAGAGCCAGTGTCAATAAACGGGGTTTGGATACATTGACCAGTCACCCTGTAGACGGCTGGGACCACCTGTACATGTACATCACCAATAACAATAAATTCAAAGAAGAGCCCAGGCTAGGCAAGGCGGTACAACTATCTTTCAAAGTTGCTGAAGATGGTACGCCTGTAAAAATCAAAGTGCTTAAAGGGATTGCTAAGAAATACAATAATGAAGCGATCAGGCTGATTGCTGAAGGACCTAAATGGAGTCCGGATAAACCAGACTCCCCGGCCAATATTTTTACTGTAAATTTCTAAAAGAAAAGGTGAACGATCGCATAAACGATCCCAGCTAATGTAGCAGATACCGGGATGGTCAACACCCATGCCCATAACAAGCTTACGGTTACACCCCATCTCACTGCAGATACCCTTTTCAGCAAGCCTACACCAACGATAGAGCCGGTAATGGTATGTGTAGTAGAAACAGGAATTCCGAAGTGTTCTGTGATACCTAAAGTAACCGCACCTGCCGATTCTGCAGCAACACCTTCAAAGGCATTTACTTTAGTAATTTTGGAGCCCATGGTCTTAACAATTTTCCAGCCCCCGCTCATGGTACCCAATGCAATCGCTGCGTAGCAGGAAATTGGAATCCATTCCGGCATGGCATCGCCGGTATGCAGTACATTGGAAGCCACCATGGCCACATAGATGATACCCATTACTTTCTGTGCATCGTTACCACCATGGGTAAAGCTCAAGGCAGCAGATGAGATCAGCTGTAGGCGTTTAAACCATTTTTCCGCAACAGAAGGTCTGGCATTTTTCGAGATGTGGAGGATGATAATGGATATGATCACAGAGATGAACATACCGATCACCGGGGCAAGCACAATGAATGCCACTACTTTCAGGATCGGGGCCAGGTTAATGGCCGACATCACATTTACTCCTAAAGAAGCTGCTTTTGCCATTCCGGCACCCGCAAAACCGCCAATCAGCGTATGGGATGAACTGGAAGGGATACCAAACCACCAGGTAAATAAATTCCAGGTAATAGCGGCGATTAGCCCGGATAGGATCACCTCCAGCGTAATGAAATTCTCTACTACGGTTTTAGCAATCGTGTTTGCAACTTTATGGTCTGTAAAGTAGAAGTAAGCAGCAAAATTAAAAAGGGCGGCCCAAAGTACGGCCTGAAAAGGAGAGAGCACTTTTGTAGATACAATTGTCGCAATTGAGTTCGCAGCATCATGAAAACCATTGATATAATCAAAGGCAATGGCGAGAACAATTACAACAACCAGTAAGGTAGTTACCATTTTTTTAGCGGTTTAAGCGTTCTTTACCAAAATAGATTCCAGCACATTTGCTGCGTCTTCACATTTGTCTGTTGCCATTTCCAGCGTTTGAAGCAGTTCTTTTTGTTTGATCAGTTCGATCGCGTTTGTTTCAAATTCAAATAAGCGCGCAATAGCCAGGTTACAAACATAATCAGCCTGGTTTTCACCGCTGTTGATGCGTACACAAGCATCAGCAATTACGCGGATATTTTTAAAGCTTCTCAATTCTTTGATGGCTTTTTCAAGGTCAGTACACATTTCTACCAGCAATTCTGCCAGTTTGATCATGGCGTCGTTGATGTTGGTAATATTATACAACTCGATGTTGGTTGCAGAAGCATGGATGTAATCGGCAATGTCATCTACCGCACTTGCCAATGCATGGATGTCTTCCCTGTCAAACGGGGTAATGAAATTCTTGCTCAATTCCAGGAAGATCGAATGGGTAATGTCATCACCAACATGCTCCAGGCGCTCAATTTCTTTGATTTGCTCTTTTCTTCTCTCAGCATCAGTTGCGGTCAATGCCGAAAGCAACGCCTCTGAGATCTTTAAAACATTACTGCCTGCCTGTTCAAATAATGGTTGGAATTTTTTATCCTTAGGAGTAAAGAAGTTGAAAATACTGTTCATCTTGTTAAATATAATATCATGCAAAAGTATGAGTACAATGTTAACTTAATGTTAAGTGTTAATTTTTTTGGCTTTTCTTAATACGGCTTAATTGCTCTTTTGCAGGGTGAAAGCAAAAGTAGTCCCGATTTGCAGGGTACTTCTTACCGAAATGATCTGCTGGTGCGCTTCTAAAATGTGTTTAACGATGGCCAGGCCTAATCCGGTCCCGCCCTCTTCTCTCGATCTGTGGGTGTCTATGCGGTAGAAACGTTCAAATAACCTTGGCAGGTGTTTCTCGTCAATGCCAATTCCGTCATCCGTCACTTCTATTAAATACTGGTCGTGGAGTTCAAAGATCTTTATCGCGGTAGAGCCGTTATTCTTGCCATATTTCAATGAGTTCTGGATCAGGTTGATCATCACCTGGCGTATTTTTTCCCGGTCGGCATTGACCAATGCAGGGGAAGTGTACTTTTCTTTGAACGACAGCTTAATGCCCTTCATCCTGGCATTGTCTTCCAGGCCTTCCATGACTTCCCTGGTCAGGGTCACAAAATCAAATTTTTGGTAATTGATCGGAATCTCGCCCGACTCCAGTTTTGATATCGAATCCAGATCGTTGATCAGGTAACTCAACCGCTCTACATTGTTGGCCGCTTTTTTCAAAAACTTGCTTGCCGTTTCCGGGTCATCCTCCATGCAATCCTGCAGCGTGTCTATATATCCCTGTATGGCAAATAATGGTGTTTTAAACTCGTGGGAAACGTTCGACAGGAATTCTCTTCTAAACTGTTCCTGCTTTTTCAAAAGCTCTATTTCCCGTTTTTTAGCGCCTGCCCATTCTTTTACTTCATGCTCCACATCATTGATCGGATCTGCGCTAACATATTCTCCGAGTGCATCTTTCAAATCCTTGCCCAGCTTCAGGTTGTGGATCATTTTATAGATCAATACAATTTTGGAATAGATGTACTTTTCCAGCAGGTAATAGAATACAATAAAGCAGGTGAAAAAAGAAACCCCGAAGGAGATGAGCATGTAGTACCAGCTCTGCTGGAAATAAAAGTTCACCAGGCCAATAGAAAGGGCAACGGCGAGGGAGGTGATGAGGACCAGTACACTTAATTTCATGTCCCCAAAATACGGGATTAATTGCTATTTACCCTGTTTTTCAGTGAGATATTTCCAATATCTTTTTGGTACATGCCGAACGTGTAATTTCATATTTTTCCGGGCCACAATGTTGGTGCTTGTAAAGTAATCCGACCATAGTGTGGCATATTGGTTTTCCTTTTCCGGGATTTGTCCGCTTACCGGTTTATTCAGGTTCTTTTGTGTCTCCATGTCGAAGTACACTTCCTCCACTTTTTCCAGGTCATAGTAAATTCCATAATGCCTGGTCAGGTCGTAAATGATCCATTTCTGGTCCGCATACCTGTCTTTGAAGTGCTTCATGATCAAAGGGATCACGTTGAAGTCCGGGTCAATGCCGCAATAAAAAAGTCCGTCGGCCGATTCCTTAAACCTGATAAATGCTTCCATCCGGTGTTTTTCCCGCTCCACTTTACGGGCCAGCTGTGCTACGGCCAGTACATGTTCATTTCCGTAATTGGTTTCGGCACCTGCACCATTCACAAACAGGTAACAGGTGAATTCAAATAAATGGCTAAAGGCTTCCGGCCTTTCCGATAGAAAGGCACAATAATACCTCCGCATCCATGCCTTGTCCAATCGCTGCTGCAAGCCTTTCCAAACCCGGTCGGCCTTAGCCGGATCATTGAAAATCGACAGTGTTTCCGTAAAGGCATCGGGCTGGTATCGTTTTTCCAGTTGTAGTAATATTTTGCCGGGTTTTCTTTCAAACCATTCAAATACCGCACAGAGCAGGCCTTCTAAACTACCATCTATAATGTAAATCATATTTGCAATTTCAAAACAATGCCATTTGGGTATTGCCCGATTTTGAGAACTTACCCTGGCTACCCGCTAAAATAAACGACTTGATTTGTGTGTTCTGATAGTCCTTTAACTGGAAAGGGGTATCTGCGCAGGTGATAAAATATTTGGCGCGGTTGTAGGCTACGCCAATTTTTTTAAGCTGGTCGATCCGCAATTTTCCAAACTTCCTGGCCTGAACGATTTTGAGTGCCGAAGTCACGCCAATTCCGGGAATGCGCAGGATCATTTTGTAGGCCGCAACATTGATGTCGACCGGAAAGAATTGCAGGTTCCTCAATGCCCAGCTCAATTTTGGATCGATGTCAATGTCCAGATGTGGATTGGCATCGTTCAGCAATTCGTTGACATGAAAGCCGTAGAAACGCATCAGCCAGTCTGTTTGATACAACCTGTTTTCCCGGATCAGCGGAGGTTGTGAGCCAATAATCGGTAAGCGGCTGTCGTTGCTGATCGGGATGTAGCCCGAATAGTATACACGCTTCAGGGAATAGTTTTTATAAAACGCCGCTGCCGTGTGCATGATTTCTTTATCGGTTTCCGGGGTTGCACCAATCACCATCTGGGTGCTTTGCCCGGCAGGCACAAATTGCGGTACGCTTTTAATTAGTTTTTTCTCGTCCTTAAATTTAACGATCTGGTTTTGTACAAAATCCAATGGCTTGATCACCTCCAAATGGTTCTTTTCCGGTGCCAATAACTTCAGGCCGGATTCTGTGGGCATTTCCAGGTTAATGCTCATCCTGTCGGCATACAATCCGGCTTCCATGATCAATTCCTCACTTGCGCCCGGGATGGTTTTCAAGTGGATGTAGCCATTAAACCGTTCTTCCAAGCGAAGTTTCTTTACCACTTTCAACAAGCGCTCCATGGTAAAGTCCGCATTCTTAAATATGCCCGAACTTAGAAATAAACCTTCAATATAGTTTCTGCGGTAAAAGTTCATCGTCAGAGACACCACTTCTTCTACCGTAAATGCAGCCCGCTCTATGTCATTGCTTTTGCGCGAAACACAAAAAGCACAATCAAAAATACAGTGGTTGGTTAGCAGGATCTTTAATAAGGAAACGCAGCGACCATCTTCTGTATAAGTGTGGCAGATGCCTGAAGAGTGACTGTCGCCCAGGCCTTTATTGTCGTTTTTCCTCTTTCCGCCGCTCGAAGAACAGGATACATCGTACTTGGCGGCATCCGCTAAAATATTTAATTTCTCTCTCAGGCGTTCAGACATCTCAATTTATTTACTAACAAAAATAGTAAATAAACTAATCATATTAGCTAAATGAATATTCCTTCTGGCTATGAAAATAGAAAAGGAGGCTGTCCCGCCTCTTCATAAAAATGCTCCAGGTAGCTGAGCATAAACTCATGCCGCTTTAAGGCCATTGCGCTGCCCGCAGCAGTTTTCATCAGGTCTTTGAGCAAAAGTAGTTTTTCGTAAAAATGATTGATGGTCGGGGCAACTGAATTTTTGTATTCCTCTTTGCTCTGGTTCAAAGCCGGCTTGATTTCCGGGTCATACATCACCCTGTTTTTATAACCTCCATACGTAAAGGCCCTGGCAATGCCGATTGCACCAATCGCATCCAGCCTGTCGGCGTCCTGCACAATGTCCAGTTCCTTTGATGCAAAATCAATTGGGTTAAAGGAAGCTTTGAAACTCATGTTCCGGATGATTTCCTGAACATGAAGCACCTGCGCTTTCTCAAGACCGGCCGATGATAAAAAGTCGCCTGCTATTTTAGGTCCGATTTCTTCGTCGCCATTATTGAATTTACTATCGGCAATATCATGTAGTAAAGCGGCTAAAGAAACGATGAGCAAATCCCCATGTTCCTCTGCATTGATCTTCAATGCATTTTTATACACCCGGTCTATATGAAACCAGTCGTGCCCGGCTTCTGCTTCAGCAAGTTTGGCCTTTACAAATTGTATGGTTTGATCAACGATGTCCTTCATGCAGCGAAGATACATTGATCTCGCCAGAAGGAGTAATAATCTCCATCACTTCTACTTCAAGAATGATAGCGATCTGGAAAACTCTTTCCAGGGTGAGCTTACTATAGCCCAGTTCAATTTTGCTGTAAGCATTTTGCGAAATCCCGAGTTTCGCTGCAAGGTAATCCTGCGTGTAGTTTCTAAACTCCCTAATTTTTCTAATATTCCCCGCTACTGTTTTTGTCCTCGACGCCTGCTGGTCAACCATATCCTCTGTTTTAGTCCCTCTTTGTTTTTAATAAACGAAATATTCAAAATGTTGGATTTTAATCCAATCCTAACCCGGGGGGAGTCAGTAAACAAATGCGTATTCGATTTACAGCGGAAAATTAAATGTTAATCTCGATAACTGTGTAAAAACCTTTAGAAGAAAGCATTCTAAAAAGTTGTGGAAGAGGTTGGTACAACCAAATGGTTTAAGGTTTTGGATCTGGCCTTCTGGTACCATCGTACAGCTCGTACTCCAGCATCCTGCAATCCAGTTTTCCGTTATAGAATTCAATCTTGCGTGTGGCTTTCAGCCCGATTTTTTTAGCCAGGTCCGGGTTTCCGGTAAAGATGTAACCAAAGTAACCTTTGGTGCGCTGCTTCATGAAATCGCCGATTCTTTTATAGGTCAGCTCCAGTTTAGAATGTACACCTAACCGCTCTCCATATTCAGGGTTGAACATCACTACACCTTGACCGCCTTCCGGCACCGGCGTATCTGCAAAATCGCATACCTCAAATGTAATCAGGGTATCTACACCAGCTGTTTTAGCATTTTTGCGACTCACATCAACTGCGTCTTCAGAAATATCGGTTGCGATGATCTGCAGGTCGATATTTTTGATCACCTGATCTTTCAGGATCCTTCTTTCTGCAAAGAATACCTCTTCGTCATAGCCAAGAATGTGCATAAAACCATAATTCATGCGGAACAATCCAGGTCTGCGGTTTGTGGCCAGTAAAGCAGCCTCTATGGCAAGTGTCCCGGAACCACACATGGGATTAATGAAAGGTGATTTGCGGTCCCAGCGACTGCTCATCACTACGCTTGCAGCAAGGGCTTCCAGCATCGGGGCTTTTCCCGGTATTTTGCGGTAACCGTGTTTAGCCAGTGTTTCTCCGGAGGTATCCAGGAATACATCAGCCTCACTGTCTTTCCAATACAAATGCACGACGGCTTTATTGGCATCAGCGCCAGAATTTGGCCTGATCCCTTTTTTATCCTTGATGCGGTCCACTATCGCATCCTTAACCTTTAGGTTGGCAAAAAGGGGGGTGGTAATGGTTGGGTTATCTACATTGGAAGTTACAGAAAAATAGCCGGAGAAGTCGATCAGCTCTTCCCATGGCATTTCCACCAGTTCGCGGTAAAGTTCCTCAGGATCGGCTGCTTTGAAGCTTTTGATACAGTAGAGGATCTGACTAGCACACCTCAAGTTGAGGTTAAGTTTTATACATTCAGAAAGGGTGATATTCAGTTCCACACCGGTCGGGAAATCCCGTACTATGGTATAGCCCAGGGCAGAAACTTCATCCTGTAAATAAGGTGAAAGACGTTTATTACAGGTGATGATCACCTTACTTTTTGTGTGGAAAACTTGCATAGTAATTTTGCGAAGTTATCAATAAAAATATAGAGATTTGAACTTCGTAGTAGAATAAAATAGTATTTGATATGGAAATTAAAGGAAAAGTGCATGAAATTGGTGCATTACAACAGGTGAGTGAGACTTTCAAGAAACGCGATCTTATTATAGAATACGCAGAAAACCCAACTTACCCTGAGTACATCAGGTTCGAGGCTTTACAAGATAAAACAGCTTTGTTCGATAGCTTAAAGCAAGGTGATGATGTTGAAGTTTCATTTAATCTTCGTGGTCGTCCATGGACAGATAAAACAGGTAAAACTTCTTATTTCAACAGCCTTGTGGTATGGCGTATCAATGCATTGACCAGTGCGGCCGCAGCAGCTACACCACAATACGCACCTCCTGCAGATTTGAGCAGTGCTCCTGGAGAAGATGACGATTTGCCGTTCTAAAGATCTTTTTTAAATAAACAAATTGTAGCTAAGCCGCCTTCCAAAAGAAGGCGGCTTTTTTTATGGATCTCCACTAAATCACTACCTAAATTATATCCTGATATTTACCAACATTGTCTAGTCCTTAGTAAGACTTTGCTTCGATAATCATCGAACATAGGATTAACCAAGGACCTACCAAGGACCTATCAAGGACTAACCAACCCTATCTTTTGATCGAATAAAAAATCGCATTGCAAAGACGATTATTTTATAAACGATCGCGTCACATCATGTTAATTATAACTTAACATAGCCAAATTATCTTTGTTAGCATACACAAAGGGCTAAGTTGATAGTTATGACTGCTTATAGAGATCTTCTGGATGAGGACTTGCTGGAATTGCTTAAATTCGGTGATCATGCTGCATTCGAAGAGATTTACAAACGCTACTGGGGAATTATTTTTTGCCACGCCAGGAAGATGCTCTCTAGCGATGAGGAGGCAAAAGACTTGCTGCAGGATTTGTTTGTAAACCTCTGGCAGAAGTCGGCAGACCTTAACATACAAGGTTCATTGTCTGCTTATTTGTATGGGAGCGTACGTTATAAGGTATTTAACCTTTTTGATAAGCGTAAAGTGCGCGAAAAACACATCCAATCGCTTGGCACATTTCTGGAGCATGCGGAGTGCACTACGGACAATACGGTTAGGGAAAATGAATTGAGCAGGCTGATTGAACGGGAAATTGCAGTGCTGCCGGCAAAAATGCGTGAAGTATTTGAGCTCAGCCGGAAATCTCACCTGAGCTACCAGCAAATCAGTCGGCAAATGAAGATTTCCGATCAGACGGTAAAGAAGCAAATCTATAATGCCGTGAAAATTCTGCGCCTAAAATTTGGAAGTATTTAAAAAAAATACTTTTTCATCTACCACTTTTCATTTAGGAAACCCACTTATCCATAAACGCAGCAACGCGAACAGGATATGAGCAGCAGTAAGCCAGAAGAATTAATTAAGAAATACCTGAATAATACTTGCACACCCGAGGAGCGGGCGCTGCTGGAATCCTGGTATAACCAACAGGCCGGTGATGCTCAAAATCCTGCTGGAGCACCTGATTACAGCGAAATTGAAACGGATGTTTGGGCCCAACTCAAATCTTCCACAGTTCCACCTAAAAGGATAAACTGGCCGGCCATGACTGCCGCTGCGGTGCTGATTGTCGTTTGTTCTGTATTTTACTACACAAACCGCATAAGTACGGATAGCGCCATACATAAGGCAGCAGAACTTAGCGCAGCTCGGATCCTTCCGGGAAGTAACAAAGCAGAGTTGGTACTGGAAGATGGTTCTGTGGTTCCGCTTGTCGATACCACCTCCGGAATGCTCACTAAGCAGGGTGGCGTTGCCATCACCAAATTATCCGGTGGAGGGTTAAGCTACGATGCCTCGCATTCCAAACCGGAAGCTGTCGTGAGGTTCAATACGTTGAGGACGCCAAAAGGCGGACAGTATCAGGTAGATCTCCCCGATGGAACCAGGGCATGGTTAAATGCAGCTTCGTCTTTAACTTATCCTACGGCCTTTAATGGTACGGAAAGAAAAGTGGAAGTTTCGGGAGAAGTCTATTTTGAGGTGGCGGTAGATAAGCACAAGCCCTTTAAAGTTGAAAGTGCGGGACAAACCATCGTTGTTTTGGGTACCCATTTCAATGTGACTGCGTATCCCGACGAACAACTGACAAGGACTTCCCTGCTGGAAGGCTCAGTAAAGGTAATTGGTGCAAAAAAGACAGTGGTCATTGTGCCCGGACAGGAGACTGTACTTAACCATAGCAGCAAGGAAATCAGTTTGAGGAACTTTGATGCAGATGATGTGCTGGCCTGGAGGCAAGGGTATTTCCAATTTAACAACGAAGACATCAGGAGCATCATGCGGAAACTATCCCGCTGGTATGACCTGGATGTTACTTATACCAAAAACTTTGTGGACCAGCGCTTTTCAGGATCCGTATCCCGGTTTGAGGAGGCTTCAAAAGTTCTTCGCATGCTGGAATTTACTGGTACCGTACACTTTAATACCAATGGAAGGAGGGTAACAGTTATGCCGTAGTGCTACACCAGACTGCTTACCAAAAAAATAGCCGGAAGTGATTGGACCCACCCCCGGCAAATGCTTTGGAAGCCCTAAATATTGCCATCATAACAATTTTAAACCAGACAAAACATATCAAAAGTATGAATTTTCATAGAGAAATTATGCGCATTAAATTAACATTCCTGTTCGTCATCGTTTGTCTCATGCAGGTTTCCGCAGCAGGCTTTGCGCAAAAGGTAACATTATCCCATAAACAAGCTTCGCTGGGTACCATTTTAACCGATATCAGAAAGCAAACAGGATACCATTTCATCTACAACATTAAGATGCTGGAAAAAGCCAGTCTTGTAGATATTGAGGTAAAGAACAGCACCATCACAGAGGTGCTGGATAAATGCTTTAAGAATCAGCCTTACAGCTTCATCATTGATGAAAAAACAGTGATTATCAAAGAGAAAAAAGTAACGGCATTGCCACCGGCTGAAATTAAAGGGATGGTTACCGATACTGCCGGAAGGCCCATACCCGGTGTTAAAATACAAATCAAAGGAAGTGTATATGCAGTATCCTCCAACGGAGAGGGTAAATACACGATCACCGTTCCTGGTGAAGACGATATATTGGTATTTAGTTTCATTGGCTATGAAACAAGAGAGCTCAGCCTGGCCGGGAAGAAAAATTTCGATATCATATTGAAAGAAGCGGTGTCGCAACTGGAAGAAATGGTAGTGATCGGTTATGGTTCGAGCGCGAAAAGGGACCTGGTAGGTTCTGTAGGTTCAGTAAATATGGACGACATCAAAAAGGCTCCGGTACGCTCGTTCGAAGAGGCGCTGGCCGGTCGCGTTGCCGGGGTGCAGGTGACCTCGGTTGACGGTCAGCCTGGCTCTGCCATTAACATTGTGATCAGGGGTGCAAACTCCATTACCGGCACCAATGCGCCGCTTTATGTCATCGACGGTTTTCCTATTGAGAATCCCGATAACAATACCATCAACATGAATGATATTGAATCGATTGAGACGCTAAAGGACGCGGCTGCAACTGCGATTTATGGTGCAAGAGGTTCCAATGGGGTAATTATCGTGACCACCAAATCCGGGAAAATCGGATCACCGGTAATTGCGTACGATGGCAGTTATGGCAACCAAAGGGTTACGCAGCGCATCGCAGTCTTTGATTCCTATGAGTTTGTGAAATACCAGGTGGAAAGATTGGGGCCGGTTTTGGCAGATACCTTGTATTTCAATCCTGCACGACCAAACCTGGAAGCCTATCGTAGTGTTACGCCGGTAATTTGGCAGGACAGGATGTTTGAGGATGCTCCGCAGCAAAGTCACAGTCTATCTATAAACGGTGGGAACAAAGGCACCAAATATGCCTTCTCAGGAAATTATTTAGACCAGCAGGGAATTATGGTTTCCTCAGGATTTAACCGCTATCAGGGCCGGTTGCGCGTAACGCAAGCTGTAAACGATCATTTCACCCTGAGTGGAAATGTGAACTACAGCGCCACCAAGCGGTTCGGAAGTTCACCAATTCCGGCAGCGGGGTCCTTCCTGTCAGAAGCATTGATGTACAGTGTTTGGGGATACAGGCCTGTAAATGGAAATCCAGGAATTGATGTGGGAGAAGATGATATTGATCTTTCGATTGATATTCAAAATGACCAGCGCTTCAACCCGCTAAAGAATTATGAGAACATGCAGCGCGACCAGTTGGGGAGTGTGCTGACCGCAAACGGTTATGGGGAATACAAATTGAGTGATTTTACCCTTCGTGTATCCGGAGGTATCACCAGGAATTTGCTCAAGTTTAATTCCTTCGATGGTTCAAATACCCGCGCAGGGAGTCCGCTCACTCCACAAGGTCAGGCCAACGGTGTGAGTGGAGGGGTATCCTTTACGGAAGTCAACGATTATTTGAATGAGAACACACTGACGTACAACAAAAAATTTAATGGCTATCATCAGATCAATGCGGTGGCGGGTTTCACCATACAGGGAAAAACCTCCAATGCTTTTGGGGCATTCGCGAATTTTGTGCCCAATGAATTGCTGGGCGTTTCCGGATTGGATGAGGGTATTCCAAACAGCATCTCTTCGGCCTCATCCGGCTCTGCGCTTTCCTCCTTTTTAGGTAGGGTGCAATACAACTACGGATCGAAATACCTGGCTACATTTTCTATGCGTGCAGATGGTTCCTCCAAGTTTGCCCCGGGCAACAAATGGGGTTATTTTCCGGCAGGGGGACTGGCATGGCGCTTCAGCAAAGAAAAGTTTATGAAATCTTTGCAGGCGGTGGTATCTGATGCTAAACTGAAAGCAACTATCGGGGCAACAGGGAACAACCGGGTAAATGATTTTGCCTATATGTCTACCTTAAACCTATCCAACAGTGCCATTTATGCATTCAACAACGGAATTGTGCGGGGACTGGTGCCCACTGCCCTAGGTAACGAGGAATTGACCTGGGAAACTACAGTACAGACAGATTTGGGCTTAGAGCTGGGTTTATTCAATGGCCGCGCCAACCTCAACGTAGATGTCTACCGTAAAATTACAAAGGACTTATTGCTGAATGCGAGTCTCCCGCCCACACTGGGCTTTTCACGCTCTTATAAAAACATAGGTAAAGTGAGAAACGACGGATTGGAATTTACACTGGAAACCTATAATATCAGGAACAAGGCCTTTAGCTGGTCTACCAATTTCAATATTGCGTTTAACCGAAATCAAGTCCTTGCCCTTACGGAAAACCAGCAGGCGCTGGTCAGCCAGATCAACTGGGACACCAACTACAGGAACTTACCGGCCTTTATGGCAAAGATCGGTGAGCCTATCGGGATGTTCTATGGTTTGATCTGGGAAGGGAATTACCAGTTGTCGGATTTCAACCTGCTCCCTTCAGGAAAATACCTGCTGAAAGCAGATGTGCCGTCAAATGGTAACGACAGGACGGATATTAAACCGGGGGATATCAAATACCGTGACTTGAATGGCGATGGGATCACCAATACGAACGACTACACCATCATCGGTAATCCAAACCCGGATTTTATCGGTGGTTTGTCCAACAACTTTTCCTACAAAGGTTTCGACCTGAATGTGTTTTTCCAGTGGTCGGTAGGTAACGACGTGCTCAACGCGAACCGGTATGTATTTGAGGGGCATGGAAGGGCCTCACAAAATATGTTTGCCACGTATGCCGACAGGTGGACACCGGAAAACCAGAACAATAAATACTTTAGAACAGGCGGTTGGGGTCCTTATGCGTATTCGAGCCGGGTGATTGAAGATGCTTCGTTTGTACGTTTAAAAACTGTTTCACTGGGCTATCAATTGCCGGCCAAATTGTTAAAGTCGCTGAAAATAAAAGGGCTGCGCCTCAACGCATCCGCACAAAACTTATATACCTGGACCAAATATGAAGGCTATGATCCGGAAGTTTCTGCATACAACTCTGCATTAACCCCGGGTTTCGACTGGTCAGTTTATCCCCGTGCCCGGACATTAACCTTAGGCGCTAACCTTACTTTTTAATACAGTTATGAAAAAAATCTATTTATTCGCCATACTCATCACCGTACTTAGTCTGAATTCGTGTAAAAAGTACCTTGATGTGAAACCTACGGATTTTACCACGCCCGAAACCTTTTTTGAAACGGCAAAAGATGTTGATCAGGCCCTCACCGGATTATACAGTTCGTTGAACAATACTGGTACCTATAGCAGGAATTTGGTATTTGATTTGGCTTTCGGAACAGATGAGGCCTTTTATAAAAGATCAACACCACAGGTAGACCCCATTGTGTACAATAGTGACGGATCCAATCCGACCGTTACCGCTACCTGGAGCTCCTTGTACGCCGGTATTAACAATGCGAACCTGCTGCTGGCTAACCTGGACCGACCCGTGATGGATGAGGCAGCGAGAAGCCGGATCAGGGGAGAAGCTTTGTTCCTGCGCGCGTTCCTGTACTTCCAATTGGTACACCTATGGGGCGATGTGCCGCTGATCTTAACACCAACATTGTCGGGTATCGAAGTTAAAAATGCTAGGACACCACAAAAGGAGGTTTACGAACAGATACTGCGGGACATGATCACTGCGGAAGGGCTGGTAGGAAAAATTACGGATTTCGCGCCTGTTGTCCCGGGTCGGGTAAGCAAATCAGCAGTACAGGGTGTTCTGGCCAGGGTTTGCCTGAAAATGGCAGGTGAGCCTTTGAAAGATGTATCCAAATACGAGCAGGCTAAAATGTGGTCGGAAAAGGTGATACAGTCCGGTCTCCATAAACTGAACCCCGATTACGCACAAATATTTACCAACCTGACGCAGGATAAATATGATATTGGCGAATGTATCTGGGAAGTAGAAATAGCAGGAAACGGGATTACAAATCCGGTGTTAAGTGGTGGCTGGTTTGCCAAGAAATTATCGGTACGCAATACCTCAGGAGTGTTGTACGGATATGCAGAGGTGGGCGCTACTGCTACACTGTACCGCAGGTATGACGACGTTCATGATGTGCGCCGCGACCGGAACATTGCTACTTATTACTTTCCGGTGCTAACCAGCGTTTCCATGGCAGATACCCTGCCGCATCCGGCTTCAGTATTGTACAACAGGGACACCGGAAAATGGAGGATACAGGAAGAATTGTCGGCACAGAAGAATGCCAATGCGGGACCTACGAACTTTCCGCTGTTGCGCTATGCTGATGTGTTGCTGATGTATGCAGAGGCAGAAAATGAAATCAGCGGACCAACTGCAGCCGCATTTGATGCCTTGAACCAGGTGAGGAAAAGGGCAAAAGCAAGAAGTTTCACCCTGACTGACGCGCCGGATAAAGATGCTTTCAGGCGGATCATTCAGGATGAACGCTCCAGAGAGTTGTGTTATGAAGCGACCCGTAAATATGACCTGATCAGGTGGGGGATTTTCCTGAGCACGATGAAAGATGTGGAAAACGACATATTGAGCAATGCACCCAGCAATCTTCAGTACAGCGCTGTGGGTTATACGAATGTAAAGGCACGTAACCTGCTGCTCCCTATCCCAACACTAGAATTGAGTTTAAACAGTTTGATGAGACAAAATCCAGGATTTTAAGTTAGAGTATATGAAAACAAGGAATTTAATAGTGAACATGCTCTTGCTGCTTGCTGTATTGACAGGTGCATGCAAGAAGGAAAAAATAGAAAGGCCCGATTTCGACGCGACGGTAGCAAAAACTACTTTTAAGGTTGGGGAGCCTGTGGTATTCAGTCTGAAAGGAAACCCGGATTTTGTTTCTTTTTATTCCGGGGAGTACCTGAACGATTACGACTACACCGGCGGCAGAACGCTGGACATCAAGTCGTTCAGCCTAAGCTTCCAGACGCGCGTACAAAACGGGAACCAAAAAGACCAGTTTAGCGTGTACCTGTCGTCCGATTTCAATGGGAAATATGATATAGAATCGATCCGCTCAGGAAACTTTCAGAACATCACCAATTTGGTTACCCTGAGTACCGTGAATACGGTTTATGCGCCTTCAGGAGTGCTCGACCTGACTACCCTGGTAAAAGACCGTACCAAGCCGCTCTATGTGGCCTTTAAATATGTAGTAAAGCCGCAGGATGCAGTGAATGGTACACAAAGGAACTGGTACGTTCGTGACCTGGTATTGAACACCGTAACGGAATTGGGGCAAAGTGCGGCGATTGACCAGCTCACCGCAGCATGGACATTGGTAGAAAGCGGATCGATCCTGGAGGCTGGCCGAAATACCATTACCGCAAGTACAGGTTTGATCACCTTCCGTGGAAATGCAACGACAGAAGGAAAAGCGGTGGCCACCGAAGCATGGGTGGTCAGTAAAGCGGTAGACCTCAATACGGTAATACTTGGGCCTGACAAAAGTGTGCCGGTCAAATCAATTTCTGATACCATGCCACCGGTCTACAATTATGTCTACACCAAACCGGGCACCTACAAGGTGGTTTTTGCAACGGCGAATAACCGGATAAATGGAAAGAAAGAATTGTTAAAAGAGCTCACCATAACTGTAGCGCCATGATGAAAAGCAGCATAACCAGATGTATAGTTATTACATTGCTCTGCCTGATGAGCAGCGCTGGATTTTCGCAATCGTTTATACCCGCTGGAGGTATAGTTTACCCATTTAGGGCGTCGCCGACCATAGTGAAGTCGGGCACGGCTTTTCACATCCTGTACAACAACAAGGCACAGCACCAGATTGATTCCATCGTATTGAGAGGCCCATATAGTAGGATCCACCTGCAGATCGATTCCCTGCTCAAGGGTCGTTTTGAATACGATTCTTATACCAGCATGTATACCAACAATAAGATTTGGGTTAAAGTACCGGTGGGCAGTCCGGAAGATATGTACGACCTGATGGTCTATTCTGCCGGGGAAGTAGAGATCTCCAGGCGGTCGGTAAAACTAGTCAGGGAGTTTTCAGCCAGGCATAGTTTTATTCACATCAGTGATACCCACATTTCAAGAAATTGGGTGGGGCCTGCAAACGATGGTTTTGCAGAAGAACTGCAGCTGATGGACCGCTTTATCAACGTGGCGAATATCATTGCACCAGACCTGGTGATTGTGACGGGGGATTTGATCCACGATTATACGCGCTTTAACAAAGACGCCCGCGGCTGGGGCGGAGATACAATTAAAGGCTACAACAAGTTGCCTACCATAGAAGAGAAGTTCAGGAATTATTTTGAAGGCGCAAAAGGTTACCGGGGCGTGCAGTATATCAATGCCCCTGTTTTTTCGGTTCCGGGGAACCATGATTTTTACGGGATGAAGGAAGATAACCACCCGGCTAAAGCGGCGCAATGGGATGCCATATGCGGAATCCGGGTGTCGGGACTGGCCTATGCAGGGAGCCGGTTTATGTTTATAGATGATTATTTGGGCGACCCGGTAAAGGACATTCCAAACAAGAAGCCCATGTCTGGCTTACAAGGGAAAGTACTGCTGAATTTCCTGGAAGAAAATGGCCCGGGGAAACTGCGGATCATGGCACAACATCGGCATGACAGGGCCGATACGGCGTTCCTGAACCAGCAAAAGATTGGGTTAATTGTAAACGGTCACATCCACACCCCGCATGTTGATACGTTGGGAAAAACGCCCACCATACGGATGCGCCCCGGAGTGGTTTGCAGGAGCGGAGAAAACGAACGTTGGGAACTGATCCTGGGTATGTTCCGGATCATTCGCATAGATGGAGCGAAATTTGAATATACCGAGCCCCTGCGCTTCTGTTCGAATCCTACGGCTGCATACGACAAGATCAAATTAAACCTGACCTTAAATTTTAAGTCGGCCAACCTGGGCGGCAGCACGAGCAATGAGGCGGTTTTAGCTAATAAATTGCCGGCAAACCTGCCAGGATGCAGGGTTCGTTTTGTGATGAAAAAAGGAAAGTATACCGTAACAGGAGGAACCGTTCGGCAGGCATTTGATAGTGGAAAATTGTCGATCGTAGACGTAGACGCCGATGTCAATGCAGGTAGTAGTAAAAAAGTTAGTATTAAATTAAAAGCATAATATTTGTAGCCCCGGTAGTAACCGGGGCTTATTTATAAACAATGAAAAAAGCAAGCACTATTCTTTGCAGTTGCCTCCTGGCATGGAGCACCTTGGCGTTGGGGCAGTCGCCCAGACCAAAAAAACTGGAACTCTACATCTTAGTGGGCCAATCCAATATGGCCGGTCGCGGTAAAATCGACAGTATATTTGTCAATGAGGGCAACGACCATGTACTGATGTTTAACCGTGCAGGAGAATGGGTAAAAGCACATCACCCTGTTCATTTCGACAAGCCAAAAGCTGCGGGCGTTGGCCCGGGTTTGGCCTTCGGTATCGACATGGCTATTGCCCATCCAAGGGCACAGATAGGTTTGATTCCCTGCGCGGTGGGCGGGACGGCAATAGAGCGCTGGCAGCCCGGGGCATATGATGCGGCAACGAAAACCCATCCCTATGATGATGCCGTGGAACGGATCAAAAAGGCGATGGCTTATGGTGTGGTGAAAGGGATCATTTGGCATCAGGGGGAAGCGAACAGCAGTCCGCAGAACTCGGTAAGCTATTTGGCGCAATTGAAGGAGTTGGTAGGGCGGTTGAGGGCTTTAGTCGGCAATCCTAAACTGCCCTTTATTGTTGGCGAACTGGGAACGTTTAGAAAAGCATTTGTCCAATTTAACAATAAGCTGGATTCAGTACCGCTATTGATACCCTATGCCGGACTGGCCTCTTCTAAAGGGCTGGTACACAAAGGAGATTCTACCCATTTCGACGGAAATTCGGCTCAAATGCTGGGTAAGCGATTTGCCGCAGAAATGATCAGGTTGCAGCATCAGTACTAGACAAATAATTTAGTAAGTTTGCCATGCAGATTCCATTTATCTGTGACTAATTTATTTCTAAAAAGCTAAACAACATGAAATTAGATGCTCGGATGTACATTGGAGAGGTGATTGAGATCATGCGTGACAAAGAACTGGATCACTTACCTGTCTATGAGAACAATGAGGAAATTGGGGTCGTTTTCTATGATGAGCTGCTCAAATTTTTAGGAGATCCGGACGATGAGAGCAATGTTTATTTTCATAAGTTGAATTTTAACCTGAGTACCGTATTACATATCCTGAGGGACAAGCAAGAAATAGAAGAGAAAAATACCTGGAGCGTATTGGGTCTGAGCAAGCATTACCTGAAGTGGTTTGTGCGGCTTGTTGGCGTTTCCGTGCTGGCCGTTGCCCTTATCGGGATCAGTTGGGCGATTTATAAAAAATTTGGAGCACACGGGGAATCTACAATTCAGGAGGCTCCGGCAAGTAAATCTAAAATGGTTACGCTGAAAACAGCAGCAGGTGAAACTAAAGAAGCAACCCTACCCGATGGCAGTAAGATTTGGTTGAATGCGGCATCGACGCTGGAGTACCCGGTGTCATTTGAGGGATTAAAAGAACGGGAAATTTTTCTGGACGGAGAAGCCTATATAGAACCTACTGCGGGTAAACCTCAGCCCTTTGTCATCAAAACCAACAGGCAGCGCATCGTTGCCAGTGAGGCGCGTGTGAGCGTGAGCGCCTACGGGAATGAAAAGGAGCAGGTGGTACAATACAGTCCATCCGATGCAGAATCTGCCAATGTGCATTCGGCCATTGCCTGGACAAAAGGTGATTTCCTTTTCCATGACCAGCCGCTTGGCGCGGTGATGCGTGAACTGGAACGCTGGTATGGTGTAAACGTTGTTTATCAGGATGAGGAGATGAGCAATATGCTCATTGGCGCCAGTATTTCCAGGAAAAGATCGCTGGAAGAAGTTTTAAAAGTAATTGGCTTGACTCAACACGTGAATTTTAGTATTATTGGAAAGCAAGTCGTAGTATCAAAATAGGCGACTTCAATAATTTATGCGTTTTAAATTCTGTCTCGTTCTCTTCTTTATTTTGTTTGGCCTAATTGGGGTTTCATCAGCACAAAAGATAAACTATGTAAACCGGCAGGTTAAGTTGCTTACGGTTTTCTCAGAAATACAAAAGCAGACGGGCTTTAGCGTCACCTGGAATGAGCGGGAAGTAAATGCAGAGGTGCTGGTTAATGCCAATTTTGTCAATGCAGATTTGAAAGTCGCGCTTGACCAACTGGTATCGGGACAGCCGTTTGAATACCAGATTGTGGGAAATATCATTGCCGTATTTCTTAGAAAATCCCCGGATAATGCGACAGCAGCAGCTGAGTTGAAGGATACAGCAACGGTATTGCGGGAGGTCGCCATTGTGAGTACAGGTTATCAAAAAATACCCCAACCGCGTGCTACAGGAAGTTTCGTGCTGGTGGACACGACACAATTTAACCGAAGGGTTGGGCCAGACGTATTGAGCAGGTTAGAGGGTATTGCATCCGGACTATTGTTCAACAGGAATACCGAGACCACCAATTCCGGGAACCTGGACCTTTCCATCCGTGGAAGGAGTACCATTTATGCCAACGACCAGCCGCTGATTGTGTTGGATAACTTTCCATATGTGGGTGACTTCAATGCGATCAACCCGAATGATATAGAAAGTATTACGATATTAAAAGATGCGGCAGCTGCGGCGATATGGGGTGTTCGGGCAGGAAACGGGGTGATTGTGATGACCACCCATCGTGGTAAAATCTCACAGCCTTTAAAAGTTTCCTTCAATGCCAACCTGAGCGTTGCACAACGACCGGATCTATTTTATAACCCCAGTTACATTGGTCCTTCCGCTTTTATCGATAAAGAAACTTTTTACTTCAACAAAGGCAGTTATGATGATGTATTGGCCAACCAAACCAGCTTTCCTGTAATCAGTCCGGTAATAAAGGCGCTATACAGGCAGCGGCAGGGTCTGCAAACGGCTGCAGAAACCGCTGCGCAATTAGATGCCCTGCGGGGGATCGATTTGAGAAATGACGAGTTGAAATACTATTATAGAAATCAAGTGTCCCAGCAATACGCCCTATCCTTAGCGGGCGGAACTTCGTTTTCCAGTCATTATTTTTCTCTGGGTTTTGATAGGTCTGATCCCTCCATTATTCGCAACAATAGCGAAAGGATTACCTTGAACAGCCAGAATACCATCCAGGTTCTTAAAAAGCTGGACTTGACATTCGGCGCGATGTACGGCAGGTCTCTACGCCAGGTCGACAGCACGGTGAGAGACCTGCCAGACAGGTACCGGCTAGCACCTTACTCCCGGCTTGCAGATGAAAACGGTAATCCGCTGATCCAGGAAGTACATTTCAGTAATGAATACAAAGCTGCTGCCCTGGCCAATGGTTTTTTGGACTGGAATTTCAATCCACTGGCCGAGCTGGGCAGTTCCCCAAGTTACCATACCAGCAATGATCTGCGGCTCAATACCGGTTTAAGCTATCGCCTGTTCCCCGGTTTCACTGCCTCGGTTAAATATCAATTTCAGGACATAGACAATAAAACAACCAGACATTATACTATGGATTACTATGAGGTAAGAAATATTATCAATCGTTTCGCCATCGTCACCAATGGAAAAGTCACCGGTTACAATGTTCCTTTGGGAGATCAGCTGTACGAACGAAACTCTACAGCACATATCAACAGCACGCGGTTCCAGCTGGATTATCAAAAGCAGTTTGGAAAGCACCAGGTAACCGCCATGGCTGGCCATGAATATTCATCCAATAGTTCGGAAATCAGCGGCATCTTGCTGTATGGATACGATCCGGTGCAGAAAACTTCGGTTCCGGTTGAAGAGGACAAAACTTTCGCTTTAAATCCCACCGGGACCGCTACCCTGACGCAAGACTACAGGCCACGCGGACTTGTGGACCGGATCCGGTCAACCTACACCAACGCATCTTATAGCTATTTGAACAGGTACCTGGTGTCGGCAAGCGCAAGGGTGGATGGATCTAACTATTTTGGGGTCAAAACCAATCAAAAATACATCCCGCTTTGGTCGGCCGGTGCGGTCTGGAAACTGAGTCAGGAAAAATTCTACACGCTGAGTTGGCTGCCCGTATTGCAGCTCAGGGCTTCTTACGGGTTTAATGGTAATCTGGATAAGAGAACTACCGGCATAACCACTGTGGTGGCCCGTGTTCCCACCGTTGCCACCAATAATTTGCCCACTGCCAACCTGGTGAATATCGGCAATCCCGAACTGCGCTGGGAAAAAATAGGCATTACCAATTTGGGTTTAAATTTTGAGTCGAAAAACCAATTGATTTCGGGAACTGCAGAATATTATTTTAAAAACGGTTCTGACATATTGGGCGACCAGGTATTCCCGGGCAGCTCGGGAGTGCGGGTGCTAAGGGGCAATTTCGCGGCGATAAAAGCGCGTGGGCTGGATTTGTCTGTCACCGTCAAAAACTTAAGAGGAAGAGTAGGATGGGAAACGAGCTTTTTATTTTCAATGATAAAAGACAAGGTCACGAAGTATGAGAACTCGCCTTTATCTGCGCTCAATTATGTAGGGGTGGAAAATGGGATGCCAATACTTGGACAGCCCTTGTCGGGAGTTTACAGCTATCCATTTGCGGGTTATGATCCGGTTACGGGCGAGCAACTCGGGTACCTGGATGGCAAGCCAAGTAAGGACTATACGGCTATTGTTAACAACAGTACGATGGCCGACTTAATTTATCACGGTACGGCCAGGCCAACAAAGTTTGGGTCCATGATCAACAGCATTGCCTATGACCGGTTTACACTAAGCTTTAATGTGAGTTTTAAACTGGACTATTACATTAGAAATTCCCAGACAGATTATTTTAATGTTTTGGCAGGAAACAACAGCTTGACAAATGCTTTCTATCTCGCTTCGGCCGTTTCAGCAGCGAAAGGTGACCATGTGCGGTTACAAGATGTGAACCTGGATTTCGATGCCGGTAGTTTGCTCGGTAAACCTGCGGGCTTAAAACGGTTGAAGTTTTATATCTATGCGAACAATTTAGGTGTGCTTTGGAAAGCAAACAAGTTTGGGCTTGACCCGGATTTGGTGCCGCAAACGCAGAGTAATATGATTTACCCAACACCTGCCAGCTTTACCTTTGGATTTAAAGGAAACTGGTAATGGATTTACCCGAACGAAAGACTGTTCGGGCAAATCCAATACGAGACTATTCAAAATGACCTGCAAATTCACTTCCTGCGACAAAGGAAATACCCGCTGCCGGCAGTGGATCCCCATCCGCAGGGGCGGGGTTATTGCCAATGTCCCATTCTGCAGAACAGAGTGCGCCGGTTACTTCACAGCGGTCGCCAGCATAATACAAATAATCGGTGGGACTGGAGGCTCCTGAGAGCGTTGCGTCCGTCTTATAATACCTGAGGATATTGGAGTCTTTTACTGTGGTAAATGCACTGAAGCCGAAGGCCAGGATGGCTAGCGCGGCTGCCATTGCGGTTGTTTTAAAGTTTTTCATGTTATTAATTTTTAGATTGATGCCATAGTTATCTAGGCAGGCCATGGCTTTAACCTGCATTACGCGCGTAAATACTTTATTTCCGGTGCATGCGGATGCCGGCGAAGGCCAGGCATACCCATGCAAGGTTAAACCAAATGTGTTGCTGCCAGGAGAGGGAACTGACTACCCCTCCGCAGTGACAGGGCAATTTGCTGCCGGACATGACCATATAGATGAGGTACGTTGTAAAAAGGGCCATGAGTGCCAAAGCTGCACAGAGTCCTTTTTTTCGGGTGTCGCGGACAACTAATAAGATGCTGATCGCAATTTCCAATACAGGGATCATCCAGGCAATGGTTGTGGCCATATGGCCAATTAATGGCGACTTGCCCAAGGTAGAGGCAAACTTGCTGAGCGTAAAAAATTTCGCTGCTGCGGTGTACATAAAAAGAATGATCAAAAGATAGGAGATGAAATCTGCCGGGCGATGAGTACGATTTGTTTGCATAGCTTATTGTGTTTGTGCATTTCAAAAGTGCAGCAGAACAGGTGTCGAAAAAATGGAACATCTCGTCAAACGGTTAGCGGGTAGCGCGTCTGCATTTTACAGTTTGCTTAAGTTGGAGGGGGGAAAGCCGAAATAGCTTTTAAATGCCTTGCTGAAATAATAGGCTTCCCGGTATCCGGTGAGTTCGGCGATTTCATAAATGGGCTTTTTGGTATAAAGCAAGTGATCGAGGCCAGATTCCATGCGGTATTTAATGACCTGGGCATGCAGGGGTTTGCCGAAAGCCGTTTTTGCAAGCCGGTCTAATTGCCTTTCGGAGACCATGAACCGGTCGGCCATTTTTCCGCGGTCTTCCACCAGCTCAGTAGTGTAATTTTCCAGGACAAATTGGGCAATGGCCGCTGCTTTTTGCAGGTTATGTGCAACTGTGGCTGATTGGGATTTCAGACGGCGATGGTATTCATTTACAGAATCGTTAATGAAGAGGTAGCAAAGTCGGTCGAGTTTGACCATATCTTCCTGATCAATTACTCGCTGAAAGGCTTTGCGCAGGATTTTACCCATCCTGATGGGCGGCAAGCAACAGAGCTTGCCATCCATCTGATAGGATTGATCCACTAAAGATTTCAGCTCAGGCAGTAGGGAACATTTGTAGAAGAACCAGTCGAGGTTATAGGTGATCAGCAGGATGCGCTGGGGCCCAAGTGGGAACGGGAATAGGTGCTGACCGGTAGAACCGGTGTACAGGCGGCAGGTATTGTCGGCCAGATTGGCCAGCATAAAGAAACAGTTTCTGCTGATGTTGAGCTGCACTTGCCCGGTATCGCTGAGCTGGAATTCAAAATGGGCTACCCTTCCCATATAATGGCTAAAGGTTTCGGTGGGGATGAGGGAATTAGTTACATAAGGAGGGACTTGCAGGTTTAGAATTGGAGCCATAATTACGCTTTAAAAAAAGCATAATTGGTTTATCATGTTACGGGATTTATTTGGAATTTTTAGCACAAAACTAAATAAATCTCGGCTAACAGACTTCATGGGTTCGACGGTTTATGTAATTCCCGGTGAATGGTTATTATTAATTTATTTTATTAAATTTGGTTTGGGACGTATTGAACTTTAGATGTATAAGGATTGTGCAGACGATGAATTAATTGATCTACTAAGTAAAGATAGTAAGGAGGCTTTTGATGAGATATACCGCCGACATTGGTCTGCAATGTATCTCGCGGGTTTCAATATGCTCCAGGATCACGATGCCTGCATGGACGTTGTGCAGGATGTTTTTGTCTGGATATGGAACAAACGTGCTGAACTGGGAATCCTGTCTTTAAAATCTTATCTCATTTCTGCAGTCAAATACAAGGTCACTAATGTCATTCGCAAGTCTAAATTGCGTCAGTCTTTCCTTGATCAGGTGGAAAATGAGGAGCCTTCCTTTAATAACGTGACAAGTGAACTGGAATTGAAAGAATTAAAAGAGGTTTTAGTACGATTTACTGCAGAATTGCCTGATCGTTGCCGTGAAGTTTTCGATTTGAGCAGAAATGAACACCTAAGTAATAAGGAAATATCTAAAAAAATGGGTATTTCGGAAAAAGCGGTAGAAAGACAGATGACAATTGCCTTGAAACGCTTGAAAATTTCTTTACTGCGGATGTTTCTGTTCTCCATTTTGCTCTTTGTTGTCTCCTAAAAGAGGCTTCTCTGCTGTTTTTTAAGCAATGTTAAAATAATTTAAACTTTTTGTGATTTTATTTGTGGGGGTGCGGCCTTTTTAAGTGCCTTATATTAAATGAGGCACCAGAAATAAAGGTGTTTCGTTAAAAAGCCCATTTTCTAATGACGATAGAAGAGTTTTTTCAACTTGCAGAAAAAGTAAATGAAGGCACAGCCAGTGACGCCGAGCTTGCCTTATACAACCAGTATTTTAATCGTTTTCAAACCGAACGGGTTTGGAATGAAGAAAAAATGGGCAACGAATTGGCGCGCGAAGCTTTGCTCTATCAGGCTATCGATCAGAAAATCACAACGGCAGTTCCGGTAAGAAAATTAAACAATGGCTGGAAGCGGTTGGTTTCAGCAGCTGCAATCCTATTGATAGTTGCCGGTGCTACATTTTATGTGATCAACAGGGAAAAGCCTGTTGTTTCCCAGGAAATGCTTTCCAAGAGCATTGAAGTTTCCTCAAAAACAAATGAACTGATCCAGCTGGCCGACGGAAGTACGGTGATTTTAAGTGCAGGAAGTCAGCTGAAATTCCCGTCAAGTTTTGAAGGCAAAGCGGTTCGGGAAGTGTTTTTAGTTGGAAAGGCTTTTTTTGATATCAAGCACCTGAGTAAACAACCTTTTATTGTACGGACAGGAAAGGTAAGTACCCAAGTATTGGGGACTGCATTTGATGTAGATTCACGCAGCGGAAAAGTAACCGTTACGGTAATCCGCGGAAAGGTTGTGGTCAATAAAGAAGGAAAAACCCTGGGTACATTGACGCCGAATAAACAGGTGGTTTACGATGTTCAGACCGACCTGGCCAAATTGAAGGATACCAATGCAGCCGAAACGGTGGCCTGGAGAGAAAAAGATTTGGTATTTAACGACATCACGTTGAGCAATGCGGCTTTGTTGCTGCAGGACCGTTTCGGTGTGAAAGTGACCATTGAGCAGGAAGAACTTGCTGAAAAAAGATTTACCACTACCCTATTTGAAAATCAGAGCCTTGCAGATTGCCTAACCTTGATCTGCGATTTTAATCATGCCGTATTTGAATACGATCCCATCACTAAACAAGTAACCATTAAACCAAAAAACTAGACCAATGAACCGACCAAGACCATCTTAAGCAAAAAGGCCCTGCTATAGCTACATATTTGCGGTATGGAACTATTGCAGAACCTCAGCGGGCTTCTCTTTGAAGAGAAGGACCCATTTTAATGTAATTCTCATAAGGTATTTAAATCACACCAACATTCGAATATATGAATTTTTCTGCTAATGCAGCCAAATGCGGGGACCGGTATGTCTTCCGTATACCTAAAAAAATCCTGATTGATTTTATGCGTATTACTTCGTTTATCATCCTGACTCTCCTCATATCAGCACAACTGCTGATCGCTTCCAATGTTAAGGGCCAACAGATGGAAGAAGTACATGTAAAACTGGCGTTGAAAAAGGAAAGCCTTTCCAGCGCACTGGAAAAAATTGAAAAGCAGACGCCTTTTCATTTTATCTACAGGATTGAAGAAATCTCAGAGATTGGCAAGTTGAACCTGGTGGAAACCAGTACTACACTTGACAAGTTGTTGTCAGCCCTGCTGGCGAACTCTTCCCTGGGATTTAAACAAGTAAACAGGCACATCTTAATCACTAAAAAATCAGAAATCACCCCAACAATTGCCAATGATAAAAACAGCTACACAAATACAGTTCAAAAAGCAGAAATAGATGTCCGCGGACAGGTGGTCGACGGCACTGGTCAGGGTATTCCCGGCGTCAGTGTGTGGTTGGTCGACACCAGAGAGGGCACGATCACGAGCAAGGAAGGCTTTTATAAAATGGTGGTCCCGGATTCCAATGCGGTATTGGAATTTAGATACGTGGGCTATGTTACGAAAAGGGTAAGCGTTAAGTCGGGCAACACCAAAAGAGTTCAGCTTTTAGCGGATGCCAACAACTTAAACGAAGTGGTGATCAACAATGGTTTATTTGAGAGAAAAGCTTCCACCTCTACAGGAGCGGTTTCCACCTTTACGGGCGCAGAATTAAAAGTGGTGACCAACCAGAACCTGATTAAGGGATTGTCGATTCTTGACCCTTCATTTCAGATCATTGAAAGTAATAGTTTTGGATCAGATCCAAACCGCTTGCCCGATGTGCAACTTCGCGGTCAGACGGGTATCCCGGATTTGAATGCCACTTATTCCAATCTGCCCAACCAGCCATTGTTTATCCTGGATGGATTTGAGGCGACGCTTCAGCGCATCTACGATTTGAACATCAATTTAATCAAGAGCGTTACCTTGTTAAAGGATGCCTCTGCCAAAGCCATCTATGGTGCAAAAGCAGGTAACGGCGTAGTTGTCGTGGAGACGATCAGGCCTGAGTCGGGCGCCCTGAGGATTGCCTATTCAGGCAGTTTGAATGTTACGGCACCAGATCTGACTTCCTACCAGTTGACGAATGCCCTGCAAAAAGTTCAGGCGGAAAGTCTGGCCGGAATGTATACCTCGGTTATACCGGGAACGCAGGCGGCCCTTCTGGCGAAGTATACGATCAATGAAAAAGCAGCATTAGACGGCGTAGATACTTACTGGTTGTCGCAACCACTACAGAACGGATACGGTCAGCAACACTCCTTGAACTTAGATGGGGGAGACAACGCGATGCGTTATGCTGCCAACCTGAACTATAACAATGTGACCGGGGTAATGAAAGGTTCCAACAGGAGAACATTAACCGGAAACATCAACCTGAGCTACCGCTTAAAGAATTTTGCATTCAATAATATACTGACGATAGACAATAACAAGTCGATCAACTCACCATACGGATCATTCGGAGACTATGCCCGCATGAACCCCTACTGGAGGGTTTACGATAACAATGGCGTGTTGATTCCAAGATATGACGCCATAACCGGACAAGTATTTAATCCGCTTTACAATGCTACCTTAAATACGAAGGACAACAGCACTTACCGCAACATCACAGAAAACTTTTATTCGGAATATTCGCCTCAGAAAAATCTTCGACTTACGGCTAGAGTAGGTATTACCTCACAAAACAATGCATCGGAATATTTTCTGCCGGCCAGCCATACGGCATTCATCAACATCCAACCGGGTACTGCGGAATATCAAAACAGGGGAGAATACCGCCAGAGCAATGGAAAACAAAATATCCTGAGTTCAGATTTAGGGGGATCCTATAATCTGGAATTTGGAAAGAGCCAAATTTTCGCAAATGCCATTGGGTCCATCAACCACAACAGTTCAGAGTCGACAGGCTTTATCATGGTTGGATTCCCGGACGACAATATAGATGATATTGCATTTGGTAACCAGTACAAGCCCGGAACGAAGGCAACAGGAACGGAGAATACCGTGAGGACCATAGCGTTCACTTCAGCAGTGAATTATAGTTATGACAACCGCTTTTTGGCAGACGTTAGCTATAGAAGGAACGCAAGCTCACAATTTGGATTGAACAACAGGTGGGGAGATTTTTCTTCATTGGGTCTGGGCTGGAACATCAACAATGAAAAATGGTTCAGCGGCGTAAAAGGTCTGGATCGGTTAAAACTAAGGGCAAGCATAGGTAATACCGGAACACCCATATCGAACGGGTATTTATCCGTTGCTACTTACCAGTACAACCTGACACAAAATTACAACGGTGACATTGCAGTAAATTTGATGGGCTTGCCGAATGAAAATTTGCAATGGCAAAAGGCGCTGGACAAGAATGTGGGGTTGGATTTGTCGCTATTAAAGCGGTTTAACTTACGTGTTGATTATTATGTTAAAGATACCAAGGGATTGCTTACCGACCAAATCATTGCGCCTTCATTAGGATTTGACAGCTACAAAGAGAATATTGGCGAAGTAAGAAACAAGGGATATGAGATCGGGACCAACTTTGCGATCCTGACACAAGCAAAGAAAAGTTTGGGCGTATTTCTAAATGTGGTGCACAACACCAACAAAATCAGGAAGGTCTCCAATTCAATTTTGGCGCTTAACCGGATAAACGACAATACCCTTTCGCAGCGTCCATATCAAAGGTATGTACCCGACCAGTCGATGACTGCGATCTTCGCGGTGAGGTCGTTGGGTATTGATCCATCGAACGGAAGAGAGATTTTCCTGAAGGCCGATGGCACCCAAACCTATGTTTACAATACCGATGACCTGGTGAATGTGGGCGATGCGACACCGAAGCTGCTGGGTAATTTTGGCGCGAACCTGCGACTGGGCAACTTTACTGCAAACTTTGCATTCGCTTACCGATTGGGTGCGCAAATGTATAACAGTACCCTGGTTGAAAGGGTGGAGAATGTAAACTTCAACAACAATGTGGACATCAGGGCGCTGCAGGACCGTTGGAAAACACCGGGACAGGCTGCATTATTTAAGGACATTGCCGATCTGTCGGTAACCAGGCCATCATCCAGATTTGTACAGGATTTAAATGAGCTGGCTTTGAGTTCAGTAAGCCTTGGCTATGATTTTAAAGGGATGAAATTTATGGGGCTCCGTAAACAAAGTACACTGCGGGCTAATGTAAACTTGAATGACCTGGCGCGTTTTTCAACTGTAAAAGTTGAGCGCGGGTTGGACTATCCATTTGCACGTACGCTATCTTTTTCATTACAAGCTTCATTTTAATTAAAAAACCATGAAAAGAACCTATTATATACTTGCTGTATTACTGATTTTGAGCATCAGTTCCTGCAAAAAATTTCTGGATGTGCAGCCTAAAACACAGGTAGAGTCTGACGCGCTTTTTGAAGACGAAAAGGGATACCAACAAGCGTTAACGGGGCTTTATGTTAAACTAACAGATAAAAGCCTGTACGGTAAGGAACTTACCTATGGCATGCTGGATGTGCTGGCTTTCCAGTATACCCGCATCACGGGGCCCTATGTCAACATGCAGAATTACAATTACCAGTCGGATTCCGTACGCACCCGTACCACAGCGATATGGAAACAGTTGTACAATGGCATATCCAATGCCAATAACCTGCTTAAGAACCTGGACCGGACGGACCTGCCACAATTTACCGGTGTAAATTTTAACATCATCAAAGGAGAAGCATTGGGGTTAAGGGCATTCATGCATTTCGATCTATTGAGACTATATGCACCTGCGCCGGCTTCGGCAGGAGGAATGGACGCAGTGGCTATACCCTATGCCAACAAATTTGGTATTGAGAGCAATCCAAGGCTGACCGTGAGTGCTGTAATTGCGCAGGTTCAAACAGATTTAGCTGCCGCTGCGGTATTGTTAAAATCGTCGGATCCAGTTGTAGCAGGAAATCCGGCAGCTACCAATTACCTGAGGGACCGTTTTTATAAATTCAATTACTATGCGGTAAAAGCGTTACAGGCCAGGGTGTATCTGTACGCGGGAGATAAAGCAAATGCCCTGATCTGTGCAGAAGAGGTGATCAACGGAAGGGCATTTCCATTTGCGGCAAATAATAACATTGTAAACGGCTATGATAAAGTCTACAATTCAGAGCTCATTTTTGCTTTGAACATGTACGATTTACATACCTATACGGCAAATTATTTTGTGCCGGGATCCAGTGCGCAACTGGCGAAAACAGATGCGCAGTATACCTCGGACTTTGATGCGGTGACGTCCGACTATCGGTTTGTTTATTTGTCGACCGCTACCCCAGACTTTTTGAGGTATTCCACGAAGTACGCACCTGTAGCAGGTACGACGGTCAATTACCTGTACAAGATGCCTGTGATCAGGATTTCAGAAATGTACTATATCGCTGCAGAATGTTTATCGACCATCGATAAAACCCGTTCTGTAGGCTATTTAAATGCCGTTAGAAGGGCGAGGAACCAAACGGCGGACGTATCGGCTACGGTAAGTGACGCGGAGCTGCAAAACCAAATTTTCAGGGAATACAGACGGGAATTTATTGCAGAAGGACAGTTGTTCTATTACTACAAAAGACTTAATAAATCTGCTATTGAGTACTCAACAGTAGCGGGCAGCAATTCGGTTTATGTATTGCCGATCCCTGACGATGAAATAAAATATGGCAATTAATCAAAACTCAAAACGGATGAAAACATTTAAAATATACGGCCTGCTTGGGCTGATGATGACGATCGGATTCACCTCCTGCAAAAAGGATCTTGAAGCCTATACAGATGCACCACAAGTGTATTTCTTTGAACGCGCGAATGACCTTTTAGCTACCCGGATTACCAACAAATCATTTTCGTTCCTGTCGTTACCTTCTACCGTGTTGAAGGATACGATCAAGATCAAGGTGAAGACGATGGGGTTTCCAAAAGATTATGACCGGGTGGTAAGAGGTAAATTTAAGGCCGAAGGAAGTACCGCCGTAGAAGGCCAGAATTTCGATTTTGTTGACGGGGTGGTAAAAGCCAACCAGGTAGAAGGCATTTTGCCGGTGGTACTTTACCGTACGGCAGATATAAAAAGCAAGACGGTACAGCTGAACCTGAGTATTGCTGAAACGAAAGACTTCAAACCAGGTGTAGTGGAAGACAATGCTTTTAGTATCATTTGGAGTGACAACCTGGTAAAGCCATCGAACTGGGATCTTGGTTTATCTTTCTTTTTTGGCGCCTATAGCACCACAAAATACAGGTACATCATAGATGTGCTGGGCATCACCAGCTTTACCCTACAGGCGAGCGCCCGGGTGCCTTTAAAACCAGGAGAGTATTCCTCGGCGATGATGACCGATTTTAAGATCCGCATGAAGGAAGCTTTAGCCGCTTATAACAGTTCACACACTACGCCATTAACAGATGAAAATGGGGTGCTGGTTACCTTCCCTAACTAATAATTAAGAACATGAAAATCAAAACATTTTACCATATAAATATTTTGGTTGCTGCAATGGTATCCATGCTGATCTTCTCCTGTAAAAAGGATTTGGGCAACTATACGTATACCGATACCCTGGTACCCAAGCTGGATACCACAGGGATCAGCAACAGCTATAGCATAGAGCGATTTAGCACATTGACGATTGAACCTAAGATCAGTTTTCCGGCAGCAGATACGGCCAGGCTGACCTATAAGTGGTTGATCTATAAAACAGTTTCCGGATCTACAACAGAAGTTCCGCAGGTGAGGACGGTTGCACAAACAAGGAAGCTGAGTGCGGTGATCTCAGACGCGATTGGGAACTACCAGTTGGAATTGGTGGTAACTGACCCTAAAACCACCTTAAAATCCAATGTGCTCTTTAAGGTGAGCGTTACGGCCGACATCAATGTAGAATACGGTCTGCTGGTACTGCATGGGACAAACGGTGCAGGAGATGTAGACTTTCTTTTAAGTAAGAATACGGTGCCATTTGCCACGACAGAAAAATGGCTCAAAAATATCTACCTGAAATTACAAGGTATGAAGATCAGTGGTGAGCCGAAATTCATCATTCAGGCGAGACGTTCGTTTACCACACAGAATTGGATTACGATTGGCAGCAGCAGTCAGCTGACCAGGGTACAGGGATTTGACTTTTCATTTATGCGGGAAAATGCAGGCCTGTTTCAGAGGCCAAATGAAGTGATCAACCCACAGGCATACCAATATAGTACGGTTAGTTTCTATGAAACCATGGTGAACAACAATAAACTTTACATAGTGAATTCCACTGACCCATTGGGCGCAATCTTCCCAGGAGCAGTAACCGGAGATTATTCCCTGGCGCCATTCATCGCGGAAGCATCGAGCAGCAGCTTGATTGGTGTAGTGTATGACGAAAAGAAATTGAAGTTCCTGCATCCTGCGACCACGAATGTGATGGTGGATTTTAAAGTGCCAGCATCATCGGCGCAGCCTTTCGACCTAACTAATATTGGCAAAACGATGATCGGAATGGAGCGGGGATTTTCCAATCAAACCCTGTGCTTCTTTAAAGACCTAACAGGTAACGGACGCTGGCTGTATACCTGTAATTTTAACAAGACAGATGACGGTGCGCTGGGCCTTGCCAAATACGACATGAGCAATTTGCCCGATGTAGTGAATGCAAAACTATTTGCTGCCAGCGAATTTGGCTTTGCCGCTTTTTATACGACGGACCACGACCTGTATTTATATGATTATACGGGGACCAATACGGCAAAGAAAGCATTCTCATTCCCGGCAGCAGAACAGATTACCGCGATAAAGATCTATAAGCCCAGACCGAATTTTAACCTGACTGCTTCCGATGGGCGCATTCTGCATGTGGCTACCTGGGACGGAACGGTTGGCAGACTGTATGAACTGGCAATTGATCCAACAAGCGGCGCTGTGAACCAGACCGTGCTGAAGAAATATGAAGGCTTTGGCAAGATCGCTACGATGCTTCCGAAAGCCAGAGGTAATGATTTTTAACTAACTACACACATCACATTATGAAATTAATTAAACTATTGCCAGTGTTCCTGTTCCTGTACATGGGGTTGAACGCACAATCAGATAAGTTAGCAGCCTACAAGCTGCTCACTCTAGAAAAAGACCAAGAGAAAATGCTGCAGATCAATTCGGAGTTCCTGGACCGCTATCCGGTGGCACAGACCGATACTGCGTTTGATAAAGCTAACCGGATAGACTATAACAAAGTCTATTTAGTGGTGGGCATCATGTCGTCCATGAAAAAAGACTCCACTACCTTCAAAAAGTACATCAGTGCAGCCCCCGTTGGCAGCCTGGTGAATATTTTTTACAGGTGTGTGGAGGTGCCTTACGTTAAATTAAAAACCGTAAATGCGGTAGAAGCCTATCCCTTTGTTAAGACAACTATTGACAGGATGCATTCTTTTAGCCAGGCAGAGCAAGCCAAAGCTTACAGTAAACAGATGTATGCCATCTATGCGGATATCCTGATGAATACCAACAAGAATGCAGAAGGATTAAAGTATGCACAGTCGGCCCAGGATGAGTATCAGTTTGAGAATTCACCCCTTAACGAAGTGTATGCCATTTTGCTGGACCGTGCGGGACAAAAGCTGAAGTTGAAGGCTGCACTGGAAACGGCAACAAAGAAAAACCAGATGACGCCTTTGATGATGGAAATGCTGAAGAAAAATTACGTTGGTCTGCATGGAAAAGAGACGGGTTATGAAAGCTATCTGGCTACGCTGAAAGATAAAGACCTGAGCAAAGAATTGGAAGAGAAGACAAAGCGTTCTATGGTCAACAAAATCTTGCCGGAGTTCAAAGTGTACGACAACGCGGGCAAGGAAATTACGTTGAGCAGCCTGAAAGGAAAAGTTGTGGTATTGGATTTTTGGGCTTCCTGGTGTGCGCCATGTAAAGCTGCATTTCCGGGGATGAAACTAGCTGTAGACAAATATAAGGCTGAGAAAGATGTGGTGTTTTATTTCGTGGATACGCAGGAGCACCGGGCGGATTACAAAGCATATGTTGCCCAGTACCTGGCCGACAATAAGTACGATTTTAACGTGCTGTTCGATGCCGATGCGAAACTGTCGAAAAGCTTTGGCGTGGGCCCGATTCCGCATAAGATGGTGATCGATAAGGCAGGAAAACTTCGGTTTTCAGCGGTAGGTTATATGGGAAGTCCCTCGGAACTTGTCGACGAGATCAGTATCATGATAGGCCTTGCACGAGCGGCCGATTAAACAATTTACATCCAATAAAATTACGATCAATAATGTTAAAATATAAAATCAACCATCTTTTGGTTTTGATAATGATCTGTGCTTCGACAATGGTTCAGGCCCAGCAGGTTTATAAAAATGTTTCCCTGACGCCGGTGGCGCCTGTGGTTGACCAAAGGTTCGAGTTCATCTATGATGCGGTAGGTACCCCATTGGAGAACCGGGACAGCGTACAGGCCATTGTTTACTATTTCAATGACTATGCCTGGAAGGGCGCAGATGTAAAGCTGAGCCAGGCAGGAAAGAACAAATGGACCGGAAATTACCAGGTGCCGGCAAACAGTTCCTTTTTTACCATGAAGTTTTTGGCCGGAGACAAGTTTGACAACAATCAGGACAAGTCCTACGGTTTTTTGCTGCAGGATGTTAATGGCAGAAACCTTCCAAGCGGCTATGCCGCATGGGGGCTGATGCGGTCGCCCGCTTACGGATACACCATACCAAATTATTTGAACGGGCATTCCATCAATGATACCGTAACCTTTATGTGGTTGCAGAAGGACTTGCAGTATTACAACAATCCGAAATCACAATCCGTATTTGCGGTGCCTTATGCCAAATCTTTAATGGCAGCATACGGTGAGCAGAGACGCCCTGAGGTGAGGAAAGTGGTGGCGCATTTGGGCAAAGACGGCGGTACAAAAGAAGACCTGTTAAAAGCAAGCTATTTGCTGAGCAGCGTATTAAATGAGCAGGGAAAAGCAGATTCACTGAACCAGGTGATCACCAAAAGATTTGGCGGTACAGAATTTGCAAAACTAGCGGCATACCAGGCGATAAAAAAAGAACAAGACGCTGCTAAACAAACTACCCTTTCAGAAGCATTTCTGGCAAAATACCCGGCTAAGGAAGCGAATACCTGGTTTGATGAAACCTATAAGATTGAATACGATCAGGTTTATTTAATAGCCGTACTGAATAAGATTAAAAAGAACAATTTTAAGGTTGTTGATACCTATGTGGATCAGTTGCCCTATGGCGCTACCGTTGCGATTTTGAACAAAGTTAAAGAGTTCTCGCATTCTGCTAAGAACCCATATTCTGAGAAGCTCTTGAAACATATGGAGACTTTTAGAAACAATCCGCCTGATCAATACAGCAGTTTAGCGCCATCGGAGTGGAAAAAACAATTTGAGGCAAGTTATTTATTAGCTGGGAATAAGGTTTTTGGACAAGAGCGGGTAACCTTTAAGAATACCGATACCATTACATTTGGCGGGACAATTAGTTTTCCGGAAGCACATTGGAATGGCACAGCTGTGGTACTGATGTCGGGCACCGGAAAGCAGGATAGAGATGCGATGATGGCCGGGCATCCCTGGTTTAAAACCATCGCAGAATATTTAAACAGTCAGGGTTTGGTAGTGCTGAGGATGGATGACAGGGGAACCGGAGAAACGAACGGGACGTATGAAGATGCAACCACGGCAGACTTTGCGAAGGATGCATTGGCGGCGGTGGCTTACCTGAAAACCAGGAAAGATTTAAAGATCAGGAAAATTGGATTGCTGGGACATAGCGAGGGCGGGGCCAGCATTTCGATTGCCGCTGCACAATCAGATGATGTTGCATTTTTGATCAGTTTATCCGGTCTGGCTTTAACAGGGCTGGAGTCTCAGATTTTGCAGAACCAGGATATTGTTGCCGCTGCGCCGATACCAGATTACGACAAAAAGAGATTTAACGAGATCAATGAGCTGATGTTTGAGACTGCTTTCCACTATGCAGACTCTGTGAATTTGCATGCGAAACTGAACGAGGAGTATAATGCCTGGAAAGTAAAAGATGAAGCCTACTTTAAAACTTTAAATGTGGAGTTTGACCATTTCAGGTTTCCGATCTACAGCTGGTCGTTGAGCGCTACGCGGCCATGGTATCGATTTTTTATCAAGTACAATCCGGCAGACTACCTGACTAAAGTCAAAGTTCCCATTTTGGCGATAAATGGGGGAAAGATATCCTGGTAAAAGCAGAGCCGAACCTGTCGAGCTGGAAGAACCTGCCATTGGCATCACAGAACAAGAACGTGAGTGTAAAACTAATACCGGGCTTAAACCACCTTTTACAGCATTGTCAGAGCTGCCAGCCTGCAGAGTATGCGGCGATCAAAGAAGACATCGCACCGGAGGTACTTGATACCATTGGCGCATGGCTAAAAAAGAACAAGCTGGTTAATTAGGGCCAGCTTAACGAAAGCTTAACATTCCTGCATTTGGGTAATTAGCTGGAGATTGTGGAACTTTGTAAAGATTTATTGCGATCTTGCAGTAAGGGAAACAATTTGTCGCATGGCAGACTATGGTAAACTTTCGGATCATGAGCTGACTGCTTTAATGAAGCAGGACGACCAGGTTGCGTTTACAGAGATCTATAACCGGTACTGGAATAAACTATTTACGGCTGCGGCAAACAAGATTGAGGATTTCCAGGAGGCAGAAGATGTGGTCCAGCAATTGTTTATTACGATTTGGAACCGCAGGGAGGTATTGGAAATTACGAGTTCGCTACAAAGCTATTTGTCGGTTGCCGTGAAGTACCGGGTGCTGAAAGCGCTGGCGAAACAGTACCGGCAAAAGAATTTTGGAGATGAAAGTGCAGAAAAGACGCTGGCAGAACTGGAAGACAATTCTACACAAGAATGGCTGGAGTTTCAGGAGATTAAGGAGCGGCTGAATGTACTGATTGACCAGCTGCCCGAAAAAACGCGAACGGTTTATAGAATGACGAGGGAGCAGGGGATGACGCAAAAGCAAGTCGCGGAGGAACTGGACATTTCAGAAAAAACGGTTGAGTTCCATATGAGCAAGGCGCTGAAGAATCTCAAAACCGGATTGAAGAGCTTTTTTATTACGCTTTAGGGAAGTGCAAATGACTAATTGTATTTATCGTAATGTACATTACCGTAATGGGCATTGCGATAATGATGCTATTTACTGGCTTTCTATTTAATAACTGGTGGAGTGGCTAAGTATGTAGAGTTGCTGATAGAGGAGAAGGCATTTACGTTTGAGTCAATTTTGGATGTTATCCTGACAGAGAATTCCCTTTTTTTGGATGAAGGAAAGAATGTGCTCATTGATGAATTTGGAAAAGAATACGGCAACTACTTTCCTATTTTATCGTTGATTGCATCTTCAAAAACCTCAAGGGTTGAAATTGAATCGATTATGGAAATGCAGACCGGTGGATTTTTAGACCGCCTGGAAAGTGAGTTTAACTTGATCAGTAAGGTAAAGCCAATTTTCGCTAAACCGAACAGCCGATCGATGAAATATCACATTAATGATAACTTTTTAAATTTCTGGTTCCGCTTTGTTTATAAATATAGAAGCGTGGTAGAAATAGGGAATTTAAGCTATTTAAAAGAAATTGTTAGGCGCGATTATTCGACCTATAGTGGGCGCATTCTTGAAAAGTACTTTATTGAGAAAATGATGGAGGAAGGAAATTTTTCTGCGATTGGTACCTATTGGGAAAAGAGCAACCAAAATGAAATTGATATCGTTGCGATAAATGATTTGGAAAAATCAATCATTTTTGGAGAAGTGAAGCGTAAAAAAGAAAACATCAGTATTGCCGGGTTAAAGGAAAAGGCCAGGAATCTTGAAGCGCAATTCAAAGACTATCGTGCTGAATTTATTGGGCTGTCTATAGAAGACATGTGATACCACGCAAAATTTGTTGTTCAACAATACTAATCATTTAGCATTGCGATTAGTGTAAAATATTATATATTTTAATTATTTTTGAATTATGATAGCTGTTGAATTATCACTTAGACAATTGATGGACGCCGTAAGGCAATTATCTCCATCTGAAAAACTTGAATTAAATGAGATGATCTGGAAGGATGATATTTCTATTCCTTTGGAGCATCAGGCAATAGTTACCGAGAGGATAAAAAACTCAAAAGTCAATCCTGAATTTCTTCAAGACTGGGAATTGGCCTCCAAAACGCTTAAGGCATAAATGCAGTAATATAAGATTAAAATTCATGCTGACGCGCTTGATGATATTCAAAATGCTACTGATTGGTATAATAAGCAAAGCAAGGGTTTAGGAAAGAGATTTCAAAAACAGGTAATACAACAAATCAATAAATTAAAAAGCACTGCACAACTTTATGCGATACGCTACGAAGACGTTCGTTGTATGGTTATCAAAAAATTTCCTTTTATGGTACATTACAGTCTGAATATTCATTCAGATACAATTACAGTTTTTGCAGTTTTTCATACAAGTCTTAACCCGAAAATCTGGGATAAACGGGATTAGCATCCTTGATAGGGCGCAGTTAAAGTGGTAAATATTCATTTGACATTGCGAAACATACTGATAAAATGTTCCATGTAAGCCATGAAACAATGTGTGTCACTTTATATGGTTTGATTGGGCACTTTTAATAGAGTTTAGCAAAACTCTCAACGCTGTTGAGAGAAATAAGCTGGTCACATAATTTATCTATATTCTCTAGATGTAAAACTACCGAAGAAAGAGAGTTCTATCTAAAATTGGCTAAAAATGAGAAATATAGTTTTAGGGAACTTGAGCGCCAGATTACAGCTGGGGTATTTGAAAGAACCATGATAGGAAATTTAAAAGTCTCAACGGCTTTGAGAGAAACCTATCCCGAGATTAATAGCTTCAAAGACAGTTATGTGTTAATGAAGTAGTAGAATATGCACTAAGCCGAAGTCTATCCCCTACAATGGTTGCAGAATACAAGACACAGTTACCAGAGAAAAAAGTGTTGCAGCAGAAATTACATGAATTGTTCGATGCTGACGATCAGATGCTTCAGAACGAAATTGATTAACACTTAGATTACCAGTTTTATTGCCTAGCCAAACTCTTTAAAACCGTTCTGTCAAACTATATAAAGTGACAACCACAATGCATCTAAAAATATTTTATGTTGGCGCTAGGGATAGGGTATTGAAAAGGAACCTGTAATAAAGTGCCTTACTAAATGGAGATCAATAAAGACCGTGCAGCATACCTGGCCGATAGATGGCTGAAGAAGAAAATTACTCCGGAGGAGGAGTTGGAATTTCATCAGTGGTATCAGGACGGGCTTTACAAGGAGTTGCAGGTACCGGCAGCATTTGCGGGTTCTGAAGAAGAACAGCGGTTGAGGATGCTTGCGGTAATAGAAAGTAAGATGAACAAACCTACACGTAAGCTGTGGGCTACGCGTTTGGTTAGAATTACCGCAGCGGCTGCGGCGTTGACCGCAATTGCGTTAGGTATTTATTTCTTTAAAGTATCTCGCCGTCCTGAACTTGTTTCAGGATCTCAATTTGCACAACATGACATTGCACCGGGTAGGCAAGGCGCTACAATAACATTGGCCAATGGGAAAGTGATCAAATTGGATAGCGCAAAGAGTGGGGTGATTGTAAGCAGCACATTGAAGTACAACGACAACACGCTTGTCAGCCTAAGTGACAGCGAAGAAACGAGATCCCTCGGAACTCGGGATGACAAAGCAGGACGGGATAACAAAGCGGGACTAGATGACAAACAGGACGCCGGCTATTTGTCATCCAGAGCGCTAGCGAAGGATCTCCTAACCGCCTCAACAGCCAAAGGGCAAACCTATACTTTTACCTTACCTGACGGAACCCGTGTCTGGCTGAACGCTGCATCAAGTATCCGATTCCCTTCTCAATTTTCTGGAAAGGAACGCAAAGTTTTGCTTAATGGAGAAGCTTATTTCGAGGTTGCGAAAACCTACACGTTATTGAGGGGAAAAAGGACGCGGCAATCTTTTTTAGTGGAGAGTGCCGGACAGACGGTAGAGGTGTTGGGAACGCACTTTAACATCAATAGTTATAAAGACGAGGGAGAGACGAAGACCACGTTGTTAGAAGGCAGTGTAGCGATTAATAATAACCTATTGAAACCAAACCAGCAGGCGGTGCTGATGGGCAGGGCATTGGTGATCAAAGATGTTAACGCAGAAGAAGCTATTGCCTGGAAGAACGGAAAATTTGTATTTAACGATGAGACGCTGGGCAGCATTATGCGGAAGGTATCCCGGTGGTACGATGTAGAAGTAGAATACCAGGGTGTAGACCCGCAGGAGCAATTTTGGGGAAGCCTGTCCCGCTTTGAAAACGTATCAAAAGTACTGGAGAAATTGCAGTTGACCGGTAAGTTACATTTCCAGATAAAAGGCAGAAAAATAATAGTGACCAAATAAAACTAAGATCAACCCGAAACGAACCATAATTACTAAACCACCTAAACAAACTAAACACATGAAAAGACATTTACGACAACAGAGTTGATGGAAAACAGGCGGGGAGTTTAGATAAAGAAGGGCAGTGCTACGAACACTACCCTCCGGCGTTTGAGCTTACCTTTCCCGGGGCTTGATCTGTAGCAGAGCGAGCTGGGAAGAACAAATTATTAGCGAACAATAAGTTTCAACTCAAACATTACTAAGGTATGCAATTTTATACTTTTTACAAGGCTGGTGTGCCCAAAGCAAGCCTGCCGCAACTATTTAGAGTTATGCGGATAACAGCATTTCTTATACTGGTGACGCTTCTGCAGGTGAGCGCTTCATCATACAGTCAGCAATTGACCATGCAAAAAAGCCAGGCCAGTTTAAAAGAGATATTTACCCAGATCAATATCCAGACTGGTTATGACGTTGTGGTGAGTTCAGCCCAACTAAAGAACACTAAAAAGGTTTCTGTTTCCTTTAACAAAACAGCTATACAAGAAGTACTGGACCAGGTATTAAAAAACCAAAACTTAAGCTATAGCATTAGCGACAAAACGATTGTCATCACCGAGAAAAAAGAAGAACCGAGTTTCTTGGACAAGATGATTGCCCGATTTCAGAGAATTGACATCAAGGGATTGGTGGTAGATAGTACCGGAAATCCAATCGCCGGTGCAACTGTTAAAGTAAAAGGATTTAAGCAATCGACTACAACTGATAATACAGGGCGATTTGGATTGGCTAATGTGGAAGATAAAGCAACTATTGTCATTTCATTTTTGGGATTTGAAACAATTGAATTACCTGCAAATGGAAATTTTACCAGAGTTGTTTTGAGTGTTGTAACTTCAGATTTGGATGAGGTTAATATTGTGAATAAAGGGTACTATCAAACAAAAAAAGACTTAGAAACAGGAAATGTTGCCAGGATAACAGCAAAAGAGATCGGGCAGCAACCTGTCAGCAATCCACTAGCAGCTCTTCAAGGACGCGTACCAGGTTTACTGATCAGTCAGACTACCGGTGCACCAGGTTCAGCATTTAAAGTTCAGCTTAGGGGACAAAGTAGTCTGATTCAAGGCAGCGACCCATTGTTTGTTATAGATGGCGTACAGTACAACTCAAAAATGACTTCAACAAATGGAGGCAGCAATGGAAGTTTAAATCCTAATATGCTTGGAGGTAGTCCATTGAATTTTATCAATATATCTGATATTGAAACTATCGATGTTCTTAAAGATGCAGATGCAACTGCTATCTACGGTTCCCGTGGGGCAGCTGGCGTAATCTTAATCACGACAAAAAAAGGGAAAAATGGTACTACGAAAATTGATCTGAATGCTTATAGCGGATTTGGAAGAATTACCGGCTCAATGGATCTTTTGAATACGGAACAGTATTTAACGATGAGACGTGAAGCTTACAAAAATGACGGGGTAGCGATCCCAACTGTTCCAACTCCGGGAGCATATGATCTTACATTTTGGGATCAGTCAAGAAATACTGATTGGCAGAAGGAACTTATTGGAAAAACAGCTAAATATAATGATGTACAATTAAGTATGTCTGGAGGTGCTGGCAATACTCAGTACAGGTTGGGCGGGGGCTTCCATAAAGAAAGTACTGTGTACGCAGCACCTGGAGCCGATCAAAAAATTTCTGGTCAAGTAAGCTTAACAACAGCGAGTACAAATCAAAAGCTTAAGGCAGACTTATCGGTTAAATACCTTGATGATGATAATACAGTAGTTCCAGCATTCCTGAGTGATGTTGTTATGCAATTAGCTCCAAATTCCCCTGCTATTTATAGAAATGGTGCCCTAAATTGGGAAGTATTGCCGAGTGGAGCAAGCACTTGGGCGAATCCCTTTGCGCAAACAAAGTATATATTTTTAGGTAAAACTAACAACTTAATCAGCAATCTTTCGCTAGAATACAGTGTTATCAAAAATCTTGCTTTCAGGTCAAGTTTTAATTATAACAGTCTTAAAACTGAAGAATTTTTAGGCGTCCCGAAAACAGCGACCAATCCAACAAGAGCATCATCAACCAATAGTGCTAACTATTTGAACAGTTCAAATATTGGCTGGGTTATAGAGCCTCAGTTGGATTATAATTTTAAAATCAATGATTTTGCGATATCTGCACTAATTGGTTCAACGTTCCAACAAAACCAGAGCAGATACACATCTACTCAAGGTCGGACCTATACGGACGATTCTATGCTTACTAATCCTCAAGCAGCAGGAACGTTAACAAATCGAGGTTTTGCCACAAATAATTATAAATACAATGCACTATACTCTAGGGTAAATTTAACCTTGAAAGATAGATACTTGATTAACCTTACTGCCCGCCGTGATGGGAGTAGCCGATTTGGCCCAGCAAATCAATTTGCAAATTTTGGTGCAGTGGGTGTTGCCTGGGTTCTTTCGGAGGAAAGCCTTATCAAAGACAATATATCATTTTTAAGTTTTGCTAAACTTAGGGGATCTTATGGAAGTACCGGAAGTGATCAATTGCCCGACTATGGCCACTTAAACCTTTACAGCATCTCAACAAATAATTACCTAGGTAATAAAGGGCTTACTGCAACAGGGCATTCTAACCCATATCTACAATGGGAAAAAACTGTCAAAGCAGAAGTTGGCGCTGATCTAAGACTGTTTAGAGATCATTTAAATTTAAGCGCTGTATATTCAAAAAATGAATCAAGTAACCAATTGCTTAGCGCGCCACTTTCTCTGGTAACAGGTTTTCCGAACATAGATACAAACTTACCAGCCAAAATTGAAAACACCAATTGGGAATTTGTCGTTGGCTATACAAATCAGGAAAGTAAAAATGTAAAATGGTCTACAAACCTAAATTTCACTCTTCCAAAAAATAAACTAACAGAGCTAGAAGTTGACGCGTTATCATTCTATAAGATTGTATTTCCAATTGGGCAGCCGCTTGGAATATCAAGAGCCTTCCGTTCAGCTGGTGTTAATCCAAGTACCGGTACTATGGAATTTTATAACAAGGCTGGCTCGATAATAAATGTGAATGAATTGGTTGAAGAAGATCGAACTGTGTTTATTAACACTGCACCAACTTTGTATGGAGGTCTTCAAAATAGTATTCAATGGAAACAGTTTAACTTTTCTTTTTTTGTTCAATATGTAAAGCAGAAGGCGCGCGGTTTTTACGGTAATTTACCAGGCAGCTTTAACATTAGTGATCGCACGGCTGTTTTAAATCGTTGGCAAAAGACAGGAGACGTAACAAATGTTCAAAAGTTTACACAGGCGTTTGATGACACATACATTGCCCAATCATTGTTATCAAACGGCGATGTCGATATTACCTACGAAGATGCATCTTTTGTAAGATTAAAAAATGCATCAATTTCATGGAATTGTCCAATTGAGTTTAGCCAAAGATTAAAAATTCAAAATTTGAGGCTGTACGCACAAGGACAAAACCTGTTGACCTTCAGCAAATTCTCTGGTTACGATCCTGAGACTCGAAGTACACAATTACCTCCGTTGAAAGTATTTACTATTGGACTACAAACAAGTTTTTAAAAAATGAAAAAGACTATATTAATGGCGATGATTATTAGCTTACTGGTGATATCGCACAGCTCATGCAAAAAATTCGTACAGGTAGATCCACCAGCGAGTAGTCTTGCTGGGGTAGCAGTTTACAAAAGCGACGCAGCCGCATCTTCAGCAGTAAATGGAATCTTCCTGAATATTGCGGGGGGCGATAATTTTACAGCTGGAATAACTAGTATTACTTCTTTAATGGGTGCGTCGGCTGATGAACTCAAAAATTACGCTTCCGATTATACGCCTATTGAACAGTATTATAAAAATAGCGTTCTAGTGACGAGTAATAGCGGAACGTTTTGGACGGAATTGTATTCTGGTATTTATCAATGCAATGCAGCGATAGAGGGTATTGACGGTTCAAGTTCTGTAACTACACCATTGAGAGAACAATTAATTGGCGAAGCTAAGTTTATGCGAGCATATTTCTATTTCTATCTTACCAACTTATACGGGGAAATTCCACTGACACTGACGACTGATTATAAAGTGAATAATTCATTAAGCAAAAGTCAAGTCGCCAATGTTTATGCTCAAATAATTAAAGATTTACAGGAGGCTAAAACGTTGCTGCCTGAAAATTTTTACACTGCCGTTGGTGGAACAAGTACAGAGCGCGCCTACCCAGTGAAAGCAGCTGCATCGGCTTTGTTATCCAGAGTTTATCTCTACACCAAAGATTGGCAAAATGCTGAGACCGAAGCAAACCTAGTCATTTCAAATAGTAAGTTCTCTCTTACTGACCCATCACTAACTTTTAGGAAAAATAGCGTCGAAAGCATTTTGCAGTTGGCTGTACCAACACCTTTGAGCGGTAACGGAAATACAAAAGAAAGCCAATATTTTGTGTTGCTTGAAAAGCCTGGGCAGGTATATTTTCCTTTTGCATTAACTCAAGGTATATATGATGCTTTTGATTTAACAGATAGAAGAAGATCAGGGTGGATTGGCAGTTATGTAGACAATTCAGTTACCCCGAATGAGATATATCATTATCCTTATAAATATAAGGTGAATTCTGATGCCTCGCAGCCTAATTCAGAGTATCTAGTGATGCTTAGGCTGGCTGAACAATATCTGATCAGGGCAGAAGCAAAGGCACATCTAGGTAAATTAACCGAGGCAGCAAATGATTTGAACAAGATAAGGAACAGAGCTGGTCTTAGTGATTTTGTTTCCAATGATGCTACGACCCTATTAAATGCTATTTCACAGGAAAATCGTAAGGAGTTTTTTGCAGAATGGGGGCACCGCTGGTTTGATTTGAAGAGAACTGGTACTATTGATCAGGTGATGCCATTGGTGGCTGTTGCTAAAGGTACCACATGGGCTAGTTATAAACAGCTTATGCCAATACCAACAATTGATATCCAGAGAAATGGAAACCTAAAACAGAACGCAGGGTATTGATCTTTATTGACAGGGCTGTTTTAGCCCTGTCTCCACTTTAATCATTTGACATGAAAACAATGAAAATAATTCTTATGGTAGTGTTTTGCCTTTTTTTTGGTAATTCCTTTAGTCAACAACAATACAATTCACAAAATTTAAATTGGGCATCCATAAAGGAAAAGGCTAAGAAAAACGGGAAGTATATTTTTGTTGACTGCTATGCTACCTGGTGTGCTCCTTGTAAATGGATGGATCAGAACATTCTAGTAGACAAGACAGTTGTCGACTATCTGGACAAGCATTTTATAACGCTTAAGGTACAGATGGACAAAACCCCGAAAGATGATAATCAAATTAAGGCCTGGTATGCCGACGCCAAAATGCTCGAGAAGGATTTTCAAGTTGTCGCTTTTCCAACATACTTGTTCTTCTCACCGGATGGTAAGATTGTTCACAGAATTGAAGGAACTGTACCTAGTCCTAAAGAGTTTATCAAGCGAGCGGGTATGTCTATGGATGCTAAACACCAACTTTATGGGATACTAGAAAATATTGGTACCAATCTAACTGATTCTGCAACACTTGTCACAGCAATCAAATCTGCTGCGGAAATAAGAAAATATGAACTAGCAGACTCGCTAGCAGGGTATTTTATCAAATTAGTAAATGATCCATGGAGCCACGATAATTTACAAATTATCCTACCGGTAATTAGATACTCATCTGGTAGTTCCTTCAAATGGCTTATGGCTAATTCTGAAAAGGTGAATAAACAATATGGCAGAGCAGATGCTAGTGAAATAGCTATTTCTAAAATTATCTATAGAGAGTATTTGGAAGCCCTGTTTAAAGACTCTCCTGAACGTGATAAGCAATGGAGTGTGATTAAATCGGAAATCGCAGAAAGGTATCGCGGTCTACCTGAAACCATTTGGCCGATATTATTCGACCATTATAATAGTCAGATTTATCGCTATGAAGTTTCAATGCCCTATTTCAAAACAAACGAAGAAATAGACTGGAAAGCATTTAGAGGACTTCTGCAAAATAAGTATAAAGGCGTAGATGTTGATGAGACTATAGCCAAGGTAATGCCTGATTATTATTCAGCTAAGAAACAAGGCAACAAAAGTGCAGATGCCATGCTTAAATATTTAAGAATTAAAAAAGATTTAAGTGATGAAAAAATCAATGACCTCATTTGGAATTATGTTTTCATGCAAGCTGATGATAAAAATATTTTACAAAAAGGTTTGAAAGTCAGCGACGCAGTTATCAGACGAAATCCAGAGGAAACCAACTATCAGGACACCTATGCTAATATCTTGTATAGAATGGGCAAGAAAGACTTGGCTATAAAAAAGGAAAAAGAGGCAATGGTATCGTTGGAACTACTAATTAAGCGATATCCAGAAAAGGGGTCGTTACCGAGCTTGTTGGATGTTTTTAGAGAAACTGTTGCTAAGATGGAGAAAGGGGAACGGACATGGCGGGAATAAAACGTTTGATAATTTCATTCTTATATACTATAACATTTCTATCTACTAATGTGTCATATGCACAAAAATTGGTAATCGACTCCTTGGCAATTAGTTCTTGGCCAAGTATTAATAATCCAAAGATATCAGGTAATGGCCAATACATTTCATATCAAATTACAACGGGCGGAGAGAAAATTACTACGCTCTCTAGAGCTGATCAGAAGTGGAAAATGATGCTGAAAATAAAGGCTTTGAATTTTACAGATAACAGCAAGTGGGCGATCATTCAAGACATACATGATAGTTTGAAAGTTCTAGATTTGAAAACAAAACATATCAATAATTTAGGGCCAGTATTTTTCTATAGACTGCCTGAAATAAATAGTGACCTTATTGCTTTTCAAAAAAAAAATAATATGACAGTGTTATTGAATATGAGCACTGGTAAGCAACAGGAATTTGTAAATACAACAGCTTTCAAACTTACACCTACAGGCCGAAGTTTGATATTAGAAGAGGCTGAATCCAGTACGCTAAGATGGTATGATGTTACTTCAAATAAAATCAAAGTCATTGGATCAGGTGAACTGAGGTCTGCAGTTATAAAAGATGATCTGCAGATGGCATTTTTTACTAAAGAAAGTAATGGCTCAAACGCATTAAAGTATTTTCAATATGTGCCAAACATTTTAGTCACTTTAATCAAAGAGGGCGACGAGGCACTGAATCATTACATCGTCCTTCGCGACCAGCTTTTTTTCTCAGACAATGGAGATGGTATTTTCTTTTATACTCAAGGCAAAAATCAAAAAGTAGATCTCGGCAAGACTGCTACTCCTGGTTCTAGTGTTTGGAAATGGTCGGAACTTGAACCTACGAGTTTTGGGTATTCAGGTGCTTATATCCCCTGCTTGTTTCGATGTGATCTTAGTTCAAAAAGAACTGTTCAGATAGGTAAGGAAAGTGATGGTGGGATTAAGTTAGCACCGGTTAGTCAACGATACGCGATTGCTTTGGATGGAAGATATGCAGAAATGTTTCGGGAAAGGTGGATCAATATAACTTCCTGCATGGATGGTGTAAGAAAATCTTTTCAGGTAAATTCAAGTAACGTTACATTCTCATCTACGGGCAAATACTTGATTTGGTATAACGACACTAGTCATGTCTGGTTTTCCTACGAACTTGAGAAAGGTATTGCCAGGAAAATCACCTCGACAGTTCCGGTCCCTATGGAGAATAATACCAATGGTCGTGTAATGCAACCTGAAGCCGGAATAGTTAGTTGGCATCTCGCAGATAAATATGTTTATCTCTATGATCAATATGATATTTGGCGCATTGACCCATTAGGTTTACAAAAACCCTATAATGTAACTCTTGGATGGGGCCAAAAAAATCGAACTGTATTGCGTTGGAAATTTGATAGAGAAAAAGTAAACTATAAATCCGGTGTCCCTAGGTCTGAAGTAAGAGTAATAAGGCCTAATGAAAGTTTATATTTAAATGGTTTCAATGAACAAACAAAGGAGCAAAGCTTGTTGCATTTAGTGTTAAATGATCAATTGAAAATTATATTGAAGAAATTGACAATCCCTTCGGGCAATTTCTTTACTGGAAATGGCACAATTGCTGGAGTTCACCATTTAATTACCCCGATAAGAGCGAAATACCAAGATAAGTTCTTATTTGCCCTAATGACGGCCACCGAATTTCCGAATCTGTATTTCTCTGAGAATTTCCATTTATTTAAGAAAGTGACGAATCTTGAACCGCAGAAGGCTTATAATTGGTATACTAATGAGTTAGTTAGGTTTGAGATAGATGGGAAAATAACCAACGGAATCTTATATAAACCAGAGAGTTTTGATACTTCAAAGAAATACCCCGTTATTTTTAATTATTATGAAAGAAATAGTGAAGGTTTTAACAGTTTTATAGAACCTGTTTTCGCAATCAGTGATATTTCAGTTCCTTGGTTTTTAAGCAGAGGGTATCTTGTCTTCGTTCCCGATTTTAACTATAAAACAGGTGAAGCGCTTCAGAGTGCCGCTAGAACAAATGATGCCGCGGCAAAATACCTGTCCCAGTTTAATTGGGTAGATACGAAGCATATGGGATTACAGGGATTTAGTTATGGTGGGTTTGAAACTAATTTCACAATTACCCATACTGATAGGTTTGCTGCTGCAATTTCTACTGCAGGAGCAGGAGACTGGATTGGTTTTTATGGAAGAAATAGATATGTAGGCGATTTTTTGAGACACAGTCAACCGAGAATGACTAAAAGTCTATGGGAAGATCCTATTCGTTACATTGAGGAATCTGCAATATTTAAAGCAGATAAAGTCAAAACTCCTGTATTAATTGTTCATGTAAAGGATGATTTTGCAGTAAGGTATAATCAGGCTGAACAATGGTTTTTTGCGCTTGCTGATTTAAAAAAGCCAGCATGGTTGCTTTCATACGAAACTGGCGGACATGGTGTTGAAGGGAAAGCAGATTCTTGGGATTATACCATAAAAATGACTGAATTTTTCGACTATTATCTAAAAGGTGCTTCTATACCTACTTGGATGAAATAACAATTAAATATGCAAAATTTAAATAAAATGAAAACTCCATTCGTAATTTTAGTATTCGTTATTTTTTCTATTGTTTCTAATGCGCAAACAGCTAACTTTTCTGGCATTTGGAAACTAAATAAATCTTTATCGGATTTTGGTAAAATGTCTGCTAACTCGGCTCCGGTCGAAATCACAATAAAACAAGAAGTCAAAACTATTGCTATTACACGCAAGCAATTTTTCGCTACAGGAGACTCAACATTATATACAGAAAGATTACCCTTTTCAGGTGATTTAACAAAAACAAAGATTAGTGCAACAAATGAAAGGACTGCTTCACTGAAATTGATTGAGAATGAAAAAGTTCTTTTAATTAATGCCCTAAGTAAAAACGCCGAAGGAGCAAAACAAGCTTCCAGTAAATCATTATGGAGTTTATCTATTGATGGGAAAACATTGAAGCTTGAAAATGAGACCGAAGCTAAGGGAACAACATTTAAAACTAAGTATATCTACTACAAATGATAAAAGTTAAAATCTTAATATTGACAGGTGTTCTGATATTTGGCCTTCGAAGCTTCGCCCAACCAAGTAAACATATCATCCTTATTTCTGTGGACGGTTTCCGTCCACAGTTTTACTTGGATAATAGTTGGCCTGCGGCCAATATGCAAGCGATGACTAAGAAAGGTATTTCTGCTAAGAAAATGCTGAGTGTATTTCCCAGCTACACCTATCCTACACATACAGCTATGCTAACTGGAGCATTGCCAGCTAGAAGTGGTATTTATTACAATCAACCCAAAGGCAGTAAAGGTGATTGGAACTGGTTTACGAGTGCGATTAAAGTTCCTACACTTTGGCAAGTTCTGAAGCAAAAAGGTTTTACCACATCTGCGTTGCAATGGCCAGTAAGCGTTGGGTCAGAAATCACTTATAATGTTCCTGAGATTTGGAGCGATGCGCATCCCGATAGGATTACGGAAACACGGAAATATGCAACGCCTGGTTTAGTTGAGGAGGTTGAACTCAATGCAACAGGAAAACTTGATGAGCACAACATGAGCGAAGAAAAGTTTAGTCTGGATGATAATGCGGCAAGAATGGCAGCTTACATCTTTACTAAAAAGAAGCCTGCTTTTCTTGCAGTTCACTTTGCAGAGGTTGACGGGGTAAGCCATGAGCTGGGGTCAGATGCGGATAGTGTTAAGCTGGCGGTTGCGGAAGTTGATCATAACATTGGGGTGATTATGGAGGCGGTGAAACATTCTGGATTGGCGGATAGTACGACGGTGATAATAGTTGGTGATCATGGGTTTAGTGAGATTCATACTGCGTTTCGACCAAATATGTTGATCAAGGGTTTGCCAGCGAAGTTTATTGCAGCTGGGGGAAGTTGCTTTTTGTATGGGGATAAGGAGATTCTTCGCTCTGCTCTGGATGACAAATCCAAAAAAAGGTTGGTACAGGCAGTGGTGGATAGTTTGAATAAACTGCCTGCGGATAAGAGGAAGTTGTTTAGGATTATAGACCGAAAGGAGCTGGATAAAATGGGTGCGGATAGTTCGGCGATAATGGCACTGGCGGCCGTGCCTGGTGTTGTGTTTAGTGCTGGGATTGCGCCGGCAAAAGTAGCCAATCATGGCCCTGGTACTTTGATCCAAAATAATCCATTGGAAGGGGTGTTCTTCCCCGTAAAAGGTGGACATCATGGTTATGATCCTAACATCCCCGAGATGCATACGGGATTTATCGCTGTTGGCGCAGGGATTAAAAAAGGGGCGGTGATTGAGGAAATCAGGGCTGTTGACATTGCGCCTTTGATTGCTAAATTATTAGGGGTAGATTTTAAGACGGCTGATGGGAAGTTGGTAGAGGGGATCCTGACCACGAAGTAGCTGCGCAACAAACTGAGATTGCTTGTGGCTATGCCGTTGCAATGTCAAGAACAAAAAAATTATGAGATGATTTAAAATATCCCGGACTCATACCGGGTGTTCATGTATAGTAAGATTGGCCGGAGGTTGTTGGGAGACGCCTTCGGTTTTTTTATGCTTAGGACATTTTGTTCAAGATATCTCTGTAAAGTATAGACATCCTTTTACTCACCATAATTTCATAATCTTTCGGGATCTTCAGTATGATGAGGAACTGCCGGTCCACTTTTTTAACGGTCAGGATATTTTCCCAGGCGACACGGTAAAAGCGGTTTGGCGTCATCCACTCATTTGTGAGGTCAATTTCTGTGAGGGATTTGAGTAGCGTGATGATTTTTCTCCCGTTATTGAAAGTGCCCCATACCTGCTTGTCTTCCTTCGAATACAGCCATATTCTTTCTGTTTCTGTAACTTCCTTCTCTACCGTTTTCTGTGCCAGGGTCTTTAACTCTCTTTCCTTTGTCCTTCTTGCCTTCTCTTGTTTTTTCTCAAATACCTTGTACTTGTTGTAATAATAGAAGTTCAACAAACCCAGCATAAAAAGCGTAATGGGTAGGTACAGTGTTGGCCAGCCGGTATAAAAGATGTTATACCCAAAGTAACCGAAGTAAATGGTCATCGCTATGAAATCAAATAGTACAGGAATGCCCACGCCGTAAAGGATCTGTTTCTGCCGTCGCTTTTTTGTCGCTCTATCCCAGGGCACTTTATGATCCAGGTACACGGTTAACAGGTATGCCCACTGCATAATGGCAAAGGCAATTCCGAAAGTAATTAACCAGGTCCGGTGGAAGGTCCAGTCCAGATAGGAGTCCAGCCCATGCCGCTGTCGCAAAATGTGGACGATCATTTGGGCGACTAAAAATGCCACCATTACCCGGAGCCAGATGCTTTCGTAGGCTACTACGGGATTTTTCACGAACTTGATTGTTCGGTTGATTTGTTGTTTGGTTTTCTCCATTTTTTAATGGTTTAGTTTAAATGAATAATTCGTAAAACTTATTCATTTCCCAGCATATAGCGGTAATTTTTGCACCAATATTTTCAATTATGTTAAAGATTTTGAGGATGGGAATCCTGTGACATGGGAATGCTTGATCATATTTTGTAAAGCGATAACTTTACAAAATATTTTGTTTAGTAAAGTTATCGCTTTACTTTTGTGTGCTATTGGTCAAGTTATAGCTTTACATTTATGGGAACAAAATCTTTAATGATTCAACAATTAAACAAGAAATTGTTGAGTTTCGCTTTATTAAACAAAGTAACAGTACCTCCTAGTGGTTGGATTAAGGCAATTCGAAATACTTTAGGGATGTCTATGCAACAGCTTGGAAATAAATTGCTTGTTACTAAGCAAAGTATTTCTGATATCGAAAAGAGAGAAAAGGATGGTTCAATAACTTTAAAATCTTTGAGAGAAATTGGGAGGGTTTTGGATATGGAATTGGTTTATGGCTTTGTACCCAAAGATGGCTCACTAGATGCACTAATAGAAAATAAGGCGATCGAAGTGGCTTCAAAAATTGTTTTGCGGACGTCCAATACCATGAACTTGGAAGACCAGGAAAACTCTAACGAAAGAATTGAAAAGGCCATTAAGGAGAGAGCTGAGGAGATTAAAACTAAAATGCCCAAATTTTTATGGGATTAGATCTAGTTTACATTGATGGGCAAACCCCATTAGATGAAGAGGAAAAAGATGGTCTGCTTATTTCATCTATATCAACCAGGGAGGAGCTAGATGAGTTTGAACAACAAAATATAGAAGATGCAATACAATGGAGTTTAGGCAGAAATTTTAAAAGCAACGCTCTGCTTAATGAAGCATTTATCAAAGCTTTGCATAAGCGAATGTATAAAAATGTCTGGTCGTGGGCTGGAGAATTTCGGAAAACAAATAAGAACATCGGGGTTGACCGTTGGGGAGTTGCTACAGGATTGAGAGTTTTACTGGAAGATACTGCATTTTGGATTGAAAATGAGAGTTTCGCTCCTGATGAAATAGCGGTTCGTTTTAAACATCGTATAGTGAGCATTCACTGTTTTGCAAATGGGAATGGTCGTCATAGCCGCTTAATCGCAGATCTTATTGTCGAAAAGATATTTAATAAGCCCGTGTTCACTTGGGGTGCAAGAAATCTTTCTAAGAAAAGTGAGAATCGAGATACTTATCTCAACGCACTTAAAGCAGCAGATAAAGGAAATTACAGCTTACTATTATCATTTGCCAGGTCATAATGAAATTCTGTAAGCGTATTTGTGCTGTCAAAAGCATCATATGATTATGGAAGCTGAGGAATAATGTCCCGCTTAGTTCCAAAATGTCCCGCTAGATGAGAAACAATTGCTGAAGTAGCAAACGAGTGGGTTTGTTCTCACCTTTCCTGATCTTTCCTGCATAATTTTGTCTGGCAATTAAATCCCTGTAGCCCCGGAAAAGGATTTTTTAATAATGGAAAAACTCTCGATATGTTAACACTTTTACAAAGAATTATTGAACTGCTTGGATTGATTTACCAGGTGCTGTCTGACAAACAAACGCTAACACCTATTCCTATTGAAGAAGAGGTATGGTTGAATAAAGAAAGCGTAATGGATTTGCTGTGTATTACCCGCAGTACTTTTTACCGACGCCGTGATGAAGGCAACTGGATTACCAAACGAAGTGGTAAGGAAACGTACTATTTAAAGAGTTCACTGTATCGTTGAGATGATATTAATAGTTATATATGCTATGTATTGACTAATAAAACATTAATATTAGTTATATTTGTATATGCCAGCATCAATAGTTAGAGATAAACGCGTAGTTGTCGTTTTTTGGAAAAAGAGAATAGAATCTCCTTTTGAAGTATTTTCAAATCTCAAGAATTTCTGCTTGAGCTACGTTCAGTATAATTACAATACCATAAGTAATTATCTGGGAAAGGCTAAAGTTCCATATGAAAATGACGACGTTAGAATTGAACGTAAAAGTATTATTGTTAAACCTAAACCAATCAATACTAAAGTTAGGTCAATAGTGCCAGTGGTAAGGAAGGTGCAGATGAAAGCAGCTAATGACGAACAGCACGATTTGGAATACTGGTTAGGCAGATCAGTAAAAGAACGTGCCGCTGCTGTTACTTTTATTATTTCACAATCTTTAACCAAAGGTCAAAGATTGGATAAAACTAAATTGGTGAAAACTTTGCAGCGGTTACAAAAGTCTAATAAATAGCTGCCAGGTTTTGGAATATAGGAATTTGCAGTCCTAATTTGTCTCAATAGTTTGAGCTTTTTCCCATTCCGTTTCATAATGATTTGAAAATTAGTTTCTTGTTTTTTAGGTGTTTACGTTTGTTTCAGCAAAGCGACAATACCTTACCGGCCGGGAGGTTCTAAGCCGAGCTGAATGAACAGATTTACAAATTTTAAAAACAAATTATTATGGGATTTTTATTAGGAGGCCCTTATTATCACCTCAAGGGCAGAACAGGAAACAACGTTGGTCGCATCGTAAAAGGAAGAAATGTCTTCTCCATGCGCCCGGCAAATTCTAGCAAACCACCAACGATTAAACAGCTGGACCAAAGGCTAAAATTTGGAATGATGACCGCCTGGTTAAGCTGGGCAGCGAACGTGATCGAACCGGGTTTTTCTGGTTATGATGCAAAAGGTTCGCCAATGAATGCGGCGGTGAAGTACAACCTGGATAATGCGGTTACGGGTGTATCGCCAAACTTTATGATCGATTATCCTGAAGTGAAATTAAGTCGTGGCCATTTGGCTGAAGCCAGAGCACTCAGTGTGGTATCAGACACCGCTGCCGAAATCGAGTTTACCTGGTTGGCAAACATTGGTATTTTTAATGGTGCACCAACGGATAAAGCTTCGTTTTTGGCTTATTGCCCTTCAGCTAATCTCTTTTCCGAAGTAACAGGGGCGGTATCGCGCTCCGCGCTGACCTACACCATGAGTGTGCCGGAGGAGTTTTCTGGTGAGGTTGTGCATTTGTGGGTTTCGTTTGTCAATCCTGAAGGGGTATCGACCAGTCAGTATCATAGTGTGACGGTGGTTTAATTGTTCCAAATCTGGCGAGCTCCTCTTGTGCTGGGATCTTTTGCCCCGCTTCGCTCCAAAGGCAAAATTCCCTAGGCACATCGGAGCCGCCAAATTTGGATACATACAATTAAATGCACCGCAACAGCCAGGTTGTACACGCTGGTCGATTGGAAGCCTTCAGGATAGGGTTTATAGGTAGTTTCTAGTTTCTAGAGTTTAAAAAAAAGTGTTTATGAAAGCAATAATGTTAAGGGCGTTCCGGCTGTGGAACGCGGAGGGGTTGAAATTTGCCCTTCAGGTTTTGATTTTGGTGCTGGCGTATCCGCTGGTGCAGCGGATGGTGCTGGGGTTTGACGGTACTTCAGGGTATGTGGATCCGGGTATTCTGGTGTTGATGGTATTGAGTATGGTGTGTTTTGCGGTGTTGACCGTTTTATGCGCCTGGTTATTTAGCAGGGTACTCTTCCTATTTAATCTGCCAGCTGCTGGCAGGATGGTTTCACAATTTAATAGGCTAACGTTATGTCAGCAGTTTGGATTTTATTTGGCATCATTTGCTACACTCCTGTTTGCAGCAGTGCTGTGCTTGATGGCCGTATTATAGCGCAGGAGATGAGCCCGGCACAGCAAGAAAGGCGTGAGGAATTTGTGAAAGTCGCTCAGTCTTTAGTAGGTATTCGGGAAGGTAAAAAAGCAAATACAGGGAAGGAGGTTTCTGGATTTTTAAAGTATGTAGGGGTACAGGTACCCGCGCCATGGTGTGCCGCTTTCGTTTGCTGGGTGTTTAAAATGGTTGGTGATGCGCAACCCAGAACCGCATGGAGCCCTTCTCTTTTCCCGGCGCCCAGGTTGGCAAGGGATGCGCTGCCCGGAAACATTTTAGGGATCTATTTCCCAGCACTCAAACGCATCGGCCACTGCGGAATTATTGTGGAAACGAAAGGAGCCTGGATTTACTCAGTGGAAGGCAATACGAATTTAGGGGGCAGCCGCGATGGTGATGGGGTTTACAAAAGAATTAGACATAAGCGGAGTATTGCGGTTATTGCAGATTGGTTTAAGGAGCTGCCGTTATGAAAAAGTTAGCTATAATTTTAGGGTTAATTTGCCTCGTATTTTTGCTTCGCTGTGCAGCTTTTAAAAAAACCAGTAGTGTTAAGACTCAGGAGTCCATCTCGGCAGACAAGCAAACCGAATGGCAGCAGTTGAAATTGAAAACCGCTGTAAAAGAAACCAACGTGGTTACTTTTAATCGGGACGGCACCGTTTATCAGCAGGCCTATATTAAGGAGCAGGTTGATCAGGCTAAGCTAGCCAAGTTAAAAGTTGAGGAACGGCTTAGCGCTAAGTCCGACCAAGTGGAAAAGCTTTCCAGGCCTGAAAGCTTTTGGATGGTGGTGATTGCAGCGCTGCTTATTGTTGCCCTATTGTTTTACCTGCTAAAATTGAGGCGATGATATGCAGTAATTTAAGTGAACTGCTAGCCGCCCAGGTAGTGATAGCAGCTGAAGAAAAGCGGACAGGGCGCAAAGTAAAGTCGCTAGCAGGCTGGCGGGTTACTGCGTCTGGTGTTTTTATACCTAAACAGCAACGTGATATCCCTGATAAAGTCAGGAAGTTGAAAAAAATCTAACTGATTTGGTCGAGATATTACAGGCGTTCGTCGTGAGTGGAGCGACGCTGGTATAATACGGGCAAAAGTGCTGCAACGTTTTGGGATTGACTGCGTCTTAATTACAAAAAACAAAGAAAATCTTAAAAAATATAGATCATGAAAACTCTAACAAAAACATTATTCTCAGTAGCATTAACAGCAGTAGTATTAGCAGGTTCGGCATTCAGCACTTTTGCTGCTACACCAGAAAAAGCATCAACAACAGTTGCAACAGAAACAGGATTTAACAAGATCTGGGTGAGCGGAAACGTAAAGATCGTTTTAACACAAGGCAACAAAGAAAGTGTAAGTGGTACTGAAAACTTCAATGCAGAGCGAACTTCGGTACAACGCCAGGGCCAAACGCTTTTTATCAATTCCATGGAATCATCGCCGGTAACAATTAACATTACTGTTAAGGATTTACAAAGGATAGAAGCTTATGGAAACGCAGTGGTAACCACCAGCAACAAGTTTGATGTACAATACTTACAATTGTTTTTAAACCAAAGCGCTACTGCAAAGATCAACGCCGTAACCAGCAGCTTGTACACAGAGGTTAAAGACAATGCAGTATTGAAAATGAGTGGTATTGCCCACCAAAGCACAATAGTTGCCAGCAAAATGCAAAACGTAAACCTGGATAAATTTGCCAGTGTAAGACCTGGAAAATTGGTATCAGACAACATGAAGGACAGCACAGTTGCAATGGCTTTGTCCAAATAGATTTTACAGAGGGGATAGCAGAGGGGGAATGAAGGCGGCAGATTAAGTTCTGCCGCTTTTTTTGGTTAAGATTCATCTGGTTCATGTTAATAAACGCCGCTACCTTTGGGATGCGGCTGATTATTTTTGAATGATGAGGATATTCTGCTCTTGTTGCCTATGGTTTTGTTGCCTGTTGCTGTGTTGCCTTAACGCGCTGGCGCAACCACAATCGGCTGCGGCCCCAGGAATGTCAAACCCCCTGCTGCCGGGATATTTTGCTGACCCGACCATCAAGAAATTTGGGGATACCTTTTACATTTATGCCACTACCGACGGCAATGGCGGCGGGTTTGGCCCTTCGCAGGTGTGGACCTCCAAAGATTTTGTAAACTGGAGTTTGCAGGACATGAACTGGCCAACGACCCATCATTACTGGGCGCCGGATGTAACCCAGACTACCGATGGCAAATATTACATGTACTACTGCCAACCCGTTGAGATCTTTGGAGCGACTTCGGATAGTCCCGTTGGTCCATGGACGCCACTCCTCCCTCCCGGAGAACCGGTGGTGAAAAATTACCTGGTGCCCAACGTGATTACGCTGGACGGGCAAACTTTTAGGGATGATGACGGCAAGATGTACCTGTTTTGGGGCACCTGGGGCATTTATCCTAAACATGGCTGCGGAGTGGGACTGTTTAATCCGGACATGAAGTCGTTCTCCAAATTGGGGATCATCCCGAACACCGACGCCAAAGACTTTTTTGAAGCGCCTTTCCTGTTTAAGCGCAATGGGATCTATTATTTAACCTACTCATCTGGCAGGTGTGAAGACGATACCTACCGGGTGCAATATGCGGTGAGCAAAACCGGACCGATGGGTCCTTATGTATACGGCAAGAACAACCCGATCCTAAGCACCAGCGCAGATGGCACAGTGCATGGGCCGGGGCATCAGTCGGTCTTACAAAACGGTAAAGAGTATTACCTCATCTACCACCGGCATAACAATCCGCATTCCGGCGGTGGGTATCACCGACAGGTAGCAGCAGATCGACTGGTGTTTGACAGCGAGGGAAATATTGAAAAGTTAGCACCCAGTCACACCGGCATTGGCTTTCTTGGAAAAGATATGAACCCTTACCCAGATTTGATGTTTGGGGCATCAGTTACGGCTTCGTCCTATTACGACGATGATTTTAAACCGGAATTTGCGGTCGACCATAACAATGGCACGCTATGGAAACCCAGGAGCAATACAGCGGAATCCTGGCTGATAGTTGACCTTAAGGCCAGCAAACAGATCGAAAGCATCCATACCCAGTTTGAGTATGCCACCTGGTATTATCAATACCTAATTGAAACATCGGATGATAAAACGACATGGGCAATGTATGCCGACAGGAGCAAAAACACGGTACATGGGAGCCCGATGATTGATTTGGGGAATGTAAAAGCGAGATACATCCGCATCTCTGTTCTGAACACCGAATACCCCGGCTTGAACAAGGCCATCTGGAACATTAAGGCTTTCGCGAACGACAGCTACCAGCCGAAAGATGCGATAAAAGCCAAGCCCGAATCTGAACTGACTAAATTGAAACCCCTGGGTTTGCTGGTAGACCTCAATGCAGCTGACCTGGAAATTGGGGAGCCGGTAAACAGTTGGAGCAATAAAGGAAAACTTGGAGGCAAGTTCAGTTCAGCTGCAGGAGCAAGCCCAGTGGTAGAAATGCTGGCCGGCAGAAAGGCCATCTCCTTTTCCGGAAAAAGCAGTATGATGGCGGATGTACAAGCGCCAGGATCTTTGTTAGGGAACAGCAGTTTTACCGTTTCGGCCTGGCTTTATAACCCGGTTATTGAAGAAGATGAGCCCTATTTGAGTTGGACAACCAGGGGTGGCGTGGACATCAGCAATGCGAGTATGGGGTACGGCAGCGACAAAAAATCTGGTGCAGCGGAGCACTGGGGCTGGCCGGACATGGCCTATGCTAAACTGCCCGAGGCTGGGAAATGGCATCATGTAGCCCTGGTTTTTGACGGAACCTATGAGAGATTGTATGTAGACGGGAAGCTTGACCATCAGGAACTAAAAATGCTTTTTATAGCAAACCTGACCAATTTTGTTTTGGGCAGCAATGGCGACCGCAGTGCTTACTTTACAGGCGGTATGGCTTCATTAAAAATCTATGATACGGCACTGGACCTGGCAGATGTACTGGCACTGGCTGCTGACACGGGGAAATCCAATATCGCGGTATATTTAGATGCCGCAAAATTGCCTTACGGAAGTTTAGCCGAGTGGAAAAATGAAGGTTACCTGCAAGACCAAGTTTCTTTCGAACCGGGACAACTGAAAGCAGACGATCTGTATGGCAAGATTGCAGTGGTTTCGGACAGCTTGCCGGCCAAACTGAAGCACGCCATAAAAACTGCGAACTTACCTTCCTATACCCTGGTTGCTGTGCTGGCAGGACCGATGTTTGGCGACCAAAACTGGCATCACATCGCCAGAACAAAACAAGGGGCTGAGGAATTGTTGTACGTTGACGGCTTGTTAAATGTGAAGAAAAGTTTAGCTGGGTTACTAGCTGCGAACGAACCAAAAAGCTGGAGCCTGAAGGGCATTTCTGCGATGGTCATGTATGATGAAAGTTTACCGGCTAGTAAAGTTGCTGAACTGTTTAAGACCTGGAAAGCAACATTGCCTGGGCTGATGCAGCAACCTCAGTTCGCCAAAGCGCCGCAGGCTTTTAGTCCGACTCAAGTTGGCCTTTCGGCCTCAGCTGTTCAGCTGCCGGGGAAAATATTGCAGTACCAATTTTATGCAGCAACTGATAAAGGCGAGGTGAGCAGTTCTGACTGGATGGACAGCAGGGAATATGTGGATCATGGTGTGTCCGCAAACCTGAACTATACCTTCTCTTATAAAGTCAGGGATAATTATGGCAACGTCAGTGCGGAGTCTCCCCCATTCAAAGTATCAACTGCCGAATCACTATTCAGTATCTTCCGACCGGATTTTTCGAAAGACCATGATCTGCGCAAGACGCTTGTCGGCACCCAATGGGATGGATTGATGGGCGTTTCGGATACCGCTAGGGTTAAGGATGGGAATGTACTATTGTCATCGACCGACACAAAATGGGATGGCCATTCGCCCAATGGTCCATTCCTTTATAAAACGGTTAGGGGAGATTTTATTGCAGAGGCAGAAATTGCAGATGTGAGTGGAATGCAAAAAAAAATAGCCAGTGGCGCAAACGATGCGGGTTTGATGGCTAAAGCCGCAGGCCTAGGCAATGCCCTGGTTCAGAACAGTATATTTCCCGGCTGGGGCGTAGGTAATGTGGTTACCGACTTGAGTGATAAAGGCAGGTTGCAGTCGTTCAACTCATCTGCATGGAATTTTTACCGGCATTTGCAGATCCAACGGATGGGCAATACCTTTTTTATGCGGGGAAGTACCGATGGCAAACTATGGCGGGATTTGCCGGGCAGTCCGCTGCGCCGTCCGGATTTCGAAAGTAAAGCAATGGAAGTTGGGTTATTCCAGGCTACTTACGGAATCCAGCACGGTTATGGCAGTTTTCGCAACTTTGTTATTTATCAGCGGAAGCTAAAATAAGGTTGCTCTTTAATTGAAGCATTTGGTGGTTAACTTTAAATTGTAGTTGGGTTCCAATGGCTCATTGGTTTGAATGAGTCGTTGCGCGCCGGTATTTGCGGGACATGCAATGCCGTATGGGGCATTGTAAACCAGGTTAGGTTTGCTGTCTGCCAGTTCCTGCGGCACATAGATTTGTGTTCTGGTAGTGGAGTAGCTTTTAGGGATGAACCTGATGTAATAACCATCCGGATGTAAAGCCCATGTGCCCGAAGGGAATTCATTGTCTACAGCCGGGACCATACCAGCCAGCATGGCGTAGCGTTCAATCTCTTCATAGGTAGCATTGCCAGAGGCGGCCAATCGGCGGATATTGTTTTCTGCCTCAAAGATGGCTTGTATACCTTGTGGCAATTGTGCTTTTGCCTTTTCCATCACATTGGCAGGGAGTACACCAAGCGCACCGCCTTCCAGTTGCATTAAAAGGGCAGGCGTTAACAGGGTGGTTGCGGTAAGTTTTATGGCAGTATTGTAATCGGCGAAACGCGTACGCGCGATAATGGCCCAAAGTAATACCTGGATGTCGTGCTGAGGAACATTAGGATGCTGCTCTCCGCTTTTTAGAATGGCGATGACCACCTCTTGTTTGGGACCGAGTACCGGTGCCAGCATGTAACCATCTCCACTGCTGGGGCCACGAGTTCCTGCCTGCAGGCAATAGCTTTTATTGGTCATTTCATAAAAACCGGCACATAATTTAAAACCCCCACCGGTAGCTTTTGGTAAGAGGTAAAGCGGTTGCGGGGTTTCGCCTTCGTGGAAAGCAGGTGGCTTTTTGCCATCGCGTACTACATCTTTAAAATTGGTGGTAATGGCTGCGGGTTGTTTGATGAGCTTGCCAATGTTGCCGCCGGCAAGTTCAGTGCCTTTATCGACCAGGATTTTACCAAGGCCGCCAAACTGGGCTTGTGCAAGGAACGACCATCCGAGAATCAGCGAGAGCGATAAGATAAGTTTTTTCATAAAAGGGGATAGTTTTTAGGGGTAATTGGTATGGTTTGTCAGACAATAAACGGTATTTATTCGTCAAAGTTTTAAAAAATGCAAATGTTAATGCTTTGGTAATACTCGTGTTAGTTGACCAGGGCTTTAGGAAGGGTGATCAAAAAGGTGGTTCCTTCCTGTTCCTTACTCTTACAGGTGATGCTGCCCTGGTGCCAGTCGACTATCGTTTTCACGATAGACAAGCCCAGGCCAATGGTTGGTTCTCCTTGCAGGCCGGTTCTGCGGGCATCAGTAAACTTATCAAAGATTTGTGGCAACAGGTTTTCGGGAATGCCGATGCCGTTGTCTTTAAATTCTATCTGTACTTCGTTTTCCGTTTGAGAAATGGAGACCGTGATTTTACCGCCTGGAGGAGTGAACTTCATGGCATTAGACATCAGGTTGTTGAGGATTTGCATAAACTTGGCATCGTCCAGTTTAATGAATATTTTATCATCCGTGCTGAGCATCTCGAAGCTCAGTTCTGCGAGTGGTGCTGAGCGCAGGCTTTCCTCCAGGTAATCCTTTATTCTTAAGACAATGTCTATCCGCTCCTTTGCAAGCTGTGCTGCGGTGGTTTCCATCAGTTCCCTGCTGATCAGATCACCGATCAGGTCTATCGACTGTTGTAATATGATGGACACGTATTTGGTTTTTTCCTGTACAGAAGAATCGGAGATTTCTGTATTGAGGGATTTGGTTAAGGACTTGGCAACATTAAGCGGGCCCCGGAGATCGTGCCCCAGCATATGGAGAATAGAATTCTTCTTATCAGTAAATTTGGCAATCGACTGCATACTAACGACGTCCTTCGTGATGTCGACAATGGTTGCCAGGATTAGTGGGCTCGCATCTTCCAGTTGGGTTAAAAATGGGTAGGCCTGGAACCATCTGGTTCCATTGGCGCTCTTTAATTTGAATTTAAGGTCGCCATGAAAATTACCTTCGGCTATGCTATTGAAGTTGTCTTGCAGGTATTTCAGGTCTTCAGGTTCGATTTTACTGAGCAAAGCAGCAATGGGGTTTTCTTGCTTCCCATCTATGACCCAGTTTAGGGAATCATGCAGGAAGAAGAGTTGCCTGGTGTTGATGCCATAGGCTAAATGAATATTGGCGCCATAAGGAAAACCATCGAGCGGTCTGTAATTGAAGGTCATGCCTATATAACGATTAAACCAAGGCGAATGTTTAGTTAGTTTCATCCTATGCCACTGAAAATTATATATTTGTAAAGGGGAGACAGTAGTATGGCGCAGTATAAGCTACATCAGGATCAGGAGTTAGTCCGACTTTTGCGGACTGGCGATGACCGTGTATTGATAGAAATCTATGACCGGTACTGGGATAAGATGTTGGCTGTGGCATTTAACCGTTTGGGGAGCCAGGAAGAAGCAGAAGAATGTGTGCAGGATGTGCTTTTTAAACTGTGGAAACTGCGGGACGAACTGGACCTGAGCAAATTGGAGCTTGCCAACTACCTATCCAGGGCGATTCGCAACCAGGCATTTAACGTGCTTGATAAGCGGCACCGGGAGCGATTAAAATCTGAAAACTATAAGCCTGAAGCGGACATCAACAACCTATCTCCCGAACGGGCACTCATCATCAGGGAACTGCAACAGCAAATTGACAACAGCATTAACGCCTTGCCCCCGCAGTGCAGACTAGTTTTTAAATTGAGCCGGCAGGACGGACTATCCAACAAAGAAATAGCGGAAACCTTGAACTTATCGGAGAACACGGTGAAGTCGCACTTGAAAAAAGCCAACCGGGATATTAGGGGAAATATGGAGTTTGTGACCGCATTGGGATTTATTTATCTCTTTTTTCAAAAATAAATCACCCGGACTCACCCTCGCTACTGTTTTTTCTGTCTATATAGATAGAAAAGCGACAGCATGGCTCAAGACTCTACAAAAATTGAACAATTAGTTTACAAATTCAACAACGGAAGCATCACTTCTGAAGAACTAGCTGTTTTAATAGCCTGGTATAACAGCCATGATGATGGAGAAGCGGTAATTCCTACAAATAAGATTGAATCAGAAGAAGATTTGAAGTCGCGCATGCTTACCGGCTTAATGGCAAGGGTAGCAGCATCTCAGCCTAAAGTGATTAAGCGGTACCCATTATATGGCTGGATTACGGCTGCAGCTGCCGTAATGGTGGTTGCGCTGGGTACCTGGATGATGGTTGTGAATAAAAAACCTGTGGCAGACAAACCGTTGGTGAACACCAGCATAGTGCCTGGAGGAAATAAGGCAACGCTGACCCTCGCCAATGGAAAAACAATTGTGCTGAGTAGTGCGCAGGCCGGAATTGTGGCCGGGGATAAAATTACCTATGTAAACGGGCAGCCTGTAGCAGAGGCGGCTTTGACGGCGGACGACCAGGGCGAACACACTTTAGCCTTGCATACGCCAATGGGCGGAACCTATAACATTACCTTACCAGATGGAACAGAAGTTTGGCTGAATGCGGGAACTACGTTAAAATATCCGTCCCGTTTTTCAACTGGACCACGGGTGGTTTACCTGGAAGGCGAGGCCTATTTTCATGTGAAAACAGTTTACCAGAACGATGGCCAGAAAATTCCTTTTAAAGTTGTTGCGGCCCAGCAGGAAGTTGAGGTTTTGGGAACACAGTTTAATATGAACGCCTACCCTCAGGAAGCCTTTGTAAAAACGACACTTGTTGAGGGTAAAGTTGCGGTTGATGATCAGCATGAGCACATGATCTTGTTACCGAACCATCAGGCGGTGACTACCAACGGCAAAACGCGTATAAAACCTGTGGATGTATCTGCATTCATCGCCTGGAAGGAGGGCAAATTTGGTTTTGACGGTAAAACCTTTAAAGAAACGATGGACGAGATTGCCCGTTGGTACGACTTAAAGGTTGTATATGAAAACAGCATTCCTGACGAAGAATTGGTGGGAGATGCCTTCCGCAATCAAAACATACATCTGGTACTACGTCTGCTTGACGTAGCAGAGATAAATTATAAACTTGATGTCTCTCGCCGGCAACTAACCATTACCGGGAAAAAGAACAGAATGTAGCACCTAAAAAAAACAACCGAACCACATGAAGTAACCTTACTCAACCGAACCGAAACCAAGACTGCCCGAAACAAAAAAGGAAAGGACTGCCATCCTTCCCTTTAGCGATTTGATTGGGGTACAGTCCACCTTAAACTTTAGCAAACATTTGCACCAACCAAACCAACGTTAAAATTAATGATTAAAATTTACTTATCACTAGTGATGAAGACCATCATGTGCCTAATGCTCACTGGATTTATGACGGTGAGTGCTGCGAGCTACTCGCAGCAGATTACGCTTAAAGGGAATAAGATACCTTTTACGACGGTAATCGACGCCATCAGAAAACAAAGCGGCTATACCGTTTTTGGCACGAAAAAATTATTAGAATCGGCGAAGCCGGTAACGATAGACGCTAAAAACATGGCCCTTGCGCAGTTTTTAGCTGCAGTTACGCAGGGACAGTCTATGGATTTTGTTATAGAAGACAAGACGGTGTCTTTGTCTGCAATTCCAATTGTACAGAATTCGCCGCAAATACCGGTCAGCAGTATGAGGCAAAATACCCTTACCGGTATTGTGCGCCATGCGCAAACGAGGGAAGCCATGACCGGGGTAACCGTAAAGCTTAAGGGAACAGATTCTGGCACCCAGACCGACGAGAAGGGCCGGTACCGCCTGATCATTCCCACAACAACCAGCAAGCAGGTGATCGTTTTTTCTTATGTAGGTATGAAAACCCTGGAGTTGAACTACCAAAAGCAGGAGACGCTGGATGTTGAATTAGAGCCGGATGAACAGGCAATTGGAGAAATTGTAGTGACCGGAATTTACCAGCGTAACCGTGAAGTATACACGGGTTCTTCTGCGGTATTCAAAGGAAAAGACCTGCTTGTTGTAGGTAACCAAAACATTTTACAGAGTTTAAAAACGCTTGACCCTTCTTTTGCAGTGGTAGAGAACAACACTTTTGGATCTGATCCTAACCGTATACCTGATGTGGAAATACGTGGTAAAAGCAGCGTGATCGGCTTAACTGACCAATTTGCGTCAAACCCCAACCAGCCTCTGTTTATATTAGATGGATTTGAGACGACACTGAGGATCATTGCCGACTTGAGTATGAACCGGGTGGAGAGCATTACCTTATTAAAAGATGCTTCAGCTACCGCTATCTACGGATCAAAAGCAGCAAATGGTGTGGTGGTGGTTGAAACCAAACGTCCATCTGCCGGGGAGCTTCGTATTAACTACACTATGGACGGAACCGTAGGCTTTGCAGATTTAACGGATTATAACCTCATGAATGCTCAGGAAAAGCTGCAGTTTGAATTGTTATCCGGATTTTATGGAAGACTTGATGATAACGGACACATCATTCTGGGCCCCAATCCGCAGCTTGAAATGGTTTATAACAACCGCTTAAAGGATGTTGCCAGGGGCGTAAATACCTATTGGCCCAACGAACCTTTGAGGACAGCATTTACACAGCGACACACCCTATTTGCTGAAGGTGGAGATGCCAACCTGCGTTACAGTACATCTTTTAATTATGGATTGACCAATGGTGTGATGGACGGATCTGACCGGCAGGCAACGAACGGTAATATCAGGCTGTTGTATAGAAAGGGTAAAATCTCAGTGAACAATTCCCTGAGTATCGATAATGTAAATGCCAATCATGAGTCGACCCCCTTTTCCAAGTTTTCCCGGGCAAATCCTTACTACACAAAGTATGATGATTTGGGAGACGTAAGAAAGGTATTGGAAGACTTTAAGCCGTATGGGAATAATTCATTAACGCCTATTTACAGTCCTTTATATGATCAAACCAATTTGAATATTGACCAGGAGAAGAGCCTTGGATTTACAAATAACTTTGAGCTGGAATGGCGAATACTGGAATCGCTGAGAGCCAGGGGTCGTTTTGGACTTAGAAGTACGACGTCAAACAACGTAGTTTTCAGGTCGCCCTTTGACGTGGAATTTGAAGGAGTGGATGTGCTACGTAAAGGCACTTACGATGAACAGAACGGGAAAAACACCAATTATGATGGTGATTTTAGTTTGACTTTTGGGAAAGTATTTCAGGAGAAGCATACCGTAAATGCTGTTGCAGGTATGCGAATGGAGCAGGCAACCAGTAAAACGAGCACATTTGGGGTAAGCGGTTTTATCGATGACGAGTTTTCTAATCCGAATTTCGCATTAGGTTACGTGGCCGGACAAAAAGCAGGTTACCAGGAAGCTAAAAGGCGAACAGCCAGTTTCTTTACCAATGTTGGTTATGCCTTTGACCAAAGATTTTTACTTGATGCCACCCTGCGCTCTGATGGATCATCGGTGTATGGTTCGGACCGTCAATTCTCTGTGATCTGGTCGCTGGGCTTAGGCTGGAACATCCATAAAGAGCGCTTTATACAAGACGGCAATTTTGGCTGGATAGAACAGCTGAGATTGCGCGGATCGATCGGTAATCCAGGTAACCAGAATTTTGACGACTATATCTCCACCAGAATTTACCGTTATAATAACGAAAATCGTAACCCTTTTGGTACCAGTACCATTATCAGCAATATGGGCAACAGAAATTTGCAATGGCAAACTACACTGGACCGCAATATTGGATTGGACTTAACCACACTGGATACGCGCTTGCGCATTACTGCCGATTATTTTAATAAAGACACAGACCCACTATTGGTGTTTATTAGCCTTCCTTCATCAGTTGGTGCGGGCCAGGTTGCACAAAATATTGGTGGGCAGGTAACGAAAGGTTTTACTTTGAGTTCAGATTATGCTTTTATAAAACATGAGGCATTTAACTGGCATGTAAACTTAAACCTGAGAAGGTTAAGGGCCAAGTATCATGATATGGGAAGCCAGCTGAGCAATTTTAACGAAACCAACAAAAGCCGAAACCTGGTTCGATATTACGATGGCGGTAGTCCGTCAGATCTTTGGGCAGTGCGTTCTGTGGGGATTGACCCTGCAACCGGCCGCGAAATTTTCTTAAACAAGAATGGCGAGCAAACCTTTGTTCACAATTACCAGGACGAAGTTATTGTAGGCAACAGTGATCCGGATGTGGAAGGAGTGATTGGTACAAATCTGTACTATAAAGGTTTCACCGCATCGCTTAACCTAAGGTACCGTGTAGGTGGGCAGGCCTTTATGCAAACGCTTTACGACAAAGTAGAAAATATCTCTATCCAGGGCGTTACGCTGAACCAGGACCGCCGTGCATTATATGACAGATGGAAGAAACCGGGGGACAATGCCAATTTTAAGGCGATATCGACAACTGATATCACACCAATGTCTTCACGTTTTGTGGCTGACAATAACATGTTGGTGGGCGAGGCTTTTTCCATAGGGTATGAGAATTCGACTGCTTCCTGGTTAAGGACTGTTCGCGCTTCCTCCATCACATTGAGGGCATACATGAATGATATTTTTCACCTCTCTACCATTAAGAATGAGCGCGGAATAGATTATCCATTTGCGCGTTCCGTATCATTCTCTGCAGGACTAAGATTTTAAACCCAATTACTTAAAAAAATGAAGACACTATATAAAATATCTTTTTGCCTCCTTTTAAGTTTCTTCTCGCTTTCCTGCAAGAAATGGGTAGATGTGAAGCCCACCGACAGGTTAAGCGAAGACCAGCTGTTCGTAAATAAGGAAGGTTATATGAAAGCCCTTAATGGAGTATATGTTGAGTTGACCAATAGTTCCCTGTATGGTCAGAATATGACCACCGGAGCAGTTGACGTGCTGGCTCAATATTACTATTTGAACAGCTCTGTTCATTCGTTCTATAACTACACCACTTTTGTATATACAGATGCCAATGTGAAGATTACGTTTGACAATACCTGGAAGAAAGCCTACGAGCTGATTGCCAATTGCAATGTGATCCTTGAGAAATGTGGCGATTCGCCAAGTGCTGCTTTACCAGATCCTTATTTTAGTATCATTAAAGGAGAAGCACTTGCGTTGCGTGCCATGCTGCACCTGGACATGCTGAGGTTGTTTGGCCCGATTTATAGCGAAGAAAATAAAGCAAAGCCAGCTATACCCTATGTAAATACAACCGGCTACAGCATTTCTCCGATTATTGGTTCTGAAAAGGTGATGGAACTGGTAACCGGCGATCTTAATACGGCCTTAGCGCTTTTGGAAAAAACAGATCCGATACGTACAGAAGGCGTACGCAATACCTCAAACACTACTGGTTCCAACGATTTGTATTACCGCCAGTATCGTTTGAATTACTACGCTGCAAAAGCCCTTTTGGCACGAGCTTACCTATGGCAAGGAAAAAAAGCTGAAGCTTTTGCCCAGGCGGATGCCCTTTTAACAGAAGTGCAGTCAACTACAAAGACGGTGTTCCCCTATGTGACATTTGCCAGTGCAACAAGTGTGGACAAGCCGGATCGCATGTTTTCAACAGAAGTGATGTTTTCCTTGTACAACATAAACAGGAGCTTGATGTACGCCCGCCTTTTCGATGTGAGTTTGCAGGTGAATAGCAAACTGTCCTTTAGTGCCGGTGATGTGAATGTGGCGCGCGTAAATGCGATTTATGATGACGCTAACGATTACCGCCGCAGGGTATGGCAAAGTGCTTCATCAGGTGCCGTAACTGCGACTACCAACATGAAATTTGTGGATATTGTTGATGCGCCCGGCCGTTACATGATGCCGTTGATCCGCTTGTCGGAAGTCCTGCTCATTGCTGCAGAATGTCATCCAGACCTGGCCAAAGGCATTGAGTATTTCAATAAACTGCGGACGGCAAGGAATTGCGTGAGTTTAAATCCTTCTAGCAGCGCCTTATTAAAAACAGAAATCGGGAAAGAATACCGAAGGGAAATGTTGGGCGAAGGACAAACTTTCTTTTTCTATAAAAGGAATTCTTATCAGACCGTTCCAAACCATGCTACTGTAGCGAGTACACCAGAAAAGACCATGGTACAAGCCAATTATACAGTTCCACTGCCAGACAGTGAAATTTCACTAAGAAAATAATTTACGAAGATGAGAAAGTTATTCATTTACATATTGCTTTTCCAGCTGACCGGTATGGTGGGCTGCAAAAAAGCGGACATGTCTTACAAGGGTAAAGAAGGCGTTTACTTTGCTGTTCAGTTTGGTACCAAGTTGTTGCAGAATTCATGGCCTTACGTACCATACAGTCAGGTAGAATTTGTTGCGATTGCTAAAGACGCCGTTGATTTCCCGGTTAAGGTAATGATCACTGGTCCGGTAAAGGACTATGACCGTACTTTCCGCGTGGAAATAAATCCGGACTCTACAACAGCAATTGCCGGTCAGCATTTCGACCCGATACAGCAGGAATGGAAAATTCCGGCAGGAGCTGTTAGCACTAATGTAACGGTTCATTTAAAACGTACGCCAGACCTGGAGCTAAAGCAGGTAACACTTGGATTACGTATTGTAGAGACGAAAGACTTTGTGTCCTCTTTCCCGGAATGGGATGCAATACCATCGCTGACAAGTGGTGTAGTTATTCCTGAATTCGATGCGGGGCTGCATACGCTAAGAATTAACGACATCCTGGTGCAGCCGGCGGTGTGGCCCGGCTCTCTGCAGCCAGGAAACAAAGAATCGGGTCTGTTCGGCGTATTTACGAAAAGAAAGATGCAGTTTCTTATTGATAACCTGGATTTGAAATATGAGGATTTCGCGAGTGCAGAAACCATGCCTCAAGCGCGGTACCTGCTGGTCGCGAGCGATGCCGCACTGATATTGAGGCAACGGTTTGATGCGAAAGATCCGGTGCTCGAAGAAGATGGACGCCTGATGTTTATGGGGAGCGTGCCATGGACATCCATCATTGGAGTTCCATACAAACCTTAGTTATTAATTCTAAAAACAGAGAAATGAAAATACAATACTATATCCTATTGTTTGTCCTGCTGCTGGCAGTTTCATGCAGTAAGGATAAAGGTAATTATGATTACCATCCAATTAACGAGTTGACGATACAGGGCGTAAATACAGAATATACCGTGCGGACCGGTCTTGATACTTTGAAGATCCAACCCAAAATTACCGCCACTATGGATGAGGCAGATACCTCCAGGTATACCCACTTATGGATTTTAAAATTGGGAACTTTCTCGTTTGATACCATCGGCCGCAGGAAAAGCCTGGTGTATCCAATCAAATTGAATGCCGTGCCTTACGACCTGTTTTACCGCGTTTTGGATACGAAAACAGGAGTTACCTGGATTGCCAACGTGAAGCTGAATGTGAGCACACCTTATTCAAAAGGCATATTGATTATGGGAGAAGATGAAGCGGGTTATGCAGAGACAGAAATGCTTTCTATGCTGAAAGATACTATCCATATCAAGAACCTGTTATCGAAAAGCGGCTTGCCAAGACTTCGCGATCCGATCAGCTTCTTACATACCGGAGGTTCTGACACTTACGTGAAGCTATGGGTGTTTACAAAAAGCGGATCCTATTTCTTGGACCGTGCCACCTTGGCGGGTAAGGAGAGCAACAATTTCAGCAGAACCTTATATGTTTCTGAGCAATTGAATGCGGATGGATTACAGCCTGTAGTGCTGGCCCCTCAAATAACAACAGCAGCCGGAAATATAGGCAGCAGTTTATACCGGGCAGTGGTAACAAAGGCAGGAGATGTTTTTGCAGGTGTTCCGCTGTTAATGGGCGGCGATTACTTTAACAATCCGATCAACAGACTGGCCACTGCGCAACAAACACGGATACCGGCTGCACCCTACCTATTTTACCCGATTGGGAGTATGAATTCTATTATGTGGTATGATACCCAAAACAACCGCTTCCTGAATTGCGCAGCGATAGGTACTGCGGTAGCATCCACTACGTTAACCGATGTGGGTACTGATGCTTTTCCATGGAACCAGCCTGCTGGCCGCACATTGGTGTATGCAGAGAACAGCCGAAATACAGATGGTGGATCTACAGGGGGTAACTCGTTCGCGATCATGAAAGATGCCGACAATACCCATCGCATCTACAAGTTTTATGCGAATGGAACCAACCCGGCAAAGCGCGCACTTTATACCATTAAATCAATCGCAACTGATTTTGATAAAGCGAAGTTTTATGCATTCTCTTCTAACCGGTCGGTTGTGTTTTATGCGGTAGGGAACAAACTATACGCATACGACTATAACCCCGGTTTTGAAAAAATATACACGTTTGCGGAAACTGGTGGTGATGAAATTAGCATGATTAAGTTTGATACCCAGATTGATTTTGCAACCAACAGTTTGTACATCGCAACCTACAATAGCACGACTAAAGGGAAATTAAGCCGGTACAAGGTGGGAACTAATCCCAATGTAGTAGAACTGCAATTACAACCTAAGAGTACCTGGCAAGGAATGGTTAAAATAAAAGACATCAACTGGCGCGCAGTAAATTAAAAACATTAAAGATTAAGAACATGAAATTAAAAAGATTAAGCACATTTCTTTTGTTGTTGAGCCCGGTTTTAGGGTTCTCACAATCGGCAGACTATACCCTTAAAGGCAAGGTTAACCCTAAATATAACGGTCGCTTCGTTAAGCTATATTACACAGCTGACAATGCCCCTAAGAAAACAAATGACAGTGTGGAAATTACCAAAGGAGCATTTGTATTTCAAGGCAAAATGGATCGCCCTGCTGCGGCAAAAGTTAGTTTGGGGAATGAAGATAAAGGAGATAGAATCGATTTTTTCTTAGCGCCCGGAACCACAAATATCACCACGAAGGACTCCATCAGGTATGCGCAGATTAGCGGTACGAAGCTGGCAGAATCTTATGAAAAGCTGGCAAAAAAGCTGAGACCTTTAGATGGTAAATTCTTTAGTGGGCTGGCCGCTTATCAGGCAATGCCGGAAGGGGAAGCGAAAAAAGCTTATGTTACACAGTTATTGGCAGGTCTTGACAGTTATTCCCAACAGAAAAGAGAAATCATCCGTCAATTTGCTGCGGAGAATCCTGATTCCTATGTGTCGTTATATTTTTTAGATAAAAATTCTCCAGGCGTTCTGCTCAATTACGAGGCGACTAATCCATCTTACGAGAAATTAAGTACTTCAATGAAAGAAACTGCTTTAGGGAAGGAGTTGGCAGAGCGGCTAGCAAAAGTTAAAGGAGCGCTTATGGGCGCTCAATTTAAGGATTTTGCATCAACCACGCCTGAAGGAAAGGAACTTACTTTAAAAGAAGTGGTGGGCAAGAATAAATACACCCTGGTTGATTTCTGGGCAAGCTGGTGCGGTCCGTGCAGAAAGGAAAACCCTAATGTGGTAAAGACTTTTAATGCCTTTAAAGACAAAGGTTTCACGGTTTTGAGCGTATCGTTAGATGATGATGCTGCCAAATGGAAAGCAGCTATTGAGAAAGATGGTATGCCATGGTTTCATGTTTCCAGTTTGAAAGGTTGGAAGGAGCCTGCCGCAGCACTATATAACATACGTGCTATTCCGCAGAATGTGTTGGTAGATGGCAATGGCAAGGTGGTGGCGACAAACCTTCGCGCGGAGACGCTGTATAATAAAATAGAAGCACTTTTAAACTAATCGGTGCCTGCCATAATGCTTTGATAATTGAAATTATTTACGGTGCGGTACAATAATTCGAATACGGTAGCGTATTATTCTATGAGAGCGTTAATTTAGATGAGCGGGAATGGTCGGTATGATCGTTCCCGTTTTTTTATGAATTGCTCAAGGGGAACGACAAAAAGAAGGTAGTTCCATTTCCTGGCGAACTTGTTACGGTGATTTTACCGTTTTGCAATTCTGTAAATTCTTTGCAAAGCAAGAGTCCGAGGCCTACGCCCTTCTCGTTATTGGTACCATAAGTGGAGACCGATTTCATCGAGAAGATTTCTTTTGCTTTCTCTTCAGTGAAGCCAATGCCATTGTCTCTGATCATCAGTGTAGCAAAATCACCTTCCATATTACTGGAAATCCCAATTTCGCCACCTGTTTTGGTAAACTTGATGGCATTGTTGAGCAGGTTACGAACTACCAATTTGAGCATGTCGATATCTGCAAGGATGCAGATGTGCGGTGGGATATTATTGCTGATGCTAATCTTTTTGTCGATTGCAGCATAATGTTGCACAGAAATACAGGCATCAACAACTTCGAGCAAATTAACTGGAATGAGCTGTACCTTTACTCCACCTTCCATTTGTGAGCGCGTCCAGGAAAGGAGGTTAAAGAGCATGGTTTGTGTATTCTTGGTTTCCTGCAGGAGGTTAATCTTGATTGCTTTTTTCTCGCTCTCGTCCAGATCGAAATCTGTAAGTACCTCCAAAAAACCCTGTATGGAATTTAAAGGGGATCTTAAGTCGTGCGACAGGATGGACAGTAGTTTGGTTTTTGCATCGTTGGCATCCTGAAGTGCCCTGGAAGCATCAATTGCTTTCATTTTTTCTTGCTGCTGGCTTTTGATCAGATAGCTGAGCACAACAATAATGCAAAGGATAACCGCAAGATAGGAGCTTAAAGAATCAATAAAATAGCCTGAGCGGTCTGCGTACGATCTTTTGATCAGCGTTGGCTCAAAGTACTCCAATGAGATGAGGGTAGTAACGAAACAGGCATTGACCATTACCCAGAAGATGGACTGGCGCAATGACATTACGGACACAATAAAGACCACGCAGAGGATAAACAGCAGCAAAGTTGGTCCTTGCAGGCCAGAATTATAAAAATAGTTGGCTATAAGCAACAGGTTGCTGCATAGGGTAAAAATAAACAGACTTGACTTTAGGTTGCCAAGGAAGCGCGAGTTGTAGTATAAGCCGAGCAGGAGTACCAGGGTGGTAAAAAGAATGACATTAACATTCGGTACCTTTATGAAGAGATTAATGAGTATAATGACCGGCATTGCGATAATACCGATGATACTAAGCTGGTGAAATATACGAGCTTGCATGCTGGTTTGACTTACATCGCCTACCAATTTGGCATGAAGATCTTTTACAGCGGAGAACATACTTAGTTTATAAAGGGTTTGTTTGGGTAAGCAAAGATAGAAATTGCGCGTCAGTAGAAATGAATTGTCTGTTAAAATATGTTAAATAACCTATAGTATGTGATTGCTTCATTAATTTTGGTATACTGATATGAAGAAAAGAAGTCTTTGGTTGATAACTGCACTGATGACCATAGCTTTGCTTGGCGTTTTTGTAATGCAGTTGTATTACATCAGGGAGGCCTATATTTTGAAGTCGCAGCTTTTCGAAAATGACGTGAACGAGGTACTCAATGGCGTTGTTAACAAGGTACAGAAACGCTATGCCGCACTGCACATCGATCAAAAACATCTGCAAGTTAAACAACAAAAAGACAGGGATTTTAGAGATAAGGCACAGCAAATCGTTGATTTTAAAGAGAACTACAGGGAGCAAGAGGCGAAACGCAAGTATTTGCAGGAGAAGAAGATCAATGACGACTTAAACCGCAGGGACAGTTTGCTCAGCTTGAACCTTTCCAATCCTACGGTGATCACTGAAGAGATCTTCCAACAGATATCTGCTAAAGATTCCAAAGGAAAATCACCCTTGCAAGTGCAGGTAGACCTTTACAAAGATGAGTTTGGAAATGTTAGGGCAAGAATAAATCAGACGATCATTTCTTTAAAACGCCCTTCGACATTTTCTATGAATAGCGGCGATATACCCGATAGCATCAGGTACATTGCTTTTGATCCGGCTACTTTGAACCCTATCGCTTTTACACTGGAGCGGGTGAGAACAGAGATGGCCACTAAATTTAAAATTGAGGACAATGTTGCGGAACAGGAATACAAGGAAGGGTTAAAAAAACTGCTGGATGATACGGTTGTTTCTGATCCCAGTAACCTCAACTATTTGGCAGACCTGGAAAAGGAAATGCGGCAGGTGTACGTACCCATAAACCAGCGTGTAAACCGCGATAATTTAGATACCCTGTTAAAAAAGGAGTTGCTGAACCGCAACATCAGTTTGCCTTATGATTTTTGGCTGAAAACAGCTGATAAAGATTCATTAGTTTACCGTAAGGCCTCTCATTCTATCGGCGATAATTTGCCGGAAAATACGTTTAAGACCACATTATTTAACAATGAGATTTTTGGAGACCCGGGGATACTGTATGTGAGTTTCCCAAATAAGAACGGGCTGATACTGGGAAACATGTGGACAACCATGGCCTCATCTGCCGGCTTGTTATTGGTGTTGGTATTCATCTTTGCGTATACCATTTACGCCATCCTGCAGCAGAAGAAAATATCGGAGATGAAAACAGATTTCATCAACAACATGACGCACGAGTTTAAAACGCCTGTGGCTACCATCATGATTGCGAGCGAAGCATTGAAAGATCCTGAAATAGTGGAGGACAAGAAACGCATTAGTCGACTTGCCGGTATTATTTACGATGAAAATGTAAGGCTGGGCAACCACATTGAGCGCGTGCTGAGTATTGCGCGGCTGGAAAAAAAGGAACTGAAACTGGAGCACCAGGAGGTGAACGTTAACGACCTCATTACAGCGGTTCTGGATAGCATGCACCTGCAGCTGGAGAAGAAAGGTGCGATAATTAACCTGGATTTGGATGCCGTTGATCCGATCATTTTTGGAGATGAGCTGCACCTGTCTAACGTGATCTATAATTTAGTGGACAATGCCAATAAGTATAGTTTAGAACATCCGGAAATTTCCATTAAATCCGTTACCACATCAAAAGGGCTAACCATTGAGATTGCCGATAAGGGGATCGGGATGACCAAGGAACAGTCAAAGCGTGTGTTTGACCAGTTTTACAGGGTTCCAACCGGTAATCTTCACGATGTGAAGGGATTTGGTTTGGGGCTAAATTACGTACAAGATATTGTTAACCAAATGGGCGGCACCATCAAGTTGCACAGCGAAAAAGATAAAGGAACCACATTCATTATAAACTTACCGATTAACTAAATTAACAGCACATGAAACGAATTCTATTGGTAGAGGATGATCCAAATCTGGGACTATTGTTGCAGGACTACCTGCAGCTAAAAGGTAAATTTGACGTGGTACTTTGTGTAGATGGAGATGAGGGTTTGCGTGCCTTTACCAAACAAGACTTTGATTTGTGCATTTTGGATGTAATGATGCCTAAGAAAGACGGTTTTACTTTAGGTAAGGAGATTAGAAAAATTAATGAACATGTGCCCATTATTTTCGCTACGGCAAAAGCGATGATGGAAGATAAAGCTTCGGCCTATGATCTGGGAGGCGACGATTACATTACCAAGCCATTTCGAATTGAAGAACTACTTTTGCGTATCAACGCTTTGCTGAAGCGGGTTCAGGTAAAAGAAGGATTGGATACAAGCGCATCTCAAACGAATTTCCAGATCGGTGAATACGAGTTTGATTATACCACCCAGTTGGTTCATTTTAGAGGTCAGCAACAAAAGCTTTCTACCAAGGAAGCGGAACTGCTGAAATTGCTTTGCCTGAAGAAAAATGCGGTACTTACACGGGAGGAAGCCTTGCTGAGCATTTGGCATGACGACAATTATTTTAACGGTCGCAGTATGGATGTGTTCTTAAGTAAACTAAGAAAATACCTGCGTGAGGATCCCAAAGTAGAAATCCTCAATGTGCATGGAAAAGGATATAAGCTGCTGGTAGGTTAAAGTGTAAAGGCTTTAACTGCTGATTTCCCGTATACTCCCCAATCTTTTAAAGCACGATTAATGGTCTCAATTAAGCCCTTGTTGTCGGTTGCTTTTCCTTTTGTTGGCGGTTTAACCGCTTCGGCCGGCATCGCTTTATCTGTAACTGTTTTTGCAAACCAGGTGATGTTCTCATGCGGCAGGGCTACGCCAAGGATCATGCCCGGTAAACCCGTGAAAGATTCCGGGCCGCCTGATACAGGAATTTTATCCGTATAAAAAGCCACTACATAAATAGAATCCATGATGATGGCATTTGCCCTTCTGCATTCATACCCTGCAATGGTGCGGACTTCACTGGTTAATTTCCAATTGATCTTGCGAACGGAATCTTTTACCAGGAAGGTTTCCTCATAAACTTTTTTCTGCGCGGAATAGGTGCCATTTGCAAGGTCTGTGTGAATTATACTATTCTGCTGGACCATTGGGTTATCATTAAAGCCACGAGATTCTGGTTGAATGGCAGGTGTAAACAACGTTTTATCTTTGGTAAAATTGAGTGTACTGTTTAACACTTTAAACTGCGGACTGTTCTTTTTCTGAGCATCGTAATACTCTCTCATAAAGCCATCCTGTGACAGTTCCAGTGATTTTTTAAGCAGCGCATGCATATTCACTGTTTTCTCAAACTCGATTGTACCTTCAAATGGAAATCTGACATTTTGTGACAGCGCACTGTAGCAACTGGTGATGATCAGGAAGCCGGTTAATACTATATTTTTATTCATGACGAGGTTATTTTTTTGTTGTGCCGCCCATTTTATTGAAATCCCAGGTGATGGAACCCATGAAGTAGCGTTTGATGGTGGTGAATCTGTTTTGAGTAATCATATTTCCGTAGGCAGAACGGGTAAAGCCATTATTTTGGTTTAATAAGTCGTTAGCCCTGATGCTCATCTTAAGGGCATCGGTTTTGAGGAACTTTTTGCTGATGCCTGCATTAACAATAAAGCGCTCCAGCCTATCGTTAAAGGCCTGCGTTTGTGCCTTGTAAGTATACACCCCGTCAGAGTTGATTTCTATTTTTCCCGGAAGGTAAATGCTGAGGTAATAGTTGGCATCCAGGCCCCAGCCCTTGCTGCCCGTATTTTGTAAAGAGGAAGTAATTGCTGTATAGGCAGGACCAACACCCATGTTTAAGTTGTACATTTTCTCCTTGTTCTTTCTGACATAAAGTTTGCCGTAAACATCGGCATAACGGGATTCGTTAAGTGCATCGTTAACCATGTTAAAGCTGGTGCTTCCGTTGCCGCTTACTTCGAGGCCGACGTTTATATCCAATGCTTTTATTTTCTTATCTGACGAAGCGTAGATATTGAAATTGCTGGAATTTCTATCGCTTAGGTTTACCGCCTGATAAGTGGTTTTACCGGCTGCATCGGTAACCGTATTGTTGGTGATGGAGTTGGTTTCTATTCCATAAGATGCACTGACCCACAAACTCTGTTCTGTAAGAATTTTATAGGAGCTGTAATATACATTTAGATAGTTTGAAAATGATGGGCGCAAGTTTGGATTGCCGAGTGTGATGTTTAATGGGTCTGTATTTACCAGAATTGGCTGTACCTGGCTGATCTGTGGCTGTTGTGTGCGGCCGGAGTAGTCTATGCTAACTGACCTTTGTTGTGAAAAGCGATATTGATAGGAAGCCTGAGGGTTCCAGTTGATGAAATCCCTTTTGAAAGACTGGCCGGTGTAACCATCGATCTGGTTGAATTTTACCGCGTTCACTTTTGTGCCTAACCTAACCGTAGTTTTATCTTTTCTGTAATTGAAATTGGCTCCTCCCTGATTGCTGAGCTGATTAAACTGGTAATCGTTACTGAATAGCGGATCAGGCAGATCATAACTACCCGAGGCAGATTGGTTGTAGGACTGTCTGTTGGAACTGCTGTTGTTGATGTTTAATCCGTAGTTGAGCGTTAAGCTAACGAGTTTAGATAGCGGCTCAGTGTAGGTGAGGTTGGCGTTCGTAACAGCACTTTCACTATTGTTGGTTTTGTACTGGTTAATGCGTTGGGTACTGTCTAAAGCAGATGAGGCATTAAAAAATTGATTGGTAGACCTGAGATAACCTTCGGCATCGCTTTTAGTCAGTGATTGTTTTACATTGAGGGAAAGCGTGCGGCCCTTTTTCTTTAGTTTTTTAGTCCACAAGACCCCGGCATTGAAAAGCTGCTGATCCTCGTCGTTATTTAAAAAGCGCTCACTTGTGTTGAGTAATGTGCTGTCTGCCCTGCGGTTTGAAGAGCCGAACTGGTCGTTCGTTTTGCTGTTCTTATTGGTGCCGTCCACTGTGAACCTGAGGGTTGAAGTAGAATCCAATCTGAGGGTATAGGTGGCATCGAGCTTTTGCCTGAACATTTGGTTATCAAACAACTGATCGGAATTGCTGTTGAGCAGGCCAGTTGGCAGGTTGTTTTGCGTTAAGGTATTCCTGCTGCCTTTAACGCCAATTGAACCAATTTTATAGTTGGTGTTGAGGCCATGCTTGTCATTGTCCCATTTGTTCTCATAATGCAGGCCTCCGACTTTTGCCGTTGGGATACCTTGTCCATTGTAACGTCCATCCCAGGAATCGAGGTCATCTCCGCCATCCATGTAAAACATGATGCCGCCATCGTCCGTAACTTCAGACATGCCGCCTGAACTACTGTACTTGCTGTTGTCGTCCCATCCGAGGCCAACAGTACCCGTGTTGCTTAAAATCCCGTACCCGGAGAAACGCTCTTTGCCTTTAAATATATTGAGCATTGCCTGGCCGCCGTAGAATTTGTTGGTGCCACCGGAGGCTTCCGTTTTACCAAAGTAGCCGTTTTTTTTATCCTCTTTAAGTTTGATGTTAATGGTTTTGTCTTTTACACCGTCATCGATCCCTGTGAAGGTAGCCTGATCGCTCTTTTTGTCGTAAAGCTGAACTTTATCCACCATGTCGGCCCTTAGGTTTTTGGTAACCAAAGTTGGGTCGTCACCAAAGAATTCTTCACCATCTACCAGTACCTTATTGACCGCTTTGCCCTGGGCGGTGATCTTACCATCCTTATCAATGGTGATTCCTGGAAGTTGCTTGAGCAGGTCTTCCACTTTATCATTGGCCTGGATGGTATAACTTCCTGCATTGAACTCGGTCGTATCACCTTTAATCTTTATGGCTGCAACTTTGCCCTGAATGATCACGCCTTCTAAAAGTGTAGATTTTAATACCAGATTTACTGGTCCGAAGTCTTTAACCGGTTTCATGCTGTCCAGCGCAAAATCTTCCGTATAATCTGCATAGCCGGGGTAGGTAATGAGCATGATGAACTTGCCGGCACGCAGGTTGGTTAAACTGAAAGCGCCCTCTGGGTTGACCCTGGTAAATTTGACAAGTGTAGAATCTTTTTGGTTAAGAATGGTAACAGCTGCGTTGACCATTTTGTACGTAGCGGCGGTATCGGTTACACCACCTTTAACAACATAAGGGTTTTGAGCGAGCGCGTAGGTGCTAAGCAGCAGGCCTAGCAACCAGAGGGAAAGTATCTTCATATGAGAGTTTGGTTACGACACTAAGGTATAACTAAAGCTTTAGTATTTAAGTAAATCATATGTTAAATGTTGTTAAGAATTGTTAAATGATGCAGGAAAGATCAGTTTTACATACTTTTGCTTATGCTTAACACTGAAACTGCCGATCCTGCCGAACTGGCTGCAAGATTTGTGAACTATACATCTAAGCACATTTTTTTAACGGGGAAGGCCGGTACAGGTAAGACAACTTTTTTAAAGAAATTAACAGCGCTTACGCATAAAAAGGCGGTGATAGCTGCACCTACAGGCATCGCTGCGATTAACGCGGCTGGTGTAACCATACACTCCCTGTTCCAGCTGCCTTTTGGTGCTTACCTGCCAAAAGCCCCAGTGGCGGAGGGAGATCATTACAACCAGCAGTACAATACGGCTAAATCAATTGTGAGACATCTGAATATGACTTCCGCGAAGCGGAAAGTGCTGACAGATATGGAGCTGCTCGTTATTGATGAAGTGAGTATGCTGAGGGCCGATTTGCTGGACGCTATAGATATGGTGCTGCGCTACATCAGAAAGAAGGGGAATGAAGCTTTTGGTGGCGTTCAGGTATTGTTTATTGGAGATTTGCACCAGCTGCCACCAGTGGTGAAATCTACAGAGTGGAACTTACTTGGGCAATTTTATAAAAGTGCCTATTTTTTTGATGCACATGTGCTGCAGCAGAGTCCGCCGGTTTACATAGAATTGGAGAAAATATACCGGCAGGCCGACGATGTATTTATAGGCTTACTGAATAATTTGCGGAACAATACGGTTAGCCATGCAGATATAGCATTGCTGGAACAGCATTACCAGGCTGATTTTAAGCCCCCTCTGGGTGAAAAATACATCACCCTTACTACCCACAACAACAAGGCAGATGAGATGAACAGGCATAGCTTGCAGGAATTGCATGCCAGCTCAGTTTACTTTAAGGCGAAAATAGAGAAGGAGTTTAGTGAGTTTGCTTTTCCGGCAGAAGAAACCCTGGAGTTGAAAGTGGGTGCTCAGGTGATGTTCATCAAAAATGATCCTACAGGCGAGCAGCGTTTTTTTAATGGAAAGATTGCAACAGTTACCCGACTTAAAGCAGATGTGATAGAGGTGCAGCCAGAAGGTGGTATCGCAAAGATCATTGTTGAAAAATACACCTGGAAAAATATTAAATATACCACCGATAAAATAACAGGAGAGATCGAGGAAGACCTGATTGGTACCTTTACGCAGTACCCGCTAAAGCTGGCCTGGGCAATTACGGTTCATAAAAGTCAGGGTTTGACATTTGATAAAGCGATAATAGACATCGGCAATGCCTTTGCTCCCGGGCAAATCTATGTTGCCTTGTCGCGATTAAGGTCGCTCCAGGGTCTGGTTCTCACCTCGTTAATTTCTGGAGCCGGGATCAGGCAGGACCAGCATGTATCTTTCTTTTCGAGGAGCAAGCCAGATCAGGTAACCCTGCTTGCACAGGTGGAGCGGGAGAGCGAATTGTTTTTGAAGACCTACCTGATGCAGTGTTTTGATTTGGCCGGTCTGGATAATTATGTATATGACCATGTGCATTCTTATACCAAAGACATGAGCAAATCTGCCAAACAGAAGCATTTCAAATGGGCAGAAAAACTGTTGACTTCAGTAATAGCCGTACGATCAAACGCTTCGAAATTTCTAGGTCAGCTGGAACGGTTAAGCAAGGATGGATCACCAGCGGGCATGCAGAATTTGCTGGAGCGCGTAAGAGCGGCAGAGGGCTATTTTACGCCCTTGCTGCATGATTTTTCAGAACACATTTTTGAGCGGATGGAGCTGGTTAAGCAGGATAAGCAAGTACTGGAGTATTTGGCTGAATTGCTGGAAATGGAGGGCCGTTTTTACGATTGCTATAAGCGGATGAAAAAAGCGCCGGCGCTTCTGGAAGCGGTGATTGAAGGAAGGGATTTTAAGCGTGCAGATGCAGAGGGGCTGATTGATGTGGCAGGAAGAGGAAAAAGAATGCTGAAGGTATTCTCCATGGAAGGGACTTTAGATTTTACCCAAAAGAAGGTAAGCAAAACTAAGACGACTAAAAGTAAAAAGGCAGATCCTTCAAAAGAGGCAAAACCAGATACGAAAGCGCTTTCTCTGGAATTGTTTAAAGAAGGAAAGAATATCCGTCAGATCGCGGTAGCCCGAAAAATGGCAGAAGGCACAATAGAGGGGCACCTGGCCCATTATGTAGCCAAACAGGAAATTTCAGGTAAAGACTTGATTGGCGCCGGAAAGCTGGACAAGATTATGAAGACCATTAAGGAATTAAAATCGATGCAGATGAATGCCATCCGGGAGAAGCTGGGACGGGACTATAGTTTTGGTGAGATCAAAATTGGTATCGCAGCGCACCTTGCGGAGGGCGACGATTAAAAGTTTAGTTCCCCCTCAAATACCTTTTCTGCTGGTCCGCATAAGAAAACATTGGTAAACTGGCTACCATTATAATCGAATTCGATGCGTAAATCGCCACCGAGTACTTTAACAGGAGTTTTAATGTGTCCGCTTTGCCCGTTCTGTTTTGCCATGGATAGTGCAACGGCGGTAACGCCAGTGCCGCAGGCGTAGGTCTCGTCTTCCACACCTCGCTCAAAAGTTCGTACAAAAAGATGGTCACCCTTATCTTCAACAAAGTTTACATTGATGCCCTCGGCTTTATAGGTGGAATTGTTACGGATTTCGTAGCCTTTCTGATAAACGTCTAGCTGATCCAGACCTACAGTTTCGGTTACATAATGAGGAGAACCGGTATTTAAGACAAAAGCATCACCATCACGAGTGATGGTTTCTATATCAATCATCTGTAGATCAACCCAATTACCGTTTTCTGAAATTTTGGCATAATGAGGACCATCTACTGCCAAAAAGGTAGTTTCTTTGTCTATTATTCCCAAATGCCTGGCGAACGCGACAATACATCTGCCCCCATTACCACACATGCTCCCTGGTCGCCCGTCAGCATTGAAATAAAGCATTTCAAAGTCGTAATCAGGGTGGTTAGTGAGAAACATTAATCCGTCCCCACCGATTCCAAAACGCCTGTTGCACAGTTTCGCAATCCGGTCATAATCAATATCTTTAATAGGTGATTCGCGATGATCGATCAAGATAAAATCATTACCTGCGCCTTGATATTTGTGGAAATGGATCTTCATATTAGACAAGCTGGGCTATTTAACATAATTTAACAGAATTCATGACCTTTCGGAGATGCAAATATCGTTTATATGGTATTAAATTTGAATAAGTGAAAGAAAATAAGTTTGCTGTTGCGACTTATGTGACTTAAAACTGTTAATACGAAATAACACTAAACAATATATAAATGAAAAGAATAGGATTAATAGTGCTGGCTGCATTTATAGGGGGTGCGGCCGCGATTGGTGGCTATAAATTGTTAGAGCCAAAAAACGATCAGCTTTCATTTGCTGAACAACAAAATGTACTTTTTGCAAGTAACCCGAAAATTTCATCAGCGGGAACGATAGATTTTGTGGAAGCTGCAGCTGCGGTATCTCCGGCGGTGGTACACATTAAGACATCCTATGGAACAGGATCGGGAGAAGGCAGAAGTGATTCTTCACCGATGGATATGTTTGAAGATTTCTTTGGCGGTGGCGGAAACAGAAGAGGGCAGCGTGCGCCCAGGGCTGCATCCGGTTCTGGTGTGATCCTTACACCTGACGGTTACATTGTAACCAATAACCATGTGGTGGAGAATGCAGACAAAATTGAAGTGATTTTATCTGACAGAAGAAAGGTTAGCGCGAAGGTTATCGGTAAAGATCCGAACACAGATTTGGCCTTGATTAAAGTGGATGCAACAAACCTTCCGATCGTTAAGATGGGTAACTCTGATAATGTGCAAATCGGAGAATGGGTATTGGCAGTTGGGTTTCCGCTGGATTTGCAGACTACAGTTACCGCTGGTATTGTAAGTGCGAAAGCCAGAAGCATAGGTATCTTAAACAGGACTCAGCCCAGCGAAGAAGAGTTTGAAGAATATCAGAGAACAGGGAAAATACCTGCTAAGACCAATAGCAGTATAGAATCTTATATCCAGACTGATGCGGCGATTAACCCTGGAAACAGCGGGGGTGCATTGGTAAATGCCAATGGAGAATTGGTAGGTATTAACGCGGCTATAGCTTCGCAGACAGGAACCAATGTAGGTTATGGGTTTGCGATTCCGGTAAACTTGGCCAAGAAGATTTTGGATGATTTCAGGAAATATGGCGAGGTGAAACGCGGTTACATAGGAGTAACATTTGATCCGCTAGACGCAGATAACTCTACCAAATACAATGTGAAGGATATTGCCGGATTGTATGTGACCGATGTGATCCCGAATAGTGGTGCCGCAGCTGCAGGATTACAAAAAGGAGATATTATTAAAAAAGTTGAAGGAACGGTGATTTATGATTCTCCGGATTTGCAGGAAAAAATTGGACGCCTGAATCCTGGCGATAGAGTTCAGTTGTCTTATTTGAGAGATGGACAAATGAAAAATACCAGTGTGGTATTAAAAGGAGAAAACAGTTTAGGTAACCGCGCAGAAGTAGCTAAAGTAGCGAGTGGTGCTTCCATGGAGAAGTTAGGAGCCTCATTTGCGCCGCTTTCACCACAGGTTAAAAGCAAATTGGGTGTTAAGAGTGGAGTTTTGGTAGCCAGAACAAATACAACCGGCTTGTTTTATCAGAATGACCTGATACCAGGAACGGTGATTACCACCATTAATGATATTGAGATTAATACGACGCAAGATGTTTCATCAGCCTTGAAGAAAGTGGGAGACAAGATGAAAGTTACGGGCGTATTGCCGGATGGAACCAGGATGTCTGCAACATTTAGCACTAAGTAATACAGAAAATAATAATTAATTGATTTTTAAACCGGGAAGTAATGAAAATTGCTTCCCGGTTTTTTGTGCCCTGAAATGGAGAAGATACGCTAATTCTTAGAACGTTTCTAAATAGTTTATTTATCCTGATTTTATGGTGAGGGTTAGCGAATTAATTCTTTTATTAAATACTTTTGCACAACAAAACTAAAATATAATTTCATAATGGCTAGTTTCGGAAACGCTTTTTCCTCCTCCATAGGGAAAAAATTAATAATGGGTATTACCGGCCTGTTTCTTATTTCATTTTTGATCGTGCATTGCTTTCTCAATTCACTAATCTTTTTAAATGACGGTGGTGTAACTTTTAATGAGGGAGCTCATTTTATGGGTACGAACTGGATTATACGGTCGATGGAAATCGTACTTTTTGCCGGTTTGTTGCTTCACATTTTCCAGGGATTTAGGTTGTGGGCTTTAAACCGTGCCGCCAGACCAGTAAGATATGCCGTGAATAACGGTGCAGCAAATAGTAAGTGGTACTCCAGGTCAATGGGCTTACTTGGCACTTTACTGCTGATCTTTTTAATTGTTCACATTTCTAAGTTTTGGGTGGCTTCCAGGTTTACCGGAATCCCAACACAGGACATTAACGGTAACCACGATTTGTTTGCGCTGATGGTGGAAACTTTCAAAAACCCAGCTCTGGTAGGACTATATGTGTTCTCAATGGGTTCACTGGCTTACCACCTTTTGCATGGTTTTGCATCTGCATTTCAAACACTGGGCTGGAACCACAAAAAGTACACACCAATTATTAAGGCAGTAGGTGTTTGGTATTCCATCATCATCAGCTTGCTTTTTGCAGCCATGCCGCTGGCAATTCACTTTGGCCTTATTAAATAGTTTTAGATCTTAAGTAAAAATAACATGGCAGAATTAAATGCTAATATACCAGAAGGTGATCTGACCGAAAAATGGACTAAGTTCCGTTCTTCTGTGGCCCTGGTTAACCCTGCAAATAAGAGAAGTATAGAGGTGATTGTTGTGGGTTCCGGTTTAGCCGGTGCGTCTGCAGCTGCAACTTTAGCTGAAATGGGGTATAAAGTTAAGTGCTTTTGCTTTCAGGATTCTCCAAGAAGAGCGCACTCTATTGCGGCTCAGGGTGGTATCAATGCAGCGAAGAATTATCAAAATGATGGCGATAGTACTTATCGTTTGTTTTATGACACAATAAAAGGTGGCGATTACAGAGCAAGGGAGGCTAATGTGCACCGTCTTGCAGAGGTAAGCGCAAACATTATAGACCAGTGTGTGGCACAGGGAGTTCCATTGGCGAGAGAGTATGGTGGCTTATTGGATAACCGTTCATTTGGTGGAACACAAGTACAACGTACATTTTATGCAGCCGGACAAACTGGTCAGCAATTGCTATTAGGTGCTTACTCCGCGTTGGAGCGTCAGATTGGAATGGGTAAGGTAGAAATGTTTACCCGCCATGAAATGCTGGAAGTAGTAAAGATAGATGGTAAGGCCCGTGGGATCATTGCACGTAATTTAATCACTGGTGAACTGGAGCGTCATTTTGGACATGCAGTAGTTCTTGGAACAGGTGGATACGGAAACGTATTTTACCTTTCTACAAATGCAATGGGAAGTAATGTAACCGCGGCATGGAAGGCGCACAAGCAAGGTGCTTATTTCGCCAATCCATGTTATACGCAAATTCACCCGACCTGTATTCCTGTTTCAGGAGATCATCAGAGTAAACTTACATTGATGTCTGAATCATTGCGTAACGATGGCCGGATCTGGGTTCCAAAGAAAAAAGACGATACGAGAAAGGCTTCCGAAATTCCTGAAGACGAAAGAGATTATTATCTGGAACGCCGTTACCCTGCTTTTGGTAACCTGGTTCCACGTGACGTAGCCTCCCGTGCGGCTAAAGAACGTTGCGATGCCGGCTATGGTGTAGGTGCATCTAAATTGGCTGTATATCTGGATTTCAAGGCCAATACCGAGAGATACGGTAGAATTGAAGCTTCGAAATCTGGTATCCATAATCCCGACAAAGAAACCTGCATGCGTTTAGGTTTAGACGTAATTAAAGAAAAATACGGCAACCTGTTTGACATGTATGCGCAAATTACCGGTGAGAACCCGTATGAGACGCCGATGCGGATATATCCGGCAGTGCATTATACAATGGGCGGACTTTGGGTTGATTATAACTTAATGACCACCGTGCCGGGCTTGTACTGTACTGGCGAAGCCAATTTCTCTGACCATGGTGCAAATCGTTTAGGAGCTTCTGCATTAATGCAAGGATTGGCAGATGGATATTTTGTGCTTCCATACACGATTGGTAAATATCTTTCTCAGGAAATATCTGTTAAAGCAATACCTACAGATCATCCTGCTTTTGTTGAAGCTGAGGCGAAGGCAAAAGGCATTTTGGATACATTGATCAATATTAAGGGAACGAAGTCGGTAGATCACTTCCACAAACGTTTAGGGCACATCATGTGGGAGAAATGTGGTATGGCAAGAAACGTAGCCGGTTTAACTGAAGCGATTGCAGAAATAAGGGCCTTGCGCGCTGAATTCTGGAGCGAGGTACGTGTTCCGGGAACTGCTGATGAATTAAACCCTGAACTAGAAAAAGCAGGCCGTGTGGCTGACTTTATAGAATTGGGCGAATTGATGTGTATTGATGCATTGAACCGTAATGAGAGCTGTGGGGGCCATTTTAGAGAGGAATACCAAACAGAAGAGGGAGAGGCCTTGCGTGATGATGTAAACTATGCCTATGTTGCTGCCTGGGAGTTTAAAGAAGGCGTTAATTTTGATCTTCACAAGGAAGAATTGAAGTTCGAAAATATTAAGGTAGCACAAAGAAGTTATAAATAGTAAGTACCAAAATCTCAATATCATGAGTACAGGAAATATGAATTTAACGCTGAAAGTTTGGCGTCAAAAAAATAACAGTGCCAAAGGTGCTTTAGTAGATTACAAGCTTTCTGAGATCTCGCCGGACATGTCGTTCCTGGAGATGTTTGATGTGCTTAACGAGCAGCTGATCAATAAAAATGATGAGCCTATTGTATTTGATCACGATTGTCGCGAAGGCATTTGCGGAAGTTGCTCTATGTTTATTAACGGCCGTCCGCACGGTCCGAAGGACTTAGTAACCACCTGTCAGTTACACATGCGTTCATTTAAAGATGGCGATACCATCGTTGTGGAACCATGGAGGGCAGCTGCTTTTCCGGTAATAAAAGATTTAATGGTAGACCGTACTGCATTCGACAGAGTTGTTGCAGCAGGAGGGTTTATTTCAGTAAATACGGGTAACGCACAAGATGCGAACGCGCTGCCTATACCAAAGAAACAGGCAGATGCTGCATTTGAAGCTGCTGCCTGTATAGGTTGTGGAGCATGTGTAGCCACCTGTAAAAATGCTTCCGCAATGCTATTTGTTTCCGCTAAGATTTCTCAGTTGGCGCAATTACCTCAGGGTCAGCCAGAGCGCTACCGCAGGGTACAAAGTATGGTTGCGCAAATGGATGCTGAAGGCTTCGGTAACTGTACGAACACAGGTGCCTGCGAGGCAGAATGTCCTAAAGGAATTTCACTGGAAAACATCGCAAGGATGAACCGAGATTTTTATTCTGCAAAATTTGTATCTGAAGAAGATATTTGATAGATTTATAGGACGAGACAAGGGTATTATGCATAAAACCCCGGCTAAATTAGTCGGGGTTTTGTGTTCTTGAGAAAGCTAATTGTTGAGCTATTTTGAGAGTGTGAAGGAGATTGGAATGTTGTATTTAACCCTCACTTTTTTACCTTGTTGTATACCAGGATCCCAATTAGGAGATGCTTTTAAAACCCTTACCGCTTCCTCGTCTAAACCATAACCCGCTTTGCGGTCTACCTTAATATCGCTAAGACTGCCATCTTTTTCTACGATGAATGATAGAAATACCTTTCCTTGTTTGTTTAACCTTTGTGCTTCTGCAGGATATTTAACTGTTTTAGCCAGGTAAGTATAGAAGTTTTTCATTCCACCTTTGAAAGCTGGTTGCTGTTCTAACGAAACGAAGTCGTAAACCGGATCATTTTGCCGGCCAGCTTTGTTTTCATCTTTAGCCAGCGAAAAGCTAATAGGAATATTATATTTCACCCTTACATTTTGCCCGTTCTGAGTACCAGGAATCCATTTAGGGCTGGCCTTTAAAATGCGTACAGCCTCTTCATCCAGCTGCGGGCTTAGCGTCCTATCTATTTTAATATTGCTCAGCGATCCATCGGTTTCCACCACAAAGGTTAGAAATACTTTTCCCTGGATGTTTTTGTCCGGTGCTTCTTTGGGGTATTTTACGGTTTTCGATATGTACTCATAGAATTTTTCCATACCCCCTGGAAAGCTAGGTTGGGTTTCTAAGGTAACAAAATCATAAACCTTCTCTCCATTGTTTGGCTGGATGTTTACCTCGCTTAAGGGCGTGCTTTGTCCTTCAATAGGGTTTCTGCCATACCCCCTGATTACCACTTCATTTAGCATTTCATATCCGGCTACCGCAGGAAGGTCTTTATTCTTGACGATGTATTCCTGTTTTCCGTCATCCGACATGGTGTAGGAAACCCTCAACACATATTTCCCGTCCGGTATAGACTTGAAGTCAGGAAAGCCAAGTATAGCCCTCATCGCTTCTGCATCACATCCATCTCCAAGTGCAGGTCCTGCCAAAGTCGTGCCTTCTATCTGACCATCTTGAATGGTGAATTTGATTTGAGTTTTGCCAGTAAGTTTGTTTTCCTGCGCCTGTGCAGAGTAACGAATTGTTCTCTTAATATGGTCATAAAACTTTTGCCAGTCAGTTGCTTTGTTTTCAGCTGGGAGTGAGGGTGACGGAGCTGAGACCACATTGGATGCTGGCTCACTCGTCTTATGAGCAGCGGGCATCATGATGGATTGTTCAACAGCTGCTTTTACAGCAGAGATTGGTTGATCCAGGGGCACATTTTCTGCGAGTTCCTGAAGTTTTTCGTTATTGCGTATAGTAGCTGATGACATCACCAAAGTGACGGCGAAGAGCGGTAAAAACAGGCCATACTTAAGTATAGCGGTTTTCTTTGAACGTTGTTTGTGTAGCATGTAAATTCTTTTTTTAATGAGTGATTTGTTAAAAAAACTATTAGTAAGATTGCTTGGGGTTACCCCCAGTGCACTGCTCAACAACAATAATGCATACTGCTCTTTATTACCTTGAAACCGTGCGGCTTCTTCATCCGCCAGGTATTCATGGATATTTTTAACCGCATGCTGATAAAAATAGATGACCGGATTAAACCAGGTAATGGTAGCCAGAACTTCGAAAAAGATAACATCGAGTGAGTGGAGTTGCCTCATGTGGATCTCTTCATGACTATTTATCGTGAGAAATCCGGGTAGGGAGCTATCTATCACCTTTTTGCCGAAAAATGAAAATGCTAATCCGCTTTTATCCCTTTTCAAAAGCAGGCTGACTGATATCAGACGAACAACTAACCTGATTACAAAAAAAGCTACGCCCAAGTTGTAAATGAGTGCCAACAGGTTACCAGTTGTAAGCAAGGATGTATCACTTTTTAAAACGGTGACCTGGGCGACATAATCGCTAACCTGCCCGACTGTAACATACACTGGCTGGGCTATGGGCTGTGAACTGAACCACTCAAGTTTTAAAAAAGGAATGGTAAGCGATAAGAAGCCCGCAGTAAGCAGATAAAATCGGTTGAGCGTAAAATACGTCTCTTTGTCTAACAAGAGCTTATAGAAGCCAAAAAAAACCAATAGGTAAATGTTGACCTGCAGGATGTAATGCGCCCAACTCATTTTTCTTTATTTTTAAGTTTACTAATCATTTTAAGGATCTCATCTACATCACCCAAATCCAGTTTTTCTTCTTTCACAAAGAAGGAGAACATGCTTTCAACGGAGTTTTCAAAATAATTGCCCAGCAATTTCTCCGTGGCGTAACGTTTATAATCTTCCCTGCTGATAATTGGATGGTATTTATGAGCCTTTCCAAATGCTTCATGAGCGATGAAGCCCTTTACTTCGAGTATCCTGATAATGGTAGATACCGTATTGTAAGCGGGTTTCGGCTCCGGAAGAAAGTCCATTACATCTTTAACGAATCCTTTTTCAATTTGCCATACAATTTGCATGATCTGCTCTTCTGCCTTTGTTAAATCCTTTATTTCCATTATCGGTCTATTTTATTGCTGTCTGTTCCTTGTTAGCAGCGTACTGCGCATTACCTGTTATAACTAAGAACTTAGTATAAACTTAAAACTAATAATTTAGTTTTCAAAATAATTCTTTTAGTTTCCTCATTTTTAGTAAGATGACTGAAGTTGAAAATCTATGTTAAACTGCAAAAGCCCCCATTTCTGGAGGCTTTTGACCGGGTATTAATTTTTAAAAATTTGTTAAGGTTTTGGAACCTCGGGCGCTTTAGGTAATTCTTTTCTCGGTATTTGTTGTGTTCTCTGGGAGGTATTGTACACAAACGAGGCAATAATAGTAGCTGACCTTTTGAGATCTTCCTCTACCAACCTGTCGTAGGTATCCTGATTGCTGTGGTGTGTGCGGGTATTGTAGTCCATCGGGTCCTGGATAAATTGAAATCCCGGAATGCCTACCGCATCAAAAGCCTGGTGGTCTGTCCCCCCGGTATTGCTGATGGTGACTGATTTTGCACCTATATCACTAAAAGGGCTAAGCCATTCTTTGAATATCGGCCCTGCGGCTTCATTACCCTGCAGGTAAATTCCTCTTATGGCGCCTGTTCCATTATCAAGGTTGTAGTAGGCGCTGATTTTCTTTTGGTCCGGATTTAAAATCATCGTTTTAGGATCTCCATAGTGCTTGGCTACATAGCCTTTTGAACCAAACAGGCCCTGTTCTTCAGAACTCCAAAGGGCAATTCTAATGGTTCTTTTTGGTTTAAAATTGATAGCTTTCAATATCCTCATGGTTTCCATCATAACGGCTGAGCCAGCACCGTTATCTGTGGCGCCTGTGGCCGAATGCCAGGAATCGTAATGACCACCGATCATGACTACTTCGTCTTTCAATTTTTTATCAGTGCCAGGAATTTCTGCGATAACGTTATAACCCTCAGGATCCTGGTCAAAGAATGATGTTTTAATGTCTGCTTCAATTTCTACCTTTTGTCCTGCACGGAGCAGCCTCAGGATATGCAGAAAATCTTCCGAAGAAACTTCCAGTTCTGGAGATACTGGTTTAGCATCTAGAGCATAAGAAGCGCCGTTACTGGTAAAGAATGTACCATAGCTCCCACGCGCATAAGTTAAAATCAACCCAACCTTTTCTTCTAATAATACATTTGCCATGGCGGCCCTGGTTTCACGCATTTTCATCATCTGTGCCATCACATTTGCATTTCCGGCCGGACGCGCTGGTCTTGCAGCCTGAAGGCTTGCCTGTTCCATTTTTGTTAAGGTAGAATCTGCATGTCTTACCGCATCCGGTTTATAGGTATTTTGAAGGGGCTGCAGTGTAGACTGCTCAAAGATGACGATCTTTCCTGCAAGCTTTCCTTTGTATTTGTCTAAGTCAGTTATGGTATCGGCCTTGATCAGGATCACCTCTGATTTAATCGGGCCATTTGTACCAGGCGTCCATGCTTTAGGAGCGGCAATGATGGCATGATAGTATGGTAAAGTTGTGGCGGCATAATATTTATCTATTTGCCATCCTTTTCCAAATTTACCCCATGATTCCAGGTGAACATTTTTTAGACCCCATTCTGTGAATTGCTTAATTGCCCATTCCTGTGCTCGTTTTAATCCAGGTGAATTGGAGAGTCGGGGTCCGGATACATCAGTAATGTGGAAGGCAATGTCCATTACTTTTGAATTGTCAAGTCCTTCTTTGCGGATTTGTTGGACCGCATTCATATCAATCTTTTCCTGAGCGATTGCCGAAAGGCAAATTCCAAGACTAAGTACAGTTATCGTAAGTATTTTCATCATGTAAGTTTATTAGGATTGCTGAATTTACACTTATGGGGAAATAAATGTGAGATCATCCCAATATTTTTACATGTTTGTTTGAAGTGGAGGTAGAAAGCGTTTAAAATTCGGTGAGAAATCAGGAATATGTAGGCTGATAAGAAGTAACAGCCTGACTTTACCAGAATGATATGCGACAGACGGGGGCGTTAATTTGCCTAAGCAAACTTTAGTTAGAAAAGGGATTGCTAAATTTAATTAGCGCAGTTTTTGAAGAACCAGACTTTAATGCCACCTCATCGTCATTTTGGTTGCTTGTAGTCGCGGATGCGAATGTAAAAACCATCATAATGAATACAGGAACTAATAAAAGGAGGAATGGCGATACGTTTGATAACTTTTTCATAATCTTATTGTTTGATGAAACAAATAGAATCATTATTAAAATGCTGCTAAAATGTTTTAGACCAAGCCCATATTATTATAGATAAACGCCTAAAAAGAATAGTTTTGTAATTGATTAGTTAATTTATGCCATTGGTAGAAAAAAAATGCCAGTTCGTCGAAAGCGAGCCCTCAAAACGTATCAGATTAGCTATTTTGGACATATGAAATTTGGTTACAGCATTAATAAATGAAGACAAAAGCACCATTAACAGGTCACCTGGTATTTTGGCTCATTGTTAGTGCCATCTTATATTTTCAGGTATTATTTGGGCATGAGGAAGTCACATTGAGCTCCTTCGCCACCCGGCATGGTTTTGCTTCCCTAATCAATATTTCTATATTCTACATCAATTATACTTTACTGATCCCGTTATTAGTAAAGGACACAAAGAGGTATGGTTTGTATGTAGTCAGTATTGTACTCCTGATTGTGATCATGACCTTTTGTAAGCTTGGAATAGACAGTATTTATTCCAATTCTTTTCTAAAGGCAGTTGATGAGGCCATGAAAGGCAGGTATGCTTCAGTAGCCTTATATTTTTTCATTAACATGTTTATTTCTGGTTTCTTTGTGGTAGCCAGTTCACTGATTAGATTCGCGTCAGACTGGTTTGGGAACGAGAGTGCACAAAGAAACCTGATCCGTGAAAAGAAAGAAATGGAGTTACAGTTTTTAAAGTCACAGCTTAACCCACATTTTCTGTTCAATTCCCTCAATAACATCTATTCTTTGGCCTACCAAAAATCTGATAAAACTGCTGATGCAATCTTAAAGCTTTCTGAGATTATGCGGTACATGATTTATGAGAGTAACGACAGCTGGGTTTCACTAAACAAAGAAATAGAGTATGTGCAGAGTTTTATAGAACTGCAAAAGCTGAGGTTTAAAGATGGAGCTGCCGTAGAGTTTACGCAGAACGGAGAAATAGACAACCAGCAAATTGTTCCGCTGATCCTGATCTCGTTTGTAGAAAATGCATTTAAGCATGGTGTAGCAAATGACCCGGAAAACCCGATAAAGATTAATATAATTGCCAATCAGAAGATTTTACACTTCAGTGTGAGCAATAAAAAGAATAGTTATAATAAGGACCAGATGGGCGGTGTAGGCTTGCACAATGTAGAGCGTAGGCTGCAACTGCTGTATCCTGAACGTTATAAATTAAATATTGTAAATTCGGAAACCCACTATACCAGTGAGTTAATGCTTGATATATGACAAAGTTAAAATGTATTGCTGTTGATGATGAGCCTTTGGCGCTTGATATTATTGAAGATTATGTATCTAAAGTTCCTTTCCTGGAATTGGTAAAGCGTACTGAGAATGCTATTGAGGCCTTGCAATTGGTACAGGCAGGTGGTATTGATCTTGTCTTTCTGGATATTCAGATGCCCGAGCTTACCGGTATCCAATTCTTAAAGATTGCCAATAACAAAGCAAGTTATATATTAACCACAGCTTACTCCCAGTATGCCCTGGAAAGCTATGACTTGAATGTTTCTGATTATTTGCTGAAGCCCATAGCTTTTGACAGATTCTACAAAGCCGTTGAAAAGGTGCACAACCAGAATAAAGTTGCAGAACCTGCGCCTGCGCCACAGCCCATATTAACATCAGCTCCCTTCACTGCTGCAAACCATAATGTACAAGATTTCATCTTTGTAAAAACAGAACATAAAATTCAGAAGATCCAGTTGGATGATATCCTTTTTATAGAAGGTTTGAAGGATTATATTTCTATCTATACCAAGGCTGAACGGATTATTACGCTGCAAAATATGAAGAAGATGGAGGAGACCTTGCCACAAGGACAATTTATCCGGGTGCACAAATCATATATCATTTCTTTGGACAAAATTGAAAGTATTGAGCGCAGCAGAATTGCCATTAATGGAAAGATCATCCCGATAGGTGATACCTACAGAGATGAGTTCTTTAGAAGAATAGACAACAAAAATATTTAGTTGACGATTGCTTTTATAGCTGCTTCTGCTGTTAAGACCACCTCTTCCGCATTCCTGCCTGCGGGTTCAATTGGTTTGAGTACTGTCCACCTCAACCTTTCCCCAACACTTAGGGGATAGGTTCCATATTGCACAATCTTCCATGAATTCTCGATGGCTACAGGCACGATGAGCGCATTTGGGACAACTTTGAGCAAGGTAGCGATACCACCCACCTGAAATGGTTTTATTTTGCCATCTTTTGCCCGTGTTCCTTCAGGAAATATCATAGCAGACCAATTGTTTTCTTTCATCCTGCGGCCCAGTTTAATGATCTCGGAAACTGCCTGTTTGCTGTCCTTGCGATCGATGTTTGCCCCGCCACCATATTTAAGGTTGAAGGAGATCGAAGGGATACCCTTGGTAAGTTCTATTTTGGATATGAATTTAACATGATATTTCCTTAAAAACCAGATCAGGGCTGGGATATCATACATACTCTGGTGATTGGCAACAAAAATAATAGGCCTGTCCACCGGTAGCACCTGTTCATTTTTAAAGGTAACAGAAGACAGCAATAAGAGATCGCAATAGGTTAAAAAGAAATTGAGCACATCGACGGAAATTTTATGTGCTTTGTATCCTAAAAAGCGGTAACACACCCATTGCACCGGTTGAAATATAATGAGGACAAGTAGAAAAGCAATATAAAAAATCGGACTAATGATGTAGCCTAACAATTTATTCATAGCGGTTTATTTTTTTGACAAAAGTATATATTATTTATAAAACGCCTTCCAGCAAAAGGATTTTAGCCTTTAATATCGCTGCCACACTCATGCTATCCGTAATTGCTCCTGAAAGCACCATTTGATAGGCATCCTCGAAAGGAACTTTGCAGATCATCAGTTGTTCCGTTTCTTCTGGTGCTGCTGTTCCCTGGCTTAATCCTCTGGCCACATAAATTACCGCGAGCTCATCACTAACAGAATTCGACAAATGCATCCTTTGGATTTCTTTCCAGTCCGTAGCGGTCAATCCAGTCTCCTCTATTAATTCCCTTTGCGCGCCTTCCAGGGGATCAATTCCTAACGGTCCACCTCCCTCTGGAATTTCCCAGCTATACGCGTTTAATGGATATCGGTATTGTCCAACAAGCCAGGTATTGTTTTGCTCATCCAACGGCAGTATGCCTATAGCTACATTTTTAAAGTGTACTACGCCGTAAATACCCTTCCCTCCTGATGGATTAATGACCTGGTGTTCATGCACATTAATCCAATTGTTATCATAAATATGGTCAGATCGAAGTGTTGTCCAGGGATTCTTTTCTTGCATAGCTGCAATATACAAAATAGTCAACCGATGTGTATTATTTAAGGGCTAACTGCCGGAGGGGGAGGTATTTTTGTTTTTGTAATCCTGGTAAAACGATAGTTTAGGCTTAACGTAACGTTGCTGGAATTGCTGGTAAAATAGTTTTGCGCTCTGAAGTTAATCCCCTCGTTAAAAGAAGAATTACTGGCCCTGCCAAACGGATCATTGATGCTAATTCTTGCGTTCAGCTTATTTTTTAGAAAGACTTTTCTTGCACCCATCCAAGTAGTGATGGAGCCCTTATTTCTACCTTGTGCGGAAATATTATTGTAATAATTGATATTACCTTCAAATGCAGTTTTAAAAGGAAGTTCCATTGACATGCCGAAATTGCCATGGATATTTTTTCCTTTTCTGTTCAACGAACTGTTAAGGTCAGATTTGTATGATCCCTGACTAAATCCAATATTGGCATTGGTAGAAATAGTTTTATGTGGCCGATAGTTTCCTGTTAAAAAAAGACTGTACTCCTCATTAGACCCAACGTTATCGTATGTAGTTTCTGAAACCCCCGTTTGCGCCACCGAGCGGTATCTTTCTATCACTGCTTTCCGCCGTGAATAGGCAAGCTTGGGCATAAAAAACCAACGCTGACCATATACATTGAAACTCACATCCATTTGATGCGTCAACTCGGGTAATAGATTTGGGTTGCCATAATTGATATTCAACGGATCATTGTTGTTCACCTGAGGATTTAAGCTGTTTTCTCTCGGCCTGTTTACCCTTACACTGTAAGATGCGCCCAAATTATAGCGTTTCCTGAAATTTTTGTTGACAGAAAAGCTGGGAAATAAGCTGAGGTATGGATTTATAGCGTAATTTTCACCAGATGATAAGTCGAACTTTACCGCCGTAACTTCTGCACGCAGACCGGCTTTTGCTCCCCAATTTTTACCCCGGAAATTATAGGAGCCATATCCTGCGAAAATATCTTCTTTATATAAAAACTCGTTACTGAGCTTCTCGTTCACCAGATATTGATTCGTGTTGTAATCAAAGTTCTGGATCAGCTGATCATTGTTGTTATTTCTGTACGTATACATTAAGCCAGCCTCAATATTGTCTCTCCGCTTAAACACTGGCCGGTCATAATCTGCTTTAAACGTCAAACCGTTGTTGGTGATCTCATTACTGTTGTCCTGCAGCTGCGGATTTCTGGTGGCGGGTGTGAACGTCCGGTTCATCACCCTTGCATTCAGGTCCTCATTATCATTGTAGGTTAGCCCCATAGAGAGTTTCCCACCGGTAGTATCGATATTCAGTTCGTAATCGGCATCAAAAACAAAAGTGTGGTTTCTTATGGTACCATTAGTAGTTTGATTCCTTAAGCTGGTTTCAATTTCCTGTTCGTCCAGGTAGTGGTTATACGCACCGGCTACATTTTTTGCAAGGTTATTATTGAAGTTAGTAGAGACATGAAGGTTTTGTTTCTTTGTGATGTTCCAGTCGAAATTGGCCCTGTAATTTCCACCATCACCCGTATTCCTGTTGTCGTTTAGGTTGTTGTAATAAAAGGAAGTATCTGGAAAGAAATTTTCACGGTAATTGGTGCTGCTATTTTTTCTAATATTGTACCGATAAGCCGCTCCGCCGTTAATGGAATAGGTTTTGCTTTTATAGGAAGCATTGGCATTGAGATTGGTATTGCCCTGAAGGCCAACGGTTGTGCCGGCATTTCCACCCAATCCAATCTTGAAATTCTTTTTCATCACAATGTTAATGATGCCCTCCCCATCTCCGGAATATTTGGCTGGTGGATTCGTCATTACTTCAATCTTCTCAATGGCATCAGATGGGAGCACACTCAGCAGATCTGCAATGTTGGAGGTCATGTAATCTGATGGTTTCCCATCAATAAATATCCTGGTATTTCGCTTTCCTGAAATGGTTGCATTTCCATCCAGATCAACCTCAACCATAGGTACATTCTTAAGGATGTCAGTTGCGGTGCTCCCTTCTGCTAGTATTGACTTTTCGACATTGTAGGTCATCATATCTGCAGCATATTGAATCAATGGTTTTTCTGCGTTGATGGTCACTTCATCTAAGCTGGTTTGATCTGCAACAAGTTTAAGCGTACCCATTCTTTTCTCGGGCTCCTTTTCTGTTAAAACAATATCATTGACAACCAATGGTGTGAAACCAATATAGCTTACTTTAATGCCATAGGTCCCGTACTTTAACGCAGTAATTTTGAAAATACCATTCTCATCTGTCGGCGTAGTTGCGATCGGTTGGTTTGATCCGACCACATAAACCGATACCACTGCAGATGGAATAGGAAGTGCTCCCAGCTGCTCCACCACTTTTCCTGAAATAATCCCTTTTTCGGCAGCGCTAAGCTGTATAGAAAAAAGAATCAAGGAAAAGTTGAGGAGAATGGCCTTCATAACTTAACTGCTAAAATGATTCCTCGTCGGATCGCATTTCCTGATCGGGCTTTTTGGTTTTCTTAAAACTAAAGTCAGATTTACCGAAACGGTATGAGTAAGTGAGATTAGCCATTGTACCCTGCATTCTACGGCTAAAATCTACAATTGTACCCCCAGCTGCGGTAGTCATTGCCCATCTGCGTGTATTGAAAATATCTCTAACGTTTAAGCTTAGCGATGATTTCTTACCTTTAAAGTCGTATTTAGCTCCGGCATCCAAACCATACATGGCGTTTCTCGTTCCCTGTGCCATGACCTCTTTGGCACGATAATCACCCTTAATTTGCAGGGTGATATTATACGGTAATGTAAAATTATTGGTCAGGTTTGCATTCCAGCTAAAACCAGAGCTTTCCAGTACACCGAGGCTGGAGTTACCGTTTACATTGACCTGGTAAAGGTTTACGTTTCCTGTAAAGCTCCAGGATTTGACCACGTCAACTTTACTGATTAACTCAAATCCACTGTTGACGCTGCTGGCAAGATTTACAGGCGTGGAAAGGGTTATTCCAGTTCCCTCATATTCAGCAGGAGTAGTCCTGATGCGTTGGATAACATCGTTTGTTTTACGCAAATACGCACTGGAAGTTAGGGTTACTTTCTTCCAATACTTGCTGTAGCTCAACTCAAATGCGTGCACATCTTCAGGAAGCAGGTTTGGATTACCCTGACGGTAGTTGTATGGATCAGAAACATCCAGGAAAGGATTCGTATCCCAACCGCGTGGCCTGTTTACTCTTCTGCTATAGCTTAACTGTAGTTGTTGGTCACCCTTAAACTTCTCCGTTAAGAAAACACTTGGATAAAGCCTGGTATAGGCAACTTTACCGGGCGTATAGTTGATCGCACCGTTAGATTGATAGGTGCCAAGACGAGTATCAAGCGTTGCATCCTCAGCCCTTAAACCAAATTGATATCCAAAATTCTTAATCTGGTTTTGAAAGTTAAAGTACAGTGCGTGAACCTGATCTTTGCTGTTAAACAGATTACTCAAACCCAGGTTGGGTATAAATTCTCCAGTAAATACATCTGAATTAGATGATATTTGGCTGTTTTCTGCAAACCTAATCTGACTGCGGTATCCAGCTTCTATTTTGCCCAACTGACCAATTGGTAAGGTATAGTCGGTCTGAATATTATAATTTTTATTGTAACCGTAGTTGGCATTGTTTTGAATGTTGAGGAAGGAATTTACCGGAGTTCCATTTACATTATAGATATCTGTGTTGTAGATCTGGTCATTGTCGTTATCACCCTCAGAAAAGCTAAAGTTGAAAGTAAGTTCTTCTTTAGGCTTCGCAAACTTATGACTGAAATCCAAGTTTAAATCATAGCTTCCACCTGTACCCAGGTTTGAATTTGTCCTGTTACTTAGTTCAAGCGGATTTCTTAGCTGATCTAGCTTGTTAATTGTTAGAAGTTCATTGCGATCATTGTCCCGCACGTTAAAGCCTCCGGAAAAACTGAGCACGCTTTTTTCACTTACATAATAATCAATACCAGCTTTAAAATTATGTCCCTTATCTAATGATTTAGAATCAGTGATCTGATTGGTAAATGCAGCAGAACTTGCAGATAATAAATTGGTGTACTGGATATTGTTAAAGCCGCCACCCAATCTGTTGCCATAACGATAGCTGTAGTTCCCGTACAGGTTTACTTTGCTGTTTTGGAAACTTAAGTTGGTGTTGGCATTGTAGTTTTCCTGGTTACCCGCAGTAAGTGCAACTGAACCGTTTAAACCTAGTTTTTTATTTTTCTTCAGAACGATGTTGATGATGCCGGACTGTCCCTCTGCATCATATTTTGCCGATGGATTGGTAATCAGCTCCACACTTTCAATAGAACTTGCAGGTATAGATTGAAGGATCTGAGCCACGTTACCACCGGCAATCAAGGATGGTTTGCCATCAATTAATACGCGCACGCCACTTGAACCCCTCAGGCTTACATTGCCCTCAATATCGGTTTGTACGGATGGAACATTTTGTAAAAGATCGGAAGCTGATCCGCCCTCGCTCACCAAACTTTGGTCAACCGAAAATATCTTCTTATCAATACCCATTTGGATGGTGCTTTTGGGTGCGGTGATGGTCACCTCGTTTAGCACAGTACCTTTGGAAGGCTTCATGTTAATTGTGCCGAAATTGATTTCTTTTTTAGCGTCTGTTATGGAAACGGAATCTCTAACCATAGTTTGATAACCCAGGTAGCTCACTTTAACACTAAACACACCTTTTGGTAGGCCCACCATTAAAAGATTACCATCTACATCTGTTTGAGCACCTTTAACAACGGCTTTGGTTTTTCTATCGATCACAATTGCAGAAGCAAATGGAACGGTCTGATTGGTAGCTGCATCGACAACTTTAGCAGTGATTTTTCCATCGCCGGTAGTTTGTGCAGTAAGGGTAATTGCATGGATACAAATAACAAGTAATAAGAGCACGGTCTTGCGTACGTAATTCTTCATCTAGGATCTTTATTTTTGTAATAATAATAAGAGGGACAAAGAAACGGCCAGTTAGTTTAATAATACAGGGCGTAACTATTTTATTACAGGTTAAATACCTTTCTAACAGTAAAAATCTTGTGAGAATTAATCTACAGAGACAGTGAGGCCTTCCTGTTGTAAAATTTTGCGATAGATTTCCATTTCTGTAAAGGAGCCTTCCAACACCGCACATTTTCCTTTGTTATGTACTTCCCAGGCAATTTTTTCTGCCTGGTGTTCCATATAATCCAGATATTTCATCATGCAATGGATCACGTGGTCAAAAGTGTTTACATCATCATTCCAAAGGATCAAACGGTGGACCGTCTTAAGTGAAGTTAGGATCTCTTCTAAGGTGAATGTTTCTTCTTTTGTTTCTGTAGACATCTTACAAAAATAAGCTTATTTCAAAATAATGTTGCAGGTAAAATTATTTTTGCCTAAAATTAATTAAACTTCAAATATGATGCAGCGGTCAAAACTTGCCGGGATCGGCTATTACGTTCCTAAGAATGTATATACCAATACCGATTTATCCAGATTTATGGAAACCAGCGATGAGTGGATCCAGGAACGGACAGGCATTAAAGAACGCCGGTTTGCAGACCGACTTGAAGAAACTACAACTACAATGGGTGTAGAGGCTGCAAAAATAGCCATAGAACGTGCGGGTATCACTGCAGAAGATGTTGATTTTATTGTTTTTGCTACTTTGAGTCCGGATTACTATTTCCCTGGATGCGGTGTACTGCTCCAGCGGGAAATGAAAATGAAGGAAATTGGCGCCCTGGATATCAGGAATCAATGCTCTGGTTTTATCTATGCTTTATCCGTTGCAGATCAATTTATTAAAACCGGCATGTACAAGAATATCCTGGTGGTAGGGAGTGAAAAGCACTCCTTTGCTATGGATTTTGAAACCAGAAGCCGCAATGTATCTGTAATTTTTGGGGATGGGGCAGGGGCAGTAGTGCTGCAGCCTACACAAAAAGACGGACAAGGGATATTAAGTACCCATTTACATAGTGATGGCGCCGACGCTGAATTATTGGCAATGTTTTATCCGGGTTCCAATGCCAACAAGTGGCTGAAAGATAAGCCAGGTTACCCCGACCAGGAACTTGGTGGGTTGTTCCTAACCCGTGAACAATTGGAGGGAGGTGCTGCCTTGCCATACATGGATGGTCCGGCAGTTTTTAAGAAAGCAGTAGTTAAATTCCCGGAAGTAATTAAGGAGGCCTTAGCTGCTAATGGTAAAGAAAGTAAAGATATCAACCTACTTGTACCACATCAGGCCAATCTGCGCATTAGCCAATACGTTCAACAGTTACTAGGTCTGCCAGATGACAGGGTATTTAACAATATCCAAAAATACGGGAATACGACCGCCGCGTCAGTTCCAATTGCTTTGTGTGAGGCATGGGAAGAAGGAAGAATTAAAGAAGGCGACTTGATCTGCTTAGCAGCGTTTGGCTCTGGATTTACCTGGGCAAGTGCATTAATAGCATGGTAATCTAACTGCCTTTTGCAGACCTGGTCATCTGTGCAAAAGCGTCCCACATTTCATCAGGAATAGCCTCCATTCCGTTGAACTGCCCAGCGCCTTGTAACCATTCCCCGCCATCTATTGTGATCACCTCTCCGTTAATATAGCCTGCAAAGTCGCTTATTAAAAAAGCGGCCAGGTTTGCCAGCTCCTGGTGTTCACCAACACGTTTCAGCGGTACGCGGTTCTTAAAATGGAATTTCTCGGCAAGATCCCCGGGCAACAATCGCTCCCAGGCTCCCTTTGTCGGAAAAGGGCCAGGTGCGATGGCATTAGTGCGGATACCATATTTTCCCCATTCAACTGCCAGTGAGCGGGTCATAGCCAGCACACCACCTTTTGCGCATGCTGAAGGCACCACATATGCAGAGCCTGTAAAAGCATAGGTTGTCACTATATTTAAAACGGTTGCCGGCTGCTTTTCCTTAATCCAGTGTTTGCCAAAAGCCAGCGTGCAGTTAACCGATCCCTTCAAAACAATGTCGATAATGGAAGAAAATGCATTGGCAGAAAGGCGTTCTGTTGGTGATATAAAATTTCCTGCAGCATTGTTTAGCAATGCATCAACCTTTCCAAAAGTTTCCAGCGTTTTCGCAAGCACGTTCTCTACCTGCTCATATTCTCTAACATCGCATGCCAGGGCAAGTACTTTGCCGCCAGTTTCTGCCTCCATTTCTAATGCAGTTTTCTGCAGAACATCTAATTTCCTGCTGGTAATAACAAGATTCGCTCCCAGTTTTAAGAAATATGTTCCCATGGCTTTACCTAAACCGGTTCCACCGCCGGTAACTACTATGGTTTTTCCCTTTAAAGCATCATCCCTTAACATCGGCTCGTTGTACATACTATTTGGTTTGAAGGTTGCTAATTATTGTTTTGAGGATACTCCTGGTTGCTGGCGACCACCATTGCGCAAGCATCACCTCAAGTGCTTCGCTTTGGTCTGCGCTGGTTGCATTGATCAGCTCTTTTCTAATATTCAGCTTGCTTTGCTCCCAGGTGTTTCTTTCCATAGCCATGTACTTTCTTATTTTACGCTCGGCAGCAGTTAAAATGCTGGCGGGATTGACCAATTCGTCTACCAGTCCAATTTGCAGGGCTTCGTCTGGACTAAACAGTTTACCTTCCAGTAAGCTTCTGGATGCATTAGCCTTTCCTATCCAGAAGGAGTAGAGCTTAAATATACTTTCTGGTACAATGATCCCAACAGGTACCTCGTTTAAGCCGATAATGTATTTCCCTTCAGCCATGATCCTATAGTCGCAAGCAAGGGCAATAACACAACCACCAGCGGGACTATGCCCATTAATTGCCGCAACAAGAGGCTTTTTAAAAGAGGTAATGGTGGCTGTAAAATCTAAAAACAAATGCCAAAAGGATTTCGCTTCCTCTTCGTTATAATTGTAAAGTGAAATCAGGTCAAGTCCGGCAGAAAAGAAGTTTTCTTTCCCGGTGATGATCACACCGGCAATATTTGAATCGGATGCGATATTCTTGAAAATATCGTTGAGTTCCGTAATCATTTCACGGTCCAATGCATTAGATTTTCCTCTATCAAGCGTAATAATGCTTAAATGATCCTTTATGGTAACTTTTATCGTGTTCATTAGACTTATTTAACGGTATAGGTATAGACAGTATGCGCCAGGTTACCGGAAATGTTTATGCCTTCAATTACAACCCTGTAGGTTCCCGGCTCAGCGGAATTGTAAAAACTAAACTCAGTCTTGCCGTCTTCTTTCGTAGCCACTAGTGGGTTCCAGTAGATGGTTGACCTTAAGTCACTCGCCGGAGCCGATTCCGGAACATCGTACTTTGGAGAATAAAATTCCCGGCCCTTGGTGTAACCTTTTGGAGAAAAAGTAATGATGCCCGGTACAAATTTAGTGAACGTGGAGGCACCATTTCCACCACGTTTGGTCGTAATCACCAATAGTCCACTTCCACCTCTTGATCCATAGATAGATGTGTAACCTATGCTTTTAAGCACCTCTATTGTTTCCACATCCATAGGGTTGATGGCATCTAGAAAATCTGGCTCAACGTACATGCCGTCAATCACGATCTGCATAGGCGCTCCCTGATTTCTCAGTAAAGTAGCTACGCCATTAGTAACCATGAGACCAGCAACCCTGCCTTGTAAACACTGACTAAGCGTAGGACAATTTTGTAATTTATCTGCCGTAATGATGTCATCGGCCTGGCCTGGGCCATTCATGTTAGAAGAGTTAGGCGCTTTATTCTTCTTTTGTTCGATTTTCACTTCCTTAAGCACGATGCTCTTTTCTAACCGGCCACTCTTCGTCAAATCGTTAAAATAATTCTCACTCTGTTTAAGGTAACTGGCTAGTTGTTGATTTACGTTAACAATGATGTCGCCTGTATTTTTATTTTTACTAACCGCCTGTCCCGAAACCACATCAACTTTTATCTCCGTATTCTTCTTTCCTTTCGCATTTCTGGCTTGTACAATAAATTTAGTACTGTCAGGAAAGCTGAGTTGGTCAAAAGAGAAACGGCCGTTGGCATCACTTAGCGTATCGAGGAAAAAGAAACCTCCGGAGGTTGAGTATAAGGATACCTTTGCAGCAGGTAAGGGTTTGCCATCAAAATTCGTGATCAAGCCACTAATTCTTAGTGTTTTTTCCGGTTCAAATACCGTTTTTGGTTTAACGCCCGCGATAACGTTTTTCCATAGAAACCTTCGCCATCCCTGGGTAAGCATCAGGTTGTCCAGGTGTTCACGTGTAGTCTCATCGTTTTTAATAAAATAATAGTTTGGATTCTCTACGTACCCGGAAATATCTGAGGTTAGTAATAATGAGGTTAAGATATTACTCTCGTTTAACTCATCGGGAATTACGGCACTGGCATTCGTAACTGCGACGGAAAAACTTCCTACAATTGGTTTTTCATCAACTATTGCGTGGAGTGATACGTTGACTTTTTCCTTAGTTCGGTATTCCTGTTTATCGGTAGAAACTGCTGCTGAAATCTCATCAGCTTGGTTTCTAACAAAAACTAGCCGCTCAGCTAATGGCGTATTGTCTGCGGAAAATACGGTGAATTGCATAATTCCGGAGGGCAAATCTTTCTTTTTGAAGGTAGCAGCTACTACTTGTTTAGCCGACGTAGCTTTGGTTATCGAGTAGACATTTCCATTATGTTGCGCCACGAGTTTTATCTCCCCTTTGTTAAGCAACTGCTCAGAAAGCATGATCCTGATTTGAATGTCCTCTGCGTTATTTTTTGCTGAAATTACACATCCGGCACTTAGGGCCTTCGGTAATGGGTATGTCTTTTCCGAGCCATCTTTAAATTTAACTTTTACGGTATAGTTTTTATCAGTTTGCGGGTTCACGATAAAACTGCCCATTCCATATTTTGCTGTGCTAAACTTATTAACCTCCTGGCCACCATCATCTAACAATATTCCATCGGCATCTTCTCCCAGTCCGTTGGCATTTACGATTTTAATTCCCACTCTGGAAGGTATGTTTTCTACCAAATTCCCACCTTCAGGGAATAGTTGTACATCAACCGCATTGGAAGTAGCTTTAATCAGGATTTCTTTGGCTACCTTTTTCTTATCTGGAAGGGTTAGCGTGGCCAGTATCTTTCCTGACTTATAAAATGAAGGATCTGGGTTGTTGAATTTAAACTTGATATCACCTTGTGCATCAGTGATGCCCTTTCCTCTCAGTACGTTACGACTACGTAAAAGCACTTCATAACTGACATCCTGTTCCGGGTAGGGCTTGCCATCTTTATCCGTAAACTTGATTTGTGCATTGATCTCGTCTGCAGTATTTGTTTTATTGTAAGAATAGCTTGCTGTTGTGAACACTCGATTAGACCATGAATTGCCGATTTTAATCGTCTTATCGAAGAAAAAATCTGTGCCGGAATTCTTCATCAATTGCGTGTAGGCTCTTATTCTGTAGTTACCTTCATCATAAGCATCCGGGAGTTTAAAATCACCGGCGGTTATGCCCGAAATCAAGGGCAGCTTAATCTGTTGCTTAAGTGAGTCTTTCTCGTCGATGAGTTCCACATACAACGCGCCACTGATTGCAGATAATTTTGATGTTTGAGTGTTGATTACATAAGCCTTAAACCAGATGTCATCGCCAACGGCATAATAGGGCTTATCCAAATGTAAATGAACTTTTTCCTGTGGATAGTCCTCATTGTATTGAGACATTTTTTTCAAGAGGGCATCAAACGGATCATCATCCGACCGGTAAGCTAATAAAGCAACTGCACTTAACAGGACTAATACACAAGAGGTTAATTTACGTTTCATATCTTCTTAGAATTTGTTTTTCCACATCATACTTTCAACCGGCTTCGTAGTTTTATTGTTGTATTTAGCATTGGCCTTGCTGTTATACATCGTTTGAATGTCTCCCTCTACCATGAAGTAAATCAATTGACCGATCGGCATGCCGGCATAAATCCTTACGGGTTGAGCGCAAGATATTTCCAATGTCCAGGTATTGCAGAAACCAACGTCACCCTTTCCGGCGGTTGCATGGATGTCAATACCCAGTCGCCCGGTACTTGATTTACCTTCCAGGAAAGGGATATGTGCGTGTGTTTCAGTGTATTCTAAGGTAACTCCGAGGTATAATGTGCCGGGATGTAATACATATCCATCTTTGGGAATTTCAAAATGTGTGATCTGATTGTGGGCTTTTGCATCAAGTACACGGTCATTGTAAGTTGCAAGATATTTGCCTAAATGTACATCGTAGGAATTGGTGCCCAGACAATCTTCTCTAAACGGCTCAATAATTATGGTTCCTTTATCTATTTCTTCTAGTATGCGTTTGTCTGACAGGATCATTTGTAAAGTATTTGGTCTAAAATATGATTAATTTAAGATACTTTTGCATTGTATTCTAAAATAGAGATGCCCGTAGTTTTTAATAAAAATATCGACGAAGACACCATACTGGCAGTATGGAAGATCGAAGAAACTGAAGAACAGTTAATTTCGGGTTTACAGCTTAAAAAGCACGAGCTTGATGTAATTGCTTCTTTTAACAGCGGCAAGCGTTTGCTGCACTGGTTAAGCACCAGGGTATTGCTAAGAACGATGCTCAACACCTCAGAATATATTAATTGCCAGATGGATGAGCACGGAAAACCTTATCTTCCAAATTTGGGTTATCACATCTCCCTTAGTCATTCTTACGACTATGCTTCAGTCATTGTTGGTAAAACACGAAAAGTAGGGGTAGATATTGAATTGATTAAACACAAAATCAAAACCATTAAACATAAATTCCTTTCAGATCTTGAATTGGCTCAAAAACAAATTGGTGATAATGTGAATGGCTTATACGTTTGCTGGTGTGCAAAGGAGGCGATCTACAAATGGCACGGCAAAAAAGGCTTGGAGTTTAAGCAGCACATCCATATACAGCCATTTAAACTGAAAGAGCGAGGTGAACTTACCGCGGCAGTAGAACTTCCTGAAGCAAACCGGCAGCTCACTGTGCACTATTTCAAAATGGCAGATGATTATATGCTGGGTTACGTAGTTGCATAGTTTTAAGGATGAATAAGGAAGTCATATTTAAGGATTGGGGATTAGTTGATTATCAGGACGCCTGGAACAGGCAGGAGCAGATATTTGAGCAAACCATCGCGGTAAAAACCGCGAACCGGAACAATGGCACCTCTGTAGTAACGCCCAATAGCCTGATCTTTTGTGAACACCCGCATGTTTATACTTTGGGTAAAAGCGGTCACCCGGAAAACCTATTGCTGGACGAGCAAGGACTTATTGATAAACAAGCCACCTATTATAAAATAAACCGTGGAGGGGATATCACTTATCACGGACCCGGACAACTGGTAGGATATCCCATATTGGATCTCGATAATTTCTTTACTGATATACACCTTTACCTAAGAACCCTTGAAGAGGCGGTAATACTCACCCTTGCTGATTATGGGATAGTCGCCGGGCGCTACCCGGGATATACAGGTGTGTGGTTAGATGCAGACAATGAAAAAGCAAGAAAGATGTGTGCAATGGGTGTGCGTTGCAGTCGTTGGGTCACGATGCATGGCTTTGCATTTAATGTAAATCCGGATCTCGGTTATTTCAAAAATATTGTGCCTTGTGGAATTGATGATAAAGACGTTACTTCCATGCAGCGCGAATTGGGGTATTCATTAGATATGGACGACGTAAAGGAAAAGTTGAAAGGCCATATTGCTGCATTATTTGGAATGCAAATCCTTTAACATCCAATCACTTACTCTTCTCGTATATCTCAACTCATGAGAGTATGGCTTGTTTTTTTAAGTTTAATGTTGATATTGGCCTGCAAGAAAGGCAACTCAATCGCTATGGAAATTCCCGAACAACCTACTCCAGTTAAACCTTTGGATACACCGAAGAAGCCTATTGATACCCCAAAGAAGCCAGTTGATACCGTAAAAACCCAGCCAGTTGATCCAAATAAGGGAAAGCAGCTCAATTATCTTGCACTGGGCGATTCCTACACAATCGGCGAAGCCGTGAACGCTTCTGAAAACTTTCCAAGTCAGCTGGTAAACCAATTGACCAAACAGGGATTAATCATCAATCCACCTACCATCATCGCGAAAACGGGCTGGACAACCGATGAGTTAAAAACTGCTATTGCTGCGTCTGGAGTAATACAGAAATTCAATTTTGTTACCCTGCTCATTGGCGTAAATAACCAGTACAGAGGTCAATCCAGAGATACCTACAGGAAAGAGTTCAAAGAATTACTACAAATCGCTTTGGATTATACAAGTAACGAAAAGACTCATGTATTCGTCATTTCTATACCAGACTGGGGGGTAACGCCTTTTGCCAAACAAAGCGGCAGAAATCAACAAACCATATCGCAGGAAATTGATGCTTTCAATGCCATTAATAAAGAAGAAACCCTCGCTTTGGGGATAAGCTACACGGATATCACTCCAGCATCCAGAGATGCAGCATCCGATCTCTCCTTGGTTGCCTCAGATGGTCTGCATCCTTCCGCTAAAATGTATACCGGATGGGCAGTTGCAGTAGCACCGGCAATTGTTAAGGTTTTTAAATAGCCGCAGAGGTAACGTGACTATAATCCTTGATGATGGTTTCGAGGAAGACTACCCCACTCATATCTTTCGGCCTGGCAATGCCAATATGATCTTCCATTTTTATGGCCATCGCTTCTATCACGTCGTAATTTCGCGTTTTATAATAAGTAAGTATCACTTCGTGGATGAGCTCAATGTCGCTGTCTGTTAATTGATGTACATTGGCAAATACAGGATTGTATTCTTCGGATATCGTTGGCAGACTAAAGGCAATGTGATTTAAGTTGGTTCTCGGTACGGTCTTGATCAGTGTGGTGCCGGCAACCATATCTCCAATTCTCTGTTTATTTTCCGTAACGGCAATACAAATTAAACCGCCAACCTGTGCAGTCAGCACAAAATCTACCAATCTGAACAACCACCTGATAAAATGCTGACCAAGGCTTGCCTGTCCGCCGTCTAAACTAATCACCCTGATTTTCATAATGCGTTTGCCTACGGTTTGGCCGTTCATGATGATCTCGAAGACCAGGTTATAGAAGACATAGCATACTGCATAGGTAATAATTAATCCGGTCAGCACATCTCCCATCCTGGAGAAGGTCACCACAAGGCCCAGGATGATAAATACAATGTAGGTTACAAAAAAGATCGCCAGGTCGATGAGCCGCGCCGCAATCCTTTCTCCCAGACCCGCAACAGCATAGTCGATCGCTACATTCTGACTGGTGCCTACTTTTATTGTCTCCATATATCCAAACATAATAAATAACTAATATCATTTTTATGATACTGGTAAATTTGTTTTTTGCTATTTTAACAAAAAATTCAACGCCCTGTTATCTATATGAGAGAAGCGCTCTTTGTAAAGCAAAATTCCGAGAAATGGAAAGCCTATGAGCAGCTGCATAGCGATAGCCCCGACGAGCTTGCAGATCGGTTTATCGACATCACAAACGATCTGGCTTACGCCAAAACATTTTACCCTAAGTCAAAAACTACAGCCTACTTAAACGGTGTGGCTTCCTTGCTGCATCAATCTATTTACAAGAATAAAAAAGGTAACAGTGGTAGGTTTATCAGCTTCTGGAAGTTTGAGCTGCCCCTATTGTTCTATAAATACCGGAGACAACTACTTTATGCGTTCCTATTCTTCCTGTTTTTTTCATTAATAGGTGCCCTTTCAGCCAAATATGATGATACTTTTGTGCGATTGATCATGGGCGATGGTTATGTGAACATGACCAATGAGAACATTGCCAAAGGCGATCCTTTCGGAGTTTATAAAAGTCAGGGAGAATTTTCTATGTTCTTCATGATCGCCGCAAACAACACCTATGTCACTTTGGTTACTTTTTTAAGCGGTATTTTTTTATCAATCGGGCCAGTGTTCGCAATGCTCCGCAACGGTGTGATGCTTGGTTCGTTTGAATACTATTTTTTTAGTAAAGGACTGGGCATGGAATCTGTCCTCGTCATCTGGATCCATGGAACGCTGGAGATTTCGGCAATCATCATAGCTGGTGGCTCAGGTCTGGTTTTAGGTCAGGGGTTACTGTTTCCCAAAACATATACACGCATGCAGGCTTTCAGGTCTAGTGCAAAGGACGGTACCAAGATCGCTGCAGGAATTATACCTATCATTATTGTTGCTGCCTTTTTTGAAGGCTTTGTAACCAGGCATACGGAAATGCCCATATGGCTTAGCAGTTCCATACTTGGTGGCTCTTTACTGTTCATCATCTGGTATGTTATCCTTTATCCTTATCAATTAAATAAACGCAATCAACTTTAAAAACAATGCAAGAAAGATTAGAATTTAAAAAGCAAAGGGAATTTGGTGAGCTCATCGGCGATACATTTCTTTTCATCAAACAGAATTTCAAACCATTGTTAAAGGTATTTCTATACCTCTGCGGGTTTTTTATTTTAGCCTCAATGCTTTCCGCAATAACCTACGCGCTATCTACTGCTGATAGTTTTTCATTCGGATCAGAAGTTGTTAAACCAGTATCTCCCTTTGATAAGATTTTTTCCATCAATTACTTCATTGTCATGCTGCTGTCTTTTGCTACCTACACGGCAATGACGGTTTCAACATTAAGTTATATGGCATTATACATCGAAAAAGGAAACATCCCTCCTTCGGTAGAAGAGGTATGGTCATACTTTAAATTCTTTTATTTCAGGGCTTTTGGGAGCTCTTTTCTCGTAATCATTGCTATGATTGTCAGCTTTATTTGCTGTGTCATTCCTGGGATATATGCCTTTCCGGCACTCTCTATTTTTTATTCGGTAATGATATTTGAGAACGCAAGCTTTCGCTACTCTTTTAGTCGCGCATTTAAATTAGTAAATACAGATTGGTGGGGAACTGCTGCCGCCATGTTTATTCTATTTATCATCACTTATGCTGCAATATTGATTCCCTCAATTCCCGCAGCTATCATTAATATGGGTAGGGCTTTTACGCCAGGAAGTAAAGGTGCAAGTACCATCTTGATCATAATTTCTACAATTCTGCAAAGCATGGCGCAAGTATTCACCATATTCCCTATTGTTGGTGTATCGCTTTGCTACTTTAACCTGGTTGAACGGTTAGAGAGCGGCGGATTGTTAGGCCGTATACAACAAATGGGGAAAGATAAAGATCAATTCAACGCTCCGGAAGAATATTAAGATGCCAAGACTTTTCCTCGTCTTTATGCTCTTACTTTCCTTTAACCTGAGGGCGGCTTCTTATCAAGTTAGGCTTCAGTCTGCTCCAAAAAGCATAATCCTTAAAAAGCCTAAGCCCAAACAAGTGGTGTTGGAGGATAGCAGCTCGAACGTAAAAGTCAGGTCTTTTGATCTTACGCGGATTAAAGAATATAAAGCCGATAAAGATTTTAAGTATGATAACGTTGCTCCGGAAAATGAGAGCTTGTGGACAAGGTTCTGGAAGTGGTTCTGGAGGCTTTTTGAAAATGTTTTTAGCAGTTCTACAGCAGGTAACTATTTTGGATATTTTATCATTGCAGCATTTGTAGCGCTGCTGATCTATTTGTTAATGCGGTTGTCGGGCGTTGATTTTAAGTTCCTCTCATCTAAATCCAAAACTCTCGATGTTCCCTATGCCGAAGCGATGGACAATATTCACGAAATCAACTTTGACCAGGAAATTGAAAAGGCAAGTGGGGCAGGTAATTACCGTTTAGCCATCCGAATGTTCTACCTCAGGACGCTGAAATACCTAAGCGATACAGACCAAATTGATTGGCAACCTGAAAAGACCAATCAGGCCTATATCCTGGAGATTGCAGACTCAAACAAAAAAGACCTTTTTAAACAGTTAACCAATCAGTTTGAGTACATCTGGTACGGAGAATTTTTTTTAGATCAGAATCGTTTCAATGAGTTGAAGCTGGACTTTAACAACTTCAATCGCAAGCTATGAAGGGACTGAAGTCATACCTTGTCATCAGTGGTATCCTTGTAGTGATCTATGTGATTGCGCAATACTACAAACCAAAACCTACCGATTGGTCGCCCAGTTATCTTAAAGAAGATAAGATTCCTTTTGGAACCTATATCCTGCATAAAGAAATTGGCAACTTGTTCCCTAACACTACCGTTCGCGTATCCAGACAGCCCATGTACAATACATTAAAGCGCACGAATTACCTGGCCAGCAATTACCTGATGATCGCTGGGACGCTAAAGTTTAATAAGTACGACTACCAGCAAATGGATCTCTACCTAAGGCGTGGAAATGATGTATTTATTGCGGCCTTTGAATTGGGCAAAATGTTAAGGGACACCTTGAAAATTAGTACCAATACCTTATTTAATTTAAGCAAGTCAACCAGTACCGGGATCAATTTTGTCAACCCGGCTTTAAAAGCTAGTCGGCATTATATACTGGATAAGGGCTTGGGAGATCAGTACTTTGATGCTTTCGATACCGCACGGGTTACGGTGCTTGGAAGGAATCAACATGGTAATGCCAACTTCATCAGGTACAAATTTGGTAAGGGAAATTTGTATTTGCTCCCAAATCCGCAATTGCTGACCAATTATACACTGATCAATCCTATTGGAGCAGCATATGCTGCCAAGGCACTTTCGTATTTAAGCACAAGAAACACACTGATTTGGGATGAATACAATACAAGGGGAAACATCGATGATGATGCTATCCTGAGGGTGATCTTCAAAAATAATCCCCTTAAATATGCCTACCTGATCGGGTTAGTTACCCTGCTCATTTTTGTGCTATTCGAGATCAAACGCCGTCAGCGTATTATCCCTGTAATAGAACCACTGCGAAACTCATCGGTAGATTTCGTAAAAGTAGTTGGCAAGGTTTATTACCAGCAACGAAACAATACGGATATTGCAAAAAAGAAGATCAGTTACTTTCTGGAATTTGTTAGAAGTAATTACCGACTAAAAACCAATGAATTGAATAACGAGTTCTTAAGCAACCTGATCCATAAATCTGGTGCTGAAGAAGAAACAATAGCACAGCTTTCAGACCTCATCAACGGGATAAATGCAGGTGGTAAAGTAAATGACGATCAATTGATCAGTTTAAACAAACTGATGGAAAAATTTTATAAACAAGTCCAATAACAACACTATGGAACCGGAACTATCTAATCAGCGAACCGACCTTACGGAGCTCAGTAAAGCAGTAGAACAAATAAGGGAATCACTAGGTAAAATAATTGTAGGCCAGGCAGAAACTATTGATTTTCTTATTGCAGGCCTTCTGGCCGATGGGCATGTTTTGCTGGAAGGTGTACCTGGAGTAGCCAAAACACTCAGTGCAAAGCTGGTTGCAAAAAGTATAGATGCATCGTTTTCAAGAATTCAGTTTACGCCTGATCTAATGCCTTCTGATGTTCTGGGTACCTCGGTCTTTGATCCCAGGTCCTCGGCTTTTGAATACCGCAAAGGACCAATCTTTGGTCATATTATCCTGGTTGATGAGATCAACAGGGCGCCTGCAAAAACACAGTCGGCACTGTTCGAAGTCATGGAGGAGAAGCAGGTCACCGTGGATGGTCATACCTATCTGATGGAGGAACCTTTTATGGTTTTGGCCACGCAGAACCCAATTGAGCAGGAGGGAACTTATAGGTTGCCAGAGGCTCAGCTAGACCGGTTTTTGTTTAAAGTAGAAGTGAAGTATCCTACCCTGGAGGAGGAAACCACTATTCTGCTGAACCAGCACCAGCAAAACCTGGGTGCAGAGGTAAGGGACGTGAAACCTGTTTTAAGTATTGCGCAAATTAAATCTTGCCGAGCCATTATCAAAGCCTTGCATGTAGAGCCCAAACTGATAGAATACGTAGCAAAGATCACCCATGAAACCCGGAATAATAAGTCGCTTTACCTTGGCGCCTCTCCTCGCGCTTCGCTTGCTATGGTTAATAGTGCAAAGGCAATTGCTGCAATGGCCGGGCGCGATTTTGTCACACCTGATGATATCATCAAAGTTGCTGCTCCAGTACTTGCGCACCGCATAATGCTTACTCCTGATAAAGAAATGGAGGGCTTGTCCACCAGGGATATTGTTGCACAGATCATTCAGAAAATAGAAATCCCGCGTTAAGGTTGAAACAGTTCTTTCGTAAATATTATATAGAATTGTTTGTAGGCAAGAGGTTTTTTGCCGGCATGTTGCTTTGCGCCATGCTCTTTCTAACCTCCTTTTTCCTGCCATGGCTGGGCGATTTGCCTTACCTATGCTTTTTTGTAATGGCTTCCCTCACTATAGTTGATTTTGTAATGCTCTATCGCGGAAAGCGGCATGTCTTCTTGAGCAGAGATTTGCCAGAACGGCTCAGTAATGGCGATCAAAATGAACTGAATATTTATATAGAGAATTTTTATCCTTTCTCTATCCATGCAGGTATCATAGACGAAATACCTTTTCAATTTCAAAAGAGGGACCTCTGGTTCCAGGTTTATTTGAAACCGGCTACACATAAAGACATTCGCTATATCCTCAGGCCTACCAAACGTGGAGCGTACCTTTTCGGAAAAGTTAGGCTTTATGTGCAATCACCCCTTCAAATTTTAACCCGAAGGTTTGATTTCTGTAAGGAAACCTCGGTAGCTGTCTATCCTTCTTTCTTGCAACTCCGGAAATACGAGCTCATGGCCATCTCCAACAGGTTGTCGGAAATGGGGATAAAAAAGATCAGGCGTATTGGTCATAGTATGGAGTTTGATCAGGTAAAGAATTATGTGCCTGGAAACGATTACAGGACAGTAAATTGGAAGGCTACAGCCAGAAAAGGCGACCTGATGGTCAATTCTTACACCGATGAGCGGGCGCAGCATGTGTATTGTATTATTGATAAATCGCGCGCCATGAAAATGCCTTTTGATGGATTGAGCCTCTTGGATTATGCCATCAATGCCAGCATGGTACTCTCCAATGTGGCATTGCTTAAAGAAGATAAAGCAGGCTTAATTACTATCGCGGAAAAGATAGGAAGTATAGTGCCGGCCGAACGCAGACCTGCGCATCTGGGAAAGATCATGTCTGTTCTTTATAAAGAAAAGACCAGGTACCTCGAGACCAATATGGAAGCGCTTTATAGCGCTGTTCGCAATATCATGAAACAGCGCAGCCTCATCATATTCTTTACTAATTTTGAAAGCATGTCTGCTTTAACAAGGCAGCTGCCATTCCTCAAGCGGATCTCCAGACACCATCTATTATTGATTGTTTTTTTTGAAAATACAGAATTAAGGTCCATTAGTGAAACACCGGCCGGTGACGTAGAAGGAATTTATGTTAAAACTGTCGCAGAGAAATTTGCCTATGAAAAAAAATTAATGGTACTGGAACTTGCTAAGCATGGCATACTGAGTATTCTCACCCCACCAGAAAAGCTAACCGTTAATGTGGTTAACCGTTACCTTGCCATAAAAGCCCAGCAGAAAATCTAGCATTCTGGTAAACTGATCGGTATATTGGTGGCCAGTCCCCCGTCAGATGTTTCCTTATATTTCGAGTTCATATCTAACGCAGTCTCCCACATGGTGTTCACCACAGCGTCCAGGCTAACTTTAGCTTTATCAGGATTGCTCTGCAAAGCCAGCTGACTTGCCGTAATGGCCTTGATGGCGCCCATGGTATTCCTTTCAATACAGGGGATTTGCACCAGCCCGCCAATTGGGTCGCATGTTAAACCCAGGTGATGCTCCATGGCTATTTCTGCTGCCATTAAAACTTGTCGCTGTGAACCCCCCAGGCACTCTGTAAGCGCCGCTGCGGCCATGGCGGAAGATACACCGATCTCTGCCTGGCAACCACCCATTGCGGCAGATATGGTAGCGCCCTTCTTAAAAATACTTCCCACTTCAGACGCACAGGAAATAAATTGAATAATCTTCTCTTCCTTAAAGCCATCACAAAAGGTAATGTAGTACTGAAGTACAGCAGGAATTACACCCGCGGCGCCATTGGTAGGTGCAGTTACTACCCTTCCAAAGGAGGCATTCTCTTCATTTACAGCAAGCGCATAACAGCTTACCCAATCTAAAATATAGTTAAAACCGTTGCCTCCAGCCCTTATGGCCGTAACCCAACTCGCATAGTCATGATAGGTCCGGTCTCCAATCAACCTTTTGTTTAACGCAGAGGCTCTTCTGCCCACGTTCAATCCACCAGGTAAGAAACCTCCAGTATGGCAGCCCCTGTAAATACAGTCTTTCATCACTTCAAAATGCTGCATAATACCCGCTCGGGTGGCTGACTCGGTCCGCCAGGCCAACTCATTCTCCAATACAACTTCGGAAACTTTTAAGCCTGTGCTCAAACACCAGTGCAATAAATCGCTTGCTTTTTCAACTGGGAATGGAAGATCAACCTGTTCTTTCTCGAGCCCGGTATCTCCTTCTTTAACCACAAAGCCACCGCCGATGGAATAGTAGGTTTCAGAAAAGGCCTTTCCGGTTTCCAGGAAAGCCTGGAAGGTTACTGCGTTGGGGTGGAAGGGCAGGCTTTCAAAAAATAGAAAAGCAAGATCATCTTCATAGTTAAAGGAAATCAACTTGCTGCCGGACAGGTTAAGCAACTGATCATTTTTAATCGCATCAACGGTACTATCAATTGCATTGACATCAAAAGTTACCGGATCCGCTCCCGTGAGGCCGAGCAATATGGCTACATCAGTTCCATGCCCTTTACCTGTCTTTGCCAGAGAGCCATAAAGCAGGATTTTAACTTGCACCACTTCGTTGAGCAAGTCTTTGTTTACCAATGATGCTGTAAACTGCTGAGCTGCTCTCCATGGACCTAAAGTGTGTGAACTTGATGGCCCTATACCAATCTTAAAAATGTCAAATACTGAGATTTGTTCCCGCTGCATATACAAAGCTAGTTAAAAATAAAAAAACCCGCTGATAAGGCGGGTTTTTTATAAGTGATTAAGCAAATGACTACATCATTCCGCCCATGCCACCGCCACCCATTGGAGGCATACCTGCACCAGCAGGAGCATCTTCTGGATCGTCAGCTAAAACCACTTCCGTAGTCAATAGCATAGCTGCGATAGAAGCTGCATTTTCTAATGCAACACGACCAACTTTAGTTGGATCGATAACACCAGCAGCAATTAAGTTTTCATATACATCAGTACGTGCATTATAACCGAAATCAGCAGTACCTTCTTTTACTTTTTGAACTACGATAGAACCTTCAATACCTGCATTTTGGCAGATTTGACGTAAAGGCTCTTCAATCGCACGGCGAATGATCTGAATACCAGTAGTTTCATCATCATTAGTGCCTTTCATGCCATCTAAAGCTTCGATTGCACGGATGAAAGCAACACCACCACCAGCTACAATACCTTCTTCAACAGCCGCACGGGTTGCATGTAAAGCATCATCAACACGGTCTTTCTTTTCTTTCATTTCCACTTCAGAAGCAGCACCAACATAAAGAACAGCAACACCGCCAGCTAATTTAGCCAAACGCTCTTGTAGTTTTTCTTTATCGTAATCAGATGTAGTGGTCTCAATTTGAGCTTTAATCTGGTTAACACGAGCTTTGATGTCTTCAGACTGACCAGCACCATTGATGATTGTTGTATTGTCTTTATCAACAACAACTTTCTCAGCAGTACCTAAATAGGTAAGGTCAGCATTCTCTAATTTAAATCCTCTCTCCTCAGAAATAACAGTACCACCAGTTAAGATAGCGATGTCTTCCAACATTGCTTTTCTTCTGTCACCAAAACCTGGAGCTTTAACAGCAACAACTTTCAGTGAACCACGGATCTTGTTTACTACCAATGTAGCCAAAGCTTCACCGTCAAGATCTTCTGCAATGATCAACAATGGCTTGCCAGTTTGAACTTGTTTTTCCAACACTGGAAGCAATTCTTTCATGTTGCTGATCTTTTTATCATAGATCAAAATGTAAGGGCTTTCTAATTCCGCTTCCATTTTATCAGCATTGGTAACAAAGTATGGAGATAAGTATCCACGGTCAAACTGCATACCTTCTACTGTTTTTACTTCAGTTTCAGTACCTTTTGCTTCTTCAACAGTGATAACACCATCTTTACCAACTTTACCCATTGCTTCAGCGATCAATGCGCCAATAACTTCGTCATTGTTTGCAGAGATAGAGGCCACCTGTTTGATTTTGTTGTTGTCTTCACCAACAGTCTGAGACTGTGCTTTCAGGTTTTCAACAATAGCAGTAACTGCTTTATCAATACCACGTTTTAAGTCCATTGGATTTGCACCAGCGGCAACGTTCTTAATACCGGCAGTAACAATTGCCTGCGCTAAAACAGTAGCAGTAGTAGTTCCGTCACCTGCAATATCTGCAGTTTTAGAAGCCACTTCTTTAACCATTTGGGCACCCATATTTTCAATTGGGTCTTTCAACTCAATTTCTTTTGCAACAGTAACACCATCTTTAGTGATTGCTGGTGAACCGAATTTTTTGTCGATAATTACATTACGTCCTTTTGGACCTAAGGTTACTTTAACTGCATTAGCCAAAATATCAACACCTCTTTTCAGGGCGTCACGGGCTTCTACGTTATACTTTACTTGTTTTGCCATTTTATTTTTTTGATTCTAGTTTTTAATGATGAGATGACCACAAAATTGCGGTCATATTCCAAAAAATTATACTGGATTAAAGAGTTCCTAAGATGTCAGAATCTCTCATAATTAAATATTCTTTGCCTTCAATGGTAATTTCTGTACCGCCATATTTGCTATAAAGAACCTGATCGCCAACTTTTACGCTAAGTGGAATCACATTTCCTGTTTGATCAGCAAATTTACCAGGTCCAACAGCAACTACTACTCCTTGTTGAGGTTTCTCTTTTGCGGTATCCGGGATGTATAGACCAGATGCTGTTCTTTCTTCTGCAGCAGCAGCTTCAACAACTACTCTGTCTGCATTAGGTTTAAAGTTTAAAGCCATAACTTGTTATTATTTTTATTTTAGTTTATATGTAAAAGTAAATTAATTACGCAGCTAACTTATATCAGTTTTTATGCCAATGCACTTTGGCTTGCCAAATTTACACCGCATTGTCAGCTATTGGATTTGGAGTACCAGGTTTTGTGTCAGAGTGGCAGAAACGAAAAAGCCCGGAAGTCTTAAACAACCGGGCTCATCAATTCGTTTAGGCTTCGCCTTATTTTTTCGTCGTGTCCTTGCTTACTGGAGGTGTATTAGCAGGAGCTGCCTGTCCGCCGCTTAACATAGAAGGGGCAGGAGTTTTATCCAGTTGTTCCTGTATTTTAGATCCGGTACCTGAAGCAGAACCGCCAGATTTTGCCATCGTAGTAATCGATAAAGTAATCACCACAATCAGTGCCAATAATACCCAGGTTCCTTTTTCAAGAACATCTCCGGTACGTTGTACGCCAAACATGTTGCTGCCGGCACCACCAGTAGCTAAACCGCCACCTTTAGGGTTTTGTACCAAAACAAATAATGCTAAGGCGATGCAAATAATGATGAGTAGAATAATTAAAAACAGCATAGTAAGTTTATATAATATTAAATTTTCTTTTCTATAGATTTAACAAGGTCGGCAAAGTAACGGCTTTTTTCTGGAAACTTCAAACTTAATTTTTGATAAGTCTCTATGGCCTTGTCATAAAGCATTTGTTCTATATAGATTTTGGCAAGTGTTTCTGTAACCATGTCATTCTGGTCCTCAGCACTCTTCCTGGCCTTATTCTCGTTGTTAATTTCATCGGCTTTCAATACCCTGATCTGGTGATCTCCTTTGATAAACTTCTCAATGATCTCACTGCCCTTATGCGGTACTTTAGCGTGTGGTGGTGCAGCTACCAATTCCTCTGCGTTAAATGGTGTCTGGATATGAAATATGTGCTCTACATACTGTTGTTGCAACTCACTCGGCTTGCTGCCAGGCTGTGGATTCTTCTGCGCTCCTTGTTTGGTCTCTCTTGGAGAAGCGTAAGGCTGAAATATCTGCTGGTATTCTTTCCTGGTTTTAGCAAGCCACCACAAAAAGGTGTATGGCAATTTATCATCATCATACTTGCTCACCACATGCTCATCGTTCCCGACAATACCATCTTCTAAAGAATCGGCCTCGTAAGATTCCTGATCCTCAATTTCAGGAACAGACTCTACCTTGAAATTGTCCTGAAAAGCAAAGAAATCGGTAGATACAATATTTTCCAGTACCAGGTCATGCTCCAGTCTGGCGTCTTCGTTAACCACCGCTGCCGGTTCTTCGGCAATATTTTCTGCTACAGCATTATGATCTTCCTTCTGACCAGGATCCTCAACTGGAGGAATCACCTCGGCAGAGAATGCTTCACTGTAAAATTCACTGATTTCTTCAAACACTTCATCTTCTGCAGGTTCTTCCACAGGAGTTGGTATATTTTGATAATTGTGAACATCAACTTCAGCGATCTCCTCAAAAACCTCATGCTCTTCAGCTACGGTCTCTTCTTGCTCATAGGCCTGGGGAGCAGATTCCTCTTCAGGGGAAACTTCATCAATGCCGTCTTCGTCAATCGCCATTGGTTCGGCATCAGCGACTGCAGGTTCATATATAAAATGAGTGTCCAGCAAGTCTTCCGGCTCATGAATTAAATTGTGCAGCAAAGCGCCATTGGTGTACAATGCCGCAGTGGCCAGCGTGTTGTTTTCTTCTGCACTACCCAGTGTAGCTTTAGCTAATAATAACCTAAGCGGCTGGAAATAGGGATAACGTTTAATATAGCTTTCTAACAACGCAAGATCTGTTAAACCAATCCTTTCAGGGCTGGCTAAGAATTCATTGATCTGGCTTATTTCTACGCTGTTTACCATTGTGCAAATGCCCGGTTAAAGATATCTTCTACTAATTGTGCCGTTACATCTTTGATCAGGGCTTGCTCCTGAGTTTGCAAACTACCTGCCAATTTGAAATCCTTAAAGCGTTCAAAGGACTCCTCATAGCTTTGTTTAGGATTAAGGTTGTTTACATATTTAACATTTACCCTGATGGTCAGCCTGTTGGCCCCTGCCACAGCTTGCCTGTTGTTGTTATCCTGCAAAGCCACCGGCCTGATGTCGTAACCCGAAATATTCCCGGAGAATGTCGCATCCGCATCATTAGGTGTAATACTTAAACGCGTTTGGTTCCTGATCCTGGTTTTCAGCTCTTCTGTGAACTGCGAACTTAAAGACGCCACAACCAATGGTGCGTTGTTTTCAAAAACAGTTACGTTGATCGTTTTCATATCAGGAGGGATAGATTCGCCTTTCAAGCTGATCTTACATCCGCTAATAACAAGAAATACTAAAACGATATACAGATTCTTCATCACTAGTTCAGGTTAAGTTCTTTAATTTTTCTATAGAGCGTACGTTCAGATATGCCTAGTTCCTGTGCAGCAAACTTACGTTTTCCTTTATGTTTTTTTAAAGCCTTTTTAATCAAATCTGATTCCTTATCGATCAGTGATAAAGATTCTTCTACCTCTTCCGCTTCATGAGTATAGTTGTAATCAACCGGAGCACCCTGTGCAGGCTTCTTAATCGTAAGCTGCGTAGGCTGTTCGTGATTCATGGTTTGGTCCACTTCCTGGTAAAGCTGGTTGATGTAATGCGTGTTGTCGGCCATGATGTGCGAAGTATTCCCGCCATTCTGAATGATCTCTGCCACCAATTTCTTTAGCTCCATCATGTCCTTCTTCATGTCGAACAGCACTTTATATAAAATATCACGTTCCGTATAGTCTTCCTTATTGCTCCCGTTAATGGCCATTGGAAGGTTGCTGCCGCTTTCATTTGGAATATAATTCAGCAGTGCGGCACCGGTAACGTTGCGGTCTTTTTCTAACACGCAGATTTGCTCGGCAATGTTTTTTAGTTGCCTAACATTACCCGGCCAGCTGTAATTGCTTAAGATCTGTATGGCATCTGGCTCCAATTGTATGCCCGGACTACGATATTTATCGCTAAAATCTGCCGAGAATTTTCTAAACAACAAGTAAATATCTTCTTTACGCTCATGCAGTGCCGGAATCCTCAGAGGCACGGTGTTTAACCTGTAATACAAATCCTCACGGAACTTACCAGATTTCACACGGTCGTATACATCCACATTCGTTGCCGCAATAATCCTTACATCTGTCTTTTGCACTTTAGAAGAGCCTACCCTCAGGTATTCTCCGCTTTCCAAAATCCGCAGTAAACGTGCCTGTGTACCCAGCGGTAGCTCTGCCACCTCATCCAGAAATATGGTGCCACCATTGGCTACCTCAAAATAACCTTTTCGGGCTTCATGCGCACCGGTAAAAGATCCTTTCTCGTGACCAAATAGTTCTGAGTCAATTGTTCCTTCCGGGATAGCACCACAATTTACCGCGATAAAAGCACCATGCTTGCGCGCGCTCATTTGGTGTATGATGTGTGAGAAAACCTCCTTACCACTACCACTCTCGCCGGTAATCAATACAGACATGTCTGTCGGCGATACCTGTCTGGCTATATCTATTGCCCGGTTTAACAGCGGAGAGCCTCCAATTATCCCAAAGCGATTCTTTATGTCTTGAATATCCATTTACTATAATGTTTGTTATGGTTTATAGTATTTAGTATTTAGTTATTAGTATTTAGATAACTGCATATCATCGATCTGTCTAAATACTAATAGCTAAATACTAACTACTAACATCTAACTACTAACATCTAACTACTAACATCTAAATACTAACTACTCATTACCTGTTCAACTACCGTTCCCAGTAAAGTAGCTGAGGTACACCTGTCAATATAAACGTCAACGTATTCACCTGCCTTAACACCTTCCGTTAGCGGGAAAACCACCATTGCATTTTGGTCGTTCCTGCCGCACAAATCCTGATCAGATTTTTTGGAAGTTCCTTCTACCAGGATCCTCATTGTTTTTCCTACAAATTGCTGTAGCCTGTATAAAGAGGTTTGTTGTTGTTTTAATAAAATTTCTGCAAGCCTGCGCTTTTTAACCTCCTCCGGTATATCATCTGCCAGCTTACGCGCGGCCAATGTGCCCGGCCGTTCAGAGTAACTAAATGTAAACGCAAAATCGTAGCCCACATAATCCATCATGCTCAATGTTTCCTGGTGTTCTTCCTCGGTTTCTGTACAGAAACCTGCGATGATATCAGAAGAAATTGCACATCCCGGAATGATGCGCCTAATGGCATCCACCCTGTTGATGTACCACTCTCTGGTATAGGTGCGGTTCATTAATTCCAGTACGCGTGTGCTGCCCGACTGAACAGGCAAGTGGATATAATTGCAGATGTTATCATGCTTGGCAATGGTATACAGCACTTCATCGGTAATGTCTTTTGGGTGGGAGGTAGAGAACCTAACCCTTAAATCCGGATTGATCAAAGCAACCTTTTCCAGCAGCTGGGCAAAGTTAACTTCAGTTTCTGCAGCGTCTTTACCTTTCCATTTATAGGAGTCTACATTCTGACCCAATAAAGTAACTTCTTTATATCCACGCTCAAAAAGATCATTGGCTTCCGCTAAAATAGAATACGGATCTCGGCTGCGCTCCCTGCCTCTGGTAAAAGGAACCACGCAGAACGAACACATGTTATCGCAACCCCTCATGATGGAAATGAAAGCAGTTATGCCATTGCCATTTAAACGTACCGGGCTAATGTCAGCATAGGTTTCCTCACGAGAAAGCAAGACGTTTATCGCTTTTTGTCCGCTTTCTACCTCGTCCAATAACTGTGGCAATTCTCTATAGGCATCCGGACCAACCACTACATCTACCAACTTTTCTTCTTCTAAGAATTTTGATTTTAGTCGCTCGGCCATGCAGCCTAAAACGCCTACGATTAATTTCGGATTGCGGCGTTTTTCTACACCAAATTGCGAGAGTCGGTTTCTTACCCTTTGCTCCGCATTTTCTCGAATAGAGCAGGTATTGATGAAAACCACATCAGCTTCTTTATAATCGCCCGTAGTTTCAAAGCCCTGATCCAGCAAGATAGAAGCAACGATTTCACTGTCTGCGAAATTCATTTGGCAACCGTAACTTTCAATATACAATTTGCGTCCGTTACGTACTAATGGTGCATCAACCACCAAAGCCTCACCCTGGCGTTCTTCATCATGTTTCTTGTCGGCTAATTGTAAGTCAATCATATTTTGTATTCCTGTATGTGGGGTTCAAAAATACAAAAATATATTTATAAATGACAAATTGGCAGTAGTCGGGAGATTGTAAATTTTTAGGGTTTAATTTTTAAGTGTCTTCTACTAACATAGGTTTACAGTTTTTGAGATAAATTATTTCAAAAATGAATGAACATATTCTAAATTTACTAATACAAAGACAGTACAGTGAAGATGTCAAAGACGAGGCAATATTACGAGTTTTGTTCAATGAAGAAAGCGCCATTGATGTTGCTGAAGCCATGGAGATCCAAAGCGTACAAACATTGGGTAAATGCCTATCGCAGAAAAATACAGGAGGGATTAAATGGCAGAAAGGGTCAATGGAATCTTGAAAGTTGACTTTAAGCTTAATCGTTTGTTCAAATCTCATGCTGAAGCTCTCTTAGCGACCAAGAGTGCAATAGCCAACTATAATTTATTAAGGCCTCATATGAGCTGCGATTATCTTACTCCACAAACTACTCACTTACTTGATCAACCTATGTGGATGCATTGGAAAAAGAAGCAAGCTCGTCAATCGGTAGGCACTTAAATCACTTTAAATTATGTCGAAAAATAAATGTCCACCTGTCAACCTTAGGCCGTATAATTTTTCGGCCTAATCGAAGATTTTTTATATTTGTAAACCCATATCAGGGTTAAAATTGTTAAGTTTTTACCAACCTCAAAAACTGTAAACCATTTCCAGTATCGGACACCTTCGATATGGCACTAAGAAAAATCTGTCTTTTCTGGCTGTTTGCTCTGTCTTTGCTCTGTGTTGGCTCTGTGTAAACACAGAGAACACACCCTTTAAAGGCCGATTATTGTCCGAAAACAGTGTTCTTGATATGCCAGGCGTATGCAAGACATCCAATTTTTTGCCTTTTTAGCCCTAATGCCCGTTGCAAAATTAAAATCTGACCTAATTGGCCCAATCTCGGGAAAGTAGACCATTAGTAGATAATTCTGGAATGGCATATGAACCAGCTTTATGAGTAGTTAGTAATTATTTAAATTTTTTCTCAGAACTGTATAGGACTTTCTGAATATCCCATTGTCTTGTATACAGAATTAGGGATATTAAATGTTCAACGCATTGTTTTCAAAAAATAAAAATAATAAGTACGGATGGTTTGGCAACTACTCAAGCTGGGAAAAAGCCAGTGCGGTTGCCGGCGGGTACGATTCTTCTGTTATTTTAGAAAAAACAAAAGCGGCGCTGTTAAAAGTAAAAAGCGGAGAAGCGGTTTACGAACGTGATTCCGTAATCTTCGATAAAAAACAATGTCCATATGCTTTGCTTGCCTTCTTGCAGCTTAGTGCAACCTTAAAGAAAAAAGCACTTCACGTATTAGACTTTGGGGGATCACTAGGAAGCACCTATTACCAAATTAAAGAATTTCTAACCAAGGAAATCTGCGCCAGCTGGAGTGTCGTAGAGCAAGGACATTATGTGGTTTGCGGAAACGAAAATTTTGCCGACGGTACATTGAAATTTTACCATACCATCGAAGCCTGCAAGGCCGAAAGGAAAGTTGATTTTGTATTGTTATCTAGTGTAGTGCAGTACTTGGAAAAACCTCACCAGTTCCTAAAACAGTTATTATCCTACAATTTTGATTTCCTGTTGTTTGACAGGACAGCTTTTAACAACAAGCCAGACGACCGGCTAACATTGCAGGTAGTCCCGCCTGAGATATACCCTGCATCTTATCCTTCCTGGTTTTTTAACCAGGAGTTCTTTTTGAGCCATTTTGAAAAACTTTATAAACTAGTTGCTGAGTTTCCTTCCTATGTGGATGGAGAAGAGGTCATGTACATTGACAGTAAGCCATCTGGCCGCGACAAAGGTTTTTACTTAATTAATTTATCTCTGCATGCTTAAATTTTGTACGCTATTTAACACTACCTATTTGTCGCGCGGATTAGCCATGTACCGCTCGCTTGAAAAGCAATGCAGTGATTTTCACTTGTATATTGTCGCGTTTGATGGCCATTGCTACGACCTGCTAAGCAGGTTAGGATTGGAGAGCGCAACAATAATCAGCTTAAGAGAATTTGAAAATGAAAGGCTTCTTGAAGTAAAAAGAGACAGAACAGCAGGAGAGTATTGCTGGACCTGCGCTTCATCAAGCATAAAATATTGTTTAGAAAAGTACAATTTGGACCACTGCACTTATGTAGATGCAGATCTATTATTTTTCAAAGATCCATCTGTATTAATAGATGAGATGGGCGATAAATCAGTCTTGATTACAGAGCACAGGTATACGCCTTGCTACGATCAAGCCAAGAACAGCGGACTTTATTGCGTACAATTCATGACATTTAAGAATACCTGGGGGGGTATGGAAGTGCTGAACTGGTGGGTGGACGCCTGTTTAAACTGGTGTTTTAATAGGGTTGAAGACGGTAAATTTGGAGATCAAAAATACCTCGACGACTGGACTACCAGATTTAGTACTATCCAAGTGCTGCAACATCTGGGGGGTGGCGTTGCCCCCTGGAATGTTCAGCAATATGCTTTCAGAACAAAAGGTAATCAGGTAACTGGAACAGAAACTGCATCAGGGAAAAAGTTTGATCTGGTCTTTTACCATTATCATGATTTCCATTACACGTCAAATGATACTTACAGTCTGTCAAGCCAATCCTATCAGCTGTCCAGAAACCCTGTTAAGCACATTTACAGACCGTACAGCATAGCGCTTTCAGAAGCAGAGAAAGTAATCAATGCTTACAACAAAGAAATTGTCTCACACGAGGTAACCAATGACATTCAATGGGTACAAAAAGTTCCCGGGCGGTCATTGTTGTTTTTCCTTCGTGGGTATTATAAGAACATTTACAAGAAAAATGCACTGAACTATGGCTTCCTTAGTTAACCTAAAAACATTTACAGACAATAGAGGAAACCTGACCGTAATTGAGAAGGTGGTGCCTTTCGACATCAAGCGGATTTTTTATATCTATGGTGTAGACGATTCTGAACGTGGCGGCCATAGACATTATGAAACCAGGCAGGCGGCTATTTGCATTCGTGGTAACTGTACCATTTACAATGACAATGGCATTGAAGAAAGTTCGGTTATTTTGGACAGTCCGGATAAATGTTTGATCATTGAACCAGAGGACTGGCATACCATGCACAGTTTTAGCGATGATGCCATACTGATGGTTTTGGCATCTGAGTATTTTGAAGCTGCAGATTACATCCATACCCCATATCAGATTAAGTGTGCGATATGATAGAGTACGAGAACCTTTTTTTACTAAATGAGCCATTCATGGAAAGTTATCGGGAAAGTTTTTCTGATAGCCTGAATAAGGGGTGGTTTATTCTTGGAAATAAGGTAAGTACTTTTGAAACTGAATTTGCTGCATATTGCGGCAGTAAGTATGGTGCCGGTGTGGCTTCTGGATTGGATGCTTTGGTGCTTGCACTGAAGTACTTTGATTTCCCTGAAGGATCAGAGGTGATTGTTCCTTCCAATACTTATATCGCTACTATTTTAGCTATTTATAACAACGGTCTGGTGCCAGTTATGGTTGAGCCTGACCTAGCTACCTATAATATTGATCCTTCAAAAATAGAAGAAAAGATTACTTCTCGTACCAGAGCAATCATGGTGGTGCATTTGTATGGTAAATCCTGCGATATGCATCCTGTGATGAACCTGGCATTAAAGTATGACCTGAGGGTTGTTGAAGATTGTGCCCAATCTCATGGCGCGACGTATAAAGGCAAAAAGACCGGAACTTTTGGCGAGTTTGGTGCTTTTAGTTTCTATCCGACTAAAAACCTGGGTGCCTTAGGTGATGGTGGCGCACTTCTGTCTAATGACTTTGATGCAATCACCAAGATCAAGGCATTGCGTAACTACGGCTGTCACGAAAAATACTACAATAATTACATCGGGATGAATTCCCGTTTGGACGAGATACAAGCTGGGTTTCTATCTATTAAATTGATGCATCTGGATGCTATCAATACCCATAAAAAGAAATTGGCTAAGCTTTATCAGGAAGGATTGAAAGAAGATTTTATACTTCCCGTAGTGCATTCTGATTTTGACGATGTTTATCATATTTATGCCATCAGACATCCTAAAAGAGATGAGTTAAGGACTTATTTGCTGGCTAACAACATACGTACAGAGATACATTACCCAGTACCACCACATCAACAGAACGCATTAAAGACCAGGTTAAAAGGAGCCTTCCCAATCTCAGAACTAATCCATCAAACCACGTTGAGTCTTCCGGTATCTTACTACCATACCGAAGCACAGGTAACTCAGGTTATTGAAAGGATGAACGCTTTTTAATGGGCTGTTTATAATCTATTAGAAATTAGTATTTTAGTGCCAGGATAAAATACTAAAATGAAGGGTAGTAGAAATAAGGGATTTGTGTGGCCGATTGTGGCATGTGTGCTGTTCTTTTTAGGCGGGTGTGAGAAAGAGTTGCCTGTTGAGGCAGCTAAAGTTAAGCCCCCTGTTAGAACATATGTGGTAACGGCCAGGGCAGATAAAAAAGGAACAAACAGCAATTCTGAAGGCACTGCAGTATTGAAAGGTTTGTATGATGAGGAAACAAAGCAGTTGAGTTATACTGTAGAGTATACCAAAATTGTTCCTCAGCTAATGACGATAAGAAGTGGGCCTAAAGGAAGTGCAGGCACATTTATTAGAGAGATATATAGTACAGAAGACGGCAAGCCGGCTATTATAAAAGGATCTTTTTTATTGACTCCGCTCCAGGAACGGAATATGTTAAAAGGATTGTGGTTTATAACAGTGAGCACAACAGCGATGTCGCCTGAAATATCAGGGGTTTTCACTCTTAAACAACAATAAGCGGAGACCATGGCTGATCAGGAATTGTTGTATAACCAGGAAGATCCGGGACTGTTGGAAGCTCTTGCAAGGGGCGATAAAAAATGGTTTGAGGCTTTCTATAAAAAATATTACAAACAGCTGTTTACTGTGGCTTACAGGTATGTAAACCGTGCAGAAACAGCAGAAGAAATTGTACATGACGTGTTTATTAACATTTGGAATAAGGCAGCTCAATTGAATATCCAGGTATCTATGAAAAGTTACTTATTTCGTTCTGTGGTCAACTCGTCCTTAAATTACATTAAGAAAGAGAAGGCAGATGCCGAAAAGCAATCGGCCTATCTGGTTGTTCACCATCCGGATCAAACCGATGAAGTTGATGAACATGCCGATTCTGAAGAGGAATTGTTAAAGGGTTTGGAAGAAGCCCTGGCTTTATTGCCGGAAAAGTGTAAGCAGGTGATGTACCTGAGCCGCTTTGGTAAATTAAAACAACAGGAAATTGCCGATCAAATGGATATTTCTGTTAAAACAGTTAAAAACCACCTGACCTATGGCTTTAAAAAGCTGAGAGAGCATTTGGAAAAACACAAACAACTAACAGCCCTATTGCTGTTGGCTTTAAATTTTATAACGCGTTAATCTCTATAATATGAATGAGTTTCATAAGAACGAAGAACTAATTTACGAACTGATCATTGATGATCTGGACGATACCATTTCTGAGGAGGATAAACTAGTCCTCAATGAATGGAGGGCGGCAGATGCTGAGAATGAAAAAACGTATCAGGAGTTTTTAAATGTACAATTTAGCATAGATAAGCTTTCCAGTGCACATGTGGATGCTGATGCATCATGGGATGCTTTAAGCAACAAATTAGCTGGTGGTGTTGAGGTTAAGGAAGCTGTTGTCAGGAAATTCGATTTTAGAATGATCACTAAAATTGCTGCAGTAGTATTGGTAATGCTGTCAGTTGGACTTTATTTTTTCAGCCAAAGTAAGTATGAAACAGTAAGCATTCCAGAAAATGCATCGGTAGCGAGGATTGTTCTTCCTGATGAAACCATATTGAACTTAAACGCTGGAACTGAAATCAGGTATAATAAAGACAGTTTTAAAGCTGACAGGAAACTGGAAATTTTAAAAGGAGAGGCTTTTATCCAGGTTGTTAAACATGAAGGTGCACAGTTTAAAGTTGTAGCGGGAAATATTGAAGCACAGGATATAGGTACCAGCTTTAATGTTTTTAAGCATAATGATGACGTGTCAGTTACTGTTGAAGAGGGCATCGTTGCCTTTAAAGAAAAGGGTGCGGACCGTCAATTGGTGCTTACGGCAGGTAAGATGGGTTCTTACAATGCAAGTGCCAAGGCGCTCCTGATGACAAATAATGCTAATCCTAATTTTAAAGCCTGGATCAATAAAAGGTTTACTTTTGAAGAGATGCCTTTAAGTGTTGTAGCCACTCAGCTTGAAAAAGTGTATCAAGTGCCAGTTGTGGTTAAAGGTAGTACGTTAAATAATAGAAAATTTTCAGTTGCCAATCTTCATTATCAAACAATTGATAGTGCATTAGCGGTTATTTCTGCATCTTTGCAGTTCAAGGTAACCAAAGATAGAGGCACTTATGTTTTATCGGATAATTAAACACTTATGTTTTTTTATTGCACTCTCTTTAGCAACACATGGAACGGACCTTTTTGCACAGACAAAAAATCCGCTTAACATACCTATAAGCATAACTCTTGGCCCGGATTCCCTGATCCGAACACTCTACAGGCTGGAACAGCGCACAGGTATTAACTTTGCTTTTGATCCCGACCAGCTACGCAATAAGCGGTCGGCCGGCTTTCATTTCGTTCAAACGCCACTAGATGCGGCACTCAAAAGAATACTTTTTGGTACTAATTTAGGTTTTTCCCTTATTGGGAAGGATATTGTTATAGCGCCCGGAAAGGCGCAGGTGTGGACTATCAACGGCAGGGTAAGGGATTTGGCAAATGGTGAGGAAGTAATTGGTGCCACATTACAGATACCTGAATTGCAAGTGGGGGTTGTTACCAATCAGTATGGGTTTTATTCCATCTCTGTTCCGGAAGGGAATTATAATTTGACCGTATCGCATTCGGGTTATCAGCTGGAAGAAATTCCATTGCATCTTGATCATGATCTGCAGCAGGAGGTTGAATTGGTGCCGCTAACTCATAAACTGGAAGAGGTAGTAATCAGTAAGTCTAATGTTACGCCGAACCCAATCTTGATGAATGAACAAAATTTTACCATCAAGCAGTTGAATGGAGCACCCTATTATTTGGGTGAGACCGATGTGATGAAGCGTTTGCAGATGCAGAATGGTATAAAATCTACTACGGAAGGAAGTTCTGGCTTGTTTGTGCGTGGCGGAAATGCCGACCAGAACCTGATCTTACTGGATGAAGCGATCATCTACAATCCCTCTCATTTGTATGGCCTGGTGTCTGTATTCAACTCGGATGCCGTGAACAACATCCAGGTTTACCGGGATTACATGCCTGCAAACTACGGGGGCAGGTTGTCATCGGTAATTGTGAACAGGATGACGGAAGGAAATAGTAAAGAATATCACGCGAGCGGAGGAGTAAACCTGATGTCGGCCAGACTGGCTGTGGAGGGGCCACTGGTTAAGGACAAGGGTTCCTTTATTGTGGCTTACCGTCGTAGCTTACTGGATGTTTTCCAAAATAAATTTAAGCTGTTCAATCCCCGTTCTGTTTATTATGATGTGAATGCCAAGGCCAATTATAAAGTAGATAAAGACAATAGTTTGTTTTATTCTGTTTATTATGGAAAGGATCATTTGCTATCGGATAATTCTTATGCTAATAAATGGGGTAACATCACTTCTACCTTGAGATGGAACCACTTATTTAACTCCAGGGTGTTCCTGAATGTATCTGCAATATATAGCGATTACAACAACTTGTTAGATTTGAATGCCGATACCCTATCCCAAAAAAGTCAGTGGAGTACTGCGGTAAAGGATATGACCCTAAAGGCTGATTATACCTATTACAGAACACCGACAAATCAAATTAAATTCGGGGCTTCAGGTACGTACCACCGTTTTATGCCGGGGGAGTCTTATAAATTACAGGAACTGGAATTCAATATTGCCCGGGATAAATCTGCAGAGGTTGCCTTATACTACACCCAGCAAATTAACTTAAACAAATGGTTTGAGTTGAATTATGGACTTAGGATTGGCGGCTTTTACAATGTACAGGAAAACAGGAATGCTTACGATGAATCGGGTAACCTGATTGAAAGAAATGAGACTTCTACATTTGTAAATCCAGAGCCAAGGCTAAATTTAAGTTATCTACCTTCAGACCATCAACGCATTTTTCTAAGTTATAATCTGAACTATCAGTATTTGCAGTTGATACAGAACAGTACGCTTGCTTTTTCTTCTTTAGAACCCTGGGTGCCTGCCTCCAGAAAAATTAAGCCGCAGCGGTCAAACCACCTATCGTTGGGTTATCGCTTTGCGCCAGATAAATATGCTTTTTCCTTAAGTGCTTATGCGAAAAGACTGGACAATCAGCCAGAGTTGCTGGGGCATGCGCAGATCATTAGAAATCCCAATGTTAGAAGCCAGATCAGATCAGGCCGGTCTAATGCCTACGGAATTGAACTTGAACTAAACAAGTCGATGGGCAAGTTTATTGGTTCTTTGGCTTATAATTATGCAAGAGTTTTTCGGAAGATTCCGGATATCAATTATGGGAACAGATTTGTTGCCAACTATGATATTCCCAATGAACTGAAACTGAATGCGGAATACTTTTTTACTGAGCAATTTTCATTTCAAACCTTCTTTACTTATTCGACAGGCAGGCCCCTGACGCTACCCGTTGGTTATTATGAGCATGATGGATTAAATGTTCCTATATTTGAAGCTAGGAATACCAATCGGTTTCCAGATTTCAGTAGATTAGATATATCTGCAAAATACAAGCTTTTAACTAAACTCTCAAAAAAAAGATTTTTGGACCATACCGTCTCTATTGGAATATACAACGTATATAATCAGAAGAATCCACTATATTACCATTTGAATTCATCGGCTTTTGAACCTAAAAAAACTACAATAGAATATGGTTTTGGCTTATATCCCTGGGTTGCGTACAGCTTTAAACTTTAACATGAAAAGGTATTTTCTTCTTACTTGTATTTGTAGTCTACAGCTTTTAATGGGTGGCTGTAAGAAGAATGGTCTCGAAGATAATCTTTTTCAAAAACCGACAAGTACATACGAAATAGCTGTTGAAGGTGGTTATAATACGTGGTATATTACTCAGTCTATCCGGTTAACAAAGCCCGCTTCACATCCCGATTCTGTGCCAACCCCAATTAGTAAAGCTTCGGTGGTAGTGAATGACGGAACCGCAGATATTATTTATAGAGAAGGAAGTATTCCTGGGTTATATACGGGCTTTCGTTTTAGAGATCCAAATTATAATGGCGCCTATAAGCTTACTATTAAGTACGGAGGTAAAACCTACACGGCTGTAGATACCTTGCGGCAGGTTGTCAATGTTGTTGACGATTTCCTTCCGATATCTACACGCTTAATGGCTGATAAAAAGTATGAAGTGACTATACCTAAACACACCTTTGGTTATTTGAACCCTAATAAATGGCATATTACTTTTTCAGAAAAGCTAATTCTGCCCGGTGATCCTCAACCTTGGCAACCATCTAAGTTTAATGAAAACAATGGGTATAGTTATACCCATTTTCTGGGCTCCCCCAATTCATTATACCCATTATATAACCTGAACAGAACGCTGTCTGTTGGGCCTGGCAATTACATTTATATCTATAAAATTTCTCTATCTGAAAGATATGCACAGTACCTCTATTCCGTTTTTATGGAAACAGATTGGAATGGCTTGTTTTCAGGAGTGCCAGTAAATATTCAAGGGAACATTTCAGGAAATGCGCAAGGGTATTTTTCTGCTGTTGATGTTGATCGTGGCTTTTATCAAGGGAAGGAGCTTTAATTGTTTTTATGGCCTTGATATTGTATAGGACTTTCCTATACACATCTTATGGATCAGCCAAAAAGGAATAAGTATCAAGTAATTAAATGGATAGGTGGCATTGTTGGTGCTTTATTGATTATACTTGGAATAGCATCAATTTACCTGAGTTATAAATGGAAACCTTTGCTTACCGAGAAATTAAAGAAGGGTGTACATGATGGCTCAAAGGGCTTATATAGCTTGAATTTTGACGATATACACCTCAATCTCTTTAGTGGCACTGCTGTTCTTGACAGTGTTTCATTAATGCCTGATACCGCTGTTTTCAATAAACTTAGAACAGCAAAGCTGGCTTCACCAAACCTTTATCAGGTCAAACTAGCCCATTTGAAGATCAGTCGTGTCAGTATCCTCAAAGCCTACTTCAAAAAGATTGTGGAATTGAATGCAATCATTCTGGATCAGCCATCAATAAATATTGTACACTATAATATACCCAAACAACCAGATACGGTTAAAGAAGAAAAAAGTCTATACCAACTCATTTCCGGAACCCTGAAGTCTATTCATGTAAAGGCGATTAAAATTGTTGATGCCGATCTGGATTATATCAATGGGGCAACTTCAAAGCCACTCAACAGTATTAAGCATTTGAGTATAAATGTAAATGATTTGCTGATAGATTCTTTGTCGGCGACTGATACCACACGCTTTTACTATACAAAGGATATTGGTTTTATGCTTACCGGGTATCGATCATTAGGTAAGGATAAAATGTACACCATTAAGGTTGACACCATTAGCGGCTCTGCTGTCGGTAAAAATATCAAGGTTGTTGGTGTACAGATGATCCCTATGTATCCTGATCTGGAGTTTAGCAGAAAGTACAAGTATGGGAAGGATCGTTATGATTTAAAATTTGATCACATCAATTTTACCGGGGTTGATTTTAAACGATTAAATACTGAGGGTAGTTTACACGCAGGTGCAATAGCTATTGGGGACGCTAAAGTAAATATTTTTGTAAATAGGGAATTGCCCGCTGTGCCTGGTTTGGACAAGGCAAAGAACTTTCCGCATATTGCTCTGAAACGGCTACCCATTCCAGCTATTGTGGATACGTTAAAATTGCGCGGACTGGATGTAGCTTACACAGAATACAATCCAATCAGTCAGAAAAGAGGAACCATCTATTTTAAGAATTTTGGTGGAAATATCTATAATGTAACGAACGACTCACTACAGTTAACCAAAAACAATCATGCAGTTGCAACCTTGCATGCATTGGTAATGAAAACCAGTAGGATAGACATTAAAATAGATTTTAACCTAACGGCCAAAGATGCGGCTTTTACTTATAGCGGTAAGGTTGGGCCGATGGACATGATGATACTCAATCCAGTTGCGAAGAATATGGGATTGGTAGAGATTGCCAGTGGGCAGATGCAAAAAACAGAATTCGATGTTAAAGCCAATCAGTATGGCTCTACTTCTACTGTTGGATTTTATTATACCAACTTAAAAATTAAACTGCTTAAGGAAGGCGAGAATGGCGAAAAGCCGAAGGAAAAAGGCTTATTGTCGTTTATTGCCAATAGCTTTTTGATTAAGGATGATAACCCCAAGAAAGGCGATGCACCCAGGATAGCGCATGTTTCTTTTAAACGAACACCTGCAGCTTCGTTCTTTAACTTGCTTTGGAAAAGTGTATTTATTGGTATGCGCGAGAATGTTGGCCTGGGTATAGTTCCCGTTAAAACTCCGGAGCAGGCGATGCAAAAAGTTAAAGATAAAAAAGAGGACCGAAAAGCCGCTCGTGAAAAACGCCGAGCGGAACGTAAAAAGGCACGAGAGCAAGAAAAGGAAAAGAAAACAAACTAGACCTCAAACTAGCATTTAAGCAATTTAAAGCTGTATATTGTAGTACTTGGTTTGCCTATGCAGGAAGAGATCCGAAAGAAATACAGTGCGTTGAGATGGGTGCTGGGGATACTATCCCTTATTTTGATATTCGTGTTTTTTATGTCCATCTATTTTAGCAACAAATTGCGTCCTGTTGTTCAAAATGAATTGAAAAGTTTAGTGATCAATGCCACCGACAGCCTGTATAATATTGAATTTTCTGATCTGACCTTAAACCTGCTTACGCAAGGGGCAACACTAAAAGACGTGAGGTTAATTCCTGACACCAATATCTTCAAAAAGTTGATTGCCCTAAAGAAAGCACCTAATAATATTTACTCCATTGAGTTAAAGCAGTTGGCCATCTCTAATTTTCATCCAAAGCAACTGTTTAAATACCGGAAATTAAATATCGAACGATTGCTATTTGAGAATCCTGATGTGATTATGGTAAATCAGCAGTTCGATTTCAATGAAAACAGCCCTTCATATCTGCAGAAATCGCCTTACGATTACATTTCTAAATACCTGTCAGAATTGAAAATTGATGCTATTGAATTTAAAAACATCAGATTTAAATACATTCACAACAGTCCCCATAAGCAAGAGGTTGACTCCATAGACAAACTCAATATAACCTTAAAAAACTGGGTGATAGATAAGGAATCAGATAAAGACCCCACCAGGTTATATGCTTTGCAGGATATCATCATCAATCTTAACGATTATAAATATGCAACGCCCGACAGCCTCTATCACATCAGCTTAAATCGTTTAAACTTTAGCTCCTCCACAGGAAAGCTAAACATCAATAGTTTTAGCGTTGTACCCCGGTATGATGAAATGAGCTTTGCTAAAGTAGCTGGTGTTTCTAAAGAGCGTTACCATATTGAGATGAGTAATATTGATCTGGAAGGTATTGATTTTCCTTTATATATTAGGAAACAGGAGCTATATGCAACGCAGATGAACATCAGCAACGGTACAGTGGATGTATTTAACAACAATTCTCTACCTGCAAAAATTAAAATCAAGAATGGAAAGTATCCCCATCAGTTGCTCCAGCAAGTGCGGGCTCCATTAACAGTAAAGCGGCTTAGCTTGAACAATGTAAACATCAGTTACTCCGAATATGATCGCGATAGCAAACAAAAGGGAAGAATTACGTTTGAAAGAACCTCGGGTAGCATCACTAACATTAGTAATGTAGAAAGAGTCAAGAAGAAGAATCCTTATTTGTTTGCCGATATGACTACATATATGATGGGGAAAGGAAAGCTGGATGTTAACTTCAGGTTTGATTTGCTGGAAAGCAATGGACAGTTTTCCTACAACGGAACTTTAGGTGTTATGGATGGCAGGGCGCTGAATAATGTAACGATGCCGCTTGGAATGGTGCAGATCAAAAGAGGTAAAGTTAAGCAACTCGACTTCGACGTTAAGGCCAATGATCAGACCGCGAAAGGCACCGTCAAGTTTGCTTATAATGACCTTTCTGTTGCACTGATGAAGCGGGAAGAGAAGGAAAACAAACTGGTTAGGCAGGGATGGATTTCCTTGCTGGCAAATGCAATGGTGATCAATTCAGATAATCCAGGGCGGGATGGGGTATTGATAGATGCACCAGTATATTATAAACGGCCCGCCACAGCCTCTTTCTTTAGTTTTATCTGGCGAACACTCTTCTCTGGTATTAAATACAGTGTTGGCGTAACCCCGCAAAAGGAGCAAAAGATATTGGCTCAAGTCCATCGTTTCGAGCAGATCAAAATAGACAGGGAAAAGCGTAGGGTTATTCGTGCAAAAAGACGAGCGAGAGCGGCCGAAGATCGTTAGCGTTCTAATCTAACTTAAATACTCTTACATAATCTACGTAATACTTTTGAGGAAATATGCTGTCATCAATGGGGCCTCCCCATTCGCCGCCTACTGCCGTGTTGATCAGTAAATAGAGTGGGGCAGTAAATGAGTTTTTGTAAGCTGTTTCAGGAGCTTTCATGCTGAAATAGAACTGATCATCTACAAAGACTTTTATGGAGTCTCCCTGGCGCTCTAATCCGTATACATGATATTTTTTATGAATATCTTCCAGAAGAATCTTATTTCCCTTTGCGCTATGTTTATTGGATTGTGAAGAAGTACTGTCCCACCAATGCAGGTTAGCATGAATGGTGCCTGGTGTATGGCCAACAAATTCCATAATATCAAATTCCACACATTTTGGCCATCCTACCTGGTTGGTGTTTGTACCCATCATCCACAATGCAGGCCAAATGCCTTTGCCAAATGGAAGCTTCGCTTTGATTTCTACCCTAATGTTGCCTTCAAAAGCCTTTTTGTTAAGCGTATTGATGCTCGCTGAGGTATACCCGGCGTTCTTATAATTTTCCTTTAAGGAAGTAATGACCAGTTTACCCCCTTTTACTTCGGCATTCTCCAGACGGTCTTTGGTGTAATACTGTTTCTCAGAGTTTCTGATGAAACCCGTTTCATAACCCCATTTTGTAGAATCAGGCAAGCCCTTGTAATTAAATTCTTCACTCCAAATCAATGTTTTCTTTTGCTTTGGCTTGGTGGTTTGCGCAAATGCATTTACAGATATGAGGAGGCCAATGGCCAGGATTGCTGTTCTTTTCATGGCTTATTTTAATAGTTCTGCCGGGACTGGTTTATTGAGTAGGTTTTGGTAGTAGAATCTGATTCTCTCGGCTCTATCGTGAGCTGCCTTAGCCGTTCCAAATCCGTGTCTGCTGCCCGGGTAAATCATCAGCTCAAAATGCTTGTTCAGATTTGTCAATTTATCAACCAATTGAATGGTGTTTTGCACGTGAACATTATCGTCCATATCGCCGTGCATAATTCTGAGCAGTCCTTTGTATTTATCAACATAGGTTAAAACAGAAGCATTTTTATAGCCTTCGGGATTTTCTTGCGGAGTATCCATAAAGCGTTCTGTATAGTTGGAGTCATACAGTTCCCAACTGGTAACGGGTGCACCGGCATAACCATAGTCGAAATCATCAGCACCCATGGTTAATGCCAGGCAGGTCATGTAGCCGCCGTAGCTGTGGCCGGTTATCAACAGCTTTTTATTGTCTACCCAGGATTTTGCTTTTAACCATCTTGCTGCGGTGGTATAGTCTTTCATTTCCCATTTACCAAGGTTGCGATGCATCAAGGCAACTCCTTCCTTTCCAAATTGTCCAGATGCACGATGGTCTACCGAAATCTGTATCACCCCTTCATTTGCCCACCATTGATTTCCGATACCCTTCCAGGTATCTGTTACATTGCCTGCATTGGGACCGCCATAGATACTCATCACCACAGGGTATTTTTTTGTCTGATCAAAATCAGTTGGATAAGTAATCACAGCGGGCAAGTTGTAACCATCATCCGTAGGGATTGTAATCATTTCAGTTTTCCCAAAGGTGTAGTCTGCGTAATCATCCGCTTTACTATCACCAAGTTCTTTTATGATGTTGCCTTTATTGTCTAGCAATGTTCTTTTTGAAGGAGTGGTAACATTGGAGTATGTGGTGATGAAGTGCGTGCCATTTGGTGACAACTGGATTTGGTGCGTATAGTCTCCGAATGTAAGGCGTTTCATGTTTTTGCCATTATAGCTTACGCTGTAAAAATCGGTGCGTGTAGATGCTTCCTTTCTAGCCGTAAAATAAACCACTTTATTCTTTTCATCTACATGGATCAGGTTACTTATCTGCCATTTACCGCTGGTAATTGGATTGATCAATTTGCCGTCAAGTGTGTATAGGTAGAAGTGTGCCCAACCCGTTTTATCGCTTTTAAGAATATAATGTTTCTTGTCTTCCAGGTATTCTATTCTTCCATCATAGTCTAGATCTACCCATGAGGATTGCTTCTCATCATAAATCTCTTTTTTTGCCCCCGTTTCTGGGTTTACTGAGTAAAACTTTAGGTTGTCCTGCCCACGGTTTACCCATTGTACCATCAGGTTACTGCCGTCGAAACTCCAATAGGGAGTGCCGAAATATTGGTCGTCTTTTTCATTAAAATCTGCCCATGTTACTTCGCCACCTGTGGTCTTTACAAAGCCAACTTTTACGGCCGGGTTGGGATCGCCGGCTTTTGGGTACCTAGTCTTTTCTACATAACCATGTTGACCAGTGGACCCGTTTATAGGAAACATAGGCACTTTGGTATCGTCAAATCGCATAAACGCGAGGTGCTTGCTGTCTGGCGACCACCAGAAGGCTTTATAGTTGGTGGCCCTGCCCAGGATTTCTTCATAATAAACCCATGAAGAGTATCCGTTATAAATCACATCTGTTGCATCAGTCGTATATCTGGTCTCTTTTAGCGAAGAAACATCCACCGCATAGAGATCGTTGTTGCGGGTGAAAGCCACATGCTTTCCATCAGGAGAAAGGGTTGGGTTCTTTTCCAGATCGGTATTTTCTGTCAGGCGTTTTGGCTCAGCAGTACCATATTGAATAAAGATATCGTTGTCTTGAATGAAGACCTTTATATTACTTTTTGGAGGTGGAGTATAGGGTGATCTTGCGCCTGTTTTAATGTCGACCGCATACAATTGTTTATCTTTTGCGTCTACTTCAGTATAATGACTCTCATCGGCCCATCCGGTAACGGTGTTGATCGGTTTTGTGAGTGAGGGCTGCCCTTTAAATATCTGATCGGAAGAAAGCTTTTTTAGCTGCGCCTGAAGTTGGGCATTTAAAGAAAGGGACATGGTTATACAAATTAAAAAGACTTTGCGCACGGTGTGTATTGGTTTATTGTTTAAAACAGAATATCGGAAGGTACAAAAAAAGGCGTCTTTGAACAAAGACGCCTTCTAAAACTATATTAATATATAAAGTATGTTACACAATCCAGTTCCAACCAAACTCATCAGGAATTAATCCATAACGGATATCGTTTAGTGTCTTTGCTATTCCCGAAGAAATTGTCCTGGTTGAAGGATCTGTCAAAGTATATATTTTACCGTTGTAGCCAATCTCTCCAATTGGAGTTACGGTTGCTGCAGTACCAGCAGCAAAGGCGTCTGTAACGGTACCATTTTCGATGCCATCAAGAATCTCTTTTACGCTTACACGTCTTTCTTCTACCTCAATACCTTGATGTTTTGCTAGTGTAATGATGGTATCTCTGGTTACGCCATCTAACACGGTGCTTCTAACAGACGGAGTTACCAATTTGCCATCAATCACAAATATCAGGTTGGCCGTTCCGGCTTCTTCAATATATTCATGAGATACTGCATCGGTCCAGATCAACTGATCAAAACCTTCTTTTTGAGCTTCGGCAAAAGGATATAGGGAGCGGGCATAATTACCAGCAGTTTTGGCAAAGCCAACACCGCCTTCATCGGCACGCGTAAATTCTGTTTCTATTTTAACCTTTAATGCTTTGCTATAATAAGGTCCGGTCGGTGTAGTTAATAATGCGAAGGTATATTTGTCGGACGGTTTAACGCCCAGGTAAGGATCGGTAGCGAACATTACGGGACGAATGTATAGAGAATATCCATCTTGTGCAGGTACCCACCGCTCATCGATTTCTATCAAGGCAGCAATTCCCTGCATAAAAATATCTTTAGTTATCGCAGGCATAGACATACGCGTAGCAGATTTATTGAAGCGCTCAAAGTTCTTATCGCCCCTGAAGACGCTAATCTTTCCGCTTTCCTGACGGTAAGCTTTCAGGCCTTCAAAAATTGCTTGTCCGTAATGCAATGCAGAAATCGCTGGACTCATCGGAATTGGGCCGTATGGCAATACTTGCAGGTTTCCCCATTCACCATTGTCGTATTCAGCGATAAACATATGGTCGGAAAACACCTTTCCGAAAGGCAATTGTGAAAAATCAGTTACTGTTAACCTGCTTTCAGCAGCTTTGGTTATCGTTATGTCCAGTATATCATTCATTATAGTAGTGCTTTAATGCAAAATTACAGAAAATTATCTAGGTAAGGGTGAGCGGGGTTCTTATTTTATTTCTGATGCTTCAATACCTCGAGCACCCAGCCCTTACCCCATTCTTCCATTTGTGTTTCGGTCCAGAGGAAGGGGTAGAATATTCTTTTTTGGAAACGCGGAGGCAGGTATTTCTGCCAGTTGGTGCCGCCTGTTGCAGCAATGTCAACCGGGTCTCTTTCCAGGTATCGGACTGCGGATTTATAATGAGAAAGCGGCCATTCTACGTTCACAAAAATATCAAGCTTTCTCAATTCATCTTCCAGCATTGTTAAGTCGTGACCCTCTGCTTTAAGTTTGTGATAAAGCGCAGAGAAATTGCTTTCTTTCCTTTCTTTAACCAGTTGAAGGAACTGATCTGCGTATTTATTAATGAACTGTTTAAGCGTTAACGTTTGCTTTCCGCTGGCCAATTCTGTGGCGCCAAATTTCCAGTAAATGTTTTCAAACTGTTCCTCAATTGGCGCATCACGGAGTTCTTCCCTTTTACTTTTGTCGACCAGCCTGATAAAATCAGTCGCACAGATTTCAATCATGCGGTACTGGCCGGATTGAAAACCGCTTGCTGGTAGTAGTGACATCCTAAACTTTAGAAACTGCTCCTTTTCCATGCCGTTAACCATCACCTCAAAGGAAGATACGAGTGCATTGAAGTAGGCATTGATGCGTTTTACCCGATCCGTGAAGAACTGTAGGGTTAATTCCGGCTGCGCTGCAATCTGTTTACATTCGTGCAGGGCGAGCTTGAAATACAACTCAGTAATTTGATGGTACATGATGAAGATTTCTTCATCAGGAAAGGGAGTTTTGGGACTTTGCAAGCTCAGCAAGGTATCCAGGTGAATATAATCCCAATAGGTTAAAAAATCTGCATAAAGCAAACCGTCAAGATAGGCCGACATGTCCTGCCCCATCGCTGCATATTTCTCCTGCAGCTTATCCAGCTTTTCTTTAATCTGCGGTGTAAGTTCCATGAATAGTTAGTTTCCTCAAAGGTAAGGAAACCACGCTAATACAATACCCTGAATTTTATAGTGTGTTCTATCTTTTTTAATGATTTGAACAATTGATCGTCATACTGGGCATTGATGTCGGTAATCACATATCCTATGCTGGAGTTGGTCATCAAAAACTGACCAACGATATTGATGTTGTGACTGGCAAAAACGGTGTTCACCTGGGCCATAATACCAGGAACATTTTTGTGGATATGGATCAGGCGGTGCGATTTATCTATCCTTGGCAACTGCAGATTAGGAAAGTTATTGCTCAAATGCGTAGTACCTGTATTCATAAAATCGATCATCCTTTTCGGGATGAAATTGGCATTCCTGGGATTGTTCTTAAGGTCATCAAACACCACTATTCCTTTTTCTGTACAAGTGGCAAGGTCAAGTTTGGTTTTGATGTTGCCCAGGTAACCTACTGTCTTTAATTTTACTGCGCGGTCTAGCTTTTCTGGCTCAAGTTTCTCTCCTTCGCCCAGCAGCATCATGTGTACGTCGGCAACGTATTTTTCTTCAAAGGTTGACTTCTGGCGGATGGAAAAGCCGTCCTTCTTTAATAGATCCACACTCTCGGCCGGAACTTCGCCTATAACCAGGCATAAGATTCTGTTCTTTGGATAAGATATCGCTCTAGGGAGGTTATTCACATAAAGGAATTCATCGAAACTAGGAGTAACATGGTCAGCCTTTTCAACAATACTTTCTCTAGAAATGTTCTCTGTAAAAGCATAGAATTTCTTGATGAGTCCGCTTTCTCTCAATTGAAAATCAGAATACCCGTCGCCAATTCCATATAAGTTGCCTTCCAGATTCATTTGCCTTACCAGTTTTACCTTACCGCCTTCCTCACTTAACGGGTTGGCATGGTCGTAATCTATGATCTTACCATCACCAGTTGTTACGAAGGTATTGGCGTAAATATTTTCTTTTTTAATGTGGTATTGGCTAACTACGGGAGTTATAAATTCTTTAAATCCACCAGATACAATCAGCACTTCATCGGCATGATCTCTGAAAAATGCAGCATTGCGGGAAAAAGAAGCCGATACCTTCTTTTTTAATCGGGTAATGAGCTGCTTTAGGTGCTCTTCGTTGGCTTCTAAAAGTCTGACCCTTTGAGCAAGGCTTTCTCCAAATGAAAGTTTTCCTTCCATGGCGAGGTTGGTGTAATCCTCTATCTTCTGGAAAATTGCTTCCTTTTCAGGATGTTTTTTTAAAGATATTCGTGCAAGTTCGTCGAGCGCTTCAACCTGGGTAAAGGTGCTGTCAAAGTCAATGATGTAGTAATTTTTTTGCTTCATTTTTAAATAAGCTTTAAGCTGTTGCAAACTTCCTGTATGCTTTGCTTAAGTGGTTTAAATTTTATTCCGATGGTCTTTTTAATCTTTTCGTTGCTGTAGAGGCTTTCATTTAAACTACTTCTGGCTGCATCGCTGGTTAGTGCAGCAGGTTTGCCAGTAAATAGAGCAGCAAATTTGGCTGCTCGCCAGGCGATGCCCAACATCCATGGACTGGCTTCTTTTGCTGGCGCCTTTACACCAAATTGATGGGCAATTTCGCCAAAAAATTGCTGATAATGATAATTTTCTGCCGAAATGGTAAAGCGTTCATTGCTGATGCTGCTGTTCATCAAGGCGATCATGCTTTTGGCAACGTCTTCAACATCTACAATGCCCGTTGCTCCCTTAGTATAAAAAGAGAGGCCGTCCAGGATGAGCTTAAAGATCGCTCCGCTTCCTTTAAAACCTGCCCCTGCTCCTATGATTACGGAGGGGTTAACAATTATTGCATCCAATCCTTCAGCTATTCCACGCCATACTTCCATTTCTCCTTCATATTTAGAAATGGCATAGCTATGTGCTTTTGAGTCATATTCCCAGAAATCCTTCTCTGTGATGAGTCCGCCCTTACCAGCGATTCCAAGCGCTGCAACAGAACTCACATGAAGCAACCTAACGTTATTCTCGATGCACAGATTTACAATGTTACTGGTGCCTTCAATATTAACCTTGAGTAACTGCGATTTATCTTTCGGATCAAATGATACCATAGCCGCACAATGGTAAACGTGGTCTATCCCACCAAACGCTTCTTCGAGACTGGCAAAGTCGAGTATATCTGCATTCACCCATTCAATGAGGTGATTCTCTTTTAAACGCAGCGGTATCTGAGAACCCTCTCGCATTAAAGCCCTTACAGGTACTCCGGCGGAGGTTAATTGGTATATGAGTTCTGATCCTAAAAATCCAGTAGCACCGGTTATTAATATCATTTCAATTTTTTAGGCAGGTTTATTTAAATGTTTGAGCTCAAAAATAGATATTTGATGCCATACATTTAAGTGCTATATGTCTTTATCAGATTTTTTTTCACCCTTAAGTAATGACAAGTTTACGCCAAAGGCTGGTTTTTATACCAGTCAGCTAGGGTTGAAAGCTACCTTCTTTACAGATACTTTTCCTGAACTGGAAGAACAAAGATTTGATATTGCAATTTTTGGGGTGCTGGACGACCGCGCGGCAAAGGATAATGAAGGCTGCGCATTAGGTCCTGATTACTTCCGCGAACAATTTTACAGTCTTAATGAAGGTCCCTATACTGTACGTCTTGTCGATCTTGGTAATATCAAGGCGGGGGCTACCCTATCAGATACGTATGTGGCATTAAAAATGGTGGTCTCCGAGTTGATCAAGCTGAACATTTTACCGGTAATTTTGGGGGGTGGACAAGACCTTACCTACCCGCAATACCTGGCTTATGAATCTCTGGAGCAAAAGGTAGACCTGGTAGTGATAGATAGTAAATTTGATCTGGACGAGGAGGACCAGGAAGGATTAACCGCACGTTCGGATACTTACCTTAATAAAATACTGTTACATCAACCTAATTACCTGTTTAACTTTAGCAATATTGGTTATCAAACCTATTTTGTGAATCAGGAAAGCTTGAAGGTAATGAGTAAGCTTTATTTTGATGTACATCGATTGGGTGAGTTTGCTCAGGACATTTCGCTAACAGAACCGATAATAAGAAATGCCAACATGATCAGCTTTGATATCGGCGCAATACGATCATCAGATGCAGGTGCTAATGCAAATGCGAGTCCCAATGGATTTTATGGAGAACAGGCATGCAGGATTGCCAGGTATGCAGGGATGAGCGACAAACTGACATCAATCGGATTTTATGAATTTAATCCTGCTTTCGATCAGAATGGACAGACTGCCATGCTGCTTGCCCAAATGGTGTGGTACTTTATAGATGGTTTTTACAACCGGAAGAAGGATTTTCCATTAACCCCAAAATCTCAGTACCTCATCTATCGTGCTAGCCTTAGTGACGGGACAGGGGAGATGTTGTTTGTAAAGAGTAAGAAATCTGATCGATGGTGGATGCAAGTTCCTTATCCGGTAGGCATTTCCAAGAATGAACGTTTTCATCTGGTTCCATGTAGATACGATGATTATGCCATTGCCGTAAATGGGGAGATGCCGGATTTATGGTGGCGTACTTACCAAAAGCTACTATAATTTTACATTTAAGCCTTATTTTTAGTATCTTATCTTACTATATTTGGTTATCCATAAAATAATGGATACAATCTCTAACTAACTGCATAAGAAAATATGAAAAGAATGATTTTGGCGGCCATTTGCTTACTGCCAATTGCTGCAATCGCACAGAGTGGTTTTACCGTTAAGGGTAAAGTTGCAGATTTGAATGCTCCTGCTAAGGCTTACCTGAGTTACAGGGCAGGTTCAGAACAGGTACTGGATTCTGCAACACTTAAAAATGGTGAATTTAGCTTTACCGGTAAAGTAACTTCTCCATCTTCTGCCAGTATCCGTGTAAAGCATGACGCTGCCGCTGTAGACCCTGCAAAACGTACCGCTGTGGATGTTTTAACTCTTTATCTTGAAAACACAACTATTTTAGTTACCGCTCCAGATTCGATAAAAAATGCAAAGATCAAAGGATCTTGGGTTAATTGGGATAATCAACAGTTAAAGGATGCTTTGAAGCCTTATACACTTCAGATGAACGCATTGAATGCGGAATACATGGGCAAATCGCCTGAGGAACGTAAAGACAAAGCGTTTATGGATAGGTTGAACGGACAAGCTGATCAAATTAGCAACAAGATGACTGAGGTGAACCGAAATTTCGCTTTTGCCAATACTAAAAATTACATGGGTCTTGTTGCCTTCCGCAGCTATATGGGTTATGACATTGACGCTGAGAAGTTTACACCAGAATTTAACCGTTTTTCTAAAGAGGTTAGAAGTACTATGCTAGGGCAGTCGATCGCTACTACATTAAATGCAGCTAAAATGAGTCAGGTTGGTCAGCTGGCCATGGATTTCACTCAAAACGATGTGAATGATAAGCCTGTTAAGCTTTCTGATTTTAGAGGAAAGTATGTATTACTTGATTTCTGGGCTTCCTGGTGCGGACCTTGCCGTGCTGAGAATCCTAACGTGGTAACTGCTTTTAAAACTTACAAAGACAAGAATTTCACGGTATTGGGTGTTTCTCTGGACCAACCAGGAAAAAAAGAAGCATGGCTTCAGGCAATTGAAAAAGATGGCTTGACATGGACGCATGTTTCTGATCTGAAATTCTGGGACAATGCTGTTGCAAAGCAATATGGCATACAGTCGATCCCTGCTAATTACTTAATTGATCCAACAGGAAAGATTGTTGCTAAAAACATCAGAGGAGAAGAGCTTCAGAAAAAATTGAGCGACTTGCTTGGCGGTACTAATGCAAAATAACCGTTCTCTTCTAAGGCTGCATCAACAATCGCGCTGAAGAAGCGCAATGAATGCTATGCCTTTTCAGAGAAGGTAATTTTTCTGGGAAAGGTATTATTGAGAAGAGTTAAGCAAAAAGGCTTGAAGATTTAATCTTCAAGCCTTTTTTATTCTGCTTTGCTTCCCTGAAAATTCAGTCTATTCATGAGCTAGCAGTTGTTTTCACTTATTTTGCTTTGCTTCCCTGAAAATTCAGTCTATTCGTGAGCTAGCAATTGTTTTTACTTATTTTGCTTTGCTTCCCTGAAAATTCAGTGTCTGGGAGAGGGCATAGCGTCTTTCCCGATTTTTCATCGGGAATTATGCAGCCCGAAAGCAGATCACTTAATTTTGTCTTTTAATCTCCACCCTTCTGTTCATTACTCTTCCCGCTTCCGTTTTATTGTCTGCGATTGGTTTAGCTTCGCCATAACCTTTAATTGTGAAGTTGTCAGCATTCAAGCCACCATTAACCAGGTATGTTTTCACAGAATTTGCACGGTCTACTGAAAGTGACATATTCCTTTCTGCCGATCCTTCTGCGGATGAATTTCCATTTAATACAAACGTTGCAGATGGTTCTTTTTTGATCTCTGCAATCACTTTGTCTAAAATAGGATAAGAAGAGGTCTTCAATACATCCGAATTGAACTCAAACTGAACATTGCTAAAGTTAAAATCTGGTTTCTCAACAGGTGCTGGTGCTACCTTTTCTTCAACTGCCACAGGAGCTGGTGCAGGCTTCTCAACCGGAGTTTCTCTTACTACGGGAGCCGGAGCAGGCTTAGCAGCAAGTTTTTTTGTTTTGCAAGAGTAAAGGGATAAAGTTAATAGGCCCAATACCGCCGGCATCAACATCATTTTTGTTAGTTTCATTTTTTGTGTTTTTGGTTTGAAAATTAATAATTGCAAGCATAAATCGTAAAAGTAGATTTTACTCTACAAATATTGTAACAATACAGTTATAATAACGGTTTAAAATGTGTTTTCTTACCACAAATGACGCTTGACTACTTAAAGTCTCTTTATAATGGAAGAAATTCTTTTTCAGGAGTATGATAATCAGGCTGATATTTAGCTAATTCTAAGATCTCAAGTACGATTATTTCTGACCAATCAGTACTCAGCAGGATGGTTATTAAAATAATTATTACTACGTTTAAAAAGCCGAATTAAACACAATTATGAACCGAATTTTAGTAACGCTGCTATTTGTAGTCTATTCAAGCCTATCCTTTTCTCAGAATAGCCCCAAACTTTTAAAAGATTCCATTATTCGAAATATGAAGAAGGTTGCCGACTGGCAAATCAACGAGTTTAAAGAAGGAAGGGTAAAAATACCGAAAACCAATTGGGAAAATGGCGCTCTTTACGCCGGTATGGTTGCTTTAAAGTCAGTTGATAACGATAAAGCTTACGACGATTTCTTATATGGAATTGGAGAAACAAACAATTGGGATATGGGCCGCAACAGGTTGTTTGCAGACGATTACTGTGTTGCCCAAATGTACACGCAAATGTATATGCAGCATAAAGATCCAAAGATGATCGCCAAATGGGTGGCACTAGCCGATACCATCGTGCAGCATCAATATAATGAGCCTTTAAAAGTTGCGCCAGATATTAACTTGCGGGAGTGGGCCTGGTGTGATGCACTTTTTATGGGGCCACCTGCACTTGCATACCTTTCAACTGCAAAAAAGGATCTGAAATATTTAAAAAAAGCAGATTCATTGTGGTGGAAAACATCTGCTTACTTATACGATAAAGACGCCCATTTGTACTATCGTGACAGTCGCTTCTTCGATATGAAAGAGCAGAACGGAGAGAAAGTATTTTGGTCGCGAGGGAATGGCTGGGTAATGGGCGGATTAGTTAGAGTACTAGAGAACATGCCAAAGAATTTTGTAAGTCGTAAACTTTATGAAACCCAATTTAAGCAGATGGCAGGGAAAATTGCCAGTTTGCAACAAGCCGACGGCAGCTGGCACGCGTCTTTACTAGATCCGGTAACCTTTAGCGAAAAGGAGACCAGTGGAACTGGTTTTTACTGCTATGCAATTACCTGGGGAATAAGAAATGGACTTTTGCCCAAGCAAAAATACCTGCCGGTAGTTGAGAAAGCATGGGCTGCCCTCACTTCGTCTATACACCCCGATGGAAAGTTAGGCTATGTTCAGAAAGTGGGCGACAAGCCCGGTGCGGCAGGTTACGACAATACCAATGTTTACGGAGTTGGCGCATTGTTGTTAGCTGGAAGTGAGCTGTATCAAATGAGTAAAAAATAAAACCCCTTATATGCTAATTTTTAAGAGCCCGAGATCCATTTTCCTTTGCTGCGCATTGATCGCAAGTGGTTTATCAGCTGTGCCTGCCATTGCACAAATCTCCAAAAACCCCATCATAGAACCAACCGTTAGAGAGCGGATCACCCCAATCCGCATACTTTGGAAGAGCGAAACAGGAGACCGCATTTCCAATGCAGAAAAACTACTGAAAGTAGGCAATGGGCAATCTGATTTGAACTCAGGTAACCTCTGTGTATTAAAGAGTGATGCAACTGTAAAGCCAGGCCTGTTGTTGGATTTCGGTAAGGAATTGCATGGTGCTCTCCAGCTGGTTACAGGGATGTGGCCAAGCAACAAACCAGTGCAGATCAGGGTAAGGTTAGGAGAATCGGCTAGCGAGGCCATGTCGGACGTAAAGACTTCGAGTGCCACAAACGACCATGCCATGCGTGATTTTGTGACTTCAGTGCCATGGTTGGGTAAACTAGAGTTCGGAAATTCGGGATTTAGGTTTGCGAGGATAGACTTGGTAGATACCAATAGCACATTAGTTTTAAAAGAAGTTAATGCATTGGCAGTTTACCGCAACATCCCTTATTTGGGATCATTTAAGAGCAGTGATACTTTATTAAATAAGATCTGGGCCACTGGTGCATATACTGTACATATGAACATGCAGGATTACTTATGGGATGGAATTAAACGCGACCGTTTAGTATGGGTTGGCGATATGCATCCAGAAGTAACCACCATCAATGCTGTTTTTGGTAATAACGAAGTGATCGCAAAAAGCCTTGATTTGTCTAGAGACATTACCCCTTTACCTCAATGGATGAACGGCATTAGTGCGTATTCTATGTGGTGGATCATTATCCATAGGGATCTATATAAAAGCAGTGGCAACCTGGCCTATCTTCAAAGGCAGAAAAAATATTTAATTGACTTGCTTAATCTGTTGACCACAAAAATTGGCGACGACAATACAGAAAACCTCGAAGGAAAGTTTCTAGACTGGCCATCCAGCGAAAACAAACCAGCCATCCATGCCGGCTTGCAAGCATTAATGGTGATGTCGCTAAATGCAGGAGCAGAAATGTGTATCACCCTAAAAGAACCTGCGGCTGCGGCAAAATATAAAGCGGCGATTGAACGCTTAAAGAAAAATGCACCAGACATCAACGGCTCTAAACAAGCTGCAGCGCTTTATGCATTGTCGGGATTAATGTCTACAGAGAAAGCAAACAAAGTGATTTTAGAGGGTGGAGCTAAAAACTTCTCGACATTTTATGGTTATTACATGTTGCAGGCGATGGCTAAGGGAGGTAATTACCAGCAGGCGATGGATGTGATTAAAACCTATTGGGGCGCAATGCTAAAGCTTGGTGCCACCACCTTCTGGGAAGACTTTAATATGGATTGGATACCAAATGCTAGTCGGATAGACGAATTGGTGCCTGCGGGAATGGTAGACGTTCACGGCGATTATGGCGCCTATTGTTATGTTGGTTTCAGGCATAGTTTGGCACATGGCTGGGCTTCTGGTCCAACACCTTGGCTAACAGAACATGTGTTGGGTATCTCTGTAGTAGAACCGGGTTGCAGGGCAATCAAAGTGCAACCGCATATGGGCGACTTAAAATTTGCTGAAGGCAGTTTTCCTACTCCTTACGGCGTGGTAAAAGTTAAGCATACTAAACTGGCCAATGGCAAGATTGAATCGGTGATTACCGGTCCGAAGGAAGTGCGCATTATACGATAAGCTTTTATGGAATAATCCATTAAAGCTCATCTTGATTGAAACAACCAAATATGAAAAACGCTCTACGATTTGTATTTTTAATCCTGGTCTCTTGTATGCTTCTGCAAGATGTTGAGGCACAAAGGAACACTTCTGAAGAATTTAAAAATGACTTTTACAGGGTGGATTCCCTTGCAACTAATAAGAAAAATGAAGCGGCATTGCAGCTCATCCTGGACATTGGAATAAGGGCTCGAAAAGCCGGAAATACCCAGGCCGTTATCAAGTCGGTAACTTTACGGATGTTGTTTCAGAGCTATCTGAAAGGTAATGATCTTGCCAAACACATCACATCGCTTAGGGAAGATATAGCCCAGGCAAAACAACCAGAAAAGAGTATTTTACAATCAATTTTAGGCGAAGCCTATTGGAGCTATTACCTCATCAACAAATATAAAATAGCTCAGCGAACTGAAATTCAGGGCGATGAAGGACAAGACATCACGCTTTGGTCGGCCAGTAAATTAGAGCGGGAGGTTTGCGATACCTATCGCCATTCCATTTCTGAAATTGCAAGACTACAAGCGGTAAAAGTAAAAGACATTCCAGATATCCTGATTGGCGATACTTCAACAAGTTATCTTAGGCCTACGCTTTACGATGTGTTGGGACACCGTGCCCTGGCAGTGCTAACGGCTTATCAATTGTCGGGAAACTCCGTTAGTGGAATAGCTGATAGTGTGGAAAATATCTATAAAACCTTGCTCAATTACCATTTGGATCATGGAAATAATGCTGCCTGGGCCGATTTGTCATTGATCAAGATAAAACAATCTCGAGATCTTAACGTTAATCAGCAAAAGTATTTAAATAGTCTAACCGAACTGTTACCTAAAGCAGAGGGCACTGAAATTTACACGGATGTCTTGTATGAAATGGCTGCTGTCTATAAACAGGGAAACGTGGGTATTTCTGAGAAAACGAACCTCATTACAGCAGTGGAGCTTTTGGAAAAAGGAATCAAAGCTTTTCCAAAAAGTAATGGTGCTAAACGGTCTGAGCGTTTAATTAAAGAAATTAAGGTAAAATCCTTAAGGATGGAGTTAAGGAGTAACATCATACCCAATACTCCTGTGCAGGTTCAGTACTATCACAAAAATGTGGACTCGATATATCTTAATATTTTCAGGATCTCCTCATTAGCAAGTGTTAATTTTTTCGATAACAAAGACAACTATATTAACTTTATAAATACCAGAACACCCATCAAAGCTTACGCACTTAAAGTAGGCAGGGATGTCGATTATCGCGAACACTCCACTGGGGATTATTTTGAGGGATTGCCACTTGGCAGTTACGTTCTTATTGCTCAGAACCATCGAATTACTGACACGCTAAATCATGAGCTTGTCAATAGCGCAACTAAATTCATAGTTTCTAATCTGGCCGTTTCCAGCAGGATGACCGATCGCGGCATTCAGTATCGTGTATTAAATAGCAGTACAGGTGAGGCGTTAAAAGGTGTTAAAATAGATAATGTATTTTACAAGGATAGAGATAATTTGACAATCCCAAGTTCAATTGCAACTACAGATGAAAAAGGTCGCGCAAATGTTTCTTTTGATCAAAACAGCGGTAATTCAATCATTACACTAGAAAAGGATACAAACGTGGTCTCATTTTATGGGGGGTACTATCGTGATAGGCCGGATCGCCGAAATGTTCTGTTCTTCAAAGACAGACCGATATATCGACCCGGACAAAAGGTTTTCTTTAAAGGACTTGTTATAGCACGCAACGAGCACAGTACTAAGATTATGCCGGGTGAAAAAGTGGAAGTTAGTTTTGAAGATGTGAATGGAGAAGAAATCCAAAGTAAAACTTTCAAGACTAATGACTATGGTACATTTCAGGGCTCATTTGACATTCCATTAGGGAAACTTAATGGGACGATGCATATTACAACGGATGACGATCAAACAGAGGTTCAGGTAGAAGAATATAAGCGGCCAACATTTGAAGTGCTCTATGAACCCTTTAAAGGTCGCCTGAGATTTAATGATACCGTAACTGTTAATGGAAAGGTTAAAATGTTCGCAGGCTACAACGTATCTGGAGCAGTTGTCAAATACCGCATTAGAAATAGGGATAGCTTAGTAGCTACAGGCACTGCATTAACTGCTGCAAATGGTACCTTTGCTGTTAAGTTCCTGGCGGTAACAAGCAAAAACAAAAATTCTGTTTCTTATAATATTAATGTTGATGTTACCGACAATAATGGAGAAACGCGGTCGGCAACTAAGGATTTCAATGTTGCTGAAAAGGATTTAACTGTTTACTTTCCCAGGCTTCCAGCTGATATAATGTCAAGTCAAGCATCAGACAGTATTATTTTAGTAGCTAATAGTGCTAATTATGAGCCGGTAAAAGCAAAAGCTACAGCCCGGTGGGTGATGCTGCAGGCGCCAGGCCGGCTTGCTCTGAATGAGAGGTTTCGATTGCCAGAATATTATACACATAGCAAGGAAGAATTCCTTAAAGCTTTTCCTTATCTCCAATACAGAAACGAGTTGGATAAATCAACTTGGAAAGAGATAACCACAACTATAAATCAACCGGCAATTAACGACGGTCAGCGAATCATATTACCAATCACCAAATCCGATTTCAAACCAGGATTCTATAAACTTTATGTGGAAACCATATCAGAATTCAATGATACGGTTAACACTGAGCACATCTTGAGGATGTACGATCAAAAACCAGAGACCATTCTGGAGATGAACGAATGGTTAGTGTCTGAAAGCTACTCCGTAAAGCCTAAAGAAAATGCGGTTTTTAGATTGGCTGGCTTACCCGGATCAACTGTTCATTATGAAGTACTATACCAAGATTCCATCATGGAAAGCGGCTCGGTAAAGGTTGGCCCGCTTCAAACAGTATTGAGCATTAAGACCAGGGATAGCTATAAGGAAAGGTATGCGGTACAATTTACCATGTTAAGGAATGGTATTTCGAACAGCGAGCTGCGCACGGTCTTTATTAATGATGCGGATAGGCAGCTTCAGGTTAAGTTCCTGAGTTTTCGCGATAAGCTGGACCCGGGGCAAAAGGAAACATGGAAATTGCAGATCAGCAGTAAAGCAGGAAATGCAAAAATGGCTGAACTTGTGGCTACTTTATATGACGCCTCTCTGGAGCAGTTCCGTAAAATGGATTGGAATTACTATACACCAGAAATTAGCTACTATAGATTTTCATGGGAAAGCAGATCATCTAACAGGGCTTACGGACAACCGCTTGCATTCCTTACCATGAGGACTTCTTTTCAAGGAGTTCCAATGCGCGCTTATCAGCGTTTAGATTATAAAGGCTTTGAGTTTAACCGTCCGGTCAACCGTGGTTTTGCCAACTACCTGGATAATATCAGGATAGAATTGGGAAAACGTGACGTGATTGCCGGTAACAACTTGCTGAAAGTATTAGCCAGAGGTAACAACTACTACGGCATGGTTACCGATACTGCAGGATACGTACTAAAGAGTGTTCCCGTTTTTTTAAACGGAAAATTGGTCTCATCTACTGATAGATATGGGTTATACAGTGTAAAGGCCAAACCTGGCGATAATCTTACCATTAAAGGTTTTGGCTTTGCTCCTTATACCATAAAGTTAGGCGGCAATAGAAGGTTTGATTTTACCCTTTTGGATGCAGGGAATAACTTATCAGAGGTTACCATCAGGGGATTTGTTAAACGTACCCGTGAAACCACTACAGGTTCAAGTTATATAGTTCAGGGAAAGGAGGTTGCTGATGTGCCTGTAGGGAATGTTGAGCGGTTATTACAAGGTAAAGTCGCAGGTCTTAATATACAGAATAATAGAACGCCGATAGAAGAAATTAAGATTAAACCAGGTAATAAATTGGTAAATGTGGTGCCGCGTACTAATTTCAGCGAAACTGCCTTCTTCTATCCTCAATTACTGACTAATGCAGCCGGTGAGATTAATGTTGAATTTACCATTCCACAATCTTTAACGCGATTTAAAATGATGGGCTTCGCCCATACTAAAGATTTAAGTACACTGAAGTTTAGTCGCGAGCTCATCACTCAAAAACAACTCTCTATTTCGGCCAATGCACCAAGGTTTTTCCGTGAGGGAGATACCATCTCTCTTTCTGCCAAGCTAAATAACCTTTCCGGGAAAGCATTAAAGGGCAGCGCCGCTATAGAACTTAGAGATGCGATTACCGGTAATATCATCAATATTTTTCAAGATAAATCTGTACCAGAACAAAAGTTCAACTTAACCAATGAGGGAAGTCAGGCAATCAAATGGTCACTCGTCATCCCCAAAGGAATAAGCGCAATAACCTATAAAGTAATTGCCGCATCAGGCAAATATACAGATGGAGAAGAGATGACTATTCCAGTCCTCAACAATTCAATGCTGGTAACAGAAACCATGACGTTGAACGTTAGAGGTAACCAAAGCAAAACCTTTAACCTGGAAAAGCTAACACAATCAGGAAGTTTAGCAACCATGCGCAACCATGCCCTAACGTTAGAGTTCACGGCTAACCCGGTTTGGTATGCCGTACAATCCTTACCCTACCTCATGGAATACCCTTACGAATGTGCAGAACAAACCCTAAGCAGGTTCTATGCAAATAGCTTCGCAACAGGCATTATAAACAGTTCTCCAAAAATAAAGGAGGTGTTTGACCAATGGAAAAAACCCGGCAGCGAAACACTGGTGTCAAAACTGGAACAGAACCCAGAACTCAAATCAATCCTACTGGAAGAAACGCCATGGGTTAGAAATGCAGGGAATGATACAGAGCGCAAAAGGCGATTGGCGGTATTGTTTGATCTGGACAGAATGACCAACGAGCTTAACAGTAATTTTGATAAGCTGGAGGGGATGCAATATGCTGATGGAAGTTTCCCTTGGTTTATGGGCATGCCATCAAACAGGTACATCACCCAGCAGATTGTACTGGGAATGGCACAATTGAAATACCTCAAACTGGTGGATGAAAAGAGCTTTCCAAAATACAACGCTGTGCTTAATAAAGCACTTATCTATCTTGACGATCAGTTTTCTAAGGACTATAAGAAAAAAACCAAGAACGATTATGATTACAACTTACCGCTCCATTATCTGTACGCCAGAAGCTATAGCAAGCAAGTAAACAATGGAGTGGAATTTACGCAAGCCCTGAACGCAACTATTAAAGATGTTGAGAAAGATTGGTTGCCGATGAGCATTTACCAACAAGGTCTGGCCGCACTGGTGCTCCAACGCAATGGAAAGCATCAAGCTGCTTTAGAGATAGTAAAATCACTAAAAGAGCGTGCCGCACAAAGTGAGGAAATGGGAATGTCATGGCCGGAAAATAGAAGTGGATGGTGGTGGTACCAAAGTGATATAGAAACACAGGCGCTGATGATTGAAGTATTTGATGAAGTGGCCAATGACGCCTCATCGGTAGAGGAGATGAAGATTTGGCTGTTAAAACGCAAACAAGCTACGGAATGGAAAACTACCAAGGCTACAACAGCCGCCTGTTATGCATTGCTTATGCGTGGGTACAATTTGTTAAATGAATCCGCTGAACCTGAAATCACCCTTGGTGGAAAATCTATAACTCAACTTAACATTCCAATACCAGAAAAAGAAGCCGGGACTGGATACCAGAAATTTTCGATTCCGGGTAAAGATGTAAAGCCAGCGATGGGAAATATAATCGTCAAAAACAACAATAAGACAATAGCTTGGGGAGGTGTTTACTGGCAGTATTTTGAGCAATTGGATAAAATTACTCCGGCAGCCACAGGTGTTCAAATCAAGAAAGAACTGTTTTTAAGGGTTCAAACAGACAAAGGAGAGGTGCTCAGCAGATTAACCCCAACCAACATCTTAAAAACAGGAGACCTCCTTAAAGTAAGAATAGAAATCCGTTGCGATAGGCCAATGGAATACCTGCATTTAAAGGATATGCGCTCTGCGGGTTTTGAGCCGGTTTCTGTCATCTCTCAATACAAATACCAGGATGGACTTGGCTATTATGAAAGTACAAAAGACGCATCTACAAACTTCTTTATAGGCTATATGCCAAAAGGAACCTATGTATTTGAATATCCGCTAAGGGTGAACAATGCCGGTAATTTTTCTAATGGAATTACCACATTGCAAAGCATGTATGCGCCAGAGTTTAGTACACATTCTGAAGGGATCAGGGTAACAGTTAAATAAAACAAAGCAGAACGGGCTAATGTTAATTATACAAATGCAAATTGATCACATATTTGGCTATCAACTGCCGCACCTTATTCAAAACCTGGTTATTGGATCGTCTGCAGTGTTACTCGGACTGGTCCTTAAGGTTGTTGTTCGACTGGTATTTAAAGGGCTTGCCAAATTGTGGCCTCTGCACTTAATTCGCTCCACCATAAAATATCTGGGCGGTCCAATCACTTCTTTCTTGCCACTGCTGCTTCTAAATGGCAGTTTAGGCTATATGAAGATGGATGCTATCTACTTTGTACAATTAAACAAAGCGATAGAAATTGCATTGATCATTAATTTTGCAGTTATACTGATTCGTATCATCAAGATCATGGAAGAGCAGTTTTACCTGCACTATGATCTCAACAAGGAAGACAATTTAAAAGAACGAAAAGTACGTACACAGCTGCAATTTGTTCGAAAATTTTTGGTATCGGTTATTATCATTATCGCCATCTCTGTAGTACTGCTCAGCTTTGAAAGCATGCGTAAAATTGGAACCGGACTATTAACCGGGGTAGGTATTGGTGGTATCATTATCGGTTTTGCTGCGCAAAAATCATTAGGAAATTTACTGGCAGGCTTTCAAATTGCCTTCACCCAGCCCATCCGGATCGATGATGTGTTAATTGTTGAAGGAGAATGGGGAAGGGTAGAGGAAATAACATTAACCTACGTGGTGCTGAATATATGGGACCAACGGCGACTCATTCTCCCAATAACTTATTTTATTGAAAAGCCTTTCCAAAACTGGACGAGGGTATCGGCAGAATTACTAGGGACTGTATTTTTATACCTGGATTACAACACCCCAATTCAACCTTTGAGAGAAAAGTTAACTGAAGTTCTAGAGGCCAGTCCTCTTTGGGATAAAAGGGTTAATGTGGTGCAGGTTACCGACAGCAAACAAACCAATATTGAGGTTAGGTTTTTAATGAGCGCGAGGAATTCGTCACAGGCGTTCGATTTACGGTGTATCGTACGGGAAGAAATACTGGCCTACATCAGAGACCATTTCCCAGAAAGCTTGCCTAAGTCAAGAATAGAAATTAGCAAATCAATCGAATAACCTGTGAATTTTTCTTAAATTGCTTAGTGAAACTAACCAAATTGTTAACGCTTTTGCTCCTGTTGCTCCCAGGAATCGCTTCCTCTCAAATTCCCAGCGTTGAGCGTGAGTACCTTTTGCCTAACTCGATGGTTAAGGTTATGGTTTGCACGGACGATTTGACTGTTTTCGGATTGTCATCAACTGGAGTAGTTTATTATAAAGGAGTTAACGATGTCACATTCCTGATTTACCCCGCAACTATAGGATTGACAGTAACTGATTTAACCGGCTACAATATTAATGAAATGTACTTTCTGACGGCTCCGGATGTTATTCACTCGTTTAAACAAGGCGTTGATACACAAATAAAAATACTAAATAGCGGCGTCACCAGAATTACTGGTTTTGCCATTATGAATGCAAAGCGAGCTGTTCCATTGCAAGGTTATTATGGTAAGAGGGATTGGCTGGCCGTAACGACAAACAATGGACTGTACCCCGTTTTTAGGGGTGATGTCTTTGCAAGCCCAAGATACAACAGAGATCCGGCCAATCCGGGAACCGAAGCCAACTGGCGGATCACCAATTCCAGTTTTGAGCGGGTAGATTTTCAATATGAAGCGCCATCTCCTCCGGTTTGCTATCCCACAGCTACTCATTCCTATTATAAGCCAAATGAGACCTCCATTAACCTTCCTGAAGACCCACCCTATTCTGCCAAAGTAAACTGCACACTTTTTGAAAATATAAACTACGACAGTTCTCCTGATAACCGATTAAAATATTGGGGTACGGATAATGGTATTTTCCTAAAGATTACGAACACTTGTGAGGCTACAATTACCCCATTTTTGTCAGGAATAGTGGTCAATGATTTGGAAGAACTGGAATCGTTTAAAGGTGTCTTCGACTATAGGTACATTTTCGCTGCGACAAGTCAAGGTCTTTACAGCACCCGAGCTTCAGTCCATTATCAGCCAGAATTACAGGACTTTTCAAGAGTTCCTGGCATTGATGAAAAGGTAAACAGTATTGCCTTTCAAATTTACAGGCCCGGGGATAATGTTACAGAAGATGCTGTTTCAAACTGTCAGCAAACCATTTGGGCTGCAACCGAAAAGGGCATTAAGCAGGTAAAGATAACCTACCAAAATATCACTCAGGAACTGAAAGTAAATTATTCCCCAGCTCCAATGTTCGATGTAGGGGCTAGCGGGTTAATTTGGAACTTCTGTGGAGATCAAACAGTTAATATTACACTGGATGCTGCGGACATAGATCCCAATAAATTCATAGTAAAATGGAGTAACAGGGGGGTGTTTGATGATGCATTACAAGGCAAGCTATCTGTAAATGTGAATAACGGAGAGTGGAGGGCCCACTTAGTTGCACTGTGTGAGGGTAGTGAAGCCAAATCGGGCATTGCCTATGTTCGTCAGCTGCCTGAACCTACAGTTTCTATTGGCTTTACTGGTAGCCAATATGCTTGTCCTGGAGGTTCTGTAAAACTAAACACAGATCAAAGATATGTAGTCCAATGGCAAAAAGATGGGGTGGACATTCCAGACGCGAATTCTTCCAGTTATCTGGCTACCACAGCAGGAAAATACAGAGTGATGGCCAATACTTGCAACGGGCACTTTACCGCCTCTAAAGAGATAGAAGTTTTTGTGGAAGATATACCAGAGGTAATCCTAACACGGAGCAATACCAGGTCACTTTGTTTTGGAGAATCTGTAAGGCTAACCGCCCCTGTAATAAGCGGTGTAACTTACAAATGGAGTAGTGGGGAACTGCCAAGAGAAATTGAGGTAAAACCAAAACAGGTAGTTATTTTGTAACCGTGACCCAGGGCGGCGTGTAATGCTGTTAGCAATACTAGAAGTGGTAAACCAGTGGCTGAATCAAATATTTAAGGAACCTACCACTAATCTGAAGATCTGTTTAGAACGAGAAGAAAAGGTAACACTTATTGCTCCTGAGGGATATCCTGTTTACATTTGGAACGGAGTTAGGGGTACCAGCAATACTTTTGAAGTAACAGCACCCGGGCAAACTATTTTAAGTATAGAGGATGCACGGGGTTGTCTGCGAGTACAACTTACATCGTTATGCCCGGATGTTCTGGTGTGGATCTTTCTAAAGTTGTTGTTGCCATGCCTTCAGTCCAAATGGCGATGTTTTAATGATACCTGGATAGTAAATGGATTAGAAAACAATGCGGATGCCAGGATTTCTGTTTACAACAGGTACGGGATTTTGTGTTTTCAGGTAAGGGCGATAAGCCTATATGGGACGGAAAATTCAAAAACCAGACCGACCGGTACTTATTATTACAAAATATGGGATGTAAACAATTCCAAAGCCATCAAAGGATCAATCACCTTAATTAAATAATATAGCTTGCCTACTTTATCATAACATCGTTTTAGATTGAATGTTTACTTCATCACAATTTTATCTAAGTTTGCTCTTATGAATATCTTAATTTTAGGTTCAGGCGGAAGAGAAAGTGCATTCGCCTGGAAAGTTAGTCAGTCGCCCCTATGTGATCAGCTTTTTATTGCCCCGGGTAACGGTGGTACGGGAGCTTATGGTAAAAATATTAACCTCAATCCTAATGATTTTGAAGCCGTAAAAGCCTTAGTTCTAAAAGAAAAAATTGAATTGGTAGTAGTTGGGCCTGAAGAACCACTGGTTAACGGTATTCATGATTTCTTTCTGGCAGATGCTTCCTTGGCAAATATCCCGGTAATTGGCCCTAAAAAAGAGGGCGATTTTTAGAAGGGAGTAAAGATTTTTCAAAGCAATTCATGGCGCGCCACGGGATCCCTACCCCAGGATCGCAATCCTTCACCAATGAAACCTTAAATGAAGGCTTAGCTTATTTGGAAAATCACACCTTGCCTATTGTGCTAAAAGCAGATGGACTTGCTGCAGGTAAAGGCGTGTTGATTTGCCAAAGTATTAAAGAGGCTAAGGAAGAACTTCAGTTAATGCTTGGTGGAAAGTTTGGTAAAGCTGGTTCACTGGTGGTAATTGAAGAGTATCTAAATGGCATTGAACTTTCTGTATTTGTACTTACCGATGGCGATAACTATGTGATCCTGCCGGAAGCCAAGGATTATAAGAAAATAGGTCTCTCAGATTCTGGCCTAAATACTGGTGGTATGGGCTCTGTTTCGCCAGTGCCATTTGCGGATGCCGCATTTCTGGAAAAGGTCGAGGATCGTATTATCCTGCCAACTATCAACGGACTAAAAAAAGACAATATTGATTATACTGGTTTCATCTTCTTTGGCTTGTTTAAAGTTGGAGATGATCCTTTAATTATTGAATACAATTGCCGAATGGGCGATCCGGAAACGGAAAGTGTGATCCCAAGGATTGAAAATGATTTGGTAGAATTGTTTGTCGCTGTTGCGCAGAAAAAATTAAAAGACCAGCAGCTAAAAATCAGCACTAAAAATGCAGCAACGGTTATGATAGTGGCGGGTGGTTATCCTGGCGATTATGAAAAAGGCAAAGCCATAACCGGCATTGACAACATCAGGAAGTCTACCGCTTTTCATGCCGGGACGATTTTAGAAGGTGCCGTGGTAAAAACAAATGGTGGGAGGGTAATCGCCATCACAAGTTTGCAGGATACGCAATTTGAAGCTTTACAAAGTGCCACCGCGGATGCGGCAAGGATTTATTTTGACGGGAAATATTTTAGAGAAGACATAGGTTTTGACCTGGTTTAAATTTTAAGTTAACACCGATTATTACTAAATAAGATTATAAATGAAAAAGATTAGTTTGTTAATTGTTGTTTTAGCCATCCTGGCAACCAAGTCATTTGCTGCGGCAAAAGATTTTTACCAGATCAAAATCTATCATCTAAAGAATGCAGATCAGGAGAAAATGGTGGAAAATTATTTGGAGAAAGCCTATTTGCCTGCACTGCACAGGGCCGGTATCGCTAAAGTTGGTGTGTTTAAAAACATTAAAGCAGCTACTTTTGATGAGTCAAAGGACGAGCGGCTAATCTATGTATTTGTCCCTTTTAAATCGGCAGATGCCTTACTTAAGCTAAATGAGAAGCTGGAAAAGGATAATGCATACCAGCAAAGCGGATCGGAGTACATAAACGCTGCATATAACAAAGCACCATACGATAGGATTGAAACCATTTTAATCAATGCTTTTGAGAAAAGTCCTGTATTCAATTTATCTGCAGTAAGTACGCCAAAATCAAAACGTGTGTATGAGTTGCGCAGTTATGAAGGCCCAACTGAAAAGCTTTACAAAAGTAAAGTGAAGATGTTCAATACAGGTGATGAGATTGGATTATTTAAACGATTAGGCTTCAATGCTGTGTTTTACGGAGAGGTAGTTGCTGGATCAAGAATGCCAAATTTGATGTACCTGACTACTTTTGAGAACAAGGCAGCCAGAGACCAACATTGGGATGCTTTTTTCAAAGACAGCCAGTGGACAGCGCTATCCGTTCAGGAAGAGTATAAGAATACCGTATCTAAAAGTACAATCCTATTTTTATACCCTGCAGAATACTCTGATATTTAGTCTCCCATCTTTTCTAAGCCCAAATTTCTGTTTCTAAAAGATAAGAAGTAGATTTGCCGCTTAAATGAGACACATTGTAACCTTATCTCTTGTATTTTTTAGCCTGACACAATTGGCCAGGGCCGAGCGTGTTGAAGGGTTGAGGATATTAACGAGACAGTATTGCGATAAGCATCAGACCAGCACACCGGCCGCTTCTGTAAACCAGAGCCAGCCTGATGATCCGCGGTATCCTTTCTTTTTGTCTTATAGTGATTTAACTGTTATTGGTGTTGCAACACAATACAACCCGCTTACTTATTGCGTCAATAACCAGATTATTCAGGATCTAACCGTTAAGGAAACCCCTAAGAACAATAGTCCTTAATTTAGCATGGGAGATCGGTTCTTCGGCGAAGCCGGCATAGAGCCATCCGCTAAGTTCATCGCTCAGCAATGCAATGACAAACTATTTGGGCATATTTGCAACTGACATTCTGGCTTTTTAGTCGGCATGGCTTAGTTGTTGTTGTCGCCATTTCATATTCACCTATTCAACACATAAACACAAAATATAGAACATGTTAGGATTTTTAACCAAGGTTTTTGGAAGCAAATCAGAAAGAGATATTAAGGCTATACAGCCTGTTGTAAATAAGATAAATGAAGAGTATGCAAAGCTATCTTCCTTAAGCAATGATGAGCTTCGTAATAAAACAGCTTATTTTAAGGAAGTTATTGCTACAGCACTAGCGGATATTGATGGCCGAATCAATGGTTTAAAGGCTCAGGGTGATAGTCAGGATCTTTCATTAGCTGAAAAAACTTCTGTCTATGACCAGATCGACGAGTTGATTAAAGAACGTGATAAAGAACTGGAAGTGGTTTTGCTGGATATACTGCCACAGGCTTTTGCTGTAGTTAAGGAAACGTCAAGACGTTTTACGGAGAATGAATTTTTAGAGGTAACTGCCAGTCAGTTTGATAGAGATTATGCTGCACGCAAAAACAATGTAACCATTAAAGGCGATAAAGCCTTGTGGGCAAATAGATGGGATGCTGCAGGCACAGAGGTGTTGTGGAATATGGTTCACTACGATGTTCAGTTAATTGGTGGTATTGTATTGCACAGCGGTAAAATTGCAGAGATGGCTACAGGTGAGGGTAAAACTCTTGTAAGTACGCTGCCTGCTTATTTGAATGCTTTAGCCGGACAAGGTGTTCATATCGTAACAGTTAATGATTACCTGGCACGACGTGACTCTGAATGGAACGGACCGTTATTCGAATTCCATGGTTTAAGGGTGGATTGTATCGATAGGCATGAGCCAAACTCTCAAGAAAGAAGAGATGCCTACCTGGCAGACATCACCTATGGTACCAATAACGAGTTTGGTTTTGATTACCTGCGTGATAACATGTCGCAAACGCCAGATCAGCTGGTACAGCGTAAGCTGCACTTTGCGATGGTAGATGAGGTCGATTCCGTATTGATTGATGATGCCCGTACTCCTTTGATTATATCAGGGCCTGTGCCTTTTGGAGATCAGCATGAATTTTATGAACTTAAACCACGCATAGAGCGTTTGGTAGCTGCGCAACGTGAATACATTACTAAAGCTTTAAATGAAGCTAAGAAATTAATTAATGATGGTAAAACTGGTACGGAAGAAGGAGAAGGCGGATTGGCCCTGCTTCGTGCACACCGTGGTTTACCTAAAAATAAAGCCCTAATTAAGTTTTTAAGTGAGGGTGGTAACAAACAAACCTTATTGAAGACTGAAAACCATTATATGGGAGATCAGTCTAAAAACATGCCTAAGGTAGATGCCGAATTGTATTTCTACATAGATGAGAAAAACAACCAGGTAGAGCTTACTGAGAAAGGTATTGAGCTGATCACTAAATCTGGTGAGGATTCTCATTTCTTCGTATTGCCTGATGTGGGTACTGCAATTGCTGAGATTGAGAAATCGGACTTGAGTAATGAAGATAAGATTGCTCAGAAGGACGCTTTAATGCGCGATTACTCGATCAAAGCAGAAAGAATTCATTCTGTAAATCAATTGCTAAAGGCTTATACACTGTTTGAAATTGATGTGGAGTACATCATTGACGAAGGTAAGATTAAGATTGTTGATGAGCAGACTGGTCGTATTATGGACGGTCGCCGTTACTCTGACGGTTTGCACCAGGCTATTGAGGCTAAAGAGAATGTGAAGGTAGAAGATGCCTCACAAACATATGCTACCGTAACTTTACAGAACTTTTTTAGAATGTACCACAAGTTATGCGGTATGACGGGTACTGCAACTACTGAAGCGGGTGAGTTTTGGTCTATCTATAAACTGGATGTAGTAGAAATCCCGACCAACAGGGCCATTTCAAGAACAGATCATCAGGATTATGTGTACAGAACAGTACGTGAAAAATACAATGCAGTAGCAGAAGAGATTGTTAAGTTGACAGAAGCAGGCAGACCAGTTTTGGTTGGTACTACCTCTGTTGAGATCTCTGAACTGTTAAGCCGTATGCTTAAGTTAAGAGGCATTAAGCACAATGTATTAAATGCGAAGATGCACCAAAAAGAGGCAGACATTGTAGCAGAAGCTGGTCAGCCAGGTCAGGTTACCATTGCTACCAATATGGCTGGTCGTGGTACGGATATAAAATTAGGCCCGGGTGTTAAAGAAGTGGGTGGTTTGGCCATCGTAGGTACAGAGCGCCATGAATCCCGTCGTGTTGACAGGCAGTTGCGCGGTCGTGCTGGTCGCCAGGGTGATCCGGGTTCTTCACAATTCTTCGTATCACTGGAAGACAACCTGATGCGTTTATTCGGATCTGAACGGATTTCTAACGTGATGGTAAGGATGGGAATTGAGGATGGAGAAGTAATCCAGCACTCGATGATTACCAAATCAATTGAGCGTGCACAGAAGAAAGTAGAGGAGAACAACTTCGGTATACGTAAGCGTTTGCTGGAGTATGATGATGTGATGAACTCACAGCGTTCAGTAATTTACGCTAAACGTAAAAATGCATTGTTTGGTGAGCGTTTAGACGTTGATATGAGCAATATGGTATTTGATGTTGCAGAAGACATTGTAACGGAATATAAAGAGACTGCTAATTTTGAAGGGTTTAAGTTAGAGGTAATTAAAAACTTCTCTGCTGATACCACCATTGATGCTGCAGAATTCAATTCCAGAAATATCCATACGCTTACTGATAAATTGTTTGAGGAGATGACTGCTTTCTACAGTAGAAAATCTGATGCGATCATCAGTCAGGCGATGCCAGTGCTGGTACAAGTGTATGATGAGCGGGGTGAACATGTAGAGCAAATATTAGTACCGTTTACTGATGGAATCAGAAGCGTACAGGTTCCGGTGGGCTTAAAGAAAGCCATTGACAACCACGGCAGGGAGATCACAAAATCTTTTGAGAAAACGATTGTACTTGCTTTAATTGACGAGACCTGGAAAGAGCACCTACGTGAAATGGATGAGTTAAAACAGTCCGTACAGAATGCTGTTTATGAGCAGAAGGATCCATTGATCATCTATAAGATGGAGGCATTTAACTTGTTTAAGAACATGCTGAATGCAGTAAATAAGGAAGTAGTTAGTTTCTTATATAAAGGAGGAATTCCAGTGCAAACTGATTCTAATGATGTAAGAGAGGCCCAGGCACCAAGGCCAACTCCAAATAAACTGAAAACTTCTAAGCCGGAGTTTGCACAAGCTGGTGGAAACTCCGGCATGCCAGAGATGGAAGATACCCGTGAGCACGTTCCTCAGCAGCCAGTTCGTAAAGAAGTGACTATTGGTAGAAATGAGCCATGCCCTTGCGGAAGTGGCAAGAAATTTAAAAACTGCCATGGAGCAGGCGCATAATTAAAGAGGATTGATGAGAATAGTAATCTTTGCTATAAGCTGTTTTTTTTCTGTTGGTTTGTTTGCGCAGACTAGGGGTAAGGTGACCATAGAAAAAGACCCGCTGATAGACAGTCTGATTGCTAAAAGAATTCAACTAAGTACAACCCGACCTGCCGTTTCTGTGCCCAGCACAGGGACGGTTAAGACGGGAACTTTCGTGTCCCCAATGGGTTACAGGGTTCAAGTATTTTATGGCTCCGATCGGCGTGAAGTATTTAGACAGCAATCTAAGTTTAACGGGCTATATCCATCATTAAATACCTATATCACCTACAAGCAACCCAATTACTATTTACGCGTAGGAGATTTCAGGACAAGATTGGATGCCCAGCGTTTAATGAATGAATTAAGGAACACATTTCCTACACTATTTATATTCAGGGAAAAAATTAATGCCCCAAGTTTAGATTATAGCAATGATAAATAAGGATCAAATACAATTATGCGCTTCTGAGATATTTGAACAAGTTGTTGGTTACCGTCAGCACATTCATGCCAACCCGGAACTGTCTTTCAAAGAATTTGAAACCTCTTCTTTTATTAAGGGTAAATTGACAGATTGGGGAATTCCTTTTTCGGAGATGGCCGATACAGGTGTAGTCGGACTGATCACAGGTGCGTTGCCTTCAGAGAAGATTGTTGCGCTGAGAGCTGATATGGATGCTTTGCCGATTCTTGAGGCAAATGATAAGCCATACAAGTCTAAAAATATTGGGGTAATGCATGCTTGCGGACATGACGTACACAGTTCTTCACTTTTAGGTACTGCATTTATTTTGAATGGTCTTAAAGAAGAATTCGGAGGAACGATTAAACTGATCTTCCAGCCGGCAGAAGAAGTATTGCCTGGTGGTGCCAGCATTATGATTAAGGAAGGCGTATTGGAGAACCCTAAGCCACAGGCCATCATTGGTCAGCATGTGATGCCGTTGATAGAAAGCGGTAAAGTAGGTTTCCGTTCAGGTATTTACATGGCCTCAACAGATGAGCTTTATGTTACTGTTCATGGCAAAGGTGGACATGGCGCACAGCCGCATCAAAACATCGACCCGGTTTTAATTGCTTCACATATCATCATTGCGTTACAACAGATCGTTAGCCGAAATGCGGATCCAAGATTACCTTCAGTATTGTCGTTCGGAAAAGTTCAGGCCAACGGGGCTACTAACATTATTCCAAACGAAGTGAAGCTGGAGGGGACCTTCAGGACATTAAACGAGGAATGGAGAAAAGAAGCGAAGCGCCTGATGAAAAAGATGGCCGAAGGGATCGCAGAAAGTATGGGTGGTAGTTGCGAGTTCAGGATTATGAATGGTTATCCCTTCCTGATCAACGAAGCAGAATTGACAGCTAATACCCGTGCCTGTGCAGAAGAATATTTAGGGAAAGACAACGTTCTAGATCTAGATATATGGATGGCAGCGGAAGATTTTGCCTATTACTCTCAAGTTACTGATGCTTGTTTTTACAGACTGGGTACGGGAAATAAAGAGAAGGATACTATGTATTCTGTTCATACTCCAAAATTTGATATTGATGAAGATGCGTTAAAAGTATCTACAGGGTTGATGGCCTATATTGCATTAAAGCAATTGGGCAACTAGTAAGATGAAGAAACTTGTATTGTTGTTGCTGGTGTTTGGTATGGGTATTTCTGTTTACGGACAGGCAATTGACCGCTTTAATCCAGATACCATCAAGACCATACAACTAGATTCAACAGTAAAGATATCCGCGCAGCGTTTTGGAATTGAGACTTTTATCAATGCGATCATTACCGATGAAACCTTTTATCAGGCCTTTAGGAATATGAAGAAGTATACCTTCACGGCGGAAAACAGGATTTATACCTATGATAAGGATAATAAGGTGGAGGGTAAGATTTACAGGAAAATAAGGCATAACAACGATGGTCCATATAAGATGGAATATCTTGCAAAAGAAGAGTCAGGCAAGCTTTACAAGAAGAACGGGAAGTTCCAGTTGTATACAGTAGAAATGTTTGATTACATTTTCATGAACCCACAAAACTCTGATTTGGTAACCGAAGGACCAATGACTACGGGAGCAAAAGGCAAAGGGGCTAATGAAGGTTACAAAGACAAACTTAAAACACTGATTTTTACTCCTGGAAGACCTATCAAAGGGCTGCCATTTATTGGAGATAAAACACAAATCTTTACCGCCAACATGAGGCAGTACTACGATTACTCATACGACAGTGGAATGTACCTGGATTCAATACCAGTTTACCGCTTTAAGGTAGCCGTTAAACAGGACATCAGCAGTGGAACAAAAGATGGATTAATGATTAAAACGCTGACTACCATTTTTGATAAGCGCAACTTTGCGATTCTGGGCAGGTATGTTGATATGAAATATGGCAATCTCCTTTTTGACTTTGATGTGCAGATGAATATTGAAATGAGCTATTTTGGAGGAGAGAAACTTCCAACAAAGATAACCTATCAGGGCAATTGGGATTACCCCTTTAAGAAAGAAGAACGAGCCAGTTTTTTAATTGTGCACAAGGATTACCACCTTGGAATAGGAAAGTAATTTTTTAACTTCGCAATTGGCGTCCATCGCCTTCTTTTTACACTAACATATGATTAATCAGGAGACCATTAGCAAAATCATGGACACAGCTCGTATAGAGGAAGTCGTGGGTGATTTTGTGGCTTTAAAAAAGCGTGGTACCAGTTTAATTGGCAACTGTCCTTTTCATAACGAGAAGACCCCATCCTTCCATGTTTCGGTAACCAAGGGGATCTATAAGTGTTTTGGCTGCGGTAAGGGTGGCGATTCTGTCCATTTTATTATGGATCATGAGAAGTATTCTTATCCGGAAGCCCTAAAGTTCCTGGCCAATAAATATAATATAGAGGTAGAGGAGACTGTACAGTCGCCGCAGAATATAGAACTCCAGAATGCGAGAGAAAGCCTATATATCGTCTCAGAGTATGCATCAGCATTCTTCGCCAATGAGCTTTGGACCGGAGATGAAGGCAGGTCTATTGGCTTAAGTTACTTTAAGGAGCGTGGCTTTAGGGAGGACATCGTTAAGAAGTTCCAGCTCGGTTATTCACCTGATGTATGGGATGCCTTGATACAGGCTGCAGTTGCTGCAGGGCATAAAGAAGAATACCTGGAGAAGACAGGTTTGTCTATTCGAAACGACAAGGGTAAACTGTACGACAGGTTTAGGGGAAGGGTGATGTTCCCAATCCACAATTTCACCGGAAGGATTATTGGCTTCGGAGGGAGAACGCTCAAAACTGATAAAAATGTTCCTAAGTATGTCAACTCACCAGAGAGCGACATCTACCATAAATCAAACGTACTATACGGGCTCTACCATGCTAAAAAGGCAATAAGGGAAACTGATAACTGTTATTTGGTTGAAGGTTATGCAGATGTGCTTTCAGTGCATCAGGCTGGGGTAGAGAATGTAGTTGCATCTTCAGGTACGTCACTCACTACCGAGCAGATCAGGATGATCGGCCGCTTTACTGAGAATGTGACTATCCTTTACGATGGTGATGCGGCAGGGATTAAAGCATCGCTGCGCGGACTGGACATGATCCTGGAGGAGGGCTTAAATGTTAAGGTTGTTTCTTTTCCTGATGGGCACGATCCAGATTCTTACATGCACCGTGTGGGCGCTGGAGAATTTAGGAAGTACATTGAAAATACCCGCAAGGATTTTATTCTTTATAAGGCCAATATTTTATTGGCGGAAGCAGGAACTGACCCTATTAAAAGGGCAGGGATCATTAGGGATATTGTTGAGAGTATATCGAAGATTCCAGATGACATCAAGGCTTCAATCTTTATCAGGGAATGCAGTGGACTGCTGCAGGTGGAAGAGCGCATCCTCTTATCAGAACTCAATAAAATGCGCGCCGCCAGGTTTAAGAAGGCAAGCAACAATAACAATGCCCCTCAACAACACCAGCAACAGTTTCCCGATGGGCCGCCAGACAATCTTTTTGAAAACCCAGACCCTTCTGTACCACTTGGAGAAACAAAACAAGAAGCGGACGACGATAACCTGCAGGAGCAGGAAATTGTAAGATTATTATTGGCTTTCGGCCATGAATTGGTGAACTGGGATAAGATAGACAACATGTATATCGGGTCGTTCATCATGCAAAACTTGTCGGACGTTACCTTTGAGAATCAGCTATGCAAAATTATTATCGATACCTACCGTGAAGAGATAGAAAATGGGCACCTGCCTGTTGCCAATCAATTTATTAAAAGTGATAACCGCGAAATTGCAGATTTAGCCATTACCCTATCCACCTCTCCCTATATGCTCAGTGAAAACTGGTATAACAAACATAAGATTTACGTAAGGGACGAAACTGTCAACTTAAAAGCAACGATCTTAGGTGGCATTTTTCACTTGAAGAAGCGCAAGGTAGACCGCATGCTACTGAACTTGTTACACGAAATAAAAGTAGAGGTAGATCCTGTAAATCAGGAAATACTGATGCAGCGTTATTCTTTTATTAAAGGAGTGGAGAAAGAGATCTCTAAGTTTCTTGGTTCTGTAATATTAAAGTAGATGGCCAGTCACAATGATCTTGGTAAAAGAGGGGAAGAGATTGCTAAGGATTACTTAGAGAATAAAGGTTACTACATGCTGCGCATGAACTGGAAACATGCCCGCGCAGAGATAGATCTGATTGCCATGTTTGAAGGCATATTGATCTTTGTAGAAGTGAAAACCAGAAGTTCAATTGATTATGGTGAGCCTGAGGATTTTGTTGACTGGAAAAAGGAAAGGCAACTGGAGTTTGCTTCACTGGCCTTTATTGAACAGCAAGAACATGCCGGAGAGATCAGGTTTGACGTGATTGCCATTACCTTTGAAGATAGAAATACCTATAAAATTAATCACATAGAAGATGCATTCTGGCCTAGTTAAAACCCGCAACCAACGCTTTCAAAAATTATTGATCTGCATGCTTTTACCAGCAATGCTTACCATTGGATCTTGTAAGCAAGATGCAGCTACCAGCACTATTGGTTTCAAATATCCCGAGCAAGGTCAGCTTTTTTCTCTTGGGGAAGATGTGAAGCTTGCGCTGGATATCCCCAAAGGACAACAAATTAATTCGGCAACTTATCTTGTTGATGGTAAACAGGTAGCGCAAAAGAATAGTGCAGATTCCATCACCATCAAAACTGAAGGACTTTCTGTAGGCTATAAATTGATCAGCGTGATCCTGGACAATGGGAGTAAGAAAGATACCCTAACCACAAATATTGTACTGAAGGCGGGCACGAAGCCTGCTTTGTATAGTTATAAAGTAGTTAATATATTTCCGCATGATACCGCAGCATATACGCAAGGATTGGAATACCATAACGGGAGATTTTTGGAAAGTACGGGGCTAGAGGGCCACTCTACACTACGCTGGGTAAATCCTAAAACAGGAATACCTATTCAAAAGGTAAGTATAGATAAGCAGTATTTTGGAGAAGGATCTACCTTAGTGGGCGATAAGATTGTTATGCTGACCTGGCAAGGGAATATTGGATTTGTATTCGATGCCAGTACACTGGCTCAAAAAGGAAGCTTCCCATACCAAAACAGTAGAGAGGGTTGGGGCTTGTGTTTTGACGGCAAACAACTCATTAAATCAGATGGCACCAACAGGATTTATTTTTTGAATAAGGATTCTTACAAAGAAGAAAGCGCGATAGATGTGTATGATAATGAAGGACCGGTAAATTCGATAAACGAATTGGAATATATTGATGGAAAACTTTATGCAAACATTTATACCAAAGATTACCTGGTGGTCATCGACCCTCAGTCAGGCATCGTAGAAAAGAAGATAGACATGTCTGGCCTGCTGGCTAAGGGATACAAGGTAACGGACGGTGATAAAGAGATTGATGTTTTAAATGGAATAGCCTGGGATAAAGAAGGTAAGCGGTTATATGTTACCGGAAAGAAATGGCCTAAGCTGTTTGAAATAACGTTAGTTCCCCAATAATAGGGAACTAACGGGAGTTCTTTTAGTTGGAAGCGATCTTAGCTGGATCACTGATGTAGCCATTGTAAGAGATGGTTTGTCTGTTGTTACTCACCACGCTTAAAGAAGCATAACCATTTGGCGTAATATTTAAGGTCATAGACAGCACATCACCCTTTGTATCTTCAGGTTTGATGGTTACGATATAATTTCCTTTTTTCTTTTTATCTGCTTTATAGCTGTATTCTTTTGAATTGAACTTGATGCCACCTTCGTTAGGTGTTTTAGGAGCGTTGTAGGCCCTGCCGTAATAAGGCAAACTGGCATCAACACCTTCATCGTTTACAGTTAATTGATATCTTGAACCTGTAAGCTGTATAACACCGCCTCCCATTGCACCCGGTATCCTGTTCATTACAGCACTGATATCTGCAGAATTCATAGGTAAAGCACTTGTTGCGTTAAAAACAAAGTTCTTACCCTCCACCAATTTTGTGGTAGTTGCTTTGTCAGTTTGGGCAGATGCCTGGATTGCGATGAAGAGCACGGCAACCATTAAAATGTTTTTAAGCTTTTTCATGATTCTTTAGTTTAATTTATGAATATATATATTTGGTTTTATTTAAGTGAATATACAAAATAAAACCTGATTTAATTTATTAGATGATGTCTATTTTCTTGTATAAGAACAAATTAGGGGCCAAAAGGTTTAATCCCTGGCCCCTGGTAACGTCATATTTCACTGTCTGTTTATCCTGATGGAGACTTTGCTTATCTCCAGGCTTTGTACTGATTGATCAAACCATTGGTAGATCCGTCATGCGAGGTTACCTCACTATCATCTGCCAGTTCAGGCAAAATGCTTTTTGCCAATTGCTTGCCCAGTTCCACTCCCCATTGATCAAAGCTAAAGATGTTCCAGATGATACCCTGAACAAAGATCTTATGTTCATAAATGGCAATCAGGTTACCTAAGCTAAAAGGAGTAACCTTTTTAAGGATGATAGAGTTGGTTGGTCTGTTGCCTTCAAACACTTTAAAAGGAGCCAGTTTTTCGATCTCTTCTGCAGATTTACCGTCTTTTTTGAGTTCCTCAACTACCTGTTCTTTAGTCTTGCCATTCATCAATGCCTCTGTTTGCGCAAAGAAGTTAGATAGAAGGATAGGATGGTGATCGCCAATTGGGTTTAAGCTCTGCGCAGGTGCGATAAAATCACAAGGGATGAGGCGTGTGCCCTGGTGGATTAGCTGATAGAAGGCATGCTGTCCATTTGTGCCTGGCTCACCCCATATAATCGGACCAGTTTCATAGCTCACCTCATGGCCATTTCTGTCCACGTGTTTACCGTTACTTTCCATATCGCCTTGCTGGAAGTAGGCCGCAAAACGATGCATATACTGATCGTAAGGAAGGATAGCCTGTGTTTCTGCGTTAAAGAAGTTGCTGTACCACACGCCAATTAAACCCAAGATTACAGGAATGTTAATTTCAAACTCTGCAGTTTCAAAATGCTGGTCGGCCGCATGGGCACCTGCTAGCAACTGCTTAAAGTTATCAAAGCCAACGCTTAAAGCAATAGGCAATCCGATAGCACTCCATAGGGAATAGCGTCCACCTACCCAGTCCCAAAACTCAAACATGTTTTCGGTATCAATACCAAATGCGGCTACGTCTTTGGCATTGGTAGACAGGGCTGCAAAATGTTTTGCAATATCTTCTTGTTTAGCACCTTTCTCTAAAAACCAGCTGCGCGCTGTATTGGCGTTGGTCATGGTTTCCTGGGTGGTAAATGTTTTAGAGGCAACTAAGAATAAAGTAGTTTCCGGATCTACAGTCTTAAGTGTTTCGGCGATGTGTGTGCCATCAATGTTAGAAACAAAGTGCAGTTTCAGGTGATTTTTATAAGCTTTTAAGGCTTCGGTTACCATTACCGGGCCAAGATCAGATCCTCCAATACCAATATTTACTACATCAGTTATTGCTTTTCCAGTATAACCTTTCCAGTTTCCGTAGATGATCTCATGGCTAAACTTCTCCATCTTATCCAGAACGGCATGTACGTCTTTAACGACATTTTTGCCATCAACTATAATCTCGCCATTTGCAGGCTCACGTAATGCAATATGCAACACTTGTCTGCCTTCAGTTTGGTTAATTTTTTCACCAGAAAACATGGCCTTAATGGCCTCATCCAATTTGCATTCCCTAGCAAGCTGGATCAATAAAGCAATGGTGGTATCATCTACCCTGTTTTTAGAATAATCTACCAGGATGTCTTCAAAAACAAGTGAGAATTTCTCAAACCTGGCAGGATCTTCCTGGAACAATTGCTTTAAGTTTTTTTCATTAATGCTGATGAAATGGTCAGCAAGATATTTGTAGGCGTCTGTCTCTGTAAAATTTATTGTTGGGAACATATAAATGTGTTTTTTGTAAATGTAGCAGTTTATTTTATTTGGTAAAGTCTGTTATTGATAATTGCTGTACAATGGAATTATCGGCCGATAATACTATATTTAGCATAAAAAAGCCGGCCCATGAAAAAACTTTACTTTATCCTGTTTGTGCTCTTAACCTTTAACGCTGCCGCACAGAAAAATATTTTCCGACCGGCTATCTCAAAAAAAGCATTATCTATTGAAGAAAAGGTGATTGCCTGGCGCAGGGACCTTCATGAACACCCGGAACTGGGCAACAACGAAGTGAGAACAGCAGGCATAGTTGCCGAACATTTAAAATCGCTGGGGATTGAAGTAAAAACAGGCGTGGCCAAAACAGGCGTAGTAGGAATACTAAAAGGCGGTAAGCCGGGACCAGTTGTAGCGCTCAGGGCTGATATGGATGCATTGCCGGTAACTGAACGTGGAAACCTTCCTTTTGCATCTAAGGTTAAAGCCGTTTATAACGGACAAGAAGTTGGCGTAATGCATGCCTGCGGTCACGATACCCATGTAGCCATACTGATGGGAGTAGCCGAAGTGCTGGCCTCCATGAAAAAAGATATACCAGGGACTATCAAGTTTATATTCCAGCCTGCTGAGGAAGGAGCGCCGGTTGGCGAAGAGGGTGGTGCAGAACTAATGGTTAAAGAAGGCGTTTTGGACAACCCAAAAGTAGATGCCGTATTTGGATTGCACATCAATTCTCAAACACCAGTGGGCGACATCACCTACAGACCGGGCGGTACTATGGCCGCGGTGAACGACATGAAGATTGTGATTACCGGGAGACAGGCACATGGTGCTTATCCATGGAGCAGTATCGATCCTATTGTTATCTCTTCACAAATTGTAAATAACCTGCAGACCATCGTTAGTCGTAATCTCAATGTAACCGAAAACCCTGGTGTGGTTACGATTGGTGCTATTAACGGCGGTGTGCGCTCAAATATCATCCCAGAGAAAGTAGAGATGCTGGGAACTATTCGTAATTTCAGTAAAGAAGATGAAGCCATGTTTATCCAACGGGTAAAAACCATTGTGACCAAAACTGCAGAAGCGGGCGGTGCAACTGCTGATATCAAAATTCCATACAGTGCCCATTACCCGGTAACATTTAATGATGTGGCACTTACAGAAAAAATGCTGCCTAGCCTGCAAGCCAGTGCGGGTGCAGATCATGTTAAGTTGAAACCACCGGTTACCGGAGCGGAAGATTTTTCGTTTTACCAGGAAAAGGTTCCTGGTTTGTTTATTTTCCTGGGTGGTATGCCTAAAAATGGAGATCCGATTAAAGCGCCTTCGCACCATACACCAGATTTCTTTATCGATGAGAGCGGGTTTACACTAGGCGTGAATACTTTATGTAACCTGGCAATTGATTATATGCTTTTAAAGAAGTAATGTTCAATAATTAACAATTTTATCTAAGTTTGCGATTATGACTAAGGAACAAATTCAGGATTTAAGGGACAGAATAGCGTCGCTGAGGAGGCATCTTTGACGTCGAGACCCGATTAGAAGATATATATGTAGAGCAGCAGATGACCCTTCAGCCTAACTTTTGGGATGATCCAAAGAAAGCTGAAGCTCATATTGCGCAAATCAATTCGAAGAAAGTATGGACTGATGCCTGGCAGGAAGTGAATAGTTTGCTGGAAGACACACAGGTATTGTTTGACTTTTTCCAAAATGGGGATGCTACAGCAGATGAAATGCAAGAGCAATTTGATCTTTGCCGTGAAGCGGTTGAGAATCTGGAGCTCAAAAATATGCTTAAGAATAAGGAAGACCAGCTTCCGGCTGTAATGCAAATTACAGCTGGTGCAGGTGGTACCGAAAGTTGCGATTGGGCAGCCATGCTGATGCGAATGTACATCATGTGGGGAGAAAAGAACGGCTATAAAGTATCTGAACAGGATTATCAGGAGGGGGAAATTGCCGGAGTAAAATCTGTTACGATACAATTTGTTGGTGACTTTGCTTACGGGTACCTGAAGGGAGAAAATGGGGTACACCGATTGGTCAGGATCTCACCTTTTGATTCTAACGCCAGGAGGCATACCTCGTTTGCATCGGTATACGTCTATCCTTTGGTGGATGATACCATAGAAATCGAAGTGAAGGACTCTGAAATAGAGTTTGAGACTTTCAGGTCTGGTGGTGCAGGCGGCCAAAATGTGAATAAGGTAGAGACGGCAGTTAGGTTATACCACAAACCATCTGGCATTGTGATCAAGAATCAGGAGTCCAGGTCGCAGTTACAAAATAAAGAGAACGCAATCCGATTGTTAAAGTCGCAACTGTATGAGGCAGAGATCAGGAAGCGAATGGAAGCAACGGCTTTAATAGAAGGGAGTAAGAAGAAAATAGAGTGGGGGTCGCAAATCAGAAGTTATGTGCTGGACGACAGGAGGGTTAAAGATCACCGGACTAATTTTCAATCTTCAAACCCTCAGGCGGTATTGGATGGCGATCTTAATGAATTTTTAAAAGCGTATTTAATGGAGTTTTAATTATGAAATATCTAACAGCATTATTCATGGTCTTTATGTCCGGTAGTTTAATGGCACAGGAAGTGATTAACCTTTACGAAGGAAAGATCCCCGGATCAAAAGTAACACCTGAAAATTACAAAGAAGATGGCCCTATGGGTGCCGATGGTATAACAAGGGCCAGCAAAGTTTCCGTCCCTACGTTAATCGCTTTTTACCCTGCAAAGGGCACGGTGGCAAATGGCTCAGCAGTAATAATTTGTCCCGGTGGGGGTTATGGCATTTTAGCCATTGATTATGAAGGCTATGATGTGGCAAAAAGATTTAACCAGTTGGGTGTGACAGCGTTTGTATTAAAATACCGTTTGCCAAGTGATGCGATCATGGAAGATAAGTCGTTCGGACCACTTATGGATGCAGAACAGGCTATTTACTTAGTCAGAAAGAATGCAGTAAAATGGAACATCAACCCAGCTAAAATTGGGATCATGGGTTTCTCGGCAGGCGGACATCTCGCATCTACGCTGACCGTGCATTATGATGATGTGAAGATCACTAATAAGGAAAAGCTTAGTTTGCGCCCAGACTTTTCTATTCTGGCTTATCCGGTAGTTACATTTGGAGAATATACCCATCAGGGTTCTATGGATAATTTACTTGGTGCAAACCCTACCCAGTCACAAAAAGACTATTTCTCTAACGAAAAACATGTAACGGCAAATACGCCACCAACCTTTATGGTACATGCTAACGACGATGGGGCAGTTCCGGTGCAGAACAGTATGCAGTTTGATGCCGCATTGGTCAAAGCGAAAGTAAGGGCAGAGCTGCATGTTTACCAAAATGGCGGGCATGGTTTTGCGTTGAACAACAAGACCACTACAGACGACTGGTTTGTGCGTTTGGAAAATTGGATGAAGGCCAATAAATTTTTATAGGTCCGTATTGACCAGGATGTCCTGCAGTTCTTTTAGTTCCTCTACCTTTTCTTGAGAACCGAGGTTTTCATAAGCAGAGATCAGGTTTCTGATCACCCTTCTTATGATTTCTACATTGCTGCAAGGGGCGTAAAAGCCGGGTTGAGGATCAAGATTTAGCTGACGTAAAAACTGATCAACATCATGTTTTCCAAAAATAGCCCCTTTATTAAAAGCATTAATGTAAAACAATACCCCAAATTCCTGCTCCTCTCGCTTGGTTTCGTCTATATAGCCCAATATAAAATGCTGGGGAAGGTTAACTCCATAAACGGGAATGTCCAGCTTTTGCGCAAGTGTGGAGTAGATAATTGCCAATGAGATCTGATTACCTTTTTTACTTTCTATGACCTGGCTCATAAAAGAGTTCTGTGGGTCCAAGTGGTTTTTGGTATTGCCAGCAAAGCCGTAGACATTGTAAAAAACATGGTTAATCAGCTTTATTTTTTCAATAGAGCTCATCTCATACTGTAACCCAACCCAAATTTCTCTTTTAATTTCCTCTAGCTGGAAGATTACTTTATCTTCATCCAGATCTGGATATTGGTAGCGGTTAATTACCAACGCACCCTGTAAAAGATCAAAGGCACCACTTTGATACCATAAATTTAGATCTTCTTTTACATTGTTGAACTGAATTTTATGAACAATATTCTCTATACGTTGTTGTAGCAAAGCATCTAAAGAATGTTCCCATGTATTTTCAAGGAAATCTATTACTTCATTACCATATTCCAGCAGTCGCCCTTCGACGTGTTGATACACTTCCTGGTCAGGATCATCCAGAAGTTTTACTAGAGCATTTATTTCTTTAACGTTTTCCATTAAACATACAAATTTGAATCCCTACTTTTGCGGTTATGGTCTTTAATTTCATTAGCGATTATTTAAAACATCGCCTTACGTCAAAAAGCAGACATGGCACCCACTCACCATTTGTTTACAAGCTAGCTGATGAGGTAATTTACGATTTTAAGTCTAAAACTGACTATAAAACAATTGAAGATCAGCGAAAAAAACTTTTGAATGACGATTCTACCGTAACTGTGACCGATTTAGGTGCTGGTTCCCATCTTAATAAGAATAGAACTAAGAAAGTAAAACAGATTGCAAAGAATGCATTAAAGAACCCGAGACTGGCGCAGCTTATTTACCGACTAGCTAAAAACAACCATCCCAAAAGTATAGTAGAGTTGGGGACATGTCTGGGCATCACGACAGCATATTTATCTAAAGCCTGTCCCGATGCAGACATCATTACAATTGAAGGCTGCCCTGAAACAGCAAAAGTAGCATACAATAACTTTAGGGCTTTAGACTTGGATAATGTAGAATTACAGGTAGGTAACTTCGATGTGCTGTTGCCTACGGTGATTAAAGAACATCCACAGCTGGATTTTGTATATGTAGACGGGAACCATCGAAAGGATGCTACCATAAATTATTTCAACTGGTGCCTGCCTAAGGTACATGAGGGATCTCTGCTTATTTTCGACGATATTTATTGGAGTGAGGGTATGAAAGAAGCCTGGGAAGAAATTAAGGCCAACCCGCAAGTAACTGTTACAGTCGATCTATTTTGGATAGGTTTAGTTTACTTCAAAAAAGGCCAGGTAAAGGAGCATTTCAAATTAAAGTTTTAAATTAATGCGGTTATAATCAGATTATTGATAAGTTAAGTTAGCTTATGCTATCAATAACTGAAAAAACAGTTGTAAAACTAAAATATAAGTTATAGTTTTAGGGTATGGAACAATACCTTAACTAATGGAATGGTTAACCTACCTCTTTAAAGTAAGTGCCTGCATGGCCTTGTTTTATGCTTTTTACTATGTATTTCTACAAAAGCTAACCTTCTTTAGTACCAATAGGTATTATTTGCTGATCACCATGATATTCAGCTTTATCATACCTGCATTGCAGATAGAGTTGCAAACGCTGGAACATGTACCGTTAATACCAATGCCATCACCCATTGTTTACGAAGGCACAATCGGAAATCCACAAATAAGTAGAACGGAACCTGTGCAATTGTCGCCCGCTATTGTTGAAGCAACTTATAACTGGGAGCAATTAACCATCATTATCTATTGTAGTGTTGCGGTAATTTTTTTGATCCTATTTCTTATTCAAATAGCCAGACTTTTGCTCAATACTAGGAGGAAGCATGTAAGCTATGGTAAACTTAAAGTAATTTACAAGCAAGAAGGCTTTACCAATTGTTCCTTTTTCAATTATGTGTTTGTAAGTGAGCCTGATCTTACTTCAAAAGAGATGACCGTTCTCCTTCAGCACGAAAGTATCCATGCATTCAGATATCATTCCATTGACAAACTATTTGCTGCATTTTGCAGGGTAGTGCTTTGGTTTAACCCGATAGCTTATTTCTATGAGAAATCTTTAGATCAAGTTCATGAATACGATGCAGATTATGCTACTTCTTTGGCTGTTGGCAATCGATCTTATGCCAGTTTGCTGCTTAGCGTGGCGTCCGGACAAATCAACTTATCCCTGGTCAATAATTTTGTGAAAAGCCCGCTTAAAGAAAGAATTAAAATGTTATTTGCTTCTGAATCCAATCATATGAAAAAGTTGATGTACCTCACTGCCATTCCTATTGGCCTTATCCTAATTTGGCTATTTGCCGTAGAAGTAGTTTATGCGCAGACCAAGGCAGCTGATCCGGTTATCAAAAGTAAAACATCTGCGCAATCCAACAAATTTATTCAAGTAATAGAAAGCAAATTCGCAAATGATGGGAGCCTCGCACTCACCTTTATCGTAACTCCGCCTTACGGACAGGCCGTAAAAAATGTGGCAATGGGCGGCACGGAAATTAAATTGATAATAGGTGGAAAAGTATATAATCAGAAGCAGGCAATGGCCTTAAGTCCTTCGTTCTTAAAGAGATTAAGTTTGGTTAGAGGTGATGGACGAGGACATGAGTTTGATTTGCCGGGACTAAGCTCAGATGATTACGTTGTCTGGTTTGGTAAAGAACCTAAACTTACCTACTGGGAATTTAAGAATCGAGAAGCCTCAAAGTATTATACTGGCCGTACTTTCTATGGAAAAGTTGTGGAGCACTTTTACCCTGAAAATCGTTTTCAATCAAGTGGATTTGTTGTTCAACAAGATAACGGAGTGAAAGTGCTAGCTTACGTATCGATGGAATTTGTAAAGTTAGTGAACAAACAAATGAAGATAGGAGACCGAGTGAAAATAAAAGCGTTTAACGGATATTTCGCTCAAGGAAGGAACTACCCTGAAGTCGGTTCCGGTACTTATAGTAAAAATGGGAAAGTAATTTTTGATAGGAATCGGTTTATCGTCGATGACAGACCTGAGGGTGTTCGAACTAATTACAGCACCCTTGCAAATATCGAATTCAAAGCCGGGGATTCTGTTAGATATTCTAAAGATAGAAAAATCGTAGATCTATATGGCAATGTAAAGCTTTCCCTGGATTCTATTGTTATTAATGCAGACCACGTCAACGTAAACAACTACACCAAAATTGTAACGGCTCACAAAGGGAAAATCAGTTCTCCTTATAAAGATGTCGACTTGAGCAGTGATTTAATCATCTATAGCCTCAATACAAAGAAATATCAGCTTGCTGACCAGGCCGACTTCAATAAAGCCAGCAAAAGATTCTAGTATTTTAAAAAGCCTCCGCCAAACTGATGTAAAACCCAGTCTGGCGTTTCTCGTTTACCCGTTTTTCTCCAATACCATAATCTACCCTGACACTTAAACCTTTTTCCGGATCGAAGAAATATCGTCCTCCCGCACCGTAGGAGGGTTTGAAATTTTTAACTGCAAGCCCGCCATTAGCAAATACTTGCCCCCTGCCTGCAAAGGCCGCAAGCCCGAACCTGTTATTATACCTGTAACGCAGTTCAGCTTGGCCCGCCAATAGGTTTTTATCTCGGAAGCGCCCGGTGTAGTAGCCCCTCATCATTTCATCGTTTCCCAGTTGAGGAAGCAAATAGAATGGTGTGTTTTTACCCTGAATGGAATGGAATAAAGCGTTAACACCCAAAACAAATTTCCTGGACAGCGGCCAGAAATTACGAACATTTGCTTTAATCAGGCTTCCTGTAAAGTTTTCACCACCATAAAAATCTGGTGCATATTGGTAAGTTACGCGGCCCATAAAGCCTTTAGTGGTGTAATTATTTGAATTTCTAGTGTCATAGCTTTGCGAAATGCCCGCATAGATTACAGAACCGCCAATTTTGTGCAAGAGAGTTTGGTCGGTAGTGAAAATCCCGCCCACTACATCATCGTCAAAATGATAATTCTCAAATCCCAGGGAAATGCCGGTGTAGGTGTGTTTTGCCAGCATCTTTTCTGCCTCAAATACCAATTTCACAGAACCTTGCACCAGTCTGTCTTTATCTGCTTCAGCTGTACTGTTACCAATGCCAAAGAAATCAAAAGGCATTCTCTTAAACCGAGCTTCGCCGATGTAATGGTATTCGTTCTTTTTAGACCAGATATCGCTTTTAAGAGAAACATTGTACTGTCCTTTTGTGGAAACAGATAAGACCGTACTGAAGTTAGAACTGCGGTTTGTTAAGTCGGCCCGGTCCAAATACGTAGAAAAAAGTGCCCCCAATCCAAATTCAATGCCTATTTCCTGACTGTATCTAAAAACTGGAACGGGCATAAAGCTTGCCCGCCTTGAAGAATCTGTTTTATCGGACAGATAGCGTTCAATCAATTTCTTTTGTCCAAATACGTTTGCAGCTATAAAAAAGAGGATTGTGCAAAGCGGAATTTTCTTCATCGGCCTAAAATAAAGGAATTATTTAAATATAATCCCGCTATAGCAAGTTTAAGACCATAAATAGCAAAAGCCGGCTGTATCCGGTTTGTCGGTCAAATTTGCTTTAGTGTCCATTGCCAGTAGAAAATTAGATCATGAATAATTAAATACCTACTTTTGCGCCCAACAAAATTGATCAATATGAGTACAAGAGGACCAATATCCCAATTTATGGAGCGCAATTACCTCCATTTTAATGCTGCGGCGATGATGGATGCAGCTAAAGGATACGAAACACACCTGGATGAAGGCGGCAAAATGATGATCACCCTTGCAGGGGCCATGAGCACCGCAGAGTTGGGTATATCATTAGCCGAAATGATCAGACAAGATAAAGTTGCGATCATTTCATGCACAGGAGCTAACCTGGAAGAAGATATTATGAATCTCGTGGCACATTCACACTACAAGCGCGTTCCAAATTACCGTGATTTGAGTCCGCAGGACGAGTGGGATCTTTTAGAGAACCATTACAACCGTGTTACCGATACCTGTATTCCTGAAGAAGAAGCATTTAGAAGACTACAGAAACATGTCCATAAAATATGGAAAGACGCTGATTCAGCAGGCGAGCGTTATTTCCCGCATGAATTTATGTATAAAATGTTGTTAAGTGGTGATTTGGAACAATACTATGAGATTGATCCTAAAAATTCGTGGATGCTTGCAGCTGCTGAAAAAAACCTTCCAATTGTTGTGCCGGGCTGGGAAGATTCTACCATGGGGAACATTTTTGCTTCTTATGTAATGAAATCTGAATTGAAAGCGACCACGATGAAGAGCGGTATTGAGTATATGGGCTGGCTGGCCGATTGGTATATTGCGAATAGTGGAGGAAAGGGCATTGGGTTCTTTCAAATTGGCGGTGGTATAGCTGGCGACTTCCCGATCTGTGTTGTGCCTATGCTTTATCAGGATATGGAGATGGAGAACATTCCGTTTTGGAGTTACTTTTGTCAGATTTCTGATTCCACAACTTCCTATGGTTCTTATTCAGGAGCAGTGCCTAACGAGAAAATTACCTGGGGCAAATTGGACATTCACACCCCTAAATTCATTGTAGAATCCGACGCAACAATTGTGGCGCCATTAATGTTTGCGTGGATATTAAAAATGTAATTTAAATTAACAAATAGCGCTTTACGAAATAGGCGAATCGGGAATCAGCATTTTTAAGGAAATTGCTGATTTTCGTCGTTTAAAGCACAATAGAGCAACTATTTAGATTGATTATAAATTGTATTTACTGTCATTTCTTTGTCATTGGTAAGTTAATAAATTTTACTTTTGTGGACGTTTTAGTGGGGAACTTGGGTTCAATCATCAAATACGTTTAATAAGTTTTTTAAAAAATAGCATAAAATACTCATTATGAGGGATATCTCATTGATCGTTAAAAGAGTTTGGAAGTCAGCACTGGTTTTTGCGGCTCTTTCTGTTTTAACTGTTTCTGCAACACAAGCACAAGATGTAGTAGAGGGCCGGAAATTATTCAAAGAAAATTGTAATTCTTGCCACCAGTTAACCAGCAACAGCACGGGCCCTGCCTTAACAGCGAAGTTGAATGAACTTGACGAGGCGTTTGCCATTAAATGGATCAGGAACTGGAAAGCGTTAGTTGATGCTGGCGACAAACAGGCTATCGAAGCTTCTAAGTTTTCGCCTGCGGAAATGTCTACCTTTCCACGGTTAACTGATGTACAGATTAAAAGCATCATTGCATATGCAAAAGCGGGGGAGCCTAAGAAAAAGGAGGAAGCTGGTGGTGCTACTGCTACGTCATCTGAGGGCGTATCGGACTTTTCAATAGCTGGTATTGCTGCGATCATCCTATTATCAATTGTTGTATTGGTAGTTTTAGGTCGTGCCATCAAAATGCTGGAGCGTCTAATTCTACAAAAACAAGGAGTAGTTCTTGTTGAAGATGAATCGGTTTCTTTTGCTTCTGGTGTTAAAGGTCTGTTAAAAAACAAGAAATTTGTTTTCTTCTCTATCCTTTGTCTGGTAATAACTTTAGGGTCATTTGGATGGATGGGCATGTGGAATACAGGTGTTCATACCGGATATCAGCCGGTGCAGCCAATTAAATTTTCTCATGAGCTTCATGCAGGAACAAATCAGATTGACTGTCAGTATTGTCACGCTGGTGCTTTTAAATCTAAGAATGCTACTATTCCTTCCTCAAACGTTTGTATGAACTGTCACAAATCAGTACAAGCTACAGAGAAATATGATGGTCAGATCTCGCCGGAAATTCAGAAGATCTATACTGCATTGGGTTATGATCCTGCAACACAGACTTATGATAAATCAAAAGAAAAGCCAGTTGAGTGGGTACGTGTGCACAACCTTCCTGATTTTGCTTACTTCAATCACTCTCAGCATGTGGTGGTAGCTGAAGAAGCAATCAGAAAAGAAAAAGGTTTAAAACCTAATGAGCCAGTTTGTTTTGCTTGTCATGGTCCGGTTGATACGATGTCGGAAATCTATCAGTATTCTCCACTAACCATGAAATGGTGTATCAACTGTCATAAAGATACCAAGCTGGAGGTTAAAGGAAATGCTTATTATGACAAGATCATCGAAACGCATGAGAAGATCAAAAAAGGCGAAAAAATTACACCGGCCGCCCTTGGTGGTTTAGAGTGTGGTAAATGTCACTATTAATAGAGTTTAGTCAAAAGAACGTTCGATAAACAGTAATATAGCTTAAATGGAAAGCAATAAAAGATACTGGAAAGGCCTGGAAGAGTACAAAAATACTCCCGATTTTGTTGAGAATAACAAGAACGAATTCGCTGAGCCACTTCCAATAGAAGATGTTTTAAATGAAGCAGGGTTAAGTACAGTTACTCCGCGCCGCGACTTTTTGAAAGCTTTAGGCTTTGGTTTAGGTGCAGTGACACTGGCGGCTTGTCAAACTGCCCCTGTTCATAAATCTATTCCTTACTTGATCAAGCCTGAGGAAGTAGTTCCGGGAATTCCTAACTACTATGTGTCAAGCTTTAACGGTCAGAGTGTACTGGTTAAGACCAGAGAGGGAAGACCAATCAAAATTGAGCCAAATCCTAATGCCGGAACTTTTTACCGTGGCACTGATGCCCAGGCACAGGCTTCTGTTTTAGACCTGTATGATGTATCAAAACTTAAAAGTCCTTTATTAAAGGATTCTGCAGGAGCATTATCTGACAGCAACTGGGCTGCAATAGATCAGTTTGTTAAAGCCGAGCTTACTAAAGCCCAGGCATCCGGTAAAAAAATCAGAATCGTTTCATCATCTGTAAGTAGTCCATCTACAACTGCAGTTATTGCTGACTTTACTGCTGCTTTTCCTGCAACCAAGCATGTACAATACGATGCGATATCTTACACTGGGATTATCAAAGCAAATGAAAATAGCTTCGGTAAATCAGTTGTACCTAAATATAATTTCGACAAAGCTGATTTAGTAGTGAGCTTTGGTGCGGACTTTTTAGGTACCTGGATTAGCGGTGAAGAATTTACTGCACAATATGTATCTAACCGTGATTACAAATCTTTGAAAAGCGGTAAGATGTCTCGTCACTTCCAGTTTGAAGCTGGTATGAGTTTGACAGGTACAAACGCTGATACGCGTGTACCAATCAAATTGTCTGAAGAAGGCCCTGCTTTGATTACCTTATACAATGCCATTACGGGCGCTGGCTTAGCTGGCGGCTCTTTAGGTGCTAATGCAACGGCTGATAAAGCTTTAAAATTGGTTGCCAAAGAGCTTTTGCAGAATAAAGGAAAAGCGTTAGTGGTTAGTGGATCAAACGATGTATCTACCCAAATCCTTGTAAATGCCATCAACTCCGCTATAGGAAGTTACGGTACTACAATAGATCTTGATAATCCTAACAAGCGTTATTCTGGTAATGATGCTGAGTTTGCAGAGTTGATCAATGAGATGAACAGAGGCGAAGTTGCCGCAATTCTTTTCCTTGACACTAACCCTGGTTATGATGTTTCCAACACGAAAGCATTTACTGATGGTCTTGCTAAAGTTGGATTGAAGATCTCATTCTCTGACAGGAAAGACGAAACATCTACTTTATGTGACGTTGTTGCAATCAATCACAACTACTTAGAATCCTGGGGTGATGCAAGCGCTTACGAAGGAAATTATTCCATTGTACAGCCGACAATCAATCCAGTATTCAATTCACGTCAGGCAGAAGAAAGCCTGTTAACCTGGTCTAACGGTCCGGTTAAGGAATACTACCAGTACGTACGTAACAACTGGGAAGCCAAAATACTACCTGTATTAGGAAAGACCTGGGTGGACGTTTTGCAGACTGGTGTTTTTGCTGGTACGCCTAAAGCAGCTGGTACTTATACATTTGGCTTATCACTAGCCGCGGTTATTCCTTCGATCATTAACAACAGTAAGGCCTTAGCTAAAGAAGGCCAGGTTGAGCTTCAGGTATACGAAAGTATACCGATGCGCGATGGTAAACACGCAAACAACGCATTCCTTCAGGAGCTTCCTGATCCGGTATCTAAAGTTACCTGGGATAATTACATCGCACTTTCTCCCAAGTTTGCGGATAAATTGGGATATAAAGAATTTGATATCGTTTCAGTAAAGGATGATAAGGGCTATTCCATCGACTTACCTGTGTTGATACAACCAGGACAAGCGCAAGGCACTGCATCTATCGCACTTGGCTACGGACGTACTAAAGTTGGAAAAGCAGGAGATAATGTTGGTAAAAATGCTTTCCCGTTTGTGAGCTTTACCAATGGTACAGTAAAATATGCAACTACAGTTAGCCTAACGGCAACAGGTGGCAGAGAAGAATTGGCGCAAACACAAACGCATCATTCATTTGAAGGCAGAAACATCATTCGCGAAGCTACTTTTACTGAATACAAAAAGAATCCAGCTGCTGGATCAGGTAATGATCACGCTAAACACAAATCATATGATCTGTGGGATAAATATGAGAAACCAGGTAACAACTGGGTAATGGCAATCGATTTGAATGCTTGTACAGGTTGTGGCTCTTGTATTGTTGCTTGTAATGTGGAAAACAATATTCCAGTTGTAGGTAAGGATGAAGTTCGCAGACGTAGAGAGATGCACTGGATCCGGATCGACCGTTATTATAGCTATAACGTGGAGGGCGAAGGTCATGCAGAAGCTGAGCACGGAGAACACAGTACTGGCATCAATGCAGTAACAAAAGAAAAAGAGATTGCTCATTTAGATAATTTGGATAATGTTTCCGTTGTGCATCAACCAATGCTTTGTCAGCATTGCGATCATGCCCCTTGTGAAACAGTTTGTCCAGTATTGGCAACTGTACACTCGTCAGACGGATTAAACCACATGGCATATAACCGTTGTGTGGGTACACGTTACTGTGCAAATAACTGTCCGTACAAAGTACGTCGTTTTAACTGGTTCAACTACTGGAATGATTCCCGTTTTGATAACTACCTGAACAACGAATTTACGCAGCTGGTACTTAACCCTGATGTAACAACGCGTTCCAGAGGTGTTATGGAAAAATGCTCTATGTGTATCCAGCGTATACAGGGTGGTAAACTGAAAGCCAAGATTGAAAAACGCCCGTTAAAGGACGGCGATATTCAAATGGCTTGCCAGCAAGCTTGCTCTGCCAACGCGATCATCTTTGGTGATGGTAATGATCCTAACTCGGAAGTTTCAAAAGCATTGCGTAGTGAGCGTATCTACTACGTACTGGAAGAGATAAACGTACAACCGGGTATAGGTTATATGACAAAAATTAGGAATTCAGATACAACAGTACAAGCGTAAGCTGATAATAAAGAAATATAGATTATGTCAGGACATAAGGAATCAATATTAAGAGAACCATTAATCACCGGTAATGATATCACGTATGCTAAGATTACGAATGATATTTTATTGCCAGTTGAGAATAAGCCTAATAAGGCGTGGTGGATAGGATTTATACTTGCACTTTGCGGTGCTACACTTTGGGTGGTTGCGGTAAGCTATACCTTCTGGTTTGGTATAGGATCCTGGGGTCTGAACAAAACAGTTGGATGGGCTTGGGACATCACCGGTTTCGTTTGGTGGGTTGGTATCGGTCACGCAGGGACGCTGATTTCTGCAGTATTGTTACTTTTCCGTCAGAACTGGAGGAACTCAATTAACCGTTCGGCAGAGGCAATGACAATCTTCGCCGTTATTTGCGCTGCAACATATGTAGTATCCCACATGGGTCGTCCATGGTTGGCTTACTGGGTATTACCACTACCAAATCAGTTTGGATCACTTTGGGTAAACTTTAACTCGCCATTGGTTTGGGATATGTTTGCGATCTCTACCTACTTCTCGGTATCGTTGTTGTTCTGGTATACAGGTTTATTGCCTGATATCGCTACTATCCGCGACCGTGCTACCGGTATGAGACGTAAAATTTATTCTATCTTCTCTTTCGGATGGTCTGGTAACGTTAAAACCTGGCAACGTTTTGAGGCAGTGTCTCTAATCCTTGCAGGTATCTCTACTCCACTTGTACTTTCTGTACATACGATTGTATCCATGGACTTTGCAACCTCGGTAATTCCAGGATGGCATACTACGATCTTCCCTCCATACTTTGTGGCTGGTGCGATCTTCTCAGGATTTGCGATGGTGTTAACGCTATTATTAGTTGCACGTAAAGTATTAGGTCTTGAAAACTACATCACCATGTTCCATATAGAATCGATGAATAAGATCATCATTTTAACAGGATCAATTGTTGGTGTGGCCTATTTAACTGAATTCTTCATTGCCTGGTATTCAGGTTCAGAATATGAACAATATGCATTTATCAACAGATCAACCGGTCCTTACTGGTGGGCATATTGGATGATGATGACTTGTAACGTGATCTCTCCGCAATTGCTTTGGTTTAAAAAGATCCGTACCAACATCCCCGCAACATGGATTTTGTCAATTGTAGTAAATATCGGTATGTGGTTCGAGCGTTTTGTAATTATAGTTACCTCGTTACACCGTGATTACCTTCCTTCAAGTTGGGCAATGTTCTATCCAACATGGGTTGACGTGAGCGTATTTGTTGGATCAATTGGCGTATTCTTTACCTTATTCCTATTGTTTTTAAGGGTGTTGCCTTCTATCGCAATAGCTGAGGTGAAACTATTGCTTAAGAGTGCAAGTGAGCAGGCTAAATTAGAGCAGATTAAAGAAGGTCATCTAGATAAAGAACAAGTAGCAGAATACATTGAGTCTTTAGATAAGTTTGATAGTGTTAAACAAGAACAATACGCAAAAATATAACAATGAGTAATATCAAATATATTTTAGGCAGTTTTGGTGATCCTGACGAAATGATGCACGGCATCGAGAAGTTACAGGAAAATAACATTGCGATTCATGATGTTTATACACCAATGCCTATTCACGGCATCGAAGCTAAATTAGGAGTTAAGAGATCCAGGTTAGATATACTCGCATTCTTTTGCGGTATTACCGGAACAGCGTCAGCATTTGCGCTGATCTATCTGACATCAGTAGTGGATTGGAGAAATAACATTGGTGGTAAGCCTGCATTGGCACTTCCGGATTTTATTCCAATTATGTTTGAGTTAACCATCTTGTTCACAGCATTCAGCTTGGTTGGTGCATATTATGCATCTACACATTTGTTCCCTGGAAGAGCTCCAAGGGTAATGGACCTTAGAGCAACTGATGATAGGTTTATTATAGCTATCGATGCACAGCAAAATGCCGAGCACACATTAATTGATGGTTTATTAAAAGATGCAGGTGCTTTGGAAGTGAAGTACAATGAAAGGAAGTATGTTAGCTATGAATAAGAATAAAGTAGTTTTAGCCTCATTTTGTATACTTGCTGGTGCTGTAATGTTTTCAGCATGCAGGGATAAACAGAGTACAGGTTTAGAATATGCAAGGAATATGTATGATCCGATTGCTTATAATCCGGATCAGGCAAATAAAAACTTCGCAAACGGACAAACTGCACAAACTCCACCGGCACATACCTCACCGGTAGGATTTGTTGAAGAGGATACTTATCCAAACAATAAAGAAGGTTACGAAGCGGCAGGTGTAAGCCTGGTTAACAGCTTGCCTGTAACTGAAAAGAACTTGATGGAAGGACAACATTTGTTTAAAGTGATGTGTGGTCCATGTCATGGAGAAAAGGGAGACGGACAAGGCCACTTGGTTAAAATTGAAAAGTTTTCTGGTGTTCCTTCCTTCATCGATCCCGAGAAAATGTCTTCAAGAGGAGGCAGAATGGTTGACTTAACTGCTGGTAAGATCTATCATACCATTAAGTACGGCTTGAACATGATGGGTTCTTATGCATCACAGTTGAGCCCTCAGGAAAGATGGAAAGTGGTTATGTATGTACAACAATTACAAAAAGGAAAATAGTAAAGAAGAAATAAATGGGAACTCATAATTATAATTTAACTGAGCAGTTTGAGTTTACAGGTAAAGCAAAAACTTTAAGCCTTGTAGGTATCGTTATCGGTATCTTGGCTATAGGTTACGGCTTTTCTGCAGAGGCGCTTCATGAGCGTACTTTTGCAAACCTGTTGCTGATGGCTTACTATTTCGCTTGCGTTTGCATGTCTGGCGCATTCTTTCTAGCGGTACAATTTGTAGCACAAGCTGGCTGGTCGGCTTCTATACTTCGCGTGCCACAAGCTATGGCAAAAGTACTTCCAATTGCGGTAGTCATTTTGCTTGCTGTAATCGGAGCAGGTTTATATACACACAACTTATATCACCACTGGAATGCTCCTGGCTTAACTGTTAAAGGCGATCCGAATTACGATAGCCTGATTGATGGAAAGTCTGCTTTCCTTAATGTGCCATTCTTTATGGCTAGGCAGGTAATCTTTCTAGGTGTATATAGCTTTTTTGCTTTGTTACTGACTAAACTATCTAACAATGAGGATTTAGAAGGGGGGTTGACATCCTACACGAAGAGCTTTAAGTACTCATGTATCTTCCTAGTAATATACGGATTTACTACACCAATATTCGCTTTTGATACCGTGATGTCTCTTGAGGCACACTGGTTCTCAACAATGTTCGGCTGGTACAACTTTGCAGCAATGTGGGTAAGTAGTTTAGCTACAATTGCCATCATCATCATCCTGTTGAGAAAGGCGGGTTACATGAGCTGGGTAAACAACAGCCATCTGCATAACTTAGGACAATTCATATTTGGGTTCTCTATTTTCTGGACCTATGTATGGTTTGCTCAATTCATGTTGATCTATTATGCAAACATGCCGGAAGAAACAGTTTACTTCTACAAGAGATGGGAGAATTACGAATTCTGGTGGTATCTAAATCTGGTACTGAACTTCCTGTCACCGGTGTTGCTATTGATGGACAGAGATAACAAAAGGCAAGAAAATGTACTCTTGACAGTTTCAATTGTAGTTCTTTGCGGACACTGGGTTGATTACTATCAGATGATTATGCCTGGTACTGTAGAAGAGCACAACGGTTTTGGTATTATCGAGATTGGCACTGCATTAGGTTTTGTAGGATTGTTTACCTTTACGGTCTTAAGTGCTTTGAGCAAGAAGCCACTTATTGCGAAGAACCATCCATTTTTACAAGAAAGTTTAAATCACCATTTGTAATTGGTGATCAGGTTACATAAATAAATAATAGTATAGTAGAAGTACAGTGTTACTACTTTTAAGGAAATGAGTTTAAGAAAATTTATAAGTAATAAAACAATAGCGGCACTAGCGGTCATCGTATCTGCATTTGCAAATACAGCTGCTTTTGCACAGGAAGCTGCTGCAGCTACCGCTGAGAAACCTGTAGACATGGGGCCGGTTTATAAATCGGCAATTTTTTACGTGCTGGCATTTCTTACGCTTTGCTTGTTTATAGCAATTGTAGGAAAAGCCCTCAAGGTGTATGAATTGACCCGTGAAGCACAGGACAAACCAAAAGGCATCAATTGGAATGCGATCAACGGAACTTTGTTCGCGATCTTCCTTGTTGTTGGTCTGTATGGTGTGTATTGGGAATACACGGTTCAGGGCAGCATGATCCTTCCTGAGGCAGCTTCTGAGCATGGTAAGAAGATTGATAGCATGTTTAACATCACCTTGATCATTACTACTATTGTTTTCATTGCTACACACATTGTATTATTTGGTTTTGCTTATTTCTACAAAAACACTGGAAAGAGGAAAGCGTATTACTATCCGCACAACAATGCATTGGAGCGTATCTGGACGATCATCCCGGCTCTGGTACTAACTGTATTGGTGTTAATGGGTTTCCTTACCTGGAGATCGATCTTCTATAAAATTGAGGATCCAAAAAACAAGCCGTTAAGTGTTGAGATTACTTCATCTCAATTTGCTTGGGCGATCCGTTATCCAGGAGCTGATGGTGTGGTAGGTGTTAAAAATTATAAACTGATCAACGGAACTAACGCATTAGGTGTTGATTTGAATGACAGACACTCGTTGGATGATCAAATTGTTGATGAGCTGGTGATTCCAATTAATAAGCCAGTTCGTTTGATACTGACGAGTAAAGATGTATTACATAGTTTTTACATGCCTCATTTCAGGGTTCAGTTGAATACAGTGCCGGGTATGACATCTTATTTTGAGTTTACGCCTACGATTACTACGGCTGACATGAAAATTAAGACTAATGATCCTAAGTTCGAATATTTGTTCCTATGCGCTAAGATTTGCGGAGCAGGACACTATAATATGCAAAGAAAAGTTAGGGTTGTTTCTCAGGAAGAGTATGATGCCTGGATTAAGGAACAAGCTCCTTATGTAACTGATGATTTAAGAAAGCTATTTAATATGCCCGTAGCAGCGCCTGCACCTGCAGCAGCAGCTCCGGCTGATACAGTAGCAAATGCAACTGTGGCAGTTTCAAATAACCAACTAGCTTTAAAAAAATAACAATACTGGAATAGCACATTATGTCAACTATATCATTACACGATACACATAACCACGATAGCCATGATGATCATGGACATCACAAAGAGACTTTTTTAACGAAGTACATCTTTAGCCAGGATCACAAAATGATCGCTAAGCAGTTTTTGATAACCGGTATTATCATGGCTGTTATCGCAATGGGATTATCTATCCTATTCCGTATCCAGCTGGCCTGGCCTGATAAAAACTTTCCTATTCTTGAGACTTTTCTTGGAGAATGGGCAGCTGGAGGAAGGATAAAGCCGGACTTTTACCTAGCGCTGGTAACCATACATGGTACCATCATGGTATTCTTCGTACTGACCGCTGGATTAAGTGGTACCTTTAGTAATTTACTGATCCCACTTCAATTGGGTGCTAGAGATATGGCTTCGCCGTTTCTTAATATGCTTTCTTACTGGTTCTTCTTCTCGGCATGTGTGATCATGATGAGTTCATTCTTTATTCAAACTGGTCCTGCCAGTGCGGGATGGACAATTTATCCACCACTATCCGCTTTACCTACTGCCATTAAAGGTTCAGGTATGGGTATGACGCTTTGGTTGATCAGTATGGTGCTTTTCGTTGCTTCCTCTCTAATGGGTGGTATCAACTACGTAAGTACTGTGCTTAACATGCGGACAAAGGGTATGGACCTTTGGAAAATGCCATTGACCATCTGGGCGTTCTTTCTTACCGCCATATTGGGTATTTTATCTTTCCCTGTATTGGTGGCTGGTGTTGTCCTGCTGGTATTTGACCGTAGTTTCGGTACAAGTTTCTACTTGAGTGATATTGTAATGGGAACTCAGGTACTACCTAACGAGGGCGGTTCGCCAATTTTATGGCAACACTTATTCTGGTTCCTTGGTCACCCTGAGGTATATATTGTGATCATGCCCGCTTTGGGTATCTCGTCAGAGATTATTTCTGTAAATTCAAGAAAGCCAATCTTTGGTTACCATGCGATGATCTACTCATTGATAGGTATTACCATCTTGTCTTTCATTGTTTGGGGTCACCATATGTTTATTACGGGTATGAATCCTTTACTGGGCGGGGTATTTATGATCACAACGCTGATCATAGCGGTGCCATCTGCAGTAAAGACTTTCAACTATCTGGCAACTTTATGGAGAGGTAACATCAAGTTTACTCCGGCAATGTTATTTGCTATCGGTTTGGTTTCATTCTTTATTTCAGGTGGTTTAACGGGTATATTTTTAGGAAATGCGGCGCTAGACATCAACTTACATGATACCTATTTCGTTGTCGCCCACTTTCACTTAGTAATGGGGTCTGCTGCGATTTTTGGTATGCTTGCGGGTGTTTATCACTGGTATCCAAAAATGTTCGGTAGAATGATGAGCAACAAATTAGGTTACCTTCATTTCTGGTTAACTTTTATTTCAGCTTATCTTGTATTTTTCCCACTCCACTTTTTAGGTTTGGATGGTGTACCTCGTCGTTATTATGCCTTTACAGAATTTGAGTTCATGCAAAAATGGCTTACTGTAAACGTATTTGTAACTTGGGCTGCTATTTTGGGCGCGCTTGCACAAGTTGCTTTCTTGTGGAATTTCTTCTACTCTATCTTTAAAGGTAAGAGGGCTCCGCAAAATCCTTGGCAAGCAAATACGTTAGAATGGACTGCACCTGTTGAGCATTTACATGGAAACTGGCCTGGAGAGATTCCAACTGTGTACCGTTGGCCATATGATTATAGCAAACCTGGAGCTGAGGAAGATTTCATTCCTCAAACCATTCCATTTTCGCAGACGATGAGTTCTAATATGCCGCATGATTTTGAAGGAAACGGGGAATCTGAGCGTATACAGCGTGAGTGGGAAGAGCAGGAAGCTGCTGCTAAAAATGCAAAACTAGACTAGTCACATAGCTTATCAAAAAAGGGTATCTGCAGTAGGTAAATACTTACAACAGATACCCTTTTTTTAATATAAAAACACATGGTTCCTAAATCTGAAAAGAGATTTATCAGGCTAAACCTTACTACAATAATTGTTACCTTATTGCTGATCCTGGCTGGTGGAATTGTACGTAGCACAGGTTCTGGTATGGGTTGTCCCGACTGGCCAAAGTGTTTTGATCAATATGTTCCACCAACTTCAGTGTCGCAACTACCTTCAAATTATAAAGAGAAATATGTTGCTGAGCGGGTTGTTAAAAATGAGCGCTTTGCAAAAACACTGGAAAGGATGGGTAAGGTAGATCTGGCGGATAGCATCAGACATGATCAATCTATATTGATTCCTGAGATTTTCAATGTTGCAAAAACATGGACCGAATATTTGAATAGATTAATGGGAGCTATCACCGGCTTTTTGTTATTGTTATTGACTGCTTTTTCATTCAGTTACAGAAAGCGTGCTAAGCGGATAATTATACTCAGTATCTTAAACCTCATTGTAGTAGGATTTCAGGGTTGGCTCGGGTCTATCGTTGTATCAACTAATCTGATGTCGTGGATTGTAACCGTTCATATGTTACTTGCCCTGGTTATTTTAGCAATACTCATTTATACTTATAATTATACCAGACAGCTTGATCGCAATCCAACAGTAGTGATGTCGAAAGTGATTTGGCTAAAGTTGCTGTTATTTTTTGCAATAGTAATTAGCATCGTTCAGATCGTTTTGGGTACAGAAGTTAGAGAAGCTGTAGATGTGGTATCTAAAATGTTAGGTTACAACGACAGAGGCAGTTGGTTAAAGCGGATCGGCGATGTGCTGTCTTATCATAGAGACATGGCTCTGGTGGTGTTAGTCTTAAATGTTTTAGTATATAGACTTGTTAAGGAAAGATTTAATGGTAAAGCTGATGCACTGATGGTAGGTAATTCTATAGGAGTTGTTCTCTTAATTCAGATTGGGACTGGACTAATATTGTCTAACTTTGCACTGCCACCGTATGCGCAAGCATTACATATATTGTTTTCAACAGTGTTGTTTAGTCTCCAGTATTATTTGTATCTCCTGGTTTACAAGACAACGACATATCAACAAAGCATTAATTAAGAAAAAGATTGAAACAGTTTTTAGCAGATTTTTCAAAACTAATTAAATTCAGATTAACCTTTCTGGTGGTTTTTTCTGCATCTGTTACTTTCCTGATCGGGTCTAAAGTTGAAGTGAATGGAGTTGTGCCTGGAATTAACTGGACAAATTGGCTTATCCTTGTAGCCGGAGGGTTCTTGGTAACATCTGCCGCTAACTGTTTCAATGAAGTTATTGAGGTAGACTTAGATAAATTAATGACCCGTACGAAAGACAGGCCGATGCCTGCGGGACATATGACTACAGGACAGGGATTGGTTTCAGGGCTTGTTATGGGAATGCTAGGTACTTGGTTGTTGGGTAAATTGAACATCGAAACCGGGTTATTATCTGTCTTCTCTATCTTTCTTTATGCTTTTGCGTATACCCCGTTAAAAAGGAAATCGCCTATTGCGGTATTTGTCGGAGCAATTCCAGGAGCATTGCCTCCGCTTATTGGTTATGTTGCTGCACATGGCAAAATAGATAAAATTGCTTTAATATTATTCCTGATCCAATTTGTTTGGCAGTTTCCGCATTTCTGGTCTATTGCCTGGGTGTTGGATGATGATTACAAAAAGGCTGGGTTCAGGCTACTGCCCACGACCAAAAGAGATAAGCTAAGTGCTTTCATTACATTCTTAAGCACCTTAATGCTTATTCCGGTTAGCTTATTGCCTACCTTTTATGGCTTTGGAGGCTATTACATCTCAATCGTATCTGTAGTTGGAGGCCTGGCTTTTTCATGTCTGGCATTTAAGATGTGGATGAGTCTGGATTTGGCAAGTGCCAGGAAAGTAATGTTTTGCTCTTTCTTTTATTTACCTGTGGTGCAGTTGGTACTATTTTTTGATTTTATAAGTAAATAATTATGGTTCAATCAATTAAACAAGAAGAATTAGGTATACAATTTAAAGCCAAGAAGTTTATTATCTGGCTGTTTGTGGTTTCATCTACCATTATGTTTGGTGGCTGGACAAGTTATTACATTGTTTTTTCCGCTTCAAAAGGAAAGGGGCACGGGATTGTCCTGCCCGAGCTTTTCATTTACAGTACAGCTGTTTTGCTGGCAAGCAGTGCTTTTCTTTTTTTAGCTTCTAAAGCATTCAAGAAAGGGAACTATTCTTCCCAAAAGCTGTTCTTATCCATAACCATCCTTTTAGGAATTGCGTTTGGGGTACTTCAGGTAGATGCCTGGGGAAGCATGGTTAGAACAGGCGCATTTTTTAGCAACAACAACGCGGCAATTTCATTAATCTATGTTGTTTCCGGATTTCACATTTTACACATTTTTGCAGGGATCTGCTTGGTGTTTAGTGCACTAATGGGTGCCTATAATGAGATACCGATGCAGAGGCGCATTTATCGCATGGAAATCGCCGCAATTTTTTGGCATTTTATAGATATATTATGGATATATCTGTATGTTTTTTTACTTTTGAACAGTTAGATTTTTCAACAAATTATTACTATTTACAAAATGAGTTCACTATCACAGTTAGATCAGGTTAAAACTACCCCATGGAGTGGAGGCCGCTCACCTTGGTCATTGGAATATGGCAAAATCATGATGTGGTTTTTCCTGGTTTCTGATGCCTTCACTTTCTCGTCGTTACTGATCTATTATGGAGCGCAGCGTTTTTCTAAATTTACCTGGCCAGCTCCTGATAAAGTTTTCCAATCAATTCCAGGAGTAGTTGAGCACGGTGCGCCGCTGGTATTCGTTGGTATTATGACCTTTATCCTGATCATGAGCTCCGTTACTATGGTACTAGCAGTAGAAGCTGGTCACAGACGTTCTAAAAAGGAAGTTATATGGTGGATGATTGCCACGATTATTGGGGGATTTATGTTCCTTGGATGCCAGGCCATTGAATGGACCCACCTTCATCATGATGGGTTTTGGTGGGGAAGTATTCCATCGTCAGAAGAACTTAAACATTTCTTCAATGGGCCAGTTTCCCTGGTTGCAGCACAGCAATTTGCTAACCTGTTCTTTACGATTACAGGCTTCCACGGATTCCACGTATTTAGTGGGGTTATCATCAACATCATTATACTGATCATGACCATAAATGGCACTTTCGAAAAAAGAGGGCATTATTTGATGGTTGAGAAGGTTGGTTTATACTGGCACTTTGTGGATTTAGTTTGGGTGTTCGTATTTACGTTCTTCTATTTGGTTTAATTATTAGTTTTTATAAAATATTATCATGTCAGACAATCACACACATTCAGCAGAAGGACACGAACACGAAGATCATGCAGGCTTATCAAAAGGTAAGATCTGGCAAGTGTTTTTTATCTTATTGATGATTACCGTTATTGAATTTATTATTGCGCTTTGGGCAATTCCAGGCGGACATATGACTCAGCACTTTGGTAACTACGTTTACATCATTTTAACCCTTTTTAAAGCATTTTACATTGTTGCCTATTTTATGCACCTCAAGTTTGAAAAGGTAGGACTACAGCTGGCGCTTGGACTTTCCTTTGTCTTCATTACTTACTTTATTGTTTTGATGATGATTGAAGGAGGTTACCTGAACGTACATATGCCTGTAGTTTAATGAAGAGTAATAGTGCTTCGATAAAGAAGATCTTAATCCTGGTCACCATTTTAGCGGTACCAGGATTTTTATATTATTTACTTCAGGAAAAAGGCAAGAACCGTTACAAGCCACTTCATATTTTCGGGCCAAAGCAAGTTGCAGCTACTCTTCATTCTGTTAGAGGAACTCAAGTTCCAGATACCATATATCATGAGGTTGCCGACTTTAAATTAGTTAATCAGGTTAAGGATACGGTAAGCTTTGAGAGCTATAAAGGTAAATTACTAATTATAAACTTATTCAATACCAGGGATGATGCCTATGGAATTACCTTCGCCAATAAAGCAATGCGTGCCTTTGATGCAACATTTGGTAAGAACAAGGCTATTAGTTTCATAAGTTTAAGTATAGATCCTCAAGGTGATACCCCAGACAAGATCGCAAAGTTTGCGAATGAATCTTCAGCTGTCCCGGGTAAATGGGATATGTTGACAGGCGATAGTACACAGATTTTTGATCTCATTAACAAAGGACTTGGTGTAGATGCACATCAAGATGGCAGTGGCCCAAATAAGAAGTTTGTTTATAGCAACCTGTTTGTACTGCTGGATACCAGGCACAGGATAAGAGGTTACTATGAAGCCACCACACAAGAAGCACTCTCTAAGCTTGATGATGAGATTAAAGTACTTATGGCAGAAGAGTTAAGGAACATTCAAGACGGCAGGTAATACCTTTCAATATTTTAACTATGACTTTAAACGACAAGTTTTTTTTACGACTGATTTGGGGTGTTACAGCTTTTGTTTTGCTGGTTGTAATTGCATTAAAGGTAGTTCCTCCTCCTCAGCCCGTTCCCTCTTTTATCTATTTATTCCCTCATATCATTGGAGGTATCAATGCGGCTTGTTCGATACTGCTTATCATTTCCCTGATTTTCATCAAGAAGAGAAATATCCAGGCACATAAGGTTACCAATGTGATCACTTTTGTTCTTTCGGCAATCTTTCTGGTTTTCTATATCATTTTTCATCTATATGAAAAAGACACCAAGTTTGGAGATATTGATCATAATGGAATTGTATCTGCAACGGAAGCAGCAGCTGTTGGAGCAACCAGATATGTATATTGGTTTATATTGTTTACACACATTGTGCTTGCAGTTGTTGTACTTCCATTAATATTAATTAGTTTCCTAAGAGGATTTAGTATGCAGGTGGAGCGGCATAGGAAAATTGTGCGTTGGGCTTATCCGGTTTGGTTGTATGTTGCAGTGACCGGTGTGATCGTGTATCTGATGATCTCTCCCTATTATAATTTTTAGAATAGAAATACGTTGATTATTGACAGGGTTGTTGCAAAGATGGTAAGAACTCTTGGCGCTTTTAATTATCTTTGTTTTGATCAATCCAATGCCTGAATGATGAAAAAAATTATCTTTATTTTCTTTCTTATAATCCTAACGGTAAGTTCTTTTCCGCCAATCGCAAGTGCACAATGTGCGATGTGTACCGTGAGCGCTGAACAGAGTGTAAAGAATGGCAATACTCAGGGTAAGGGATTGAATACCGGCATCATTTATCTTTTAGTTATACCCTATATATTAATATCTGGAATAGGTGCACTATGGTATTTCAAATACAAGAAGAAAGCGCCCAGGTATGCAGAAAACGTCTAAGTTTTATGCAATAGTACACGGAAAGTGCCCGCAATGCAGAAGGGGTGATATTTTTACAGGAAGTCTTTATGGATTTAATGTTCAACGAACGAATACCGTATGCCCGCATTGTGCACAGCGTTTTGAGATAGAACCTGGTTATTTTTATGCGGCTATGTACGTTAGTTACGCAATGAATGTATCCGAAATGCTGGGCCTGGGAGTTGCTACTTATGTTTTTTCTGGTGGTAATCTCGAATTTGAGTCGTTGTGGTTATATTTAACGGTTATTTTTACAGGCTGTCTGTTGTTGGCTCCCTTTAATTACAGATACTCGCGTGTGATCCTTTTACACTGGCTCTCACCAAAGATTAGATACAATGCATATTACGATAAAGTATGATACAGAAAGAAACACTTTATTTTATAAGAGATGTTGCTGAAAATAACGATAGAAATTGGTTTGCAGCAAATAAAGATCGCTATGAAGTTGCTAAGGAGGATATAATTGGATTAATAGAAAAGCTTATACCAAAGCTTGCCGCAGTTGACCCTGAGTTTTCCATTGACACCCCTGCAAGAAAGTGCCTAATGCGTATTTACAGAGATGTGAGGTTTAGTAAGAATAAAGACCCCTATAAGAACAACTATGGGATTTCCTTCAATGTAAAAGCGAAGGGAGTTCCTAGCCCTGATTACTATTTACATATACAACCTGGCAAAAGCTTTTTTGGTGCGGGATTTTGGATGCCAGAGGCTGCTGTGCTTAAGCAAATCAGAGAAGAAATTGATTACAATTCCTCAGAATTCACAGCGATATTGGAATCAGACAGTTTCAGCAGATTGTTTGAACTTAGTAGAGAGGATACCCTTAAGAATGCACCAAAAGGTTATGAGATCGATCATCCTCAAATCAATCTCCTAAAACTGAAGAGTTTTATCGCTATATGCCCAATTACAGATGCTGAACTGCAATCGCCATTAATCGTGGATAAGTTGAAAAGTGCTTTCGAAAGTATTTATCCTTTTATATTATTTTTGAGAAATGCGGTTGCACAATAGCAGCCAATCAACACACAAACTATAACTAATGAAAAAGATCCTTTTATTTATATTCGTTGCGATGCTGGCAAGTGCGATCAGTTCATGCATCGTCCTATCTCCAAAAAAATATAAATCTTTATTGGCTAAGCAAGATTCATTGAGTAAGGGTTGGAATGAATCCCAATTGTTAAATGAGAACCTGGAAACGTTAATTGCGCAATTAAGAAAGGACACTACAGGTATGAGTGCCGCTTTGAGTGATCTAAGGAATAGGTATTCAGAGATGGATAACAATTATACCAAGTTACGCAGTAATAGTTCTTCTGAAATTAACAAGCTTTCTTCAGATTTGAAAAAGCGTGAACAACGTTTGAAAGAAGTTGAAGAGATTTTAAAGAAACGAGATGAGGCTACCAATCAACTAAAGGAAAAATTACAACAAGCGCTGCTGGGTTTCACTAAAAATGGACTAACAGTTGAAATTAGAAATGGTAAAGTTTATGTTTCTTTAACAGACAAGTTATTATTCCCATCTGGAAGTATTATTATTGATGAGAAGGGCAAACAAGCTTTAAGTCAACTAGCTGAGGTATTGAAACAACAACCCGAAATTAATATCGCCGTTGAAGGCCATACAGATTCGCAGAAGATTACGAACCTGGGCCAGATAAAAGACAATTGGGATTTGAGTGTTTTACGATCTACCTCTGTTGTGCGTTACCTTACTGAAGTAAGTAAAGTGGAGAGTGTGCGTATGACGGCTACGGGAAGAGGAGAGTTTCAACCATTAGGGCCAAATACCAGTGCAGAGTCCAGGAGCAAGAACCGCAGGATCGAGATAGTACTGTCTCCTAAATTGGATGAGCTTTACGACCTGATCAAACAGTAATTAATCGACATATTCCATCAAGGTGCGAAAAGCAACAATCTGATTGGCAAATTTATCATTCAGGTCAGTCTGAAGGGCTGGAGCAAACTTTTCTTGATAGCTTAGGTAGTCATCCATATTTTCTGCAACGTACTGAGCACAATACGTTACTCCTTCATTTGGAGAATCAATCACTTTAAGCAATCTTGAGGATACGAACAGGCCGGTTGCCATTACTTCCGGGATATGGATTTCTTGCATCCATTTTAACCATTGTTCTGCTACGGAATCTTCTATGATCAGGGTTACGTTGTATAAAAGCATGTACAAAGATAACAACTATGTGCCAATATTATCACCACGTAAAGTTCTGAAGCGTTTGCGTGCCTCTGCATTGTACATACTTCCAGGATAATCGCTGATGAGCTTTTGATAAAGCGCCTTAGCTTCATTGAGATTTTTCAGGTTCTTCTCGTATAATTCTGCAAGTGTGAAAAGGCCATCGTCTGCCCAAATACTGAAACTATACTCCTCAACTAAAGTTTTGAGTGTACTTACCGCTTTTTCTACTTCGCCAGTCTTGATAAAGATTTTTGATTTGAACATCAAAATATCGTCTGTTAAGGAATTGTCGCGGTACGTTAACCCGATACTGTCCAATTTCTGAAGCGCCTTAGCCGATTGGTTCCTGAAATCAAGAAGTTCTGCATCGGCATACATTTTCAAAGCATTACTGTCTGGGGTAGACTGCAAGTTATCTGATATCATTAGACTTAGATTAAGGGCATCGTTAGCGATCAGCTGCGAGGTAGATGCTTTTAGAACATCAGCTTGCGATTTGGCATAACCAAAATTACCTTGGTAGAAAGACAGTTTGGCTGAGCGGTAATGTGCCTCATTCCCAATGGCCATATTTTCAAATTGCTTTGCCACCTGCTCATAGACTAGAAATGCCTCCCAGGGTTGGTTAGTAAGTATGTATATATCCCCAAGATCGAGCTTTATTTGACCCAGGTCTGAAGCTTGCAATCCACTAATAGTTAAGGCAGTTTCTAATGCCTTTTCTGCTTTCCCAGGATCATTTAAATAAAACGCCTGCAAATTTGCCCACTTCCTAAGTGCGAACACTGTTCGTACATTTTTGCCATACTCTTCTATTATGGAATTGTAAGCATCAGCCAGTTCTATAATTGCATTTTTTTCAAATTTACCAGCAGTAACCAATTGATATTTGGCATTGATCATTTCCACCTTAGCTGGAAGAAAGTAGGGCTGATCTCTGCCTTTGCTCATGATGTATTCAAAGGCTTTTATTGCGGTTGCATAAGCCTTGTTTTCCAAAAAAGTATTTGCATTATTGAACAATAAAAAGCCATCATCCTTAACCCTTTTGTCTTGCGCAATAAGTTGTCTGAGCGCCATTTCATATTCTTGTTGCTGAAGATATTGCCAGATTAGCAGTTTAGTGTATACTTCAGTTTCTGGTTCCTTCTGTAGTTTTTTAAGCAGTGCAGATTGAAGAATCAGGTAGTCAGGCTTTTCTTCAAAAACCATAGCCAGCACGCTTTCCGCTTGTTGCAACATTTCTGGCATTGTACCAAGTGCAGAGACATATTCCTGGACCAGCATGTTCTTGTCTTTTTTGAAACGATAAATGCTTATTAGTTCAAAGACAAAAAGCTTGTCGTTGTTCAGGATTTTTCTTCCCTGTAAAAAAGTAGAGATAGCAAGATCGTATGCCTGATAAGTATAAAATCGATTAGCAAGATCGCGGATCAGGAATTCGTCAGCAGGCAGGTTATTTAATACTTCAGCGTATTTACGTGTTGCTGCATCCGCTTGTCCCTTCTCCTGAAGTAACCTTGCTCCTGCTATCCCATAAGCCAGATTTTTTGAATCTTCTTTACTTACCTTTTTAATTAATTTATCAGCTTCATCAAACTTCTTCAGCTTTAATAAAGAATTGAAATACATGTCGAAGTAAGAATCATTTTTAGTTTTTAAAAAAAGCTTTTCAAGGAGGGCAATCGCTTCCTGATACTGTCCGCGCTGGTAATACTGAAAAGCCAATGCTTCATTAATGTTCTCCTGTGCAAAGCACATAAAACTGCTGATGCAAAATAACAAGGTGGTAATCAGGCTCTTCATTTTGACTGGCTTTCTTAAGTATCCTAAATTAGGGAATTGCCCGTTAAGAAGTGTGCTTTTGCCACAAGATAAATACATTCGCGTATTTTAAATGTTACTGAATTGTGTGGTCTATAACTGTCAAAATGCCTACTTTGAATATCAAAAAGTATAAAAAAGCTTGTTAGTAACAATATTGGTAAGTATAACTTTTAGTGTCGGGGTTACTTAACTTTGCAACCGCGAAAAGAAATTATGTTGTATAAAAAATACCTTTTCATTTGTTTAAGCTTGCTTCTGTTGACCTGTGGTCGACAGGACGGTGTAAAGGTTATTCCTGTCGAAGATTTTTTTAAGTCGCAGGAAAAGATGGCTTACCACATTTCTCCAGATGGTAAATATCTTTCCTATTTAATGCTTGAAGGTAAAGACCAAAACCTGTACATAGAGGATTTGAATACCGGTGAAAATCGGAAAATTACCAAGCTAGAGGGGAAAAACATTAACTTTTATTTCTGGGTGAGTAGCAGCGAGCTGATCTATTATAAAGAAATAGATGCAGTTCACCGCCGGTCAGATATCTTCATTATTAATAAAAATGGAGGAAAGGAACGCCAGCTGACCAACAATGAGAAAAGTAAAATCAGGGTATTGGAAGATCAGTTAATAGATGATAAATATCTACTTGTTTCTTCTAATAAGAGAGATTCCACGGTATTTGACGTTTACCGCTTAAATGTACGAAACGGGCAAATGCAAATGGCCGCCAGAAATCCAGGTACTGTTACAAATTGGATTACTGATGCGGATGGCAAACTGCGCCTTGCCACAAGCAGTGATGGTGTCAACGAAACTTTCCTTTATCGAGCAACTGAAGCTGAAACATTTAAGCCCGTCATAACCAATAGTTTTAAAACAACATTCAGACCTATCGCATTTGCGACAGAGCGTCAAAATATAATTTACGCGATATCAGATGCGGGTCGGGATAAAAGTGCGCTTGTTGAGATTGATTGTAATACTGGTAAAGAAGTAAAAGTATTATATGGTAGTGATTCCATAAATGTGACAGATGCACAATACTCACGCAAAAAGAAAAAGATGGTTTTCGCTGTTTACGAAACATGGAAGAAGGAAAAGTATTTCCTTGATGATTCCACTAAGCGGCTGTATAACGATTTGGATAAGTTGCTGCCAAAAACAGAGACCAGGATTATTGACCGTGATGAGGCAGAAAACGTGTTTATTGTGCGGACTTTTACAGATAGAAATCCAGGCTCTTATTATTTATATAGTGCAGAAAGCGGTAAGCTTCGGAAATTAAGTGATTTTAACTCTGCAATCAAAGAAGACCAGATGAGCGAGATGAAGCCGATTAGTTATACTAGTAGAGACAGTTTAACTATACATGGCTACCTCACACTGCCGCTAAACAGAAAAGCAGAGAACCTGCCAGTTGTGGTATTGCCACATGACGGACCAGGATCCAGAAACAACTGGGGTTATAATCCCGAGGTACAGTTTCTGGCGAATAGAGGCTATGCAGTCTTCCAGGTTAATTATCGGGGCTCTACAGGATATGGTAAGGAGTTCTCTGCTGCTGGATTTAAACAATGGGGTTGCAAGATTCAAAGTGATATTAATGATGGTGTAAAATGGCTAATTAGTCAAAAAATTGCTGATCCAAAACGCATTGCTATCTATGGTACTGGCTTTGGAGGCAACATTGCGTTAAATGCCCTTTATGCAAAAGAAAATCATTATGTCTGTGCAGCTTCAAATTCCGGGGTGATCAATCTATTCAGTTATTTAAAATCAATACCACCATTTCTGAAACCTAACTTGCAAATGTACTATGAGGTGATAGGAAACCCTTTCACTGATGTGGAGCGAATGCGTCAGTCTTCGCCATTATTTCAGGTAGATAGAATAAATGCCCCTGTATTTGTTTCTCAAAACCTTAAAGATCCAAATAACAATTCAGGAGAAACAATACAGTTTGTAAAGAACCTACAGAAGCGTAACATTTCAGTAACGTATCTGGAAAATGATGGGGACTCTTTTTTGGTAAAAACATTGAGCAAAGACAAAAGCTATATTCAGCCCTGGAAGATTTTCTGCAAGTTAACCTTAAAAAGAAGTAACTTCAATACATGCCTGCAGAAAAAAAGAGCGGTTACAGGAGAAATTTTTCTTTAATCATCACCTTTATCGTTATGATGGCGGTACTGTTTGCATTGTCGCTACTGCTTGCTTACCGGTTCAGTACCAAGTTTATTGAAAACGAATTTGTTTCAGAAAAGGTTAACGTACTGGAGCAAAGCATTAAAACGTATAATGATTTTTTTCAGAAAAAGTTACCCGAGGTGTCGTATTATAATGGCTATTTGGATTCTACCACAGCTTCCAACTTCGTTGATACCTTATTGATGGAGTACCCCTTTGTATCGAAGGTAATATTTTATGATTCTGAAGTAAAGAATACCCCAGTAAGCGATGGTTTGAATACCGGGAAATTTTCCTTTGGGCCAAAGAAAATCTATCAGTTCGGTACACTGGTTCCGGCAGACTCTGTAGAACTTTTCTCAAGAGAGAACACTCATAATTTTATTGTCGGGGATGATTTTAATGCACTCGCGCTTAAATTGGCCACTTATATAGAAAGTTTGGATACCGGAAAAACACCTACGCAAGACCAGCTCTTTAGTAATTTCAGTAATGTTAGGTCAAATAAGATCACTTATCTTAACATACCTCGACTGGAAGATCTGAAGATGTATAAGCGAATGATTCGTAAGGAAATTCCTTCACAGCCAATATACCAGCAGGATATGCTGTCCTTTCATCTGGACCCTTATAAAATAAAGATCATTAACTCCAGGCCTAAACTTTATGAGCACATCAGAATAGAACCACTTACTTATGATCCTTTAGAGACAGGCATTAGTTATGTAACCACTGAAATTACATTGCCCGGACCATTTTCCGACTACAAACTATATTTTATATCTTCTCAATCTTTCATTGATAAGGAAGTACTCAGTTATTTTCTTCCGCTTGCATTTGGAATCCTATCGTTTTTTAGCATAGTCGTACTAGTAGCCTATCTGATATTCAGGAACCTTAATATCAATCAAAAAATGTTTAAGCTGCAATATGATTTTATGAATAACTTGACACATGAGTTTAAAACTCCAGTAAGTGTTATTAAAATTGCAGGTAACAACATCAAAAGCGCAAGTTCTCTTACGGAAAAAGAACAAAAGATGTATGGTAAGATTCTTGATGAAGAGGCTGATAAATTGAATGGTTTGATGAATAAATTACTGGCTTTTACACAGATTGAAAATAAGGCAATTGAACTAAACCAGGATTTGGTAAACGTTGAAGATTTTATCGAAAGTACGGTTGAGTCACATCGTTTAAAGCATCCCGACTTCGATTTTACCTACGAAGTAAATGGTTTTGCTAGCTTTATCACAGATCCTGTGTTGCTTGGTAGTTTATTTGACAATTTAGCTGAAAACGCCTACAAATATTCGCCGCCTGAACGTAAGAAATTGCACATCAGTGCAAAGCTGATCAAAGGAAAGGTGGTGCTTCGATTTACAGATCAAGGTATAGGCATTCCGGCGTCAGAAATTAACAACATTTTTAAAAAGTTCTTCCGCATACAAAACCAATACAATCAGAATGGGAGTGTTGGACTAGGCTTGGCTTTCTGTAAGGAACTCGTTAACTTTATGGAAGGGGAGATCACTGTTAAGAGCAAGGTTGATAAGGGAACAGAATTTAAGATCGTGTTGCCCTATAACGAAAGATAATTAAAAATTAATAACCGAAAGATATGTCTAAAGGAATCAAAATATTATTAGTAGAAGATGATGAAAATTTAAGATTTTTGGTAGTTCACCGTCTTAAAGCCGAGGGGTACGAAGTTTTAGAGGTGGGAGATGGGGAGGCTGCTGAGCAATTGATCTTGTCTGAAAAGCCGGATATTGTCTTATTAGATTGGATGCTTCCAGGAAAGCAGGGATCGGAGATTTGCGAAGCTGTTCGTGCACAGGGATTCGAGAACCTAATCATCATGATGACTGCTAAAGCGCAGGATGTTGACAAGATAGATGCTTATAACTTTGGTGTTTCTGATTATGTGACCAAGCCGTTCAATATGGATGTATTGGTTGCGATGCTTGATAATAAGGTTAAATTCCTTTTAAATAATGACCGGTCGGAGATTCATCGTTTTGGAGATATGGAGCATCATCCAAATATTCATACGTTATACAGAAATGGTAAGAAAATAGAGCTGACTATTTTGGAGAATCGGATATTACTCTATTTTTTAAGAAATCCAAGTAAAGTAATTAATCGAGACGAGCTGATGCTGGTTGTATGGGGTTATAATTCTGATGTGAATACCCGGACACTGGATATGCATATCGTAAGGCTGCGTAAAAAAATAGAGTTAAATCCAGATAATCCTCAATTATTGCAAACAGTAAGAGGGATTGGTTATCGGTTTAACCCAGGTAACTAAACAATACAAGTAATACCCATTGCAAAAGCATTGTTCCGTCTAAGTAGAGGAAATAGTAATATTCGTTTTTTTTAATGTTCGATTTAAAGATTAGCCAGCCAGTTATAGCCAGATTTAAGAAGACTGCTGCAATATCTGTATAAGTAGCCTGTCTAAAAAGCAATAGGAGCAAAAGGTAGCCGAGCAAAAGGAACTGACAAAAGATATAGGCTTTTTTTTCGCCCAACATTACAGGGATAGTTTTCAACTCATACATTTTATCCTGAAAAAGATCCCGAATGTCAAAAGGAACCGTAATAGCAGCTACGAAGAGAAATCGTTTAAATACTAGTAAGAGCGTATCGGAAGGAGATATGGTCAGTAATTTGGTCTGTTGCAGTTCCATAATTGGCAAAAGCACACAACTTACGGACCATACCATAGCAATTAAAAAGAGTTTAATACCGGGTATATTTCTTAATCCAATATTTTGATTATTGAGCCTCAAAAACGGAATATTATACCCTATTGCAACCAGGCCAGTAAATCCCATCAGCAGTTTGGATTCGATGCTGAGGTATAATAAACCCAGAGGAATTAGGCATAGCATTGATATTAACGTAATCGAGATAATCATCCTATGGTGCGAGAAGATCCAGCGAACTCGTTTATACGGTGAGTCTTCAGGTTTTTTAGGTTTTGCCAACAACATACTGAAATTGTAAAGACCTATTGTAGCAAAGAAAATGAAGGCCAAAACGTAATGATCTGCAGGCACCTTGAGTAGATGATAGGTAACCATGCCTTGGGCAACCGCGCAGATAGCAATAAATAAATTGCTGAACAGCAAGAAATCCAGTATAGAAAGGGATACTTTTTTAAACACCGCAATGAGCGGTTGTTATGCCCGCTTCAATTCAAATATCGTTATTTCCGGTAATATTCCAACTCTACCTGGATAGCCCAAAAAACCATATCCCACATTAACGTATAACTGTTGTTTATTCTCTTTATAAAATCCTGCCCATTCCTGATAGATGTACTGCACCGGGCTCCATTGGAAGTCTTTAGTGCGTACGCCAAATTGCATACCATGTGTGTGCCCGCTAAACATGGCATCTATTTGCGGATATTTTGTTAACACCTCTGCACGCCAATGGGATGGATCGTGAGACAGCAACAATTTTACCGGCAGGTCGTCTGTATCTTTTGTCGCGAGGTACATTCGACCGTATTTTGGAAACCTGCCCATTCCCCAGTTTTCAATCCCCAAAATGCCAATCTCTTCACCACTAACTTTTAATCGCCTATGTGTATTCAGCAGCAAGGCCCAGCCCATCAATTCATGTGTTTTAATCACATCGTGAAGGTTCTTAACTTTCGCAGGGGAGCTTTCTTTACCAAAGTGGTAATCTCCATAATCATGGTTTCCCAAAGATGAGTATACACCTAATGGAGCTTTTACCTTGCTAAAAATATCCTGGTAGTCCCGCATTTCCGTCGCCATATCATTAACCAGGTCGCCAGTAAAAAAAATCACATCAGGCTTTTCTGCAAGTAGTAAATCGACTCCACCTTTCACGGCTTTCTTATTGTAAAAACTGCCGGAATGTACGTCGGAAATCTGACCTAGTTTCATGCCTTCAAAGGCTGCTGGTAAATTAGGCAAGACCAGAGTTTTTCTCACAACCTGGTAATCGTACGCACCGGAAGCTATCCCCCACGTAAGAGAAGTTAGTGGGACTGCGGCAGTAACTAAACCAGCCTTGATCAGGAATTCAGACCGGGTAATCGGTTCGCCTGTGACTGCTTGTGATGAGTTTTGATCTTTGTAAACTACTTTTTTTGTTTTTATAAACAATCTTCGCAGGTCATCTATTAATAAAAATGGAAGAAATACAATTTTACAACCTAATGTGAGAAAAAATGCAACGAGCACAATCGATCTGAACCCAAGATAGGCACTAGGAATAGTGATGAAAATAGAAACAAAAACACCCGCAATCAGGAAAGCTGAGTATCCCCACCAAAGTGTGGTGAAGATTTTCCTGGTACGGGGCTTCCAACTTTTAAATACCGCTACAATGGCGTTGTAGCAATAATAATCAAATGCAATGATTAGCACTGATAAAACGATGAGGATTGGTAATCTACCCATTAAACTGAAGGGTTAAAATTATCTAAAATCAATGTCATCATCATCGTCTTCAAGTCCGGTGTTGAATAAGCTCTCAAACATATCCGAGAAACCGAAGCCGCCGTCAAGGTATTTTTTGCTTAACTGAGAATGTTCTGCCAATCCATGCAGGACAAATTCCATCAGTAATAAAGTCTGGTTTTCACTTAGCTTAGGATGAAACTTTTTAACCAAGTCATAAAGACCTGCGACGCGCATCAGCTCTTTTTTATATTTGGAACCAGTGAGTGCGTCTGACACGTCTATCGTATTGCCTTCAGTGAACCATTCCGTTACGATATGATATGGATTAGCGGTTTTACTTTTCTTTGCTTTCTCAGGATCAGGGAAGAAGCGCGCAAATAAAGTTTTGATGGCTTTACCAATTAAAATGTTCGCTACGTTTGCAGGGCCTTCTAATTCACCTTCATATACTAGTTCGATTTTGCCGGTTACTGCCGGTATAATGCCTGTCAAATCAGACAATCTTACAAATGTAGTCTTTTCACTATTGATCAGCATCCTGCGCTCGGCGGTGCTAATTAGGTTTTCGTAAGCTGATATAGTAAGCCTTGCAGAAACGCCTGATTTTTGATCAATAAATTCACTTTGTCTTGCTTCGAATGCTACTTGTTCTACTAAATCCTTAACCAAGCCGTCAGCTTCAATTAGCTTCTGATCCTCAGTCAGCTTCGCTTCCTGGAAGGTGATTTTTCTGGAAATGCCAATTGATTTAGGATAATGTGTCAGTATCTGACTTTCTATACGGTCTTTTAAAGGTGTCACAATAGACCCTCTGTTTGTATAATCTTCAGGATTTGCGGTAAATACAAATTGCACGTCTAAGGGCAGCCGAAGTTTAAAACCCCGAATTTGTATGTCTTTTTCTTGCAGCATGTTAAATAATGCTACTTGTATGCGTGCCTGGAGGTCTGGAAGTTCATTTATCACGAAAATACTACGGTGCGCTCTTGGAATAAGTCCGAAGTGTACAACCCGCTCGTCATCATAAGTCAGCTTTAATGTAGCTGCTTTGATGGGGTCAACATCACCGATTAAGTCTGCAACGGTTACATCTGGAGTAGCCAGTTTCTCAGTATAACGCTCAGACCGATGCTGCCAGCTTACTGGCGTGTTATCGCCATGGATGGAAATCTCATGTTTGGCGTACCAGGAGATTGGGTTTAGCGGATCATCAAAGATTTCACTACCTGATACATACGGTATATATTCATCAAGCAAGTTTACCATTAAACGAGCGATACGTGTTTTAGCTTGCCCGCGTAAACCGAGTAACAGGATATTGTGGCGGGATAAGATCGCTGTTTGAAGTTCCGGTATAACTGTTTCATCGTACCCAAGTATTCCTTCAAATCCAGCATCTTTATTTTGCAGTTGTTTGATTAGGTTTTTGCGCAACTCATCCTTTACAGTTTGAGATTGATAGCCAGATTCTTTTAATGCGCCTAATGTTTTTATGTTGATGTGATCCATTTAGTAGTTATTACCGAACTGTTTTTCTTCTGTTTTTAATGTAATCTTCAAATATATATTCACCCAAACCCGTAAGTGAGCTGTAAAAAGCCCTTCCACCATTAATCTGGGTAAATTCGCGCACGAATTGCTGTAAATATGGGTCTTGGGCAATCATAAATGTCGTAATAGGGATGTTCAGCCTTTTGCATTGAGCGGCCATGTTTAGTGTTTTATTGATCACTTTTCTATCCAGCCCCATGCTGTTCTTGTAATAGCGACCATTCTCCTTCAAACAGGTTGGCTTGCCATCAGTAATCATAAAAATTTGTTTATTGTGTGTCTTACGTCTGCGCAAAAGATCAGCTGCCAGCTCCAAACCCGCGAAAGTATTGGTATGGTATGGTCCTACTTGCAAATAGGGAAGATCTTTTACCGATATTGGCCAGGCATCATTTCCAAACACCACAATGTCCAGGGTGTCTTTGGGATATCTTGTTTTAATTAACTCAGCTAAAGCCATTGCCACTTTTTTCGCAGGAGTAATTCGGTCTTCTCCGTACAGGATCATTGAATGAGAAATGTCGATCATTAGTACTGTCGAAGTAAGTGTTTTATAATCCTTCTCTTCTACTTCAAGGTCTCGTTCTGTTAAGGTAAAATCGCCAATTCCGTGGTTGATCAAAGAATTTTGGATAGATGCAGTCATGTCAATCTGATCCAAACTGTCACCAAAATTAAATTCTCTCCGGTCAGCATTTTTTTCCTCACCTATACCAGAGAGATTGCTGTTATGGTTTCCTTTACCTGCCTTTTTAAGCTTCCCAAAGATTTCTTCCAAAGCAGACTTTCTTATGGTTTGCTCAGTTTTGCCAGTAATGCTTAAATCTCCATTTTTGCCGTCTTCTTTGATATAGCCTTTTTCTTTAAGGTCATCAATGAAATCACCCATCCCGTAATCGTTGGTGGTAAACTTATACTTTTTATCCAGCTCATTCATCCAGGCCAGGGTTTCCCCAGCATCTCCTGCAGTATAATTGAGCAGTTGTGTAAAAAGCTTAAGCAATTCATCAAATCCACCCTTAGGCAAATCATCAGGTAGGAAATTTGAAAACTGGAACCCTCTCATATATTGAAGATAAACGAATTATCGAAGGTAAAAGTTTAAGGTTTGATTAATGTTATCCCCTTGTAAAAATAGCGCCTATTTAGGGCTTCCATTGGCCAAAGCCCGGTTTGCACGTCTAATGGCTAATCTTTCCCTCCATTTTGCATAAGGAGCTTTAAAAGCCATCTTCAATACGCTGTCTAGCCCACCTTTAATAGCCAAGTTGAATATACTTTGTGTCTTTCGGGTTATAGAGGCATCCCATGCTCTTAAACTCAAAGAGAATGAGCCGTCAAGGTATTTCATCCAGTGCCACATTCCTGTAGGCATAAACAAGGTATCACCATGTTCCAGAAATACCTCATATCCTTCAACGCCTTCCAATGCCGGGAATTTTTTCGTGTCTGGATTTGCTACATCATAGTCTTCCAATGCATAAGTCGCATTAGGTATACAGTATAGCCTTTTTTTCCATTTGTTGTCAAAAAGTATGATGTGCTTGCGGCCGCCAAAATGGGTGTGAAATAGATGCGGCAGATCAATATCGTAGTGTAAAAATGTAACAGAATTTGAACCGCCGAAAAACATGGCAGGCATACTTTCAATAAATCCACCCATAAGGTCTTTTGGAATTACTATATCATCAACTAGCGAAGGCACATGCTTAAACAAGTTGAAGAAAAAGATTCGAAGTTCTGTAGGTTTAGACTTGATCAGATCCAGGTAATCTCCAAAACGCATATTGGCTACAGATGCGTTGATGGGCTTAGACGGATCAGCTTTTGAATTGTCCATTAAGCTTACATTAACATCGCCTGCTATTTCCTTAAGGTAATCTGTAGTCCATTTTTCCCTTGCTGGCCATGTCTTTGTCAAACCCTTAATTACTAATGGTCTCCTGGCGTCCAGGTAATTTTTTTTAAAATCAGCTGGGCTGATTTGTTCAACGGTATCTACCGGCTTTAAATTAAAGCTCATATTTGTCGGATAAGATACTCGCGAACGACGATATGTCAATTAACCGACCTTATATATGGCAAACATATAAAATTTACTTGATTTTAACATGGATCGTGTTTTTGCAATGCTTTGTTTGCTCTTTTGTAAGCCAGCTTTTCTTTCCATGCCATGTACTTTTCCCGGAAATTTGCTTTCATAATATCATCAAACTTTCTTTGAATGGTTAAGTTATACAAGCTCCTTGCTTTTACTGCCCAGGATTTATCCCATGCCCTCAGACTTATAGAAAATGAGCCATTTAAATATTTCATCCAATGCCAGTAGCCGGTAGGCATGAAGAGGGTGTCTCCATGTTCCAGAAATGCTTCCAGGCCTTTTACGCCCTTCAAAGCAGGGAATTTATCAAAATCAGGTTTTTCTACATCATAATCTTCCAGAGCATAGGTGGCATACGGAATTTGATAAAGGCGTTCTTTCCACTTATTCTCAAACAAAATCACATGTTTTCTGCCGTTAAAGTGTGTATGAAAAATGTGTGCAAGGTCTATATCGTAGTGCAGGAAAGTTACCGATCCTTTGCCTCCAAAAAACATATTTGGGTAACTATCTAAAAAGCCACCCATCAGGTCTTTTGGGGCGCGGTAGTCTTCCAATAGTTTTGGCGCATGTTTAATCGGGTCGAATAAGAATATCCGCAAATCTGTTGGCGTGTTCCTAATGAGTTCAATGTAATCTGCAAATTTCATTTCTGCCGCAGATGCGTTAATGGGTTTTGAGGGGTCAGCTTTTGAACTATCATAAAGTGGAACTATACGGTCTCCTACCACCTCTTTCATATAGTCAAGATTCCATTTTTGATAAGCAGGCCATTTTTTTGCCATGTTTTTTATAACCAGCGGTTTTCGTTTTTTCAGGTAGTTTTCTTCAAAATCTTCCGGGGTTATATCATCAACTATATCGATCGGTGATAAGTTAAACTTCATGTTAATAATATGTTAAGAATGCAAAACTATAGAAAAAGCAGAATTGCTGTCGAAGCAACATTTAAAAATTAAAAATGGCTGACAAAAAAAACCAATTTGGAAAGTCTTACATTTATACATAGCCATAACCGATTGCGTTTAACAACAACCAAATATTGTATGAATAAAATTGTGGGATTTGCCCTATCATCTCTTTTTGCGATCGCTTTGATGAGCTGCGAAACTAAATTGAGCAGACCTAATCCTGAAACGGAATGGTCAGAATACTTGGGAGGCCCGGACCGCAATCACTATTCATCACTTTCACAGGTCAATTTGAAGAACGTTACTAAACTGCAAAAGGTCTGGGAATTCAAATCCGGTGATTCAGGTCAAGTACAATGCAATCCAATTGTGGTAAAAGGTGTGCTGTACGGAGTAACAGCATCCAATCAGGTATTTGCGCTTGATGCGGCTACAGGTATAGAGAAATGGCGCTATAGACAGCCCGGAGAGCCAACTTCTAATGCCAACAGGGGTGTGACCTATTGGGAAGAAGGAAGTGATAAGAGAATTCTTTATGCTTACAACTCTGATCTCTGGGCTTTAAATGCCGAAACGGGCCTCCCGATTTCGACTTTTGGCGATAATGGAAAAGTGAGCCTTAAAACTGGCTTGGAACCCGTTGCTAAAGATCAGTATGTCATTTCAACTACACCAGGAACGTTGTTTGAGGATTTGATTGTAATGCCTGTTCGTGTAGGAGAAGGTTATGGTGCTGCCATAGGATATGTGCAGGCCTTTAACATTAAAACGGGCAAGATAGCATGGGTATTTAAAACATTACCAGATCCAGGTGAACCTGGATCTGATACTTGGCCAGCTGCTGTAAAAGCCAAGGGCGAACTGGGCGCTGTAAATAGCTGGGCAGGTATGGCTGTAGACAGAAAAAGACAAATGATTTTTATACCTACCGGTTCCGCTGCTTTTGATTTTTACGGTGGCAATCGGTTGGGTGCGAATTTGTATGCCAATTGTTTAATTGCACTCAACGTACGTACGGGTAAATATATGTGGCATTACCAGTTTGTCCATCACGATATTTGGGATAAAGATATTCCTGCACCGCCAAATCTGATCAAGGTGAAGCATAATGGGGTTTTAATAGATGCAGTTGCACAAGTAACCAAACAAGGAATGGTTTTCTTGTTCAATAGGGAAAATGGCGTGCCCCTGTTCCCAATTAAGGAACAACCCTTTCCAGAGTCACATCTTCCTGGAGAGCAAGCTTGGCCAACGCAACCCATTCCGGATTTACCTGCTCCATTTTCTAGACAAACCATTACCGAAAGTGAAATTAGTACCCTTGCTGAAAACCGGCAGGAATTGTTATCCATTTTTCGTAAATCCAATAAAGGGTTGTTTCAGCCACTTGGTCTAACTCCAACCGTAGTTTTGCCCGGGGCAGACGGCGGTGCTGAATGGGGTGGAGCCGCCGCCGATCCTGATGGGGTTCTATATGTAAATTCAAATGAGATGCCCTGGTTATTTAGCTTAAGCCTAACACCGAGACAAAACAAAGAAAGCAACTTGAGCATCGGTAATGTACTATACAACAATACTTGTATCTCTTGTCATGGTCCGCAGCTCAAAGGAAATCCGGCAAGTGGATTTCCTTCATTAATAAATATTAAGTCAAAGTTGAAACGCAGTGAGGTGACACGCCTGATCAGTAGTGGTAAGGGCATGATGCCTGGCTTCAGTAATCTTAATACAATCCAAAAGCAGGCTATTGTGGATTTTCTTTTTCAGGAGGAAAAAATCGAGGCGCCAGTTGCTTTGAGCGGCAATCCTATAGGTGAGACCGAACGGCCCTATCAGTTTGACGGCTACAACAAATTTCTTGACAACAATGGGTATCCCGCAATTACTCCCCCGTGGGGTACATTAACAGCAATTGACATGAATACCGGCAAACACCTTTGGCAAAGGACACTTGGCGAGTTTAAGGAACTTACATTAAGGGGGATAAGGCCAACAGGCACTGAGAATTACGGTGGTCCGATCGCTACTGCAGGCGGACTGCTATTTATTGGAGCTACCAAAGATGGAATGTTTAGGGCATTTGATAAAAATACGGGAATACTCTTGTGGGAAACAGAATTACCTGCTGCAGGTTATGCCACCCCGAGTACTTATCAAGTAAATGGTAAACAATATATTGTTATAGCTTGTGGCGGAGCAAAACTAGGCACAAAGAAAGGGGATAGTTATGTAGCCTTTGCTCTAAAATAAATCATTTAACCCGCACATAACTAGAAGTATATCCGTCATTATAATTATCTGCTAGCATCATTGTTTCATTACTTATAGTAGCGATCATTCCAGTTTTTCCGGTATCATTTGATGGATCTAATCTAACCGCATTATCATCCAAACCAGTGTAAATGCTTTTTATCTTGATAACGTCATAAGTACCTTGTCTGTCGGGTTCACCGTTAATGTACTTTACGTATTTGCCGTCGACCTTGAATTCAATAACACTAATAGCGGCTGGGTTAGCTGACGTTGTCATACCGGCAAATCCACCTGTTCTACCTGTAAATTGCCATTTTCCAACCAATCGAGCCTTAAAACTGTTTTCATTGCCTTGTTTCTTACATGTTGCTGAAGTAAAAAGCAGCATTGCTGCTGTAAGAAATACCAATATTCTCATGATCAATTATTTGTTGTTTTAGTAGAAACGAAGGATTTTTCATTAACGCTACATTTATTTTAATCTTTTTAAAATTTTTATTGTCATACCCATAACAACTTAAAAAGTAAATCTCTATGAAAGCACCAATTAGGGTTATCAGTTCGTTTTTAATTGTTCTCAGTTTAACCATTTTGTTTTCTGCATTTCAAAATAAGGAGATGATGGTGCTTAAATCAGGGTTTCCTTACAAGCAAGCAGGACTAACTGAACGTCAGGCGGCCGCTCATTTACTCAGTCGCTTTACCTACGGTGCTAAATCAGGAGATGTAGACGAAGTAGTTAAAGAGGGATTAGAAAAATGGTTTCAAAAGCAACTGGATGGTGGACAACCAGATCAGGAACTGGAAAGTATGCTGAAACCATACGCAGATATTAATTTAACGAACGGCGAAGTTGAAGATAAGTATCCCCGAGCGCCCAAGGTGTTGAGGATGGCCATTAAAGAGGGTGTGATCAACAAAGATTCAGTAAACAAAGGTGATCAAAAGGCTTATAGAAAGCAGCTTCAGGATTACCGAGATTTAAAAGGGTACGGACAAGAACAGGATTTACTTAGGCAGTTTATCAATCAGAAAATGCTGCGTGCTACATATACCAATAATCAGTTACAAGAATTACTAACAGATTTCTGGTTCAATCATTTTAACGTATCCCTCACTAAAAATCAATGTGCTGCGTATGTGCCAGCATTTGAGCGTGACATAATCCGCCCAAACGTAACTGGTAAATTTAGTACTTTATTAATGGCAACGGCGAAATCACCTGCAATGCTCATTTATCTAGATAATTTTACAAGTGCAGGTCAACCTGTTGCTGCATCAGATATGGGGGGGATGCAAATTGCAAATTCCAATACCGAACCGGGAGCAAAACTACGTGCAAATTTGTTACGCAGAAGAATGAATAACAAGAAACTGCCACCGTTGGATACAGCTATGATTGATAAGCTGAAAAAAGTACAGCAAAATAAAAAATCCGCTGGCGGTTTAAATGAAAACTACGCAAGAGAAGTCATGGAATTGCATACCCTGGGTGTCGATGGAGGTTATACGCAAAATGATGTGACCCAAGCTGCAAGAGTGTTAACAGGTTGGACAGTGGCGCCATTGGGCGATGACGGTAGCTATGGTGCTGCATATAAGAAAGTAATTGAAAAAATAGGTGAAGAAAACCTGGAGAAGAAGGGCTTTGTCAAAGACGGCGATTTCCTGTTCGTACCTACCCGTCATGACAATCAGGAAAAAATAGTTCTAGGCAAAAAGTTTGCGGCGGGTGGTGGCTATCAGGAGGGAGTAGATTTACTAAATATGTTGGCCCACCATCCTTCAACAGCCAAGTTTATTGCCAGAAAGCTCGCCATCAGGTTTGTTAACGATCAGCCCGATCCGAAGTTGGTAGATAAAATGACCAAAACCTTTTTATCAACTGATGGAGATATTAAACAAGTAATGATTGCTATGGTGTCGTCGCCGGAATTTTGGTCGGCTTCCTCACTACGCGAAAAAACTAAGTCTCCATTTGAATTGGTAATCAGCGCTGTAAGGGGACTTGATGCACAAATCACGCAACCCTATCAGCTTTATAACTGGATCAATAGAATGGGGCAAAAGATGTACTATTACCAGGCTCCAACAGGTTTCCCGGATCGCGGACAATACTGGATAAATACTGGCGCATTGCTAAATCGTATGAATTTTGGATTGGCATTGGCTTCTCAACGAATCCCGGGTGTGAAGATCAACTTACTTGCGTTAAACAATAACCATGAACCTGAGAGTGCTGAAGCCGCATTGTCTACTTATAGTAAACTGGTGATGCCAGAAAGAGACCTCACAAAAACATTAGAACGTTTAAAGCCAATGTTGAATGATCCAGAATTAACAGCAAAAATAGCGAAGGCGGCTGAAAAAGTACCTGCACCTCAACCTGCGATGCAAAAAGCCATACCAGGAGAAACAAATATGATGGAAAGTGTAAGTGAACCTGTCAAAAAACCAACGGCTGTTTCTTCGCCGGTTGCGAATAACAATATGCTGGCCCAGGTTGTGGGTGTGATTATCGGCTCTCCAGAATTTCAACGAAAATAGGACTTAAAAGAAATTGATCATGACTTCAAGAAGAGGATTTATAAAAGGAGGCGGATTGGCCTTGTTTGGCATCGGACTAGGAGGCATACCAGGCTTCCTAGCCGATGCTGTTGCCGGCACTAAATCGCCAGGCCTTTTTAAAAGACGGAAAGTAATGGTATGCATCTTTCAGCGTGGAGCCATGGACGGCTTAATGGCTGTTACCCCATTTACAGATGAATACCTGAAAGCGGCAAGACCCACGTTATTTATGTCGGCAGCACAAGGGTCATCCGATAAGCCACTCATAGATTTAGACGGTAAATTTGGGCTGCACCCATCAATGGCCGCCTTTGAATCAGTTTTTAGGGATAAGCGAATGGCCATTGTACATGGTATTGGATCTCCAAATAATACGAGGTCACATTTTGATGCGCAAGATTACATGGAGTCTGGTACGCCTTTTAAGAAAGGAACTGATAGCGGCTGGCTAAACAGGGCAGTAGGTTTGTTAGGTCACGAGGCTGCAACGCCATTTCAGGCCGTTAGCCTTACCTCGTCTTTACCCAGATCTTTTTATGGAAACAATGCTGCGGTAGCTATTAACAATTTGCAGGACTTTAACCTGCAAATGAAGGGCAGTGCTGGATTGGTAAACAGTACTGCTAAGAGCTTTGAAGATTTATATGACCAAACCACTTCAAGTTTGTTGAAAGAAACGGGAAAAGAGAGTTTCGACGCCATTAAGATGTTGCAGAAAACTGATGTCAAAAACTATAAACCGGAAAATAATGCAAAATATCCCAATACAGCACTAGGCAATTCATTAAAGCAAATTGCGCAGCTTATAAAGATGGATGTTGGAATGGAGGTTGCATTTACTGAATCTGGTGGTTGGGACACCCATTTTAACCAGGGTAAAGAGACCGGAATATTTGCCCGGAACGTAAATGATCTGAGTGAAGGTATGATGGCTTTCTGGACAGATATGGGCACTTTACAAGATGACGTGACAGTGATGACGATGACTGAATTTGGGCGTACTGTTAAGCAAAATGGTACAGGGGGAACTGATCATGGACGCGCATCCTGCAATTTTATTCTTGGCGGAGGTGTTAAAGGTGGCTTAGTTCATGGATTGGTAAATCCACTGTCAGTAGAGAATCTTGAGGATGGAAGAGATCTGGCGGTGACTACAGATTTTAGAAGCGTATTCAGTGAAGTTGCAGATAAGCATTTAGGCATTCACAACGATAAAATACTGTTCCCAGAGTGGACTGGTAAACAGATTGGGGTAATGACCTAAGTTCTTGATTAACGTGTTACTTTAGCTGTCCTCATAAATTTGGAAAACTTCAGGGGGAAAAAGCGTTTAAGCCAAACCCCTTTAACTTCTTTTCCGCCGATGTAAACTTCTTCTTTCTTAGCCTTAACTGCAGCGATTATTTTTCCTGCGCATTCTTCGGCTGACATGCCATTTTCTTGTCCACCATCCATAGTTCCCTGGGGGGAACCGTTTCCGGTTACTGCATTGATGGAGACGTTAGTTTTAATAAAACCCGGACATATGATTGTGATCACTATATTTTTGTCAAATACTTCCGAACGCAAGGAGTCGAAATATCCGTGCAGCGCGTGTTTGGACGCAGCGTAAGCAGAACGTAGCCTGGTGCCGAATTTACCTGTCAAACTGCTTATACATACGATTTGTCCACCACCATTTCTAATCATTAGCGGAAGGACCGCTTTACTCAAAATTACCGTTCCCCAGAAGTTTATGTTCATGATATGCTGTTCGGTTTCTAGTTGTGTATCAAGTGCCAGCGCACGCTGACTAATGCCTCCGCTATTAATTAAAAGGTCGATATGTCCGAATATGCGTATTGCATCCTCGGCTTTCTGGGAAAGCGATGCGGTATCAGCAAGATCCAATGGGAGAACATGAATATTCATCATGTTTTTCGCTGCCATTTTCACCCTGTACAGTTCTTCCCTATTACGTGAGGAAATGATTAGTTTTGCACCTTCTTTACTGTATGCATTTACCAGTGCTTCGCCAATTCCAGAAGAAGCCCCTGTTATCCAGATCACATTATTGTTCATTGTATAGCTATTTATCTATGGTCTTCCATGGAGAGGAAAAATTCGGATGCAATATAATCTGCAAAAAGTTTACCATCGTCAGTTAATTGCAAGTAACCGGAATGAATAGATAGCCAATTCCGCTCTACGAAAGTTTTAGCTGTTTTAAGGGTGTCTGCGAGGAAAAATTTACCAAATTCAGTTTCGATCTTGTTTAAACTACTACCCCACATTGTGCGAAGGGAAGTCATCATGTATTCATTAAACCTATCGTAAATGTCCAGTTCTTCGATGCTCTCCGGAATTTTTCCGTTAATCATGCTGCCTAGATAGGTAGCATTATTGGCTACATTAAGGTACCTGATATGACCGTCAAACCCGTGGGCAGAAGGTCCTATACCCAAGTAAGGAACTCCCCGCCAATAATTGGTATTATGTACAGCATATCTTCCGGGCTTACTAAAGTTGGAAATCTCATAATGCTCGAAATTGGCCAGCTTCAATTTGTCAATTAAGGTAATAAACTGTGCAGCACTTTGCTCATCATTTAAAGGCTTATCTTTCCCTCTCTTAATTGCGCTTGCTAAGGCAGTACGAGGCTCAACAGTTAGGGAATAGGCCGAGATGTGCGGGGTTTCCAGCACTAATGCTTTATCTATGTTTTGCAGCCATTTGGTGTCGGTAAGCAATGGGTAGCCATAAATTAGGTCAATGCTCAGGTTATCAAAGCCGGCATCCTGACTTCTCTTAATACATGTTTCTGCTTCTATAGCATTGTGCGCCCTGTTCATCCAGATCAGGTCTTCCTCAAAAAAAGATTGGACACCTATGCTGAAACGGTTAACCGGCAATTGCCTGTATTCAGAAATCTTTGAGGAGCTTAGGTCATCAGGATTGGCCTCAATTGTAATTTCCGCATCAGCTACTACAGAAAAATTCTTGATAATAGTATTAAAAATTTTTTCAAAATGTTTGGCAGGCAATACTGACGGTGTGCCTCCTCCAAAATAAATTGTGCCTACTTGATCCGTAATTCTGTCTTTTTTCTTGCTGATCTCAGCGCAGATCGCCTCTGTCATTTCATCCACATACTTTAAAGAAGTACTGAAGTGAAAATCACAATAAGTACAAGCTTTTTTACAAAATGGAATGTGAATATAGATGCCAGACATCCGGCAAAGTTAAAACTAAATAACGTACCTTAAGGGCAATAATACTCGCTCGCCTATATTTTACAAGTCGGCTATTGTTTCAATAATTCAAAAATAGAATAATGGCGGCCTTGTCAAGTAGTTATGGCCGGCGATGGAAGCTCCAGTCCTTGTGAGTTTTTGAAATCCATCTGCTGCCATAGTTCAGTTACACTTTTGTCGGCTTTACCATCTACAATATGTGAGCTTAGAATGGCCACCGGGTTAAAGTCTTTATTATTAATGAAATTATCACCAATAAACGTACTTTCAATAAACTGAACTGATATGCTGAGCACACTGTAACAGCCTGGGTGCAGGCTAAACATGGTAGAAGAAGCTGGAGTTATCGGGTTTTCGTTACCGTTATTGATCTCGATAACATTGTATTCGGTATCGTTAAAATAGCCATTGTTAAGATCATACAAGGTACAGCCAAGAACGATTTTACATTTCTTTGCCCTGGCTGGGAACTTCATGTCCTCGTTGAGATTCATTTCCGGAATTGTAACCAGCATTTTAGCATTATGAATATGGACTAGCGGTTGCGCGAAAAATATATCTTTTAACGGAGATTTCAATTGAAATTCAAATCCGATAAGCCTGTTGAAAGATGTAGGTGTAAAGTCGAATAAATTACTTTTTGGAATAATTGCCGATCGGAAACATTGCAGTACCTCAGTGCTGAGGCGAGAACACATGTGTGTGTCATAACGACTGCGAATCACAGCATCAAAATTGTCTCTAATGTAACTGCTGAAATTACTGGCCACACCAAAAATCGATGCTGCCTTTCTGGTAGCCTCGGTTCTATTGATTTCAGGTTTTTCCGTCTTACCTTGAATAATTTGCTGACCGTTAAGCTCCCTAAAAATACCCTTTCCAACTACACCCCTGATAAATTTACCATCATACCTTGCCATAAACATTATTTTGAAGTCTAATATACGTATTTATGACAAGTTAATAACTAAGTGAAAACTAAATATTAATTACGTTATTAGTACGTGTTATTTATGATTTTTATAGACTCATCTCGGAATTATTACGGTGTTATCACGGACTCATTAGCTTAGCTTTACCATTTCTTTTGCTTTTCTCCCAGACTCATCTAAATTTCTTCTACTTAACAGTACTCATTTCTACCGCAATTTTTTCAGTTGAAAAAAAGTTTATATGTTTACAAGTCATCCCTGGAAATGCGGTATTTACAGGCTAATCATTTTATTAAATTAAATAATGGACAAATTCACAACATTAAAAGAGCTGGTATCGTCTGTAGAAGCTGACGTACAAAAATTTTATGATGGTGGTAACGGCGCTGCTGGTACCCGCGTAAGAAAAGCAATGCAGGACCTTAAAACACTTGCGCAGGATATACGCACAGAAGTTACTGAAAAGAAAAACAGTAAATAAATGACTGTGTTTTGGGAAACACAAGAGCCTGCTTTACGCAGGCTTTTTTTTTGCCCAAGATTTGATATTTTAGGGTATTCTACGCTTTATTGCGTTTGTAAATTGCGAAAGCCCCGGCAAGGATGAGCATCAAAGAAGCAACTAATGAGATCTTATCACCCACCAGATAAGATGCAGGTTCAAATCTAAATTCAAGTTCATGGTTTCCTGCGGGTAGCTTCATCGCACGAAGAATATAGTTAGCTCTAAAATATGAAGTCTTTTTGCCGTCGAGATATGCATTCCAGCCCTTATCATACCAGATCTCTGAAAACACTGCAATTGCAGTTTTAGTACTATTATATTTGTAAACTAGCTTGTCTGGATGGTAACTCTGCATCTTGATTGTTGCAGTTGTGTCGAAATGGGAGATTTCGTTACCGACTAGTTTTGCGAAGCTTTGGTCTACAATTGCAACTCTTTTAGGGTCAAATGAAGTGATGCTTTCCATTTCTTGGTCAGCCCCTTTCACATACTTAATTGTATTGATAAACCAGGCATTGCCAAGCGCAGTAGTACGTTGCACTACTTTTGGTACGGGCGATACACTATCAGCTACGATAAAATACTTGGTATTAAGCATGTCTAATACGTGCTCGTTTATCTCGCCATTAAACTGATTACTCATTAATTCATCATAACGTTGCAGTCGGGCTGAATGTCTCCCACCAACTGATTTATGAAAATAGGATGGCGCGGCATCAAAGAATGGGCTTTGTTTCGTAAGATCTAATACCCGGTAATCCAATGTCGGATCTGCCATGATTTGCTGATCTGCAACACTGGGCTGGAAGCTTTGTTCTAATTGAGACTTTTCATAAAAGTTATCGTTATTGAGATATCGACGGTCTACTCCCCACATATCAACCAACGTTGCCAGCCCGATAATGATAAAAACAGTTTGTGATTTTAATTTGGATTTAAGCAGAAACCATAGACTTAAAAACCCGATTAGCACGAAAAAAAGCGAACGCAGGGCGTCCGTTCTTGCAAGAGCTATTCTGTCTGCTACCAATCCATCACCAATGGCTTGTGCCAGTGTTTGATTGCCACCGAATGCTTTTGTGAGGCCGGCAATGATGTTTTCATGTTCAGGTATCTTAAAACTGAGCAGGAGTGATGGTAAAAGGAGGAAAACCACCAATGCTCCACCGGTAATGTAGAACGATAACAACAGTTTTTTAATAAGGTCTTTGCGTTTATCCTTTTGTTCAACAAGTTCCTGAAGCGCCAGGAAAGCAAGAATTGGAATTAAAAAAGCTGGAATAGCCAGCGCAAAATCTACAGATCTAAACTTGTTATACATCGGGAAATGGTCAAAGAACAAGTCTGATACCAGTGGAAAGTTTTTACCAAAAGAAAGGAATATGAATAGGAAAGAGGTACTCACAATCCACCATTTAAAACGGTTGTTTACTATGAATAAACCCAGTATGAAAAGAAACATGACAATAGCACCAAAATACCATGAACCCACTGTGCTGGGTTTAGCGCCCCAATATGGACGATAAATACCTTCCTGCGTAAGGTAATCCATAATCTTAGGAACTTGATCTTGTGGAATGCCATTGGCTACTAAACCGTTTTCGACTGCTGAGGTACCTTCAGGAAACCTGTCGGAAGAAGCGCCCCCATAACTGTTTGGGATCAGGAAAGTGGAGATTTCACCTACACCCTGGCTGTATTGGTAAGCATACGCCCTGTCTAACCCGGTATTTGATTCCTTGCTCTTATTGGTTAAGTTTGATTTGCCGCGAATGGTTTCCTGTCCATACTGCCATGTAGACCAAAGCGAGCCTGCATTGATCGCTACAGCGAGTAAGGTTGCCAGGGCAATACAGGAAAGAGCAGTAAGAAACGGTTTTGTTTGTTTGGTGCTGATTGCGTGGTATAATTCTATTAGGACAAAGATGAGCAGAACGATAAACAAATAGTACGTCATCTGTATGTGGTTGGTCCTGATTTCCAGTGCCAGAAAAAATGCAGTAAGCAAGCTTCCGCTAATGAGGTGTTTGCCACTTCTCAGGGTGAGAAGAATAGCGGCTAAAATGGGTGCAAAAAAAGCCATGGCCATGGCATGGTTGCTATGCCCAGCCAGAATATAAATAAAATTATAGGAACTAAACGCAAAGGCGATAGCTCCTGCTGCGGCCAGCCAGGGCTTCATTCTTAATACTGACAATAGAAAATAGGAGCCCAATAAGAAGCAAAGGATAATGTCTATGGGATCTGGGAAAACGGTTTTCAAAAAGGAGATAACATATGTTGTGATGTTCCCGGGATATTGTGCCCAGATTTGAAAGGCGGGCATGCCGCCATACATTGAGTTTGTCCATAAAGGTGCTTTGCCAGTAGCAGCCTTTACATCCATGATCTCCTTTGACATGGCCTTGGCTTCCATGACGTCGCTTTGATAAAGCAGCTTCCCTCCAATTGCCGGACTGAAATAAGCAAAACATAAAGCAAAGAAAATTGCAATGATCAGGAAATGCTGGCTGTTGGACTTGAACCACTTTTTCATAGCGGTAAAACTAATAAAAGTTTTTAGCTAGTTTTGCAGCAATGAACTTCAGGGCCGCCTTTTTTTTGACCGGATTATTTATATTGATGCTATTGGGGAATACCAATGCGCAGACGGTTGTTCTGGCTTCTGATACGGTTAAGCCTAAGGTGACTTACCGGCAAAAACAAATAAAGGATTCCATTTACAATGCGAGACGTGATTTTGTGACGGACTCGATTATGAAGCATACCTGGCTATTTCCAGATTCTCTGCTAAACAAGCATATGATCATGGACAGTATCATAAAGGCAAATGTGTACGGAAAGTCTAATTTGATTAACAGGTATAAAGATTTTGCTGCTGTTGAAAAAAGTAAGTACCGTTTTGGCAAACCGATGGCCAAGGGACAGATATGGGTTTTGCTAGTTGTATCTGTATTACTCGTTTTATTTGGTATACTGAAAGTTTCATTTGGGAGGCAGTTGCAAACCATTATACAATCTTTTTTTAGCAACCGCGTGCTCAATAATCTGAATAAGGAGGATAACTTATTCACCTCCTGGCCATTTTTACTTTTATTTATACAGTTTGGCTTTACTGTTGGAATGTTCTTTTACCTAATATCCCAGTATTACCACATCGCATTTCCTGGAACTGGCATACAATTTTATCTGACAATTTCTGTTTTGATTATAGTACTTTATATTTTTAAGATTGGGGTTTTGAGGATGATTGGTCATCTTTTTAATGTTCAAAAACCGGTTAATGAGTATGTTACCATATTATATTTGAGTTACTTTAACCTTTCTTTAATGTTTATTCCACTGGTTATTGCTTTCGCTTTATCGCCTATTAAGTATGCGCCATTTTTTATTGTGCTGTCTTACGTCGTTTTGGGTACTATATTTGCATTTCAATTGATAAGAGCCGGGGTGAATATTTTGTCAAATAACAGATTTTCAAAAGTCTATTTGTTTTTGTACTTTTGTGCCCTCGAAATTTGCCCTATATTAATTTTAATCAAGGCAATAGGATTATAACGCTGTAATTTGTAAAATGCAAGAAATGCTAGAAGATAGGACGCGTAAGGTAAAGAGTATTTTGGTTACGTTGCCAAAGCCGGAAACGGAGAAATCTCCTTATTTTGATTTGGCAAAAAAATACAATTTAAAAATAGATTTCAGATCCTTCATCCATGTGGAGGGTGTTCCTGCCAGGGATTTTAGGAAAGGGAAGGTTAATTTAAGCGAATTTACCGCTGTAGTTTTTACCAGCAGAAATGCGGTCGATCATTTTTTCAGAATTTGTGAGGAAATGAGATACGATGTGCCAGCAGATCTTAAGTATTTCTGTATTTCGGAATCCACCGCCCTTTATTTGCAAAAATATATTCAATACAGGAAAAGGAAAATATTCTTTGGGAAGCAGACAGCCGCAGATCTTGCTGAAGTCTTGAAAAAGCATGCAGGAGAGAAGTTTTTGTATCCATGTTCTGATGTTGCAACAGAAGATACCATGAATTTTTTGCAGAAAAATGGATATAATTTTACGCCAGCAGTTTTGTTCAAAACTGTGGTTTCAGACTTATCTGACCTAGCGGAAGTATTTTATGATGTAATCGCTTTTTTTAGTCCGTCGAGTATCCAGTCGCTCTTTACTAACTTCCCTGATTTTAAGCAGAATAATACAAGGATTGCAGCTTTTGGATTGAATACCCACAAGGCAGTAAAAGATGCGGATCTGATCGTTGATATTGCTGCGCCATCGCCGGAAGCCCCGTCAATGATCATGGCACTTGAAAATTACATTAAGAAATCAAATAAGTAACTGGAAGCTAAGGGCATCGGTGTTCATTTTGTTCGAATACACATTTTTGTTCCTAATAATTGCTATTATCAATCATTTTCGATAAAATTGTTGTTAAATTGCCTGACAGAATACTATGAGAAACTTTAACATATTTGGTTTTTTAATGATTGCTATGCTTTTTGCTAGTTGTAAAGGTGGCGGACAAGGTGAACTTGTTGGGGTATACAATAAGAAATTCCGGAACAATAGAATTCCCCTTGGTATGGTTTACATTCCACCTGGGAGAACGCTTATTGGAATTTCAGACGAGGACATTAACAGCAATCAAACTGCTCCGAGCTCAATGACTTCGTTTAGTGCATTCTTTATGGATCAAACTGAAATCTCTAATGCGGAGTACAGGCAATTTGTTAACTGGGTAAGGGATTCTATAGCTGTCACTACATTAGGTCCAACAACCGCAGCGGCTTACTTCAAACAACCAAAAACGGGAGATGCTGCAGCTACTGCTACAGGAGCGCAAAGAAACATAGATTGGAAAAAAGTAGGTAACGGGAGTCAGCTCTGGAGTAATAAAAATTCAGGTTTTGGGTCGAAGTTAACTGATATGTATTATAGTGGTGCTGATGCGATACCAGGAAGAAATGAGATCGACGTAAGGCGGTTGAGGTATGCTTATAGTTATGTCAACTCTGATCTTGCTGCGGAAGGCAGAAAGGATCCTTCCAAGAAGAGACAAGATTTTATTGTTACCTATACCGATTTGCCTGATCCGAACAATCCAAATCACCATCCATCTGTAGCGGTTTATCCTGATACATTGGTTTGGAAGATTGATTATTCTTATTCTCAAAATGACCCAATGGTTAAAACATATTTTAATCATCCTTCTTATGATGATTATCCTGTGGTAGGTGTAAGTTGGGAACAAGCTTCTGCTTTCTGTGTATGGCGAACCAGGTTCTATGAATCTGTTGCAGTGGCCAGAAAGCAGCCTTTAAACTCCCGCCCAGAATATTCTTTGCCAAGTGATGCGCAATTTGAGTATGCTGCCAGGGGAGGAAATGTAAAAACAAAATATCCATGGGGTGGGCCGTATGTTCGCAATACAAAAGGGTGTATGCAAGCTAACTTCAAAGTTGGTCGTGGTAATTACTCTGATGATGGAGGTTTATATACCGTTAACGTAAAATCTTATTTTCCAAATGACTACGGCTTGTATAATATGGCAGGTAATGTAGCAGAGTGGACCATAACCGCTTATAATCAGTCGGCCGCTCCAATGCTGCTCGACTTTAACCCAAATTTTACGTATGTTGCTAAAACAACTGACAGCAAATACATGAAACGTAAAGTCGTTAGAGGTGGATCATGGAAAGACATAGGATTCTTCCTTCAAAATGCAGTGGGTACTTACGAGTACCAGGACCAAGCCCGGTCTTATATAGGTTTCAGATGTGTTTCATCATACCCTGGAACTGATATTACTTATAAAAACTAAAGAAAAACATATAACATCTATCCTTATTTTATTCTGGTATGGCAGCAACAAAAAAATTTGATTGGTTACACGTAGCGATATCCTGGGGTGCCAGTATTGTTATTTTAGGAGCATTATTTAAAATATTACACATTGGTGGAGCGCTCGGTAATTATGCTATCGGTATTGGCCTGGGCGTAGAGGCCTTCTTGTTCTTTTTGACAGGATTGAGACAGCCAGAACAAGAGTTACCATGGGAAAGGGTATATCCTGAACTTAGTAATGATTTTACGGGCGAGTTGCCTAAAGCCTCAGCCAGACCTGTGGCAGTTGCATCTGGCTTTTCTTCTACTGCAGCGTTAGATAAAATGTTGACAGACGCGAAGATCGGTCCGGAATTGATAGAGAGCCTTGGGACTGGCTTACGTACTTTTGGAGATAAGGTTGCCACCATTTCTGCTGTCGCAGATGCCTCAGCAGCTACTTCAGAGTTTGCCGGGAAAGTTAAAGGTGCTTCTGCAAGCTTTGATAATCTAAATAATGCTTTTGCAAAAGCAACAGCGCAGCTTTCAGAAATGGGCGAGAGTAATGTAGGTGCTACAGCATACCACGATCAAGTAAATGCACTGGCTAAAAATCTTTCTGCGTTGAATGCAGTTTACGAATTGGAATTGCAAGACTCAAGTGCTCACTTGAAATCAATGAATAAATTCTATCAAAATTTATCGCTTACCATGAGTAACTTCAATGAATCTATGGAGGATTCTAAACAGTTTAAGGACGAAGTAGGTAAGCTTGCCAAGAATTTGGCTTCACTAAACGCCATTTATGGCAATATGCTTTCGGCTATGAACCAGCCACGTGTATAATTGGTAATCAATTATTAACTAACAAAGGAGACCTATTAAATGGCCGGAGGAAAAGAGACAACGAGGCAGAAGATGATCAATATCATGTATTTGGTATTGCTAGCTATGCTTGCCTTAAATGTATCAGATACAATATTGAATGCTTTTAAGAATATTAACGATAGTTTGGTGAGTTCCAAGACTAATGTTAATACTAGTATAGAGCAGTTATTCACATCTTTCCAAAATACTAAGTTAAAGGACGAGCCTGCACGGGCACAGCCAATCTGGGAAAAGGCAAATAAAGCTAAGGCTTTTGCCGATGACCTAAATAATTATGTTCAGAAACTTAAGGATCAATTTGCAGCTGCTGGCGACGGTATCGATGAGGAAACAGGTGATTTAAAACGCCGCGATAACATGGATATTGCCCAAGGTATTATGATTAACCAAAAGGAAGGTGAGAAGCTGAAGGCAAAGATTAATGAAACCAGGAGTAGTCTGATTAACTTACTTGATGAAAAGGATCGTGCTAATGTGACTTTTACGCTTGAAGCAAAAGATTCGCAAAAAAGTGTTAATGGAAGTAAAAAGTGGGAAGACGTAAACTTTGGTGAAGGTACGCCGTTGACTGCTGCAAATACGATATTGAGCAAAATCCAGTCGGATGTGAAGAATGCGGAAGCAGAGATCGTCAAAAAGCTTTTTGGAAATATGGATAAGTCATTGGTGAATTTAGACCAGTTTGCGGCTGTAGCGGTGGCGCCGAGTTCCTACGTAATTCAAGGGCAACCTTATACCGCGCAGGTATTTTTAACTGCGAGCGATTCCAGATCTGTTCCACAAATCTCTGTAGGTGGAAACAGACTATCTGTAAAAGAAGGAAAGGGAACTTACACTGGTGGTACTGGAAGTGTTGGGGTATTTACCTGGAGAGGTTCTGTGAAAGTAGTACAAACTGATGGTCAAGTAAAGGAATACCTTACACCAGTTCAAACTTATCAGGTTGCGAAGCCGTCTGCCACTGTGTCGCCTGATAAAATGAATGTAATTTATGCTGGTATACCAAACCCTTTCTCTGTATCTGCAGCTGGCTTCCCTTTAGAAAGCATTAATGCGACCATGGAGGGCGGATCAATATCAGGTAGCAATGGTAAGTATATGGTAAACGTGGGCGGTAATCAAGTTGGGAAGACATTAAGCATTAATGTGAATTCCAGTGCAGGGGGAAAAACGATGAATTTAGGTTCTCAGCAGTTCAGGGTTAAAGCGTTGCCTACACCAAAGCCTTATATTAAAGGAAAATCTGGTGGTAATGTTCCGTTAGAGTTTATAGAAAGTGCCGGTGTAATGGACACACAGCTGGAAGATTTTGTCTTTGATGTAAAGTTTAAAGTAATCCGTTTCTCCGTAACCTTTATCAATCCAAGGTCTGATGCGGTAACTCTTCAAAATAGCGGTGCTGGGTTTAGTTCACAAATTAAAGGAGCATTAAATTCATTGAAGCCAAATGCGACTGTTATATTTAAAGATATAGTTTGTGAGGGTCCTGATGGTAGACAAAAAGTTTTGGATGGAATTACATTTTTAGCAAAATAGATTATGAAAAATGTTGTAGGTATTGTCGTGTTTTTACTCTTCGGACTTTGTGCATTCGCCCAAAATCCAGTAAGTCCTGTTCGTACAGATTCTGTTAAGAAAGTAAAAATAAAAACTCCTCCAAAAGATGGATTTACTGTAAGGGCTGATATTGATAGCAATGTAATGGTTCCCTTTGCAGATGTTAGAGAAGAAGATGTATTCTACGCAAAAAGAATATGGCGTGAAGTAGACCTTCGTGACACGATTAATTCCGTACTACGTGCTGAAGGGGCAAAGTTGATAGATGTATTATTAGAGGCTATTGCTAATGAAGAGTTGACTGTCTATTCCAACAAAGATACAACTGCGGGAAAGCTCCTTGAAGATAATGATTCTTTTAAAATTGCACTTACGGCACAACAGGCCCTGGCCAATGCCAGAGGCTTATCTGAGGGAGTCGCGGACTCTACAACAGGAAAAATTGCCGAACCTACACTAAAGAAATTAAGATCTGAAGAATTTATGAAATACAGGATCAAAGAAGACTGGATCCTGGATACCAAAAGGTCAATTTTTGAACCGCGGATCGTTGGTATTGCACCAATGAAAATGGTGGAAGGTAATTGGCAACCTGTTTTCTGGGTTTACTATACTGATGCACGTGAGTTATTGAGCAAAAAAAGAATGGTGAATCCTGGGAACGATGCGTCAACACTTACCTTTGATGATTTTTTTGTGAGACGGCTATTTAATAGTTATGTGGTTAAGCAGACTAATCCAGGTAATAAGAATATTGTCGAAATACTTGGACTGGTGGATCCTAAAGATCCACGTAAACTTATTGAGTCTGAAAACATCAAGAAATCCCTTGCTGATTTTGAGCAAAGCCTGTGGGAATACTAAGAATTCTTTGAACGATTACACATTAGTATTCTCAAAATAAGTGAGCAGGGTTTTTAATTGAGACTTGGTAAGTATTGGTGTCAGTTCTGCTTCGGTAGCCTCTTTTATCTTTTTGACTGATTTAAATTTCCTCAAAAGCTTATCTGCAGTTGTTTTGCCTATTCCAGGTATTTCCTCAAGTTCCGTCTTCAATGTGCCTTGATCTCTTTTTTTACGGTGAAATGTAATTCCGAACCTGTGTGCTTCATCTCTTAGCTGCTGGATCACTTTTAGCGTTTCTGACTTTTTATCTAAGTAGAGAGGGTAGGAGTCGCCAGGATAATATAATTCTTCCAATCTTTTTGCAATTCCAATCACGGTTACTTTATTCTCAATACCAAGCTTTTTAAGGCTGGTCATCGCCGACGATAGTTGTCCTTTACCGCCATCAATGATGATAAGTTGAGGTAGTGTGGTCTCTTCCTCTAACATGCGCTTATATCGCCTGTAAACAGCTTCTTCCATCGTAGCAAAATCATTAGGACCTTCAACGGTTTTAACATTAAAGTGTCTGTAATCTTTTTTGGAAGGTTTTGCATCTTTGAATACGACAATAGCTGAAACCGGATATTTTCCCTGGAAGTTAGAATTGTCAAAACATTCAATATGCTTAGGAAGCTGTGTTAGGCGGAGGTCTTTTTGCATTTGCGCTAAAATGCGATCCGTACGTAAATCTGGATTTAGCTGCTCATATTGGTTCAACTTTTCTTTTTTAAAGAAGAGTACGTTTTTCTGACTCAGTTCGAGCAATTTTTTCTTTTCGCCGAGCTTAGGGACCGTAAATTTAAGGTTGGTATCCTCTAATTCGATCTCAAATGGGACTATAATCTCTTTTGATGTACTTTGAAATTTGGTTCTGAATTCAGTAATGGCTATGGTTAACAATTCTTCATCACTTTCTTCCAAGCGCTTTTTTATTTCTATAGTTTGGGTTTGAATAATGCTACCATTCATTACTTTTAAATAGTTTACAAATGCATAACGTTCGTCAGAGGCAATACTTACTACATCTATATTGGTGATGGCGCTGTTAACAACTGTTGATTTACTTTGATACTTTTCAAGCACCAGCAGCTTTCTTTGGTATTGATGTGCATACTCGAAATTAAGTTGCTCTACTGCGGTTTTGATGACTTGTTTTACATCTTTAATGACAACACCAATTTTACCATTAAGAATTTCTTTTATCTCTTCAATGTTGTTGTCATAATCCTGTTCAGATTGATAATCTTGACAGGGGCCTTTACAGTTGCCAATTTGATACTCAAGGCAAACTTTAAATTTGCCATCGTCTATATTCTTCTTATTTAACGGTAGGTTACAAGTTCTTAAAGTGTAGGTTTCTTTGATAAGGTCTAAAATGGTATGCATCATCCCTACTGATGCATATGGGCCAAAATAGGTGGAGCCATCTTTGACCATATTCCTGGTCCAGAATACGCGAGGAAAATGCTCCTTCTTGATGATTATCCAAGGATAGGTCTTATCATCCTTCAACATAATGTTATAGCGAGGCTGATGTTTTTTGATCAGACTATTTTCCAGTAACCAGGCATCTATCTCAGTATCAACAATAGTAAAGGTTATTTTTCGGATACGGGAAACCAATACCTTAGTTTTCCCATTCATTTGGTTGTCCTTGTTGAAATAAGATCCAACCCGGTTTCGCAAATCTTTAGCTTTACCTATATATATCAAAAGCCCATCAATGTCCCAATACTGGTATACGCCAGGTTTGTGAGGAATATCGGCCAAGGCCTTTCTATAGTCGAAAACACTCATAAAGAAAATTGCGTTAAACGTTAGAAGCCAAGTTTTTCGTCCAGTTCTGTTTTTTGCTCCTGTTGCTGATATTGATTACAGTCAAAAGTAATGGAAACTCCATTCTTTGGTGGCTCGAAATCAGCCTTAGAAATTTTAAGCTTAGGGTTTGCGTATACCCTTTTCATGAATCCTGCAAATATAGGAAGTGCTGTAGTAGCACCATCTCCCTGAGCGGTACTAGTGAAGTGAAATGCACGATCTTCACATCCCGTCCACACTCCAGCCACTAATTGTGGACTGATTCCCATAAACCAACCGTCTGAATTATTTTGTGTTGTACCAGTTTTTCCTCCAATTGGCGTCCTTATACCATATTTACCTGCTAGTCGCCAACCCGTTCCGTTGGTAACTACACCACGAAGCATCCTCGTCATCACGTAAGCCACTTCCTCATTCATCGCTGGAACGGGGATAGGTTTTTCCGAGTGTAGTACAACCCCATTTTTATCTTCTATCCTTAAAATATAAGTTGGTTTTGTCCATACGCCCCTATTTGCGAAAACGCTGTATGCTCCGACCATGTCGTATACAGATGCATCAAAAGAGCCCAGCGCAATAGAAGGATATGCAGGCACATCAGTAGTGATACCCATCTTTTTTGCTAAAGTAGCCACTGCAGTTGGTCCAACTTGTTTCATTAAATAGGCTGCAATATAATTTTGTGACAGGGCCAGTCCTTTTTGTAAAGTTAAATAACCTGGCACGGTGCCAGAGGAGCGCGGTGTCCATGGTTCACTACCAGGAACTTCTATTGTTACTGGTTCATTCAAAACTGTAAAGCATGGTGAATATCCATTTTCTACTGCCACTGAATAAGTGAAGGGTTTTGCTGTTGAGCCTACTTGACGGGTTCCCATTTTCACCTGGTCATATTTGAAGTGCTCGTAATTAATACCACCCACCCATGCCTTTACAAAGCCAGTTTGAGGATCCATAGCCATCATCGCATTGCGCAATAACATTTTGTAATATTTAACAGAATCTATTGGCTTCATGAGGGTATCTATATTCCCCTTCCATGTGAAGATAGAAAGTTTGGTAGGTGTATTGAAATCAGCTTTGATTTCCTCATCGGATTTTCCTTCCAATTGCAATGCCTTGTATCGATCAGAACGCTTTACACCTTGTTCAATTTGCATTTCTTTGCCCTTAAATGGGTTTCGGCCTTTCCAACTGTTGATAAACGACATCTGCAGGGTGCGCATATACTCTTTCTGCGCTTCTTCAGCATATACCTGCATGTCGTAATTGATAGTGGTGATTATTCTTAGTCCATCTCGGTCCAGATCATAAGGTGTCCCATCAGGCTTTGTAATAGAACGTTCTTCAAATATCTTGCGAATATCATTTTTAAGAACAGCCCTGAAATATGGCGCAATCCCGTCGTTAACTGTTGCAGCGCTAAAGATGAGTCCCAACGGTTTCTCCTGTTCGTTTTGAAATTCTTGCTCCGTTAGCAATTCGGCCTTTACCATCAATCCCATAATGGTGTTTCTGCGGGCGAGCGCGCGATCTGGATTACGAGTTGGTGAATAGCGGGTTATTCCTTTTAAGATTCCAATGAGGGTAGCAGATTGTGCTACGGTTAATTTATCGGGAGTAGTATTAAAGTAAACCCGTGCGGCAGACTTTATGCCGAAAGCCTGGTTTCCAAAATCTACAGTGTTAAGGTACATCACAATGATTTCCTCCTTGGTGTAATTTCTTTCCAGTTTGACAGCGATTACCCATTCTTTAAATTTTTGAAGAACTCTTTTGAAAAAATTCTTTTGACGTGCCTCGTCCGAGAATAAGTTAAATGCCAGCTGTTGAGTAATCGTACTACCACCCTGCTTTTTTCCGACAAGATTGTAAAAGAAAATGGTGAAAGTTCTTTTAAAATCGATTCCGGAATGCTCATTAAATCGAATATCTTCCGTAGCAATTAGCGCATTAAGTACATTCTTCGATATTTCAGGGTAAGTGACATTGGATCTATTTTGCACAAAATAGGTTCCTAGAATTCTGCCGTCATCAGTAACAATTTCCGATGCCTGATTGCTTTTCGGATGCTCAATATCTCTGAAGGAAGGTAATGGTCCAAATAATTCGTAACCAATCATTACGATGAACAAGGCAAAAAGAGCAATGGCACCGATCAATAATTTCCACAACGTAAAATTATACCTGCTAATATCTTGCTGTGAAAGTGACTTATTCATGCTAATAATTGTTTTTGTAAAATTCTAAATATTTCTCCAGCAATGCTTTACTATTCAGTTTGTCCAAATTTTCTTTACTGATAATAAAGCTAGTATATATGCCAGCGGGAACCTTCATGATTTGTTTCAGTTGAGGTACAATGCCATTTGAATATACTTTTGCCTCTTCAAAACTACTAAAGTTCCCTACATAAATCAGTTGATCATTGTCAAATTCTTTAAGCTGATGGCGCAAATTACTTCCAGTATAGTTACCTCTGTTGAATTGTCCGATGCCAAATCGCGAAGAGCTAAGGGTCAGTGAAGCATCTGCAACATCCACCACGAAGTAATAAGTTAAAGAAGGTGCGTTGCTAAAAGTTCCGTCGGTTTTTATTGGATTTGAATCCGAAACAGCGGGTTTTTGAGCTGGTAATACTGCTGATATTACTTTTGGCAATTCTGGTTTATTTTGCGGCTCACTTGTAGTTGCGGGCTTTGGAATATTTCCTACAACAGGCTGTGGGAAATTAGGGCCCGTAAATGGTGGCTCATTTGGATCAAAATCGACTAACGCTATTTTCCTTTTCCTAAAATCTTCTAGATGTAAATTGATATAATTGAGGTGCTCCTTAACAAGTGGGGTAATTAATTGATCATCTGGATAAGATACTAGAATTTGGTTAAAAGCAGTAATGAGACTATCGACAGGAAAAGATCGACCAATTGCAATAGCTTTCAGATACGCGAATTGCGCAGCTAAAAAACCATTTTGTGTGCTCTCTGACCCAGTTACTCCCGTTATGACGTTATCAAATTCCTTTTTTAGATATTGATCAAATACCGTGTTATATTTCTTGGTGATGGCTACTTCTGTCTCGGACTGTCTAATTGAGAAAGAAGGATCTGTGATGGTCTTTGTATACAATGAATTTGGGAATTCTGTTAACACTTTGTTTTTATATTCGTCAGAAACTTTAACATTGTCTGTTCGGTTGATAAGGTAAAGACTGTAATAGATGGCATCAAGATGACTGTTTACGGGGAAGCGGTTTAGTAAAGTAAGATATACTTGCTGTGCCTCATCTGGATCATTTAATTCTTGCAGGTAGAAGCTCGCGATCTCATAATAAGCGTCAATTATCTTTTGATTAGCTGATTTAACAAGCTCTGGCGTTAATGGAAGCATGGAACTGTATAATTCCACGAGTGATTGTTTATCTACCAAATTATTTTTCAATGAATCTCCTGGTACTAGCACTGTACTAGTGTTGCTAGTTATATCCTGAACAGTAGCTTGCGCAGCACTTCTAGTGCTTTGTCGCCAATTATTTTCCAATTTGCGACTACCCCATTTTTTTTTAAAATCTGAGAAGCCCATACTTAATGCCGTGGGGTTGCTGAAATAAAAGGATCCGGTTACAACAGTTCCTTTATTGATTGAAGTCTGATAATTATAATCTAATGGTTTTCCGTTATTATTTATCGGCTTTGTATTAGCCGGATTTACGAAGTTTTGTATTCGGGACAGGCGATCCTGAATTGGAAGTTTAGCAATCGCTGATAGTGTGTCCTCAAGTGTAATTGACTGATATCTTTGTGTAAGATAGTCAAGATTTAGGCTCTTTTTAAGGATCAGGTTATAACCCGGGTAATTTTTTGGCAAAATAGCAACGGCGCTGTCGTAATAAGATTTGGCCTTCAGATAGTCTTTCAAGTACCGGAAATTCAGATCAGCTACTCGAAGGTAGGAAAGGCCCTTCTGATACTGATTAGAAGTTGCAACACGAATTGAGGTAATGTAATTGCTTTGTGCCTCCTGATAAGCGCCTTCACTGCTAAGATATTCTGCGATTTGAAAATAGACCTGGTCATTGTAGTCCAGATTTTTGTCGTCCTTTAATAGGGATAACAATTGAGTCTTTTTATCGACTGTCTTGGTATTGGCTGATGTGAGTTTTATTTGATTCAACTTAGCATTAAAATACATCTCGAACGGTGCATTGCTTTTTTCCACTTTTTTATATTGCAGGATCGATTCAGTAATATTTTTCTGCTTTTCATATTGCTGGGCAAGTATGTAGTTCCAACGGATCTTATCCATTTTGGAATTACTTGCTTTAATGGCATCTTTAAGATAGGATATCGCGGCATCATCATTGCCATTATAGATACTCATTTGCGCCATGGTTGCGAAAGGATCCGCGAAGATGGAACTTGGTTTGATGCGAGGTAAAGCCGCTTCCAAGCTGTCCAATACTGTATTCGCCGAACTGATTCTGTTAATCTGCATCAGACTTCTAGCTTGCCAGTCCAGTGCCTCTATATAACTATAGATATTGGTTTTATAAGCTTTTGCGGCATAACCAAAATACTCTGCAGCCGTGAAATAGTTGCCGTTATAAAAGTTTGCTTTACCGAGCAGGATGTAGGCATCATCTGTATAATTACTAAAACTTTTCTCGAGAATGATGACTTGAGCCTTCTTAATGATTTCATCCATGCCCTTGATGTTAAGAGAGGTGACAAGTTGATTCTCATCCACTTCCGGAGCAATATAAACAGGTAAGATTTGATCGTAATTGTCTTTATAAGTGTCTGTAAGTTCCAGCCTATGGTTTTTTAGCGCTACATTTGCGTTATAAATATAATTATAGCGGGACGTTAAATTTTGCATTCCCCTGCTGGTTACTGTGTCCTTTTGAGAACTGCAAGACAACAAGATGGAGGCACATAAACTAAATGCTAATAGCTTTAAAATATATAAACTCGAGATTTTCAAAGACAGGGATAGGTTAGTGTTTAAAATTACAAAATATATGCAAAAGTATTTTATTCATTAATAAGTTCCTTATTAAACATGAATAATTAACTTAATGCGATGAACAATAAAAAGAAGCAGGTAAGTAATTTTGCTAAATATTCTTCAATCAGCGTTCAGATGCTGGTTACTATTGGTGTTTTTGCTTTCGCAGGGTACAAATTGGATGCTCATCTGCAATCCAAATCGCCGATATTTACTGCGTTGCTGAGTTTAGCAGGGGTTCTCATTTCACTTTATCAGGTAGTGCGGCAACTTAATAAAAAGGAAGAGTAACTAAAGAATGCAGCAATTCTCTATTTTTGTAAAAAAAAACAAATTGACATTATTTCGATTCGCTATCTATTATTTAATTTTTACTCTGGTTTTGGGTATTGTCGCCTTTGCTTTGCAAGGTTTTTATAGTGATGTTAAAATTTTGGCTGACAAGTTTTGGTTGATCTTCGGTTTTTTAGCTGGGCTTACTTTTATTGCTTATGCAGTTGCTGATCTTGGCATCAAAAGAAACCCTGAAACGGGTATAATGGCGATTATGGGATCAATTGCAGTAAAAATGCTTTTTTCTATGGCTTTTGTGCTGATTTACAGCCTTAAAAGTAAGGAGAGGGGACTTGTTTTCGTACTTGATTTTTTTTCTTTATATTTATTGTTCTCCTTCTTTGAAATATACTGTTTGTTGCGTAACTTGCGCCACCAAAATAAATAGTAAAAATCTGCGACTAAATGGATTGTAGCCACGTTTTTGAGTTTAGAATAAATAGGTTAATTGTTGTTTTTACGCTTTTTTTAGCGTTTTTTTCTAGTTCAGGAGCTTTTGCTCAGACTGATACTGTTCATGTTGCTGAAGCGGCTCACGATGAAATTCCTGCAAAAAAATTTGACATTGGAAAGTTTGCACTTCACCACATTGCCGATTCGCACAGCTGGCATGTAATTGGTGAAACTTATATCAATTTGCCTGTTATTTTATATTCCAAAAATGGGGTGGTGACTTTTAGTTCGGGAGATTTTCTTGGTGATGATGAGGCTAAGGTTGTTGTTGAACGTAAGGGTCTGGGCTTTGTGAAATTACATGAAAAAATATATTATGCTTCTGCTTCTGCAAATGAGCATGGTCAATATGTGGATCTTGATGAAAAGCATCACGCAGCTAACGATCGCCCACTTGACTTATCGCTTACTAAAAATGCCTGCACATTATTTTTATCAATAATCGTTATTCTTGCCGTGTTTCTAAACGTGGCCAATGGATATAAAAAACGTAAAGGTAAATCACCTAAAGGATTACAATCCTGGATGGAGCCTATTATATTGTTTGTCCGTGATGATATTGCGAAGCCAAATCTAGGTCATAAGTACGAGCGTTTTATGCCCTATCTACTCACGGTATTTTTCTTTATCTGGTTTAACAATATGCTGGGACTGGTTCCGTTTTTGCCAGGTGGTGCGAATTTGACGGGGAACATCGCAGTGACTTTAGTACTTGCAGTAGCAACATTTTGTCTGACTGTCTTCAACGGTAATAAATATTACTGGAAACATATTTTTATGCCTGACGTGCCATGGTGGATGTATGTCGTGATGGTGCCTGTTGAGCTGTTTGGTATCTTCACAAAGCCAATAGCATTAATGATTCGTTTGTTTGCTAACATTACTGCTGGTCACATTTTAGTGTTATCGCTGATCTGTTTGGTATTTGTGTTTGACAGTTTGTATATCGCCCCTGTTTCAGTTGCTTTTGCTGTATTTATTGGTGCAATAGAGTTACTAGTAGCTTTTATACAAGCGTTTATATTTACGATTCTTTCGGCCTTATTTATAGGAATGGCAATTGAAGAGCATCATTAATTTGAATTATTTTTTAACACTATAATATATAAAATCATGATTACAGGAAGTATTGCTGCAATTGGTGCAGGATTAGCTGCGATTGGCGCTGGTCTAGGTATCGGTAAAATTGGTGGTTCCGCTATGGACGGTATCGCACGTCAGCCGGAAGCAGCCTCTAAAATCCAAACTGCGATGTTGATCGCTGCAGCTTTCGTTGAAGCTGTTGCTTTATTCGCGGTAGTTGTTGCCCTAATGGGTAATGGTTAGAATTAACTTGTGCCGGGCTTTGTCCGGCACATTTTTTTAGAAGATTAAACGATAAAAATATATTTAAATGGAATTATTAGTACCGGAATTTGGCTTGGTTATCCTTCAAACGATAGCATTTTTATTGCTGATGTTCTTATTGGCTAAGTTTGCGTGGAAGCCAGTTCTGGCAGCCATTAAAGAGCGTGAACAATCAATTGATGAAGCTTTAAATAAAGCGGAGCTTGCAAAACAGGAAATGACCCGTTTAACCGCTCAAAATGAAGAGTTAATGAAAGAGGCCCGTGCGGAGCGTGATTTAATATTAAAGGAAGCTAAATCGCTTAAAGATAATATATTACACGAGGCAAAGTCTCAAGCGCACAACGAAGGAGCTAAAATGATTGAGAAAGCGAAAATTGAAATCGAGAATCAAAAGAAAGCTGCTTTGGCTGAATTGAAAAATCAAGTTTCTAGTTTGTCTATTGATATCGCTGAGCGTGTATTGAGAAATCAATTAAAGGATAAGATTAAGCAGCAGGAGCTGGTGACCAACCTTTTAAAGGATGTAGAATTAAACTAGTAAGAACTAGAAGAGATTATGTCGGAAAATAAAGCAGCATCGAGATACGCGAAGTCTATAATTGACCTTTCAAAAGAACAAAATTCTTTTGAAGAGGTGAAGAATGACATGGTATTGTTGGCCAGGATAATTGATGAGAATCCCGAACTTGAGGCCATTCTTAACAATCCTATTGTTCCCCTTGGTAAGAAGGCCGGAATCCTTAAAAATATATTTGGTGCAAAGGTTCAATCTCTTACCAACACTTTCATGAACCTCGTAGTAATGAAAGGGAGATCGGCTATTTTATTTGGTACAGCAAAAGCTTTTATTTCACAATACAATTCTATCAAAGGGATAGTTACGGCAGAGGTTTCATCAGCTACCGAGCTTACGGCCGAAAATATTAAGGAAATAGAAGCTATTGTTAAGAAAGAGACAAGTGCTAATGAGGTAGTGATTAAGGCTAAAATAAATGATAAGCTAATTGGCGGTTTTATACTAAAGGTAGGCGATAAGCAGTTTGATGCCAGCATCTTACATGGATTGAATAAGTTAAAAAAGGAATTTGCCCAGGGTATTGTATAAATAACCAGCAACAAGAAGATAACATTTACTGATTTACAAAAGAAATAATATAAAATTATGGTAGAGGTAAGACCAGACGAAGTATCGGCAATTATCAGGCAGCAATTGGCGGGCTTCAAATCAGAAGCAGAACTTGAAGAAGTTGGTACTGTATTACAAGTGGGCGATGGTATTGCTCGCGTGTATGGCCTAACTAAAGTTCAATCGGGTGAGTTAGTGGAGTTTGAAACCGGCTTACAAGGTATCGTTTTGAACCTTGAAGAGGACAATGTTGGTGTGGTACTTTTAGGACCTTCTGATACGATCAAAGAAGGAGATACGATTAAACGTACTAAGAAAATTGCCTCTATTAAAGTTGGTGAAGGTATGCTGGGACGTGTTGTGAATACGCTTGGCGAGGCTATTGATGGTAAAGGTCCTATATTAGGTCAGACCTATGAGATGCCGATTGAGCGTAAAGCTCCAGGGGTAATCTACCGTCAGCCAGTTACTGAACCTTTACAAACAGGTATCAAAGCCATTGATGGGATGATTCCAATTGGCCGCGGACAGCGTGAGCTGGTGATTGGTGATCGTCAGATCGGTAAAACTGCTGTTTGTATAGATACAATCATTAATCAGAAAGAATTTTATGAAGCAGGTAACCCTGTATTCTGTATATACGTAGCTTGCGGTCAGAAAGCAAGTACTGTAGCTAATATCGTTCGTACGTTGGAAGAGAATGGTGCGATGCCGTATACGGTAGTAGTGGCAGCATCTGCAGCTGAACCAGCACCATTGCAATTTTACGCACCATTTTCTGGTGCAGCAATAGGCGAGTTTTTCCGTGATACCGGAAGACCTGCTCTAATCGTTTACGATGATCTTTCTAAGCAAGCTGTTGCTTATCGTGAGGTTTCATTATTACTACGTCGTCCACCGGGTCGTGAGGCTTATCCTGGAGACGTGTTTTATCTTCACAGTCGTCTGTTAGAGCGTGCTGCGAAAATTAACTCCAATGATGAAATTGCACAGGCAATGAACGATCTTCCTGAGTCATTAAAAGGAATCGTTAAAGGAGGAGGTTCTCTAACCGCGTTACCGATCATCGAAACACAAGCAGGTGACGTTTCGGCATATATTCCAACCAATGTAATTTCTATTACTGATGGACAGATTTTCCTGGAGAGTAATTTGTTTAATTCAGGTATTCGTCCAGCGATCAACGTAGGTATATCTGTATCCCGTGTAGGTGGTAATGCTCAGATTAAGTCAATGAAGAAAGTTGCCGGTACCTTAAAACTTGACCAGGCACAATACAGGGAGCTTGAGGCTTTCTCTAAATTTGGTTCTGACCTTGATGCAGCTACAAAATCTGTTTTGGATAAAGGAGCCCGGAACGTTGAAATTCTTAAACAAGGACAATTCTCGCCTATGACGGTTGAGAAGCAAGTTGCGATTATTTACATCGGTACCAAAAACTTAATGCGCTCTGTTCCTGTGAATAAGGTAAGGGAATTTGAGACTGAATATTTACAACAATTGGAACTCCGTCATCCTGATACATTGAAGGCCTTGAAGGCTGGTAAATTTGATGATACGATTACAGGCGTATTAGAAACTGTTGCAAAAGAGCTTTCAGGTAAATATTAACTAAACACAAGTAATGGCAAATTTAAAAGAAGTAAGAATTCGCATAGCCTCTGTACAATCAACTCAGCAGATTACCAAGGCCATGAAAATGGTATCGGCTGCTAAGTTGAAGCGTGCTACAAATGCTATTATACAATTGCGTCCATATGCTATGAAGCTTAAAGAAATCTTAGGAAATCTTTCTGCTAGTTTGGAAGGTTCTTCATCTCCTTTTATACAGGAGCGCGTTCCTAATAAAGTATTGATTATTGTTGTTTCGTCTAACCGCGGACTAGCGGGTGCGTTCAATATGAATGTAATAAAAGCTGCAAATAATTTAATTGCCGAAAAGTATAGTGAGCAGCATAAAAATGGTCATGTGAGCATTGTGGCGATTGGCAAGAAGTCTCAAGACTTTTATGAAAAGCGTAATTATAGAGTTATTGGAAACAATAATGAAGTTTATGCATCCTTGACTTTTGAGAATGTAACCAAAATCACCGAGTCTATTATGCAGGGCTTTGAAAAAGGAGAGTTTGATAGAGTGGAGTTGGTTTATAACAAATTTAAGAATGCAGCTGTACAGATTCTTACAACTGAGCAACTATTGCCATTGCCAAAAAATGATACACAAGAAAAGGTAAAATCAACTACGATTGATTATATTCTTGAGCCTTCTCAGGAGAGCATTGTTGAGCAATTGATTCCAAAATCTATAAAAATCCAGCTTTATAAGGCTGTATTAGATTCTCATGCATCGGAACATGGGGCACGGATGACTTCGATGGACAAAGCGACTGAGAATGCAGGAGATTTGTTGAAAGCCTTGAAATTGTCTTATAATCAAGCACGACAAGCTGCTATTACCACAGAATTAACAGAGATCGTAAGTGGTGCTGCTGCGCTCAATGGATAATTGTTGGTTACTAATTTAAGTTACATATACAGGAATAGATTTATTATATTATTTTTGATCGTAAATTATTAAGACATGGAAAATACTTCAAATAAAAGTACAGAAGAGAGCATGAAAAGAGCCAATGAGACTTCAATTTATACAATGATAGTTGTTGGTGTTCTTATCAGTATAGTGGGTGTTTATCTTCGCTTCGCCTTTGATTCAACAGCCTTATCTATTGCGTCATGGGTAATTCTTTTTATTGGATCTTTTATCGCCTGCAAAGCAGTATTTAAAATATTAGCAGCATAGGTTTTATAAAAAACCCTAAGTTTTAGACCCCCGTCAGCTTCATTCTGATGGGGGTTTTACTTTTATTGGATTATTTAAGGTTACTTATTTCAGTGGATGGTTGCTGTTCACTGATTTGTTGTTTATTATCTTAAAATTATGGGCAGTAATCGCTTTATTATGGGCTATATATGGATGTTTTCATTATAGAAGGAGAAGAAAACATCAAGTAAAAATTATTACTTAAGTCTTTTTTTGTTGTCTTTAGCAAAAGCTTCCCAACCAGAATACGATTTGCCGCTTCCGGAGGTGTTAACCCGCTGAAAGGAGTGGCAAACTGCAACTGCAAGTCCATCTGTTGCATCAAGAAACTCAGGCGTTTCTTTAAAATTGAGTAGTCGCTGAAGCATTGCCGCAACTTGTTCTTTACTAGTATTACCATTGCCTGTAATGGATTGCTTAATTTTTCGTGGTGCGTACTCCGTAATCGGAATATTTCTTGATAGAGCAGCGGCCATTGCGATACCTTGTGCCCGGCCTAGTTTAAGCATTACTTGAATATTTTTCCCATAAAATGGTGCTTCAAGAGCAAGGACGTCTGGTTTATATTCCTCCAACAGGTTTACTGTTTTTTCAAAAATGCGTTGTAACTTCAAAAAGTGGTCATCGAGATGATCCATCCTAACAATTCCCAAAGTAATCAATTCAATTTTGCTACCCTTCTCCAATATCACGCCATATCCCATTATGGAGGTGCCGGGGTCAATCCCCATAATTACCCTTTCTTTTTTTTCGGCCAACATAGCACAATATTAAGCATATTTGCAGACAGTAAAAGGAAGAAAGTGACAGCCAGATACAAAAAGATCTTTTCAATTTTAATTAAAATCAGTGTGGTGCTGTTTGCATTTTGGTTTATTTATAATAAGCTTACAGCAAATCAGAATTTACGTTCTTTCGAAAGGATTCTGAGTAAGATTCCCGTTACCGAGGTGGTTTTGGTAATGAGTTTTGTTTTTTTTCTAATGTTCGTGAATTGGGGGTTGGAAGCGTTAAAATGGCGAAAACTGATAGCTGGAGTAGAGAAAATTACAATTTGGAGAGCTATAGAATCAGTTTTTTGTGGTCTAACATGGGCTGTTTTTACACCTAACAGGCTTGGCGAATATGGCGGGCGGGTTTTCTTTTTATCTCCAAAAAGGAGAATTGTTGGAGTCGTGGCAATGGCTGTCGGCAATATTGGCCAGATGGTGCTCACTAATGTTTTTGGTGCTATAGCCTTATGTTTTTTCATACATCGGTTTTCAGAACTGGATTATCGGCTCTTTTATGCGCTGTTGATTTTGTCAATCATGTTTTGCTCCTTTTTTATCATTTTTTATTTTAATATCAAATGGCTTAATGGAATTCTGCTTTCCATGAAATTTACCCGGAAATACAAAAAATTTTACAGTATTCTTGCTCGTTATCAAAAGAGGGAATTGCTTAAGATTCTTTTGTTTTGTTTGGCGAGGTATGCTGTTTTTAGCACCCAATATTTTGTGCTATTCTATTGGCTTATCCCTCAAATTCATTATCTCGATATTCTAATGATGGTAAGTATCTTATTTTTCGTACAATCGACACTTCCTTCACTTGATCTTTTTGATATTGGAGTTCGCAGTGTGACTGCATCATATTTTTTTAGTTCAATAACTGATCAGGACGTGGCAGTTATTGCAAGTACTGCTAGTATATGGCTTATTAATATTATTATTCCTGCTATATTAGGCTCTTATTTTGTTATTAAACTAAACTTTTTTGGAAATACTCGAAACGATTAGCTATATATCGTATCTATTGACGTTTGCATACGTTTTGATAGTATGTATGTTTATACTGGGATGGACAAGGCTGAAAGATTTCCATCCTTTGACCCACTTAGCTGATGGAATTACCAAGGTTTCCATCATTGTTGCTGCAAGGAATGAGGAAGATAACATCAAAAAGACGATCGAAGACTTATTAGCTCAAAGCTATGATAAAGAGCTAACGGAGATTATCATTATAGATGACCATTCAACCGACGAAACTGGAAGCATTGTGTCATCCTACGCTACTAAGGGTGTGAGACTAATTACGTTAAATGAATCCAAAGCCTTAAACTCTTATAAAAAGAAAGCAATTCAAACGGCTATCGCAGACTGTAAAGGTGACTTGATCATAACAACAGATGCAGACTGTAGGATGGGGCCAAGATGGTTGTCAACTATTGTGGCTTATTACGAAGAGAAAGGTTACAAGATGATTTCCTCCCCAGTGGCTTACTTCCAGGAAAAGAGTTTTTTTGAAAAGGCTCAGGCGCTTGAATTTTTGTATCTAATTGGTTTAGGCGCTTCTACTATTGGAAATAAACGGCCATCAACCTGTAATGGGGCAAATCTTTGCTATGAAAGAAAAGCTTTTTATGAGGTAGGTGGGTTCAGAGGTATCGATGATCTTGCCTCTGGCGATGATGAACTATTGCTCCATAAAATGGCTGCCAAATACGACAATAACATTGGCTTCTTAAAGAATGAAGACGCGATCGTTTATACGCACGCGAAGCCTAATCTTGGCGAGTTTATACAACAACGTAAGCGGTGGGCATCTAAAAGTACCCGCTATAAAAATAAATCAATTATTGTGCTGGGCGTAGGTGTTTGGATTTTTAATCTTAGTATCCTCCTCAATTTATTAGCAGGTATTTTTTTTATTGCACTTTTGAAGGTTGCATTTTATCAACTGCTGGCAAAAATTGCAATAGAATTAATGTTTTTGGTAGGAATTACGAAATTTGCAAGGCGCCGAGAGTTGCTTGTTTTTTTGCCACTCTTAAACCTGTTGCATATACTTTATATAGTTTATATCGGGGTAGCTGGGAATTCGGGTAAATACAATTGGAAAGATAGGATGGTAAGATAGTGGAAAATAGCAATAGCCCATCAAAGCAAGTATGGAAAAGGTTCCTAAAAAATAAGCTGGCAGTAGGCGGCTTCATCTTTATATTGTTGCTAATTATGGTTTGCTTTTTAGGTTATTTGATCACACCCGATCAAACTCCACAAGCTAATGAAATGCATCTGCAGCTCAATAACAGAAAGCCTGGAAGGAGTTTTAGCTTCCTGATCATCAGCAGGAATGAAAGAATAAAGAAGGTTGGCCTTTTTGAAAAGATGCTTTATGGTCAAGAACTAAGTTTTAAAAGTATTCCTGTAACCTCTGTAAGAAAAATGGGAAATTACATTTATGCACGTGAATATATTGGAGATGATGAAATAGCGGAGGAGAAAGCTTATCCTTTGGTTAAAGGTCATTACCAATATGAAAGGAAGTACTGGCTTGGTACAGATATTTATGGAAGGGATTTATTGAGCAGGCTTCTTATCGGGACACGTGTATCCTTATCTGTAGGTTTGATGGCGGTAATAATCTCATTATTTATTGGAGTAAGTCTGGGTGCAGTTGCTGGTTATTTTGGTGGTAAGACCGATTTAGCAATAAGTTGGCTGATGAATGTGATCTGGTCGCTGCCTTCTTTATTGCTTGTTATTGCAATTTCGTTTGCGTTAGGCAAAGGTTTCTGGCAGATATTTATTGCGGTAGGTTTATCAACATGGGTAGATGTGGCGAGATTAGTAAGGGGTCAAGTCATGGCGTTAAAAGAAGTAGAGTTTGTTGAGGCTTCGAAAGCATTGGGATATCCTACACTAAGGATCCTGAGTAAGCATATTCTTCCCAACATCGCAGGTCCGATATTGGTGGTCGCATCAGCTAATTTTGCTGCGGCGATCTTATTGGAAACCGGTCTAAGTTTTTTGGGCTTTGGGGCACAACCACCAATGCCAAGCTGGGGAACGATGATTAAAGAGCATTATGGTTACATTATTATGGATGCTGCTTACCTCGCCATACTACCTGGTTTGGCAATTATGCTTACGGTATATGCATTTAATCTGTTGGCAATTGGATTAAGAGATGCGTTTGATGTGAAGTCTCAAAATATTTCCGTTTAAAACAGCGTTATATCTTTAACTTTGTACTATGCTATTGAATTGTTATCATGAAGATTTGCTGGAAGCAGGATGTGACGAGGCTGGAAGAGGTTGCTTAGCTGGGCCCGTTTTTGCAGCAGCAGTTATTTTACCTCGTGATTTTAATGCCGGTGAACTTAACGACTCTAAAAAGCTAAGTCACAAACAACGCTGTGAATTACGACTAATTATCGAAAAAGAAGCAATCTCCTGGGCTGTTGCCGAAGTAGATAACATTGAAATTGATCAGATAAATATCTTAAATGCTTCATTTCTGGCGATGCACCGTGCAGTGGAGAAACTAAGCGTGAAGCCCGAGCACCTGAGCATAGATGGAAATAGGTTTAAAGCATTTCCAAACATACCACATACCTGTATTATTAAAGGAGATGGTAAATATTTAAATATAGCTGCCGCATCTATATTGGCAAAGACACACCGGGATGAATTCATGGAGAAAATCTCCGTAAACTTTCCGCATTACCAATGGCATCAAAATAAGGGTTATCCAACAATTGTTCACAGAACTGCCGCAATTACCCATGGCTTGTCGCCATACCACCGTAAAACTTTTAGTATTACCAATCCCCAGCTGGAACTATTTTTAGAAAACGAGGGATAATTAGTATTTTCACGTACTTTGAAAGCCCTTTTTTTAACAAATCAAGTTCCTTTTCCGCCAAATAGCGGTTATCCTATTGTGGTATATAACACAATAAAGGGACTACTGCGTCTGGGTGTGGAAGTTTCGCTATTCAGTATCAATCCTTACAAGAGTAAAGTAGATGTAGACGATATATATGATCCGGTATTCGATAGCATTAAATTTCATTCGTTTAGTTTAGATACAGAAGTAAATGTTTGGGGGGCACTGTTTAACATATTCTCCAATCAATCTTATAATGTTTCCAGATATTACGACGATGAAGCAGAGCGAATGCTGGATAATATTTTAAAGGAAAATGAATTTGATATTATCCAGTTTGAGGGCTTGTTTGTTGTCCCCTATCTGGATGTAGTCAAAGCCAACAGCAACGCAAAGATCATTTACAGGGCCCACAATATAGAATTTGATGTTTGGGAGCGCGTTGCACTCATAGAGAGATTTACCCCAAAAAGAAGATACCTGCAGTTTTTAGCCAGGCGGCTTAAGGTTTATGAGACAGAGCAAATTAATCGGTTTCATCAAATTTTTGCAATTAGTGAGCAGGACAGGCAAAGCATACTTCGTTTCGGTTGCGAGATCGCCATCGAGGTATTTCCAGTTGCATTGGATTTTGATAAGTACGTAACAACTGCCTCAGCAAATGTTTTTCCAACCCTTTTTCACCTGGGTGCCATGGACTGGCGACCGAATAAAGAGGGATTAGAATGGTTTCTGGACGAAATCTGGCCAGATATAGAAACGCTAAACAGTGAACTTAGATTTTACATCGCTGGAAAGAATATGCAGAGGGAATTCTTTGACTATGATTCTGAAAATCTTGTGGTAGAGGGTGAAATATTTGATGCTGTAGAATTTATAAATTCAAAAGACATCATGATCGTTCCCCTGCTTTCAGGAAGTGGTATGCGGGTAAAAATTATTGAAGGCATGGCTATGAAGAAATGTATTATAGCGACCAGTATGGCAGCGGAGGGCATCAGATGTAACCCCGGAAAAGACATTCTCATTGCAAACACTGCAGATGAATTTTACAGATCTATCCTCCAATGCATTACCAATCCGGATAAATGGCGGGAGATAGGAGAATCTGCCAGAAAAACAGTGGAAAGAGACCATGATATCTCCAGTATATCAGAAAGAATTCTGAATATCTACCAAAAGCTGGTTACTGCCTAAATTTTAATTAATTTTGCAGCAGTTTTATAAAAAGTAAACATGAATAATACCGCATTAACAGATAAACACATTTCCTTAGGAGCTAAAATGGTACCTTTTGCAGGGTACAATATGCCAGTACAATACGAAGGTATTAATGCAGAGCATGCAACAGTTAGAACGGCTGTTGGAGTGTTTGATGTAAGTCACATGGGTGAATTTATATTAAAAGGAGATGATGCGCTTGACCTGATTCAAAGGGTAACCAGTAATGATGCTTCGAAGTTATATAATGGTAAAGTTCAATACTCCTGCCTTCCCAACGAAGATGGTGGAATAGTAGACGATTTGCTTGTCTATAAGATTGACGAAAAAACTTACATGCTTGTTGTCAATGCATCAAATATTGATAAAGATTGGAACTGGATCCAGGGTTACAATGATAAAGGTGTAGAAATGCACAACATTTCGGATCAAACTTCCTTGCTTGCCATACAAGGTCCAAAAGCTGCTGAAGCTTTACAAAGCCTAACTGAAGTTGATCTGGCCTCGATGGAATACTATACTTTTGTGAAAGGCACATTTGCCGGCATAGATAATGTGATCATTTCCGCAACAGGATATACTGGCGCCGGGGGTTTTGAAATTTACTTTGATAATGCCCACGCAGAGAAAATATGGGATGCAATTTTTGAAGCTGGAGCTGCTCTGGGCATCAAACCAATAGGTTTGGGTGCTCGTGATACACTTCGCTTAGAAATGGGATTTTGCCTTTACGGTAATGATATTGATGATACTACTTCTCCAATAGAAGCTGGCCTGGGATGGATCACTAAGTTCACCAAGAAGTTCACAAACGCTGAAGCGCTCCTTGCCCAAAAGGAAGCTGGTGTAAAACGCAAGTTAATTGGATTTGAAATGATTGATAGGGGAATTCCCCGCCATGATTACGAGATAGTCGATGCAGAAGGCAAGGTAATTGGCAAGGTAACCTCAGGTACGCAGGCACCTTCTTTGCAAAAAGCAATTGGTATGGGTTATGTAGATAAAGGACTGGATAAAGAAGGAACAGAGATTTACATTGACATCCGCAATACCAGGATCAAAGCCAAAGTAGTTAAATTTCCATTTTACAAGTAGTCTGAGGGAATTATGGAAAAGCGACTGGAGGTTTGCTTAACACCTGCTTTACTTGACCTGTACGAAATTGAAGAAAGCATTGTTGTAGTCATAGACATCTTAAGAGCAACCTCATCTATCGTTTATGGTATAAGTAATGGCGCAGATGCAATTATCCCTGTAGCACAAGTTGAAGATTGCCTTCAATACGCTTCGCAGGGTTATCTGCTTGCGGCAGAACGAAATGGGGAAGTAGTTGCCGGGTACGACTTTGGTAATTCTCCATTTTCTTACACCCAGGAAAAAGTAGGCGGTAAAACAGTTGTACTGACAACTACTAATGGTACCAAGGCCCTGCACCTCGCAAATGCAAGGGCTCATCAAGTAGTGTTGGGCTCCTTTTTAAACTTGGATTTTTTGTGTGAATGGTTAACAGCACAAAATAGAAATGTATTGCTTTTATGTGCGGGTTGGAAAGATAATTTTAATCTTGAAGACACGCTTTTTGCAGGAGCAGTGGTTTCTAAAATCCGTAAAGGTTTTACGCATTTTGATGATTCAAGCGTTGCTGCTGAAGATCTCTATAACCTGGCAAAGGACGATTTAAGGTCGTATCTTCATAAATCTTCTCACAGTCACAGACTAGCTGCCCTCAACATAGAAGAGGATGTTAAATTTTGTTTACAGCTTAATCTTTGTAATACCATTCCGGTACTGGTTGGAGAGCGACTTATTGCCCTGCAATGAACTAGCTTAGCTTTTTAGCTGGCGGTTTGATCAGTTCTTTTAAGCTTTCATTACTTTTTATTGCTTTCAATGTTTCCTCATAGGCAAGCCAATAAATAGTTTCTGCTTTTTTCATATCGAAAGTATTGATTTCCCCCATTCCTTTTGGTTCTATTAAAACGTTGCAAAGTGCCGCTTTTTGTTCCATGTCTTTGTTAATGGACATGATTCCTGCACGCGTTACCAAGGATGTGATGTTAGTGATTTTGTCAACAGATTTTAGGTGATTACAGGAGGAACCAATAATGAAGTCGCAATTATCCAATAGCGGCTCTACCGGAAAATTATTCAGGATTCCACCGTCAACATACATCTGGTCGTTGATCATAATCGGTTTAAAAATGCCCGGTATACAGCTCGAAGCCTGTATGGTTTTAATCAGTGGGCCTTTATTGAAGTAAACAAGGTTGCCCTCACTAAAGTTGGTAGCGGCGATAGTTAAGGGGATTTTCAAACTTTCGATGCGATCTTCAGGGAAGTATTCTTTCAATAATTCAGAAGTGTGCTCAATATTGATTAGTCCTAATGATCCTACTGCAGGTCTGATAAACCTCAGCAATCTTGTTTTGATGAAAATATTTAATCCCTCTTCCGGATCAATACCTGCCGCGTAAAATGCCCCGGCTATTGCACCTGCGCTGGTACCGCTAATGTGATTAAATTTAATTCCTGCATTTATAAATGCTTTTAAAACACCTAAATGTGCGATGCCCCTTATGCCACCCCCTGATAAAACAATTCCTACTTTCATATGGTATTATTTAGGTTTATACTTTGACAGCGTCAAAATTTTCTGTGCATCCTTTTCGTCCATTAGTTGCTGGAGGCTCACGTTAGTATTTTGCTGCATGTATTTTCTCACAATTTGCCAGCCAATCCAAACGCCAAGCTTGGGTGCGGATTCGTTCTTGTTTCCCAGACCTGGTGTAAAAGGCCCTTCACTCAGGTACACTTGTATTTTTTGGTAGTCAGTTTCAAACAAGAGGTTGTTTTCCAGGAAAAACCCCCAAATGTCTGCCTGATAGGTATTACACCATTCCATTTGTCTTGCAGAATAGCCAATTTTTATAGTGTCCTGGACATTATCATTCAATACCTTATCCATAAAATAAAGGATTTTACCGTTTTGGATCATTTTAGATAGCAGTGTCCTGTCCTCATCCTTTTCCGGGAAAAGCTCCTCGCGTGCAAAGGTTTCAGTCAATCTCGGTACCACATATTCTGGAGAGAAACGGCGAGAAAGATAAATTGGTACGCTCTGTACAATCGCTTTATAAAATTTGCTGTTTCGGCCCATAAACATATCCAAACCTATACCAATGTAATCATCCCCAATTGGAGTTTGAACAGCAAATCCGGATATAAAAGAAATAAATTGGGGTGTTTTAGACTTTGGGTAGTAATATTTGATGTATTTAAATGCCTCAGTTAAATCAGCCTCCAGATTGCTTGTGTTGGAAAAGGCAGACTCCACCTCGCTATTAAGGTCGGTATATGCCTGGTCCTTATAAAGCGTTGATAGAATTTGCGTGCCACTATAGCTGCCGTCTCCCACCATTCTGTTAACATAGTCTTTATAAAATGCTCCATATTTATCACTCAGCATTGCATCTGTTTTCTCAACATCTTTTCCTTTCCCGTCAATCAAATCCTTATCAAACCTTTTGATGGTAATATGAAGTGGAATTCCACTTACATCTGGTTTGGTTTGTTGTTTGCAGGAACTGAATACGGCCAGACTGACTATAGCAACTATGACAGCGGTGTGAAATGGCTTAATAGCTTTTAATAGAAAAAATAGATAGCTTTGGCGGAATAATAGCTGGTACAACATTAAGAACAAATATAATTATGAAAAGAACATTTATAGGTTTATTGCTTTTGTTTTTTACAGGGAGTGTATTTGCACAAGATTCATCTTCTCCCTATTATGGGTTTAGATTGGGTTTAACAGCACATCCAACAATTGGCTGGGTAAAGCCGGAGGTTGGTAAAAGCGATGGTGTTTCTTTGGGTTTCTCTTATGGTTTAATGGGCGATTTTAATTTCACACAGAATTATAGTTTCGCAACCGGAATTACCGTCACTACTATAAATGGTAAGAGTAAAGAGGTCGTTACCACAACCCCTGCGGGAGGTACTCCTTCACAAACGGAGTACGGATTAAAGTACAAAATGCAATATGTCGAGATTCCACTTACATTAAAGCTAAAAACTGTGAAAATAAACAATGCGCGTTATTATGGGCAGTTCGGTCTATCCAACGGAATCAATATCGGTGCTAAACAAGATACCGAATTGGCGGGTAACAGTGTTTCGAAGGATGTAAAAGTTACGGACGACATGAAATTTTATCGTGCGGGTTTGATTATTGGCGCGGGTGCAGAATTCGATATCTCTGCAAATTCCAGCATAACTACCGGGCTTACCTTTAACAATGGTTTTACAGATATTACCAGCGATAAAAATACTACGGTCAAAAATCATTATATCAGTATAAACTTTGGCGTGTTTTTCTAAATAGATTTACCAATTCCAGATGAAGATAGCCCTTGCCCAACTCAATTACCACATTGGAAATTTTGCAGCCAATACCAGTAAAATTATTGATCACATTAACCTTGCTCAAGAACAAGGAGCAGAGCTGGTTGTATTTGCTGAACTTGCGGTATGTGGGTATCCAGCGCGTGATTTCCTGGAATTTGAGGAATTTATTGCGTTATGCCATAGTGCTGCGTTAGAGATCGCTTCACATTGTAAAGAAATTGCCTGTATCATTGGTCTGCCTGTTAAAAATTCAGAGCTGGCCGGTAAGGACCTTTATAATGCCGCCTATTTCATAGAAAATGGCGAAATTAAAGCAACTGTAAAAAAGGCCTTGTTGCCAACATATGATGTGTTTGATGAGTACCGCTATTTCGAGCCAGGTATTTTATTTGAATGCATTAATTTTAAGGGAAGGAAAATTGCCCTCACCATTTGCGAAGATTTGTGGAATATCAATGACAATCCGCTATATGTATCCAATCCAATGGATCAGCTCATCTTACAAAAGCCAGATTTGATGATCAATATAGCCGCTTCACCATTCTCGTATTTCCACGACGATGAGCGCATGGTGGTGCTGGCCGATAATGCAAAAAAATATAATCTGCCATTATTATATGTCAATCAGGTTGGTGCGCAAACAGAAATTGTATTTGATGGTGGTTCGCTTGTATTTGATCGCAACGGCGATTTACTGTGCGAGATGAGCTATTTTGAGGAAGATTTGCAAGTCTTTGAAGTGAAAGACGGCCATGTAGTTGGTCATGCACCGGTTATACATCAACCAGTTTCTGATATTGAACAGATTTACGAAGCGCTTATTTTAGGAATCAGGGATTATTTTGAGAAATCGGGTTTTACCAAAGCAGTGCTGGGACTTTCCGGGGGGATTGACTCTGCAGTGGTATGTGCTCTAGCATGCCGGGCGCTTGGCGCGGAAAATGTAATGGCGGTTTTAATGCCTTCAAAATATTCTTCAGACCATTCCATTCAGGATGCTATGGATCTGGTAAGAAATTTTGGTTGTACATATGAGATCATACCCATAAAGGAAGCCGCAGATACATTTGACAGGATCATGGAGCCCGCATTTAAAGGCCTGCCTCCTAACCTCACCGAAGAAAATATTCAAGCCCGCTGCCGCGGATTAATTTTAATGGCGATGTCCAATAAGTTTGGGTACATCTTATTAAATACCTCAAACAAAAGCGAATGTGCTGTAGGCTACGGTACACTTTATGGAGATATGTGCGGCGCGATCGGGGTGATTGGAGATGTGTACAAAACCCAGGTCTTTGAATTGGCAAGGTTTATCAATAAAGATGGTGTGATGATTCCCGAAAACTCGATCAGCAAGCCACCATCAGCAGAATTAAGGCCTGATCAAAAAGATTCAGACTCTCTGCCAGAGTATGATGTGCTGGATAAAATCCTTTTTCAATACATAGAACAAAAGCAAAGTTCTACAGCAATTATCGCTCAGGGATTTGACGAAGCCCTGGTCAAAAGAGTGATTAAAATGGTAAATAATGCTGAATTCAAACGCTATCAAACACCTCCCATACTTCGGGTTTCTCCAAAGGCATTTGGGATGGGCAGAAGAATGCCTATTGTAGGGAAGTATCTTTCTTAAACGTAGATTTTAGTTTACTAAAGCAAACGAATAAGGCCAGTAGTCCCCCTAACAGGTATGAAAAAATAGCAATCAAGTCGCCATTTCGCACGTAAAAAGTCAGCTCATCGTTCATGTTGATGTCGGCTTTTAATGCTGTTCTTGTCCACCACTTAGTTTGCTGTGTAATGTCTCCTTTTTGATTAATAATTGCAGATATGCCAGTATTGGCCGATCTAACCACGTAACGTCGGGTTTCTATAGCACGTAATTTTGCATATCGCAAATGCTGGTCCTTACCAGAAGTATTTCCCCACCAGGCATCGTTAGTAATCACCGCAATAAACTGAGCATTGTTTTTAACAGCCTCTCCAATCCAGCTGCCCCATAAAGATTCATAACAAATTACAGGCACCACACCGATGCCACTGTAAGCATAGAATACTCCGGGTTTATCTTGCCAACCCCAGCCGCCCATTGTTCCTCCAAAGCCTTCAAATATGGGTCCTAGTACTGAAAGTGCGTTTGGAAAGGGCATCTTTTCTACGCCAGGAACCAATTTAGATTTATGGTAAAATTGCACGTTTGCCGAATTTTCTATTTGTAATGCCGCATTATAATTATCCAGAAAGCCGCCATTCGAATTCACCTTTGCAGATACTGTTTCTTTATCGTTGTACAACTTTACGCTTTCAATTCCGGTAATGATCGTTCCGTTCTTGTATTTACTTAAAAAAGATTGCGCTGTGATGAACTCAGCACTGCTCCTTATACGGTCTTCAACGGTAGGTTGTGGAATTGCGGTTTCCGGCCAGATGAAATATTCTGTGTTTGGCTGAGCTAAGGAGTCAGAAAGCCTAGTGAGGATGTGAAGTTGATCCATGCTAGACATGCTGGTGAATTTCTCATAAGGATCAATATCCGGCTGCACTACCACAACATTTACCGGTGCTACTTGCTCTGTGTATTTATAATAAGAAGTTAATGAAATCGCAACCGGAATAATGATCCATATCAACCATATTGCTATGGGCTTTAATGCAGGACCGGGCTGTATTACCTTTTTGTAGGCTTCAAAGGCCAGGATATTACTGATTAGGATCCATGCAGAACCCCCGTAAACGCCTGTATATTCATACCATTGTGCCAGTTGATGCATGTCCGAAAGACCGTTCCCCAAGGTCATCCACGGGAATGACAAATCCCACGTTTGGTGTAAGTATTCCATGGAGATGTAAAAGGTCACTAAACCTACATAAGCAATCGTTCTATTCGCTATCCTGCTCAATCTGTGGTACATCCAAAAGGAGAATGTCATGAGTAATGCACCCAAACCATAAGGGATGAGGGATACTAAAATAGAAGTGAACGGATCGTTGATGGCACTAATTGCATTATAAACCCAGTAGATTGATGCCGTGTTCCAAATTACAAACGTTAGTCCCGCAAATAGAAATACCCTTTTTCCTTTTTTAGGTCGGGTGTCATTTTGAATGGAGTTAACTACTATTAATAAAGGTACCAGTCCTACCAAAAGCAGGGGCGTAGTATACGGAATTGGCGGCCAGGCCAACCACATCAAAAATGCACTGGTGATGGCCAGTAATAGGGGGTGCTTGGCGTTCATCTAGGCTAAATAGAATTATAAGGTGTCAAGAATATTTGCTTTTTTAGCTTCATATTCTTCCTGTGTAATCAGTTGCTTATCATACAAAGTTTTCAACTTCCTAAGTTTTAGCGTTGCTTCATCTTCCGGCTCTTCCTGGGGCACAACTGCTGGTGGAGCAAAAACTTCTGGTTCCTTTGCTGGTATGGGTTGCTCTTCAACAACCGCGTTGACCGTCACTGGCGATGGACTGGAGCGTTTTTCATCTAATTCGCTTTGATGCAGTTGCTCTTTAAAGTTTTCTAATTGTTCATAGGCAGCCTGATACAGTTTTCTGGCTTGTACCTTTGGTATATATTCTGTGATGATATTTTCGCCGTGTTGCGGAACGCAAATAAATTTAGAACCAAAAAATTCCTCTTTAAAAGAAACCTCTTTAATGCTTTTCCAGGAGATGTCTTTAAAATTCATGGTAATCCCAAAATTACCTGGCTCACAATAAAACAAACGTTTGGTGCTCACTGCAATACAATCTGGCAGCAAATTAACAGCAGGTTTTTTTTGTACAGCAAGATAAATCAGTTCTTCATTGCTGCTCAACATGTCATTCAATTTGCCCAATACCCTTTCAACAGCTTTTGGGTCTTGTTCGTCACTTAAAAATCTATCTATCAGTATCATTTTTTCGTTTTTGTTTTTTAGGTTCGGCTCCTGCAATACAAATTACGAATTCTCCTTTTAATATATTGTTTTCGTAATGTGATTTAATCTCTAACAGCGTTCCCCTAACCGTCTCTTCATATAGCTTGGTCAGCTCTCTGCTTACCGATGCCTGTCGGTCTTCGCCCAGGTATTGTGCAAACTCTTCCAATGTCTTTAGCAGCCGGTGCGGACTTTCATACAGAACAATTGTCCGGTCTTCCCCGGCCAGCTTTTTAAACCTGGTTTGCCTTCCTTTTTTTACCGGGAGAAATCCTTCAAAAACAAAGGAATCAGAGGGTAAGCCTGAGTTTACCAATGCCGGTACAAAGGCAGTAGCACCCGGCAGGCATTCTACTTGTATGTCGTGTTTTATTACCTCTCTTACCAGGAAAAACCCAGGATCTGAAATAGCCGGTGTTCCTGCATCAGAAATTAGGGCAACATTTTTTCCCTCTTTCAGAAATTTAATAATTTCAGATGTTGCCTGATGTTCGTTATGCTGATGGTGGGAGTAGGCCTTCTTATCTATGCCAAAATGTTTAAGCATTGGCGCACTGGTACGTGTGTCTTCAGCAAGAATAATGTCCGCCTCTTTTAAAATCCTTATGGCCCTAAAAGTCATGTCTTCCAGGTTCCCAATTGGGGTTGGAACAAGAAATAGTTTGCCTAATAACACGTAACTCTTATTATCTTTGTTCAAAATATCAAATAATGCTGCAAGTTAATTATATCCGCGAAAATAGAGAGAAAGTTTTAGAACGATTAAGCGTACGCAATTTCAAACAACCTGAATTGGTAGATGAAATTATCAACACTGATGAAGAACGCAGACAAATTCAAACTTCGCTGGATAACCTTTCTGCAATTGCCAATTCCGCTGCAAAACAGATAGGCGACTTAATGCGCAATGGCAAAAAGGAAGAGGCAGAAGTATTAAAGGGGCAAACAACTGCAAATAAAGATCAGCATAAGAAATTATCAGATCAACTGGCTGCTGCAGAGCTCAAATTGCACAACCTCATTGTTCAGCTCCCTAACCTTCCACACCATTTTGTGAAAACGGGCAGTACAGCTGAAGAGAATGAAACTGTGTTTGTACATGGTGCGCCCGCAATTTTACCCGAAAATCCTTTGCCTCACTGGGAACTGGCCGCCAAGTATGACATTATTGATTTTGAACTGGGTGTTAAGATTACCGGTGCTGGTTTCCCTGTTTATAAAGGGAAGGGAGCAAGGTTACAACGCGCTTTGATCAACTTTTTTCTTGATCATGCCACAGCTCAGGGCTATCGTGAGATGCAGGTACCGCATCTTGTAAATGAGGCCTCTGGTTTTGGTACCGGACAGCTACCAGATAAGGAGGGGCAAATGTATCATGCCGGGGTAGATAACTTATTTCTTATCCCAACGGCTGAAGTCCCGGTGACCAACTTGTACAGAGATGTTATCCTCAAGGAGGAGGAACTTCCTGTAAAAAATACGGCCTATACGCCTTGCTTCCGTCGCGAAGCCGGATCTTATGGGGCACATGTACGCGGACTAAACCGTCTTCATCAATTTGATAAGGTAGAAGTTGTTCAGGTGGTGCACCCAGATCAATCTTACGAGGTATTGGAAGAAATGAGTACTTACGTACAATCGCTTTTACAGGAGCTTGGCTTGCATTACCGCGTATTGCGCCTATGTGGTGGAGATATGGGCTTTACGGCTGCTATGACTTATGATATGGAGGTTTGGAGTGCAGCTCAACAGCGCTGGCTCGAGGTTTCTTCTGTTTCAAATTTTGAAGCCTATCAAAGTAACCGCCTAAAGTTGCGATTCAAAGGTGCCACAGGTAAAACGCAATTGGCGCATACCTTAAATGGAAGCGCTCTGGCATTGCCAAGGATTGTGGCTTCTCTGCTAGAAAACAACCAAACAGAGAAAGGGATTAAGATTCCTGAGGCACTCGTAAAGTATACAGGATTTGAGTACATTGATTAGCAGTAACTTTTTCTATCCGTAAATGGCTTCGTAGTTCTTCTAAATCAAATATTTGTAACGTAAAAAGGCCTCCAAATGGGGGCCTTTTTCAATAGGGTAGATGATAAAAATTTTATTTTATAAAATTAAGATCAATAATAAAATGATGATGATAATTGCACCAACAGAAAGATAAACACCACCGCTCATTGCACGTGCTTGTTTTTTCATTTCTTTTAGTTCATTACGCAACTCTTTTCTTTCCGCTTTCGTCAAGTTAGATTTATCCATTGCTTTGATTTCTTCAACGCGGTTTTTGATCAGTTGCAACTGAACTTGTTGTTCAGCAGTCATCTCTGTTTTCGCTTTGTCTTTCGTCTCTGCTGCAGATACTGTGTTTGCGCTAATTGCCAATGTAAAAATCAGCACTAAGGAGTAAATTAATCTTTTCATAATCTTTTAGGTTTTGTGATACGTGGAGATAATATCAAAAAGCCTACCAAAGTTGTTTGGTAGGCTTTTAAACAGTTTTCTTTAAAAAACTGTATACTGTTTAAGTCAATCAAGATTATTTAATCTCAAAAACCGTATTCATAATGTAGCTCAGCTTTATTTTTTTGAAATCTATTTCCGGAGCAGGTGCGGCCATATCTGCACTTTCCGCTTTCATCATCATTACGTTTGCGCGGTACATTGGTTGTGGATATTGCTCGTTGTTCACCTCCTGTATATCAATTACGCTACCCAATTTATCGCCAAGTGCCTCCACCAGGTAAGCAGCTTTTACTCTTGCAGCCAATAAGGCTTTGGTTTTAAGCTCTCTTTTTAGCGACTCAATTTTAGAGTAGTCATAGCTTTCCACATTGGTATAAGCAATCCCTTTAGCATCAACAGCGCCAATAATCTCATTCCATTTGTTCAGGTCTGTTACCTTTAAGCGGTATTGTTTGCTGGCCAAAAAATCCGGGTTCTTTTTCTTTTCAGTGGCATAGTTATAACTAGACAGGTTGTTGATCGTTAGATTATCTTTATCCAGTCCGGCTTTTTGAACTGCAGAAAACAATTGGTTTTCCAGGGTAGTAATGTCAACCTTCTTCTTGCTATTGTTGTCTTTCAGGTATTCTTTCAAGGAAATGCTTAAGTAAATAATATCAGGGGTAACTTCCATTTCTGCAGTACCACTTACACTTATTTTTTTTCTAAGATCTACTTGTTGGGCCATCGCGCTTACACTTATCAAAGCAACGAAGGCAAGGGTTAATAACTTTTTCATAATATTTAAATTTTCAATTGTGTTTGATAGATAGATGTAATTATCATACCAATTCCACAAGAAAATTTATTTTAATTTGAAATTATTCCTCAACTACCTCATTGTTAGGGCCTATTTCTTCTTTAACATCCTCCTTGAAATACGATTTCTGGAAAATTAAAATGATGATTACCCCAACTGAAATTGCAGCATCAGCTATGTTAAATACCGGTCTGAAAAACACAAACTCCTCTCCGCCCCAAATAGGCAGCCATTGAGGAAAATGTCCATCAAGAATTGGGAAATAAAACATATCTACAACTCTTCCGTGGAACAGCTCCGCATAACCATATATCTTTCCATAAATTACAGAATCTATGATATTGCCCAATGCTCCCGCAAAAATCAATGCTACGTTCAATATCAATCCACGATGATATTTCTTTTGGATCAGATGGTGTAGTCCGTAGCCTATTCCGGCCACAGCAAATATTCTGAATAAGGACAATGCAAGTTTACCAAATTCGCCTCCAAACTCCAGTCCGAAAGCCATCCCGTTATTCTCCGTAAAATGGATAATGAACCAGTTGCCAATAATTTTAAATTCCTGGCCGATGTACATATGGGTTTTGATCCAGGTTTTTAATACCTGATCTGCCAGCAACACCAGAAATATGATCAATAAAGGTTTAGTATACCCCTTCATTACGACTGCTTCAATTTAGCTTCCATACTCAAAGTAGCATGTGGTACCGCACGTAAACGTTCTTTTTGAATCAATTTTCCAGTCTCCCTGCAAATGCCATACGTTTTGTTTTCAATGCGTACTAAGGCAGCTTCCAGGTTTTCAATAAACTTTTTCTGACGGGCGGCCAGTTGATTCAGTTGTTCTTTTTCCAGCGTCGCAGATCCATCTTCCAGCGTTTTATAGGTGCCTGAAGTATCTTCTGTTCCATTAGAATTTGGACTGCTTAAGGAATTCGTCAAATCAAGAAACTCTTCTCTCGCCATTCGTAATTTCCCTTGGATCAGCTCTTTAAATTCTTGTAATTCGCTGTCAGAATACCTTGTTTTTGTAGATTTTTCCATCTTTTTTAAGTTGTTTTTGACGGGGTTGTCATGATTAATCTATTGTTTGATTTGGAAAATCATGACGGTTCCATGTTAATTATTGTTTTGAAACCAAAATTTGTAATTCAACATTATCGATCACTATTTTGTTTCCGTTATCTATGCTGTCTGCCAATACAAGCTCATCCGCTAAAATTTCGGAGCAAATGTAGGCTTTATTTTGCGCTACTGCTTCTGCAATCAAGTTATGCTTCTGTAAAGCCACGTTAATTCTGTCTGTCACTTCAAAATTTAATTCTTTCCTTAAATTTTGAATTCTATTGATCAGTTCTCTTGATAATCCTTCCTGCTTAAGCTCGTCAGTAATGGTTACGTCCAACGCTACTGTTAAACTTCCCAAATTGGCCACCTGCCATCCGGGAATGTCCTCAGCCATTATTTCCACATCACTTAGCAAAATCACATATTTATCATCCAGGATGCTGATCTCACCATCGCTTTCCATTTTTGCAATATCATCCTGATTAAACCCGGAGATAACCTGGGCTACGGCTTTCATATCTTTACCGGCTTTCTGACCAAGGGCCTTAAAGTTGGGCTTGATCTTTTTGGTAATAAACCCGGCAGTGTCCGTGATGTACTCAATGTCTTTGATGTTTGTTTCCGACAGGATCAACTCTTTTACCAGGTTTACCCTTTCAGCAAATTTACTGTCCAGTACAGGTATTAAAATCTTAGCCAGAGGCTGACGGACATTGATGCTTGTTTTTTTACGAAGTGATAAGACCATTGAAGATATATCTTGCGCTAGTCGCATCCGTTCATTCAGTTCTTGATCTATCAGTTCGGTATTTGCTTCCTTCAAAATGGTCAGGTGTACCGATTCCAATTTCTCACCGCTCTTTCCTGCAGTTAAGTTAAGGAACAGCCAGTCAGCAAAGAAAGGAGCAATCGGCGCCATCAACTGCGAGATGCTCATCAGGCAGGTATAGAGGGTTTCATAAGCAGCTTTCTTGTCATCGGTCATCTCACCTTTCCAAAAGCGGCGGCGTGATAATCGGATGTACCAGTTGCTGAGGTGTTCATCTACAAAGGATTGGATCGCTCTTGCAGCCTTGGTAGGTTCATAAGCATTGTAACTTTCGTCAACTTCTGCAACCAGGGTCTCCAATAACGATAATATCCATCTGTCCAGTTCTGATCTTTCAGCTATTGGCGTCAAATTTTGTTCATCAATGGCAAACTGGTCTATATTCGCATACAAAGCGAAGAAAGCGTAGGTATTGTATAATGTTCCAAAAAATTTTCTTCGTACTTCCGCTATCCCTTCAATGTCAAATTTCAAGTTGTCCCAGGGATTCGCATTCGAGATCATATACCAACGCGTTGCATCCGCGCCGTATTCCGCTATAGTTTGGAATGGATCCGCAGCATTGCCCAGTCGTTTAGACATCTTTTGGCCATTTTTATCCAAAACCAGCCCGTTAGAAATCACATTTTTATAAGCAATTTTATCAAAAACGAGGGTTCCAATGGCATGCAGCGTATAAAACCAGCCTCGTGTCTGATCCACACCTTCCGCTATAAAATCTGCCGGGAAATCTTCATTACCATCAATTTTCTCTTTATTCTCAAATGGGTAATGCCATTGTGCATAAGGCATCGCACCAGAATCAAACCAAACATCAATCAGGTCTGCTTCCCGTTTCATCGGTTTGCCAGATGGCGATACCAGCGTAATTTCATCTACAACATTTTTATGCAGATCAACCAGCTCGTAATTCTCGTCAGACATGTTTCCGATTTCAAATCCGGCAAATGGATTGGATTGTTGAAATCCCGCTGCTATAGATTTTTCAATTGCATGGTAAAGTTCTTCCACAGAACCAATCAATACCTCTTCCTGTTTATCTTCAGTACGCCAAATTGGTAGCGGAATGCCCCAATATCTTGATCGGGAGAGGTTCCAGTCATTGGCATTCTTCAACCAATTGCCAAACCTGCCTTCCCCGGTTGCTTTTGGCTTCCAGTTAATGGTTTCATTCAGGTCAAACATACGGTCCTTAATGTCTGTCACTTTAATAAACCAGGAATCAAGCGGATAATAAAGTAATGGCTCGTCAGTCCTCCAGCTATGCGGATAGCTGTGCACATATTTCTCTACCTTAAATGCGCGGTTTTCTTCCTTCAGTTGTATCGCAAGCTCTACATCAACAGATTTATCAGGAGCTTGTCCGGCATCATAATATTCGTTCTTTACGTATTTGCCTGCGTATGGCCCAACATGTGCGGTAAAACGTCCCTGTAAATCAACCAATGGAATAGGGGTACCGTGTTCATCCAGCACCAACATTGGCGGTATCTCTGGTTTAGCCTCCTTCGCTACCTTCGCGTCATCTGCGCCAAAAGTAGGAGCAGTGTGTACTATACCTGTACCATCTTCAGTAGTTACGAAATCACCAGAAATTATACGAAACGCATTTTCAGCATGTTGATACGGCAATGCAAACTTTAACAATTGCTCATACCTGATTTCCACCAGGTCCGCACCTTTGCATTCCCCTAAAATCTGGTAAGGGATATTTTTATCTTCCGACTTAAAGTTTTCAAAGTCGGCAGTTGTATTACTTTCAAAAAAACCTTTGCCAAATTGTTTGCCCACCAGGTTTTTAGCCAATACAACTACAATTGGCTGGTAGGTATATTGATTGAATGTTTTAACCAGTACGTAATCAATCTTTGGTCCAACTGTCAGTGCAGTATTCGAAGGCAACGTCCATGGAGTGGTAGTCCATGCTAAAATGTAAACATCTTCAACCGCATTTGCCAGGCCAAATGCCTTACTTATGGCTTCTAAATAAGCAGGTAACACTTTAAATTGTGCCACTATGGTTGTATCAGATACATCACGATAGCTACCCGGCTGGTTCACCTCGTGCGAGCTCAATCCTGTACCTGCTTTTGGCGAGTAAGGCTGTATGGTATAGCCTTTATAAATTAAACCTTTGTTATAAATTTCTTTGAGCAGCCACCATACTGTTTCCATGTATTTGGATTTGTAGGTAACATAGGGATCCTTCATGTCTACCCAATAGCCCATCTGCTCAGTAAGGTCGTTCCATACGTCGGTATAACGCATCACCGTCCGTTTACAGGCCTCGTTGTATTCTTCTATGGAAATGCTTTTTCCGATGTCTTCTTTAGTAATGCCCAGTTCCTTTTCAGTACCCAGTTCTACAGGAAGTCCGTGCGTATCCCAGCCCGCCTTTCTTTTAACCTGAAATCCTTTAAGGGTTTTGTACCGGCAAAAAATATCTTTAATGGCACGTGCCATTACGTGGTGAATACCCGGCATACCATTCGCAGAAGGCGGACCTTCATAGAAAGTAAACGGATTTGATTTTGGTCTGCTGGAAATGCTTTTCTCAAAGATGTTTTCCTCCTTCCAAAAATCAAGTATCTCTTTCCCTATTTTAGCTAGTTCTAATTGTTTAAATTCCCTATACATCAATCAAGTATCGTCAAAAATTAAGGATGCAAAGTTAGGGTTTTTGATTGAGAAATTGAAGCAGATATTGTGGTTTGATTTTTGTTTATATCAATGTGTTGTACGCTAATATTTTCAGCATGATACGTATCTTAAAACTTCAAAAAGCAGTAATCGCATTTGCACTGGGTGTATTTGCACTAATTGCCTACAAAATAATGTCAGAACAAAAGAATGAAAACAGTTCTTTCGTGCTCACGTTGGCGGGATTCCTGTTTATTGCGGGGTCATTGATGCTTATTTACCCCATTCTCTTTGGTAAAAAGGATAAGAAAGGTAATATAGAACTAGACCCTGAAAAAAAGGAGTTGATGGCCGAAGAAGAGCAGGAACAGACTGCTACTTCTTAATCGTAATGGTCCTTCCCGTAACCAGGTTAAATTCGTAAATTCTGTACAAACCATCATCGCTAATCAGTATTTCTTCAACCAGACCGGTTTTACTAAAAGTATCCGTTACTAAACTCCCTATTTTAATATCCTGTAATACGTCTGATGGCGTATCTTGATTTAATCTGATCATACCCCGAATTGTTTCAAATGATGATCCAGGTGCTTATAAAACATATTGTTCCATTCCATTTTATTGAGCGGACCAAAAGAATGGGATACTTTTCCGTCAAATTCACGCTCACCCAATTGCTGGGTTTTTTTGATGTAGTCAATTAGCCTGGTTTTCTCTAAATTAAAATCCTTTTGTTCCTTTATGATAAAGGCTGGGGCAGTAGGGCTGCTTGGCTTGTAAGGCGTTTCGCTAACTACTTTTCCCTTAACTAAAAATTTCAATATCATTTTCATAAAGCCATTCGGCTTTGGATGGAAATCATCATAGACCAGTTCGTAACTCACATTACAATGGGCCAGCATCTGGCTTACGCTCATTTTTCCCCACATTGCAGGGCTTTCAGGTGTCAGTTCCTGAATTCTTTTAATCACTTGATCTGAAACTTCAGCAGCAAAAATATTTGGTAAGGACATGTTGGTCTGTTTGGTCTAATAAATATAACAAAACTTTGGAATACAAAAAAGGCTGTCCGGATTGGGACAGCCTCAAATTAGTCCTGTTTATTTCTTCTCTGGCATCAGTACAAATCGTATGTAATTCTCTGCATTTAAGTATTGCTGGGCGGCCGCTTTGCTGCTTTCCACAGTTACTGCATTTACTTTTTGCACATAAGCTTTATTCTGATCTAAGTCGTCGCCATATTTTAAACGGTTTGACAGATACCCAAGCCAGTACCCATTATCACGAAGGCTAAGTTCATATTGGCGTACTTCTTCAGATTTGAACTTGCTGATGTCGTCTGCAGATGCACCGCTAGTCCTGATCTTACTTACCTCATCAAGTGCAGCAGCAATTAGTTTCTCCACATTTGCAGTGGCACAGCTAAATGAAATCGTGACGTAGTAATGAGCATTTGGATATTTTTGTAAGCTCAGGCCAACATTCGGACTGTAAACACCGCTTTCTTTTTCACGCAAACGCTCTAATATTTTAATCTCTAAAACGGCTTTAACTGCGTCAAGCTGGATGTTATTGTCCATGTTGTATTCGTAGTCGCCATGCAGGTACAGTTGCACGGATGCTTTATCTTCCAAACCTTTGTAAACCGTCTTCACCACCTTTCCTTTTGGAGGTCTGATGCCGTTGTCCACAAAGTTTTGTTTCTTGCCTAATGTAGGTAAGCTTGCCAAATAGGTTTCGATCAGCGGCTTTATTTTCGCCAGATCGAAAGCGCCAACAACTACGAAAACTTGTTCTCCATTGTCTGCAAACCTGTCTTTGTAAAAAGCAAAAGCCTTATCCAGCGTAATTTTATCCAAATCAGCAAGTGTAGTTGGAAGTGATCGCTTGTTGTATGAGGAAAGTACCGACTGGATGGTGTCAGAAAATACGGCATTTGGGTTCGCGTTTTTATTGGCAATGACCACCCTGCTGTCCGACATGTTCTTGTTAAATATTTCAACATCTTTGCGTGGCGTAGTTGCATAAGCATAAACCAATTGAAAAGCAGACTCCAGGTCTTTTGGAGAAGCGCTTCCGCCATAACCCTGGTAAAGGTCATCAATGTATGATCCTACCCTGGCGGTATTTCCGGCGAGAAGTTTATTTAGCTGGCTCGGATTAAATTCTCCAACTCCACTTTGAGAGATGATTTCGGCTTCTTCTGCAGAGTTGTAATCGGCATCACTAGCCAGGGAATAACCTCCCTTAGAAAATGAGCTGAACAATACCTGGTCGTTCTTGAATGAGGTCTGTTTTAGCACCACTTTGATGCCGTTGCTCAAAGTTAGCTCTGTTGCATCAATGGCATCAATCTTCTTTTCACTAACAATTTTACCTGCAACTGGCTTGTTGGCAATTAGCGGTTTATTCACGGTATTGTCTACATAAGCCACTATTCCGTTTGCGGCATTCTTTGCGGCATTCAGCAGTTGCGCTTCTGTTGGTAAAGTTGCTTTGTCTTTTTCAGGAGCCTGTACAAGGATAATTTGATTCTCTTTTGTAATCAGCGTTTTGGCCAATGCGTTTACCTCAGCCAATGTGGTGTTTGCCAAAATGTTCTTCGTCTCCGCATAGTCCCAGTCCATAGAAGGAATTGCACTTCCGTTCAGGAAGTTATCCTGATACTCCTTAACGAATTTAATAGAGGCAGTTTTATCTTTTTCCAGGTGTTGTTTTTCATTTCCTGCAAGGATATTCTTTTTTACCACATCCAGTTCTGATTGTACAAATCCATATTTGCTCATGCGTTCATTTTCAGTAAGGGCAGCTGTAAGCGCTTTCTCAAGTGTTGCGCCTGAACTGGCCACTGCAACCGTCTGGTAAGCGTTAATGCCAGAAACCAGACCGCCCTGGTAGGCAGAGTAGCTACTTTGAGCAAATAGAAACGGTGCATTACCTTTTTGTAAAATCTCCTGGAACCTTGCACCGATCATGTTATTGATCATAGACATGATGATTTCCTTTTTATAATCTGCTACGGTAGTGGTCACTTTGCCGCGTTGTTTATAGATCACTGTTGCAACATTATACGGCTGTTCAGGATCAGTAATAATTTTTACCAGCGGCTCTTTATTGTCAGGCAGGTCATATTTCAACCTCGGTTTCGGGCTCGCTGGATTTCTAAGTGACGTAAAGTTGTCTTTAATTAATTGCTCTACAGCGTTTACATCAAAATCACCAACAGCAATTACAGATTGCAGGTTCGGTCTGTACCAGTCTGCATAAAAGTTTTTGATCTTGTCGTAAGTAAAGTTCTGTAGTATATCAGTTTTTCCAATGGGTATGCGGTTTTCATAACGGGAACCTTTAAGCAATACGGGCAGCAATTGTTTGCTCATCCGCTCTTGCGCATTTTTTCCTCTTTGGCGGTCTTCTTCTATAATTACGCCCCGCTCTTTATCAATTTCATCACCTTCCATCAGCACTTTTCCTGCCCAATTGGCCAGTATCTTAAATCCGGCTTTGAAAAGCATGGAACTATCCGTTGGAATTGGCAATTGGTACACGGTCTCGTTAAAGCCGGTATACGCATTTAAGTCTGCGCCAAATCGTACTCCTGCCTTTTGCAGGTAATTGATCATTTCATTTTTCGGAAAGTCTTTCGTTCCGTTAAATGCCATATGCTCAGTAAAGTGAGCCAGGCCTTGCTGATTGTCTTCCTCCATCAGTGAACCTATTTTATTAACGAGGTAAAGTTCTGCCCTGTTTTTAGGTTCCACGTTTTTACGGATGTAATACGTAAGCCCATTTGGTAATTTACCAATTCTAACGCTGGGGTCCTGCGGAATCACTGCAGATCCGTTGTTTTTTGATGCAACCGGAGCCTTTTTTGCTACTGTTGTCTTTTTTTGTTGTGCTTCAACCGAATTGCCTATTAATAAACAGCAGGCAATTGCGTAAATGACAGTACTTTTTATAATTTTCATTTGAAATAAGTTAATCGGGATAAAATTAATCTATTATCCCGATTAACTGTTTATTTCTAGATAGTTTTTGGCGTATAAACTTTAATTACCCCGTCGCCTTCACTGCTTACTACCAACAAACTCTTTTTAGTTGGGCTGTTCTTTGCTGGTATAAATAGCACTCCTTCCGGAGCATCCCCACATTTTAACAATTGTAAAAACACAGGTTTTGTGGGTACAGTCACATCATATACCGCAACAGCATCTGCACGCTCCATTCCAACAAAAGCAACTTTTTTTGTGCCAACTGTTCCAATGGTTATTCCCTCAGGCTCAACGCTTTTGTCATCGCTTCTTCCATCATCATATACTCCAGCCGCTACGGTTTTGGTATCAAGTTCATTCTTGCTGTCGAAAACCTGGCTTCCAGTGCTTCCGTTCCAAACACTGAAAGAACGTGATCCTAGTGAATAAAGTTCATCAAGGTCGCCATCCCCATCGGTATCACCCAGTGTAGTCGTAATGTTAAGTCTGCCAAGGTTGGCATCTAGTTTTAAGGTAGCTGCATTAGGGAAAGCAGTTGGATCTAGTTTTACGCCGTTATTTTTTACACGGAGTATTTCCGAAAAGCCATCATATTCCCTGGCATCACCTTCATTGGCTGTAAATAGATATGGAGTTCCGCCATCTTCTAGTACAGCTATTCCATCTGGAAGATACATTCCCTTAATATTCCATTTTGCCGGCTTGTATCCATCCAAATCACTTGGGTCTATTTCGTTGCCAGCAACGCTATAGTCTTTAAAGCCTAGAGGAAAAATATTGGTGATGTTTTTACCAGAGATATCTATTTTAGCAATCGCATTGTTTTCCTGCAGGGTCACCCAGGCCGTTTTCGAATCAGAAGAAATGGTGATGTATTCAGGCTCTATGTCTTTTACAAAGTTATTACCCGGACCAAAAACCCTAAATCCTTTTGCTTTTAAAGCGGTCAGTTGTCCCGCCATTGAAGAGAAATCAAGGGTAGTTACGGCATAGTTATCCGCAACAGCTATAATAGATACTGTTCCTGCCGGATCATTCGTGTAGGCCGCATTTGGTTCACCTTCATTAGCAGAAAGGATAAATTTCCCGTCCGGCGAGAAGGTCACCATATCCGGTAACGCACCTACAGTAATTTCGGCTATTTTAGAATTATCACTGGTCTTAAACACCACTATCTTTCCATTGGCCTGTTTATCTGTTGCTTGTATTGCGGCTGCAAGTTTACCATCACTTACGCTCAAACTGTTTACAGCTCCGCCAAAAGGCACCATGCTTATAGAACCTATGGATTTCATTGCAGCCGGATCTTTGAAATCAATAATTTCAATCTGGTTTAACTGATTGGGCAACCCTTCATTTTCGTTTCTAACTACGTACAATTTGCTGGTTGAGGGATCAAAAGCGGTAATTTCAGCAGCACCGGTTTCACCCACATCAAACGATCCACTTTCTACGAAGCTTGCAGCATCTTCATTCACGAAAAATCCAGGTTCCTCAATCATGGGCTGATCTTTTTTACAGCTGATCAAGGCAATTATTAAAAAGCCAAATAGTAGGTTTCTTTTCATTTTTATGGTTATAAATTAAGTTGCGAAACTATCTTCATCAAATTACCATAGCTTAAGTTTTAGGTTATGTTTGTGTTAAAAGCAAGCTTACTTCCCAGCGATTTCATAATTTGATAACAGGCAAAATGCTGGCGCCTAAAAGAATGTTCTTACCTTTATCTGGTGAGGAATTCCATATTTTTAGTGCTGTTGCTAATTGGTTTTGGTGCAGCAGCTCAGCAAAAAAGCAAAGGGCATAGTCATAACGATTACAATCAATCGTCTCCATTCTATACTGCATATGCTGCGGGAATGGCTTCTATTGAAGCAGATGTTTATTTTAAAGGAGGAAAATTGCTCGTTGCGCACAACGAAGAGGACACTGATCCCGCGCGCAGCCTGGAGAAGCTTTACCTGATGCCTATCGCAAAAGCTTTTAAAGACAATAAGGGTTATATCTATTCCGATAAAATCAAAACCTTACAGTTACTCATTGATGTGAAGACCAACCATAAAGAGGTACTTGCAGAACTGCTAGCCGAGCTTAAGCCGTACCTTAAATTTTTTGATCCAGGCATAAATAAGCGCGCCGTTAAAATTTTAATTAGCGGTGATGTTCCTTCGCCAGCTAACTTTAAGGACTATCCCGACTATATCTTTTTCGACGGGCGTAACACAAATGTTTATAGTCCTGAGCAGCTTAAGCGTTTGGGTATGGTAAGTGAAAGCATCAGCACTTTCAGTTCCTGGAATGGTAAAACTCCATTGCCCGCGGAGGAAAAACTAAAACTTATGGAGGCTGTAAAAAAATCTCACAGCTGGAATAAGCCCTTTCGGTTCTGGGGTACGGCAGACGACAAGCGTACCTGGCAAGAGCTGGAAGGTCTGGGTGTCGATTGGATCGGTACTGATCATCCAGAGCAGCTGCGCTTATTTCTTAACGCCAATTAGGTTTATTGCTAAGCAAACCTTTTTTGCAGCCATTTCCGAACCGGCTCATCATACCATTTCAATGCGGCATAGGCCAATACTACGGCACCAATCAAAATCATTAAAGCATAAGGCCATGCCTGCGCCATGGTTATTCCTTTGTTATTGCTAACCCAGGCTACGTAGAAATAAACAATCGGGTAATGTACCAGGTAAAGGGGGTAGGAGATGTCACCTAAAAATTTGCAGACCCTTTGCTCTTGCTTACTTTGCATCATACCACTGGCGCCAAGGTAAACAATTAGCGGAAAAACGATGATGATACAAAGCGAATCATAGATCCCATTCATCCAAATCTGCCCTGCGCCTCCAATTCGTGGCATATACAATACGATCGCCACAAGAATACTACACCATAAAAAAGCATTTTTAATCCGGGTAGGTTTGGCCAAACGGGAAAGCAACAATCCGGCAAAGAAAGGATACATCACTCTTGTTAGTCCTATCCGCACCTGCGGTACATTTAAAGTCCAGCCTCCACTCACATCACCATTAGTGATCGCCAGGTGAGCCAGGGCAATGGCAGCGATGCCGACTAATATACTCAATGCTGTTTTGGAAAATTTCCTGATCCATACCGCATATAGTATATTGGCAATGTATTCGAAAAATAACGACCAACCCACACTATTCAGCGGATGCATTTCTTCCCAGCCACGGATGTCCAGAGATAGTGGCACAGGCAGGATGGTGTAACCGATCAACATCACCAGCAGCATCTTCCATAAGGGAATTGTATGAATGAGCGGCCAAAGTGTTGAATCTGTAAAATAAAATCCAATCGCACCAAGGGTCATCCCCAAAACCACCATTGGTTGCAGCCTAATAATCCTCCGTTTAAAAAAGCCACTAACTGTCGTCTTGGTCCAGCGATCGTCATAAGCATAACCAATCACAAAACCCGACAACAAAAAGAAAAAGTCTACCGCCAGGTAGCCGTGATTAACCCATTTATCTAAATTGCTGGTAGAAAAAGGTTCGGCCAGGTGAAAGGTCACCACTATAATTGCGGCAATTCCGCGAAGTCCGTCTAGTATTGGGTAGTGTGGTTTGGCGACCAGTTCATTGTTTAAATTCGTGCTCATGCGAGGGGCTGTAAAATTGCAATTTGTAAAAAATACATCACATGAGGAATAACCTTGCTAAACAATCCTGTTACCTTCATGTTATAAATTCGATGAAGAAAAGCTTTGGTATTCTATTGTGCAGGTTCATTGAGAACGGCATTCAGTTCCTTCTGGTTCACCCGGGTGGTCCATTTTGGAAAAACAAGTACAATGGAACCTGGTCCATACCAAAAGGAGAAGGAAATCCCTATGAAGATCCCCTGGATTCAGCAATTAGAGAATTTGAAGAGGAGACAGGGTATCGACCATCTGGTAATTTTATTGAACTGAACCCTATCATACAAAAGGGAGGTAAGCAAGTTTTCTGCTGGGCTTTATCTGGTCAGTTTGATCCTGCAACATTGGTCAGCAATAGCTTTGATTTAGAATGGCCTCCAAAATCCGGTAAGACAATGCATATTCCTGAAGTAGACGAAGCTGGGTGGTTTGGTTTGGAAGATGCCAAGTTAAGGATTAATGAAAAGCAGATTCCTTTGTTATATGATGCAGTCGCCCGGCTAAGCAAAGTGGTCTAAGCAAACCATTTCCATCCCTTAGGTGTTAATTAGGAGAGCTATTCATTAAGACATAACAACATGAACTTTCAAGAGATAATCAATCAGGATAAACCCGTTTTAATAGATTTTTTTGCCGAATGGTGTGGCCCTTGCAAAGCGATGGCACCTATGCTTACTGATTTAAAAAGCAGGGTAGGCGAGAAAGCCAGCATCATTAAAATTGATGTCGATAAAAATCAGCAGGCCGCAGCAGCTTACCGTGTAAGTGGCGTGCCCACGCTCATTTTATTTAAGAATGGTAAAATCCTGTGGAGGCAATCTGGCGTAGTCCCGGTGGCCGACTTAGAGAGATTAATTCAAAGTAATTTATAATTTTCAAACATTCATGCACTTCATTTGTTAATACTAATGAGAGCGTTAATTTAGATGACGGGGAGTAGTCTTAGGATTATTCCCCGTTTCTTATATCTATTATTAGCTGTTCTTATTTACCAAGGGTATGACTTTCGTACCAATCAATTCTATCGACTTCATCAATTGCTTATGGGTTAGTCCGGCATTGTCCATCTGGAACGTGAAGCGGTCTACACCTCCTAAGGCTTCGCTGTGGCGCAATAGTTTTTCTGCCACCCGTTCAGGGCCTCCAACTACCAATACACCTCGCTCCGCACTTAAACCATCAAACTGTTCCCTTGTTACGGCTGGCCATCCACGTTCCCTGCCAAGTTTGGTCCACAGTTCTGCATACCCAGGGTAATAATCTGCAATGGCTTCTTCATCGCTGGCAGCAACATAGCCTGGCGAATGTAAGCCAACTTTCAATTGATCTGGAGTAAATCCTGCAGCCTGTCCGGCTTTACGGTAAAGATCAACCAAGGGACGGAAACGGTGTGTTTCACCGCCAATAACAGCAACCATTAAAGGCAATCCTAAAGTTCCTGCTCGCACAAAAGATTCAGGTGTTCCCCCAACGCCAAGCCAAACCGGTAGTTTTTCCTGCAACGCTCTTGGATATACTGGTTGATTGTCCAATCTTGGTCTGAATTTGCCAGACCAGCTTACAAACTCCTGGTCACGTACCTTCAATAACAAATCCAGTTTTTCTTTAAATAAAGCATCATAATCGTTCAGGCTAAAACCGAAAAGAGGGTAAGCCTCTACGGAAGAGCCTCTGCCAACAACCAGCTCAGCGCGACCCTTCGATATCAGGTCCAATGTGGAAAAGCTCTGGTAAACACGCACAGGATCTGCGGCGCTCAATACCGTAACGGCACTGGTTAGGCGAATACGTTTCGTGCTTGCTGCTGCTGCGGCCAGTATCACGACAGGCGCAGAGTCCAGAAACTCTTTTTTATGATGTTCGCCGATGCCGAAAACATCGAGCCCAACTTCATCAGCCAGAACAATTCTTTCTAGTAGTTGCTCCATGGCATCAACACTACTCAATGCATTGCTGCCGTACATTGCCGAGGCAAAGCTGTCTATTCCAATTTCCATAATTCTATATTCTGTAAACAAATGTAAACCTGAAATTCCGGTGCCACATTGATCTATGACAAGAAATGGTTAGGCAAGCTTCATACAGACAATAAATTAGCGTTTATTGTTTTAGTTCGAATCTTCATTATCTTTAGGTATGAAATTATTCAGACTAGCAATGCTGATCAGTCCGCTTCCGGACTTTGCAGACATGGCTAGCTTTATTGATAAACACATGCAATCACTTTCCAAATGAACACGCACGATGAACGCATGGCCAAAATGATCTTTGGCTCGGTCTATCCGCTATATTTAACAAAAGTGGAAAAAAAGGGGCGGACAAAAGCAGAATTGGATCAGGTGATCACCTGGCTCACTGGTTTTAATGAGTTACAAATCAACGCGCAAATTGAAAAACGTAATACTTTTGAAGAGTTTTTCAGTCAGGCCTCCCTTAACCCTAACGCTGGCCTAATTACCGGCTTGATCTGCGGTTACAGGATAGAAGATATTGAAAATCCACTTACTCAAAAAGTCCGCTACCTGGATAAACTGGTTGACGAGTTAGCCAAAGGGAAGAAAATGGAAAAAATATTGCGGGGCACCTAGGTTTTAAAAATCCTGCTTGAATGTTGTTTTGATTTCGGGTTGTCAATCGACTTCGCAATTGAGTTGCCGTAAGAACTGCTGAGCAGCAAGGAAACAACAACCGAAGTGGTAATCGGCGTGTAATTTTTAAGGTTTAGTCTGAGATGATGTAACGCAGCGGTAATTTGGTTTTCAACACTTCTTTTGGAAATGTCAAGCCTTGCAGCGATTTCAGTATTACTCAGATTTTCTTGCCTACTGAGTAAAAAAATCTCTTTACAACGTTTTGGCAGGGATTCTAAATATCGGTTAATCTGGCTTTTGAGCTCTACAACGCCTATGTTTTCCTCCCCATCGTTAACTGAGTAGGTTATTTGGTTTTCGAGAGGCTCATCTGTGAAAACAATTTTATTAGACTTTCTCCTCTGGTGCAAGACTTTATATACCTCATACCTTGTACAAGCTTTAAAATAACTTTTAAAATCCTTGATATCAAGAGATTCTCTTCTTAACCAAATGTTCAGGAAAATGTCTTGTACAATGTTTTCGCAGGTGCTTTCATCATTTAGGTAATGGCCTGCGGTTGCTAGTAATGTAGGCAAAAAACGGTTGAAGATCAGCTTAAATGCACGCTCATCGCTATTTTGGATAGCTTCCCAAATTATATCGTCGCCAGCATCAGAGTCAAACAGTTTCATGCGTTCAAATCTCAGCCTTCGAAATAAAGATTTTGTTAATTCTTCATGAACATATCGGTCATTTAAGATGGCAAATAATGACTGCAATTTTTTTAAGAAAATTAAGTGTGTACGGGTCGTATTTATGCTCTATAGGTAAAAGTACAACGCATGACGAAAGACGAATACTTAGCATTATATAGAAAATCACTTCGGGGAAATTGCAGCGACCAAGAATTGGAGCAACTTGAAAACTACACCGATGATTTCGAACTGATCGAGAGTAGTGAAATAAATGCAAGTCAGCACCAGAGAATATATACCAACCTCCAAAAAGCAATAAAGGGGCGGGAGAAAGTTAAGTTACTAGGCTATTGGTCCAGGGCAATATCAGCCGCGGCAGTGTTGACGTTCGTCCTGCTAGGCGTAATATATTTAATTTATGTAAAAGATAAGCGTACGGCAGCCCCAGCATATGCGGTTACAAAAAAATCGGCTGTCATCCAACCAGGTACTAACAAAGCAACTTTATTGCTCAGCAACGGACGGACAATTGAGCTCAACAGTGCGGCCCCCGGACAAATTGCATTAGAAAATGGTACTGAAGTCATCAAAAAAGAAGGGGATATACTTTCTTATAGCGAAGGTTCTACTGTCTCAGAAAAAGTAGCCTATAATACCATCTCTGTACCAAGAGGAGGCCAGTATAGCCTCGTATTGCCCGATGGAACCAAGGTTTTCTTGAATGCTTTAAGCACGCTACGTTTCCCAACAAAATTTACTGGTGATACCCGGGAAATAGATTTTTCGGGCGAGGGATACTTTGAGGTAGCTAAGAATCAAAACATGCCCTTTTATGTAAATACACAAGATATGAAAGTAAAGGTACTGGGCACACACTTCAATTTGATGGCCTATAAAGACGAAGCTTTTGTTAAAACTACATTACTAGAGGGAAAGGTAATGCTTTCGTCAGCCGAGGCAAATGCCTATCTGATTCCTGGTCAACAAGGTGTTTTCGCCTCAGGGAAATTTAAGGTTGGAGCGGCAGATATAGAACAGGATTTAGCGTGGAAGAATGGCTATTTCATTTTCAATGGAGAAAACCTCAATTCTATCATGCGCAAAATTTCGAGATGGTACGATGTTGATATCACATATGCCAATCACAATCCTAATTTGTCTTACACTGGCGCTGTCTCCAGATTCAAAAATATTACTGAAGTACTTAAAGTACTCAGCTTAACGGGAACCGTAAAATTTAGCGTCGAAGAAAGGAGGATTACTGTAATCAACTAGCCTTTTCAAACCCGAATGAACAAACACTTATCAAAACAAACACACAAATGATTTTTTCTTACTCAAATAAAAATGGAATTACCTTTTTATTTCAAACCCATAAAGCAATGAAATTAACGGCCTTGATCCTATTGATATGCTGTGTTCAGGTAAAAGCTTCGCTTTTTGCACAGCCAATAAATTTATCACTTAAAAACGTATCTCTCAAAGAGGTTTTTGTAGAGATTAAAAAGCAAAGTGGCTATGATTTTCTGTATAATAATGAAATGCTCGGTCAAATGGGAAGCTTGACTATTACCGTGAAAAATGCAAGCATTCAATATGCACTCGACAAAAGCCTTGAGAACCTACCTTTAACCTACACGATCGAGCAACACACGATTGTAATTAACAGAAAAATGCCGGCTGCCAGGCTAGACATTGCCGGAACAGTAAACGACGATACGGGCAAAGGTGTTCCTGGCGTAAGTGTAATTAATGAAAGCTCGAAACAAACTACTTCCACGGATGATAAAGGTAACTTTAAGATTGCGGCTGCCAGCGGGGATAGAATCAAATTGCGAATGCTGGGTTTCGAAGAGCTCAGCTTTATAGTAGACAACAGGACAGCTTACCTGCTCAGTTTAAAACCATCTACCCTTAATTTAAATGATGTATTGATAGTTGGTTATGGTACCCAACGTAAAGCGAACGTAACTGGCGCTATTTCACAAGTGGATGCCAGCGTTCTGGAAGACCGGCCAATTACTGCAGTTTCAACAAGCTTACAGGGTACCATTCCTGGATTAACTACTATAGGTGGTAGCGGGCAGCCCGGCGCCACGCACTCCGGGCTAAGGGTTAGAGGTATTGGAACAACAAATAATCCAAACCCATTTATTTTGATCGACGGTATTCCGGGCGACATGAACTGGATTAACCCTGATGACATCGAGAGCGTTACCGTTTTAAAGGATGCGGCATCGTCTGCCATCTATGGGTCGAGAGCTGCAAATGGTGTGATTTTGGTGACTACCAAGAAGGGAAAATTCAATCAGAAAGCAATCATATCTTATAATGGTTACTATGGTTTCCAAACACCAACACGTTTGCCCAAAATGTTAGGCTCGGTAGATTATATGACCTTGCTCGGTGAAGCTCAAGTGAATGCAGGACTGCCAAAATCCTATACCGATGACCAGATTGAGATCGCAAGAAATGGTTCTGATCCCAATTACTTTGCCAATACCAATTGGACCAATGCACTGATTAAAGACTATGCTCCGCAGCAAAATCATGCAATAAGCGTTAATGGTGGAAGCAGTGACTTTAACTATTACTTTTCTTATGGCCGGGAAAATCAAGATGGACTTATCGCTGGAGATCAGTATAAATTTGCCAAAAATAACGCTCGCGTAAAACTTTCAGCCATTCAGCTATTGTCATTTCTGGATGTAGATGTAAATCTGGGTTACCTGGATCGAAACCAAAATCAGCCGGCTTCAGACACTGAAGGCGGGGCTGGGGCAATTTACACTGCTTTTACAAGTTCGCCACTCACACCGGTACGTTTTACAACCGGAACCTGGGGTTATGGAGGTGGATCAAGTAACCCTTTGGCTATCGCAACAGACGGTGGTTTCAATAATTTTTTCTCTAAAGAGTTTACCTCCAATATTACAGGCACCGCTCATCTGTTAAAAGGATTGGATCTAAAAGCACAGTACGGACTGATTGCCAGTTCACAGAAGCGGAGAACGTTTAACCGTAGGATCGATTATTTTAATCCTACCACCAACGCCATAATTTATACCACCACGCCAAATAATTCACTCAGAGAAACCGCAACAACCAACACACTTCAGAATTTCTCTACTCAGGTCAATTATTCCCTTAATTTAGGCGAACATCATATCAAGTTATTGGGAGGCTACCAACAAGAAACTTACCGCTTTGATGCCTTCACTGCTTCCAAAACCAATTTAGTGAGTGACGATGTTCCCGTGCTTAATATCGGGTCTTTGAATCCTACTGCTACCGGAGATGCGTATCAGTACGCCTTGCAATCGCTCTTTTCAAGGATAAATTATGACTTTGCGGATAAATACCTTTTGGAAGTCAATATGCGTTATGACGGCTCTTCGAGGTATGCTCCCGGAAAAAAATGGGGATTGTTTCCGTCTATTTCTGCCGGTTGGAGATTTAGCGAGGAAAGGTTCATTAAAGAAATTGACCAAAACTGGTTCAGTGAGGGAAAAATTAGGGCATCTTACGGTTCATTGGGAAACCAGTACGGCGCAGATGGACCTGCCTATTCAGAGTGGTACCCCTATGTTAAGGTATTGAACAGTGTGGCCACCATGCCAATCGGAAACATACTTACAACTGGTTTCGCACAAACCATACTTTCTAATCCTTTGCTGAAGTGGGAAAAGGCAACTATGTTAAACGTGGGCCTCGACCTCGCATTTTTTAAGAACAGGCTATCATTCACAGCCGATGTTTTTGATAAAAAAACAGTAGATATACAGTTAAAAGTACCACAGCCTGACGTAATCGGTTTAACGGTTCCAGATCAAAATGCAGGTGCCATTTCTAACAAGGGCTATGAATTGAGCTTGGGCTGGAACGATAAAATTGGAGAATTCAAATATGGCATTACCGGACTGTTCTTTGATGTTAAGAATACCGTTACGGATTTAGGCGGCGTACCACCTACTATTGGCGATCGGGTTAGACAGGTTGGTGAATCGCTTGATGCATTCTACGGATATCGTACAAATGGCATCGCCCAGGAGACAGATTTTACAAAAGATGCTGCAGGGAAGTATGTGCCAAAATTCCCGATCTTTTCTGCTGATGCAGGTAAGGTAGCTCCGGGCGACCTTAAGTACAGCGATTTGAATGGAGATGGGCTCATTAGTGCTGATATGGATAGGGAAGTGATTGGCAATGCCTATCCGAGATACAACTATTCTTTCAGGTTTGATGCTGCATACCATAATTTTGATCTTGGGGTTTTCCTTCAGGGAGTAGGACAGGCTAATGGATACATAACGGGTTCCGGTTTGCATGCTTACAATGCCGATGCCGCATTCCCACAAGAAATTCATTTAGACAGATGGACACCGCAAAACACCGGGGGATCGTATCCTCGTTTCGTTTATAAGGACACCCGGAATACCGCTCGCCAGGCCGATTTCTGGCTTCAAGATGCAGCTTATCTCAGGCTTAAAAATGTTCAATTGGGCTATACTATTCCAGGAAGCTTCCTGAAGAAGATTCATATTGATAAATTGAGGGTTTACGCCTCTGCCGACAATCTTTTAACCCAAACCAATTTCTTTTATGCTTACGATCCGGAATCTCAGGCCACCAGTGGGGGACTGTATCCACAAGTTAAAACTTTCATTTTCGGTCTTTCCATCAAGTTAAAATAACCAGCCATGAAAAATCAACATATCAATAGTAGAAGATCATTTTTAAGATCAACCGGTCTTCTAAGTGTCGCATCGCTCATCCCTTCCTTCTTTCTGGAAAGCTGTACCAAAGACTTTCTTAATCGCGAGCCATTGGATTCTGTTACAGATATCAGTTTCTGGAAAACAGAAGAGCAATTAAAATTGGCGGTTAATGCTTGTTACTCAAATCTAAGAGGTAATAATACCGTTAACATGGAAAATCTAGGCGACAATACGATTTATCCACCAAACTCAGAATACCAGGCCATTTCTGCAGGTAATTATGATTTTACATCGGGTACACTTAATTCAGAATGGGTAAACTTATATGCTGCCATTCGCAGGTGTAACCACTTTTTAGAGAACTATACAAAAGCAACCAATATCAGTGCCACAGCGCTTGCCCAATATGCCGGTGAAGTTCGTTTCTTAAGAGCATTTATGTATAGTTACCTTATCTTCTTATTTGGTGATGTACCGCTAATTGGTAAAACGCTCGATATCGGCGATGAAGAAGTATTTGGCCCAAGGAACAAACGTGCAGAAGTACTGGAATTTGTGCTAGCTGATCTTGATGCTGCAGCGTTAGGTTTGCCGAAGACTTATGCTTCCTCTGCTGATTTGGGTAGAATAACCAAAGGTGCAGCACTGGCATGGAAGGCCAGGGTTGCGTTATTCTTCGAAAAATGGGACATTGCTGAAGCAGCATCTAAGGAGGTTATGGATCTTAATGTTTATCAGCTATACACCGCTGGTGGTACTACAAAATGCTATAATGATCTTTTTACCTATAAAGGAAAACTTGCGGCAGGTGCAAATAAGGAAACGATTCTTGCGAGGCCATATGTGGCAGGTGTAAGTGTACACAATACCAGTCGTGAAATTCAAGTGCCAGATCAAACTAGTCGTTATTCGCCTACAAAGTCTTTGGTAGACAGTTATTTGTGCGCCGACGGGCTTCCAATCGACAAATCTCCGTTATACAAAGAAACCACCTACGCGGATATCTTTAAAAATAGGGATCCAAGAATGAACCAGACCATTCTAACACCCGGTTCTGCATGGAGCGGACAGGATGATGGGGATGCTGATGCCAACACCAATGCGATTTTTAACTCACCAAAATGGAATGCCGATAAGAAGGGTTGTATTACAGGCACCGGGTACTATTTTACCAAATACGTTGAACTTGCAGCAGTTGGAACCGTAAGTCAGGATTCAAACGATATTCATCATATCCGTTATGCTGAGGTGCTGCTCATTAATGCAGAGGCAAAGTTGGAGAAAGGAACGATTACGCAGACTGATATCGACAATACGATCAATAAACTTCGTGATCGTGTGGGGATGAAAAGAATGGTAATCAGTGAATTGACAGCCGCCGGATTGGATTTAAGGACAGAGATCAGGAGGGAGCGTCGCGTGGAATTGGCTTTGGAAGGACAAAGGTATTACGATATTCTGCGTTGGAAACAAGGGGAACTACTTGCGCAAGATGTAAAAGGTATGAAAAAAGCGCTCGTAGAAAGTTTTAACCAACAATATGTGGCAACCATTGCAACGGATGCTAACGGTTATTTTGTGGTGAATACCGGAAGGAAATTTGTCGCACCCAAGAACTATCTGTGGCCTGTTCCAATTGTCCAGTCGCAAAGAAACCCTGTGCTGGGACAAAATCCTGGATGGTAATTTATTCAAGCGTTTCCCGATATTCGGGAAACGCTACCTATAATCCAAATACAATGAAATTATATTCGTTTTTTGTACTTATTATTTTTGTTTTAAGTGGTTGTACACCAAAAATCAATCATGTACTTGCTAGCAAAGATGGCCATACACTGCGTGTCATGTCTTATAATATTCATCACTGCAATCCCCCTTCGAAGTCGAAAGAAGGGTTGATAGATGTTGATGCCATTGCAAGGACAATTCGGCAACGAAATCCCGATTTAGTTGCCCTGCAAGAGGTTGACAAGAACACCAAACGGTCGGGCAATGTTAATCAAGCCGTACTGCTTGCTCGAAAGTTAAAAATGAACTTTTATTTCGGCAAAGCGATTGATCATGATGGTGGTGATTACGGTGTTGCTATCTTGTCCAGGTTTCCACTTTCTCAACAACAAACCTTCCTTTTGCCTAAAAATAATGATCCGAAAGCCGAACAGAGGGTGCTCGCTATGGTAACAGCAGAAATTTCCTCCCGTGTTTTTATTCGTTTTGCGTCAACGCACCTCGATGCCCAGAAAGGCGACGAAAATCGAATCATGCAGGCGAAAGAGATCAATAAGATAACCGAAAAAGATAGTCTTCCGTTAATATTGGCGGGAGATTTAAACGCAGTTCCAACCTCCGAAACGATAAAGATTTTTGATTCCAATTTCACAAGGACCTGTACCGATTGCGGCTTTACTATTCCCGTAATTAACCCTAATAAAACGATTGATTTTATCGGTTTTAAAAGGGTTGCCCCATTTAGAGTCGTGTCTCACGAGGTAATTCCTGAGCGTTATGCTTCCGATCACCTTCCAATTGTATCTGTGTTAACATTAAAGCCATAACCACTAACTATACTTATTTAACCAACGTAGCCAATAATTCGTCCAAATAATTTAACGTCATTGTAAAACCTCCCTGGAAGCCCATTTCAATCATTTGTTCCATGCGCTCTAGTGAATCGTTTTTAATAATAATATTCACTGTTGTTCTTCCATTGTTTTCACTGAAGCTCAAATCCCAATCAGAACCAGGTAATGCAGGATTTTCATCTTTGTCTGCAAAAGCGTTCATGTATTTGAAATTGGTTTTTGGAGTGATAGAAGTATATTTTTGTACTGACCAATGTTCATCTCCTTCTGGACTAACCATGGCATAAAATCTTCGTCCGCCTGTTTCAAAATCCATCACTTTTGTTTTTGATGCCCATGGTTTCGGTGCCCACCATTGGTCAAGGATTTCTTTTTTGGTAAATGCATCCCATACCAGCGAAAGGTCAGCATCAAATTCTTTGTTTACAAATACCGTTTTATTTGCCTTGTCAACGGTAAAATCAAATAGTAGGTTGTTCATCTTTTTTGTTTTTAAGAGTTAATAATAAATTGTCTAATTGGTCAAATCGGCTCTCCCAAATTTTTCGGTATTGTTCCAGCCATTTGTCTATTTCTTTCATTTTTTCAATTTCTAGCGTGTAGTAAATTTCTCTGCCTTGGAATTCTTGTTTCACAAGATCACATTCTGTTAGAATGCGTAAGTGTTTTGATACTGCCTGTCTGGTTGTGTTAAAGTTTTCCGCAATCGCATTCGGCGTCATGGCCTGTAACGCAATTAAAGCAATAATAGCGCGCCTGGTTGGGTCTGCAATAGCTTGAAATATATCCCTTCTCATTTGTAATAAATGTTAATAAGAAACTAATTGGTTGCAAATATATATGCAACTTATTAGTTTCGCAAATATTTGTTAATTTTTTTAAACCCTACTGAATTTCTTTATAGCGCCATTTCTATATATTGTATACATTAGAATTTCAGATTGTTTATATTTGTATTGGATAAATTATTGTGATATGGCAACTATCGTGGTGCACCCGGAAAAAGATCAACTGAAGGCAGTAAAAGCATTTTTGAAAGCATTGAAAGTGCCATTTGAGGAAAACAAAGGCGAGGAATTACCCAGCCATGTGGTAGCTGGCTTCAAACGATCACAAAACGATATAAAAGAAGGTCGTGTGTATAAATTCACAACCGCAGAAGAAATGCTTGGTTTATAATTCTTTTGGAGATCATTTATTCTCAGGCGGCAAAAGATACATCCAGGGATGTATATGCTTTTATAAAGGAAAAATTTGGAGACAAGGCTGCAAGAGACTTTCTTTTTAAAATTAATAAAACACTTCGTAGCATCGGTCAGTTCCCTGAGATGTTTAAGGCGTCGCAGTTGGGAGAAAATATTAGAATTGGGTTAATTACGAAACAATCATCAGTCTTGTATGAAGTTCTGGAAGATGCTATCTTTTTGCATTACTTTTGGGATAATCGGCAAGAACCAATGATATTATAATCATTTTATCTTTCCTTTTCATTTACTAATACTGTTTTAAAAAAAATGTCTTTTGCAGCTTTAGTGTTTTGACTTATTACTCCTTTGCCATTTGCAATAGCTCAGCTTTCAGCTGATTGGTGTCCACTACATGCGCGCCATTTTTAACAATCTCGCTATTTTTGTTAAAAATCGTATAGTGCGGTATACCATTAATTTTAAGTTTTTCCGAAATCAAATTATACTCATCAGCTTTAAGTTTGTAATGTTCGCCTTTGATTTTGGAGATCATGATGTTATAAGTTGTCTCGGGTGAACTTTGGTCGGTTATGTATAAGAATACAATGTCCTGATCTTGTAATTCAGTTTTTAGATCTTTCATTTCCTCTATGCCGGCTAAGCATGGTCCGCACCAGGTTGCCCAGAAATCGACAAATATTACCTTGCCTTTATACTTACTAATGATGTTGTTGAAAACGCTGTCCGCAGCAACTTTAGACTTTTCGTTATCTACATGGCTAGTTTGGATTTTGAGGCTTTCGATGTCATGTTTTACACTATTATTTAACTCCAGTATGGGAGCGAATAAATAGTCGGCCTTAAGATTTGACTTCAATCGTGCTAATGCGGCATCCGTTAAAGGAATTTTATTGTAACCTATATTTTGGCAGGTATCCTGCAAGCTCATCAATTTAAGTTCCAAAGAGATGTCTTTATTGATTAAAGATTTTAGTACCTCCGGACGTGCTTTATCGAGATCGACAGTTAACACTTCATTTCTCAGCAGGGCTGCCCTGTAATATTTTAAGGTTAGTTGAGTTGCATGATCTGTAGTATCTGGTTGTTGTTTCAACGTGTTGATTTCCTCAGCATAATTTATGCGGTTTGCCTTGTCGAAAATGATATCTAAGTTTTTTAACCTTTTCAAAAAGATGGTGTATTTATAAGATGCCAATGCGGCAGGACGGTTAAAGCTTATTTTTTGCAGGTAATCATAATATGCCGGCTCGAGTTTAACTTCGGGTAGAACGGCCGACCTATTCTCAAAAGATATTTTATTGCGAATGCGATAAGCCGTTTGAATATGATGATTATAATTGCTGAGTATCTCTGCAAAGGTGTATATGATGTCATTTGTGGCTAAATCATAGGCTGTCTTGCTCAGCTTTGACGTTTTCGCCACACTATCAATTGTGGCAATTTTCCTGGCCTGAATATTCAGGAAGTAAGCTTTGTATTGGTCTGGGGTATATTGGTAGATATCTGATGAAATAACATCCCAGTTATAAGCCATTAAAATAGGGCGTACCTTATTGATGTCGTTATTTACCCTCGATCCATCACCCTCAAAAACGGAAGAGACCTTCGGGGCTGCGGTCAGGTCAAAGTTCTGGGTTAGCTTTTTACCTGCTAAAAAGTAAACCGTTGCATTAAAGAAAGGAAAACTGATCCAGCATTCTTTATCTATGCTTAAAGGGAATTCAGCGGTAAATTTACCGTCCGGACTAATGTTAATGATATAGCTTTCGCTTAAGCCTGTTACCGCATCTTGTACGATTACCTTGCCAGTTTTAAATCCCCAGGCAGTTGTATAACCTTTTAGTATGCCGGTATAAGAAGTGATTTTTGTATTTGCAATGCTTATAGCAGTTACCAAGAGCAGGCAAATCATTAAGGAGATTCGTTTCATTACAGAGAGGCGTTTTTGGTTACCTAAATATAATAAAAACTATGGAGTATTGGATGTAGAATGTCGTTTTAAGTACAAAACTAAATCCCAGGCTTCAATTCGTATTCTTTCAATAGCAATTCTGCAGGGATGTGCAGCATTTGGCTAAATTTACGGATCATTTTCAGAGACAATGACTGTTTATAGTTCAGTACTTTGCTAACGGTTCCTTTGTCACCATAAGCGTCAGCTAAATCAGCAGATTTATATCCAAAATCATCCATTCTAATCTTGATGATTTCGACAGGGTCAACATCAGGAAACTGAAATTCTTTATTTTCATAATCAGAAATAAGGTGTGCTAAAAGAAGCTTTTCTTTATGTTCGGGAGACCCCTTAACTGCAACCTTTATTTCCTCATATCTTTTAATTGCAAGGTTGTATTCTTTTTCATTATCAATTAAATACCAATTTGACATTTTCATATAATTTCTGCATCAATTTTGTCGTATTCAGAGTGGGTTCCTATGAACCCTATCTCAAACGGCTTAATGCAAAACTCTTTGGATTATTTGAGAAAAGACAAGAAAAAAGAAAATATCTTAAGAAGTGCAGTTTTTCTTAGGCTGATAGCCTTTTTGGCTAATCCTACTTCCGCTCTTTCTTTTCCTCCGCTGAATCTCAAACTTAGGATCAAGCTTATCGTAGATTAAATCCTTAGCAACCCCCTTTAGGAAACTTACGCTTAAAAATTGTTTTGCCGTTGTGCTCAATAAGGTCGCCTGAAATCAAAAGATATGGATAGTTCGGCGAATAACCCGCATACCTACTTCGTATCACTATTTTGTCGTTAACCTTTAAGCTATGTAATTGCTTATAATCCGGATTGTTATTCGCAGCGCCAAATTGAACCATATAGGTTTCGCCATTTATATCCACCAAAATCCCTTCAAATCCTGACGGTTTTCCATTCTTGCGAAGGGGAAGTGACAGAGATGTGACCATAGCCTCCATGCCGGTAAAAGCGCTGATGTCTGATCTTATTTTATCTGCACTGGAACGCACTTTTTTGCCTTCAGGAGATACCTCCCATTTTTTATATTTTATACCATCGGCGGAAGCTTCCCATGTCTTCTTGTCGTCTCGCTTGGCTTTTCTGTCAAGACCAGAAAGCGGTTTAGATAGTCCGGTTACCACAACCAGTGGTAAGATCAGTGCGTACATGATTCTTTTCATATTTGTCGGATTTGATACACCGAAATTACTTTGATATCTTTCAAGCCAGGGAATTTGGATTGTAAATAAAATTGTAAACTTTGTAAAAATAACTAGCAATGAAGGATTTTACCAGGAATTATAAGGTGATGATGAAATTTGTGTGTGTGTTTTTGTTCAGTTGCATGCTTACTAGCAATCCTGTTGCCGCCCAAAACGATAATCTACGCCAGGAGATTAACAAAATCATAGCACGCACAAAGGCTAGCGTAGGGATTTCTACTCAAATTTTAGAAACAGGCGATACCATTTCTATCAACGGTGATCAGCGATTTCCGATGCAGAGTGTCTATAAATTTCATCTGGCCCTTGCGGTGCTCGATCTGGTAGAAAAAGGTAAGCTTCAATTGACTCAAAAAATATTTTTAAAACCTGGGGATTTGCTGCCCGACACCCATAGTCCTCTAAGGGACAAGTATCCCAATGGAAATGTATCAGTTTCATTAGATGAAGTGTTACGCTTTACCGTAGGACAAAGCGATAATAATGGCTGTGATATTTTATTCAGGTTGATTGGCGGAACGCAATACGTAAATAGGTTTATCAAAAAGCTTGGGGTTACTAATGTGGCAATTGTTGCAACAGAAGAAGAAATGCACAGGGATTACCGAATACAATTTAAAAACTTCAGCACAGCTAAATCAGCAACAGAATTACTGCTGAAATTTGCCGGGGGCAAGGTGCTTAAGAAAGCCAGTCAAGAATACTTGATGACTATCATGCAGAGCTCACCATCGGGACCAAAAAAGCTGAAAGGATTGTTGCCTAATGGTACGATAGTGGCGCACAAAACTGGCTATTCCGGTACTGATAAAAATGGGCTGGCTTACGCTACCAATGATATTGGTCTTATTCAATTGCCTAATGGAAATCATATGGCCATTTCAGTATTTGTTTCCATGTCTACCGAACAGGAAGCTGTAAATGATCAGCTGATTGCGGAAATTGCTAAAGTTTCATACGCGCATTTTAGTAAATAAAGCGGTAATCTATTAATACCTAACTATTATTTACTTCAAAGCCACCATAACCTAACATTTCTGCGTTGTGCTGGATGGTTAGTTTAAGACCAAGTTTTTCGATCAAGCTTTTTGCCTGATTGATGGTGTGGTGGATGTTGGTAATCCCCCTTACTTCGATTCCACGGGCCATCATTTTAAATTTGTTGGGCTGAAAAGCATCAATAAATCGCTGTAAATCGGGGGTAATTTTTGTAGGTTGTTTTTCCATATTTTGTTGTTGCTGCTTATCAGAGTAGCAGTGTTGCACACAATAACCACAATCTCCGGGTTTTGTTTTTATAACTGCACAAAAGCTATTCTTGCCCTAGGTTAAAAGTACATTAGCAGTAGATTAATAGTAGAATGGTTCGGAGATTTGATTCTTTTCTCCGAAGAAAGCCTGACCGAACCCCGAGTAAAGGTGCTGCAAAGTAGGGCTTAAAATATCGTAACAATTCGTTAGCTTAGTTATTATTAACCAAATATTTAAGCTAATGAACAAAAACCATCCCTCTGGTTTTATGGCAGTTATCGCCATATGCCTCACGTTGTTTTCTTGTAAGAAAGAAACCGTAACGCAGGAGTCTCCTGCAGTAAAAATCCCCGTAGACAAGGCTGTGTCGGTCATTTCTATCCCTAACATTAAGAACGGACCATTAGGAGTCTGTTATGTGGAAGTGAACAATGCAGATATACGAAATGTGGGTAAGTACACTTTAAATGCCGGCGGAAAACGGCTGTTTGACATGGCCATCATTTTTGCGGCTAACATTAACAGAAATGCCAGTACCGGCAAGGCAGAACTTTTCTTCAATACTAACGTTGCCAATGTGCTGAACAATAAGGCGACTTATATTGAGCCATTGCAGGCAAAGGGTATTAAGGTAACCTTATCCATTTTGGGTAACCATCAGGGAATGGGGATCTGTAACCTGGCTAGTCAGGCAGATGCGCAGGCTTTCGCCCAGCAACTTGCTAACGCCGTAACCACCTATGGTTTGGATGGAATTGATTTTGATGATGAGTATTCAGATTATGGTGTTAACGGAACCGGGCAGCCTAACTCCAGTTCTTTTGTTTACCTGGTTACTGCCTTGCGGCAGCTACTTCCAACAAAGCTGATTTCGTTTTACTATTACGGTCCTGCCGCGTCAAGATTGTCGTTTAATGGCGTAACCGTAGGCTCCAAAATCGATTACAGCTGGAACGCGATTTATGGAACCTATGCCGTTCCAAATGTGCCCGGACTTCCTGCCAGTAATTTAGGGCCAGCGGCGATAGATATACAGGCGACAAGTAGCGCCACTGCGGCCAACTTAGCTACCCAAACCAAAAACAATAATTATGGCGTTTACCTCTATTATAATCTACCAAACTCCAATGTGGAAAGCTATTTGTCCAGCGTATCCAATGTACTGTACAACACCAATACCCTCTACAATTCTGGTGGGGAAGGAACAACAGGTGTCAACTTTTATCAGCATGCCAACTATGGAGGAGTGAGTACCAATGGCATTCCAAAAGGTACCTATACACTTACCCAGTTGGAAGCTTACGGATTTGTAAACGATTGGGCATCCTCAGTCCGCATCCCTGCAGGCTGGACGGTGACGATGTATGCAGATAACAATTCCACAGGAACTTCCTGGGTGCTGACTAGTAATAACTCCAATTTTACGGCTTTAAGTCCGAATGCAAATGACCTGGTAACGTCTGTAAAGATTCAATAACGTTAAAATTAGATAGCATGCGCATTCGCATGCTATCTAATTACTTATTTAGAATAATTAAAAATAACTTGTTTATGAACAGTTAAAGTCTTTTCTTTGCTCCATAGAATAAATCTAAATAAGCAAACATGAAAAGAATTTTACTTCGTATTACATTTTCCACCTTACTCGCCATGGTGACCCTGATCGCATTTGGGCAAAGCGGAAGTATCAAAGGAAAAGTATTGACGGCTGATGGCAAAGCGGCAGCAGGAATATCTATTGCCTTATCAGGTACAACTTTAGGTACCTCAACCAATAGCAATGGTGAGTATAAAATCGGCAATATAAAACCTGGATCTTATACCTTGAAAGTATCTGCGGTCGGTCTTAATACGCAAGAACTGAGTGTCACAGTTGCTGCTAAAACAACAGCAACAGCAGATTTTACGCTCTCGGAGAATTTGGCGCAGTTAAAGGAGGTCAATATTTCTCAAAATAAAACCAATAGGTTCGCCGTAAAATCGAGTGATTATGTGGCTAAAATGCCGCTGAACAATTTGGAGAACCCGCAGTCTTACGCTGTGATTTCTAAGGAACTTTTGTTAGACCAGCAAGTATTCACTGTAGAAGATGCGGTTAAGAATGTAACCGGGATCCATAAACTATGGGATGCATCTGGTCGCGCAGGTATTGGCGGTGCCATCTTTAGTCTTCGTGGTTTCGCAACAACATCAAAATTGCGCAATGGTGTTTCCGGTAACGTCAACTCAACTATAGATGCCTCAAACATTGAAAGGATTGAAGTGATCAAAGGTCCTTCAGCGGCTTTATTTGGCAGCTCTTTAACTTCTTATGGAGGTTTGATCAACCGTGTTACAAAGGTACCTTATGATAGCCTTGGCGGTAGTGTCAGCTATTCAGGTGGTACTTACGGTTTAAACAGGATTGCAGCAGATTTCAATGCACCTGTTAACAAAGAAAAATCTGTACTGCTGCGCATCAACACTGCGTATAACGCCCAGCAAAGTTTCCAGGATTTTGGTTTTAGCAGGTCTATCGCCTTTGCACCGAGTGTTTCCTACAAGGCAAGCGATAAGCTTTCCTTTAATCTGGATGCAGAGCTTTTCTCTTCAAAAGGTAACAACTTTCAGGCGGTATATATCTATCCTGGTGCTAAAGTTTCTGCATTGGGTGTTGATAATGCTAAGGACCTTAAATTAAATTACAAGAGCGCTTACCAAACGAACAGCCTGGTCAACTATACCAACAACAGCAATTTGTTCGGTCAAATGAACCTTGAGCTCAATTCACAATGGAAATTGCAAACCAATGTCTCTATAAATACCAGTGATTCGCATGGCAGAATGGCCTATTTCTATTTGTTGCCTAATGCTGCCGCAACAGGGGTTCCTACTGCTGTAGGTGCAGATTATTTAGCAAGAATGGTATGGACGCCAGTTATTGACGATTTCGCTGCGGAAATTCAGCCAAATCTAATTGGCGACTTCAGTATCGGCGGTTTAAGAAACAGATTGACTGTAGGCTTGGATTTCTTTACCAACAAAAACAATTACAATTATCAGCGTTTTAACAACACTTTGGGTGCAGACAATTTTGATGTGGTTTCATTGGTTGGTCCAAACCCTAACTATTATGAGTTCAATGAAGCTGAGGTGGCAGGATTATATGCGACTAAAACGTCTGCGGTTTACTCTGGAAGGACTGCAACCAATACTTACAGCGCCTATTTTTCAGACGTATTGAATGTGACCGATGAATTATTGGTGTCGGTAGGTCTTCGTTTTGACAACTTCAAGAATGTCGGCGTTTATAATCCAGTAACCAACCAGATTGGTCAGGGTTATGAACAAAACGCTTTCTCTCCAAAATTCGGATTGGTTTACCAGTTGATTAAAGATAAATTATCACTCTTTGGTAATTATCAAAATGGCTTTACCAATAAAACCGGTGTAGACAAGGATAACAACCGTTTTAAACCAGAACAGGCTAATCAAACAGAGGGCGGTATTAAGGCCGACTTATTTGACGGAAAATTGAGCGGTACTATCAGCTACTATGACATCAAAGTAAAAGATGTGGTAAGAGGCGATCTGGCTAATCCTTTATTTAGCATCCAGGATGGTACTCAAAAAAGCAAAGGTTGGGAAGCAGAATTTAACATCAACCCTTTTGAAGGCTTAAATATCATTGCAGGTTACGCTTATAACGACAGCAAGTATACAGATATCAGTGCCAACCTGAATGGGTTCCGTCCTGTAACTTCCGGTCCAAAAAAAGTAGCTAATGCTTACATCAATTACAAAATCCCTTATGGCACCGTAGCCGGTTTGGGCTTTGGTTTGGGTGGTAATTATGCAGGCGAAAGTGTAGTGATTGCCAATGCCACTCAGGGTACTTTTGTCTTGCCAGAGTATACGGTGCTGAATGCATCTGCATTTTATGATGTAAAGAAATTCAGACTGGGCATCAGCGCCAATAACTTTACAGATAAGCACTACTGGGTAGGTTACACCACCATTAACGCACAGATGCCAAGAAGTTTTATCGCCAGCGCCACCTTGAAATTCTAATTATCCCTTTCAATTTTAATGTATCACCGGTACTGACTTGCGTTGGTGCCGGTGATTTTTTAGTTTAATCAGTAAAGCAAACCACCATGACCACCACCACCAGTAAACGAACGCTAAAATGGGCAACACATCAAAAAAGGTGGTTTGGTAAATGGCACCTGTACCTGGGCATTTTTGCGGGGCTCATTTTATCCGTCGTGGGTCTTACCGGCAGTATCTTGGTTTTTCAGGACGAGATTGACCAATGTCTGAATAAAGAGCTTTTTGAAACCACAAAAGGTCAGCATCATGCGGATTTTGCAGAGATCACTGATCTGATTAAGAAGAACTATCCAAAATTAAAATACGATTATATCCTGCTCAGCAGCTACAGTCCCTCTGCCACTTACTGGCTCCATGTAGAAAAAACCGAGCAAGACATTTATATCAATCCTTACACCGGCAAAATCTGTGGAAAGCGATTGCATGAAAGTGGGTTTATCGGAACGGTTACCATGATCCACCGAACGCTGCTGATTCCTGCAATAGGCAGGTACGTGGTTGGCTTATCTGCTTTGATCTTATTGATCCTTACCATTAGTGGCGTCCGGCTTTGGCTTCCCAAAAAGTGGAAACAGTTGCGGGCTGCCATGGGCGTCAAATTTAGCGGATCTTTTAAGCGAAAGAATTACGACTGGCACAAGGCGATTGGCATTTACACTTCCCCTATGGTCGCGTTAATGGCCCTAACAGGATTTTCAATCAGTTTCTCTGTGCTGGTAATCCCATTGTTGTTGATGCTCAGTGGCCTGTCGCCAAACCATGTGCAGCAGATTTTCTATGCGAAGTCGACATACGTTAAAGACGCAAAACCGCTTTCCGTTAAACAAGTAACAGACATTGCGGCAAGACTAATGCCCGATGCAAAAGTTGGGTTTATTGGTTTTCCGAAAGATTCAGTAGATCATTATAGTTTAAATATGATCGGTCCGGAACTGCCCAAATTAGGGAGCAGGGAATTGATAAGTCTGGATCAATATAGCGGCAAGGTATTGGTGAGTAGTCGCGACTTTCCGCAGTCGGGCCGGGCTTACCTTAGCTGGCTAACACCGATCCATTATGGAACATTCGGGGGCTTGACGACGCAGTTGCTTGCTTTGATAGGAGGCTTGGCACCGATCAGTATGCTTATAACCGGCGTAATCATTTGGTTTCCGCGATGGAGAAGGAAAAAAGAACCTGCGAAGGTACAAACACCGGTTGCTGATCCGGGATTTTTGGAGCACTTTAAAAGGGGGAGCAAGTTTGCGCTAATTATGGTTGGTGTTACGATGGCGCTCGGTGTGTTGTATGGCGCACTTGTGGGGATAGTTGCGCAGCCTGCAGTGTTTGGTATGGCGCTATCGACGATTATTGTATTGATAAATTTTGGAGTTGCACTTGCAGTTTGGTTGTTTAATGCGATTTTCCTAATGCCTTTCAAAAAAGGAAGTAAGATGCTCAACAAGTACTTTGCTTTATCACTATCATTTTCGATAGTCTATTTAATCATCTACAACATATTTCTAAATAGCGGATTGAAGCTTTTTTAAGCTTCAATCGCTTTTTTGAGGCAAGAATTCTTCTTATATTTAAGTCATCGAAAACTTAAATTATTCTGCTTTGAAAACGCTTTCCAACTTCTCAAAATTGCTTTTAGCAACAATACTGCTAACGTCAATCATCATCTCTTGTACAAAAGAGTCGGTTCCGGTTCCTGAAAAGCCAGTTACCGGATTTGGTCAAATGTCATATGTTGCTAAGTCGACCATTGCTGATGGTAAAAGCGCAACCTCACAGGCGAGCAATCCATCAACTGTTGATGTGAGCTGGTCTTCAGCAACGGTGTACGTGGAAAAGATTTCATTTACAGGTAAGACCAGCAAATTGATGGACACGGTGATCAGCATCGAAAGAAACGTGGACATTTTGAAATTAAATGGTTTGGCAGGGGTGATCAAATTGCCATCAGGAACCTATAAAGATGTAGCTGTAAAACTGTATTGCAGGAAGTCTCTTAAATCCGATCTGGCATTTAGTTTTAGAGGCACTTTTACCAACCCAGGTGGAACAATAGATAGTGTGCTGGTTGGGAGTTCCTACCCTTTTGAAGCTGCGCTTTCCGTGCCGGAAGTTGTGATCAACCCGAACGACAACTTCGCCGCCACTTTCAGTTTTGATCTTACTAAAGTGTTGACAGGAATTTCGACAAGCCAAATGTTAACAGCAAGGTATTATATTGCAAAAGATGGTAAAAAGACATATGCCATTTTTAAAGGTGGTTCTGCTGATGAACCGTTTTACGATTTGGTGATTAGAAATTGGCAAAGTGTGGCAAGTGTAAGTATCGATAGGACAAATCTTAATTGATCAAGCTTTGCAAAACTTGGTAAGCTGTTTTTTTCTGCCAGCGGGCTGCTAGCCAGGCAACAAAGCTAAGCGTGAATATATCACTATTTTCTCCGTCGCCTTGCAGGTTTAAAACAGCATTTCTGTATTCCATTTGCGTTACGACATCGGGTTTTTGGAGGTATTTTTCAACCAATCGGAGGTACAGGAGCACACGATCTTCTGAGGTTTTGAGCAGATACTTCTTATATCTGTGGCGGAAACTATTTATCCGCGACATGGCAAGCTCAATATTGGAGAACTGTGCATAGACCAGGATTTCCATCAGGTTTTTTCGGATGGTCCAAAGCATGCCCATTTTCTTCTCGTACCAGGCATCCGACCGCGTTAGAAGACTGAGCTGTTTTAGGCATGCCTGTTCATTGATGAGGGCTAAAAACATGGTTAGGCATACCCGGATATCCTCAATGTCTTCAGGTTTAGACTTGAGTTTAGTTTTAGAAAGCGATTGTTTTAGCATTACAATGCCGTCGTCTGCAGCCCCAGTAAAGAATAGCTGAAGCGCAGCTAGTAACTGATGACGCAAATAAAACAAGGTATAAAAGCGATTATCTGTTAGCATCAGATTCATCATTTCCTGGAGATAGGTTGTGCTATGCTGGAAATTTCTTTGGCGCAGGTGAAAGTTCGCCAAAAAATATAGAATAGAGATGTGGTAGAAGAGATAGGATTGATTTTTATGTGGTTGCCCTTTCATAAATCGGTCCGTCCGCTTGATATAACGCTCTATTAGGCTATAATTCTGCTGTATGGCTGCATATTCATTTGCGATGAACAGAATTTGATAAATGGATTTATAGGTCATCAGGTCATCTTCAGCAATTTTATACTGCCTGATGGTGGTAATCATTAGGGCGGTTAAATTCACGATTTTACCGCTCAGGTGTATTTCCTGCAGCTCCCGTCTTAAAAAGGCATAAGCCATATTGAGCCTGGCCTCCCTTTGCATCAGTAGCTGGTTTTGCAGGAAGCGCGTAGTTAAAGCCTCTAAATTATCTGTTCCAGGCAAATGCGCATATTGTATTTTAAGCTGGAGCAATTCATTGAGTAAATTGTACTGCTCCAGTTCTTCCGCTAGTCGCTCCGCCTTATCCAGACATTTAAAGGCAAGTTTTACGATGTTGTTCTCTAATAGAAACCGACTAACAACGAGTAACCGCAATGCGTCGTAAGTGTCAGCGTGATTGCTCTCAAAAGTTTTTTGAGATAAGAAAAGCAGTAAATTATCCTGTAGTCTTTTATGCAAAGCATGGTAGGCATCCTTATTTTTTTTGCTGTCGTACAGTTTACTTATGCCATCTATATCGTCAGTTTCTATCAAATTGAGTAACTGCAAATTTTTAACATCATTTCGCTTGTTTTTGCGTATTAAGAACTGCTTGAATAGCTTTTTGTCGGTAATAGTAAGAAGATTGATTAATTCCGAAAGCGAATCCATACTGATTATCTGGGTGTATTAAAAGTACAATATTACAAGAATATATCATCAGTTTTTTGAAAATAAAGGCTTTGGTGGATTTTTCTTACACCCGACATTTACCTTCATATTAATCACTTAAACAAAACAAATATGGAACCGCTAGAACACAAAAACCCATTTAAACCCACTGCTGCATTTATTGGAGCCTCCTGGTTTGCATTATTAACCGGTACACTGGGCTATTGCATTGGCTTATTGAATGCAAGTATGGAATTGAATGAAAAAGGCTATTATTTTACCATTCTGTTATTCGGCTTATTTGCCGTGATCTCGGTACAAAAAAGTGTGAGAGATAGGGCAGAAGGGCTTGCTGTGACAGACCTTTACTATGGTATTTGTTGGTTTGCTACGATTGCTGCAATGGTGCTGTTGACGATTGGACTCTGGAACGCCGATATGACGCTCAGTGAAAAAGGCTTTTACGCAATGGCATTCTGCCTAAGCATGTTTTCATCAATTGCCGTACAAAAAAATACCCGTGACGCGAAGATGTTTAACGAAAAGGAACTGTAACGTAGCGGTTGCCACCCCGCAGCGCTTTGCGAAAGCAGACCTGCGGGGTTTATGAAAATAAAGAGTTCTTCCGATGTGTTTTTTCGGATGCTAAATTCCCCATACTATCCGCCTCTTTTTCTAACCCAGCACCATCATTTACATTTATTGAGTCCTTATTTTGCAGGGTTGGTTTCACACGCCCTTGATGATGCACTTTTACATCGTCCATTGACTGATTTGAAAGGTCATCAATTTCAGACTTCAATGCGTTAGGTAAATCTGTATTTCCTACTTTTAAATTCATATCCAAGATACTTTCTAAGTAATATAGCAATTATCCAGACTAGAATACATCTAGTATGATTTATTGGAAATGTAAAATCAGATCGTGATCTTTAGTTGCTATGGGTAAGAAGCTATGTTTAAATTGTAGGAAGTCATTTAGTATGTCGTCACAGGATTTAAAGAGTTCGAATTTTAAATGCCCTGAATGTGGCATTCAAGCAATTCACATGACTCATAGATTTAGACCACCCAAATTGAATGACAACAGAGCATGGGACGTAGTCGGTTTTCTAATAAGACATGGATTTAATTATCAGCACATCTCAATATTTGAACCCGACCGACATGGCATATCTAGATTTATTAATTATGCTAAATATCCTGAAAATATGATTGATGCGATCGAATTTGTTGAACGATATAAAGATCAAGTGATATCTAAACATTGAGATAGGTAGTAGCAAATAAAGGCAACTTTGCCTAGGATGATTAAAATGGGCGATATAGCAACAGATCTGGATTTTGGAAGGGAGATTTTTGAAGACGTTCCTGATAGTTTAAAACCTTATTGGGCAGGACTTTTATTGTCGGCTTTCAATGATTATGTGAAAAATATTCCGAATCCAATAAAGGAACTCCATCCCATAATTGAAAATCTAAACAGGTGGCCTGAAGCTCATTCCCAGTTTTCAAAAATCAGAGTTTTCCTATTAGATCATCCGCATTTTCAGCCGCAGAGCTTTTTATTCCTAGCGGAAAATATAGCTAAAGTGACTTATAATGCAACTGGTCAACCTGCGCCTTTTGATGCTGATAGTGGGTATTATATACCAGGTCTGGCCATACAAGCGGCTCGCAGCTTCAATGATAAAAGATTTATAGATGAGATCCAAGGGATCATTTTATTGTTCAAGAGGAACGAAAAATTTAAACTCAACTTTCAGGCAGCTAGAGAATTTTTGATTTATAGGAAGATTGATGAAATTTTATGGTTTGATTGGGATCCAATAGGTGTTAATGATATCGATGAGGCGAGAGACGAGTATAGGGGCTATATTTCTGAAATGATTAAAGTTCAAGCATTGAGCTCAGGTGGCGAAGAATTTGCAAAATATCTATTTGATGTTGAGAAGGAAAAAATGGGGTTAAATGGAGATTTTGAACGCTGCCTAAGAGTTGCTGGTAAAATCAGTAACTCAATTCCAAAGCCACCTATTTTGCCCTAAAGCCAAAGATTAATTTGCCCTTTTATAGTATTTCAAAATAAACTACTATCTTTGCGTGCAATTCCTGAGTTGTAAAATTTTAAATTTCAAGGAATCATGACATCGCAATTCCACATATCGCCCCTTTCGCTCATTGCCTAATTAGGCAGGCAAACCCTGTGTTTTATTGGATAATTTAACGGTTGCGCAGGTAACAAGTGTATTATTTTGTCTGCTTTAAATTCAAGGGATTTTTTGAGCGCTTAAGAAAGGTATATCCTTACTCAAGGACGAACAGAGATCAAAAAATCAAATTCAAGAAAAATAAAATTTAAGTGTGATGGACACACAGGAATGGCCGCGCTGTATAAAATCGGCGCGGCGCAAGAGGCGCCTCGTAAAAAGTGACCGGGATAAAAAATTGTTACAACTGCACAAACGGCGGGAAGAACTAAGGCAGCAAAAAAGAGCTCTGCCGATGGTTCCGCTGGAACAGCCGTATCAACGTGGTTGGAAACGTTTTTTTGTATTGCGGGAGGAGTTGAAACATGATCCGAAAAAGGAATTTTATGAGGACTTACTATCTAAGATCAATGTGGTTGAATATCATATTCACCCTTCCTTCAAAAGGAAGAAGCGACGCAAACAACGTTACGTTTATACCGAAAAAGTGCAGGTGCTGCGGGAGGTATCGGAGCAAAGCTGGGATATGAACAGGCTGAATTTAAGCGAAGAAGAACAGCTGTGCTTTAACCGCATGGAAACTTTTGAGGCAAGAACTTTCCGTACCAACGTTAAGTACGTTTTTGCGGAACCGTGGCGATTTGTGCTCAAGGTAGTGCCCCATATGATTACGCATACTAAAATGATAGATGCAGATATAGAAAGGGAGCTGTCGTACATAGAAGATCATATAGAAAACAATCATCTGGCAGCCCGTATCAACCTGTTAACACGTGGCCGAAGCTATCGATGGAGGGATCGTTTTAACGAGCGCGTCAAATACATTAATCAATTAAAAAACATACCCAGAAACGCTCATAAAGAAGCATATCTGGATTTAGAAACATAACCCAATGGGAAATTTAAGAACAAAAGATTTAAGTAAAATAGGTTACCACAATGATCAGCTGAGAAGCCTGGTTATTGGAATAACCGCTAAAAATTTCAAGCACCACAGCAAGCAGGAATTGCTTGACTTGCTGGTTAAGATTAAAAGTAACCCAGAAGCGTTTCTGGATGATGAATTTACCAGTAAGATAGCCGAAAAAGTGATTGGCAAAACACATGCGCCATCGTTTAATGCGTATGACCTGCTGGACGAACCCGTGTATTGTAAAACCTATGGAGGGAAAGGCATTGAGCAATCGGCAAAGCAACAAATGGAGCTGGCAAACCGGCTTCCTGTAAGCGTTCAAAGTGCATTAATGCCTGATGCGCATATGGGCTTCGGATTGCCAATTGGTGGCGTACTCGCTACATACAATGCGGTAATTCCCTACGCTGTAGGAATGGATATTGGCTGTCGTATGGCGCTATCGATTATCGATGAGAGCGAGGCCTTTTTAAAGCGCAACGAATACCTGCTGAAGCAAGCGCTAAGAAATCATATCCATTTTGGTATGGAAGGAGGTTTGGATAGCAGACAGGAGCATGAAGTGTTGGATAGCCCTGTCTTTAATGAAATCCCGTTTTTAAAGCCCTTACGCAGTAAAGCGGTGAGACAGTTGGGTACATCGGGTGGTGGCAACCACTTTGTAGAATTTGGCGAAATCGAATTGTTGGCTAATAATACCTTAGGCTTACCCGCTAAAAAATACATGGCTTTGTTAACGCATTCAGGCAGTCGCGGATTAGGCTCGGCTATCGCAAGGCATTACACGCAGATCGCGATGAATACCTGCAAACTTCCCCGCCATGCACAGCAACTGGCCTGGTTGGATATGAACAGCGAGGCTGGTCAGGAATATTGGTTAACCATGACGCTGGCCGGCGATTATGCGAAGGCCTGTCACGAACGCATCCATGCCAACCTGTTAAAAGCTGTAGGCTTGAAGGCATTGCACGTGGTAGAGAACCACCACAATTTTGCCTGGAAGGATCAGTTGAGTGACGGTCGCCATGTTATTATCCATCGCAAGGGTGCTACGCCGGCACACGAAGGAGAACTGGGGATTATCCCCGGCAGCATGACTACTCCCGCTTACCTGGTATCTGGAAAAGGAGAAGATGATGCTTTGTACTCCGCTTCACACGGAGCTGGCAGAGCCATGAGCAGGCAAAAGGCGAAGGAGAGCATGACGGTGTCGGCTATGAAAAAGTTGTTATCCAGTGCAGGCGTTACCTTGATTGGTGGAACAGTTGAAGAGAACCCTTTTGCTTACAAGGATATTGATACAGTCATTGCAGCACAGGGTGATCTGGTTGACATTCAAGGTAAGTTTTATCCGCGTATGGTGAGGATGAATAAAGAATGAGCTGATGGCCTTACATAACAAGAGGTTAATGGATTGAGCGTTTAACTTTGTGCAATCAGGCTGTTTATTTCGATTTTCAATCAAACAGATGAGCTTGATTGCTGTTATTGTCAATAGACAGGCAATTCCCATTCAGCAAAGCACTATGACACAAAAAACCAGAACTGGCATTTACCTTACCCTTGCTATCGGCGCCTGCGCGATTTTATTTGAAGCCTGTAAAGTAACCATTCCAAAAGGCGCTACCGCAGTAAAGCCATTCGAGAAAGAAAAGTACCTGGGGAAATGGTACGAGATCGCCCGGATGGATTTTAAGTTTGAAAAGAACCTGAGCAACGTGACCGCGGAATATTCGGCCGCAGAAGAAGGATTGATCAAAGTGAAAAACCGGGGCTTCGATACGGTTAAAAATGCATGGAAAGAAAGTGTCGGCAAAGCGAAGTCGGTCAGGGATCCAAGGGAAGCCCGCTTGAAAGTCTCGTTCTTTGGACCTTTTTACGCTGGTTACAATGTAATTGCTATCGATAAAGAATACCGTTATGCATTGGTAGCTGGCAACAACTTAAAGTACCTGTGGATTTTATCCAGAACGCCAAACATTCCTGAATCGGTCAAAGAAAATTACTTAAAAAAAGCAAGCGCATTAGGTTATGCAACCAATGAGCTGATTTGGACGGTTCAGGATAAAAATAAATAGATTTTTGTTGTAGTATTAGCAAATCTAAAAGACAACATATGGAAAATTTACTGACAGTCGCGCGGCTTTTCTCCGGTGGACAATTTGATGAAGTAGCAGACCGGCTATCCGAGGAAGTCGAGTTTCACATCTATGAAGACCATAAACACATCCTTGGTAAAGCCGAGGTGCTGAAATTCTGCAAAGGCGTTTCCCGATATTTTGCTACTATAGATACCGACTTCAGGGAAAGTGGTAGTCTTGTTGGAGAAAACAAAGTCGTGATCTACGGTTATGGCGAATTCAAAAAAGAAGGCACGTTGGTCAATGCTGTGCATTCCTGCGATGTCTATGAATTCAACGAACGCGGTATGATTGAAAAAATTCACGCCTATTGCAATTCCAAACAGCAATAATGCTAATGCGCTTGCCGATCATTTAAGTATTTCATCTTCAGTCCTGTTTATTCGATAAAAAGGAGAATTGGGGCATGGCCGAAAGGAGAAGCCTCACATTTCTTTCATCCTAATATTAATTGTGTTACTGATCGTTAGTATCTCATGATGTCTGTATCTGGCGGGGTATGGCCAAGTAATCTGCTCATGGTCATGGCCTGACCTTTATGGTGAAATTCATGGGTAATCACATGGGTAAAAATGCCATAGCTATCGGTTTCAATATACTTGTCAACCCATTTATTGCCCTTACAGGTTGCACCGGGTGATCAGAAAATTCTAAGCAAAAGCGGTCCATTATCAGATCAACTTTATTAAAAATAGTCCTCAGCCCATCGATCGTTGAGACCTCCTCCTCAGAGAAAAAAGAGAGATCTCCTTTAAGAATGAAGTTGTTGATCCAAGCCACATAAGTATTTGCGATGTGGACCAGCATGTAACGGATATTTTTTCCATTAAAAGCAGGTAAAGGAATTAATAAGTCCTCTTTGACCCCCAATTCCAGGTAATCAAATACCTCCTCTCGGGATTCTTTGATCAGGGTATATTGCAATTGAAGCAGATTTTCCATCTTCTAATTTACAAACTGACCTAATATCATTTAGCAATAAAATCATTATTTCGGTGACCCAATGAGGTGCTGAGTTGATGAGTCGATCTCTTTGCCGACTTTAACTAGGTCATCCAAGCCATGGGCGGATCCGAAATTCCAGGATGGCTGCTAAGAAAGGTTTAAAACAAAACTTCTCCAATCCAGTTAATTCAGTATGAAAGCCAATAACGAACGCCAAACAGCACCTTCAGGGCTGGAATGGATCTACAAGGTCTCCACACTGATGGACAGCCAGTTCCGTTTTCCGGGAACTAAATTCAAGTTTGGCCTAGATCCGCTGCTCAACCTGGTTCCCTTTGCAGGTGACATAGCCGGGTTTTTAATCTCAAGCGGGCTGTTGTTGGCAATGGCGAAAAAGGGGGCAAGTCATAAGCTGGTTGTGCTAATGAGCCTGAATATTCTCCTCGACACGGTAGTCGGTGCCATTCCGGTTATCGGGCAGATTTTCGATTTTTTCTTTAAGTCCAACGAAAGAAACCTCAAACTTATCAAAGAACATTACCTGGAGCACAAACACCAGGGTAGCGGACGAAATATCATTGTGTTGACGCTGATGATCTTGCTCGTGATCCTTTTTGCACTTATTTACTTACTGAATAAATTAATCAATGTGATATTCTGAGCAAAAAAGCACTGAAAAAATCTAAATTAAATTTTGTATTTTGAGGTAAACCAAATCCTACTTCTGATGAGAAATGCGATCCTACTGATCAGTTTGTCAATTACCCTAATTTTATCGCAAGCCAAAGGACAGACTGCAGAACAGTTAGAGCAGGCTTATCAGGAACAATCAACAATAAAATTGAAAGCATTTTTTGATGACTGGTCAAAGGAATTGCCTCCAGCAAGCCCAGCCGAGCGCAAGAATATGAGAAAGGTCGTTCAGCAAGCCTACGCCATCTTCGAAGCCTTTTATAATCCTCATGATCTTGCCAATCACGGTGGCACCCAATGGGGAGATACCCTTTACAAAGGCTATAAATATCTGATTACTGGAACTAACTTTAAGATCTTCCAGCGGGAAAAAGTGTACTATACCGAAGAAGAGGAAAAAGCTTACGCCATTGAATATATCAAGCAGAAAGTAGACAAACAATACCATGAAAGATTTATTAATTGGGCAAAAGCTGGGGATAGATTGATTCTAAACTCTTACGGTCCAAACAAAAACGTTTGGGAAGACAGTACGAAATTACTGATAGACTCTGTACGGAATTTCCGACCACAGATTACCCTGACCAAAGCCACCCCGCTATATCTTACCGAAAAATACAATAAACTATTGAGTGATTTCCTTGGTAACGAGCTTAGCGCATTTACCGAAGGAGGTATCATGAATACTGCACAGGCGAAAGGAGAAAGCGCAGCGCGGCAAAAGTTCCTGCTGAATTACATCAAGATCTATCATGGGCACTGGGGCAGCGGATGGGAATACTATTCAGGGCCGGTAATAGGTGCACTCGTTTTCGATAAAGACATGAAGTATGCCAAGGTATTTTATGGTATTATATACGAAGGTGGTGAAGCGATTTTGAAATTCGAGGACAATACCTGGAAGCTGATTTCCATGAAAAGAACATGGAGACAATAAAGTGGTTTAACAAGTTTCTGTACTCCATGATTAGCTGGTTGTTGAAACCGGTAAATACCCGGCAGAATGACGGTACGCCGGCAGGCAGTTTCCGGATGAGTGTGGTTCTTTAGATAACACAATTCGGACAGCCTACGATGATAAGAAAGGTGCCACCTATTTGTAGCCCTAGTAAGACATGCTCAGTTGCGTTCTGTTTTTCTGTAAATGGTAATAAGCACGCTCAATGTTGTCCTTTTTGAAAAGTTTTTTCTTCCTGTCTGTCCAAATAGCATCTTGAACCTCTTCAACAGTGTAGTTCGGATTTTTTACTAAAATCAGGTCAACAGTAGAAAGGATTTCCAGAGACAGTTCCGAAGTAAAGTTTTGAAGAAAATGTAACATTTTTTCAAGTCTTAAACGCTCTTCGGTCTTCATGTTTTTAACGTATTCGCTTACCATATTCCACTTTTCATAGTTAAGTTTGAGCGGTTCAAATGGCTTGGCTTCTCCCTGTTCCAATCCAAAAATAAACGAGCCGTTTAAATAGTAGAGCACCTTTTCAACGCCAAGTGCATACGGGCCGTAGTGATGCGGTTTGAAGTCTAATTTTAGATCCTGACCCATCCTCTGAAGAAAGTAAGCGAGTTTATTGGCGGCAAAAAGACTACTGTACTCACCAAAACTTTCAAATGCAAACAAACTGTACAGCAGGCATGCCCTAGCTGTAGTAAGTTTGACTTCTTTTGGCGCCTCTTGTTTTTGTAAAATCTCTTTGATAGCTACGTTGGGTTCGTATATCTGTATACTGATATCGAGGTCACTTAGTGAAGTAGCAATCATCGACTTAACTATGTTCCAATCTAACCCGCCATTTCCCGCACCTAATGGTGGTATGGCAATACTACTGATATTTTCTTTTTTGATTAGTTCTTTTAAGGCCGCAAGACCTTTTTCTATATATTCATATTTAGACGGCTGACGCCAGTGAGTCTTGGTTGGAAAGTTGATGACAAGTTTCTTGCCGTATATTAAGTTAGAGTCCCATACAGCCAACATTTTGCCCGGCGCTAAAGACTTTTCTTTGCAATACTGAACGTAAACTTTATTGTTGTAGGGAAATGCTTCTTTAAATTGCAGCGCGATGCCTTTTCCCATTACCCCGACGGTGTTTACGGTATTTACCAATGCTTGGGCATCGGCTTTGAGTAGGTCTCCTGTCAAAAATTTGATCATTAATCGAAAAAGTAATGTTTGTGAATATACACAGGAATTTTCAATCCTGCTTTATTAATTTCCTCTTTGACCCATTTATCCGTAGTCTGGTCATAAACGCAAATTGCCTCTATGTGATCAAGAGGTACCTCATGATGAACTAAAAATTCCGCCTGATAACGTCGCTGTTTATCGTAATCCGCTGCGGATTTAGTAAAATCTTCTCCATGGATACAAGCCCAGTCTATTTGTTTCATTAAGTTTAGGTCTCGATAATGTTCGCTATTGTCATCATTGGCCTGCCCGTCTGTGAAAAACCATTTGGGTAGTTCGGCTAAGTTTTTAATTAAACAGCGTACTGCTATAATTTCGCTCTTTGCCCGCTTTGGCACCTTAGGTGCATAATAACCGGTGACTATATTATAGAGCATCATAGACCTTGTTGTATAATAAAACGGTACGTAATCACCAATATTGCCATAGCCTGCGATTCGCACTGGCGTTGCACTCCGCACATCAATAATTTCCAGATTGCCTATGGCAGTAAAATCTGGGTCTGCGTTTTTATGGTGTTTACTGACCAATCCGTGTTTTAGCAAATGGATCAAGTTGTCCCTGTGGATGATGCGATAACAAAATTTTTTATGTTGATTAATAACCATCTGCTGTTTGATTAACCTCAATTTATATGTTTTGCAAGATATTTACCAATATTGAGGTTAAGCTACCACGTAGCTAATCTAGTGCAATAATAAAATAAAATCTAAAAATAATTTCGCGCTTGAAAATTAAGTGGGACCGAAAGGCTGTTTATTGCATAGATGTAATTGTAATTTCATCATATTGATCGCTGTAGCCAAGTCATTTATCGAAGATCGCTTATCAAGCTCAAAAAATCAGACATTATGGAATAGTATTAAAAAATAAGATTTTGTTATAGCCAATTATCTTCCAATTTACTCATCTAGATTATATACAGCAATTTGAAAATTCGCGCCGTTATAGTGTCGTATTTGACCTGTTTAATTGTCGCAGCAACCCATTGTTAAGTTTCGGGTAGATGGGTATCTTTAATGAATCAAGCTTAATATTGAAATTATGAGAAAGCAAGAATACAGGGTCACCATTGATGCTACCCCGGAAAAAGTTTGGAATATTTTAATCGGAGAAGAGACTTATCCGATGTGGACCTCGGTATTTGCAGAGGGTTCTCAAGTAGAAACTGATTGGCAGGTAGGGAGCAAAGCAATCTTTGGAGATGGTAAAGGTTCGGGAATGGTATCGATTATTGATGCAAATATCCCAAATAAGTTTCTTTCGATCAGGCATATTGGAGAATTGAAAGACGGAGTTGAAGATACGGAAAGCGAAAAAGTAAAATCATGGGCGGGAGCACATGAAAACTACACGCTTAATACTATAGAAGGAAAAACTGAATGGTTAATTGAAATTGATGTCAATCCCGAATGGGAGGAGCACTTCAATGAGGTATGGCCTAAGGCACTGTTGAAAGTTAAAGAAATGGCAGAGCAATTACCGCTATGAAAACAACAGTTTTGTACTTTTTAATACTGAACAGCATTTTCTGTTCTGGTCTTTTTGCATTTATTAAGTAAAAAGGATAGTTCTCTGTTACTTCTGTAATTTCAAAAAGTCCTGATTTACCAAACTCTTCTTCTATCGTTTTTCTGTCGTAAAAGAATATTTTTACACCACCAAACATTTCAAACCTGTCTTTGCTGATGTAAGTTCCGGTTTCATAAGTTTGGGCTTTTTTGTTATTTAGAAATTTTCTTCTATTAGTTTACCATTTACTATCGCTCCCGTTAGGTTGCCAGTATATACCGCATTGGCAATAGAACGCATCATATGACTATTGTCGCCACAGGCAAATACGCCACTGACGCTGGTTTCCTGAAACGGACTTACTTTGATGTAGCCTTGTTCTGTCTGTTCGCAACCCAATGAGCTAAGTATTTCTGAATGTTGTGTAAATGGTAAAGCAGCATAAAGTGTGTCGAAACTTTTTCTAGAGCCATCAGAGAACACCACTTGTTTGATTTTTCCATTTTTGTGTTCAATTTCTATGACGTTTGTTTCAATAATTTCTATGTTGTGGTTTTTGATTTTAGCCATTTGTTCTTCATTAAAATCAGCCTTACCATTGGTTAGTATCGTTACATTTTCCGTAAGATTGTTGACCAAAGATGCCAAATGAAATCCCCTTATACCATCAGCCAATATGCCTGTCGCTTTTTTACGGAATTCAAAACCATGACAGTAAGGGCAATGAATTACAGAGATACCCCAACACTCTTCAAAACCTTTAATGTCTGGCATCACGTCTTTTATGCCTGTCGCAAAAATCAATTTATTCGCTGTGAACTTGTCGTTTGTATTCGTTGTTATTTCAAAACCCTGTATTGTTTTTGTCCCATTAGTGGCAAGCCCATTATAGAATTTTACTGTTTCGTATTTTTCAACTTGGTGCCTGGCAATTGTTGAAATTTCCTTAGGGGTTTTTCCATCTTGTGTTAAGAAATTATGCGAATGTGGTGTTTGAATATTGCAGGGTTTTTCACTGTCAATAATTAAAACTTTACGCAAGGAACGTCCTAATGCCATTGCACAAGAAAGCCCTGAGTAACTGCCACCTATGATGATAACTTCATAATCTTTAATGTTTGCCATATGATTTTATTACTAAATGCTGTTGAAGCAAGTCCGCGTTCGTTTAAGATTTCTCTCCCTATCGTTTTAACAACTTTTGACAAAGATAGGATTTATATTTCACTAATGCGACATTGTCGCATTATATTATTGCAAGCTTGTCGCGATAATGTTTATTTACTAAATTTGCGCTAAATGAAACGTAGAAACACTGCAACACAAGAGGCTGTTTTGTCTGTATTGACAAGTAAAAGAAGGGCGATGAGCCATGAGGCTGTTGTAAATCAGATGGATATTGGTGTTGACAGAGCCACTATTTATAGGATATTGAACCGATTTTGTGAAGATGAGATCGTACATAAAGTAGTTGCTGATGATGGGAAACAATATTTTGCGGTCTGCGTTAAATGTGATAAAATACCTGTTCCTGCAAATCATTTTCATTTTCGCTGTACAAAATGTGAAACTATTGAATGTCTTCCAACACTTGTAGAATTTTCAGTTCCAGAAAAGTATAGTGTTCAACAAATGAACTGTATACTTGTTGGTGTATGCAAAGATTGTTCATAGAAAAGTATTCATAAATGATAAGTATTAACTACATCATTTCTTGAAAAACCCTAAATCCCTTAAAATTTATTTTTCTAAGACTTGGTCTTTTAGAAATAAGTAGTTCATATTTGTTAAGCAATTCAACCGAGAGGTTAAAGCTTAGACGATATCAAGGGATAAATATGTCAGATTATAAAAATCATAGTGACCAGGAACTGTTGGCCCTTTTGAGGGAGGGGCAGCATTCTGCATTTGCGGAGATTTATAATCGTTTTTATTCATTGCTGTATGTTCATGCCTATAGGAGGCTGAACGATGAAGATGCTGCGAATGACCTGATGCAAGATGTTTTTGTGGGGTTGTGGGAGAGGCGAGATCAGTTGGTATTGAAGGGTAGTCTTTCTTCTTATCTCTATGCAGTGGTGCGCAATAGAATTATTGATCTGTTTAGCCATAGCAAAGTTTCCGAAAAATACTTGTCTTCGTTAGGTGCCTATTTTGAACAAGATAAATACGAGGCCGATTTTAAAGTTCGGGAGAGTCAGCTGCGGACACTGATAGAAAAAGAGATTGCAGCTTTGCCGGAGGCAGAGCGGCAGATCTTTACCATGAGCCGGATGGAGGATATGAGTTACCGGGAGATTGCCGAAAAACTGGACATGACGGAAGAGGCAGTAAAATCCAAAATGAAACGTACACTTAAAGTTTTGCGCGGCAGGCTAGGCCTCTGGGCATATTTGCTGATGCTGTTGAAATTATTTTAAAATTTTTGCCCCCCGTCCGTTTCTAAGCCGTCTTATAGGTAAAGACAATGTTAAGCGAAGTTTAATAAATGGAGAACAGCGAAATAACAAGCTTACTAGACAGGTATAACAAGGGTACAGCAACCGAAAAGGAGAAGGCCATTGTTGAAGAATGGTATTTGTCGATTCCATATGAGGCGGAAGCGCCATCCAACAAGCAAATTCTTGAATCGAAATACAAAAATTGGGAGATAGTTGAATCGAAGACCCTACCGGGGAAATCAAAAGCAATCAGCATGTGGCCACGCGTAGCCACCATTGCTGCTGCGGTTACCGCCATTGCAATTTGCATTTACTTTTTTAAACCTACACGTGTTCCTGAACTTGTTTCAGGACCTCAATATAGTAATGACATCGCGCCGGGCAAGCAGGGTGCAACCCTAACATTGGCAAACGGTAAAACTATCAAGTTAACCGATGCAGCTAACGGGAAGCTAGCAGAACAATCAGGTGTAACCATTACCAAAACTGCGGAAGGAAAACTGATCTATGACATCGACAGTTTGTCATTGCGAGGCACGAAGCAATCTCAATACAACACCCTATCTACTGCCAATGGAGAAACATACGACCTGACTTTACCGGATGGGACCTTGGTTAGTTTAAATGCCGCGTCTAGCTTATCTTACCCTGCCAATTTCTCTGCACTGAAAGAACGCAGGGTAAAGCTGACCGGTGAAGGATACTTCCAGGTGGCTAAAGACAAAGCACATCCATTTATTGTGAAAACCTCTAGTCAAGAAGTGGAAGTATTAGGCACACACTTCAATATTAATAGTTATGTTGATGAACCGTCGATTGCAACTACGTTGTTAGAAGGTTCGGTTAAAGTTACTGCAGGCAACTTTTCTCAGATTATTAAGCCAGGAGAACAAGTCATAAATAATGGCAAAGACATAAAGGTCGAGAAAGTAGATACTGAAAGTATTATTGCCTGGAAAGAAGGAGATTTCGATTTGAACCGCGTTGAGTTCAAGACAGCCATGCGAAAAATTGCCCGTTGGTATGATGTTGAAGTGATATATGAAATGCCAGTACCAGATAATGTAAAAGCCGGAGGCTGGATATCCAGAAGCCGAAAACTATCTGCAGTGCTTAAAGCAATGGAATCCGCAGGCTCTATTAAATTCAGGCTGGAGGGTAGAAAACTTTACGTCATTAAATAATATATAAATCTCCCTATGATATCAATTAACAGACGATTTTACTTAAACATCAGAAGAGATGAAAACAACGATAGGATAGCTTAAGCAATAAACAAACAATCCCGACGAGGCCGGGAATGCTTGTGTTTGGAAATCAACTAAATCAATTTTAACTGCAGGATGCCACTAGTTTCTGAGGCCTGAGGCATCTGCAAGAACCAAACTAATACCAATGTATAAAATTTATACCAAAGAAACTGGTATGCCCCAGCGGCTATACCATAAACTACTGCTTATTATGCGCTTAACCACCGTCATTTTATTAGCATCATTATTACAAGTAAGTGCCACCACATTTGGACAGCGCATCACTTTAAATAAGAAAAACGTACCCTTAGAGTCTGTTTTAAAAGAAATTAGAAAGCAAAGCGGATACGACATTTTCTATTACGACCAAACCATTCCTGTAAATCAAAAGATAACTGTGAATGTTCAGAATGCTGAATTGAATGAGGCATTGAAAACAATATTTAAAAGCTTACCAATAACTTTTGAGATTTCAGGTAAAATAATAACGGTTAAAGAAGAGGGGAAAAAGTTATTGGATAATTTAAGTGGCAGTGACGGCACGGACTGGCTTCAAAATATCGATGTTCGAGGACAGGTAGTAGACGAAAACGGTATACCATTGTCCGGGGCGTCAATTAAAGTGAAGAATGGCAAAGGAGTTGTTACTAGTGCTATCGATGGAAAATTCACTTTACATAATATTAAAGAAGATGCGACCCTAGTGGTTTCTTTTATAGGCTATTTGTCCAAAGAGGTATATGCGAATGCTGATCTATCATATTTAGTTCTTAAAGCGGCTAATTCGAAATTGGATGAAGTGCAGGTTATAGCTTATGGAACCACTAGCAGGCGGTTAAGTACTGGGAATGTGAGCAGTATTAAGGCCGAAGATATTGCGAAGTCGCCTGTTCAAAATCCCTTACTTGCCTTGCAAGGCAGGTTGCCAGGAATTTTTATAGAGCAAAATTCAGGCCTGCCTGGTGGTGGTGTAAAGGTTAGGATTCAAGGGCAGAATAGTTTGGCCAAAGGCAATGATCCTCTTTATGTTGTTGACGGTGTACCTTATATTTCTCAGCTGCTCCCAACATTATCAAATATACTAGGCGAGTCTGGTAATACATCACCAACTCCTGCCGGTAGTGGTAATCCATTAAATTTTATTAATCCTAATGACATAGAAAGTATTGATGTATTAAAAGATGCAGATGCAACGTCTATCTATGGTTCGCGAGCAGCAAATGGAGCTATACTTATTACTACTAAAAAGGGTAAAAGTGGACAAACTAAATTTGATGTAAACATCCGTTCAGGAATCGGCGAAATATCAAGGAAAGCAAAGCTGATGAATACACAACAATATCTAGAAATTAGAAGAGAGGCTTTTAAAAATGATGGATTGACACCAAGCAATGATTTAAATGATGGATTAGCCTTTGCTCCAGATCTTACGATATGGGATCAGAACCAATTTACCGATTGGCAAGAAAAATTGTTGGGTGGAACAGCACATTTTACTGATGCTCAAACCTCTATTTCTGGAGGTAATCAAAATACCCAATTCTTAACTTCTTTAGGTTATAAAAGTGAGTCGACAGTTTTTCCCGGCAACAAGGGAAATCAAAAAGGTTCGTTACATTTTAGTATAAAGAACACTTCCAATAACCAGAAATTCACATATAATTTAACTGGTAGTTATTTGTATGACTTAAACAGATTAAACAATATCGATTTTACGGAAAGAGCATTGACATTGGTCCCTAATGCACCATCATTATACAATAGTGACGGAAGTTTAAATTTTTCTCCCTTATCTAGCGGTAATTCTAGTTTTGATAATCCTTTAAGATTTTTAAATAATGATTATAATACTACGACTAAAAATCTTATCACCAATATGTCATTTAATTATGAGATAATTAATGGACTATCTGTAAGTAGTTCTTTTGGCTTTACTGATTTAAAGGTAAATGAATTTGTATCAGGGCCACTATCAGCCGTTTTACCAGAAGAACTTCAATTTGCAGAAAGAGGTTCCCAATTTGGAAGCAGTACTGTAAATTCTTGGATAGTAGAGCCACAAATTAACTATAATAAGGGAACACCTTTTGGTAATTTTCATTTATTATTAGGATCCACACTTCAGCAGACTAATAATCAAGGGCAAGCTGTAAATGCATCTGGGTTCAATAGTGATCTTGTTCTAGAAGATATAAATTCAGCTACAACTTTAACAAGAAATGGATCGACAATTTCGCAATACAAATATGCAGCTATTTTTAGTCGCTTATCATATTCCCTTGAGAATAAATATATTGTTAATCTTACTTCCAGACGAGATGTAAGTAGCAGGTTTGGACAAGAGAATCGCTCCCATAATTTTGGGTCAGTTGCTGGAGCTTGGATATTTAGTGAGGAAAGCCTCGCCAAACAATTATCCATGCTAAGTTTCGGTAAATTTAGAGCAAGTTATGGAACAACAGGTAATGACCAGATTGGCGACTACCAGTTTTTAAATTTATATAATCCAACTGTTGGTATTTCTACCCCCTATCAAGGAGCCAGTAGCAATAGTGTAGCTGGGCTTGCTAACCCATATCTTCAATGGGAATTAACCAAAAAGTTGCAATTTGGGATTGACTTAGGCTTTTTGAAAGATAGAGTTTTGCTCAACGTAAATTACAACTACAACAGATCATCCAATCAATTAGGCCCATATAATCTCCCCTTTACGACAGGCTTTGAAAGTGTTCTGGCTAATTTTCCTGCAACTATTAGAAATATAGGATGGGAATTTGGAATAGCTGCTGATATAATTCAACATAATTTTTTCAAATGGACAATAAATTCCAACTTGACTATACCGAAAAATACGCTTTCAAAATTTCCGAACCTTTCTGAATCTTCTTACGCCAACGATTTAACTATTGGAGAATCTATAAATAGCCGAAAATATTTTAAATATTTAGGAGTAAATACAATATCTGGCATTTATGAATTTCAGGATTTTTTAGGTAATACCACTCCAGATCCCGGTAACAACATTCTTAATCGATTTGTTCTTATAAATCCAGATCCTAAGTTTTACGGAGCAATTCAAAGTAATATCTCCTATAAAGGATTTCAACTTGATTTTTTACTACAGTTTGTAAAACAAATAGCTTCGAACTTTTATGGCAATATTAATCCTTTGCCAGGGCAAATATTAAATTCACCAAACTATTTCTTTGATAGATGGCAGGAAGATGGAGATGTTAAAAATATTCAGAAGTTAACTGTAGGAAATGATTTTAATGCAGTAATCGCAGCATTTAACATGGGAAGTAGTGATAGGGGTTTTTCCGATGCGTCTTATATTAGATTGAAAAATTTATCCATAAGTTGGAGCTTACCGGATTTCCTGAAACAAAAGTTTAATGCCAGAGATGTTCGATTTTCTATGCAAGGACAAAATCTGTTAACATTTACGGATTACACCGGATTGGATCCTGAAAATAAATCTTATCGCTTATTACCTCCGCTAAAGATGTTAACCTTTGGAATTCAAGTTGGATTGTAAATTATAATTATATATGAAACCAATATACTCAAAAATCAATATAGTAGCAGCATTTTGTAGCTTGGTAGTCATGCCTTTTTGTGCATGTAGAAAACTCGTTGAAGTAGAAGCTCCTATCACTAGTACAAACGCTGAAATAATTTTTAAAGATAATACAACTGCTGCTGCTGTGTTGACAGGAATATATGCAGATGTTGCTAAACTACCATTTAATTCTACACATATTAACTCAATAAGTTTATTTACTGGATTGTCGGCAGATGAATTTAAATTATTTGGTGAGAATGGCACTTTCTATTTTTCTTTCTATACAAACAACTTATTACCAACCAGTGTTGAAGGACATTTTTGGAATAGCATTTATCCATTGGTATATCGAGTGAATGTAGCAATTGAAGAATTAAACCAAACTCAATCATTGAATCCAATAGTTAAACAACATCTTTTAGGTGAGTGCAAATTTATGCGGGCATATTGTTATTTTAACTTAGTTAACATGTACGGGGATGTACCATTAGTGTTAACATCAGATTATAAAGTTAATTCAACAATTGGTCGGTCAACAAGAGATGTAGTTTATCAACAAATTATAACTGACTTGATAGATTCTGAAAGCTTACTGCCAAAAAATTATCTTGCAGCAAATGTTATGACTTCAACTAATGAAAGAATAAGGCCTAACAAATATGCTGCTACTGCTTTATTGGCAAGAACTTACCTATATACAAAAGATTATAAAAATGCAGAGATTAAAGCCACATCTATCATTGATCAAAGTTCTCTCTATAAACTTGAACCAATAAATGATGTTTTTTTAAAAGATAGTAAAGAAGCTATTTGGCAATTAGCTAATGTTGGAACTGGTGTTTTATCAAATTCTCCTGAAGGAAGAGTGTTTGTATTACCCGATGGTGGACCAGGCCCAGGGTTTCCTGTTTACTTACAACCTGGTTTTTCTCAAAAGTTTGATGTTAGAGATTTAAGGCAGTCTAATTGGATAAATGAAAAGACTGTAAATGGAAATTCATATTTATATCCTTCCAAGTATAAGATAGGGCAAGAAAATTTGCCAACACTAGAATATTCTGTAAAATTTCGGCTTGCAGAACAATATTTGATTAGAGCAGAATCGAGAATAAATTTAAATGATATTGCTAATGGCCTAACAGACTTAAATGAAATACGAAGACGTGCAACTAATGTAAATGTACCAGTTTCGGATCGGTTTCCACAGCTTTCTTTAGCATTAAATAAGGAAGCTGCTTTAATGGCGGTCGAGGATGAACGTATATTTGAACTGTTTTCTGAAGGGCATCGTTGGTTTGATATTAAAAGAACCAATAGAGCTGATGAAATACTAAAGCCTGTTAAGGGTGGCAATTGGCAATCAACAGATAAGTTATATCCTATTCCACAGACAGAAATTAACCGAAACCCTGGCTTAAAAGGGCACCAAAATCCAAACTATTAATAAACTGTTCATCTGGAAGTAGTTCGCTATCAAAAGCAATTTATATATATGAAATACTTTTTCTTATTAATTGTCAACGTATTGACAATTAAATATTCTACAGCACAAAATAATAAAATACAATCAGTACTTAGTAAACCTGCCGTCGACACTGAGTGCTTTGAACGATGGCCAACTGTAACAGGAATCAGTGAAATTAGTAATGATGGTAAATTTGTAACCTATCAAATTAATAATATCCACTTTAAATTACATAATGGTGTAAATAGTTCAATTATAGTTCAAAGCACTAAAACAAAGTGGAAAATAGAAATTGATAATCAACAGATAAGCGGGGGTGGGCATTTTACAAATGACAGTAAATACTTTATTTATAAAACCAAGTCTGATTCTTTATCAATAATCAGACTTGGTTCAAACGAAATAAAATATATGCCAAATGTGAATTCTTATCAGATAGGTGGCGGTAACGATAAAAGTCTTTTGTGTTATTGGGAAAAAAAAGATCTCAATAAATTGATATTGTTTGATCTCAACTTAGACAAAAAAATATCTCTGGCCTCAGTTGACAAGTATCTATTTTCTAAAGATTCCAAACGATTACTATTACAGATATCAGAATTAAATAGAACTAAACACAGTAAATTAATACTTTATGATTTAGTCAACATGAGCTCAGAGATTATTTTTGATGAGGGTCTCGTAGGAAATATGACAATTGATGATAGTGGTGAAAATCTTGCTTTTTTTACTATGTCAAATCCAACTTATCCTCAAAAAAGATTATGGTATTACCATTTAGGTAAATCTCATTTTTCGTATTCCTTGGATGAATCACAATTAACTGACACTTCAAACATTCGTGTAAACTTTGACTCTCCATGGTCATTTAGCGTTGACGGCACAAAACTATATGTTCATTTATATAAGAAGGCAAAAGAAATTACGCAAAATACAATTGACACCGCTAGAAATCTTAAAATTTGGAGTTATAATAATGTTGTTTTACCATCTGAACAAAATTTGGAAGCCATCAACGGAAAGTATATAGGTTTTGTGAATCTGAACACGAAGAAACTTGTTAAGGTGACAAAAGATTATGAAAACATTGCAGCAAAGACAAATAGGTTTATCATTATTGAGGCACCAAATGCTGATAGCTCAAAGACTTCCAAAACTTGGTACAGATATTCAAAAAGATCTTATGTAGTATTTGATATGTCTAATGGCTTGAGGAAACCGCTAGATAATCGGTTTTTTGATAATCTACTTTTTCATGAGGCCCTTTCACCAACAGGAGACTTTGTTATAGGATTTGATAATTTAAGTGGCGAACTTATTAGCTATGAGTTAGCTACAAATACTTATCGAGATATATCGAAAGGACAAGATTGCAAGTGTCGCACTAGATTTGTTGATCAAGATAACTTTTGTGGTTTTCCTGTCAGAAAATGGGCATCCGATGGAAAAACATTTTTTGCATCGGATGATCATGATATCTGGAAATTTGATGTTTATGGTCAGGAGTCACCTATTTGCATAACCAAAAGGTATGGAGTACGTAATAACTTATCTTTTTATTTTATAAATTCTGAAGTTGTTGTGCCAAATAACATGAATGAACAACAAGTTATTGTTGCGTTTGATAACCAAAATAAGCAAAATGGTTTTTTTCAAACTAAATTAAATGGAAGCAACAATCCTGTAAAACTTGTAATGGATGATGCCCTCTATCAACTAAACAATCATACTGTTCACTCATATGATTATACGCCAAAAAAAGCTAAATTTTCAAATGCTTTTTTAGTCAAAAAAATGAATGCAAAAGAGTCTCCTAATTACTTCTTTACTAAAGATTTTAAGACTTTTAACCAGTTATCTTTTATATATCCTGAGAGGCAATATAATTGGCTAACCTCTGAATTGCATTCATGGAAATCTTTAGATAATAGAAATCTTCAAGGGATACTTTATAAACCTGAAAATTTTGATTTCAAAAAAAAATATCCTGTTATCATACATTTCTATGAAAAAGTTTCAGATGCTCTTCATTGCTATCAAGCCCCAGATGCTGGAATGGGTGATTTGTCAATTGCTTATTTTGTAAGCAATGGTTATCTGGTATTTTATGCTGATGTTGTTTACGATAAGGAGGGTTCTGGTGTAGATGCTTATCAAGCAATTCAATCAGCTTATAATTACCTATCTAAAATGTCCTTTGTAGATTCAACTAAGATTGGCCTACAAGGCAATAGTCAAGGTGGCATACACACTAACAATATTCTTACACGTTCAAGTTCTTTTGCAGCGGCTTGTACTTCAGCTGGTTATATTGATTTAGTTGCCATTAGTGGGAGACTCGACGGACTCTTTTCTGGGTCGTCAATGCAGAGATATTTTGCTGATGGCCAAACGGGCACAAATCAATTACTATGGGAAAATAAAGAGAAATACATTAATAACTCTCCAATATTTGAACTTGATAAAATAACAACCCCAGTTCTTATGCAATACGGCACCAAGGACTCTAGATTATATCTAGACGGCATTGAATTTTTTACTAGTATGCGACTACTTGGAAAAAAGACTTGGTTTTTAGAATATACAAATGCTGGTCATGGCCCTACGGGAAGTGATGCCGTTGATTATACCATACGCATGTATCAATTTTTTAATTATTACCTAAAGAATGCTCCGGCTCCACTGTGGATGGTAGAAAATTTACCTATAAAGGACCAGAATATTAAAAATGGGCTCGAATTGGATCGTGCCCGAAGAACACCATAATTTGAATTGTTAATACACAACTATACTTATGAAAAAACTAAATCTATTTCTTATCTTTTTTTTAACCGTTTTAACATCTTATGCCCAAGGCATAAGTTTTTTAGAAAATCTGGGTTGGCAACAAGTCAAGTCAAAAGCAAAAGCAGAAAATAAGTATATTTTCATGGATGCTTTCGCTACTTGGTGCGGGCCCTGTAAAGCAATGAGCGAAAAGGTTTTTCCATTAACAGAAGTTGGTCAGGCAATCAATAATCGTTTTGTTGCTGTTAAAGTACAAATGGATCAAACTAAAGCGGACAATGAATATATTAAAAGCTGGTATATTTCGGCAAAGGAAATTGACAAAAAGTACCGCATTACCGCATATCCCACTATCCTATTTTTCTCTCCAGAAGGAGACTTAATTTACAGGACTGTTGGCTTTAAGGATGCCAAAGATTTAATTGAAGATGCAAATGAAGCAATAACTCTAAAGGCTCAGTTTGATATTCAATATAAGGCATATATTGCTGGTAAACGAGATTCTTCGTTTATAATGGAGCTTGCTAGGAAAGCAAACTTAATAGAGCAAAAGGAACTTGCAATGAGTATAGCTCAAGATTATATCAATACACTTAATCAGAAAGAATTGTTTAAAAGCTATAATTTAAAATTTGTTAACCAATTCACTCAAAGCACAAAAGACAAAGGATTTAAAGTGTTCTTGAGGCAAGGCAAGAAAGTTAATACCGTGCTAGGTACTAATGAAGCTGAGAGGAAAATAACAAGTATAATTAGAGCTGAATTGATTAATGAATCTTTACATGGAGTGGTACCTAGTTGGGATAAACTTGCAAAGACTGCTAAAAAAAAATATGGTGGCCTTGGTTCCGAAGCCATTTACGGATCGGCTTTAGGCTATTATTGGGAAAAGCAAACAGACTGGAATAAATATGGAATCTACTTTAAAAAATATTATTCAACCGCGTTGTCACGCATGGAATATAATATTAATGCTATGACTTGGCCAGTTTTTGAGCATATTTCTGATCAATTGATACTTAATTATGCCGCAGAAGTTCAAAAGTATTCTTTAGACAACTTCCCGACTTATGACGGCCCTGATCATGACACATATGCTAATCTTTTATATAAAGCTGGTAAAGTACAAGAAGCAATTAAATGGCAAGAAAAGGCTGTCAATTTGGATAAAGCAACTGCTGTTAAGCAGAATCGAAAGCCAGATCTCACCTATGCACAAAACCTTGCTAAAATGAAGGAAGGTATTAAAACTTGGCCGTAAAGTTATTTACTTACTACCTAGCAAATAAACCCTATGATCTTCATAAGATATAATGTAATTCTCGAACTAAATGACTTTACCAGACAATATTTTCGCAAACTTCAATTCCTTATAAATTTTATTTGCGAAAAAAAGGTCATGTTGTGCATACTTTTTAACTCAAATTAGAATAGGATTATTGAGCGAAGAAATCTGGTAAGAGATGGAAATTAAATTACAATGTTTAGTTAAGATAGCGTAATATTTGGGACTGCTTATACTAATGATAGAGAAGGCTTGTGATCACATGTAAAATAACGAATTAAAAAGTATTGATAAATAAGAACAACATTTAGAAACCCAAGAGACAAAAAATTGCAGATATGAATAAGACTCGTAACGAAGAGCTAACCAAGTATTTTAATGATACGGCAGGAAGTGATTGTGTTTTACATTTTAATAATGCAGGTGCTTCGCTTCCACCTGATATAGTTGTAGAAAACGTTGTTTACTATTTAAAAGACGAAACGTTGAATGGCGGTTGAGAGACAGAAGCAAAGCACTTTGAGCGTATCAATGATGTTTATCGGGTGCCTGCTGAATTGATCGGTGCAAAAAAAAGGTGAAGTTACAATCTTTGAGAATGCAAGTGCCGCGTGGCAGACAGCATTCAAAGGTTTGAAGTTATTAGAAGGTGATGAGATCATTACTTCCGAACTGGAGTATGTCTAACCTGATCGGACTTGCCATATTCAAACGCAAGGTGTCAAGGTAATAGTTATCAGTAACGATTATCAAGATAACTTCCCTTTAAATGAACTTGAAGAAACAATCAACGAAAAAACAAAGCTGAAAGCGGTGACACATATCCCTTGACTTTGGAGAAATACAGGACTTTCTGGTAGGCATGGGATATGCCGAGACCGTGGTGCAAGCAGGCAATGTGAAAACGGACAATCCGATGATAGAATTAAGCGATATTTTGGAAAGGTTGGCATACCTGCCAAAAGAACAAAAATACATGGAGCTTTTGTTCTCAAATAACTGGCAACCTAAGCCAGACATTGCATCAGTTGAAGAAAATATAACAACTTAGTTCAATAACTATATATGAATGAGAATCAATATGCCCTTGCTTCTTTACTTTTTAATTTTTTTTAAAAAAAAATATAAAGCGTCCCTTAAGTCCGACCCAATGGTAAAAATGCACCCGAGCTTTGTGGAAACAAATTTAAAAAATACATGAGTAAAGAGATTAATTTCCGCACAGCGAGCTTCAAAGATTTTGAAAATCCTTTTGGTTTAAACATCTACCAGAAAGCCGAACAGTTTAGTAAATATACTGCTGATTGGGACAGTCGCGGCCATTGGAATTACCGTCAGCTATGCTTTGACGGCGCTTTGCCTGAAGTGGAATTGGACTTGCCGGGCAACCCAAATAAAACTTTTGTAGCCACAGTGTTTAATGATTACCTGGGGCTTAGCCAGCACCCGGCGGTAAAAGCAGCTGCCATCGCCGGCATAGAGAAATACGGAGTGGGCGTAACGGCCAGCCCGGCAATTGGCGGACACATGGAATTCCACCAGGAAATAGAAGAAAAGATAGCCGGGTTTTTTAACCGCAAAGCCGCTATGTTGTTTACCACCGGGTATACGGCCAATAGTGCCACCATGCAGGCGCTGTTTAAAAGGGAAGACTTGGCTTTGGTAGACGCTGGGGTGCATTCCAGCATGATTGAGGGCGTAAAGTATACCACAAATACCAAAACCTTTTTACACAATAACATGGAACATCTGGAACGGATGCTAAAATCTAACCAGCGCAATTACAGGAGTATGGTGGTAGTGATAGATGGGGTTTACAGCCAACCCGCAGATCTTGCTCCGCTTGGGGAAATCGCAAGCCTTTGCAAAAAGTACGGCGCTTTTTTAGCCATGGATGATGCACATGGCATTGGTGTAATTGGCAAAACAGGCCGAGGGGTAATAGAATTGCATGACGCTTATAAAGATGTAGACATCATTACCGGTACTTTCAGTAAAACCTTTGGCCACCTGGGTGGCTATGTAGTAGCCGAACCGGAAATCATCGAATACCTAAAATTTCAGGCCGCGCAACACATCTTCTCGGTAGCGCCAACGCCTGCTTCGGTCTGCGTGATGAAAAGCATCGACCTGATTGATGAGGAACCGTGGCGCAAGGATAGGCTATGGGAAAACATCAATTACCTGAAAGCCGGACTGCATCATTTGCAATTGAATACGGAGAACAGTGCGAGTGCCATAGTGCCTGTAATTATTGGTAGCCCAAACCAGAATGCGGAAGTATGCAAATGGCTGCTGGAAGCGGGGATATATGCCAACCAAATTGGTTACCCAGCCGTGAACCTGAAGAGCGCCAGGATTAGGATGAGCATTACGGCATCCCATACCATTGAGCATATGGACAGGATACTGAATGCCTGGGAATGGGTGAAGGTAAAGATGAACCTGAAAAATTTTGAATAGGAGTACCAGTGACCAGAAGGAAGACAGATAAAGTGCGTGATAAGGATGCCACCATCAACCAGATGATCAAAGCGGTGGGTGAAATTATGGCAACAGCTGGCTTTAGCCAATTGGACGCCTCCAAGATTATGCGCTGGATTGATAAATCGCCAAGGTTGGTGAGCAAGTATTTTTACAACCTGAACGGCCTGCTGAAACGCTACATTGAGGAACGCGATTACTGGCGTTCGTTTTTTGATCGCTTCGAGCTACCCGTATCTGCAAGTGACGACCGTATTAGGGAAACTTTTATTGAAGTGATGCAACAAAACTTGAAGCACTTTAGTGGCGATGCGGAAATGCAAAATGTGATCCTTTGGCAAATTAGTGAGGTAAATGCTTTAATGCGGGCGGTTTCTGATGCGCGGGAAGCGGAAGGGGCAAAGTTGCTGGCCTTAACGGATCCGTACTTTGCAGGAACCGAAGTAAATTTTAGGGCCGTAATTGCCTTGCTGCTCTATGGCAGCTATGCCATGGTGCTGCACGCCCGCTATAACAAAAGCACCGTTTGCGGTATAGATATCAATATAGACCGGGACTGGTGGATGGTGCACCGTACGCTAACCCAAATTATAAATTGGGCCTGGGAAGCCGCAACAAATAAACCAACAACCAAAAAGACCATGATGAATTATGAATTTGAATACCTGGAAACCCTTGCCGAAGAGCAGCTGACGTTAAGAGGCGCTGCGGACCTGGATACGGAGCCTTCGGATAAGCTGGTGAAAGAGGTGCATAAGTTGAAAAGGAAGATGATGAGCCACCTGATGAGCCTGGATTCTGAAACTCAAACGCGCACATATTTGCAGATTAACCTGCATTCCCTGGTTGCTATTTGTGATGTGTTGTATGATCCGGCAAAACAGTACAATCCGGATGCTGAACTAATTTTGGGAATGATAGAAGCCATACGCAGGAACATGAACAGCAGCATCCCGGGCAATCTGGGCATTCCCAAAATATTCAGGGACAAGGAAAACATCAAATTCCAACAGGCTTGGAAGCGGATCCAGGGAAAAATGATTGATCTGGGAATAGCGGAAGAATTGCAGGTACTGGTAAGTATCCCCTTCGCCAACTTCGCGGAAAATACAAATGGATTGGAATGGAGCGATTTCAAATACCTTCGCAAATTTGAAAGGAGGATGTCATTAGAATTAAATGCAGCGGGGATGAACCAGCAGGAATTGCTACATACAATGATTGGCCTGGGTTTTAACGATGCAAAATTTGTGAGGTATTGCCATCGGCTAATTGCTGAACGCATAGCCGAACAAGATGATGGTGATAAAGTTAGGCTCTTGAAGCGATACAGGGGAACGATCAGGCAATTGATTGAATATACCAATATGCGTTTTGACCACTATAAAAAGCCAGTTGTGGAGGAACTGATCAAATGGGCGGAAGCGGAACTGGAATTTATTTATTAAGGCCAGGCTAGTAAGGGTCATCAATATAATGGCCCAGTTGATGGTCTTCCATGAAGCGGCTGTACTCCATGATCAGCTGGTTGGTAAAACCGGAATGTGCCGATAAAACGGGCACAGGGGTGCGGGCGAGGTCTATGAGTTTTTCATAGCCTCCCTGCTGTGCGGCGAGCTTAAAGGCTGCGCTAAAAGTTAAGGATGCTATTTTTTCTTGAAAAATGGGTTCAGGAAATTTACTGAGCATGGGAGGAGTGTGTAACGCTGTTTGCTAAGCCCCATTTAGCAGGTTTACATTTTTAATGTTAAACAATAAAGCGTGGGACACAACATGTAATCCGTCTTAGAGGCTCGACTAAAAGCCATGTACACAGAAAACAGCCGCGCCCACGCTTTAGCGCAGGCGAGCAACTGATTTTCCCTTGTGTACTTTAAAATTTAGTCGATTTCTAAGACAAGTTCAAATAGCTGTCGCTATACAATATTTTAATTATACAAAGATACTAAATAGCCGCGTGAAGCGGTGAGGAGAAATAAAATAAATCATCATATGTCAAGACTATTTTTAACCAATAAAGACGTTCAAAAAGTAATCGGCAAAGGTCAGAGTGCCGCACAAAGAATGATCAACCTGATTAAGAAAAAATACGCCAGACCGAAGTTCGACAACATCACGGTAGTAGATTTTAGCAACCATACTGGTTTAAGTGTTGAACTGATTTTGAAAGTGTTAGAGGAATAATATTCTGGATCTATATCGATTTTTGTCATGCCTGGGATATGGGTAAACTTTTTTGGAAATGGATTGACACTGGCAGTCTTATTGTATATGCTGAAAGTGTAATTTGTAATATCTTAAAAAAGATAATTATATTTGTATCATAAACTATTGGAATCATGGCAAAGCCTATTAAAATAACTCCCGTATTAAGAGGTAATGATGCTACCAGGTTTTTGAATGCTGTTAAGGAAAACAGTACAAAAACTGTTAGTAAAGAAGCCATCATGGAGATTCGTGAGCATGCCGCTAAATTAAATTCTGTTTTTAGAAGTAAATAGTATTAGTGGAGCTGACAAATGAGGTTAGTTTCTTTCAACTAACTACCGATACCGCCATAAAGCCTTTCAATTCTGTTGATAAAGATTTAAATGCTTTTCTATTTAATGATGCTAAAAATTATCAAAAGAGATTATTGGCAACAACTCATATTATTGAAGACAGGACGAAAACTTTAGCTTATTTCAGTATTTTCAATGATACTTTATTTGCTGATGAGTCAAAGTTTAATTCAAAGTCGCAAGCTAGAAAATTTGTTTTATCACAACTCCCAAGTCAAAAACGTCACATCAAAAGTTTTCCTGCTGTAAAAATTGGAAGATTAGCTGTTTGTGCTAACGAAAAGGGATATGGCAGATTGGTAATTAACTGGGTAATAGATTATGCAATTAATTGTAATGAGAAATCTGCCTGTAAATTTATTACTGTTGATGCATATAGTATCTCACTTGGGTTTTATGAAAAAATGGGATTTACATATTTGTCAGAAAAAGATGTAAATAACGATACCAGGCAAATGTATTTGGATTTAACTCCTTATTTGAGTGTTGGCTAGCGATACTGAAGCTATTAATTTTAATCTTCTCACAATTTTCGTCTATTAAATATTCTGGATTTCCATCGATTTTTATGGATGTAGTTGGATTTGATTCCCTGGCTTGGAAGCTGATTTTAATGCCAATACATTTGCATCATCATTAACAAAAGAACTCAATTAAATTTTAAATATGACCTCAAAATCTATAATTAACCAACCTGATTTATTCGTTTTAGAAATGCACTGGATGACGGGCAACCGTGGCGACCTGATTTTTAAAAGCGTTAACGGAAAAGCGATTTATAAAATTAAAAGACTGGCCAATGCCCTGGATTTGGTAGGCTTGTTGGTACAGCTTTCTATCGCCCTTGGCTTATCTACTTATCAAACGAATACACTCCAATTACGCAATAACCAAAAGCTGAATAACTGGTGGATTCAATACTCTTTAGCGAGTGGTATTGTGGAATGGAATTTGGTTCTTAAAAACGGTTTAGCACAAGCGGAGAAAGTGGTTTTCTTCTGGAAAGGTAGGGTGCGGGATTTCAGAGAATCGATTGATCGGTTTGTTAAGCATTTACCGCCTTACCTGTTTTTTGAAAAGCGAGGAGTGTAAGAGCGTTGGAAGATTGCTTCGATGCTGTGCATCTCGCAATGGCTCATTAAAATAAAGCTGATTAGTAGCATCGTTAACCACAGCTAAACAAAGTTACGATGAGATTGAACCCATTAAATATTTAGATATGGGAAAAATAATAAGGGGGATCCTGGGTGGATTCTCAGGACTGGTGGGTACCGTTGTTGGTGCCAACTGGAGAGGGATTGACACGATTCGTGCACGTCCGAAGAAATCAAACATTCCGGCTACGGTTCCTCAACTGTCGCAACAAGGCGGATTTACAATTATGAGTGGATTTTTACAGGAAGTACGCGATGTGCTGATCTTTGGCTTCCAGAGCTACAAAACCGGACAGACGCCTTACAACGCGGCCTTCTCCTATAACCTGAAGCACGCCATTGGCGGGGTATACCCGATGCAAACGGTTACTTATGCGAATGTTAAACTGGCCAATGGTGGTTTAAGGGGTGTATCTGGTGCTGCTGCGGTTTCTGCGGTATCATCTGAGATCGATTTCTCCTGGACGGTGAATGCGCCTGCAGGTCACCCGCGTTTGACTGATAAGATCACTGCAGTGGTGTTTTGTCCGACCATTTACCAGTTCGCCTGGGTGGAAAACGTGGTGGCCAGAAGTGCGGGAGAATACACCATGAGTTTGCCTGCTGAGTTTGGTGGTGAGGTTGTTCACACCTGGTTATTCTTCGCCAGTGCTGATAAGAAGAAGGTATCGGATAGTGTTTATGTGGGGCCCGTGACGGTGTTGTAATGTGAAAATTAGGTGATCTCGTTCTGAGGCTGCATAATCGCGCTTCGCGCAATGACGCTAGGCCTCATCAGAGACACCAAATTTTCTGTCTACAGCACCAGGTTTTACGGGGCCTGATTGGAGGATTGAATTAGCGGGCGGCACGCCGCCCGTTATTTTACCAAAATTAAAAATTTATGAAGGAATTGAATTTTATGATGCCGGTGGAAAAGCCGGGCAAGAAGAATTTAGAGAGTTATTTGCTGGGGATCATACTGGTGCTAGTTTGGTATACGCTGCCAAAGTTGTTTGCACAAATGGATGGGAATATTGGTACGGTTGACCCAGGTATATGGATGCTGATTGTATTGAGCCTGCTCAGCTTTTTAATGGTAATTGGGATGAGCTGGTGGTTGCTCCACTGGAGCTGGTGCGCGCTGGGTTTGCCGCATTTGAGGACAATGGTTTTACAGTTTAAAGATTTACAGTTATGGCAACAATTAGGGTTTTACTTATGCTGCTTTGCACTATTGGTGCTGGCAGGGGTTGGGGCGCTGATCGCAGTGTTGTAACCGCTTTGCCCGGAGCGAATGGGTTGTTGTACAATGTTCATGGTTTGTCACCCGGTGTTAAGAGGGATCTTCATCGGCACTTTGCAAATAGATCATTCCGGGTTCAGGATGACAACAGGACGAGGCACGACAAGGTGTTGGCGATAGCCAGATCGCAGCTTGGCGTGCGGGAAAAGACCGGGCACAATGATGGGGCAGCAGTGGAAGGTTTCCTGAATTATGTAGGGTTTAAGAAAGGAAACCCATGGTGCGCGGCGTTTGTAAGCTGGTGCTTTTGGAAAGCGGGATATTCGGCTCCGCGCACGGCCTGGAGCCCATCGCTATTTCCTAAAGAGCGATTGGTGCAAGTTGGAGTTGGAGATTCCGGCCTGCGCCGGGATGACGAGAAGGGCCTGGTCATCGGGATCTATTTCCCGGAGTTAAAACGGATTGCGCACTGTGGTTTGCTGGAGCGGATGCAGGGGGACTTTTGCCAGTCGATTGAGGGTAACACGAATAGTCAAAGTAGCAGGGAAGGTAATGGGGTATATCGGCGGCTTCGCCACCGCAGGACGATTAAGGCGTTTGCGAATTGGTTGGAATAAGCATGCTGAACTCGTTTCAGCATCTCAAAACTTCCTCGTAAGGACAAAAGAGAGAGGAGGGGGGAGATTGCCACGTCGTTCCTCCTCGCAATGACAAAAGAGGGGGGCAATTTTGACATGAAAAAAATGAGGTTAAACTTGATGAATGGAATTGAAAATTAAAGGGGCGGCATATCACGTGCTAAACTTTATAGCGTGTTTATTGATTAAGCATGCTTTTAAGATGGCATTTGAGCGGGGGCTTTCAGATTTGAAAGGATTAATTGAGCCGGATAGTTTGTGCGACTCTGACGGGAAGGTAAGTTGCCTGGATATTGAGTTGGAATTGTTGAATACGTTGGATGATGTGGCGATTAAACAATTGGTTAAGTCTGCCGAGGTCTTAATCGCGGTTACCGCAACCTACCGGATTATTAATGGTTTGGATATGGTAGAGACAGTTCTGGATGACGAGCTATACAGACTGGCTTCAGATACCTATGATGAGTTCTTCTATTTCGAAGATACGGAGGTAGATTATGACGGTCTGCGTAACGATTGTACATTCTTATACTGCTCACTGGATTATTTACTCTATGCTGTAATCCTTCAATTGGAATTGAAAAAAGTAGATGTTTTTGAGGAATTGGAGCGCCGATATTGTATGATCGAGGAGGCTGAAGTTTTTGAACCGTCTAATGATTCCAGCATCAAATTATTGGAAGAGCTGAGAAGAGAATTGGATGAGCACGGGGATGAAATTATTTATTAAATATGGGAAGATTAAAACAAGGAATAAATGGTGCTATTAAAGGGAAGATTGGTGCTGTGGTTGGAATTACCTGGAGGGGTGAGGATTACGTAAGGGCTTCGCCTAAGCCTACAACAGTACCACCTTCGCCTGCGCAACTGGATCAGCGTATGGTTTTCGCCTTTGCGAATGCCTGGATAAAGCCAATTCGGGATATCATCTGGATAGGGTATCAGATATTTAAGGGAAACAAAACGCCGACCAATATGATGGTCTCGTTTTTATTGAAAGAAGCAATTGTGGGAACTGGCGTTGATGCGAAAGTGGATTATCCTAAAGTAGTTTTGAGTCGCGGAGAGCTGATCGTTTCTTACATCTTAGAGATATTGACGCTAATAAACGCGGCATTGCATATTAAATGGAACAACTTGCCTGCCTCTGCTTTCAATAAGGATGATGATAAATCTACCTTTGTGATCTACAACCCTACAAAGGAACAGTTTGTAACTTTCGAAGATGTAGCCCAGCGAGCCGACAAAGAAGTAGTATTGCAGATGCCCAAATCCTTTAGCGGTGATGTCGTACATGGCTGGATGCATTACGTAAGCAGGGAAGGGAATGCGGTTAGCACCAGTGTGTATCTGGGCGAAATGGTAGTGGGGTAATGATTTATTTTTCGATTAACTTGTATTTTCTACATGCATTTTTCGGACGATAAAAAAAGTGTTATATTTCCTCAGAAGCGTTTGTTTGAATGGATTCGGAGAAAACAATATTATTGTTTTGCACAATAATATTTAAGTTTGATGAACAACTCGAAATCTTAAAAGGAAGGAGCAATACTATGGGTATCGAAGAATTATTATTGGATCGTGCGAAGCATGAAGGTATAAGCGAGGGTAAGCATGAAAATGCTGTTGAAATTGCTCGCGAGATGAAAAAAGAAGGTTTTTCAATCGATCAGATCATTAAGTTTACTAAACTGACTTCAAAGGAAATAGAAGAGCTTTAGGCCTTTCTAATTCGCACTCGGATAAGCTTGGCGAAGTGCTTTTGCTTCTTCGGGTGTGATATGCGATATGCTGCCATGCCTTGCATCAGCCGGAACACTGGTGTTCTTTTCAATTGTCCAATTTTTTAGATCGGGAGATGAGGAAATGCCATATTGATCTACCATTGGATAATCGTACAAGAGTAGCCATCCCGGTTTGGAAGGGTCTTTCATTACACTCGGGCCTTCTGTAATTGTAGGTGCAATCTGACCTTTATTTAACGGACCTTCAAAAATGGTGTATGGACCGGTAATATTTTTAGCGGTTGCTACGCGGATTCCACGGCGCTCGCCAGTTTGCATACCAAATTCTTCCTCTTTATGGAATAAGTAATAGGTGCCCTTGTCTTTAATTAACGTTCCGTCTATCACAGAATAGGGTGGGGCAAAAAGTACTTTTGCAGTGGTAAAGGATTTCCAATCTTTTGTTTTTGAATACCAGAGTTTGCTTTTCTTCCAGCCGGCATCTTCATAGCTGGACGACCAAAATAGGGTATATTCTTTATCGGCTTCGTCATAATAAAATTCGGGTGCCCATATGTTTCTGGCCAATGCTCCTGATTCATTCCTTACGTCTTTCATCAGGTGCAGGGTTTGTTCAACCTGCCAGTGTATTAAATCTTTGGAGCTGGCATAAAGGCAAGCCGGGCCAAGTTTTTCCCGGTCCTCTTTACTGCTATTGCCTCCGGTGGCAATTAATCTCCAAATCCCGTCTGTTCCGCGGTGTATAAACTGATCCCGCATAAATTGATCCCAGATGGGTCTGTTGTCGTTCAATGGTGTCCAATTGCGTCCATCTGTAGACAGGGCGATATGTAGCTTCGCATCAAGCATGGGATTGGGCAAAGGCACTTCAATCGTTTCTCCCTTGGCATTGATTTCTATGCGTGTTGGGTAACGCTGCCTAAAGTACGTTAGCATCCAGGTTTCTTTCTCAACGCTTTTCACTTGTGCCCGCACTGTTGGTGCTGTGCTAAGCATCAATAAAAATACAGTTAGTTTAAGGAGGGAGTTTTTCATGGTTGGATTAAACATTGCCCATTAATGGATCTGAAATAGATTCTTCGCCGTTCTCTACGTGGCCGGCATACTGCTTTTTGAATAGCGCCGAGCCCGAAACAGTAACGGTGAGGTCATACCAATGCGAGCTTTTTGAAAGATCTATATCCAATTTGGTGTTGCTGCCCGATGCCAGTGAAAAGGAAATGGGGTTTTGATGCTGATAGCCATCTGCAATTGCGATCTCTAAAGTTGTTGGGCCGGTGTTTTCAAAGCTAAGTTCCAGATTGCCTGTCGCGCTTTTACTCAAGAAACCTCGTTGTTCATAGTTACAGCTTACCTGAAGTGCATCAGATGCGTTACCCTTAAAATGCCTGAAGAAGCCATTTGGACCGCTTACACAGATGTCGTAATTGCCTTTGGCAAAATCATCAAGCGCGTAAGAATCTGTAATGCTATCTCCGGCAAGGACTGCATAGTTCCAGGTTTTGCCGGCCTGACCTTTATACAAATTGGTGGTATATACTGTAAATGGAGCGCCTGATGGAAGCGCTTTCTGACCAAACTGCCGCTTGCCTGCTGCTAGTTCTAAGGTAAATACCCCATTATTGATGGTTCCTTCTGCAGTTAGCTGATAGGGCAATGCACAGGCTTTGCGCACGCCTTTTTCCTGTACGGGCAGGTAATCTTTTTTCTCCAGCTCAGCAGCCGTCAACGGTTTCGGTTTGAGCTGGGCAGGTTTATTTTTAGCATTTTGAATATTGGTGATTACCGCATCTTTTAGCAAGGCCTGCGGCTGCGCTACAGGGTTTGCTGTGGCCAGGCGAAATGCTGAAGTTAAATCTCCACAAATGGCCCTTCTCCAGCTGCTGATCATAGAGCTGCGAATTTTTTTGCCGGTTTTATGACTGAACAGGTGCTCCATCAGCATGATGGTAGAGGTATGGTCAAACACCTGGGAATTGACGTATCCACCCTTGCTCCAGGGTGACGCGATCAGCATTGGAACACGGTAGCCTAGTCCTATCGGACTGTCTTTATTGACCTCGTAATCTGCATCTACATTCAATCCTACGGAAACTTTCCCGGTACTGGTATCGCCTGGTTTAGGCACCACGTAGGGTGGAATGTGATCAAAATACCCATCGTTTTCATCATACGTTAAGATGAAAATGGTTTTTTTCCAGACCTCAGGGTTCTTCGTTAAAATGTCTATCGCTTCTGAAACATACCAGGTGCCGTATAGTGGAGAACTGGTATGGTCTGAAAATCGCTGAGGGGCTACCAGCCAGGAAACTGCAGGTAGTTTACCACTATCTACATCTTGCCTGAACTGGTAAAAAATATCATTCTTTGGAATGTTCAGTGTTTGTTCTTTACCCTGATCGTCTGCATATTTAAAAGGCGCCAGTTCCAGGTAATTAAACGGCGCATGGATATTGCTGGCAAATGCCTTGTCGATCAGGTTGCGCTCGCGCTTGGATAGCTGATTGTATTTTTCGGTAACTTCTGCTGCGGTTAGCTTGGCTTTTGGGTCTCCGTGTTTTCTGAAATAGGCCGAAAGCTTCACATTATAGCGTTTGACATATTCTATGGCATTATCGCCATAGTTACCCATCCAGTCGTCTACCGTTTCTCCCGGCACATCTGCCGTCCATATTTCGTTCTGATAGATCTTCCAGTCGATTCCATTGTCTTCCAATACTTCAGGGAAAGTCTCCCAGTCGATATACACATCGTCTCTCGACTCTGCCTGCGAGTTATTGACTGCTGCGACAGCATTAAGACTCAGATCTGGTTTGATGTTGCCTGTCCACATGAACAGCCTATTTGGCGTAGTACCGGTAAGGGAGGAACAGAAGTTATGGTCGCAAACCGTAAAGGCATCTGCCATTGCGTAGTAAAAAGGAATATCTGCGCGGTCATAATGGCCCAGGCACATGAGTGATTTTACAGGAATCCACTGGTCGTACTTACCGCCGTTTCTTGCAGCAAGCTGATCGGTCCAGGAGTGTGGTAAGCCCCCCTGCCAGGTGATCTTGGTTTTGTTAATGTCAATATGAAAAGGGGCATAGCTGTTTCCTTCTGCATCTTTTTGAAGCCATACCTTATCCTGATCTGGTAAAGTAAAGGCACGCGGATCGTTAAATCCCCTTACACCTTGCAACTTACCGAACATGTGATCGAACGATCGATTCTCCTGCATCAGGATCACCACATGCTCCGCGTCGTAAAAAGTGCTTCCAGGATTGGCTTCAATGGCCATTGCCTTTTGGATAGACATGGGTATTACATTAGGCAGACCGGCTGCGCCGGATAAAATTGCAGCCTTTTTTAGAAATTCCCTTCTTGAGTCCATATTAGGAGTGTAGTGCTTTCCAGATCACATTATAAACGTCTGTTGCGGCGACGTTCTCTGTATTTAAGTCCTTATTGGTAATGAGTACCGGATGGTAGCCCTCCGGGGTGTTTACACCACCATGCGAACCTTTTATTAAAGTGGCATCCAAAGGGATCACGTCCATTACATACCGGAAGCCAGCCTTTTTCCGCAACAGTTTATAGGCAGCGCGGGGCTTGGATGACATGAACATCTCTACCGGATCGTAGCCGGGCTTTTTGTGGATATCTACACAACGTGCGTAGTCAGGGGCTACGGCATCATCCAACCAGAAATAATAGGTAAACCAGCTATCCGCATTTGCTACAGCAACGAAGTCGCCGGCCCTGTCATGGTCAATTTCATATTCCTTTTTCCCGTTCTCATCAAGAACAAGCGCCAGGCCAGGAACCTTGGCTAGTAGTGCTTTCACTTGTTCTTTTACCGAAGGATCATTAATATAAATGTGTGCCACCTGATGATCTGCCACTACAAATGCTTTTGATGCACCTGCGTCTAACAGCTCAAGGCCTCTTTCTATACGGATTTGTAGTAGGCCGTTTTCTCTGAATAACCTGTTGAGGTGGATTGGCTTGGTAACCGGCACGATGCCATATTCGGATAGAATAATGATCTCTGCACCCTTTGATTCATAATAGGTAACCAGGTCTTTTACCACTTCATCTACCTCTCCCAATTCTTTGCTGGTATTGGTAAAGTCGGCACCGAATTTTTGCAGGCAATAATCCAGGTGCGGGAGATAGATCAAGGTTAGGGTAGGATCGTAAAGCTCATCGGTAATGATGGAAGCATCGGCTATCCATTTGGTAGATTTTATATTGGCACCAGGGCCCCAGAATTGAAACAATGGAAATGTGCCCAGGCGCTCCTGCAAAACATCTCTTAGTCCTGCCGGTTCTGAATAGCAATCCGGCATTTTCCGACCATCAGCCAGGTAATTGGGTCTCGGTGTTACGGAATAATCTGCGTTGGAGTACATGTTGTACCACCAAAACATCATAGAGGAAGTAAAATTCGGATCTTCCTTTTTGGCATAGTCCCAGATCTTATCAGCAAGGACCAGTTTGTTGGATTGTTTCCAGAACTTGATCTCTGCATCTATTTTATCATACCAGCCATTTCCTACAATGCCATGTTCTGCAGGTGTTTTGCCGGTAAGGTAGGTTGATTGTACGGCTGTGGTTACTGCCGGAAGCATAGGCGTAATCCTGTTCAGACTTTTTTGCTTAACGTAGTTTGCCAGGAAGGGCGTGTGTTCGCCAATCAGGTTTGCCGATAATCCAACAACATCTATGACAACTGTTTTTTTCATTGCGGTGTATTTAACTGGTCTGCAACCCATAGCAATTCCTTACTGATGGATTCTGTAATGGGCAATTTTATTTGTTCTGGAAGTACTTCCCAGGTATAGGTCTCCACTTCCATGTGCTGGGTAAATGGTTTGGACTTTTGGATGTTCAGTACTTCAATAATGTCATTTTGGGTGGAGCTCAATGCGCCAATTTCACGAATGGATATGGGAACGTGAAAATGTGCCCTCCATTGTGTGGCTTCCGGGTTGTCGAAATCTGCAAGCGCCGGGGTAAGGTCGCGGTACCTGAGCAGTCCGCCATCTTTCTTCAGTGCCACTACCTGGTGTAAATAGGTGGGCTCATTGAATGTTCCAAATGCTTCTTTTACGGTTTGGCGCAGGTGGGCCGATTGATCAATATCTGCATGTAAAGCTGCGCTGATCTGTATTTTACCAACTTTTATTCCTTTGGCTTCCAGTTCTTTAATCACTTCAGCATGGTTTTCAAAACCAATGGCAAAATGGCAAACATCGTAACACAAAGTGAGGTGTTGTTTTAAGAGTGTTTCAGCCTCATCGGCAGAAACGTTAAAAGAATTCTCGATCTCCGGAATGCCGACTTTAAGGAAGACCGCTTCAAACCAGTCGATAAATTCCTTTCCAGTTTCCAGTATTCCGTCTGGTTCTGGTTCAATATCCAGGTGCATCACCACACCGGTTTTCTGGTAAACGTGGATCAGTTCCTTGACTACTTCAATCATATTTGTTGTAGCGGTATGGGTTGCTGTGGCCAAGTCGTCTGCCGTGGTAAACCAATGGCGGTAACTTAATGGAGATGTAGATATACCACCTTCCATACCTTCGGGTAAAAGTGCTGCTAAGATTTTGAAGAGCCTTAGCGTATAGTTTTTGCGGTCGGCCGTAGTCCAGTCGGGCGTGTGCACATCTTCCTTCACCACTGTATTGTGGAATTCTCCATATGGAAAACCATTCATGGTGTAGATGTACGCATCATTGGCCGTTAACCATGACTTGAAATTGGCAAGGGGGGCATCATTGATGAGTTCCTGACTGGCCTCGTTAGACAGCCTTAAGCCCAGTCCCATTGACTGGTTAGGGGCAACATTGCCTTTAATTACCGGAAAGTTTTTCTGCAACGCTTCAAAATCCTCTGCCCAGTTTCTGCCCGCATGGATATTGGTACAATAGGTAAGGTGTCCGCTGTTCAGTTTCATGTTAATGCGTGGTGTTTAGGTGTGACGCGGTGTAGCTTGCCACGTAACTGCTGGCTTCAATTAATATTTCTTTGTCCATTTCGTTCACCTCTTTTCCAGTACCGATATCCGTTAAGAGGGTAATGGTTAGCAAACCTCCAAGATGTTCCTGGAATTCAGTTAATCCTTTTAATATAGGCGAATTTAAATCGCTGATCTGGATGTATGGATTGGAAATATCGTACCCAAGTTGCAAGAGTAGGTCAAGGATGCTATGCAGTTTGTCTTCGCTCAGCATACCTTTTAGGAAAGAATAGGTGCTGTCCAAAGCTATGCCCATTGCCACAGCTTCTCCGTGTAGTACGCTAAAATTGCTCAATTGCTCCAGCTTATGCGCTGCCCAGTGACCGAAATCTAATGGTCTTGCTGAGCCCGTTTCAAAAGGATCATCGCCCGCAATGTGATTCATGTGCAATTGCGCGCATACCTTGATCAGGTAGTTCATGGTGTCCTTTTCGCGTTTTACCAGCTCATCAGCATGATCTTTAATCCAGTAAAAGAACTCAGGATCCTTGATTAGCGCTACCTTTATTGCCTCGGAAATACCAGAACGGTAATCCCTGTTGGTTAGGGTAGTTAAAAATGCATCATCATTAAATACAGCGTTTGGCGGCGCAAAAGTGCCCAGAAAGTTTTTCTTACCATTGTAATTGATGCCGTTCTTTACCCCAATACCTGAATCATTTTGAGATAAAACGGTAGTAGGGATGCGGATGTGCTTAATGCCGCGGTGCGATACCGCAGCAGCATAACCTACCAGGTCTAACACCGCGCCGCCACCAATGGCAGCAATGTAGGAATGCCTGTCTATGCCGAATTTGTTAACCGCTTCTACGATGGCATCAAAAAGACTGGTGTCATTCTTAGCGGCTTCACCTCCTGGTATCACCATCACCTCCGGTATAAACTGGATCACCTGATGCTGATCAAAATAGTGTTTGATGTTACTTAGCAAATCTGTATGTGTATCTGCAACTCCCTGATCTATTACAAAGAAAATTTTACGGGTAGACAGTGATGGCTTCTCTGTAAAGAAGTTCGCCAGTGTAGTATTATTAAGATCGAATAACGAAGAGGTAAAGAAAATCTTATACTCAAACTTTACATTAAACGATTGTTGAAGGTAATTCATATGCTAAAATTCTCGACTAAGTAACGGCAAATGCTTTGCTCAGCCCTATTGATATTGGTAATAAAATTACAATTATGATGGCAATGTGCCAGACGCCAAATGCACTTGCCCAGGCGGCATTCATCAAGATGAGGGCAATAACTCCCGACTTAACCGCTTTGCCGATATTTGGGCCTATGGGATTCTGTGCAGCTTTGATGAGCGGTCTGAATATCATGATGGCAAAGCCAGCAAGAAAGACCGCTGTAATGGGCATTTGCTTGTTTGTTGCAGCAAAATAAATAATGCCGGCAATAACTATCAGGTAAAGCAGCCCGGCAAAATAAAGTACGTTTTTCCCCCCGCCATGTACTTCGCCCCGGCTAATCATGGTAATGGCAGCAATGTAGATGATGGGAACAATGGCCAGGTACCAATATTGCTGTATGGCTCCGTCTATGATACTGATGCCAAGTAGCAGATTTAAGCCCCTGCAGAGGCCCATGTTGAGCGGGCCGAATAGAGAACTGTGTTTAAGAAATTTGTCGTACACCAGGCAGGAAACCATAATGGCTACGGAAAGGTATTGTGCATTTCTGCTGAGCATCCCTGCCGCAAAAATTCCAATAAAGAAGCAAATACCACCGAATAACTTGGCCGCATTCTCAGAGATGAGTCCGCTTGGTATTGGTCGCTCCGGTCTCTCCTTGGCGTCCAGTTCTGCATCAAAAACATCGTTCATGATGATGCCGCCGCTATATAGACCTATGGTAGAAATGCATAAGAGTAGAACTGGTAAAAACGGTGTCCCACCGCCCCAGGCTAAGCCTCCGCCAGTGTACATTGCCGTTGGCAAAAAATAGCCTGCAATGGCAATTCCTGCCAGTACATCAGCTACAGAAGTGACCACATTGGCCGGCCTCATCAGCCTTAGGTATCCTATTAACTTCTTCAATTGCTTAAGAGATGATGATAGAATTCTTGTCTATCCTGGGCTGTTGTCCGCCACGGAGGATGGAGTTGCTCTCGAATTTCTGACTTTGGTCAATATTCTTCACCGAAACAAAGTCGTTTTCATCAATCTGTCCGCTTTGCGCAAAGGCAGTGATGGCATTGCGATAAGTTACCAGTTCAATATCTTTTAAGCTGATGCCAGATTGCTTCATTAAAGCAGCAGTTTTAGGTACGGCAAGCGGATCGCTAATGCCCCAGTCGGCAGCAGAGTTGATCATGATCCTTTCAGAACCATACTGTTTAACTACCTCTACCATTCTTTCGTTACCCATTTTGGTGAAAGGATAGATGGTAAATGCTGCCCAAAAACCCCTGTCCAGCACTTCTTTAACAGTTTCTTCGTTGTTATGGTCGACAATAAACATATGAGGCGCTACACCCTGCTCAATGGAAATGTCCATGCTGCGTTGTGTACCTTTCTTTTTATCGCGGTGCGGCGTATGGATCTGCACAGGTAAACCGGCTTCTTTAGCCAGGTCCAGCTGCATGCGGAAATACTTTTCTTCTGCTGCGGTCTGGTCGTCAAAACCAATTTCGCCGATACCCACTACACCCTCTTTAAAAATAAAGTTGGGCAAGATTTCCATCACCTGCTCTGCCAGTTGCTCATTGTTGGCCTCGCGGGAGTTTAAGCCGATGGTACAGTAATGCTTAATGCCAAACTGCGAAGAGCGAAACCTTTCCCAACCAATAAGGCTACTGTAATAATCGGTAAAACTATGCAATCCTGTACGTGGCTGCCCCAGCCAGAAGGCCGGTTCAATTAGCGCTACAATACCTGCATCGGCCATTGCCTGATAGTCATCAGTAGTACGTGAGGTCATGTGTACATGCGGATCAAAAAACTTCATTCCGCTAATTGCATTCAGATCAAGAGTAGTTTGAATTTTCTCTCCTTCATTTCTCTCCTGGAAATTCTCGTTACAACACATAATTCAATTTTATATATTCTGGTTATTTAACGCTATTAATTTATAAATGTTGGGCTCCACGGTTCTGTGCGCTGCAGTTCGCTCTGCAATGTAATCCCTTAGGGTATTTTGGAGTGGCTGGTTAATCCTTGTTTCCAGGCCTGTTATTTTGGTGACGTCCTTTTCTGTGAAAAATGCCTTCAGGATAAGTTGGTTCCAGGAGTTTTCACTCAAGTAGGCTGCCGGATAAGGGTTGTGGTACATGATAGATTCCAGCACGGTTCCAATATTACTTCTGATGCCTGTTTCACATCTGGATACCCATTCTTCAGCATAGGCATAAAATGGCAATGCAGAGTATAAGGCCACCAGTTCATTCATTTCGGCTGCTGAGAACAAAGCTTCTATCTTCTTTAAATATTGCGCTTTATCTGTGCTGTTTAACTGCATCAGCAGCCAAACCCGGCACAGGCGGTCTATGCTCCATCCTGCTAAAGAAAACCCGGCAAATGAACCATCTGCGGGTAAATCTGCCGCAATAATTTCTGCTTTCCCCGTATGCTTAGGCAAGTTAGAAAAAGCCATGTTAAGCTGGAGGGATTTATCTTCAGTTTTAACTAAGGCTGCTTTAGCTTCCAGCCATTCAAGTGCCTGGGGTTGAAGATTTTTTTTAATAATAGAAAGGAATACCTGCCCAATTTTGATGAGCTCCTCTGTTCCTGTTGACCACATGTTTTGTTTATTTAGTTAACCGCAACAAAATAGTTGATGGCAAGCGCTGCACTGATGATGAGCAAACCAAAGAACTCCCTGGTCTTTTCAATATAGGGCTTTGTAGCCTGCATGCTTTCGACCAAACTCGGTCGGTTATACTTGCTGATCCAGTCGCGCACGCCATCTTTGGAAAAGAACAGGATCACAGCGTAAACCAGGTAGAAAGCGATGGTGCCTAAATAATACGGAGGGTAGAATTTGTTAAATACGGCGAGTCCACAAAAAACGGAGGCCACCATATAGATTGGGACCCATAACCAGGGGTCGATATCGTTCAGGTTCAGGTAAGCGAAAACCAAAAACGAAAGGCAGAACAATGCGTTTAAAATGCTCAGTAGCATGGTAATGAAATTTAATTTGTGTGTTATTTGATTACTTAATACAAATAAACAGATAAATAACGCTAATTGACAATAGCGCATTGTAAAAAAAGGAATATATGACATGGCTTTGTAGAATATATTAGTATTTTCATCCATGCTTAAAAAATTACCCATACTAGCCGTTACCATTTGCTTCCTGCTGGCCTGTGCGAGCAGGCAAGCGGGCAAGAAGCAAGAAACATCCGCTATTTCATCATTAGAGGCTTCTTTTGCAAATCCTCCTGATACTTTACAGACCAGCGTTTACTGGTACTGGATGTCTGACAACATCTCCAAAGAGGGAGTAGTGAAAGATCTGCACGCCATGAAGTCTGTAGGCATCAACCGTGCATTTATCGGGAACATTGGTTACGACAGTACGCCATATGGAAAGGTCAAATTGTTTTCTGATGAATGGTGGGACATTATGCATACCGCATTAAAGACCGCAACGGAATTAAATATAGAAATTGGCATATTTAATGGGCCAGGCTGGAGCCAGTCGGGCGGCCCCTGGGTAAAGCCTACGCAATCCATGCGCTACCTGGCTTCCACAAAAATAAACGTAACCGGTTCGCAAAAGCTGGACCTGCAACTGGATAAGCCGGGTGCCGACTTCCAGGATGTGAAGCTCATTGCCTATCCAACACCAAAGGGCTCTGCTTTGAGCCTGGCGCCATTGAAGCCTAAAATTACCACCAGCCCTTCTGTAGAGAATGTGTCTTTGTTGATGGATGGTAAGGAAGAAACTGCTGTGAATACTCCTGCGGCGGATCAGTTTACCATTGACATCACCACGCCAGAAGCATTTACTGCGCGCAGTCTGGTGATCTATCCTGCGCACCGGGGAATTAACCTGCGTGCAGAATTGCAGGTGGCTGACAACGGATCGTACAAGACCATTAAATCCTTTGAAATCAACAGGAGCAACGACAACCTCAATGTGGGTTTCAAACCTTATGGGCCAATAGCAGTTTCTTTCCCTGCTACTACTTCAAAAGCATTTCGTATCGTATTTGGCAGGTCTGGGGGCTTTGGGCTCGCCGAAGTACAGCTTTCGGGTACACCGGTAGTGGCCAGCTACATCGAAAAAACGCTGGCTAAAATGTATCAGACCCCCTTGCCATACTGGAATGAATACCAGTGGCCAGACCAGCCCGTGATAGACAACCAGGAGCTGACCATAGACCCATCCACGGTGATTGATATCTCCAAATATATGAACGCTGAAGGTCGGCTGAAATGGGATGCACCTAAAGGCGACTGGACCATTATGCGTACAGGGATGATGCCTACGGGAGTTAAAAATGGACCGGCATCACCAGAAGGCACGGGATTGGAAATTGACAAAATGAGCAAAGCACATGTGGCGAGTCATTTCGACGCCTTTATGGGAGAATTGCAACGACGCATACCTGCAGCCGACAGGAAGACCTGGAAGATAGTGGTGGAGGACAGCTATGAAACTGGCGGCCAAAACTGGACCGATGGGATGCTTGCCAAGTTTAAAGAAAACTATGGATATGACCCTTTGCCCTACCTGCCTGCTATACAAGGAGAGGTGGTTGGCAGTGCCGATAAATCAGACCGCTTCCTATGGGATTTAAGAAGATTTATAGCCGATAGGGTAGCTTACGATTATGTTGGCGGATTGAGGGAGGTGAGCCATAAACATGGATTAACCACCTGGCTGGAAAATTATGGACACTGGGGTTTTCCAGGAGAATTTTTACAATATGGCGGACAATCTGACGAAATTGGCGGAGAGTTTTGGAGCGAAGGCGAGCTGGGCAATATAGAAAACAGGGCAGCTTCTTCGGCCGCACACATCTACGGGAAAACAAAAGTTTCGGCAGAATCTTTTACCGCTGGCGACCGGCCTTATCAACGTTATCCATACATGATGAAGCAACGTGGTGACCGGTTCTTTACCGAGGGGATAAACAATACCTTGCTCCACGTATTTATTGAGCAGCCATCAGACGACAAAGTTCCGGGTATCAATGCCAACTTTGGCAACGAATTTAACAGGCACAATACCTGGTTTAGCTATATGGATTTGTTTACCGCTTACCTAAAGCGTACAAACCTGATCTTGCAACAAGGCAAGTATGTGGCAGATGTGGCCTATTTCATTGGAGAAGATGCACCGAAAATGACAGGCGTAACCGATCCTGCTTTACCAGCAGGTTACTCTTATGATTACATCAATGCAGAAGTAATCAATACCAGGTTAAAAGTAGCCGAAGGCAAAATGGTATTGCCAGACGGAATGAGCTACAGGTTGTTGGTATTGCCGCAGTTAAAAACAATTAGGCCAGAGTTGTTGATTAAAATCAAAGAACTGGTGATGGAGGGTGCACACATTTTAGGCCCTGCTCCGGAAAGATCTCCAAGCTTGGCAAATTACCCTGAGGCAGATGCCCAGGTAAAGAAACTGGTATCGGAGATTTGGGGAGATGTAAATGGCAAGGATGTGAAGATCAGAAACCTGGGTAAGGGGTTGGTGATGTCTGGCATGAGCATGCAGGCCGCACTAAATACCCTTTCTATTATTCCTGACTTTGACGCGAAGACGACAGAACCAGTACTTTACATACACCGCAGCGCTGCGGAAGGTGATTTCTATTTCCTGAGCAATCAAAGTGAAAAAGAGATCAGGTTTGCGCCAGAATTTAGGTCGACAGACAAGTTGCCTGAACTATGGGATCCGGTAACTGGTAAAACACGCCCGCTAACTGGATATTCGTTAACTACTAAAAATACAACGGTGCCGTTGGTGCTGGCACCGCTACAAAGTGTTTTTATAGTGTTTAGAAAGGCAAGCACTGCAAAAGTTGGGGCAGGAACTAATTTTCCGGAACCGGTGAGTAAGTCGGAAATTAGCGGTCCCTGGACTGTAAGTTTCGATACGAAGATGAGAGGACCTGCCGAACCGATAATCTTTGATAAACTGGTAGACTGGACTACAAGACCAGAAGCTTCCATTAAGTATTATTCGGGAACGGCTGTGTACAAAAATAAATTCCAGGCTACCAAAGCTGCCGATGGAGAACGCATTTACTTAAACCTAACTGATGTGAAGGTAATGGCTAAAGTAAAAGTAAACGGCACTGATGTTGGGGGAGTTTGGACTGCGCCATGTCGTGTAGACATTACCGATGCCCTACAGGCAGGAGAAAACAATGTGGAGATTGCAGTGGTGAATACCTGGGTAAACAGGTTGATAGGAGATAGCAAACTCCCTGAAGCAGAAAGGAAAACCTGGACCAATAATAATCCTTATCGTCCGGATAGTCAGTTGGTGCCATCAGGATTAACTGGTGCGGTTACGCTGACCAGGATCAAGTACTGATCTAAAGTCTTTCGTAGGTATAAGTAACAAAAGTTTTCGTCTCAATAGTAAGCGGGGGGTCTGTCTCAGTAACTACAGCAGTTATCGGCAGACCCTCTTCATTATAGGTATAATCAAAGGTTTTCAGGTGACTAACGAAACGGCCTTGAGTAGCAATCTTTAAGACTTCGTTGGTAGATACCCGATCAATATGATCAAAACCCAAGGCCCAGCGGGTATGCGCATTAAATAAAACATTTTTTCGTTCTCCGTAAATGAAATCATGAAACGTCAGGGATCGGTTTTGCAAGTCCTGAACACCAATGATGTTGCCGTTATCGTAATCAAAGTAGGTTCTTCTTGATGTGGTGCCTTTGTCGTAATAATTGATTTGCCCTATATCACTTATGCCACTACTGATATTTACATCTAATGTTGTTTGTAGTACGCCAGACTGATAAATCTTTACTATCCCGGTGCTTGGAAGATCGTCCTTATAGGTAATTGCTGTTGAAGTGGTTTTGGTGCCTTCATTAACCTCGATGTTAATGATTTTAGATCCTGAATAGGTATAGACTGTGATGTCGTTCCCCTTTTTTATTGTGCTCAGCATTTTATGCTCGTCATAACTAAATGTGGTTACAGTAGTTACCCCTCCTTTAACTTCGGAGATTTTAGTAAGCTGAAGTTCTTTTACCTCCGCAGAATCTACGGTTTTCTCTTTCTTACAAGAAGAAAATGCCAAACCGGTCAATAAGAAAAGAAAAAGAAAGCCCCTGTTCATGCCAGTTATATTAGGTATTAAAACTACACAAAATAGTTTAAGTTGTATAGCTGGAAGATACGCAGAAATAGCAGCAGCAGATGTGACTTAGTTTATATCTTTGCAAGCACAATGCAGACTTTAGAACAATTACAGCGCGGCGAATTACAAGGCATTACAGCGCTCAAGATCTCGGAAAAGCTATCCCATTTCCCTGAGGAGATCTTTGAACTTTCAGACACACTTGAAGTTTTAGATCTATCTGGGAATAAATTAACCGCGTTACCGGTCAATTTTGGTCGCCTGAAAAAGCTGCGGATCTTTTTCTGCTCAGACAATCTATTTACAGTGTTACCGGAAGTGCTGGCCGATTGCCCTATGCTTGATGTAGTGGGTTTTAAGTCGAACCTGATCCATACCGTACCGCCAAAAGCACTGAACAGCAACTTGCGTTGGTTGATCCTAACCAACAATAAGATTAAAAAGTTGCCTGCTGCTATTGGGAATTGCTCAAGGATGCAAAAGCTGATGCTGGCGGGCAACCAACTGGAAGCCTTACCAAAAGAACTTAGCAAATGTACTAACCTGGGTTTACTGCGAATTTCTGCGAACTGTTTAACGGAATTGCCCTTGTGGTTGCTGAACATGCCGAAGCTTTCCTGGCTTGCCTTTTCAGGGAATCCTTTTTCTGAAAAACCAACAGTAAAAAGTCTAACCCTTATCAATTGGAATGAGTTCCAGATTGGCACGCTGCTTGGCGAAGGCGCTTCTGGTACGATCTACAAAGCAATCTGGGATAACGGTCAGCGGAAAAAAGAAGTCGCACTAAAATTATTTAAAGGTGCAGTAACCAGCGACGGGCTTCCGGAAGATGAGATGAACACGTGTATTACGGCGGGCAGTCACCCCGGACTGGTGCAACTGATTGGAAAGATCAGCGATCATCCGGAACATAAAAAGGGCTTGGTGATGGAGTTGATCCCTTTAAACTTCTATAATCTGGGAAATCCACCGAGCATGGCGAGTTGCACCAGAGATGTGTTTAAAGAAGAGTTAAGGCTTCCCGTAACTCAAGTATTAAAAATTGCAGTTACCATTGCTTCCGTTGCCGCGCAATTGCATCAGAAGGGAATTATGCATGGCGATTTATATGCGCACAATACCTTGATTGATGATGAAGGGAATACGCTTTTTGGAGATTTTGGGGCCGCTTCGTTTTATAACCAAGAGAATAATAAAGTAGCAGAGGCATTAGAGCGCATTGAAGTTTCGGCTTTTGGCTGTCTACTGGATGATTTGCTATCTATTTGTTCAGAAAAAGAGGCGGATAGTGCGGTTAAAATGGCCATAGTGCGAGATTTGTGCTGGAATCCCGATTCTACAGCGAGACCAGGTTTCAAAGATTTGCTTAGGGTTTTATTAAGCTAAATTGGCTACGGCGTTCTCTGGTGATAATTATCTACTGCTATCTCGGAACTGTAACAATGTAATTGTTCAATTAATCTCGGTATATAATTTGCTGTATAAGCGTACCTATCAACCTAAAATCCTTACCTATGGAAATTTCTACTTTGATGAACAAAATCTGTCTGCTAAAACCTACTTTGGAAATGTATGTATTGCGTTACCCTTTAGATGCAGAAGTAGCCGACCAATTGGTTCAGGATACATTGATTAAAGCTTTGTTAGAAGCTGATTCATATAAAGATGACATGCCCATTAAGCATTGGTTGCTTTCTTTGATGAAAGAAAAATACAATGAGCGTGACTACGTTCCGATGCGGATAGTCCATAATGGATTTAAGGATGGCGCCCAACCAGGCTTCTTAAATTCAGACGCACTTCAGAAAAAGCTATTGGAAACGCTGAATGGGTTTGATGCCGATCTTCTTGATCATGAACAGCAACTCAGTGAAAACGTAAGCAAGATTAAGGAAGCTTAATCCATCTTTTATTTAAGGGTGATAATGTGTAATTTGCATTAAACATATCATCATCCTTATGTTCAGAAAATTGTGGGAATATAACAATTGGGCCAACGAGCTTGTGCTCAATTCTATGTCTGAGAATTTAAGCTTACTTCCTGGAAGTTCTATTCTACTGATCAGCCATATCGTAAATGCACAAACCATTTGGGCCGATAGGCTGCACGGCAGAGTACCAGAACTTGGTGTTTGGGATTTGCATGATTTGGACTACTGCAAGATTTTACACGAAAACAGTTCTGTGGCATTGCGTTCTTTTTTAGACCAATGTTTGAGTATGAAGCTGATCAATTATAAGACTTCAACAGGTGCTGAATTTAGTACCTCGGTTTGCGATATCCTCACGCATACTTTTAACCACGCTACTTACCATAGGGCACAAATTGCATCTCAATTGAAAGAGGCGGGAGTAACACCAGTTACCACGGATTATATTCTCTTTGCGAGGATATAAACAATATGGCCGATTCCATCTGTTGAATGGTGTTCATTAATGTGCATTGATTGTTCATATTCGCACAGCTTTGCAGTTTGAGCCTGCTTACTATATTTTAAAGATCGGTTTTTGCAATTGGCACCCGTTTGGATCATGCGGCTAAAGAAAAAGTTGAATTATGTTTAAACAGTATTTTCTCTTCATTGTAAGAAATTTTAAAAAGAACAAAGGGTCTTTTTTAATTAATCTTGTTGGGCTTAGCAGCGGTCTTACTTGTGCGATTTTAATCTATTTGTGGATTGGCAGTGAATTGAAAATGGACAACTTCCACAAGAAAGAAGTTTATCAAATCATGCAGAATGAATCACTGAAAGATAAGATAAATACCGTTGAGGGGACACCAGGACCGTTGGCTGAGGCACTTGCAGCGGAGTTTCCTGAAGTAAAATACGCAGCAACTACCTCTCCCGGGTATTGGCTTGGTCAAAGTAAAGTGGGAAATGATCAACATCCAAATATCTCTGCTGCCGGTAAATTTGCAAGTTCAGATTTTTTTAAAGTATTTTCTTTTCCCTTACTTCAGGGAGATGTAAACAAAGTATTGAAGGGAAAAAAGCTGGCAGTGATTTCAGAAAGTCTGGCAAAGAAACTATTTAATACTACCGACGCGATTGGAAAGACGATGGTTTGGAGCAATGCCGAGTTGCAAATGGAATATCATGCCCAAGTATCAGGAGTTTTTAAAGATGTGCCTGAAGAAACCTCAGAGCCTTTTGATTTCTTGATTTCCACAGATATTCTTATGGGTGCGGTAAACGACAGCTACAGAAAATGGGACAACTATGGGCCTACAACTTATGTGTTACTAAATGAAAATGATGGCATCTCGCTTTTTGACAAAAAAATCAAGAACTTTTTAAAAACTAAGGGTCAAAAAAATTATACACTATTCACTAGACCATTTTCGAAAGCATACCTCTACAATCAAACAGAAAATGGTAAGATAACTGGCGGTCGTATTGATTATGTAAAGCTGTTTGGGTTTGGTGCCGTCTTAATCCTGGTTATTGCAGGTATTAACTTCACCAATCTGGCAACGGCCAATGTTTCCAGAAGGCTTAAGGAAATTGGTATAAAAAAAGTACTTGGTGTACAGCGAAGCGGCCTTATTCTACAATACTTAATGGAGTCTGTATTCATAAGCTTTGTAGGACTATTCATTTCATTGCTCGCCGTTGAGCTGCTCCTTCCTTCTTTTAATAGCATTACAGAAAAGCATTTAATGCTGCATTTTAACAGCACCCTTGTTGTGATGCTGCTCGCATTAACTCTGCTTACGGGCATACTAGCTGGACTCTATCCGGCAATATACCTATCCGGACTAAAACCTGTCACTGCACTAAAAGGAAAATTAAAGTTTAGTTTTAGTGCATTGTGGATGCGCCAGGGACTTGTGATCTTTCAATTTGTTTTTTCAGGAATTCTGATTGTGGCGGTAATGGTTTTTATGAGGCAAATTCAGTATGTTCAGACTAAAAGTCAGGGTTTTCAAAGAGAGAATGTTCTTTACTTTGAGACCGAAGGAAAACTGAAGAAGAGTATTCCGCTAACTTTGGCCGCGATCCGAAAAATAGAGGGTGTGATCAAAGTTGCGGGGATGGATCGTGAGTTATTGGGTGATTTGAGCTATACTACAGGAGATTTTAGCTGGGAAGGTCGTGATCCGGATGAAGTCATCAGGTTCCAGAGAGCTAGCGTTACTCCCGGACTCATCGAAACTCTTGGAATGAAAATGTCATCAGGAAGGTCATTCTCCGAAAAGTTAAGTTCAGACACTACAAAAGTTGTTATCAATGAGGCGGGGATCAAGGTAATGAGGTTAAAAAATCCGGTTGGCAAAATTTTTACGCTCTGGGGAAGCAAATTGCAAATTATTGGTGTTGTGCAGGATTTTCATTTCGAATCTATGCACAAGCCTGTGGGACCAATGTTTATACGTAACAGGCCTTTTGATGTAAACAGGATCATGGTTCGTGTTGCACCTGGACAGACAAATAAGGTGATTGATGGGTTGAAGCGTTTTAATAGCAGTTACAATCCCGGCTATACTCTTAATTATAAATTTTTGGATCAAGATTTTCAGCGACAATATCAATCAGAAATCAGGATGGCTGTGCTTTCGAAATATTTCGCTTTTCTTGCTATTATTATATCCTGTTTGGGGTTGTTCGGCCTAACGACCTTTGCTGCCGAAAGGAGGTTCAAGGAAATTGGTGTAAGAAAAGTACTTGGGGCAACTGCAGGGCAGCTCATGTATCTTTTATCGCGTGACTTTATAAAACCTGTAATCTTATCACTATGGATATCGCTGCCGGTTGCATATGTATTATGTATGAACTGGCTGTCTACGTTTGCTTACCGGATAGATCTGAAATGGTGGTTTTTTGCAGCAGCAAGTCTCGTAGCTATAGTAATTTCATTGACAACAGTATTTTATCAGACATATAGGGCTGTAAAAATGAACCCTGTGGCATCGCTAAAGCAGGACTAAAAAAAAGCCTTTCAGTATTACTGAAAGGCTTTTTGTTTTGGTGGGAAATGAGGGGTTCGAACCCCCGACCCCCTCGGTGTAAACGAGGTGCTCTGAACCAGCTGAGCTAATTTCCCTTTGGTTCTCCTTTTGAACGTTTCTGCTTTTTAAAGGCCTTCTTCGTTGTTGGGAGTGCAAATATACAGCGATAACTCATTTTTGCAAAAGTTTTTTATAATTTTTTAAGATAATATTTCTTCTAATACCTGGTGCGACTTGATTTCGCCAAATGATGCAGTGTGTAAAGTGTAGTAAACCAATATCTTATCCAGTAGAAATCTCCTTGTTTTGTTGGTGATTTTTATTTCATTAATTTTCTCAAAAGGCACATTAAACAACAAAATGAATTGATCGGCTTCCTGTTTTTCGAGAAAATTGAGGTGTGGCGGTCGCCGGGATTTAAATTCTCCCTCCTGTAAATCGAAAAACGCCGAGTCGCTTTTTGTGTCTAAGCTTGGTGAAAAGCCCAGATACCTGGTAAGCTTTAAGAGGAAGGTAAGGTGGTAGTTGGTGTTTGGCTCGCTGCTTTCGTCAAACCAGGCAACGGCACTAAAAATAAAGTCGAACAGGTATTCATCGGCCATCTGCTGCCGGATACTTTTATAAAGTACCTCATTCAGAAATTGTATGATGGTGCTTTTTATAATGTTGTATGGGATGCTGCTGAATACTGGGGAGGGGCGTAATTCTGAAACACGTTGTATGCCCGTTGTGTTTTTATGGTATACCACCATATCAACAAGATGCAGGGGTTGGAGCATGTTGATGCTGATCTTAGCCCTCGGTTTTTTGACCCCATTGATGAGGTAGGATTGAATTCCGAACTTTTCGGTAAAGATTTGGACCACCACACTACTTTCGCTGTAAGTGGTAGTTTTTAAAACGATGCCCCGGGTTTTGTGCAACATTACCTGAGTTTAGGAATAAAGATGATTAATCCTATTGTTAACGCCAGTATTGCAGCAACAACTACAGCTGCTGCTGAAACATCTTTTACGATTTTGGCTTTTGGATGAACACCAGGTGAAACCAGATCAACCAATACCTCCAGAGCAGTATTGAAAAGCTCTGCTGTAATTACAATCCCTGAAGCGGCAATGATCCACAGCCATTCGTTAGCTGACAGCTTGAAATACCATCCGGCCAGGGTAACTGATAGTAGTGAGATTAAATGTAGCCTAAAATTCTGCTCATACTTAAATGCATATACAATACCGGAAAATGAATAAGTAAAGCTTTTTAAGAATTTTCGCATGCGGTTATTTCTGGTTGAAACTTAATGCAAAGTACGTTATGCTGCCAATAATATCCAATTGTTTATGCATAAGCCTTACATTTGTGGAATTTTAATTCATCATGTCAGCAGAAAAAACCGCGTTACATCCAAGAAATAAGCATCGTGAACGATATGATTTTCCAGAATTAATGAAAACAGATCCGGGATTGGAGGCTCATGTTTTTATCAATCCCTATGGCGATCAGTCTATAGATTTTGCAAATCCGAAAGCGGTAAGGGCCCTCAATAAGGCTCTGTTAAAGCATTTTTATGGTATACAAAACTGGGATATTCCGGATGGTTATCTTTGTCCGCCAATTCCTGGTCGCGCCGATTATGTTCATTACATAGCAGATCTTTTAGCGGGTGTTAACGGGAATGTGGTGCCAAAAGGTAAGAATGTAAAAGGCTTGGATATAGGTATGGGCGCGAATTGTGTATATCCGATAATTGGTAGACAGGAGTACGGCTGGGCATTTACTGGTTGTGATGTTGATGAGTTGGCAATTAAGGCTGCAAAAGCCATTGTTTCTGCTAACTCTGAGCTTTCCGGTGGAATTGCCATTAAGCAGCAGGTTAACAAACAACATATTTTTAATGGTATAGTAAACCCTGGAGAATTGTACGATTTTACTATGTGCAATCCGCCTTTTCATGCTTCAGCCGAGGAGGCACTAGCAGGTAGCGCCAGGAAAGTGCGGAACTTGGGAAAGAACAAAAGCAAAACAGTTACGCTTAATTTTGGAGGCAAAGATGCAGAGCTTTGGTACGAGGGGGGTGAAATGGCTTTTGTGAGAAATATGATTATGGAAAGCCGGGATTATGGAAAACAGTGTCTATGGTTCACTACGCTGGTTTCTAAAAGTCAGAATTTGGACTACGTGCATACGATGTTGTCTGTAGGTGTGAATGCAGCAAAAACCATTACCGTAGAGATGGCGCAGGGACAAAAGATCAGCAGGTTTGTGGCCTGGACTTTTTTATCGCCAGAAGAGCAAAAAGATTGGGCAAAAAAACGTTGGTCTGGTAAAAATTAGAGCAATAACAAAGGATCGTCATCTTCATCATCCGTTAGACTAAGTTGAATGCTGTCCGTACCCGCGATACCCTCTATAGATCCCCTGATGTGGGCGGCATTGAGCATTACCTTTTCCAATTGCTTTTCTCTTGCTTTCCAGAGTTTTTCCATGGCGTCGCGCTCACGCTGGATAGAAAGTTTCATGCTCATAAATCCCTCTCTTATGGCTTTCCATTGTTCGGAAAACTCATTGCTGGTTAGGTAATCATAGAGCATATGCATTTTATCACCACGGTTTTCCTGTGATTTAGCTGCGCTGAATAGTTTAACGATTCCATCTCTTAATATATAGGAGACAGCTTTTACTTCATCAAATGAACATATCCAAACGCCATCTTTTTCGCCAAAACAATCCATTCCTTTGGGGTAGCACTGTGTAACAATAACAGCAACATCAACGCCAGTACTGCGCATGTCTTTCTTCAGTTTCTCTATCCATTCCATAGAAAAGTCTTTGGTGCGCTTGCTTTCGTAGATGATCCTGCCGCATTCCTGACCAAATTGATTGCGCACGTGGTGTACACAGTCGGCCCCTCTAACACCTTTGCCAACTTCTGTTACCAAATCAAACGGGAAGGCATTGCGCAGGAGCTCTTCAAGGATTAGTTCCTGAACTTCGCCTTGCAACTGCATTGAACCTTGTTCAGCCTTGCGCTTCATCTCTTCTGCCAGCTTCTTTTGGTCATCCAGCTGTTTTTCCAGCTCTTTCACCCTAAGCTGGTGCTCGGTTTCCTTAATGTTGTTTTTTTCTGCTTCCTGTTTGCGGATTTGCTCTGCCATTTCACCACGCTGTTCCTGTAGCTTACGCTGGATCTCCAGGTCCATTTCTTCTTCCTTGGCTTTCATGGCCTGCTCTTTTTTGAGGAAATCCAGTTCTTTAGCCCTTGCCAGTTTGAGTTTTTCTTCGCCTTCTTTTTTTGCATTATCCAGCATCTGGAGTTTGTTTTCATAGTCGGACGAAATGCTTTTGCGTAGGTTTTCCTCTAATACCAGTTGCAGTTGTTTTTTCTCTTCTGCCAGTTTTTTCTCGAACAACTGTGCCTGTTGCTGCTTTTGCTGTTCAAAGAGTTGCTCTTGTTTTTGCTGTTTTTCTGAAAACTCAACTGCCTTTTTATTGAATTCTTCTTCCTTTTTGCGCGTAAAGGTTTGCATCTGTTCACGAAGGTCTTTCTTATATTCTTCGGCCATTACTTCTTCAATAGGGAAGGAATGTGAACAATTTGGACACTTAATTTCTGTTGACATAGCAGGGGTTTTTAAAAGAGAATATTAGTTTAAAGCAACACAAAAATACGATTATCTGCAGACAAATAAACTGTCTGCGAATTTCATGGATACATTTCTGGCCTCCGATCCGGCAATTTGAATGTTCATCGAGCGGTCGAAGTCTATCACTTCTACGATTTTCAGATTGGTACCTATAGTAACCTGCAGTTTTTCCAGGTATTGCAAAAATGGGGTAGAGGTATCTTTGACGGCGATAACCTTGCCTGTTTCCCCAGGTTGAAGCTCAGATAATAATGTTTTGACCACAACGGGCATCTCCCCTTGGGCATTTGGTATGGGATCGCCATGCGGATCGAATTCTGGGAAATCCAGGAATTCCTCCAGCTTGTTTACCAGTTTGGCAGATTGTATGTGTTCTAATTGTTCTGCCACTTCATGCACTTCATCCCAACTGAAATCCAGTTTCTCAAATAAGAAGGTTTCCCAGAGCCTATGCTTTCTTAAAATGGCAATCGCATTTTGCTTACCGATTTCTGTGAGGAGGATTTTGCCATACTTTTCATAGTTAACCAAGCCTTTCTCTTTAAGCTTTTTAAGCATGTCTGTTGCCGTGGCCGGTTTAACGCCAAGATAGGCAGCCATTTCATTGGTTCCTGCCTCTGGCTTTTGCTCGTTCTGAAAACTCAATTTTAATAAAGCTTTCAGGTAGTTCTCTTCGGTATAGGATAACATATTACAAACATAAATAATTTGTTAGTTAACCGTGAATAATATATATCTAATATTAATTGTTAGATATGCCTAACTTTATTAGTTTTGTAGTGTTGTATTTGAAAATCATTAGATATGAAAACATCGTTTACTTTTATTCTCCTGCTTTTGAATATCCTGTTGACCGGATCCATGCATGCACAAACTGGCCGCATTAGTGGAAAGGTTATTTCTGAAGGCGAGCTGGTTCCTTCTATAACTGTTTCTATTTTGGGGAAGGAATACAGAACCCGAACAGACAGCGTTGGTTATTATACTTTTTTAAATATTCCCACTGGAGACTATCAAATTCAGGTTACCGGTGTAGGTTTCAGGAAAATGGAGAAGCCGGTATATGTTAAGGAGAATGAAAATGTGACACTGGATTTTGACTTGACTAATTTCCAGACCAGCTTGGATGAAGTTGTGGTTACTGGTACGCTGAAGGCAGTGAACCGATTGGAGAGTCCCGTACCTGTTGAAGTTTACACCCCTGCATATTTTAAAATGAATCCTACGCCTAGTATTTTCGACGCGCTGCAGAATGTAAATGGTGTACGGCCACAATTGAATTGCAATATTTGCAACACAGGAGATATTCATATTAATGGTTTAGAAGGTCCTTATACTATGATATTGATAGACGGGATGCCAATTGTAAGTAGTCTGTCTACTGTATACGGATTATCAGGGATTCCAAATTCTTTGGTGGAGCAGATTGAGATTGTTAAAGGACCGGCCTCGTCGTTATATGGTAGTGAGGCGGTGGGCGGCCTTATCAATATCATCACCAAGAAGCCCGAAAATGCGCCAATACTTTCAGCAGATTTTTTCAGCACCAGTTATTTGGAACACAATGCTGATCTGGGTTTTAAGTTTGCTACAGGCAGGAAAGCTACTGTACTAACCGGACTGAATTATTTTAACTATTCAAATCCTGTAGACCATAACCATGATAATTTTACTGACGTAACTTTGCAGGACCGTATCTCTATTTTTCAAAAGTGGGAATTTACAAGAAAAGATAGTAGAAAGATGAGTTTGGGTGCACGTTATTTGTATGAGGACAGGTGGGGCGGGGAGATGCAGTGGAACAAATCTTTTAGGGGTGGGAATCAGGTTTATGGAGAAAGCATTTATACCAGGCGGTGGGAGCTGATTGGTAATTACCAACTGCCAGTGAAAGAAAAACTTTTCTTCTCATTTTCATTGAATCAGCATAACCAGGATAGTCGATACGGCACTACGTCTTATATTGCCCAACAACGTATTGGGTTTGGACAGCTGACCTGGGACAAGACTATAGGGGCGCATGATTTATTGCTGGGCTCGGCACTCAGGTATACGTTTTATGATGACAATACTGCGGCAACGACGGGACTCAACCAGGCCATCGACAAGAATACCTGGTTGCCTGGCCTTTTTATACAGGATGAGATTACCCTGAATGCTAAACACAAGGTTCTTTTGGGCTTTAGATATGATTATAATTCTGTTCATGGTGATATTTTTACGCCAAGGGCCGCGTACAAATGGAGCATTAATGAAAACAACATTCTTCGGTTAAATGCTGGAACTGGATTTAGAGTAGTAAATATTTTTACAGAAGATCACGCTGCGCTTACCGGAGCAAGAACTGTAGAAATCCCCAATGCACTCAAGCCTGAGAAAACCTATAACGTGAACCTAAATTACCTTAAGAAAATATACTCCGTGAACGGCAATTTTGTAGGTATTGAATCATCTGCTTTTTATACCTATTTCAACAACCGTATTATCGGGGATTTTGATGTCGATCCAAACAAGATCATCTATGATAATCTTGATGGTTATGCTGTTAGTAAGGGTTTCAGCGCTAATGTAGACCTCACATTTAACAGTGGTCTTAAATTTATTTTAGGTGGAACTTTTCAAGACGTTGCAACCGTGGAAAGAGGGATAAAAACACAGCAGATCCTTACAGAGAAATTCTCTGGTAATTGGGCAGTTTCTTATAAGATCAGGCCAATTAAGGTTACTGTAGATTACACAGGAAATATTTATAGTCCGATGCGCTTACCTTTACTTAGCAAAACTGATCCAAGAAAAGAATTTTCGCCAGTATGGAGCATTCAGAATATACAGTTTACGTTCGCTGGATTTAAACGTTTCGAAGTGTATGGAGGTGTTAAAAACTTGTTGAACTGGACGCCAAATAAAGGTAACCCATTCATTATAGCAAGGGCTAATGATCCGTTCGACAAAGATGTGAAGCTGGATGGTAATGGTCAGGTAATTGTCACTCCCGATAACCCATACGGGCTTACATTTGATCCAAGTTATGTTTACGGACCTAACCAGGGAATTCGGGGATTTTTTGGCATTAGATATACAATTAAATAAATCCAATAGTTTAACTTTATGGCATGATCTACCAATCTACCTATCAGGCAGCACGGCTTATCGCGCCAAAAGTTGAATCGATTTTTGCCGCGCATTTGAGTGCTGCAAGGGATAGTGGTGAGGATGATCTTGCCCCATTACCTACAGCAAATGTGGTTGAATCTATTCTTGACGCCACATTTTGGGCCAGCTTACGAAAAGAGGAGGGGCACTCCCCAAAAATATCACTTGCTTTTTTGCCACCTCAACAAGCCGGTAATCCATTGCTTTTTAAAAATAGATTGCCTTTAAATCCTGCAACGCTTACTAAGCTTGCACCTGGAATAGAAAGGGCTGGGATACATCTTGGAATCTGGATAGAAGATGAGGAACTGTATGTTTGGGGTACCACGGTAAGTATTCCCAACTTTTGCTTTGTAGTGGATGTGTCTGAGCCCGCCCTGCTTGTGGTAAAGCATCGTCGTATTTACGGCTTTGGAAAGTTTACAAACATCGCTGTTTTAAAAGGAGATCAGGTAAAGATGGTTGATGGCAATAGTACGAATTTGCCAGATTGTCCGCCGATACTTTTATCACTATTAGATTTAACTGCACCGTCTTACTGGAATGATTCTGTAAATGTCTTAATTCAACTTGCAGTTTCCATGCGGGCTCATGGCAGAGGGGGAACGCTACTTGTAGTGCCTACGGATAATACCAACTGGCTGCAGTCCATTATTAAGCCAATACAATATTATATTCAGCCTTCTTTTAGTGGCTTGTCAAAACTTTTACTGCAGGAACGTAAGGAAGCAAGTCAAATATTTTGGCAGACTGCTTTAAAGCGTGAAGTAGAACACCTTGCGGGACTAACAGCGGTTGATGGGGCAACAATAATCACTAATCGTTATGAGCTGCTGGCATTTGGCGCCAAAATAGGAAGAGCTAAAGGAAAAGATAATATCGATGAACTGTCTTTTTCAGAACCGATAGAGGGGGGGAGCGCTGTAGTTTTACATCCCGCTAAAGTGGGGGGAACCAGACATCTCTCTGCTGCGCAATTTGTACATGATCAACGGGACGCCACAGCTTTAGTGGCTTCGCAAGACGGACATTTTACAATCTACAGTTGGTCTCCGTACCAGGAAAGAGTTCAGGCACATAGGATTGACACTTTATTATTGTAATTAAGAAAAGAATATTGCTCCTGCAATCACAACAAGAAAAAGCACAGCCATAACTATTCTGTCGGCCAATATCCATTGCTTTTTGCTGATTACTTTAGGTTCAACCTCTTCTTTTTGCCTTGCAAAAACGGTTAAGATACTTGGTGACTTAATTAACATAGGGATAGATTTAGTAGTACATTTTTAGTATCGCAAAGCCTAAGCCAGAAATCTTAGCGATTGTTAAAATGTTGATAACTTTTAATTTTATGTTAATTGTCAACACATACCATTCATTTTTTCTTTACGTATGCGTTGATTACGAGTCCATTAGTTAAAGATGTTAGAATACTGTTGTCTTTTTTTTAGCACTCCGCACTTTTACGGGTCTAGTACCGTATTTTCCTCCTTTAAGTTGTATTTCTTTTGTGGGATTTGTTTATTTTGAAATTATACCGCTGATATACAGTATGTTGATCTTTTGTACAGTACTATGTATTGCATATTACTATATGAAACATATATCTTTGTATTATTATGATAGCAGAAAATACACAAACGCAAATGCGAAAGGGCATACTGGAATATTGTGTGCTCCTGATCATATCGAAAGGCGAGATTTACGCTTCAGATATCATCGCCGAATTGAAGTCGGCCAAGTTGCTGGTTGTAGAGGGTACTTTATATCCTTTACTAACCCGCTTAAAAAATAACGGATTGCTGGGTTATAACTGGGTAGAATCAACATCAGGGCCGCCACGCAAATACTATGTACTTACCCCTGAAGGTATTACCATGTTGAGCCAACTGGACAATACCTGGAGTGAATTATCTGAAGCCATCCAAACCGCAAAGAATGTTGCGGATAAAAAACCTACAAACCCAATCAATTTAAAGAAATAATGAAAAAGACACTTAACATAAATATTGGGAACTCCATCGTGCACATTGAGGAGGATGCCTACGAGACTTTAACCGTATACTTAAATGAGGTAAAGTTTCATTTTGCAAAGAATGCAGACAATTTTGAAATTGTAACAGATATAGAAAACCGGATTGCGGAAATGTTTGCAGATATACTTTCAACTAACGAAAAACAGGTGATCTCTATAGAGGATGTTCAATATGTAACCAGCCAGATGGGCTCTGTAAAAGATTTTGAATCTGAGGAAGAACAAGCCGAGACTTTTTCTAGTATGCATAGCGCTCAGATCAAGAAATTATATCGTGACACAGATCAAGCGGTTGTAGCAGGTGTTTGCGCTGGTTTAGCGCACTATCTGGATATTGAAGACAGATGGATTAGGTTAGCGGCCATCCTTACGGTTTTACTAGGCGGTTCCGGTATACTTGCATATATTGTACTTTGGGTAATGATCCCCAAGGCAGAGACCCGCTCTGAGAAAATGGCCATGCGCGGAGAAGAGGCCAATCTTAAAGGATTTGCTAACAGCTATCTTCATCCTTTTGTTAACCAGTCACGCGGCGTATTGGCGGAGGCCTTCGAACTTCTTGGACGATTTATTAATGGTACAGGAAAATTTATCTTTAGAGCCATTGCGATCATCATCATCATCACAGCTTCATTGGGTCTGATCTCGCTGATAATTGCTGTGGTTGCCATCCTGGGCATGTGGGATGCCGATGTAATACATAACTTCCCTCTCAATATTGTTAACGACGAATATTTTAGCCTTGTAGCCCTTGGAGCATTGTTAACTGCGGGAATACCTTTACTAGCGTTGTTGTTGTTTGCGGCTAGGGTTGCGTTTACTAGTCGTCCAATTAACAGGACCTTTTCGTTTGTATTGCTGATTTTCTGGATCACAGGTCTTGGAATCACCATATACCATGTTGCAAAGATTTCTTCTGAATTTAAGGAAACAGCAGAATTCTCACAATCTGCAGATATTAAAGCTTATAGTAGTTATACACTGATGGTAGACCGTACCCGCTTTTTTTCGAAGGAAGATAGTGCGAGGTATAATATAGACCCAGGAAAGTATCTAGGGCGAAAAATACTTACAGATAAGGATGATGATTTTGACATGCCCCGTAATGTAAGTTTAAGTATTTTGAAGAGTGATAATAGCAGGGTTACCATGAGTCAAAATTACAGTTCTCATGGCAAAACTTTTGAAGAAGCACTCAAGAATGCGCAAAATATCCAATACAGGTACTTACAACAAGACTCCCTACTCACATTTAACCCTGTCCTACAGCTTAAGCGTGTTGCGAATTGGAGAAATCAAGAGGTGGAAATGGTGCTTCGGGTTCCTGTTGGGACGGTGATTAAGATCAGTAGAGAGTTTAGCCGATATTTAAACGCCTATGGTTATTGGGATTGCAGCCGTGAGGGAAACAGCGATTTCACAGAATGGCTGATGACCAATGATGGTATCAAGTGCAGGTATGAAGAAACTACCGAAAAGACTGATAACTAATAATACTTACTTTACAGTATAGCGGTAGACAGAACGGGCAACATTGCCTTTTTTGTCTACCCCTTCTACAACAACCCTATAGGTTCCTGTTCCATCCGCGTTATAGAACTCGAAGGCAAGAGGATCTGTAACTGCAGCTGAGGTAGTAACTTTTGGATTCCAGTAAATGGTACTGCGTAAGTCGTTAAAGTTATAGGTGTTTGCGGCATTAACATACTTTGGTGAGTAGAACTCACGTTGTTTGCTATAGCCTTTTGGCCTAAACTTAACCAGATTGGCTTCAGGTAACATCGCTTTCAAATCTTGAATGCTAATTTTTGTTCCTTTAGGTTTTACCTTAGTGTTGATTATCATAAGCCCGTTTGTATTATAAAGCCTGTCAATTGATCCCAAATCATCCTTAGGAAATACCTCAACATTTTCTATATCGTCTGGATTTACACCCATTAGACCGATGTAATCAATTGGGGTTGAGTTCAAAAAGATTTGTACTGGTATTTTTTTTCCTTGTTGATAATCCCGGCTTACATAAAAATTATTGTCAGCATAGGTTAAGCCAACAGCCATACCTTGCAGGCATATTGCGATGTTATTGCAACCTTTGAAACGATCACCCTCAATCATATGACTATTGATACTGCTTAAGCCGACGAAAGCCGTGTAGTCTGCGTGACTTGGTCTCTTTACTTTCGCGCCTTCAATTTTCACCTCTTTAAGCGTTCTTAAATAGTTGTATTGTTTTTTGCTGTTTTCCAGATAGGGAGCTAACGCACTGTCAATATTTTGAACTTCATCTTGCGCTCGCAGGTTTTTTGTAAGTGCAGCACCAGGTTGAGCATCCAGTAGTATCATTAGGCTTGAGCCATTTCCATTGTATTTTGCATTGATGACCACTTCAGAAGAGTCTGGAACATTGATATTGTTAAATACAAATACGCCGGATGGATTGGTCACTGCCTCTGCTCCAAATTTGTTTTCAGCTATTGTCATACGTAATGCTCCGCGTTTCACTGGCATACCGGTTCGGTCTCTTAGCGTACCTGAAATTCTTATGCCTTGTTCGGGAAGAAGCGTTGACGGTGGGAGTTTACCGGCCATAATATCCTTGTAATTGAAACGTCTGAAGCCTTGGGTTAATAATAGTAGATCCAAATCTGCCAATTTCTTTTGATCAGGTTTATTGAAATAATAATTTGGTTTTTCTATGTATCCTTTTAGTTCAGAGGTTAACAACAAAGAACTAAGGATGGTAATTTCTGAATCCTCATCTACAGGAACTTTTTGCTCATCGGTTACCGAAATAGAGAAATTGCCATCAGCAACAGCAGTTCCGTTTTTTGCTGCGAAATTTAGTTTTACTTTTTGTCTGGGCTTATAACTTGGTAAGTCTGATTTTAACGATAAGGCAAGCTCATTGTTCTGACTATTAAATGCAAGCCTTTCACTGATAGGTTCACCCTGTTCAGTAAATAGGGTGATTTGTGTTATTCCGGCTGGGATTTCTGTTTTGGGTATTTTTGCCGTAATTACCTGGCTTTTCAAAGTTGTTTTGGCCGCATAGATGATAATCCCTGTATTGGTTGCAACAAGGATCATTTTTTTATTCTTGTTGGCATTGAAGTAAGTTTCATTTGCAACAATTTTTATGTTGATTGCTGCCGGCTCAGTATTAGTTACTTGTAGTGTTGCTCCCGCGGCCAGTGCCTTAGGTAGCTCATAACTTTTCACTGTTCCGTCTTTGAAAGTTATATTTGCCTTGTAAGATTTTCCGTCTTCTGGATTGAGGTAAAAGGAGCCCATTCCAAGATGCGAAGACTCAAAAGTTACCAGCGTGTTTCCGCCGTTGTCAGTAATTGTACCTTTGAGGTCTACTCCCATGCCTGCACTGTTGATCGCCTTAAAGCCTATTCTTGTTGCAATCCCGTTAATTAAGTCACCACCTTCTGGAAAGAATTGCAGATCGTTACTGCTTTTGGTCGGCTTTAGTTTGAAGGTTGAGATTGCTGTTTCATCTTGGGACAACACAAGTTCGGTGGTCAGTTCTCCATTTACTATCGGCTCGTTTTTACGGGCTTCTATTTTGATTTTTAATACACCATTTGGATCTGTAGTTCCTTTGCCTTTAGTTACGATGTCGAAATTGGATGTTACTTTCCAGTTAACCGTTTTGCCAGCCTGAACAACATTATCTTTATTTTTAAATTGGACTAGTGCCTCGATAGTTTGGCTCTTATCCGTCTGCTGCGTTTTGTAGCTAAATTTTGTGATGAGCTGCTTGTTAACGGTTTCTCCTATGGGAATTGTTTTTGTGAAAAAGAAATCTTCCGCATCGTTCAACATCCAAAACGTATAGGCTTTTATGTAATAGTTACCTTGTTGATATAAGGTAGATAGAAGTGGAATATTGCCTGTAGCAACGCTATTGATAGCAGGAAGTTTGATTGTCTGTACCAGCGAATCGCGCGTATTCAGCACGTCTACGTAAACCACTTTGCTCAATAATGATGGCATGTTCTGTTCCATGGTTAAGTAAGCCTTGAACCAAATGGTATCACCTACGCTATAATACGGTTTGTCGAAATGTACGTATACCTTTTCTGCGGGATGCTCGTCAGATAATCTCTTTGATTTGGCGACAATGTTTTCTAGTGCTATGCTATCCTGCTGCGCCCGGGCTCCAAAGTTTAATGCGGTGGCAAATGCCAGAACAACAAATATGATCTTTAAAAATCTCATCAAATGAATTTATGCTATTAGGGATGCTAATATATTCATTTAAGAATTGAATAGGTCATTGCCTCAGCATCTTTAACATATTTTGACAGTTGGCAATAAAAGAACGGGTGCCCAATAGGCACCCGTTAAATTTTATTTGAACTCTATAACAAAATCCTTTAGTGGTGTACGTACCTTTTTAAGGTTCACCAGCCAATCTCCTGCTTCGTCTCTGTATCCAAGAGGAAGGATGGTAACGCTGCGTAGACCTAGTTCTTTTAATCCTAAAAGTTCGTCAAGTTTCGCTGCTTCAAAGCCCTCCATTGGAGTTGCGTCGACCTCCAAAGTGGCTGCTTCTATGATGGCAGCGCCAAACCCGATGTAAGACTGACGGGCCGCATGGTTAAAGTTAACTTCTGGATCACGGGTAGTATACATGCCAATTACTGTATTCATATAATCAGCAGCATTATCAGCTGGAAGACCACGCTCTGCATTGCTGTGTGCAAATACATTCTTGATTCGTTCTTCTGTGTAATTGTCCCATGCAGCAAATACCAACAGGTGAGAGCAGTCTGTTACCTGTGATTGGTTGAATGCTATAGGCTTAATTTTTTCTTTTAGTTCCTGATTGCTGATTACGATTATTTTAAAAGGCTGCAAACCCGAAGATGTGGGTGCAAGTTGCGCTGCCGCAACTATTTGATCAACCTTTTCTTGCGGCACTTGCTTACCGTTCATTTTTTTGGTGGCATATCGCCATTTTAGGGCACTTTGTATACTCATGATTTATCTAATTATGTATCACTGTAAAATAAAAATAACAGTGTTAGCAAATGTAGGCACGTTTAACTGAGAGTGATGTCATCTGTGAATGCTTTTGACTTTAAAATGATAAGTTTCTATGGATTGAGGAAGGTTTGTTTGATACACAAAACTAATTGCCGATTTATTGGTTATCGTATTAAAGATTAAACATAGCTATTATGAAAACTATTAGATCATTCTATCTTTCTGCAATGTTGCTTAGCGTTTTGGCATCATGCCAAAATACCGATAAAACAGGTGCCGATCTTGCAGATTCTTCAAGTCTTGGTAAGCGTGCAGATTCTGCTGCAAAATCAGATTCACTTCCATCTGTCAAAGACGAAACAAACCAAAGTAAAGTAGATGAAGACGGAGCTGCATTTATGAAGTCGGCAGCATTAGGTTCTACAATGGAGATCGATCTGGGTAAGGTAGCGTTAATGAATTCAGAAAATGCAAAGGTTAAAGAGTTTGCGGCAAAGATGGTGGCGGATCATACGTTGGCAAAAAGTGATTTAATTAAGATTGCTCAAAAGTCTGGAATAGTTCTTCCAACCGCATATCCTGCAGATGTAAAATCGCATATGGATGAAATGAGCAAATTGAAAGGAGCTGCTTTTGATAAACACTACATTGATATGATGGTTCAAGATCACGGTAAAACCATCAGACTCTTTAAAAATGCCGCAATGCTGAGAGATGATGTTCTTAAAGACTATGCCGCAAATCATTTGCCGGTGATACAAACACATGACGCCTTGGCTAAGGAACTTGCGGCCATGCTGAAATAATTATTCCTCCTCTTCGAGATAGATCTCGTGCACAAGGAACTTAACTTTCTCTAAAGGTTCCAGCAGTTCTTCAATGTCCTCGGAGTCGATGTGGTATATAGTCTCGCCCGAGTCTGGTATTTCTGAATTGGGGATCAGTTCAAAGAATTTAACCAAGTGGTTAGACTCCAGCTCCGTTAGCTTGATGTAATTGACGCCGTTCAGCTTCCAGTCGCTGAGGATTTTAGGAGTAAACAATACATAAGGGTTTTCATTTTTCATCAGCGTAAAGTTAATGTATTTGAAAACCCTTATTTATCAATATGCTTAGTTTTTCAATTTATCTTTAAAAATCTTTTCCAGCTTTTCCATTTTTGGAAGAATTACTGCCCGACAGTATGGCTGGCTTCCATTTCTGTTAAAGTAATCCTGATGATAGTTTTCTGCTACATAAAACGGAACTGCCTTTTCTATCGCTGTAACAATCGGTTTGCCGAACGCATTAGATGCATTTAATTCTTTTTTGTATTTTTCTGCTATTGCCTTTTGTTCATCATTATGGTAGAAAATCACAGAACGGTACTGCGTACCAACATCTGCACCCTGGCGATTTAAAGTGGTAGGATCATGGGTCTTCCAAAAGACTTCTAATAATTCATCATATTTTATTTTAGCTGGATCGTATGTCAACTCAATCACCTCTGCATGTCCGGTAGTACCTGTGCAAACATCTTCATAAGATGGATTAACTACATCACCCCCTTCATAGCCAGACCGCACACTTACTACTCCTTTTAAACGTTGAAACACTGCTTCTGAACACCAGAAACAGCCATTGCCAAAAGTGGCCTTTTGCAATTTGGGAGTTTGAGCATTCGCCGAACTGAAAGATAAGAATATCAGGAAGGCACTTAATATATTTTTCATAGTTGTATCTCTTATTTAGTAAAATTACGTAAGGCTCAGGGATATAGTTTCGGCAAACGTTATTACACGGCTAAGTTTACACTTTGCTGATAATGGTTTTTGTAGAGCTGGTTGATCATATTTAACAATAGTTTCTTAATTTAGTGGTTCATATTAAAACTATTCAGCATGTCAGCACCCTATATTCCAAGTTTAGATTTGAGCTCTTATATTGACGGAAATGATGCACAACGTAAAAAGTTCTCGGATGAACTTGGTCGTGCATTTAATGATTCTGGCTTTGTAACCATTACAAATCATGGCGTTAGTCAGGAATTAATCGACAAGCTTTACCAGAATATTCAAGCGGCTTTTAGTTTGCCTCTTGAACAAAAGCAGCAATATGAAAAGGCAGAACTTGCTGGGCAGAGAGGTTATACCAGTCCTGGTAAAGAAACGGCTAAAGGAGCAAAGACGGCTGACTTAAAGGAATTTTGGCAAATTGGTCAGGAGGTTATGGATAATGACCCTATAAAACAGCAGTATCCAGACAATGAGTTTCTTGCCGAAATTCCTGAATTCAACGAAGTGACGAGGGAAATCTATCAACGGTTAGAAAGTAATGGTAAGCACCTTCTACGTGCAATTGCAACTTATCTTGAACTACCTGTAGATTATTTTGACAAGCATGTTCATAATGGTAATTCTATTTTAAGAGGCATACATTATTTTCCTATTTCAGATCCTGATTCTTTACCCGATGACGCAGTTCGCGCCGGTGCTCATGAAGATATTAATCTAATTACACTACTCATAGGCGCCAGTGCTGATGGACTTGAAGTACTGACCCGTGGCAATGAGTGGCTACCGATTAAAGCCGGGCACACGGATATAGTTGTAAACGTTGGCGATATGTTACAAAGGTTAACCAACAACAAATTACGCTCTACAACGCATAGGGTAGTCAATCCGCCACGCGAGTTGATGAAGACTTCACGTTTTTCGGTCCCATTCTTTTTGCATCCCCGCTCAGATATGGACTTAACAAGTTTAACTTCTTGTATAGATGACGAGCATCCTAAGCTTTATAGTGATATGACCGCAGGTGAATATCTTGACGAGCGGTTGAGAGAAATAGGTCTTAAGAAAATGTAATTATTTAGTAGACTGATCAATGGCTTTGTTGATCACATCCTGAATCCGGCCTCGAATTTTCATTGTGCTAAGTTTATCTGTCACTCTGGGATTTACTCGGTTAGATAAAAATACATAAACCAATCCCCTTGACGGATCTACCCAAACACAAGTTCCGGTGTAGCCGGTGTGTCCGTATGTTTGATTGGAAGCTAGGTCTGACGGATAATGTTTGCTAAGATCAGGATCCCATCTGTCGAAACCCAATCCTCGTCTGCTTACCGTGGATTGCCTTCGCGTAAACATATCTACCGTTTGCGATTTAAAGTATTCAGTTCCTCCATAGGTGCCCTTGTTTAAGAGCATTTGGTAAATAATGGCCAGATCGTTCGCACTCGCAAATAAACCGGCGTGACCTGAAACACCGCCGACAAGTGCAGCGCCCTGATCATGTACATATCCTTCCAAAAGTGTTTTCCTAAAGTAGGTATCTTGTTCTGTGGGTACGATCTGATCCTTAGTGAATCTATTTCTAGGCAAATATCCAGCGGTCTGCATGCCCAGCGGGAGATAGAAGTTTTCTGCTACATATTGATTCAATGGAAGTCCACTAATGCGCTCAACAATGTCTTTCATCACATACATGCTAATATCGCTGTAGACATATGTTCCACGGGTTCTGATTGGTGCGCTCAACATCTTTGGCCACATCACGTCCTTAAAGTAATTTTTTCTTATAAAATAGTTGTCGGCCACCTTGGTAGGGAATGCGGCACTGGAATCCCGACTATAATCTGCTGTAGTAACGTAATCCTGGAAGGGGATGTATGGGATGAACCCCGCCTGATGCAACATGACTTCCCGAACTTTGATAGGGTTCATAGGCAGCGTTCTGGCTTTAGGGATATAGGCGCCGATATTGGTATCCAGATTGAGTTTGCCTTCTTCAAAAAGGCGCATTACAGTTGGTGTAGTTGCGGTTGTTTTTGTTAGCGAAGCAAGGTCAAAAATGTCAGTTACTTTTTCATTTAATCCATTTACATAGGTATGATTTCCGTAAGCTCTATTGAAGATGACTTTCCCATCCTTAGCCACGAGTACTACAGCGCCTGGGGTAGCTTGCGCTTTAATGGCTTCTATAGCAATAGCGTCGATTCCGGAGAGGTCATCTTCATTAACGCCGGCATCTTCTGGAAGAGTATATTTTAGCCTTATTGGGGTTGTACTAAAGCCTGAGCCTGCAATATATTTTGGTGAAAAGCTGGAGGCTAATTTTTTCTCAGTGCCCACACCTCCGAATATAACCTGAGGAAGAATTTCTGCAGCTAAGGTGTTGTTCTGGTCGGTCCAAATAAGAGGGGCCTGAACTGCATCAAAAGCACCAAGACCCCTACCGTTGCCAAACAAAGCAATGATAACTTGTTTACTTTTTGACAGGCTCACAATAAAATTCATATTCCTAGCGTCATTGCTTGCGCTGGTAGGTAAAGAAATAATGACGGTATTGTAGTACTTAAGATCATCCTCTAAATCATTCAATGTGGTTGAATTCTGATAATTTATTGAGCTAAAAGCAGTGATTTTAGCGTATTTGTTCAACAAGCTATCGAAATTAGATTGAAATGGGAAACCTAAATTTACCGAAGCAATGTTCAGTTTTTCCAGATTTAGCAGTGGGACTATTGCTTTATGATTATTTAATAGTACGGTGTTTTCAGTAATGGTATTGAGCGCAGATAATGTTTCTGTATTTTGCTTATGATGTTGTGCACAGGCACTAAGAGAGCATATTACAAGTAAAAAAACAACGATTTTGTTCATGCCCTAAAGGTATAAAAAGCGTGCCAATTAATACTTAATTATGGCAAAAAGATGGCTTGCTATGCACCTTATTTTACCTAAATTAGCAGCTTTTATCAAGAATAATACATGTCAGATATCATACGTCTTTTGCCAGATAGTGTTGCCAATCAAATAGCAGCAGGAGAGGTGGTGCAGCGTCCGGCATCTGCCGTTAAAGAGCTCCTGGAAAATGCAATTGATGCGGGCGCAAATAAGATACAATTGATTATAAAGGACGCTGGTAAAGCCTTGATCCAAGTGATCGATAATGGGTGTGGAATGAGTGTAACGGATGCGCGAATGTGTTTTGAACGGCATGCCACATCTAAAGTTCGCCAGGCAGAGGATCTATTCGCGATTAGAACAATGGGCTTCCGGGGGGAGGCTATGGCCTCAATTGCTGCGATAGCCCAGGTGGAAATGAAAACCCGCCGACATGAAGATGAGCTTGGTACTTTAGTCGAGATAGAAGGATCTGTATATATCAAACAGGAACCTGTTGCCACGCCACAAGGTACCAGTATTTGCATTAAAAACTTGTTTTACAACACGCCGGCACGCCGTAATTTTTTGAAGAGCAATCCTGCCGAAATGCGTCATATTATAGATGAGTTTCAAAGAGTGGCAATGGCCCACCCGGCAGTAGCATTTAGCCTTCATCACGATGGGGCGGAAATCTATCGGCTTCCCTCTTCTGCATTGAAGCAAAGGATTGTACATCTCTTTGGTAACAATTATAATGAGCGATTAATCCCTGTGGAGGAGGAAACCTCTATCATTAACCTTAAGGGGTTTATTGGTAAGCCTGAGTTTGCAAAGCGGACTCGTGGCGAGCAATTTTTTTTTGTTAATAATCGTTTCATAAAAGATCCCTACTTAAACCACGCTGTAAATCGTGCTTACGAAGAGCTATTATCTGATGATAATTTTCCGCTCTATGTACTATTTATTGATATTGATCCTGCAAAAATAGATGTCAACGTACATCCAACAAAAACAGAGATTAAATATCTGGACGAAAAATCCATCTATGCTATTCTACATGCGGCAGTAAAAAGGTCGTTGGGGAGGTTTAATATCAGTCCGACAATAGATTTCGATCAGGAGACCGGCTTTAGTGCAATGATTACCCATAAAGCACCTGAAGAAATAGTGCCGCCAGCAATTAATTTCAATCCGGATTTTAATCCTTTTTCGGTTGAATCTGGCGGAACTCAAAATAACGCTTACGCAAGCTTTACTAAAAGCTATAGTGGGGGTGGGAGTTTGTCTCCAAGCGCTAAAAACTGGGGCTCTTTGTATGAAATCGCGAAGGAGGAGTCGGCTGAGCAGCATCGATTGGGCTTTGATGACGAAGAAAACACCAGTATTCCGGTTAGCGCGCCTAAACAGTTGATGCAGTTGCACAACCGGTACATCATCTCACAGATAAAATCTGGATTGATGCTGATTGATCAACAGGCTGCTCATGAGCGTATTTTATACGAGCGATTTATTCTGCATTTGGAAGATAGGAAAGGTGCCTCACAGCAAAGTTTGTTTCCGCAAACAGTAACACTTAGTCCTAATGACTATGAACTGGCAAAAAGCTTGCTGGATGATATAAAAAGTTTAGGCTTTGAAGTAAGAGAGTTTGGTAAAAATACGTTAGTAATAGAGGGGATACCAGTTGATCTTGGAAGTACGAACATTAATGAAACTCAACTTTTTGAGCACCTCATTGAAGGGTTTAAAAATTCACAGCAAGATCTCAAACTAGATAAAAGGGATGCGCTTGCCAGAAGTATGGCTAGAAACAGCGCGATTAAAGGCGGCACGGTGCTTGGACAAACAGAAATGAATACTTTGATTGAGCAGCTTTTTGCCTGTAAAACACCTAACTTTAGCATTGCTGGACGGCCTGTAATTCAAACAATTGGTCTGGCTGAACTGGATAAAAAATTTGATAAATAAGATGATCAATAATATAAATATACCGCCTGTAGTCAAAAATCTTTTGATAATCAATGTGCTTTTCTTCCTTGCAAAACTCTTTTTTGAAAATGCAGGCACATTGAATTTAGACCTGTTGTTCGGTGCTTTTTATTTCGACTCTTCGTTTTTCAGGGTTTGGCAACTCCTTACCTATATGTTTATGCATGTAAACTTTATGCATTTGCTTTCTAACATGTTTGCGTTATTCATGTTTGGTGGCATGCTTGAAAACAGATGGGGGGCAAAGCGGTTCATTAATTTTTATTTAATTACCGCACTAGGTGCAGTTGCTTTACAAATGGGTGTTCAGGCTTATGAGGTATACCGCATTACCGGAAGTGCTATCAACAATCCGATTTATGACCTCGCCTATCGTGGTGGGTTTATTCAAGCTGATATAAAAGTGCCACATCTTACTCAAGAACAATTCAATACTTTGCTTGGAATATATGGATCGCCAATGATGGGCGCTTCCGGTGCCGTATTTGGAGTTTTGGTAGCTTTTGGGATGCTTTACCCAAATGTGGAACTAATGATGATTTTTTTTCCAATTCCCATTAAAGCAAAATATTTTGTAACAGGCTATATTGTGTTGGAGCTTTTTTCAGGGGTTGCTAAAGTACCTGGTGATTCTGTTGCCCATTACGCACATCTTGGAGGAGCGTTGTTGGGTTTAATACTCGTGAAGCTCTGGAAAGATAAAGACAACAACAGATTCTACCAATATTATGAATAATCAAATCCTTAAGGACCTAAAAATAAAGGTATACCAATCCGGAGATCCTTCCTTTCTGTACATGGGGATCAACACGCTCGTTTTTCTGGTTATCGCTATCGTCAATATTCCTTTTTTCCTTTCTGGAAATGGTGGGTTGGTTTATGATGATATGATAAGGGAGTACTTTGCGTTTCCCGCCGCCATTGTCAATACACCATTGCATGTTTACACCATCATTACCTACCAATTCTTCCATGAAGGCTTTCTGCATCTGCTTTTCAATATGTTGTGGTTGTATTGGATGGGTAGGATTTTCCTGGATTTTTTAAAGCCGAGGCAATTCCATTTCGTGTATCTTGGAGGAGGGATATTGGGTGCCATTCTATTTGCATTGGCCTTTAACGTTTTCCCGGTGTTTAGGAATATTTCCAATGCCAGCATAATTGGATCATCTGCAGCAGTAATGTCAATCATTGTTGCTGCCGCTACCCTAGTTCCTAACTATAGCATCAGGCTTTTTCTTGTTATTGAGTTAAAACTTAAATACCTGGCCATAGCATATGTATTGCTTGACCTAATTGGAACAACTTCAGGAAACGCTGGTGGCAGCTTTTCTCATATTGGAGGAGCCATATTTGGATTTGTTTATATAAAATTCCTGCAGAATGGCACAGATTGGAGTGCTATATTCAAGAAAAAGCCTAAGCTAAGGGTAGTCAAGAATGAAACACACAGACCCAACCCTTACTCGTCCGTAAAGACAGCGGAACGAAAAAGTGATGGATATGTTGATCAACGTGAAATTGATGCAATTTTGGATAAGATTTCCAAAACTGGATATGATAAATTGAGCAAATTAGAAAAAGAGACTTTATTTAAGGCCAGCAAACATTAATGAAGAAAAAGACAAGCCCAACATTTGCCGATCAGCTGGTGCGCGTAATTGCCATCATTCTTGCTATTGCACTTTTGCTGGGTTGCTTTGCAGGTAAATTTGACCCGCGTGAGCACAAATACATTCCCTTCTTCGGACTAGCTTATCCATATGTGTTGTGTCTTAATATTTTTATGGTCATTTGGTGGTTATTTAGAAAGCGCTGGAATTTTGCAATCGGTACCATCGTACTGATTCTTGTTGGTTGGCAAACTTTACATGCCTCGTTTGGTTTCGGTGGTAATGAAGGTGATGGACCAAAGAATAATAAAAATGCGATTAGGATGATGACCTATAATGTTCACAGCTTCAAACCATATGGGGAGGAAATTATAGAAACAGTAAAGGAGCAAATGCTCAGCTTGATCAAAACTGAGGATCCCGATATTATTTGCTTTCAGGAATACTTCACTCGCTTTAAAGGACCCTACGATATTACTGATAGTCTGAAAAGGATATTGAGGAAGCCCTATTACTACTTCGTCCCGGTATCTGAAAATGATTACGAAGCCAATGGCCTGGCAATTTTTTCACGTTATCCAATTGTAAATAAAGGCAAGATTACTTTTAAAGACAATTACAATGGTAATTCAAGTATTTTTGCTGATGTTAAGTTAGACAATAAGCTCATTCGGATTTACAATGTTCATCTACAGTCCATCGCTTTTGATAAGCAGGATTATAATTATCTTGATAAAATTACTAAAAAGATGGAGGCTGACATTACGCCTTCCCGCCGTATACTTGGTATGCTAAAAACTGCCTTTAGAAAGAGAAGTGACCAGGTTGACATTATGAAAGATCATATGCAAGCGTGCAAATTGCCGTTTATCATCGCTGGCGATTTCAATGATACTCCCGCCTCTTATGCGGTTACGCAACTTACCTCTTCATTAAATAATACTTTTATTAAACAGGGTTCGGGTTTCGGACGAACTTACAATGGTAAGTTTCCAAACTTCCAGATTGATTACATCTCCACCACAAAAGATTTTGACGTACTTAATTACCGCATTATAGAGGCAAAATTGTCAGATCATTTTCCTGTTCGCAGTGACCTGATATTAAAGCCTTAAAATTTTTACATTTGCAACATGAACACGAGCTTACAGCTGTACAATACCCTAACACGTAAAAAAGAACCTTTTGAACCCATTCATGCCCCCAATGTGGGAATGTATGTTTGCGGGCCTACCGTTTACAGTGATGTCCACCTGGGTAATTGTCGCACGTTCATTTCATTTGATTTGATATTCAGATACCTTAAATACAGTGGATTTAAGGTTCGGTATGTCAGGAATATAACGGATGCGGGACACTTAGAAGGAGACCGTGATGAGGGAGACGATAAGTTTGCAAAACGTGCCAAGCTGGAACAGCTGGAGCCAATGGAGATTGTACAAAAATATACTTTGGGTTTTCATGAAGTTTTGCGGGTTTTTAATACGCTGCCACCTAGTATTGAACCAACCGCTACTGGTCACATTATGGAGCAAATTGAGATGATCAAAGAAATCATCCACAATGGCTATGCTTATGAGGTTGATGGCACTATTTATTTTGACGTTGAAAAATACAGTAAGGAATACAATTATACCATATTAACCAACCGTAATTTGGAAGATATGCTGGCCAACACGCGTGAGCTTGGGGGCCAGGATGATAAGCGTGGTCGCTTGGATTTTGCACTCTGGATCAAGGCCAAACCCGAAACCATCATGCGTTGGCCATCTCCCTGGAGTATAGGTTTTCCCGGCTGGCATATAGAATGCTCTGCAATGAGCGCAAAATACCTGGGAGATGAATTTGATATCCATGGCGGTGGTATGGACCTTGCAGCCACTCACCATACCAATGAGATTGCCCAGTCTGAGGCCTGCAGCCATAAACAGCCTGCAAAATACTGGATGCATACCAACATGCTTACAGTAAATGGTTCCCGCATGTCAAAAACATTGGGCAACGGTTTTCTCCCTGGTGAGCTTTTTACAGGCAGCCATCCTTTATTGAAAAAGGGATACAGCCCAATGACCGTTAAATTTTTTATGCTGCAGGCACATTACCGTAGTACACTTGATTTTTCTAATGAGGCTTTGGATGCTTCAGAAAAAGGGTTTAGAAGATTGATGAATGCAGTTAGCTTACTGGATAAGTTGCATGTATCAGATCAGAGCGATTTCAACATAGCTCCTATAAATGAAAACTGTGTAAAGGCAATGAACGATGATTTCAATAGTCCGGTTGTGATCGCAGAGTTGTTTGAAGCGGTACGCATCATTAACGTAGTACACGATGGCAAAGGGGTCATTTCTAAAGCTGAATTAGAAAAGCTAAAAGTCTTGATGCAGGATTTTGTATTTGATATTTTCGGTTTAAAAGATGAAGACGCATCCAATACTGAACTTAACTCGGTACTCGATTTAGTTATAGACATTCGAAAATCTGCCAAAGAGAATAAAGACTATGCAACGTCTGATAAAATCAGGGTTGGTCTGCAATCCATGGGTATACAATTAAAAGACAGTAAAGAAGGCACCACCTGGAATAAAATCTAAACCTTATATTAGTTCCCTTAACATAACAAAAATCATGATTAAAAAATTCCTTTATACCATTATTGCGGGATCCCTAACACTTGGTGCTTATGCTCAAAAATCTGATGGAACCACAAAATCATTAGTGAAAGCGGAAGAAGCCTTTGCAGAACGTTTTGCTAAAGATGGATCTAAAGCTGCTTATACCAGTTTTTCTGCGGCAGATGGTTTGGTATTCAGACCAAATCCTGTTAATGCTAAAAATTATTACGGATCTCAACCTGAGTCGAAGGATGTTAGCTGGACTCCTGTATATGGCAAGGTTTCCAGGAGTGGCGATATTGGTTTTACAACTGGCCCATTTGTAGTAGGCGGGAGCAACTATGGCCAGTATTTCTCAATATGGAAAACAGTGAATGATAAGTGGGAACTGGCGATGGACCTTGGAGTTTCTCACAATAAACCGTTAAAGCCAACTACAACTACCTTTGTTGAACCAAAGGACCATTTCATGCCTAAGTTCATGACTGATAAACAACGCGCTACTGGTGCGGAAATTATCGGTACGACTGAAGAGACGCTAAATACTTTGTTAAAAACACACGGAGTTGCTGCATTTGCCGGTTTTGTGAATCCGGATGTAAGAATATTGTTTCCTGGATATGAGCCAATTCTTGGAAAAGATAAGGCGGTTTCCTTCGTCAACAGCATGTTCGCAAAGGTTTCCTTAAAAAGAACGAAAGTGGTAAAAGCAGATGGTGGTGATTTGGCTTATACATACGGTGTCGCTGCAATTGATTATAAAGCTGATCTTAGAGAGAGCTTCAATTACGTTTTTGTTTATGAGCGTCAGCCAGATGCGATGTGGAATTTAATTGCAATGGTATTCGCACCAGCTGAACGGTAATTACTATACATGAGAAGATCCGTTCTAATATTCCTTTTGCTGGCAGGAATGCAAGTTGTCGCGCAGCCCTTCGATCTTCAGGGCAACCGTGGGGCGAGGGGGATAATGCCCGAAAATACAATTCCAGGGATGTTGAGGGCGTTAGATCTGGGTGTACGGACTTTAACCATGAATGCAGTAATATCCAAGGATAAGAAAGTAGTCCTTTCACAGGAGCCTTATTTTAATCATGAATTCAGCCTTCGCCCGGACGGAAAGCCTATAACACTGAAAGACCAAAAGTCCTTCAACATTTATAAGATGGACTATGAGGAAGTCAAAAAGTTCGATGTAGGCAAAAAAATCCATAACCGTTTCCCATTCCAGGAAAAATTTCCAGCATATAAGCCTTTGCTTGAAGAGACAATTGATGCTGTAGAAGCCTATGTCAAAACAAATAAGCTTGCTAAACCTGAATACAGCATTGAAACCAAAACCATTCCCAAAGGAGATAATGAGTTCCAACCCGAGCCTGCAGAGTTTATAGAACTGGTGATGGAAGTGGTTAACCGTAAAAAGCTGGGAAAGAGAGTAACGATACAGTCATTTGATATCAGAACCTTGCAGTACCTGCATGAACATTACCCGAAGGTAAAAACTTCTTTATTGATCGATGAGAAAGTCGATTTTGAAGTGAACATTGCTGATCTTGGTTTCAAGCCTACAGTTTACAGTCCTTATTCAATACTGGTGGGTAAAGGTTTAATCGATAGGTGTCATACAGAAGGAATCAAGATCATACCTTGGACGGTTAATACTATTAAAGACATGAAATACCTTATTGCTTTAGGTGTGGATGGGGTTGTTACCGATTATCCGAACCTCTACAAAAAGGCAATAGAGCAATAGCTTAGAAAAGTTGACTGATTATTTTTTCTATTGATAAGCCTTCCGCTTCTGCCCGGTAGTTTCGTACGATACGGTGGCGTAATATAGGCTCTGCTACTGCTTGTACATCTTCTATATCTGGAGAATATTTGCCGCTAATGGCAGCATGGCATTTGGCGCCGATAACCAGGAACTGTGAAGCCCTCGGCCCAGCACCCCAGCTGATGTATTTATTAACATCTTCAGTAGCAAGAGGAGAATTTGGTCTTGTCTTGCCAACCAATTTTACAGCGTATTCAACCACATTGTCCGTGATCGGAATATTCCTTACAAGTTTTTGGAAATATTGAATTTGCTCAGCGGTGATAATCTTCCTCAGTTCAACATCCCTGTTGCTTGTTGTATTTTTTACGATGGTCAATTCATCCTCGAAAGAAGGATATCCCAAATGGATGTTAAACATAAACCTATCCAGTTGTGCTTCTGGGAGTGGGTAGGTGCCTTCCTGCTCTATTGGGTTCTGTGTGGCCAATACAAAGAATGGATTAGGCAATACGTGCCTTATACCGGCAGCGGTAACCGCTTTTTCCTGCATAGCCTCTAAAAGTGCAGCCTGTGTTTTTGGTGGAGTCCTATTGATTTCATCCGCTAAAATGATATTTGAAAAGATTGGACCTTTTACAAACTTGAAACTCCTGTCTTCACCAAGGATCTCCGCGCCAATAATATCGCTAGGCATTAAATCTGGTGTAAACTGGATCCTGTTAAAGTCCAGATCCATTACATTGGCAACGGTTTGCACAAGTAAGGTCTTTGCAAGGCCAGGCACGCCAACTAATAAGCAATGACCGTTGCTGAAAATGGATATTAAAACTGATTTAATCACCTCATCCTGACCGATAACAATTTTACCTATCTCAGAGCTAATGTCATTAAATGCTTTATGTAACGCGTCTACCGCCTTTATCTCATTTTCAAACTGCATACGGCTAATTTTTGGCAGTTACATCTTTAGTCCACAATTTTAATTCATCGCAATCTGCAAAGTCGCTGTCAATTCTAACATAAGTGTTTTGTCTTTTTTTCTCAAACCACTCACTCATCATCCTGTTAACTTTGTCTTCTTGTGCTTTTTCTTTGAATTTAGCGTAATCTTGTTCCAGACTGCCCTTATGAGGAGGTACTTTTGATTTCAAATAAAGAATTTTATAGCCTTCTTTACCATCTTCAGGATTAACAAAAGGAACCGGTTGAGAAATCTCTCCAACCTTCATGGTGTCAACAACCAGGAAAACTGCCGGATCCAGCTTATCAGCCGGAATAAAAGTAGTTCTTGCAGTAACCGCATCAGCGTACAAAAGCATACCACCATTATACTGAGAATCTTTATTGTCTGAATAAAGTGATGCAGCATAAGCGAAAGGAATTTTTTTCTCAATTAGATTCCTGTAAATAGTGTCAGCTTGTAGTTTAATCCTGGCCATACTTTCTGGAGTGTTCTTAGGACGAACAAGAATATGGCGGGCCTGCACTTGCTCACCTCTTCTTTCAATAACCTGAAGGATATGGTAGCCAGCTTCGGTTTCAAACACAGGAGAGATCTCACCAGCCTTTAATTTGAAAGCCCAGGCAGTAAACTCTTTAAACATACGCGTACGATCGAAGAACCCAAGGTCTCCACCTTCTGCTGCTGATCCCGGATCTTCAGAATAAGACTTAGCTAAGAAACCAAAGTCTTCACCACTTTTAATCCTCAGCCTGAATGCATCAATCTTATCATAGAATTTTTGTTTCTCAGCTTTTGTAAGTTTAGGATGCAAAACGATCTCGCCTATTTCAAATTCGGTAGCGATATCTGGCAAACTGTCTTTCTTATAAGATTCAAAATATTTTTTTACTTCTAAAGGCGTAACACTAACATCCTGCGTAATCTTAGCCTGCATTTTTTGAGAGATGAGTTGCTCCTTGATATCAGGCCTGATTTCGTCTTTATATTGAAGTATGGAACGGTTTAAGAATTGCTCCAAACGTTCTTCTCCTCCTGCTCTTTGGATCTGGTAACGCATACGCTTGTTCACCTCTTCATCAACCTGATTCTCTTCCACATAAACAGAATCTATCTCCGCTTGTTGTTTAAGTAATTTTGCGCCAAGCATCTGTTGTAAAAGAATACATTTAAACTTTTCATTCGCAGGGTTTCCGGAGTTTAAATACTGTGCATATTGCTGGTTTAACTCCGATAAGAGTACGATATTTCCCCCAAGGATAGCAACTACTTTATCTATATTCTTTTTTTCTGATTGCTGGGCATTCGCATTAAAAAACAAGCAGATAACTCCGCTCGTTATTATTAAAAATTTCCTCATTGTATAGTTATTCAATTGTATTCTATTTTGCAAACTTATGTAAAATTGTTTATGGCCTCGCCATTTTCCTTATTTGTTCCTGGAATATCTTTACCGGATATTTTTTTCTCAGTTCAGATATCCAATCTAGTTCCAGCGTCTTTTGTGTCAGCTCATCCTGCGCAATGTTCCAGATTTTCTGTTCTGAAACATTAAACATCAAAACTGCTTCTTTGTACTCATTCATTAAAAAAGCAAACTCCGGACTCCTCTTTGATACTCTTCTTTGTTCATTAAGCGTGTTCTCGTAGTTCTTTATTTCCGTAATGTATGCAGTATCCTTGTCCATTTTTAATGCTTCTGCATCCAATACCTTTAATTTAAAATCTATATAGAGATTAAGATATCCCAAAAGGTCCTGATAAGACACATTAGCATTTCCAGCATGATTTTTTTTATAAAACCACATAAATTCCTTATTATCAATAGCTTTTCCGTTTACAATCGCCACATGCTGAGCAACGCAAAATGTACCATACAGACTAAGAATCAGGATGCAATAAACTTTTCTCACAAAAGCGCTATGGTATAAATTTTAAGGCATAAAAGTAATAAATAAAGGCACTATAATGAGATATTTAACTAATTTTAACAGAAAAAATATTTAACCGATATTAGCTCTAATGCCTGGTCAACTTACTACAAATGCAGAAGCCTTACGCCTGTTTTTTACAGATGATCTGTACCTCGTACCTAACGAAGTAACAGAAACCCCATTGCAAAATGAACAAATACCAATCCCTCAGGCATTAAAAAAATCTATAGATTTTAAGTTTCTCGGTAAAAACGGTCGTAATATTTTATTAGTGGTAAATGATGCAGAAAATGACGTTAGCAATGAAAACGGGAGAGAATTACTTCGTAAAATTGTTAAGTCCATTAACCTTACAGCTGCTGATTTTGCACTTGTCAATTATGCAAGGCATCAGAGTGCCACATTTGAGGATATGACTTCGTTTTTTTCAAGTAAGTTGGCATTTGTGTTTGGTGTTAGTCCGACACAACTTGGACTAGCGCAGCATCCATCAAATGTGGTAGTAACTGAGGGAAACGTAAGGGTGATATTTTCTGACGAACTTCAAAAACTTGATCAGGATTTGAGTACAAAAAAGGCATTGTGGACTGTTCTTCAAAAACTGGAAATATCATGTTAAAGGAACTTGTATTCGCAACAAATAATGATTACAAAGCAGCAGAGGTTTCAAAATTACTCGCTGGGCAATATAAAATACTCAGTCTAAAGGATATTGGATGTCTTGTAGATATTCCCGAAACTGGTAATTCATTTGAAGAAAATGCCGCATTAAAAACTGCATATGTTGTGGCTCATTATCACATAGATTGTTTTGGAGACGACAGCGGATTGGAGGTAGAGGCGTTGAACAACGAGCCTGGTATATTTTCCGCGAGGTATTCTGGAAATCGTGGAGATTTGGAAAATATGAACTTGCTTTTAAAGAACATGGAAGGAGTCGAAAATCGCAAAGCGCATTTTAGAACTGTAATTTCATTGAATCTAAACAGAAGAAATTTCTTTTTTGAAGGATTAATTGAGGGTACTATCAAAAAAGAACCTTTAGGTAATCATGGTTTTGGTTACGATCCAGTTTTTGTGCCATTGGGCTACAATCGCACTTTTGCACAAATGAGTACAGTCGAAAAGAATGAGATTAGTCACCGTGCAATCGCGATGAACAAGCTTATTGCTTTTTTAAAAGACCAGGCTGTTTCTTAATCAAGCTGTCTGCTTTATTGATCAAACTGTCTGCTTTAACTATATCCTTGGCAGTCGGGTTTTTTAAGAAAGCCGGAAGTGCTGTTTTTGAAGTTTTAGCAGGCACTTTAGCCGCAACTGGTGTTTTGGGTTTTATTGTTGTTTTCGACTTTGGCTTTCCAGTAATCACTTCTTTTTTAGAGAGTGGCCGCAGCTCCGGTACCCAGCTAAAGCCCGTTAGTTTTACATCATCCTTTAGTTCTGCAATTGGGATTCTAACCCCTTCAGGATCTCGAATGGCCAGTATGTTGCTGATTTGTTTATTCTTAAATAAGATCTTAATTCTGCTACTCACCGTCTGGTTCATTTCTGTATAAACGCTGTCCTTGCCCCGGTTGTAGTAAACACTTTCCGCGTTACCATCTACAAACGCATTGCTGATCTCGCCATTATTGAAAAATGCGGTGATCAGCTTTCCCTTCACCTGATTGTATTTGGCAGAATCCGAATTCACATTTACTATAAATCCGTTTTTTATAATCTGAAGTGTATTTAACTTGTTGTTCTTCAAACGTAAATAGATGGTGTCGCCTGTTTGCTGAGAACCTTGCGACCATAAAATAGGTTTTCCATACCAGCGTAGGGTTGAATCTGCCGCTGTGTAGAAAAGGGAATCAGCTACTGCCTGCATGTTCGATTTGTATACCCTTACATTATGATAGGCCTTAATTATCCGGGCTTTAACGGTATCTGCAGGATTAATTGGCAAGGAATCTTTAACAGCCGCTACAGTCTTTCCACTAATTTGCTTGGCTCCGGTCTTCCCAGCTTCTGCAACAGCCTTAGCCCCTGTAATGGGTTTTGTTCCAGTAACTGCTTTAATATCCTTTACCGAATTCTTAGCCAGACTATCTGGCTTTTTCATTACTAATAATTTAGCCAAACTATCGGCTACCTTGGGCGGCATAACGGCTTTTGTGAGGCTGTCTCTTTTAACATTAAGCTTCTTTAAAGCGGTACTATCCACCCTCTTGAGTAAGCTATCTTTAACAAGGGCAATCTTTGAAGTATCTGTGGTTCCGGCTTTTATTGCTTTTTTATCCAGCTTCTGAGGCTTTTTGTTATTAGCAACAGAAGTAGCTTTCGGGGAGGCGACTTTAGTCCGGGCAGCAGATTTACTACTGGATTCCGACTCTGGCTCTCCCAGTTCATTGTCCTTTTGCAGCGTTGGCGAAGAAATTAGCTTTAATGATTTCTTTAAAGTCATTTGGGTTTCAAGAGTGTCTGCTCCCAACCAGAGGCTGTCCGGCTGCAGCTTTTCCTTTACCATGATAGAGTCTTTGGTACCCATTCCTACATATGCATTCTTTGTCACTACCGCCCGCTCAGTTTTTTTATAGTAGTAACCGAGTTGTCCATACATCACGGTCTTGTCAGATGTGTCCCTGAAAATGATATTTCTTACGGCCTTTCCATAACCAGCTTTACCGTCATAATAAAGACTATCTCCTTTAAGGGACTTGCTGGCATTGGTATATAAGTTCTTCTTTCCAAAATAGGCATATTCTGTCTTTGTATTGTATGCGCCATTTTCTGTATACAGATTGTCGTCCTTCCCTTTGATGTTGGTTGGACCATAAAAGTATGCCCAATTGGTTAGGGTGTTATACCTTAAAGTATCAGATTTGATGGTGCTTGAAGGACTTACTACCACAACGTTGTACCTAAAATAGGCATCACGGCTGTTTGAAAAATAATAACCGTTGGTACTGGTTAAGGTAACGTCCTTGTTTACAATTTTCCCTCCTTCGATATAAGTACCCACCTTCGTGGCCATGTTATAATCCAGTGTATTGGTAGTTAGAACATTATCCTTGTCTACCATCCTTACATTACTGGTTAGATGTGCAATTTTTGTATTCCCGTCGTATGTTAAAAAATCTGAATATATATTAATTGTATCACCCTGATTGATGTGTACATTTTTGAAAGCTTCAAAAACATTTCTGCTTTCGTAAAATACAGCACTATCACAAGATAATGTAGCATTCAAATGCCTAAACACAGGATACTTCAGGTAAGAAACCCCACCCTGCATAATGCCACTCCTGTTATCCTGCAATATGATTTTAGTTTTTTGCTGGGCAATTACAGATAAAGGAAGTATAAGAAAAAGTATGTAAAGGAAGATTCTCTGCACAGTACAAAGTTAGCAATGATAACGGATTTAACCAGTCCTTAGTACACGAACATTTTATATATTTGATGCATGCTGCCGCTTCAATCTTTTACGGAATATGTTGATCAACATCAATTGTTTAACTCCAAAAGTAATATCTTGCTTGCGGTAAGTGGGGGTAAAGATTCTGTCTTAATGGCGCACCTTTTCAAAGAAGCGGGATATGATTTCGGCATTGTACATTGCAATTTTAACCTAAGGGCGGATGAATCTCAAAGAGATGAGAATTTTGTTAAGATGCTCGCGTCAAACTTTGAAGCTCCTTTTTTTGTTGCCCATTTCGATACCAAAGCGTACGCGGCTCAGCATAAGGTTTCTACGCAAATGGCTGCGCGAGCACTCCGTTACGAATGGTTTGAGCAAGTCAGGGTTGATAACGATTATGATTGCATTGCCATTGCCCATCACCAAGGGGATGTGATAGAGACCATGTTGTTAAACCTCATCCGGGGAACGGGTATCGCAGGACTGCATGGCATACTGCCAAAAAGAGGTTACCTGGTAAGACCGATGTTGTTTTTGTCCAGAGCAGCTATAGATTTGCTGATTAGCAAGCTCCATCTTGATTTTGTGGAAGACAGTTCCAATTCTACCATTAACTACGCGCGTAACAAAATCAGGCATCAGGTTGTGCCTGTATTGCAAACACTAAACCCTAAATTGGAGCAAACATTTGAGCGCAACGCACAGCGCCTTGGCGAAACAGAATTGGTCCTGCAGCAGGTAGTGAGTTCGCTATCTAAAAATTTATTAAAATCGGAACATGGTACTGTTCGTCTTTCAATCCAGATCGTTAAACATCTCAATCCGCAACGGTTACTATTTTCTGAGTTGCTTAAGCCATACGGTTTTAAGGAGGCTCTTGCAGATGAAATATTGAAAGGTCTGGATAAGCAAAGTGGAACCATTTATCAAAGTGTTACCCATCAAGCCCTTATAGATCGCGACGATCTCATTATATCCAAACTTAAGGAAGTTGAAGAAACCGATATTACATTGATTCATCACCAAGAAACAACAGTTGTTTTTAAAAACCAACAGCTTCATTTCTCTTTTTCGGAAATTATTTTCTTTGAGAAGGACAAAGCCAAGGCATTTGTAGACGCCCGATTGCTCATTTATCCTCTGGTACTCAGGAGCAGGCAGGAAGGGGATAAGTTCATTCCAATTGGCATGAGTTCATATAAAAAGCTCAGTAATTTCTTAATCGACGAGAAAGTACCACTCAATGAAAAGGACCAGGTACCCATACTGTTGAATGGTAATGGTGAGGTCATTTGGGTTGCTGGACAACGGCAAGACGATAGGTACAAGATTGTCGGAGGTACACGCCAGGTTGCGATCTTTGAATTAAAAAAAATACACAATTCGTAATTAAAACAAGTAACTTTATTCCTTCATTGGCATTAGCGGTTTAAGTATTTTGTAACCATCGCCGAATAATTGTATCTAATAAAAAATAAGATGGGAAACCGTAACACTTTTCTGGAGAAGCAATACATCGGTAGAGATTATATCCGGATATGCATCAGGCTTGTTATGGCTGCATTTTGTTTTGCCGCCTACGTGTATGAACGGGATCGCGACAATACTCAGGATTTGTTTCTGGTAGTTGGCTTTGGTATCATTGGAGTTTCAATAGGTTTGCTCTTCCTTATTCAATATAAAACAGTGATTGAGAATAAGAAAATTGTAATTGATGGATTATGGTCGGCCAAAAGAGTAGAGATTGACTTGAATTCTATCAAAAAAGTAAGAAAAGATACCTATAGTAATTACCTGTTTAACAATCCTGTTTACAATTTGCACCGAAAGGGAAGTATCCGTTTTTATTCCTCAGGTAAGGATGCAGTTGTGCTTACGGATAATGATGGTTTTGAGTACTATATAGGTACTCAACGTCCTAATGAAATGTACCTGGTCATCCTGGCCGAAATGAAATCGTAACAATTCCCACACATTTATGTTAGCAGCCAAATAATTGCAATTGTTTAACATAAAGCTCATTTAAAGTGCTGTACTTTGCACAGTAAATTAAGTTATGAAAATAGGTATTGTTTGTTACCCCACCTTTGGAGGTAGCGGAGTTGTTGCTACTGAACTGGGTAAAGCTCTTGCTGATGAAGGCCATCAAGTCCATTTTATTACCTATAGTCAGCCGGCCCGTCTCGATTTCTTTTCGGCAAACCTATTTTATCATGAAGTATCTGTAAGAGATTATCCGCTTTTTGACTACGCTCCATATGAATCTGCACTGGCAAGCAAACTGGTTGATGTAGTTAGGTTTGAAAAGCTGGATATACTTCATGTGCATTATGCTATCCCGCATGCATCTGCGGCATTTATGGCTAAGCAAATCCTGGAAACTTACGGGATTTATATACCATTTGTAACTACATTACACGGAACTGATATCACACTTGTTGGTAAAGATCCAACCTATAAGCCGGTAGTTACCTTTTCTATCAATAAATCTGACGGTGTAACTACGGTTTCAGAAAGCTTGAGGAGAGATACAGAGAATCATTTTGAGATCACTAACGAGATCAAGGTCATCCCTAATTTTATAGATTTCAGTAGGTTTAGTTTAAAACCAAAAGATCATTTTAAAAAAGCGATTGCGCCAAATAATGAGCGGATTCTAATACATACCTCTAACTTTAGAAAAGTTAAGCGAACGGCTGACGTAATTCGGATGTTCCAGAAAATTCAGGCGAAGGTTCCATCCAAACTTTTAATGGTAGGTGATGGACCTGAACGATCTTACGATGAACAGCTATGTCGCGATCTTGGAATTGTTGATAACGTAAGGTTTTTGGGTAAACAAGATGCTGTAGAGGAGATTCTATCGGTTTCTGATCTATTCTTAATGCCTTCAGAGTCTGAGAGTTTTGGCTTGGCAGCATTGGAAGCCATGGCATGTAAAGTTCCTGCAATCACATCTAACGCCGGTGGTTTACCTGAGTTGAATATTGATGGGTTCTGTGGTTTTATGAGCAACGTTGGTGATGTTGATGACATGGCGCAAAAAGCCATCATGATCTTGAAAGATGATGAAGTGTTGGCAAAGTATAAAGACAACGCTTTTATCAGGGCTAAAGATTTCGATCTTAAAAAGATATTGCCAGAATACGTTAGTTATTATAACGAAGTGATTGAGCGCCAGCTTAAGTTTAAATAAAAACCAGACAAACAGGGCTGCCTACCTTTATCCGTTTATTACTGTCGCTAAGTGCACCTGTAGTTTTGTTTCTATTAAAGATCACTACCTCGTCAGTACCTTGATTGGCGGCAAATACAAATTTTCCACTTGGGTCAATTGCGAAGTTCCTTGGACTTTTACCCAATGTACTTACCCTAGATGCAAATTTTAAGCGTCCTGTTGGATACATAGAAAACACATTGATTGTGTTTGCATCTCCGCGGTTGCTTTCATACAAAAACTTCCCGTCAGGAGAGATATGGATATCGGCTGCATCAATCCTACCTTTAAAGTTGATGTCGGTAGTCTCAATTTCCTGTATTTTTTTAAAATTACCGTTATTGTATGTAAAAGCGGTAATGCTGCCATTGAATTCATGAACCACATAAGCGAACTTACCATTCGGACTAAAAGTAATGTGCCTTGGCCCTGTCCCTGGATTTGTTTTAACTACTGTACTTAAGCTAATTACATCAGATTTTGCTGTAGGTTTATAGTTATATACATAAATCAAATCTTCTCCAAGATCTGTACAGATCAGGAATTTCTTGTCCGGAGTAAGCTGAACCATGTGGGCATGTGCGCTGGACTGTCTTGAAGGATCAATGCTTTTACCAGTATGCTGGATGATCTGTTTAGGTTCTGTAAGTGATCCATCAGCAGCCCTACCATAAACAACGATGTTGCCACTGCTGTAATTGGCAACGATTACATTTGTCTCGTCTGCCATTACATAACAAGGATCTGTGCCTTTTGCCTCTTTTTTATTTAATGTTGTCAATTCACCTGAAGCAGCGTGATAACCGAACGATGTTACTGTACTGTTACTCCCTGACTCATTTACCGCATAAACGAATTTTTTGTCTGGTGATACTGCTAGAAAACTTGGATTTGCAACATTGCGGACTAGACTTTTTGGAGATAAAACTCCAGTTTGTGCATTAAAATTGTAAGTATAGATTCCCTCACTTTTTCCACTATTGGTATAGGTACCAATCAACAGGTTGTAATTTTGTGCCTGAAGCTGAAGTGCTGATAACATAATGGCTAAGCAAAGGAATCTTTTCATGCTGTTTATTTGATAAGATGTTTGATCTGTATCAGCTCATGCTCTTCCAGGAAACGCCATTTTCCACGTGGGAGGTCTTTTTTAGTCAAATTGCCATAAACTACACGGTCAAGTTTCACTACATCATAGCCGAGGTGTTCAAATATCCTTCTTACAATTCTATTTTTACCACTATGGATTTGTATGCCTACTTCTTTTTTGCTTGCACCCGCAACGTACGATACGTTATCAGGTTTAATCAGGCCATCTTCCAACTCTAAACCAAATTGAATTTTGTTAAAATCTCCCTGACTTAAATTTCTGCTCAATTCAACATGATAGATTTTAGTGATGCCATTTTTAGGATGAGAGAGCTTGTCTGCCAGATCGCCATCATTCGTCATCAATAACAATCCTGTAGTATTTCTGTCTAGTCGGCCTACGGGATAAATACGTTCTTTACTGGCTTTTTCCACCAGTTGCATTACTGTACGACGTTCTTGAGGATCATCAGTAGTAGTAATATAATCTTTCGGTTTATTTAAAAGAACATAGACTCTTTTTTCCCTTTTCAACAGTTCACCATTATAGCGGATCTCGTCTTTGTATGGATCAACTTTTTGCCCCAATTCAGATACAACCTCTCCATTTACAGAAACCACACCTGCAGCAATAAGCTCATCTGCTTTACGACGTGAGCAAATACCTGAATTTGCGATGTAACGGTTCAGGCGGATTAAGCCATCATCCTTAACTGGAGCACTTTTTCTGTTTCTGATGGTTGGTTTGTTTTCAACCCTCTCTCCACGATCCTGATAAACAGGTCTGCCACCCTCAGTCTCTCTTTTTCTAAATGGTCTGCTATCGGTACTTCTCGAGTCAGTACCTTTCTTATCATCAAATTTCCTGAAAGGCTTATCACCCGTTCCGAAACTGTCTTTCTTTATATAACTGCGTTTTTCTCCTGGTAAAACATCTCTTGAACTTCCTTCTTTAAAGGCACGGGGTCTGAATTCCCTTTTTTCTCCCTCTCTTGATTTATACTCGCGCTTTTCGCCATCTCTTGGCTTAAAGTCGCCAGTACCTCTTGGCTTATATTCTTTTCTCTCTCTCGCTTCTCCCTCTCTTGGTTTATATTCGCGCTTTTCGCCATCTCTTGGCTTAAAGTCGCCAGTACCTCTTGGTTTATATTCTTTTCTCTCTCTCGCTTCTCCCTCTCTCGGTTTATACTCGCGCTTTTCGCCGTCTCTTGGCTTAAAGTCACCAGTACCTCTTGGCTTGTATTCTTTTTTCTCTCTTCCTTCTTTATCTTCAAACTTGCTTTTGCCTTTGTAAGAACTCTCTGTTCCACTTGGTTTTCTGCCCGTTGTGCTTCGGTTTCCCGGTTTGGACTTGTCATCCCGACTGTTCCTATTGTTGTCTTTTATCATGATACGCTATTAACCGCATAAAATATGCGGCTGCAAACTTAGGTAAAATTGCTCAAATTCACAATTTTAACGCTTTGGGCAACTGTCAAAACTGCGTTAAAATGTACCGAAAGGCCTTGTTTTCAGGCTAGTCTGGAATCCGCTGTCTACCATAAGCAAAAAGTAGTGAAATTAGCGCTTTTTTAAGCTTTAGAAATCGCCGTCTAAGCATCCTTAAAGCCCGATTTTTGCGCATATTCATGTAAAGGCTTGATAATTAGATAAATATGTTGTATGTTTGCAGCCGTTTACTATTGTTAACCAAAAAAAGGAGGAAAATGATAAAGAAACACGTAGTACTATGTACGGTAATCATTGCATTACTGGTTATGGCAAAAGTGTTTGCTTACAACATGCCCCAAGCAACTAAAAGTCTTTCAAAACAAGAAGACACCACAATAAAAAATACACCACCACCACAAAGAATAATACCGCCATTATCAACTATGGCGAAGTTGAATTTCGCAGAAGAAACGCTTCCGCTTGGCGATGCCAAAGTAGAACGTAAAATGAAAAAAATTCTTGCTGCTTACAATTACAGTAAAATTCAGACCAATCGTTTACACAGAAAGGCAGCTGAATGGTTTCCGATTATTGAGCCGATACTTGCCGCTTACGGTATTCCTGAAGATTTTAAGTACATGCCATTGGTAGAGTCTGGTTTACAAGCCGGCGTATCATCTAAAGGCGCGTCAGGATTTTGGCAATTTATGCCAGGTACTGCGAGAAATTATGGATTAAAGGTGAATTCAAGAGTGGATGAGCGCAAGAACTTACGCAAATCAACTATTGCCGCCGCTAAGTACATAAAGGAGCTGTACAGCATTTTTGACAGTTGGACATTGGTAGCCGCAGCCTACAATGTTGGAGACAGCCACATGAGAAAGCAAATCAACAGGCAAAATCAAGACAACTACTTCAAAATGCGCCTTAATTCTGAAACGGGAGGGTACGTTTACAAGCTGATTTCTATGAAAGAGATTGTAGAAGACCCTGTACGTTATGGATTTAGGGCACCAAGGGTTGTTTTGGCTTATCATAAGCCCTTCAGTACAACAAACGTAGAATAGGGAACAATTTTTTTCTTATTTTACCGCCCCATGGGTTTGTTGAAATTAAGAATTAGAGAAATGAATTACGGACCAGGCGAAACCCTGGTCCTTATTTTTGATACCATAGGTGCTGAAAATCCGCAATACCTTGCCGGACAGTTTCTCACACTGGTGTTTAACTTGCATAACCGGGAAGTGCGAAGATCTTATTCTATTTGCAGTTCTCCTGTCTTAAATGAGCCGCTATCCATTGCCATTAAAAGAGTGGAGAATGGTGAAATTTCCAGGCTTCTTCATCACAAAACCGCAGTGGGAGATGTGCTTTTCGCGTTGCAGCCAAACGGGCTCTTCACCTATCATTTCAATGAATTATTACCAAGAACCATATTTCTCTTTGCAGCTGGTGTAGGTATCACACCTATATTCTCCATTATCAAAACTGCATTATCAGCAGAGAAAGCATCAAAATTGTTCCTGGTCTACAGCAGCCGTTCGGTCGATGAAACGCTTTTTTACCAGGAACTGAACCAGCTCGAGTCACAGTATCCGGAAAGGTTTAAGATTATATATGTTTCCTCGCACTCTAAAAACCTTTTATACGCCAGACTAAATGTATTTCTTATACAAAAGCTGGTCAATGAATATTTGGAGTTCGAGGCCAAAGATGCTTTATTTTACACCTGCGGGCCCTTAGATTACATGGTAACCTGCCGGATTGTATTGTTGCAGATGGGCTATGATATCAGCCAGATAAAGCGCGAAACTTTCGTCCTGCCGGAAGATGAAGCTGATGACGATGATACTTCAGAAAAAGAACCTGGTGATACCAACACCTATTCTGTTACTCTTAACAACAAAGGAAAGATCCACCAAATCAATGTACCCTATAACAGAACAATTCTACAGGAAGCGTTGTTGAAGAAAATTGACGTCCCTTATAGCTGTCGCGCCGGTATTTGCAGTACCTGTACCGCAACATGTACGAAAGGACACGTGCGGATGGATTATAATGAGGTATTGGTAGACAACGAGATTGCAGCCGGAAGGGTGCTTATTTGTACTGGCCACCCTACCGAAAATGACACCACCATAGTATGGTAAAACACTTAAATATTTATCTTTGTAGCTATGAGTAATACTACCGTCGACCTGGGTGAGCAAAAAGATGTTGAAGTGTATGGAGCCCGGGTACACAACCTTAAAAATATAGATATATCTTTTCCCCGTAACAAGCTGGTTGTCATTACCGGACTAAGCGGCAGCGGTAAATCTTCGCTCGCTTTTGACACCATTTATGCAGAGGGGCAAAGGCGGTATATGGAAACCTTCAGTGCTTATTCCAGGCAGTTTATGGGAGGCATGGAGCGGCCTGATGTGGATAAGGTTTCTGGCCTTAGCCCGGTAATTGCTATTGAACAGAAAACCACCAGTAAAAACCCAAGGTCAACCGTGGGTACCATTACCGAAATCTACGATTTTATGCGCTTATTGTATGCACGTACAGCGGATGCTTTCTCATACAATACTGGAGAGAAAATGGAACGCATGAGTGAAGACCAGATTTTGGCGAATATTTTTAAGAAATACAACGAAATCCCGGTGAATATTCTTGCCCCTGTGGTAAAAGGACGTAAAGGGCATTATCGTGAATTATTTGAGCAAATTCGTAAGCAAGGCTACGTTAAAGTCCGTGTTGATGGAGAAATTCAGGATATTACGGCAAAAATGCAGGTCGATAGGTATAAGATCCATGACATTGAGATCGTGGTTGACAGGCTTAATGTAGATAAAAAAGATAACAAGCGCCTGCTGGATTCTCTTCAAAGTGCTATGAAATTGGGTAAGGGAATCATCAAAATTAGTGATAAAGACAATAACGTTTCCCATTTCAGTAAGTTCCTGATGTGCCCAACTACTGGTATATCTTACGATGAACCACAGCCAAATAGTTTTTCTTTCAATTCCCCATATGGGGCTTGCGAGAATTGCGATGGGCTTGGTTATATCCTGGTTATTGATAAAGATTCTGTTATACCTAATCCCAAACTGAGCATCATTAACGGAGGATTAGCACCATTGGGAGAATACCGTGATATCTGGATGTTCCAGGTGCTGAAAGCATTGGCTAAAAAGTACAGCTTCTCATTATCTACCCCAATTGAAAAACTTGGCGAAGAAAACATCAATATTATCCTCAACGGAACTCACGAGTTGTTAAGCGTAGCTGTAGAATACAACAAGTGGAATGTTCAAAACTATCAAATCACCTTTGACGGTATCGTTAAACTGTTGGAAGAACAAGCAGAGCGAAAAGGAGAAGGGGCTGTTGATGATATGGAAGCCTTCAGAAAGCTTAAAACCTGCCCGGTGTGTAATGGAGCAAGGTTAAAGAAAGAAAGCCTGCACTTTAAAGTAGATGGTAAAAACATATTTGAACTGGCAGAGATGGACATCAATTCGCTGCAAGGTTGGTATGTGGGATTAGAGGAACGTTTGAGCGAAAGGCAAAATACCATTGCCAAAGAGATATTAAAAGAGATTAGGGCAAGACTTGGTTTCTTAACTGATGTTGGTCTAACGTATTTATCGCTAGACCGTACCGCACGGACCCTTTCAGGAGGAGAAGCACAAAGAATAAGACTGGCCACCCAGATTGGTTCTCAATTAATGAATGTGATGTACATCCTGGACGAACCAAGTATTGGCCTGCACCAGCGCGATAACGAACGGTTAATTGGGGCATTAAAAAACCTGCGCGATCTAGGTAATACCGTTTTGGTCGTGGAACACGATAAGGATATGATTCTGGAAGCAGACCATGTGATCGATGTTGGCCCGGCAGCAGGTGTACATGGTGGACAAATCGTTGCACAAGGTACACCAGCAGAAATTTTAGCTTCTGATACACTTACTGCCGCCTACTTGAATGGGAAAAAAGGTATTGATGTGCCTAAGAAAAGAAGGAAGGGTAACGGACACAAGCTGTCCATTATCAAGGCCAGTGGACACAATTTAAAGGATGTCTCGGTCGACTTCCCACTCGGTAAATTCATTGCGGTTACAGGGGTTTCTGGCAGTGGTAAGTCCAGTCTGATTACAGAAACTTTATATCCCATCTTAAACCACCATTTCTTCAGGGCTAAGAAGCATCCGCTTCCTTATGAGAAGATCAATGGATTAAAAGAGGTAGATAAAGTAATTGAGATAGATCAGGCTCCTATCGGCCGTACACCCAGATCAAATCCTTCTACTTATACAGGAGTGTTTTCAGATATTAGAAACCTGTATGTTCAACTGCCTGAAGCTAAGATAAGAGGATATAAGCCTGGTCGCTTTTCTTTTAATGTAAAAGGCGGAAGGTGCGAAACTTGTCAGGGTGGCGGTATGAAGGTCATTGAAATGAATTTCCTGCCGGACGTACAGGTGCCTTGCGAAGAATGCGGGGGTAAACGCTACAACCGGGAAACCCTGGAAGTGCGTTACAGGAGTAAATCAATAAGTGATGTATTGGACATGAGCATTGAAGAAGCAGTAGATTTCTTTGAGAACATGCCGGCTATTCACCGTAAAATAAAAACCTTAAAAGATGTTGGTTTGGGTTACATCACTCTGGGGCAATCTTCTACAACGCTTTCTGGAGGAGAGGCGCAGCGGGTAAAACTGGCTACTGAGCTTTCCAAAAAGGATACCGGAAGAACTTTCTATATCTTAGACGAGCCTACTACGGGTCTGCATTTCGAGGACATTAATGTGCTCCTTGGCGTGCTAAATGAACTTGTTGATAAAGGAAATACCGTGTTGGTGATTGAGCATAACCTGGATGTGGTAAAAGTGGCGGACTGGGTTATAGATCTTGGAGAAGAAGGTGGTGCCGGAGGGGGCAGAATCATCTTTGAAGGCACACCCGAAGGGCTGATTCAAAACCCGATTAGTTTGACCGGGAAATTCCTCAAAAAAGAAATGAATTAAATACTTTAGAAATGGCCCTTTTTTTAAGCGACTACCTGCCAGATACCGACGAATACAGTCCGCAGCAAGTAGTTGCTAAAGGATTGGACATCCATAGAGGAGAGGAGGACAGGCACCCCTTCCAATTGGTACAATTGGAGGACATCTCTCAGATACACAAGCCCCGGGCGCATTTTTCTCATAAAGGAACATATGGACATGTGTTGCTAATTGCGGGTTCTCCAAATACGATGGGGGCAGCTTTGATTGCTGCAAATGCATGTTTGCATGCAGGCGCTGGTTTAACAACAGTGAGTATTCCAGATTCAGGATTGACTGCGCTCAATACGGCATTACCAGAAGTGATGTATGCGGATCGCAAAGGTCTGCTGGGGGAAAACCTACAACCTTTCCAAAAATACAGTGTGATCGCCATTGGTCCGGGTCTCGGTACAGATCAGATCCAGCTTTTTACCGAGGTGTTAAAAGCAGGCAAACCCATTCTTGCAGATGCAGATGCCTTAAACATGATGGCCGAAGATAAAAGGCTGGTTTACAAACTAGCTCCCAATTCCATTTTAACGCCACATATGAAGGAATTTGACAGGTTGTTTGGCGAGCATAAGAATTGGTGGGATCGGTTGCAAACAGGCATTCTAAAAGCAATTGAATTTAGCATCGTTATCGTGTTAAAGAATCAATACACCTTTATTATAGATCAAAAGGGCGTCGTTTCCATTAATAACACAGGTAATCCGGCAATGGCGCAAGGCGGTATGGGTGATGCCTTAACAGGAATTATAGCAGCTTATGCGGCACAAGGATATGATGCAAAATTTGCAGCCATATTAGGCGTATATTTTCATGGGAGGGCTGGTGATGAATTGGCTAAAGATAAATATTCAATAACGGCATCAGAATTAATCAAACGATTATCAAAAGTGGTTAAACACCACCCATAGCCATCATTTGCTCCATGGTAGGAGTAGGGTTACCTCCACGTTTTTCAAGAGTTACTGCAAATGCCTGCGCAACCGCTATACCTTTCATATCTACAAGGATATGTGAAGTATCCGGGTTCACATCAAATACACCTAAATCTACAGGCTTGCCGTTTACAAGTGCCCAAAGCTGATATTGATGATCTTTATCATTTACAGGTAATGCCATTTTAGCATTGTTTACCATCACATGACCACCTTTAGGATGCCAGTAAACAATCATTTTATCACTAGGATTTTTTTGACCCGCAAGTTTAACTGTTTTCCACTCAGGATCATCAGACATGCTCACCAATTTATTGAGGTCTGCATTGTTATCCTTCATGAAGCTAACTGTGCTGGAAAATTTCTCCCTGTCTACACTCAAGCTGGCAATTTGCTCTCTCGCAATGCCAAGCTCATTATGAGCAGAGTACAGCGCCGCAGCACTTACAAAAAGTAATGCTATACAAGCTGCAAGTGCAAAGCGTAATATGCGTACCTTAGACTGGTACTGATTTTTAATATCAACGTTAAGGGGAACAATTATAGCTTCTTGTTTTGCTGCTGCCGGTATTGTAGTCCCAATCTTTTCTAAAATCTTTTGTTCTAATCCAGCGCTGGGCTGTATTGCGTTCTCCACGGCATATTGCTCCATAGCTATCTCGATGGCCTCAATCTCCTGTTTAATTTCAGGATATTTTGAAGCCATACCAAGAACTTCATTTTCTTCCGGGGCAGTTAGTTGCCCAAGAACAAAGAGTTCGAGTATGCCAGTTTCAATATATGCTTTTCCTTCTTCCACTTTAATTAAAATGCTTTCTTAATTCCATAATCCCCATCCTGATCCTGGTTTTAACAGTACCCAATGGTAAGTTTAATTCCTCGGCCGCTTCAACATGTGTATACCCTTTGAAGTATACCATATCTAATACGGCTTTAAATTCTGGTTTAAGTGCTGTTACCATGTCCTTAATACCAAGAAGATCTGCATTAAAAGTTACCTCTTTCTGCGCGTCAATGAAATCTACGTTATTTTCAATGTCTTGGTTTTTCAGGGCGTTTTTAAAATCTTTTGAACGCAGCTTGTCTATGGATAAATTTCTAGCAATATTCATCATCCAGGTAAACAGACGACCTTTTGTATTGTCGTAGCTACCTGCAGAATTCCAAATTTTAATAAAAGTTTCCTGTAATAGATCTTCAGCAACTTCAGTTTGCTGAATAATTCGGGAGATTACGCCTAGTAAAGCACCTGAATACATGTCATACAGTGCCTGTATAGCAACAGTATCCTGATTTTTCAGTTTACTTACGAGCTCTTCTTCCGAGAGTGATATTTTTTTAGATGGTGCCAATGAAATGCTAATATACAGAAAGTACAACAACATCAAAATGTAAATTGTTTTTTCTGCGGCTCGTCACAAAAGTGATGGATTAAAAATCAAACAGGTGTTTTTCTGCATGGTATGAAGAACGTACCAAGGGCCCGCTTTCTACATATCTCAATCCTCTTGCCAATCCAATTTCTTTGTATTTTGCAAATTGATCTGGATGTATCCAGTCAACTACAGGATGATGATTGCGTGTCGGCTGAAGGTATTGGCCAAGGGTAAGTATGTGAACACCATTAGCAACCAGATCGTCAATTGCTTCCAAAACATCATCCTCGGTCTCACCTAGACCCAGCATGATACCAGTTTTTGTTCTTAGCCCAAATTCCGATATTCTTTTCAACGCTTCCAAACTCCTGTCATATTTGGCTTGGATACGCACCTGTTTTGTCAAGCGCCTAACTGTTTCCACGTTATGAGACATCACTTCTGGACGTTCTTCCAATACCCGGTAAAGGTTATCCCAAATGCCCCTGAAATCAGGTATTAAAGTTTCCAATGTAGTATCTGGACTTTCGCGGCGTATAGCTTGTAAAGTCTCTGCCCAGATGATAGAACCCCCATCTTTCAGATCATCTCTATCTACAGAAGTTATTACACAGTGTTTAACCTGCATCAGTTTTACGGAATTGGCAACCCGGTTCGGTTCATCGGTATCTACCGCTAATGGTCTGCCTGTAGCTACTGCGCAAAAAGAGCAGGAACGGGTACAGATGTTACCAAGAATCATAAATGTTGCCGTGCCGGCTCCCCAGCATTCTCCCATGTTGGGGCAGTTACCGCTTTCACAAATGGTATGAAGCTTATGTGTATCTACTAAACTGCGTACTTGTGCATACTCTTTACCAACAGGAAGCTTAACCCTAAGCCAGTCTGGTTTACGTTGAACGGGATTTTCTGAAACAACCGGAAGTGCGATCATATTGCAAAGTTAAGCAATAGCTTTCAATTGAAAGAAAGACGCTGTGTTAGTATCATGTAATGTTATGCTTAAGTGTTGAGCTTGCCCAAATACTGACTATCGGATTGGATGGTTCTATCTGCAGATACAAAACCAATATACACATGCCACTCTCGGCCAGTAGCCTTGTCGGGAATCACTAAAGTTTCTTCCCCCATACTTCTAAAGGCGCCCGCACATTTAAAGTTACATTCTCTTGTTTTGAAATCAATGACCAACAACAATACCTGATCAAGGTTTTTTTCTCCGCGTTGGTTTTCTTCTTTGTCCCAATGAAAACGAATTAAGCCCGGACTTTCCAATATATATTGCGGATCTATAGCACCAGGCAAGTCGCCGCCACTCATTTTAAATTTCTCAGGATCAATTAGTTCCTTGTCCTCAACTACCATCATCGCATGCTTTCTGTTCCACGAGAGTGCGCCTTTTGAACCACCCCTTTCTGAGCCATAGTTTTTAAAGCTTACCTGCAGCAGCTCCTTTAATGGGGTTAAGGTCCACTGCACCAAACCAAAACCATCGGTGTTTTTTTTCTCATTCTTAGTTAAAGGTTTTTTGCGGTCAGGCAATGAGCGTATACGGTCTACTCCGTTTAATTGATAACCTACAACTGTGCCAACCTTCCCGCTAAATCCGCCTAATATTCCATTTTTAATTCTTGCCATTACTTAAACATTATTACATATGATAGTGATATCGATAACAACCCATTTATAGCTAAATATTAACACTTTCTATAAGGGAACATACAATGATAGGCATTTGTTTTCTTATAAAATAAAATGTACACAATTTAATATCGATAGATACTTGTATTCAATTCGTTTGTAAACGTGTTTACAACGAGTATACAACGTGTTTATAACGTGTTTAAGACATGTAATTATAAAAGCTGTCTGTAACCACATTCTAATTAGGTTGGGATTTGTTATAAGCTGTCAAAAAGTCTATTGCGTTTTTGCCCAGGTATCCATTTTTCTTTCGAATACACTGAGTGGCATTGCACCGTCTTTTAATACTTGATTATGGAATTCTGCAAGATTGAACTTCGCACCCAATAACTTTTCGTATTTGGTACGCAATTCTCTTATTTTTAAGGCACCTGTTTTATAGCCAAGGGCCTGTGCAGGTATGCCCATATAACGTTCAATCTCGGCAGTAGCACCCTGTTCGCTGATGGCTTCATTATCCATCATATACTTAATGGCTTGTTCTCGTGTCATGCCCTTTGTGTGTATGGCTACATCAACTACTAAACGAATGGCACGGTGCATTTCATCACCAAGAGCGCCCATATGTTGATAAGGATCAGAATATAGTCCCAATTCTTTACCTAAAGATTCGCAATACAAGGCCCAGCCTTCTACATAGGCATTCTCAAATATTAGAAACCTGCGGAATTTAGGCAAGGTAGTATTTTCTTGTGTTAGGGAGATTTGATAATGGTGACCAGGAATGGCTTCATGCAGAAAAAGCGATTCCATTCCTGAAGTAATGTTGAACTGGGTTGCATCCAAAATAGGCACATAGAAAATGCCCGGACGTTTGCCATCAGCCGATCCTTGATTGTATTCTGCACTGGCAGATGCTGCTCTGAAAGCCTCCGTTTGCTTTATTCTGAAGGGTGTTTTAGGTACATGCGAAAACATCTTTTTGAGATTAGGTTCCATCGTCTTGTGTATATTTTCAAACGCCGCCAGAACCTGTTCCGGTGTTTTAAAAGGCATGAATTTTTTATCAGTTTTCATGTATTCAAAAAAGGCTTTTCTATCACCTTTAAAGGCAACAACATCTTTTATACTGTCCATCTGCTTGGTAATGCGGGCTACTTCACTTAACCCAGTTTGGTAGATTTCTTCCGGCGTCCGGTTTGTAGAAGTCTGTTGCTTTACCAGATAGGCATACTTTGCGGCACCATCAGTAACTGATGATAAACCTGAGGTACTTCGTGTATGTGGTAAATAGGTGTTTTGAAGGTAGGCAGCTAGCTTGGAGTATGTAGGAACAGCGGTTTTTAAGATAGCCGACTTATATGCTTCAGTTATCGATTTTTTATCATCTGCAGAGAAATCTGCAGGCAGGTTTTTAATTGGATCATAAAAAAGGCTTTTCGTTGCATCGGTTACCACAAAACTTTGCATTTGAGGGATCATTTTAATAACCAAAGCTTTCGGTAAAACAACCCCCGCTTTTATGCCTTTATCAAAATTGGCGATTGCAGTATCAGCCCATACAGAAAATGCGGTTAAGCGCTTCAACCAATCTCCGTAATCTTTTACAGTTTTAAATGGCTGTGCGTTGCTCCCCGACCCAAATTGCCCGATGGTTAGCGGTAATGCAAACATTTGGTTGAACGGCAGGTATTCTAAGTGGTGTTTAAAGCCATCCAGATTTGTTTGTGCTTCATATAGAAAAATATCATAAGAAAGCTTGTCATTCTCGTTCAGCTCGTCACGGTTAAAGGTTTTTACGCTGTCTAAATAGCTTTGGTAGAAATCGTGTAGTTCTTTTAAGTAGACTGAAGATCCTGTATTTGCCATTTGGTCGTTATATCGTGTGTCGCCAATAGATGTAGCAGTTAATGGATCGAGTTTTAGGTATCCTTCATAAAAGTTATTAAATATTTTCCCCAATTGCGGATTATCGCCAGCGGAATTGTTGGCTTCTTCACTTTTTTGTTTACAAGCTGTGAAAATAACAGCCATACCTACTACAATTAACAGTTTTTTCATCTCTTTAAGTTTGTATTTTAAAGCTAGTTATATTTAGCTTATAAATAAAATAGCTATTTTCGATATGGCTATGCAGATTTTAGCACCTGATAACGCTTATCCCACAGAAAAACAATTTTTGCAAGCAGCAAATCGCCACCGGCGTATATAAATACTGCGCCCATTGGTGGGTTTAGGGCAGGGATATATCCAAACACTTTTGGTTCCCAACCCCAGCATTTATAGTATGTGCCAAGCAATTCAATAATAACAACGCACAGGGCGATAGTGTAATACATATTATCCCAGCGTTTTCTGTATAATAGCAAAAAGAAAAGCATACCCAATATGAGGGTAAACACATCGCCAAGAAAAATACCCACATACAGGAATAGAGCAGTAAAGGAGATGGCAAAGAATATGCGAAGTTTGTTGTCCAGCTTAGTTGCATAACTGGTTTTGGCGATGACATAACCAGATGCGTAAACTATAGCATGGCCAAAGGGTACATATAAGGGTATGTTTGGCGTGCGGTATGTGTACATTCCCAGCAAGGAGCAAAAGAGTAACTCACCGATGTAAGAAAGCACAACCATAACCAGCATTAGTTTGCGTAGGTGGGGCATTGCTGTATAGGCCATCAGTAAAAAGTAACTAATTACCAGTATGTTGGTGACCTGCCTGCCATCAAAATAGTTTTCGTTAACGTATACTGAGTCTACGCCCAGAGCTACGGCAGTAAAAAATGGAAATGAAAAGGCGAGCCCAAGCTGTATTTTGGAAACGGAGACCGTGCCTGTTTTTGTTAGATTTTTTGCGCTAATTTTGATATCAGTACTGATATTTATTAGTTCTGACCGCTAATAACTTCTGCCACTTCTTCTGCAGAAATATCGCTGTGCGAAGCATCCAATAAGCAGTCGCCATTTTTAACCAGCAGAATCTGTGGAGACTCGTGATGTACCTGGAAAGTTTCCGCTATTTGTGCAGAAATTGGTCGGTAGGCTATAAGGTCTAGAAAGTAGAGGTTTGTATCAGCAGGGATGGCTTCCCAATCCATTTCAAAGCGTCTTTTGGCCATCATACTCACAGAGCAACGGGTGCTGTGTTTGAATATTAAACTATAACCGGTCTGGTTTTTAATTTCATCGATCTGACTTGGGTCAGTTATGTATTTCCACTGCATCTGTAATCCTTTCTTTTATTAAATTATTATCCTCGTCTTCTTTTACCTTCTGGGTAGGAGCTGTAAGCAGGGCAAAGACGACTTGAACATGCTTCTAAAACAGTGATTGCAAAAAATACGCCAATCAATAACACAGCAACTTTTTTCATCTTATTTAATATTATAATGGAATCTTCTACTAAGCTACACCTTTTGCCTAAATATTCAAAGCATTGTTATAGAGTAGCAGCAAGTTGAGCCATTTTAATAGCTGTAATGGCTGCCTCGTCTCCTTTATTGCCATGCTTTCCTCCGGCACGGTCTATGGCTTGTTGCTGGTCGTTAGTGGTCAGCACCCCAAAGATGACTGGCTTACTGTGTTTAATGCTTACGTTGGTAACACCATTGGCAACGGCATCACATATGAAGTCAAAATGTTTAGTATCTCCTTGTATTACACATCCGAGGCAAATTACTGCATCCAGATCAGTATGTTTTTTTAGTAGTATATCAGCCGCACTGGTTAATTCAAAGCTTCCTGGTACTGCAACAGAGATGATGTTGTTTTCAATAACGCCATGTTTAATCAGTGTATCGAAAGCGCCTTTGTACAGCGCACCGGTCACTTCAGCATTCCATTCTGCAACAGCAATGGCTACTTTATAATCGGCCCCGTTTGGAATAGTAGTGTGCGAGAAGTCAGATAGGTTTTTAAGTTGTGTTGCCATGTTGCAAAGATACTAGTTGGATATAAAAAAAGGCTAGCTAAACAGCTAACCTTTTGTAAAAAAGTCTTTTTGAATTACTTCACCTGAGCTTCAGCGCGACCGATAAACTCATCGATTAAAACTGCTTCCTGACTCTCAGGATATTGGGATTTAATTTTCGTATAAGCTTCCTGAGCATCTTTGTAATCTTTCAAAGTTTCGTAAACAAGGCCAAGTTTTTTCAAGAACATTGGAGAAGTAAACTTGTTGTTGCCTTTATCAGCCGCTTTTTTGTAATAAGTTGCAGCTTGTTTATAGTCTTTCAATTCGCTATAAGCATCGCCTAACAAACCTAAAGCAAGTGGATCAATAACGGTACTTCCTGTTTCAGAATATTTACCAAGCGATTCTACTGCTTTTTGGTATTCGCCTTTGCGTAAATAGATGCCTCCAAGGTAAAGGTTAGCTAAGTTTGCAGATTTAGTGTTCGCATATTCGTCTGCAATAGTTTCTAAACCAGGGTAACCGCCTTCGCCTTTTAAAGCTTTGTTGGCTAAAGAATCTGCGCCTATAAATTGCTCTGCTTTGTACATCTTTGCAGATGCTTCCTCAGCCCGGCCTTTAAGATATACGTTCTGATACCATATATATATACCTATAAGCACTACGATTGCGCCTGCAATAAACAATAGGCTTTTGGTATTTTCTTGTAAAAACGATCCCTTTCTTACCGGATGGGCTATTTCTTTTTCTGTTTCTAACATTTGATTTAAAAAAATTAAGGATTGCAAAAATACGTTTTTACATCAAAGTATCAACCTCTTTTTTAAGTATTTAATAAAACATATTAACAGCCATCTTAATTGACAATGGTAAACGGTAACTTTGAATTAGATATTATATGTGGCTAAAGAACATTACACTCCTTAATTTTAAGAATTATGCAGATGCAAGCATTAGTTTTTCTAAAACTGTAAATGCATTTGTAGGTAACAATGGTGCCGGTAAAACCAATTTATTGGATGCCATCCACTACCTGTGTCTTTGTAAAGGTTATTTTAATCCAATTGATACCCAACAAATCAAAACCAATGAGGACTTGTTTTTAATTCAGGGCGATTTTGACAGGCAGGATAAAAACGAAAAGATTACCTGTGGGGTAAAGCGCAATCAAAAGAAACAGTTTAAACGGAATAAAAAAGAGTACGATAAGCTGGCCAATCATATTGGACTATTTCCGCTGGTAATGATCTCTCCATATGATACTGCTATTATTATGGAAGGCAGTGAGGAGCGCCGCAGGTTTATGGACAACGTGATCTCGCAAACTGATGCCCATTATTTGGATGAGCTTATACTTTACAATAAGCACTTACTGAATCGCAATGCCTTGTTAAAGCAAATTGCAATTACCAAGAGTTATGATCCTTCCTTGCTGGAGATCTACAATGATCAGTTGGTGGCTTCAGGGGTTAAAATCTTCAAGAAGCGACAGGAGTTCATGTTGGATTTTATCCCGCTGTTTAATAAATATTATGAATTCATCACGGCATCAAGCGAAGTGGTTAATCTGCAATACCAGAGCCAGTTAAATGATACCGCTTTTGAACATTTGTTGTTGCAATCTATAGAGCGGGATAAGATTTTGGAGCGCACTACCACCGGCATCCATAAAGATGAGCTAGTTTTTAGCATTGCAGAAATGCCTTTGAAAAAGTTTGGCTCTCAGGGGCAGCAAAAATCTTTTGTAATTGCCTTAAAGCTGGCGCAATATGCATATCTTCAGAAGTACAAGGGGTTTAAGCCTTTGCTGTTGCTGGATGATATTTTTGACAAGCTGGATGATAGCAGGGTGAGTAAACTGATGGAAATGGTGTCTCATCATGATTTCGGCCAGATCTTTATAACGGACACAGGAAAAGACCGTGTTGTTGGTATCTTTAATGAGATACAAGTACCCCTCACATTATTTGAAGTAACGAAAGGATCCGTACATCATGCGTAAGCCGAATGATATCACGTTAAAAGAAGGAATTGGGAAATTACTAAATGTATACAAACTGAAAGGCAAGTTTGATGAAACTGCCGTAGTTGCATTTTGGCCAGAATTGATGGGTACTGCTGTTGCCAACAGAACTACGCAGATTTATATTTTTCAGAAAAAGCTTTTTATAAGACTGGAGTCCTCTGTGATTAAAAATGAGCTTTTGATGGTCAGAACCGGCATCATTCAAAAGATCAATGAACGAGCCGGTACTGAAGTCATTACAGATATAGTTTTTCTTTAAAACCTACTTGTTTGCCATCAAAATACTTTACTAACTAGCCAGATAATTAGTGCAACTACAAGTACTACTACAATTACACCTGTAACTACTCCGGCTTTAAAAATTCCCTGAACCAATTCACAACTTGAAAGTGTTGTGGTAAGCAGGGCAATAAGGGCAAGTGGAAAATATCTCTTAGTCATAAAATTTAGTTTTGTAGTATTTAACAAAATTTTATAACAATGGTTTTAGCAATTACTTTCCGTTTATTTTTAACAGCTCTACTTCAAAGATAAGTGTGCTGAAAGGAGGGATGTCGCCATTCCCAGTACCTGATTCACCATAACCTAATTGATAGGGAACGAAGAATTTGTACTTAGCGCCTGGTTGCATCAACTGAACACCCTCAGTCCACCCTGGAATTACCCTGTTAAGCGGAAAAGTAGTTGGCTCGTTTCTTTTGTAAGAACTATCGAACTCTTTGCCGTCAATCAGCGTTCCGGCGTAGTGAACGGTAACGGTATCTGTGGCTTTTGGATTGATCCCAACGCCTTTTGTGATCACCATATACTGTAACCCACTGGCAGTTACCTGCACTCCAGCTTGTTTTTTGTTATTGTCTAAGAAATCTTGATTTGCTTTCATGGCAACTGCGTATTTTGCTTTGTTTCTAATGCTTACTTCCTGATTCACATCACTAAAAAAATTGTTAATGCAGGCCTGTGCGCTTGCGTCAGATAGCAGGGCTTTCTTGTTTCCAAAGGAATCTTTTAATCCTTGAACCAGTGCTGCATAATTAAGAGAAGAAACACCGCCTTGTTTCATTTGTGATGCCATACCAAGACCGAAGGCATAACTTGCAGAATCCAGAGTTGATTTAAAAGTTACTGCCTGTGTTGTTGCAGTATTGCTTGCTTTTACTGTGGAGGTTTTTTTGGCCAGTACAGTTTTTTTACCAGTTTGCGCAAAAGTTATGGTCGCGCAGAGTGGCAATAAAAGAGTGATCAGAGACTTTTTCATATTAGAATCTTTCATCAGCTGAGAAGAAGAAATCGCCTTCTATAGCTGCATTTTCGTTTGAGTCAGAACCATGTACTGCGTTCGCATCGATAGATTTTGCATATTTCTTACGGATAGTGCCTTCAGCAGCATCAGCAGGATTGGTTGCGCCAATTAAAGCTCTGAAGTCGTCAATTGCATTGTCTTTTTCAAGGATAGCAGCAACAATAGGACCTGAAGACATGAAGCTTACCAGATCATTATAGAAAGGACGTTCCTTATGTATTTCATAAAACTTGCCTGCAGTCTCGCTGGTCAATTTAGTGTATTTTAATGCGATGATTTTAAAGCCTGCTGAAGTGATGTCACTAATGATTGCACCGATGTGTCCGTTTGCAACAGCATCAGGCTTAATCATTGTAAATGTTCTGTTTGTAGTCATTTTATTTTAAATTTTTTGCAAAATTACGTTTTATACTCTTAATATTAAAGCTTGAAATTTAGTTAACCGGTTTTGATGGTAATAGTTTTAAGGGTCACCAAATTTAATAGGCTTCAAATTATCATTAAATCATTAGCTTTGCGCCCGAAATATGTTGTCTATCACTGAAATAAAAGAGCTGCTGGCTACCCCGCAGAAAATTGTAATTACCACCCATCATAAACCAGACGGTGATGCCATGGGCTCCTCGCTGGGTTTATATGCTTACCTGATACAATTAGGACATCATGTTACCGTAATTACCCCAACGGATTATCCCTACTTTCTACACTGGTTGCCAAATAATTCAGATGTAATGATTTACACTGAAAAGCTTGCCGAAGCAGCTGAACTTGTGGCCAATGCGGCATTGATATTTTGCCTGGACTTTAACACCTTGAGCAGGATCAATGAGCTTGGGGAACTGGTGCGTGCATCTGGTGCTTATAAGATCATGATTGATCACCATTTGGAACCTGAAGATTTTGACGACTACCGTCATTGGAGTATTAATGCGTGCGCAGCGGCGCAGTTGGTATATGAATTTATCGTCAACGAGTTGAACGACGGTAAGATGATGAATAAGGACATCGCCACCTGTTTGTATACTGGAATTATGACGGATTCCGGTTCGTTCCGTTTTCCTTCTGCTACATCTTCAGTCTACAGAATTGCAGCTGAGCTGATTGACGCAGGAGCCGAGCACTGGAGAATTCATCAGTTGGTATACGATAATGCTACTGAAAACCGTTTACGCTTTTTGGGACATTGTCTTACTAATAAATTGGAGATATTGAGGGAATATAATACTGCAATCATAACGGTAAGCAGGCAAGAGCTGAATGACTATAAGATTGTAACTGGTGATACTGAAGGTATTGTGAATTATGCACTCTCAATAAATGGGATAAGACTTGCTGCATTTATTATAGAAAGAACTGATAAAGTTAAATTATCTTTGCGCTCCACTGGTGATTTTCCGGCCAACGAGATTTGTAAAAAATATTTCGACGGCGGAGGGCACAGGAATGCTGCAGGAGGTGCGTCTGATAAGGACTTACCATCTACAGTATTGGCGTTTAAAGAAATATTAAAGGAATACAAAACACAGCTGCTACAATAAACAAATAAGTGTGGTTGCTACAATTAAAATATATAAACAAACAAAAAATAATTAAAAACCAAAAATGAAGAAAAGCATAGTAATTCTTTTCGCAGCTTCACTTGGATTAGCTGCATGTAACAACTACAAAAAGGCTGAAGGAGGCCTGTTGTACCAAATCCACAAAGATGCTGGAAAAGAAAAAATAAAAGAGGGTGATCTTGTTAAGTTGAACTTTGTTCAAAAGAACGAAAGAGATTCAGTAATGTTCAGTACTTATGATATTGAGTCGCCTCAGGTATTCCCTGTTGCGAAAAAAGTTTACGGTGGCGATATGAACGACGTATTGACATTGTTTGGAGAAGGAGACAGTGCAACGTTTAAGCTTAACCTTGATACTATGGCTAAACGTACCAATCAGCCTAAACCACCGACCAATGCAAAAGATACCTACCTTGTATTTACTGTAAAGGTTGAAAAAGTATTTAAGAAAAAAGCTGGTGAAGACCAGGCCTCTTTCCAAAAGAGAGCTCAGGAATTTTTCCAGAAAGACTTTGCTGCTGCACAAGCTAAATTTAAATCTGCTGAAGCTGGTAAGATCAAATCGTATATTGCAGACAACAACCTTAAAACACAAACTACAGCTTCTGGCTTACAGTACGTGATTACTAATCCAGGTAGCGGACCTAAACCAGTTGTTGGCGATACTGTTTTAATCAATTATACAGGTCATCTTGCTACTAAAAAAGCAGATGGTACTTACCATATCTTTGATACGAGCGTAAAGAAAGTTGCTGAAGATGCTAAAATTGTTAACCCAATGGCTAAATATGAGCCAAGACCTTTCAGTATTGGTAACGCCATTCCTGGATTTGACGAAGGTTACCAGTTGATTGGTAAAGGTGGAAAGATCACTTTAGTTATTCCTTCTAAATTGGGATGGGGAGAAGCTGGTCAGCCACAAGCTAAGATTAGCCCTTATTCACCAGTAATATTTGAGATCGAGATCGTTGATATCAAGAAACCTAAACCTGGATCAGTTCCTGCACCTATCGCAATCCCTGCTCCTACAATTAAGTAATAAAGTTATCCGGATATGATCCGTGAAATGACCCTGTTGGTTACAAGCCAACAGGGTTTTTTTATTAACTTCGCCCATGCTTTTAACAGATACCCATACCCATCTCTATTATGAAACAGATGCTGAGAAACAAGCGTTGCTGATGCAGCGCTGCTTTGATGCTGATGTGAAGCGCCTTTTTTTGCCAAATGTTGATTTTACTTCTATCGCCCAAATTGAAAGTTTGGTGGCTAGTTATCCCGAGAACTGCTTTGCAATGGCCGGGCTTCACCCATGTGAGGTAAAAGAAGACTATGAGCTGGTACTGGATCAAATTTGCGAAAGCATTGTGGATAGGGAGGTGTATGCTATCGGAGAAATTGGGATAGACCTCCATTGGGATAAAAGCACTTTAGCTTTTCAGCAACAAGCTTTTAAAGAGCAAATTAAATGGGCGAAGGATTTGGATCTGCCCATCGTTATTCATTGCAGAGAAGCTTTTGACGAAGTATTTGAAGTATTGGAAAGCGAAAAAGATGATTTGCTGAGGGGGATTTTTCATTGTTTTACCGGGAATTTGGCACAGGCAACTAGCGCTATTGATTTGGGCTTTTACCTGGGTGTAGGTGGAGTAGTAACTTATAAAAATTCTGGCTTGGCAGAAGTGTTAAAGGAAGTGCCTTTAAATAAATTGGTGTTGGAGACAGATTCGCCTTATTTGGCGCCGGTACCTTATCGTGGAAAGACAAATGAAAGTAGCTATTTACCTTTTATTGCAGAAAAGCTGGCAGATATTTATAAGGTAAGCTTAGAAGAGATAGCGAAGGTTACTACTGGTAATTCTATTGATATTTTTAAAATCTAGTATGGTAAATATTCTGATTATATATACCGGTGGAACTATTGGGATGGTAAACGACCCTAAAACAGGGGCTTTAATTCCTTTTAACTTCAAGCAAATACAACAGAATGTGCCAGAATTGGAACGTTTGAACTATCGTCTTGATGTGCATTCTTTTGATCCGATACTGGATTCATCGAACATGACTCCTGTAATCTGGGCAGAACTGGCATCATTGATAGCGCGTAAATATGATGAATTTGATGGTTTTGTAATTTTGCATGGATCAGACACGATGGCTTTTACCGCCTCTGCGTTAAGCTTTATGTTAGAAAATTTAAGTAAACCCGTAGTGCTAACTGGTTCTCAGCTACCTATTGGAGAGATCCGTACAGATGCAAAGGAAAACTTAATAACCGCGCTAGAAATCGCAGCTACTAAAAATAATGGAAAAGCTATGATTCCTGAGGTGTGCATTTACTTTGACTACCAATTGTTTAGAGGGAACCGATCTATTAAATACAATGCTGAGAAATTTGAAGCATTCCGTAGCCCCAATTACAATATTTTGGCAGAAGCCGGTGTTACTCTTTCTTTTTTTAGTAATTACATATTGCCGCAGCCAGAGAAGCCCCTGGTTGTGCACCTGGAACTCAATCCAAACATAGGCGTATTAAAGTTATATCCCGGGATTTCGCAGCAGGCAGTTAAGGCAATTACCCATTCTCCGGTAGATGCGATTATTATGGAGACTTTTGGGTCTGGTAATACTACAACGGCAGATTGGTTTCTTGCATGTTTGCAGGAAGCAGTAGACAGTGGGAAAATTATTGTTGATATTACGCAATGCCAGCGTGGAGCTGTAGAATTAGGCATGTACCAGACCAGTAAGAGGCTACAGCAAATGGGCGTGGTTAGCGGGTTTGATATGACTTTTGAAGCAACTACTACTAAGCTGATGTACCTGATGGGACAAAATATTAGAAAAGAAGAAGTGGCGAGATTAATGGAGCATTCGCTACGCGGAGAATTGACTGCTTAAAGTAAATTTCATCCTGCGCTGTGTGCCTCAATAAATTATACTCGTAGTTTTGCTTTGTTAAAGATTTAGATCATATACATATTATGAAGATTGAGCAGATTTATACCGGTTGTTTAGCAGAAGCCGCTTACTATATTGAAAGCGATGGTGAAGCCGCAATTATTGATCCTTTACGCGAGGTAGAACCCTACCTCAATAAAGCCAGTAAAGGTAAAGCTGTTATCAAATATATTTTTGAAACACATTTCCACGCTGATTTTGTATCTGGACATGTTGACCTTGCTGAGAAATCAGGAGCCACTATTATATATGGTCCTACCGCAGAAACCACCTTCAAATCACATATTGCGACAGACGGAGAAGTGTTTAAAATTGGCAAACTAAGCATTACAACGCTTCATACGCCAGGGCACACGCCTGAATCCACTACATACCTGCTTCGCGATGAAGACGGAAAGCCGTATTGTATTTTTACTGGAGATACCTTGTTTATTGGAGATGTAGGCAGGCCAGACCTTGCACAAAAGGGATCCCTGACCATGGAAGATATGGCTGCCACCCTGTATGATTCTTTGCATAACAAGATTTTAATTTTGCCAGATGATGTTCTCGTTTATCCTGCACATGGAGCTGGATCTGCCTGCGGTAAGCATATGAGCAAGGAAACGTTTGATACGCTTGGTCGGCAAAAGCAGGTAAACTATGCACTTAAGGCAGAAACAAAAGAACAGTTTATTAAGGAAGTGACCTCAGGGATACTGCCTCCACCGCAATATTTTGCGAAGAATGCGGCGATGAATAAGAATGGCTACGAAAGCTTTGATGAGGTCTATGATAAAGGCTTTAAAGCGTTGTCTGCAGATGAATTTGAATTATTGGCCAATCATACCGGTGCTGTAATACTAGATACCCGGGACCCACAGATTTTCGCAAAAGGGTTTATCCCATCGGCTATAAATATCGGTCTGAACGGACAATTTGCACCTTGGGTTGGTGCTTTAATCACAGATTTGAAACAGCCCATCCTGCTGGTTGTAGACGAGGGAAAAGAGGAAGAGGCAATAACCCGACTGGCACGAGTGGGTTACGACAATACCATCGGTTATTTAGAAGGCGGCGTTGGAAGTTGGAAAGCTGCCGGTAGGGAATTAGATTATGTCTCATCTGTATTTCCAGAAGTTTTTGCCAAGTTGATCACCGAAGATCATGAAATTCCAGTATTGGACGTTAGAAAACCTGGTGAATACGAGTCTGAGCACTTAGAGCTATCACTAAGCCGACCACTTGACTACATTAATGACTGGATGGGAGAGATTGATCCAAAGAAAACTTATTACATACACTGCGCAGGGGGCTATAGGTCAATGATCGCCGCATCTATATTAAAAGCCAGGGGAGTTGAATATGTAATCGATATTGCCGGCGGTTACGGTGCTATTAAAAATACCAGTCTGAAAAGGACAGATTTTGCTTGCCCCAGTAAAGCAATGAAAGTTTAATATGGCTGAGGAGTATGATGTACTCATCATCGGTGCCGGACCGATTGGTATGGCCTGTGCAATAGGTGCAAAGGAAGCTGGCTTGAGTTATGTTATTGTTGAAAAAGGTGCGCTGGTAAATAGCTTATATAACTACCCGGTATTTATGACCTTCTTCTCTACCTCTCAAAAGCTGGAGATTGGCGGTGTTCCTTTTGTGAGCATTAGTAATAAACCTAACAGAAATGAGGCGTTAGAATATTACCGTAGGGTTGCAGAGAAATACAACCTGAAGATAAATCTCTTTGAAGCGGTAACGACAGTAAAAAAGAAGTCTGCCGATTCTTTTGAGGTGGTAACTGTTAAAACACACTATCATGTTAAGAAAGTTATCATTGCCACTGGTTTCTATGATGTTCCCGTAATGATGGATGTACCTGGCGAAGATTTGGCCAAAGTACTACATTACTATAAGGACCCGCATTTGTATGCTTTTAGCGATGTTGCAGTAGTGGGAGCTAATAATTCTGCTATTGACGTGGCTTTAGAAACATACAGAAAGGGTGCAAAAGTTACGCTGGTTGTTAGAGGGAAAGAGCTGGGTCCAAATGTGAAATATTGGGTGAGGCCTGATATCGAGAACAGAATAAAAGAAGGAGAAATTAAGGTATATTTTGAAAGCGAAGTAGCAGCCATACGAGAGCATGAAATTGATATCAGGACGCCTACAGGATTAGTGACGATAAAGAATGACTTTGTATTAGCTATGACTGGTTATCGCCCGGATTTTGACCTGTTAAGAAATCTTGGGGTGCATTTGGAGGGTAATAATTGTCCGGTATACAATCCTGAAACTATGGAAACATCCTTAAAGGGACTTTATCTTGCAGGGGTGGTTTGTGGAGGAATGGATACACACAAGTGGTTCATTGAAAATTCAAGAGTGCACGCAGATCAAATAATAGCTCATATTAAAGGAATTTAATTTATGTTTGCACACACATTTTTACCTGAATGCCGGGAATAGATCAGATAAAACTACCAATAGCTGCAGACATAGATGTATTTGAAGAAAAGTTCAAAGCTTCCATGCATAGTGATGCGCCATTATTGGATAGGATCACTCACTATATTGTAAAGCGTAAAGGCAAACAAATACGTCCGATGTTCGTGTTTTTTGCAGCCAAGCTGTGCGGAGGAATTATCGAATCTACCCATCGCGGAGCGGCATTAGTTGAACTCCTGCACACTGCGACTTTAGTACACGATGATGTGGTTGATAATGCCTATGAAAGGCGTGGTTTTTTTTCTATAAATGCATTATGGAAAAACAAGATTGCCGTACTTGTTGGTGATTACTTATTGGCCAAGGGACTTTTGCTTTCCGTAGATAATGGTGAATTCAGATTGCTTCAGATTGTTTCAGAGGCAGTTAAGCAGATGAGTGAAGGCGAACTTTTACAAATAGAGAAGGTACGGCGGATGGACATTAGTGAGGAGCTTTATTATGATGTTATCCGTCAGAAAACAGCTTCGCTGATTGCATCATGCTGTGCATGTGGAGCAGCATCAGCAGGTGCGGATGAAGTTACTGTAGAAAAGATGCGTTTATTCGGCGAAAAGGTAGGAATTGCTTTTCAGATAAAGGATGATACCTTTGATTTTGGGACTGATGATGTGGGCAAACCGTTGGGTATCGATATTAAGGAAAAAAAGGTAACGTTGCCATTAATATACGCTTTAAACAGATCAGACAAATCTGAGAAAAAGAGAATTATTAACTTGGTAAAGAACCACAAAGATGATCCGATAAAGATACAGGAGATCATTCATTTTGTAAATGAAAAGCAGGGTGTTCATTATGCCAACGAGAAAATGAAACAGTACCAGCAAGAAGCTTTTGATATTCTATACACTTTCGAGCCAGGTGATGCAAGAACAGGTCTTGAGCAGCTTGTTAGGTATACTACTGAGCGAAAAAAATAAATTTTCAACAATTATTGCGATTATTCTTTAATATGCTGATCAAAATATTCTATTTTGATCAAAATTTCCTTCTATGAGAACTTTCTCGTTGCTATTCCTGTGTTTTATTTCGTCTATTGTTGAAGCTCAGGACGATTTTAGTGCTGTTTTTGCTAAGATTAATGCTGAAGTACAAAGCAATTCTAGAGCTTACGCAACTTTAAAAGACGCAACCACTACTATAGGTCACCGCTTAACGGGTTCTGCTAATGGCGCAAAGGCAGAAGAGTATGCGTATAACCTTCTAAAATCTTACGGTTTAGTTGTGCGTTATCAGCCTTTTGAAGTGGAGAGTTGGAGCAGATTAACCAATGAAACTAAAATAGGAGATACTAAGGGACAATTGCTAAAAGTTGAGACCGTAGCGTTAGCGCACTCTCCTGTAAAAGCAAATGTGAGTGGAGAACTTGCCGATATGGGAAATGGTTTGGAATCAGATTATCTGGAGAACCCCAATAAAGTTAAAGGCAAAATAGCGTTGGTTTATTTAGGAGTTTTACCGGGTTCGCCAGTAGGAACCATTTCATTACACCGTTCTGAAAAAACAGCGATAGCCATCAAATATGGCGCTTCAGGAATAATCATAATTAATGGTGTAAAGGGAGGAGTATTACTTACAGGAACGGCATCAGTGACTGGTAAACTTATTCCAATACCTGCAGTTTGCATTGGTCTGGAAGATGGTTTGGCGATTAAAGAAAAGCTAAAAACAAAAAAGCAGTTCGCAAGCCTGAACATGACAAATTTCTCAGGTATGATTAGAGCCAGAAATGTAATTGCCACGGTTAAAGGAACAGCGTTACCTGACGATAAAATTGTTGTTGGGGGACACTTAGATAGTTGGGATCTAGCAACAGGGGCGATTGATAACGGTATTGGCTCTTTCTCGATAATTGATATGGCCAGAACGTTTAGCAGACTTCATTTAACTACAATGCGTACGGTAGAATTTGTTCTCTTTATGGGAGAAGAAGAAGGTTTACTAGGCTCTAAAGCCTATGTGGATGAGGCCAAAGCTGCAGGTAAATTAGGCTTGGTAAAGTTTATGCTCAATTATGACATGACCAATGATCCGAAAGGGTTTAGTACCACGAGGTCTGAAATGAAAGACCTATTCACAACCTGGGGTAGCCAAATCGTTAAGTTGGATACCGGGTTTAAGAATCTGTTCTCTGCAGGTGCTGGATTGCACAGTGATCATCAACCTTTTATGTTGCAAGGTATTCCGACAGGCGGAGGAGCAGGTGGCCAGCTGCCAAACAATTCCAGCCCATATTATCACTCTAACGGAGATGTTTTCAAACTTGTAGATGAGCAGGGGATGAAAAACACAGTTCGCTACAGCGCAATGCTAACCTATGCATTGGCCAATACGCCTACCCTGCCAGTTACGCAACAAGGAGATGAGGCGGTCAAGTTATTTTTGCAAGAGAATAAGTTAGAGGAGCCATTAAGGATTGCCGGCGAATGGAGATGGTAGTAAAAACAAAAAGGCCGACCCATGTATGAGGATGAGTCAGCCAAAATGCAGTCTTTAAATTAGACTGTTGCGAGCGATTGTTTTGTTATGTTGACTCTAACAGAGAAATACATCAAGCAGGCTACGGTAATAAATAGGCCGATACTTCCAAACAGCAAGGCAAGATCCTGCAGTTGGATGATCACATAGATAAAGCTGTAAAATATTCCAAGTATAGCTGAAAAGGCAAGGGCCGGTTTTCTATTTTTCAGGAATGCTCCAACGAAAATACTAACCAGTGTAATTGTAGCTAGGGAAGCAATAAGGTAAGCCAGATCAAAACCAATCTGTTCTGAAAATGACAACAGTAATGCATAATAGATAATCATTGCAGCACCAATCAGTACGTATTGAAGCAAGTTTACCTTAGTTTTCTGTAGCAACTCGATGAAAAATAACGATACAAAGCTCAATAGAATGATCAAGATAGAGTATTTTGCTGATCTCATTGTTTTCTGATATTGATCAACAGGCAGTAGAAATTTGACCCCAAACGTAGCTTTTTCTTTATTTTCCTTGCTCATAGTCTGCATGTTTCCAATCCATTGCTGCGGAAATGGCCTATTAAAATTTGACATCTTCCATGTGCTGGAAAATTTGTTTGTGGTGATATTTCTTTGATCTGGGAGGAAATTGCCACTAAAACTTGGGTTGTTCCACTTGCCCCCTAAATCAACTATAGTGTTTTTTCCAAGATGAAGGAAACTCAATTCTCCACTGCCTCTAAGATCTAGATCGTAACTAAACGTAACTGCAGAATTTTTGGTTGTTGAGAGATTGATCTGAACCGCCAAACTGTTTTGGAATAGGTTTTCTTGTGCGAAGTCTGGCTCCGGAGTGAAAATGGAATCTCCAAGTTTGATTTTCGGCGTGTTCTTTAAACCCTTAAAGTCAGTCAATCCTGCAATTATTTTGGCTTTGTCCCATTGAATCATCTCTGGGTTGATTCCTGATTTCTTGATCTCAAGGGCGCTAAACTTTCCACTCACTTTAATTTTAGAGGTGTAAACAACCGCGTCAAATATCCCTCTGTGCAAGACTTCAGGAGAAACATCGCCTTTTATGTTCAGGTCTTCTGGTAGTACGTATAGGGTGGAAAGCACTTCTCGATAAGATATTTTACCAGCGGTATCAGTACTCTTTACTAATGATTTTATTGGCAACTGAAGTACCGGACTTTCAATTAACTGGTTGCCGGACCATTTGGAGGCGACCTCACTTACAACTTCATCACTTCGTATTTCGCGTTCGGAAATTAGTGATTGTACCCAAGATGATGGAAGGAGTAGTACGACTGTGAGCATACCGATAAGGAATAATTTGATGCCAACTGATTCATTAACTTGTGTCATGAATGATTTTTCTACTGGGAATGGTGTTTGATTTTCCATGTTGTTGTTTTTGAAAGTACTTTGTAATTCAAAGTATGTGAATAAAAAAAATTATAGTTGTTGTTGTTTAATTAAATTTTCAAGGGCTTGCAGATGTTTCTTAAATGCCGCGCGACCAATCGGAGAAGCAGTGTATGTTGTATTGGGCTTTTTGCCTTGGAAAGATTTATAAATGATAATATACTCTTCTTTTTCCAGCGCTTTAAGATGAGAGGCCAGGTTGCCATCAGTAACTGCTAAAAGTTCCTTGAGTGAGTTGAAGTCGTAGTTTTCATTCACAACTAATACACTCATGATCTGTAAGCGAATCCTGTTCTCAAATGCTTTATCGAAATGTTCTAACACTGATTTCACTTGTCGTACCTAAAGTGCATTATTGAACCATATACAATATGAAGAACGCCGAAACCTATGGTCCAAAATATAATGCCATACCCAGGAAGGCATGCGGCCAGTAGTCCTAATATTATTTCATAGATACCCAGCCATTTTACGTCAGTAAAAGTGTAATGACTTCCGGCGACTAGCGCCAAACCGTAAAAGACAAGACAAGCTGGAGCGATGATCCCATAATATCCCCTTAACAATAGGATAATAATCAATATCCCTCCGGTAACAAGCGGGATGGCCATGTTGATAAGCAGATTTTTACTACTTGGATTCCAGATTTTTTCACCCTTTCTTTTTGCTTTTTTTAGAGTTAGCGCTACTCCTGTGATAATTGACAGTAATAGCACCGCCACAGCGATCACAAGTAGTTGGAGAATGATCTCACTTTCATTGATATAGTAATCACGGTAATCAAATCCACCCGAATTGCCGTAAACAATGTAATAACCCATTGCAGCGCCTACTATTGCATAAATTCCGGCCATTACTCCTGACAATCCACTTAAGGATATGAATTTAGCAGATCGCTCCATCAGATTTCTGATGGAAGCAAGTTCGGAATAGATTTCTTTGTCTTCCATAAAAGTACTTTGTAATTCAAAGTAAGTTAAAGTATTCCACATATGCAAATAACATCGTATAAAATAGTTTTTATGTAATACTGCCTTACTTGTTTGTTAAGGAAGTAACAAACTATATACTAAACGACAATACCAAGTTAACAGGTGCTTAATAATCTCTTAACGGGTTGAATTGATCTTTGCAGCGAATCAGAACTTTGTATTAAATGCAAAAATCATCACAAATGAATAAAAACTTTACCAAAAAAAGGCGATCAACTTTCACCGATAAGATTGCTTTGGCAGTGTTTGCCATATCGGTTTCTATGTTGCCACAGCATCTGTACGCATCGAAATACAATCATGCTATCGGAGATTTCTATCAGGAGCTGGTTACTGTAAAGGGAACGATTCTTGATTTTAAGGACAGTCAGCCCTTGCCTGGCGTCACCATCACAGACAAAGACGGTAAAGTGCTTGGGCTTACCAATACCAATGGCGAATTTACAATCAAAGTTACAAAAGGCACAGAATTAACTTTTAGTATGATTGGTTATTCTTCGTCAAGAGCGATCGCGAATAGTACTCAGAATAGTTTGATCATTAAGTTAACGGAATCTGCGAGTGATCTAAATGAAGTTGTTGTAACAGCTTTAGGAATAAAGCGCGAAGAAAAATCATTGGGTTATTCAGTTACCAGAGTAGACAGTACGCAGCTTACTAATGCCGTATCTAGTAACTGGACAGATGCGTTATCTGGCAAAGTAGCCGGACTAAACCTAGTTAGAAATAGTGGTCCAGCTGGTTCAAACAAAATTATCCTCCGTGGCGAAAATAACCTGACGGGTGACAATGAAGCCTTAATTATCATTGATGGAGTTGTAGCAAGTAGCAGTTCCAGACGTACAGCAGCTACAGGTGGGGGAGTGTATGGTACATCAGGTGACGTTTTGCCACCAGATTTTGGTAGCGGTTTGAACGATTTAAATCCAGACGACATTGAAAGCGTGACGGTACTTAAAGGTCCGGGAGCATCTGCATTATATGGCCAGCGAGGGGCCAATGGTGCAATTATCATAACCACGAAATCTGGAAATCCGAACCGTAAGACACTCGGTATTACCTTTACGTCAAATAATACATGGGAAGAGGTGAACCGCGGACCAGATATTCAGCAAGAATTTGGTCAGGGTCAGTTTGGTGTATCCTATTTCTCCTATGGCGCTGGTGAAGATGGTGCTAATACCAATGCGACAAGCGCTTCCTGGGGAGCTCCATTTTCCGCAGGAGGATCCTATTATCAATATGATCCCGCTTTGAAAGGGAGAGGCGCGGTGAGAACTCCATGGGTAGCGTATCCAAATCCAATAGATGCCTTTTTTAAAACAGGTTTCGAAAATAATAACTCGCTAAGTGTGGATGCCAACGTGAAAAAAGTTGCACTGCGGTTTTCTATAAACCATGGTGAAAATGACTGGATTGTTCCCAATACTGGTTTGGAGCGCACGAATGCAACTGTAACTGCGAATGCCAACATTACCAAGAAGCTGAACCTCTTTGTTAAGGCGAATTATAGCAACAGGTTTAGTGATAATTTACCAGCTACGGGTTATGGTAACCAATCTTTAATGTATTGGTTTATGTTCGCACAACCTAATGTCAATACAGATTGGTACAAAGATTATTGGGCATCTCCTGCACTTACATATCGTCAGTTTGTAAATATAACTACTACTAATCCTGAAAGTCCTTATGCAATTTCCGAGCAGTACCTTAATGCTCAGCAAAGAAACGGTGTAACCGGTAATATACAAGCGACTTACAAGTTTACAAATGAGTTGAGCCTGTTGTTGCGCACTACTTATGATATGGTGCACGACGAAAGACAAACACTTAGGCCATATGATGCTTCTGGTAATAAGTTTGCTCAAGGGTCTTACCGGGAGCAATACATCAATTCTTATGAACTGAATGGAGACTTTCTATTAAAATACAATAAAAAGATTAGCGGTGCTTTTAATTTGAATGTCACTGCAGGTGGCAGTCAGTTGAAAAATGAATATCACAAAGATGAACTACGTGCTGATGGGTTGAAAATTCCCAATATTTACAGACTGGATAATAATGCCAATCCCCTGGTTTCGGTTCCGGATACTGCCAGATATAGGATCAATAGCTTCTATGGAGCTGTTGGACTGGCTTACAAAAACTATCTATTCCTTGATATAACCGGTCGTCAGGATTGGAACAGTGTTCTGTCTACGCCAAGAAGACTGTCTAGTGCTGCTGGGTCAGGAGATGTGAGCTTCTTCTATCCCTCTGCAAATTTAGCTTTCGTTGCTTCAGATCTCTGGAAGATGCCACAAGCTATTAGTTTCCTTAAATTTAGAGGATCTGTTTCTCAGGTGGGTAGCGGTGGTACAACCCCTTACCGCACATCTTATACGTATATTTTAGCTGGAAATGGTATTTATCCAGATACAGCAATGACGAACCCTACGGTATTACCAAACGAAAACTTAAAACCTCTAAAAACAACAACCATTGAATTGGGGATGGACTTAAGGTTATTTAAAAGTAGGTTAAATCTGGATTTGGCGGTTTATGCCGGTAACACTAAAAACCAAATTCTTGCACGTCAGCTTGATCGTGCCTCTGGTTACAATGTCGCAACGTTCAATGCCGGGAGAGTAGATAACCGAGGTATTGAAGTTGCATTAAATGGTACGGTGATACAAACTAGAAAATTTACATGGACGCTCAATGGAACGTTTTCTGCCAACAGAAATAAAATTAAAGAGTTGGTAGACAGTTCGGTTGTGTTGAGGACCGGTGCGTTAGGTGGTGGACAGGTTGTAGCCAACGTAGGTGGAAGTATGGGCGATCTTTATGGAAGAGGTTTTGTCCGTTCCCCAGATGGTCAGATTGTATTTGATGAGGTCACCGGTAATGCGAAAGTGAATACAACAGACCTGATCTATTTAGGTAATACTGTACCAAAGTTTAGATTCAGTTTCGGCACTGGCGTTACCTACAAAAATATTAGTGTGACTGGATTGTTTGATGCCCAATTAGGTGCCGTTGGTCATTCTTTGACGTTTTCAAGAATGGCCGCTTTAGGTAAACTCAAGATTACCTTGCCAGGAAGATATAATGGTATCATCGGTCCCGGGGTGGTGCAAAATGCCGATGGAACCTTCCGTCCAAACGATGTTATTGCCACCAATTTTGAAAACTACTATACTGCCCTTTATGGATCCGATCAGGCTGAAGGAAGTGTATTTAGAACAGATTACCTAAAATTCAGGGAGGCAAATATCACCTACAGCTTGCCTAAAAGGCTGGCCACCAGTATGGGGCTAAGCAGGGTGACCATAGGCGCCTATGGTCGCAACCTATTTATTTGGTCGCCTTGGCCGGCATTTGATCCCGAGTTCGGTACGCTTGCTGGGTCCGACATTCAGCAAGGTTTTGAAACAGGACAGTTGCCTTCTACCCGAAGTTTCGGTGCACGTTTAGTTGTTGGTATTTAATTTTTAAGATGATGAAAAAATTTATAAACATACATAGTAATGCTGCCATAATCCTACTTGGTATTGCCATGTTATTTTCTTCTTGTGCTAAGGATTTTGATGAGGTCAATACAGATCCTGTTGGCGATAGTACGACCACTCCAAACAGATTGCTTGCACCTGCGTTAGTTAACGTTTTGTCCGCCAATATGAATCGTAACCGCACGTTTAATAATGAGTTGATGCAGGTTACTGTTAATTTAAGCGACGCAGATGCGCAAGTTTTTAGGTATGACTTTAGAAGAACCTGGGCAGACTATACCTGGAATGCCTGGTATCCTGAACTTACCAATTTTAAGGATATTTACGTACTTGCAAGTAATCCAACTAGGCTAAACAAGTCGTATCAGGCGATTTCATTAATCACGCAATGCTGGGTGAGTTCTTTGCTAACTGACACTTATGGTGATGTTCCTTATTCGCAAGCTAACCAAGGTAAATTTGGTGTTTTTGAACCAGCTTATGATAGACAGAAAGATATTTACTTAGATATGTTCAAGAAGCTGGAAGAAGCTAATACACTTCTTGAAGCTGGTTTCCCAATTGTAAGTACTGGCGATCCGGTTTATCAAGGGGATGTTTTCAAATGGAGAAGGTTAGGTAATTCAATGTATTTGAGGTTGTTAATGCGACTGTCTGGAAAGTCAGAAGTATCAGTTCAAGTCATTTCAAAAATCAAGGAGATCGTCGACTCTAATCCTGGTAAATATCCGATTATGTTAGATAATTCGCATACTGCGAAAATATTATGGAATGGTACCAATAGCAGTAGCGCTGTCTACTCATCGCCCCATATGATTAATGTTAGGCCAGTAGATTTTAGAGGTCCTGCCATAACAGAGTTTTTTATAGATCGGTTAAGAAACTGGGATGATCCAAGATTAAGACCCGCTTTAGGTAAAAACAGCACGCCAAGATTTGGGATAGCACAGGGCCCAAGCGGATTTATTGGGGTTCCAAGTGGATATGCCCAGGGTTCAGGGGTTCCGAAACAAGCCTATTTTTATTCCGATGCTCAGGATGCAGGTTATACGTTGCAAACTGACCCATATACCGGTATCATCATGAATGTTGCTGAGGTTGATTTTATTTTGGCAGAAGCAGCTGCCAAAGGATTCATTAGCGGTTCAGGAGAAACATATTACAATAAAGGAATCGTTGATGCAATCAACTACTGGTTGCCAGGCTATATGTCGAAAGTAACAGATGCAAACTTCACCACGTTTGTTAAAGCAGCTGATATTGAATGGGATAATTCTTTACCCCTGGAAAGTAGTTTGGCGGGTGTAAGTAGTAAAATGGAATTAATATTTATACAAAAATATTACGCCCTGTTTTTAGTAGACTTCCAACAATGGTTTGACTACAGAAGGACAGGCCATCCATTCCTTCCAAAAGGTGTGGGTCTTGCTAACGGCGGTCAGATGCCAGCAAGACTTAACTATCCGATAATAAGTCAGTCGGCTAATCCTACAAGCTATAAAAATGCGATTGCTGCGCAGGGAGCAGATGATATCAATACAAAAGTTTGGTGGCAAAAGCCATAATTTATAAAACTCGAATAATACAATTATGAGAAAGATATTAATGAATTGTTTGGTGATGGTGGCAATGGCCATTGTCTGGATGGGTTGTGAGCGGGATGAGGATTACCTCATCGGAACTCCAAGTTCATATATTGCCAACCTTGACCTAAGAAAGTTATATAAAGGTTCAGATGTGACTTTGACCAGTGAGAATATGAGAGGTGCAACATATGTCAGAGGCCAGGTAATTTCCGACCATTCTGAAAACAACTTGCCAGCCGGCTTATTGGTTATCCAAAACTTGAGAACAGCGGGAAACGGTATCGATTCTTTAAGAGGAATTGCAATTAATATTGGTGCGGATGCTACAAAATATGTTCCGGGAGATTCAGTTCACGTTAAGATTGAAGGTGCTATATTAAAGAGGGTTGATGGGATTCTTACCATTACTGGTGTTTCCAGTGCTGACGTAGAAAAAAAGGCATCTGGCAAACCAGTTATACAAAATAGAGGATTTGGAAACCTGATCACTAAATTTCCCGATAGGTTTGAAAGTACCTTACTTAACATCTGGAAAGGCACATATAACCCAACGTTAGCTGCAGGAACAACATTGTCCGGTATTAAAACCTTAAATGATGGTACATCCGACTTACTGATGGAAACCTTACCAGGAGCAAAGTTTGCCAGTGTGGTGCCACCATATTCTGGTAATTATAAAGGGATAATTTTTAATAAGATTGCAACAGATGGAAAGCTAGTTCCTACACTGAGGGTTCGTAATACCAATGATATGGTGGCTCTAAGTTCTACGGTTGATATTCCTGAGTTTGTTATTTCAGGATTTATTAATGACCCAAATGGAGGAGATGGCAATAACGAATATATTCAGTTTAGGGCTACTCGGGATATCAACTTTGCGGTTACACCGTTTAGTATATGTACCTCGAATAATGCAGGTGCATCGAATCCCACAGGTTTCCCGTTGAATGGTTGGGCAACAGGTGGCCTAAAGACCTATAAGATCGAATTGAAGTCGGGTACTGTAGCTAAGGGCGAATTCTTTTACGTTGGTGGTGTTAATAAATTGATTGCCGGACCAAACTCGACTTCAATAGCTTCTGCTAAATGGATTGCTGCACTGAACTATAATACATCGAGTCCAAAGTTCAATTCTACACAAGCTAACTTTGGACAAGCTACTACCAATTTATTGGCGAACAGTGGAAATGCCTTTGGAATCGCGGCCTTTAGAGGCATCGAGATTACTGAAAAAAGTGTGCCTATCGATGTAGTTTGGGTACATGATGGAGGAAGTCTTTACCAGGCAAATCCAGCAGTTGGGTATCGGATTGGAAATACTGATATCTATGACATTATTGATCCTTCCAATGGTAACTCTCAGCCTTTTTACCTGTCGGGATCTAATAAACAAAAATTTCTATACACTTCTCCGACCGATGTAAGCTTTTTCTATATCCTTGGGGGTACTTTTGACACTGTGTTGAGTAAATGGACTGGAGCAAGATCACAGACAAATGTTAGATTGGCCAAAACAGCTTCAATTGCTGAGATTGAAGGAGATAATGCGACAGCTATTAAATAGTAAATAAACTTTGGGCATTAACCATTACAAACTTCAGGCAGTTACTTTTTTATGGGTAATACTGTCTGAAGTTTTTTTTACAATATATTAAGCGTAGACAGCTGATACCTTTCTTGTATAAGTGCAGGAAGCTTTGTTAATGTATCTATTTTCTTTGTAAGCTTCTTTGCCTAATCGCCTTAAGATTTTGTAGTGCGAAACTAGGGCACCACCAAAAGTATCACTGTAAATATACGGCAAGTTATATTCTGCTGCGGTTTCCTGCACAATTAAGCCAATGGCAGGATAATGTATGTGACAAACTTTTGGGAACAAGTGATGTTCTATTTGCCGGTTTAATCCTCCGCAGAGAAATCCTGCAAGTCTGCTCTTAATTGCGAAGTTTGCCGTGGTTTGTAGCTGATGGACCGCCCAGGCCTCCTCAATGTTGCCATCTTCATCAGGAAAGGGGAAGCTTGTACCTTCAACTACATGCGCTAATTGAAAAACTAAACCCAGAACCAGGCCCTGTGCGAACTGCATTGCCATAAAGCCAATGAGGAACTGCCACCAGGTTACATTCATTACGATTAATGGAAGCACAATGAAAAGCACATAATATATTCCTTTATACAAAAAAAGCTTATAATATTCTATCCTTGGATGATCACATACATGCTCCCCAATTTTTTTCTGGAAGAATTTCTTATAATCTTTTCTGAACACCCATGATAACATGGCCAGGCTATACAGTCCAAACGCATAGAAATGCTGATAGCGTTGCAACTTGTTCACTGTTTCTGACTCAGAGAATCGTATCAATCCGGGTGCAACATCAATGTCCTCATCATGTCCAGCAATATTGGTGTAAGTGTGGTGAACAATGTTATGGCAAATATTCCATACATATGGGCTTGCACCGATAAGATTAAATACAAAACTAAAAGCAGCATTTACTTTTGGATTTGATGAGAATGATTTATGTATGGCATCATGACAAATGTTAAATCCGACAAAGGCACCGGTAATCCCTAGTAATACGGCAGCGATTAGTGTAAGCGGTAAACCTGTATTTCCAATAAGAACGAAAAGATAAAGGCAGGTTAATACAGTCAAGAAAAATATGGCTTTGAACCACATTGCACCATTTGCATGTGTAGATAAATTGTTGTCAAGAAAATATTGATCAACACGTTTTCTTACAGTGGCGTAAAAAGTTGATTTGTTGGCATTGGTAAACTTAATCTTTCTCGCCATTATTTTTATTAATCAGTAAATTAAATTGTTATCCCTTGGACTGATAGCTAATGTAGTACAATTATGTATAGGTTGTTTACAATCAGACGTTATTATTAAGTTACGAAAACTGATCCATTAAAGTTTTGTTTCCAAATTAGTTATGCTTTAAATTGAAAGTATCTGCATTAAAAATAAAATTCCTATTTTTACAGCCCGCTTATGGAACAGATAAAAACATCATTTGATTTTGAAAAGCCTTTGGCTGAATTGGTACAGCAGATTGATAAGGTGAAACAGGTTGCCGATAAAACAAAAGTAGATATGTCTGCCACTTTAACTGAATTAGAAGAGAAGTTAGTGGAAACCCAGAACAATCTTTATGGCAATTTGACCGGCTGGCAAAAGGTACAGATGTCCAGGCATCCGGAAAGACCACAAACCCTCGATTACATCAGTATGATTTGTGAGGACTTTATCGAGATGCATGGTGATAGAACTGTAAAAGACGATAAGGCAATAATTGGTGGCTTTGCTACTATTGATGGACAGTCGGTTATGGTGATCGGTCATCAGAAAGGCAAAAACACTAAAGAACGTCAATATCGAAATTTCGGTATGGCTAATCCCGAAGGTTACCGAAAGGCATTACGCCTAATGCGACTTGCTGAGAAGTTTAACAAACCTGTAATTTCTTTTATTGATACCATGGGCGCGTATCCTGGCCTTGAAGCTGAAGAGCGAGGTCAGGGAGAAGCTATTGCGAGAAACTTATTGGAAATGTCAATTTTAAAAGTTCCTATTCTTTGTTTTGTAGTCGGTGAGGGTGCTTCGGGCGGTGCTTTAGGTATTGGTATTGGTGATAAAGTTTACATGCTTGAGCACACCTGGTATTCCGTGATTTCACCTGAGTCATGCTCATCCATATTATGGAGAAGCTGGGATTATAAAGAAAGGGCCGCAGATTGTCTTAAACTTACTTCAGATGACATGTTTAAAAACCAACTGATAGATGGCATCATAAACGAACCTCTTGGTGGTGCACATCAGAATCCTGAAGCTATGGCCGAAACAGTAAAGCAACAAATTATAAAAGACCTTAAAGAATTAAAGAAAGAGAAAACCGAGAAGATGATCTCCAATAGAATTGATAAATTCTGTGCAATGGGTGTTGTTGTTGAAGGATAAAAACAAATCTTCGTCATTATATAAAAGGGGCTGGCAATTATTAATTGCTGGCCCCTTTTTGTTATAAGTCTTATTTATTGAGGTCCTAGAAATCTGCTAAAGCGACCTTCCATAGCATTGTATTGTGCAAGTAAATCCTGACTCAACTTAGTTTGTTTGTATTTTTCGGTCGTTTTTGCCATCTGGTTTAAGAACGACATGCCAAGTTGGATGTTCTGTGCGCCTGTAAACTTATTCTTGCTGGCAGAAATATCTGCAAGATAAGTAAGCTCTTTTTGAATGTAGGCAGCAGATTTTTCAATAATTGCATTTGCTTTTTGAGTCTCATTTACCGCGTAAAGATTTTCTGCCATGAAATACATACCCATCATTGATCTCAAACCATAAAATTTATCTGGCATCACTTCAAAATATTTTGCTGCAACCTTTTTAGCTTCTTCAGTTTTTCCTTCATTAATTAGACCTGACATGGTGTTATTAAAAATATTGGTGAAGATAGATACATCGTCTGTCGACTGTGTATCAAGGTATCGTGCATTTTTAATATTTCCCCATACAAATTTTGTCATGAGGTTATTATACAAGACTGGCGTATTCAAAAGTTCAGTTTTACCTGCCAATGCCGTATCGACCTTCAGTGGGATAAGGTGAAGTGCAAGTCCTTCGCTATATAAATAGTTATCTAAACCAAGATATTGTTCTGAAGGTACTGTACTGGCGAAATAAATTGGCCTCTTCCAATTGTTGTGAACCAAAATATCCAACATGGCTAGCTTTCCTTTTGTAACATAATTTTCTTTAAATGTCCAAACTAGCTCAGGAGCGATTTTAGCAGAATCAGCAAGACTTACCAAACCGTTTTTGACAACATCATCACGATTGACCGTTAACTTGAAGTTCTTGGTAGGAATGAAATTTGCCTTCCGCCCGGCTTGCAATGGTATTTTGTCTTCATCATTGTCAGACAACAATACTTCCAGGATATTTTTTAATTCTATATGTCCAGCAATCTTATAATCCTGATAATACATAATATCACGTTCCCCTTGCACATACTGAGATTCCTTCATGGTGATTGGCAATGGCTCAGATTCATTTTGCTTGCGTTTCATGCCGTTTATGTACCAATCTGTATCAAACAGGCTTAAATTAACTAGGCGAATATCTGGTCTAATGTTTTCCACTTCCTGAGCGTACCAGAGCGGGTATGTATCATTATCACCATAAGTAAATAAGATGGCATTTGGCGCACATGATTGCAGGTAGTCTACAGCAATATCATGTGCAACGAGTTTAGTAGACCTGTCGTGATCATCCCATCCCTGTTGGGCCATAATAACTGGTGCCGCTAATAGCGCAATAACTGTAGCAAATATACCAGCGTTAACCGGGGTTAACTTTTTAGCAAGCCACTCTCTTATAGCAAGAACACCCAAACCTATCCATATCGCGTAAGCATAGAAGGACCCAGCGTAAGCGTAATCCCGTTCTCTAGGTTCAAGAGGTTTTTGATTAAGGTACAGTACAATTGCCATACCTGTGAAGAAGAATAGCAAAGCAATGATCCCGGCATCTTTCTGGTTTCTTTTGAAATGCCATATTGCACCCAGTAAACCAAGTATTAGAGGGAGGAAGAAAAAGCGGTTGTAAGCTTTATTCTCAGTAATAGTAGGAGGCAGATGACTTTGATCCCCAAGTCTTATTGCATCAATAAATTTGATACCACTCAGCCACTGACCTTCATATATACTTCCCTGGCCCTGGTCGTCATTTTGTCTTCCGGCAAAATTCCACATGAAATACCGCATATACATTTGACCGGTTTGATATGCAAAGAAGAAGCCAATATTGTCGAATAAAGTTGGGAAATGTGTATCATCAAAACCCATCATGTCTTTATAATAACCGATATGTCTCGCATCGTCACTATACATCCTTGGAAAAGGTGTAGTTCTGTCGTAAACAGCGTCTGTTTTTTTACCTGCTTCTTCGTACTTGTCCGCACCCTTACGATATAGGGTTTTGCCTTCTTGGTATTCAACTGCCTCAGAATTATAGTTAGGTCCAAAAAGCAATGGCCTATCCCCATACTGTTCCCTGTTCAAATAGCCTAAAAATGAAAAAGCATTATCAGGGTCACTATTATTTAAATTAGGATTTGCTTTAGCACGGATAATAATCATCGCGAAAGATGCATATCCGAAAATTATCAATACGGTAGACAGTAGTGCAAGATTTAGGATTTTTTTCTGATGCTTAATGGAATATTTGATCCCCCAAACAAAGCCTGCAATCACCAAGATGGCAAAAAATGTTACTCCAGTTCCAAATCCCATTCCTAGTGTGTTGACAAAGAAAAGATCGAAATATGCGCCAAATGAGACGATATACTGGATAATACCATATTGGATAAATGCCAGGATTAAGACACCAATTACCGCGGTTTTAAATATACCCGCTGTTGTTGTTTTCTTAGTTTTCTTGAAATAATAAACAAAAGCAATAGCTGGAATAGTTAGCAGGTTTAATAAGTGTATGCCAATGGAAAGACCCATAATATATGCTATAAATAGCAACCACCGGTCTGCCCTTGGTTCATTAGCATGAGCTTCCCATTTTAATATAGCCCAGAAAACAATTGCTGTAAACAAAGATGATAGGGCATAAACTTCAGATTCAACAGCCGAGAACCAAAAGCTATCGGAAAAAGTGTATGCTAAAGCGCCAACAACTCCAGCGCCCATTATTGAAATCATGTTTGACTTTGTAACCTCTTCATTCTCCTTAATCAACACTTTTTTAGCAAGTGCGGTGATGGTCCAGAACAAGAAGAGAATGGTTGCACCACTAGCAATAGCGGAGCCTACGTTCATAAAGTAGGCTACTTTATCAAGTTGGCCAAAAGCGAAAAGGGAGAAGAAGCGCTGGATCATCAAAAAGAGTGGGGCACCCGGCTGGTGTACCACCTGCATTTTTAATGCCGAGGCAATAAACTCACCGCAATCCCAAAAACTTACTGAAGGTTCTAATGTTAAAATATAGGTTAAAGTGGCCACTCCAAAACAAAGCCAGCCGGTAATGTTATTGATTTTTGAATAATTCATTTCTTTATCAAAATTGTTAATTGGATTAAAGCGCTATTAATCGCTGCCGAAAATAAAGAATAAGATTGATAATATGTATACATCTTACGGTGTTTAACACTTTTGTTATCGGTAATATTAATCAATAAAAGCTGGAATGTTGGTAGACTAAACTGGCGAGATAGATTTTAAATTCCTGATTTTCAAACTCGATATAACAAGTGATTAATTTATTTTACATTTTTTGTTCTGTGGTATTGCAGAAGTGAAAAATCTGCGTAAATTTGCATTCCATTTAAAAGCAACCCTTTGATGGAAGATTGCCCGATAGTATAAAGGTAGTACAACGGTTTTTGGTACCGTTTGTCTAGGTTCGAATCCTGGTCGGGCAACTAAACAATATTCGGATTGTGATAAACCGCAATCCGATTTTTTTTAACGACTATTGATACTTTTCAATAATGCCATTGCAATTCAACCCAGTTAAACTTTTTGCCGGTACAGGCACTAAAGATTTGGCCTCCAAGATTGCCGAGCAATACGGTAAGCCGTTAGGAAACGTTACACTTAACAAGTTTAGTGATGGGGAGTTTCAGCCTTCATATGATGAGACAGTTAGGGGATGCGATGTTTTTATTATACAGTCTACTTACCAGCCTTCTGATAATTTAATGGAGTTATTGTTAATGATTGATGCCGCAAAAAGGGCATCTGCTCATTACATTACTGCCGTTGTGCCTTATTATGGTTTGGCAAGACAAGATAGAAAAGATAGACCAAGAGTAGCAATAGGTGCAAAGCTGGTGGCTAACTTATTGAAATCTGCGGGGATTCACAGAATCATGACCATGGATCTTCATGCTGCTCAAATTCAGGGATTTTTTGATATACCTGTTGATCACCTTGATGGTTCCGTAGTTTTCGTTCCATACATAAAAAGTCTTGGTTTAGAGAATTTAACGATTGCTTCACCAGATATGGGCGGTTCATACAGAGCCCGTACTTTTGCTAAGTTCTTTAATGCAGAGGTGGTTATTTGTGACAAGCGCCGTAAGCGTGCCAATGAAATCGAATCTATGTCTATTATCGGTGATGTAACCGGAATGGATATTGTGCTGATTGATGATATTTGCGATACTGCCGGAACACTTGCCAAAGCAGCTGCGCTGATTATGGAGAAAGGTGCTAAAAGCGTAAGAGCAGTTTGTACTCATCCTGTACTTTCAGGAAAAGCTTATGAAACAGTAGAGAACTCTATGCTAACGGAACTGATTGTAACAGACACTATACCGTTAAAGCAACCGAGTTCAAAAATCAGAGTATTGAGTACGGCACCATTGTTTGCCAAGGCAATTGCCAATGTAAATGAGCATGGTTCTATTAGCGACCTTTTTAAAGTTTAATATTAATAACTATTATATACCGGAACAATTATGTTCCAAAACATTTAAGAAAAAATGAAAACAATCGCAATTAGCGGTTCTCCAAGAGAGAACGTAGGGAAACGCGATGCTAAAGAGCTTCGCTATGAAGGTAAAGTTCCTGCAGTATTGTATGGTGGTAAAGAACAAGCACATTTTGCTGTAGTAATAACCGAATTAAAGGATGCTATTTATACTCCTGAAGCAAACTTTGTTGAAATCACTTTAGGTGCAGAGAAAGTTAAAGCCGTAATCAAAGAACTACAATTTCACCCACTAACTGACCTACTTTTACACGTAGATTTTCTTCAGTTGTTTGACGACAAAGAAATTGTAATGGAAATTCCAATTAAATTAGTTGGTACTTCTCCAGGTGTTAAAATGGGAGGTAAATTGGTACAAAAATTACGTAAACTTCGTTTGAAAGCTTTACCTAAAGACATGCCGCAAGCTGTTGAAGTAAGCATTTCTAAATTAGAAGTTGGCAATTTATTCCGTGTACGTGATCTTGCAAAAGGAAACTATGTAGTAACCAATACTCCTGAAGATACGATCGTATCAGTAGGTATGTCAAGAGCGCTAAAACAAGCTGAACAAGCCAGCGGTAAGAAATAATTTATTACTTTTTATCAGTAAAAAGGTGGGACAGATCTAATCTGCTCCACCTTTTTTCATATAAGCAAAACATTATCTTTGTAACCAGATGAAATACTTAATAGTTGGCTTAGGAAACATTGGTCCTGAATACACATACACTCGTCATAACATCGGTTTTCTAATCGCAGATCAATTGGTGAAGGACCTTGAAGGATACTATAGCAACTCCCGACTGGCCTATTACTCTGAACTTTCTTTTAAAGGAAAAAAGCTTCACGTGATTAAACCCACAACTTTTATGAATTTAAGTGGCAAATCTGTAAATTACTGGATGCATGAACTTCGAATACCAATTGAGAATGTCCTGGTTCTTGTAGATGATCTAGCTTTGCCTTTAGGGAAATTGAGACTAAAATTACAAGGCAGTAGTGCAGGACATAACGGATTAAAAAGTATAGAAGAATTATGCGGAGGGCAAGCCTACCCAAGACTTCGTTTTGGCATCAGTGATAATTTTGGAAGGGGCGGACAAGCGGATTATGTCTTGTCAAACTTTGACAAAGATGAAGTGCCTGAACTTCCAGATTTAATAGACAGAAGTGTAGAGCTGATTAAAAGTTTTGTAACCGCCGGCCCAGCAAAAACAATGACTGCTTTTAATCAGTAGCCTTAGATGTGTACATTGTTAGCTTACGATGTAATGTTTCCAGTTCAAAGGGCTTACTCACTACATCATTTGCTCCTGCTTCAATAGCAGTTTTCTTATCATTTTCCATTACGGCTGCTGAAAAAGTGATAATGGGTATATTTTCCTTCCCTGGAGCAGCACCATCACGTATTAATTTAATGGCATCTAGCCCATTCATAACTGGCATAAAGGTGTCCATAAGTATGATGTCATATTCATTATCCTTCAGCTTGTCAATTGCGTCCTTGCCATTTTCAACAACATCAGCCTGCACCATCCAGTCTTTTAAAATCTTGATGATCAGAAATTTATTTATAGGGTTATCTTCTGCCACAAGTACTTTTAGATCAGTAAAAGGCATTAACGTTTCTTTCGCTTTTTTTACAACAGTTTTTACATCTTTGCTTATCTGATACCAGTTCTCAAAGCAGAAAGTACTTCCTTTATTAATTTCACTATGTACTTCTAAAGTACCGCCTTTTAGCTTCGCCAGGTTTTTAACAATGGAGAGCCCTAAACCTGTACCGCCAAAATTTACGGTAGTCTGATCATCTGCCTGTTCAAAGGTCTCAAAAATTTTCTCTGTATTCTCCTTTGCAATCCCGATCCCTGTATCAATTACCGAAAATTTTATTCTTGCATTATTTCCCTTAGCATTTACAACCTCAACCTTAAGGGTTACACTTCCCTCAGAAGTAAATTTGATGGCATTCCCAATTAGGTTCATCAAGATTTGATTAAGTCTTAATGAATCTGCAATAATATACTTTGGGAGATCCGGATCCAATATAGTAATCAACTTAAGCTTCTTTTCCTTGGCCCTAATTTTCAAAAGATTAACTACCGCTTCGCACAGGCCGATTAGGTCTGTATCATTTCTGTTGATCCTAAATTTTCCTGCTTCAATTTTTGAAAGATCAAGAATGTCATTAATTACTCCCAATAAGGAGTTAGAGGATATTTCGAGTAATTTGAGCATTTCTTGTTGCTCTTCAGACAATTCGGTCTTTTCTAATAAATGAGCTACTCCAATGATTCCATTGATAGGGGTTCGGAGTTCATGACTCATGTTCGCTAAGAAATTCTCTTTAATTCTCTTTCCCTGTTCTGCTGCTTCCTTGGCTTTGATGAGCTCTTTTTGATAAGCCTCCAGTTCCTTGTTTTTCTGCTTAATCTCTCTCTGGTTTCTTACAAATTGTATAAAAGAATCAACTTTTGCAGAAGTTATAAACGGATCCAAGGGTTTATATAAGTAATCAACTGCGCCAGTATTTAAGCCTTTAACCGCATATTTTGTTTCCTTTGATATTGCTGTAACAAATATGATAAGGATATCTTTAGTTCTGGGATTGCTTTTTAGTATTTCTACCAATTCAAAGCCATCCATTTCGGGCATTTGAACATCAACCAAGGCAATTGCAATGTCCATCTCCCAAGATAGCCTTAATGCTTCGTTTGGATTTGTGGTTGTAATAATATTAATATCCTGCCTTTGCAAGAGGGCTTCAAGTGCGATAATATTTTCTGGTCGGTCATCGACTATCAGGATATTAATTTTTTCCATGGGTGCAAATTGTCATTTGAGGGATTAGGCAATTTTTTGATAAATATTGTTTTTTTTGTCAATTACTTTGAAGCGTCCTAACTCTGTACTTCTTAATGTCTCTTTTGACCCTAGACATAAAAACCCAAAATTAGCTAAACTATTATAGAATAACTCAATAACTTTCATTTGGAGTTCGGGGTTGAAGTATATCAATACATTTCTGCAGGAAATTACTTGGAATTCATTAAATACACCGTCTGATGCCAGGTTATGAACTGAGAAAAGCACGTTTTTTTTTAAAGAATGATTGATAATTGCAGCTTCATACTTTGCAGTAAAATAGTCAGAAAGGGTGTAAGTTGCACCTGTTTTTTGATAGTTTTCTGCATGCTGTTTCATTTTTTGCAGGTCATAAATACCTGTTCTTGCATGTTCCAAAACATCGTTATTGATGTCTGTACCATAAAAAAAACTTCTATCGTAAATATTTTCTTCCTTAAATAAAATGGCAAAAGAATATAGCTCTTCACCAGTTGAACAACCGGCGTTCCATATCTTTAGGCGCTGATAAGATTTCAAATAAGGGATCACATTTGTTGACAAAGATTTGTAAAACATCGGATCCCTGAACATTTCAGTGACATTAACTGTAATTTCTATTAAAAACGATTCAAAGTAATCCTCATCATTCGTAATTAACGTACGTAAATCGAATAAGCTTAGTTTTTGCAAATGCAATATTCTGGTAACCCTTCTTTTTAAAGAAGCGGGAGAATAATTGCTAAAATCAAAATCCTGGGTATTCTTAATAAGATCAACCAGGCTGCTCAGTTCATCGTAGCTAATTATTTCATGGTTATTAGCACTCATTAACTTAACCAAACTCTTAACATTGACAACAGTTTATCCATATCAACTGGTTTTGAAATGTAATCATTTGCCCCCGCCTCAATACACTTTTCGCGGTCGTTCTTCATTGCCTTTGCTGTTAACGCTATAATGGGTAATTTAGCATATTTTTTCTCCTTCCTTATTGCCGTCATCGCCTCATATCCATCCATTTCAGGCATCATAATATCCATTAGTACAATGTCTATGTCTTGGTTTTCTTCCAACTTATCTATCGCCTGCCTACCGTTATTTGCAATCAGGATATTCATGTCGTAAAGTTGCAATGCGCTTGATAAGGCAAATATGTTCCTCATATCATCATCAGTAATTAATACAGTCTTATTCCTAAGTGCTTTCTCGATAGTAGATACGCCTTTTTCAATTGCCTTGCTTTTTACGGAGATTGCTTTTCGGTCCCCCTGCTTCAATTTATTCATAAATAAGCTCACTTCATCGATAAGCCGATCGTTAGATTTGTTGGTTTTCAATACCATAGCTTCCGTATACCGAAGTATCTTATCCATTTTTTCCTGATCTAATTCCATTGCCGTATTTATTATGACAGGAACATGCACAAGATTTGGCTGCGTTTTGATCATGTCTAATAATTCAAAACCCGAAATATCTGGAAGTTTTAAATCCAGAATTATGCAGTCAAATTCCTGATTTTTTAGCATTTCAAGCGCTTCCTTACCTGTATAAGCTTGCTTAACCTCCACGCCTTTACTGGTTAACTGTTCTGTAAGTACCCTACTTTGCAGTTCCTGGTCTTCGATAACTAAAACTGTCTTTAAGTTATATTTTATGTAGGCATCGCTAAGCAAATTAAATGCTTCATCTAAATCTTCTTTTTCTACAGGCTTCCTTAAAAACCCGATAGCACCCTCGCTTTTCGCACGGTCTTCCCGCTCATTTCCGGCAGACATCATGTGTACCGGTATGTGCTTCGTTCTGGAGTCAGCTTTTAATTTTTTTAAAACTTGCCATCCATCCATAACTGGAAGCATAATATCCAGTACTATAGCATCTGGTAATTCCGAAATGGCTATTTCTAAGCCAGTATCACCTTGACTTGCTAAAATTGGTTTGAAACCTTTTTCTGTCGCATAGTCACTTAGTAGCTCTGCAAAAATCGGATCATCTTCAACGATCAATAAGGTTTGCGCATTGCCTTTTCTAAGTTCTGGAACTTTTACAGGAGCAACCTCTGGTACATAAGTTGTGGAATTTGATCGTGGCTCTTGAGAAAGTTGAACTTCCTCACCAAGCATACCTTCATTTCTTTCTGGGATGTATAAAGTAAAAGTACTGCCAACATTTGGCTCACTTTTAATCTGGATTTCTCCGCCCATTATATGCGCCAATTCTTTACTAATGGATAGGCCAAGCCCTGTTCCGCCGTACTTTCTACTTGTTGAACCATCAGCTTGCTGAAAAGCTTCAAAAATTAATTTTTGTTTTTCTAGTGGGATTCCAATTCCTGAATCCTGCACCTGGATAGCTATAATCTGTTCTCTGGTGTTTTTTAGTTGGTCTGAGAAATAGTTTACATCATGATTTGCATTCGCAATTTTTAAGCTTATTTCCCCATGTTCAGGCGTAAATTTGAAGGCATTAGACAATAGGTTTTTGATAATCTGTTCCAATCTAGCCTGATCAGACAATATTGCGTCAGGGAGATTTTGTTCGATAGAAGTTTTGAAGTCGATTTTTTTACTTTTTGCTAATTCAGTAAACAGCGACTCCATGTTATGTTGTATCGCATTTGGTTTTACTGGTTCAATCGTCAGGTCAATTTTCCCTGATTCAATTTTAGAAAGATCAAGAATATCGTTAATCAATGTCAATAGATCGTTACCTGCATTATGAATTACCCCAGCATATTTTATTTGATCTTCATTAAGGTTTTCAGGCCTGTTCTCTTTTAGGATCCTTGCCAGGATAAGTATACTATTCAATGGAGTCCTTAACTCGTGACTCATATTAGCCAGAAATTCTGATTTATATTTGCTTGAAATTTCCAGCTCCTCCGCTTTAAGACTCATTGCTTCACGAGATTGATTCACAAGAATATTTCTTTCTTCGAGTTGCTGTGCTTTCTCTTCCAGTTCAGAGTTTGTTTGCCTTAGTTCTTCCTGCTGTACTCTTAGTTCTTCTTCGGAGGCCTGTAGCTGTTCAGATTTGTAAACTAGCTCTTCATTTGTAGTACGTAATTCCTCTTGCTGACTTTCTAGTTCTTCGGCCTGCTGCTGGGTTTGTTCAAACAAGTCTCTTAGTTTAATTCTTGCTATAGCGCTATTGATCCCTACCCCGATATTTTCTGCTATATTTGTTAAGAAAAGAGTAGTAACCGCATCCGGGTGCTTCAGCATGCCTAATTCGATCACAGCAAGTGTTGTTTCTTCAAATACAATAGGCAATAAAAATAGTGAAGTAGGAGGTGTATCCCCTAATCCGGAGTTAACCTTAATGTAATCCTTTGGAAGATCAGTTAGTATTTTATAAGTCTTCTCTACCGCGGTTTGTCCAACCATACCTTCGCCGATTCGATATTCAGGTAATAGGTTTTTACTTCGCTGATAGGCGTATCCTCCAGAAAACTGGTATGACTTTTTATTAGTTAAGTTCAATAAGAACAGGGCACCTACTGGTGCATTAATATACTTACAAATTTCAGCAATGATGTTGTTGGAAAGATCTTCTATTTCCTGTTCTCCTCTGATGGCTTCATTAATTGTAGTAGCTCCCGATAGCAGCCAGTTTTTTTGTTCATTGTCTGCAGAAATCTCCGCGAGCTTTGTATTGGATTCACGGATTTGCTCCTCCGTGCGTTTTTGCTGATCAAATGTTCGTTTGATGTAAGAAAAAAGGAATAAAATAAGTCCAAAGATTATTGCAGAACTCCCCCAAACTATCCAAGAACTTCTGTTGCTGCTGTAAGCTGTAGCGGCCTTTCTAAGTTTAAGCAATCTCATTTCTTCCGCAATAATCCTATTACTAACTCCTAACATTAGCAATTTAAGACGCTGACCAGTTCCGGTCATTACAGATTTAATTGCATTGTCTCTGCCACCTAAAGCATTTGCCCGTAGCACAGATTGCATATCAGCTATTTTTTCATTTGCATACTTGTCCAGCGTATCTATTCTTAAAGATTGACGCGCATTGTCCGATACCAGTATTTTTAACTCGCCAACACTGGGAGATATCCTATTTATATTGGCATTGTATGGCCCTAGAAAGTCATTTTTTTGCGTTAGTACGAAACCCCGCATTGATGCTTCAGAGTTGAGTACTTCTGTTTCAATCCGCTGAGTTAAATTGATGACTTCGTATGTATGACTTTGCCAACCTGCATCTTCAAAAAGTGCTTTTATGCTCTGGTAAGAAGTAACTGCAGATAAGAGTACAAACAATAAAGACACAGCGAACCCCGTGAGTACCTGCTGTTTGAAGGATAATTTAAACATATATCTCTAAGATAAAATATTATAGTCAGATTGGGACTAAGATAATACTAGAAATGAAATTTTTGCGAAATAATTTTAACCGTTAGCAGATAAAATTCAAAGAATTTCCGATAAAGATTGAGCGTAAGTATTTCCTATTGGGATTACGGCCTCATTTATCCAAATCTGCGAGCGATCGTACTTTGCTATCTTGTCTTTCGAAATAATGAAAGCTCTGTGTGTCCTGATGAATTTTTTAGCTGGTAGCATTTGGATCATCTCGTTAATTGGTACCCGGGTGCTCAAAAGCTTTTCATTTTCGAGGTGTACACGAGTATAATTTCCAGAGGCCTCTATATATAAAATGTGATCAAGTTGTACCTTAATCTGTTCATACCCATCTTTTATAAAAATAGTAGTTTGCAAGTCTGAGGCATCGCTAATATTTTTCCTTAGGTTAAATAGCTCTAATGCTTTATTGCAAGCTTTTAAAAACCGTGGAAGCGAAAAAGGTTTTAGTAAATAGTCTATCGCATCTAGCTCAAAGCTTTTTACGGCATGCTCAGAATAAGCAGTTGTAAAAACTACCATAGGAGGTTTGGTCAGGCTATTCAAGAAGTCTATTCCGTTAATATCTGGCATCTTAATATCCAGAAAAATCAGATCCACTTTATGCTGCTGCAAATAACTAATGGCATCAAAAGCATTTGTAAATGTTTCGGCTAAAGTTATAAATGTAACCCTTGAAGCGTGGGATTTTACAATGTCCAGGGCGATAGGCTCATCATCAATAGCGATAGCGATCATGCTATAAAATTAGTTAATTTCCTCTAATTCTATGGTCAAGTGAACGAAAAACTCTTTGGCATTTTCTCTAATGATGAGTTCATGCTTGTCGGGATATTGCAGCGAAAGTCTTTGCTCAACGTTTTTAAGCCCAATGCCACTTTGAAGTCTCTCAGGGTCATTCTCACTCTTAATATGTATGCTATTGTTCACATCGAAAAACAATTTTGTGCCTTTTGTTTGAAGTGTAATCTTAATATGCGAAGGGGAATTTAGGCTAATCCCGTGCTTAAATGCATTTTCTACAAAAGGTAGTAACACCATTGGCGCTATTAAGTATTTATTTAATGGCTCTTCTAGCTGGGTTTCAATATGGATATTATTGGTTGTGGCCGTCCTCAATTTCTGGAGGTCAATATAGTTTTTTAGATAATCCATGTCTCGTGAAAGAAAGATTCTGTCTTCCAAATTTTCCTCAAGCATAAAACGCATCATATCGCCGAGCCTTTGGATCCCCTCGCCAGTTCTCTCCGCATTTTCTTGCAGGGCAGTGCCATAGAGCGTATTAAGGGCATTAAAAAGGAAGTGTGGATTAATCTGGGATTTTAGGAAATTTAAATTCGCGTCAGACTTGCCAAGTTCTGTTTTAAGTGATTTAATCTCCTCTATATCTTTTTTATTCCTAGACTTATAGAAGTTCCATGCACAAATAGGAACAACAAGCAATTGGAAGGGCAGGTTAAATGGATATATGAATTCGTAGGTTGATACGTTGCCATAAATAGCAAGTTGTATAACCAGCATCGCCAGGAAGCTTAATCCTGTAATAAATATCGTATATCCAATAAATTTTAGAACCGGGCGCCTTTTGCTGATCAGCGTTGGCATAAGGACATGAGTGGAATACAGGTAATGCAAAATAGCAAGCGGAGCAATGGTAGTGAAGAAAACATTCAACTTATAATCCGCGTTAAGAATGGCAACACTTGCATTCAGAAAAATTGAAAAACCAAACAGCAAAATTGCTTCTTGCATAATATTTGCCTTTTTGCTGATCTTGGACGAATTAAAGTAGATAATTAGCATCTTTAAAGCTATTAAAATAGCAAAGTATTCATTTATAAGCCGTGTTACAAAGCAAACGTTAATGAATAAGCAGATCAAAATAACGGCAGTAGAAGGCCTTTTCTCTTGTTGTTCCAGTTCCTTATCGACAAAAAAGAACAAAATAAAATAGCAGACACATGTTATAATGTAACTGAACAAAAGATTGGTCCAGTAGTTAGGGTAATACTGATGATGGAATATGGTAGCATGCTCATTAATGGCAACACCGGCATTGAAAAAAAATGCGATTACTGCACATGCTGTAAAAGCAATAAGTTCAATTTTTGCTGATTCTTGTAATTTCATGGTTGTTATTTCTAATGCTGCAATAGTACAAATGCTTTTTTGCTGAAATTTTAAAATGTGACGAAACCTAAGAAAAAAGGGCTGAATTGCCTAGTTTTGTAAGATGGTAGTATATGGAATCCCAAATTGTAATACGGTTAAGAAGGCCATGACCTGGTTGAGAGACCATGGATTTGAGCCGGAATTTCATGATTTTAAGAAAAAAGGCATTACTGTTGAGAAGCTAGATCAATGGTGTGAAGTTTTTGGATGGGAACGTGTGCTGAATAAAAAGGGAACTACCTGGAAAAAACTTTCTCCAGAAATACAGGAAAGTGTAAAAGACAAGCAAACTGCGATTGCAGTGATGCTGGAAAATAATAGCGCTATTAAGCGCCCTGTTGTTGAAGTTGAGCGTAAGCCAGTGCTTCTTAGTTTTTCTGAAGACGAATACCAATCGGTATTATCGTTATCGTATTAAAGACCAAATTTAAACAGCCCAATTAACAGCATAATTGTTAATTTTTGTTAAATGAATTGTTTGATTCTTTAACGCTGCTACCTTTGGTTATGGACAAAACGCTGTTCCTATTTCTTGTACTAATTTTTCCATTGCAAAGCATAGCTCAAAGTACTTTGTCTGGTCATGTTTATGATTATGAAAATAGAAAGTTGCCGTTGCCATACGTCGTGGTCAAGAATCTGAATAATGCAAAGGAAACACAAACCCAGAGTGGCGGACAGTTTGAAATTATAGCAAAAAAAGGGGATCTCCTGGTATTTTCAAAAAGTGGATACCATACAGATACTTTATTTTTAATTGACCTTTCCGTAAAGCGGATTTTTCTTCCTGTTAGTGTTACCGATTTGAAAGAGGTGAACATACAAGGAGTAAGGGTAAATCCGGGCGTGCTCTATCGAGATCCCGAAGCAAAGGAATTTAAGAGATTTGAAACTGATGATCTGAGGGGAAAGAAAAACAACGACCGGGCCGGTGGACTTAGTTTTAATCTTGGCTATGGTAAATACAGAAGGGAGCAGCAAAAGAAACAGCAGATTGAGGAGACAGAAATTTATGAAGACGAGATTAACGCTAATTTTACCAATGAATTTGTAGGCAAGTTGACAAAGCTGGAAGGAGAAGAACTTAAGAATTTTATTTATCTGTATAAACCATCTGCCGGACTTGTAAAAGCAGATCGGCCATTCAATTACACTTTGTATATCTTAAAGGCATTTAGCACCTGGCAGAAGTTGCCTGTCGATCAAAGAAAACCTCCTGCGCTGCCAAAAATCAAAAAGAGTTAATAATACCGTTACAATCTGTATAGAAAAAAGGTATTTTCTATATTTGATGCTACAACTAATCTTATAAACAATGATAAATAAACTGAATCTTCTGTTTGTGTTAATTTTTGCCGGCAGTTTTTCTGCATTTGCTCAGCAAAATGTCACTGTCGAATCGAATTATGATCCACACGATGCGTTTAGTCCGCTTTTTTATACGCAAAATGGCAATGAATTTCGCTCTGCGAGTGGATATCCAGGTGCAAGATACTGGCAAAATAGAGCAGATTATATAATATCTGCCACGCTAAACGATGTAAACAACTCGGTAACCGGCGCAGTTACTATTTCTTATAAAAATAACAGTCCTGATAAGCTACCTTTCTTATGGCTTCAGCTGGATCAGAATTTGTTCGCGGAAGGATCAAGAGGAAATGCGATGATTGCCGGTAACAGCCGTTATGGCAATAGAGGAGAAAAACTAGAAGGCGGTTATAAGATAAATGGAATAGCTATTTCAATAAAAGCAAAGTCGGTAAAGTTTGCTTCACTTGTTGAAGACACAAGAATGCAAGTAAGGTTAGAGGAACCTTTATTGCCAGGAGAAACGATCACTCTAAAAATGAACTTTTCCTTTATTATTCCTAAGAATGGATCAGACAGAATGGGGCACCTCGCCACAAAAAATGGCGAGATATATGCGATAGCCCAATGGTTTCCAAGAATGTGCGTGTATGATGATGTATTGGGTTGGAACACCTTGCCTTACTGGGGTGCAGGAGAATTTTACTGCGAGTATGGTGACGTTGATTTTTCTGTTACAGCCCCTGCCAATCATATCGTGATGGGATCTGGCGAGTTGTTAAACCCCCAAGAAGTATTTACTGCAGAGCAATTGAAGCGCTGGAATGCCGCAAAGCAAAGTGATCAAACTGTAGCGATCCGCTCTGCAGCAGAAGTCACTGATGCAGCATCAAGACCTTCAAAAGATAAGTTGACCTGGAAATTTAAGATAAAAGATACAAGGGACGTAGCTTGGGCATCGTCTAAGGCTTTTGTGCTTGATGCTGCTCGCATCAACTTGCCAAGTGGCAAAAAATCGCTGGCCGTTTCAGCTCATCCCATTGAAAGCGCTGGTAAAGAAAGCTACGGAAGGGGTGCAGAATACGTAAAGACCACTATAGAGCATTACTCTGCAAAATGGTTTGAGTATCCTTATCCAATGGCTGTAAATGTAGCCAGTAACGTTGGTGGTATGGAATATCCGGGGATTGTTTTCTGTGGCTGGACTGCTAAGAATGGTAGTGCCTGGGGGGTTATAGACCATGAGTTTGGGCATACCTGGTTTCCAATGATTGTAGGTAGTAACGAGCGCAAGTATGGTTGGATGGATGAGGGTTTTAATACTTTTATCAATGGCATATCTTCGCAGTCATTCAATAATGGCGAATATAAAAAGGCACCAGCTGATATGCATAAAGCAGCTATCGCGAATGCTAAACCTGAGGCGGAATATATCATGCTTACGCCAGATGCGATGCGTGAAGCAAATATCGGCAGAAACTTATACAGCAAACCTGGGCAAGGATTGGATTTGTTAAGAAACCAAATATTAGGAGCAGATCGTTTTGATTATGCATTTAGAAACTATATAGCCCAATGGTCTTTCAAGCATCCAACACCATTTGATTTCTTTAGGTCAATTGAAAACGGTGCAGGAGAAGACTTATCCTGGTTCTGGAGGGGTTGGTTTTTAGAAAACTGGAAAATGGATCAAGCTATTACTAGTGTTACACCAAATAAAATTAATGGTGCTACTACGGGGTATAGCATTGTGGTGACTAACCTTCAAAAATTACCGATGCCAATTATTATTGAAGTTAAAACAAAGAGCGGCAAGACAGATATTCTTAAATTAGGTGTAGATGTTTGGATGAGGAATAAAAGCTGGACTGTAAATTATCCTACCACAGAAGAAGTTGTTTCTGTAAAATTAGATCCTGATAAAGTATTGCCTGATGTAAATGCTGATAATGACAGCTGGACTGGAAACTAAAAAGCAAAACACCGGAACATAGAATGCCCCCAGAAAGTTAGTTGCTTTTGGGGGCATTTTTAATTGAATAGGGTTGCTTATTTAAAAAAGCTTTCTTTAAGTTTTTCTGCATTTAAAACAGGTGGTGGAGTATCTAATCGGATAGACCATCCTTTAGTTTTCAATAGCGCAATATCAACTTTCGCTACAGAAAGGTCTTTCCCTTTTAAGGCTTGATTATATAGTATTGGTTCAGGAGATTCTATATCACCTTTCGTATTGAATAGTATCTCTAGACGGAATTTTGGCCATAGCTGGATATCACTCATGTTTGCTGAATATAATTTTGCTGTACTGTTTGGGTGGATAATTCCAGCAAATTCACCTTTAAAGGCTCCGTTTTTTTCTGTACTGAGGCTGGTTAGCAGTGTAAATGAGGTTTCGTTAACCAAATGAAAGTGCGCAACGGAAGATATGTGTTGATCACTAACCATTGCTAAAAATACTCCCTCTTTGATAAATTGGGTTGGAATAGGTTGAATTTGGCCTGCAGTGTTGCTGGCCAGTTTGCTCCCGGTAGGGATTTCTCCGTGTATTAATGTTACTTTGGAAGCCATAACAGGTATTTCAAAGTCGTTAGCGTCGGTAACACCTATAGTTTCTTTATCTATGATGCGTGTGATGTAGCCTTCGAGGTTTTCATCAACAAAACGTACAAAATCTCCAATTTTTAAATCCATGGTTAGTTATAATTATGGATTCAAACTTAGATAAAAGGAAGGGGAGTTATTTAATAGCAGCGTAAAGTAATTTTATTTTAAGGTAGCATGGAAGTTGTTTATTTTTGTACCATGGCAGAAGAGGAGCAAAAGAACAATCCGTTACATGGCAAGACACTAGAGTTCATTTTAAAACAGTTGGTATGGCATTATGGCTGGGAGGAGATGAGCATATATGTGAAGATTGACTGCTTTAAAAACAATCCAACAATGAATTCAAGTTTAAAGTTTCTGAGAAAAACCGACTGGGCAAGGAAGAAAGTGGAGAAATTATATCTCAATACTTTTCATTAACAGTTATTAATTAAATTTTTGTTAACGTCTTGATTTATAAAATGTATTGTCTTACCTTTGCAGTCCCTTATTGAGGGGTAAAGTTTTTAAACATTAATAGAAAAACAAAAAAGAGCAATGCCAACCATTCAGCAATTAGTTAGAAAAGGTAGAGTAGCACTGGAGTTCAAGAGTAAGTCTCCGGCGTTGGACAGCTGTCCACAGCGAAGAGGTGTATGTACACGTGTATATACTACTACCCCTAAAAAACCAAACTCAGCAATGCGTAAAGTAGCGCGTGTACGTTTAACCAATGGTAAAGAGGTTAACGCATACATTCCTGGAGAGGGTCACAACCTACAGGAGCACTCCATCGTATTGATTCGTGGTGGTCGTGTTAAAGATTTACCAGGTGTACGTTATCACATCATTCGTGGTGCGTTAGATACGTCAGGCGTAGCCGGTCGTAATCAACGTCGTTCTAAATACGGAACAAAACGTCCTAAGCCAGGACAAGTAGCTGCGGCTCCAACAAAAGGTGGTAAAAAGAAATAATTAGGAGGAAAGAAAAATGAGAAAGTCAAAACCAAAAAAGAGAATTATCCTTCCTGATCCTAAATTTAATGATGTTCAGGTAACAAGGTTTGTGAATAATATGATGTATGATGGAAAGAAATCCATTGCTTACGATATTTTTTATGATGCAGTAGAGTTAGCTGAGAAAAAAGTTGGTGAGAATGGTTTAGAAGTATTTAAACGTGCTTTGGTGAACATCAGCCCAGCTGTAGAAGTTAAGTCTCGTAGAGTTGGAGGTGCAAACTTCCAGGTACCAACAGAGGTGAGACCAGACCGCAAGATTGCTTTAGGCATGAAATGGTTAATCAATTACGCTCGTAAACGTGGTGAGAAAACTATGAAAGAGAAATTAGCGGGTGAAATTATTTCAGCAGCTAAAGGTGAAGGCGCAGCAGTTAAGAAAAAAGAAGATACGCATAAAATGGCTGAGGCTAACAAAGCGTTCTCTCATTTCCGTTTCTAATATTTGAAATTATATAATGTCAAGAGATTTAAGATTTACAAGAAATATTGGGATCGCAGCGCACATTGATGCGGGTAAAACCACAACAACTGAGCGTATCCTTTATTATGCTGGTGTTAGTCACAAAATTGGTGAGGTGCATGAAGGTGCGGCTACAATGGACTGGATGGCACAGGAGCAGGAGCGTGGTATAACCATCACTTCTGCTGCAACTACAGTAGGATGGAAGTATAGGGGACAGGATTACCACATCAACATTATTGATACACCGGGACACGTGGATTTCACCGTAGAGGTAAACCGTTCTTTACGTGTATTGGATGGATTGGTATTTTTGTTTTCGGCAGTTGATGGTGTTGAGCCTCAATCTGAAACCAACTGGCGTTTGGCTAACAACTATAATGTTGCCCGTATTGGTTTCGTTAATAAAATGGACCGTTCCGGAGCTGACTTCTTAAAAGTTGTTGGACAGGTGAAAAGTATGTTGGGTAGTAACGCTGTTCCGTTACAATTGCCTATTGGCGCTGAAGACAGCTTTACTGGCGTTGTGGATTTAATCAATAACCGTGGAATTGTTTGGAATGAGCATGATAAGGGTATGACTTTTACAGAAGTCCCTATTCCTGCCGATATGCTTGATGAAGTAGCTGAATGGAGAGAAAAACTATTGGAATCCGTTGCGGATTACGATGAGACCTTGATGGAGAAGTTCTTCGATGATCCTAACTCAATTACTGAACGTGAAATTCTGGATGCATTACGTGCAGCAGTTTTGGATGCCAAAATTGTACCTATGGTTTGTGGTTCGTCTTTCAAAAACAAAGGTGTACAAACTATGCTTGACTATGTGATGGAGTTATTGCCGTCGCCGATGGATTCTGAAGGTATCGTTGGAACTAATCCTGAAACTGGAGAAGAAGTATTACGTAAACCTGATGAGAAAGAACCTTTTGCGGCTTTAGCTTTTAAAATTGCAACAGATCCTTTTGTTGGTCGTTTGTGCTTTATCCGTGTTTACTCAGGTAACCTGGAAGCTGGATCATATATTTACAATGCACGTTCTGAGAATAAGGAGCGTATTTCCCGTATCTTCCAAATGCATGCCAACAAGCAAAATCCAATCCCTAATGTAGGTGCTGGTGATATTGCTGCGGTAGTTGGATTTAAAGATATTAAAACTGGTGATACACTTTGTGAAGAGAAGAACCCAATTGTATTGGAATCAATGGTATTCCCAGAGCCGGTTATTGGTTTGGCAATTGAGCCTAAAACTCAAGCTGATATCGATAAACTAGGTATGGGCTTATCAAAGCTTGCTGAGGAGGATCCTACATTTAGAGTTCAAACTGACGAGGAAACTGGTCAAACTGTTATCTCTGGTATGGGTGAGCTACACCTTGATATTTTGATTGACCGTCTTAAACGTGAGTTTAAAGTAGAAGTTAATCAAGGTGCGCCTCAAGTAGCATACAAGGAAGCAATTTTTGGTTCTACACAACACCGTGAAACTTATAAAAAACAATCTGGTGGTCGTGGTAAGTTCGCTGATATTCAAGTAGTGATCTCACCTATCGATTCTGATTTTGAAAAAGGTGGTTTGCAGTTTGTAAATGAAATTACAGGCGGTTCAATTCCGCGTGAGTTTATTCCTTCAGTAGAAAAAGGATTTGCGGCAGCAATGGCGAATGGTGTATTAGCAGGCTACCCACTTCCTGATATGAAAGTTCGTTTAATTGATGGTTCATTCCACGCGGTCGATTCAGATGCTTTGTCATTTGAGCTTGCAGCAAGAATGGCTTACCGTGAAGCATTACCTAAATGCAAACCTACTTTGATGGAGCCAATAATGAAAATTGAAATCCTGACTCCAGAAGAGAATATGGGTGATGTAATTGGAGATATGAACCGTCGTCGCGGTCAACTTTTAGGTATGGATACACGTAATGGTTCTCAGGTAATTAAAGCTACTGTGCCACTATCTGAGATGTTTGGTTATGTAACTCAGTTACGTACAATCACTTCTGGACGAGCAACATCTACAATGGAGTTTGATCATTACGAAGCTGCTCCTAAGAATGTACAGGACGAAGTAATTGCTAAATCAAAAGGTAGAGTTAAATCTATCGATTAATATAAAACTTGGCTGCCGGTTATTAATAGCTCTAACCGGCGCCTTAATTAAATAAATACTATGAGCCAAAGAATCAGAATCAAATTGAAATCTTACGATTACAACTTGGTAGATAAATCTGCTGAGAAAATTGTTAAGACAGTTAAACCTACGGGTGCAGTGGTTAGCGGACCGATTCCGTTGCCAACAGAAAAGAAAATCTTCACAGTTTTGCGTTCACCACACGTGAACAAAAAAGCACGTGAGCAGTTTCAATTGTGTGCGTACAAACGTTTGTTAGATATTTATAGTTCTAACTCTAAAACTGTTGATGCTTTAATGAAACTTGAATTACCTAGCGGCGTTGAAGTAGAAATCAAAGTTTAACTTTACTGAGTTAATAAAACAAAAAGCCTTCTAGATTTTCTGGAAGGCTTTTTATTTATTTGCTATTTTGGAATATTAGTGGAGACTAACCCCTGCCTTTAAGCTCTTCGAGTTTGTTCCGTTCGTCCTGAAGTTCACGAGCTAGCTTTTTTTCTTTTTCATTGGCTTTCGTTTTATAGGCCTGGTATTCCTGCGATATCTCTTCATATAGACCAGTTCTGTACTTTGCTTCATGAATATTCTTGGCCGATCTAACAAAAACAAAAGTGAGCAGTAGGGCAAGGATTAAAATTATTGTCCAAACGATCACATTGTAACTGGACTTGGAGAAGGACAGCCCTATAAAGGAAATCTGATCCATTTTTGCATTCGTTGCGGCAAGCGATGATTCTGTTCCTGAAATTTCATTTTTTAATCCCGAAACACCTTGTTCCAGCGCTTTGATTTTTTGATTTGCGTTGGCAAGGCTTTTTCTCTCTGTACGTAAAGTGTCTTTAACACTTTGGAAAAATTGAGAAAATCTATATGGATTGATCAATTTGTAACCATTTAAGGTTTTCGATTTCGCCAGGATTAACTGATACTGACCCTGCAGACTAGGATCTAGTTTGACCGAGTCAATCTTTATGCCGGTACGGGTTGCCTTGACCTGAGCATTCAAACTTAAGTTGGTTAGGATAATTATGGCCAGTAGGATGGAGAATTTTTTCATTAATGCCTGTTTAAATTGTGTGAATATATTGAAAATAGTTACTTCTATTTTAACAATGGTATTATAAATTTATTGTGTTAGTCCGTTAGATAGTATATTTGCATCGATGTCAGTATTGGTGTTCACATTGATTGTCTTCGTAGGTGCTTTTCTGGCAGGACTACTTGGGTCACTTACGGGTTTAGGCGGAGGGGTCGTTATAATACCGTTGCTTACGCTTGTTTTAGGGGTGGATATCCACTATGCAATTGGCGCTTCAATCATTTCAGTCATTGCTACCTCGTCTGGCTCAGCGGCGGCTTATGTCAAAGAGGGAATAACTAATATTCGTATTGGTATGTTTTTAGAGATCGCTACCACAATCAGTGCCGTATTTGGTGCCGTTATTACCATATATATAAACCCGGGGTATATAGCTGTTGCATTTGGAATGATTCTACTTTTTTCCGCGGTTATGATGATGAGGAAGAAAGTTGATCGGTCTGATAACAATACAGCTGGAAGATTGGCTGTATTTCTTAAATTAAATGGTAGCTATCCAACTGCGGAGGGGGCTAAATATTATGCTGTACATAATGTAGTTGGCGGATTTTTAATGATGTTCATTGCTGGTATAATTTCTGGCTTACTTGGGATAGGCTCAGGAGCTTTGAAAGTCATAGCGATGGATAATATTATGAAAATTCCATTTAAGGTATCTACTACAACAAGTAACTTCATGATGGGTGTTACAGCTGCTGCAAGTGCGGTTGTATATTTTCATAGAGGCCAGATTGACCCGGGTATTGCGATGCCGGTATCTATTGGAGTTTTAATTGGTGCTACTGTAGGGTCAAAGATCTTGGTAAGAACTAAAACCGACAAGCTTAAAGTTGTTTTTGCACTGGTTGTTACTTTTCTTGCGCTACAAATGATTTATAACGGGTTATCTGGAAAACTATGAAAAAGCCGCTTAATTTTTATGCAGATAAAGATGTTCAGTTAATACTTGGAACGTTATTGAGGGTTGGAGTTGTCGCTTCGATGATCGTGGTTTTTACTGGTGGGATGATTTACTTGTTTACAAGGTATTCTGAAGCTGTAGATTATAGTGTTTTTGATCCCAATAAATCGGGACTGTTTTCAATTGCTTCAGTTTATAGAGGCGTTCTTAATTTGGATGGAAACGCGATCGCCCAATTCGGTGTTCTTTTATTGATTTTTACGCCGGTTGCCAGAGTGGTCTTTTCAGTTTTTAGCTTTCTTATTGAACGAGATTATCTATATGTGGTAATTGGTTTATTGGTTTTGACTGTGATTCTGATTAGTTTGAGTAATAAGCTAGTTGGTTAAAACTGGTTTTAAATGAGTGCTGTCCTGCCTAATCAAATTATTTGCGATTATTTGAAAAAATAATACGCTAACTATTTGAAAATTAAGATTTCTTTCCTATTTTTGCCCTCCCTTAACAGGGATGTGTATCCACCTTGAACGAAGCCCTACTGCTTCGATGGGTGTTAAATTAAAAAAAGAAAATGTCAGGTATTATTGGAAAAAAAGTAGGAATGACCAGCATTTTCGACGCCGATGGAAAGAATATTCCATGTACGGTGATCGAAGCTGGGCCTTGTGTAGTTACGCAAGTAAAGACCGAAGAGAAAGATGGTTATGTTTCAGTTCAGCTGGGTTTCGGCGAGGCTAAAGAAAAAAATACCACTCAGCCGTTAAAAGGACACTTTGCGAAAGCAAACACTACGCCTAAACGCAAATTGGTTGAATTTGAGCCATTTGAGGAATCATTAAACTTAGGAGACACGGTAACAGTAAGCATCTTCAATGAAGGTGACTTTGTTGATGTTGTTGGTACTTCAAAAGGTAAAGGATTTCAAGGTGTTGTAAAGCGTCATGGTTTTGGTGGTGTTGGTGGTCAAACTCACGGACAGCACAACAGGATGCGTGCACCAGGTTCATTGGGAGCAGCTTCTTATCCTGCACGCGTATTTAAAGGTATGCGTATGGCTGGAAGAATGGGTGGAGACAGGGTTAAGGTTCAGAACTTACAAGTTTTGAAAGTTTATGCTGATCAAAATCTGGTTGTAGTTAGTGGTTCCGTACCAGGAGCTAAGGGTTCTTACGTAATCTTAGATAAGTAAGCAGATGGAAGTTAAAGTATTAAACATTTCAGGAAAAGAAACAGGCGCAACAGTGCAGCTTCCTGAGGCGGTATTTGGTATATCGCCGGTTGATCATGCGATCTATTTAGATGTTAAGCAGTATTTGGCAAATCAACGTCAAGGTACTCACAAGTCTAAACAACGTAATGAAATTGCTGGTTCAACCCGTAAATTATATAAACAAAAAGGTACTGGTGGTGCTCGTGCAGGTAGTATTAAATCTCCTTTGTTTAATGGTGGTGGTCGTGTTTTCGGTCCTCAACCAAGAGATTATAGTTTTAAACTGAATAAGAAATTGAAGGTGTTGGCTCGTAAGTCTGCATTATCTTATAAAGCACAAGATTCAAATGTTGTGGTTTTAGAAGATTTCAGCTTTGATTCTATCAAAACTAAGAACTACATCAATTTAGTTAGCGCTTTGAATTTAGCTGGCGAAAAGACTTTGTTGGTTTTACCTTCACAAAATAACAATATCTATTTATCAAGCAGAAACATCCAGAAAGCGAAAGTAATCACTGCAGATCAGTTAAATACATACGATGTATTGAATTGCAGAAAGCTTTTGTTTACTACTGATTCTCTTAAAACATTGGAGGAGGCATTTGCCAAGTAATATGGAAATTTTACAAAAACCGATTTTAACAGAAAAAGCTTCTGTACTGACTGAAAAGTCAAACCGCTTTACATTCAGAGTGGATACTAAAGCTAACAAACTGCAAATCAAATCTGCAATAGAAAAAATGTACGGCGTAAACATTTTAGCCATCAACACTTTGGTTGTGGCTGGTAAAGTTAAGTCGAGAAACACTAAGGGCGGATTGGTAACAGGACGCAGCCCTAAATACAAGAAAGCTGTTGTTACCTTGAAAGCAGGAGAGACAATCGATTATTACGCGAACATTTAATAAGAATTGAATAATTATAAACTATGGGCTTAAGAAAATTTAAACCAGTCACTCCGGGAACCCGCTTTAGAGTAGGTGCCAGTTTTACGGAGATTACAGCAACCAAGCCCGAAAAATCATTGGTTGTATCTTCTAAGAAATCGGGAGGACGTAACAATACAGGAAAGATGACTATGCGCTACATGGGTGGTGGTCATAAAAAATCTTATCGTTTAATTGATTTTAAACGTGAGAAGTTTGATATTCCTGCAACAGTAGCTACTGTTGAATACGATCCAAACCGTACAGCACGTATTGCATTATTACATTATGCAGATGGTGAGAAGCGTTATATTATTGCACCGGAAGGATTGCAAGTAGGGCAAAAGGTGGTATCGGGTGATACTGCAACTCCAGAAGTGGGAAATACTTTAAAACTGAGCAATATTCCTTTAGGATCTATTGTACACAATGTGGAGATTCATCCAGGTCGTGGTGCTCAGTTGGCACGTAGCGCAGGTGCTTATGCACAATTAGCTGCACGTGACGGTAAATATGCTACATTGAAAATGCCTTCAGGCGAAACCAGGTTAATCCTGACTGCTTGTTTGGCTACTATCGGAGCTGTTTCCAATTCTGATCATGCAAATGAAGTATTAGGTAAAGCTGGTCGTAATCGTTGGTTAGGTCGTCGTCCTAGAACACGTCCGGTTGCGATGAACCCTGTCGATCACCCAATGGGTGGTGGTGAGGGACGCTCATCAGGTGGTCAGCCTAGGTCAAGGAATGGTATGTATTCTAAAGGCTTTAAGACCCGCACACTTAAAAAATACTCAAATCGTTTCATCATAGAGAAAAGGAAGAAATAATGGCTCGTTCGATAAAAAAAGGACCTTATATTGACCATAACGTAGAGAAGAAAGTAGCCTCTATGAATGATTCAGGCAAGAGGTCTGTAATTAAAACTTGGTCTCGCAGATCAATGATCTCACCAGATTTTGTGGGTCATACATTTGCAGTACATAACGGTAATAAATTTATACCGGTATACGTAACAGAAAACATGGTTGGTCATAAGCTGGGAGAGTTTGCTCCAACCAGAACATTTAGGGGTCACTCTGAAAAGAAAAAATAATTAAGAGATGGAAGCAGTAGCGAAATTAAACAATTGTCCAACCTCACCGCGTAAGATGCGTTTGGTTGTAGATCTTATCAGAGGTGAGCGTGTTGAGAAAGCTTTACATATTTTAAAGTTTACCAATAAAGATGCGGCAATAAGAGTTGAGAAACTATTATTGTCAGCTATCAAAAACTGGGAAACTAAGAATGAAGGTTCTCGCCCTGAAGAAAACCAATTATACGTGAAAACGATAATGGTAGGCGGTGGTCGTCAGTTAAAAAGATTAAGACCGGCACCTCAAGGACGTGGTTACAGAATACGTAAACGTTCGAACCATGTAACTTTGGTAGTAGATAGTAAAAACGTTGAAACTCAAACTAATTAACAGAAATGGGACAAAAAGCACATCCAATAGGAAACAGGTTAGGAATCATCAAGGGTTGGGATTCTAACTGGTTCGGTGGCAACAACTATGCTGATAAATTAGTTGAGGACGATAAAATAAGAAAATATCTTGCTGCACGTATCGCGAAAGGCGGTGTTGCTAAGGTTGTAATTGAGCGTACGTTAAAACGTATCACTGTTACAATTCATACAGCACGTCCAGGTATTGTGATCGGTAAAGCTGGTCAGGAAGTTGACAAGATCAAAGAAGAGTTGAAGAAATTGACAAAAAAGGAAATTCAAATCAACATTTTTGAGATCAAACGTCCTGAGCTTGATGCACAATTGGTTGCAGAAGGTGTTGCGAAACAGTTAGAGGCGAGGATCTCTTTCCGTAGAGCGATGAAATCTACAATTGCATCAACAATGCGTATGGGTGCTGAAGGTATCAAGATCATGACCTCTGGTAGGTTAGGTGGTGCTGAGATGGCTCGTAGCGAACAGTATAAAGAAGGAAGAATTCCTTTGCATACTTTCCGTGCAGACATTGACTATGCATTGGCAGAAGCTTTAACTACTTATGGAAAAATAGGTGTTAAAGTGTGGATCTGTAAAGGCGAGGTTTACGGTAAACGTGATCTTTCTCCAAACATTGGCGCTACGAGCAATGCTCCAGGCAAAGGTGGCAGACCAGAGGGTGCATTTGCAGGCGGCAGAGAGAGAGATAACCGTGGCGGTGGAGACAGAAGAACCGATAACCGCGGTGGTGGTAATCGTGGCGGAAGAGGTCCTGGTCAAGGTGGTCCCGGTCAAGGTGGTCCAGGAAGAGATAACAGAGGTGGAAATACTCCTAACAGAGGTCCTCGTAAATAATTAGTTAACAGATCGTTTTACGATAATATTAGAATAAAATGTTACAGCCAAAAAGAACGAAGTTCAGAAAGATGCAAAAAGGCAGAATGAAAGGTTTAGCAACTCGTGGTGCTGAATTATCATTCGGGTCTTTCGGGATCAAATCTTTAGAGTCGACTTGGATTACCAGTCGTCAGATAGAGGCAGCCCGTATTGCGGTAACTCGTTTCATGAAACGTGAAGGCCAAGTGTGGATTAGAATTTTCCCGGACAAACCGGTTACTAAGAAGCCAGCTGAAGTACGTATGGGTAAAGGTAAGGGTGCTCCTGAATATTGGGTGGCCGTTGTTAGACCAGGACGTATTATTTTTGAAGCCGAAGGTGTTCCTTTAGAAGTAGCTAAAGAAGCAATGAGATTGGCCGCTCAGAAATTACCGATCCAAACAAAATTTGTAGTACGTAGAGATTACGTAGAGGCATAAGCAGTTGCGGGTTGAATGTTGTAAGTAACTTGTTATTATAACCGCTAGACCCGCATCATAAAAATTAATAAAATGAAGAACTCAGAAATCACAGGGCTTTCACAAGAAGAACTAGTAGCCAGGATTGCAGAAGAAAAGGAAAACTTAGTAAAGTTAAAATTTGCTCACACAATTTCGGCTATTGAAAATCCTACCCGTATTAGAAAGGTAAGAAGAGATATTGCCCGATTAAACACTGAAGTGGCCAAGCGTAAAGCTGTGCCAGCTACTGAAACTAAATAACTTTAGAGTCGAAATGGAAAGACAATTAAGAAAAACAAGAACCGGGTTGGTGGTGAGCAACAAGATGGATAAATCTATTGTTGTAGCAGTAGAGCGTAAAGTAAAACACCCGATCTATGGTAAGTTCGTAAAGAAAACTACCAAATTTATGGCTCATGACGAGAAAAACGATTGCGGTATTGGTGATACAGTACTGATCATGGAGACTCGTCCGCTGAGTAAGAATAAGAACTGGAGATTAGTGGAAATTTTAGAAAGGGCTAAATAACATGGTACAACAGGAATCAAGATTAAACGTAGCCGATAATAGCGGCGCAAAGGAAGTATTGGTTATCCGTGTACTTGGTGGTACTGGAAAGAGATATGCTTCTATTGGTGACAAAATCGTTGTTACCGTTAAGAGTGCATTGCCTTCCGGGAACATCAAGAAAGGAACAGTTTCTAAAGCAGTTGTTGTAAGAACAAAGAAAGAGATCAGACGTAAGGATGGTTCTTACATCCGTTTCGACGACAATGCAGCAGTATTATTAAATGCACAAGATGAGCCGCGTGGTACACGTATTTTTGGCCCGGTAGCAAGAGAACTGCGTGAAAAACAATTCATGAAAATTGTGTCATTAGCACCGGAGGTATTATAAAATGAAAAAAGAAATAACTACACCAAAAATAAAGATCCGTAAAGGAGATTTAGTAAAGGTTATAGCCGGAGATTCAAAAGGCCAGCAAGGTAAAGTACTTTCAGTACTTACAACTAAAAGCAGAGTCCTAATAGAAGGAGTTAACCTTGTATCAAAACATACAAAACCAAATGCTGCTACTCCAAACGGTGGTATCATTAAAAAAGAAGCTGCTCTTCATATTTCTAACGTAGCATTAATTGATCCTAAATCGGGAGATATTACACGCGTTGGCAGAAAGCTTAATGCTGATGGGAAATTAGTTAGGGTTAGTAAAAAATCAGGAGAGGAGATCAAATAATGGCTTACGTACCAAGATTAAAAAGTAAATATAAAGAGGAAATTGTAACTGCACTTAAAGATAAGTTCAATTACAAAAGCGTAATGCAGGTTCCTAAATTAGAGAAAATAGCTATCAACCAAGGTGTTGGACGCTTTTCTGTAACTGACAAGAAGATTATGGACAGCTCTATTTTAGAGATGACTACAATTTCAGGTCAGCAGGCAGTTGGAGCAAAATCTAAAAAAGATATCTCAAACTTTAAATTGCGTAAAGGTATGCCGGTAGGTGTGCGCGTTACTTTACGTGACAATAACATGTATGAGTTTTTAGATCGTTTAATTTCCGTAGCTTTGCCGCGTATCCGTGATTTCAAAGGTATTAATGACAAAGGCTTTGATGGTAAAGGTAACTATACATTAGGTGTTACTGAACAGATCATTTTCCCTGAGATCAACATCGACAAGATCAGTAAGATTTTAGGGATGGACATTACTTTTGTGACAACAGCTACTACTGATGTTGAAGCATTGGAACTTTTAAAACAATTTGGATTACCGTTTAAAAACCAAACACCTAAAACTGAGCAATAATGGCAAAAGAAGGAGTAAAAGCTCGCGAAGTTAAGCGCCAAAAATTGGTAGCTAAATATGCAGACAAACGTGCAGAACTTAAAGCTGCCGGTGATTATGAAGGATTAGATAAGTTACCAAAAAACTCATCTGCAGTTCGTTTACACAATCGTTGTAAAATTACTGGTCGTCCTCGTGGTTATATGCGTACTTTCGGTATATCTAGGGTATTGTTCCGTGATATGGCTTTAGCAGGTAAGATCCCTGGAGTAAGAAAAGCAAGCTGGTAAACAGCTTCTTTTTGGCTTGGAACATAGTTCTGAGTTTAAAATAAAATTTTAACCGATGGCAGGTCGTCCCGAATAGGTCAGGAAGGAAACCACTATCACAATTATATAACAATGAATACAGATCCAATAGCAGATTATCTTACAAGGGTAAGAAATGCCATCAAGGCAAATCATAGAATTGTAGAGATTCCTGCATCAAACCTTAAAAAGGAAATTACTAAAGTACTTTTTGACAAAGGTTACATCGCTAACTACAAATTTGAGGATACGACAACTCAAGGAATTATTAAAATAGCTTTAAAGTATAATGCTATTACGAAGATTCCGGCGATTCGTACGCTTACACGTATTAGCAAACCAGGTTTAAGGCAATATGCCGGCGTTGATAATATGCCAAGAGTATTAAATGGTTTAGGTATCGCAATCTTGTCTACATCGAAAGGTGTGATGACAGATAAGGAGGCTGCTAAACTTAACATTGGTGGCGAAGTTTTGTGTCACGTTTATTAATTAAAGGAGGATAGCAAAATGTCAAGAATAGGAAAAGCCCCAATTAGTATTCCTGCTGGTGTTACGATTTCAGTATCTAAAGAGAATTTAGTTACTGTAAAAGGACCAAAAGGAGAGCTTACTCAAGCAGTAGATTCAGAAATCACTGTGAGCCAAGAAGATGGTGTACTAACTGTACAACGTCCAACAGAGCAAAAAAGACACAAAGCGTTACATGGTTTGTACCGTTCTTTGTTAAACAATATGGTTATTGGTGTAACAGAAGGTTATAAGTTACAGCAAGAATTAGTTGGTGTGGGTTACCGCGCAACTAATACCGGTAATACACTGGATCTTGTTTTAGGTTATTCTCACCATTATGTATTCCAATTACCGGAAGAGATTAAGGTAACTACAACATCTGAGAAAGGTCAGACTCCTAAAATCATTTTAGAGAGTATTGATAAGCAATTGATTGGACAAGTAGCGGCTAAAATCCGTTCACTACGTACTCCAGAGCCATATAAAGGTAAAGGTATCAAGTTTGTAGGCGAAGTATTAAGAAGAAAAGCAGGTAAATCAGCTTCTAAAAAATAATCATCATGGCAGGGAAAAAATTATCTCGTAGAGATCGTATAAAAAAAGGAATCAGAAAAAGATTAACAGGTTCCGAAAACCGTCCACGTTTATCGGTTTATAGAAGCAATAAAGGTATTTATGCTCAAATCATTAATGACGTAACGGGTAACACAATTGTATCGGCATCATCTTTATCAAAGGATTTTGCAGGAACTGGAAGCAAATCTGAGCAATCAGTAGCTGTAGGCAAATTAGTTGCTGAAAAAGCAATTGCTGCTGGTGTTAAAGAAGTTGTTTTCGATAGAAATGGCTACTTATACCATGGACGTGTTAAATCGCTGGCAGAAGGTGCTCGCGAGGCTGGTTTAGTATTTTAATCTGAAAATAGGATAAGAATGTCAACTATCAATATAAAAAGAGTTAAGACTAGCGAGATCGAATTGAAAGATCGTTTAGTTAGCATACAGCGTGTAGCCAAAGTAACCAAAGGTGGTCGTACTTTCAGCTTCTCAGCAATCGTTGTTGTTGGAGATGAGAACGGAATCGTAGGTTACGGTTTAGGTAAAGCAAAAGAGGTTACTGAAGCAATTGCTAAAGGTATCGATGATGCTAAAAAGAACCTGGTTAAAGTTCCGCTTTTAAATGGTACTGTTCCTCACGAACAAATTGGTAAATTCTCAGGTGGTTTTGTTTTAATTAAACCAGCAGCAGTAGGTACCGGTGTTATTGCAGGTGGTGCGATGCGTGCTGTCTTGGAGAGCGCAGGAGTACACAATGTACTTGCGAAATCAAAAGGTTCATCAAACCCTCACAACGTGGTAAAGGCAACAGTTGATGCATTGACAAAAATGCGTGATGCTTACACTGTAGCTCAGCAACGCGGCGTGGATTTAAATAAAGTTTTCAACGGATAATACTATGGCTAAGATTAAAATAACCCAGATAAAGAGCATCATCGACAGAAGCGAACGTCAGAAGAGGACGATGCAGGCATTAGGTCTAAATAAAATGAACCAAAGTGTTGAAGTCGAAGCGAATCCAGCCATCATTGGTATGGTTAGGAAAGTGAATCACTTGATCGCTATCGAAAGTATATAATTTTTAAGGGTTGCAAATTTCAGTTATATAACTAGATTTGCAACCCTTGTATATGTTTAACCGTTGTTCCTGATTAGTGAAAGCGAAGGACAACACAATAAGTTTCAAAAATGAACTTAAGTAATTTAAAACCTGCAGCAGGTTCTACTAAGAATAGTAAGAGAATAGGTCGTGGTACTGGATCCGGTCGCGGCGGTACATCTACACGCGGACACAAAGGTGCTGGATCACGCTCTGGTCACTCCACTAAAATTGGTTTTGAAGGCGGTCAAATGCCTTTACAACGTCGTGTACCTAAGGTAGGTTTTAAGCCTATTAATCGTGTTGAATACGTTGGTGTAAACTTAGATGTTCTTCAGGAATTGGCTGAAAAATTTGAGTTGGCAAGTATAGATTTTGCTATTCTGCAACAACATGGTTTGGCTTCAAAAAATGATCTGGTTAAAATTTTAGGTCGTGGTGAAGTTAAAGCTAAATTAGAAGTTAAAGCACATGCTTTTTCTGCAACTGCACAAAAAGCTATTGAGGCTGTTGGAGGCTCAATCGAAAAATTGTAATTAATGAAGAAGCTGTTTACTACTTTAAGTAACATTTGGAAAATCCAGGAATTAAAGGAACGTATATTGTATACGCTCATGATTCTTTTGGTATACAGGTTTGTATCGCACGTGGTTTTACCGGGTGTAGATGCAACTCTTTTAGGCGATAATGCTAAGTCCGGACTTTTAGGTCTGTTAGATATGTTTGCCGGAGGATCTTTCTCACGGGTTTCTATCTTGGCTTTAGGTGTTATGCCTTATATTTCAGCATCAATTGTAGTTCAGCTATTGGGAATCGCTGTTCCTTCCTTCCAGAAAATGCAAAAAGAAGGAGAGAGTGGAAGAAAGAAACTCAATCAAATTACAAGATATCTAACTGTCGCAATTACAGCTGTTCAGGCGGTTGGATACGTGAAAACTCAGGTTCCACAGGAAGCGATAATCATTGATCACACTCTTTTCTTCGTGTTATCAACCTTTGTGTTATCCGCAGGTACTCTATTTGTGATGTGGCTAGGTGAGAAAATTACTGATAAAGGAATCGGAAACGGTATATCTTTAATTATCATGGTCGGTATCATTGCACGCTTGCCTATTGCTTTACAACAAGAGATTAGTTCAAGGTTTGTTGGTGATGGTGGATTGATTGCATTAGTAGTCGAAATTGTTGCGCTGTTTGCAGTAGTTATGTTCACTATTATGATTGTTCAGGGTGTACGTAAAGTGCCTGTACAATATGCGAAGAGAATTGTAGGGAACAGGCAATTTGGTGGAGTTAGACAATACATTCCGTTGAAAGTAAACGCGGCTGGTGTAATGCCTATTATCTTTGCTCAAGCGTTGATGTTTATTCCTGCAACTTTAACAGGATTTATTCCATCTTTACAAAATACATGGCTTACTCAGTTTAGCGATTATACATCTTGGGCTTATAGCTTGACTTTTGCCTTCTTAATTATAGCATTTACATTTTTCTATACTGCTATAACGGTAAATCCGACACAAATGTCTGATGATATGAAGAAAAACGGAGGATTTATACCGGGTATTAAACCGGGATTTGCTACTTCTAGCTTTATCGATGATGTGATTTCTAAAATTACGCTCCCAGGAGCCATCTTTTTGGCAATTATTGCTATTCTTCCTTCAGTGGCAGTAAAGTTCGGTATTAAGTCTGAATTTGCTCATTTTTATGGAGGTACTTCATTGTTAATCCTTGTTGGTGTGGTATTAGATACATTACAGCAGATCGAAAGTTACTTGTTGATGCGCCATTATGATGGATTAATGAAAACTGGTAGGGTTACCGGAAGATCTAGTATTGCTGCACCAACGGGTAGTAACGCTGGTATTTAGTACTCCAAATGTCCAAGATTTATTACAAGACATCAGAGGAAATTGAGCTGATTAGGGAAAGCTCACTTTTGGTTTCTAAAACTTTAGCTGAGGTAGCTAAAGTAATTAGACCAGGAATTACTACCAAAAGTTTAGATGATCTGGCTTATACTTTTATTAGTGATCATGGTGCTATACCAGCCTTCCTTAATTATAATGGCTTTCCTTACTCGTTGTGTATCTCGCCAAATAGTCAAGTGGTCCATGGTTTCCCTGGTGCTTACGTGATTGAAGAAGGAGATTTAATCTCGGTAGATTGCGGAGTTATCAGGAATAATTATTTCGGTGATTCAGCTTATACATTCTCGATAGGTGAGATAAATGAAGAGAAGAGAAAACTAGTAAGGATTACTCAAGAATGCTTAAAGTTAGCAATAGATAAGGCGGTTGTTGGTTTGAGAATTGGTGATGTTGGTTTTGCTGTCCAAGATTTAGCTGAAAGAAGTGGTTTTGGCGTTGTAAGAGAACTTGTCGGTCACGGTGTTGGAATTAAATTGCATGAGAAGCCAGAGGTTCCTAATTATGGGAAACGTGGAAGCGGTATTATCTTAGAGGAGGGGATGGTGATTGCTATTGAACCTATGATCAATGCCGGTACTCCCGAAGTGAAATTTTGGTCTGATGGTTGGACGGTGACTTCTAAAGACAATAGACCATCCGCTCACTTCGAGCATACAGTTGCAGTAAAAAAAGGCCAGGCGGATGTTTTGTCGACCTTTTCATTAATTGAAGAAGTTTTAAAAGAAAAAAAGTAAATAATTAAATTTTTTTATTTAATTTTGCAACCCTGTTTGATAACAGCTAATTAAGTAAAAATCAATATTATATGGCTAAACAAGCCTCAATTGAACAAGACGGTGTAATAAAGGAAGCATTATCAAATGCAATGTTCCGGGTTGAACTGGAGAACGGGCACGAGATAATTGCACATATTTCGGGAAAGATGAGGATGCACTACATCAAGATCTTACCAGGAGATAAAGTTAAATTAGAGATGTCGCCTTATGATTTATCAAAAGGCAGGATTACTTATAGATACAAATAAAATGAAAGTTAGGTCATCAATTAAAAAACGTAGCGCGGATTGTAAGGTTATTCGTCGTAAAGGTAAACTTTACGTTATCAATAAGAAGAACCCAAAATTTAAGCAACGTCAAGGTTAAGAAATTATTGAAGTATGATTGGATTGAATGTACGGGTTACTCAATCTGTCGTTTAATCAAATAATCAAACATTTAGTACAAATATGGCAAGGATATCAGGTATTGATTTACCAAGAAACAAAAGAGGCGAAATTGGATTAACCTACATCTTCGGAATAGGCAGATCAACTGCTCAGCGTATATTGACTGAGGCAGGTATCGATTTAAGCAAAAAAGTACAGGACTGGTCGGATGATGAATTATCTGCGATCCGTACAATTATCAATGACGGCGTTAAAGTAGAAGGTGCTTTACGTTCAGAAGTCCAATTAAACATTAAGCGTTTGATGGACATCGGTTGTTATCGTGGTTTACGTCACAGAAAAGGTTTGCCGGTTCGTGGTCAGCGTACTAAAAACAATTCTCGTACACGTAAAGGAAAGAGAAAAACAGTTGCAAACAAGAAAAAAGCTACTAAATAAAATTAGTACTGAATAATAATTATGGCTAAGAGTAAAAAAGTTACCAAAAAGCGTATTGTTGTTATTGAGCCTGTTGGTCAGGCCCACATCAATGCGACTTTTAACAATATCATTGTTACCCTAACAAATAACAATGGTCAGACTATTTCATGGTCTTCTGCAGGTAAAATGGGATTTAAGGGTTCTAAAAAGAACACTCCATATGCAGCTGGACAAGCAGCATCAGACTGCGGTAAAGTAGCATTTGACCTTGGTCTGCGTAAAGTAGAAGTTTTTGTTAAAGGTCCAGGTTCAGGTCGTGAGTCTGCAATTAGAACATTGCAGGTTTCAGGTATCGAAGTTACCTCAATCAAAGATATCACACCGCTTCCGCACAACGGATGTCGTCCTCCTAAGAAGAGAAGAGTTTAATTTATTAATTTTTAAAGCTAAGAGTCTGCAGCTACAGGTTGCATGATACTTTAAAACAAAAAGCAATGGCAAGATACACGGGACCGAAGTCCAAAATCGCGCGTAAATTCAGAGAGCCTATTTTTGGCCCTGACAAAGTATTAGACAGAAAAAACTATCCTCCTGGGCAACATGGTGCGTCAAAAAGAAGAGGAAAGCAATCAGAGTATTCTGTACAGTTAATGGAGAAACAGAAAGTTAAATATACTTATGGTGTATTAGAACGTCAGTTCCGTAACCTATTTACTAGAGCGTCTTCTCGTGAGGGTATTACAGGAGATAACTTATTACAATTGCTTGAGGCTCGTTTAGATAACACTGTTTATAGATTAGGCATCGCTACCACTCGTTCAGCTGCTCGTCAGTTAGTTAGCCATAAACACGTTACAGTTAACGGTGAAGTAGTAAATATTCCATCTTATCAGTTAAAAGCAGGAGATGTTGTTGCAGTCCGTGAGAAATCAAAGACTTTAGAAGCAATTACAAATTCAGTAGCTGCTAGGGTAATTAACAAATTTAATTGGTTAGACTGGAATGCAAGTGAATTAACAGGGAAGTTCCTTTCTTATCCAAATCGTGATGAGATTCCAGAGAACATCAAAGAAAACCTGATAATTGAGTTGTACTCTAAATAATATATAGTTTGATTGTCCTTAATGGGCAATCAAATTTTTGCGTTACATAATTTAATAACGATCTAAAAACATTATAAATGGCAATTTTAGCATTTCAGAAACCCGATAAGGTAATCATGCAGAAATCAACTGATTTCGATGGTATATTTGAATTTCGTCCTTTAGAGCCGGGTTTCGGTGTAACAATTGGTAATGCCCTAAGAAGAATTTTACTTTCTTCACTAGAAGGTTATGCAATTACAAGTATTCGTTTTTCAGGTGTATCTCATGAATTTTCTACCATCAAAGGTGTTGTAGAAGATCTAACCGAGATTATCCTAAATTTAAAGCAAGTTCGTTTTAAAAAGGTTGGTGACACGGGTGATACTGAAAAAGTTTTTATCGTAGTTAATGGCCAAGATCAGTTTACTGCTGGAGATATTACCAAATTCTCGACTAATTTTGAGGTTCTTAATCCAGACTTCGTTATCTGTAACATGGAGAAAGCGGTAACTTTGGAAGTAGAATTGTCTATCAATAAGGGTCGTGGATATGTTCCTGCTGAAGAAAATAAGATCAATGATGCCGTTGTTGGTGTGATCGCTATTGACTCGATCTTTACTCCGATGAAAAATGTGAAATATACGATTGAAAATTATCGTGTTGAGCAGAAGACGGATTATGAGAAGCTTATCCTTGATATTTCAACAGACGGTTCAATCCATCCTGAAGAAGCGTTGAAGGAAGCTGCGAAAATCTTAATTCAACATTTTATGTTGTTCTCTGATGAGAATCTGGTTTTGGAATCACAAGCGAAAGAGGAAACTAAAGAAGTGGATGAAGAGATTCTTCATATGCGCAAGATTCTTAAAACTGAACTTGTGGATCTTGATCTTTCTGTACGTGCATTGAATTGCCTTAAAGCAGCTGATATCCGTACATTGGCAGATTTAGTTTCTTATGATGTTGCAGACATGCTTAAATTCAGAAATTTTGGTAAGAAATCTTTAACGGAGATACAAGAGCTTGTTAAATCTAAAAGCTTGTCATTTGGTATGAACTTATCTAAGTTCAAACTTGATGAGGAATAAGAAGATTTGAATAAATAATAGATTATAAATAGTATATAATTCCCTCGGATAAATAAAAGAGACGGTATATGCTGAACAAATTAAGAAATGAGACACGGTAGAAAAGTAAACCATTTAGGAAGAACAGATTCACATCGTAAAGCGATGTTGGCTAATATGGCTTCATCTTTAATTAAACACAAAAGGATATCAACAACTTTAGCAAAGGCAAAAGCGTTGCGTATGTATGTTGAGCCTTTGATTACAAAATCTAAAACTGATACAACACATTCACGTCGTATTGTATTTGGATATTTACAAGATAAAGAAACTGTTACTGAGCTGTTCCGGGATGTTGCTACTAAAGTTGCAAATCGTCCAGGTGGTTACACTAGAATCATTAAGTTAAATAATCGTTTAGGCGATAATGCTGAAATGGCTTTGATCGAATTGGTTGATTATAACGAAGTTTACGGTAAAGAGGCTGAGGGTGCTGAAAAGAAGACCACTCGCCGTGGAAGAAGCAAAGTGAAGAAAGCTGACGCTCCAGCAGCGAAGTCTGAAGTTGTTATTGACGAAGCGGTAGTTGAAGATTCTGTTGACGCTCCAGCTACTGAAGAAGCAAAAGAAGATAAAGGAGAATAATCTATTCTTTAAGATGACTAACCCGGTTCGATTAGAACCGGGTTTTTTTCGTTTTTAGGAGTTCTTCGTTTTATCCAGTATTATAATAGTTATTCATTTAAATTTTCTTGTATGTCAAATCGAACTATCCTTGATCAATTCAAACTTCTTCTAGATGTTGCTATTTCGTACAATCAGTTGATCAAAGTCTCTTTGAGTAATTATAAAGGCAATGATGACGGGTTAAAAAATCTATATGTAAAAAAAGTAAAAATTAAAAGATTAGATAAGCTTTCTTTTAATTATAGATATAAGAACAGAGATATTTTTAAAAACTTGGACGTAGGCGTTGGAATTAGCCTCATCATCGACTTAATAAGTAATGATTTCAGAGTATGTAATTTGATATCTATAGATAAGGACATATCATTAGAACACAATCATAAGGGCAATTTAGTATTACGGGAGAAATTGAAGTCGTTTGTCGAGCCATTACCTTCTTTAAATCATGATCACGAAAAGAAACGGCCAATATCAGCTAAAGGCAGCACATATCTGAACGCACTTAAAGTTACCGACATTGATGGTAATGTTTATAAAGCGGCTCAAGATAAGTATAAACAGATTAATAGGTATATAGAGCTGTTGAATCCGTTAATAAAGGAATTATTACCCCAACAAAATAAACACATTGTGGACATGGGTTCGGGTAAAGGTTATTTAACATTTGCGCTCTATGATTATTTAAGCAACATTCTTGGAATCCGGGCTGAAGTTATTGGTGTTGAATTTAGGGAAGAGTTGGTGCAGTTTTGTAATGAGGTTGCTGAAAAGTCTAAATTTGATGGATTGAAGTTTGTACAAGGAAGTATACAGGAATTTGAGATTAAAAAAATGGATATTCTTATAGCACTTCATGCCTGTGACACTGCCACTGATGATGCGATCTATAAAGGAATAAAAGCAGATGCGAGTTTAATTGTTGTAGCACCCTGCTGCCACAAGCAGATCAGGAGGGAGATGGAGAAGTGGAAGGTTACGAACGAAGTTTCTGTTATCACAAAATATGGGATTTTCCTAGAACGTCAAGCAGAAATGGTGACTGATGCATTGAGGGCCTTAGTACTTCAATATTTCGGTTATAAAACTAAGGTTATGGAATTTATTTCAGACGTGCATACTCCAAAAAATATATTAATTGTTGGAATAAAGGGAGGAATACAATCTCCAACAAAAAAGAGCCAAATACTAGCCGAGATAAAGCAAACAATGATTTTCTTTGGAATTGGGGAATATTATCTCGCAAAACTGTTTGATATTTAGCGTACTATATTCTGTCATAGTGTCATCTTTTCTGTGCTTAATTCGGACAAAAAGATTTCTTTGGCGAACGATATAAAGTAATTATCTGCCAAAACCCTATTGGCACATTGCTTGTTAAATGATTGGAAATATAGATTTTATTAACAAATAGATATAAATAACATGTCAAAAATTATTGGTATAGACTTAGGAACAACAAACTCTTGCGTGGCTGTAATGGAAGGTAACGAGCCTGTAGTTATAGCCAACAGTGAGGGTAAGCGTACTACTCCATCCATTGTTGCATTTGCGGAAAATGGCGAGCGTAAGGTTGGGGAGCCGGCAAAGCGCCAGGCAATTACTAATCCAACCAAAACTATTTCTTCTATAAAGAGATTTATGGGAAGTAGTTTTGCAGAAGTTTCTAAAGAAGCTGGACGAGTGCCGTATAAAGTAGTTAAAGGTGATAATAATACTCCACGCGTCGAAATTGACGACCGTAAGTATACACCTCAAGAGCTTTCTGCTATGATTTTGCAGAAGATGAAAAAAACTGCAGAAGATTTCTTAGGGCATGAAGTTACTGAGGCTGTTATCACGGTTCCTGCATACTTCAATGATGCACAACGCCAGGCCACGAAAGAGGCTGGTGAGATTGCCGGGTTGACAGTAAAACGTATCATTAACGAACCAACTGCAGCTGCTTTAGCTTATGGGTTGGATAAAGCACACAAGGATATGAAAATCGTTGTGTTTGATTGTGGTGGTGGAACCCATGACGTGTCTGTTTTAGAACTTGGTGATGGTGTATTTGAAGTAAAATCTACAGATGGAGATACACACCTGGGTGGTGATGATTTTGATCACATTATAATTGAGTGGCTTGCAGCTGAATTTAGAAGCGAGAATGGCATGGACCTTCATCAAGATCCAATGGCGCTACAACGTTTAAAGGAAGCTGCTGAGAAAGCTAAAATTGAACTTTCAAGCACCACGTCTACAGAGATTAACCTTCCATACATCACAGCTGATGCTACAGGCCCAAAACACCTTGTTAGGACATTGAGTCGTGCTAAATTTGAGCAATTGGCTGCTGATTTGATCAAGCGTACAATCGATCCTTGTAAATCTGCACTTAAAAACGCAGGCTTAAAAACTAGCGATATTGACGAGATTATTCTAGTTGGTGGTTCTACTCGAATCCCTGCCATTCAAGATGCGGTTAAAGCCTTCTTTGGTAAGGAACCTTCTAAAGGAGTAAATCCGGATGAGGTTGTTGCTATTGGAGCTGCAATACAAGGTGGGGTATTAACCGGAGAAGTTAAAGATGTATTGTTACTGGATGTTACTCCACTTTCTCTAGGAATTGAGACTATGGGAGGGGTGATGACCAAGTTAATTGAAGCAAATACAACTATTCCTTCTAAAAAGGCCGAAACTTTCTCTACAGCTGCGGATAATCAACCTTCGGTAGAAATTCATATTTTGCAAGGAGAACGTCCTATGGCTGCTCAAAACCGTACGATAGGACGTTTTATTCTTGATGGTATTCCACCGGCTCCTCGCGGAGTTCCTCAAGTTGAAGTTGCATTTGATATTGATGCAAACGGTATCTTGCATGTAAGTGCGAAGGACAAAGCTACAGGAAAAGAGCAAAAGATCCGTATCGAGGCTTCATCTGGGTTAACTGATGAAGAAATCAAGAGAATGAAGGAAGAAGCTGAGCAGAATGCAGATGCTGATAAAGCTGCTAAAGAAGAAGCTGAAAAAATCAATAGCGCTGACGCTTTAATTTTTTCTACTGAAAAGCAATTGAAGGAGTTTGGAGACAAAATTTCTGCAGATAAGAAAGCACCAATTGAAGAAGGTCTGACAAAATTAAAGGCTGCTCATGCATCTAGGAATTTTGCGGATATTGATGCTGCGCAGGAATCTTTACAAGCTGCATGGAACGCTGCTTCAGAAGATATGTATAAGGCTGGTCAAGACGGAGCTCAAGCAGAAGGAGCACCTCAAGGTGAAGCTGGTCAATCTGGTGGCGGAGATAATGTAACTGATGTTGATTTCGAGGAAGTAAAAGACGAAAAGAAATAAGTCACACTTCCACTAAATAAAAAAAGTCCCCTGATTATTTATCAGGGGACTTTTTTTATTAGTTTTTAGCTCCATAGTTTAGAAGGGTAGGCGCCATCACTAACCAGTTGATCGATACTTGCCTGCACAAAGGGTTTATCTTCTTTGTAAGTAACACCAAACCATTGACTATCGGTTGGGATTACCTTAAAAGTTGCCGTCTCATTTTTTACTAAGGTCTCTCCAATCAATGGGATAAAAAATTCTGCCTTAGGGTTTTCTTTGTTCTCTGAAGCGAAAATTTTAAACATTTCTTCTGTTAATTTGAATACAGCGGGAGTGAAACCCCAGAAATTCATTGAGACTGGCGTTTCAAAGTTGAGTGGATATTCTATTCCGTTCTCTTCATAAACAATTGCCTCATCTTTTTTGTAAACTTGGGTGCGTTCGGTAATTTCTTCAAGATAACTCGCATCATCAGTTTTGCAAACCCCTCTGGATACAGAACCAAAATCAGACAATGTCTTGCCAATTTGGTAACCAACAATAGAATAATTACTGTCAGTAGCCTCTTCAGTTAAAAATTCTACCATTTTTCTGAAAGAATCATAACCATAAAAGTCATCTGCATTTATCACGCAAAAAGGTTCTTTCACAGCTTTCCTTCCAGAAAGTATAGCGTGAGCAGTTCCCCAGGGTTTTTCTCTATAAATTTCTTCTTCAATCCCGAATTGTCTTAAATCAAAGTTCTGAAATACATATTCCGTTTCAATACGTCCATTCAATTTGGGCTCGAAAATCGCTTTAAAGTTTTCTACAAACTCTTCTTTGATAATGAAGACGACTTTGCCAAAACCAGCTTTAATCGCATCGTAAATAGAGTAGTCAATAATAGTTTCTCCATTAGGTCCGAAACCATCAATTTGTTTCATGCTGCCATAACGGCTTGCCATCCCGGCAGCTAATATCAATAAGGTAGGTTTCATGAATTATTTTGAATATTTAAAATCGTGGTCTTTCTTGATATTAAGGAGAGAATGGTAGATAAGGCTAATTACATTGTCTACATCCTCTTTGTGAATCATTTCTACTGTGGTATGCATATAACGTAAGGGCAGGGAGATCAATGCAGATGGAACCCCCCCGTTAGAATAGGCAAAAGCGTCAGTATCAGTGCCGGTTGATCTAGAGGATGCCTGGCGCTGAAAAGGAATATTGTTTTTCTCAGCTGTGTCAATCAGTAGCTTATTTAAATTGGTTTGAACAGCAGGAGCATAGGATACAACAGGTCCCCTTCCACAAGCAAGATCACCTTGTGTTATCTTATTAATCATTGGCGTGCTGGTATCATGGGTAACGTCGGTTACAATTGCCACATGAGGCTTTATACGTTGGGCAATCATTTCTGCACCTCTTAGTCCAATCTCTTCTTGAACACTGTTGACAATGTATAATGCATAGGGAAGTTTCTTTTTATTTTCTTTCAATAACCTGGCTACTTCGGCAATCATGAAACCACCTGCTCTGTTGTCAAGCGCCCTGCCAACATAATATCTGTCATTTAATACCATGAATTCATCCTCGTAAGTAATAACGCATCCTACATGTATACCTAATTTTTCGACTTCTTCTTTGGAGGTACATCCACAATCTAGAAATATATTTTTAAGAGCAGGTGCTTCTTCCTTTTCTCCATTACGGGTATGAATTGCTGGCCAACCGAATACTGCCTTAACTAATCCTTTGTCTGTATGAATATTTACACGTTTCGAAGGTGCAATTTGATGGTCTGATCCTCCATTTCTAATTACATAAATCAAACCGTCAGCAGTAATATAATTTACAAACCAGGAGATTTCATCAGCATGGGCCTCAATAACTACTTTGAACTCTGCTTTAGGGTTGATAATACCAACGGCGGTTCCGTAGTTGTCAATAAAACTTTCATCTATATAAGGTTTCAAATAATCCAGCCACATTTTTTGACCAGGATATTCAAAGCCAGTTGGAGATGGATTGTTAATGTATTCTTCAAAAAAACTTAGCGATTTTTTGGTGACAACATCAACATGTTTTGGTTTATCTTCTTTTTTCTTCGACATTTTTAAATGATTATTCCTAACAAATATATAAACAAGCAATTAAGCACCAAGCGTAGCTTTAAGATCTAACTCCATAATGACAAAATCTATATCGTTTTCAACAAAGTATGGACCACGTTGGATGAAACCAAATTTTGAGTAAAAGTTAGCTGCAGACACCCTGGCATTACACCACAATTTGCTGCCACCCTCATTTTTAGCAAATAAAATTATGTGTTCCAATAATATTGACCCAAAGCCTTTTCCCTGTTCTTCTTCCAAAGTGGCAAGTTTTCTGAATCGGTAAACTTCGCCTTTATTGAAAACAGAGACGACTGATGTAAGCTTATCATCAGCATAGAGGCCAAAATGGATCCCATCCGAATCATCTTTTAATTTGATCCTCTCAAATGGAAGACTAGGATACATCACTTTATGCCTAATATGCCAGGTAAGCTCATATCTGATTTGTTCGATTTGAATTTCAGGCATTGCTTTTAAATTTACTGTTATACATTATGTAAATAAATATATTCAATAAGATAACCATTGCAGTCCCGAGACAAAACGTTGCCCATTGCCCTTTTTCCCAAAGCCACAGACCTAAAGCTGATCCCGATGCAGCCCCGATAAAAGAAACAGACATAAAAACGGTATTTAATCTGTTACGAGCTTCCGGCAATATTGAGTAAATCCTGGTTTGATTAGTTACATGAATGGCTTGCTGGCCTATATCGATCACCACAATTCCTATAATAAATAGGAATAAATGATTTCCTGTAAAATAGAATAACATTATACTTACCAGTTGCAAAGACAGGCCAATTATAACATTTCTCTTAGAATTGCTACCGCCACTTAATTTGCCTACTAAGGGCGCGGCAAGTGCTCCAGCAGCTCCAGCTATACCGAATAGTCCAATTTGTAATGTTTGAAAGTTAAAAGGTGGATTCGCAAGGAAGAGTACCATTGTTGTCCAAAAAGCGCTCAAAACTGCGAAAGCAAAGAAATTAATTAGGGAAGCTTCCCGTAATATTTTTTGAGTTTTTGTGTAATCCCACATTGACAACATAAGTTGTCCATAGGTGCCTTTAAAGGATGGTGTGCTTCTCGGAAATCTTTTGCTCATTAATATTAATAACAGAAAGCAAATTCCTGAGGCCATTAAATAAACAGACCGCCATCCCAATAAAAAGCCAATGCTGCCGCTGATAGCTCTTGAAGCCAAAATGCCTATCAACAAGCCACTCATAATCATTCCAATGGTTTGACCACGCTCCTCATCGCTACTTAAATTGGCAGCCATGGGTAATATAAGTTGTGGTATAATCGAACTTGCACCTATAAGTACACAAGCAATTTCTAGAACTAAGAAAGAACTTGCAAAGCCGGCAAGTAAGAGTGCAGAAATTGCCAGAGATGTAATAAATAGAATCTGTTTTTTGCGCTCAAACATATCTCCAAGAGGAACAAGTAAGAATAGCCCTAATGCGTAGCCTGCTTGGGTAAGGTAAGTAATTTTGCCAGCGTGGCTTTCCGTTAACCCGAAATCTTTTGCCACTAAAATCACTAAGGGCTGACAATAGTATATGTTTGCCACAATCAGCCCAGTACAAAAGGCCATTAATAGTATGTCCGATTTCCTTAGTCTCATCAAAGCGGGATATTGCCGTGTTTTTTTCTTGGTGTATTTACCACTTTGTTTTCAAGCATTTTAAATGCTCTTATCAATTTACTTCTGGTATCGGCAGGCTCAATAATTTCATCTACAAAACCTCGTTCTGCAGCTCTGTAGGGATTAGCAAAAATATCAGAATATAATTTTTCTTTTTCCAGCCATTTATCTTCAGGATGTGCAGATTCCGAAATCTCTTTTTTAAAGATGATCTCTGCAGCTCCTTTAGCACCCATTACTGCAATTTCAGCAGTGGGCCAGGCATAGTTCAAATCAGCTCCAATGTGTTTAGAATTCATCACGTCATACGCACCCCCATATGCTTTTCGAGTGATCACTGTAATCCTCGGGACGGTTGCCTCACTAAAAGCATAAAGAAGTTTAGCTCCATTTGTTATAATGCCATTCCATTCCTGATCAGTGCCCGGCAAGAATCCAGGAACATCTTCAAGAACCAATAAAGGAATATTAAAGCAATCACAAAACCGAACAAATCGTGCAGCTTTGATCGAAGCATGGTTGTCTAGTACTCCGGCCAGATAGGCGGGCTGATTTGCCACAATTCCGATGCTTCTGCCTGCTAATCGCCCAAACCCAATAACAATGTTTTCAGCATAATCTTTATGTACTTCTAAGAATGTTTCCTCGTCTGTAAGCTCAATTATAATTGATCTTACGTCATAAGGTTGATTTGCATTTTCTGGCATTATGGAGTTCAAAGATATTCTTCTTTCATCCTGTGATCGATACTCAAGTTGTTTGGGAATCTCCTCGCAGTTTTGTGGCATAAAGCTTAGCAGCTTTTTTATATGATTGATAGCATCCAATTCGTTTGAACAGGAAAAATGTGTCACTCCTGATTTCACAGCGTGGGTTGATGCCCCACCGAGTTCTTCAGAACTAACCACTTCATGAGTAACCGTTTTTACTACGTTTGGTCCAGTTACAAACATATAGGATGTGCTTTCTACCATTAATATGAAATCTGTTATTGCCGGAGAATACACGGCCCCACCTGCGCAAGGCCCCATTATTGCAGATAACTGAGGAATTACCCCTGAAGCTTGAACGTTCTTATAAAAAATATCAGCATAGCCGCCCAAAGAAACTACCCCTTCTTGAATTCTGGCTCCCCCGCTATCGTTAAGACCGATTAATGGAGCACCATTTCTCATCGCCATATCCATAATTTTACAAATTTTTTCGGCGTGAGTTTCCGATAGAGAACCTCCAAAAACAGTAAAATCCTGAGAAAATACATAAACCAACCGACCGGAAATCGTCCCATATCCTGTCACAACACCATCGCCCAGGTATTTTTCCCGGTCCATTCCGAAGTCCGTACTTCTATGAGTCACCATCATTCCTATTTCTTCGAATGAATTCTCATCAAGAAGAAAGTGAAGTCGTTCACGTGCGGTTAATTTTCCTTTTTTATGTTGTGATTCGATTCGAGCTTCTCCTCCACCGGCATTGGCCAATTTGATCTTATCTTGCAGGGTGGCAATTTTATTTTTCATGCTTCGGTTTTTATTAGGTCAACTTTTGTAAGATTGCCAGAAATAGCTGACAAAGCTACCATCTATATTGGAGTCGGGTAGTAAAAACATCATCTTTTAGATTGGAACTATATTGGGGCAACATAGTATGGTCGTTATCAACTTGCTCGTTGTAAACCGTTAATTTAAGCCTTGGATTGATTAAATAAGTTAAACCATAACCAAAGGTGCTGAATTTGATATCGCCTGCTGATGTGTTATTATTACCAGTACCAATTTCAGCTCCGGTCAGGTGTCGGTTCGGATCATACACGTCATACGATATTATAGCAGAAAGCTTGGTTTTCGCAATTTTTTGAGTAACCCACAAATAATATCCATTAAATGTCCTCATATAGAGATTCGATGCAGGCTGAGCACTGAAACTGGTACTTGCCACTGGACCTATTACGCTAGCTGTTGCCGCTATTCCTGGTTGCGTACCAGCAATATATTCAGCCTTAAAAGAGGTAGCTCCGAAGGTGTTATCATATTGAATTTGCAAATTAAAACCATAATAATCTCTTTTCGCATTATATCCTATATTATTAGGTGAAGTAATTTTGGTGTAACCAGTTCCATTGCTAATAAAATAGTTCTCAGTATCGTTACGCACAGATCCTTTGTAAAATGATCCACCAAATCCTATATGTAGTTGTTTGTTTAGCAGACTATCAAATTTGAAGTTAAGGTTGCCGATGAAATCCTTTTTTGAGTCATAATCTCGTGCTGTGTGTCCACTTCCATTTACTAAGGCAAGATCAGCCGTTACAAATTTAAGAATAGATGGGTGATAGGTGACCATAGCACCTATATCGCGTTCTCTAGGCATTAAGGTTTGAAATACCCTTGCTCGTTCAGGAAAATCTCTATATCCTGATGAATAAAGGATTGAATAACCAAATGGTCGGTTAAACAGACCTGCAGTAAACCTAAGATCTCTAAAGTTTGGCTGATGAAACTGAATAAAGGCGTCCATTAATGTTAAACCATTCTGTGTTGCATCAATTTGAAAGACAATACTAGAGTATTTATCCGCCCTGTCAATCTTTAAACGGCCTCTTCTAATCATAAATCTGGAATCAGAATTTTTTGAAAAGTCGCCTCCGGAGAAGGAAGAAATTCCTGCAGATTGGGCTTTTTGAAATTGAGCTTGCAAGTATCCGGTAATTGCAATATCGTGCGGATCATAAGTTGAGGGTGCGTTGTTGTTCTGTGCAAAACTTAAGATTGGAAATAGCATTGCCAGACTTAACAAAATTTTCATCATTTCTTAACATTTGAAAAAGCTAAATTAAACTAATTCAAGGATTTTGTTCTCACCATTTTTGAATTTCCAATTGAAGTCTCATATTTGCAAAAAAAGTAATTACATTTTTTTTACAAGGTAGTGCTGTACTTCGTACAAGTGAGTCTATCTTTGTTAACAAGTTAAAAGGGTTAGTTGATGTTTTTTAGAAAGTATAGGGTTTTCATAGTTATTTCGTTTTTAGGCATATTTATGGCTAAGATGGTAATTTCTGGAGCTCCTGTATTCTTTGTAAATATTGATAAACAAATCATGAACGCTGTCATCATGCAAATAGAGCAGGAGCATAGCTCTGACGGCGACTCAGGTAAATCTGCTTTGAAATATACTGACTATAAGCTAGTTGAATTTCATCACGTTGATACCTTTACATCACTCTTAGTCCATTTTTGGATTAATAACAGTTTTATAGAACATTCAAAGAGATATGTAGATCCATATCATCCCTTAGTTCCAACTCCTCCCCCAAACTTTTCTTAAATAATATTCAAAGAGCAGTAACTTATTGCTGTTTCGTATTATAAATGCTTGGTGATAACTATCACACTGTTGTGTCAGTTAATCCATTCATTCCGATAGAAAATTTTAGCCTTGAATAAAATCAGGCTTCACCGTCATTAAAATTACTCTAATGAAAAATGGGAATTCAGCCTTTTCAAGGCTTGAAGTACAGAAGTATATATTAAAAAAGAATTTAAAGCGTGACCTGCCTTCCAGCATTGTTGTGTTCCTCGTAGCACTTCCTTTATGTTTGGGTATAGCATTAGCATCCGGAGCACCATTATTTGCTGGTATTATAACAGGTGTTATTGGTGGAATAATTGTTGGTAGCATAAGTGGTTCTCAATTGAGTGTAAGTGGACCCGCTGCCGGCTTAACAGCAATTGTATTGGGTGCGATTGCTACTTTAGGGAATTACCAAACATTTTTACTGGCCGTTGTAATTGCAGGCTGTATTCAGCTGTTGTTAGGTGTTCTCAAGGGCGGTACAATTGGCAATTACTTCCCTTCCAGCGTAATTGAAGGGATGCTTGCCGCCATTGGACTAACCCTCATATTAAAACAGCTTCCTCATGCTTTAGGGGTAGATTCTGACTTCTTCGGTGATGAAAGTTTTTTACAAGAGAATCATGAAAATACTTTTTCTGCAATAAGTAGTGCTGTAAGTCGATTTGGGCTGGCGGCAATTGTGATTAGTTCTCTGTCAATACTTATTCTAGTATTTTGGCCAAAATTCAAGAAACTTGCCATAGTGCCAGCTCCATTGTTAGTGGTTATACTTGGAGTAACATTAACACTCGCTTTTAGTAATACACCTTATGCGTTAGAGGCTGCACACATGGTGAAGATACCGGTGGTAAATGGTTGGACTGAATTTGTGAATTTATTCGCAACACCCGATTTCTCTCAAATCTCAAATAGCAAAGTATGGATTGTTGCAGCAACAATTGCTGTTGTGGCCAGTTTAGAAACACTTTTAAGTTTAGAGGCCATCGATAAAATCGATCCGATAAAAAGGGTGTCTCCAACCAACAGGGAACTTATAGCTCAGGGCGCTGGAAATATTGTAAGCGGATTGGTTGGTGGCATGCCTATGACTTCGGTAATTGTAAGAAGTTCAGCCAATGTTAATGCGGGCGCTCGTACTAAGATGTCTGCTATTTTCCATGGATGCTGGCTTCTACTTTCCTTGTTATTTATCCCCGGACTCATCAATATGATTCCGTTAGCCTGTCTCGCCGCAATTCTCTTGGTTACAGGATACAAATTGACCCGAGTTGCACTATTTAAACATATGTACCGTAAGGGATGGGATCAATTTGTGCCATTTGTAATTACAATTGTTGCAGTACTTCTAACAGATTTGCTTAAAGGGGTGGCTATAGGGATGTTATTTTCAATATTTTATCTCCTTCGTACAAATATGAGAAACCCTTTCTTTTATAAAATTAAAGAAGATGGAGATAAAAAGAATATAAAAATAACACTCGCAGAAGAAGTTTCTTTTTTAAATAAGGCAGCAATACAAGTACTTCTGACTAATATTCCCAAAGAAACGAATGTAGTGATTGATGGTTCAAATTCCCGTTACATAGATCCCGATGTTCTGGAGACCATATTTAATTACAAGCATAATGCTTATACTAAAGGGATAATCGTAAGTTTAGTGGACATTAGAGAACATTATACTGTGCCCAAACTAGATACTAAAATCATTGAAAAAATTAATAATTAAACTATTATGTGCGCAAAATTAGAAAAGCAAAATACAGAACAAATTACATATCAGGGCCTTTTACAAGGAAATAAGGATTGGGTTGCAGCAACGCTACTTGAGGACCCAGATTTTTTTAACAGACTCTCTGCCGGGCAAAAGCCGCCTGTTCTCTGGATTGGCTGCTCAGATAGCCGTGTCCCGGCCAATCAAATTACAAATACTATGCCTGGCGATATCTTTGTCCATAGGAATATTGCCAACGTAGTGACCCATACAGATATGAACCTTTTAAGTGTACTTGATTATTCAGTAAATGTTTTAAAAATTAAGCATATTATTGTTTGCGGGCATTACGGCTGTGGTGGTATTAATGCTGCTCTTGGAGACACTCAGGTTGGGTTAATCGATAACTGGTTAAGGAACATTAAAGATGTATATCGAATGCACGAGCGCGAGATGTCGACGATTAAAGATCCTAAACACAGGTCTGACAGAATGGTTGAACTAAATGCTATAGAGGGAGCAGCGAACATAATGAGCACTTCTATCGTACAAAATGCCTGGGCGTCAGGACAGGAACTTTCTGTAAATGCTTGGGTTTATAGCCTTGAAACAGGTCTTATCAAGGATTTGATGGTAAGCGCCTCAAATGCAGATGATGTTCCACCAGTATTCAAAATGAGGACATAAACGATTTGATATAATAAAAGCTCCCGAAACCCGGGAGCTTTTATTGAAGTTAGCCTAAAAACGGATATCTATAGTCCTTTGGAGGATCGAACGTCTCTTTGACTGTGCGTGGAGAAACCCACCTAAGTAGATTAATCATTGATCCAGCTTTATCGTTTGTACCCGAACCTCTGGCGCCGCCAAACGGCTGCTGCCCAACAACTGCACCGGTACATTTGTCGTTAATATAGAAATTTCCGGCAGCGTTTCTCAATTTGTTGGATGCTTTTTCGATAGCATAACGATCTTGAGCAATAACAGCACCTGTTAAAGCGTATATAGAGGTAGCATCAATGATTTGCAAAGTTAAATCAAAATCATTGTCTTCGTAAACGAAAATAGTAAGAACTGGGCCAAATAATTCCTCACACATTGTAACATAGTTTGGATCTGTAACTACAATCACAGTAGGTTCGATAAACCAACCTTTTGTTTTGTCATAATTACCTCCAGCAATAATTTCAACCGTTTTATCATTTTTGGCCGCATCGATATATTTTGCAAGTTTATCGAATGACTTCTCATCGATCACAGCATTTATAAAATTACTGAAATCCTCAGTTCCACCCATTTTGAATGTGGCAAGATCGCGAAGCATGTTCTCCTTAATACTCGGCCACAGGCTAGAAGCAATGTATACCCTTGATGCAGCCGAGCATTTTTGACCCTGATATTCGAAGGCGCCTCTTACAATAGCTGTGCTTGCTACATCAACATCCGCCGATCCATGAACAAGTATAAAGTCCTTACCGCCAGTTTCGCCAACAATGCGAGGATAGGTTTTGTACTTATGGATATTGTTTCCAATTGTTTTCCAAATATTCTGAAACACAGCTGTAGATCCAGTAAAATGTATTCCAGCAAAATCAGGATGATTAAATATTACTTCCCCGGCTTCAGGGCCATCAACATAGATCAGATTAATAACACCTTCAGGCAGCCCCGCCTCTCTAAAGATTTCCATAATCACATTGGCAGCATATACCTGGGTATCGGCAGGTTTCCATACAATAACATTTCCCATCATTGCAGCAGATGCTGGCAGATTTCCTGCAATCGCTGTAAAATTGAACGGAGTAAGTGCAAAAACAAATCCTTCAAGCGGACGCTGCTCAACTCTGTTCCAAGAACCTCTGGGTGAAACAGGCGGCTGTTGCTTGTAAATATCGGTCATGTACGCAACGTTAAAGCGTAAAAAGTCAATAAACTCACAAGCAGAATCAATCTCGGCCTGGTAGGCATTCTTGCTTTGCCCCAACATGGTGGCTGCGTTTAATTTATACCGATAAGGACCAGCAATAAGGTCGGCTGCTTTCAAAAAAATCGCAGCACGGTGTTCCCAAGCCATGTTTTCCCAAGCAGATTTCGCCTCCAGTGCAGCTTCAATGGCATCTTGAACATGTATTTTGCTGCCTATACTATAATGACCAAGAATGTGTTGGTGATCGTGTGGTGGAGAAAGTTTGCCTTTCTTCTCTGTATGTATTTGCTGATTTCCAATGTACATTGGTATTTCAACCTTTTTTGAACGGGCTTCTGCCAGAGCAGCTTCCAAAAGTTCACGCTCCTTACTTCCCGGTGCATAGCCTAAAATTGCTTCATTTACAGGGGCAGGTACGTTAAAAAATCCTTTAAGCATAATAATCACTGTTAGTTGCACAAAGATAGTTAATTGCCGCCCTTACATTACACAATGATTAATAATTCTTATTTTTGAACACTTACATGACTAGCAACTTAAGATTATTGCTTTTTCCTTTCTCTTTGATCTATGGTGTAATTATCAGGGTAAGGAATTGGCTATTCGATATCGGATTTTTAAAGTCAATTTCGTTCGATGTCCCTGTCATTTGTGTAGGTAATCTGGCAGTCGGAGGATCAGGCAAAACACCGGTAACAGAATATTTAGTTTCTATACTTACGGGAAATAAAATAGCCATCCTAAGCAGGGGATATGGGAGAAGTACAAAAGGCTTTCTATTGGCTGATGACATGTCAACGGCAAACACAATAGGTGACGAGCCGCTTCAATACTATCATAAATTTGGCAAATTGATAACAGTTGCGGTGTGTGAAGATAGGGTAAATGGTATCAATTTATTAAAAGATACACATGACCTGATAATTCTTGATGATGCATTTCAGCACCGTTGGGTAAAGCCAGGTTTAAGTATTTTGCTTTTTGAGTTTTCAAAGCTGTTAAAATCTAAATTTTTATTGCCCGCCGGGGATTTGAGGGAACCTTTCTATAATTATAAGAGAGCAGATATTATCCTTGTCACTAAGTCCCCAAGTCTGGATGAACAAAAAAGAGTGAAGATAAAAGACAAGTTTTTAGGAATGAAAGATGATGTATACTTTACTTCAATCCAATATAAATCTCTTGTTTCATTATATGGTAATCATGAGGTAGTTGATTTACAGTATATTGATAGTTTGCACCTTTTAACTGGTATAGCGAATCCCGATCCACTTTTACAGTATTTAAATAATAAGTCTTTTAAAGTACATCACCACGAATATCCAGATCATCATCAGTTTACAAAAAGAAATATCGGTAATCTAATTTCTGATTTCAAAAGTGATCAATCACAACGCAAAATAATACTCACAACTGAAAAAGACTCCCAGCGCTTGTTAGATGCTGCAATAAAAGAATTACTTTTAGATTTTCCTGTGTTTTACCTTCCAATTGAAATTGTTCCAGATAGGCATAGCAAGGATTCCTTTGATCAAATGATTATAAATTATGTTTCAAGCACTACACGAAACCGTTGAATACATCAGAAGAAAAACCAATAACTTTCAGCCCGAAATTGGAATAGTCCTGGGCACTGGGTTAGGAGGTTTAGTAAATGACTTAGAAATAGAATACCAAATTATGTATTCTAATATTCCAAATTTCCCGATTTCAACGTTAGAATTCCATTCTGGTAAACTTATTTTTGGTAAATTACAGGGTAAATCAGTAGTCGCCATGCAAGGTCGCCTTCATTATTATGAAGGGCATAGCATGCAACAAATCACTTTTCCAATACGCACCATGAAAGTGCTGGGAATAAAACATTTATTTGTGTCCAATGCTGCAGGATCATTAAATCCCGATTTTAAGAAAGGTGATCTGATGATTATCAATGATCACATAAATTTGCAACCTGAAAGCCCGCTTAGAGGAAGTAATGATGCCGATATGGGACCTAGATTTCCCGACATGAGTCAGCCTTACAACGCTGATTTGATTAAAAAAGCATTAGAACTTGCAAGCACCCACAACATTAGTTGTCATCAAGGCGTTTACATAGCCGTGACTGGTCCCAATTTGGAAACAAAGGCAGAATATAAATACCTAAGAATTATTGGGGGTGACGCCGTTGGGATGAGTACAGTTCCTGAAGTTATTGTTGCTAATCATATGAATATTCCAGTATTTGCGATTTCCGTCTTAACTGATGAGGGTTTTCCTGAGATATTACAGCCAGTGAGCTTAGAGGAAATATTGGAAACTGCCCGAGCTGCCGAACCTAAATTGACAAAAATATTAAGCCAGTTAATATCAACACTATAATGTACAAAGTTGCAGCCATCCTTTTATTTTTCATATTTGCTGTTAATTGTAGCCGTATTTCTGCGCAGGATTTAAAAACTAAGGTAAGCGATAATAAAGAGTTAGACTCGTTGAGAAAGCAGGAGGAAGAGGGGAAAGATTCAGTTATTTTTACGTCAAGATATATCAGATATACTACCTTAAGACTTACAAAGGACAGTATCCAAACCTTACCCTTAGATACTACGCTTAAAGGCTTTCATAATTTTAGTGTGCTTGTTCAGCCCCGGAGACCAACTGTTGGATTGGGTAATTTAGGATTAGCCGCTATGCCCATGCTTTTCGAACCATTAAAAACTATCGGTTTTGACGCAGGATTCCATGTGCTTGATAGTTATGCGATGACACATGATGATATAAAATATTACCAAGCAAGGGCGCCATTTACAAGTCTTTATTATGTTAATTCTGGAGAAGTAGAGCAAGTTTTCAAACTTATACATTCGCAGAATATCAACAAAAATCTGAATCTTGGTCTTAATTTTAATAGGATAGGCGCCAATGGTAAGTATCGTCACCAGCGCGGAGATGATTTAAACGGTGCTTTTTTTACTTGGTTTCAATCTCCTAATAAACGATATAACCTCTGGGCAAATGCCGTTTTTAATACACTTAAAGCGGAAGAAAATGGTTCGTTACCAAATGACACCCTTTACACCAAAAAAGCACTTGTGGCAGATAGAGAGGCAGAAGTTATTCGACTTAATTCTGCTAAGAGATTGTATCGCCAATCGTCATTTTTGATTAAACAGACCTATTTTGTAGGTCGCATAGATAGTTTGGCAGAAGCAACCAGTAAAAAGATTATACCAACTAACAAGATTGCATACATGCTTAGGTATGATGCCAATTCCTATTCTTTTAAGAAGGACGAAGATGATGACAACACCGTTCTTCCAAGAGGAATGGCAGATAGCACATTCACTAATGATAGTACAAGGTATAATCATATACAAAACGAGTTTATTTATAGCTTCTTTCTTCGTGCTAAATCTTCATCATTAAATAAAAATGAAATAAAGTTAGATGCTGGAATCAGACATGATTTTTATAATTATAACCAATGGGTACTTTATAAAGATCGGGTTAATTACTATGATTACAATGCCTCCTTCCAAAACGTAACTTTACTGGGCTCGGCCGGTTATCGACTGAGCAACAGAATTGATCTTAACGTAGACGTGCAACAAATATTTCAGGGGAGGAATATTGGAGATTTTCTATACGAAGCAAAAAGCAACGTATTACTGAGTAAGTCTGTAGGTCGTATCGCCCTAGGTGCTTATTTTCAGAATAAATCTCCGGAGGAAGTCTTTTCCAGGTATTTTGGAAACCATTACAATTGGGACAGGAATTTCGATCGTACAAAAACTATCAATTTTTCATTTAATTATTTAAATGACCAGCTGAATTTGGATGCTGGCGCACAATACTATCTAGTAGACAATTATCTTTATTTCCAACAAGATGGAATTACCGGAATTTTGCCTGCGCAATCCGCTTCTCCAATTAATATGCTGAAATTATCTTTAGGCAAGAAGATTAAATTCGGGAAATTTGTTTTGGATGCTTACGTAGTCTACCAGAAAACTGATAATCCAGGCATTCTAAGAACGCCGGAAGTTTATACCTTTAATAGCTTCTACCTGGACCAAACTTTTTTTAAGGTCTTAAAAACGAATATCGGTTTCGACATACGTTACAATACTCCTTATTCTAACTACTCATATTCACCGGCTGCGGGGCAATTTTATGTTGGCTCAACGGAGAAGTTTGCTTCCACCCCAATCGTTGATGTATGGGTTAAAGCAAGTTTGCGTAAAGCAAACCTGTTTGTAAAGTGTGACTATGTAAATCAAGGACTCATTGAACAGGGATATTACTCTGTGAACAAGTATCCAATGCAAGATAGATTGCTTTTCAAATTTGGCGTTATGTGGAATTTCTACGATTAATTGATTTAGAGTGTTTTTTACCTACGTTTTTTGAGGTTTCTTTTTGGCGGCTGGAAAGAGAACGTTATTTAATATTAGCCTGTATCCGGGTGAGTTTGGATGAAGACTTAGATCAGTAGGTGGATCGCCAACCTGATGCTGATAGTCTTCCGGATCATGACCTCCATAAAATGTAAAGCGTCCTTTTCCTATTTCGCCGTTCAAATACCTAACTTCTTCTGCGCCCTTGTTCTCACCCAATACTGTAACACTTGGTTTTACAAGCTTTTTTTTAAACGCAGTAGTTTGCCCCATAAAACCCTTAATAACTTTATCGTGATTCTGAGTCAGCATAGTCGGCACAAGATCCCATTTTGCAGAAAAATCAAATAATGTGAAGAAATCATTACTTTGATTAAGTGTCCTGTTTTGGGTAACATCAATGTCCGAAAACTCGTAGTTTGATGGATTTACATCTAATTTAAAGTCTTTAAACGCAACAGTATTGTTGAAGTTTAGCTTAGATTGTGCTAGTGGATCAGCAGCGTCACCATCGAACATGCTTTCACAAATATCTACACCATCTGCGCTAAGAGCTATGTCAAAGCTGTCTGTACCAGAGCACATGGCAAATAAAAATCCTCCGCCCGAACAAAAATCTCTCATTTTTTTAACAACAGCTAGTTTCATCTGGGAGACTTTCGTAAATCCATTTTTTTTAGCGGTTGCTTCTTGATTTTTTACATCCTCCCGGTACCAAGTCGCGTTTCTAAATGTTGTCCAGAATCTACCATATTGACCGGTGAAATCCTCGTGATGAAGATGTAGCCAATCATAACCAGAAAGTTTATCTTTTAAAACATCTTCATCATAAATTACATCATATGGAATTTCAGCATAAGTAAGTACCATCGTTACTGCATCATCCCATGGTAACTTACTTTTTGGCGAATAAACAGCTATTTTAGGCGCTTTCTCAAGTTTTACAACCTCCATGTTCACTTGAGGATCACTTATTTCACTAAGGATAGCGTTGGCCTTAGCATCAGCAAGTACCTGATAAGAAACACCCCTTGTTTTACATTCATCTTCAATGCTTTTATTATATCCAATTAAAAAACTACCTCCTCTATAGTTTAGTAACCAACTTACTTCGGCTTGATTTTTAATACTCCAGTAAGCAATTCCATATGCTTTCAAGTGATTTTTTTGATCTTCGTCCATAAAGATCAAAATGGAGGAGGCTTTAAGCGCAATTGTTAAAACCACCAATAAGATGGTGAGGAATAATTTTTTGGATATCATAGGTTGCAACTGTGAATATAACTTTTTTTAAAAATAAAAAGTATTTTATCTAAGTTTGCCGTTCACAAAAAACAATCATGAGTAAAGCGATAATCAAAACAGAGAAAGGTAATATGACTGTTGAATTCTACGAACAGGATGCACCAATTGCAGTTGCTAACTTCAAAAAATTAGCAGGTGAAGGATTTTATGATGGAATAACTTTTCATCGTGTCATTCCTAATTTCATGATTCAGGGCGGATGTCCTAATTCAAAAGATCCAAATAAGGCACACCTGGCTGGTACTGGCGGACCTGGTTATAAGATCGATTGCGAGCTTACTGGAGAAAACCAATATCATGATCGCGGTGTACTATCTATGGCACATGCTGGTAGAAATACAGGTGGATCACAATTTTTTATCTGTCATAGTAGAACAAATACTGCACATTTGGATAGAAACCATACCTGTTTCGGGAAAGTTGTTGAAAATGTGGATATTGTGGACGATATCAAACAAGGGGATAGAATTTTAGGTATAGAAGTGTTAGAAGATTAATTCTGAACTTCTCAAAAATATAAGATATGAATTTAAGAGGAATAGTCGCAGTTTCAGGCAGACCTGGCTTGTTTAAATTAGTTGGACAGAATAAAGGTGGGTATGTATTAGAAAGTCTTGATGCTCAAAAAGTAAAGATAGTTGCTAATATAACTACAACTAAGCTGGCCTCACTGGAAGATATTACAATTTACGGAGAAGATGATGACCTGAAATTGGTTGATGTTCTCGCTAATATTGCTGTTGCTAAGGGAACTGTTCCTGATGCTAAATCGGATGCAAAGGCCTTAAAGTCTTTTTTTGAAGAAGTTGCGCCTAATCATGATCAGGAAAAGGTATATACCTCTGATATGAAGAAGATAATAACTTGGTACCACTTACTAAAAGAATTACCTCTTTTTACTGAGACTGCCACTCCTGTAGATGCAGATCAGGAATCCATTAAATCAGAAGATAAAGTTGAGAAAAAGCCTAAAGCTACTCCAAAACCTTCAAATGCGAAGGCTCCTGCTAAAACAGCTCAGCCAGCAAAAAAAGCTAGCATGACTAGCAAAAAGGGAGTTTAATTTTTAAGCTATACACAAAAGGGCGGTACCTAAAAAGTACCGCCCTTTTTTTATGGGCCTGAGTATTAATTTCATCCTAATAAAATTGCTATCTTTCAATATGGAACCGTTTGATATTCTTGTCACCATAAATGAAAAAGAAAAGACCCTATTGGTTATACCCTCAACCAGTGAAGACAAATTTCATTTGTTCTACGGACTTGAAAGTTTAGGGCACATTACACCAGAACTCACTAATCAAACCACAACCTGGCATTCAGAACATGAAATGCCAGATGACCTATTAGCTCAAATCGGAAATGAAATTGTTAAAAATATTATCGAAAAAAGTTAGCGCTTTTAAGCTATGAAAAGATCTCTACTAGTTTTTGCAATCATTTTTACAACGAAAGTGTTATCTGCCCAGGTAAATAATGATAAGACTGCATTTCAAACTGGTAGTGTTTGGCGACCAGAAATTGATGTTAGATCTGATATAGCCATCATCTACGGAGCAAATGATCGTAAAAACCTAACATTTTCAGAAAGGGTAAAATCCTGGCAAGATCGTGGTTATAAAACAGATTTTATGACTGGCATCGCCTGGGGGGAATATGCAGATTATTTCTTAGGAAAGTGGGACGGCCAGAACCATATTGGAATTGGTCAGGTTCAAATGAATGGCGATACCATTTGGCATAATAAGGGGGTCGTTCCATATATTGTTCCTGTTAAGTCTTTTATTGAATATATGAAGACTGCTATCGTAAAAAAGGTTATCGATGCTGGAATAACTAATATATTCCTGGAAGAGCCTGAATTTTGGGCAAGGGCCGGGTATGAAGAACCTTTCAAATTGGAATGGCAAAGCTTTTATGGGTTCCCTTGGAGGGCACAGCACTTATCCGCAGAAAACACCTTTTTGTCAAACAAGCTTAAATACCAACTTTATTATAATGCAATTAAGGAGGTTTCTTCCTATGCTAAGGATTATGGCAAAAGCAAAGCATTAGTAGTTAAGGTTTTTATAGCAACACATTCTTTGGTAAATTATGCATCATGGAGAATTGTTAGTCCGGAAGCAAGTTTGGCATCACTGCCAAGTATAGATGGTTACATTGCTCAAGTATGGACAGGTACTGCGCGTGAGCCTATTTTTTTTAATGGGAAATCTAAAGAAAGGGTATTTGAAAACGCATTTCTAGAATATGGTTCAATGGTATCAATGACAGCTCCCACCAAAAGGAAATTGTTTTTTCTGACTGATCCTATTGAAGACAGGGCAAGAGATTGGGCTGATTACAAACGGAACTATGAGGCTACTTTCACAGCCAAACTACTCTATCCAATGGTGGCAGACTATGAGGTAATGCCATGGCCAGAACGTATTTATACTCATCCTTATCAGGTGGCAAACAGCGCGGAAAAAGTATTGATCCCAAAATATTATTCAACCCAGATGCAAGTGATGGTCAATTCTTTAAACGATATTCCCGTTTCGTCCAACAAAGTTAGTGGAGCGAATGGCATCGGTGTTTTAATGGGTAACTCGTTAATGTTTCAAAGCTATCCATCCCACAATGGATACGATGATCCTTATTTCTCAAATTTTTATGGGCAAACGATACCTCTACTGAAACAAGGGATACCTATACAAACTGTGCACATGGAAAATCTTCAGTATGTTGCAACATTAAAGGATATAAAGGTTTTGATATTAAGTTATTCCAATATGAAGCCTTCTAATCAGGCCGTTCATAAATATTTAGTTGAATGGGTTCGTAAGGGAGGTGTTTTAATTTATTGTGGGCGAGACGATGATCCTTATCAAACGGTTATGGAGTGGTGGAATACAAAGGGATTAACATTCAACTCTCCTTCCGCACATTTATTTAGCCTTTTTGATATTAAAATATCTTCCGATTCAGATCAAACCTTTAAAATTGGTAGCGGAGCCCTACATGTTATCAGGAAAAACCCTAAAGAATTTATTATGAACGCAGGAGGTGCGATCGATTTTCTTTCCCTGGTAAAAAAGGCTTACGAATATGAAGCGAAAGCTGGACGACTTATATTTAAGAATAACCTGGTATTACACAGGGGCCCGTATGATATAATATCTGTAATGAATGAAAGCACAAGTGTGGAAAGCTACATCCAAAAAGGAAAACTGATAGATTTATTTGATCCTAAATTGCCAGTGTTAAAAGAAAAGATAGTTTCCCCCGGCGAGCAGGCCTATCTCTATAATATCGACCGTATTTCTGATAAAACAAAACCTCAGGTGCTGGCTTCCGCCGCCAGGATTTATGATCAGATTATACGCAAAAGTGAATATAGTTTTCTTACAAAAAGTCCGGTAAGTACAATTAACAGCATGCGTATTTTCCTACCTATGGAGGCAAAGTCTATTTCCATTTCAAATAGCAAAGGAACAGAACTCACGGATGTTGAACACAGCTGGGATGGTGATTCTATGACGCTTTACGTAGGTTTTCCTAATGATCCGGATGGTATTCGTGTAAAAATTTCTTATTAAGTGTTTAGTAATTTCGTTCGGCTGCTAAAAACCGTAAGAAAGCCTGAAACCATGTTCTACTCTCTTATTACCATCATACGCAAAACCATATGTTGCTCTGAAAATTAGACGCTGAACTCCAAAATAAAATTCACTATAATTTCTTTTAACAGGTTGGCTTAAATAACTTGCTCCAACTACTTCTTCTAGCTTCAATTTACGCAATAATGGGATTTTGTTGCTAAATAAGCCTGAAAAGTTATGCTCAAAATGCGCTTCTACATATTGATCATCTGTGCTAAATTGATAAAAATCTAAGAATAAAAACCTTCTCAAGTCAGGACGAACAAATAAAGCATTGTTGCCTCTAAAATGCTTAAAGTCTGGATAATAAACCTGTTTGTTATTCAAAAATTTCCCTACACCTGCCACAAATGAAAAATATCCCCAAAGACCAGTGCTTATCCTGTTTTGCTGAACGGTAAAATTTAATAAATCATAATCTGAAGAACTATTGAATATCCCTTCAATACCCTTTCTATAATTCAACATTAGGGTTGGGTATTTTGACTCTTGGTAAAATTTGCCATCCGGACGTGTAATGTACTGCTGGTTAAAAGTATAAGTTAATGAGGCTCCAAGGGTTAATGCAGTGTAATTAGCAAATAAGGGCGTTTCGGTTTGTGGGGTAAAAGGATTGTTGGATGTATATTCTTTGTCCTTGGCATCTCTTATCTTAAACGAATTGGTATTGACAAGATTGGTATTTCTAGTGTAATCAACAACAAGCGATCCTTGCAATCCGTTTAGCAACTCCCTAGTGCTTCCTATGTTCACGAATTCCTTCTTGTAGAATTTGCTAAAGTTAGTTTCAAAAAGCAGTGAATTTATAGAGTTCCCCAAAAGCGTCATTGTACCTAACGGATTTAAGTCATAAATGCCTGATCCTCCGCTAATACTTATGCTAGCCCTTTTGATTGGATCATAATAATAGTTTGCAGTTAGATTTGCCGTAAAAATCTTATTTGAAAATCCATACCGTACTTCGGGTCTTATGCTATAATATTTCCTGTCTTCCAGGTTTTGGCGATAAGTAACACCATAATCAACGGCAAACCCTTCAACAGTATTGAAGAATACTGCTTTAAGTACTGGATCAAAACTAAGTGACTTTTTTTCGTAACGGTTATTTACTGTATACCCCGATAAAAGTAGTTTTGTGATTTTGAATTCGTTGTTGCTTCTCTCCACAGAATCTAAGTATTTTTTAGATGTCTTCAGTGCCGCAACACTATCTTTACGGACATAATCTCTGCTTTCTTCTAAGGTCAGAGGTATGGGTCTATTGTTTAGCCAAAACAGAGAATCTTTTTTGTTTACAGCTTTTGTAATCTTAAGTATTTCTCCAGTGAAGTAGCCTTTAGGAAATACAGGATGAATATCGTAATTACTATAAACACCAACATAATATCCTTCAAATTTGAAACCCAGAACATTTCCATTAAATTGGAAATTAATATTTGACGGCAAATAAGCGTTTTCTGTTTTTATAAATTGTTGAGAAATCTTTAGCGTATCTAAAAGGTTTATGCCAGAATTTTTAGACAGAAAAACATCGGCATTTACCACATTCCAACTGTCTTCTTTAATGTAAATAGTTCCTCTGAAAACCGGATCATGCGCTCTTCGCGGTATAATTTCTATTTTATTAATAGTCTCACCGTTTTCGGTTATTACTCCAAGTAACTTATATCGATAATATAGTAATGCATTGTCAGCGATAGGTGAAACAAATCCCCTGGAACTCAGTGTATTTTCTAACAAAATGTTTTGATAAAAATCAATCATTAAATCAGACGCTTTATTAAAGCTAAATGCGTTATTGCGGCCCGCAACTTTAGAAGAAATCATTTCTTCATGGATTCGGTTGGGTTGTTGAAAAGCAAAAGTTGAAGTTGATTCTGATAGGTACAGGATGCCCTTTCGGTTTGTGTCCAGATCAAGTGTTTTTTGAATGTCCCTTCCGAAAAACTTCTTTGGTGCCCCCACTAATTTTTGCACACCTTTTATATACACATTTGTAGTGTACGCATCTACTTCTTTTAGATGAAATTTTCGTTGTTTAATCGCTTGTCTAATAATCTCGTAAGCGGGATCTTCCGCATTGCCATCTATAGTCACGCCTTGCAAAGAATAAGATTCAGGTGTAAGTGTAATATCTTGAACCGTATTGGATTCTATTTTGATGATTTCTTCCTTAGCTTTATAGCCAATTGCCCTGTAAATTATGGTAAAAATACCCTTGTTTAAAGCAAGGCCGTAAACGCCGTCTACATTGGCAGAAGTCCCAGTGGTGGTATTCTTAATATAGACAGAAGCGAAAGGTACAGGTAGACCATCTGTATCTTTAATATTTCCCTTAAGCTTAAATTCTTGGGAAAAAGCTTTCAATATACAGGTAATCAAAATCAGCGTTAAGTAAATGTTCTTCATCCGTGGTATTTAAACCTAAATATCGTGTTTGTTATCACACTAAACATAAAAATAGTGTTAAAGTTTGTTAACCAGTATTATATTAGGTTACCATGGTGAGACGAGAAATACATAACTTTGGTTGCAACAATTTATTAGACATGTATAAAACACTAAAGCCTGTTCTTCAGCAAGAACTAGAACAAATTGAAAAAGATGGTTTATTTAAACGTGAACGGATCATCGTCACTCCTCAAGGTGCTGATATTAAGATAAATACTGGCCAAGAAGTTGTTAATTTTTGTGCCAATAATTACCTTGGTCTTTCTTCTCACCCAACAGTAATAGAAGCTGCAAAAAGAGCTATAGACAAATATGGCTATGGCATGTCTTCAGTAAGGTTCATTTGCGGAACACAAGATGTTCATAAAGAGCTGGAAAACAAGTTGTCCACATTTTTGGGAACAGAAGATACCATCCTTTATGCGGCTGCATTTGATGCAAACGGGGGTGTATTCGAGCCTCTTTTTAACGATCAGGATGCAATTATTTCAGATGAATTGAATCATGCTTCTATAATTGACGGTGTGCGTTTGTGCAAGGCCAAACGTTTTAGATATAAAAATGCAGATATGGCCGATCTTGAGCAGCAGCTTATTGCTGCAAAGGACTCAAGACATCGCATAATTGTAACTGATGGAGCTTTTTCGATGGACGGTGTTGTTGCCCCATTGGATAAGATTTGCGATTTGGCTGATAAATATGAAGCGTTGGTCATGATTGATGAATCGCACTGTACTGGATTTATGGGTAAAACTGGCCGAGGAACTCATGAGCATTTCAATGTGATAAACAGGATTGATATCATTACAGGAACGCTGGGTAAAGCCTTAGGGGGTGCATCCGGAGGATTTACATCTGGGAAGAAAGAAATTATTGACATGCTAAGACAAAGGTCTCGTCCATATCTGTTTTCAAATACACTCGCACCAGCTATCACAGGAGCATCGGTAGCAGTACTTGATCTATTAAGCCAAACTACCGATCTGCGAGATAAGCTCGAACATAACACCATGTATTTCAGAAAGAAAATGACTGAAGCAGGGTTTGATATTAAGGAAGGTTTTCATCCAATTGTTCCCGTAATGCTGTATGATGCTAAACTTGCTCAAGAATTCGCAGCAAAAATGCTTGAGGAAGGAATCTATGTTATAGGATTTTATTATCCTGTGGTTGGTCAGGGCAAAGCTAGAATTAGAGTTCAACTGTCGGCTGCACATGATCAACATCATTTAGATAAGGCTATCGCGGCCTTCACTAAAGTTGGCAAGGAACTTAGTGTAATTAAATAGCTGTATATTTGCGATATGTTACAAGGCAAAATAACACAATACACAGAGGAGATCAATTCATTTACAACCAATAAAGCAGATGAATTAGAGCAATTTCGCATTAAGTTTCTTGGTACCAAAGGAATTATCAAAGATATTTTTGAAGAATTTAAATCCGTTTCTCCTGAGGAAAAAAGGGTGCTTGGGAAAGTACTCAACCAGTTTAAGCAATTGGCTGAACAGAAATATCAGGATCTTAAAGATATGGGAAATGTTCAGGAAACCACCGGGAATGTTGCTCTAGATTTAACACTTCCAGGTGAAGGATTTGAGGTAGGTGCAAGGCATCCGCTGGCCTTGATAAGGAGAGAAATCATAGAAATATTTGGCAGACTTGGCTTTGTTGTAGAAGAGGGGCCGGAGATTGAAGATGACTGGCATAATTTTTCAGCTTTGAATTTTCCCGAGGAGCACCCTGCTAGAGATATGCAGGACACCTTCTTTATCAAAAAAGGTGGCGAACTGGGTGATATTGCTTTGCGGACACACACATCCTCGGTTCAAGTGAGAATGATGGAATCAGGCAAGCCGCCATTTCGTGCTATTATGCCAGGACGTGTGTATAGGAACGAAGCAATTTCTGCCCGGGCACACTGCTTTTTTCATCAGGTAGAGGGATTGTATGTTGACGAAAATGTTTCTTTTGCCGATTTGAAGCAAACACTTTTTTATTTTGTCCAAGAGTTATATGGTGAAGGGACTAAAGTTCGTTTTAGACCGTCATATTTTCCATTCACAGAGCCATCTGCTGAAATGGATATATCCTGTACGATATGTAAAGGGGCAGGTTGTCAAATGTGTAAATATAGTGGCTACGTGGAAATTTTGGGCTGCGGAATGGTGGATCCCAACGTTTTAGAAAATTGTGGCATTGATAGTAAAAAATACTCTGGGTTTGCTTTTGGGATGGGAATCGAACGGATTGCGAATCTGAAATTTGAAATAAAGGACCTTAGGTTATTTTCAGAAAATGATACGCGATTTTTAAAGCAATATAAGTCTTCATTGATCTGATGTTTAGAAATTTGTCTGTTATATTGACAATTGTAATATTGCTTATTGGATGCGGTAAGGAGCAGAATTTTATTCCAAATGTTCCTGTAAATTTCAGTGCCCCACTTACCGATCCTAGATTAATAAGATTGAGCAGCCCTGGTGGTGCGGTAGCTTTAACAGGGTATGGGGTAGCAGGGATTATCATATACCGGACAAATGCAGGGGGGTATGTCGCCTATGATCGCTGCAGCACGGTAAATCCTGAAAAGGCATGCGCTGTCGAATTGGATGACCCTAGTTTTACAGCTACTGATAAGTGTTCCGGAGCTAAATACCTTCTTGAAGATGGTAGTCCAGCCAAAGCACCAGCCAAAACATCATTAAAAAGATATAATACGTATATATCAGGTAATTCAATACAGGTAACTAATTAATGGAACCAGAGAAGATAAAAGAGAGCATTATTAGGGCAGCTAAGGAACTATTTAGAAAATATGGTTACCATAAAACAAGCGTTAACGAAATTGCTAAAAAGGCAAGGATAGCAAAAGCTACCATTTACAAATACTTTGAGAGTAAGGAGCAAATTCTGGATGCAATCCTAATGAATTATCTTGATTTGAATCTTCATGAAATTTTAAAGAATCAGGCTCAATTCGCTGATGAAGAAGAGCATTTGAAGGCCTTAGTGATGAAAACCTGTCGTTTAACCTACACTGTATGTAACGAATTTATCGGATGGGATTTTGTAAGAGAGAATACCAATTCGCAAGAATTCCTAAAGCACCTTTCTGACCAGCTTGAATCCCTTCTTTTGTCTGCTTACCTCGAACTTGATCATTTTAAAAACAATCCCTCCCGTAAAGAGGGGTTGGCATTTTTGCTGAAGGCAAGTAAGAGTATCTGCTTTTCATTTGCATTCACCTCCGTTAGTGATTCCGATGTGCGTAAAAACTTCGTGAGTTTCCAAAAAGAACTGCTTCCGTTTCTGGTAAAAGCGGCTTTATAGTTCATTATTTTATTCACTATACCATTTTGGTATTTGGTATAAAAACTTGCATATTTGTTCTGTAACATGCTGTTTTTATCATGAGTAAGGAAATTTTTGAAATCTCTGTTTTTGTGGATGAAAAATTTGATATGAATTTTAGCTTGATCGATGGAATTTTTGGTTTTTTTCTAAAAGTTCTAACAGGTAAAAATTGATACTTGATTTTAATTTTTACAAGCGAGCTACTCTCTTGTGGCAATTGCTATGCCCGTTCCAAACTTTAGTGTTTTACATTTCCAAGCATCAAAGCGTAGTGTTTATTTTACCACTACAAAAAAAACCTGTAAATTCGCCCGATAATGGGTAGAAATAGAAAATCGGGAATCGTCACTATCATTCCTAATCTCAATATTATCGATATCGCTGAAGAAGGTAAAGGAGTCGGTAAAGCAGAAGAGTTAGTAATATTTGTCGACAAAGCAGTTCCTGGGGATAATGCAGATGTTCGTATTGTCAAGAAGAAAAAGAATTTTGCGGAGGCCGTAATTGAAAAGTTGAATCATGCCTCTGACTTAAGAACAGACCCTTTTTGCCAGCACTTTGGCGTTTGTGGTGGTTGTAAATGGCAACACATGGACTATCAGGCTCAGCTCAAATTTAAAAGTAGAAATGTGGAAGCTGCTTTGCAACGATTAGGCAAAGTAGACACTTCTGCAATGGAGTCAATACTTGGATCTGCAGAGAACAAATACTACCGAAATAAATTGGAATACACTTTTTCTAACAAGCGCTGGTTAGATAAAAAGGATATGGCTGAGCGGCCGGATGATTTGGAAGAAGGTCCCAATGAAGAACTGGATATGAATGCCCTTGGATTTCATGTTCCCCTTCGTTTTGATAAAATTTTAGATATTCAACACTGCTATTTACAGGCAGAGCCTTCCAATTCGATACGAAATAGCATTAGAACTTATGCGCTAAACAATGGGCTGAGTTTTTACGACCTTCGCAATCATGAGGGTAATCTTCGTAACCTTATTATAAGAACCTCGTCAACTGGAGAAGTGATGGTCGTTGTGGTATTTGCATATGCAGATCAAGCTACAATCGACGCACTAATGGAATTTTTGAAAGAAAACTTCCCTATTGTTACCTCTCTGCTCTACATTGTCAATCAAAAAAAGAATGACACTATTTTTGATCAGGATGTGATCTTGTTTTCTGGTAGAGATCATATTTATGAGCAAATGAATGGTCTGAAATTTAAGATAGGAGCAAAGTCCTTTTATCAAACCAATTCAGACCAGGCTTATGAACTTTACAAGATCACTAAAGACTTTGCAGATTTTAAGGGTGATGAGCTAGTTTACGACCTCTATACAGGTGCCGGTACAATTGCAAATTTTGTTGCAACTAGTGTTAAAAAGGTGGTAGGCATTGAATACGTGCCAACGGCTATTGAAGATGCTAAGTTCAATTCAGATTTGAATGAAATAAAAAACACAATATTTTATGCTGGTGATATGAAAGACATTTTGACCAGCGAATTTATAAGTGTTCACGGCAAACCCGATGTAGTAATTACTGATCCTCCACGTGCAGGTATGCATGCAGATGTAATAGAACGGTTACTGGAGATGGAAGCTGAAAAGATAGTTTATGTAAGTTGCAACGCAGCCACGCAGGCGCGCGACCTTGCCTTATTAAACCTAAAATACGACGTCGTAAGAATCAAACCAGTTGACATGTTCCCTCATACTCAACATGTAGAGAACGTGGTGTTGTTAAAATTGAGAAACAATAGCATCAGCCAATAGTACATATGGATATTGAAGAATTATTGCCGCAAGAACCAGAGGATGGTCAGCCAGAGAAAAAGAAAAGCCCCTTATTAAGTGTTGAAAAGGATTTGGAATTATATTCAGAATCTATTAGAGAGATTGCACTTGAAATAATTGTTGAAGGACTTTCTGCTAATCCAATCTTTATTGCCCATCAACATGAAGTAAATATCGGAGAATTAATATTAGACAGAAAAGAACTGAATACGGATTGGACTATACAAGCCAGTACACTGGAAGAATTTGTAGAAAAGGGAATTATTGCACCAGATAGAAAGGCGCTATTTTTGAAGAATTACAAGAAGCCTGAAGAATTTATGTGCGTTTTCGTCGTGGTACCGGAAGGTGCTAACTTCATTTTTTATCCATATAGGAGTAGAAAATAACATAAAAAAACCTGCCGGTATCCACCAGGCAGGTTTTTAACTACTAATTATCTAAATTTTAATTTAGTCTTTTTACATCGCCGCTTCTATCAGAAGAAGTCTTTCTAACTACGGCATTTCCCTTATAACTTACATCACTTCCACCTGTAGCTCTAATTTCCAGCGCTTTGCTTACATTTACATTTGCATCTGAACCACCGCTGGCTTCAACCTTTGCATATTCCACTACTAACCCGAGAGCGTCGATATCACTGCCTCCACTTGCTTTTGCAAGCATATTTGTTGCACTCCCCTTTAAATTTATGTCAGATCCCCCGCTAGTTTCTATCTGAAGATCTCTGCTATTTAAGCTGAAATCTATATCAGATCCTCCAGAAGCATGAAGCATCAACTTGTCGGTCTTTATGGTATTTTGGGTGTAGACATCGCTTCCCCCGCTTGCAGAAATTGCATGAAGGGTTTTAACACTGATGTAGATTTTCGTGTCCTGATCTTTTATAAACCTGCTCCAACTAAAATTCTCTTTATAATGTATATTCAAAAGAGAACCTTTTTTTTCGATAACTACCTTCTCTAAAATATCTGGGTGAGCCACTATTTTGATGCTTTCACTGGTCGACTGAGTAATATAGAGGTCGATACCGCTCGTTATTGATACCTCTTGAAAATCACGTAACGCGACAGACTTTGATTCCTGTGCTTTTGATACAAAGACAAGTGGAATTAGATGAAGTATAATTGCAGTTGTTTTGTTTAGGAAAGCGATCTTCATTATATGTTGGTTATTATTGTACAATCATTAGACGCTGTTGCTGGCAAAACGTTGCAGCAATTTGGATTTTTTTTAGGGCTCGAATAAATATTTTTGTCTAAGTTTGATATTGACCCTCAAAATGGTTCTTTTTGTGACATAAAAAATCGGTTACACCTATGGCAGAATCTCAGTTACTCATCCTAAACAAGAAGCAGATCCAACAGAAAATAAACAGGATTGCTTATCAAATACTTGAAGATAATTTGAATGAGAAGGAAGTTGTGCTAGCCGGAATATGGGACAGGGGTTATAAGCTCGCGCTACGGTTGCAAAAGGTTCTTTCTGAAATTTCGAATATAAAGATTACTATGCTCAGAATAGATTTAGACAGATTAAATAGTAAGCTAGTAGCCAATACAGATCTTGATGAATCTTACTGGAAAAATAAAGTGATAATTTTGGTAGATGATGTTTTAAATAGTGGTAAAACATTAGCCTACGGATTAGGTGTGTTTATAAATACTCCACATAAAAAAATAAGGACTGTTGTTTTAATAGACCGAAGTCATAAGATATTCCCAATTGCCACGGACTTTGTAGGTTTGCAGCTGGCTACAGTTCTCAAAGAGCATGTTGATGTGATTATGGATGTAAAAGGCGAAGAAGATAGAGTTTATTTGAGCTGATGCATTGAAAAGATGCCACAAATCTTGATATCTATATTTTTATATGTAGTCTCCATCTTTCTCATATTAAGATTCTCTGTTACACTCTTTAATTTCCTCTCTAACCCAAAACTCGGACATTATGGACGTAAGTTTACTGACCTTATCTCCGTTGTTGTCGTCGGACAACCTAGTAAAGCGGGAGATGTCATAAAATCACTTCAAAATCAAGATTACCGGCATATAGAAATTTTGATTAACAACGAAAATTCACCTTTATCAGAACTTATGGCAAAGGTGCAGGGAAAATATTTATTGGTCTTGGATCAAGATACCATTGTAAAAAATGGATTATTAAATAGCATGATTTACAGGATGAAGGTTTTTGACCTTGCAATGTTAAGTTTAATTCCTAGTAAAAAGTCAGGGGATTTTAAGAGTAATATTTTTAGCCCTATTACTGAGCTTGTATTATTAAATTTACTACCACTTCGTTTAGTGCGACTTCTCAGATCTACAGCCTTTTCAGCCACTGATCCCAGGTGCATGTTTTTCGAATCTCGTATATATCGAGAAAATAATTGGCTAGATGAAGAAGACCAATCCGTTCCAGCTGCAAGTCGAGTATCTGCCTTAATAAAAGAAAGAAAGTTAAATTCTGAGATTCTTATTGCTAATAAGATGCTCTATTACAACAAGGATTTAAATGCTGCACAATATGGTGATGATCTTTTCCAAATCCTGGGAAATAATTCGCTTGGAGCATTGGCATACCTGGGAATGGTTTTTTTCGGGCCGATTGTCATGTTTTGGAATTTGCCGATAACGATCCTTGCATTACCTCTCGGGTTAGTTTTTCTAGGAAGAATAATGATATCATTTTTAACAGATCAAAACCCAATTATAAATATCATCTTGCACCCTTTGCAGATGGTTGCCATGACTTATTTTTTAGTTGTAGCAGTTGCAAAAAAGATCTTTACAGCGGAAAAAATTTGAGGAAATAATATGATTATCTTTTTACGTATTTTTGTGATTTAATACTTCAATTTGAAAAATGAAATACGATCTGAGTGTAACGATAGATAAAGCATCAGGCTTCTGTTTTGGAGTAGTATACGCCATTGATATGGCTGAAGATATATTGGATCACGAAGATTACCTTTATTGTTTGGGTGACATTGTTCATAATGACGAAGAGGTAAAAAGACTTACTGATAAAGGTTTAAGGATCATTGACCATACAGAGTTGAAGGAACTGCATGGTGAAAAGGTGCTGATAAGGGCACATGGTGAAGCACCGTCAACTTATGAGTTGGCGCTCCAAAATGACCTTACTCTGATTGATGCATCCTGTCCTGTAGTACTTAAGTTGCAGAATCGGATCAAAAGCTCACATGATGATAATGAACAGATATTAATATTCGGAAAGCACGGACATGCCGAAGTTGTAGGATTACAAGGGCAAACAGATGGTCAGGCAATTGTTTTTCAAGATATCGCAGAACTTAATGAAGTTGCGCTTCCTTCAAAATTTACATTATATAGTCAAACTACGAAGAGCACAGATAAGTTTTATCAAATCAAAGACGAGCTAATTAGTAGAGGATATGATGTGAAAGCCAATGATACCATTTGCAGGCAGGTTTCTAACCGTTATACTGACCTCGAGAAATTTGTTGTCAATCATGAAGTCATTTTATTTGTATCTGGTAAAAAATCTTCTAACGGCAAAGTACTCTACGACGTGTGTAAGAAGTTCAATCCAAAGGCCTATTTTATCTCAAATGTTGAGGAAATAGACTTTAACTGGTTTAACCAAAAGGATCGTGTAGGGATTTGCGGTGCTACTTCCACCCCAATGTGGTTAATGGAGCAAGTAAAATCATTTTTGCTTGATCATTAAAAAGCAATTATTCTTTTCAAAGCATTGAATGCTATAGTTTATTAACTTAATTTCGCACCATTATGGGTAAAAAAGGTGTATTGCTTGTCAATTTAGGAACTCCAGATAGTCCGGAAGTAGGAGATGTTCGAAAGTATCTCGATCAGTTTCTTATGGATGAGCGAGTAATTGACATCAATGCCTTCAAAAGGACTTTGCTCGTAAAGGGTATTATCGTACCCTTCAGAAGTCCAAAGACCTCAAAACTGTATAAAGAGATTTGGGATGAAAATGGATCGCCACTTCTTTACTATAGCAGGATACAGGCTGCCTTACTTCAGGAGAAGCTTGGTGCAGATTACCATGTGGAACTGGCAATGCGTTATCAAAATCCATCCATACTTTCTGCTTTGGAAAAAATGAAAGCTGGGTTGGTTGAAAGTATTAAGGTCATTCCTATGTTTCCACAATATGCATCAGCGAGCACAGGTTCTGTCATTCAAAACGTAATGGAGCTGGTTAGCAAATGGCCAACTGTCCCTCCAATATCATTCGTTAATTCTTTTTACAGTAATGAACTGATCATAGAATCTTTTGCCGAAAATGCAGTAAAATATAATCCATCAAGTTATGATCATGTGCTGTTTAGCTTTCACGGGCTTCCAGAACGCCAACTACTCAAGTGCGATCATACCGGCCATTACTGCCTCAAAAGCGATAATTGCTGCCAATCCATAAATGATACTAATAAGTTTTGCTACTCAGCACAAGGACATCATACCGCGAAGTTGATTGCTGATAAGCTAGGTATTCCTGCGGCCGACTATACCGTTTGTTTCCAGTCACGCTTAGGAAAAGAGCCTTGGGTACAACCTTATACAACCGATGTATTGAAAAAGCTTGCTGCTCAAGGCAAGAAAAGATTATTGGTGTTCAGCCCAGCCTTCGTTGCAGATTGTTTGGAAACGCTTTATGAAATCACAGTAGAATACCATGAAGAGTTTAGGGCATTGGGAGGAGAACATGTCCAGTTGGTAGAGAGCTTAAATGATAACCCGAAGTTCATCCAGGCGCTTGCAGAAATGGCCACAAGCTAAAGTATGCTCACTAGATAATCTACAATCATATTGGTTGCACCAGTATTTTTGCGAACATAAGTCTTCGCATTTGTTCCTGCATTGTCACTGGAAGTTAGCGCCTCAAACGCGTTATTTAATTCCGTTTCATTGCTAATGCTTTGAGCAGATTTTAATTGAATAAGATCTTTAGCTTCCTGGAACTTACCATAATTGGGGCCAAAAATAACAGGTATTCCAAATGCAGCGGCTTCAAGTGTGTTGTGAATACCAACTCCAAATCCTCCTCCTATGTAAGCTATCTGACCGTAGTTATATAAATAAGATAACATTCCGATGTTATCTATAACCAACACATTTGCTGAAGAATTATCTTCCCATTCCGAAAATGAAATGGAGTTTGGGAATAAAACACGAATACTGGCTATCCGTTCCTTTTCGATTTCATGAGGGGCAATGATAAACTTCCATTTTGCGTGCTTTTCAACCAACTTGCTAATTAAAATTTCGTCCGCTGGCCATGTACTTCCAGCAACCATCACAGGTGCTATGTCTACGAACTCTTCAACTTGGTTAATTTTCTTCGGATTTTCCGCATTTTGATAAACGCGATCAAATCTAGTATCTCCGCTTAAAGTAACGTTTGCTATCTTGATGCTGTTTAAGAGCTCCACACTTTCCTGGTTCTGCACAAAAAAGTGATTCACATACCTTAATATCTTTTTATTGAAAGAACCATACCATTTAAAATAAATCTGGTCTGGTCTGAAAATTCCTGAAATGAGTATCACTGGCGTATTATTTGCATTTAATGCGCTAAAATAATGGTACCAGAATTCGTATTTAGTGAAAATAGCAATTTCAGGATTAAACAATTTCAACAACTGCCTTGCATTCGCTGCGGTATCTAGGGGTAAATAAAAGACCCCCGCCGCTAAGGAATAGTCTTTCCTGATTTCATATCCAGAAGGCGAAAAAAATGTAATTATGATCTTTCTGTTTGGGCGTTCAGCCTTAATGCGTTCAAGTACGGATCGCCCTTGCTCAAATTCTCCAAGAGATGCAAAATGAAACCAAATGTGTTTTTCAGATGGATCAATTTGTCTTGAAATGTTATCAAAAATGTTAATTCTTCCATTTACAAACAGTTTTGCCTTATTGTTGAATAGAGAATAAAACTTAGCAATTAATCCATAAAATTGAATTGCTATATTGTAAAGCCAAAGCATTTGTTTGTTTATTTATTATCTTAGCCGAAGATAGTTCAATAAAACCGAAACAGCATTAATATCTTTTAAAAGCTATTTCACAGGTGCATCAACTGATACAATAGGCGCTGGTTTTTGTAGTAATCTATTGAATAATGGTGCAAAAAAGAGTTAAAAATTCGAACATTTCAGGTCTCTAACAAAGACGCATTTATAAATACAGAACAGAAGATTTTTCAACATATAATCAATAATAAATGGCTAAAATACTAGTAACTGGTGGAACTGGTTTCATAGGATCTCATACAGTAGTTGAGCTTTATAATGCTGGCTACGAGGTTGTAATTATAGATAATTTTGCTAATTCCAGCCCCAAGATTTTACAACAGATAAAAGCGATAACAGGTATTGATCCTGAGTTTGTAGAACTTGATCTTTGTGATGAAGCAAAGGTTTTTGAATTTGCAGCCAAATATCCTGATATTTCAGGTGTAATTCATTTCGCTGCGTTTAAAGCAGTGGGCGAATCTGTCCAGGAACCGTTAAAGTATTACAAGAATAATTTTTATTCCTTGATCAACTTGATCAATGCTTATCAAAGTTCCTTAAATCTGGTTTTTTCGTCTTCCTGTACTGTTTATGGTCAGCCTGATTCGCTGCCGGTAACGGAAGAGGCACCAACTAAAAAGGCTGAATCTCCTTATGGAAATACCAAGCAAATTGCCGAAGAGATTTTGCAGGAAACCTGTAAGGTTAGCCCTTCGTTAAATGTAATTTCACTTCGTTATTTTAATCCGGTTGGCGCTCATGCAACTGCCCTTATCGGAGAATTACCTATCGGTGTACCACAAAATCTTGTGCCTTTTATTACGCAGTCAGCTATAGGAAAGCGCGGCCCGATAACGGTATTCGGAAATGATTATGATACTGCCGATGGCAGTGCGGTAAGAGATTATATACATGTAGTAGATCTCGCTAAAGCGCACGTTGCCGCTATTAAAAGACTGGAGCATGCTGAGGCGGATTCCAATTATGAGGTATTTAACCTCGGAACTGGCAAAGGTTCAACTGTACTGGAAATCGTCAATGCGTTTGAGCAATCAACTGGTGAAAAGTTGAACTATAACATTGGCCCAAGAAGAAGTGGCGACGTAGAGAAAGTATGGGGTGATGTGACAAAATCTTCTGAAGTACTTGGCTGGACAGCTGAGCTTGGTGTAGATGACATGATGCGCTCCGCATGGAATTGGGAAAAATATTTAAAAGATAACCCCTTTTAATGCGCTTAGCCGAGCATAAAGATCTGAAAGCAGAAATTAAAGCCCTTCCTGATAAGGAAAAGGATAAGTTGTTGATGAGACTTATTGCGAAAGACAAGGTGCTTACGGAGCATCTTCACTTTATGTTACTCGAAAGTGAGGAAGACTTGGTAGCCAGGTTTGATGGTGTTAAAGAACAGGTCGAAGCAGGAATAGCAGAGTTGAAAGCAAACAAGAAATATAACGCTAAAGATACGCTGCTAAAAATGAGGAAACTGAATGCGGGTATAAATCATCATTTTAAAGTAACTAAGGATTTGGTGACAGAGGTGGAGTTGAAAATATACTTATTACAAAGTATGCCAATCACCTTCAAGGATGGTGTTTTTTCTCCAATGTATAGATTTAATGAAAAATTGTATATCTATTTCGTTAAATCTGCATTGTCACTATTAGCCAAATTTTATAAACTTCATGAGGATGTTCAATTTGACATGAAGGAGTCAATAAACTTAATACTAACTAAAATATATACTGAAAAGACCGCTGCAATCGCTCAGGAACTTGCAGTGCCTAAAGAAATTTAAAAGAATGAAAAAAATATTGATAACTGGTGGTGCAGGTTTTATCGGATCGCACGTAGTAAGGAGATTTGTAAATAACTATCCCGACTATCAAATTGTTAATCTTGATAAACTTACCTATGCAGGTAATCTGGCTAACCTTACCGACATTGAAGATAAGCCAAATTATTCTTTCGTAAAGGCAGATATAACGGATGTGGCCGAAATTAATCAGATTTTCAAAAAAGAAGACTTCGATGCCGTGATTCATCTTGCTGCTGAATCTCACGTTGACAGATCCATAACTGATCCTACTGCGTTTGTGATGACCAATGTGATCGGTACTGTAAATCTTTTAAATGCTGCACGGGAATTCTGGAAAGGTGCCTTCGAAAGGAAGCGCTTTTATCATGTATCTACAGATGAGGTTTACGGCGCGCTTGGAGAAACAGGGATGTTTACCGAAACCACTGCATACGATCCTCACAGTCCATATTCAGCGTCAAAAGCGTCTTCTGATCATTTTGTAAGAGCTTACCATGATACTTATGGTATTGATGTCGTTATTTCAAATTGTTCTAACAATTATGGCTCTCATCATTTTCCTGAAAAATTAATTCCTTTGGCAATCAATAACATTAAAAATAATCAACCGGTCCCGGTATACGGGAAGGGTGAAAACGTTCGCGATTGGTTATGGGTGGAAGATCATGCCAGAGCAATTGATGTTATTTTTCACAATGCCAAAACCGGCCAGACGTATAACATTGGCGGGCACAATGAGTGGAAAAATATCGATTTAATTCACCTGCTTTGTAATATAATGGATAAAAAATTGGGTAGGCCGGAGGGTGAATCTGCTAAGCTAATTACCTTCGTTACCGATAGGGCAGGTCATGACATTCGCTATGCTATTGATTCAACTAAACTACAAAAGGAATTAGATTGGGTACCAAGTCTTCAATTTGAAGAAGGACTAACCAAAACGGTAGAATGGTATCTTGAAAATGAAGAATGGTTGACTAATGTGACTTCCGGAAACTATCAGGCTTATTACGATAAGCAATATACAGCCCGATAGGAAACCAAATAACTATAATATTATTCATACCTTAAAGCTTCAACTGGATCCAGTTTTGAAGCTTTTTTTGCTGGGTAATAACCTGAAGCTATTCCAACAACCACGCAGAGTGCAAATCCTCCTGAAATCCATTTCCATGGAATAATAAACGAACCTCCCATAGCAAATGAAATTACATTCCCTAAAGCGATTCCAAGAAAAATACCGAAAGCCCCCCCCATAAGACAAATCATAACAGCTTCTATCAGGAATTGCTTTCTAATTACCGCTGGATTTGCACCAATCGCTTTTCTAATTCCTATTTCCCTTGTCCTTTCGGTAACGGAAACTAGCATAATATTCATTAAGCCAATTGAGGCACCAATTAACGTTATACCTCCAATTGCAATACCACCGAGCACAATATATTTAAGATTCTCAAATAGCGTTTGTGCGATCGCATCACTTTTTATAATCTCAAAGTTATTTGGTTCTGCTATTTTTACTTTTCTGATTTTCCTGAACTCTCCTGTTGATTCTCCAATTACATTATCCATTTGGTCATTATTAACAACCATGACGGTGATCGTATAGGAAGGATTGGAGTTTGTGTTGATCAGTTTGGCCTTTAATAAAGGCACAAAGACCGCCCTGTCTCCACTAAAGCCCATACTTTGGCCTTTTGATTCCAGTACACCAATCACTTTTAGGCGATGGTTACCTACATTAATGATTTTGTCGAGCGGTGATTCTTTTTTAAAGAGTTTAGTGGCAATCTCGCTCCCAACAATACATAAATTATTACCACTCTGCACCTCTGCTAAACTAAAATTTCGGCCCAAGCTAAGATTCAATCCTTGAGAATTTAAACCATTTTCATCAATCCCCATGATATTGATATTTGGATTGGTTTTTTCCTGATCATATTTTGCTGTTGCTCCCCCTGTTGCATTTACACTAATTGCTACAGTTGCAGGAGCATTCAAACGTTCCTTAAAATTGATGGCATCCTCATATTTGATGGAGCGGAAAGGTTTTGGTCGCTGCCCTCCGCCACCTACCCTAATCCCGATACCTCTATTCCTAATCGTAAAAGAATTCGCGCCCATACTCGAAAAAGCCTCAGTCATGCTTTTTTTAACTGCATCTAGTGTAGTTAAAATTCCTACTAAAGCAGACAAACCAATTGCAATAATCAATGCGGTAAGCATGGTTCTCAGCCTGTTGCTTTTTATGGATTGGAGGGCTAGTCTGACGTTTTCAGTATAGGTCATTCGATGGAAATAAAATCTTATTGGGTATAAAAGTAAAAAGTCCCGATGTTAAGACAACGGGACTAGTTATAATGTTACAAAGATTGCCAATTAAACAGCGAAGCTGGTACCACAACCGCAAGTACTCGCTGCATTAGGATTGCTGAAAGTAAAACCTCTTGAGTTAAGCCCATCCTGCCAATCTACTTGCATTCCTAGAAGGTACATTTGATGAGCTTTATTCATAAAAACCCTGATTCCTTCAATTATAAATTCCTGATCGGCTTCTTTTTTTTGATCGAATCCAAGAACATAGCTCATTCCAGAGCATCCTCCTCCTTCAACACCAACACGGAGTCCGAAATCTTCTCCAATCTCCTGCTGATCTTTTAACTTAAAAAGTTCCTTTACTGCACCTTCGGTAAAAGTAACTGGTGCAAATGACGTTTCAACTGTATTACTCATGCTATTTATCATTTTAAAGTACAAAAACTTACTATATCAACAGTTAATTTCAGTGCGAACAGCATATCAAATTGAACAATTGATTATTGGTGTAAATATAAATAAAATGTACATTTTTGCGTCGGTTAGCTACTAATTATTACCGTAATTAAACAAAGCAAAATGGAACCAATAAGCTTTTTTTATCAAGTTGCTGTCGCATCACTCGCCGGAATTATCATAGTTGGATTCGCTTATTTTTTAGTAAGGGATAAATTAAATCAATACCTAAAGTTTAAAACCACGGTAGTTACAGAGAAAGATAACAGCCAGTTGCCAGGTTTGCGACTACAAGCTTATGAACGGCTAATCATTTTTGTTGAACGCATCAACCCTGCAAATATACTTATTCGGCTTCATCAGCCAGGAATCTCTGTAAAAGTCCTGCAGTCAATGGTCATCAATGAAATTAATGCAGAATACCAACACAATATTGCGCAGCAGCTCTATATAAATTCCACAACATGGAATATTATAAGAAAGCTGAAGGAAGATACTCAGGCGATGGTAGGCAGTGCGGCAACCGGGCTACCGCAAGATGCCTCCGGGTTGGATTTGAGTAAAAGGGTATTACAGCATCTGGCTGGCCTGGAAGAAAACATATACGATCTGACCATAGATTTAATAAAGCGAGATATACAACAGCAATTTTGAAATGGAAGAGAAGAAAATAACAACGACTTCGGGGATTGAGATTCGCGAACTTTATACCTCTGCTCAGCCAAATAATGAGGTTCCGGGAAAGTATCCTTTTACCAGGGGTATTCAAAAAGATATGTATCGCGGGCGATTATGGACGATGAGGCAGTATGCCGGATTTTCCACTGCAGAAGAATCCAATAAGCGCTATCATTACTTGCTCAAACAAGGTACAACCGGGTTATCTGTCGCTTTCGATCTTCCAACACAAATAGGCTACGATTCTGATCATGAAATGTCTGAGGGTGAAGTGGGGAAAGTTGGAGTGGCCATAGACTCCTTAAAAGATATGGAGATTTTGTTTGAAGGCATTTCACTTGAAGGTATCACTACATCAATGACCATCAATGCTACAGCTGCAATTCTTCTTTCAATGTACATCGCCCTGGCGAAGAAGCAAGGTGCCGATATCAGTCAGATCTCGGGAACGATTCAAAATGATATCTTGAAAGAATACGCCGCAAGAGGCACCTATATCTATCCGCCAAAACCTTCAATGCGGATTATTACAGACATTTTTGAATACTGTAGCAGGGAAGTGCCCAAGTGGAATACCATTTCAATTTCCGGTTACCATATAAGAGAAGCCGGAAGCACAGCTGTGCAGGAGCTCGCTTTTACGCTGGCCAATGGTAAAGCATATCTCAATGCTGCAATTGAAAAGGGATTGGATATTAATGTTTTTGCGCGTCGCCTTTCTTTCTTCTTTAATTGTCATAATGATTTTTTTGAAGAGATCGCCAAGTTCAGGGCTGCCAGGAGGATGTGGGCCAAGATCACCAAAGAGCTTGGAGCAACAGATGAAAGGGCGCAGATGCTCCGCTTCCACACGCAGACTGGAGGTTCAACATTAACCGCACAGCAACCTTTAAATAATGTCATCAGAGTTACCAATCAGGCAATGGCTGCGGTGCTTGGAGGTACCCAGTCACTGCATACTAATGGTTACGATGAGGCCTTGTCATTACCAACAGAAGCCGCCGCTAAGATCGCTTTACGCACTCAGCAAGTCATCGCTTTTGAGAGTGGTGTAACCAGTACCGTAGATCCTCTTGCAGGCTCCTTTTTTGTTGAAAATCTTACCGATGAAATGGAGGCTGCGGCTCATCTCTATATTGATAAAATTGACGCCATGGGCGGATCCGTAAATGCGATAGAAAATGGCTATATCCAGAATGAAATTGCGGCAGCTGCTTACCAATATCAATTGGCCGTTGAAGACGGCAGTAAGGTAATAGTTGGGGTGAACCGTTTTACGCAACATGCAGACGAAACGATAGAACCATTTAATATTAATGACTCAATAAGAATAGTGCAGTCCGATAAAATAGCGCTTTTGAAGCAGCAGAGGGACAATTCAGCTGTTACTGCCGCACTTTCTGCCCTTAAAGAAGCAGCAGAGGGAACGTCCAATCTCATGCCTTATATATTGCTTGCAGTGGAAGCTTATGCTACCCTAGGTGAAGTAGCCGATGTGCTCCGTAGTGTTTTTGGTGAATATTAAAACATGTGTTAACAAATAGTTATCAACACAAAAAATTCAGGTTAAGCAGGGTATGGTATTGCTGGCTAAGTACTTACCAAATAAATGAAAATTAAGTTTTTTTTGTTGATAATTTTTTGAATATTCGATCTCTCGAAACAGCCAATTATTAACGCTCGTATCGTAACTGTAAACCAACAAATTATAGAATTACTATGGAAAAAACTTGTACCGAAGTATGGAAGAACTGTCTCCAAATCATAAAAGATAACATTCCGACCCAGAGTTTCAAAACTTGGTTCGAACCGATATCAGCATTGAAATTGGAAGGCAAAGTTTTAACCATACAGGTTCCCAGTTTATTCTTCTATGAATGGTTGGAAGAACACTATGTGGGACTGCTACGTAAAACAGTCAAGAAACAATTGGGTGATGAAGGAAGGTTAGAATACAACATTGTAGTTGATAAGTCAAGCAACACCGGATCTCCGTATACCACTAATATGCCGAGTAATGGAAATGGGGCAGAAGCTAAGATTCAGTCGATGCCAATTCCTGTTTCTATTAATAAGGACATTAAAAATCCTTTTATTATTCCAGGATTAAAAAAGCTTAATGTAGACCCTCAGTTAAATTCGAATTATACGTTCGATAATTATATTGAAGGAGATTGCAACAGGCTGGCAAGATCTGCAGGATATGCGGTTGCAGCCAAACCTGGCGGAACCTCGTTTAATCCACTAATGATCTATGGTGGAGTGGGATTAGGTAAAACCCACCTTGCCCAGGCAATTGGTAACGAGATTAAACGCAACATGCCCGATAAGCTAGTGATCTATGTTTCTTGCGAAAAATTCTGCCAGCAATTTGTCGATTCATTAAAGAATAACACCATCAACGATTTTGTTAACTTCTATCAAGCAATGGATGTGATCATCATGGATGATGTACATAACTTTGCAGGTAAAGAAAAAACTCAGGATATCTTTTTCCACATATTTAATCATCTTCATCAATCTGGTAAACAGGTGATCTTGTCTTCTGATAAAGCACCAAAAGATTTAGCAGGATTGGAAGAGCGCTTATTGAGCCGTTTTAAATGGGGTCTTTCTGCTGATCTTCAAATTCCTGATTTAGAAACAAGGATTGCTATCTTAAGGAAAAAAATGTATGCCGATGGCATAGAGCTTCCTGCAGAGGTTGTTGAATACGTTGCTCATAATATTGATAACAACGTTCGTGAACTTGAAGGAGCAATGGTTTCCTTACTAGCGCAGTCAACACTCAATAAAAAAGATATTGATCTGGCACTTGCCAAACAAATGCTGAAGAACTTCATCAAGAATACCTCTAAAGAGATTTCAATGGAGTACATTCAAAAGTTGGTTTGCGAGTATTTTGAAGTACCCGTTGATATGGTTAAATCACAAACACGCAAACGTGAAATTGTTCAGGCCCGTCAAATTTCAATGTACCTTTCTAAAAGCCACACCAAATCTTCTTTGAAAACAATTGGTGCGTTTTTCGGAGGTCGTGATCACTCTACAGTAATATATGCATGCCAAACCGTCGAAGATTTAATTGATACGGATAAGAAATTTAAGGGCTATGTTCATGACATTCAGAAAAAACTGAAAATGAGCTAAACATACCCTGCTAACAAAAACGGCTTCCAATTGGAAGCCGTTTTTGTTAGCAGGTAAAATTATTCTTTACTTCAATTCGCCAAGCTTCATTAAGCCATAAAACAACGCATTAGAATGCAAAGCCTGTGCAATCAGATTCTCTTTCAAAAATGTTTTAACTTCATCGATCGTATATTCCTGAACTTCCAGGATCTCATGGTCATCAAGGTGTTGCTCATGAGTTTTGATGCCGCCTTTTAACAGGTAGGTATAAGTAACATTTGTAGAAGTAGCCGGGTTCGGATAGCTAGTGCATATCAACTCAGAATGGTCAAAGGAATATCCCGTCTCTTCCAGTAATTCTCTTTTAATAGCATCTTCCGGTGATTCGTCGCCGTCGATCACTCCGCCAGGGATCTCTAAAGAAATGATATCACCACCATGTCTGTATTGGGAAACCATAATCACCTTATTGTCGGCTGTGAGCGCAACAGCATTAACCCAATTGGGGTATTCTAAAACATAGTAGTCATCTTTGATCACCCCATTCTGAAGGTCGCAAACATCTACGCGTAATGTTGCCCATTTTTCCCTAACCAAATATTTTGAAGAGATGGTTTTCCACTTAAGTATACTCATGTTTGTTTAAAATAAGAACGTTACCAACTGCCACTACTTCCGCCTCCACCAAAGCTGCCTCCACCAAATCCGCCGAAACCTCCGCCTCCACTACTACTGCCACCTCCCCAGCTTCCGCCAGAACTCCTGCCGCTTCCGCCGCCTAAGAGCATGCTCCAAAATAGTGCATTAGCTACTCCTCGTCCACCGATTACCTGTCCGCCGTTTCCGCCACCACCACCTTTTTTGATAATGATAATGACAATAACAATGATGATTACCAATATAACTGCAGATGGAAAGCCGCTTTCCTTTTTTCCTTTGGCCTTTGGAGCATCATTTTTATACTCTCCACGGGTGTATTTGATAATGGCATCTGTTCCTTGATCTAACCCCTGGTAATAATCACCGGTCTTAAAGCTAGGTTTAATCTCATTTTCAATAATTCGTTTTGCGTAAACATCCGGTAATACTCCTTCAACGCCATAGCCTGTCTGAATAGAGATTTTCCGGTCGCCAAGCGCTACAACGATCATAATCCCGTTATTTTTGCCCGATTGCCCAACTCCCCATTGTCTGCCAAGCTGAAGTGCATAATCATTAATATCATACTCGCCCACCGACTTTACCATTGCTATCGCAATCTGCGTAGAACTGGAGTCATCAAATGCAACCAGCTTCTGTTCAAGTTGAGCAATTTGGGTGGCAGATAAGGTGTTAGTATAATCGTTTACCAACTTGCTTGGTTTGGCAGGGAAATCCTGCCCAAGGGCAGCATAACTAACAATTAATAAGAGCAATCCTATAAATGATCTTTTCATCATTATCAATTGTTAGACTGATCCATAAATACAATCTCGTTAGGCAGCTCATTGATATCGCCACTTTCAAAGGGATAAAATGTTGCCAATTTTTCTCCTGCCAGCATTATTCCGGCAATAATTCCTTGCGCCAGATTTCCTGATGCGAAATGTGCCTGCATTGCTACTTTTGTAGTTTCCCAGAAATCTTCAGGTACAACCTTATTAATTCCACGATCACCGATAATAGCAAATTTGTGATCTGCATGAGCTAGATAAATCAGTACCCCATTATGTCGGGATGTTTTATCCATACCTAACTTTGCAAAATAAGAAGTTGCCTTTTCAAAAGCATCACCCGGACAGTGTTTGTCAATTGCTATTCTAATTTCTCCGGAAGTCGCTTTTTCTGCCGTTGCAATCGCACTTGCAATCTGTTCTTGTTGTTCCTCTGTGAATACGCCCATAATAGTTAAAACTCTACTTTTGGTGCGTTTTGAGCTCCTGCTTCAGCTTTAAAGGCAGCTTTCTTGCTAAAACCAAATAATCCTGCAGTTAAGTTGTTTGGGAATGACCTAACCTTCGTATTATAAACCTGTACAGACTCATTAAAGTCTTTACGTGCAACACTTATCCTGTTTTCTGTTCCTTCTAATTGCGCAGAAAGATCTGAAAATTGTTGTGTAGCCTTCAACTCCGGATAATTTTCTGTTAAAACCATCAAACGGCCCAATGCCTGGCTTAATTGACCTTGCGCTGCCTGGTATTTTTGCATATTCTCTTCAGTAAGTTTATCTGGATCTATAGTGATTTGACTTGCTTTAGAACGTGCTTCAATTACTTGTGTCAATGTGGTTTGTTCAAACTTGGCGGCTCCTTTAACAGTGCTCACAAGATTTGGTATAAGGTCAGACCGGCGTTGATACTGGCCTTCAACATTTGCCCATTTTGTTTGTACATCTTCATCAAGTTTGACAAGACCATTGTAGCCACAGCCGCTTACTGCTACGAGTAATACTAAAATTCCAACTACTACTAAAACTGCTTTTTTCATATTTTCTTTTCTTAATGTGATTTGGGCTTACTCAGCCTCGTCCTTAAATCAATTGTTAATTTAGCTATTAGAACTCAAATTTCATTCCTTTGTTACAAAGAAGCCTCAAAACCTGACATTAATTATAAAACCCGGTTATAAAAATTATCAAGCAAACAATTGTAGACTTTTTGGCAGATTGGGCTTCTTGATGTTCAATTGGTATAACATACCGACTGGCTGCATAATTTTTAGATTATTTGTAGCTTTGTGCCATTCGGGATAAAAACCTGACCAGCTTATGCAAAAGGATATAGAGATTACGCTTTCTCCAGAAGAATTATCAGACGAGGGCATTATCAAAACTAAACTCAGCGCTTCATTAAAGATCAATCCAGTTAAGGTTACAGGGTATCAGATCTTGAAACGCTCTATTGATGCTAGATCCAGGAAAGTTATTTTTCGTTTACAAGTTAAAGTTTACGTTGACGAAGTACCAGTTAAAGAACATTTTAGTTTAAAGTACCCAAATGTTGCTGATGCCAAGCGTGTTATTATAATAGGCGCTGGGCCGGCAGGTTTATTTGCCGCACTTCAATGTATAGAAGATGGGTTAAAGCCTGTAGTTCTGGAAAGAGGTAAAGATGTGAAGCAACGTCGCAGAGACCTCGCCGCAATAAATAAAGAAGGTTTAGTAAATACAGAATCCAATTATTGTTACGGTGAGGGAGGTGCCGGAACATATTCGGATGGAAAATTATACACCAGATCAAACAAGAGGGGGGATATTAATAAGATCCTCCAAATATTCGTTTCGCATGGCGCGTCTGAAGATATACTTATTGATGCCAGGCCGCATATAGGAACAAATAAACTCCCACATATTATCACGGCCATTAGAGAAACTATCTTAAATGCAGGCGGAGAAGTTCATTTTGATTGTAAGGTAACAGATTTTATAGTTCAGTTTGGGAAGATACGGGGGGTTGTTGTTAATAATGAACAGGAATACAAATCTGATGCAGTTATTTTAGCAACTGGCCACTCTGCCAGAGACATCTATGAGTTGTTACATCAAAAAGGAATTTCGGTAGAAGCTAAGCCCTTTGCGCTTGGAGTTCGCATCGAGCACCCGCAGTCGATCATTGATGCCGCGCAGTATCATTGTGACATTAGAAGTAGTTTTTTACCTCCAGCATATTATAGTTTGGTAGAGCAGGTAGGTAGCCGGGGAGTTTTTTCATTTTGCATGTGTCCAGGCGGCATCATTGCACCTTGTGCAACTCATGTTAATGAAATTGTTGTAAACGGCTGGTCGCCATCTAAGAGAAACAATCCATTTGCTAATTCTGGAACGGTAGTTCAGATTAATTTAGAGGATGTAAAGGGCGATGATCCCCTGCGTATGATGAATTTTCAGGCAGAGATAGAAAAAACTGCTTTTAACCTGGGTGGAGGTAATTTAGTAGCGCCCGCCCAACGGATGGTTGATTTTGTTGAGGGGAGGCTTTCGGCTGATTTACCAAAGAACTCTTATTTGCCTGGTACGAGAAGTACTATCCTAGAAGATACACTGCCAGATTTTGTTGCTTCGAGCTTAAAGAACGCTTTGCCCATATTTGGCAAAAAAATGAAGGGTTATTACACCAACGAGGCAATTTTGGTGGGTGTTGAAAGCAGGTCTTCATCACCGGTGCGTATTCCCAGAGATAAAGAAACCTTCCAGCACCCACAAATATCAGGTTTATTTCCCTGTGCAGAAGGGGCTGGGTATGCTGGTGGAATTGTATCTGCCGCCATTGATGGAGTTAATTGTGCTAAAGCTGTTTTAAAGTTTACGTAAACAGATTGCATGGTTGATTGTTCTTTTTAAAATTAATGTGATGAAGAAGACACTTATTATAGGAGCAACTCCAAATCCTACACGTTATGCTTATCGTGCTGCGCAGATGCTGAGAGCTAAAGGACATGAAATTGTTAATGTTGGAATAAAAAAAGGTGAGGTTGCCGGGGTTGAAATTGAGAAGCCTGGTGAGATTCATCATGATATTGATACCATAACCTTATATATAGGCCAGGATTTGCAGGAAGGTTATCATGATTATATTTTAAAGACACATCCTAAACGAGTTATCTTTAATCCAGGTACTGAAAACCAAAAATTGGAAGAGCTTCTGCTTGAGAATGCGATTGAACCGGTATCCGCATGTACTTTAGTATTATTGTCTACTGGGCAGTATTAGCAATCAAACACCTTTTAAATACGCCAGTTTCATATATTCTTTCACTTCGTCATTAATGTCATCTTCATGGTATATTCGAATATGATGGTTATACTGCTTAGCATTGGGAACCTGTTTTATCTTTCTAAAGCATAGATTTTCATAATAAGGCTTGTCAAAAGGCAAAACCAGATCAATAAAATCTTTTCCCATTTGTATAATGTAGGCGAAGTTGATGCGGTTAGAAAACACAAGCATTGTTTTGGTCGAGTGTAAATTCGATGCGCCTATTTTGTTAAATTCCAAAGCCAGGTGTTCCAAGAGCGCAATGGCTTGGGGTGATTTAAGGTTTATAAAATCTTGAACATTTTTCTCCATGTCTTTTAAATAAGTATATATTTAAGTAGGTTTCCCTCATTTTAAAATATCGCGAAGGCAAATAAGCGCGTTAGCAGTGAAGTGTATGTAATTCGCTGTTCTTTGAATTTTTCACTTATAATCCAAAATACTAAAAGTATTATTAAAGGCTAGTATACTTAATGTTTAGTTGGTATATGTTTGACCAATAGTTGGGGGAGTCTGCTGTTTCATAGTAACTTTTCAATAAGATTTATCTATTAACTCCCCTAACCATTCTCCAAAATCACTAAAATGCTATCTGGCATTGTTCTTCATTGGGTATGGGTTATGTATTAGTCTTTTAATCTTATGATATTGATAAGTTATTGCTTAGCTATTGGCTCGTCTTCAGTCGAGTGGAAGATTAGTCAAGGACCTACCAAGGACCTACCAACGACTAACCAACCCGAAAAGGAGATCGGAAAAAGATGCGCTTTGTCCTGTACTGAAATAAGTTTACAGAGATAACTATACAGGTTTTTGATTATTGAGTATGGAATATTGTGCTCACTGACCTATGCATCAATACTTTGGAAATTAGCGATTGTATAGCCTTTGCGGTTAGAAAGGTCACGGTTTACCGGCCTTTAAATACACCTAGTCATGATTTTGGATAAAAAAGGGCTTTTAAATGGGTTTGGGACGGCTTGAGCCGTTATAGACCCGTTACTAACCCGTTACAGACCCGTTGCAAATCCCTTGTTTTTATTACGCCTTTTGCTGCCGGTAGTATAGGCACACCATTGGGTTCAACTTTTTCTTGTTGTTTATTAGGGTGTTAGCTGGGGATAACAAATTAGTTGATATAAATGTTTGGTGTGGTTGAAATTTTTTCTACTTTTGCAACCCGCTACGGAGGGAAGGATAAGAATGATTGGGGTAGTTAGGGATTAGTACATTGATAAGCTGGGGTAAGGGATTGAGATTGTTGAGTTATTTGTTTTAGGGTTTTAAAGGACTTTAAAAAAAAGATTAAAAAAAGCTTGACAAGATCAAAAAGATTCTTACCTTTGCAGTCCCAACAAAACGGGGATTTACCGGACGGAGTCTGGTAAGTATAACAAAGATTGAAAGGATGTGATTTTAAACAGATGCGGGGATGATAAAGACCTTGCAGAAACACAGGGATCATGTTTATAAGATATAGAAGGGAGAACCGCGAGGAGATTCCGACAAGTTCATTAAAGAGATGTCATTTATAGCGTAGCGAGGTAAGAGAGTGCTGATTCAAAGTACATGATACCAGTGCTATTATTTTAGAGTTAATTTCTATCAGACAATACAAATAGAATAAAGACTATTATTAATTAAGTTAAGAATGGTCAGCGTTCAAACAACACATTTTACAATGGAGAGTTTGATCCTGGCTCAGGATGAACGCTAGCGGCAGGCCTAATACATGCAAGTCGAACGATAGATTGGTGCTTGCACTAATCGAAAAGTGGCGCACGGGTGCGTAACGCGTATGCAACCTACCTTATTCAGGGGGATAGCCCGAAGAAATTCGGATTAACACCGCATAAAATCACAGCTCAGCATTGAGTAATGATCAAATATTTATAGGAATAAGATGGGCATGCGTGTCATTAGCTAGTTGGCGGGGTAACGGCCCACCAAGGCGACGATGACTAGGGGATCTGAGAGGATGACCCCCCACACTGGTACTGAGACACGGACCAGACTCCTACGGGAGGCAGCAGTAAGGAATATTGGTCAATGGAGGCAACTCTGAACCAGCCATGCCGCGTGCAGGAAGACAGCCCTCTGGGTCGTAAACTGCTTTTATTCGGGAATAAACCTTTCTACGTGTAGGAAGCTGAATGTACCGAAGGAATAAGGATCGGCTAACTCCGTGCCAGCAGCCGCGGTAATACGGAGGATCCAAGCGTTATCCGGATTTATTGGGTTTAAAGGGTGCGTAGGCGGCTTATTAAGTCAGGGGTGAAAGACGGTGGCTCAACCATCGCAGTGCCTTTGATACTGATGAGCTTGAATGAACTAGAGGTAGGCGGAATGTGACAAGTAGCGGTGAAATGCATAGATATGTCACAGAACACCGATTGCGAAGGCAGCTTACTATGGTTTTATTGACGCTGAGGCACGAAAGCGTGGGGATCAAACAGGATTAGATACCCTGGTAGTCCACGCCCTAAACGATGAATACTCGCTGTTAGCGATATACAGTTAGCGGCTAAGCGAAAGCGTTAAGTATTCCACCTGGGGAGTACGCCCGCAAGGGTGAAACTCAAAGGAATTGACGGGGGCCCGCACAAGCGGAGGAGCATGTGGTTTAATTCGATGATACGCGAGGAACCTTACCCGGGCTTGAAAGTTAGTGAATGATTTAGAGATAGATCAGTGAGCAATCACACGAAACTAGGTGCTGCATGGCTGTCGTCAGCTCGTGCCGTGAGGTGTTGGGTTAAGTCCCGCAACGAGCGCAACCCCTATGTTTAGTTGCCAGCACGTTAAGGTGGGGACTCTAAACAGACTGCCTGTGCAAACAGAGAGGAAGGAGGGGACGACGTCAAGTCATCATGGCCCTTACGTCCGGGGCTACACACGTGCTACAATGGATGGTACAGAGGGCAGCAAGCTGGTAACAGCAAGCAAATCTCAAAAAGCCATTCACAGTTCGGATAGAGGTCTGCAACTCGACCTCTTGAAGTTGGATTCGCTAGTAATCGCGTATCAGCAATGACGCGGTGAATACGTTCCCGGGCCTTGTACACACCGCCCGTCAAGCCATGGAAGTTGGGGGTACCTAAAGTATGTAACCGCAAGGAGCGTCCTAGGGTAAAACCGATAACTGGGGCTAAGTCGTAACAAGGTAGCCGTACCGGAAGGTGCGGCTGGAATACCTCCTTTCTGGAGTAGGATTGACTACTCGCTACGTAAAATGATATAAATGACACAAGATCTCAAAAAAGAAAACCCATAGGATGAAACATCACATAGTGTTCTCATACTGCAGTAAAGACAATTAGTCCCGTAGCTCAGTTTGGTTAGAGCACTACACTGATAATGTAGGGGTCAGCAGTTCAAATCTGCTCGGGACTACATATTGAATCTTAAGGGGGATTAGCTCAGCTGGCTAGAGCGCCTGCCTTGCACGCAGGAGGTCAACGGTTCGACTCCGTTATTCTCCACCATCACCGGTACTTAATATAAAAGGTACAGAAATAGGGAAACTGGCAACAGCCGACCCGGGATTGAAAAGTTCTTTGACATATTGGAAGAAGTTAAAAAAGAAGAGCAAACAACAATAGATAGGTTGTTAGCTTGGACAGAAGAAACAGTTATGTACACGTTACGATGTACTGAACAGAAGGATTTATCCGGACAGGGAAGTTAGTGGCAGTTATGTACTATGTATTTTGTTCGTAAAGAGTTAACAATGATCAAAAAAAGCATTTCCATAGGCGCAAAAGGCTATGGAGAGAAGAAAGTAAATAAGAGCACACAGGGGATGCCTTGGCTCTCAGAGGCGATGAAGGACGTGATAAGCTGCGATAAGCACTGGGGATTAGCAAATATGAATTGATCCGGTGATTTCCGAATGGGGAAACCTGGCTAGTTGAAGACTAGTCGTATATAATACGCAAACCTGCCGAACTGAAACATCTAAGTAAGCAGAGGAAGAGAAAATAATAATGATTTCCTAAGTAGTGGCGAGCGAACGGGAAAGAGCCCAAACCACTTATGTTACGGCATATGTGGGGTTGTAGGACTACGATATGATTATAATGCAATGAAGTGGAACAGGATGGGAAGCCTGGCAATATAGAGTGAGAGCCTCGTACACGTAAGTACCATTAGTCTAGTAGTATCCTGAGTACCGCGAGGTCGGAGACGCCTTGTGGGAATCTGCCGGCACCATCCGGTAAGGCTAAATACTCCTGAGAGACCGATAGTGAACCAGTACCGTGAGGGAAAGGTGAAAAGAACCCCGAACAGGGGAGTGAAATAGAACCTGAAACTGTGTGCTTACAAGCGGTCGGAGCGTCCAGGTGGCGTGACGGCGTGCCTTTTGCATAATGAGCCTACGAGTTACTCTTCTCTGGCAAGGTTAAGTGTTTAAGACACGGATCCGAAGCGAAAGCGAGTCTGAATAGGGCGTATAGTCAGGGGAGGTAGACGCGAAACCTTGTGATCTACCCATGGACAGGTTGAAGGTGCGGTAACACGTACTGGAGGACCGAACCGATAAACGTTGAAAAGTTTCCGGATGATCTGTGGGTAGGGGTGAAAGGCTAATCAAACTGGGAAATAGCTCGTACTCCCCGAAATGTTTTTAGGAACAGCGTGGTGGTTAAGTTAACTAGAGGTAGAGCTACTGATTGGGTGCGGGGGAGTCAAATCCTACCAAATCCAGACAAACTCCGAATGCTATTTAATATACACTGCAGTGAGGCGCGGGGTGCTAAGGTCACGCGCCGAGAGGGAAAGAACCCAGACCATCAGCTAAGGTCCCCAAGTTACAGTTAAGTTGAACTAACGAGGTCCGATTGCATAGACAGCTAGGATGTTGGCTTGGAAGCAGCCATTCATTTAAAGAGTGCGTAACAGCTCACTAGTCGAGCGATCGGGCATGGATAATAAACGGGCATTAAATTGTACACCGAAGCTATGGGTAATATTAATATTACGGTAGGGGAGCATTCCAGCGGCAGCGAAGCTATGACGTAAGTTGTGGTGGAGCTTCTGGAAAAGCAAATGTAGGCATAAGTAACGATAAGGCGGGCGAGAAACCCGCCCACCGAAAGGATAAGGTTTCCTGATCAACGCTAATCGGATCAGGGTTAGTCGGGGCCTAAGGAGAACCCGAGAGGGATATTCGATGGACAACGGATTAATATTTCCGTACTTTTTATAACTGCGATGTGGGGACGGAGTAGTGACACTGCCGCGATCTGACGGAATAGATCGTTAAAGGCTGTAGGTATTGGGACTGTAGGTAAATCCGCAGACCTAGCTGAACGCCGATAGTACCGCGAGCCTTCGGGTAAGTGGATAGCGCAGGTAATCAGACTTCCAAGAAAAACCGCTAAGCTTCAGGTTATAAAAACCCGTACCGCAAACCGACACAGGTATCCGGGAAGAGAATTCTAAGGTGCTCGAGTGAATCATGGCTAAGGAACTCGGCAAAATGGCCCTGTAACTTCGGGAGAAGGGGCGCTGGCAGCAATGTCAGCCGCAGTGAAAAGGCCCAGGCGACTGTTTAACAAAAACACATGGCTTTGCAAAATCGAAAGATGAAGTATAAGGCCTGACACCTGCCCGGTGCTGGAAGGTTAAGAGGGGATGTCATCCGCAAGGAGAAGCATTGAATCGAAGCCCCAGTAAACGGCGGCCGTAACTATAACGGTCCTAAGGTAGCGAAATTCCTTGTCGGGTAAGTTCCGACCTGCACGAATGGTGTAACGATCTGGGCGCTGTCTCAGCCATGAGCTCGGTGAAATTGTGGTCCCGGTGAAGACGCCGGGTACCCGCAACGGGACGGAAAGACCCCATGCACCTTCACTACAATTTAACATTGACATTGGATACAGGATGTGTAGGATAGGTGGGAGACTATGAAGCGGCGTCGCCAGGCGTCGTGGAGTCAACGTTGAAATACCACCCTTTCTGTATTCGGTGTCTAACTCCATCTAATGGAGGACATTGTTTGATGGGTAGTTTGACTGGGGTGGTCGCCTCCAAAAAGGTAACGGAGGCTTTCAAAGGTAAGCTCAATACGCTTGGTAACCGTATGAGGAGTGCAATAGCATAAGCTTGCTTGACTGTGAGACAGACAAGTCGATCAGGGTCGAAAGACGGATATAGTGATCCGGTGGTTCTGCATGGAAGGGCCATCGCTCAAAGGATAAAAGGTACGCTGGGGATAACAGGCTGATCTCCCCCAAGAGCTCATATCGACGGGGAGGTTTGGCACCTCGATGTCGGCTCGTCACATCCTGGGGCTGGAGAAGGTCCCAAGGGTTCGGCTGTTCGCCGATTAAAGTGGCACGCGAGCTGGGTTCAGAACGTCGCGAGACAGTTCGGTCCCTATCTGTTGTGGGCGTTGGAATTTTGAGTGGGGCTGACCTTAGTACGAGAGGACCGGGTTGGACTAGCCTCTAGTGAATCTGTTGTTCCGCCAGGGGCATTGCAGAGTAGCTACGCTGGGAATAGATAAGCGCTGAAAGCATCTAAGTGCGAAACTAGCCACGAGATGAGAATTCCATATAGGACCGTAGCAGACTACTACGTTGATAGGTTACAGATGTAAAGATGGCGACATCAAAGTCGAGTAATACTAATAATCCGAAGCTTTCAAGAGCATAGAACTGTTGTTTGTTCTTCCTAACTAACTTCTTTCAATAATATGTCATTGTTTACTGGTGTATTTAGTACATAGTACTTAGTATTTAGACAAATCGTCGGGATACTAGATAACTACTAAAATCTAAATACTAACTGCTAAACATTTAAAATATTCAGGTGCCTATATCGGTGGTGTCCACCTCTTCCCATTCCGAACAGAGAAGTTAAGCCCACCAGAGCCGATGGTACTGCGGTAACACGTGGGAGAGTAGGTCGGTGCCAGATCTTAAAGATACCCTGTAGTGAAAACTACAGGGTATTCTTGTTTATCACAAAAACCAAAATCAACACCTCTAACCTCAAACCTCAAAACAAAATCTCAGCCGCTGCACCGGCCCCACTACATACACACCTACTTCCTGCAAACAGGA